>NZ_JBPUKY010000001.1:4800000-9366663 GCF_054729265.1 Streptomyces krungchingensis
ACGTGACGCTGCCGGGCCACGAGCTGCTGCTCGCGCTGCGCACCCCGAACGTCCTGCTGTCCCTGGACATCGAGGGCAAGACCGAGCTCGCGATCCCGAAGGCCGTCCAGCGCGACGCCGTCAAGGGCTTCCTCGAGCACGTCGACCTGCTGCTCGTGAAGCGCGGCGAGAAGGTCACCGTCGAGATCCCGGTGCACGCCGAGGGCGAGCTGGCCGCGGGCGGCAACCTGCTCGAGCACGTGCTCAACACCCTGCCGGTCGAGGCCGAGGCGACCCACATCCCGGAGTCGGTCACGGTCTCCGTCGAGGGCCTGGAGGCCGGTGCCTCCATCCACGCCAAGGACATCACGCTGCCCAAGGGCACCACGCTGGCGATCGACGAGGACGCGGTCGTCCTCCAGGTCCTGGCCGCGCAGGCCGAGGAGCCCGCCGCCGAGGGCGAGGAAGAGGCCGCCGCCGAGGCCGGCGCCGAGGCCTGATCCCCGCCGGGATCTCTTCCGTCAGCCGCCGCTCCTTCACGGAGCGGCGGCTGCCGCGTATCGAGAGCACGGCGCGCCGGCAGGACCCGCCGGGTATCCGTCGCCGGGACCCGGCGCGTATCAAGGACACATGGGAGACACGGACGTGACGACCGACGCCAATGCCCCCTGGCTGATCGTGGGCCTCGGCAATCCCGGCCCCGAGTACGCCATGAACCGCCACAACGTGGGATTCATGGTGGCCGATCTGCTGGCGGAGCGGATCGGCGGGAAGTTCAAGCGGGCCGGGAAGGCCCAGGCGCAGGTGATCGAGGGGCGCATCGGCCCGCCGGGACCGGCGAACCGCCGGGTGGTGCTGGCGAAGCCGATGTCGTACATGAATCTGTCCGGTGGCCCGGTGAACGCGCTGCGCGAGTTCTACAAGGTGCCGGTGGCGAACATCGTCGCCGTCCACGACGAACTGGACATCGACTACGGAGTGCTGCGCCTCAAGCTGGGCGGCGGCGACAACGGCCACAACGGGCTGAAGTCGATGACGAAGGCGATGGGGCCGGACTATCACCGGGTGCGCTTCGGGATCGGCCGGCCGCCGGGCCGTATGCAGGTCGCGGACTTCGTGCTGAAGGACTTCGCGTCGGCGGAGCGCAAGGAGCTCGACTACTTCGTGGACCGCGCGGCGGACGCCGCGGAGTGCCTGGTGATCGAGGGCCTGGAGCGGGCGCAGGGCACGTACAACTCCTGAGCGGGCGCGGGCCTCGGGCGCGGGCCCGGCCGGGCCCCCGCGGGCGCCCGGACGGCACGCTCGCGCGCCGGACCGCCGGACCGCTCACGCGCCGGACCGCCGGACCCCGCGCACCGGTCGGCGCGAGCGGCCGATGTACGCGCACAACTGCCGACTTGTCCCCCACCGGAGTTGACCGGGCGCGCAGCCATGGCCAATGATCCCCGCCATGCCTGCCGTCACCTCCAGTCAGAGCGCGTTCGCCGCGCTGCGGTTCGGGCGGCTCGCGGCGATGGGCACGGTCGCCGGGCTGATCCTCGTCGCGGGCGTGTGGGCCTCCTGGGGCACCGCTCAGCACGTGATGCTCGGCAAGGGCCGGGAGCAGGGCACGATGGTCGTGCGGACGTGCTCGGACGGGCGCTGTTCGGGGCCGTACACGCCGGTGTCGGCGGGTTCGAGGGCTCGCGCGCACGTGACGATCGACCAGTCGGTCGCGGTGCGGAAGGGCCGGACGTACACGGTCACCGTGAAGCCGGGCAGCGACGACGTCGTCCGCAGCGGCCCCGCCGGGCTCCTCTACTCCTGGGTGCCGCTCGCGGGTGCGCTGCTGCTCGCCTCGGTCGTGGTCGCGGGCGGTCTGCGTCTGACGCGTGCGGCGTGGGCGATGGCGGGCACGGGCGTCGCCCTGCTGACGGTCACCTTCCTCCTCCTGTGAACGCCGAACTCCTGTGCACGCCGAAGGGCGTCCCCACGCGCGCGTGGGGACGCCCTTCGTGCACGGGTGCGGTCAGCCGGTGTTGCGCAGGCCCGCCGCGACACCGTTGACGGTCAGGAGCAGCGCCCTCGACAGCAGCGGGTCCGGCTCCTCGCCGGCCGCCGCCTCGTCGCGCTGTCGCTTGAGCAGCGCGACCTGGAGGTAGGAGATCGGGTCGAGGTAGGCGTCGCGGATGGAGAAGGTCTGCTGGAGCACCGGGTTGGTGTCGAGCAGCTTCTCGCCGCCGGTGATGCGCAGCACCTCGCGCACGGTCAGCTCGTGCTCGGCCTCGATGACGGCGAACACGTGCTTGAGCTCGTCGGGGACGAGGGTGTCGACGTAGTGGCGGGCGATCCGCAGGTCGGTCTTCGCGAGGGTCATCTCGACGTTCGAGAGGAAGTTCCGGAAGAAGTGCCACTGCTCGTGCATCTCGTCGAGCACGGTGTCGAGGCCCGCCTCGCGCAGTGCCTTGAGGCCGGAGCCGACGCCGAACCAGCCGGGCACGATCTGCCGGGACTGGGTCCAGCCGAAGACCCACGGGATGGCGCGCAGTCCGTCGAGCGAGACGCCCGAGCCGGGGCGGCGGGAGGGCCGCGAGCCCAGGTGCAGGTCGGCGAGCTGGTCGACCGGCGTGGAGGCGAGGAAGTACGTCGGCAGGTCGGGGTCCTCGACGAACTTGCGGTAGGCGGAGTGGGCGGCGTCGGAGACGACGTCCATCGCCGCGTCCCAGCGGGCGAGGGCCTCGTCGGACTGGCGCGGCGCGGTGTGCAGGGCGGACGCCTGGAGGGTCGCTGCGACGGTGAGTTCCAGGTTCTCGCGGGCCAGCGAGGGCACGAGGTACTTGTCGGAGATGACCTCACCCTGCTCGGTCACCTTGATCTCGCCCTCCAGGGTGCCCCAGGGCTGCGCGAGGATCGCGTCGTGCGAGGGGCCGCCGCCGCGGCCGACGGTGCCGCCGCGGCCGTGGAAGAGCCGCAGCCGTACGCCGTAACGGTGGGCGACGTCGCGCAGCCGGCGCTGGGCGCGGTGGATCTCCCACTGCGAGGTGGTGATGCCGCCGAACTTCGAGGAGTCGGAGTAGCCGAGCATGACCTCCTGGACGTCCCCGCGCAGCGCCACCAGACGGCGGTAGGACGGGTCGGAGAGCATGTCCTCCAGGATGGTGTCGGCGGCCTTGAGCTCGTCGGTGGTCTCCAGCAGCGGCACGATGCCGATCTTCGCCCAGCCGGCGTGCAGGTCGAGCAGTCCGGCCTCGCGGGCGAGGACGGTGGCGGCGAACACGTCGTCGGCGCCCTGGCACATCGAGATGATGTACGACTCGATGACCTCGGGGCCGAAGATCTCCAGGGCCTTCCTGACCGTCTCGAAGACGCCGAGGGTCTTCTGCCCGGCGGCGTCGAGCGGCGCGGGGGTCGGGGCGAGCGGGCGCCGGGACCTGAGCTCCTTGGCGAGCAGCTTGGCGCGGTAGTCGCGCGGCATGTCGGCGTAGCGCCAGGACTCCTCGCCGAGGCGGTCGAAGAGCTGGCCGAGCGCGTGGTGGTGGGCGTCCGCGTGCTCGCGCACGTCCATGGTGGCGAGCTGGAGGCCGAAGGCGGCGAGGGTGCGGATGGTGCGGTTCATCCGGCCGTCGGCGAACAGGCCGCCGCGGTGCTCGCGCAGCGAGGTCTGGATGAGGGTGAGGTCGCGCAGCAGCTCGGCGGTGCCGAGGTAGTCGCGGCCCGGCTCGTGCGCGGTGCCCTTGGCGAGGCGCTGCTTGGTGTTCTCCAGCTTCTGCCGGATGCAGGTGGCCTTGAGGCGGTAGGGCTCCTCGGCGTTGAGGCGCTTGTAGCGGGGGCTGATCTCCGGGAGGAGTTCGAGGTCGCTCCGCAGGGAGTCCAGGAGCTCCTCGGTGGCGCCGGTGTAGCGGATGGAGTTCGACAGGAAGCCGCGCAGCTCGTCGATGAGGTCGAGGGCGTCGTTGATGCCGTGCTCGTGCTGGAGGATCAGGACGTCCCAGGTGACGGCGGGGGTGACGTTCGGGTTGCCGTCGCGGTCGCCGCCGATCCAGGTGCCGAAGGTGAGGGGCCGGGTCTCGTCCGGGAGGACGACGCCGACGCGCTCCAGCTCGGAGGTGAGGTCCTCCAGGACGTCGCCGACGGCGCCCGCGTGGAGCTCGTCGAGGTAGTAGATCGCGTTGCGGGCCTCGTCGGCGGGTTCCGGGCGGACCACGCGCAGCTCGTCGGTCTGCCACACCAGGTCGATGTTCTCGGCCAGCCGGATGTCGTAACGGCGGCGGTCGGACTCGATGACCGGGGTTTCCAGGAGGGCCGCGATGCGGCGCAGCTTGTTCAGGACGGAGCGGCGCGCCGCCTCGGTGGGGTGGGCGGTGAAGACCGGGCGCACGTTGAGGTTCTTGACGGTCTGCCTCAGGTGCTCGGGGTCGGCGTCCTTGAGCCGGTCGGCCGTGCGGGCGAGGAGCCCGCCCTCGGCGGCCCGCCTGGCGCCCAGCTCGCGGCCTCGGTGGACCTGCTCGGTGACGTTGGCGAGGTGGAAGTAGGTCGAGAAGGCGCGGACCAGCTTGGCCGCGGTCTCCAGTTCGGTGCCGCGCAGCAGCTCGGCGGCGGCCTCGCCGTCCTCGCGGGTCAGTCGGCGGACCTTTTCGACCAGTTCCAGCAGCTCGGGGCCTTCCTGGCGGACGAGCGTCTCACCGAGGAGGTCACCCAGTCGGCGGATGTCGGCGCGCAGCTCGCTGCTGGTCGTCGTGGTCTGGTCGTCGGCACTGCTCACAGGTGCGGCTCCTTGCAGTGTTGAAGCTCGTCTGAAGAGTGGGGAATCTCGTTCGAAGCTCGTCTGGGAGGGAACCCGGGTGGCGACCGCGCGGCGGGTGCCGCTTAGGGACGTGGCATCCGGGAAGAAAACAGAACGGACCGCGCTGTCCGACCGACTCCAAGGATAGGTGTCCATGCGGACGCGCAGGCTCACGGGCTCTTGCCGCCGGGCTACGCGCTGCCATACTTACGACGCCGTAGGTTACGCAACCGTAGGGACTCCCGTCAGACGGCGGGGGGACTCTCGGATGCCGGACCCGGCTCTTCTCCTCACCCTCGAACCCCACAGGGGACGCCCATGACCACGAGCTCCGATGTGATCGACGACGCCCCGGAGGCGAACGACTCCCCGCTCCCGTCCGCAACCCTGGGCGGCGAGCAGAAGCGGTCACTCGAACAGATCACGCTTCTTCTCTTCATCGCCGTCCCGTTCCTCGCGCTGCTCGCGGCGGTGCCACTGGCTTGGGGCTGGGGGGTGAGCTGGCTGGACCTCGGTCTGCTGGTGTTCTTCTACTACCTCGGCTGCCACGGCATCACGATCGGTTTCCACCGGTACTTCACGCACGGTTCCTTCAAGGCGAAGCGGCCCCTGAGGATCGCTCTGGCGATCATGGGTTCGCTGGCCGTCGAGGGGCCTCTGGTGCGCTGGGTGGCCGACCACCGCAAGCACCACAAGTTCTCCGACGCGGAGGGCGACCCGCATTCGCCGTGGCGTTTCGGGGAGACGGTCCCGGCCCTGATGAAGGGCCTGTGGTGGGCCCACATCGCCTGGATGTTCGACGAGGAGCAGACCCCGCAGGAGAAGTACGCGCCGGATCTGGTCAAGGACCCGGCGATCCGTGCGATCTCCCGGCAGTTCGTCTTCTGGACGGCGCTGTCCCTGGCCCTGCCGGCGCTGATCGGCGGTCTGGTGACGATGTCGTGGTGGGGCGCCTTCACGGGCTTCTTCTGGGGCTCGCTGGTGCGGGTGGCGCTGCTGCACCACGTGACCTGGTCGATCAACTCGATCTGCCACGCGGTGGGCAAGCGCCCGTTCAAGTCGCGTGACCGTTCGGGCAACGTGTGGTGGCTGGCCGTGCTCTCCTGCGGCGAGTCGTGGCACAACCTCCACCACGCGGACCCGACGTCCGCTCGGCACGGCGTCGAGCGCTGGCAGCTGGACTCCTCGGCGCGGATCATCCGCTGGTTCGAGCAGCTCGGCTGGGCGTACGACGTGCGCTGGCCGTCACGCTCCCGTATCGATTCCCGCCGGAATACGGACGGGGCGGGCTCCCGGCGCAAGACGGAAACCGCCGACGCGGCATGATTGACGGCGTGGCGACCGACTCCAGCACTTCGAGCAGCAACGACAAGCCGCGGCGTGCGCGCCGCACCCGCATGACCGGTGCCGAGCGTCGTCAGCAGCTGCTGGAGATCGGCCGCACCCTGTTCGCGGCCAAGGGTTTCGAGGGCACGTCGGTGGAGGAGATCGCGGCCAAGGCCGGCGTCTCCAAGCCGGTGGTGTACGAGCACTTCGGCGGCAAGGAGGGCCTGTACGCGGTGGTCGTGGACCGCGAGATGCGGCGGCTGCTGGACATGGTGACCGGTTCCCTGACCGCCGGGCATCCGCGGGAGCTGTGCGAGCAGGCCGCCTTCGCCCTGCTGGACTACATCGAGGAGTACACGGACGGCTTCCGCATCCTGGTCCGCGACTCCCCGATCCCGCAGTCGACGGGTTCGTTCGCGTCGCTGATCTCGGACATCGCCACCCAGGTGGAGGACATCCTGGGCCGGGAGTTCAAGAGCCGCGGATTCGACCCGAAGCTCGCGCCGCTGTACGCGCAGGCGCTGGTCGGCATGGTCGCCCTGACGGGCCAGTGGTGGCTGGACGTCCGCAAGCCCCGCAAGGCGGAGGTCGCGGCGCACCTGGTCAACCTCGCCTGGCACGGTCTGGACGGCCTGGAGCCGAAGCCCCGTCTGATCGGGCACCGCAAGTCCTAAAGGGGACCGGGGCGGGGGCCCGAGCCCCGCCCCGGTCCCGCTCGCTCAGCGGGGTTCGAGGAACTCCAGACGGTTGCCGACGGGGTCCTCGGAGTAGAAACGCCGGTGGCCGGGGAGGTCGTCGTCCCAGGTCACGACCGCTCCCAGAGCTTCCAGGCGGGCGGCGTACGCCGTGATGCCGGTGACCCGGAGTCCGGGGTGGGCCTTGCGGGCGGGCCGGAAGTCGTCCTCGACGCCGAGGTGCAGCTGCACCGGCCCGGCCGTGAACCAGCAGCCGCCGCGGGCGGCGAGCACGGGCGGCTTGGGCACCTCGGTCATCCCGAGGACGCCCACGTAGTACGCGCGCAGCCGGTCCTCGGCGCCGGGCGGGGCGGCGAGCTGGACATGGTCGACGGCGGCGAGCATCAGCGGGCCGTCCGGGCGACGGCGAACAGGCGGCGGAAGGGCAGGACCGTGCCGTACGGCTCGGCCGGGTAGGCGTCGCGGAGCAGCTCCCGGTACTCGGCGACGAAGGCGTCCCGCGCCTCCGGTTCGTCGGCGAGGGCGGTGAGCACGGGGCGCAGGGCGGTGCCCTTCGCCCAGTCCAGGACCGGGTCCTCGCCCGTCAGCTGCTGCATGTACGTCGTCTCCCAGACGTCCACCGCGCAGCCGAGGCGGGCCAGCCGGTCCAGGTAGACGAGCGGGTCGTGGACGGAGTCGTCGGGGCGCAGGAGGCCGCCGAGGTGCTCCTTCCAGCGGGCGCTGCCGGCGAGTTCCCGCAGCAGGGCGTGCAGGGGCGCGTCGAGGTTGTTCGGTACCTGGAAGGCGAGGACGCCGCCGGGGGCGAGGGCGTCGAGCCAGCCGGGGAACGCGTCGAGGTGGCCCGGCACCCACTGGAGCGCCGCGTTCGAGACGATCAGGTCGTACGTCTGGGTCGGCGCCCAGTCGGTGAGGTCCGCGTGGGCGAAGTCGAGCAGGCCGCCGCCGGCCGTGGCGCCCGCGTACTCCTTCGTCCTGGCGAGCATCTCCGGGGAGTTGTCGTAGCCGGTGATGTGCGCGTCCGGCCAGCGTCCGGCGAGCTGGACGGTGACGTTGCCGGGGCCGCAGCCGAGGTCGGCGATGCGGGCCGGTTCGTGCGGGAGGGCCGGGACCCGGGCGAGGAGGTCGGCGAAGGGCCGCGCGCGGTGCTCGGCGTGACGCAGGTACTGGCTCGGGTCCCAGGTGGGGGTGGTGCCGGCAGTCATGAGGGCCTCCTCGGAACGACGGTCGCAAGAACGGCGGCCGGACCCGGCGGCCGGGCCCGCGGCGGACCCCCGATCGCCGCGGCCGCGGGGCCGTCCGGCACCGCGGGGCGCCCGGCCGCCTGCCTCCACCCTCACATCCAAGATATCTCGACGTCAAGAGACTCCACATCAAGAGACTTCATGTCGACACAACCACTACACTGATCGTCATGGAGGACGAGGTCGATCGGCTGGTCGCAGCGTGGCGCCGGGAGCGCCCGGACCTCGACGTGGAGCCGCTGGAAGTACTCAGCCGGGTGAGCAGACTGGCCCGGCACCTGGACCGCGCACGCCGACTGGCGTTCTCCGAGCACAGCCTGGAGCCCTGGGAGTTCGACGTCCTGACCGCGCTCAGGCGTGCCGGATCGCCCTATCAGCTCTCCCCCGGACAGCTGCTCACCCAGACCCTCGTCACCTCGGGCACGATGACGAACCGCATCGACCGGCTGACGAAGAAGGGCTTGGTGGAGCGCCTCCCCGACCCGAGCGACCGCAGGGGTGTGCTGGTACGCCTGACGGACGAGGGCCGCGACCGGGCGGACCAGGCGCTGGCGGGACTGCTGGAGCAGGAGCGCGCGATCCTGGCGGAGCTCAGCAGGACCCAGCGCGGCGAACTGGCGGGACTGCTACGCCAGTTGACCGCCCCGTTCGACAACATCCCCGGCTAGGTCGACGGGCCCGACGCCGGCCCGGCGGGCGAGTGCCACGGCGGCCAGCGTCGAGTGCACGCCCAGCTTGCCGAGGACGTTCTGCATGTGTGTCCGGACGGTGTGCGGCGACAGGAACAGCCGCTCGGCCACGGCCTTGCGCCCCAGCCCGGCCACCATGCAGCGCAGCACCTCACGTTCGCGGGGCGTGAGCGACTCGACGAGCCGCTCGCTCTCCGTCCGGTGCTTGCGCGCCGCGGTCAACTCCCGCAGCACGCCGGTGAGCAGGGCGGGCGGCAGGTGCGTCTCGTCGCGCAGCACTCCGCGGATGACGGTGAGCAGACGCGACAGGGAGCAGTCCTTGGCGACCCACCCCGAGGCGCCCGCCTGGAGCGCGAGCGCGGCGCGGCGCGGATCGTCCTTCTCCGCCAGTACGACGGTGCGGACGCTCGGCTGCCCGGACCGTACGCCGGCCACGAGCGAGATGCCGTCGACGATGCCGTCCTCGTTGCTCTCCTGGACCTGCACCGCCGGACGCATGCCGGGCAGATTGCCGCCCAGGTCCGCGTCGACGAGCAGTACGTCGAACCGGCGTCCTTCCGCCGCCGCGCGTTCCAGGCAGCGCAGCGCGGCGGGGCCGCTGCCCGCTGCGGACACGTCGACGTCGGGCTCGGCCGCGAGTGCGGCAGCGAGCGACTCGGCGAAGATGCGATGGTCGTCGACGACCAGTACTCGGATGCGAACCACTGAAACCCCCACTGTCGGGGGACGACCGGTGCGGGTACGGCGCCCGAAGTGATCCCGGACCGCTTCCGGTCCGGAAAGCAGGGTGCCTCAGCCGCACGGCCGCCGCCGTGCTGGAAGTGCTACCCCCACTTCGGGCGTCGTACCCGACTGTCTCGCCCCCTGATCAGCACCGGCCCCCACCGGTGCTGTTCATCAGGGTAAGGCGAAGGGCCCGGAGCGGAAGGTAAATTGCAGAACTGGTTGGCCAGCGCGTTTATGGTGAGTCTTATGTTTCGTATCGAGACAGGAGACGACAAAGACCGGCGGGATCTGCTCCGCCGACGTCTGCTCGACACCAACACGCGGGCGTCTCCCGTCCTCCGCGCCCTGCGCGGAACCCCTGGTGAACGGGAAGTTCCGCTCCACGTCTGGGCCTTGGACGCCGACGGCGCACTCGCCGGCGGACTCGTCGGCCACACCTGGACGACGTGGCTGCACGTGACCTACCTGTGGGTCGACGACCGGCACCGCGGCGCCGGACTCGGCTCGCGCCTGCTCGCAGAGGCCGAGCGGCTGGCCGGCGACGAGCGCGGCTGCCGCGCGGCCCGCCTGGAGACCTGGGACTTCCAGGCCCCCGGCTTCTACCGTCGCCACGGCTACGACGTGGTCTGCGTGATCCCCGACTATCCGCCGGGCGTCACGGAGTACACCCTGACCAAGCAACTGGCCTGACGGCAGCGGGTTCCGGCCGGACGGACCGCTTCGCGCGGCCCGCCCGGCGTCCTCGCTCAGACCAGGCGGCGCGCCCCTGCGGACGGGACCGCCGGGAAGACCCGCGGAGCGGTGTACCCCGCGGCGGCGAAGGCCTCGGCCACCGCCTTGGTGACCGTGTCCACGTCGGCCGACTCCACCAGGACGACCGCCGACCCGCCGAAGCCGCCTCCCGTCATGCGGGCGCCCAGCGCCCCGGCCGCGTTGGCCGTCGCCACCACGAGGTCCAGCTCCGGGCAGGAGATCCGCAGGTCGTCCCGCAGGGAGACGTGGCCTTCGGTGAGGACCGGCCCGATCGCCCGGACATCACCCGCGTCCAGCAGGGCGATGACCTGTTCCACCCGGTGGTCGTCGGACACGACGTGCCGGACGTAGCGGCGGACCCGCTCGTCGGACAGCCGCGCCAGCGCCGCGTCGAGGCCGGTGTACGGCACGTCCCGCAGATGGGAGACGCCCAGCTGCCGCGCGCCCTCCTCGCACCCTTCACGCCGCTCGGCGTACGCCCCGTCGCCCAGGGCGTGCTTCACCCGGGAGTCGACGACGAGCAGTTCGAGCCCCTGGGCGGCCAGGTCGAACGGGACCTGGCGGATCGACAGGTCCCGGCAGTCGAGGTGCAGGGCGTGCCCCTCGGTGCAGCAGGCCGACGCGGTCTGGTCCATGATCCCGCAGGGCACGCCCACGAAGTCGTTCTCGGCCCGCTGCGCGAGCCGCGCCAGCTCCGGTCCGGTGAGACCGAGTTCGTACAGGTCGTTGAGGGCGAGCGCCGTCACGACCTCCAGCGCCGCGGACGAGGAGAGGCCCGCCCCGGTGGGCACGGTCGAGGCGAGATGCAGATCGGCGCCGCCGACCGCGTGCCCCGCCTCGCCGAGCGCCCACACCACACCGGCCGGGTACGCGGCCCAGCCCGTGTCGGACAGCGGGACCAGCGCGTCGATGTCCAGCTCGACGACCGGCCCCTCGATGTCCGCGGAGTGCAGCCGCAGCACCCGGTCCGCGCGCCGCGACACGGCCGCCACGGCCGTGTGCGGCAGCGCGAGCGGCATGACGAACCCCTCGTTGAAGTCCGTGTACTCGCCGATCAGGTTGACCCTGCCGGGCGCCGCCCAGACACCCTCGGGTGCGGCGCCGTACAGCTCTTCGAAGCCCTCGCGAACCCCCACCTACTGCTCCTTCGACCTGTTCTGTGCGAACTCCCACGCGTCCGCGACGATCCCCGCGAGATCCGCGCGGGACGGATTCCAGCCGAGGTGCTCCCGGGCGGCCTCGGCCGACGCGACCAGCACCGCCGGGTCGCCGCCGCGGCGCGGCGCCACGACCTCGGGAATGGGGTGGCCGGTGACCTGGCGCACCGTCTCGATGACCTCGCGGACGGAGAAGCCGTTGCCGTTGCCGAGGTTGCAGATCAGATGCTCGCCGGGGGTGGCGGCGGCGACCGCCAGCAGATGGGCCTCGGCGAGGTCGGCGACGTGGATGTAGTCGCGGACGCAGGTGCCGTCCGGCGTCGGGTAGTCGTCGCCGTAGACCGAGATGGCGTCGCGGCGGCCCTGGGCGACCTGGAGGACGAGCGGGATGAGGTGCGACTCGGGGTCGTGCCGCTCGCCGCAGGAGCCGTAGGCGCCCGCCACGTTGAAGTAGCGCAGGGAGACCGCGCCGAGTCCGTGCGCCGCCGCCTCACCGGTGATCATGTGGTCGACGGCGAGCTTCGAGGCGCCGTACGGGTTGGTCGGCCGTGTGGGCGCGGTCTCGACGATCGGGGTCCGCTCCGGCTCGCCGTAGGTGGCGGCGGTGGACGAGAAGACCAGCTTGCGGACGCCCGCCTCACGCATCGCGGCGAGCAGCGCCATGGTGCCGCCGACGTTGTTGTCCCAGTACTTCTCGGGCTTCACGACGGACTCGCCGACCTGCGAGAAGGCGGCGAAGTGCAGCACGGCGTCGTACGAGGAGTCCAGCCACTTCGCGGCGTCGCGGATGTCGCCCTCGACGAAGGCGGCCCCGGCGGGCACGCCCTCGCGGAACCCGGTCGAGAGGTTGTCGAGGACGGTGACCTCGTGCCCGGCCTCGACCAGGTGCTGCGCGACCACGCTGCCCACATAGCCCGCGCCGCCGGTGACCAGGTACTTCCCACTCATGAACTCGCTACCTCTCGCAGTCGCTGGGCCGCGGTCTCCGGCGGCACGTCGTTGATGAACACGCTCATGCCGGATTCGGAACCCGCGAGGAACTTCAGCTTGCCGGAAGTGCGGCGGATGGTGAAAAGCTCGAGGTGGAGCGCGAAGTCGTCCCGGTTGACGCCGTCGAACTCCTCCAGCGGGCCGAACGGCGCCTGGTGCCATGCGGCGATGTACGGCGTCGGGGGCTCACCTTCACCGAAGATCCGGTCGAAGCGCCTCAAGAGTTCCAGATAGACCTGGGGGAATTCTGTGCGCGCGTCCGCGTCGAGGCCGAGCAGGTCGGGGACGCGACGGCGCGGATACAGGTGGACCTCGTAGGGCCAGTGCGCCGCGTACGGCACGAAGGCGACCCAGTGGTCGCTCGACAGGACGACCCGGGAGCCGTCGGCGAGCTCACGCGCGACGACCTCGTCGAAGAGGTTCTCGCCGCCGGTCGCCTCCTTGTGCGCGGCGAGCGAGCGCAGCATCAGGGCGGTACGCGGGGTGGTGAAGGGGTAGCCGTAGATCTGCCCGTGCGGGTGGCCGAGGGTGACGCCGATCTCGGCCCCGCGGTTCTCGAAGCAGAAGACCTGTTCGACGGAGGAGAGATGGGACAGCTCGGCCGTGCGGTCCGTCCACGCCTCCAGGACGAGACCCGCCTGCTCCTCGGTCAGATCGGCGAAGGAGGCGTCGTGGTCGGAGGTGAAGCAGACGACCTCGCAGCGTCCGGAGTCGCCGGCCAGGGAGGGGAAACGGTTCTCGAAGACCACGACGTCGTACGAGGAGTCCGGGATCTCGCTCAGTCGCTCGCCCTGGGAGGGGCACAGGGGGCATTCGTCGGCCGGCGGGTGGTAGGTGCGGCCCTGGCGGTGCGAGGCGACGGCGACGCTGTCGCCGAGCAGCGGGTCGCGGCGGATCTCGGAGGTGGTGACGGTGCGCTCCAGCGGACGCCGGTCGACCGCGTCGCGCACGGTGTCGTCGCGCAGGTCGTAGTAGATGAGCTCACGACCGTCGGCCAGTCGGGTCGAGGTCTTCTTCACTTCGGACTCCCCAGTCGAGCCACCGAACCTTCAAACAGAACCCAACATACCAAAACACAAGTCACCACAGCCGTCAACATCACAATCAAACAAAGAGCACCATCAGAAGTGTTCAATTACTGAACACGGAGGCGTAGGTTCCGCTCAGGTTCAGTTCGCGCAACGAAGCGAGTACGCATGCAAACCCCCACACATACCCCCACAGAACTGGCGGCGGGGCTACGGCTTCCCACCAACGGGCTCGATTACGCGATCATGGCGATCTACTTCGCCGTGGTTCTCGGCATCGGCTTCGCCGCCCGCCGCTCGGTGAAGACGACCCTGGACTTCTTCCTGTCGGGCCGGTCACTGCCGGCGTGGATCACCGGCCTGGCCTTCATCTCGGCCAACCTGGCCGCCACCGAGATCCTCGGCATGGCCGCGAACAGCGCCCAGTACGGCGCCTACACCGTCCACTGGTACTGGATCGGCGCCATCCCCGCCATGGTCTTCCTCGGCCTGGTGATGATGCCCTTCTACTACGGCAGCAAGGTCCGCTCCGTCCCGGAGATGCTGCTGCTCCGCTTCGACAAGTCGGCCCACCTGCTGAGTTCGATCCTGTTCGCCTTCGCGGCCATCCTGATCGCCGGTGTGAACCTCTACGCCCTCGCGATCGTCGTCGAGGCACTCCTCGGCTGGCCGCAGTGGGTGGCCATCCTGGTCGCCGGCTTCTTCGTACTCGCCTACATCACGCTCGGCGGCCTGTCCTCGGCGATCTACAACGAGGTGCTCCAGTTCTTCGTGATCCTGGCGGCCCTCATCCCGATCGTCGTGCTCGGCCTGAAGAAGGTCGGCGGCTGGGACGGTCTGACCGACTCCCTCTCCAAGACCCACGGCCACGACTTCGTCACCGCCTGGGGCGGCACCGGCATCGGCAGCGCCAACCCGCTCGGCGCCAACTGGCTGACCATCGTGCTCGGTCTCGGCTTCGTCCTGTCCTTCGGCTACTGGACCACCAACTTCGCCGAGGTGCAGCGCGCCCTGTCCGCGAAGAACCTCTCCGCCGCCCAGCGCACCCCGCTGATCGCCGCGTTCCCGAAGATCTTCATCGTCTTCCTGGTGATGATCCCGGGCCTGGTCGCCGCCGTCCTCGTGCCCAAGATCGGCACCCCCGGCTCCGACCTCCAGTACAACGACGCCATCCCCTACCTGATGCAGGAACTGCTGCCCAACGGCGTGCTCGGCATCGCGGTGACCGGTCTGCTCGCCGCCTTCATGGCCGGCATGGCCGCCAACGTCTCGTCCTTCAACACGGTGTTCACCAACGACATCTGGGCGAAGTACGTGGTCCGGGGCCGCGAGGACGCGTACTACGTGCGCTTCGGCCGCCTCATCACCGCGATCGGCGTGGCCGCCTCGGTGGGCACGGCGTTCCTGGCGTCGTCGTTCTCGAACATCATGAGCTACCTCCAGACGCTCTTCTCCTTCTTCAACGTGCCGATGTTCGTCGTCTTCATCGTCGGCATGTTCTGGAAGCGCGCCTCCACCAAGTCCGGCTTCTGGGGCCTGCTCGCCGGCACCGTGACCGCGATGGTGAACTACTTCGTCCTCTACAAGCGCGGCATCATCGACATCCCCACCGACCAGGGCGCCAACTTCGTCTCCGCGATCGCGGGCTTCGTCGCCGGTGCGGTCGTCATGGTCGTCGTGTCTCTGTTCACCGCCCCGAAGCCGGAGGAGGAGCTCCAGGGCCTGGTCTACGGCACCCGCTCCCCCGGCATGGAGGAACCTGCCGCCCCCGGGGACGACGCCTGGTACCGCAAGCCGGCCCTGCTGGGCTGGGGCGCAGTGATCATCGCGGCCGCCTGCTACATCCCGTTCTCGTTCTGATCGCGGGAGGATTGAGACATCATGACCGAGCATTCCGGACACTCCGGGTTCTCCGAGAAGGACGTCCAGCGGGAAGTCACCGAGCTGGAGGGCAAGTCCGCCACCGCCGCCCGCATCTTCGACCTGCGCCGCATCATCGGACTCCTGTTCGTGCTCTACGGCCTCATCGTCGGGATCACCGGCCTCACCGACTCCGACGCCGCCATCGAGAAGGCCCAGGGCGTCAACATCAACCTGTGGACCGGCCTGGGCATGCTGCTCCTCGGCCTGTTCTTCCTCGTCTGGCTGAAGCTGCGTCCGACGCCGCCGCCGGCGCCCCACGTCCTGCCCGAGGAGCAGGACAGCGAGTAGCGTCCGCGTACGGGGCTGGAGTTCTTCGGGACTCCGGCCCCGTACCGCTGTAGGCACCCCCTGCCCCGTCCACCGAGAAGGAGCGCACCCCTCATGACCACGCCGAACGCCACCGACCGGCCCGTGAAGCTCACCGTGAGCGTCCTCGGCACCGGGATCATGGGGGCCGCGATGGCGCGCAGCCTCGCACGGGCCGGACACACCGTCCGGGCCTGGAACCGCAGCCACGACAAGGCCGAGCCGCTGGCCGCCGACGGCATCCACGTCGCCGGCACTCCCGCCGAGGCGGTCCAGGACGCCGAGGTCGTCCTCACCGTGCTGTACGACGGTGCCGCCGCCCTCGATGTCATGCGGCAGGCGGCGCCCGGCCTGCGCCCCGGCGCCGCCTGGGTGCAGTCGACGACCGCGGGCATCGAGTCCGTCCCCGAGCTGGCCGGCTTCGCCCGCGAGCACGGACTGGTCTTCTTCGACGCGCCGGTCCTCGGCACCCGTCAGCCCGCCGAGGCGGGGCAGCTGACCGTGCTGGCGGCGGGCCCGGCGGACAGCCGCGACACCGTGACGCCGGTCTTCGACGCCGTCGGCTCACGCACCGTGTGGACCGGCGAGGACGGCGCGGCCGGCAGCGCGACGCGCCTCAAGCTCGTCGCCAACAGCTGGGTCCTCGCGGCCACCGCCGCCAGCGGCGAGGTCCTCGCCCTGGCGCAGAGCCTGGGCGTGGACCCGCACGGCTTCTTCGACCTGATCGCCGACGGCCCGCTCGACATGGTCTATCTGCGCGCCAAGGCCGACCTGGTCCTGGAGGACCGGCTGACACCGCCGAGTTTCGCGGTCGCCACCGCCGAGAAGGACGCCCGTCTGATCGTCCGGGCCGGAGAGCACAGCGGTGTTCGCCTCGACGTGGCCGCCGCGGCCGCGGAGCGCTTCGGCCGCGCCGCCGCCCAGGGCCACGCCGACGAGGACATGGCCGCCGCCTACTTCGCCAGCTTCGACGAGCGGCGGCCCTCCGCGTAGGCCCCGGACCTCACAGGGGCTCCTCCGTCCCGCCGGGCGGGGCCGGCACCGGCCCCGCCCGGTCCAGCAGACCGGTGCGGGCGGCCAGCGCCGCCGCCTCGAGACGCGATCCCACACCCAGCTTCATCAGCACCCGCTGCACATGGGTGCGGGCCGTCGACGGGGCTATGCCCATGCCGGCCGCGATGAGCCGGGTGTCCTCGCCGTCCGCGACCCGCACGAGCACCTCCACCTCGCGCGGGGTGAGCATCTGGAGCAGCCGCTGCCCCTCGTCGTCGGGCTGGGCGGCCGGGTTGAGCAGTTCGCTGAAGGCGCCCTGGAGGAGCTGCGGGGCCACGGCCGCCTCACCCGCCCGCGCCTTCATGATCGCGCGCTCGACGCCCTCTATGCGTTCGTCGTGGCGTACGTAGCCCGACGCTCCGGCGGCGAACGCGGCGGCGATGCCCCGCGGGTTCGGCACCGGGCCCAGGACGAGGACGGCCACCTGCGGCCGTTCCCGTTTGATCTTCACCACCGGGTCGAAGATCCCCGGCTCGGCCGGTGCGGCCGTGCCGAGCAGGCACACCTCGGGTGCCCGTGTGATCACCAGCTCCGCCGCCCCCGCGGCGGGCGCCGCCGCGGCGAGCACCCGGTGCCCGCGCAGCTTCAAGGCCGAGGCCAACGCCTCGGCGAGCAATCGGTGGTCGTCGACCACCATGAGCCGCACTCCCATCAGGCAACCCCCCAGTCCCCCCAAGCATCCCCACTGGTTCCCCGTGGATTAGGAGCCCCCCGGCTCTCCATCCCCCGGAAGCTACACGCTTGTTCGACGTTGCGCTTCCCCTACTGGAGAGATGTGCCCCGGAATATCGAAATCTCTCCCATTCGGGAGTGATGAGGGGTACGCGTGCGGCCCCGCCCCTGAGCAGGGACGGGGCCGCACGGCGCGGACCGGCTCGGCTACTTGGTGCCGAAGGCGACCACCAGGTACTCCTTGTCGTCCGCGGAGGACGGCTTGTGGGCGTAGACCTGCGACATGTAAAGGCGGCCGTCACGGTAGATGAACTCGGCGTACTCCGGGAGCATGCTGGACTCCGCGTCGCGGACCGATTCGCCCGCCGGGTTCTCCAGGAGCTTGGTCTCCTTGAAGGAGGTGCCGTCGAAGGAGACGACCTGCCCGCCCTTGTCGTACGGCGGGCGCTTGTAGGCGAGGAGGTTGGTGCCGTCCATGCGCAGCGGGGTGATGGTGTAGCCGTCACCGGCGTCACCGCGCTGGCCGGTCTGCTTGCCGGTGGAGAGGTCGAAGGCGACGATCTCGTTGGTGCGGCTGTACTCCCCGGTGCCGTCGTGCTCCTCGGTCGGGATGTAGAGCTTGTCGTTGCCGACGGCGAGACCGGAGCAGTACTCGATCCGGCTGATGCCGTCGCAGCGGGCCGCGTACGTCTTGCCGGGCGCGGAGATCTTCGTGCGCAGCTTGCCGGTCTTGTTGTCGATGGAGAAGAAGTCCGAGATGCCGCTGCCGTCCCCGGCGGAGTCGCCGACGTCGGCGGCCACGACCAGCGGGTCGGTGGAGACGACGCTCGCGTACTCGATGCCGGGCGACATCTTGTACTCAGAGAGCACCTTCCCGGACTTCGGGTCGATGGTCTGGATGTGCAGCTGGCGGGTGCTGCCGTACTCGCCGCACTTGCGGACCGCGACCAGCTTCTCGCCACCGCCGTAGCCGGCGTCGTAGCAGCTGTCGGTCGGCTTGGGCGCCCACAGCGCCTTTCCGGTGGAGATGTCGAAGGCGCCGCCGCCGCTGGTGCTGCCCGCGGCGACCGTGTTGCCGCTCACGGTGACGTTGTCGATGTTGACCAGCTGGTCACCGGACTTGAGCGTCTTGGTCCACAGCTTCTTGCCGGCGTCGAGGTCGAGGGCGGCGAGCTGGCTGCAGCCGTGCGACGGATCCTCCTTGGTCGGCATGGCGGGCTCGTAGATGATCGCCGTGCGGTTGGCCTCGGTGGCGTGGCGGCTGGCCTGGCACACCGGGCCGGGCAGCTTGATCGTCCACACCTTGGCGCCGGTCTTGGGGTCGTAGCCGTCGACCTCGGCGTTGCCGCTCTTGACGTACACCTTGTCGGTGAGCCAGGAGCCGACGGTGGTGGCGCTGCTGTCGTTCTTGACGGCGGGCGCGGGCACCTGGAACAGCAGCTCGGCGCTGGTGTCGGAGGGGACCTTCTCCTTGCCGCCGGTGGAACCGCCGGACGTGCCGTCGCCCTTGCCGTCCTTGCCGCCCTTGCTGCCGCCGGACGTGCCCGCGGTGTTCTTGTCGTCCTTGCCGGAGGACGAGGCGTACCAGACACCGCCGCCGACGATCAGCGCGACCGCGACCACGGCGGCCACGATGATGACCAGCTGGCTGTTGACCTTCCGGCCGCCGCCGCCGCCCTGCGGGGCCTGCGGCTGCATCGGCATGGTCTGCTGCTGCGGGTAGCCGTACGGGGCCTGCTGGCCCGGGGCGCCGTACTGCGGCTGCTGTCCGGGATAGCCGTAACCGGGCTGGGCCGGGGGCGGCGTCTGCGGATAGCCGTACGGCTGCTGCGGCGCGGCGGGCGGAGCCGTCTGCGGCGGCGGGGGCGTCTGCGGGTAGCCGTAGCCGGGACCCTGCGCCGGCGGCGGGGGCGTCGGGGCGCCGAAGCCGCCGGGGGGCGGGTCCTGAGGTGCCCCGAAACCGCCGGGGGGCGGGTCCTGAGGTGCCCCGAAACCGCCGGGGGGCGGGTCCTGGGGCGCGCCGAAACCGCCCTGCGGGGGCTCGTTGGAAGGGGGCTGGTTCGGCGGCGGGGGCGGCGGCTGGCTCATGACGTGTGTTCCTCGGATGCGAAGGGGACGAAGGAGTGGGAGGCCCGGACGGACGGGAGCGGTGGCCGGCTCACTTGCCGTACGCCAGCATCAACTTCTCCTTCGCGTCGTCCTGGCCCGTCAGCCGGGTGGTGGAGATGTAGAAACGCCCGTCGACGTAGTCGACCGCCTTCGAGAAGAAGCCGTTCTCGATGTCCGCGGTGCCCTGCGGGTTCTGCAGCAGCGTGGTGGGCCGGTGGCCGGTGCCGGTCGTGGGGATCGAGACGATCTTCCCCCCGCCGTCGTACGACGGCTCGACGTACGCGATGAGGTTGGTGCCCTCCATCCTCATGGGCAGCATCGTCTCGTCCGCCGGGGACTTGACGCGCCACTTCTCCTTGCCGGTCTCCAGGCTGAACGCGACGACCTCGTTGGCGCCGGTCTTCGCCTCGGTCGGCAGGTAGAGGGTGTTGGCGTCGGCGGCGGTGCCGAAGCAGCCCGTCAGATCGCGGTCGAGGACGGCGTATCCGCACTCGGGCGCGAAGGAGTCCTTGCTCTCCAGCTGCGAGCGCAGACCGCCGTTGTTCTTCAGCGCGGTGACGTTGACCCGCTTCTTGTCGTCGTTGGTCATGTAGAGGACGACGGGGGCGACGGAGTAGGCGCGTTCGACGGTCCAGCCCTTGGGGATCTTCGTGGTCCACCTGACCTTGCCGGTCGCCGGGTCCAGCTCCTGAACCTCGTCGTGCTTGTTGTCGCTGCCGGCCGAACAGGACGAGACGGCCACGAGCTTGGTGCCGCCCGCGAAGCCGGCCGGGTAGCAGCCCGTGCCGTACTTCGTCTTCTCCCAGAGCTTCTTGCCGCTGCCGACGTCGTAGGCCACACCGGACATGGAGCGGCCGACCATCAGCGTGTCGCCGGTGATGGACAGTTCCACGGAGATGGTGCTGTCGAAGAGTTCACCGTCGGGGACCTTGCCGCTCCAGCCCTTGGCGCCGGTGTTCAGGTCGATCTGCTGGAGCTGGTTGCACTTGGCGCTGCTGCCGGGGCCGCTCATGTACGCGATGACGGCCTTGCCGTCGGACGTCTTCTGCGGGGTGACCGCGCAGATCTTCTGCGGCATGGTCAGCGCGTCCCAAGTGGGCTTGCCGTCGGTGACGTTGAAGGCGAAGACCTGCTTGTACGCGGCCTTCACCGCAGCCTTGTCGGTGACCCACAGGCCGGGGGCGTCGGCACCGGAACCGGGCGCGTCGGGCGCCGACTTGTACCAGAGCACCTTGGCCTCGCCCGGCTTCCGGCCCTCGTTGAGGTTCTCCGAGTCCTCACCGCCGTCACCGCTGCCGTCCCCGGGGTTGACCGGGTCGTCGGAGACGGTGGGCTTCGGGCTGTGGCTCTTGTCGGCGACGGGCTTCTTGCCGTCGTCACTGCCGCCGGCGCTGACGGCCCAGACGGTGCCGCCGACGACGAGCAGCGCGGCCACCGCGGCGCCGATGATGAGGGCGGGCCTGCCCTTGAAGGGATTCTTGGAGCCGCCGCCGGGCGGCGGGGTGCCGGGCGCGCCCGGGTACTGCGCCTGGGGCGGGTATCCGTAACCAGGCTGCTGCGGCTGCCCGTAGGGGCCGGGCTGGGTGTACGGCCCCGGCTGCTGCGGCTGACCGTACGGTCCCGGCTGGCTGTAGGGGCCGGGCTGCTGCGGGTATCCGTAGCCGGGCTGCGGGGCACCGGCGGGCGGAGTCGGTGGAGACGCGGGCGGCTGCGCGGGCGGCGGAGGCGTACCGAATCCGCCCTGTGCGCGTGGGTCCTGCGGTGCTCCGAAACCGCCCTGCGGCGGCTGACCAGGCGGCTGACTCATCAGCGCTTCCCCCTCTTCACTGATGTGGCGCCCCACCGGCGGCGCTGGATTTCCGCTCTGTCCCGGTGGATCTCAGACTGTTCTCAGACGGCCCTTTCTATCACTCTGTCGCGTACACGCAGGGGGCTGGTCCGGCCCCTGTTCCCAAGGGAGAACCGGCCTGTGATGCCGTCGTTACGCGCCTTCACGCGCCCTTCACGCCGAGCGCGCGCCGCCATCGCACAGCACGGCGGCGCTCCGCACGCCCCGGTCACGCGTCCTCGGCGAGCTCCAGCCAGCGCAGTTCCAGATCCTCGCGCTCCCCCGCCAACTCGCGCAGTTCGGCGTCCAGTTTGGCCACCTTCCCGAAGTCGGTGGCGTTGTCGGCGATCTGGGTGTGCAGCTTGGTCTCCTTCTCGGAGATCTTGTCCAGCTGCCGCTCGATCCGCTGGAGTTCCTTCTTCGCGGCGCGGGCGTCGGCGGCGGACGCCGACTTCGCGGGCGCGGGCGCGGCGGCGAGCACGGCGGCGGCCGCGGCCTCCTCCATCGTGCGGCGGCGCTCCAGGTACTCGTCGATGCCACGGGGCAGCATGCGCAGGGTGCCGTCGCCGAGCAGCGCGAACACGTTGTCCGTCGTGCGCTCGATGAAGAACCGGTCGTGGGAGATCACGACCATCGAGCCGGGCCACCCGTCGAGCAGGTCCTCCAGCTGGGTGAGCGTCTCGATGTCGAGGTCGTTGGTGGGCTCGTCGAGGAAGAGGACGTTGGGCTCGTCCATCAGCAGCCGCAGCAGCTGGAGCCGGCGCCGCTCACCACCGCTCAGGTCGGCGACCGGCGTCCACTGCTTCTCCTTGTTGAAGCCGAACGTCTCGCACAGCTGACCCGCCGTCATCTCGCGCCCCTTGCCGAGGTCGACGCGGTCGCGCACCTGCTGCACGGCCTGCAGGACGCGCCAGTTCGGGTCGAGTTCGGCGACCTCCTGGGAGAGGTAGGCGAGCTTCACGGTCTTGCCGGTGACGATCCGTCCGGCCGCGGGCTGACGCTCCCCGTCGCTGCGGGCGGCGTCGGCCAGCGCGCGCAGCAGCGAGGTCTTGCCGGCGCCGTTCACGCCGACCAGGCCGATCCGGTCGCCGGGGCCGAGCTGCCAGGTCAGGTGCTTGAGCAGCACCTTGGGCCCGGCCTGCACGGTCACGTCCTCCAGGTCGAAGACGGTCTTGCCGAGCCGGGAGCCGGCGAACTTCATCAGCTCGCTCTTGTCGCGCGGCGGCGGCACGTCGGCGATCAGCTCGTTCGCGGCCTCGACGCGGAAGCGGGGCTTGGAGGTGCGGGCGGGGGCGCCGCGGCGCAGCCAGGCGAGCTCCTTGCGCACCAGGTTCTGCCGTTTGACCTCTTCGGTGGCGGCGATGCGCTCGCGCTCGGCGCGGGCGAAGACGTAGTCGGAGTATCCGCCCTCGTACTCGTACACCGCGCCGCGCTGCACGTCCCACATGCGGGTGCAGACCTGGTCGAGGAACCAGCGGTCGTGGGTCACGCACACCAGCGCCGAGCGGCGCTCGCGCAGGTGCCGGGCGAGCCAGGCGATGCCCTCGACGTCGAGGTGGTTGGTCGGCTCGTCGAGGACGATCAGGTCCTGCTCGTCGATGAGCAGCTTGGCCAGCGCGATGCGCCGGCGCTCGCCACCGGACAGCGGGCCGATGACCGTGTCCAGGCCCTGCGGGAAGCCGGGCAGGTCCAGCCCGCCGAACAGGCCCGTCAGGACGTCCCTGATCTTGGCGTTGCCCGCCCACTCGTGGTCGGCCATGTCCCGGATGACCTCGTGGCGGACGGTGGCCGCGGGGTCGAGGGAGTCGTGCTGCGTCAGGACGCCGATGTGCAGGCCGCCGGAGTGCGTGACGCGTCCGGTGTCGGCCTCCTCCAGTTTGGCGAGCATCCGGATGAGGGTGGTCTTGCCGTCACCGTTGCGTCCGACGACACCGATCCGATCGCCCTCGCTGACGCCGAGGGAGACTCCGTCGAGCAGTGCACGGGTGCCGTACACCTTGCTGACGGACTCGACATTGACCAGGTTGACGGCCATTTCTCTCCTGCCAAGGGGGACGATCGACCCTCAAGGGTAGTCCGCGCGGCGAAGGCGCCGAGCCAGGGCTTTCCCCGTCCCCGTCGCGCTGCCCGTTCCCGGGACGCGCGGGGCCGGCGCCCGGGACCCCACGGCGGCCTCGTGCACGCACGCCGGACGGGCCGAAGCCCCGGACACCGCGGTGGTGTCCGGGAGAGCGGCTCGCTACAGGACCGTGGCGCCCGGGGCCGGGCTCTCGGTGGCGCGCACCGACCGGCAGGTGCCGGAGGCGCGCAGGGCCTCGGCGACCGCGGCCGCCGACTCCGCGTCCGCCGCGAGGAACGCGGTCGTCGGACCGGACCCGGAGACGAGCGCGGCGAGCGCGCCGGCCGCCCGGCCCGCGGCGAGGGTGTCGGCGAGCTCCGGGAAGAGCGAGAGGGCGGCCGGCTGGAGGTCGTTGGAGACGGCGCGCGCGAGGGCCCCGGCGTCACCCTTCGCGAGGGCGTCCAGCAGTTCCTGCGAGGCGACCGGCTCGGGCACCCGCAGCCCCTCGTTCATCCGGTCGAACTCCCGGAACACCGCGGGCGTGGACAGGCCGCGCGAGGCCATCGCGAAGACCCAGTGGAACGTCCCGCCGACCTCCAGGGCCCGCAGCTGCTCGCCCCGGCCGACGCCGAGCGCCGCCCCGCCCACCAGGCTGAACGGCACGTCGCTGCCCAGGTCGGCGCAGATGCCGAGGAGTTCGTCGCGTGAGGCGTCGGTGCCCCACAGCGCGTCGCAGGCGACCAGGGCGCCCGCGCCGTCCGCGCTGCCGCCCGCCATGCCGCCCGCGACGGGGATGTCCTTGGCGATGTGGATGTGGACGGCCGGGTCGATGCCGTGGCGGCGGCCGAGTTCGATGGCGGCACGGGCCGCCAGGTTCGTGCGGTCCAGGGGCACCTCGGCGGCGTCCGGGCCCGCGCAGGTGATGCGCAGCTCGTCCGCCGGGGTGACCGTCACCTCGTCGTACAGGCCGACCGCGAGGAAGACGTTCGCCAGGTCGTGGAAGCCGTCGGGGCGGGCGCCGCCGACCGCGAGCTGGACGTTGACCTTGGCAGGGACGCGTACCGTCACCGTCTGCGTCACGACTGGCCCGACTCCTCGTTCTCGGTGGTCTCGGTTTTCACGGTGGTCTCGGTGCCGGTGCCGGTGCCGCCGGGGGCGGCACGGTGCTCGGCGATACGGGCGAACTCCTCCACGGTCAGCGACTCCCCGCGGGCCTGCGGCGAGACACCGGCGGCGACCAGCGCGGCCTCGGCCGCCGCCGCGGAGCCGGCCCAGCCGGCGAGTGCGGCCCGCAGGGTCTTGCGGCGCTGCGCGAACGCGGCGTCCACCACGGCGAACACCTCGCGCCGGGAGGCCGAGGTCTTGAGGGGCTCGGCGCGCCGGGTGAGCGCGACCAGTCCGCTGTCGACGTTGGGCGCGGGCCAGAAGACATTGCGGCCGATGGATCCGGCCCGCTTCACCTCGGCGTACCAGTTCGCCTTGACGGACGGGACGCCGTACACCTTCGAGCCGGGCCCGGCCGCGAGCCGGTCGGCGACCTCCGCCTGGACCATCACGAGGGTGCGCTCGATGGTCGGGAAGGTCTCGAGCATGTGCAGCAGGACGGGCACGGCGACGTTGTACGGGAGGTTGGCGACCAGCGCGGTGGGGGGCGGGCCGGGCAGCTCCTGGACGTCCATCGCGTCGGAGTGGACCAGCGCGAACCGGTCCGCGCGCTCCGGCATGCGGGCCGCGACGGTCGAGGGCAGCGCCCCCGCCAGCACGTCGTCGATCTCGACGGCGACGACCCGGTCGGCGGCCTCCAGCAGGGCGAGCGTCAGTGAGCCGAGGCCGGGTCCCACCTCCACGACGACGTCGTCGTCACGCACCTCGGCGGTGCGGACGATCCGGCGCACCGTGTTCGCGTCGATCACGAAGTTCTGGCCGCGCTGTTTGGTGGGGCGTACGCCGAGGGCTCCCGCGAGTTCACGGATGTCGGCGGGGCCCAGGAGGGCGTCGGGGGTGGGGCTGGTCACGGACCAAGCGTACGGGGGCGGCGGGCCCCGCCGTTTTCACGCCCCCCGCCGCGGGGCCGTGGGCCGGGCGCTCACCCGTGCAGCCGGGCCCCGCAGTGCGGCCAGGGACTGGCTCCGCGCCGCAGGTACAGCTTCTTCGCCCGGAAGGTCTGCTCGGCCGCGGGAGCGTCCTGGGGGCGGCCCTTGCCGCCGAGGGCGTGCCAGGTGCGGTTGTCGAACTGGTAGAGCCCGCCGTAGGTGCCGGAGGGGTCGACCGCGTGGGGCCGGCCCCCGGACTCGCAGGCCGCGAGGGCGGCCCAGTCCAGGCCGTCGGCGCCGTCGACGGACATCGGGAGCGGCTTCGTGCCGACCTTCACCAGCTGCGCCCGCGGCTCGCGCACCGTCTCGGCCTCGATGCGGCGCCGCCGCTCCCGGACGCCGTTGACGGTCCGCAGGGCGTAGGTGACCCGGCGCGCCCCGGGCCGCCCGGCCTGCTCGACGACCTCGGTGCCCTTGAACAACGAGGGGTCCTGGGTCCGCCGCACCCCGTACGGGATGGCCTCCTCGCGGACCTCCCTGCTGCCGGTGATCCGCATGACGGTGACCGTCTGACCGTCGCGCGGGAAGCTGCCGGGTGGCGCGGAGGTCGTGTCCTGCCCGCGCAGGGTGATGCCGGCCTCCTCGACGGCCTCCCGGACGCTCGCCGCGTTCGTGCGGATGGTCCGTGCCCGGCCGTCCGCCATGATCGTCACCATGCGCTCGGTGCGGACGGCGAGGTCGAGGCCCGCGCGTCCGATGGTGCGGGACCGCGACGCCGACAGGTACGCGCCCTCGGCGCGCACCCCCAGCTGTCTGAGCGCCCCGTCCACGGTGGGTTCCGTCGTCCACACCTGGCGCCGCTGCCCGTCGAGGGTGAGCTCCACGGGACGCCCGTAGTGGACGGCGACCTCGTCACCGCTGGCGAGCGGTGTGCCCGGCGCGGGCGCCACCACGTCGTGCGAGCCCACCCGCACGCCCTCCTCGGCGAGCAGTTCGGTGACGTCGTCCGCGAAGGTGTGCAGGGTGCGCGACTTCCCGTCGACGGTGAGTTCGATCGCCTTGTCGCTGGCGACGAACGCCGAGGTGCCGCCGGCCAGGAACGCGACGACGAGTGCCTGCGGGAGCAGCCGCCGGAGCGGGTCGGGGCGCTCGGCGGTCCGCCTGCGCCGGGCCGCGCGCCGCACCTCGGCCCGCCCGCCGGGCCGCGGCGCCCCCACGGCCGCCGGCGGCCGTCCGGCGCCTGCGTCCGGGCCCTGCCGGGGCAGCCGGGGCTCGGTCGGCGCCTCGTGCCGGGAAAGCAGGGGCTCCGTCGGCGCCTCATGGCGGGGCAGCAACGGCTCCGTCGGCGCCTCGTGCCGGGGCACCCCGGGCGACTCGTACGCGGGCCGGTAGGTGTCCGGGAAGGCGGGGCGATGCGGCTCCTCGCTCCCCCGCGGCGCCGCGGTGTCCGGGTACGGCGGCCGCTCGTCGTCGTACGGCGGCGCGTACGGCGGCGTCTCGTCCGGGTGCGGCGCTCCCGTCGCACCGGTGGTGACACCAGTCGTTCCATACGTCTCGTACTGCGAGCTGCTCACGACGACACGCTCCAGGGTCCGGAATGGGCGACCAGAACCTAGCGGAGCGGTCGTCACTCTCCCAAGCAACGCGACTACGCTGTGTCGCGACACTCCCCCGCGCATGACCCGTGCGTGACCAGGAAGAACCCCGGGAACCGTTATCCGTCAGTAATCGAACGCGCGCGCAGTGTTGGCGGAGATCGAGGTCGCCAGCGCGTCCTCGCCGATACCGCGCACCTCGGCCATGGCGCGCACCGTGACCGGAATGAGATACGGCGCGTTGGGCCGTCCGCGGTACGGCGCGGGCGTCAGGAAGGGCGCGTCGGTCTCGACGAGCACGAGCTCCAGGGGCGCCACCGCCAGCGCGTCGCGCAGCGGCTGGGCGTTCTTGAAGGTCATGTTGCCGGCGAAGGACATGAAGTAGCCGGCGCCGGCGCAGATCGCGGCCATGTCGGCGTCGCCCGAGTAGCAGTGGAAGACGGTCCGCTCGGGCGCGCCCTCCTCCTTGAGGATGCGCAGCACGTCGGCGTGGGCGTCGCGGTCGTGGATGACGAGGGCCTTGCCGTGCCGCTTGGCGATCTCGATGTGGGCACGGAAGGAGCGCTCCTGCGCCGCCTTGCCCTCGGGGCCCGTGCGGAAGTAGTCGAGTCCGGTCTCGCCGACGCCCTTGACCTGCGGCAGCGCCGCGAGGCGGTCGATCTCGGCGAGCGCCTCGTCCAGCGCGGCCTCGCCGCCCGGGCGGCGTGCGCCCTGCCGGGACCAGCCGTCGGGGTCGCCGTGCACGATACGCGGCGCCTCGTTGGGGTGCAGGGCGACCGTCGCGTGGACGGCGTCGTACGCGGCGGCCGTCTCGGCGGCCCAGCGCGAGCCCTTCACGTCGCAGCCGACCTGGACGACCGTCGCCACTCCGACCGACGCGGCCTTGGCGAGGCCCTCCTCGACCGTGCCGGACTGCATGTCGAGATGGGTGTGCGAGTCGGCGACGGGCACCCGCAGGGGCTCGGGGAGCGGGGGTGCGGCGTTCTTGTCGGAGGCGGAGGAAGGCATGCCCCGATCCTACGAAAGGGGCATGCCGGCCCTCACCCGAGGAAGGTCATCCCGCCTTGCGGTGCTGGAAGGGGTGCAGCAGGTCCGAGAGGTGCCAGTGGTGCGGCTCCTTCGGCTCCGCCGGGGCCGCGCCGTCGCCGCCCGGCTCCCGCGGCGCCTGCTCGGGCTGCCGGGGCACCGCACGGTGCGGGTGCGCGGCGTGCATGGAGTTCAGAGCGGAGGACACCTGACCGGCGCGCATGATGCGCACCACATGGCTGTCGCAGTTGAGGCAGGTGGGCCGGCTGAGCGGCGACGGCACGACGTGCCCGTTCGCCACGTACATCACGAACTCACTGCCCTCGGCGTCGAGGTGGTGCTCTATCTCGTACGACTGCTCCCAGCCGTGCCCGCAGCGCATGCAGGCGAAGGAGTACGACTCATGGACGACGGCGGTCGCCGCGCTGCGATGCCCGGTCTGTCCTGCGATCTCACTCATGCCAGCTCCTGTTGTCCGCTGGACGAGCGCCCCCGGCGAACGGGGGCGAGGGACGGGTGCGTCCCTTCAACCAGTGGACGCTTTCGCGCACGCGAACGCATCAGGCCTGTCGACTGTTGGATCCGTTTTGGCCGTTCCTTGTCGGAAAGGTCCCGCCACCCGGCCTGGGCTTTGCCTTGCGGCACCGCCCTTTGCCCTTCTATGGGGCGCTTCGTTCGGCATTCTTTGCCGCGACGACGGCATCGAAGACCTCACGTTTGGGAATACCTGCTTCCGCGGCCACCGCCGCGATCGCCTCCTTGCGCCGCTCCCCCGCCTCCTCACGCACCCGCACCCTGCGCACCAGCTCGGCGGCGTCCAGTTCCTCGGCGCCCTTCTGCGCGGCGCCCTCGACGACGACGGTGATCTCCCCGCGCACGCCCTCGGCGGCCCAGGCCGCGAGTTCGCCCAGCGGACCCCGCTTGACCTCCTCGTACGTCTTCGTCAGCTCCCGGCAGACGGCGGCGCGCCGCTCCGTCCCGAAGACCTCGGCCATCGCGGCGAGCGTGTCGTCGAGCCGGTGCGGGGCCTCGAAGTAGACGAGGGTGCGGCGCTCGTCGGCGACCTCACGCAGCCGCGACAGGCGCTCGCCCGCCTTGCGCGGCAGGAAGCCCTCGAAGCAGAAGCGGTCGACGGGCAGCCCCGACAGCGCCAGCGCCGTGAGCACGGCGGAGGGGCCGGGTACGGCGGTGACCTTGATGTCCTTCTCCACGGCGGCGGCGACCAGCCGGTAGCCGGGGTCCGACACGGACGGCATGCCGGCGTCGGTCACCAGCAGCACCCGCGCACCGCCGGCCAGCGCCTCGACCAGCTCCGGTGTGCGGGCGGCCTCGTTCCCCTCGAAGTAGGACACGACGCGTCCGGCGGGCTGCACGCCCAGCGCCTGGGTGAGCCGGCGCAGCCGGCGGGTGTCCTCGGCGGCGACCACGTCGGCCCCGGCCAGTTCCGCGGCGAGCCGCGGCGGCGCGTCCTCGATGTCGCCGATGGGGGTGCCTGCCAACACAAGGGTTCCTGTCACGGCTCCATCCTCGCAGGGCCCGGCGGCGCCGGTCGCCGCCCGCCCTGCCGCCGCCCCGCCCGCATTCCCGCGCGGGCACCCGCCCGGGAATCCGGCTCCGGCACCCGACCGGAATCCGGCTCGGGCGTGCGGCCGGAATCCGGCTCGGGTGTTCGCCCGGACAGCGGCTTCCACCCATTTACGGCCGGTGCACGGGACTCCCACAGACCTGTTCCCTACGATGGCGCGGTGACCAGTACCGCGTCCTCCACGGACACCCGGCAGGGGCAGGCCACCGACGCGCAGTGGCCGTCGTGGCAGCTGCGGCTGCGCCGCTTCGGCTACACGGCGCCGCCCAGAAGCGATGTGCGCGACCGGCTCGTACCGCCGTACGCAGAGCCCAGCCCGCGCATCTGGGCCACGCTCGGGCTGCGCCACGAGGTCGCGGAGCGCATCACGCGCTGGTCCGGCTGGGGCGGCCCGCTGCTGGTGACCCTGATGGCCGGGCTGATGCGGTTCTGGCACCTGGGCAGCCCGAAGGCGGTGATATTCGACGAGACGTACTACGCCAAGGACGCCTGGGCGCTCATCCACCGCGGCTACGAGGTCAACTGGGCCAAGGACGCCAACGACCTGATCCTCCAGGGCAACGGCCATGTGACCGTCCCGAGCGACGCCGCGTACGTCGTGCATCCGCCCGTCGGGAAGTACGTCATCGGACTCGGCGAATGGATGTTCGGGTTCAACCCCTTCGGCTGGCGGTTCATGACCGCGCTGCTCGGCACGCTGTCGGTGCTGCTGCTGTGCCGGATCGGGCGACGGCTGTTCCGCTCGACCTTCCTCGGCTGCCTCGCGGGCGCGCTGATGGCGGTGGACGGCCTGCACTTCGTGATGAGCCGCACCTCGCTGCTCGACGGCGTGCTCATGTTCTTCGTGCTGGCCGCCTTCGGCTGCCTGGTCGTCGACCGCGACCACGCCCGCGCCCGGCTCGCGGCCGCACTGCCCGCCGACGGGGACGGGGTGGTGCGCCCCGACGCGCACATCGCCGAGACGACCCGCCTCGGCCGGCGCCCCTGGCGCTGGGGCGCGGGCCTGATGCTGGGCCTGGCCATCGGCACCAAGTGGAACGGCCTCTACGTCCTCGCCGCGTTCTGCGTCATGGCGGTCCTGTGGGACGCGGCCTCGCGCCGGGTGGCGGGCGCCCGCCACCCCTACCTCGCGGCGCTCCGGCACGACACCGGCATCACGTTCCTCGCGACGGTCCCGGTCGCGCTGGCCGTCTACCTCACCTCCTGGCTCGGCTGGATCCTCTCCCCGGACAACGGCAGGGGCGGCTACTTCCGCAACTGGGCGGTGACCGACGGCAGGGGCGGTCACTGGACCTGGCTGCCCGACTGGCTGCGCAGCCTGTGGCACTACGAGCACGAGGTCTACAAGTTCCACGTCGGGCTGTCCTCGCCGCACACCTACCAGTCGAACCCGTGGAGCTGGCTCGTCCTCGGCCGCCCGGTCTCGTACTTCTACGAGTCCCCGCTGCCCGGCAAGGACGGCTGCCCCGCCGACGCGGGCGACAAGTGCGCCCGTGAGGTGCTGGCGCTGGGCACCCCGCTCCTGTGGTGGGCGGCCTGCCTCGCGGTCCTCTACGTGCTGTGGCGCTGGGCGTTCCGCCGCGACTGGCGCGCGGGCGCGATCGCCTGCGGCATCGCGGCCGGCTATCTGCCCTGGTTCATGTACCAGGAACGCACGATCTTCTTCTTCTACGCCGTCGTCTTCGTGCCGTTCCTCTGCCTGGCCGTCGCCATGCTGATCGGCGCGATCCTCGGCCCACCCGGCTGCGGAGAACGCCGCCGCGTGATCGGCGCGGCCGGCGCCGGCGTCCTGGTCCTGCTGATCGCGTGGAACTTCATCTACTTCTGGCCCCTGTACACCGGCACCTCGATCCCCATAGACGACTGGAGATCGCGGATGTGGCTGGACACCTGGGTCTAGCCGGGTGGACACACCAAGAGGGCGCGGCCGGTGGCCGCGCCCTCTTGGCCGTTGTCGGCCGTTGGCTGTCATGGTTGATCACCGTCGCACGGCCGGGCCGACCGCAGTGGCAGATCGCGGGCTACGCGACCGGACGGGGGTCACGCCCGCCAGGGCCAAGGACGGGAAGATCCCGACCCGGCACCCGGGGCATCAGCGCACGTCGACGTAGTCGGCCGTGCTGGTGGCGACGCCGGTCGTCGAGTTGCCGTAGTACACCCAGCGGTAGTAGCCGTCGACCGAGGCGGTGACCGTGGTCTTCAGACCCCCGGTGCTGCTGGTGGTGCCCTTCTTGACCGTCTTGTACGTGTCGGCGCCCTTGGCGCGGAACTGGAGGCTGACCGTACGGCCGCTGTAGGCGTCGTACTTCTTCGTGGCCCAGTTCGCCCGGGTGACCTTGCCGGTGACGGTGATCGACTTGCCCTTGGTGACCGGCTCCGGCGAGGCGTCGGTGGTCGCCTTGGCCGCGCGCTTCAGCTGAACGGTCGTGGACCGCGTCTCCCGCTCCCCGGCCTTGAGGCCGCCATCGGCCTTGAACAGCTTCAGCGAGACTCCCACCTTCCAGGTCGTGGCGTCGCTGTTGGAGTCGACGTGATCCTGACTCGGGTGCGGGTCGATGTAGAGGTTGCCCTCGCAGCGAGCGTGCTTGGCGTCGCTCTCGTAGCAGGTGTAGCCGCCCGGCCCGATGAAGTTCTCCCCGGTGTCGGCGGCCGTCTGCATGCTGCCGCGATACAGGAAGGGGTACGCGTCGTAGCGGAAAGGGTCGGCGGTGCTGTACCCGGAAGGCAGCGCGATGTTGAAACTGATGGGCGGCTCCACCACCTTCGTCGTGCCCACGACGATCGGCTTGCCGTTGTTGATGACGATGTCCGACACAGTGATGCCTGTGTCCGCTGCCTGAGCCGTCGGCGCGTTCAGCACCGAGAGCCCCAGCGCCCCCACGAACGTGGCCACCGCCACGGTTCGTCTGCCTGTCTTCATTCACACCTCTTCAGGAGGATGCCGATACAAGAGGCGGCAGCCTATCCGGCGAGTTCATGACGTCTGTCCAGCGACCAGCCAGCTCACCACCCCGCAGCACATCCCTCCCCGGCAACGAACCGGGCACCGACCACGCCGGGCACCCTCGACGCGGATCCGACCGACCGGCAGGACACCGCCGCGCGAGGCCGGCCTCCGTCGGCCGGCCTCGCGCGGCGCACGGGCGGTCCCGGCTAGTCGAGCGTCACGACCAGGCCTCCGGTCCGTGCCTGCTCGTGCGTGATCCGCTTCTTCCCGTGCCAGCCGACCTGCACCGAGTACGACGCCGATCCGCCCGGCACCCCGCGCACGGCGATCGGGAAGACACACGCCGGGGAGTCGTCGTAGGCGCCGCTTCCGAGCGACCCGGTCGCGACGACCCGGCCTGCCGAGTCGTAGACGGTCACCAGTGCGCCCTTGTCGACGTCGGAGAACTCGTGACTGCCGCTGCAGGACCCCGTGGCTCCGAGGCCGCCCTCGATGCGCGCCTGCCCCACCAGCGTGAACGCCCGGTCGTCGTCGGGCCCGGACAGATTCCATGCCAGCGCGACGGCACCCGAACCGACCACGAGCCCGGCAACCGCCGACACCACCAGGGCGCCCCGGAACCGACGCCCCCGTGCGGTTCCGGATCCCGCCGGCGCCGAGGCGGGCGGCGGAGCGACCGCGCCGTCGACTGATTCATCAGACATGTGCGCAGCATGGCATCGAGCGGCAGCGCCGTACGTCACAGTCGCATCACGGCCACCACCCGCCCGTCCTCCGGTCCGCCGAGAGCGACTCGGCCGGCCAATCCCCAAGAGGTGCGGGCGAGTCGGGGCCGCCGGCGATCACCGCTCAGGATGCGGCCGCGCAGCCACCGGTGCGCCGCCGTCCGTCAAGTCACGGATTCCCCTGCCCCGCGATCACGGGGCATGACGGGCTTCGCACAGCGGGAGCTAATGGGTCATACGGCTCATACGGAGCAAGTGACCCGCCCGCATCGTCCGGCACAGCCGCGGCGGTGCGGTGCATGGGACGCGTCCCCCATCCCCCGCACGAAAGGCGGTGGCCGTCATGCCCCCCGCTTCCACCCACCCCCTGCGCGTCGAAGCGACGCTGGACCCCCGGCTCACCCGATGGATGTGGCTGGTGAAGTGGCTCCTCGCCGTCCCGCACTACGTCGTCCTGTTCTTCCTGCAGATCGCGTTCCTGCTGGTGAGCGTCGTCGCGTTCTTCAGCATCCTCATCACCGCGCGCTATCCCCGGCCGCTCTTCGACTTCAACGTCGGGGTCATACGCTGGAAGACGCGCGTCGACTACTACGCCTCCGTGGTGCTCGGCACCGACGAGTACCCACCGTTCACACTCAAGGACGTGCCCGGCTACCCGGTCCACGTCGACGTCGCCTATCCCGCGCGGCTCTCACGCGGGCTGGTCCTGGTCAAGTGGCTGCTGGCCATCCCGCAGTTTCTGTTGATCGCGGTCCTGGTCGGCGGCGGCCTGACCACCTACCGGTACCTGCAGGACTACGGCCCCCTCTCCTTCGGCGTCATCGGCCTGCTCTCCCTGATCGCGGTGGCGATCCTGGCGTTCACCGGGACCTACCCGCGCGGCCTGTTCGATCTCCTCATGGGCCTGGTGCGCTGGATACTGCGCGTGCTCGTCTACGTGTTCCTCATGACCGACGAGTACCCGCCGTTCCGGCTGGACACGGGCGGGCACGAACCCTCCCCGGCGATGCAGCCGGCCGGCGGCTGACGGTCCTTCCCTCGCCCCCGGCGCTCCGACCCGGTGCGAGGGCGCGGCGATCAGCCGCGCCCTCGCACTGTTCGCACAGACCCATGAATGAACAACGTTCAAGAGTGTGGCCCGTTGTCCGGTTCGATCCTGTTTCTGATCTCTCTTCGGACAACATCTGGAAACTCCGGTCACGGCTCTCACTTCCCCGGCCTACAGTGCGAAGCCTTACGGGGAGGGGCGGCGCGATGCGCAGAGGGGCGAAGGCTGTCGTCATCGGCAGCGTGTTCACGGTGATGGTGGGGGGCGCCGGGTACGGCGCGTACAACCTGGTGACCGCGGTCAGCGGGGACGGGGGCATGGCCGAGCCGGCACCCGTGAAGACGGGTCCGCCGAGCGGCGCGGAGGTCAAGGAGACCAGCCGCGCCTTCTTCACCGCCTGGGAGAAGGGCGACGCGGCCAAGGCGGCGCAGTACACCAACTACGCGACGGCGGCCGAGACGTTGCTGGCCTCCTACAGCGCCGAGGCCCGTCTCACGAAGGTACGGATCACACCGGGCACGCCGTCCGGCACGACCGTGCCCTTCTCGGTCAGCGCGACGGTGTCGTACGAGGGGAAGAGCAAGCCCTTCTCGTACGACTCCGAACTGAGCGTCGTGCGGGGCGAGACGACGGGGAAGGCACTGGTCGGCTGGAAGCCGTCCGTCGTGCACCCCGACCTGAAGGACGGGGACACGCTGGTCACGGGCGAGTCGGCGAACCCGGCGATCGAGGCCGTGGACCGGAACAACGTTGTCCTGACGAAGGAGAAGTACCCCTCTCTGGGGCCGATCCTGGACGCGCTGCGCGACAAGTACGGTGACACGGCGGGTGGTTCGCCCGGGATCGAGCTCGCCGTCCGGCACGGCGACCAGAGCCCGGACACCCCGCTGGTGGTGCTCGCCAAGGGGCGCGCGGGCAAGGTCCGCACCACACTCAGCGCGAACGCGCAGGCCGCCGCGGAGAAGGCCGTCCTTCGGTACGACGAGTCGTCGGTGGTGGCCGTGAAGCCGAGCACCGGCGAGGTCCTCGCGGTCGCCAACCACCGCGAGGACGGCTTCAACGCGGCCTTCCTCGGCAAGCTCGCCCCCGGCTCCACCATGAAGATCATCAGCGCCGCCATGTTCATCGACCGCGACGTCACGACGGCGACGGGGCCCGCGCCTTGTCCGCCCGACGCCGTGTGGCAGAGCCAGACCTTCCACAATCTGAAGGGGATGCAACCCAACGAGAACGCCACGCTGTCCGAGTCGTTCGCGCGCTCGTGCAACACGGCGTTCGTGAAGTACGCGGACGACCTCAAGGTCGACTGGCTCACGAACGAGGCGCAGCAGAACTTCGGCCTCGGCCAGGACAACTGGAAGACCGGGATCCCGTCCTTCGACGGCTCCGTCCCCGCCTCCGGGGGCCCGGACACGGCCGCCAACCTGATCGGCCAGGGCCAGGTCCAGATGTCGCCGCTGAACATGGCGTCGGTGACGGCGACCGCCATGACGGGCGTCTTCCGGCAGCCGGTCATCGTGCCGCGCGCCCTCGACGAACGTGAGCTGGCCAACGCCAAGGGCCTGTCCGCGGGCACGGTCGCCCAGCTGCGGGCCATGATGAACCGCACCGCGGTCAGCGGCACGGCCGCGCAGGTGATGGCCGGGCTCGGACCGAACTACGGCGCCAAGACCGGTTCCGCCGAGGTCGACGGCCAGGCGAAGTCGAACAGCTGGTTCACCGGGTACCGCAACGACGTCGCGGCGGCCGCCATGACCCAGGAGGGCGGTCACGGGGGCGACGCCGCCGGTCCGATCGTCGCAGCTGTGCTACGAACCGGTGGCTGAAGTCACCCCGGACGGAGCGGGACCCTAGGGTGGTGGTCATCGTTGGAAACATGAGGCCACGGGGGCACCAGGGTATTCAGCGGAGGACGAGTAGCTGTGGGCAAGAGAAGACGCGTCGCCGAGCGGCAGAAGACGAAGCAGCCCGCCGTGCTCGGCGGGGTGATCGCCGTCGTCGTGGTCGGCGGGGCGTTCGGCGTCTACAGCCTGTACGACGGCGGAGCGGCGGCCGACGAGGGATCGCAGGCCACCACCCGCAAGGCCGTGAAGACGGGTCCGCTGTCCGCGTCCGAGGTGCACAAGGCTTCGACGGCCTTCCTCACCGCCTGGCAGAGCGGCGACGTGGCGAAGGCCGCCGCGGCCACCGACGACTCGGCCGCCGCGACCACCACGCTGACCGGCTACGCCAAGGAGGCGCACATCACGGGTGTGACGCTGACCGGCGGCACGCGGTCGGGCGCCGCCGTCCCGTTCTCCGTCAAGGCCACCGTCACGTACAAGGGCAAGAGCAAGCCCCTCGCGTACGACTCGAAGCTGACGGTCGTGCGGCGCGCGAAGGACGGCGTCCCGCTGGTCGGCTGGGCGTCGTCCGTCGTCCACCCGGACCTCCAGGACGGCGACCGGCTCGTCACCGGCGAGTCGGGCACGCCCCCGGTCAAGGCCCTCGACCGTGACGGCAAGGAGCTGACCGCCGCGAAGTACCCCTCGCTGGGCACGGTCCTCGACGGACTGCGCGAGAAGTACGGCAAGACGGCCGGCGGCAAGGCGGGCATCGAGCTGCGCGTGGTCCGCAAGGCCGCGAAGAAGGGCACGCAGAAGACCCCCGACAAGACCCTGCTGGCGCTGAGCGAGGGCACGCCGGGCACCGTGGAGACCACGCTCAGCCCGGCCCTCCAGTCGGCCGCCGAGCGTCAGGTGGCCGCCAAGGAGAAGGCGTCGGTGGTCGTGATGCGCCCGTCGACGGGTGAGATCCTCGCCGTCGCGAACACGAGTCACGGCTTCAACACCGCCTTCCAGGGCTCCCTCGCGCCCGGCTCCACGATGAAGGTGATCACGGCGTCGCTGCTGTTCGACAAGGGGCTCGCCTCGGCCGACAAGCCGCACCCGTGCCCCAAGACCGCGACGTACGGCGGCTGGAAGTTCCACAACGACGACGACTTCGAGATCAAGAACGGCACGTTCAAGGCGAGCTTCGCGCGGTCCTGCAACACGGCCTTCATCACCCAGGCGAAGGAGCTGAAGGACGACGACCTGACCAAGCAGGCCCAGCAGGTCTTCGGGATCGGGCTGAACAACTGGTCCATCGGGGTGCCGTCCTTCGACGGCGCCGTGCCGGTGCAGAGCAACGCGCAGATGGCGGCCGAGCTGATGGGCCAGGGCGGCGTCCGCATGAACCCGCTGAACATGGCCTCGATCGCCTCGACCGTCAAGGCCGGCACCTTCCACCAGCCCTACCTGGTCGCCCCGTCGGTGGACCACCGCACGCTGGCCAAGGCGAGCCGCACCATGTCCGCCTCGACCCTCTCGCAGCTGCGCGAGGTCATGCAGTACACGGCGGGGTACGGAACCGCCGCGGAGGCGATGTCCGGCCTCGGCCCGGACTACGGCGCCAAGACGGGCTCCGCCGAGGTCGACGGCCAGAAGAAGCCGAACGGCTGGTTCACCGCGTGGAAGGGCGACCTCGCGGCGGCGGGCGTCGTGCAGCAGGGCGGGCACGGCGGCGACACGGCCGGACCGATCGTGGCGGCCCTGCTCAAGAGCGGAAGCTAGACCGTCCCAAAGAGCGCTGTCAGTGGCCGGCCCTACGCTCCGGGCATGACGTTCCCGCTCCCCGAAGGACTGCCCGCCGGCCGCCTGACGGGCACCCCGGACGGCACCCCGGTCATGTGGTGCTCCGAGAGGCCCCCGGCCGACCCGCTTGCGGCCTGGACCGGCCACCAGCGGCAGCAGGCCGCCACCGGTCTGCTGCCGGTCCTCTGCTACTCCGACGTCCGCCCGGCCCCCTTCGACCCCGCGGAGGTCGACGCCTTCGACCTCGAAGCCGAACTGGCCGAGAACTGGGCCGAGTACCGGCGGCGCAGGTTCGCGGAGCCCGACGTGCCGCCGGAGCCGTTCGACTGCCCCGAGGACGTCGAGCCGTGGGAGGACGACCCCGGCCCGCCCTTCGAGCAGTGGCCCGGACTCGCCCCGGCCACCCTGCCCGGCAGCGGCGTCGACCCCGACGAGGCCGCCCGGGCGGCCTTCGCACAGCTGGTGGACGACGACCCGTACACGCTGACGGAAGCCTGCCTCGGTCTCGTCGCCGCGGCGCGGAGCGCCGACATCCCCGCGCTCCTCGACTGGTACGGCGGCGCTCCGAAGACCTTGCTGTGCGCCCTGCTGCGCAGCTGGGAGGACCGCTTCGGGGCGCGGGTCCTCACCCTGGTGGGGGCGACGCTGTACGTCTCCGTGGCAAGCCCGCCGCGCACCCTGGAACAGGCCGAACGCGTCGCCCTCGAACACCTCCTGACCACGGCCGACAACATCGTGGACGACCCGCCGACGCCGTTCCCCCGGTACGCGCAGTCCCTCGTCGGCGCTCCGCTGTGGCGCTTCTGGTGGGACTAGGTCCTGTCCGGCCCTTCCCGCGCGCGGGGGCGGCCGGAACTCGTTCGCGTGCCGCGTACACCGACCGCTAGCGTGCTGCTCATGACCGCCACGGAAGACAACGCCGCCCACCCACGTTTCGCCGAGGCCCTCACAGAGCTGGGGCTGGACGAGCTGAACGCACGCATCCGCCGCTTCCCCGACGCGACCCGTACCGCCGCCGAGGCGGCCGCCGCGATCGGCTGCGAGCTGAGCCAGATCTGCAAGTCGCTGATCTTCGCGGCGGACGGCGTGCCGGTGCTCGTGCTCATGGACGGCGCGTCCCGGGTCGACCTGGAGCTCGTCCGCAAGGAGCTCGGAGCCGAGAAGGTGACCCGGGCGCAGGCCGCCGTGGTGCGGGAGACCACGGGGTACGCGATCGGCGGCGTACCGCCGTTCGGCCACCGCACCAGGACCCGTGTGCTGGCCGACCGTTCGCTGCTCGCCCACGACACGGTGTGGGCCGCGGCGGGCACCCCGTACGTCGTCTTCCCGATGGACCCCGAGAGCCTGGTCGCACACGCCGGGGCCACGCTGGCGGACGTGCGCGAGCAGACCGCGTGACCCCTGTCGTCACCGCGGCCGTCCTGCTCGCCGCGGTCACCCACGCCTGCTGGAACGCGATCGCGCACCGCATCAGCGACAAGCTCGTCGGCTTCACGCTGATCGCGGGCGGCGGCATGCTGATCGGCCTCGCCCTGGTGCCCTTCGTGCCGTTCCCCGCGTCCGGGGCCTGGCCGTACCTGATCGCGTCGGCCGTGATCCATGTCGCGTACTACGTGCTGCTGATGCGCTCGTTCCGGCTCGGCGACTTCGGGCAGGCCTATCCGATCGCCCGCGGCACCGCCCCGCTGATCGTCACCGCGCTCGCGGCGGTCTTCGCGCACGAGGTGCCGGACGGCTGGGCGGCCGCGGGCATCGCGCTGTCCTGCGCGGGACTGACGGGTGTGGCCCTGTGGGGGCTGCGCGGGCGCCGGCCCAACTGGGCGGCGATCGGGGCGGCGTTGGCGACCGGCGCGTCGATCGCCGCGTACACCGTCGTCGACGGTCTGGGCGTGCGCGCCTCGGGCTCCTCCCTCGCGTACATCGCCTGGCTGATGGCCGTCGAGGGCGTGGTGATCCCGGCGTACGCCGTGCACCGCTGGCGCGGCGAACTCGTCTCCGTGCTACGGCCGTTCGCGGCGGTCGGCTTCCTCGGCGCGGCGCTCTCCGTCGCGGCGTACGGGCTGGTCCTGTGGGCGCAGACCCGTGCGGAGCTCGCACCGATCGCCGCTCTGCGGGAGTCCTCGATCATCGTGGGCGCGGCCATCGGCGCCGTCTTCTTCAAGGAGCGGTTCGGGGCGCCCCGGATCGCGGCGGCCGGTCTGCTGGTCGTGGGCATCGGCCTGATGCTGCACGCCGGTTAGGGCCCGCGAGGACCCGGCGGGAGCGCGCGCGGGACGCGCGCCCCGTGGGGCGTCAGGCGTCGACCGACGCGCGGACCGCCCGGACCAGTGCCTGTGCCCGGGCGTCCGCGGTCACGCTCTTGCGGTAGCCGTTGGTGACGTAGCCGAACGCGATGCCCGACTCGGGGTCGGCGAAGCCGAGGGGGCCGCCGCGGCCGGGGTGGCCGAAGGATCCCGGGGAGAGCAGGGGCGAGGCCGAGCCGTGCAGCATGTAGCCGAGGCCGAAGCGGGTGCCCACGACCAGGACACGGTCGGGGCCCGCCGACTGTTCCGTGCGCGCGGCCGTCACGGTGTCCGGGGAGAACAGCCCGACGCCGTCCACCTCGCCGATCAGCGCGGCGTAGAAACGGGCCAGGCCGTCCGCCGTGGCGATGCCGTTGGAGGCGGGCAGGACCGCCGCCCGGTAGGCCGGGTCGTTCTCGTCCGGCAGCGGGGTGATGGCCGTGAAGGCCCTGCTCGTGAGGCTCTCCGGGTCGGCGTACGCCTCGAAGACGGCCCGCTTCGGGCGGGTCCGCAGGCCGCCCGGCGCCGGCGGGGCCTCGACCTGCGCGACCCGCCCGACCCGCCCGGTCTGCGCGTCCGGCAGCCCGACCCACAGGTCCAGTCCCAGCGGCCCGGCGATCTCGTCCGCGATCCACGCGCCGATCGTGCGCCCGGTCACCCGCCGGACCAGTTCGCCGGTCAGCCAGCTGTAGGTCTGGGCGTGGTAGCCGTGCTCCGTCCCCGGCTCCCACGCCGGTGCCTGCCGGGCCACGGCCGCGGCGGCCAGGTCCGGGTCGGCGGCCTCGGCGGGGGTGAGCGGGCGGTCGAGGACGGGCACCCCGGCCCGGTGCGCGAGCAGGTGCCGGACGCGCGTGTGCTCCTTGCCGTGCGCCTTGTACTCCGGCCAGTAGTGGCCGACGGGGGCGTCCAGGTCGAGTTCGCCGCGCTGGGCGAGCAGCAGCAGGACGGCGGCGGCGACGCCCTTGGTCGCGGAGCGCACGATCTGCGCGGTGCCGTGCTGCCAGGGTGCAGTGCCGTCGACGTCGCGGGTGCCGCCCCACAGGTCGACCACGCGCCGGCCGTCGCGGTACACGGTGACGGCGGCGCCCCGGTCCCCGAGGAGTTCGAAGTTGCGTACGAACGCCTCCCTGACCGGCTCGAAGCCCTCGGCCACTGTGCCGTTCACGTCCACGCCCGCGCTCCTGTCACCCACTCGTACCGCTGCCGACGGTGAGTGCAACACGCACGTACCGGCTCCGATTCCTGGGCCGGCCGCTCGGCGACCTCAAGGGCTGTCCCGTGATCCCCGGCGGGCGCACGACGACAGCTACGGCACCTCGCCGCGTTGTCGGATCGCCCGAATACGCCCAGTATGAGGACGCCCCTCCGCCTTGCGATGCACCGCATCCGACGCCGCACGCTGATCCACCGGGGATCACGGGACAGCCCTCAACCGAGCAGGATCGTGACCTCGATGTTGCCGCGGGTGGCGTTCGAGTACGGGCAGACCTCGTGGGCCGCGTCGACGAGCTTCGTCGCGAGTTCCTGGTCGACGACGGGGAGCGAGACACTCAGGGCGACCGCGAGTCCGTAGCCGCGCTGCTTGTTCGGGCCGATGCCGACCTTCGCGGCGACCGTGGAGCCGGAGAGGTCGTATCCGGCGCGGCGGCCCACCAGGACGAGCGCGTTGTGGAAGCAGGCGCTGAAACCGGCCGCGAACAGCTGCTCCGGGTTCGTGCCGTCGCCGTCGCCGCCGAGGGCGGGAGGCATCGCGACCTTCAGGTCGAGCCGGCCGTCCTGGCTGGTCACGTAACCGTTGCGACCGCCGTGCGCGGTGGCCTCGGCGACGTACATGATCTTCGTCGGGCGGGTGTCGACAGCGCTGCCATCGATCATCGCGGGACCTCCCCCTGAGCGTTTAGGACACGACGGGCGACACGGCGGCCACGACGCCGGGCAGCGGGGCAGGCGTCATGGCAGGCAATACAGCTGCGCACAAATGCATCGCGCACAAGATACCGACCGGTAGGCCGTGGTGTGCCGCCAGGGGGGTGGAAACCGCGGGTAACCCGGCACGGTGCCGCAACCTGGTGGGGCGACCGCCCGGATCACGGTGCCGCACCCCGGTGGGGCGACCGGCCGGATCTCGGTGCCGCACACCTGTGGGGCGACCGCCGGGATGACAGTCGCGACCCGGCAGGGCGACCGCCGGGATCAGCGAGCCCGCGCCGCCTTCCCCGCCCGCTCCGCCAGGTGGCCCAGCTCTTCCCGGAGCCGCTCGGCCTCGGCGCCGCACAGCCCCGTGGCCTCCAGCAGCGCCTGCGGTACGTCCGCCGCGCGCTCCCGGAGCATCTCCCCGCGGCCGGTGAGCGCGACGAGCACGGAGCGTTCGTCGCGCTCCGAGCGCTCGCGGCGCACCAGACCCGCCGACTCCAGACGCTTGAGCAGCGGCGACACCGTGCCGTAGTCGAGGTGCAGCGCGGTCGCCAGCTCCTTCACGGTGGTCTCGGCGCGCTCCCACAGCAGGAGCATGACCAGGTACTGCGGGTAGGTCAGGCCGAGTTCGTCGAGCAGCGGACGGTACGCGGCGGTCACCGCCCGCTGCGCGGCGTACAACGCGAAGCACAGCTGGTCGCCGAGCAGCAGGGACCCGGTGGGCGCTGCGGGCGCTGCTGTCTCGGGGTCCTGTCGATTCGTCACGCGCCCATTGTCACGGAGCGCGGGTCGAACCCGAAGGGCAGCTCCAGGCGGTGCGTGCGCATCAGCTCCTCGTCACCGAGCAGTTCGCCGGTCCTCCCGTCGGCGGCGATCACGCCCTCGCTCAGGACGAGGGCGCGGGGGCACAGTTCGAGGGCGTAGGGCAGATCGTGCGTGACCATGAGGACGGTGACGTCCAGCGAGCGCAGGATGTCGGCGAGTTCGCGCCGCGAGGCCGGGTCGAGATTGGAGGACGGCTCGTCCAGGACGAGGATCTCCGGCTCCATCGCGAGGACGGTCGCGACCGCCACCCGGCGCCGCTGTCCGAACGACAGGTGGTGCGGGGGGCGGTCGGCGAAGGCCGCCATGCCGACCGACTCCAGTGCAGTGCGGACGCGTTCCTCCAGCTCCGCTCCCTTGAGGCCGGCCGCGGCCGGGCCGAAGGCGACGTCCTCGCGCACCGTCGGCATGAACAGCTGGTCGTCCGGGTCCTGGAACACGATGCCGACCTTGCGGCGGACCTCCGCCATGTTCCGCTTGTCGACCGGGAGACCGGCCACGGTCACCGTGCCGGCGCCGCCGGTCAGAATGCCGTTGAGGTGCAGGACAAGCGTGGTCTTGCCGGCGCCGTTCGGGCCGAGCAGCGCGACGCGTTCGCCGCGCCCGATGCGGAAGTCCACGCCGAACAGGGCCTGGTGGCCGTCGGGGTAGGCGAAGGCGAGGCCGGAGACCTCCAGAGAAGCTGTCACAGTGTCCATCCCAGCAGACATACGACGAGGGCGGCGAAGGGCAGGGCGAGCGCGTGGGTCCACTGCGCCCGGGACGCGGTCACCTCGTCGATGACCGGCATGGAGCCGGCATAGCCGCGGCTCACCATGGCGAGGTGCACGCGCTCGCCCCGCTCGTAGGACCGGATGAAGAGCGCGCCCGCCGACTTGGCGAGCACACCCCAGTGCCGCACGCCACGTGCCTCGAAGCCGCGCGACTCCCGCGCGATGCGCATCCGCCGCATCTCGTCGGTGATGACGTCGCCGTACCGGATCATGAAGGAGGCGATCTGCACGAGGAGCGGCGGGAGCCTGAGCCGCTGGAGGCCGAGCAGCAGTTCGCGCAGCTCGGTGGTCGAGGCCAGCAGCACCGAGGCGGCGACGCCCAGCGTGCCCTTGGCCAGGACGTTCCAGGCGCCCCACAGGCCGTTCACGCTCAGCGACAGCCCGAGGACGTCCACCCGCTCGCCCTCGGCCACGAACGGCATCAGCACCGCGAAGGCGACGAACGGGATCTCGATCAGCAGCCGCTTCAGCAGGAACCCGGCGGGCACGCGCGCCGCGTACGCGACGGCCGCGAGGAGCACGGCGTACAGCGCGAACGCCCACATCGCCTCGCGCGGGGTGGAGACGACCACGACCACGAAGGCGAAGCACGCCGCGAGTTTGGTGTGCGGAGGCAGGGTGTGCACGGGCGAGTGCCCGTGGCGGTAGAGGCGGTGTGCGTGCCCCGCGCCCACGTCAGGCCACCTGGGAGGTGGACGAGGGGGACACGTCGTCGGACGTACGGCGCCTGCGGACCGCCCAGAAGACCGCGCTGCCCGCGACGACGGTGACGCCGACGCCGATCACGCCCGCGAGACCGCCGGAGATCCGGGCGTCGGAGACGTCCTTGACGCCGTATCCGGCGAGCGGGGAGTCCTCCGTCGCGTGCTTCTCGACCTTCGTGTCGATGCCCTTGTCCTTGGCGACCTTCTCCAGGCCGTCGGGGCTCGCGGAGGCGTAGAAGCTGACGAACCCGGCGAGGACGAGGGAGGTGACCAGGCCGGTGATCCACACCTTGCGGTGCGAGGAGCGGGCGGCCGCCGGCACGGGGGTGGCGGCCGGGGCGTCGACGAGCTCCCCGTCCACCCGCAGCCTGAGCCGCTGCTGGAGCCCGCGCGCGCCGTACACCAGGTCGGGGCGGACGGCGATGACGGCGCCGACGGTCAGCGCGGTGATCGCGGCCTCGCCGATGCCGATGAGGACGTGCACGCCGATCATGGCCGTGGCGACCTTGGCGATCGGGACGTCGGTGGTGCCGCCGACCGCGTAGATGAGCGTGAAGGCCACGGCGGCGGCCGGGACGGACAGCAGCGCGGAGATGAAGGCGGCGACGGTCACGGACCGCCGCTTGCGGGGCAGCACCTTCACCAGGCCGCGGAAGGCGGCGTAGGCGACGACCGTGGTGACGATCGCCATGTCCGTGATGTTGACGCCGAGCGCGGTGAGACCGCCGTCGGCGAAGAGGATGCCCTGCATCAGCAGGACGACGGAGACGCAGAGGACCCCCGTGAAGGGGCCCACGAGTATCGCGGCCAGGGCACCGCCGAGCAGGTGTCCGCTGGTCCCGGCGGCGACCGGGAAGTTCAGCATCTGCACGGCGAAGATGAAGGCCGCGACCAGGCCGGCCAGCGGCGCGGTCCGCTCGTCGAGCTCACGGCGGGCGCCGCGCAGGCTCACGGCGACGGCACCGGCGGCGACCACTCCGGTGACCGCGGAGACCGGGGCGTTGATGAATCCGTCAGGTACATGCACCGTTCGATGATAGTGCCTTGTTGCGAACGACTTGCAAGAGCGATGCACCATCGAATAAAGCGGAATCGCTTTTACGCTCCCGGAATCTTGCCGTCAAGGGTCTCCAGAGAGCGATTTCCGTGAGATGTGGCACATTGGACGTGGTGGCGGATTCACACATTCCGCTCACGAGCACGCAGCGTAAGGAGTCGGTCCATGCACGCCGTTGAACAGTACGCCCGCGCCCACATCGTCACCGATACCGCCGACTCCCTCGACGACGAGCGCCGGACCGTGCCGGTGGCCCTCCGCTACGACCCCGAGGACGACCCCCGCCAGGTGCACATCACGCTGCCCGGCCCCCATGAGTGGACGTTCGAGCGCGAACTGCTGGAACAGGGCCTGCGGGGACCCGTCACCAGCGGCGACGTCCGCGTCTGGCCCTGCGGCAGGGTGCAGGCGGTGATGGAGTTCCACTCGCCGAAGGGCGTGGCACTGGTGCAGGTCGACTCGAAGGCGCTGCTGCGCTTCCTGCGCCGCACCTACACGGTCGCCGGCACCCCGGTCGCCCACTGAGAAACGACGGCTGCCGGGCCCACCACGGGGGTGGGCCCGGCAGCCGTCGTTTCGTCGACCGTCGGACGGGAAGCGTCCCGTCCGACGGTGACCGGAGGATCAGACCCCGGCCAGCGCCCGGTCGTCGTCCTCGTCGCGGCGTCCGCCGTCGAGGTCGCGCAGGCCCTCGCCCTCGACGTCCACGTTGGGCAGCGAGCGGTCGAGCCACTTCGGCAGCCACCAGGCGCGCTTGCCCAGCAGCGCCAGGACCGCCGGGACGATGGCCATGCGCACGATGAACGCGTCGAAGAAGACGGCGATCGCGAGACCGAAGCCGATCATCTTGATCATCGACTCGCTGGAGCCGATGAAGCCGGAGAAGACGGCGATCATGATGACCGCGGCCGCCGTGACGACCCGCGCACCGTGCTTGAAGCCGGTCACGATCGCCTGGCCCGGCTTCTCTCCGTGGACGAACGCCTCACGCATCCGCGTGACGAGGAAGACCTCGTAGTCCATCGCCAGACCGAAGACCACGCCCACCATGAAGATCGGCATCATCGACATGATCGGGCCGGTCTCCTCGACGCCCATGAGGCCGGACAGCCAGCCCCACTGGAAGACCGCGACGACCGCGCCGAGGGCCGCCATGACGCTGAGCAGGAAGCCGAGGGCCGCCTTCAGCGGGACCAGGACCGAGCGGAACACCACGATCAGCAGCAGGAACGCCAGGCCGACGACCAGCGCCAGATAGGGCACCAGCGCGTCGTTGAGCTTCTGCGAGAAGTCGATGTTCATCGCCGTCGAGCCGGTGACCAGGACGGTCGCGTCGGTGTCCGCCTTGATCTCGCCGCCCGCGTCACGGATGGAGTGCACCAGGTCCTCGGTCTTGACCGAGGACGGCTTGGTGTCGGGGATCACGGTGATCGTCGCGGTGTCGCCGGCCTTGTTGTACGCCGCCGGGGTCACCGTCACGACGCCCTTGAGGTCCTTGACCTTGTCGGACACCTCGTCGACGGCCGACTTCGGGGAGTCGCTGGACTTGGCGTCGACGACGACCATCAGCGGGCCGTTGAAGCCGGGGCCGAAGCCGTCCGACAGCAGGTCGTACGCGCGGCGCTGGGTGGTCGACGTCGGCTGCGAGCCGTCGTCGGGCAGACCCAGTTCGAGGGAGGTCGCCGGGACCGCCGCCGCGCCCAGACCCACGATGCCGAGGAGCAGCACGGCGAGCGGACGGCGCACCACGAAGCTCGCCCAGCGGGTGCCCATGTTCGGCCGGGGCGCCTTCCTGGCGGCGCGCCCGCCACCGAGCAGCCTGCTCTTCTTGCCCGCGGGCTGGACCTTGCGGCCCGCGTAGCCGAGCAGGGCGGGGATCATCGTCAGCGCGATCAGCACCGCGATGGCGACCGTGCCCGCCGCCGCGACACCCATCTTCGTCAGCATCGGGATGTTGACGACCGACAGGCCGACCAGGGCGATCACGACCGTCAGGCCCGCGAAGACCACCGCGGAGCCCGCGGTGCCGACGGCCCGTCCGGCCGCCTCCTCGCGCTCGCGGCCCTCGGCCAGCTCGGCCCGGTAGCGGGAGACGATGAAGAGGGCGTAGTCGATGCCGACGGCGAGGCCGATCATCATGGCCAGGGTCGACGTGGTGGTGCCCAGGTCGAGGGCGTTCGCGAGGGCGGCGATGGTGGAGACGCCGATGCCCACGCCGATCAGCGCGGTCAGCAGCGGCAGTCCGGCCGCGATCAGCGAGCCGAAGGTGATGACGAGGACGACCGCGGCGATCGCGATACCGATGATCTCGGTTGACCCGGTCTCGGGCGTCGCCTGCAGGGCGTCACCGCCCACCTCGACGGTCAGCCCGGCGTCCCGCGCGTCCTGCGCGGCCGTTTCCAGGGCGTCCTTCGAGGAGTCCTCCAGCTCCATGCCGGAGACCTTGTACTTCACCGCCGCATAGGCGACCGAGCCGTCCTTGCTCACGGCCTTCGCCTTGAACGGGTCGGCGACGGAGGTGACCTCCGAGCCGCTCGCGAGCTCCTTGACGGTCTTCTTGACGGTGGCCTTGTTGGCCTTGTCCGTCATCTTCTCGCCGCCCGGCGCCTTGAAGACGACGCGCGCGGTCGCTCCGTCGGCGCTCATGCCGGGGAAGCGGTTCTCCAACAGGTCGAAGGCCTTCTGCGCCTCGGTGCCGGGGATCGAGAAGGAGGACGGGCCCGGTGCGGGCGCGGAGGCGGCGCCGACGCCCGCGAGCGTCAGCAGCGCCACCCAGATCAGGGCGACGAAGTGCCGTCGCCGGAAGGCGAGTCGGCCGAGTTTGTAGAGGAACGTGGCCACGAGGGCGTTCTCCCGGTCAGGTCGTGGGATGGCAGGGGCTGGTGTGATCGCCCGGTGGGGCAGGGGTGATCAGCCCGACGACGTGAGCGGTCGCGTCAGGTGCGCTGGCGGGGACAGATCAGAAAGTGGTGAGTCAGGCGCCGAGAGCGGGGAGGATCACGGCGTCGACGTAGGAGGCGAGGAACTCCTGGGTGGGCGGTCGCTGGTCGATGATTCCGCGCACCGCGAAGGCACCGATCAGCATGTGCAGCACGTAGTCCTGCGCGGGGTTGTCCGGGCGGATCTCCCCGCGCTGGACGGCGCGCCGCAGTACCGCGCGCAGTTCCTCGGTCTCGGGATCGATGATGAGCTCCCGGAAGGCCTGCAGGAGATCGGGGTTTCCGTGCAGTGCCATGGCCAGGCCCCGCATCAGCGCGGAGTTCTGCTCCATCTGACAGTCGTCCTCACGCGTCACCATCGCGTGGAAGTCGCCCCGCAGGGACCCGGTGTCGACATCGCCGGCAGACGTCTTCTGGTGCCGGATCGCCTTGGCGACCAGCTCGGCCTTTCCGCCCCACTGACGGTAGAGGGTGGCCTTGCTGGACCGGGTGCGGGAGGCCACGGCGTCCATGGTGAGGGCGTCGTAGCCGACCTCGCGGAGCAGGTCGAGCACGGCGCCGTACAGCTCGGCCTCGCGCTCCGGCGTGATCCGACTGCGGCGCACCGTCGCGGCTTCAGCCATCCCACTCACCTTCCCTGCTCCGAAAGACTGCGTGTACATCTTCTGTGTACGTCCATGAAGATACCCTCAACGCAAGCGAAACGAAACAGTTTCGTACGTGCGCTGGGTCACGTCTCCGCTTGCACGAGTTGCCGGGGGTCGCCGAGCGGAAAAGCATGGGGACGTGAGCGACGAGTACGAGGACCAGTCCCAGACGTCGGCCCCGGACGGCAACGCGCCCGGCTACCTGCGCTTCCCGCACGTCAGCGGCGACCTGCTCTGTTTCGTCGCCGAGGACGACCTGTGGGTGGCGCCCCTCGACAGCCCCGGCCGCGCCTGGCGGGTCACCGTCGACCGCACCAAGGTCGGCCACCCCCGCTTCTCCCCCGACGGCCGGCACATCGCGTACACGAGCTGGCGCAGCCTCGTGCCGGAGATCCACCTGGCGCCGGTCGCCGGCGGCCCCGGCAGACGGCTCACCTACTGGGGCAGCTCGGACACCAAGGTCTGCAGCTGGTCCCCCGACGGCGACATCCTCGCCGTCGCCTCGCACGGCCAGCCCTTCTCCTACTTCACCTGGGCCTACAAGGTCCCCACCGACGGCGACCCCGGCGGCAAGCTGCCCTGGGGGCCGGTCGCCGACATCGCGGTCGCCGACATCGAGGGCGAGCGCAAGACCCTGCTGCTGACCGGCACCCCGCCGCACGAGCCCGCCTCCTGGAAGCGCTACCGGGGCGGCGCGATGGGGCGCATCTGGCTGCACGGCCGGCATCTGCTCGCCGACATCGAAGGACATCTGTCGTGCCCCATGTTCACGGGCGGGCGGATCGCCTTCCTCTCGGACCACGAGGGCATCGGCAATCTGTACTCGTGCGCGTACGACGGCACCGACCTGCGCCGCCACACCGACCACGACGCCTTCTACGCCCGGCACGCCGCCTCCGACGGCACCCGGGTGGTCTACCAGTGCGCGGGCGACCTGTGGATCGTCGACGACCTGACCGCGCATTCCATTCCGCGCCGCCTCGACGTGCGCCTCGGCGGTCCGCGCGCCGGCCGCCGCACCTACCAGGTGCCCGCGACGCAGAACGTCGACAGCATCTCCGTGGACGAGACGGGCCGCGCCAGCGCCGTCGTCGTCCGCGGCAGCCTGTACTGGCTCACGCACCGCGACGGGCCGGCCCGCACCATCATCGACACCCCGGGCGTACGGGTCCGGCTGCCGGAGATGCTCGGCTCGGGCGGACAGGTCGCCTGCATCACCGACGCGGACGGCGAGGACGCCATCGAGATCGCCTACCTGCCGCGCGCGAGCGGCGACCGCGAGCCGCGCCGCCTCGCCTCCGGCGAACTCGGCGTGGTGCAGGAGCTCGTGTCGGACCCGGCGGGCGAGCGGCTCGCCATCGCCTCGAACGACGGGCGGCTGCTGCTCGCCGACGCGACCGAGGAGTCCAACGGCGAGGTCACCGAGCTGATCCGGTCGATCAACGGACCCGTGCGGGACCTCGCCTTCTCACCCGACGGAGCGTGGGTGACCTGGTCCCACCCCGGGATCGGCCGCTCGCTGCGGCAGATCAAGATGGCGCGGATAAAGGACCGCCTCATCGTCGACGTCACCAACGGCCGCTTCGAGGACGAGAACCCCGTGTTCACGCGCGACGGCCGCTACCTGGCCTTCCTGTCCTGGCGCGGCTTCGACCCCGTCTACGACGTGCACACCGGCGACCTGTCCTTCCCGCTCGGCTGCCGCCCGTACCTGGTGCCGCTGTCCTCCGCGACACCGTCCCCCTTCGCGCTCAACCCGGACGGGCGGCCGGTCGCCGGGGGCCTGGACCCGGTCGAGGACGAGGGCGGCGACGGCGCGGTCACCGTCGAACTCGAAGGCCTGGAGAGCCGGGTGACGCCCTTCCCGGTCACCGCCTCCAAGTACTCGGCGCTCCACCCGGTCGCGGGCGGCGGACTGGTCTGGCTGCGCTGGCCGATCTCCGGCGCGCTGGGCGAGACCTTCGCCAACCCCGACGACACGACCGGCCGCCCCACCCTGGAGTTCTTCAACATCACGAAGGCGAAGAAGTCCGAACTCGTCTCGCATCTGGACTGGTTCGCGGTGAGCGGCGACGGGGCCCGGCTGGTGGTCGCCGACGAGGGCGACCTGCGGGCCGTGCCCTCCACCGAGGCCGGCGACAGCGACTCCACGGTCTGGATCGATCTGCGCCGCATCCTGCACGAGGTGGACCCGCCCGCCGAGTGGCGCCAGGCCTACGCGGAGGCGGGCCGCATCACCCGCGCCTACTTCTGGGAACCGGACATGTGCGGCGTCGACTGGGACGCCATCCTGGACCAGTACCGCCCCTTGGTCGAACGGGTCGCGTCGCCCGACGAGTTCGCGGACCTGCTGCGCGAGGTCCTCGGCGAACTGGGCACGTCGCACGCGTACGTCGCCGCCGCCCGCCGCAACGAGGGCCCGGCCCACTACCAGCGCTGGCAGGGCCTGCTGGGCGCCAACTTCGTACGCCGCGACGGCAGCTGGATGCTCAAGCGCATCCTGCCCGGCGACTCCTCCGACTCCAAGGCCCGCTCACCGCTCGCCGGCTCGGGCATCCGCGAGGGCGCGGTGCTCACCCATGTCGACGGGCGTCCGGTGGACCCGGTGACGGGCCCCTACCCGCTGCTGGCGGGCTCGGGCGGCACCACGGTGGAGCTGACGTTCACGCCCGCCGCGGGCGAGGGCCGGTCGCGGCGGGTGGCGGTCGTGCCGCTGATCGACGAGCGGCCGCTGCGCTACCAGGACTGGGTGGCCAAACGCCGCGAGGTCGTACGGGAGTTGAGCGGCGGCCACTGCGGCTATCTGCACATCCCCGACATGGGCGGCTCGGGCTGGGCCCAGTTCAACCGCGATCTGCGGATGGAGGTGTCCCGCCCGGCACTCATCGTGGACGTGCGCGGCAACGCGGGCGGCCACATCAGCGAACTCGTCGTCGAGAAGCTGACCCGCACGATCCTGGGCTGGGACCTGACCCGCAACGCCCAGCCGGTGTCGTACGCCTCGAACGCGCCGCGCGGACCGGTGGTCGCGCTGGCCGACGAGGCGACGTCGTCGGACGGCGACATGATCACCGCGGCGTTCAAGCTGCTGAAGCTGGGGCCCGTGGTGGGGCAGCGGACCTGGGGCGGCGTCGTCGGCATGACCGGCCGCCACCGCCTCGGCGACGGCACGGTGATCACGGTCCCGATGAACGCGGCCTGGTTCGACGCGTACGGCTGGTCCGTCGAGAACCGGGGCGTCATCCCGGACCTGGAGATCCTGCGCACCCCGCTCGACTGGGCAGAGGGCCGGCACGCCCAGCTCGACGACGCGATCCAGCTGGCCCTGGACCTCCTGAAGTCCCACCCCGCGGCCTCCCCGCCGGACTACTCCACGGTCCCCAACCGCTCCCGCCCCAAGCTCCCTCCGCGCCCCCACCAGTAGCCCCGGGGCCAGGGTTCTCCCGGGGGAGCATTCGCGGTGCGCCGCGGGTGGGTGGGGGCTGATCGCGCAGTTCCCCGCGCCCCTGACGGGGCCGCCCCGGACCGACTCAAGAAGACCGCGCCCCCGAGGGGCGCGAGGAACCGCGCGCCAAGCCCCCACCCACCCGCAGAAGGCGACGCCCCCAGGGGCGCGAGGAACTGCGCGCCCAGCCACACCCCACCCGCACAAGACCACGCCCCCTCAACCCCCCACCCCCCAGGGGCGCGAGGAACTGCGCGCCCAGCCCCCACCCACCCGCAGAAGGCGACACCCCCCAACCACACACCCCCGTAGCCCCCACCCACACACACAAAAGAAGCGGGGTGCCCACCCGCAAAGGGGGCACCCCACTCCCGGCTCAAGCGAGCGCAGCGACTAGGCGTCGTAGTCCTGGTCGAAGCGGTCCTGCGCCTCACGCTGGGTACGCTCCGCGTCCTGCGTGGAGCGGTCACGACCCTGCTGGCCACGCTCGCGGCCCTGCTGGCCACGCTCGCCGCCCTGCTGAGGACGCTCGTGACCCTGGGGCGAGCGCTCGTGACCCTGCGGCGAACGCTGGCCCGGCTCCTGGCGGGCGTCGCCCATCTTCTTCTTCGCCTGCTGCTTCATCTGCTCGGCCTTCTCCTTGAACTGGTCCTGCATGCCCATGAGATTCACTCCCGTTTCGGGTGAGGGGGATCGGGCTCGACCAGACTGACACGGCACGACTACGCACGCATTTCGATCAGTCACGCATGGTGACCAACCCAGGGAAACCGCAGGTCACTTGTGTGTCCGCTCCTCCTCGTCGGCAGCCCCGCCGGCCCCGACCAACCCGGTGCGGACCTCGCTCAGCCGCGGTTCGAACCGGCGCATCTCGCGCTGCCCGACCGCCCCGATGATCCCGGGGAGATAGCCGCGGATGCCCTGCATGCCACGCAGCCACCACTGCGCGTAGACATGGCTGGAGCGGCGCTCGATCCCGGCGACGATCCGGTCGACGGCCGGGCCCAGCGGATAGGTCTTGTTGGACGGCCACGGCAACCGCTGCCGCAGTTCGCGCATGACCTCGTCCTGGTCGGCACCGCGCACCATGTCGGTGTCGGTCCACGACAGGTACCCGACGCCGACGCGTACGCCCTTGTAGCCGACCTCGGCGCGCAGGCTGTGCGCGTACGCCTCCACGCCCGACTTGGACGCGCAGTACGCGGTCATCATCGGGGCGGGCGTGATCGCCGCGAGCGAGGCGATCTGGAGCAGGTAGCCCCGGCTCTCCGTCAGCACGGGCAGGAACGCCCGGGCCGTCACCGCCGATCCGATGAGGTTCACCTCGATCACCCGCCGCCAGGCGACGGGGTCGGAGTCGACGAAGGGACCGCCGCTGGCGACACCGGCGTTCGCGACGACGATGTCCACCTTGCCGAACCGCTGCTTGACCTCCTCGGCGACCCGCGCCATCGCCTCGTGGTCGGTGACGTCTGCGTACCAGTGGTCGCTCTCGCTGTGCAGCCGCTCCGAGACCTGCTTGAGCGCGTCCGCCTCCAGCCCGACGAGCGCGACCTTCGCGCCGCGTGCGGAGAGCTTGCGCGCGAGGAGTTCACCGACGCCCCGCGCCGCTCCCGTGACGACAGCGACCTGTCCTTCCAGGCTCACCCTGCTGCTCATGCGCCCTCCTTGATCTCCGCGCCGTCCGCGGCGCTCTTCGCCGCCCCGCCCGCGCTGTCCGTGTACGCCGAGACGAGCTCGCGTATGCGGGAGGTCACCGACTCCGGTGCCTCCACCGGCGTCATGTGCCCGAGTCCCGGCAGCTCGGTGGCACCGACGCAGTTCGGCAGCGCCGCCACGAGGGCGCGCGCGTGCACGACCGGGGTCAGCCGGTCCGCCGTCCCCGCGACCACGGCCGTGGGCACCCGCAACTCCCGTACGCCGTGGTCGAGATCGAGCGCTTCGAGGACGGCCGACCAGGCGTGCCGCACCTTGCGCGGGCAGGCGTGCACGATCCGCGCGCACGCCTCGACCATGGCGGGCGACGAACCGGCCCCCATCGTCGCGTACTTGAGGATCCGCCGGGCGAGCGGAGTGACGGGACCGAGCGGCGCCCGGGAGCCGAGGACGGAGCGGGTGAGGCGCGTCCGCAGCCGCCCCGCGCGCATCGGCACCACGCGCGCCTCGGCGACCAGCCGCGAGCTGCCCGTGCTGCACAGCAGGGCCGCCGCGGCGTGCTCCCGGAAGCGCGGCCTGGCCGAGGCGGCCATGAGCGTCATACCGCCCATGGAGTGTCCCGCCAGGACGGCCTTCTGGCCCGGTGCGAGGGTGGCGGCGAGCACCGCCTCCAGGTCGTCGGCGAGCGCTTCGGTGCTGCACGCGGCGCTCGCGGGACTGCGCCCGTGCCCGCGCTGGTCGTAGGCGACGACCCGGTGGTCGGCCGCGAGGTCACGGATCTGCGCCGCCCAGAAGGCGGTGGAGCAGGTCCATCCGTGCGCGAGGACGACGGTGGGCGCGTCCTCGGGTCCGTGCACCTCGACGTGCAGCCGCGCGCCGTCGGCGGAGACGGCGGTCAGTTCCCGGGCCGGCACGGGAGGCGCGTACGCCCCGTGCGTCACGTGCGTCAGCCGGCTCATGCCCCTGCCTCCACCTTGTTCCTGCGGGTGCCCTTGCGGCGCGGCTCCGGCGTGTCCCGGGGCTCGGGCGCGCGCAGCACCTCGTACTCCCCGAGGTCGACGCGGCGCGTGGCGCTGCGGAACTCGCTCGTCGTACCGGGCCAGATGGTGGTGTTGACGCCGTTGGCGTCGAGGTACCAGCTGGTGCAGCCGCCGGTGTTCCACACCGTGCGCTTCATGCGTTCCTGGACCCGGTCGTTCCAGGCGTCCACCGCGGCGGGGCGCGCGTCGAGGGCGGCGCGGCCCCCGAGGACGTCCAACTGCCGTACGAAGTCGGCCATGTAGTTCAGCTGGGACTCGATCATCAGGATCATGGAGGAGTTCCCGAGACCCGTGTTGGGCCCGATGATCGTCATCCAGTTGGGGAATCCGGCCGCGGTGGCGCCGCGCAGCGACTTCATCCCGGTGCTCCACGTCTCGGCGAGCGTCCGGCCCTCCGCGCCGACGACCCGTTCGGCGATCGGCATGTCGGTGACGTGGAAACCGGTGCCGAAGACGATCGCGTCGACCTCGGCCCTGCTGCCGTCGGCGGCGACGAGGGTCGAGCCGTCGATCTCGGCCAGCCCGGAGGCCACCACGTCGACATTCGGCCGGGTGAGCGCGGGGTAGTAGGTGTTGGACAGCAGGATCCGCTTGCAGCCGATCCGGTAGTCGGGGGTCAGCTTCGCGCGCAGCGCCGGGTCCTTCACGGCACGCGCGATGTTCCGCTTGGCCAGCCGCTCCACCAGGCCGAGCTCGTCGGGCCGCTTGGTGAACGCCTGGACCTGCAGCTCCCTGATGCCCCACAGGAGTCCGCGCCGGGCCTGGGTGGTGAACGGCAGCTGCCGGTGCAGCCACCGCTCGGCCCCGCTGATGGCCCGGTCCACGCGCGGCATCACCCACGGCGGGGTGCGCTGGAAGAGCGTCAGCCGCTCCACGTCGGGCTGGATGGACGGCACGATCTGGATGGCGGAGGCGCCGGTGCCGACCATGGCGACGCGCTTGCCGCGCAGGTCGTAGTCGTGGTCCCAGCGGGCCGAGTGGAAGACCTTGCCGGGGAAGGTGTCGATCCCCGGGATGTCCGGGACCTTGGGGTCGGAGAGCGGCCCGGTGGCGGACACGACGACGTCGGCCGTGAGGTGGCCGCTGCTGGTCTCGATGGCCCAGTGCAGCTTCTCGGCGTCCCAGGTCATCATCTTGACCTCGGAGTCGAAGCGCAGGTGGGGCCGGAGCCGGAAGACGTCCGCCACGTGCTCCAGGTACGCCCGGATGTGCTCCTGCCCGGAGAAGGTGCGCGGCCACTCGGGGTTGGGCGCGAACGAGAACGAGTACAGGTGGGAGGGCACGTCGCAGGCGCAGCCGGGGTAGCTGTTGTCGCGCCAGGTGCCGCCCACGCTGCCGGCCCGCTCCAGGACGACGAAGTCGGTGATGCCCTCGCGGCGCAGCCGCACCGCGGCCCCCAGCCCGCCGAAGCCGGACCCGATCACTGCCACCCGTACATGCTCGTGCTCGGTCATCCCGACGCCTCCCTGGTCCGCGCGACTCTGCCAGTGAACACTGGCGCAATGGGGAGAGTAGAGCAGCGGCGTACTGATGGGTAGGGGTCGCGACCGGGAAAGTTACCGCGGGTACGACGTAGGGTGCGGAGGTGGCCGAGGGATCAGGAAAGCGGGGCGCCGGGGCGCGCGAGCGGGGCGTGAGGGCGCGGACGCGACGTGACGACCCGACACGGAAGCACGGCTCACCGGCGCCGGACCGTCCGGACAGCGGCGCGGCGGACCGGTCCGGCACGGCGGGCCGCCGAGGGCCGGACGCCGGCACGGCGGGACGGTCCGGCGGCGTGACGCGGGACCCCGGCGCGACATCGGCCCCCGAAGCGGGCACCGGCCCACGCGCACCGGAAGCGACCGGCCCGGGCCGACGCGAGTACCGGATGGAGGAGTTGGCCAAGGAGGCCGGCATCACCGTGCGCACCCTGCGTTTCTACCGGGAGCGCAAGCTCATCCCGCCGCCCCGCCGCGAGGGCCGCATCGCCTGGTACGACGACACCCACCTGGCCCGGCTGCGCACGATCTCGGCACTGCTGGAGCGCGGCCACACCCTCAACGGCATCGCCGAGCTGGCCGAGGCCTTCGACCACGGCCGCGACGTGGGCGAGCTGCTCGGCCTGGGCGAGCCCACCGAGGAGACCCCGGTGCGCCTCTCCCCCGAGGCGCTGGCCGACGTCTTCGCGGGCCAGGCGACCCCGGAGAACCTCGCCGCCGCCCTCGACCTCGGCTACCTCGGCACCGACGGCGGCGAGATCGTGCACATCAGCCGCCGCCTGCTCGACGTCTCCGCGGCCCTGGTCCGCGAGGGCATCCCGCTCGCGGACGTACTGGGCGCGGCCCGCCGTGTACGCGACCACGCCGACGCGCTCGCCGAACTCTTCACCGGCCTCGTCCTCACCCAGGACCGTTCCACCGAGGACCTCCAGCGCCTGCGCCCGCTGGCGAAGAGCGTGGTGGAGGCGGAGCTGTCGATGGCGCTGGACCGACGCCTGCGCGCACACGGGGGCGACCGGGACGCCTGAGCCGCTCGGGCCGCGGCGAGCGCGGGCGCAGGAGGCACGACGCCCCGCCGCGCCCGGAGCGACCGCCCGGTGGTCGCGGACGGCGGTGACCGCCTAGTGGTCGTAGACGACGGTGACCGGCGCGTGGTCGGACCACCGCTCCGCGTGGGTCGCCGCCCGCTCCACGTATCCCTTGAGGGCCTTGCCGGCGAAACCCGGCGTGGCGATCTGGTAGTCGATGCGCCAGCCGGTGTCGTTGTCGAAGGCCCGGCCGCGGTACGACCACCACGAGTAGGGCCCCTCGGCGTCGGGGTGCAGGGCGCGCACGACGTCGACGTAGCCGCCGTCACCCGCGTCGAAGACCTGCCCCATCCAGGCCCGCTCCTCGGGCAGGAAGCCGGAGTTCTTCTTGTTGCCCCGCCAGTTCTTGAGGTCGGCCTCCTGGTGGGCGATGTTCCAGTCGCCGCAGACGACGACCTCGCGCCCGTCGGCGGCGGCCCGCTCCCTGAGCACCTTCAGATGGGCCAGGAACGCGTCCATGAAGCGGACCTTCTCGTCCTGCCGCTCGGTGCCGACCTCGCCGGAGGGCAGATAGAGGCTGGCCACGGTCACGCCGGGCAGGTCGGCCTCGACGTAGCGCCCGGCGGTGTCGAACTCCTCGGACCCGAAGCCGATCCGGACGCCGTCGGGCTCACGGCGCGTGTAGAGGGACACACCCGCCCGCCCCTTCGCGGCGGCGGGAGCGTGCACGACGTGCCACCCCTCGGGCGCCCGCACGTCCTCGGGGAGCTGCCCCGGCTCGGCCCGCACCTCCTGGAGGCAGAGCACGTCGGCGGAGGTCTCCGCGAGCCACTCCACGAATCCCTTCTTCGCGGCGGCCCGGAGCCCGTTCACATTCACAGAGGTCACAGTCAGCACCCGGGCACGATACTTAATCCGTAGCCCTGACCCTATGCATAGAAGTACGATTGCCTGTATGAATATCCGGTCCGTTCCCTTCGACCACCCCGACGCCGTCAAGCTCAACGACCAGGTGCAGGCCGAATACGCCGAGCGCTACGGCGACGACGGCGACGCCACACCGCTCGACGCGGCGATGTTCGCCCCGCCGCTGGGGCTCTATCTCATCGCGTACGACGAACAGGACCGTCCGGTGGCCACGGGCGGCTGGCGCACCCAGGAGGAGAACGACGAGGGGTACTCCGACGGCGACGCCGAGCTCAAGCGGATGTACGTGATCCCCGAGGCACGCGGCCTCGGTCTCGCCCGCCGATTGCTGGCCGCGCTGGAGGACGACGCCCGCACGGCGGGCCGCGCCCGCATGGTCCTGGAGACCGGCTCCAAGCAGCCCGAGGCGGTCGCCCTGTACCGGTCGAGCGGCTACGAGCCCTGCGTGAAGTTCGGCTACTACCGCTTCCACGAGCTGAGCCTCTGCTACGCCAAGCCGCTCTAGCCCCACGGCCGGCACCGCCGCCGCCCCCTTCGGGCCGGTCTTCTGACCGGCCATCAGGGCCGCCGTCCCGAGCGCAACGCAAAGATCCCGCCCGATCGTGAGATCGGACGGGATCCAGTCAACTGCCCCGGGCAAAGCTCGGAAACAGTGATTGCAGTGGACCTGAGGGGATTTGAACCCCTGGCCCCCTCGATGCGAACGAGGTGCGCTACCGGACTGCGCCACAGGCCCTTGCAACGAGTGAAACTCTAGCATCCCCATCGAGGTGCTTGGAAATCCGTTCCTGGCAGGTCAGCCGAGGACTCCCGGACGGCTCCCGTCCCACCCGTCACTCGTTGGCCGCGCGCGGCCGTTCCCCGTCCTCGTACTGGTCGAAGAGCGGGGTGCGACCGCGTTCACGGGCGCGCCGGGCGGACGCGGCGCGCCGCGCGTCGCTGCGGCCGTCGTCGGCACCCTCCGTGCCGTCGGGGGTCTCCTCCGCCACGGGGGCGGCCTCGGGCACGGCCGGTTCGGCGGCGCTGGAGCGCGCGGAACTCCACGCGTCCGGGGCCCCCAGGTCCACGCTGGACGTGGCCCGCGGGGCGACGGGCGCGGTCACGTAGGTCGGCAGCGGGACCGGCACCGGGTCCCAGCTGTCACCCTGCCCCGGACCGCGCTGACGCTCGCGCTGCTGGTCGACCCACTCGGCATGGTCGGTCTGCTCGACGAGCGCGCGACGGTCGGCCGCGAGGGCGGACAGACCGGTGTCGGTGTCCGTCACTGGTCCCTCCTCCGGCTCGTCGGCACCCTCGTCGAGCGCGGGCCGGCGGCGCGGCTGCCGTTCCCTGAGCCGCTGGGCCGCGGCCTCGGCCCGGCGCCGGTCCATGGTGTAGGTGAAGCGCCGCCGCTCCTGGGCCCGCAGGTACACGATGTAGCCGCTCAGCAGCATGGCCGGCACGCCCGGAGCCCACAGGAAGGCGAGGCCGCCCACGGCCGCGACGATCGCGCCGAGCGTGAAGGCGAGGAAGAGCAGCACCGTCGTACGCCTTCGGCGCGCGAGCACCTTCGTGCGCCTGGCCCGCGCCGCGGCCTCCGCCGACGGCCCGCGGCGCGCCCCGGGTGCACGCCCGGTCGCGGACGGCTGGGCGGACTGGGGTGCGGGCTTGCCCGGCTGCTTGGGGACGGGTCTGGTGGCGCCCGGCGCCTCCGGCGCGGCGCCGCCCGGTCTGGCGGCGGGCCGCGCTGCCGGCTTCTGCTCCGCCTGGGCCGGCGCCTGCGACTGGACCCGCTCCTGCACCTGCGGCCGGCTCTCGGCATGCGCCTGTGTCCGGGACGGAGGCGCGGCGAAGGCCCGGACGTCCACCGAATCGGTGGCGTCGCCCGGGTCGGCGCTGGACTCCCCCTCGTCGGTGGAGCGTGCGCGCAGGTCCTTGGCGTACCGGCGCTCCATACCCGCCCGTCCGGACAGCAGCCGGATGGCGGTGCTGAAGCGTTCCGTCGGACGGGCTTCGTTCAGCTCGTCCTGCCTACGGAGCCACATCGGCACCAAGTAGGCGGCCCAGGCCCCGACGATGACTGCGTAGATGAGGCCGCTGCTGCTCACGCCTCACACGGTAGAGGGGTTTGCATGAGGCCATCTGCCAATTGGGCCGGTGTGTCGCACGATCTGGCTGATATTTCGAGCTTTTTTTGTGACCCATGCGATCAGCAGCTCGCCCGGGAGCGCGAATTTAATGCCCTGAGCCGATCACCCGGCGATCAATTTCGAACACCTATTTCATTTCCCGGCCTTGTCCGGCGTTCCGCGGCCCACTCGGTTTCTGCGGTCCCGCCTGATCCGATCCCACCTGCTCCGAACGGTTCTGCGCCGAGCGCGCGCGACGCCAGCGGCCGAGGAGTCCCTCGGGCACCTCTTCGGCGGTCAGCGCGAAGACGAGATGGTCGCGCCAGGCCCCGTCGATGTGGAGATATCGCGGACGCAGCCCTTCCTCGCGGAATCCGAGCTTTTCCACGACCCGGCGGCTCGGGCCGTTCTCCGGGCGAATGCAGACTTCGATGCGGTGCAGTCCCACCGTGCGGAAGCAGTGGTCGGTCACCAGCGCCACGGCCGTCGGCATCACTCCGCGGCCCGCCACCGACTGGTCCACCCAGTAGCCGATGTGCCCCGAGCACATGGAACCCCAGGTGATCCCCGCGACGGTCAGCTGGCCGACCAGACGCCCCTGGTACTCGATCACGAAGGGCAGCATCCGGCCCGCGTTGGCCTCGGCGCGCAGATGCCGGACCATCTGACGGTACGTCGGCCGGTGCGCGATGGGCCCGCTGGGCGTGGGCGGCGGGATCGTCGCCTCCCAGGGCCGCAGCCAGTCCCGGTTGCGCCGGTTCACCTCGCGCCAGGCGCGCTGGTCGCGCAGCTTTATCGGCCGGAGGACGACGTCGCCGTCCACCAGCTCGACCGGCCAGGATGGGCTGTTCAGCTCGCACCCCCACTGCCACTGGGTCTGGGGTGGTCGCCGCCGCGGATCTGGTCGACGGTGTGGACCACCAAGGGTTCCAGGACGGCGAGACCGTCCCGCACCCCGCCGGTGGAGCCCGGCAGGTTGACGATCAGCGTCCGGCCGGCGACGCCGGCGAGCCCCCGGGACAGGACCGCGGTCGGGACCTTCTCCCGTCCGAACGCCCTGATGGCCTCGGCGATGCCCGGGATCTCGCGGTCGAGCACCTTCAGCGTCGCCTCTGGGGTGCGGTCGGTGGGCGAGACGCCCGTCCCGCCGGTGGTCACGATGACGTCGTACCCGGCCTCGACGCCCGCCCGCAGCGCGGCTTCCACCGGGTCGCCGTCGGGCACGACCTGCGGGCCGTCCACGGCGAAGCCGAACGCCGTCAGGCCCTCCGCGATCAGGGGGCCTCCCTTGTCCTCGTAGACCCCGGCGGCGGCGCGATTGGAGGCCGTGACGACGAGGGCGCTGTACGGCGCCGTGAGAGCGCCGCCGAGGGAGGGGCCGCCGGTCATGAACGGCTCCAGTCGCCGGACTTTCCGCCCGTCTTCTCCTCGACGCGTACGTCCGTGATGACCGCCCCCTTGTCGACAGCCTTGACCATGTCGATCACGGTGAGGGCCGCCACGCTGACCGCTGTGAGCGCTTCCATCTCGACGCCCGTGCGGTCGGTCGTCTTCACGGTGGCGAGGATCTCGACGGCGTCGTCCGCGACCGACAGATCAATTCTCACACCCGACACCGACAGCGGGTGGCACAGCGGGATCAGGTCCGGGGTGCGCTTGGCGCCCATGATCCCCGCGATGCGCGCGGTGGCGAGGGCGTCACCCTTGGGGACCCCCTCGCCGCGCAGCAGCTCGACCACCCTCGGCGAGACCAGGACGCGGCCGCTGGCGCGGGCGGTGCGCGCGGTCACGTCCTTCCCGGATACGTCGACCATGCGGGCGGCGCCCGCCTCGTCGATGTGCGTCAGTCGGTCCTGCGTACTCATGTGCGTGGGCGCTCCCGGTCCGGGCCCGTCGCGGTGCGGCGCGTGGGCCTGTTGTGCGCGACACGTTACCGCCCGTCCGCCTCCGCCCACGCCCCCGCGAGGAACCGCCCGCTCCGCCGGATCGCGGGGCGGGCTCCGGGGCCCGCCGGCTCAGCCGAGCAGGACCACCTCCACCTCGGCGCCGGGCTCGACCGAGGTGTCGTCCTCGGGGACGACGATCAGTGCGTCGGCGTGCGCGAGGGCCGCGATCAGGTGCGATCCGGCGCCTCCGACGGGCTTCACCTCGCCGTCCGCGTACGTGCCGCGCAGGAACTGCCGGCGGCCCGCGGGCGAGGTCAGCGCCTTGTCCGCGCTCAGCGTCGCGGTGGTGGTGGGCCGGTGGACGTCCTTGAGGCCCATCAGCGTGCGGATGGCGGGGCGCACGAACAGCTCGAAGGAGACGTACGACGACACGGGGTTGCCCGGGAGCGCGAGCAGCGGGGTGTGGTCCGGGCCGATCGAGCCGAAGCCCTGGGGCTTGCCGGGCTGCATGGCGAGCTTGCGGAACTCGACGCCGCCGCCCGCCTCGTCCTCGTCGCCCACGGAGGACAGGGCCTCCTTGACGACGTCGTACGCGCCGACGCTCACGCCGCCCGTGGTGACCACCAGGTCCGCGCGGATGAGCTGGTCCTCGATGGTGGCGCGGAGCGTCTCGGCGTCGTCCGCGACCGCACCCACCCGGTAGGAGATGGCGCCGGCGTCGCGGGCGGCGGCACAGAGGGCGAAGCTGTTGGAGTCGTAGATCTGGCCGGAGCCCAACGCCTCGTCGGGCTGCACCAGTTCGCTGCCGGTGGACAGCACCACGACGCGCGCCCGCGGGCGCACCCGCACGGTGCCGCGGCCGATCGCGGCGAGCAGGCCGATCTGCGGCGGGCCGAGGATCGTGCCGGCTTCGAGGGCGCGGTCACCGGCCTTCACGTCGCTGCCCTTCGCGCGCACGTGCGCGCGGGCCTCGGCCGGGCGGTGGACGTGCACCTGGCCGGAGGCCCCCTCGGGGGCCGCGCTGTGGGCGCGCATCCCGGAGACCGGGCCCTCGCCGAGGCCCCCGTCGGTCCACTCGACCGGCACGACGGCCTCGGCACCGGGCGGCAGGGGTGCGCCGGTCATGATCCGGGCGGCCTGCCCGGGGCCCACGTGCGGCTGCTCTGCCTGGCCGGCGGCGACATCGCCGACGACGGTGAGGACCGCCGGGTACTCCTCGCTCGCGCCCGCGACATCGGCGACCCGGACCGCGTACCCGTCCATCGAGCTGTTGTCGAACGGCGGCAGGGAGACCGGCACCGTGACGTCCTCGACCAGGACGCAGCCCTGGGCGTCGAGGAGTTGCAGCTCGATGGGTTCGAGGGGGCGGACGGTCGTGAGGATGTCCTCCAGGTGCTCGGTCACCGACCAGAGGTGGTCCTGGCCGGTGGCGCGGGTCGCGGCGCTGCTCAAATCCCTACATCTCCTCGGCTACGTAACTGCGAAGCCAGGTCCGGAAGTCCGGGCCCAGGTCTTCACGTTCGCACGCGAGTCTGACAATGGCACGCAGGTAGTCGCCACGGTCGCCGGTGTCATAGCGGCGCCCCTTGAAGACCACGCCGTGCACGGGGCCGCCGACCTTCTCGTCCGCCGCGAGCTGCTGGAGGGCGTCGGTGAGCTGGATCTCGCCGCCGCGGCCCGGCTCCGTCTTGCGGAGTATGTCGAAGATGTGGGGGTCCAGCACATAGCGGCCGATGATCGCATAGTTGCTGGGGGCGTCCGCCGCGTCGGGCTTCTCGACCAGGCCCGTCACCTTGACCAGGTCGCCCTCCTCGGTGGCCTCGACGGCGGCGCATCCGTAGAGGTGGATCTGCTCGGGGGCGACCTCCATGAGCGCGATGACGCTGCCGCCGCGCTGCTCCTGCACCTCGACCATGCGCGCGAGCAGGGGGTCGCGCGGGTCGATCAGGTCGTCGCCGAGGAGGACGGCGAAGGGTTCGTGGCCCACGTGCGGGGCCGCGCACAGGACGGCGTGACCGAGGCCCTTCGGGTCGCCCTGGCGGACGTAGTGCATGGTGGCCAGGTCGCTGGACTCCTGGACCTTGGCGAGCCGGTCGGCGTCGCCCTTCTTCTGGAGGGCCGACTCGAGCTCGTAGTTGCGGTCGAAGTGGTCCTCGAGGGGGCGCTTGTTCCGCCCGGTGATCATCAGGACGTCGTCGAGACCCGCCGACACGGCCTCTTCGACCACGTACTGGATCGCCGGCTTGTCGACGACCGGCAGCATCTCCTTGGGAGTGGCTTTGGTGGCCGGCAGGAACCGGGTGCCGAGGCCGGCTGCGGGGATGACAGCCTTGCTGATCCTGGGGTGCGACTGAGTCATGCCCGCAACCATAACCGGTGGCTATGTGCGGAACATGTGGCTCCGGTTAATTCGCTCTCATATGAGCGCATTAGGAAGGATACGGGAACCACCTGTGAGCCAGCTCGGACCTGAACCGGAGCCTGACAAGCGAATGTTGCGGCGAGACCTCCTCGCGGTGAGAAGCGGGTTGACGGCCGGTGACGTGCGGAAAACGGCCGAGAAACTCGCCTTCCGCGCACTGGAACTGCCCGAACTGGCGCACGCGGGCACGGTGGCGGCGTACGTCTCGGTGGGGAGCGAGCCCGGTACCCGCGCACTCCTGGACGCGCTCCTCGCGCGCGGGGTGCGCGTGTTGCTGCCGGTCCTGATGGCGGACAACGACCTGGACTGGGGTGCGTACACCGGGGAGGAGTCGCTGGCGCGCGTCCAACACGGCGGGAAGATGGCTCTCTTGGAGCCCGCCGGCGACCGACTGGGGCCGGAGGCCGTCCGGGACGCGGACGTCGTCCTGCTGCCCGGCCTCGCCGTCGACGCGCGCGGCATGCGCCTGGGGCGGGGCGGCGGCTCCTACGACCGCGTGCTGGCCCGCCTGGAGCGCGCGGGGGCCGATCCGGCGCTCGTGGTGCTGCTGTACGACGCGGAGGTCGTCGAGCGGGTGCCCGCGGAGGCGCACGACCGGCCCGTCCATGCCGTGGTGACCCCCTCGGGCGTGCGCCGCTTCCGCTGACGGCCCGCCCTCCCCGGACACGCGAGGGAGCTCCACGCGCGCGTGGCCCGCGTGGCCGGAGCCGGCCCCGCACACGCGGGCCCCCACGCGAGCGCGTCCGGGCCCGTCCGGCCCGCAGACGGAAGTGGCCCCCCACGCGTGCGTGGAGGGCCACCTCGGCCGGAGCGCGGGCCGCGGGCCGATGCCCGCGCCGCCCCGTCAGCGCGTCACGGCTTCAGGACCAGGGTGTCGCTCGTCCTGTCGTCGACCGCCTGCTTCGAGAAGGCCCACGGCAGCAGCTCGCCCTTGGCCCACTTGTCCGTCTGGTCGGTGTAGTGGGCGTTGTAGGCGTGTCCGGAGGCACCGGAGAGGTTGATCCACTTGGACTTGTCGAGGTCCCCGAGGTTCACCACCATCCGCATCGACGGCACCCAGACCACGCCGTAGCCGCCCGCCGCGTTCCAGCCGGTGGCGTTGACCGTCGCCTCGCCGCCGCTGAGCTTCCAGGGCCCGCGGTTGAGCATATACTTCAGGAAGGCCGGGCCCTCGGTGCCCATCGTCTGGTTCTTCAGGAACAGGCGGTGCAGCCGGCCCCAGCTCCAGGTGTCGATGTCCTTGCCGAGCTTGGCGGTCAGCTCCCAGCGGGCGTCCTTCATGGCCCGCCCGAACAGCTCGTCACGGGTGTCGGTCGCCCGGTCGGTGCGCGTCTTGGGCGACTGCCACCAGTCGTTGTCCTCGTCGTCGACGATCTTGCGGACCACCTCGAACCAGCGGTCGCCGCCGTCCGGCTGCGCCTGGTCGGCATCGCGCTGGCCGCACTCGCGCACCGACCGGTCCTCGTCCGCGGGGCCCGTCGTGTCGACCGGGTCGACCCACAGGCACTGGCCCTTGACGCGCAGCTCCTTGGGCAGCTTGTTGCCGAAGGCGAGCTTGAGGATGTTGCGCCAGGTCGCGTTGAAGTACGCGGCCGCGGCGGAGTCGGCGTCCTGGGTGTAGTCCCAGCCCTCGAGCAGCTTCTGCGCCTGGCGGACGTCCGGGTCGCCGACGTCGATCTTGAGCAGCTTGGGCACGAGCAGCTTGGCGATCTCGCTGCTGTTGTCGAGCTGCATCTGGCGCATGTCGTCGGTCGAGATCTTGCCGCCGCCGTTGATCTTCGACTCGATCAGGTCGGCGATCCGCTGGCTGCGCGTGCCGTAGCCCCAGTCCGTGGTGAGCGTGTAGGGGTACTTGTCCTTGTCGACGACGGCCTGGTTGGCGGTCACGATGTAGCCGCGGGCCGGGTCGTACTCGTAGGGCAGCTCGGCCTGCTTGATGTAGCCGGTCCACTTGTACTTGGAGGTCCAGCCCGGCGACGGGAGCGAGCCGTCGCCCTCGCCGCGGATCGGGATGCGGCCCGGCAGCTGGTAGCCGATGTGGCCCTTGGTGTCGGCGTAGACCAGGTTCTGGGACGGCACGTCGAAGTACGTCGACGCCTTGCGGAACTCCGCCCAGTCGGACGCCTTGTCCATCTGGAAGACGGCGTCCATGGAGGTACCGGGGTCCAGCGCGGTCCAGCGCAGCGCGATGCCGTAGCCGTCGCCGCGGTCGGGTGCCGCGGTGTCGACGGTGGCCTTCCTGCCGACCTTGACGAGCTCGTCGTCGCGGTCGGACAGCAGCGGCCCGTTGTTGGTCTCCCGGACGACGATCTTCTTGGAGGCGCCGCCCGCGACCTTGATCGTCTCCTTGCGGGACTTGAAGGGCAGCACCTTGCCGTCGTACTGGTAGCCGTCGCCGGTGAGCTTCTCCAGGTAGAGGTCGGTGACGTCGACCCCGGAGTTGGTCATGCCCCAGGCGATGTCCTTGTTGTGGCCGATGACCACGCCGGGCATGCCCGCGAAGGTGTAGCCCGAGACGTCGTACTGGCACTTGTCGGAGAGGCTGGTGCAGTGCAGGCCCATCTGGTACCAGACGGACGGCAGCGAGGCCGACAGGTGCGGGTCGTTGGCCAGCAGCGGCTTGCCGGTGATCGTGTGCTTGCCGGAGACGACCCAGGAGTTGGAACCGATGCCATTGCCGTTCACGCCGACGGCCGTGGGCACGTCGTCGAGGATGTCGTAGAGCCCCGAGAGCTGGCTCTGGAAGCCGGAGGGGGCGGTGGCGCCGCCCGTGAGGCCGGTGCCCGCGGTGGTCGTCGAGGCGGTGTCGCCCTGGACGTACGACCCCGTGACGTCGTCGTAGCGGCCCTCGTGCACGATCGCCTTGTTCCGGCTGTACGGGTAGTCGGGGTACAGGTCCGCGATCTGCTTCGGACCGAGCCGGCTCGTCATCAGCGAGCGGTCGATCTCGTCCTGCATGTTGCCGCGCAGGTCCCAGGCCATCGCCTTGAGCCAGGCCACCGAGTCGACCGGGGTCCACTCCTGGGGCTTGTAGTCGTTGGTGAAGCCGAGGGCCGCGTACTCCAGGGAGATGTCCTTGCCGTCCTTGCCCTTCAGGTAGGCGTTGACTCCCTTGGCGTATGCCTGGAGGTACTTCTTCGTGGACGCCGACAGCTTGGTGTCGTACTCCTGCTTCGCGATCCGGTCCCAGCCCAGGGTCCGCAGGAATTCGTCGTTCTCGACCTGGCCCTTGCCGAACATCTCGGACAGCCGGCCCGAGGTCATGTGCCGGCGCACGTCCATCTCGTAGAACCGGTCCTGCGCCTGCACGAAGCCCTGCGCCATGAACAGGTCCTCGTCGGAGGCGGCGTAGATCTGCGGGATTCCGTAGTCGTCACGCTTGACGTCGACCGGGCCCGACAGCCCGTCGAGCCGGATGCTGCCCTTCGTCTGCGGGAAGGACGCGCGCACGGTGCTGATGCTCCAGTACGCGCCGAAGGCGACGCCTGCTATGACGGCGAGCACCAGGACAATCAAGAACAGACGGGCTTTGCGCCCCTTCTTCCTGCCGGACTTGCCGGGCTTTGTGCCGGAAGAGGCGGTGGTGTTGGGGGGCATCGCTGTCCTTGCTGTCCTAACGCGAGCGGCAGGCGGTCCTGGAGTGCTGGAGCAACCATAGGCGCAGGGCCAAGAGCGCCTTGACGCGGAGTCGGGTAGTCGGGAGCACAGGCGTTCGATCTTGTCCCAGGAAGCGTCAAGAAAACGTCAAGAGTTAGGTAAGGTAACGAAGTACTTGCACTGACGTACCGGATTCCAGTGCTCGGATCCGCGTGCCTGCCATGGCGGGACCGGATTGGCGAGAAAGGAACGGCCGCTGACTGTCCACCACCTCAACCAGCTCCTGCTCGTGTGCTCGCTCGTCCTGCTCTTCGCGGTCGTGGCCGTCCGGATCTCCTCACGCAGCGGGCTCCCCACGCTGCTCGTGTACCTGGGCATCGGCGTCGCCATCGGCCAGGACGGGATCGGCGACGTCCAGTTCAACAACGCCGCGCTGACCCAGGTCATCGGATACGCGGCACTGGTCGTGATCCTCGCCGAGGGCGGTCTGGGCACGAAGTGGAAGGAGATCAGGCCGGCCCTGCCGGCCGCCTCCTCGCTGGCACTGGTGGGTATCGCGGTGAGCGTCTCCGTCACGGCCTCGGCGGCCCACTACCTGATCGGCCTGGAATGGCGCCAGGCGCTCATCATCGGAGCGGTGGTGTCCTCGACGGACGCGGCGGCGGTCTTCTCCGTGCTGCGGAAGATCCCGCTCCCCGCGCGCGTGACGGGCGTCCTGGAGGCCGAGTCGGGCTTCAACGACGCCCCCGTCGTGATCCTCGTCGTCGCGTTCTGCGCGGCCGGCCCCGTGGAGCACTGGTACGAGCTGCTGGGCGAGATCACGCTGGAACTGGCCATCGGCGCGGCCGTCGGCATCGCGGTGGGCTGGCTCGGCTCCTATGGACTGCGGCACGTGGCGCTGCCCGCCTCCGGCCTCTACCCGATCGCCGTGATGGCCATCGCCGTCGTCGCCTACGCCGCCGGCGCGCTCGCCCACGGCAGCGGCTTCCTCGCCGTCTACCTCGCCGCGATGTTCCTGGGGAACGCCAAGCTGCCGCACTGGCCCGCCACCCGCGGCTTCGCGGAGGGACTCGGCTGGATCGCCCAGATCGGGATGTTCGTGCTGCTCGGCCTGCTCGTCACCCCGCACGACATGGGCGACGACATCGTGCCCGCGCTGATCATCGGCCTGGTCCTCACCGTGGTGGCGCGGCCCCTCAGCGTCGTGACCGGCCTGCTGCCGTTCCGCATCCCGTGGCAGGAGCAGGCGCTGATGTCCTGGGCCGGACTGCGCGGCGCCGTGCCCATCATCCTCGCGACCATCCCGATGGTGAGCAACATCGAGGGCAGCCGCCGGATCTTCAACATCGTCTTCGTCCTGGTCGTCGCCTACACCCTCGTCCAGGGGCCCACCCTGCCGTGGCTGGCGCGCAAGCTGCAGCTGGGCGAGACCACGGGCGCCGCCGACCTGGGCATCGAGTCGGCGCCCCTGGAGCGGCTGCGCGGCCACCTGCTGTCCGTCGCGATCCCCGAGGGCTCGCGCATGCACGGCGTCGAGGTGGGCGAGCTCCGGCTGCCCGCGGGCTCCGCCGTGACCCTCGTCGTGCGCGACGAGACCTCGTTCGTCCCGCTGCCCACGACCGTGCTGCGGCGCGGCGACGAACTGCTGGTCGTCGCCACCGACCAGGTCCGGGACGCCGCCGAGAAGCGGCTGCGCGCCGTGGGACACGGCGGCAAGCTGGCCGGCTGGCTGGGCACCGACGGCCCGGGAACGCACCGGCAAACGGGGCATTAAAGGGCGGCGGGCATTCGCAGGCGAGCGCCGCCGTGGTGCTCATTTTCACAGGCCCGGCCCCTTGTGACCCCTGTACGATGAAGGCACACCTAGATCGAACCACCTCTGCCTGACGCAGAGCTGGCGCGACCGCACGGCGGCCGTGACGCCCTCCCGCAGTGGGCGACGGTATCTACCGCAGTTCCGCGCAAGAGGACAGCTCTCGGCGCCCCCGCAGGGCGAGTGAGTCGAAGGGGAGCGCCGGAGTCCAGGGCGTGAGCGCACGGGTCCGAGGGCCCGCACGATCACCGCCCGGCACCGGCCCCGGCACCCCTGAGGCGAGCACGCCGTGACGGGTCGCGCTACCAGGTGGCAGAAAGGCACGGGCCGTGGCATCCACGGTCACCTCCCGCCCCGGATACGGACAGCTGCTGCGCACCCGCGGCGCCTGGACGTTCCTGCTCCCCGGCTTCGCCGCACGCCAGCCGTTCGCGATGCTGACCATCTCCATCGTGCTGCTCGTGCAGCACACCACCGGCTCGTACGGAAGCGCCGGCGCCGTGGCCGCCGTCACCGGTGTCTCCATGGCGCTGTTCGCGCCCTTCACGGGCCGTCTCGCCGACCGCCACGGGCAGCGGGCCGTCCTGCTGCCCGGCGTCCTGGTGCATGCGCTGGCGGGCTTCTCCCTGACGGCTCTCGCGCTCGCCGGCGCCCCTCTGTGGGTGCTGTTCGCCGCCGCCGTGCCGACCGGGGCCTCGGTGCCGCAGATCGGCCCCATGGTGCGGGCCCGCTGGGGCGCGAAGCTCCAGGACTCCCCCTTGATGACCACGGCGGCGGCCTTCGAGTCCGTCACGGACGAGCTGACCTTCGTGTTCGGCCCGCTGCTCGCCACGGCGCTGTGCACGGCCGTGGACCCCTCCGCGGGACTGCTGACCGAGGCCTCGCTGACCCTGGTCGGCGGTCTGCTGTTCGCCGCGCAGAAGAGCACGCAGCCGGCCGTCACGACCGGCGGGCACGCGCGCGTGGAGCACGTCTCCGCCCTGCGCGTCCCCGGCGTGCGGGTCCTGATCGTGACCTTCCTGGGCATCGGCTCCGTCTTCGGCGGCATGCAGGTCTCCCTGGCCGCGTTCAGCGAGTCGATCGGCGAGCCCGGCCTCAACGGCGTCCTGTACGGCGTCTTCGCCGCCGGCAACATGCTCTCCGGCGTCGTCTGCGGTGCCATCGCCTGGAAGGCGGCGCCGCAGCGGCGCCTCGTCGTCGGGTACGCGGCCCTGGCGCTGACCGCCTCCGGCCTGTGGACGGCCCACTCCGTGGTCGTGCTCGCCGGGATCGGCCTGCTCGTGGGCATGTGCATCGCACCGGCCCTGATCACCGGCTACACCCTCGTCGAGGGCCTGGTGCCGCAGGGCGCCCGCACCGAGGCCTTCACCTGGCTGACCGGCGCCGTCGCGCTGGGTCAGGCCGCGGCCGTCACGGTGGCCGGGCAGATGGAGGACCGCCTGTGGGAGGGCGCCGGTTTCCTGGTCCCGATGGCCGGTACGGTGCTGGCTCTGGCGACCCTGGTGACCCTGCGGTCACGCCTGACACCCAGGGGCGCGGGGCGCACCGTCGCGCGTGGCGTCGGTCACCGAGTGCCGGTGACAGTGGACTGATCTCTCGGAATACGTCACTATGGACCGTCGTTAGCACTCATTGAGTGAGAGTGCCAGGAGGAAGACAAGTGCCGACCTACCAGTACCAGTGCACCGAGTGCGGCGAGGGCCTTGAGGCGGTGCAGAAGTTCACCGACGACGCCCTGACCGAGTGCCCCAACTGCGGTGGCCGCCTGAAGAAGGTGTTCTCGGCCGTCGGCATCGTCTTCAAGGGCTCCGGCTTCTACCGCAACGACAGCCGCGGCTCCTCGTCGAGCAGCTCGCCCGCGTCGTCGAAGACGTCCGGCTCCTCCACGTCGACCTCGTCGTCCTCGACGGCCTCGTCGTCGTCCTCCGACTCGAAGTCGTCGGGCACCGGCTCGTCCAGCAGCTCCGCCGCGTAGCCCGCGGGGCGCGGCTGTCGCTGCGCCCCGCGGGCCGGCCGTTCCGTGCCACTCGGCCGGATCGCCGGACCGTCCGGCCGGCTTGCCCGGTCCGCTCGGCCGGGCTTCCTCCGCCGGCACTGATCCCGGAGCGCCGCCAGGCCCCGGACCCGTTCTCCCGCGAGACCCCGCCGTCGTACGACGGCGGGGTCTCGCGCGTTCCCCCGGCCCGGCTGTCATGCCGCCCGTCCGGCTAATGTGCGGTCCATGGCGAACACGGAGAACGCACAGCGCCCCGACGAGGAGCAGACCGCGGCCCGGGCCGAGATCGGTGTGATCGGCGGCTCGGGCTTCTACTCCTTCCTCGACGACGTCACCGAGATACAGGTGGACACGCCCTACGGACCGCCCAGCGACTCCCTGTTCCTCGGCGAGATCGCCGGACGGCGGGTCGCCTTCCTCCCCCGCCACGGCCGCGGCCACCATCTGCCGCCGCACCGCATCAACTACCGGGCCAACCTGTGGGCGCTCCGCTCCGTGGGCGTACGCCAGGTCCTCGGCCCCTGCGCGGTGGGCGGACTGCGCGAGGAGTACGGGCCCGGAACCCTCCTCGTCCCGGACCAGATGGTGGACCGCACGAAGGCGCGCGCACAGACGTACTTCGACGGGATGCCGCTGCCGGGCGGCTCCGTGCCGAACGTGGTGCACGTGTCGCTGGCCGACCCGTACTGCCCGGTCGGGCGCAAGGCCGCCCTCGACGCCGCCCGCGGACGGGACTGGGAGCCGGTGGACGGCGGCGCGCTCGTCGTGGTCGAGGGACCGAGGTTCTCCACCCGTGCCGAATCGCTCTGGCACCAGGCGCAGGGCTGGTCGGTGGTGGGCATGACCGGCCACCCGGAGGCCGCGCTCGCCCGCGAACTGGAGCTCTGCTACACCTCCTTGACCCTGGTCACCGACCTCGACGCGGGCGCCGAGAGCGGCGAGGGCGTCTCGCACGAGGAGGTGCTGAAGGTGTTCGCGGCGAACGTGGACCGGCTGCGGGGCGTGCTCTTCGACACGGTCGCGGGGCTGCCGGAGAACGGGACCCGGGACTGCCTGTGCACGAGGGCGCTCGGCGGGATGGACCCGGGGTTCGACCTTCCGTGACGCGGGGCGGGGTTCTCCGGGCGGGTGCGGGGGTGCCTTGACGCCGGGGACACCCCGCCCGGCGCCAGGGACACCTTGCTCGACGGCGGGGACGCCTGGCCTCACGGCGGGGACGTCTGGCCTCACGGCGGGGACACGTGAAGGGTGGAACTTCCCGTTCGGGTGAGGGAGTTGTCCACAACCCGTGGGTAGTCCACGGGGCGCGGCGGGCTCGGCCACGAAGCCTCATCGTGGGATCGCAAGCCGGTCTTTCGTCTCAGGTGGTGGTCACCATGGCTCAGCTCTCCCTTCTAGTGCGCCCGCCCGGCGCGGACGCTCCTCCGACCTGCGAGGTGCCGCACTTCGCCCCGGTGCGCGTGCACGGCGGACGGTACGCGCTGCGGCGTCTCGCGCGGCACCGGAAGCGGGCCCTGGCCGCAGGACTCGCGGTCACGGCGGCGGCCCTCGTGGCGGCGGGCCCGCGGGACTCCGAGCGGGCGCGGGGCCATCCCCCGGACGCCGTCCCGGCCCCTTCGGCAGCGGCGTCCGCGGCCGCCTCCGATTCCGTGCGCGAGCACCGCGCGGCCGACACGGTGACGGCACCGGTGCGGATCACGGACGCCGCCACGGTCCGGCTGCTGCGGCCGGGCGACCTGATCGACGTGATCGCGGCGGACGGCGGCGGCACGGGCCGGGTCGTCGCGGCCGGAGCGCGCGTCACCGAGGTGCCGGAGGCCGAGGCCACCGAGAGCGGAGCACTGGTCCTCCTCTCGGTCCCCCGGCGGGCGGCGGCGCGGCTGGCCGGTGCGAGCGCCGGCGCACGACTGGCGGTGACGCTGCGATGACTGAGGATGTGGTGTCGAGTGCCACGTCGAAGTCGCCCAACTGGACAGGCCCCGCACGGCCTGACGTAGGTTGCGGAGCTGTTTGTTCCACAACTTGCGCGGAGGGGCCTGCTCGTGAGCGAGAAGAAGCAACCCGGCATCTGGGAGGGCTTCAAGGCCTTCCTGATGCGTGGCAACGTCGTCGACCTGGCCGTCGCGGTGGTCATCGGCGCGGCCTTCACCAACATCGTCAACTCCTTGGTGAAGGGCATCATCAACCCGCTGGTGGGCGCGATCGGCACGAAGAACCTCGACAGTTACAGCACCTGCATCAAGGACCCCTGCACCGGCAGCGGGGACACCGCGACGGGCGTCCGGATCCTGTGGGGCTCGGTGCTGGGCGCGACGCTCAGCTTCGTGATCACCGCGGCCGTCGTCTACTTCCTGATGGTGCTGCCGATGGCCAAGTACCTCGCGCGGGTGGAGGCCCGCCGGAAGGCGAAGGAGAGCACGCACGAGGTCATCGAGGTGACCGAGCTGGAGGTGCTCAAGGAGATCCGCGACGAACTCGTGGCCCAGCGCGGCCAGGGACGCGCACAGAACTGACGGCGGACCCCGGCTGCTGTCCGCGGCGTCGCGGCGGCCGGGCTCAGATGTGGTGGGGCGGCATCTCGTCGAGGAAGCGCTTCAGGTCGGCTGCGCTGTCGCCGGTGCTCTCGGCCCGCTCGCCCCACCCACGGTCCGTGTCGTCCGAGGACTGCTGGTTCAGCGGGTCGTCGAAGACCAGCGCGGGCTTCGGATCGCGCGGTTCGGGGGCGGGGGCGGTACTCATGCGACCAGGGTACGCCGGGGGCACCGCACCCAGGATCGCTTGTGAACGCCTTCACATGAATTCCCGGCGCTTTTCTGCTGTGCTTGGCCGTATGACGTCCAGCCCCGCTTCCGAACCGGCCGCAGCCCCGCCCCGGCCCTCCGGCCACAGGCCGTTGCGCCGCATGACCTCCCGCGGCCGTGACGAGGCACACCGGGTCGCCTCCCCGCTGGAGCTCTTCTTCGACCTGTGCTTCGTCGTGGCCGTCGCACAGGCGGGCATGCAACTGGTGCACGCCGTGGCCGAGGGGCACGCCGGCGAGGGCATCCTGAACTACGCGATGATCTTCTTCGCGATCTGGTGGGCCTGGATGAACTTCACCTGGTTCGCCTCGGCCTACGACAACGACGACGCGCTCTACCGCTTCGTCACCCTGGTGCAGATCGCCGGTGTCCTCGTCCTCGCGGCAGGGGTGTCCGAGGCCTTCGAGAAGCACGACTACATGCTCGTCTGGCTCGGCTACGCGATCATGCGGTTCGCGATGGTCGCGCAGTGGCTGCGGGCCGCACGCTCCACGCGGGGCGCCGAGAGAACCATGGCCCTGCGGTACGCGGGCGGAGTGCTGCTGTGCCAGGTCGGCTGGCTGGGGCTGCTGGTCCTGCCGGAGTCCGGCCGGCCGTGGGTGTACCTGGTGATGGTGGTCGCCGAACTGTGCGTCCCGGTGTACGCGGAGAAGGATCACAACACGTCGTGGCATCCGCACCACATCTCCGAGCGGTACGGCCTGTTCACGATCATCGTGCTCGGGGAGACGATCGCCGCGGCCACGATCGCCGTGAAGTCCGCCGTGGACGAGCACGAGGCGGTGGGCGAGCTGATCCCGATCGCCGTGGGCGGGCTGCTGATCGTGTTCGCCGCCTGGTGGATCTATTTCGTGGTGCCGATCCACGGACATCTGCGTTCCAGCAAGCACGCGTTCCTGTGGGGGTACGGCCACTACCTGATCTTCGCGTCGGCCGCCGCGATCGGCGCGGGACTGGAGGTGGCGGTCGAGCAGGCGGTCGGCAAGGCCCACATCTCGACGCTCGCGGCGTCCGCCGCGGTGACGCTCCCGACGGCGCTGTTCTTCCTCACGGTCTGGACGCTGCACTCCCGCCACTTCAAGGTGGGGATCGCGCAGCAGCTCGTACTGCCTACCACCGCGCTGCTGGTCATCGTGTGCACGTTCCTGGGCGAGTGGGCCGTGCTCGCCGCGGGCATCGTCTCGGCCCTGTCGGTGGTGATCGGGATGATGCTGCCCGCCCGGACGATCGTGGGAGGGACGCCGAGAACCGCGTAGACGGGCGCGGGTCGCGGAAGGTCTCCGCACCGCCGGGGTGACCGAGTGAGAACTGGCGCGGCCTGACGGGAGAGCGGGCGGCCGGTGGGAGCGGGGGCCCGGGTCCTCACACCCCGGGCGGTCATGCGCCTGGATGGTCGTGCGGTGATGTGATCGTATGACTCGGTGAGCGGGGAAGGCTGAGCGCATGACAGTTGACGCTCTGACGGATGTCACGGGTCTTCGGGTGGGGCACGCGACGCGCACCGGGGACGGCTGGCTCACCGGCACCACGGTGGTGCTCGCGCCGGAAGGCGGCGCGATCGCGGCCGTCGACGTGCGCGGCGGCGGGCCCGGCACCAAGGAGACCGACGCGCTGGACCCCCGCAACCTGGTGCAGAAGGTCGAGGCCGTGGTGCTCACCGGTGGCAGCGCGTACGGGCTGGACTCGGCGTCGGGCGTGATGGCCTGGCTGGAGGACCGGGGACGCGGGGTGCGCGTGGGCGCGGACCCCGCCCACGTGGTGCCGGTGGTGCCGGCGGCGTGCGTCTTCGATCTGGGCCGCGGCGGCGACTTCCGGGCGCGGCCCGACGCGTCCACCGGCCGGGCCGCGGTCGAGGCGGCCGACGCGAGCGAGCCGGGCGAACCGGTACGTGAGGGCTGTGTGGGCGCCGGCACCGGGGCCGTGGTCGGGCGGCTCAAGGGCGGCGTCGGCACGGCGAGCACCGTGCTGGAGTCCGGCATCACGGTGGGCGCGCTGGTGGTGGCGAACGCGGCGGGATCGGCGACGGATCCGGAAACGGGGGCGCTGTACGGGGAGTTGCTGAGCCGGCGTGTGGAGTACCCCTCGGCGGCGGTGCACGAGGCGGCGCGGGCGCGGCTCACCGAGGCCGCGGCGAGGAACGCCCCGCCCCCGCTGAACACGACGCTCGCCGTGGTCGCCACCGACGCCGATCTGACGCGTGCCCAGGCGCAGAAGCTGGCGGGCACGGCGCACGACGGGATCGCCCGCGCGGTGCGTCCGGTGCATCTGCTGAACGACGGGGACACGGTGTTCGCGCTGGCCACGGGTGCCCGGCCGCTCGCCGCGGAGAACCCCCTCGCGCTCAACGAGATCCTCGCGGCCGGCGCGGATCTGGTGACGCGGGCGATCGTGCGGGCCGTACGGGCCGCCGTGCCGGTGGACGGGCCGGGCGGCCTGTGGCCGTCCTACGAGGAGCTCTACGGGGAGCCGCCACTGGGCGATTGTCCCGGTTCTGTCACGTGATGGCGTCCGACGCGATCGGAGGGAACCCGACGCGTCGACGCTCGCTCTTTGTCCTCGAAACCGAGCGGAACCCGCGCATCACACGAAACTGGAGCAGCCCGTGACAACGCCGGACAGGACAACACGGCGCGCACTGGGGGCCTGTGCCGCCCTGATGGTCGGCGCCCTCACCCTCACCGCCTGCGGCGGCGACGCCAACGCCGACAGCGGCAAGGACAACAAGAGCGCGACCAGGACGTCCACGGCGAAGATCGTCATCTCGGCCAAGGACGGCTCGACGGGCGCGTCCATCAACGCGACCGGGGTGAAGGTCAGTGACGGCGAGCTCACCGACGTGAAGATGACGGTGGCCGGGACCGGGACGACCGTGCCCGGGACGATATCCGCGAACGGCGGCTCCTGGAAGCCGAAGGAGCAGCTGGAGCGGGGCACGAAGTACCAGATCTCGGCGACCGCGAAGGACGCGAAGGGGCGGACCTCGGCAGCCAACTCCATCTTCACGACGGTGTCTTCGGGCAACAGCTTCATCGGCACCTACACGCCCGACAACGGCTCCACCGTCGGCGTCGGCATGCCCGTGTCGTTCACCTTCGACAAGGTGATCGGCGACAAGAAGGCCGTGCAGTCGCACATCAAGGTCACGTCGAGCAGCGGCCAGCAGGTGGTGGGCCACTGGTTCGGGGCGCAGCGGCTCGACTTCCGGCCCGAGACGTACTGGAAGGCCGGCTCCAAGGTCACGATGAAGATCGACCTGGACGGCGTCGAGGGCGCGAACGGCGTGTACGGGGTGCAGAAGAAGACCGTCACGTTCACGATCGGCCGTTCCCAGGTCTCCACGGTCGACGTCCGCACGCAGACCATGACGGTCGTGCGGGACGGCAAGACCCTCAAGTCGGTGCCGATCTCCGCGGGCAGCCCGGAGAACACCACGTACAACGGGCAGATGGTGATCTCCGAGAAGTTCGTCCAGACCCGGATGAACGGCTCGACGGTCGGCTACGGCGGCGAGTACGACATCCCGGACGTGCCGCACGCCATGCGGCTGACGACGTCGGGGACGTTCATCCACGGCAACTACTGGTACAACCGCGGGAATCCGCCCTTCGGCCGGCAGGGAACGAGCCACGGCTGCGTGGGACTTGCCGACGTGCAGGGCGCGCGGGGGGACACGACCGCCAAGTGGTTCTACGACAATTCCCTCATCGGGGACGTCGTGACGGTCAAGAACTCCCCCGACAAGGCGGTCGCGCCGGACAACGGGCTCAACGGCTGGAACATGTCGTGGAGCGCCTGGACGGCGGGAAGTGCCCTCTGACGAGCGGCTTTTGACGACCGGGCGGGCCGCGCGGGAACTCTCCGCGCGGCCCGCCCGTTTTCTGTCCGTACGTTTTCTCGGTTCGCGGACATGATGTCCGACCGAGGGGCTACGGTATGCACCCACAAGGTGACATGCAGCAACGCCGGGAGAAGCCTTGAGCGTTCCGTACGAGACAGCAGCGTACGAACCACCCGAGTCGCCCGAGTCTCCGGAGGAGCATCTCGCGCGACTCCTGGGCCGCGCCCTGAACTCCTTCGAGCTGCCCGACGAGACGATACGGCAGCTCGACTGCGCGCTGGCCCACGACAGTTCGCTGCACTCCGCGCACCACAGCGCGGGGCTGCACCGCGAGACGTACCGGCACACATGGCTGCTCGCCGACGGTTCGGCGGTCACGCTGTGGGAGCTCGTGCACAACACGGCCCCCGGCCGCGACCCTCAGCACGAGGTGTACGTGGACGAGGAGGAGCTGCGTGCGGCCACGGCGCGGCTGCCGCTGCCGCCGGACGCACCGGACTTCGAGCTGCCCGTGCTGGTGCAGCTGTCGCCGATCCCCGAGCCGCGCCACGCGTACGTGCCCGACGACTCGGCGGACCACGTCCGCCGGCTGCTGCGGCGCGCGGAGAACGCGGACCGGCCGGGCGACGACCTGTCGACGCTGCTGCTGCGCGAGGCGTTCGCGCACCAGATCACCCAGGCGTTCGGGAAGCCGTGCCGTGCCGGTCGGGCGGGGCTGTGCTTCTCGCTCTACGAGCACGCGTTCCTGCTGCGGGACGGACGGGAGATCTCCCTGTGGGAGGTCGAGCACACGGCGACCCCGGACCGGCGTCACATGTGCGAGGTGTACCCGACGGAGGAGGCGGCGCGCGAGGCCATGGAGCGGCGCGCGGCGCGACTCGGCCACTGAGAGCCGGGGGCCGGACCAGGGCGCAGGTGCCGGCCGCGGAGGGCGGGGGTTGCGCCCAGGGGCAGGGGTTGCGCCCAGGGGCAGGGGGTTGCGCCTAGCGGCGGGTGTCGCCGAATCGGCGTACCAGGCCCGCGAAGGCGGCGTGTTCCTCGGGGGTGAGCTCGACCGACTCGGAGACCGGGCCGGACCGCTGCTGCTCGGGAATGGCCCGCAGCGTGTCGTCCGCGCGCCGCATCGCGTCCCGGAGGCGGGCGCGGCGCATGAAGCGTGACAGCCCGACGATCCAGATGGCGGTCGCCAGGGCGATCAGGGGCACGCCTATCAGCTGAAAGGTCGACACGTGCTCAGGCATACGTCCCAGTAGACACCACGGTCCGGGACTTTGATCCCGGACCGTGACGCATCTCGCAGATGCCTTGAACAACTCACAGATGCCGCAAAGGGGCAGAGGCCGCGCCCCTCACGCCGCGACCGGCTCCTGCGTCTCGGCCTTCGCCGATATCGGAGCGTCCGCGGCCCCCGCCGCGACGCCCGCCGGAGCCTGCCTGCGCATGCCCTTGAGGACGACGACCAGAGCGGCGCTCACACCGACGCCGGCGGCGATGGCGATCAGGTAGAGGAACGGGTTGCCGATCAGCGGGACCACGAAGATGCCGCCGTGCGGGGCCCGCAGGGTGGCGCCGAACGCCATCGACAGCGCGCCGGTGACCGCGCCGCCCGCCATGGAAGCGGGGATGACGCGCAGCGGGTCGGCCGCGGCGAACGGGATCGCGCCCTCCGAGATGAAGGAGGCGCCGAGGACCCAGGCGGCCTTGCCGTTCTCGCGTTCGGTCTGGGTGAAGAGCTTGCCGCGCACGGTCGTCGCCAGGGCCATGGCGAGCGGCGGGACCATGCCGGCCGCCATCACCGCGGCCATGATCTTCATCGCCGAGTCGCTGGGGCTCGCGACGGCGATGCCCGCGGTGGCGAAGGTGTAGGCGACCTTGTTGACCGGGCCTCCGAGGTCGAAGCACATCATCAGGCCGAGGAGGGCTCCGAGGAGGATGGCGTTGGTGCCGGTGAGGCCGTTCAGCCAGTCCGTCATGCCCTTCTGCGCGGAGGCGATGGGCTTGCCGATCACCACGAACATCAGGAAGCCGACGATCGCCGCGGAGATCAACGGGATCACCACGACCGGCATGATGCCGCGCAGGGCCGCCGGGATCCTGACCCGCTGGATGGCGAGCACCACCGCACCGGCGATGAGACCGGCGGCCAGACCGCCGAGGAAGCCGGCGTTGATGGTGAGGGAGATCGCGCCGCCCACGAAGCCGGGCACGAGTCCTGGCCGGTCGGCCATGCCGTAGGCGATGTAACCGGCCAGGACCGGCACGAGGAAGCCGAAGGAGACGACGCCGATCTGGAAGAACAGGGCTCCCCAGCTGTCCGCCTGGGTCCACAGGAAGTGGTCCATGACCGAGGGCGCCTTGTTGATCCTGTAGCCGCCGATCGCGAAGCCCAGGGCGATCAGCAGACCGCCCGCGGCGACGAACGGGACCATGTAACTAACGCCGGACATCAGCCACTTGCGCAGCTTGGTGCCGTAGCCCTCGCCGGACTCGCCGGCGCGCTCGACGGGTGTGCCGTGGGCCGCCGCGGCGGTGACCTCGCCGCGCGCCGCCTTGTCCCGCACCTCGGCGATGAGCGCGGCGGGCTTGTTGATGCCCGCCTTCACGCCGACGTCGACGGTCGGCTTGCCGGCGAAGCGGTCCCTGTCCCGCACCGGCACGTCGTGAGCGAAGATCACGCCGTCCGCGGCGGCGATGACCCCGGGGTCGAGACGGGTGAATCCGGCCGAGCCCTGCGTCTCGACGACGACCTCGACGCCTGCCTCGCGGCCGGCGTTCTCCAGGGACTCGGCCGCCATGTAGGTGTGGGCGATGCCGGTGGGGCAGGAGGTGACGGCGACGACGCGGAACGGCCGCTCGGCCTCCGCGTCGGTGGCACCCGGCGCCGGGGCGGGTCCGTCCTCGACGGTCGCACCCGGCGCCGGGGCCGCGCCGTCCACGTCGGTGTCGGCGGAGGCCGCCGCATTCGGCACCGTCGCGGAGTCCTCGGGGGCCTCGGCGGGCGCCGCGGCCGGGGCCGGGGGCTCCTCGCCGCGGATGAGCGCTGCCGCGGTCGCCGCGTCGTCCGCGGCCCGCAGCGCGGAGGTGAACTCGGCGTTCATCAGCTGACGGGCCAGGGACGACAGGATGGTGAGGTGGGCGTCGTCCGCGCCCGCCGGGGCGGCGATCAGGAAGATCAGGTCGGCGGGTCCGTCCGGTGCGCCGAAGTCGATGCCCTCCGCGCTGCGTCCGAACGCGAGCGTCGGCTCGGTGACGTGCTCACTGCGGCAGTGCGGGATGCCGATGCCGCCGTCCAGGCCCGTCGGCATCTGGGCCTCGCGAGCCGCCACGTCGGCGAGGAAGCCGTCGAGGTCGGTCACCCGGCCCAGGGCGACCATGCGTTCCGCGAGGGCACGCGCCGCCGCTTCCTTCGTATCGGCGGACAGGTCGAGGTCGACCAGGTCCGCGGTGATCATCTCGCTCATCGCGGGCTCCTTCGCACGCGTATCGCCCGTGGGGATTCGTGGGCGGGGGTGGGGACGGGGATGCTGCGCCCAGAGGGAACAGGCGTGAGGGGGGTGAGAGGGGTGAGGGGGCTGCGGAGTGTGAGAGGGGTGAGGGAAGTGACTGCGGTGGGGCAGAGGGCCGCGGGACCGGGGAGGCCCCGCCGTTCGGCTGCGGCGAGGAAGGGGAGTCCCCGCCGTGTCAGGGGCGTACGGGCCGGGCGGGCGGCCGCGGTCATGGCACCGGTTCCGTGAGGGGAAGGTCCATCGGGATCTCCGTGGTGACCGTCACCGCGGAGGCGTCGAGGTCGGCCGGTCCGGGCATCACGCTGCCGGGGAGCTGGACGGCTGCCGCGCCGTGGGCGACGGCGGAGGCGAGAGCGGCGGGACCGCGGCCGCCGGCGATCAGGAAGCCGGCGAGCGAGGAGTCGCCGGCACCTACGTTGCTGCGTACGGCGTCGACGCGGGCGCTGCCGAACCAGGCGCCCGTCTCCTCCACCAGCAGCTGCCCGTCCGCGCCCAGGCTCGCGAGCACGGCTCGTGCGCCCTGCTCGCGCAACTCCTCCGCCGCCTTGACCGCGTCGCCCACCGTGGCGAGGGGACGGCCGACGGCCTCCGCGAGCTCCTCGGCGTTCGGCTTCACCACGTCGGGCCGCTCGCGCAGCGCCTCCCGCAGCGCCTGGCCGGACGTGTCCAGCGCGATCCGGGCGCCCGCCGCGTGGGCCCGCGCGACGAGATCGGCGTACCAGGACGGCGCGAGCCCGCGCGGAAGGCTGCCGCAGCAGGTGATCCAGTCGGTGTTGCCGGGGCGGTAGTGCCGGCGGACCGTCTCCAGGAGGAGTTCCGCCTCGGCGGCGGAGAGTTCGGGACCCGGTGCGTTGATCTTCGTGAGCGTGCCGTCGGGTTCGGCGACCGAGATGTTCGAGCGGGTGGCTCCGGCGACCGGGACCGGCGCGACCTCGATGCCCTGCGCGTCGAGCAGCTGGGCGACGAGTGCGCCGGGCGCTCCGCCCAGCGGGAGGACGGCGACCGTGTGCCGTCCGGCCGCGGCGGCCGCGCGCGAGACGTTCACGCCCTTGCCGCCCGGGTCCATGCGTTCGCCGGTGGCCCGGATGACCTCGCCGCGGTCGAGCGACGGGACCTCGTACGTACGGTCGAGGGAGGGGTTGGGGGTGACGGTCAGGATCATGCGCACTCGTTTCTCGGACACGGCACTGACGGCCCGCGTTCTCCGCACGGCACTCGCATGCCGCGTTCTCCACGGCACTCGCGTGCCGTGCTCTACACACACAGCACTTCGGTGCCGCCCCGCTCGACGGAGGCAGCGTCTTCGGGGCTCAGCCCGCGGTCGGTGATCAGCAGGTCCACGTCGCACAGGTCGCCGAAGCGGGCGAAGTGCTCCTGGCCGCTCTTGGAGGAGTCGGCGAGCAGCACCACGCGGCGCGCGGCGTGCAGGGCGGCGCGCTTGACGGCGGCCTCGGCCAGATCGGGGGTGGTCAGTCCGTAGTCGGCCGAGAAGCCGTTGGCCGCGATGAAGAGGACGTCGGCGCGGATCTCGCCGTACGCGCGCAGCGCCCAGGCGTCCACGGCGGCGCGGGTACGGTGCCTGACGCGTCCGCCGACGAGGTGGAGCTGGATGCCGGGGTGGTCGGCGAGGCGGGCGGCGATGGGCAGGCTGTGGGTGACGACGGTGAGCGTCGCCTCCAGGGGGAGGGCACCGGCGAGCCGGGAGACGGTCGATCCGGCGTCCAGGATCACCGTGCCGTCGCCGGGCAGTTCGGCGAGGGCGGCCCGCGCTATGCGGTCCTTCTCGTCGGCGGACGTGGACTCGCGCTCGGCGAGGTCGGGCTCGAAGTCCAGACGTCCGGCCGGGATCGCCCCGCCGTGCACGCGGCGCAGGAGACCCGCGCGGTCGAGGGCCTTCAGGTCCCGGCGGATGGTCTCCGCGGTGACCTGGAACTCCTCGGCCAGCGAGAGCACATCCACCCGTCCGCCGTCACGGGCGAGCCGCAGGATCTCCTGCTGTCGCTCCGGTGCGTACATGTCCGCTCGCCTCCGCATGATGCCCGAACCTGTGGTTTCACTCGGAGGCTACGCCCGGATTTCTGAAATGTAAACACGTTCGGGCTTGATTCGGGCATGAACGGACTTCTGGTGGTGTCCGGGGCGTGCTGGGGCGGACCGTTTCGACTCCGGTGCGGTGGGCCTGGCCTCGCCTCTGGTCCGGTGGGTGGGCCGCGCCTTCGGTCCGGTGGGTGGGCCGCGCCTTCGGTCCGGTGGGTGGGGTGCGCCTTCGGTCCGGTGGGTGGGTCGGGTCCGTGCCGGTGATCCGCCCGTTGCAGCCGTCGTGTGGTCCGGTGGATCAGTGCGGTGGGGTCGTGTTGCCGTCCGCAACGGGCATGTGATGCACCGGCACGGCCCCTTCCGCGAGAGCGCGAGTGCGGGTGTCAGTGGGGCTGGGGTCCACCCTCCGGCAGCGCCCGCCCCGTCGCGCCTTGAGGGCACGGAGCCACCTTTCAGCCCGTCCGGCGCTTGAGGACGAGGCCGTCCAGGCCGGTTTCCCCTGGGCCCCGGGTCGTCGGTTTCGGGGGTTGGGGCTGGGGTTGGGGACAGTGCCTCAGCCCGTCCGGCGTTTGAGGACGAGGCCGTCCAGGCCGACGGGGGTCCGGGGGGCGGAGCCCCCGGGGGTTCGGGTCGGGTAGGGGCGGAGGGGGCGAAAGACCTGGTGGGCGCCCGCTGGGGAGAGGGGCGCTCGAACGCGGCAGGGCGTGCGGCGGCGTGGGCCCCTTCGGTCAGGGGTGCGCGAACGGGGGCGGGCCCGGCACCTGAGGTGCCGGGCCCGCTCCCCTCCACCGGGTCTCAGCCGACGAGCTCGGGCTCCCGCTCCCCCGCCGCCGCGGCAACACCCGCGTCCCCGGCGTCCGCACCCTCGACGTGCTGGGCCGGCCGCTTCGGCAGGGCGAACATCAGCAGGAAGATGACCGCCATCACCGCCGCGACCCAGCCCAGCGCGTGCTGGAAGGCGTTCACGAAGGCGGGGCCCACCTGGGCCCGGGTCAGCCGGTCGCCGATCTCGCCGAAGAAGAGGACCGACACCAGGCCGAGTCCGAGGGCGTTGCCCATCTGCTGCACGGTGTTGATGAGTCCGGAGGCCGAGCCGGAGTGCTCGCGCGGGACCTCCGAGAGCACCGCGTCCGTCAGCGGGGCCACGATGAAGCCCATGCCCGCGCCCATGACCACCAGCGGGAGGGCCATCTGCCAGGAGGCGATGGACATGCCGTACCGGTCGGACTCCCAGATGTAGAGGAGTACACCGAGCGCCATGGTCAGGGCGCCCGCCTGGAGGACCTTGCGGCCGAACCGGGGGACCAGCAGCTGCACCGACATGCCCGCCGCCGCCGACACCGCGATGGAGAACGGAACCCCGGTCAGACCGGCGTGCAGCGGGCTCCAGCCGAGGCCGACCTGCATGTACAGCGTCCAGACCAGGAAGAAGACGCCGAGGCCGACACCGAAGACCGTCTGGACGGCGATGCCCGCCGCGAAGCTCTTCACCTTGAACAGCGACAGCTCCACCAGCGGCGAACCGTCCCGCGCGGTCTTCCGCTTCTCGTACGCCACCAGCACCGCGAAGACGACCAGGGCGCCGGCCATCGACACGTATCCCCACACCGGCCAGCCCAGCTCGCGGCCGCGGGTCAGCGGGTAGAGCAGCATCAGCAGGCCGAGCGTGACGAGGGCGACGCCGACGAGGTCGAGCTTGAGGGCCCGCGGGGCCTTGGACTCGCTGATGAAACGGCGGCCCAGGAACAGCGCGACCACACCCACCGGCAGGTTGATCAGGAAGATCGGCCGCCACTCCAGGCCGAACAGGTTCCACTCGGTCAGCAGGGCACCGAGCAGCGGGCCGGACACGGCGCCGAGACCGACGATCGCGCCGAAGAGGCCGAAGACCTTGCCCCGCTCGTGCGCCGGGAAGGTGGCGTGCACGATCGACAGCACCTGCGGCACCATCATCGCCGCCATGGCGCCCTGGAGGATGCGCGAGGCGACGAGCATCTCCGGGTTGGCGGCGAAGCCGCACAGGGCCGAGGCCACGGTGAATCCGGCTATGCCGATGAGGAAGAGCCGCTTGCGTCCGTGGATGTCGCCGAGCCGTCCACCCGTGATCAGTCCGGCGGCGAAGGCCAGCGCGTAGCCCGCGGTGATCCACTGGATCTGGCTGAACGAGGCGCCGGCGTCCTGCTGGATCGACGGGATCGCGATGTTGACGATCGTGACGTCGACCAGGTCCATGAAGGCCGCGGTCATCACGATGGCGAGGGCGAACCAGCGTCGCCGGTCGGCCGCCCCGGACGGGGCGTCGGCCGGCTCGGCCTTGCTGCTGAGAGTGGTCTCGGTGGAGGTCATGGAAAGAAGGTAGAACCCCACTAGGTCAGATCGTGTCCTAGATGTGCGGCACTCTGGAAAACATGACAACGGACACTCCGGCACGTCTCCTCCAGCTCCTCTCCCTCCTCCAGACGCCCCGCGAATGGCCCGGCGGCGAGCTCTCCGAGCGGCTCGGGGTGTCCCGCCGTACCGTCCGGCGGGACATCGACCGCCTGCGGGAGCTCGGCTATCCCGTACAGGCGACCAAGGGGGCCGACGGCGGCTACCGGCTGGTCGCGGGCAAGGCGATGCCTCCGCTCGTGCTCGACGACGAGGAGGCCGTCGCGATCGCGGTGGGGCTGCGGGCCGGCGCCGGGCACGCCGTCGAGGGCGTGGACGAGGCCTCGGTACGGGCCCTGGCCAAGCTGGAACAGGTCCTGCCGTCCCGGCTGCGCCACCGCGTGTCCACGCTGCAGGCCGCCACCACTCCGCTGACCAGCGGGGACGGCGCGAGCATCGCACCCGAGACGCTGACCGTGATGGCGTCGTGCGTCGCGGGCCGGGAGCGGCTGCGGTTCGCGTACCGCTCGGGGGACGGGACGCCGTCACGGCGGCTGACGGAGCCGTACCGGCTCGTCTCCACCGGCCGCCGCTGGTACCTCGTCGCCTACGACCTCGACCGCGAGGACTGGCGTACGTTCCGCGTCGACCGGGTCTCCGAGCCGTTCGCCACGGGGGCCCGGTTCGCGGCGCGCGAGCTGCCCGCCGGGAACGCCGCCGACTACCTGCGGCAGTCCATGTACCGGCGCCAGGAGACGTACACGTTCGAGGTCACCTTCGCCGCTCCCGCCGAGTTCGTCGCGGCGCGGCTGCCCGCCTGGCTCGGTGCGCCCGAACCGGTCGACGACCACAGGTGCCGGCTGCGGGCCTCGGCCGGCGACTCCGTGGAGTGGCTGGCGGTGCGGCTCGCGATGGTCGACTGCGAGTTCGTGGTGCACGAGCCGCCGGAACTGGTCGGCTGCGTGCGGGACTTGGGCGCTCGCCTGACGCGGGCGGGCGGCGACCCGGCGGACGCCGGAACGCTCGCCGCGCCCCGCGGATGAGCCTCGGCCTCCGGGACGGCCCGCCGCGCGGCGGGGCGGCCGGTCCGCTCACGGGCGCTGCGGGCTCGGCCTCGATGGGGCCGGGTTGCCGTTGTGTCGCTGTGGCAGAATCTGCCCTTCGGGTCACCCCGGGGTTCAGGTCCGGGGTGGCCCGTCAGCGTTCTGCCCGAAAGCCCGCACGCGCAGCCCTCGCAGAACGGAGCCGAGCCTCGGCGCCAGGGGGGGGTGAGGCGCCGAGGCTCGGCTCGGAGGAGTCCCGTCGCGAGGGGGGGTGCGTCGGGACTCGGCTCTTGGGGGTCGATGGTGCGTCTGCCCTGGGCTGAGCCCTTCAACCCTGGGCTCTGAAGTCTTGTTCCCAGAGCCCAGCAGGTTGAAGCGGCCTTACATGGCCATGTCTGGTCGACTTGTGGCCAACGTTGCGCGCGCGATCGGCGCGATACGAGCGGACTCGTCGACTCCGGTGCTTACGCCGCCGCGTCGAACCCGGTGTCGCGGGCCAGCTTCTTCAGTTCGAGAAGGGCGTGCTTCTCGATCTGACGGATGCGCTCGCGCGTCAGCCCGTGCTCCTTGCCGACCTCGGTGAGCGTGCGCTCCCGGCCGTCCTCGATGCCGTACCGCATCTTGATGATGGAGGCTGTGCGCTGGTCGAGGCGGCCGATCAGGTCGTCCAGCCCCTCGCTGCGCAGCAGTGTCAACACCGACTGCTCGGGCGACACGGCCGAGGTGTCCTCCAGCAGGTCGCCGAACTGGGTCTCGCCCTCGTCGTCCACCGACATGTTCAGCGAGACCGGGTCGCGGGCCCAGTCCAGGACGTCGCCGACGCGCTCCGGGGTCGAACCGAGCTCGGCGGCGATCTCCGCGTGCTCCGGCTCCCGCCCGTGCTCGCGGTTGAACTCGCGCTGTACGCGGCGGATGCGGCCCAGCTCCTCGACCAGGTGCACGGGGAGGCGGATCGTGCGCGACTGGTCGGCGATCGAGCGGGTGATGGCCTGGCGGATCCACCACGTGGCGTACGTCGAGAACTTGAAGCCCTTGCGGTAGTCGAACTTCTCGACGGCGCGGACCAGGCCCGCGTTGCCCTCCTGGATCAGGTCGAGCAGGGGCAGGCCGCTGCGCGGATAGCGTCGCGCCACGGCCACGACCAGGCGGAGGTTCGAACGGATGAATATGTCCTTCGCCCGCTCCGCGTCCGCGACGAGCGCCTCGAGCTCCTCACGGGTGGCGTCGGCCTGGGCCTCCTCCTCCCCGTCGAGGATCTGCCGCGCGAACACACCCGCCTCGATGATCTGGGACAGCTCGACTTCCTTGGCGGCGTCGAGCAGGGGCGTACGCGCGATCTCGTCGAGGTACATGCCGACCAGGTCGCGGTCGGCGATCTCGCCGCCTACGGCGCGAACACTGCGTGCCGCGTCGGCGGTCTCGCCGGTGGCGGACTGACGACGGGCGACGGCACGGGTTGCCATGCGTGCTCCCTTGCGATGGTGGGCTTGCGGGTGGTCCTGGACTTCGGGTTCACCCTCCCGGGTGCCCGGCATCCGATGGAAACAACGACTGGAATCAGGACAGAATTCCCAACCCGCCCCTCGATTTTTCTGATCATGCAGTACCCTGTCCGGCCACCCAGGGAGGACAGATGCCTGCAGGACGTACGGAGGCGCAGGTCAGGCCCGGCGTCGAGGCCGATCTCGGCGCACTGACGGACCTCTACAACCACTACGTGCGTGAGACGTCCATCACATTCGACACCGCCGTGTTCACGCCGGAAGCGCGTCGCTCGTGGCTGCTCTCCCACCCTGAAGACGGACCGCACCGCCTGATGGTTGCCACGGACGTGGACTCACAGCGACTTCTGGGGTATGCGACGTCCAGCGCGTTCCGGCCGAAGCCCGCCTACGCGACCTCGGTCGAGTTCACCGTGTACGTCGCCGCGGACGCCGGCGGGCGCGGCATCGGCACCCTGCTGTACGAGAGCCTCTTCGACGCGCTCGCGGGCGAGGACCTGCACCGGGCGTACGCGGGCATCGCGCTGCCCAACGAAGCGTCCGTGCGGCTGCACGAACGCTTCGGGTTCCAGCACGTGGGCACCTACCGGGAGGTCGGCCGCAAGTTCGGCCGGTACTGGGACGTGGCCTGGTACGAGAAGAAGCTGAACGGCTAGACGGGTCAGCCGAACTGCACCGACCGCTTCGCCATCCCCATCCAGAACCCGTCGATGACGGACTTCTGCCCGTCCAGCTCTCCGGACGCGTCGGCCGCGCCCATGGTGACGAACAGGGGGGCGAAGTGCTCGGTGCGCGGGTGGGCGAGGCGGCCCGCCGGGGACTTGCGCTCGAAGTCGAGCAGCGCGTCCACGTCGCCGGCCTCGAGAGCCCGGTGGCCCCAGTCGTCGAACTCGCTGGACCAGGACGGCACTCCCCCGCCGGTGTGCCGGAGCGCCGCCAGGTTGTGGGTGAAGAAGCCGGACCCGACGATCAGCACGCCCTCGTCGCGCAGCGGCGCCAGCTTGCGGCCGATCTCGAACAGGCGGACCGGGTCGAGGGTCGGCAGCGAGACCTGGAGGACCGGGATGTCGGCCTCGGGGTACATCTCCACCAGCGGTACGTAGGCGCCGTGGTCCAGCCCGCGGTCCGGGATGTCCTGGACCGGGGTGCCGGGGGCGCGCAGCAGCCTCCGTACGGACTCGGCGAGCGCGGGGGCGCCGGGGGCCGCGTACTCGACTTGGTAGTAGTGCTCGGGGAAACCCCAGAAGTCGTAGACGAGGGGCACGGTCTCGACGGCGCCGAGGGCGAGCGGGGCCTCCTCCCAGTGGGCGGAGACCATCAGGATCGCCGTGGGGCGGGGGAGGTCGGCGGACCAGGCCGCGAGCTGGCCGGGCCAGACGGGGTCGTCGGCGAGGGGCGGTGCGCCGTGGCTCAGATAGAGGGCGGGCATGCGCTGCTGCGGGGCACGCTCCCCGGCTGCGAAAGACGTGGCGGCAGACATGACTGCGGCTCCCTCCGGAGGCTTTCAGCACAGGACTGGATACTTGAACTCTCAATCTCTACGGCCCACGATACTCCTGGTTTGTTTAACATTCAAGAAGGGGCTCGTACAGTGGAGTACATGAACACGGCACCCGCTGAAGAGCCGCGCTGGCTCACCGACGAGGAACAGCGCACCTGGCGCGCCTACATGCACGCCGCCACTCTCCTCGAGGACCATCTCGACCGGCAGCTGCAGCGCGACGCGGGGATGCCGCACGTGTACTACGGGCTGCTCGTGCAGCTCGCCGAGGCTCCGCGCAGGCGGCTGCGGATGACCGAGCTGGCCATGAACGCGAAGATCACCCGCTCCCGTCTGTCGCACGCGATCGCCCGCCTGGAGAAGAACGGCTGGGTGCGCCGCGAGGACTGTCCCTCCGACAAGCGGGGCCAGTTCGCGGTCCTCACCGACGCGGGGCAGGAGACGCTGGGCAGGGCCGCGCCGGGCCACGTGGCCGCCGTGCGCCAGGCCATGTTCGACCGGCTCACCCCCGAACAGCAGAAGGCCCTCGGCGACGCCATGCTCATCATCGCCGAGGGGCTCCAGCCGAAGGAGGCGGGCGCGGACCTGCCCTGGCTGCGCTGACCGACGGGAGCGGCCCCCGCCGCGTCCGGCGCCCTCGCCGGACAGGGGTCTGCCCCGGCTCCGTCGTGCTCGGGAGCCGGGGCAGACCCTGGGGTTCGTACGGACGAGGCGTCCCCACCCCTCGTCCGTACGCGAAGCAGCCGGAGTGCGTGGCCGTCAGTGGGCGACGACCGGGATCTTCACCTCGTCCTCGACGCCCTCGCCCTGGCCGGCGGCCGAGGACATGTCCGGGCGACCGGCGTTGACGAAGGTGAGGGCGATCGCCGCGGCGGCCACGAGGATGCCGACGGCGAACCAGATCGCGTTGGTGTAGCCGTTCACCAGACCCTGCAGGTGGACGAGCTGCTGCTGCGGCTTGGAGGTGGCGCCGGCGATGTGGTCCGCGACGTACGAGGTGGTCGCCGAGGCGGCGATCGTGTTCAGCAGGGCCGTACCGATGGCGCCGCCCACCTGCTGCGAGGTGTTGACCATCGCGGAGGCGACACCGGCGTCACGGGGCTCGACGCCCGTCGTGGCCAGGGACATGGCCGGCATGAAGGCGGTGCCCATGCCGAGGCCGAGGAGCAGCTGCGCCGGGAGCAGCAGCGCCGCGTACGAGGAGCCGATCTCCAGCTGCGTCAGCAGCAGCATGCCGACCGCGGCGGTCAGGAAGCCGGGGCCCATCAGCAGCCGCGCCGGGACGCGGGTCATCAGCCGGGCGCCGATCTGGGTGGAGCCCGTGATCATGCCCGCGATCATCGGCAGGAAGGCGAAGCCGGTCTTGACCGGCGAGTAGCCCTTCACGATCTGGAGGTAGTAGGTCAGGAAGAGGAACAGGCCGAACATCGCGATGATCGCGAGGCCCAGGGAGAGGTAGACACCGCCGCGGTTGCGCTCGGTGACCACGCGCAGGGGCAGCAGCGGGGCCTTGACCTTGGACTCGACGAGCACGAAGGCCGCGAGCAGCACCGCCGAGGCGACGAACAGGCCGATGGTCACCGAGTCGCTCCAGCCGTCGGACTCGGCGCGGGTGAAGCCGTAGACGAGGGAGACCAGACCCAGGGTGGACAGGACGACGCCGGGGATGTCGAGCGGCGAGCGGTTGCGGCCGCCGGCCGGCTCACGGATGACGAAGTACGCACCGGCGGCGGCGATGACCGCGAACGGGATGTTCACGTAGAAGGTCCAGCGCCAGTTCAGGTACTCGGTGAGGAAGCCGCCGAGGATGAGGCCGACGGCGCCACCGCCACCGGCGATCGCACCGTAGATGCCGAACGCCTTGGCGCGCTCCTTGGCGTCGGTGAACATCACGGCGAGCAGCGAGAGCGCGGCGGGCGCGAGCAGCGCGCCGAACGCGCCCTGGAGGGCGCGGGCCCCGAGCAGCAGGGCCTCGCCCTGGGCGGCACCGCCGAGGGCGGAGGCGCCGGCGAAGCCGATCAGGCCGGTGACGAAGGTGCGCTTGCGGCCCCACAGGTCGGCGATGCGGCCGCCGAAGAGCAGCAGACCGCCGAAGGCGAGGGCGTAGGCCGTGATGACCCACTGACGGTTGCCGTCCGATATCCCCAGGTCCTGCTGGGCGGAGGGCAGGGCGATGTTCACGATGGTCGCGTCGAGGACGACCATCAGCTGGGCGAGCGCGATGAACGCGAGCGCCTTCCAGCGGTTGGAATTGGCGTCGGCGGCGAGCGCCGGCGTTCCTGTTTCTGACATGGGGATACCCACTCCGGGACTTCGTGTCGAAAAGAGGTCGAGAGAAAGGGACGGCTCGTCATCGTTGACGGCCGGGAAGCTTGGCAGGGGACTGACGGGACGTTCCGGGAGGAACTACAGGAAGTTCCGGAGGGAACTACCGGCTGTCAGTACTGACCGGCGCGGTGCGCCGAACTCATCGATGCGATGGTCAACCCGTCGGTGCGAGGGTGGAATCGTCGGTCACGCTCGGCGCATGTCCTCCACGGTGGCGGCCACTCCGGGCAGTACGGAGCGGGCCGGGGCCCGCATGCCGTCCAGGAACAGCTGTAGATGGCGGTGTACGAAGCGGTCGATGCCCTGGCAGGCGGTGCCGGGCAGCGGCCGGGTGAGCTGGCTGAGCGCGATCATCAGGTCGCCGAACTCGACGTCGGGGCGCAGCTGTCCGGCCTCGCGGGCGCGCGACATCAGCTCCGTGATGAGTTCGGTGACCCGATCGCGCGCGGCGATCAGGTCGGGGTGATGCTGGTCGAAGCTCTCGGAGAGCATCGGGCACAGAGCGCCGATCCGCTCGTCGGCGGCGAAGTGCACGAAGCCGCTGAGCGTCTCGAAGGCGTCGCCGCCCTCGGCGAGCGCCCGCTCGACCCATTCCGAGGTGCGGTCCATCACCGCGCAGACGACCTCGCGGGCGAGGGCGTCGCGGTCGGGGAAGTTGCGGTACACCGTGGCGTTGCCGACGCCGGCCCGGCGCGCGATCTCGTCGAACGGCACCTCGGGGCCGAACTCGACGAACATCTCGCGGGCGGCGGCGACGATCCGCTCCCGGTTGCGCAGGGCGTCGGCGCGCGGCCGGGCCACTCGGCGCTGCACGGGGGTGGCGGTGTCCACGGTGTGCTCCTCGGAGTCGCTGGAAGTTCGGATTGCGATCCGGGGATTCGGTCCCCGTTTCGCTCGGACACAGGGCTAAACGGGGAAACGATCCCCGGTTATTTCCCCGTCTCGATGTGACCTGCGCCACACCTCCGTCCGGCCGTCGCCGGAGCCCGCACGGGCCGCGCGGCCCGCTCCCGCCGGACGCCTCGTACGAGCCCTCCGTACGACCCCCGCCGCGCGGCGCGCAGGCCCTCCGGCCGCCGCCGGCGTGCGCCTCGCGCAGGCCCGACGCCGCACGCGCCGCACCGCCTCTGAAGAGGGGCGTTCCGGGGATCCGCGGACACCCCCGGCTTCCCGGGCCGACGACCCGATCGGGCTCATCCAGCGCGCGCCCGCCGGGTGGTCGGCACAGGGTGATCGCAAGGGTGCAGCCAAAAACCGGCGGCTGCCGTGGAGCGAGAGGCCCATGCATGCAGCCGACCAGCCGCCGCCGGATACGCCCGCGCCGCGTGGCCGCACTCGCCTCGGTGACCGTCCTCACGCTGGCGGTGAGCACCTCCGCCGGCACCGGGCACCTCACGGCGGGATCCACAGCGGCGGGATCCATCGCGCTGGCGCGCTCCACGGCGCTCGGCCCCTGCATGATCAACGGAGCGATGAACGTGCAGATGGGGGAAGGCATACCCACCACGACCGGCTACGCCCGCTCCACCGGCACCGTCCGGGCCCTCACCCTGATGATCGACTTCTCCGACGCGCCCGGCAAGGGCAGCGCGATGGACCGCTACGGCGAGTTCTTCCCCAAGACGCGGGACTGGTTCCGCACCGGTTCGTACGGCCGTCTCGACTACCGCCCCGAGACCCCGATCACGCACTGGCTGCGGATGCCCAAGAGCTTCAAGGACTACGGCATAGAGCGCGGCGCGCCCTTCGACCCCGGGTACCGGGAGCTGGTGCAGGACATCGTCGCCGCCGCCGACCCCACCGTCGACTTCCGCGACTACGACATCCTGAACGTCCTGGTCACCCCGAACGCCGGGCCCTCCGCCCTGGACACCGTCCTGTCCGTCACCTTCGCCGGCAACGGCGACGCACCGGTCGCCGACGGCGTCCCCGTCTCCAACGCGTCCTTCGTCTACAGCCGCCAGGACGACGGCTCCGGCTCCTACGCCGACACCGGCTACCGGGTGCTCCCCCACGAGAACGGCCACACCTTCGGCCTCCCCGACCTCTACACCCAGGACGGCGGGGGCGCGGTCGGGCACTGGGACATCATGAGCGAGGACTGGGGCGCCGACAACGACCTGCTCGGCTGGCACAAGTGGAAGCTCGGCTGGCTCGACGACTCGCAGGTCAGCTGCGCGGCGATACCCGGCACCACGGAGTACACACTCACCCCGCTGTCCCGGCGCGGCGGCAGCAAGCTCGTCTTCATCCCTCTCAGCCCCAAGACCGGTTACGCCCTCGAACTGCGCACCCGGGGCGGCAACGACTCCGAGGTCTGCCGCCCCGGCATCCTCATCTACAAGGTCGACGCGAGCGTCGACACCGGGAACGGCCCCGTCACGGTGTACGACTCCCAGCGCGACAGCGGCGGCTGCACCCGCTCCCCCAACGTGCACGCGGAGCTCTCCGACGCACCGTTCACCCCCGGCGAGACCTTCAAGGACCCCAAGACGGGGGTCACGGTCCGGGTCGCCTCCGCCGACCTCTCCGGGGAGTACCACATCGCCGTCACCCGGCGCTGAGCCGCGGGCGGCGCCCGTCGCCGACCTGCTGATACGGCCCGGCAAGCACTACGGTGTCTCTTCTGAGATCCGCAACGGAGAGCCCATGCCATCGAACGTCGCACCGGTCCCCGGGGCCGGGAACGCAACCGGGCCGGGACCCGGGTCCCGGACGTCGGCCGCCGGGGCCGGACCCGTGGCCGGCGCTGCGGCCGCGGCCGTGCCCGCCGAGGCCGTCACCCCCCTCATCCGCGGCATCGCCGTGCTGCGGCGGCTGACCGAGGCCGACGGGACGTCCAGCCTGAGCGGGCTCGAGCGGGCCACCGGACTGGCCCGCTCCACCGTCGACCGGATCACCGCCACCCTGGCCCGCATGGGATACGTACGCCTCGACGGCCGGGACGCCGTGCTCGCCCCCCGTCTGATGGAACTCGGCAACGCCTATCTCGCCGCCCTGCGGCTCCCCCGCCTCCTGGACACGCACGCCGACGCGCTCGCCGACGAACTGGACGAGTCCGTCTCCCTCGCCGTCGGCGACCGCGACGGCATCCGCTTCATCCACCAGGCGACCCGGCGCCGCGCCATGTCCCTGAGCTTCCGCATCGGCGACCTGCTGCCCGCCGAACGCACCGCGCCCGGACCGCTGTTCGCCACCGAGTGGGACGAGGCGGACTGGGCGCGCTGGCGCGAACGCCGCACCAACGACCCGGAGGACCGCGGATTCCCCGCCGTACCGGCCCGGAGCCGGCCCATCGAGGACACCGGCCGGGAACCGGACGCCACACCCCCGACCACGCGGCCCGCCGCCGTCGGCGACGACTTCCAACTCCGCACCCTCCGCGCCCGGGAGGAGGGGTGGGCCCTGGACGACCAGCTCATCGAGCCCGGACTCGTCGCCCTCGCCATGCCCGTGCGGGAGTCGGGGCGGATCGCGTGCGTGGTGAGCGTGGTCAGCCACACCAGCCGGCACACCGTGGACGGGCTGCGGGAGACACTGCTGCCGCGGCTGCGCGCCGCCGTGGCCGGGATGGAGCAGGAGCTGCAGAAGGCGCCGCCCGCCGACCGGAACGCGCCGGGCTCCCCCGCGGGGCTCGCCGCCTGGACCGGCGCCTCCAAGCAGGAGCTGGGGCGGGAGTTCGTCGAGTCGCTGGCCCGCGGCCTGACTGTGATCACCGCCTTCGGCGAGGGCCGCGCCGAGCTGACCCTCACGGAGGTCGCCCAGGCCACCGGCCTCGCCCGCGCGACCGCCCGCCGCGCCCTGATCACCCTGGAACACCTCGGCCACGTCACGGCCCACGGCCGGGTCTTCCGGCTCACCCCGCGCGTCCTGGGCCTGGGATTCCCGCCGCTGTCACGGACCACGCTGCCCGACATCGCGGCCCCGCACCTGACCGAACTCTCCCAGCGGCTGCACGACTCCGTGTCGCTGGCGATCCTGACCGGCGACGAGATCCAGTACGTCGGCCGCGTCGCCACCAGCCGCATCATGAGCGTCAACATCACCGTCGGCACCCGGCTGCCCGCGTACCCGACCTCACTGGGCCGCGTGATGCTGGCCGACCGCCCCCAGGCTCCCCGGCCCGAACTGCTTCCGCTGACCCCGCACACCCTCACGGACCCCGAACGCTTCGAGACCGAGCTGGCGCGCGTACGGGACACCGGATACGCCCTGGTCGACGAGGAGCTGGAGGAGGGCCTGCGGTCCATCGCCGTACCCGTGCGCGGGCGGGACGGGCGGGTCCTGGCCGCGGTGAACGTCGCCATGCACAGCAGCCGGCGCAGCACCGAGGCCTGTGTCCGCGACGTGCTGCCCGAACTGCACGCGACGGCGGGCCGCATCGAGGCGGAACTGCGCGTCGCGGGCCGCTTCCGGCGGGTACCGCTCAGCTGAGTCCGGGCGCGGGCCGTGGCGGTCGGCTGCGTGCCGGAGAAACAGACCGGCCGGTAGGGTGAGCCCCCTTCTGCTGCACGGCGGTCCTGCGTGGCGCCCGCCGGGCACGCACGCACCTCCCGGAAGGGGAGAGATGGCCAGACAAGCTCGCGCGGTGCAGACCCGGCGCTCGATAGTGGAGGCCGCCGCGAGCGTGTTCGCCGACCGCGGCTACGAACGCGCGGCGATCTCGGAGATCCTGCACAGGGCGAACGTCACCAAGGGCGCCCTGTACTTCCACTTCGCGGCCAAGTCCGACCTCGCGCGGGCGGTCATCGACGAGCAGACCGCGCTGGTGACCGTGCCGGAGCACGGCTCGCCCCTCCAGTCGGTCGTCGACATCACCCACCAGTTCGCCTACGCGCTGCGCCACGACCCGCTCGCCCGCGCCGGCAGCCGGCTGTCCATCGAGGGGGTCCTCGTCGACGGGACGCATCCGTGGGGCGGCTGGTTCGAACTCACCAGCCGGCTGCTGGCCGAGGGCAAGGCGGCGGGCGAGGTCCTTCCCCAGGTCGACCCGGTCGAGACCGCCGAGTTCGTCGTGGCGTCCTTCACCGGCGTGCAGCTGGTGTCCCAGGCGCTCACCGGGCGGGCCGACCTGCGGGACCGTGTCGCCGTGCTCTGGCGGCATCTGCTGCCGTCCGTCGCGCACCCGGGCGCGCTGGCGCGGGTCCGTCCGGAGGGGGTCACCGATCCCGCGACGACGGCGCTCGGCCGCGCGCACCGGCCGCTGCGGGCCGGGGCGTCCGGCACACTGGGCACCTGACCGCGGCCCGGCGCCCGGCACCCTCGTGGCGTCCGACGGTCTCTCGGCGCCCGGCCCCTCCCGGCACCTATCGTCCCCTCGGCGGCCACCGGGTGGCTGACGCCCCCTGGACGGCGGACGCCTCTCGACGGAGACATCCCCTCGCGGCATCCGGCGTCAAAAACCGGCCGCGCGGTTTTTTCCCTCACTTCCCGGCACCTCACGACCGACATCGATCAAACGCGGCCCACTCAACTCATCTGCGAAACCCGCAGGTTGGCGCCATGTCGTGAAGATGATCTCCACGCCCCGGCCCCGTTGACAAACCGGAAAGTTGGTTTCTAGCGTCGCCTGCGAAGGACAAGAGGCTGCCAAGTGACAAGGAGCGTCCGGGTGGTTGCGTCGTGGTGAAGCAGGAGAGGTCCGGGCGAACCAGAGGCAACCTGATCCGAGCGGCCTCCACGGTCTTCGACCAGGTCGGCTACGAGCGCGCCACGCTGCTGGTGATCAGCGAACTCGCCCAGGTCACCAAGGGTGCGCTGTCCTTCCACTTCGCGGCCAAATCCGACCTCGCACGCGCCGTGCAGGCCGAGGCCTGCACCACGTCGGGCGCCCTCCTCGCCCAGCAGGCGGAGCGCCGGGGACCCGGCTTCGACATCGCCGTCGGCATGGCCCACACGCTCGTACGCCTCCTGGAGACCGACGTCGTCGTACGCGCCGGCACCCGGCTCACCCAGGAGATCGACACACCGGACGACCCGTCGGTGCACTGCCACCTCAACTGGCTCGGCAGCCTCTACCGGGCCCTGCGCCGCGCCAGGACCGACGGCTCCCTGCTGCCCGGCGTGGACGTCCGCCCGGCCGCCACCCTCATGATGTCCCTGGTCACCGGCACCTCGTCCCTGACCCGCACACACGCCGAACTCGCCTTCGGCAACAGCCCGTTCAGCTCCCGCGAGTCGGCCGAACAGCGCCTGACCCGCATGATCCAACTGGTCCGCCCGGCGCTGTCGGGCCCTTGAGCGCCCCTCCGGGACGAGCCGTGGGCGACACCCGAACACCCTGCCACCCACCCACGGCCCCACGCCCGCGGATCATGCCTTCCCGCAGGTCAGCGGCCCTCTCCGCGCGGACCCACCCGTCTCCCGCGAAAGTCCCCCCGGCCGCCGGATCACCAACCGCTACACTGTGGGCGGTGGCACAGCCGCACCCCGGCCGCGCCACCGAAAGCTCTGTCGGAATCAGACCCGGACGCCCGGATCATGATCCGCCAGAACCCCGCCTTCGTAGCTCAGGGGATAGAGCACCGCTCTCCTAAAGCGGGTGTCGCAGGTTCGAATCCTGCCGGGGGCACCAGTTCAGAAGGGGGCCACCTACCGAATTCGGTAGGTGGCCCCCTTCTGACATCCAGATCTGACATCAACGGCGACAGTCACTGACGACCGGGGCGCCTCCTGAGCAGACGGTCCATGTGGCTCATGGCCTCGCGCTGGGTGTCCTGCACGACGTGCGTGTACACGTCCATGGTGATGCTGATCTGCGAATGCCCGAGGATCTCCATCACGACGCGGGGCGCGACCCCGGCCGCCGTGAGGAGGGTGGCAGTGCCGTGCCGAGCGTCATGCAGCCGGATCACGCGGAGGCCGGCGGACTCGGCGACGCGGGTGAAGGAGCGGTAGACGTTCCGCGGCTCGACCTGGCGTCCGGTGCGGGTCGTGAAGACGTACCCCGACTCCTGCCACCGCTCCCCCGCCTTGGCGCGTGCTGCCGACTGCCGCATCCGGTGCCAGCGCAGCGGGGCGATGCACAGCGCGGGCAGAGGGACGACACGACGACGGCGGCTCTTGGGGTCGTCGTCGTAGAGGACACCACGGCGGCGCTGAGTCTGCTGACGGACGTAGAGGACCCGGTTGTCCAGGTCGAGATCCGACCACCGGAGACCGATGATCTCGCCCCGGCGGAGCCCCATCGCGACGGCGAGCACGAAGGCCGCGTAGAGCGGATCCTGACGGGAGGCGGCGAGGAAGTCGAGCGTCTCGTCGAGCGTCCAGGGCTTCAGCTCCCTGTTGTCCGTGCGCGGAGGCTCGACGAGCTTGGCGACGTTACGCGTGATCAGCTCCTCACGGCAGGCGGAGGAGCGGTACGGAGAGACTTTGGGTGAGCGACCAAGGTGCACCGCTCCATGCGGTGCGGAGCGGGGCTACCAGTGCACACCGAGCAGAGTTGAACATGTTCAACTTTCGTGGCAGCGTGAGGGCTTGACGATCTGGTGTGCGAAGCAACCAGGGTTTGACGTATGCAAGGGGGAGTCATGCGTGATGAACGAGGGCGAGTCGCTGCAGGGTTGCGTGGAGTGGTCTTGGCGGTGGCGGTCTTGACGCTGGCCACGGGGTGCATATGGCAGCAACAGACACTGGCTCGAGCCGACATCGTAGGCACCTGGACCGAGGGCGATACCGGGACCCTGGTCTTCAAGGACGATGGCAACGTCGTCGTAACTAACCTTGCCGAGTTCAACAACGACGGCGACAAGGTTTCGGAGTGCAGCGGCACCGGCAAGTGGGGCGTGTATCCCGACGACAAGGAAGCGGAGCAGTCGTGGATCACCGTCTGCGACGGCAACCCGTGGGAATTCGGCGGCTCGAAGGAGCATCCGGAAATGCGGCGCCTCGTGGGAGATCCTTCGTACGGGAAACACCAAACCCTCAGCCGCAAGTAGCGGAAGCCGCCCGGCGCGTCCGGCTCGTCATACACCAGAGCATAGGGACGCAACCCGGGACAGCGGGCAGGCCCCAACACTGCCAGAGCCAATCCCGGCCTCCCGCACCACGCCACACGGACGGGCACGACCTAGCCGATCACGGCCACCGTCAAGCATCAGGTGAAGCCACAACGTCAAGCATCAACCGAGACAAGACAGCTGCCGATCGCCAAGGGCGCGGTAGAACTTTCCCTACTTCATCAAGTGCCCGCGCGAGCGCGGGCTGGCCCTTGGGCTTTGGCCCCTCTGCGCCTTCGGCGCCGGGGCCAAGCCCTGGGCCGCAGCGAGTGCGGGCCCGAGTAGAGAACGGTAAACACGCTGGTGGGCCGGTCGGCTCCGAGACTTTAGGCAGCCACCATGGGGCGAGCCTCGAAGATCATGGCCCCAACGTCGTGCTTTAACGGGCAGGTCCACAGACTGCCCGACTCGCCGGAAGCTTAAGGGGCCATGATCACTCGCCCCATGGCAGCTCCCGCCCAAAGTCTCGGAGCCGACCTCTCACTGTCGTCGACCGCAGGCCGGCGGGCGCCGGTGACGAGTGGCCTCACCTGGGCGTATACGATCCCCGGCCATGGAGCGTTCGATGAGCGCGCTGGTCAGCGCAGGAGGGGCCGCGTGTGAACTTGCCGTATCCCGTCGAAGGACTGCCTGATCTCGCCTGACGACTGAAGGCGCCCCAACGAGTCGGGTTCAATGCACACCAAGGAGAGGTCATGTCGACCACGCCAGAGCTGCAGCCAGGGGACACCGTCCTAGTGAAGGATGGCCCGTTCGCGGAGTTCACGGGCCCGGTTCGTTCCGTTGATCGCGAGCGACGCCGGGTACAGCTGGTCGTGCAGATTTTCGGAGATGACACGCTCATAGATCTCCCCCTCGCCGCGGTCGAGAAGGTATCCGGCCCCTGAGGAGGATGCGAGGGGCCGGTCCGTCAAGACGGGTCCGGGCTCCTGACATCAGCGACTGACACCAACAGGCGCGTACATCAGCGGTCGGCGCCGACCTCCAGCGGACGATCAGCCGAGGCTCAGCACGAGTTGATCGACGTCCCCGACACCCCGTGATTGACCTGATAAGGATGAGGCCACAAGTTCAAATCCTGCGGTCGGCCAGGGGACTCACCTTGATCTAAAGCTCCTCAACCGCCCCGACGCGGTGCCGTATGGCAACCCCCCTCATCGTTGGTGGCGAGACGGCTCCTGATCCGACCGTGCCTCATCGCCGAACCGGTGCTATACCGCGGCGGATCACGCCGCAGAGTCTTCTTAGGAATCCCATACAACCGTTGTGCCGGCTCGTCAGTCTTGCGGTCGCTGATCATCCCGTGACCCAAGGACAACTTCGGGTGAACACGGGAGATTCGGTCCCCCTACGGGGGATGCCCACTTGGCATCCCGCATGTTGCAGGAGAGTGTCGATGCACAAGAACCTCCGCACGGCCCTGGCCGCGGCATCGGTCGCCGCGCTGACTGGTGGCCTGCTGGTGGTCACGGCCGTGCCGTCCACCGCGGCCTCGGCCAAATACGCGGATGACTTCAACGGTGATGGCTATCGCGATCTCGCGGTCTCCGCACCAAGAGCGGTCGTTGGAGGTCACAACTGGGCTGGAGCAGTGGTCATCACCTACGGCTCGTCCAGCGGCCTGCAGGGCAGCAGAACCCAGGTCGTCTCGCAGAGCTCCAGCGGGGTGCCCGGCGCATCCGAAGAAGGAGACCGTTTCGGCGCCGCCACCGCGTTCGGTGATTTCAACAACGACGGCTACGCAGACCTCGCCGTCGGCGCTCCCGGCGAAAGCACCACCGCAGGGTCCGGCAGCGGAGCGGTCACCGTGCTGTGGGGAAGCAAGGCGGGACTGGCCGGCGGAACCGCTCTGAGCCTCCCCCCTCTCGCCCTTCTGAACGGCTACGGCTCATCCCTTACCAGTGGTGACTTCGATGGTGACGGCCAAGACGACGATGTCGCGGTCGGTACCAAAACGGACAACTCTGTCTTCATTTACAAGGGTGGAACCACCAAAAGCGGCACTCTCGGAGGACGAACGGGATTCGCGGCCAAATCTCTGACGGAGGTCATCTCGCTGGCCGGAGGTGACGTCAACGGTGACGGTATCGACGACATTGTGGTGGGCGGCAACGACAACGACAGCCGGGAGCTCTTCAAACAGTCCCTGTATGTCGGACTCGACTCATTCCCTTCCCTGGAGTACGCGGGCGATGTGGCACATGGCCAGACAGCAGCTGTCGGAGACGTGGACGGTGACGGATACGCCGACATCGTGACAGGTCACCCGTGGGATCAGCGGTCCTCGATGGCCGGCACGACCTTGGGGGGCAACGTCTCCCTCACCTTCGGTTCGGCCAACGGTCGTGACACCTCGCGCCCGGCTGTGACCATCACACAGAACACCAATGGAATACCGGGCACATCGGAAACGAACGATAAATTCGGATACGCGGTAACGCTTAACGACATCAACGGAGACGGCAAGGCCGACCTCGCCGTCGGTAGCCCTTATGAGTCGATCGGCGCGGCGGAGTCCACGGGCTCGATCACAGTGATCCCTGGATCTGCTAGTGGTCTCGCCGCGACCTCGGCCTACGCGTACAACCAGGGATCCACCGGAATCCCGGGCACAGCGGAGGGTGGCGACCGCTTCGGGGAAGGCGTGGCACTGGCGGACACCAACGGGGACGGAAAGGCAGACCTCGCCGTCGGTGGCCCTGGGGAGAACACCATGGATGGCGCCGTGTGGTCCCTCAAGGGACGTGCCTCTGGTCTGACTACGACCGGTGCGGTGAGCTTCGGCGCAGGAACGGCCGGTCTGTCGACGAGCGAGTGGCCGGAGTTCGGAGTCTGGATCACGGGGTGACGATGGTCTCCGTGGAGCCCTGGATGTACGGGTTGGTGGGATCCACCTGTAACACGGCAGCGAAGCGAGACATACAGCAGCGCGGTACCGCAACCCCAGCAACTGAGCCTGTCCGTTGCCGCCCCTCAGGAGCCTCGATGTGACCGGAATGACCGTCGCTGACCGGACTGGCTAGAGCTACGGATCAGAAGGTCACTGACATCCACGGCTGACATCAACGACGCCGAACGGGGGCGTATGCCAGCGCCCGTGTCCGGCCGTCGCACCAGTCGACGACCTCAGCCGGAGCGCGCCGAGATCGAACTCCTAAAGCGGGTGTCGCAGGTTCGAATCCTGCCGGGGGCACCAGCGCAAAGGCCCCGGACCGATCATGGTCCGGGGCCTTTTGCATCCGTCTTTGACAGCAACGGCGCTGGTCACTGACGACCGGGGCGCTTCCTGAGCAGGCGATCCATGTGGCTCATCGCCTCGTGCTGGGTGTCCTGCACGACGTGCGCGCATGAGCTGAGGCAGCGCGTCAGGCCTCCGCGAGCTGCTCCGAGCCCGACTTGAGTTGTGCGAGGGCGCATTCGAGATTCTCGGTCACGCATCAGCATGCAACCGATATGTGACGGTATCCGGCCACCCAAAGCCACACAAAAAGGCTGGCCTGGGGCACTTCGACGACGGTGGGTCGGTCAGTCGGCCCCCAGGCAGCCGTCCGGGGTCGACCGTGGGCCTCAGAGGCTGCTCCGCCCGGACGGTCGCGCCGTCATGGATGCAGCGTCCTCTTCGACATCCACGACACCGCCACCGATCGACCGGATCGGCGCGGGCCGCAAAAGGTCCCCCGAACGGAGGCCCCCCGTTGTTACCGAAGCCGTTGGGCCGTCCGGAGGAGTTCGGGCAGTGAGAGCGCCGAGAGTCCCACTGACCGTCAGCTCCTGTTTTTCCTGCTCCCGGCATGATTCCGAGCCGGGGCAGGGCCGACACCCGGGCTCCTCCCCGGCATCAATGGCGCATACAAGGGACAGTTACCGATATATCTGCGCTTTGTAACGCGAATCCTGTCCTTGCTCTGGTGTCGTCGCAAAGGACCACAGTGTGGGGTCCTCGGCACCTAGCCGGGAATTTCGGACAGCACGCCCGGCTCAGACCAGGGTCGGCGTGCACGAACGTGAGGTGACAGATTCATGTCTGTTTCTCGTACGACGGTCCGCCTGATCGCCACCTTTGTGGCTACGGGCGCACTCGTCGGCGCGGCCGCCATGCCGGCTCTGGCCGCCGGAGCGGGCCATGACCGCGACAACGGGAGGGGCTACTCGCACAGCCAGGGAAGTGACCGTCACCACGACGGTCACTTCGGCGACCGGGACCGGGGCTGGGACCGGGGCGAGCACCGCGGCTGGGACCGGGACCGGGACCGGCACCACCGCTGGGACCGCGACCGGGACCGGCACCACCGCTGGGACCGCGACCGCGGCTGGCACCACGGCCGGGACCGGCACCACGGCTGGGACCGCGACCGCGGCTGGCACCACGGCCACCGCTAGACCGCCCTGGAGGCTGTGCTCCGACGCGGAGGCCCGCACCCCCTGCCACCCGTCGTCATAGCCGGCACAGCCACCGCACCCAGCCGGAGGGCCGAAGACCGTTCCTTGCGGTCTTCGGCCCTCCGGCCACGTCCGCCTGCCGTACGGGCCGGCCTTCGCCCCGCCGCGCATCCGTGTTCCGCAGACGGCGGGCGTGCGCTGTCACCCCGCCACGATGCCGAGGGCCGGGCCGGTGATGGACATGTCGCCGCTGAGCCGGGCGGCCTGTGAGACGGTCACGTTCTTGAAGCTGATGGTGCGGGTGGGCGCGGCGGAGTGGGAGAGCCACGGGGGCAGCGCGTCGGGCGTGACGGTGACGCTGCGGTCCGCCGGGAGCGGAGCGCCGCCCAGGCCGACGAGCGTGCCGCTCAGCTTCTGGATGTACAGCACCACGTCCTTGCCCTTGACCGTGGACGTGGTCGCGGGCCTGGCCCGCAGTCGCACCGCCGAGCGGCCGCGGCCCGCCGTCAGGTCGAGGTCGCCGAGGTCCAAGGACCGTACGGTGAACTTCAGTACCCGCTCGGACCCGGTCGCGGTCCTGACGACGGCCACGCCGCGGAACGCACTGCCGTGCAGTACGAGTCTGTCGGCACGCAGCACCCAGGGGACGTCCGCCGCAGGGTCCGGTGGGCGGGCGGTCGGCGCGGCGCCGGATGCCGGCGGCTCGGACGTGCGGATGCCGCCGGGGGCGAGCAACGCCTTCGAGGCCGTGGGCGTGGCGAGTTGCAGGGCCAAGGACAGGGCGGCCACCGCCGACGCACAGGCGAGGGGCCGCAGCAGCGGGCCGGCCGAGTGACGCTTCACGGCGCCGCTCGGACGACGGGGGTCGCACTCCGGCGCGCTCGCCGGACAGCCGGTCAGGGCGTCACTTGCCACCGTGGTCCTGACCCACGGCGACGGGGGGCGACGCACGGTCGGCCGCGGGCTGCGCATCGGTGGCGCCCGTCGGAGGAATCCAGGCGCAGGCCAGGGAACCGCCGATCAGGCCGGAGAGCAGCCCGATGAGGAGGCCCCCGAGATTGGCGACGGGGAAGGAGATGAGGGCGAGCAGGATGACCGTGATCCCCGCGAATACACGCGACTGCCGGTGGAACCACAGGGAGACGGCGAGGGTGATGAGGAGAACCCCGATGATGAGCGATCCCGCGCCGGCCGAGGTCGACAGCGCCAGGGGGACGGCGCCGAAGTCCAGGCGGGCGTAGGGGAAGCAGATGATGGGCAGACCCGCCGTGAAGGTGAACAGGCCTGCCCAGAAGGGGCGTTCGCCCCGCCAGGTCCTGAATCTGCGTCGGGCGTCGGCGGCGACGACGCGCACGTTCTCGCGTCTGCCGATTCGCTGGAAGAACACGTGAGCTTCCCTGATGTTCGGCGGGAGGGAGTACGCGGCGAGCGGGGGCGGAAGGCGCGTGCTTCGTGCCGGCGGATCAGAAGCACTCGTGGCGGCCTTGCCTGAGTTGCACATCGAGGTCCGGGACGTTGAAGGTGGCGGCCGAGACGGCGACCGTGGTGAAGCGCACGTCGGCCAGGAAGGCCGAATCCGCTTGCTGGGCAAAGCCGTTGGGATCGAAGAACCGGGAGTTCCGGTCTCCCCGGCTGATCGGGCCCTTGCTGACCGCTCCCGTCGCCACGCCGATGTCGAGGTCGTCGAAATTCGCCTGGCTGCTCGACAGGGCTGTCGCGTCGAGGAACAGGTTCCTCGCTTCGACCCGGCGGTGATCGCCACCGGTGATCTTCAGCGTGTACGGGCCCAGGACCGGGATCGTGACCACCACGGACTGACACAGCCCGCTGATCTCCGCGTGGCTGGCGCCGGTGACGACGACCGGCACGAGGGTGCCCTTCTTGGTCACGTCCACCGTGCCGTAGATGGCCAGCCCTCGGACGTCCAGGGTGTCCAGGGCCACCTGGAACTTCTGGCCGGAGATCAGGAACGACACGGCCAGCGCACCTTGGGCCATGGCGATACCGAGTGCCGCGGCAGCCGCGGCAGCCGGGACGAGAATGCAGGCGAAGCGCTTCCAGGAGGTCCTGCCTGCACTGCGCAGCATCCCGTCTCCTCCGCTCATACGTGGGCTCACCGAAGCCGGACAGGGTGGGCGACGTCTCTCTCTAGTGGCGGATCCTAGGCTTCCGGGCAGGGCAGCCGACGGTACGTCAGGTCGGCCGGACGGGTGAGTCGCCTTCTGTTGCACCATCCGGATGACACGCGACGCGGTACCGCCGTCGACGTCTCCGGTCTGCCGGCCATGGCCGAGTGGGCGGCCGGTCGTCGACGGCCGAGGGCGCTTCCTGGGGGGGTCCGGCGGTTTCCCGCCGGGGCGCAGGCTGCGAGCATGTACGTCCTCGGCCTCCGGCAGGAGGCCGACCGTGGAGGAGGCTCGTGATGCGGCGGCTCGCCCAGTTCGGAGTCACCTTGCTGGGCGTCGAGGCGTGGGTGGCCCTGCGCGACACGGACTCCGTCCTCTCGTTGACGGTCGGCTGCGCGTGCGTCGCCGTACTCGCCTGCTGCTTCGCGTTCCGTGTCCGCAGGGAGATCCGGGCCATCAGGGACGACAGCAGGCAGGCCCGGGCAGACCGGGAGGCACGCAGGCACGAGCGGCACTAGGGGGTTTCGCCGCCCGGCCTGCGGTGATCATGTCGGTCGCGTCAGTCGCCGGCCGGGACGATCGTCCAGGGGCGCATCAGGTCGTCGTCCTCGTGTTCGAGGAGGTGGCAGTGGTGGATGTACTTCGCCGGGAGCTTGGCGCCGCTTCCCGGGATCGACGCGATCTCGTCCTTCGGCGGGACGAACTCCTGGATGATGATTCTGGTGACCATCTGCGCGGGGGCCTTGACCGTGTCCTTGTAGGACAGCGCTTCGTCCGGGTCCGGGGGAATCGGCGGGCCGGTGAAGTAGTCGGCCACGGCCGGGTGGTCCTCCGGCTTGCGGCCGCCGTAGACCCACTTGTCGTAGTCCTTCTGGTAGGCGGCCGCGTCGATCGGCTGCCTGTTCAGCACCTGGAAGTTGACGAGGTGGACATGCATCGGGTGGGCGTCGTGATTGGGGTTGATGTATTCCCAGATCTCGGTCGAGCCCTCCTTGATGAAGTCCTGCGACGGCTCCATGTAGGGAACCGCGTTGAACGTCATCGTCCTGAAGAGTTCGTGCTGGTACACGACCCATTGCCGCCGGCGGGTGTGCGGTTTCGGCTTGATGGCCGGGACCGACTGCAGCTTGAGTTTCTCGGGCGGCGTCGACATGTCCCGGCCCCCGGACGATGGCTTGCGGACCCGGAATCGCATGATCTCCGCGATCTCCGGTCCGCATCCGGTGATACCGGGATAGTGGACCTGCGTTCCCGGGTAGTTCGTCAGCGTGACGTCCTTGCCCGGGGGAATCTGACTGAAGTCGACGATCAGGTCGTACCGCTCGGCCGGACTGATCAGGAAGTCCAGCATCTGCAACGGAGCACGGAGGCCGCCGTCCGTGCCGATCAGCCAGAACGGCAGTTGCGGCTGATGGAGTACGCCTCGGGGAGTGTCGAACCTCAGCCGCCAGAATCGCTCGTTCGAAGCGTTGAGAATGCGCAGCCGGTAGCGTCGCGGCTCGACGTCCAGGTAGGGGTAGGCCTTCCCGTTGACGACCGGGGTGTCCTCGCCTTCCCTGTCGACCATGGTGTAGGCGAGCGAGCCGTCCGCGTTGAAGGTCCGGTCCTGCAGGATGAGGGGGACTTCGAATTCACCGCGCGGCAGCCCGAGCCGCTCGTCGGCGGGATCACGGATGAAGTAGAGACCGGCAAGTCCCGCATAGACGTTGAGGGCGCTCATCCCCATGGCGTGGTCGTGATACCAGAGCATGCACGAATGGTCGTGGTTGGTGTAGGCGTAGATCGCTTCGTTGGGCTTGACCCGGCCCGGTTCCAGGGTGGTGTAGCCCTCGGCGTGAAAGCCCTTCGGGCTGAACGACTGCTCCGGCAGACCGTCGGACTGGGGTGCCGTGTAACCGCCGTGCTGGTGTACGACGTTCCACACGTTGATGTCGGCGGGGAACTGCGGCATGTACTCGTAGGGAGGCGGCGGGATCGGCGCGACGACGGGCTTCTTGTCGCGAATCATGTCGATCACGGTCTGGAACATGTGGGTGGTCGGCAGGTCGTTGCGGTACTTGACGACCGTCGGGCGGTCCCTGGTCGTCTCGAAGGTCGGCCCGAGATAGCCCATGCCGATCGGCTCGTGGGGACGGTGGGGATCCGTGGCCCAGTAACCCCACACGGGTGACGGACCGAGATCCCGGTGGAAGCGCCACGACCCCTGCCGCATCGTGAACTCGTAGTAGTCGGCGCCCGGATAGGCGGAAGGGTCCGGGACGGCTGTTCTCGGTCTGGGCAGCGGGTCGACGAACTTCGTCAGCTTGGGGGTGTTGGTCGCCTGGTCCTCACATCCTGCCGGCGGGTAGGCCGACGCCGCGTACGCCCTTGCCTCCAGGACACCCCGTGGAAGCATGCCCGCGGCCCCCATGGCGCCGGCGATGAGGAATTTCCTTCGCTCGATCATCGTCTCCAGCTCTCCCTCGCCTCATGTGACGGTCAAGGGATACAGGGCTGGTTCGAAACGCCGCCGAAACGCACCGGTCCGGTCCGGGAAAAGCCACTCATTGAGCCGATCTCGGCTTCAATTCCGTATGCATCGAAATCGGAAACCGATTATTTTGGAATTGGAACCTGATGATTATCGACAGTCTTCATTGGATTTATCTGCGTTGCGTGCGGACCTGTGGGCATTTGTTTGTATTTTTTTTCGGCCGGGGTCGGGTGCGGTGCTGAGCGGTCGGCCGTCGCCCGTGACGCCCCCGGGTCAGGGCAGTGCCGGGCCGCCCGTCGGATCCGTGCCGCCCGGGGTCGCGCGGCTGCGTTGTTCGACCCACTGGCGGAGTTCCTCGTCGCCCACCTGCTCGATCGCGACGAGCAGCTCGCGGCGGGCCGCCTCGTCCCGGTCGGCCTCCGGCAGGAGCCGGTAGCGGTTGACGGCCCGGCGGAGGGTCTCGCGCGACTGTGCCGCGAGGACGTAGCGGGGGCCGTGCGCGAAGACCTGGCGGAAACCGGTGAAGAACAGGGCGCCGCCCGCGATGATCGCCGTCAGCCAGGCCGGGGCGTGCAGGCCCGCCGCGACCACCGTCGCCGAGGAGGTCGCCAGGGCTCCCAGCTCGGACACGCGGTACCACAGGCGCGCCGAGTCACGAACCCTCTCGTAGAAGGCCAACTCTCCCTGGGCCAGGGCGAGTACCGGATCGGGGGCTTCGGACCAGGCGATGGCGTCTGGCGGCTGTCGGCGCATGGGTACATGGTGTCCTCGTGCCGCCCCACGGGAAACACCTCCCGTGCCCTCACGCGGCGGGAACCCCGCGGCGAGGCCACCGTCACCGTCGGAGCACGCGGCGGGATCTCCGCGTCAACGGCACCGTCACCGTCGGAGTACGCGCCGGCCGCGCCGTCACCGCACGCGCCGGGGCTCCCGGGTCAACGCGTACGACTCCCCCGCGAGTCGGATCCGGTCGTCGCCGTCCACGTGGCAGCCCAGGCGGGCCGGAAGACCGCGGAGATAGGCGACGGCGGGGGCGGTGAGGCGGATCCTGCCGTCGCCGAGCTGCGTGATGCCCTCGGGTGCGTCGAGCGCGGCGAACCAGGCGGCGTGCTCCCGGCGCACCTTCGCGGTGTACGTGCCGTCGCGGTCGGTCTCCTGTTCCAGAGCGAACAGGACGTCGCCGTAACGGGCGTGGTCGAGCACGGCGCGCACGGCCTCGACCACGTCCGGCAGGCCCGTGCCCACCTCGTCGGTGGCGAAGACGCGGACACCGGGGCGGACCCGGGCGTACGCGGACCAGGCCCCCGCGCGGGACGGGATGACGTAGCCGACCGGGAACCCTCCCGGGAGCCCGTCGTCCACACAGACGTACACGATCTCCGCGACGTCGCTCCGCTCCTGCGTGAGGAACAGCCTCCGCCGCTTCAGCTGACCCGTGAGGGACCGGTCGATGACGGTCACGTTCGTGTTCCTTCCTCGTCGGGAGGCGGCGGCCGTTCCCCCGGTGCACGGCCGCCGCACTTGCACACCCTCGCGGAAGACGCTGCAATGCCGGTGAAATTCTGATGATGTGCGGAGCGGAGGCTTCGGGGTGGGCTCGGAATCCCGTCGACGGTTACGACTCGCGGTGCTCGGGCCGATGCGGGCCTGGCGCGACGGCGGACAGCTGGCCCTCGGGCCCGTCCGGCAGCAGGCCGTGCTGGCCGCGCTGGCGCTGCGTCCGGGAGTCCTGGTGAGCCGCGAGCAGTTGCTCGACGGGGTCTGGGGGGAGAGTCCGCCGCAGTCCGGCCGCAAGGTACTGCCCAGCTACGTCTACGGGTTGCGGCGGACGCTCGACGAGAGCGGCACCGCTCCGGCGGACTCGCTGATCCGCGGGGAGCGGGGCGGGTACCGCCTGGTCGTCGACGGGGTCCGGCTCGATGTGGCGGAGCTGGCCGAGCGGGTCGACGAGGCCCAGCGGGCGAAGGCGTCCGGCGACCCGGCGACGGCGGCGGACCGGCTGTCGTCGGCCCTCGCCCTGTTCGACGGCGAGCCGCTCGCCGGGCTGCCGGGTCCGTACGCCGAAGCCGAGCGGCGGCGGCTGCTGGCGCGCCTGCGCACGGTTCGGCTGGAACGGCTCGAATGCCTCGTCCTGACGGGCCGGTTCGCCGACGCCCTGGACGAACTCGCCGCCCTGTCCGCCGCCGATCCGGCCGACGAGTCGCTCGTGGCGCTGCGCATGCGCGCCCTGTACGGCAGCGAACGTCAGGCGGAGGCGCTGGCCGTCTACCAGGACATGTGCGGGCGGTTGCGCGAGGAGCTCGGCGTCGACCCCGGTGACGAGCTCCGCCGGGTGCACGAGGCGGTGCTGCGCCGGGACGACGAACGCCTCCTCGGCCCGGCCGCGGCCCGCACCGCCGACGTACCCGGTGCGGCACGGCAGGTCTCCTCGCCCCGCCGCACGGTCAACGACCTGCCGGGCGACTCGGGCCGGCTGATCGGCCGGGACAGGGAGCTGGCGCAGCTGATCGCGCCGGCCGCGCCCGGTTCCGTGTCGGTCGTCACGGTGGACGGTACGGCCGGGGTCGGCAAGACCGCGCTCGTCGTGCGCGCGGCCCGCGAGCTCAGCGGGCGGCACCCGGACGGCTGCCTGTTCGTGGACCTGCACGCGCACAGCGCGCAGCGGCGGCAGGCGCCGGAGCGGGCCCTGCAACGGCTGCTGCGCAGCCTCGGCGCGGCGAGCGGGGAGCTGCCGGGCGACCTCGAGGAGCTCACCGCCGCGTGGCGCGCGGCGACCAGCCGGCTGCGGCTGCTCCTCGTACTGGACGACGCCCTCGACGCCGACCAGGTACGGCCGCTGCTGCCCGCAGGGGCGGGCAGCAGGGTGCTGGTGGCCGGCCGGCGGCGGCTCGCGGAACTGGACGCCGACCGCCGGGTCACCCTGGAGCCCATGGAGAGCGGGGACGCGGTGTCGCTGCTCACCCACCTCATCGGAGCGGACCGCGCGAGCGGGGAGCCGGAGGCGACGCGGCAGCTGGTCGGACTGTGCGACGGGCTGCCGCTGGCGCTGCGCATCGCGGGGTCGCGGCTGCAGAACCGCCGCTCCTGGACGGTGGAATACCTGGTGGGCCGCATGGCGGGCGACGAGCACCGGCTCGGTGAACTGAGCGTCGGGGACCGCAGCGTGGAGGCGGCCTTCCGCCTGTCGTACGACCAGCTCACACCCGGGCAGCAGCGCGGGTTCCGTGCCCTGGGTGGGGTGCCGACGGTCGAGTTCGACGTGCTGACGGTGGCGGCCGTGCTCGACGCGCCGCCCCGCGACACCGAGCGGGTCCTGGAGAGCCTGGTCGACACGAGCCTGTTGCAGGAGCCGCGGCCGGGCCGCTACCGGCTGCACGACCTGGTGCGGGTGCACGCGCGGCGGGTCGCCGAGGCCGTGCCCGGCGAGGCCGCCGCGACGCGCAGGGCCGCGTACCGGCTCTTCCTCGACGCGGGACGCGTCGCCAGCGACTGGGGCCGTACCGGTTTCCCCACCGGGCCGCGGCCCGCCGGAGCGCCGTTCGGCACCTGGCAGGACGCCGAGGCCTGGCTGGACGCGGCCGGCGGGGAACTGCCCGACGTCGTCGCGCACGCCGCGGCCCACGGCGAGGCCGACTTCGCCTGCTGGATCGCGGAGGCGTTGTGCGACTACTTCGTGCGGCAGGGCCGCTACCAGGAGGGCCGGACGGCGCTGGAGATCGCGCTCGCGCGGGTGGACGAGGCCGGCGATCCGCGCATGTCCCAGGCCCTGCGCAACTGCCTGGGCTACATCTGCGTCCACCAGCGCCGGTACCCACAGGCCCGCGCCTGCTTCACGGAGGCGCTGGAGATCGGCCGGCGCGACCCCGACCCGCACGAGAAGGCCCGCACCCTCACCGGGCTGGGGGCTCTCGACCTGAGTCTGGGGGACGGTGACGGCGCTGTTCGCCATGCCTCGGCCGGGGCGGAGCTGGCCGGGCGGCTGGGCAGCGACTGGGTCGCCTCGATGGCGCTCGTCATCCTCGGGCTCACCCACTACTTCGGCCGACGTGACGAGGAGGCGCTGGCCTGCTTCGCCGACGCCCGGGCCCTCGCCGAGCGGGACGGCAGACCGCGCATGCTCGGCAGGCCGCTGAGCTGCGCCGCGGACGTCCACCTCCGGCTCGGCGACCACGGTGAGGCCAAGCGCGCGCTCCGCCGGGCGGTCGGCCTGGTCGAGCAGGCCGGGGACGTCTTCCTGTGCGCACGCAGCCTGACCCGGCTGGGCACGGCGGAGCAGGCCGAGGGCGACCCGGACGCGGCGGTCGCACTGCATCACCAGGCGCTGCGCCAGCACGCCTTGCTGTCCCCTCTCACGGAACCCAGCTACGACTGGCTGGAGATGGACATCCGGTCCCGCCTGGCGCATGCGTATCTGGCGACGGGTCGCGTCCATGAGGCGCGGCAGCAGTTCCAGCACGTACTGGCCGTCCACGCCGCCCACACGCACGGCGCCGGACGCGCGGGCGGCGCCTGAAGCCCGGAGGGCAGGCGGAGGCGGCACCGCACGCCGGCCGGGGACCGCCCGTCTTCGGGCCCCGGCCGGCGTCGTCCGTCACCACATCGCCGGCAACCGCTCCGGGATGCGCTTCATGAATCCGGTGCGCCAGACCAACTGCTCGATCGGCACCGCGAGTCGGACCTCGGGCATGCGGGTGAGCAGGGTCTCCAGGGCGATCTCCGCATGGCGCTTGCCCAGGGCGGTGGCCGGGCAGTAGTGGCGTCCGCCGCCGAAGGACAGGTGGGTGGCGCTGTTCTCGCGGGTCAGGTCGGGCCTGAGCGGGTCGGGGAACTCCTCGGGGTCGAAGTTGGCGCCCTCGACGAGGACCAGGACGAGTTCGCCCTTGCGGACGTCCACGTCGCCGAGCCGTACGTCCTCCAGGGCGAGCCGGGGCAGACCGTCGCCGATGGAGAGGTTGACGCGCAGGAGTTCGTCGACGGCGGCCGGGATCCTCTCGGGGTGATCCGTCACCTCCCTTCGCAGCTGCGGGTGCTGGAAGAGGGAGACCAGGGCCATGGTCAGGAACCCGGACGTCGAGATGACGCCCGCGCCGAACATCGTCACCCCGACCGTCGCCAGCATCTCGTCGGTCAGGTGCGCGTACTCCGGGTCCTCGCGCAGGGCCGCCAGCGCGGACATCAGGCCGGTCGTCGACGGGTCGTCGAGGCGGTCGGTCATGTACGCGATGTCCCGGTCCCAGTTCAGGCGGGCGCCGGTGACGGGGCAGGCGGAGTTCATGAACGCGATGTCCAGGCTGCGCATCAGCCGGGGCGCGTCCGCCTGCGGGATGCCGAGGATGTGGCAGTGCATGCCGGCCGAGTACGGGTCGGTGAAACCGCCGCGCAGGTCCGCGGGCGCGCCCTCGGCGAGCAGGGCGTCGACGAGTCGGGCCGCGTGCGAGCGCATCCAGTCGGTGAGGCCCTCGCTCTTCGGGTTGAGGGCCTTGAGGACGGCCTTGCGCAGTCCGGCGCCGGTGATGTTGCCCATGTTGTTGACGACCTCGGGCGGGATCGTCAGGGCGTACTGGCGGGGCACACCGGGCGCCGAGGTGTCCTTCAGGCTGAAGCGGGCGTCCTCCAGCACCTGGGTGCACAGTTCGTAGGACGAGACCAGCCAGGCCTCGTCCCCGGCGATGGTCCGCACCCGGCGCACGGGGGTCGACCCGCGCAGTTCCGCCACCTCGGCAGGGAGTTGATCGCCGCGCCAGGAGAAGGGGAAGTCGAGCAGTTCCTCAGTGGGCATCGCCGGCTCCTTCCGTGGGCGTGACGATCGCGTGCCCCTGGTTGCGGGACGCGCGCAGGCCCGATCCGCGCGCGTAGAGCAGTTCGGCCATCGGCAGCAGCTGGTGGTAGCAGTTGAGGGAGGAGGGGACGCCCAGGATGGCCGGGGTGTCCAGGAAGAGCGGCGCCTCGGCGCACACGTACTCCAGGCACACGGCGCGCTGCCGCTCGGTGGCCACCCGCCCGTCGAGGACCTTCGTGGCGAGGTACGTGTCCACCAGCGCGTCGCAGGTTTCGCGGAACTCGGTGTCCTCGTCGAGGAGTTCCCTGATGTGGTCGTGGATCCGCCGGTAGGCGGGGTTGTCCGCGAAGTCGGACATGGCGTGCGCGGCGAGTCTCCCGCCGCCCGCGCCGTGGGCCGCCGCCGCGGCGGTCACCTTGGCGCGTACGCCACGCAGGTTCTTCACCGCCTTGCGCCGGGCGTCGTCGGCGGGATAGCCGAGCGCCTCGTACATCTCGGCCACATGGAGGTCGGTGTAGACGAGGTCGACCCGGTCGAAGTGCTCGACGCCCCAGCGGGCCAGGGCGTCGACCCGGCGGGCCGAGAAGTAGCTGTTGCCCGGCGAGACGCCGATCACGGCGTGGTCGCCCGCGGCGTGGATGACCTGGCAGTGGGGTGTGTAGGGCTGGACTCTGAAAAGGCCCGCGATGGTCGGGCGGGGAGTGACGTGCTGGATCTCGGAGACGGTCGCAGTCGTCAACTGGAGAGTGTCCTTCGCGTCGCTAGTCCCGATGGAGCCTGGTGCTCCTGGTGTGGCAACGACGCCGCGAAGTTAGCTGGCGGACACGGAGAGTGTCAACGCCCGTCCGGAGAGTGGCCGGTTGGGGTTCGTCAGGGGCGCGGCGCGCGGATCAGGTGGTACTCCGACGGGTCCACACGGCGGGTCCGTTCCGCGTACTCGCCCATGTAGCCGGGCCAGTTGGCGACGTTGCGGCCGTCGGCCGTGCGGTACCAGGAGCTGCAGGCGGTCCATGCGGTGCCCGCGAACCGGGCCCGCAGCCGCGCCAGCCCGTGTGCCTGGGCCTCGGCACGCACGTCGAGGGCCGCCGCTCCGGTCCGCAGGGTCAGTTGCAGGGCCCGGCGGACGTAGGCGGCCTGCGCCTCCAGGAAGAACAGGATGGAGCCACCCGAGGTGTTGGTGTTGGGGCCGTACATCAGGAACATCGACGGGAAGCCGGAGACGGTGATGCCCAGGTGGGCCTGGGCGCCGTCGGACCAGGCCTCCTCGACCGTGCGGCCGCCGCGGCCCGTGACCCGCATCGGCAGCATGAAGGTGTTGGTGCGGAAGCCCGTCGCGTAGATCACGCAGTCGACGTCGTGGCGGCGGCCGTCGGCGGTGACGGGGCCCTCCGGTTCCATCCGCACGATCCGGTCCGTCACGAGCTCCGTGTTCGGGCGCCGCAGGGCCGGCAGGAAGTCCGAGCTGAGCAGGACCCTCTTGCAGCCGAAGGGGTGGTCGGGCCAGGCCTTGCGGCGCAGTTCCGGGTCGGGGAGCTGACGGCGCATGTGGGCGGCGGAGAGCGCGGCGCCGATCCGGCCCACGGTGCGGGGGTGGCGGACGCACAGGGTGATCAGCTCGATGCCGTGGTGGAGCAGCCCCCGCCAGGCCCGGCGCGCCACCGGCAGGCGGCGCAGCACCCGGGCCAGGAGGGCGGGGGTGGGGCGGTCGCTGCGCGGCAGGAACCAGTTGCCCGTCCGCTGGAAGACCGTCAGCCGGGCGGCCCGCGGGGCGATCTCGGGGACGAGCTGGGCGGCGCTCGCGCCGGTCCCGATCACCGCCACGCGCTTTCCCCGCAGGTCGTAGGTGTCGTCCCAGCGCGCGGAGTGGAAGCTGCGGCCGGCGAAGCGGGACAGCCCCTCGACGGCGGGGAAGGACGGCTTGTCCAGCTGCCCGGTCGCCAGCACCAGCGCGTCGGCCACCCGCTCCTCGTAGGGCCCGGTCGTGTCCGTGCGGCGGCTGCGGACCGTCCAGGTGCAGGTGCGGTCGTCCCAGGTGCAGGCGGTGACCTCGGTGCCGGTGACGACGCGCGGGGTGATGCCGAGGGAGTCCGCCGTCTGCCTCAGGTAGGCGAGGATCTCCGGCTGGTGCGAGAACAGGTGGGTCCAGTCGGGGCGTTGGGCGAAGGAGTACGAGTACAGGTGACTCGGTACGTCGCAGGCGGCGCCCGGGTAGCGGTTGTGGTGCCAGGTGCCGCCGGGCGCGGGCGCCGCCTCCAGCAGGGTGACGTCGTCCAGGCCGTGGCGCAGCAGCTCGGCGGCGACGGCGATGCCGCCGAAGCCCGCGCCCACGACGATCACCCTCGGCCTGCGCCCGTCACGCTCGCGTCCGTCGTCCACGCGGCCAAGCTAGCCCGCCCCCGCGCCCTGCGACAGACGGCCACGGGCCCGGGGGATCCCGGCGGCCCGGGCCGGCCTGCCCGCTGCCCCGGGTGCCTACGCCGATTCCGGTGCCTGCTCCGGCTCCCGTGCCGCGGCCGGCCCGGGCCGGTGCTCCTGTACAGAGCCTGGGTCCGCGCCCGGCCGCACGGGCCGTCGTCGTGCGGGGGCCGCGGCCAGTGCCAGCGTCGTCGCCAGCGACGCGAGCGCCATCACCGTCATCGCCGCGCCGGGCGAGGTCAGCTGGGCGACCGCCCCCGCCACCGTCGCGCTGACGCCCTGGAGGGTGAGCATGCCCGAGGAGTGCAGGCCCAGGGCGTGGCCGCTCAGCTCGTCCGGGGTCAGCGACATCAGCTGCTCCTGCTGGATGAGACTGGCGCCGAAGCCGACCGAGGCGACGGCGACACAGACCGCCGCGACGGCCGTGCCCGGCCGCAGCGCGAACAGCAGGTACGGGGCCGCCAGGAGCAGCAGGCAGGGGATACCGAGGCGGCGGCGGACCGCCGGCGGGACGAAGCGGCCGATCGTCACGTCGCCCACGAACATGCCGAACGCCGCGCACGCGAAGAGCAGACCGGCCCGCTCGGGGGCGTACGACACGAACAGGGACTCGCAGCCGACGATCAGGCCGTTGGGGATCCACAGGAGCAGATAGGTCGTCCGGCGCGGGGGCGAGGACCACAGGAGCGCGTTGGTGCGCCAGGTCTGCGCGACCGAGGGGCGGCCGGTGGCCCGCGGTGCCCGGCGGGCCATGCCGAGGCGGACGGTCAGGGCCGACCCGAGGTACAGGACCGCCGCGGTCGCCAGGGTCACCTGCGCGGAGAGCAGTGCGACCAGGGCGGCGCCCGTCATGTAGCCGGTGATCTGCATGAGGCCGTTGACCATGTTGAAGACCGAACGGCCCAGCAGGTAGCCCTCCTTGGGGAGGATCTCGTTGAGCAGGCCCCAGCGGACCCCGCCGCCGAGCGAGGAGACGAGGCCGAGGACGGCGATGAGGGCGAAGACCGTCCAGACGGGCAGGCCGGGCGTCGCCATCACGGCCGTGCCGACGGCGAACGACAGCGCGATGCCGGTCAGGGTGGCGCGCGGCGCCAGCCGGTCGGCCGCGGACAGCAGGGTGGTCGCGCCGGCCACCTGGGCCAGCTGCGGGCCGAACATGCTCACGGCCGACAGCAGGGGCGATTCCGTCGCCCTGTACACCAGCGTGCCGATGGCCAGGCCGCCGATCGTCGAGGCCGCCGCGTGGAGGGCGGAGGAGAGGAAGAGGGGGGTGAACTCCCGGGTGCGGAAGAGGTCCGAGTAGCTGCGCATGCGCGGAGTCTGGGACGGTCCGCGGGACGGTCGATATTGTTTCGCGCGGGGGCGAAACCAACGGTCACGGACCGGACGGCGGACGGCCCCGCGCCGGGAACGGACCGCTCCCGGCGACGGACGCCCCCGCAGCACGGCCGCGGACCGGACCCGACCACGGACAAGCGCCGCGACGGACACGGACCGGACCGCGCGGCGGACAAGCGTTGCGCCGGGCAGTCCCCGGAACGACGGACGGTCCCTGAAGCATGGACGGACCCCGGAACAAGGACGGGCTCCGGAGCACGGACGGGCCCCGGAACAAGGGCGGGCCCAGGAGCACGGACGGAGGGGTGCACGCATGGGCTGGTGGCAGGTCAACGCCGACACCCTCGCCGGCAGCCGTTTCGTGCTGTCCCCGCTCGCCGAGACCTTCGCGGCCCTGAAGACGCTGGAGTCGGGGACCGCCTCGCACCCCGGCGAGCTGCGGTGGCTGCGGGCCCATCTGCCCGCCTACCGGCGGCGGCTGGCCGCCGACCCGCTCACCGCCGTGCTGATCCGCTCCGGGCTCGGGCGGGAGTGGATCGCCGACTTCCTGACCCCGACCCCGTACGGCGACGAACCCTTCGAGGTGGAGATCGCCAGGATGCGGCAGACCCCGCCGCAGGCGGCGCGCGCGCATCTCGCCGTCTCGCTCGGCGGCCCGCTGCCCGCCGCGCTGGCGGACCGCGACGACCTGCCCGGGCGCGCCGCCGATCTCCTCACGCACGTGTGGGAGGAGTGCGTATGCCCGGACTGGGAGCGGCGGCGGCGCGTCCTGGAGGCGGACGTGGTGGCACGGACCGCGCACCTGAGCCAGGGCGGCTGGGCCGCGGCGCTGGACGCGCTGCGGCCGGGGACACGCTGGCTCGGCGACAACCGGCTCCAGGTGAATCTCCACGAGTATCCGCCGCGGGAGATCTCCGGTGCCCGGCTGCTGTTCGTGCCCGTCACCCCGAGGGCCGGGTGGGTGTCCTGGGAGGATCCGCACCGGTACGCCGTCGTCTACCCCTGCACGGGCGTCCTCGCGGACGGACGGGCCGGGGCGGTGCCGGAGAGCCTCGGCGCGCTCCTGGGGACGGCGCGCGCCGGGGTGCTCGTGCTGCTGGACTCCCCCATGTCGACGAGCCAGCTGGTCGCGGTGACCGGGCAGGGGCTGGGTTCGGTCGGACGTCATCTGAAGGTGCTGCTGGACGCCCGGCTCGTCGAGCGGCGGCGGGCGGGGCGGTCGGTGCTGTACTCGCGGACGGCGGCCGGCGAGGTGCTCGTCACGGCCCAGCGCGACTGACGGTCCTGTCACCCGGCGGAGTTAGCATCCGCTCATGACTACTGACCATTCTGTGCTCGACATCGAGATCGGGGCCCTCCAGGGCGGCTCCGCCGACCTCGGGCAGTACCGCGGCAAGGCCGTGCTCATCGTGAACGTCGCCTCCAAGTGCGGGCTGACGCCGCAGTACGCGGGCCTGGAGCGCCTCCAGGAGCGCTACGCCGGCCAGGGCTTCACCGTGCTCGGCGTGCCCTGCAACCAGTTCATGGGCCAGGAGCCCGGCACCTCCGAGGAGATCGCGGAGTTCTGCTCGGCGACGTACGGCGTGACCTTCCCGATGACCGAGAAGGTCGAGGTGAACGGCGACGGGCGGCACGGCCTCTACGAGCGTCTGGTGGGCACCGCGGACGCCGAGGGCCACAGCGGCGACATCCGCTGGAACTTCGAGAAGTTCCTGATCGGGCGCGACGGCACGGTCGTCGGCCGTTTCTCGCCGCAGACCGAGCCGGAGTCGGCGGAGGTCGTGGCGGCGGTGGAGAAGCAGCTCGCCGCCTGACGTCGTTGACCTTGCCCCTGGGGCAGGGGGGAGCGTCCTCGTCACCGGGCGGAAGGCGCCCGGTGACGGAGGTGACGAGGGGGCGAACCGTGCCCAGGGAGAAGGGGGTGCCGCCGTGGACGGCGACCTGCTCACCATCGGCGCGTTCGCCGCTCGGGCCCGGCTGTCCGCGAAGGCGCTCAGGCTGTACGACCGGCTGGGGCTGCTGGCCCCGGCGCACGTCGACGAGGTCAGCGGCTACCGCTACTACCGCGTCGGTCAGGTCGAGCGGGCCCGGCTCGTGGTGCTGCTGCGCCGGCTCGACATGCCGCTCGCCCGGATCGCCGAGGTGGTGGAGGCGGAAGGGTCCGCCGCCGCCTCGCTCCTCGGCGCGTACTGGGACGACGCCGAGGAACGCTTCGCCTCGCAGCGGGCGCTCGCCTCGTACCTCCGTGGACGGCTGTCCGGGAGGAGTTCGCAGATGTACGAGAAGTTCGTCGTCGAGACCGTCGAGGTGCCCGAGCGGGTGGTGCTGACGGAGACACGGCATGTCCTGGCCACCGAGCTGCCGGTGTGGATCCCCGCCTCGCTGGGGCGGCTGGAGGAGGGCGCCCGCGCCTGCGGGGGGTTCGACGGGCCGCCCTTCGTCGTCTACTACGCCGAGGTCAGCACGGAGAGCGACGGGCCCGTGGAGGCCTGTGTGCCGGTCGCGGACGCCGACGCCGCGCGGGCGTGGGTCCGGGCGCGGGGGCGGGGCCGGGAGATCAAGGTCCGTGTCGAGCCCGCGCAGCGTCTGGCCTACGCGCGGATCCCCAAGGCGCAGGTCGCCTATCCGCAGATCCACGTGGCCTTCGAGGCCGTCGAGGCGTGGATCGCCGAACGGGGACTGTCGTACGACGGCCCCTGCCGGGAGGTGTACTTCGCCGACTGGGACGCCGCCGGGCCCGAGGACCCGGTGTGCGACGTGGCGTTCCCCGTGAAGTGAGGCGGCGCGGGCCGGCGGGGCGTGGGGCCCCGCCGGGTCAGCGCAGCTCCTCCGGGCAGGGCGTGCCGCGGGGCAGCTGGTACGGCGCGGCCAGGCGGTAGGTGCCCGGCTTCGGGGCCAGCAGCTCCGTCCACTTGTCGCCCGCCGGGGTCTCCTCGGTCGGCATCAGGCAGCCGTTGAGGTTGTCGTACGTCTTGGGTGTGCTGTCCTCGCGGTGCTTGGACTCATCGGTCTCCTGCGGGGGCTGCACGCTCTTGCCCTTGGCGTCGACGATGCTCAGCCACGGCGAGTAGGGGACGCGGATCAGGATGCGGCCCGCCTTCTTCACCTCGATCGTCATCTCGCCCTGTTCGGCGCGCTCGACGACGGCGTCGGGCTCGGCGAGCTGGACGGGATCGGTGACGGCGAACAGCTGCCAGTTCGCGTCGCCCCAGATCTGCCGCAGGTAGGGCATGCCCCGCTGGACGAGCTGGCGTTCGCGTTCCCCGCCGTCGCCGTCGGGCTCGTCCTTGGGCAGCACGACGTAGTGGACGGCCCAGCGCTGGAGCCACTCGTGGTAGTTCGCCGAGTTGAGGGTGTCGTCGTAGAAGAGCGGGTTGCGCTCCATGTCGGCCTGGCGGTTCCAGCCGCGGGCGAGGTTCACGTAGGGGGCGAGGGCGGACGCCTCGCGGTGCGACCGGGCGGGGACGACCTCGACGCGGCCCTTCTCGGCGCCCACCACCTGGAGCTGGTTGACGAGGGGGGCGAGCTCGCGGGCCCAGGACGCGGCCGGGGTCGTGTGCACGATGTCGTCGACCGACTTGACGCCGATCCAGGTGGTGAACCCGACGAAGGTGACGACGATCGCGTACCACTTGCGGGAGCGCGGCACGGTGAAGGGCAGTGCCGCCAGCAGGGCGACGCCCCCGAAGAGCATGGCCAGGCGGGTGATGTTGGAGCCGATCTGCGAGCTGATCAGCCAGACGAGGACGACGGCGGTGCCGTACACGGCCGCCGTGATGCGGACCGTCGTCCACTCCTTGGGGACGAGGAAGAAGACGAACCCGGCGTACAGGAACGGCAGGATGACCGAGTAGACGGTCATCGGCTGGGTGCCGGAGAAGGGGAACAGCCAGGCCGACACCGCCACCACGATCGTCGGGGCGATCCCCAGGGCGTAGGCGCCGGGACGGCGCTTCTGGAGGAAGAGTGCGACGGCGACCAGGCCCACGAACAGTCCGGCCACCGGGGACGCGGTGGTGGCGAGCGCGGCGAGCGGCGCCGCGCACAGCGCCTTCGCCCAGCGTTTGTAGCGCCAGCGGTAGGGCCAGCAGAACACGACGGCCGTCGCGGCGAGCGCGAACACCATGCCGAGGCCGTAGGTCACCCGGCCCGAGATGGCGTTGCACAGCAGCGCGAAGATCCCGGCGACGGTCGGCCAGAGCGGATTGCGCACCGCGCGGCTGCGGATCAGGATCAGCGTCAGCAGGCCGGCCGACACCGTCCCCGCGATCATCATGGTCGTGCGGACGCCGAGGACGGACATCAGGTACGGCGACACCACGCTGTACGACACCGGGTGCATCCCGCCGTACCAGGCGAGGTTGTACGCGGAGTCCGGGTGACGCCCGACGAACTCCGCCCAGGCGTCCTGCGCCGCCAGATCCCCGCCACTGTTCGCGAACGTGAAGAACCAGGCGAGGTGGAGCACGCCCGAGAGGACGGTGGCCAGGGTGACGGGGTGCCGCAGGAAGCGGCTCAGCCGGGTGCCGTGCTCCTGCTCCCGGGCGCCGGGGTCGTCACCGGCCTCCTCGGATATGCGGGAGCGCAGCGGTATTCGCGGACCCGTGCCCGGGCCCGGATCGGCGTCGTCGGCGTGTGTCGGCTCCGCTGTCGCCACTGCAAGGCACTCCCCGTGTCCCGTTTTCCGTTCTCGTCCGGGACCCGCGGCCCGCGGCGAGCAGCCCCGACCTCGCGACGCTAGCACGCACCCCGCCGGGTGGCGCCCGGGTGGGGCGCCGTCGGCGGGATGCGGGGCGTGTGCTCGTATCCGGAATACGTCACCGACACGTCCGCGGGTACGTCATCGGTGCGTACGTCCGTCCGGGCGACGGCGGCGGCTCAGCCGACGCGCGTCAGCTTCGCGCCGAAGCCGGGTTCCGCGAGGTCCGACCGGAGCGCCACGGGGATCTTCACGGCGTGGCTGGACCCGTCTCCGACGGTCAGTTCGCCGACGACCGTGCCGGCCTTGCCGGAGTGCGGGACCGCCTTGCCCCCGTCGCCGATCGACAGCCGGGTCTTCAGACCCGGCCAGCCGATCGCCGTCATGTCCTTGGTGGCGACGACCGGGGTCCGGCCGCCGAGCTGGTCGTCCACGTAGCCGACGACCTGCCCCTTCTTCACCACCTGGGCGGTGGTCAGCCCCTTCTGGACCGTGTCGATCAGCTTCTGGCTGTTGACGAGGGCCAGGTGGAGGCTGTCCCAGACCTTGCCGGTTCCGGCGTTCTGGTTCATGACCGCGCCGTAGACGGTCTGGGTCTTGCCGTTCACCGTCTTGGTCGCGGCCCACACCAGGTTGCCGCCGGCGGGCGTGGACGAGCCGGTCTTCAGGCCGATCACCCCGACCTGCTGCACCAGCAGGTCGTTGTTGTTGTAGATGGGCTTGTCGAGGCCGGGGATCTTCGCGCTGGCCATCCCGACGATGCCGCGGAACACATCGTTCTGCATGACCTCCTTGGCCAGCTTGAGCTGGTCGGTGGCCGTGCTCACCGTCGTCTTCTGCAGACCGCTCGGGTCGGTGTACGTCGTGTTCGTCATGCCCAGCTCGTCGGCCGCGGCGTTCATCTTGGCGACGAAGCTCTTGTTGTCGGAGTCCCAGCGGGCCAGCAGCCGCGCCGCGTTGTTGCCCGACGGGATCATCAGCATCTGGAGCATCTGCCGCTCGGTGAACTGCTGGCCCTTCGACATCGCCGCGGTCGACTCGTCCGGCAGCTTCGACTCGTCCTCGGCCTGCTGGTCGACGGTGATCTTCTCGCCGCTCTCGTCCCCCTTGAGGGGGTGCTCCTTGAGGATCACGTACGCCGTCATGATCTTGGCGACGCTCGCGACGGGCATGGGCGTCTGCTTGCCGTCGGTGCCGAGGCTGCCGACACCCTCCACCTCGATCGCCGACTGCCCCTGGCCGGGCCAGGGCAGGTCGAGGGAGCCTCCGTCGAAGGTGTACGTCTCGTCGGCGGTCAGCGCGAGCGACGCCGCCGGGAGCGGACGCACGGCCTGCGCGACTGCAAAGATCACGGCGAGCAGCAGGACCAGCGGGGTCCAGATCTTGACCCGCCGCACGATCGTGCGGACCGGAGTCTGCGGGGGCGGCGGGGTGTTCGTCAGCTCCGCCAGGAGGTCCAGCGGCGGCTTGGGCGGCAGCGGTTGCTGGGTCGTGCGCTCGGGGCCGACCTGCGGGAGGGCGGCGGTCGCGTCCGCGGCGGGCCTGTTGGCCGTGCCGGGCGCGGGCTCGGCGGGCTTCGGCCTCGTCGGGGCCGGCTCGTCGAGGGGCTTGAGCGCGACGAACCTGCTGGTGCGCTCGGCTGCGGGCTCGGGCTTCGCGGCCGGCTTGTCGGCGGGCTTCGCGGGGGCCTTGTCGGCGGGCTCGTCCCCGGGCTTCGCCGGGGCCCTGCCGGCGCCCGGCCTGGTGCCGCCGCCCAGCTTGAGCATCGTCGTGGGCTGGTCCACGGCGGGCGGCCGCGGCGCCTTGAAGACGGCGGTGGGCTGGTCGACGGGAGGCTCGGCGGGGGCCTTTGCGTCGGCCGGGGACGTGGCGGCGGCGCCGGAGTCCGCGTCGGCGGGCGTCTTCACGTCCGCCGCCGGCTCGGAGCCGTCCGAGGGCTTGGCGTCCGCGGGAGCCTTCGCCCCGGTGGAGTCGGCGGGAGCCTCGGCGTCGGCCGGGGACGTGGCGTCCTCCGGGGTCTCCGCGTCCACGGCAGGCTTCGCGTCCGCAGGGTCCTCGGCGTCCGCGGAGTCCTTCGGGGAGTCCTCCGGCGCACTCTTCGGGCGACCGGGGGCGGCGGTCTCGTCCGAGCGGGCGGCGTCCGCCCCGGACTCGGACTCGCGCTCGGGCTCGGGCTCGGGCTCGGGCTCGGGCTCGGGGTCGGACTCGGCCATGTCGTCGGTGGCCGTGTCGTCGGCGGCGGCCGCGCCGGACACCACGTCGTCCCGGGGCTCGTCCTCGGACGCGTCGGCGCCGGTGTCGGCGGCCGCGTCGGCGGTCTCGTCGGCGGCGGCCCCGGAGCTCTGCTCCTCGTCGGCGTCGGCACCCACCGCTGACGCCTCGTCAGCGTCTGCGGAGTCGGCCTCGGAGCCGGAGCCGGAGCCCGAGTCCGCGTCCATGGCGGCGCCGGCCTCGGCGGCGTCGTCGGAGTCCGCGTCGGCGGCCGCTTCGTCGGCGCCATCGTTCGCGGCGTCGTTCGCGGCGTCGTCGGCGCCGTCGGCGTCACGCCCCGACTCCCCCGCCCCGGCCGACGTCCCGGCCCCGGCGGGCTCACCGGCTCCCGCCGGCGCCTCCTCGTCCGCACCGGCCACCCACGCGGCCACGGCCGCGCGCAGCCGGGCGTCACCCGCGGACCCGGCCTCGCCGGACCCGGCGGGCTCGTCGGCGGCGTCCGTGGTGTCCACGGTGTCCGCCGACGCGGGAGCCGGCGCGGGAGCCGACTCGGCCTCCGTCACCGCCCGTTCCGCCGTGACCGCCTTCGTGGAGAACACCGCCGTCGCCTGATCCACCCGTACCGTGGCCGCCCTCTCGCGGGCCATCGCCACGCGGGGGTCGGCCGAAGCCGGGGCCGTGGACGGACTCGACGCGGCCCCGCGCGCCGGACCCGGAACCGCCGCCGGGGTCACCGGCGTCGGTTCTGCCGACGGCGCCGACGACTCGTGCTGCTTCGACCTGTCGGGGGACTCGCCCGCCACCGATGCCTCCTCCATGCGACGCACGCCCCGTGCGTCCAAACGAACCGTCATCCGTTGAACCGCCGCCCGGACATCGCTGTCCGAACCATGTACCAGTGTCCTGTGTGAGGGCTTGGCCCCTGTGGTAGACGAGAACGACATACCTACCGGTTCCACTGCATTCCGGTCACGCACCCTCGACAGACCGATGTGAGAGGGGTCACCCTGTCATTCATCCACGCGGGGAGGCATGGATGGGCAGGAGCCGCAGAACACTTCCGGAGGAGCTTCTGCTGCTGGCGTTGGACCCGACAACGGGTACCACCGCACAGCCGCAGTCGCTCGACCTCGGTCTGGCCGGAGCACAGCTAGTGGAGCTGGCGCTGGCCGGACGGATAGCCCCAGACGGGGATCGTATCGCCGTGGTGGCGCCACGGCCGACTGGAGATCCAACACTGGACTGTGCGTTGGAGTTGCTCCGCCGCCGCGGAGCACCCGTACGCGCGGTCAACTGGATTGGCGGACCCCGGCTGGGGCTGCGCCAGACCTACCTCTCGCATCTGGAGAGGTGCGGCATGGTCCATGCCGTGGCCGGCCAGATGTGCGGGGTGCTGCCGACGACTCGCTACCAGGCGACGGACACGGCGATCAGCCGGGAGATCAGGTCCCGGCTGGACAGCGCGATCCGCACCGGCGTACCGCCGGACCCGCGGACCGCGGCGCTCGCCGCGCTGGCCCACGCGGTCGGACTCGGCAAGCACCTGTACCCGGGGAACGAGGGACGGTCGTCCCGCTCCCGGCTGCGGGATCTGATCAGGCATGACCCCATGGGCGGTCTCGTGGCCCACGCGGTCATGGACGTCCAGAACGGCGTGGCCGCTCAGCCTCGCCGCAACCCGGCACCGGCAGGCCGTCCGGCCACCGCCGGGGTCAGGTCCGCGCCGGAACCCGCCCGCGGTGTTCCGATGCAACCGCGCCGCGGTTCCATGGCGCGCGCCGTGGTGCACTGAGCCGCAGTCCCACGGCACCCCACAGCAGGACCAGCACCGCCGGAACCACCAGCACCGCCAGAACCTCAGCGCCGCACCGCAGTCCCCACGACCCGGTTCGGGAGCCGCTGGCTCGCGCGGGGCGATGAGGCCGTACGTCCGGACGACGACACGGCCCCAGCGCCCCGCGCGGCCGCATCCGGGGCCGCGGAGGCGCGCCGTCGCGCGGCGGATCGCCGAACTGGCGCGCACCCAGCGCATATCCGCCGTTTCCCAGCGGTAGAAAGCACCTTGGTGGCAATCTGCTCAACAGCAGATACGCAAAGTACAGGCCCGCAGCCGGAGGTGCACGTCCCGTGGCGTCCAATGTCAATCCCACCGTCCGGCGGCGCCGGCTGGGTCAGGAACTGCGCCGGCTCCGTGAACTGAAGGGCATGACGGCCGAAGAGGTCGCCGAGCGGCTGCTGGTCTCGCAGTCGAAGATCAGCCGGCTGGAGAACGGACGGCGCAGCATCAGCCAGCGGGACGTCCGTGACCTGTGCGGCGTGTACGAGGTCGAGGACCACCGGATCGTCGACTCGCTGATGCAGATGGCCAAGGACTCGCGCCAGCAGGGCTGGTGGCACTCCTTCGGTGACATCCCGTACAGCGTCTACATCGGTCTGGAGACGGACGCGGCCTCGCTGCGCGTGTACGACCCGCAGGTCGTCCCCGGCCTGCTGCAGACCCGGTCGTACGCCGAGGCCCTGATCGCGGGCGCGCTGCCGGAAACGGCGCCCGGCGACATCGACAAGCGGGTCCAGGTGCGGATGAAACGGCAGGAACGAATCTCCGCTCCGGACAACCCGTTGCGCCTGTGGACGGTCCTCGACGAGGCCGCCCTGCGCCGTACCGTCGGCAATCGTTCCCTCATGCGCGACCAGCTGGAGCACCTCGTCGAGCAGTCCCAGCTGCCGCACGTCACGGTGCAGGTGATCCCCTTCGACATGGGAGCGCACCCCGGGCTGAACGGCCAGTACGCGATCCTGGAGTTCCCCGACGCGGCGGACTCCAGCGTGGTCTACATCGAGGGCGTGACGAGCGACCTGTACCTGGAGAAGGCGAACGACGTCCAGAAGTACAGCGTGATGTACGAGCACCTGCGGGCCCAGGCCCTGAACGTGGAGCAGTCACGCCAGTTCATCGCGGACATCGCCAAGGAGCACGCGCGCTGAGGCGGGGGGCTCCGGACGTCGGGGACGGCCTCGCGGAGGGGTCCTGACGGGAAGGTGCCGGACGATACACCTTCGCCGGGCCGGGGCGGAAGACCCCACTGGAATATGCCATCCAGTCGAGTGAATAGTCGCTTCGTCAGCCGATGTTGGCGAGTAGCGTCGATCACGCCACCGAACAACAACGTTGGCGCAAACCGGACTGCGGGTTCCGAAGGGACCCGCGGCGCGGTGGCACCGCGTCGACCGCGTCGTCGGGGGTACTCACAGATGAACGACTGGCTTACTGGAGCGAACATGGCAATTCAGCAGGGCGCCACCGACACGTGGACCAAGTCTTCCTACTCCACCGGGAACGGCGCCTGCGTCGAGGTCAAGTCCCCGGTCCCCGCGGCGATGGCGGTACGGGACTCCAAGGTCCCCGCAGGCCCCACCCTGGCCTTTCCCGCGGACGCCTGGAACACCTTCGTGGCCGAGGTGAGCCGTGGGGCCGCCGGCCTCGTCTGAGGTGCGACCCCACGCCCCGTCCGACACATGACCCGACACAACTTCATACGATCCACCGACAGAGCCCTCTCGACCGGCCCGCCGTCCTGGCCGAGGGGGCTCGGCTCTTTTCTCCCGCACCTGCTGATCCGAACGAAACCCCCTAGTGACCTGAGTCGTAGATTCGTCGTTGGTTGGGTGTGAGTCGTCCTGGACCGAAGATTCCGCCGTTGTCTGTGACCGATGCCCAGCGGGCTGTGCTTGAGGGGTGGGTGCGTCGGCGTTCGACAGCTCAGGCTCTGGCCCAGAGGTCCCGGATCGTGCTGGAGTGCGCCGAGGGTCATTCGATCGCGGAGGTGTCGCGCCGGCTGGGGGTCGCGGCGGACACGGTCCGCACCTGGCGACGGCGCTTCCTCGACCGTGGCCTGGAGGGCCTGCACGACGAGCCGCGTCCCGGCGTCCCGCGGAAGATCACCGACGCGGATGTCGAGCGGGTGATCGTCAAGACGCTCGAAGAGACGCCGAAGAACGCGACGCACTGGTCGACCCGGTCGATGGCAGCGGCGACCGGGATGTCGCAGTCGGCGATCTCCCGGATCTGGCGGGCGTTCGCCCTGGCCCCGCACCGCTCACAGACGTTCAAGCTGTCCACGGACCCGCTGTTCATCGACAAGGTCCGCGACGTGGTCGGTCTCTATCTGGACCCGCCGGAGAAGGCCCTGGTCCTCTGTGTGGACGAGAAATCGCAGATCCAGGCCCTGGACCGGTCCCAGCCGGTCCTGCCGATGATGCCCGGTGTTCCCGAACGCCGCAGCCACGACTACATCCGCGCCGGCACCACCACTCTGTTCGCGGCCCTGGAGGTGGCGACCGGCAAGGTCATCGGCTCCCTCCACCGCCGCCACCGGGCCGCCGAGTTCAAGAAGTTCCTCACCAAGCTCGACAGGGAAGTACCTGCCGGGCTTCAGGTGCACCTGATCCTCGACAACTACGCGACCCACAAGACGCCCGGCATCAAGAAGTGGCTGCTGGCCCACCCGCGGTTCCACCTCCACTTCACGCCGACCAGCGCGTCCTGGCTGAACCTGGTGGAACGGTGGTTCGGCGAGCTCACACAGAAGAAGCTCAAGCGCGGCGTCCACCGCTCCGTCCAGGCCCTCGAACGCGACATCCGGGCCTGGCTCGCCGACTGGAACGACCACCCCAAGCCTTTCGTCTGGACGAAGACAGCCGACGAGATCCTCGACAAACTCGCCGCCTACTGCCACCGAATCTCTGACTCAGGTCACTAGCGCAGCCGGTCCACGTACCTGTCCGTCCCCGGCACCGTGGGGATGAAGGGCGCGACCAGCTCCACCCTGCCGAGCGCCCCCGGGTCCGGGCCGCCGGCGGACGCGGCGGCCACCTCCGCGTCGAGCCCGGTGAAGTACTCCTCCCAGCAGTCCCGTGGGTCCGCCTCCAGGAACCACAGCAGCGTCAGCCGTGTGTCCACGCCCTCGACCTGCTTGACGTACGTCATCCGGTCGCCGGGCAGCGGGGTCGGGCTGAAGACGGTGACCATGGCGGCCGGCGAGCCCGCGAGGCGCCCTGGCAGGTGCCGGGAGCGCAGCCACTCCAGCAGTTCGGCGCGCCGCTCGGCGGACTCCGCGTCGACGACCTCCAGCACCAGCCCCGCGTACGGATGGTCCAGGGCGTGATGGTCGCGGGGACCCGCGGCGCCGTCGCGGTACACGGTGGCCTCGTGGTCCTGGAAGGCCGTGAAGACGTGCGTGCGGTCCTGGTAGACGCGGCCGTCACGGTTGAGCCGCTTGTTGATGCCGACGGTCCACTTCATGTGGTCGTCGTAACGGCCCTCGGTGACCCAGTACGTGGAGAGGTAGCAGCCGGCGGTGACCGGCTGGGCGACCGCCGACTTCTCCGGGTAGCGCAGCAGTTGGAGGTCGCGGGTGGCGACCCAGCGGCGGCCCGCGTACATCCAGGGCATCGCCATCGCGCCCGCGTAGTAGTGGTCGTCCTCGTACCAGCGGTTGTACGCGTACTCGTGGCCCGGGTGCGGTTCGACCATGGTGATCAGGGCATGGCCGGGACGGACGCCGTACGGGCCCACGGCGGCCAGTTCCGCGTACACCTCGCTGCGGGTCTGCTCACTCACGTCGCTCCCCTTCCTTCCTCCGGTCGACGCCCCTACTCTGACGCTCCGTCAGATGATGCGCCAGAGGTACGGCAACCGAAGGGGAGGCAGCGATGTCACTGCTCGCGGGCAGGACCGTCGTCGTGTCGGGCGTCGGGGCCGGACTCGGCCATCAGGTCGCGGCGGCGGTGGTGCGCGACGGGGGCCACGCGGTGCTCGGGGCGCGCACGGAGGCGAACCTCGCCAAGTCGGCGGCGGAGCTCGATCCGGACGGCTCGCACACGGCGTACCGGGCGACGGACATCACCGACGAGGGCCAGTGCGAGGCGCTGGCCGCGCTGGCGACGGAGCGGTTCGGGCGGATCGACGCGGTCGTCCATGTCGCCGCCTGGGACAGCTACTTCGGCGGCCTTCAGGACGCCGACTTCGCGACCTGGCAGTCGGTCATCGACGTGAATCTGCTGGGCACCCTGCGGATGACCCGAGCCTGTCTGCCCGCGCTCAAGGCGCGGGGCGGTTCGGTCGTCATCATCGGCACGCAGTCCTCGGTGGCCGCGCCGAGCCAGGTGCGCCAGGCGGCCTACGCGGCGTCGAAGGGCGCGCTGACGAGTGCGATGTACTCGCTCGCGCGGGAACTCGGACCGCACCGGATCCGGGTCAACACCGTGCTGCCCGGCTGGATGTGGGGGCCGCCCGTGGAGGCGTACGTGCAGTTCACGTCGCACACCGAGGGCGTGCCCGAGGCGGACGTGCTGCGGCGGCTCACCGAGCGGATGGCTCTGCCGGAGCTGGCCACGGACGGGGACGTGGCGGACGCCGCGGTGTTCCTGGCGTCCGACCGGGCACGGGCGATCACGGGGCAGTCGCTGCTCGTGAACGCCGGCGAACTCATGCGGTAGTCACTGCTGTCGTCCCTCCTTTCCCAGGCGTACGGGACCCGCATCCCGTACGGCTGTCGTCCGGTCGTCCTTCTTCGTGGGCTTCGTGGGTCCGCCGGTCTGGCGAAGTGCCCGCTCATCGTGTGGTCCACGTCACGAGCACGACAACAGCCCGACGGGTAAAGTAGACGTAAAATCGTTCTGCTTTCTGATCTGCGTTCATATCTGTGACCGCGAAAGGTCTTGACCGGCCGGTCGGACCAGCGGTTCAATCCCCGAAGTCCCCGCTCCCGCACGGGGGCGCCGCCCCAGCGCGTACTGGCGAAGTGCCGTCCGGTATCAGCAGGTTCACAAGGCGGACCCCTGGAGGGGGCACATGAACGGTCTCGACTGGGCCGTCCTGGTCGCGTACTTCGGCGTGATGACAGCGATCGGCGTCTGGTCCCACAAGCGTGTGGACGATGTCAGCGACTTCTTCACCGCGGGCGGCAAGATGCCGTGGTGGCTGTCGGGCATCTCGCACCACATGTCGGGCTACAGCGCGGTGATGTTCACCGGTTACGCCGGCATCGCGTACACGTACGGCATCACGTCGTACGTCACCTGGGCCCTGCCCATCGCCATCGGCGTCGCCATCGGCGCCAAGGCCTTCGCGCCCCGGCTCAACCGGCTGCGCTCGCGCCTGCACGTCGCCTCGCCCCTCGAATACCTCAAGGACCGCTACAACGTACCGACGCAGCAGGCACTCGCCTGGTCCGGCATCCTGCTGAAGATCGTCGACGTGGGCGCGAAGTGGGCCGCCATCGCGACCCTCCTCAGCGTCTTCACCGGCGTCACGCTCACCCAGGGCATCATCATCACCGGCGGCATCACGGCGGTGTACTGCACGATCGGCGGGCTGTGGGCCGACGCGCTCACCGAACTCGGCCAGTTCGTCATCCAGTTGCTGGCCGGCGTCGCCATGCTGGTCATCGCGCTGAACAAGATCTCCGACCAGGGCGGCCTGTCCAAGGCGCTGGACTCGCCGAAGCTCGACGGCCACGCGGACGGCTTCGCGGGCCCGTACCTCACCGTGTTCTTCATCGCGTACCTGTTCATCAAGCTGTTCGAGTACAACGGCGGCATGTGGAACCAGGCCCAGCGCTACATGGCCACCGGCAGCGCCAAGCAGGCCACGCGCTCGGCGTTCCTGTCCGCCGGACTGTGGTTCGTGTGGCCGGTCATCCTGTTCATCCCCATGTGGCTGTCGCCGCTGCTCGTCACCGCGAAGAAGCCCGACGGCTCCGACGCGTACGGCCTGATGACCGAACAGCTGCTGCCGCACGGCCTGCTGGGCCTGGTCGTCGTCGGCTTCTTCTCGCACACGATGGCCATGTGCTCCTCGGACGCCAACGCGATCGCCGCCGTGTTCACCCGGGACGTCGTCCCGGTGCTGTCGAAGGCCGCGCGGGCCTGGGACACCCGGACCGGGCTGATCGCGGGCCGCGTCACCACCGTCGCCTTCCTCGGCCTCTCGATGGCGGTGGCCACCCAGGTCAACTCCCCCACCTTCAAGGACATCATCACGGTCGTCATCAAGTGGGTGGCCGGCCTGATGGGCCCGATCGCGATCCCGTTCATCCTCGGACTGCTCCGCCCGTTCCGTAAGTCCGGTCCGACGGCGGCGCTGACCAGCTGGGCCTGCGGTCTGCTCGCGTTCTTCTTCGTCAACTACAACCTGGACTTCTCGCAGCGCACCGATGTGAAGCTGGAGTACCAGGTGGCCGTGCCGATGGCCATCTCCCTGATCCTGTACATCCTCATCGGCCACCTGCGGCCCGAGGACACCCCGGAGCGGGACGCGATCATCGAGAAGATCAACACGGACGACGACACCGGCGGCGCGGCGGCGGCGATCCCGGCGCCCGCCGGGGCGGCCGACGGCGTGGTGGGAACCCCGACGAAGGACTAGGGAGTGGGGGCGGCTCAGCCCCGGGGATACCGGGCGAGCCACCCGGGGGACGACCCGCCCGGCCCGTGCAGTGCGGGCCCCTGGGTCATCTCCATCGCGAAGTCGTCCGCGAGGACCAGCACGGTGGGACGGCCCTCCAGCTCGGCCAGCCAGGCCGGGGGGAGGGCCGTTTCGCCGTGCAGGGCGCCGAGCAGCCCGCCGGTGAGCGCCCCGGCGACACCGGACGGGCCGCCGTGGTTGACCGCGAGACGCAGCCCGTGCCGGATGTCCTCGCCGACCAGCGCGCAGTACACGGCGACCGCGAGCAGCCCCTCCGCGGTGGCGTTCCCGGCGAGTTCCTCCACCCGCCCCGGAGTCGGCATGCCCTGCCGGACGGCACCCAGCGCGTGCTGGAGCGCGTCCGTGACGGGCTGCTGTCCGGGCCGCGCGCCGAGCAGCCCGAGGGCCCGCTGCACGCCGGCGTCCAGGCTCTCGCCGCGGGCCAGCGCGTGCACGATCACGGCGTACGCACCCGCCGCCAGGTAGGCCGCCGGATGCCCGTGCGTCTGCGCGGCGCACTCCACGGCCAGCTGCATCACCAGCTGCGGCTCCCAGCCGACGAGCAGTCCGAAGGGCGCCGAGCGGGCCGCGGCCTCCGGGCCGGCCTCACCGGGGTTCTTCGGCGCGTCGAGCGTGCCCATGATCTCGTCGCCGAAGCCGAGCAGACAGGACCTGGCCGGGTCACGGCGCGCGTACAGCCATTCCTCGCGGGCCAGCCAGCCGTCGTCCTTGCGGCGCTCGTCGGGCCCCCAGTCGCTCTGGGTGGCGGCCCACCGGCGGTAGGCCCGGTGCAGGTCCGTCGGCGGATGCCAGGCTCCCGTGTCGCGCCGCACCTGGGCGCGGATCAGCCCGTCGACGCTGAACAGCGTGAGCTGCGTGAGATGGGTGACGGCGCCGCGTCTGCCGTACGCGGACGCCAGATCGGTGAGGCCCTCCGCGCCGTACGCCTCGCGGATCTCCTCCAGGCCGAGCCCCTCCAGCGGTGCGCCCAGCGCGTCGCCCACGGCCGCGCCCAGCAGCGTGCCGCGCACCCTGCTGCGAAAGTCCTGCTGCTCGGTACGGCCCCAGACGGCACCGGCTGTCGCACCCACCGAGACCTCCCAGGCACCGTCCGCACGTCCGACAGCTCAGCACTGTAATCGAACGCGAACGGTCGGTTGAGGTTCCGGATCCATATACGGGATGTGCTCCGAGTGGCCTCAAGTGATCGACTATGGGCGGCGTTCGGACGGCATGTCCCGTGATGCTCCCCGACGGCGGAAGCGGGTCACCGACGCACGCGCGTCCGCCCGCGCCGCCTTCACCGGCCGGCCCGTGCAGGCGTCCGGAGCGCGCTACGCCGTGCCGCCCTCCCCGGCACGCGAGGCGCGTGCCAGGATCTCCGCCCGGTGGCTGTGCGCCCACGCGTAGTCGGGCCTCAGGCCGAGGGCCCGGTCCAGGTCCGCGAGCGCCTCCTCGTGGCGTCCCAGCGCGCTGCGGGAGACGGCCCGGCTCGCGTACGCCGACGCGTACTCGGGGTCGAGCTCCACGGCGCGGTCGTAGTCGGCCAGCGCCTCGGCGTGCCGGCCCGCGACGCGGAGGGCGTCGCCCCGCTCGCAGACGCCCCACGCCCAGTCGGGTTGCACGGCGACGGCCCGGTCGAGGTCCGCCATCTGCCGGTCCTCCTCGCCGAGGGCGCGCCACACCCGGGCGCGGCGGGCCAGCGCCCATCCGTAGTCCGGTTTGAGTTCGAGCGCCCGCCCCAGATCCGCGAGGGCCGCGTCGAGTTCGCCGCGGCTCAGCCGGGTGGCCCCGCGGGAGGCCCAGGCGAAGTCCCGGGTGGGATCGAGGGCGATCCCGCGGTCCAGGTCGTCGAGCGCCGCGTCGTAGTCGCCGAGAACCCGGTGGTACTCGCCCCGGACGGCGAACGACCGTCCGTCGTCGGGCGACAGGGCCAGCGCCCGGTCCAGGCCGGCGATTCCGGCCGCGTAGTCACCCGCCTCGGCACGGGTCATGGCCCGGCTGCGATGGGCCCGCACCAGCCCGGGATCGAGGGCGATCGCCCGGTCGAACTCCGTCATCGCGCGCTCGTACGCCCCGCCGTGCCGCAGGACGCTGCCGCGCACCGCCCGGGCCAACGCCTCGGCGGGTGCGTCGAATCCGGCACGGTTCAGGAGCAGTTCCAGGGCGGCGGCCGTTCCGTCCTCGTCCAGCGCCCGGAGCAGGTCGCTCCCCAGGCGGGACGGCTCCTCCGCACCGGCGTCACGTCCCGCCTCCGCCAGCACACGCGCCCACTGCCGGGCAGGGACGTCGCCGGCGGCGCACGCGTCCACGACCTCGCGGAGCACGACCGGAAGCGCGGTCCGCGGCCTCGCGCACAGCAGGTGGTACGACTCGGCGAGCCGCAGCTCCCGCCACCCGTCGTGCGCCCACAGCCGGCCCCTGTCCTCTCCCGCCTCGGCCTCCTGCCGCCACCGGCCGAAGGTCTCCGCGAGGCGGCTGTGCCGTTCGGTCCAGCCGCGCGGCGAACGGAGGCGCTGCGAGCGGAGCATCGGCGCCCGTACGACGTCGTGGTACTGGATCCCCCCGCCGCGTTCGGTGACGAAGGGCAGACCGCGCAGCCAGTCGAACAGGGCGTCGGCCTCCTCGTCCGGGCAGTCCGCCGCCGCGCGGAAGACATCGGCGTCCAGTCGTCGGGGGAACGCGCAGTTCAGGGCGACGGCCCGGTGCACCGGGTCGTGTTCCCACTTCAGGAAGCGGTCCACGGCCGTGGCGCTCGGGTCGCCGACGTCGTCCGGATCGGCGGGGCGCGTCTCGGCGAGCGTCGAGACGAGGACCGGCAGCCGGCCGGTGACGCGGAGGATCTCCTCGACGACCGACTCCGCCACCACGCCCCTGCCCGCGAGCACTTCCCGCGCTTCCTGCTCCGTGAACGGCAACAGCGGCATCTCGGCCACGGAGTCGCCGCAGCCTCCCCAGCGCCCGGCGTCCAGCGGATTCCGTCCCGCGGTCACGACCACCACGTTCGCGGGCATCGCACCGTGGTCCCCGAGGGCCATCGTCGCGTGCAGCCAGGCGTCGAGGAACGGGCCGGTCCGCTCGTAGGTGTCGAAGAACAGCACCTGGCGCGGGGCACGGGCGGCAGCCCTGGTCAGTTCCTCCAGCAGGACCGGAGTGAGCACGTCCTCGGGCGACAGAAGGAGCCGTACGTCGTCCCGGCCGCGGAAGTGCGCGCTGAGTCCCGCCCGCACCTGGTCGGCCGCGCCCGCGAGGAGGGCCGGGTCGACGGCTCCGGCCAACGGGCCGACCCCGGGCACCATGCCGATCCCCACGAGACCCGCCCGCGCCAACGTCGTCCCGGCGGCGGAGGGCTCCGCCGGCGGGGACCCCTGCAGCACCGAGTCGGCCTCGTGACGCCGCTCGCGGTGTCTGGCGAGCAGCCGCTCCAGATCCTTGAACCGGCGCCCCTGGCGGGCGAACTGCGCGCAGATCGTCTCCAGCGCCTCGGGCACGCTGCCGGTGCTCTCGTCGACGTACGCGGTCAGCGCCCCGGCCTCCTGGGCGAGTTGCTGCAACTCCCGGACGAGAAAGGTCTTCCCGACTCCCGCGTTGCCGTGCACATGGAACAGGAAGCGGCGGCCCGGGTCCCGCAGCGGCACATCGAAGTTCGCCAGGAACGCCGCGCGTTCGGCACCGCGGCCCACGAACGCGAGCCGTCTGCGCGCCTCGATCAGCTCCTGCATCGACGGCACCGAACGCGCCCCAGGCATCCGTCGTCCTCCCGGCTCCCCCGGCGCACCACGCTCCGGACCCGCCCCCAGTCTGGCCCAACTCACCTACGGACGTCCGGCGGTGGGCCTAGCGGGAGAGCACGCCGGAACCGGGGTTCCGGCGCCGCAGGGCGTTTTCCCCTCACTCCAGCACCGGCAACAACTCCGGCAGATGCCCGTCCGACGCGGCGGCGGCCCGCTGCCGTTCCTCCGGCACCTCGCCGTACAGCGTCGTCCGGGGCCTGGCCGGGCGGCCCGCCGCGTCGGCCACCGCGATCAGGTCCTTGACCGACTTGTACGAGCCGTAGGACGACCCGGCCATGCGGGAGATGGTCTCCTCCATGAGGGTGCCGCCGAGGTCGTTGGCGCCGGAGCGCAGCATTTCGGCGGCTCCCTCGGTGCCGAGTTTGACCCAGCTGGTCTGGATGTTGGGGATGTGCGGGTGGAGCAGGAGACGGGCCATCGCCACCACGGCGCGGTTGTCGCGGGTGGTCGGGCCGGGGCGGGCGATGCCGGCCAGGTAGACGGGGGCGTTGGTGTGGATGAAGGGCAGCGTCACGAACTCCGTGAAGCCGCCGGTCTCCTGCTGGATGCGGGTGAGCGTGCGGAAGTGGCCGAGCCAGTGGCGGGGCTGGTCGACATGGCCGTACATCATCGTCGAGGACGAGCGGATGCCCAGCTCGTGCGCCGTCGTGACGACGTCGATCCATGTCGCCGCCGGCAGTTTGCCCTTCGTCAGCACCCAGCGGACCTCGTCGTCGAGGATCTCCGCGGCGGTGCCCGGGATCGAGTCGAGGCCCGCCTCCTTGGCGGCCGTGAGCCACTCCCGGACGGACAGGCCGGTGCGGGTGGCGCCGTTGACCACCTCCATCGGCGAGAAGGCGTGGACGTGCATGCCGGGGACCCGTTCCTTGACCGCCTTCGCGATGTCGAAGTAGGCGGTGCCGGGCAGGTCGGGGTGGATGCCGCCCTGCATGCAGACCTCGACGGCGCCGACGTCCCAGGCCTGGGCGGCGCGGTCCGCGACCTGTTCCAGCGACAGGGTGTACGCGTCGGCGTCCGTGCGGCGCTGGGCGAAGGCGCAGAAGCGGCAGCCGGTGTAGCAGACGTTCGTGAAGTTGATGTTCCGCGTGACGATGTAGGTGACGTCGTCGCCGACGGCGGACCGGCGGACGTCGTCGGCGACCCGGCAGAGCGCGTCGAGCGCGGCGCCGTCGGCGTGCAGCAGGGCGAGCGCCTCGGCGTCGGTGAGCTTCGTGGGGTCGTCGGCGGCGGTGGCCAGCGCCTGCCGTACGTCGGTGTCGATGCGCTCGGGCGCCATGCCGGGCGCCGCCGCCTCGCGCAGCGCCTCCCAGTCGCCGTACACCTCGTCGAAGTCGTCGCGCCGGTCGCCGGTGCGGCCCTCGGTGTCGATGGTGTGGTGCAGGTCGGTGCGTCCGGAGGAGACGAAGGCCTCCTCGGGCTCCTGCCACGGGTGTCCCTCGACGACCGCGTCGGGGCGGGCGAGGCCGGTCTCCGGGTCGGCGAGCGCCCGGACGTGCGGCAGCAGCCGCGGGTCCAGCCAGGGCTCGCCGCGGCGCACGAACTCCGGGTAGACGCAGAGGCGTTCGCGCAGTTCGAAGCCCTCGGTGGCCGAACGGGCGGCGAGTTCCTCGATCCGCGGCCAGGGCCGCTCCGGGTTCACGTGGTCGATGGTCAGCGGCGAGACGCCGCCCCAGTCGTCGATGCCCGCGCCGATGAGCCGTCCGTACTCGCTGTCGACGAGGTTCGGCGGGGCCTGGAGGCAGGCCGACGGGCCCATGATGTGCCGGGCCACGGCGACCGCGGCCACCAGTTCGTCGAGTTCCGCGTCCGGCATGCCGCGCATCGCGGTGTCCGGCTTGGCGCGGAAGTTCTGGATGATCAGCTCCTGGATGCCGTGGTACGACCGCGACACCCGGCGCAGCGCGAACAGCGACTCGGCGCGCTCCTCGTACGTCTCCCCGATGCCGATGAGCAGTCCGCTGGTGAAGGGGACGGAGGAGCGGCCGGCGTCCTCCAGGACCCGCAGTCTGACGGCGGGTTCCTTGTCGGGGGAGCCGTGGTGCGGGCCGCCGGGCTCGCTCCACAGCCGGGTCGCGGTGGTCTCCAGCATCATGCCCATCGACGGGGCCACCGGCTTGAGCCGCTGGAAGTCCGTCCAGGACATCACTCCCGGGTTGAGGTGCGGGAGCAGGCCGGTCTCCTCCAGGATGCGGATGGAGATGGCCCGTACGTAGGCGATCGTGTCGTCGTAGCCGTGGGCGTCCAGCCATTCCCGGGCCTCGGGCCAGCGGTCCTCGGGCTTGTCGCCGAGGGTGATCAGGGCTTCCTTGCAGCCGAGTTCGGCGCCGCGGCGGGCGACGTCGAGCACTTCGTCGGGGGACATGAACATCCCGTGGCCCGCGCGGCGCAGCTTGCCGGGGACCGTGACGAAGGTGCAGTAGTGGCATTTGTCCCGACACAGGCGGGTCAGCGGGATGAAGACGCTCTTCGAGTACGTGATGACGCCCGGGCGGCCCGCCGCCTGGAGTCCCGCGTCGCGCACGCGCGCGGCGGACGCGGCCAGGTCGTCGAGGTCGGCGCCGCGCGCCTGGAGGAGAACCGCCGCCTCACCGACGTCGAGCGCGACGCCGTCGCGGGCGCGCCTGAGGGCGCGCCGCATGGAGTTCGCCGTCGGCCCGGTCCCGGACGTCGCGGGAGTCGTGGGCCCGGTTCCGGGAGTCTCGGAAGTCGTCATCCTTCGAGCATACGATCGCCGTGATCAGGCCCAGCAGGCCCCGCGCACAATCCCGGTCCGTCCGGGGGCGTCGTCTGCGTGCAAACCGCCGATCCCCTTCCCGTGCAACGGCGTTCACGGCCGGACAGCAGGGTTGCTCCTGCCACCCCCGCGCCACACCATGGCAGTCAATGTCATGCCACTGTCATGCTCGACACCCCTGGGAGCAGCAGCATGTGCGAGGACGACCACGGAAACGGGATGGGCAGACGCGCCCTGTTCGTGACGGGCGCCGCCGCGGCGCTTACGTTGGGAAGCGTGACCTTCGCGAGCGGCGCCGACGCGGCCGACGGCTCCGGCACCCCGGCGGGCGGTTCGGAGACCCGCACGGTGCGCGGCACCCTGCCCACCGGTTCGCCCGACTTCGTGTACCTGCCGGTCGAAGTGCCGCGCGGCGTTCGGGAGATCAGGGTCGCGTACACCTACGAGAGGCCGTCCGTGCCGGCCGGCACCGCGGGCAACGCCCTGGACATCGGCATCTTCGACGAGCGCGGCACCGCGCCGGGCGGCCGGGGTTTCCGCGGCTGGTCGGGCGGGGCGCGCACCGAGTTCTTCCTGCGCGGCGACGACGCCACCCCCGGGTACCTCCCCGGCCCGGTCCGCGCCGGCACCTGGCACATCGCGCTCGGCCCCTACACGGTGGCCCCGCAGGGACTGGCGTACGAGGTCACCATCACCCTCACCTACGGCGAGCAGGCCCCGACCCCCGAGCCGGTCTACCCGCCGGAGCGCGCGAAGGGCCGCGGCCGGGACTGGTACCGCGGCGACTGCCATCTGCACTCCTGGTACTCGGACGGCCGCCGCACACCGGCCGAGATCGCCGCGCTGGCCCGCGCCGCCGGTCTCGACTTCATCAACACCTCGGACCACAACACCCACTCCTCGCACCCCCATTGGGCGGACCAGGCGGGCGACGACCTGCTGATCATGCTCGGTGAGGAGGTCACCACCCGCAACGGCCACGTGGTGGCCCTCGGCACCGACCCCGGCACCTTCGTCGACTGGCGCTACCGCGCCCGGGACAACCGCTTCGGCCGGTACGCACGGCAGATCCGGGGTGCCGGGGGCCTCGTCGTGCCCGCCCACCCGCACGCCACCTGCGTCGGCTGCGCCTGGAAGTTCGGCTTCGGGGAGGCGGACGCGGTCGAGGTGTGGAACGGCCCGTACACGCCCGACGACGAGGTCGCCCTGGCCGACTGGGACGGCATGCTGGTCGCCTCCGTGCGCTCCGGGCGCGACTGGATCCCCGCGATGGGCAACAGCGACGCGCACCGCGACCCCGACCCGGTCGGCACGCCGCAGACCGTCGTCCTCGCCGACGACCTGACGCGCGAGGCCGTCCAGGACGGCCTCCGCGCGGGCCGCTCGTACGTGGCCGAGTCGAAGACGGTCTCGCTGTCCTTCACGGCGTCCGGCGGCCGGGGCGAGCACGCGGGCATCGGCGAACGGCTGCACGTGGACCGGGAGACCCCGGTCACCGTGCGTCTGGAGGCCACCGGCGTCCCCCGCTGCACGGTCCGCTTCGTCACCGACCAGGGCGTCCTGTTCACCAGCGCCCCGCTGCCGGTGTCCGGCTCGGGCACGGTCGAGTGGCGCACCACGGCCTCCTACGCGGCGTACGTACGGGCCGAGGTGCGGCACGAGGTGGCGGCCGGTCCGCTGCCGGGGGCCCTCGCCGCGTTCACCAACCCCATCTTCCTGGGGGCGTCCGGGGCCGCGGACGGCTGAGCCGGCCCCTCAGGCGCTGAGGGCCTGCATCACGACCAGGAGGAGCACCAGCACGCCCAGCCCGGCCCCGCCCGCCTTCGCACCGCCCCGGGGCAGGAAGATCCCGAGGACCGTGCCGAGGGTGACGAGCGGTACGGCTCCCTGCGCGACGGCGACCAGCGCGTCGCCGTGGCGCGGGGTCCGGACGCCGTCCTGGCATGCCTCGCACGCGATGGCGAGCAGCGGCCCGAACACGCCGACGAGGGCGCCGGTCAACAGCACCAGCAGCGCGAGCGCGGTCAGTCCGGCCCATGCGGCGGGGGTGCGCCGTGCCTCGGTGACGGGTTCCGCGGGTGCGCCGGAGCCTTTCGTGTGATCCATGCCCCGACGCTATGGAGCCCGGCCCGCGCCGGACATCCGTGCGCGTACTCAGTCCGCCCCGGTGCTCGGGCTCAGGACCGCCGTCCGCCCGACGGCCCGCCAGCCGGGCCGGTGTCGTCCGGGGGCGTGTTGGAGAGCCGGTCGAGCCACTCTCCGAGCAGGCCCGTCTCGGCGGGGGTGAGGGCCGGGCTCGGGGACTGGCACAGGAGCGCGCCGAGGCGGGCGGCGGTCGCGGGGACCTGCGGCCCCTCCGCCCCGTCCGCGGCCGGCGTACGGGGCTCGGCCGCGTCCGGGGTGAAGACCACGGCGTGCACGGCGTCCCGGACCCGTCGGGACAGGGACGCGTCGGTGAAGCTCGCCGGGCGGGACACCAGCATCAGCGCGACCCCGACGTTGGCGGACATGATCATCTGGGCGGCGAGCTCGGGGGCGAGACGCAGCCTGCCCTGCTCGGCGGCGCGCCGCAGGTCCGACGTGAGGATCTCGTGGGACTCCACGGCCGCGGCCGGGGGCGTGCGCATGACCGGGGAGTTCATGAGCCGGTAGAGGTTCGGGTTGCGCAGGGCGAACTCGGTGTGGGTGTCCCAGCCGTCGCGCAGGTCCTGGAGCGGGTCCGTGCCGGGGCGGCGATCACGTTTGGTCGCCAGGTACTGCTCCCAGCCGTGGTCGACGACCGCGGACAGCATGCCTTCCTTGTCCCCGAAGTGACGGTAGAGCGCCGGGGCGCCGACTCCGGCGGCCTCGCAGACCGCCCGGGTCGAGACGTCCCCGTCCGGTGACTCGGCGACCAGCGCGGCCGCCACTTCGAGGATGCGTGCTTTGGTACTCACGCCAGGGACGCTATCCGAGGCCGCGGTGGCGGCGGTGCGGGTGCTCACGCCGCCGTCCCCCGCGGGGCGAGCAGGTCGCCCAGGCCGATCCGGGTCAGGAACTCTTCGCGGATGCGGTCCGCGACCAGGCTGACCTCCTCCGACCCGTCGTCCGCGGGGTCGACATGGACGCGGAACGGCCGCTCGCCGTGCGGGGTGTCGACGACCTCGACGACGGCGTCGGCGACCAGGGAGGCGTCGGCGTCGGCCGGGGCGAGGTCGGCGAGCCGCCGCGCGACCTGCTCCGTCAGCGCGCCGTAGCGCTTCTCGTACGCCGGCAGCACGGTCCGCTCGGCGGGGTGACCGCCCGTCGCGAAGTGGTCGGTGCCCGAGGTGAAGGCGCCCGGTACCACGATGGTCGTCTCGATGCCGAAGCGGGCCAGCTCGGCGGCGTAGGACACGGCGAGCGCGTCCATCGCGGCCTTGGCGGCGAAGTACGGCGCGAGGTACGGCGGGGTGCCGCCCCTGCTGGACGTGGAGCCGATCCACAGCAGCAGGCCGTGTTCCCGGGCGCGCAGGTGCGGCAGCGCGGCCCGGTTGACGCGCTGGGTGCCGAGGACGTTCGTGTCGTAGACCGCGGCCAGTTCTTCGGGGGTGAAGGCCTCCGCGGGACCGGTCACCATGTGGCCCGCGTTGTGGACGATCACGTCGAGGCCGCCCGCCTCGGCGAGGACGCAGGCCACGGCCGCGTCGGCCGACTCCTGGGAGAGGACGTCGAGTTCGACCGTGCGCAGGTCCACGCCGTGCTCCGCGGCATGGGCCGCCGCCCGGGCGACGCGGTCCGCGTTGCGTCCCCGCGTGTCGCGCATCGCGGCGTAGACCGTGTGCCCGGCGCGGGCGAGCGCGCGGGCGGACAGGGCGCCGAAGCCGCTGCCGGCGCCGGTGATGAGGATCGTCTTCTTGCTCATGTCGGAACTCCTGGGGTGAGGGACGGGCGGGCGGCGGGGCGGCGTCAGATGATGCCGCCGTTGGCGCGGACCACCTGGCCGTTGACCCAGTGCCCGGCGGGCGAGGCGATGAAGGCGACGAGGGAGGCGATGTCCTCGGGGGTGCCGAGGCGCTCCAGCGGCGGCTGGGCGGCCATCCAGGCGATGGTCTCCTCGTCCTTGCCGTCCAGGAACAGCTCGGTGGCGGTCGGCCCGGGGGCCACGGCATTGACGGTGACGTCCCGGCCGCGCAGCTCTCGGGCCAGGATCAGCGTCATCGCCTCGACCGCGCCCTTGGAGGCGGCGTACGCGGTGTAGCCGGGCAGGGCGAGGCCGAGCACGGAGCTGGAGATGTTGACGAGCGCGCCGCCCTCGCGCAGCCGGCGTGCGGCCTGCTGGTCGACGACGAACGTGCCGCGGACGTTGGTGCGGTGCATCCGGTCGAGGACGTCGAGGTCGAGGTCCACGAGCGGGGCCAGGGTCATCGACCCGGCGGCGTGCACGACGACGTCGACGCCGCCGAAGGCCAGCTCGGCCGCGTCGAACAGGCCGGCCACCGCGGACTCGTCGGCCACGTCGGCGCGGACGGCGATCGCCCGCCCGCCCGCTTCGGTGATCGCGAGGACGGCCTTGTCCGCCTCCGTGCCGTTGCTCGCGTAGTTCACGACGACGGCGTACCCCTGGGCGGCGAGCCGCTCGGCGGTCTCCCGGCCGATGCCGCGTGATCCGCCGGTGACGATCGCGACGCGGGGGAAGGCTGCGGCCGGCTCCTGCTGCTCGCTCATGGCATTGCTCCTTGGCGTGACGGTGGTAGCGGTGTTCCGCTCCCGACAGAAGCAACGCTAACACCGATGGAGTAGCAGCGCTACCCCTGATTCGTAGCATCGCTACGGAGCGCCGATACGGCGGCACATTTGCTCGGCGGCGCACGGCGGCTCGCGGTGGCGCGGGGCGGGGTGGGGAACGGCCCGCCAGGCCGCTCCCACCCCGCCCCCGATAGGGTCGACCGGACCGAGCGGGAGAAGCCCTCATGTCGCGCTACCTCGACACCAAGCACCGGGCCGTCACGACGTTCCAGCGGCGGATCGGCAACCCGCTGCTGAAGCGGTTGCCGTGGCAGACCCTGCTGGAGACCACCGGACGCGTCTCGGGGCTGCCGCGCCGGACCCCGGTCGGCGGGCGCCGCGTCGGCGACTCGTTCTGGCTCGTCTCCGAGTTCGGCGACAAGTCCCAGTACGTACGGAACATCGAGGCCGACCCGCGGGTCCGGGTCCGCCTCCGGGGCCGCTGGCACCACGGCACCGCCCATCCGCTCCCCGACGACGACCCGCGGGCCCGCCTCGGACTGCTGCCGCGCATGAACAGCGCCGCCGTCCGCGCCCTCGGCACCCGGCTGCTGACCGTCCGGGTCGACCTGACCGACTGACCGTCCGGGCCGACCTCACCGACTGAGCGTCCGGGCCGGCCCGGCCGGCAGACGTCCGCAGTCGGCCGGACCCTCAGGCGGTCTTCGGCCGCGCCTCACCCCGGCCAGACGATGGCCTGCACCTCGCTGTAGGCGTGCAGCGCGTAGGACCCCACGTCCCGTCCGACGCCGCTCTTCTTGAAGCCGCCGAACGGGGCCTCCATGTTGCGGCCGACCGTGTTCACGCCCACCCCGCCGGCCCGCAGCCGGCGGGCGACGCGGAAGGCGCGGGCGACGTCGCCGGACCAGACGTAGTCGATCAGGCCGTAGTCGCTGTCGTTGGCGAGGGCGACCGCCTCCTCCTCGTCGTCGAAGGGGAGGACCGCGACGACCGGGCCGAAGATCTCCTCACGCACCACCCGCATGTCGGGCGTGCAGTCGGCGAGCAGGGTGGGCGCGACGTAGAAACCCCGTTCGGCGGCGGGCCGTTCACCGCCCGTGACGACGCGCGCGCCCTCCTTGCGCCCCAGTTCGACGTACGCCTCGACACGGTCGCGATGGGCCGCGGAGATGACCGGGCCGACCACCGTGCCCTGCTCCCTCGGGTCTCCCACCGTCAAATGCCGTGCGTACGCGGCCAGTCGCTCGACCAGCCGGTCGTACACGCCCCGCTGCACGATCACCCGGGTCGGCGCCGTGCAGATCTGCCCGCTGTAGAACGAGAACGTGGTGCCGATCCCCGACACCGCCGAGTCCAGGTCGGCGTCGTCGAAGACGACCGCCGCGCCCTTCCCGCCCAGCTCCATCAGCTGCCGCTTCATCCCCCGGCCGCACACCTCGGCGATCCGCTGCCCGACCGCGGTCGAACCGGTGAAGCTGACCATGTCGACGTCCGGGCAGTCGACCGCGGCCTCCCCGGCCTCCGGCAGCGATCCCGACACCACGTTCACCACGCCCGGCGGGGCGCCGGCCGCCTCCAGGGCCTCCGCCATCCGGTACACCGACAGCGGGTCCTGCGGCGCGGGCTTGACCACCACGGTGTTGCCCATGGCCAGGGCGGGGGCCACCTTGCCGGCCGGGTTGGCCCAAGGATTGTTGTACGAGGTGATGCACGTGACCACCCCCACCGGGTGGCGCACGGCCAGCGCGCCCATCACGGCGGCCCCGCCGAACGGGCCGGCCTCGTTGATCTGCGGCGGCAGCGCCTGCTCGACGGGCTCGACCTTCGCGTAGCGCCGGAAGCGGGCCACCGCGACCCCCACCTGCATGCCGCGCGCCGTGCCCGTCGTGGCACCGCTCTCGGCCTGGGCGAGCTCGGCGTACGGGAGGAAGTTGCGCTGGATGATCCCGGCCGCCCGGCCGAGCACCGCGGCCCGTTCCTCCGCGGGTGTGCGCGACCACACGCCGAAGGCCTCACGTGCCGCCGCCGCGGCCGCGTGCACCTGGTCCCGCGAGGCCTCGGGCGCGAGCCCGACGGCCTCCTCGGTCGCCGGGTCGATCACCTCGTAGTGCCCGTGCTCGGGCTCCACCCACGCCCCGCCGATGAACAACCGCTGCTCGCCGGTCACCTGACCCCCTCGAAGAACCGGTCCGGGCCGCCGCCGCGCGGCGGCCCGGACGCCCGTCACCTGGTGTTCACCGTCCGCGTGTCCCGCCCGGAGCGGAGCACCCTGCCGGGCACGGCGCCGGTCACCGTGTCCTGCCTGATCGCCTCGACGCCGTTGACCCACACGGCGTTCACGCCGATCGCCTTGGAGTCGAGGCGCGGGCTGTCACCCGGCAGGTCGTGCACCAGGGTGGCCTTGCCGGCGTCGATCCGTTCCGGGTCGAAGAGGACCAGGTCGGCATGGAACCCCACCTCGATGCGTCCGCGCTCGCGCAGCCCGAACAGCTGCGCCGGATCGTCCGTCAGCATCCGTACGGCCTGCTCCAGCGTCGCCAGCTTCCGCCCGCGCAGACAGTCGCCGAGGAAGCGCGTGGTGTACGGGGCTCCGCACATGCGGTCCAGGTGGGCGCCCGCGTCGGAGCCGCCGAGCAGCACGTCCTGGTGCTGCCAGGTCTCCGCGCGCAGCGCCCACGAGCCGGGGTCGTTGTCGGTGGGCATCGGCCACAGCACGGTCCGCAGGTCGTCGTGGGCGCAGATCTCGACCAGGCACGCGAAGGGCTCCTGGCCGCGCTCGGCCGCGATGTCCCGGACCACCCGGCCGGTCAGTCCCTCGTTCGCCGCGCTGTACGTGTCCCCGATGACATAGCGCCCGAAGTCGGCGAGCCGCCGGAACACGCCCGCCTCCTTGCTGTCGGCCCGCCGCAGCATCTCGGCGCGGACGTCCGGGTCGCGGAGCTTCGCGATGCGTTCCGGGACGGGCAGGGCGAGGACCGGACCCCAGCCGGGGATCAGGTTCAGCGCGCAGAAGGTGCCGAGCGACATGTTCATCGGGGTGAGGATCGGCATGGTGAGCGCGACGACACGGCCACCGGCCTTGCGGGCCCGTTCGCTCGCCTCCAGCTGCCGCGGGACGCGTTCGGGCACGGCCGCGTCGATCGTCAGGACGTTCCAGTTCAGGGGGCGGCCCGCGGCCGCGCTCATCTCCACGAACAGGTCGATCTCGGCGTCGCTGAACTGGTCGAGGCAGCCCGCCACGATCGCCTCGATCTGTGTGCCCTCGTGCTCGCCGACCGCCTTGCTGAGCGCCAGCAGTTCCGCGGGCTCGGCGTGCCGCGAGGCGACCGGTTCGCCGTCGCCGTCGGAGTGGGTGGAGGACTGCGTGGTGGACAGGCCCCAGGCGCCCGCGTCCATCGCCTCGTGGAGCAGGCGCAGCATGTCCTCCAGCTGGCCCGGGGTGGGCCGGCCGCCCACCGCGTCGGGTCCCATCACATGGCGGCGCAGCGCGCAGTGCCCGACCATGAAGCCGGCGTTGACGGCGATGCGGCCTTCCAGGGCGTCCAGGTACTCGCCGAAGGTGTGCCAGTTCCAGGGCGCGCCCTCCTCCAGGGCGACCAGGGACATGCCCTCGACCTTGGACATCATGCGGCGGGTGTAGTCGGCGTCGGCGGGGCGGGCGGGGTTCAGCGGCGCCAGGGTGAAGCCGCAGTTGCCGCCCGCGACCGTGGTGACCCCGTGGTTGAGGGACGGCGTCGCGTACGGGTCCCAGAAGAGCTGGGCGTCGTAGTGCGTGTGCGGGTCGACGAAGCCGGGCGCGAGGACGAGGCCGGCCGCGTCCTCGGCCGTGCGGGACTCCTCGGTGACCGTGCCGACGGCGGCGACACGGCCGTCCCGTATGCCGACGTCGGCGACGAACGCGGGCGCGCCGGTCCCGTCGACGACGGTCGCGCCCCTGATGACGTGATCGAGCATGGCGGCGTCCCTCCTTGAACTCCGCGGCGGTGGGCGCCCCCACAGGGGCGCGGGGAACTGCGCGGCCGGCCGCCGGGGGTCCGCGGTCGCCCGGCGGTCCGCGGCCCCGCGGCGTTCAGGCGCTCTGCCGGAACCGCGTGGTCCGGTGCACGGGATCCGTGTCGATCTTCGGGATCACGTGCTCGCCGATCAGCCGGATGGTCTGCAGGGTCTCCTCCTTGGGCACCCCGACCGGCAGTCCGAAGCTGAGCTGGTCGGCGCCCGCCTGCTCCCAGCGCTTGCACTGGGTGAGCACCTCGTCCGGGTCGCCGCAGATCAGCAGTTCCTCCTCGATGAGGAGCTCGACGAACTCGGGGGTGTACTCGGGGAGCGTCTCGGGCCACACGGGGAAGCCCTCGGGGCGCGGGAAGGTGTCGTGGTAGCGGAAGACGAGGGACGGCAGGTAGTGCAGCCCGCCGCGGACGGCGATGTCGATGGCCTCGTCGTGGGTGGGCGCGCAGATGGCGGTCGTCGTCACCATCACGTTGTCGTTGACGAAGTCGCCGATCGGGTCGGCGTTCACGATCGCGGTCTTGTACTGCTCCAGCACCCACTCCATGTCGGAGACCTTCTGGATGCTGAAGCCGAGCACTCCGAGGCCCTTGCGGGCGGCCATGGCGTACGAGGGCGGTGAGCCGGCGGCGTACCACATGGCCGGGTGCGACTTCCCGTACGGCTTCGGCAGGATCTTGCGCGGCGGCAGCGACCAGAACTTGCCCTGGAAGCCGACGTACTCGTCCTGGAGCCACATCTTCGGGAACTCGGCGATCGTCTCCTCCCAGATCTCCTTGGTGAAGTTCATGTCGGTGACGCCCGGTATGAAGCCGAGGATCTCGTGCGAGCCGGCGCCGCGCCCCGAGCCGAACTCGAAGCGGTTGCGCGAGAGGTGGTCGAGCATGGCGACCTTCTCGGCGACCTTCACCGGGTGGTTGACCTGGGCGAGCGGGTTGAAGATGCCCGAGCCGAGGTGGATGCGTTCGGTCGCGTGCGCCAGGTAGCCGAGGTAGACGTCGTTCGCCGAGAGGTGCGAGTACTCCTCCAGGAAGTGGTGCTCGGACGCCCAGGCGTACTTGAAGCCGGACTTGTCCGCCTGGATGACGTACTCGGTCTCCTCCATCAGCGCCTTGTGCTCGGCGAGCGGATCGGTCTCGGCCCGCTTGCCCACGTATCCCTGTACAAAGAGCCCGAATTCCAAGGAGGTTCACCGTCCCCACGTCTTTATCTGACAGACCGTCAGATCCAATGCGCCGACTGTTGCACCGCACCCTTGAGCCGTCAATAGCTGACAGCACGTCAGATGACGCTGACCCCGGCCAGCCATCCCCCGTCGATCACGAACGGCTGCCCGGTGATGTAGGAGGAGTCGTCGCCGGTCAGGAACAGGGCCAGCCGGGCCACCTCCTCCGGCCTCCCCACACGCCCCAGCGGCACGAGCTTGCGGTACAGCTGGTCGAGGGCGGCGGAGGTCTCCTCGGGGTCCGCGTCCGGGTCGAGCTGGGCGGGGTTGCTCATGGCGGTGTCGACGGCGCCGGGACACACCGCGTTGACCCGTATCCCCTTGGCCGCGAGCTCCAGGGCGGCCACCCGGGTCAGCCCGACGATGGCGTGCTTGGTGGCCGCGTACGCGCCCACCCACGCCATGCCGGTGAGTCCCGTGTACGAGGCCGTGTTCACGATCGTGCCGCCGCCCGCGGCGGCGATCTCCGGTGCGACGGTCTTGATGCCGAGGAACACCCCGACCTGGTTGACCTGCACGATCTGCTGGAACTCTTCGAGGGGCGTGTCGACCAGTTCGTTGAAGCGCAGGATGCCGGCGTTGTTGACGAGCCCGTCGACGTGTCCGTACGCGTCCTTCGCGGCCGCCGTGGCCGCGCGCCAGTCGTCCTCACTGCTCACATCGAGATGGACGTAGCGGGCCCCGATCTCCTTGGCGAGGGCCTCGCCCTGGTCGTCCAGCACGTCGGCGAGGACGACCCGCGCGCCCTCCGCCACGAAGAGCCGCGCCTCCTGCTCGCCCTGTCCGCGCGCCGCGCCGGTGACGATGACGACGCGTCCGTCCAGCTTGCCCATGCCGTGTCTCCCTGCTCTGCCTGTTGGGGTGGGTGCGGGCGAGGGCGGACCCGGCCGCACCTCCTGGGTCCGGAACCGTGCCCCGCCTCAGTCGAGGAGCGGCCCGACCTCAGCGCCGAACGCGGCCATCTGGTCGGTGAGCTCGCCGCGGCTGCGGCTGCGGAAGCGCACCTGTATCTGGTGCACGCCCATCGCGCGGTACGCCCGCAGCGACTCGGCGAGCGCCCCGGGCGACCCGTGCAGGGTGCGCCGCCCGACGTCCCAGCCCGGCTCGCCGACGTACAGCGGTTCGGTGATCGCGCCGACGGTCAGGGGGTCCTCGATGCCCGCCTGCGCGCGCAGCTCGCCGAGCCGGGCGATCTGCGCGGGCAGCCGGTCGCGCGGGTCGCCCTGCGGCAGCCAGCCGTCCCCGCGGAGCGCGGCACGGCGCACGGCGGCGGGCGAGGAGCCGCCGACCCACACGGGCACCCGGTCCTGGGCCGGCCTCGGCCGCTGCCCGAGCCCCTCGAAGTCGTACAGCTTGCCGTGGTGGACGGGGAACTCCTCGGGGCCGAGGGCGGCGCGCAGCGCGTCCACGGTCTCGTCGAGCACCGCCCCGCGCCGCTCGAAGTCGGCCCCGACCGCGTCGAACTCCTCGCGCACGTGCCCGGCGCCCACCCCGAGCACGAGCCGGCCGCCGGACAGGTGGTCGAGGGTCGCGTACTGCTTGGCCGTGACGAGCGGATGCCGCAGCCCGACGATCGCGACATGGCTGAGCAGCCGGACCCGCTCCGTCACGGCCGCCAGGTGCGCAAGGGTGGCGACGGGGTCGTACCAGATGGTGCTCATCGCCCCGGCGAGGCGGCGCGGGATGGCGACGTGGTCGCAGCTCGCGATGTAGTCGAAGCCGGCGCGGTCGGCGCTGCGGGCGATCTCGACGAGGTCGGCCGGGCCCGCCGAGGCCTCCCATGCCTCCGCGTAGAGCGTGCTCTGCGACTGGACCGGGAGCTGCATCCCGTACGCCAGCCGTCCTTCGGGCAGCACCTGCATGGCACGCCCTCCCATCTGACGATCCGTCATGTCGCTCGGGCTGCCGCCCATCGTCGTAGCTGACGGACCGTCAGACAAGAGGCGGGCCGGTATTCAGGACGCCCAGAGACCGTCCTCCGTGAGCCCCAGCAGGTCGATGGCGTTGCGCCGCACGATCCGCTCGACGACATCGGGGGCGAGATGGGCCATCTGTGACTCGCCGACCTCCCGGGACTTCGGCCAGGTGGAGTCCGAGTGCGGGTAGTCCGTCTCGTACAGGACGTTGCCGACGCCGATCGCGTCCAGGTTCCGCAGGCCGAAGGCGTCGTCGAAGAAACAGCCGTACACATGGTCGGCGAACAGCTCGGACGGCGGCCGGTGCACCTTGTCGGCGACACCGCCCCAGCCCCGGTTCTCCTCCCACACCACGTCGGCCCGTTCGAGGATGTAGGGGATCCAGCCGATCTGCCCCTCCGCGTACATGACCTTCAGGTTCGGGAAGCGCTCGAACTTGCCGCTCATCAGCCAGTCCACCATCGAGAAGCAGCAGTTGGCGAAGGTGATGGTGGAGCCGACGGCGGGCGGGGCGTCGGCGGAGGTCGAGGGCATGCGGCTGGAGGAGCCGATGTGCATGGCGACGACCGTGCCGGTCTCGTCGCACGCGGCGAGGAAGGGGTCCCAGGCGTCGGTGTGGACGGAGGGCAGCCCCAGATGGGGAGGAATCTCGGAGAAGGCCACCGCGCGTACGCCACGGGCGGCATTGCGCCGTACTTCTTCCGCCGCAAGTTCGGCGTCCCACAGCGGAATGAGGGTCAGTGGTATGAGGCGGCCGGCGGCCCGCGGTCCGCACCATTCCTCCACCATCCAGTCGTTGTAGGCCTTCACCGCGAGCAGGCCCAGCTCGCGATCCTTGGCCTCGGTGAACGTCTGGCCGCAGAAGCGGGGGAACGTGGGGAAGCAGAGAGCGGACTGGACATGGTTGACGTCCATGTCGGCCAGGCGCCGGGGCACGTCGTACGAGCCTGGTCGCATCTGCTCGTACGTGATGACTTCGAGCCTGATCTCGTCGCGGGAGTACCCGACGGCCGTGTCGAGCCGGGTGAGCGGGCGGTGCAGGTCCTCGTACACCCACCAGTCGCCGACCGGGCCGTCGTCGCCCGGGGCGCCCATCACCGGGGCGAACTTCCCGCCGAGGAACGTCATCTCCTTCAGCGGCGCCCGGACGATGCGGGGCCCGGTGTCCCGGTACCTGGCCGGGAGCCTGTCGCGCCAGACGTCGGGGGGCTCCACCGTGTGGTCGTCCACCGAGATGATCTTCGGGAAGGGCGTTTCGGAGGTCACCGAAGGGCCCGCCTTGCTCTGCGTGGTCTCCATACGGCCCACGGTAGCGCTGATCTGACGACCCGTCAGCTCTCCGTCCGACCGCCCGTGCCGCCACCCGTGGGCTGGGCGATTGTGTGCGGACATGTGGGGAGACTGTGTGAGGACCTTGTGGTGTACCGTCCGGCGCCCTGTGACAGCCGTCTCCCACGGCTGACGCATCCGCCATGAACAAGGCAAACTGGCCTCGTTGTACTGACGGTTCGGCAGGGGGACAGCGATGGTCGGTGTGCCGCGGGTACCGGAGCAGCGACGTCCCGAGGAATCGGCGGCGTTGCGCTTCAGCGTGCTCGGACCGGTGCGCGCCTGGCGCGGGGACGACGCCCTGCCCGCCGGGTCACCACAACAACGCGCCCTGCTGGCGGCCCTGCTGCTGCGCGAGGGCCGCACGGCCACGGCATCCGAACTCATCGACGCCCTCTGGGGCGACGAACCCCCCTCCCAGGCGCTGGCCGCCGTCCGCACCTACGCGTCACGGCTCAGGAAGGCCCTCGGAACCGAGGTCCTGGTCAGCGAGTCCGGCGGATACGCCATCCGCTCCCTCGGTGACGGGGCGCTGGATCTCGCCCGCGCCCAGGAACTCGCCGCCGACGCGGAGAAGGCCCGCGGCGGCGGAGACCTGTGCCGCGCCCGCGAGCTGCTCCGGGACGCCCTCGGCCAGTGGGACGGCGAGGCGCTCGCGAGCGTGCCCGGCCCGTACGCCGAGACCCAGCGGGCACGGCTCGACGAATGGCGGCTGCAACTCCTCGAGACCTGCCTCGACATGGACCTGGAGCAGGGCTGCCACGCGGAGGCCGTCTCGGAGCTGACCGCCCTGACGGCCGCGCACCCGCTGCGCGAACGGCTGCGCGAGCTGCTGATGCTCGCCCTCTACCGCAGCGGCCGCCAGGCCGAGGCCCTCGCGGTGTACGCGGACACCCGGCGCCTGCTCGCCGACGAGCTGGGTGTGGACCCGCGGGCGGGCCTGAAGGAGCTCCAGCAGCGCATCCTCCAGGCCGACCCCGGCCTCGCCGAACCGTCCGCCCCGGCCGCCGAGCCCGCCGCGGCTCCCGTGCGCCCCGCCCAGCTGCCGGCCACCGTCACCGACTTCACCGGGCGCGCCTCCTTCGTCCAGGAGCTCAGCGAGGTCCTGGCCTCCGCCACCTCCGCGGAGGGCAGCGTGATGGCGGTCTCCGCGCTCGCCGGGATCGGCGGCGTGGGCAAGACCACCCTCGCCGTGCACGTCGCGCACCAGTCGCGCGGGGCCTTCCCCGACGGTCAGCTGTATGTGGACCTCCAGGGCGCGGGCGCACGCTCCGCCGAGCCCGAGACCGTGCTCGGGGCCTTCCTGCGCGCCCTGGGCACCGCCGACTCGGCGATCCCCGACTCCCTGGAGGAGCGGGCCGCCCTCTACCGCTCCGTGCTGGACGGGCGCCGCGTGCTCGTCCTGCTCGACAACGCGCGGGACGCCGCACAGGTGCGTCCGCTGCTGCCCGGCACCGAGGGCTGCGCGGCGCTGGTGACCTCCCGGGTGCGGATGGTCGACCTGGCGGGCGCGCACCTCGTGGACCTCGACGTGATGTCCCCCGAGGAAGCCCTCCAGCTCTTCACGAAGATCGTCGGCGAGGAGCGGGTGGCGTCCGAGCGGGAGGCAGCCCTGGACGTGGTCGCCGCGTGCGGCTTCCTCCCCCTGGCCATCCGCATCGCCGCCTCCCGGCTGGCCGCCCGCCGCACCTGGACCGTGTCCGTGCTGGCCGCCAAGCTCGCCGACGAGCGGCGCCGGCTGGACGAGCTCCAGGCGGGCGACCTCGCCGTCAAGGCGACCTTCGAACTCGGCTACGGCCAGCTGGAGCCCGCCCAGGCCCGTGCCTTCCGGCTGCTGGGCCTGGCCGACGGACCGGACATCTCGCTGCCCGCGGCGGCCGCCGTGCTCGACCTGGACGTCGAGGACACCGAGGACCTCCTGGAGTCCCTCGTCGACACCTCGCTCCTGGAGTCCGCGGCGCCCGGCCGCTACCGCTACCACGACCTCGTACGGCTCTACGCGCGTGCCTGCGCCGAGCGCGACGAACAGCCGCCGAGCGAACGCGCCGCCGCGATGTCGCGGCTGCTCGACTTCTACCTGGCCTCGGCCACGGCGGTCTACGCCATCGAACGCCCCGGCGACCGGACCGTGGACCATCTCGAAGTGACCCGGCAGCAGGGGCAGGAGTTCGCCGACGACGGCAAGGCGCTGGACTGGCTGCACGCGGAGGCGGCCTGCATCCTGGCGTTCGTCCAGCAGTCGCTCGGCCCGGACACGCTGCGCCGGGGGGTCGATCTCCTGCTCGCCTCCAAGGACCTCGCGGAATCGGGGGCCAGCTCCCTGGCGTACGAGGCGGCGACCAGGGCCGCCCGGGACGCCGCGGAGGCCCTCGACGACGCCCACGCGGCGGGGCGCGCCCGGGTCACGCTCACCCAGGTGCTCAGCACCGCGGGACGCTTCGACGAGGCGGCCGCCGAGGCCGACCGGGCCGTCGTCCTCGGCGAGGCGGCCATGGACCCCTGGACCAGCGGCAACGCGCCCAACGAGCTCGGCATCATCGCCATCTGCCGCAACGAGCACGCCGCCGGCGAGGCGCACCTGCTCAAGGCGATCGACAGCTTCCGCGCCGACGGCAACCGTCCCGGCGAGGCGAGCGCCCTGTGCAACCTCTCCCGTGTGCTGGTCTCGATGAACCGCACCGCGGCGGGCATCGAGCTGGCCCAGCAGGGCATCGCGATCTACGACGAACTGGGCCTGACCGTCCGGCTCGCCAACGCCCGCTACGCGCTCGGGATCGCGTTCGGCCACGCCGGGCGCCACGTCGAGGCACTGCAGCAACTCACCCAGGCGCTCGCCATCTTCGTCGAGAACCGGCAGCGCCTGTGGGAGGGCACCACGCACTTCCGCATCGCACAGGTGCACCTGGCGGGCCGCGGTCTCGCCAAGGCGGCCCAGCACGCCGAACAGGCCCTCAGCACCGGCTGCATCGGCGGTGACTGGATGCGCGCCAACGTCCTCACCCTCCTCGGGCGGTCGTTGCAGGGTCTCGGGCAGGTGGACCGGGCACGCGCCTGCTGGAACGAGGCGCTCACCATCCACGAGGAGGCGGGCGCCCCCGAGGCCGACGAACTGCGCGCTCTGCTCAGCCCCGTCGCCGCCGCCTGAGCCGCCCCGGGGCGGCGTTCATCGAACGTTTATGGGCGGCTGCCAGTCTCAGTGCATCGACCCGTCGCGTCGGGGGGCAGACGGATCGGCGTGGGCCCCACTTGTAGGGTGAGCGGCCCTGGAACGCCCGTTCGGCGACCCACGGGGGAGTTGCCGAACGGGCGTTCCCCACAGCACACCTTCAACTCAACGGGAGGGCCCAGCGATGAGCGACGAGAAGAAGACCGACGACCTCACGGACGCCACCACGATGGACAGCCACGCGCCCGCTCCGCCGGCCAAGGACCCCGTCGCCACCACGGACGACAGCCACGCGCCCGTGCCCGGCGAGGACGCCGTGACCACGATGGACAGCCATGCGCCGGCCCCGCCGGCCAAGGACGGCGTGACCACGATGGACAGCCACGCTCCCGTGCCTCCGGCGCTGCGCCGGGACTGAAGACTGCCTTACGACGGGGATCGGCCGCGGCGGCGCGGAGGGGGAGCCGTCGCGGCCGAGGCATGTCCGGGGTCCGGGAGACGCCGGCCGGCCCGCCCGTCCGTCAGCGGGCCCGCAGCTCCCCCTTGACCACCTTCCCGCTCGCGTTGCGCGGCAGGTGGGCCACGAACTCCACCGCGCGCGGGACCTTGTAGTTGGCCATCTCGCGGCGGGACCAGGCGATGAGGTCGTCGGAGGTCAGGGTGGAGTCCGCGCGGCGGACCACGTAGGCCTTGCCCACCTCGCCGAGGCGGCCGTCGGGGACGCCGATCACGGCGACGTCCGCCACGTCCGGGTGCAGGCCGAGAAGCTGCTCTATCTCCGCGGGGTACGCGTTGAAGCCGCCGACGATGAACATGTCCTTGATCCGGTCGGTGATGCGGAGGTTGCCCGCCTCGTCGAGGACGCCGACGTCCCCCGTGCGGAGCCAGCCGTCCGGGTCCAGGACCGCGGCGGTGGCCTCCGGGTCCTCGAAGTAGCCCTGCATGACGTTGAATCCGCGGACCAGGACCTCTCCCGGCGTGCCGGGGCCGACGGGGTCTCCCGCGGTGTCCACGACCCGTACCTCGCTGCCCGGGATGGCCCGGCCCGACGTGGCGGCGATCACCGGCGCGGCGTCGCCCCGGCGGCACATGGTGACGATGCCGCTGGCCTCGGAGAGACCGTAGGCCGTCAGCACGGTGTCGATCCGCAGCTCCGACTTCAGCCGTTCCACCAGGCGCAGCGGGACGACGGCCGCGCCCGTCACCACCAGGCGCAGGGCCGAGAGGTCGTGGGTGTCCCGGGACGGGTGGTCCAGCAGGGACTGGTGGAGGGTGGGCGGGCCCGGGAGGACGGAGATGCGCTCCGCGGCGATGTTCGCCAGCACGGTCTCCACGTCGAACACGGGCTGCGGGACCATGGTCGCGCCGCGCATCAGACAGGCGATGATCCCGGCCTTGTAGCCGAAGGTGTGGAAGAACGGGTTGACGATCAGATAGCGGTCGCCCTCGCGCAGACCCGCGAGGTCGCTCCAGATCGCGTAGCCGCGCAGTGTCTGCGCGTGGGTGATCAGCGCGCCCTTGGGCCGGCCGGTCGTGCCCGAGGTGAAGACGATGTCGGAGGGTGACGCGCCGGAGAGGGCGTCCTCGCGCCGCCGCACGTCGTCACGGCCCACGCCTTCGCCCTCGGCCAGGAAGTCCTTCCAGGTGCGGAAGTCGGCGGGGGCGTCGTCCGCGAGGACCACCACCTGCTCCAGGTGCGGCAGCCCCGGCAGCGGACCGGATCCGGCGCCCTCCCCGGCGGCCCGGCGCAGCGACGCCACGTACGAGGTGCCCAGGAAGGTGCCCGTGACGAACAGCAGTTTCGCGCGGCTCCGGGACAGCACGTACGCCGCTTCCGCGCCCTTGAAGCGGGTGTTGAGGGGGACGAGGACGGCACCGGCGCCGACGGCGCCGAGGGCGCAGACGATCCAGTCGAGGGTGTTGGGCGCCCAGACGGCGACCCGGTCCCCGGGCTCCACCCCGTTCGCCATGCAGGCCGCCGTCGCGCGTTCGACGCGGGCGCCCAGCTCCTCGTACGAGACGCGGGTGCGGCCGTCGACGACCGCCTCGCGGTCCGCGAAGCGCTCCGTGGCCGACCGCACCAGCCCCGGGACGCTCGTCCACTCCAGGTCACCGCGCATCGCGTACCTCCCGCCCGCACACCACTAGCTGACTGTCCGTCAGATTAGCTGTAGCCTGACGCCCTGTCAGCAGCCGGGACCTTGCGCGGAGGTGCACCCATGCCGGGGATCAAGGACGCCACAGCCGTCGTCGGGATCGGGCAGACCCCCTTCGCCAAACACCTCCCGGAGTCCGAGAAGGCCCTGGCCTGCCGGGCGATCCTCGCCGCCCTCGACGACGCCGGCATCGCGGCGTCGGAGGTCGACGGGCTCGCCTCCTACACCATGGAGGAGACGGACGAGGTGGAGGTCGCCAAGGCGGTCGGCCTCGGCGATCTCACGTTCTTCAGCAAGGTCGGTTACGGGGGCGGCGGTTCCTGTGCCACGGTCGCGCACCTGGCCGCCGCCATCGCCGCCGGGCAGGCCACCGTCGGCGTCGCCTGGCGGTCGCGCAAACGCGGCTCCGGCCCCCGGCCGTGGAAGAACACCACCGTCCAGCTCCCCACCCCCGCGCAGTGGACCCGACCCTTCGGACTCCTGCGCCCCGCCGACGAGATCGGCATGCTCGCCCGCCGGTACATGCACGAGTACGGCGCCACCCGCGACCACTTGTTCAACGTCGCCCTCGCCTGCCGCAACCGCGCCAACCAGAACCCCGCCGCGATCATGTACGAACGCCCGCTCACCCGCGAGATGTACATGACCTCCCGGTGGATCAGCGAACCGCTCTGCCTCTTCGACAACTGTCTGGAGACCGACGGCGCGCTGGCCTGCGTCCTGGTGTCCGCCGAACGCGCCCGCGACTGCCGCACCCGGCCCGTCTACGTCCACTCCGCCGCCCAGGGCCTGCCCGCCCAGCACCACGGGATGGTCAACTACTGGAACGACGACCCGCTCACCGGGCCCGCCTGGACGGCCGCCCGACACCTGTGGAAACACGCCGACTTCACCCCCGAGGACGTCGACGTGGCGCAGATCTACGACGCCTTCACCCCGCTCATACCGCTCTCCCTGGAGGGCTACGGATTCTGCGCGCGGGGCGAGGGCGCCGCGTTCACGGAGGGCGGCGCGCTGGAGATCGGCGGACGGCTGCCGGTCAACACCGGCGGCGGCGGACTCAGCGAGGCGTACGTGCACGGCTTCAACCTCATCAACGAAGGGGTGAAGCAGCTGCGCGGCACGAGCACCGCACAGATACCCGGGGCCACGACCTGCCTGGTCACCGCGGGGGAAGGCGTCCCGACCTCCGCCCTTCTGCTGAGGAGCTGAGATGTCCGACAGCCTGCTCTCCCCCGTGCCCGACGACGACGGCGCCCCCTTCTGGCGGTACGCCGCACACGGCGAACTGCGCGTCCAGGCCTGCGCCGACTGCGGCGAACTCCGCTTCCCGCCCCGTCCCTGCTGCCCGCACTGCCACTCCTTCGCGAGCGAATGGCGCCGGATGAGCGGCCGGGGCCGCGTGTGGTCGTACGTCGTCCCGCACCCCCCGCTGCTGCCCGCCTACGCCGAACAGGCGCCGTACAACGCGATCGTGGTGGAGCTCGCGGACGCCCCGCGGATACGTCTCGTGGGCAATCTGGTGACCGCCCCCGACGCCCCGCTGAACTCCGTCCCCGCGCAGCGACTGCGGATCGGCGCACGGGTGCAGGCGGTCTTCACCGAGGTCGACGGGGTGTCCGTGCCCCGCTGGGTCCTGGAGCGGCCGTGAGCGGCGGCGGACTGCGCGTCAGCGCCGACAAGGACACCGGCGTCGCCGTCGTCACCATCGACCGGCCGGCCCGGCTCAACGCCATCGACCTCGGCACCGCCGCCGAACTCGCCGCCGCCTGGCGTGACTTCCGCTACGACGACGGCGTGCGGGCCGTCGTCGTCACCGGCGCCGGGGAGCGTGCCTTCAGCACCGGGCTCGACCGGGACGCGGCGGTGCCGCAGCCGGGCTCCCCGTTCATGGTGGACGACCCCCTCCTCACCGTCGGGCCGAAGGCCAACGACCTGTGGAAGCCGGTGATCGCCGCAGTCAACGGCATGGCCTGCGGCGGCGCCTTCTACCTGCTGGGCGAGGCGGAGTTCGTGGTCGCGGACGAGACGGCGACCTTCTTCGACCCGCACACCACCTACGGGATGGTCAGCGCCTACGAGTCCGTCCACATGGCGCAGCGGATGCCGTTCGGCGAGGTGGCGCGGATGGCGCTGATGGGGACGGCCGAGCGGCTGTCGGCGCGGCGGGCCCACGAGGTGGGCCTGGTGTCCGAACTCACCCCGCCCGGTGCCGCGCTGGACGCGGCCGTCGAGTGCGCCGCCGTCATCGCCTCGCATCCGCCCGAGGCCGTACAGGGGACCGTACGGGCGCTGTGGCTCGCCAAGGAGGCGGCCCGCGCGCAGGCCCTCGCGCACGCCCCGCAGCTCGTCACGCTCGGGAATCTGCCGACGGAACGGCAGGCGGAGCTGTTCACCGGACGACGGCCCGGGTTCCGGCTGCGCTGAGGACTGTCCCGTCATCCCTGGTGGATCAGCACGCGGCATCAAATGCGGTGCATCGCAAGGCGGTGGGGGTCCCCCCGCCGAAGGCAGGGGGCGGCCGTCCTCATCCTGGGCGTATGCGGGCGACCCTCCGACGCGGCGAGGTGCCGTAGCTGTCGTCGTGCGCCCCCCCGGGGATCACGGGACAGCCCTGAGGGGGGAGTCGGCGTCGCGTGGCGGGCTTCCCGGACCGGGCGTAGCGTCTGCTGCGACGGCCGCCGTCCGGACTCCCTTCCGTGCCCGGCACGACGGCCGTCACCGTCCGCCGGGCCCGGCGCGCGCTACGTCGTGCGGGCCGTGCCCGTCCCCTTCTCCGCGTCCAGGGCGTACACGCAGCGGTCCTTGCTGCAGGCGTAGACGACCCCGTCCCTGACCACCGGGGCGCCGGTGATCTCGCCGCCCGTGGCGAGCTTCCAGCGCAGCCGGCCGTCGTCGGCCTTCAGGGTGTACAGCAGATGGTCGGTGGAGCCGAAGTGGATCCGGCCCTCCGCCACCGCCGGGGCACCCACCAGGTCGCCGCCCGCCTGGAACCGCCACTTGGGCGTACCGGTGACGGCGTCGAGGGTGTAGAGGCCCTTGCCGCTGCCGACGTGGACGTGGCCGGCGGCGACGAGCACCGGCTCGACGGAGGCCCGGGACTCGGTGGCGATGCGCCAGCGGTCGCGGCCGTCGGTGGCGTCGAGGGCGTAGACCGTGCCGAGGTAGTCGGCGAGGTAGACACCGCCTCCGGTGACCGCGGGGCCGGGGGCGAAGGTGGGCGGGCAGAGGAAGACCGCCGGGGCCTCGAAGTGCCAGCGGACGTGTCCGCCGGCCACGTCGATGGCGAGCACGCGGGTGCCGGCGCAGACGTAGACGTAGCCGTCGGGGGCTTGGGTGATCCGGACCGGTACGCCGCCGCAGGAGGCCGCGTCGCCGACCGGGTAGGACCAGCGCTCCTCACCGGTGCGCGCCTCCAGGGCGCGCAGCCGCGCGTCCTTCCAGACGTAGACCGTGCCGTCGTGGAGGGCCGGTCCGGCCTCCGGGGACTCGAAGTCGGTCTGGGCGCCGGTGATCTCCCACAGCTTCTGGCCGCTGGAGGCCTCCCACGCCTGTACGCCGCCGCCGCGGGTGCCGGTGACGACGGTGCCCCGGTCCGCCTTGAGGGAGTACACCCAGGCGTCCGTCGACAGGCGCCACAGGTCACCGCCCTCGCGGGCGTCGAGCGCGAACAGCGTGGGCCCGTCCGAGGCGTGGATACGGCCGTCGGCGACCGCCATGGACCAGGCCACGTCCCGGGTCTTGAACCGGCGGCGTCCGGTGGCCACGTCCAGCGCGTGGACCTCGAAGGAGGTGACGTAGACCAGGTCGTCGGCGACCGCGGGCGTCCCCCACACGTCGTTGGACATGCGGAAGCGCCAGGGCCGCCAGCCCGAGGCCGACTCGGCGGGCGGGGCCGGCGCCACGGTGGGCACGGGGTCGGCGCCGTTCACCCCGGCGTGCGGCCGGGACCAGGACGCGGCCAGGCCCGCCTCCGGGGGAGGCGCCTTGACGGCGGCGGCACGGGCGTCGGCGACGCGCGGCCCGGGGCCGATGGGCACCTGGGCGCCCGCGAGGCGCACCGGGCCGGTGTCGGGCGCCCCGACGGGCACGGGCGCGTGCGAGGGCGGCGCGGGCACGGCGGAGCGGCCTCCTGCGCTGCGTCCGCCGCCGGCGGTGGGCTTGGGGGCCGGACGGCCCCCGCGGCGCGCCTCGATGAGGCCCACCGCCCGCTCGGGCAGCCAGGCCGACGCCGTGCCGCTGTCGTCGGAGCCGGAGCCGAAGAGGTGGGGGGCCAGCTGGGACTGGAGGTCGGCGGGATTAGGGCGTGCCGTGGCCTCCATCTGCATGCATGACTCGATGAGGGGGCGCAGTTCGTCGGGCAGCCCCTCCAGGTCCGGGCCCTCGCGCAGCAGCATGAAGACCGTCTCGACCGGGTTCGCGCCGTGGAAGGGGGCGTGGCCGGTCGCGGCGAAGACGAGCATCGAGCCGAGTGAGAAGACGTCGCTCGCGCCGGTGACGCTGCGGGAGTCCTTGGCCTGCTCGGGAGACATGTAGGCGGGCGTGCCGACGGCGACGTTCGTCATGGTCAGGCGGGTGTTCGAGACGCCGGACGCGATGCCGAAGTCGATCACGCGCGGCCCGTCCTCGACGACCAGGACGTTGGAGGGCTTGAGGTCGCGGTGGACGAGACCCGCGCCGTGGATGGACTGGAGGGCCTCCGCGACGCCCGCCGCCAGCCAGCGCACCGCCTGGGCCGGGAGCGGCCCGCACTCGTTCACTATTTCTTCGAGGGAGGGCGCGGGCACGTAGGCCGTGGCCAGCCAGGGCACCGCGGCGCGCGCGTCGGCGTCCACGACGGCCGCCGTGTAGAAGCCGGACACGGCGCGGGCCGCCTCGACCTCGCGCGAGAAGCGGACCCGGAACAGCTGGTCCTCGGCGAGTTCCGTCCTGACCGTCTTGATCGCCACGCGCCGGCCGGACGCCGAGCGCGCGAGATAGACCAGCCCCATGCCGCCGGCACCGAGCCGCCCCAGCACCTCGAACGGCCCGATCCGCCGCGGATCGTGCTGTGTCAGCTGATCCACCACTTGCCTGCCACCTCCCCGTACGGGCCGCGCCGTCCACGTATGAACGCGACCCCGTGCAGCGTCTCACCACCGCACCGCCATGGCGGCACGCACCCCGATTCTTCCTGGCCGAGCCGAAGGTTGCGAACCAGGGGTCGAATCGGGGTGTCTCATGATGTATCAGGACAAAGGGGCAGGGTTTTTCGGTGGTGGACCGCCGCACCGCCCGTCGCCCGTGGCCGATTCACCTCTCCAGCACGGCGAAGGAGGCCCCCTGGTTGTCCGTGACCACCGCCACCCGCCCGTACGAGGTCTCGAAGGGCGCGGCCTGGACACGGCCGCCGAGCCGGCTCACCGTCCGCAGCGCCGCGTCGCAGTCCTCGACCCCGAAGTGGACGAGGAAGTGGGGTGGCATTTCGGCCGGGAAGACGTCGGAGACCGGGGCCCGGCCGAAATCGGGGGTGGCGTCGGGGCCGAAGAGGGCGTCGTGGAAGAGGGAGCCGTAGAAGCGGTCGACGGTCGCGGTGTCCCGGGCGTACAGCTCGGCCCAGCAGAAGGAGCCGCGCTCGTGGCGCCGCCCGAAGCCGGGGTGCGTGCCGGTCTGCCACAGGCCGAACACGGCACCTTCCGGATCGGTCGCCAGGGCGGCCGTGCCCAGGGTGTCGACCGGCTCGGGGGTGGTGATGAGCCGGCCGCCCGCCTCCGTGACCCGGCGGGAGAGCGCGGTGACGTCGGGCGCCGCGAAGTAGACCGTCCACACGGTGGGCATCCGGCCGTCCCGCTTGGGCGCGAGGGCCGCGACGGCCTCGCCGCGCAGACGGGCCCAGCCGGACGGGCCGTACCCCTCGGCGAAGGTCCAGCCGAAGAGCTCGCCGTAGAAGCGCTTGCCCGCGTCCACGTCGGGGAGCTGCGCGTCGACCCAGCAGGGCACGCCCTCGGAGAAAACGGCTGATTCGGCCATGCGGCCAAGCTAACGGCCCTCCCCGCATCCCGCAGAGCGGGCGCGCCCACCCCCGTGAACTCCCGTGGCGGGCCGCCGCACCCCATTTGCAGTCGGTCGAATCGCGCTCCGATCACCCCTCGGTAAGCTGACGGCATGACAGGACAAGTGCGTACCGTCGACGGCCGCGTGGCCGGGCGGCGTGGGCAGGCGACCCGGCAGAAGCTGCTCGACTGCCTCAGCGAGATGCTCAGCTCCTCGCCCTACCGGGACGTCAAAGTCATTGATGTCGCCCGGAAGGCGGGTACGTCGCCGGCGACCTTCTACCAGTACTTCCCGGACGTCGAAGGCGCCGTCCTGGAGATCGCCGAGCAAATGGCCGCGGAGGGCGCGGCGTTGACCCAGTTGCTCGAAGGACGTTCGTGGGTCGGCAAGGCCGGCTGGCAGACCGCCCAGGAGCTCGTGGACGGCTTCCTGGAGTTCTGGCGCAAGAACGACGCGATCCTGCGAGTCGTCGATCTGGGCGCCGCCGAGGGCGACAAGCGGTTCTACAAGATCCGCATGAAGATCCTGAACTCCGTGAACAACTCCCTTACGGACACGGTCACCGAGCTCCAGTCCAAGGGCAAGGTCGACAAGGACGTGAACCCGGCGGCGATGGCCGGCTCCCTCGTCGCCATGCTCGCGGCGGTGGCCTCGCACCAGAAGGGCTTCCAGTCCTGGGGCGTCAAGCAGGCCGAACTCAAGCCGAATCTCGCCCTGTTGGTGCACCTCGGAGTGACCGGGAAGAAGCCGACGAAGTAGCGTCTCCCCTTTTCCTGCTCAGATCCCCTGCTCAATTCCTGTCATGCGGGCGGCAGTCCACCGGTGTGGGCTGCCGCCCGCTGCGCTGTGCGGGCCCCGGCGCCGGGCGCTACGAGGGCAGCGGGCGGTCGGTGACGACATGCTTCATCACGAGCGTCGACGTCAGCCGCTGCACGCCCGGCAGCGTCGCCAGCCGGTCGTCGTAGAGCCGCTGGAAGGCCGCGAGGTCGGCGGTCGCGACCCGCAGCAGGTAGTCCGGCTCCCCGAAGAGCCGTTGCGCGTCCAGGACGTGGGGGATGTCCGCCAGCGCCCGCTCGAAGTCGGCGACGGTGTCCCGGTCCTCCTGGCGCATCGAGACGAAGACCAGCGCCTCGAAGGTCAGGCCGACGGCGGCCGGGTCCACGACCGCGCGGTAGCCCCGGATGGCACCGGACCGCTCCAGCTCGCGCAGCCGCCGGTGGCAGGGCGAGACGCTCAGCCGCACCCGGGCGGCCAGCTCGGTGACGGTGAGCCTGCCGTCCTGCTGGAGCTCGGCAAGAATTTTCTGGTCCACGGCGTCCATGAGGAAGATTCTGCCCCCGAAGGCGCGATCATGAGCAAACTTCGAAAACACCTTTGGGGCGATCGCGCCTAATGTCCCTCTTATGGATTGGGGACTGGTCACGGCGTTTCTGGCCGTGGATCTGCTGCTGGTGTGCGTGCCGGGCGCCGACTGGGCGTACGCGATCTCGGCGGGGCTGCGGGGCTCGGTGCTTCCCGCCGTCTCGGGGCTCGTCGCCGGGTACGCGGTGCACACACTGCTCGCGACGGCCGGGCTCGCGGTGCTGGTCGCGGGGTCGCCCGCGCTCCTCACCGGGCTCACGGTGGCGGGGGCGGGCTATCTGCTGTGGCTGGGCTGGGGCGTGCTGCGCAGGCCGGCGACGCCAGGAACGGCCCAGGACGCCCCGGCGGCACCGCCGCTGCGCACGTTTCTGCGCGGGTCCGCCATCAGCGGCCTCAACCCCAAGGGCCTGCTGCTCTACCTCTCCGTGCTGCCGCAGTTCCTGCGACCGGGCGGGGTTCCGGTGGCCGCGCAGACCGGCCTGCTCGGGGCCGTCCACATGGCCGCCTGCGCCGCCGTCTACCTCACCGTCGGCCTGCTGGCCCGTGCCGTGCTGCGGGCCCGCCCCGCCGCGGCCCGTGCGGTGGCCCGCACCTCCGGCGCCGCGATGCTCGGCATCGGCGGGTTCCTGCTGGTGGAGCGCCTGGCCACACTGTGACGCGGGGCCCCGCCGGCGGGCGCGGTCCGCGCGCGGGCCGGTGCGGTCAGCGAGCGCGCCGGTGCGGCCGGCGCGGGCCGGTGCGGTCAGCGCGCGGGCGGTCGGCGGCGCTCGATCCGGAACAGCCGGATCTCCCGGTCGACCCGCGCCTGGTAGGTGGCGTACGGCGGCCAGAACGCCAGCGCCGCCTTCCAGGCCGCGGCCCGCTCCTCCCCCGCCAGCAGCCGGGCGGTCACGGGGACGTCCTCACCCTTCCAGCTGATCACGGCGTCGGGATGGGCGAGCAGGTTGGCGGTCCAGGCGGGATGGTCGGTGCGGCCGAAGTTGGACCCGATGAGGAGCCAGGTGTCGGGACCGGGCCCCTCCGGCATGCACGCCAGCGGAGTACGCCGCTCCAGCCCGCTCCGGGCGCCGCGCGCGGTGAGCACGACCCCGGGCAGCATCTGCGCGCTGAGCAGCACCTTGCCCCGGGTCAGCCGGTGCACGGCGCGGTCGAGGGCGGGCACGACGTGCGGCGCGACCCGGGCGAAGGCCCGGGTGGAGGACACCTTCTGCACCAGCCGGACACCGGGGACCCGGCGCGGCCCCCGTCCCTGGGTCGTCACACCGCCACCTCCCCGCCGTCGAAGAGCCGTGCCGCGTCCGCGGCGTGCCCGCGCAGCCGGTGCACGGGCCCGAAGAGCAGTTCGTCGCCGGACGCCCGCTTGAAGTACAGGTGGGCGTCGTGCTCCCAGGTGAACCCGATGCCGCCGTGCAGCTGGATTCCCTCCGCCGCCGCGGTGCGCAGTGCTTCCAGGGCCTGCGCGAGGGCCAGGGGCCCCACCCGTTCCCCCTTCGCCGCGGCCCAGGCCGCGTAGTACGCCGCCGAGCGCGCCGCCTGCACCGCCACGTAGACGTCCGCGAGCCGGTGCTTGACCGCCTGGAACGACCCGATGGCCCGCCCGAACTGCTCCCGCTGCCGCACGTACTCGACGGTCCGTTCCAGGGCGCGGTCCGCGGCGCCCACGGCCTCGGCGGCCAGCACGGCGGCGGCCGTGTTCCCGACGGCGGCGAGCGCGCCGGGTACCCCGGAGCCGGCCGCGCCCCGCCGCTCGCTCCCGGCATCGCTCCCGGCATCGCTCCCGGCATCGCTCCCGGCATCGCTCCCGGCATCGCTCCCGCCCAGCAACTCGGCCTCCACGTCCCGCAGTTCCACGCGGGCCTGAGGCCGGGTCTCGTCCAGCGTCGTCTGCCGCACGCGGACGAGTCCCTCGGCCCCCGCCCGGACGAGGAACAGCAGCGTGCGCGAGCGGGCGAACCCGCCCGTGTGCGCGGCCACCACGAGCAGTCCCGCGCTGTGCCCGTCGAGCACCTGCGCCGCCTGCCCGTACAGGCGCCACCCGCCGTCGGCCCGGCGTGCCTGCACCCCGCCGGCCCGTCCCCCGCCGGACCAGTCGCCCCGGTTGTCGCCCACCAGGCCGAGGGCCGTCGCCAGGGCCGTGCCCGGCACGGTGAGCGCGGCGGTCAGTTCACCGGAGGCGAGGCGGGGCAGCAGCGCCGCGCGCTGCGCCTCGGTGCCGAGGGCGAGGACCAGCGGCGCGGCGAGCACCGCTGTCGCGAGCAGCGGCCCGGGGGCCAGTACCCGGCCCGACTCCTCGCAGGCGAGGGCCAGTTCGGTCACCGAGCAGCCGACACCGCCGTACCGCTCGGGGAGGGTGAGTCCGGGCAGCCCCAGCTGCCGGCCGAACGCCTCCCAGAGCGCCGTGTCGTACCCGGCGGGCGTGCCCACGGCGGCCCGCAACTCCTCCGGGCCGCAGCGTTTGTGCAGCAACTCCCTGAGCGTGCGGCGGATCTCGTCCTGTTCGGCGGTGAAGCTGGCGTCCATCGGCGGGCTCCTCCTGCGGCGGCCACGTGGCCTCACGGGACACGCGTATCCGACGGGCCCTGCGCGAACGGCCCATCTGACGGCCCGTCATGTTAGGGCGGAGGGGGTCGAATGCACAGGCCCGTGACGACCTCCCTTTCCCGGCTCGATCTGATGTACCGTCAGATCCATGACGCCAGGGAGCCGGAAAGTCGCCGTCGTCGGCGTGTCCCTCTCGGACTGCGGCCGCGTGGACGGCGTGACGCCGTACGCACTGCACGCCCAGGCCGCACGACGGGCCCTCGCCGACGCGGGCCTGGACCGCGGGGTCGTCGACGGCTTCGCCTCCGCCGGCCTCGGCACGCTCGCCCCGGCCGAGGTGGCCGAATACCTCGGACTGCGCCCGGACTGGGTCGACTCCACCTCGGTGGGCGGCTCCACCTGGGAGGTGATGGCCGCCCACGCCGCCGACGCGATCGCCGCGGGTCACGCCAACGCCGTCCTCCTCGTGTACGGGTCCACGGCACGCGCCGACATCAAGGCGGGCCGGCGCACCGGGAACCTGTCGTTCGGGTCCCGCGGCCCGCTCCAGTTCGAGGTCCCGTACGGCCACACGCTCATCGCCAAGTACGCGATGGCCGCGCGCCGGCACATGCACACGTACGGCACGACGATCGAGCAGCTGGCGTCGGTGGCGGTGCAGGCGCGGGCGAACGCGGCGGCGAACCCGGAGGCGATGTTCCGGGACCCGATCACCGTCGACGAGGTGCTGGACGGACCGCTGATCGCGGACCCGTTCACCAAGCTGCACTGCTGCCTTCGCTCCGACGGGGGCGCCGCGGTCCTGCTGGCCGCCGAGGAGTACGTACGGGACTGCCGCAGGACACCGGTCTGGATCCTCGGCACCGGGGAGCACGTCTCGCACACCACCATGTCGGAGTGGGAGGACTTCACGGTCTCGCCCGCGGCGGTCAGCGGGCGGCACGCCTTCGGACGGGCGGGCGTCCGCCCCGAGGAGGTCGACCTCGCGGAGATCTACGACGCCTTCACCTACATGACGCTGGTGACGCTGGAGGACCTCGGGTTCTGCGCGAAGGGGGAGGGCGGCGCCTTCGTCGAGAAGGGCCGGCTGACCCTGTCCGGCGACCTGCCGGTGAACACGGACGGGGGCGGTCTGTCGGCCCAGCATCCCGGCATGCGCGGCCTGTTCCTGCTGGTGGAGGCGGTGCGACAGCTCCGGGGAGAGGCGGACGGGCGGCAGGTGCGCCGCCGCGACGGCACGTTGCCGCGCCTGGCCGTGGCCTCCGGCACCGGCGGCTGGTTCTGCTCCTCGGGCACCGTGGTGCTGGGACGCGACTGAGCGGCCCGCCGCACCCGGCGGGACCGGGCACGGCGGTCACGGTGCGACGGTGACCAGGGCCGAGTCGTCGGTGGGGTCCGGGTCCCGGCGGTCCGTCCGGCCGCCGTCCGGCACCACGATGCTCCGCAGCGCGATCCTGCCCGTCCCGGGCTCCCCGAGGTGCAGCGTGAAGTCGAAGGTGCGGCTCTTCCCCGGCGCGAGCTCGCCCACGTCACAGATGTACGTGAAGTCCTTCTCGGCGCAGTAAGGCTCGAAGTAGCCGTCGTCGACCTGCGCCATGGGCTGCTTCACCACACCGGAGCCGGGCGGAGGCTCGAACACCAGCCGGGCGGACAGGCCGGGATCGCCGGGCCCTTCGTTGTGGACGGTGAGCCGCACCTCGCGCTCGTCCCCCGGGTCGCCGTGCACGGTGACGTCGGAGAGCTCGTAGTCGGCGCGGGTGTCGAGGCGGACATGGGTGCTCACGATCCGCTGGGCGAACCTGCCGTGCCCGTCCCGGGTGACCTCGGCGCGCAGAGCCGGCCCGTCACCCGGATCGCCGCCCTTGGGGTAGCTGCCGTACTGGCCCGGTCCCATGTCCAGCGCCCAGGCCTCCTGGGTGAAGTAGCCGTACATGTACGCGGCCGAGGCGCGCATGCGCAGCGCCGGGCGCAGGACGACGGTCTCGCCGGGGGCGATGCGCAGCCGGGGGAACCTGCAGACAGCGGTGTGCCCGTGACGGGTCTCGGGATAGCGGCAGTTGGAGTACCGCTGCGTGAACTCCTGTGTTCCGGAGCCGATTTCGAGCCCGAGGCCGACCACCGGCACCTCGCCGGCGTTGTGCACGACGACCGGGGCGGTGATCTCGGCACCCGGGCGGACGTCCTCCAGCGGCGCGGCGGTGCGCACCTCGACCACGGGCTCCCCGACCACGACGCTGGTGCGGGCGGAGAGTTCCTTCCCGTCCTTCGTCGTGTAGGTGACCCGGACGGTCCCGGTGTCGCCGGGCCTGCTGCCCTCGGCGGCGACCGGCAGGACGCGTTCGCCGTTCACCCAGTTGTTGTAGGAGGAGTCCACGTCGCAGGTGACGTGGAGGGTGTCGCCCGAGCAGTGCCCCTGGCGGCGCAGCCGGACCGCGTGCTCGGAGCCGGGCAGGACGTCCACGGTCAGCCGGCGGGCGCCCGCTCCCGTGTCGTTCCCGACCCTCACGTGGTACGGCTCCTTGTCCTCGGGGCCGGACTTGTCGCCGGTGGGGCGCACGTAGAAGAGCCCGGGCGCCGAGAGCGACGGCTTCGGGGGCTTGTCCAGGGGGCCGCACCCGGTGAGCCCCAGCAGCAGGGCGCCGCCGAGGGCCGCGGCGGTCACACCCCTCACCGGACGGCCCGGCCGTCCGGGCGGACCGCGCCCCCGCGGCGGCCCCGGACCGGCCGGCGCGAGGCCGCCCCGGGCAGGGCCCTTCGGAACAGGACCGGTTCGGTCGCGCGCACGGATCCCCCGCCTTCCCCTCGCTGAGCTCCGGCAGGCGGACCAACCTACTGCCGCCGGGCGCGGGGGCGATACTCACAGGCATGGAACTGGATCTTCATGAGCTGCTCAGGTCGCTGCGGGTGTGGGACACGGAGCTGCCCGGCTTCGCGCCGGACGAGGCGCCCGGGGAGCCGCTGCCCCTCTTCGTGAGCTGGTTCGCACAGGCGGTGGCGGCCGGTCAGCCCGAGCCGCACACCATGTCGCTGGCGACGGCGGACGAGGACGGGCTTCCGGACGTGCGGACCGTGATGCTGCACGGCGCGGACGCCGACGGCTGGTCGTTCGCGAGCCACGCGACGAGCCGCAAGGGACGCCAGCTCGGGTCCCGCCCGTACGCGGCCCTCGGCTTCTACTGGCCTTCGCAGGGCCGCCAGATCCGTCTGCGCGGGCCCGTCACGGCGGCCCCGCCGGAGGAGGGCCAGGCGGACCTGCACGCCCGCTCCACCGGCGCGCTGGCCGCCGCGCTGGTGGGCCGCCAGAGCGACGTACTGCCCTCGTACGAGGAGCTGGAGCGCGCGTCCGACGCCGCCTGGGACCGGGCCCGCCGGGAGCCGGACGCCCCGGCCCCCACCTGGACGCTGTACCGCCTTCGCCCCGAGGAGGTGGAGTTCTTCCAGGGCGACGCCCGCCGCCGTCATGTGCGCCTCCTCTACCGCCGCACGACCTCGGGCGACTGGCTGAAGGAGCTGCTGTGGCCGTGAGGTCCGGGCAGCCGCCGCGGCCGTACGGCTCAGGGAGCCACCCTCGCCGTGCGGCTCAGGCGGTCGCCGCGGCCGTGAAGTCGTACACCGCGAAGTCGGCGACGGCGCGGTAGCCGATGCGCTGGTACAGCCCGGTGCTGGTCGGGTTGGCGAGGTCGGCGAAGAGCAGTACGTCGTCGGCGCCGGAGTCCAGCGCGGCCCTGCTGACCTCCGCGGTGGCGGCGCCCGCGTAGCCACGGCCGCGCTGCCGCGGCGGGGTGTAGACGGGACCGACGCGGACCTGTCCGGCGATCAGGGGGGTCACGCTCGCCATGGCCACCGGCCTGCCGTCGTCGGTCTCCCAGAGAGTCACGCCCCCGTAGGCCGCGCGGTCGTCGGCCCAGGCCCCGTGGTCGCGGTCGGCGTCCTCGCCGAGGAACTCGGCGAACTCCGCGCTCCACCGGGCGACCTGGTCCCGGTCCGCCGCGGTCGCGACCCGCGCCCTGCCCGGCGGGGCCGGCGCCGGCACCGTCAGCGTGCCGAGGCGGTACAGCCGCTCGCTCCGGCGCAGCACGGCGCCGGCTCCCGTGCGCCGCTGCCAGGCCTCGGCGAACGCGGCAGCCGTGGCGCTGTCCCCGGTCACCCCGGGCAGCCGGTGCCGCTCGTCGACGAGCCGGGCGGCGAGCGCGTCCGCGTCCCGCGCGGACAGCCGCGTCAGGCTCAGCCCGTACGGCGGCGTGCGGAAGAAGGCCGCCCGCACGGCACCCTCCCGCTCCAGGAATCCGAAGACGGGCGCCTCCTGCCCGAACGCCTGATCCCCGCGCCGGCGCAGCGCCGCCGTCACGGACAGCGCCACGGTGTGCAGCGCGGGCTCGGAGCGCAGGAAGTCCCCCGCCTGCCCGAGGAAGCGGTCGAGGTCGTGGGTGACCTGCCAGTCGTGGGAAGCGGCGGACGCGGCGGAGGAACGGGAAGCGGGGTCCATGCCCCATGGTCCCGCGGGCCGGCCGCGTCCCGCCTCCGGTTTTCCGCGGCCCCCGGGCACCGGCGGCTCCCCCGGGGCGGATCTCACCGCGCGCCCTCAGCGAGGTCCCGGACCTCCGGTTCCGGGTCGGTCGTGAGGCGGGCGTGCAGATGGCAGTCGCGGAAGGCGTCGTGGCGGCCCGCGTCGAACATCGCGCCGCGCAGCGTGCCCTCGTACCGGTAGCCGCAGCGTTCGGCGATGTGGCAGGAGGCGTCGTGGCCGGCGGCGTGGTCCAGTTCGAGGCGGTGCAGGGCCAGTTCGGTGAAGGCGAACCGGGTGGCCAGGAGCAGGGCACGGGTGGCGACGTGCCGGCCGCGGGCCTCGGGGAGCACCCAGTAGCCGACCATCGCGCGGCGCATCACGTGGTCGATGGCGTTGACGCCGATGTGGCCGAGCGCGTCCCCGGTGTCCGGGTCGGTGACGCGGAAGGCGACGCCGGTGCCCTCCCGCGCGCTCTCGGCGCGCGAACGCAGCGACTCCCGGGCCGCGTCGACGTCCCGCACGAACTTGAGCGGCGTGTTCCAGCGCTGGAACTCCGGATCGGACAGCCCGCGGAGCCATGACGCGGCGTCGGCGTCGGACTCCGCGTCCCAGGGGCGCAGCCACAGGCCGTGACCACGCAGCTCGGGAAAGGGGTTCACTGCGTACTGCTGGTGGACGTTGCTCATCGGACCATTCAATCCCCTCGCTTCACACGGAGTCGTGGGGTTTGTTCGGATCCCGGTCCGCGCCGGCCAACGCCGCGGCGATCGGGTCCGTGGTCACCGGGACCGTGGCGGCCGCGACGGCGGTGACCGCGTCGGAGGTGACCGGGTCCGTGGCGGCCGCGACGGTGGTGACCGCGTCGGAGGTGACCGGGTCCGTGGCAGCCGCGACGGCGGTACCCCGGACCGTGCCGGGCCGTCACCGCCTCCGTCCCCACCTCCGTCGCCCCTCCGTCCCCGCCCCCGTCCCCGTCCCCGCCCCCGTCCCCGCCTCCGTCGCGGCCCGCTCACACCGGGGGCCGGAACACGGGCACGCGCACCGCCCCCGCGTCCCGGAACGTCACCTCCAGCTCCATCCCCACCCGCAGGGCCGCGGGGAGGCACTGGACCACCTCGGTCATCATCCGCGGGCCCTCGGCGAGATCCACGACGGCGGCGGTGTACGGCACACGCCCGCCGAACGGCGGGAGGTCGTTGCGGTGCACGACGGACCAGGTGTAGAGCGTGGCGCGCCCGCTCGCCGGCCGCCAGGCGACGTCGTCGCTCCAGCAGTGCGGGCAGAACTCCCGGGGATAGTGGTGCGCCCGGCCGCAGGCGGCGCAGTGGCGCAGCAACAGGCGGCCCTCGGCCGCCGCGTCCCAGTACGGCCGGGTGAAGGCGTCCACCTCCGGAAGGTCGAACCGCGCGCCGGCCGCGCCGCTCTCCGTCCCGCTCACCGGAAGAGCCCGAACGCGTCGTCCAGCGACCACGTCTGCCACGACATCCCGAACAGGGCGACCAGGGAGATCAGCGCCATCATCGAGTTCTGCCCCTGCTCGGCCCAGTCGTGGATCATGAGGACGAGGTAGAGGAGGTTCAGCAGGAGTCCGCCGACCAGCGCGACCGGCGTCAGCAGGCCGGTGACCAGCCCGAGCCCGAGGGCCAGTTCGGCGTAGACGACGACGTACGCCATCGTGCGCGGGCGCGGCGCGACGACCACGTCGAAGCCGGAGCGCACGGCGTTCCAGCGGTGCTTGGCCGCGACGTCCGCCGCCCAGGCGATCCCGGTGCCCCGCTCGAACCAGCCCTTCCTGTCCTTGTGCCGCCAGCTCTCCAGCCACCACAGGCCGAGCCCGATCCGGAGCACGGCCAGCCATTCCGCGCCGCTGAGCCAGATGGTGTCCATGGCCGATCCTCCCGCCGCCCGCGCAGATCTGACGGTACGTCAGTTCAGCGCAAGCGTGCGGGCCGCGCAAGAGGCGTGCACCGGCTCCGGCGCACCTCCCGCCGGACCGGCGCGGCACCGCCACCCACTCCACACCCCCACCACAACGAGGCCGTCTACGCCACCGGCCCCACCCACTCCTCCTACAGCCGTGATCAGTTCGCAACCGATTCCGGTCTTGACCGAGACCTATCAAGCTAAGTCGTGATTACGCTCGCGCTCATGGCCGACTCGACTGCTTCCTCGACGCCCCGCACGGTGCCGTCCCACGAAGACCGCCCCGTGTACGTGATCGGCGGCGGCCCCGGCGGACTCGCGGCGGCGTACGCGCTGCGCGCCCAGGGCGTACGGGCCGTCGTGCTGGAGAAGTCCGACAAGGTCGGCGCCTCCTGGCGGCGCCACTACGACCGGCTGCACCTGCACACCACCCGGCGGCTGTCCGCGCTGCCGGGGCTGCCCATGCCGCGCTCCTTCGGGCGCTGGGTGTCGCGCGACGACGTGGTGCGCTACCTGGAGAAGTACGCCGAGCACCACCAGTTGGAGATCGTCACCGGCGTCGAGGTCTCGCGCATCGAGCCCGCGCCGGGCGGCGACGGCTGGCTGCTGCGCGCCACCGGCGGACGCGAACTGACCGGCAGCGCCGTGGTCGTCGCCACCGGCTACAACCACACGCCCCGCGTGCCCGACTGGCCCGGCCGGGACGACTACACCGGCGAGCTGCTGCACGCCGGGCAGTACCGCAACCCCACGCCCTACGCCGGCCGGGACGTCCTCGTCGTCGGCATCGGCAACACGGGCGCCGAGATCGCCGTGGACCTGGTCGAGGGCGGCGCCCGCCGCGTACGCCTGTCGGTCCGCACCGCACCGCACATCGTGCGCCGCTCCACCGCCGGGTGGGCCGCGCAGTTCACCGGGATCCTGGTCCGACGGCTGCCGGTACGGCTCGTGGACCGGCTCGCCCGGCCGATGGCCAGGCTGAGCGTCCCCGACCTGTCGGCCCAGGGGCTGCCCCGCCCCGGGACCGGGCTCTACTCCCGTGTCAACGAGGGCTCCATCCCCGTCCAGGACGTCGGCCTCATCGACGCCGTCCGCAAGGGCAAGGTGGAGATCGTGGCCGCCGTGGACGGCTTCGAGGACGGCAAGGTGATCCTCGCCGACGGCCAACGGATCGGTCCGGACGCGGTGATCGCCGCCACCGGTTACGTCCGGGCGCTGGAGGACGTCGTGGGCCACCTCGGCGTGCTCGACCCGCGCGGCCGCCCGGTCGTGCACGGCGCCCGCTCCCCGAAGGACGCCCCGGGTCTCTACTTCACCGGCTTCACCAACCCCATCAGCGGCATGTTCCGCGAACTCGCCCTGGACGCACAGAAGATCGCCAAGTCTGTCGCCCGCCGCACGACCGCGGCGCGGGGGTCCGCACCCGCCGCCCGCTGACCCACGCACCCCGCCCGACAGCCGGGACCCGCTGACCCACGCACCCCGCCCGACAGCCGGGCCTCGGCCCCGGTGGGGCACTCGACATCCGGCATCCGGCATCCGGCATCCGACGCCCGGCACCGGACACGCGGCGCCTGCGCCCCGCGCCCCGCCATCGCGTCCGCGCGCCGGGCCGCTCCGTCGTGCGGCAGCGGCAGCCATCAACTCATCGACGTACCAACCGTGTTACTCGCGCGTCAGATGTGGCGCCGGTGCTGTACCGATCCAGCCACGCGAGCCAGAATGCGAGCCCTGCTCACTTTCCGGTTCCGGCTCCATCCACCTCTCGTGTTCGACTCGCATCGACGGAGGATGAACGTGGCACGTGAAAGACAGCTCTCTCCCCGCCCGGCGACCCGGCTCTCCCGGCGCTCGGTCCTGGGCGGCGCCGCCGCGACGGGCGTGGCCCTCACCGGCGTGACCGCGCACCCCGCCGCGGCCGCCACCACCGCCCGCGAGGCCGACGTCGCCGTCATCGGCGGCGGGCTCGCGGGACTGACCGCGGCCCGCGACCTGGTGGCTGCGGGCCAATCCGTGGTCGTCCTGGAGGCCCGCGACCGCGTCGGCGGCCGGGTGGTCAACCTGAAGCTGCCGAACGGCGGTGTCACCGAGGGCGGCGGCGAGTTCATCGGCCCCACCCAGGACCGCATCAAGGCCCTCGCCGACAGCTTGGGCGTGGCGACCTTCACCACCTACAACACCGGCAAGAACCTGCTCTACAAGGACGGGAAGAGGACCCCGTACGCCACCGACGGCCTGCTCGGCTCGGTCCCGCCCGTCGACGTGGCGGGGCTCGCCAACGCCGCCGTCGTGCAGGCCGAACTCGACGCCATGGCCAAGCAGGTCCCCGTCGCCGCGCCGTGGACCGCCGCCAAGGCCGCGGAGTGGGACAAGCAGACCTTCGAGAGCTGGCTGAACGCCAAGGCCGTCGTCCCCTCGGCCAAGTTCCTCATCGACGTGGCCTGCACGTCCGTGTTCTCCGCGCAGCCGCGCGAACTCTCCCTGCTGTTCGTGCTGTTCTACATCGCCGCCGCCGGGAACGAGTCCAGCCCCGGCACCCTGGAGCGCCTGACCGAGACCGCGAACGGCGCCCAGGAGTCCCGCTTCGTCGGCGGCTCCCAGCAGGTGCCGGTCAAGCTCGCCGAGACCCTGGGCGACCGGGTGGTGCTCGGCGCCCCGGTGCGCTCCGTCACGCTCTCCGGCGGCAGGTACCTGGTGGGCGCCGACGGGACGACGGTCTCCGCGCGGCGCGTCGTCGTGGCGCTCCCGCCACCGCTGGCCGCGCGCATCGCGTACGACCCGCTGCTGCCCGCCGACCGCGACCAGCTCTGCCAGCGGCTGCCGATGGGGTCGATCGGCAAGGCGATCGCCGTGTACGACACCCCGTTCTGGCGCGCCGACGGCCTCAACGGCCAGGTCGTCAGCGACACCGGCACCGTCCGCTCCACCTTCGACAACTCGCCGCCGGAGGCCTCCTACGGCGCCCTGATGGGCTTCATCGAGGCCGACGAGATGCGCGCGTGTGACAGCGCGACGGCCGACGAGGTGAAGGCCGCCGTGCTGAAGGACTACGCCGTGTACTTCGGCGACAAGGCCAGGTCGCCCATCTCCTTCGTGCTCCAGCGCTGGGACAACGAGGGGTACTCGCGCGGCGGCCCGGTCGCCTACGCCCCGCCCGGGGTGCTCACCGAGTACGGCCCGGCCCTGCGCAGGCCCGTCGGCGGCATCCACTGGGCCGGCACGGAGACCTCCACCTACTGGAACGGCTACATGGACGGCGCGGTCCGCTCCGGCGAGCGTGTGGCGAAGGAGGTCCTGGCGGTGCTGTGACGGTTCCGCCCGGCCGGGCGGCGGGTACGAACCACGTACCCGCCGCACCCCCGCACGCGCGTCCCGCCGGGCCACCGGGGCCGGGGCCGCACCATCGCGCCCCCTCGCCGCGCACAGCCTTTGCCTGCACAACGGTTCCTGACGCGGCGTCAGTTGCGTAATCTGACACTGCGTCAGTTAGAAGTTGGCTGTCACACAGGAGCGGGCGGACCGATGCTTGGATCAACCCACGGCACCCTCACCACCGACTCCCGCCGGGCCCGGGTCATCGCCTGCGGCGAGCAACCCTCGCCGGTCGTGCACGGCCGGCCGGCCGAGGTCGACGACCTGGACGTCAGCGGGCGTCCGCTGTACGCCGACGTCCCCGATCTGGACCGCTTCTTCCGTCCCGAATCCGTGGCCGTGGTCGGCGCCTCGGACGCCGAGGGACGGCCCAACACCGGCATCACCAGGCAGCTCATCGCCTGGGCGGAGCGGGTCGGCGCCCGGCTGCACCCCGTGCACCCCACCCGCCGGTCCGTCTTCGGCATCCCCTGCTTCCCCTCCGTCGCCGACCTGCCCGAGCAGGTCGATCTCGCCGTGCTGCTCGTCGGCGACCCCCTCTCCGTGATCGAGGAACTGGCCCAGGCCAAGGTGAGGTTCGCCGTCGCCTTCGCCTCCGGATTCGCCGAGACCGGGGCCGACGGCGCCGAGGCGCAGGACCGTCTCGCCGCCGCCGTCCGGCGCTCCGGGCTCCGGCTGCTCGGTCCCAACACGAACCTCAACGCCTTCGAGAAGTTCCGCGACGACCTGACGGGTCCGGCGATCGCGCTCATCACCCAGTCGGGACACCAGGGACGCCCGGTGTTCGCCCTGCAGGAGCTGGGCGTCCGGCTCTCCCACTGGGCGCCCACCGGCAACGAGGCCGACCTGGAGACCGCCGACTTCATCTCCTACTTCTCCGAACAGCCCGGCATCGGAGCCATCGCCTGCTACGTCGAGGGCCTCAAGGACGGCCGTTCCTTCCTGCTCGCCGCGGACCGCGCGGCCCGGCGCGGGGTGCCCGTCGTCGCGGTCAAGGTCGGCCGCACCGAGACCGGCGCGCGCACAGCCGCCTCGCACACCGGCAAGCTGACCGGGGCCGACGCGGTGGTGGACGCGGCCATGCGGCAGTACGGAGTGATCCGCGTCGACGGGCTCGACGAGCTCCAGGACACCGCCGCCCTGCTGGCGCGGGCACGCACCCCGCACGCCGACGGCGTCGTCGTCTATTCGATCTCGGGCGGCACGGGCGCGCACTTCGCGGACCTGGCGAGCGAGGCCGGCCTCGCGCTGCCCACGCTGTCCGAGGAGAAGCAGGCCGAGCTGCACCAGTGGATACCCGACTACCTGAACGTCGCCAACCCCGTCGACAACGGCGGGCATCCGGTGGGCGACTGGCGCGGCCGGAAGATCATCGACGCGATCCTCGCCGACCCTTCCGTGGGGGTGCTCATCTGCCCCATCACCGGCCCCTTCCCGCCGATGAGCGACCGGCTCGCCCGGGATCTGGTGGACGCGGCGGAGCAGACGGACAAGCTGGTGTGCGTGGTGTGGGGGTCGCCGGTCGGAACGGAGGCCGCCTACCGCGAGACGCTGCTCGGGTCATCGCGGGTCGCCACCTTCCGCACCTTCGCCAACTGCATCACCGCCGTCCGCGCCCACTTGGACCACCACCGGTTCGTCTCGACCTACCGCTCCCCCTTCGACGAGGCACCCCGCACGCCCTCCCCCTCCTTCCGCAAGGCGCAGGCACTGATGCGCCCCGGCCAGCAGCTGAGCGAACACGCGGCCAAGCAGCTGCTGCGCGCCTACGGCATCAGGGTGCCGCGCGAGCAACTGGTGACCAGCGCGGCGGCTGCCGTACGGGCGGCGAGCCTGGTCGGCTACCCGGTCGTCATGAAGGCCTCCGGCGCGCAGATCGCCCACAAGACCGAACTCGGGCTGGTCAAGGTGGGGCTGACCTCCGCCAGCCAGGTCCGCGACGCCTATCGCGAGCTGACCGACATCGCGCGCTACGAGGGGATCACGCTCGACGGTGTGCTCGTGTGCCAGATGGTCGAGCGGGGTGTCGAGATGGTCGTCGGTGTCACCCACGACCCGCTCTTCGGGCCGACCGTGACCGTGGGACTCGGCGGTGTGCTCGTCGAGGTGCTGCGGGACACCGCCGTGCGCGTGCCGCCCTTCGGTGAGGACCAGGCACGGGCCATGCTGTCCGAGCTGCGGGGGCGAGCCCTTCTCGACGGGGTGCGCGGTGGGCCTCCGGTGGACGTCGACGCGCTCGTCGAGGTCGCCCTGCGGGTGCAGCGGATGGCCCTCGAACTCGGCGACGACATCGCGGAGCTGGACATCAATCCGCTGATGGTGCTGCCGCGCGGGCAGGGCGCGGTGGCCCTGGACGCCATGGTCGTCTGCCACTGACCGGCCCGCCGCACGGCCCACCGTCCCCCGCACGCATCGGAGTACCCCCATGTCCGACTCCCTCCGCGAATCCCCGGAATCCCGTCGGTCCGCCGACCCACGCGGAACACCTGAGCCGCGCGAGGCCCGCGAACCGTCGGAATCACCCCACCCGTCCGGAAATCCCCTCGACTCATCGATACTTCGGACCACTGACAACGCCGTCTCGTGGATCACCCTCAACCGGCCCGAGGCGATGAACGCCCTCACCTGGGACCAGCGGGAACGGGTGATCGCGCTGCTCACCGAGGCGTCCGCCGACCCCGCCGTGCGGGCCGTCGTGATCACCGCGCGGGGGCGCGGCTTCTGCGCGGGCGCGGACCTGCGCGGCGGCCCGCCCGCCGGGGAGCGGGTCGCCGGCGACGTCGCCCGGACGATCCGGCTCGGCGCGCAGCGCCTGATCGCCGCCGTCCTCGACTGCGAGAAGCCGGTGATCGCGGCCGTCAACGGCACGGCGGCCGGGATCGGCGCGCACCTCGCCTTCGCGTGCGACCTCGTGCTCGCGGCGGAACCGGCCCGGTTCATCGAGGTGTTCGTGCGCCGCGGTCTCGTCCCCGACGGCGGCGGCGCCCATCTGCTGCCGCGGCTCGTCGGTCCGCAGCGCGCGAAGGAGCTGATGTTCTTCGGCGACGCGCTGGCGGCCGCGGACGCGGAGCGGATCGGGCTCGTCAACAGGGTCGTGCCGCCGGACGACCTGGAGAAGACCGCCCGTGAGTGGGCGGAGCGGCTCGCCGCCGGCCCGACCCGTGCGCTCGCCCTCACCAAGCAGCTGGTCAACGCCTCCCTCGACACCGACCGTGCGACGGCGTTCGCCGCGGAGGCGGCCGCGCAGGAGATCAACATGACGACGGCGGACGCCGTCGAGGGCGTCACGAGCTTCGTGGAACGGCGCGCCCCCCGCTTCGAGGGCCGCTGACCCGTCGGCATCCGCCGTCGGCCGCTCGGCACCGCCGTCCGCCCGGCGGCGGACAGCCCTCAGTCGCGGGTCAGGGTCCGCAGGTCGCCGCTGTCCGGGTCGCCGAAGAGCACGAACAGTTCGGGGCCGCTCTCGCTGCCCCCGATGGTCCAGTAGGTGTCGTGGCCGCAGTCCTTCACGCGTACGACGACGCCGTCCCGCACCTCGGGCCCGTCGCCGCCCGCGTAGGGGTCGTAACGGCCCTCGGTGTCCAGGAACCAGCTGCCCGTGCCGTCGCAGCGGGTGAAGTCGCGCTTCGCGACGTCGTCGAACTCGGGCTCGGCGGGCAGCTTCGTGAGGTCGGCCCGGCCGTCGGCCCGCAACCGCAGCACCGCACCGCCGTCGCCGTGCCAGACCCCGACGAGCTGTGCGGTGGTCAGCGTCGGGGGCTCGTACTCCTCGATGAGTCCGGTGGACAGCCCCACCGCGCCGGCCGTCGCGACCAGGACGCACGCCGCGAGGGCGGCGAGCGCGGAGCGGGACCAGATGCGACGGACGCGTGACGCGCGGCCGTTGGCGCGGGCCCGCCGCCGGACGTGGCCGACGCCCAGCGCGGGCAGGATCCCGGAGGCGGCGAGGAGCAGGGCGGGTGCGCCGGTGGGCGGCAGACCGCCGAGGGTGACGGCGACGGTGGCCCACAGGGCGCCCAGGAGGATCACGGACACCAGGTGCCGGACGGTCTCGGGACCGGGGGCGTGCCGGTTCGTCAGCCGGGCCAGCGTGGCGGCCGGCATGGTGTGGACGGCCGCGTGCAGCATGCCCAGCGCGGCGAGCAGCAGCGGGCCGAGGACGACCATGCACAGCAGGCCCGCGGCGGCGAGTGCGCCGCCGGTCCCGGCGCCGTGATTGTCGTCGTCGAACGTCCCGACCCACCAGACCGTGGCGGCCACCGCGAGCTGTACGGCCGAGACCGCGGCCGCGGCGCTCAGTTCGGCGTTCTCCCATGTCAGCCGCGAATGCCTGGGCCGACCCGTGTCTCCCCACCCCATGGGCGAAAGATACGCGGCCGGTGCGCGACGGCACGCGAGGGGTTCGGCGACCGCCCCGGCCCGCACGCCGCGCCCGCCGGACCCGGCCCCGCGCCTCCGCCGCCGTTCGACATCGCTCCCCCGGCCCCTTTCCGCCCCTGCGCCTCCCGTCCCGTCCCCTCCTCCGTCACTTCACCCCTTCCCATCTGACGCACCGTCAGCTTCAATGGGGAATGTGATGGGACACGCAGGAATGGCCGCAGCCGCCGTCCGCTACCTCCGGTCGGCCGGGGCCCCCACCGCCGCGGGGCCCGTCGAGGCGCTGCCGCGCCCGGACCTCCGCGCGGTCGGCGACGACGAACGCGCGCCGGTCGACCAGGCCGAGTTCCGCCGGGTGCTCGGGAACTTCGCGAGCGGCGTCACCGTGGTCACCGCCCCGGACACCCGGGCGACGGATCACGAGGCACCGGCGGGGCCCGCGGGCTTCGCCTGCCAGTCCTTCGCCTCGCTCTCCCTCGACCCCCCGCTGGTCTGCTTCATGGTCGGCCGTACGTCGACGACCTGGCCGCGGATCGCCCGCGCGGGAGTCTTCTGCGTGAACGTCCTCGGGGCCCACCAGGGCGATCTGTGCCGCGGCTTCGCGGTGAGCGGCGCGGACAAGTTCGCCGGGGTCGCGTACGACGCGGCGCCGGTCTCCGGCTCGCCGCGGCTCGCGGGGGCCGCGGCCTGGATCGACTGCACGATCCACGCGGTGCACACGGGCGGGGACCATCTGATCGTGGTGGGCCGGGTGGACGCCCTCGGCGCCGGAGACGACGACGCGGCACCGCTGCTCTTCCACAAGGGCCGCTTCCTCTAGACCGCGACCGGCACGCGGAAAGCGACCGGCGCACGGACCGCCACCGACCCGAGAGCCGCGGCCCTCGCCTGGACCGCGGCTCCCGGGACCCCGACCGTCACGCGAGCGCGGGTGCGGGTGCGGCCGTCGCCGGACGCCTGCGCCGGATCACCAGTGCCATCAGCGCCGCCGCCGCGCACAGCGCGCCCGAGGCGTACCAGACGACGTCGTACGAGCCGAAGGTGTCCCGCGCGACACCGCCGAGGAAGGCGACGAGGGCGGCGCCGACCTGGTGGGAGGCGAGGACCCAGCCGAAGACGATGGCGCTGTCCTCGCCGTACTGCTCGCGGCACAGGGCCAGCGTGGGCGGGACCGTGGCGACCCAGTCGAGGCCGTAGAAGACGATGAAGAAGATCATCGGCGGGTGCACGCTCGGGGCGAGGAGCATCGGCAGGAACAGCAGCGAGATGCCGCGCAGCGCGTAGTACACGGCCAGCAGCCGGCGGGGCTCGAAGCGGTCGGTGAACCAGCCCGAGGCGACCGTGCCGACGACGTCGAAGACACCGATGACCGCGAGGAGCGAGGCGGCCGCCGTGACGGGCATGCCGTGGTCGTGGGCCGCGGGCACGAAGTGCGTCTGCACGAGGCCGTTCGTGGAGGCGCCGCAGATCGCGAAGGTTCCGGCGAGCAGCCAGAAGGGCCCCGTGCGGACGGCGGAGAGCAGGACGGTCACCGCGCGCCGGGCGGCGCCGGGCACCGGCTCGGGCTTCGGCACGAACTCCGTGGCCCCGTACGGCTTCTGGCCCACGTCCGCCGGATGGTCGCGCAGCAGCAGCCACACGAAGGGGACGACCGCGAGGGCGGCGAGGGAGACGGTGACCGCGGCCGGACGCCAGTCGTGCTCCTCGACGATCCAGGACAGCACCGGCAGGAAGATCAGCTGGCCGGACGCCGAGGCGGCCGTCAGGATGCCCGTCACCAGCCCCTTGCGCTCGGTGAACCAGCGGTTGGTGACCGTCGCGGCGAAGGCCAGGGCCATCGAGCCGGAGCCCAGGCCCACGAGCAGGCCCCAGCACAGCAGCAGCTGCCAGGCCGCCGTCATCCACACGGTGAGACCGGAGCCGAGCGCGATCACCGTCAGCGCCACGGCGACCACGCGCCGGATGCCGAAGCGGTCCATCAGCGCGGCGGCGAACGGCGCCGTCAGTCCGTACAGCGCGAGGTTGACCGAGACGGCGGCTCCGATCGTGCCGCGCGACCAGTGGAACTCCTGGTGCAGCGGATCGATCAGCAGTCCCGGCAGCGAGCGGAAAGCCGCCGCGCCGATGATCGTCACGAAGGTGACGGCGGCGACGAACCAGGCGCGGTGGATGCGGTGGGCGCCAAAGGGGCGTGCGGGTCGGGAGTCCTCGACGGGCGCGGCGGCTTCGGTTGTCTGGGTCACGACATAGAGCTTCGGGGACGGGCTCCGCGCGAACCACTGGCCCGAGAGACAGCATTCGTTAGGATCGGGCCATGACCGAACAGCAGGCACCGCACCGGCGGCACCGTGTCGCCATCCTCGCGCTCGACGGCCTGATGCCCTTCGAGCTGGGCATCCCGCAGCGGATCTTCGGCAAGGCACGGGACGCCGAGGGCCGGCCCCTGTACGAGGTCGTCACCTGCTCGGTCCGGGCGCCCGGACCGGTCGAGACGGACGCCGACTTCGCCGTCCTCGTCGCGAACGGACCGGAGGCGCTCGACACCGCCGACACCGTGGTGGTCCCCACGTCGTACGAGCTCGGCCCGGTCTACGAGGACGGCGTCCTCACCCCCGAACTGGCCTCGGCCTTCGCCCGCATCCGCCCCGGCACCCGGCTCGTCTCCATCTGCATCGGCGGCTACGTCCTCGCCGCCGCCGGCCGCCTCGACGGGCGCCCCGCCACCACGCACTGGATGCACGCGGACCACTTCCAGCAGCTCTTCCCGAAGATCCAGGTCGACCCGGACGTCCTGTTCGTCGACGACGGCGACGTCCTCACCTCCGCCGGGGTCGCGGCCGGGATCGACCTCTGCCTCCATCTCGTACGCCGGGACCACGGCGCCGCCGTCGCCAACGAGGTGGCCCGCCGCACGGTCGTGCCGCCGCACCGCGACGGCGGCCAGGCGCAGTACATCCAGCGCCCGGTCCCGGAGGCGCAGGCGGCCACCACCACCGCGGCCCGCGCCTGGGCGCTGGGCCGCCTGCACGAGCCGATCCAGCTGCGCGACATGGCCGAGCAGGAGGCCATGTCGGTACGCACCTTCACGCGCCGCTTCCGCGAGGAGGTCGGCATCAGCCCCGGGCAGTGGCTCACCCAGCAGCGCGTCGAACGGGCCAGGCATCTGCTGGAGTCCAGCGACCTGTCCATCGACCAGGTGGCGCGGGACGCGGGCTTCGGCACGGCGCAGTCGATGCGCCAGCACCTCCAGTCGGCGCTCGGGGTCACGCCCACCGTGTACCGGCGGACGTTCCGGGCGGGGAGCACCGGCCCCGGGCCCGGCGGCGGCGCGGGCTCCGGCGACTCGCTCACTCGGTCCGCGCCGGGCCGGTGAGCGGGGTGGCGGCCGCCGCCCGGTCGCGGAGCCCGGGGCGCTAGAAGGTCAGCACCGCCCTCGCCACCCTCCCCTGGTGCGCGTCCTCCGCGGCCTTGTCGAAGTCCTCCACCGGGTAGGTCGCCGTGACCAGCTCGTCCAGCAGCAGGCGGCCCTCGCGGTACAGCTCCGCGTAGAGCGCGATGTCGCGCTGCGGGCGGGAGGAGCCGTAGCGGCAGCCCAGGATCGACTTGTCCAGGAACAGGGAGGAGACGAGGAAGGACGCCTCGGCCGTCGCCGGCGGCACCCCGAGCAGCACCGCCTGCCCATGACGGTCGAGCAGGTCGACGGCCTCGCGGACGAGTTCGACCCTGCCGACGCACTCGAAGACGTGGTCGGCGCCGGTCGGCAGGATGTCCTTCACCCGCTCCGTCGAGGTCAGGAAGTGCGTCGCGCCGAACCGGCGGGCGGCGGACTCCTTCGCCGGGTTGGCGTCGACCGCGACGACCTTCAGGGCGCCCGCGATCCGCGCGCCCTGCAGCACGTTGAGACCGATGCCGCCGGTGCCGATCACGACGACGCTGTCGCCCCGGTCCACCCGGGCGCGGTTGAGGACCGCGCCGACACCGGTCAGGACCCCGCAGCCGATGAGCGCGGCGGACGTCAGCGGGATGTCCTCGGGGATCCGGACCGCCTGCACCGCCTTCACGAGCGTGCGTTCCGCGAAGGCCGAGTTGGCGGCGAACTGGTACAGCGGCCGCCCCGCCCGCGTGAACGGCTGCTGCGGCATCCCGATCGCCTTGCGGCACATCGTCGGCCGTCCCCGGTCGCACTCCGCGCAGGCACCGCAGTTGGCCAGCGTGGACAGTGACACATGGTCGCCCGGCCGGACGTGGGTGACGCCGTCGCCGATCTTCTCCACCACGCCCGCGCCCTCGTGTCCGAGCACCACGGGCACGGGGAACGGGATGGTCCCGTCCACCACGGAGAGGTCGCTGTGGCAGAGTCCGGCCGCGGAGAGGGCGACCCGCACCTCGCCGGGACCCGGCTCCCGTACCTCCAGGTCGTCCACGACCTGGGTCTGCTTCCCGTCGAAGATCACGCCTCGCATCGCGCCGTGCTCCCCTCTGTCCCGGGCCGCCACCGGGTTCCGGTCCCGGGGCCGTCCCGTGGGTTCGTGTCCCGGAGCTATCCCCTGGGTTCCTTCGGCAGGCCGAGCACGCGCTCGGCGATGATCGTGCGCTGCACCTCGTCGGAGCCGCCGTAGACGGTGTCGGCCCGGCTGAACAGGAACAGGTGCTGGAACGCGTCCAGTTCGTACGGTGTCGCCGCCGACCAGTCCTTGGGCCCCACCGCCGCCGCGGCCCCCCGCACCCGCACGGCCAGTTCGCCGAGCCGCCGGTGCCAGCCGCCCCACAGCAGCTTCGCCACGCTGGGCGCCCCGGTGCCGCCCGCGTCCGGACCGCCGAGCGTGCGCAGGGCGTTCCAGCGCATGGTGCGCAGCTCGGCCCACTGGCGTACGAGCAGGTCGCGCAGGACGGGATCGGTGACGGCTCCGGTCGCCACCGCCGACTCCACGACGCGCCCCAACTCCTCGGCGAACCCGATCTGCTGGGCCAGTGTGGAGACCCCCCGCTCGAAGCCGAGGAGACTCATCGCGACGCGCCAGCCGTCGCCCTCGCCGCCGACCAGGTGCTCGGCGCGCGCCACCGCCCCGTCGAAGAAGACCTCGTTGAACTCGCTCGTGCCGGTGAGCTGCCGGATGGGGCGGACCTCGACGCGGCCGGGCTGGTCCATCGGGACGAGCAGGAAGGACAGGCCGTGGTGGCGGACGGAGCCGGCACCGGTACGGGCCAGCACGAAGCACCAGTCGGCCTCGTGGGCCAGCGAGGTCCAGATCTTCTGCCCGGTGACGCGGTACGCGCCGCCGTCCCGTACGGCCGCGGTCCGCACGCCGGCGAGGTCCGAGCCCGCGCCCGGCTCGCTGTAGCCCTGGCACCAGAGTTCGTCGCCGCGGGCGACGGGCGGCAGGAACCGGGACTTCTGCTCCGGTGTGCCGTGCGCGACGAGGGTCGGGGCGAGCAGGTTCTCCCCGATGTGCCCCGAGCGGGCGGGCGCCTTCGCGCGGGCGTACTCCTCGGCCCAGACGACCTGCTGGATCAGGCTCACCCGCCGGTTGCCGTACCCGTCCTCGCCCCATCCGAGGCCGATCCAGCCGCCCCGGCCGAGCTCCCGCTCCCAGTCTCGGCGCTCGGGCCGGCCGGTGAGGTGCGCCGCCAGCCACGCCCGCGCCTCGTGCCGGAACTCCTCGTCCTCGGCGCCGAATCCGAACTCCATGCGCGCTCCCCCTCCCCGGCAGCCAGGTCCCTCACGCGTTCGGCCGGGCCTTGTCGGCCGCCGCCCGCGCCATGGCCTCGACCTGCTCCAGCAGAGGCATCGGGTCGACGCCCACGGTGCCCGGCAGGAAGTCGGCGATCCGCTCGGGGGTCCAGGTGCCGTCCGCGTACCCGGCGCGCAGTTCGCGGGGCTGCGCCCACACCGCGATCTTGGGGCCGGCGATCGTGTACACCTGGCCGGTGATCCGGGCCTCGCGAGCCCGGTCGGACAGCAGGTAGACGACCAGCGCGGCGACGTCCTCCGGTTCGCCGATCTCCTTGAGCTCCATGGGGACGCCCGCGGACATACGGGTCCGGGCGACCGGCGCGACCGCGTTGGCCGTCACTCCGTACTTGTGCAGCCCCAGCGCCGCGCTGCGGACGAGCGAGATGATCCCGCCCTTCGCCGCGCTGTAGTTGGCCTGCGAGACGGACCCCTGGTGGTTGCCGCTGGTGAAGCCGATCAGGGTGCCCGAGCCCTGCTTGCGCATCACCGCGGAGGCGGCCCGGAACAGCGTGAAGGTGCCCTTCAGATGGGTGGCGACCACCGGGTCCCACTCCTGCTCGGACATGTTGAACAACATCCGCTCGCGCAGGATGCCGGCCACGCACACCACGCCGTCGATCCGTCCGTACGACGCGAGCGCGGTGTCCACGACGCGCTGCCCGCCCGCCATGGTCGAGATGTCGTCGGCGACGGCCACCGCGTCCCCGCCGGCCGCCTCGATCTCCTTGACGACGGCCTCGGCGACCGAACTGGTGGGCTCGGCGCCCTCGACGGACACGCCGTAGTCGTTGACGACGACCCGCGCGCCCGCCGCCGCGGCGGCGAGGGCGACGGCCCGGCCGATCCCCCGTCCGCCTCCCGTGACGGCGACGACCTTGCCTGCCAAGAAGTTCCCCACGCCCGGCCCCTTCCCGCAGTTTCTGACGGTCCGTTAGATTCAACTCGGATTCTACGACCCGTCAGATACCTGGAGACAAGCCCCCGGGGAGGACTCATGTCGCAGCCGGCGCTCCGTCCGGAGTTCCACGAGATCGCCAAGCGCGTGAACAACTGGGGCCGTTGGGGGTCGGACGACGAGATCGGGACGCTGAACCTCATCACCGACGAGGTCGTACGGCAGGCCGCCGCGACCGTGCGCTCGGGACGCCGTGTGCCGCTGGCGCTGCCCCTGAGGCAGGACGGCGTACAGACCGGCATGATCCCGGGACGCGTCAATCCGCTGCACGTCATGGTGCAGATCAACCAGGAGCTCTTCGGTCCCGGGACCGTCGCGTGCAGCGACGACGCGGTGACCATGGGGCTCCAGGCGGGCACCCACTGGGACGCCCTCACCCATGTCTCCCACTCCGGGAAGATCTACAACGGCCGCCCGGCCGGCACGGTCACCCCGCACGGCGGCGCCGAGTTCAGCGGGATCGACAAGCCGCGGCACATCGTCTCGCGGGGCGTCCTGCTCGACGTCGCGCGGGCGCGGGGCGTGGAGCGCCTCGACGGCGGGCACGCCGTGACGCCCGACGACCTGGACGCCGCCGAGGAGCTGGCGGGCACCCGGGTCCGGGCGGGAGACGTCGTCCTGGTGCGCACGGGCCAGGTCCAGGTGTATCTCGCCGGGGACAAGCACGCGTACGGCTACCCCTCACCGGGTCTGTCGGTGCACACCCCGGAGTGGTTCCACGCACGCGACGTCGCGGCGGTCGCGAACGACACCCTCACCTTCGAGATCTTCCCGCCCGAGATCGAGGACCTGTGGCTGCCCGTACACGCGCTCGACCTGGTCGAGATGGGCATGCTGCAGGGCCAGAACTGGAATCTCGAAGAGTTGTCCACAGCCTGTGGACAAGAAGGGCGTTACGCGTTCCTGCTGTCGGCGATGCCCGAACCCTTCGTCGGCGGCACGGGGACTCCGGTGGCACCGGTCGCGGTGCTCTGAGGGCCGTCCGTCACGCGGCACGGCGGCCGGCCACCGGCTCCCGCCGCGAACCGCGACGCCCCGAGGCCGGCCGGTGACCGTCATGGACGTGCGTCGACCGCCGTGGTGAGCCGCCCTCGGCCCGCGTCCGGCGCCACCACGAACCGCCGCGGACCTGGATCGGCTGGCGGCGCGTCACTGCGCGCCCCGAGCACGGCACTGCGCGCCGCCATCCGGCTCCGGCGTACCCGCCCTGCTCCTCCTGGCCCGGGGAGGAGCCGACGCCGAATGCGACTCACACTCGCCGAGGGCTCCCGTCACCGGAACCCTCGTCGTCCCCTCGCGGCGAATCGCTGACCACAAGCGTGATCAAACGGACACGCCACGTCAACACCCGCTCGACGGTTCATCCCTGTACATCCCTGTTTGCGACAGCACGGACCGAAGCACACCCCGGCGCATTCGGCCGCGACCGCGGCCCGGCACCGCGGGCCCGTGCGCATGTGCCCGCATCGTGCACCCCGCGCCCCGGCCGGGGCGGACCCGGCCGCATCGAGCCGGAGAAGCCGGCGATACGGAGCATCGGGGACACGGCGGCGCGGTGGCGGCACATCACGGCACGGCGAGCTCGGCACGACGAAGGCACATCACGGCACGGCGAACCCGGCACGACGAAGGCGCTCACGGCTCCGCAGCCCCGGCGCGACCCCGACTGCGCGCCACGGTCGGCGCGGGCGGCTCGGCGGACCGGCCCTGGACCGTCGTGCGGCCCGGGAGATGAGCCCTAGACCGCCTCGTACGCGAAGTCCTCGTAGCCCGGATAGGCGGCGCCCGTCGAGGCGCCCGGTGCGCAGCGGTCCACCTCGCACCAGATCCGCTTGCCGGCGCCCTCGGGGTTCCAGCCCCAGCGGTCCGCGAGTCCGTCGACGAGTTCCAGGCCGCGGCCGTTGGTCTCGTCGCCCTCGGCATGGCGGGGAATCGGGGGCCGGGCGCTGGTGTCGGCCACCTCCAGGCGGACGGTGGCCGCCTCGCACCCGCCCGGCAGGGACAGCCGCAGCACGGCCGGACAGCCGGTGTGCACCACGGCGTTGGTGACGAGTTCGGAGACGAGCAGGATCAGCGTCTCGGCGAGCGGTTCATCGGCCCCTATCCCGGACCCGGCGAGCCTCGACCTGGCCCATCGCCGGGCTCGCCCCACCTCCGCGGGGTCGGGCCGGATCTCCAGCTGCACTTGAAGCACCTGCACCGCTCACACCATCCGAACCGGCGGACACATCGCCTCGCGCCTCACAAGGGCCACGATCGTAGCCATTTTCTGCATGGCCAGAACAAGGATCACGGAACGTGATTCCCTTACGAGACAGCATGGTTGACGTACAGTCACCCCAACAAGCGCTTCGGGCATATTCCAGCGCGAAGGAGTACGCGTGCGGCATACTGTGCGACGCTCGCCATGGGGAGTCGAACAGGCGGGCTCGGGGGCCCGACCCGCCTCACGAGCGGCACGCATCGCCGGATCCGGCGCCGCCTCGCGGGCAACACCGGGATGGCTCAGCCTCAGAACCACTCGCATCCCACACAAGGTACCCGAGCCGGGCGCCGACTCCAGGCCGTGACAAGTCACGCCTAGGACACAACCCGATATCAACGCTCCGTAATTCCGGTATGCCACGATCCGCGACATTTCTCGGCCTCTTCCCGCGACATGCCTGCCCAGGGGCCTTTCAGGCGATCGCCACGGAAAGGCCGTCGGACAGAATGTCCTCACTCTCGGTAGCGCCGCCCGCACGGTGCGTCCGCACCCAGGCCCTCTTCAGATGGAGGTGGACGTCGGACTCCCAGGTGAAGCCCATGCCGCCGTGCACCTGGAGGCAGTCGCGGGCGCCGCGCACGGCGGCCTCGTCGGCGAGCAGCCGGGCCGCGGCGACGTCCACCGGATCCGCGGTCACGGCGGCCGCGTAGACGGCCGCGCGCGCCACCTCCGTCCGCACCAGCATCTGCGCGCACAGGTGCTTCACCGCCTGGAAGGCGCCGATCGGCTGTCCGAACTGCTCGCGCGTCCGGGCGTGTTGCACGGCCAGCTCGCAGGTGCGGGCGGCGCTGCCCAGCTGCTCCGCGGCGGTGAGGAGCGAGGTGAGGAGCCGGGCGACAGCGTCCCGGCCCGCCTCCCGGCCGCCCTCACGGTCCCGGGCCGGGGACGCGGGCACCCGGTGCAGCGGGGTGAGCGGGTCCACCGAGGCCAGCGGTTCGGCGCCGGCCGCGTCCCCGCGTACCGCGTCGGCGGCCTCCAGCCACTCCACGAGACCTCCGTCGACGGCGGTCACCACCGTCTCGCCGGCGGCGGCCCCGGCCACGGCTCCCGCCGCGAGGTGCGTCGCGATCAGCGGTCCGGGCAGCAGCACCCGTCCCGCCTCCTCGAAGACGAGCACCGCTTCCGGAAGGCCCAGCCCGACGCCGCCCTCGGCCTCCGGCAGCCGCAGGGCGAAGAACCCGGCCTCGCCCAGCTCGCGCCACAGGGCCCGGTCCAGGCGCGGCGGCCCGTCGTCGACGGCGGCGCGCAGTCGGTCGCGGCAGAAGCGTGCCGCCAGCCGCTCCCGCACGCCGGACCGCAACGCCTTCTGGTCGTCCGTGAGTTGGAAGTCCATGGCGCGCCGCTCACCGTCCCTTGGGGAGGCCGAGGATGCGCTCGGCCACGATGTTCTGCTGGATCTGCGAGGTGCCGGCCGCGATCGTGTACGACAGCGACGAGAGCCGGTCGAGGGTCCATTCCTGCCCGAGGTCGAGCGCCTCGGGGCCGAGCACCTCGGCCGCGGCGTCGTACAGCTCCTGGCGCGCGTGCGAGTAGCGCAGCTTGAAGACCGAGCCGCCGACGCCTGGCACCGACCCCGTCCGCTGCGCCTCGCCGACGTTCCACTGGGTGAGCCGCCACAGCGCGCGGAACTCGGCGTTCAGCCTGCCCAGGCGGCGGCGCAGCACGGCGTCGTCCCAGCGCCCGTTCTCGTGTGCCCGGCGGGCGAGGGCGCCCAGCACCCGGCGGCAGGCGACGACCTCTCCGACGAAGGCGGTGCCCCGCTCGTAGGACAGCGTCACCATGGTGACCCGCCAGCCGTCGTTCTCGGCGCCGACGCGGTGGCCGACGGGGACGCGCACCTCGTCGAGGAAAACCTCGGCGAACTCGGTGGAGCCCGCGAGGGTCCGCAGCGGCCGGACGGTGATGCCCGGCGCGTCCATGGGCAGGGCGAGCCAGGTGATGCCCCGGTGCCTGGGGGCGTCGGGGTCCGTGCGGACGAGCAGTTCGCACCAGTCCGCGACCTCCGCGTGGGACGTCCAGATCTTGGACCCGCTCACCACGTACTCGTCGCCGTCGCGCCACGCGCGGGTGCGCAGCGCCGCGAGGTCGGAGCCCGCGTCCGGCTCGCTGAAGCCCTGGCACCAGACCTCCTCGCCGCGCAGCACGGGCGGCAGCCAGCGAGCCCGCTGCTCGGCGGTGCCCTCGGAGACGATGGTCGGCCCGGCGTGCAGCAGCCCGACGAAGTTGGCCCCCACATAGGGGGCGCCCGCCTTCTCCGTCTCCTCCAGGTAGATGAGGTGCTGTGTCGGGGTGGCGCCCCGGCCGCCGGCGTCGACGGGCCAGTGCAGTCCGGCGTACCCGGCGTCGTACAACATCCGCTGCCAGCCGAGGTCGTAGGCCCGTCTGCCCGGCCAGTCGTCGGGGGACGGCTTCGCGGGCAGGGTCGGGAGCGCCTTGGCGAGCCACTCGCGCAGCCGGGCCCGGAACTCCTCCTCCTCGGGAGTGTGGTCCAGGTCCACTACAGGTCCAGGTCGAGCATGCGGATCGCGTTGCCGCGCATCAGCTTGTGGATCGTCTCGTCGTCCAGGCCCTTCACGTGGTCGAGGGCGACCTCCTTGGTGTGCGGGAAGGTCGAGTCGACGTGCGGGTAGTCGGTCTCGAAGGTGGCGTTGTCCCGTCCGACGACGTCCAGGGACGCGACTCCGTGCTTGTCGCGGAAGAAGCAGCAGAAGATCTGCCGGTAGTAGTACGTCGACGGGGGTTCCGGGATCGTGTCCCGGACGCCGCCCCAGGCGCGGTGTTCCTCCCAGACGTCGTCGGCGCGTTCCAGGGCGTACGGGATCCAGCCCATCTGGCCCTCGGAGTAGGCGAGTTTGAGCTGCGGGAACTTGACGAGGACCCCGGAGAAGAGGAAGTCCATCATCGAGGCCATCGCGTTGTTGAAGGACAGCGAGGCCTGCACGGCGGGCGGGGCGTCCGGGGACGCGGCGGGCATCTGGCTGCTCGACCCGATGTGCATGTTCACGACCGTGCCGGTCTCCTGGCAGACGGCGAAGAACGGGTCCCAGTAGCCGGAGTGGATGGACGGCAGTCCCAGGTAGGTGGGGATCTCGGAGAAGGTCACGGCCTTCACGCCGCGGGCGGCGTTGCGCCGGATCTCGGCGACCGCGAGGCCGACGTCCCACAGCGGGATCAGGCAGAGCGGGATGAGCCGGCCGCCGCTGTCGCCGCACCACTCGTCGACCATCCAGTCGTTGTAGGCGCGCACGCAGGCCAGGGCCACCTCCTTGTCGTGCGCCTCGGCGAAGGTCTGCCCGCAGAAACGCGGGAAGGTCGGGAAGCAGAGGCTGGCCTCGACGTGGTTGAGGTCCATGTCCCGGAGCCGTTCGACGGGGTCCCAGCAGCCGCGCCGCATCTCCGCGCGGGTGATGCCCTCCAGCGTCATCTCGTCGCGGTCGAAGCCGACGGCGGCGATGTTGCGCTTGTACGGGAACTTGAGGTCCTCGTAGATCCACCAGTCGGTGGGCGGGCCGTCCGGGTCCATCGTGATCTGGTACTTGCCGCCCACATAGGCGAGTTCGCCGATGCCGGCGGTCAGCGGTTTCGGTCCCCGGTCGTGGTACTTCCGCGGCAGCCAGGTCTCGAAGAGGTGCGCGGGCTCGATCACGTGGTCGTCGACGCTGATGATGCGGGGCAGTTCGGTCATGGTTCCCCTCCGCCTGGCGAACTTATCTGATGACCCGTCAGATCTCTCGACACAAGCAGGCTAGCCCCGCACCTATGGACCGACAAGGCGGCGAGCCCTACGCTCTGCCAGGATCTGACTGACCGTCAGCTGAAGTCGGGCCGGCGAAGCCCGGCCGAAGGAGGGCCGACGTGAACGACACCGCACACGCCCTGGGTTCCGCGCGCACGCTCTGGGAACTGGTGGACCGCCGCGCCGCGCTCACCCCCGACCGGCCCGTCCTCCTCCAGGACGACCGGTCGCTGAGTTTCGGCGCGCTGCGCGACCGCGCCGAGCGGGTGGCGGCGGGCCTGTACGACATGGGCGTACGCCCCGGCACCGTGGTGGCCTGGCAGCTGCCCACCCGCATCGAGACGGCGCTGCTGTCCTTCGCGCTGGCCCGGCTCGGCGCCGTGCAGTCCCCGGTCATCCCCTTCTACCGCGACCGCGAGGTGGGCTTCGCCCTGCGCGAGTCCAGGGCGGAGTTCTTCGCGGTGCCGGGCGAGTGGCGGGGCTTCGACCACACCGCGATAGCACGGCGGCTCGGCGCCAAGGGCGTATTCGAGGCGTACGACGCACTGCCGGACGGCGATCCGGCGGTGCTCCCGCCGCCGCCCGCCGACGGCACCTCGGTGCGCTGGATCTACTGGACCTCCGGCACCACCTCCGACCCCAAGGGCGTCCTGCACACGGACCGTTCGCTGATCGCGGGCGGCTCGTGCCTCGCGCACGCGCTGCGCCTGACGGCCGACGACGTGGGCTCGATGGCCTTTCCCTACGCGCACATCGCCGGGCCCGACTACACCGTGATGCTGCTGCTGTACGGCTTCCCGGCCGTGATGTTCGAGCACTTCGCGCTGCCCGCCGCCCTGGAGGACTACCGCCGGCACGGGGTGACGGTGGCCGGCGGCTCCACGGCCTTCTACTCGATGTTCCTCGCCGAACAGCGCAAGCAGCCCGGGGTGCCCGTCGTCCCCACCCTGCGGCTCCTCGCGGGCGGCGGCGCGCCCAAGCCGCCCGAGGTCTACCACTGCGTCGTACGGGAGATGGGGGTGCAGCTCACCCACGGGTACGGGATGACCGAGGTCCCGATGATCACGATGGGCGCGCCGGACGACACCGCCGAGAACCTGGCGACCACGGAGGGCCGGCCCCCGGAGGGCATGGAGATACGGATCGTGGACGGCGAGGTGCGGCTGCGCGGCGAGGCCGTCTGTCAGGGCTACCTGGACGGCGCGCAGACCGCCGCCGCGTTCGACGCGGACGGGTTCCTGGTCACCGGGGACGTCGGGCATCTGACGGAGAGCGGACATCTCGTCCTCACCGGGCGCCTGAAGGACATCATCATCCGCAAGGGCGAGAACATCTCCGCCAAGGAGGTCGAGGACCTGCTGCACCGGCACCCCGGCGTCGCCGACGCCGCGGTGATCGGGCTGCCGGACGCCGAACGCGGCGAGCGCGTCTGCGCGGTGGTCGAACAGCCGCCGGGCGCGGACGTGCTGACCCTGGACGCGGTGACCGCCCACCTGCGCGGGGAAGGGCTGTCCGTCCACAAGCTGCCGGAACAACTGGAGGTGGTGGACGCCCTTCCGCGCAACGACACGCTGCGCAAGGTGCTCAAGTACAAGCTCAGGGAGCGCTATGCGGCACCGTCCGGGCCGGGCGGGGGCCCGGCGGCGCGGGACGGCGCTACTCCGGCACCGTGAAGTAGCAGGCGAACGCGGTCACGATCTCCGCCTCGCCGATCCGGCCGTCGGAGTCCGTGTCGAGCGCGGCCGCGGCCACCGCGGCGACCTCGTCGCGCACGCCGAGCGCCTTGAGGACGCGCTCGGTCTCCTCGACCGTGGCCGCGCCGTCCCCGTCGGAGTCCGCGACGGCGAGGGCCGCGTGCAGGAAGGGACGGGCGATCTCCGCGAACCGCTCGGGGTTGTCGCGCAGCCGCTTGACCGCGCCGCTGACGAACTCCTCGCGGGTGATGCGCTGGTCGCCGTCCCGGTCCGCTATCCCCGCCATGCCCTGCCAGAACGCCTCGGCGCCGCCGTACAGGGCCTGGCCCTTGTCCGACCGGGCCGTCGTACCGAATTCGGCGAGGACCGCCTTGGTCGCGGCGTTGAAGTCCTCACGGTCGATGTAGCCGTTGCCGTCCTGGTCGAAGCCGGCGAACCGGTCGGCAATCCTGCGTTCGTACTCGGTACTGACCATGGTGTGTTCGGACCGCCTTACATCTCAGCCGGTCTCCTGTCTGACCGGACTGGGGTTCATCTGGGACGGAGCGTACGACGCCGGACCCGCCGCGGGCACGGGAAAACGACGGTTGTACCAAGACCGCGGGAATTCTGGGACAACTGTGTGGCACCGGAGGGCCGCGGGGTGGAACACGTCACGCCGACAGGGGGCTGGACTCCTCGTCGACGGCGGAGGTCACGTCCGGGTACACGTCGAAGAGCCGGCGCACGCCGAGGGCGCCGAGGACCCGGTTGACGTGGGAGCCGTCGAGCGCGCCGCGCGCGGGCAGGATCAGTCTCAGCCGGCCCCGGCAGGAGCGGAGGAGCCGGCGGGTGGCGATGAGGACGCCGACACCGCTGGAGTCGCAGAAGAAGACCTCGGAGAGGTCGAGGACGAGACTTCGCCGGCCCTCGGCCACCGCGTCGTGCACCCGCTGGCGCAGGACCGGTGACGTGACGAGATCCAGCTCGCCCGACACCCGGAGCACGGCCCACTCGCCCTGTACGCCGTCGGTCACCTTGAGCGTCACCGCCACGCCTCTCGCTCGCCTCGCCCAATAGAAACGGAAGCAGTCACTTCGCTTCCTTCCAGCGCGGCTGCCCAGCCGTCGTTCCATGAAACACCGGTTCGCACAGGAAGAAACGCCGGTCCACGGTCGAAAATGTCAGCCGAGCGCGCTTTTTCGGACGACTACGGTCTTCTTCGGTCGCGTTTTGATCGGATTCGATGGGGAAGGTGTCGGGCTTCTACCATCTGCGGCTTGTCCAGGGGCGCGTATTGACGTAAAGGGGCGTGCACCGTCAGACGTGCCGACTACATTCGAGACAGCCGTGCACACAGGCTGGACAGGGACAGGACGCACACGGGCACACGCACGGGCGACAGGGACGGGCGCCGGCACGACCAGGGGTGAGGGGGGCCGCATGGCGAAGAGGGACACACCGCCCCGCTGGGACCGCAAGATGCAACAGCGGCTCGCACGCGGGGAGGCCGCGGCGCTCGGTGAGCTCTACGACCGGTTCGCTTCGCTCGTGCACGGTCTGGCCCACCGCGTGCTCGGAGACGAGCGCGCGGCCGACGCGATCACCCGCGAGGTGTTCACCCACGTCTGGGAGAACCCCGAGGCCTACGACCCCAAACAGGGCCCGCTGCGCTCCTGGGTGGCCACGCTCACCCACCGCCTCGCCGTCCAGCGGCTGCGGGTGAACGAGACCGCCGCCCTCGCCCGGGGCGGCCACGGCACCACCGAGGAGCTGGAGCGGAAGGTGCGCAGCGCCTCCGTCGCGGCCCGCGCGGACTACATCGTGACGTCCATGCCGGCCCCGCTGCGGGCCGCGCTGGAGCTCGCGTACTTCCAGCGCCGGGACTACCGCCAGGCCGCCGCCGACCTGGGCGTCACCGAGGACGAGGCCCGCCGCAGGCTCCGTCTCGGACTCCAGCTCCTGTCCACCGCCCACGACGCCGGCCCCGCCGGCGCCCCGCCCGAGTACGGGGGTGCGCGGTGAACGGACGACCCGACCGGTCCGAGGCCTTCGACGAGCACGAGGCCCACGGGCCCGGCGCATACGGGCCCGACGGACGCGACGGACACGGACGCGGCGCGCTCGAAGCACACGCCGCACACGCCGCACACGCCGCACACGACGAGCACGACGACCGGGAAGAGGCCCCCGACAGCAGCCCCTGGGAGGACGCGCCCGACGAGCGGACGGACACCGGGCACGGCACGGACGCCGGCGCGGCACCGCACGACGGCCCCGGCTCCCCGGCGGGCGGCGATCCGGCCGGTCCGGGCGGCCCCGGCTCCCCGGAGCACTCAGGCGCCGCCGGACAGCCGGGCGGGCCCCCGCGCATACCGCTGCCCCGCTCCTCGGTCGAGGACACCGGACTCCCGCTGCCCGACCCGGCCCCCGCCACCGCCACCGCCCCGGCGCCGCTCGTCCTCGACCACCGGGTGCTGAAGTCCCTGCTCGGCGCATGGGCGCTGGCCGCCTGCTCGGCGGAGGAGACGGGGGCCGTCGAGGAGCATCTCGGGGACTGCGGCTCCTGCGCCGACGAGGCGCTGCGGCTGCGCGAGGCGGTCGGGCTGCTGCATCCGCCCGAGAGCCTCGACCTCGACCCGACGCTGCGCACCCGTGTCCTGGAGAGCTGCCTCGACCGGCGCCCGCCGCGCATCCCGGTGCCCGACTGGGCGGATCCGTACGACGCCGAGACCGCCCGGCTCGACGCACTGCTCCAGGACATCGGGGGCGCCGAGTGGCATGCGCCGGTGCGGCTGCGCTGGTTCGCCGCCGACCGGCCGGTGAGCCGCCGTACGACGGTCGCCGGGGTCATCGCGCATCTGCTGAGCGTCGACGGGCTCGTCGCGACGGCGCTCGGCCTGGAGGACCCGCTCGGCCCGGCCGTCCCGGAGTCCGCGGACCCCGCCACCCCGGAGGGCCGCACCGAGGCGTACTGGCGTGCCTCGCACTTCCCGCCCACCCGGGCCGTGCGCCTGCCCTGGCGGGAGCAGAGCCACCATCTCGTCCGTACGGTGTCGTTCGCCGTCGAGGGGGCGTCGGCGGGCGAGGCCGGGACCGGCTCGGGCGGTCTGACCGTGGCGTACGGCGGCTTCGGACTGCCGCTGAGCGACGCGATGCTGGACCGCGCCTTCGAGTGCTGGGTGCACGCGGGCGACATCGCGGAGGCCGTCGACTACCCGTACGAGCCGCCCGCGCCCCGGCATCTGCACAAGATGATCGACCTGGCCGCGCGGATGCTGCCCGCCACGCTCGCCGGGCGCCGGCGTGCGGGGCTCTCCGAGGCCCCGTCCCGTCATCTCGTCGCCGCGGGGGCGCCGGGGCGCAGCCTGCGCCTGGAGATCGAGGGGTCCGGGGGCGGTGAGTGGATGATCCCGCTCGACTCGCCGGGCGCGGTCGGTTCCACGGAGCGGGAGGTGGCCCATGTCGCGCTGGACGGCGTGGAGTTCTGCCGCCTCGCCGCGGGCCATGTCTCCCCGCAGGAGGCCGCCGCCGGTCAGGACGGCGACCGCGAGGCGATCAGGGACGTGCTCTTCGCCGCGGCGTCGCTGAGCCGGATGTAGTCGCCGAGGCCGATGCAGTCGCCGAGTCGGATACAAGGGGTGAGCCCCCTTGCGGCGGCTCGGGACGGCCCTGAGGGCTGTCCCGTGATCCCCGGTGGATCAGCGCGCGGCGTCGGATGCGGTGCATCGCAAGGCAGAGGGGCGTCCTCATACTGGGCGTATTCGGGCGGCCCTCCAACGCGGCGAGGTGCCGTAGCTGTCGTCGTGCGCCCGCCGGGGAGCACGGGACAGCCCTCAGGCGAAGACCACCGTCCGGCGCCCGTTCAGCAGGATCCTGCGCTCCGCGTGCCACTTGACGGCCCGCGCCAGCGCCTGGCACTCCACGTCACGGCCGATGGCGACCAGCTGGTCGGGCGTCACGTCGTGGCCGACCCGCTCGACCTCCTGCTCGATGATCGGGCCCTCGTCGAGGTCGGCGGTGACGTAGTGCGCGGTCGCGCCGATCAGCTTGACGCCCCGGGCATGGGCCTGGTGGTAGGGCTTCGCGCCCTTGAAGCTCGGCAGGAAGGAGTGGTGGATGTTGATGATCCGCCCGCTGAGCTGCTTGCACAGGTCGTCGGAGAGGACCTGCATGTAGCGGGCCAGGACGACGAGTTCGACGTTCTCGCCGCGGACCAGTTCGAGGAGCTGGGCCTCGGCCTCCGCCTTCGTGTCCTTGGTCACCGGGATGTGGTGGAAGGGGACGTCGTACGACGCCACGAGCTCGGCGAAATCGGTGTGGTTGGAGACCACGGCGGCGATGTCGACGGGCAGCGCGCCGATCCGTGCGCGGAACAGCAGGTCGTTCAGGCAGTGGCCGAACTTGCTGACCATGAGGACGACCCGCATCCGGTCCTCGGCACGGTGGATCTGCCACTCCATGTGGAAGGAGTCACCGATCGCCGCGAAACTCGCCCGCAGTTTGTCCACGGTCACCGGCGCCTCCGCCGAGAAGTGGACCCGCATGAAGAACAGTCCCGTGTCGTGGTCGCCGAACTGCTGACTGTCCTCGATGTTGCAGCCGGTCATGAACAGATAGCTCGACACGGCGTGCACGATCCCCTGCTTGTCCGGGCAGGAGAGGATCAGGACGTACTGCTCGGCGGCGGGTGCGGCCCCGCGGACGGACTGCTCATTCATGCAGCACAGGGTCCCATATCAGACCCCCGCGGCGGGCAGCCGTCCCGCCACACGGACGCCGTCGGGGCGTGGCGGGCGCTAAGGGCTGTCCCGTCATCCCTGGCGGGCACACGACGACAGCTACGGCACCTCGCCGCGTTGTCGGATCGCCCGAATACACCCAGTATGAGGACGACCCTCCGCCTTGCCTTGCGATGCACCGCATCCGACGCCGCGCGCTGATCCACCAGGGATTACGGGACAGCCCTCAGGCCGAGCGCGTCAGGATGCGCAGCACTTCGAGCGTGCGCGGCGGGGTGTCGGGGTCCTCACCGTCGCTCGCCGCCAGCCGCACGTGCGCGTCGCGCGCGGCGCGCACGGCCTCCGGCCAGGCGTGGTGGTCGAGGTACGCGGAGACCGGCGCGTCGGGCCCGACCTGGTGCATGATCCGCAGCACGCGCAGCACCGCGGTGTCGACGAGGGCCGCCTCCTGGGAGTCCCGGAATATCGTGCCGACGTACTTCTCGGCGGACCAGTTGTCCAGCCAGGTGTCCTCGACCAGGCGGTACACGGCGTCGGTGACGTCCCCGTACCCGTCGATGCCCGCGAGCCAGACGTCACGCTGGAACACGGGGTCGGAGAGCATGTGCAGCGCGGAGCGCACATTGCTGCGCCAGCGCCACCACGGCATGTCGTTGAGTGGCATGCCGCCCATGGTGGATGAGCGACGGCCGCGACGGGAAGAGTTCTCCGAACCTTGCACGGTCATCGATCGTACGTTCCCCGCGAAATCCGGATCACAGGCCCCCGTAATTCACCTCTGTGTCACCTTCCGTTGACCACGGGTCACTCGAAGGTTAGTGATGTGACGGAATCGTGCGTGTCCATGACCGGCAGTCGGCGTACGCGCACCAGCTCCTCCGTCCTCCCCCGGCCCCTGAGGGCCACGCTGCTGTCCGCGGGCGCGCTGGCCGCGTGTGCGTCGATCGCCGTCGGATGCGGGGTCATCCCTGGTGCCACGGGGGGTTCCGGGGACGACTCCGTCACCGTCATGACCTGGGCGCCCGAGAAGACCGCGGCGACCAACAAACCCGGCATGCCCGCCATGGCGAAGGCCTACGCCCGCTGGGTCAACGCGCACGGCGGGATCAACGGCCACCCGCTCAAGGTGCTCACCTGCAACGACCACAACGACGCCGTGTTCGCCGCGCAGTGCGCGCAGCGCGCGGCGAAGGAGAACGTCGTCGCGGTCGTGGGCTCCTACAGCCAGCACAGCCGGGACTTCCTCGCTCCGCTGGAGAGCGCGGGCATCCCGTACATCGGCGGCTACGGCGTCACCGACGACGAATTCACCAGCCCGCTGTCCTACCCCGTCAACGGTGGCGAGCCCGCGCTGCTGGCCGGGCTCGGCGAACAGCTCGGCAAGAACTGCGGTCCGGTCGCGCTGATCCGTCCCGACACCATCGCCGGCGACCAGCTCCCGGTGCTGCTCGACTCGGGCCTGAAGTCGCGGGCCCACTCGGCCGCGGCGGACCAGCGGGCCGCCGAGGACGCGACGGAGTACGCGCGGCAGACGCAGCAGGCGCTCACCCACGCCACCTCCGACCCGGCCGAGCGGGGCTGTGTGGTGCCCGCGCTCGGTGACCGCACGGACACCTTCATGGACTCCTTCCGGCGCGACCGCCAGAACTATCCGAAGGTGAGCACGGGCACGGTGCTCGGCAGCGTCGACCAGTCGCTGATCGACGCCACGGGCGGCAAGTCCAGCCCGTACGAGGGCTCCTACGTCACCGGCTGGTACCCGACCTCGAACGACTCCCGCTGGGACCAGATGCGCTCCGTGATCAAGGAGCAGGCCTTCGGCGACAACCGGATCGACCCCGCGGACGCCGGAGTGCAGACCACCTGGATCGCGTACACCGTGCTGAAGGCGGTCATCGAGTCGCTCGGCGACCAGAAGGTGACCTCACTGGCCATCCGGCGCGCCCTCGACAACGGACTGAAGGTGACCACGGGCGGGCTCACCCCGACGCTCAGCTGGCGTTTCGAGGACCTGATCGCGGCCGTCGACTTCCCGCGCCTGGTCAACGCCGACGTCACCTTCCAGGTGGTCCGCCAGGGTCTGCTGACCTCGGAGCGGCGCGGGTTCGTGAACGTGTCCAGGACGCTGGAGAACGCGGACTGAGATCGCCCGCGCCCTCCCGCCGTCAGGGGCGGCTCACAGCTGGATCCGCGTCCGCTGCGTCAGTCCGTACTTGGACGCGATGGAGTTCCACAGCCGGGCGGCCTTCTCCTTCTCCGTGGAGGCCGTGCCGCTGGCCCGGGTGGCCGCCTGGGTCTGCCCGGTCTCGCGGGCATGGCCCTTGCGGCAGCCCTTCTTGCCGCCGACCTGGTCGGCCCAGGCCGCGTAGTGGTTGTCGGCCGACTGCGAGGCCTTCCAGGCGTTGGTGAGCGCGGTGGACAGCGCGGCGTGGTTCGGGAGCTTGTCCATGGACAGCGCGCCGAGCCGGGTGACCAGCTCGCCCCGCTGCTTCGCCGCGTCACGCAGATCACCGGCCGCCTGGTCCAGGTTGTTGCAGGCCCGCACGTTCGCCACGGCCTTGATCACCGAGTCCCGGCTGTTGCTGCTGTCCGCGAGGAGCTTGTCCAGCTCGACGGCCTGCGCCTTGACCGGGTCCGCGGCCGGCGACGCCGATTCCTGCGTGGCGGGAGCCGTCGCCGACACGGTCTTGCTGCCGTCGTCCTTGCTGTCGGAGTCCCCGCCGCCGCTGAGCAGCGCACCGGCGCCGACACCGAGCACGGCGATACCGATGCCGATGGCCGCGATCACCGGGATACGTGAGCCGCTGCGCCCGCCGCGGCCGCCGCCCTCCTCGAAGTCGGAGGTGCCGCCGCGCCGTGCGGCGGCCCGGCCGCCGGGGGCGGGTGACGGGTACGGGGCCTGCGCGCCGTACGGGGTCTGCTGGGCCGAGGGGTCGAAGCGCGGCATCTGCTGCGTCGACGCCGGCCCCTCCGGCTCGCTGCGGAAGAGGTTGTCGAACTCCGCCGGGGGCTGCCGGTCCTCCGGCGCGCCCGGACGTATGCCGTACGGCTCCGATCCGGGCTGTGCGGGAACGGGGGCGATGAACTGGGTGGCCTCGGCGTCCGGGTGCCCGGCGGTGGGCAGCTGCCCGGCCTCGGGGCCGCCCTGCGGCGCCCGGCCGAGGAACTGCGTGGCGTCGCCGGCCGGCATCTCGGGCGGCAGTGCCCCCGGGCCGACCGGCGGGATGAACTGGGTGGCGCCCTCGTCGGGCGTGGCGGGGACGGGCGGGATGAACTGGGTCGCTCCCTCGTCACCGGCCGGGGCGGGCGGCATGTGAGGTATGTACTGCGTGGCGCCGTCGACGGCAGCGGGCGGCAGCGGCGCCCCGGGGGCGCCGTACCCGTCGCCGGCCTGCGGAAGAGCAGCGCCAGGGGTGCCGTACCCGCTCGTTTCCTGCGGGAGGGCGGTGCCGGGGTGCTGCACCGGGGGCGGGTAACCGTACCCGCCGCCCGGTACACCGAAGGGGGCCTGCGCGCCCTCGGGGGGCAGCGGGCCCGCACCGGCCGGCGGCTGCGGGGCGAATCCCTGCGGCTGCTGAGCCGCGTGCGCGCCGGAGGCGGCCCAGCCCTGGGAGGGGTGGGAGGTGCCCCAGTCGGAGGCGGGCGCGGCCGGTGCCGGCGGCTCGGCGGCTCCCCATGCCTGGGCGTCGTTCTCGGGCGCCCCCCAGCCCTCGGCGCCGCCGGGCGCGGGCGCGGCCGACTGGTCCGGGCCCCACGGCCGGCCCCAGGCCTGGCCGCCCGCCGGGGTCGCGGCGTCACCCGCCGTACCGGGCAGCAGGGGCGCGCCACCGTCGGAGGGCAGCACGATGCCTTCGTGCGCGGGCCGCGCCGAGGGCTCCTCGCCCTGTCCACTCTGCGTCACCGGGACTCCTACGAATGGGGGACCTTCGGAATCGTCGGCTCACGCTACCGGGTCCCCACAACCCGGTGCCACGCAGCACGGGACGTGACCACCGCCCCCTGTGACCCGGGTAACGAATCCGTCCCGCGCGGCGCTGTATACGGCTCCCTTCTTCACCGCCGCGTCCGTTTCCCCGCCGTTCACGCCCGGGCGGAGCGTGCGTTCATGTCGCCCGCACGGCCCCCGGGCTCACGCCGCCGCCTGGAGGTCCATCCGCGCGCCGAACTCCCGGACCACCGGCTCGTCCCGGTACGGCTCCAGCCGCTGCTGGAGGTCGTCCAGATACTCCGCGCCCCGGTTGGAACGCAACGTGCCCAGCAGCTCCACGGCGCGCATCCCGGTGTGGCAGGCCTGCTCCACCTCGCGCTGCTGCACCTGTGCCGTGGCGAGCAGCACATAGCCGATCGCCCTGCGCCGGGCCCGCGACTCGGGGTGCCCGGCGAGGGACTCCTCCGCGCACCGCGCCGCCGCCTCCGCCTGCCCCAGGTCGCGGTGGCAGTGCGCCAGCTCGTCGGCGAGATAGGCCTCGTCGAAGTGCGCGATCCACGTCGGGTCGTCCCCGGAGGCCGCGTCCGCGCCCTCCAGTGCGGTCACCGCGCGCCCGGACGCCAGCTGGGCGGCGCGCGCGTCGCCCATCAGCGCGTGCCCGCGCGCCTCCGCGGCGTGGAACATCGACTCGGCGCGGGGCGTCACCCGCCCCCGCGCGCCCTCCTGCGCGGCGCGCGCCAGCTGCGCGATCTCACGCGGGTTGCCGAGCTGTGCGGCCAGATGACTCATGGACGCGGCGAGCACGTAGCCGCCGTAGCCGCGGTCACCGGCCGCCTGGGCGAGCCGCAGCGCCTGGATGTAGTAGCGCTGGGCGAGCCCCGGCTGGCCGGTGTCGACGGCCATGTACCCGGCGAGTTCCGTCAGCCGTGAGACCGCGGCGAACAGGTCGCGCCCGACGGCCTCCCGGTAGGAGCCGGCGAGCAGTCCGGACACCACGCTGTTGAGGTAGTGCACGACCACCGGGCGCACATGCCCGCTGCCGTACTGGTGGTCCAGGTCGACGAGCGCCTGGGTCATGGCGCGGACCGCCGCCACGTCCGAGAGCCCCACCCGCGGGCCCGCCGAGCGCGCCACCTGGGCGTCCGGCGCGGAGATCAGCCAGTCCCGGCTCGGTTCGACGAGCGCGGAGGCGGCGACCGAGGAACCGGACAGGAAGTCCCGTCGTCCCACGTCGCTGCGCCACAGTTCGCAGACCTGCTCGATGGCGCCCAGTACGGTCGGCGAGAACTGGAGGCCCACGCCGGACGCGAGGTTCTTGCCGTTGGCCATGCCGATCTCGTCGATCGTGACCGTGCGGCCCAGCTTGCGTCCGAGCGCTTCCGCGATGATCGCCGGGGCCCGCCCGCGCGGCTGCTGTCCGCGCAGCCAGCGCGCCACGGACGTCTTGTCGTAGCGCAGATCGAGACCGTGTTCCGCGCCGCACATGTTGACCCGGCGCGCGAGCCCGGCATTGGAACAGCCCGCTTCCTGGATGAGTGCCTGGAGCCGTTCGTTCGGCTGCCTGGCGATGAGAGGCCTTGCGGCCATGGCGTACCCCCTGCTCTCCGGCGGTTCGCCTCCGGGGCGCGCCGACCGGTGCCGAGGGGGCGATCGCGCCCGGGCCCCGCGGGCCCTTGCGCGTCGTCCCTCGCACCGGCATGCCCCTTCGACTCACCCGCCCGTGGCTGCGGTGCCTGCCCACGCACCGACTTGACGTGTCTTCAGCGGCCGACCGCACCGAAAGAAGTCGGCCAGGAAGATCAATGCCCCGCAGACATGCCGAAGATGCGAGACATGTGAGGTTTGCCGGGGTAAAGGCGGTTGCCGACCCCACCGCTGCCTACCCACTCCCCGCGGCTGTTCCTCCCGCGCGCCCCCACACGTGCATCCATGCGCCCCAGACGCGGAATCGATGCTCCTCCCCCGCGCGTGTGTCCCCCGTAACCCGAGGTGGACACGGGAGTTGAGTTCCACGTGGAAAAGACCATGGCAGGCACCGAGTCCGCACATATCCCCCAGCAGCGTGGCGAATCGCTGCAGGAAACCGCCGTGCGCTATGCCGATGAACGCCACTGGGACGTGGTCCCGGGCACCTGGCTGGAAGCCGTCGACGGGGTGCAGCACTGCTCCTGCGGCGATCCCGCGTGCGCCTCACCCGGCGCGCACCCGGCGCGCGAGGACTGGGCGACTCAGGCGACGGGCAGTTCGACCGTCGCGCGCCGGCTGTGGTCGAAGCAGCCGTCGGCGTCGATCCTGCTGCCCACGGGGCGGACGTTCGACGCGATCGACGTCCCGGAGACGGCCGGCTTCCTCGCCCTGGCCCGCATGGAGCGCATGGAGCTGACCCTCGGTCCGGTCACCTGCACCCCGGACCGCCGCATGCACTTCTTCGTGCTCCCGGGTGCCGCCGCGAAGGTCCCCGACCTGGTGCGGAAGCTGGGCTGGCCGCCCGCCTCCCTCGATCTGCAGGCGCTCGGCGAGGGCTCGTACGTGGCCGCCCCGCCCACCCGTTTCGGTTCCCGCGGCGCCGTGCAGTGGGCCCGCCGCCCCACGCCCGCCAACCGGTGGCTGCCGGACGCGGAGGAGCTCATCTCGCCCCTGGCGTACGCGTGCGGACGGGACCGGTAGCACCGCCGACCGCCTTGCCCGCCACCGCCGTTCGGCGTCGGCGGGCGCACGGCTGTCCGCGGTCGCCGTGCGCCCGCCCGCCGGTCTCCGGGCTTCCGGGGGCTGCACCGCACCCACGTAGGGTTCTCGCATGACCGAGGGAGCAGGGGCCGGTGTGCCCGCCGTACGTGTACAGGGGCTCTGGAAGCGGTTCGGGGAACAGATCGCCGTCGCGGGGATCGATCTGGAGCTGCCCGCGGGCCGGTTCATCGGGCTCGTCGGCCCGAACGGGGCCGGCAAGACCACCACGCTGTCGATGGTGACCGGGCTGCTCAGGCCCGACCAGGGCACCGTCGAGGTCGTCGGCCACGACGTGTGGCGCGACCCGGTGGAGGTGAAGGCGCGCATCGGCGTGCTGCCCGAGGGGCTGCGGCTGTTCGAACGGCTCTCGGGGCGCGAACTCCTCGCCTACACGGGCCGGCTGCGCGGTCTGCCCGGCGCCGAGGTCGACAAGCGCGCCACCCAGCTCCTCGACGTCCTCGACCTCGCGGGCTCCCAGCACAAACTCGTCGTCGACTACTCGACCGGCATGCGCAAGAAGATCGGCCTGGCCTGTGCCCTCCTGCACAACCCGGAGGTCCTCTTCCTCGACGAGCCGTTCGAGGGCGTCGACCCCGTCTCCGCGCAGACGATCCGCGGTGTCCTGGAGCGCTACACCGGCTCCGGCGCCACGGTCGTGTTCTCCTCCCATGTGATGGAGCTGGTGGAGTCGCTGTGCGACTGGGTCGCCGTGATGGCCGCGGGGCGCATCCGCGCGCACGGCCCGCTCGCCGAGGTCCGTGGCGGCGCGCCCTCCCTCCAGGAGGCCTTCCTCGAACTGGTCGGCGCGCAGGGCCGCTCCGCCGGGGCCGATCTGGACTGGCTGGGCGGCGGGGCACGATGAGCGCCGCCGGCGGCGTCTCGACCGCGTCGATCACCCCCGTCGTCGTACGGCTGAAGCTGTCGCTGCTGCGCAACGGGCTGCGCCAGTCGGCCGGCCGGCGGGCCGCGTACGTCTCCTCCGTCGTCCTCGTCCTGCTCGTCGCCGCCCTTCAGCTGATCGGCCTGATCGCGCTGCGCGGCAACACGCACGCGCCCGCCGTCGCCCTGCTGCTGGTGGCGCTGCTCGCACTCGGCTGGGCCGTGATGCCGCTGTTCTTCCCCAGCGGCGACGAGACCCTCGACCCGACGCGTCTGGTGATGCTGCCGCTGCGTCCGCACCCGCTGGTACGGGCGCTGCTGGCGGCCTCCCTGGTCGGCGTCGGGCCTCTCTTCACGCTCTGTCTGCTGATCGGCTCGGTGATCTCCGTCGCGCACGGTGCGGCGGCGTACGTCACCGCCGTCGTCGCCGTGGCCGTCGCACTCCTCGTCTCCGTGGCCCTCGCACGGGCCGTCGCCGCCGCCAACATCCGGCTGCTGTCCAGCCGCAAGGGCCGTGATCTCGCGGTGCTCAGCGGTCTGGTGATCGCGGTCGGCGCGCAGCTGGTCAACTTCGGTGCGCAGCGCCTCGGTTCGGCGGGCGGTCTGTCGCAGCTCGACCCCGTGGCGGACGTACTGCGCTGGGTGCCGCCCGCCTCCGCGATCGGCGCGGTGGACTCGGTGAGCGACGGGTCGTACACGACCGGCGTGGTCCAACTGCTGCTGGCCGTGGCCGCCTTGGCGGGGCTGCTGGCACTGTGGTCGCGGCATCTGACCCGTCTGATGACCTCGCCGGACGGTTCGACGCTTCAGGCGGCCGAGCCGGCCGCGCGGGAGAAGGGGGCGTCGGGAGCGGCCCGGCTCCTGCCGTCCGGGCGCACCGGGACCGTCATGGAGCGCAGCCTGCGGTACGTGTGGCGCGATCCGAAGACCAAGGCGGCCTGGGTGACGTCGCTGGCCATCGGTCTGATCGTGCCGGTGTTCAACGCTCTCCAGGGCACCGGTTCGATCTACTTCGCGTGCTTCGCCGCGGGCATGCTCGGCATCCAGATGTACAACCAGTTCGGGCAGGACACGTCCGCGTTCTGGATGGTCGCGATGACGATCTCGTCCACCCGGGACGCGTACGTCGAGCTGCGCGGGCGTGCGCTGGCGCTGCTGGTGATCACCCTGCCGTACGCGACGCTCGTCACCGTCCTGACGACGGCGATGCTCGGCGACTGGCCGAAGCTGCCCGAGGTGCTCGGTCTGTCCTTCGCGCTGCTCGGCGCGATGCTGGCGACCGGCGCGTGGTCCTCGGCACGCTTCCCGTACTCGATCCCGCAGGAGGGCTACAAGAACGTGGCCCCGGGGCAGGCGGGCCTCGCCTGGATCTCCGTCGTCGGCGGCATGGTCTCGGCGGCGCTGCTCGCGGCCCCCGTCATCGCGCTCACCATCTGGCTGAACGTGACGTCCGGCGGCGACGACTGGAGCTGGCTGGTGCTGCCGCTGGGCGCCGGATACGGGGCCCTGATCACGGAGCTGGGGCTGCGGATGGCGGCACCGCGGACGGCAGACCGGCTGCCGGAGATACTGGCGGCGGTCAGCAAGGGCTGATCCACAGGCCGGCCGCGGATCCCACGGATCTCACGGATCCCACGGCTCAGGGGCCGTCGCGGGGAAGTGGCGGCGGAGCGGCACCGTCACGGAGCCCGGACGCGGGCCGGGACGAGGTCGTGGGTACGGGACAGCCCAGGTGCGGGCGCCGAGGCCGGTCGGGGGACCTAGCCGGTGAGGACGCCGTCGAGGAACGGCTCGATGGCCGCGCGCCAGGCCTCCGGCTGGTCGTAGTGCACCAGGTGCCCGGCGTCGGCCACCTCCGCGTACTGGCCGCGCGGCAGGACACGGACCATCTCCTGGGACTCGGCGCGGCCCAGTTCGCCGTCGAGGCCCCGGACGACCAGGGCGGGGCACCGGACCTGCGCGAGCTCCTCCCAGTGGGCGTCGAACACCCAGGTCTGGCGGGACTTGAGCATCTGCTCCGGTTCGAAGACCGGGCGCCAGCCGTCCGGGGACTCGTGCATCACTTCGGCGTAGAACTCGCCGCGGGACGGGTTGGGGCGCTCCACCCAGGGGTCGTCCTCACCGAACCACTTCCGTACGTCGGCGAGGGTGGCGAAGGGTACGGGCCAGGCCTTGAACCAGTCCTCCCACTCACGCTGGGACGCGGCCCCGAGCGCGGAGGCCCGCATGTCGCAGATGATCACTCCACGGACGAGGTCGGGGCGCTTGGCGGCGAGCTGCCAGGCGGTCAGCGCGCCCATGGCATGGCCGATCAGGACGGCGGGGGCGAGACCGAGCTGTTCGAGGGCGGCCTCGGCGTCCTCCACATAGGCCTCGCGGGTGTACTCCGCCTCCGGCGGCTTCTCGCTCTGGCCGTGGCCGCGCTGGTCGAGCGCGACGGCACGGTGCCGCTCGGAGAGCCAGCGGGCGGTGGACGCCCAGTGCGAGGCACGGCCCATGAGGCCGTGCAGTAACAGCACGCCGGGCGACTCCTCCGAGGCCCTGGGCGGGTCGGTCTTCGGCGGGTCGGCGAACTCCCAAGCGGCGAGGCGTACGCCGCCCGTTCCCCTCACGTCGATGCGCCGCACCATCGGGCACCCCCCTAGCTCGCTCGGACCGGCTCACTCCCGCTCGAACCGGCCGGTCCACTCGTACCGCTTCCTGCCGCTGCTCCTGCTGGTGTGCTGCTCTACATGTACCCCTGACGCACCGCCACGCTATCGAATGAGGTTTCGAAAATGGGCCTCCTGGCTGCAACACCCCTCATTCGAGTGACCATGTCCCAGGATTGACCGCCGCCGCCGAGGGGAGATCTTCAGCGGGAGGCGGACCGCTCGGGGAAAACGGTCCGAGGGGATTGACCCTGAGAGCTCGGGGCTCCGGGTCAGCACAGGGGAGGACAGGCCCCGGCGCCATGCGGCGCCGGGGCCCTCTCCACGACTACGGCACATCCTTGCGCCCCCTCCCCGACCGCGCACCATCGCTCTCGGACACGGTCAAGAGCCCTCAGGTCATATGCCTCACGCGACAGCCTCGCACGCATACGGTCCCGCCGCTGCGATTCCGCACACTGAATCTTGGTTTCGGCGGGATCGCGGAGACATCACAACTGCCCCTGACACCGCGGGAGTTGACATGTCCCAAGCGGATCGGCCGGAATGCGCGGTACACGGGACGGCGTGCGCCCGGGAACCGGCGCGGGACCGGCCGATGCCGTCCCCGCGCCGGCCCCCGGGAGCTGCCCCTCGCGGGTACCGGTCGCGCCGGCGCCTCCGGCGGGCGGCGCGGGCGGCCCGTCACGAGCACGGGCCCCGAAGCGCCGCCCAGGACGCGGGCGCTAGCGCTTGGCGACGAACACGTGGGAGGCGACGTCCGCCTCCAGCTCGGCGGCCTCACCGCCGCTGCCCACGAGGACCCCGCCCGCCGACTCGGTCACGCTCACCACGGAGCCGGGCTGCACGCCCGCGCGCCGCAGCGTGTACATCAGCTGCGCGTCCGTCTGGATCGGCTCGCCGATCCGGCGGACCACCACGGTCTTGCCGTCCATACCCGGGTCGAGCTCGGACAGGGACACCATGCCCTCGTCGAGGAACGGGTCGGCGCCGTCCTTCTCGCCGAGCTCCTCCAGGCCGGGGATCGGGTTGCCGTACGGCGACTCGGTCGGGTGGCGCAGCAGCTCCAGGACGCGGCGCTCGACGGCCTCGCTCATCACGTGTTCCCAGCGGCACGCCTCGGCGTGCACCTGCTCCCACTCCAGACCGATCACGTCGACGAGCAGGCACTCCGCGAGACGGTGCTTGCGCATCACCCGGGTGGCCAGCCGCCGCCCTTCCTCGGTGAGTTCCAGATGGCGGTCGCTGGCCACCGCCACCAGGCCGTCGCGCTCCATGCGCGCCACCGTCTGGCTGACCGTGGGGCCGCTCTGGTCGAGCCGCTCCGCGATCCGGGCGCGCATGGGGACCACGCCTTCCTCCTCGAGTTCGAGGATGGTGCGGAGATACATCTCCGTGGTGTCGATCAGTCCGGACATTCGTGCCCCTCGATTAGCTCTGCCGGAGACGCGACGGCCCACCGGCGTGTGCGCTGGCCCTGAACTCAATTCTGACGCATACCACTGACAACCGTGCCCGGCCGTCGAAACCGGGCCGTCACGCCTGCCCGCCGCGGCCGTGCGGGCAGGGAGCGGGCCGGAGCGACGGACCCGCCCGGACGGGCGGGCGTTGTTGACAGCGCAGTGGTCCAGACCGCAACGTGATCCGCGACACGACAGGAGTACGGCCGCACCGGGACTCCGGTTCAGCCGCCCTTCGGCCGTGCGCGTCGACCCCGACGATACGACGAGACGTGGAAAGGGCTTCGCCGATGAGCGACAGCAAGTTGGCCGGGCAGTTCTTCGACGCCGCGATCGGCCTGCTCCAGCGGGTACGGGACGAGGGCGCCGCGGACATCGAGGCGGCCGGCACCCTGATCGCCGACACCGTCGCGGACGGCGGGCGGCTGTTCGCCTTCGGCGCCGGGCACTCCTCGCTCGCCGCGCAGGACATCGTGTACCGCGCGGGCGGCCTCGCCCTGATGAACCTGCTGACCGTGCCGGGGGTCGTGGGCGTCGACGTCATGCCCGCCACGCTCGGCTCCGCCCTGGAGCGGGTCGACGGGCTGGCGAGCGCGGTCCTCGACTGCAGCCCGCTGCGCTCCGGCGACCTGCTCGTGATCATCTCGCTCTCCGGCCGCAACGCGCTCCCGGTGGAGATGGCCATGAACGCCCGCGCGCTGGGGGTGAAGGTCATCGGCGTCACCTCGGTCGCCTACGCCACCGAGACGACGTCGCGGCACGTCTCGGGCACCTATCTGAAGGACCACTGCGACGTCGTCCTCGACTCGAAGATCGCGGTCGGTGACGCGGAGCTCACCCTCGACGCGATCGAGGCCCCCTTCGCCCCCGCGTCCACCGTGGTGACCACGGCCGTGCTCCAGGCCGTCATGGCGACGGCAGCGGGCACCCTCGCCGGCCGCGGCATCGAACCGCCCCTGCTGCGCTCGGGCAACGTGGACGGCGGCCACGACTGGAACAACCGGGTGATGACGGAGTACGGGGACCGGATCTTCTACCGGCGCTGACCCGGCCCGCCGGAGGCGGGAACGGCCTGCCCCCCGGCACCGCCGTGGCCCGGCAGCCCAGGCACCGGGTGCCTCGTCCCGGCGAGCACGCGCGGGCAGCGGGGCCAGGCCCGCCCGGCGGTCCACGTGTCCCGCCCATGACGGGCACGCCAGGGCGGCGGGGCCGGACCCTGCGCGCTCCCCGGCAGTTCAGGCGTCCCGCCCCGGCAGGCGGACACGGGCCGGAGCGCGGGGCCGGTCCCTACTCGCTCCCCAGCAGTCCCTCCAGGTCCAGTGCCATCGCGATCCGGACGGCCACGTCCTCCGCGTACGTGGCGTCCGAGCGCTCGAACTGGCTGCGTCCCGCGCCCCGCAGGAACGTCACGACGCCCAGGGTCCGTCCACGGCTGCGCAGCACCACGCACAGCGCGTGCACCGAGTCCGGCGGCCACTGGCGGGCCACGGCCCACTCGCGTGCCTGCTCGGTCCCGGCGGCACCCGCGCTGGCCCGTACGGACCCGGCGCGGTCCACGCTCTGGAGCGCGGGATGTCCGTCCCCGTAGCGCACGGGCAGTCCCGCCTTGCCGGTCGGCATGCTCGGGCCGGGTGCCCCGGAGGGCGTGGCGGCGGCCCGGACGAGCCGGACGGGGCCTTCCCCGTCGCGCAGCGAGCCGCCCGCCACCCGGTCGATCAGCGCGTGGTCGGCGAAGCCGGCGAGCGAGAAGTCGAGGTGGACGGTGGCGGCCTCCGCCGGGTCCTCGCACTCGGCGGCGGCCCGTGCCGCGCGGTGCAGCTGGATGGCGCGGAAGCGCAGCTGAGCCGCGTCCTGCTCGGCCTGCTTGGCCTCCGTCACGTCCTGGAAGAGCCATCCCACGCCGAGCGGTACGGGCTCCTCGGCGAGCGGTGAGGCGAGGCGCAGGAACCCGCTGCGCCAGCAGCGCCGCTTCTCGCCCTCCGGGGTCCGCAGGCTCACCCACATCTCGGCGGGCGCGGGCGGGGCGCCCTCGGCGAGCACATGGGTGAGCGCACCCTCCAGGTCCTCGACGCCCTGGGAGAGCAGTTCTCCGAGGGGGCGGCCGAGCAGGGACGTACGGCCGGTCCCGAGGGCTCGCGCGGCGTGGGCGTTGACGACGGCGGGCCGCAGGTCGGCGTCGACGAGGACGACGCCCCAACTGGCGTCCTCGAACAGCGCCTCGCTGAGTGCGATGGACCGTTCGAGGTCGATCTGGGCGTGCACCTCGCTGAAGGCGCAGTACACGCCGGCGGGTTTGCCGTCCGGTCCGCGCACGGCGGCGGACTGGGTGCGCACCAGCACCCGGCCGCCCTCCTTGGTCAGCAGGGCGAACTCGTGGACCTGCCGTCCGGGTGCCTGCATGGCGGACAGCAGCCGCGCCTCGACCTCCTCGGCGTCCGCGGTGCGCACCGCCCATCCGGCGAACCCGTGCCGGCCGACGGCTTCGGCGGCGGTCCAGCCCAGGATGCGCTCGGCCTCGCGGTTCCAGTGGGTGACGACGCCGTCGGCGTCGAAGGCACACAGCGCCGCGTCCATCCCGTCCAACAGCGCGGCAAGCAGATCCGAACCATCCCGCTCGGGCTCGTCGGGCCCCAGCTCGTCGGTGGTCCCACTACGCCGGGAAGCACTCACCTGGACCCCCTGCAGGCTGTGTGTCCGCACGTACGGCGCGACAGTTCACTCACTGGCAATCATTCAACTCGAACGTGACCCAGCCCACATCGCCTTCCCCAAAGATTGGACGAAATCGTTGTACGCCGGATTTCCGTCCCGCCCGCCCCAGAAACCCATGACTTTCCCGGCCACCGCACGGGGCCTGCGGGAACGCCCCGCACGGGCGCCGCGGATACTTTCCAAAAAAACGGTTGAAGCGTGCGGGATCGGTTCCTAGTGTGTGGTGCACACGAGAAGGGAGGTGGTTCGGCAGATGTATGGAAACCGGACGCGTGAGGTGGCTGCGGGCTAGCGGCCCGTCACCACATCCAGTGCGGTGCCGGACCAGCACGTGAATCGAGCGTGCAGCCGGCCCCAATCCCAAGCAGTCACCCGACCTGTGGGCTCGCCGGTACGTCCGGCCGGCTCCTTTGCCGCGAGGCGGAGGGACCCGAGCCCGCAGGTCGTCTGCGTTTCACGGGGCGTTCCGCGCCCGGCACCCTCGTCCGCGGGGCCGCCCGACCCGCGCCCCGCACCCGCCCGCGGGCGATTTCGCGGGGTGTGAGGCGGGACACACCCGTATCCGAAGGCCCGCAGTACTCTTGGGCCATGCTTCCGATGCTCGTTCGACGCCGCCACGTGGACTTCGTGCGCGTCACGAGCATGGGCTGTCGGCGCTCTGCCTGACCCAGCCCCTCTTCGCACGGCCTCCTCTTCCATTTGGCACCCGTGGCCCCCGCCCCACCCCCGGCGGCCGCCCGGGCACCCGTACACCCTGCGGACGCACCTCATGACGACGTACACGTCTTCCCCGGACCACCGCCTGCCCGGGCAGCAGCACGGCTCCCGGCAGCTTCCGATCATCGATCTGTCCGCGGCCGACCGCGGACCCCAGGCCCGCGCCCTGCTGCACGCGCAGCTGCACAGCGCAGCCCACGACGTGGGCTTCTTCCAGCTCGTCGGGCACGGCGTGAGCGAGGAGGAGACCGGCGCGCTGCTGCGCGCGATGCACCGGTTCTTCGCCCTCCCCGAGGCCGACCGGCTCGCCCTCGACAACGTGAACTCGCCGCACTTCCGCGGCTACACCCGCACCGGCGACGAGCGCACGGGCGGCAGCCGGGACTGGCGCGACCAGCTGGACATAGGGGCCGAGCGGGCCCCGCACGTGCCGGGCCCCGGCGAGCCCGCCTACTGGTGGCTGCAGGGCCCGAACCAGTGGCCCGCCGCGCTGCCCGAGCTGCGCACCGCGGCGCTCGCCTGGATCGACCGGCTCAGCTCGGTCGCCGAGCGGCTGCTGCGCGAGCTGCTGACCGCGATCGGGGCTCCGGCCGGCTTCTACGACCCGGTCTTCGGGGAGCGCGCGCACCCGCACCTGAAGCTGGTGCGCTACCCCGGGAGCTCCGGGGACGGCGCCGATCAGGGCGTCGGCGCGCACAAGGACTACGGCTTCCTGACGCTGCTGCTCCAGGACCAGGTCGGCGGACTCCAGGTGCAGCGGGAGGACGGGCTGTTCCACGACGTGCCGCCGCTGCCGGGTGCCTTCGTCGTCAACCTGGGCGAGCTGCTGGAGGTGGCCACGAACGGGTACCTGCTGGCCACCAACCACCGGGTGGTGAGTCCCGCCGGGGCCACCGAGCGGTTCTCGGTGCCGTTCTTCTACAACCCCCGGCTGGACGCCCGTATCGAGCCGCTGCCCTTCCCGTACGCGTCCGCCGCCCCCGGTGTGACGACGGACCCGGACAACCCGCTCTTCGCGGAGTACGGCTTCAACGAGCTGAAGGGGAAGCTGCGCGCCCACCCGCTGGCCGCCGCCCGTCATCACGCGGAGCTGCTCACCCCCGCGTGACGACCGGCGTGCGAGTGGGGCTCGGCGCCCCTCAGTGCGCGATGTCCTCGTACCCGACGATCGCCTGCGGGCCGCGCGCCGCGGGGCCCACGTAGCGCGCGGAGGGGCGCACCAGGCGGCCCGTGCGCTTCTGCTCCAGGATGTGCGCCGACCAGCCGGCGGTACGGGCGCACGTGAACATCGAGGTGAACATGTGCGCCGGGACCTCGGCGAAGTCGAGCATGATGGCGGCCCAGAACTCGACGTTCGTCGCCAGCACGCGGTCCGGGCGGCGGGCGTGGAGCTCCTCCAGAGCGGCCTTCTCCAGGGCCTCGGCGATCTCGAAGCGGGGGGCACCGAGGTCGCGGGCGGTGCGGCGGAGCACGCGCGCGCGGGGGTCCTCGGCGCGGTACACCCGGTGGCCGAAGCCCATCAGGCGCTCGCCCCTGTCGAGGGCCTTCTTGACGTAGGCCTCGGCGTCCCCGGTGCGTTCGATCTCCTCGATCATGCCGAGGACGCGGGAGGGCGCGCCGCCGTGCAGCGGTCCGGACATCGCGCCGACCGCTCCGGAGAGCGCCGCCGCCACGTCCGCGCCGGTGGACGCGATGACGCGGGCCGTGAAGGTGGAGGCGTTCATGCCGTGCTCCGCCGCCGACGTCCAGTAGGCGTCCACGGCCGCGACGTGCTTGGGGTCGGGCTCGCCGCGCCAGCGGATCATGAACCGCTCGACCACGGAGTGCGCCTTGTCGATCTCGCTCTGCGGCACCATGGGCAGGCCCTGGCCGCGGGCGGACTGGGCGACGTACGACAGCGCCATGACGGCGGCGCGGGCGAGGTCGTCGCGGGCCTGCTCCTCGTCGATGTCGAGGAGCGGTTTGAGGCCCCAGACGGGGGCGAGCATCGCGAGCGCGGACTGCACGTCGACGCGGATGTCGCCGGAGTGGACGGGGATGGGGAACGGCTCGGCGGGCGGCAGGCCGGGGTTGAAGGCGCCGTCGACGAGGAGACCCCACACGTTCCCGAACGAGACGTGGCCGACCAGGTCCTCGATGTCGACGCCCCGGTACCGGAGTGCGCCGCCCTCCTTGTCCGGTTCGGCGATCTCCGTTTCGAACGCGACGACTCCTTCGAGTCCGGGTACGAAGTCGGACATCAGGCGGCTCCTCGTGACGTGTGCGACAGATGGCTGTGGGGGTGTACGGCACGTACGGGTGTACGCGTGTTCGCGACCATGTGTCAGGCGTGGACGACAGGGCGACGGTCGATGGTCGTTCGACCGGCCGGTCCGGTTCCACGGTCGGCGGCGAAGGCTGCGGGCAATTTCCGAAAGATCTCGGAAGTCGTCCGAACAGCCCTCTGCGACTCGCGGTCCGAAGCGGTCTCACCCCGGTGATGCCCCGTGCGGCTGGCGGTCATCCAACCGCGACGGCAGCAGCACGATATCCCCGGGTGCCACCTTTGGGGAGGGTGTGCGGCACTCAGTGCCACGCAGTGATGAACCACACTCCTCTCCAGGGAGGGCCGCGTATACGGCAAGATGACCGCGTGAACGATCGTTTCCCGGACGACTCCGCCGCCGAACCCATCGTCCAGCGTGCCGCCGAGGCGGCAGAGGCCGCCGAGGAGGAGCTGGCCGTCGATCCCGCCGCGATGCGTGCGCACTACCGCGCCGAGGGCCTGGTGGAGGACGATCTCGCGGCGCACCCCATGGATCAGTTCGGCCACTGGTTCCGGCAGGCCGCGCAGGCGGCGGTGCACGGCTTCGTGCACGAACCGAACGCGATGGTCGTCTCCACGGCGGACGCCGACGGCCGGCCGAGCTCCCGCACCGTGCTGCTCAAGCAGTACGACGAGCAGGGCTTCGTCTTCTACACCAACTACGACTCGCGCAAGGCCCGCGAGCTGGCCGAGAACCCGTACGTCTCGCTGCTCTTCCCGTGGCACCCCATGGCCCGGCAGGTGATCGTCACCGGCACGGCGCGGCGCACCGCCCGGGACGAGACCGCGGCGTACTTCCGCACCCGCCCGCACGGCTCGCAGCTCGGCGCCTGGGCCAGCGAGCAGTCCTCGGTCATCGCCTCGCGGGACGAACTGGAGTCCTCGTACGCGCAGTTGAGCGCCCGGTACCCGGAGGGCGAGCAGGTCCCGGTGCCGCCGAACTGGGGCGGTTTCCGCGTCGCCCCGCAGGCCGTCGAGTTCTGGCAGGGCCGTGAGAACCGGCTCCACGACCGGCTCCGCTACGTGGCCGAACCGGACGGCAGCTGGCGGGTGGAGCGCCTCAGCCCCTGAGGGTCGGGCCGGGGCCCGGGGCTCCGGCCCGCGGCCTCAGTCCAGCGCCTGCTCCATGAGTGCCCCCCACTGCTCCACCACCCGCGCCCGCCGCGCCCCGTCGTCGGTGAGGAGGTTGGCGAGGCCGAGACCGCGGGCCATGTCGAGCAGGCCCTGCACCGTCTCGCGCACTCCCGGCCGGGACTCGTCGGCGCCCAGCAGGTCGACCGCGATGCGATGGCTCTCACGGCCGACGCGGGCCTCCAGCTCGGTGACCCGCGTCCGCAGTTGGTCCTCGTTCGAGGCGGCGACCCACAGGTGCAGGGCGGCGCGGAAGAGCGGCCCCGTGTAGAGGTCGACGAGGGCGGCCACCACGACCCGGCGGTCGGCGGCGCCGTCGGGGAAGAGCGCGCGCAGGGCGGTGGATCGTTCCTCGGCGACGTACTCGACGGCCGCGGTGAACAGGTCCTCACGGGTGGGGAAGTGGTGCTGGGCGGCGCCCCGGGAGACACCGGCGCGCTCGGCGACGACGGAGACCGTCGAGCCCGCCCAGCCGTGTTCGGCGAGGCAGGCCACGGCGGCTTCCAGGAGCCGCTGCCGGGTGGCCCGGCTGCGGTCCTGCTTGGGGACATGCGGAAGACGCCCGACGTGTTCCGTCGTGCTCACACCACCCATGCGGCATCCCGTCGTTCGAGGAAGGCGGTCATCCCCTCGGCGGCCTGCGCGGAGGAGAACAGCCGGGCCGAGAGCGCGGTCAGCCCGGCCGCCTCCCGGTCGAAGGTCTCCAGCACCTTAGCCGTGAGCAGCGCCTTGGTCTCGGCGAGAGCCTGGGGCGAGGACCGGCGCACCCCGTCGAGGACCGGGGCGAGCACCTCGTCGGCGTCGGGGCCGGCGGCCGTCAGCAGACCGGTGCGGACCGCCTCGGCGGCGTCGAAGCGTTCGCCGGTGAGGTAGTAGCGGGCGAGGGCGCGCGGGTCGGTGCGGGGCAGCAGCGTGAGGGAGATCACGGCGGGTGCGACGCCGATACGCACCTCCGTGAAGGCGAAGCTCGCCCCCTCCCCCGCGACCGCGATGTCGCAGGCCCCGAGCAGGCCGAGCCCGCCCGCCCGCACATGGCCGGTCACCCGGGCCACCACGGGCTTGGGCAGCTCGACGATCTGCCGCAGCAGCGCGACGAGGGCGTCCGGGTGCGGTGGGTCGCGCAGGTCGGCGCCCGCGCAGAAGGTGTTCCCGGTGTGGGTGAGGACGACGGCGCGCACGCCGTCGTCCTTGCCGCACCGGGTGAGCGCGTCGGCGAGTTCGCCCACGAGGACGGCCGACAGGGCGTTGCGGTTGGCGGGCGAGTCGAGGGTCAGCGTGGTGACGGCGCGGTCGTGTGCCGCGTGCACGACGGTCATGAAAGGCTCCGCAGCTGACGGCGCAGGATCTTCCCGGAGGCGGCCCGGGGGACCCCGTCGACGAAGGTGACCATGCGGACCCGCTTGTACGGGGCGACGCGTTCGGCGACGTGCATCATGACCTCCGCCTCGGAGAGGTCCGGTGCGGACGGCTGGCGCACCACGAAGGCGTGCGGGACTTCGTTGTTGTCTTCGTTGTAGACCCCTATGACGGCGGCATCGGCGATGCCGGGGTGGGTGAGCAGCAGCGCCTCCAGTTCGGCGGGCGCGACCTGGAAGCCCTTGTACTTGATGAGCTCCTTGACGCGGTCGACGACGAAGAGCCAGCCGTCGGCGTCGACATGGCCGACGTCCCCGGTGTGCAGCCAGCCGTCCGCGTCGATCATCGCGGCGGTGGCGTCGGGGCGCCCGAGGTAGCCCTTCATCACCTGGGGTCCGCGGATGGTGATCTCGCCGGCCTCGCCGACGCCCAGGTCCTTGGCGGGGTCGTCGAGGGAGACGATCCGCATCTCGGTGCCGGCTATCAGCTTGCCGACGGTCCCGGGCGGCGGGTTCTCGGCGTCCAGCGGGACGACGTGCGTGCCGGGCGACAGTTCCGTCATGCCGTACGCCTGGCCGACGGGCGGCAGTCCGAGCCGCCGCGAACAGGCGGCGGCCAGGGCCGCGTCCAGCGGCGCGGCCGAGCAGATGATGTATTTCAGGGACGACAGGTCGTACTGCGCGACGGCCGGGTGTTTGGCGAGGGCCAGGACGATCGGCGGGGCCACGTACAGACCGGTGATGTGGTGCTTCTGGATGGCCGCGAGGAAGGTGTCCAGGTCGAAGCGCGGCAGCACCACGACGGTGGCGCCCTGCCTCAGGGGCGCGTTCATGAGGGCGGTCAGCCCGTAGATGTGGAAGAAGGGCAGTACGGCGAGGATGCGGTCGCCGGTGCCCATCGGCATGCACGGCGAGAGCTGTGCGAGGTTGGTGGCGATGGACCGGTGGGTGAGCATCACGCCCTTGGGGACGCCCGTCGTGCCCGAGGAGTACGGCAGTGCCGCGACGTCCTCGACGGGGTCGATGTGCACCTGGGGCTCGGGCGCCGTGCTGCCGAGCAGCTCGATCAGCGAACGGTGCCCCGGCGCCTGGTCGCAGACGAAGATCTCCCGTACCCCGCCCGCGAGTTCGGCCGCCTGGCGGGCGGTCTCCAGCAGCGGGGACACGGTCACGATCCAGCTCGCCGCGCTGTCCCGCAGCTGCTTGGCGAACTCCTCGGCCGTGGCGAGCGGGTGCACGGTGGTGACCGAGGCCCCCGCGCGCGTGGCCGCGTAGAACGCCGTGGGGAAGGCGATGGTGTTGGGGCTGTGCAGGGCCAGCACGTCGCCCTTGCGGACGCCGGCCTCGGCGAACGCGGCGGCCAGCCTGCGGTGGAAGTGGTCGAGTTGGCCGTAGGTGAGCGTGGTGCCGTCGACACCGTCGACGAGCGCGGGCGTGTCGCCGCGCTCGGCGGCCCCGCCGAGGACGGCCTCGTGGATGGGTTGCTCGACGGCCGGGACGTCTGCGTACTCGCTGCGGAACACGGTTCCTCCTGGAGCGGCTCGCCGGGTCCTAGTACGACTTGGGCAGACCCAGGGTCTGGTGGGAGACGTAGTTGAGAATCATCTCCCTGCTCACCGGCGCGATACGAGACACGCGCGAGGCCGTAATCAGGGAGGCGAGGCCGAACTCACGGGTGAGGCCGTTGCCGCCGAGGGTGTGCACGGCCTGGTCGACGGCCCGTACGCAGGCCTCACCGGCCGCGTACTTGGCCATGTTCGCCGCCTCTCCGGCCGCCACGTCGTCCCCGCGGTCGTAGAGATACGCCGCCTTCTGCATCATCAGGCGGGCCAGTTCGAGTTCGATGTGGGACTGCGCCAGGGGGTGCGCGATGGCCTGGTGGGCGCCGATGGGCGCCTTCCACACGGTGCGCTCGCGCGCGTACCCGACGGCCTTGGCGAGGGCGTACCGGCCCATGCCGATCGCGAACGCGGCCGTCATCACCCGCTCGGGGTTGAGGCCGGCGAAGAGCTGGAGCAGGCCGGCGTCCTCGTCGCCGACGAGCGCGTCGGCGGGCAGCCGCACGTCGTCCAGGGTCAGCTCGAACTGCTTCTCCGCGCCATGCAGTTCCATGTCGATGGGACGGCGGCCGAAGCCCTCCGCGTCCCGCGGGACGATGAACAGGCAGGGCTTCAGGCTGCCCGTCCGTGCGTCCTCCGTGCGGCCCACGATGAGCGTCGCGTCGGCGATGTCGACGCCCGAGATGAACACCTTCCGGCCGGTGAGGACCCAGTCGGTGCCGTCCCGGCGGGCCGTGGTGGTGATCCGGTGCGAGTTGGAGCCGGCGTCGGGCTCGGTGATGCCGAATGCCATCGTGCGGCTGCCGTCGGCGAGTCCGGGCAGCCACTGCCGCTTCTGCTCCTCGGTGCCGAACCGTGCGATGACGGTCCCGCAGATCGCGGGCGAGACGACCATCATCAGCAGGGGGCAGCCGGCGGCGCCCAGCTCCTCCAGGACGATGGAGAGTTCCGCTATGCCACCGCCTCCGCCGCCGTACTCCTCGGGCAGGTTCACGCCGAGGTAGCCGAGCTTGGCCGCCTCGGACCAGAGTTCGTCGGGGTGCCCTCCGTCAGCGACGACCTTGGCGAGGTAGTCGCGGCCGTAGCGCGCGCCCAGGGCGGCCACGGCGGAACGGAGTGCCTTGTGCTCTTCGGTCTCGACGGCGGAACTCATGGAGCCTCCTGAAGACGGAAAGTACGGCTGGTTCATGACGGGTCGCGCGGTCCGGCCGGGTCGCGCGCGGCGCGGCGGCACCGGCCGCCGCACCGGGGCGTTACGGGGTGTCGTCCTGCGGGGCCGGCTGCACGACCGCGAGCAGCGCGCCCACCTCGACCTGCCGGCCGGGGGCCGCGTGCAGGGCCGTCAGCGTGCCCGCTGCGGGCGCGGAGATCTTGTGCTCCATCTTCATCGCCTCCAGCCACAGCAGCGGTTCCCCCGCCCGTACGGAGGTGCCGACGGCCAGGCCCTCGGCGACGCGTACGACGGTTCCGGGCATGGGTGCGAGCAGCGAGCCGGGGTCCTGCTGGGCGGTGGGATCACGGAAGCGCGGCAGCGCGGTCAGCGCGGTGGCGTTCACGAAGACCTGGTCGCCATGGCGCGCGATCGCGAAGTCGCGCCGCACACCGTCGACTTCGAGGACGACGAGAGAGTCGTCGGCGCGCACCACGCGCACTCCGTCGGCCGCGAGGCCCTCGCGGGTGTGGCGGTAGCGCGCCTCGTGCTCGGTGCCGGCCATCAGGTAGCGCTTGACCTGCGGCTGCGAGGCCACGTTGCGCCAGCCGCCGAACCGGGACCGGCCGTGCGCGTCGGCGAGGGCCGCGGCCAGCGGCGCGTACGGGTCGGGGGCGGGCTCGGTCAGCTCGTCCAGGTGGCGGTCGTAGAACCCGGTGTCCATGCGGGCCTCGGCGAACTCCGGGTGCCGCAGGGAGCGGACGAGGAGATCCCGGTTGGTGACCGGGCCGTGCACGGTCGCCCGCTCCAGGGCGCCCGCCAGTTTCCGCACGGCCTCGGCGCGCGTGGGGGCGTGGGCGACCGCCTTGGCGAGCATCGGGTCGTAGTGGATGCCGATCTCGGCGCCGTCGGCGTACCCGGTGTCCAGGCGGATGCCGTCCGGGACGGCGAGGCGGTGCAGGACCCCGGTCTGCGGGGCCCAGGAGCGTGCCGGGTCCTCCGCGTACAGGCGGGCCTCGACCGCGTGCCCCCGCGCCCGGGGCGGCTCGTCCTCCAGGGCACCGCCCTCGGCGATCCGGATCTGCAGCGCCACCAGGTCGATGCCGAACACGGCTTCGGTCACCGGGTGTTCCACCTGGAGACGGGTGTTCATCTCCAGGAAGTGCGCCCGGCCGTCCGCGACCAGGAACTCGACCGTCCCGGCGCCCACGTAGTCGACGGCGCGGGCGGCGCGCACGGCCGACGCGTGCAGCTCGGCGGCGAGCTCGTCGCCCAGGCCCGGTGCCGGCGCCTCCTCGACAACCTTCTGGTGCCGGCGCTGGAGGGAGCAGTCGCGGGTGCCCAGCGCCCACACCGTGCCGTGCGTGTCGGCGAGGACCTGCACCTCGACGTGCCGGCCGCCTTCCACGAACGGCTCGACGAAGACCTCGCCGTCGCCGAACGCGCTCAGTGCCTCGGCGCGTGCCGCCGCGAGCTCCGCGTCCAGGTCGGCCAGGTCCCGCACGATCCGCATGCCGCGTCCGCCGCCGCCCGCGGCGGCCTTCACCAGCACGGGCAGGTCGCCGTCCGTCACCGACGCGAGGGGTTCGATGCCCATCAGCTGCTTGGCGCGGGTCTTGGAGGCCATCGCCTCGATCGCCCCGGGCGGCGGCCCGATCCACACGAGGCCGGCGTCGAGGACGGCGCGCGCGAAGTCGGCGTTCTCGGAGAGGAAGCCGTAGCCGGGGTGCACGGCGTCCGCGCCCGCGTTCAGCGCCGCCTTCACGATCAGGTCGGCGCGCAGGTACGTCTCCGCCGGGGCCGCGCCCGGCAGCCGCACCGCCGCGTCCGCCATGCGTGTGTGCAGGGCGTTCTCGTCGGCGTCGGAGTACACGGCGACGGTCCGGATCCCGAGTTCGCCGCAGGTGCGGAAGACACGGCAGGCGATCTCGCCCCGGTTGGCGACAAGGACTGAGCTGATCACTGGAGGGACCTCACATCCGGAAGACGCCGAAGCCACCGCGCACGCCCTCGTAGGGCGCCGTGTGGATCGCGGACAGGCACATGCCGAGGACGGTGCGGGTGTCGCGCGGGTCGATGACCCCGTCGTCGTACAGCCGGCCGGACAGGAACATCGGCAGCGACTCGGACTCGATCTGCTGCTCCACCATGGCGCGCAGCGCGGCGTCGGCCTCGTCGTCGTAGGGCCGTCCCTTCGCCGCGGCCGACTGCCGGGCGACGATGGACAGGACGCCCGCGAGCTGCTGCGGACCCATGACCGCCGACTTGGCGCTCGGCCAGGCGAACAGGAAGCGCGGGTCGTAGGCGCGCCCGCACATGCCGTAGTGCCCGGCTCCGTACGACGCCCCCATGAGCACCGACAGGTGCGGGACCCGGGAGTTGCTCACCGCGTTGATCATCATGGCGCCGTGCTTGATGATGCCGCCCTGCTCGTACTCCTTGCCGACCATGTAGCCGGTGGTGTTGTGCAGGAACAGCAGCGGGATGTCGCGCTGGTTGGCGAGCTGGATGAACTGGGCGGCCTTCTGGGACTCGGCGCTGAAGAGCACGCCCTGGGCGTTGGCGAGGATGCCGACGGGGTACCCGTGCAGGGCGGCCCAGCCGGTCGTCAGGCTGGTCCCGTAGCGGGGCTTGAACTCGTCGAAGTCCGAGCCGTCGACGATCCGGGCGATCACCTCGCGCGGGTCGAAGGGGTGCTTGAGGTCGCCGGGGACGATCCCGAGCAGTTCGTCCTCGTCGTACTTGGGCGGCGCGGCCGGGCCCGGATCGCCGTACGCCTTGCGGTGGTTGAGGCGGGCGACCACGCGCCGGGCCTGGCGCAGCGCGTCCTCCTCGTCGACGGCGAAGTAGTCCGCGAGTCCCGACACGCGCGCGTGCATCTCGGCGCCGCCGAGGGACTCGTCGTCGCTCTCCTCGCCCGTGGCCATCTTCACCAGCGGCGGACCGCCGAGGAAGACCTTGGCACGCTCCTTGACCATGATCACGTGGTCGGACATGCCGGGGACGTACGCGCCGCCCGCGGTGGAGTTGCCGAAGACGACCGCCACGGTGGGGATCCCCGCCGCCGACAGCCGGGTGAGGTCGCGGAAGATCGCGCCCCCGGGGATGAAGATCTCCTTCTGCGAGGGCAGATCGGCGCCGCCCGACTCGACGAGGCTGATGCAGGGCAGCCGGTTGGCGAGCGCGATGTCGTTGGCCCGCAGGGCCTTCTTCAGGCTCCACGGGTTGCTGGCGCCGCCGCGCACGGTCGGGTCGTTCGCCGTGATCAGGCACTCGACCCCCTCGACCACGCCGATGCCGGTGACGAGGGAGGCGCCGACCGTGTACTCGCTGCCCCAGGCCGCCAGCGGCGACAGCTCCAGGAACGGGGTGTCCGGGTCCAGCAGCAGTTCGATGCGTTCGCGTGCGAGCAGCTTGCCGCGCGCGCGGTGCCGGGCGACGTACTTCTCGCCCCCTCCCGCGAGGGCCTTGGCGTGCTCGCCCTCCAGTTCGGCGAGCTTGGCCGCCATCGTCTCGCGGTGGGCCGCGTACTCGGGGCTCTTGGTGTCGAGCGCGGTGGGAAGGACGGTCACAGGAGGCTCTCCGGAATGTCCAGGTGACGGGAGCGGAGCCATTCGCCCAGGGCCTTGGCCTGGGGGTCGAAGCGGGCCTGGGAGGCGACGCCCTCGCCGAGGATTCCCTCGACGACGAAGTTGAGGGCGCGCAGATGGGGCAGGACGTGCCGGACGACGGTCAGCGGGGCGCTCTCGGGCATCAGCTCCCGGAACCGGTCGGCCGTCAGCTCGTGGGCCAGCCAGCGCCAGGCGTCGTCCGTGCGCGCCCACACGCCCACGTTGGCGTCGCCGCCCTTGTCCCCGCTGCGGGCGCCGGCGACCCGGCCGAGCGGCGCGCGGCGCGTCGGTCCCGGCGGCAGGGGGTCGGGCAGGACGGGGTCCGGGACGTCGTCGAGGACGCGGGTGTCCGGCGCCCCGGGCACCGGGATCCTGCGTCCGTCGTCCAGGACCGCCGTGTGGGCGACGGCCGCCCGGGGGACGTGCACGGCCTCGAAGACGCCGTAGGGCGCGCCCTTGCCGGGGGGCGCCAGTACGTGGAAGCCGGGGTAGCTGGCGAGCGCCAGCTCGATGGCCGCGCCGCTCAGCGCCCGCCCGACGGTCTGCTGGTCGGGGTCCCGCACGACGAGCCGCAGCAGCGCGCTCGCCGTCTCCTCGGTGTCCGCGTCGGTCCGGTCGGTGCGGGCCAGTTCCCACCGCACCTCGGCGGGCGGCGACTTGGCGAGCGCGTCCGTCATCTGCTCGCGGACGAGCGCGGCCTTGTCCTCGACGTCGAGTCCGGTGAGGACGAAGACGACCTCGTTGCGAAAACCGCCGAGCTTGTTGAGGCCGACCTTGAGGGTCGGCGGCGGCGCCTCACCACGCACGCCCTCGATCCGGACGCGGTCGGGGCCCTCCGGGGCGAGCCGCACGGTGTCCAGCCGGGCCGTGACGTCGGGTCCCGCGTACCGGGCGCCGCCCGTCTCGTAGAGCAGTTGCGCGGTGACCGTGCCGACGTCGACGAAGCCGCCGGTGCCGTCGTGCTTGGTGATGACGCAACTGCCGTCCTCGTGGAGTTCCGCCAGCGGGAAGCCGGGCCGCCGCACGTCGCCGTCCCGGAAGAACGCGTAGTTGCCGCCGGTGGCCTGGGTCCCGCACTCCAGCACGTGTCCGGCGACGACGGCGCCCGCGAGCCGGTCGTGGTCCGCGGGCCCCCACCCGAAGTGGGCGGCGGCGGGCCCGGTGACCAGGGCCGCGTCGGTCACCCGCCCGGTGACCACGACGTCCGCGCCCTCCCGCAGGCAGGCGGTGATGCCGAAGCCGCCGAGGTAGGCGTGCGCGGCCAGACTGCCGGGATGTTCCGCGGTGAGGTCGTCGCCCTCGACGTGGGCGACGCGCACCGGGATGCCGAGCCGTTCCGCCAGCTTCCGCACGGCGTCCGCGAGTCCGGCGGGGTTGAGCCCGCCGGCGTTGGTGACGATGCGCACGCCGCGCTCGTGGGCGAGGCCGAGACAGTCCTCCAACTGCCGCAGGAACGTGCGGGCATAGCCGGCGGCCGGGTCCTTGAGGCGGTCCCTGCCCAGGATGAGCATGGTCAGCTCGGCGAGGTAGTCGCCGGTCAGGACGTCCAGTTCGCCGCCGGTGAGCATCTCGCGCACGGCGTCGAAGCGGTCGCCGTAGAAGCCGGAGGCGTTGCCGATGCGCAGCGGGGCTGCCGGGGCGCTCACCGGGCCGTCTCCCGCGGCGCGCGGCCGGTGCCGGGCGGGCCAGCGAAGGCCTGGGCGATGTCGAGCCAGCGGTCGGCGTCGGCGCCGTCGGCGCGCACGGCGAGGTCGGCGCGGTGGGCGCGCTGGGTGACCAGGAGGCAGAAGTCGAGCGCGGATCCGGTGACACGCTGGGCCGCGTCCTCGGGGCCGTAGGTCCACAAGGCGCCGGAGGGGGCGGTGACCTCCACCCGGAACTCCTCGGCGGGTGCGGGGAGTCCGTGGGCGCCGAACGCGAAGTTCCGTGCCCGGACGCCGATGCGGACCACGTGCCGCAGCCGGTCGGTGGGGGCGCGGACCACGCCGAGCGCGTCGGCGACGTCCTGGCCGTGGGCCCAGGTCTCCATGAGCCGTCCGGTGGCCATGGAGGCGGTGGACATGGGCGGCCCGTACCAGGGGAAGCGGGCGCCGGCCGGGGCCTCGCGCAGGGCGCGGTCGAGCGCGGTCCGCCCGTCCCGCCACCGTGCGAGCAGATCGGCGGGCGCGAGCCGGGCGCCGTCCTCGGCCCCCTGGTCCACGAACGAGTCGGGGGCCGCGAGCGCCTTCTCGACCAGGGCGTGGAAGGCGTCCGCGTCCGTGACGGCGAGCAGTGCGGAGTGATCGGTCCAGGCGAGGTGGGCGATCTGGTGGGCGACGGTCCACCCCGCGGCGGGTGTGTCGAGCGCCCACCGGTCCGCTTCCAACTCCCCGACCAGCCGGTCGAGTTCCTCGCTCTCCTGCTGCAGATCGTCGATCACTGACGACGCGTCGGACACGATGCGCTCCCTCGGGGCACGACGTTGTGTGCCCCGGAGCATGTCAGCGACCAAAGAAACAAGCAAGCATGCTTGCATTAATTCTCGGGGCCACGGCGGGCGGACGGCCGGAGGGCGCGCGGAAATCCGGCATGAAGGGGAGTTTGTCGTGGTCAGGTCACCCGGATAGGCTCTGCCGCCATGCTTCCCGCCCCCTCCCGTCCCGGTCCCGACGCCACCGTCCACCGCTTCGGCATGCGGCGGCTGCGGACCGGACTGCCCGGCACGCTGATCGCCCTGTGCCTCGCCCCGCTCCCCCTGGCCGTCACCGCGGCGCAGGACGGGGCGGGCGCCGGACGGTGGGTCTTCGCCGTGCTGTGGCTGCTGTTCTGGGGCGGGCTGGGGGCGCTGATGTCCTACGCGCTGTGGGCGGGGCGCCGGACACTGCTCGCCTTCGACGCGTACGGCGTGTGGTGGTGGCACGGTCCCGAGCGCTACGCGGCGGTGCCGTGGCAGTCGCTCGCCGGCGTCGGGCTCCATTGGGCGCACAAGGGCAGCGCCCGGGCGGGCCGGAAGGTCATGAGCCTCGAACTGTGCCCGTACGGCGACGTCGACGCCGACGACCCCGTGCTCCGGCCGCTCGTCGTGCGGGACGAGCCGCTGCGCCCCGGACTGCCCGAGCGCCGCTACCGGATCGGGATCCCGACGTACTCCGGCCGCCGCTGGGGACGCGAACTGGCCGCGTCGGCCCATGCGCGGGCGCCGCACCTGTGGTTCGGCGAGCACGAGCGGCCGTACGGCCGCCCGGGTCCTTCGCGGCGCACGAGCTGAACCTGCGCGCCGCGCGGCGGGACGATCAGCCCGCGGATCCCCCGGCCGCCGGCAGCGGCTCCTGCTCCAGCCCCTTGACCCTCCCGCGGCCCACCTGCGTCCGTACCGCCCCCATGCTCGCCGCGATGACCAGGGCGATCGCCAGGGCCTGGGTGACCGACAGGGCCTGACCGAGGACGAGGAAGCCCGCGGTGGCGGCGACGGCCGGTTCGAGGCTCATGAGGATGGCGAAGGTGGAGGCGGGCAGCCGCCGCAGGGCGAGGAGTTCGAGGGTGTAGGGCAGGACCGAGGAGAGGACGGCCACCGCCGCGCCCAGCGCCACCGTGGTGGGGACGAGGAGTTTCGAACCGGACTCGGCGATCCCCAGCGGCAGGAAGGCCACCGCCGCGACCACCATGGCGAGGGCGAGCCCGTCGGCCTGGGGGAAGCGCCTGCCCGTACGGGCACTGAAGACGATGTACGCCGCCCACATGGCGCCGGCGCCGAGCGCGAAGGCCACACCGGCCGGGTCGAGGCTGCTGAACCCTCCGCCGCCGAGCAGGAAGACACCGCCGAGCGCGAGGCCGGCCCAGACCAGGTTCACGGCGCGCCGGGAGGCGAGCACGGAGAGCGCGAGGGGGCCGAGCACTTCGAGCGTGACGGCGGGGCCCAGCGGGATCCGGTCGACCGCCTGGTAGAAGAGGCCGTTCATCGCGGCCATCGTCAGGCCGAAGACGACGACGGTGCCCCAGTCGGCGCGCGAGTGCCCGCGCACCCTGGGGCGGCAGACCGCAAGCAGCACGACCGCCGCCACCAGCAGCCGCAGGGTCACCACGCCGAGCGCGCCCGCCCGCGGCATCAGACTCACCGCGAGGGCGCCGCCGAACTGCACGGAGATGCCGCCGGCGAGGACCAGCCCCACGGGCCCGAGAGCGCCCCGTCGGCCCGGTCCGCCCGCCGTGGGCACACCCGGCGCGGGGGCGGGAGCCATCGCGGGGGCGACCGAGGCCGGGGAGGACGGGACGGCGCTGGGGGTGTTCACGGGACCTTCCAGGGGATCGACGCGGGATTCGTTCATCATGCTGCACTTGTCAGTCCAGAGTAATGGACTTGGTCAGGCGTGTGAACCCATGACGGAACTGTCCCACGGTGCGGACGGCGACGCCCGCCGGGCCCCCGCGCCGGGCCGTGGGCCGCGCCTGCCGGCACCCTGGCCGCCGTCTGCTCCGGGACGGCTCGCGTCGGGTCACGGGTGGCCCGGGTCGCGACCCGGGCGACCCGCGTCGGCCCCCGGGCCGCCCAGGTCTGGAGGAAAGGCGCCGGCCGCGGGGTCTCCGCCGGGCTCGGGCAGTGCGTCCGCCAGTGCCTCGGCGAGGTGCTGTGCCCGGCTGTCCGCCAGTTGTGCCAGCTGGGTGCGGCAGGAGAAGCCGTCCGCGAGGAGCAGCGTGTCGTCGGTGGCCGCGCGCACCGCCGGAAGGAGCTGTTCCTCCGCGCAGGTCCTGGACACCTCGTAGTGGCCCTTCTCGAAACCGAAGTTGCCGGCCAGACCGCAGCAGCCGCCCGCGAGGGTGCCGGTCAGCCCGGCCGCCTCGCGCAGCCGGCGTTCGGCGGCGTCGCCGAGCACCGCGTGCTGGTGGCAGTGGGTCTGGCCGGCGACCGGGCGGTCCAGCCGGGGCGGGGTCCAGTCCGGGGCGTGGCGCTCCAGTGCCTCGGCGAACGTCACCACCGCCGCCGCGAGCCGCGCCGCGCGGGGGTCGTCGTGCAGCAGCTCCGGGAGGTCGGTGCGCAGGGCGGCGGCGCAGCTGGGCTCCAGGACGACGACCGGGATGCCCTCCGCCTCCAGGTACGGCTCCATCAGGTCGAGCGAGCGGCGCATCACGGCACGGGCCCGGTCGAGCTGTCCGGTGGAGACGTACGTCAGCCCGCAGCAGACGCGGCTGCGGCGGCGCGCGAGGAGCAGCGAGAGGACGGCCGGCCCGCGCGTCACCCCGTCGCCGACCGGCCCCCGACGGGTCCGGAGCCCGTCTCCGCTCCCGTCGGAGCGCCCGGTCCGCGGCCGGCCTCCGCTGCCGTCGGGCTCCCCGGTCCCCGACCCTCCGAACCGGTCGCCCCCGCCGGGCTCCCCGGTCCCCGACCCGATCCGGTCGCCCCCGCCGGACTCAGCGGTTCCCGACCCTCCGGTCCAGTCGCTCCCGCCGGGCTCCCCGGCCCCCAGCCCCCCGGTCCGACCGCTCGCGTCCGGCCGTCGCGGCCGGCGGCTCCCGGCGGGACCGGGAGTCATCCGCTTCGTCGGTGGCAGCAGGACGGTCAGCCCGGCCGCCTCCAGGACCCGGACGGCCGCCCGCCCCACGGACGGCGACAGATGCTCGGTGAAGGTGTCCGGCCAGAGCACCACGACGGTGCCGCCGAACCCCGGGAAGGCCGGTCGCGCCCCCGGCCGCCGCCGCGCGCGCACGAACGCCTTCACCCGGTCCCGGAACCGGCGTGTCCACCAGCGGCTGAACGTCTCCGCCGCGAGCCGCGGGATCTCCCGCTCGGGCGCGATCCCGGCCAGCCGCTTGGCGACGGCGGCCAACGGGCGTACGGAGGCGAGGCCGTTGACCAGCCGAGCGGTACGCGTACGGGACACCGCGGCGAGCCACACGGGCAGCCGGCCCATCGCGTAGTGCGCGGCGGGCCGGCGGCGCCCTGCGTAGTGGTGGTGGAGGAACTCCGCCTTGTACGTGGCCATGTCGACGCCGACCGGGCAGTCCGACCGGCAGCCCTTGCAGGACAGGCACAGGTCCAGCGCGTCACGGACCTCCGTGGAACGCCATCCGTCGGTCACGACCTCGCCCGCGAGCATCTCGTGCAGCAGCCGGGCGCGCCCGCGCGTCGAGTGCTCCTCCTCGCCGGTCGCCCGGAAGGAGGGGCACATGACGCCGGTCGCCGACGCCCCGGTCGTACGGCATTTGGCGACGCCCACACAGCGGCGCACCGCCGCCGAGAAGTCCCCGCCGTCGGCCTGATACCCGAACTCCACGTCAACGGGCCGGCCCGGCAGCACCGCGAACCGCAGGTTCTCGTCGAGGCGGTGCGGCCGTACGAGCATGCCGGGGTTGAGCAGGCCGTCCGGGTCCCACAGGTCCTTCGCCCGCTCGAAGAGGCCGACCATGCCGGCGCCGTACATCCGGGGCAGCAGCTCCGCCCGCGCCTGACCGTCGCCGTGCTCGCCGGAGAGGGAACCGCCGTGCGAGACGACCACCTCGGCCAGGTCCTGCGAGAAGCTCCGGAAGCGGGCCACCCCCGCCGTGCTGACGAGGTCGAAGTCGATGCGCACATGGATGCAGCCGTCGCCGAAGTGCCCGTACGGCGTGCCGCGCAGGCCGTACGCCGTCAGCAGGGCGCGGAAGTCGCGCAGGTACGCCCCGAGCCGGGCGGGCGGCACCGCGCAGTCCTCCCAGCCGGGCCAGGCCTCGCTGCCGTCCGGCATCCGGGTCGCGGTGCCGCTGGCGTCCTCGCGGATACGCCACAGGGCGCGCTGCCCGGCCGGGTCGGTGACCACGAGGGCGTCCGTCACGTCGGCGGCCCGCACGATCGCGTCCGCACGCGCGCGGGCCTCGCCGCCGGACTCCCCGCCCGTCTCCACGAACAGCCAGGCCCCGCCGCGCGGCAGCCCGGCCCCGGCCGGCACCAGATCGGCGGCCATCCCCTCCACGGTCAGCGGCCCGTGCGGCAGCAGCCCGGCCGCCGCCTGGGCGGCCGCGCTCTCGTCCGGGTAGGCGAGCACGGCCAGCGCCCGCGCGGGCGGGTCCTCCACGAGCCGTACGACCGCTTCCGTCAGCACCCCCCAGGTGCCCTCGGAGCCGCAGAAGGCACGGGCGACGTCCGCGCCGCGCTCCGGCAGGAGGGCGTCGAGCGCGTAACCGGAGATGCGGCGCGGCAGGTCCGGGAAGCCGGTGCGCAGACGCGCGAGTTCACCGTCCACCAGGTCCCGGAGCCCGTCCGGCGCGCCCGCCCAGTCCCGGCCGAGCCTCAGGCGCGCGCCCCGCGCGGTGACCACCGACAGGTCCCGCACACTGTCCGCGGTCGTGCCCCAGGCCACCGAGTGCGATCCGCACGCGTTGTTGCCGATCATTCCGCCGAGCGTGCAGCGGCCGTGGGTCGACGGGTCGGGGCCGAAGCGCAGGCCGTGCGGGGCGGCGGCCTCCTGGAGGCGGTCGAGGACGACGCCGGGCTGGACCACGGCGGTCCGGGAGTCCGGGTCGAGCGAGACGATCGCGTTCATGTGCCGGGTGAAGTCGAGGACCACGCCGGTGCCCGTCGCCTGCCCGGCGATCGACGTGCCACCGCCGCGGGCCACGACGGGCACGCCGTGCGCGCGGCAGACGGCGAGCGCCGCCGCCACGTCGTCGGCGTCGCGCGGGGACACGACGCCGAGCGGGACGCGGCGGTAGTTGGACGCGTCCATGGTGGTCAGCGCCCGCGCGGTGGTACCGAAGTCGACCTCGCCGCGGACCGCCCGGCGCAGCCCTTCCCGCAGTGCCCGGGCGTCGGTGGCCGGTACCGGTGTCCCCTGCTTCCCGAGATCCGTCATGCCTCCCAGGATGCCGCCGTGCGTCGGTGCCGCCGGGGCTCCGCGCATCCCGTTTTGCGCCCGGATCCTGAAACCGCTTCCAGAACCTTCCCAATGCGATCACGAACTCTCATATAGTGACCGCAAGTTGAGCACCGGGTGTCGCTTCTCGCCCAGGACACGACCGAGGACACGTTCTCGCCCCAGACCACCGAGGACCGATTGATGACCCCGCCTCTCCCCCACGGCGACCGGCCCACCATCCGCGCCGTCGCGCCCGCTCCGCTGATCACCGCCGTCCCGGCCGCCCTCGCGGTGGTCTGCGCGGTCGCCCTCGCGCCCGACTCGGCGCGCGCACCGCTCGCCTGGGGCACGGGCGCCGCCGCGGTCCTGCTCTGCGCGGCCGTCGCGGTGGCCGCGCACGCCGTGCAGAGCGCGAAACGGGCGCGCCGCCGCCTCGGCACCGTGACCGAGGACGCCGGACGGCTCCTCCAGGAAAGGGCCCGGCTCACCGAGGAGTTCAACCAGGAACGGGCCCGGCTCGCCGACGACGCCGCCCGCGAGCGGACCCGGCTCGCCGAGGCCGCCGCCCGCGAACGCAGCCGGCTGACCGAGGAGTTCGCGTCCGAACGCGAGCAACTCGCCGAGCAGTTCGCCGCGGAGCGACAGCAACTGGCCGACGAGCAGGCCCGGCTCACCGGTGAACGGGCCCGGCTCACCGAGGAGAACGCACGGCTGGCGCAGCGCGCCCGGCAGGCCTCGGGCGACCGGGCCGCCGCGATCTCGGCGACCGCCAACGCGGCGGGCCGCATGCAGGCGCTGGCCACCGGCATGCTCGCCGACCTGCGCGGCATGGAGGAGAGGCACTCCGACGAGGACGTCCTCGCCGACCTCCTCCACCTCGACCACCGCACCGCGCAGGCGGGCCGGCTCGCCGACTCGGTCGCCGTCCTCACCGGCGCGCGCTCCGGCCGCCGCTGGGCCCGCCCGATCGTCATGGAGTCGATCCTGCGCGGCGCGATGGGCCGCATCAGCGGCTACCAGCGGGTGCGCGTGCACTCCGCCAGCGAGGCCGCCGTCGCCGGCCACGCCGCCGAGGGCGTGATGCACGCGCTCGCCGAACTCCTCGACAACGCGGCGAACTTCTCGCCGCCGACCGCCGAGGTCCACGTGTACGTCGAGGAGGTCCCGGCCGGCGTCATCGTCTCCGTCGAGGACAGCGGCCTGGTCATGGGCGACGTCCAGCTGCGCCGCGCCGAACGCGCCGTGTCCGGCGACGTCGCCGAGCTCGGCGGCCTCACCGGCACCCGGCTCGGCCTCGCCGTGGTCGGCCGGCTCGCCCGCAAGCACGGCCTGACGGTGTCCTTCCGGCCCTCCGCGCGCGGCGGCACCGGCGTCCTGGTGCTCATCCCCCAGGACCTGCTGACCCAGCCGTCCGCACCGCTGCCCGCCGACCCCGCGCCGGCGCCGCGCCCCGCCGTCACCGCGCCCGCCGAGGTGTCGTACGCCGCCGCCCGCGCCGTCGAGGACCTCGATCCGGACCCGGTCCCCACCCACGACTCGCCCCGGCACGAAGCGGCGGCCCCGTCGACCGGCGGCCTGCCCAAGCGCCGCCGCGGCCGGACCCTCGCGCATGCCGAGCGCAGCCGCTCGCACGCCACGCCCCCGGCCGCCGAGCCGAAGCCCCGTACGCCCGACGAGGCCAAGGCGCGGGCCGTCGCCCGCTTCGGCAGCTTCCGCGAGGCGGTGCGCGGCGCGGCGGCAGGCGCCGCGGCGGCCGCGCGGCAGGAGGACCCCGCGGCCGACGTACCGCCCGACGGGCCCGAGAACGCCGCACGCGACGAGACGGTCGCGCCGACGGCGTCCCCCAGCACTCACTCGACCCCGCACGCGCACCCGGAAGGCGACACCACCCCATGACCGGCACCACCACCGCCGACGAGAAGCTCTCCTGGCTCATCGAGGGCCTCCTTGAGCGCACCCCGGGCGCGCGGCACGCGCTCGTGCTCTCCCGCGACGGCCTGAAGCTGTGCCGCACCCCCGAGCTCTCGGTCGACCAGGCCGACCAGCTCGCCGCGATCGCCGCCGGCATCCAGTCGCTGTCCCACGGGGCGTCCGTCGAGTTCGGCGACGGCAGCGGCGGCGTGCGCTCGGCGATGGCCGAGTTCTACGGCGGGGTCCTGTTCATCGTGGAGGCGGGCGACGGCGCACACCTCGCCGTGGTCACCGCCGAGGACGCCGACGCGGGTCTGGTCGGGCACAACATGAGCGAACTCGTGGAGCAACTCGGCGAACACCTGAGCGCGCAGCCCCGTACGTCATGAGCCGGCCGGGCAGGGACGACGCGCCCGACCGGCTGTACACCCTCACGGGAGGGCGCAGCCGGTCCGGGCCCGACACACCCTTCGACCTCGTGACCCTGGTGGTCGCCGAGTGCGACCCGGTGGCGGGCATGCAGTCCGAGCACGCCGCGATCCTGCGGCTGTGCGAGCGGCCGACGGCGGTCGTCGAGATCGCCGCCGAGCTGCGGCTGCCGGTGTCCATCACCCGGATCCTGCTCGCCGACCTGCTCGCCGCGGGCCGGGTCAGCGCCCGCCATCCGCACGCGGCGGTCCCCTCAGGTCTCCCCGATCCCGACATCCTGGAGCAGGTGCTCGTTGGACTCCGTAATCTCTGACGGCCTCGCGCCCGCGAGCGCCCGTACGCCCCTTCAGGCGTCGGCCGACAACGGTCTGAAGATCGTGATCGTCGGCGGCTTCGGCGTCGGCAAGACGACCCTGGTCCGTTCCGTCAGCGAGATCCGTCCCCTCAACACCGAGGAGACGATGACGCAGGCCGGTGCCGCCGTGGACGACATCAGCGAGGTGCGCGGCAAGTCGGCCACCACCGTCGCCTTCGACTTCGGCCGCATCACCCTGGACACCCACAACGTGCTGTACCTGTTCGGCGCGCCCGGGCAGGAGCGCTTCTGGTTCCTCTGGGACCGGCTGTTCTCCGGCACGCTCGGCGCGGTCGTCCTCGTCGACACCCGGCGCATCGACGACTCCTGGTACGCCATCGACCGGCTGGAGCACCACGGCACCCCGTTCATCGTGGCCTGCAACGACTTCGGCGGGCCCACGCACACCCCCGCGCAGATCCGCGAGGCGCTCGACCTCGACCCGCACGTGCCGCTGATCGACTGCGACGCCCGCTCCCGGGAGTCCGCCAAGCGGGTGCTGATCACCCTGGTCGAGCACCTCGCCTCCCTGTACGCCCCTCACGGCGCCGCCGCGCAAGGCGCCCCGAACTCACCGGAGCCGGCGCTGTGACCCCTGCCCCCGTGCCGCTCAGCGGCCCCCGGTTCCAGACCGAACCGGCCGAGCTGTACCGGGAGATGCGGCGCGACCACGGCGCGGTCGTACCCGTCGTGCTCGACGGCGACATCCCGGCCTGGCTGGTGCTGGGCTACCGCGAGCTGCACCAGGTCACCGGCGACCCGCAGCTGTTCAGCCGGGACTCCGAGCTGTGGAACCAGTGGGACCGCATCCCCGACGACTGGCCGCTGCTCCCGATGATCGGCCGCAGGCAGCCCTCCATCCTGTACACCGTCGGCGAGCGACACCGCGAGCGCGCCGCGATGATCAGCAACGCGCTCGAAGCCGTCGACGCCTTCGAACTGCGCAGCCACGCGGAGAAGTTCGCCGACGAGCTCATCGACGCGGTGTGCACGAAGGGCGAGACCGACATCGTCGAGGACTACGCGGCCCTGCTGCCCGTACGCGTCCTCGCGCGCCTCTACGGCTTCTCCGACGAACAGGGCCCCGGCCTCGTCACCGCCCTCAACGACATGGTCAACGGACGTGAGGGCGCACTCGCCGGACAGCAGCACCTGGCCACGTCCATGGCGCGGCTGGTGGCCGACCGGAAGGAAGAGCCCGCGGACGACGTCGTCTCCCGCATGCTCGCCGACCCGTCCGGCTTCACGGACGAGGAGATCGTCCAGGACCTCATGGTCATGATGGCCGCGGGCCACCAGCCGACCGCCGACTGGATCGGCAACTCGCTGCGCCTGATGCTCACGGACGAACGTTTCGCCGCCTCCCTGTTCGGCGGCCGGCACAGCGTCGGCGAGGCCATGAACGAGGTCCTGTGGGAGGACACCCCGACCCAGAACGTGGCGGGCCGCTGGACCTCCCGCGACACCCAGCTCGGCGGGCGCCGGGTCCGCGCCGGCGACCTGCTGCTGCTCGGCCTCCAGGGCGCCAACGCCGACCCCCAGGTCCGCACCGACGGCTCCGCCCTCACCGGCGGCAACAGCGCCCACTTCTCCTTCGGCCACGGCGAGCACCGCTGCCCATTCCCGGCTCAGGAGGTCGCCGAGGTCATCGCGCGGACCGGCATCGAGGTCGTGCTGGACCGGCTGCCGGACATCGACCTGGCCGTACCCGCCGAGTCGCTGACCAGGCGCCCCTCCCCATGGCTGCGGGGCCTGACCCGGCTGCCGGTGACGTTCACCCCCGTACCCGCGCGCTGACACCTCGCGCGCACCCGGCCGACCTGCTCCCTCCGGCCGGGGTCCGGGGGCTGTCCCCGGGCACACACCGCATCCCACCCCGCCCCTGGAGGCACCCCCGCATGACCACCGGCACCGAAGAGACCCGCATAGCCCTGGACCCCTTCGTCACCGACCTGGAGGCCGAGAGCGCCGCGCTGCGCGCCGCGGGCCCGCTCGCCGCCGTCGAACTGCCCGGCGGCGTACCGGTGTGGGCGGTCACGCACCACGCCGAGGCCAAGAAGCTGCTGACCGATCCCCGGCTGGTGAAGGACATCAATGTCTGGGGCGCTTGGCAGCGCGGCGAGATCGCCCCGGACTGGCCGCTGATCGGGCTCGCCAACCCGGGCCGTTCGATGCTCACCGTGGACGGCGCCGACCACCGGCGGATGCGCACGCTGGTCGCGCAGGCCCTCACCCCGCGCCGCGTGGAGCAGATGCGGGAGCGGATCACCAAGCTGACCGAAGGGCTGCTCGACGGCCTGGAGGGCGAGGTCGTCGACCTCAAGGCCGACTTCGCCTACCCGCTGCCGATGTACGTCGTGGCCGACCTCATGGGCATCGCGGAGGACCGGCTGCCGCGTCTGAAGGAGCTCTTCGAGAAGTTCTTCTCGACGCAGACCCCGCCCGCGGAGGTCATCGCCACGCTCACCGAGCTGGCCGGGATCATGGCGGAGACGGTCGCCGCGAAGCGCGCCGAGCCGGGCGACGACCTCACCTCGGCGCTGATCCTCGCCTCCGAGGACGGCGACCACCTCACCGACGAGGAGATCGTCTCCACGCTCCAGCTGATGGTCGCGGCCGGCCACGAGACGACGATCTCGCTGATCGTCAACGCGGTGGTCAACCTCTCCACCCACCCGGAGCAGCGCGCCCTCGTCCTCTCGGGTGAGGCCGACTGGTCGGCGGTCGTCGAGGAGACGCTCCGCTGGTCCACCCCGACCTCCCACGTCCTGATCCGCTTCGCGACGGAGGACGTCCCGGTCGGCGACAAGGTCATCCCCGCCGGGGACGCGCTGATCGTCTCCTACGGCGCTCTCGGCCGCGACGAGCAGGCCCACGGTCCGACGGCGGGCGACTTCGACATCACCCGCACGGTCCAGAACCGGCACATCTCCTTCGGCCACGGCCCGCACGTGTGCCCCGGAGCGGCCCTGTCCCGTCTGGAGGCGGGCGTCGCCCTGCCCGCCCTGTACGCCCGTTTCCCGTCCCTCGACCTCGCCGTCCCCGCCGCCGACCTGCGCAACAAGCCGGTGGTCACCCAGAACGACCTGTTCGAGCTGCCGGTGCGGCTGAACCCGTAGGCCCCGTGGTCCCGGCCCCGCACGACCGTGCGGGGCCGGGACCTCTCGTAGGTCCTCACAAGTCCGCGGGCCGACGGGGTCGTCTCATCGAACGGACACGTTTCCGTCCGGTTTCTCCGAGGGGATACGCTCCGGCTCGTGGCTGATATCCAGATCCCCGCTGACATCAAGCCCGCCGACGGACGATTCGGCGCGGGCCCCTCCAAGGTGCGTACGGAGGCGCTGGACGCGCTGGCCGCGACCGGCAGCTCCCTGCTCGGCACGTCCCACCGCCAGGCCCCGGTCAAGAACCTGGTCGGCAAGGTGCGCGAAGGCGTGCGCGAGCTGTTCTCCCTGCCCGACGGGTACGAGGTCGTCCTCGGCAACGGCGGCTCCACCGCGTTCTGGGACGTCGCGACCCACGGTCTGATCGAGAACAAGTCGCAGCACCTCAACTTCGGCGAGTTCAGCTCGAAGTTCGCCAAGGCCGCCAAGCTCGCGCCCTGGCTGGCCGAGCCGACCGTCATCGCGAGCGACCCGGGCACCCACCCGGAGCCGCAGGCCGAGGCGGGCGTCGACGTGTACGCCTTCACCCACAACGAGACCTCCACCGGTGTCGCCGCCCCCGTCAAGCGGGTCGCGGGCGCCGACGAGGGCTCCCTCGTCCTGGTGGACGCCACCTCCGGCGCCGGCGGCCTCCCGGTCGACATCGCCGAGACGGACGTCTACTACTTCGCCCCGCAGAAGTCCTTCGCCTCCGACGGCGGCCTGTGGATCGGCGTCTTCTCCCCGGCCGCGATCGAGCGCGCCGAGCGGATCCACGCGTCCGGCCGTCACGTCCCGGAGTTCTTCTCGCTGCCCACGGCGATCGACAACTCCCGCAAGAACCAGACGTACAACACCCCGGCCCTCGCCACGCTCTTCCTGCTCAACGAGCAGCTGGAGTGGATCAACGGCCAGGGCGGTCTCGCCTGGTCCACGGCCCGCACCAAGGACTCGTCGACCCGCCTGTACGGCTGGGCCGAGGAGTCCAAGTATGCGACGCCGTTCGTCACCGACGCGGCCAAGCGGTCCCAGGTCATCGGCACGATCGACTTCGCCGACGAGATCGACGCCGCCGCCGTCGCCAAGGCCCTGCGTGCCAACGGCATCGTCGACACCGAGCCCTACCGCAAGCTCGGCCGCAACCAGCTGCGCATCGCGATGTTCCCGGCGATCGACCCGGCGGACGTCGAGGCGCTGACGAAGTGCGTCGACTACGTCATCGAGAAGCTCTGACCGCTTCCCGCCCGTGAGCCGACGGGGAGCCCGGCGCGGTCGACCGCGCCGGGCTCCTTTGCGTCCGCGGTCATGAGGTCGCGCCCGTCACGACGTCGCGCCGGTCACGCCGACGTGCCCCGGGTCCGCGGACCGGTGCCACCGTGCCTTCAGGTCGCCGTGCACGTGACCGTGGGCGTGCCACCGCCTCCCGGCGCGCCGCCGAAGCCGAAGCCCGCCGAACCGCCCACCGGGACGGCCCCGTTGTGCGCCGCGTTGACGGCACTCACGGTGGCCCCGCTCTGCGTGTACGTGGCGTTCCACATGCTGGTGACCTGCCGGCCGCCGCTCCATGTCCAGGTCACCTTCCAGGACGTGAGGGCGGTGGTGCCGGTGTTGGTCACCTCGACGTCGGCGTTGAAGCCGCTGCCCCAGTCACTGCTGACCGTGTAGACGGCGGCACAGGCGGCCGTGCCGCCACCGCCGCCGTCCCCGGTCGACGGGAATCCCGGTGCCTTGACGCTCGCGAGGTAGCCGTCCTTCACGGTGTCCACGGTCGTCCAGTCGTCCTTGAGGATGCCGCCCGTGTCACCGGAGTTGGGGTTCCACGACCAGAAGGTCCAGGAGATGCTGTCGGCGCCGTAGGTGCCGGTCGGCCGCAGGTAGGAGACGAGCGCCGCCAGCCACTTCTGGTCCACCGGCGACTGGAGCGTCGTACCGAACTCGCCGACCCACACGGGCGCGATGTCCTGCTTGAAGAGGTAGCCCCAGTACTTGTCCCACACCCCGGGCATGTTGGCCGGGAAGGACGGATCGCTGAACCAGCTCTGCTGGGCCACGCTGGTGGCGTAGTCGTGGGCGGAGTAGACGACCCGGTCCGCCACGTCCAGCTGGACCGGATACTGCCCGGCCCCCATCAGGTTGCCGCCCCACCAGCCCGAGACGCCGTTGTACGTCTGCACGCCCTCCACGAAGACCAGCAGCCGTGAGTTGACGGACAGGACCGCGTTCCCGGCCCGCTGTGCGGCCAGCCGCCAGTCGACGGCCGTGTCGCCGCAGCCCCAGCAGGCCGGGTCGTGCGGCTCGTTGTGCAGGTCGATCCCGATGACGGTGTCCTGGCCCGCGTAACGCGCCGCCAGCGCCTTGAGGTCGGCGATCCACGTCGACTCGGGGACGGTCGGGGTGTACCAGAGGGCGGACTGCCCTCCCGAGTCGGGCCGGTGCCGGTCGAGGATCACCTTGAGGCCGTCCCGGCCGGCGTACGTCACGATCCTGTCCATGACCTGGAGGGAGTCGAGCCCCTGGAGGTCGGTGTTCTTGCCGCCGGAGAAGTCGATGCTGTCGGGCACGGTGCCCTTGAACAGGTCGTCGCTGTAGGGGAGCCGGATGGTGTTGTAGCCCAGCGACTTCATCTGGTCGATCATGCTCTTGTAGTCGCGCGACCAGAGGCCGTGGACGACGTGGTTGCCGGTCTCGAAGCCGAACCAGTTGATCCCGGCGATCCGGACGGGCCGGTCGGCGGAGTCGAGGATCTGCCGGCCGCCGGTGTGCCAGTACCCGGCGCCGGGGTCCGCCGCGCGGGCGGTCTGCGCACCCGCCAGCGGTAACAGCAGTGCGGCCGTCACAGCGCACAGCGCTCTTCGCAGGCTGCGGAACATAGGGATGGTTCCTCTCGGGGGAGGCGCGGCCCCGGAACAGGATGGGAGCGCTCCCATGCACCGCGCACCCTCCATGGAACGGATAGACCATGAACACGTCAATAGATGCGGCGGCGGCGGCGATCCGCCGGGCCGCTCAGCTGCGTCGCAGCAGCCGCCTGAACCCGAAGAGCACCGCGCAGGCCGCCGCGACCGCGAGGGCGCCGACCTTGAAGCCGCCGCTCAAACCGCCGCCGTCACCCCCGTCGGTGGACGAACCTCCGCCGTTCGACGGGGACTTGGCATCGGACCCGGCGGAGCCGGGCGCGTCCTCCGGCTGCACGGCGCTGTCCGCGCCCTCGCTGCCGTACATGAGCTTCGAACCGTCCGGGCTGTACGTGACCGACTCGCCCTGCCCCTGGAGGGGGACGTTCAGCCGGCCCTCACGCTTGATCTTCCCGCCGTTCCACTCGTACGCGATCCCGCCGAAGTAGCCGCGTACGGCGAGCTGCCGGCCGTCGGGCGAGAAGGCGGCGTCGGTGGCCCACAGGTCGACGGGGGCGACGGGCCGGAAGACGTTCGTGCCGGACGCGGAGAGCCGGGAGGGGCCCTCGTAGAGGTGACCGCCGTCCTCGTTCTTGTCGACGATGTAGACCCGCCCGGTCTTCGGATGCACCATCAGCGCCTCCGCGTTGCGGGGCCCGTCCGCGTACTTCACGACGTACTGCGTGGCGCGGACCGTCTGGTCCTTCAGCACCTTCGGCTCGGGCAGCCGGTAGATCCACACGTGGTCCCACTTGCCGCCGAGGTTGTCGCCGATGTCGCCGACGTAGAGGTCGCCGTCGGGCCCGATGGAGATCGCCTCGACGTCCCGGGGAGCGCCGACCCCCGTCATGGTGACGGTGGCGACGGTCCGTCCCGTCCTGCTGTCGACCGCGTACAGGTACGCCCCGTCGTCGCTGTCGTTGTGGGTCCAGTAGACGCCCGAGTGCAGGTGCGAGGCGGCGAGGCCGCTGGACTCGGTGATCCGGGGGTCCTTGATCGTGAACCCGTCGTCGCCACCGCTGTCGGCGACGGCCGGCGCCGACAGCACGACGACGAGGGCGGCTCCGGCGAGGAACGGAAGCGATCGGCGCATGGTCCCAAGCCTGCCATCCCGGGGGGCGGTTCAGGGCCGTCGGCACCACCGCCGGGCGTCCGGGACGGCGTGTCCAGCCTCACACCCGCACGACCCGTGGCGGCCCCGTCGATCGTCCATGATGAGCGGATGCTCAGGTTCATGCCCGTCGGCGACTCCATGACGATCGGTAGCGCGGGCGAACACACATGGCGTTACCGAATGTGGCAGCATCTGCGCGCGACGTACGGGGGCCCGTTCCAGCTCGTCGGCCCGCGCGAAACGCTCTACGACAAGGCGACGGGCTCCCCCGACTCGTACGAGTACGCGGACCCGGACTTCCCCCGCGCCCACCTGGCCGGCTGGGGCGAGGGCTGGCAGCACATGGCCCCCGTGATCCGCGAGGCGGTCCGTGCGCACCGGGCCGACGTGCTGCTGGTGTCGCTGGGCCTGATCGACCTGGGCTTCTACACGAACGCGGCGCAGACGGCCGCCAACGCCCGTGCCTTCGTCGCCGAGGCCCGCGCCGCCAACCCCCGCATACGCATGGCCCTGCTCCCGGTCATCCCGAACGTCCGCGCCGAGTCCGACGCGCCCTTCGCCGCCGACGTCGCCGCCTTCAACGAACTCCTCGCCAAGGCCGTCGCCGACCTCGACGAACCCCGCTCGCCACTCCTGCTGGCCTCGCCGCCCGCCTCGTACGACATCCACCTCGACACCTACGACGGCACGCACCCGAACGCGAGCGGCGAGCACAAGATCGCCGAGGCCTTCGCGGAGGCCATGCACCAGGCCTGGGACCTGGGCTCCCCCTACCTGGCGGAAACCGCCTGACCGATTCCGGGCGCATCCCGGTCACCGTGCGTTCGTTGAACCGCGCGGCGGCGCTCGACCGGCACCCGGCCGGGGAGGAGCGCCACGACGACCGTCCTCGAAGACAGGATCGAGATGGCCGACGACAACGGCGAGCTGACGCTGGACGCCCTGTTCGAGTCGCTCGAGCGGACCACCCCCGAGGGATACAAGGTCGACATCGTCGAGGGGACCGTCTTCATGTCGCCGCAGCGGGACACCCACTGGGACGTCACCGCGGACATCGTCGAGCAACTGCGCACCAAGTACCCGCGCAGGCGCTTGAAGTCCGACGTGCGCATCGACTACCCGGGCCACCTGAACGGGTTCGCCACCGACGTGACCCTCGTGTCGGAAGCGGCCGAGAAGGACTCCAAAGGCCTGTGGAGCTGCCGGGACGTCGAGTTCGTGGCCGAGGTCGTCTCCAAAGGGACGGCGGCCAACGACTACGGACCCAAGAGGACGGCGTACGCGGACGCCGAGGTGCCCGTCTACCTCGTCGCCGACCCCTACCAGGGCAAGTGCCATCTGTTCACCCAGCCCAAGGCCGGCGACTACCTCACCGAGACGACCGTCGCCTTCGGCGGGGACGTCGACATGACGAACACCCTCGTCGGACTCACCCTCAGGACCGGTGAGTTCCCGCGCGACTAGGGCCTTTCGCCGGGCTGCCCTTGCCTAGAGCGCACTCCACGCCGTTGGCTTGGCGGTCATGAAGTACACGCAGCTCGGACGCACGGGACTCAAGGTCAGCCGCCTCGTCCTCGGCACCATGAACTTCGGTCCGCAGACCGACGAGACCGCGAGCCACGCCATCATGGACGCGGCGCTGGACGCGGGGATCAACTACTTCGACACGGCGAACGTGTACGGCTGGGGCGAGAACAAGGGCCGTACCGAGGAGATCATCGGGAACTGGTTCGCCCGTGGCGGCGACCGCCGCGACAAGGTCGTCCTCGCCACCAAGGTGTACGGGAACATGGCCGCCGACGGCGAGGTGTGGCCCAACCACGACAAGCTCTCCGCGCTCAACATCCGGCGCGCGGTCGACGCCAGCCTCAAGCGCCTGCAGACCGACTACATCGACGTCTACCAGTTCCACCACATCGACCGCTCCACTCCCTTCGAGGAGATCTGGCAGGCGATCGACGTGCTGGTCCAGCAGGGCAAGATCCTCTACGCCGGGTCCAGCAACTTCCCCGGATACAAGATCGCCCAGGCCAACGAGACCGCCGCCCGGCGCGGCGGCACGATCGGCCTCGTCAGCGAGCAGTGCCTCTACAACCTGGCCGAGCGACGCGCCGAGATGGAGGTCATCCCGGCCGCGCAGGAGTACGGGCTCGGGGTCATCCCCTGGTCGCCGCTGCACGGCGGCCTGCTGGGCGGTGTGATCAAGAAGGAGGTCGAGGGCGGCCGCCGGGCGAGCGGCCGGTCCGCCGACGCCCTCGCCAACACCAGCGTGCGCGCGCAGATCCAGGCGTACGAGGATCTGCTCGACAAGCACGGCCTGGAGCCCGGCGAGGCGGCGCTGGCATGGCTGCTGACCCGGCCCGGCGTCACGGGCCCCATCGTCGGCCCGCGCACCGCGGAGCAGCTGGAGTCGGCGCTGCGCGCCGTCGAGCTGGAACTGTCGGAGGAGGTCCTCGCCTCGCTCGACGAGATCTTCCCGGGGCCGGGGCCGTCCCCGGAGGCGTTCGCCTGGTAGCCCGCGAGGGCACGGCGGCGCGCGGCGGCGGTCGGCTACCTGACCGCCGCCGACAGCGCCACCACGACGAACATCAGCACGAGCACACCGGCCATGATCCGGTTACGGGTCTTCGGGTCCACGCATTCGAGGTTAACCGGCCTCGTCCCCGGCCCCGTCGCCCACCCCCAGCCGCCAGCTCGCCACGGTCTCGTAGCGTGGCTGCTCACCGGGCACTCCCGACGTCGGCAGATTGCTGCGGACGAGACACAGCTCACCCACCGTCCACTCCCGCCCGGCGAAGCCGTCCAGGGCGGTGACGTACGGCGCGAAGCGTGCGGAGGTGCGGCTGCGGGCCACCGTCAGGTGCGGGTGGTAGGCGCGGTGCTCGTCCATGGAGATGCCCGACCTGCGCGCGGCCGCCTCCGACCGGTCGGCCAGCAGCCGCATGGTCCGCAGGTCGCCCGCCACACCCACCCACAGGGCGCGCCCGCCGAAGTGGCCGCCGCCGTGCAGGGACAGCGGGAAGGGGCCGGTGCGGCGGGCCGCCCGCGCCAGCCGCTCCGACAGGTCGGGGACGGTCTCCTCGGCCACCTCGCCGTAGAACGAGAGGGTGAAGTGCCAGCCGGGCCGGCCCGTCCAGCGCAGGGCGCCCGCCCCGGCCATCCGCTCCAACTCGTCCACTTCGACGGCGAGTTCGCGGATCACATGCTCCGGAGGCAGGACCGCCGCAAAAAGTCTCATGGCGTCACCCTCCCAGGGAACGGATCATCGGGCGACCCTCCCCGGAAGGGCGACGGAGGCGGCGTCAGGCCGCCGTGGCCAGTTGTTCCTCGCGCTGCTCCGTGCGCTCCTTCGGCACGAAGCGGACCCGGGGGTGGCCGTGGTGCCAGCCGAGGTCGAGGCGCAGGCCGCCGATCCGGGCCAGGATCAGCCCGATCGTGGTCGCGGCCGCCACCGACACCAGGCCGCCGAGGGCGAACCCGACGCGCGGGCCGTAGGCGTCGGTGACCCAGCCGACCAGCGGCGCGCCGAGCGGTGAGCCGCCCATGAAGACCATCATGAACAGCGCCATGACCCGGCCGCGCATGGCGGGGTCGGTGGCCATCTGGACCGAGGTGTTCGCGGTGACGTTCACGGTGAGGCCGAAGATGCCGATCGGGATCATGAGGAGCGCGAAGAGCCACAGCGACGGCACCGTCGCCGCGACCACCTCCAGGGCTCCGAAGCCGATGGCCGCCGCGATCAGGACGCGCAGCCGGGCGGTGCCGCGGCGGGCGGCGAGCAGCGCTCCGGCCAGCGAGCCGATCGCCATCAGCGTGTTGAACAGGCTGTACGCGCCGGCGCCCGCGTGGAAGACGTCGTCCGCGTACGCCGAGAGCCACACCGGGAAGTTGAAGCCGAAGGTGCCGATGAAGCCGACGAGGACGATCGGCCAGATCAGCTCGGGGCGGCTGGCGACGTAGTTCAGCCCCTCGCGGAGCTGGCCCTTGCCGCGCGGCGCGCGCTCGACGACGTGCAGTTCGCGAGCCCGCATCAGCAGCAGGCCGGCGATGGGCGCCACGAACGACAGGCCGTTGAAGAGGAACGCCCAGCCCGTGCCGACCCCGGTGATCAGCAGGCCCGCGACGGCGGGGCCGACCAGGCGGGCCGACTGGAAGTTCGCCGAGTTCAGGCTGACCGCGTTCTGGAGCTGGCCCGGGCCGACCATCTCGGAGACGAAGGACTGCCGGGCCGGGTTGTCGACGACCGTGGCGAGACCGACGGCGAAGGCCGCGAGGTAGACGTGCCAGACCTGGACGTGACCGGAGAGGGTCAGGAAGGCCAGCGCGAGGCCGGTGAGGCCCATGGCGGTCTGGGTGGCGAGGAGCGTCGGGCGCTTGGGCAGCCGGTCGACGAGGACACCGCCGTACAGCCCGAACAGCAGCATCGGCAGGAACTGCAGGGCGGTGGTGATGCCGACCGCGGCGGACGAGCCGGTCAGACTGAGCACCAGCCAGTCCTGGGCGATGCGCTGCATCCAGGTGCCGGTGTTGGAGACGACCTGGCCCAGGAAGAAGAGCCGGTAGTTGCGGATCCTGAGCGAGCTGAACATGGAGGATCGGGAGGATCCGGAGGGGCGCCGGGCGCCGGACGGGCGCTGCTCGGCGGGCGGGTTCTTCGGGCCGGCCGGGTTCTGCGCGGCGGCCGGGTCCAGGGGGCCCGACGCGTCGTCGTGGGGGGTGGACGGGGAGTCGTGGGTGGCTGGTGCGGGGGCGGAGTCTGCTCCGGATCCCGTACTCAAAAGGGCTCGCCTCCTCGGCATTCGTGGACGTCGGCGTCACAGGAGGGCGTCGGCGGTCTCTCGGGAGCGGCCCTCCCGGAGGAGGGCCGCGGATGGTCACAGGTGCGCGAGCTTTTCCAGCACGGGGGCGGCCTCGCGGAGCTTGGCCCACTCGTCCTCGTCGAGGGACTCGACCAGCCCGGCCAGGAACGCGTTCCGCTTGCGGCGGCTCTCTTCGAGCATGGTCTCCGCCTTGTCGGTCTGCGTCACGACCTTCTGGCGCCGGTCCTCGGGGTGCGGCTCCAGCCTGACCAGCCCCTTCGCTTCGAGCAGCGCCACGATGCGGGTCATCGAGGGCGGCTGCACGTGCTCCTTGCGGGCGAGCTCGCCGGGCGTGGCGGTGCCACAGCGGGCGAGGGTGCCGAGCACCGACATCTCGGTGGGGCTCAGCGACTCGTCGACCCGCTGGTGCTTGAGTCGACGCGACAGGCGCATCACTGCGGAGCGCAAGGCGTTCACGGCGGCTTCGTCGTCGCCATGGGTGAGGTCAGGCATGTTCTTTAGCGTAACTCATTACTCTCGCTAAGGACCACCGGGGTGCCCGTGAACCGCGCCACTGAATCACGACATCACTCATATGAGTGAGCCCGCTGCGGAAAGTGACCCGTCGCCCGCCCGGCTGCCGCGACCCTCGACGGCATGGGGACCAGCGTGCTCAGCCTGCGGATAGACGGGGAGCTGCTCAACCGGCTCCGGCATCACGCCGCCAAACGCGGAATGAGCGTCCAGGACTATGTCGTCCGGACGCTCATTCGCGATGACTTCGACGAGCGGTTCCAGACCGCGGTCGAGGAGACGGAGAAGTTCTACGGGGTCACATGAGCCCCCGCACGGCGGTACGCGGCCCGGTGGGCCCCGTACGGCGGACGCCTACGTCAGGCCCAGCGCCGGCATCAGGTAGTAGAAGGCGAAGACCGCCGCGACCACGTACATCGCGACCGGCACCTCGCGGCCGCGGCCCGCGGCCAGGCGCAGCACCACGAAGGTGATGAAGCCCATGCCGATGCCGTTGGTGATCGAGTAGGTGAACGGCATCATCAGCATCGTCACGAAGGCCGGGATGGCGATCGTGTAGTCCGCCCAGTCGATCTCCTTGACCGAGCCGGACATGATCAGGAAGCCGACCGCGAGGAGCGCGGGCGTGGCGGCCTGGGACGGGACCATCGTGGCGACGGGCGTCAGGAACAGGGCCACGGCGAACAGCGCGCCCGTGACGACGTTCGCGAAGCCGGTGCGCGCACCCTCGCCGACGCCCGCCGTGGACTCCACGAAGCAGGTCGTGGCCGAGGAGGAGGTGGCACCGCCCGCGGCGACCGCGATGCCGTCGACGAAGAGGACCTTGTTGATGCCGGGCATGTTGCCCTGGGCGTCGGTCAGCTTGGCCTCGTCGCTGATGCCCATGATCGTGCCCATCGCGTCGAAGAAGCACGACAGCAGGACCGTGAAGACGAAGAGCACGCCGGTCAGCACGCCGACCTTCTCGAAGCCGCCGAACAGGCTGACCTTGCCGACCAGGCCGAAGTCCGGGGTGGCGAGCGGGTTGCCCGGCCACTTCGGGGTGGTCAGCCCCCAGGACGGGATCGTCGCGACGGAGTTGATGATCACCGCGACGACCGTCATCGCGACGATCGAGATCAGGATCGCGCCCGGCACCTTGCGCACGATCAGCGCGAGGGTGAGCAGCGTGCCGAGGATGAAGACCAGGACGGGCCAGCCGTTGAGGTGACCGTCGGCGCCGAGCTGGAGCGGGACCGTGGTCTGGGCGGCGTCCGGGATGCGCGAGACGAAGCCGGAGTCGACCAGACCGATCAGCATGATGAACAGGCCGATGCCGATCGCGATGCCCTTGCGCAGCCCCAGCGGCACGGCGTTCATGACGCGCTCGCGCAGGCCGGTGGCGACCAGCAGCATCACCACGAAGCCGGCCAGCACCACCATGCCCATGGCGTCGGGCCACGACATCCGGGGGGCGAGCTGGAGGGCGACGACGGTGTTCACGCCGAGCCCGGCCGCCAGCGCGATCGGGACGTTGCCGATGACGCCCATGAGGAGCGTCGTGAAGGCCGCCGTGAGAGCCGTGGCGGTGACCAGCTGGCCGTTGTCCAGGTGGTTCCCGTACATGTCCTTCGCGCTGCCCAGGATGATCGGGTTCAGCACGATGATGTAGGCCATCGCGAAGAAGGTGGCGAAACCGCCGCGGATCTCGCGCGGGATGCTGGAGCCCCGCTCGGAGATCTTGAAGTAGCGGTCCAGGGCGCCCTGCGCGGGGCGGGGCTCCGGCTGCTCCGGGGTGGGGGCCTTGGTGACGGCCGAGGTGGACATGCGTGACCTCATGAGGACGGGGGCCTTGGTGGCCTTTACGGGCGCCGGGCGATCGGGGGATCCCGCGCTCGGAGGGGCCGAGAGCTGGGGGGAGGCGCCGGGCTGGGAACCTGATCGAGTCCGGCCCTCCAGTGATCACCAGCAGCTTCTTCGAGGCTTCTGTTGGTGTTTCGTACGAAGAGAAAGAGCCAGACTCAGACCGTTTCAGTATGAACATATGAGTCCGAAATCGCTATCTCCGCGCGTAGACCGTTGCCGCGCAAGGCCGCACCCGGGCTCCGGCGACGCCCGCGGCACGGCCTCGTAAGCTGTGCACATGGCGAAGTGGACCCCCAAGCACGAGGCGCCGGAGCCCCTGGAGGGCCCCGTCGTCGCCACCATCACCGGCGGCACGATCCTCTGGTTCGTCCTCTTCCTGGTGCAGCTGCCCTTCTACGGCTGGTTCGAGGACCACGGACACCTCTGGTGGCTGTGGACGTGCCTGGCCGGCGCGGGCCTCGGGCTCATCGGCATCTGGTACGTCCGCAAGCGCGACGCCGCGATCAAGCGGGACGCCGCCGGCCGGGGCGCCTCGGCCGCGACGACCGGGACACCGGGCGCCACCGCCGCGGAGTGACGGCGGCCTTCCGCCGCGCCGCCGCCCGCATCCCCACCTACACCCACGGCATCACACGCCCGCTCCCCCGTCCTCCCCTGGTCGGATCTTTGGTGCGCTCAGCGGGTGAAGCCGTATATCCGCACGTACCGTCGAATGCATGACGCACATCGACGCGGGCGCCGAACTCGACCCCGTTCACCCGGTGCCCATACCCGTCTCCGGGCGGGCGGAGGGGCTGTCCGCCGCCGAAGTGGCCGAGCGGGTCGCCCGCGGCGAGGTCAACGACGTCCCCGTGCGCAGCAGCCGCTCCCTCACGGAGATCGTCCGCGCCAACGTCTTCACCCGGTTCAACGCGATCATCGGTGCGCTCTGGCTGATCATGCTCGTCGTGGCTCCCTTCCAGGACAGCCTGTTCGGGTACGTGATCATCGCCAACACCGGGATCGGCATCATCCAGGAGTGGCGGGCCAAGAAGACCCTGGACTCGCTCGCGGTGATCGGCGAGGTGAAACCCACCGTCCGCAGGGACGGAGTGGCCGCCGAGGTCAGCACGTCGGAGATCGTGCTCGGGGATCTGATCGAGATCGGGCCGGGCGACAAGATCGTCGTCGACGGCTCGTGCGCCGAGGCCGACGGCCTGGAGATCGACGAGTCGCTGCTCACCGGTGAGGCCGACCCCGTGGTCAAGCACCCCGGCGACGAGGTGATGTCGGGCAGCTTCGTCGTCGCGGGCGGCGGCGCGTTCACCGCCACGAAGGTGGGCCGGGAGGCCTACGCGGCCCAGCTCGCCGAAGAGGCCTCACGCTTCACCCTGGTCCACTCCGAACTGCGCAGCGGCATCTCCACGATCCTGAAGTACGTGACGTGGATGATGATCCCGACCGCGATCGGCCTCGTCATCAGCCAGCTCGTCGTCAAGCAGCACGGCTTCAAGGACTCCGTCGCGCGGACCGTCGGCGGCATCGTCCCGATGGTCCCCGAGGGCCTGGTCCTGCTCACCTCCGTCGCCTTCGCCATCGGCGTGATCCGGCTCGGCCGGAAACAGTGCCTCGTGCAGGAGCTTCCCGCGATCGAGGGCCTCGCCCGCATCGACACCGTCTGCCTCGACAAGACGGGCACCCTCACCGAGGGCGGCATGGACGTCACCGAGCTGCGGACCCTCCAGGACGCCGACGAGGCGTACGCGCGCAAGGCGCTCGGCGCGCTCGGCGAATCGGACCCCCGGCCGAACGCCTCCCTCCAGGCCGTCATCGCCGCCTACCCGGACAGCGAGGAGTGGCGCTGCACCGAGTCGCTGCCCTTCTCCTCGGCCCGCAAGTACAGCGGCGCCTCCTTCAGCGAGGGCAACGGCGAGTCCAGCACCTGGCTCCTCGGAGCCCCCGACGTCCTGCTGCCCGAAGGGGACCCGGCACTCGACGAGACGGAGCGGCTCAACGAGGCGGGGCTGCGGGTGCTGCTGCTCGCCCGCGCCACCAAGGACCTCGACGATCCGGAGGTCACGGCCGGCGCCCGGCCCACCGCCCTGGTCGTCCTGGAGCAGCGGCTGCGCCCGGACGCGGCGGACACCCTGCACTACTTCTCCGAGCAGGACGTCAGGGCCAAGGTCATCTCCGGCGACAACGCGGTGTCGGTGGGCGCGGTGGCCGCAAAGCTCGGCCTGACCGGTTCGGTCGTCGACGCACGCCACCTCCCCGACGAGAAGGAGGAGATGGCGAAGTCGCTGGAGAAAGGCACGGTGTTCGGGCGCGTCACCCCGCAGCAGAAGCGGGACATGGTGGGCGCCCTCCAGTCGCGCGGGCACACGGTCGCGATGACGGGCGACGGCGTGAACGACGTCCTCGCGCTCAAGGACGCCGACATCGGTGTGTCGATGGGCTCGGGCTCGGAGGCGACCCGGGCCGTCGCCCAGATCGTCCTCCTCAACAACAGCTTCTCCACGCTGCCCTCGGTGGTCGGCGAGGGCCGCCGGGTCATCGGCAACATCACCAGGGTGGCGACCCTCTTCCTCGTGAAGACGGTCTACTCGGTCCTGCTGGCCGTGCTGGTGGTGTGCTGGCAGGTCGAGTACCCGTTCCTGCCCCGCCACCTGACCCTGCTGTCCACGCTCACCATCGGCGTCCCGGCGTTCTTCCTCGCGCTCGCCCCCAACAAGGAGCGGGCCAGGCCCAACTTCGTGCGGCGGGTGATGCGGTACTCGATCCCGGGCGGCACGGTCGCCGCGGTGGCCACCTTCGTCACCTATCTGCTGGCCCGCCACTACTACACGGGCGAGGGCTCGCTGGACGCGGAGACGAGCGCCGCGACGCTGACGCTCTTCCTGATCTCGATGTGGGTCCTCGCGATCATCGCCCGGCCCTACACCTGGTGGCGGATCTGCCTCGTCGCCGCGATGGGCGGGGCGTTCCTGCTGGTGCTCATGGTGCCGGGGCTGCAGCACTTCTTCGCGCTGAAACTGGTCGGCGCCACGATGCCCTGGATCGCGGTGGGCATCTCGGTGGTGGCGGCGGCCGCCCTGGAGTTCCTGTGGAAGTGGGTCGACCGCCGCTTCCCCGCGTGATCCGGATGCGTGTCCCGCGGGCCGTCTACTGCACGTCGACGCCGTCACCCGTGGCGTTGACGGCGGGGGTCGTGGTGGTGCCCGCGAAGCTGTAGCGGTAGTAGCCGTCCACCGTGGCCGTCGTGGTCGTCTTCAGGTTGCCCGTGCTGTCGGTCCTGACCGTCTTGAGCGTGGTGTACGTGCTGCTGTTCTTCTTGCGGAACTGGAGCTGCACCGGCTGGTTCGTGTACCCGGCGTACTTGCTCGTCTCCCAGTTGGCGCGGGACAGCTTGCCCGTGACCGTGACGGTCCTGCCCTTCTTCACCGGCTCCGGAGAGGCGTTCACGGTCAGCTGCGAGGCCCGCTGGACCTTGAAGCTGCCCGCCTTCTCCTTCCAGATGAAGTTGGAGTCGTCGCCCTTGGCGTCCACCCATGCGTCGACGTACCAGGTGCCCGCCTGGTCGTTGAGGACGTCGAACATCCGCGGGTCGACGGTGAAGCTGCCGGAGCAGGTCGACGTGGTGGCGTCGGCCGCCACGCACTTGACCGAGGACGTGGTGAGGAGGCCGTAGTTCGGTCCGTGCAGGCTGAGCTCGGCGCCCTCGATGCCCTGGTTGTCGGTGGCCGTGACGGACACCGTGAACGTCTTGACGGCCGTGGTGCCGATGACGACGCTCTTGCCGCCGTTCACCACGACCTTGGTGATCTTCGTGTCACCCTGGCTGCCGTCCGCGAACGCCGCGGGTGCCAGAGCAGCTCCGGCCGCGGTGAACGCCGCGAGCAGGGCGACGGTGGTGGTGCGCTTGCGCATGGTTCCCCCCATGGATGCGGGCGGCGCTCCCCAAGGCGCCGCCGGGACGTCACGATCCGGACGTGCGGTGTCCCCGCGCCTCGTGACGGGACGCGGGGACACCGGACGAGCGACTACTGGACGTCGACGTAGTCACCCGTGGCCTTGACGGCCGGGGTGGTCGAGGTGCCCGCGAAGCTGTAGCGGTAGTAACCGTCGACGGAGGCCGTCGTGGTCGTCTTCAGGTTGCCCGTGCTGTCCGTCTTGATGGTCTTGACGGTGGTGTAGGTGGTGCTGCCCTTCTTGCGGAACTGCAGCTGCACCGACTGGCCCGTGTAGCCGTGGTAGAGGTTGTCCTCCCAGTTGGCGCGGGACAGCTTGCCGGTGACCGTGATGGTCTTGCCCTTCTTGACCGGCTCCGGCGAGGCGTTGACCGTCAGCTTGGAGTAGCGCTGGACGTTCGGGGAGGTGAAGCCGCCCTGGTCGGCGATGCCGACGTTGTCCCAGTTGATGTCGTCGCTGGTCCAGTCCTCGCCGTTGTAGGCGACGGCCAGCGCCGCGGCGTGCCAGCTGCCCGCGTCCGAGTTGAGCAGTTCACCCTCGGCCGGGTAGATGTCGATGTCGCCCTTGCAGGTGGCGACGGTCGCCGAGGTGGCGGTGCAGGTCGCCGGGTCGTCGCCGAACAGCATGTTGTCCGGCATGTCGAACGAGCCCTTGTAGATGTAGGGGCCGGTCATGAAGTCGACGGCGTCGATGTCGACGTCGGCACCGTGGGTCATGGTGTAGGTGACGGGGACGGTGACGTGGTTGCTGATGCCGACGGCGATCGCCTTGCCGCCGTTCACCTTGATGTTGGAGAAGGTGGCGTCGAGGGCGTACGGCGTGCCGGTGTCGGCCGCGGCGGAGGTGCTGAACGCGGCCTTGCCGTCCGCACGGGCGGCTTCCTGCGCCTTGGCGACACCCGCGCGGTAGGAGGGCGCGGAGTCGGCGGCGTGGGCGCCCGGGACGGCGAAGGCGGTGAGGGCCAGGGCGCCGGAGACGGCGGCCACGGTGGCTCGTATGCGCATGCGTTCCCCAAGTGGAGAAAGGGGCCCCGACGGCTTTCGTTCCGTACGGCTCGTCTTCACACGGGGCCCAAGTGATCGTGGAGTCTGTTGACTCGAAGATCAGATCTGCGACCGCGGCGAAAGGTTGTACGGCAGATGAAGACTTTGTGCGCGTATTACCAACGCCATGGCGACGCGCGGGGAAACGCCCCTCGGCGCTTCCCCGTCCCGGCCGCGTCGGCTCAGTCGAACCAGCGGTCCCGCGCGAGCTCCTCCGTGCGCGAGGGGTCCTCCAGCAGGGCGGCCACCTCGAAGCGGCGCGGCCACTGACCGGCCGCCCAGGCCAGCCCGGCCGCCACGCCCTCCAGGGTGGAGGCGTGCAGCACCCCGTCCCGGGTCCGCCGCCAGTCCAGCTCGACACCGTCGACGACGAGTTCCTCGTGTTCGACGTACGAGGCGGGCACCGACGGCCCCAGCAGGACCCGCACGGACTCCGGCACCTCGTGCTCGGCACCCTCGGACGTCACCTCGCCCGTCACCGACTCGCTGAGCCGCCGCACCTGGAACAGCTCGGCGAGATCGGCGGCCCGCGACGGCCGTACCGGCAGCAGCGGGACACCGTCCGTGAAGGGCAGCAGGTCGGGCGAGTCGACGACCACGGCGTCGGCCGCGTCCACGACCCGCACCTCCCCGTCCACGACGGCCCGCAGCTCGTCCGGCAGCGTCACCTGTTCGGGATCGAGATCCGCCAACGCACCGTACAGCGCGTGCAGTTGTGAGCCCGAGACCTCGCGGTCCGGATCGGCGAGCCGGTCGAGCAGCTCCGCGGCGCCGCCGGGTTCGTCGAGGAGGGCGGCCACCGAGGTACGGACGCCCAGCGCCCGCAGCACCTGTTCGTCGTCGAATCCGGTGGCGTCGGCCTCGTCGTACAGGCCGTGCAGCAGCGGATCGCCGCCGGCGGCCCGCAGTCCGGCCGGGCGCCGTCCGTCCAGGACGGGGTGCCCGCGCAGCCACCACGCCGTGTAGGGCCGGACGATCTCGTGCGTCCCGTCCGGCAGCAGGATGCGCACCGGCTGGGTCAGCGCGTCCCGCAGCGGCGGCTGCGAGAGCAGGGCGAGTGCCTGCGGCCACCGCTCGTCGTCCACCAGGTCCAGGTCCCGCACGGCGACGATCTCCGTGGCCACCGGCGGCACGGGCGTGTCGGGCAGCCGGTCGAGGACGTCCTCGCACCACACGTCGACGGCGTCCAGCAGCCCCGCGTCGTCGGGCTCGGCGAAGTCCCCGTCGCGCGGCTCCAGTTCGTCCGGGTCGAGGACGACGTCGGTGGCACGTACGAGCGCGAAGTCGGCCAGCACGCCACAGGCCGCCAGCGGCTGCTCGCCCCAGCGCTCCGCCAACTCCGCGTCCACGAAGCCGACTTCACCCTCACGCATGACCTGCGCGAACGGGCTGCCGGGCAGCACCAGCTCACCGGCGGGCGCCGGCTCCCCCTCGTCGTCCGGGAGGGCGAGCGCGCCCAGCCAGGGCTCGTCGCCCGGTTCGAGACCGGCGTCGCGGACCAGCGCGAGCACGGTGTCCGCCAGCTCCTCCGCGTCCGGCGCGTCCTCGTCCCACGCCACGCCCTCGTCGTCGAGCGAGGCGGCGACGGCGGCCCGCACCTGCGGCGTCGTGAGCACGGCACGCGGCGTCGCCGGGAGGGCTCCCAGCTTCTCCAGCAGCGGATGGGCGGCATCCGGGTGGGCGACCTTCAGGCCGAGCCGGGCGAGGGCCTCCGGAGCGGCGGACCCGGTGCCGTCGGGCGTGGGCAGCAGGATCTGCCGGGGTCCGATCGTCGTCCGGCCGTCGGCGAGCGGCACCGGCAGCCCGGAGAGCCGGTCCGGGTCCACGCCCGCGAGGCTGTCGTACAGGCGGTGCCACCACGCCGGGTCCTTCTCCAGGCCCGCCAGCCGGTCCACCGCCTCCGTCAGCGGCACCCGGGCGACGCCCAGGGTCCGCAGCTCCACCCGGCGTTCGAGCCCGGCGGGAAGCAGACTGGGCAGCACCTCGGCGAGCACCCGGACCGTCTCCGCGCCCGCGCCCTCGACCACCTCGGCGTCCCGGGGCCGCAGCGCGGCCGGATTCTCCGCCGCCGCGCCCTCCGGCCAGTCGGCCGGAACCTCGGGTGCCTCGTCGAGGGGGGCCGCCGGCGGCAGGAACGCGGTGCGCGGCAGCCGGTCCAGGATCGCCTGGCGCAGCGCCCCGTCCAGTTCGCCCTTGCCCAGCGGGCCGGGCACCAGGTCGATGATCCCGGTGTCCACCGGCCGCCAGGCCGCCAGCAGCTCCGCGTACGCGTCCGCCGCGCGCTGCACCAGGAAGTCGGTCAGCGGGCCCGGCGCCGCGTGGCGCCGGGTCGTGTCCAGGGGGAGCGAGGCGATCAGCAGCGCGGGAACCCCCAGCGGCTCGTCGCTGGGCGTGGGCGCGTGCACGACCGGGCTGGTGCGGGGGCGGGCCGGCGAACCGTCGCCGTCGACCGGCACCGCCCAGGTCACCGACCAGTGCGGGCGCAGCCGCTCCTCGACCGGGCGGTCGGCGAGCAGCGACGCCTCCAGCGGGCCCTGGCGGGAGACGGTGCGGTAGCGGCTGGTGCCGTCCCGGGAGTCCTCGACCACGACACCGTCGCCCTCGGCGCGGCGCCGCAGGGTGCGGACCTCCTCGGCCCCGGCCTCGACGACCACCTCCTCCAGGCCCGGCAGGGCCAGCAGCAGGGCGTCGTCGACGTTCTTCAGCAGCCGCTCGGCCAGGGCCTCGGCCGCCGGGTCCCGCAGCGGCAGGATCACGACCGTGTCGTACGGGTCCGGAGCGGTGCCCTCCGCCGCGAACGGGAGGCGCAGCAAGGGCACATGGCCGTCCCGGCGGCGGATCTCGTCACCCAGTCCGGGGCTGTGCCGGGCCGTGTCGGCGGCCAGTTCCCGGGCCTCCGCGAGGGCCCAGCGGACACCGCCGTGCCGGCCCACCACGGCGGGCTCGTCGGTCACCGCGAGGACGGCCGCGAAGCCGACGCCGAACCGGCCGACGGCCGTGTCGGGCGCGTCCCGCTTCGCGGACGCGCGCAGCGTCGACAGCGACTCCACACCCGCCGCGTCGAGAGGGGCACCCGTGTTGGCGGCGACGAGCACGCCGTCGCGGAGGGTCAGCCGCAGCCGGCCGGGTACGCCCGCCCGGGCCGCCGCGTCCGCCGCGTTCTGCGCGAGCTCCACCACGAGCCGGTCGCGGTAGCCGCCGAGGACCAGGTCCTCCTCCGCGTTGGCGTCCTCCCGGAACCGGGCCGGGCTCGTCGCCCAGGCGTCCAGTACGCCCCGTCGCAGGCGCGCCGTCCCGAACGGGTCCGCGCCCTCGGCTGCCGGCCGCACGAACTTGCTCACGGTTCACTCTCCCTCTCGGCTGGCGCGACCGCGAGTGCTGCGCCGCGCCCGGTCGCGGCACGAAGGTACCGCGCGCCGGGGCGGGCCCTGGCCTCGCCGTCCCCTCGTCCCGGGGGCGGCGGCGCCGAGGAGGCCCCCGGGGTCCGTCGCCCTGCGCGGGTCGGTGGGGGCTGGGCGCGCAGTTCCTCGCGCCCCTGGAGGTACGTGGCTGAGGCCCCGCGGGCCCGTGCGGGCACGTCGTCGCTGAGCGCGCAGTTCCCCGCGCCCCTGGAGGTGCGTGGCTGAGGCGTCGTGGTCTTGCGCGGGTGCGTCGTGGCTCGGCGCGCAGTTCCCCGCGCCCCTGGGCGGGCTCGGCCGGGCCCCGTCAGGGGCGCGGGGAACTGCGCGACCAGCCCCCACCCACCCGCGGCGCACCACGCACCGGACCAACCACAGCCCCACCCACGAACCGGCACACTCGGCCGGGCCCCGTCAGGGGCGCGGGGAACTGCGCGACCAGCCCCGACGCACCCGCGGCGCACCACGGACCGGGACCAGGCACAGCCCCACCGCGTACCCGGCCGGGACGGCAACCCGCTAGGAGTGGCCCAGCTCCGCCGCCGACTCGTCCGCGGTCACCGACACCGAACCGGAATCCGGGGCCGGACGCAGCGGGAACGGCTCGACCTTCGTCTCGTCGATCACCGGAGCCGCCGGCCGCGGAGGCTTCGGCATGACCGCCGCCTCCGAGTGGCCGCCGCAGCCGTAGGCGAGGGACACGACCCGCCCGTCCGCCGGCGAGAACTCGTTGGCGCAGACACCGAACGCCTGCCCGAGCGAGCCGCCGATCGGATTGAGGAAGCCGCAGCTCATGCATGTGGCGGGTGCGGCCTGCGCCATGGGCGTCTTCGGGCCGTACGCCTCTTCCCAGCGGTCCGCGGCCACGTGCAGGCCGTAGCGGGACAGCACCCGGGCGCGCCGCATGCCGAGCTCCTCGGCGACCGCGCTGATCGACCCGCGCAGAGGTGCGACCGGCAGCGAGGCCGGCGCCCCGCCGGCGACCTCCGCGTCCTCGGCCTCCACCAGCTCGGCCATCTCCTCGGAGACCGCGGAGTTCGGCGGGGGCTCCTCCTCGCCCGAGAACCCGGGCTCCAGCCGCAGGTCGTCGGCGTCCGTGGGCAGCAGGTCCCCCGGGCCCATGTCCCCGGGGCGCAGCCGCTCGCTCCACGGCACCCACTCCGGCGCGAGCAGCGCGTCGGGGCCGGGCAGGAGCACCGTCTCGTCGAGCGTCACGACCTTGGCACGGGAGGCACGGGCCACCGTCGTCGCCCAGCGCCAGCCGCGGTACCCGGGTTCCTTGCACTCGAAGAAGTGCGTGACAACGCGGTCCCCCTCGGAGACCAGCCCCACGTGCTCGCCGACGACGCCGGGTGCGGCGACCTCCTCGGCGGCGGAGCGGGCGAGGTCGACGGCCTCGGCGCACAGGCGGTCGGGGGTGCGGCTTCGCGTTGTCGCTGCGCTCACAGGTATCGCTTCTCTCCTACGCCGTCTCACGGGTGCGCCATTCCTCGGCGGGAGTGCGGACGGAGCGGACCGAAGGACCGCGTCGACGTCCGCGCCCGATCGCGCTCGGGCGCACCTACACCATCCATTCTGCGGGATGGCCGAGAGGCGCGCGGCCGAGAACTTTCGCCGTGGGCGCGCTACGCACGCTACCTTCTCCCGGCCCCTGGGCCCACACCGGCGGGCGTCTTCGGCGCTCCGCGCCGGGTTCTCGTGCTCGGCGGCCGGTCCCGGACCCGCCCCGCCGCGCGTTCTCGACCGCCGCCACGGGCGGGCCGGGACCACCGCGGGAGCGGCCCGGCATGGCGCAAAGACGTCCTCCCGCGCCCCGCACTCCGGCACCTCCCCCGGCTCACGGCCCCCGCCGCCGCACAGCGGGGGCCTTTCCGCCACTCGCACGGCCCTCCGGAACGCCACTCCGCGGGCATACGCGCGGTAACCCCGCTACGATCCGCCGACTCGGGGCACTATGACGGAGTGGCAGGCGCAAGGTCGTCCCAGGGAGCCACCGGGGTCGGTGGCACCAAGGGGAGCAGTCGAAGCGGCGGATCGGGCCGGGTGAGCGGTTCCGTCCGTGCGGTCGGGCGTGCCCTGCACCTCCCGGTCACGGGGACGGCGCGCGGCATCCGCAAGGCGACGCACGCACACGGCGCGGGCGAGTCGGGGCTCGGCAAGCTGATCGAACTGCACGGGGTGAACGGCGCCGGAGACGTCATGATCACCGTCGCCCTCGCCTCCACGGTGTTCTTCTCCGTACCGACGGACGAGGCCCGCGGTCGCGTGGCCCTCTATCTCGCGATCACGATGGCGCCGTTCACGCTGCTCGCCCCCGTGATCGGCCCGCTGCTGGACCGGCTGCCGCACGGCCGCCGGGCCGCGATGGCGGGCGCCATGCTCGCGCGGGCCCTCCTCGCGCTGCTGCTGTCCAGCGCGGTCGTGACCGGCGGCATCGAGCTGTACCCGGCCGCGCTCGGGGTGCTGGTCGCGTCGAGGGCGTACGGAGTGGTGCGCAGCGCGGTCGTGCCCCGGCTGCTGCCACCGAAGTTCTCCCTGGTGAAGGCGAACTCCCGGGTCACGCTCGGTGGTCTCCTCGCCACCGGCATCGCCGCGCCGATCGGTGCGGGCCTCCAGGCGCTGGGACCCCGCTACCCGCTCTACGGCGCCTTCCTGATCTTCGTCGCGGGTACGTTCCTGTCGTTCTCGCTGCCGCCCAAGGTCGACTCGGCCAAGGGCGAGCACAAGGCGCTGCTGGCCGCGGACGCGGACCATCTGCACGGGCCGCACGCGAAGAAGGCGCCGCGCCCCGGCCTGCGGACCGTCGGCACGGCCGTGACGCACGCGCTGGCCGCCAACGCGTCGCTGCGCTGTCTCTCCGGCTTCCTGATCTTCTTCCTGGCCTTCCTGCTGCGCGAGCACCCGCTGACCGGCGAGAGCGCGGCCGTCTCGCTGGGGATCGTGGGAGTCTCGGCCGGCGCCGGCAACGCGCTCGGGACCGCGGTCGGGGCCTGGCTGAAACAGCGCGCCCCGGAGATCATCATCGTGACGGTCGTCGCGTTCGTGCTGGGCGCCGCGATCACGGCGGCGATCTTCTTCGGCGCCTTCCTGGTGGCGTGCCTCGCCGCGGTCGCCGGGTTCGCGCAGGCACTCGCCAAGCTGTCGCTGGACGCGCTGATCCAGCGGGACGTGCCGGAACTCGTCCGCACCTCGGCCTTCGCCCGCTCCGAGACACTGCTCCAGATGGCCTGGGTGATCGGTGGCGGGATCGGTATCGCCCTGCCGCTCAACGGCACGCTCGGACTGTCGGTGGCGGCGGCGATCGTCGCCACGGGCTGGCTCACCACGGTGCGGGGCCTGCTGAGCGCGGCGCGCCGCGGAGGGCATGCCCGGCCCACGGTGGCGTGAGCCGCAGGTCCGGGCGGGGGCCGGGGACGGCACGCCGTACCCCAGGTGGGGAGAGCGGTGCGGGTGCCCGATAGCCTTCGGCCATGACCTCCCTGCCCCGCGGCAGAGCCGCCCATGGACACCGCCGTCGCGCCGTCGCCGCTCTCGGCGCCGTTTCCGCCGGACTTCTCGTCCTGTCCGCCTGCGACAAGCCGTCGCCGCTGACCACCGTCACGGTCGGCAGGAACTCGGTGAGCTCCGAGACCGACTGCTACAACGACGGCAACGCGGTGAAGACCGCCGACCTGGCGAAGTGCCTGAAGTCGAAGGACATCAAGTCCATCACGGTCGACCCCGACGAGACCGTCCGGTTCGGCGTGGACCCGGACGTCGCGGACCAGGGCTGGACGATCCTGATGAACGGTCAGCCGCTGACCGACTCCAGCAAGAAGACGTACCGCACCATCCCGGGCAGCGTGTTCTTCAACGCGCAGTACGGCGCCAGCGGCGACTCGACGCTCGTCTCCATCAAGGCGGGCGAGAAGGACGTGACCGGCCTGTGGTCCTTCAAGCTCAAGAAGGACAAGGACGCCTGATCACCGTCACGGGGCCGCACGTTCTGGTGGCCACCGCGGTCCCGGCCGAGCGGGACGCGGTGGCCGGGGCGTTCGCGGCCCGGCCGCACCAGGTGCGTCTGCCCGGGGCGGTCCTGGAGCGGCTGTCCCCCGAGGCCGGCCCTCCGGCTGACGCGGGTGTCACCCTCGATCTGCTCGCGGCGGGTGTCGGCCCCGCCCTCGCCGCCGCCTCCACCGCCGCCGCGCTGACCGCGGCGGCCCTCACCGGCAGCCCCTACGACCTCGTCGTCTGCGCCGGCATCGCCGGCGGTTTCCAGCCCGACGCACCCGTCGGGTCGCTCGTCGTCGCCGACGAGATCACCGTGGCCGACCTCGGCGCGGACACCGCGGACGGCTTCGTCCCGGTCACCGGCCTCGGCTTCGGCACGGTCAGCCACCGTCCGCCGGAATCACTCGTACGAGAGCTCACGGCGGCCACGGGTGGACGGTCCGGGACGGTGCTCACCGTCTCCACCGTGACCGGCAGCGCCGCCCGCGCCGCGGAACTGCGCGCCCGCCATCCCCGTGCCCTGGCGGAGGCGATGGAGGGCTTCGGGGTCGCCGAGGCCGCCGCCGCCCAGGGTGTGCCCGTCCTGGAGGTCCGCGCGGTCTCCAACCCGGTGGGCCCGCGCGACCGCGCCGCCTGGCGCATCGGCGACGCTCTCGCCGCCCTCACCGAGGGCTTCGGGAAGCTCGTGCCCGTACTGGAGAGTTGGAACCATCATGACCGCACCGACTGAGTCCCTGCAGATCGCCTACTCGCCCTGCCCGAACGACACCTTCGTCTTCGACGCCTGGGCCCACGGCCGGGTGCCGGACGCGCCCGCGCTCGACGTCACCTTCGCCGACATCGACATCACCAACGGCATGGCCGAGCGCGGCGAGTTCGACGTGCTGAAGGTGTCGTACGCCGTGCTCCCCTACGTCCTGGACAAGTACGCGCTGCTGCCGTGCGGGGGCGCGCTGGGACGCGGCTGCGGGCCGCTCGTGCTGACCCGCGAGGCCGACGCCGACCTCACCGGCCGCACCGTCGCCGTGCCGAGCGAGAGGTCGACCGCGTACCTGCTGTTCCGGCTGTGGGCCGCGGACACCGTCGCGGGCGGGGTCGGCGAGATCGTCGTCATGCCGTTCCACGAGATCATGCCGGCCGTGCGGGACGGGAAGGTCGACGCGGGACTCGTCATCCACGAGGCGCGTTTCACCTACCAGAACTACGGGCTGCACAAGCTCGCCGACATGGGCGAGCACTGGGAGCGGACCACCGGGCTGCCCATCCCGCTCGGCGCGATCATCGCCAAGCGCTCGCTGGGCGACGAACGGCTCCAGGACCTGGCCCGGGCGGCGCGCGCCTCGGTCCGTGCCGCCTGGGACGACCCGGAGGCCTCCCGCCCCTATGTGCTGGAGCACGCCCAGGAGATGGACCCGAAGGTCGCGGACCAGCACATCGGCCTGTACGTCAACGAGTTCACGGCGGACCTCGGCGACGACGGCTACGCGGCGGTCCGCGGCCTCCTCACGCGCGCGGCGGCCGAGGGGCTCGTGCCGCCCCTCGGACCGGACTCGCTGGACTTCCCCTGACGGACCGCGGGCGGCCGCGGGGCGGGGCTCGCAAGGGTCACACGTCGAGCTGGTCGGCGACCGCCCGCAGCAGGCCCGCGATCTTCTTGCCGGACGTCTTGTCGGGGTAACGGCCCTTCTCCAGCATCGGCGTGATGTTCTCCAGGAGGGTCGTCAGATCCTGGACGATGGAGGCGAGTTCGTCCGGCTTGCGGCGCTGCGCCGCCGCGACCGAGGGGGTCGGATCCAGCAGGGTCACCGAGAGCGCCTGATCGCCCCGCTGACCGGCGACGACACCGAACTCCACGCGCTGGCCGGGCTTGAGAGCATCGACTCCGGCGGGCAGGACCGAGGAATGAACGAAGACGTCGCCGCCGTCGTCGCGGGAGAGAAAGCCGAAGCCCTTCTCGCTGTTGAACCACTTGACCTTGCCGGTAGGCACGTCTGTCCTCGTCCTCGTACTCGTCGGAAACTGCTCGGAAACTGCTCGGGCCGTCGCGAGTGCAACTGCCCGTAAACGGCTCTGGATAGCACTACAGCGGGTCGTCGGACCCGCCGGTACCAAGGCTAATGGTCCGACGGCTGGTGACAAGACGTCGCTGGATTGTTCCTTCGCGCTGGGAACTACCCTGGTCGGGTGCGTGACAAAACCCAATCGAATTCCGCCGAAGCCGGAGACCGGCTGATCCGTGTCGGTGCCATCGTCTTCTTCGTCGGAGCCTTGGCCACACTGGTCACCGTGGCCCCGCTACTGCTCGGCACAACTCCATTTCCGACCTACATGTTCGGATTGAGCATGCTCATGGGAGTCGGATTCCTGTTGGCCGGAGCCGGGGTGCTCCAGTCGATCGCGGCGGGCCGCCGCCGGGCACGCGCCGCGCGTTCCTGAGGACACCGGACGACGGGGCGCCGCGCGGCGGCACCCCGGGCGGCGGTGTGCCCCCGTCACCGCCCGCGGTAGCTCTCCAGCCACGCCGGGAACTCCGTCAGGTCGGTGAGGACGACGTCCGCGCCCGCCGCGCGCAGCTCCGCCGCGTCGCACGGCCCCGTGGTCACGGCGACGGAGTACGCGTCCGCCGTGCGGGCGCCGCGTACGTCTCCGGTGTGGTCGCCGACGTACACGCTCGCGCCGTACTCGCGCAGCGCCTGTGCCTTCTGCTCGGCCCACAGGTTGCCGACGACGGCGTCCGCCTCGATGCCAAGGTGCTCCAGGTGCATCTTGGCGCTGGGCTCCCACTTCGCGGTGACCACGAGGGCCCGGCCGCCGGCGGCCTGCACCGCCGTGATCGCCTCCCGGGCACCGGGCATCGCCGGTGTCCCGGTGATGGCGTGCGTGGGGTACATCTCGCGGTAGAGGTCCGCGACGGCCGCGACCTCCTCGGCGGGGAACCAGTTGGCGAGCTCTTCCTCCAGCGGCGGCCCGAGCCGTGTGATCACCAGATCGCAGTCGATGTACGTGCCCGTGCGGGCGGAGAGCGCCCGGTAGCAGGCCTGGATACCGGGACGGGAGTCGATCAGGGTCATGTCGAGGTCGAAGCCGACGGTCGGCGCGGGGGAAGTCATATGGGCCATTGTGCCCACCGGCTCCGGGCGGCCGGAGGTCAGCGTCGGCGCTGGGACCGCCACACCAGGTACAGGGCGGAGGCGACGGCCGCTCCACGGACCACCCAGGGCCACGTCTCGGTGAGCGCGTCCTTCATGTGCCCCTCGGCGACGGGCTCGCCCCAGCGGCCGTTCGTACGGCCCCACAGCCACACGAGGCCGCCCGTGACCGACAGGCCGGGCATGACGAGGACCGCCCACTTCGACTCGGCGGGCGTCAGCCGGCGCGAGGCGTAGGCGATGAGCCAGCCCAGCGCCAGGGCGAACCAGTTGCCGAGGACGGCCCCGGCGACGAGGAGCCCGGCCGCGAGCAGCAGCAGCGGGTTGCTGTAACCGCTCAGGCGGGGAAGCAGGCGACGCCGGCCGGCCTCTTCCTCCTCCACGGGCTGCGCGGCCTTCTCGGCCTCCCCGGCGTCCCGGGCCTCGGGCACCGCCTCCGCCGCGGGCTTCGCCGCCCCGTCGGCCTTCTCCCGGGGCGGCGGCTTGAGCAGCTCCGGGATCTCCACACCCCCGACGAAACCCGGCACGCTCTCGCCGGGCCCGAACACGCTGCTGTCCACCCGCCACCAGTCGGGCTGCGTCGCGCTGTCGCCGAGTTCCGCCGCGCTCGCGAGGTGCGGCGGGGACGGGGCGTCGGCCTCGGGACCGGCCGCCCCGGCCGGCTCCGGTTCCGCGGGGCGGGGTCGCGGCACGACGCGGCGCAGGCGGCCCCGGGGCCGCTCGTCCGGTTCGGCGGCGCGCTGCGTGGGGACGGCGGCGCGGGGCTCCGCTGCGGGGCCGGCGCCGTCGCCACGCCCGGCCGCCGTGACGATCTCGTCGGGGGTGCCGAGACGGTCGAGGATGCGGCGTACGGCGGCGGGGCTGTCGACCGTGGCCTTCGACCGGCGCCGGTCGATCTCGTTGCGCAGCTCGGACACCAGGCGCATCCGGGTCGCGGACGGCAGCTGGCGCTGCTGGGCCAGGTCGCCGACCCGGCTCAGGTAGTCGAAGACGAGCTGGTCGCTCTCAATCCCCACGAAGTCCCCTCCGGGGTGGTCGCGTTGGATGCCCGGTGGTGACGGTACCGGTTTTTCCGCCCCCGCCGCCCCTGCCCGTGCCTCGCTCCTGGGGGCTCCGCCCCCAGACCCCCGGTCGGCCTGGACGGCCTCGTCCTCAATCGCCGGACGGGCCGGCACTCTTCAGCACCGGCAGGCGAAAGTTCAGCCCCTCCGGCGATTGAGGAGCGGGGTCCGGGGCGGAGCCCCGGGAACGAGGGACGGGCAACGGGCGGAGGGGGCGAACCGGCTCTGTGGCCGGAAGCAACCGCTACCGTTGGCAGGATGAGCCCCGAGACGACCGCTCCGCGTTCCCTGGCGGAAGCCCTGCGCGCGCGGGACGACGTCTCGCTCTCCGCCCTCCTCCGCGCCCGCCCCGACCTGATCACGCCCGTCCCCACGGACCTGACCCAGCTGGCGACCCGCGCGGGCACCCGAGCCTCGGTGGTGCGGGCCCTGGAGCGCCTGGACCGGTTCGCGCTCCAGACCGCGGAGGCCCTCGCCGTGGCGGCGGACCCGGCGACGTACGACGAACTGCTCGGCCTGATGGCGGGGGACGACGGCGATCCGGCGGTCACGGCGGCGTTCCCGGGCGCGCTCGCCACGCTGCGCGAACAGGCGCTCGTGTGGGGCCCCGACGAGCGCCTCCGCCTCGTGCGCACGGCGCGGGAGCTGCTCGCGCCGTCCCCGCAGCATCCGTCGCCGACAGGCCTGGGCCCGACCGTCGCGGAGGCCACGGCCGGCATGTCGCCGGGGCGCATCCAGGAGATCGTGGCGGAGTCCGGACTCGCGACCACCCACGACTCCGTGTCGGCGGTCGCGTCACTGACCGGCCTGTTCACCGACCGGGTCCGGATGTCGGCGCTCCTGGACGAGGCCCCCGCCGAGTCGGTGGACGTGCTGTCCCGGCTGGTGTGGGGTCCGCCCTACGGGCAGGTGACGGCCGCCCCGGCACGCCATCTGCGCTGGCTGACGGACCACGGACTGCTGCTGCCCACGGCGCCCGGCACGGTCGTGCTGCCCCGGGAGGTCGCCCTGCACCTGCGGGCGGGCCGCGCGCACCGGGTGGCCGAGCCGGTGGCGCCGCCGGTCGAGGCCGCGGCGACACACCGTCCACAGGTTGTGGACGCGGCGGCGGCCGGCCAGGCGTACACCGCTCTCGCCACCGTCGAGGAGCTGCTCAAGGACTGGCACGAGGGCGGACCCGCCGTGCTGCGGGCCGGCGGGCTGAGCGTCCGGGACCTGAAGCGGACGGCGGTGGCGCTGGACGTGGCCGAGCCGATGGCCGCGTTCTGGGTGGAACTCGCCTACGCGGCGGGCCTGTTGGCATCGGACGGCGAGGCCGACGAACGGTACGCGGCGACGCCCGCCTACGACGAGTGGCTGGAACTGCCCGCCGCCGAGCGCTGGGCGGGGCTCGTCTCCGCCTGGCTGGCCGCGACCCGGACGGCGGGCCTGGTCGGCGGGCGGGACGCGAAGGACCGCCCGCTGTCGGCCCTGGGCCCCGGCCTGGACCGGTCGGCGGCGCCCGAGGTCCGCCGCCGGGTCCTCGCTCTTCTCGCCGGCCTCCCCGAGGGCGCGTCCCCCGCACCGGACTCGCTCCTCGGCCGGCTGCGCTGGGAGCGCCCGCTGCGCGGCGGCCAGTCCGCCACGGACGATCTGCGGGTCCGCCTGGCCCGGTGGACCCTGTCCGAGGCGGAGCTGCTCGGCGTCACGGGCCGCGGAGCGCTGTCCGCGGCCGGACGGGCACTGCTCGGACTGCCGTCTCCCTCCCCGCAGGCCGGGCAGCGCGAACCGGCGGGGCCCGGCGACAAGCTCCCCGCACACCGGCACCACCACCCCGCGCCCGCCGCGCCGCACTCCCCCGCCGAACAGGCCGCGGCGGCCTCCCGGGCCGCACGGCTCCTCGCCCCGCTCCTGCCGGAGCCGCTGGACCACGTCCTTCTCCAGGCGGACCTGACGGCGGTCGCGCCGGGTCCGCTGCAACGACCGCTGGCGGACACACTGGGCGTCCTCGCGGACGTGGAGTCCAAGGGCGGGGCGACGGTCTACCGGTTCACGCCCGGCTCGGTGCGCCGCGCGCTCGACGCGGGCCGTTCGGCGTCGGACCTGCACGCCTTCCTCGCCGCCCACTCCCGGACACCGGTGCCGCAGCCGCTCGCCTATCTGATCGACGACGTGGCGCGCCGGCACGGCCATCTGCGGATCGGCGCGGCCTCGGCGTACGTCCGCTGCGACGACGACGCGCTGCTGAGCGAGATCCTCGCCGACAAGCGCTCGCAGGGGCTGCGGCTGCGCCGTCTCGCCCCCACCGTCCTGGCCGCCCAGGCGGATCCCGCGGCGCTCCTCGAAGGCCTGCGGTCCATGGGTTTCGCGCCCGCCGCCGAGTCCGCGGAGGGCGATGTCGTGATCACCCGGGCGCACGCCCACCGCACCCCGCCGCGTACCGCGCCCGAGCCCGTCCCGGAGGGCCCGCCGGTCCCGGACGCCACCCTGATCGGCGCCGCGATCCGCGCGATCCGCGCCGGCGACATGGCGTCCACGACCCCGCGCAAGCAGACCGACCCGGCCGCCGACCACCCCGGCGGCGACCTGCCGCGCACCGGCTCCGCCGAGACCCTCGCGACCATGCAGGCGGCGGTCCTGACCGGCGAGTCCCTGTGGATCGGCTACGTCAACGCCGAGGGCGCGGCCAGCCAGCGCGTCATCGCCCCGATCCGGGTCGAGGGCGGCTTCGTGACGGCGTACGACCACACGGCCGACGAGGTGCGCACCTACCCGCTGCACCGGGTGACGGGCGTGGCGGAGCTGGCGGACGAGGAGGCCTGAGCGACGGCCCGGCATGATCGCCCGGCGGTGCGGCACACTGGACGTTTGGCCGGTCGTCCGCGCGGGACGCCGGCACGCAGAAAGGGACGGGCGTGAACGGACCCCTCATCGTCCAGAGCGACAAGACACTGCTGCTCGAAGTCGATCACGAACTCGCGGACGCCTGCCGCCGGGCCATCGCGCCGTTCGCCGAGCTGGAGCGCGCGCCCGAGCACATCCACACCTACCGGGTGACGCCGCTCGGCCTGTGGAACGCACGCGCCGCCGGGCACGACGCCGAGCAGGTCGTCGACGCGCTCGTGGAGTTCAGCCGCTACCCCGTGCCGCACGCCCTGCTGGTGGACATCGCGGAGACGATGGACCGCTACGGGCGGCTCACCCTGAGCAAGCACCCCGCCCACGGTCTCGTCCTGACCACCACCGACCGGCCGGTGCTGGAGGAGATCCTGCGGTCCAAGCGGATCATCCCCCTCGTCGGCGCCCGGATCGACCCCGACACCGTCGCCGTGCACCCCTCGGAGCGCGGGCAGATCAAGCAGACGCTGCTGAAGCTGGGCTGGCCGGCCGAGGACCTCGCCGGATACGTCGACGGGGAGGCGCACCCCATCGAGCTCGCCGAGGACGGCTGGGCGCTGCGGCCGTACCAGAAGCAGGCCGTGGAGAACTTCTGGCACGGCGGCAGCGGTGTGGTCGTCCTGCCCTGTGGTGCCGGAAAGACGCTGGTCGGCGCCGGGTCCATGGCCCAGGCCAAGGCCACCACCCTCATCCTCGTGACCAACACGGTCTCCGCCCGTCAGTGGAAGCACGAACTGGTCAAGCGGACCTCGCTGACCGAGGACGAGATCGGCGAGTACAGCGGTACGCGCAAGGAGATCCGGCCGGTCACCATCGCGACGTACCAGGTGCTGACGACGAAGCGGAAGGGTGTCTACCCGCACCTCGAACTCTTCGACTCCCGCGACTGGGGCCTCATCGTCTACGACGAGGTGCACCTGCTGCCGGCGCCCGTCTTCAAGTTCACCGCCGACCTCCAGGCCCGGCGGCGCCTCGGCCTGACCGCGACGCTCGTCCGCGAGGACGGCCGCGAGTCGGACGTCTTCTCGCTGATCGGGCCCAAGCGGTTCGACGCGCCGTGGAAGGAGATCGAGGCGCAGGGGTACATCGCCCCGGCGGACTGCGTGGAGGTGCGGGTCAACCTCACCGAGTCGGAGCGGCTCGCGTACGCCACCGCCGAGACCGAGGAGAAGTACCGCTTCTGCGCGACGACGGCGACCAAGCGGAAGGTGACCGAGGCGCTGGTGCGCCGCTTCGCCGGGCAGCAGATCCTCGTCATCGGCCAGTACATCGACCAGCTCGACGAACTGGGCGAGCACCTGAACGCGCCGGTCATCAAGGGCGAGACGAGCAACGCGCAGCGGGAGAAGCTGTTCGACGCCTTCCGTGAGGGCGAGATCAGCGTGCTCGTCGTGTCGAAGGTCGCGAACTTCTCCATCGACCTGCCGGAGGCGACCGTCGCCATCCAGGTGTCGGGGACGTTCGGGTCGCGCCAGGAGGAGGCCCAGCGGCTGGGCCGCGTCCTGCGGCCGAAGGCCGACGGCCACCAGGCGCACTTCTACTCGGTCGTCGCCCGCGACACCATCGACCAGGACTTCGCCGCGCACCGGCAGCGGTTCCTGGCGGAGCAGGGGTACGCCTACCGGATCGTCGACGCGGACGAACTGCTCGCGGAGGGCTGAGCCGGCGCCGGGAGCGCCGCCAGGGCCAGCAGGGCCAGAGCGAGCAGCGGGTAGGGCGAGGCGAGCGGCTGCTGCCACCAGGGGAGCCGGAGGTCCAGGTCCCCCTGGTGCGGCACCAGCCAGAGCGTGCGGGCCGTGAAGACGGCGGCGACCGCGCCCGCCGCACGTGGGCCGTGCCCGGCGTACAGCACGGCGATCAGCGGGACGCACCACACCCAGTGGTGCGACCAGCTGATCGGGCAGATCAGCAGGGCGGTGAGCGCGGTGACGAGGACGCCGCGACCGTCGTCACGCGCCCGGCGGGCCAGCCACAGTCCCGCCAGGGCCACCGCCAGCGCGGGCACCAACCACAGCGGGCCGGGTGCCGGGTCCCCGAGCGCGCGGGCGATCATCCCCTGGAGCGACTGGTTGTCGACGATCCACGCCCTGCCCACGCGGCCGGTCTCGAACAGGCGCCGGGTCCAGAAGCCGACGCTCGCGTCGGGCAGCACCAGCGCGCCCAGCAGGACCGTGCCGGCGAAGGCCGTCGCGGCGGTGGCCGCCTCCCGGTGGCGGCGGGTGAGCAGCAGGTGGACGACGAAGACGGCGGGGGTCAGTTTCACCCCGGCCGCGACGCCGAGCGCGATGCCCTTGCCCCGGGCGCCGGGGGGCCGTGTCAGGTCCCACAGGATCAGGCAGACGACGGCGAGGTTGACCTGCCCGAAGAGGACCGTCTGGAAGACGGGTTCCAGCCACAGGGCGAGCGCGGCGGCCGCGGTGAGGAGGGGCAGCCGCGCCGGCAGCCCCGCGAGCCGGCAGGAGAGCCGCACCAGCACGGCCAGCAGCACGAGGTTCCCGGCGACGAAGGCCGCCTTGAGGACGCCGACGGGGAGCAGGGCGGCCGGGACGAACAGGAGCGCCGCGAAGGGCGGGTAGGTGGCGGGCAGCCGCCACTCGGTGACGGTGAACCCGTAGAGGTCCCGGCCGCCCAGCACGGCAGCGCCCTCGGCCCGGTAGACCACCACGTCGGCCATGGGGGCGTGCGTGCCGACGCACAGCAGGCAGAAGGCGAGGACCGAGCAGGCGGCGAGGAGGCCGGCGGGCAGGTGCGGGACGAGCCGGGCGCGCGGCTCGTCCCGCGGGGACCCGGCGCCCACGGCCGCGCGAGCGGGCTCGGTGCCCTGCCCGTGCACCCCGGACGGGCGGGCGGGCGCGGCGCCGGGGTGCGGGCGCGGGGGGACGGGACGCACGGGAGCGGGGCTCGGGTGCGTGGGTACGGGCTCGGGGTCCGCGGCGGCGGCTCCGAACGGTCGTCGGACGGTCACTTTCCGTAGCGGCACGAAGTGACCCTAGTCGGCCGAAGTCCCCGCCCCGGCACACGGCTCACCGCATCGGCCCACCCGCCCCTTCACCGAAGCCGGCGAGCACAGGGCCCCCGGCCTGCGCCCCCCAGGCGCCGGGACACCCGCCCCACCGCGCGGGACGCTCGGCCCCGCGGGGCTCCCCGCGCCGGAACACCATTGCCCGGCGGGCGGCTCACGCGTGCCGGGACACTGGGCCCGAGCCTGATCGCCCAAGCCCTCACGGGGCTCCCCACCGGAAACGGGGCCGGCACACGACCCGCCACCCCGGACGCTCGGCCCCACAGCGCTCCCCGCGCCGAAACCCTCGGCCCCGGCGGGCGGCTCACGCGCGCCGGTACACCCGGCCCGACGCCCGAGTCACCGCGCCGGACGACCCAAGCCCTCCCGGGGCTCCCACCAGAAACGGGGCCGGCACACGACCCGCCACCCCGGGCCGTCGGGCCCGCGTGCGGCTCACCGAGCCGCGGGCAGGGCCCGGCGCGGCGGGCCGCCCGGTGGCAGGGACGAGCCCGCAGGCACGAGCCCCGTGCAGGTCACCCAGCCGCAGGCAGACCCCGCGTGCAGGTCACCCGTCGGCGGCACGGGCCCGCGTGGCGGCGGCGCGGGCCCGCGTGGCGGGTCACCGCCGTCGTACGCCCGCTTCCTCGCCGTACTCGCCGAGGAGCACCACTCCGAACGCGGCCTCCGCGAACACCTTCACGGCGCGCAGGGCGTCGCCGAGGCGGTGGCGGTGGTGTGCGCCGGAGGAGAGGGCGGTCGCGCCGCGGTGCGGACCGTGAGGGCCGGAGGCTGGGTTGAAGGTCGCTGCGCTCATGTATCCATGGTGGGTTCCCGGGCCCCGGATGGCCTCGGCCCATGGACCGAACCTGGGCACCCCCCAGGTACACCCCCGGGGTACCCCTCGTACGCCTCGCGACGGACCCCGACCCCTAGGGTCCCGGGGTCGGCGCCCCTGAGACCGCGCCGACCGGCCCCCTCGCCGCGCCCGCGGGGCCCCGTAAAAGCATTGGCCCAGGCCGCGCCCCCTCGCCTACAATCTCCGCTCTTGCCCGCCTCCCGTCGTGGAGTGCCGCCGCCCGGCCGGAAACCGGACGGCATCCAGGAATCACCCACGAGGTACCACTCACGCAGCAGGTTTCCGGAGGCATCGCCTTGTCCACCCCGTCCGACCATCCACTCGGCTCCGACGACCCCCTCTCCCGCGAGCGAAGCCACCTGACCCGGTCCCGTGCCGCGCTGCGCGCGATGCGCGAGGACGTGGAGAACCTCGACATCAGCGACGTCACCGCGAACTGGGTGAACGCCGAGGTCCTGCACCGGCAGATCGACGAACGCATCAAGGCCCTGGCCGACCTCAGTCACACACCGCTGTTCTTCGGGCGGCTCGACTACCTGCACGCCCCGGGCGCCGATCAGGCGGAGGGCGCCGAGGGCGAGCGTTTCTACATCGGGCGACGGCACGTGCACGACGCCGACGGCGACCCGATGGTGATCGACTGGCGCGCGCCGGTGTCGCAGCCGTTCTACCGCGCCTCGAAGAACGACCCGATGGACGTCGGCCTGCGCCGTCGTTTCGGCTACACCGCCGGCGACCTCACGGCGTACGAGGACGAGCACCTCTCCGACCCTGCCGAGGCCGCGACCACCAGCAAGCTGCTCCAGCAGGAGATCGAGCGCCCGCGCGTCGGACCGATGCGCGACATCGTGGCGACCATCCAGCCCGAGCAGGACGAGATCGTCCGCAGCGGGCTGTCCGGGTCGGTCTGCGTGCAGGGAGGTCCCGGCACCGGGAAGACCGCGGTGGGCCTGCACCGGGTCGCCTACCTGCTGTACGCCCACCGGGAGCGGCTGGCCCGCACCGGCACCCTCGTCATCGGGCCGAACAAGTCCTTCCTGCACTACATCGAGCAGGTCCTGCCGGCCCTGGGCGAGCTGGAGGCGCGGCAGGCGACGGTCGACGACCTCGTGGCGCATGTCGAGGTGCGCGGGAGCGACGGCGCGGCGGCCGCCGTGATCAAGGGCGACGCCCGGATGGCCGAGGTGCTGCGCCGGGCCGTCCGCTCCCACGTGACCCTGCCGACGGAGCCGGTCGTGGTGGTGCGCGGCTCCCGGCGCTGGCGCCTGCCCGCGTACGAACTGGAGGAGATCGTCCGGGAGTTGCTGGACCGGGACATCCGGTACGGCGCCGCGCGGGACGCCCTTCCGCAGCGGATCGCGCACGCCGTGCTCGTCCAGATGGAGCGTTCGGGCGAGGCGCCGGACGACCGGGTGCAGGACGCGGTCGCCCGCAACACCGCGGTGAAGGCCGCGGTCAAGGCGGTGTGGCCGCCGGTCGACCCGGCCAAGCTGGTGCTGCGGCTGCTGTCGGACTCCGACTTCCTCGCCGCGCACGCGGAGGGGCTCCTCGACGAGGCCGAGCAGAAGGAGATCCTCTGGGAGAAGCCGGCGCGGAGCGTGAAGTCGGCCAAGTGGTCCCCGGCGGACGCGGTGCTGGTCGACGAGGCCACCGACCTCGTCGAGCGGACGCACTCCCTGGGTCATGTGGTGCTCGACGAGGCACAGGACCTCTCCCCGATGCAGTACCGGGCCGTGGGACGCCGCTGCACGACCGGCTCGGCGACGGTGCTCGGAGACCTCGCGCAGGGCACGACCCCTTGGGCGACGCGGAGTTGGGACGAGGCGCTGCGCCACCTCGGCAAGCAGGAGGCGGTGATCGAGGAGCTGACGGCGGGCTTCCGTGTGCCGACGGAGGTCATCACCTACGCGTCCCGGCTGCTGCCGCACATCGCGCCCGGGCTGGCGCCGGTGGCGTCGGTGCGTGAGAACCCGGGATTCTTCGAGGTGCGGGAGAGTGCGGGCGACTCCGACGTCGTCCGGGCCGTCCGGGAGCTGCTCGGCCACGAGGGCTCGATCGGGCTGATCGCCGCCGACGCCCGGATCCCCTTCCTGGCCGAGGAGTTGGCGGCGGCGGGGCTGGCGTATATCGGGCCGGGCGAGGAGACGACGGCCGAGACCCGGCTGACCCTGGTGCCGGCCTCGCTGGCCAAGGGCCTGGAGTACGACTACGTGGTGCTGGACGAGCCGCGGGCCGTCGTCGACGGGGAGCCGGACGAGCGGACGGGGCTGCGCCGGCTGTACGTGGCGCTGACCCGTGCGGTCTCGGGCCTGATCGTCACGCACGCCGCACCGCTGCCGCAGCAGCTGGCCTAGACACCCGGGGCCCCGGCGCGACGCGCCGGGGCCACGGGGATCCGTGCGGGTGCCGCTACTTGAACTTGCGGCTGGTCGCCAGGTAGACCTGCTTGGCGTTCTTGCCGAGGCGCGGCCCGGTGATGAACGACTTGCGGTCGCTCAGCGAGTTGTTGGAGACCAGATAGGTCCGGCCGTTGTGCGACATGAACCAGGGGCCGCCCGAGGCGCCGCCGTTCATCGTGCAGCCGATCATGAACTGGGCGGGGACGTTGCGCGCCAGCACGAAGCGCTTGGTCGCGCCCCGGCAGTCGTACATCTTCGACCCGTCGTACGGCGCCTCGGCGGGGTAGCCGCGGACCTTCATGTTCTTGACCTTGTTGGCCGCCGGGGCGTTGAACCACACCGGCAGCGCCGAACCGAGGCGCTCCTGGAGGGACTTGCCGCCGTTCTCGGGCTTCACGTGCAGCACGGCGTAGTCGTAGCCGGCGGCCGCGTTGCCCTGGTGTCCGCCACCGGCGATCCACTGGGAGGACGTGGTCGCCCAGTTCGCCCACCAGATGCCGTACGGGGAGACGGACTTGGCGCGCGGGTCGGTGATCTGCCGGTTGCTCAGCTTCGCGCCGTTGTTGAAGGAGGGGACGAAGGCGATGTTGCGGTACCAGCCGCCGCCCTTGCCCGCGTGCACGCAGTGACCCGCGGTCCACACCATGTTCGACTTGCCCGGGTGCGCCGGGTCGGTGACGACCGCGGCGGAGCACACCATGCTGCCCTGGGGCGAGGTGAAGAACAGCTTGCCGACCGGCGGGGCGTAGTGGTGGTAGGTCGCCTTCACCTTGGTGGCGGCCTTCCGCTTCACCTTGCCGTCGGGCAGGTACGAGGTGGCGCTGCTGCCGGAACCGGAACTGGTGCTGCCCGCCTGGGCGACCGGGATGCTGGCCTTCGCCTGCGCCATCCGCTCCGGCGTCCAGAAGTCCTTGATGTACGGGTTGGCGAAGTCCTCGGCCTTGGAGGCCCAGTCGCCGAAGTCCTTCCAGCCGCCGTTCTTCCACTTGTCCAGGGCGTCGCCGCTCAGGTCGGTGGGGATACCGGCGGGCAGCTTGTAGCCGCCGAGCGAGGCGGACCCGTCGTCGTCACCGGTGTCGACGTTCTTGTCCGCCTGGGCGGACGACGTGGGCTGCGAACCGGCCGCGTCGTCGTCCTTCTTGCTGTCACAGGCCGTGGTGGTGACCATGATGGCCGCGATCACGGCTGCGGCGGCCGCGAGCGAGCGGCTGCGTATGGATGGCATGGAGCCTTTCCCCCTGTTGCTGCGTGCGTCGTGCCGCGCGCACACCCGCCCGGGCCGCGCGCCCCACGTACGTATTGTCATGACCCGGATCAGACCGGGGCGTCTTTACTATGCACGCACGGGCCCGCGGGGAGATCGCCGGGGAGCACTCAGCACACAACAACTACGCGGCGGATATGGATCCGTGACCTCGCAACGCCCTCCGAGGACCGTCGAGAGCAGGACCCCCGCCGGGGCCCGCTACGCGTCGAGGACCGTCCGCCACTCCCGGACCGCTTCCACCGAGACGGGTCCGCTCCAGCCGCCCGGGCGCGCGGCGCCGCCGATGTGGAAGGCGTCGATGCCGGCGGCGCGCAGCCGCGGCACATGGTCGAGGCGCAGCCCGCCACCGACCATGATCCGCGGCTCGTAGCCCGGTTCGCCGCTCCGCGCGGCCTCGGTGACGAGGGTGGCCAGACCGTCGTCCACGCCCGCCGCGGAACCGGCGGTCAGATAGGCGTCCAGGCCCGGCAGGTCCGCGAGCTGCTTGCGCAGGGCGTCGCGGTCGGCGGCGCGGTCGATGGCACGGTGGAAGGTCCAGCGGCAGCCGTCGAGTTCGGCGACGATCCGCTCCACGGCGGCCAGGTCGGCACCGCCGTGCTCGTCGAGGAAGCCGAGCACGAACTCGTCGGCCCCCGCGGAGCGCATCTCACCGGCGACGCGTACGAGCGTGTCGACGTCGCCCGCCGCGAAGCCGTCCGCCAGGCGGAGCATCACGCGCAGCGAGATGTCGACGGAGGCGCGAATGCCGGCGAAGGTCTTCACCGGCGGGGTGAGTCCGTCGGCGGCCATGTCGGTGACCAGCTCCAGCCGGTCCGCGCCTCCCGTCTGGGCGGCGACCGCGTCCTCCACGCCGAGGGCGATCACCTCCAGGACTGCGCTCTTGCGCTCGCTCATCGGACCTCTTCCCTCAGGCGGCTACAGGTCTAGTCCAATCCCAGAGTACGCGTCCGCGATGTTCCTCGTCCCCTCCGCCCCCGCCGAACCCCGGACCGGGCGGGCAGCGGGAACGGCGGGGGCCGAGCCCGTGGGGCCCGGTCCGGGACCGGAACCCCGGCAGGCCCGGCCGCGAGGGCCGCCGGCGTCAGCCGAAGAGGTTCAGCTCCTCCTCCTTCGCGCCCGCCAGCTCGTACCGCGCCCCGTCGACCGGCCGCCCGGAGCACAGCCGCACGAGCGTGGCGGAGTCGCCGAGATACCGGGCCGGCGGCCGGTCCCCCGGCACGCTCCCCAGCCGCAGCGGCTCGTCGACGTCGTCGAGGTCGGCGTGCAGCGGCACGCGCTCCTTCTCCCGGCTGATCCGCACGAGCAGCGTCAGCGCGTACGGCAGCCCGGCACCCCCGTAGGCCCCGGGCGCGCCGAACGTCGCGCGCACGTCCCCGGCGTGCACCCACTCGCCGAGCGCGATGCCGTCGAGGACGCCCCCGGCCTCGGCGATCACCGGCCCGGCCTCGGTCATGCCCCGTTCCAGTTCGTCGACGACCTCGCCCGTGGACCAGCCGGCACGGTCGGCGATGTCACGGTCGTTGGACTCGGGACTGAACACCCCCGGCTCGAAGCGGCTCTCGACCACCCGCATCAGTACGGCCGAGCAGTGCGCGAGCAGATCCCGCACGCTCCAGCCCGGACACGCGGCGGTCGGCAGCGCGAAGTCCGCGTCCGGGCGGGCGCGCAGCAGCGGCAGCAGCGTGTCGCGCTCGGCGAGCAGGAGCCGCCCGGGGAGTTCGGGGTCCCTCACGTCGTACGCATCTTCAGAAACCATGGGCTCCACGCTAGGCACCGCACCCGCACGTCGGCGAGGACAATGACGACACGAACGGGCCGCGCCGGGACCGGCGGGGCCCGGTGTGACGGACAGGACCGAGGAGTGGGCGGGTTGGACGCGATGGACGAGACGGCGGCCGGCGGGCGGCGGCACCCGGCCCACGAGGACCTGGAGAAGCGCTGGGAGGCGACGGTCCGGGCCGCCCGGGACACCGGGGGACACGACCCCCTCGCCGGTGCCGCGCCCTCGCCGCACCCCTACGCGGCGAACCTGCTGGCCCGCTGGGCGGAACCCCAGCGCCGCTATCACACCACCGATCACCTCGTCGCGGTCCTCGGCCACATCGACGTCCTGGAGGAGTACGCCGAGGACCCGGCCGCCGTGCGGCTCGCGGCCTGGTTCCACGACGCCGTCTACCTCCCCGACCGCTCGGAGAACGAGGAGCGGTCCGCCCGGCTCGCCGAGCGCGCCCTGCGCGAACTGGGCGTCGGCCCGGCCCGCACGGACGAGGTCGTCCGCCTCGTCCGGCTCACCGTCACCCACTCCCCCGCGCCCGACGACGCCGACGGCGCCGTGCTGTGCGACGCCGACCTGGCCGTCCTGGCCGCACCGCCGGAGGCGTACGCCGCGTACGCGGCGGCCGTGCGCGAGGAGTACGGCTTCGTCCCGGACGACGCGTTCCGCGCGGGCCGCTCCGACGTCCTGCGTCAACTCCTGGCACTCCCGCAGCTGTTCAGGACGCCCTACGGGGAACGCGAGTGGGAGGAGCGGGCGCGCCGGAACATCGGCGCCGAGCTGGAACGCCTCGGCGCGTGACCGCCCGTCCCACCGGGTCCGGCGGGCCCGGTCGGCCGGACCGGGCGGGGGGAGCGGAAAACCGGTTCGACGGGGAGCCCCGGACGACGTACGAAGGGGGCATGCCCCCGATACCCCGCCCGTCGGACCCCGAGCGGGCCGCCGCCTCCGCTCCCGTCCCCGCGTCCGGCCCGGCTCCCGCCGCCCGCCGGGCTCGCATGCCGCTGGCCGTGTACGTCCTCGGTCTCTCCGTCTTCGCCCTCGGCACCAGCGAGTTCATGCTCTCCGGTCTGCTGCCGCCGATCGCGGACGATCTGCACGTCACGATCCCGCGGGCGGGCCTGCTGATCTCCGCGTTCGCGATCGGCATGGTCGTGGGGGCGCCGCTGCTCGCGGTGGCGACGCTCCGGCTGCCCCGCCGCACCACGCTCGTCGGTCTCCTCGCGCTCTTCGGACTGGGCCAGGTCGCGGGCGCACTCGCGCCGACGTACGCGACGCTGTTCGTGTCGCGCGTCGTCAGCGCGCTCGCCTGTGCCGGGTTCTGGGCGGTCGGGGCGGCGGTGGCCGTCGCGATGGTGCCGCCGGACAGCCGGGCCCGTGCGCTCGCCGTGATGATCGGCGGGCTGTCGATAGCCAACGTGCTGGGCGTACCGGCCGGCGCGTTCCTCGGGGGCGGTTTGGGCTGGCGGGCCGCCTTCTGGGCCGTCGCCGCCGCGTCGGCGGTCGCCCTCGTCGGGGTCGTCACCCTCGTCCCGCGCATCCCGCTCCCCGAGAAGAGGCCGCGCCCGAGGCGGGAACTGCGGATCTTCCGTGACCGTCAGGTCTGGTTGTCCATCTGCGTGATCGCGCTCGCCGCGGCGGCGGTCTTCTGCCCGTTCAGCTATCTCGCCCCGCTCCTCACCGATGTCGCCGGGCTGGACGACGGCTGGGTGCCGACCGTGCTGGCCCTCTTCGGGGTCGGCGCGTTCATCGGTACGGCGATCGGGGGCCGCCTCGCCGACGCGCACCTCTTCGGCGTGCTGCTCGGCGGCCTCGCGGCCGACACGGTCATCCTCGTCGCGCTCGCCCTCCTCGGGCGGTTCGCGGTCGCCGCCGTCGCGCTCTCCTTCCTCCTCGGCGTCGCCTGCTTCTGCACGGCGCCCGCGCTCAACGCGCGCATGTTCAACGTGGCCACGGCGGCCCCCACCCTGGCCGGTGCCACGACCACGGCCGCCTTCAACCTGGGCAACACCGGCGGTCCCTGGATCGGCGGCACGGTCATCGACGCGGGGTTCGGGTACGCGTCGACGGCGTGGGCGGGAGCGGCCCTGGCCGCGGCCGCCATCGGCGTGACCGCGCTCTCGCTGCGCCTGCACCGCCGCTCGGGGAACGGGAATTCACGGGTCGTGACCGCGACCGGCACGGCGAACAATTCGGTACGTACGAAGGCGTGAGGGGACCTATCCTCGCCCGCATGGCAGACATGGGCGGGGATCAGGTGGCGGAGGCCGTCGAGGGAAGCGTGGCCGTGCTGCGCGCCGCGGCCGGGCTGGACTGGGAGGGGACCCCGGCGGGCCGTCTCGCATGGAACTGCCGGCGGACGGCGGAGCACATCGCCGGTGATCTGATCGCGTACGCCGGGCAGTTGGCCGGGCGGGCCACCGAGGCGTACGTCCCCTTCGAGATCGTGATGGAGGACGGCACCGACCACGCGGGTGTCGTCGACGTGATCGGGACGACGGGCGCGCTGCTGGCCGCCGCCGTGCGCACCACGCCGCGCGAGGTGCGCGCGTTCCACCCGTACCCGTTCCGCAGCGCGAACCGCGAGGGCTTCGCCGCGATGGGCGTCGCCGAGGTCCTCCTGCACACCCATGACATCGCCGAAGGCCTCGGAATCGCCTACGAGCCCCCGGCCGCGCTCTGCGAGGCCGTGCTGACCCGGATCTTCCCGCAGGTCAGGCCCGGCCCCGACCACTGGCGCACCCTGCTGTGGGCGACCGGCCGGGGCGACCTGCCCGGCCGCGCCCCGGTCACCGAGTGGCGCTGGAGCAACAATCTGGTGATCGGCACCGAGCGGCTCACCCTCCAGGGGGTCACCCCGGCCGCCGCGGCCGATCTGAGCACGGGCGGCACGGGCGGCTTCGCGTGGATCGAGGGCGGCCCGTTCGAAGGCACGCGGGACGCCGCCGGGATGGTCGTGAAGGCGTACGAGGGCGGGGTGCACCGGCCGGAGTGGGGCATGTTCGTCCTGGTGCGCCGGGAGGACGGCCGTGCGGTCGGCGGGATGGGCTTCCACGGGGCACCCGACGAGGACGGCCGTGCCGAGGTCGGCTACGACCTCGCGGAGCAGGCCCGCGGCCACGGCTACGCGACCGAGGCGCTGCGTGCCCTGGCCGCCGAGGCTCTGGCCCGCGACGACGTCACGACGCTGTTCGCCGCCATCGACCGGGCCAACGCCCCCTCCCAGGGCGTGATCTCCCGCGCCGGGTTCACGCGGGTGAGCGAGGACGTGGAGCAGTACGCGTACGAACTGCGCGGCCTGGACCGCTCCTTGCGGCTCTACGCCCGCGAGAGCTGACCCGGCCCCACGGCCGGCCCCTGCCCGGGTCCGGTGCCGCCCGGACCCGCCCGCCGGGTCTGCGTCCATCGGCGCAGCCGCGTCCAGCGGGATGGCGTACCTCAGGCGGATCCGTGGCGTTCCGCACCCCTCGCACCCGCGCCCGCTCCGGATAATGCCTTCACCGCGGCGTGCGCGCCGCGCCGTTGTCGTGGATCGGGGGAACACGATGAGCCGGCACGACCCGCAGCCGCAGCCGCAACCGCCCGGACCGCCCGCGCCCCCGGACCCCGGCCATCTGCTGGCCCGCACGGGGGTGCGGTGGACCATCATCGGCGTGCTGGTCAGCACCCTGCTGGCGGTCGTCGGTCTGGTGGTGCAGGCGCGGCAGGGCCATGACGACACCGCCCGCGGAGGTTCGGGCACGGGCGCCTCCGGCACGAACGGCGGCCCCGGCCCGTCCGAGGTGACGCAGCCGGCGACGGCGCCGGCGACGTCGCCGGTGGTCTCACCGCCCGACGACGGCAGCGGACTGACGGCCGCCGAGCGCGCGCTGCGCGACTCGCTCAACAGCGACCAGTGGCGGCGCGAGAGCTGCGAGCGCGAGACGGCACCGGGCGCGACGGCCGCGCTGAAGTGCACGGTGACGACGAACGACGCCACCGCGGGGACCGTCACCACGAAGGCGGACATCGCGCTGTACCCGTCGCGGAGCAAGCTCCAGGAGGTGTACCGGAGTTATGCCGCGAACCTCCCGGAGGGCAACTGCGACCAGACCATGAACGTCCGCGGCACGTGGCACGAGAACGATTCCTCCGCCCCCGCCGGGGACATGGCCTGCTACACCGCCGACACCACCCGCTACGTCATCTTCTGCACGTACTACGACCGCCCGGCCCTGTTCCAGGTCACCGGGGCGGACCCCGCCGCGCTGACCAGCTGGTGGCACACCCTCGACCCGGTGTTCACGGACTGAGGCTCCGCGGGCCCGGTCCGCCCCGGACGCCCCGGTCACGTCCGCCGCTTGCGCCGGCGCAGCCCCGCCGCGTGCAGCAGACGCACCACCTCGCGGCTGCTGACCTGCACCGCACCGGCCGCGACGGCGTCCGCGTAGCGGTGTTCGGGGATGTCGTAGTGGTCGCGCTCGAAGGCCCGCCGGGGTGCGCCCAACCCGGCCGCGAACGCGTGCAGTTCGTCGTAGGAGACGTCGCTGATCAGGTGGGACCACCATCGACCGTGCCCGGGCCAGGTGGGCGGGTCGATGTAGACCGTCACGAGGAGGGGCCCCCGCCCGCCGCCGAACCCAGCGAGCCCACCGAGGCCACCTTCACGCCCACCTTGTGGCACACCCAGTGCGGGTCGGGCCCCAACTCGGGCTCCACGTCGAGGGCGTGCGGATCGCCGGAGCCGCACACCGGGCACAGCGGCCACCGCCCGTACTTCTCCAGCAGCGCGTCCTGCACGTCCTGGGCGACCAGCCCCGCGACATAGCCCGCGCCCTCCGGCCACTGCTCGACCCACCAGCGGCGCTGCACCACCGACTCCTCCACGAGGCTGACGACGTCCGCCTCGGCGACCTCACCTGCGACCAGGTCGGCGAGTACGAGGGAGCGCGCGGCATGCAGGGCCTGCTCCAGGGGGCTGATGGGGTCCATGTCCCCATTGTGCGCACCCTTGACCGTATGCCCCAAAGGAAAATATCTTTCATCATGTGACCAATGACGTGAAGGAAATTTTCGCGGGAGGAGAGGCGCCGCCCGCCCCCGCCGCCCTCGCGGCCAAGGTGCGGACGCTCGCCCCCTCGATGACCCGCTCCATGCAGCGCGTCGCCGAGGCCGTCGCCGGCGACCCCGCCGGCTGCGCGGCCCTCACGGTCACGGGCCTCGCCGAGCTCACCGGCACCAGCGAGGCCACCGTCGTCCGCACCGCCCGTCTCCTGGGCTACCCCGGGTACCGGGACCTGCGGCTGGCACTCGCCGGGCTCGCCGCCCAGCAGCAGTCGGGCCGCGCGCCCGCCGTCACCGCCGACATCGCGGTCGACGACCCGATCGCCGACGTCGTCGCGAAACTGGCGTACGACGAGCAGCAGACCCTCGCCGACACCGCCGCCGGACTCGACACCGTCCAGCTCGGTGCCGCCGTCACCGCGCTCGCCGCGGCCCGCCGCGTCGACATCTACGGCGTCGGCGCCTCCGGCCTGGTCGCCCAGGACCTCGCCCAGAAGCTGCTGCGCATCGGACTCATAGCCCACTCGCACAGCGATCCGCACCTCGCCGTCACCAACGCGGTGCAACTGCGGGCCAAGGACGTGGCGATCGCCATCACGCACTCCGGCTCCACCGGCGACGTCATAGAGCCGCTCCGGGTCGCCTTCGAGCACGGGGCGACGACGGTCGCCGTCACCGGCCGCCCGGGCGGGCCCGTCACGCAGTACGCGGACCACATCCTCACCACGTCCACCGCCCGCGAGAGCGAACTGCGTCCCGCGGCGATGTCGTCGCGCACCAGCCAGCTCCTCGTGGTGGACTGCCTGTTCGTGGGCGTCGCACAGCGGACGTACGAGAAGGCGGCACCGGCACTGTCCGCCTCGTACGAGGCGCTGGCGCACCGCCACACCCCTCGCGGCGGCGGATCCCGCTAGCCGGGGAGGGCCGGCCGCACCGGCGCCCGGCCGCCCGACCGCACCTCTTGACCGACGGGGCCCTTCTTCACTCAGCACCAGAAGTCGTCGTACCGCACTGGAAAGAGCCGCCCTCCATGACCTCAACCGCCGACGCCTCCTCCAACTACCGTGATCTGCGGGACCAGTTGGACTCGATGACCACCGAGGCGTTCCGCCCCGAACTCGCCGAGATCGACCAGCTGGCCACGCTGGAGATCGCCCGGATCATGAACGGCGAGGACGCGACGGTGCCGACGGCCGTCGCGGCTCAGCTGCCGCTCATCGCCGCCGCCATCGACGACATCGCGGACCGCATGTCCCGCGGCGGCCGTCTCGTCTACGCGGGCGCGGGCACCGCGGGGCGCCTCGGCGTCCTGGACGCCTCCGAGTGCCCGCCCACCTTCAACACCGACCCGTCCGAGGTGGTGGGCCTGATCGCGGGCGGACCGACCGCCATGGTGACCTCGATCGAGGGCGCGGAGGACTCCAGGGAGCTGGCCGCGGCCGACCTGGAGGCACTGTCGCTGACCCCCGACGACACGGTGGTCGGCGTCTCCGCCTCCGGCCGCACCCCGTACGCCGTCGGCGCGGTCGAGCACGCCCGCGCGCGGGGCGCTCTGACGGTCGGCCTGTCCTGCAACGCGGGCAGCCCGCTCGCGGCGGCCGCGGACCACGGCATCGAGGTCGTGGTGGGCCCCGAACTGCTGACCGGTTCGACGCGCCTGAAGTCGGGCACGGCCCAGAAGATCGTCCTGAACATGCTCTCGACGATCACGATGATCCGCCTGGGCAAGACCTACGGGAATCTGATGGTCGACGTACGCGCGTCGAACGAGAAGCTCCGGGCCCGCTCCCGCCGCATCGTCGCGCTGGCGACGGGCGCCCCGGACGAGGACATCGAGCGGGCGCTCGCCGCCACGGACGGCGAGGTGAAGAACGCGATCCTCACGATCCTGGGCGAGGTGGACGCTCCCACGGCCGCCCGCCTTCTGAAGGAGAGCAGCGGCCATCTGCGCGCCGCGCTGGCGGCCGCGGCCGGCTGACCAGCACTCTCGGGGAGTGCGCACACCGGACAGCATCACCGCCGAAGCGATCCTCCCCCTCGTGGGCGGCCCCGCGAACGTCGTCTCCGTCGCCCACTGCATGACCCGCCTCCGGCTGGGCCTGCGGGACCGGAGCCTGGTCCAGGAGGCGGCGCTGCGGGCGCTGCCCGCCGTGCTCGGCGTCGTCGCCGACGACGCCACGTACCAGATCGTCCTGGGCCCGGGGACGGTCGCCCGGGTCACCCCCGAGTTCGAGGCCCTGCTGACCGCGGCGCCGGCCGGCGCCGCGGAGCGGCAGGCGGCCGGCGCACCCGGCCTCCTGGCCACCGCACCGGCCGGCCCCCCGGCGGACAGCACCGCCGAACGGCTGGCGGCGAGGGGCGCGGAGCTGCAGGCCGACCGGCGCCGGCGCAACTCCACACCCGTGCGGATCATGCTGCGCCGGATCGCGGACATCTTCGTCCCGCTGATCCCGGCCCTGATCGGCTGCGGAGTGGTCGCCGGCCTCAACGGCCTGCTGGTCAACCTCGGATGGCTCCCGGGCATCACCCCCGCCCTGACCGCGATCGCCTCCGGCTTCATGGCGCTGATCCCCGTCTTCGTCGGCTACAACACGGCGAAGGAGTTCGGCGGGACGCCCGTCCTCGGCGGCGCGGTGGCGGCGATCGTCGTGTACGCGGGGGTGGCCAAGGTGACGGTGTCCGGCACGGCGCTGTCCCCCGGCCAGGGCGGCGTCCTGGGCGCCCTGGCCGCGGCGCTGCTGGGCACGTACGTGGAGAAGTGGATCCGCGGCCGGGTCCCGGACGCGCTGGACGTCCTCGTCACCCCGACGCTCACCGTCCTGATCACCGGCCTGGTGACGCTCTACGGCCTGATGTACGCGGCCGGTGAACTGGCCACGGCCATCGGCACGGCGGCGAACTGGCTGCTCGACCACACGGGAGCCCTCGCGGGCCTGGTCCTGGGCGGCCTGTTCCTCCCCCTGGTGATGCTGGGCCTGCACCAGGCGCTGATCCCCATCCACACCACCCTCATCGAGCAGCAGGGCTACACGATCCTGCTGCCCATCCTGGCGATGGCGGGCGCGGGCCAGGTCGGCGCGGCCCTCGCGGTCTACGTCCGGCTGCGTCACGACACGTCGCTGCGCACGACGATCAGGTCGGCCCTGCCCGCCGGCCTCCTCGGCGTCGGCGAACCCCTCATCTACGGCGTCTCCCTGCCGCTCGGCCGCCCCTTCGTCACGGCCTGCGCGGGAGGAGCCGCGGGCGGTGCCTTCGTCGGGTTCTTCTCGATGCTGGGCGACAAGGTCGGCTCCACGGCCATCGGCCCCTCGGGGTGGGCGCTGTTCCCGCTCCTGAACGGCAGCCGGGGCCCGGTCCTCGCCGCGGCGGTCTACGCGGGCGGCCTGCTCACGGGGTACGTCGTCGGCTTCGCGGCCACCTATTTCTACGGCCTCGCCGGATTGTCGGTGGCGCGTGCGAGGGTGGAGCCATGAACCACGCACAGCTGACCGCCCTCGGCCGGGCCCTTCGCCTGCTCGGCGAGCACGGCGACGCGCTCACCGCCGACACGCCCGACGCGAAGCTGCACGAGGTCAAAGCGGACCTGAAGCGGGCGTTGGACCTGCTCGACGAGACGGTGACGACCGCGGCGCCCGCGACGCGCTGCTCCGAGCATCCGAACGGTCCGGTGGACGAGGGCGCCCCCGATCTGTGCCTGCTCTGCGAGACCCGGCGCCGCACCGCCCGCCGCACCGAGGTCAACGACGCGTACGGACGCGCCCGCCGCCCCGGCCCCGACGAGTCCCCCGAGCGCGCCTCGTCGCGTTACGGCGTGCGCGGCGACCGCCCCCAGCCCCAGCAGCGCTGGCTCCCGGAAGTGTGGAACGGCCAGGAATGGCAGCTGTGCGGCACCCCGCGCCGCGACCGCCACGAGGCCGAGCGCTATCTCGCCGCCGAGCGCAGGACGCCCCACCCGGGCATGGCCTACCGCCTGGTCCACGAGTTCACCGACTACGAGGTCCTGCGCATCTGGGGCACCCCCGTCCGGGTCGACATCGAGCCGATGGGGAATCTGTAGCCCGCGCCCGGCGGCGCCACTCCCCTTCACTCCGAGTATCGGCGTTCACCACACAGCGTGGCCGACCGCTCTCTAACCTGGCCGAAGACGGCACCTCATCAACCCCTCCTGCTCGACAGGGAGTTGCCATGCCAGGACGCCCCAAGGACCTCGACCCGTCCTCGTCGCCCCGGGCCATGATCGGCGCGGAGCTGCGGCACGCCCGCGAGAACGTCGGCCTCAGCCAGGCCGAGCTGGGCGAACCGCTCTTCGTCAGCGGCTCGTTCGTCGGCCAGCTGGAGGCCGGGACCCGCCGCCTCCACCTCGAATACGCCGTCCAGATGGACGAGATCCTGGGCACGAACGGCTTCTTCGCCCGCAACTGCCGGGCGCTGGCCAAGTCCAAGTACCCGGACCACTTCGCCGAGGCGGCGGAGGCGGAGGCGATCGCTACGGCGATCAGGCAGTACGCGCAGTTGCTCATCCCTGGCCTGCTGCAGACCAGGGCCTATGCGGAGGCCGTCTTCCGCGCCTACAGGCCGACGTCTACGGACGACGAGATCGAGGCTCTGGTGTCCGCCCGTCTCGAACGGGCCCGCCTCCTCGACGATCCGACAACGCCACTGGTGTGGGCGGTCTTCGACGAGGCGGCACTGCGGAGGGTGGTCGGCGACGGCGCGGTGATGGCGGAGGCTCTGCGGCACGTGGCGGACCTGACGCGCAAGCACAGGATCATCGTGCAGGTGGTCCCGTTCACCGCGGGAGCACACGCGGCGATGGAGGGCTCCCTGAAGCTGATGGAGTTCGAGGACGCTCCGCCGCTGTCCTTCGTGGAAGGCCCCGACATGGGCAAACTCCTGGACGACCCGGCCACGGTCGCCCGCCACGGACTGACGTTCAACTTCCTCCAAGCGGCAGCACTTTCACCCCAGGATTCACTGGCCCTGCTGGAGACGCTGGCGCAGGATTACGAGCATGGAGAACAGCATCCGTGAGGACGACCTGAGTACGGCCACCTGGTACAAGTCCAGCTACAGCGGCGGCGAGGGCGGCGACTGCCTGGAGGTCGCCCGGTGGCGCAAGTCGACGTATAGCGGCGGCAGCGGCGGCGACTGCCTGGAGGTGGCCGACGGTCACCCCACCCTCGTACCGGTCCGGGATTCCAAGAACCCCGGCGGCCCGGTGCTCGTCTTCCCCGCTCCGGCCTGGGCCGCCTTCGTCGGCGAGGTGAGGGCGCGCCACTGACCCACCGGGGCCCGACCGCCCGTGGCGGCCCCGGCGTCGCACGCCGGGGCCGCCACGGAACGGAACTCAGCTCAGCGAGCGCAGCGCCGACGCGTCGTACGGCGCGAGCTCCTCGAACCGCCCGTCGAGGACCTTCGCCGCCCACTGCGGGTCCTGGAGCAGCGCACGGCCGACGGCGACGAGGTCGAACTCGTCGCGCTCCAGGCGGTCCAGCAGGTTGTCGAGGCCGGCCACCGGGGCGCCCTCGCCCTGGAACGCCTTGATGAAGTCGCCGTCCAGGCCCACCGAGCCGACGGTGATGGTGGGCTTGCCGGTCAGCTTCTTCGTCCAGCCGGCCAGGTTCAGGTCCGAGCCGTCGAACTCCGGGAGCCAGTAACGGCGGGTGGAGGCGTGGAAGGCGTCCACACCGGCCGCGGCGAGCGGCGTGAGGATCCCGTCCAGCTCCTCCGGCGTCTCGGCGAGCCGGGCATCGTACGCCTGCTGCTTCCACTGCGAGTAGCGGAAGAGGACGGGGAAGTCCGGCGAGACGGCCGCGCGGACGGCGGCCACGATCTCGGCCGCGAACTTCGTGCGCGCCACCGGGTCGCCGCCGTAGGCGTCCGTGCGGCGGTTGGTGCCCTCCCACAGGAACTGGTCTATGAGGTAGCCGTGGGCGCCGTGCAGCTCGACGCCGTCGAAGCCGATGCGCTCCGCGGCGGCGGCGGACTCGGCGAACGCCTCGACGACGTCGTCGAGGTCCTGCTGGGTCATGGCCTTGCCGGTGACGTCCGCGCCGGCCGAGGTGAGGCCGGAGGGGCCGACCGCGGGGGCGTCGGCGAACGGCGGCTCGCCCGCGTTGCGGACCATGCCGATGTGCCACAGCTGGGGCACGATCGTGCCGCCCGCCGCGTGCACGGCGTCCGCGACCTTCGTCCAGCCCTCCAGCTGCTCCGCGCCGTGGAAGCGCGGCACCCGGTCGCTCTGCCCGGCCGAGTCGTGGCCCACGTAGGTGCCCTCGGTGACGATGAGGCCGACGCCCGCGGCGGCGCGGCGGGCGTAGTAGCCGATGACGTCCTCGCCCGGGACTCCACCGGGGGAGAACATGCGGGTCATCGGGGCCATCACGATCCGGTTGGGGACGGTCAGCCCGTTCAGGGAAACGGGCCGGGACAGGATCTCTGCGGCGCGGGAGGCGGCGGTGTCGCTCACGGAGCGGTCTCCTTGGGGGTCGGAGAGGCGTCACTCTGACGCCGAGCGGGACATTCCGGGTGGTATGTGCACATGCATCAACCACCCCTCCACGACAACCCGCGAACCCCGGCCCCGCATTCCGCCGCACCCGCACGACACCTGTGATCCCGGCCACGCCCCACCGGGGACACAGCCGGACCGCGCACCCGAAAACGCCCGAGGGCGGCACCCTGGAAAGGGTGCCGCCCTCGGAACGAAGGACGGTGATCGACCGGGGTCGATCAGAAGTCCATGTCACCGCCCGGCATGCCGCCCGGAGCGGCCGCGGCGGCCTTCTCCGGCTTGTCGGCGATGACGGCCTCGGTGGTGAGGAACAGCGCGGCGATGGAGGCGGCGTTCTGCAGGGCAGAGCGGGTCACCTTCGCCGGGTCGATGATGCCCTCGGCGATCATGTCGACGTACTCGCCGGTCGCGGCGTTCAGACCGTGGCCGACGGCCAGGTTGCGCACCTTCTCGACGACGACGCCGCCCTCGAGGCCGCCGTTGACGGCGATCTGCTTGAGCGGGGCCTCCAGCGCGAGCTTCACGGCGTTGGCGCCGGTCGCCTCGTCACCGTCGAGCTCCAGCTTCTCGAACACCTGGGAGGCCTGGAGCAGGGCCACGCCACCACCGGCGACGATGCCCTCCTCGACGGCCGCCTTCGCGTTGCGGACGGCGTCCTCGATGCGGTGCTTGCGCTCCTTGAGCTCGACCTCGGTGGCGGCACCGGCCTTGATGACGGCCACGCCGCCGGCCAGCTTCGCCAGACGCTCCTGGAGCTTCTCGCGGTCGTAGTCCGAGTCGGAGTTCTCGATCTCGGCACGGATCTGGTTGACCCGGCCGGCGACCTGGTCGGCAGAGCCGGCGCCGTCGACGATCGTGGTCTCGTCCTTGGTGATGACGACCTTGCGGGCGCGGCCCAGCAGGTCCAGACCCGCGTTCTCCAGCTTGAGGCCGACCTCCTCGGAGATGACCTCGCCGCCCGTGAGGATGGCGATGTCGCCGAGCATGGCCTTGCGGCGGTCACCGAAGCCCGGAGCCTTGACGGCGACGGACTTGAAGGTGCCACGGATCTTGTTGACGACCAGGGTCGACAGGGCCTCGCCCTCGACGTCCTCGGCGATGATCAGCAGCGGCTTGCCGGACTGCATGACCTTCTCGAGGAGCGGCAGCAGGTCCTTGACGTTGCTGATCTTCGAGTTGGCGATCAGGATGTACGGGTCGTCGAGGACGGCCTCCATACGCTCCATGTCGGTGGCGAAGTACGCCGAGATGTAGCCCTTGTCGAAGCGCATACCCTCGGTGAGCTCCAGCTCCAGACCGAAGGTCTGGGACTCCTCGACGGTGATGACGCCTTCCTTGCCGACCTTGTCCATGGCCTCGGCGATGAGCTCGCCGATCTGGGTGTCGGCGGCGGAGATGGAGGCCGTGGAAGCGATCTGCTCCTTGGTCTCGACATCCTTCGCCTGCTCCAGCAGCGCACCGGAGACGGCCTCGACGGCCTTCTCGATGCCGCGCTTGAGGGCCATGGGGTTGGCGCCGGCGGCGACGTTGCGCAGGCCCTCGCGGACCAGGGCCTGGGCGAGGACGGTCGCGGTCGTCGTACCGTCACCGGCGACGTCGTCGGTCTTCTTCGCGACTTCCTTGACCAGCTCGGCGCCGATCTTCTCGTACGGGTCCTCCAGCTCGATCTCCTTGGCGATGGACACACCATCGTTGGTGATCGTGGGGGCGCCCCACTTCTTCTCAAGGACGACGTTGCGGCCCTTGGGGCCGAGGGTCACCTTGACGGCGTCGGCGAGCTGGTTCATACCGCGCTCAAGGCCGCGCCGTGCCTCCTCGTCGAACGCGATGATCTTGGCCATGTGAAGTGGTCCTCCCGGACTGGGGTGGAAAGCTCACAGGACCGCGCTGGCGCCCGCGACGGACGGCCTGCATGCCTCGTGGTTCCTTGCCCCACCCGGCCTGCGGGCCTCACCGACCCGGTCCTTCGTTGTCACTCTCACCTTCAGAGTGCTAACGCCAATGATTAGCACTCGCCCCTGTCGAGTGCAAGCGGCTCCAGCGGATCCCCAGGTGAACACAGGGGCGCACGGGAGCGGACCGCGGGACGGACCCCGGACCGCGGACAGACCGAAGGGCCCGTACCCCATGGGGATACGAGCCCTTCGTCACGTCGAACAATCAGTCGGCGCGTGCTTCAGCCGGCAGCCAAACGGACCATGTCCGCCTGCGGCCCCTTCTGACCCTGCGAGATCTCGAACTCGACCCGCTGGCCCTCTTCAAGGGTGCGGTAGCCGTCCATCTGAATCGCGCTGTAGTGGACGAATACATCCGCACCACCGTCGACCGCGATGAAGCCGTACCCCTTCTCCGCGTTGAACCACTTGACGGTGCCCTGAGCCATGCCTAACTCCCCTATTACTGGCCCTTGCACAGATCCACACTTCGCGGATCCGGGTCAGACCTCACCCCCCAACGGTTGGGGGTGTGCGCCGGAACGCGTCGACCGCGGCTGAATGTATCTGCCCAACTGCCGTCTGCAACAGGTCAATCGGACGAGAATTCTGGGCACGGCCGATCGGGAATATGCGGAGAATGTGCGAAGATTCAGGGCAAGTCGGGCCCCGTAAATGCCATAAACGGCTCAAAAAGGCGGGGCACTTTGGCTACTTCTTGTCGGGTGCCGCACAGGTACTCATATGCGTCCGGCATGAAATGCCAAGCGGGTTCCCCAACTGTACCGTGCTCAACCATGCAGAATTGCCCCCTCCGTTTCTCTCACGGAGGGGGCAATTCGATGAACTCTCGGTGATGGGCATTACCCTGGGTAAGGATCTCACCCTCGGTGACGGCCGTCCGCGGGCCTCGCGCCCGGCCGCCGGCACGTCACCGCTCAGGCGTCAGCCGCCGGCGACGGCCGGGATGATCGAGACGCCCGCACCGTCCGGCGTCGCCGTCTCGAGCCCCTGCTCGAACCGCACGTCGTCGTCGTTGACGTAGACGTTGACGAAGCGGCGCAGCTTGCCCTGGTCGTCCAGGACGCGCGCGGAGATGCCCGTGTGGTTCTTCTCCAGGTCGGCGATGACCTCGGCGAGGGTCGCGCCCTCGGCGCTCACCTCGGCCAGGCCGCCGGTGTAGGTGCGCAGGATGGTGGGGATGCGGACGTTGACGCTCATGATGCGAGGCCAGCCTCTCGGAAGGAGTCCAGGTTCGGGCGGATGGTCGCGGTCAGGCCGGTGTCCGAGGCCACCGCGTCCAGGGTCTTGAGGCCGTCGCCGGTGTTCAGCACGACCGTGGTCAGGGCCGGGTCGAGCAGACCGTTCTCGATCAGCTTGCGGGTGACGCCGACGGTCACACCACCGGCCGTCTCCGCGAAGATGCCCTCGGTGCGCGCCAGCAGCTTGATCGCGTCGACGATCTGCTCGTCGTTCACGTCCTCCACCGCACCGCCGGTGCGCCGCGCGATGTCGAGCACGTACGGACCGTCGGCCGGGTTGCCGATGGCCAGCGACTTGGCGATGGTGTCCGGCTTCTGCGGGCGGACGACGTCCTGCCCGGCCTTGTAGGCGACGGAGACCGGCGAGCAGCCCTCGGCCTGGGCGCCGAAGATCTTGTACGGCCTGTCCTCGACGAGGCCGAGCTTGATCAGCTCCTGGAGACCCTTGTCGATCTTCGTCAGCTGGGAGCCGGAGGCGATCGGGACGACCAGCTGGTCCGGGAGCTTCCAGCCGAGCTGCTCGCAGATCTCGTACGCGAGGGTCTTGGAGCCCTCCGCGTAGTACGGGCGCAGGTTGACGTTGACGAAGCCCCAGCCCTCGCCGGCCGGGTCGCCGATCAGCTCGGAGCAGAAGCGGTTCACGTCGTCGTAGTTGCCCTGGATGCCGACGAGTTCGCCGCCGTAGACCGCGGCCATGACGACCTTGCCCTGCTCCAGGTCGTGCGGGATGAACACGCAGGAGCGGAAGCCGGCGCGGGCCGCGGCGGCGCCGACGGCGCCCGCGAGGTTGCCGGTGGAGGAGCAGGACAGGGTGGTGAAGCCGAAGGCGCGGGCGGCCTCCAGGGCCTGCGCGACGACGCGGTCCTTGAAGGAGTGCGTCGGGTTGCCGGAGTCGTCCTTCACGTAGAGGCCGCCGGTCACGCCCAGTTCGCGGGCGAGGTTGTCGGCCTTGACGAGCTTGGTCCAGCCGGGGTTGATGTTCGGCTTCTCGGCGACGTCCGCGGGGACGGGCAGCAGGGGGGCGTAGCGCCAGATGTTCGCGGGGCCCGCTTCGATGCGCTTGCGGAGTTCCTCGGCGTCGTAGGCCGAGTAGTCGTACGCGATCTCCAGCGGGCCGAAACACTCCTCGCAGGCGAAGACCGGGCCGAGGGGCACGCGGTGGCCGCACTCCCGGCACGAGAGGGCGGCGGCGGGACCGAGGTCGACGGAGTTCGTGGTGGTTGCAACTGTCTGCGCAGCCATGGAGGCGAGGCCCTTTCTCCTCATCTTCCTCACGACGCATCTCGCCGTGAGACGGATTTGGCACCTTCCCGAGCCGGGAGCCTCGCGGTGCGATCGAGATGTCGATCGGTACGAGACCGGCTGGAGGGTTGCCGGGGCTTCATCGGGCCGTATCCCTCTGCCCCTCTGGATGAGCGGTATTTGATTGTTTGACTGTTGAACTGCTTACGCGCCGACGATCCAGGACATGCGATGGTCATCCGCGTTGTTCAAGACTGTAACCGACGGCCAGGACAGTTGAACCAGTCGTCCGAACCGCGAGACGACCCCAGGGGGTTTCGTTTGGATCTCGCGGACCCGGGCTGATCCGAACCGAACCCCCTAGCCGATCAGCCGCTGCCACGGCGGGCATGCCGATGAGAGCATGTGATCAAACAGTGAGGAGCCGCAGACTGTGCTGGAAGAAGTTGAGCGCTGGCTGGGCACACGCTCCTGGTCCGTGTCCGATCGCCCGCTCCACAAGCTCATGGCCGCGAAACGCGCCACCAGTTCGACGGTCAGTGTGGTCCTGCCCGCCCTCGACGAGGAGGAGACGGTCGGCGACATCGTCGCGATCATCCGTCACGACCTGATGGAACAGGTCCCCCTCGTCGACGAGATCGTCGTCGTCGACTCGGGCTCCACGGACCGCACCTCCGAGGTAGCCGCCGCCGCGGGCGCGCGGGTCGTGCACCGCGACGCCATCCTGCCGCGCATCCCGGCCGTGCCCGGCAAGGGCGAGGTCCTGTGGCGGTCGCTGCTCGTGACGAGCGGGGACATCATCTGCTTCATCGACGCCGATCTGAAGGAGTTCTCCTCGGACTTCGTCGCCGGGATCGTGGGCCCGCTGCTCACCGAACCGGGTGTGGACCTCGTCAAGGCCATGTACGACCGGCCGCTGACCGTGTCCGACGGTTCCGCGTCCGGCGCGACGGCGGCCGGTCAGGGCGGCCGTGTCACCGAGCTCATGGCCCGTCCCCTGCTCAACATGCACTGGCCGCAGCTCGCGGGGTTCGTCCAGCCGCTGGGCGGCGAGTACGCGGCCCGCCGCTCCCTGCTCGAACAGCTGCCGTTCCCCGTCGGGTACGGCGTCGAACTGGGCATGCTCGTCGACGCGCTGCACCTGGTGGGCCTGGACGCCCTCGCCCAGGTCGACGTCGGCGTCCGCAAGCACCGTCACCAGGACGGCCAGGCGCTCGGCCGGATGGCCGCCGCCATCTACCGCACCGCGCAGCTCCGGCTGGCCCGCGGGCACCTCGTCCGCCCGGCCCTCACCCAGTTCGAGCGGGGCGAGGACGGCTTCGAGCCGCGCACCTACTCCGTCGACACGGAGGAGCGGCCACCGATGGCGGACATCGCCGAATACCAGTCACGCAGAGTGGCATAGCCCCGGTCTGCGAAAACACGGAGTGACCGACTCCGCCGGTCGTATACGGCCTGTTCGTACCGTCGTCCGTACGTTTGAGCGTTTCCGGGCCGGGCTAGGTTGAGGCGTATGGCTTCCACGGCTTCTGCGCAGGGCGCTGCCCACCGCATTCTCGTCGCGTCCAACCGCGGCCCGGTCTCGTACGAGGTGCGCGAGGACGGTTCGCTGCACGCCCGGCGGGGAGGCGGCGGGCTGGTCTCCGGCCTCTCCGCGATCGGTCCCGACGCGGGCGCCCTGTGGGTGTGCTCGGCGCTCGGCGACGGCGACCGCGAGGCGGTGCGCCGCGGGGTCGCCGAGGAGGGCGTACGCATGCTCGACATCGACGCCGAGGTGCACTCCGACGCCTACAACGGCATCGCGAACTCGGTCCTCTGGTTCGTGCACCACATGCTCTACCAGACGCCCCTGGAGCCGGTCTTCGACGCGGAGTTCCGGCGCCGGTGGGCCGCCTACGAGACGTACAACCGCGCGTTCGCCGAGGCCCTGGCCGACGCCGCGGCCGAGGGTGCCGTGGTGATCGTGCAGGACTACCACCTGTGCCTGGTGCCCGGCATGCTGCGCGAGCTGCGCCCGGACCTCAGGATCGGCCATTTCTCGCACACGCCCTGGGCCCCGCCGGAGTACTTCCGGATGCTGCCGGACGACATCCGCGCCCAGCTGGTGTGGGGCATGCTCGGCGCCGACCGGCTCGGCTTCCTCACCTGGCGCTGGGCCCACGCCTTCATGATCTGTGCCGGACAGACCGACGGCGAGCGGATCTTCCCCAGCTGGCCGAGCGGCGACCCACGCAGGGCCGTCGACCACACCCCGACCGGCCGCCCACCGGTGCGGTCCACCGAGATCGGTGTGCACGGCCTCGGCGCGGACGCGGACTTCCTGCGCCGGCGCGCGCACGAACCGGACGTCGACGAGCGGATGGCCGCGCTGCGCGAGCAGATCGGCGAGGGCCGCAGGACCATCGTGCGGGTCGACCGGACCGAACTGTCGAAGAACATCGTGCGCGGGCTGCTGGCGTACCGGCAGCTGCTCGACGACCACCCCGAGTGGCACGAGCGCGTCGTGCACGTCGCCTTCGCGTACCCCTCGCGCCAGGACCTGGCCGTCTACCGCGACTACACCGCCGAGGTGCAGCGGCTCGCCGAGGAGATCAACTCCCGGTACGGGAAGCCGGGATGGACCCCGGTCGTGCTGCACGTCAAGGACGACTTCGCCCGGTCGCTGGCCGCCTACCGGCTCGCCGACGTGGCCCTCGTCAACCCGATCCGTGACGGCATGAACCTCGTCGCCAAGGAGGTCCCCGTCGTCTCCGACGAGGGCTGCGCGCTGGTGCTGTCCCGGGAGGCCGGCGCCTACGAGGAGCTGCGCGAGGACGCGATCGAGATCAATCCTTTCGACGTGACCGGCACGGCGCGGGCGCTGCACGAGGCGCTGACCATGCCGGCCCACGAGCGGGCGGAGCGCACCAAGCGGCTCGCCGCCGCGGCGACCGCGCTGCCGCCCTCACGTTGGTTCCTGGAGCAGCTGCACGCGCTGGAGGCACTCGGCGGCACTCAGCCGAGCTGAGCCGCCAGCGCCGCCAGCAGGCGCACGACGCCGCCCGGGCCGTCCACCACCGTGTCGGACCGGTCGGCCAGTTCGGCGACCTCGGAACTGCCGCTGCACACGAGAAGGCCGGGGACGCCGTCGGAGCGGAGCTTGTCGACCGCGGCGAACGCCGGCAGGTCGCCCAGGTCATCACCCGCGTACAGGACGGACTCGGCGCCGATCTCACGGGCGTACTCCAGGAGCGCGACCCCCTTGTCCATGCCCGGCGGGCGCAACTCCAGGACCAGGCGGCCCGGTTCGACGATCAGGCCGTGGCGGGTCGCCAGGTCCGTCAGCGGCTCGCGCAGGGCCTCGAACGCGGCCTGCGGATCGCTCGCCCGCCGGGTGTGCACGGCGACGGCCCGGCCCTTCTCCTCGATCCAGGTGCCCTGCCAGGCGCCGACCCGGTCCAGCACCCCGGGCAGCTCGGCCCGGACGGCGGCGACGCCGGGGTGCGGCGCGGGGGCGGTGACCGTGCCGCTCACCGCGTCCCAGCGCTCCGCGCCGTAGTGGCCGAGGACCACCAGGTGCTCCAGGCCCGGCACGTCCGTGAAGCCGCCCTTGCGGACCGCGACCCCGGCCGGGCGGCCCGTGATCACGGCGACGGAGGCGACCTTGGGGGCGAGCGCCGCGAGCGCGGGGACCGCGTCCGGGTGGGCGCGGGCCTGGTCCGGGTCGGGGACGATCGGGGCGAGTGTCCCGTCGAAGTCGAGGGCGATCACGGCCCGGCCGGGCCGGGCGAGGATGGCGTCGAGGCCGTCGCGTCCCGCGGGGGTCGCGGGCGTCGGCAAGGAGTCCGGGGATTCCGTAGGGCTGCCCATGGGACGACCCTATCCACGGACGGGCGGGCTCACCCATGGCTGATCGCGACACGTCCGCGCCGGGCCCGGTCGTCGTGTACCCGCTCCCCGGCCGCCCGCGGACCAGGGGCCCCGCCCTCGGGGTCCTGCCCGGGCCGGGCCCGCGGGTTCAGCGCTCCGAGCGGCGGGAATCGCGCACCCGGCGGAGCCGGTTCACCGTGACCGGGTCGTGGGCCAGGGCTCGAGGGTCGTCCAGGAGGGCGTTGAGGAGCTGGTAGTAGCGGACCGGGGCCAGGCCCAGCTGCTCCCGCACCGCCCGCTCCTTCGCGCCGGGACCGGAGAAACCGCGCCGCTCCATGGCGAGAATTCCCCGCTCGCGGGCGCTGAGCCCATCCATGCCGTCCATGCACAGCACCGTAGCTCCCGGCGCCGACAGCGCCGGGAAACCCCCTAGCCCTGGCTCTGCGCCGCGCTGTCGGCCGTGGTCGCGGCGATCTGGAGCGAGCCGAGGATTCCGGCCGGGCTGCCCCCGGGGCTCACGGCCTTGGCGATCTGCTTCTTCACGTCGGCGCTGACACCGGCCCAGGAGGTCTTGCCGACCGGGTAGAGCACGGCGGTGGGGAGCTCCTCCAGGAAGGGGGCGAGATCCGCGTCGTCCTTGTCCGCGGCCATGGCGTCGGACGCGGACGAGGTCACCGGCAGCAGGTCGTACTCGTGGGAGAAGGCGAGCACGTTCTTGTCGTCGTAGACGTAGTCGAGGAAGTCGCCGACCTGCTCGCCGTGGCCGTTCTTCTTGAAGGCCATCATCCAGTCGGCGACGCCCATGGTGGCCTTGGCCCTGCCGTCGATGCCGGGCATCGGCACCATGCCGAACTTCACGCCCTTCGCGGCTGCCGTCTTCATCAGCGTGGGGTGCCCGCTGAGCATGCCGACCTCACCGCGGGTGAAGGCCGCGAACGCGTCCGCGCGGTTCAGCTTGGCAGGTGCGACGGGTCCGGTCAGCTCCTTGTCGACCAGTTCGTCCTTGATCCAGTCGAACGTGCCGACGTTCTGCGGGGAGTCGATGGAGTACGTGCCGACGTCGTCGGTGTAGCCGTCGCCGCCGCTCAGCAGCCACTGCATCGTCTCGGCCTGCGCCTCCTCGGGGCCGAGGGGCAGCGCGTACGGGAACTTCACGCCCTTGGCCTTGAGCGCCCTGGCGTCGGCCGCGAGCTCGTCCCAGGTCTCCGGGGGCGTGAGGCCGGCCTGCGAGAACAGCGTCTTGTTGTAGAAGAGCAGACGCGTGGAGGCCGCGAAGGGCATCCCGTACTGGGTCCGGTCCATCTCGCCCGCGTCGGTGAGCTGCGACTCGAAGTTGGCCTGGACGGGTATGGAGAGCACGTCGTCGACCTTGTAGAGCTGCCCCTTGGCGGCATAGTCGGCGTACGCGCCGATCTGCGCCATGTCGGGTGCGTGGCCCGCCGCGACCATCTCCTTGACCTTGCGGTCGACGTCGGTCCAGGGGTAGACGCTGACCTCCACCTGGATGCCGGGGTGGCCGGCCTCGTACGCGTCGACCAGCTTGTTCCAGTACTTCTGGGAACTGTTGGCCTTGGAGTCGCCGTAGTCGGCGGCCACCAGTCTGAGCGTGACGTCCGAGGAGCCGCCCGGGCCGCCGCAGCCCGCGAGGGTCGCCGTCATGCCGAGGGCGGACGCCACCGCGATCAGTCCTGTCCTACGCCGCTGCACTGCGTTGCTCTCCCCAACCCCGGAACCGTCTCCGGCCGTCGCTTTGCTTCTGCGTCCGTTGCATCCGTCTCGGAATGCGGATACAAGGTCTACACCACGTGAGTGGACTAGACCTCTCCTGGGGTAAGGGGCGACACTGTCCCCCGTGAGACACGTCATCGCCCTCGATGTGGGCGGCACCGGGATGAAGGCCGCCCTCGTCGGCGCGGACGGCGAGCTGCTCCACCAGGCCCGCCGCGCGACCGGCCGGGAACGCGGTCCGGAGGCGGTCGTCGAGTCGATCCTCGGCTTCGCCGCCGAACTGCGCGCCCACGGCGAGGAGCACTTCGGCGAACCCGCGGTGGCCGCCGGAGTCGCCGTCCCCGGCATCGTCGACGTCCGCAACGGCATCGCCGCCTACTCCGCGAACCTCGGCTGGCGCGACGTGCCGCTGCGCCGTCTGCTCGGCGACCGCCTCGGCGGCGTGCCCGTCGCCCTCGGACACGACGTGCGCACCGGCGGACTCGCGGAGGGACGCATCGGCGCGGGACAGGGCGCCGACCGTTTCCTCTTCGTCCCGCTGGGCACCGGCATCGCCGGGGCCATCGGCATCGACGGCGGCGTCGAGGAGGGCGCGCACGGCTTCGCGGGCGAGATCGGCCACGTCGTCGTACGCCCCGGAGGGACCCCGTGTCCCTGCGGGCAGCGCGGCTGTCTGGAGCGGTTCGCCTCCGCGGCGGCCGTCAGCCAGGCCTGGGCCGAGGCGTCGGACGACCCGTCCGCGGACGCGGCCGGCTGCGCGAAGGCCGTGGAGGCGGGTGACGCCAGGGCGGTCGCCGTGTGGCAGGAGGCGGTCGACGCGCTCGCCGACGGCCTCGTCACCGCGCTCACCCTGCTGGACCCGCGCACACTGATCATCGGTGGCGGGCTCGCGGAGGCGGGGGAAACCTTGTTCACACCGCTGCGTGCCGCCGTCGAACAGCGCGTCACCTTCCAGAAACTGCCGTCCATCGTCCCGGCGGCCCTCGGCGACACCGCCGGCTGCCTGGGCGCGGGCCTGCTGGCCTGGGATCTCCTCGCCACCGGCACGACCGACACCATCGACCGCTCGGAGGTAACCACCTGATGGCCCCTAGCAAGGTTCTCGCCGGCGCCCGGGTGGTACTGCCCACCGGGATCGTGGACGGCGGCCGCGTGATCGTGGACGGCACGCGGATCGCCGGGAGCGCTCCCCCGCAGCACGAGCACCTGGACCTGTCCGGTCACTGGCTGGTCCCCGGCTTCGTCGACATCCACAACCACGGCGGTGGCGGCGCGTCCTTCACCTCGGGGACGGTCGAGGAGGTCCTCCGGGGCGTGCACACGCACCGCCTGCACGGCACCACGACGGTCGTCGCCTCGACCGTCACCGGTGACATGCACGGCCTCGCCCAGCGCGCCGGGATGCTCTCCGAACTGGCGGAGCAGGGCGACATCGCCGGTATCCACTTCGAGGGCCCGTTCATCTCCCCGTGCCGCAAGGGCGCGCACTCCGAGGAACTGCTGCGCGACCCGGACCCCGCGGAGGTCCGCAAGCTGATCGACGCGGCGCGCGGCCGGGCGAAGATGGTCACCCTCGCCACCGAACTCCCGGGCGGCATCGACTCCGTACGACTGCTGGCCGAGCACGGGGTGATCGCGGCGATCGGGCACACGGACGCGACGTACGAGCAGACGCGGGACGCCATCGACGCGGGCGCGACCGTGGCGACGCACCTGTTCAACGCGATGCCCGCACTCGGCCACCGCTCGCCCGGCCCGATCGCGGCGCTCCTGGAGGACGAGCGGATCACGGTCGAGCTCATCAACGACGGCGTGCACCTGCACCCCGCCTCCCTGGAGCTGGCGTTCCATCACGCGGGCGCCGACCGGGTCGCCTTCATCACCGACGCGATGGACGCGGCGGGCTTCGGCGACGGCCGCTACATGCTCGGCCCGCTGGAGGTCGAGGTCGCCGACGGTGTCGCCCGTCTCGTGGAGGGCGGCTCGATCGCGGGCTCGACCCTCACCCTCGACCGCGCCTTCCAGCGCGCCGTCACGGTCGACAGGCTGCCCGTCGAGGGTGTCGTGGCGGCCCTGTCCGCCAACCCCGCCCGCCTGCTCGGCATGTACGACAAGGTGGGCTCGCTGGAGCCGGGCAAGGACGCCGACCTGGTCGTCCTCGACTCCGACTTCGCCCTCAAGGGCGTCATGCGCGGGGGTGAATGGGTGGTCGATCCCCAACTGGGATGATTCACGACCTCGTTGCCGCACGGCGGTTGGCCCGGGGGTCTGGGCCGACCGCCGTGGTCTTTGGCATGATCGAACCGCCGGAACAACCGGCAGGCGCTCAGTCGGCGTCCATTCCATGAATTTCTTCGGGGGAGGTCGTCCCAGGTGATCCTCACGGTCACGCTGAACACCGCTCTCGACATCACCTATCGCGTGCCCTCCCTGCGACCGCACTCCTCGCACCGGGTGACCGAGGTGACCGAACGGCCCGGCGGCAAGGGCCTGAACGTCGCGCGGGTGCTCGCCGCCCTCGGCCACGAGGTGACGGTGACGGGCTTCGCCGGCGGCGCCACCGGCCGCACGGTGCGCGAACTGCTCTCGCGGACGGCGGGTGTGGTGGACGCGCTCCTGCCGGTGACCGGCTCGACCCGCCGCACGATAGCCGTGGTCGATGCCGCCACCGGCGACACGACCCAGCTCAACGAACCCGGCCCGGCGATCACCCCCGCCGAGTGGTCGGCCTTCCAGACGGCGTACGAGCAACTGCTGTGCTCCGCCTCCGCGGTGGCCCTGTGCGGCAGTCTGCCGCCCGGAGTGCCCGTCGGCGCGTACGCCCAACTCGTCCGCACCGCACGCGCGCTGGCGGTCCCGGTGCTGCTGGACACCGGTGGCGAACCGCTGCGGCGCGGGGTCGCGGCCCGGCCCGACATAGTCAAGCCCAACGCGGACGAGCTCGCCGAACTCACCGGCTCCCACGAGCCGTTGCGCGCGACCCGGGACGCCCGGCGCCGCGGCGCCCACGCGGTGGTCGCCTCCCTCGGCCCGGACGGACTGCTCGCCCACACCCCGGACGGCCACTGGCGGGCGGCCCCGCCCGTCCGCGCCCGCGGCAACCCGACCGGTGCGGGCGACTCGGCCGTCGCCGGTCTCCTGTCGGGCCTCGTCGAGGGCCTGCCCTGGCCGGCCCGGCTGAGCAGGGCCGTCGCCCTGTCCACGGCGACCGTGACGGCGCCCACGGCGGGCGATTTCGACCGCGCGGTCTTCGAGGACCTGCTCGGCCGGGTCACGGTGACCCCGGAGGTCAGCGCGGCGTAATCACCCCATACGCCACAGACGATCACGTGTTCGTTAAGATCGTCGGCGACCACGGATCACCTGACCAGTGATCCGCTTCCACATGGGGGTAATTCATGCACAGCGCAAGGAAGTTCGTCCGCCTCGCGGCCATCGGTGCCGCCTCGGTGGGCCTCGCCGTCTCGATGAGCTCCGCGGCGACCGCGGACACGGGCGACGGCGCCACGCGCGCCGCGGCCGCCCAGGAATGGGGCGGTGGCTGGAACAACACCCGGGACACCACCATCCGGGAGAAGCCCAGCACCACGGCCCGCAAGGTGGGCACGCTCAAGAAGGGCAAGATCGTGAAGTGCTGGGTCGCCGGGTGCAGCGGCACGCACAACGGCGGCGCCTACAAGTGCACCAGCAGCTCGCCGACCGAGAAGGACTGGCACGAGGTCCGGTGGAACGGCAAGAAGGCCTGGGCCGCGAGCCGTTGCCTTGAGTGGGGCCGCGTGGAGTGACCTGACCACGTCGGCGGACGGCGGCTGTGCCCCGCTCCCGCGGGGTGCGGCCGCCGCCTCATGTCACGCGCCGAGGACGGGCGTCACTTGTCGAGCTTGTCGAGCGACAGCTGATCCAGGACGGCATCGCACTGGTTGCCCTGGTTGCAGGCGATCTCGATGACGTTGGTGCCCTTGTTGAGGCTGACCGGGGCCCAGGTCGTCTGCCAGCCCTTCTCCCAGTCGCCCTTCGGGGCCTGCGCGCCGATGAAGTTCGCCATCTTCAGCGGGTTGGTGTTCGCCTTGCCGTTCACGACGAGCGTCGCGTTGGCGTCCACACCCGGGATGCCGTAGCGCACGTTCAGGCGGCAGGAGCCGCTCTTCTGGATGCCGTTGACGGTCCAGGTCACCTTCGCGCCGACCTGGTTGAATCCGGCGACGTAGACCCCGCCGTCGGACTTGGCGCCCTTGAAGTCCGAGGCGACCGTGGCCCCGCCGTCCAGCCGCAGCGCCTTGGCGTCGATCTTCGGCAGCTCACCGGTGCCGGGCACGGAGCTGGTGCTCGACGGCGTCGGGGACGCGTCCTGCGAGGACGACCCCGCCGGGGCGCCGCCGCCGTCGTCCTTGGCGTCGTCGTTCGAGTCGCCGCCCATCATGGCGATGCCGATGCCGATGACGACGGCCGCGACCACGGCGATCGCGCCGATGAGCAGGCCCTTGGTGTTGGGGCCGCGGCCCCGCCCGCCGCCGTCGCCGGGCAGCGGCGTCCGGGTGGTGGGCGCGCCGCCGGGGACGGTCTCGGGGGCCGCGTAGTGCGGGTTCGGCTGACCGTAGCCCTGCTGCTGCGGAACCTGGCCGTACTGCGCGGTCGCGGCCTGCTGGCCGTACTGCGCGGTCTGTGCCTGCTGCCCGTACTGGCGCTGACCCACCGATCGCGTCCGGTTGACCGAGCCCGGGTAGCCGTAGCCGCCGCCCCCGGTGGGCGGGGTGGCTCCGTTGGCCTGGCCGTCGGCGTACAGGTAGCCGAACGGGTCGTCGTCCTCGGGCGAGCTCGCGCCGTTGTCGCCGGGCGTCATCCCTTGGTCTCCTCAGCAGATGCGGTACACGGTGAATGGCGAGCCTACCCGCTCTCGCTGGACCAAACGGGGGGTCTTCACCGCATCAACCCACTGACCTGGGTTTTATCCGGCACGCCGATGTTGTTTGGGACGAGACCGTTTCTCGACGTACATCCGTTCGTCAGCGGATTTCAACACCTCGTCCGCCGTCATCCCGCAGTGTGCCCATCCGATGCCGAAACTGGCGCCCACACGGACGGCCCGCCCGTCGATCCGGATCGGCGGGATGATCGCGTTCCGCAGCCGTACGGCGAGGTCCTGCGCGTCCGCCCGGCCGAGCCCGTCGGCGAGCACCACGAACTCGTCACCGCCGAGCCGGGCGACCGTGTCACCGTCGCGGACGCCGCTGGTGAGCCGCCGCGCCACCTCGATGAGCACCGCGTCGCCCGCGTTGTGCCCGAACCGGTCGTTGATCGACTTGAAGCCGTCGAGGTCGCAGAAGAGCACCGCGAGCCCCTTGGTGCCGTCGTCGGTCTCGCCCTCGGGCGCCACCGTGTGCACATGGTGGTCGAAGGCGTCGTAGGCCTCGGGGCCGGAGCGGAAGTCGAAACCGTGGCCGTTGCCCTCGTAGGCGGGGTGGGCGTGCCCGTCGAAGGCGGCGCTGCCGTCGTAGCCGCCGTTCGCGACGGCCGGCAGCTCCGTGTACTGGCCGTGCCCGTACGCCGCGTCCAGGGAGGCGACGGCGCCGGGCGGCAGGGACTGCGGGCGCTGGCACAGGCGGGCGCCGAGCCGGGAACGCAGCTCCGCGGAGTTGGGCAGGCCGGTGAGCGCGTCGTGCGAGGCGCGGTGGGCGAGCTGGAGCTCGCGGCGCTTGCGGTCCTCGATGTCCTCGACGTGGGTGAGCAGGAAGCGGGGGCCGTCGGCGGCGTCCGCGACGACGGAGTTGCGCAGGTGGACCCAGACGTACGTGCCGTCGCGGCGGCCGAGGCGCAGCTCGGCCCGGCCGCCCTCGGCGGACGTCCTGAGCAGGGTGCCGATGTCCTCGGGGTGCACGAGGTCGGAGAAGGAGTAGCGGCGCATCGCGGAGGCCGGGCGGCCCAGCAGACGGCACAGCGCGTCGTTGGTGCGCAGGATGCGGCCGTGCTGGTCGCCGCCCATCTCGGCGATCGCCATGCCGCTGGGCGCGTACTCGAAGGCCTGGCGGAAGGACTCCTCGCTGGCGCGCAGGGCCTGCTGCTCACGCTCCAGGCGGACCAGGGCGCGCTGCATGTTCGCCCGCAGCCGGGCGTTGCTGATCGCGATGGCGGCCTGGAAGGCGTACATCTGGAGCGCCTCGCGCCCCCAGGCGCCGGGGCGCCGGCCGTTGCGCGGCCGGTCCACGGACAGCACGCCGATCAGTTCGCCGCCGCCGGTGGAGCCGGAGGCGCCGGGCGAGTACATCGGCGCGAAGAGTCGGTCGGAGGGGTGCCACTCGTCCTCGAAGCGGGGTGCGGGTCCGTCGGTGTACCACTGCGGGACGTCGTCCTCGTCCAGGACCCAGCCCTCGGTGTGCGGTATGAACCGGAGGTCGCCCCAGGCCTCGCCCATGGTCAGGCGGCGGTCCCAGGAGGTGCGGGATCCGACACGGCCGGTGATCAGGGCCTCGGCGGCGGAGTTCCCGGCGAGCGCGGCGACCACCAGGTCGCCGTCCTGGCGCACGAGGTTGACGCACGCGAGCTCGAAGCCGAGACCGGTGACCACGCCGTCCGCGACGGTCTGCAGCGTGTCGGCCAGGCTGCGGGCGGTGTTCATGTCCGCCATCACCTGATGCAGCTGCCGCAGGGTCGCCAGACGGACGTAGGGCTCCGACTCGGTCTCCATTCGCCCTCCCCCCTCGTCGAGACCTCGCAGCAACTCCAGGGTTCTCTCGGCGTACCAGGTGTTCTTCGTGCCTTCGCGCTTACGACTGGGTGTACCGCTCGGTGGACTGCCGGGTGCTTTCCCACGTACTGCTTGGTAGCTTCGTGCTCAGCTTCCCCGCCACTGAATCACAGCGCGCTCCCCACTCGGTACACAGGGTCAACAAAATATGGCCCCTGTGACTCAAGTCACAGCTGAAGATGAACAATTGAGTGGGGTTTCTGCATTTTCAGCGTGCGATTACTGAACGCATGGTGGGGAGCTGTGCGGACACTGTGAGCGATTGTGGCCGAACGCCACGCGAACGTGTGCGGTCGCGATCTCCGTCTCCGGTCCTAGGACCTGTCTCGGGCCGGGGGCCGATGCGCCGCCCGGGAAGCGGAGACTAGCGTTTCGGCGTGCTGAAGACTTCCCCTGCCGCTCCACCCTCCGCATCCGGGCATGCTGAGGGGGTGAGCAACGACGAGTTCCGCGCCGCCATGACCCGGCTGGCGGCGGGCGTGGTCCTGGTGACCGCCCACGAGCCCGCACTGGACCCGGACGGGCCGGGCGGCGAGGACGTCGGCATGACCGCGACGGCGTTCATGTCCGTCTCGCTGGACCCGCCCCTGGTCCTGGTCAGCCTGCGCGAGGGCTCCCGCATGGACGACCTGCTCGCCGAACAGCCCCTGTGGGCGGTCTCCGTGCTCTCCGAGAGCCAGCGCCACATCGCCGGCCGCTTCGCCATGAAGGGCCGCATCAGCGACCGGCTGCTCTTCGAGGACATCCCGTACGTGCGCGGCAAGGAGGCCGGAGCGCCGCTGGTGGGCGGCGCCCTGGCGACGCTGGAGTGCCGCACCGAGCAGCGGGTGGCCGCCGGGGACCACACCCTCGTCATCGGCCGCGTCCTCACGGCCGAGGTGCCGAGCGCCGACGGAGGACCGCTGACGTACTTCAAGGGCCGCTACCGGCAGCTGGGTTAGCGCCCGCACGGCGTGCGGGGGCGGCGCCGCCCCCGCACGCGCGCGACGGTCAGCGCTCCAGGACGGTGACGTCGAGCGCGGCCAGCCGCTCCGGGTCGTTGAGGATGTCGATCACGACGATCCGACCGTGTACGACTGTGAAGGCGAGAACACTGGTCAGGTGCCCGTCGGTGATGCCCACGACACCCGCGGCGCCGTTGACGAGGGCGGGCCGCGCGGAGTGCGCGAGGTGGGCGAACCCGATGGCGCCCGAGGCCACGGCGACCGCACCGGTTGTCACTCCGCCCTCCGACCGCGCCACGACGTCCGGGTCGAGCGCCGCGACGAGCGCGTCGAAGTCGCCCCCGCGCGCCGCCGCCAGGAACGCGTCGACGGCCTCCCGCTGCTGCGCGAGATCGGCGTCGGGCGCGGGTGCCCCGCCCTGCACCCGTCGCCGGGCCCGGCTGGCGAGCTGCCGGGACGCCGCCGGCGTACGGCCCACGAGGAGCGCGATCTCCTCGAACGGCACCGCGAAGAGGTCGTGCAGCACGAAGGCGAGCCGCTCGGCCGGCGTCAGCGTCTCCAGCACCACCAGCAGGGCGATGCCCACCGAGTCGGCGATCAGCGCCTGCTGTTCCGGGTCGACGCCGCTGACGGGACTGAGCACCGGCTCCGGCATGCGCACTCCGGGCCGGTCCTCCAGGGGCTCCTCGCCACGGGCCCGGCGGGAGCGCAGCATGTCCAGGCAGACCCGTCCGACGACGGTCGTCAGCCAGCCGCCGAGGTTGTCGACGTGGCTCGCGTCGGCCCGGCTGAGCTTCAGCCAGGCCTCCTGCACGGCGTCGTCGGCCTCGGTGAGCGAGCCGAGCATGCGGTAGGCGACCGCGCGCAGATGACCGCGGTGCGCCTCGAACCGCTCGGCGAGGAACTCTTCTTCTCCGGCGGCCGGCCCGGCCGGCTCGCCGGCTTCGCTCATCTCGCTCATGGGTCCCATCTCCTCGTCGCGGTCCGTCACAGCCATGACGGATCGCGGGACGCGAATGTGACGCGGGCCGTCCGGCCGCGCGTCCGGGACCCGGCGGGGGTCAGGACCAGTCGCGCCCGGAGCGTCCGCGCTTGGTGTCCGAGCGCTGCTTCTTCTCGCGCAGCCGCCGCTCGTTGATGCCGCGGGGGATGCGGGTGGCGCGGCGGGGCCGGGGCGGTGGAGCGGTGGCCTCGGCGAGCAGGGACGCGAGCCGCACGGCGGCGGCCTCGCGGTTGCGCCACTGGGACCGGTGCTCGGAGGCCCGGACGCTGACGACCCCGTCGACGAGCCGCCCGGCCAGCCTGGCGAGGGCGCGCTCCTTCCACACGGGCGGCAGCGCCTCGGTCCTGGCCAGGTCGAAGCGCAGTTCGACCTGCGAGTCGGTGGTGTTCACGTGCTGTCCTCCGGGCCCGCCGGAGCGCGAGAAACGCCACATGAGCTCGGCCTCGGGAAGGGAGACGGAGCCGCGCACGACATAGGGACCGGACATGAGGTTCATGGTCGCGCGGATGTCCGGTCCGCGTCACCCGTTTTTCCGCTCGCCTGCGCCGTCGGAGCGAATCGAAGGTAAAGAAAGTAAAGAGAGCTGGAACCTTCCGTACCCCTCTCGGCGTTCATAGGGGTAGCTGTAGCTTCGTGACCGTACGAAGCCGTTCGAAGCCCAAACGTACGAGGCACAAGCACCGCGTACGCAACGAGGGAAGGGACTCCCAACAATGGCTGTAAGCCTGTCCAAGGGTGGCAACGTCTCGCTCACCAAGGAGGCTCCGGGCCTGACCGCCGTCACCGTGGGCCTCGGCTGGGACGTCCGCACCACCACGGGTACCGACTTCGACCTCGACGCCTCGGCCATCGCGGTCAACACGCAGGGCAAGGTCTACTCGGACGCCCACTTCGTCTTCTTCAACAACAAGCAGACGCCGGACAACACCATCGTCCACACCGGCGACAACCGCACGGGCGAGGGCGCGGGCGACGACGAGGCGATCAACGTCAACCTGGCGGCTCTCCCCGCCGACATCGACAAGATCGTCTTCCCGGTCTCGATCTACGACGCCGAGACCCGCACGCAGAACTTCGGCCAGGTCCGCAACGCGTACATCCGCATCATCAACCAGGCCGGCGGCGCCGAGATCGCGCGCTACGACCTCTCCGAGGACGCCGCGACCGAGACCGCGATGGTCTTCGGCGAGCTCTACCGCAACGGCGCCGAGTGGAAGTTCCGCGCCGTGGGCCAGGGGTACGCCTCGGGCCTCGTCGGCATCGCCCAGGACTTCGGCGTCAACGTCTGATCCGCCGTCTCCCGCACCACCTGACGGAGCCCCCGGCCCATTCGGGCCGGGGGCTCCGTCAACTGTTCCTCCTCGTCACGTCCGGGCGGCTCCTCGCCCGGCTCAGGCGGCGACTTCCGCGTCCTCGGCCGCGGCCTCGGCGGCCGGTGCCGCGGCGGCCTGTGCCCGCCCGCCGCGCATGACCAGGGTGGCCAGCAGCGCCGCGGCGAGGACACCGATCGCGCTGACGGTGAAGGTGGTCGCCATCGAGGCGGTGAAGGCCTCGCGGGCGGCGCGCACCAGAGAGCTGTCCCCGTGGGCGACGGCCAGCGCTCCGGCGATCGAGTGCCTGGCCTCCTCGGGGGCGCCGGCGGGCATCTCCCGGGCGAAGCCGCTCGACAGGAGCGAGCCGAGGATCGCGATGCCGAGTGCGGTTCCGGCCTGCTGGATGGTGTCGTTCAGGGCGGAGCCGACGCCCGCCTTCTCCGGCGGGATGGTCCCCATCAGCGCGCCGACCGCGGCCGGCATCGCGAGACCGGCGCCGAGACCGAGCAGACCGAGCGCGACCGCGGGGACCGTGAAGCCCGAGTCGGCGGAGACGGTGGTCAGCAGGGCGAAGCAGGCGACCATCACGAGCATTCCGGCGAGGACCAGGACACGGTGTCCGAGCTTCGCGGTGAGCGCCGCTCCGGCGAAGTTGCCGATCAGCGCGGTGACGGCGAGGGGCACGAAGGCGAGGCCCGCCTTGACCGGCGAATAGCCGAGCACGAACTGCAGGTACTGGGTGAGGACCAGCAGCAGGCCGCCGTTGCCGATCTGCACGAGGGACAGCGAGAGCGAACCGCCGCTGAAGTCGCGGTGCTTGAACAGCACCAGCGGGACCATCGGTGCGGGGGTGACGTTCTCCCAGATCACGAACCCGGTCAGGGCGACGACCGCGACGGCCAGGGTGACCGTGGAGCGCCCGCCGAAGGCGCCGTGCTGCGGAAGCTCGATGATCCACCAGACCAGGGCGGTCATACCGACGGCGGACAGCACCGCACCGAGCGGATCGGGCTTCTGCCAGGGCCCCTTGGACTCCGGCATGAGGGTGAGACCCGCGACGATCGCCAGCGCGACGACCGGCACATTGATGAGGAAGATCGAGTGCCAGGAGAAGTGGTCGATCAGCACACCGCCGAGCACGGGGCTGCCGACCAGCCCGAGCATCGAGACCGAACTCCACGCCGCCATCGCCCGGCCGCGCTCCTCCTCGTCGAAGACGGTGATGAGGATGGACAGCGTCGAGGGCATGACCAGCGCTCCGCCGACCCCCATCGCGACGCGTACGGCGATGACCTCGCCGGGGTCGGTGCACACGGTCGCGGCCAGTGACGCGAGCCCGAAGAACAGCAGGCCGATGATCATGACCTTCCGGCGTCCGAACCGGTCGCCGAGGCTGCCGGAGGTGAGCAGGAGCCCGGCGAAGACCAGGATGTAGGAGTCCAGGATCCACTGGGTGTCCTGGGCGTTCGCTCCGATGTCCTCGGTCATCCGGGGCACCGCGACGGTCAGCGCCATGCTGTCGACCACCAGGACCAGCGAGCTGAGGCACAGCACGATCAGGATCCACCAGCGGCGTGGATTGCGGCTTTCCATGGGAGTTTCCTTTCGGCTGCGCACACTGTTTCTTCGTTGCGAACACTGTACGCACAGCGGAACAGTGTGCGCAATCCCCTTTCCTGTACGCTCGATGAGAACGATGTACGCAGGACGCACTGACGCAGCATCAAGGAGCGCCATGGCCGCCAAGGCGAAGTCGAACCCGATCCCGTCCGTGTGGGCCCGGCAGCAGCGCGAGCCCGCCCAGCCCGCGCTGAGCCAGGCCGCGATCGTCGGCGAGGCCGTCGCCATGCTGGACGCCGAGGGCATCGAGGCGCTCAGCATGCGCAAGCTCGGCGCCCGGCTGAACGCCGGCGCGACCTCGCTCTACCGGCACGTGGCGACCAAGGACGAGCTGATGGAGCTCGCGGTCGACGCGGTCGCGGCGGAGATCGTGGTCCCGCCCGCCGACAGCCCGGACTGGCGGGCGGCCGTCACCGAGGCCGCCGGCTCGTTCCGTGCCACGGCCCTGCGGCACCCCTGGCTGTCCTCGGTCCTCGGGCAGGCGGGCCTCGCCTACCTCGGCCCCAACCTCATGTCGTTCTCCGAGCGCCTGGCCGCCCTGTTCACGGCCGCCGGCTTCCCCGAGCCGAGCGGCGCGATCGACACCGTGCTGTCGTACGTCATCGGCATGAGCACCACGGAGGCCGCCTGGCTCACCACGGTCGCGCGCTCCGGCGAGACCGAGGCCGGCTTCATCGCCCGGCTCATGCCCGCGGCCCGGCAGGCCGCGGCCGACCACGACCACCTGGCCGACGCCTATACCGCCGGCACCGAGGACATCGACCCCGTACGGATCCGGGACGACAAGTTCGCCTACGGTCTCGACGTCGTCCTCGACGGGCTGTCCCTGCGGCTCCCGCGCTGACGGACCGGCCTCCCGCCCTCCCCGTCACGGCTTCGCGGGCCTGCCCCACCCGTCACGGCTTCGCGGTCCGGCACCCCCGTCACGGCTTCGCGGGCTTGCCCTCGCCGTACAGCCAGTCCTTCCAGATGACGCCGAAGTCCTCGTCCGGCGCCTTCTTCTCGACGAAGGCGGTGAACTCGTCGGTGTCCGCGTTGCCGTGACGGTGGGCGGCGGCCCAGCCCTGGACGATGTCGTAGAAGGTGTCGTCGCCGACCTTCTGCCGGATCTTGTGCAGGACCATGGCGCCGCGGTCGTAGACGGGCGGGTCGGAGATCCGCGCGGCACTCGGGGGATCGCCCGGCGGGAACGCCCAGAGGGCCTCGTTGCCCGCGCCGCTCTTGTAGTAGTCGCCCGCGTAGAGGGCGTCGAAGACGTCCTGGGTGCTGTCCCCGCCGTGGTCCTCCTGCCACAGCCATTCCGCATAGGTCGCGAAGCCCTCGTTGAGCCACATGTCCCGCCAGGACTTCGGGGTCACGGAGTCGCCGAACCACTGGTGGGCCAGTTCGTGGACGAGGATCCGGGTGTCGGTGGTGCCGGGGAAGAAGGGGCGGTTCTGGGTCTCCAGCGCATAGCCCGCGTCGCCGGGGCGGTCGACGATCGCGCCGGTGGAGGAGAAGGGGTACGGGCCGAAGTTGTACTCCGCCCAGTCGAGGATCTCCGCGATCCTGTCCGGCACCTTCCTGCCCGCCTCCGCCTGGGTGGGGTCGACGGCGACGTACACCGGCAGGCCCTTGCCGGTGGCCGAGCGCGAGATGTCGTACCTGCCGATCGCGACCGTCGCCACATAGCTGGCCATCGGCTCGGCGGTGTGCCACGCGAACGTCGTACGGCCGTCCTTGGTCGTCTCGCTGGTCAACTCCCCGTTGGAGACCGCGTGCAGGCCCTTCGGCACGGTGACCGTGATGTCGTACGACGCCTTGTCGGAAGGGTGGTTGTTGCCGGGGAACCATGTCATCGAGCCGGTCGGCTCGCCCAGCGCGAGCGAGCCGTCCGCGGTGCGCAGCCAGCCCTCCCGCGAGCCGTCCACGTCGGTGATCGTCTCGGGGGTGCCCGAGTAGCGGACCGTCACGCGGAAGGTCTCCCCCGCGTCGAGGCCGTCCCGCGGGTGCACGGTCAGCTCCTGGCCCGCGCGGTTCCAGCGGGCCTGCCGGCCCTCGACGGTGACGCCGTGCACCTCCAGCCCCTTCAGGTCGAGGTCGAAGGCGCTGAGGTCCGAGGTGGCCCGGGCCGTGATCACCGCCGTCCCCCGCAGCTGCCGGCCGGAGGGCTCGTAGTCGAGGGTCAGGCCGTAGTGCGTGACGTCGTATCCGCCGTTGCCCAGCTTCGGGAAGTACGGGTCGCGGACACCGGCAGCTCCGGGCTTCCCGTGCACTCCGCCCCCGCCGCATCCGGCCAGGACGAGGGCGAACGCGAGGGCAAAGGGGACGGCGACGGAAGATCGGGACACATCCACGATCCTACGAGCCGACGACATCACCCGGACGCGATCGCCCGAACCCCACCGCACTCTCTGCCCGCACCCGGCGCCCCCGGCCGACCCCGGTTCCGGCGACACGCCGCGCTCGATGCGCCACCGCCCGCCGCGGGCCCCGCGCGGTGCCGGCCCCGCCCACCGCGGTCCGAGCCGTCGGCGGGGCGGGCCCTCACCGTGGCCGCGCGACGGCCCCGCGGTGCGCGACCGCGGCGCGTCGGCCGGGTCGGCGGCGTGACACCATCGGCTACGTGCTCGACATCGGCTACGCCCTCTCCAACCGCTTCCCCGACCCCCCGCAGACCGACTACCGCGGCGCGGACGTGCACGCGCTGCGCCACGACCTCTTCTGCGGAGACGTCTACCTCGCCGACACCAAGGCCGACCGGGAGCTGTCGACGGCCTGGGGCTGGGTGCCGGTCCTGGACTTCGCCTGGGCGCTGTGCGACATCGTGGAGCAGCTCGACCGGGACCCGCTCGGCAGCCGGGCCTCCCGCCCCCAGCAGGCCGAACTGGACTTCACCGAGTCGAGCGACCGCATGCTCTTCGAGCGCCGCTTCGGCTGGGTGGACATCGAGGCCGACTGGATGCCCGGCGACGAGGAGCCGCTGACCTTCTCGCACTCCGAACTCCGCCGCGAGGCCCGTGACTTCCTGCACGATCTGATCGCCGACCTCACCGACCTGCACGACGACCTCGCCGAGAACCCGGCGATCTGGACGCTCCAGGCCCGCTTCCCCCGCGTCTCGTAGCCCCGAAGCCCCCGGGAGCCAGCGCCCTGCGCCGACCAGGCGCAGGCGTGGCTCACCGTCGCGCCGCTCCCCCGGCTCCCGCCGCTCCGGGCCCTCAGTCCTCCACCGCCCCTCCGTCCACGCGGATTCCCCTCTCGGCCGCCAGCACCGGTGCCAGATCGAGCAGTTGGGTCGGGCTGATCACCGCGCCCGACAGCCGGTCCACGCCCCGCGCGATGTCCAGCTCGGCCGCCGCGCGCAGGTCCACGTCCACGAGGGTCGCCCCCGTGAGGTCCGCCCCCTTCAGGACGCAGTCCACGAACTCCACCCGCTCCAGGCGGGCGCCCCCGAAGTCCGGTTCGACCAGCACGCAGCCCTGGAAGACGACGTCCTTGAGGCGCGCCGTGCGCAGATTCAGATAGTCGATCTTGCCGCCGCGCACCAGGACCCGCTCCAGGACGGCGCCGTGCAGCTGCACCCCGCCCAGGCGGGCGTCCACCAACTCGACGTCGCGCAGCGTCGACTCGGCGAGATCCGTGCCCACGCCCCGGGCGCCCGTCAGGACCGAGTCCAGCACGCGCGCGTGGTGCAGCCGCGTCTCGTCCAGCGCGCAGCCCGTCAGCGCGCAGTCCATGAAACGTGCGCCCCCGCCGTCCTGGCCGGCGAAGTCCGCCTGGAGGAACTCCAGCCCGTCGTAGTCCCCGTCGGGCTCCAACTCCGCGCCGCCGAACGGTTCCAGCGGGGGCAGCCGGACCTCCGGCCGCCGCGCCGCCTTCACACCGGTCCCGGCACCCCCTCCGGCCCCCCGGGTCCCGCCCTTGCCGCCCGTCGCTCTCCTCGCCATGGCCCCATCCTGCACGGCGCCACTGACAATCGCCCTGACCTGCGAAGACGCCGCCCATGTCACATTCCGGGGTGCTCGATCGGTCGTATGCGCAGAAGTGGAGCACCGGACAGCCGGCAGCGGACGACGACGCGAGGGAGACCCCAGTCATGCAGCACATCACCGTCATCGGCGGCGGTTTCGCCGGACTCACCGCGGCCATCACCGCCGCCGAGGCGGGCGCCGGGGTCACCGTGTACGAGGCGCATCACACGCTCGGCGGCCGGGCACGCACCGCCGAGGGCCCGTACCGGACCAACGAGGGCCCGCACGCCCTCTACAGCGGCGGCCCGCACTGGACCTGGCTCAAGCAGCGCGACCTGATCGGGCCGCTCGCGCCGATCCCGCCCCTGGAGGCCGCGCGGCTGCGGCTGCACCACAAGGGCGCCCTGCGGCGCACCCCGCCCTTCGCGATGCTCAAGCTGCTGCGCCGTGCCTCCCGGCAGGCGCCCGTGGACGTCGACTTCATGACCTGGGCCACGGCGGAGGCGGGCGAGGAGGGCGCGCGGGCCGCCGCGAACTACTCCGCCGTGGCCCTCTTCCACCACGACCCCGGAGCGCTGTCCGCCGCGTTCGTGCAGGAACGGCTGCGCCGCGCCATGAAACTGCCCCCGGAGGCGCACTATCCGCGCGGCGGCTGGGCGAGCGTCATCGACCGGATGGCGGCGCGGGCGTGGAACCTCGGTGTGCGCATGGAGACGCTGTCCCGCGTGGACGAGGTCCCCGTGAACCGTGGTCCGGTCGTCGTCGCCACCTCCCTCGACTCGGCGCGGCGTCTCCTCGGCGACCCGTCGCTGACCTGGACCGGCGGTCGTACCGCGCTCGTCGACCTGGCCCTGCGCACCCGCCGGGGCGACGCGTTCGCGGTCTCCGACCTGGACGCGCCCGGCTGGATCGAGCGGTTCACCGCGCAGGACCGCACTCTCGCCCCGGCCGGGGAGCAGCTGCTCCAGGGGCAGATCCCCATCGCACCGCACGAGTCGAGGGCCGACGGCGTGGCCCGTGCCGAGCACCTGCTCGACCTCGCCTTCGACGGCTGGCGCGAGCGGCTCGTGTGGCGGCGCGAGGCCGTGGCGAACGGCCGGACCGGCGCGGTGGACCTGCCCGGGACCAGCTGGCGCGACCGGCCGCGCATCGACCGCGGCGAGGGTGTGTACCTGGCGGGCGACCAGGTCGCGGCCCCCGGGGTGCTCTCGGAGGTGTCCTTCAACAGTGCCCTCGAAGCCGTGGCTCTCGCCCTGCGGATCAGGCAGCGCCTTGACCTCAAGCATGCTTGAGGTTGAAGGCTGGCGCGTACAGAACCGACGCGGGGCGCCCGACGACGAGGCGCCCGGGAGGAGCCCACCATGCACGCCGTCCGCCTGCACGCCTTCGGTCCGGCCGAGAACCTCACGTACGAGAAGGCCGAGGACCCCGAGCCGGGCCCCGGCCAGGTCCGTATCGCCGTCGCCGCGGCGGGCGTCCACCTCCTCGACGCGGCCCTGCGCGAGGGCGTGCGGGGCCCTGCCCCCGAGCCCACCCCGCTGCCGACGATCCCGGGCCGCGAGGTCGCGGGCACCGTCGAGTCCATCGGCGAGGGCGTCGCCGCGCTCTGGCTGGGCAGGCGCGTCGTCGCCCACCTCGGCTTCGCACCCGGCGGCTACGCGGAGCTCGCCGTCACGGACGCCGACCGCCTCCACGAGATCCCGCAGAACCTGGACTTCGCCCAGGCCGTCGCCATGATCGGAACGGGCCGCACGGCCATGGGGATCGTGCAGTTCGCCGACCTCGGCCCCGGTTCCGTGGCCGTCGTGCCCGCGGCGGCGGGCGGCATCGGCACGCTCCTCGTGCAGTACGCGCGGCATGCGGGAGCCACCGTGATCGGCCTCGCCGGCGGGCCCGAGAAGGTGGCCCGGGTCCGTGCGAACGGCGCCGACCTGGCCCTCGACTACACGGACGCCGCCTGGCCCGGGCAGGTGCGCGACTTCCTCGGCACCCGCACGGCGACGGTCGTCTTCGACGGGGTCGGCGGCGACGTCGCCCGCGCCGCCGTCGCCCTCCTCGGCCCCGGCGGCCGGCACATCGTCTTCGGCTGGTCCGGCGAAGGCATCAAGGACGGCTCCGCCTATCTCGTCGACGGTGTCTCCGAGCAGGTCCTCGGCCCGGCGATGCTGCGGAAGGCGGGTGGTCCCAGCCCCGTACGCACCCTGGAACTGCGCGCCCTCGCCGAAGCCGCCGCGGGCCGCCTCGCCCCGGCCGTCACCCGCTTCCCGCTCGCCGAGGCGGCCGCCGCGCACCGCGCCCTGGAGTCCCGGGGCACGATCGGGAAGGTGGTGCTGGAGCCGTGATCAAGCACCGGACCGGAGATGCGACCCCTACCGATCCATGGTCTTCTGGGCAAGTGAGCCGCACCCGAACAGGTGAATCCGCCGCTCCCGCAGGTGCCCCGGGCACCGACCCCCACCGCTGGTGGGGCCTGGTGATCATCGCCCTCGCACAGCTGATGGTGGTGCTGGACGCCACCATCGTGAACATCGCGCTCCCCTCCGCTCAGCACGACCTGGGCATGTCCGACGGCAACAGGCAGTGGGTCATCACGGCGTACACCCTGGCCTTCGGCGGTCTGCTGCTGCTCGGCGGCCGGATCGCGGACCTGGCCGGCCGCAAACGCACCTTCGTCATCGGGCTCATCGGCTTCGCGGGCGCGTCCGCGCTGGGCGGCGCCGCCACCGGCCCCGGCATGCTCTTCGGCGCCCGCGCCCTCCAGGGCGCCTTCGCCGCCGTGCTGGCCCCCTCGGCGCTGAGCCTGCTGACCACCACGTTCACCGACCCGAGGGAACGCGGGAAGGCCTTCGGCATCTACGGCGCGCTGGCGGGTTCGGGCTCGGCGATCGGCTTCATCGCGGGCGGCCTGCTGACCGAGTACCTGAACTGGCGCTGGTGCCTGTACGTCAACATCCCGATCGCCGTCGCCGCGGTCCTCGGCGCGTACACGCTGCTGCGCGACAGCCCGGCACAGAAGGGCGCCCGGCTCGACGTCCTCGGCGCGGTGCTGGGCTGCGCCGGACTGGTCTCCCTCGTCTACGGATTCAGCGAGGCGGAACCGCGCGGCTGGACGGATCCGCTGGTGCTGTCGCTGTTCGCGCTCGCCGTCGTTCTGCTGGCCGCCTTCGTCCGCTGGCAGACGAGGGCCCCGAGCCCGCTGCTGCCGCTGCACGTCGTCAAGGACCGCAACCGCGCCGGCTGCTTCCTGACGATGACCCTCGCCGTCATCGGCATGTTCGGCATGTTCCTGTTCCTGACCTACTACCTCCAGGTCGTCCTGGGCTACTCGCCCGTGCGGACGGGCCTGGCCTTCCTGCCCCTGACGATCGCGATCATCATCGGCTCGACGCAGATATCGGCCCGGCTGCTGCCCCGGGTGGCGCCCCGCGTGCTGATGGTCCCCGGCACGGTCCTCGCGGCCGGCGGCATGTTCGTCTTCACCCGGATCACGGTCGACTCCGCGTACGCGAGCCGGCTGCTGCCCGGACTGGTCCTGATGGGCCTCGGCATGGGCCTGATCTTCATGCCGGTCTTCGCCACCGCGACCGCCGGGGTGGCCCCGCGGGACTCCGGCGTGACCTCCGCGACGGTCAACACGTCTCAGCAGGTCGGCGGTTCGATCGGCACGGCGCTGCTGAACACCGTCGCCACCACCAGCGGCACGGCGTTCGTCGCCGCCCACCTCGGCGATGCCGCACACCGGGAACTGGTCCTGCGGGAGGGCATCGTGCACGGCTACACCGTCGCCATCTGGTGGGCCGTCGGCATCATGCTCCTGGCCGGGCTGGTCGCGGGCCTCATGGTCACCGCGAAGCCCCCGGCACGCCTGCCCTCGAACGCGCCGGTGCCGGAATCGGTGGGGTGACGGCACCCCGGCGGGGCGGCCGCGGCCCGGCTCCGGCCGGTCAGTGCCGCCCGGCCACCCGGTCCGCCACCTGCGCCAGACGCGACGACCGCGCGCTGTGCGTGGTCCGCTCGCGGCGGTCCGCCGTGCGGTACGTCGCGTACATCCCGTGCACACCGATCCAGCGCAGCGGCTCCGGCTCCCACTTGCGGACCTTGTGGCCGACCCACGGCAGCCCGGTCAGATCCGTCGCGCCCGACTGGCCCGAGTCCTGCTGCACCAGGTCGCGCAGGGTGCGCGCGGCGAGGTTGGTGGTGGCGACCCCGGAACCGACGTAGCCGCCGGCCCAGCCGAGGCCCGTGGAGCGGTCCAGGGTCACGGTGGCGCACCAGTCGCGGGGCACGCCGAGCACCCCCGACCAGGCGTGCTCCACCCGTACGCCCGCCAGCGACGGGAAGAAGCGCACGAGGATCTCGCGCAGGGCCTCGACGGTCGCCGGCTGGGTGCGCCCGTCGTTGTCGGTGCGCGAGCCGAAGCGGTACGGGACCCCGCGCCCGCCCAGCGCGATGCGGTCGTCGGCGGTGCGCTGCGCGTACATGTACGCGTGCGCCATGTCGCCGAGCGTCTCGCGGCCCTCCCAGCCGATGGCCTCCCACTGCTCCGGCGCCAGGCGCTCCGTCGCGATCATCGAGGAGTTCATGGGCAGCCAGGTGCGCTTCTGGCCCCTGAGGCTCGCGGTGAAGCCCTCCGTGCAGCGCAGCACGTACGGGGCGCGGACGGTCCCGTACGGCGTCACCGCGTGCTGGGGCCGGATCTCCGTCACGGGTGTCTGCTCGTGGATGGTGACCCCGAGCTCCTCGACGGCCGCCGCGAGCCCCTTCACCAGCTTCACCGGGTGCAGCCGGGCCCCGTGCGGGGTCCATGTCGAGCCGACCGCGTCCGCGACCCGCACCCGCGTGGCGGTCTCCCGGGCGCCGTACAGTTCGCGGTCCTTCTCGCCGTACGACAGCTCGTGCTCGTGGAAGGCCTTCAGCCGGGCCAGCTGGGCGGGCGTGTAGGCCACTTCGAGGACGCCGCCCTGGTGGACGTCGGCGTCGATGCCCTCCTGCGAGGCGACGCGCACCACTTCGGCGACGGTGTCGTTCATCGCCCGCTGGAGGCGCACGGCCGCCTCGTGTCCGTGCAGCTTCGCGTACCGGTCGCGGCCCGCGATGCCGTTGTAGAGCCAGCCGCCGTTGCGCCCCGAGGCCCCGTACCCGCAGAACTTCTGCTCCAGCACGGTGACGCGGAGGAAGGGCGCCGCCTTCTTCAGGTAGTACGCGGTCCACAGGCCCGTGTATCCGCCGCCGACGATGACGACGTCGGCGGTCGCGTCGCCGGGGAGGGGCTCCCGCGTCACGGGGAGGCCGTCGTCCGCGTACCAGAAGGAGATGCCGCCGTTGACGACACCGCTGACTGCGCTGCTCATGGCCGGGACGTTAACGCCTGAGCGTGGCCAGTGTCTCCTTCGGATTCCATGCTTTTCCGCGGCCCAGGGTCAGCGGACGGCACGCCAGACCGATCAGCACCGCGATGAAATGCCCGAAATCGGTGAAGGTGGGGCTGACCGTGAGCGGAGCGGCGTAGCCGAGCAGGACGACGCCCGCGTACGCGTACCGCCACGGCGGGGCGATCCGGTACGTCAGGACGGCGATCACCCCCGCCAGCGCGTAACTCACCCCGATGTCGAGCGTGTTGAGCGACGCGTACGGGGCGATCCCCTCGTTGACCGCCCGCAGCAGGGCGCCCTCGCTGGCGAGCGTCGCCAGGACGTGCGCGGCGACGCACACGACGAGCCAGCGCGCGGTGCCGAGCCAGCGTTCGGCCTGTGCGTGGAAGACCGTGTAGAGGGCGGCGTACGGCAGCCAGTGCCCGCTGTCGATCCACATCGCGCTGGAGATCAGCACCCGCAGCGGATCGTTCGACAGCTCGTGGATGTTCGTCGAGCGCTGCCGCAGGAAGTCCTCCTCGAAATCCGGCGACATGCGGTGCAGGGCGACCGTGGTGACGAACAGGACCAGCAGCCAGATGTACGTCCCCGGGGCGCTGCGGACGTAGACGCGCGCTCTCGCCAGGCCGGTGCGGACGTGGGCGCGCACTCTTCCCAGGCCACCGCGGACGTGGACGCGCGCTCCCACCGGGCCGCCCCGTTCCGCGCCACGGCCCCGGCTCCTCGTGCGCGCGACCCGGTTCACACCAGCAAGTATGGTCGGCAAGGTGATCGACGTGCCTGACGAGCTGGCGGCCGCGCAGGAGAAGTTCAACGGCGCCGCGGGCCGCGCGTTCGTCGCCGGCCTGCCCCGGCGGGCGGCCCACTTCCTCGATCTGTGGGATCTGAGCCTCGACGGGCCCGCCATGCACGGGGTGAGCGCACTGGTCCTTCCGGTGGTACGCCACGGGTCCCGTCCGGGCCAGGAGCGCGGCGGTCCGGCACGGGCCGCGCTCAAGCTGCAGCTCCTCGACGAGGAGAGCGCCGGCGAGCCCGTCGCCCTGCGCCTGTGGGACGGCGACGGATCGGTGCGGCTCCTGGAACACGACGCGTCCACCTGCACGCTCCTGCTCGAACGGCTCGACGAGACACGCCTGCTGACCGGCCTCCCGGACGCCCGCGAGGCCGTCCTCGTCATCGCCGGACTGCTGGCCCGCCTCACCGCCGTACCCGCTCCCGCCGGACTGCGCCGACTGGGGGACGTCGCCCACGCCATGCTGGAACAGGTCCCGTGGGCGCTGGCACACGTCCCCGGCCCGGCCGACCGCCGGCTGGTCCGGGACTGCGCCGCCGCGGTGCGCGAGGTGCTGCCCGAGCCCGGCGACCGGCTCCTGCACTGGGACCTGCACTTCGACAACGTCCTCGCCTCCGACCGCGCCGACTGGCTGGCCATCGACCCCAAACCGCTGGCGGGCGATCCGGGCTTCGACCTGCTGCCGGCCCTCGACAACCGCTACGACCCGGGCGAGGTGCGCTGGCGCTTCGACGCGCTGACCGGCGTCCTCGGCCTCGACCGCGAGCGCGCCCGCGCCTGGACGCTGGCCCGGGTACTGCAGAACTGCCTGTGGGAGATCGAGGACGGGCGCCCGCTGGACGCCGTGCAGCTGGAGATCGGGCGTCTGCTGCGCCGGTGACGCCGGGACGCGGACCCGACCACTCCGACGCCTGCCCGTACCGCATGTGACGTTCGAGCATGCAGGTGCGCTGGGTACTAGGGGCCGCCTGTGTGACGGCTGTGCCCACGTCACGGGAATGAACAGGGGATGAGGGTGGCTCCGCGTGCAGCACGTCACCGGCGTGCGGTGCGGCGTCGTGTTCTTGCCGACGTTTCTGTCGCCGCGGCGGCCGGGATTCGCGGTCACGGCGACGCCGGCCATGAACGCCGAGGCGGCGTGGACGCCAGGGGGTGGCCAATGACGACAGCTGGACCCAATCGGCGAGCTACACCACGACCCGTCTGCAGCGGGACTCCAAACTCACCGTGAACGCGGGCCCCGAACCGATTGCCAAGGGAAAGACCCTCACCGTCACCGGCAGGCTCACCCGGGCCGACTGGGACAACCTCGATTACCTGGGCTACACCAACCAGCCGGTCAAGCTCCAGTTCCGCAAGGCCGGCACGACGACCTACACGACCGTCAAGACCGTGTACACCTCCAGCATCGGCAACCTGACGACCACGGTCCCCGCGTCCGAGGACGGCTACTGGCGCTGGAACTTCGCAGGCACCTCCACCACCCCGGCCGCCAAGGCGACCGGCGACTTCGTGGACGTCCGATAACCCGGACGTCACTCCCGACAGCTCACGCTCGCACCGCGATCACATGAAGGTGCCCTCGCTCTCCCGCAGGGGAGCGAGGGCAGCCGGAGCGGGCACGCAGCGGGCACGCCTCCGGAGTGCTTGCGCCTGCCGACCACGTCGGTGGGCGCAACCGCCGTCACCACCGACCGGTGTCCATGACCACATGGATCGCCCTCACCCGCGCCCCGGCACCTTCAGCGCGCAGGGCAAGGCGCTGCCGGACCGGGCGGTGCTGAAGGTCGCACGGACCGACAAGCTCGGTACGGGCACGCTGTCGTCGGTGCCCGTCGCCGCGGACGGCACGTTCACCATCGACGACATTCCGCGCGCCCGGCGCGAGGTGACCTACACGGTCAGCTGGCCGGGCGACGACCTGCACGACGCGTCCGAGGCCCAGGCGACGGTCTACGTCACGCGCTGATCCTCCGGCCCGAGTGGCGGGGGCGCCGACCGTGCTGATCGGCGCCCCCGCCCAGCCGCACTACTGGTGCTGGACCGTCTTGAGCGAGTCCAGGTGGGGGTCCGCGCCGGTCGGGCCGGTGCGGGCGACCGTGGCGGGCTGGCCGCCGTTGGTGCGGGCCGCGTAGGTGCTCTGCTGAGAGGCCGCCGTGACGACGCCGTCGTAGTACGGGTGGTACACGAACTGGCTCGCGCTCGCGCTGATCGCGGCGCCCGCGGTGTCCAGCGCGGCCTTGGCGACCGAACCGGTGCCGCCGAACGCGAACACCGAGTTCGTGCTCGCCGACTCGCGCAGCAGGTAGCTCTTGACCTCGCTGGAGAGGCTGTCCTTGGCGGTCCACAGGACGGGGCCGAAGACGTTCATGGCCGCGCCCGCGGAGACCCCGCCGCGCCAGGAGTTGGTGTAGGCGAGCGCCGCCGTGCTCGGCGCGGTCCACCAGAACTTGGCGACGGCGACCGAGGTGGCCTCGTTCGTCGAGCCCGTGATCGGGTAGTACGTGTACGTCGACGGCCAGTTGGAGAAGTACGTGTGCGTCAGCGCGTACTTCGCCGAGGTACCCACCGTGATGATCATGGTGTTCTTCGGGTTCAGGCTGTTCAGGTACGACTTCACCGACGAGGTCAGCGAGTTGCCGTTGTTGAGCACGACGCCGCCCGCGCTGCTCGTGCCGTCGGCGCCGGCAGCGGAGGCGGCCGCTAGCGCCGAGTGGTAGTCGGTACCGGTGGCCAGGAAGACGTACTTCGGGCTGCTCGTCACCGACTTGGCGACGGCGACCGAGGTGGCGTAGCGGTCGGTGCCGGACAGCCGCTTCGGGGTGAAGCCGAGCGAGGTGACCTGCGAGGAGACCGTGCTGGTCAGGATGGACGTGCCACCGATGAGGTAGACGTTCGAGCCCGGCTTCAGGGTGCGCTTCAGCTCGTTCTTCACCGCGGTCGTCAGGCCGCTCTTGGTGGTGCCGAGGACCGGGCCGTGCTTCTTGCCGGCCAGGGCGGGCGCGGTGAGCGAGTACGCCGAGTCGTCCCGGTTGATCAGGACGGCGGCCTTGGCGTCCATCAGGCCCGGGACCTTGGTGCCGCCGTAGGTGTTCCACGTCCAGCGCGAGGAGGCGATGTTGCTGCCGTAGACGTCGGAGCCCCAGACGCGGCCGGCGGAGTTCTTGCGCAGCGGCTGCCAGCTCGGGTTGCTGCCTCTCGGCGTGCCGCGGACCGCGGTCGTCGCGCCGGTGGCCACGTCGACGTACTCCGTGGTGTGCACGTCGGCGCTGTCGCCGGAGGTGTGGACGTCGGCGATGATCCGGGTACCGGTCGGCGACCAGGACGGGTTCGCGTAGCCGCGGCCGTCGGTGGTGATCTGCTTGACGCCGGTGCCGTCGGCGTTCGCGGTGAAGAGCCGGCTGAGCCCGCCGTCGACGTTGCGGACGAAGGCGATCTTGGTGCCGTCCGGGGAGAACGCGGGCTGCGCGGCGTCGGTGAGGACGCGCTTGACCGTGTTCGCGGACGAGTCGTAGACCCAGACGCCGTCGTTGTCGTAGCAGCCGTAGTTGATGCGGCGGGAGAAGGCCACCAGGCCCTTCGGGCTGACCGTCGGGTCCTCGTCGCACACGGTGGACGGCTCCTGGGCGGCCGACAGCAGGGGCTTGGGGGCCCACGAGGCGTCGGAGGGGCCGTAGACGAGCTGGCCGCCGGTGGAGTAGACGACGTACCGGCCACCCCACCAGAAGGTGATGTCCTTCTGCTCGGCGCTGGAGCGCACCCCCGCCGCCCAGGGCAGGCTGAAGCGCGAGCTGCCGTCGGGCCGTTCGCTGGCGAGCTGGCCCGCTTCGGAGACGATCCGGCTGCCGTCCGGGGCCCAGGCCGGGTAGCTCCCCGTGCGGGTGCCCACCTGGGTGGCGGTTCCGGTGGCCGGATCGACCAGCGTCGGGCCGTCGGTGAGGATCTTGCCCTCGGTGCCCGGCCAGGGCCCGGCGTCGTCCGCGGCGGCGCCCGGAGCGCTCGCCAGGGTGCCCACCGCGGCGAGCGCCGCCGCGGTCGCGAGCGCCGCGGCACGGCGGCGCGTGAACAGTCTCAAGTTGTCGACCCCCCATGGATCACGAACACAGGCCCCACACAGGGGCTGAGCAACTGTAGGACCCACCGAGACGCATGGGAACAGAGTTTCGGGGGAAAGTGATCACGTTACGCATGCGGCCGCGCGGCCGGACAGCAGCTGCCTTCCGCTCGTCGCGCGCGGGGCCCGCGGCCCGGACGAACTCCTCGCGCGCCTCCGCCGTGCGCCCGAGCCAGGAGAGCAGGTCACCGCGCACGCCGGGCGGCATGCGGCAGGCCGCTGCTATGGGGCGCCACCGAATTCGAACATCGCGAATCCGGCGAACCAGCCGGAGGCGAGAGCGCAGGTGCCGAGGACAGTTGCCAGAGCAGGTCCGCGAAGCCTGCTCAGGGCAATCGCCAGCGGGATGAGCAACGGGAAGGCGGGCAACAGAAAGCGCGCGACATTGCAGAACATCTGGTGGCTGCCGAGCACAGTGGCCATGGTGAGCAGCGTGTGGACCATCAGAACGGCGGGCGGGCGCAGCCGCACCAACAGGACGATCAGGATCGGCAACGCCATGATGATCAGCGCCGCCAGCAGATCGGGGATGAGCGCGGCGAAGAGATCATCGTCGTGGCCGAGCAGGATGCCCCGCATCACGGTGACATTGTGCTGGCCCCAGTCGAAGTAGTGCAGCCAGGCTCCCCTCTGGAGCTTGAAGTAGCCGCCCCAGTCACCCATACGCCAGTTCACCCAGCCCAGATACCCGAACAGCCCGAGCGGAGCCAGCGCCATCGCGGCCAGAGGGCGCCTGGTTCCGTCCGTGCGCCGCAGAAGTGCGGCGAGCGCCGCCAGGCACACCGCTGCGATCAGCGTCGCCGAGGTCGGCCGGTTGAGTCCGGCCACCAGGGCGAGCAGTCCGGCAGCGATCCACCGTCGGGTCATCACGGCGTAGCAGGACCACGCGGCGAGCGCGATGAAGGTGGAGTCCGAGTAGACCGCCCACTCCGCGCCGGATCCCGGGACGACCGCCCAGAGGCCCGCCGCGATCACACCGGTCCGGACCCCGCCGAGCCGCTCCGCGACGGCGAAGATACCGGCCGCGGCGCACAGCGAAGCGACCACCGACACCAGCATCCCGGCGCCGTACAGGCCGAGACCGGTGAACTCCGAGACCATGCGCATCAGGCCCGGGTAGAGCGGGAAGAACGCGGCCGAATTCGCCTGGAACGTGTACCAGGGGGAACCGATGATCGGCACCAGTTGGGGGTTGTACCCGAACTCCGCGACCTGTTGGTACCACCAGCCGTCAAAGGAACCGAGCACGTCCCACGGGTGGGCACCGCCGCCCAGGCGCGCTTGCTTCGTGAGGTGGTAGCCGGAGTAGTCGACCAGCCACATGAAGACCCCGAAGCCGACCAGCTTCAGTACCGCGTAGCACCCGACCGCCGGCCCATAGCGCCGTACCAGCCTGCGCGACTGCTCGTGCAGGTCGACCGGCGCGGCCGGAGGTGTGCTGTCGTGTTGTGCGGGCTCGGCACAGACATCAGTCGGCATCGCGCTCATCGGTCGGAGTCACCCCGTCGTCATGGACGATCGTTCGCCGAACCCTTACAGCCGTACAGGTCAGGGACACGCAGACACGCCACACCGCTGTGCCATGGTCCTCGGAACACCCTCCGCCGCAGTAGCACGACCCGTCTGTTGGCGGCGGTGTTCGCCCGCGCCGTCCGTGCCCCCTACTCGGCTTGAAGCCGAGTAGGGGGCACGGACTCTTCTCGGGAGAGCCTCGGTCAGTGATCGGCAGGGCACAAGAGCGGGACCCGTACAGCCTGTTGACGCTCCACGGTGGACTCCCACCCAAGTGAAGAGCCCCGCCGGTGCGGGGCTTGCGGTCCTGGACACGGTCCAGCCGGGGCCCTTGAAGTCGAGCCTGACACTGTTGAAATCCAGGGCTCGACACGACCAGGAAAAACCCAACGATAACTCCGGGTTTATTGCGACTTGGACCATTGCCACCACCTCGACCGACTCCTCCGGAGGTCTCGTCCCAGCTAAGGGCTGTCCGCGGAGGGGTGTCATCTACGGCGTAGACCGTGAACCAGTCGGGGACGCCTGTCGGTTGACCTGCCGGAGCGGGCCGGCCGAGGGGACTTCTCTCGGCCGGCTCCGCCGGTAGAGCTGTCTACGGCTCGATCAACTCCGCCTGGAGCTGCGGAGCCAGGGGGGCTGCTGCAACTGTGGGGACCGACGCGGCACGGTCCGGTGGCGCGGGGGATGCCCTGCGGGCCGGTTGCACCGGGGTCGCCCTGGGGCCCGGTCGGCCCGGTCGCGCCGCTCCCGCCCCGGTTGCAGTGGTCGTCGCCGTAGGGGGCGGTGAGTTGCCTGATGGCCGGCCAACGCAAGCGCAACCCCAACGGGGCAGACACCATCACCAAGCGCAAGGACGGCCGCTATCAGTGCGCCGTCCACGTCCTCCAGCCGGACGGCGCCCGCGCCCGCAAGTTCGCCTATGGCAGGACCTGGGCCGAGTGCACGTCTTCACCACCCGCACCGGCCGCCCGATCGACCCGCAGAACATCAACCGGTCGTTCTTCCGCATCACCGCCGCAGCGGGCCTTCGGCGTATCCGTCTGCACGACGCCCGGCACGGCTGCGCCACGCTGCTCACGGCGGCCGGCGTCGCGCCCCGCGTGGTCATGGAGATCTTGGGCCACAGCCAGATCAGCATCACAATGGACGTCTACACGCACGTGACATCGGACACGCAGCGCGAGGCCATCAGCCACATGGACCGCCTGCTCAGGCGCCGCCTCGACCGTGGGTGACCGCCCCGGTTGATGTCACCTGTGGATGTCGAACGCCCCGGACCGATCATCGGCCGGGGCGTTTGCGCTGTCTGACTACGGAGCCCCCTGTCGGATTCGAACCGACGACCTTCGCTTTACAAGAGCGGCGCTCTGACCAGCTGAGCTAAGGAGGCCTGCACGCGCGCTCACCGCGGGCGTGCCCGTGCAGTGTACCCACCTCCCCGCGGGGCCCCGTCGAAAATTTCCGCGAAGTTCACAGGGCTCCGGGTGCTGACAGACCACGTGAACGCCAGGTAGCGTCCTGACCCAGTTCACCCTTGTGGACTACACCACCACCTTTACAACGGATCGTCCGGCACGTTCCTGCCGGTGAAGGGGGCCCATTCACCATGGCCACTGTCTCGTTCGACAAGGCGACCCGGATCTACCCGGGTTCCGAGAAGCCCGCCGTCGACGGCCTGGACATCGAGATCGCCGACGGCGAGTTCCTCGTCCTCGTCGGTCCGTCCGGCTGCGGCAAGTCCACCTCGCTCCGCATGCTCGCGGGGCTCGAGGACGTCAACGGCGGAGCCATCCGCATCGGCGACCGCGACGTCACGCACCTGCCGCCCAAGGACCGGGACATCGCGATGGTGTTCCAGAACTACGCGCTCTACCCGCACATGACGGTCGCCGACAACATGGGCTTCGCGCTCAAGATCGCCGGCGTGCCGAAGGCGGAGATCCGCCAGAAGGTCGAGGACGCGGCGAAGATCCTCGACCTCACCGAGTACCTCGGCCGCAAGCCGAAGGCCCTCTCCGGCGGTCAGCGCCAGCGTGTCGCCATGGGCCGCGCCATCGTGCGTGAGCCCCAGGTCTTCCTCATGGACGAGCCGCTGTCGAACCTCGACGCCAAGCTCCGCGTCTCGACCCGTACGCAGATCGCGTCGCTCCAGCGCCGCCTCGGCATCACCACCGTCTACGTCACCCACGACCAGGTCGAGGCCATGACGATGGGCGACCGCGTGGCGGTGCTCAAGGACGGTCTGCTCCAGCAGGTCGACTCGCCGCGCAACATGTACGACCGCCCGGCCAACCTCTTCGTCGCCGGCTTCATCGGCTCTCCGGCCATGAACCTGGTCGAGGTCCCGATCACCGACGGCGGCGTGAAGTTCGGCAACAGCGTCGTCCCGGTCAACCGCGAGGCCCTCAAGGCCGCCGCCGACAAGGGCGACCGCACGGTCACCGTCGGCGTCCGCCCCGAGCACTTCGACATCGTCGAGCAGAACGGCGGCGCCGCGAAGACCCTCTCCAAGGAGTCCGAGGACGCCCCGGCCGGCCTCGCCGTGTCGGTGAACGTGGTCGAGGAGCTCGGCGCCGACGGCTACGTCTACGGCAGCGCCAAGGTCGGCGACGAGCACAAGGACCTCGTCGTCCGCGTCAGCGGCCGCGCGGTCCCGGAGAAGGGCGCCACGCTGCACGTCGTGCCGCGTCCGGGCGAGACCCACGTGTTCTCCACCTCGACGGGCGAGCGTCTCTCCGACTGACACCGCCGAGGCGGATTCCACACCCGCAAGGGTGGAATTCACCCAAGTTGACGAAGAGGGCCCCGCAGCCTGCTGCGGGGCCCTCTTCGTTGTCGACAAATACCCCGGCAGACCGGGCATTTCGATACGTGTGCGTCAACCCACTACCCAAAGAATGCCGATTCCCCATCCCCCGAACCGGTGACTAAATGTCGCCAAATCATCACCCCGCGCTACCCTCACTCGCGTGAAGCACTCCACCACTAACCAACGGACCCGGCGTGGCCGTGGCCCCGCCCGCCGGATCGGCCGCACCCTCGCCCTCGTTCTGCCTGTCGTCCTGGTGCTCTCCGGGACCCTCGCGGTCACCCGAGTCAACTGGTCGGGGAACCCCGCGGACTCGGTGCTCACCGCGGCCGAAGCCTCGTCGGCGGATGTCTCCACCCGGGCCGCCTCCCGCACCCCCCAGGACGTCCTGCGCGACAAGCTGCTCCTGGAGCTCCAGGAGAAGGATCCGGGCGTCGCCCTCACCCATCTCCAGGAAGCGGTGAACGGACGGCCGTCGCTGGCGAAGCACTGCGTCTCCATCGCCCGCGCGCTGGGCCGGGCCGCCGTCCGCGCCTACGGCCCGACGCGCGCCCAGTCCTTCGCCCGCCCGGTGTGCGACACCTCGTTCGCCTCCGGGGTCGCGACCACCCGTCTCTGAGCCGCGGCGCTCCCCCGCTCGACGGGCGGCGGCTGTCGCGGAACGGCCCGTCCAGGGCCGCCGCGGAACGGCTGATCGAGGAACGGTTGCCGCCGGAATCCACGAGCGGGGCGCCACGTACAGTTCGGGCATGACCGATCCGAACGCCGCGTCGCGCCCCGTTCAAGCCGTCGTCCTGGCCGGCGGCCAGGGATCCCGGCTGCGCCCGTACACCGACGACCGGCCCAAGCCGATGGTCGAGATCCCCGGCACCGGGACCCCGATCATCGGGCACCAGCTGACCTGGCTCGCCGAGGAGGGCGTCACCGACGTCGTCATCTCCTGCGGCCATCTCGCCGACGTCCTGCAGAAGTGGCTGGACTCCGCGGACCTCCCGGTCACCGTCAAGACGGTCGTCGAGACCGAGCCGCTCGGCCGCGGCGGCGGCCTCAAGTACGCCGCCGCGCACCTCCCTCACCCCGACAGGCCCTGGTACGCGACGAACGGCGACATCTGGACCCGTTTCTCGCTGCGCGAGATGGCGGACTTCCACGCCGAGCGCGACGCCGTCGCGACCCTCGCGCTGGCCCGGCCGCGCATCCCGTGGGGCGCCGTGCAGACCGACGGGTTCGGCCACATCACGGACTTCATCGAGGCCCCGCCCTCCACGTTCGAGATCAACGCGGGCGTCTACGTCTTCTCGCCGGAGTTCGCCGACCTGCTCCCCGAGCGCGGCGACCACGAGCGCACCACGTTCCCGCACCTGGCCCGCGAACGCCGCCTGGCCGGCTTCCCGATCCCCCAGGGCGCCTACTGGCGTGCCATCGACACGGCGAAGGACCTGACCGAGGCGGCCAAGGAGCTCGCGGCTCTGGGGCGCTGAGCGACCCTCGCCCGGCCACACCCCGTACGACGACGAGGGGCCCCGCACGATGTTCCGTGCGGGGCCCCTCGTCGTCCTGGCCGGACGGCGTCCACCCCGGTGACAGGGCGTCGGACCGGCGGCCGGTGGGGTCAGCCCAGCAGGCCGCCCACCAGGCCCGGCTGGCCGCCGGAGGAGCTGCCGCCGCCGCTGCCGGAGCCGCCGCCCGTCGAACCTCCGGTGGTGCCGCCGCTCGCGGTGCCGCCACCGGACGTCGGTCCCGCGCTGGTGCTCGGGGCCTGGTCCACCGGGGAGGACTGCTGGGGCGGGGCCTGGCCGGTGCCCTGGGTCTGGCTGGGCCCGCTGGTGACCGTGCCGCTGCCGCGGGTCGCGCCCGGCGTGGTGGCCGCCGCGCCCGACGGGGACGAGGAGCTGCCCTGCGTGGGCGCCTCGGAGGAGGCCGACGGGGACGCCTTGTGGTGGCGCTCGCCCGGCGTCTCGGGGAGCGGGGAGCCGGGCAGTTCGTTGCGCGGCGCCTCGCCGGGGCCGGGCACCACGACGCGGCCGGCGTCGCGGACGGCACCGCCGAGGAGGGAGCCGATGAGCAGGGTGAGGCCGACGACGACGGTCGACACGAGCGCGCCGCGGCGCAGCACGCGCCGTCGCAGCTCCCCGAGCTCCGCGCGCGGTCCGAGCGTGCGCCAGGCCTCGCCGGACAGACGTCCGTCGACGGAGTAGACGGGGGCCCCGGCGATGATCAGCGGGGACCAGGCGGCGAGGTAGATGATGTCCGGCGCGTCGTAGGCGGGGACCGTCTTCCAGCTCACGGTGACGATGAGGGCGGCGGACAGCGTCGCGCCGACGACGGCGGCGACCCGCTGCCACAGCCCGAGCACCGTGAGGACGCCGACGATGACCTGGAAGAAGGCGATGACGAGACCGGCACCGACCGGGTGCTGGAGCGCGAACTGACGCAGCGGCTCGGCGACTTCCCAGGGGTGCAGGGTGTTGAGCCACTTCACCATGGAGCCGCGTTTGCCGCCGTCGAAGTAGACGGGGTCGCAGAGCTTGCCCATGCCGGCGTAGATGGAGATGAATCCGAGGAAGACGCGCAGCGGGAGCAGCACGACCCCGAGGTTCATGCGGCGGCCGGGGAAGTAGGCGTGCCGGACGCTCCCCGAGGAGGCTCCCGACGCCGCCCTGGAGCCGCGCCGCTCGTCCTGGTCCTCGTCGTCCGCCTCGTCGAGTTCGTCCTCGTACTCGTACCCGTACTCGTACTCGTCGAACTGGTCGTCGGTGTAAGGGGGTTCGTCGTATGCACTGCCCACGGTGCGCATGCGCGGCAGCAGCCGGGTCTCACCGGCTTCCGGGGTGCGCTGGCTGCCGACGACGGGCGTCTCGACGGTGTCGACGCCCATGTCGGCTCCGTAGCCGGGGTGTTCGCCGACGCGCGGGATGACCTGGGTCGCCCCGGCGTCGGCCGGACCCACGCTGGAGCCGCGTACGGCCTGGAGCAGCCGGTGGGCGCCGGTGTCGTCCGGGGCGGACCGCCCGCTCCAGACGACGGGTGCGCGGCGGCGGCCCCCGGCCGCCGACCCCGCTCTGCCCGCCGTGCCGACGGCAGGGATGCGCGCGGCGTCGCCGGTGGAGCTCAAGTGCCGTGCGATGCGCGGGGATTGTTTCCGCGCCGGGGCGCCTAGCTGCACGCGGAAGCTCGCATGATTGACGATGACCTGCGCCGGATCGCTCGGCACCTTCACCATGCTCAGCGCGGGAGCGTCGTCGAATCCCGACGAGCGGTCCCCCGTGGGTGTGCGGGGTGTTCTGGTGTCCACACTCATCTAACCGAGTGATGTGTGTTTAGGACACTGCTTTGACCGCACCCATCTGTCCGGACCGCGTCAAGGTCGTCCGGAACGTCCGGATCCACCCGCGGGGGTGACGACGCGCACGCTTGTTCAGGCGCGCCGCCGTGCCGCCTCGTACAGCACAACTCCCGCCGCGACACCGGCGTTCAGCGACTCGGCGCCACCCGGCATCGGGATCCGCACACGGAAGTCGCAGGTCTCGCCGACGAGTCGGGAGAGTCCCTTGCCCTCGCTGCCGACGACGATGACCACGGGGCCGCCGAGCGCTTCGAGTTCGCCGAGCTCGACCTCACCGTCCGCGGCCAGGCCGACGACCATGAGACCCGCCTTCTTGTACGCCTCCAGGGCGCGGGTCAGGTTGGAGGCGCGGGCGACCGGGGTACGGGCCGCGGTGCCCGCGGACGTCTTCCAGGCACCGGCGGTCATGCCGGCCGCGCGCCGCTCGGGCACCACGACACCGTGGCCGCCGAAGGCGGAGACGGACCGCACCACGGCACCCAGGTTGCGCGGGTCGGTCACCCCGTCGAGGGCGACGATCAGCGGGTCGGCGCCCTCGTCGTACGCGGCGGCGGCGAGGTCCTCGGGGTGCGCGTACTCGTACGGCGGGACCTGGAGGACGAGACCCTGGTGGTTGAGCCCGTTGGTCATGCGGTCGAGCTCGGGGCGCGGGGCCTCCATCAGGTGGATGCCGCCGCGCTCGCCGGCGAGCTGGAGCGCCTCGCGCACCCGCTCGTCGTTGTCGATGAACTGCTGGACGTACAGCGTGGTGGCGGGCACGCCCTCGCGCAGCGCCTCCACGACGGGGTTGCGGCCGACGACCATCTCGGAGGTGCCCTTGCCGCCCCGGCCGCGCGGCGCGGGACGGCGCTGCGCCTGCTTGGTCTTGGCGGTGGCGAGGCGGTTCTTCTTGTGTCCCTTGCGCATCTCGGCGGGCGGGGTCGGGCCCTTGCCCTCCAGGCCACGGCGCCGCTGACCGCCACTGCCGATCTGCGCGCCCTTCTTGCCGGACATGCGGCGGTTGTTAGCGGCCATGACCTACCTGTCTGTGTGAAGCGTGCGTATGTACGTATATGAAGTGTGCCGCCCGGAGGCCCGGGCGGCACAATCGATCAAGGTCGACGGAGCGGGCCGCTAGCGCGGTCCGAGCGTCCAGCGCGGCCCCTGGGGGCTGTCCTCGATGACGAGACCCGACTGGTTGAGCTGGTCGCGGATCGCGTCGGCGGTCGTCCAGTCCTTGCGGCCGCGGGCCGCCTCACGCTGCTGGAGCACGAGGCGTACGAGGGTGTCGACGACGCCGTGCAGGTCCTCGCCCCGGTCGCCCTCGCCGGCCCACTGCGCGTCCAGCGGGTCGAGTCCGAGGACGCCGAGCATGGCCCTGACCTCGGCGAGGCGCGCGACGGCGGCCTCCTTGTCGTCGGCGGCCAGGGCGGAGTTCCCCTGACGCACCGTGGTGTGCACCACGGCGAGCGCCTGCGGGACGCCCAGGTCGTCGTCCATGGCCTCGGCGAACGCGGGCGGCACCTCGTCGGCCGGGGCCACGACCCCGCCCGCCTTCTCCATCACGCGCTGCACGAAGCCCTCGATGCGCGCGAACGCCGACTCGGCCTCGCGCAGGGCCTCTTCGCTGTACTCGATCATCGAGCGGTAGTGCGGGGTGCCCAGGTAGTACCGCAGCACGATGGGCCGCCACTGCTTGGTCATCTCGCTCACGAGCACCGAGTTGCCGAGCGACTTCGACATCTTCTCGCCGCTCATGGTGACCCAGGCGTTGTGCACCCAGTACTTGGCGAACTCGTCGCCGAAGGCCTTGGCCTGCGCGATCTCGTTCTCGTGGTGGGGGAAGATCAGGTCGATCCCGCCGCCGTGGATGTCGAACGCGGAGCCCAGGTACTTGTGGGCCATGGCGGAGCACTCCAGGTGCCAGCCGGGGCGTCCGCGGCCCCACGGCGTCTCCCAGCTCGGCTCCCCCGGCTTCGCCGCCTTCCACATGGCGAAGTCGCGCGGGTCGCGCTTGCCGGTCTCGCCCTCGCCGGACGGCTGGAGCAGGTTGTCCAGCTCCTGGTTGGACAGCGACAGATACCCCTCGAACGAGCGCACGTCGAAGTAGACGTTGCCGTCGGCCTCGTAGGCGTGGCCGCGTTCGATGAGACCGCGCATCATCTCGACCATCTCGGTGATGTGGCCGGTGGCACGCGGTTCGTAGGTGGGCGGGAGGCAGCCGAGGGCGTCGTAGCCGTCGTTGAAGGCGCGCTCGTTCTCGTAGCCGATGGACCACCACGGGCGGCCCTGCTCGGCCGACTTGGTGATGATCTTGTCGTCGATGTCCGTGACGTTCCTGATGAACGTCACGTCGTAGCCCCGGTACTCGAACCAGCGGCGCATGATGTCGAAGTTGAGGCCCGAGCGGATGTGCCCGATGTGCGGCGCTGCCTGCACGGTGGCACCACACAGGTAGATCGAGACGCAACCCGGCACGAGCGGGGTGAAGTCACGGATCTGCCGGGCGCTGGTGTCGTACAGGCGAATAGTCACCACTCCAGGGTAGTGGCCCCCGGGTAGTGCCCCGCGACCCTTCCGGCTCAAGGGGCACGTATTCGTGACATGGAGGGGTGACACCCGGGCAGGTCGGGCCCGTCCCGGGTCTCCGAAGGGTGACACCCCGGCAGGTCGGCCCTGGTCCGGGGTCCCCGCCCTCCGGCCTCAGCCGGTGCGCACCACCAGTGCCGTGGCGACCGCCATCAGTCCCTCGTCGCGGCCGGGGAAGCCGAGACCGTCCGTCGTGGCACCGGAGACCGACACGGGCGCCCCGACGGCCTCCGACAGCAGCTTCTGCGCCTCCTCGCGGCGCTTGCCGATCTTCGGCCGGGGACCGACGACCTGCACGGCGACGTTGCCGACGGTGAAGCCCGCCTCGCGGACGATCCGGGCCGCCTCGGTCAGCAGCGTGACGCCCGAGGCGCCGGACCACTCGGGCCGCCCGGTCCCGAAGTGGGCGCCGAGGTCACCGAGCCCGGCCGCCGAGAACAGCGCGTTGCACGCGGCGTGCGCGACGACGTCGGCGTCGGAGTGGCCGGCGAGCCCGGGGCCCTCCCCGTCCCACTTCAGGCCCGCGCACCACAGCTCGCGGCCCTCCTCGAAGGCGTGGATGTCGGTGCCGATCCCGACGAGCGGGATCACGGGTGCCTCAGAACCCATCGTTGAGCCTCCGTCGCGCGAGAACCGCCTCGGCGAGGACGAGGTCCAGGGGGCGCGTCACCTTGAACGCCTCCTCGTGTCCGGGCACGACCACGACCTGGAGCCCCAGCTGCTCGACCATGCTGGCGTCGTCGGTCACGTCGTCCGTCACGGTCTCGTGGGCCCGCACGAGCGTGTCGCGGTCGAAGCCCTGCGGCGTCTGCACGGCGCGCAGCCGCGCCCGCACGGGCGTGGCCACGACCGGCTCGGGCGCCCCGGGGACGGCCGTGGGCTCGACCTCCTTGACGGTGTCGGCGAGCGGCAGGGCCGGTACGACGGCGGGAGCGCCGTCGCGCACCGCCTCGATGACGGCGTCCACGGTGTCGACGGGCACGAGGGGACGGGCCGCGTCGTGCACCAGGACGATGTCGATGCCGGGCGGCAGCGCGTCGAGCCCGTACTTCACGGACTCCTGGCGGCTGTCACCGCCGGGGACGACGAGGAAGTCGGTCTTCCCCCAGCTGCCGCTGGGGTTGTCCCCGGGCAGGGCGTGCGTGTCGAGCAGCGCCTTCACCTCGGCCGCGCCCTCGGGCGGGGCCACGACGACGACCAGGGACACGGCGCGGGACGCGGCCATCGCGCGTACCGCGTGGATGAGCATGGGGGTGCCGTTCAGCGCGCGGAGCGCCTTGGGGGCGCCCGGACCGAGGCGCACGCCCCGGCCGGCGGCCGGAATCACGACCGCGGTACGTGCGCCCGACGGCGAAGGGCGCGAATCGTCAGACATCGGTTCCTGTCAGGTTTGTGTGCTCGGCCTTGATGGGTATGGCCCTGGGGGTAACCCCCGGCTCACCGAGTTCGGGGGAGTGCCGGGCGCGACGCCTCGACCGGAACCCTTCCGTGACATCCGGTCGAGCGACTGCACGGGCCCGGCACGCCAGTATCGGGCACTTCGGTCACCAGGGACCGGATTCCCCGGGTGAACACCGAGTGGGCGCGGGTGAAAGACTTCCGCGGGTACGAACATGCCGCAGCGCCCGGCGACAGCAAATGCGTCATCGGGCACCGCGGCATTTCGTTGCGCAGCTGCGCGGGCGTGTGCGTAGTCGGGAGGACCGCCGTGGGAAAGACGACCGTCTCGGCGACCGCGGCCTGCGTCAGGACGCGAGAACCTCGTCGAGCAGGGCCTCGGCCTTGTCCTCGTTCGTGTTCTCCGCGAGAGCGAGCTCGCTCACCAGGATCTGGCGGGCCTTGGCGAGCATGCGCTTCTCACCGGCGGAGAGTCCGCGCTCGCGCTCACGACGCCACAGGTCACGCACGACTTCCGCGACCTTGATGACATCGCCGGAGGCGAGCTTCTCCAGATTTGCCTTGTAGCGACGCGACCAGTTCGTGGGCTCCTCGGCGTACGGCGCGCGCAGCACCTCGAAGACCCGGTCCAGCCCGTCCTGACCGACCACATCACGCACGCCGACGAACTCCGCATTGTCCGCTGGCACACGCACCGTCAGGTCGCCCTGGGCGACCTTCAGCACCAAGTAGGTCTTGTCCACGCCTTTGATCTGGCGAGTTTCGATGGCCTCGATCAGCGCGGCCCCGTGATGGGGATAGACCACGGTGTCGCCAACCTTGAACGTCATGTGACAGGTACCCCTTCCGTGGCTATCCAGGGTAACACGGATACGGCGTCTTCTGAATGGCGTTTTCGCAGGTCAGGGCATATCTCGGGGCTTGACAACCACAACAGGAACGTGCTGCGAGGGGCGAGCGGAAGAGGGTATTCGCAGGTCGGAGCCGCTGTCCAGGGGGAGCGAAACGCGCACGTTACACACGACGAGAGCCCCTGACCAGCGTCCGAACATCCCGTTTTGTCCCGCTCCAAGGGTGCGACTTCCGCTACTCCGTTCGAGGAGCGGAGCCGAGTACGAGTCGAATCCGGAATTGATCAAGAAGGCCGATGATCGACCGCCGATCCGCCGGCCATCCGGTCGCGATCAACCCGCGTTCACCGGGTGATCGATTTTAGAGAGTGCCGAGCATTCCTTCACCCTCTTACGACGCCTTACGGGAAAATCCGCAAGCCGATGACGGGAGAACTTATGTGAATGGCGGACCAGCGTGTCACCAAAACGGTCCCGCCGCGTCCGTGAAGTGTGCGACGGACGCGCCACGCACCCCGCGCGGCGGAGCCCGTCGACGCTTAGAGGCGGGTCGGGTGCGGTGGCATGGGAACGGCTCGGTAACCTAAGGCCGCTGACAGACCCTTAGGGCGGCTTTACAACGAAGTCGCCCTGCTTCGCCCACGTTCAAGGAGTTGCCGCCGCCGTGAGCAGCAGCCTTCGACGCGGCGCTCTCGCCGCCGCCGCCATCGCGTTCTCGATCGCCTCGCTCGCCGCGTGCGGCGCCGGCAACAACGCACAGACGCTGGAGGTCAAGCCGGACAACGCGGCCACCTCCGTCGGCACCATCAAGATCCAGAACGCCACCGTGATCACGCAGCCCGACCTCCAGTCGACGGGCCCCGCCGTGATCTCCGCGACCATCTTCAACAACGGCCGCACCCCGCAGACGCTGGACTCGATCACCGTCGCCGACACGAACAAGGCGGCCACGATCTCGCCCGCCAAGGGCACCGGCAAGCTGACCATCCCCGCCGGCGGCTCGGTCGTCATCGGCGGCAAGGGCAACGCCTCCGCGGTCCTGGACAACAGCAGCGAGGCCGTCCAGGACGGCAACGCCCAGAAGGTCACCTTCAGCTTCAGCAGCACCGGGGACGTGAGCCTGCGCGCCTTCGTCGTCCCGGCCGAGAGCTACTTCTCCAAGTGGGGCCCGAGCGACATCCCGGCGGCCCCCGGCGCCTCCGAGACCGCCAAGGCGACCACCAAGCCGTCCGGCAGCGCGAGCGGCTCGCCGTCCGGGTCCGCCTCGGGCAAGCCCACGGACGCCGCCTCGTCGAGCGCGACGGCCACGGCGACCGCCACGGGCACCGCGACCACCTCGGCCGGTCACTGACCTGTCCCTACGACGAAGGGCGGGACCCCGGGAAAGGGGTCCCGCCCTTCGTCGTACTCGCGCGACCGGGCCGCTTCGACGGCACCGCGCCTCACGCGCGCCCGGACGTGAGGCCGGTCTACGGCTCGAACTTGTAGCCGAGGCCGCGCACCGTCACCAGGTACCGCGGCGCACCGGGGTCGGGCTCGATCTTCGCGCGCAGGCGCTTCACGTGGACGTCGAGCGTCTTCGTGTCGCCCACGTAGTCGGCGCCCCAGACCCGGTCGATGAGCTGCATACGGGTCAGCACCCGGCCCGCGTTGCGCAGCAGCATCTCCAGCAGGTCGAACTCCTTCAGCGGGAGGTCGACCTTGGAGCCGGAGACGGTGACCACGTGACGGTCGACGTCCATGCGGACCGGTCCGGCCTCCAGCGCGGCCGGGGTGACCTCCTCGGGCTCCCCGCGGCGCCGCAGGACGGCGCGGATGCGGGCGACCAGCTCGCGGGAGGAGAACGGCTTGGTGACGTAGTCGTCGGCTCCTATTTCGAGCCCCACGACCTTGTCGATCTCACTGTCCTTGGCGGTGACCATGATCACCGGGACGTTGGAGCGGCCGCGCAGCTGGCGGCACACCTCCGTGCCGGGCAGCCCCGGCAGCATCAGGTCGAGGAGGACGAGGTCGGCGCCGTTGCGCTCGAACTCGTCGAGTCCGTCGGGCCCGGTGGTCGCGATGGCGACCTCGAAGCCCTCCTTGCGAAGCATGTACGACAGGGCGTCGGAGAAGGACTCCTCGTCCTCGACGACGAGCACACGGGTCACGGAAGGACCTCCGGGGCAGGAAGCGGTTCGTACGGGGATGAGACGGTGGTCGTCCCGTCGGGCTGCCCGGTCTCGTCCTCTTCGTCGAGTCCGGGCATGTGGTGTTCGTGCGCACGGTCGCGGGCCGCGCCCGCCTCCGGCAGCCGCAGGGTGAACGTGGAGCCCTGACCCTCGGAGCTCCAGACCGTGACCTCTCCCGCGTGCGAGGCGGCCACGTGCTTGACGATCGCGAGGCCGAGGCCCGTACCGCCGGTCTGGCGGGAACGGGCCGGGTCCACGCGGTAGAAGCGCTCGAAGATGCGCTCCTTGTCCTTGTCGGAGATGCCGATGCCCTGGTCGGTCACGGCGATCTCGATGAGGTCCCCGCCCGGCGCGGTCACCCTGCGTGCGGCTATGCCCACACGGGTACGGGCCGGGGAGTAGTTGACGGCGTTCTCGACGAGGTTGCCGAGGGCCGCGGCCAGCTGGCCGCGGTTCCCCCAGATGCTCAGGTCGGCGGTGCCGCCCGCGGCCATGGTGATCTGCTTGGTGCCGGCCTGGTGGCGGCACCGGTCGATCGCCTCGGCGACGAGCTCGTCGACACGCACCGGCTCGGCGTCCTCCAGGGGGTCGTCGTTCTGCACCCGTGACAGATCGATGAGCTCCTGGACCAGGTTGGTCAGCCGGGTGGCCTCTATCTGCATGCGCCCGGCGAAGCGCTCCACCGCCTCCGGATCGTCCGAGGCGTCCATGACCGCCTCGGACAGCAGGGAGAGGGCGCCCACCGGGGTCTTCAGCTCATGGCTGACGTTCGCGACGAAGTCGCGCCGTACGGCCTCGATGCGCCGGGCCTCTGTCAGGTCCTCCACGAGCAGGAGCACGAGCCGCGAGCCGAGCGGCGCCACGCGGGCGGAGACCGCGAGGGCCTCGCCCCGGCCCGTCCCACGTCGCGGGAGGTCCAGCTCGACCTGGCGTATCTCCCCGTCGCGGCGGGTGTCACGTGCCATCAGGAGCATCGGCTCGACGGACAGCTTGCCGCCGCGCACCAGCCCGAGGGCGTACGCCGCCGAGCTGGCCTTGACCACGGCGTCCGCCTCGTCGAGCACGACGGCGGAGGACCGGAGCACGGAGAGCACGGTGTCGACACCGGGCGGAAGCACCGGGTCCGTGTGCAGGGAAGTGCGGGTAGGGCGTTTCTGGTCGCGCTCGCTCCAGCGGAACGCCAGCATGGCGATGACACCGGTGAGCACTCCGGCGATCGCTGCCGCTGCGGCGACCGCCGCGTTCACGTCCATGCGTCCAGGTTAGGCATGCCGTCATGCCTGGCCACAGCCATCAGAGTGCGACCTCGAACACTCGTCGCCCAGAGTTCACCTAGGAGCTAGGGTCGGTTCACTTGAGGTGACGGAAACGGACGCGTACGGGCCGGAACGTGGGAGCGTGGGGTTCATGGGGCCTGTCCGAGGTCAGGGCCCTGCCCCCGGACCCCCAAGCCGACGTGAGAGAGGGACAACCAGATGCGGGACGCGTACCACGAGGAACTGGACTCGATCGGCGAGGGCCTGGTCGAGATGGCCCGGCTCGTCGGGTCGGCGATCGGGCGCGCCACGACGGCCATCCTCGACACCGACCTGAAGCTCGCCGAGAGCGTGATCGCGGCCGACCAGAAGGTCGACGATCTGCAGCACGACCTGGAGGCCCGTGCGATAGCCCTGCTGGCCCGGCAGCAGCCGGTGGCGACGGACCTGCGCATCGTCGTGACGTCCCTGCGCATGTCGGCCGACCTGGAGCGCTCCGGCGACCTGGCCCAGCACGTCGCGAAGCTGGCCCGGCTGCGCTTCCCGGAGCGCGCGGTCCCCAGCGACCTGCACGCCACCGTCCTGGAGATGGGCCAGCTCGCCCAGCGCCTGATGGCCAAGGCCGCCGAGGTCGTGATCACCAAGGACGTCGACCTGGCGCTCCAGCTGGAGCAGGACGACGACGAGATGGACCTGCTGCACCGGACGCTCTTCCAGCATCTGCTGGACGACCGCTGGAAGCACGGCATCGAGACGGCCGTCGACGTCACGCTGCTGGGCCGCTACTACGAGCGCTTCGCCGACCACGCGGTCTCGGTCGCCAAGCGAGTGGTGTACCTGGTCACGGGCGAGCACGCGGACGACCTCCAGCCGGACATCCAGCCGGTGACGGGCGTCGAGGGGACCTGATCGAGGAGCTCGCGGGGGCCCGATCAGGGACCTCGACGGCCTGGCCTCGGTCTTGCGGGCGGGTCGGTCGGGTCCCTGCAGGGATCGGTCATGGCTCCTGGGGGGGCGATCGAGGTGCGTGTGGGGGGGGCTGGATCAGGGTTCTCCGGGGGGCTCGACCGGGGTTCTGCGAGGGCTCGATCGGGGTTCGGCGAGGTCTCGATCAGGGTTCTCCGGGGCTCGATGGGGGTTCGTCCGGCGGTCGTCGTCCCGCTGCGGGGCGCGCGCGCACCTCAATGCGCCGTTGATGCGCCTGCCGTACTGGGCATGAAATGGGCGACAGGAGCTGTGCGGTGCAGTGTGCCTCGCACGCCTTCGCGCCTGAAGGAGGGACCTATGGCCGAATCGCCCAGCACGCCCGACCCCACGCAGGACCGCGACACCCAGCAGCCCGCCGAGATCAAGAGCCTCCCACTGTTCGGAGCCTGCGGATGCGGCTCCGGCTGCGGGTGCGGCTGCCAGTCGGGCAATCCGTGCCAGTGCGGCTGACCGAGTAGGACGACGAAGGGCCCCGCTCGTGCGAGCGGGGCCCTTCGTCGTCGTCGCGCCCCGACGGCTCGGGTCCTTCGGCCCCGGCCGACGGCACGACGACGGGGTGGAGGCCTTCGAGACCTCCACCCCGTCGAGGTGGGTTCCGCGGGCCGGGCGTCAGGAGCCCGTCCGGCCCGTCGGTGAGGGGCGGTCAGCGGGTGCGACCGTCACTCACCACCGGAGTCCATCGAGCCGCCGTCCATCGACCCGCCGTCCGACGATCCGCCGTCCATCGACCCACCGTCCGACGATCCGCTGTCCGACGAGCCCTGGTCCGATGAACCCTGGTCCATCGAGCCCTCGTCGGACGGGCCGGCCTCGGTCCCCGGGTCGGTCTGGCTACCGTCGGTTCCGGGGTCGGTCTGGCTACCGTCGGTTCCGGGGTCGGTCTGACCGGGATCCGTCTGACCGGGATCCGTCTGGCCCGGGTCCGTCTGACCGGGATCCGTCTGACCGGGATCCGTCTGACCGGGATCCGTCTGACCAGGGTCGGTCTGACCGGGGTCGGTCTTCGGGTCGGTCTGACCGGGGTCAGTCTGGCCCGGGTCGGTCTGACCGGGGTCAGTCTGGCCCGGGTCGGTCTGACCGGGGTCAGTCTGGCCCGGGTCGGTCTGACCGGGGTCAGTCTGGCCCGGGTCGGTCTGACCGGGATCGGTCTTCGGGTCGGTCTGACCGGGATCGGTCTTCGGGTCCGTCTGACCGGGATCGGTCTTCGGGTCCGTCTGACCGGGATCGGTCTTCGGGTCCGTCTGACCGGGATCGGTCTTCGGGTCCGTCTGACCGGGATCGGTCTTCGGGTCCGTCTGACCGGGATCGGTCTTCGGGTCCGTCTTCGGGTCCGTCTTCGGGTCCGTCTTCGGGTCCGTCTTCGGGTCCGTCTTCGGGTCCGTGCCCGGCTCTCCCGGCTTACCCGGTTCCCCAGGCTTACCCGGCTCTCCCGGCTTACCCGGTTCCCCAGGCTTACCCGGCTCTCCCGGCTTACCCGGCTCTCCCGGCTTACCGGGCTCCCCAGGCTTACCCGGCTCTCCCGGCTTGCCCGGCTCTCCCGGCTTACCGGGCTCCCCAGGCTTGCCCGGCTCTCCCGGCTTACCGGGCTCCCCAGGCTTGCCCGGCTTGCCGACCTGGCCCTCGTCCTTCCAGTGGTCCTTGTCCTTGGTCTTCCAGTGGTCCTTGTGGTGCTTCCAGTAGTGGTGGTTGTTGTGGGTGTCCCAGAAGTAGTACTTGTTGCTGCCCTGCCACACGTAGTAGCACTTGTGGTGGTCGTCCCAGTAGTACTTGTAGTGGTCGCCCCAGCAGTAGTGCTTCTTGTGCTTCTTGTCCCAGTGACCCTTGCCCTTGTTCCAGCAGTAGTGCTTGCCCTTGCCCTTGCCGTGGTGTGCGGCGGCATTGGTCACCATCGAGGCGTCGGACATCGGGGCCGCCGATGCGGCCGCGGCCGGCAGGACGACGCCCCCGGCGACCACGACGGACGACGCCACGATCGTGGCGATGCTCAGCCGGCGCTTGGGACGGACGGCGCCGTGCTTTCGGATGATACGGGCCATGATGTGTTTCCTCCTGGCGATGAAATTCGCTTTGTGCGAAGCGGGGCCTCGTTTTCTTTCCGGGTTTTCCGGTGAGGTCCGCACCACCAGTAGGCCCGGATCGCGCAGCAGGATCACGTTCCGAGAGTTCGGGACTTGACGAGCGCCAGGACAGCGGGTAAACGCCGCATAAGGGACACCTCTCGGATCACCTCCACTCCACGGAAGTGGTATCTGAGCTGCAATGACGGCTTCGGTGACACGCCCTCTCCCGCACTCCGCACCTGCTCGGTACCGAACCGCGCCGCGGAGGACACCGGGGTGATCCGGATCGCGGACGCACCACGCGGAGACCGACCGGGAAAAAAATCAATCCGCCCCGATATCGAAGAGATCCGGAATGGGCTCGGCGAATTCGCGGACGCGACCGACGCCACCCCGTCATCACCACGGCGTAATCACCGCGCCGCAATCAAGGCGCCGTAATCAGGGCGCCGTAATCAGACGCCGTAATCACCACGTCGCCATCGTCACGCGACCGGAATTCCCGGCCGGGTCAAGGACGTACGCCGGCCGGACGAGGCCACCGCTCCGCCCGCTCTCACCCGCGGAGGGTGATGTCCGGACGACGCCCCTGGGGGAACTCTGGGCGAGTGCCGGACGGGCACGCGCGCTCGCCGTGGCCGCGTCCGTGTGTCGGAGGAGGGCCCGTGAACCAGTACCCGCCCATCGCGGAGCACGGAATGGTCGGCGATCTCCAGACGGCGGCCCTGGTGTCGTCCGGCGGGACGGTCGACTGGTGGTGCACCCCCCGCTTCGACTCGCCCAGCGTCTTCGCCTCACTCCTGGACAGCGAGCGCGGCGGCCACTGTCGTCTCGCCGCCGATCAGGCGGAACGGAACGGAATGACGGTCCGTCAGTTGTACCTGTCCGACACGGCCATCCTCGTCACCCGGTTCATGGGGCCCGGTGGCGTCGGCGAGGTCGCCGACTTCATGGAGCCGATCGACTCCCCCACGCCGACGGACCGGCACCGGCTGGTCCGGATCGCCCGCGTCGTGCGGGGCAGTCTGCCCTTCACCCTCGCCTGCCGTCCGCGCTTCGACTACGGACGGGCCCGGCACAGGCTCGCCCTCGGCGACGACCACTCCGCCGTCCTCCACGGACCCGGGACGGATCTCCATGTGCAGTCCACCACCGGTGCCCCCCTCCGGGCCGACGGCGACGACCTCACCGCCCACTTCACCCTCGACGCGGGCCAGGCGGCGGCCATCGTGCTGACCAGCGCCGCGAGCGGCGGTCCCGCGCCGGCCCCGCCCACGCTGGACGGCATCGCCGAAGCGCTGGAGTCGTGCCGGGCGTTCTGGCAGTCGTGGCTGCGCTCGTGCACGTACCGCGGACGCTGGCAGGACATGGTGAACCGCTCCGCGATCACCCTCAAGCTGCTCACGTACGCGCCCACGGGGGCGCCCGTCGCCGCGGCCACCATGGGGCTGCCCGAACAGGTCGGCGGAGAACGCAACTGGGACTACCGCTACACCTGGGTCCGTGACGCCTCGCTGTCGGTGAGGGCCCTGATCGATCTCGGCTTCGACACGGAGGCGCACGCCTTCCGCCGCTGGCTGCGCCATCGCATCGAGGCCGGCGGCAACGCCTCCGGCGACCCGCTGCAGATCATGTACCGCGTCGACGGCGACCCCCACCTGGCCGAGGAGACCCTCGACCACCTGGAGGGCTACATGGGTTCGGGGCCGGTGCGCGCGGGCAACGGCGCGGCCGGTCAACTCCAGCTCGACATCTACGGCGAGGCCTCCGACGCGCTCATCGTGGCCGGCGACATGGGGGCGATCCGCGGCTGGAAGGCACTGCGCGACGTGCTGGACTGGCTCACCGACCACTGGGACCAGCCCGACGAGGGCATCTGGGAGACCCGCGGGGGCCGGCAGAACTTCACGTACAGCCGCCTGATGACCTGGGTGGCGTTCCAGCGCGGTGTCCACGCGGCCAACCACTTCTCCCGCCCCGCCGACGTCGCCCGCTGGACCGAGGCCCGCGACGCGGTCTTCCGCCAGATCATCGAGAAGGGCTGGCACGACAAACGGCAGGCCTTCGTCCAGCACTTCGACACCGACGTCCTGGACGCCTCACTGCTCCTGATGCCCCGGGTCGGCTTCCTGTCTCCGCGGGACCCGGACTGGCTCAGCACCCTCGACGCGATGGACGAGGACCTGGTGAGCGACAGCCTGGTCTACCGGTACGACCCCGCGGCCTCGCCGGACGGACTGCGCGGCTCCGAGGGGACGTTCAACCTGTGCAGCTTCCTGTACGTGGAGGCCCTGGCCCGCGCTGGGCGGCTCACCCAGGCCCGGTACGCCTTCGACAAGATGCTCACGTACGCGAACCCCGTCGGCCTGTTCGCCGAGGAGATCGGCCCCTCGGGCGAACAACTCGGCAACTTCCCGCAGGCGTTCACCCATCTCGCCCTGATCACCGCCGCCATGGCTCTGGACGAGCAGCTCGCCAAGGCGGAGGCGGGGCCGGATCACGGCGCCGGCCGCCCGACGTCGCTCCGCTACCGCTACGCGGTACCCCCCGAAGGCAGGACCGGAGGAGGCGGCACCGGTGGCTGAGACCGTCGCGGCGGGGCGGCGGAGCGGGCACCGGCGGGAGTTGGCGGCCCTCGCCCTCGCCCAGTTCATCTGCAGCTTCGCCGGCTCCAACATGAACGTGATGATCAACGACATCAGCCGCGACCTGGACACCACCGTGCAGGGCGTGCAGGTGGCGATCACGGTCTTCCTGCTGGTCATGGCCGCCCTGATGATCCCCGGCGGCAAGCTGACCGACCGTTACGGCCGCAAGCGGTGCCTTCTGACGGGCCTCGTCGTGTACGGCGTCGGCGCGCTGCTCAGCGCCGTCGCTCCGGGGCTCGGCGTGCTCATCCTCGGCAACTCGATCCTGGAGGGCGTCGGCACGGCGCTGCTCATCCCGCCCGTCTACATCCTGACGACGCTCCTCTTCCCCGACATGACCTCCCGCGCCCGAGCGTTCGGGGTGATCATGGCGCTGGGCGGCGTCGGGGCCGCCGCGGGTCCGCTGATCGGCGGACTCATCACGACGGGTATCAGCTGGCGGGCTGCCTTCGTGTTCCAGGCCCTGGTGATCGTGGTGATCGTCGCGCTGAGCCGGGGCATCGAGGATCCGCTGCCGCCCGAGCCGGACCGCCCCTTCGACACCGTCGGCGCGGTCCTGTCCGCGGTCGGTCTGGTCCTGATCGTCATGGGCATCCTGGCCGCGGACAACGATGTGTGGCTGATGCTCGGCCTGCTGCTCCTCGGCATCTTCATGCTCTGGTGGTTCTTCCACTGGGTGCGCGCCAGGGAGGCGTCCGGCAAGGAACCGCTGCTCTCGCTCGCCCTGTTCCGCAACCGCACCTCCAACCTGGGGCTCGTGACCCAGAACGTCCAGTGGCTGCTGCTCATGGGCTCGTCGTTCACGGTGGCCGCCTACCTCCAGGTGGTGCGCGGCTACGACGCCATCGGGACCGGTGTCATCTTCACGTCGGCGACGCTCGGATTGCTGGCCACGTCGCTGGCGGCCGAACGTCTCGCCCGGCGGCACCCGCAGCGGACGCTGATCATGACCGGCTTCGCCGTCTCCGTGGTGGGGGTGGCCGTCCTGATCGTCCTGGCCGGCAGCCTGTCCTCGGCCTGGGCCTTCGCCCCCGGTCTCCTGCTCCTCGGCCTCGGCCTGGGCGTGATGCTGACCCCGTCGGTGAACGTCGTCCAGTCGAGCTTCCCCGAGGAGCAGCAGGGCGAGATCTCCGGCCTGTCCCGCAGCGTCTCGAACCTGGGCTCCTCCTTCGGCACGGCGATCGCCGGCACCATCCTGGTCTCCGGCCTCACCAGGGGCGCCTACGCCGCGGCGATGCTCGTCCTCGCCGCGATCGGCCTCGCCGGCCTGGCAGCAGCCGCCCTCCTCCCCCACGACCGGCCTCAGCCTCCGGTCCGCCCCTCCTGATCACGGTCGCCCAGCCGGTCGTCATGGGTCGCTGCCGGCCGCGCCGCCGACGCGCTCAGGGTGCCCATAAAAAGGACTTATTCGCCGTTACCACTCCTTCCGTCACATATAGTGCGCCTGCGTGCACCGTGAGGTATGGGGCGCCGGCCGGCTGCCGACTGCGCACGAGTGCCGACACGTCTGGCACCAAGAGGCTGGGAGAGATCGGTGAACGGAAGGCACATGTGGCGGTCCGCGACCGCGCCGTCGGAGCGACGGCGCGGGAGGCCGGGCAACGGTCGGCGACGGTACGGGGCAGGCACCGCGACAGCCCTGTGCGTGGTCCTGTCCGGTGCCGGAATGGCTCCGGCGGCGACCGCCACGGCAGCACCCCGCGCAGTCGACATCACTCGGACCTTCACCTTCACGGGTGCCCCGGAGAGCTTCACCGTCCCGGCGAACGCGGTGGCGACGATCACCGCTGACGGCGCCGGCGGCGGCAGTGCCGTCAGGGGAACCTGCCCCAACGGAGGGACGGGTGGTGCCGGGGCGCGGGTGGTCACCACTCTCCCGGCCTCCGCGACCCCGACGGTCGTCACCGTCAACGTGGGTGGTTCCGGCGGCGCGGCCTGTACCGGCGCCGGGGGCACCGGTGGCTACAACGGCGGAGGCGCGGGCGGAAACGGAACCACCACTCCCGTGTCCACCGGCTCGGGCGGGGGCGGCGCGTCGAGCGTGGCGACGGGCGGCAGCCTGCTCGTGGTGGCGGGTGGAGGAGGCGGCAGCGGGGGACGCAATCTCCCCACTCAGGGAGGCAACGGCGGAACCCCCGACGGTACTGCCGGAGGCACGGGCGGGACCCTCGGCGGTTCGCCCGGGGGCGGCGGTGGCGGAGCCACCACCGGCGCGGGAGGCACGGGAGGCACGGGAGCCGTCGTCGGGTCCTGTACGGGCCGGGCCGGCGACACCGGGGGCGGATCCTCCGGTGCGACGGTCGGCACAGGAGGTGCCGGCGGCAACTACTCCGGCTGTGGCACCGACATCGTCGTCAGTGGCGGCGGAGGCGGCGGAGGCGGCTACTTCGGCGGCGGCGGTGGCGGCGCTTCGGCCACCACCCTCGGTGCGGCCGGCGGAGGCAGCGGTGGCGGAGGCAGCAGTTTCGCCACCTCCACGGGATCCGGCACCACGTACGCCACCTCGCCGATCGGAACCCCCAGCGCCAACGGCCAGGTGACGATCAGCTACACGATCCAGGATCTGACCTTCGTCACCACCGGCCCGCTGCCCGACGCCACCCAGAACGTCTCCTACTCCGCCACCCTGCAGACCACCGGCGGCACCGACGCCCCCGCCTTCGCGGTCACCAGCGGCTCCCTGCCTCCCGGGCTGAGCCTCGACCCGGCGAACGGAGTGGTCTCCGGCACTCCGACGACGGCCGGCACGTACACGTTCACCGTGACGGCCACCGACCCCGATGCCGACGTGCCCACGGCCTCGAGGCAGTTCACGCTCACCGTCCGTCCGCCCGCCGTTCTCACCTGCGCCGACGCGACGCCCACCATCGTCGGCACCGGCCGGGCCGACCTCCTCGTCGGCACGCCCGGCAACGACGTCGTCCTCGGCCTCGGCGGCAACGACGTCATCGACGGTCGCGGCGGCAACGACATCCTGTGCGGCGGCGACGGCAACGACGCCGTCAGCGGAGGCGACGGCAACGACCGCGTCGAGGGCCAGGACGGCACCGACACCCTCAAGGGCGGCAACGGCGACGACGCCCTCTTCGGCGGCAACGGCACCGACGCCCTCGACGGCGGCCCCGGCACCAACACCAACAACGGCGGCGCCTCGCTCAACGTCTGCGTCCGTCCCCTCAGCGGCCCCGGCTGCACCATCTGACGACCCCAGCGCATGACGAAGCCCCCTACCCGCGGGAGAACCGCCGGTAGGGGGCTTCTTCAGGCGTGCTTACTTCTTCTCGCCCTGGGTGAACCGCAGGTGCCGTCGTTCGGCCAATTCCTCTGCGCTCACCACGGTCAGAAGCGGGGCACCCGGCGGCGCGAACATGGTCACCACCAGCTCCGACTGCGCGTCCGGAAGGTTGTTGGCGCCCAGGTAGTGGATCACGTCGCCCCCGGGCTCGTACACGGCGTCACCGGCCTTGAGCACCCGGGGCGGCTGCCCCTCCAGCTCGAAGAGGATCTCGCCCTGGGTCACGTAGCCGAAGAGCGGTCCGGGGTGCCGGTGCGGCGGCGCGCCGGGGTCGCCGGGCGACAGGGTGACCCGGACGGTCCTGGCCTCGGAGCCGTCCGGGATCCCGGCCGTCGCCTTCGGCAGGGTGGCGATCACCTCGACGCCTGGGGGCAGGTGTGCCTGTTCAGCGCTCATGCATTTCTCCGATCAGGAAGTGTCCATGGTGAAGACAGGACGGCCTCCTGATCTGTGACAGCCCCACGTTCCGAAGCGGCCCAGAATGAAGCCCCCTACCGGCGGAGAATCCGCCGGTAGGGGGCTTCATCAATCCGTCCTACTTCTTCTTGCCCTGGTTCTTGACCGCCTCGATGGCGGCCGCGGCGGCCTCCGGGTCGAGGTAGGTGCCGCCGGGCTTGACCGGCTTGAAGTCGGCGTCCAGCTCGTACGCGAGGGGGATCCCGGTCGGGATGTTCAGGCCCGCGATGTCGGCGTCGGAGATGCCGTCGAGGTGCTTGACGAGGGCGCGCAGGCTGTTGCCGTGGGCGGCGACCAGGACCGTGCGGCCGGTGAGGAGGTCCGGGACGATGCCGTCGAACCAGTACGGGAGCATGCGGACGACGACGTCCTTCAGGCACTCCGTCTGCGGGCGCAGCTCCGGCGGGAGCGTGGCGTAGCGCGGGTCGGAGAACTGGGAGTACTCGGCGTCACGCGCGAGCGGCGGGGGCGGGGTGTCGTACGAGCGGCGCCACAGCATGAACTGCTCCTCGCCGAACTCGGCGAGCGTCTGCGCCTTGTCCTTGCCCTGGAGGGCGCCGTAGTGCCGCTCGTTCAGGCGCCAGGAGCGGTGGACCGGGATCCAGTGGCGGTCGGCGGCCTCCAGCGCGAGCTGCGCGGTGCGGATCGCGCGCTTCTGGAGCGAGGTGTGGACCACGTCGGGCAGCAGGCCGGCGTCCTCGAGCAGCTCACCGCCGCGGACTGCCTCCTTCTCGCCCTTCTCGTTGAGGTTGACGTCCACCCAACCGGTGAACAGGTTCTTCGCGTTCCATTCGCTCTCGCCGTGGCGGAGGAGGATCAGCTTGTACGGTGCGTCGGCCATGGCCCCGAGCGTAATCGAACCCTCTGATCGCTCGCGCCCTCGCCCGGCAGGCGGACAGCGCGGCCCGTCGTCGCCGGTCGGTTGACGGCATCTGTTAATCGAGTGGCCTTCCGGCTCCCCCTTTTCGTAAGTTGTGCTCACCGCTTGAGCCGCTTACTCACCTGCCTGACCGGGGGGTCCCGCATGTCACTCGTCTCGCTGAGACGCGCCGCCCGAGAGACCGTCTCGGGGCTCCCCCGCGAGTTCTGGTGGCTGTGGACCAGCACCCTCGTGAACCGGCTCGGCGCCTTCGTCGCCACCTTCATGGCGCTGTACCTCACCCTGGACCGCGGGTACTCCGCCTCGTACGCGGGTCTGGTGGCGTCGCTGCACGGCCTGGGCGGTGTCGTCTCCTCGCTCGGCGGCGGTGTGATGGCCGACCGCCTGGGCCGCCGGCCCACCCTGCTGATCTCCCAGCTGTCGACGGCCTTCGCGGTCGCGCTGCTCGGCTTCGTGCACGACCCCGTGGCGATCGCCGCGGTCGCCTTCCTGGTGGGCATGGCCTCGAACGCCTCCCGGCCCGCCGTGCAGGCGATGATGGCCGACATCGTCCGCCCGGCGGACCGCGTGCGCGCGTTCTCCCTCAACTACTGGGCGATCAACCTGGGGTTCGCCGTCTCCTCCATGGCGGCCGGATTCATCGCCGAGTTCAGCTACCTCGCGGGCTTCCTGATCGAGGCCGGGATGACGCTCGTCTGCGCCGTCGTCGTCTTCGTGAAGCTGCCGGAATCCCGGCCTGCCCTCACCGACAAGGCCGCCGCGGAACCGGCGGTCGGTCTCGGGACCGTGCTGCGCGACGGACGGTTCATGAGCGTCGTCGGGCTGTCGTTCCTCGTCGCCCTCGTCTTCCAGCAGGGGTCCGTGGGGCTTCCGGTCGCGATGGGCGAGGCGGGCTTCACCCCGGCCGACTACGGCATGGCGGTCGCCGTCAACGGCGTCCTCATCGTCGCCCTCCAGATCCCGGTCACCCGTTTCATCGAGCATCGGGACCCGAAGCGGCTGCTGGTGGTCTCGTCGCTGCTCGCCGGGTACGGCTTCGGCCTCACCGCCTTCGCCGGCTCGGTCGGGGTCTTCGCCCTGACGGTGTGCGTGTGGACGCTCGCGGAGATCGTCAACGCGCCCACCCAGACGGGGCTGGTCGTCCGCCTCTCCCCGGTGCAGGGCCGTGGCCGCTACCAGGGCATGTACACCCTGTCCTGGTCCCTCGCCGCGCTCGTCGCTCCGCTGATGTCCGGCCTGGTCATCGACCGGTTCGGCGCGGAGTGGCTGTGGGGGCTGTGCGCCGTGGTCGGCACGGCGGCGGGTCTGGGGTACGCGATGCTGATGCGGAGCCTGCCCGCGGAGGAGCCCTCCTTCGCGGAGGCGCCGGTCGCGTCCTCCGCCGCGCCGCCGGTTTCCCCGGCGACGGAGGTCGGAGCCGCCTGACGCCGGGCGCGGACGCCAGGACGCCGGGCGCGGACGCCGAGGCACGGACGCCAGCACGCCGCGACAGCGATGCGGGCCGGGCGGGGCAACCCCGTGCGGCCCGCGCCAGGACACCCCGTCGGCGCCGGGGTTTCCGGCGTGCACGTCCGCACCGGCTTGCACGTCCGGCCCGCCCCTGTTCAGTGGTGCATCCGCGCGCCCTTCATCACCTTGTCCACCCCGTTCCGCGGCCCGTACACGGCGATCCCCACGAGGTCCAGGTCCGCCGCCGGCACGGCCCGCACGGCCGCCCGGTTGTCCCGGTCGTTGCCGGTGGTGAACAGGTCGGAGGTGAAGACGGCCCGCGGCAGCTGCCGGGACAGCGCACGGCCGTGGGCGGCGGTCAGCGTCTCCTTGGATCCCTCGAAGACGAGGACAGGCTGCCGGAACATGGGCAGATAGGCGGTCCCGTCGGCGTCCTCGTACGGCTCGCCGATCACCTCGGGGACGGCGCTGCCGAGGCCGCTGACGAGGAACGCGGTCACATTGAGCCGCTGCCAGGGCTCCAGGTCGTCCCGCAACAGGACGGCGATCTTGGTGTCGAAGCGGATGGGTTCGATGTCCGGGCTGCCGGTGCTGCTGCTCATACGTCGAGACTGCCGACCTCGGTACCGCGTCGTCTTGTACGTTCTTTGCATGGCCCCGCATCGGGAGATCACGGCGTGGCGTCCCGGAGTCCCGGGTGTCGTGGAGGTCTTCCACGCCCACTACACCGAGTACGCGTACCCGATGCACGTGCACGAGGCGTGGACGCTGCTGATCGTCGACGACGGGGCCGTGCGGTACGACCTCGACCGGCACGAGCACGGCACCCCGCACGACACGGTCTCGCTGCTCCCGCCGTACGTCCCCCACAACGGTTCGCCGGTCACCGAGCACGGCTTCCGCAAGCGCGTCCTCTACCTCAACCTGAGCATGCTCGACGAGAGCTGGATCGGGCCCGCGATGGACGGGCCGGATCTCGTCGATCCGGTGCTGCGACGCCGTGTCGGGCAGATGCACACCGCGCTCGCGCACCCCGGGGACGAGCTGGAGGCGGAGAGCAGGCTGACGCTGGTCGCGGAGCGGCTGCGCGGCCGGCTGCGCCCCCGGGTGGCCGCCGCACCGGCGCGCCCCGACCGTCCGCTCGCCCGCCGGCTGCGCGAACTCCTCGACGAGCGGCTGGTCGCGGGCCTCACCCTCGACGAGGCGGCCGGGCTGGTGCACGCCCATCCCGCCCATCTGGTGCGGGCGTTCAGCGAGGCGTACGGCATCGCCCCGCACCAGTACCTGATGTCCCGTCGTGTCGACCGCGCCCGCCGTCTGCTGCTCGACGGCGGGGCGCCGGGCGACGTCGCCGCCGCGACCGGCTTCTACGACCAGTCCCATCTCGGCCGGCATTTCAAGCGGTTGGTGGGGGTGACGCCGGGCCGGTACGCGCGCACCGGCCTCGGCAGGCCGGCCGGAGGGCCGTTCTAGAGGTCGCGCTGGGCCTCGTGGAGATTGCGCGGGCGCACCACGTCCGTGGTCCCGTACAGCTCCAGACGGGAGTGCAGGTCCCCGGTGAAGTCCGGTACGTCGATCTGGTCGAACTCGCCGACCTCGTTGACCCCGACGGTGGCGCTGCGGGGCGCGAGGCCGTCGATCTTCATGAGGCCGGCGCGGCCGTTGGTCACGCGGATGTTCCAGTGGGTGAAGCGCGCGCCGAACAGCGGTCCGGCGGAGGCGTCGCCGCCGTGGCGGCCGTTGTTGTTCACCGTGATGTCGGTGCGGACGTTCGCGAACGGCAGCCCGCGGTGGCTGTCGAAGGTGCCCATCTGCATGTCCCCGCGCGACCAGACGTTGTACGAGGACAGGCCTTCGACGTTGATGCCGTGGAGCTGGGTCCCGGTGGGGGCGGGCACCGTGCGCTGCTCGACGGTGAAGTCCTCGACGAGGTTGTCGTGCGAGCCTTCGCGGCAGAAGTACGGGTGGTGCGAGCCGCGGCCGGCGACCCTGGTGCGGCGCAGGGTGCAGGCGGAGGCGGCGACGAGGCCGAAGCCGTTGTCCACGTGGCGTACGACGACGTCGTCGGCCCAGCAGTCGTACGCACACTGGAAGACGACGCCGTTGTACCCCTTGTCGAGCAGGTGCGGGGACTGCGGCGTCTCGACGGCCTCCAGGGTGAGTCCCTCGACCCCCGAGCCGGTCAGCTCCGGCACGTGCGTGGTCAGACGCGGGTCCCATTCGGGCCGGACGTCGAGCGGGAGGGGGCGCTCCAGGGTGACCTTGCGGCCGCGGACGTGCGTGATGCGCACGGGCCACTCGTAGGGGACGTACGACGTGAGTTTCGTCTTGTCGTCCCAGTAGTACGCCTCGGGGCCGGGCCCGCCGCCCGACATGTGCTCCAGGAGCGTGTGGCCCGCGTCGTCGGCGAGGCGGAGCAGGACGAGCCCGCCGGGCCGCAGCCGGGACGCGTCGGCGACCGTCACGGTCCAGGAGCCCTGGCGGGCGGGTTCGACCGTCGTGAGGGTCTCCCACTCGTCGCGCCGGTTGCCGGTCCAGCCCTCGAAGGGCCAGGCCTTCGCCCTGATCGCGGCGACGAGCGACTCCCAACGGGCGGTCGGGGCCAGCCAGATGAGTCCGCCCGCCCAGGACCAGGACGACTTGTCGCCGCCGTAGCGGGAGCCGTAGGCGCCGATCAGCTCGGTGAGGTTCCGGGTCGCGTACAGCTTCGTACGGTCGCTGCCGGCACCGCGCAGGACGACGTTCGAGTGCCCGAGGCGGATCAGGTCGTCGATGCGGAAGGTGCCGGGCGGGATGAGAACCGTGCCACCGCCGGCCCTCCCGGCAGCGGCGATGGCACGGTTGATCGCGGGGGCGCAGTCGGTGCTGCCGTCGTCCGTCACGTCGCCGTGGTCGCGGATGTCGGCGACGACGGGGCGGCGGGGGAAGCGCGCCGCCCCGCCGCCGCGGCCGGACCGGCCGACGTACGGGATCTGCGGGTGGGTGAACGGCGTGCGGGTGAACTCGTGCCAGAGGGCGGGGACTTGGCCCTGTCCCGCGGCGGTGTGGCCCTGCCGTGCGGGGGACGCGGCGGCCGTCCCCGCCGCGCCGGTCACGGCGACGGCCGCCACGGCGGTGGCGCCGGCGAGCAGGCGCCGTCTGCTGACGGTGCCGCGCCCGCCGTTCCCCTCGCCGCGGTCGGGCGCTGCGTTCCCGCCGTTCCCGCCGTTCCCGTTGCTCCCGAAGCTCCCGTTGCTCATGCCCGTCCGCCCTCCATTGCTTCCATGGATGTGAACGACGTTCAGATCTGCGTCGGCGGTGAGCATGCCACGAGGACTCCGGGCGGGGAAGAGGGTGCGCGACCCCTAATTGCCGAGCAATGTCGGTCAGTTGGCGGGACGCTGGGTCAGATGACTGAACGCGTCCAGATTGCGGGTCGACTCACCGCGGGACACCCGCCAGGCGTACTCCCTGCGGATCGCGGACGCGAAACCGAGCTCCAGAAGGGTGTTGAAGGCGCCGTCGGCGGCCTCCAGGACGGAGCCGAGCAGCCGGTCGACCTCCTGCGGGATGACCGCGGCCAGCGGCAGCTTGCCGACCAGGTAGACGTCCCCTAGCGGGTCGACCGCGTAACCGACCCCGTAGAGCTTCAGGTTGCGCTCCAGCAGCCAGCGGTGGACCGCTTCCGCGTTCTCGTCGGGGTGGCGGATCACGAACGCGTTCAGCGACAGCGAGTGCTTGCCGACGATCAGCGAGACGGTCGTGGACAGCTTCCGGGTGCCGGGGAGCTTGACCACGTAGGTGCCGGGCTCGGGGCTCTCCCACTCGAGCTCGGCGTCCTTGAAGACCCCCTCGATGACCTGTGCCGCCTGCTGTACGTCCGCCATGCAGGGAGCGTACGTCAGAGCGGACACGGTCCGGAGGCCGGTGCGACCGCGGCGGGCGGGTGTCGAGAGGGGCGGGCACACGCCCCAGCGCCGGCCGTGACGGGCACCGCCGCGGACCGGAGTCGGCCGTGACCGGCGCGCACCCGCCACCGTCGCGACCAGGTGTCAGCCGGTGTGCGCGCGCACCCGGCGCCGGTGGGCCTGCGCCGCGGCCGTGTACACGTCCGCCGTGGCACCGGCGGCGGCGTCCCAGCCGAAGCACTCCGCGTGACGCGCGGCGGCGGCGCCCATCCGGTCCGTGAGCGTCCGGTCGTCCGCGAAACGGCGCAGCACGCGCGCGTAGGCGGCGGGGTCATGGCCCTGCACGAGGAAGCCGGTCTTCTGGTCGCACACGGCGACGGGGAGTCCGCCGACCGACGCCGCGAGCACCGGCGTACCGGCCGCCTGAGCCTCGATGGCGACCAGACCGAAGGACTCGCTGTACGAGGGCATGACCAGCACCGACGCCGCCCGGAACCAGTCCGCCAGCTGCTCCTGGCCGACGGGCGGCCTGAAGCGCACGACGTCGGCGATGCCCAGTCGCGCGGCGAGCTTCTGCAGTCCCTCGGGCTTGGCGAGACCGCTGCCGCTGGGGCCGCCGACCACGGGGACGACGATCCTGCCGCGCAGTTCCGGACGCTCGTCGAGCAGGACGGCGACCGCGCGCAGCAGCACGTCGGGGGCCTTCAGGGGCTGTATGCGGCCCGCGAACAGGGGGATCAGCGCGTCCTGCGGGAGCCCGAGGCGGGCCCGGGCGGCGGCGCGGCCGTCGGCGGGGCGGAAGCGGTCGAGGTTGACGCCGGGGTGGACGACGGCGACCTTTCCGGGTTCGGCGTCGTAGTGGCGGACGAGCTCGTCCGCCTCCTCCGCGGTGTTCGCGATGAGGCGGTCGGCGGCGCGCACGATCTGGGTCTCGCCGATGACACGGGCGGCCGGCTCCGGGGTGTCGCCCTCGGCCAGCGCGGCGTTCTTGACCTTCGCCATGGTGTGCATCGCGTGCACCAGGGGCGCGCCCCAGCGCTCGGCGGCGAGCCAGCCGACGTGGCCGGAGAGCCAGTAGTGCGAGTGGACCAGGTCGTAGTAGCCGGGACGGTGGCCGGCCCAGGCCTGCATCACGCCGTGCGTGAAGGCGCACAGCTGCGCGGGCAGGTCTTCCTTGGCGAGGCCCTCGTAGGGGCCCGCGTCGACGTGCCGGACGAGGACGCCGGGGGCCAGCTCGACGGTCGGCGGCAGGGCGCCGGTGGTGGCGCGCGTGAAGATCTCGACCTCGATGTTGATCGCGGCGAGGCGCTGCGCGAGCTCCACGATGTACACGTTCATGCCGCCCGCGTCGCCCGTGCCGGGCTGGTGCAGCGGCGAGGTGTGCACGGAGAGCATCGCGACGCGACGGGGCCTGCGGTGCAGCCTGAGCCGTGCGGACGCCGTCGGGGAGCGACGCCCGAGCCTGCCGACGTACTGGCTCACGTGGCGTTCCTCCTTGCTGCGGGCATGCCGTCGAAGGACGCGGCACGCCCTCCGAAGAGGGCAAACGCCGGAGGGGCCTGCTCCATTTCCTCTTTGCCGAATCATTACCCCAGCTCGCTCAACCGTTCGATAGCGGGATGCGTACACCGCCATGCCCCGGCGGCGTACGGGCTCCGAGGCGGTCCCCGGAGCGGGCATCCTCCCGGCCGCCCGGGGCGGCGGGCCGGGATGTTTTCCACAGGTGTGGGCAAGGGGCCGGGAGGTTGTCCACAGGCGTGACCGGCCCCCGCCGGACGCGCCTACTCTCGTACGCATGACAACCCGCGCCGCGTCCCGCCCCGTGGGTACGGTGACGCGCGGGACGACCAACCCCAACCGCCTGCGCCGCATGGACCGCTGGATCGCGGCCGTCCACGGCGCCGAACTGCGCAGGTCCGCCGACCCGGTGGCCGTCGACCTCGGGTACGGGGCCGCGCCCTGGACGGCGGTCGAGCTCCTGACCCGTCTGCGCACCACGGCACCGCGCACCCGCGTGGTGGGCGTGGAGATCGAACCGGCCCGCGTCGCGGCCGCCCGTCCGTACGAGCGCGAGGGCCTCGCCTTCCGGCACGGCGGCTTCGAGGTGCCCGTGCCCGGCAGCCCGACCCTCATCCGCGCGGCCAACGTGCTGCGCCAGTACGACGAGGAGCAGGTCGCCGAGGTCTGGCGACGCCTGTGCGCCCGCCTCGCACCGGCCGGACCCGCCGGCCGGGGCGGGCTGCTCGTCGAGGGCACCTGCGACGAGGTCGGCCGCCGGCACGTCTGGGTCGCCCTCGGCCCGGAGGGCCCCCGCACCGTCACCTTCGCCACCCGGCTCGGCTCCCTGGACCGACCGTCCGACCTGGCCGAGCGCCTGCCGAAGGCCCTCATCCACCGCAATGTGCCGGGCGAGCCCGTCCACGCCTTCCTGCGCGACTTCGACCGCGCCTGGGCGGCCGCCGCACCCTACGCCTCGTACGGCGCGCGACAGCGCTGGATACGCACGGTCCGCGACCTGAAGGCCGACTGGCCGGTGTCCGACGGCGTGACGCGCTGGCGGCAGGGCGAAGTCACCGTGCGCTGGGAGGCGTTGGCGCCGGGCACGGTCCAGGAGTCCCCCTCCGCCCGGTTCTGACACCGGAACATCCGGGCCCCGGAGCGCTGCCCGACGGCCGCCAAGGGGCTGCGACCTGCCGCGCTCCGGCATCACGGCGCGCGCGGAACGAAATCGGTGACTGATTCGTCACACCGGCGGGGAGATCGTCTTGCGGAAGCGGGTGCGGGGGAAGGGAGTTCTTGCCCGCCTCTGTCGCATTGCGCTCCGACATGGCACGATCCCCGATGCATCCGTAAGTTACTGACGGTAAATCAGTTTGGGGGCGGGTACATGGGATCCGGCAAGCGGAGCCTGACCACGGCGGCCATCGCCCTGGCCTGCGCATGTGCCTGCGCGGTGCTGGCAACACCGGGCGTGGCGTACGCGAGTCCGACACCGACACCGACCCGGACACCCACCGCGACCCCCACACCCGCGGCCGACAAGGACCTCGAAGCGGTCCGCGCGAAGCTGGACAAGCTCTACCACGACGCGGCACTCGCCACGGATGCCTACAACGCGGCCGAGGAGAAGGCGAAGAAGCAGTCCGCCGAACTCGTCGACCTGGCACGCGAGATCGTCAAGGGCCAGGCGAAACTGGACGAACTGAAGGACCGGGCGGGCGCCGCGGCGCGGGCGCAGTACCGCGGCGGAGGGCTTCCCCCCGAGGCGCGGCTGTGGCTGAGCGACGACCCGCAGGAGTTCCTGGACGGCGCGGGACGCGTGCGGCAGGGCCAGCACGCGACCAAGGGGCTGCTGGGCGAGCTGACGCGCACCCAGCAGGACTTGGAGCAGTACGCGAAGGACGCCTCCGCGCAGTGGCAGAAGCTGGAGGCCAACCGCAAGGCCAAGGCCGCGGCCAAGAAGAAGATCAAGCAGCGCATCTCCGACGCCGAAAAGCTGGAGTCCCAGCTGGAGAAGGAGGAGAAGGAGCGGCTGGCGAAGCTGGAGGAGGAGGCCGCCTACCAGGCGCAGACGGCCTGGCTCAGCTCCGGCGTCCTCGCCGAGATCAACAGCGAGGCGTCCGCGCAGGGCAAGAAGGCCGTGAAGTACGCGACCGGCCAGATCGGCAAGCCCTACGAATGGGGCGCCGAGGGCCCGAAGTCATACGACTGCTCGGGGCTCACCTCCCAGGCCTGGGCGTCCGCCGGCCACCCCATCCCGCGCACCTCGCAGGAGCAGTGGAAGCAGCTCCACCGTGTCGACATCAAGGACATGCGCCCGGGCGACCTGATCATCTACTTCGACGACGCGAGCCACGTCGGGATGTACATAGGAGACGGCGCGATCGTGCACGCCCCCCGGCCCGGCCGGACGGTGACGATCACCGGAGCGGGTTCGATGCCGATCCTCGGGGTCGTCCGCCCCGACGCGTGACCCGGACACCTCTCCCCGGGGAGCCGCGCGACGCGGACCGCACCCCGGGGAGCCGCGTGACCCGGACACCTCTCCCCGGGGAACCGCGTGACCTGCCCCACGTGACCCACCGCACGGTTGCCCTCGGGAGTCAACCCCGAGGACGTGACCTTCGTCATCCCCGGTGAGGGCGCGTCCTGTCCAAATGCGTTACGGGATGCGGCATATGACACTGGCGCTTTGCCGGACGCCGTGCCGTACGCCATTCCGCTGCGGCACCGGCTGACGCTATGGTCCCCGTCGGTGGGTCGAGGTCCCTTGCCCCACCACGCCCTCGGGGGGAGGGAAGGAACCAACACGATGCCCGTACCCGTACCGCGGCAGAGAGCGATCCCGGCCGTGGAGGGTGGTCAGGCTCATGCCGTGTTCTCACCCGGCGGCCCATCCGGACATGCGACCGGCGGCCCCTCCGGGTCAGTTCCGGCGCCTCGCGCCACCGCTCCGGTCGACAGCACCACCAACCTGACCCTGCTGGTCATCGAGGACGACCCGGCCGGTTCCCTCAGCGTGCCCGAAATGCTCGACGCGGCCGGCAAGCCGATCCGCGTCCGTACCGCCCGCAACCTCACCGAGGCCGAGCGGCTGCTCACCGACGACGTGCACTGCATCCTGCTCGACCTCGCGCTGCCCGCGCCGGGCCGGGCGGCCGAGAGCGACGACGAGCTGACCGTGCTCAAGCACGTCCTTCAGCTCGCCCCCCGGCATGCCGTCCTCGCGCTCACCGCGTCCGGCGACGCCGAGCGCGGCGCCGAGGCAGTGCGGGTGGGCGCCCAGGACTACCTCCTGCGCGAGGAACTCGACGGGCGGCTGCTGAGCCGCGCCATCCGGTACGCGGTGGAGCGCAAGCGTTCGGACCGGGCCGAGCGCCGGCTCACCGAGTCGAAGCTCCGCGCCCAGGAGAACGCGCGCCTGGAGCGCGGCCTGCTGCCGACCCCGCTGCTGGAGGGCTCCCCGCTGCGCTTCGCCGCGCGCTACCGTCCGGGCCGCTCCCGGGCCCTGCTCGGCGGCGACTTCTACGACACCGTGCGCACCGCCGACGGCACCGTGCACGCGATGATCGGCGACGTCTGCGGGCACGGGCCGGACGAGGCGGCGCTCGGTGTGGAGCTGCGCATCGCCTGGCGCGCGCTGACCTTCGCGGGCCTGTGCGGCGACGAGCTCCTCTCGACGCTCCAGCAGGTCCTGGAGCACGAGCGCGAGAGCGAAGAGATCTTCGCGACGCTCTGCACCGTGGACATCGCTCCGGACGGCCGCCGCGCCGGGCTCTGCCTGGCCGGCCACCCGTCGCCGCTGATCGCCCGCCCCGGCCGCCAGGCCGAGCTGCTGCCGTACGAGAACAACGGCCCCGCGCTCGGGCTGCTGCCGCACGCGCGCTGGCCGCGCATGCAGGTGGAGCTGGGCGCCGCGTGGAGCCTGATGCTGTACACCGACGGCCTGATCGAGGGCCACATAGGTGAGGGCAAGGACCGGCTCGGCCAGGACGGCATGGTGGACATGGTCCGCCGTCAGCTGGCCCAGGGGCTCCAGGGGGAGGAACTGCTGCGCGCCGCGGTCAGCGAGGTCCGCGAACTCAACGGCGGTGAGCTGACGGACGACGTGGCGGTGCTGCTGCTGGACAGGACGCCCTGAGGCCCGCCTGCCGTGTGCCCGGGCCACGGGGTCCGCGGCACGCACACCTGTGCCGTGCGGGGGGCGGGTGAGATACGACTGCGGCCGGGTCACCGGCCGCAGCTCATCGGGTCGGCGGGGTCATCAGCCGCTGCTGTCGGGTCGGTGTGGTCACCGGCCGCAACTCATCCGGCCGGCGTGGTCACCGGCCGCCGTCGTGTCGGCAGGGTCACCGACCGCCGTTGTACGGGCCGTAGGGGCCGTCGCTGCTGCTGCCGCCGCGGCGGCCGCCGCCGGAGACCTGGCGGAGGGCGGGGCGGACGTCCACGAAGAAGACGATGGTGGCGATCAGGCCCGCGATCTGCAGGAACAGCATCGGCACCAGAAGGTTCACGGCGACCGTGACGCCGAGGATGATCAGCCAGAACATCTTGTTCTGCTTGTCGGCGGCGCGGTACGCGTCCTCGCGGGCGACCGCGGCCATCACCAGCGCCACCACGGCGAGCACCAGCATGGCAGTGAAGATCAGCCACATGAAGCCGCCGAATGCCGTCATCAGCACTATGCCCACCGCCCGGGTCGAGTCGTCTCTACGGCCACCGTACCCGGAGAACGGGCCGGGAACTCCGAGAGTGCCCGGCCCGTGCCCACATCGCGACGTGCCGACCCGAGGGGGCCGGCACGTCGCGCGCTGGTGCCCGCCGAGCGGCGGGCTGCCGCCTACTTCGCGGGCGGGGTGGTCTTCTTCGCCGTGGCCTTGCGGGCCGCCGGGGCCTTCTTCGCCACGGGCTTCCTGGCCGGAGCGGGCTCGGCCACGGCCGTGACGGGCCTGCCCTCGTCCTTGACCTCGACCGGCTCGGCCTTCGGCTCGACGGCCACCGCGAGGTCCTCGATCTCGTCGGCGACCTCGCCGCGCCAGGTCTTCACGGTCTGCTCGCCGCGCTCGGCGACCTTCTCGTAGGTCTCCCGGGCCTTGACCGCGTACTCGGCGGCGACGCCGACACCGCGCAGGGCGAGGTCCTGGGCGGACTCACCGAGCTTCTTCAGGTCGGTGTCGAGGGTGCTGATGAACTCCGTGACCCTGGTCTGGATCGTCTCCTGCGCCTCCTTGGCGCGGGCGGCGGCCTTCTCCTGGACGGCGTTCGGGTCGATGTTGCGGACGGTCTCGATGCGCGCCGGGGCCTCGGCACGGATCTGCTCCACGATGCCGGGGACCTTGCGGGCCTGCTCCACGGCCAGGTCGGCGGTGCCGGCGAGGAAGTAGAGCGGGGTCGGGTCGGTGGCGGCCTTGCGGATGTCGTCGGTGATGGCCATGACGGTGGTCCTCCCGTGTGGCGTTCGGCTGAGGGTTTTGGTGGTCCGCGGCAAGACCGGCCTGCGTACGGTCGTTCCGGCGGTGCTCGTGCTGCTCATCTGCGGATCAACTGGCGGTCTGCTGCGGATCGGCACCGCTGCCGTCGGCCGTGCGGGGGCCGCGGGCTGCGCTGTCCGGTCTGTCCTGAGCTGCGGGTATGCCGGTGCCGTCGTGCAGATCGGCACCGGGCACCTCGGGGCTTGGCGCGTCCTCGTCCGGCCGGGCGATCTCGAATCCGTTCTCCTTGCGGAAGGACTCGTAGATCTGGAGCAGCACCAGCTTCTGCCGCTCGTTCAGCGTGGGATCGGCGAGGATGACGGCGCGCGTCTCCACCTCGTCCCGGTCCCGCTCGGCGTCGAGGATGCCGGCCCGCACGTAGAGCGTCTCGGCGGAGATCCGCAGGGCCTTGGCGACCTGCTGCAGCACCTCCGCGCTGGGCTTGCGCAGCCCGCGCTCGATCTGGCTCAGGTACGGATTGGACACTCCGGCGGCGTCGGCGAGCTGCCGCAGCGACAGCTGCGCGTTGCGCCGCTGTTCCCGCAGATACTCACCAAGATTGCCGACGTTGAGCGATGCCATGTCTCCACCTTGCCGTACTCCCGCTAACAATTGCAAGCACCCGCTTGCAAAAGTGTTCCATGCCATGCGGCCACCACCGCCGACCTGATCGCCGAGCCGGGGTCGAGGCTGCCCGCGCCGGTCCCTCATTTACATAAACTATGAATATAAAAATGCTATGCTTCGAGCATGAGTCGTCAAGACACCGCTCCTGACGCGTCCGCCGCCATCGGGGCAGCGCTCTACGGCCTGGCCACCAGGGCCGCGAGGCGCCTGCCCCGGGACATGAGCCTGACGTCCGCCGCCACCCTGGCCACCCTGGACCGGACCGGCCCGCGGCGCATCACCGATCTGGCCGCGGTCGAGGGCGTCACCCAGCCCGCGATGACCGCCCTGGTCCGGGTGATGGAGGAGTCCGGCCTGGTCGAGCGGCGGGGCGACGCGTCCGACAAGCGGGTCACGCTGGTGTGCCTGACCGAGGCCGGCGCCTCCTATGTCCGGACGCGGCGCCAGGCGGGCGTCCACGCGTTCGAGCGGTTGATCGGCGAGCTCACCGGCGACGAGGTCGAGGCGCTGGTGGCGGCCCTTCCGGCGCTGAAGCATCTGGCAGAGCTCGAAAGCCAGGACCGCGAACGGCCGAAGCAGTGACCGGGCAGCCGGTCGGCGGGGTCGCGTCGAAGGCGTTCCCGGTGGCGCGTTCCGAGGCGCGGCTGCTGGTCCCCGCCCTGATGTTCATCGCTCTGGTCGTGGCGGCGGTCGCCAGCCTCGGGACGCCGCTCATCACCAGCGTGGCGACCTCGTACCACGTCTCGCTCGGCAGCGCGCAGTGGACGCTGACCGTCGCGCTGCTCAGCGGCGCCGTCGCCACGCCGGTCCTCGGCCGGCTCGGAGCCGGCCCGCACCGGCGGGCCACGATCCTCGCCACGCTGGCGGTCGTCGTCGCCGGCAGCGCGCTCACCGTGCTGCCGCTGCCGTTCGCGTGGCTGCTGGCCGGCAGGGCGGCCCAGGGCGTCGGGCTCGGGCTGACGGCGCTGATGATGGGCGTGGCCCGGGACCACCTCCCCGAGGAGCGCGGCGCGGCCGTGATCGCCCTGATCTCGGTGGTCTCGATCATCGGGGCCGGCGTCGGCTACCCGCTGGCCGCACTGCTCGCCGAGCTCGGCGGGGTACGGGCCGCCTACGGCCTCGGCCTGGCCGTCACCGCCGCCGCCCTCCTGACCGCGTGGCGCTCCATGCCCGAAGCCCCCGAAGGCCGCTCCGCCCACGTGGACGTGACAGGCGCGGTCGTCCTGGCCGCTGCGCTGCTCCTGGTGCTGTTCCTCGCCGGCGAACGGAATCTGTGGAGCCGGCACCTCGCCGTGGCGGCGGGCCTCGCCGTCGTCGCGGTGGTGCTGCTCTGCGTCTGGGCCGTCGTCGAGCTGCGCAGCACGACGCCCCTGGTCGATGTGCGGGCGGTGCGGCACCCGGCGGTCGCCGGGGCGAACCTCGCCATGTTCGTCGGCGGGATCGGCATGTACCTCCTGCTCACGCTCATCACCCGGTACGCGCAGACGCCGCACGGCGCCGGCTACGGCTTCGGGCTGACGACCTTCGTCGCCGGGCTGGTCCTCATCCCGTTCTCGGTGCTGGGGTTCGTCGCCGGCAAGCTCACGCCGCGGGTCCGGACGCGGATCGCCGACCCCCTGCTCCTGGCCGGCAGCGCCGTCGTGGTCGGCGGCGGGTTCGCCCTGTTCGCGGCGGCCCGGTCGGACCTGGCCGAGGTGTTCGCGGCGATGGGCGTGCTCGGCTTCGGCGTCGGCGGCTTCTCGGCCGCGATGCCCGGCGTCATCCTGGCCGTCACCCCCAGGAGCGAGACGTCGAGCGCCATGAGCTTCCACTACGTCGTCCGCAGCGTCGGGTACTCCCTGGGCAGCGCCATCGGCGGCCTGATCCTCGCCGCGGGCACCGGCCCCGGCCACCTCTTCCCCGACGACAGCGCCTACACCACCGCGGCGCTGGTCGGCGTCGGCGCCATGGCGATCACGACGCTGACAAGCCTCGCTCTCGCCCGCCGACGCTCGTCCGGGACCAACCCGTAAGCCAGATGCGCTCATCCCAACACTGGAGGTTCCATGCCCAAGGGCTACTGGGTCAGCGTCTACCGCACCATTTCAGACCCTGAGAAGCTCGCTGCCTACAACAAGCTGGCCCGTCCGGCCGTCGCGGCCGGGGGCGGCCGGGTCCTCGTCCGCGGCGGTCGGGTCGTGGCGCATGACGCCGGAATCGCCGAGCGCACCGTCCTGATCGAGTTCGACAGCTTCGAGCAGGCCGTCGCGGCGCACGAGAGTGCGGCCTACCAGAAGGCGCTGGTCGCCCTCTCCGACGGCGTCGAGCGCGACTTCCGCATCGTCGAAGGCATCGACTGAGCGAGGTCCGGTCGGATCTTCACCGAAGAACCGGCTACTGGAACCCCGGTTCCGGCTCCCGCTCGCCGGCGCCGGCCCCCGACGCCTCCACGAGCACCTCCCCGGCCGCCGTCCGCGCGTACAGCACCGACCGCCCGGCCCGTCGGCGCTCCACCAGCCCCGCGTTCAGCAGCACCCGCAGATGCCGTCCCACCGATCCCAGCCCCTGCCCTGTCACGGCGACCAGCTGGGTCGTGCTCATGGGGGTGCCGAGCAGCACCAGCAGTCCGGCGCGCGCGGATCCGATGAGTGCCCCGAGCCCGGCCGGCACGGGCCGCCGGCCGTGGTCCTCGGCGAGCACGCCGAGGCACGGGTAGACGACGGCGTACCGCTCGCGCCCCTCCCACGACACCCACCCGGTCCTCGGGGTCACCGGCATGAACAGCAGCTCGGCCCCCGCGGCGATCTCCCGCGGCGGATACGCGTTCAGGTTGACCTGGAACCGGCTCTCCCCGAGCCAGCGGGTCCCCGGCCGGAGCGAGTTCAGCACGGCGGCCCAGCCACCCCGGCTCACGCGCGCGGTCCGCGCGACCACGTCGGCCTCCAGGACGCGCCGCCGGCGCTCCCAGTAGGGCCGCACGGTCTCCGTCCAGACGTACGTCAGGAGCGCGGCCGCGCGTTCGGGCAGGTCGTCCCGCTCCAGGGCGGCGGGGAGCGGGCCCCGGAGGGACACACGGAGGTCGGCCCGCGCATCCCCGGCCGCGGCCGCCCGCACCCGGGTCACGGTCTCCTCGAAGCTCTCCCCCTCGCACGAGGTGGGGCAGAAGAAGTCGGCGATCCAGGAGGTGCCGAGTGCCGCCCGCACGAGCGGCGCGGCCACCGGGTCGGCCGCGAGGCGCGCGCGGTAGCCGGGCAGATGTGCGCGCAGCCAGGCCTCCTCGCCCGGATGGGCACCGGTCTCGGCGTGCAGCAGCTTCAGGCTCGCGAAGGTCTCGGCGAACGGCGAGAGCACGAACCGGCTGCCGGCGAGGGTGTCGGTGTCGATCTGCCACAGGCCCATGCCCACGACCTTTCGCATCTCGGCGAAACAGTAAACAAGGCCCCGGGCCGCTTCGAGACTCTCTCGCATGCGCAGCTACCGAACCCTGTTCCGCGTACCGGAGTTCAGCCCGTTCCTGCTCTCCTTCGCCGCTTTCGCCGCGGCTCAGACGGTCGGCGCGCTGGCCCTCGGCACGCTGGTCTTCCGGGCCACCGGCTCCCCGCTCCTGTCGGCGGTGAGCATGTTCGGACCCCAGCTGGCGCAGCTCGTGGGGGGCACGCTCCTGCTCTCGGGTGCCGACCGCCTGCCCCCGCGCGCGATCCTGTCCGGCCTCGCCCTCGCCTTCGCGGCCGGCACGGCGGTGCTGGCGCTGCCCGGCCTGTCGGTCGGGGCGGTCTTCGCCGTCGTACTCCTGCAGGGCCTGGTCGCGTCGCTGGGCGGCGGAGTCCGCGGCGGGCTGCTGAACGAGATCCTGCCCAAGGACGGCTACGTCCTTGGCCGTTCGGTCTTCAACATGCTCTGGGGCCTGACGCAGGTGGCCGGTTTCGCGACGGGCGGCGCACTGCTGGCACTCCTGTCCCCACGGACCTGTCTGCTCCTCGCGGCGGCGCTGTATCTGGCGTCGGCCGTCGTCACCCGCCTGGGCCTCACCGCCCGCCCGCCGCGCGCCTCCGGCCGCCCGTCCCTGTCGGCGACCTGGCGCACCAACGCCCTCCTGTGGTCCTCACGCCCCCGGCGCCTCGCCTATCTGGGCCTGTGGGTCCCCAACGGCCTGGTGGTCGGCAGCGATTCGCTCTACGTCTCCTACGCCCCCTCGGCCGCCGGCACGCTGTACGCGTGCGGGGCGCTGGGCATGTTCGTGGGCGACATGGCGGTGGGCCGCCTGGTCCCGCCCGCGGTGCGCCCCCGGCTCGCGACCCCGCTGCGCCTGCTGCTCGCGGCCCCCTACCTCTTCTTCGTCCTGCGGCCGGGAGTGGCACTGTCGGCCGTGGCCTGCGCCGTCGCCTCCGTCGGCTTCGCCGCGAGCCTGGTCCTGCAGGAACGCCTGATGTCCCTCACCCCCGACGACCTCGCGGGCCAGGCCCTCGGCCTGCACGCCACCGGCATGGCCGCCCTGCAGGGCGTCGGCGCCGCCATCGCGGGCACGCTGGCCCAACTGACCTCTCCGGCCACGGCGATGACGCTGATGGCGGCCGGTTCGGTCACCGTGACCCTGACCCTCGCGGCACTGGGCCGGCACGAGGAACGACAGCCGGCGGTCCCCGGTACGCGTCCGGGCGTCGCGTCGGAGCCGGCCGCCACGGACTAGCCGGTGCCTTCCGGCGGATCGGGGCGACCACGGGCCGTGGCGCGCGCGGTCAGTGCGGGTGAGCGTGCCTGCGCCGCAGGGCACCGCAGGGCACCGCAGGGCACCGCAGGGCACCGCAGGGCACCGCAGGGCACCGCAGGGCACCGCAGGGCACCGCAGGGCACCACATGGCGCCCAGTGGCACCGAGTGGCGCCACGCGACATCAGGCGGCACCGCATGGCATCGGGCGACACCACGTGGCGCCGCTCGACACCATCCGGTGCCATCCGGTGCCATCCGGTGCCACGCGGCACCACTCGATGCCCCCATGAGACGCATGAGCGCACCTGACACCACGATCAATCAGGTCGCCCGCTTTACGTTTCCGCAGGTCAAAAGCACATACCCGCCACCCGCCCCGAAGAGATGACGCCATGGGCTTGCGCATGGCACCACTATGGCGCCATGATGGCGTCATGGACCTCACCCCGTATGTCGACACCCTCCGCCGCGAACTCGCGGTGGCCGCCGAAGCCGGCGGGGACGAAGCCCGCGAGCTGGCCGAGCGGCTCACCGCTCCCCTGGAGTCGGCGACCCGGCTGACCCTGCTCAATGTGCTCTCCGCCGCGATGGACGAGATCACCCGCGAGCTCGCCCCCGGCTCGGTCGACGTACGGCTGCGTGGGCTGGACCCCGACTTCGTGGTGACACCGCCGCCCACCGACGGTCCCGCCCCCGCGGAGTCCGCCGCACCCTTCGAACCGCTCAGGGCCCCGGCACCCGCCGAGGGCGACGAGGGCGCCACCGCCCGCGTCAATCTGCGTCTGCCGGCCCACCTCAAGGCACGCGCCGAGGAGGCCGCGAACCGCGAGGGCCTGTCGGTCAACGCCTGGCTGGTGCGGGCCGTGTCGGCCGCGGTCGACAGCGGCGCCCGGCCGCGTACGACGGAGAAGACCCAGACCGTCGGCCAGAGCTTCACGGGCTGGGTGCGCTAGCCGCGCCGCCGCCCGCACCACCTCACCCACACCGCGTCCCACCAGCGGGGACGACCTGAAGACCCAAGAGGACGGGACAGCCATGCCTTCTTTCGACACTCCCGAAGCGATCTCGGCCACGGCGCACGTGGAGGCCGGTTCCATCCAGTTCACCGCGGGCGACCGCCTCGACACGGTCGTCGAGGTCCGGCCCCGCGACCCGAAGAAGGACCTGGACGTGCGGGCGGCCGACCAGACCGAGGTCACGTACGTGAGCGGCGCACTGACCGTCAGGACGCCCAAGTCCAACCTGTTCGGCCGCACCGGCACCGTCGACGTCACGGTCGAACTGCCCACGGGCTCGCGTATCGACATGACCGGCGCCTGGGCCCAGGTGTTCGGCGAGGGCCGGCTCGGCGAGGTCCGCGTGAAGACCTCGTCCGGCGACGTCCGCCTCGACACCACCGGCCCACTGCACCTGAAGGCGTCGCACGGATCGATCACCGTGGACCGCGTCGAGGGCATGGCCGAGATCACCACCAGCTCGGGCAGCCTGCGCGTCGGCCTCGTCGACGGGCCCGCCGTCCTGAAGAACTCGCACGGCACCACGACCGTCGGCGCCGCGACCGGCGAGCTGCGGGTGAGCGGCGCCAACGGCGACATCGAGATCCGGCGCGCCGAGAACTCGGTCACCGCCACCACCGCGCACGGCACCTTGCGGGTGGGCGAAGTGGCGCGCGGCACGGTCCAGTTGGAGACCAACTACGGCGCCATCGAGGTCGGTGTCCGAGAGGGCACGGCCGCCTGGCTCGACGTCAGCTCGGGCTCCGGCCAGGTCCGCAACACGCTCACCGCGTCCGAGTCCCCGGAGCAGACCGAGGACACCGTCGAGGTCCGCGCCCGCACCCGGCACGGCAACATCGACGTCCGCCGCGCCAAGGCCTGAGCACCGCCTCGCCGGCCGGCCCTGAGCGCCACGCCGTCCACCAGAACCGTTCACCCCTGAGCGCCACGCCGTCCACCAGAACCGTTCACCCCTGAGCGCCACGTCACCGACGGACGCCGTCCTCCGCCCACTTCAGCCTCCGAACGGAGGGCTCCATGCCTTCTTCTGTCATGCCCACGCCCAGGCAAGGCGACGGTCCGCAGTCGCCCGCCGCCCTCTCCGCCATCGGTCTGCGCAAGTCGTACGGCGACAAGACCGTCCTCGACGGCATCGATCTGCGCGTCCCCGCCGGGTCCGTGTTCGCGCTGCTCGGGCCGAACGGTGCCGGCAAGACCACCACCGTCCAGATCCTGTCCACGCTCATCACCGCCGACGGCGGCCAGGCCCAGGTCGCGGGACACGACGTCGCCACGTCACCGGACGGAGTGCGCGCCGCGATCGGTGTCACCGGCCAGTTCTCCGCCGTCGACGGACTGATCACCGGCGAGGAGAACATGCTCCTCATGGCCGACCTGCACCACCTGTCCAAGCAGGAGGGACGACGGGTCACCGCCGAACTGCTGGAGCTCTTCGACCTCACCGACGCGGCGAAGAAACCCGCCTCCACCTACTCCGGCGGCATGAAGCGCCGCCTCGACATCGCCATGACCCTGGTCGGCAGCCCGCGGATCATCTTCCTCGACGAACCGACGACCGGCCTCGACCCCCGCTCACGGCACAACATGTGGCAGATCATCCGCGAGCTGGTCACCGACGGCGTCACCGTCTTCCTCACCACCCAGTACCTGGACGAGGCCGACGAACTCGCCGACGGCATCGCCGTGCTCAACGACGGAAGGATCGTCGCCCAGGGCACCGCCGAGGAACTGAAGCGCCTGATCCCCGGTGGCCATGTGCGCCTCCGCTTCACCGATCCGGCCGCGTACCGGAGCGCCGCCGCCGCGCTGAGCGAGATCACCGGGGACGACGAGGCACTGACGCTCCAGATCCCCAGCGACGGCACCCAGCGGGCGCTGCGCGCCCTGCTCGACCGGCTGGACGCTGCGGATGTCGAGGCCGACGAGCTGACCGTGCACACCCCCGACCTCGACGACGTCTTCTTCGCCCTGACCGACGGCACCGGCCGCACCGACAAGAAAGGCATGGCTCTCCGATGAGCTCCCTGTCCCTCGCCGTGCGCGACTCGACCACGATGCTGCGCCGCAATCTGCTGCACGTGAGGCGCTACCCGTCCCTCACCCTGAACCTGCTGCTCACGCCGGTCATGCTGCTGCTGCTCTTCGTCTATGTCTTCGGCGACGTGATGAGCGCGGGCATCGGCGGCGGCGGTGCCGACCGCTCCGAGTACATCGCCTACCTCGTACCCGGCGTCCTGCTGATGACCGTCGGCGGCACCACCGTCGGCAGCGCGGTGTCCGTCTCCATGGACATGTCCGAGGGCATCATCGCCCGCTTCCGCACGATGGCGATCCACCGCGGCTCCGTGCTCGTCGGGCACGTCGTCGGCAGTGTGCTGCAGTGTGTGATGAGCGTGCTCCTCGTCGGGGCCGTCGGGGTGGCCATGGGGTTCCGGGCCACGGACGCCGGCGCTCTGGAGTGGATCGCGGCGTTCGGGCTGCTCGTCCTGTTCTCCCTGGCGCTCACCTGGATCGCGGTCGGGATGGGCATGGTCAGCCCGAACGCCGAGGCGGCCAGCAACAACGCGCTGCCGCTGATCTTCCTCCCGCTCATCTCCAGCGCCTTCGTCCCGGTCGACGCGATGCCGGGCTGGTTCCAGCCGATCGCCGAGTACCAGCCCTTCACCCCCGCCATCGAGACCCTGCGCGGGCTGCTGCTCGGCACCGGGATCGGGCACAACGGATGGCTCGCGGTCGGCTGGTGCCTGGCTCTGTGCGCGCTCGGCTACTTCTGGTCGAAGGCGGTCTTCGACCGCGATCCGAAGTAGCCGCGGCGACCGCGCGGTCCGCCCGTCGCCGCCCGTACCGCCCGAGGGCGGCGCACTCCGACTCCGCGTCGGCGTGCGCCGCCCCGTCCGCGTGCTCCGGCTCCGCGTCGGCGCCCTCCTCGGCCTGCTCAGCCGGCGGCGGCGCCGAACCACTGGGGCAGGCGGCCGAGCAGATCCCGCTGGTCCTCACCGACCCACGCCACATGGCCGTCCGGCCGGAGCAGCACGGCGGGCACGTCCAACTCCTCGCCGAAGTCGACGACATGGTCGACCCGGTCCGCCCAGCCCGCGACCGAGAGCCGTCCGGTCCGATCGAGCAGCAGTCCCCGGCCGCCGTGCATCAGCTCGTAGAGACGCCCCTGCTCCAGCTTCACGTCCCGCAGCCGCCGGCCGAGCAGTTCGTGCCCCTCGCCGAAGTCGTAGCGGACCCCGACCGCGGTGATCATGCCGGTCACGTACGCGTTCACCTCCTCGAAGTCCATCAGCTTCGAGAACAGCTCCCGCAGGGCGGTCGCACCCGGATCGGTCCCGAGCAGCGTGATCTGCGCGCGAGTGTTGTCCAGCACGGCGGCGCCCACCGGATGGCGTTCGGCGTGATAGCTGTCCAGCAGCCCCTCCGGCGCCCAGCCGTCCACCTCGGCGGCCAGCTTCCAGCCGAGGTTGAACGCGTCCTGCACACCGAGGTTGAGCCCCTGCCCACCGGTCGGCGGGTGGATGTGCGCCGCGTCGCCGGCCAGCAGCACCCGGCCGACCCGGTAGCGCTCGGCCTGCCGGGTGGCGTCCCCGAACCGGGACAGCCAGCGCGGCGAGTGCACGCCGAAGTCGGTCCCCGCGACGGCCCGCATCCGCTGCTTGAACTCGTCGAAGGTGGGCGCGGTCGCCCGCTCCTCGGACACGCCGGCGGCGGGGACGACGACGCGGTACGTGCCGTCGTCGTTGGCGATCGTGCCGAACCGCAGCTGGGTCTTGCGGACCTCCGCGACGACGGCCTCGACCGTCGCCGGGTCCTCGGCCAACTCCATGTCGCCCAGCAGCGTCTCGACCGTGGCGGGCACGCCGGGGAAACCGACGCCGATCAGCCTGCGGACCACGCTGCGGCCGCCGTCGCACCCGACGAGGTAGCGCGAACGCAGCCGCGCGCCGTCCGCCAGCTCGACGGTCACCCCGTCCTCGTCCTGGCTCAGCCCGACCACTTCGCAGCCGCGCCGGAGGTCGGTACCGAGTTCGAGGGCACGCTCGCGGAGCAGGCGCTCGGTGGCCGGCTGGAGGGTGGAGAGTCCGTACGGGTGCGCCGTGTCCAGCCGGTCCGGCCACGGCTTGACGATGCCGCCGAAGAGTCCGCCGACCTGGAAGGTGTCGCTGACCGCGAGGAACCGGTCCAGCAGGCCGCGCTGATCCATCACCTCGACGCTGCGCGCGTGCAGACCGCGCCCGCGGGTCTCCTTGGTCGGCTCGGTCAGCTTCTCCAGCACCACCACGTTCACGTCGTGCAGCCGCAACTCGCAGGCCAGCATCAGGCCGGTCGGTCCGCCGCCGACCACGATCACGTCCATCATCAGCACGCCCATTCAAGGAGATTGCGTAAGTGCAGGTCCTGGCCTCGGCGGACGATTGTGCGGCACGGACCGGGCCTTGCCGCAAGGCCCCCTGTGCGCTATACGTTGAGAGTGGCAAGGAGCACATACTCCTTGCCCTTTGTCGTCTCCGGGCTCCTTCACGCCCCAGGCATGCACTCGTCTCCGGCGCACGTGCGCGCCCCAGGCACGTAGTCGTCTCCGGGGCACGTGCGCGTGCCAGGCACGTGCTCGTCCCAGGAACTCGTTCCCGCCTCCGGGCCCGCTCCCGTCTTCCGGCCCGCTCCCGTCTTCCGGGCCGTGCGCGGCGGGCGTCCGCCGCCGGGCGGCTACGCCGTCCACTCCTCCTTCAGGAGTCCGAACAGCACCTCGTCGTGCCAGGTGTCGCCCACGCGTACGGCGGCCCTGCGGCGGCCCTCCTCGACGAAACCGGCCGCGCGGAAGGCACGCAGGGCGCGCTCGTTGCCGCTCCAGGTCTCCAGGTCGACGCGGCGCAGGCGGCAGGCGCCGAAGAGGTGGCCCAGCAGCAGGCGCAACGCCTCGGAGCCGTAGCCGCCGCCCCAGCGGTCCCGTTCGCCGATGGTGATGCCGACCGTCGCCCGGCCGGTGAACGGGTTGAGGTCGCGGTAGTCGGCCATGCCGATCGCCCGGCCGTCGGCCAGGTCCTCCACGGTGAACGTGCACTCGGAACGCGGGTCGTCGCGGAGCCGGACCTCGTGGAAGGACGCCAGGGCCTCCCGTGTGACGGGGCCGAACTGCGGATTGCCGCCGGTGGCCCAGTGCACGACCTCCGGGTCGTTCCGCCAGCGCACGTGTGCGTCCAGGTCCTCGGCGCTCAGCGCCCGCAGCCGTACCGACTTGCCTTCGATCATGGGGTGATCATATGGACCGGCGGCCGGAGCCCGGGGTCGTCGGCGAGGCCGGAGAGCCGTCCCGGCCGACGTGCTCCGCCAGGAAGTCCTCCCACGTCCGCTTCCCGGCGTCCGCCCCGTCGAGCGTGAGGTTGTCGCCCGCCCGGTAGGCGCGGCCCGCCTTGCCGGGTATGCGGACCGGCATCGTCAAACGGCGCTTCCCGGACGCCTTCAGGTATCCGCGGGCCAGGTCGCCGAGGCCGTACACCTCGGGTCCCGCGAGGTCGGGCACCAGCCCGGACGGTCCGCCGAGGGCGAGTTCCGCGATGCGGGCCGCCACGTCACGCGCGTCGACCGGCTGGAGGCGCAGCCCGCCCGGCACCGGGAAGACGGGCGACTTCGCCATCGCCCGCACCGTCTTCAGGGTCAGCTCGTGGAACTGGGCCGCCCGCAGCGTCGTCCACGGCAGCCCCGACTCGGCCACCGCCCGCTCGGCGGCCAGTTTCGACCTGAGCCAGGCCAGCGGCACCCGGTCCGCGCCGATGACCGAGATGAGGACGAAGTGCCGTACGTCCGCGGACCGCGCGGCCCGGACCAGGTTGCGGGTCGCGATGTCGTCGCCCTTGGGACCGCCCGCGAGGTGCACCACGGTGCCGACCCCTTCCAGCGCCGGCCCGATCCCCTCGCCGCCGAGCAGGTCCACGGCCACGTGGTCGACACCGTCGCGGTCCTCGCCCCCCGCCCCGCCGGTGGGCCGGCCGTGCCGGCTGAGCACCCGCACCTCGCGCCCCGCCTCGCGCAGCAGCGGGACGACGAGCCGCCCGAGCGTGCCCGTACCGCCCGTGACCAGGATGATCGACGTGTCAAAAGCCATTGTCACTCCTTGTTCCATGAGGGCCGGGACGATCGAATTCCGGTGCCCTCAGCGGGTTTTCGGTGTTCTACTTCGCTGACACGCCGCGCGAAGGGAATGTGACACGGTGGGCGAGAGCGCATGGCCGGCCGAGTGGTTCGAGGAGCACCGGACGCATCTGCGGGCCGTCGCGTACCGGATGCTCGGGTCGGTGAGCGAGGCGGAGGACGCCGTCCAGGAGACCTGGTTGCGGGCCGACCGCGCCGGCACCGACGGCGTGGGGAACCCGGCCGGCTGGCTGACCACGATCGTGACGCGGGTGTGCCTCAACATGCTCCGCACCCGTAAGGCGCGGCGCGAGGAACCCCTCGACCTCCGGGTGGCCGACGCGCCCGTCCCGCCCGAGGACGGCGGCGACCCCGAGGAGGAGGCCGCGCTCGCCGACTCGGTCGGCGTCGCGATGCTCGTGGTCCTCGACACGCTCTCCCCGGCCGAGCGGCTCGCCTTCGTGCTGCACGACATGTTCGCCGTGCCCTTCGACGAGATCGGCCCGATGCTGGAGAAGACCCCCGCCGCGGTACGGCAGCTCGCCAGTCGCGCCCGGCGCCGGGTGAAAGGGGTCTCGCCCCTGCCGGACGCCGATCTGACGCGCCGTCGGCGGGTCGTCGAGGCCTTCCTGGCCGCCACCCGCGGCGGGAACTTCGACGCCCTGGTCGCCCTGCTCCACCCGGACGTGGTCCTGCACGCCGACGCGTCCGTCATCCCGACGCCCGGACCGGTCGTCGTCAGCGGTGCCGTCACCGTCGCCGAGGGCGCGATGGCCGCCACCGGCCGCGCCCGCTTCACCGGCGTCGCCCTCCTCGACGGCACGGTCGGCCTGGCGATGGCTCCCTTCGGCCGTCTCGCCCTGGTCCTCGCCTTCGACTTCGCGGACGACGGCCGCGTCACCGCGATCCGCGTCATCGCCGACCCGGACCGGCTGCGCGAGGTCGAGGTCGCGGTGCCGCAGGACCCGGCGCATCCGGAAGACCCCGCGGCGCGGGAGAACACCTCGTGGCCCGGGAGGAGCTGACACAGGGAAATACCGCTCCCGGGAAAAGCGGGGCGGCCCGGCCGGAATGCCCCGGTGCGGAAATACGGCATTGCGCCGGCCCGGCACGTTCCTTTAATGTGCTCCCATGACTGCCGGGTCGGCCTTGTGCCGTGAGCGAGTTGGTTGCCCGGCCTCCGAGTGAGGCCGGGTCGGGGCAGAGCCCCGCCCTTCCCTTCTTTTCCGTACGCCGTCCGCGTACGCCCTCCGCCTGTGACGGCCTCCCCGTACGACACCGTCGGACCGCGCCTTCACAGGGCGTCTGAGAACCGTCGTGTCTCCGTACGGCCCTTCCGTACGCCTTCCACGCGCGCCCTCTGCGCGGGACTCCGTCCCCTTCGGCGCGCGCCTTCACACGCAATTCCACAACCGCGTGCCCGAATGCGCCACGCGGTAATTCGGCCTGCCCGAAAAAGGGAGTGGGAAAAGAATGCCCAACGAGTTCAACCAGCGGATCGTCGACGAATTCCGGGCCAACGGCGGACGGGTCGGCGGCCCTTTCGAGAAGGCCCGGCTGCTCCTGCTGACGACCACCGGCGCCCGGACGGGCGCCCCGCACACGACCCCCCTCGGCTACTACCCCGACGGGGGCGAGCAGGTCCTCGTCATCGCCTCGGCCGGCGGCGCGCCCCGCCACCCGGACTGGTACCGCAATCTCCTCGCGTACCCCCGCGTCACCGTCGAGGACGGCGTCTTCGTCTACGAGGCGGAGGCCCACGTGCTCGAACGCCCGGAACGCGACCGTGTCTTCGCGCGGGCGGTGGAGGCGGACCCGGGGTGGGCGGAGTACCAGGCGAAGACCGACCGGGTGATTCCCGTCGTCGCGCTCCGCGCGATCCCGAAGGACGGCCCGCCGCAGATGAACGCGGGTTCCATGGCCGAGGGGCTGAAAGTGGTCCACGACGCCTTCCGGCGCGAACTCGCCCTGATCCGGGAGGAGGTGACACGGCAGGGGGCGCAGCTGGGCGCCCAGCTGCGCGTCAACTGCCTCACCCTCTGCCAGGGCCTGCACAACCACCACACCGGTGAGGGCCTCGGCATCTTCCCGATGCTCGCCGACCGCCACCCCCGGCTCGCCCCCGTCCTGGACCGGCTGCGCCGGGAACACGAGCAGATCGCGGAGCTCCTCGAAGAACTGCGCCGGATCGTCGCCGCGCCCGGCACGGGGCCCGGCCGCGTACGCTCCGACGTGGAACGCCTCACGACCGCGCTGGAAGCCCATCTGACCTACGAGGAGGAGCACTTGATTCCCCTCCTGGCCGCACCGGCCGCTCCGGGGGCGCCACGGTGATCGCACTCGTCACCGGCGCCAACCGGGGGATCGGGCGCGAGGTCGCCCGACAGCTCGCCGCCGCCGGGCACACCGTCCTCGTGACCGCCCGTTCGGCCGAGGCCGCCGCCGAGGCGGCACGGGCCGTCGGCCCGGACGCCCGCCCCCTGCGCCTCGACGTCACCTCCGAGGCCGACATCACCGCCCTCGCCCGGGACGTCGACGCCCTCGGTGTCCTCGATGTCCTCGTCAACAACGCGGCGATCACGTACGACACCTGGCAGCGTGCGATCACCGCCGACCTCGACGTCGTCCGGGAGGCCGCCGAGACGAACCTCTACGGTCCCTGGCGGCTGACCCAGGCGCTGCTCCCCCTGCTCCGTGCGAGCGCGCACCCGCGGATCGTGAACGTGTCCAGCGAGGCCGCGTCCCTCGCCGGCATGGGCGGGGGCACGCCCGCCTACTCCGCGTCCAAGGCGGCCCTCAACGCCCTCACCCGCATGCTCGCCGCCGAACTGCGCGGCGACGGGGTGCTGGTGAACGCCGTCTGCCCGGGCTGGGTGGCCACCGACATGGGCGGCTCGGGCGGGCGTCCCGTCGAGGAGGGCGCCGCGAGCGTCGTCTGGGCGGCGACCCTCCCCGACGACGGCCCGACCGGCGGCTTCTTCCGCGACGGCCGCCCCCTGCCCTGGTGAGCCGACCTGCCGCCCCTCCCCGGCGGCCGCCGCCCGCCGGCGGCGGGCTCACCAGGGCAGGGGCCGCGCGTGGACGACGTCCAGCCGTGACACGGCCCGGGTCAGCACCACGTACAGCCGGTGCAGGCCGCGGGCCTCGGCCTCCGCGACGGCGGCCGGTTCGACGGCCACGACATGGTCGTACTCGAGTCCCTTGGCGAGGCCGGCCGGCACCACCGCGACGCGTGCGCCCAGCTCCTCGGGGCCCGACGCCCCGATGCCCGCGGCACTCAGCGCCTCCCGCACCCGTCCGGCGTCCTTGTCCGCGGCGATGACCCCGACGGAGCCCTCCTGCGTGAGCGCGGCGCGCACCGCGTCGACGGTCGCGGGCAGCACGTCGGACACGGGCCGGATCGTCACCGCGCCGTCCCGGCGCAGGGCCCGGGCGGGCGGCACGGCCACGTCGAGCCGGTCCAGCAGCCGGTTGGCGATCTCGACGACGGCGCCCGGCACCCGGAAGCCGGTCGTCAGCGGGACGACGGCGGCGTCCGACTTCCCCAGATGGGCGAGGAGTTCACTCCAGTCGCGGGCCGCCCAGGGCGTGGTGCCCTGGGCGAGGTCCCCGAGCACGGTCAGCGATCCGAACGCGGCCCGCCGCGCGATGGCCCGGCACTCCATGGGCGACAGGTCCTGCGCCTCGTCGATGACGACATGGCCGTACCCCTCGGGGTGTTCCACGAGTCCCGCGATCTCGTCGAGCAGCACGAGGTCGGCGGCGGACCAGCGTGCGGACTTGTGGGAGCGCGGCGGCTTCGCCCACAGGACCGCCTTCTGCTCGTCGGCGTCGAGGATCCCGTCGGCCGCCTCCGCCAGCGCGTCCGCGTCGGTGAGGATCCGGGCGAGCACCTCCTCGGGGCGCTGCCGGGGCCACACCGCGTCGACGTAGGCGGTGACCGGCCGGGCCCGCGCGATCTTCTGTGCCCACGCGTTGGTCTGCGGTCCGGAGCGCCGCTCGGCCTGTTCCCGCACATGACGCACGACCCGTGTCCGCACGCGCTCACGGCCGACGGCGTACGGCGGCTCCTCGGCCCGTACGTCGTCCACGATGCGCCGGAGCGCGCCGGCCGGGACGCGCCAGCGGTACGAGCCGTCGGGCACCGCCAGCGACTCGACGGGGCCGCCGACGGCGCCGTACAGGGCCCGGTGCAGCACCCGGGCCATCCGTGCGTCGTGCTTGACGACCGCGGCACGCTCGTCGTCCCGCCCGGTCACCGGGTGCCGGGCGATCTCGTCCCCGACGGTCGACTGCCGCACCCCCGTCTCGCCGAGCGCGGGCAGCACCTCCGAGATGTACGACAGGAAGGTGCGGTTGGGGCCGAGGATGAGCAGTCCGCCGCGGCGGATGCGCTGCGGATGCGTGTAGAGCAGGTACGCGGCCCGGTGCAGCCCGACGGCCGTCTTGCCGGTGCCGGGGGCGCCCTGCACACAGACCGAGTCCGTGAGGTCACCGCGTACGAGGTCGTCCTGGTCGGGCTGGATGGTCGCGGCGATGTCGCGCATGGGGCCGATGCGGGGGCGCTCGATCTCGCCCGTGAGGATCCGGCTGTCGTGTGTCTGCCCCGCTCCGATGTGCTCGTCCTCCAGCCCGGTGAGGTCGGTGGAGTCGCCCCTGCTGCCGGGGGCCCAGCCGAAGCGGCGCCGGACCGCGACGCCCTGCGGGTCGTGGGCGCCCGCCTGGTAGAAGGCGCGGGAGACGGGCGCGCGCCAGTCGACGACCAGGGGCGGGGAGGCGGGGTGCTCGGTGATCCGCAGCCGCCCGATGTGGTAGCTCTGCCCGGCGTGTTCGCCGGCCTGCGCGCCGGTGCGCTCGAAGTCCAGCTTGCCGAAGAACAGCGGCCCGTGGGGCAGTTCGCGCATCTCCTTCGCCCGGCTGCGCAGCTGGTATCCGAGCACTTCGGCGTCGGCGCCGGAGGCGGAGACGTCCTCGCCGGTGAAGACCTGCTCCTGCGCGCCCTCGACCATGGCGGCGAGGGCGGCGCGGCAGGTGTCGTGGTAGGCGCGCTCGTGGTCGAGGGAGCCGCGGAGGGACGGGGTGCCGGGCTGTGCGGGCTGTGCGGGCTGTGCGGGGGCAGGGTCGGGTGGCGTCATTCCACCCAGGATAGCGGAATGCGTTACCGAGTTACATTATTTACTTGGTTGCGCGGGCTGGGCCAGCTCCGGCAGCCCTGCCGCCAGCCGCGCGAACGCCCGCTCGGCGGCGGCCACGGCATCCCCCCGCACCTGCGCCACCGTCTCCCCGTCCGCGATCCGCCGCCAGTTCTCCAGCGCGAGGATGCGCCGCACCGCGGTGATCTGCCCGGCCGCCAGCCGCGCGTCGAGGCCGCCGCCCAGGGCCTCGGCGAGCGCCCCCTCGGACCGCTCCAGGTACTCGTACAGTCGCGCCACCAGCGACGGCGTGCCGTAGAGCAGCCGGAGGTAGGCGAGCACGGCGGGATGGTCGTTGAGTCCGGTGACGGGGTCGAGCCGCCCGAGCCCGTCCAGGAAGTGCGCCCGCAGCGCGCCGATCACGGACTGCCCCTCCGGGCGGCCGGCGACCACCTGCGCCGCCTCCGTCTCGTGGTCGGCGAACCGGTACAGCACGAGGTCCTCCTTGGACGGGAAGTACCGGAAGAGGGTCGGCTTGGAGATCTCGGCGGCGGCCGCCACCTCGGCCACCGAGACGGCGTCGAACCCCTTCTCCAGGAACAGTCCGATCGCGATCTCGGAGACGTCCTCGTACATCCGCTGCCTCTTGCGCTCGCGCAGTCCGGTCTCACCCATGGTCACGAGCGTACGCACCGCCGGGGCCGCCCAGGAACGGTGCTTGACCTCAACCGGACTTGAGGTCGAAGACTGCGGGCAGTGATCGACGGCTCGTCCCGAGTCGACCCGACGGAAGATCCTGCTGAGGAGTGACCCATGCGAGCAGCTCAGGTGAAGGCGTTCGGCGGACCCGAGGTACTCGCCCCCGTGGATCTGCCCGACCCGGCGCCCGCGCCCGGCGAGGTCCTGATCGACGTCGCCTACGCGGACACGATCTATGTGGAGACCCAGACAAGGGCGGGCTGGGGCCGCGAGTTCTTCCCGGTGACACCCCCGTACGTTCCCGGGGGCGGTGTCTCCGGAGTCGTCGCCGCCCTCGGCGCGGACGTGCCGGACGAGTGGCTGGGCCGCCGGGTGGTGTCCTTCGTGCAGGGCAGCTACGCGGAGCGGGCCGTCGCGCCGGTGTCCGCCCTGACGGTCGTACCGGACTCCGTGGACCTGCTCCGGGCCGCGGCCCTGGTCCACGACGGCGTCACCGCCTCCGGCCTCCTCGAACGGACCGCCGTCGGCGCCGTCGACCGGGTCCTCGTCCTCGGCGCGTCCGGAGGCATGGGCACGCTCCTGATCCAGCTGGCCCAGGCCCGCGAGGCCCGCGTCGTCGCGGTGGCCCGGGGCGCCGGGAAGCTGTCCCTGGTACGGGAGTTGGGGGCGGACGCGGTGGTCGACGCGACCCGTCCGGACTGGGTGGCCGCCGCACGTGAGGCCCTCGGCGGCCCGGAGCCGGCCGCGGACGTCGTCCTCGACGGCGTCGGCGGACCACTCGGCGCCGCCGCCTTCCCGCTGACCGCCGACGGCGGCCGCTTCTCCGCCCACGGAGCGCCGACGGGCGCCTTCTCCCCCGTCGACCCGGCCGAGGCCGCCCGCCGCGGCATCACCCTCTTCGGCATCGCGGACGTCCAGTTCTCCCCCGCCGACCTGCGCCGCTTCACCACCGCCGCCCTGGAGGAAGCCGCGGCGGGACGCCTCCACCCGGTCGTCGGCGAGGTGTTCCCGCTGGACCGCGCGGCCGAGGCGCACGCGGCCATCGAGGACCGGCGGCTGGTGGGGAAGGCGCTGCTGAAGGTGTGACGACGGGCGCGGACCGGGGCGGTGGCGGGGTTCAGCTTCCCGGCCCCCGCCGCCAACCCGGCGCGAACGACAGGTTCCACAGGTCGTCGAGATGCTTGTTCCACGTGGCGACCACCGCTTTGGCGTCGTCACCGGCTCCCCGGGACCAGACGCTGAGGTCGGTGCGGTAGCCCTTGGGGTCGTAGAACTCGGGGCCCGCGCTCCGCAGCATGGTGCGGGCCGCCACGTTGTAGAGGCCGTGCAGCACTATTTCCCGGTTGAAGATGCAGATCTTGTCCCGCGGTATGCCGGGATAGACGCGGTACTCGCACTCGGCACTGACCCGGCCGAGTCCATTCAGACGCTCCTCGATGCCCGACAGCGTCTCGTCGTACTCCTTGCACTTCACCTCGATGCGTTTGCGGAAGTCGGGGTCGTCCACCGGCGCGTCGTCCTCGCCCACCCGCGCCGGAACGGTCATCTCCTGCCCGAAGTCCGGGATCAGCACCCTGACGGAGACGTGCCTGGTGGGCCCGGGGTCCTCCAGGAGCTTCTCCAGCCGGTGGAACATCTCGTTGCAGAGCGTCTCACCCGTGTAGCCGAGGAAGGTGATCTCCACCTCGCGCGCCCTGAAGGCGTCGTTGACGAAGGTGCCCAGTTCGCGCGACTCGACCTGAACGCGCGGAGGCCTGCGGAGCGTCGCCGAGAGGTCCTTCACCGTGTCGTACAGGACGTAGCCGACCAGGCTGAGCAGGGCGCCACCGAGGAACGCCTTGTCCTCCAGGGCGTCTCCCACGGGCTTCACGAATTGCGCGGTCAGACCGACGACGAAGATCGTCATCAGGAGCAGCCGTGTGAAGATCGGCTCGTAGCGCTCCTGGAATCGCCTCAGGTGCGCACCCACACCGCCATCGGCCGCTCTGCCCCCCGTTCCGGACATATACCGGGCCTCCTCCCGTTCCGAAGGGCCCTGCGGCGCCGTCCGGCCCGTCAGACGTCCGCGGGGACCTCAACCGTCCGTAGGTCTCCATCGTTGCGGGACATCAAGGCACGGGCAAGATAGGGGTTCGCCGGCACCTTCCGTCTCTTCGGGAGGCCCAGCGCGGCCGTGGCCGCGGCCAGGGTCATCGCGTAGGCGTCCACCGCGCGGCGGACGTTGGGGGCCTCCAGGCTGTCGCCGGTCACGAGACGGTCCAGGTCCACGTACGCCGACCGGACGACCTCCATCCACCGGTACACGCGCCAGTCCTGGTTCCAGCCCTTCGTGCAGTCCTCGGGCAGCGACCGGTACCAGCGGGAGAACAGGCGCTCGCGGATCTCGGGCCGGGTCGGAGTCAGATGCATGTGGCGCACCAAGTCGTACAGCGGGTCGCCGATCATCGCCATCTCCCAGTCGATGAGGGTCAGCCCCCCGTCGTCCCGGCGTACCAGGTTCCACGGGTTGAGGTCGCCGTGCAGCAGCACCGGACGGCGGGGAACCACGGTGTGCCGTTCGAGGATCTCCATCAGCCGGTAGCTGCCGGGAAGTCCCAGTTCGCGCGCTACCTCCGTGGTGGCCTTGGGCAGCGCGTTCACCATGCGGACCAGCTCGTACTGGAGCTCCCAGTAGAACTCCGGCCCCCGCATGAAGGGGTCCAGCTCGTCGCAGTCGACCTGGGTCAGTGCAGCAAGTTGCTTCACCAGATCGTCCGCCTCGTGCGGCAGCAGCCCGCTCTCGGGATGGACCGGCGGCCCGAAACCGTCCGCCGATCCTTCGTACGAGTGAATGGTGAATGGTTCTTTCAGACCACTGGTGCCGAGAGCGAGCACGCGCGGGGCACGCACCGCTGTCCCTGACCGCTCGATGGCCCTGAGGACGGCGTGCTCGTCGAGAAACCGGCGTTCCCTGGGGTTCGCCGAGCCCACCTTCCGGCGGACCATGACCGGAAACGAGACTCCCGGGACACGGACCTTCGTGTTCAGATGGGCCGTCCCCTTGAACACGCGGTCCGCGGAGGCCGCGCCTTCCTCGAACAGCGCGTTGCTCACCGCCGTCCCGGAGAACTCGGGATGCTCCGGTACCCGCGGGTCGCGATCCCAGACGATCTGGAAGACGGACCTCTCACGGCTGGCCTTGACCCCGTTGGACTCGTTCCACCGGAAGAGAATGCGTTCGATCTCCCCCTTGTCCGGCACCTTCTTGAGGCGCAACGGTTCCTCGGCGGCGACGAGCGCCCGGTGCACCGCACCCGTCGCGGCGTCCAGGTCCCGCTGGTCGAAGGTGTCACCGAGCAGGGTGGCGGCCCGCATCACGTCCGGATAGACCGACTGCGCCCGCTCGAAGGCCAGATAGTGCTTCAGGTCCCGGTCAAGACCGTCGACGGCATTGCTGCGCCGGCTGCCCATGGCCTCACGCCATGCCTCGATCACCTCGGACCACTGGTAGTCGGGGTACTGCATCCGCACCAGGTGGGTGGCGAGGTCGTGCAGCGGGTCCCCGAAGGACGCCAGCTCCCAGTCGACGCAGATCAGGGGCGGGTCTCCGTGATACGAGACGATCACGTTGTCCCGGTGGAGGTCGGTGTGGAGCAGGCTGAAGGGCCGTCTGATGAGCGCGGGCACACGTTCCGCGAACCGCACCAGCGCATCGTCCGGGATGCCCAGCATCGCGAACAGACCGCCGAACTCGTGCCAGTTGCGCTGTCGGATCTGCTCCTCGGCCGCGTGGGCCAGCGCTTGCAGGAAGGCCCTGCTGTTCCGGCTGGAGCGGGGCCAGGACGGCGGCAACTCCGGCAGGTGCTGTCTGCGCACCTGCGTCATGTCGGCGAACAGCCCGGCCAGCGCCGCGATGAGGCCGGCGTCGACCGGTTTGCCGTTCGGGCAGATGCTGGAGAGCGGCACGCCCTCCACATAGCTGAGGATGGTCTTGTCCCCGCGCTTGACCAGGCAGCGCGGCACGTGCGGCAGGAATCGGCGGATCCTGTCGAGGACCTCCGCCTCGTCCTGCCAGGTCCTGATGACCACGGGCAGCGCGGAGGGGATCGGCTCCCGGACCGTGACCGCCGCCCCGTCCTCGCACTCCGGGAGCGCGGAGTGCCCTTCGGACAGCGGGCGCACCATGTAGTTCGTGTTGTGGTGCCCACGGCCGAACGACCCCAGGGCCCGGGCGTAGCGCACGAAGGCGTCGTACTCGGCGTCCGCCGCCCTTGCCGGAGCGGGCCTGGGAGGCAACGGCGGAACGCCCACGGGTCACTCCTGAATAACTGTGCGTCGCCATTGAAGTTCATGCGCCGCGAGAGGTGAGCACACCTTAGTGCTCTGCTGCAATTACGGATGGCCGGACGTCAGCATTCGATACCGACCTGAGAGAGATTCCACCCATGAGCCTCACGCCGTTCGAAGTCGGCCTGATTCCGGGTGCGTTTCAGGGTGTGCCCACCCGCACTCGCCCAGGTCGGATCGCCCCACGGTCTGTCAGGTCGCCTCAGGACGTCTCGGCGAGGAGGTTCCAGCAGGAGTCGAACCAGCCCTGCATGCTCTCCATGAAGACGGACCCCGGTGAGTCGGGATCGCCCTCGTCATTGACGTGGCGGGTCAGCGTCGAGCCCAGACCGAGGACGTCGAGCGCGTCGACCTCCGTGCCGTCGTCCAGCAGGATGGGGCGCTCCACCACCTCGTAGGGCCCGAACAGCGCCTCGACGCCCGGCCGCAGATACAGCTTGTACGTCGGGACCAGTGGCACATAGCGGATCACCGCGTCGGCGGACGGGACCAGCCCCTCCGCCTGGAGGTCGAGCAGCGCGACGCGCAGCGAGGTCGCGTGCCGGCGCGTGATGCCCCGCAGCCGCTCCTGCAACCGGTGCGGCCGGCCCGGCTCCTGGAGCTCCTCCTCCGGGTCCGTCACCCGCGCCCGGGGATACGGGAGGTCGATCGACTCCGCGGGCAGCAGCATGCGCAGCTCGATGCGCTCGGGCCGGATCTCCCCGAGGCGGATGCGCTCGGCCTGGAGGCGGATGTGTGCGTCCAGCGACTCCGAGGTGAGGGTGAACACGTCCAATTGGACTACCGGTTGCGCGAAAGCCCGGGCGATGAAGGTGCCGAGCGCCGCACGCACCCGCGGCGGCTCCTGGCTCGACGTACCCGCGTGCGTCGGCCTCTTCACGACGCGCGTGCCACTGCCCTGACGGGACCTGATCCATCCTTCGCTGTTGAGCTCCCGTATCACCCGTTGCACGGTGTCCCTCGACACATCGAACATCTCGGCGAGTTCACGCTGCGGCGGGAGCTGGGAGTCGAGCGGGTAGGTGCCATCGGCTATCCGGGTGCGCAGCTCTCCGAGGACACGGTCGAACTCCGTGCCGCCTCCGCCGCCGCGCTCTTCTCCCACATCGCGACCGTACCGCTCCCCACGCTCGGGCAAACCGCTTTCAGTCACATTGGCGGCCGGATGTGCCGGTCGGCATATCCGGCAGGCGCCTGCCCGTTAAGCGATCAGTCAGGCAGGGCAGACCACTCACAGGGAAATCAGTCCAATTGGACGGCTGGTTGATTGGTTCTCTGAAGCGGACGGGGTGGGGGACGTGGTCTTCTTTCAACTGGTGGGGACGGTCATTCAATTCGCGGTCGGTCACGTGGTGCAGACACGGCTCGGACCGCTCGGCGGTCTGGGACTGTTCCTGCTGGCCCTCGCGCCCGTGCTCATACAGCTCGCGCTCAAGGCGATCAGGCGGACGCTCCGGGAGCACCCGGGCTGGTGGGCGCTCGGGCTCCTCGTCTGCCTGCTGGCGATGAGCCTTCAGGCCTGAGCCCGGCGATGGGCCGTCGGATCCGCTCCCGGCGATGGGCCGTCAGGTCCGATCCGGCGCCGAGCCCTCAGCCCTGGTCGCGGACGAGCCGCAGCACCGGCTCCAGCGAATCCACCACATGCTCCGCTCCCGCGTCCCGCAGCAGCTTCCCCTTGTCCTCGTTACGCGCGTAGCCGAGAAACGGAACACCCGCCTGCCGGGCGGCGAGGAGGTCCGAGGGGGCGTCGCCGATCATGAGGGCCGCCGACGGGGCGGCGCCCAGGGCGTTCAGGGCACGGTTGAGACAGTGCGGATCGGGCTTGAGACGGTGCAGGTCGCGCGTACGCCCGTAGATGTTGGGCGCGAAACACTCGGTGAGCCCCCGGCTCGCGAGGTACCCGGCCGCCGTGCGGGGGGAGTTGTTGGTCGCGATCGCCAGCCGCACACCGACCGCGCTCCAGGTGCGGATCAACGGGTCCGCGAAGGCGGTGGGCCAGGCGGAGGGCACCGCCTGGAGCTCCTGGTAGGTGAGCCGCTCCTCCAGCTCCGCCACCAGGTCGCTGCGCGGGTCCCGCCGGTTGACCGCGTACAGGACAGCCATCGGATCGGGGTGGACACGCTCGTCCTCGGTCAGCAGCCCGAGCAGCCCGTGCTGCTCCAGCCACTCCACGAGGTCCTTCGCCACGTCCTCCGCGGAGTGCCCCGCGAACAGCCGGCAGATGGGACCGTCGAAGTCGAAGAGGACATAGCGGGCGCGAGTGATCACTTCCCGTAGGTTCTCTGTCTCTGTTGCCACCGATTCAGTCTGCGCCGTATCAGAAGTCACTAGGAGAGTGTCAGGTCCGTGGTGATGGTTTCCCAGAGGGCGTCGAACCACTTCTGGGATTGCTCCACGAAGGCGGCGTCCCGCTGGCCGGCCCGCTTCTCGAAGGAGAAGAGGAGGGACGCGGAGCCGAGGGCGTCGTACATCTCCAGGATGCCGCTGTCCATGGCCTCCTCCCGCTTGGTGACCATGTAGTACGCGAACAGCGCCTCGGCCTCGTTGAGCAGGTAGAGCTTCACCGGCGGGGTGAAGGGCAGGGCCCGGAAGGTCACCCTGACATCGATGCCGTGCGAGGAGCGCAGGGACTGGAGGTTGTGGCGCAGGACGACGACCTGGGCGTTGCGCTGGTCCAGCCAGCGCTTGTGGACGGGGTCGTCCTCGCCCTGGGCCTCGACGGGGACCGGGAAGGCCAGGTTGATGTCCCGGGACGGCAGCAGGATCCGTACGTCGATCGACGCCGGGCGGATCCTGCCCTCGTGGATCTGGCGGACCGGATCACCGAGGGCCAGCATCAGGGTCTCCGCGGTGAGGCAGGCGGCGTCGATGCGCACGTGGGGCACGGAGAACGCCTCGGTGAGACGCGGCGCGAGGCCCACCATCGTCGGCTGGGGTTCGTCCCGTACCGGGGGGACCTCGGCGATCCGCGGCGGGCTGCCCTTGCTGACGTTGCTGAGGAGACCGTCCTCCTGGAGCGCGCGGAGGGCCTGGCGGACGGTGCCGCGCTCGACACCGAACTCCTCCGCCAACTCGGCCTGAGTGGGCAGGCGGTCGCCCGCCTTGAGGTCTCCGGCGCGGATGCGCTCGCGCAGCACGTCGGCGATCTCCTGGGGCGAGATCTTTCTGCTGCCGTTCACTGCCACGTTCTCCTGGGTCACGACCAAACGTTACAACTTGCGTCCATCTACCGGGAGTTGTTCGGGAGTTGTTTATGGACATCGACCAACTGGGGACAACCTATACATAGTTGGTAGCCAACTCGGCCAAGTTGGCGGAAGTTTTGCCTCCCCTCCCGGCCGTGCTCCCGCCGCCCCCACCGGCCCCGCACCGGTCTTCCGTGAAAGAAGGACCTGAAGCAGGAGGAACCACCATGCCCGCCATCGCCCTCCTCTCCGCCGTCTTCGTCGTCGGCTTCGAACAGCTCGTCCAGTGGCAGTACGGCCCCATGGGCATCGTGGGACTGCTGCTGCTCACCATCGGCCTCAAGGCGAAGAGCCCCGCGTGCAGCTCCATCGGGGCCGTCGTGCTCGCCCTGATGGTCGCCGCCCCCGCCCTGTGAGCTGCGAGGACCCCCGGCCCGACGGCCTCCGCCCGCACCACCTCCGCCCGGGAGACCTCAGCTCGTGAGCACCAGCTCCGAGCTGATGGTCTCCCACAGTGCGTTGAACCACAGATGGGACTGCTCGACGAACGTGGTGTCCCGCAGCCCGGCGCCCTGGGTGAACGGGAAGAGCATGGACTGGGTGCCCTGGACGTCGTACATCTCCAGATGTACATGGTCGATCTCCTCTTCACGCTTGACGAGGGTGTAGTACGCGAAGAGGGCCTCGGCGCCGTTGAGCAGGTACAGCTTCACGGGCGGCGTGAAAGGGAGCGCGCGGAAGGTGACGTGGACGTCGATGCCGTGCGTGGAGCGGAGGGCGAGCAGATTGTGCCGCAGCACCTGGCCCTGGGCGTTGCGGTTGGCCAGCCAGTTGCGCTGGAGCCGGCCGTCGGACGAGGCGTCGACGGGGGCCGGGAACGCCAGGTCGATGTCGCTGCTCGGGAGCAGCACCCGGACATCCACCTTGGCCGGTTTGATACGCCCGGCGTGGATCTGACGCAACGGCTCGCCCATGGCGAGGGTCAGCGAGATCGACGTCAGGCACAGCGCGTCTATCTCCACGTGAGGGGCGGCGAAGGCCGCCGCGATCCGCGCGCCGAGCGCCACCGTGGTGGGCTGCGGCCTGGCCTCGGGGCCGGTCAGGGCCTTGTCCGGCTGGTCGGCCACGGTCGCCGGGCTCCCCTTGGACATGTTCACGAGCAGCCGCTCGGACTGCAGGATGCGCAGCGCCTGGCGCACGGCCGCGCGCTCCACGCCGAACTCGTCGGCCAGCTTGGCCTGCGTGGGCATGCGCTGACCTGCTCGCAGCTGACCGGACCTGATCCGCCTGCGCAGCTCGTCGGCCACCTCGCGGTGTGACGCGTGTGGCCGTGGTGACCTGTTCCGCCCATTGACGGGGGCATGTTCCGGGTCCACGACCAAACACTACAACTTCCCGCCATCTTTGGGCAGTTACTGGATAGGTGGTTATGAGTCGACCCAACGCGGAGATAAGTAAGAGTGAGTTGGTCGCCAACTTCAGCAACATGGTCAAACTTCCGGGGGGTTGGCCGTCGGAGTCGCACCTGTCAGCCAGGGGCGCCGGACGGACGGTCCTCAGCGGGGTTCCGCCCACTCCGTCCCGAAGGAGGGATCGTCATGCCGTTCATCGCCCTCGCCGTCGCCGCCCTCGCCATCGGATTCGAGCAGCTCGTCCAGTGGAAGTACGGGCCGATGGGCATCATCGCGTTCGTCGCGCTGTCCATCGGGCTCAAGGCCAAGAACACCGCGATCAGCGGCATCGGGGCCGTGATCCTCGTGATGCTGCTCGCCCAGTCCGGCTGACGGGCGCCCACCGTCCGGCAGTCCGGCTGACCGGGCTCCCTTCCGGAGGGGAGCCGGGAGCTCGGTCAGTCCGCACCATCGGGCACCGCCCGGCACGACAGGGCACCGCCCGGCACCACCACAACTGAATCGCTACGGATCACTGTCGTCGGACACCGGCCCCACGGCCCCGGCCGCGAAGGAGGTACGAAGCTACGGAATCAGCTCAGAACAGGTCCGGGCACCACGGTCGCCTGGACGTGCGGAGCAGGGCGTCGGCAACGGAGGCGGCGCCCTCTCGTTCTTCCCGCACCCGCCCCAGCGCGGCGAGCCGCACCGCCGACTCGTCGCCCAGCCACAGGGCCGCCAGCTCGCCCACGTCCAGGGTGAGGTCGGCGGCCCGCGTGGTCGGCGCGCAGGACGCGCCGTCCGGCCCCGCGTCGAGCGCGTACCGGCCGGCCGACAGCCCGTCCCGGTCCGTGACCTCCAGGACCAGCGTCCCCGAACCCGCGTAGGTGCGGGCCTCCAGAGCCCGTACGACGTCCAGGACGCGCACCCACAGCCAGTCCGACTGCGTGGTGATGCGCGCGGCGCGCGGATCGGGCAGGAAGTGCGGCAGCAGGTCGTCGGGAGCCCGCCAGCCCGTCTTGACCCGGGCGATCCAGTCGATCGAGCAGAGGTACTGCCACAGGGCGCGCTCGGCCCGCGGGGTGACCGCGATGAGCCAGTTCACGTCGGCCGTGTTCAACGGCTGCTTGGCGTCACCCCAGTTGTCGTCCGCCTCGTACGAGACCAGGCCCTCGACCTCGCCCTCGGCCGATCGGTACACCGCGTAGAACGGCTCGGTCCACGGCGAGCGGTCCAGCACGAGCGCGCCGGTGTTGGCCTGCCACCAGCGGTCGTCGCGGCTGACCGCGCCGGGCTGGGCGCGGCGGAGCCGCTCGTGCAGTTCGGGGCCGGTCTTGCGGACGTCCTCGCCGTCGACCAGGTCGATGCGACCGCCGTCGTCCGGGCCCGCCCACCGGGGATCGAGACCCGTGCGCGGCACGTCGATGGTCCACTGGGCGGTGCTGGTGGCGGGACCGAAGCCGTACCGGCCGTAGATCGGGTACTCCGCCGCGATCAGCGTCGCGACGACGTCTCCCCGCTCCCGCGCCGCCGCCAGGTCGGCCGCCATCATGCGGCTGAGCAGACCGCGGCGACGGTGCGTGGCCGTGACCGTGACGTTCGAGATGGCGTCGGCGGGTACGGCGGCACCCCCGACGACGGTGAGCTCCTGCGGGAAGGACCGGAACGTCGCCACGCACCGGGCGCCGTCGAAGGCACCCAGGGTGCGCTCGGGCACGATGTAGGAGCTGCGGTCCGCGAGCTCCCGCTCCGACACGGCCGGCGACCGCAGGAACCCCGTGTTCAGCGCGCGGATCCAGTCCGCGATCTCGGCCTCGGTGATCGCTCGTACGTCTGTGGTGTCGCGGGGGCTCATGGCGCCACGCTAGGTGTACGACGCGGCGGGTGTCGCGGCGTTTTTCACCGCTCCCCGCCCTGCCGCCCGGGCCCCGCCCCAGGGACGGGGCCCGGGACTACCTGCACACCCCGCGAGGGCGGACTCCCGGGAAACGCCCCCCGGGGCCACCCCGCGCCGTGCGGACCGCGGCCGCTCCGTCAGAACGCCACCCGGATCTCCCCCACCTCGCGGCCCCCGCCGAGCAGCGGCGAGCGGCCGATGCGTGAGACGACCGGCGCGTCCACGCCGAGCAGGCCGAGCGCGCGGGCGAGCACCGGGCCCAGGGCGCGGCCCCCGCCGTCGTCGATCTTGAAGGCGAGGGCGCGGCCGTCCGGCAGAGCCACCGCCTGGACGGCCTCCGCGCCCATCTTGGACAGGGCGCCCGGGATCTCCCGCATCAGCCAGGTGTCGGGGCGGCGCGTACCGGCGACGTACTCGGGGTGGGCGCGCATCGCGTCCGCGACACGGCGCTCCGCGGAGCCGGGGGCCGCGAGGACGAAGGAGCGGAAGGCACGGGCGAGGCCGGTGAGGCTGATGGCCATCAGCGGTGCCCCGCAGCCGTCCGTGCCGACCGCGGCGACGGGCTCGCCCGCCGCCTCCTCGACCACGGAGTGGATGAGCTGCTGGAGGGGGTGCCCGGGGTCGAGGTACGACTCGGTGGGCCAGCCGCGCTGCGCGCACACCGCGAGCATCGCCGTGTGCTTGCCGGAGCAGTTCATGGTGACGCGGTCGCGGACCTCGCCGGTGGCCAGGTAGGTCTCGGCCTCGGCCGGGTCGAGCGGCAGGTCCGGCGGGCACTGGAGCTGGGTGGCGGCGAGCCCGTGCTCGTCCAGCATCTTGTGGACGAGATCACGGTGGAAGGTCTCGCCGGAGTGGCTGGCGGCGGCGAGGGCGAGCCGCTCTCCGGCCAGGTCGAGGCCGGCGCGCAGCACGCCCGCCGCCTGCATGGGCTTGTTCGACGAGCGGGGGAAGACCGGCGCGGTCACGTCGCCGAGCGCCAGCTCGACCGTCCCGTCGGCGGCGAGCAGCACCAGGCTGCCGCGGTGCCGCCCCTCGACGAATCCGGAGCGCACGATCTCGGCGAGGACGGGGTGCGCGGGCGCCGGGGCGGGCTCGCGGGATATGGCGGGGTCTGCGGTGGTGCGGGCGGGGACGGCGGACATCGGCGGTGGCCTTCCGGGACGGGGACCCGTTCAGGCGGCCGGACCCGGAACGTCGCCGGATCCGGGGCCGGGCTCTCGCGCACCGGACCTTCCGGGCCGGGACACGGTCGCCGCCGCCACGGACCCGGGCACCGGGCCCGGTCGCGGCCGTCGCGGACGCGGACCGGCCGGGCCGGGCACGGCGCCGCCGCCACGTCCCGGATCTCCCGGGCGGGGGCTCGGTCACCGTCACCACGGCCCCGGTCACCGGGCCGCGTGCGACCACCGCCACCGCGGCCCCGGGTCTTCCCGGGCGGCGGCGCGGGAGCCCCGTCCGGTCCGGCCGGCCGGGAGGTCCCCGGGCCCCGGCCGGCCCCGGGGGGGCCGCCGCGACCGCCGCACGGCCCCGGGATCACCGGGGCCGCCGCGTCACATGAGCAGGTCGTCTACTTGTGCTTCTCCTTCACGGTACCTGCGGGCGATCTCGGCGCTGCAGTCGTCGGCCGTGCGCTGGAGCTGCTGGCGTCGCCGGGAGACCTGCTGCTCGTAGCGGACGAGCCGTCCCATGCCCGCGCCGAGCTCCTCGTCGGTGCGGGCGTCGAGGTCGGAGAGCTCGACCTCGGCGAGCATGTCGGCGGCCAGCCGCCGGTACTCCTCGCCATGCGGTGTGCCCACGGTCACGTGCCGGGCCGACGAGCGGTGCCGGGCGGGCGCGTCCGTGAGGATCTCCGCGAGCCGTGCGACGACCGACACCTCGAAGGATTCGGGGGCCGCGGGCCCGCCCGGCTCCGGGGAGGGGATCCGCAGGCCGCCGCGGCGGGCCAGTTCCGCCCGCAGGATGTCGATGCGTCCCTGCAGGAGCCGCCGCACATAGCTGAGGTCGGCCTCGTCGCGCTGGGCGTCCCGGCGCAGCGTGCGCAGTTCGGGCAGCCGGAGCACGGCCAAGTCGTGCGGGGGCGGGTCGACGGACAGGGGACTGTCGGTGCGCTGCGCCGGTGGCCGCGCGGCCACCCTGCCGGCCCGTGGGCTCGTCCGGGTCAATGATACGGCTGCGGGCGGCTGCCCGGTACCAGGTGTGCTCATCTGCCTCTACCGTCCCCTCGACCGGCGCGGTCCACCCCACGTATGCACCGCAACACCCTGCATCGTGCCACTCCCAGTGGTCGCTATGTGACCGAGTGCCCCCGATCGGCCCCAGATGGGGGGTTAGCGCCCCCGGAAATCACGCGAAGGGAGCCGGGCGCGCGCGGGGGTCCGCGCGGCGCCCGCGCGGGGCTCGCACGGCGCCCGTGACAGAACCGCGCGGCGTGCGGGACGACCCGCGCGACACCTCTCGGGCGCGGCCCGAGGCGCGTGGCGGCGCCCGTACGGCACGCCTGGCGGCGCCTGATGAAGGCGGTGCCCGCGATGCGCGTGAGGCGTGGGAGGGCCCGCGCGACGTCGCGGCGCGGCGGCACGGCATCATGGGCGGCATGCGTGCGGTGGTGCAGAGGGTGGACGGCGCGAGCGTCGTCGTGGAGGGCGAGACGGTCGGCGAGATCACCGGTGAGGGACTGTGCGTCCTCGTCGGCGTCACGCACGAGGACACCAAGGAGAAGGCGGCCCAACTCGCCCGCAAACTCTGGTCCATCCGGATGCTGACGGACGAGCGGTCCTGCTCCGACGTCGACGCGCCGCTGCTCGTCATCAGCCAGTTCACGCTGTACGGCGACGCCCGCAAGGGCCGCCGCCCCACCTGGAACGCGGCAGCGCCGGGAGATGTGGCGGAACCCCTCGTCGACGAGGTCGTCGCCCAGCTCCGCGCGCTGGGCGCGACGGTGGCGACGGGCCGCTTCGGCGCGCGGATGCGGGTCTCGCTGACGAACGACGGCCCGTTCACCGTGCTGCTGGAGATGTGACCGCGGGGCACCGCCCCGCGGCCGGGAGCCGGACCCTAGGGCTCGACCACGACCTCCTGGGCGGCCGCCGTCGAGTCCGCCATGAGCGGCGCGTCCACCGGCACGTTCCGCTTCACCAGGGCCAGGGCGACGGGGCCCAGCTCGTGGTGGCGTACGGACGTGGTGATGAAGCCGATCTTGCGGCCGTCGGGGCCGTCGGCCGCGAGCCGCAGTTCGGTGCCGTGGGGCGGCAGGTGCACCTCGCTGCCGTCGAGGTGCAGGAAGACGAGGCGGCGCGGGGGCTTGCCCAGGTTCTGCACGCGGGCGACGGTCTCCTGGCCGCGGTAGCAGCCCTTCTGGAGGTGTACCGCGGTGCCGATCCAGCCCAGTTCGTGCGGGATGGTGCGGTGGTCGGTCTCGAAGCCGAGCCGGGGACGGTGGTGCTCCACCCGCAGCGCCTCGTAGGCGAGCAGCCCGGCGGGCGGCCCGTGCTTCGCGGCGTCCTCGGCGTACGGCTCCAGGTCGGCGCGCGGGAGGAAGAGGTCACGGCCGTACGGCGTCTCACGCACGACGACGCCCTCGGGCACCTCGGCGATGGAGCCGGCGGGAAGATGCACCACCGCGAACTCGGCCGTCGAGTCGGCGACTTCGACGCGGTAGAAGAACTTCATCGACTCCAGGTACGCGATCAGCGCCTCCTGGGTGCCCGGCTCCGTGTGCATCCACACCGTCTCGCCGTCGTCGACGAGGTACAGCGCGTGCTCGATGTGACCGTGCGCGGAGAGGATCAGCGCCTCGGTGGCGCGGCCCACCGGGAGGTCCGTGACGTGCTGCGTGAGCAGCAGGTGCAGCCAGCTCAGCCGGTCCTCCCCGGTGACGGTGACGACACCGCGGTGGGAGAGGTCGACGAAACCCGCGCCGTCGGCGAGGGCGCGCTGCTCGCGGAACAGATCGCCGTAGTGGGCGGCGACGCCTTCGTCCACGCCCTCGGCGGGAACAGCGCCGGGCAGGGACAGCAGGGGGCTCTTCATGCGCCTAGCCTACGACTTGGTAGTTGAACTCTTGAGGGTGCAGTCACGGCAGCGCCCGAAGATCGCGAAGTGCTTCATGTCCGTCTCGAAGCCGAAGGTCTCGCGCAGCTTCGCGGTGAACTCGGCGGCGACCGACACGTCGGCCTCGATGACGTTCGTGCAGTCGCGGCACACCAGGTGGATGTGATGGTGCCGGTCCGCGAGGTGGTAGGTCGGCGCGCCGTGTCCGAGGTGCGCGTGACTGACCAGCCCCAGCTCCTCGAGGAGTTCGAGGGTCCGGTACACCGTGGAAATGTTGACCCCCGACGCCGTCTTCCTCACTTCCACGAGGATGTCGTCGGGGGTCGCGTGTTCCAGGGTGTCCACGGCTTCGAGCACGAGTTGCCGCTGCGGGGTCAGCCGGTAGCCGCGCTGCCGCAGATCACTCTTCCAGTCGGTGCTCACCACACCAGAGAGTCTAGGACCACTCCGGGAGACGATGACTACTTGAAGAACGCGATGCCGTCGTCCGGCATGTCGTCCGGCAGGGCCTTCGCCCAGCGCTCGACGTCCTCCGGGGTGACGACCTTCTTCAGGTGCGCGGACATGTAGGGGCGCAGCTCGACCTCGGGGGTCTGCTTCTCGCCGACCCACATGAGGTCGCTCTTCACGTAGCCGTACAGGCGCTTGCCGCCGCTGTACGGGCCGGACGCGGCGGTGCGCGCCACGGCGTCCGTGACCAGGTCGATCTGCGGCTTCTTGTCGGCCAGCTCGCCGTACCAGATCTCGACGACGCCGTCGTCGCGGGTCATCACGACCTCGACCTTGCGGTCGGCGTCGACGCGCCAGAAACCGGACTCGCTCTCCAGCGGCCTGACCTTGTTCCCGTCAGCGTCGAGCACCCAGGTGTGCGAGTGGTACTCCAGGAAGTCGCGCCCGTCGTGCGTGAACGTGACCTCCTGCCCGAAGTTGCACTTCTCGGAGCCGGGGAAGTCGTGAACGCCCGCGCCGGCCCAGGTGCCGAGCAGGAAGGCGAGGGGGACCAGGTCCTTGTGGAGGTCCGACGGGATCTCGATCATGAGCAGCTCAGAAGTCTCGTAGCGTCAGTTCGGTGACTGCGGTCAGCGCTGGCCCTGGTACAGCTTCTTCACGGTCAGACCGGCGAAGGCGAGAACGCCGACGCAGACCAGGACCAGCAGGGTTTCGAAGAAGATCTCCACAGGGTGCTCCTCGGATGAGCGGATCGGCGGTACACAAGGCCGGGCCCCAGCTTACGCGGCTGGGGCCCGGCTCTCTCGGTCAGGTACGCCCTCGCGGGGCCGCCCGGCTCAGCCGAGCAGCTGACTCTGCAGGATCACCGTCTGCTGGAACGGGACCGCCTTCGCAACGCCCTTGTGGGACTGCACGACGAGGGCGATGGTGTCCCCCGCGGACAGGTACGCCTCCCTGACCTGCTCGGCGCCGTACGGCTTGCTCTCCGTGTACGCGAACCGGGTGATCTCGTCGACCGCGGCGCGCTCCGGGAACTTCTCGTCCCGCTCGGTGCCGGTGACACCGCGCACCGCGAACTGCGCCGAGTCGTAGTTCGCGAGCTGGGTGGAGGCCAGATCCTCCGCGACGGCCGCGGTGTCGAACTGCAGCAGGTAGATCCGCGTCCGCGTGCCGTCGGCGGCGGTCCAGCCGCGCGCGGCGATGTGCCGCAGACCGTAGTCGGTCAGCAGCTGGCCGACGGTGTCCCGGTCCGCCTTCTCGGCGTACTCGGCCAGGAACGCCTTCCACGTCAGCCAGCCGTCCTCGCCGCGCAGCGCCGTGTCGGTCTTCGCGCCCTTCGGCGCGGGCAGCACGAGCTTGCGCAGGTCGGCGTAGTGGCTGCCGCTCATGTTCGTCTCGGCGAACGGGCCCGGGCTGCCGGACGGCAGCGGCGGCTTGCTGATCGTCGGGTAGTCCCAGCGTCCGTCGGCCTGCGTCGCCAGACCCGGTACGTCGGTGCGCTCCATCCGCGTGATGCCGTACGCGGCGGCCGTGCCGACCGCCGCGAAGACCACGGTGGCGGCCGTCCAGCGCAGCACGGCGCGCAGGACCCTGCGGTCCTTCTTCACCTTCACCGCGCTCGCCTCGGGCACCAGGCCCTCGACGGTCACGGGCACCTGGCCGTCGGCCGTCGCGGGCAGCTGGCCCTGGACGGTGGCGGGCGGCGCCTGCGGCAGGTCGGGCACGGTCGGGGCCACCGGGGCCGGCGGCGCCTGGACCGCGGCCGGGGGCTGCGGCTCCGCGGGGGCGGGCGGCACGCTCTGGTGCGGAGCGGCCTCCGGCTCCGCGGGCGTCCCGGTCGGTGTCGTCTGCTCGGTCATACCGCCTCCCCCGGCTCCTCGATGCGGTCGAGCTGCTCGCGCAGGAGCTTCGCGACCCCCTTGGTGTTCAGTGGCTTCGCCGCGTACGCGGTGGCGCTGACCAGCACGTCGCCCTGGTACGCGGAGCAGACCATCATGTCGAGCTTCTCCTCCTTGTCCTTGGGCGGCAGGAAGCACTTGGCGTTCTTGTGGCCCTCGATCTTCGGCCCGTGCCGGAAGACGGAGAGGGCCTCCAGGAACTCGTTCTGGAACGTCGACATGTTCCGCACGGCCCGCTTGTCCTCGATCTGCGCCAGCTCGATGCTGACGGTGTAGGTGCCGTCGTCGTCGAGCGTGGAGCCGCCGTAGAGGTAGCTGCGCATCGCCATGCCCTTGGTGTGCTGCTTGTCGATCTCCTTCTCGATCCGCCGCCGCTGGGAGCGGGGCAGATCACGGACCGACTCCTTGCGCAGGGCGGCCGCCTCGCCGCCGCTGAGCGCGGCGTCCGAGCCGAACCCGGCGATGTCGGGGCCCCGGGTCCAGCCGTCGCCGTACGACACGAGCATGGAGGCGAGGGACGAGGAGCTCTTCGCCGCCTTGGCCTCCTCCTTCTGCCCCTTGGGGAACTTCCAGGTGGGCGCGCCCGCGTCGCGGTCGGCGTCCTGGACCGTCACGACGGTGTAGCCGACACCGCCGACCAGCGCGCCGACGAGGACGAGGGAGCCGACGACCGCGGCGACGCGGCCACGGCGTACGGGCTTCTTCGCGGGGGCGGGCTCCTGGGCGGGGTCCTGGGCCGGTGCCTGGACGACATCGGACAGGGGTGCCGGAGCGGGAGCAGGGGCGCCGTCCACGGGGGGCGTGGGCTGCTGCGCCGGGGTCGCGGGCTGCTGCGCGGGTTCCGGGGTCGTCGGTTGCTCGGTCACAGCCGCTCCATCTGCCGCTTGGCCAGGTCCATGATCTTGGACTTCGGGATCGGCTTGGTGTCGTAGATCCAGATCTCCATGGCGATGTCGCCGCGTGAGGCGGACGCCTGCGCCTTGTAGAGGGGCAGGTAGCCGGCCTTCCTCTCGACCTTGAAGAGGTAGACCATGCCGTCGCCCGCGCCCGGGATGGGCCAGCTGCTGGTGTCGTCCGTGTTCCACCAGGAGACGCGGTCGGAGGCACCGAGGCTCTCCTCCTGGCGGTACTGCACCAGCCGGATCTCGACGCTCTGGTTGCTGCCGACCAGCCAGCTGGTGCCGGCGGCCCGGCGGTACTCCGACTTGACGAGGTCGCCGAACTCCCGGCCCGAGTTCTCCAGCTGGTCGGCGTAGTCGGCCATGTTCAGCCAGCCGTCCTCGCCGGGCTCCCAATCGGGCACCTTCGTGCCCTTGGGCCGCTTGATCAGCAGCTTGCGCAGGTCGCCGTCGGTCTTCACCCGGCGGTCCTGGGCGGCGGACAGCGGCTCGGGGCCCTCGCCCTTGGCCTGCGCCATCACCGGCTGCGACAGCGACGGCAGCTTGGTGGGCTCGCGGTCGGCCTGCACCAGATAGCCGGCGCAGGTCCCGGCGACGAGGCCGAGCACGGCCGCGGTGGCGACGATCAGGGTCGTACGGCCGCGCCGGCGCGCGGGCCGCACCGTGGTGCCGTCCGGATCGGCCGGCACGGCGGACGGATCGGCCGGCACGGCGGACGGATCGGCCGGCACGGCGGACGGATCGGCCGGCACGGCGGACGGATCGGCCGGCACGGCGGACGACTCCGCCGGTACCGCGGCCGGTACGTCGGCCGCCCGGGCAGGCGCGGACGGGCCGGCCCCGCCCGGAGCGGCCGTGCCGGGATCGGCAACCGGCACAACTCCAGGTACGACCGGTCTTTCAGGTGTTTCGGGTCCTTCAGGTACTTCCATGACGTCCCCCCACAGAACGTGAAGCGCAGATTCCGTATCCGCGCGCACAGGAGACCCATGGCTCATGCATGGAGTTGTACGGGACTTGATTACGATTCGGACTACCATTCGGCCATGGCGAAAAAGCTCGTGATCAAGGTGACGGCGGGGGCCGATGCCCCGGAGCGCTGCTCACAGGCGTTCACCGTCGCGGCGGTGGCCGTGGCCAGTGGCGTCGAGGTCTCCCTGTGGCTGACCGGCGAGTCCTCGTGGTTCGCCCTGCCGGGCCGCGCGGCCGAGTTCGAGCTTCCGCACGCCGCACCGCTGCCCGACCTGATCGACTCGATCCTGGCGAGTGGCCGCATCACCCTGTGCACCCAGTGCGCCGCACGGCGGGAGATCACGGAGGACGACGTCCTCAAGGGCGTGCGCATCGCGGGCGCGCAGGTCTTCGTCCAGGAGGCGATGGCGGACGGGGCCCAGGCCCTCGTCTACTGACACCGCCGGGGGCGGCGGGAGCGCGGGCTCACTGGCGCGGCTTCTTGCCGTCCAGCTCGTCCCACCACTTGTCGGACTCGGGATCGCCGGAGGGGTCGTCCCACCAGCGGTCCTCGGGACCACGCCGGTTGGCCACCATCGCGGCCACCGGAGGAATCACCATCGCCACCACGCACATGCCCACGGCCACGGGAATCGACCAGAGGCGCACCACTCCCCAGGCCAGGACGAAGAGCCCGATGCACGTCCCCATCATGGCGAAGTACACGTGCCGCCTGCGTGCGTACATACCACCAGCGTAGGCCCGTGGACGCCGGGTGGCGCAGGGATGCGCGGGCCCCGGGCGAGCCGAAGGGCCGCACCCCGATCCGGTAAGCGTCCAACCCCCGGGGGTGCGGCCCTTCGGCCGTTCTGGCGGTGCCGTCAGACGGCGATCGCGACCTCGGCGAGGCCGCCCGTCTGGGCGACGACCGTGCGGTCGGCGCTGCCGCCCGGGACCAGGGCGCGCACGGTCCAGGTGCCCTCGGCCGCGTAGAAGCGGAACTGCCCGGTCGCCGAGGTCGGGACCTCGGCGGTGAACTCGCCGGTCGAGTCCAGCAGGCGGACGTAACCCGTCACCGGCTGGCCGTCGCGGGTCACCTGACCCTGGATCGTGGTCTCACCGGGCTTGATCGTCGAGGCGTCGGGGCCGCCGGCCTTCGCTCCACACATATTTCGATTCCGTCCTTCAGGCCTTGGGGGTTACTTGTTGGCGCCGAGCTCGATCGGAACGCCCACCAGGGAGCCGTACTCGGTCCAGGAGCCGTCGTAGTTCTTGACGTTCTCCACGCCGAGCAGCTCGTGCAGCACGAACCAGGTGAGCGCCGAGCGCTCACCGATGCGGCAGTAGGCGATCGTGTCCTTGGCCAGGTCGACCTGCTCGTCGGCGTAGAGCTCCTTGAGCTCGTCGTCCGACTTGAAGGTGCCGTCGTCGTTGGCGTTCTTCGACCACGGGATGTTGCGGGCGGTCGGGACGTGGCCCGGACGCTGGGACTGCTCCTGCGGCAGGTGGGCCGGGGCGAGCAGCTTGCCGCTGAACTCGTCGGGCGAACGCACGTCGACCAGGTTCTGCGAGCCGATCGCGGCGACGACGTCGTCACGGAAGGCGCGGATCGCGGTGTTCTGGGCCTTCGCCTTGTAGTCGGTGGCGGCGCGCTCGGGCACCTGCGAACCGTCGACGAGGTCGCGGGAGTCGAGCTCCCACTTCTTGCGGCCGCCGTCGAGGAGCTTCACGTTCTCGTGGCCGTAGAGCTTGAAGTACCAGTAGGCGTACGACGCGAACCAGTTGTTGTTGCCGCCGTAGAGGACGACGAGCGTGTCGTTGCCGATGCCCTTCGACGACAGGAGCTTCTCGAAGCCCTCCTGGTCGATGAAGTCACGGCGCACCGGGTCCTGGAGGTCCTTGGTCCAGTCGATCCGGATGGCGTTCTTGATGTGGTTCTTCTCGTACGCCGACGTGTCCTCGTCGACCTCGACGACGGCCACGTTCGGGTCGTCCAGGTGGTCCTGGACCCAGTCGGCGTCTACCAGGACGTCGCTGCGGCTCATGCTCTTTCTCCTCCGGGGCAGTTGCGGCGGGGCGGGGCTTTAGAGAGAAATGCGCGGTCATGCCGGTGAGGGCTGCGCGGCGCAGGGGTGGCCCCGACGAGAGAGGTCGAGGGCCCGGCTCGCGGAAGTCGGAACGCTTCCGCTCAGAAGGTGCGACAGAGCATGGCGGCGACGCGGCACAGGTCGACTGCCCGCCGCTTCGTGAGATCCGCCTGTCGCTTCATGCGTCCGATCGTAGGGACGGACAGGCGGGCATGTCACCGGTGTGTCGTATCCTGAGATGCGATCGTCCACATTGCGGGACGGATCAGCCGCCGAGGCCACGCCCGCACGGTTTCCGGGTTCCCGGATCCGTCATCCCATCTGCTGTACGGACCAGGCCGTCTCGCCCCTCGGACACCCGGCCGCCCGGAGACCCGCACAAGGCCCTCGGGCCGCTGTCGGCGCGCCGCCCGGCCCGCGCCGCCGCGCCCCGGCCGGCTGCTCGACCGACTCCCCGACCGGCTACCCGACCAGCTTGACGTCCGAACCCTTCACCGAGATGTCCACGCCGTCCTCGGCCGCCTCGACCTTGTCGAGCTCGATGCCGCCCGGCAGCTCGTCGATCTTCTGCTGGAAGTCGGTGATGGACCGGATACGGCCCTCGGCGAGTTCGACGCCCAGCTTGGGCAGGGAGTCGGCGTGCACCCGCACCGTGTCGCCGTGGACGCTGACGGAGCTGAGCACGGAGACCGGCTGGGGCAGCTTGGTGCCGAGGACCGTCGCCGAGACCGTGACCTTGACCTTGCCGTCGCCGCCGTCGGAGAGGCCGATGACCTGGGCGGTGACACCGGGGGCCACCTGCGCGGGCTCGGACTTCGCGGCCTTGAGCAGCTCGTCGTAGGAGATGGTGGCGGTCCCCGTGGCGCTGTCGGCGGTGGCGGAGCTGTAGTCGCCGCTGAACGCGACACCGTGCATCTCGGCGTTCAGGTCGTCGATCCGGATCTTGGCGGTGGCGGCGTTCGTGCCGCCCGTCGACGCCTCGTAGTCCTTGATGCCGATCTTCACGTCGTCGAGCTCGCCGCTGACCACCTGGGTGAGGAAGGGGAAGCCCTCGATGGACACGTCGGGCGTGCTGGACAGCCCCTCCGTGCTCTTGATCCGGTCGGCCGCCTCGTCCTCGGCGAATCCGACCGCGACCCGGTCCGCGATCACGAACAGGCCGCCCAGGACCACGACGACGATCAGGATTATTCGCAGCGCGCGCATGCTCGGTGTTCCCCCACCTCGGCCGGCTCGGTCGGTCTCGACGACCCGGGTGGCCGTCCAGCGCGAGCCTAACCCCGGCCGAGGACCGGCCGGGGGTGCACAGAAAGTTGTCGATCACCTGTGACAAGGCCGCCGGACGGGCCGGCGGGCCTCAGCCCAGCGCCCTGCCCAGCAGGTAGACCGCCGGGGCCGCCGCGGCCAGCGGAAGGGCGACACCCGCGGTGAAGTGGACGAACCGGGACGGGTAGTCGTAGCTGGCCACCCGGTGGCCGATCAGCGCGCAGACACCCGCGCCGAGGCCGAGGAGGGCCCCCTTCGCGCCCAGGTCCGTCGCACCGCCCAGCGCGACGCCGGCTCCCGCGGCGGCGAGCAGCGCCACCGCGACGGAGGCCACCGTCGGCAGCGGCAGCGCACGGGCCAGGATCGCCACGGCGACCGCGGCCGCGCCCACCGTGACGGCGTCCGGTTCGGCCGCGAGGTGTCCGGCCGCGACGATCGACAGCGCCGCCGAGGCGACGGTCGCCATCAACCCGTACATCCGGGTGTCCGGGTCGGCGTGGCTGCGCAGCTGCAGGACGAGGGTGAGGAGCACCCACACGCCGAGCGTGCCGAGGATCGCGGCGGGCGCGTTCTCCCGGCCGGCCACGAGCAGGGCGACGTCGGCGGTCACCGCGCCCAGGAAGGCGAGGGCGATGCCCTGCCGGGCCGGCCACATGCCGTTCAGCCGGAACCATCCCGCCGCGGTGACGGCCTGGAGAAGGACGAGGGGGACGAGCAGGGCGTACTCCCCGACCGACGCGGCACCGGCCATCAGGAGCCCGAGCGCCGCCGTCAGCCCCGCGGGCTGGATCCCGGGCTCGATGATCGGCGAGCGGCCCTCGGCGCGGGCCCGCTGGGCGTCGGTGATGCGCGCGTTGCCGGTGAGGGTCGGCGGACCGTACCCGGACGCCTCGTCCGCGGCGGTCGCCCCGGGCTGCCGCGGCTGCGCCTGGGCGTGCGTCGACCGGTCCTGCGCCTGCGGGTGCTGCGGCTGGACCGGCTGCTGCTGGTACTGGTGCTGCGCCTGCTGGACCGGCTGCTGCGGGTACTGAGCCTGCGGCTGCTGGTGCTGGACGGGCTGCTGCGCCTCGTGGCCCTGCTGCTGGTACTGGGCCTGGGTGTGGTCCCAGCCCTGAGCCGCACCGTGCGCGTTCTCCTGCGGAAGCGGCTGCGCCGTGACGCCCGGCCCGTACCCGTACCCGTACCCGTGCGGCTCCTGGTACCCCTGATCGTGCCCGTGGCCCTGGTCCTGGTCCTGGTCCTGGTACGCCTGCTGATACCCCTGCGGCGGCAGGTAGGTCGTGTCCGCGGCCGGCACCGGGGGCTGGGCCTGGGTCTCCCAGGTCTGCCCCTCCCACTGCTGGGTGTGCTGCTGCCAGTCGGGCTCGGGCGCGTTCTGCTGCTGGGGGTGGTGCGCGGACGGCTGCGACGGCTGCTGCCGGTACGGGTCGTACCCCTCGTGGGGATGCTCGTACCTGCCCTCGTGCGGCTGGTTGCTCATCGTCTCGCTCACCCTCCTGCGAACGGCGGGAGCACCTCGACCGTGCCGCCCTCGGCCAGCCGTACCGTCTCATGCTCGCGGGTACCCACGGGGTCACCGTCGATGAGGAACGAGCATCGCCGCAGGACGCGGACGAGTTCGCCGGGGTGTCGCTCGCGGGCCGCGTCGAGCGCCTCGGCGAGCGTGCCCGCGTCGTACGGCTCCTCGGCGACGCCTGCCGCGGACTTGGCGGCGGCCCAGTAACGCACCGTGCCCTTTGCCATCTCGTTCCTCAATCAGTGGCTGCGTGAGAATCAGTGGATCCTGTGAACACCGTCAGGCTAGCTGGCGTGCGTGACGGCCCAGTCGCCGATCCGGGCCAGCAGCCCGTCGTCACTGGCGTTCTCGGCATGGCCCATGCCGTGCTCCAGCCACAGCTCGGCGTGACCGCCGGAGGCGTCGGCGAGCATCCGCGGGTGGTCCAGCGGGAAGTAGCCGTCCCGGTCGCCGTGGACGATCAGCAGCGGGGTGGGCGCGATGAGGGGGACGGACTCGACGGGGGACGCGGGCACCGGGTCCCACTCGCGGTGGTGGATGCGGGTCCGCAGACCGTAGCGGCCGACGACGCGGCCGGCCGGGCGGGTTACCAGCCAGTGCAGGCGCCGCATAGGGGCGGTGCCGCGGTAGTACCAGCGGGCCGGTGCGCTCACCGAAACCACCGCGTCCGTCCGCGCATCCGTGCGCCCCTCGTGCTCCTGGTCCCCTTCTCCCGGTTCTCCGGGCCGCGCGGCCCGCTCCGCCGCGCCCGGTCCGTACAGCGCCGCGTGCCGCAGCACCACGGAGCCGCCCATGGAGAAGCCGACGGTCGCGATGCGTGTGTGTCCGAGCTCCCGTGCCCAGGCGACCGCGGCCGCCAGGTCGAGGACCTCGCGGTCGCCGACCGTGGAACGCCCGCCGGAACGGCCGTGACCACGGAAGGAGAAGGTGACGACCGCCGCGTTCCGCCCGAGGACGCCCGCCGCACGGCGCACGTGGGGGCGGTCCAGATCACCCGTGAAACCGTGCGCGACGACGATCGCGAGGTCACCCGAAGGCGTCGTTCCGGGGTCGTACGCGGCTTCGACGGACACTCCGTCCGTGGTGCGCAGAAACGCGCGCAGCGGGCCGCGCGGCGCCGTCTCAAGGGGTGGACGACGGGAAGATCGCGTCACTTGACCTGCCGGACCTGAGCTCATGTGGGCTATTCTGCTGGGCAGAGGACTCGGGCAGCGTAGCCCCCGGGTCCTTTTGTGCTTTCGGAAGCGTTGTATACGAAGCGGGAAACCGCAGGTGTACGGGCGTCGGACGCGCAGCGGATCCCAGGGCGCGGGAACCGCACGTACGAAGCAGTGCCGCAAACGTCCTCGCAGGGACCGAGGAGGAACCAGACGTTATGGGCGAGCGAACCGTGCACGAACGTATGACGACCCGGGCAGGAGGGGCGCGATGAGTTCTCTGCTGCTCCTGACCAATGCCCTTCAGCCGTCGACGGAGGTGCTTCCCGCTCTCGGCCTGCTCCTGCACAACGTGCGAGTGGCTCCGGCGGAAGGCCCCGCTCTCGTCGACACCCCCGGCGCCGACGTCATCCTCATCGACGGCCGCCGTGATCTGCCCCAGGTCCGCAGCCTGTGCCAGCTGCTGCGTTCCACGGGACCGGGCTGTCCGCTGATCCTCGTCGTCACGGAGGGCGGTCTCGCCGCCGTCACCGCCGACTGGGGCATCGACGACGTACTGCTCGACACCGCGGGGCCGGCCGAGGTGGAGGCGCGGCTGCGCCTGGCCATGGGCCGCCAGCAGATCGTCAACGACGACTCCCCCATGGAGATCCGCAACGGCGACCTCTCCGTGGACGAGGCGACCTACAGCGCCAAGCTCAAGGGCCGGGTCCTCGACCTGACGTTCAAGGAGTTCGAGCTCCTGAAGTACCTCGCGCAGCACCCGGGCCGCGTCTTCACCCGCGCCCAGCTGCTCCAGGAGGTCTGGGGCTACGACTACTTCGGCGGCACGAGGACGGTCGACGTCCACGTACGAAGGCTCCGCGCGAAGCTCGGACCCGAGCACGAGTCGCTGATCGGGACCGTCCGGAACGTCGGTTATCGATTCGTTACGCCCGAGAAGCTGGACCGCTCGGCGGACGAGGCGAAGGCCAAGGCGGCCCGGCCAAAGGCGGATGATGCGGACGAGACGGCTCGCGTGGACGCCGTGGACGCCACCGAGGTGACCGCGGAGGCGTAGAAGCCTCCGGTACGCCCTGCCCAGAGGCGGTCCATCCGCGTAGACTCCGCGCGTGGCCAAGGTGACTCGGGATGATGTGGCGCGACTGGCGGGGACTTCCACCGCGGTCGTCAGCTATGTCATCAACAACGGACCCCGGCCGGTCGCCCCGGCCACGCGCGAGCGCGTCCTCGCCGCGATCAAGGAGCTGGGATACCGGCCCGACCGGGTCGCCCAGGCCATGGCGTCGCGCCGCACCGAACTCATAGGCCTGATCATCCCGGACGCCCGTCAGCCGTTCTTCGGCGAGATGGCGCACGCGGTCGAACAGGCCGCCGCCGAGCGCGGGAAGATGGTGCTCGTCGGCAACACCGACTACATCGCCGAGCGCGAGGTCCACTATCTGCGGGCCTTCCTCGGCATGCGGGTCTCCGGACTGATCCTCGTCAGCCACGCGCTGAACGACCACGCGGCAGCCGAGATCGACGCCTGGGACGCCCGCGTGGTGCTGCTGCACGAACGCCCGGAGGCGATCGACGACGTCGCGGTCGTCACGGACGACCTGGGCGGCGCGCAGCTTGCGGTCCGCCACCTGCTGGAGCACGGGTACGAGTACGTCGCCTGTCTCGGCGGCACCGCCGAGACGCCCGCGGTCGGCGACCCCGTCTCCGACCACGTCGAGGGCTGGCGGCGCGCCATGCAGGAGGCCGGGATCCCCACCGAGGGCCGGCTCTTCGAGGCGCCGTACAACCGCTACGACGCGTACCAGGTCGCCCTGGAGCTGCTGGCGGGGCCCGACCGGCCGCCCGCCATCTTCTGCTCCACCGACGACCAGGCGATCGGTCTGCTGCGCGCGGCCCGCGAGCTGCGCATCGACGTGCCGGGCGAGCTGGCCGTGGCGGGCTTCGACGACGTCAAGGAAGCGGCCCTGACGGACCCGCCGCTGACAACGATCGCATCGGACCGCTCGGCCATGGCCCGCGCCGCCGTGGACCTCGTCCTCGACGACGGCCTGCGGGTGGCCGGTTCCCGCCGTGAGCGGCTGAAGCAGTTCCCGTCGCGCCTGGTGGTCCGCCGCTCCTGCGGCTGCGAATAGGTCTCACCCGGTCTCACGGCGGCGCGCGGCGGCCCGCACGGCTGCGCCGGCCCCGCGAAGATCGCGGGACCGGCGCGTCCGGGACGGTTCAGAACAGCAGGTTGTACTGGTTGAAGCCACTGCCCAGGCCGATCCGTGAGCCGAAGAGGCTGCTGGAGGCCTTGTTGGTGCCCGGGTAGAGCCACAGCTTGCCGCCGGAGTCGCGGGTCACGACATCGGCGATGCCGTCACCGGTCACGTCGCCGTTGGCGACGTACGAGGTGAAGTTCCAGCCCGTACGCGCCTGGATCCGCGTCGACCAGGGGGTGTGCTCCTGCTGGGTGCCCCGGTAGAGGTACAGGACGCCCGAGCTGTTGCGGACCAGCAGGTCGGCGCGGCCGTCACCGGACAGGTCGCCGTGGCCGAAGATCTTGACGTTCTTCCAGGACTTGTCGACGACCTTGACGCGCCCGTAGAACTGGCCGTTGCCCTTGCCCGGGTAGAGGTAGACCGAGCCGTCGGCGTCCACCGCCACCAGGTCGGGGCGGGCGTCACCGGTCATGTCGCCGGGGATGGCGTACGACTTGTAGCCGCCCCACACCGAGCTGATCTGCATCCACGTGAACTCGCCGGTGGAGTGGTCCAGGTAGTCGCGGTAGAGCTTGCCGTCGCCCTTGTCGCGGACGATCAGGTCCTGGTAGAAGTCCCGGTCCAGGTCTGCCTGCAGGCCCCAGCTGATGCCCTGCCATCCGCTGCCCTGGAAGGCGCGCTGGGCGAGCGAGGTGCCCTTGCTGTCCTGCTCGAACAGCCCGCCGGAGGGGGTGCGCTCCAGGATGTCGGCCTTGCCGTCGAAGGACAGGTCGGTGTCGTCGATCCGCGGCTGGGCCGCCCAGGTGTACGAGGACACCTTGGTGAACACCGGGAAGGCGCCCTTGGCCGTGCAGCCCGAGACGCCCCACGAGACGATGCCGATGACCTTGCCCGCGGAGATGACCGGGCCGCCGGAGTCGCCGTTGCAGGGGCTCTTGGTGCCCTCGTCGGTACCGGAGGCCGGGGTGCCGGCGCAGAACATCGAGCCCTCGATGAAGTCGTCCTCACCGAGGACGTCCCGCATGGCGGAGTCGCAGGTGGCGTCGTCCCGCACGGTCAGGTCGACCTTGCGGAGCTTGGCCGACAGATCGGCGCCCTCGGCGCCGGAGGTCAGGCCCCAGCCGTAGACGGTGGCGGTGCTGCCCGGGGCGTACCAGGGGGTGTCGTTGGCGGCGGCCAGACGCATCCACTGCTGGTCCAGCGGACGGTCGAGGGTGAGGACAGCGATGTCGTGCTGGATGGTGTCCTCGTTGTAGCGCGGGTGGTTCCACTGGCGCCAGACGCCCGCGACCGTGCCGCTGGTGCCGTCGTACAGGTCGGCGGTGCCGGCCACGACCGCGCCGTTCTTCTTCCAGTCGAGGCCCGCGACGCAGTGCGCCGCGGTCAGGACCTTGTTCGGGGCGACGAGCGTGCCGCCGCAGAAGTAGCCCGCGCCCGTCGTGTCGTCGTAGTAGGCGAGCTGGACCATCCACGGGGCGCTCGAGATCGTCGTCTCGCTGCCGCCGATGATGAACGGCGTCTTCTTGGGGTCCGTCTCCGGGGTCGCCTGGTCCTTCGCCGCCTCGACCACCCGGCGGTGCAGTTCCTTGTCGGAGGCGGTCGGGGCGGGGTTCACGGACTGGGCGACGTTCGCGTCGGGCAGTCCGGCCGGGTTGTCGGCGGCGGTCGCGGGCTGCGCCGCGACCGCTCCGGCGCAGGTCAGCGCCAGCGCGAGAGCGGCCGTGGGCAACGCCGTGGCGGGGCGTCTGAAGCGACCGCGCAGGGCACGTATCACTCGGGGCTCCTGAAGTGGGTGCGTGTGGTGGTGTTCCGTGTCGTGAAAGGCCCGGGAAGGGCGTACGACGCACCGGCCCGAATGACGCGACAGCAGTCGCTGCATCGATTCAGGCCTACCGCGGAGCCCCCCTCCGGCGCGGAGAGCGTAGGCCTCAGGAGTCCCTGTGCACACGGCCTTCACAGCGGTCGGACAAGTATTCGTCCGTCGCCCTCCGTGTCATCACCCTCACGCAACCCGCTGTTTCCCGGGCTCGCGGGCCTTTATATCGGGCATACGAGGTTCTGTCGGGCTTCTCAGGGCACACTCAGGGAGCTCTCATGATCCGGGGACACTCTCAATTGCATGACCGAGAGCTTCCGCCGCAGCGGCGACCACCCCCAGGGCGACGACCACCAGCCGGCACACCCCCTGCACCCGGGGGCGGCTCATCAGCAGCAGCACGCCTCTTCACCGGTGAACCCGGAGTGGCCTCCGCCGCCGGCGTACGAGCCGGCCGGGCCCTACGCCGTCGAGCCGGGCACCACCGTATGGCCGGGCACCGGTCAGGGCGGTGACGGAGGCGACGGCCACGGCGGCTGGACCGCGTACCCGGAGCCGGACTCCGCTCCCACCGCGGCGTTCGCCACCGTCCAGGCCGAGCCGGCCGCGCCCGCGAAGAAGCGCGCCAAGGGCCCCCTGGCCCTGCTCGCGGCGGTCGCCATAGTCGCCGCGGCCATCGGCGGCGGCACCGCGTACGGCATCCAGGAACTCGCAGGCAACGACACCGTGGCCTCCAGCAGCACCAGCACCAGCGTGGTGCCCACCAGCCAGAAGGGCACGGTCGCCGGGGTCGCCAAGGCGGTCGGCCCGAGCATCGTCGAGATCGGCGCGACCTCGAACGCCGGCTCGTCCACCGGATCGGGCGTGATCATCACGACCGACGGCGAGATCATCACCAACAACCACGTCGTCTCCGGCGCCTCGTCGATCAAGGTGCAGCTGAGCGACGGCAAGTCCTACACCGCGCAGGTCGTCGGCACCGACAGCAAGAAGGACCTCGCACTGATCAAGCTGGAGGACGCGCCGTCCGGTCTGAAGACCGCGACGCTCGGCAACTCCGACGGCGTCCAGGTCGGCGACCAGGTCGTCGCGATCGGCTCCCCCGAGGGTCTGACCGGCACCGTCACCAGCGGCATCGTCTCCGCGCTCGACCGTGACGTGACCGTCTCGACCGACGAGAGCCAGGGCCAGCAGCAGGGCGACGGCGGCGGCCGGTGGCCGTTCGAGTTCGGCGGCCGCGAGTTCAACGGCGACACCGGGTCGTCGACGACGACGTACAAGGCGCTCCAGACCGACGCCTCGCTCAACCCGGGCAACTCCGGCGGAGCCCTGATCGACATGAACGGCAACATCATCGGCATCAACTCGGCGATGTACTCGGCCGCTTCGGACTCGTCCTCCTCGTCGAGCGCGGGCAGCGTCGGCCTCGGCTTCGCCATCCCGATCAACACCGTCAAGGCAGACCTGGCCGATCTGCGGGCAGGTGGCTCGGACAGCTGACCGCACGCCCGGACGAGCGTGCACCACCGCCCCCCGAGGGGCACCGATCCAGGAGGTTCGTCATGATCAAGCAGATAGCGCACGCGACGGTCGCCGGCATCGATCCGGCCAAGCTGGACCTGGCCCTGGCGGTCGTCGGGGAACTGCACGCCCCCACCGCTACCCGGGCGCCCGAGATCGCGCCGCAGCTGATGGGCCTCCGCACCCCCGCCACCCGGACCCACCTCCGCCGAGTGCGCCTGCACCGGCTGGACGCACTGCGGGGCTGACCGCCGTGCCCGCCCCGCGGCCGGCACCGGACGGGTCCGCCGTACGCACCGGAGGGCCGCACGCCCCGACCGGCGGGCCTCCGGCGGCCCGCCGGTCCTCTCCGCCCCCGCCCGGAAACGTGCGAGGCTGAATGAGTCGAGCCCCGTCCCACCGCACCCCCTAGGAACCGACGCCCATGAGCCCCGCCGATGGCGACCGTGACCCCCAGCGCATCCTGATCGTCGACGACGAGCCGGCCGTGCGCGAAGCACTCCAGCGCAGCCTCGCCTTCGAGGGGTACGAGACCGAGGTCGCGGTCGACGGCGCGGACGCCCTGGAGAAGGCGACGGCCTGCCGGCCCGACCTGGTGGTCCTGGACATCCAGATGCCGCGCATGGACGGGCTGACCGCGGCACGCCGGATGCGCGGCGCGGGGACGACCACGCCGATCCTGATGCTCACCGCGCGCGACACGGTCGGCGACCGCGTCACCGGCCTGGACGCCGGCGCCGACGACTACCTCGTGAAGCCCTTCGAGCTCGACGAGCTCTTCGCGCGCGTCAGGGCGTTGCTGCGGCGCAGCTCGTACGCCGCGGCGGCGGTCGGCACCCAGGAGGACGACGCACTCGTCTTCGGCGACCTCCGGATGGACCTGGCGACCCGTGAGGTCACCCGGGCGGGCCGCCCCGTCGAACTGACCCGCACGGAGTTCACCCTGCTGGAGATGTTCATGGCCCACCCGCGCCAGGTCCTCACCCGCGAGCAGATCCTGAAGGCGGTCTGGGGCTTCGACTTCGAGCCCTCGTCCAACTCCCTCGACGTGTACGTCATGTACCTGCGCCGCAAGACCGAGGCGGGCGGCGAGCCGCGCCTGGTGCACACGGTGCGGGGCGTGGGCTACGTCCTCAGGTCCGGCGGCGCGGAGTGATCCGCAGGTTCCGGGCCCTGCCGCTGCGGTCGCGACTGGCGTTGCTGGTGGCGGCGGCGGTGGCGTTCGCGGTGGCCGCCGTCTCCGTGACGTGCTGGTTCATCGTGCGCGGCAAGCTGTACGACCAGGTCGACAGCGAGCTGAAGTCGCAGGCCAGCCACCCCATGCGGCCCGCCATCGTCGACAGCATCGCCAACTGCGGCCAGACCGAGCAGAGCGACCAGGCACCGGATCCGGGCGAGCTCCGCGCGAACACCGAGTACTACCTCCAGGTGGTCAAGGTCGACGGCGAGTCCTGCGTCTCCTCGAACTCCTTCGGCACCGTCAAGGTCACCGACAGCGACACCGACCTGGCCAAGAACCCGGTCCGCGACGAAGGCATCCTGCGCAACGGCGTCGACACCAAGGGCAACCCCGTACGCGTACTGACGGCCCCCCTGACGATCGACGGGCCCAACGGGCGGCCGACCGTGGTGGCGGACGCCGCCGTCCTGAACGCCCTGCCGCTCAGCGGCACCAACTCCACCCTCAGCGAGCTGGCCGTGTTCCTCCTCGTCGTCGGCGGCGTCGGAGTGGTCGGCGCCGGGGCGGCCGGGCTGGCCGTCGCCCGCGCCGGGCTGCGCCCCGTGGACCGGCTCACCGAGGCCGTCGAGCACGTGGCCCGCACCGAGGACCTCACCATCCGCATCCCCGTGGAGGAGGACAGCGAGGACGAGGTCGCCCGGCTGTCCCGCTCCTTCAACTCGATGACGTCCGCGCTCGCCAGCTCCCGCGACCTCCAGCAGCAGCTCATCGCCGACGCGGGTCACGAACTGCGGACGCCGCTCACCTCGCTGCGGACGAACATAGAGCTCCTCTCCCGCAGCGAGGAGACCGGCCGGCCGCTCCCCCCGGCGGACCGCAAGGCGCTCCTCGCCTCGGTCACCGCGCAGATGACCGAGCTGGCGGCACTGATCGGCGACCTCCAGACGCTGTCGCGGTCGGACTCCGGCCAGCCCGCCGACCGCTTCGAATTCGTCGCCCTGGAGGACACCGTCGAGGCGGCACTGCGCCGGGTCCGGCTGCGCGGGCCCGAGCTGACGATCACGGCGGACCTCCAGCCCTGGTTCGTGAAGGCCGAGCCCGCCGCGCTGGAGCGGGCCATCGTGAACATCCTCGACAACGCGGTGAAGTTCAGCCCCGAGGGCGGCACGATCGAGGTCGTGCTGAAGGAGGGCGAGCTGACGGTCCGCGACCATGGGCCGGGGATCCCCGCGGAGGAGCTCCCGCACGTCTTCGACCGCTTCTGGCGCTCGCAGTCCGCCCGTGCGCTGCCCGGGTCGGGGCTCGGTCTTTCGATCGTGGCCCGTACGGTGCAGCAGTGCGGGGGCGAGGTGTCGCTCGGGCCCGCGCAGGGGGGCGGTACGGTCGCGACGGTTCGGCTGCCAGGGGCGCCGACGCCGCCGCCGGAACTCTTCGGCACGTACGAGAAGTTCGAGCCCTACGAAACGGAATGACACCCCGGTCCCACCTGGACGCTCCGGCCCGCCCGAGCCCCCGGCCGACCTGGGTACCCCGGGCCCACCTGGGACTCCGGCCCACCCAGGCGTCCTCGGCTCACCCGGGAATACGGTCCACCGGGGTAGCCCGGCCCGCTTGGGAGATCGGTCTACTGGGGTAGCCCGGCCCTCCTGGGAATTCGGTCCACCTGGGTGCCCGGCCCTCCTGGGAATTCGGTCCACCTGGGTGCCCGGCCCTCCTGGGAATTCGGTCCACCTGGGTGCCCCAGCCCGCCTGACCCTCCGGTCCACCGGGACACCGCGTCGCCCTCGGATACTTCCGGCCCACCCGGCTCATCCGGGCTTCCCTGCCCATCGCGCCCGGCGCTGCTGCGGGCTCACGACGCTTCTTCGCCCCCGCCGCCCCTACCCGACCCATCCCCTGGAGGCTCCGCCCCCAGACCCCCGTCGGCCTGAACGGCCTCGTCCTCAAACGCCGGACGGACTGAAAGGTGTCTCCCTGCCCTCAAGGCGGGACCGGCCAGAAGGGGCCCACCGGAACTCGTAAGCCACCCGGCGACGGGCCAGATCGGCCTGAACGGCCTCGTCCTCAAACGCCGGACGGGCTGAAAGGTGGCTCCCTCCGCTCCCAGGCGGGACGAGCCAGGAGAGGCCCACCGGAACTCGTAAGCCACCCGGCGCCGGACCAGATCGGCCTGAACGGCCTCGTCCTCAAACGCCGGACGGGCTGAAGGTGGCTCCCTGCCCTCAAGGCGGGACGGGACAGGAGCCGGCGCCGGACGGCTGGGAGCTGCCGCCGGGCGGGACGGGAACCGCCGCCGGGCGGGACGGGAACCGCTGCCGGACACGGCGCCGACGCTGCCGCCGGACGGGCCGTGGCTGCTCCCTGGCCCCACGCGCACCCGCCCCCGCACCCACTCACACCCGTGTCCGTATCCGCACCCGCACCCCATTCACACCCACCCGCGCCCGCCCCCGCCCTCTCCCCGCCCTCTCCCCGCAGGGGCCGTACCCCGGACGCACCCGCAGTCGCCCTCTCACAGAAGGGGCCGTGCCGGTGCATCAAATGCCCGTTGCAGACGGCAACACCAACCCACCGCACTGACCCACCGGACCACACGACGGCTGCAACGGGCGGATCACCGGCACGGACCCGACCCACCCACCGAACCGAAGGCGAAACGGTCCGGAGGCGAAACGGCCACCGGACGACACGACGGCTGCAACCGGCGGATCACCGGCACGGACCCGACCCACCCACCGGAGCGGCGGCGGCGAGGTCCGGTGCGGCGAGGCGTGCGTACGTGCCGTCGTGGGCGATCAGTTCCTCGTGGGTGCCCGACTCCACCAGGCGTCCCCCGTCCACGACGAGGATGCGGTCCGCGTCGGGCGCCAGTGACAGGTCGTGCGTGATCATGACGGTCGTCCGGCCCGCCATCAGGCGGCGCAGCGGCCCGACCACCCTGCGTGCGGCGACCGAGTCGAGCCCGGCCGTCGGCTCGTCGAGGACGAGGACGGGCGCGGCGCGCAGCATGGCGCGGGCGATGGCGATCCGCTGGAGCTGGCCGCCGGAGAGCGTCGCCGTACCGGGCGCGATCTCGGTGTCGTACCCGTCGGGCAGCGCGCTGATGAAGTCGTGCGCGAACGCGTCCACCGCGGCCTGCTCGATCGCCTCCACCGACGCCCCCGGCCGGCCGCACGCGATGTTCTCGCGGATCGTGCCGTGCAGGACGAGCGTCTCCTGGGGCAGCAGCGTCACGTTCTCGCGCAGGAACTCCAGGGACATGTCGCCCAGCGGAACGCCGTCGAGACGGATCACCCCGGCCGTCGGGTCGTAGAAGCGGGTCAGCAGCTTGGAGAGCGTGGACTTCCCGGCGCCGCTGGGGCCGGTGACGATGACGAGTTCACCGGGTCCGGCCGTGAAGGTCACCTCACGCAGGCAGTCCCGCTCGTCCCCCGGGTAACGGAACGAGACGCCGTGCAGCCCGACCCGACCGTTCACGGGCCACGCCCGCACCGGTTCGGCCGGGTCGCGGACGGCGGGCTCGGCGTCCAGGATCTCCTGGAGCCGCTCGGCCCCCGCGGTGGCGGCGGTGACGGTGAGCCCCAGCTGGCCGAGCGTCCGCACCGGCGGGTACAGGTAGCCGAGGAACGCGGCGAAGGCGAGCAACTGCCCGAGGGACATCCGCCCCTGGGAGATCTCCCAGGCCCCGAGGCCGATCACCGCGAGCACGCACAGCGTCTCGAGAACCTCGACGAGCTGCTCGTACTTCTCGCTCGCCCGCGCCCCCCGCACGGACGCCCGCATCCAGGCGCGCGCCTCACGGTCGAGCCGCCTCTCCTCGGCGCGCCGCCGGTTGTACGCCTGGGTGAGCACCACGTTGCCGAGCGCCTCCTCGACGACCGAGGTGATCGCGCCGTCGGCGGCCCGCTCCTCCTGGGAGGCCGCCTTGATCCGCCCGGAGAAGCGGCGCGCCGCGACGAGGAAGAGCGGCGCGAGGACGAAGGTGACGAGCGCCAGGTCCCAGCGGAGCCAGAGCGCGGCGGCCGCGTAGAAGAGCGCCGAGAACGCGGCCGAGACCGTCCCGACGACACCCGACACGACCATCCGTTCGATGGCCTCGACATCGCCGGTGAGCCGTTCGACCAGGTCGCCCCGCCGGTGGCGCCGGAAGAAGTGCGGGGGAAGCTCCTGGACGTGCCGGAAAACGGCCGCGCGCAGCCGCAGCACGAACCTCTCGGCGGTCCACACGGCGAGCGAGTTGCCGAGGTAGCCGACGAGCGCGCCGAGCACCGCAACACCGAGCCAGGCGCCGGCGGGCCCCCAGAACGCGGACACCGACCCAGCCCCGAGCGCGTGGTCGGTGAGATCCGCGAAGAGCAGGATGGACGCCGTCTCGGCGAGCGCGGCCAGCACCACGCAGCCGGTGATCAGCACCAGCCAGGTGCGGTCCCCGCGCGTGAGCGGCCAGAACCGCGCGAACGCCTCCCGAACTTCCCGCATGACTTCTCAACTCCCTTTCCCCGCAGGGCAGACACCCGGCAGACCGACCTGGATTCGGTGCCGTACGGGGCCGCGCCAGACCCGCGCAAAGCCCATGTCAATCCCGGAATGAACCCGGGAAACGGCCGAGGCGGGGCCACCGGAACAATTCCGGGACCCCGCCTCGCGGCTGCTGCTAGCGACCCTGCCGGCCCACCGGACGCGGCTTCGGCGCGGCGGCGGCCTTCTTCGCGACGGGCTTCGGCGCAGGCTTGGGAGCGGCCTTGCGGTGCTTCTTGACCGGGGCGATCTTGTGGAAGCTCATGGGTTCTCCTTCTTCCCTGTGGGTGAATTCCCTTTGTCGTTCGCGCTGTTCGCTTTCGACATGGAAAACATTACGGGAGCCCGGACCCTGAAATCGCCAATTCTGCTGAGACCTCGATGAATTACGACTGAAAGTAATTCTCAGAGTGGCGGCGGAACCGAGCCGCCACTCACACAGAACTTATTACCGGCCTCACTTGGAACTTACCTGGGAAACAGACAGGCCATTTCCCAGGCGCATTCCATGATCGGTGCGATCACTTCAGAACCGTGATCCGGTTCGCCGCGGGCACCGGGTAGGGGTTGGTGGCCGAGGAGTTGGCCGTCAGGAAGGACTCGAAGGCCGCCAGGTCGTCGCTTCCGACGAGGACATCGGTGCCCTTGCCGAGCTCGGCGAAGCCGTCGCCGCCGCCCGCGAGGAAGGAGTTCATCGCGACGCGGTAGGTGGCGGCCGGGTCGATGGCGGCGCCGTTGAGCTTGATCGAGTCGGTGACGACACGGGCGGCGCCCGTCTTCGTCAGGTCCAGCGTGTAGGTGAGGCCGCCGGAGACCTGGAGGATCTTCGGCGCGGCCTCGTTGGCACCGCTGACCTGCTGCTGGAGCCCGGTGATCAGCTGCGCACCGGTCAGGTTCACGAGGTTCACGGTGTTGGAGAAGGGCTGCACCGTGTACGCCTCGCCGTACGTCACCACGCCGTCGCCCTCGCCGCCGCTCGCGGCGTAGGTGAGACCGGCGCGGATGCCGCCCGGGTTCATCAGCGCGAGATCGGCCTCGGGGTCGAGCGACTTGGCGTGGGCGAGCTGCGCGTCGGCGATCACGTCACCGAGCGGGGACTCGGTGCCGGCGTTGCCGATCTCTCCGGCGATGTAGCCGATGGGACGCGAGGAGATCGGGGCGGAGAGGGTCTTCCACTTGCCGATCAGCGCCGTCATGTCGGCGGCCTTCGCCACGTCACGGGTGACGACGTGGTTCGCGGACTTCACCGCCGTACGGGCGATGTCCCCGGTCCAGCGGTCGTAGGTCAGCGTGGTGTCCGTGTAGAGGCGGCCGAAAGAGGACGCCGACGTGACCATGCGGGGGTTGCCCGCCGGGTCGTCGATCGTGCACGCGTACGCCTGGTGGGTGTGGCCGGTGACGAGCGCGTCCACGGCCGGCGTGACGTTCTTGGCGATGTCGACGATCGGGCCGGAGATGCCGTCGCCGGGGCCGGGGCTGTCGCAGTCGTAGTTGTACGACTGCGAGACGGGCGCGCCGCCCTCGTGGATGAGCGCGACGATCGACTTCACGCCCTGGCGCTGGAGCACCTTGGCGTACTTGTTGATCGTCTCGACCTCGTCGCCGAACTTCAGGCCCTTGACGCCCTCGGCGGAGACGATGTTCGGAGTGCCCTCCAGGGTCACGCCGATGAAGCCGACCTTGACGCCGTTCTTCCGCCACACCCAGTACGGCGCGAGGATCGGCTTGCCGGTCTTCTCGTCGGTGACGTTCGCCGCGAGGTAGGGGAAGTCGGCGCCGCGGAACTTCGCGTGGTCGTCGTAGCAGCCGTCCTTCGGGTGGCAGCCGCCGTTCTGGAGCCGTGCGAGCTCCTTGGCACCCTCGTCGAACTCGTGGTTGCCGACGCTCGTCACGTCCAGGTCGAGCTTGTTCAGCGCGTCGACCGTCGGTTCGTCGTGGAAGAGCCCGGAGATCAGCGGGGAGGCGCCGACCATGTCACCGGCCCCGGCCGTGATCGAGTACTTGTGGTTCTTGCGGGCCTCGCGCAGATGGGTGGCGAGGTACTCCACGCCGCCCGCGTCGATCGTCTTCGTCGTGCCGTCGGCCTGCCGCTCGGTGACGCGGCCGGAGGAGCCGGACGGCGGCTCCAGGTTGCCGTGCAGGTCGTTGAAGGACAGCAACTGCACGTCCTGGTAGCGGCCGCTGCCCTTGTGGTGCGACGGAGTGGCCGTGTCCTGGCCGGCGCTCGCGGGCATCGCGGAGGCCAGCGCACCGACGGTGGCCAGTCCTGCCGCTGCCGCGAGCATGCGATGAGTACGTCTGTGCCGGGGCGTCGGCTGCATGGGATCCCCCCTGGAGACCGGTGAGAACTGCGGAGCGAGGACCACCGCGGGGGCGGTCCGCCGGAACCACGAGAACTGTGGGACGGCTGTGGCTTGTGCACGCACCTTAGATTCAACGCGCGTAGCGCAACAGGGGGTTAGCGGTTACGGACTGGTTGCCATCGGTTCGCCGGGAGACGGCCTCCGCCCGACCACGGCCGCCCGGACGGCCCGCCACGATCGACATCCGCCGCGCTCAACTCCTTGTCCGGAAATCACCGGGCCGTACCCTCGTATGCATGACCAGCGACGACACCGCACCGTTTGCGCACTCGCGTTCCATCCAGACCTTCTCCGAGCTCACCCCGGCCCAGGCGGAGGACGTGCTCGGGCTGCTCGCGGAGGCCGCCCGGTCCGACGGCCAGCAGGCGGTGTCCGAGCAGGGACGGCTCCAGCTGAAGGGCGGGCCCCGGGAGGGCGTACGGCATCTGCTGCTGACCGTCGGTCCCGAACTGGTCGGGTACGCGCAGCTGGAGGACACCGATCCGGTGGAGGCCCCCGCCGCCGAGCTGGTCGTGCACCCGGCGTACCGCGGGCACGGGCACGGCCGGGCGCTCGGCTCCGCGCTGCTGGCCGAGTCGGGGAAGCGGCTGCGGGTGTGGGCGCACGGCGGGCACTCCGCGGCCCGGCATCTGGCGCAGGTCCTCGGACTCACGCTGTTCCGCGAACTGCGCCAGATGCGGCGGCCGTTGGAGGGGATGGACCTCGGGGAGCCGAAGCTCCCGGACGGTACGAACGTCCGGGCCTTCGTGCCCGGCCGGGACGACGCCGCCTGGCTGGCCGTCAATTCCGAGGCCTTCGCCCACCACCCCGAACAGGGCTCCCTCACCCAGCGGGACCTGGACGACCGGATGGCCGAGCCGTGGTTTGATCCCTCCGGGTTCTTCCTGGCCTTCCAGAGCGGCGAACTGGTCGGCTTCCACTGGACCAAGGTGCACGCCGAGGAGCAGATCGGCGAGGTGTACGTCCTCGGTGTGCGCCCCGGCTCCCAGGGCGGCGGCCTGGGCAAGGCGCTGACCACGATCGGTCTGCGTCATCTGGCCGCTCAGGGCCTGCCCACCGCGATGCTCTACGTCGATGCCGACAACAAGGCGGCGGTGACGGTGTACGAGCGGCTCGGCTTCGTGACCCACGAGACGGACCTCATGTACCGGACCGAGTCCTGAGGACGCGCCGGCGGCGGACGGGTTCCGTGCTTGCGTACGCGACCGTCACGGCCGCGCCGGCCAGCAGCCACGCCCACCGCTGGTGCGCGTCGCCCCAGGCCGGGTCGTCGGCCGACGGGAACAGCGTCCAGCGGTAGGGCAGCAGCAGGGCCGCGGCGCAGACCGTGCCCAGCAGCCCGGCCGACACCACGACGCCCGGTTCGGCGGCGTCCGTGCACCGCACGGCCAGGGAGGCGGCGGCCAGCGCGAGGAGGGCCAGGGCGCCCGCCTCCAGGGTGACCGCGCCGACCGGGGGCCGCACCCGCGCCGGCGTCAGCAGCAGCGCGGCCGTCCAGCACAGCGCCACGAGCGGGGCGACGAGCGCGACCCGCAGCCCGACGCGTACCGGCCGCCGGGTCGGCACCGGCGCGGTGGTGTGCCGGGCCGGGTCGTCCAGCAGGAAGGCCAGGCCCAGGCCGAGGGTGAGTGCGGCGGCCCGCAGCACGTTGAGGCTCAGCCACGGGTCGGGCTCGGTGGACAGCAGCCGGGGCAGGGCGGTCAGGAGCAGAGCCAGGACGGCACCGGTGGTGAGGGCCGCCCGGGGCAGGGCGCGCCACAGGGGCGGCAGCAGCGCGCCGGCCACGGCGTACGGGCCCGCGCCGGGCGCCGTGCCCGCGGGGGTCGGTGCGCCTCCTCCGGCAGAGGGCGCGGGCCCCGCCGCGGCGGCCGTTTCTAGCCCCCGCACGAGTCACCGTCCGAGGTCTTTGTGCCGCCGTCGCCCGCGGGGACCCCGAGGAGCTCGGCCGCCCGCGCCGTGGACGTCCTGGGGGACGTGAGCTCCGCCCAGTGCGCCTTCACCTTGGGGACGACGCTGTAGCGGGGGCGCTTGAGCAACTCCTGGACGATCCGGGTCTGTTCGGAGGTCAGGGAGATCGGGTTGGTGGGGGCCAGGATGACCTCGGCGCCGTCGACGTGGTCGTCGAGGGTGACGTTCGTGAACGCGGTCGTCGGGTGGGGCAGCGCGCCCAGCGCCAGCCACATGGCCGTCACGCCGCGGGCGTCGCACATCGTGCCGCCGGACTCCTCGTCGCCGGCGACGAGGACCGAGGCGACGCCGACCGCGAACTCGGGGGTGCGGTTGCCGCCCCACCGGGTGCCGACGGTGACGGTGCCACGGGTGGTGGACGGGTCGAGTGCCGCGTCGCCGTCCAGGCCGTAGCGGGCGTCGACCCGCTGGCGCACGGTCAGCCGCTCGCCGCCGGCCGCTCCGCCCGCGAGGGACTGGACGCCGTCGACGACGTGTGCCCAGTCGGCGGTGCGGCCGGTCCACTCCGGGTAGGCGCAGTACGTCGACCTGCCGTGGGTGACGCAGGACTGCACCTTCTGCGGGGTGACGGTCGCCTCGGTGCGGGCGGCGGCGAGCGAGGCCGGGTCGCCCGGAGACTGCCCGGCGATCCCGGCGCCCGTCGCGACGAGGGCGAGAGCCGTCACGGCGACAGTGGTGCGCGTCCGGCCGCCGCCCCGCAGTACGGCGAGGCACAGCAGCAGCACCACGAGCCCGGACAGGTACAGCGCGTGCCAGGCGGCCGGGCGGCCGATCAGGTCGGACGGGAGCGCGGTGCGGCCCATCTCGGAGACGCTCGGCCACAGCCACCGTTCCCAGTGCGCGTCGCTCGCCCCGACGGAGACCAGGGTGCCGAAGGCGACGATGCCGACGACGAGGAGCGGTGCGGCGAACGAGCTGGTCACCAGCCGGGCGGCCAGGACGCCGAGGATGCCGGAGAGGAGCACCGACAGCGGGCCCACGGCCAGTTCGGCCGGTGATCCGTGACCGACGGCGCCGGGCTTGAGCGCCGCCCAGGTGAACTGGAAGGTGACGACCAGCGCGGTGACGGCGGCGAAGGGCACGACGGACAGCCCGTGGGCGACCGTACGCCGCCAGGGCTCCATGGGGAGGACGTCGAGGTGGCGGTCGGTGTCCCGGCGGCGCGAGCGCAGCACGGCCCGGTTGGCGCAGACGAAGAGCGCGACGCCGAGGAGTATGGGCCCCGACTGGGTGTCGCGGTCGACGTCCTGGAGGACGGGGAAGTCGTCCATGCCCTCCCGGCCGGAGAACGTCTGCCAGCCGGTGTAGACGACGTACAGCACGAGGAAGGCGAACACCGGGATCTGAAGGAGCAGTTCACGGGCTTCGAAGCGGGCCAGGGCGAGGACGGCGCGCGTCCTGGAGCCCTGTCCGGGCGCGGTCGGCTCCACCCCCGTGGGGGCCGTCCGTTCGATCGTGTCGGCGGCGCTCATGCGGCCACCTCCGCGGTCTCGCCGTCGAGGGTGAGCAAGTAGCCGTCCTCCAGGGTCGGTTCGAGAAGTTCGGCGCCCGGGGGCGGGTCGCCGACGTTGCGGAAGCTGCCCGTGCCCGTACGCCATCCGGCGCGGGCGCCCGGGTCGCGTTCCGTGCTGCTCCAGACCCGGCCGGCCGCCCGCGCGGTCAGCTCGGCGGGCGTGCCCTCGAAGCGGACCCGGCCCGAGGCCATGACGATCACGCGGTGGCAGAGCATCGCGACGTCCTCCGTCTGGTGGGTGGAGAGCAGGACGGTGCGCCCCTCGCCCGCCTGGGCGATCAGCTCCCTGAAGCGCATGCGCTGTTCGGGGTCGAGGCCGACGGTCGGTTCGTCGAGGACGAGGAAGCCCGGGTCGCCGACGAGTGCGGCGGCCAGCGCGACCCGCTGGCGCATGCCGCCGGACAGCTTCTTGATGCGCTTGCCGCGCACGTCGGACAGGTCGACGGCGTCCAGCACACGTCGCACCTCGCGGTGCCGGGCGGTGCGGTCCGTCATCTCCTTCAGGATCGCCACGTAGTCGACGAACGCGAAGGCGGAGAAGTCCTGGTGGAAGCCGGGTGTCTGGGGCAGGTAGCCCAGCCGGCGCCGGACGTCCAGGCGGCCGGACGGGCCGGCGGGGTCGTGCCCGAGGACGGTGAAGGCTCCCCGGTCGGCGGGCACCGCGGTGGCGAGGACCCGCAGCAGGGTGGTCTTGCCCGCGCCGTTGGGGCCGAGCAGTCCGGTGACACCTTCGGCCAGTCGCAGGGAGACGTCGTCGAGGGCGACGGTTCCGCCGTAGCGGAGGGTCAGGCCGGAGGCGGAGACGGTGGGCGGCATGCGCAGGGGGCTCCTGTCGGAGTGGTGGTCAGGGGCGGCGGTCACGCGGCGCCCCTGTCGGAGGAGTGAGGTGGACGGGAGCGGCGGTCACGCGGCGCGCCCGCGGGAGACATGGGTGGAGCGGTCGGCGGCGGTGGCCGGCGTGGTCACGCCGTGCCGCCGCGGAAGGTGTCGGTGAGGGGCACGCGGGAGGCGTCGAACCGGTCGCGCACGAGGTAGAGCAGGCCCGTGGCGAGCACCGCGACGGCCGCGGCGACGCCCTGTCCCGCCGCGGTGAACGGCGCGAGCGTCGCGTGCGCCTCGGCCGTCGACCGTGCCGCCATCAGCACCGCGATCCACGCGCCGCCCACCAGGGAGGGCGCGAGGACCGGCCCGAGCCGGGGGGTCAGCGCGAGGCCGCTCCCGGTGAGGGCGAGGGCGGGCAGCAGCCAGGCCAGCGCGCGCAGCCCGTAGGAGGGGAGGGCGAGGGTGGCGAGACCGTTGAGGCCGAGGCTCACCGTGAGCACCGCGACCGTGCGGATCATGAGGAGCCGGAAGCCGTGGGTCGGGGAGACGACCGCCATCTCGTACGTCGGGTCGAGCAGGGGCCCGTAGGACAGGGCGACCCCGGCGAGCGGCAGCAGCGGTGCGAGCGCCAGGAACATCGTGGGCGTGGCCGTGGTCCGCACCGCGTCGGCCGCCACCACCGTCATGACGAGCACGGCGAGGACCGCGCCCAGCCAGGAGCGGCGCAGCACCGGCGTGGCCGCCAGCAGCCGCGCGGTGTGCTCGGCGACGCCGACGCGGACCAGCAGCGACTCGACGAGGCCCGGCCGCGGGGCGTCCAGCTCGGCGTCGAGCCGTTCCCAGCCGGCGTCCAGGGCGACCGGGTCGCTGAACGCGGCCAGCGCCTCGCGGCACCGCGCGCAGGAGGCGAGGTGGGTGTCGGTGGACCAGAGCCGGGGAGGTGCGGCCTCGCCCCGCGCGTAGGCCCGCAGGTCGTCCTCCGGCACGTGCCAGGCCGTACCGTGTGCGCTCATGCCAGCGCCTCCCTCAGCTGCTTGCGGGCACGCAGCGCCCGCGTCTTGACCGTGCCGGGCGGAATCCCCAGCAGGACGGCCGCTTCTCTGGTGGTGAGTCCGTCGATCACCGTGGCCTGGAGGACCGCCCGGAGTTCGGGCGACAGCCGGGTCAGTGCGCCGGCCAGGTCGCCGTGCTCCACACCGGCGAGGACGCGCTCCTCGGCGGAGGCTTCGTCGCGGTGCCGCAGGCGGGCCAGGGCCTGCCGGAGCCGGCCGCGTGCGCCGTCGCCGCGCAGCGTGTCGATGAGCCGGCGCGAGGCGATGCGCCACAGCCAGCCCGCCGGGTCGCCCTCCTCGCGGTAGCGGGCGGTGCCGCGCCACACCGAGAGGAACGTCTCCTGCACCACGTCGTCGACGACCGAGGCGTCGGCGCACCGGCCGCGCAGTCGCGCGGTCAGCCACGGCGCGTAGCGCCGGTACAGCTCCTCGAAGGCGCGACGGTCCTCGTCCGCCGCGATGGCCCGCAGCAGTTCTCCGTCGCTTCTCGTTTCCCTCACACCCCCTCATCGGACGAGCCCCGCCGATCGGTTCACGGATCGGTCCGCGAAATTTTCGCCTTGACGCCGGGCACCGTCTTGCACCACCCTTTCACTACTCAATTAGTGAAAGGGGGTTTCGCCATGGGGGACCACGGCATCGAGTACCGCATCGACCGCCGCAGCGGCGTCTCCACCTATCTGCAGATCGTCCAGCAGACCAAGCAGGCCCTCCGTCTGGGCCTGCTGGAGCCGGGCGACAAGCTCCCCACGGCCCGTGAGGTCGTGGAGGCCACCGCCATCAACCCGAACACCGTCCTCAAGGCCTACCGCGAACTCGAACGCGAGGGACTGGTCGAGGCGCGCCGCGGCCTCGGCACCTTCGTCCGCAAGACCCTCGGTGCCGCCCCGGCGGACTCGCCGCTGCGCGCGGAACTCGACGCCTGGGCGAAGGACGCGCACGCCGCGGGACTCGACCGCGAGGACGTCGCCGCGCTGTTCGGCTCCGTCCTGGACGCACACTTCCCGAAGGGGGACCAGTGAGTTCCACCCGCACCACCCCGCCCGCCGTCGCCGTCGAGGCGCACGGGCTCACCCTGCGGTACGGCAGGCGTTCCGCAGCGGCCCTCGACGACTGCTCCTTCCGCCTCCCGGCCGGACGGGTGAGCGCCCTCGTCGGTCCCAACGGGGCGGGCAAGTCCACGCTGCTGGCCACCGCCGCCGGACTGCTGCGGCCCACCTCCGGCACGCTCACCGTCCTCGGCACCGCACCGGCCGAGGCGCGCGAGCGCATCGCCTACCTCTCCCAGGACAAGCCCCTGCACCCCCAGCTCACCGTCGCCGAGACGCTGCGCCTGGGCGCCGAGCTCAACCCGGCCCGCTGGGACGCCGCGCACGCCGCCGCGATCGTCGAGCAGGGCTCCCTCGACCCGAAGGCCCGGGTCCGGGGCCTGTCCGGCGGCCAGCGCACCCGCGTGGCACTCGCCCTCGCGCTCGGCAAGCGGCCCGAACTGCTGCTGCTGGACGAGCCGATGGCCGACCTCGACCCGCTGGGCCGCCACGAACTGCTGGGCACGCTCATGGCGGACGCCGCCGAACACGGCACGACGGTGCTGATGTCCTCGCACATCGTCGCCGAACTCGCCGACGCCTGCGACCACCTGCTGCTCCTGGGCGGCGGCCGGATACGGCTCGGCGGCGGCATCGACGACCTGCTGCACGCGCACAGCGTGGTGACCGGCCGCGGCACCCCCGCCGACCTCGCCCCGCACACCGTCGTCGAGTCCCGCGCCACCGGCCGCGGCCTGACCGCGCTGATCCGCCGCGACGGGCCGGTCGGTGACGGCTGGGAGACCTCGGAGCCGTCCCTGGAGGAACTGCTCCTCGCCCACCTGCGTTCCCCCTCGGCCCCGGCCCTGCTCACCCCGGGCACGACCGCGGCCCCGGCGGGGGTGACCCCGTGAGCGCCACCGCCCTCGCGGCCCCCGCGCGCCGCGCCCTGCCGCGCCCCCGCGGCCTGGTCTGGACCGTCCTGCGGCTGCATCGCACCGCGCTGTGGATCTGGACCGGCTTCGTCGTCCTCACCGCGGGGCTGCTGCTGTGGCTGTACGGGCCCGGCGCCGGCCCCACGCAGAAGAAGCTCGACACGTTCGGGTACTCCGGCGTGCACGAGGCCGCCTGGTCCTCCGGGATCACCTCCACCTACCTCTCGGGCACCTACAACGACCTCTTCTACGCCCCGTCCTCCCTGCTGGAGCTCGCCTCCTTCGCGGTGGCCGTGTTCGCGGGCGGCGCGCTGATCGCCCGCGAACTGGAGACCGGCACCGCGCGGCTCGCGTGGACCCAGTCCGTGTCGCCCGCCCGCTGGCTCGCCGCCAAGCTGGCGGTGCCCGCGCTGCTCGTCACCGCGGGCACGAGCCTGCTGGTCCTGCTCTACGAACTGCTCTGGTCCGCCCACAGCAATCTGCTGATGGCCGGCATCGGACCGCGCGCCCTGCGTTACTCCCTCGGCCCGGCCACGGTCGCCGCGCCGCTGCTCGGCCTGGCCGTCGGCGCGGTCGCCGGACTCGTGCTGCGCCGCACGCTGCCCGCCCTCGCGGTCGCCGGCGTCGCGCAGTTCCTGGTCAACGCGTTCCGCGCCAACTCCTGGCCCTTCCAGGGTCATTACCAGCAGCCCGAACTGTCCGTCCGCAGCCGGGCGATCACCTCCACCGGCGCCGAGATCCGCGACCCGGGCTGCTACTCGGACCGCGCCTGCCTCGACCGGCACGACGTCGTCCGCTTCACCCGCGAGTACCTGCCGTCCCCCGACTACTGGCCCCGCCAGCTGCTGGAGACCGGCGTCCTGCTGGCCGCCACCGCCGTCCTCGTCGCCGTCGCCTTCGGCGTCCTGAAGACGAGGTCCGCCCCGTGAGCGCCCTGAGCCCGCGCCGTCCGTCCGGTCTGACCTGGACCGTGCTGCGCCTGCACCGCGCGGCGCTGATCGCCGGGGGCGCCGCCCTGCTCGCCGTCGCGACGACCCTGGTCTGGATGTACGCAATCGGCGCGGACGCCCGCGCGGCCATCGGCCCGTGCGGTTCGCCGGGCACCGGCCTGCCGAGCTGCTCGGCCCTCCGGGCGATCGGCACCGACGAGACGTACGGGGCCGGCATCGACTCCGTCGGCACCGTCCTGTCGTACCTGATGTTCCCGGTGGCCGCCTGGGCGGGCGGCGCCCTGATCGGCCGCGAGCTGGAGAGCGGCACCGCGCAGCTGGCCTGGAGCCAGTCCGTGACGCCGGTGCGCTGGCTCGCCGCGAAGCTCGCCCTGCCCGCGGTCCTGCTGACGGCCGGCACCACCGCGGCGGTGCTCCTCACCGTCTGGGCCCGTCAGGACGACAACCCCGACCTGGTCGGGGCCTGGTACGACCCCGACGTCTTCGTCTCCACCGGCCCGGTCGCCGTCGCCCACGTCCTGGCGGGTCTGGCCCTCGGCGCGCTCGCCGGTCTGGTGACCCGGAAGGCCCTGCCCGCCGTCGGCGCGGCCCTCGCCGCGGTCCTGGTGCTGCACACCGTGCTGGAGCGGGTGCGGACGGGCCTGTGGCCCGCCGACACGGTCACCGGCCGGGCCGCCCTGCGCCTTCCGGCGAGCTCCCTGGACCTCGGACACGGCGTGGTCACCGCCACCGGCAGGCGCATCGGCGGCGACCTGACCTGCGTCGGCTCCGACAGCGCCGCCGACATCCAGGACTGCGTGCGGCGCTCCGGCCTGAAGGACTTCTGGGCCACCTACCACCCCGAGGCCCATTTCTGGCCGCTCCAGCTGGTGGAGACCGGCATCGTCCTCGCCGTCGCGGGCCTGGCCACCGCGGGCGCCTTCCGGCTCCTGCGCCACCGCACCCCGTAGGGGGCGGGCCGGACGCGGTTCCCGGGCATACGGACGTCCGGGAGCCGCTCCGCCATATCCCGCACGTCATGTCGTCTTAACCATCGATTCAGACGACCTTGCAACGCTCAAGCAATGAAGCCCGCCGTGCCCGAGCCTTCGCCTCCGCCGGACCACGAGCTCGTGCCGGAGAGCGATCCCACGCCGGCGACGGGGAGTGAGCGTACGCCGGTCACGCGGAACCGGATCATCCGCATCGCCGCGCTGCCACCCGCCCTCTCCGACGCGCCGGTCTCGCCCTCGGCGCGGAAGAATGGGTCCATGAACCAGCCAAGCGCCCAGGCACCGGTCAAGCACCCGCAGCCGTCCGTCGGCTCCATAGCCGCGCACCGCCCGCACACGGTGGCGGCGAACGTCTCCGACCTCGAGCCCGACATCGATGCCGACCTCGATGCCTACGAGGACTCGGCGCAGGACGGCGTCACCCTGCCGCAGGGCCGCTTCCTGGACCGGGAGCGCAGTTGGCTGGCGTTCAACGAACGCGTCCTCGAACTCGCCGAGGACCCGGACACCCCCCTGCTGGAGCGCGCCAAGTTCCTGGCCATCTTCGCCAGCAACCTGGACGAGTTCTTCATGGTCCGGGTGGCGGGCCTGAAGCGCCGCATCGCCACGGGCGTCGCCACGAAGTCCGCCTCCGGTCTCCAGCCCCGCGAGGTCCTGGAGATGATCTGGGCCCGCTCCCGCGAGCTCATGGCCCGGCACGCGGCCTGCTACCAGGAGGACGTCGCCCCCGCGCTCGCGGAGGAGGGCATCCACCTGGTCCGCTGGGGCGAGCTGACCGAGAAGGAACAGGCCCGCCTGTTCACGCTCTTCCGGCACCAGATCTTCCCCGTGCTGACCCCGCTGGCCGTCGACCCGGCGCACCCCTTCCCGTACATCTCCGGCCTGTCGCTGAACCTGGCCGTCGTCGTGCGCAACCCGGTCAGCGGCCACCGCCACTTCGCGCGCGTCAAGGTCCCGCCGCTGCTCTCCCGCTTCCTGGAGGCCTCCCCGAACCGCTACGTCCCCATCGAGGACGTCATCGCGGCCCACCTGGAAGAGCTCTTCCCGGGCATGGAGGTCCTCGAGCACCACACCTTCCGCCTCACCAGGAACGAGGACCTGGAGGTCGAGGAGGACGACGCCGAGAACCTGCTCCAGGCGCTGGAGAAGGAGCTCATGCGGCGCCGCTTCGGACCGCCGGTGCGCCTGGAGGTCGAGGAGTCCATCGACCGGTACGTCCTCGACCTGCTGGTCCGGGAGCTGAAGATCTCCGAGGCCGAGGTGTACCCGCTGCCGGGTCCCCTGGACCTCACCGGCCTCTTCGGCATCGGCGCCCTCGACCGGCCCGAGCTGAAGTACCCGAAGTTCATCGCGGGCACCCACCGCGACCTCGCCGAGGTCGAGTCGGCCTCCGCGCCCGACATCTTCGCCGCCCTGCGCGAGCGCGACGTCCTGCTGCACCACCCGTACGACTCCTTCTCCACCTCCGTGCAGGCGTTCCTGGAGCAGGCCGCGTCCGACCCGGACGTGCTCGCCATCAAGCAGACCCTGTACCGCACGTCCGGCGACTCGCCGATCGTCGACGCGCTCATCGACGCCGCCGAGTCGGGCAAGCAGGTCCTCGTCCTCGTCGAGATCAAGGCGCGCTTCGACGAGCAGGCCAACATCAAGTGGGCCCGCAAGCTGGAGGAGGCCGGCTGCCACGTGGTGTACGGGCTCGTCGGGCTCAAGACCCACTGCAAGCTGTCGCTCGTCGTGCGACAGGAGGGCGACACCCTGCGCCGCTACAGCCACGTCGGCACGGGCAACTACCACCCGAAGACCGCCCGGCTGTACGAGGACCTCGGACTGCTCACCGCCGACCCGCAGGTCGGCGCGGACCTCTCCGACCTGTTCAACCGGCTCTCGGGCTACTCCCGCCGCGAGACCTACCGGCGGCTCCTGGTCGCCCCCAAGTCCCTGCGCGACGGCCTGATCGCGCGGATCAACAAGGAAGTACAGCACCACAACGCCGGACGCCCCGCCTACGTGCGCATCAAGGTCAACTCGATGGTGGACGAGGCGATCATCGACGCGCTGTACCGCGCCTCCCAGGCCGGCGTGCCGGTCGACGTATGGGTGCGCGGCATCTGCGCGGTGCGCCCCGGCGTCACGGGCCTGTCCGAGAACATTCGGGTCCGCTCCGTCCTCGGCCGCTTCCTCGAGCACTCCCGGGTCTTCGGCTTCGGCAACGGCGGCGAGCCCGAAGTGTGGATCGGCAGCGCCGACATGATGCACCGCAACCTCGACCGGCGGATCGAGGCACTGGTCCGGGTCACGGACCCGGCCCACCGGGCGGCCCTCAACCGGCTGCTCGAAACCGGTATGTCCGACACCACCGCCTCCTGGCACCTCGGCCCCGACGGAGAGTGGACCCGGCACGCGACCGACGCGGATGGCCAGCCCCTGCGGAACGTCCAGGAGATGCTCATAGACGCCCGGAGGCGCCGGCGTGGCACAGCAGCACCTTGATCCCCCCACCAACCCCGCGGCCCGGTCCTCTCCCCGGCTCCCGGCCCCGCTCGCGCAGGGAGGCACACCCACCGGAGACGACCTCGCGGCCTATCTGAGGGCCCAGGCCACGGAGTTCCTCCGTTCGCTGCGCCAGCACCGGGAGACCGGCGGCGCGGCGAACGGCTCGCAGGAGTCGGTCGACGCGGTGCGCGCCCTGCGCCGCTCGGCCCGCCGCATCAGCGGCAGCCTGCACACCTTCCGCCCCCTGCTCGAAGCGGACTGGTCGGAGGGCATGCGCCCCGAACTGGCCTGGCTGTCCGGGACCTTGGCGCGCGAGCACGCGTACGGGGCCCGGCTGGAGCGGCTGCTCGGGGCCCTCAACCGGCTCTCCGGCGCCGCCCTGCCCGCGTCGGGCGCCCCCGCGGCCCCCAAGGGGAACCTGACCGTCGGTGCGGCGAAGGCGGGCGCCCTGCTGGACCGTCAGCTCACGCTGGCCCGCACCCGCGCGCACTCCGCGGCCCTCCAGGCGCTGGGCTCCTCCCGCTTCCACGCGGTCGCCGACAGCGTCGCCGTGCTCGCCAGCGAGGTCCCGCTGGTGCCCGGCGCGGCCGGCACCGGCCTGCGTCCGTCGGCCGCCGCCGCGGAGGACCGGCTGACGGACGCCGTCGCCGCGCTGCCGCTGGCCACCGCGGGCCACCCCTACAACGCGGAGGCACTCGTCCACGGCCTGTCCGCCGACACCGCCCCGCAGCCGCAGGACGCGCCGTGGCACCAGGTCCGGCTGCTGCTGCGGCTGCACCGCTACGCCCGCGAGGTGCTGTACGGCGAGGAGTGCCCGGTGGACGTGCGGCTGCTCGCCGCGGGCCAGGCGCTGAACCGGCACCGGGACGCGGCGGAGGCGGCCTCGGCCGCCGCCGCGGCGGCGCGCACCCCGCGGATCGCCCCGGCGACGGCGTACGCGCTCGGTGTGCTCCACGCCGACCAGCGGCACGAGGTGGAGGCGGCCCGGTTCGCCTTCCAGCAGGCATGGCAGAAGGAAGCCGTACGCACCCCCTGAGGGAGGCCCCATGGCATCCACGGCAGACGACACCATCCGCGCGGCGGGCTGCGTCCTGTGGCGCCGCTCCCCGTTCGACGGGGAACTGGAGATCTGCCTCGTGCACCGGCCGAAGTACGACGACTGGTCGCACCCGAAGGGCAAGCTGAAGCGCGGCGAGGACCCGCTCACGGGGGCGGTCCGCGAGGTGGAGGAGGAGACGGGGTACGTCGCCGCCCCGGGCGCCGCCCTCCCCGCGCTCCGCTACCTCGTCGGCGGCCGCCCCAAGGAGGTCCGCTACTGGGCGGCCGAGGCGGTGGACGGCCATTTCACGCCGAACCGCGAGGTCGACCGTGTCCTGTGGCTCTCCCCCACGGCGGCCCGTCACCGGCTGACCCAGTCCCGGGACCGCGACCTGGTCGACGCCCTGCCGGACGTGCTGCACCTGGCCTAGGGACTCCTGCTCCCGGCAGGGGACCGGCCTCCGCCCGGTACATACCGCCCGCTCCAGCGTGTATGTACCGGGCGATCGCCGTTCTGTACGGCGCCGAGCTGTTCACAACGAAATCTGAATGATTTTGCGCATATGCCTAGAGTTGTCGGTGGAATCCGAGTTGCCGGAAACCGACCTGTGTCCTCGACGTAAGCGTTCCGTGACCTCACCGCACCGTCCGCAGGGGTTCACCCCCCGTTCACTTATGGCCATCGGCGGCTTCACCTGTTCTGCCTAATTTCGGCCTTACCCGGTGCGGAGCGCCTTCTCGACGGAGCCTCCGCATGACACCGAACCTCGCACGCCGCCAACCTGACGGCGGCTCCTGGAAGGAACTCCCGAAAGTGAAGCTTCAGCGCAAGAACCGGCTTCGCGCCCTCTCGCTCGGTGCTGTCGCCGTCTCCGGCGCCCTGGCCCTCACGGCGTGCGGCTCGGACGACACCGGCAAGGACAACGGTGGCGGCAGCTCGTCGGCGGCCAGCAACAACAGCGCCATCAAGTGCGACGACGCCAAGGGCCAGCTCCAGGCCTCCGGCTCTTCCGCCCAGAAGAACGCGATCGACGCCTGGGTCAAGGCCTTCACGGCCGCCTGCAAGGACGTCCAGATCAACTACAACCCGACGGGTTCGGGCGCCGGTGTCACGGCGTTCACCCAGGGCCAGACCGCGTTCGCCGGTTCGGACTCGCCCCTCAAGCCCGAAGAGGCCACCGCGGCCAAGAAGGCGTGCGGCGGCAACGCCGCGGTCGACCTGCCCATGGTCGGTGGCCCCATCGCCATCGGTTACAACCTCCCGGGTGTCGACAACCTCGTCCTGGACGCCTCGACGATCGCCAAGATCTTCGACGGCAAGATCAAGACGTGGGACGACGACGCGATCGCCAAGCTGAACCCCGACGCGAAGCTGCCCAGCACCAAGATCCAGGCGTTCCACCGCTCGGACGAGTCCGGCACCACGGACAACTTCACCAAGTACCTGAAGGCCGTCGCCCCGTCGGACTGGAAGTACTCGGGCGGCAAGGCCTGGCAGGCGAAGGGCGGCCAGTCCGCTCAGGGCTCCTCCGGCCTCGCCCAGCAGGTGAAGCAGACCGCGGGCGCGATCTCGTACTTCGAGCTCTCGTACGCCGCTGAGGGCATCAGCACCGTCGACCTCAAGACGGAGGCCGCCACCCCGGTCAAGGCCACCGTCGAGAACGCCACCAAGGCGATCTCCACCGCCAAGGTCGCCGGCGTCGGCAACGACCTGGCCCTGGAGCTGAACTACAAGCCGACCGCCGAGGGCGCCTACCCGCTCACGCTGGTCACCTACGAGATCGTCTGCGAGAAGGGCAACAAGGCCGACACCCTGGCCGCCACCAAGTCCTTCCTCAACTACATCGCGAGCGAGGACGGTCAGAAGCTCCTGACCGACGCGCAGTACGCGCCGATCCCCGCCGAGATCATCACCAAGGTTCGCTCCACCGTCTCGAACCTGAGCTGACCCGAGTGTGCGGCCCGCCTCACCGAGGCGGGCCGCACCGTCCGGTGCACCGCCGCCTGGAGCCGCCATCCGGCTCCGCAGACCGGAGACTCACGATGGACATATCGACTCAGAACACTGAAGCGCCTCCCCCCACCCCTCCGCGTTCCACCGCCATGCACAAGCGCACGGCCCGTGGCGCCACCCGCCCCGGGGACCGTGTCTTCCTCGGCCTCTCCCGCGGGTCCGGCATCCTCCTCCTGGTGATCATGGCCGCCATCGCGGTCTTCCTCACCTACCGCGCCGCCCTCGCGATCAGCAAGGACGACGCGAACTTCCTCACCGCTTTCGAGTGGAACACCAACCTCGAGCCGCCGACCTTCGGCATCGCGGTCCTGGCCTTCGGCACGGTGGTCTCCGCGATCATCGCCATGGCCCTCGCGGTCCCGGTCGCCGTCGGCATCGCGCTGTTCATCACGCACTACGCGCCCCGCAAGCTCGGCGGCCCCATCGCGTACGTGATCGACCTGCTCGCCGCCGTCCCGTCCATCGTGTACGGCCTGTGGGGCGCCATCGTCCTCGTGCCGCACATGACCGGCCTCTTCGGCTGGCTCGACCACTACTTCGGCTGGACCGGCATCTTCGAGTGGCAGGGCGGAGCGCCCCGCTCGATGCTCACCGTCGGCATCCTGCTCGCGATCATGATCCTTCCGATCATCACCAACGTGAGCCGCGAGGTCTTCCGCCAGGCGCCGCAGATGCACCAGGAGGCCGCGCTGGCCCTCGGTGCCACGCGCTGGGAAGTCATCCGCATGTCAGTGCTGCCCTTCGGCCGCTCCGGCGTGATCTCCGCGTCGATGCTCGGCCTCGGCCGCGCGCTGGGCGAGACGATGGCCGTCGCCACCGTGCTCTCCCCGACCTTCGACATCACCGCCAGCCTGCTCGACCCGGGCGGCGGCACGTTCGCACAGAACATCGCGAGCAAGTTCAACGAGGCCACCACGTTCGGCCAGGACGCCCTGATCGCCTCGGGTCTCGTCCTGTTCGTCATCACTCTGCTGGTCAACGGCGCGGCGCGCGTGATCATCAACCGCCGCAAGGAGTACTCGGGGGCCAACGCATGAGCACCGCACCCCTCACCGACAAGCGCCCCAGCACGCTGCGCGGCGCCAGCCTCCCGAAGTGGTCCCCGTGGGCCATCGCCGCGGGAGCCGTCGCCCTCGCCGTGGGCATCGGCCTGGGCGCGGGGCTCGACAGCAAGGTCCAGTGGGGCCTGATCGCCGCGCTCCTGTTCGTCTTCGGCACGTACGGCATCGCCGCACGCGTCGAGGGCCGCCGTCAGGCCAAGGACCGCGTCGCCACCAGCCTGGTCTGGGTCTGCTTCATCGTCGCCGTGATCCCGCTGGCCTCCCTGATCTGGGAGACCGTCAAGCGGGGCGTGAAGGCCTTCGACCTCTACTTCCTCAGCCACTCCATGGGCGTGGTGGCCGACAACGAGCCCGGTGGCGGTATCTACCACGCGCTCCTCGGCACCCTGGAGCAGGTGGGCATCGCGACCCTGATCGCCGTGCCGATCGGCGTGCTCACCGCGATCTACCTCGTCGAGTACGGACGGGGCAAGCTCGCCCGCGCCGTCACCTTCTTCGTCGACGTCATGACGGGCGTCCCGTCGATCGTCGCCGGTCTGTTCATCCTCAGCTTCTGGATCCTGATCCTGGACATGGGCTACTCCGGCTTCGCCGGCGCGCTCGCCCTGTCGATCCTGATGATGCCCGTGGTGGTCCGCTCCACCGAGGAGATGCTCAAGCTCGTTCCCAACGAGCTGCGTGAGGCCTCCCTCGCGCTGGGCGTCCCGAAGTGGCGCACGATCATCAAGGTGGTTCTGCCGACGTCCATCGGCGGTATCACCACGGGCGTGATGCTCGCCGTCGCACGTATCACCGGTGAGACGGCTCCCGTGCTGCTGTTGGTGTGGGGTACGAACTTCATCAACAACAACCCGTTCTCCGGCCCGCAGGCCTCGCTTCCGCTCTACATCTACCGGCAGTACGCCGCCGGTACCGAAGTGGCCTACGACCGGGCCTGGGCAGCGGCACTCGCGCTCATCGCCTTCGTCATGATCCTCAACCTGGCGGCGCGTGGCATCGCGCGCTGGAAGGCACCCAAGACGGGCCGCTGACGCGGCCGATCAGCGACCCGAAACCTTGCGAAAGAAGCAGTGATAGACATGGCCAAGCGCATCGACGTGAGCGGGCTCACCGCCTACTACGGCGCCCACCGGGCGATCGAAGACATCTCCATGACGGTCGAGCCCCGCTCCGTGACGGCCTTCATCGGCCCCTCCGGCTGCGGCAAGTCGACCTTCCTGCGCACCCTGAACCGCATGCACGAGGTCACCCCCGGTGGCCGCGTCGAGGGCAAGGTGCTCCTGGACGACGAGGACCTGTACGGCACGGGAGTCGACCCGGTCGCCGTGCGCCGCACCATCGGCATGGTCTTCCAGCGCCCCAACCCCTTCCCCACGATGTCGATCTTCGACAACGTCGCGGCGGGCCTGCGCCTGAACGGCTCCTACAAGAAGTCCGAGCTGAACGACATCGTCGAGAAGTCCCTCAAGGGCGCCAACCTCTGGAACGAGGTCAAGGACCGCCTGAGCAAGCCCGGCTCCGGCCTCTCCGGTGGTCAGCAGCAGCGTCTGTGCATCGCGCGGGCGATCGCCGTGGAGCCCCAGGTCCTCCTCATGGACGAGCCCTGCTCGGCCCTCGACCCCATCTCCACCCTCGCCATCGAGGACCTGATCGGGGAGCTCAAGGAGCGCTTCACGATCGTCATCGTGACGCACAACATGCAGCAGGCCGCCCGCGTCTCCGACCGCACCGCGTTCTTCAACCTGGCCGCGGTCGGCCAGCCCGGCCGCCTCATAGAGATCGACGACACGGAGCGCATCTTCTCCAACCCGTCGGTCCAGGCCACGGAGGACTACATCTCGGGCCGCTTCGGCTGACCGGCCCGTCCTCCCCGAGAACCCTCGCGGTGCTGCATGGCGGTGCCACCGCGAGGAAGAAGAAGGGCCCGCCCCCTGGCTCCCGGGGGGCGGGCCCGATTCTTTACCCGAACAGTCGGCCTCAGCCCGTCCGGCGCTTGAGCACAAGGCCGTCCAGACCGACGCACTCCCTGGGCGCCGGCCCCCTGAGAACAGGGGCGGCACACTCCAGCCCGTCCGGCGCTTGAGCACAAGGCCGTCCAGACCGACGCACTCCCTGGGCGCCGGCCCCCTGAGAACAGGGGCGGCACACTCCAGCCCGTCCGGCGCTTGAGCACAAGGCCGTCCAGACCGACGCACTCCCTGGGCGCCGGCCCCCTGAGAACAGGGGCGGCACACTCCAGCCCGTCCGGCGCTTGAGGACAAGGCCGTCCAGGCCGATCCGGGGGTCCGGGGGCGAAGCCTCCGGGAACAAGGGACGGGCAGGGGCGGAGGGGGCGAAAACCCTCCCCCCGCCCCGGGCACCGAACCCTAGAGGAACGCCAGGTTCACGACCCAGAAGCTGGCGGCAGCCACCACCGCAGCGGCCGGCATGGTGATGAACCACCCGAGCACGATGTTCTTGGCGACCCCCCAGCGCACGGCGTTCACCCGCTTCGTCGCCCCGACACCCATGATCGCGGAGGTGATGACATGCGTGGTCGAGATCGGCGCCTTGAACAGGAACGCGGTGACGAACATGATCGACGCCCCCGTCGTCTCCGCGGCGAACCCCTGCGGCGGATCGAGCTCGATGATCTTCCGCCCCAGCGTCCGCATGATGCGCCAGCCACCCGCGTAGGTGCCGAGGGACAGCATCACCGCACAGGCGATCTTCACCCACACCGGGATCGGGTCGTCGGCGCCCTGCACGTCACCGATGACGAGGGCCATCACCACGATGCCCATCGTCTTCTGCGCGTCCTGGAGACCGTGACCGAGCGCCATGCCGGCCGCCGACACGGTCTGGGCTATCCGGAATCCACGCTTGGCCTTGTGCGGGTTGGCCCTGCGGAAGATCCACATGATCGCGCACATGACCAGGTAGCCGACGATCAGACCGACGATCGGCGACAGGAACATCGGAATGACGATCTTGTCGATGACGCCGGACCAGAGAACGGTCGTACCCCCCGCGAGCGCCGCCCCCACGAGCCCGCCGAACAACGCGTGCGAGGAGGACGACGGAAGCCCGAAGTACCAGGTGACGAGGTTCCAGACGATCGCCCCGATCAGCGCGGCGAAGAGGATGCCCATCCCCTTGCCGCCCTCGGGCGTCTCGATCAGCCCCTTGCTGACGGTGTGCGCGACACCACTGCCGAGGAAGGCGCCGGCGAGGTTCATCACGGCGGCCATGGCGAGCGCGGCCCGCGGGGTCAGTGCCCGCGTGGAGACCGACGTGGCGATGGCGTTCGCCGAGTCGTGGAAGCCGTTCGTGTACGTGAATCCGAGCGCGACACCGATGGTCACGATCAGCGCGAAGGTGTCCACGAAGCCTCAGGACTCCTTGACCGCGATGGTCTCCACGGTGTTCGCCACGTGTTCGAACGCGTCGGCCGCTTCCTCCAGCACGTCCACGATCTGCTTGAGCTTCAGCACTTCGATGGCGTCGTACTTGCCGTTGAAGAGGTGGGCGAGCAGCTTGCGGTGGATCTGGTCGGCCTGGTTCTCCAGACGGTTGACCTCGATCCAGTACTCGGTCAGGTTGTCCATGGTGCGCAGGTTCGGCATGGCCTCCGCGGTCAGCTCCGCGGCCCGGGCCAGCACCTCGATCTGCTGCTCGACGCCCTTGGGCAGTTCCTCGACGTTGTAGAGGACGACCAGGTCGACGGCCTCCTCCATGAAGTCCATGATGTCGTCGAGGGACGAGGCCAGGTTGTAGATGTCCTCGCGGTCGAACGGCGTGATGAAGGAGGAGTTCAGCTGGTGGAAGATCGCGTGCGTCGCGTCGTCACCGGCGTGTTCCGCTGCCCGCATACGCTCTGCGATCTCGGCCCGGGCGGAGGCGTCCGCCCCAAGCAGTTCCATCAGGAGTTTCGAGCCGGTGACGATGTTGTCCGCGGACGCGGAGAACATGTCGTAGAAGCTCGTCTCCCTGGGGGTCAGACGAAAGCGCACTTGGGGTCCTCGGGGTGCTTCGGTTCGGTCAGGCTGATGCTAGGCGCATCATCCGGCCACGGCTAATGGGCCGTCCCCCAGTGTCGCCCATCGGGCACAGTGATCAGCACAGGGTCCGGTTCCGGCTTCGGGCAAGGGCTCCATACCCAGCAAAGTTCGATACCATATACCCACCAGGGGTATCAGTTGGCGGGAGGACGCGATGACGACCACAGAGGCCGGCGCGACGGCACCCTCCGGCGAGACCGAGGCCGTCGAGGGACCTGCCGGAGGGACCCCCGAGGTCGTGACGGATCACGACCGCGGGATCCACGGCTACCACAAGCAGAAGGACGAGCACCTCAAGCGTCTGCGCCGTATCGAGGGCCAGATCAGGGGCCTGCAGCGCATGGTCGACGAGGACGTCTACTGCATCGACATACTCACCCAGGTGTCGGCCTCCACGAAGGCGCTGCAGTCCTTCGCGCTCCAGCTCCTGGAGGAGCACCTGCGGCACTGCGTCGCTGACGCGGCCCTCAAGGGCGGCGAGGAGATCGACGCGAAGGTCGAGGAGGCGACCAAGGCGATCGGCCGGCTGCTGCGCACCTGACCCGGACCGGGTCGGCCGGCGAAGGGACACGATTCCGGCCGTACGCGCATTCCGTTTCCGCGTGGCGGGAGGTGACCTACGTCTCCCGCGCGCCCCGTTCGTGGGCGCGCTCTTCGGCCACCTTCAGCACCTCGTCGATGCTCTCCAGACTGAGCCGGTCCTCGTCGGCGGCCGAGGCCGCGATGATCAGCTCCCCGCACAGCTCGATCTCGGCGAGGGCCACGTGGTCCTGAACTGCCGTACCGCCGACCGGAGCCACGTGCATCACCTCTTCCTGCCGTCACCGACTTCCTAGAGTAGGGAGCGGCCTACACACCGCGCATGGCACGGAAGGGCCATTTCCGGCCCCTCCCTGGAAGCTACTGTTCCGCGATCTTCCCGGCGAAAATGTCCCGCGGGCGCGGCAGCCGTACATCGGCGGGCGCCCCGAAGTCGTACAGCAGCGTCGTCGAGGCGACGGCCACCGTGCCCTTCTGGTGGCCGTTGACGAAGCTGAAGCGGTGCCGCACCTTGCGCAGCCGGCCCTGCTCGTCGAGGTAGGCGTCGAACGGCACCTCCGCGGTGGCGAACCCTTTCGCCGCCGCCTTCAGCGCGGACCGCTGCCCCTTCGAGGCGCCACTGGCGGCGACGTGCAGGTCGGCGGTCCCGCGGTAGTGCCGCACCCGCGTCCCGGCCACCTCCGTCTCCCCCACGAAGGTCGCCGTCCGGGCCCCGCGCAGCAGTTCCGCCGCCGCGTACGGGTCGGTGGCGCCGCCCGTCACCAGGTTCCCGTCGGAGAGACCGGCCGTGTCCACGCGGACCCATTTGTCCACGGGCACCCCCGCGCCGCGGTTCTTCATGAACAGGGCTCCGGGCGCGAGCAGCTCGGTGATCGGCCGGTGCTCGGCCGTGCCGGCGGGATCCTGCGGGAGCAGCACCTTGAGCTCGCCCTGCTGCTTCCTGAAGTCGTACACGCCCTGCCCGCGGATGGTGACCCGGGTCCCGCCCGTGGCCATCTCCATCGACGTACGGGCCTTGGCGCTGCCCGCGCGCTCCAGGGTGGCGGCGGCCCGGTGCAGCGCCTCGACGGTGCCGGAGCCGGTCCGGGCGTCGTCGGCGGCACCTCCGCCCGCGCATCCCGTGGCACACACGGCCAGTCCCGCCGTCACGGCCGCGACGACCAGCAGGCCGGTCCGCCCTTCCGTCTGAGCCACCTGCGCCACCATCGCCTTGCCGACCCCCAGCCGGTCGTCCTGGGCCCTCCCTGTCGTTCCGGTTAACGACGGGTAGGGGCGGCCGTCACGCGGCTCCCGTCCATTCACTTGCCTTGGGTAACGTTGTCGGCGTGGCGCAGCAGGACGACGACGGCCCTTTCCCCGAACACCGCACGACGACGGTCGAACAGGGCCGCTTCTGTGTGGCCCGGTGCACCTGCGGCTGGCGAGGCCCCGCGCGCCGCGCGCGCAGTCTGGCCCGGACGGACGCGGAGATCCATTCCGAGGACGTGCTCGGCCGGGGCGCGCTGTAGCCGTTCTGCGACGTTCGCGCGTGGAACCCCGGGGCCCGGTGACCCGTCTCGTTCCACGGAACCCACAGGAGGCGCACATGCAACGGCGTACGTTCATCGGCGGAGCCACCGCCGCACTCGCGGCGGCGGCGACGTCCGCGTGCAACGGCGGCGACACCAAGGCGGCGGGCGCCTCCGAGAGCGCCGGTACCGGCACGTCGGTCCGCACGGCCACCGCCAGCAGCCGCGCGGCCGCGAACTGGGCCGCCCTGTCCAGGGAACTGGACGGTGCGCTGATCCGCCCCGGCGACCGCAGCTGGCCGGCCGCCCACCAGCTGTACAACACGCGCTTCGACGGGCTGAAGCCCGCGGCCGTCGCGTACGTCGCGCACGCGGACGACATCCGCACGACCATGGACTACGCCCGCGCGCACGGCATCAAGGTGTCGATCCGCAACGGCGGCCACTCGTACGCGGGCTGGTCCTCCGGCAACGGCCGCCTGGTCGTCGACGTCTCCAAGCTGAACAAGATCCGGGCGTCGGGGAACGAGGCGGTGGTCGGCGCCGGTTCCAAGCTGATCGACGTCTATCGCGCGCTGGCCGCGAAGGGCGTCACCATTCCCGCGGGTTCCTGCCCCACCGTGGGCGTCTCCGGGCTGACCCTGGGCGGCGGCCACGGGGTGGTGTCCCGGGCGTACGGGCTGACCTGCGACAGCCTCACGCAGGCCACGCTGATCACCGCCGACGGCAAGCAGCTCACCGCGAACGCCACGGACCACAAGGACCTGTTCTGGGCCCTGCGCGGTGCCGGCAACGGAAACTTCGGCGTCGTCACCGAACTGCGTTTCAAGACCCACCCGGCCCCGCAGGGCGTCTCGGCCTACATGACCTGGCCGTGGGCCAAGGCCGCCGCCGTGCTGAAGGCGTGGCAGGAGTGGGGCCCGGACCAGCCCGACGAGATCTGGTCGTCGTGCCACCTCGCGAACGCGGCGGGCGGCACCCCCACGGTGTCCGTGGCCGCGTTCTCGCTCGGCACCTACGGTGAACTCCAGAACGCCGTGGACCGGCTGGCCGACCGCATCGGTGCCCCGGCACGCAGCGTCTCCCTCAAGAGGCGTTCGTACGAGGAATCGATGGAGGTGTACGCGGGCTGCTCCTCCTTCCCGACGGACGCGCAGTGCCACCTGCCGGGTCCGACGCCGGGCCGCAGCCCGCAGGGCGCGCTCGGCCGTGAGACCTACGCGGCGCGTTCGGACTTCTTCGACCGTTCGATCCCGGCCGCCGGCATCCAGGCGCTGTTGAACCAGATATCCGGCGTCCGCGGCGGCGCGGGCAGCATCGCGCTGACGGCGCTGGGCGGCGCCGTGAACCGGGTGTCGCCCACGGCCACCGCCTTCGTGCACCGCCGTTCACGGATGCTCGCGCAGTACATCGTCTCCTGGCGGGCGGGCACCTCCGGCACGACGGCGCAGTCCTGGCTGGGCACCGCGCACTCCGCCATGGGCCGGTACGCCTCCGGCGCCGCCTACCAGAACTACACGGACGCCACCCTCACCGACTGGCGCAAGGCGTACTACGGCGACGCGGCGACCCGGCTCACGGCGCTGAAGAAGCAGTACGACCCGCACCACTTCTTCTCCTTCCCGCAGGCGCTCTGACCCGCGGGACGGGAGGAGGTGCGGGGCGGGAGAGGATGCGGGACGGGAGGGCGCTCCGGCGCGGGACCGCGCCCCGCCGGGGACGCGGCTAAGCGGCGAGGTCCCGTTCCTCGGAGCGCTCCGTCCGCGATCCCGGGATGAGCGCGTCGTGCCCGGTGGGCGTGGTGCCCCGGGCACGGATCAGCAGGCCGGCGCGCGGAGAGCGTTCCACCGCCTTCATCACCGGGGTGAGCAGCGCCATGGCCACGGGGGACAGCAGCAGGGCGACCGCGGTGCCGAGGGCGAAGCCGCCGACGACGTCCGTCGGGTAGTGCACGCCCATGTAGACCCGGCAGAACCCTTCGAGCAGGGCCAGCCCGATCCCCAGGAGCCCGAACCTGCGGTTCGCGACGAACAGGGCGACGCCCATCGCCATGGTGAGCGTGGCGTGGTCGCTGACGAAGGAGTAGTCGGTCTTGCCGGAGACGAGGACGTCCAGGCCCTGGTGGTCCACGAAGGGTCTGGGCCGCTCGACGAAACCTCGTATCGGCACGTTCACCAGGACGGCGATGCCCGCCGCGAGCGGTGCCCACACGAGGGCGGCCACGGAGGACGCGGCGGAGTCGTCGCCGCGGCGCCGCACGGTCCACCAGCACCACAGCACGAGCAGGACCATGCCGAGCAGCAGCCCGTACTCGCCGACGAACTCCATGATCCGGTCGAACCAGTGGGGCGCGTCCTTGGCCAGGCCATTGATGTCGTAGAGCAGGTCGACGTCGGGGTTCGAACCGGATTCGGCGAGTCCAGCCATGGTGCTGCGGCCCCTTCGTCGTCTTTCCCGCGGGCACGCCCTTTCGCGCGCCCGCTCGATCCACCCCCGTGGTCGTAGAAACCGCCGGAATCCGTACCCGGCCCGGCGCTACATCAAAAGGAACGCACAGTCCCCTCTACTACGTTCCACCCTCCACGGAATGATCACGCAGACGTTATCGAAGAGAGACACATCGCCGCAGCTCAGGGGGTGGGTTCATACAGTAGTCGGCAATGCTTTCGCGCCATCTTCGGTCACTCGGGTCGCCCCGAAGTAATCGGGGGTGTCGACGGGGTCGAAGCGGATCACGGCCCCCGGACGAGGCGCGTCGATCATGTATCCGCCGCCCACGTAGATACCCACGTGACGGATGGCCCGGGAGTCGGCCGGGTCGTCCGAGAAGAAGACCAGATCTCCGGGGAGCAGCTCCGAGCGCCTGGGGTGCGGACCCGCGTTGTACTGGTCGTTGGCGACCCGCGGGAGGGTGACGCCCACGCTCTCGTACGCGGCCTTGGTGAGCCCCGAACAGTCGAAGCGTCCGCCCTGGTCGGACGTGCCGTTGCCGCCCCACAGGTAGGGCGTGCCGAGCTTCTTCTGCGCGTAGGTGATGGCCGCGGCGGCCTGCTTGGAGGGGTCGACGCGGGTCACCGGCGCGGCGAAGCTCTTCGCCAGCGTGGTGATCGTCTTCACGTAGTTCCGGGTCTCCTTGTACGGCGGAACGCCGCCGTACTTGATGACCGCGTAGGCACCCGCGTTGTAGGCGGCGAGCATGTTCTCCGTGACGTCCCCCGGCGCGTCCTTCACATACGAGGCGAGCTGGCAGTCGTACGAGGCGGCCGATGGAATCGCGTCATTCGGGTCCCATACGTCGCGGTCGCCGTCACCGTCGCCGTCGACTCCGTGCGTGGCCCAGGTCCCCGGAATGAATTGCGCTATCCCTTCCGCTTTCGCCGGACTCCTGGCATTCGGATTGAATCCGCTCTCCTGGTACAACTGGGCGGCCAGCAGTGCCGGGTTGATGGCGCCGCACAGGTTTCCCCACTTCTGCACGAGCGTCTGGTACGCGGCGGGCACGGAACCCTTGGCGAGGCCGACGGAGCCCCCGCCGATACCGTTGGCCAGGTTGCCCGCGACCATGTAGACGCCGACGACGAGCAGCATCACGAAGCTGAGCGCGGCCCCGACGGCAGCGGTCGCTACGATCCATGCCTTACGCACCGTCAACCGCCCCTCGTCGCCCAGGAGTCCGCCGACGTCAGTGTAGAGGCGGGCACCGTGCGGCGGGACGATCACACACGAGGAGAAACCGCACGTGGCGACCCCGCCTCCGCACCCGAACGCGCCCCAGGGCAACCCCGCCGCCCCGCAAGGCGGTTACGCGCCAAACGGTGCGCCGGCACATGGCCAGAACGCGTACGCGCAGGGCCCGTACGCCCAGGGCCCGCACCCGCAGAACCCCTACGCGCAGGACCCCTACGCCCAGAACGCGGCCTACGCAGCACCGGGCGCCGCACAGGCCCCGCACCCCCCGCACGGACAGAATCCGTTCGCCCCGCACGGACAGAACCCGTTCGCCCCCGCGGGCGGCTACGACCCGGCGGTCGCCCCGCCCCTCACCCCCGGCTGCCGCATATGTGCCGCACAGCCGGCCGGCGACATGACCGTCCGCCAGCACACGGGGTTGCTGGTCGCGATGCGGTTCTCCAAGATGGAGGGCCCGTTCTGCCGCTCCTGCGCCACCGCGATCCACCGGGAGATGACGACCAAGACCCTGGCGGGCGGCTGGTGGAGCCCGGTGTCCCTGGCGCTGTTCACCCCGCTCACCCTGCTGTGGAACCTCTACGTCCGGACGCGGATCCGCAAGCTGCCGCACCCGACGACGCCCTCGCCGACCGGTGTGGTCATGGACCAGGGCAAGCCGGTCCTCCAGCGCCCGCTGGCCTACGTCGTACTGCTCCTGCCGGCGCTCTGGCTCGCCGCGTACCTGTTCAACGAGATGTCCGGCTAGGACGGTTCGCCGGACCGGCCCGCCGCTGCCGCCCGGTGCGATGAAGCGCATCACAGGTCTCGCCGCACCCCGCCGGTACGCGCTGCTGGGCTCCTTCGCGTCCGCGCCAGGAGTCATCCGGGGAACCGGCACAGGCCCGCACGCCGTGCGCCGGGAGTCCGTCCGTGGGCGAGCGCGGGGCCGGGCGGCCCCGCACCACGTCGATTCCACCGGCCCGCGCGGCCCCGTACCCGCCTCCGCGCCGGGGCCGCCCTCACTCCGGCGCGGTCCCTCCGTAGGCGGCGGTGGTGCGGTCCGCGGCCGCACGGGCGGCGGCCTCGTCCTCGCCCGCGGCCACGTTCGCCTCGTACCAGCTCTCGCTGCTCTCCCTCACGAAGCGGCGGCCCTCCTCGGACGCGAGCCAGGCCGTGCCCTCCTTCGGGTCCAAGGCACCGCCGGGAGCGCCGAGGTGACGGGCCAGGCCCATGATGCCGAGGTCCCAGCCGACACCGACGGCACCCGGGCCGTACTCCGCCCAGCGTGCGTCGTCGACGTGGGCGATGTGCTGGAGCACGAACCGGGTGCCGCCCTCCGGCTCCTCGGCCAGCAGGACCTCGATCCAGCTGACCTCACCGCCGAACTCCCAGGTCGCGGCGAAGCTCAGGGGCGGCTCGCACCGCTCGACGACACCGCCCGCGTTCCCCTCCAGCTGGTACCTGCCGCCGAGCCGGAGTTCGCCCGTGACGGGCAGGAACCACCGTGGGATGCGGTCGGCGTTGGTGCAGGCGTCCCAGACGTCCTCGACGGCGGCGCCGTATGTCTGGCCCACCGTCACCACCCGTGCGGCGTGCCCCTGGTACTCGCGCGCGCCGACCTGCCGCCGCACGGCGTCGATCTGTTGGGTGACGTCGAACATGGGGCGCTCCTCGCAACCGATCCGTCACCGCCGCCGGGACTTTTCCCGGGACGGCCTCCCGCCTCCTGCGCCCCTACCCGCCCCGGGGCCGGGAGCCAGCACCCAGACGCCCATTCGGCCCCATGGCCCGCCCCCTCGGGTCGCGACCCGGCCCGTTCCTCCGCGGGGCGCGGCGGGGGTTAGCCTGTGCCTCGTCCGGGGCCGTCGGCCTGCGTCCACCTCCCGCAGACACGGCGACCCGGGGAACATCGGCTCGACGACCTGTCAGAAACGGGCGGCGCGCTCGGCGTACGTACGGGAAGGGCGGAGCGTGCGCTTCGTAGAAGGGGTCAACGACGGAACCACACCACAGGTTCCGCATCGACTTCATTGCCCGGCGTGACCTGCCGTGATACACAGAGTGACCATACGACCCTTCGTATACCGTCCCGCACCCCCGTGAGGGGCTCGCGCGGGGCGGCCGCAAGGTATTCGTACGAAACCCGCCAATCAATGACGCCAAGTCGACATACGACGGCGCCATTGTCGGCGAGAATGGGCCCGACCTCTGCGCACTGGCAGGGGGTGCAGAACTACCCACTAGGGGCGGTGACTTACATGCTTTTCGCAGCCGACAAGGGCGACATCACCACAATCATCGGCGGGATCGCTCCGGACTGGGGCCCCTTCGGCAGCCTCGGCAACGAGGCGAAGGTGATGATCGAGGTCGTGATGGCGGTCGCCATCCTGCTCTGCCTCGGCATCGCGATCTGGGGCGCGGCCAAGCAGCGCATCGGCGCCACCGCTCTTCGCGACACCTTCAGCGCCGAACAGGGCAAGGGCCTCATCATCGCGGGCCTCACCGGAGTCTTCATCATCGGATCCCTCGGCACGCTCTTCACCATCGTGTACGGCATGGCCGTGTAAGGGGTGCGGGACACCCCTGAGCCATGCCCGGCCGGGCGCGCCCGGACCCCCCTCCCCTCCGACCCACCCGTCCGTCGTGCCCACCGGCTGAGGTTGCGTTTCCCTGATGTCGAGTCACCACACCGCGCCCGCGCGGGAACCAGCACGGCTACCGTCGTACTACTTGGTTCAGCGAGAGGTTGAGGGGGCGTACGCGACATGAGTCCCGGTGACGAACCCGGCTACGGCGACACCTCGCACGGCGAGGACCGGGGGTACGGCGGCTCCGGCCAGACCCGTACCCGGCTCCCCGACCGCACGGGGGACGTCTACGGCGGGGCGCGGCGCGGCCGCGGGTCCTCCTCGCGGAGCCTGGTCACGGTCGTCGGCGTCGTCGTGCTGCTCATCGCCGCGATCGCCTTCGCGAACCGCGGCGGGGACGACTCCTCCTCCGGGAACGGCGACGGCGACAAGGCCAGAACCTCGCCCACGGCGGCCTCCGGCGACCGCCCGGTGGACACGCAGACCTCAGGCATCCCCTCGGGCTACGCACACAACGCCCAGGGGGCGCAGAGCGCTGCGGCGAACTATGCGGTGGCGCTGGGCTCCACCGACATGTTCAGCAAGGCCAGGCGGGACCAGATCCTCTCGACCATCATCACCCCGTCCCGGGTGACCGAGTTCGAGGAGACGCTGGACAAGGCGTACACCCCGCAGTTCAACAAGAACGTCGGACTGAACGAGGACGGCTCGGCGCCCAAGGGCTACACGTTCGTGTCCCGGACGAGCCCCATCGGCACCAAAGTCACCGAGTCCTCGAGCGACACCGCAACCGTCGAGGTCTGGTGCGGTGGCCTGCTCGGCCTCGCGGGCCAGAACTCCACGAACCCTGTCACCAGCAGCTGGTTCACCATCACCATGCAGCTGGAGTGGACCGGTGACGACTGGAAGATCGTCTCGCATTCCCAGAAGGACGGCCCCGCGCCCGTTCCGGGTGACGACCGCGCCTCCGGCGCCGACGAAATCGCGAAGGCCGTGGAGGAGTACGGAGGGTTCACGTATGCCCGCTAATCACCGCGTACTCAAGCTCACCGCAGCCGTCGGTGCCGTACAGACCACGGCGCTGCTGCTCGCCACACGGGCCGCCGCAGCACCGACACCGTCGCCGTCGAAGAGCAGCGACCCCTGCGGCCTCATCCATGGGCCGGCCAAGAACTACTGCGAAGGCGACAGCGGCAGCAACAAGACGGGCGGGTCCCTCGACCCGACCGGCACGCTCGACCCCCTCTCCTCCCTGGCCAAGGGCTGCGCCGACGCCGCCGCGTGGACCATCGACAAGCTCTCCGCCGCGGTCAACGACACGGCGAACGTCGACTTCACGAACCCCAAGTTCCTCCAGCAGTACGCCGTCGTCTTCGCGGCGTCGACGATCCTCACCCTGCTGCTGTGGCTGCTGGCCGTGGCGAAGAGGGCGGTGCGAGGTGTCCCCCTCACCACCGCGCTGTCGGAGGCCATCGGGTTCCTGTGGCTGACGGTGCTGGCGAGCGCCTTCACCCCGTTGATCCTCTACACGGTCGTCTCGGCCACCGACGGGGTCACGGACGTCCTCGCCAAGACGACCGGCAACCAGACGGACACGTTCTTCGGGACGTTCTCCGGCGCCCTGGACAAGGGCGAGAACATCGGCGGCGGGCCCATCATGCTCATCGTCGTGTCGCTGGTGTCCATCCTCGCCGCCGGCGTGCTGTGGCTGGAGCTCGTCATCCGGGCCGCCCTCCTCTACGTGGGCGCCCTGCTCGGCACGGTCGTCTACGCGGGCCTCGTCGACAAGAACCTGTGGGGCCACGTCCGCCGCTGGGCGGGCATCATGATCGCGGTGATCCTGGTGAAGCCGGTGATCGTGATCGTGCTGGGTCTCGCGGGCGCACTGTCCACCGACAGCGGCCCGGACGCCTTCTCCGCCGTGGTCTCCGGCCTCGCCATCATCCTGCTCGCCATCTTCGCCAGCGCGATGATCTACCGCTTCGTCCCCGGTTTCGGCGACGAGATCGCGAACTCCCGCAGCAACCGCATCATGCAGGGCGCCGAGGGCAAGGCCGCGGCCGTCATCAGCTCGCCCGCGACCCTGGTCGCGCAGGGCATCAAGACCCACAGCGCCCGCGCCGACAACAACGGCGGAGGCAGCGGCGGAAGCCAGCAGCCCCGCCCCTCCAATCCCGCGTCCGGCGGTGTGGCCGCGCACAGCACGCGCACCTCGAACGGAGGCGGCGGATCTGTCCCCTCCGCCGCACCCCCACCGCGCAGCAGCCCGGCCAACACCCCGCACGCGAGCAACAGCCGCAACAGCAGTACCAACCGCACGGGAGGTGAAGGGCGTTGACGACCGAGTCCCACGTGTCCCATCCGGTCACGCCCCGCCGTACATATCTGATCGGCCGTGCCCGGCCGAACGCGATCGTCGGCCGGAACCGCGAGTCCGGCGAGATCGCGCTGATCATCGCGGGCGCGTTCCTCGGCATGATGTGCGGCTTGCTCGTCCCCGTGCTGTCCTTGCGGATCGTGCTGCTGATGGGCTTCCCGCTGCTGGCGCTCGCGGCCGTGTACGTCCCGTACAAGCGCCGCACGTTCTACAAGTGGTTCGAGGTCAACCGCAGTTACAAGCGCACCCTGCGCCAGGGCACCACCTACCGCAGCAATGTGATGGAGGCGGGCACGGCGCTCGACGGGCGTGAGGTCGAGATCGGGCCGCCGCCCGGCATCGGGCGGATCTCCTGGCTCGCCGCGCCCTTCGGACCCGACGAGATCGCCGTGCTGCTGCACGCCGACCGCCGTACGGTCACCGCGGCGATCGAGATCGAGGGGCCGGGCGTCGGCCTGCGCGACAGCGAGGACCAGGAAGCCCTCGTCGACCGTTTCGGCACGCTCCTCAAGCACGTGGCGAACGGCGACGGCTTCGTCACCCGCCTCCAGATGCTCGCCCGTACCCTCCCGGCCGACCCGGACGCACACGCCAAGGACGTCGCCGTACGCGGTGACGAGCGCGCCCCCGGCTGGCTCCAGCAGTCGTACGACCAGCTCCAGTCCATGGTGTCCACGAGCAGCGAGCAGCACCGGGCGTACCTCGTCGCCTGCATGCACTACTCGCGTGAACTGGCCGCCGAGGCACAGGCGATGGCACGGGCGGCCCGCCCGCAGAGCGGCCGGAAGCTGGACCGGGACGCGGGTCTCGCCGTCGTCATGGCACGCGAGCTGACCGACATCTGCTCGCGTCTGCAGGAGGCCGACATCCGGGTGCGGCAGCCGCTCGGTCAGGGGCGGCTCGCCTCCCTGGTGCACTCGATGTACGACCCCGACCACCCCATCGACCACATCCAGGCGATGACGAAGCGCAACGCCTGGCCGGCCGAGCTGGACGCCATGGAGCCCACCTACCTCCAGGCGAAGACCCGCGAGTCCTCGACCCGCGCGCCCTGGTGCCACTCCACGGCCTGGGTGAAGGAATGGCCCATGACGCCGGTCGGCGTCAACTTCCTCGCCCCGCTCCTCGTGCACACCCCGGACGTCATCCGTACGGTCGCCGTCACCATGGACCTCGAACCCACCGAGGTCGCCATCGAGCGGATGCTGACCGAGAAGACGAACGACGAGGCCGAGGCCAGCCGCGCCGCCAAGATGAACCGCACCGTGGACCCGCGCGACATCGCCTCGCACAACCGCCTCGACCAGCGCGGCGAGGACCTCGCGAGCGGCGCCGCGGGCGTGAACCTGGTCGGTTACATCACCGTCTCCGCCCGTTCCCCCGAGGCCCTCGCCCGCGACAAGCGCACCATCCGCGCCTCCGCCGGCAAGTCGTACCTGAAGCTGGAGTGGTGCGACCGCGAGCACCACCGCGCCTTCGTCAACACGCTGCCGTTCGCCACCGGAATCCGCAGGTAGGGGCTGATGTTCTGATGCGGGATCCGCTCTCCGTCCTCACCGACGCCTTCACGTCCTTCCTCTTCGGCAAAGTCGAGACGACCCGTCTGCCCGTCCGCACGTCCACGGGCCAGGCCCAGGCGGTCTACCTGCCGACCGCGGCACCCGGCCTCGGCGACTCCGGCGTCATCATCGGCCGCGAGGTGTACTCCGGGAAGGGCTACATCTACGACCCCTTCCAGCTGTACGGGCAGCAGCTGCCGGCACCGCACTGGCTCGTCCTGGGCGAGTCCGGCAACGGCAAGTCCGCGCTGGAGAAGACGTACGTCCTGCGGCAGTTGAGGTTCCGCGACCGGCAGGTCGTGGTCCTGGACGCACAGGGCGAGGACGGGGTCGGCGAGTGGAACCTCATCGCCGAGGAGCTGGGAATAACTCCCATCCGCCTCGACCCCACGGCGGCCCTGGACCACGGCATCCGCCTCAACCCGCTCGACCCGGCGATCACCACGACCGGCCAGCTCGCGCTGCTCCGGACGATCATCGAGGTCGCGATGGGCCACGGCCTCGACGAGCGGTCCGGCTTCGCCCTGAAGGTCGCGCACGCCTATGTGAACGAGACCATCGTCGAGCGCCAGCCGGTGCTGACCGACATCGTCGAGCAGCTGCGCCATCCCGAACCGGAGTCGGCCGAGGCGATGAACGTCGCCATAGACGACGTACGGGCCTGGGGCCTGGACGTCGCCCTGGTCCTGGACCGCCTGGTCGACGGTGACCTGAGGGGCATGTTCGACGGCCCCACGACGGTCGGCATCGACCTCGACGCGCCCCTCATCGTCTTCGACCTGTCGCACATCGACCGCAACTCCATCGCCATGCCGATCCTGATGGCGATCGTCGGCGTGTGGCTGGAGCACACCTGGATCCGGCCGGACCGCAAGAAGCGCATCTTCCTGGTGGAGGAGGCGTGGCACATCATCAACAGCCCCTTCGTGGCCCAGCTGTTCCAGCGGCTGCTGAAGTTCGGCCGGCGCCTCGGCCTGTCCTTCGTGGCGGTGGTGCACCACCTGTCGGACGTGGTCGACGGCGCGGCGGCGAAGGAGGCCGCGGCGATCCTGAAGATGGCCTCCACCAGGACGATCTACGCCCAGAAGGCGGACGAGGCACGGTCGACGGGCAGAGTCCTCGGACTGCCCAGGTGGGCGGTCGAGATCATCCCCACGCTGACGCCGGGCATCGCCGTCTGGGACGTCAACGGCAACGTCCAGGTGGTCAAGCACCTCATCACCGAGACCGAACGCCCCCTCGTCTTCACGGACCGGGCCATGACCGAGTCCTCCGCCGACTTCCTCTCCGACGACGCGCTGCGCGCCGCCGAACTGGAGGCGGAGGAACGGGCGGCGGCCTTCGTGGAGCAGCATCTGGCCGATCTGGACGGCTCCTCCGAGTCCACGGTGGCGTGAGATGAGACAGGACCGGCACGACCATCGGCGCGAGGGCGAGGGCGGCATCCCCGACGGGCTGCTGATCGGGGTGCTGGCCTTCCTCCTCGGCATGACGCTGATGGTGTGGACGGCTACGGGGCTCGCGGCCCGGCTGGCGCGGGGCGCCTGGCCGGACGCGGTCACCTTCACCCGGACGCCGCTGGCCATGCGGCATCTGATCGGCCGGCCGCACGACATCACAGGCGCCTGGCCGGAGACCCCCGCGGGCCAACTGTCCGGGTACGGGCTCTTCTGGGGCCTGTTCATCGGGCAGTTGATGGTCCTGCTCGTCCTGACCGTGTTCGTGATGGGCACGGTCGCGAGATGGCGTGCGGGCCGGGCCCGGCGCCGCGCCGAGGCGGCCTCGGGCGCCACGGAGGCGTCCCACGGCGCCGCCAGGACTGCGCCTGGGCCAGGCCCGGGCGAGGCCGTGGCGGGCCCGTACCGCGGCGGGACGGAGGCGGCCGACACGGCGACCGTTCCGTCCGCCGGAGCCGAGCGGGCGGTGTCGTCACCCGCTCCCTTCGCGGCGGGCGGCGAGTACCTCGGCGGACCGGATGCGGCGCGCGCCGCGACCCTCCAGCCCATAGCGGACCCCCCGCCTGCGGGATCGGCGGCCACCGCCTCCGCCGCGGTCGTCGACCGTACGGGCCATGAAGGCACGGGCCGTGAACAGCCGGTCGGCCGGGAGAAGCCGCCCGCCACGGGCCCGCTCGTCCTGGCCCCCGCCGACTCCCGCCACCTCACCGCGACACAGGCCGTGCGGGACGCCGAGGGCGCCGTCCTGGTCGTCACGTCGAACCCCCGGACCTGGTCGGAGACCAAGGACGCGCGAGCCAAGCTCGGACCCGTCCTCCTCTACGACCCCACGCACCTGTGCGACACCCCGGCCCGCCTCCACTGGTCCCCCTCGACGGGCTGCGAGGACAAGGCGACCGCGGTGGCCAGAGCCGCCGCCCTGCTCGCCCCGGTGCGCCCCACCGCCAAGATGGACCAGCCGATGGCCGACGTCGCCGAAACGCTCCTGCGGAGCTATCTGCACGCCGCCGCCGTGGAGGGCAAGGCCTTCCGCCACGTCCACCGGTGGGCCCAGGGCACCCAGGTGCAGGACGCCGTACGAGTCCTGCGCACCAACCCGAAGGCCGCGCCCGGCTCCGCCGGCGAACTGGAGGCCGCTCTCACCTCGCACCCCGAACGACGCGACATCGCCCAGGAGTTGACGTCCCGCGCGCTGGCCTCGCTGTTCACGGTCAACATCCGCGAATCCTGCACTGCGAACCGAAATGACAGCCTCGCCTTGGATTCCTTCGTCAACGAAGGGGGCACGCTTTATGTGGTCGGTGAACCCATCGAGGACCCCAAGGCGAAGCCCGGCGCGATGCCGCTCCTGACGGCCCTCGCCTCAAGCGTGGTCGAGCGCGGCCGGCGCATGGCCGAACGGTCATCCTCCGGTCGCCTCGACCCACCAGTCACCCTCGTCCTGGACGACGTCGCGGCCGTGGCACCGCTCCCGCAGCTCCCGGAGCTGCTGACCGGCGGAGCCGACCGCGGTCTGCCGACCCTGGCCCTGCTCCGCTCCCGTGAGCAACTCCGCGCCCGCTGGCCGCGATACGACGGAGCCGTCTGATCCCGGCGTGATGCGGGCCCGGGACAGATCCGGCGGCCCCACGCCTGACGGGCTCGCCCCGGCCCCGCAGGCCTGACGGGCTCGCCCCGGCCCCGCACCCCGCCGGCCGGGACGGCCTCAGCAGCCCAGCGAGGCCCCGTTGTCGTCGAGGTAGGCGCTGGCGAACCAGCCCTTCTGCCCGGTGCCGGCGACCTCTCCGTACGTCCACAGCTTGTTGCCGTTGACCGCGGTGCCGATCTCGAAGCAGTAATAGTTGATCTTCGTGCCCTTGGACACCTGGCCCAGCGCGGTGCACGAGGTGAACGGCCCGCTCCGGCGCGCGAGCGCCGACGCGGTCACCGTGCCCTGGCCCGGCTGCCGGTCCACGCCGACCTGCCCGCAGGAGGCCGCGGACGCCGTCGGCGCGCTCACGACGAGCGCCGTACCCGCCATCACGGCGCTCGCGGCGAACACGCATGCCTTGCGCGACCCACGTCCGAGTGCGCCGAAGAGTTCTGCCATGGGGTCGGTCCCTCCCAGTTGCGTTGCCCGATCACTGATGTCGATCAGCAACGCTATGAAGATCCGCTCCGACCAGCCCCGGAATCCCGGCGATTGACGCAATGACGCCGGACCACGTCGCCCGCGCGCACCGCTACGGCCGCGCGATGACGTACTCCAGCTCCAGCTCCCCCGGGGCGCCCGGCACCGGCGCGGTCCCCCCGGTCGGCACGAACCCCGCCTTGCGGTAGAACGCCTCGGCGCGGGCGTTCTTCTCGTGCACGAAGAGCCGTACGCGGTCGAGCCCGATCCCCCACGACCACTCCAGGGCGGCGTCGAAGAGCGCTCCCGTCACCCCGGCCCCGCTCCCCCGGTGCTCCGGCCGCACGAACACCCCCACCAGATGGCCCTGGCTCTGCTCGACGGCCGTCCCGAACGGGTCCTGCGTCCCCGCCTCCTCGACCAGCACCGTCACGGAGCCGGCCCACACGCCGTCCGCGCCCTCGGCGACGATCTGCTGCCGCGCGGTCGTCCCCTCCGCGGCTCCGGCGGCCCGCTCCTGCCAGAACGCGTCGGACTTCGCCGCAGCGTCCTCGTACGTCTCCAGGAACGCGAGGTGCGCCACCGGGTCCTGAAGGGCGGCGAGCCGGAGCTCCTTCACCAGGGCCCACTCGTCGGAACGTATGGAACGGATCACGTGACTCATGGGAGCCACGGTAGCCCCCGCGTACGGTCTCCCCCCACCGGATATCCACCCTGCCGCATCCCGCCGTACGACCCCCCGTCATGCTCTTCCCTGTACCACGCCGCACTTCGGTGCACAGACACCGCACAACCAACTGCCAGCGCGCCAGGGAGAAAGCCGCATGCCCAAGGTCCAACTCGACGAACTCCGCCATGTGATCCACCCTCCGGGCAAGCTGGAGAGCCGGGCGGAGCACTGGGCCGGCCGCCTCTACATGAGGTCCCTCTCCCTCCGTGTGACCCGCCACCTGCTCGACACCCGCATCTCTCCGAACCAGATCACCGTGATCATGGTGGGGGCGGGCGTCCTGTCCGGAGTGGCCCTGGCCCTGCCGGGCCTCGGCGGCGCCGTCCTGTCCGTCGTCTTCATGCAGCTGTATCTGCTGCTGGACTGCGTGGACGGCGAAGTGGCGCGCTGGCGACGCCAGTTCAGCCCGCTCGGTGTCTATCTGGACCGTCTCGGCGCATATCTCGCCGACGCCGCCGTGATGGTCGGCATGGGTATCCGCGCCTCGGAGATGGGCCTCGACCCCTACCTCGTGGCGGGCCTCGTGGCGGCCATCGGCGTGCTGCTCCTGAAGTCCTCCTCCGACCTCGTCCACGTGGCGCGCTCCGACAGCGGCATGGAGAAGGCCACCGACCAGTCCGTCGTTCCGCGCTCCACCGGTCTCGCCAGGGTCCGCCGGCTGGCCTCGGCCGTCGGTCTCCACCGGCTGGTCAATGGCATCGAGTGCACCTTGCTGCTGCTCGTGACCGCGGTCGTCGACCTGGCGCTCGGCGATCTGACGGCGACGAGGATCGCCACCGTCGCCGTCACGGCGATCGTGTGGCTGCTGGTCCCCGCGCACATCGTCTCGATCGTCGCGTCGTCCCGCCTGAAGTAGCGCGTATCGCCGGAGAACAGAAAGCGGGGGCGGCCTCATGACGAGGCCGCCCCCGCTTTCTGTCGCTCTGCGTTCTCCGTCTCCCGGTACTCCTCTGCCGAGCCGGGGCGCCCGAGGCCGGTCAGGCCCGAGGCCTGGCCGCTCCCCGCATTCAGGACCTGGTCCCGGAGCCCGCAGTTCGCCCCACCGATCCACAGCAGCCCTGCCTTTGGCGGGCGCCCAAGTGGTCCGGCCGCCGTCACCAGGGCGCCCGCAGGCGGCACGAACTGCCGGAAGTCGATTCTGGCCAGGCAGAGTCTGCTCCTGGGCCGGCCGAGACTGACGCACTCATGACTGCCCGGTGAACGCGAAAAAGCCCCAATTCCTGGGCTGTACCCAGGAATTGGGGCTTCTTCTCAAAATTTGTTCGGCGGCGTCCTACTCTCCCACAGGGTCCCCCCTGCAGTACCATCGGCGCTGTAAGGCTTAGCTTCCGGGTTCGGAATGTAACCGGGCGTTTCCCTCACGCTATGACCACCGAAACACTATGAAACTGTCAACCGCACCGTACGTGACCTGTACGGGGTTGTTCGTGGTTTCAGAACCAACACAGTGGACGCGAGCAACTGAGGACAAGCCCTCGGCCTATTAGTACCAGTCACCTCCACGCCTTACGGCGCTTCCAGATCTGGCCTATCAACCCAGTCGTCTACTGGGAGCCTTACCCCATCAAGTGGGTGGGAGTCCTCATCTCGAAGCAGGCTTCCCGCTTAGATGCTTTCAGCGGTTATCCCTCCCGAACGTAGCCAACCAGCCATGCCCTTGGCAGGACAACTGGCACACCAGAGGTTCGTCCGTCCCGGTCCTCTCGTACTAGGGACAGCCCTTCTCAAGACTCCTACGCGCACAGCGGATAGGGACCGAACTGTCTCACGACGTTCTAAACCCAGCTCGCGTACCGCTTTAATGGGCGAACAGCCCAACCCTTGGGACCGACTCCAGCCCCAGGATGCGACGAGCCGACATCGAGGTGCCAAACCATCCCGTCGATATGGACTCTTGGGGAAGATCAGCCTGTTATCCCCGGGGTACCTTTTATCCGTTGAGCGACGGCGCTTCCACAAGCCACCGCCGGATCACTAGTCCCGACTTTCGTCCCTGCTCGACCCGTCGGTCTCACAGTCAAGCTCCCTTGTGCACTTACACTCAACACCTGATTGCCAACCAGGCTGAGGGAACCTTTGGGCGCCTCCGTTACCCTTTGGGAGGCAACCGCCCCAGTTAAACTACCCATCAGACACTGTCCCTGATCCGGATCACGGACCCAGGTTAGACATCCAGCACGACCAGAGTGGTATTTCAACGACGACTCCACAACAGCTGGCGCTGCCGCTTCAAAGTCTCCCACCTATCCTACACAAGCCGAACCGAACACCAATATCAAACTGTAGTAAAGGTCCCGGGGTCTTTCCGTCCTGCTGCGCGAAACGAGCATCTTTACTCGTAGTGCAATTTCACCGGGCCTATGGTTGAGACAGTCGAGAAGTCGTTACGCCATTCGTGCAGGTCGGAACTTACCCGACAAGGAATTTCGCTACCTTAGGATGGTTATAGTTACCACCGCCGTTTACTGGCGCTTAAGTTCTCAGCTTCGCCACCCCGAAGAGTGACTAACCGGTCCCCTTAACGTTCCAGCACCGGGCAGGCGTCAGTCCGTATACATCGCCTTACGGCTTCGCACGGACCTGTGTTTTTAGTAAACAGTCGCTTCTCGCTGGTCTCTGCGGCCACACCCAGCTCAGAGTGCAAGACTCATCACCAGACATGGCCCCCCTTCTCCCGAAGTTACGGGGGCATTTTGCCGAGTTCCTTAACCATAGTTCACCCGAACGCCTCGGTATTCTCTACCTGACCACCTGAGTCGGTTTAGGGTACGGGCCGCCATGAAACTCGCTAGAGGCTTTTCTCGACAGCATAGGATCATCCACTTCACCACAATCGGCTCGGCATCAGGTCTCAGCCACAAGTGCGACGGATTTACCTATCGCACGGCCTACACCCTTACCCCGGGACAACCACCGCCCGGGATGGACTACCTTCCTGCGTCACCCCATCACTCACCTACTACAGGTCTGGTCCGTCGGCTCCACCACTCCCCTTTGCCCGAAGGCTCCGGGGCGGCTTCACGGACTTAGCATCGCCTGGTTCGATGTTTGACGCTTCACAGCGGGTACCGGAATATCAACCGGTTATCCATCGACTACGCCTGTCGGCCTCGCCTTAGGTCCCGACTTACCCTGGGCAGATCAGCTTGACCCAGGAACCCTTAGTCAATCGGCGCACACGTTTCTCACGTGTGTATCGCTACTCATGCCTGCATTCTCACTCGTGAACCGTCCACCACTGCCTTCCGGCGCGGCTTCACCCGGCACACGACGCTCCCCTACCCATCACAGCGGGCGTTGGCCCTCTTGCTGCAATGACACGACTTCGGCGGTACGCTTGAGCCCCGCTACATTGTCGGCGCGGAATCACTAGACCAGTGAGCTATTACGCACTCTTTCAAGGGTGGCTGCTTCTAAGCCAACCTCCTGGTTGTCTGTGCGACTCCACATCCTTTCCCACTTAGCGTACGCTTAGGGGCCTTAGTCGATGCTCTGGGCTGTTTCCCTCTCGACCATGGAGCTTATCCCCCACAGTCTCACTGCCGCGCTCTCACTTACCGGCATTCGGAGTTTGGCTAAGGTCAGTAACCCGGTAGGGCCCATCGCCTATCCAGTGCTCTACCTCCGGCAAGAAACACACGACGCTGCACCTAAATGCATTTCGGGGAGAACCAGCTATCACGGAGTTTGATTGGCCTTTCACCCCTAACCACAGGTCATCCCCCAGGTTTTCAACCCTGGTGGGTTCGGTCCTCCACGACCTCTTACAGCCGCTTCAACCTGCCCATGGCTAGATCACTCCGCTTCGGGTCTTGAGCGCGCTACTAAATCGCCCTATTCGGACTCGCTTTCGCTACGGCTTCCCCACACGGGTTAACCTCGCAACACACCGCAAACTCGCAGGCTCATTCTTCAAAAGGCACGCAGTCACGAGGCAAGCACAAGTGCTTGCCCGACGCTCCCACGGCTTGTAGGCACACGGTTTCAGGTACTATTTCACTCCGCTCCCGCGGTACTTTTCACCATTCCCTCACGGTACTATCCGCTATCGGTCACCAGGGAATATTTAGGCTTAGCGGGTGGTCCCGCCAGATTCACACGGGATTTCTCGGGCCCCGTGCTACTTGGGTGTCTCTCAAACGAGCCGCTGACGTTTCGACTACGGGGGTCTTACCCTCTACGCCGGACCTTTCGCATGTCCTTCGCCTACATCAACGGTTTCTGACTCGTCCTGTCGCCGGCAGACGACAGAAAAGAGATCCCACAACCCCCTGCATGCAACCCCTGCCGGGTCTCACACATACAAGGTTTGGCCTCATCCGGTTTCGCTCGCCACTACTCCCGGAATCACGGTTGTTTTCTCTTCCTGCGGGTACTGAGATGTTTCACTTCCCCGCGTTCCCTCCACACTGCCTATGTGTTCAGCAGCGGGTGACAGCCCATGACGACTGCCGGGTTTCCCCATTCGGAAACCCCCGGATCAAAGCCTGGTTGACGACTCCCCGGGGACTATCGTGGCCTCCCACGTCCTTCATCGGTTCCTGGTGCCAAGGCATCCACCGTGCGCCCTTAAAAACTTGGCCACAGATGCTCGCGTCCACTGTGCAGTTCTCAAACAACGACCAACCACCCATCACCCTGCCCTACAAGGCAAGTTCACTGGGGCCGGCACTGAAGGCAGCCATACGGCCGTACCCTCAGACACCCAACAACGTGCCCGACACCCTCGCTACTCGTGATCAGCGTTCCACGCTCCGAAGAGCAGTACTGGCAGCCCGAGATGACTGAAAGTGCCGAATAATCAACGTTCCACCCATGAGCAACCAGCATCGGACGTTCGCCGATGTACTGGCCTCTGACCTCGTCCCGAAGGACTCGGTAAGAAGTGCTCCTTAGAAAGGAGGTGATCCAGCCGCACCTTCCGGTACGGCTACCTTGTTACGACTTCGTCCCAATCGCCAGTCCCACCTTCGACAGCTCCCTCCCACAAGGGGTTGGGCCACCGGCTTCGGGTGTTACCGACTTTCGTGACGTGACGGGCGGTGTGTACAAGGCCCGGGAACGTATTCACCGCAGCAATGCTGATCTGCGATTACTAGCAACTCCGACTTCATGGGGTCGAGTTGCAGACCCCAATCCGAACTGAGACAGGCTTTTTGAGATTCGCTCCGCCTCGCGGCTTCGCAGCTCTTTGTACCTGCCATTGTAGCACGTGTGCAGCCCAAGACATAAGGGGCATGATGACTTGACGTCGTCCCCACCTTCCTCCGAGTTGACCCCGGCAGTCTCCTGTGAGTCCCCATCACCCCGAAGGGCATGCTGGCAACACAGAACAAGGGTTGCGCTCGTTGCGGGACTTAACCCAACATCTCACGACACGAGCTGACGACAGCCATGCACCACCTGTACACCGACCACAAGGGGGACCCTGTCTCCAGGGTTTTCCGGCGTATGTCAAGCCTTGGTAAGGTTCTTCGCGTTGCGTCGAATTAAGCCACATGCTCCGCTGCTTGTGCGGGCCCCCGTCAATTCCTTTGAGTTTTAGCCTTGCGGCCGTACTCCCCAGGCGGGGCACTTAATGCGTTAGCTGCGGCACCGACGACGTGGAATGTCGCCAACACCTAGTGCCCACCGTTTACGGCGTGGACTACCAGGGTATCTAATCCTGTTCGCTCCCCACGCTTTCGCTCCTCAGCGTCAGTAATGGCCCAGAGATCCGCCTTCGCCACCGGTGTTCCTCCTGATATCTGCGCATTTCACCGCTACACCAGGAATTCCGATCTCCCCTACCACACTCTAGCCTGCCCGTATCGACTGCAGACCCGGGGTTAAGCCCCGGGCTTTCACAACCGACGCGACAAGCCGCCTACGAGCTCTTTACGCCCAATAATTCCGGACAACGCTTGCGCCCTACGTATTACCGCGGCTGCTGGCACGTAGTTAGCCGGCGCTTCTTCTGCAGGTACCGTCACTTTCGCTTCTTCCCTGCTGAAAGAGGTTTACAACCCGAAGGCCGTCATCCCTCACGCGGCGTCGCTGCATCAGGCTTTCGCCCATTGTGCAATATTCCCCACTGCTGCCTCCCGTAGGAGTCTGGGCCGTGTCTCAGTCCCAGTGTGGCCGGTCGCCCTCTCAGGCCGGCTACCCGTCGTCGCCTTGGTGAGCCACTACCTCACCAACAAGCTGATAGGCCGCGGGCTCATCCTTCACCGCCGGAGCTTTCCACCCGCCGAGATGCCTCGGCAGGTCGTATCCGGTATTAGACCCCGTTTCCAGGGCTTGTCCCAGAGTGAAGGGCAGATTGCCCACGTGTTACTCACCCGTTCGCCACTAATCCACCCCGAAGGGCTTCATCGTTCGACTTGCATGTGTTAAGCACGCCGCCAGCGTTCGTCCTGAGCCAGGATCAAACTCTCCGTGAATGTTTACCGGTAATCCGGTCGAACACCACGAGAGCGGAACCAAGGAGAGGAATGATCCCCTCGGTTCACAGCGTCCTCGCTGTGCGCCTGCCAGGCAGTGCCCGGCAGGACTTTTTCAAAGGAACCTCGCCCCAGCCGAATGACTGGAGACGGGGTATCAACATATCTGGCGTTGATTTTTGGCACGCTGTTGAGTTCTCAAGGAACGGACGCTTCCTTTGTACTCACCCGAGAGACTCTCTCAGGCTTTCCTCCGGGCAGTTTCCCTTCGGTCTTGCGTTTCCGACTCTATCAGATCTTTCCGATCCGATTTCCTCGGTGCTTTCCAGGTTCCCGCTTTCGCGTTTCCCTTTCCGGCGGTTCCGACTCTATCAGACTCTTTCGTGTCTGACTCCCAGTCAGGGGGGCTTGTCTTCCCGGCTGTTGGGCCGTTCCGACGTCCCAAACTTTAGCGGATCCTCCCGGCGGTTCCTAATCGGGCCGTCGAGCCCGAATCGAATTGAATTCGGGCACGCCGAATTCACCCCGGTTGGGAGATCGTGCTGGTGGTTGGGTTGCCGCATCAGCGGCGGAGGTGCTGCCGCAGAACCGTTACGGCCCCGTGGCAACTCGAAGAACCTTACGGATCTGGCAGGACGATGTCAACCATCCCTGTCAAGATCTTTAATCGAGGTCGCTGAGCCGGCCGCCGGCGTCCGGCTGGGCGTGCTCCACGCGCCGCAGCAGGCGGGTCAGGGCCTCACCCAGGACACCCCGCTCCTCGGCGGACAGGTCCTGGAGCAGGTCCTCCTCGAAGACGGTGGCGAGGCGCATCGCCTCCAGCCACTTCTCCCGCCCCTCGTCCGTCAGCTCCACGATGACGCGCACACGGTTCGACTCGTCGCGCTCCCTGGTGACCAGCCCCTCCGCGACCATGCGGTCGATGCGGTGGGTCATCGCGGCCGGGGTCAGGCCCAGCCGCTTGGCGAGGTCGCTCGGGCCCATGCGGTACGGGGCGCCGGAGAGGACGAGGGCCTTGAGGACCTCCCATTCGGCGTTGCTGATGCCGAGGGCGGCGGTCTGGCGGCCGTAGGCGACGTTCATGCGCCGGTTCAGGCGGGAGAGCGCCGAGACGATCTTCTCGACCTGGGGGTCGAGGTCCTGGAACTCGCGCTGGTAGGCGGCGATCTGTTCTTCGAGTGTCGGCTCGCTGACGCCGGGAGTGTCGCCCATGGCGGCAGTATCGCACGACGTCGCTTGGCGTTGAAGTCCTTCAAGGTGTAGAGTTCAACTCCTAACTTTAGCTTCGAAGTCTTCAGGTCTGCATTCATGCCCCCTGAACATGCGCCCGCAGCGGCGACATGGGCAGGGGGCACGTACGTGGCCCGGGGCTTCACGACCAAGGCAGGTGAAAGTGACCAGGGCGATGGGCGCAGCGATGCGCCGGATCCACGTGGGCAACGCTCTCAGCGCGTTCGGGCTCGGCTTTACGGTCCCCTTCCTCTACGTCTATGTGGCGCAGGTGCGGGGACTCGGCTCCATGACGGCGGGCGTCGTGCTCGCCGTCTTCGCCGTCGCCGCCCTGGTCGTGCTGCCGTTCGCCGGGCGGGCCATCGTCCGGCGCGGCCCGCTGCCGGTCCTGCTCGCTGCCCTGCTCACCGCCGCCGTCGGAGCGCTCAGCCTCGGCCTGGCCGGCAGCGCGGCCACCGTGCTGCTGTCGGCCGCCGCGCTCGGCGCGGGCCAGGCCGTGATGCAGCCGTCGCTGGCGACGATGATCGTGGACTGCTCCACCGCGGACACCCGCTCGCGTGCCTTCGCGATGCAGTTCTTCCTGCAGAACCTCGGCCTCGGCGTCGGCGGCCTGATCGGCGGCCACATCGTCGACACGAGCAGGACGAGCTCGTTCACCCTGCTGTTCGCGATCGAAGCGGCCATGTTCCTGCTGCTCGTCGTGATCATGTCGACCGTGCGGATGCCGCGAGCACCCCGGATCGAGGGGAACGCGCCGCAGGCCAGGGGCGGCAACTGGAAGGAACTGCTCGGCAACCGGGCCATGGTGCAGCTCTCCGTACTGGGCTTCGTGCTGTTCTTCGCCTGCTACGGGCAGTTCGAGTCGGGTCTGTCCGCGTACGGCGTCGAGGCGGCCGGGATCTCCACGTCCGCGCTCGGCACGGCGATGGCCGCCAACACCGCGATGATCGTGGTCGCGCAGTTCGCGGTCCTCAAGTTCGTCGAGCGCAGGAAGCGGTCCCGGGTGATCGCCGCGGTCGGGCTCATCTGGGCCGTGGCGTGGCTCGCGGCCGGGTACGCGGGTCTCGGGCACGGCAGCCGGACCATGGCGACCGCCGCGTTCGTCTCGACGTACGCGCTCTTCGGGCTCGGTGAGGCGATGCTGTCGCCGACGGTCGCCCCGCTGGTGGCCGATCTGGCGCCGACGGGCATGGCGGGTCAGTACAACTCCGCGTTCGCCCTGGTGAAGCAGCTCGCGCTGGCGATCGGTCCTGCGGTGGGTGGCCCGATGGGCGCGTCGCTGCACGGCCCGTACATCGTCACGTTCCTGCTGTTCTCGCTCGGCATCACGTTCCTCGCCGTGCGCCTGGGACGGCAGCTCACGCCCGTGCAGAACCAGCCGTCGCTCGTGAGGAGCCGGGTGGTCGCACAGGGCGGCGCGCCGGCGGAGCCGGTCACGGCGAGCGCCTGACGCACGGACGTACCGGCACGGACGGGCGGCGGCCGTCACCACGGAGCACCGTGGTGACGGCCGTCGCCGTCTCTCAGCGCACCGCCGTGACCAGGTTGGCCGTGAAGGGGACGGTCGCGCTGTGGTCGGGGGTGGTGCGGTTCGCGAGCCGGGCGTGGACGGCGCGACCGGCCCGCGCGAGTGCCTCCTCGCCCCGGGTGTCGATGATCGTCTGACCCCAGGAGGTCGAGGAGAGCTGGCCGGGTGCGTAGGCGTCGAGGGGCGGGAGGGTGACGCCGAAGCCGACCTCGCGTGCGGTGACGTCGTGGAAGCCGGCGGTGCGCAGGGCGGCGGTGAGGCGCTCCGCGGTGCCGGAGAAGGCGCCCTCGTAGTCCGCCGCGACCTCGGGTCCGCCGTACTCCCTGACGGCCTCGTACTGGGCGACGAAGTACGGGATCAGCTCCCGCGCGGCCCAGGCGGTGGCGGCGAACCGGCCACCGGGCCGGGTCACCCGGGCCACCTCGGCGAAGGCGGCGTCGAGGTCGGGGAAGAACTGGACGCCCTGCTGGCAGACGACCGTGTCGAAGGTGGCGTCCTTGTAGGGGAGCTTGTCGGCCGGGGCCGTCGTGAAGTCGATGTCCGGGTACATGCGGGGCGCGTGCGCCCTGGCCACCCTGATCATTCCCTCGTTGACGTCCGCGCCGAAGACGCGGCCCGGCGGGCCCACGCGGGCGGCGACCGCGCGGGCCACGAAGCCGGTTCCGCACGCCAGGTCGAGGACCGTGGCGCCCGGGTAGAGGTCGACGGCGTCCAGGGCCGCGTCGACGAAGGGCGCCATGAACGGCGCGGCGTACTGCTCGTACCGCTCGGGGGCGGTTCCTTTGAGCTGAAAGCCCGTTTCGTCTGCCATGGGGGAGCTACTAGCACCGGCGGGTGCGGACGGCTAGATGGCGCGCGGAGGTGCCTCCGGCGCGCACCCCCTTCCGCGCGTGCACGCGCCGGGAGATCTCAGGCGTCGGGCGGGCTCACGTGGTGCCGCCGCGGGGCAGGACGAACTCGCACCACACCGCCTTCCCGCCGCCGGGTGTGCGGCGCGAGCCCCAGGCGGAGGCGATCGTGGCGACGATGGCGATGCCGCGGCCGGCCTCGTCCCCGGGCTCGGCGCGGCGCCGGCGGGGCAGATGCTCGTCGCCGTCGGTCACCTCGATGGTCAGGCGCCGGTCGGTGCGCCGCAGGCGCAGTCGCATCGGCGGGGTGCCGTGCTGCAGCGAGTTGGCGACGAGCTCGCTGACGGCGAGGACGCCCAGGTCGTGCAGGTCCGCGGGGAAGCGCCAGCTGGTGAGGACACCGGAGGCGAAGGCACGCGCGCGTGGAGCCGCTTCCACCCCGCCGAGGAGCTCCAGGGCGGCGTTGCGGAACAGGTCGCTGTCCGCTCCGGTGCGCGCCGGGTGCTGGAGGACCAGGACGGCCACGTCGTCGTCGTGGTCGGCCGTGACGCCCGCCGAGCGGACCAGCCGGTCGCAGACCACCTGCGGTGTGCCGGTGGCTCCCGCCAGGGCGCGCTCCAGCGCGGCGATCCCCTCGTCCAGGTCCTCGTCGCGGCGCTCCACGAGACCGTCCGTGTACAGGACGGCCGTGGAGCCGGGAGCGAGCGGGACCGAGCCGGAGGCGTGCAGCCAGCCGCCGGTGCCGAGCGGCGGCCCGGTGGGCTCGTCGGCGCGGTGGACGGTGCCGCTCTCGTCCCGTACGAGGATCGGCAGATGGCCGGCGGACGCGTACACGAGACGCCCCTCGTTGGGGTCGTGGACGGCGTAGACGCAGGTGGCGATCTGGTTGGCGTCGATCTCGGTGGCGAGGCCGTCGAGCAGCTGCAGGACCTCGTGGGGCGGCAGGTCGAGGCGGGCGTACGCACGGACGGCGGTGCGCAGCTGGCCCATGACGGCGGCGGCGCGCACGCCCCGGCCCATGACGTCGCCGATGACGAGGGCCGTCCGGCCGCCGCCGAGGGTGATCACGTCGTACCAGTCGCCGCCGACCGCGGCCTCCGTGCCGCCGGGCTGGTACGTCGCCGCGATGCGCAGGTCGTCGGGCTGCTCCAGCTCCTGGGGGAGCAGCGAGCGTTGCAGGGTGACGGCCGTCTCGCGCTGGCGGCGCTCGCTGGCGCGCAGCCGTTCGGCGGCCTCGGCGTGGTCGGTGACGTCGGTGGCGAAGACGAGCACACCGCGGCCCTCGCCGTCCGGGGCGATGTCGACGGGTGTGCAGGTGAACGTGTAGGAGCGACCGCTCGGCACCTTGCGGGACTTGACCGTGCGGGGCTTGGCGCTGCGCAGCACCTGGTCGAGGAGCGGGAGCAGGCCGAGCGCGTCGAGCTCGGGCAGTGCCTCGCGCGCGGGCACGCCGACCGGGCGGACGCCGAAGGCCGCCGCATAGGCGTCGTTGACGTAGGCGAGGCGGTGGTCGGGCCCGTGCACGAGGGCGACGAGCGCCGGGACGCGGTCGAGGACCTCGCGCACGCGCAGTTCGTCGACGGCGAGGGCGGGCGGCGCGTCGTCGGTCAGCTGCTCGACGCGGGCCGCCGGCACGGAGCCCTCCCCTCGTCGGTCCGGGGAGACCGTGTGCTCGGTCCGCGCTGCGGCGCGGCGCTGCGTTCCGGGGAGCCGGGCGCTCCAGCGCGTGAAGTTCACAGTGGGGAAAGCCTCGTGGTGAGAAGGGCGAGCGGTTCGCCCGCCCGAGGTCGTGGACCAGTCTGGCAGTCTGGCGGACCGGGCCGACATCCGTCAGACGCCGGTCCGGCCGGTGGAGTTCCGCGGTCCGGTCAGGACGACCCCTTCGGGTCGTGAGGAGGCTTTCCACCGGCCGCGAGTTCGAACTCCGCACGGGGGTGTTCGAGCGAGCCGAGAGACACGATCTCCCTCTTGAAGAGCCCCGCCAAGGTCCATTCGGCGAGCACACGGGCCTTGCGGTTGAAGGTGGGCACCCTGCTCAGGTGGTAGACGCGGTGCATGAACCAGGCAGGATAGCCCTTCAGCTTACGGCCGTAGACGTGTGCGACACCTTTGTGCAGGCCCAGCGAAGCGACCGAGCCGACGTAGGTGTGGGAGTACGTCTCCAGGGGCTCGCCGCGCAGGGAGTGCGCGATGTTGTCGCCGAGGGTCCTGGCCTGCCGTACGGCGTGCTGGGCGTTGGGCGCGGTGTCCGTGCCGGGCTTGTCGACGGTGACGTCCGGGACGGCGGCGGCGTCCCCGGCGGCCCACGCGTGCGGTGCGCCGTCGACGGTCAGCTGGGGGGTGCAGCGCAGCCGGCCGCGCTCGTTCAGCGGCAGGTCGGTGGCGGCGAGGATCGGGTGCGGCTTCACGCCGGCCGTCCACACGACCGTGCGGGTCGGGAAGCGCGCGCCGTCGCTGAGGACCGCGACGCGGTCCGCGCACGATTCGAGGCGGGTCTCCAGGCGCACGTCGATGTTGCGGCGGCGCAGCTCGGTGACGGTGTACTTGCCCATCGCCTCGCCGACCTCGGGGAGGATGCGGTCCGAGGCCTCGACGAGGATCCACTTCATGTCCTCGGGCCGGACGTTGTGGTAGTAGCGCGCGGTGTAGCGCGCCATGTCCTCCAGCTCGCCGAGCGCCTCGACGCCCGCGTACCCGCCTCCGACGAAGACGAAGGTCAGCGCGGCGTCGCGGATCGCGGGGTCGCGGGTCGAGGAGGCGATGTCCATCTGCTCGATGACGTGGTTGCGCAGGCCGATGGCCTCCTCGACCGTCTTGAAGCCGATGGCGTAGTCGGCGAGGCCGGGGATCGGGAGGGTGCGCGAGACGGAGCCCGGGGCGAGGACCAGTTCGTCGTACTCGATCTGCTCGGCGCCGGCTCCCTCCTCCTCGGTGGCGAGGGTGGTGAGGGTCGCGGTGCGCTTGGCATGGTCGATCGACTGCGCCTCGCCGATGACGATCCTGCACTGGCCGAGGACCCGGCGCAGCGGGACGACGACGTGCCGCGGGGAGATCGAGCCCGCGGCGGCCTCGGGAAGGAACGGCTGATACGTCATGTACGGGTCGGGGGACACGACGGTGATCTCGACGTCGCCCCGCTTCAGTTCGGCCTTCAACTTCTGCTGGAGGCGCAGGGCCGTGTACATCCCGACGTAGCCGCCGCCGACAATGAGAATGCGCGCACGTTCCTTCACCATCCCATGACGCACCCGACAACAGCGTTTGTCCACAGCCCCGGCAATTTGTGTGACCGGCCGCCGACAACGCGAAGAGTTGGCCGATTTGCCGGGCTCTGCGAGAAAACCGCAGCTCAGAGAGGGTGCGAGGGGGGCACGGAGGGGGCGCAATCGGGACGTAACCGGCCCGTACTCCGATCGGGGGGCGCTCCGTGCGGAACCTGCCCCTTCTGAATTGACTGCCTCTCAACTATGTTCGTGTGTCGACGGAGTGTAGGGGGATGCGCTCCACGGGTCCGACGGGGACCCGTGCGGACGAGCTCGTGCCCCATGCTCCGGCTATCAATGGCGGGGAGAGTCTCCGGGGGGAGACGTCATTACCGGGGGAACGTTATGCACATTCAGGACTCTCATTGGTCTTCCGCGTCTGCCATCGCGCCCGGCGGCGCGGCGGGCGGCAACGGCCGGGTGCCGGCGGACGGATCGCGCACCACACCGCTGCGCGTGGACGCACAGCGCAATCTCGAGCACGTCCTGCGCGCGGCGCGCGAGGTCTTCGGCGAGCTGGGGTACGGCGCGCCCATGGAGGACGTCGCCCGGCGCGCGCGGGTCGGCGTCGGCACGGTGTACCGGCGGTTCCCGAGCAAGGACGTCCTGGTCCGCCGCATAGCCGAGGAGGAGACCTCCCGGCTGACCGACCAGGCGCGCGCGGCACTCGGCCAGGAGGACGAGCCGTGGTCGGCGCTCTCGCGCTTCCTGCGCACCTCGGTGGCCTCGGGCGCCGGACGGCTGCTGCCCCCGCAGGTGCTGCGGGTCGGCGTCGCCGAGGACGGCTCCGAGACGGACGAGGCGCGGGTGCCGCAGCAGCGCTCGCAGCCCACGCCCGAACTGCGGCTCGTCGAGCAGCGGCCGGCACCGGCCGAGGAGGAGTCGATCCTCGCGGCGGACGACGCCGGCGTGGCGGCCCTGCTCGACGTGGTGGGCCGGCTGGTGGACCGGGCCCGTGCGGCGGGCGAACTGCGCGCGGACGTCACCGTCGCGGACGTCCTCCTGGTGATCGCGACGGCCGCCCCGTCGCTGCCGGACGCCGCCCAGCAGGCCGCGGCCTCGGCCCGGCTGCTCGACATCCTGCTGGAAGGGCTGCGCTCCCGCCCGGCGTGACGCACGCCAGGGGGCGCTCGGTGTGAAGCGTGCGGTCCCGTCGCCCCCGGCCCTGCGCCGACATGCTCCCTGAGGGGGCGCCGGTTCGGGCCGCGGGCTCCGGGGCCACAGCGGGCCGTGGGCACGAAGACCACGGCCCGGTGCGGACCGTGCGCACGAAGCCATGGCCCGGTGCGGGCCGAGGACCCGAAGAACACACGCCCGTTGCGGGCCGTGCGTACGACGGTCACGGAGCCGGTGCGCACGGCCCTCGCACCGCACTCCACCCCTATCAGGACATAAGACAACTCCCGTTCGAGCCACGGCCGTTGACCATTCCCCGAACGAGTGACCAGTAGTACTCCCGGGCGGGAAGTCCCCCCGGACGAGTGGTTGGCCCGTACGGGAAGGACCCGCCCCTGGAGCGTGTGGCACTCTTGCCCGGTATTCGGGTCCGAGTGTGCAGGCGGGGGCTTTCCGCGATGAGTTTTGACGGGCGGGACGGGTCACCCGGCGACGGTGACGCGGACGGCGGCGCGGACGACAACACGGAGATCGGCAAAGGCCCGGGAACCGGCGGAAGCCCAGAAGCCGACGGGGGCCCTGGAGCCGACGGAAGGCCGGGAACAGGCGGAAGCCCGGAAGCCGACAACAGCCCGGAAGCCGGCGACGGCCCGACCCCGCAGGTGCCCGGCCAGGTGCCCGGCCACATGCCCGGACAGGTACCCAGCCAGGGCGGACGCCAGGGCATCCCCGCGCCCCCCGTGCCCACCGGTGGAGCCCCCGACGCCGGCGTCCCGGCCCAGCGCGACCGGCGCGAGGACGGCGTGCTGCCGCCCCCGGTCGAACGGCCGCCGTCCGACGCCGACCTCATCGCACGGATGCGCGCGGGCGACGACACCGCCTACGAAGCGCTCTACCGGCGGCACGCGGAGGCCGTCCGCCGTTACGCCCGCACCTGCTGCCGGGACGCCCACACCGCCGACGACCTCACGGCCGAGGTCTTCGCCCGCATGCTCCAGGCGGTACGCGGCGGCAGCGGCCCCGAACACGCCGTCCGCGCGTACCTGCTGACGACGGTCCGCCGCGTCGCCGCGAACTGGACGAAGTCGGCGAAGCGTGAGCATCTGGTCGACGACTTCGCGGTGTTCGCCGCGCAGGCGGCCCGCGGATCCGAGGTGTCCGACGACGACACGCTCGACCTGGGCGCGGACGTGCGCGCGATGCACGAGGCCGAGCAGTCCATGGCCATGCAGGCCTTCCGGTCGCTGCCCGAGCGCTGGCAGGCCGTGCTGTGGCACACCGAGGTCGAGGACGAGTCGCCGAGCGAGGTGGCCACCCTCTTCGGACTCGACGCCAACGGCACCCGCGTCCTCGCCAGCCGCGCCCGTGAAGGCCTCAAGCAGGCCTACCTCCAGGCGCACGTCAGCGCCACGCTCACCATGGACGAGGAGTGCGCCCGGTACGCCGACCGGCTCGGCGCCTACGCCCGCGGCGGGCTGCGCACTCGCGCCGAGCGCGGACTGCGCAAGCACCTGGAGGAGTGCGCCAAGTGCCGGCTGGCCGCCGGCCAGATCAAGGAAGTCGCCGGCGGCATCCCCGCGGTCGTGCCCGTCGCCGTCATCGGCTGGTTCGGTGCCGCCGGGTACGCGAAGGCCGTCGCGCTCATCGCCGGCGGCGCCGGGGCCGGAGCGGCGGGGGCCGCGGGCGCGGCAGCGGCGGGCGGCGGCTCCGGCGGGGCGAGCGCCGGAGGCGGCGCGGCAGCCGCGGAAGGGCTCGGGGCGCCGGTCAAGGCGGGCATCGCGGCAGGCGTCGTCGCCGTCGCCGCGACCGCGGTGGCACTCGCCCTGGCCGGCAACGACAGCCCGGCGAAGCAGCCCGAGGCCAAGCCACCCGCCTCGCCCGCCGTCGAGGCGCCGCTGCCCTCACCGAAGCCTCCGAAGCAGGCGCCCGCGCCGAATCCCCCGGCCCCGGCTCCCACCCTGCCCCCGAAGCCGACGCCGACGTCCTCCCCGAAACCCGCCCCCGATCCGTCCCCCACCCCGACGCCCACGCCCACCCCGACGAAGGCACAGCCCACGCCCCGCCCGACACCACCGCCGTCGCCGTCGCCGACGCCGACCCCGCCGCCGCCCCCTCCCGCACCGGTCGTCTACCGGTGGAGCGAGCTCGGCTACAGCATCGAGGGCGACCACACCGGGCCCGAGATGCGGCTCGGCGAGAGCAGCTGGGTGTGGCAGCGCGACGGCCTGTCGATCGCGAACGACCGGTACGCCCACGGGGTGACCGTGCACGGCCGGTCCTCCGTCACCATCGACCTCAACCGCACCTGCTCCTCGTACGACGCGATGGTCGGCGTCGACGACCTGACGATGGGCCTCGGCAGCGTGCGCTTCTCCGTCCACGCCGACGGGACGCGGCTGTGGCGGTCACCGCTGATCGAGGGCGGCGACCGGGCCGTCCCCGTCCACGTCGACCTCACCGGCCGCAGGACGGTCCGCCTCGAGGTCGAACCGCACGGCCCGTTCGACTCCGCGTCGCTGGCGGACTGGGCGGAGTCGAAGTTCCGGTGCAGGTGAGCGCGGTACGCCGTCAGCCGACGGCACGCTCCCGCAGCGCGGCGGCCAGGTCCCGCAGCGCCTCCTCGGTGGTGAAGTCCGCGCCGGCGGCCCGCTCGGACGCGTGGCGGACCGGGCCGAGGGCGGCGAGCGCGGCGGCCTCCGTGCGCTCGGCGACGGACTCCTCGCGGGCGGGCCGCGGATGGCCGCCACGCCACCGTGCACCGGCGGAGAGCAGCCGGACCGCGAGCGGATGGTCACCGAGCTCGCCGACGAGCCCCGCGGCGACGTCGACGAAAGCGGCCGCCACCACGTCGGCACACCGCAGGTCCACCGCCTCCCGCAGGGCGTCGACCATCTTCCGCAGACCGATGAGCGGCCCGGACTCGGCGACCGTCACCAGCGCGTCGACCCAGTTGAGCGCCGCGGTGAACTGCGGCGGCGGGCTGCCTTGGGCGGACTCGGAGCGCGCCCGCTCGCACAGCTCGCGCGCGAAGGCGACCTCCCCTTCGTCCAGGACCATCTGGGCACGCAGCAGATGGACGAACGGCCTGGAGTCCATCACCCCGTAGCGGTCGGCGGCGGCGCCCGCCTCGTCCAGGGTCGCCAGGGCCTTGGACCGCTCGCCGGAGCGGTACGCGACCTCCGCCAGCCGCGCGATCAGGAACGGCGTCTCCGCGTACGCCCCCACCTCGTGGGCGAGCCGCAGCGCCTCCTCGTACTCGCCCTTCGCCTCACCGAAACGGCTGCGCGCCATGGCCGCCTCACCGGCCGCGCTGCACACCTGGGCGCGCATCCAGCGGTCGCCCACCCGGCGGCTGAGCCCGCGCAGCTCCGTCAGGTCGTCGTCCACGCCGGGCATGCCGCCGGGGGCGTCGACGACCATGTGCGTGCGGAACATCAGCATCACGCCGACCTCCCATTCACCGCCGTACTCACGGCAGTTGGCGATCGCCGCGTCGAGCGCGGGCTGCGCGTCGACCGCCCCGCCGAGGAAGTACGAGGCCAGCGGCCAGACGAGTCCCGGCATCCGCGCCGCGTCCGGGCCGCCCGCCTTGAAGGCGGCCTGCACCCGCTCGATGTACTCCCGCGACCAGTCGTCCGCCCAGTCGCCGGGCGGCCCGGCTTCCAGCTTCATGAACAGGTCGAACATCCGCAGCCTCATGCGCATCGGACGCAGCGGATGAAGCGCGTCGCGCCCGGGTGCCTCGAGGAACACCGCCACGGGGTCGACCGCTTGCAGTGCGGCGAGGAACGAGTGGGTGTCGTCCGCCGCGGGCACCGTGCCCAGTTCGGCCGCCGTGCCCAGCCGCAGCACGAGCTCCGTCCATTCCGTGCCCTCGCGGCGGTAGTTGCGCAGCCACCAGAACCAGCCCATGGCGAGGACCACGGCGCCGGCCGTCTCCTCGTCACCGGCGACGACCGTGCGGTGCAGGGCCGCCCGGATGTTGTCGAGCTCGGTCTCCAGCCGGCGGATCCACGGGAGCTGCGCGGCGGAACGCAGCAGTGGTTCGGCCTCCTCCACGAGCGCGCGCACCCACGCGCGGTGCCGGCGCTCGGCAGCGGCGCGCAGCCCGGGGACCTCGGCGGCGCGCTCGGCGGCGTACTCGTGGATCGTCTCCAGCATGCGGTACCGCATGCCGCCCCACTCGTCGTCGTACGGCGTCGCAACGATCAGGGACTTGTCGACGAGCGCCCCGACGAGATCGGCCGCCGGTCCGGTGCACACGGCCTCCGCCGCCGCCAGGTCCCAGCCGCCGGCGAACACGGACACCTCGCGCAGCACCGTCCGCTCCCGCTCGTCGAGCAGGTCCCAGGACCAGTCGACGACGGCACGCAGCGTCTGCTGGCGGGGCAGCACCGTACGGCTCCCGGAGGTCAGCAGACGGAAACGGTCGTCGAGCCGGTCGGCGATCTGGCGGGGGGTGAGCAGCCGCAGCCGCGCCGCCGCCAGCTCGATGGCGAGGGGAAGACCGTCGAGCCGCCGGCAGATCTCGTCCACCGCCGCCGCGTCGTGGAGCGCGACACCGGCGTCGGGACGCACGGCCGATGCCCGCTCCATGAACAGCCGGCGGGCCGGATCCGGTGGCAGGGGCTCGACCGGGCGCAGCAACTCGCCCGGCACACCGAGGGGTTCGCGACTGGTCGCAAGGATCGTGAGCCCCGGGCAGTGCGTCAGCAGGGTCTCGGCGAGCTCGGCCGCCGCGTCGACGACGTGCTCGCAGTTGTCGAGGATCAGGAGCTGGCTGCGCGGGGCACAGTGCTCGACGAGCAGCGCGACCGGGTCGTCCTGCGGCACGCCCGCCATCTCGTTGGTCATCAGGACGGTCTCGCGCAGGCCGAGCGCGTTGACCACGGCGCCCGGGACCGCCTCGGGCCGGTCGAGCGGGGCCAGCTCGACGAGCCAGGCCTGCGGGAGCCCGGCGGCGGCCTCCTCCGCGAGGCGTGTCTTTCCCGAACCGCCCGGTCCGGTCAGGGTGACCAGGCGGGCCCTGCCGAGATCCGCACGGATGGCGTCGAGTTCGGGCTCGCGCCCCACGAACGAGTTCAGCCGCGGGCGCAGATTCCCGCCCCGCGAGGGCTCGGCGGGTCCGGCCTCAGGACCGCCCCCGGGCGACCCGTTCAGCAACTGCGCGTGCAGGGCCCGCAGTTCCGGCCCGGGATCGGCGCCCAGGCCCTCCAGCAGCCCGCGGCGCACCTCCTCGTACGCGGCGAGGGCGTCCGCTCCCCGCCCCGCGTCTCGCAGGGCGCGGATCAGCAGGACCTGCAACCCCTCGTCGTAGGGATGGGCCGTCGTCAGCTCCCGCAGTTCCGGTACGACGTCGGAGGCACGGCCGAGCCGCAGGTCCGCCTCGGCCCGGGCCCGCGTCGCCTCCAGACGCAGCGCCTCCGGGCGGGTCGCCGCCGAGCGGTCGGGCAGGTCGGCCAGGGCCGGGCCGCGCCACAGCGCCAGGGCCTCGCGCAGGCGGTCGGCCGCGGTCGTGGCGTCGCCGCGGTCCAGAGCGGCCCGGCCCTCCGCGGCGAGCCGCTCGAAGACGAACAGGTCCACGTCGTCGCCGGTGGCACGGAGGCGGTAGCCGCCCGCCTCCGAGGTGACCTCGTCCTTGCCGATGGCCCGGCGGAGACGGCCGACCAGCGCCTGGAGCGCGGCGGGAGCGTCCGCGGGGGGAGCGTCCGCCCAGACCTCGTCGATGAGGGTGGCCGGGCTGGTGGGGCGGGCGGGGCGCTGGGCGAGTGCGGTGAGCAGGGCGCGTACGCGGGGGCCGCCCACGTCCACCTGGGTTCCCCGGTCGTCCTCCGCCTGGGTGATCCCCAGAATTCTGTACCGCACCCGCCCATTCTCGCCGCCCGCGCCCGCCGGAACACCGCCTTTCCCCGGCGAGCCGGTCCGCACCCCCACCGGCACCCTCCCCCGGGGCTCCGCCCCGGGGCTCCGCCCCGGACCCCCGATCGGCCTGGACGGCCTCGTCCTCAAACGCCGGACGGGCTGGAAGGTGGCTCTCTGCCCTCAAGGCAGGACGGGACGGGATCTGGCGCCGGGGAACTGCCGTCGGGCGGTCGGGAGCTGTCCCGGACCCGAGGGGAGTTGCTGCTGGACCGGACGGGAGCTGTCGCCGGACCCGAGGGGAGTTGCTGCTGGACCTGACGGGAGCTGTCGCCGGACCCGAGGGGAACTGCTCCTGGACAGGACGGAAGCCGCCGCCGGACACGGCACCGGAGCTGCCGCCGGACGGGTCAACGGTCGGCCCTCAGCCCCACTCACACCCGCAGTCGCCCATGCACCGAAGGGGCCGTGCCGGTGCATCAAATGCCCGTTGCGGACGGCAACACAAGCCCACCGCACTGAACCACCGGACCACACGACGGCTGCAACGGGCGGATCACCGGCACGGACCCGACCCACCCACCGGACAGACGGCGAGGCCCACCGGACCGAAGGCGACCCACCGGACCCCACGACGGCTGCAACCGGCGGATCACCGGCACGGACCCGACCCACCCACCCACCGCACCGGAGGCGCGACCCACCCACCGCACCGGAGGCGAGGTCCACCGCACCGGAGGCGAGGCCCACCGCACCCGAGCCCGCACGCCGCGGTCAGCCCCGGCTCAGGCGTGACGGCCCGCCCCCGCGCCCAGGGCACGTCCCTGCGGCACTATCCCCGCGGGAACGGCCCGCTGGCGAGCCGGAGTCCCCGTCCAGCACGTGCCGCGGCGGGACAGCAGCCGGCGCAGCCACACCTCCAGGGAGACGAGATGGGCGAGGCCGTCCAGCGGCAGGGTCTCGCCCTCCGAGGCCGCGCGGAGCGCCTTGCGGACGACGCGGGCCTCGACCAGCCCCGCCTGAGCGAGCAACGGCGTGTCGAACAGGTCGATCAGGGGATCCGCGAACGCCCGCAACCCCGTCCGCGCGGCCGCCGCCGACGACGCATGGGACGGCGCACCCCACCCCGGCGGCAGATCCCCCACCCCGGCCCCCTCCAGCACCGTACGGAGAATCGCCGCCCGCGCCCCGGGCTGCACCCGCAGCGCCTCCGGAAGGCTCCGGCAGGCCCGCACCACCTGGTTGTCCAGGAACGGAGCGTGCAGCCGCTGGAAGCGGATCTCGGCGGCCTGCTCCAGCACCCGCACGTCCGCCGCGTGCCGGGCCAGCGCGGCCCGCGCCCGGAAGTCGCCGGGCCGCTGCCCGGGTCCGACCCCGGCGCGCCCCCCACCCGCCTGGAGGCGAACCGATACTTCAGCCAACGCCTCGCCGGTGAGCCAACGCGCCGCAGGCCCGGGTCTGGCCCAGGTGAGCGCGGCGAGCGACGCCCCCACGGCCCCGCCGGGCTCCTCGAACCGCCGGTGCAGCAGCCGCTCGGCGAGGACGTCGACCCCGGTGCGGTAGGGCGTACGGGCCAGCTTCCGCGCCGCGGCGTACACGCGCGCGGGGACCATCACCGACCCGTCGGCCTTCGCCAACGCGGCGACGGGCCGCACCAGATGGCGCCGCTTGCGGTCCATCAGGAGGTCCGCGAGCCGGGCGGGGTGCGCGTCGAGGACCTGCCGGGCGCCGTACCCCGTGAAGTGGTCCGCGCTGCCGGAGGCGAGTCGCGCGCGGTGGCGTGCGGCCGTCACCAGGGAGGGCCCCGGCTCGTCCGTCAGCGGGCCTTCGAGGTCGGCGTAGGGGAGGACCTCCTCGCCCCCGGCGACGACGACGTGGTGCAGCCGGGGATTCGCGGCCAGCGTCCCGGCCCGCTCCAGTTCGGCCTCCCGCCCTCTGACGGCGAGGTCGTTGAAGGTGACCGCGAGCAGCCGTTCACCGGCGCCGGTGCCGTGCCCGAGGACCGTGCCGGGCGCCCCGGGAAGCCCGGCGGCGAGCAGCGCCAGCGTCCCGGACGCGGGTCCGCCCGAGAGGTCGGCGCCGATGCCGGGCACGGGCATGCCGCGCGCGGCGCGCCGCTCGGCCGGCCCCATGCCGGGCACCGGCCCGGGGTCCACGTCGGTGCCGGGCACGTGCCGCGGCGCGGCGAGACGCGCCCGCACGGCCTCCACGAGGGCGTCCCGCACGGCGTCCACGGCGCTGTCGGGGTCGGCGGAGGGGGTGGCGACGGCGAGGGACGCGACGGGTTCGTACCCGGCGATCTCACGTGCCCCCGCGCGCAGGATGAGCGCGTGCCCCGGCGGAATGCGCCGCACCCCTTCGTAGGGGGTCGAGTCGTGCACGGCGTCCGGCACGTCGGGGGCGGCGAGCAGGGCAGCGAGATGCCCGAAGTCGAGGTTGGCCTCGATGAGGTCGGCGAGGGGCAGCGCGGCGGTCGCGTACGCGGTGCCGCCGGCCCATGGCGTGTAGAAGACGGGCCGGGCGCCCGCGAGGTCACCGCAGACGGTCACGCGCCGGCCCACCTGGACGACGGCGGTGTAGCTGCCGGCCCAGTTGGTCAGGTGCCGAAGTGCCCCGCCGCGCGCGGCGAACAGCCCGACGCGGAGCTCCTCGTCGGAGGCCGCGCAGGTGCCGAGGACGGCGATGCGGTTCTGCGGGTCGGCCTTGACGACGCGGACCTCGTCGGGGCGCCAGTCGCCGACGGCCCAGAGGGGATCGGGGTCGCCCCACAGGAGTTGGGAGCCGACCGGATGCACGGTCTCGCCGTCGTTGCCGGTGGCGCCCGCCGAGCCGATCTCAGGCGCTCTGGCGGCGGTACTGCTCCACCCCACCAACCATCGCATCGCCGCCTCCACAGGCTGTGGACAACCAGTGCACCGCACGAACTGGGCACCATGCTGCCACGAAGGAAGCGCGCGGGAGGGCCCCTGCGGCGGCTTGCGCTCCCTGAAATGCGCCCCTGTGCATGCGACCGCGCCGCTCCGCACCCGCCACGCGCCCACGGGACCCGCCCACCCGGGCACGGAGTGCCGGCGCTCAACCGCCTTGGCTCACAGGCGAATCCACACCAGGAGACCCGGCGCGCCCGCCCCGCGCCGCAGTCCGCCCGGGGCCCACGCGGGCTCCCCCCGCCCCCGCCCGGCCGACGCGAATGCGCCCCCGATACGCTCCCCCAAAACCCCCTACGCGCCCTCAACTGACGTGGTGGGAGCCTTATTCGCCGCGGAAAGCCGCCATCGATTTTCAGCCAAATCGGCTACGGACGCACAGGCATGCACACTCTCCGTACAGGCCCTGCGCACCGCTTCGGCAACGCACAGTCCGGGAGGCGGAGTTCGCCTCCCGGACCGGTCCGCCGCCCGCGGGGATGGAGGCGGCGGTGTCCCCCAGCCCACTGGATCCAGTACAGCGGGCCGACCCACGCAGGGTCCATGGAAGCGCTCCCCGGATGGCCGGAGAAGAGCGCACGGGCAGGCGCACAGCCACACAGCGGGAGCACATCGCAACCGTCCGTACAGTCGTACGGACCACAATCCCGCCATCCGGAAGAACGCCCCTTAACGCTTGGGATCGGGCGAACTACGCTGGGTTTACGAATGCCGCGTGGTTATGCCAGCGCGGCAGCCGTCTGTGTCGAGGGGTGGCGCATGTCCAGGGAGCAACGCGGGCCGAACGAAAAACTCGGCGCCGTTCTCGCCCTCGCGGGAATCAGCAACGCAGGACTCGCGCGACGCGTCAACGACCTTGGCGCCCAACGCGGGTTGACTCTTCGCTACGACAAGACGTCGGTGGCACGCTGGGTGTCGAAGGGAATGGTGCCGCAAGGTGCGGCGCCGCACCTCATCGCCGCCGCCATCGGCCAGAAGCTCGGCCGCCCCGTGCCGCTCCACGAGATCGGCCTGGCGGACGCGGACCCCGCGCCGGAAGTGGGCCTCGCCTTCCCCCGGGACGTCGGACAGGCGGTGCGGTCGGCCACCGAGCTGTACCGCCTCGACCTCGCGGGTCGCCGCGCAGGTGGCGGCGGCATCTGGCAGTCGCTGGCCGGCTCCTTCGCAGTGAGCGCATACGCAACTCCCGCTTCCCGTTGGCTGATAACACCGGCCGACAGTTCGGTGGCGCGCGAGGTGAGCCCCGGTGAGGGCTCCGGAGCACCGCTGAAAGTCGGCCACAGCGACGTGCAGAAGCTGCGCGAGGCAGCCGAGGACGCCAGGCGCTGGGACTCCAAGTACGGAGGCGGCGACTGGCGTTCGTCGATGGTGCCCGAGTGCTTACGGGTGGAGGCGGCACCGCTGCTGCTCGGCTCGTACTCCGACGAGGTCGGCAGGGCCCTGTTCGGGGCCAGCGCCGAACTCACCCGTCTCGCGGGCTGGATGGCCTTCGACACGGGCCAGCAGGAGGCGGCCCAGCGCTACTACATCCAGGCGCTGCGGCTCGCGCGCGCGGCCGCCGACGTCCCCCTCGGGGGCTATGTCCTGGCGTCGATGTCCCTCCAGGCGACCTATCGCGGATTCGGCGACGAGGGCGTCGACCTCGCCCAGGCCGCCCTGGAGCGCAACAGGGGACTGGCCACGGCCCGCACCATGAGCTTCTTCCGTCTCGTCGAGGCACGCGCGCATGCACGCGCGGGTGACGCGCAGGCGGCGGGCGCGGCCCTGAAGGCCGCCGAGGGCTGGCTGGAGCGGTCCCGGGAGGGCGACAACGACCCGTCCTGGCTCGGCTTCTACTCCTACGACCGCTTCGCCGCCGACGCGGCGGAGTGCTACCGCGACCTGAAGGCGCCGCGCCAGGTGCGCCGCTTCACCGAGCAGGCGCTGTCGAAGCCGACGGAGGAGTTCGTCCGCTCCCACGGCCTGCGCCTGGTGGTGTCGGCGGTCGCGGAGCTGGAGTCGGGCAATCTGGACGCGGCGTGCGAGCAGGGCGTCCGGGCGGTGGAGGTCGCGGGGCGCATCTCCTCGGCCCGCACCACCGAGTACGTCAAGGATCTCCTGCACCGGCTGGAGCCGTACGGCGACGAGCCGCGCGTGGTCGAGCTGCGGGAGCGCGCACGGCCGCTGCTGATGGCTCCGGCCTAGCGGCACCGGTGCCGGGCCCCGAGGAGCGGGCACGACGCGGGCCGGGATGCGTCCTGCGCGTCCTCGGGGCACCTTCCGGGTTTGAGGGCATTGTCAGTGGCGCAGTGCACTATCGAGTCGGGAGGTGTGGCAGGTGCGGAGCACGTACGACTGCGATGTGCTGGTGATCGGCGGCGGGATCGTCGGTCTGTCGACGGCGTATGCGATCACGCGCGCGGCGCCGGGCACGCGGGTGACGGTGCTGGAGAAGGAGCAGGGCCCCGCCCGTCACCAGACGGGACGCAACAGCGGGGTGATCCACAGCGGTGTCTACTACCGCCCGGGCTCCCTCAAGGCGCAGTACGCGACGCGCGGCGCCACCGAGATGGTCAAGTTCTGCGCGGAGTACGGCATCGCGCACGCCGTCACCGGCAAGCTGATCGTCGCCACGGAGAAGGCCGAGCTGCCCCGGCTGCACGCCCTGGTGCAGCGCGGCCGGGAGAACGGCATTCCGGTGCGCGAGCTGGGCCCCACCCAGATCGCGGAGTACGAGCCGGAGGTCCGCGGCCTCGCCGCGATCCATGTCGGCACGACGGGGATCTGCGACTTCGTCGCGGTGGCCCGGCAGCTGGCGGAGGCCTCCGGAGCCGAGATCCGGTACGGGGCCGAGGTCGTCCGCATCGACCGCCGCCCGGCCCTGGGCGCCGCGGTGCGCACCGCCGACGGCACGATCGTCCGCGCCCGCGTCCTCGTGAACTGCGCGGGGCTGCACTGCGACGAGATCGCCCGGCTCACGGGCGACGACCCCGGGATGCGCATCGTGCCGTTCCGCGGCGAGTACTACACGCTGGCGCGGCCCGAGCTGGTCCGGGGACTGGTCTATCCCGTGCCCGACCCCGCGTTCCCCTTCCTCGGGGTGCACCTCACCCGCGGCATCGACGGCGGCGTCCACATCGGCCCGAACGCGGTGCCCGCGCTCGCCCGCGAGGGGTACGACTGGGGCGTCGTACGTCCCCGTGAGCTCGGTTCGACCCTGAGCTGGCCCGGTTCCTGGCGGATCGCCCGACGGCACTGGCGGTACGGCGCCGGGGAGCTGCGGCGCTCCCTGTCGACGGCGGCGTTCACCACGGCCGTCCGGCGTCTGCTGCCCGCGGTGGCCCCGGAGGACCTGGTCCCCGCGGCGGCCGGGGTGCGGGCCCAGGCGGTCCTGCGCGACGGCACCCTGGTGGACGACTTCCTGATCAAGGAGGGCCCCCGCACGGTCCACGTGCTGAACGCGCCGTCCCCCGCGGCCACGGCCTCGCTGCCCATCGGACGGGAGGTCGCCCGCAGGGCGCTGGCCGCGCTGGCCGGCACATGACACCCCGGCTTCCCCGGCCGGACCTCACCCCTGCCGCTGGCGGCCCCTGGCCCCTGCCCCTGGCTGGCCATGCCCTGCCCCTGGGGTCTTGCCGGCCCCTCGGGGCCTCGGGGCCTCGGGGCCTTGCCCCGCGGACCCGGATCCCCCACCCCGCACACCCCCGTAAAATCGACACCACTGTGTCTGACTTCCTTGACTCCCCCGAAGAGGCCGGGCCGGCCACCGACGCCGGCTCGCTGCGGCATACCCGTGCGAAGGGCGAGCCCCGGTTCCCCGACGGTCCGAAGGCCGACCCCGCCGGGTCGCACTTCGAGCGGCGCATCCGGAGCTTCCAGCCGCGCCGCAGCCGGGTGACGGCCGGGCAGGCGGACGCGCTCCAGCGGCTGTGGCCCAAGTGGGGTCTGGACATCGACGGGCAGCGGACGATCGATCTGGCCGAACTGTTCGGGACCGACTGCCCCGTCGTGCTGGAGATCGGCTTCGGGATGGGCGAGGCCACCGCGCAGATGGCGGCCGAGGACCCGAAGACCGGGATCCTCGCGGTCGACGTGCACACGCCGGGCCAGGGCAACCTGCTCAATCTCGCCGACCGGGGCGGCCTGTCCAATGTCCGCGTGGCCAACGGCGACGCGATCATCCTGCTCAGGGAGATGCTCCGGCCCGAGTCCCTGAGCGGTCTGCGGGTCTACTTCCCCGACCCCTGGCCCAAGAAGCGGCACCACAAGCGGCGGCTGATCCAGCCCGAGTTCCTCAGCCTGGTGGCGACCCGCCTCAAGCCGGGGGCGATCGTGCACTGCGCGACCGACTGGGAGCCCTACGCCGAGCAGATGCTCGAAGTGCTGAGCGCGCACCCCGACTTCGAGAACACCCGGCCCGACGGCGGTTACGCGCCACGTCCCGGCTTCCGGCCGCTGACCCGTTTCGAGGGCCAGGGACTGGACAAGGGTCATGTGGTGAACGACCTCCTCTTCCGGCGCGTACTGCAGCTCGAAGAACACCCGGACCAGCAGTCCGCCGACGGCTGAAGGGCCGCTGAAGCCCCGGGAGCCACCCGGGCGTCCCTTCGGTGTCCGCGCGGGTGCCCCGGGCGGCACCAGGCACCGTCGCGGACCGTGCCCCTCCCTCGTTAGGGTCGATGCCGTGGCCACCTGCCCCCCGTACCCGACGTACCCGACACACCCCGGCGGTCCCGCCGGCGGTGGGCTGCGGCACGCGCACTGGTGGCAGCGCCGATGGGTCCGGTACGGCGCGCTGATCACCCTGCTCGCGATGTCGGGGCTCGTGATCCTGGCGCTCGTCCGCGAGCAGACCGGCACCGAGGGGTTTCTGGTCGGTCTCGGTCTCGCCGTGTTCCCCGTACCGCTCCTCGTCGCCGCGTTCCGCTGGCTGGACCGTGTCGAACCGGGCCCCTGGCGCAATCTGATCTTCTCGTTCGCCTGGGGCGCCTGCGCCGCCGCGCTCATAGCGATCGTCGCCAACAGCTTCGCGACCAGATGGATAGCGACCTCGACCGCGGACCCGTCGAGCGCCGACACGCTCGGCGCGACCGTCATAGCGCCGATCGTCGAGGAATCCGCGAAGGCGGCCGCCGTGCTGCTGGTCTTCCTCTTCCGCAGACGGGACTTCACCGGGATCGTCGACGGGGTCGTGATAGCCGGGATCACGGCCACCGGCTTCGCGTTCACCGAGAACATCCTCTACCTCGGCACCGCGTTCGGAACCGACCAGCTCAGCGGGGAGCGGGGGCTCGCCTCCCTCACCGCCGCGACCTTCTTCGTCCGCGTGGTCATGTCACCGTTCGCGCATCCGCTGTTCACCGTGCTGACCGGCATCGGGTTCGGCGTCGCGGCGCTGTCCGCGGAACGCCAGCAGCTGCGCCGCGTGCTGCTGCCCTTCGGCGGGCTGCTGCTCGCCATGGGCATGCACTCCGTGTGGAACGGCTCCTCGACGTTCGGGGAGTACGGGTTCTTCGCGGTGTACGCCGCGTTCATGGTGCCCGCGTTCGGACTGCTGACCTGGCTGGTCGTCTGGACGCGGCAGCGTGAACTGCGCACCGTGCGCACGGAGCTTCCGGCGTACGCCGTCGCCGGGTGGCTGACCCCGGTCGAACCCCATGTGCTCGGCTCCATGCGCGCGCGGCGGCTCGCCCGCGAGTACGCGGGGCATCACGGCGGGAAGGCCGCGGCGCGCTCGGTCGCGGAGTACGAGGCGTACGCGACCTCGCTCGCGTTCCTGCGTCACCGGGGCCGCCGCGGCCGGGCCGGCGCCGACTTCGTCGTGCGGGAACGGGAGTTGCTCGACGAGCTGTGGCGGCGCAGGGAGATCGCCCGGCCCGCCCTGGCGTACGCGGCACGGGCGGTCGCGCCGCGGATTCCGGCACCGCCGTGGCCCGCCCACGCGAGCGGGTACGGCCGCGGGTACGCCTGGGCGTACGGGCAGCCCCCGGAGCGACCGCAGGGACAGCCGCACGGGAACCCGTACGGCCCGGTGGCCCCGAACCCCGCCTACAACCCGTACCGCACCTAGCTGTATTGATCACGAGCGTTGTTGACACTGACGGGGCTTGATCAACAACGCTGCGGGCCAATACACCTAGCGGCTGCTCCCCTCGGGCAGAGGCCTTCGCCGGGCCGCCGTCGGCGTCAGGCGGACGCCTTCGTCAGCTTCGCCAGCTCCCCTTCCGTGAGGACCAGGTCCGCCACGCCCAGCAGCGCCGGGAGCTGCTCGACCGTGCGGGCGGAGGCGATGGGGGCCGCGACCGTCGGCTGGGCGGCCAGCCAGGCCAGGGCCACCGTGGCGACCGGTGCGCCGTGCGCCTCGGCGACCTCGTCGAGGGCGGCCAGGACGCGGATGCCGCGTTCGGTGTCGAGGTGCTTGCCCGCCCCGGCGGCGCGGGCCGAGTCGACGCTCACGCCCGGGCGGTACTTGCCCGTGAGGAAGCCGGACGCGAGGGCGAAGTACGGGACGGCGGCGAGGCCGGCGCGGGAGGCGACGTCGTGCAGGGGTCCCTCGTACGTCTCGCGCGAGACGAGGTTGTAGTGGGGCTGGAGGGCGACATAGCGCGCGAGGCCCTCGCGGTCGGAGAACTCCAGGGACTCGCGGAGCCGCTCGGGGGAGATGTTGGACGCGGCGATGTGCCGCACCTTGCCCGCCCGCACCAGTTCGTCGAGCGCGCCGATGATCTCCTCGACCGGCACCTCCGGCTTGTCGAAGTGCGTGTAGTACAGGTCGATGTGGTCGGTGCCGAGGCGGCGCAGGGACGCGTCGGCCGCCGCCTTGATGTTGGCACCGGACAGGCCCGGGTACCGGGGGTGCTGGCTGACCTTGGTGGCGAGGACGACGTCGGCGCGGTTGCCGCGCTTCTTCAGCCACGAGCCGATGAGGGTCTCGGACTCGCCGCCCTCGTTGCCGTCGACCCACGCCGAGTAGGAGTCGGCGGTGTCGATGAAGTTGCCGCCGGCGGCGGTGTACGCGTCGAGCACGGCGAAGGAGTGCGCTTCGTCGGCGGTCCAGCCGAAGACGTTGCCCCCGAGGGCGAGCGGGAAGACCTCGAGGTCGGACGGACCGAGCTTGTGGAGAGGAGTCATACCTCGCCCCAACACCCGTACCGGATGGGTGTATTCCGCATGCATCCGAGGACACCCGAATGCACCTGACCGGCAGCCCTGACGTCGGGGGGTTGTCGTCAGGACCGCCGGAGACCGTTGCCGCTGAGGAAGCGAAGCCGCCTCGGCGGAGGGTGTGTGGTCGCGCCTCAGGAGTGGAGTCCCTCGCACCGGGGCCAGGACCCTCGGCTCGGGACGAAGCCCGTGGACCCGGGGCGCGAGGCCCTGGGGTCGGGCGGAGACCCTCGGCCCAGGGTCGTATCCCTGAGCGCAAGGGTGAAGGCCCTTGTGCCAGGGGAGATCCCCCGGCACAAGGGTGGAGCACCACAGCCAGGGGTCGGACCCCTCGGCACGCGTGCGGAAACCCTCAGCCCGGAGCCGGAGCCCCTCGGCGCAAGGGTGGAGACGGTCGGCTCAGGGGGTGAGGCCCTTGCCGCGCAGCCAGGCCATCGGGTCGATGGAGTCGCCTCCGCCGGGGTGCACTTCCAGGTGCAGGTGCGGTCCGGTGACGTTGCCCGTCGCGCCCACGCGCCCGATCACTTCGCCGGTGGTGACCTTCTGCCCGGCGGTGACACTGATCGACGACTGGTGGCAGAACCACAGCTCCGTGCCGTCGTCGAGGGTGAGGACCGTGCGGTAGCCGTACGCGCCGGCCCAGCCGGCCTCCGTGATGGTGCCGCCGTGGATCGCCTTGATGAGCGTCCCGGTGGGCGCCGCGAAGTCGAGGCCGGTGTGGTACCCGGAGGACCACATGGAGCCGGCGTCACCGAAGGTGGAGGTCAGCGTGTACGAGGAGGTGGGCAGCGAGTAGCTCTTGGCGAGCTCGGCCAGGCGCTCCGCCTCGGCCTTGGCCTTGGCCTCCTCCTCCGCCTTCTTCTTGGCGGCGGCGGCCTTGGCCTCGGCGGCGTCCTGCTGCTTGGCGGCGGTCTCGGCGGCCTGCTTCGCGGCGGCGGTCTCGGCGGCCTCCTGGGCCGCGTTGTCGACCTGGTCCTGCTGCGACTCGGCCTGCTGCATGATGCGGGCCCGCAGCGCCTCACCGGCGTCGGCGCTGCCCTGCGCGGCGTCCGCGCTGGTCAGCCCTGCGGTGGTGAGAGGAGTGTCGGAGCCCTTGGGCGCGCTGGACTCGCCGCCGTCGGAGATCAGGGCCTTGGCGGACTCGGTGACCGAGGAGAGGTCGGGCAGGGAGATCGAGACCGGCGGTTTGCCGGGCGCCGCGGTGGCCATGCCACCCGCGCCGACGGCGGCTATCACACCGACACCGAGGACGGTGGAGCTGCGGGCGAGTCCTCCGCCGCGCTGCTTGCTGACGCGGTGCCGGCCGCGGACGGGACGGACGGAATCCGCGGTGGGATTCCACTCCTCCCAGGGGCCCTCGTCGTTGCCGTACGCGTAGCCGATGGACTGGGTTTCGTCCGGCGCGAACGAGGTTGGCTGGGCAGGCCGGTTGGACGCCACGTGGGCGCGCTCCTTTCCTTCCTTCTCGCCTACCGGGTTAGCTGACGGGTTCGGAGCAGGAAGGTCTCCTACGCGCGTCCCTCACGGAAATGACCGCGAAGAACGCCCGATTCACCCCAAGTTGGTGGTTCCCCGGTTCCCTTGCGGGATTCGGCGCGTGCGCACGGAGCCGCCTCTTGTGACGGCTGGGACGACCGCGCTGCGTTATCGAACGTTAATAGACGCAGGCACCGGATTCCAAGCCGTTCGGGTTGATCGTTAACGCTTTTGGCCTGGACTTTGGGGGCACCGCTGCCGGAAACCGGGCGAGTTGACCGCACCTCGTAAACACGCCCTTCTCTGATGGTGCGTCAGTTGTTATGCGGAGGGGTACGGTCCGGTCACCCCGGGTGACAACGATCAAGGGCGTCGCACGGCGAGCAGCGCCATGTCGTCCGTCGTGCCGCCTCCCGCGTGCCGCCGGACCTCCTCGGCCAGGACGGTCAACAGGGCGTCGGGACCCGGGAACACGCGTCCGGCGAGACGCGCCGCCGGGTCGTAGAAGTCCCCGCGCCTGTCGCGCGCCTCGGACAGACCGTCGGTGTAGAGGAGCAGCGTCGCCCCGTGCGGGAACTTCTCGCACACCGCGCGGTCGGGCCAGCTGCCCAACTCGCTCATCCCGAGCGGCAGCGCCGAAGGACCGCCGTCGAGCGTGACGAGCGTGCCGTCGGCGTGCAGCAGCAGGGGCGGCGGATGACCGCGGTTGAGGATCCGCACGGCGCATTCGCCGTGCGGGACCTCCGCGAGCACGGCCGTGGTGAAGCCCTCGAAGGCGTCGAGGCCTTCCCGCCGGGTGCCCTCACGCGCCAGCGCCCGCTCCAGACGGCCGGCGACCGCCTCCAGGGTCGCCTCCTGCTCGGCCGCCTCCCGGAACGCGCCGATCACGACGGCGACGGCGGCCACCGCGCCCATGCCCTTGCCGCGCACGTCGCCCACGACCAGGCGTACGCCGTGCGGCGAGTCCTGCACCGCGTACAGGTCGCCGCCGATGAACGCGTCGGCCTGCGCCGCCTCGTAGCGGGCGGCGACCTCCAGGCCGCCGATCCGCTCGGCCGGTTCCGGCAGCACCGCGCGCTGCGCGGACTCGGAGACCTCCCGGACCGAGGCGAGCCGTTCGTCGCTGCGGCGCACGAGGACGTTGATGAGCGCGGCCAGGGCGGCGGCGGTCGCCACGGTGACGACTTCCGTGACCGCGTCGACGTGCAAGACGATCCCGAGCCTGAGGTGCACCGCGAGGACGGCGGCGACGGCCACCAGGCCGGTGAGCGCCGTGCACAGCAGCGTGTAGAGCGGCGCGGCCACCAGCGGGTCGGCCGTGAAGAAGGGGGCGGCGGTGAACTCCGCCGGGGTCAGGTAGTCGTAGAGGACCCCGGCGACGACGAACAGCACGGGCAGCACCCGGACGAAGGTCCGCATGGAGGAGACCCCGCGCTCCCCGGTGCCCGCCGGGCGGGGCCGCGGGGTGTCCCCGAGGCCGGGGTCGGGCACGGGGTCGCCGGGCAGCCGTCCACCGGACCGGTCGTACGGGCCCGTGGCCGCTCGCCGCTCGCTTCCTGGTCGCCCCACCCGTCCAGATTTCCCGGCCCGGGGGCGGGCAGCGACCGGTGTGGACCGACCGGGGGAACGCGCCAGGTCGTGCCCGGCCGCCACCTGGGGGCGCGGGGCGAGGACGAGGGGAAAGGCCGAGGAGCGGGAAAGGGCCGGAGGAAAGACCAAGGGCCGGACTCGTCATGTCGAGTCCGGCCCTTGTTTCAGTAGCGGGGACAGGATTTGAACCTGCGACCTCTGGGTTATGAGCCCAGCGAGCTACCGAGCTGCTCCACCCCGCGTCGGTGAAACCAGTGTACGCCATCCGCGGGACCCGAAGCACACACGTTTCCCCGCGCCGCCGCCCGGCGTGTCGCGCTGGCCCCGGGACTATCCGAGCAGGTGCCGGTTGGGCGCCTTCGCCCGCTCCTCGAACTCCGGCAGTTCGAGGACGTCGACGCCCGCGGCGGTGAGCAGCCCGCTCCCGTCGGCCTCCGTGACGAACGTGTCGGGCTCGCGCCACGCGGTGACCACACGCCGCACCCCGGCGTCGAGGATCAGCCGGGCGCAGGGGGCGGGCCGGGAGGCGCGTCGGGCGCACGGCTCCAGGCTGCTGTACACGGTGGCGGCGGCCAGCCGGGGGTCGGCGGGGTCGATCTTGACGAGCGCGGCCTCCTCGGCGTGCACGACGGGGTCGTCGCCCTCCCGGGAGTGACCGCGGGCCAGCTCGGTGCCGTCGGCCGCGACCACCACCGCGCCCACACTGAACGCCGTCTCCGAGGGCGGGCACTGCGCGGCCAGCTCGCAGGCGAGGGCCAGCCACTGCCGGTCCGCGGCACCGGCGAGCTCCCCGGTGCCGGGTGCCGTGGGGACGTACCGGATGAGGACGACGTCTCCGACGGCCCGCGTCTCCACGAGACGCATCCGCCCGGGGGGATACGCGCCCGGGCCGAACAGCCGCGGCGCGTCCGGCTGGCCCACGAAGAGCGGTGCGACGGCGAGTTGCAGCTCGTCCGCGAGCCCTTCCCGCATCAGCTGGGTGTGGACCCGCCCGCCCCCCTCGACCATGAGGCGGCGCACGCCCCGGACGTCGTGCAGGTGCTCCAGCAGCGCGCGCCAGTCGAGCTCGGGGCCGGTGGAGACGATGTCGATGCCGAGGTGGTCGAGTCCGCGCAGGGCCTCGGCCGCCCGGACCGCCCCCTTGTCGGTCGTGTAGACGGCCTTCTCGCCACCGGTGTGCCAGAACTGCGCCGCCGGGTCCAGGTCGCCGGATCCGCTGACGGTGACCTTCAGCGGGTACTCCGGGCGTCCCGCGGCGACGCGTGCCGCGCGGCGCTCGGTCGAGTTGACCAGGAGGCGCGGGTTGTCCGCGCGGATCGTGCCGGCTCCGACCAGGATCGCGTCGCTGGACGCCCGCACCTCGTCGACCCGGTCGAAGTCGGCCGCTCCCGAGAGCAGCAGCCGCTCGGGGCCGGTGTCGTCCAGGAAGCCGTCGAGGGAGACGGCGGCGGACAGCAGGACGTAGGGATGGGGCATGGGAGGCGCACCCTCCGGCTCTCGGCGGTTCGAACCGGCTCGCGGCGGCCCGGCCCGGCTGGACTCAGTGGTTCAACTTTTAAACAATACCTAGACTGGCGGCATGACGACCCGCTGGCTCTCCCCCGCCGAACAGCGCGCCTGGCGCTCGTACGTCTCCGCCTCCTCGCTCCTGGAGGACACGATCGACCGTCGGCTCCAGGCGGAGGCGGGCATGCCACACCTTTACTACTCCATCCTCGCCATGCTCTCCGAGGCACCGGACCGGCGGCTGCGCATGACCGAGCTGGCCGAGATCCTGAAGATCACCCGTAGCCGGCTGACGTACGCGGTGACACGGCTGGAGAAGGACGGGACGGTGCGCCGCGAGGGCTGCCCCACCGACAAGCGCGGCCACGTGGCGGCCCTCACCGACGAGGGCATGGCCGTCCTGGAGCGGACGGCGCCGGGGCATGTGGAGACGGTGCGGGCGGCGCTCTTCGACCACCTCACCCCGGAGCAGGTCGGCCAGCTGGAGGAGATCTGCGGGGTCATCACGCGGGCGATCCAGGGCGACCAGTCCGGGACCTGCGGGGAAGATCTGCCCTGGCGGCGGCGTTCTTCGTGAGGTCCGCGCGCCAGACGCGCGGACCGGGGGATGCGCGAGTCGGCCCCGGCCTCGGGTCGCGCCGCACGGCACACCGGGCGCCACACGGCGGAACGCGTTGCTTGAACTTTAAAGCACCGTGTATTGTCTCCCTCCGAGAGCTTGCTTCAAATCTGAAGCACTGCCTCGAACGAACCAGCTGGACGGAGAGACAACATGCGCGACTACCCCACCGCCACGGTGCGCACCCGCGTCCGCGTGCCGCTGCGCTTCGGTGACGGCTACTCGGTCGACGCGGAGCTGGTCACCTTCCACGGCCTCGCCGACGAGCAGGAACACCTGGCGGTCGTGCTCGGCGAGCCCGGGCCCGACCCGCTGGTGCGGCTGCACTCCGAGTGCCTGACCGGCGACGTCTTCGGCTCGGCCCGCTGCGACTGCGGCCCGCAGCTGCGCGAGGCGGTGGAACGGATCGCGGACCGGGGCGGCGTGCTGCTGTACCTCCGTCAGGAAGGCCGCGGGATCGGCCTCTACAACAAGCTCGACGCGTACGCCCTCCAGGACCAGGGCCTCGACACGTACGCCGCCAACGCCGCGCTCGGGCTGCCCGAGGACGGCCGCGACTACACGGCCGCCGCCCAGATGCTCCGGGCCCTCGGCATCGACTCCGTGGACCTGCTCTCCAACAACCCGGACAAGGCCGACCAGCTCCGCGACCTCGGCATCACGGTCGCCCGGCGTGTCCCGACGGGCGTCTTCACCACCGCGCACAACGTCCGCTACCTGCGCGCCAAGGTCCTCCAGACCCAGCACACGCTGCCCCTGCCGGAACTGACGGCGGGCTGACGTCCCGCCGCCCCGCGGCGCTCGGCCGCACGGACGACGACGGCGCCCCACCCGAGACCGGGTGGGGCGCCGTTCGCGGTAGACCCTGTGGGACTCGAACCCACAACCAATGGATTAAAAGTCCACTGCTCTGCCAATTGAGCTAAGGGTCCACGCACCGGCCGACGCCGACGCGCTGCACCGGTCCGCGCCGATGCATCCCCGAGCATAGCCGGACGTGGCCGGGACTCCGATCGGGTATCGGCGCACCGGCCACGCCAAAAGCGCGCTAGGTCACGGATCGACCGGTTCGGGCGCACCCCGGCGCGCCGCCTCACGGGCGATCGTCCGTTCGTGGTCGGGGTTGAGGAACCAGTGGCGGGCCGAGGCCAGCCACCAGGTCGCCGCGAACCCGAGGACCACGAGCACCGCCACCGGGGCGTAGTTGAAGGTCTCCCAGGTGACGGGCGAGACCTGCGGCAGCATGAACAGCACCGTGATGACCACGACCCAGGAGACCGCGACCACGCCCACGGGGCGGGACCAGCGGCCCAGGTGCCAGGGGCCGCGCTCGAAGGCGTCACCCTTGCGCACGCGCAGCAGCGTCGGGATGACGTACGCGACGTACAGTCCGATGACCGCGATCGAGGTCACCGCCGCATAGGCCGTGTAGTTGATCAGGTACGGCAGGCCGAGCACCAGCGCTCCCATCGCCGCCAGCCACACCGCCGCCACCGGTGTCCGCGTCCGCGGGTTCACGGTGTGCCACACATGGGAGAACGGCAGCGCGCCGTCCCGCGAAAAGGCGTAGATCATACGGCTGTTGGCCGTCACCGACGCCATCCCGCAGAACAGCTGCGCGCCGATCACGACGAGCAGGAGCAGCTTGCCCGCGGTCGCGCCCAGCGCGTCGAGCAGGATCTGGGCGGGGGGCGCGCCCGTCGCCGAGTTCAGCTCCGCGTCGTAGGACTGGATGGCGTACGTGAAGCCCAGCAGCAGGACGAAGCCGGCGATCCACGACGTCCAGATGGACCGCACGATGCCCTTGGGGCCCGCCGTGGACGCGTCGTGGGTCTCCTCCGTCATGTGGGCGGACGCGTCGTACCCGGTGAACGTGTACTGGGCCATCAGCAGGCCGACGAGGACGACGTACACCCCGCTGCCCCAGCCCGTGTTGTTGACGAACTCCGTGAACACGAAGGACGTGGACTGGTGGTGGTCCGGCACGAAGGCGAGCGCGCCCACGATGACCGCCACGCCCACCACGTGCCACCACACGCTGATGCTGTTGAGGAGGGCGACGATCCGGACGCCGAAGGTGTTCAGCAGGCCGTGCAGCACCAGGATCCCGGCGAACAGGACTACGGTGCGGCCCGGGGTCACCTCGAAGTCGAACTGGAGGTTCAGATAGGCCCCCAGGAAGGAGGCCGCGCCGAAGTCGATACCGGCGGTCACCGCCACCTGTCCGAGGACGTTGAACCATCCGGTGAACCACGCCCAGGCCGCCGCGCTGCGCTCCGGGGCGAGCCGGTGCGCCCAGAAGTACAGCCCGGCCGAGGTCGGATAGGCCGAACAGATCTCGGCCATCGCCAGCCCGACGAAGAGCGTCATCAGTCCGACCGCCACCCAGCCCCAGGTGATCACGGCGGGGCCGCCGGTGTTCATGCCGAACAGATAGAGCGTCAGACAGCCCGACAGGACCGAGATGATGGTGAAGGAGACCGCGTAGTTGGAGAACGCCGACATGCGGCGGGCGAGAACCTGCGTGTAGCCGAGCTGGGCAAGCCGTTCTTCGTCCGACAGCCCACTCGCGATGGCGTCATCTTTCATGCCCCCAGCGATTCCCTTGCCGGGGGCATGACATGCGCCCATCGGTTGGCCAAAAGAGCCCCCTGCGGCCCCGCCGTCCGCAGGCGATCTTCACCCGCGGACCGAAGGAGCCGTTCCCCTTGCCGTCGTCGCAATACGGCGTGCCGTTCTCGTCCCCCGTTCTCCGGCGAACGCGAGGACGTCTGCGGGGCTCCCGCCGCCCGAGCGACGACGTGGCCCCCACCCGAGTCGGGTGGGGGCCACGTCAGTTCACTGCTTCAGCGGGCGTCAGCCGTTGCGCTTCCAGCGCGGCTTCTCGTCGCGGCGGCCGAAGGAGCCGGTGCCGCGGTGGTCGTCACGACGGCCGTACGGGCGGTCGTGGCTGCCGGAGCGGAAGCCGCCGGAGGGGCGGTCGCCCTGACGGTCGCGGTTGAAGGGGCGGTCGCTGCCACGGTGGCCACCGCGCTCGTCGCGGCGCTCGAAGGAACGGCCACCGCGGTCGTTGTCCCGGCGGAAGCCGCCACGGTCGTCACGGCGCTCGAAGGAACGGCCACCACGGTCGTCACGACGGTCACGGTTGAACCCGCCGCGGTCGTCACGGTTGAAGCCGCCACGGTCGTCACGACGCTCGAAGGAACGGCCACCACGGTCGTCACGACGGTCGTCGCGGCGGTCACGGTTGAAGCCACCGCGGTCGTCACGGTTGAAGCCGCCACGGTCGTCACGACGCTCGAAGGAACGGCCACCACGGTCGTCACGACGGTCACGGTTGAAGCCGCCACGGTCGTCACGACGCTCGAAGGAACGGCCACCACGGTCGTCACGACGGTCACGGTTGAAGCCACCGCGGTCGTCGCGACGCTCGTAGTTGCCCCGCTCGTCGCGGCGCTGACGCGGCTGCTCGTAGGCGGGACGCTCGGCGGGCTGCTCGGCGACGGCAGCCTCCGCGGGCTCCTCCGCCACGACGGCCTGCTCGGCGGCCTCGGCCGCCGCGGCGACGGCGGCCTCCGGGTCGTCGCCCCGCTCACGCGCGGCACGGGCGACCAGACGGTCGGCCTCCTCGCGCAGCTCGGCCGCACGGCGCGTCGCACGCTCCAGCTGCTTGGTGAGGTGCGAGACCTCACGCTCGGCCTGCTGCGCGGCGTTGCCCGCGGACTCGGCCTGGACCTCGGTCATCGAGCGGGCACCGGTGATCTCGGCGACCTCGGGCTCGAAGGCCGTACCGGAGTTGATGATGTGGCGCGAGGCGTCGACGCCCGCGTCCTCCATCAGCCGGAAGATCTGCCGGCGCTGGTGCGGCAGGGACAGCGACACGACGGTGCCGGAGCGGCCCGCGCGGGCGGTACGGCCGGAGCGGTGCAGGTAGTCCTTGTGGTCGCCCGCCGGGTCCACGTTCAGCACCAGGTCGATGCCGTCGACGTGGATGCCGCGCGCGGCGACGTCGGTCGCGACGAGCGCGTTGACGTAGCCGTCCTTGAAGTCGGCCAGCGTGCGGGTGCGCGCGCCCTGCGTCATGCCGCCGTGCAGCGCGTCGGCCTTCACACCGGCCTCGCGCAGCTGCTCGGCGATGCGGTCGGCGCCCAGCTGGGTGCGGACGAAGATGATCGTGCGGCCCTTGCGGGAGGCGATCGCGGCGGTGACCGGCGCCTTGTCCTTGGGCTTCACGATGAGGATGTGGTGCGTCATGGTCGTCACCGCGCCCTGGGCGGCGTCGACCTCGTGCGAGACCGGGTCGACCAGGTAGCGCTTGACCAGCGTGGAGATCTCGTTCTCCATGGTGGCCGAGAACAGCATGCGCTGGCCGCCGGCCGGGACCTGGTCGAGCAGCTCGGTGACCTCGGGCAGGAAGCCCAGGTCGGACATCTGGTCGGCCTCGTCGAGGACGGCGACCTCGACGTTCTCCAGGGAGCAGGCGCCGCGGTTGATGATGTCGCGCAGTCGGCCCGGGGTGGCGACGAGGATGTCGACGCCGCGCTCCAGGGCGTAGATCTGGTTGCCCATCGACGTACCGCCGCAGACGACCTTCATCTTCAGGCCGAGGACGTCGCCGTAGGGCTGGAGCGCGTCGGCGACCTGCATCGCGAGCTCACGGGTCGGCGTGAGGATGACGGCGCGCGGCTTCTTCTTCTCGGTACGGCCCTCGGCGAGACGGGCCAGGGTCGGCAGACCGAAGGAGAGGGTCTTGCCGGAGCCGGTGCGGCCACGGCCGAGGATGTCCTTGCCGGCCAGGGCGTCCGGGATGGTCGCGGCCTGGATCGGGAAGGGGGTGGTCACGCCGTTCTGCGCGAGCTTGCGGACGACACCCTCGGGCAGACCCAGGTCACCGAAGGTGATCTCGGGGGCGCTCTGCGTGCTCTCGACGGCCTCGGCGCCCTCGTTCTCGGCGTTCTCGGGCACGACGACGTGATCAGTACTGGAAACGGACATGCGAAATGCGAACCTTCCGGAGTTCTACGGCACGCGCCCAAACTCCGTGAAGTCGCAATCGACCGCCTCAATGCGGTCCGGCCACGGCAAGGGAGAGTACGCGCCAACGCGGCGCTCTCTGCAATGGCGCCGGGCAAATGGGATCAAACGATCTACCACCATACGCACCCACCACCCCTGAAGGCAAACCGAGCCCGAAGGAGCAGGTCAGCGGCTTCCGCGGCGGTCCGCGGCCCGCGCGCCGGTCAGGCCGGCGCCCCCGCCTCGGGTGCCGGCTCCCGCTCCACGAGCTGCGCGGCCTGCTGCTCGTGCGCCGAGGACGACGGCTCCGCCGTGCCGGGATCGGTGGCCGGCGGCGGTGTCTCCTGCGGGGGCGGGGGAGGTGTCGGCTCGGCCGTCGTGTGCGTGGGCGTCGGCTGCCCCGGCGGCGGCTCGGGCACCGTCGAGGATCCCTTGCCACCCTTGTCCGAGGCCTTGGCGGAGGGCTTCCCGCCCTTGGACGGCGACGCCGACGCGGACTCCTCGCCGGACGCGGACTCGCCGGGCTTCGCCCCGCGGGAGCCCCCCTTCGCCCCCTTGCCCCCGTGGTGGCCGGCGCCGCCTCCGTTCACCGCGCCGCCTCCGCCGGGGGCCTGCCCGCCGTGCTGTCCCGCCGAGTGCGAGGGCCCCGGCTGCCGCCCGTCGTCACCGACGTTCATGCAGCCGGCCGCCGCGGCTGCGGCCAGGACCGTGACGGCCAGTCGGACGGGTACGTACATGGCGCGCACGGGCAGCCACCTCCGAGGGCGGGTACGGGAGTCCCCCTGCCCAACTCCCGCCGCCCGCAAGAGGACACGCGCCCCGGCGGGCCGGCCCGGCGAAACGGGCCGCCGTCACCCGTAGCCGAGCGCGTGCAGCCGGGCGTCGTCGATCCCGAAGTGGTGCGCCACTTCGTGCACCACGGTCACCTCGGTCTCGGCGACGACGTCCTCGCGGGTGTCGCACATCCGCAACGTCGGGCCGCGGTAGATCGTGATCCGGTCGGGGAGCACGCCCGCGTACCACTCCCCACGGTCCGTCAGCGGGGTCCCCTCGTACAGACCGAGTAGCTCGGGATCGTCGGCGGGCGGTTCGTCCTCGACGAACACCGCCACGTTGTCCATCAGCCGGGTCAGTTCCGGGGGGATCCGGTCCAACGCCTCGGCGACCAGTTCCTCGAACTCCTCGCGCGTCATCTCCAGCACACGGCCATTGTCCGGCACGACACCACCGTACGAGAGCCGGCGACCCCCGCGCGCGAGCTCACGACGACGCCGCACGGGGGCGTCGGCCACGGCACGCGCGGGCGAACGGCGCCGACGAGGGGGAGTCGGCGGGCCACGGTCCGCACGCCCGCGGGCCGCGCCCGCATACCCGCCCGCACACTTGGGCATACGGGACCAATGGCCCGCGTCCCCGCTGCCGTGACCGCCACCGTGCACCGCATACGAAACGGCGCGCGCACGGTGCCCCGCGCCCTGACCCGCCGCCACCGCCCGCCCCGGACCCTCACGGCGGTCGACCTCGACCCCCACGCGCGCCCCTGGACCCGTGCGCTCGGCCTGCTCTGCGTCGTCCTGCTGGGCGCCTGGCTGGGACTGCTGGTCGTCGGCAACGTCCGCGTGCCGGTCGGCCCCATGAACACCACGATGACCCTGCGCCCCTCCCTCACCGGCGGCACCAAGATCAACGTGTCTCCGCTCGGTGCGCTGGAGCTGCGCAGCCACGAGGCCCCGATCCGCCTCGACGTGGATGTGGACCAGCTCGACCCGGTCCGCTCGCAGGCCCTGGTCGACCACCCGGAACGGCTCTCCGGCCTCCAGGACGAGGTCGCCCGCGACGTCGAGCACGGCACCCTCGACGTCGCCGTGCGGTCGTGCATCGCCGTCGTGTCCGGCGCCACGGCCCTCGGCCTCGCCGTCTACCGCCGCCCGCGCCGCGCCCTCGCCGCGGGCGGGCTCGCGCTCACCCTGCTGGCCGCCTCCGGCGCGACCGCCGTCGCGACCTGGAATCCGAACTCGGTCCTGGAGCCGAAGTTCTCCGGGCTGCTCTCCTCGGCCCCCTCCCTGGTCGGCAACGCACGCAGCATCGTCAGCGAATTCGACGTCTACCAGAAGGAGTTGGCCCGGCTGGTGACGAACGTGACCAAGCTGTACGACGTCACGTCCACCCTTCCCGCGTACGAGCCCGACCCGACGACGATCCGTGTGCTGCACGTCTCCGACATCCACCTCAACCCGGCGAGCTGGAAGATCGTCGCCTCGCTGGTGAAGCAGTACTCCATCAACGTGATCGTCGACTCCGGCGACACCATGGACCACGGCACGGCCGCCGAGAACGGCTTCCTGGACCCCGTCGCCGACCTCGGCGCCCCGTACGTCTGGGTCCGGGGCAACCACGACTCCCGCGTCACCCAGCGCTACCTGGAGCGGATGAAGAACGTGCACGTCCTGGACGACGGCCGGGCGGTCACGGTCGCGGGCGTGCGGTTCGCCGGCATCGGCGACCCCCAGTTCACCCCGGACCGTTCCGTCGAGCCCGGCGGCGGTGCCGCGGAGGAGCTGGCGGGCGCGCGGCTCGCCTCGGCCCTGCGCGACCAGCGGGCGGCGGGCACGCCCGTGGACGTCGCCGTCGCGCACGAACCGTCCGCGGCGCGCGAGACGGACGGCGACGTGCCCCTCGTCCTGTCCGGCCATCTGCACCACGAGGAGATGGAGGTCATGAAGTACGGCACCCGTCTGCGCGTCGAGGGGTCGACGGGCGGCAGCGGCCTGCGCGCCGTGGAGGGCAAGTACCCGGACCCCATCGAGGCGTCGGTCCTCTATCTGGACCGCGACACCCGGCGCCTGCAGGCCTGGGACGAGATCGAACTCGGGGGCCTGGGCCTGACGACGGCCGAGGTCAGCCGCCATCTCCCGAAGGAGAACCAGCCCGGCGCCACACCGACGCCGACCCCCTCCCGCACGCCCTCCCCGAGCGCCCCGTAAACCGTTTTGGCGATACCTCCCGCCATCCCATATGCTTCTCACGTCCCCGACGCGCTGAGAAGCGCGCAGGCGGGCCGATAGCCCTCATCGTCTAGCGGCCTAGGACGCCGCCCTTTCAAGGCGGTAGCACGGGTTCGAATCCCGTTGGGGGCACGCAAGACGGTGTGCGACACTAGGTTCGCCTGTTCGCACACAACAGCTTGGTCCTGTGGAGCAGTTTGGAGTGCTCGCCACCCTGTCAAGGTGGAGGCCGCGGGTTCAAATCCCGTCAGGACCGCTGAGGTTTCCACGGAAGCCTCGTGGCTGGGTAGCTCAGTTGGTACGAGCGATCGCCTGAAAAGCGATAGGTCGCCGGTTCGACCCCGGCCCCAGCCACAAGCAGAAGGCCCCGTCCGTACAGGACGGGGCCTTCGGTCGTTCCGGGCTCCCGTCCGCTCCCCCGGCACCTCACGCGCCCGCCCTCCCCCTGCTTGGCATGTTCCCGGCACAGCGCTACGTTCTGGCCGGCAGGACGGCGACTTGGGCGGGGGACCTGATGGTGGGCGGACGTGAGGCGAAACCGGTGCGTGAGCTCGATCTCGAGCGGTACCGGGCCCGGTACGGGCTGGTCGCGGTGGTCCTGAGCAACCTGGCGATCGCCGGAGTCGCGATCTTCGGCGTCTGGCGCCTGGGCGGCGACAAGTCCGTGATCGTCGGTGTGCTCACCGCGGCCTTCACCGCGGTCAGCAGCATGACCACGGCCTACCTCGGCATCAAGGCCGTCTCGAACACCGCCAAGTCGATCGCCCTCGGCGACGGCGCACGCCGCCCGGACCTCCGGTCGTCCGGGGCGCGCACACCGGCGGACGAGCCCCCCGGGTCCCCGACCCCGGCCACCGGGCTCCCCGAGTCCCGGACCACCGGATCGCAGCCGGCCGCGGACCGGCCCGCCGCCGAACGGTCCCCGGCGGCCGAGCCCGGGTCCGGCGCCCCCGCCGGTTCTCCGCCGCCCGCCGCGCAGCCGCCACTGCCCAAGCAGACACCCGGGGAATAGGCCGGACGCGCCGGGGCGGGTCCGGGGGCGGACCGTACGCGTCGGGCGGCGGCACCACCAAAGGCCTCGGCCGCGTCGGGCACCCCGGACGCCTCGGACGCAAAAGCGTTCGCCAGTCATTTCGCCGAGGTGAGATCCTGGACCGCGTATGTCTACGCATCCCGCCCCCGCCCTGGGCGATCTCGCCCCCCGCCTGGCCGAGCTGTCCCTGCGCGACGCGCACCGGCTCGGGCGCAGGCTCGAAGGCGCACGCAAGATCCGCAAGCCCGAGGCCCGCACGGCCGTCCTCGCCGAGATCGAGGCCGAGGTCGCCAAGGGCGTGGCCCGCATGTCCGAGCGCGCCGCGCGCATACCTGCCGTCTCGTACCCCGAACAGCTGCCGGTCAGCCAGAAGAGGGACGAGATCGCGGATGCCATCCGCGATCACCAGGTCGTGATCGTCGCGGGCGAGACCGGCTCCGGCAAGACCACCCAGATCCCCAAGATCTGCCTCGACCTGGGGCGCGGCGTGCGCGGCATGATCGGGCACACCCAGCCCCGCCGCATCGCCGCCCGCACGGTCGCCGAGCGCGTCGCGGACGAGCTGGACACCCCCCTCGGCGAGGCCGTCGGCTGGAAGGTCCGCTTCACGGACCAGGTGAACCAGGACAACACCTTCGTCAAGCTGATGACGGACGGCATCCTGCTCGCCGAGATCCAGACGGACCGCGAGCTGCGCGCGTACGACACGATCATCATCGACGAGGCCCACGAGCGGTCCCTCAACATCGACTTCCTGCTGGGCTACCTCGCCCAGCTGCTGCCCAAGCGGCCGGACCTCAAGGTCGTCATCACCTCCGCGACCATCGACCCGGAGCGTTTCTCCCGGCACTTCGGGGACGCCCCGATCGTCGAGGTCAGCGGGCGGACGTATCCCGTGGAGGTGCGGTACCGGCCCCTCCTGGAGGAGGACGCCGAGGACGCCGACCGCGACCAGATCACCGCGATCTGCGACGCCGTCGAGGAGCTCCAGGCCGAGGGCAAGGGCGACATCCTGGTCTTCCTCTCCGGCGAGCGGGAGATCCGTGACACCGCCGACGCGCTGACGAAGAAGAACTACCGGTTCACGGAGGTGCTGCCGCTGTACGCCCGCCTCTCGCACGCCGAGCAGCACCGGGTGTTCCAGCCGCACACCGGCCGCAGGATCGTTCTGGCGACCAACGTCGCCGAGACCTCGCTGACGGTCCCCGGGATCAAGTACGTCATCGACCCGGGCACCGCCCGGATCTCCCGGTACAGCCACCGCACCAAGGTCCAGCGGCTGCCCATCGAGCCGGTCTCGCAGGCGAGCGCCAACCAGCGCAAGGGCCGCTGCGGCCGTACGTCCGACGGCATCTGCATCCGCCTGTACTCCGAGGACGACTTCGAAGCGCGCCCGGAGTTCACGGACGCGGAGATCCTCCGTACGAACCTCGCCTCCGTCATCCTCCAGATGACCGCGGCCGGACTCGGGGACATCGAGAAGTTCCCGTTCATCGACCCGCCGGACCACCGCAACATCCGTGACGGCGTCCAACTCCTCCAGGAACTGGGCGCGTTGGACCCGGCGCAGAAGGACGTACGCAAGCGGCTCACGCAGACCGGCCGCAAGCTCGCCCAGCTGCCGGTGGACCCGCGCCTGGCGCGCATGGTGCTGGAGGCCGACAGGAACGGCTGTGTGCGCGAGGTCATGGTGATCGCCGCCGCGCTCTCCATCCAGGACCCGCGCGAGCGCCCCTCCGACAAGCAGGCGCAGGCCGACCAGCAGCACGCCCGCTTCAAGGACGAGACGAGCGACTTCCTCGCCTTCCTGAATCTGTGGCGGTACGTCCGCGAGCAGCAGAAGGAGCGCGGTTCGTCCGCGTTCCGTCGCATGTGCAAGCAGGAGTACCTGAACTTCCTGCGCATCCGCGAGTGGCAGGACATCTACTCCCAGCTGCGCACGGTCGCCAAGCAGATGGGCATCCACCTGAACGAGGAGGACGCGGCCGACCAGAGCGTCCATGTGTCGCTGCTCGCGGGCCTGCTCTCGCACATCGGGATGAAGGACGTCAAGGACGGCGCGAAGAACGAGTACCTGGGTGCCCGCAGCGCCAAGTTCGCGGTCTTCCCGGGCTCCGCTCTCTTCAAGAAGCCCCCGCGGTTCGTGATGTCCGCCGAGCTGGTGGAGACCTCGCGGCTGTGGGCGCGCGTCAACGCGAAGATCGAGCCCGAGTGGGTCGAGCCGCTCGCCGGGCACCTGCTGAAGCGGACGTACAGCGAACCGCACTGGGAGAAGGACCAGGCCGCGGTGATGGCGTACGAGAAGGTCACGCTCTACGGCGTGCCGATCGTCGCCCAGCGCAAGGTGAACTACGGGCGGATCGACCCGGAGGCGTCCCGGGAGCTTTTCATTCGCAATGCCCTCGTCGAGGGCGACTGGCGCACGCACCACAAGTTCTTCGCCGACAACCGCAAGCTGCTGACCGAGGTCGAGGAGCTGGAGCACCGGGCACGGCGCCGCGACATCCTCGTGGACGACGAGACGCTGTTCGACTTCTACGACCAGCGGGTGCCCGAGCACGTGGTGTCCGGGGCGCACTTCGACTCCTGGTGGAAGCACAAGCGCCACGACGAGCCCGAACTCCTCGACTTCGAGCGCTCGATGCTGATCAACGAGCGCGCCGGCGACGTCAGCAAGGACGACTACCCGGACACGTGGCGGCAGGGCCGGCTGAAGTTCAAGGTCACGTACCAGTTCGAGCCGGGCGCGGACGCGGACGGCGTGACCGTCCACATTCCGCTCCAGGTCCTCAACCAGGTCACGGACGAGGGCTTCGACTGGCAGATCCCGGGCCTGCGCGAAGAGGTCGTCACCGAGCTCATCCGCTCCCTCCCGAAGCCGATCCGCCGCAACTACGTCCCGGCCCCGAACTTCGCCCAGCGGTTCCTGGAGCGGGCGGTTCCCCTCCAGGAACCGCTCACCGTGACCATGGCGCGCGAGCTGAAGCGGATGGTCGGCGTGCCGCTCACGGCCGACGACTTCGACTGGTCCCGGGTCCCCGACCACTTGAAGATCACTTTCCGGATCGTCGACGAGCGGCGCCGCAAGCTCGCCGAGGACAAGGATCTGGAGGAGCTGAAGCTGCGCCTGAAGCCGAAGGCGCGCAAGGCGATCTCGCAGGCCGCGGCGGCGACGGCCGAGCGCACGGGCGGCGAGTCCCTGGAGCGCTCCGGGCTCGCGGACTGGACGATCGGCTCGCTGACGCGCGTCTTCGAGACCCGCAGGGCGGGCCAGCCCGTGAAGGCGTACCCGGCGCTCGTCGACGACGGCGACACCGTCTCCGTACGACTCTTCGACACGGAGGCCGAGCAGCAGCAGGCCATGTGGAAGGGCACGCGCCGGCTGATCCTGCGCAACATCCCGGTCAACCCCGGCAAGTTCGCGTCGGACAAGCTCAGCAACGCCCAGAAGCTCGCCCTGTCGGCGAACCCGCACGGATCGGTGCAGGCCCTGTTCGACGACTGCGCCATGGCGGCGGCGGACAAGCTCATCGGTGACTTCGGCGGCCCGGCGTGGGACGAGGAGTCGTACCGGAAGCTGTACGACAAGGTGCGCGCCGAGATCGTCGACACGACGGTCCGCACGGTCGGGCAGGTGCAGCAGGTGCTGGCCGCCTGGCAGGCCTGTGAGCGCCGTCTGAAGGGCGTCAGGAGCCCCACGCTGCTGACGAACCTCACGGATGTGCGCGGCCAGCTGGACGCCCTCGTGAAGCCCGGCTTCGTCACGGAGACCGGGCTGCGCCGGCTGCCCGACCTGATGCGCTACCTGGTCGCCGCCGACCGCCGGCTCCAGCAGATGCCGACGAACGTGCAGCGGGACACCACGCGCATGGAGAAGGTCCACGAGATGCGGGACGAGTACGCGTGGCTGCTGGAGCAGCTGCCGCAGGGCCGTCCGGTCCCGCAGCAGGTCCTGGACATCCGCTGGATGATCGAGGAGCTCCGGGTCAGCTATTTCGCCCACGCGCTCGGCACGGCGTATCCCGTCTCCGACAAGCGGATCGTGAAGGCGATCGACGCGGCAGCACCGTAATCGAGCCTGCACGCTGGGTGAGTTCGACCCCGGGCTCACCCTCCTGTACAGTCTCTTCTCGCAGCGCAACGCACGAATCGCACTGCGAAACCTGGTCCTGTGGAGCAGTTTGGAGTGCTCGCCACCCTGTCAAGGTGGAGGCCGCGGGTTCAAATCCCGTCAGGACCGCAGTGGACAAAGGCCCGGAGCTTCGGCTCCGGGCCTTTCGCATGTGCGGGCAGCGGCGGGCCCGCCGGCACGCCCCGGAGCCCGGAGACCGGCGAGCGCCCACGGCGGGCCCGTACGCGTCCACGGCGGCCGTACGCGGCCCGGAGGGCGACCGCGAGGGCGCACCGTCTCTTGACGGCGTCACATTCCGCCGGTACCCCGGAAACCAGGGCCCTCGACCCCCTGGAGGTGCGTATGGCGGCGTCCGCTAGGCACGAGACGCGAGCACTGCTCCGCGCCCACCTGTCGGCCGCCTCCGGGTACCGCCATCTGACGCGGCACTGCCCGATCTGTCACCAGCTCCTGCGACTGGCCATGGAGCCCGGCCCGCGCGGCGAGGAGGACATCGAGAGCGCCGTCGAGGACGAAAGCCCCTCGAAGGCGTGACCAAAGGCGTGCGACGCGGTCACCACCCGATGGCACGCTGGGCGTGCGCCCCGGCGCACACGGCCCCAACTCCCTTAGCTCAGAAGGCTCGCGTGTAACAAGGACTGTGGCATGTGACGGGAGTCACCGCATAAGTTTTCAGAAGTGCGGAACTTACACCCCACCTACAACTGGTCAATTTAATATGTGCAATTGCACCACTGATCGGGGGCTCGCACAGGAGATCCGACACCGCCCCCCAGACTCCGACAAGGCTGCTCACAGGCCGGCCGCCGGGGCGTGGTCATGGCACAAAAAAGATCGCGCTGGACCCGGCGGAGTCCAGCGCGATCGACGACGCACCCTTGTCACTTGCCTAGAAAGCCTGGGCGTGGGCTCTGTTGGGGCAGAACCCGCGTCGCTTGGAGCTTTGGTGTGGACGCCTCGACGGGTTGGGGGACCTGCCGATTTGCCCGGTTATGTAGTTGTTCAGGCCTCGCTGCGCTGCTGCGGGATACCCGCGAGCAGTGCGCGGACCTCAGCCTCGCGGTAACGGCGGTGCCCGCCGAGCGTGCGAATGGACGTGAGCTTGCCGGCCTTCGCCCACCGCGTGACCGTCTTGGGGTCGACGCGGAACATCGTGGCGACCTCAGCCGGGGTCAGCAGCGGCTCGGCATCAGGGGTGCGAGCGGTCATGAGCGGCCTCCTCGGGAGAACCGAACCTTCTCGGTTCTTTCCTCTAAATTCTGCACCTTGACCCGCGTTGCCCGAAATGGTGGACGCGAGTCGAGTCGGTTATAGGACGAACGGCTTGTCCTCGGCACTACAACTACACCATCTGTCCAGCCGCGTCGGCCAAACCGATGGAATTGCCCTCCCAGGTGTTCATCAGCGACGGAAGCCGATGGACCATGCCATAGCGGACAGTCACGCCACTGTGACGATCAGTCACAGGGCGATCAGGAGTCATCAGACCCCCCATAGCGTGCAATGCTGAGATTCCACCCATACGTGGGCGGATAGAGTCCTCCCCCGGACTCCTTGTCCTATTTTGGCATGGGGAGGGGCAAGCGATGCAAGAGTCAGGTAAGTGCCGTCCGTCACCCTTGACACACGCTTGACGCATAAGCCCGGATCAGGACCTACGTCCTGAGGTGAGGGTTCTTCAGCGTGTGAGGACCATACGCGAGTTCGACACCCGGCCGATGAGAAGCAGATCACACCCGTGGAGACCGCCCCGGGCGGACCCTTCGCCCGCCGTGCGTCAGTTCGCGGAGCGCCGGTCCCGGACCGCGCGCCAGCGCTCCACCAGCCGCCCGTACGCCTCGCCCGCCGTGGCGCCGTCCCCGGCGCGCAGCGCCTCGATGCCCTCGGCGACGTCCGCGGCCGAGTGGTCGCCCTCCAGGTGACCGGCCGGCAGGGCGTGCACGAGCCCCCCGTAGTCCAGTTCCACCAGCGAACGCGGGTGGAACTCCTCCAGCCAGCGCCCCACGTCCACCAGGCCCTCGATCAGGGGGCCGTCGTCGAGGGTGTCCTTGAGCGTCTTCAGGGCCCGGGCCGTCCGCCGCCGGGCCTGCACCATCGGCGTCCGGTAGCGCAGCACCGGCTTGGCCCCGCCGGGCCCCGCCCCCTTCTCGTACTCCCGCTCCTCGTCGGAGACCAGCACGAACCAGTTCAGCGGCACCTGCCAGGTCGCGGTGCGGATCCACGGGCGGGCGTCGGGATTGGCGGCCAGCCAGCGCTCGTAGTCCTGGGTGGCCTGGTGGCGCACCAGGGGCGGCAGGACCGCGTCGAGCACGGGTGCCGGGAACTCCTCGGCCAGGTCGCCCAGGGCCAGCCAGCCGCGCAGCCGGGTCTGCCAGGGACAGACGCACACCACCCCGTCGACCTCCAGCACGAAGGCGTCCCCGCTCTCGTGCACCGGGACGGGAACGGGCGGGGTGGGCAGCAAGTCGGCCAGCGAGCGGCGCAGTTCGTCCTGGTACGAGGGGCGGTCGGCGCGGCGGGCGTAGCGCGCCCAGCGACCGCGCTCCGGTTCCGGAAAGGCGGCCAGCGGTTCGTACACCCGTAGGTACGACGCATAGGGGACGATCACGGAGGACACCTTCGGCACGCCTGCTCCCTCCCCCGTCGGCACCCGGGAAAACCAGCGAAATCCACGCACGACCTGACGAGAAATCTATGCAAATCGAACCATGGCTGTACGCCACAGGTAGGTGATCCTGAACACTGCACCGATAGCGGGCGGGTGCAGGCTCTACCCTCATGCCCACGGAGCCCGCCACCCGCACGGGCTCCGCACTCAACCGCCGCTTATTACCTGGGAGTCACCACAGTGACCGACGTAACCGACGGCGTCCTGCACACCCTGTTCCACTCGGACCAGGGCGGCCACGAGCAAGTCGTGCTCTGCCAGGACCGCGCCACCGGCCTCAAGGCCGTCATCGCCATCCACTCCACCGCCCTGGGCCCCGCCCTCGGCGGTACGCGCTTCTACCCGTACGCGAGCGAGGAGGAGGCCGTCGCCGACGCCCTCAACCTGTCGCGCGGGATGTCGTACAAGAACGCCATGGCCGGTCTCGACCACGGCGGCGGCAAGGCCGTGATCATCGGCGACCCGGACCGGATCAAGTCCGAGGAGCTGCTGCTCGCGTACGGACGGTTCGTGGCCTCGCTCGGTGGCCGGTACGTGACCGCCTGTGACGTCGGCACCTACGTCGCCGACATGGACGTCGTGGCGCGCGAGTGCCGCTGGACCACCGGCCGCTCGCCCGAGAACGGCGGCGCCGGCGACTCCTCCGTGCTCACCGCCTTCGGTGTCTTCCAGGGCATGCGGGCCTCGGCCCAGCACCTGTGGGGCGACCCCACCCTGCGCGGCCGCAAGGTCGGCGTCGCCGGTGTCGGCAAGGTCGGGCACCACCTCGTGCAGCACCTGCTCGACGACGGCGCCGAGGTCGTGATCACCGATGTGCGGCCCGAGTCCGTGCAGCGGATCCTGGAGCGGCACCCCTCCCGTGTCACGGCAGTCGCCGACACCGAGGCACTCATCCGCACCGAGGGCCTCGACATCTACGCGCCGTGCGCGCTGGGCGGCGCGCTGAACGATCTGTCCGTGCCAGTGCTCACCGCCAAGGTCGTGTGCGGTGCCGCCAACAACCAGCTGGCGCACCCGGGCGTCGAGAAGGACCTCGCGGACCGCGGGATCCTGTACGCCCCCGACTACGTCGTCAACGCGGGCGGTGTCATCCAGGTCGCCGACGAGCTGCACGGCTTCGACTTCGACCGGTGCAAGGCGAAGGCGTCGAAGATCTTCGACACCACGCTGGCCATATTCGCACGTGCGAAGGAAGACGGGATTCCGCCGGCCGCCGCGGCCGACCGGATCGCCGAGCAGAGGATGGCCGAGGCGCGGCGCCGCTGACCCCGGAACCGCACATTCCGCCCCCTCGGGCACTTGTCAGGGACCCGCCGACGGAACGCTTAGAGAGAACTCTCACGTCTGTCGGCGGGTCGTGCGCCAAGAAGAGGTTAAAATCGCGGTTGACCAGCGGGGACGGGGCACCTCGCGGGTTCTGGGCGAAGGCGCGTCCTGCGGGCGACGTACCGTATGGGCGCGGGCTCAGGTACCGTGGAAGCCCTACGGACCGGTCTCTCCACGGAGAGCCCGTTCCAGATCATGAACGCGTGTCAAGACTCTGGGGCCGTCGAGCCCCGTCACCGAGGGGGTCGAGCCATGGGGCGCGGCCGGGCCAAGGCCAAGCAGACGAAGGTCGCCCGCCAGCTGAAGTACAACAGCGGCGGGACTGACCTGTCGCGTCTGGCCAACGAGCTGGGCGCTTCGACTTCGAACCAGCCGCCGAATGGCGAGCCGTTCGAGGACGACGACGAGGAAGACGACCCGTACGCCCAGTACGCGGATCTCTACAACGACGACGACGAGGACGAGGACGATCAGTCCGGTCCCCAGTCGCAGCGTCGCGGCGCTTGACGCAAGCGTCCTTCGCAGTTCCCGCGATCTCTCGTAGCGGATTTCTCGTAGATCTCGCCTAGCGGACATCTCGTAGCAACTGCACCTGTGCACCTCACCCGGTCCGGGCCGTCAGCGCCGGACCGGGTTTCGTGCTGCCCGACGGGCCTCAGTTCGCGTAGTCGCCGACCAGCTCCGCGCCCGTCGCGTGGTCGCCGCGCTCGGTGATCTCACCGGCGATCCAGGCGTCCACACCGCGGTCCGCGAGGGTGGCGAGGGCGACGTCCGTGGACTCCTCGGGGACGATCGCGATCATGCCGACGCCCATGTTGAGGGTCTTCTCCAGCTCCAGCCGCTCGACCTCGCCCCGCTTCCCCACCAGGTCGAACACCGGGGCGGGGGTCCAGGTACCGCGGTCGACGACCGCGTGCAGGCCGTCCGGGATGACACGGGCCAGGTTGGCCGCGAGTCCACCGCCGGTGACGTGGCTGAAGGCGTGCACCTCGGTGGTCCGGGTCAGCGCCAGGCAGTCCAGCGAGTAGATCTTGGTGGGCTCCAGGAGCTCCTCGCCGAGCGAGCGGCCGAACTCCTCGATGTGCTGGTCGAGGCTCAGGTTCGCCCGGTCGAAGAGGACGTGCCGGACCAGCGAGTACCCGTTCGAGTGAAGACCGGAGGCCGCCATGGCGATCACCGCGTCACCCGTACGGATGCGATCCGCGCCCAGCAGCTGGTCCGCCTCCACCGCGCCGGTGCCGGCGCCCGCGACGTCGAAGTCGTCCGGACCGAGCAGGCCCGGGTGCTCCGCCGTCTCGCCGCCCACGAGGGCGCAGCCCGCGAGGACACAGCCCTCGGCGATGCCCTTCACGATCGCGGCGACGCGCTCCGGGTGGACCTTGCCGACGCAGATGTAGTCGGTCATGAAGAGCGGCTCGGCGCCGCACACCACGATGTCGTCCATGACCATCGCGACCAGGTCGTGGCCGATCGTGTCGTAGACGCCCATCTGGCGGGCGATGTCGACCTTGGTGCCCACACCGTCGGTGGCGGAGGCGAGCAGCGGGCGCTCGAAGCGCTTGAGGGCCGAGGCGTCGAAGAGGCCGGCGAAACCGCCGAGGCCGCCCAGGACCTCGGGGCGCTGCGTCTTCTTCACCCACTCCTTCATCAGCTCGACGGCGCGGTCGCCCGCCTCGATGTCGACGCCGGCAGCCGCGTAGGAAGCACCGGAAGGACTGGTCTCAGACATTGCCTGGGATCTTTCGGGTTGGTGAAACGGGGCTCTGCGGCGCTTACGGGCGACGGATGGCGTCAGCCGCGGCCGTGGCGGCGGGACCCGCCGCCAGCTCGGTCTCCAGGAGCTGCTTGCCGAGCAGCTCGGGGTCCGGGAGCTCCATCGGGTACTCGCCGTCGAAGCAGGCCCGGCACAGGTTCGGCTTGGCGATGGTGGTCGCCTCGATCATGCCGTCGATGGAGATGTACGAGAGGGAGTCCGCGCCCAGCGAGACGCCGATCTCCTCGATGGTCATGCCGTTGGCGATCAGCTCGGCGCGGGTCGCGAAGTCGATACCGAAGAAGCAGGGCCACTTCACGGGGGGCGAGGAGATCCGGATGTGGACCTCGGCGGCGCCCGCCTCGCGGAGCATGCGGACCAGGGCGCGCTGGGTGTTGCCGCGCACGATCGAGTCGTCGACGACGACCAGGCGCTTGCCCTTGATGACTTCCTTGAGCGGGTTCAGCTTCAGACGGATGCCGAGCTGGCGGATCGTCTGCGAGGGCTGGATGAAGGTCCGGCCGACGTAGGCGTTCTTCACCAGACCGGCACCGAACGGGATGCCGGAGGCTTCCGCGTATCCGATCGCGGCGGGCGTCCCGGACTCCGGGGTCGCTATCACCAGGTCGGCCTCGACAGGGGCTTCCTTGGCGAGCTTGCGGCCCATCTCGACACGCGAGAGGTACACGTTCCGGCCGGCGATGTCGGTGTCGGGGCGCGCCAGGTAGACGTACTCGAAGACACAGCCCTTGGGCTTCGCTTCCGCGAACCGAGAGGTGCGCAGGCCGTTCTCGTCGATGGCGACGAACTCGCCCGGCTCGATCTCGCGGACGTAGCTGGCACCGCAGATGTCGAGGGCGGCGGACTCGGAGGCGACCACCCAGCCGCGCTCCAGACGGCCGAGGACCAGCGGGCGGATGCCCTGCGGGTCGCGGGCCGCGTAGAGGGTGTGCTCGTCCATGAAGACGAGGCTGAAGGCGCCCCTGACCTGCGGGAGGATCTTGGCGGAGGCCTCTTCGATGGTCAGCGGCTTGCCGTCGTCGTCCACCTGGGCCGCGAGCAGCGCGGTCAGCAGGTCGGTGTCGTTCGTGGCCGCCACGCGCGTGGTGCGGCCCTCCTGCTTGGGCAGGTCGGCGACCATCTCGGCGAGCTGAGCCGTGTTGACGAGGTTGCCGTTGTGGCCGAGCGCGATGGAGCCGTGCGCGGTCGCACGGAACGTCGGCTGGGCGTTCTCCCAGACGGAGGCGCCAGTGGTCGAGTAGCGGGCGTGACCGACCGCGATGTGACCCTGGAGCGAACCGAGGGAGGTCTCGTCGAAGACCTGGGACACGAGGCCCATGTCCTTGAAGACGAGGATCTGGGAGCCGTTGCTGACCGCGATTCCCGCGGATTCCTGGCCCCGATGCTGGAGGGCGTAGAGCCCGAAGTAAGTGAGCTTGGCGACCTCTTCGCCCGGAGCCCAGACTCCGAAGACGCCGCAGGCGTCCTGGGGGCCTTTCTCACCGGGGAGCAGATCATGATTGAGTCGACCGTCACCACGTGGCACGGCTCCGAGTGTAGGCGAGATCGACCACTGGTCCGAATTGGGGATACGGGACCCTGATGGGTCACCGCTCGGTCACGGCACTGACGACAGTGCCGTTTGTGCTGGTCAGCGTGAGGGTCCGGTGATCCAAGTCGTAGCGGACCGTGCTGTCGAAGAGGCCCAGGAGGGTCTTCTCGGTGGCCATGAGTGAGCCGTCGCACATCATGCGGGTGGTCTTGGCCCTGCCGAGGGTGAGGTGGCCGTCGCGGACGGTGGCCTCGGCGGACACGTGGTTGCAGCCGAGGCGGCCGGACAGCGTGCCGTCCTTCTTGTCGAGCACGAAGTAGGCGTCGGCCCCCTTGGGTAGGGACTGCGAGACATTCGCGTCGCCGAGCGCGGAGACGGTCCACTTCGTGCCGTAGAGGGGGGCGTCCTGCTCCTTGGTGAGGTTGACGCGGTCACCGTCACGGGTGGTGAGGGTGAGCTTGTCGCCCTTGACCTCGCTGGTGAGCCCGCCGTCGGCGATCGCGCGGCCGAGGCGCTGCTCGAAGGCCATGGGTGCCTTCTGGCAGCCCATGTCGGTCATGCTGACGTCCCCGAAGTCCACGCGGTCGCCCTGGACGGTGGCGGTCGAGCCGAAGCTGTTGCAGCCGGCGTTGCCGCTGACGCGGCCGTCCGCGCCGATCCGCAGGTAGGCGCTCGCGGGCGCCTTCGTCGTCGTGCCGTCCACGGTGAGGCTGTCGACGGTCCAGTGGACGCCGGTGACCGGTGACGAGCCCGGTCCCACGGAGTTGCTGCCGCTGCCCGGCTCCGTGCCGCAGGCCACCGCGAGGGGGAGCAGGGTCAGGGCGGTGAGGGTCAGTCGCTGCTTGTCCATGCCGATGTGACGGGAGGGGTGGGGTGGTCGGTTCCCCTCGGGGGTGACGGCGGGCCTCCCTGGAGGACGGCAGGGGCTCAGCTCATGAGGGGCAGCAGGGCGCCGAGATCCGCCCGCTCCCCGCTCGCGCTGACCTTCGCGTCCGCGACGGCCGCCTTCCACTCCGTGCGTCCGGCCGCCAGCCGGATCCAGGTCAGCGGGTCGGTCTCGACGACGTTCGGCGGGGTGCCGCGGGTGTGCCGGGGGCCTTCCACGCACTGCACGACGGCGTACGGCGGGATCCGTACCTCCGTGGACGCGCCGGGCGCCTTCACCGCGAGGGTGTCCGCGAGCAGCCGGGTACAGGCGGCGAGCGCCTGGCGGTCGAACGGGATGTCGAGTCCGGGCACGGCGCGGTTCAGGTCGTCGGTGTGGACGACGAGTTCCACGGTGCGGGTGACCAGGTAGTCGGCGAGCGGCAGGGCGCCGGCGCTGGTGTCGAGCAGCCGGGTGCCGGGGTGTCCGGCGAGGAGCGCGGTGAAGTGCCGCTCGGTGTCGGCCAGGTGGGCGGCGAGGTCGGGGGTCCGTTCGGCGAGCTCATGGGCGTACGCGGCGATGGCCGGGGAGTCGGCGTGGATGGCGGACGGCCAGTCGAGCAGCGTGCCGTCCTGCCGCGCCGGCTCGGGGCGGCCGAGCAGTACGCCCACCGCGCCGAGGGCCGTCCCGATGTGCGCGACGAGTTCCCGCACGCTCCAGTCGCCCAGCCCGGTGGGAAGCGCGAGTTGCCCCGGCGTCAGGGAGTCGACGCCCTGCCGTACGTTCCCGAACTGGGCGAGGACCGCCGCGCGGATCTTGACGGGGTCGTACGTGCGCACGCGCTTCTTGGCCGGGGGCATGAGCGCGAGCCTATGCCTTCACGGCGTATCCGCTCAGGCCGTTCTCGATCAGGGCGAAGGCGTGCCGGGCACGCTCGGCGGCGTCCGCGGCGACGGCGTCCGGGCTCTCGCCCGCGGCGATGCGGTCGTGGTGCTCCTCGATGAGGGCGTTGCGGGCGGCGCTCAGCGTGGCCGCGGCGATGACGGCGAGCATCGGGTCCCCGGTCTCCTCGGCGAGGAGCGCGGCCAGGTCGCGGGTGCCCTTCTGGGCGCCGAGGACGGCGCGTTCCATCAGGACCGGGGTCTCCATGACCAGTCGGCGCACCTGGCCGGCGAAGGGCTCGGCGTGCAGGCCGACCGCCGGGTCACGGGTCTCGACCATCTCCAGGAACTGCCGGCGCACGGCGTCCACCGCGGACTCGCCGGGGTGCCGCTCGCGCACGGCCCGGGCGGCGTCGCCGAAGTGCTCCTCCATGGGCCGGAAGACCAGGTCCTCCTTGGAGCCGAAGTAGTTGAAGACGGTCATCTTCGACACCTCGGCGGCGTCGGCGACCTCCTGCACGGACACGTTGTCGAAGCCGCGCTCGACGAACAGCGCGACGGCGATCCGGTAGATCCGCTTCGCCGTCTGGATCTTCTTGCGTTCGCGCAGTCCCATCGCTTCGGCCATACCGGCACTGTACCAAGGCGAAATTTGAGCCAGGCCGAAAAATGATCCGAGCAAAAACATTGACTCGGTACACAGATGCGGTCCACGCTGGTCCCCATGACCGAGACCCAGCGCAAAGTCGGCTTCCTCGTCTGCCTCGTGACGATCGTCCTGGCCCTCCTGGACCTCCAGATCGTGTCCGCCGCCACCGTCCCGATCGTCCGGGACCTCGACCCCGACCACGGCATCGACAAGATTCCTTGGCTGGTCAGCGCCTACGCCCTCGCCTCGGCGGCGATGCTCCCGCTCTACGGCAAGCTCTGCGACACCCTGGGCCCCAAGCGCGTCTTCACCGGCGCCATCGCCGCCTTCCTGCTCGGCTCCGCCCTGTGCGGCGCCGCCCAGTCCATGGCCCAGCTCATCGCGGCCCGTGCCGTGCAGGGCCTCGGCGGAGGCGGGCTGATGAGCGTCACCATGGTCGTCATCGCCCACCTCAAGGGCCCCGAGGAGAAGGGCGCGGGCAAGGGCGGCAACGCCGGCGGACTCGTCGCCGGCGGCGCCATGGCGATCGGCCCCTGGATCGGCGGCCTGCTGGCCGACCACGCGAACTGGCGCTGGATCTTCTACGTCAACCTGCCGATCGGCCTGGTGGTCCTGACCGCCTCCGCCCTCGCGCTGAAGCTCCCCGGAGAGCACGTGCGCCGCCCGGTCGACTACCCGGGCGCGCTGCTCGCCGCGGCGTTCTCCAGCGCCCTGCTCCTGGTCACGGACTGGGGCGGCAACCGGTACGCGTGGACCTCCCCCGCCGTCGTCGTCCTGATCGTGACGGCCGTCGCGACCCTCGCCCTCTTCCTGTGGCGGCAGACCCGGGCACCCGAACCGGTGCTCCCGCTCTCCCTGTTCCGCGTCCGCGAGGTGCGCCTCGGCTTCGCCGTCCAGGCGATCCTCGGCGGCGCGATGATGTGCGCCATCTACTACGTGCTCGTCTACCTCCAGGTCGCCCGCGGCATCAGCAGCTCCTCGGCGGGCCTCTACCTGGTCCCGTTGGCCGTCGGCCTCACCGCGGTCGGGCTGCTCGCCGGCCCGCTCGGCGCCCGCGGCTGGTCCGCGCGCACCTTCACCGTCAGCGGCACGGTCACCACCGCCGTCGCCTTCGCCCTGCTGGCCACCACGACCGGACCGCACACCTCGCTGTGGCTGGTCCGCGGGGAGCTCCTGCTGGCCGGCGCCGGGTTCGGCCAGCTCGTCGGCCAGCTGATCCTGCTGGTGCAGGACTCCGCCCCACGCCACCAGCTGGGCGTCGCCACCACCGGCATCCGCTTCTTCCAGACCCTGGGCAACGCCCTCGGCACCGCCGTCTTCGGCACCGTGCTGGCCCGCCTGTACGCGGCGCACGGCCCCGGCGGCGACATCAGCGCGCTGGCCCGGCTGACCGGAGCCGCCCACGCGGACGGGGTGCACGCCTTCGTCGACGCGACCCGGTTCGTCTTCTGGGGCGGTGCCGCGCTGATGGGCCTGGCCGCGGTGCTGGCGCTCAGGCTCCCGAGGCCCCACCGCACGCAGACGGTCGCCGGGTCCTCCGCGAAGCACACCGAATCGGTCACGGCATGACGAAGGCCCCGCCCGTGGGAACGGGCGGGGCCTTCCGGCGTATGCGACCGCCTGCGGGCTACGCGAGCAGCGCCGGGATGGTCGCCTCGTGGGCCTCGCGCAGCTCCTCCAGCGAGAGCGCGAACTCGCCCTGCACGTCGACCGCGTCGCCGTCGACGACACCGATGCGGGTGACGGGCAGACCCCGCGCGCCGCACATGTCGGTGAAGCGGAGCTCCTCCGAACGCGGGACGGCGACGACCGCGCGGCCCGCCGACTCCGAGAAGAGGAAGGTGAACGCGTCCAGACCGTCGGGCACGACCAGACGCGCGCCCTTCCCGCCGAGCAGCGCCGACTCGACCACGGCCTGCACCAGACCCCCGTCGGACAGGTCGTGCGCGGAGTCGATCATGCCGTCGCGGGAGGCCGAGATCAGGATCTCGGCGAGCAGCCGCTCACGCTCCAGGTCGACCTGCGGCGGCAGACCGCCGAGGTGGTCGTGGATCACCTGCGACCAGGCCGAACCGCCGAACTCCTCGCGGGTGTCGCCGAGCAGGTAGAGGAGCTGGCCCTCTTCCCGGAAGGCGACCGGCGTGCGTCGGGCCACGTCGTCGATCACGCCGAGGACGGCGACGACCGGGGTCGGGTGGATGGCCGCCTCGCCCGTCTGGTTGTACAGGGACACGTTGCCGCCGGTCACCGGGGTGCCGAGCTGCTGGCAGGCGTCGGCGAGCCCGCGGATGGCCTCCGCGAACTGCCACATCACGGCCGGGTCCTCGGGCGAGCCGAAGTTCAGGCAGTCGGAGACGGCGAGCGGCTTGGCACCGGTCGTCGCGACGTTGCGGTACGCCTCGGCGAGAGCGAGCTGCGCACCCGCGTACGGGTCGAGCTTCGCGTACCGGCCGTTGCCGTCGGTCGCGATGGCGACGCCGAGCCCGGTCTCCTCGTCGATGCGGATCATGCCCGAGTCCTCGGGCTGCGCCAGCACCGTGTTGCCCTGCACGAAGTGGTCGTACTGCGAGGTGATCCACTTCTTGGACGCCTGGTTGGGGGAGGCCACCAGCTTGCGGACCTGGTCCTTCAGCTCCTCGGCGGTCTCCGGGCGCGGGAGCTTGTTCGCGTCGTCGGCCTGGAGGGCGTCCTGCCAGGACGGACGGGCGTACGGGCGCTCGTAGACCGGACCCTCGTGCGCGACCGTGCGCGGGTCGACGTCGACGATCTTGCCGCCGTGCCAGTAGATCTCCAGGCGGTCGCCGTCGGTGACCTCACCGATGACGGTGGCGATGACGTCCCACTTCGCGCAGATCTCCAGGAAGCGGTCGACCTTCGCCGGCTCGACCACCGCGCACATGCGCTCCTGCGACTCGCTCATGAGGATCTCCTCGGGCGAGAGCGTGGAGTCGCGCAGCGGTACGTCGTCGAGGGTGACGCGCATGCCGCCGGAGCCGTTCGAGGCCAGCTCCGAGGTGGCGCAGGACAGACCGGCGGCGCCGAGGTCCTGGATGCCGACGACGAGCTTCTCCCGGAAGGCCTCCAGGGTGCACTCGATGAGGAGCTTCTCCTGGAAGGGGTCGCCGACCTGGACGGCGGGACGCTTCGAGGGCTTCGCGTCGTCGAAGGTCTCGGAGGCGAGGATGGAGGCGCCGCCGATGCCGTCGCCGCCGGTGCGGGCCCCGTAGAGGATGACCTTGTTGCCCGCGCCGGAGGCCTTGGCGAGGTGGATGTCCTCGTGCCGCATGACGCCGATGGCGCCGGCGTTGACCAGCGGGTTGCCCTGGTAGCAGGCGTCGAAGACGACCTCGCCGCCGATGTTGGGCAGGCCCAGGCAGTTGCCGTAGCCGCCGATGCCGGCGACCACGCCGGGCAGGACGCGCTTGGTGTCGGGGTGGTCGGCGGCGCCGAAGCGCAGCGGGTCGACGACCGCGACCGGGCGGGCGCCCATCGCGATGATGTCGCGCACGATGCCGCCGACGCCGGTGGCCGCGCCCTGGTAGGGCTCGACGTACGACGGGTGGTTGTGCGACTCGACCTTGAAGGTCACCGCGTAGCCCTGGCCGACGTCGACGACACCGGCGTTCTCGCCGATGCCGACGAGGAGGGCGTCGGACTGCGGGGCCTTCTCGCCGAACTGGCGCAGGTGCACCTTGGAGGACTTGTACGAGCAGTGCTCGGACCACATGACCGAGTACATGGCGAGCTCGGCGCCGGTCGGACGGCGGCCGAGGATCTCCACGACCCGCTCGTACTCGTCCTTCTTCAGACCGAGTTCGGCCCAGGGCAGCTCGACGTCGGGGGTCGCGGCCGCGTTCTCGACCGTGTCCAGAGGCGTGCGGCTCATGCGTTGACCAGCTTCTTGAGGATCGAGGTGAAGAAGGGGAGGCCGTCGGTACCACCGGTGCCGATCAGCGGCTCGACGGCGTGCTCGGGGTGCGGCATGAGGCCGACGACGTTCCCGGCCTCGTTGGTGATGCCGGCGATGTCCCGCAGCGAACCGTTCGGGTTGAAGTCCAGGTAGCGGAAGGCGACCCGGCCCTCGGCCTCCAGCATGTCGAGCGTGCGCTCGTCGGCGACGTACCGCCCGTCCATGTTCTTCAGCGGGATGTGGATCTCCTGGCCGGCCGTGTAGTCGGCGGTCCAGGAGGTCTCCGCGTTCTCCACCCGCAGCTTCTGGTCGCGGCAGATGAAGTGGAGGTGGTCGTTGCCGAGCATCCCGCCCGGGAGGAGGTGCGCCTCGGTGAGGATCTGGAAGCCGTTGCAGATACCGAGGACCGGCATTCCGGACTTCGCCTGCTCGATCACGGTCTCCATCACGGGCGAGAAGCGCGAGATGGCGCCCGCCCGCAGATAGTCGCCGTACGAGAAACCGCCCGGCAGCACGACGGCGTCGACCTGCTTGAGGTCCTTGTCCTTGTGCCAGAGAGCGACGGGTTCGGCACCGGCGAGCTTGATCGCGCGCTGCGTGTCGCGGTCGTCGAGGCTGCCGGGAAAGGTGACGACTCCAATACGAGCGGTCACTTTCCGGCCCCCACCTTCTCGTCCTCCACCTTGACGGTGAAGTCCTCGATCACGGTGTTGGCGAGGAAGGATTCCGCGAGTTCACGGATGCGGGCGAGCGCGGCGTCGTCCACCGGTCCGTCCACTTCCAGTTCGAATCGCTTTCCCTGACGTACGTCGGAGACACCTTCGAAACCGAGGCGCGGCAGTGCACGCTGCACCGCCTGGCCCTGGGGGTCGAGGATCTCCGGCTTGAGCATGACGTCGACTACGACGCGTGCCACTGGCACTCCCGGTGTGTGGTGCTGAGCAGGTCCCTTCAGACTACCCGCACAAAATTTCTACTCGCGTAGATTCGTAGAATCCTACGTGACCCCCATCACGATCCCGCATCGACGCGGGGACCTGCACGGAAAATCCTGGGAAAAACCGCAGAAGAACGGCAGGGGCCCATTGCCTTCGGACACGCGCAAGGTTTTAGTCGGGCTTCACAATGCAATGCCGGGCACTGTACAAAGGAATTGGCAATAGCCGATACTTTGCCCAATAACAGCCGGACAGTCGACATCTCCCCGACAACTCCGTGACGTCCGCGCACGTCATGACCGTTGATCGCAGAGGTGCCGCACGAAGGGACCGATATTCGTGGCGCAGCGTGTCGTGGTCACTCTCTTTGACGACATCGACGGCTCAGAAGCGGCGGAGACGATCGCCTTCGGACTCGACGGCAAGTCGTACGAGATCGACCTCAATCCAGCCAATGCCAAGAAACTGCGTAAGGCGCTCGCGCCCTACGTCGAGGCCGGCCGCAAGCGGGCGAAGTCCGGGAAGGCGTACACGCACACCGCGCTGACCCCCGATCCCGCCGCCGTCCGCGCCTGGGCCCGCTCCAACAAGATGGACGTGCCGCCCCGCGGACGCATCCCCAAGAAGGTCTACGAGGCGTTCACCGAGGCGCACTGACCGCACGGGTCCTCCGGGGGCACCCGCGAGGACCCGTCACCGGGCCCTGGGAACAACCGACTTGCGCTGACCCCCCGCTGATCAGCTAAAGTCTGGAGCACGCCGAGGGGCAAGGCCGAAAGGCCGGACCCCGAGGAGTCGTGCGGGTGTAGTTCAGTAGCAGAACATCCCCCTTCCAGGGGGAAGGCGCAGTGTGCAATTCCTGTCACCCGCTCTGCACCTCTTACCGATCGCGCTTGTCGATCAGGTAGGGTGGTGCTCGCGCCGATCGGTGAGAGCCGGTCGGAGGCAATGCGGACGTAGCTCAGTTGGTAGAGCGCAACCTTGCCAAGGTTGAGGTCGCGAGTTCGAGCCTCGTCGTCCGCTCCACGCAGCAAAGGCCCCGGTCATCGACCGGGGCCTTTCTCGTGTCCGCCTCGGCGGCGACTGACATTTGTCATGCGGAGCGATGACACCGCGCACTGCCTGCCCGCCCGGTCCGCGGCGACGCTGAATCCATGAACACGAACGAGCACGGCGACGTGATCGAGGTCACTGGTCTGCGGCGCGTGTACGGGGGAGACGGGCGGGGCCGGGGAGCCTTCGAGGCGGTGCGTCACGTCACGTTCTCCGTGGGCCGCGGTGAGATCTTCGCCCTCCTCGGCACCAACGGCGCGGGCAAGACGTCCACCGTCGAGGTGCTGGAGGGCCTCGCTCCCCCGGCCGGCGGCCGGGTACGGGTCCTCGGGCACGACCCCTACCGGGAGCGGGCCGCGGTACGGCCCCGGATCGGCGTGATGCTCCAGGAAGGCGGCTTCCCCTCCGAACTGACCGTCGCGGAGACTCTGCGGATGTGGGCGGGCTGCACCAGCGGGGCGCGGCCCACGGCCCAGGCCCTCGACCTGGTCGGCCTCACCCGGCGGGCGGACGTACGCGTGAAGCAGCTGTCCGGGGGCGAGAAGCGCCGCCTGGACCTGGCCCTCGCCCTCCTCGGCCGCCCCGAGGTCCTCTTCCTCGACGAACCGACCACCGGACTCGACACCGAAGGGCGACACAGCACCTGGGAGTTGGTGCGCACGCTGCGCGACGGCGGCACGACGGTGCTACTGACGACCCACTACCTGGAGGAGGCGGAGGAACTCGCCGACCGGCTCGCCATCCTCCACGAGGGGCGTATCGCGGCCTCCGGCACACCCGCCGAGGTCACCGGCACCCAGCCGTCCCGCATCTCCTTCGAACTGCCCGACGGCTATCACCTCGGAGACCTGCCTCCGCTCGCCCGCCTCGGCGTGTCCGACCACGAGACGACCGGTCGCGCCGTACGCCTGCGCACCGACACCCCGCAGCGGACCGCCACCGCGCTGCTGCTGTGGGCGGACCGGGCACAGGTCGAACTGCGCCGGCTCGACGTGCGCTCCGCCTCCCTGGAGGAGGCGTTCCTGCGGATCGCCCGGGATGCGACGGCACACGGCACGGACCACCGGGACAAGGAGACGGCGGCATGAGCGCAACGACGGCGGGCCCCGGCCGGGCGCCGGCGAGGACCACGGCCGCGGCACGGCTCCGCGCGCTCGCACGTGCCGAGCTGACCCTGCTGGGGCGCACCAAGGCGACGCTGGCGACCGCCGTGTCCGTGCCGCTCCTGATGCCGTTCATGTTCCGCTCGACGGTCGACGGAATGGACTTGAAGGGCACCGGGCTCACGGTCGGCTCCGTGCTGCTGCCCTCCTCGATCGGCTTCTCCCTCCTCGTCGCCGTCTACAGCTCGCTCGTGAGCGTGTACGCGGCCCGGCGGGAGGAACTCGTCCTCAAACGACTGCGCACCGGGGAGTCGCGCGACGCGGAGATCCTCGCCGGGGCGGCCCTGCCGTCGGTGGCGATCGGTCTCGCCCAGTGTCTGGTCCTGACCGTCGCCTACGTCGTGACGCTCGACGTCGGAGCACCGGCATCGCCCCACCTCGTCGTGCTGGGACTGCTGTTGGGCCTGGTGACCTGGCCCGCGCTGGCCGCGGTCACCGCGAGCTTCAGCAGGAGCGTGGAGGGTGCCCAGGTGGCCGCCCTGCCGCTGATGATGGTGTCGCTGCTCGGCTCCGGCACCTTCGTCCCGCTGGAGACCCTGCCCGACCGACTGGCCTCGTTCTGCGAACTCCTCCCGCTCACCCCGGTGATCACCCTGATCCGCGGCGGCTGGACCGGGCACCTCTCCACGCACGACACCCTGGGCGCCGTGGGCACGGCGGTGGCCTGGACCGCGATCGCGGTGTTTGCTGTACGACGGTGGTTCCGCTGGGAGCCGCGGCGATGACCGGGAGAGAGCCGGGCACGCGAGCGGCGTCGGCCGGCGCGCACGAGCCGGGCCGGACGGCCGACGGCGGGGACGGGAACGAGCGGGCCGCACGGCCGGTCGCGGGGGTGCACATGAGCGGGCCGGACGGCTGGTGGCGGGCGAAGAGCACGCCCGCGAAGGTCGAGACGTACACCCGGTGGTCGTTCCACTCCTTCGCCGTGATCGAGGCCGTCACGCTGGGTCTCCCCTTCTTCGGAAACGTGTCGCCTGCGCCGGCCTGGCTCCTGTTCGTGCTGGTGTGCGGCCACTCCGCGCTGTGTGCGGCGACCTCGTCCCGGGCGCTGGACTGGATCCGCGGCAACCGGGAGCAGCCCCGGCGGCTGTCGGCCGCGCTGGCCGGCGCCACGTTCGTGATCGCGCTCGCCGCGCTCACGCTGGAGGGCACCGACTGGCGTCCGGCGACCGAGGCCGAGGCCCGGGTGGGCACCTCGCTCTTCGTCGGCGTCATCGCCTTCGGTGCCGGCACCCTCGCGCTCGCCACGCGCAACCGGAGCCGGATGACACAGGTGGTGCTCGGCGCCGGCCTGGGCGCGGGGGCCGTCTCCTTCCCTCTCGGCCTCCCCGGCCCCGCCGCGCTCGTCACGGCCGGGGTGGTGCTGCTCGCCGCGGGGTTCCTCACCTTCACCGCCGCGTTCTCGGTCTGGCTGCTCAACGCCGTCTACGAACTCGACGAGGCGCGCGAGACCCGTGCCCGTCTCGCCGTCGCCGAGGAGCGGCTGCGCTTCGGACGCGACCTGCACGACGTGATGGGCCGCAACCTCGCGGTGATCGCGCTCAAGAGCGAGCTCGCCGTGCAGCTGACGCGGCGCGGCCGGCCCGAGGCGGTGGAGCAGATGGTCGAGGTGCAGCGGATCGCCCGCGACTCCCAGCGTGAGGTGCGCGAGGTCGTCCGCGGCTACCGCGATGCCGACCTGGGTGCCGAACTCGCGGGCGCCCAGGGCGTACTGTCGGCCGCCGGCATCGACTGCGAGGTGACCGGCTCGGCGGCCGGACTGCCCGCGCAGGTCCAGTCGGCGCTCGGCTGGGTCGTACGGGAGGCGACCACCAATGTGCTCGGACACGGCGACGCCGGGCGGTGCGCGGTCTCGCTGCGCCTGGCGGAGGGCCGGGTGACGCTCACCGTCGAGAACGACGGGGCACCGGCGGTGACGGACTCCGGACGGCGGGGCGACGGTTCCCCGCCCCGGCCGGGATCCGGGCTCGCCGGGCTGCGGGAGCGGCTCGGGGCGGTGGACGGGGTGCTGCGGGCCGGGCCCGCCGGCGACGGGGTGTTCCGGCTCACGGCCGAGGTGCCACTCCCGCCGGTCCCGGACCGACGGGCCTCGCCGTCCTCCGTTCCGCGACACGTCAGTGAGGTCACCCCATGACATCCGTACCGCCCGCCACACCCGTCACACCGGCCCCATCCGTTCGGCCCGTACGGCTGCTGCTCGCCGACGACGAACACCTCATCCGGGGCGCGCTCGCCGCGCTGCTCGCCCTGGAGGACGACCTGGTCGTCGTCGCCGAGGCGGCGACCGGGCCCGAGGCGCTGGCGATGGCGCGGGCCCACGAACCCGATGTCGCCGTGCTGGATCTTCAGATGCCGGGGGCGGACGGTGTGAGGGTGGCCACATCCCTGCGGGCCGAACTGCCCGGCTGCCAGGTGCTCATCGTGACGAGTCACGGACGGCCGGGGCATCTGAAGCGAGCGCTTGAGGCGGGTGTGCGCGGGTTCGTCCCGAAGACGGTCAGCGCACAGCGGCTCGCGGAGATCATCCGCACGGTGCACGCCGGAAACCGTTATGTGGACCCCGAGTTGGCGGCCGACGCGATCTCCGCCGGGGACTCGCCGCTGACGCCTCGTGAGGCCGAGGTGCTCGAATTCGCCGCCGACGGGGCGCCCGTCGCGGAGATCGCGGAGCGGGCCGCGCTGTCCCAGGGAACCGTGCGCAACTATCTGTCGTCGGCCGCCTCCAAGCTGGGGGCGGAGAACCGGCACGCGGCGGTGCGTCTCGCACGTGAGCGAGGTTGGGTATAGTAGCTGTCGCGCCACGGCGCAATGCGGACGTAGCTCAGTTGGTAGAGCGCAACCTTGCCAAGGTTGAGGTCGCGAGTTCGAGCCTCGTCGTCCGCTCCGGTGAGAAGCCCCCGATCTGTCTCAGGTCGGGGGCTTCGTCGTGTGCCCGGGAGCCGGGTGTGGCTACGCGGGGAGCGGACCGCGGGTGCGCCCGCGCCAGGGAGCCGGAGGCCCGCCACCCGCACGCCATGAGCCCGGAGCGCCGCCGCACGTGCGGCGGGACCCGGCTCGTCGCCGGGTCCCGCCGGGAGTCGCGCCGCAGGGGCTACGACCAGCTGGTGCCCGTCAGACGCTCGTACGCCTCGATGTACTTGGCGCGGGTCGCCTCCACCACCTGCGGCGGCAGCGCGGGCGGCGGCTGCTCGCTCCTGCGGTCCCAGCCGGACTCGGCGGAGGTCAGCCAGTCGCGGACGAACTGCTTGTCGAAGGACGGCTGGGCGTGGCCCGGCTCCCACTCGTCGGCGGGCCAGAAGCGGGAGGAGTCCGGGGTCAGCACCTCGTCGGCCAGCACGAGCGTCTCCCCGTCGAAGCCGAACTCGAACTTGGTGTCCGCGAGGACGATGCCCCGCCCGCGGGCGATGTCGCGGGCACGGCCGTAGACGGCGAGGGTCGTCCGACGCAGCTGGGCCGCCGTGTCGGCGCCCACCTGCCGGGCCACCTCCTCGTACGACACGTTCTCGTCGTGCTCACCGACCTCGGCCTTCGTGGCCGGGGTGAAGATCGGCGAGGGCAGCTCCGAGCCGTCGACGAGGCCTTCGGGGAGGGCGAGGCCGCACACGGTCCGGGACTCCTGGTACTCGGCGAGGCCGGAACCGGTGAGATAGCCGCGCGCGACGCATTCCACCGGGACCATCCGCAGCGACTTGCAGATCAGGGTCCGGCCCTCCCAGTCGGCGGGGGCGCCCGGCGGGAGCTCGGCACTCAGCACGTGGTTGGGCGCCAGCTCGGCGAGCTGGTCGAACCACCACAGGGAGAGCTGGGTGAGGGTGCGGCCCTTGTCGGGGATCTCCGTGGGCAGCACCCAGTCGTAGGCGGAGATACGGTCGCTGGCGACCATCACGAGGTCGCCCGCCTCGTTCTGGTACAGGTCGCGCACCTTGCCGGTGTGCAGATGCACCAGACCCGGCACCTGAAGGGGCTCGGGCTTTTCGACGAATCCGGACACGGTTCCTCCCCGTGGTTCTGTCCAAGTGGCTCGATTCTCCCGTATGCCGGGAGCTGCTCCGGCCACGGGGGTGCCGGACGGCGCGCGGCACGCCCGGCACCCGGTGCCCGGTCAGTCGCGTTTGCAGATGCGGTCGAGGAGGTTGGCCGTGGCCCGCTGGATACGGGTGTCCACATGCCCGGGACGGTCGAGCGCCGGGGACCATGCGAACGTTCCGGATGCGAAGACGAGGGCGCCGGACGGGGCCCGGTACAGGGAGGTCTCCTGGTGCCGTACCGTTCCCTCACTGTCCTCGTAAGGGGAGTGGGCGAGCAGGATCCGGCCCTGGTGCTCGGGGAGCGGGGTGCGCGGGAAGTACCGGTCGGCCTCGCCGGCGACCATCCCCTCCAGTTCGTCGCCCTCGTGCGCGCCGGTCGCCTCCCACAGCCAGTGGTCCGCGTTGCGGACGACCAGCGGGTGGGGCTCGGGGACCCGCCCCGCGTACTGGATGCCGATGATCTGCTGTTCCGGGCGGTCGATCTCCCGCCACAGGGCCGGCCTTCCGGGACCACGGCGCTTGCGGCAGGTCAGCAGGCGGTCGGCGACACCCGACGGGGACGGCCCCAACTCCACCTGCCAGTACATGGTGTTGGCGGAGAGGAAGACGAGCGAGGTGCCGTGCTCGCGGGCGAGTTCCACGGTGCGGCGCATGTGCGTGGACCAGTACTCGTCGTGGCCCGGGAAGACCAGGCCGCGGTAGCGCGAGGGGTCGACGCGGCCGGCGTGCAGGTCGCGGGCGTCGGCGTACGCGAGGTCGTAGCCGTAGCGCTCGGCCCAGCGGATGAAGTCGTAGGCGTGGCCGACGTGCAGGGGCAGGCCCGCGCCCGCGTACGGCCGGTCGAAGGAGACCGTCGTCGCGGCGTCCGCCTCGCCGAGCAGCCGGCCGTCCTCGTCCCATGCGTGGTACAGGCTGGCGCCCGTGTGACCGTCCTCCGGGTACAGGTTGTACGCCTGCCAGGTGACGTCCGGGAGCAGGAGCAGCAGGTCCGCGGGGTGGTTGTCGCGGATGGTGAACGGCACGTGGGAGCGGTAGCCGTCGAGGGTGGTGAGCACGGCGACATAGGCGCCGATGCTCCAGTACGACGGGATCTGGAGCCGCCAGGACAGCCACCAGTGGTGGCAGGAGACCGTGCGGTCGGCGGTGAGCGGCGGGGGCTGGACGATGCCGGACAGTCGCGGGCTGGTGGTGATCTTGCTGGCGCCGTCGCCGCCGTAGTGGCCGATCCGGTAGATGTCGACGCTGAATTCCTGGGGCGGGTCGACGGTGATGTGGAAGTCGATGGCCTCGCCGGGCGCCGCCGCGCCGGTGGAGGTGAAGCCCTTGATCTGGCGGTGGACGTCGTCGGCGGAGCGGGGGCCGCCGGCCCGGGGGTGCGGGATGGCCCGCACGGCTCGCGCCTTCGTGTCCCGCTCGTCGCGCACGAGCGTGGCGCCCTGGGCCGGGTCGATGTGGTCGATGTACCAGGGGACGACATGACCGGTGTCGTCGAAGTAGTGCTCGTCGCCGCGGAGCCACGGGACGGGACCCTGGCCGAAAGGATCCGTCACGGCGTGCGCGAGCGCGCCGGACTCCCAGCGGCGAATCTGCTCCGACCCCATGCCTGCTCCCCTCCCTCGTGCCCCCGTCGTCTGTCCGCAAGCCCTTGCCCTGTGCGCGATCGGTCCCAGCACATCACATTACGCACGCACTCCGTCACCGTTCGTCGCGAATTGACGCGAGTGGAACCACGGGCTCCGCCCGCGCGTGCGGGTCGCGGGCGGGTCCCGCCGCCGCGTTCCGGGCCGTCCGGGGCGTCACGACGAGGCCGTCCCGCCCGGACCGGGGGTGCGGGCCGAGCCGGCGGGAGCCGGGCGGACGGGGACACGCGGGGCGAAAAATCGCCGACACCCGCTGCCGTCCCGGGCGAGCCGCGCGCCGCGGACGGGAGAGCGCCCCGGGCGAGCCGCGGACGGGCGGGAACGGCCGGGAACCGTCGGGGCGGCGGGCATCATCGCACCCGGGCAGGCAACCGGCGACGTCCAGCCGGCAAGCTCCCTCGGATCAGCGGCCGCCCTCGGGTCACACGAGGCGTACCGGCTTCTCGGGCCGGACGCCGAGGTGCGCGAGCCACTCCCGCAGAGGGTCGGGATCCCCCGTCTCGACGAGGGTGCGGACGCGCGGTCCCAGGTCGCCGGCCCGCTCGCCGCCGACGAGCAGGGAGGGCCCGTCCAGCCAGTCGAGACCGGGCGCCGCCCCCACCGTGTCCATCGCCGAACAGCACACCATCGCCGTGACGTGGTCGGCCAGCAGTTCCCGGCCGGTCCGGGGCGGCTGGAGGGGGAAGAGGGGAAGCGTCCCGTCGTCCCACAGGGCCCGGTCCGGGTCCTGCTGCTCCGCGCCCCCGCCCGGTGCGGGCGCCGCGGCCGCCGCGGCCGGAGCCGCCGTCTCCTCACGGGCGAGCTCCGCGGTGAGCCCGGCCGCCAGCGCGGCCGAACGCTCGCTCCCGAGGCCGAGCTCGTCCTCGTCCATCCCCATCCCCGCGTACGCCGCCGGGCCCCCGACGGTGCCGTCGTCGGTGTCCGGGCCTGCCGTGTGCCGGTCCTCCGGCGGCACGGAGAGGTGGTCCATCACCCTCGCCAGCGTCGGCCCCTCCGGGTCGGGTGCCGCCGGGTCGGCCGGCTGCCGGATGCCCAGTGCGTCCAGCACCCGGTGGAGGCGGGCCGCGTCGGTGCGCCATTTGCGGTCGACGACCTCGTCCGGGTACTCCTGCCAGTCCACCGGCGCCCAGTCGGGACCTGGTTCGGCGGGGCCTCCGTGGAAGAGGCGGGCGGCGAGGAGGGAGGTCGCCTCGTCGATCGCGCCGGGCTCTTCGAGCAGGTCGCAGGCGGGGCGCTCACCGAGGCGGGAGGCGAATCCCTCGGCCAGACGGTCGCGGCGGGACAGTTCGGTGAGGGCCGCGACCACGCCGGCGTCCAGCCGGGACGGCCAGCGGCCCATCCGCCAGGCGGGCAGCGCGACGCGGGTCAGCAGACGGTCCCAGCCCGCGTACGCCAGGCCCACCTGTTCCTGGGCGACGATCCGCAGGCCGTAGTCCACAGCCTGTGCGCGCTCGGCCGCCGCGGCCGCCACACCGCGCTCCATCTCGGCCGCGTGGCCGCGGCAGCTGCGCAGCAGCAGACGGGTCACCCAGCCGACACCCGCGCGGACCGTCCGGGACAGGGAGCCGCCGTCGGGCGCCGAGGTCACGGCCACCGCCGCGTCCAGGCCCCGGACGAACCGGCGGGCCGCGGCTATGTCCGGTTGCGCGGACGGGCCCGTCCCGGCGACCACCGGGGCGAGGACCGCGCGCAGCTCGCCGACCCGCATCCACCACAGGAAGGGGGAGCCGATGACCAGGACAGGAGCCGAGGGGGAGCGGCGCGACCGTGCGGACAGGCCCCGTACGCCCTGGGCTCCGCGTATGCCGCGCAGCGCGTCCAGGCCGTCCCGGTCGTCCCGCTCCGCGGGGGGCGGGCCGTGCGCCGGATGCGTACGGTCCTCCAGCCAGCTGTCGCAGTCGGGGGTGAGCGCTATCGCGGAGGGGGCCGGCACGTCGAGGCGGTCGGCCAGGTCACGGACCATGCGGTACAGGTCCGGGGCGGATTCCTCGGCGATCGGGACCGTGGGGCTGACGGCGGGCCTGGCCCGGGCGACGACGAGGGCGATGCCCGCGGCCGCGAGGAGGACGACGACGGCCAGGACCGTCACGACCCAGCGCGTGACGCCCCAGTGCCCGCCGACGATGTGGCCGGTGGAGCCGCCGACGAGCAGCACGACGGCGACGGCCGCGGGCAGCAGGGCGACGGCCAGCGCTCTGCTGCGGATGCGCAGCACGGCGAGAGCCCGGGAGCGCGCTGCCTGCGCGCCCACCTCCACACCCATACCGGTCACGACCGGACGTCACCCCCTACGTGTCCGTCCGGCACCGGCTGTCGCACAGCCCGTGCCGACGGATGTCCTGGCGTTGCTCACTCCCCCACTGTGGCACCCGCCACGGACATCGCAATGCCGGTGGGCCAAGTGCCGGAACGCTTTCGCCGCACCCTAGTTGGGGCCCCGGTCCCCGTCAGCCGGATAGAACATCGGTCACTCGATGGAATGGCTTTGGGGAAAGGTGAATGACAGTGGGCAATGATCAGGCCCCGGATTCCTTGCGGAGTCCGGGGCCCAGGGTCTCGCACGACGGCGGCGGCCCGCACGAGCGGAGCGGGACGCCCGGGCCGGCAAAGACGGCCCGGGACGCCCGGAGGCGACCGGGGGTCAGGCCTCCGCGGCGGCCTTCGCCGCGATGTCCGTACGGTGCTGCGAACCGTCGAGGCCGATCCGGGCGACCGCCGCGTAGGCGCGCACACGGGCCTCGGTGAGGTCGGTGCCGGTCGCCGTGACGGACAGCACCCGGCCGCCCGCGCTGACCACGGCGTCGCCGTCGCGCTTCGTGCCGGCGTGCAGGACGTACGCGTGCGGGGCGTCCTGGGCGGCGACGTCGTCGAGCCCGGTGATCGGGTCCCCGGTGCGCGGGGTGTCCGGGTAGTTGTGCGAGGCCACGACCACGGTCACGGCCGCGTCGTCGCTCCAGCGCAGCGGTGCCAGGTCGGCGAGGGCGCCGTCGGCCGCGGCGCGCAGCACACCCGCGAGGGGGGTCTTCAGGCGGGCGAGGACCACCTGGGTCTCCGGGTCGCCGAAACGGGCGTTGAACTCGATGACCCGGACGCCGCGGCCGGTGATCGCCAGACCGGCGTAGAGGAGGCCCGAGAAGGGCGTGCCGCGGCGGCGGAGTTCGTCGACGGTCGGCTGGAGGACGGTCTGCACGACCTCCTCGACGAGCTTCGGGTCCGCCCAGGGCAGCGGCGAGTACGCGCCCATGCCGCCGGTGTTCGGGCCCTCGTCGCCGTCCAGGGCGCGCTTGAAGTCCTGGGCGGGCTGGAGCGGGACGACCGTCTCGCCGTCCGTGATCGCGAACAGGGAGACCTCGGGGCCGTCGAGGAACTCCTCGATGACCACGCGGTCGCACGCGTCGGCGTGCGCGCGGGCCTGCTCCAGGTCGGCGGTCACGACGACGCCCTTGCCGGCCGCGAGCCCGTCGTCCTTCACGACGTACGGGGCTCCGAAGGCGTCGAGCGCCTCCTCGACCTCCTCCGGCGTCGTGCACACGTAGGAGCGGGCGGTGGGCACGTCCGCCTCCGCCATCACGTCCTTGGCGAAGGCCTTGGAGCCCTCCAGCTGCGCGGCCTCCTTCGAGGGGCCGAAGCAGGGGATGCCGGCTTCGCGCACGGCGTCGGCGACACCCGCGACGAGCGGGGCCTCCGGGCCCACCACCACCAGCTCGGCGCCGAGCTCCGTGGCCAGCGCGGCGACGGCGGCACCGTCGAGGGCGTCGACCGCGTGCAGCGCGGCCACCTCCGCGATGCCTGCGTTCCCGGGGGCGCAGTGCAGGGCGGTGACGTCGGGGTCGAGGGACAGGGAACGGCACAGGGCGTGTTCGCGGGCGCCGCTACCGATGACGAGGACCTTCACGGGGTCAGCCTAACCGCCGGGGGCCGATGCCTTTGTGGGGGCTTCCGAAGCGGAGGGCCTCGGGCGTTGGTGGGATCCTCCAGAAAAGGGGGTGCGGACGCGGTGCGCCCGCCGTCACTCGTTCGTGAACTCCTCCACCACGGTCGCCCCCAGCTCGCGGACGATCAGGTCGTGGCCGGAGAGGGCGGACTCGTCGAGGTCGGGGTCGTCGTCCTCGGGGATGTCGTCCTCGATGGAGACGGGGGGCGGCTCCGGTGCCGGAGGCGGCGTCGGAGCGGGAGCGGGGGCCGGGGCATGGCTCGCGGACGGGCCGCCCTGCGGGCCCGTGGGGCGCGGGGCCGGGGCGGAGGGCTGCTGGGCGGCCGGACGCGGAGCGGCCGGAGCACCGCCGTACCCGCCGCCACCGCCGAAGCCCGGGCCCGCGGGGGCCGACGGCGCCGAGCCGCCCGAGGCGTCGACGATCGCCTCGATCTTCCACTGGATGTTGAACTGCTCGGACAGCGCCTGGCGCAGCACGTCCTCGCTGCCGCTGCTCGCGAAGTTGTCCCGCGCGCCCGCGTTCACGAAGCCGATCTGCAGGGTGGTGCCGTCGAAGCCGGTCACGGCCGCGTTCTGGCTGAGCAGGATCCAGGTGAAGCGGCGGCGGTTCTTCACCGCCTCCAGGATGTTCGGCCACAGCTGACGGGGGTCGATGCCGCCCGAGGCCGGGGCGGGGCCGGGTGCGGGTGCGGCGGCCGGGGCCTGCGCGGGGGACTCGGCGGCGGCCGGAGCCGACGGCGGCTGAGGCTGCCCGCCGCCCGCGGGGGCCGCCGTCGGCCACCCGCCGGGGCGCCGGCCGCTGCCGGCGGCCGTGGCGGCGGGCCAGGCACCGGGGGCACCGCCCGAGGGAGCGCTGGCGGCGGGCGCGGCGGCCGGGGGCTGCGACGGGGCGGCAGCGGGCGGGGCCGCGGGCGCGGCAGGAGGTGCGCTCGCCGCGACAGCCGCGGGTGCCTCGGGCGCGACGGTCTCGGGGGCCGGCGCGGCCCCCTGCGGGGCACCGGCGGGACCTGCCCCGCGGACCGCGGCTCGGGCCGCCGCCGGACCGCCGCCCGGGGGAACCGCGGCCACGGGGGCGGCCGGTGCCGCCCCGTGCGCCTCGGGCCCGGGCACGTAGCCCATCGCGGGCGCGCCCGTGCCGACCGAGAGGCTCACACCGCGCTCGACGCGGTCCAGCCGGGCCATCACGGACCGCTCGTCCCCGTACGCGGCGGGCAGCAGCACGCGCGCGCAGATCAGTTCCAGCTGGAGACGGGGCGAGGTGGCGCCGCGCATCTCCGTCAGTCCTTCGTTGACGAGGTCGGCGGCGCGGCTCAGCTCGGCGGCACCGAAGACTCCGGCCTGGGCCTGCATGCGCTCCACGACGTCGACCGGGGCGTCGACGAGCCCCTTCTCGGCGGCGTCCGGCACGGCCGCGAGGATCACCAGGTCGCGCAGCCGCTCCAGCAGGTCGGCGACGAACCGCCGCGGGTCGTTGCCCCCCTCGATGACGCGGTCCACGACCTCGAAGGCGGCCGCGCCGTCACCCGAGGCGAACGCCTCGACCACCGAGTCGAGCAGCGACCCCTCCGTGTAACCGAGCAGGGAGGTCGCCATGGCGTACGTCACACCGGCCTCGCCCGCGCCCGCGAGCAGCTGGTCCATGACGGACATGGAGTCACGCACGGACCCCGCGCCGGCGCGCACGACCAGCGGGAGCACCCCGTCCTCGACGGGAATGCCCTCGCGTCCGCACACCTCGCCGAGGTACTCCCGCAGGGTGCCCGGCGGGACCAGCCGGAACGGGTAGTGGTGGGTCCGCGACCGGATGGTCCCGATGACCTTCTCGGGCTCGGTGGTGGCGAAGATGAACTTGAGGTGCTCCGGCGGCTCCTCGACGACCTTCAGCAGCGCGTTGAAACCGGCCGACGTGACCATGTGGGCCTCGTCGATGATGTAGATCTTGTACCGGCTGCTCGCGGGTCCGAAGAAGGCCTTCTCCCGCAGGTCACGGGCGTCGTCCACGCCACCGTGCGAGGCGGCGTCGATCTCGATGACGTCGATGGATCCCGGGCCGTTGCGTGCCAGGTCTTGGCAGGACTGGCACTCGCCGCACGGGGTCGGCGTGGGTCCCTGCTCGCAGTTGAGGCAGCGGGCGAGGATGCGCGCGCTGGTCGTCTTGCCGCAGCCGCGCGGACCGCTGAACAGGTACGCGTGGTTGACCCGGTTGTTCCGCAGCGCCTGCTGCAACGGGTCGGTGACATGCTCCTGCCCGATGACCTCGGCGAACGACTCCGGGCGATAGCGGCGGTACAGCGCGAGAGACGACACGCATACGAGGTTATAGGCGCCCACCGACAACGCGGACCGCCCCGAGCGCATCCCCGGACCACCGGCTGGGACGCCCGCCTGGACCACCGGCTGGGACGCCCGCCCGGACCACCGGCTGGGACACCCGCCCGGACCACCGGCCGGGACACCCGCCCGGCGCCCGCACCGGGCCCGCGGCCTCCACCGGCCCGCCACCCCCGCAAACGCAAGCGCCCCCCACGCACCCGCCAGAGCCGACCTACCCTTGCTGCCTTCCGGCCCTGGGGGAGTTCAGTCAGATAGCGCCACGTGAGGGGCTCCGCACAGGGTACAGGATCCTGGCCGGGGGAACGAGTTCGCGAGCACTCCTCAACGTCTTGTATTGTTTGCCGCGGAGGATTCGCCTAGAGGCCTAGGGCGCACGCTTGGAAAGCGTGTTGGGGGCAACCCCTCACGAGTTCGAATCTCGTATCCTCCGCCAGTGCCTCACCGGGCACGATGTCGAAGGGCCCCACCGCAAGGTGGGGCCCTTCGACGTTGTCCGGCCCGGAACCGGGTCTCAGTTCGTGCAGCCCGGGACGGTGATGTCGCTGCCGGCGCAGTTGGTGGGCCGGTTGTTCCTGACCCGGGACGAGGTCAGGGTGACGGAGCCGCTGGTGTTGAGGACGCCGCCGGAGCTCCCCGATGTCGGCCGTCCTGGTGAGGCGTGTCACACCTTCGTACGGCTCAGCCGATCTTCACGGACTTCTCCACCGTGACCTGGTCGATGTCGGTGGTGCGCACGGTGACCTTCATCGTCCAGGTGCCGGCGATCGGGAGGGTGACGCCGTCGGTTCCCCAGTAGCCGCCCTTGTCGGTGAGTTCCGCGTCGATGGGGCCGACCTTCTGCGCGGCGAGGGTGAAGGTGAGGCGCAGCTCGGGGACGGTCGAGATGCCTCCGTCCGGGCCGAGGACGACGGCCTGCACCGTGTTCTCGCCGACCCCGGCGGGACTCATCTCGATCTGCACCTTGCCGTGCCCGCCCGGTGTGCCGACATCGAAGGGCACGAGGGTCGTGGACGACGTCGGGCGGTCGGCGGCGACGGTCGCGGCCGCCGTCTCGGTGGCCGCCCGGCCCGGCTGCGTGCCCGTCAGCACGGTCGTGACGACCAGGACGAGGACGGCGACGGTCACCTCGGCGAGGACCGAGCGCCGCAGTCCGCGGCGGTACACGGCCGCACCGTCGCCGGCGTCGGTCCCGTCCGATGTGCCCGGGGCGGCCGTGGTGTCCGTGGTGTCCGTGAAGGGCGGGCCGCCGACCGGCTCCGGCACCCGGGCGGCCGGGACCGTGGCCTTCGCCCCGGCGGACACGCGCCGCCCGACCGCCGTCTCCTGGCCGGCCGCGAGCGCCCACCGCAGTGTCCACCGCCGCGAGTACGCCGCTCCCGCCAGCAGGAGCAGGACCGCGCACAGCTTCACGACGAGGAGCCGGCCGTACGACGTCGACGTCAGGGCGTCCCAGGAGCCGAGGCCGCGCCACGACTGGTACAGGCCGGTCGCGGCGAGGACGGCGACCGAGGCGAGGGCGAGCCGGGAGAAGCGGGCGACGACCGTCCGGGGGAGGTGCTCGGCGGGCCGGTGGAGCGCGAGGAGCAGGGCGGTCAGCCCGCCGAGCCACACGGCCATGGCGAGCAGGTGCAGCACGGAGGACACCATCGCCGCGGGCACCTGGATACCGGCGGACGCGTGCTCGGCGACGGCCCAGGTGACGGCGAGGCCCAGGGTGAGCAGCCCGCCGAGGACGACGACGGCCCGTTCCCGTCCGGGCGCGGATCCCGGCTCGGGACGCCGTGAGTGGGACGCCCCCGCGTCCCCGGCGTCACCGGTGCCCGGGGCGTTGGCCGCGGCCCCGCGCAGGACCGCTCGGACGGGGAGGAAGGCCGCCGCGCCGAGCAGCACCAGCCGGACCACGAGTGCCACGCCGGGCCGGCTGGTGAGCGTCGCGCGCAGCACGTCCGGGTCGAAGGCGGCGGCCGGGCCGGTGCCGCGTTCGTACGGGCCGCGCAGCAGGAGCAGCGCCAGCGTGGCCGCCAGCAGGGTCCACCAGCCGGTCAGCAGCTGGCGCCGTACGTCGCCCGGGTAGCCGCAGGCCAGCGTGAAGGCCGTCGCGCCGATGAGCAGGGCCAGGCCGGTGTACGCGGCGTAGCGGGCGGTGTCGTAGAGGGTCTTGGAGGCGGGGTTCTCGGTGGCCGGCAGCGCGGCGGCGGTCTCGGAGGGCTTGCCGACGGAGAAGGTGAAGGCGCCGGAGACGGGGTGGCTGTCGGCGGAGACCACCCGCCAGACCACGGTGAACGTGCCGGTGCCCAGGCCGCGCGGCAGGGTCACCCGGGCGGTGTCGGACCGTCCGTCCGCGTGTGCGGTCCTCCCCGTCTCCAGGCGCCGGTTGTCGGGGCTGAGCACACGGAAGGAGTCGTCGAGCAGACCGACGGACTCGCTGAACGTCAGGGTCAGCTGACGGGGCGCTGTCTTCAGGACGCTGCCGTCCCGCGGGTCGGTGCCGGTCAGCGCGGCGTGCGCGGACGCGCCGCCCACGCCGCCGAAGAGGACCAGCAACAGGACGCCGCCCAGCAGCGCCAGGCCCCGGACGAGGTGCCGTCGTCGGTCTCGCTGTCCGCTCACACGCCGTCTCCGTATCCGCGTTCACAGGCTCTCGGACAGATACGGACGCGCGCGGTGCGGTGCTCACCGCGGCGCCGGGGAACCCTCTCCGAAGGCCGCCGCCCGCGTCAGGAAGGCGAGTCGGGCGCGTTTCTCCGGCAAGTAGACCTCGGGGAGGTCGATTTCGGGAAGCACGATCTCTCCGGCGGGGACGAAGCCCTGCCGGGTCAGGCGGGCGATCGCCTTGGTGTTGCGGGCGTCGGGTTCGACCACGACCCGCTGCCGGTCGAGGCCGATCAGCGCGTACGTCGTGAACGCGCCGAGCAGGGCGGCCGACCAGCCCGGCCGGCCGCCGCCGGGCCCCGCGGGCCCGATCAGCAGGTGGACACCGATGTCGCCGGGCCGTACCTCGTAGCACTCGCTGACGCGGTCGGCCTCGGGTTCGTAGGTCTGGAAGAGGGCCGCCGGCACACCGTCCTTGACCATGAGGAAGGCGTGGTGGGTGTCGAGGGAGTCCAGGTGCAGATAGGTCTCCAGGACCTGCTCCTCGGTGAGCCCGTTCATCCCCCAGTAGACGGCCCGCTCGTGCGTGACCCAGCGGTGGACGACGTCGAGGTCGGCGCGCGGGTCGAGGGGCAGGACCCGCAGCGTGCCGAAGCCGTCGACCAGTTGCTCGTGCACGGCCTCGCGGTCGTCGCCGTACCGGTCAGTCATCGTGGTCCTCCGTGTTCTGCCGGGTCGTGCCGCCGTCCGCCGTGAGCCGGTCCCAGTCCGTGCACACGGGGGCGAGTTCTCCCGCGATCCACAGGGGAAGCTGGTCGCGGTGGTGCTCCGAGCCGGGCACCCCGTCGGCGCCGAACGGCACCACCCAGAGGCTGTTGTCCCGGTCGGCGAGGTCCCACACGTACCGGGCGGCGGGGCCCCGGGCGCTCAGGTCGGTGACGCCGGGCACCGCCGACGTGCACAGCACGCAGTCGTGGTCGCCGGAGAGCCCCGGCTCGTCGTACGGGGTACCGGGGACGGCACGCCAGGGCGCGAGCCGGTGGGTGTCCCCCCAGGTGCGGGACGTCCGCCGGGCGGCCACCTCCTCCAGGGCCTCCCGGACCACGGCGTCGCGGTCGATGCCGTACAACTCCCGTGCCCGCAGCAGGTTTTCGAGGGCGAAGCCGACACGCGGGGTGAGGGCGAGCCAGGGAAGGAAGATCTCCGGGTACGCGGGCGGGTCGGCGAGGACGGCGAGCGCGGGGTGCGCCGCGAGCCGCCGTACGACCGCGTCGCGCAGCGCCGCGTAGGCCGCCGCGTCGGCGCTGCCGGCGTCCATGTGCCGGTCCCAGCCCAGGAGCCGGTCCCGCAGCGCGACCGCGTCGGGGCCGAGGTCCTCCCCGAGGCCGGACAGGCGGTCCAACAGGGCCGCGGCGGAGGCGAGACGGGTGTCCATGTGCACGGCGGGCATGTCCTGTGCGGACCACGTCCGCGCCCCGTCGAGGAGCTGCCGGATGCGGCGGGCGCGGTGCGGCGGGGCGAACTCCTCGCCCAGCGGGGTGGCCGGGCCGCGCTGGTTCGCCATCACGGCGAGGCCGTCCTCGACCGGGCCGTGCGGCATCTCGTGCCAGCCGTGCCACTCGTGTCCGGACTCCCAGGCGGGCACGACCCGTGTGCGGTTGTCCTCGCCGCGGACCGGGACCCGTCCCGCGACCCGGTGCAGAAGACCGCCCTCGGTGTCGGCGGCCTGCACGACGTTCACGGGCTCGGCCCACCGCTCGAACGCCCGGTCCACGTCCGCGACCCGGCGGGCGCGCAGCAGGGGCAGGAGCGCGCTGAAGCCGAGGTCCTCCGTCACCCGGGGCGGGCAGCGCAGGCTGATGGTCTCCTCCGCGTCGATCCCGCCGACGACCACGGTCCCGCGCTCCGTCTCGATCACCTCGACCTCGACGGGCTCGCCGCCGGCCACCTCGACGCTCTCCACGTGCCGTGCCACGGCCCGCCACGCGCCGTCCGGGTCCAGGGCCTCGACGGTCTCGCGGGAAGCGGTGCCGGACGCCGCGCTTCCGTCGGCCGGGCCGCCGGGCGCCCGGCGCAGACGTTCGCGGTACAGGTCCTGGTAGTCGGCCATCGCGTTCGTGATGGCCCAGGCGACCGTTCCGGTGTGGCCGAAGTGGGCGATGCCGGGCACACCGGGGACGGCGAGACCGACGACGTCGAACTCGGGGCAGGCCAGATGGATCTGCTGGTAGACGCCCGGGTCCTCGATGAAGCGGTGGGGGTCACCGGCGATGACCGCGTGCCCGGTGACCGTGCGTGCGCCGCTCACCAGCCACCCGTTGCTCCCGGACGTGCCGGGCCCGTCCGTGGCGAACAGGGCGACCGCGTCGGCGCCGAGCCGCCGTACGACGTGCTCGCGCCACAGCTTCGCGGGGAATCCGGCGAACAGGATGTGCGTCCCCAGCCAGACGCCGAGCGGGCTCCACGGTTCCCAGCGGCCGGGGGCGAGCCCCGTCGTGGTGAACTCCGGTGCCCTTCCCGCCCCTTCGGCGAGCCCTTCGTTGACCCCGTCGACGTACGCGCGGATCCAGTCGGCGGTCTCCGGGTCGTTCTTCTCCAGGGCCGCGAAGCAGCGTCGCGCGGTGTCGTCGAGGCGGGCCTGCCGGGCGAGGCGGTCCCATGCGACGGCCTCGGCGCCGAGGAACGCGGCCGAGGTGCCCTGTGAGCGGTGGCGTTCGACCTCCAGCTGCCAGGCCCGGTCCACGGCGGTGACGCGGCCCTGCGCGTGGGCGAGTTCTCGCACGCCGGTGGCCCGCAGATGGGGGATGCCCCAGGCGTCACGACGGATCTCGACGGTCACGGACCATCCCCACTTTCCTCAGGTTAGGCTAACCTTACTCACTCGCTCCGGAATCGTACGTGCGGGGTGCGGAGTCCGTACGCCGGGGCCGCGACCGCGCGGCCCCACCGCGTACGCGGGATCATCGGTCCATGGACGTCACCCTTCACCTCGCTCAGCAGCCCGAGGCCGACGAACTCCTCGGCCGCAGCCCGCTCGCCGCCCTCGTCGGCATGCTGCTGGACCAGCAGGTACCCATGGAGTGGGCCTTCGCGGGGCCGTACACCATCGCCCGGCGGATGGGGACGGACGACCTCGACGCGCACGAGATCGCCGCGTACGGCCCGGAGGAGTTCGCCGCGCTGCTGTCCGCCAAGCCCGCCGTGCACCGCTACCCCGGCTCCATGGCCAAGCGCATCCAGCAGCTGTGCCAGTACCTCGTGGAGCACTACGACGGCGACCCCACGGCCCTGTGGAAGGACGTCGCCACCGGTGCCGAACTGCTCCGGCGCCTCAAGGACCTCCCCGGCTACGGGCCCCAGAAGGCGCAGATCTTCCTCGCCCTCCTCGGCAAGCAGCTCGGGGTGCGCCCCGCGGGCTGGCGCGAGGCCGCCGGCGCGTACGGCGAAGCGAAGTCCTTCCGCTCCGTGGCCGACATCACCGGTCCCGAGTCGCTCGCCAAGGTGCGCGCGCACAAGCAGGAGATGAAGGCCGCCGCCAAGGCCGCGAAGGCCGCCGGCAGCTGAGTCCGGCCTTGTGGGCCCCGGCGCCGGGCCCGACCGCGCGGCTCCTGGCAGCTGGGCCCGGCCTTTTGGTCTCCGGCAGCTGAGCCGGACCGTGCGGTCTCCGGCAGCTGAGCCGGATCGCGCGGTCTCCGGCAGCTGAGCCGGACCGTGCGGTTCCCGGCAGCTGGGCCCGGCCTTTTGGTCTCCGGCAGCTGAGCCGGACCCTGCCGTTCCCGGCAGCCCAGCCGGGCCGCCGGTGACCGCAGGACCCGCCCCCGTCGCCGGCCGACCCGCTGCCGTCGGTGCCCTGATTCCGGGTGTCCCGATCCCGGGTGTCCCGGGCGTCCGGATCCGCGGCCCCGACGCGGAGAAACGGCGGCCACGGGGCCCGCAGGTACGCCAACAGGGCGGTTCTGCCGCCCGGAACGGTGCGGTGACGGGGTCCGAGGGGGACATGACCTCTCATGAGGCCCTTCCCGCGCCCCCCGCACCCGCTGCGCCGGTGCGCGCGGGCGCGGGAGGGGACTCGGGCCCGCCGCTGCGCACGACTCCTCGTCCTGCTGGTCGTCGCGATGCTCGCGGCCGGCCCCCACCCCGAGGCCCTCGCCGCCTCCGCGCCCGCCATCACCGCCGAACCCGGCGCCGCCGAGCACGACGTCCTCGACACGGCCCTGCGTCCGCCGGTCCGTCAGGGCCACGGCACGCTCTCCCCGCTGCGCGTACCCGCCGCCACGGGACTTCCGGAGCCGGAGCACCGGCTCGTCCTCGTCCCGGCTCCCGCGCCCGCCTCGCACTCCCCCGCCCTGCGGTCCCTGCGCTGCGTGGTGCTGCGCTGCTGACGGTCCCGGCCCACGACCGGTCGCCCACCAGCGCGAACAAGCACACACACGAAGGACTCAGGACACAGCCATGCCCAGCGACCCCTACGCGGTGCTGCGCGCCCTGCTGCGCGCGGAGGCCCTCCGCAACGCACCGAAGCCGGAACCCCGGACCGAACCGGACGCACAACTGCCCGACGGGCCACCCCCGCACACACCCCCGAAGGAACAGGGCGGCGACTGACCGAGCCGGCGGCCGCCCCTGCCCGGGGCGGCCGCCCTACCTCCGGCGCCGGGCCGTCCCGAAGATCGACCGGGTGATCTCACGCCCGATCTGCGTCCCCACCGACCGGGCCAGCGACTTGAACAGACCACTGCCGACGACCTGTTCGACGACCGAGGCCTCCTCCTTCGGACGCCGCCCGCCGGCGGACCGCGCGGCCTGCGACGCCTCCCGTCCGGCGTCACGCTCCGCAGCCTGCGCGGCCTGCGCCGCCGTGAGCTTCTCGTACGCCGACTCCCGGTCCACCGCCTGCGCGTACCGCCCGTACAGCGGCGACCCCTGCACCGCCCGGTCCAGCGCCGCCCCCTCGACCGGCCCCATCAGGGACTGCGGCGCCCGCAGCCGGGTCACCGCCACCGGCGTCGGCGCGCCCTTCTCGCTGAGCACCGTGACGACCGCCTCGCCCGTGCCGAGACCCGTGAGGACCTCCTCCAAGTCGTACGCGGAGTCGGGGAAGGTCTTCACGGTGGCCTTCAGCGCCTTCTGGTCGTCCGGCGTGAAGGCCCGCAGCGCGTGCTGGACGCGGTTGCCGAGCTGGGCGAGGACGTCGCCGGGGACGTCCTTCGGGGTCTGCGTCACGAAGAACACGCCGACCCCCTTGGAACGGATCAGTCGCACGGTCTGCGTGATGGAGTCCAGGAAGGCCTTCGAGGCGTCGTTGAACAGCAGATGGGCCTCGTCGAAGAAGAAGACGAGCTTCGGCTTGTCCGCGTCGCCGACCTCCGGCAGGTCGTGGAAGAGATCGGCGAGCAGCCACATCAGGAAGGTCGAGAAGAGCTGCGGCTTGTCCTGGACCGCGGGGAGTTCGAGCACGGACACGACGCCTCGTCCCTCGGACGCGGTGCGCAGCAGCTCGCTCGTGTCGAACTCGGGCTCCCCGAAGAACGGGCTCATGCCCTGCGCCTCGAACGCCGTGAGGGACCGGAGGATCACTCCCGCGGTCGCGGTCGACAGCCCGCCGATGCCCTTCAGTTCCTGCTTGCCCTCGTCCGACGTCAGGAAGGCGACGACCGCGCGCAGGTCCTTGAGGTCGACGAGCTCCAGGCCCTTCTGGTCCGCGTAGTGGAAGATCAGGCCGAGCGACTGCTCCTGCGTCCGGTTGAGCTGGAGCACCTTGGACAGCAGCACCGGGCCGAAGCTGGTGACCGTGGCGCGCAGCGGGATGCCGTGGCCCATGCCGCCGAGCGCGTAGAACTCGGCGGGACAGCCGGCCGGCGCCCACTCCTGATGGACCTCGCCCGCGCGCTCCTGGACCTTCGCGCCGGGCAGGCCGGGTGCCGAGACGCCGGAGACGTCGCCCTTGACGTCGGCGAGGAAGACGGGCACGCCCTGGGCCGACAGCTGTTCCGCGATCAGCTGGAGCGTCTTGGTCTTGCCGGTGCCGGTGGCGCCCGCGACGAGGCCGTGCCGGTTGAGCATCGGCAGCGGGACGCGGATCTGTACGTCGGGCAGGCACCGGCCGTCCCAGATCAGGGCGCCCAGATCGAGGGCGGGACCGGAGAACGCGTACCCGGAGGCGATCTTCAGGGCCTCCTCGGGGAGCGCGGGTGCGCCGCCGGCCGCCTCCGGATGCCCCTCGGGGGTGGTGCCCGCGGTCCGGGGAGCGGCGTCCGGTGCGCCACCCGTCGTCGGAGCGGCTGTGGCGGGATCCGTCCGGGGTCCGGTGGCCGCGGGCACGGTCTCGCTGTCACTCATATCGGACCCCTGTTCCCCATTTGCACGGATTTACGGCGCCTTTTCCAGCGTCGCACTCCGTCGCCATGGCTGCGCCCGGAAGCTCTTGGCCGGTAGGCTTTCCGTGTGATCTTCAAGCGCATCGGAAACGGCCGGCCGTACCCCGACCACGGCCGGGAAAGCACCCGGCAGTGGGCGGACGTCGCGCCGCGCCCGGTCCGCCTCGATCAGCTCGTGACGACCAAGGGCCAGCTGGACCTGGAGACCCTCCTCGCCGAGGACTCCACCTTCTACGGCGACCTCTTCGCGCACGTCGTGAAATGGCAGGGCGACCTGTATCTGGAGGACGGCCTGCACCGCGCCGTCCGCGCGGCGCTCCAGCAGCGCCAGGTGCTCCACGCGCGCGTGCTCGAACTCGACTGACGCGACCGGCCGGTCCGGCGGGAGCGCTCGCCCCACGGACCGCCGCGGCCGCCGGCCGTCCGCGTCTCCCGGCCGATCCGGCCGCCCGGAGCGACACGGCCGCAGGCTCGGATGCGCCCGTACGGCCCCCGGGAAACCCCGCGTCGACCTGGTGCCGCTCCGAACATTGACCCTTTTGGGTTGGACTGAGCCCCGTATGATGATCGTTTAGTAGGCATCATGGTCCGGGCGCACTACGCTGCGCCCATGAGCATGCTGACTCCCCCTGGCATGGGCCGCCAGTACCGGATCACGGGGGACAAGTACCCGCGGATGCGCCGACCCCGAGGGCGCCGCAGGCTCGCCTTCCTCGTCGTCGCCTCCGTCACCGCACTCGGGCTGATCGGGTGGGGGACCCTGCAGCTCATCGACGTCTTCACGGGCGGCGACAAGGCCTCGGCGAGCTCCGCGGGCTGCACGAAGAAGACCGGCGCCGCGGCCGAGGCGTCCCCGGCCGCCCGGACCTCCACGACGTCCGCCGCCGCCGGGGCCGTGCCCGAGCCCGGCCGGATCACCGTGAACGTCCTCAACGCCACGCCCCGCAGCGGGCTCGCCAAGAAGACCGCGGACGAGCTGAAGAAGCGCGGCTTCAAGATCGGCGACGTGGGCAACGCGACGGCCGCGTACGACAAGAAGGTCAAGGGCCCCGGGCTGCTGCTCGGCTCGAAGGCGGCCTACGCGACCGTGCTCCCCGTCCTCGGCACCCAGCTCTCCGGCGCCGAGCTGAAGACCGACGGACGCGCGAAGGCCACCGAGGTCGACCTCATCATCGGTACCGCCTTCACGTCGCTGACGAAGAAGGCGGACGCCGACAAGGCCCTGGCCGTCCTGGCCGAGCCCACGCCGGCGCCCTCCGCGTCCAAGAAGAGCTGCTGACGCGAGAAGCCGCCGCCGGCCCGAGGGCCCGCGGCGGCTCCTGGAAACCCGCCGGCTACTCCGCGGCGCCGTACATCCGGTCACCCGCGTCGCCCAGCCCCGGCACGATGTAGCCGTGCTCGTTGAGCCGTTCGTCGACCGACGCGGTCACGACCGTCACCGGCGTGCCCGCGAGCTCGCGCTCCATGACCTCGACGCCCTCGGGAGCGGCGAGCAGCACCACGGCGGTGACGTCGTCCGCACCGCGCTTGATCAGCTCCTGGATCGCCGCGACGAGCGTGCCGCCGGTGGCCAGCATCGGGTCAAGGACGTACACCTGACGGCCGGACAGGTCGTCCGGCATACGGGTGGCGTACGTGGAGGCCTGCAGCGTCTCCTCGTTGCGCACCATGCCCAGGAAGCCCACCTCGGCCGTCGGCAGCAGCCGCACCATGCCGTCGAGCATGCCGAGGCCCGCCCGCAGGATCGGCACGACGAGCGGGCGCGGGTAGGAGAGCTTGACGCCCGTGGTCGAGGCGACCGGGGTCGTGATGTCGACCTGCTCCGTGCGCACGTCGCGGGTGGCCTCGTAGGCGAGCAGGGTGACCAGCTCGTCGGCGAGCCGCCGGAAGGTCGCGGAATCGGTGCGCCGGTCGCGCAGGGTGGTGAGCTTATGGGCGACCAGGGGGTGGTCGACGACGTGGAGACGCATGTCCACAACAGTAGCCGGGGTCCGGCACCCCGCCACTGCCCAGCCCGGCAAGGCCCCGCCCGTACGTTCGCCCGGATGCTGGCATCAAACCGCCCGTCGGAGGGAAAGTGGGAGGGACTGACCTGGGGTGGTGTGTCTATGCGGAACCGGGACGAGGAGCCCGCCGAGCAGCCCGAGACCGACGCCGAGCGCAGGAGGCGGCGCGCCCAGTTCCTCCGGGACCTGGCCGAGGCACGCGAACTGCGCGACCGGGTCCAGCCCCGCCGCGCCAAGGCCGCACGCCTGCGCCACGCCATGCGCATGCGCACCTTCCGCTGGTAGCCGACCGCTCCGAACGGGTGTCCCGCCCACGCCGTGTGACCTCGTGTCCGGGTGAAGAGGTGCCCACACGACGCCGAGGGCCGCGTACGATCCGCTGTTAGCGATCAAAAGAGGCAGACACAGCAGGCCGAAGACGTCCCCTGAACGCTCTGTTTCTGCCACGATTCCGAGTGGGTGGGGCTCGGAGCTGCACGCCCCGCCCACAGCCTCCGCCGGGGGGACCCCCAACCGGCACGCCTATGACCAGTGGGAGAGTCACGGTGTACTTCGCCGCACTGCTCGCGCGCACCGAAGACGGGTGGGAAGCGAGCGACACAGAGCTCGACGATGTGGAAACCCTGTCGGATCTGACCGACCTGGCCCGTGAGGCCTCGGACGAGGACACGGTTCTCGTGCTCATCGAGCAGGAGGACGCCTGGTTCGGCGTCGTCCGCGTGGACGGCGAGGAGGACCCTCGTATCTACGTCTCGGACGCCGCCGCGGCGTCCCGCAGCTCGTACGGCGAGATCCTGCTCACGGACGAACTACTAGGACGGGAGCCCGGCGACGACGACGCCGACCTGGACTCCCTCGACCTCGACGGCACGGAGGACGGCGAGCCCGAGTCCTCCGACGGCGACGAGGACGAGAACGAGGCAGGCGACGCCGTGTCGCACAGCCCCGTCGGGGACCGCGACATCCTCGCGGACCTCGGAGTGAGCGAGAAGGAACTGCTCGCCCTGGACGAAGGCGACGCGCTCAGCACGATCGCCGACGCCCTGGGAGCGGCCGAGGTCCTGGAGACCGTCCGCTAGGTTCCCCCGGGTGAGCACCACTCATCAGGCACCCCGACCCGATCCCGTGCGCGACCGCTGGCGGGCCGCGATGCGGCTCGCCCTGGACGAGGCCCACCGGGCCGTCCGGGGCGGGGACGTTCCCGTCGGCGCCGTCGTGCTGTCCGCGGACGGTACGACGGTGCTCGCGACCGGGCACAACGAGCGCGAGGTCACCCACGACCCGACGGCGCACGCCGAGATCCTCGCGCTGCGCCGAGCCGCCGCCGAGGTCGGCGAGTGGCGGCTGTCCGGGTGCACGCTCGTCGTCACCCTGGAGCCCTGCACGATGTGCGCGGGCGCGCTCGTGCAGTCCCGGGTGGACCGGGTCGTGTACGGCGCCCGCGACGAGAAGGCGGGCGCGGCCGGCTCCCTCTGGGACCTCGTGCGCGACCGCCGGCTCAACCACCGCCCCGAGGTGATCGAGGGCGTCCTCGCGGACGAGTGCGCCCGGCTGCTCACCGACTTCTTCCGCGACCGCTGACCGCCGATCGCTCGGGCCCCGGAAACGGATTTCGGACCACGGCCCACCTTGGGGTAGGGTCTCCCTCGGTAGCGTGTCCGAGCGGCCGAAGGAGCTCGCCTCGAAAGCGAGTGTGGCGCAAGTCACCGAGGGTTCAAATCCCTCCGCTACCGCTTGAGAAGGGCCCCGTCGAAAGACGGGGCCCTTCGTGCGTCCAGCACCCCTTCGACGTCCGGCCGCGCACACCGTGCCGTCGCGTCCTCACCTCGCGCCGCCGTGGTCCGCGCGCCGGTGCCGCCGCGCCGGCGCCACGGCCCACCGCCGTGTCCGCGCACCCGGGCCGCCGCACGGAAAGAGCCCCGGCGCCGCTCAGTCGCCGGGGCTCTTTCTTCCCTCGCCCGAGGAGAACGGGGGAAGCGGCATCGGGGGGACAAGCCGCTTCCCCCGACGGAGAGGACCCACAAGTCCACGCCGCGCCATCGGGGAGGCAGCGGCGCGGACCCCGCAGTGGAGTCCGTCCCGGCCCCGCGGACTCCTGGTCGAGTCGCCGGGCTCCTTCCATCCTGGGCCGCGGAGCGCCCGGACGGGCCCGGCAAAAGACCTGGACCAGCGGGCCGTTGGTCCTTAAAAGCGGCGTGAAGGTTACACTCGCCGCCGGCAACAGGGGGCCCACCGGGCGCAGAAGTCACAGGGAGGCCGCGATGGCGGTGAACTCGAAGAAGATCGCCATCTATGTGCTCGTGGTCTTCATCCTGTACGTGATCATCACCGATCCGGCCAAGGCCGCGGACTACGTGCAGATAGGGTTCGAGGGCATATCGAGTGCCGCTCAGGCCATCGGCGACTTCATGACCTGGATCGCCGACGGGGCGAAGAACTGAGAAGAACCGGGCCCGCGGGCGGCGCACAGAACCGCACCACCAGGGAGTGCCCGTGATCCGCCATCTGGTCCTCTTCAAGCTCAACGAGGGCGTCGAGCGCGACGACCCGCGCGTCGTCGAGGGTGTCGCCGCTTTCCGCGCGCTCGGCGACCAGATCCCCGAGCTCCGGTTCTGGGAATGCGACTGGAACATCACCGACCGGCCCATCGCGTACGACTTCGCGATCAACTCCGCCGTCGAGGACACCGACGCCCTCAAGCGCTACCTGGAGCACCCTGCCCACCAGGCGGGTGTCACCCTGTGGCGTGAGTTCGCGACCTGGGTGATCGCCGACTACCCCTTCTGAGCCCTCCCGGCGGCCACGGCTCCCCGGCCGCGCTCCGCCCACGCTCCACCTCCTCCTCGGCCCCCTCACCACCTCGCCGGCCCCGCGCCGCAACGGGCGGGGGGCCTTTCGCGTCCCGCGCCCCAACTGACCCTCAACACGGCGTTATGCGGTGCTTGCACACAGTGCACATGTCTTGTGATGCTATGACCGCTTTTGACGGAGAGTTGACGGATGAGTTGACGGATGAAGAGGTGGCGTTGACCGTGTCGGCCAGTACTGCGCCGCCCCAGGAGGGGGCCTCGGCTCCGGCCCAGGCGCCACCCCAGGACGTCACGCCGGAACGGCGCCGCGGCGCCGACACCCGGGCCCTCACACAGGTCCTCTTCGGCCAGCTCAGGACCCTGGAACCGGGTACGCCGGAGCACAACCGCGTACGCGGGGCGCTCATCGAGGCGAACCTCCCGCTCGTGCGGTACGCGGCCGCCCGCTTCCGCTCCCGCAACGAGCCGATGGAGGACGTCGTCCAGGTCGGCACGATCGGGCTGATCAACGCGATCGACCGCTTCGACCCCGACCGGGGCGTGCAGTTCCCGACCTTCGCGATGCCGACGGTCGTCGGCGAGATCAAGCGGTACTTCCGCGACAACGTCCGCACCGTCCACGTACCGCGCCGTCTGCACGAGCTGTGGGTGCAGGTGAACAGCGCGACGGAGGACCTGACGACCGCCTTCGGGCGTTCGCCGACGACCGCCGAGATCGCCGAGCGGCTGCGCATCACCGAGGACGAGGTGCTCTCCTGCATCGAGGCGGGGCGCTCGTACCACGCCACCTCCCTCGAAGCGGCCCAGGAGGGCGACGGACTGCCGGGCCTGCTCGACCGGCTCGGCTACGAGGACCCGGCGCTCGACGGAGTCGAACACCGCGACCTCGTACGGCATCTGCTCGTACAGCTGCCCGAACGCGAGCAGCGGATCCTGCTGCTGCGCTACTACAGCAACCTCACCCAGTCCCAGATCAGCGCCGAACTGGGTGTCTCGCAGATGCATGTGTCAAGGCTGCTCGCCCGTAGCTTCGCGCGTCTTCGATCCGCAAACAGGATCGAGGCGTAACCGACGCGAGCGAATCGCTCAACGGCGCCTTTTCCGACAGTTGAGTGCTGAAAAACCGTCAGACCCCCTCTTTCCAGGGCCGATTCACCCTCCCCATGTCGACATGTCACTACAGCGTGTTGCCGACATGTGACATTCTGCCGGAAGCGCGTTTGCCGCGGCCCCGCCTCCGGTATTCAGGTGGAGGCTGCGTTCCTCCGACGGGAGCGACTGCCGCGACCGTCCGCGACCCAAAGGGGGTGGCATGTCCGCAGACCAGGGCAGCTCGAAGGTGCTCACGCTCACGAAGAGCGAGGCAGCGCCCGAGGCGCACGACGCGCTTCACGACGTCCCTGCCGCCGAGGCCCCGGAAGCCGTCACGGCCCTCCCGGCCCCGGAAGCCATCGACACCCGCACCCTGTCCCGCTCCCTGTTCCTGCGGCTGACCGCGCTCGACGAGAACAGCCCCGAGCGTGCCTACGTACGCGACACCCTCATCGAGCTCAACCTCCCGCTCGTGCGGTACGCGGCAGCCCGCTTCCGCTCCCGCAACGAGCCGATGGAGGACATCGTCCAGGTCGGCACCATCGGCCTGATCAAGGCGATCGACCGCTTCGACTGCGAACGCGGCGTGGAGTTCCCGACGTTCGCGATGCCCACGGTGGTCGGCGAGATCAAAAGGTTCTTCCGCGACACGTCGTGGTCGGTCCGCGTCCCGCGCCGCCTCCAGGAGCTGCGCCTGGCCCTCACCAAGGCCAGCGACGAGCTCTCGCAGAAGCTCGACCGCTCCCCGACCGTCACCGAACTCGCCTCCGTGCTCGGCGTGTCCGAGGAGGACGTGGTCGACGGCCTCGCCGTCGGCAACGCGTACACCGCGTCCTCCCTCGACTCGCCGGCCCCCGAGGACGACGGCGGCGAGGGCTCCCTCGCGGACCGCCTCGGCTACGAGGACACGGCCCTGGAGGGCGTGGAGTACCGCGAGTCGCTCAAGCCGCTGCTGGCCAAGCTGCCGCCCCGTGAGCGCCGGATCATCATGCTGCGCTTCTTCGCCAACATGACCCAGTCGCAGATCGGCGAGGAGGTCGGCATCTCGCAGATGCACGTCTCGCGACTGCTGACCAGGACCCTGGCGCAGCTGCGCGAAGGCCTGATCTCGGACTGAAGCCCCGACCGAGGGTTCATAATTGACGGATCGTCAGCCACACTGGCGCGATGCGTCGAGAGTCGATACGCGGTCGCCGTGGTGCCCTTGTGGCCGCCTCGGCGACCGTGGTCTGCCTGGGTGCCGTCCTGGCCGCCTGCGGGAGCGGCGGGGACGGCGACGGTTATGTCGCCGTAGGGGCCGCCGGGGGGACGCCCGGGGCCTCCGGAGCCGTCGTGGCCCCCACGGGGGACGTGTCACTGATGCCGCTGGACGGCGCGGCCGAGGGTTCCGGGACGGCCGGCGGCAAGCAGGGTGCGGACTCCGGGGGAGCGGACGTCACGGCGTCGGCGCCCGGCTCGGGCTCGTCCGGCGGGCTTCCGGGCCCCGCCGCCTCCGGTCACTCCGGGAGCACGTCGACCCCGTCGTCCGGGACCGGCGGACCGGGCCGCACGGGCACGGGTTCGGGCGGGGCCTCCGGCCAGGGCCCGTCGTCGCCCGCCACGCCCCCGTCCGGATCGTCCACGGCGCCCGGCGGGTCCGCGGCGCCCGCGGCGCTCGGCGTGGGCGATCCCAGGCGCGAGGCCACCGATCGGCGGTGGTGCGAGAAGGTGACCGTCTCCTTCCGCAACAGCGGTGGGACAGCGGTGCGTTCGGGCACGGTGACCTTCGGGACGCACATCATCGGGGCACTCGGGATCGACTGGGCGACGATCGAGTCGTCCGAGGACCTCCCCACGCCGATCGCCGCCGGCGCGAAGAAGGACAAGACGTGGACGGTGTGCGTCGACGCCTGGCGCGTGCCCCTGGGCATGCACATCGAGACGCAGGACGTGTCCGTCCACTGGAAGTAGGCCGAGGCGGGCCCGGCCGTCAGGGGCACGAGGGCGTGCCCGGGCCGTTGCGCAGCCCTCCCCGGGCCGTCCGTCCGGCCCGGGACAGCTGCCGGCCGGACTACTTGAGCGCGAGCCAGGCCACGGCGGCCACGACCGCCACGGCGAGGACGACGCCGACGATCAGACCGACGCGGGGACCCGCCGGAGCGGCCGCCTGCTGCTGCCGGCCCTGGGGGGCCTCGTCGACGAAGGCGCGGAACATCTGGGTGCTGCCCGCGGGGTCGTAGTTGCCCTCGGGGCCCTGGGTGTTAGCCATGAGCCAGGACCCTAGCGAATACGCGGGGCCTGCCCAAGTGCCGGGTTCCCCTTCATCGCACGTGACGCGCTTCCCGGCCCTGCGGCCGGCCGCCCCCGTCCGCCCCTGTCCGCGCGGGTCCGCCGATACGGCCCGACGGACCGCCCGTGGGGCTCACGGCGAGGCGAAACGAAGGCACCCGTCCCCACCTGCGGGTTTACGTTCGCCAATACTTACCTTTGCCAAGTTTTTAGCCCGGCGGGCCCCATTTAGTTTGCCTGCGGCAACCAACCTTTTTATGGTTGCCCTAAGCAACGAATACGGGAGGTGCGATGGCCGGGCAGGAGCAGTACGAGGAGTTGGCTCGTCAGCTCAGCGCCATCGGTGCCGTGAAGAGGGACATGGGCCGCATCCTGCCGCCCGACTGCCCAGGGGGGTCCGCCGCCGTGCTCACCCTGCTCGGGCACAACGGCGAGATGCGGATGAGCCGGCTCGCGGAGCTTCTCTCCGTGGACATGTCGGTGACCAGCCGCCATGTCGCGCACGTCGCCGACCGGGGTTGGATCGAACGGTTCCCCGACCCGGCCGACAAGCGCTCACGCATCCTGCGCCTCACCGTCGCGGGCCAGGAGCAGCTCGACGAGTTGTCCCTGCGCACGTCGCGACTCCTCGCCGACCGGCTGAGCGACTGGTCCGACCACGAGGTCGGACTGCTCATCGAGCTCATGGGCCGGCTGCGCGAGAGCTTCGGCGACTGCCGGGCCACACCGCGGCCTCCGCACCCGCATGCGACAGACGCAACAGAACTGACCACCCGTACACCCGCGTAAGTACGTAAGAAAAGGAAGCCCATGGCAACGACCACACCAACCGGTGTGCGGGGCTCTCACGCCAAGCACGGAGGCGCCGCCGACGGCGCCCCGATGACGCACCGGCAGATCATGGAGGCGCTCTCCGGGCTGCTGCTCGGCATGTTCGTCGCGATCCTGTCGTCGACGATCGTCTCCAACGCGCTCCCCGAGATCATCGGTGACCTGGGCGGCGGCCAGTCCGCCTACACCTGGGTCGTCACGGCCGCCCTGCTGTCCATGACCGCGGCGACGCCCCTGTGGGGCAAGCTCGCCGACCTGTACAGCAAGAAGGCGCTCGTCCAGATAGCGCTGATCATCTATGTGCTGGGCTCGGCCGCGGCCGGTCTCTCCCAGAACGCCGGCATGCTCATCGCCTGCCGTGTCGTCCAGGGCATCGGCGTCGGCGGTCTGTCCGCCCTCGCGCAGATCGTGATGGCCGCGATGATCTCCCCGCGTGAGCGCGGCCGCTACTCCGGCTACCTCGGCGCCACGTTCGCCGTCGCAACCGTCGGCGGACCGCTGCTGGGCGGTGTCATCACCGACACCAGCTGGCTCGGCTGGCGCTGGTGCTTCTACGTCGGTGTGCCCTTCGCGGTCATCGCGCTGATCGTGCTCCAGAAGACCCTGCACCTGCCCGTCGTGAAGCGCGAGGTCAAGGTCGACTGGAGCGGCGCGTTCTTCATCTCCGCCGCGGTCTCGCTGCTGCTGGTCTGGGTCACCTTCGCCGGTGACAAGTACGACTGGATCTCGTGGCAGACCTACGCGATGGTCGGCGGCGCGGTCGTCCTCGGTCTGCTGTTCATCCTGGTCGAGTCGAAGGCCAGCGAGCCGATCATCCCGCTGCGGCTGTTCCGCAACCGCACCATCACCCTGTCGTCCCTCGCGTCCCTCTTCGTCGGTGTCGCGATGTTCACCGGCACGGTCTTCTTCAGCCAGTACTTCCAGCTGGCCCGCGACAAGTCCCCGACGATGTCGGGCGTCATGACCATCCCGATGATCGGCGGCCTGTTCGTCTCCTCCACGGTCTCCGGCCAGGTCATCACCAAGACCGGCAAGTGGAAGGTCTGGCTGGTCACCGGCGGCCTCCTGGTCACGGCGGGCCTCGGCCTGCTCGGCACCATCCGCTACGACACGACCTACTGGCACATCGCGATCTTCATGGCGCTGCTGGGCCTCGGCATCGGCATGATGATGCAGAACCTGGTGCTGTCCACGCAGAACCAGGTGACGCCGGCCGACCTCGGCGCGGCCAGCTCCACGGTGACGTTCTTCCGTTCCCTCGGCGGTGCGATCGGCGTGTCCGCGCTCGGCGCGATCATGGCCCACCGGATCACGGACTACGTCAAGGACGGCCTGACCGACCTCGGCCCGAAGTACGCCTCCCTGGCCGGTTCCGGCTCCGACGCGAGCATCCCGGACATGGACAAGCTGCCCCGGCCGCTGCGCACCGTGATGGAGAGCGCGTACGGCCACGGCATCGCGGACGTCTTCATGATCGCCGCCGGCATGGCGCTGATCGCCTTCCTGATCGTGCTGTTCATCAAGGAGGTCCCGCTGCGGACCTCGGGCGCACTGGCCCAGGCCGCGGCCGAGCAGACCGGCACCCCGGCCGCCGAGGCGACCGCCGCCGCTGCGCCCGCCGCGGAGGCCCCCGCCGAGAAGATCCCGAGCTGGGCGGCGGCCGTCGCCGGGTCGGACGCGGAGACCGCCCCCGAGGGCACCCAGCGGCTCGCCGCCGTCGCCACCGCGACGCAGGGGGCCACCCCGCTGCCCGCGTCCGGCGGCATACCGGTCCGCGGCTACGTCCGCGGCGCGGAGAGCTCCCCCGTCCCGCAGGCCGCCGTCACGCTGATCTCGCTCGCGGGACGCCAGCTGGGACGTTCGGTCGCACAGCTCGACGGCTCCTACGCGCTCGACGCTCCCGGTGTCGGCTCCTACGTCCTGATCGCGTCCGCCGACGGCTTCCAGCCGCAGGCCTCGACGATCGTCGTGAACGACGAGCCGGTCGCCTACGACATCCTGCTGAGCGGCACGAGCGGGCTGAGCGGTGTCGTGCGGGCCGCCGACAGCGGCACCCCGGTCAAGGACGCCATGGTCATCGTGACCGACGTGCGCGGTGATGTGCTGGCCACCGGCACCACCGGTCAGCAGGGCGAGTTCACCTTCGCCGAGCTGATCCCGGGCCCGGTGACCATCGCGGTGAACGCGGCGGGCCACCGTCCGCAGGCCCTGCCCGTCGAGGTCGGCGGCACCGGGGTCACCCGGGTCGAGGTCGAGCTCAGCGCGGGTGCCCAGGTCCAAGGCGTCGTACGGGCGCCGTTCGGTCCCCTCGCGGACGCCCGCGTGACCCTGGTGGACGCGGCGGGCAACGTGGTCGGCACGGCCAGGACCGGTGCGGACGGCGCGTACGCCTTCACCGACCTGGACGGCGGCGAGTACACCGTCATCGCCACGGGCTACCCGCCGGTGGCGACGGCGCTGACCGTCAACGGTTCCGGCGTCGACGACCACACCATCGAACTCGCCCACCCCGGCGAGTAGTTCGAACCCCGGCCCGTGGGGACGCGCGCACTCTGAGCGGAGGTGCGCCCCCACGGGCCGGTCTCATTGCAGCATCGCGAGGAGTTTGACCATGGGACTGACCGCGAAGATCCGTACGCGGGACGGATGGGCCGTGTCGCACGCGGTCGTCACGGTGACCGACACGACGGGCAGCCAGGTGGTGCGGGCCGAGGCCGACGCGGACGGAGCCGTCCAGGACACCACCGCCCTGGCCCCCGGCGCCTACACGGTGATCGTCACCGCGGTCGGATACGCGCCCGCCGCGTCCAGCGCCATCGTCACGGCGAGCGGCCGTGCCGAGATCGGCCAGGTCACCCTCGCCCGGCAGGGCGGCACCGAACTCCCGCCGCCCGGCCCCTGGACCATCGACCCGGCCCACTCCTCCGTCGGCGCGGTGGCCCAGCACCTCGGGATCTCCAGCGTCCACGGCCGCTTCACCGACTTCTCCGGCACGATCGAGATCGCACCCGATCACGTGGCCAAGTCCCGGGTCGAGGCGACGATCTCCGCCGCGTCGATCGACACCGGCAACGGCATGCGCGACGGGCACCTCAGGTCGCCGGACTTCCTCGACGTCGAGCAGTACCCGGTGATCACCTACCGGTCGGTGGGGGTGAGCCCCGCCGGCTCCGACCGCTGGACGGTGCACGGCGAGCTCACCATGCACGGCGTCGTACGCCCGGTCGATCTCGACCTCGCCTACCTCGGAACCGGCGCCGACCCGTGGGGCGGCACGCGCGCCGCCTTCCGGGCCACCGCCGAGCTCCACCGGGAGGACTTCGCCATGAACTACAACCAGGTGGTCCAGGCAGGCATCTCGGCGATCGGTACGACGCTCAAGGTGGAGCTGGACATCCAGGCGGTGCAGGGCGAGTCGCTGCCGGCCGCCTGAGCCGCCGGGCCCGGCTCAGGCGTCGCCCCGGCCCGCGTCGACGATCCGCCGGGCCAGTTCGCGCAGCTTGACGTTCTCCCGCTGGGATATCCGCACCAGGCTGTCGAAGGCCTCCGCCGCGTCGGTGTCGAGCCGCTCCATGAGGATGCCCGTGGCCTGTCCGATCAGGTCGCGGGTGCGCATGGCCTCGGTGAGCTGTTCGCGCACCGTCGCCGACTCCAGGGCGATGCTGACGTGCGCGGTGAACAGCCGGCCGATCCGGGTGGCCGAGTCGTCGAAGGCCCGCGGCTTGCGCGCGTACGCCGTCAGTACGGTGATCCGGCGCCGGTCGGCGCGCAGCCGCAGCGACAGCACCGAGCGCAGCCCAAGACCGGAGAGCCCGAGCCCGCCGTCCGCGGACGCGCTGTCCTCGATGCCGGCGACGGGCGCGGTCCACAGCCGGCTCCAGTACGGATGGTCCTCCCGGCCCGTGTTCAGGGAGTCGGCCAGACGCACGACCTCGTCGGTCCACACGAGGGTCCGGTGCGTGTCGCGCTCGATGACCGAGATGCCGGCGTGCTCGGCACCGGGCAGCAGGTGCACGGCGAGCCGGGCCGCGGTGCGCAGGGTGCCGTGGGGGCTCGGCGTCTCGTGCAGTCGCTGAGCGGCCGCCGTCAGTGCTTCGGCCAGCTCAACACCCGCCGCAAAACGGGACAATTCAGAAAACTCGGACGCAGTCACCACGAACCTCTTCGGCATGCACGGCCGAGCGGCCGTGCGCAGGAGAGCTCCGCAGCACATTCCTGACTGCGAGCACAGGACGAGCAGCACTTTAGCCGTTCCGGCGCGGCCGGGCGCGACCCGCCGGGAGGCTGCCACGGCTGCCGTCCGCGCCCGCGCCGTAGGCTGTCCGCATGGCTCCCAACATCGCGACGAACACCGGTGTCTCCCGGGACGAGTTGCTGGACTTCGTGCGTCCCCGGCACCGCGCCGTCCTGCTGACCCGCCGTGCCGACGGAAGCCCGCAGGGCTCGCCGCTGACCTGTGGTGTCGACGACTCGGGCCGTATCGTCGTGTCGACCTACCCGGAGCGGGCCAAGACCCGCAACGCGAAGCGCGACGAGCGGGTCAGCCTGATCATTCTGAGCGACGAGTGGAACGGTCCCTGGGTCCAGGTCGACGGTACGGCCGAGGTGATCGACTCCCCCGACTCCGTCGAGCCGCTCGTCGAGTACTACCGGAACATCGCTGGGGAGCATCCGGACTGGGACGAGTATCGCGCGGCGATGCGGAAGCAGGGGAAGTCGATCATTCGCGTCACCCCCACGCGGTGGGGGCCGGTGGCGACGGGCGGTTTCCCCGCGCACCTGTCCCAGGACTGACCCCGGGTTCCCTCGCCCCCTCCGCCCCTACCCGACCCGAACCCCCGGGGGCTCCGCCCCCGCACCCCCGTTCGGCCTAGACGGCCTCGTCCTCAAACGCCGGACGGGCTGGAAGGTGGCTCTCTGCCCTCAAGCGGACGGGGCGGGACGGGGCGGAGCGAGGGCGAGTCGGAGCGGAGCGGGACGGAGCGGGACAGGACGGAGCGGGACGGAGCGGAGCGGGATGGGACGGAGCGGGACGGAGCAGAGCGAGAGCTACCGGAGGGTGGACCCCAGCCCCACTCGCATCCGCAGTCGCCCTCTCCCCGCAGGGGCCGTAACCCGGACGCACCCGCAGTCGCCCTCTCCCCGCAGGGGCCGTAACCCGGACGCACCCGCAGTCGCCCTCTCCCCGCAGGGGCCGTAACCCGGACGCACCCGCAGTCGCCCTCTCCCCGCAGGGGCCGTGCCCCGGACGCGCCCGCAGTCGCCCTGTCACCGAAGGGGCCGTGCCGGTGCATCACATGCCCGTTGCGGACGGTGACACGAACCCACCGCACTGATCCACCGGACCACACGACGGCTGCAACGGGCGGATCACCGGCACGGACCCGACCCACCCACCGCACCGAAGGCGCGACCCACCCACCGGACCAGAGGCGAGGCCAGGCCCACCGGCCCGGAGCCGAAACGGCCACGCTCAGCCCCGGGCGACCATCGTCTCGATCCCGGCGACCAGCATCTCCAGCGCGAACGTGAAGTCCCGCTCACGCATCTCCTCGACCGTGTCACCACCCCGCGCCTCCATGAGATCGGCGGCGCTCGCCAGGTTGGCGGCGAACTGCGGCTGCTCGCTGATCGTGCTCATGGCCTGCCGGAAGTACTCGTCCTGCGACATCCCCGCCGACGCGCAGCGCTGCACGAAGTGCCCCTCGATCGTGCCGAAGCCGTAGACGAACTGGAAGACGGCCGAGAGCGCCCCCATCTGCCCGTGCGGCGGCAGCCCGGTGTTGCGGACCACCTGCTGCACACAGAGCGAGAAGGACATCGAGCACGGCCCGATGTTCAGGAAGTTGCCGATGAGCGGCGACACCCAGGGATGACGCACCAGCAGCGCCCGGTACCCGACCGCGAGCGCGCGCAGCTGCTCCCGCCAGTCCTCGCCCGACTCCGGATCCGGCAGCCCCAGTTCACCGAAGACGGCGTCGAGGGCGAGTTCGAGCAGGTCGTCCTTGGTGTCGACGTACCAGTACACGGACATCGCGGTGACGTTCAGCTCCGCCGCCAGCCGCCGCATGGAGAACTTCGCCAGACCCTCCGCGTCCAGCAGCCGCACCGTGGCCTCGGTGATCCGCTCCCGGTCGAGCCCCGACGGCTGGCCGCCACCGCGGGCCGACCCGCCCCGGGACGCCTTGCCCTCCAGCCAGACACTGGTCCGCGCCGGACGCTTGGCCCGGTCGGCTGCCCTCACCATGGCGCACCTTCCTCGGAGCTCGTACCGCGGGACGGTCCGGAATTCCCCGGTCCGCCCTCCCACATGATGCTAAGCGCGCGTTTCGGCGAAACCGCTACGGAGATCGCGCAGCGCCACGCGCGAGCACCCTCGCGAAGAAGACCTCGCGAAGAAGACCTCCCGAAGAGCGCCGCGCGAAAACGCTACGCGGAGACCGCCACCGCGGAGTCTGCCCTCTCCGCCCGCCGCAGCAACGCGGCCGCGAGCAGCCCGCCGAGAAGCACCGCGACCGCACCGACCAACTGGCTGGTCTCCAGCCCCGACGAGAACGCGTCCGTGATCCGCTCCCGCTCGTCCCCCGAACCCGCCGAGGACAGCGCGGCCGGCAGCGACGTGGCCGCGACCGGAATCAGCGCCGCGAACCGCGAGTTGAGGATGGCGCCGAGCACCGCCACCCCCAGGCCGTTGCCGAACTCGGCGAGCGTGCCGTTGATCCCGGCGCCGACGCCCGCCTTCTCCCGCGGGATCGCGCTCATGATCGCGTGCGCCATGGCGGGATTGGCCACCGCACAGCCCGCGCCGATGAGCAGCAGCCCGAGCAGCGTGCCGCCGTAGCCGTGCCCGGCCAGCGTCGCGACGGACACGAGTCCGGCCGACATCAGCACCATGCCGAGCGCGATGGACAGGGGCGTGCCGAGCCGCGCCGTCCACTTCGCCGAGAGCCCGGTGAAGTTCAGCGCGACGACGGACAGCGCGAGCGGAGCGGTCCGCAGGCCGGCCTCCAACGGCCCGTACCCCAGGACGAACTGGAGGTGCTGCGTGAGCAGGAACAGCGCACCGCCCATGCCGAAGGTGATGAGCACGGCGCCCGCGACGGCGCCGGTGAAGCGCCGGTCCCGGAAGAAGTGCAGGTCGAGCATGGGGTGGGGAATCCGGGACTCCCAGTACGCGAAGCCGCCGAGCACCAGGAGCGCGACCGCCGCGGTCAGCAGCACTCGTCCCGAGGTCCAGCCGTGCTCGGGCCCGGAGATGATCGCGTAGACGAGCGCGGTCATGCCGATGGTGGACAGCAGCGCGCCGAGCAGGTCGGGGCGGTCCCCGCGAGGGGCCTTGGACTCCGGCACGAGGGCGACCACGGCGGCGAGACCGAGCGCGGCCACCGGCAGGTTGATCAGGAAGATCGCCCCCCACCAGTAGTGGTTGAGCATGAAGCCGCCGAGCAACGGCCCCGCGGCGAAGCCGAGGGCGTTCACCGCGCTCCAGATGCCGATCGCCTTGGGCTGCTCGTCGGGCGTGAAGATCTGCATCGCGACGGCGAGGGTGGTGGTGAGCAGCAGCGCGCCGCCCACGCCCATGCCCGCCCGCGCGGCGATCAACTGCGGGGTGGAGTCGGCGAGTCCGGCGACGAGCGACCCCAGGCCGAACAGCGCGAGGCCCGCGATCAGCATCTTCTTGCGGCCGTAGCGGTCGGCCGCGCTGCCCGCTGAGAGCAGCAGCCCGGACTGCACCAGCGAGTACGCGTTGATCATCCACTGGATGTCGGAGGTCGCCGCGCCGAGCTCCCGGGTGAGGGAGGGGATGGCCACGTTCAGGACGGTGTTGTCGAGCAGCACGGTGAGCTGCGCGAGACAGATGACGCCGAGGATCAGCCATCGCTGGGGGTGGCCCTGGGGAGCCGGAACGGTTGACATGCTTTACACCGTAGAACAAGACTCATACAGCGTACAGCTGGTTTCCCGCCCCACCACGAAGCCCCCCGCGGCCCCCTGCGGCCCCCGGGCCGGAACCCACCACACACACAGACCGGTGCCCCGAACCCACGACGCACCCCCAGCCCACCGGCCCGAACCCACGACGCACCCCCAGCCCACCGGCCCGAACCCACCACACAGCCCCGCCCCCTCCCCCACCCCCACACAGACCGGTGGCCCGGAGCAGAACCGCCCCGGGCCACCGCCCGACCCTCGCAATCGGCCCGCGATCAGCCGTTGCGCTGTGTCAGGTCGTAGAACGTCGCGGACCCCACCGTCACCTTCTTGAAGTTGGCCGTGACCCAAGAGCTGATCTGGGACGAGGAGCCGGAGCCACCGCCCATGCCGCCGCCCATGCCACCGCCGGAGATGAAGTAGTGGATCTTTCCTGCCGCCACGTACTTCTTGAACTGGGCCAGGGTCGGAGACGGATCGGTGCCGTTGAAGCCGCCGATGGCCATCACGGGCCTGCCGGTCGCGAGCTGGTAGCTGGCGGAGTTCTGGGAGCCGATGGCCGCGGCGGCCCAGGTGTAGTCGTCCGCGTTCTTCTCCAGCAGCTTCTTGGCCGCGGAGCTGACGTTCGCGCCGTTCAGCAGCCCGCCGGCACCGCCGCCTCCGCCCATCGAGCCCTCGCCGCGGACCATGCCGCCCGCACCGGGACCGCCCTGCTGGTTCTGCCCCTGACCGCCCGTGCCGTTGCCGTTCTGGGTGTTGCCGTTCTGGCCCGGCATGCCGCCGCCGGGGAAGCCGCCGGTCGGAGGCTGTCCCATGCCGCCGCCCTGCTGGGTGTTGCCGTTGCCGTTCTGCTGGTTCTGGCCCGGCATGCCGCCGCCGAAGCCGCCGCGCATGCCACCGCCGCCACGGCCGCCACCGGGCCCGCCCATCATGCTCGCGCCGGCGGGACCGGCCGTCACGATGGAACCGGTGTGCCCGGTGTCCACCGTGGAGAGCGTGTACGCGGTCGGACCCGCGACCGAGGCCAGCACGCTCAGCCCCACCGCCGCGAGGGCGAGCCGGCGTCCGATCCGGGTGACGAAGATCAGGCCGAGCGCACCGGCCAGTCCGCCGACCAGGACCAGCCACTTGAGCCAGGGCAGGTAGTCGGGCGTGCGGTTGAGGAGGACGTACCCCCAGGCGGCGGTCGCGGTGACCGCGCCGGCCAGGCTGAGCGAGGCCCAGATCCTGGACCGCTCCTCCCACAGGACCGTCGCGCCCATGCCGACGACGGCGGCGATGTAGGGGGCGAGGGCCACCGTGTAGTACTGGTGGAAGATGCCGGCCATGTAGCTGAAGACGACCGCGGTCATCAGCAGCGCACCGCCCCACGCGAGGAACGACCCGCGGGCCAGGTCGGTACGCCCGGCGCGGGCGGCGGTCCCGTCGCCCGCACGGAACCGGGAGCGGGTGAGCACGAGCCCGGCGACCAGCAGGATCAGCGCGGCGGGCAGCAGCCAGGAGATCTGGCCGCCGATCTCGGAGTTGAACATCCGGTCCCAGCCGGTCTCGCCCCACTGACCGGTCCCACCGCCTCCGCCGCCACCGCCGACGCTGCCGGTCTCGTCGCCGTTGATGCGGCCGAGGCCGTTGTAGCCGAAGGTCAGCTCCAGGAAGGAGTTGTTCTGCGAGCCGCCGATGTACGGGCGGGAGGACGCGGGCCACAGCTCCACGATCGCGACCCACCAGCCGCCGGAGACGACCATGGCGAGCGCGGACAGACCGAGCTGCCCGAACCGCTTCTTCAGGGAGACGGGTGCGCAGACCGCGTACACCAGCGCGAGCGGCGGCAGGATCAGGAAGGCCTGGAGCGTCTTGACGAGGAAGGCGAGGCCGACCGCGGCGCCCGCCCACACCAGCCACTTGGTCCGGCCGTCCTCAAGACCGCGGATGACGCAGTAGACGGTGACGGTCATGAGTAGCGCGAGCATCGCGTCCGGGTTGTTGAACCGGAACATCAGCGCGGCGACGGGGGTGAGCGCGAGCACCGCGCCCGCGATCAGGCCGGCGGCGGGGCTGAAGCGACGGCGCACGGCCGCGTACAGGACGCCGACCGTGGCCACGCCCATGAGGACCTCGGGCACGAGGATCGCCCAGGAGCTGAGACCGAAGATCCGGACCGACAGGGCCATCGGCCACAGCGAGGCCGGGGGCTTGTCGACGGTGATGGCGTTGGCGGAGTCGAGCGAGCCGAAGAAGAAGGCCTTCCAGCTCTGGCTGCCGGCCTGCACGGCCGCGGAGTAGAACGAGTTGGCGTATCCGGAGGCGCTCAGGTTGTACAGGTAGAGGAGCGCGGTGGCGGCCAGCAGGCCGAGGAGTGCGGGTCGCGCCCAGCGCGGGTCCTCGGGCCGGCCTCGCCAGAGGCGCCGGTGGAACGGCTGCCGGGGCTCACCGGAGTCGGAGCCCGGGCCGGGAGCGGGAGGCGGAGCGCCGGCGGGCAGGCCCGGCTGCCGCGGGGCCGTCGCCGTGGGCGGCTCCCACGAGGGACTCACACCCTGTGGACGGGTCGTGTCGGGCTGAGTGGTCATCGTGCGTTCCTCGGGTCGTGATCGTGCGGGCGCACCGCCTGCAACTGCATGGTCGAGTCCCCCCAGGTGCGGTCCGCGGCCTCACCGGCGCGGAACTGGGTCGTGTCGTGCGGGGTCTGGTCGTGCGGGGTCTGGTCGTGCGGGCCGTGGCCGTGCGGGGCCGGTACCTGCGACACCGGGCCGCACGGGGCGAGCGGACCGTGCGAGGCCGGGCCGTTCGAGGCCGGACGGTGCGAGGCCACGACGTGCGACGTCCGCTCGTCGCGCCGGTCCGGGAAGACCCAGGCCCGGAAGAGCAGGAACCGCAGCACGGTCGCCGCGAGGTTGGCGGCGATCAGCACGGCCAGCTCGGTGGAGTGCGAGGCGTCGCTGCTCGCCGCCTTCAGCGCGGCGAGGGAGCCGCTGGTGAGGGCGAGGCCGATGCCGAAGACGACCAGGCCCTGCGCCTGGTGGCGGACGGCGCCGCCCCGGCCGCGCACCCCGAAGGTCAGCCGCCGGTTGGCGGCCGTGTTGGCGACCGCGGAGACGAGCAGGGCCAGCGCGTTGGCGATCTGTGCCCCGGAGAAGGAACGGAAGGCGCTGTAGAGGAGCAGGTAGAACAGGGTGGACAGGCCGCCGACGACGCAGAACCCGACGAGCTGGCGGGCCAGGCCGCCCGGCACGTCGGTGAGGTCCCGGTCGCGCGGATCGTCCCCGAAGGGCCGGGCGAGCCGGTCGAGCGGCAGCGAACCGGTGGCGAGGGCGCGTCCCACCCGCCACACCCCCTTGAGGTCGTCGGTCGCGGTCTTCACGATGTGCACGGTCGAGTCCGGGTCGTCGACCCAGTCGACGGGCACCTCGTGGATGCGCAGTCCGGCCCGCTCGGCGAGCACCAGCATCTCCGTGTCGAAGAACCAGCCGGTGTCCTCGACCAGCGGCAGCAGCGCCTGGGCGACATCACGGCGGATCGCCTTGAAGCCGCACTGCGCGTCCGAGAAGCGGGCCTGCAGCGAACCGCGCAGGATCAGGTTGTACGAGCGGCTGATGAACTCCCGCTTGGCGCCGCGCACCACCCGGGAGCTCCGCGACAGCCGGGAGCCGATCGCCAGGTCCGAGTGGCCGGAGATCAGCGGCGCGACCAGCGGCAGCAGGGCGTTGAGGTCGGTGGACAGGTCCACGTCCATGTAGGCGAGGACCGGCGCGTCCGACGCCGACCACACGGCCCGCAGCGCCCGGCCGCGGCCCTTCTGCTCCAGCCGGAAGGACCGGACCTCGGGGATCTCCGCCGCCAGCCGCTCGGCCACCCGGGGGGTGCTGTCCGTGGACGCGTTGTCCGCCACCGTGATGCGGAACGCGTACGGGAACGTGCGCTCCAGGTGCTCGTGCAGTCTGAGCACACAGGGCTGGAGGTCCTTCTCCTCGTTGTAGACGGGGATCACTACGTCCAGGACAGGCGTACCGGCGTCTGTGGCCGGGAGGTGCTCCCGCGCCGGCAGATTGCCGGGAGAAGGGTCGGTTCGCATGCGAACGACTCTCGTCAAGCGCCCTGTTGCGCCCATGTGGTGGTGCTGTGCTGTGCCTGTGAGTGCGATGACCACGCCGCTTCGGGGGCGGGCCGCGGCACGGCGGGGCCGAGCGCGGGCAGATGCAGCGTGAACACGGTCCTGCCGGGCACGCTGTCGACGGTCACGGCACCGCCGTGCGCGGTCGCGACCGCCTGCACGATGGCGAGCCCCAGACCGGTGGATCCGGTGGCCCGGGACCGGGCGGAGTCCCCCCGCGCGAACCGTTCGAAGACGTGCGGCAGCAGTTCGGACGAGATGCCCTGGCCGTTGTCCTCGACGTCGATGCACATCCACGGTCCGCGCCGCTGGACGCGGGCCGTGACCGTCGTGCCGGGCGGGGTGTGCTTGCGGGCGTTGCCCAGCAGATTGACCAGCACCTGCTGGATGCGTGCCGCGTCCCCGGCCACCAGGGCCGGTTCGTCGGGCAGGTCGAGGCGCCAGTTGTGGTCCATGCCGGCCGCGCGCGCGTCGCTGATGGTGTCCACCACGAGCGGGACGAGGTCGGTCTGCTCGAACTGCAGAGGGCGGCCGGCGTCCAGGCGGGCGAGCAGCAGGAGGTCCTCGACGAGCAGCGTCATCCGGCCCGCCTCGGACTCGATCCGGCCGAGCGCGTGCCGGGTGTCGGGCCCGACCTGCTCCCGGCCGCGCCGGGTCAGTTCGGCGTAGCCCCGGATGGAGGCGAGGGGGGTGCGCAGCTCATGGCTCGCGTCCGCGACGAACTGCCGTACCCGCGTCTCGCTCTGCTGGCGGGCGTGCAGCGCGCCGTGCACGTGGTCGAGCATCCGGTTGAGCGCGGCACCGACCTGGCCGACCTCGGTGTGCGGGTCGGTCTCGGACTCCGGGACACGTTCGCTGAGGTTCACCTCGCCGCTGTGCAGGGGGAGTTCGGAGACGCGGGTGGCGGTGGCGGCGACCTTGCGCAGGGGGCGGGTGGCGAAGCCGACCAGGACGTAGCCGGCGATGGCGGCGGCCACCAGACCGGCGGCGGTGACACTGATCTCGACGAGGATCAGGGTGTTGACGTTCTCGTCGGTGTCCGCGGTCGGCAGGCCGACGTAGTACGAGTCGCTGCCGTCCCGGTTCGTGGTGTATTCGACGAAGTAGCTCCCGAGGCCCGGGAGATCCACGGAGTGCCCCTTGCCGTCCTTGGGCACGGTGGCGAGCGCCGTCTTCTGCGCCGTGGTGAGCTCGGTGGCGTTCATCCTCTTGAAGATGCCGCTGGTGTCGTTCTTCTGCTCGGCCACCGCCGCGCTGGTGATCTCGCCGTCCGCCACGTACGCGGCGACGGTCCTCGGCTGGGTCGGGCCATTGGTGACGAAGGTCCGGACCTTGCCGCTCGGTGTGGTGCTGTCGTCGAGGGCGCCGGTGTCCCCGATGGGGGCTCCGGGGCCGCTGCCCATCTTGTCCGGCAGGCGGCCGCCCGCCGCGCGCATGGCGGTCTCGCGCAGCTTGTCGCCCAGCTGGTCGTACAGGTGCGAGCGCAGCGCGATCGTGGTGACGGTGCCGATCACCGCGCACACGACGGCGATCAGCGTCACGGACGCGACGACGAGCCGCGTCCGCAGGGTGCGCGGCTGTCCTCGCCTCTTCTGCGTACGCGGCCGTCGTCGTCCGCTCATGACGCGGCGGGCTTGATCAGATAGCCGGCTCCACGCCGGGTGTGGATCATCGGCTCACGGCCCGCGTCTATCTTGCGCCGCAGGTAGGAGATGTAGAGCTCGACCACGTTGGCCTGCCCGCCGAAGTCGTAGGACCACACCCGGTCGAGGATCTGCGCCTTGCTGAGCACCCGGCGCGGATTGCGCATCAGGAAGCGGAGCAGTTCGAACTCGGTCGCGGTGAGGTGGATGTTCTCGCCCGCCCGCGACACCTCGTGGCTGTCCTCGTCCAGGGTGAGGTCGCCGACCACCAGCACGGAGTCGGAGCGGCGGTCGGCGGCGCCGGAACGGCGGATCAGTCCGCGCAGCCGCGCCACGACCTCTTCGAGGCTGAACGGCTTGGTGACGTAGTCGTCGCCACCGGCGGTCAGGCCCGCGATGCGGTCCTCGACGGCGTCCTTCGCGGTGAGGAACAGCACCGGCACGTCGGGCAGTTCGCGGCGCAGCCGGCCCAGGACGGCCAGTCCGTCCATGTCGGGCAGCATCATGTCGAGGACGACGGCGTCGGGCCGGAACTCGCGCGCGGTCTGCACCGCGCCCTGTCCGTCGCCCGCGCTGCGGATCTGCCAGCCTTCGTAGCGCAGGGCCATGGACAGCAGCTCGGTGATCGACAACTCGTCGTCCACCACAAGCACGCGGACGGGGCTCCCGTCCGGCCTCAGCAGTTCGGTGCGCCCCTGGGGCGAGGTCGTGGTCATAGCGGACACCTTGCTGGGCGCCGCTGAGAGCATCCTTTCGGGAACCTGTGATTTGTCTGAGAAACCCACAGGAGTCTCTCAGGGAACTCCTGGGAAGATCATCGGCTGTTCCGGGCGGCGCGGTTCACCCGTCGATCGCGAAGAGGCGTGCGCCGTTCTCCCAGCAGACCGCGCGCAGCCACGCGTCGCCCAGTCCGAGCCGTTCCAGGGCGTGCAGCTGATGGGCGTACGGATAAGGGATGTTGGGGAAGTCGCTGCCCAGCAGCACCCTGTCGCCGAGGGCGGCGAGCCGGTCTCGTGCCCGGTCCGGGAAGGGTGCGAGCCGTTCGGCGAAGTCGGTGAACGCCATGGTCGTGTCGAGCCGCACCTCCTCGTACCGCTCGGCCAGGTCGAGGAAGTCCTCGTACTCCGGCATGCCCATGTGCGCGACGACGAGCCGCAGTCGCGGATGGCGCGCCAGGACGTCCGCGACCGGACCGGGTCCGGTGTGCTTGCCGGGCGAGGGCCCGGACCCGCAGTGCATCACGACGGGCACGCCCGCCTCGGCCAGTGCCCCCCACGCCGGGTCGAGCAGCGGGTCGCCCGGGTCGTACGCCCCGACCTGCACATGTGCCTTGAAGACCCGTGCGCCCGCGTCCACCGCCTCCCGTACGTACCTCTCCACGCCCGGCTCGGGGAACAGGGTCGCCGTGTGCAGGCAGTCGGGGGTGCGGCGGGCGAAGCCGACGGCCCATGAGTTGAGCCATTCGGCCATGCCGGGCTTGTGCGGGTAGAGCATCGCGGTGAAGGCCCGCACTCCGAACGCCCGGATCACCGCGAGCCGTTCGTCCTCGTCCGCGCGATAGGTGATCGGCCACTCGACGCCGCCGGTCAGCGGGCCGAGTCCGTCGAAGTAGTCCCACACCTTGCGCAGCACGCGGTCGGGCATGAAGTGGGTGTGCACGTCGACGAGGCCGGGCAGGCCGAGGCGCCGCCAGAAGCGTGTGACGTCGGCGGCGTCGGCCGGGGCGGCGGCGCCGGGGCCGGCTACCGGGAGTCCGCTGTCGCCGGCCGTGCCGTCGCCCGGTGTGCCGTCGCCGGTCCGCTGCCCGCTACCGCCCGGCACGCTCGAACCCGTGGCTGTGCTCGACCTTGGCGATGTGCAGGGTGTAGCGCGTGTACCAGTGGTCGCGGCCACGCTTCTTCGCCGCCCGGTGCTCCATGTGGTTCCGCCACGCGTCGATGGCCGCCTCGTCGCGGAAGTAGGCGACGGTGACCCCGAGGCCGCCGGGCGTGCGGGCGGCGTCCTCGCCGAGGAAGCCGGGGATCTCCTTCACCAGCTCGCTCAGCCGCTCACCGGTCTCGTCGTAACCGTCGTTGTCCTCCGTGCGCACGGAGGTGAACACGACGGCGTAGTAAGGAGGTTCATGTGCCGCGACAGGCGCAACGAAGTGATCGCTCATGTCGCCACTCTCGGGTCGGGCGCCCGGCTCCGTCCAGCGCCTTTCCGTACGGGACCCAAAAGGGATCGAAGTCTTGACCATTCCCCCGCCCGGTCCGCCCCCCGTCCCGCCCCTGCCGGACCCGCCCGGTCCGCCCCCGTCCCGCCCCTGCCGGATCCACCCGAGTCCCGCCCCTCCGGGATCCCGCTCCACCTCCTGGGCTCCCGCCCCGCTGCTCGTCGGCTCCGGCTCCACCGCTCGTCCGCTCCGACTCCGCCCCTCCCCGGCTCCCCTCCGCCGCTCGTGAGAGCACCGCTCCGCCGCGCGTCAGAACAGGCCGTCCTGCACCCCGTCGTCCTTCAACTCCCGCACGGGAACGCGCAGTCCCGTCTCCCCGTCGGCAGCGGCGGTCAGCTCCCAGCCGGTCATGAGCCGGGTGTCCAGCACGGCGACCCCGCGCTCCGTCGCGAGATGCAGGTCGGGCCCGGCGGCGGCGAGCAGCTCACCGCTCACCACGCCCCCGGCGACCAGCCCGCGCACGACGGCTTCCGCGGGCGGCAGCCCCGCGAGCCCGAACACACCGGTGTGGTCGACGGGCTCGAACGGCAGGCGCCGGAGCGACTCGGGCCAGGCGTCGAGCCGCCCCGCCCGCTCGTGCAGCGCGCGGATCTCGGCCACCCGCTCCTCGGGCCCCGGCAGCGCCGACCGCACCGCCCGCTTCTCGGCGTACGGAATCCGGTCGGGCACCTTGAGCGCGGCCCGCAGCAGCTCCTCCGAGCGGCGCGCGGCCATCAGGGGTCCCTGCCCCAGCCATCCGAACGTGACGGCGCCCTGCTCCAGGAGGCGCGCGGTGCCCCGCTCGACCCTGGTGATCCCCACCTTGACGAGTCCGGGACCGAACCACGCCAGATACACGTGGTACGGCCGCGGGTCGTCGGCCATCGTGTCCGCGGCCACGGAGTGCGACCGCTCCAACCGGGCGCACTCCTCGCACCGGGCGCCCGTGCTCCGCCCCGGCACGACCGCCCGCACCGGGCAGGCGTGGCCCCGGGCCCCCACGCAGGTGCGCGCGGCGCCGTCCGGCACGGCGAACGCCACCCGCCGACCGCGGACCAGCGGGCTCCCCTGCCCGCCGCCCCACATCAGCACGGGCCCGTCCGCCGACCACCGCAGACCCGAACATCTCCACACCCGCCGCACACCGACGACAGTAGAGGCCGCCACTGACACCGGCCCCGGCCCGTCCGTCAGAGAGCGGACTCGGTCACGGCCTCACCCGTGCCGGTGCCGTCCCGGCCCGCGTCGCCGCTCGCCCGCGCGGGGACGCCGGCGGGCCGCCCCCGTCCCGCCAGCCGGCAGCCGAGACACCCGGGGTGCCCCTCCCGCGCGCCGAGGTCCCTGACCCGCCAGCCCCATTCGTCGACGGGCCGACGGCCGGGCGGCTTGCCCCAGCCGGCCAGATGCAGCGCCCACGTGGTCAGCGCGCCGATCAGTACGACGCCCAGCCCACCCCACAGCCCCAGGGCGCTCCCGGTGCACAGGCCCAGCCCGCTGCCCGTCGCGCCCACGGTGGCGATGGCGAACCCGGTCCATCCCGCGAGCGTGTGCCCCTCGTCCCACTGGCTCATCCGCAACCCCCTCATGCCGTGACGACTAAACTCACACCTACCTCACTACCTAAGCAATTTAGCACCTAAACCTCTCACGACGTAAGGGAATATCGATGGCTCAGGGCACGCCGCGCCCGCCCGCGACACCGGCCCGGACCCTCTCCGCGATGGATCACCTGATCGCGACGAGCATGTTCGGCCAGCAGGAGATGGCCCAGCGGCTGAACCTGAACGTCACCGACCTCACGTGCTTCGGGTTCGTCCTGGAGGCGGGCGACGACCTGCTCACGGCGGGCGACCTCGCGGAACGCGCTCATGTCACCACCGGCGCCGTCACCGGCATCCTCAACCGCCTCGAACGTGTCGGCTACGTCGCCCGCCGCCCCGACCCCGCCGACCGCCGCCGCGTCCGCATCGCCGCACAGCCCGACGCCGTCGCCCGCGTCACGGCGCTCTACGAGCCGTACTACACCCGCCTGAGCGCGCTCCTCGCCGAGTACACCCCCAACGAACTGTCCCTGCTCGAAGGCCTGTTCACCCGCACGGGCGAGCTGATGAGCGACTACCTGGAAGAGCTGCGCGAGCCGAACGGCTGACGGCTCCTACGACGCCAGCGGCCACAACGGCGGCGCGTACCGCCCGGGACGCTCCTCGGCCAGAAGCCGCCGGAGCTCGTCGTGCCGCGCGCCACCCAGGCCGAGCACCTCGGCGAGACGGCCGAACGTCGCGTGCGTGACCCCCCGGTCACGCGCCCCCGCCTCGAACCGGTCCAGCCGGCCGAGCAGGGCGCGCGCGTCGAGCTCCTCCGCCGGCTCCTCGCCGCGCCGCGCGGCGCTCTCCCGCTCACGGTCGATCTCCGAGAAACCGCAGATCTCCCGGCTGCTCGCCTCGACCTCGCGCAGGGACTCCGTCTCCATGATCGCGCTGCCCAGCCGACTGCGGGCGAGCGCGGCGTCCAGGTCCGCCTCGTGCACCGTCGGACCCTCGTCCGTGAGGGGCACGGCGCGCCCGCCGCCCGCCGCCTCACAGACGCCGCGCACTCCGCGGGCGGTCGCCGCGAGCATCGCGGCCGCTTCGGAGGGGTGCCATTCCAGGACCGTGCCGACCGCCTCGACGTCCTCGGCCGTGAAGGTGTGGACGACAGGGCCGAGCAGACCGCGCAGCTCGTCGGGCGGGAGTTCGCCGTCCAGCCCGGGGCCCGCCACCAGGAGCCGTACGGACGCGTTCACCTGGGAGCACGCCGCGAGGGTCAGCGCGTCCGCGAGTGGACTCTGCAGCGTCGGCTCGTCGCCGCGGGCGAGGATGTCCCCGCCGACGTCCAGAAGATCGATCAAGTCCGGCTCCAAGTGGCTGATCAGCTCTTCGACTTGGCGGGTGATGCCCTCGGCTCCGTGGTCCGGGTCGATCAGCGCGAACGTCTGCGGGAGCGCGGCCGCCAGGCGCGGCAGCGTGGAACCCGCCGGGGCGATCGGGCGGGCCCCGCCCGGCACGGTCCGGACCGCCGGTGTGAGCCGTTCGAGGCCGGTGAAGCGGTCCGGCCCGCGGGGGCCCGGCACCGCGTCGCTCAGCAGGCGGTCCCAGGCGTACGTGAGGATCACGGTCCGGTCCCCGTCGCCGTGCAGAGCGCCGTCGAGCATCGCGGCGGCGACGGCGTCACCCCCGCCTCCCGCTGCGACGATCAGCCTCGTCATGACTTCAGCGTACGAGCAGTGCGGCCCTGCCTCCACGGCTCGGCGCCACCCGTCCGGGGACCCGCACCGACACTCCCCTGAGCGCACCGGCACCGCCAGGGGTCCGCACCAGCGCCCCGTATTCCGCCGCTCCGTATTCGGGCGCCACGGTCTCGGCGGTTCCGGTCGCGCTTTCCCGCGGGCCCGCGCACTTCCGCGCCGGGTCACCGCGCGGCGTATCGACGAAACGCAAGAGGCCCCGGATCTCTCCGGGGCCTCTTGTCCATGTGCACTCGGCAGGATTCGAACCTGCAACCTTCTGATCCGTAGTCAGATGCTCTATCCGTTAAGCTACGAGTGCTTGTTCTGTTGTGCTTTCGCCTCCGCTCCCCGGCCTTTCGGCCCGCTCGCGGCGACAGGAAGAACATTACATGACTGCCGCCGCCATGTGAAATCCGTTTGCCGCACCGCTTGTGAGCTGGGCAAACGCCCTTCCGGGCCCTTTCGCCGGCACGCCGGGGCCATGGTCCGGGGCGCATGAACGCCGAAGCCCCGGTCCAACTGGACCGGGGCTTCGGATCTTGAGGCGGAGGCGGAGGGATTTGAACCCTCGATGGGCTTTAAGGCCCAAACCGCATTAGCAGTGCGGCGCCATAGACCGGACTAGGCGACGCCTCCCGCACAGCCGCCCGCGCGAGCGCGAGTGGTGCGTGCAGATGATGACACAGTCGAGCGCGGTGTCACCAATCGCCCCCCACGGTACTAGGCAGGCAGGCCGCAGAGCAAAGCCCGTCCGAGGTGGACCCGGGTGTCGCGGCGAAGCACCGGGCGGGGCCGGGAACGGACGCCTTGCGGGGCCGGCCGCGGACGCCCGGCCGGGTGGCGGGCGGACGCGTGACCGGATCGGCGCGCAACCGTGCGGGGCGCCCGGCGTTAGACAGGGCATGCTCCACCGAATCGTTCTCACCGCCGCGGCGTCCGCCGCCGCGCTCTCCACCGCACCGGCCGCCTCCGCCGCCGTACCGGCCGTGCCCGCGGTGTCCGCCGTGCCGGCCGTCGCGTCCGCGCCCGGCCCGGTCTCGCACGGCACGCCGGTCCACGCGCGGCCGCTCCTCATGCCCCCGCCCGCCCGGGACGACGACTCCGGGGACCGGCTGACCGTGACCGTCCACGGCTCCGGCGGCGACACGGACGGGACGTACGAACTGCGCTGCCACCCCAGCGGCGGCAGCCATCCGGACGCGGCCGAGGCCTGCGCCGAGCTGGACCGGAACACCACGTGGGGCAAGGACCCCTTCGCCCCCGTGCCGCCCGGGACGATGTGCACGATGCTGTACGGCGGTCCCGCCACCGCGCACGTCACCGGGACCTGGGCCGGGCGCCCCGTGGACGCGCGCTTCGACCGCACGGACGGCTGCGAGATCGCGCGCTGGGACGGTCTCGTACCGCTGCTGCCCAGCCTGGGGCCCTAGCCGGAACCCGGGTCCGGCATCCGCCCGGACCCACGACCGGTCCGGGCGGGCGAGGGACGACCGGAGCCCGGGACCGGAGCGGGCGCGCCGGTGGAGCGGGGACGAAATGCGTGGTCACAGGTTCTACGTCTCTTCTGCGTCTGTTCTGCGTGCGACCTCCCTCTCATCCGGCGTCGCGAGCGCAACCACTGCCCGTAGACTCCCTCGCGTGACACGCTGCGGGACGGTTGGCAAGATGGCACCCGCGGTCGGCAAGGTGCGGTAACAGGGAGGAAGCGTCTCGTGAGCAGCAGGCCATCCCGAGGCGCTGCTCGCCTCGCAGCCATACTGGACGCGCTGCCCGATGCGTTGGTGCTGGTCAACGCCAATGGGACCGTCGTCAACGCCAACACCATCGCCCTGGAGGCCTTCGAGGCCCCGGGCACGGCTCTGGTGGGCCGCGGACTGCTCGACCTGCTGCCGCAGTTCGACTCCCGGCTGATCCCCGGCTCGATGCGGCGGCCCGACACCATCGACCAGAGCGGGCGGACCAAGCCGACCAGGATGATCGCGCGGCGGACCGACGGGAGCGAGTTCCCGGTCGAAGTCACCAGTGCGAATCTGGAGAACGGCCAGCAGGCCTACGACAGCTACGGCTACACCGCCGACGAGCTGCTCATGCTGGTGGTCCGCGATCTGTCCGGCACGGTCGACACCGAGGCCGAACTCGCGCGTTCGCAACGGCAGACCGAGATGATCCTGCGGGCCGCGGCCGAGGGCGTGGTCGGCACCGACACCGAGGGCCGCGTCGTCCTCGTCAACCCGGCCGCCGCCCAGATCCTCGGCTACCGGGCCAGCGACCTCGGCGGCCAGGACCTGCACGCCCTCATCCTCCACTCGCGCTCCGACGGCGAGAGCTTCCCGTACGAGGAGTCCCCGCTCGCCGACACCCTGCGCTCCGGGCGCAAGCACCGGGTGCGCGGGCAGGTGCTGTGGTCGAAGTCCGGGAACAAGGTGCCCGTCGACCTGACGACCGCTCCGGTGCGCGACGGCGACCAGCTCGTCGGCGCCGTCATGACCTTCACCGACCGGCGGCCCTACGACACGCTCGCCGAGGAGAAGGACGCCGAGGCCACCCGGCACACCGAGGAGCTCGCACAGCGTGCCGAGGAGCACGCCGAGGAGCTCGGGACGCTGCGCGAGCAGCACGCCGCCGAGCTGGCCGAGCAGCAGGAGCGGCACGCGGAGGAACTGGCCGCGGGCGACGAGCGCTACGCCGCGCTCGGCGAGCGCGAGAAGGACCGGTACGAGGCGCTGGCCGCCCGCCACGAGCAGCTGCTCGCTGTGCTCGGCCAGTCCCTGCGCGGCCCCCTGGACCAGCTGCGCGGCGAACTGTCCAAGCTCGCCGCCGACGACGCCGGCCAGCTGTGGCCGGAGGCCAACCAGGTCCTGCACCATCTCGCCGCGGGCTACTCGCGGATCACGACGCTCGTCGACAACGTGCTCGGCTACCAGCGGCTCGACTCCGGGGCCGAGGAGGTCGCCCGTACGAAGGTGATGCTCGACGCGGTCGTCGCGGCCGGGGTCGAGGGCGCCGTGGACCTGATCGGGCCCGGCCGCGTCCAGTTCGCCGTGCACGCGCCGCCCATCGAGGCGGAGGTCGACCCGGTCCGGCTGGCGAACGCCCTCGCGCACCTCGTCGCCGATGTGGCCGGGGTCGACGCGACGGGCAACGCGCCGGTGTCGGCGGGCGGTTACATGGACAACACCGTCGTGGTCGCGGCGGCGCAGCGCGGCGAGGTCGTCCGCATCGAGGTGCGCGGCCCGTACGCCGGGGGAGACCCGGTGCACGAGCCGATCGTCCGCGGCATCGTCCGCGCGCACGGCGGTGTGCTCCAGACGCACGAGGTACCGGGGATGAGCGGCAGCGCGTTCGTCCTGGAGGTGCCGATCGGCGGCGGCGCGGGGGCGGTTCCGGCCGCACGGGCCGAGGACGCGCCCGGCACCGAGATCGCCATTCCCGAGCAGGCCGCGCCCCAGGGCGGCGGCAGGCGGCGGGCCCGGCGGTCCTCCGTGGACGCCTTCCTGGAGAGCGAGGTGGCGGCGGGCTCCGCACCTGCGGCCACCGAGGCCGGCGAGTCCGCGCCCACCGGTCGACGCCGGCGGCGTGCGGCCGAGGAGCAGGCGGTCGACGAGGTGTCCGTTCCCGCGCAGGGGACGGCGGTCGAGGGTCCCGGTGACGCCGGTGCGGCCGGTTCCGGCGGTACCGGACGGCGACGCGGCCGGCCGAGTCCCGCCGAGGGCACGGGCCCGGGCGCTACGGACGACGTCCCGGAGGGCGCGGTCGTCACCGCGGCCGAGCACGCGGCGGGGACCGCCGCCGCGGGCACCGGCCTGGGCGGGACGGTCCCTCCGCAGGGTGTGCCCGTGCCCGCGGGGCGGCGCGCGCGCCGGGACGGTGAACAGCACGCGCTTCCCGCCGCGTTGCCCGCGGCACCGAGCGCGCCCGACGCGGCGGCTGCGCAGGAGCCGGCGGCCACGGACGCGGCGCACCCGACCGGGCGGCGCCGTCGTGCGCTGGCCGCCGCGGCCGAGCGTGCCGCAGCCCAGGACGCGGGCGCCCGTACGGTGTTCGCGCTGCCGCCCGCGGAGGCGGACCGCTCTCCCGAGTACGTCCAGGCCGAGGCCCAGGCCCAGGCGCAGTACGCCGCGAGTGTCGCCGCCGGTCACGGACAGGCCGACGACGGCCGTCATGACGTCATGGCGCACGACCCGGCCGACGATCACACGCCGCCGCAGCCGCACCCCGTCTCCGCGCCCACGGGCCGGCGGCGGGCCCGCCCGGAGCCGACGGGGACCCCTGCGCAGGGTGTTCCCGCACAGGGCGTTCCGCCGCAGGGAACTCCTGGACGGGGCGTTCCAGCACAGGGCGTTCCGGCACAGGTGGCTCCCGGGCAGGCCGTGCCGGTGCCCGGTGCTCCTGTGCAGGGCGTTTCCGGGGCGGTGGCTGCCGACGCGGCCGGGCAGCCGGTTCCCGCACGGCTGCCGCAGACCGCTGCCGCCCAGGCCACTCCCGCCGCGGGCACTCCCGCCGCGGGCACCGCGGACCGGCCGCAGCCCGCCGCGGCGGTGCCGGCCGCTGCCCCGCAGGCGTGGCCCGACGCGCACGCCGACGACGCCTCGGCCGCGGGCACTCCGGCCGGCGGCACCCCGGTGCAGCCGGCGACCGCGGCGCTCCCCGCGCCGGACGCGGCCCGTGCGACCCCCGCCGCGGGCACCCCGCTGCCCCCTGAGCGCCCGGTCCAGCCGCGCGCCGCCCAGCCGCTGCCCGCCGAGTCGGCGGCACCGGTCGACCCCAACTCGACACAGGGCCGCGCCATAAGCGTGCGCACGCTCGGTCAGGGCGTCCCGTTCACCCGGCAGCCCGCGCCCAGCCAGCCGGGGCCCCAGGCGCCGGCACCGTCCCAGACGGCCACGCCGCCCCCGCACCAGACCAACGGCTCGGGCCGCCGCCGCAAGCTCGGCACACCGCCCGAGCCCGCCGCGGAGCGTCCGGAGACGGGCGCACGGCCGCACCCGCAGGGCGGCCAGGCGGCGGGGTCCCGGCGGCCCGGAGCCACCGAGGGCGCCGGACGGTCGTACGCCATAGGAGCACCGGACGAGAACGCCGACGAGGGCCCCGAGCCGCTCGACGGCCCGGGCGGTGCGGTCGAGGTCGCCGACCCGCCGCAGCCGCGGCCGATGGACGACGAACTGCCCCCGGAGCCGCTGGACAACCCGCGCCGGCTGCTCGTGTGGCCCGCACCCGACGTCACCACCCAGCAGGCGCTGAGCGACCGCGGCTACCGGCCCGTCGTCGTGCACTCCCGGGAGGAGGTCGACGCGCAGATCGCCGCCTTCCCGGCCGCGCTCTTCGTGGACCCGCTGACCGGGCCGATCACACGGACGGCGTTGCAGTCGCTGCGTCAGGCGGCCGTCGCCGCCGAGGTTCCCGTCCTCGTGACGGCGGGGCTCGGCCAGGCGACGCGCGAGGCGGCCTACGGCGCCGATCCCGCCGTACTCCTCAAGGCGCTGGCGCCCCGGGACTCCGACCAGCACCCGCCGCGCGTGCTGCTGATCGAGGAGCACGCGGAGATAGCGCTGGCGCTGACCGCGACGCTGGAGCGGCGCGGCATGCAGGTCGCCCGGGCGTCGACGGACGCGGACGCCGTCACGCTGGCCTCGCAGATGCGGCCGAACCTCGTGGTGATGGACCTGATGCAGGTACGGCGGCGACGCGCCGGGATCATCGACTGGCTGCGCGCCAACGGCCAGTTGAACCGCACTCCGCTCGTCGTCTACACCGCCGCCTTCGACCAGGCCGAACTGCCGCGCCTGGCCGCGGGCGAGACGGTGCTGTTCCTCGCCGAGCGCTCGACGAGCGCGGAGGTGCAGGACCGGATCGTCGACCTCCTCGCGAAGATCGGCACCAACTGACCGTCCGGCGGCCCGCAGCGACGGGCCGCCGAGCCGGCCGGGACATACGCAGGCCGGGAAACGGCACGGGCCGGGCGGGGAGTCGTGACTCCCGGCCCGGCCCGTGCCGTGTCCGTCAGAGCTTGGTCACGTCCAGCTCACCCTCCGCGTACTGCCTGCGGAGCACCTTCTTGTCGAACTTGCCGACGCTGGTCTTCGGGACCGACTCGATGATCGTCCAGCGTTCGGGGAGCTGCCACTTGGCGATCTTCGCCTCCTCGGCGAGGAAGCCGCGCAGGGTCTCGAAGTCGGCGGTCGAACCCGCCTTCAGGACGACGGTGGCCAGCGGCCGCTCGCCCCACTTCTCGTCGGGGACGGCGACGACGGCGGCCTCGGCGACGTCCGGGTGGGACATGAGGGCGTTCTCCAGGTCCACCGAGGAGATCCACTCGCCGCCCGACTTGATGACGTCCTTGGCCCGGTCGGTGAGGGTCAGGAAGCCGTCCGCGCTGATCGTGCCGACGTCACCGGTCTTGAGCCACCCGTCCGCGCTGAACTTGTCGGCGGGACGCAGCGGTTCGGCGCCCTGTCCGCCGTAGTACGCGCCCGCGATCCAGGGGCCCCGCACCTCCAGCTCGCCGGCGGACTCGCCGTCCCAGGGGAGCCGTTCGCCGCCGGGGCCGGTGAGGCGGGCCTCGACACCGGCGGGGAAGCGGCCCTGGGTGAGCCGGTAGCCGAACTCCTCGTCCGTGCCCACGGCGTGCGCCGGGGGACGGGCGATCGTGCCGAGCGGCGAGGTCTCGGTCATGCCCCAGGCGTGGCAGACCCGCATGCCGAGGTCGTCGAAGGCCTCCATGAGGGAGGGCGGGCAGGCCGAGCCGCCGATCGTGACCTGGGTCAGCGAGGAGACGTCGCGGGGCTTGGCCCGGAGTTCCGTGAGCAGGCCCTGCCAGATGGTGGGGACGGCCGCGGCGTGCGTCGGCTTCTCGCTCTCGATCATCTCGGCGAGCGGACCCGGCTGGAGGAAGCGGTCCGGCATCAGCATGTTGATGCCGGTCATGAACGTGGCGTGCGGCAGGCCCCAGGCGTTGACGTGGAACTGCGGGACCACGACGAGCGAGGTGTCGCGGTCGGTGAGCCCCATCGACTGGGCCATGTTGACCTGCATGGAGTGCAGGTAGATCGAACGGTGGGAGTAGACGACGCCCTTCGGGTCCCCGGTGGTGCCGGAGGTGTAACACATCGCCGCGGCCTGCCGCTCGTCGATCTCCGGCCAGTCGTACGTGGTCGGCTTCCCGGCGATCAGCTCCTCGTACTCGTGCACCCGCACGTTCGCGCCGTCGAGCAGCGAGCGGTCGCCGGGACCCGAGACGACCACGTGCTCGACGGTCGGCAGGTGGGGGAGGAGCGGGGCGAGGAGCGGCAACAGCGAGCCGTTGACGATGACCACGCGGTCGGCGGCGTGGTTGACGATGAAGACGAGCTGCTCGGCGGGGAGGCGGAGGTTCAGCGTGTGCAGGACCGCGCCCATGGAGGGGATCGCGAAGTACGCCTCGACGTGCTCGGCGTTGTTCCACATCAGCGTCGCGACCCGCTCGTCGCCCGTCACACCGAGGTCGTCACGCAGGGCGTTGGCGAGCTGGACGGCACGCGTACCGGCCTCACGGAAACTGCGCCGCTGGGGTTCGCCCTCCCCCGTCCAGGTCGTGATCTGCGACGTCCCGTGCACGAGCACTCCGTGCACGAGAATGCGGGTCACGGTCAGCGGTACGTCCTGCATCGTGCTCAGCACGGCGTCCTCCCGGGGGCGACATTGCCTACGCGGCAGTAAGGGTTGCGCTGATTCTGCGCACATACCGCGCGGTATGTCACTAGGTCCGGGCGATCGATCGCGTCACGTATTGGTCGCGCGCCGCCTCTCAGCGCACCGGGCTGAGCTCGGGATCCTCACGGAGCTTGCCCAGCGCACGCGACACCGCCGACTTGACCGTCCCGACGGAGACCCCGAGCACCTCCGCCGTCTGGGCTTCGCTCAGGTCCTCGTAGTACCGCAGGACGACCATCGCCCGCTGCCGCGCCGGCAGTTTGGTGATCGCCCGCCACATCGCGTCGTGCAGCGCCTGCTGTTCGGCCGGGTCGCCGGTGGGCAGCACCTCCGGCTCCGGCAGCTCGTCGCAGGCGAACTCGTCGACCTTGCGCTTGCGCCACTGCGACGTCCGCGTGTTCAGCAGCGCGCGCCGCACATAGCCGTCCAGCGCCCGGTGGTCCTCGATCCGGTCCCAGGCGACGTACGTCTTCGTCAGGGCGGTCTGCAACAGGTCCTCGGCGTCGCTCGGGTTCGCGGTCAGCGAGCGGGCGGTACGCAGCAGCACCGGCTGGCGGGCCTTCACGTACGACGCGAACGACGGGTACGGCGCGTACGGACGGGTCTGCCTCGCCGGTGTGGCGGCGTCCGAAGCGCTGGTGCAGACGGGTGTGGTCATGGCTCCACGCTAGGTTCGCCCCCTACTCCCGCGGATCGGCCGCAGGTCCCGAAGCCGTGTCCGCCTCAGGTTGTAGGAGTGGGGCTGACCTCACCTCCTGAAGGTGGACGAGCGCGCACGCCCCCTGAGGGTTCTTCCCTGAGGGACGCCTCCCTCCGCGGTACGGGAGCGCGGTGCGCGCCCGCGCTCGTGGACCTCGCGCCGGGCCCCGGACCTGCCCCGATGGCACCCTCGCGCCGCACTCCCGACCTGCCCCGACCCCACTTCGCGCCGCAACCCCGACCTGCCTCCCGAGCACCTGCCCCGACGCCGCCCCCGCCCCGCTCCGGACCCGGGACCTCCTCGGAGCGGACCGGTCTCGACGCGGCGGTGTCCCCTGTCACCGCCCCGCCCGGGCACCCCCACCGCGGGGCCTGCCCCGGCGGAACTCTCAGGTGTCCGTACTGAGGATCAGCCCCGAGGTCGGGACCCCGGTCCCGGCGGTGACCAGGACACGGCCCGCCCCCGGTATCTGGTTCACCGACGTGCCCCGCACCTGCCGGACCGCCTCCGCCACTCCGTTCATCCCGTGCAGATACGCCTCCCCGAGCTGTCCCCCGTGCGTGTTCAGCGGGAGCCGCTCCTCGGCGACGAGGTCCGCCGCCTCACCCGGCTTGCAGAACCCGAACTCCTCCAGCTGCATCAGCACGAACGGCGTGAAGTGGTCGTACAGGATCCCCACGTCGATGTCCGCGGGATTCAGCCCGGCCGTCCGCCACAACTGCCGGGCCACCACGCCCATCTCCGGCAGCCCCGTCAGGTCGTCCCGGTAGAAGCTGGTCATCTGCTCCTGGGCCCGGCCCGCGCCCTGGGCGGCGGCCGAGATGATCGCCGGAGGGCGCGGCAGGTCGCGGGCCCGCTCCACGGAGGTGATCACCAGCGCCTGGCCGCCGTCCGTCTCCTGACAGCAGTCCAGCAGGCGCAGCGGCTCGACGATCCACCGCGAGGCCGCGTGCTCGGCGAGGGTGATCGGTCTGCCGTGGAAGTACGCCGCGGGGTTCGTCGCCGCGTACTTGCGGTCCATCACGGCGACATGTCCGAACGCCTCCGGCGTCAGCCCGTACGCGTGCAGGTACCGCTGGGCCGCCATCGCCACCCAGGAGGCGGGCGTGAGCAGTCCGAACGGGAGGGACCAGCCCAGCGCGGCCCCCTCCGCGGAGGGCTCCCGCTGCTGCACCCCGGACCCGAACCGCCTGCCGGACCGCTCGTTGAACGCCCGGTAGCAGACGACCACCTCGGCCACCCCGGACCCCACGGCGAGCGCCGCCTGCTGGACGGTCGCGCAGGCCGCTCCGCCGCCGTAGTGGATCCGCGAGAAGAAGGACAGCTCTCCCATGCCGGCCGCCTGCGCGACGGTGATCTCCGGGCTGGTGTCCATGGTGAACGTGACCAGGCCGTCCACGTCGCCGGGCGTCAGGCCGGCGTCGTCGAGCGCGGCCCGCACCGCCTCCACCGCGAGCCTCAGCTCACTGCGCCCCGAGTTCTTGGAGAACTCGGTGGCCCCGATCCCGACGATCGCCGCCCGGCCGCCGAGCCCGTCCCGTCCGCGCACGCTCACGACACGCCTCCCTCGGTGACCGGGGCACCGGCGGATCCGGGGCCGAGGTCCGGGCCGGGTCCGGCGTCCCGGCCGGGTCCGGCGTCCCGGCCGGGTCCGGCGTCCGGGGCGATGCCGACGCCCGAGGCGGTGTCGGTGCCCGAGGTCGCACCGGTGCCCGTGCCCTGGCAGCCGGTCTCGGGGAGTGTCACGGTCACCGTGCCGGTGACGTGCTTGCCGATGCCGTTGGCTCCGACGAGCTTGACCGTGGCGGTGTCGCCGTCCACCTCCTCGACCGTGCCGGTCAGCACCATGGTGTCCCCCGGATAGTTGGGCGCGCCGAGCCGTATGACCACCTTGCGCAGGACGGCGGACGGGCCGAAGTGGTCCGTGACGTACCGCCCGACCAGGCCGTTGGTCGTCAGGATGTTCATGAAGATGTCCGGCGAGCCCTTCGCCCTCGCCAGCTCCGCGTCGTGGTGCACGTCCTGGTAGTCGCGGGACGCGATGGCGCCCGCGACGATCAGTGTGCGCGTGATGTCGATCTCCAACGGTGGCAGTCGGTCGCCGCTCTTCATCCCTCTCCCTCCCCGTCTCCCACCGCAGGCGCGGCCCGCACGCCCTCGGTGGCGATCAACTCACCCAGTTCCTGGAGCACTTCGCCGCCGCACCCCAGATACGCGTCCAGCTGGCGCCCCCACAGGAAGTGCCGGTGCACGGGGTGCTCCACGTCGGCCCCCGCCCCGCCGTGCAGATGCTGGCCCGTGTGCACGACCCGGTGGCCCGCCTCGGACGCCCACCAGGCGGCGGTCAGGGCGTGCGTGGCGTACGCCAGCCCCGCGTCCCGTCGCCAGGCCGCCTCGTACGCCGTCACCCGTATCGCCTCGGTGTCCATATGGGCGTCGGCCGCGCGGAGTTGCACGCCCTGCCTGGCGGCGAGCGGGCGACCGAACTGCTCGCGCGTGTTGGTGTGCTCCACGGCACGAGCGAGCGACCCCGCGCAGACCCCGGCCTGCAGCCCGGCGAAGGCGGTGCGGGCGGTGGCGAGCACGTCGTCGTACGCGCCCTCGCCGCCCAGTCGCTCGCCCGGGGTGCCGTCCAGGGTCAGCCGCCCCGCCGACCAGGGCGCCGTCAGCTCCACGGGAAGACACCGGGCGTCTGCGGTGCGCACCAGCCACAACCGGCGCCGGTCGTCGGCGAGCAGGGCATGCGTGGCGTCCCGCAGCCAGGGCACGACCGGGACGACCCCGGTGAGCCGTCCTGCGGCCTCCCGCACGGCCGAGGGCCCGGAGAGCGCGCCGGTCACCACCACCGTCCCGTCGGCGACGGCCGGCAGCAGACGGTCGCGCTGTTCCCTCGAACCGTGTGCCGTGACCGCGAGGAGCCCGTGGACACAGCTCGCCGCGAACGGCACCTGGGCCGTGGTGCGTCCCTGCTCCTCCAGCAGGAGCACCAGGCCGAGCAGTCCCGTGTCCCCGACGGCCGCCACCAGTCCGGCCGCGCACAGCTCCTTCCACAGTTCGGGATCGCTTGCCGTCCCGGCCGCGGCGAGCCGCTCGGGGGTGGACAGGTCGGTGAAGATCCGGGCGGCCAGGTCACGGGCGGCCGTCTGCTCCTCGGTGGGCGCGAAGTCCATGTCAGCTCCCTCCGCCGGCGGTCACGGCGCCACGGACCGCCCCGTCGCCGGCCACGGTGCCGTCGTCCGCGCCGGCCCGGAAGACCGGCAGCTCCAGCTCCTCGTCACAGCGCTGGAACTCGAGCCGTACGGGCATTCCGATCCGCACCTGGTCGTGCGGCACGCCCACCACGTTGCTGACGATCCGTACTCCCTCGGCGAGCTCGATCAGGCCGACCGCATAGGGAGGGTCGAAGGCCGGGAAGGGCGGGTGGTGCATGACGACGTACGAATAAACGGTCCCCTCGCCGCTCGCCTCGACCGTGTCCCACTCCGGGCAGCCGCACGCGTTGCATCCCGGCAGCCAGGGGAGGCGCAGCGCGCGACAGCCCGTGCACCGCTGGATCAGCAGGCGGTGGCGCCCGACGCCCTCCCAGAAACCGGCGTTGTCCCGGTTCACCACCGGTCGGGGGCGCCGGCCCTTCGGTGTGCGGCGGGCGGGCGCGTACTTCAGGATGCGGAACCGGTGTGTCCCGGCGGGGTCGCCTCCCGCCCTCACATCCATCCTGGTCGTGACGAAGTGGCCCGTCCCCAGCCTGGTCGTCTTGCGCTCGGAGACCGACTCGATCACCGCGTCGAAGGTGATCTCGTCCCCGGGGCGCAGCGGACGCAGATACTCCTGCTCGCAGTCGGTGGCGACCACCGAGGTGTACCCGGCGTCGTCGAGCAGTCCGAGCAGTTCGTCGAACGCCTCCGAGCGGCCCGTGTGCCCGGACAGGCCGCCCATCGTCCACGCCTGGAGCATGGTGGGCGGCGCGACGGCGCCGGGCCCTTCGTACGCAGGGTTGGTGTCGCCCATCGCCTCGCACCAGTGGCGGATCATCGCCTCGTTGACCCGGTCCTTGCCGACGGCCGCGACGGCGGCCACCCGGCCCTCGTACGCCTTGAGCCGCCCGTACAGCTCGTCCGGACCGTCCGCGCGCTCCGGGACGGCCGGCACCGCACCCTCCGACCGGGCCGGTGCGACGAACTCCGGACCGTCCGACGGAGCCCGTGCGGCCGGCTTCGGACCGTCCGGCCGAGCCCGTGTGACGGCCCGCGGCCCGTCCGGCCGGTCTCCTGCCGGCGACTCGGCCCGCTTCCCCTGCCCCTGTTCCCCGCTCACCTGCTTCCCGCTCACCGCCGCCCCCTCTTCATCCCGAGCCGCATCGTCGCCACGATCTCCCGCTGCACCTCGCTCACCCCGCCCCCGAACGTGTTGATCTGCGCCGCCCTGTTCATCCGCTCCAGCCCGCCGTCCTCGAAGGCCCCTGGCGAGCCGGAGCGCACGAGTGCTCGCTCTCCGACGATCTCCTGACACATTCGGTACACCGCCACCGCGGATTCGGTTCCCATCACCTTCACGCCGCTGGCGTCGCCGGGGGCCGGTCCGCCCGCCCCCACAGCCCCCACCAGACGCCAGTTGAGCAGGCGTGTCGCCGCCAGCCGGGCATGCACCTCGGCCAGCCTCGACCGCACCCACGGCTCGTCAATCCGGCGCCGACCGGTCACCGGATCGGGTGTACGGGCCGCCTCCAGCGCCGCCGTGTAGAAGTCCTCGGCCTGCATCCCGATCGCGGCGAGCGCGACGCGTTCGTGGTTGAGCTGGCTGGTGATCAGCGCCCAGCCGCCGTTCTCCTCGCCGACGAGGTTCGCGGCGGGGACGCGGATGCCGTCGTAGTACGTGGCGGTGGTCGTCTGTCCGCCCACCGTCTCGATCGGGGTCCAGGAGAAGCCGGGCGCGTCCGTCGGCACGAGGAGGATCGAGATGCCCTGGTGCTTGGGGGCCTCCGGGTCGGTCCGGCAGGCGAGCCAGATCCAGTCGGCGTTCTGGGCGTTGGAGGTGAAGATCTTCTGCCCGTCGACGATCCAGTCACGGCCGGCCTCACCGCGCTCGTGGACACCGCCCTCACCGACGGCACGGACACCGCCGGCTCCCGGTCCGGAGCTCCCGGCCCCGTCCACCCGCACGGCCCGTGTGCGCAGGGAGGCGAGGTCCGTCCCCGCGGAGGGCTCCGAGTAACCGATGGCGAACACGAGGTCACCGCTCAGGATGCGCGGCAGGAAGTAGGCCTTCTGTTCCTCGCTCCCGTACTTCATGAGCGTCGGTCCGACCGTGTTCAGGGTGACCATCGACACGGGTGCGCCGGCGCGGTAGGCCTCGTCGAAGAACACGAACTGCTCGTCCGCGCCCCGCCCCTGCCCCCCGTACGCGGCCGACCAGCCGAGCCCGAGCAGTCCGTCGGCTCCGATGCGGCGCAGGACCGCCCGTTGCCGTCCGGGGTCGTCGGCGGGCGGTGGTCCTTCGGGCATCAGGTCCCGGAAGTACCTGCGGAGTTCGGCGCGCAGCCGCTGCTGGCGCTCGGTGGGGGCGAGGTGCACGGCGGCTGCCCTCCCGGGCCTCGCACGGACAAGGGTTTCTGACTGTCCGTCAGATACTGCGGGGTGTCAAGGCCGGGAGCACGACGTCCGGGAGACGCGAAAAGCGTCTGCGCGACGGCGCCGAAGCACCGTCGCGCAGACGCGTTACCACCCCACAGAGCACGACCACACGCTGGATGTTCCGGGCCGACGGGAGCGCATCGGCCCCCGGCTCACCAGAGGTTGGTGAAGTTGATGACGGCGGTGGACTGGTCGATGGCGGTGAAGGCCGAGCCGTTCACCTGGGCGGTATTGCTCTGGTTCGAGGCTCCGGAGCCGACCGCCTGCTGCTGGGTGGTGGAGGAGTTGCCGAAGTTGTCGTGACCGACTCCGCTGCGACCGATGGTCGCCACCCCCGCATTCGATCCGTCGTCCGCGAAGGCGCCGTTGTCCGCCGCCGCGACGCCCGTGAAGAGGGCGGCCGCGAGAGGCAGGGCGGCGACGGCGGCGAGAACGCGGGCGGTACGGATGCTTGCCATGTGAGTTCCTCCAGAACCGGTTGTACGCACCGGCGATGAACCGGGATGTACGTGAAATGCGGCTTGTTCCAAAGCGGTTGGCCGACCGCCTCGGCGCTGTGCACGACGTCGCGACTCCAGAGTTGCCCAGCGGATCCCCGGCGAACCACCCCGGAAGCCCTGATTCCCCCTCAAGCGTGAGGACATGTCGATAAACCCCCTTCCCACCCGAGAACTCCCTGCTCAGCCCGCGACTGACCGCTCAATCCCAGGCGCCGCACGGGGTGAAGCGTTCCGGCACGTTTTCGGCCAATCACACCCGTCGGCCACCCCGCACCCGCGCGTGTCCGGGAAGCCCTTCCTTTTTTCGAACACTCGTACGAACATGGAGGCATGGCCACCACCGACCGGCAGGCCACGACTCTGGCCCTGGCCCACGCCCTGTCCGCAGCCGAGCGCGGACTGGCGGTGATCCCGCTGTCCCGGACAAAACTCCCGGCCCTGCGCTCCCCCCACCGTGACGACCCCGACCCCGCCCCCTGCCACGGCGAATGCGGCCGCTTCGGGCACGGCGTGTACGACGCGTCGACCGACCCCCGGCGCATCCGCGAACTGTTCGCCGCCGCCCCCTGGGCCACCGGCTACGGCATAGCCTGCGGGCTGCACCCCCACCACCTCATCGGCATCGACCTGGACACCAAATCCGGCACGGACTCGTCGGCCGCCCTGCGTGAACTGGCCCTGCGCCACCTGTTCACGATCCCGGAGACCGTCGTCGTCCTGACCCCCAGCGGCGGTCGTCACCTCTGGCTGAGCGGACCGCCCGACCTCGTCGTCCCCAACTCCGCCGGCCGCCTGGCCCCGGGCATCGACATCCGCGGCGCCGGCGGCTACCTCGTCGGCCCCGGCTCACGCACCGACCACGGCGTCTACGGCACCGCGCCGGGCACCGCCCATCTGGCGCCCGCGCCCTGCCCGAGCGAACTCCTGCGCCTGCTCACGCCGCCGTCCCGAAGGCACCCTCCCGCGCCCCCGGCGACCGGCCGGCAGGGCCAGGGGCTCGTCCAGTTCGTGCTCGCCGCCCATGAGGGCCAGCGCAACACCCGCCTGTTCTGGGCCGCCTGCCGCGCGTACGAGAACGGCATCGGTGCCGAGCTGACCGACCCTCTCGTGGAGGCCGCCGTGCGTACGGGGCTCGCCGAACGCGAGGCCCGCTCGACGATCGCCTCGGCGGCGCGGATGACGGCTCCGTCACCGCCGCGGCGAAGCTGACGGCGGCGCCGGAGCGTCTACTTGCCGCTGTCCTCGGCGAGCGTGTGGGCGACCAGGGCGTTGGCGTGGCCGTGCCCCAGCCCGTGCTCGGTCTTGAGCCAGGACACGAGCTCCATGTGCTTGGTCAGCGGCGAGGACCGGATGAGGTCCTTCCATTCGGCGACGGGCCGCCCGTACTTCTTCTCGATGGAGGGGAAGTAGCTGGCGGGGCCCTTCACGGCTTCGGTCATGTCGGCGGTGTCCCATCCGTGGGCGAGAAGCGGTCTCGGAGCACCGGCACGCCGCCGCACTCCGACTGGTTGCCTGTACGACCGCGCGAGCGGGGAAAACTCATCGCCTCGCGCCGGAGAACCGTCCCGCACAGGCCGAAGGGGTGCCTCTCGGTGAGAGACACCCCTTCGGATCGGCACATGTGCCGAACTGCTGCGGTGGGTGTGGGATTTGAACCCACGGTGACTCGCGCCACGACGGTTTTCAAGACCGTTCCCTTAGGCCGCTCGGGCAACCCACCCCGCGCCGTCCACGATCGTCGACGGCGCGGGGACAAGACTAACCGCTCAGCTGTCGCCCTCGCGCTGTCCCAGGGTGACGTCGACGGTCTGGGTCTTTCCGTCCCGGGTGTAGGTGAGCTTCACCGTGTCGCCGGGGCGGTGGGTCCAGATCTCGCCGATCAGGGTCGGTCCGCTGTCGATCACGTGGTCGTCGAGCTTGGTGATGACGTCGCCGGGCTTGAGGCCGGCCTTGTCGGCGGGGCCGCCGGAGGTGACCGCGTCGGAGCCGCTCGCGCCCTGCTCGGTGATCTTCGCGCCGCCGGTGCCCTCTTCCAGGGAGACCGAAGCACCGATCACCGGGTAGACCGGCTCGCCGGTCTTGATCAGCTGCTGTGCGACGTTCTTCGCCTGGTTGATCGGGATCGCGAAGCCCAGGCCGATGGAGCCGGACTGGCTGCTGCCGCCGAGGCCGCCTCCGCTGCTCGACTGGATCGCCGAGTTGATGCCGATGACCGCGCCCTGCGCGTCCAGGAGCGGGCCGCCGGAGTTGCCCGGGTTGATCGAGGCGTCCGTCTGCAGGGCGCTCATGTAGGAGGCCTTGCTGCCGGAGCTGCCGTCGCTCGACGCCACCGGGCGGTCCTTGGCGCTGATGATGCCGGTGGTCACCGTGTTCGACAGGCCGAAGGGCGCGCCGATCGCGATCGTGGAGTCGCCGACGGCCACCTTGTCGGAGTTGCCGAGGGCGAGCGGCTTCAGGCCCGACGGCGCGTTCTTCAGCTTGATCACCGCGACGTCGTAGCCCTGGGCGTGGCCGACCACCTCGGCGTTGTACTTCTTGCCGTCGGGGAAGGTCGCGGTGAGCTTGCCGCCGTCGACCGCTTCCGCGACGACGTGGTTGTTGGTGAGGATGTGGCCCTGGGTGTCGAAGACGAAGCCGGTGCCGGTGCCGCCCTCACCGCTCGAGCTCTGCGCTTCTATCGTCACGGTGCTCGGCAGCGCCTTGGCCGCCACGCCCGCGACGGTGCCCGAGGCGCGCTTGACGTCACCGCTGCTGCTCGGGGCGGAGACCGTCGTCGAGTCGGTGGAGTCGTCGTTGTTCTTCGCGAGCGAGTAGCCGATGCCGCCGCCGACGCCGCCGGCGACCAGAGCGGCCACCAGGAGGGCGGCGACCAGGCCACCGCGCCCGTTCTTCGGCTTCGGTGCGGGCTGCTGGTAGGAGGAGCCCCAGCCGCCGTGGCCCGAGCCGCCACCGTCCGCGTACGACGGGGTGGGCGGCGGCGGAGGCGGCCAGCCCGCCTCGGCGGCGGATCCGGGGACTCCGGCGCCCTGCCCGTGCGGGGCGGCGCCGTGGCCGACTCCGGCGTGCGCGTACGCCGGCTGCTGCGCAGGCGCCGGCGCCTGCTCCGGCGCGCCGGGGGCGCTCGGAGGCACCACCGGAAGCGGAGTGGTCGGTGCGCTCCCCTCGGGCGCAGCGGCCTGCGCGGAGGCAGCGGGAGTTTCCACCGGCACGGGAGGTGCGGACGGGGCCGGGGGTACTGCGGTGCCCTCGTTCTCGGTGCTCACAGCTCTACTCCTAGATCCACGGCTGTTGTTCTCGGTCGCACTCGGTCACGCTCACTCACGCTTGTCGACGGTCCGGCGCGATTCAGCTGTGCATGCGCTTTTGTACGACGTCAGCTTTTCCCACCGGCCGTCAGAGCACCATAAGCGGTGGCTGTGGGTCCGCGACCATCCTTTATATCGGACCAGTCTGGCGAAACGGACGGATCCCCGCCTCCTCGACCTCACGCCTGCCGCACGACGGTGGCACCATGACGCGGTGACCCTCGCACGACAGCACCCCATCCAGGTCGTCGCCCACCGCGGAGCCTCCGAAGAGGCACCCGAGCACACGCTGGCCGCGTACAGGAAGGCGATCGAGGACGGTGCGGACGCCCTTGAGTGCGATGTGCGCCTGACCGCCGACGGCCATCTCGTCTGCGTGCACGACCGCCGGATCAACCGTACGTCCAACGGGCGCGGAGCGGTCTCGGCCCTGGAGCTCGCCGACCTCGCCGCCCTGGACTTCGGTTCCTGGAAGAACCGCGACGAGGCCCCCGACTGGGAGCACGGTCCCGGGGACCCGGAGGACACCTCCGTCCTGACCCTGGAGCGGCTGCTCGAACTCGTCGCCGACGCGGGCCGCCGCGTCGAGCTGGCCATCGAGACGAAGCACCCGACGCGCTGGGCCGGCCAGGTCGAGGAGCGGCTGCTGGTCCTGCTGAAGCGTTTCGGCTTGGACGCGCCCGAGACCCCCGCCCAGTCACCTGTACGCGTCATGAGCTTCTCCGCACGTTCGCTGCACCGCGTCCGGGCCGCCTCGCCGAACATGCCCACGGTCTATCTGCTGCAGTTCATCTCCCCGCGCCTGCGCGACGGACGGCTGCCCGCCGGTGTCCGGATCGCGGGCCCCTCGATGCGGATCGTGCGCAGTCACCCCGGCTACATCGAACGGCTGAAACGAGCCGGACACCAGGTGCACGTCTGGACGGTGAACGAGCCCGAGGACGTCGATCTCTGCGTTGAGCTGGGCATCGACGCCATCATCACCAACCGGCCGCGCGCCGTCCTGCGCCGGTTGGGCCGCTGATCCCGCCGCGTTCCCCCAGGCAGGGACCTTCGCAGACCCCGGACATCACCACCGAAATCCAGTCACGCGATTACAGGGAGTGCACCGGCGCGTTCGCTCCGTATTCGATCGTTACGAGTGCGTCAGCAGACGTTGATTGGCCGGTTTCCGGTCCAGTCCAAAGGGGCATCCACAACGTGGCGTGGGGCAAAGGAGGTCTCGGGGGTGGCGTTGGTGGTGGCACAGGAGGTGCCCACGTCGTCGAGCATGGCCGTACCCCATGGTCCTGCGGGCGTGGGGGAAGCAAGACACCGGATGCGTGATCAATTGCGTACCGGTGGCGTGGCGGACTCGGTCATCGACGATGCCGTACTGATCCTTTCCGAACTGCTCAGCAATGCCTGTCGGCACGGCAGGCCGCTGGGTGACGCCCTGACAGGTGACGGAGACGTCCGTGCGGCGTGGCGCGTCGACACGTCCGGACGGCTCGTCGTCGAGGTGACGGACGGCGGTGGTCCGACCCGGCCCGTCCCGGCCACGCCCTCGGTCACCGCGCGCGGCGGCCGCGGGCTGAACATCATCTCGGCACTGGCCAAGGACTGGGGCGTGCGCGACGACGTCCGCGGCGAGGTCACGGTGTGGGTGGTCGTCCAGGACGACGTGGAATCCGCGCGCAGGCATGACGATTTCGCTACGCGCGTCGCGTCACCGACCGTGTCGGCGGGGATACCGGGACTGGACTTCGCGGACGCCTTCGACGAACTGGGCTGAGGACACCGGCACGCCGGGGCGCCCGGGAAGCGGGCCGCCGGGACCGCGTCGGCGGGAGCACGCTCACCGGGACGCGTCTCGGAGTACGCCTTCGGGGACACACGCCCCCGGTCGCTGCCGGGGACACGCTCTCGGAGTCGGGCTTCCGGAGTCGGGCTCCCGGGTGTCGCCGTCGTACATAGGCCCTCGGCATCACCCCGGAGACACACCCTCGGGTTCACCGCCGGGGATCACGCCCGGGGGCCACCGACGGGGACACGCCGACCCGGCGACACCGGCGGACGGGGAGCGGACGGAGCGGGACGTGCCGGTCGTGGCGCGCGCGGGCCGAATCACCGGCTCCGGGACGACCCGGTGCGTTGTCCACAGGGTCCCGTCAGCCCACGTAGGAACGGCTAGGCTCGCGCCCGTACGAGACGAGCCGTGATCGGGAGACACCCACGATGGCCAAGAAGCGACCCCACACCAAGGCCAAGCAGCCCACCTCGAAAGCCGGGGCCCGCGCCGCAGGCGCCGATGGGCACGTCCCGGTTGTGGGCGCTCGCGAGCCCTGCCCCTGCGGCAGCGGCCGCCGCTACAAGGCCTGCCACGGCCGGGCCGCCGCGCACGCCGTGACCGAGCTGGTGCAGCGCCCCTTCGAGGGACTGCCCGGCGAGTGCGACTGGGTCGCGCTGCGCGAGCTGGTGCCCGCCGCGACGGTCGAGCTGAAGCTCAAGGAGAGCCTGCCCGAGGGCGTCCCGTCGGTCACCCTCGCCACGGTCCTGCCGATGGCCTGGCCCGCGCTGCGCCGCGAGGACGGCTCGGTGCTCCTGGGCCTGCAGAACGACACGGCGTCCGGCGACATCAGCCGCGACCTCGCCGACACCCTCCAGCGCGCGCTCACCGCGAAGCCGGGCACTCCGGTCGAGGGCCGGCGCGCTCCCGCCGAGGGCCCGCGACTCCAGGACCTGCTCGCCCCCGAAGGCGCGTTCGAGCCAGTTGTGCACAGCGGCTTCGAATTCTGGGTTCCGGACGCGGAGAACGCGACGGCGGACGTGACCGCATCCCTGGAGCGGGCCAACGCCGCCGCCATCCCGACCGTGAAGCTCGCCGGGGTCGACGCCGCCTACTGGTGCGAGACCCCCGACAAGAACCACCTGCGCTGGGTCATGCCGCACCCGGAGGAGCAGCTTCTGGACGCGCTCGCCCGGCTGCACGCGGCCGGCCGCTCCAACCTCGGCGAGGGCACCCGTCTGGTCGGTTCCTTCCGTGCCCACGGGCTCACGGTGCCGGTCTGGGACCTTCCGACGAACGTCACGGCGGACGACATCGAGAAGCCCGCGGCCGAGTTCGCCGAGCGCCTCGCCACCGCCCTGGCCACCGACGCACCGCTCACCGCGGAGGAGCGCAGGGCGCGCGGCGGCCTCACCAACCGACAGGTCACACTCAGCTGACCCACAGGAAGCCGAACTGACCGACCGGTCAGCTGGGCAGAGCCCCACAGAACGGGTGACTCCTGTCACAACTCCCCGTCGTGACAGGTAAATCCGTGTCCGAATAGCCGAGATCGAATTTGCGAACCGCCGATCTCTTGTTACCGTTCGAGTAGCCCGGTTGCTGGTGCATCCCCCGTCGCCAGCAACCGGGTCTTTCCATGTCCGCAATCGCGCGCGACATCAACCACCTTGCTACTGCCCCGAGTTGCTCCCCGAGCGCAGCAACAGAGGCCCTCCGGCCGCGGTCCGTTCCGCGAACTCCGCGACCGCCGAATAGCCCCCCACGTCGCCGTCGGTGCGCTCCCTGGGGGTCTCACAGACGCCGGGATCGTCCTCCGCGCCCATCGCGCAGTTCATCTGCACGGTGCGCCCGCCGGGCCCCATCAAGGTCAGCACGGAGCTCAGCTCGTCGCCGGTCGCGTTGCGGTAGTACGTGCGAGCCCAGGTGTCCTCACCCTGTGTGAGGACACAGGTCTGCGCCTCGATGCCGTCGGGGGAGGAGAGTTCGGGACCGCACCGGGCGGCCGTGGCGAGGCCGAGTCCCAGCAGCCGGGGCGACCGGGTGGGGACGGGAGCCGCCGTCCCCTTGTCGTCGCGCCCCGGGGCCCCTGCGGCCGCGGCGCCGTCGCGGCCGGGATCTCCGGCGTCCGCGACGGGCCCCGCGGATGCCACGGCGAGCGGAAGGGCCACCGTGAACGCCACTACGCCCGCGAGTGCGAGCAGGCGAAGGTTCATGAAGGGGAAGATAACGAGCGCGGGCGGGCGCGCGGTCGACCGCGCGCCGGGCGCTCCTACAACTCGGGCGCGCTCACACCCGTACGAGTGAGTGCCTCCACGACGGCGTCCACGACGGCCTCCACGTCGGGCACCCAGGGGGCGGCGGAGCCGGGCAGCGGGGCACGCTCCCAGCGGATCTGGCCCTGGCCCGTCTCGGACGGCGGCAGGGCGAGATAACCGCCCTCGCCGTGGAAGCGCAGGGAACCGGGGACGAAGTCCTTCGCATAGAGGAGCTCGCCGAGCTGCTCCATGGAGTAGGGCGCGACGAGGATCGACCAGCGCGTGGGGGACGCGACGACCGGGCCGAGGCGCATGCCCTTGCGGTCGAGTGCGTCGAGGGCACGGGCCGCCGCGAGAGCCGGCAGGCTCACCGCGCACGGGGCCTTGCCGCCGGTGGCCAGCACGACGGGTGCCGACGGCCGGTTGGTCCACCACCAGCGCACCATGCGCTCGTCGGTGGTGGCCGCGAGGAGGCCGGGGTCGAAGGGGTGGGCACCGGGCACCGTGCACTCCGGGTCGGGGCACGCGCAGCGGGCACGCCCCTGCGGGTCCGCCGCCACTCCCGGGAGTACGGGCCACTGCCATTCGGTCGCGAAGGTCAGGGCCGCGCTGAGCATCTCAGGCCTCCCGTTGTTCCGCCTGGACAGGAGCCTGCGTCGCCTTCCGAGGATCTCGCGCATGAGCGCTCGTTCCTTTCCGTTGCACGCCTGGCAACACCGTGGACCACATCACACCATGTGTCGATCACTTCACTGTGCGTACCTACTGGCGCATCACACCCCTGCTGGAGACAAGGGGAACCCCTATGGGCCGAGCGTTTGGCTGCGTCCGCGTCCATACTGCGTCTATCAAAAGCATGGGCATGGCGTGGGGTGGCGGCGCCTGGCGATTTGCCGTCCCGTGTATTTCTTGCCGCCTCCGCCACGGGAGGATGGGGCACGGTCGTCGGTGGCTAAGACGCCCGGGTCCGTCGCCAGGTTCCGGGCGGATCTCAACCACCCCTGGCCTTCACCGAGTACGTACCCATCACGACCGCTGTGACGCTCCGTCGAACGAGGCCAGTCGACCTCAATAAGCCGTTGCCCGAGTCAGTTTTAAGCCAACTTTGCTTTCCCGCAAGGGTTACCGACAGTCTCACGGACACCAGGAATCCCAGCAGGACAATGCTGGACATCCCCTCACGAGTGCGTGTACATGTGGAGACACCGCTAGCGGCGCAGAACGACATGGGGGTTTGCGATGCTATTGAGCAATACGCACCGGTCGGAAAGCCGGACGCCATGAACGCCCCTCACATTCCGAAAGTGGCCGGAATCGATTCAACGGTTCCTTCGCCCGCACACACTGTCGCGCCGACGTCTGCCCCCACGGGTGCCCCTTCGGCCACTTCCCCCATCGGTCCCGGCGCCGTTCTCCAAGATCGTCTGGCGGGCTGGGTCTCGGATCTCACCACGCTCCACGAGCTCACCGAGCGCCTGGCGCGCACCTCGGCGCTCGACGACGCCCTGCAGGAGACGCTGCGCGCCGGAGCCGCCCTCGTGGGCGCCCGACGCGGCCTCCTCGTCCTGGAGCCGGGCGACGGACTCGGCCCCGACACGACGATCGGCCTGGGGCTGGCCCGTGCGGATCTCGGCCACATCGAGACCGTCCCGCGCAGCGCCATGTCGTACGGGAAGATCCTGGACGGACTTCCGGGCGGTGAGGGCGAGATCGCCCAGCCGGACCTCTTCTCCGAGGACGGGCTCGACCCCCGCCACCGCGAGGTGGCCGCCCGGCTCGGCTACGCCGCGAGCTATGCACTCCCCCTGTCCACCGGCGCGGCGGGCCGGCTGGGCGCCGCCGTCTGGCTCTACGACGAACCCGCCGAACCGGTCGAGCGCCAGCGCCACCTCGTCGGCCTCTACGCCCGCTACGCCACCGAGCACCTGGCCCGCCTGGTGGAACTGGAGCGCACGCGCGCGTGCATGACGACGATCTCCGAGGAGCTGCTGCCCCCGCGGCTCCCCCGGGTCGCCGGCGTCCAGCTCGCCGCACGGCACCGCACGAGCGCGCGCGGCGGCGGCGACTGGTACGACGCGCTGCCGCTGCCCGACGCCGCGCTCGGCCTCGCGGTCGGCTCCGTCACCGGATGCGGGCCCAGCGCGGTCGCCGCGATGGGCCGTCTGAGGGCGTCCCTGAGGGCGTACGCCGTCATGGAGGGCGAGGACCCCGTCGCGGTCCTGTCCGACCTCGAACTGCTGCTGCGGCTGACCGAGCCCGCCCGCTCCGCGACCGCGCTGTTCGCCTACTGCGAGCCCGCGCTGCGCAAGCTCACGCTGGCGGGTGCCGGACACAGCCCGCCCCTGGTGATCGGGCCGCGGCGCACCGAGTTCGTGGAGACCTCCCTGTCGGCCCCCCTCGGCATGCTCGCGTGCTGGGAGGCGCCGAGCGTCGAGCTGACCACGGAGCCGGGCGAGACCGTGCTGCTGTACACCGACGGTCTGCTGCACCGCACCGGCGACCCCATGGACCGGGCCTTCACCCGGCTGCACGCGGCGGCGGCGAGCGTGCCCCGGGCGGTCCGCGACGATCCCGGCGCGGTCGCCGACCACGTCCTGCGCACGGTGCTGCCGGACGGACTCGACGAGGCCGACAGCAAGGAGGACGTCGTCCTTCTCGCGGCGCGCTTCGAGTGAGCGCCCCGAGCGCCGCCGCCCCGGGCAGCCGCCCCGGACGGCCGACCCGCGGTGCCCGCGGTCGCCGTTCACGGTGAGCCGTACGTAACAGGCCTTCCGGCCCTGGGCCCCCTTCAGTACGACCGTACGATGGGGGAGGTCCAATGTCGTATCTAGGAGGCAGACCGTGTCGGAGGCGCTCACCCCGGAGACCCCGGAAGCCGTGCTTGACGATGCCGCTGACGAAGCGGGCGAAGAGGAGCCGATCAAGCAGCGCAAGAACGGCCTGTACCCGGGCGTGTCCGACGAGCTGGCCGAGAGCATGAAGTCGGGATGGGCCGACACCGAGCTGCGCGGCCTGAAGCCCATCGCCCAGGCCGAGCACACGGCCGCCCGCCGCGCCGCGCTCTCCGCGCGCTTCCCGGGCGAGCGCCTGGTGATCCCCGCGGGCAACCTGAAGACCCGCTCGAACGACACCGAGTACCCCTTCCGCGCCTCGGTCGAGTACGCGTACCTGACCGGCAACCTGACCGAGGACGGCGTCCTCGTCCTGGAGCCGGTGTCCGGCGGCCACAAGGCGACGATCTACCTGCTGCCGCGCTCCGACCGCGAGAACGGCGAGTTCTGGCTGTCCGGCCAGGGCGAGCTGTGGGTCGGCCGCCGCCACTCCCTCACCGAGTCCGAGGCGCTGTACGGCATCCCGGCCTCGGACGTGCGCGAGCTGACCGCCGCGCTGCGCGAGGCCACCGGCCCGGTCCGGGTCGTGCGCGGCTACGACGCCGGCATCGAGTCCGCCCTGACCGACAAGGTCACCGCCGAGCGCGACGAGGAGCTGCGGGTCTTCCTCTCCGAGGCGCGGCTCCTCAAGGACGACTTCGAGGTCGGCGAGCTGCAGAAGGCCGTCGACTCGACCGTGCGCGGCTTCGAGGACGTCGTCCGGGTCCTGGACAAGGCCGAGGCGACCAGCGAGCGCTACATCGAGGGCACGTTCTTCCTGCGCGCACGCGTCGAGGGCAACGACATCGGCTACGGCTCGATCTGCGCCGCGGGCCCGCACGCCTGCACGCTGCACTGGGTGCGCAACGACGGCCCGGTCCGCGCCGGCGACCTGCTCCTGCTGGACGCGGGTGTCGAGACCCACACGCTCTACACCGCCGACGTGACGCGCACGCTGCCGATCAACGGCACGTACACGGAGCTCCAGAAGAAGATCTACGACGCCGTGTACGAGGCCCAGGAGGCCGGTATCGCGGCCGTGAAGCCGGGCGCCAAGTACCGCGACTTCCACGACGCCGCGCAGCGCGTGCTCGCCGAGAAGCTCGTCGAGTGGGGCCTGGTCGAGGGCCCCGTGGAGCGCGTCCTGGAGCTGGGTCTGCAGCGCCGCTGGACCCTGCACGGCACCGGCCACATGCTCGGCATGGACGTGCACGACTGCGCGGCCGCGCGGACCGAGACGTACGTCGAGGGCACGCTGGAGCCGGGCATGTGCCTGACCGTCGAGCCCGGCCTGTACTTCCAGGCGGACGACCTGACCGTCCCGGAGGAGTACCGCGGCATCGGCGTCCGCATCGAGGACGACATCCTCGTCACCGAGGACGGCAACCGGAACCTGTCCGCGGGCCTGCCGCGCCGCTCGGACGAGGTCGAGGCCTGGATGGCGTCCCTGAAGGGCTGACATAGTGCCCCGCGAGGGCTGATGACAAGACTGATGGCCGGGTGCCCTCCTGGGTGCCCGGCCATCGGCGTGCCCGGGGGACTTCGGCGCTCCCGGGCTTTCCGGTGTGCCTAGGGGGGCGGCTTTTCGTGGACGACTTCTGGTCCGGTGTCGGGGTGGACCTGCATCTGGAGCCGGACGCCGGGGCGGGGCGCAGGGCGGGGCTCGAGCGCGCCCTGCGGGACGCCGTGCGCGAGGGACGGCTCTCGCCCGGCACGCGGCTGCCGGCGACCCGCCGGCTCGCGACCGAACTGGGCATCTCCCGCGGCACGGCGAAAGCCGCGTACGACCAGTTGGTCGCGGAGGGCTATCTGACGGCCCGGCAGGGTTCCGGCACCGAGGTGGCACCGCTGCCCACGGACGGCGCGGCGGCGGCCGTGCGGGCGCCACGCGCGCGTGCACCCCGTTTCGACCTGCGTCCGGGCAGCCCGGACGTCGGCACCTTCCCGGCGGCGGCATGGCTGCGGGCGCTGCGCCGCGCGATCGCGACGGCGCCGTCCCTGGCGTACGACTACGGGGACCCGCGCGGCCGTATCGAGCTGCGGACCGCGCTGTCGGGTTACCTGGGGCGGGCGCGGGGAGTGATCGCGCCGCCCGAACGGATCGTCATCACTTCGGGGTATGTGCAGGGTCTCGCGCTCCTCACCCGTGTGCTGGACGGCGGCACGGTGGCCATGGAGGACCCCGGCCTGGCGTTCCACCGCGAGGTGGTGCGCAAGAGCGGCGGAACCGTCGTCCCGCTGCCCGTGGACGAACGCGGCGCCCGCGCGGACGCCGCGGCGGAGGCGGACGCGGTCGTCGTCACGCCCGCCCACCAGTTCCCGACCGGCGTCACCCTGCACCCGGAGCGGCGGCGCGCCCTCACCGACTGGGCACGCGCGCGTGACGGACTGATCGTCGAGGACGACTACGACGGGGAGTTCCGTTACGACCGGCAGCCGGTCGGCGCGCTCCAGGGGATGGCGCCCGGCCAGGTCGTCTACCTGGGCACGGCCTCCAAGACGCTCGGTCCCGCCCTGCGGCTCGGCTGGATGGTGCTGCCCCCGCACCTCGTCGACGCGGTCGCCGACATCAAGCTGCACAGCGACCACCACACCGAGTCCATCGGCCAGTTGGCGCTCGCCGAGATGATCGACAGCCACGCGTACGACCGTCATGTGCGCGCGTGCCGGCTGCGCTACCGCCGCCGCAGGGACCGGCTGCTCGACCGGCTGGGGATGCGCAGGAGCGTCCGGGGGATCGCCGCGGGGCTGCACGCCCTGGTGGAGGTGGACGACGAGGCGGAGGTGCTGGCGCGCGCCGCGCAGGAGGGGCTCGCGATCGGCCACCTGGGAGATCACTGGCACGCACCGGCCGCGGACCGCCCGCAGGGACTCGTCGTCGGGTACGGGACACCCCGGGAACGCGCTTATCCGGAGGCCCTGGAGGCGCTGGGGCGGGTGCTGGACGGGGTGCGGGGGACGGGCTGAGGGCCCCGCCGGTGCGGATCGGTCCGCCCCGGCGGCAGCGGCCGCCCGTATGGGCCTTGCCGATGGTGGGCTGCGGGTCGGCACCCACCGTGGGCCTTGCCGGTGGTGGGCTGCGGGCCGGCACCCACCGGTGGCAGAGGCCGCGCGCAGGGGCCGTGCCGGTGGTGACCTGTGGGCCGATCCGCCCCGGCGGCGGAGGACGGCCGGCATGAGCCCGCGGTGGGCTGCGGGCCGGTCCGCCCCCGTGACAGAGGGATCCGGCGTGGGCCGTGCCGGTGACGGGTCGTCGAATTGGGCCAACAAGAGGTGTGCTGATTGGAGCTGCCCGGGGAGCCAATACGTCCGTAGCGTCAGTGACATGACGAACCAGGCAGCCGCGGCGCACGCCACGAAGCACCGTCTCCTCCCGCCCGCGGGCCCGCAGCGCGTGCTCGCCCTCGCCCAGCTGGCCAACTCCGTGGGCGACGGCGCCTATTACGTGACCTCCGCCCTCTACTTCACGCACGTCGTCGGTCTCGCGCCCGAGCACGTGGGACTGGGGCTGACCGTCGCCTGGGCCGTCGGTTCACTGGTGGGCGTGCCGCTCGGCCGGCTCGCCGACCGGCGCGGGCCGCGCGGCACGGCGGCGCTGCTGGCCCTCGCGACGGCGACGGCGGTGGCGTCCTTCCTGGTCGTCCGCGGCTTCGTCCCCTTCGTCCTCGCGGCGTGCGCGTACGCGTCCGCGCAGTCGGGGCTCGCGGCGTCCCGGCAGGCGCTGCTCGCGGGACTGGTGCCGGCCGGGCGGCGCACCGGACTGCTCGCACACCTCCAGTCGACGCTGAACGCCGGTCTGGCGGTGGGCGCGGGCCTCGGCGGGCTCGCGCTGCACGCCGGGACGCGGGCCGCCTACTCCGGGGTGTTCGCTCTGGACGCGACGACCTTCCTGCTGTGCGCCGGGCTGCTGCTGCGCCTGCCTACGGTGCAGCCGGTGACCGTGCGGCGCGGTCACGGGCTCGGTGTCCTGCGCGACCGCCCCTACGTGCTGGTCACGTTCCTCAACACCGTGCTGCTGCTGCGGATGCCGCTGCTCAGCCTCGGTGTCCCGCTGTGGATCACCGAGCGCACCGAGGCGCCCGCCTGGCTGGTCTCCGCGCTGTTCGTGCTCAACACGGGCGCGGTGATGGTCTTCCAGGTGCGGATGGCGCGGGGCGTCACGGGCCTCACGGCCGCCACGCGCGCGATCCGCCGGTCCGGACTGGTGATGCTGGCGTCCTGCGCGGTGTTCGCCCTGTCGTCCGGGGCCTCCCCGTGGGTCGCGGCCGGGATCCTCGTGGCGGGCGCGCTCCTTCAGGTCGTCGCCGAGATGCAGCAGTCGGCGGGCTCCTGGCAACTGGCCTTCGACCTCGCCCCGGCCGACCGCATGGGTGAGTACCAGGGCTTCTTCGGCACCGGTGTCACGGTGGCCCGCACGATGGGTCCGCTCGTCCTGACGGCCCTGCTGGTGGGCTGGGGAACGCCCGGATGGCTGCTGCTCGGCGGACTGATCGCCGGGGCGTCGTACGCGATGGGACCCGCGGCACGCTCCCGCCGCCCGCGGCAACCGGCGTCGGACGCATGCCCCGATCCGGCCGCGGGCGGGCGCGGCGTCCCGGTCACGACCTGACGGTCACGGGCGTCACGACCTGACGGTCACGGGCGTCACGACCTGACGGTCACGGGCAGCGAGTCCACGAACAGGGCACCCGCGAGGAGCGCTCCACTGCCTCGCGGGCTCCACGCGCGCGCGTGCAGGTCGGCGTCGAAGGCGGCCAGGGCCGCACGGCCCGCCTCCGTGGACGTGCCGCCGGCGTCCAGCACCGCGCGGGCGCCCGCCTGGACGTGCCGCAGGCCGTGGGGTCCGGCGGTGTGCAGCAGCTCCGTGTCCTGGAGCGTGCACATGACGGTGAGGAGGGCGTCGAGCCGGGCGCGGGGTTCCGGCGCACCGGCCGAACGGGTGGCGGACAGCGCGTCCAACGCCCGGCGGACGTGCGGGAATCCGGCGCGTGCCTCGCCCCGTGCGCCGGCCGCCCCGTACGTCGCGGAGACGGTCGACCCCCGGGAGGGCCGCCGCGGTGCCCGCCGGTCGGCGTGCGCCGCGATCCGCTTGGCCACCGCCGTGACCTCCGTCCCGGTGGCGCCGGGTTCCAGGGCGGCTGCCGCGACGAGCAGCCCGAGCGCCCACAGGGCGCCCCGGTGCCCGCCGCCGGCCAGGGCCACCGAGTGTTCCGTGGACCGGCCGATCGCGCCCAGTTCCGCGCGGAGTCCGGGGGTGGCACGGCCGGTACGGCGTGCGGCGGCCGCCATGGCCGCGAGGCCGGGCGCCAGCGCCTTGGCCGACCAGCGCAGGGAGCGGTGGTCCTGCCGGGTGGCTCGGGCGCGCAGATCGCGCGGGTCGGGCAGTCCGGGCTTGGGTGCCAGCTCCAGCTGTCGCGTCAGCGCCGCCACCGCGGCCTCGGCGAGCGTCTCGTCCTGGCGGCTTCCCCTCATGCCGGGAATCTAGGAACGCCGGCCGTCAGGGACCTGGGGGAGAGCTGTGACCGCGCTGTGGACTCCGGGATTTCCCGGGCGGGACATGCCCGCTTCGGGAGGCTCGGGCCGGGGGATGCGTCACGAGCCGGGGCGGGGCACGCGCCGCTCCGCCGCGCCCGGCGCTACGCCGGCAGCAAAGAGGGGTCCTTCTTCCACTTGAGGATCTTGTCGAAGCTGACGACGGCGCCTGCCCTGCCGGGGCTGCTGTCGATCTCGACATGGTCCGCGAGTTCATGGATCAGGCACAGCCCCCGCCCGTGCTCGCTGTCACCGCGCGCCGGACGGATCGGAGGACGAACACGGCCGCCGGGGAAACCCGGGCCCGAGTCGGCGACTTCGATGCGGCACCGCTCGCCGTCGAGATAGGCGGTCACCCGGTAGGCCTCGGAGGAAGGGCCGTTCGCGGTGCCGCCGCCGTGCTCGACGGCATTGGCACAGGCCTCGGTGAGGGCGACGGAGAGGTCGTACGAGATGTCCGGGTCGACTCCCGCGCTCTCCATCGTGCCGAGCAGCAGGCGTCTGGCGAGCGGAACACTCGCAGCTTCGCGCCGCAGATGGAGTGACCACCAGATGCTCATGCTCCAGCCTCCCGGCCGCGGCTCGACATACCGTTACGTATTGCCGCAAGCACGCGCACGCAATCGCCTGCACGAGGTGATACCGCCCATACGGCGGACGCGCGGGTGCCGAGGATCGGTGTATGTGCGTCCAAGAACCCGCACACGGTGACCCACCGGTCGAACACCACCTGGCGGACCTGCCGTACCGAACGGGCCGGGCCAGTGGGATGATGAGCCCGCCATGACTGCCCCCCACAAGCGCTCGGCACGCTCCGGACTCGACCTCCGGATGCTCAGGGCCGCGGTGTTCGCCGCGGTCTGCGTCGCGCTGGCCGCGGCCGGTCATGGTCTCGCCTCCTGTGCCTCGGTCCCCCTGTGGACGCTCGGGGCCGGCTTCCTCGCGGTCTTCGCGGTCGCCGCCGCACTGGCGGGACGCGAGCGGTCACTCCCGGGCATCGCCGCGGTCCTCGCGGCCGGACAGACCGCGCTGCACACGCTGTTCGGACTCGGTCAGCACGCCGGCGCGACGTCCACGGACGCCATGTCGGGCATGCCGATGTCCGACGCCTCGCTCGTCGAGCGGGCCGCGCGCCTCGTGTGCGGCACGGCCGCGGCGGCGATCAGTCCGGCACAGGCCCAGCGGATCCTCGCCGAGGCGCGGATCGACACGGGCACGACGACCGGCATGAGCCCGTCCATGCACCACCCGGCGGACGCCATGGCGGCCACGGCCGGCTCATCGATGTCGGTCCTGCCCTCCCTGCCGATGCTGCTCGGCCACGTCCTCGCGGCCGTCGCCGCGGGATGGGTGCTGCGCCGCGGGGACTTGGCGCTGCTGCGTCTCATGCGGCTGTCCGCCCACGGGGTCGCGGAGACGGCGCTCGTACGGTCCCTGCGCTCCGCGTTCGCGCTCGTACGCGCCCTGCGCGCGGGTCTTCCGGGAGCGCCCGAAGCGGTCCGCGCACCGCGCACCGCGCTGCTCGCGCCCCTGAAGCCGCAGGCGAGCGCACTCCAGCACACCGTCGTCCGGCGCGGACCACCGTCCTCCACCGCACTCGTCCTCGCCGCCTGACACGACGCGTCACTCCGCCAAGGGGCCACGCCGTCGTGCGGCACGCGCGCGCGTGCCCGTCGCGCACGCGCACCCCCTTGCCAACGGACTGAAAGTGGAGTGTCCCCTGCTATGAAGCCTTCCCGTATCGCCGCCGCCGCTGCCGTCGCCGCCTCGGCCGTCCTCACCCTGTCGGTGCCCGCCTTCGCGCACGTCAGCGTCCAGCCCGAGGGCACGGCCGCCAAGGGCGACTACGCGGTCGTGAACTTCAAGGTCCCCAACGAGCGCGACGACGCCTCGACCACCAAGCTCGAGGTCAACTTCCCGACCGACCACCCGCTCGCCTCGGTCATGCCGCAGAAGCTGGACGGCTGGGACGTGAAGGTCACCAAGTCCAAGCTGGACAAGCCGCTGACCGTGCACGGCCAGAAGATCGACGAGGCCGTCACCAAGGTCACCTGGACCGCCACCGGCAAGGGCGTCGAGCCGGGCTTCTTCCAGAAGTTCCCGCTCTCCATCGGCGCGCTGCCCGAGGACACCGACGAACTGGTCTTCAAGGCCGTCCAGACGTACTCCAACAAGGAGGTCGTGCGCTGGATCGAGCCGCAGCAGGAAGGCCAGGAGGAGCCCGAGAACCCGGCTCCGGTGCTCGCGCTCTCCGCCGCGTCCGAGGGCGGCCACCACGGCTCCGCCGACGCCGAGGACGCCTCCGACGCGTCACACTCGTCCGACGCGAAGGCGGAGTCCGAGAAGACCACCGAGGCGTCGTCCGACAGCAGCGACACCACCGCGCGCGTGCTCGGCATCGTCGGCATCGTCGTCGGCGTGGCGGGCGTGGCGTACGGCGTGATGGCCGGCCGCCGCCGCACCGCCGCCTGAGACGGCGCGCGGTACCGAGGCTCATCCCTTCGGTGCGCATCGGGACGTCGTACGACCTGGGCTTTCGGGCCCGGTACGACCCCCCGGTGCGCGCCGGAGCGCACACATCTGGGACATTTTTCTATGCGCAAGAAGACGTATGCCGTGGCCGCCCTGTTCGCCGCCGCCACCCTGACCCTCTCCGCCTGCGGCAGCGGCGACGACGGCAACAAGCCCGTCGCCGACGTGTCCGCCGAGACCGGCTCCGCCAAGGCGGCGACGATCCTCGACAAGCCGTTCGAGAAGCCGGACCTCGTGCTCACCGACACGCACGGCAAGAAGTACGACCTGCGCGCGCAGACCAAGGGCCGGCCGACGCTCGTGTACTTCGGCTACACGCACTGCCCCGACGTCTGCCCGCTGACGATGAACAACCTGGCCGTCGCCAAGAAGCAGCTGCCCAAGGCCGAACAGGACAAGCTCCGCGTCGTGTTCGTCACCACCGACCCGGGCCGCGACACCCCCACCGCCCTCGGTACGTGGCTCAAGGGCATCGACTCCGACTTCGTCGGCCTCACCGGCGACTTCGCCACAATCCAGGCCGGCGCGCGCACCCTGGGCATCTCCATCGAGCCGACGTCGAAGGACAAGAACGGCAAGCTCGTCTCCGTGCACGGCACCCAGGTCATCGCGTTCTCGCCGAAGACCGACGGCGGCTATGTGCTGTACGGCGAGGACGCCACCGTCGACGACTACACCAAGGACCTGCCCGAGCTCATCAAGGGGGAGAACCCGTGAGCCGTCCCGGCCGGGCCTCGCGTCCGCTCGCCGCGTGCGCGGTCCTCGTGGCCACCGCGGCCACGCTCGCGGGCTGCGGCTCGGGCGACGGCGGCTCCTCGGCGGGCAGGCCCGAGCTGAAGGTCACCGGCGCGTACATGCCCGCCCCGAGCATGGCCACCATGGCGGCCGGCTTCTTCACCGTCAGCAACACCGGCGGCGCCGACACCCTGACCTCGGTCACCAGCAGCCTCTCGGACGACGTCACACTGCACTCCACCCAGGGCGGGGCGATGGAGGAGGAGAAGTCGTTCGCCGTGCCCGCCAAGGGCACGCTGAACTTCGCGAGCGGCGGCAACCACCTCATGTTCGAGAAGCTCACCCGCAAGCCGGAGCAGGGCGAGAAGGTGGCCGTGGAACTGCACTTCGCCAAATCCGGCACAGTGAAGATATCCATGCCGGTGAAGTCCGCGACGTACACACCGAAGACCGGGCACTGAGGGAGCGACCACCTTGACGCAGACCATCGCCCCCCGTTTCCGGACCCTCCTGCTGCTGTTCCTCGCCGTCACCGGCGCGCTCCTGGCCGGGGCCGCGCCCGCCTCCGCGCACGCCGCGCTGACCGGGAGCGACCCGAAGCAGGGGTCGGTGGTCGACCAGGCGCCCACCCAGGTGTCGCTCACCTTCTCCGAGAAGGTCGCCCTCTCGGACGATTCGCTCCGCGTGCTCGACCCCAAGGGCAAGCGGGTCGACACCGGCCGGGCCACGAACCTGAGCGGCACCACGTACGGCGTGAAGCTGCACTCGGGGCTGCCCGACGGCACCTTCACCGTCACCTACCAGGTGGTGTCCGAGGACAGTCACCCCGTCTCCGGCGCCTTCACCTTCTCCGTCGGCGCGCCCTCGCAGACCTCCGTCGCCCTGTCCGACCAGGGCGCGGGCGGCGGAACCGTCGGCGTGCTCTACGGCATCGCGCGCTACGTCTCCTACGCGGGCTTCGTCCTCCTGGTCGGCGGAGCCGCCTTCGTGCTGGCCTGCTGGCAGCGCGGTGCCGGTGTCCGGCCGGTCCAGCGGCTCGTCGTCACCGGCTGGCTCGCCCTCACCGGCGCCACGCTCGCGCTGCTGCTCCTGCGCGGTTCGTACGTCGGCTCCGGCAGGATCGGCGACATCTTCGACCTGAGCCTGCTGGGTCAGGTGCTCCAGACCAAGTCGGGCGCGGCCCTGGTGTCCCGGCTGCTGCTGCTCGCCGCCGCGGCGCTGTTCATCGCGGTGCTCTTCGGGGCGTACGTCAAGCGGGACGAACCCGAGGCCGGGGCGTCCGGCGCGGCCGACGGGACCGACGGATCCAGTGAGGGCGACGACGAGGCCACCGTGGCGGCCGCCCGGGCCGCCGAGGCCGCGGACAGAGCCGCCGAGAAGAAGGACCTCACCTTCGGCCTCGCGATCGGCGGCACCGTCGTCGCGGCGGGCCTGGCCGCGACCTGGGCGATGGCCGAGCACGCCTCGACCGGCCTCCAGCCGGGCATCGCGATGCCCGTCGACGTACTGCACCTGCTGGCCGTCGCCGCATGGCTCGGCGGGCTTTCGGCCCTGCTGACGGCGCTGTTCCGGGCTCCGGCCGAGGACGCGATCGACACGGCCGCCGTGCGGCGCTTCTCCCGCCTCGCGTTCGGCGCCGTCGTCACCCTGGTCGCCACCGGGATCTATCAGTCGTGGCGCCAGCTCGGTTCCTGGTCCGCGTTCACCGGCACCAGGTACGGACAACTGCTGCTCGTCAAGATCGCACTGGTGGCGGTCCTCGTCGGCATCGCCTGGATCTCACGCCGCTGGACCGGCCGGCTGTCCGAGGCGCCGGCCTCGGAGGAACGAGGCTCGGCGGCCGAGGACGTGGCCGAACAGCGCGAGGAGACGCGGGAGACGGTCCCGGCGGACTCCCGGCGGGCCGCGCAGCTCGCCCGGCAGCGGGCGGCCGTCGCCACCGCGCGCGACAAGCGCCTCCGTGACGCCGACCCGCACCGCTCGGGTCTGCGCCGCTCGGTGCTCGCGGAGGCGGGTGTCGCCGTCGTCCTGCTCGCGGTCACGACCGTGCTGACCTCCACCGAGCCCGGGCGTACGGAGGAGGCGGCCCAGCAGGCCACCGCTTCCGCGTCCCAGCGCTCGGGCCCGCTGTCCCTGAAGATCCCGTTCGACACCGGCGGCGAGGACGGCAAGGGCACCGTGGAGCTCACCCTCGACCCGGCCCGCGTCGGCGGCAACGAGATGCACGTCTTCGTGCAGCGGCCCAACGGCAAGGCCTTCGACGTCCCCGAGGTGAAGGTCGCCTTCACCCTCGCGGCGAAGGACATCGGCCCGCTGCCCGTGACCCCCGACCGCATCGCCACCGGACACTGGTCGGCGAGCGGAGTACAGATCCCCATGGCGGGCGACTGGAAGATCGCGGTGACCGTGCGCACCTCCGACATCGACCAGGCGACCGTGAACAAGAACGCGCAGATCGGCTGAACCCCACCATGCCCGACCAGTCCACTCCCGACGCCGTCTCCTCCCCCGAGGCTGCCGCCAAGGGCGGCGTCTCGCGGCGCCGGCTGCTCGGCACCGCCGGCGCCACCGGTCTCGCCCTGGGCGCGGCCGGGGGCGCCGCCGGATACGCGGCCGCTCCGAGCGCCGAGAAGGCCGCGTCGACAGCGCCGCTGACCTCGGTCGGCTCGGACGCGGTGATGTTTCACGGGAAACATCAGCCGGGCATCACGACCGCCCTCCAGGCACGCGGCCACCTCGTCGCCTTCGACCTGGCGGCGGGCGCGGGCCGCAAGGAGGCCGCCGCGCTGCTCCGCCGCTGGTCGGCGACCGCCCAGCGGCTGATGGCGGGCGAGCCTGCCGCCCAGGACGACACGGATGTCGCACGCGACGCCGGCCCTTCCTCCCTGACGGTCACCTTCGGCTTCGGCCACAGCTTCTTCGCGCGTACGGGCCTGGAGAAGCAGCGCCCCGTGGCGCTCGACCCGCTGCCCGACTTCTCCTCCGACCACCTCGACAAGGCGCGCAGCAACGGCGACCTGTGGGTGCAGATCGGAGCGAACGACGCCCTGGTCGCCTTTCACGCCCTGCGCGCCGTCCAGAAGGACGCGGGCAGCGCGGCCCGGGTGCGCTGGCAGATGAACGGCTTCAACCGCTCGCCCGGCGCGACCGGCCGGCCCATGACGGCTCGCAACCTGATGGGGCAGGTCGACGGCACCCGCAACCCGAAGCCGTCCGAGTCCGACTTCGATCGCCGCGTCTTCGTGCCCGACGCGGGCGAGCCGGCCTGGATGGCGAACGGCTCCTATGCCGTCGTCCGCCGTATCCGCATGCTCCTCGACGACTGGGAGAAGCTCTCGCCCGGCGCCCAGGAGGACGTCATCGGACGGAAGAAGGCCACCGGCGCCCCGCTCAGCGGCGGCACCGAGACCACGCCGATGGACCTGGACAAGACCGACGCCGACGGCAATCTCGTCGTCCCGATCAACGCGCACGCCAGGATCACCCGGCCCGACCAGAACGGCGGTGCCGCGATGCTGCGCCGCCCGTTCTCCTTCCACGACGGCATCGACACGGACGGGGTGCCCGACGCGGGCCTGCTCTTCGTCTGCTGGCAGGCCGATCCGCTGCGCGGCTTCGTGCCCGTCCAACGCAAGCTCGACCGCGGTGACGCGCTCTCCACCTTCGTCCGCCACGAGTCGAGCGGCTTGTTCGCGGTGCCCGGCGGGGCGGCGACGGGCGAGTACGTGGGGCAGCGCCTGCTGGAGGGCTGACCGCCCGGCCGTCCCCGGATCGCCCATAGGGGTTCCGGATCGCCGTCAGAGGTCCCGGATCACCTCTGGGGGTGGCTGCGCCCCTGGGGGTGGCTGATCACCCCTGGGGGTCCCGTTTCCACACGCGTCGTCCTGGTTGTTCAAGGCCCATTAGGGTGAGGTCATGCCAGCCAGCTACGCGTATCTCGGTCCCGAAGGCACCTTCACCGAAGTCGCCCTGCGCACGCTCCCGGAGGCTGCCACCCGGGAACTGGTCCCTGTGGTGTCGGTTCCCGCCGCGCTGGACGCCGTCCGCAACGGCGAGGCCGAGGCCGCCTTCGTCCCCATCGAGAACTCGGTGGAGGGCGGCATCACCACGACCCTCGACGAGCTGGTCGCGGGCGCCCCGCTGATGATCTACCGCGAGGTGCTGCTGTCGATCACCTTCGCACTGCTGGTCAGGCCCGGCACGAAGCTGTCGGAGATCAAGACGGTCACCGCGCACCCCGCCGCACAGCCGCAGGTGCGCAACTGGCTCAGGACGCACCTGCCCGACGTCCTGTGGGAGTCCGCCGCGTCGAACGCCGACGGCGCGCGCCTGGTCCAGGAGGGCAGGTACGACGCGGCCTTCGCGGGCGAGTTCGCGGCGGCCACGTACGGCCTGGAGCCGCTGGAGACCGGCATCCACGACGCGGAGAACGCGCAGACACGCTTCGTGCTGGTGGGCAGGCCGGCCCGGCCCTCGGCACCGACCGGCGCGGACAAGACGTCCGTGGTCATCTGGCAGCGCGACGACCACCCCGGCGCCCTGCTGGAGCTCCTCCAGGAGTTCGCGGTGCGCGGCGTCAACCTGATGCTGCTGCAGTCCCGGCCGACCGGTGAGGGCATCGGCAACTACTGCTTCGCCATCGACGCCGAAGGCCACATCTCCGACCGGCGGGTGGGCGAGGCACTGATGGGGCTCAAGCGGGTCTGCCCGCAGGTGCGCTTCCTCGGTTCGTACCCCCGGGCGGAAGTCGACCCCAAGGACGTACGCGCACCCCGGGCCGGCACGTCGGACAGCGAATTCTCCGCCGCTTCCGACTGGCTGGCGCGCTGCCAGGACGGCCGCTTCTGAAAGGCGCCGTTCCGCGGGCGGCCACTGGGAGCGCGGGTTCGGGCCAGGGCGGCCAAAGGCCGTGGGCCGATGCCGGGAATCGAATGGACGAATCGTTCCCGAACACGCCGTAAACAGTCCGTGCGGCTCATTTCCACCGGTTCGGTGCGCGAGAGCCGATCGCTCCTGGCCGTCGGCGCGCCCCCGGCGGCCCGCCCGCTCCCGACGTCATCCCTGTCCACCGGCCCGTGCGCCCTTGATCACTCGTCCTACCTGCAGATTTTCGTCATCCACAGACGTTATCCACAGGCACGGTTCTCGACCTGGGGACAAGTCGACAACGAAATACTGCATCGTCGACAAATCGGCCTACAGGCCCCAACTTCTTCCACAGTCCCGCACGTCACCCTTCGTCCACCCTTTTCCATTGATCAACTCTATGGAGCGAATCATTTACACCCGAAAGTGCGTGTACGCAGGGTTTGAACCGGGAATTCCTCAACCCGTGCCCACCCCTCGGAATGATCATTTCCGAAGTCCACAGATCTTCCGCACAGCCTGTGGATAACTCTGGCGGGCTGTGGATTCCTGTGGACAACCAGGCACCAAGTCCCTGCCACCACAAGGAAATCCGGTCAACCGACGAGCCGCCACCTGCCCCCTTTCAGGGAGTACGACCCTTTTCCTTGACGCCGACTCATGATCAAAAGATTCAGTCCGGCATTCCCCTCATAACGCCACAGAACCGGCGGACCGGAATATCGAGTCGTTGGCCGGAACCGCGCACCGGTAGCCTTGAGGGGTGATTGACCTTCGCCTGCTCCGTGAGGACCCCGACCGTGTTCGCGCCTCCCAGCGCGCCCGTGGAGAGGACGTCGCCCTCGTCGACTCCCTCCTCTCCGCCGACGAGCGGCGCAGGTCGTCCGGCGTCCGCTTCGACGAGCTGCGTTCCGAGCAGAAGGCGCTCGGCAAGCTGATCCCCAAGGCCTCCCCCGACGAGCGCGCCGAGCTGCTGAAGAAGGCCGAGCAGCTCAAGGCCGACGTCAAGGCGGCCGACGTCGAGCAGCACGAGGCCGACGAGGAGGCCAAGCGGCTCCTCCTTCAGCTGGGCAACCTGGTGCACCCCGACGTCCCGGTCGGCGGCGAGGAGGACTTCGTCGTCCTGGAGACGCACGGCACCATCCGCGACTTCGGCGCCGAGGGCTTCGAGCCCAAGGACCACCTGGAGCTCGGCGAGGCGCTGGGCGCCATCGACGTCGAGCGCGGCGCCAAGGTGTCCGGCTCGCGCTTCTACTACCTGACCGGCGTCGGCGCGCTCCTGGAACTCGCCCTCGTCAACGCGGCGATCGCGCAGGCCACCGAGGCCGGCTTCACCCCGATGCTGACGCCCGCGCTGGTCCGCCCGCGCGCCATGGAGGGCACCGGCTTCCTCGGCCAGGCCGCGGAGAATGTGTACCACCTGGAGAAGGACGACTACTACCTGGTCGGCACCTCCGAGGTCCCGCTCGCGGCGTACCACATGGACGAGATCCTCGACGCCGACAAGCTGCCGCTGCGCTACGCCGGCTTCTCGCCGTGCTTCCGCCGCGAGGCCGGCACCTACGGCAAGGACACCCGCGGCATCTTCCGCGTGCACCAGTTCGACAAGGTCGAGATGTTCTCGTACGTCGACCCGGAGGACGCGGAGAACGAGCACAAGCGCCTCCTGGACTGGGAGAAGCAGTGGCTGACCGGTCTTGAGCTGCCGTTCCAGGTCATCGACGTGGCGTCGGGCGACCTGGGCGCGTCCGCGTCCCGCAAGTACGACTGCGAGGCGTGGATCCCCACGCAGGGCAAGTACCGCGAGCTGACCTCGGCGTCGAACTGCGACGGCTTCCAGGCCCGCCGCCTGTCCGTCCGCATGCGCGACGGCAAGAAGGTCCAGCCGCTCGCCACGCTCAACGGCACGCTGTGCGCCGTCCCCCGCACCATCGTCGCGATCCTGGAGAACCACCAGCTCGCCGACGGCTCCGTCCGGGTGCCGGAGGTGCTGCGCCCGTACCTGGGCGGCCGTGAGGTCCTGGAGCCGATCTCCAAGTGACCGGCACATCTGGAGCGACCGGTTCGACCGCGCCGCACGGCTCGACCGCGCCGCGGGCGTCGCACGAGCCGGACGGACCGAGCGGGTCGTTCCCGTACAAGCTCGTGGCGACCGACCTCGACGGCACGCTGCTGCGTGCCGACGAGACGGTGTCCGGGCGCACACGTGAGGCGCTCGCCGCGGTGACCGCGGCGGGCGCGGCCCACATCGTCGTCACCGGACGCGCGGTGCCCTGGACCCGGCACATCCTCGACGACCTCGGCTACGAGGGCCTCGCGGTGTGCGGCCAGGGCGCGCAGGTCTACGACGCGGGGGCGCACCGGCTGCTCACGTCGGTGACGCTGGACCGGCAGCTGGCCGGTCTGGCGCTCGCCAAGATCGAGGCGGAGGTCGGGCCGCTCCTGCTGGCCGCGAGCCGCGACGGGCTCGACGGCGAGGTCGTCGTGGGCCCCGGCTACCGGGTGCAGGAAGGCCCGCTGACGACCGTGCCGATCAGGGACGCGGCGGACCTCTGGTCGGCTCCCCTGAACAAGGTGTACATCCAGCACCCGACGCTCTCCGACGACGAGCTCGCCGCCGTCGGCACGGAGGTCGCGGGCGGTCTGGTGGGCGTCACGATGGCGGGTGCGGGGATAGTGGAACTGCTGCCCCTCGGCCTCTCCAAGGCCACCGGGCTGTCCCTGGCGGCCCGTCGGCTCGGCATGAAGGCGGCCGACACGATCGCCTTCGGCGACATGCCCAACGACATTCCGATGTTCGCCTGGGCGGCGCACGGGGTGGCCATGTCCAACGCCCACGACGATCTCAAGGCCGTCGCGGACGAGGTGACGTCCTCGAACGAGGAGGACGGCATCGCGGTGGTCCTGGAACGCCTGCTGGGCTAGGCCCGTCCTCGGTCCGGTCCCAGCTCCTGCCGAACGCGGGAGCGGGACCTGCGCCGCGGAGCCAGGAGCTGCGCGGCAGGGGCGAGGTCCGCGCTGCAGGTCGGGCGCTGACCGACGCCGACCGACCGGCCGGCCGGCCGGGGAGACGGCATCGGCCGTCCGCTGTCGTGCCGGCCGTGACGCGGCGGCATCAGCCGTCCGCCGGTGCGTTCTTGCGGAGGATGCGCGGATCGAACGCGCGCGGGGACGACCCCGACCACGGCTTAGCAAGCCGGTGCCTTACCTCTCGGCCAATCCTCCGGGTGGGCGGCCCGCGCGTGACGCGCGCTCGAAGCGGCCGCCCCGGGCAGCCCCCCGTGCGGGGTGGGTTCGACGGAGGGGTAACTACTCCGGAACCCGCCGCGGGCTGCCCTGTCGGGAGCTCGACGAACTGCTCCTGATGAACATCGTCGCGCTCCTCTCCCAGAACATGGCGCCGGCTCGATGCGGCGGCGTGGACACAACTACTGTGCCCCGGCGTCGATTTGGACGCCACCGAATAAATGCCGGGCTCGCACCCAGTGCTGGATCCAGGGCCACCCGACCCCCGGCGGCGGCCCGGTACGCGGCGGCCGCCGGAAGACGCGGTCAGCGGCGGCGCCACCTGCGCCGTCGCGCCTTGCTGAAGAACCATCCCGCGGGCGGCTCGTCGGACCGCCAGGGCTGCGGGTCGGGCCCTCCCTCGCGCCAGCGGGCGGCCAGCATACGGGCGCGGGCCGAGGGCTCGGCCGCATCCGCGGACCGTATGAAGTCCTCGTCCAGGACGAGGTCGTCCCAGACGTCCCCGGGTTCCCCGTCGCCTTTCAGTTCCTCAGCGGACATCCCCGTCCTCCTAGCAACGCATCCCCTCGGCCCAGTGTGCCCGGGCGCAGGTGAAGCCGATGTCAAGAAAAGGCCGCCCGGTGAACGGGCGGCCTCGGCGGGGTTCCACGCGCGCGTGCACCGTGACGGCCGGCACGCGCGCGTGGAACCCGCTCACTCCTCGCCGGCCAGCGTCAGCGACCGCAGCCGCTGCCCCGCGTACCAGGTGGCCAGCACGGTGACCGCGATCAGCAGCACCGTCGCGGTCGGCAGGCCCACGTCGGAGGTGACGAGGTCGCCGCCGGTGACCTTGTGGCCCACGGCGAGTGCCCACTGCTGGACGCTCAGCGTGCGCGCGCCGGACACCAGCGACCCGAAGAGTGCCTCCCAGACGAGGGCGTAGACGAGTCCGAAGACCACCGCGTGCCGGGTCACGGTCCCCAGGAGCAGGAACAGGGCGGCGTACGCGATCGAGGCGACCAGCGCGGCGACGGTGTAGGCGACGGCGATCTGCTGGCCGTTGCCGTTCAGGATCAGGCCCGCGATGAACGTCGGCACCGCCGAGAACGCCATGGTGACGGCGATGGCGACGATCAGCTTGGTGAAGATGATCGTGGGCCGCTTGAGGGGCTTGGCCAGCAGATACACCACCGAGCCGTCGTCGATCTCGGGGCCGATCGCTCCGGTGCCCGCGATGACGCCGATGATCGGGACCATCGTCGCGAGCGCGAAACCGCCGAGCACGTCCGAGGCCACCTGGTCGTCGGCGCCGGTGAAGCCGCGTACGGCGGCGGAGATCACGATGAGCAGGACGGGCAGGGCGCACAGGATCAGGGCCCTGCGCCGGCCGAGCAGGCCACGGTAGGTGAGCCGGGCGACTGTGGGGTCGTACATCTTCGGCCTCCTACGCCGCGACGAGATACGAGAAGACGGACTCGAGGGACTCGTCGGACGGCGAGACCGTGAGCAGCCGGATGCCGTGCTCGCGCGCCACGCGCGGGAGCAGGGCGGTGAACCGGCCGAAGTCGACCGCCTGGATGCGCAACGCACCCTCGGCCAGGTCGACTTCGATGCCCGACGTCGACGGGTCGGCGATCAGCGCCGCGGCGAGCGCCCGGTCGTCGCTGGACCGGATCAGATAGCGGTGCGGGCGGTCGGTCATCAGGCGGCGGATGCGCCGGAAGTCGCCGCTCGCCGCGTGCCGTCCGGCGACGATCACCTCGATGTGCGCGGCGAGCTGCTCGACCTCTTCGAGGATGTGGGACGAGAACAGCACCGTGCGGCCCTCGTCGCCCATGCGCCGCAGCAGGTCCATGAGCTGCATGCGCTGACGCGGGTCCATGCCGTTGAACGGCTCGTCGAGCAGCAGCAGCGACGGGTCGTGGACGAGCGCGGACGCCATCTTCACGCGCTGCCGCATGCCCTTGGAGTACGTCGAGATCTTGCGGTCCTGCGCGTACTCCATCTCGACCGTGGCGAGCGCGCGTTGGGCTGCCTTGTCGCCGAGGCCGTGCAACTCGGCGTTGGCGACGACGAATTCGCGGCCGGTGAGGAAGTCGTACATCGCCTCGCGCTCGGGGACGATGCCGATGTGCCGGTAGATCTGTTCGTTGCGCCAGACCTGCTCGCCGTCGAGGGTGACGGTGCCCGTGGAGGGGGCCAGGAAGCCGCCCATCATGTTGATGAGGGTGGACTTCCCCGCGCCGTTCGGGCCGAGCAGGCCGGTGACTCCGGGGCCGATCGTCATCGTGATGTCGTTGACCGCCACCACGTTGCCGAACCAGCGTGAGACGTGGTCGATGTTGAGCGTGGTCACAGCCCGACCTTTCGGTAGCGGCGCATCAGGAGGCCGTAGCAGCCGGCGATGAGCCCCAGGACGACGATGAGGTAGACGAGGCCCTGCCCGGACGAGGGTCCTTCCCCTCCGGGGAACGCGGAGGTGGCGCCCAGGAAGGCGGTCTGCACCCCGTCGATCAGCGTGATCGGCGAGAAGAGGCCGAGCCACGGGACGGCGCCGGTGCTGGACTGCTCGAAGGCGATGGCCTGGACGGTGGACACCGCCCCGTAGGAGATGGTCAGGGCGGCGATGACGGCCGCGATGCCGAAGCCGCGGCGCGGCGTGACCGCGGAGATCACCAGGCCGATCCCGGCGAAGAGCAGCGACAGCAGTGTCACGGAGACCAGCCCCTGTGCGAATCCCTTGGTCTGGTCGGCGAAGTCCAGCTTCGCCAGCAGCGCTCCCGCGTAGAGCACGACGAGCGGCGCGGCCGTGAGGACGAACAGAGCCGAGGCCAGCGCCGCGTACTTGGCCCGCACGTAGTCCGCGGTCTCGATGGGGCGCGAGAAGTACAGCGGGACGGTCTTGAATCGCAGGTCGCGGGAGACGGCCTGCGGTCCCTGCGAGGCCACGTACAGACCGATCACGGCCTGCATGATGATCGCGTATCGCGTGTAGTCGACGGGCAGGTCCTTCGCCTTGGTGGCGACCGCGACCGCCACCATGATCAGGGCGGGGACGCACATCACGACGAACAGCAGCATCGGCAGCACCTTGGACTTGACCGAGCGGCCGAGTCCGTAGGCACCGCGCAGGGACTGCGAGTACAGCGAGCGACGGGCGTACGCGCGGCCCAGGCGCGGTCCGTCGTAGTTGCGGTAGCCGATGTTGTGGATCCGGGTCTGCTCGGCCTCCCGGGCCGTGGGCTGCTCAACCGCCATGGCCGACCGCCTCCTTCCGCTGCTCGTCGCTGTCCTTGAAGACCTCCGCGATGTGGTGCCGGCGCTGCTCCATGCGGACCAGGCCGAGGCCGAGGTCGGCGACGACGTCGCGGACGAGGTCGTACGTCTCCTCGCCCTCGGCGGTCAGCAGCAGGATGTGCCCGGCGCCCGGCAGGCCGCTGCCGTCGTGGGTCTCGATCCCGCGCGCGTCCAGCGCGTCGCGCACCGCGCGGGTGCCGTCCGGGTGCTCGTCGGTGTCGGTGACCTCGATGGCGAGGGTCGTGGTGGTCTGGGTGAAGTCCGTGGTGGAGCTGGACCGCAGCAGCTTGCCGCCGTCGATGACGACGACGTGGTCGCAGGTGCGCTCCAGCTCGCCCAGGAGGTGCGAGGTGACCAGGACCGAGATGCCGAAGTCGGTGTGGATCCGGCGGATCAGCCCGAGCATGTCGTCGCGGCCGACCGGGTCGAGGCCGTTGGTCGGCTCGTCGAGGAAGACCAGCTGGGGGTCGTGGACGAGGGCCTGCGCGAGCTTCACGCGCTGCTTCATGCCCGTCGAGTAGCCGCCGATGGGGCGGTAGCGCTCCTCGTACAGGCCGACGTGGCGCAGGGTGTCCGCGGTGCGCTCGCGGGCCGCGGCCGGCGGGAGGCCGGACATGCGCGCCATGTGGACGACGAACTCGGTGGCCGAGACGTCGGGCGGCAGGCAGTCGTGCTCGGGCATGTACCCGACCCGCTCGCGGATGGCGGCGCCCTTGGTGGCGACGTCGAGTCCGAGCACTTCGGCGCGGCCCTCGGTGGCGGGGGACAGACCCAGCAGGATCTTGATCAGTGTGGACTTGCCGGCTCCATTGGCTCCGACGAGTCCGGTCACACCGGGCCCGACGTCCACGGAGAGCCGGTCAAGCGCGGTCACCCGGGGGAACCGCTTGCTCAGGCTTTCGGTCGCGATCACAGTCACGTTTCGAAGGTAGTGGCGCATGCCACAGCGGTCGTCAGACCACGGAGCTGGATCCGCGTCAGACTCCAGTCGTACGGGCCCGTAGGGGTCCCCCTGAGGTCGAATGCCGTCTCTCGCCGCTGCCCGGCCGGGCCGCCCGTCCGGGGGTGCCGGCCGTCCACAACGGACCGGTTGTCCACAGGCGTCGCACCCGGCTATTGACGCAGCCTCTAACTACTGTCACATTCGCCAGTGTCAAGTTACGGACACGTACCGCGGTCGGCGTGGACAGGGTGTGGGGCGGTGGCATGACGGCAGTGGCAGGCGAACTCTCCGCGGAGCTGCGCGGGTTCACAGAGGAACTGCGCGGGTTCAAAGAGGTGCAGCGCCTCGCGTACGAGTGCGCGGAGGCGGTCGCGGCGCAGCTGAAGCCCGGTGTGACGGAGCGCGAGGCGGCACGTATGCAGCGCGACTGGCTGCGCGAGCGCGGGGTGCGGGACTGGTTCCATCTGCCCTTCGCCTGGTTCGGCGACCGCACGGCGTTCGTCGGCTTCCGCGTCCCGCTCCAGTTCTTCCCGACCAACCGGCGGCTGGAGCCGGGGATGCCCTTCATCCTCGACATGGCACCGGTCCACAAGGGCTTCACCGCCGACATCGGCTACTCGGGCTCCCTGGGCCCGAACCCCCTCCAGGACAAGCTGCTCGCGGACCTGGAGGCGCACCGCGAGCTCATCCTGCGCGAGGTGCGCGAGCGCCGCACGCTGCGCGAGATCTACGAGGACGTGGACCGGCTCATGGTCCGCCAGGGGTACGCCAACCGGCACCGCGCGTACCCCTTCGGTGTGATCGCGCACAAGGTGGACCGGGTGAGGGAGCGTCCCTGGTCCCCCCGTCTGTTCGGGTTCGGCACCCAGGCCCTGAAGGGCCTGGCGGGCGACGCCCTGCGCGGGCACCGGGACGGCTGGTCGCCGCTGTGGTCGCCGTACCGCTTCTCCGACCATCCGCCGCAGCCCGGGCTGTGGGCGGTCGAACCCCACCTCGGATTCCGGGGCACGGGCGCGAAGTTCGAGGAGATCCTGGTCGTCACCGACTCCAAGGACCCCGAGGCGAGCGCCTTCTGGCTGGACGACGATCTGCCGCACGTGCGGCGCTGGGCGGAGGACAAGTGAGTCTCGAAGGTGCGCGCGAGCGCTGGGTGCGGACGGGCGGGATCGAGCTGTGCGTCGCCGAACTGGGCGACGACCGGCAGCCCACAGTGGTGCTCGTGCACGGATATCCGGACTCCAAGGAGGTGTGGTCCGAGGTCGCCGCACGCCTGGCCGACCGCTTCCACGTCGTGCTGTACGACGTGCGCGGGCACGGCAGGTCGTCGGCGCCGCAGCCGCTGCGCGGCGGGTTCACCCTGGAGAAGCTGACGGACGACTTCCTCGCGGTCGTGGACGCGGTGAGCCCGGACCGTCCGGTGCACCTGGTGGGGCACGACTGGGGCTCGGTGCAGTCCTGGGAGTTCGTGACGGTCGCACGCACCGAGGGCCGGATCGCGTCCTTCACCTCGATGTCCGGTCCGTCCCTCGACCACTTCGGGCACTGGATCAAGCAGCGCGTGCGCCGGCCCACCCCCCGCCGGGTCGGCCAGCTCCTCGGCCAGGGCGCCAAGTCCTGGTACGTGTACATGCTGCACACTCCCGCGCTGCCCGAGCTGGCCTGGCGCGGCCCCCTCGGCAAGCGCTGGCCGAAGATGCTCGAGCGGTTCGAGAAGGTGCCCGCGGGCGACTACCCGACCTCGTCGCTGCCCTCGGACGCGGCGCACGGCGCATGGCTGTACCGCGACAACGTACGGCCCCGGCTGAGCAGGCCGCGCGCCGACGCGTACGCGCACGCGCCCGTGCAGCTGATCACGCCCCTGGGCGACGCGTTCCTCTCCGAGCGGCTCTACGACGACCTGGAGGAGTGGGCACCCCGGCTGTTGCGCCGCACGCTCCCCGCCAAGCACTGGGTTCCGCGCACGCGGCCTGACCAGCTGGCCGCCTGGATCACCGAGTTCGTGACGGCCAACGAAGGCCGGGAGGCCGGGCTGCCCGCGCAGGACACGGCGGCCACCGGCAAGTACGCGCGCCGGTTCGGGGGCCAGCTCGTCCTGGTCACCGGCGCGGGCAGCGGCATCGGACGGGCCACCGCCTTCGCGTTCGCCGAAGCCGGCGCGCGCGTGGTGGCCGTCGACCGGGACGCGGAGAGCGCCGCCCGCACGGTGGAGATGTCCCGGCTGATCGGCTCCCCCGAGGCCTGGGCGGAGACGGTCGACGTCTCCGACGAGCAGGCCATGGAGAAACTCGCCGAGAAGGTCGCCACGGAGTACGGCGTGGTGGACGTCCTGGTGAACAACGCCGGGATCGGGCTCTCCGGCTCCTTCCTCGACACGACGTCGGAGGACTGGAAGAAGGTCCTCGACGTCAATCTGTGGGGTGTGATCCACGGCTGCCGGCTCTTCGGGAAGCAGATGGCCGAGCGCGGCCAGGGCGGCCACATCGTCAACACCGCCTCGGCCGCGGCGTACCAGCCCTCGAAGGCCCTGCCCGCCTACAGCACCTCCAAGGCGGCCGTACTGATGCTCAGCGAGTGCCTGCGCGCGGAGCTGGCCGGGCAGGGGATCGGCGTCTCGGCGGTCTGCCCCGGCTTCGTCAACACGAACATCACCTCGACCGCCCGTTTCGCCGGCGTCGACGCGGAGGAGGAGAAGCGGCGCCAGAAGAAGTCCGCCCGGCTGTACGGCCTGCGCAACTATCCGCCGGAGAAGGTCGCCGACGCGATCCTGCGCGCCGTCGTCCGCAACCAGGCTGTCGTCCCCGTCACCCCGGAGGCGCGCGGCGCCCACCTCATGTCCCGGTTCACCCCGAAGGCGCTGCGCGCGATCGCCCGTCTGGAGCCACCGCTGTGAGCACGGCGGAGCCCGCGGGAGTACCCGGGCGCGGTGCGATCGCGCCGCGCCGGGTCTCCTTCGGCAGAGCCGTGCGCGAGGGGCTGTTGCCCACGTGGAGGGAGCCCGGCGCGGCCGTACCGCGCTGTCTGCGGCGGTCGTACCATCCGTCCCAGGAGGGGTCACTGCGCCGGGCCGTCGAGTACCTGGCACTTTCGCGGGCGGCGCGGACGGCAGCCGCGGCGATCGGGCGTGCGGCGACCGCGTAGCGACCGCCGGGCGGCTTCGCCGGGCGACGCGGAAGGGCAGGGAGCGTGAGCGACGAAGCGGCCGGTGCCGCGTACCGGATCGAGGATCTGGCACACCTCAGCGGTGCCACGGTCCGGACGATCCGCGCCTATCAGGACCGCGGCCTGCTCCCCCGCCCCGAGCGGCGGGGCCGCGCCAACGTGTACGCGGACACGCATCTGGCCCGGCTGCGGCAGATCGCCGACCTCCTCGACCGCGGCTACACGCTGGCGTCCATCAAGGAACTGCTGGAGGCCTGGGACACCGGCCGGGGCCTCGGCGGGGTCCTCGGTCTGGTCGCCGAGGTCGACGGGCCGTGGACCGACGAGGAGGCCGCGCGGATCTCGCGCGCCGAGCTGGACGAGCGGTTCGGCGGAAGCCCGGACGACGCGGCGGTGGCCGAGGCCGTGGAGCTGGGAGTGCTGGAGCGCATTCCCGGCGACGAGGACACGTTCCTCGTCCCGAGCCCTCAAGAGCTGGGCGTGGCAGTGGAGTTGCACGCGGCGGGTGTTCCGCTGTCCGCGATCTCGGGCCATCTGCGGGAGTTGAGGGTTCAGGTCGAACATATCGCGGACCGTTTCCTGGAGTTCACGACCGAGCATGTCTTCGTGCGCTATCTGGGGGAGCGCCCGCCGACGGACGCGGAGGCCGCCGAGGCGGCCTCTCTCGTACGACGGCTGCGGCCTCTGGCGCAGCAGACGGTCGACGCCGAACTCGCCAGGGCCATGCGCCTGTTCGCGCACCGGCACCTGCGTGAGCAGCTGGGTGCTGGGCAGCCCCGGGACAGAGCCGACGAGGTGCATTCGGTGGAGATACCCGCGCAGACAATGCGGGCCGTGGCGAACCTGGTTGGTCCGTCGCAGGTGGCAGCCTTCGTCGCTGCCGCGGCTGAACGCGAGGTCCAGGCACGTGCCTTGGACCACCTGGCGGCAAATCACGCCAAGCACGGCATGGTTGACCAATCCCCCTAAATCCTCGTCATGTTGTCCACAGAATCTTCAAATCCCCTGTGGATAACCGGACTTGGTTGTGGATCAAACCTCCGGACCAAAATCAAATGCGTGATCAGCGTCTCGCCAGGCACGCTGGTGAACCCGACGGCACGAAGAACGGGTGGCGTACAGCTCGACCGACGAGGCCGCGCACCCCCCGCGAACGAGGACCGGACGGAACATAGAACAAAGAGATCGAACGACAAGATGGATGTACGTATGGATGAAAGACGCACCGTAAAGGTGTCGAAGTACCTCTCGAAGCACCTGCGGCACCAGCCCGAGCGGATCGGGCTGGCGCTCGGCGAGGGCGGCTGGGTCGAGATCGACACGCTGATCGCCGCGGCGGCCGCCCACGGCTTCCGCATCACGCGCGAGGAACTGGACCACGTCGTCGCCACGAACGACAAGCGGCGCTTCGCCGTCGAGGGCACCCGGATCCGCGCCAGCCAGGGCCACTCCGTGGAGGTCGACCTGGGACTGCCCCCGGCGACCCCTCCGGCATACCTCTACCACGGGACCGTGGCGTCCAGCCTGGACGCGATCCGTGCCGAGGGCCTCAAACCCATGAGCCGGCACGACGTGCACCTCTCGCCCGACCGGGAGACCGCGACCCGTGTCGGTGCCCGCCGCGGCCGGCCGATCGTCCTCTCCGTGGACGCCGCCGCCATGCACCGCGACGGCCATGTCTTCCACGTCAGCGCGAACGGCGTCTGGCTGACCCAGGCCGTGCCCCCGCGCTACCTGCGCTTCCCGGGCCCGCGCTGACGCCGCCGGCCGCCGCGGGGCAGCCGTGCCCCCGGTGACCCGCCGACCGCCCGGGACAGCCGTGCCCGCGGTCCGTGCGGCCCGTGGACGATCACGCGGTGGCGACGACCACCTTCCGGTTCCGCTTACGCTCGAAGCATGAGTCTGCGCCTCAGCACCGTGATCCTCCCGTACGTCCGCTGGCACGAGGGCGGGCGTTCCGCCTGGCAGCGCGCGGAGCAGCTCGGCTTCCACACCGCTTTCACGTACGACCACCTGTCGTGGCGGAGCTTCCGCGACGGCCCGTGGTTCGGCGCCGTGCCGACGCTCACCGCCGCGGCCGCCGTCACCGGCCGCATCCGCCTCGGCACACTCGTGACCTCTCCGAACTTCCGGCACCCGGTGACCCTCGCCAAGGAACTCGTCTCCCTCGACGACATCTCGAACGGCCGGATCACCCTGGGCATCGGCGCGGGCGGCACCGGCTTCGACGCGACGGCGCTCGGCCAGGACCCGTGGACCCCGCGTGAGCGCGCCGACCGCTTCGGCGAGTTCGTCCCGCTGCTGGACCGCCTGCTCACCGAGGAGTCCGTCTCGTACGGCGGTGACTTCTACTCCGCGCACGAGGCGGTCAACATCCCGGGCTGCGTGCAGCGCCCCCGGCTGCCCTTCGCCGTGGCCGCCACGGGCCCGCGCGGCCTGAAGCTCGCCGCCCGGTACGGGCAGGCCTGGGTGACGACCGGCGACCCGAAGCTCTACGAGACGGGCACCCCCGAACAGTCGGTTCAGGCCATTCGCCGGCAGGCCGACAAGCTGGCCGACGCCTGCGCCGAGATCGGCCGGGACGTGTCCGAGCTCGACAAGATCCTGCTCACCGGGTTCACCCCGGACAAGGGCCGTCCCCTGGAGTCCCTCGACGCGTTCGTCGACTTCGCGGGCAGGCACGCGGAGCTGGGCTTCACCGAGATCGTGATCCACTGGCCGATCCCCGACTCGGTCTTCGCCGCCGACGTGAAGGTCTTCGAGCAGATCGCCATGGACGCCCTCGCCCAGCTGCCGTGAGGGCGACGGGGTGTAACGGCGCTGGTGAGGACGGTAACCACTCAACTGTGCGGACCGCCGCACGGCCGTGCGGGCATATGCGGGAGAATGAGCGGGTGACCTCAGCGACTCGACGGCCCGAGACCCCGGCCTCCACCGTTCCGCCCCGGCTGATCGCCACGGATCTCGACGGCACCCTGTTGCGCGACGACAAGTCGGTGTCCGAGCGTACGATCGCCGCCCTCGCCGCCGCCGAACAGGCCGGAATCGAGGTCTTCTTCGTCACGGGCCGCCCGGCCCGCTGGATGGACGTCGTCAGCGACCATGTCCACGGGCACGGCCTCGCGATCTGCGGGAACGGCGCCGCCGTGGTCGACCTGCACGGCGGCCCCGGCGCCCACCGCTTCGTCAAGATCCGCGAACTGGCGCCCGGCATCGCGCTCGACGTGATCCGCCTCCTGCGTTCCGCGGCGCCCGGCACCGTGTACGCCGTCGAGCGGACGTACGGCCTGCACCTCGAACCGGCCTACCCCTCGCTGCACATGGAACCGCCGGAGATCGTCGCGCCCGCCGAGAAGCTCCTCGCCGCGGACGCCCTGGACGCCGATCAGCCGGTGCTCAAGGTGCTCGCCTACCACCCCGACATGGACCCGGACGCCTTCCTCGCGGTCGCCCGCACGGCCATCGGCGAGCGGGCCAACGTGACCCGGTCGAGCCCCAGCGCCCTCCTGGAGATCAGCGGCCCCGGCGTCTCCAAGGCCAGCACTCTCGCGCTGTGCTGCGCCGAGCGGGGCATCTCCCCCGAGGAGGTCGTCGCCTTCGGCGACATGCCGAACGACGTGGAGATGCTCACCTGGGCAGGCCGTTCGTACGCGATGGGCAACGCCCACCCCGACGTCCTCGCGGCCGCCTCCGGCCGCACCGTCGCCAACAACGACGACGGAGTGGCCGTCGTGATCGAGCGGATCCTCGCCGAGCGGCTCGAGACCCCCTAGAGCGGGACCCCGTGCCGGGCCAGCCACGGCACGGGGTCGATCGCCGATCCCAGCTCGTCGCTGACCCGCACCTCGAAGTGCAGGTGCGGTCCCGTCGAGTTGCCGCTCGTGCCGGACTGCCCGATCAACTGCCCGGTCGACACCCGGTCACCCGGGTCGACGGCCACGGCGGCCAGGTGCGCGTACTGCGTGCGGCAACCGCCGGAATGCCGGATCACGATCTCGATGCCGAAGGAACCCCCGCAGGAGACCTTCACCACCCGGCCCGCCCCGACCGACCTCACCGGCGTACCGATGGGCACCGCGAAGTCCTGCCCGGTATGGCGGTTCGCCCAGCGCTCGCCGCCGCTCCCGAAACGCGCGGAGAGACGGTACGAAGGCACCGGCGCGACCCACTTGCGCTCGCTGTGGGTCCGCGCCCCGTCGAGGTGGACGGCACCGCGGCAGGAGCCCGCCGCCACCGAGGCGTCCGCCCGGCTCTGCAGCGTCGACCGCGCCTCGTCGAGCTTTGCCTCGATGGTCCGTTTCATCGCGGCCAGTTCGCCGTTCCGCTCGTCCAGCGCCTTCCGGGCGGACCGTGCCTTCGCCTCGTCGGCGGCGAGCCGGGCCTCGGCGCGACGGCTCCTGCCGACCGCGTTTCCCAACGCCAGATCCGCGCGCCAAGCGGCGCCCTGACCACGCATCAGCTCGTCGTCGCCGGCCGCGAGCAGCATCTGCGCGGAGTACGGAAGCCCGTCGCCCTCCCGGTACTGGGCGCGCGCGATCCGCCCCAGGTCCTCGCGCAGCACCGTGATCTCCTGCCGCTCGCGTGCGAGAAGCCGCTCGGCCCGCTCCGCCCTGCCCCGCTGCGCGTCGGCCGCCTTGCGTCCCGCCTCGTACGCGCGCGACGCCGTGGCGGCCTCCTCGTACAATCGCGCCACTCTCGCACCGGCCTCGGAGCCGTCGTCCTCGCTCTCGGCCGTCGTGGGCCGGGACGCGAGAACCGCGAGTGCGCACAGCAGCACCGGCAGGAGCAGGGGGCGACGGCGGAGGAAAAGCATGACAGCGATCGTGGACCGCGTCGGTGGTCCCGGTCTCGTCCACGTCGTACAGCCGGGGGACCGTACGGCACGAATGGCCGACAGGACTGGGCCGAACAGGGTGCGCGTGAGGGATGTTTCAGTACGGGGCCTGCCACGTCACCGTCGTACCGGCTCCGCCCTCGCCGATGCCCGGTCCGTACGAGCTGTCGCCGCCCAGTGACTCGGCCCGCCGCGCGAGGTTCCGCAGCCCGCTGCGCCGGCCGCCCTCCGGGATGCCGACGCCGTCGTCGGCGACGGTGAGGCGGACGCCCTGCCGTCCTTCCGGCAGCCGCGCGGTCGCGTCGACCGTGACGTCGATGCGGGAAGCCCCGGAGTGGCGGAAGGCGTTGGACAGGGCCTCGCGCAGCGCGGCGATCAGGTTCTTGCAGGTGAGCTCGCCGACCGCGGTGTCGACGGGGCCGACGAAGCGGTGGCCGGGCTTGAAGCCCAGCGGCACGGCGGCCATGTTGATCTCGCGCAGGATCCGGGTGCGCAGCCCGGACGGCGGCTCCTCGGAACCCGGCTGGAGCGCGAAGACGGCCGTGCGGATCTCCTGGATGGTGACGTCGAGTTCGTCGACCGCCCGTCCGACGCCCTCCCGCACCTCGGGCAGGGCCGACCTCCGCTGTGCGCTCTCCAGCATCATCCCGGTGCTGAACAGCCGCTGGATGACGAGATCGTGCAGATCCCGGGCGATCCGGTCGCGGTCCTCGAACACCGCGAGCCGCTCCCGGTCGCGCTGGGTCTCGGCCACCATCAGCGCGAGCGCGGCCTGCGAGGCGAACTGCGCCGCCAGGACCCGTTCGGTCCCGGTGAAGGGGCGGCCGTCCTCGGCACGGGGCAGGACGAGGGCTCCCAGCAGCCGGCCGTCGCTCTGCAACGGCAGCATCATGATCGGTCCGTAGCCGCGGGCCAGGTCCGTGATCAGGCGCGGCTCGGTGGCGGCGTCCTCGACGAACACCGGCTTTCCGTCGAGGAGTTCGGCGACGACCTGGCTCTCCGGCGGGACGACCACGCCGAGCGCCTTCGACGGGTGGGCCGAGGAGACCGCGACGATCTCCAGACCACCCTCCGCGGCCGGCAGCATCACGATCCCCGCGGCCGAGCGGGCCAGCCGGCGGGCCTGTTCGGCGACCACCTGGAGTGCGTCCTCGGCGTCGTCGCCCGCCAGGAGCGCCGTGGTGACGGCCACCGAGCCGTCGATCCACCGCTCGCGCTGCTGGGCGGCCTCGTACAGCCTGGCGTTGCCGATGGCGATGCCCGCCTCCGCCGCCAGGACGCGGACCAGGTGGAGGTCGTAGTCGGTGAACGGACGGCCGTCCCGCTTCTCGGCCAGGTACAGATTGCCGAAGATCGCGCCCTGCACCCTGATCGGGACACCCAGGAAGCTCCGCATCGGCGGGTGGTGTTCGGGGAGGCCGCAGGCGCGCGCGTCGTCCGCCAGGTTCGTGAGCCGTACCGGATCCGGGTCGTGGATGAGTGCCCCGAGGAGCCCGCTCTGCCCGTCGGGGAGGCGCCCGATCCGCTGGGCGGTGTCCTCGTCCACGCCGTAGTAGACGAAGTCCGCGAGCCCCTCCTCGTCCTCCGCCGCGACTCCCAGACCCGCGTAGCGGGCGTTCGTCAGCTCGGCAGCCGTCGCGCAGATCCGGTTGAGGGTGGCGTGCAGCTCAAGGCCCGAGCCGACCGATCGCAGAGCCTCCAGCAGTTGCGGCACCCGCGCGGTCAGCTCCGTGGACAGCCCACGCAGGCCGCGGGTCGGCCCGGCCGCCGCGGCCGGGCTGCCGTCGGATGAGCGCGGGGCGGAAGCTGCCGACATGCCTTGAGCCTAATTAGTCCCCTTTGTGAGGGAAAGTCGGCTTCACGGGTGCGCGGCGGCGGTCAGGGGACCGGCTCCGAGCAGCAGATCTCCCGCCGTCTCCCGTTCCACCATGTCCCGCAGCGGTCCTTCGGCGGCGGCCAGCCGAGCGTACGGACCGCGCTGGACCACGCGTCCCTCCGCGAGCACGATCACCTCGTCCACCGCGTCGAGGCCGGCCAGCCGATGCGTGATCAGCAGCGTCGTACGTCCTTCGGTCGCGGCCAGCAGGTCCGCGGTGAGTGCGTCCGCCGTCGGCAGGTCGAGATGCTCCGCGGGCTCGTCGAGGACGAGCACGGGGAAGTCGGCGAGGAGCGCCCTCGCCAGCGCGAGCCGCTGGCGCTGGCCGCCGGACAGCCGGGCCCCGTGCTCGCCGATCAGGGTGTCGAGTCCGTCGGGCAGGCCGTCCGCCCACTCCAGGAGCCGGGCCCGGGCGAGCGCGTCACGCAGTTCTGCCTCGTCGGCGTCCTTCCTGGCCAGCAGCAGGTTCTCGCGGACGGTGCTGTCGAAGAGGTGGGCGTCCTGGGCGCAGAGCCCGACCAGCCGGCGTACGGCGTCCCCGTCCAGCGCGGCGGCGTCCGTGCCGCCCAGGGTGCAGGTCCCCGCGCTTGCGTCCAGGAAGCGCAGCAGTACCTGCGCGAGCGTAGTCTTGCCGGACCCGGAGGGGCCCACGACGGCGATGCGACGGCCCTGTTCGAGAGTCAGGTCGACGTCGACGAGCGCGTCCCGGTCCTGTCCCTCGTGGCGCGCCCGCAGCCCCCGCACCCGCAGCGGGAACGGCGAGGCGGGCGCGGGCTGCGGCCGCTCCGGTTCGCGTACGGGCTCGGGGGCGTCCAGCACCTCGTACACGCGCTCCGCGCTCTTGCGCACCCGCTGCCGGTACTGGACGGCGAGCGGCAGCCCGAGGACGGCCTCGAACGCGGCCAGCGGGGTGAGGACGACGACGGCCATCGCCACACCGCTCAGGCGCCCGGCAGCGACCGCCTGCGCACCCGCGAGGGCCGTGGCCGCGACGGTCAGCCCGCACGCGAGCGCCGTCAGCCCGTCGCCGAGCGCGGTCGCGGTGGCGCCCCGGGAGGCGAGGCGGGTGAGTACGGCGTCGGCCCTGCGCGCCTCGGCGGTACGGGCCGGAAGCGCGCCCGCGACGGTCAACTCCGCGGTTCCCGTGAGCAGATCGGCCACCTTCGTCGCCAGGACGCCCCGAGCGGGCGCGAGCCGCAGCTCGGCCCTCCGGGCGACGGCTCCCGTCACCAGGGGGACACCGACCCCTGCCGCGAGCAGCCCGAGAGCGAGGGCGGCACCGGCCTCCGGCAGCAGCCAGGCCGTGAAGCCGACGGAGGCGGCGGAGACGACGAGGGCGGCTCCGGCGGGCAGCAGCCAGCGCAGCCAGTAGTCCTGCAACGCGTCCACATCGGCGACGAGCCGCGACAGCAGATCGCCGCGCCGGGTCGTCCGCAGCCCGGCGGGCGCCAGACACTCGAGGCGCCGGTAGACGGCGACCCGTGTGTCGGCCAGCATCCGCAGCACGGCGTCGTGGGACACGAGCCGCTCCGCGTAACGGAAGACGGCCCGTCCGATGCCGAACGCCCGCGTCGCCGTCACGGCCACCATCAGATACAGCACAGGCGGTTGCTGGGACGCCCGCGAGATGAGCCAGCCGGACGTCGCCATCAGGCCGACGGCGCTTCCGAGCGCGAGGCTTCCGAGGAGCAGGGCCAGCACGAGCGGCCCGCGCCGGGGAGCGGCCATCGCGCGCACCCGTGCGAGCACACCGCCCCGCTTCGACGGGCCCGTTCCGGACGAGGCCCCCTCGGCCGCCGGTTCCACCTTGTGAAGCGGGCTCGCACGGCCTGGTTCCTCCGTGCCGGGCACCTCGACGAGCGCGCCGGCCTCTTTCGAGCGGGACGCCGGGACGCGCGGTCCGCCGTCCGTGGAGCCGGCCGTCCCGGGCTCCAGACGCACCACCCGGTCCGCCACCCCGAGCAGCGCCGGCCGGTGCACCACGAGCAGGACCGTGCGCCCCACGGCGAGCCGCCGCACGGCTTCCACGACCTCTGCCTCCGTCGCCCCGTCCAGCGCGGCCGTCGGCTCGTCGAGGAGCAGCACGGGCCGGTCGGCGAGGAACGCGCGCGCGAGGGCGAGGCGTTGGCGCTGACCGGCCGACAACCCGGCACCGTCCTCGCCCAGGAGGGTGTCGGCACCAGCGGGCAGGGCATCAACGAAGGCCGCCGCGCCCGCGTCGGCGAGCGCCTGCCGCAGCGCCGCGTCGTCCGCGTCGGGCCGGGCCAGCCGTACGTTCTCGGCGATGGAACCGGCGTACAGGTGAGGACGCTGCGGCACCCAGGCGACCTGTGAGCGCCACTCGGCCAGGTCGGCCTCGGCGAGGTCGGTTCCCCCGATCCGCACGCGCCCCTCGTCGGGCTCCACGAATCCGAGAAGGACGTTCAGCAGTGTCGACTTGCCCACGCCGCTCGGTCCGACGAGAGCCACCGTCTCACCGGGTTCGACCGTGAAGGAGGCGTCCGAGACCGCGTCCGCCGAGCGCCCGGGGTACCGCACGGTCACGTCCTGGAAGTTGATCTCCCCGACCGGAACAGGCAGCGCCCCGGAGACCGGTGCCGGTGTCTCCAGGACGGAGAAGATCTCCTCCGCCGCCGCGAGCCCCTCGGCGGCGGCGTGGTACTGAGCGCCCACCTGCCGCAGCGGCAGATACGCCTCGGGCGCCAGCACCAGAATCACCAGGCCCACGTACAGGTCCATCTCGCCGTGGACGAGCCGCATGCCGATGGTCACGGCGACCAGGGCGACCGAGATGGTGGCGAGCAGTTCCAGGGCGAACGACGACAGGAAGGCGATCCGCAGCGTCCGCATGGTCGCCTGGCGGTACTCGCCGGTGATCTTCCTGATCGACTCGGCCTGCGCCTTGGCCCGGCCGAACACCTTGAGCGTGGGCAGTCCCGCGACGACGTCCAGGAAGTGACCGGACAGGCGGGACAGCATGGTCCACTGCCGGTCCATCTGAGTTCGCGTGGCCCAGCCGATCAGCACCATGAAGAGGGGGATCAGCGGCAGCGTGCCGACGATGATCGCCGCCGAGACCCAGTCCTCGGTGACGATGCGCGCCAGCACGGCCACCGGAACCACCACCGCGAGCCCCAGCTGCGGCAGATAGCGGGAGAAGTAGTCGTCGAGCGCGTCGACCCCTCGGGTGGCGAGGGCGATCAGCGACCCCGTCCGTTGGCCGCTCAGCCACCCAGGACCGAGCTCCGCGGCCCGGTCCAGCAGCCGGCCCCGCAGCTCCGACTTGACCGCCGCGCTCGCCCGGTGGGCGGCGAGCTCGGTGAGCCAGGCCACCACCGCACGGCCGGCCGCGACCGCCACCAGCAGCACCAGGGGGGTGCGCAGTTCGGCGACCGACAGGCCGTGCTGAAAGGCTCCGACCACGACCTCGGCGATGAGCATCGCTTGGGCGATGACCAGCGCCGCTCCGACGGCACCCAGCCCCACGACCGCCATGAGGAAGAGGCGGGTGGCCCGGGCGTACCGGAGCAGACGCGGATCGATTGGTTTCACGTGAAACACACCCTTGGGCTCATCAGGCACGTTTCACGTGAAACATGCCCTGAGGTCGGATTCAGTGCGCGGCATCAGGGGCGATGTGATGCGTACCGATCCGCTTGCGGAACACCCAGTAGGTCCACGACTGGTACAGCAGGACGATCGGTGTGGCGATTCCCGCGCACCACGTCATGATCTTCAGGGTGTAGGGGCTCGACGAGGCATTGGTGACCGTCAGGCTCCAGTCGGGATTGAGCGAGGACGGCATGACGTCCGGGAAGAGTGCCAGGAAGAGCATCGCGACGGCCGCCACGATGGTGAGACCCGACAGGATGAACGCCCAGCCCTCGCGCCCGGCGTTGACCATCACCAACGCGACGAGGAGTGCGGCCACGGCGACGATCAACGCCACCAGCGACGAGGTGTCACCGCTGTCGGCCTGGGTCCAGAGCAGGAAGCCCAGCGCCACCACGGCGGTCACCACACCCAGCTTCAGTGCCAGCTTCCTCGCCCGCTCGCGGATGTCTCCGACGGTCTTGAGCCCCACGAACACCGTGCCGTGGAAGGTGAACAGCGTCAGGGTGACCAGACCGCCGAGGAGCGCGTACGGGTTCAGCAGATCCCCGAAGTTGCCCACGTACTCGAAGTGTTCGTCGATCTTCACTCCGCGCACGATGTTGCCGAAGGCCACGCCCCACAGGAACGCCGGGATCAGCGAGGTCCAGAAGATCGCCGTCTCCCAGTTGCGCTGCCACTGCTCCTCGGGCCGCTTCGCCCGGTATTCGAAGGCGACACCGCGCACGATGAGGCAGACAAGAATGATCAGCAACGGCAGATAGAAGCCGGAGAAGAGCGTGGCGTACCACTCGGGGAAGGCGGCGAAGGTCGCCCCGCCCGCCGTGAGCAGCCACACCTCGTTGCCGTCCCAGACGGGGCCGATCGTATTGATCAGCACCCGCCTCTCGGGGCGGTCCCGGGCCAGCAGCTTGGTCAGGATGCCGACTCCGAAGTCGAAGCCCTCCAGGAAGAAGTAGCCGGTCCACAGGACCGCGATGAGTACGAACCAGATGTCGTGAAGTTCCATGACTCAGCAGCTCCCTGGGCCTAGTAGGAGAAGGCCATCGGCTTGTCGGCGTCCTGGGAGTCGCCGCCGATCCTGGTGGGCGGGTTGAGGTCGGCCTCGGTGAGTTCCGGCGGCCCGGCCTTGACGTACTTCAGGAGCAGCTTGACCTCGACGACGGCGAGGATCGCGTAGAGCGCCGTGAAGACGATCATCGAGGTGAGGACCTCGCCCTGGGAGACGCCGGGGGAGACCGCGTGCCGGGTCTGCAGCACGCCGTAGACGACCCACGGCTGTCGACCCATCTCGGTGAAGATCCAGCCCCAGGAGTTGGCGATCAGCGGGAAGCCCAGCGTCAGGATCGCGATGCGCCAGTACCACTTGGTGAGGTTCGGGCCGAGCGCCTTGTTCTTGAACAGCACCAGATGCGGCACCTCGTCCTCACCCACCCTCAGGTGCTGAGGCAGCATGAACTTCTTGCGCGTGAGCCAGAGTCCGACCAGGCCGATCGCGAAGGACGCCATGCCGAAGCCGATCATCCAGCGGAACGCCCAGAAGGTGACGGGGATGATGGGGCGGTAGTCGCCCGGACCGTACTTCTCCTGCTCGGCCTTGTTGGTGTCGTTGATGCCGGGAACGTACGAGGTGAAGTCGTCGTCGGCGAGGAACGACAGTATCCCGGGGATGGACAGCTCGACGGTGTTGTGACCCTTGCTGACATCGCCGTAGGCGAAGATCGAGAACGGCGCGGCGTCCTGACCGTCCCACAGCGCCTCCGCGGCGGCCATCTTCATCGGCTGCTGCTTGAACATGACCTTGCCGAGGGTGTCACCGCTGATCGCGGTGAGCAGTCCGGCGATGACGACAGTGACCAGCCCCAGCCGCAGCGAGGTCTTCATCACGGGGATGTGCTGCTTGCGGAGCAGATGGAAGGCGGCGATGCCGACCATGAAGGCGCCACCGGTCAGGAAGGACGCGGTGAGCGTGTGGAACGCCTGGGTCAGCGCCGTGTTCTGGGTCAGCACCAGCCAGAAGTCGGTGAGTTCGGCACGGCCCCTCGCCCCGTTGATCTTGTAGCCGACGGGGTGCTGCATCCACGAGTTGGCCGCGAGGATGAAGTACGCGGACAGGATCGTGCCGATGGAGACCATCCAGATGCAGGCCAGGTGGAGCTTCTTCGGCAGCTTGTCCCAGCCGAAGATCCACAGCCCGATGAACGTGGACTCGAAGAAGAAGGCGATCAGAGCCTCGAAAGCGAGCGGGGCACCGAAGATGTCACCGACGAAGCGCGAGTAGTCGGACCAGTTCATGCCGAACTGGAACTCCTGCACGATGCCGGTGACGACACCCATCGCGATGTTGATCAGGAAAAGCTTCCCCCAGAACTTGGTGGCCCTGAGGTACTTCTCCTTCTCCGTACGTACCCAGGCCGTCTGCAGGCCGGCCGTGAGGGCAGCGAGCGAGATGGTCAGAGGGACGAACAGGAAGTGGTAGACGGTGGTGATGCCGAACTGCCAGCGCGCCAGAGTCTCCGGCGCCAGAGCCAATTCCACGTCGTCAGTCTCCTTACGTCGCCGTGGTACAGCGGCAGTTTGCCCCCTTTGTCACGTACATCACGGGAGCAACCGGGACACGTTTGTGAACGCGTTCACATTCACAAGCAATTATGACGCATGGCCGTTCGAGGGGTGAGGGTGGGGGGTCCCTAGCCGGTTCGAGGGCTTGCGGGGACCGGAGGGCTTCCCCTGAACTTCAACATAATGTTGAATCCGCGGCATGCAGATACGGATCTCCTGGCCCGCGGGAAACCTCACCGCGACCCTCGACGACACCCCGACCGCCCGGGCGCTCGCCCAGGCGCTGCCGCTCTCCTCCACCGCCCGCACCTGGGGCGAGGAGGTCTACTTCGACACCGGCGTCGCGGTCGCGCGCGAGGCGGGCGCCCGGGAGGTGGTCCCGCCGGGCACGGTCGCCTTCTGGACCGACGGCGACGCTCTCGCCCTGCCCTACGGACCCACGCCGATCTCGCGAGGCGACGAGTGCCGTCTCGCGAGCCCGTGCAATGTCCTCGGCCGCCTCGACGGCGACCCTCTCTCGTTGGCCACGGTGCGCGACGGCGACCCCGTCCGCGTGGAACCCGTGTGGAACCCGTAGACGCCGGTGATTCCGCGAGCCGCTAACCCCGCGGACCAGGGGGACGTCGACGATCCGGGCCCCGGCCGTCCACCGGTGCCCTCGCCGGCCGACGGCCCACCGCGGACCGGCAACGACCGCACCGGACAACCGCCCTGAGCGGAGCGGGCGCCGACTCCGCCGGCCTGCGCCCCCTGCGGACCTGTGACGGCTTCGCCGGCAGGCGGCGCCCGGCGGACTAGAGCGAGGCGCGGAAGCCTTCCGTCGCCTTGAGGAAGATGTCGTTCGCCTCGGTCTCGCCGATCGTGACGCGCACGCCCTCGCCGGCGAAGGGACGCACCACGACCCCGGCGCGCTCGCAGTGCGCGGCGAAGTCGAGCGTGCGCTCCCCCAGTCGCAGCCACACGAAGTTGGCCTGGGTCTCGGGAACCGTCCAGCCCTGACCGCGCAGCGTCTCGACGACCCGGTTGCGCTCGCAGACCAGGGAGCCGACCCGGCCGAGCAGCTCGTCCTCGGCACGCAGACTCGCCACCGCGGCGTCCTGGGCCAGCTGACTCACACCGAACGGCACCGCGGTCTTGCGCAGGGCCGCCGCCACCGGCTCATGGGCGATCGCGAAGCCGACGCGGAGCCCGGCCAGTCCGTACGCCTTGGAGAAGGTGCGCAGCACGCAGACGTTGGGCCGGTCCCGGTAGACGGCCACGCCGTCCGGCACCTCGACGTCGCGGACGAACTCGCGGTACGCCTCGTCCAGGACGACCAGCACGTCGCCGGGCACCCGGTCGAGGAAGCGCTCCAGCTCGGCCCGGCGCACCGAGGTGCCGGTGGGGTTGTTCGGGTTGCAGACGAAGATGAGCCGGGTGCGGTCGGTGATCGCGTCGGCCATCGCGTCCAGGTCGTGCACCTCGCCCGGCGTGAGCGGCACCTTCACCGAGGTCGCCCCGCTGATCTGCGTGATGATCGGGTACGCCTCGAAGGACCGCCAGGCGTAGATGACCTCGTCGCCGGGGCCGCTGGTGGCCTGGAGCAGCTGCTGCGCGACCCCGACCGATCCGGTGCCCGTCGCCAGGTGCGAGACGGGGACCCCGAAGCGGTCCGCCAGCTCGTTCATCAGGCCGGTGCACGCCATGTCCGGGTAGCGGTTGAACGACCCGGAGGCGGTCAGGAGGCTCTCCATCACCCCGGGCAGCGGCGGATACGGGTTCTCGTTCGAGGACAGCTTGTATGCCACCGGACCGTCGGCCGCGGCGGGCTTGCCGGGCTTGTAGGTGGGGATACCCTCCAGCTCGGCACGCAGCTTGGGGCTCGTCTCGCTCACCGCAGTCCTCCTCGCGACCACCGGCGGCTCATGACCACCACCGGCTACCAATGCTTCTCACCTTATGAGGATTCGGCGCCGCTGCGAATGGGCTGTGGACAACCGGGCGGCAACCCGCGCCGGACCGCCCGCCGCCTCCGCGCGACCTGACGGTCATCCTCGTACGAAGGTGCACGAAAAGGGGGGCGCGCCACTCGGGCACGCACGCGCCGGTGGCTCACGCCGTAGCGCGCATCCCTCGTGAAGGTGAGTTGAGACCTCTTCGAAACATGGCCCACTTGGCAGGCCCATGCGTGTCGACAAGTCACGTACTGCCATTGGATCGTTCAACTGCCTTTGTTTCCAAGGTTGTTGATCCATTTCGACCATGCAGAAACGTGCCTGTCAACGCGTGCATATGCGTCCGCACTACCCCACCGCATGAGCCCTACTATCGGCTCGCCATGACAGCAGCAGGGAAGCACCAGGTGAGCCGGGCGGAGACCTCCCGCCGAGGCGGTCGACCGGGCCGGGCGGGCATCAGAGACGTGGCTGCGGCCGCAGGGGTCTCCATCACGACTGTGTCCGACGCCCTCAACGGCAAGGGCCGGCTCCCGGACGCCACCCGACGCCATGTCCGCGAGGTCGCCGACCGGCTGGGCTATCGCCCGTCGGCCGCGGCCCGAACCCTCCGTACCGGCAAGTCGGGACTGATCGGCCTGACCGTGACGACGTACGGGGATGAACCTTTCACCTTCACCGAGTTCGCGTACTTCGCGGAGATGGCCAGAGCCGCGACGTCGGCCGCGCTGGCGCGGGGCTACGCCCTGGTGATCCTCCCCGCGACCTCGCGCCACGACGTGTGGTCGAACGTCGCCCTGGACGGGACCGTGGTCATCGACCCGTCCGACCAGGACCCGGTCGTCAGCGAACTGGTCCGCCAGGGCTTACCCGTCGTCTCCGACGGCCGCCCGGCGGGCTCACTCCCGGTCACCGCCTGGGTGGACAACGACCACGAGGCCGCGGTCCTGGGCATCCTCGACCACCTCGCCGACGCCGGCGCCCGCCGGATCGGCCTCCTCACCGGCACCACGACGGACACGTACACCCATCTCTCCACCACCGCCTACCTGCACTGGTGCGAGCGGGTGGGCCAGGATCCGGTGTACGAGGCCTACCCCGCGCACGATCCCTGTGCCGGAGCCGTCGCCGCCGACCGGCTGCTCGCCCGGCCCGACCGCCCCGACGCCGTCTACGGGCTCTTCGACCCGAACGGCACGGACCTGCTGGCCGCCGCCCGCCGGTACGGCCTGCGCGTCCCGGACGACCTGCTGCTCGTCTGCTGCAGCGAGTCCACCGTCTACGCCAACACCGAACCGCCCATCACCACGCTCTCCCTCAAACCGCGCCGCATCGGCACGGCCGTGGTCCAGCTCCTCATCGACGCCATCGAAGGGGTCGAATCGGACCATCCGGTCGAGCAGGTGATACCCACGGAACTGATCGTCCGGACGTCCTCGGAGCGCCGCTCGCCGCGCACGACGGTCAGTCCGCCACGATCACCCGAGGAGGGTTGACGTCCCGTAAACAAGGGGCGCCACCGAAAGGGCTGGGAAAGCACCGCCCAATTCGGGCGAAAACCGCGGTGAACAGGGCTCCTGCTCCGATTCACCACCCCTGGGTCATCACATGGCGCGATCCGCATTCCTATGATGGGCGGACGACACCGCGGGCCGCTGCGACCAGGCAGTCCGATCCGGTGCAGATGCGGCGCGATGGTGGTGGAGGGGTCGATGACTCAGGGGGCCGGTCAGGGACCCGAGGTGGTGCGGACGGCGACGTTGCGCGACTTCCGGGTGCCCGCGTACGTCCACGAGACCGGTCCGTACACGCCCAGCACTCCCCCCGGCGAGGCCACCGGCCCCGCCGGGGAGCCGGGCGAGTACCGGAACCCGGCCCCGGCCGAGTACCGGAACCAGCAGCAGGCCGAGCGCCGGGCCCCGGAGTCGGCGGAGTACCCGTCCACGGACCACCGGACGGACTACACCGAGGAATACACGCCGACGCAGCGGGACCTCCCCGTCATCAACCGGGGCGACACCGTCCAGGTCACCGTCGACCCGGCCGCCGTGCCCGCCCCCACGACCGCCGACGGACCCGGCCCGCTCTACGTGGTCGGCGACGTGCACGGCTTCCTCGACCAGCTCGTCGCGGCGCTCCAGGAGCGCGGTCTCGTCGACGCCTCGGGCAATTGGTCCGCGGGCAACGCCCGCCTGTGGTTCCTCGGCGACTTCACCGACCGCGGACCCGACGGCATCGGCGTGATCGACCTCGTGATGCGGCTGTCCGCCGAGGCCGCCGCGGCCGGCGGCTACTGCAAGGCCCTCATGGGAAACCACGAGCTGCTGCTCCTCGGCGCCAAGCGGTTCGCCGACACCCCGGTCAACTCCGGCGCGGGCACCGCCACCTTCCAGGCCGCCTGGCTGCTCAACGGCGGGCAGAAGACCGACATGGACCGCCTCCAGGACCACCACCTCCAGTGGATGGCCCGGCTCGACGCCATGGAACTGGTCGACGGGCACCTCCTGGTCCACTCGGACACGACCGCCTACCTCGACTACGGCGACTCCATCGAAGCGGTCAACGACACCGTCCGCGAAACCCTCACCCGCAACGACGCCGACGAGTGCTGGGACCTGTTCCGCAAGTTCACCAAGCGCTTCGCCTTCCGCGACGACGGCGGCTCCGAGGCCGTCCGGGAACTGCTGAACGCCTACGGCGGCAAGCGCATCGTCCATGGTCACAGCCCCATCCCGTACCTCCTGGGCGAGGTCGGCTCCGAGGACGGCGAGGACGGCGCGGGCCCCGTGGTCGAAGGACCCCATCTGTACGCCGACGGGCTGGCCATCGCGATGGACGGCGGAGTGACCATGGCCGGAAAGCTGCTGGTCCAGCAACTTCCCCTGGATACCTGAGCGTTCACCGGGCAGGCGTCCCCCAGGAGGACTGCGCCGAGCCAGGGGCCAATTTCTGGAAACCCCCTGTCACGGCGTGCCGTCACCGCTCTACCATCGGCTTATCCGTAGCAGGCTCCCCTCCGTTTCTGCCCGACGGCTCGTCAGCGTGCGAGCCACCAGCCCTACGGAGCATCGGGGGATGCACATGAACAGCGTTCCGCAGCACCTGCTGAGCGAGGACCGCCAGGAATACGAGCGGATCCTCGATGAGGCGCTGCGCTCCGCACCACACCGCCCGGAACTCGCCGCTGTCGGCCAGCGGCTCAACCCCGAACAACTGCGCACCATGGCACTCAACGCCACCGCGCTCATCACGGCGGCCGCGGCGACCGAGTACCAGAACTATGTGAAGGCCCGTGAGGAACTGCGCAACCCGGCGTCGTCCCACCCGGTCGTGAGCGAGGAAGTCGGCTCACCGGAGCCGGGCGCGACCGCGATGGGGCTCGCCGCCACCGTGGGGGAGGTCACCGAGACCGCCGGAGCCGGCGCCATCGCCGTCGTCGCGGTGCTCGCGCCCGTGCTCGCGGGTACGGCAGCGGCGATCTTCCTGCTCGTCGGGTACATCCTGAAGATGCTCGACCCCGAGCCGGCGTTCGCCAAGACCCTCCTGACCACGGGATGGGTCTTCGGCGCGGTCACGGCGGCCGCGATCCTGGTCGCCGCGGTCGGACTGCTGCTGACGGCACTGCGCAACAGCTCGTCCTCCCTCCCGGACGAGGCCCGCGGCGAACTGCGCGAACAAGTGGTCCGGGCCAGGGAAGCCTGGCACGACGCCCTGCTGGAGCGCGGCGTCCTGCCGTTCCTCCGGGAGGCCCTCGCCGATCCCGGCTCCGCCGCGCTGGGCCGCCAGGCCCCGACGCCGAGCCGCATCCCGCACCTCGGATACAACCGGCCGGGGTTCAGCAGCCCCGAAGGCGGGCCGTCGGCAGGGCCGCGTCCGAGTTTCTCCAGTCCCGACTTCACCAGCCCGGACTTCGGCGGACCGGAGCACCAGCCCGAGTAGGAGCCCGGTCGGCCGACGGCCGGGGGAATCCGGGCCCGCGCTCCAGCGGCGCGGGCCCGCACTCGGCCTGTCCCTGTGCCCTGCTGGCCCCGTGCGAGGGCCCCGGTCTCACGGCCGCATGACCGCACCGCCTCATGGCCTCATGGCCTCATGGCCTCATGGCCTCATGGCCTCATGGCCTCATGGCCTCATGGCCTCATGGCCTCATGGCCTCAGCCGCGGACGATACCCAGACGCCGTGCCGCGCTCATCCAGGCCGGGAACTGCGACAGCAAGCGGTCGTACAGCTCCGGGTCCGGCACGGTGCTGATGTCGTCGACGGCGAAGAAGCCGACATTGTCGACGCGTCGGTCGGGGAGTGCGTCGAACCGTTCCAGCACGCCGTAGTTCGACCGCCCCAGGCCCACGAACTGCCAGAAGATCGGCTCCTCCACCGCAGCACGCAGCTCGTTCTCGATCTCCTTGTTGCGGTAGATGCCGCCGTCGGAGAAGAACAGCACCAGCGTGGGATCGACGGCCGGGTTCTCACGGACGAACGACCGCACCTCGGCGATGACCTTCTGCTCCTCGTTCTGGATGCCGACCGCGCGCATGTCCACCTGTCCCGGCCGCAGACCCTTGCGCGGCTTCTTGCGCCGGAACAGGGTCAGCTCACCGACCCGGACGTGCAGCTCCAGCCATTCGGGCAGTTCCCCCAGCACCAGGTCCGGCAGCCGGGCCGGGTTGGAGGCGAAGGTCCACGCCTGCATCTCCCCGTCGTCGTCCAGCTGCGCGGCCACCGCGGCCATCCGCTCCACCACATCGGCCACGACGCCGCGCGAATACAGGAAGGACATCGAGCCGGAGGCGTCGAGGACCAGGACGACACGGGCCCTGACACCCTCCGCGCCGTGCTTGCGCAGGCTGACCGCCACCTGCTCCTTGCGCAGGGACAGCCGCTTGCGCATGTCCACGGGCAGGTGCTCCTCACCCTTGACCAGGCGAGGAGGGGTGGCCTGCGGCGCCGTGGGAACCGGCGGTCCCACGACCGTCGGAGCGGGCGCGGGCGCCGTGGCGGGCAGGGGCGGACGAGGCGCCGGGGGTGCGGACGGAGCGGTGGGCATCGGAGCCGGGGGTGCCGTCGGCGCGGGCGGAGCGGCAGGCACCGGCGCCCGGTGGTCCACCGGTGCGGGACCGGGGAGGGCGGGTTCCGGGGCGGCGGGCTCCTCGTCCACACTGATCCCGAAGTCGGTGGCGAGGCCCGCCAGTCCGGAGTCGTAGCCCTGTCCGACCGCGCGGAACTTCCACTGGCCGCCCCTCAGATAGAGCTCGCCCCCGATGAACGCCGTCTCCGTCGTGGCCTCCATCTCGAAACGCGCGAGCTCCTGGCCCGTCCCGGCGTCCAGCAGCCTGAGCATCAGCCCCGACAGCTGACCGAAGGTGCCGCCGTCGGCCGAGGCTCCCAGGACGACACGCTCGACGGCGGGCTCCAGGGCACGCAGGTCCACCCCGACGGTGTCCGTCGTGCCTCCGGCGTCCTGCCGCTTCCCGAGGTGATGCACGGCGCCGGAGGCGTGCTGCGGCTGGTTGTAGAAGACGAAGTCCCCGTCGTCCCTCACCCGTCCGTCCGCCCCGAGCAGGAGCGCCGAGGCATCGGCGTCCGGCGCATCAGGCCCGGCGGACCAGCCGAGCACGACCTGCACGGCCTCGGCGGCCACGGGAAGATTGGCGCCTTTGCTCATGGATGTGGCTGTCATGGGCCCAGTCTGCCAACTGAACCCGTCCCCGGGACCGCCCCATACGCACACCCGTGCCCATCGGACAGCCCGGGGCGTTCGCCCGGCTGAAGACGCGTCAGCCCACGAGCGGGAGACGGCCCTTCCCTCCTTCGGGAGGGAAGGGCCGCTCGGCGGGGTCCTTGTCGGATCAGTCCGCGATCGGCAGGTAGACCCGATTGCCGCTGGACGCGAACTCCTTCGACTTCTGGAGCATCCCCTCGGCGATCTCCTCCGGAGAAGCCCCCTCGGCCGCCGCGCCACCGAATCGCTCGGTGATGCTCTGGCTGATCTTCATCGAGCAGAACTTCGGCCCGCACATGGAGCAGAAGTGGGCCGTCTTGGCGGGCTCGGCCGGCAGGGTCTCGTCGTGGAACTCGCGTGCCGTGTCCGGGTCGAGCGCCAGGTTGAACTGGTCCTCCCACCGGAACTCGAAGCGGGCGTCGGACAGCGCGTCGTCCCACTCCTGTGCACCCGGGTGACCCTTGGCGAGGTCGGCGGCGTGAGCGGCGATCTTGTACGTGATGACGCCCGTCTTGACGTCGTCACGGTTGGGCAGGCCCAGGTGCTCCTTGGGTGTGACGTAGCAGAGCATGGCCGTGCCCCACCAGGCGATCATCGCGGCGCCGATACCGGAGGTGATGTGGTCGTACGCCGGCGCGACGTCCGTGGTCAGCGGGCCGAGCGTATAGAACGGAGCCTCATCGCAGATCTCCTGCTGAAGGTCGATGTTCTCCTTGATCTTGTGCATCGGGACATGTCCCGGGCCCTCGATCATGGTCTGAACATGGAACCGCTTGGCGATCGTGTTGAGTTCCCCGAGCGTGCGCAACTCCGCGAACTGCGCCTCGTCGTTGGCGTCCGCGATCGAGCCCGGACGAAGGCCGTCGCCCAGCGAGTACGTGACGTCGTACGCGGCGAGGATCTCGCAGAGCTCCTCGAAGTTCTCGTACAGGAACGACTCCTTGTGGTGCGCGAGGCACCACGCGGCCATGATGGAGCCGCCGCGCGAGACGATGCCGGTCTTGCGGTTCGCGGTGAGCGGCACGTACGGCAGCCGCACACCCGCGTGGACGGTCATGTAGTCCACGCCCTGTTCGGCCTGCTCGATGACCGTGTCCTTGTAGATCTCCCAGGTCAGTTCCTCGGCGCGGCCGTCGACCTTCTCCAGTGCCTGGTAGAGCGGCACGGTGCCGATGGGCACGGGGGAGTTGCGCAGCACCCACTCGCGGGTGGTGTGGATGTTGCGGCCGGTGGACAGGTCCATGACCGTGTCCGCGCCCCAGCGGGTCGCCCAGGTCATCTTCTCGACCTCCTCCTCGATGGAGGAAGTGACCGCCGAATTACCGATGTTGGCGTTGACCTTCACCAGGAACCGCTTGCCGATGATCATCGGCTCGATCTCCGGATGGTTGACGTTCGCCGGAAGCACCGCGCGCCCCGCGGCGATCTCCTCGCGTACGACCTCGGGCTCGACGTTCTCACGGACCGCCACGAACTCCATCTCGGGCGTGATCTCGCCCCGGCGGGCGTACGCGAGCTGCGTGACCGCCTGCCCGTCCCGGCCCCGGCGCGGCTGCCGCGGCCTGCCGGGGAAGACGGCGTCGAGGTTGCGCAGTCCCCCGCGCGGTGAGGTGTGCTTGATCCCGTCGTCCTCGGGGCGGACGGGGCGGCCCGCGTATTCCTCGGTGTCGCCGCGGGCGATGATCCAGTTCTCCCGCAGGGGTGCCAGGCCCCTGCGCACATCGGTGTCGACGGATGGATCGGTGTACGGGCCGGAGGTGTCGTACAGCGTGACGGACTGCCCGTTGGTGAGGTGCACCTGACGGACCGGCACCCGTACATCGGGGCGCGGACCCCCGACGTACCCCTTGTGCCAGCCGATGGACTTCCCGGCCTCGCCGTTCGAGGACGGCGAAGAAGCCCCGTCCGTCTGGCTGGAGGCAGGCGTGCGTACGTCCTTGTCGGTCATGAGACCTACTCCCTACGCCGGCATTACCCGGTAACAGGTTCGGCGGTCGACGCAGCGGCTTCCGTCTGTCGATGTTTCATGTGAAACATCGCTGAGGCGGAGGTCAGCGCCCTCTCAGCCCGGTGCTCCGAGCTCCCGCGTGTGCAAAGGTGCCTCCACGCTAGCGTCATATCTGGCGCGGTGAACAGAGGGCCTCTGCCGTTCTTGCGATGATCGGTCGGTGACCACGACGCAGCAGTCCCCGTTCCCACCGTCCGAGCCGCCCCGCGGTGCAGGCTCCGACGACGGCCACAGGCATGGCCCCGGGGGCGGCTCCGGACGCGGATCCGGCGGTGGCCGTGGACCAGGCGGCGGCCATGGCCACGGTCACGGCGGCGGGCACGGCGGCGGTCCAGGCGGTCACGGCGACAGTCCCGGCGGCGGGCACGGACACGGCCCCGGCGGAAGCCACGGCCACTCGCACAGTCACAGCCACGGCCCGGCCGCACCCGTCTCCCGCCACCTGCGCAAGGTCATCGCCGCGGTGCTGATCCCCTTCGCGGCGGCGGTCGTCGTGGGTCTCCTGGTGCTCTGGCCCGGTGGCGCTCCGTCCCACGAGCGGACCGGCGTCGGCTTCGACCGGCAGACACAGCAGGCGACGGTCACCCAGGTCGACGAGGTGGACTGCAAGTCGGTGAACGCCGCGGGGCAGGCGCCGACCGGCGACGGCTCCACCGCCCAGGGTTCGTCCACCCAGCAGCGGGCCAAGGGAGAGTGCAAGAAGGCCACGATCCAGATCGACACCGGCAAGGACAAGGGCCGCACGTTCACGGAGATCGTTCAGCCCGACCAGACACGGCAGTTGCACGAGGGGCAGAAGGTCGTCGTCGCGTACGAGCCGTCCGCGCCGAAGGACCTCCAGTACTCGGTCACCGACGTCAACCGGAAGTTCCCCCTGACGCTGCTCGCCGGGATCTTCGCGGTCGTCGTCGTGGTCGTGGGCCGGATGCGCGGCGTCATGGCACTGGTCGCACTGGCCATCAGTTTCCTGATCCTGACGTTCTTCATCCTGCCGGCGATCCTGGAGGGCTCGAACCCGCTGGTCGTGGCGGTCGTCGGCTCCAGCGCCATCATGCTGATCGCCCTCTACATGTGTCATGGCCTCTCGGCCCGCACCTCGGTGGCCGTCCTCGGCACGCTGCTCTCGCTGGTGCTGATCGGTGTGCTCGGCTCCGCCTTCATCGGATGGGCGGCGCTGACCGGCAACACCGATGACAACACCGGCCTGATCCATGGCCTGTATCCGTCCATCGACATGAGCGGTCTGCTGCTCGCGGGCGTCATCATCGGTTCGCTCGGTGTCCTCGACGACGTGACCGTCACACAGACGTCCGCGGTCTGGGAACTGCACGAGGCGAATCCGACGATGGGCTGGCGCGGCCTGTACCGCGCGGGCATCCGCATCGGCCGTGACCACATCGCGTCGGTCGTGAACACCCTCGTCCTGGCCTACGCGGGCGCCGCGCTGCCGCTGCTGCTGCTCTTCTCGATCGCGCAGAGCAGTGTGGCCACGGTGGCCAACAGCGAACTCGTCGCCGAGGAGATCGTGCGCACCCTGATCGGCTCGATCGGGCTGGTCGCCTCCGTGCCGGTGACCACCGCGCTGGCCGCCCTGGTGGTAGCCGCCGACCGCCCCGAGGCCGTGCAGAGCGCGCCTGAGCCCGCGAGGGGCCGCACGCCGGTGCGCGGGGGTGGCGGTCGCCGCCGTAAGCGCTGAGACCACCGGCCACCCGCGCCGACGGTGAGGAAGCGTTACTCCACTTGAGGATGCGGACGTTCGTCAGCCCGCGCTCTGCTCCTCCGCCAGGATGCGGTCGAGGGCTTCGTCGAGATGGGTGTCGAAGCCGGCCAGGGCACGCTCCTGCCCGAGCGGCACCAACTTGTCGGTGCGGTCGAGGAAGGCGACGAGCGGCGCGGCACCGGACCGGAACAGTGCGTGGTCGCCGCCCACCTGAAGGCGGATCAGGACCTCGCCGAGGGACTCCGGGTCGGCCGGCGCGATGCGCACATCACCGTCACCGCACGGGCGCCCCACACCGTCGATCAGCAGTTCCCGTCCGAACGCCCAGGTCACCGGCGCATCGCCAGGCAGATGGAAGGTCAGCCGCACCGCGTACGGATCACAGGTCTCGTATCGCAGTTCCACAGGAATGCGGAAAGAGAGCTCCTCCGAGACGAGGAAGCTCATCATGACCTCTGCCTGTACCGACTCGCGCATCGCCTACCCCGTCGTTTGCCGTCGCCCTGGCCAGGAATCGTCCCCCTGACACTGCTGGAATCTTGCAGAACGTGCACGACAGATCACAAGGAGTGAGTTTTCAGATACTGATAGAGATCGCGAGTGTCCCTAGCAGCCGACCGATCTCGCTCTGCAATTGGCGTGCGGCGGGTAGCAGCCGCTCGGCCTGATGGGAAGGGAGAGAAATGGCCATCGTCGCGGCCGTGCTGCCCACGGTGATGGGGATGGCGGCGCAGACCGTGCCCAGCGCGTACTCCTGCCGCTCGACGACCGGCTCCATGCGCCCCGTCCGCTCCAGGCGCCGCAGCAGGCTGTCGTTGTCACGCACCGTGTACGGGGTGATCGACTGCACCGGATAGCGGTCGAGGTGGTCGCGGCGGGCCTTGTCGTCCAGCTGGGACAGCAGGCACTGGCCGATCGCGTGGGCGTGGCCGGTCTCGCGGAAGTCGGCCCACTCCTCGACGGCCGGGGTGGCCGGGCTGTCGGCGACGCAGATGACGTCGATCTCGCCGTCCCGGTAGTTCGCGTAGTAGACGGGCACGCCGATCGCGTCGCGCCAGTGCGCCAGTGCGTCACTCATCGTGCTGCGACGTTTCTGCTGCGCTCCACTGCTGCTCAGCCGCTCGGCCGACTCTCCGAGGAAGAAGAGTCCCTTGTCCCGGCGCAGATAGCCCTCGTGGGCGAGGGTGCGCAGCAGGTGGTACGCCGTCGGCAGCGCGAGCCCGGCCTCCCGGGCCAGCTGCTTGGCGGGCGCCCCGTGCTCGCGCGACGCCACCGCCTCCAGGAGCCGCATCGCGCGCTGCACCGAGCCGATCAGGGTGGTGGAGTTCGACTCGACGGGCGGGTCCTGAGCCGGCGGGAGGTGTGCGGCGCGGGTCTCGCCGGGGGTGGTGAGGGGCTGGGTCGGCGGAACGCGTGACGCAGTGGGTCCGCCCGACCGCTGGACGGGGGGAGCAGGTGATTCTGCGGGTGCGGTGTCAACCGTGGCCAAGGGGCACTCCCGAAGCGCGAGGGGAACCGCCCGTGCGGGGGAACACGGGAGGGGGCTGTGCGCTGCCCGCGGGGGTCGGCCCCGCGTCGAGCTCCGGACTTTAACCGTCTGTCACCGCTCGCAGACGGCCTCGCGGGGAAACTTCCCTCGGGCGAGGGAACCTGGAGTTCCCTTTCCCGGCGCACCCGTTACCCCACGCTCACCCTCTCGCGTCTCACCAGTCGCTGCGGGACGACGAGCCCGCCATGAACTTCCGCACGAGGTAGATCAGTCCGCCGACCAGCGCGACGAAGATCAGCAGCTTGAAGAGCAGGCCGATGACGAATCCGACGACGCTGGCTATCAGGCCGCCGAACACGACCAGGGCGATGACCGGCACCGCGACCCACTTCACCCACCACGGCATACCGCTGAAGATCTCTCGCATCGCCCTCGTCCTTACCTCTCTTCGCCCGTCGCCCCAAGTCCGGGGCCGTGATTCCGGGTTCTCCGATGTCCTGCTTCGATGCTAGGCCCGGAGAGACGCGTACAGGGGCCTCGCATCCCTTGTCCTCCCCTGACCGTTCCCCTAGGGAACCCTGAGACGGCGGTCAGCTCTCGGGCGGAGAGAACACCACCAGGACCCTCAGATCCTCGGTGATGTGGTGGAACTTGTGGGCGACGCCCGCGGGTACGTAGACGACGCTGCCGCGCGCCACCTGCGTGGTCTCCAGCCCGACCGTGATCGAGGCCCGCCCGCTCACCACGAAATACACCTCGTCCTGCTGGTGCGGCTTCTGCGGGTCGAGCTCACCCGCGTCGAGCGCGTAGAGGCCGACCGACATGTTCCGCTCGCGCAGGAACTGCAGGTAGGCGCCTTCGTTGGCGGCGCGTTCCGCCTCCAGTTCGTCCAGCCGGAATGCCTTCATCGCTTTCGTCCGCTCTCGTACTCCACAAGCTGTGCGCACAGCCTGCTCGCCAGTCGATCTCTTCTGCCACGATCAGACACATGAAGAATTTCGTAGTCAAGACACTCGCCAACGCGGGGGCCCTGGCCGTCGCGGTGTGGCTGCTCGACAAGATCACCCTCACGGGGGACAGCACCGGCAAGAAGGTCGGCACGCTGCTGCTCGTCGCGCTGGTCTTCGGCCTGGTGAACTTCCTGGTCAAGCCCATCGTCCAGATCCTGACCTTCCCGCTCTTCATTCTCACGCTCGGCCTGATCACGCTCGTGGTCAATGCACTGATGCTGCTGCTCACCTCGTGGCTGGCCGACAAGCTCGACCTGAGCTTCCACGTCGAGGGCTTCTGGACCGCCGTCCTGGGCGGCCTGATCATTTCCGTCGTGTCCTGGGCGCTCAACGTCTTGCTGCCCGACGGCAAGGACTGAGCAGCCATGCCCTATCGCGTCTGTTTCGTCTGCACCGGCAACATCTGCCGCTCCCCGATGGCGGAGTCCGTCTTCCGGGCCCGTGTGGAAGAGGCCGGGCTCGATCACCAGGTCGAGGTCGACAGCGCGGGCACGGGCGGCTGGCACGAGGGCGACGGTGCCGACCCGCGGACCGTCGCCGTCCTGGAGGCGCACGGCTACGGGAGCGACCACACCGCCCGGCAGTTCCAGGCCTCGTGGTTCTCCCGCCTCGACCTCGTCGTCGCCCTCGACTCCGGCCACCTGAAGGCGCTGCGCCGTCTCGCGCCCACCCCCGAGGACGCCGCCAAGGTCGGACTGCTGCGGTCGTACGACCCCACCGCGGGCGACGATCCGGACGTCCCGGATCCGTATTACGGACGAATGGACGGCTTCGAGGAGTGTCTTGAGATGGTGGAGGCGGCGAGCGTCGGTCTGCTCGCCGCTGTACAGGAGCAAGTGGAGGGACAGGTCTCATGACCTCAGGGGATTTCGTTGCGCCGAGCGGTGACGGCACGCGCGCGGTGCGGGCCGGGCTGCCCGAGCCCGTCAAGTACGAGCCGACACTTCCGGGACCGGTCTTCGCCGCGCACTTCCATCTGCCCGGCGATCCCACCGGCCCGTACACCTACGGCCGTGACGAGAACCCGACCTGGACGCTCCTGGAGCGCGCCATCGGCGAGCTGGAGGCCCCCGGGGAGGACGGCGTCGAGACCCTCGCCTTCCCCTCGGGCATGGCCGCCATCTCCGCCGTCCTCTTCTCCCAGCTGCGCGCCGGCGACGTCGTGGTCCTGCCCGACGACGGCTATCAGGTGCTCCCACTGGTGCGCGAGCAGCTGACCGCGTACGGCATCGAGGTGCGCACCGCCCCGACCGCCGGCGACGCCCAGCTGGAGGTGCTCGACGGCGCGAAGCTGCTGTGGATCGAGACGCCGTCGAACCCGGGCCTCGACGTCTGCGACATCCGGCGGCTGGTCACGGCGGCCCACGCGCAGGGCACGCTCGTCGCCGTCGACAACACCCTGGCCACTCCGCTCGGACAGCGCCCGCTGGAGCTCGGCGCGGACTTCTCGGTCGCGAGCGGCACCAAGATGCTCACCGGGCACGGCGACATCCTGCTGGGATACGTCGCCGCCCGTGACAGCGCACTGATGGTTCCGGTGAAGCGCTGGCGGAAGATCGTCGGCGCGATCCCCGGCCCCATGGAGGCCTGGCTCGCGCACCGCTCGCTCGCCACCCTCCAACTGCGCGCCGACCGGCAGACCTCCAGCGCCCTGATCGTCGCCGAGGCCCTGCGGGATCGGCCCGAGGTGTCCGGGCTGCGCTATCCCGGTCTGCCCGACGACCCTTCGCACAAGATCGCCGCTCAGCAGATGCGGCGGTTCGGATGCGTGGTGTCCTTCACGCTGCCCACGCGCACGCGTGCCGACCGTTTCCTCGACGCGCTGCGTCTGGTGGACGACGCGACGAGCTTCGGCGGCGTCCGGTCCACGGCGGAACGGCGCGGGCGCTGGGGCGGAGACGCGGTGCCGGAAGGCTTCGTCCGCCTCTCCGTCGGTGCGGAGGACCCCGAGGACTTGGTGGCGGACCTGCTGCAGGCACTCGACGAGTCCGCGGAGTGAAGGCCTTCTGAGCGACCGCTGCGCCGGGACGTCGTGCGCGGCCGCGAAACCAGTGCTCCGCTCCGCACGACGGACGGTCCGAGCCTCCCCCCTCGTGGCTCGGACCGTCCCGGTTCTGCGCGCGAAGAACCGCGCGACCAAGGCTAGTTGACTCTGTGTCAGTGTCCAATCACCGTAGCGACAGCGACCTATCGACTTATTTATAGTTAGGGCTCGCGCGGGGGTGCTGGGAGGGGAGGGGCACCATGGATTTGGCCTTGCTGCGCACGTTCGTGACGGTGCACCGGGCCGGTTCCTTCACCCGCGCCGCCGCGCTGCTCGGGCTCTCCCAGCCTGCGGTCACCTCACAGATCCGCACGCTGGAGCGGCAGTTGGGACGGCCATTGTTCCTGCGCCAGGCCCGTGGGGTGACCCCCACGACCATCGGCGACGAACTGGCCCACAAGGCGGCACCGCACCTCGACGCCCTCGTGGAGATCACCGAGACCGGCGTCGACGAGGACTCGTCCTTGCGCACCCTTCATCTCGCCGGGCCGCCGGAGTTCACCGCGGAGCGGGCGCTGCCCGCGCTCACCGAGCTGATCGGCGACGACGGCCAGGGCCTGGCGCTGCGCGCCTCCTTCGGCAATGCCGAGGAGACCCTGGAAGGGCTTGCTGCCGGACATCATGATTTGGCCATCACGACGGCCCGTCCACGCGGTGCTCTGCTGACCGCGACTCCGCTCTGCGACGAAGAGCACGTCCTGGTCGCCGCTCCGCGCTGGATGGCCCGCGTAGGCGCCGGGAAGCTGCGCCGCAAGGGCGCCTACGCGCTGGAGGACCTCCCCATCGTCGAGGTGCACGAGTCGCTGCCCCTCGTCGCCCGCTACTGGGCCTCCGTCTTCGACTCCCGCCCGGCCGCCTCCGGCACCGTCGTCGTCCCGGACCTGCGCGCCGTCCTGGCCTGCGCCGCCGCGGGTGCGGGCCTCGCCGTCCTGCCCCGGTATCTGTGCACCGAGGCGCTGGAGAGCGGCGACGTCGTCGCGCTGCTCGACCCGGCCGTGCCGCCGCTGCGCACATACTTTCTGGTGGTCCGCACGGGGACGCTGGCCATGCCGCACATCGCCCGGGCACACGAGTGGCTGCTGCGGGCCGCTGCCGACTGGGCCTGACAGCTCGTCGCGGCAGTTCGGGGGCGTCGCGATGTTTCACGTGGAACCTGCCGGGCCACATTTCTCCCATGACCGTCCGACCCGTGGTCAAGCGCACCGCCCGCGCCATCCTGCTCGATGGTGACGACCTGATCCTGATCAAGCGCACCAAGCCCGGCGTCGATCCCTACTGGCTCACACCGGGCGGCGGGGTCGAACCGGAGGACACGACCGTCGTCGACGCCCTCCACCGCGAGGTGCACGAGGAGCTCGGCGCCAAGGTCACCGATGTAGTGCCCTGCTTCGTCGACACCGTCGAGCACATCGGCGACGACGGCGGCGCGACCGGCGTCAAGGTGCAGCATTTCTTCGTCTGCCGCCTGGAGTCCATGGACCTGTCCCAGAGACACGGTCCCGAGGTGGACGAGCCGATCGGCGAGTACGAGATCGTCCGCGTGCCGTTCACGCGGGTCGGCATCGCCTCCGTCCACCTCGTCCCCCTGTCCCTGCGGCACTATCTCGACGGGAACATCGAGGGCGTACGGGCGATGCACGCGCCCGACCTGGGCTGACCGTCGCGGGCCGGAGGGCCGTCGAACCGTCCTGGCCGGGAGACGGATTCACCCCGTCCCGGCCTGGACGTGTTCAGTCGCCGGCCGTCACGAGTTCCTCCACCGAGTCGTGGCGGATGCGGTCCGACGGGATGCCGATGTCCCTCAGCGCGTCCACACCGCTGCGGATCATCCCGGGAGGCCCCGAGAGATACGCGTCGTACTCGTTCCACGGCCCGTACTCACGGACGACGTCCGGCAGCTGAAGGTGGGCCTGCTGGTCGACGACCGGCCGTACGGCAAGCCAGGGGTGGCTCTGCTGAAGCCGCAGCATCGTGTCGATGTCGTACAGGTCGTGGTCGGTGCGTGCCCCGTAGAACACCTCGACCGGGCGCCGTTCACCGTGCTCGGCGACATCCTCGACCAGGGCCTTGATCGGTGCGATGCCGGTGCCGCCGCCGAGACAGAGCAGACCGCTGTCGGTGGTGTGGTCGACGGTCATCGAACCGGCGGGCGGGCCGAGCCGGATGATGTCGCCGGGCCGGGCGCGGTGCACCAGGGCGTTGGACACCCAGCCCGCCGGAACCGCCTTCACATGGAAGGACAGCAGACCGTCGGAGCGGGGGGCCGAGGCGAAGGAGTAGTGGCGCCAGATCCGCGGCCACCACGGCGTCTCCAGGCTCGTGTACTGGCCGGCGAGGAACGGATAGGGCTGGTCGGGGCGGACGGTGACGACCGCGACGTCCGGGGTCCGCAGATCGTGCGAGACCACCTCGGCGTACCACCAGGCCGGCGCGAGCAGTTCGTCCGCCGCCGCCGCATCGATCATGACCTGGGAGATCGTCGTGTACGCGCGCACCCAGGCCGCCTCCGTCTCGGCGTCCCAGCTCCCTGAGGCATACCTGCTGAGCGAGCCGATGAGGCACTCGCCGACGGCCGGGTAGTGCTCCGGTCTGGTGCCGTACTTGCGGTGTCCACGGCCGAGGTTCTGCAGATACGCCACGAGGACTTCGGTGTTGTCGATGTGCTCGGCGGCGGTCAGCAGGGCCCTGAGAAGCCGGTCCCGCTGCGTGTCCATCGCGGCGGGGAACAGCTGGCGCAGCTCCGGGTGGCGCACGAACAGCAGCGCGTAGAAGTAGGAGGTGACCTTGTCGGCCACCGGGCCGACCTCCGCCATGGTCCGGCGGATCAGCACGGCGTCGGGAGACGCCTTCGGGCCGGGCGTCGGGGAGGGCGTCTGTACGGGCGCTCGCGGGGCAAAAACGGATTCCGGCTCCGGGGCGCCATATGCGGGCCCGGGAGAGCCGTACGCGGGCTGCGGGGCCCCTGACACAGGTTGTGCGGCTCTGTCGACTGACACGGGTTGTGCGGCTCTGTCGACGGGCTCCGGCTCGGGACGCCGGGGCGCGTACGGCGCCCCTTGGTACGGAATCTGCGGTGCCGCGTCACGGGGGGCCTGCGGGGCGTGGGCTGCCTCGCCGCGGGGAGCCTGCGCCGACGGGGATATTCGTTCCTGCACGGCCGGTGCCGTGGGCGGGGTCCGTTGGTCCGCTTCCTGGGCGGGCTCGCCCTGTGGGGTGGTGGGCCGGCCGACGGGGCGCATCGCTGCGAGCCGACGGCCGTCGGATGCCCCCTGATCACCGTCGGAGGGCGCCGGGTCCTGGCGCGGTGTGAACCAACCGCCCCCGCCGTTGCCGCCGGAAGTGCCCTTGTCGGCCGACGCCGTGGTCGGAGCGTCCATGGTGTGCCTCGCCTCGAACATCTTTCGATCGGTCTGCGCACCTCCGCGGTCGGAAGATGCCTGCTTTCCCCCGCAGACGGCTCGCCCTCTTTCCCGGTTCAGTCCCCGTCGGCCAATGCGGCCACATTGAAACTGCATTCCCGTCGCGTATGGACAAGTAAGGAGAGAATGTGACATTGGCCGCACCGGTCTCACCGCAGCATGCCACGCCGCGTCAACGCCCGGTCGCACAACGGAAAATGCGGGTCTTCGATCTCTCCGTCCCGTTAGGCTGCATTGGCCTGCGTTCAGCCTCCTGAGGACGTACCTACGTCTCGGCGGAGGTGAACCGGAGTCGACCATACCGGCAGGCGCCCCAGGCACAAGTCCTCTCCGTCCTCCCCGCAAAACGGCCCGGGGGCGATCCATCGATGTCGCTCAATTGCCGTGCGGGGCGGGCCAATTCACAGGCATTCGCGGGCCCGGCAGATCGCCCCGGACCTCCCCGAACCCTTCACATGGCCACTTCCTGATCTCCACCTTGGATGCGACGTCGGCAATTTCCGCCAGTTCCACCGATTCGGCAAGCGGCAGCACTGGAATGCCCCTGTCCGCGTTGTTTCACGTGAAACATCTATCCGCTTGCCATGCGGTTGTGTATGGCGTGGCCAAAAGCACGTACATCCGGCCGCAAACCGGTGGACGCCACGGCTGCGGGTCGGACAGCCTGACCTGCGTGTCGACACTTTCCCTCGCCGATCTGCCCGTCCGCCGCCTGACGCCTCGCGATCTCACCGCCTGTGCCGACCTGTCCGAGAACCGGGGGTGGCCCCGCGAGGAACACAAGTGGGGTCTCCTGCTCGCGGCGGGGACCGGCTACGGAATCGACCACCCGGACGGCGGCCTCGTCACCGCTTGCGTCGTGACCGAGTACGGCCCGCGGGAGCGACCTGAACTGGGCGCGATCGGCATGGTGCTCGTCGCCGAGCGTCATGCCCGCAAGGGTGTCGGACGTCGGCTCATGCGCCATGTCGTCACCGAAATGGGCACCACGCCGCTGACCCTGCACGCGACCCCCTACGGCCGCCCGCTCTACGAGGAGTTGGGCTTCAAGGTCACCGGCCGCGCCGAGATGGTCCGTGGGGTCTTCACCGCGGACGGGCGAGCGCCCGAGGTCGTCACGCGTGCGGCCACCGCCGAGGATCTCTCCACGATTCTCCGGCTCGACGAGGAGGTCTTCGGCCCCGATCGCACCCACATGATCACGCGACTGCCGGCCTTCTCCGATCAGCTGCGCGTCGCCGAGGAGGGCGGCCGGATCATCGGATACGGGGCGGCCTGGCCCAACATGGACAACCACGTGGTCGGCCCGCTGATCGCTCGCGACACGGAGACGGCGAAGGCCCTCATCGCCTCGCTCGCCGCCGGCACAGACCGTCCGCTGCGTACCGATATCGACGTGCGGCACGAAGAGCTGCTGTCGTGGGTGAAGGAGCGCGGCCTCGTGTCCGTCGCTTTCAACGCGGTCATGACCTACGGAATCTCTGAGCTGCCCGGGGACTGGACGCGACGCTTCGCGCCCCTGACGGTGGCCGCCGGGTAGCAGGGACAGGGCGGGACGCCTGGTGTCCGGACCGGATGCCGGGCCATGGCCGCGGACCGACCGTCCGAGTGCCTCTCCGTAAGCGCACAGGGAAGTGCCGGCCCCACCAGATGGTGAGGCCGGCACTTCCCTGCCGATGCCTGCCGGAGCCGAACGGCCCGCGTCGGACAGGACTTGCGCCGGGGTGTGGCCTGACTCGGTCGGAGCGGACCTGGCCGGGGCTTCGCCGGTCGGCCGTGTCAGACGAGCGTCTCGACCGCGGCGGAGGCGAAGCCGTGGTCCTGGTCCGGCATGCCGCCGCCGACCCCGATCGCGCCGATCAGCCGTCCGTCGCGGTGGACCGGGACGCCACCCGCGATGAACAGCAGGGGACGGTCGAGTGCGGTCGGCAGGGTGTGGAAGAGGCCTCCGGGCTGAACCGCGTCGACGAGGTCGGCGGTGGCGGAGTTCAACTGGAGCGCTGTGTAGGCCTTGCGGGTGCTGGTCTCGCCGGAGATCAGCACGGCCTGGTCGTCACGCCGGAAGGCGAGCAGGTGACCGCCCGCGTCGAGGACGGTGACGCTGACTCGGACACCGGCCGCCTCGGCGGCGCGGCGGGCCGCGGTGACGAGAACCTCGGCGTCCTCGATGGTCAACGGGGCGACGGCAGCGGTGGTGCTCATGAGGGGTCTTCTCCTTCTCGGGGGTGTTGCGGGGTGGTGCTGAGCCGGCGGGAGCGGGGACGGCCCTGGCCTCGCTCCCTGATCGGCTCGGGTCAGTGGTGGACAGCGGCCCGCGGCTCGGCGGGAGCGGCGCCGGCTACGACGGCGCTCGGGGTCTCCGTACGGCGCTCCAGGGCAGCCGAGACGACAGCGAGGACGAGGGCGCTCGCGGCGAGGACGGCTCCGACCCAGTTGGGGGCGGTGTAGCCCAGGCCGGCCGCGATGACGAGGCCGCCGAGCCAGGCCGAGAGGGCGTTGCCGAGATTGAAGGCGCCGATGTTCACCGCCGAGGCGAGCGTGGGGGCGCCGTGCGCCTGGTCGAGGACGCGCTTCTGCAGCGGCGGCACGGTGGCGAAGCCCAGTGCTCCGATCAGGGCGATCGTGACGGCCGCGAGGATCTTGTTGTGCGCGGTGACGGTGAACAGGGCGAGCACGATCGCGAGACCGCCCAGCGAGACGTAGAGCATCGGCATCAGCGAGCGGTCGGCGAACCTGCCGCCGATCAGGTTCCCGCCGACCATGCCGAGGCCGAACAGGACCAGCAGCCAGGTGACGGAGCCGTCGGCGAAGCCCGCGACATGCGTCATCATCGGCGCGATGTACGTGATGGCCGCGAAGACGCCGCCGAAGCCGAGCACGGTCATCGCCATGGCCAGCAGAACCTGGACGTTCTTGAAGGCCGCCAGCTCGTGCCGCAGGTGCACACCCTCCGGCTTGGGCATCTCGGGGACCAGCTTGGCGATGCCCAGCAGCCCGATCACACCGAGCGCCGCGACGCCCGCGAAGGTGACGCGCCAGCCCGCCGACTGCCCGATCAGTGTGCCCAGCGGGACACCGACGACATTGGCGATGGTGAGGCCGCTGAACATCATGGCGATCGCGCCGGCCTTCTTCTCCGGCGCGACCAGCTCGGCGGCCACCACGGACCCGATGCCGAAGAAGGCGCCGTGAGCGAGGGAGGCGATCACTCGTCCCACCAGCATCAGTCCGAAGGCGGGCGCGACGGCGGAGAGCAGGTTGCCGATCACGAACAGCCCCATGAGCAGCATCAGCATCCGCTTACGGGACACCCGTGTTCCGAACGCGGTCATGATCGGTGCTCCGATCACCACGCCGAGGGCGTATCCGGTCACCAGCAGACCGGCTGTGGGGATGGAGACACCGAAGTCACCCGCGACCTCGGGCAGTACGCCCATGATCACGAACTCGGTCGTTCCGATTCCGAAGGCCCCGATCGCGAGGGCCAGAAGCGCGAGAGGCATGGTGGGGTACACCTTCCCAAAAGATTGCAGGAGCGCTTTGCGTGCGTCCACAATAGTTGCAGACGCGGGTTATATGCAACCGCGGGATATTTCGATTGTGGTCTATCCTGGGCTTCAGCCGCTCCGGGACGGAGGAGAACGCCATGACAGCCACGGACCCCGCGCTCACCGCCCTCGCTCAGGGCTGGTGCGCTCTCTCCCTGCTGCACGGGAGGATCGAGGCCCACATCGAGCGAGCGCTGCAGGCCGAGCACGACCTGAGCGTGCGGGAGTACTCTCTGCTCGACGTCCTGAGCCGGCAGCACGACGGTGAAGGCGGTCATCTCCAGATGAAGCAGGTCGCGGACGCGGTCGTGCTGAGCCAGAGCGCCACCACCCGGCTCGTCACACGCCTCGAGGACCGTGGGCTGCTCTCGCGCTACCTGTGCCCGACCGACCGCCGCGGCATCTACACGAACGTCAGCGAGGCGGGACTCCAGCTCCTCGACGAGGCCCGGCCCACCAATGACACCGCTTTGCGGGAGGCGCTCGACGAGGCCGCGAAGAACCCGGAGCTGGCGCCGCTGGTCCGGGTCGTGGAGTCGGTGAGCGTGCCGGTGCAGCCCATGACGCCTGCGTAGGGTGCGCTCATGGGAGATCTTGAAATACGTTCCGCGGTCGCCGACGACGTGCCTGAGATCGTCGCGATGCTCGCGGACGACCCGCTCGGCGCGCAACGTGAGTCGCCCGACGACCTGAGCCCGTATCTCGCCGCCCTGGAGCGCCTGAGCGGTGACCCGCATCAGCATCTGATGGTCGCCGTGCGCGAGCGCCGCGTGGTCGGAACGCTTCAGCTCACGGTGATCCCCGGGCTGTCACGCATGGGGGCGACGCGCTCCGTGATCGAAGGCGTGCGCATCCACGCCGACGAGCGCGGCAGCGGCCTGGGAACCCAGCTCATCGAATGGGCGATCGAGGAATCCCGGCGCCAGGACTGCCAGTTGGTCCAGCTGACCTCCGACGTCACCCGCACCGACGCCCATCGCTTCTACGAGCGTCTCGGCTTCACTGCTTCGCACGTCGGCTTCAAACTCCCCCTCTGAGACGCGCAGAGGACAGAGGCGGCCCGTTTCACGTGAAACGGGCCGCCTTCCTCGTCGCGTCGGCTACCGGATCCCCCGCCAGCCCTCCGGGTCCACTCCGCCCGGCACGGAAGACCCGTCGTCGTACGGCTGACGGGTGAACACGAACGAACCGAGGTCCAGATGGCTCACCGAGCCGTCAGGGCGCCGTACGGCCCGCAGGACCTCCCCCGCGTAGTAGCCGTCGAGTCCCGTCCAGGTTCCGTCGGCGTTCGGCCGGAAGTGCGCGCCGCGGCCGACACCGGACAACGGCTCCAGCGAGAGCCGGCCGTCGGCCGACCACCGCAGCCCGAATCCCTGAGTCCCCCAGTACCACTGCCCCACCAGCTCCAGGACGGCGTTCTCGGCCTCGGACACCGGCCGCCAGGGTTCGGGAATCCTCGGCTCCGCGTCCGCCACGATCCGTACGAGATCGGCGGCCACGGTGAACGCGGCTGGGCCCGAGGTGCAGTTCGTGAGCACGACCGCCGCGACGTCGTCGTCCACACCGATCGCGAGGCCGGCCAGGAACCCGGGCAGCGAGCCCGAGTGCCCCACCAGGGTCCGGCCGTCGCGGTGCGCGATCTGCATGCCGAGGCCGTAGCCGGACCCCACCGCCAAGTCCGCCGTCTCGGGCGGAGCGGCAGGCGTCCGCATCTCCCGTACGGATTCCGCGCTCAGCACCCGGTCGTCACCCCGGGCGAGGAAGACGGCGAAGCGCGCCAGGTCACCGGTGGTGGACCACAGTTGTCCCGCCGGGGCCATCCTGCCGAGGTCCTCCGCTGGCTCGGGCATCATCACATCCGCCCAGGGATGCACCGCCCAGCCGCCCGCGTGCGGCATCTCGGGCCGACCGCTGGTGCGGTGCAGGCCCAGCGGTTCGAGCACCTCCCGCCGCAGCACCTCTTCCCACGGGGCGCCCCGCAGCTCCTCGACCAGTGCGCCCAGCAACGTGAAGCCGGGGTTCGAGTAGTGGTGCCGCCGTCCGACGGAATGCCGGAAGGGCTGCTCGCCCAGGACATCCGTGAGCTCGGGGCGGAGTGTCCCCGGTGTGCGCTCCCACCAGGGCGCGGGCGACTCGGCGGCCAACCCGCCGGTGTGCGCGAGCAGTTCGGCGACGGTGACCTCCCCTGCCCCCGTGCCCGGCAGATGCTTCTCCAGCGGATCACCGAGATCCAGCACACCCTCGTCGCGCAGACGCAGGACCAGTACGGCGGTGAAGGTCTTGGTGATGGAGCCGATCCGGTACTGCACGTTCTCGTCCGGACCGTGTCCGTCCACCGAGGTCCTGGCCCCGTGCCACACGGTCTCCCCGCCCCGGACGACCGCCGCGACCAGCGACGGCGCCCGCCCTTCGCTCTGCGCTACGGCGATACGGTGCAGCAACGCTCGACGGGTGGCGGGCAGCAGAAGTTCCTGGGGTGTCGTCATGCCCCCAAGTCCACCCGGCAGGTGACCCGACGTCGAGCGCATTTCCGCGGCCCCACGCCGACCCCGGCTCCCGATCAGGTCTGTGCCATGTCCACGAAGCGCGAGTAGTGACCCTGGAAGGCGACCGTGATGGTGGCCGTCGGGCCGTTACGGTGCTTGCCGACGATGATGTCCGCCTCGCCCGCGCGCGGAGACTCCTTCTCGTACGCGTCCTCTCGGTGCAGCAGGATCACCATGTCGGCGTCCTGCTCGATCGAGCCGGACTCACGCAGGTCGGAGACCATGGGCTTCTTGTCGGTTCGCTGCTCGGGGCCACGGTTGAGCTGCGAGAGCGCGATGACCGGCAGCTCCAGCTCCTTGGCCAGCAGCTTCAGGTTTCGCGACATGTCCGAGACTTCCTGCTGACGGCTCTCGGACCGCTTGCCGCCCGACTGCATCAGCTGGAGGTAGTCGATGACCACCAGCTTCAGGTCGTTGCGCTGCTTGAGACGGCGGCACTTGGCGCGGATCTCCATCATCGACAGGTTCGGGGAGTCGTCGATGTAGAGCGGGGCGGCGGAGACGTCCGGCATCCGGCGGGCGAGCCGGGTCCAGTCCTCGTCGGTCATCGTGCCGGACCGCATGTGGTGCAGGGCCACACGTGCCTCGGCGGACAGCAGACGCATCGCGATCTCGTTGCGGCCCATTTCGAGCGAGAAGATCACGCTGGGCATGTTGTGCTTGATCGAGCAGGCGCGGGCGAAGTCCAGGGCGAGCGTGGACTTACCCATGGCGGGACGGGCCGCGATGATGATCATCTGGCCCGGATGCAGGCCGTTGGTGAGCGAGTCGAGGTCGGTGAATCCGGTGGGTACACCGGTCATCTCCCCCGATCGCGAGCCGATCGCCTCGATCTCGTCGAGCGCGCCCTCCATGATGTCGCCGAGCGGCAGATAGTCCTCGGTGGTGCGCTGCTCGGTGACGGCGTAGATCTCGGCCTGGGCGCTGTTGACGATCTCGTCGACGTCGCCGTCGGCCGCGTATCCCATCTGCGTGATGCGGGTGCCCGCCTCGACCAGGCGACGCAGGACCGCCCGCTCGTGCACGATCTCGGCGTAGTACTCGGCGTTCGCCGCGGTCGGGACCGTCTGCACCAGGGTGTGCAGATACGGTGCTCCGCCGACCTTGGTGATCTCGCCCCGCTTGGTGAGCTCGGCCGCGACGGTGATCGGGTCGGCCGGCTCCCCCTTCGCGTACAGGTCGAGGATCGCCTGGTAGATGGTCTCGTGGGCGGGCCGGTAGAAGTCGTGTCCTTTGAGGACCTCCACGACGTCCGCGATGGCGTCCTTTGACAGCAGCATGCCGCCGAGGACGGACTGCTCCGCGTCCAGGTCCTGTGGGGGCACACGCTCGAAGGCCGAACCGCCGCTCTCCCACGAACCGGTGTCCCGGTCGCGGTCGTGCTGCTCGTCACGGCCGCGCACGTCTCGGCGCTGACGGGAAGAAGGCAGACGATCACTCGGCCCGCTGTCGGCCCAGGGATCGTCCAAGGGCTCGGAAATACTCACCGAGCGACCTCCTCCCGTCCGCCGAGCGGACCTAGCCGTGCCCGTCATTTCTACGGCACGGCACTGACAACTGAACGGCCCAACTCCGGTTCTGACGCGTCGGTTTTGCGAGCTTTCCGAGGACGGAGGAGAGAGCGGGCGCCGCACCACGTTAGGCCCGCGGGCACCGTCAGCCAATCTGGTTATCCACAGGCCATGTGGACGACGGGCCCGATGCTGTGGAGAACTCGGCAAAACCTGTGCACGACACGGTGGACAGCCCTGTGAACAAGCCCTCAGCCACTTCAGGAAAACGCCTCTGACCTGCAACTCTCCCATCCACCGGGTGTGCAGAAGAAAAACTTCCCCAGTCGGACCAAGATCCCTGCAAATGACGTGACGCGACGCGCCCGACCCGACAGTTGGTAAGGGTCTTTATCACCTTGCATCTCTTACCTGTGGAAGATTAGATTGGTGCTCATGACACAGGCTCCCGCGGCACCCAAGGCCGTCCGACGCCGGCACGACCGAGAGATCGTCGCGCTGGCCGTTCCGGCCTTCGGCGCACTCGTCGCCGAGCCTCTCTTCGTGATCGCCGACAGCGCCATCGTCGGCCACCTCGGGACTGCCCAGCTGGCCGGCCTCGGAGTCGCCTCGACCCTCCTCATGACAGCCGTCGGCGTCTTCGTCTTCCTCGCCTACGCCACCACGGCCGCCGTCGCCCGCCGAGTCGGCGCGGGAGATCTCCGGGCCGCGATCCGGCAGGGCATGGACGGCATCTGGCTCGCCCTGCTGATCGGCGCGGCCGTCATCGCCGTCGTCCTGCCGACGGCGCCGACCCTCATGGACTGGTTCGGCGCCTCCTCCACTGCCGCCCCCTACGCGACCACGTATCTGCGGATCTCGACGCTCGGTATCCCGGCCATGCTCGTCGTGCTCGCCGCGACCGGTGTCCTGCGCGGACTCCAGGACACCAAGACGCCGCTGTACGTCGCCGTCGGCGGATTCGTGGCCAACGCCGCCCTCAATGCCGGCCTCGTCTACGGCGCGGGCTTGGGCATCGCCGGCTCCGCCTGGGGAACCGTCATCGCCCAGTGCGGCATGGCGGCGGTCTATCTGGTCGTCGTCGTCCGCGGAGCCCGCAAGCACGATGCCTCCCTGCAGCCCGACGCCGCCGGGATACGGGCCTGCGCCCAGGCCGGCACGCCCCTGCTCGTCCGCACTCTTTCCCTGAGAGCCATTCTCGTGATCGCCACCGCGGTCGCCGCCCGGCTCGGGGACGCCGACATGGCCGCCCACCAGATCATCCTGTCTGTGTGGAGCCTGCTCGCCTTCGCCCTCGACGCCATCGCCATCGCGGGGCAGGCCATCATTGGACGCTTCCTCGGCGCGGACGACGCCCAGGGCGCCCGCGAGGCATGCCGTCGCATGGTGCAGTGGGGTCTCGCCACCGGTGTCGTCCTCGGCCTGCTGGTCATCGTGACGCGCCCGCTCTTCCTGCCGATGTTCAGCGGCGACTCGGTCGTGCGTGACGCCGCGCTGCCCGCGCTGGTCATGGTGGCCCTCTCACAGCCGATCTGCGGAATCGTCTTCGTCCTGGACGGAGTCCTGATGGGCGCGGGGGACGGTCCCTACCTGGCGTGGGCCATGGTGCTCACCCTGGCGGTCTTCGCTCCCGTCGCGCTGCTCGTCCCTGTGCTGGGCGGCGGGCTCACCGCTCTCTGGGCAACGATGACGCTGATGATGGCGATCCGGCTGCTGACCCTGGGGCTGCGCTCACGCTCGGGACGCTGGATCGTCACGGGAGCCACGCGCTGACGCCTGGCGCTGACCGTTTCACGTGAAACGGGGGTTTCACGTGAAACGACGATCCGCCACAGGGTGAGTGGCTCCCGGGCGCGGGATCGCAGCCGCGACACGACACCGCCACGTCCCATGGCATGCAGAAGGGCCGCACCCTCGGGTACGGCCCTTCCCTCAGCTATGCCGAGCGCTGCACTCAGGCAGAGACAACCTCGATGCTGACCTTGGCGGCAACCTCGGGGTGCAGACGCACGGACGTCTCGTGGGCGCCCAGGGTCTTGATCGGCGCGCCCAGCTCGATGCGACGCTTGTCGACCTCGGGGCCACCGGAAGCCTTGATCGCCGAAGCGACGTCGGCCGGGGTGACGGAACCGAAGAGACGGCCGGCGTCGCCGGAGCGAACGGCCAGACGGACCTTCACGCCCTCGAGGCGGGCCTTGATCTCGTTGGCCTGCTCGATGGTCGCGATCTCGTGGATCTTGCGAGCACGACGGATCTGCTCGACGTCCTTCTCGCCACCCTTGGTCCAGCGGATCGCGAAGTTCCGCGGGATCAGGTAGTTGCGAGCGTAACCGTCCTTGACGTCGACGACGTCGCCCGCGGCACCGAGGCCGGAGACCTCGTGGGTGAGGATGATCTTCATGTGTCGGTCACCCTTCCCTTATCGCGCGGTGGACGTGTAGGGCAGCAGCGCCATCTCACGGCTGTTCTTCACGGCCGTGGCGACGTCACGCTGGTGCTGCGTGCAGTTGCCGGTCACGCGGCGGGCACGGATCTTGCCGCGGTCGGAAATGAACTTCCGCAGCATGTTCGTGTCCTTGTAGTCCACGTACGTGACCTTGTCCTTGCAGAAAGCGCAGACCTTCTTCTTAGGCTTGCGCACAGGCGGCTTCGCCATGGTGTTTCTCCTGTGTGATCAAGAAGTTTGGGTACGAACCCGTCCCTAGAAGGGGGGCTCGTCCGAGTAGCCGCCGCCGGAGCCGCCGGAGCCGCCCCAACCACCACCACCGCCGCCGCCCTGGTTGCCACCGGCGGGAGTGCCGGTCGCCCAGGGGTCGTCGGCGGGAGCGCCGCCCTGCTGCTGGCCGCCGCCGGAGCCACCGCCCCAGCCGCCGCCCTGCTGGCCGCCGCCACCGCCGCCACCGCCACCGCCGTAGCCACCCTGGCCGCCTCGGCCCGTGGTCTTGGTGACCTTGGCCGTGGCGTTCCGCAGGCTGGCGCCGACTTCCTCGACGTCCAGCTCGTAGACCGTGCGCTTGACGCCCTCACGGTCCTCGTAGGACCGCTGCTTCAGCCGGCCCTGCACGATGACGCGCATGCCTCGCTGGAGCGACTCGGCGACGTTCTCCGCCGCCTGACGCCAGACCGAGCAGGTCAGGAACAGGCTCTCGCCGTCCTTCCACTCATTGGTCTGACGGTCGAAGGTGCGGGGGGTGGACGCGACACGGAACTTCGCGACCGCCGCACCGGAAGGGGTGAAGCGCAGCTCGGGGTCGTCGACAAGATTGCCGACGACCGTGATGACGGTCTCGCCTGCCATGGGGAACCTCTCGGCGGGTTTGCTGCTGGCTGCTTGGTGCTGCTACTCGAATCCCGAGTTCAGCTGAGCGGGAGAGCTCAGTGGGTCTCGGGGCGGAGGACCTTGGTCCGGAGGACCGACTCGTTCAGGTTCATCTGGCGGTCGAGCTCCTTGACGACCGCAGGCTCGGCCTGCAGGTCGATGACCGAGTAGATGCCCTCGGGCTTCTTCTTGATCTCGTACGCGAGACGACGACGGCCCCAGGTGTCGACCTTCTCGACCTTTCCGTTGGCCTCACGGACCACGGAGAGGAAGTTCTCGATCAGGGGAGAGACAGCGCGCTCCTCAAGATCGGGGTCGAGGATGACCATCACCTCGTAGTGACGCATGTGGAACCCACCTCCTTTGGACTCAGCGGCCACGGTCGTTCCGTGGCAGGAGGGTTGTGATGCGTACGCAACGGTATCGGCCGCCACTGACAATCGGGTCGCTCCGTCGGTGAACCGAACGGAGTACCAGACGCCATCAGCGCTGTGACCTGGGTTTCGACCTGGACACAACCTGGGCAGACACCGGTGCAGACGGTACAGACTACCTGCACGGTGGCTTCCGGTTGAAATCCGACCGGGGGGACCGTCAGTCTGTACACATCGGGTGTGTAAGGCGCTACGATGCGCGGCCTTCCGCAGGAGGTGCCTCATGGCACAGGTATTGCGACCCAACACCACTGGCTCGACCGGATCCCTCTTCGCCACGGACGGCAAGCCTCATCCACTCCAGGACTCCCTGCTCGCGGTGACCCTGGTGCTCGGAATCACGGCCTTCGTCACGGCGATGTTCGACAACCTGCATCTGATCAGCTCGTGGGCAGGCCTGATCGGCATCCTCACCGGCGCGTACGGGCAGTTCATCTCCGAGACGACGCGTGAGCGGTTCGGGCTGATCCTGGGACTCGGTGCCTCGGCCGTGGGTTTCTTCCTCGGCATGGCGCACGGAGGCCTCTTCGGCGGCCTCTTCTGACCCGAACGCCCGTTTTCCCCTGACCCCGGGACCCCCCTCCACACCCTGCCCGGGGCCCAGGTTCCATACGGCCAGACGGGGCGCTCGCAGGGCGCAGTAGGCTTCGGCGCGAGAGCCGGAGCCCCTGTACCCATGGGGACACACCAGCCCGAGGAGCGCCCCGAATGAGCCTGACCCTGAGGACCATCAGTCGAGAGCAGCATCTGGCATACATCCAGAGCCTGCCCGCGGCGAGCCACATGCAGGTCCCGGCCTGGGCAGACGTCAAGGCGGAGTGGCGCTCCGAGAACCTCGGCTGGTTCGACGACCGGACCGGCGAGATGGTCGGAGCGGGCATGGTGCTCTACCGCCAGCTGCCCAAGATCAAGCGCTATCTCGCCTATCTCCCCGAGGGCCCGGTCATCAACTGGTTCGCGCCGAACCTCGACGACTGGCTCCAGCCGATGCTCGCGCACCTCAAGCAGCAGGGCGCCTTCTCCGTGAAGATGGGCCCGCCGGTGATCATCCGGCGCTGGGAGGCCGCGTCCATCAAGGGCGGCATCCAGAATCCGGACGTCAAGCGCCTGCGTGACATCGAGGCCGACTTCATCGAGCCGCGCGCCTTCGAGGTCGCCGACAAGCTCCGCCGCATGGGCTGGCAGCAGGGCGAGGACGGCGGCGCCGGCTTCGGCGATGTCCAGCCCCGCTATGTCTTCCAGGTGCCGCTCGCGAACCGCTCCCTGGAAGAGGTGCACAAGAACTTCAACCAGCTGTGGCGCCGCAACATCAAGAAGGCCGAGAAGGCCGGCGTCGAGGTCGTCCAGGGCGGCTACCAGGACCTGGAGGAATGGCAGCGGCTGTACGAGATCACGGCCGTGCGCGACCACTTCCGGCCCCGCCCGCTCTCGTACTTCCAGCGCATGTGGACGGCTCTCAACACCGAGGACCCCAACCGCATGCGGCTGTACTTCGCGCGCCACAACGGCGTGAACCTGTCGGCCGCGACGATGCTCGTCGTCGGCGGACACGTCTGGTACTCCTACGGAGCCTCGGACAACATCGGCCGTGAGGTCCGGCCCTCGAACGCGATGCAGTGGCGGATGCTGCGCGACGCGTACGCCCTCGGCGCGACCGTCTACGACCTGCGCGGCATCTCCGACTCCCTGGACGAGACCGACCACCTCTTCGGCCTCATCCAGTTCAAGGTGGGCACCGGCGGCCAGGCCGCGGAGTACCTCGGCGAGTGGGACTTCCCCCTCAACAAGCTGCTCCACAAGGCGCTCGACATCTACATGTCGCGCCGCTGAACCGGCCCGGACCACCCGCCGAGCCGCAATTCCGGCACGGCGTCGCCCCACAGGTCCGGCGGATCCGCCACAATTTCCTTTCATACCTCTGATACACCGCAGCCACGAGAAAGGTTCCGGGACCGGCCATGGCGCTCACGCTCTACGTCGACACCGCGCGCTGGCGGGCACACCACAAGCACGTGTCCGAGCAGTTTCCGGGGCTGGTCCCCGTCTGCAAGGGCAACGGCTACGGCTTCGGCCACCAGCGGCTCGCGGACGAGGCCACACGCCTCGGCTCGGACATCCTCGCGGTCGGCACCACCTACGAGGCCGCCCGGATCAAGGACTGGTTCGGTGGCGACCTGCTGGTGCTGACGCCGTTCAGGCGGGGCGAGGAGCCCGTGCCGCTGCCCGACCGCGTCATCCGCTCCGTATCGTCCGTGGACGGCGTGTACGGCCTTGTGGGGGCCCGTGTCGTCATCGAGGTGATGTCCTCGATGAAGCGCCACGGCGTCAGCGAGCAGGACCTGCCCCATCTGCACGCCGCCATAGAGAACGTCCGGCTGGAGGGCTTCGCCATCCACCTGCCGCTCGACCGCACCGACGGCTCGGACGCCGTCGAGGAAGTCATCGGCTGGATGGACCGCCTGCGTGCCGCCCGGCTGCCGCTGCACACGATGTTCGTCAGCCACCTCAAGGCCGAGGAGCTCGCGCGGCTCCAGCAGCAGTTCCCGCAGACCCGCTTCCGGGCCCGCATCGGCACGCGGCTGTGGCTGGGCGACCACGAAGCCACCGAGTACCGCGGAGCCGTCCTGGACGTCACGCGGGTCTCCAAGGGCGACCGCTTCGGCTACCGGCAGCAGAAGACGGCCTCCGACGGCTGGCTGGTCGTGGTGGCGGGCGGTACGTCGCACGGCGTGGGCCTGGAGGCCCCGAAGGCGCTGCACGGCGTCATGCCGCGCGCCAAGGGCGTCGCACGCGCCGGCCTCGCGACGGTCAACCGGAACCTTTCTCCGTTCGTCTGGGCGGGCAAGCAGCGCTGGTTCGCCGAGCCGCCGCACATGCAGGTGTCGATCCTCTTCGTGCCGTCGGACGCCACGGAACCGAAGGTGGGCGACGAACTGGTGGCGCATCTGCGGCACACCACCACGCAGTTCGACCGCATCGTCGAGCGCTGAGCCCGGGGTTCCACCGGACCACAGCAGCAGAAAGGCCGTACACGGAGACCCGTGTACGGCCTTTTGCGTGGCCCCTCTACGCCCTGTTCGCTCAGGGCGAACCCTCGACTGCCGGTGCGGGGCGGCTGCCCCACTCGACCTGAGGCCCCTCGAAGTGCGCCGCATGCCGCGGCGGATGGGCCGCCGCACCGAGGACGAAGACGTCCTCGGACTCGTCCAGCACACCGCCCGAGGGATCGTCGTCGCCCGACCGGCGAACCGGGTCGCGCTCCGGCATGAAGATGTCCCGGACGACCACGGCGCAGAGGTACAGGGTCCCCACCAGGTGCACGAGGATGGCGACTTGGTATCCGTCCGTCGGCAGGCCCTTGTGGGCGTCACCACTGGTCGTGTACGCGAGGTACAGCCAGATCCCCAGGAAGTACGTGACCTCGCACGCCTGCCAGATCAGGAAGTCCCGCCAGCGCGGCCGGGCCAGCGCGGCGAGCGGAACCAGCCACAGCACGTACTGCGGCGAGTAGACCTTGTTGGTGAGGATGAAGACCGCGACGATCAGGAAGGCGAGCTGGGCGAAGCGGGGGCGTCGCGGGGCGGTGAGCGTGAGGACGGTCAGTCCCACACAGGCGAGCACCATCATGACCAGCGCCCAGTTGTTCGCGGCGTCGGGGGTGATCGTGATCTTCAGCCACTGCGAGATGAACAGGAAGACCGAGCCGAAGTCGACGCCGCGGTCGTGGCTGAAGCTGTAGAACTTCGCCCACCCTTCCGGGGCGAAGTACATGACCGGAAGGTTCACCGCGAGCCAGGCTCCCACGGCGCCGAGCAGGGCCGTGCCGAACTCGCGCCACCTGCCGGCCCGCCAGCAGAGCAGGAAGAGCGGCCCCAGCACCAGGAAGGGGTAGAACTTCGCGGCCGTGGCGAGCCCGATCAGCACACCGAACGCCAGCACGCGGCCCCGTGACCACATCAGCATCGCGGCGGCCAGCAGGGCGACGGCGAGGAGATCCCAGTTGATGGTGGCCGTGAGGGCGAAGGCGGGCGCCAGAGCGACCAGGAGGCCGTCCCACGGGCGCCGGCGGTGGGTGCGGGCGGTGCAGACGGCGATGACCGCCGCGCACACCATCAGCATCCCGGCATTGACCATCCAGTAGATCTGTTCCTGGTGCTGGATGCTCCCGCCGCCCGGCGTGAGCCAGGCCGCGACCTCCATGAAGACTCCGGTCAGCACCGGGTACTCGAGGTACTGCATGTCGCCGGGGATCTTGTCGAAGTACGGCACGAGCCCGTCGGCGAAGCCCCGCCCTTGATAGAGGTGCGGGATGTCCGAATAACACGCGTGCGTGTACTGCGAGCTGGCGCCGAAGAACCAGGCGCCGTCGTAGCAGGGCAGCTTCTGCACCATGCCGAGGGCGAACATGCCGATCGCCACGAGCGCAATCACGCGCACGGGTGTCCACCAGGACGTGCCGAGCAGGGCTCGGCGTCCGATGGGGCCGCCGAACAGCTCGCTGCCGTTCGCGGCGACCTGGTCCTCCCTGGTCGGCCGTACCAGCTCCGGCTCGTGCGCGCTCGCTCGCGTCGTCTCTGCACTGGGCATGCCGCACATCCTGCCGTACGAGTCTGGGAATACGCCGAGGGCCGCCGCACCTGGTGGGGTGCGGCGGCCCTCGTTCCGCGCGAAACGGTGTGTTTCACGTGAAACAGACTGGCTGACGGCAGCTAACCGGCTGGTCCCCCGAAGATCCCTCCGTTGCCATTGCCGTTGCCTCTGGTGCTCCCGGTCGTGGTGGTCTCCGTCGGTGTGGACGTGACGCCCCCGTCGGTGCCACCGGTATCGGTGCCGCCGTTGTCCGTCCCGCCGTTGTTGTTGCAGTTCCAGTCGAACTTGTTGCAGGTCTCACTCGTCGAGGGCGAGGGAGACGTCACGGTCTCGCTGGGGGTCGGGGTCGGAGTCGGGCTCTCCACCGTGCTCTCGGTGGCCGAGGGGGTCACGCTCGGGCTCGGGACGTCGTTGAGGACCTCGCCGATCTCCTCGGGCTTCGGGAACGGAATCGCCTTCTCGCCCTTCAGCGCCTGCTCCATGTAGTCGCGCCAGATCTGCGACGGGAACGAAGCACCGTGGATGGTCTTCTCGCCACCCGTGCCGTACATCTGGAGGAACTGGCGGTTCTTGTTCGACGCGTCGTCGTCCAGGCGGTACATGCCGATCGCGGTCGACAGCTGGGGCGTGTACCCGACGAACCAGGCGGACTTGTTGCCGTCGGTGGTACCGGTCTTACCGGCCACCTCCCGGCCCGTCAGCTGGGCGTTGGTACCGGTTCCCTTCTCGACCACGGTCTTCAGGACGTCGGTGACGTTGTCGGCCACCTTCTCGGTGAAGGCCTGCTTCGTCTTCGCGACGTCGGCGTGACGGAAGACCGTGCCGTCCTTGTTGGTGATCTTATCGACCGAGTACGGGTCACGCTGCTTGCCGCTGGCGGCGAAGGTGGCGTACGAGCCCGCCATGCGGATGGCGCTCGGCGAGGACGTACCCAGCGAGAACGACGGATAGTTGGAGCTGGCCAGACTCGACTTCAGGATGCCGGCGTCCAGGACGGCCTCCTTGACCTTGTCCAGGCCGACGTCCATGCCCAGCTGGACGTACGCGGAGTTCACCGACTCCCGCATCGCCTCACGCAGGTCGATCTTGTAGCTCGGCGGGTTGTACGACTGGTTGCCGTCGTTCCGCTGGAGCCACTCCTTGCCCTTGTCGTCCATCCAGACCTGACGGTCGTAGTCGCGGATCTTCAGCTTGTTCTTGCCGCTGTAGAGACTCTTCGGAGAGACGATGGTGCGCTCGTCCTGCGCCTGGACCTGGTCACCGTCGGGATCACGAGCACCCCAGGACATGGCCGCCGCCAGTACGAAGGGCTTGAACGTCGAACCCACCTGGGCACCGGTCTGGTCGGCGTTGTTGGTGAAGTGCTTGGTCGCGTCCTCACCGCCGTAGATGGCCTTGATCGCGCCGGTGTCGGGGTCGATGGAGGCCCCGCCGAACTGGACGTGCGTGTCCGTCTTCGGGCGCTGCTTGGGCTTGATGTTGGCCTTCTGGACCTTCGACACGGCCGCGGTGAGCGCGTTGACCTTCTTCTTGTCGAAGGTCGTGTGGATCGAGTAGCCGCCCCGCTGGAGCTGGCTGGCCGTGATGTCCGTGTTGTTGACGATGTAGCCCTTGGCGAGGTCGACGAGATAGCCGATCTGGCCGCTGAGCCGGGTGTTGGACCGCGGGTTCTTCCACTTGGGCAGGTCCTTGAACTGGTCGCGCTTCGCGACGCTCAGGTGACCGTACTCGACCTCCTTGTCCAAGGTGTCCGCCCACTGGGCCCTGAGCCGCCTCGTGTTTTCCTTGGGGCTGGCCGCGGGGTCGACCTCGGTCGCGCCCGCCGGGTCGTAGTACGTGGCGCCCTTGAGCACCGCCGAGAGGAAGGCGCACTCGCTCTCGTCCAGGTCGACGGCGTCCTTGTTGAAGTACGCCCGCGCGCCCGCCTGGATGCCGTAGGCACCGCGACCGTAGTACGCGGAGTTCAGGTAGCCGGCCATGATGTCGTCCTTGTCGACCGTGGCGCCCACCTTGATCGCGACGAAGAGCTCCTTGAACTTTCGCGAGACCGTCTGCGACTGGTCGTCCAGCATCGCGTTCTTGACGTACTGCTGGGTGATGGTCGAGCCACCCTGGGTCTGGCCGCCCTTGGCCATGTTGAACAGGGCGCGCGCGATGCCCTTGGGGTCGATGCCGCTGTCGGTCTCGAAGGTCTTGTTCTCCTGCGAGATGACCGCGTACCGCATCGCTGCCGGGATCTGGTCGTAGTTGATGATCTGCCGGTTCGTCTCACCACCGGTGGCGACCATCTCCGTGCCGTCGGCCCAGTAGTAGACGTTGTTCTGCGCCGTGGCGGTATCGGCGACCTTGGGCACGGACACCATCGCGTACGCGATACCGGCCACCGCGACCAGGCTGCCGCAGAAGCCGATGAACAGCCCGGTGACGAGCTTCCACGACGGCACCCATCGTGCAGCGCCGTACTTGCCGGCACGCGGGTAGTCGATGATGCGCTTCTTGGCGGGCACGGGAGCGCGGCCACGGCCGCGTCCGGGCCCGTTCGGCCCCGCGGGGCCGCCGCGTCGGCCGCCACCGCCTCCGGGGCCTCGCCCGGCACCGTCGGCCGCTCTGCGTCGGCCTCCGCCACCACTACTACTTCGCTGTGCGGCCCGCCGAGCCTCGGCACGGCTGGCGAACGGGCGCTCTTCACCCCCCGAACCATAGGAATCGGAAGGAGACCCGGTGGCGCCTCGCGGTGCCGCGCGGCGGCCCTCGGACGGGCCGGGCTGGCCGCGTCGGGCCGCGGCACGTCCGCCGCCCTGCGGCTGCGGCGGTTTGCGACGGTGCTCGCTCATCGAACGATTACTCCTCGGGCAGGCGCACCCTTGCGCGCCTGGAAACGGCGGCTGGTTTCCGGTCCCCCCGAAGTACGGATTTGGTCGTTTGTGCATTCACCCGTACTGCACCAAAGACGATGACGCCCTCAGGTGTCACTCGGTTCCCGGTGGTGTGCATGCCGCACAGACTACGCACCGCCAAAACCCACCTAGGTTCGAAGTTCACCTCAAATCAGGCAACTCGCTTCGTATGAATCGGTGATGTGACGCCGTTCACCGTGACCCCTCTTGTCGCATCCGGATGGTCGTTCTATCGTGCTGATGTATCGAGTCGATACATCAGCGCGGCATAAAGGCCGCGCTGACGGGTGACGACAGGGGAGGAGGCGACGATGAGCCGGCGTTCCGGGATCCTCGAATTCGCCGTACTCGGCCTGCTCCGCGAATCCCCGATGCACGGCTACGAGCTGCGCAAACGACTCAATACGTCACTGGGTGTGTTCCGTGCGTTCAGCTACGGGACGCTCTACCCCTGCCTCAAGACGCTGGTCGCCAACGGCTGGTTGATCGAGGAGTCGGGGTCGGCACCTGAGGACGCCCTCGCCGCACCACTCGCCGGGCGTCGCGCCAAGATCGTCTACCGGTTGACGGCAGAAGGTAAGGACCACTTCGAAGAGCTGCTCTCGCAGACGGGCCCGGACGCGTACGAGGACGAGCACTTCGCTGCTCGCTTCGCCTTCTTCGGGCAGACGTCACGCGACGTACGCATGCGCGTACTGGAGGGCCGCCGCAGCCGGCTGGAGGAGCGTCTGGAGAAGATGCGCGCCTCCCTGGCGCGCACCCGGGAGCGCCTCGACGACTACACGCTTGAGCTCCAGCGCCACGGAATGGAGTCCGTGGAGCGCGAAGTGCGCTGGCTGAACGAGCTCATCGAGAGCGAGCGAGCGGGACGGGACATCAAGGGTTCCGCCTCCGAAGGCTCCGCTCAGCAGGACAGCACATCTGGAGAGACGGGCGGCCTGCCCCGGCACCGGGACAGCACCCGGCCGGATCCGTCCGACGACACCGCCACGTGAGGCCCATTCGGGGTTTCACCGATACACACAGGGAGCAACCGGAATGGGTTCGGTTCGCGTAGCCATCGTCGGCGTGGGCAACTGCGCCGCGTCGCTGGTACAGGGCGTCGAGTACTACAAGGACGCCGACCCGGCGTCCAAGGTGCCGGGCCTCATGCACGTCCAGTTCGGCGACTACCACGTCGGTGACGTCGAGTTCGTCGCGGCCTTCGACGTCGACGCGAAGAAGGTCGGCCTCGACCTCTCGGACGCCATCGGCGCCAGCGAGAACAACACCATCAAGATCTGCGACGTCCCGAACAAGGGCGTGACGGTCCAGCGCGGCCACACCCTGGACGGTCTCGGCAAGTACTACCGCCAGACCATCGAGGAGTCCGCCGAGGCCCCGGTCGACGTCGTCCAGATCCTCAAGGACAAGCAGGTCGACGTTCTCGTCTGCTACCTGCCCGTCGGTTCCGAGGACGCGGCGAAGTTCTATGCGCAGTGCGCGATCGACGCCAAGGTCGCCTTCGTCAACGCCCTCCCGGTCTTCATCGCCGGCACCAAGGAGTGGGCCGACAAGTTCACCGAGGCCGGTGTCCCGATCGTCGGCGACGACATCAAGTCGCAGGTCGGCGCCACCATCACGCACCGCGTGATGGCGAAGCTGTTCGAGGACCGCGGTGTCCGTCTCGAGCGCACCATGCAGCTCAACGTCGGCGGCAACATGGACTTCAAGAACATGCTGGAGCGTGACCGCCTCGAGTCGAAGAAGATCTCGAAGACGCAGGCCGTCACCTCGCAGATCCCCGACCGCGACCTGGGCGAGAAGAACGTCCACATCGGTCCGTCGGACTACGTGGCGTGGCTGGACGACCGTAAGTGGGCGTACGTGCGCCTCGAGGGTCGTGCCTTCGGTGACGTTCCGCTGAACCTGGAGTACAAGCTCGAGGTCTGGGACTCCCCGAACTCCGCGGGTGTCATCATCGACGCCCTGCGTGCCGCGAAGATCGCCAAGGACCGCGGCATCGGCGGCCCGATCCTCTCCGCGTCGAGCTACTTCATGAAGTCCCCGCCGGTCCAGTACTTCGACGACGAGGCCTTCGCCAACGTCGAGAAGTTCATCAAGGGCGAGGTCGAGCGCTAAAGCACATCCTCGTGAGTGCTGTTGAGGGTCCTCGGGCATTGCGCCCGGGGACCCTCCTCGTATGTGAGGCTGTGCCCCATGGCTGTCGTGCGTGACCTGCGCGTACTTCTGCGTTTCCAGGGCTTCAGACGCCTGCTCGGCATACGGCTGCTGTCCCAGGGCGCCGACGGCGTCTATCAGGTCGCCCTCGCCACATATGTGGTCTTCTCGCCGGAGAAGCAGACCTCGGCGGCTTCGATCGCCTCCGCGATGGCGGTCCTGCTGCTCCCGTACTCCCTCGTCGGACCCTTCGCGGGCGTGCTGTTGGACCGCTGGCGGCGCCGTCAGGTTTTTCTGTACGGCAATCTGCTGCGGACCGCGCTGGCGTGCGTGACGGCCGTTCTGATGCTGAGCCATGTCCCCGACTGGCTCTTCTACGTCTCCGCGCTGTGCGTCACCGCGGTGAACCGCTTCATCCTGGCCGGTCTCTCGGCCGCGCTGCCCCGCGTCGTCGACCGCGACCGCCTGGTGATGGCCAACTCTCTTTCTCCGACGGCGGGCACGCTCGCCGCGACGATCGGCGGCGCTCTCGCTTTCGCCGTGCGTCTGGTCGCCTCGGACTCAGACGCGGCGGTCGTCCTCGTCGGCGCGGCCCTCTATCTGTGTGCCGCTCTCGCCTCTCTGCGCATCGCCCCGGAGCTGCTCGGTCCGGACCGGTCCTCCGCCAACCCTCGCTTCATCTCGGCCGTCACCGGTACCGCGCGAGGCCTGGCGGCAGGCGTACGACACCTGGCCGAGCCGGCCCGGCGGGAGGCCGCCTGGGCGCTCCTGGCGATGACGCTGATGCGCTTCTGCTACGGCGCCCTGACCGTCATGGTGCTGATGCTCTGCCGGTACGCCTGGGCGTCCGAGTCCGACGACGGGCTGGCCCTGCTGGGGCTCGCCGTGGGCATCTCGGGGGCGGGCTTCTTCGTCGCGGCCGTGGTGACGCCCTGGGCGGCCGGCCGGCTGGGCCCCGGCGGCTGGATCGTCGTGTGCGCTGGAGCCGCCGCGATCCTGGAGCCCGCGCTCGCCCTTCCCTTCGCCCCCGCGCCCATGATGGTCGCGGCGTTCGTCCTGGGCGTGACCACACAAGGCGCCAAGATCGCCACGGACACGATCGTGCAGTCATCGGTGGACGACGGATTCCGGGGCCGGATCTTCTCCGTGTACGACGTCCTGTTCAACGTCGCCTTCGTCGGCGCCGCCGCAGTGGCCGCCCTGATACTGCCTCCTGACGGACGCTCGGTTTCTCTCGTCGTCACCGTGGCGGTGCTCTACGGGGCGATTGCTGCGACTATGGCCCGCTTTGAACTGCAGTAAGTGTCACATCAGTGCCACAGACCCCCTCCGGACTACTGAGTTGTCACAGCGGCCCGATAGCTTACGTGCGTCTTATTCGCGTCACGTGCCTACGTTCTAGGGGGACCCCCAAGTGACCACTCCGCCGCCCCAGGGCCAGAACCCGTTCGCTCAGACCCCGCCCCAGGGGCAGGCTCCCTACGGCCAGCAGCCGCCGCAGGGTTACCCGCAGCAGCCCGGCCAGCCCGGCTACCCGCAGCAGGGCGCCCCGTACGCCCCGGTGCCGCCGCAGGCCCCGAAGCGCGGCTTCAAGCAGTACCTCCGCATAATCGTGGCCGTCGCGGGCCTCGCCGTCATCGTCGGCGGATGGCTGGTCAGCAAGGACGGCGAGGACGCCAAGAAGCTTGCTGTCGGCGACTGCCTGTACAACAAGGGCTCGGACAACGACCCGGATGTCGTCCAGGTCGACTGCAGCGACTCCAAGGCCACGCACAAGGTCCTCAAGAAGGCGGACGGCGCCTCGCTTCCCCAGCTGACCTGCCAGAGCGTCACGGGCACGACGGCCACGCTGACGTGGAAGGAAACCGGCGAGTCCTTCACGCTCTGCCTGGGTGACAACAAGTAACCCACGGAGCCGGACGTAGCGAAAAGGGCGGTGTTTCACGTGAAACACCGCCCTTTTCGCATGCCCCGGCCACTCCGGCCGGGAAGCCTGGCCTCGCTCACCGCGTCATGTTTCACGTGAAACATGACGCGGCTGCGAGCACCTCAGCTCTGCGCGGCAACGTCCTGCCGAGCAGCCCACCACTCCTTGAGCTCCGTCACAGCCGCGTCGTACTCCATCGGGCCGTTCTCGAGGCGCAGCTCCAGCAGGAACTTGTACGCCTGACCGATGGCCGGACCCGGACCGATGCCGAGGATCTCCATGATCTGGTTGCCGTCGAGGTCCGGGCGGATCGCGTCGAGCTCCTCCTGCTCCTTGAGCAGAGCGATGCGCTCCTCCAGCCCGTCATAGGCGCGGGACAGCGCCGAAGCCTTCCGCTTGTTCCGCGTGGTGCAGTCGGAACGGGTCAGCTTGTGCAGACGGTCGAGAAGCGGTCCGCCGTCACGCACGTAGCGCCGGACGGCAGAGTCCGTCCACTCGCCCGTTCCGTACCCGTGGAAGCGCAGGTGAAGTTCGACGAGTCGGGAGACGTCCTTCACGAGATCGTTCGAGTACTTGAGTGCGGTCATCCGCTTCTTGGTCATCTTGGCGCCCACCACCTCGTGGTGGTGGAAGGAGACCCGGCCGTCCTTCTCGAAGCGGCGTGTGCGCGGCTTGCCGATGTCGTGCAGCAGCGCGGCGAGCCGGAGGGTCAGGTCGGGGCCTGTCTCCTCCAGAGCCATCGCCTGCTCCAGGACGATCAGGGTGTGGTCGTAGACGTCCTTGTGCCGGTGGTGCTCGTCACGTTCCAGACGCAGCGCGGGGAGCTCGGGCAGCACATGATCGGCGAGGCCCGTGTCCACCAGCAGCGTCAGCCCCTTGCGTGGGTGCGCGGAAAGGATCAGCTTGTTCAGCTCGTCCCGCACCCGCTCCGCCGAGACGATCTCGATGCGTACCGCCATGTCCGTCATCGCCGCGACGACCTCGGGCGCCACCTCGAAGTCGAGCTGCGCGGCGAATCGCGCGGCCCTCATCATCCGCAGCGGATCGTCCGAGAAGGACGCCTGCGGGGTGCCCGGGGTGCGCAGAACACGGGCGGACAGGTCACCGAGCCCGCCGTGCGGGTCGATGAACTCCTTCTCCGGCAGCGCCACGGCCATGGCGTTCACCGTGAAGTCCCGGCGCACGAGATCGTCCTCGATGGAGTCGCCGTAGGAGACCTCGGGCTTGCGCGAGGTCCGGTCGTACGCCTCGGACCGGTACGTCGTGATCTCGATCTGGAAGGACTGCTCCACGTCGTCCACCCGGGCGTCCTTCTGAGCGCCCACCGTGCCGAAGGCGATCCCGACCTCCCAGACGGCGTCCGCCCAGGGCCGCACGATCTTGAGCACATCCTCGGGGCGCGCGTCGGTCGTGAAGTCCAGATCGTTGCCGAGCCGGCCGAGGAGGGCGTCCCGGACCGAGCCGCCCACCAAAGCGAGCGAGAACCCGGCGTCCTGAAAACGGCGGGCGAGGTCGTCGGCGACAGGGGAGACCCGCAGCAGCTCGCTCACCGCGCGGCGCTGCACCTGGCTCAGGGCACTGGAAGTGTCTTCGTTGGCGTTCGGCACAACAGAAAAGAGTACGTGGCCGAGACCCTCGCGAGCGCCTCCATAAAACGTGCACGGGCGCCCTCTCTCGGTACGCGCATCAATACGCGCATATACAGGACAGTCGGCGCTCTCGGCCGATCTTGTGAGCCCTCCGCGGCACTTCCCCTCAGCGCGCATCGTTACCATGCGTGGACGCACATTCCGACGACCACTGACGACGACGAGGGACGGGCGAGCGCGTGGCCGAGGCGGCAGACTTCCAAGGGACGAGTCCCTCACCTGCCCGCCGGTGGCTCCGGCGCAGCGGAGCGCTGCTGGCCGGGGCACCGCTGCTGGCAGGGCTGCTCCAGCTGCCCCTCAGCGCGCCCGCAGAGGCCGTCCAGAAGGCCTCTGCGGCCCGAGCCACGGGCTCAGGCACGGTGGACGTGTCCCTCGACTCGCTCACCCCCAGCGTCCCCACGGACGGCGACACGGTCACCGTCTCCGGCTCGGTCACCAACAAGGGCAAGCAGAAGATCACGGACGCCCATGTGGGCCTGCGCGTGGGGCCCTCCCTGAACAGCCGCTCGGCCATCGACACCGCCGCACGGCGCACCAGCTTCCAGCCGGGCCTCGACGCGCCGGAGGTCGGCGGCAAATACGTGGCGAAGTTCTCAGAACTCGCGGCGGGCGTCTCGCAGCGCTTCAGCATCTCGGTGCCCGTCAAGGAGCTGGATCTCGGCGACGACGGCGTCTACCAGCTCGCCGTCTCGCTCACCGGCCGGACCGCGGCCCAGCAGTGGGACCAGGTGCTCGGCATCGAGCGGACGTTCCTGCCCTGGCAGCCCGAGGCGGCGGACTCCAAGACCAGGACGACGTACCTCTGGCCGCTGATCTCCACGGTCCACCTCACGGCCGAGACCGGATCGGACGAGCAGCAGACTCGCGTCTTCAAGAACGACGAGCTGGCCAAGGAGCTCTCTCCCGGAGGCCGGCTGGACCAGATGCTGTCCCTGGGCAGCGGTCTCGACGTGACCTGGGTCCTCGACCCGGACCTGCTGGCCTCCGTGGACGCGATGCGGGACAGCTATCGGATCCAGGGCCCCGACGGCACCACCACGGCCGGGAAGAACCAGGCGGTCGCCCGGGCCTGGCTGGACAAGCTGGAGAAGACGGTCCAGGACAAGAAGGTCGTCGCTCTCCCCTTCGCCGACCCCGACCTCGCCTCGCTGGCGCACAACGGCAAGGACGTCACCGGTTCGCTGAGCCACCTCAAGGAGGCCACCGACGTGGCCGCCAGCACGGTGGACACGATCCTGCATGTGAAGCCGAGCACCGAGTTCGCCTGGCCCGCCGACGGCGCCGTGGACCCCTCGATCGTCAAGGTGGCCACCTCGGCCGGTGCCGACACGGTGATCGCCCGCAGCGACAGCATGCGTGAGACGGGCGGACTGTCGTACACGCCGAGCGCCGCCCGCCCCATCGGCGGCGGGACAACCGCGGTCGTCGCGGACGCCCGTCTGTCGACCCAGTTCCAGGGCGACATGACGAAGGCCGCCAATTCCACGGTCGCCATCCAGGAATTCCTCGCCCAGAGCCTGATGATCAACCTGCAGGAGGACGAGCAGCGCAGCATCGTGGTGGCCCCGCAGCGCATGCCGTCCGCGAGCCAGGCCCAGACGATGGCACAGGCGCTGAAGGCCCTCCAGGAGGGGAACTGGTCGGAGTCCCAGGGCCTGACCGCCGCGGCCAAGGCCAAGCCGGACCCGGCCGCCACCACGAAGGTGCCCTCGGCGTCCGCCTACCCGTCCTCGCTGCGGAAGCAGGAGCTGCCGCGCTCGGCCTTCGAGCGGATCCAGGCCACACAGACCAAGCTCGACAACTTCCAGGTGATCCTCACCGACAAGTCCCGCGTGGCCACCCCGTTCGGCCGGGCCATAGACCGTGGGATGTCCACGTCGTGGCGAGGCAGGCCCGCCGAGGCAGCCACCTTCCGTGTCGGCGTCGAGGCGTATCTCAACAACCTGACCGGGCTCGTCCGGCTGATCGACAAGTCCGACGCCAAGCTCTCCGGGCGCAGCGCCACGATCCCCGTGACGGTGCAGAACAACCTGGTGCAGGGCGTCGACAATCTGGTGCTGCGTCTCACGTCGAAGAAGCCCAACCGCCTCAAGATCGGGAACGGCCCCTACTACGAGCAGCCGATCAAGGTCGCCGGCGAGCACAGCCAGTCGGTGAAGTTCACCACCTCCGCCGAGGCGAACGGCCCGGTCATGGTCGTCGCGCAGCTGTACACGGCCGATGGTCAGGCGTACGGTCCCGAGGTCACCTTCGAGGTGAAGGTCACCGAGTTCACCCCGACGGTGATGCTGGTCATCGGTGGTGGCGTCCTGTTGCTCGTCCTCGCCGGTTTCCGGATGTACACACAGCGCAAGCGCGCCGCCGCCCGGCAGGCCGAGGAGGCGCAGGACGGTCCCGAGGACGAGGCCGTGAACAAGGATGCGGACGGCACCGTAGACACTGAGGACACCGAAGACTCCGCGAAGGGCCCCGAAAGGGAGTCCGAAGCGGAGTCCGGGGCAGACGACCCGGAGCACCCGAGTGACCCGACACCGGACACCGCACCGGAAAGCGCCGACCCGTCCGGGACGGGTGAGAGAGTGGACCGTTGAGCGATGTCGTGGCCGGTCGGCCCGGGGACGATGAGGTGGGGTAACCATGAACGCGCCGTACAACGGTGACCGCGACCAGGGCGCGGGCAGCTCGGGCTACCCGGACGGATACTCCGAGGGCTACCCCGAGGGCCCCCCGCCGGAGCAGGGCCAGACGCAGCCGGGCCCCCCGGCCGACATGTACTTCCAGGACGCCTACAACCAGGATCCCTACCGGGCACAGGACCTCTCCGCCCAGGATCCGGTGACCGAGGCGCTCTACGACCGTGCCGCGCATCCCCCGCCGCCTCCCGGCACGTACTACCCGCCGCAGGCGCTCTACGCGCAGCCCCCCACGCCTCAGCACGCCCCCGACCCGCGCGTGTGGGCCCAGACGCCCCCGCCCGAGCCGGCCGGCCCCACGCGCCACCTGCCCTACGGCGACGACGCGCGCACCACCCAGTACGTCGGTGTCGACGACCTGGTCACCCAGGCCGGTGACGAGCGCCACGAGCCCGACGCGTTCGCCCATCTCTTCCGGGACCAGCAGCAGGGCGGCGGCCGTCCGCAGTACGCCGCTCCGGCCGGGGAGTACGCCGCCCCGCCCGGTGTCCCCGCACCGGCGCCCGAACCGTCTCCTGCCGCCGCGGCACCGGCGGCTCCCGTCGCCGCACCCGCGTCGCGGACGTCCGGCGGGCGGGCCTCGGGTCTGCTGAAGTCCAGCGCCGTGATGGCGGCGGGCACGCTGGTGTCCCGGCTCACCGGGTTCGTCCGAACCATGATCATCACGGCTGCCCTGGGCGCCGCGACCCTCGGTGACGCGTGGACGGTGGCCTACACGCTGCCGACCATGATCTACATCCTGACCGTCGGCGGCGGCCTGAACTCCGTGTTCGTGCCGCAGCTGGTGCGATCCATGAAGGAGGACGAGGACGGCGGTGAGGCCTACGCCAACCGCCTGCTGACCCTCGTCATGGTCGCCCTCGGTGTGATCGTCGCGATCGTGGTCTTCGCGGCGCCGCTGCTGATCCAGCTGATGTCGGACTCCGTCGCCAGCGACCCGGCCTCGAACAACGTCGCCGTCACCTTCGCCCGCTACTGCCTGCCCACGATCTTCTTCATGGGCATCCACGTGGTCATGGGGCAGATCCTCAATGCCCGTGGGAAGTTCGGCGCGATGATGTGGACCCCGGTCCTCAACAACATCGTCATGATCGCCACCTTCGGGCTGTTCCTCTGGGTCTACGGGACGTCCGGCGACTCGGGCATGTCGGTCCACAACATCCCCGCGGACGGAGTCCGTCTGCTGGGCGTCGGTACCCTGCTCGGCCTGGTCGTGCAGGCCCTGGCGATGGTGCCGTACCTGCGCGAGACCGGCTTCCGTTTCCGGCTGCGGTTCGACTGGAAGGGCCACGGCCTCGGCAAGGCCGTCAAGCTCGCCAAGTGGACCGTGCTCTTCGTCCTCGCCAACCAGGCGGGCGTCCTCGTGGTCACCCAGCTCGCCACCGCCGCGGGCAAGGCCTCGGGCAAGAGCGGTGCGGGCATCATGGCCTACTCGAACGCACAGCTGATCTGGGGCATGCCGCAGGCGATCATCACCGTCTCGGTCATGGCCGCGATGCTCCCCCGGATCTCGCGCGCAGCCCACGACGGCGACGCCGGCGCGGTGCGGGACGACATCTCCCACGGCCTGCGCACCTCGGCCGTCGCCATCGTCCCCGTGGCCTTCATGTTCGTCGCCCTGGGCATCCCGATGTGCACCCTCCTCTTCGGCTCCAGCGGCATCGACGCCGCCCAGTCGATGGGCTACGTGCTCATGGCCTTCGGCCTCGGCCTGATCCCGTTCTCGGTGCAGTACGTCGTCCTGCGCGGCTTCTACGCGTACGAGGACACCCGCACCCCCTTCTACAACACGGTCATCGTGGCCGCGGTCAACGCCGCCGCCTCGGCCCTGTGCTACGTGATCCTGCCCGCCGAATGGGCCGTCGTCGGCATGGCCGGCGCCTACGGCCTGGCCTACGCAGTAGGCGTCGGAGTCGCCTGGCATCGGCTGCGCAAGCGCCTCGGCGGCGACCTCGACGGAGCCCAGGTCCTGCGCACGTACGCACGTCTCGGCCTGGCCGCCGTCCCGGGCGCTGTGGTGGGCGGTGCCATCGGCTTCGCGGTCACCGAGGCCCTCGGGGACGGGGTCATCGGATCGATCGCGGCGCTGCTGGTCGGTTCGGTCGCCCTCCTCGGCGTCTTCTACGTCGCCGCGCGCAAGATGCGCATCGAAGAACTCAATTCAATGGTCGGAATGGTCCGCGGGCGCCTGGGGCGCTGAGGCGGGGGTACGCGCACAACCATCGTCCGTCGCCGTGTGTCGTGCATAGCGCCGGACTGTGGGCACAATTGGTTTCTGCGTCGGACAGTGCGCAACGGATGGGGAGGCGGGAACGACGGTGGCGGAACGGAGCACGGCTGCCGTCGACGTGGCAGACAACAGCGGTGACGAGCCGCTGACCGCCAAGGCGGACCAGTCCACGTCCGACGGGGTGGCCCAGGACCGGGAGCGGGAGACGGACAGCGAAGAGGCACAGGGGAGCGGCGGGATCGAGAATCCCGGAAAGGCCTCACCGCCCGAGTTGCACAGCGGCCACAAACTCGCCAGGCGCTACCGCCTGGAGGAGTGCGTCACCCGACTGGACGGTTTCAGCAGTTGGCGTGCGGTGGACGAAAAACTCCGCCGTGCCGTCGGCGTGCATCTACTGCCCGCCGATCATCCACGGGCCCGCTCGGTGCTGGCGGCGGCCCGGTCGTCCGCCCTGCTGGGCGATCCTCGCTTCGTCCAGGTCCTGGACGCCGTCGAGGAGAACGACCTCGTCTACGTCGTCCATGAGTGGCTGCCGGACGCCACCGAGCTGACGGCTCTCCTGGCTGCCGGTCCGCTGGAGGTGCACGACGCCTACCAGATGGTCAGCCAGGTCTCCCAGGCCATGGCCGCGGCCCACCGCGAGGGCCTCGCGCATCTGCGTCTGACGCCGGGCGCCGTGCTGCGCACGTCGACCGGCCAGTGGCGCATCCGCGGGCTCGCCGTGAACGCCGCACTGCGCGGCATCAGCTCCGACACTCCACAGCGCACGGACACGGAGGCGATCGGCGCGCTCCTCTACGCCGCGCTCACCCAGCGCTGGCCGTACGAGAACGACGCGTACGGCCTGTCCGGGCTGCCCAAGGGCGTCGGCCTCATCGCCCCGGACCAGGTGCGCGCCGGCGTCCACCGGGGGCTTTCCGAGCTGGCCATGCGCGCGCTCGTCAACGACGGCGCGACGGCCTCCCGTCACGAATCGCCATGCACCACGCCCGAGGAGCTGGTGAAGGCGATCAGCGAGATGCCCCGCATCCGCCCGCCGGAGCCCGCTTTCACCGCCCCGCCGGAGTACCAGCGCACGACGTACCAGCAGGGCACGTACGGCCGTCCCGCGGCCCGCCCCGGTGCCACCCAGCCGCTGCCGGCTCCGCCGCCCCCGCTGCAGAGCCGTACCGGCACAGCGCTCAAGTGGGCCGTGTCGGCGTTGCTCATCGCCGCTCTGGGACTCGGCAGCTGGCAGCTCGCGGACGCGCTCATGGACCGCGGAGGCAAGCCCGAGGACACCAAGCAGACACACACGACGGACGGCAACGACAAGAGCGACGACAACACCAAGCCGACCAAGCCGATCGCCGTCCAGGGCGCCACGGAGTACGTGGCCGAGGGCGACGCCCAGCACCCGAACGACGTGGACAAGACGTACGACAACAGCCCGACGACCGGGTGGCGGACCAACAGCTACAAAGAGGGTCCGAAAATACTGATCAAGCCCGGCGTCGGCATCGTCTACGACCTCGGCTCCGCCCAGAGCGTGTCGGCCGCCGACCTCGCGCTCCGGTACGGCGGCCCTCACACGACGGTCGAGCTGTACGCGACCGACACACCGGATTCGTCCACGCCACTGAGCTCGATGACGAAGCTCGGCTCGGTGAACACGAACGGCACCTCTGCCAAGGTGACGGTCGGCAAGCAGAAGAAGAGCCGCTATGTACTCGTGTGGCTGACCGCGATGCCGTACTCGGGCAACGACTCCGCCAACTACAGCACCGCGGGCTACAAGCAAGCCATCACGGACGTGAAATTCACCGGCTGACGTCCGTCGCGGGAGGGGAGGGGGTCCGATGGCCGATGAAGTCGCATACGACGAAGCAAGCGATCAGGATCTCCTCGCCCGCCACGTAGCGGGCGACCCGGACGCCTTCGGTGAGCTTGTACGGCGTCATCGCGACCGGCTGTGGGCAGTGGCCCTGCGCACGCTGGGAGACCGCGAGGAAGCCGCTGACGCGGTCCAGGACGCTCTCGTCTCCGCCTACCGGGCCGCCCACACCTTCCGCGGCCAGTCGGCCGTCACGACGTGGCTGCATCGGATCACGGTGAACGCCTGCCTGGACCGTGCCCGCAAGGCCGCTTCCAGGAAGACCTCGCCGGTCGACGACACCGAACGTCTTGAGCAACTGCTCGAACCGCACGAGTCCGCTTCCGCGCCGGCCGAGCGCAATGACCTTCATCGCGAGCTCATCGGCGCCCTGGGCACGCTTCCGGCCGACCAGCGCGCCGCCCTGGTCCTGGTGGACATGCAGGGCTACCCCGTCGCCGAAGCCGCCCGCATCCTCGATGTCCCCACCGGCACGGTGAAGAGCCGCTGTGCTCGCGGCAGAGCCAGACTGCTCCCGCTGCTCACCCACCTTCGCACGGCCGGGGGCGGCGAGGAGTCCGAGAAGTCGGGCGGCCGAAGGAACCGGACGCAGGGGACATCCGTCCCACCGGCAGCGGGACCGCACGATGCGGGCCCACAGGATGCAGGGCCAAGCGATTCAGCTGCTGTGAAGGGCGGAGGTGGGCGAGCGTGACATCGACGACGGACACGGCCGGGCACCCGGACGTCGCGGAGATCTCCGACCTCACCGAGGGTCTGCTCTCGCCTTCCCGCACCGAGGACGTGCAACGGCATCTCGAGGAGTGCGCGCTCTGCTCCGAGGTGTACGAGTCGCTGGAGGAGATCCGAGGACTGCTGGGCACAATGCCCGGTCCTGGCCGCATGCCCGACGACGTGGCCGGCCGTATCGACGCCGCCCTCGCGGCGGAAGCGTTGCTGAGCGCCACGGCTCCTGATCACGCGGCGCACGCGCAGGACGAGCACGCCGATGTTTCACGTGAAACATCGCCCGAACCCTCCACCACCGACACTCCTCTCACGCCGCTCGGTACAGGCGCCCCCTCGTCCGCCGGAGACTCCGGCTCCCCCGCGTCCGCCGACCGCCCTTCCGGACATCCGCGGGCGGCCACCGGACCGGGTCGTTCCCACCGAGCACGCCGCGGGCGGCGCAGGGCGGTCGTCCTGGGCACCGTCTTCACCGCCGCCGCTCTCGGGCTGGGCACAATCCTTGTGCAGTCCATGGGGGGCGACGGCTCCGGCAAGGAGCCCCAAACGCGCGCACAGCAGGAAACGTCGTCGCAGGTCACCTTCTCCGAAGACCAGCTGGAACAGCGGGTCTCGGACCTGCTGTCCAAGAACAAGAGCACGGGAACCAAGTCCGGCAGCGCCAAGCCCTGGGGCGCCGAGTCGCAGGGCACAGGCACCGAATCCGGTGGAGTCGACACCCTGATCACACCGAAGGTGCCGGTGCCCGCCTGCGTGCAACAGGGGACCGGAAACGCCGGAGCAGTGCTCGGCGCCGAGAAGGGTACGTACAAGGGGACGAGTGTCTATCTCGTCGTCCAACCCGACGCATCCGACGGCGCGAAGGTCACGGCGTACATCGTCGACGACGCCTGTGAGAAGGAGGGCTCGGCGACGCCGGGCAAGCTGCTTCTGACGAAGTCGTACGACCGGTCCTGACGGCGTCTCTCTCGACCCTGCTCGTCCCCGGATACCGCATGGGATCTGTGTGCGGTACGACGTCTCCGTGTGCCCGGACACAGCGGGAATTGAAGCCCCTTAGGATCCGTTGGGTGGGGTGAGAGTACTGAGAGTGGCTCCCACCGGATACGCAGCAGTCTCCAGAGACGAGGAATCAAGCCGTGAGCGACGTCCGTAACGTGATCATCATCGGCTCCGGGCCGGCCGGCTACACGGCGGCGCTCTACACCGCGCGCGCGTCGCTGAAGCCGCTGGTCTTCGAGGGCGCCGTCACCGCAGGCGGTGCGCTGATGAACACCACCGAGGTGGAGAACTTCCCCGGCTTCCAGGACGGCATCATGGGCCCGGAGCTCATGGACAACATGCGCGCCCAGGCCGAGCGTTTCGGCGCCGAGCTGGTTCCCGACGACGTCGTCGCCGTCGACCTGAACGGTGAGATCAAGACCGTCACGGACACCGCCGGTACCGTGCACCGCGCCAAGGCCGTCATCGTCACGACGGGCTCCCAGCACCGCAAGCTCGGCCTGCCCAACGAGGACGCACTCTCCGGTCGTGGCGTCTCCTGGTGCGCGACCTGTGACGGCTTCTTCTTCAAGGACCAGGACATTGCTGTGATCGGCGGCGGAGACACCGCGATGGAAGAGGCGACCTTCCTCTCCCGCTTCGCCAAGTCCGTGACCATCGTCCACCGCAGGGACTCCCTTCGCGCCTCCAAGGCGATGCAGGAGCGCGCCTTCGCCGACCCGAAGATCAAGTTCGTCTGGGACAGCGAGGTGGCCGAGATCAAGGGCGACCCGAAGCTGGAAGGCCTGACGCTGCGCAACCTGAAGACCGGGGAGACTTCCGAGCTGCCGGTGACCGGTCTGTTCATCGCGATCGGCCACGACCCTCGCACCGAGCTCTTCAAGGGCCAGCTCGACCTGGACGACGAGGGCTACCTGAAGGTCGCCGCACCGTCCACCCGGACGAACTTGACCGGTGTCTTCGGCGCCGGCGATGTCGTCGACCACACCTACCGCCAGGCCATCACCGCCGCCGGCACGGGCTGCTCGGCCGCTCTCGACGCCGAGCGCTTCCTCGCCGCTCTCGCGGACAGCGAGACCGCTGCCGCGACTGCCACCGTCTGACCCTCACCCGCCCCACCGCACCAACAAGTTAAGGAGCCCGCCGTGGCCGGCACCCTGAAGAACGTGACCGACGCTTCCTTCGACGAGGACGTCCTCAAGAGCGACAAGCCTGTCCTGGTGGACTTCTGGGCCGCCTGGTGCGGGCCGTGCCGCCAGATCGCGCCGTCCCTCGAGGCCATCGCCTCCGAGTACGGCGACAAGATCGAGGTCGTCAAGCTCAACATCGACGAGAACCCGGCCACGGCCGCCAAGTACGGCGTCATGTCGATCCCGACCCTGAACGTCTACCAGGGTGGCGAGGTCGCCAAGACCATCGTTGGCGCGAAGCCGAAGGCCGCGATCGTCCGCGACCTCGAGGCGTTCATCGCCGAGTAGTCGGTGTCCGCCGCGGCGAGCGGCGCATGTTTCACGTGAAACACGAATGGGCCAGCCCGAAAGGGCTGGCCCATTCGCCTTACCGTCGCAGAGGTCTCGTCACCCATACCAAGCGGTGCCGGAGCGGCCGTCACAGTGGACGGAGCGCCGGCTCTTTCTGCACCGCCCCCAGGAGCCGGTCCAGAGCCAGCTCCACGTCTTCCTTCCACGAGAGCGTCGACCGCAGCTCCAGCCTCAGCCGCGGATACGTGGGGTGCGGCCGGACCGTCTTGAATCCCACGGAGAGCAGATGGTCGGCGGGGAGCACACACGCCGCCTCCTTCCACCGTGCGTCTCCAAAGGCCTCGATCGCTCTGAAGCCCCGGCGCAGCAGGTCCTTGGCAACTGTCTGGACCATCACACGGCCGAGTCCCTGCCCCTGGTAGCCGGGCATGATGAAGGCGGTCATCAGCTGCACCGCGTCCGGCGAGACCGGACTCGTGGGGAAGGCCGTCGAGCGGGGGACATAAGCAGGAGGCGCGTACAGCACGAAGCCCACCGGCACGTCGTCGACGTAGACGACACGGCCGCAGGAACCCCAGTCCAGCAGGACCGCGGAGATCCAGGCTTCCTTTTCCAGTGCCGGTGTACCCGCCTTTACCGCGGCTTCTCCGCTGACTGGGTCCAGTTCCCAGAAGACACACGTGCGGCAGCGCTTGGGAAGGTCCTGGAGGTTGTCCAGCGTGAGCGGTACCAGCCGACGCCCCATGAAGGGTGTTCCTCGCTTCCTTCACCCGCGGCATCGCGGGCGGCTGTCAAGGCGCTGCGCTCCCTGAGCAGGCTGCCGACGAAGCCGCCGACCGCTCCTAGACCCAGGCCCGCAGTCACCAATCCGGTACGGCTCACGGTTTGCATGGCCCCCGCCTCCCCGATGAAGGTGCTGCCAGGTGGATGCGCCATACCCGATCGCATCGTATCCACGATGCGATTCCATCGATACCGCCAGAAAGCAAAGAGCGGACCGTGTTCCGGTACACACCGGACACAGTCCGCTCTGCTGGTCGGGCCGACGGCACAACGTGCCGTCGAGCGGCCGCGCGGCTACTCGGCCGGCTCAGGCCTCCGAGTCGTCGGAGTCGTCGTCCAGCAGGCTCTTCTGCAGGACGGGACCCTCGCCGGGCGCCAGGCTGCCGAGGATGCGCTCAAGATCGTCCATCGATGCGAACTCGACGGTGATCTTTCCCTTCTTCTGCCCCAGGTCGACCTTCACTCGCGTCTCGAAGCGATCCGAGAGGCGCGTCGCCAGGTCACTCAGAGCCGGAGAGACGCGACCGCCGGCTCGGGGTCCCTTGGAGCGCGGCGCGCTCTGCGGGCGGGAACCCATGAGCGTCACGATCTCCTCGACCGCCCGCACCGAGAGTCCCTCGGCCACGATGCGGTGGGCGAGCCTGTCCTGCTCCTCAGAGTCCTCCACGGAGAGCAGGGCCCGTGCGTGACCCGCGGAGAGGACACCCGCTGCGACGCGGCGCTGGACCGCCGGGGGGAGCTTCAGCAGACGCAGGGTGTTGGAGACCTGCGGACGGGACCGTCCGATGCGGTCCGCCAGCTGGTCGTGCGTGCAGTTGAAGTCCTTGAGGAGCTGGTCGTAGGCGGCCGCCTCCTCCAGAGGGTTCAGCTGAGCGCGGTGGAGGTTCTCCAGCAGCGCGTCCAGGAGGAGCTTCTCGTCGTCCGTGGCCCGGACGATCGCCGGAATGGCCTCCAGTCCCGCCTCACGGCAGGCCCTCCAGCGCCGCTCGCCCATGATGAGCTCGTAGCGGGCCGGACCCAGCTGACGCACGACGACGGGCTGGAGGAGCCCGACCTCCTTGATGGAGGTAACCAACTCGGCGAGGGCGTCCTCGTCGAAGACCTCACGTGGCTGACGCGGGTTGGGAGTGATGAAGTCGAGCGGCAGCTCGGCGAAATGCGCGCCGACGGGCTCCGAAGGCATCTCGAAGGACGCGACCTCCGCCGGCTCCTCCGTTTCATGTGAAACAGGCGGCAGCGTGGCCACCTTCGCCGCAGCCACCCCGCGCTCCGCCGTGAGGACAGGCGCGGCCGCCGGCGAGGTGGGTGTCCCACTCGCCGGAGGCGCCGGCCTCTCCCCTGTCGGAGCCGCAGGGATCAGTGCGCCGAGGCCCCGCCCCAGCCCCCGTCGTCGCTCACTCACTGGATCCCCTCCACCGTGTTCTGATCGTTCTGCGCACCCGCGTGTGCGTGTTGCGCGTCGTACGCCACTCCGACACCGCGGAGGGCGATTTCCCGTGCGGCCTCAAGATACGAGAGAGCACCGCTGGAACCCGGATCGTAAGTCAGGACGGTCTGCCCGTAGCTCGGGGCCTCGGAGATACGGACCGAGCGCGGAATGCTTGTCCGCAGCACCTCGTCGCCGAAGTGGTTCCGCACCTCGTCCGCGACCTGCGACGCGAGACGCGTCCGGCCGTCGTACATGGTGAGCAGGATCGTCGAGACATGGAGAGCGGGGTTGAGATGTCCCCGCACCAGGTCCACGTTGCGCAGGAGCTGCCCCAACCCCTCCAGCGCGTAGTACTCGCACTGGATGGGGATGAGCACCTCCGCACCGGCGACGAGCGCGTTGACCGTGAGCAGGCCGAGCGACGGCGGGCAGTCGATGAGGATGTAGTCCAACGGCTGCTCGTACGCCTGGATCGCTCGCTCCAGCCGGCTCTCCCGTGCCACCAGGGACACCAGCTCGATCTCCGCACCGGCGAGATCGATCGTGGCGGGAGCACAGAAGAGACCTTCGACGTCCGGGACGGGCTGGACGACTTCCGAGAGCGGCTTGCTGTCGATCAGCACGTCGTAGATGGACGGGACTTCGGCGTGATGGTCGATGCCCAGCGCTGTGGAGGCATTGCCCTGAGGGTCGAGGTCGATCACCAGGACACGACCACCGTGCAGCGCCAGCGAAGCGGCAAGGTTGACCGTGGTCGTGGTCTTGCCCACCCCACCCTTCTGGTTGGCGACCACCATGACCCGGGTCTGCTCGGGTCGTGGCAGACCCTCGCCGGCGCGACCTAGCGCCTCCACCGCAAGTTGGGCAGCACGACCGATGGGAGTGTCGTCCATCGGGGGCGGTGTTTCACGTGAAACATCCTCCCCCATCGACTCGGTACGGGGACCGGGGACCGGATCGGTCATCGGTCCCGCGATGTTGGCGTCGGACCGCAAGGATTCACTCTCCTCGACTTCAGGCTCGCAATGAACAGAGCCTCCCATGCCTTCGGGGTCGTGAACCAGCGAGGCCCGTTGTTCTGTGGAGAAATCCACCTCTGTGGACAACTCCGCACCCTCTCCGAGTGAACCGAGAGGCTTTCGGTCGCGGGGTTCGGCCGCAGCACGGCCGCGGCTGATGATTCCGTGCAACAGTGAGCGACGTTTCACGTGAAACACGATGCATAGCCGCTCAGGCCATCACCGCGCGACACTCCGAGATGCGTAGGTTTGGAGGCTTGTGTGGAGTACGGACAGCCACCCGACCTGATCGGGTGGAGTGACGAAGAACTCCCGGCCCCGCACAGCGGAACCGGGAGTTCGAGGCCTTCTCAGGAGGTCAGCGTCGACGCCGAACCCGACCGGTGCGGGCGGCCTTGGCCCGCTTGGCGGCGAAGCGCACACCACCCGGGCTCTCGCCGACCTCCACACGCACGACGGTGGAGAGCGGGTCGACCACCCCGTCCCCGACGTGGAGAACGGATGTCTCCACGGCACCGAGCTTGCTCAGGGCCGTGGCAGCGCTCTTCAGCTCCTCCTCCGCGGTGTCGCCCTTGAGGGCGAGCATCTCGCCGTAGGGGCGCAGCAGAGGGATCCCCCACGTGGCCAGGCGGTCCAGAGGCGCCACGGCACGGGCGGTCACCACGTGGACCGGAGGCAGCTTGCCCATGACCTCCTCGGCCCGTCCACGGACGACGGTCACATGATCGAGGCCGAGGAGCTCCACGACCTCGGTGAGGAAGTTGGTGCGCCGCAGCAACGGCTCGAGCAGCGTGATCTTGAGGTCCTCACGGACGAGCGCCAGCGGAATGCCCGGCAGTCCGGCACCCGAGCCCACGTCGCACACCGTCACGCCCTCGGGAACGACCTCGGAGAGCACCGCACAGTTCAGCAGGTGCCGCTCCCAGAGCCGGGGCACTTCACGCGGGCCGATCAGACCCCGCTTCACTCCCGCCTCGGCCAAGAGCTCCGCGTACCGCACCGCGTCCGCGAAGCGATCACCGAAAACCTCACGCGCCTGCTCGGGCGCAGGGGGAAGCTCCGCTGCCTCCGTCACGGGGGGACCGTCCTTCCGTACCGCATGAGCGCACTGGGCGCTGTCTCCAGGACTATCAGGCTGACAAAATTCGGCCCCGTCTGCGCAACAGACGGGGCCGATGGAACGTACGTACCGATCAGGCGGGAAGCACGACGACGAAGCGCTGAGGCTCCTCGCCCTCGGACTCGCTGCGCAGCCCCGCGGCCTTGACCGCGTCGTGCACCACCTTGCGCTCGAAGGGCGTCATCGGCTTCAGCTTCACGGGCTCGCCCGAGCTCTTGACCTCGGCCGCGGCCTTGGCGCCCAGCTCGGAGAGCTCCTCGCGCTTCTTGGCCCGGTAGCCCGCGATGTCCAGCATCAGGCGGCTGCGGTCCCCGGTCTCCCGGTGCACTGCCAGGCGAGTGAGCTCCTGGAGCGCCTCCAGCACCTCACCGTCACGGCCGACCAGCTTCTGCAGGTCACGGCTCCCCGCGTCGCTGATGATCGAGACAGCGGCGCGGTCGGCCTCGACGTCCATGTCGATGTCACCGTCGAGATCGGCGATGTCGAGCAGACCTTCGAGGTAGTCCGCCGCGATCTCGCCTTCCTGCTCCAGGCGGGTCAGGGTGTCGCCCTCGGTGGCGGCGGAGGTGGTGCCTTCCGTCACGGGATGGACTCCTTCTTACTTCTTGGACGGGGACTTGGGCCGCTGAGGACCCTTGCGCTGTCCGGACTGGGCCTTGCTGCGGGTACCGGCGCCGGGCTTGTTGCCGCCACCGGCCGGCTTGGCGGGGGAGGGCTTGGCGTCCTCCGGCTCATCGGACTTGCTCAGCGAGGTCTTCGGCTCGGTCTCGTCGGCCGCCTTGGCGGTGCCCGACTGGGACTGACGCTGCGACTTGGACTGCCGCTTCGGCTGCTGGCGCTTGGGAGCGGCGCCGGTCACCGGGGTGCCGTCCTCCGTCTCGGTGACGACGGCGACATCACTCTTCGCCACGGTGCCATCGGCCGCAGCGGCCAGGCCCACCTTGGTGAGGCTGTTGATGAACTTGCGCTCGAACTCGTTGCGATCGCGGCCCTTGGCGACGATCGCCTTGACGATGGCGCGCTCGCCCCGGCTGCGGGTCTTGCCGTGGTGCGTGACGTGCTTGGTCAGACGCTCCAGGTAAGCGGCCTGAGCCTTGGAACCCGGGGTCGGGTTGTTGTGGATCACGTACATCTGCTGGCCCATGGTCCACACGTTGGTGGTCAGCCAGTAGACGAGGACACCGACCGGGAAGTTGATACCGAAGACGGCGAACATGACCGGGAAGACGTACATCAGCATCTTCTGCTGCTGCATGAACGGCGTCTTCACCGTGGTGTCGACGTTCTTCGTCATCAGCTGGCGCTGCGTGTAGAACTGCGACGCCGACATCAGGACGATCATGATCGCGGTGACGACGCGGACGTCGGTCAGCGAGGCGCCGAGCTGGGCGACCTTGTCGGCGCTGTCGGTGAACTTCGCCGCGAGCGGGGCTCCGAAGATGTGCGCCTTACGGGCGCTGGCGAGCAGCGGATCGTCGATGACGCCGATCGTCTTGCCCGTCGCGATGCCGTTGAGCACGTGGTACAGGGCGAAGAAGAAGGGCGACTGCGCCAAGATCGGAAGGCACGAGGAGAGCGGGTTGGTGCCCGCCTCCTTGTACATCTTCATCATCTCTTCGGACTGGCGCTGCTTGTCGTTCTTGTAGCGCTCCTGGATCTTCTTCATCTCGGGCTGCAGCGTCTGCATCGCCCGAGTGGCCTTGATCTGCTTCACGAAGAGCGGGATCAGGCAGATACGGATCAGGATCACCAGGGACACGATGGACAGGCCCCAGGCCCAGCCCGTGTCGGGACCGAAGATCTTCCCGTACACGGAGTGGAACTGGACGATGACCCAAGAAACGGGTGTCGTGATGAAGCTGAAGAGACTGGCAATCGTGTCCACTAATCAGGCTCCTTGAGCATGGGACGGGGTCTCGGCGGCCGGGCTTGAGGGGTGGTCGGACCTACCAGGCCCCTCGGTGGCCGGTTCGGCGGCGGAGTTCCCGCCCTTGCGTGCACGCCAGGCGTTACGCAGCATTTCGTGCCACCGCGGGCGCTTGCGCGGCGGAACATGGTCCACACCGCCCAGCGACCACGGATTGCACCGGAGGATGCGCCAGGCGGTGAGTGCCGTTCCCTTGATCGCACCGTGCCGATCGATGGCCTGGTAGCCGTAGTGGGAACACGACGGGTAGTACTTGCACACCGGCCCCAGCAACGGACTGATCGTCCACTGGTACAGCTTGATCAGTGCCAGCAGCGGGTACTTCATCGCGCGCCCCCTCCCAGCAGCCGCTGAAGGGCGGCATCCAGGTCTCGGGCCAGCTGTTCATGGTCGGCGTCGCCCGCACCGGGCAGCGCTCGTACGACTACCAGGCTACCGGGGGGCAACAGGGCGACTCGGTCACGCATCAGATGGCGAAGCCTGCGCTTCACCGTGTTGCGTACGACGGCTCCACCCACGGCTTTGCTCACGACGAAACCCGCACGCGTCGGGGGAGCGCTCTCCCCTGGCGCGTGCGGGTCCGTTGCACCGCTACGTAGATGGACGACGAGAAGCGGGCGTCCGGCCCGACGTCCTCGGCGTACCGCGGTCGCGAAGTCTTCGCGCCGCCTCAGCCGATGCTCGGTAGGCAGCACGACATCATGACCTGTGCGATCAGGCGGACAGGCGGGCGCGACCCTTGCCACGGCGGGACGCGAGAATCGCGCGGCCGGCACGGGTGCGCATGCGCAGCCGGAAGCCGTGGGTCTTGGCGCGACGACGGTTGTTCGGCTGGAAGGTGCGCTTGCTCACTCGGGGGCTCCAGAAAGAATCGGTAATGGCGGGGTGCCGTCCTGGCTGTCACCGTGCGCCCACGAGTAGCTCGTATTACGCCCGAGTGCACCGCTTCCCGATCACTCGACGTGATCTATGCCCATCGGAGGCAGGCGGCAGCAGCCATCGACAACTCGACCTGGTTACGGTACGCGCGGCTACGCCATCCGGTCAAACCAGCTCGTGCCGGGAGACACTATCCACAGGCTGGGGACAACAACTTGAACCGCACCGGTCGCCCTGACTACCGTGGCTGAACTCCGATTCGTTCCCTTCCCACCGCCCCAGCGGTTTTGTTCCCCCCGCCCCACCCGACTGACTTCCCGACCCGTTCCCAGAACCACACGTTCGTGGGACCCATGAGAGAGCGTGCCCTGTGGCTGACGTACCTGCCGATCTTGCCGCAGTGTGGCCACGAGTTCTGGAACAACTTCTCGGTGAGGGCCGCGGGCAGGGTGTCGAGGCGAAGGACGAGCACTGGATCAAACGCTGCCAGCCTTTGGCGCTGGTCGCCGACACCGCCCTGCTCGCGGTACCGAACGAGTTCGCGAAGGGCGTACTGGAAGGGCGTCTCGCGCCGATCGTCAGTGAGACCCTGAGCCGCGAGTGCGGCCGTCCGATCCGCATCGCGATCACCGTCGACGACTCCGTCGGCGAGCCCCCCGCCCCGTCCGCCCCGTCGCGCTACGAGGAGCCCGAGCTCCCCTCCGGGCCCGGCCACGGCCGTGACGCGTACGACGGCCAGGGCGGCGACGAGCGCACCGGCTACGGATCCCAGAGCGACGACCGCGCCGGCTACAGCTCCCAGGCCGGGGACGAGCGGGCGGCCTACGGCTCCCCGTCACGCGACGACCGCAGCCCCTACGAAACGCAGGGACGCGATTACGACGCCCCGGCCCGCGACGACCGCGGTGGCTACGACGGCCAGCGGCGCGACGAGTACGAGGGGTACGGCCGCCACCGCGCCGACGACCACAGGGGTGGCCGCGCCGACCAGCTCCCGGGCGGTCCCGGTGACCAGCTGCCGTCGGGACGCCAGGACCAGCTGCCGACGGCCCGGCCCGCCTACCCGGACTACCAGCGGCCCGAGCCGGGCGCCTGGCCGCGGCACTCCCAGGACGACTACGGCTGGCAGCAGCAGCGGCTCGGCTTCCCGGAGCGGGATCCGTACGCCTCACCCGGCCAGGACTACCGGCCGCAGTCGATGGAGCGCCCGCCGTACGAGCAGCAGCGCCAGGACTACGACCAGCCGCGGGGCGACTACGACCAGCGGACCGACCGCCGGGACCTCCAGGATCCGTCCCCGGGCGGCGCCGGACCCGGGCACCGCGGCGGCCCCTCGCTGCCTCCCTCCGGCGCGCCCGGCCCGCTGGCCGCGAAGCCCGCGCCGGCGTCGGGTCCGGGTGAGCCGACCGCGCGCCTGAACCCGAAGTACCTCTTCGACACGTTCGTCATCGGCGCCTCGAACCGCTTCGCGCACGCGGCCGCCGTAGCCGTCGCCGAGGCACCTGCCAAGGCGTACAACCCCCTCTTCATCTACGGGGAGTCGGGACTCGGCAAGACGCACCTGCTGCACGCGATCGGGCACTACGCCCGCAGCCTCTACCCCGGCACGCGGGTGCGCTACGTGAGCTCGGAGGAGTTCACCAACGAGTTCATCAACTCCATCCGCGACGGCAAGGGCGACAGCTTCCGCAAGCGGTACCGCGAGATGGACATCCTGCTCGTCGACGACATCCAGTTCCTCGCGGACAAGGAGTCGACGCAGGAGGAGTTCTTCCACACCTTCAATACGCTCCACAACGCGAACAAGCAGATCGTGCTGTCCTCCGACCGGCCGCCCAAGCAGCTGGTGACACTGGAGGACCGGCTGCGGAACCGTTTCGAGTGGGGTCTGATCACCGACGTCCAGCCGCCCGAACTGGAGACGCGCATCGCGATCCTCCGCAAGAAGGCGGTGCAGGAGCAGCTCAACGCCCCGCCGGAGGTGCTGGAGTTCATCGCCTCGCGGATCTCGCGCAACATCCGCGAGCTGGAGGGCGCGCTGATCCGGGTGACCGCGTTCGCGTCGCTCAACCGGCAGCCCGTGGACCTCGGTCTGACGGAGATCGTCCTCAAGGACCTGATCCCCGGCGGCGAGGACTCGGCTCCCGAGATCACGGCCACCGCGATCATGGCCGCCACGGCCGACTACTTCGGTCTCACGGTGGAGGACCTGTGCGGTTCCTCCCGCAGCCGTGTCCTCGTGACGGCCCGGCAGATCGCCATGTACCTGTGCCGCGAGCTCACGGACCTGTCGCTGCCGAAGATCGGCGCGCAGTTCGGCGGCCGCGACCACACGACCGTGATGCACGCCGACCGCAAGATCCGCGCGCTCATGGCCGAGCGCCGCTCGATCTACAACCAGGTCACCGAGCTCACGAACCGCATCAAGAACGGCTGACCGCGTGGCCGTGCGTCCTAGAGGACGACGGCCGTACGCGGCTGAGGGCGCCCCGGGGCATGTCTCCGCGGGCGCCTTTCGCGTTCTCCGCTTCTCCGCGGGCCGTCGCGGCCCGCCGGCGGCGTCTCTGGCGTCTCTGGGCGTCTCTGCCGTCTCGGGGCGTCTCTGGCGGGTCCGCGGCGGCCGCTCACCCCTCAGACAGGCGTCACGAGAGGTCGCGGCACCCGCTCCGGGAAGCTCCGGCCGGTTCCACAGGAGGGCTTCCCCCGCCGGTTCCGAGCGCTCCGAGCCGGCGTGAGCCCGCTGGAAAACGCTCCGAAAGGCCGCCCCGGGAGGCTCCGGCACCCCCTCGGAGGGTCGTCCGGCCCGTCCGCGTCGCAACCGGCACGACATCAGCTGTTCGATTAAGAGCCCGGTTACGGCCGCTCTCCACAGATTCGGTGACTTTCTGGCGTCCACACCCTGGGGACTGGGAAGTTGTCCAGACTGTGTCCACAGGCGGAGCTGTTGAAAGACCATCAGACCAGGTCAACCGCTTGTGGATTCGTGGACGAACGCTCTCCACAGACTGTGGACGAAGAAAAGATCCACAGGGTGTGCACGGAGTTGTCCACCGTCGACCCACAGGCTTCAGCCGGTTGTCCCCAGCGATCCCCAGCTTCTCCACACGTCTGTCCACTGTTCGGCAACGTGACGCGCCTTCTCACCGTGTCGAGTGAAAGGCGTCACATCGAGGTGCCGGGTTGGGCTGTGGGGAACGTGGGTAAAGCTGGGGACGGCGCTGGGGAGAAGTGGCCCGAGGCTGTGCATCGAGTGTGCAGAACTTTTCGTCGTCCACAGAAGCGCCCGGTTGTCCACCGCCTCCGCCCACAGGGCCAGTGGACAAAAAATCCCGCCTGACCTGCGAAAACGCGGTTATCCACGGTATCCACAGGCCCTACTACTACTCCCAACTAGAGAGAGCCTGGGAATCGTTTCGAAGACGGGGCTGTGCACAACTTGCTCTCGGCGGCTCGACTGCCGCTCGGCACGACTTGACCCCGAGGGGCACCGACTGTCAGCGCGGTGCGTCAGACTGGTCCCCGGTGTCCTTCCCCTCACAAGGCGGAGCGACACCGGGACGACGAAGGCCAGCAGGGCGAGAGCGCCGGCAACAGACGGAGGCGGCAACGGTGAAGATCCGGGTGGAACGCGACGTACTCGCGGAGGCAGTGGCCTGGGCGGCACGCAGTCTCCCGGCCCGTCCGCCGGCGCCTGTGCTCGCCGGCCTCCTCCTGAAGGCCGAGGAGGGTGCCCTGAGCCTCTCCAGCTTCGACTACGAGGTCTCGGCGCGCGTCTCCGTGGACGCGGAGGTCGACGAGGAGGGCACCGTCCTCGTCTCCGGCCGTCTGCTCGCGGACATCTGCCGCGCCCTCCCCAACCGACCGGTGGAGATTTCCACAGACGGTGTACGGGCGACCGTGGTCTGCGGCTCCTCGCGATTCACACTCCACACCCTGCCTGTGGAGGAGTACCCGGCACTGCCCCAGATGCCGTCGGCGACGGGCACGGTCCCCGGTGAGGTCTTCGCCTCGGCCGCAGCGCAGGTCGCCATCGCCGCGGGCCGCGACGACACGCTCCCCGTCCTGACCGGTGTGCGCATCGAGATCGAGGGCGACACCGTCACCCTCGCCTCCACCGACCGCTACCGCTTCGCGGTCCGCGAGTTCCTGTGGAAGCCGGAGAACCCGGACGCGTCCGCGGTCGCCCTGGTGCCCGCCAAGACGCTCCTGGACACCGCCAAGGCACTCACCAGCGGCGACAGCGTCATCCTGGCGCTCTCCGGCTCGGGCGCGGGCGAGGGCCTGATCGGTTTCGAGGGCGCCGGACGCCGCACGACCACCCGTCTGCTCGAGGGCGACCTCCCGAAGTACCGCACGCTGTTCCCGACGGAGTTCAACTCGGTCGCGGTGATCGAGACCGCCCCCTTCGTCGAGGCCGTCAAGCGTGTGGCCCTGGTCGCCGAGCGGAACACCCCGGTGCGCCTCAGCTTCGAGCAGGGCGTGCTGATCCTGGAGGCCGGCTCCAGCGACGACGCACAGGCTGTGGAAAGGGTCGACGCCCAGCTGGACGGCGACGACATCTCGATCGCCTTCAACCCGACGTTCCTGCTCGACGGTCTGAGCGCCATCGACTCGCCGGTGGCCCAGCTGTCCTTCACGACGTCGACGAAGCCCGCGCTGTTGAGCGGCAAGCCGGCCGTCGACGCGGAGGCCGACGAGGCCTACAAGTACCTGATCATGCCGGTGCGACTGTCGGGCTGAGCCTCCTCGCGCGCCGGGCCGCCCGGTCCGGCGCGCGTGTCCACGATGTGGCGACCGTCTGAGCGGGTATGCCCACAGATGTGCGTGAGCTCCACCGCTGCCCGAAAGGCGTGGGTGGTACCGCCAGGCTTAGGCTCTGACACGGGTACGAGAGTGCCCTCATGCCACGTCGCAACCCTAAGGAACCACTGATGGAGCTCGGTCTCGTCGGCCTCGGCAAGATGGGCGGCAACATGCGCGAGCGAATCCGCCGCGCAGGCCACACCGTCATCGGATACGACCGCAACCCGGACCTCGCCGATGTCCACAGCCTCGAAGAACTTGTGGGCAAGCTGAAGGGCCCGCGCGTGGTGTGGGTCATGGTCCCGGCCGGTGCCGCGACCCAGGCCACCATCGACGAGCTGGCCGCCCTGCTGGAGCCGGGCGACGTCGTCGTCGACGGCGGCAACTCCCGCTGGACGGACGACCAGAAGCACGCCGTCGAGCTGGGCATCAAGGGCATCGGCTTCGTCGACTGCGGCGTCTCCGGCGGTGTCTGGGGCCTGGAGAACGGCTACGCGCTGATGTACGGCGGCGACAAGGAGAACGTCGCCAAGGTGCAGCCGGTCTTCGACGCGCTCAAGCCCGAGGGCGACTTCGGGGCGGTGCACGCCGGCAAGGTCGGTGCGGGCCACTTCGCCAAGATGGTCCACAACGGCATCGAGTACGCCATGATGCAGGCCTACGCCGAGGGCTGGGAGCTGCTGGAGAAGGTCGACTCCGTCACGGACGTGCGCGAGGTCTTCCGCTCCTGGCAGGAGGGCACCGTCATCCGCTCCTGGCTGCTCGACCTCGCGGTCAACGCCCTGGACGAGGACGAGCACCTGGACAAGCTCAAGGGTTATGCACAGGACTCCGGCGAGGGACGCTGGACTGTGGAAGCCGCCATCGACCACGCGGTGCCGCTGCCGGCGATCACCGCGTCGCTGTTCGCGCGCTTCGCGTCGCGGCAGGACGACTCGCCGCAGATGAAGATGATCGCGGCACTGCGCAACCAGTTCGGCGGCCACTCCGTCGAGAAGGCCTGATCCGAGCCCCGGGTTCTCCACACCCGGGGTGACCCGGTTGTCCACAGCCGGGGGAAAACCGGAGGGCCGGGGAGACCCGGGCCTCGGGAGAACCGAGACACCACGCTGGGGGAGGTCGGCGAACGACCATGCACGTCACGCATCTGTCGCTGGCCGACTTCCGCTCGTACGCCCGGGTCGAGGTCCCGCTCGACCCGGGCGTCACCGCGTTCGTGGGGCCCAACGGGCAGGGCAAGACGAACCTGGTCGAGGCGGTCGGCTATCTGGCGACCCTCGGCAGCCACCGTGTCTCCTCCGACGCGCCCCTGGTCCGCATGGGCGCCGACCGGGCGATCATCCGGGCCAACGTCCGGCAGGGCGACCGGCAGCAGCTCGTCGAGCTGGAGCTGAACCCGGGCAAGGCCAACCGAGCCCGCATCAACAGATCCTCGCAGGTCAGACCGCGTGACGTGCTGGGCATCGTACGGACCGTGCTGTTCGCCCCGGAGGACCTCGCCCTCGTGAAGGGCGACCCCGGGGAGCGGCGCCGGTTCCTCGACGAGCTGATCACCGCCCGCTCCCCGCGCATGGCCGGCGTCCGCTCCGACTACGACCGGGTCCTCAAACAGCGCAACACCCTCCTGAAGTCCGCCGCACTGGCCCGCCGGCACGGCGGACGCACCATGGACCTGTCGACACTCGACGTCTGGGACCAGCACCTCGCGCGCGTGGGCGCCGAACTGCTCGCCCAGCGGCTCGACCTCGTCGCCACCCTCCAGCCGCTGGCCGACAAGGCCTACGAACAGCTGGCTCCCGGCGGCGGACCGATCACCCTGGAGTACCGGCCGTCCGCACCCGGCGAGGCGCACGCGCGCGAGGAGCTGTACGAGCAGCTGATGACGGCGCTCGCCGAGGTCCGCAAGCAGGAGATCGAGCGAGGCGTGACCCTTGTCGGGCCCCACCGTGACGATCTGCTTCTCAAACTCGGTCAGCTGCCCGCCAAGGGGTACGCCTCGCACGGCGAGTCCTGGTCGTACGCGCTGGCGCTGCGCCTGGCCTCGTACGACCTGCTCAGGGCCGAGGGCAACGAACCCGTGCTGGTCCTGGACGACGTGTTCGCCGAGCTCGACAGCCGCCGCAGGGAGCGCCTCGCGGAACTCGTCGCGCCCGGCGAGCAGGTCCTGGTGACCGCCGCGGTGGACGACGACGTACCGGGCGTACTGACGGGGACGCGGTACGCCGTGTCCGAGGGCACGGTGGAACGCGTATGACGGAGAACACACCGGACGCGACACCCGGCACCGGAAAGGGTGCGGGAGACGCCCGCGGCAAGACCCCCGAGCCCTCCGGCGTCGACCTCGCGCGCGTGGCCCTGCGCGCGGCGAAGGAGCAGGCACGCGCGCGTGGGGACGCCGCACAGCAGCGGAAGCAGGCACGGCGCGGCGGCGGCCTGCGCTCCGGCGCACGCGCCGACGGACGCGACCCCATGGCGCTCGGCTCCGCCATCAACCGGCTGCTGACCGAGCGCGGCTGGGAGACCCCGGCCGCGGTCGGCGGGGTGATGGGCCGCTGGCCGCAGATCGTCGGCGACGACCTGGCCAAGCACTGCGTGCCGGTCAAGTACGACGACGACCCGGCCGAGCGGGTGCTGACGGTGCAGTGCGACTCGACGGCCTGGGCGACCCAGCTCCGGCTGCTGGCTCCGCAGCTGGTCGCACGGCTGAACCAGGACCTCGGGCACGGCACGGTGCGCCTGATCAAGGTGCAGGGCCCCGGCGGCCCCGCCCGCCGCTTCGGTCCGCTGCGCGCGCCCGGGAGCACGGGCCCCGGCGACACCTACGGCTGATCGCGTTCGGCCGACACGCTCGACTCGCGCGCCCGCACCCGAGGCGGACGGAATGTCTCGGCCATACCTCGGCCTCGGTCGACACTTCTGTCACAGCCGGCGCAGGCCTTCACCGCAGACGCGCCCCGCGCCGCCCGGCCGCCCGGGGCGCGCCCTCGCCCTCCGTCCGCCCTCTCCGCGCCGCACCCGACCTCATCCGGCCGGAGGATTCCCCTGCCCCGGGCGCGGCGCGGACCACCTCCCGCGGCAGTGGGACCGCCGAAGTCCGACGGGCACCGGAAGGCGTTCTGACCTGTGACGATCCGCAGATCGTCGGCTGTCGCGAGGCATCACCGAGCCTTCTCAGAGGCCGCTCCCGCCCCGCTCCGGGGCCCGGCGCGGTTCCACCCCACGCGGTTGCGAACACCGACCTGACTCCGCAGTAGCCAAGGGTTGACAGCCGGAAGCGCTGAGTGCCGCTGTGAGCCTCTTTGGGCCCGGGGCCGTATATGGGGAGTCGGCCGAGACCGGTTCAGGGCGGCACATGCGGACTCAGGTACCGGCAAACCCCCATCACTGTCGGCGCTACCGGTAGACTGGAGGCTAATCCCGCCCCACTTGTGGGACACACCGAGCAACGCTGACTAAGGCTTACCAACGCAACACGCCGCAGCCGCTCCGGCCACCCGCCGGGAGCTTGGCTTGTGCTGTGCCAGAAAGGGCGCTTCGTGGCCGATTCCGGCAACCCCAACGAGAACATCCCGTCCACCGACGCCGGCGCCACTGGCGAGGTCTCATCCTCGTACGACGCCAGCGCCATCACCGTCCTCGAGGGTCTGGACGCGGTCCGCAAGCGACCCGGCATGTACATCGGCTCGACCGGTGAGCGCGGACTTCACCACCTCGTGTACGAGGTCGTCGACAACTCCGTCGACGAGGCGCTGGCCGGCTACGCGGACACCATCGAGGTGACGATCCTGGCCGACGGCGGCGTCCGCGTCGTCGACAACGGCCGAGGCATCCCGGTGGGCATCGTCGCCTCCGAGGGCAAGCCGGCCCTCGAGGTCGTGCTGACCGTGCTGCACGCGGGCGGCAAGTTCGGGGGCGGCGGCTACGCGGTCTCCGGTGGTCTGCACGGCGTCGGCGTCTCCGTCGTGAACGCCCTGTCGAGCAAGGTCTCCGTCGAGGTCAGGACCGACGGCCACCGCCACACGCAGGACTACAAGATGGGCGTCCCGACCGCCCCGCTGGCCAAGCACGAGGCCACGGAGGACACGGGCACGTCGGTCACCTTCTGGGCCGACCCGGACATCTTCGAGACCACCGAGTACTCCTTCGAGACGCTCTCGCGGCGTTTCCAGGAGATGGCGTTCCTCAACAAGGGTTTGACGATCAAACTCACTGACGAGCGCGAGTCGGCGAAGGCCACCTCCGGAGCGGACGAGGCGGGCGCGGACGAGACCGCCGAGGTCAAGACCGTCACGTACCACTACGAGGGCGGCATCGTCGACTTCGTGAAGTACCTCAACTCCCGCAAGGGAGACGTGGTGCACCCGACGGTGATCGACCTGGAGGCCGAGGACAAGGACAAGAGCCTCTCCCTCGAAGTCGCGATGCAGTGGAACAGCGGCTACAGCGAGGGCGTCTACTCCTTCGCCAACATCATCCACACCCACGAGGGCGGCACGCACGAGGAGGGCTTCCGTGCGGCGCTGACCTCGCTGATCAACAAGTACGCGCGCGACAAGAAGCTGCTTCGCGAGAAGGACGACAACCTCACGGGCGACGACATCCGCGAGGGTCTGACCGCGATCATCTCGGTCAAGCTGAGCGAGCCGCAGTTCGAGGGTCAGACCAAGACCAAGCTGGGCAACACGGAGGCCAAGACCTTCGTGCAGAAGGCCGTCTACGAGCACCTCAACGACTGGCTCGACCGCAATCCGAACGAGGCCGCGGACATCATCCGCAAGTCCATCCAGGCGGCCACCGCGCGCGTGGCGGCCCGCAAGGCGCGTGACCTCACCCGCCGCAAGGGCCTCCTGGAGTCGGCGTCCCTGCCGGGCAAGCTCTCCGACTGCCAGTCGAACGACCCCACCAAGTGCGAGATCTTCATCGTCGAGGGTGACTCCGCCGGCGGCTCGGCCAAGTCCGGCCGCAACCCGCAGTACCAGGCGATCCTCCCGATCCGAGGAAAGATCCTCAACGTCGAGAAGGCGCGGATCGACAAGATCCTGCAGAACCAGGAGATCCAGGCGCTGATCTCCGCCTTCGGCACCGGAGTCCACGAGGACTTCGACATCGAGAAGCTCCGCTATCACAAGATCATCCTGATGGCGGACGCCGACGTCGACGGCCAGCACATCAACACCCTGCTGCTGACCTTCCTGTTCCGCTTCATGCGGCCGCTGGTCGAGGCCGGGCACGTGTTCCTCTCCCGTCCCCCGCTCTACAAGATCAAGTGGGGCCGGGACGACATGGAGTACGCGTACTCCGACCGCGAGCGCGACGCGCTGCTCGAGATGGGCCGTCAGCGCGGAAAGCGCGTCAAGGAGGACTCGATCCAGCGCTTCAAGGGTCTCGGTGAGATGAACGCCGAGGAACTGCGCATCACGACGATGGACCAGGAGCACCGCGTCCTCGGCCAGGTCACCCTCGACGACGCCGCCCAGGCCGACGACCTGTTCTCGGTGCTGATGGGCGAGGACGTCGAGGCGCGCCGCGCGTTCATCCAGCGCAACGCCAAGGACGTCCGCTTCCTCGACATCTGAGTCGGTCTCAGCTGACCGCACCGGAAAGGATCTTCACCAGCAATGGCCGACGAGAACACCCCCAGTACGCCTGAAGAGGGCGGCGAGATCGTCCTGCGTGTCGAGCCCGTCGGGCTCGAGACGGAGATGCAGCGCTCGTACCTCGACTACGCGATGTCCGTCATCGTGTCGCGTGCGCTGCCCGACGTGCGGGACGGCCTCAAGCCCGTCCACCGCCGCGTCCTGTACGCCATGTACGACGGCGGCTACCGCCCCGAGAAGGGCTTCTACAAGTGCGCCCGCGTCGTCGGCGACGTCATGGGCAACTACCACCCGCACGGCGACTCCTCGATCTACGACGCGCTGGTCCGCCTCGCGCAGCCGTGGTCGATGCGCATGCCGCTGGTGGACTCCAACGGCAACTTCGGCTCCCCGGGCAACGACCCCGCCGCCGCCATGCGCTACACCGAGTGCAAGATGGCGCCGCTGTCCATGGAGATGGTCCGCGACATCGACGAGGAGACCGTCGACTTCACGGACAACTACGACGGCCGCTCCCAGGAGCCGACCGTCCTGCCGTCCCGCTTCCCGAACCTGCTGATCAACGGCTCCGCCGGTATCGCGGTCGGCATGGCCACCAACATCCCGCCGCACAACCTGCGCGAGGTCGCGGCCGGCGCCCAGTGGTACCTGGAGAACCCGGAGGCCTCCCACGAGGAGCTCCTGGACGCCCTCATCGAGCGCATCAAGGGCCCCGACTTCCCGACCGGCGCCCTCGTGGTCGGCCGCAAGGGCATCGAGGAGGCGTACCGCACGGGCCGCGGCTCGATCACCATGCGCGCGGTCGTCGAGGTCGAGGAGATCCAGAACCGCCAGTGCCTGGTGGTCACCGAACTCCCCTACCAGGTCAACCCGGACAACCTCGCCCAGAAGATCGCCGACCTCGTCAAGGACGGCAAGATCGGCGGCATCGCGGACGTCCGTGACGAGACCTCGTCGCGCACGGGCCAGCGGCTGGTCATCGTCCTGAAGCGGGACGCGGTCGCCAAGGTCGTCCTGAACAACCTGTACAAGCACACCGACCTGCAGACGAACTTCGGCGCCAACATGCTGGCGCTCGTCGACGGCGTGCCGCGCACCCTCTCCCTGGACGCGTTCATCCGCCACTGGGTGGCGCACCAGATCGAGGTCATCGTCCGCCGGACGAAGTTCCGGCTGCGCAAGGCCGAGGAGCGCGCGCACATCCTGCGCGGTCTGCTGAAGGCCCTGGACGCCATCGACGAGGTCATCGCGCTGATCCGGCGCAGCGACACGGTCGAGATCGCGCGCGAGGGCCTGATGGGCCTCCTGGAGATCGACGAGATCCAGGCCAACGCCATCCTCGAGATGCAGCTGCGCCGGCTCGCCGCCCTGGAGCGTCAGAAGATCATCCAGGAGCACGACGAGCTCCAGGTGAAGATCACCGAGTACAACGCGATCCTCGCCTCGCCCGTGCGCCAGCGCGGGATCATCAGCGAGGAGCTCGCCGCGATCGTCGAGAAGTTCGGCGACGACCGCCGCTCCAAGCTGGTGCCCTTCGACGGCGACATGTCCATCGAGGACCTCATCGCCGAAGAGGACATCGTCGTCACCATCACGCGCGGCGGCTACGTCAAGCGCACCAAGACGGACGACTACCGCTCGCAGAAGCGCGGCGGCAAGGGCGTACGCGGCACGAAGCTCAAGGAAGACGACATCGTCGACCACTTCTTCGTGTCGACCACGCACCACTGGCTGCTGTTCTTCACCAACAAGGGCCGCGTCTACCGTGCGAAGGCCTACGAGCTCCCGGACGCCGGCCGGGACGCACGCGGTCAGCACGTCGCCAACCTGCTGGCCTTCCAGCCGGACGAGGCGATCGCCGAGATCCTCGCGATCCGTGACTACGAGGCGGCGCCCTATCTGGTCCTGGCCACCAAGGGCGGCCTGGTGAAGAAGACGCCTCTGAAGGACTACGACTCGCCCCGCTCGGGCGGCGTCATCGCGATCAACCTCCGTGAGACGGAGGACGGTTCCGACGACGAACTGATCGGAGCCGAACTCGTCTCGGCCGAGGACGATCTGCTGCTGATCAGCAAGAAGGCCCAGTCGATCAGGTTCACCGCGACGGACGACGCATTGCGCCCCATGGGCCGTGCGACCTCGGGCGTCAAGGGCATGAGTTTCCGCGAGGGCGATCAGCTTCTCTCGATGAATGTTGTTCGACCCGGTACGTTCGTGTTCACTGCGACAGACGGTGGGTACGCGAAGCGGACCGCTGTCGACGAGTACCGCGTCCAGGGTCGCGGCGGCCTCGGTATCAAGGCCGCCAAGATCGTCGAGGATCGCGGCTCCCTCGTCGGTGCACTGGTGGTCGAGGAGACCGACGAGATCCTCGCCATCACACTGTCGGGCGGTGTGATTCGTACGCGAGTCAACGAGGTCAGGGAGACGGGCCGTGACACCATGGGTGTCCAGCTGATCAACCTGGGCAAGCGCGATGCCGTGGTCGGTATCGCTCGTAACGCCGAGGCCGGTCGTGAGGCGGAGGAGGTCGACGGTGACATCACCGTGGACGAGTCCGCCGAAGGCGCCGAGGCCATCGGTACGGACGAGGGCGAGCAGTCCTCGGCCGAGTAGCGCGAGGAGTGAGTCATCGTGAGCGGAGCCACGGGCGCCGGATCGACCGGTACGGAAACGGACGGCGGCCGTGGCCCCGCCACGGATGCGACTGACTCCCATGACTCTCATGTTTCCCAGGGGGGAACTGTGACCGACACCCGAGGCCCGCAGGCCCAGCAGTACGCGGGCGGCCAGCCGGCCCCGGCAGGGGCGCCCCTGGCGCCGGGCTCGCCGCTGCCCGGGGAGCGTCAGCCCCAGCAGCCCGGCCAGCCCTATCACCCGCCGCAGGCCTACCCGGCTCAGACGTCTTCGAGCGCGGTGCGCCGGCCGCGTACCGGTGCCCGTACGACACCGCGGACGCGCAAGGCGCGACTGCGGGTGGCCAAGGCCGACCCCTGGTCGGTGATGAAGGTCAGCTTCCTGCTCTCCATCGCGCTCGGCATCTGCACGATCGTGGCGTCGGCGGTGCTGTGGATGGTCATGGACGCGATGGGCGTCTTCTCGACCGTCGGCGGCACCATCTCCGAGGCGACCGGGTCGAACGAGTCCAACGGCTTCGACCTCCAGTCGTACCTGTCGCTCCCGCACGTCCTGATGTTCACGTCCGTCATCGCGGTCATCGACGTGGTCCTGGCGACCGCGCTGGCCACGCTCGGAGCGTTCATCTACAACCTGTCCGCGGGCTTCGTCGGCGGTGTCGAGCTCACGCTCGCCGAGGACGAGTGAACCTCCGTTCAAACGTCTCCCGACTATCGATTTTGGGACTGGCCGCGTCGTGCGCTAATCTTCAGAGGTCAGCGCGCGGGACACACACCGCACAGCGCGGCGGGGCTATAGCTCAGTTGGTTAGAGCGCATCCCTGATAAGGATGAGGCCACAGGTTCAAATCCTGTTAGCCCCACCAGCACGAAGACCCCCGGTCCACACGGACCGGGGGTCTTCTGCATCCACGGCCGCCGTCGACCGGCGGTCGGATCCTCCGGGGGCTCACGGCGCGCAGGGAGGCCAGGCGGGCCGGGTTCCGGTCCGGTGCCGGCCGACGCGTTCCAGGGGCCGGGCGATCGTCCTTCGAGCCCCCTTCACGCCGGGGCGTGCGCCGTGCAACCTTCCTCCGGGCTCACGAGTCTCCACGCTGTACTTCGTCCCGCACAGCGTGGAAGGCCTCCGTGCACAAGAAGAGTCTCGTCGTCGCCCGGACCGGTGGTGCCCTGTGCGCCGTCGTCCTCGGCAGCCTGCTGACTGCCGCCCCGCAGGCGGCGGCCGCCGACGTCACCTGCTCGACCGACGTCTACAAGCGGACGTTCTACAAGAACACCTCGTTCTCCGGGGCTCCGGTGAAGACCGACTGCGACAGCGCGATCAGCCAGAGCTGGTCCGGCAGCCCGGTCTCCGGAGTGCCGTCGAACGGCTTCGGCGTCCGCTGGTCGGTGACCCGCGACTTCGGCTCCGGCGGCCCCTTCACGTTCACCGCCTCCGCCACCGACGGCGTCCGCGTCCACCTGGACGGCGTCCGCAAGATCGACCTGTGGAAGGGCACCGGTGACACCGCCCGCTCCAAGAGCGTCAATCTCACCGTCCCCTCCGGCAAGCACACCCTCCGCGTCGACTACGTGAACTGGACCGGCGCCGCGAAGGTCAAGTACACGTACACCCCGCGGACCTCGGCCACGTACGACAGGACGAAGCCGCTCGCCCCCACCGGCGTGAAGACCGCCTACAACACCACCACCCGCAGGACGACCGTCTCCTGGTCCGCCAACAAGGAGATGGACCTGGCGGATTACTCCCTCTACCGGCGGCCCGTCGGTTCCGGCACCTGGACGAAGGTCACCACGACCACCGCCCGCAGCCACACCGACCAGCTGGTCAACCCCGACGACCGCACGCCCTACTACTACGAGGTCCGCGCCCGGGACAAGGCGGGCAACACCTCGTCGGGCAGCACGGACACCATCGTCCGCCCCCTGCCCGTCGTCGCCTCCCTGACCGGCACCTACGACAAGGCGACCGGCAACGTCACCCTGAAGTGGCCCCTCAACACCGAGGCGCACTTCGACCACTACACCGTCCTGAGCAACGACAAGGTGGACGGCTCCTACGTGTGGGTCCCGCTCGGCACCACCAAGGGCAGCACCTGGACCACCGGCCCCGTCACCGCCGACGGCGAGACCCGCCACTACCGCGTCCTCGTCACCAACGACGGCGGCACCACCACCTACAACCCGCTCTGGCTCGACGCCACCGCCACCAACGAGCTCTGGCTGGACATCCCCGACGGCATAGCCCCCGCCTACGCCCCCGATCTGACCCTGGGGACCTGCGCGAGCGGCATCCAGGCGACCGCCGGCGACAGCACGCCGGCCCCGATCCGCGACTTCGTCGGCTTGGAGGTCGAGCGCCGCGAAGCGGGGACGGACACCTGGTCGGTGGTCCTGCACAAGGGGTTCGACCCGCGCCTCGCCACCGCCACGGCCACCGTCTGCGACCCGCTGCCCGCCGACGGACGCAGCTACGACTACCGGGCCCGTACCTATGACGCGGCCGGGAACTACTCGCCGTCCAGCACGATCGAGACCGTGACCGTGCGGATCGGCTGACAGGCACGGGGGCCACGCCCTGCGGGTGGGTCCACCGGTCCGAAGGCCCCCGACCGATCACGGTCGGGGGCCTTCGTCGTCTCGGTCACGCGCCCCGTACGCCGCGCCCGGGCGTTCGTCAGCCGCCGTGCCGCAGTTCCGAGACGAGCGCCGCCACACCGTCCTCCAGAGCCAGCAGGCGGATGTGCCGGCGGATGTGCGCGTACTTCGCCTCCGTCTCGCGGTCGCCCGCGCCGGGGTACGCCTCGCCCGGCCGGGGCGTACGCCGCGGTGCGTGACGGAACAGGTGCGCGTTCCTGGGGGAGATCGGCCAGGACATCACCTCGCCCCCGGCCGCCAGGTGCAGGACCTCCCAGCCGTCGCCGTCGCCGTCGCCGTCGTCCGTCACGGGGGTGACGACGGCGGTCGCCGGGTGCAACGCCGCGAGCCAGGCGAGGAGATGCGCCCGCTCCCGGTCCAGACCGTCGCTCAGCCGCTCGTACGCGTCGGCGTGCCGCTGCCAGCGGGTCACCTCGTGGGGGGAGGCCTGTGCGCCGGCCGCGTCCAGGACGTCCGCCGGGTGCCGTACGGGGGTACCGGCCGCGTCGGGATGCGGGTCGGGGTGGCCGCGCCGCAGGACGGTGTCGAGGAGACCGCGGACGCGACCGGGGGCGCGATGGGACCTCCGTGGGCCGGGCCTTGCCGATGCGGCCCAGGTCGCCTCCGGTGCGTACTCGGGATCCCACGAAGGGGGCGGGGGCGTGAGGGAAGGGGACATGAGGTGCTCCAGAGTGCGGCCCGGGACGGACGCCGGGACCAGGTGGTGCCCGACGGGGAGGCGCCCGGAGGGGGCCGGCCGGGCCCGGGCGGGTGGTTCCCGCGGTGTCCGAGACGCCCCCGGCCCCGCCCGTCCGGATCAGGCGGAGGCGGGCGCGGGGGAAGGAACAGGGGGAGGCATGGGGAAAGAGGCCCGCACGGCGGCCGGGGCGGTGCCCGGCACGGCCGGGGACGCCGCCGGGCCGCCGTGGCCGTCGCGCGCCGGACCGTCGGTGGATCGCACCGTCGACCCGGTACGCCGGTAGAGGCGGGCGTCGCGGGCATTGGCGGCCCGGCACGCCTCGTCGGCCGGCTCGCCCCTGCGCACGTGCCGCTGGTACGCCGCGCGTGTTCCGCAGGGCGCGGGCTCCCCGCGCGAGCGGCCCGCCTCGACGGGACGCGTGGCGGCAGGCGCGGGCTGCCGGGCACGGCGCTTCTCCAGTTCGTAGCGCTGGGAGCCGGTGAGGCCCGCGACGATGCCCGCCCGGTCGCACCGGGACAGGCCGGCCTCGCGGCGCAGCACGGCGGTTCGGCACTCCGGAAGCACCTGGCACGCGTTGCATATGGCCGTGGCCGTCTCACGCGTCCGGCCGGAGAACCACAGTTCGGGGTCCTCGTCGCGGCACGCGGCGCGCAGCTCCCAGTCCGGAACGCCATGGCCCTCGTCCGGGCGCGGTGCGGCCGACTTCTTCCGCTGTGCCCCTGCGCCGGGGACGGCGGCCCTTTCACGGACCGGGAGACGCCGTGCGGCCGGGGTCCGCGCGCTGTCGCCGTGGGCACTCATCGCACTCGTCGCACTCATCGCGCGCGCCCGCGCCGCGTCATGGGCACGGCGACGGGGCCACGCACGGCCGGTCCCGTGCGGGTGCGCCCGCCGGCCGCGTCGGGGACGGGGCTCCGCACCGGCTCCCGGGAGGGTGACAACGGGCCCATGTACGTGGCCACATTGGCGAGCGAGCACCGCTCAGGACGCCCGTCCACCGACAGCAGCGGCATGCCGTCGTCGGTGCTCCAGCCCTGGAAGTACCAGACGTTGCCGTGCGCGTCGCGCTGAGGCACCGCCAGGTCGTACCTCCGGCCCTCGAACTCGAACGGCCTGGCCGGTGGCGTGCCTTGTGCGTCGTGCGGCGTCCGGCGCGGCTCGTACGCCAGCACCGAGACCCGTACCCCTTCGTACCGGCACTCGCCCGTCACCGCGTGCGGCAGGAGTCGCTCGGTGGTGTGGGGGATGCCGAAGTGCGCCCGCCACCGCATCCATTGGTCCCGGTCGACGACGTGCAGCACGACACGCACCCGATCGCCGTCCGCCCGGACGCTGTGGAAGTCCTGGTGCCGGCCGATGTGCCGCTCGATGGCGGTCGCGAGGCGGCGGGCGTGCGCGCGGGACGCGTCCCGGGCTTGTGCCTGGCGTTCCAGGTCCGTCGGGCCGCGGAGCCCGCAGGACCAGCCGCCGGCCGGGGTGCGGTGCAGGACGATGCCGTAGGAGCGTTCAGGATCGACCAGCAGGCGCTCGCCGTCGAGGGCGTGGGCCGCCGCGGCGACCGGATCCACGCCACCGGCCGTCAGGGCCGCACGGATCACCCGCGCGGCATGGGGGAGGTTCCGGTTCACGCCGCGTTCGCCTCCGTCGACGTCCGCACCTTCCGTAACGCGCGGAAGGTGAGCCCTCTGACCGCGCCGACGCTGCGGCCCATCGTGCGTGCCGTCTCCGCGGGCGACATGCCGCCGAGGAAGCGCAGCTCCAGACACTGCCGCTGATGAGGGCTGAGGGTGTTCAGCGCGTTCCGTACGGCGTCGCACGCCTCGACCGCCTCCAGTACGCGCAGGGCGGTGGACTCGGCGCTCCGGTCGGACCCGTCGACGTCCGCGGGTTCGGGGACCAGGGTCTCCAGCCGGGTACGGCTCGTCCGCACCTCGTCGAGGTGCAGGTTCCTGGCGATGGTGAGGAGCCAGGCGGCGAACGTGACGCCCTGCCAGGTGAAGGTGCCGATGCGGCGCAGGGCCCGTGCGAAGACCTCCTGGGTGAGGTCCTCGGCGAGGTGCCGGTTCCGTGTCCGCAGGAGCAGGTAGCGGTACACGGATCTCCGGTGTTCCTCGTACAGCGCGGCGAAGGCCGCCCGGTCGCCGGCACGGGCCCGTGCGACGCATTCGGGCTCCGCCGCTCCCGGCGGCGCGGTCTCACATGTGATCTGCGGGGACACGGCTTGTGCGCTCCTTTGTCACAGAGGTTCGTGGATTCGGCGCAAGGCCTCGCGGGCCGTAACGCGAAGTACTCAATCTTCGTGTAGATGTAGATTCACGTGGCGCGAGTGAGGAGTGGTGCGAGGAGTCTGATCCGTCTGTCGCCGCGTAGTGCCGGCTGGGGCGACGGAGGCCCATGTGATCGATGTGATCTACAGTGTGCGTGTAGATGTAGATTCTGTCAAGAGTGTGAGGCCCGTGCGAACCGGCGACGGGGGTGTGGGGGCGTGCGGTCGTGCGTGAACGGGGTGGAGTGCTCCGGGCTCCGAGAAAGCCGGATGTCAATCTGCGATCTACTTGCGCATGTGGATGTTGTTGGTCGATGCTCGGGAACGTGACCAAGCAGCCTCATCAACCCGGCGAACCCGGCTCCGGCGAGGGTGTCGCCCACGGGGGTGAGGACCTTGCCGCACTGCTGGAACGTCTCCTTGCTCAGGTGCCGGACAGGACGCAGAAGGATCTGGCCGAACAGGCCGGCATCTCGTATCCCACGCTCAACGCGTGGATGAATCGGACCCGTGGAACGTCCCGTATCGATCCCGAGAAGCTCCGCGCGATGGTGGAAGTGTTCCGTCGTTGGGGCGTGAAGACCACGCCGCGGGAATTCTTCGCGACGGTCGGCCGACCGGTTCCCGGCCCCAGCGGGGACGAGCGGGAGGCCCAGCTGCTGAAGCTCTACCGGCAACTTCCCGAGTCCAGGCAGCGTGCCCTGGTCAAGAACGCCGAGGCGATGCTCCAGCTGAGTCGCGTCATCTGAAAGTGGCTCACGTCTGAAAGTGGCTCACGTCTGAAGGTCGTTCACGTCTGATGGTCGTTCAGGTCTGAAGGCCGTTCGCGGTCTGCGGGTCGTTCAGGTCTGAGGGCGGCTCGTCGTGCGCAGGCCGTCCGTCGCCTGAAGGCGTATGCCGTCCGCGGGCCGTATGCCGTCCGCGGGTCGTACGTCGCTTGCGGGTCTTTCGTCGTCCGAAGGGCCTGCGCCGGCCGGTGGGCCCGGACGCATCCGTGGGAAGTCCTGGCGGTTGTCCGGGGCACGGCCTTGCCGGTGAGGCGTTCCGATCGTGGTGCGACCGTGTTCTCCGCGGTGCGGACATCCGGGCGGAACACTTCGACGGGTCTCTCATGGCTTGGACGCGTGAGTACGAACGGGGGGCCGCTGGCCTCCCGGAGCGGGATCACTTTATGCCTGGGGTCATTCCCTGGGGAGGTAGTTGTGTGCATCCTGATCTGCGTGGCGGACGATCTGCCGAAAATCGCCGTCTGGGACCCTGACGAGGTCAGCATCCTCGTGGCGAGAGGCATCGAGACCGGCGAACTGCTGCGGGAAGTGCAGGAGATCCTCACGATCGACCTCGGTGCGCCGTCCACTGCCGACGCGGCACTTCTCTGCTTCTGCGGCACACGAGTGGAACTGCCCGGCGAACTCGCACTTCTCGGTGCGGTCGAGGCTCCCGACACCCGCTGACACGCAGAGCGGTCGATGCCCGTCACTGTGTACCGGTGTGACAGCCGACCATGGAGGTGGAGCCGGCCGTGTCGACGTGGTCGGTGGCGGCCGTGGAGTCGGTCAGCGCGTTCATGAAGGCAGTCGTGTCCGTGGAGGGGCGGTGACGGCATGCGGGGGAAGAGCCGTGTGCCTCGGCGCGGATGCGCTGCTTCATCGTCGGCGGAAGTCCTCTGTCGGCGGACCAGGTCGGGGACCAGCCCCAGAGCGGCAGCTCCGGGAGTGTCTCGGCCGGGACGCTGGTGTTGCGCTCGGGCTCGGGCTGGGGTACCGCCGCGGCGGCGGTCGTGGTGACGAGGCCGAGTGTCGTGCACAGGGCGAGGAAGGCGGTGACGATGGCGGTCCACAGTTTCATGACCTGGTTCCTGGCCATGTTCCCTCACTTTCGGGTTGGGCGATTTGCGTACTTTCCTCATGATGTGTATGGGGCCCTCGAAGTGGTGGACCCACGCTCGCGGCGCGTCGATCTTCTGATCAACACCCACTCGGATGGGTGCATGAGAGCTGCAAAGTGGAGGAGAAGGGCTTAGAGGGGACAAAGTCACCTTCCGTGGAGGTGTGCTCACCCTCTGGTCGCAGCGGATCGGGTGACTTCTACTGCGCTGTTCCGGCCGCGAGTTGGGGGGCCGACGCAGGTCACCGATCGATATCGGTCGGTGTGTATAGTCGGGCGCCAGAGGTCCCCTACGTCAACGAAAGACGAGGTCGCGCGGTGAAGAAGCTTCTCCTGGTCGCACTGGCCGCCATCGGCGGGCTCCTCGTGTACCGCCAGATCCAGGCGGATCGCGCCGAGCAGGATCTGTGGACGGAGGCGACTGACTCCGTGCCCACGGGTTCGTGAGTATCGACAACAGTCTCAGAGCAGACCCCGGCCGCCCTCGCGGTCGGGGTTTTGTGTTCTCCGCGGGCGTTTGCGGTGCCGCCGGTTCTCCACGGCACCCGCAGTGACGACCGACGGCCTGCGTGCGTTCGGCGCACCGCGACGAGGACCGTGCGCATCTCGGGGGTACGCGCCGTTTCGGCCGCTTGTGCGGATAGCGCGGGTGGTGCGGTGGCGGGCGGGGCAGGATGGGCCCACGATTCCGGGGCCTTGACGAGGGGTGGCGCGTGATGGGGCGGCGCACGGTGTGGTGGCTCGGCCGGGCGCTGCCGGCTGCCGGAGCCGCGCTGGTCGCGGTGCTCGTGCCGACCTGGCAGGCAGGCGCGGCCGACGCGGACGGCGCGCAGCAGGTCGGGGGCGACCGGGGTGGCACGCGCCCGATCGCGGCCCATGCGGGCACGATGCGCACGGTCGGCGCAGACGGGGGTGGCGCGCGCACGGTCAGTGCGGATGGGGGTGGCGCGCGTACCGCCGGGGATGCCGTGGCCGACGCGGAACCGACGCCGTACGCCTTCGCCGAGGACGCCACGAGCGTCGACGGCGCCACCGGCACCACGGGCGCCGTACGGCTGGAGCCGGGCAAGGCCTACCGGAGCTCCATCGGCAAGGACGGCAAGCTCTACTACCGCCTGGTGCTCGACGACGTGTCCAATGCCTACGTCTCCGCCACCGCCGTCCCCAGGCCGGGTACGAGCGTCTCCTACTCCGACGGCATCAAGGTGTCCGTGCAGGACGGCAACAGCCGCAACTGCTCCTTCTCCGGGACCGCGCACTTCGGCGCCACGCAGAGCTCCCACCCGATCGCCGCCTGGGCGACCCGGGAGACGAGCGGCCATCCGTACGCGTGCCAGACGGCGGGGACGTACTACGTGGTCGTCGAACGCAGCGGCACGGCCGGGTCCTCGTCCGGCGTCTGGGACCTGGAACTCGACTGTGTGTCGGAGCCGGGCCTGCGGAAGACCGGCTCGACGACCGCCCCGGAGACCTGGAACTCCGCCACACCGGAACCCCTCACCGGCGATCCGAAGCGCCGCCGAGGTGGCGCCGGGTTCAGCACCGCGACGTCGCTGCGCCAGGGCATCTGGCAGGACGGGATCAGCCCCGGGCAGACGCTCTTCTACAAGGTGCCGCTCGACTGGGGACAACAGCTGCACGTCACCGCCGCGCTGGGCAGTTCGGGCCGGGGCGAGGGCTCGGTGGGCACCGCTCTCGTCATGTCCCTCTACAACCCCGTGCGCGGCTTCGTCGACGACGTCGGCTCCGGATACGACGGCGGGCAGCGGTCCGCCGTGCTCGAACCGCTGCCCGCCGTCGCCTACGAGAACCGGTACGCCCTCAGCGACCGGGTGAGCGGCATGCGGTTCGCGGGCTCGTACTACCTCGTCGTCCATCTCGCCGCTCAGGTCGCCGACCGGTTCGGCGACGGGCCGCTGGGGCTGACGCTGAGCGTGCGCAGGGACGGTGCCGTGCGGGCCGGGCCGTCGTATGCGGGGCGACCCGAACCCCGCGACGCGTTCGACGTCCCGGCGGACGACGCCGACGACCAGGCCGACGACGGGGCCGACGCCGAGGGTGCGGTGGGCGGTGCGAGTCCCGAGGGCGGCGGCCGTGACCGGGCCGACGGCACGGGCGCCGGCAGCGACAGCGCCACGATGAGGGTGGTCGCCGCGGGCGGGATCGGCACGGGGAGTCTGTTGATGCTGATCCTCGGGGTGTGGACGGTGCTCGCCCGGCGGCGACCTGTTCCGGCACCCGAGGACGCGGACACGGCCTCGGCCGCGGTCCCGGCGCCGTGGGAGCGCGGGGCGCCGAGGAGTTGGTAGCGCCCTCCTGGTTCAGATCGTCCTGGTTCGGATCGTCCTGGTTCGGGCCGTCCTGGTTCGGGCCGTCCTGGTTCGGGCCGTCCTGGTTCGGACCGTCCTGGTTCGGACCGGCCTGATTCGGATCGGCCTGGTTCAGATCTGCGTGAGCGCCCAGAAGCCCACGGCGAAGCAGGCCAGCGCGATGAGGAACATCGGGACGGCCACTTTCGCGGGCGGTCCGGGACGTGGCCTGGCCCGCCTCGCACGATGCACCGGAACCCGTCGCGCCTGAGGTGGAACCTGCGGGGACCGAGCGGTGTATGAAGCAGTAGAGGCGTACGCGGGCTGGTGCATCGTGGCGGCAGGAGCCGCGGGCCGCTGGGGGGAGGGCACGTGCGTGGGCGTTGGAGTGGGCGCGGCGCTGGGCGTGGGGGTCGGCGTCGGTTCGAAGGCCGGAGGATGCAGAGGAGCGGGCACGGGCGGCACGACCGGGGCGGGAGGAGCGAGCGGCCGGGCCTTGTGCCATGCCTGTTCGGCCTGTGCCTGGGCCTGTGGCTGGGGCAGGGCCTGATCCTGCGGGCGGGGCGGCTGCTGTGGGACCTGCTGGGCGGCCCGCTCGTGCTGCCGCCGCGCTTCTCCTTCGGCGACGTCCGGCTGCGGCGGAGGCAGATGGAAACTGCCGGTGTCCGACATCGAGGCCGGCAGCGGAGGGACGGCGCCGGACGCGGACCGAGACGGGTCACCGTGGGATGGGGATACGGACTCCGGGCCCGGGCCTGCGGTGCGGGGCGCGGACTCCGGGGCCAAAGTGCCGGCCTGGGACTCCGGACGTGCGATGCCGGGCGCGAGCTCCGGGCCCACCGTGCCGGACACGGGCTTCTGCTCCGCGGTGTGGGGCGCGGGGCCCGGCTCGGCCGTGCCGGACGCGGACAGTCGCTGTTCGTTGCGAAGGGCGGACACCGGATTCGTGTCGCCGAGAAGGGAGTTCGGCTGCGCGCCGCGCGGTGGGGAGTCCGCCTGTACGGCGCTGGGGGCGGACTCGTCTTCCGCGTCACCGGCACGGACGGCAGGCCGTATGCGATCGGCGCGCGGCTCGGGACTCGCGTACCCGGTACGAGATCCCGTCCGCCCGCTCTCGGAAACGCCGCCCTCGTACGAGCTGTCCCCATACCCGCTGTCTCCGTGAGCGGTGCTGTCGGACGCGGTGTCCTCGGACGTGATGTCCTCGAGCAGTGGGCCGGGGGCGCGGGACCGGGATGCGGCCGGCGCGGTCTTGAGCGGTCCCTTCGGTCCGAACCCTTCGGGAATCGGCCCGAGTTGGTCGAACACCTCGATCAACTCGTCGTCGGGACCGGGCTCGGGCAGCAGCTCGGCGGCCGAGGCGAGCGCCTTGCGCGCTCCCGTCGCGGTGCGGAACCGCGCGTGCGGGTCGGGTTGCACCAGCGTGGCCACGACCTGCCACAGCGGCTCGGGTATGCCCCGTGGGGCGGACGGCGTGCCGTGCGCGGCGAAGTACTCGATCAGCGCCTTGGCGTCGGGCTTGGCGCCCTCCAGCAGATACAGGGCGACCAGACCCACGGCGAACAGGTCGGCGGGGAAGTCCGGTTCGGCGCCCAGCATCTGCTCGGGCGCGAAGTAACCCGGGGTGCCCACCACGTAGTTGGTCTCCGTCAGCCGTGGCTCGCCGAGGCGCATCGCGATGCCGAAGTCCGACAGCCGCAGTCGCGGACGGGCCATGCCGGTCGCCTCGAGCAGCACGTTGGCGGGCTTGATGTCCCGGTGGATGACGCCTTCCGCGTGCACGGCGGCGAGGCCCGCGAGCAGCTGGTCGAGCAGGACACAGACGAAGGGGGCCGGCAGGGGACCGTAGTCATTGACCAGGTGGACCAGGGAGCCACCCGCGACGAGGTCCATGGTGAACAGGACCTTGTCGTCGTCGGCGGCCCAGCTGGCGGGAGCCAGCACATGCGGATGGTCGATCCGCAGCGCCTGCTCCCGCACGAAGCGGAGCAACGCGTGCGCGTCGCTCTGCTGCAACACCTTGGCGGCCACGTACCGGCGGCGGCGGTGGTCCCAGGCGCGCCAGACCGCACCGACTCCCCCGCGGCCGATCGGGTCGACCAGTTCGTACCGGCCGGCGAAGACCTCACCCATGGTCGTGTGTCGCTCCCCTTCGGCGGTCGGTCAGGAGACCTCTCCCGAGATGCCCGGCCACCCGAGTCGGGCAGCTGGAGGATATGAGGGTCTCCAGCTGCCGTGCGTTCGGCGGCAGGGTGTTCGGCGGCCGGGCGGTCGGCTCAGCTCTGGTGCGACTGGTAGTGCGCGACCGCGTCGGAGGTACGGCCGGCGCCGTACACCCGGAGGAACTCTGCCAGTTCCGGGTGGGTCGGGGCGAGGGTGTCCGCCGCGTCGATGATGTCCCCGGCCGCGGCCACCGAGCGCAGCAGCGACTGGATCTCGCGCACCACGCGCTTCACCGTCGGGGCGCCCGAACTGCTCGTCGACTGCGTGGTGTTGCTGAGCACCGATCCCCCCTGGGACTTCTTGATCTCGTCCATGCGCTCGGTCGCCTCGGCGGCGCTGACGCTGCCGTCCGCGACCTGCCCCGCCAGGTCCTGCAGAAGCTGCACGCGCTGGACGACCGCCGGATTGCCGATCTTGGCTCGCTGACCGCTCATCAGCTGCGACAGCATGGGCGCCGACAGGCCCAGCACCCCGGCCAGGCGCGCCTGGTTCAGCCCAAGATCCTCGATGAGCCTACGGAAGAGCGCCCCCAACGGCTCCCCGTACCAGTTCCGCTGCAGCTCCCGGGCTCTTGCGGTTGCTTCCTGCTGTGCGGCGTCCATTGCGTCTCCCCATCGCTTCCCCAAATACCGCGGTTCGCTGTAGCGAACCACGTCGAGCATCTTACGGAGAGTGGTCGTCCACGGGGACCCCCAATCTTTTTGCGAGATCCCGGGGGTGACCCGGTACTCTGGTCTGCGGCGCCCGTCGACAGGTGGTTCCTGTGGTCGGACGTTCCTCTTCCGGGGCCTTAGCTCAGTTGGTAGAGCGCTGTCTTTGCATGGCAGATGTCAGGGGTTCGACTCCCCTAGGCTCCACGTCTCGGACCGGCCAGACGCCTTTTTAGGCGGCTGGCCGGTTTTTCTATGTCCCATTTTGGTCCGGGTGCGAGCCGGCGGTGAGGCCTTCGTCGGATGCCTGAGAGACCGATGGCGCGCCCTGCACGGCAGTCGTGGTGACGTGCGTCACAAACAGGACTTTGCAGTCGTTGCTACTTCTTTGCGCAAATGCGGGGGCTGCGCGGCCTCTACGTCTGCCGCGAGCGTGGGTGCTCCGGTTCGGGCGCCGGGGCATGGCGGCGCGAGTGCCATGCGTGAGCTGGCGTAAAGGTATGCGTGTAGTCGTATCAACGCATTCTGTTAACAACATCTGCACGGATATTGCACATGCCGGTCGTTGCAAACGTCATCATGAGCCGACTCAGTAAACGGGGAGCGGACGGCAATGGGGTTGAGGAGAGCCCCCCCGTGGCGGCCGATGTACCTGCGTTCCACGTGAAACATCGCCGTGGGGCAGGAGAACTGACAAGTCTCCTGCCCCACGGCGATGTTGAGAGAGCGGTCGGTCAGCGGCGGTCGTCGCGATCCGCCGCCTGCTCCTCGGCCTCCTTGGCCTGAACCTCGGGGTCCAGATCGGACCGGCCGCTGCCGTCGACCGCCGTCAGGCGTCCGCCCTCGGGTACTTCGGTCGCGGCGGGCGGCTCGACCAGCCAGTCGGGGTTGGCCTGCTTGTCCCACCACTTCCAGGCGGCGAACGCGCCGGCCGCGAGGACTCCCGCGATCACCAGTCCCTTGGCGAGACGGCCGACCCTCGCCCGCCGCTCGTGCTTGCGGACCAGCTTCTCGATCTCCTTCGGTGAGACCTGGCCCCGCAGCGCGGCGATGGCCGCGATGCTCCGTGCCGCGGCCTCTTCCCGGACGGGCTGGGACGCGGCGATCGCCTGTTCGATCCGCGGCCTGGAATAGTCGGCGGCCTGCCGGGCCGCGATACGGGTGCGGACGGCGGCCTCATGCGCTGCCTGGTCCACCTTCGGTGGCACATGGGTGCGGGCCTGTTCCAGGCGCGGCGCGAGATGGGCGTCGTACTGCACACGGGCCTGTTCGGCGGCCTGCGAAACCTTCGGTGCGAGCCGTACGCGCGCCTCGTGCGCATAGTACGAAGCCTTGTCCTTGGCCGTGTCGGCGTAGGGCGCCACCACTTCCGCGGCGTGCAGCACGCTGTCTTTCGCCGAGCCGGTCGCGGCGCGCACGCTGTCGATGCGGGTCACGGGTTTCCTCCTCCTCGGTGGCGTACGTCGGGGGTCTGAGGTGCCCCCAATGACACACAGTTCACCTTTCCACCCTTATCGGGATCATGCCCGCCCGCGACGTCCGGGGCATGTGAAGACGGGCATCCGGGTCACGGGTACTGACTCCGGGTGACTCGGAGCAAGATCCGGTCGGGTGTCGATCACGTGAGATAGCGGATGAATATGGGGCAACAGGAGCTTGTCGTCGACAATGCCACGGATCGACGCGCCGTGCGCCTGTCCCGGGGGGACTCGACCGTTTTTCTGTTCGTGCCACACGCGGACCTTCGCTCGGAGGTGAGGAACGGGTGACCGGCAACGGGAGCGTGAAACCCCTTGAAAGAGTGGTGACGGGAGACGGGCAGGGCTGTCCGTGCAAGGATCGGGGAGTCAAGAGACGGCAACGGAAGGCAGATCGTGGCTGAGCAGCTGTACGCCACCCTGAAGACCAACCAAGGCGACATCGAAGTCCGGCTCCTGCCGAACCACGCCCCCAAGACGGTCCGGAACTTCGTGGAACTCGCGAAGGGCGAGCGTGAGTGGGTCAACCCGGCGACGGGTGCGAAGTCCACGGACAAGCTCTACGACGGCACGGTCTTCCACCGGGTGATCAGCGGATTCATGATCCAGGGCGGTGACCCCCTGGGCAACGGCACCGGCGGTCCCGGCTACCAGTTCGAGGACGAGTTCCACCCCGACCTGGCCTTCGACAAGCCGTACCTGCTGGCCATGGCCAACGCCGGGCCGGGCACGAACGGCTCGCAGTTCTTCATCACCGTCTCCCCGACGGCCTGGCTGACCCGCAAGCACACCATCTTCGGCGAGGTCGCCGACGCGGCGAGCCAGAAGGTCGTGGACGCCATCGCGAGCACCCAGACCAACCCGCGCACCGACCGCCCCGTCAACGACGTCGTCATCGAGTCGGTCGTCGTCGAGACCCGCGAAGGCTGAGCCGAACGGGTTCGCACCGCCGGGTCCGAAGGATCCCGCAGGGAACCAAACGCCCCGTTCATCCGTAAGGATGGACGGGGCGGTGCGTTGCGCACGCAGACCCTGTTCGCCGCGCGTGAGCCCGCCGTACGGAGATTGAGGGGAACCCATGGACCAGGCGCCAGGCAGCCCGCAGGACCCGCGGGACCAGGGACCGCAGAACGCGCAGAGCCTGCCGACCTGCTACCGGCACCCGGACCGTGAGACGGGTATCCGCTGCACCCGCTGCGAGCGCGCCATCTGCCCCGAGTGCATGGTCAGCGCCTCGGTCGGCTTCCAGTGCCCCGAGTGCGTGCGCACCGGTTCCGGCACCGGCCACTCCCCGGCGGCCAACCAGCCCCGCACCCTCGCCGGCGGCAGAGTCACCTCCGACCCCCGGCTCGTCACCAAGATCCTCATCGGGGTGAACCTGGTCGTCTTCCTGGCGCAGCAGGTGCTGGGCGACAGCTTCACCGACCGCTTGTACCTCTTCGGGCAGGCTCAGCTCGACGGCCGTATCCAGGGCGTCGCCGAAGGCCAGTGGTACCGGATGCTGACGTCGATGTTCCTGCACGGGAGCATCGTCCACATCCTGTTCAACATGCTCAGCCTGTGGTGGATCGGCGGTCCGCTCGAAGCGTTCCTCGGCCGCGCCCGCTACCTCACGCTCTATCTGCTCTCGGGCCTCGCGGGCAGTGCGCTGACCTACCTCGTCGCCGCCACCAACTCGCCCTCGCTCGGTGCCTCCGGCGCGATCTTCGGCCTGTTCGGAGCGACGGCGGTGCTGATGCGCCGGCTCAACTACGACATGCGGCCGGTCATCGCCCTGCTGGCGATCAACATGGTCTTCACCTTCAGCCCGGCGTTCAACATCGCCTGGGAGGCGCACGTCGGGGGTCTGATCGGAGGCGTCGTCGTCGGGTACGCGATGGTGCACGCGCCGCGCGAGCACCGGAACGCCATCCAGTACGGCGTCTGCGCCGTCGTTTTCGCCGTGGTCGTGGTCCTGACGCTGGTCAGGACCGCTCAGCTCACCTGAGGGTCCTTCCGACCCACTGAGCGCGCGTCCTGATCGACCGGCAGTCGATGTTGTCCACAGATCGTGGCGGATCTTGTGCACGCTGTGCGGGAACAACTGTGCCCCCTGTCACTGACCAGAGTTTTCGCAGGTCAGGCAGGGGGCGAACAGATTTGCGGATCGCGGTAGGTCAGTCACACCGGCGTCAACCCCGGATGAGTTATCCACAGATCGTCGTTCTTTTTCCACCTGTGGAAAACGGCTGTGGATAACTCAGTGGATAGCCGTGGGCAGAGCTACTTCCACTGCGTGGAGACGCCGAACCCCGCCGCGATGAAGCCGAAGCCGACCACGATGTTCCAGTTGTCCAGGGCGTCCACCGGCAGCGAGCCGTCCGTCACATAGAAGACGACGATCCAGGCGAGGCCGATGAGGAACATGGCCAGCATGACGGGCGCGACCCAGGCGCGGCTGGTCAGCTTGAGGTTGGTCGCCTGCTTCGCCGGGGGCGGCGTGTAGTCGGCCTTCTTGCGGATACGTGACTTCGGCACGAGGGTCTCTCCTGTCGATGCGCTGCGTGGCCGCGCAGGGAACTGGGGCGGGCTCCGGGGCAGCGTACAAGGGGACACTGAGCGCTCCCCCGGGCGTCCGTTAGCGTAGTGCTTCCGCGGCGCCTAAGGAGATAAGGGTACGTTGAGCAATTCTGCCGACTCCCCAGGGACGGGTACCAGTCCTGCCGGTACGCGCCGTTTCCGGCCCGTACGCGTGCTCACGGCGGCCGTCTTCGCGCTCGCCGGCCTGATCTTCTTCACCAGCTTCAACACGGCCAAGGGCACCAATATCCGCTCGGACACCTCCCTGCTGAAGCTCTCCGACCTGATTCAGGAGCGCAGCCACAAGAACGCGTCGCTCGACGACTCCAACGGTGCGCTGCGCGACGAGGTGGACGGGCTCGCCGGACGAGAGGACGGCAGCAGCAAGGCGGAGGACGCCAAGCTTGCCGCCCTGGAGGAGAACGCCGGCACCCAGAAGCTCAAGGGGAAGGCCGTCACGGTCACCCTCAACGACGCCCCGCCGAACGCCACGGCCAAGCTGCCGGGCTATCCCGAGCCGCAGCCCGACTACCTGGTCATCCACCAGCAGGACCTCCAGGCCGTCGTGAACGCACTGTGGCAGGGCGGCGCCGAGGGCATCAAGGTCATGGACCAGCGGCTGATCTCCACGAGCGCCGTGCGCTGCGTCGGCAACACCCTGATCCTCCAGGGCCGGGTCTACTCGCCCCCGTACAAGATCACCGCGGTCGGCGATCCCGAGAAGCTCAAGAACGCGCTCGCCGCCTCCCCGGCGATCCAGAACTACATGGTCTACGTCAACGTCTACGGGCTCGGCTGGAAAGTGGTCGAGGACGGGACGGTGACTCTTCCCGGCTACTCGGGCACAGTGGATCTCCACTACGCGAAGCCTGTGGAGTAGTACGCCGAGCCTGTGGAGCAGCTGCCGCTGGGGGGCCTTTGTGTCGGTGCGGGTGGTCGTCCGGACGGTCAGTGAGCTGTGCATCACCGTCGGCACGCTGATCGTGCTCTTCGTGGTCTACGTGCTGTTCTGGACCGGGGTGAAGGCCGACAACGCCATGGACCACCAGATCGACGTGCTCCAGAAGCAGTGGTCGAAGGGGGCCGTGGCGCAGGGGACCCAGGCCCCGTCGGGCGGTCGGGCGAACGCGAGTCCGAAGCCGCCCGGCCCGTACGCGTACGGCAAGCCGTTCGCGGTGATGTACATCCCGCGGCTTGGTTTCACGTGGAACAAGCCCCTCCTCGAAGGCACCGCCACGGACGTCCTGAAGAAGGGGCTCGGCCACTACCGGGGCACGGCCCAGCTCGGGCAGACGGGCAACTTCGCGGTGGCCGGCCACCGGCGCACCTACGGGGACCCCTTCAAGGACTTTCCCGAGCTGCGCCGCGGTGACGCGGTGGTGCTGACCGACGGGACGACGTGGTTCACGTATCGGATCGACAAAGGCCCCTACAAAACTCTGCCCTCGGACATTGAGGTGATCGACCCTGTCCCACGTAAGTCGGGGTATACGCGGCCGGGCCGCTATCTCACGCTGACCACGTGCGACCCGGAGTGGGGACACAGCCACCGGCTGATCGTCTGGGCGCACCTCGACTCCACGCAGCCTGTGGAGGCTGGGAAACCGCAGGCTCTACGCCGTTAGTCTGGTGCAGTACGGCAGGAGTCCGGTGGTGCGAGTGGCGACTCCGGTGCCGTGGTGCGACGGAAGGGACGGCATGTACGGCTGGATCTGGCGGCATCTGCCGGGGAACGTATGGGTGAGGGCACTGATCTCGCTCGTACTCGTCCTCGCGATGGTCTACGTGCTCTTCCAGTACGTCTTCCCGTGGGCGGAGCCGCTGCTCCCCTTCAACGATGTGACGGTGGACAACCAGTGAGCACGCGGATTCTCGTCGTCGACAACTACGACAGCTTCGTCTTCAACCTGGTCCAGTACCTGTACCAGTTGGGCGCCGAGTGCGAGGTGCTCCGCAACGACGAGGTGTCGACCGCACACGCCCAGGACGGCTTCGACGGCGTGCTCCTGTCACCCGGACCGGGCGCGCCCGAACAGGCCGGCGTCTGCATCGAGATGGTCCGGCACTGCGCCGCGACCGGAGTGCCCGTCTTCGGCGTCTGCCTCGGCATGCAGTCGATGCAGGTGGCGTACGGCGGTGTGGTGGACCGCGCGCCCGAGCTGCTGCACGGCAAGACCTCGCTCGTCGAGCACCACGGCAAGGGGGTCTTCGCGGGCCTGCCGTCCCCCTTCACGGCTACGCGTTACCACTCGCTGGCCGCCGAGCCGGAGACCGTCCCGGCCGAGCTGGAGGTCACCGCCCGCACCCACGACGGCATCGTCATGGGCCTCAGACACCGCGAACTTCCCGTCGAGGGCGTGCAGTTCCACCCCGAGTCGGTGCTGACCGAGCACGGCCACCGGATGCTCGCCAACTGGCTGGAGGAGTGCGGCGACAAGGTGGCCGTGGCGAGGTCGGCGGGGCTCGCCCCGGTGGTGGGCAGGGCCACGGCGTGACCGCACTGCGCCCCGAGCGCGACAGCTCCCCCTACGGCGGCGAGGCCGCGTACGGGGGCGCTGACGCGTTCGAGGGCGCGAGGGGCTTCGAGGCGGCCGTCGACCGGCTCGCGGACCCGCTGACGGACCCCCTGCCGGGACAGCCGCGCACGGAGCAGCCCGTGACCGCGGGACGCCAGGAAGACTGGTACGAACCCGAGGGCTACGCGCGCGACTGGTACCCGGGACAGGACCAGCCCCAGCCCCAGCCGCCGGCACAGACACAGCCTCAGCCGCGGCACGCGGCACAGGCACAGGCACAGGCACAGCAGCAGTCGTACGAGGAGACGTACGCCCCGTTGTACGAGGAGCCCGCGGCCGTCCCGTACGAACAGCCGGCCGCCGTCCCGTACGAGGACCCCGGCACGGCCCCGTACGGCCAACCGGTCACCCCCGCGCTGCCGTTGGACGACGAGACGGTGGCGCTGCGCATCCCGGACGCGCCGGAGAAGCCTCGAATAGGCGGGAGCGCCACACCCGTCCCAGGGGGCCGCGCGGCGCGGCGCAAGGCCGCCAGGCGCCATGGGCGGCACGGAGGCGCCCAGGAGGCCTCGGAGGGCCTGGAAGCGGCGGAGAAGGGCACTGAGGCCCCTCTGAGCCGGTTGGAGGCCCGGCGCGCGGCACGGGCACGCAAGCCCAGCGCGGGTGTCGTCGCGAGCCGGGTGATCGGCGAGGTGTTCATCACCACCGGTGTGCTGATGCTGCTGTTCGTGACCTACCAGCTGTGGTGGTCCAACGTGCGGGCGCACCAGCAGGCGGGCAGCGCCGCGCACCACCTCCAGGAGGACTGGGCGAAGGGCAAGCGGAACCCGGGGACCTTCTCGCCGGGCCAGGGCTTCGCCATCCTGCACATCCCCGAGCTGGACGTGGTCGCGCCGATCGCGGAGGGCATCAGCAAGACGAAGGTGCTCGACCGCGGGATGGTGGGCCACTACGGCGAGGGCGACACCAAGACCGCGATGCCGGACGCGAAGAGCGGGAACTTCGGGCTGGCGGGACACCGCAACACGCACGGCGAGCCGTTCCGCTACATCAACCGGCTCAAGCCCGGGGACGAGATCGTGGTCGAGACGCAGGACGACTACTACGTCTACGAGATGACGTCGATCCTTCCGGTGACACCGCCGAGCAACACGAGCGTGCTCGACCCGATCCCCAGGGGTTCGACTTTCACCAAGCCGGGCCGCTACATCACACTGACCACCTGCACGCCGGAGTTCACCAGCAAGTACCGGATGATCGTCTGGGGCAAGATGGTCGAGGACCGCCCGCGCAGCAAGGGCAAACCGGACGCGCTCGTCGGCTGAGAGCGCACGAGCGCTCGACGATGCGGGCACGTGGGTGCGCGAGCACCCGAGACAACCTGAGACAGACCAGACGGGGCAGATGCACAGTGGCAGCGAGGACCGACCACGACGAGCGTGCCGGATCGCAGAGCGGTTCGGCGGCCCACGACCACACGGGCGGGCCGAGGCGCCGCGGCGGCCGCATCGCGATGGCGGTCAGCGTCTTCGGCGAACTCCTCATCACCGCGGGTCTGGTGCTCGGACTGTTCGTCGTCTACTCCCTGTGGTGGACGAACGTCGTCGCCGACCGCGAGGCGCACAAGCAGGGCGACAAGGTGCGTGACGGCTGGGCGCAGGACAAGGGCGGTCCGGGTGCGCTGGACACCAAGGCCGGCATCGGCTTCCTGCACGTCCCGTCCATGAAGAACGGCGAGGTGCTCGTCGAGAAGGGCACCTCGACCAAGGTCCTCAACGACGGTGTCGCCGGCTACTACACGGACCCGGTCAAGTCGTCGCTGCCGATGACGGGCAAGGACGGCAACTTCACCCTCGCCGCCCACCGGGACGGCCACGGTGCCAAGTTCCACAACATCGACAAGGTCAGGAAGGGCGACGCGATCGTCTTCGAGACCAAGGACAAGTGGTACGTCTACAAGGCGTACGCCATCCTCCCGGAGACCTCGAAGTTCAACGTCAAGGTCCTCCAGTCGGTGCCCGAGCAGTCCGGCAAGAAGAAGCCCGGCCAGTACATCACCCTGACGACCTGCACCCCCGTCTACACGTCCCGCTACCGCTACGTGGTCTGGGGCGAGCTGGAGCGCGTGGAGAAGGTCGACAGCGACCGGACGCCGCCGAAGGAACTGCGCTGACGTGAATGCGCGTCCCTCTGCCCGAGGGACACACGACAAGAACCGGGCCCGGAGTCGCATTTCCCCTACGCGACTCCGGGCCCGTTCTTTTACCGCAGGCAATTCATTTTGTTCAGCCATTCAACGACTGAACCGTGCCGTTCAGCTGGTGAGGTTGTTCTTGAACCCGCTGAACTTGTCGCCGCTCTTGATGAGGGAGACGCGCACGCCGACCTTGATGTTCTCGGGCACCTTGTCCGAGAAGCACTTGTACGCGTGAGAACCGCCACCCTGGGTGGTGTGGAGCTCAGCGATGGTCTCGTACGTGCTCATACGGAAAAGGTGGATCTCGACGTTGTAGCCGTCCTTCTGGTTGTCGTACACCGTCAGACAGTCGCCGTCGTGGCCGAACGCTCCCTGGCCACCCGGGTCCCAGTCAGTGGTGTAGACCCAGCCGCTGTTGGTGCCGGCCGAGGCCGTACCCGTCGCGAGGAACGTGAGAGAACAGGCGGCACCGAGTACCGCCAAAATACGCTTCTTGATTTTTCTACCCCCGAATCGGTCCGGGCGGACACTTTCCCGCCCGCCCCGGACATTACCAATTCATGAGAAGTTGATCAACATTTGCCTTTCGCTTCTCCGAGTGACGCGCGACACGTGGCGCGGAAATCGCTCCAGGTGGTGCGGAAATAGAGAAGGGCTCCGGTACTCGATTCGAGTACCGGAGCCCTTCTCACCGATCGTGGGACGTCAGTTCCTGGCGTGGAACCCGGTCCCGGTCATTCGCCGGTGACGCCGCCGAAGATTCCGCCGTTGTCGCCGCCCTGGTTGTTGCCACCGTTCTGGCCCACCGTCGTCAGGTTGACCGCGGTGCCCTGAGCGAGCTGTGTGCCGGCCTGCGGGTCGGAGGCCACCACGAGGGCGTTGTCGTCCGAGGCGCCGTTGATGTTCCCGATGCTCAGCCCGGCGTCCTGGAGCGCCTTCCTGGCGTCCTTGAGCCGCTGGCCCGCCAGCGGGGGCACCGTGGCCTGCTGCTGCTCCTTGGCCTTGCCGATCTGGATCGACACCTTGGAGCCCGGGTCGACCTGGGAGTTGGCCGCCGGCGTGGTCTGGATGACCTTGCCGACCTGGTTCGGGTCGTCCGTCTCGACGTCGGTGCACTCGCCGACCAGGTTGTTGGCCGTCATCTGCGCCGTGGCCTCGTCACAGCTCTTGCCGGTGACGTCCGGGACGACGGACTGCTTCTTCTCCTTGGCGACGGTGAGGGTGATCGTCGATCCCTTCTGCACCTCTTCGCCGAGCTTCGGGTCCTGCTCCAGGACGGTGTTCGGCTCCTCGTCGGACTCCTGGAACTTCGTCTTCACCTCGAACTGGTACTGATCGCCCTCAAGGGTGTCCTTGGCCTCGCTCAGCTTGTCGCCGACGACGCTCGGGACCGCGACCTTGGGCGCTCCGGTCGACACCACCACATTGATGGTGTCGCCCTTCTTCACCGTCGTGCCCGGGTCCGGATCCTGCGAGCAGACATTGCCCTTGGGCTCCTTCTCGCACGGCTTTCTGGTGGGCGAGAGCGTCAGGTCCCGGTTCTTGGCCATCCGCTGGGCGTCGGTCAGGGTCTGGCTCACGAAGTTCGGGGCCTTGAACGAGTCGTTGCCCGTCCCGCCGCCGCCGAACGCCCACTTGCCGATCAGGATCGCGCCGATGAGGACCAGGACACCCGCGACGACCAGAAGGATCGTCGAGGTGTTGTTCTTCTTCTGGCGGCGGCGGTCCGGGCGGTCGTCGTAGCCGTAGCCGCCGTCGTCCGGGTTCGTCGGGGGCAGCATGGACGTGGCCTGGGCGTCCGTGGAGCGCAGCGCCGTCGTCGGCTGGTCGTCGGGGTAGCCGCCGTAGCCGACCGAGCCCATGGCCGCGGTGGCCCCGACGGGCTGGCCGTCGAGGCAGGCCTCGATGTCGGCACGCATCTCGTCGGCGGACTGGTAGCGGTAGTCGGGGTCCTTGACGAGTGCCTTCAGCACGATCGCGTCCATCTCGGGCGTGATCTCGGGGTCGAAGACGCTCGGCGGCTGCGCCTCCTCCCGCACGTGCTGGTACGCGACCGCGACCGGGGAGTCGCCGACGAAGGGCGGCCGGACGGTCAGCAGCTCGTACAGCAGGCAGCCGGTGGAGTACAGGTCGGAACGGGCGTCGACCTGCTCGCCCTTGGCCTGCTCCGGCGAGAGGTACTGGGCGGTGCCGATGACCGCGGCGGTCTGCGTCATCGTCATGCCGGCGTCGCCCATGGCACGGGCGATGCCGAAGTCCATCACCTTGACCTGGCCGTTGCGCGTCAGCATGACGTTCGCCGGCTTGATGTCGCGGTGGACGATGCCGTTGCGGTGCGAGTACTCCAGGGCCTGGAGGATGCCGATGGTCATCTCCATGGCCCGCTCGGGCAGCAGCTTGCGCCCGGAGTGCAGCAGCTCGCGCAGCGTGGACCCGTCGACGTACTCCATCACGATGTATGGGATGGAGGTGCCGTCGATGTAGTCCTCACCCGTGTCGTACACGGCGACGATCGCGGGATGGTTGAGCGAGGCGGCCGACTGGGCCTCCCGGCGGAACCGGGCCTGGAACGACGGGTCGCGCGCGAGATCCGCCCGCAGCGTCTTCACCGCCACGGTGCGGCCGAGCCGGGTGTCATGCGCGAGGTAGACCTCCGCCATGCCACCACGGCCGAGCACCTGGCCCAGCTCGTACCGGCCGCCGAGGCGACGCGGCTCTTCCATAGCTACCTACCAGCCCTCTCCGTCGGTCCCGACCGCACAGGTGTGCGGTCCGGCGGTGTGCCGTCCGGGCATACCGTACCCGGCTCGAAGTCTGTGACCTGGCCAAGCCCGTCACCCGATACAGGACCGGTATCGCAACGTGCACCGATGTGAAGGGGACGTGAGCGGGGTCACTTCTTGCTGTCGATGACTGCCTTCATCACGTCCCTTGCGATGGGGGCGGCGAGACCGCCACCGGAGATGTCGTCACGGTTGGCGCTGCCGTCCTCGATCACCACGGCCACGGCGACCGGCGAGCTGTTGTCGCTCAGCTTCGCGTATGAGATGAACCACGCGTAGGGCTTCTCACTGTTTCCGATGCCGTGCTGCGCCGTACCCGTCTTGCCACCGACCGTGACATTCGGGATCTGGGCCCTCGTGCCGGTGCCGGACTTGACCACGGTCTCCATCATCGACTGGAGGACCTGGGCGTTGTCCTCGGACAGCGGCTCGCTCAGCTTCTCGGGCTCCGTCTGCGAGATGACGTCCAGGTTGTGCGTGCTCAGCTCGCTCACCATGTACGGCTTCATGAGCGTGCCGTCATTGGCGACGGCGGACGCCACCATGGCCATCTGCAGCGGGGTCGCGGCGGTCTCGAACTGGCCGATCGAGCTCAGCGCGGTCTGCGGCTTGTCCATCTCCGTGGGGAAGTTGGAGGCGTTGGAGCGCACCGGCGTGAACTGCTCGGAGTTGAAGCCGAACTTCTTGGCCTCCTCCAGCATCTTGTCCTTGCCGAGGTCCGCGCCGATCTTGCCGAAGACGGTGTTGCAGGAGACCCGGAGCGCGACCCGCAGCGTGGCGTCCTTGCACGGCAGGTTGCCCTCGTTGGGCAGCTTGGTCGTGGTGTCCGGCATGGTCCACGGGTCCGGCGAGTCCGTCTTGGTGTCCGCGTCGGGGTACAGCCCGTTCTCCAGGGCGGCGGCCGCGGTGACGACCTTGAAGGTGGAGCCCGGCGGGTACGTCTCACGCAGCGCCCGGTTGAGCATCGGGTCGTCGGCGTTGTTCTTCTTCTGGAGCTTGTTCCAGGCCTTGGCGTCGTCGTCGGAGTTGCCGGCGAAGGCCGACGGGTCGTACGAAGGCGTGGAGGCCAGCGCCAGGATCGCGCCGGTCTTCGGGTCGAGCGCGGCGACGGCGCCCTTCTTGTCGCCGAGGCCCTCGAAGGCCGCCTTCTGCGCGGCGGCGTTCAGCGTGGTGACGACATTGCCGCCCTGCTTCTTCTTGCCCGTGACCATGTCCAGGGTGTTGCGGAAGAAGAGCCGGTCGTCGTTGCCGGTGAGGATGCCGTCCTCGAGCTTCTCCAGCTGGCTGGCGTCGAAGGCCTGCGAGGCGTAGCCCGTGACGGGCGCCCACATCGCGCCGTCCTTGTACGTGCGCTTGTACTCGTAGTCACCGGTCTTGGACTTCGAGGAACCGGTGATCGCCTTGCCGTCCACGATGATGTCGCCGCGCGGGGTGGCGTAGCGCTCGATGTTCACCCGGCGGTTCTTCGGGTCGGCCTTCAGCTCGTCGGCCTTGACGTACTGGAGCCAGTTGTCGCGGATGAGCAGGGCGAGGACGAGAAGCCCGCAGAAGATCGCGATCCGGCGCAGGGGCTTGTTCACGGGCGGACCACCTGGGTCATCTCGGCGTCGGGGTTCGGGGCGGGGGCGGGCGCCGGCCTGCGGGCCGTGTCGCTGATCCGGATCAGGATGCCGATCAGTGCCCAGTTGGCGATCACGGAGGAACCGCCGTAGGCCAGGAACGGCATCGTCATACCGGTGAGCGGGATCAGGCCCATGACGCCGCCGGCGACGACGAAGACCTGGAGGCCGAAGGCGCCGGACAGGCCGACGGCGAGGAGCTTGCCGAACGGGTCCCGGGCGGCCAGGGCGGTGCGGATGCCGCGCTCGACGATCAGACCGTAGATCAGCAGGATCGCCATGATGCCGGCCAGGCCGAGCTCCTCGCCGAAGGTGGCGAGGATGAAGTCGGAGTTGGCGGCGAACCGGATGAGCTCGGAGTGGCCCTGGCCGAGGCCGGTGCCGAGGGTCCCGCCGGAGCCGAAGGCCCACAGCGCCTGCATGGCCTGCTCGGAGTGGACGCCGGGGGCGCCGGCCTGGCTCAGCTTGTACTCGCGCATGGGGTCGAGCCAGGCCTGGACACGCTGCTGGACGTGCGGTTCGAAGGAGGCCACACCGACGGCGCCGGCCGCGGACATCAGCAGACCGAAGACGATCCAGCTGGTCCGCTCGGTCGCGACGTACAGCATGATGACGAACATTCCGAAGAACAGCAGCGACGTACCGAGGTCGGTCTCGAAGACCAGGATCAGGATCGAGATGAACCAGACCACGAGGATCGGGCCGAGGTCGCGGCCGCGCGGCAGGTACAGGCCCATGAAGCGGCGGCTGGCCAGTGCGAGCGCGTCCCGCTTCACCATCAGGTAGCCGGCGAAGAAGATCGCCAGGACGATCTTCGCGAACTCACCGGGCTGGATGGAGAAGCCGGCGACGGAGATCCAGATCTTGGCGCCGTAGATGTTGGCGCCGAGGCCCGGGACCAGGGGGAGCAGCAGCAGGAACAGCGCGCCGACCATGGAGATGTACGTGTAGCGCTGCAGGACGCGGTGGTCCTTCAGGAAGATCAGCACGACGACGAACAGGGCGATGCCCAGCGCCGTGTAGAGCAGCTGGCGCGGCGCCGCGGTGCCCGCCTGGTCGATCGACTGCAGCAGCTTGGACTGGTCGAGCCGCCAGATGATCACCAGTCCGAGGCCGTTGAGCAGCGTGGCCAGCGGCAGCAGGAGCGGGTCGGCGTACGGCGCGAACTTGCGCACGACGAGGTGGCCCACACCGGCCAGCAGACCGAGGCCCAGGCCGTAGCTCAGCAGGCCCGCGGGGACCTCGTCGTTGATGGCGAGACCCACGTTGGCGTAGGCGAACACCGGGATGACAACGGCGAACACCAGCAGTGCCAGCTCGGTGTTGCGCCGGCTCGGTGCGCCGATCGAGCCGATCGTGGACGTGTGGTGCGTCGGCGTGTTGGTACTACTGCTCATCGTGTGACAGGGCCCCTCACGGCTGCTTACTGCTTACCGCACAGCGAGACCAGCTTCTGCTCTTCGTCGGAGAGGCTGGGGCCGGGTGTGGGAGTGGGTGCGGTCGTGGACTTGGAGGACGACGGTGCCGAGTTCGACGGTGTCGGCGTCGGCGTGGACGTGGCCTTGGACGTGAGGGAGGTCTTTGTGGTTCCCGTGGTCCCGCCGGCCTCGCCCTCACCGGTCTTCGCGTTCTTCTCGGTCTCGGCGCGGCGGCGCTCGGCGTCCTTCTTGCACGCGGACGCCTGCACGGCGAGCTCGTCGATCTTCGACTGGGCGTCGCCCAGGCCGCCTTCGGCGATGGTCGCCTCGACCTGCTTCTGCTGGTACGGCGGCAGGTACTTGAGTTCGATCTCGGGGTGGTCCTTCTCCACCTTCGAGAGCGAGACCCAGGCCAGGTCCTGGCTGATGCCCCGGTACAGGGCGACGTGCTCGCCCTTGGTGCCGACGTAGTACTGCGTCTGCGTCCAGCGGTAGCCGCCGTACAGGCCGCCGCCGATCACGGCGAGGGCCAGCGTGATGTAGAAGGACCGCTTCAGCCACTTGCGCCCGGTGCGGGGCTTGACGAAGTCCTCGTCGGAGTAGGCGTTGAAGCCGTCCGTCGGCACGTACCCGGTGGTGTCGCCGCTGCCGGGCGGGCCGAACTCGCCGCCCCCGCCCTGCCCGGGCACCGGGCGGCCGAGGTGGGAGGCACGGCCCGCGGGCGTCTGCATGGCGCCGTTGTCGTGCAGCTGGTGCTGGTTCTCGGCGACCGCGCCCACCACGACCGGGGTGTCGGACAGCTGCCCGGCCAGGGTGTCACCGGAGTCGATGTCGAGGACGTCGGCCACGATGACCGTGATGTTGTCCGGGCCACCACCGCGCAGCGCGAGCTGGATGAGCTCCTGCACGGTCTCCTGCGGGCCCTGGTAGCTGGCGAGGGTGTCCTCCATCGTCTGATGGGAGACGACGCCGCTGAGGCCGTCGGAACAGATCAGGTAACGGTCGCCGGCACGGACCTCGCGGATCGAGAGATCGGGCTCGACGTGGTCGCCACTGCCCAGCGCGCGCATCAGCAGGGAGCGCTGCGGGTGGGTGGTGGCCTCCTCCTCGGTGATGCGTCCCTCGTCGACGAGCCGCTGCACCCAGGTGTGGTCCTGGGTGATCTGCGTCAGCACGCCGTCCCGCAGCAGGTACGCGCGGGAGTCGCCGACGTGCACGAGGCCCAGCCGCTGGCCGGTCCACAGCAGTGCCGTGAGGGTGGTTCCCATGCCTTCGAGCTGGGGGTCCTCCTCGACCATCATCCGGAGCTGGTCGTTCGCCCGCTGCACGGCGGTGCCGAGCGAGGTGAGGATGTCGGAGCCGGGCACGTCGTCGTCGAGCGCGACGATGGTGGAGATCACCTCGGAACTGGCGACCTCGCCGGCGGCCTGGCCGCCCATCCCGTCGGCGATCGCGAGCAGCCTCGGACCCGCGTAGCCCGAGTCCTCGTTGCCCTCACGGATCATGCCTTTGTGCGATCCGGCGGCAAAGCGCAGTGACAGACTCATGCGCACCTCGCCCGTCGGCTCCGGGTACATCCGCACGGTGCCCACCCTCCGGTCGGGAGCGCGCCGGGGTCCGTCGTGTGGACCGCCGCTGCGTGCTCGCTCCGCTCGCTCATTGTCGTACTACTTCCGCAGCTCGATGACGGTCTTGCCGATGCGGATCGGCGCGCCCAGCGGTACGGGCGTGGGAGTCGTCAGTCGGCTCCGGTCGAGATACGTGCCATTGGTGGAGCCGAGGTCCTCGACGATCCACTGGCCGTCCCGGTCCGGGTAGATCCTGGCATGCCTGCTGGACGCGTAGTCGTCGTCCAGCACGATCGTGCTGTCGTGTGCGCGGCCCAGCGTGATCGTCTGCCCCTGGAGCGCCACCGTGGTGCCCGTGAGGGTGCCCTCGGAGACGACCAGCTTGGTGGGGGCACCTCGGCGCTGCCGGCCGCCGCTGCTCGGCGGCTGCTGCTGGCGCTGGGGCGGAGGCGCGGCCTGGCGTGCGGCCGGCTGCTGCCGGGAGGCGTCCCGGCGCGAGCCGCGCTGCGTGACGCGCGTTCCGAACAGGTCGCTGCGGATGACCTGCACGGCCACGATCACGAACAGCCACAGTACGGCCAGGAAACCCAGCCGCATGACCGTGAGGGTCAGCTCTGACATTGCCCCCGCTTCACCCTTCGGCTTGCCGGTAAATGATGGTGGTGCTGCCCACGACGATCCGCGAGCCGTCGCGGAGCGTAGCGCGGGTGGTGTGCTGCCCGTCCACCACGATGCCGTTGGTGGACCCGAGATCCTGGATCGTCGAGGGCGTTCCGGTCCGGATCTCACAGTGCCGGCGCGAGACGCCGGGGTCGTCGATCCGCACGTCGGCGTCGGTGCTGCGACCCAGCACCAGCGTCGGGCGGGAGATCTGATGGCGGGTGCCATTGATCTCGATCCAGTGCCGTGTACGGGCGCCGGGTCCGGGGCCGGCCGGCGGCCGGGCCCCCATGGGCGCGCCTCCGGATCGACCGCCGGGCGGCGGCGCGGACGGCATGGGAGGAGCGGCCGCGGGCGGGTAGCCGTAGCCACCCTGGCCGCGGGGGGCCGCAGGGGCCGGGCCCGCGGGGGCACGCTCCGGAGCCTGACTGGTGGAGGAGGCGAGCGTACGGCTGCGCACCCGGTACAGACCGGTGTCGAGGTCGTCCGCCTTCTCCAGATGGACCTTGATGGGGCCCATGAAGGTGTAGCGCTGCTGCTTCGCGTAGTCGCGCACCATGCCGGCGAGCTCGTCGCCGAGCTGGCCGGAGTAGGGGCTGAGGCGCTCGAAGTCCGGCGTGCTCAGCTCCACGATGAAGTCGTTGGGGACGACGGTCCGGTCGCGGTTCCAGATCGTGGCGTTGTTGTCGCACTCGCGCTGGAGCGCGCCGGCGATCTCCACGGGCTGGACCTCGGACTTGAACACCTTGGCGAAGGTGCCGTTGACCAGACCTTCGAGACGCTGCTCGAACTTCTTCAGGACTCCCATGGGGCACCTCCTCCTTCGTAGCCGTCCTGGTACAGCTTGCTGCCTTCTTCGTCCTGGCGGCGGACGCTGTCCTGGTACTGCCTGTCGCTGTCGTCCTGGTACTGCTTACTGATCGTATCCACGCGTCGGGAAATCGGCTGGTTCCCCCTGTCGGCCCGGTCGACGGGTTGTCGACGCCTTCCGAAGTCCCCTCCCGAGGTTCCCGCGGGGACCCCTCTTCGAACTCTTCCCGGCACTACTCCTGCCCAGGATCGTAGAGGCGCCCCACAACCAGTGTCCCGCACCTGACTGTGCGGGCCGTCCGGCTCCTGGGGAGATGCTCAGGACCGGTACGAGGTTGATACGTGAACAGGTTCCGGTCGAGACGTGCGGCGGGCGCGGAGGCGCTCATGGGCGTGGTGGCCTGGGACAGAGCGGGGTCGGCCGCCCCTTGGGGCAGCGGGAAAGGGATGTGAATCCACCCCTGACAGCGTGCTAATGTTCTGGATGTCGGCAGGCGCTCGCACCACTCGGTGAGAGACGGACGACACACCCAATGCGCGGGTGGCGGAATAGGCAGACGCGCTGGATTCAGGTTCCAGTGCCCGCAAGGGCGTGGGGGTTCAACTCCCCCCTCGCGCACCAGCTGAAAGCCCCGCAGGTCTTGGACCTGCGGGGCTTTCGCGTTGTCCGGAGCGTCTCCGCGTGCGCGGCCTTCGTCTTCCGTGAGGCTCGTCTCGCGTGAGCCCGGTCTCTCGTGGGCTTCCGTGCCCTCGTGAGCTTCGCCTCCCGTGAGCTTCGCGACTCCGGCGACGCGAGAGCGCGCCGCATGATCATCTCGGGTGAGGACAATCACACGGCGCGCTCGTCAGGAGTGCGCACGAACGCTCTTCGGGGCGGGAACTCACACCCCGCCTCGTGTCGCCGCGGGCGGTCCGCACGGCTCGGCACGACTTGGCACGAGTCGGCACGCCCTTGTGCCGCTCGTGCCGCCGTGCGCCGCCGTATGTGGCGGCTTTACGCCGCGGCCGTACGGGTCCGCCGCGGGCGGTCCGCACGGCTCGGCACGACTTGGCACGAGTCGGCACGCCGTTGTGCCGCTCGTGCCGCCGTGCGCCGCCTTGCGCGGCGGCTTCACGCCGCCGTTCGCGCGGGTCCGTCTCAGGCGGCGAAGCGCGAGGCGATTTCCTTGGCCTTGGTGCTCGCGTCCTCGTGGGCCTTGGTGCGGGACGCCTCGAAGAGGGGGACCAGCTCGGACATCGCCGGGTTCTGCGGCGCCATCGTCAGCTCCGGGACGATGAAGGTGAGGTCCAGGGCGAGGGTGTCGCGAAGGACGGCCTCCAGGTAGTTCTGCACGTACTCGTAGGCCTCGCGCGGGGTGCCCGGCGCGTAGGAGCCGCCACGGCTGGCGACGACCGTGACGGGCTTGCCCTTCAGCTTCGAGTCCTCGGCCATGGCGGTGCGGCCCACCAGGAACACGTTGTCCAGCCACGCCTTGAGGGTCGAGGGGATGGCGAAGTTGTACATGGGGGCGCCGATCAGGATGGCGTCGGCGGCCTCCAGCTCCTCGATGAGCTTCAGGCGCTCGGCGAAGGCCGCGGCCTGCCCGGGGGTGTGCGCGTCCGGGGCGACGAAACCGGCGGTGTGGGAATCGGCGGTGATGTGCGGCACGGGGTCGGCGGCGAGGTCGCGGTAGACGACCGTGCCCTCCGGGTGCTGCTCCTCCCAGCTCTTGCGGAAGGTGTCCGTCACCGAACGGGAGGAGGAGGCGGAGCCGGTGAAGACGGACGAGTCGATGTGCAGCAGGGTGGCCATGGGTTCTCCAGACAAGGGGTGAGCCGGGGTCGTCCAGGCGTGCGCGGGGGCATCCGCGCACGGCTGGGGCCGGGTCGGTGCAAGAAGCTCGGTAGCTTCTTTTTCGTACTCGACTAGAGATAACACAGCTACTTACTTTTTTTCATCCCCCAACGGGGACGCAGTACTCTGGAGCCATGCCGGAACGGGGAATCCACGAAGCGGGGCCGTGCCAGAAGGTCGACGACGGCATGGCGCGCGTCTTCCATCTGCTGGGAAAGCGCTGGACGGGCCTGGTCGTGGCCGTCCTGCTGCAACGGCCGGTCCACTTCACCGAGCTGCGCCGGGCGATCCCCGGCATCAGCGAGCGGATGCTCTCCGACCGGCTCACCGAACTCGGGGCGGCGGGCCTGGTGGTGCGCGAGGTCGACGAAGGTCCCCCGCTGCGGGTCTCGTACCGCCTGACGGAGGCGGGCGCCGCCCTGGAACCCGCGCTCAAGGAGCTCGGGGCGTGGGCCGAGCGCTATCTCCCCGAACAGGGACCGTGCCCGGAGGCACTCAGGAAGTGACGGGCCGGCCCGCGAGGGCTGGGCGTCGTGGACTTGTCCACAGGCCCCGCAGCGGAGTTGTCCACAGGGTCTGACGTGTTTCGCCGACCGGCTGTACGGTCAGCACGAGTTGATGTTCGTGCACGGGGGAGGCGGTCGCAGTGACCGAGCTCGGTACAGCGATTCCGGACCAGCAGAAGCACGCGGAGGGGCAGCAGCCGCAGGGTCGGCGGCGACCGGAGTCCGGGGCCGCGGCGCGAGGGTATGCCGTGCCGGGGTTCGCCGCGTGGCCGGCGCAGGGTTCGCCCAAGGACGCGGGCAAGGCCCTGCGCAAGCGGGTGCCGCGTGCCGCGCACGCCGAGCTGACCGAGGACGCCGACCGGCCCGACGCCGTGGCCGCCGTCGAGGAGTCCAACCGCGGCCGCATCGCCGGCCTCACCCCGATACGGGTCGGCAGGATGGCCGCCACCCCCTTCGCGTTCCTGCGCGGCTCGGCGGGCCTCATGGCGTACGACCTCGCGCGCACCCCCATGACGGGCATCGACGCCCAGATCTGCGGAGACGCCCACGCGGCCAACTTCGGCCTGTACGGCGACGCCCGGGGCGGCCTCGTCATCGACCTGAACGACTTCGACGAGACCGTGCACGGCCCGTGGGAGTGGGACCTCAAGCGGCTCGCCACCTCGCTCGTGCTCGCCGGCCGGGAGGCCGGGGCGGACGAGGACACCTGCCGCACCGCCGCGCACGACACGGTCGGCGCGTACCGCCGCACCATGCGGCTGATGGCCGGACTGCCCGTCCTCGACGCGTGGAACGCGATCGCCGACGAGGAACTCGTCTCGCACACCGACGCCCACGACCTGCTCGGCACGCTGGAGCGGGTCTCGGAGAAGGCGCGGGCCAACACCAGCGGGCGGTTCGCCGCCAAGGCGACGGAAGCGGTGGAGGGCGGCGGGCGCCGGTTCGTGGACGCCCCGCCGGTGCTGCGCCGCGTACCCGACGCGGAGGCCGCGGCGGTCGTCGCGTCCCTGGAGCACTACCTGACGACGCTCTCCGAGGACCGTCTCCCCCTCCTCGCCCGGTACGCGGTGCACGACGTCGCCTTCCGCGTCGTCGGCACCGGCAGCGTGGGCACCCGGTCCTACGTCGTCCTGCTGCTCGACCACCGCGGCGAACCCCTCGTCCTCCAGGTGAAGGAGGCCCGCCCCTCGGCGCTGCTCCCCCACCTGGCGACCGCCGGACACCAGGTGCCCGAGGTGCCGCACGAGGGCCGCCGCGTCGTCCTCGGACAGAAGCGCATGCAGGTCGTCAGCGACATCCTGCTCGGCTGGACCACGGTCGACGGCCGTCCTTTCCAGGTCCGCCAGTTCCGCAACCGCAAGGGCAGCGTCGACCCTGCCGCGCTGGCCGCCGACCAGGTCGACGACTACGCCCGCATGACCGGCGCCCTGCTGGCCCGGGCCCATGCCCACAGCGCCGACCCACGCCTCATCGCCGGCTACTGCGGGAAGAACGAGGAGCTGGACGAGGCCGTCGCGTCGTTCGCCGTGGCATACGCCGACCGCACGGAGGCCGACCACGCGGAGCTGGTCGCGGCGGTCCGGGACGGCCGGATAGCGGCGCAGCTGGATGTCTGACGCTCCGGCGGCCGTCCCTGACGGGGCTGAGCTCCGGGACGGGGCGGCGAGCGGGGAAACGACGCTCTCGGCAGGGCCCCGGAGCACCGTGGCCTACGCTGGTCGGGTGACGACGCCGGAAGCCGAGCAGAGCCAGTCCGAGCCCACCGACGAGGGGGTTCGTGAGCAGTCCGGTGCCCAGGAGGGCGTGATGTCCGAGCAGCGGGAGTCCGCCGGGGGTGAGGTCTCCGGACAGGAGACGTCCGCCGGTGGTGAGGCTTCGGCGCAGAGTGCTCCCGCTGGGGGTGAGGCCTCCGAGCGGCAGGCGTCCGCTGGGGGTGAGGCTTCCGAGCGGCAGGCGTCCGCTGGGGGTGAGGCTTCCGAGCGGCAGGCGCCTGCCGGGGGCGTGGCTTCCGAGCAGGAGGCATCCGGCCAGGGTGAGTCGGCTTCGCAGGCCGCCGCCGAGGGCGAGCCGCGCCCCGAGGAGCGGCTGGAGCGGGCCGTGCGGGCGGCCGAGCAGGCGTTGATCGAGTTCGAGATCGCCGTGGAGACCTTCCGGGTCGAGGTGGACAACTTCTCGCGGCTGCACCACCAGAAGCTCGGCCCGATGTACTCCCGGCTCGACGAGCTGGAGGCCGAGATCGCGGAGGCCAGGGCCGCGCGCACCGGCGACCCGGAGGACGTGCGCAAGGCGCACGAAGCGCGGGCTCGGGTCATGCCCATGCCCGGGGTCGAGGAACTGTTCCACGGCTGGATGGACTCGGAGGGCCTGTTCCCCGAGGCCGTGGCGATGCTCACGGACCAGCCCGTACGGCCTCCGCAGCGTGTGCGCCCCAGCGAGGAGGCCCGCAAGCTCTACCGCGAGCTGGCCCGCAAGGCGCACCCCGATCTGGCGCAGGACGAGGACGAGCGCAAGCGGCGTGACGAGTTCATCGCCCGGGTGAACGCCGCCTACGGCCGGGGAGACGAGGCGCTGCTGCGGGAGCTCTCCGCGGAGTGGGCCGCGGGGCCGGTGCCCGAGGAGTGGAAGCCGACCCGGAGCGAGGAGCTCTACGCCCGTCTCGAATGGCTCGCCCAGCGCAAGGAGATGCTCGCCTTCGTCGCCCATGAGCTGGAGGAGAGCGCCATCGGCGCGATGCTGAAGCTGGCCCCGGACGACCCGGACCGTCTTCTGGAGGAGATCGCCGAACAGTTGCTGGCCCAGGTCGGCGAGCGCGAGGCGGAGCTGGCGGCGCTGATAGCCCAGGCTCAGTGAGGCCGCGTAGGGCCTGAGGGACCTGGAAGGGACCGGGAGAGTCCCTCGGGACCGGGGGAGTCCTGCGGGGATCGGGTTGCGGCTGCGGTCGGGTAGCGTCGGGGACATGAGTTTCGGAGCTGCTGTGCCCACCGTCGGGATCGGGGATCTCACGGACGAGAACTTCCTGCTGGACGTCCGGGAGGACGAGGAGTGGGACGCCGGGCATGCCGAGGGGGCGCTGCACATCCCCATGAGCGAGTTCGTCGCCCGCTACGGCGAGCTGACCGAGGCCGCCCCGCAGGACGGCCGCGTCAACGTCATCTGCCGGTCCGGCGGTCGCTCCGCCCAGGTCACCATGTACCTGGTCCAGCAGGGCATCGACGCCGTGAACGTCGACGGCGGCATGCAGGCCTGGGAAGCGGCCGGCCGCCCCGTCGTCGACGACAAGGGCCAGCCCGGCGCCGTCGTCTAGCGATTCCCTCGCCCCTCGCCCATCGCCCATCGCCCATCGCCTGGCGCATGGCGCCTGGCGTCCGGTGCCCGCCGTCCATCTGCCGGTGTTCGGTGTCCGGTGCCCGGCGTCCATCGGTCGGCGACTGGGACCGGCGACCGATGTCCTTCGTCCGGCGACCGGGCTTCGCGCCGCAGCCGGGTCGCCGGGGGAGCTATCCGAGATGTCGCCGGGCGAGCTGCCGGACATGGGAGAACTGCCGGGTCCGCGGGACGCCACCGGGTCTGCGGGAGTTCCGTCGGGCATGCGGGAGTTCCGTCGGGCATGCGGGATTCCGTCGGAGCGTGCGGGCGGTCCGTCGGGCGTGCGGGAAAGCTGTCACGCGAGGCCAGCCGTGACGTCCGTCCCGGCCTGTATTCGGCCTCAGCCCAGTGGATGCGCCGCGAGCAGGTCCCCCAGGGCCTCCTCGTGCGCCGCGGCCGGGCCGAGCGACAGCTCCAGCTGTTTGGCCCAGGCGTGGTACCGGTGCAGCGGATAGTCGGTGTCGGCGCCGAAGCCCCCGTGCAGATGCTGTGCCGTCTGCACCACCCGTCGTACGCCTTCCGAGGCCCAGATCTTGGCGACGGCCACGTCCCCGGACGCCGGCAGCGCACCTGCTGCCCCGGTCCCGATCCGCCACGCGGCCTGCCACAGGGTCACCTCCATGGCACGCAGGTCGATGTACCGGTCGGCGGCCTGTACGGCGACGGCCTGGAAGGTGGCGACGGGGAATCCGAACTGCTCCCGCTTGCCGGTGTATTCACTGGTCATCCCGAGCACGGCCTCCCCGAGCCCGAGCGCCAGCGCGCACGTCCCGGTGGCCAGCAGCTCACGCAGGGCGTCCCAGGCGCCCTCCGCGTCGATCACATACCGGTCGGCGATCCGCGCCGACTCCAGGCGCAGCTCCCCGAGCCGCTCCCCGGTGGTGGAGATCTGCTCGGCGAGCACGGCGCCTTCGTGGTCGCGGGGGACGAACGCGAGGACGGTCCGGTCGGCCTCCGTGTGCGCGGGCACGACGACGAGGTCGGCGTCGTACGCCCAGGGCACCGCCGTCTGGGAGCCGTCCAGCACCCACATGTCACCGTCCCGCCGTGCGGTCACGGCGCGTTCGGCCGGGTCGTGCCCCGTCCGGCCACTGGCGGCGACGGTCAGGACGAGCTCGCCCCGGCCCGCGCGCTCCAGCAGCTCGGCCTTCAACTCCTCACCGCCGTACGTCTGCACGGCCACCGCTGCCGCGCTGCTCTCCAGCAGCGGTACGCGCGCCAGCACCCGCGCCGACTCGCGCAGCACCAGGCACAGGGCCACCACGTCGAGCCCCGCTCCGCCGTACTCCGCGTCGATCAGCAGGCTCAGCAGATCCGCGTCGGCGAGCTTCGCCCACAGGCCGCGGTCGAAGTCCTCGGCGATGGCGCCGGGGGTGAGCGCGGGGCTGGGTACTCCGTCCGGCGCGACCCCGGCGAACACCGCCTTCGCCGCCTCGACCGCCGCCTGCTGCTCCTCGGTGAAGGTGAAGTCCACGGGTCCTGTCCTCCCACGCGCCGGCCAACCGACCGGAGGTCCGAAGCGGGGGCAAAAGCCCCCCGGAGCCTCTGATCTGACGGAGCGTCAAGATAGAACAGGTTCTACAAGAAGGGAACGGTCGGTGCCGGCAGGCCTACCGGTCGAAGTCCAACTCCACCTTCTCCGTGGCCGGATGGGATTGACAGGCCAGTACGTACCCGGCTTCGGTCTCCTCCGGTTCCAGCGCGAAATTGCGGTCCATCCGGACCTCGCCCGAGACCAGGAAGGCCCGGCAGGTGCCGCACACGCCGCCCTTGCAGGCGTACGGCGCGTCCGGCCTGTTGCGCAGCACCGCGTCCAGCAGCGACTCGCCGTCCTGGACGGGCCAGGTGCCACCGCGTCCGTCGAGCCGTGCGGTCACCGTGCTGTGTGCCGGCGCCGGGCGCGTGGAGGGGACCGCGGCGGCGGCACCGGCGTCCACGTGGAAGATCTCCTCGTGGATCCTGGTCCGCGACACCCCGAGCCCGCGCAGCGCACGCTCCGCCCCCTGCACGAGCCCCATCGGCCCGCACAGGAACCAGCCCGCCACCCGGTCCACCGGCAGCAGGGCCGGGAGCAGTCCGGTGAGCCGCTCCTGGTCGAGCCGGCCGGTCGGCAGTCCGGCCTGCTGCTCCTCCCGGGAGAGCACCGTCACCAGCTGGAACCGCTGCGGATAACGGTCCTTGAGGTCGGCGACCTCCTCCAGGAACATCGTCGAGGCGGTCGTCCGGTCGCTGCGGACGAGGCAGAACCTCGCCTCCGGCTCCCTGGCCAGCAACGTGGAGACGATCGACAGCACCGGGGTGATCCCGCTGCCGCCCACCACCGCCGCGTACAGCCCGGCGGCCGGCTCCAGGGTGAAACGGCCCGCCGGAGTCATCACCTCGACGTCGTCGCCGACGGCGATCTCCTTGTGCGCGTGCGTCGAGAAGGCTCCGCCGTCGACCAGCCGCACCCCGACCCGCAGGGTGTGCGGGCCCTCGTCGCCGGGTGCGGGTGCCGGTGAGCAGATCGAGTACGTCCGGCGAATCTCCTCGCCGTCGATCGTGCAGCGCAGGGCGAGGTGCTGGCCGGCCGCGTGCCGGTACTCCTCGCGCAGGGCGGGCGGCACGGCGAGGGTCAGGGCCACCGAATCGTCGGTGAGCCGGTCGACCGCGGCCACCGGGAGCGCGTGGAAGCGGGCCATCACAGCTCCTTGAAGTGGTCGAACGGCTCGCGGCAGGACAGGCAGCGCCGCAGCGCCTTGCACGCGGTGGAGGAGAAGCGGCTGAGCAGCTCGGTGTCCGCCGATCCGCAGAGCGGGCAGTGGACGGGCTCGGTCTGCTGCGGGCGCGAGGCGGACAGGGTCGTCCGCGTCGGACCCAACTCGACCGTCACCGGGCCCGTGGGACGGCCGCCGCGCGGTGGCGCTATCCCGAACTCCCGCAGTTTGCGGCGGCCTTCGTCGGAGATGTCGTCGGTCGACCACGCGGGGCTGAGCACCGTACGGACGGCGACCTCCCGTATGCCGTGCTCGTGAAGCACCCGCTCGATGTCCACGGACATCGCCTCGATGGCCGGGCAGCCGGTGTACGTCGGGGTCAGGTCCACCTCGACCGAGTTCGCGTCATGCACCCGTACGGCGCGCAGCACGCCGAGCTCCTCCAGGGTGAGCACGGGCAGCTCGGGGTCGGGCACGGACCCGGCCAGCCTGCGGAGCTCCTCTTCGAGAGCGGTGGTCGTCACCATGTCGCCCCCGGGTGACTGCGGTGCAGGTGCTGCATCTCGGCGAGCATCCGCCCGAAGGACTCGGTGTGCAGGCCCTGTCGTCCGGCGCCGGCCGTCCACGCTCCGGACGCCGGCCCCTCGGGGAGCGCGAGGGTCGCGCGGCGCAGGACGTCGCCCACGGACTCCAGCCAGGCGGCCCGCATTCCTACCCAGTCCACGTCCACGCCCTCGACCGGCTGGAACATCTCGCCGGTGAACCGCCACAGCGCCTCGGTCGCACGCCGCATGCGCTCATGGCTGAGCTCCGTGCCGTCGCCGAGCCGCAGGGTCCACTGCTCGGCGTGGTCCTGGTGGTACTCGACTTCCTTCACGGCCTTCGCGGCGAGCGGCGCGAAGGGACCGGTGCCCTCGGCGAGCTGGGTGTACAGGAGCCGCTGGTAGGTGGAGAAGTACAGCTGGCGGGCGATCGTGTGCGCGAAGTCGCCGTTCGGCTGCTCGACGAGCTGGAGGTTGCGGAAGGCGCGCTCCTCGCGCAGATACGCCAGCTCGTCCTCGTCACCGGCCATGGACAGCAGAACCCGTGCCTGGCCCAGCAGGTCGAGCGCGATGTTGGCGAGGGCGACTTCCTCTTCGAGGACGGGCGCGTGGCCGGCCCACTCCCCCAGCCGGTGCGAGAGCACCAGGGCGTCGTCGCCGAGGGCGAGGACCGCGTCGGTCGCCGTCCCGGACGTGGAGGCGGTCACAGGTGCTTCACCCCTTCCGGGATCTCGTAGAACGTCGGGTGCCGGTACGGCTTGTCCGCGGCGGGCTCGAAGAACGGGTCCTTCTCGTCGGGCGAGGAGGCCGTGATGGCGGCGGAGGGGACGACCCAGATCGAGACGCCCTCGCCGCGGCGGGTGTACAGGTCGCGTGCGTTGCGCAGGGCCAGCTCCGCGTCCGGTGCGTGCAGGCTGCCGGCGTGCGTGTGGGAGAGGCCGCGGCGGGAGCGCACGAAGACCTCCCACAGAGGCCAGTCGTTGGTCGTCATGCTCGTGCCTTCCCGTACTCGTCGGCCGTGCCCGCGGGCTCGTCGCCCTGGAGGCTGCCCGTGCCGTTGCTCTGCTGGTCGCTGTGTCCGGCGGGCGGCTCCGCCCGGGTGGCCTGCTTTTCCGCGTACGCCGCGGCGGCCTCCCGTACCCAGGCGCCCTCGTCGTGTGCGCGTCGGCGCTGGGTGATGCGCTGTTCGTTGCACGGGCCGTTGCCCTTGAGGACCTCCCAGAACTCCGTCCAGTCGATCGCGCCGAAGTCGTGGTGTCCCCGCTCCTCGTTCCACACGAGGTCCGGGTCGGGGAGGGTCAGGCCCAGCGACTCCGCCTGGGGCACGCAGATGTCCACGAAGCGCTGACGCAGCTCGTCGTTCGAATGGCGCTTGATCTTCCATGCCATCGACTGCGCGGAGTGCGAGGACTCGTCGTCGGGTGGGCCGAACATCATCAGGGAGGGCCACCACCAGCGGTTCACCGCGTCCTGCGCCATCTCGTGCTGCTCGGGGGTGCCGCGGCTGAGGGCCAGCAGCAGCTCGTACCCCTGGCGCTGGTGGAAGGACTCCTCCTTGCAGATGCGGACCATCGCGCGCGCGTACGGTCCGTACGAGCAGCGGCACAGGGGGACCTGGTTGGTGATCGCGGCGCCGTCCACCAGCCAGCCGATGGCGCCGACGTCGGCCCAGGTCAGCGTCGGGTAGTTGAAGATCGACGAGTACTTCTGGCGGCCGGTGTGCAGCTTGTCGAGGAGCTCGTCGCGGCCGGTGCCGAGGGTTTCGGCCGCGCTGTACAGATACAGGCCGTGCCCGGCCTCGTCCTGGACCTTGGCCATCAGGATCGCCTTGCGGCGCAGCGAGGGCGCGCGTGTGATCCAGTTGGCCTCGGGCTGCATGCCGATGATCTCGGAGTGCGCGTGCTGCGCGATCTGCCGGACCAGGGTGGAGCGGTAGGCGTCGGGCATCCAGTCACGCGGCTCGATGCGCTCGTCCGCCGCCACCGCGGCGTCGAAGACGGCTTCGTACGCCGCTGCGTGCGCGGCTTCGTCCTGTCCGTCCGCCTGCGCGCGGGCCGTGTGGTGCGCTGCTGCTGTCGCCATGCGGTCCCCCTCGACCTCTCTCCCGACCGACCGATCGTTCGGTTCGCTTCGAATCAATGGTCGGTCGAGCGCCGTAAGGTGTCAACCGCTGTGGATAACCTCGTGGGCCGCCCTGTGATCGCTGTGGCTCAGGAGGCTGTGCCGGACCGGCCGGTCCGAGTACGGTTCCGGTGCGGACCTCGCGGTGCGGGCGGTGCTGTGCGCAGCGGTGGTACAAGCCGGGAGTGGCGTGAGCGCACGGTGCCCGCGGACCACCGGCATTCGGGTTCGGGATCGTGAATCGGGGCGGAATTGGACGCGTACGACGAGGGACCGAAGACCCGGCCGGGGGCGGACGGGCCGCCCGGCGACTCCGCCGGGGGCGGGGACGAGGCCGCGGATGTCGGGGCCGGGCCCGACGGGGCCGTGAGCGACGCCCCGGCGTCCGACGGAGCCATGGCTGACGACGCGGAGCCCGATACCGCTGTCCGGGGTGACGGGGAGCCCGACGCCGCTGTCCGGGGTGACGCGGAGGCCGACGCCGCCGTCCGGGGTCACGTGGAGGCCGGTACCGCCGTGAGGGGCGATGCCGGGCCTGACGCGGATGAGCGCGGTGGAGGCACCGCACGCGACGAGATCGATCGCGGCGCCGACGTGTACGCGGCCGCCGCCCCCCGCCCGGCCGGTCCGCGTCCCGCCGATCCCGGTCGTGCCGCGCCCGGTCCGGGCCATCCCGGTCCCGGTGATCTCTATGACCCCGGTGCCCCGGGCGATCCCGGTGACCCCGTCCCGGGCGGCCCCGGTGCCCCCGTCCCCGTCTCAGGCGGCCCCGGCCCCGGGCGGTCCCGCGGCCCGACCGCGGGCATAGCCGCCCTTCCCCTCCGCTCCCAGGTCGCCGCCGCCTTCGCGCTCGCCGTGGTCGCCGTGGTCACCCTTGTGCACCTCGGCATGGTCTTCCTGCACGTCGCGCCGTCGAACACGATGACCAAGCAGCACGGCCGCGCGATCGACGACTGGATCTACCCGGAGTTCGAGCAGAACTGGAAGCTCTTCGCTCCCAACCCGTTGCAGCAGAACGTCTCGGTCCAGGTCCGCGCCTTGGTCCGCACCCCGGACGGCATCAGCCGCGAGACCGGCTGGTACGACCTGTCCGCCCTCGACGGCGAGGCCATCGAGGGCAATCTGCTGCCCAGCCACACCCAGCAGAACGAACTGCGCCGGGCGTGGGACTACTACGCCGGCACGCACGACAGCAAGAACCGTCCCGTGGGCCTGCGCGGCGACCTCTCCGAGCGCTATCTGCGCCGGATCGCCGTCATGCGCCTCGCCCGCGAGCACGCGGGCGGCGCCGGTGCCGTCGTCGAACGCATCCAGGTCCGCTCCAGCGCCACCAACGTGCCGGCCCCCGAGTGGAGCGAGGAGAAGGTGTCCGACAAGCCCGTCGTCCGCGAGTTGCCCTGGTGGATCGTCCCCGACAGCGACCGCGAGGGCGGGCTGACGGAGGCGAGCGCCCGATGAACCGGTTCGCCCCGGCGGTCTCCCGTGGCATCAGCCAGGTCACCGAGTCCGCGCTCGGCCCGTACCAGAGCGCCGTGATCCGTATCGGCTTCTCCGCCACCTGGCTGCTGTTCCTGCTGCGCGAATACCCGCACCGCCAGGAGCTGTACGGGCCCGAATCGCCGTGGAGCTGGGACCTCGCCCAGCAGTCCGTCTCGGGCAACGGCGCCTTCTCGGCACTGCTGTGGTCGGACAGCCAGGGATGGTTCGAGACCTTCTACGCCCTCGCCGTCCTCTCCAGCGCCCTGCTGCTCGTGGGCTGGCGGACCCGCACGACGTCCGTGCTCTTCATGATCGGGGTGCTGTCCCTCCAGAACCGCAGCGTCTTCATGGGGGACGGCGGCGACAACGTCATCCACCTGATGGCGATCTACCTGGTGTTCACGCGCTGCGGCCAGGTGTGGTCGCTGGACGCGCGGCAGGCACGGCGCGCGCGGGAGACACGCGCGCCGGGGCAGCCCCCCGCTCTCGACCGGGTCGGCATCGCCCTGTGGGGGGTGATGTGCCTGGCGCTGGCCGCGGCTTCGTTCGCGGGCCGGCTGAGCACGGGCTGGCTGATGATCTTCTGGGGGCTGCTGGCGATTCAGGCCCTGTGGTGGGCCGTCGGGACCCGGGCGCGTACCGCCGAGCCGCGCATCCTGCTGGACGTCGTGGCCAACCTCGTGCACAACGCTGCTCTGGTCGTCGTCATGGCCGAGGCGTGCCTCATCTACGCGACCGCCGGCTGGTACAAGATCCAGGGCTCGCGCTGGCAGGACGGCACGGCGGTCTACTACCCGCTGAACCTGGACTACTTCTCGCCCTGGCCCGCCCTGTCGCACCTGATGGCCTCCCACGGCACGATGGTGATGCTGGTGACGTACGGGACGGTCATCGTGCAGGTCGCCTTCCCCTTCACGCTGTTCAACCGGCGGGTCAAGAACGTCCTGCTGGCGGCGATGATGACCGAGCACGCCGTGATCGCCGTGGTCCTCGGACTGCCGTTCTTCTCGCTCGCGATGATCGCGGCGGACGCGGTGTTCCTGCCGACGTCCTTCCTGCGGCGCGTCGGCGGATGGGCGGCTCGCGGGCGTGCCGTGCTGGCCCCGGGCCACCGTCCCGCGCTGCCGGGGCCCCGGGAGCCCGAGACCCGCTCCGCAAAGCAGAACGAGCACACGCACGTAGGCTTCACGGCATGAACGAGAGGGACGCCGACGCGCCGGAAACCACAGCCGGGGCGGACGCCGTCGACGGGTCGGGGGCCTTCGCCCGGCCGGAATCCGGCGCCGGACCGTCCGCAGCGGACGGTCCGGGCGACGAGGGCCGACCGGATGCCGTACGCACCTGGCACCGGCTCGCCGACGGTTCCGTGCTGCTCGACGGATTCCACGCCCTCAAGCACGCGGTGCGCTTCCGGGCCGACGTCCCGGTGGCCGTCACCACCGACCGGCGGGCGGCCCTGGAACTGGCCGACGAACTCGCTCCCGACGTGCGTGACGCTCTCGAAGCGCTCCTGACCGAGATCCCGGAGACGACGCTGAAGGCGCTCGTGCCCCGCCCGCATCCCACCTCGGTCGCCGCGCTGGCCGTACGTCCCTCCCGTGCCGCCAACCTGGAGATCCTGGCGCGCACCGGGCGCAGCACGCCCGTGGTGGTCCTCGACAACCCCCGCAACCTGGGCAACGCCGGCGCGGTGATCCGGCTGGCCGCGGGCTTCGGCGCGACCGGAGTGGTCACGACGGGCACACTCGACCCCTGGCACCCCACGGTCGTGCGCGGTGGGGCGGGACTGCACTTCGCGACCGCCGTGGAGCGGCTGACGGTCGACGAACTGCCGCCGGGGCCGATGTTCGCCCTCGATCCCGAGGGCGAGGACATCCGCGGGCTGAAGCTTCCCGACGACGCCGTGCTCGCCTTCGGCTCGGAGCGCACCGGTCTGTCGCCCGAACTGCGCGCCCGGGCCGACCACTTGGTGGCCCTGCCGATGCGCCCCCAGGTCTCCAGCTACAACCTCGCGACCAGTGTGGCCATGACGCTGTTCCACTGGAGCGCGACCGAGGGCGCACCCGCCTGAGCCGCTGCTACGCCTCCCGGCGCACCTCGACCACCCGGAAGCGGTTGGCCACGAACGCGCCGTCGCACAGTGCCGCGTTCGCCGCGGGGTTGCCGCCGGAGCCGTGGAAGTCGGAGAAGGCCGCCGTCTGGTTGACGTAGACCCCGCCGGTCAGATTCAGGGAGAGCTGGGCGCACTCCTCCAGGCAGGCCTCCTGCACGGCCTGCTCGACCTCCTCGTCGGTGGTGTACGCGCCGACGGTCATCGCGCCCTTGTCCCTGATCGTCCGCCGCAGCAGTTCCACGGCGTCCGAGGCCGAGTCCATCGCCACGGCGAAGGAGACGGGGCCGAAGCACTCGTTCATGTAGGCGGCTTCGTCGTCCGGCTTGGCTCCGTCGAGCTTCACGATGACGGGGGTGCGCACGACCGCGTTCGGGAATTCGGGGTTGCTGATCTCCCTGGAGGGCAGGGCGACCTCGCCGAGACCGGCGGCGGCCTCCAGGCGCGCCTTCACGTCCGGGTTCACGATGGCGCCCAGCAGTGCGTTCGCCCGGGCGTCGTCGCCGAGCAGGCCGCCGACCGACTTCGCGAGGTCGGAGACCACCTCGTCGTAGGACTTGGGGCCCTCGTCCGTGCGGATGCCGTCGCGGGGGATCAGCAGGTTCTGCGGGGTCGTGCACATCTGGCCGCTGTACAGGGACAGGGAGAAGGCCAGGTTGGACAGCATCCCCTTGTAGTCGTCGGTCGACTCCACGAGGACCGTGTTGACGCCTGCCTTCTCCGTGTAGACCTGCGCCTGGCGGGCGTTGCTCTCCAGCCAGTCGCCGAAGGCCGTCGAGCCGGTGTAGTCGATGATGCGGATCTCGGGCCGCACGGCCAGGGTCTTGGCGATGCCCTCGCCGGGGCGCTCGGCGGCCAGCGCCACCAGGTTCGGGTCGAAGCCCGCCTCGGCGAGCACCTCGCGCGCGACCTGGACGGTGAGCGCGAGCGGCAGCACCGCGCGCGGGTGGGGCTTGACCAGCACCGCATTGCCCGTGGCGAGGGAGGCGAACAGGCCCGGATAGCCGTTCCACGTCGGGAAGGTGTTGCAGCCGATCATCAGCGCGATGCCGCGCGGCACCGCCGTGAACTGCTTGGTGAGCGCGAGCGGGTCGCGCTTGCCCTGGGGCTTGGTCCATTCCGCGGTGTCGGGGGTGCGGACCTGCTCCACATAGGCGTACGCCACGGCCTCCAGGCCACGGTCCTGGGCGTGCGGGCCGCCCGCCTGGAACGCCATCATGAAGGCCTGGCCGCTGGTGTGCATGACCGCGTGCGCGAACTCGTGCGTCCGGTCGCTGATCCGCTTGAGGATCTCCAGGCAGACCACGGCGCGGATCTCCGCGCCGGCGTCGCGCCAGGCCCGCTGTCCGGCCCGCATGGCGGGCAGCAGGACGTCGATGTCCGCGTGCGGGTAGGTGACGCCCAGGGCGATCCCGTACGGCGAGGTCTCGTCGCCCACCCAGTCGTCCGTGCCGGGCTGGCCGAGGTCGAGGCGGGTGCCGAGCAGGGCGTCGAAGGCTTCCTTGCCCTCGGCCATGCCCAGGCTGCCGTGCTCTCCGTACGCCTTGGGGTGCTCGGGGTGGGGGGACCAGTACGCGCGTGTGCGGATCGCTTCCAGCGTCTGGTCGAGGGTGGGCCGGTGCTGGGCGATCAGCTGGTGCGCGGTGAGTTCGGCGGCCATCAAGGACCAACTCCTCGTCTCAAGAGCTCTTCTTTGAGCCCACGAGCTGGGCAGGAATGGACGGACAGAGTTAGAGTAACCGAACGATCGGTCGGGACAAGGGGGTCCGCCGCATCTGTGGAAAACCCCGTGCGGGAGGATCGCGCACATGACAGCTATCGACCTCAGCAGCCCCGTGGCCGTCGTCGGCACCGGCACCATGGGCCAGGGCATCGCCCAGGTCGCGCTGGTAGCGGGCCATCCGGTGCGGCTCCACGACGCGCTTCCCGGGCGGGCCGAGGCGGCCGCCGAAGCGATCGGCGCCCGGCTCGACCGGCTCGTCGAGAAGGACCGGCTGACCGGTGCCGAGCGGGACGCCGCGCGCGCCCGGCTGCACCCCGCCCGCGACCTCGCCGAGCTGGCGGACTGCGCGCTCGTCGTCGAGGCCGTCCTGGAGCAGCTCGACGCGAAGCAGCAGCTGTTCCGGGAGCTGGAGGACGTCGTCGGCGAGGACTGCCTGCTCGCCACGAACACCTCCTCCCTCTCCGTGACGGCCATCGGCGGCGCCCTGCGCAGTCCCGGCCGCCTGGTCGGGCTGCACTTCTTCAACCCGGCTCCCCTGCTGCCCCTGGTCGAGGTGGTCTCCGGCTTCGCCACCGACGTCACGTCGGCCACGCGCGCGTACGAGACGGCCCGCGCCTGGGGGAAGACCCCTGTCGCCTGCGCGGACACCCCCGGCTTCATCGTCAACCGCATCGCGCGGCCCTTCTACGCCGAGGCCTTCGCCGTCCACGAGGCGCAGGCCGCCGACCCGGCCACGATCGACGCGGTCCTGCGCGAGTCGGGCGGGTTCCGGATGGGCGCGTTCGAGCTGACCGACCTGATCGGCCAGGACGTCAACGAATCCGTCACCCACTCCGTGTGGCAGTCCTTCTTCCAGGACGTGCGCTTCACGCCCTCGCTCGCGCAGCGGCGCCTCGTCGAGTCGGGTCGGCTCGGCCGCAAGTCCGGCCACGGCTGGTACGACTACGGGGACGGCGCCGGGCCCGCCGAGCCGCACACCGCGGAGAAGGCGCAGCCGCCCGCGTACGTCGTGGCGGAGGGCGATCTGGGCCCCGCCGCGGAGCTCCTGGACCTGATACGCGAGGCCGGCATACAGGTCCGCGAGGACGAGGAGGACCACGGAACCCGCCTCGTACTGCCCGGCGGCGGCCAGCTGGCCCTCGCCGACGGCCAGACCTCGGTCGAGTTCCGCGACGTCGTCTACTTCGACCTCGCGCTCGACTACCGGAAGGCGACCCGGATCGCCCTCTCCGCCTCCCAGGACACCGCTCCCCAGACGCTCTCCGAGGCCGTCGGCCTCTTCCAGGCGCTCGGCAAGGACGTCAGCGTCATCGGGGACGTGCCCGGCATGATCGTCGCCCGTACGGTGGCCCGGATCGTCGACCTGGCGCACGACGCCGTCGCCAAGGGCGTGGCCACCGAGGAGGACATCGACACGGCGATGCGCCTCGGCGTGAACTACCCGCTCGGCCCCTTCGAATGGTCCCGCAGGCTCGGCCGGAGCTGGGCGTGCTCCCTGCTGGACGACCTGCACCAGCGGGACCCTTCCGGGCGCTACGCGCCGTCCCTCGCGCTCTACCGCCACGCGTACGCCACCGAGAAGCGGGAGGGCACCTCATGACCACCGCCAAGCGCGACACCTACACGCCGGAGACGCTGCTCTCCGTCGCCGTGCAGGTCTTCAACGAGCGTGGCTACGACGGCACCTCCATGGAGCACCTCTCCAAGGCGGCCGGCATCTCCAAGTCCTCGATCTACCACCACGTCGCGGGCAAGGAGGAGCTGCTGCGCCGCGCCGTCAGCCGCGCCCTCGACGGCCTCTTCGGGATCCTCGACGAGGAGCACGCGCGCGAGGGTCGTGCCGTGGAGCGCCTGGAGTACGTCGTGCGGCGCATGGTCGAGGTGCTCACGGCCGAGCTGCCGTACGTGACGCTGCTGCTGCGGGTGCGCGGCAACACGGACACCGAGCGGTGGGCCCTGGAGCGGCGCCGCGACTTCGACCACCAGGTGGCCGAACTGCTGAAGGCGGCCGCCGCCGATGGCGACGTGCGCCCGGACGTGGAGGTCCGGCTGGCGACCCGGCTGGTCTTCGGGATGATCAACTCGCTGGTGGAGTGGTACCGGCCGGACGGCCGGGGCATGGGCGAGCGCGAAGTGGCCGAAGCGGTCGTGCAGTTGGTCTTCGGGGGACTGCGCAAGGAGTCCTGAGGGCCCCTGGGGCCACGGGCTCAGCCCTCCGGCTCCAGGTCCTCCTCCTCGAACACCAGCAGCGTGCGTGTGCTGAGCACCTCAGGGATGGCCTGGAGACGGGTGAGCACCAGCTCGCGCAGCGCCCTGTTGTCCGGCGTGTGCACCAGCAGCAGGACATCGAAGTCGCCGCCCACCAGCGCGATGTGGGAGGCCCCCGGCAGCAGCCGCAGCTGCTCGCGCACGGTGCGCCAGGAGTTCTGCACGATCTTGAGGGTGATGTAGGCCGATGTGCCCTGCCCCGCGCGCTCGTGGTCGACGCGGGCGCCGAAGCCCCGGATCACGCCGTCCTCGATGAGGCGGTTGATCCGTGCGTAGGCGTTGGCCCGCGACACATGGACCCGTTCGGCCACGGAGCGTATCGACGCGCGGCCGTCCGCCTGGAGCATCTGCAGGATGTCCTGATCGATGGCGTCGAGCGGTCGGGCGGGCGGCGGGGCCGGGCCGGCCTCCGGTGGCTCGGCCATTTGTTCAGGTGCCATGTCCCCCCGCCTCCCTACCATGGACGTACTGCGTCCATCTCAGGCTGTGCAGAACCGTTTGTCCACAGCCTGGCGGCGCCTGTAGCCAAAATGTGCCGACGACCGAACAATCGGTAGGTGAGGCGCGTCACACCCGTGAGGCGTCCGAAGCCGCTCCCACGAGGAGGTGCCGTCATGACGGTCATGGAGCAGCGAGGCGCTTACCGGCCAACGCCGCCGCCCGCCTGGCAGCCCCGCACCGACCCCGCGCCGCTGCTGCCCGACGCGCTGCCGTACCGCGTCCTCGGCACCGAGGCAGCCGCGCAGGCCGATCCGGGCCTGCTGCGCAGGCTGTACGCGGAGCTGGTGCGCGGTCGCCGCTACAACACACAGGCCACCGCCCTGACCAAGCAGGGCCGTCTCGCCGTGTACCCCTCCAGCACCGGCCAGGAGGCCTGCGAGGTCGCCGCCGCGCTCGTCCTGGAGGCGCAGGACTGGCTCTTCCCCAGCTACCGCGACACCCTCGCGGCCGTGGCCCGCGGTCTGGACCCGGTCGAGGCCCTCACCCTCCTGCGCGGTGACTGGCACACCGGGTACGACCCGCGTGAGCACCGCATCGCCCCGCTGTCCACCCCGCTCGCCACCCAGCTGCCGCACGCCGTGGGCCTCGCGCACGCCGCGCGCCTCAAGGGCGACGACGTGGTCGCGCTCGCCCTGGTCGGCGACGGCGGCACCAGCGAGGGCGACTTCCACGAGGCGCTGAACTTCGCCGCCGTGTGGCAGGCCCCGGTCGTCTTCCTCGTGCAGAACAACGGCTTCGCGATCTCCGTACCGCTCGCCAAGCAGACCGCCGCCCCGTCGCTGGCCCACAAGGCCGTCGGCTACGGGATGCCGGGCCGCCTGGTCGACGGGAACGACGCGGTGGCGGTGCACCAGGTGCTCGGCGAGGCCATCGCCCACGCGCGCGCGGGCGGCGGGCCGACGCTCGTCGAGGCCGTGACCTACCGCATCGACGCCCACACGAACGCGGACGACGCCACCCGCTACCGGGGCGACGCCGAGGTCGAGACCTGGCGCGCGCACGACCCGATCGTGCTCCTGGAACGCGAGTTGACCGAACGCGGCCTGCTCGACGACAAGGGGATGGGGGAGGTGCGTGAGGACGCCGAGACGATGGCCGCGGACCTGCGCGAGCGCATGAACCAGGACCCGGTGCTCGACCCCATGGACCTGTTCGCCCACGTCTACGCCCAGCCCACCCCTCAGCTCCTCGAGCAGGAAGCACAGTTGAGGGCGGAACTCGACGCCGAGGCGGACGGTCCGCACCACCACGGGCCCGAAGGAGCCGGCCGATGACCACCGTTGCCCTGAAACCGGCCACCATGGCCCAGGCCCTCGGCCGCGCGCTGCGTGACGCCATGGCCGAGGACCCGGCGGTCCACGTCATGGGCGAGGACGTCGGCACCCTCGGCGGCGTCTTCCGGGTCACCGACGGGCTCGCCAAGGAGTTCGGCGAGGACCGGTGCACGGACACCCCGCTCGCCGAGGCGGGCATCCTCGGCACCGCCGTCGGCATGGCCATGTACGGCCTCAGGCCGGTCGTCGAGATGCAGTTCGACGCGTTCGCCTACCCGGCCTTCGAGCAGTTGATCTCGCACGTGGCGCGGATGCGCAACCGCACGCGGGGCGCCATGCCGCTGCCGATCACCATCCGCGTCCCGTACGGCGGCGGCATCGGCGGCGTCGAGCACCACAGCGACTCCTCCGAGGCGTACTACATGGCGACTCCGGGGCTCCATGTCGTCACGCCCGCGACGGTCGCCGACGCGTACGGCCTGCTGCGCGCCTCCATCGCCTCCGACGACCCGGTCGTCTTCCTGGAGCCGAAGCGGCTCTACTGGTCGAAGGACTCCTGGAACCCGGACGAGCCCTCGGTCGTGGAGCCGATCGGCCGCGCGGTGGTGCGCCGCCCGGGCCGCAGCGCCACGCTCATCACGTACGGGCCGTCCGTCCCCGTCTGCCTCGAAGCCGCCGAGGCCGCACGCGCCGAGGGCTGGGACCTCGAAGTCGTCGACCTGCGCTCACTGGTGCCGTTCGACGACGAGACGGTCGCCGCGTCGGTGCGCCGCACCGGCCGCGCGGTGGTCGTGCACGAGTCGGGCGGCTTCGGCGGCCCCGGCGGCGAGATAGCGGCGCGGGTCACCGAGCGCTGCTTCCACCACCTGGAGGCACCGGTGCTGCGCGTCGCCGGGTTCGACATCCCGTATCCGCCGCCGATGCTGGAGCGGCACCACCTGCCCGGCGTCGACCGGATCCTGGACGCCGTGGGGCGCCTGCAATGGGAGGCGGAGAGCTGATGGCCCAGGTGCTGGAGTTCAAGCTCCCCGACCTCGGGGAGGGGCTCACCGAGGCGGAGATCGTCCGCTGGCTGGTGGAGGTCGGTGACGTCGTCGCCATCGACCAGCCGGTCGTCGAGGTCGAGACCGCCAAGGCGATGGTCGAGGTCCCGTGCCCCTACGGGGGTGTGGTCACCGCCCGCTTCGGCGAGGAGGGCACGGAACTGCCCGTCGGGGCACCGCTGCTGACCGTCGCCGTGGGCGCGCCGGCTCCCGCCACGGAGGCCGGCGGCGACACCGCGGCCGACGAGGGATCGGGCAACGTCCTGGTGGGGTACGGCACGGGAGCGCCTCCGGCGCGGCGCAGGAGGGTGCGGCCGCCCACGGGCGCGGCTCCGGTTCGCCGGACCACCGGCCCCTCCGAGGGCGGGAACCGCAACGGGACGCCCGTTCCGGCAGGCCGCGGGACGGCGCCGGCCGCGCACCCGCATGCCGAAGGCCCCGTCCCCGTCATCTCCCCGCTCGTCCGCAGGCTCGCCCGGGAGAACGGGCTGGATCTGCGGGAGCTGGCGGGCTCCGGCCCCGACGGCCTGATCCTGCGGGCGGACGTCGAGGACGTGCTGCGCGCGGGCAGCGGGCGGGCCCGGACCCCCTTGCCGGCGTCGGCGTCTCCCGCCGCCACTTCCGAGGGGATCCTGCACACCCCGCCCTCGGCCCGCGGGGCGGCGCTGCCCGTCGCGCCGGTGCCCGCGGGGGCGCCGTCCTCCGCGCAGGGTCTGCGCACGCCCCTGAGGGGTGTCCGCGGTGCCGTCGCCGACAAGCTCTCCCGCAGCCGTCGCGAGATACCCGACGCGACCTGCTGGGTGGACGCCGACGCGACGGAACTCATGCAGGCACGCGCCGCGATGAACGCGGCCGGCGGCCCGAAGATCTCCCTGCTCGCGCTGCTGGCCCGGATCTGCACGGCCGCGCTGGCGCGCTTCCCCGAGCTCAACTCGACCGTCGACATGGACGCCCGCGAGGTCGTCCGCTTCGACCAGGTGCACCTGGGCTTCGCCGCGCAGACCGAGCGGGGGCTCGTCGTCCCCGTCGTCCGAGACGCGCACACGCGGGACGCGGAGGGGCTGAGCGCGGAGTTCGCCCGGCTGACGGAGGCCGCCCGGACCGGGTCCCTGACACCGGCGGACCTCACGGGCGGCACCTTCACCCTGAACAACTACGGGGTGTTCGGCGTCGACGGTTCCACGCCGATCATCAACCACCCCGAGGCGGCCATGCTGGGGGTCGGCCGGATCGTCCCCAAGCCGTGGGTGCACCAGGGCGAGCTCGCGGTGCGGCAGGTCGTCCAGCTCTCGCTCACCTTCGACCACCGGGTCTGCGACGGCGGCACCGCGGGCGGCTTCCTGCGCTACGTGGCGGACTGCGTGGAACAACCGGCGGTGCTGCTGCGGACCCTCTAGCGCCCCTCGGGTCTGCCATCCCCGTCCACATGCTGTGCGCGGGGGTGGCAATGATCCATCGGACGCCCATACTCGGGGGATGACCGCCTACGAGCCACCGGGCACCCCCGGCCCACCGGTGGCCCCCGGACCGCCGGGCACGCCCGGTCCCGAAGCCGCGTACGACGCCGTCGTGCTCGCGGGCGGCGCCGCGCGGCGGCTCGGCGGCGCGGACAAGCCCGGAGTGCGGGTGGGCGGCCGGGCGCTGCTCGACCGGGTGCTGGCGGCCTGCGCCGACGCCGCCACGACGGTGGTCGTGGCCGAACCCAGAACCACCGCCCGTCCCGTGGTGTGGGCCCGCGAGGACCCGCCCGGCGGGGGACCGCTCGCGGCGCTGGACGCGGGGCTGAGCCACACCTCCTCCGAACACGTCCTGGTGCTCTCCGCCGATCTGCCGTTCCTCGATGACGGGACGGTGGGGCGGCTGCTGGACGCACTTCGCCCTGAGGGCGCCCCGGAGCCCTCAGGAGACCCCGACGCCGCCCCGGTGCGGGCCGCCGTGCCCGACGGCGTGCTGCTCGTCGATGACGACGGGCGTGATCAGCCGCTCGTCGCCGCCTACCGGGCGTCGGCCCTGCGCCGCGAACTGGCCGCGCTCGCCGCCGCTCACGGTGGTCTCACCGGGCTGCCGCTGCGGCGGCTCGTCGCCGCGCTCGACCTCACCCGTATCTCCGACCCGGTCGCGTCCTTCGACTGCGACACCTGGGACGACATCGCCGCCGCGCGGGCACGCATCAGGGAGCATGGACACGTGTTGGATGAATGGATCTCCGCAGTCAAGGACGAGCTGGGCATCGACCTGGACGTCGACACCGGCGCCCTGCTCGACCTGGCCCGGGACGCCGCGCACGGCGTGGCCAGGCCCGCCGCCCCCCTGACCACCTTCCTCGTGGGATACGCCGCCGCACAGGCCGGTGGCGGCCCGGACGCGGTGGCCGAGGCCGCCCGCAAGGCCGCCGCGCTGGCGCTGCGTTGGGCGGACGAGGACACCCCCGACGCCAAGCCGGACGCCGGATGACGGCCGCCCGCACCCCGGACAGCCAGGAGGCGGACGACCTCGACGTCGAGGAGGCACTCGCCCTGGTGAAGCCGGAGACCAGGACGGCCGCCGGGACCGGTTCCGTGCCCGCTCCCGCGCCCGAGGGCGAGTCGAAGGCCCGTCGGTCCGACGCGCACCACAAGGCCACGCCCTGGCCCGAGGCCCGCGCCGTCGCCGAACGCGCCGCCCGTTCGCTGCCGCGCCGGACCCCCGTCTCCGTGCCCCTCGACGCCTCGCTCGGCCTCGTCCTCGCCGCCCCCCTCACCGCACTCACGGACCTCCCCTCCTTCGACACCTCCGCGATGGACGGATGGGCGGTCGCGGGACCCGGACCCTGGGAGGTCCGGGAGGAAGGGGTGCTCGCCGGACAGGCGGAGCCGGAGGCGCTCACCGACGGCGAAGCGGTGCGGATCGCCACCGGGGCCCGTATCCCGCAGGACGCCACGGCCGTCATGCGCAGCGAGCACGGGCGGATCGACGACAAGGGCCGGCTGTTCGCGACCCGGGAGGTCGTGCACGGACAGGACATCCGTCCGCGTGGCCAGGAGTGCCGCACGGGCGACCAGTTGCTCCCGGCCGGTGTGGTGATCACCCCCGCCGTACTGGGCCTCGCGGCGGCCGCCGGATACGACACGCTCTCCGCCGTTCCCCGCCCGCGCGTCGAAGTCCTGGTCCTCGGGGACGAGTTGCTCTCCTCGGGGCTGCCCCAGGAGGGGCGCATCAGGGACGCGCTCGGCCCGATGCTGCCACCGTGGCTGCGGGCGCTCGGCGCCGAGGTCGTCGCGGTGCGCCGGCTCGGCGACGACGCCAAGGCGCTGCACAAGGCGATCACCGGTTCCTCGGCCGACCTGGTGGTCACCACCGGTGGCACCGCCGCCGGTCCCGTCGACCACGTGCACCCCACCTTGCACCGCATCGGCGCCGAACTGCTCGTGGACGGCGTCAAGGTGCGCCCCGGGCATCCGATGCTGCTGGCCCGCACCAAGGAGGACCAGCATCTCGTCGGCCTGCCCGGCAACCCCCTGGCCGCTGTTTCGGGGCTGCTCACGCTCGCCGAACCCCTGCTGCGCACCCTCGCCGGACGCGTGGCCCCCGAGCCGTACACGCTGCCCCTCCAGGAAGCCGTGCACGGCCACCCGTACGACACCCGGCTCGTCCCCGTGGCGCTGCGTGCCGACCGGGCCGTGCCGCTGCACTACAACGGTCCGGCGATGCTGCGGGGCATCGCGGCGTCCGACGCCCTCGCCGTGATCCCGCCGGGCGGGGCACGGGCGGGACAGGAGCTCGAACTCCTGGACCTGCCCTGGGCAACCGCGGGTATCGACGTGTGCGTCACATGATTCCGGGCGGGATCCGGTTCCGGTGAACGCGAGCGGCGTACAGATCCGAAGAGCCCGAGACGGGGGGCGGTTCCGATGAGACCGAACGGGGTGTGTTTCACGTGAAACTTCCGGGCCATGACGCGATCGCCCGCCAAGCGGGCGAACATCTCGTGACCCATCGGGTGAAGCTCCCGCGGAAAGTCGTGGAACGCCCGATCCGCCAGGTCGTCAAACGTCTGGCGATGGCGCTGGCGCTGCTGGTCGCCACGGCGGTGATCGTCTGGCTGGACAGGGACGGGTACAACGACAGCTCGGACGGCTCCGTCGATTTCCTGGACGCCCTGTACTACGCGACCGTCACCCTCTCCACCACGGGATACGGCGACATCACCCCGGTCAGCGACGCCGCCCGGCTCACCAACATCTTCGTCATCACGCCGCTGCGTGTGCTGTTCCTGATCATCCTGGTCGGCACCACGCTGGAAGTCCTCACGGAACGGACCCGTGAGGAGTGGCGGCTGAACCGCTGGAGGGCGGCCTTGAGGGATCACACCGTCGTTGTCGGTTTCGGGACCAAGGGGCGGTCGGCCATCGAGACCGTCTGTGCGACCGGGCTGAAGAAGGAGCAGGTCGTGGTCGTCGACCCGAGTTCCAAGGTGATCGAGGCGGCGACGGCCGACGGCTACGCCGGAGTGATCGGCGACGCGACGCGCAGCGATGTGCTGATGCGGGCCGAGGTCCACAAGGCGCGGCAGATCATCATCGCCACCCAGCGGGACGACACCGCCGTACTGGTCACGCTGACCGCCCGGCAGCTCAACCGCTCCGCGAAGATCGTCGCAGCGGTGCGGGAGGAGGAGAACGCGCCGCTGCTCCAGCAGTCCGGCGCCGATGCGGTCATCACCAGCGCCAGCGCCGCGGGCCGACTGCTCGGGCTCTCGGTGCTCAGCCCCGCCGCGGGCATGGTCATGGAGGACCTCATCCAGCAGGGCACCGGCCTCGACATCGTCGAACGACCGGTCATAAAGGCCGAGGTGGGCAAGGGCGTACGCGAGACGGACGACCTGGTGGTGAGTGTCGTACGGGGGCACCGGGTGCTCGGCTACGACGATCCGGCCGTCGGAGCACTCCAGTTGACGGACCGTCTCATCACCATCGCGCGGGCCACCCCTGGCACCCAGGTCACCCCCGACATCCGGCCGCTGCCGCGGACCTGAGCCGCCGGTCCCCCGGCCCGGCCGGCCGGATCCGCCGGCGCCGCGCGCCGTGACCGAGCCGCGTCGCCGCGTTGCCGAGGAGTAGCGTCCCTCTCATGTACGCGATCACGATTCCTGAACCTGGTGGGCCCGAGGCGCTGGTGTGGGACGAGGTCCCGGACCCCGTACCCGCCGATGGAGAAGTGCTGGTGGAGGTGGCGGCCAGCGCCGTCAACCGCGCCGATCTGCTGCAGCGGCAGGGCCTGTACGACCCGCCGCCCGGGGCGTCGCCGTACCCCGGACTCGAATGCTCGGGCCGTGTCGTCGCCCTCGGTCCCGGCGTCTCGGGCTGGGCGGTCGGCGACGAGGTGTGCGCGCTGCTCGGGGGCGGTGGATACGCCCAGAAGGTCGCCGTGCCGGCCGGGCAGCTGCTGCCCGTGCCCGCGGACCTGGACGTCCGGCAGGCCGCCGCGTTGCCGGAGGTGACCTGCACCGTCTGGTCGAACGTCTTCATGGTGGCCCACCTGCGCCCCGGCGAGACCCTGCTGGTGCACGGCGGTTCCAGCGGCATCGGCACCATGGCGATCCAGCTGGCGAAGGCGGTCGGCGCGAGGGTCGCGGTGACGGCGGGCAGCAAGGAGAAGCTCGACTTCTGCGCCGAGCTCGGCGCGGACATCCTGATCAACTACCGCGAACAGGACTTCGTCGAGGAGATCAAGCAGGCCACGGACGGCGCGGGTGCCGACGTCATCCTCGACAACATGGGTGCCAAGTACCTCGACCGGAACGTGCGGGCCCTGGCCGCCAACGGACGGCTCGCGATCATCGGCATGCAGGGCGGCATCAAGGGCGAGCTGAACATCGCCACGCTCCTCAACAAGCGTGCCGCCATCAGCGCGACCTCGCTGCGCGCCCGTCCGCTCGGCGAGAAGGCGGCCATCGTGGCTGCGGTGCGGGAGCACGTGTGGCCGCTGATCGACTCCGGTCACGTACGTCCGATCGTCGACCGTGAGCTGCCGATGAGCGACGCGGCGGAGGGCCACCGGGTCCTGGAGGCGAGCGGACACATCGGAAAGGTGCTGCTCGTGACCTCCTAGAGGCCGCTCAGCGGGCGCGGCACGTCACGGGGCTCACACCGCTCCCGGGACACGAGCCCGGGGCTCGCGCTCCCCACAGACCTTGTGCCGCTCACGAGGGCCGCACCGCTCACGGGGCTCGTCCCGCAAGGCTCGGCCGTTCGGGTCACCTCCCGCTCGGCCGGGCCTTGCAGGGGCCCGGCTCGCGAGGTTCCGCCATACGGGTTGCACCCCGCGCGGGACCCCCGCCGCGGGAGCCCGTCTCAGCGGACGCGGACCCGCAGGGCCAGGAAGGCCAGGCCGAGCCCGAGGCCGATGAGGATGAGCCCGCTGCCCAGCGGCAGGATCTCGAGCACCGGCTCGGACTCGGGCTCGGGGTGGGCGACGGTCTGCGGCTCGGACGCCGGGTCGCTCCGTGACGGCTCGGGGGCGATGCCCGCCGCCGAGTTGTCCGGGACGGCGGCCTCGGGGTCGCCGCTCGGGTCCGTGTCGGCGCCGGGGTCGGTGTCGCCGTACGTGGGCTCCGTGTCCTCGTCCGCGGTGTTCCCGGTCTCGTCGGTGTCCCCCGAGTCCTCGGCGTCGTAGGGGTCCGTGGGGTCCGGGTCCGGACGCCCGGGGCGGACACGTCCCTCACCCGCCAGGCTCCCCGCGCGGGAGGAGTCGGCGCTCGGGGCGGACTTCGTGGCGCGCGGCGTGGGGGTGCCGGTGGACGCGGCGGGGTCTGCGGACCGGGACGCGGAGGCGGAGGCGGTGGCGTGCGCCGTGGGGTCCCCGGACCGGGGCGCGGAGGCGCTGCCGTCCGGGGTGGGTGCGGCGTACGGGGCCGGGCCGGGCGCGTGCGGGACGGGCGCGGCGGCATACGAGGGGTGGTGGCCGGCGGCGGTCAGGATGACCAGCAGCAGTCCGGTCGTGTGCAGCGTTCGAAGCCATGGAGTCACACCGGTGACCCCCTCCCGGTACGGGTCGGGTCGCGGAAGTCGGACGGGATCAGCCTCACATGACGCGGTGCGCCCGGCATCTCGACGGAGCGTGACGGTCCATGCCGGTGCATGAACGGAATGTGGTCGCCCGCACGCGGCAATCTCCACGGAGCGTGACCGGTGTCCGCCGGGTCACGTCGACGGTCCGTGACCGTCGCACGGCGCGCGGTGGAAGACGGAGCCCGCGTACGGGGTGGATCATCCTGCGCGGGGGGCACCACCGTGATGGGGTGGAGGCGTGCGAGAGAATGGCGGCATGGAGATGCCGAGGAACGACAGGTCGCCGGAGAACCCTCAGATCCTGGTCGTCGGCCAGGACGGGATGGCTCTCGGCGGCACCGGAGACGAGGACTCCCGCGAGGTCCCGGTGACTGAGATGGTGGAACAGCCGGCCAAGGTGATGCGCATCGGCAGCATGATCAAGCAGCTGCTGGAGGAGGTGCGCGCCGCACCTCTGGACGAGGCCAGCCGGGTGCGGCTCAAGGAGATCCACGCGAGCTCCGTGAAGGAGCTGGAGGACGGCCTGGCGCCGGAACTCGTCGAGGAACTGGAGCGGCTCTCCCTGCCCTTCACGGACGAGGCGACCCCGAGCGACGCCGAACTGCGGATCGCGCAGGCCCAGTTGGTGGGCTGGCTGGAGGGACTCTTCCACGGGATCCAGACGACGCTGTTCGCGCAGCAGATGGCGGCCAGGGCCCAGTTGGAGTCGATGCGCCGCGCTCTCCCACCCGGGGTCGGCGGTGCCGAGGGGGACGAGGACCCTCGCTCCGGCGGCCGTTCCGGCGGACCGTACCTGTAGGCCCAGGCTCCACCCCTGACGAGACGGAACGGGCCCGGCACCGAAGTGCCGGGCCCGTCGCCGTGGTGGTGCGGGACGTCGCCGGGGTCAGGCCGGGTCGCCCGAGGAGACCTTGAGCTCGATCTCCGGCATGTTCTTCGGGTCGACGTCCGTGTCGGCGGAGGGGAACTGATCCATGATCGTGTCCTCGCCGTAGGTGTTCTCGTCGACGCGGGTCACCTTCATCTGCCAGCCGGCGGCCTGGAAGCAGGACTTCACCGACTTCAGGTTCTTGTACTGGAAGTCCGGGACCATGATCTTGTCCGGGTCGTCGTAGGACTCCTGGGGGTCGGTGCACTTCTCCGTCTCGATCGTCTTCGACGTGTCCGGACCCTTGTGCCCCGCCACCACGGTCGGCGACTTGCTGGCGTCGCCGCCGCCCTTGTTGTTGTCGTCGCTGCCGCCGTTCATCGCGAGCGCCGTGATCAGGCCGCCGATCGCGACGAGAGCCACCACGATCGACCCGATGACGATGCCGCGGTTGCTCTTGCGGCCGGAGCCGCCCGAGGCGGGCGACGGCGTCTGGGGCGTCAGGTTGTACGGCGGGGGCGTCGACGTGCCCTGCTGCGGGGAGTAGGCGGAGGTCTGCGGGGGCGACTGGTAGCCGCCCTGCTGCGGATAGCCGTACGCGGGGGACGGCGTCGGTGCCGGGGTCGGCGTGCCGTACGGGCCCGGCTGGTACGGCGTCTGCACGGGGCCCGGGGCCGGGGTGCCCTGGTCGACGGGCGGGAAGACGGCGGAGCCGACGCCCGCGCCGCTCGACGTCTGGGCGCCGGGCACGATGCTCGGCGCGACGGCCTGGAACGACTGGGCCACGCGCAGGCACTCGTCGCGCATCGACTCGGCGCTGGGGAAGCGCTCGTTCGGGTTCTTCTTCAGGGCGCGGGCGACCAGCGCGTCCACCGCCGGCGGCAGCGAGCGGTTGACCGAGGAGGGCGCGACCGGCTCCTCCTGGACGTGCGCGTAGGCGATGGCCAGCGGCGAGTCCGCCTCGAACGGCAGGCGTCCGGTGACCAGTTGGAAGAGCATGATGCCGACGGAGTACAGGTCGGACCGGGCGTCCACGCCGCGGCCGAGCGCCTGCTCCGGGGAGAGGTACTGCGGGGTGCCGACGACCATGCCGGTCTGCGTCATCGAGGTGACGCCGGACTGCATGGCGCGGGCGATGCCGAAGTCCATCACCTTGACGACGTTGCGCTTCGTCATCATGACGTTGCCCGGCTTGATGTCGCGGTGGACCAGGCCCATCTCGTGGCTGATCTCCAGCGCGGCCAGCACGTCCGCGGTGATCTTCAGGGCCTTGTCGGCGGGCATCGCCCCGTACTGCTGGATGTCCGCGTCGAGGACCGAGCCGAGCGGCTTGCCCTCGATGTACTCCATGACGATGTACGGGGTGGTCATGCCGTCGAGGTCGTCCTCGCCGGTGTCGAAGACCGAGACGATGTTGGTGTGCGTGAGCTTGGCCACCGACTGGGCCTCGCGCCGGAACCGCTCACGGAACGCCTGTTCACGACCGAGCTCGGTGTGCAGGGTCTTGATCGCGACCTGTCGGTCGAGCACCGAGTCGTACGCGAGGTGCACCGAGGCCATGCCGCCCTCGCCGAGCAGATCGCGCAGCTGGTAGCGGCCGCCGGCGACCGCACGCCCCGCGTACCGGCCCTGTGCGCCGTCCTGGCTCATGTTCTGCGTCCCCCATCGGCGCGGCGGCAGCGGCTGGTTGCTCCCGCGGTCCGTGATCGATTGTCCGGCGCGACTGCTGCGATGCGACCGGTCTTCGGTGATCGATTGGCTTATTCCCGGCCAAGTCTGCCCCAGGGCACCGACACGTCAAGTTCGGTGCCCGTTCCGTGACCGTCTGCGAAAGAAGCGTCGCGGAAGCGTTACAGCCGGCGTACGCCCGGTACACAGAATTTGCACGCGTGGACCCGCGCCGGGTTTGATGGCCGGTCCATCTCACTTTCATCCCGGACCGGTGCCTTGCGCAGAGCCTGTAGCGTGGCCCGACGGAGACCGTAACAACCACCGCGCAGACCGCGGGCAGAAACGACGGCGAGGACCGATGGCACAGCAGCAGCGCGCTCAGGGCCCGTCCGACCCCGAGGCGACTGGCGGCGGTATGTCAGATGCGCCGGAGATGTGGGGTAACGGCGGGCTGGTCGGCGACGGCCGATATCGGCTGACCCGCAGACTCGGCCGGGGCGGCATGGCCGAGGTGTTCGCGGCCGAGGACGTGCGCCTCGGACGAACCGTCGCGGTCAAGCTGCTCCGCTCCGACCTGGCCGAGGACCCGGTGTCCAAGGCCCGCTTCACGCGTGAGGCCCAGTCGGTCGCCGGGCTCAACCACCATGCGGTCGTGGCGGTGTACGACTCCGGCGAGGACGTGGTCGGCCACGGTGTCGTCCCGTACATCGTGATGGAGATCGTCGAGGGCCGGACGATCCGGGATCTGCTGATCAACGCCGAGGCCCCGGGCCCCGAGCAGGCGCTGATCATCGTCTCCGGGGTCCTGGAGGCGCTCGCCTACTCGCACCAGCACGGCATCGTGCACCGCGACATCAAGCCGGCGAACGTCATCATCACCAACACCGGTGCGGTGAAGGTGATGGACTTCGGCATCGCCCGCGCCCTGCACGGCGCGCAGTCGACGATGACCCAGACCGGCATGGTCATGGGCACCCCGCAGTACCTCTCCCCGGAGCAGGCGCTCGGCAAGGCCGTCGACCACCGTTCCGACCTGTACGCGACCGGCTGCCTCCTGTACGAACTCCTGGCGCTGCGGCCCCCGTTCACCGGCGAGACGCCGCTGTCGGTGGTCTACCAGCACGTCCAGGACATTCCGGTGCCCCCGTCCGAGGCCTCGGACGCGGCGCCGCCGGAGCTCGACGGGCTGGTCATGCGCTCACTCGCCAAGGAGCCGGACGACCGGTTCCAGACGGCCGAGGAGATGCGCGGGCTCGTCCAGTACGCCCTCCAGATGCTCTACGACCAGGGCGGGCACACCGGCACCTGGAACACCGGCCCCGTCACCATGCACGAGGGTCTGCACACCCCTGCCTCCGGTTTCGCCGGCACGACGGCGCTGCCGCATCCCGGGGAGTCGGGCACCACGCAGATCCCCGCGCCGATCATCCCGCCCTACGGCGGCGGGGACGACGGCGGTTTCGAGGGGCACGGCAACCGCGGCGGCGGCCGCGGCAAGCTGTGGATGCTCGCGGTCCTCGCGGTGATCGCGATCGCGGCGGGTGTCGCGCTCGCCCTGAACAAGACCGGCGGCGAGGCGGGCGGAGGCACGGACACCACGAAGTCGCCGAGCGCCACCCACTCCCGCACGGACGACCGGTCGAGCAAGGCGCCGAGCGACGAGGCCACCGACGAGGAGACGGACACGTCCACCGAGGACTCGTCGACCACCGGCGGCGACCCCGACTACACACCGTCGTACACGCCCTCCGCGAGCGACACCGCCCAGCCGACGGACGAGCCGACGGACGAGCCGACCAAGACGACGCCGACCACCGAGGAGCCGACGGAGGACCCGACGACGCCGACGCAGGACCCGACGGAGACCGTCGACCCGACGGAGGGCGGCACCGGGGCCACCGACGGGGTGGGTCCCTGAGCGTGACCGTCCGGGGCTGACCGCCCCGGGGCGAGAAGACCGTCCACGCGCGCGTGCGGCCCGGAAACGGGCGGCACGCGCGCGTTCCGTTGCCGGGGTGGCACGCGCGCGTGCGGGTGCGGAGCGTCCTGGACGGCCGGTCATCCCGCGAACGCCTCGCACACGGACTCGTACTCCCGTGTCCACCACATCACCAGGGCCGAGGCCGCCGGGAACTGCGGGTCGGCACGGGTGTCCCCGCGCTCGTAGTGCCAGCGCAGCATCCAGAAGTCGTTGAGGCGCTCCCACCACACGCGGTGCACGGCGGCGGCGAGTTCGGCGGGGCCGGCGTCGGCGGTGCGCCGGTACGCGCGCGCGTAGGCCCGCACCTTCGTCAGGTCGAGCGAACCGATGGGCCGTACGAAGAAGATCATCGCGGCGCGTACCGCCTCCTCGGCGCGGGGCTGGACGCCCAGCCGGTCCCAGTCGACGATCGCGGCGGGTTCCCCGTCGCGGTAGAGCAGGTTGAAGGGGTGGAAGTCGCCGTGCACCCAGCCGACCGAACCGCCGTGCGCAGGACGGCGGTCGGCGTGCCGTTCCAGCAGGGCGCGCCTCTCCAGGAGCCGGTGCCGGGCGAGCTCGTCGAAGGCGTCGGCGGGGCGGTGGCGTCGCACCATGGCGAGCAGCCGGTCGATGAGCGCGAAGGTGTCGGCGGGATCGGCGCAGGCCGCCCGTCTCGCGGGCGTTCGCCCCTGTGCCGGCATCACCCGCTCCAGACCGGCGTGTACGACGCCCAGGAGCGCCCCCAGGCGTGTGCACTGCTCGGTGCTGAGCTGGCCGCCGTGCCGGTGCCCTCCGTCGATCCACGGGTGCAGGGCGTACGCGTGGCCCCCGACCACGGCGACCGTGCGTCCGTCGGCGCCGGCCAGCGGCGGGGCGACCGGGACGCCCAGGTCGGCGAGGCGCTGGGTCGCCCGGTGCTGGCGGGCGATCGCGGCGGGGTCGGCGGTCTCCGGGTCGAAGTGGTGTTTCAGGAAGTACCGGCCCCGGGTGGTGCACAGCCGGTAGCCGCGGTTCAGCAGCCCTTGGTCGACGGGGTCGCAGGTCAGCGCGGAACCGGCGGAGTACTGGCGGAGGAGGGCGCCCAAGGGGGGCGCGTGAGACACGAGGGGTGGTACGGATGAGCCCGGCACGCGCCAGATGGTAGGGCACGAGCAGGGGCTCTGACCTCGTACTTGTCACACACAGTCGTGTTCGATCACGCGATGGTCACAGGATGTGCCGGAATCGCCGTTCCAGGCCTCCGTCCGCCGAGTGGACGGTGCAGAGCCGCGGCTCGATGCCCAGGTAGACCGGCTCGTACGGCTCGCCGTCGGCGAGGGGCGGCACCGGCCCGAAGAGCTCCAGCTGGGCCGCGGTCGGCTCGACCGGCTCGCACTGACCCACGATCTGCACGGACCACAGGGCCTCGCCGGGCCGCGCGGAGCCCACGTTGTCGGTGCCGTACGCGACGACGCTGCCGGCGCAGGCGTCCGGATAGCCGAGGCTGCGGGACATGCGCAGCAGGACGCGCCCGTCCGACACGATGTGGCGGGCGAGCGCGAGGAGCGGCAGCGCGCGCTTGCTGGTGGCCACACGGCCGTACTCGGCGCTGCCGATCAGGTGCACGGCGAGGCGGTCGGCGGGGGACTGTCCGGTGGGGGACCGCTCGATGCGGGACCGCGTGGCGGTGGAAGGCTCTCCGGCGGGCTGGTCGTCGGCATACCTCGTGTCGGCGCGCCGTTCGTCGGTGGGCATGCCCCCAATCTCCGGCACCCGCGGGCGGCGAAAAAAGGGGCGCCCGCCCCTCATGCAGGGGCCATAGGTCCCGAATGGGCGGCCGGCGGCGCGGGCCGGCCGGGTCCGCGCTCAGCGGCTGTGCTGCCGCTCCGCCTGTTTGCGGGCCACATAGGCGGCGGCCTGCGAGCGCCGCTCCATGCCCAGCTTGGCCAGCAGGCTCGACACGTAGTTCTTGATCGTCTTCTCGGCGAGGTGGAGCCGCTCGCCGATGGCGCGGTTGGTGAGTCCCTCGCCGATCAGGTCGAGGATCTTGCGTTCCTGATCGGTGAGCTGTGCGAGCTTGCCGTCGTCCTTGGTGCCGCCGTTGCGCAGCCGCGCCATGACGCGGGCCGTGGCCGCCGGGTCGAGCAGGGACTTCCCGGCCGCGACGTCGCGCACGGCGGACAGGAGCTCGTCGCCGCGGATGTCCTTCAGGACGTATCCCGAGGCCCCGGCCATGATCGCGTCGAACAGGGCCTCGTCGTCGGCGAACGAGGTCAGCATCAGGCACTTGATGTCCTCGTCCCGGGACCGGATCTCGCGGCAGACCTCCACACCGCTGCCGTCCGGCAGGCGTACGTCCAGGACGGCGACGTCCGGGCGGGTGGCCGGAATCCGCACCAGCGCGTCGGCCGCGGTACCGGCCTCGCCGACCACTTCGATGTCCTCCTCGACGGACAGCAGCTCATGGACGCCACGCCGGACGACCTCATGGTCGTCGAGGAGAAATACGGTGATTTTCCCGGTTTGGTGCACGGTGTCAGTGTCACACATGGTCATCGGCATTGCCCCAAGTGAACTCTTCCCGTCTCCGGGGTGGCCGGGATAACGTGCCCGTGTTCCGGCCCCTTGCAAGGCCTGTGACCAGTGCTGTGACCAGCAGGTGTTCCCCACGACTTGATGTAGTAGGAATTCCACGTTTGAAAGTACTTGGAATTCCTACAAAAATCGCAGGTCAGGAGGGGTTTCACAGAATTGTGAAGCACTGGGTAACGTGGCTGTTGCAGGGCGCTCGCCGGGGCACCTGTCACGCCTGTTCCCGGCCGAGTGGCACCCACCCCGTGCACGGGAACCGGAACAGGCGAGCCGCTCCCCCGAGCTCGGAAAAGGGCAAGGGGGATCCCCAGCCACCCGGCAACCCCGGGGGCCGGACCGACGGAGGAGCACACGTGACCGTGGAGAGCACTGCCGCGCGCAAGCCGCGAAGCAGCGCCGGTACGAAGAGCGCCGCGAGCACCGGGACGACCGGTACCAAGGGCGCCGGCGCGACCGGCAGGAAGACCGCCGCGAGCAAGCGCACCGGCGCGGCCGCCAAGAAGTCGCCCGGCACGACGGGCGCCGGGCCCGAGCTCGTTCAGCTGCTGACCCCGGAGGGCAAGCGGGTCAAGGACGCCACGTACGACCCGTACGTCGCCGACATCACCCCCGAGGACCTGCGCGGCCTGTACCGGGACATGGTGCTGACCCGCCGCTTCGACGCCGAGGCCACCTCCCTCCAGCGCCAGGGCGAGCTGGGCCTGTGGGCCTCGCTGCTCGGCCAGGAGGCCGCCCAGATCGGTTCCGGGCGCGCCACCCGTGAGGACGACTACGTCTTCCCGACCTACCGCGAGCACGGCGTCGCCTGGTGCCGCGGGGTCGACCCGACCAACCTGCTCGGCATGTTCCGGGGTGTGAACAACGGCGGCTGGGACCCGAACAGCAACAACTTCCACCTGTACACGATCGTCATCGGCTCGCAGACGCTGCACGCCACCGGCTACGCCATGGGCGTCGCCAAGGACGGCGCGGACTCGGCCGTGATCGCGTACTTCGGTGACGGCGCCTCCAGCCAGGGCGACGTCGCCGAGTCCTTCACCTTCTCCGCGGTCTACAACGCCCCCGTCGTGTTCTTCTGCCAGAACAACCAGTGGGCCATCTCCGAGCCGACCGAGAAGCAGACCCGCGTGCCGCTCTACCAGCGCGCGCAGGGCTTCGGCTTCCCCGGCGTCCGCGTCGACGGCAACGACGTGCTGGCCTGCCTCGCGGTCACCAAGTGGGCGCTGGAGCGCGCCCGCCGCGGCGAGGGCCCCACCCTCGTCGAGGCGTACACGTACCGTATGGGCGCGCACACGACCTCCGACGACCCGACGAAGTACCGGGCCGACGAGGAGCGCGAGGCGTGGGAGGCGAAGGACCCGATCCTGCGCCTGCGCACCTACCTGGAGGCCTCGAACCACGCGGACGAGGCATTCTTCGCGGAACTCGAGGCCGAGAGCGAAGCGTTGGGCAAGCGAGTACGCGACGTCGTCCGGGCCATGCCTGACCCGGACCACTTCGCCATCTTCGAGAACGTGTACGCGGACGGGCACGCGCTCGTCGACGAGGAGCGAGCCCAGTTCGCCGCCTACCAGGCGTCGTTCGCGGACGCAGGGGAGGGCAAGTAACGATGGCTGCGGAAAAGATGGCGCTGGCCAAGGCGATCAACGAATCGCTGCGCACGGCCCTCGACGCCGACCCCAAGGTCCTCATCATGGGCGAGGACGTCGGCAAGCTCGGCGGTGTCTTCCGGGTGACCGACGGTCTGCAGAAGGACTTCGGCGAGGAGCGGGTCATCGACACCCCGCTCGCCGAGTCCGGCATCGTCGGCACCGCGATCGGCCTGGCCCTGCGCGGCTACCGCCCGGTCGTGGAGATCCAGTTCGACGGCTTCGTCTTCCCGGCGTACGACCAGATCGTCACGCAGCTCGCCAAGATGCACGCGCGGGCGCTCGGCAAGATCAAGCTCCCCGTCGTGATCCGTATCCCGTACGGCGGCGGCATCGGTGCCGTCGAGCACCACTCCGAGTCCCCCGAGGCGCTGTTCGCGCACGTGGCGGGCCTGAAGGTGGTCTCCCCGTCGAACGCGAGCGACGCCTACTGGATGATGCAGCAGGCCATCCAGAGCGACGACCCGGTGATCTTCTTCGAGCCGAAGCGGCGCTACTGGGACAAGGCCGAGGTCAACACCGACGCGATCCCGGGCCCGCTGCACAAGGCGCGTGTGGTGCGCGAGGGCGCCGACCTGACCCTCGCCGCGTACGGACCGATGGTGAAGGTCTGCCTGGAGGCCGCCGCGGCGGCCGAGGAGGAGGGCAAGTCGATCGAGGTCCTGGACCTGCGCTCGATGTCCCCCATCGACTTCGACTCCGTCCAGGCCTCGGTCGAGAAGACCCGCCGCCTGGTCGTGGTGCACGAGGCCCCGGTCTTCCTCGGTACGGGCGCGGAGATCGCCGCCCGGATCACCGAGCGGTGCTTCTACCACCTGGAGGCACCCGTCCTGCGGGTCGGCGGCTATCACGCCCCCTACCCGCCGGCGCGCCTGGAGGAGGAGTACCTTCCGGGCCTGGACCGGGTGCTCGACGCCGTCGACCGCTCGCTGGCGTACTGAGGAGAGGGTCGTGACGACGATGACTGAGAACGCGTCGGGGCTCCGCGAGTTCAAGATGCCCGACGTGGGCGAGGGGCTCACCGAGGCGGAGATCCTCAAGTGGTACGTCCAGGTCGGTGACACCGTCACGGACGGCCAGGTCGTCTGCGAGGTCGAGACCGCCAAGGCCGCCGTGGAGCTGCCCATCCCGTTCGACGGTGTGGTCCGCGAACTCCGCTTCCCCGAGGGGGTGACGGTGGACGTGGGCCAGGTGATCATCGCGGTGGACGTGTCCGGCGGTGCCGCGGAGGCTCCCGCACCGGCCGCGGCCCCCGCGGAGGCTCCTGCCGCCGAGGAACCCAAGTCCGAGGGCCGCAAGCCGGTCCTCGTCGGGTACGGCGTCGCCGAGTCCTCCACCAAGCGCCGCCCCCGCAAGGGCACCGAGGTCCCGGCCCAGCAGGCCGAGTTCCCCGCGGCCGCGGCGATCCAGGGCGAGCTCAACGGCCACGGCCAGGCCGCCAAGGAGCGCCCGCTGGCCAAGCCCCCGGTCCGCAAGCTCGCCAAGGACCTCGGCGTCGACCTGGCGACGGTCACCCCGTCGGGCCCGGACGGCATCATCACGCGCGAGGACGTGCACGCGGCGGTGGCCCCGGCCCCCGCTCAGGCGCCCGTCGTGACGGAGGCCCCGGCTCCCGTCCCGGCCCAGGCGCCCGCGCCGGCCGTCGCCCACGACGCGGCGCGCGAGACCCGCATCCCGGTCAAGGGCGTCCGCAAGGCCACGGCGGCCGCGATGGTCGGCTCGGCGTTCACCGCGCCGCACGTCACCGAGTTCGTGACGGTCGACGTGACGCGCACGATGAAGCTCGTCGAGGAGATCAAGCAGTCCCCCGAGGTCTACGGCATGCAGGGGCTGCGGGTGAACCCGCTGCTGCTCATCGCCCGGGCCCTGCTGGTCGCGATCAAGCGCAACCCCGAGGTCAACGCGTCCTGGGACGAGGCCAACCAGGAGATCGTCCAGAAGCACTACGTGAATCTGGGCATCGCCGCCGCCACGCCCCGCGGACTGATCGTCCCGAACATCAAGGACGCGCACGGCAAGACGCTGCCCCAGCTGGCCGAGTCGCTGGCGGAGCTGGTGTCCACGGCGCGCGAGGGCAGGACGTCGCCCGCAGCGATGCAGGGCGGCACCGTCACCATCACGAATGTCGGTGTCTTCGGAGTCGACACGGGCACGCCGATCCTCAACCCCGGCGAGTCCGCGATCCTCGCGGTCGGTGCGATCAAGCTCCAGCCCTGGGTGCACAAGGGCAAGGTCAAGCCCCGCCAGGTCACCACGCTGGCGCTCTCCTTCGACCACCGCCTGGTCGACGGCGAGCTCGGCTCCAAGGTGCTCGCCGACGTGGCGGCGATCCTGGAGCAGCCGAAGCGGCTGATCAGCTGGGCGTGACCCGGAACGCCTGAAGGGGCGCCCCTCTCGAAGGAGAGGGGCGCCCCTTTGGCGTAAATGAGCCAAGCTGCGAATTCCCCTACATTTCCCGATCTTCGGCTGCCTAAGATCACCTCCGTCGGGAGGTACGACCAACCATCCGGCGCAGGGCGGGGGGAAAAGCGGGGGAAGGGGCTGCGGACGTGCCGAACTCCGCGCGCCCGGCCGGGTCTCGAAGAACCCGGCGCCGAACCGTCATCCCGTATGTGCCCGCCGACGCGGAAATGCTGCGGCGGGCCCACTCTTACGGACGTGGGCCCTTCTCGAAAGGAATTCCCTTGACGGTCGGAAAGTCTCTCGCCACGTTCGCGCTCGTGGGCGGCGCGCTCGCCGGCGGTATCGCCTTCGCCTCCCCGGCGGCCGCGGTGAGCAGCTGCTCGGACGCGTTCACCCATCAGTTCGACATCATCTTCCCGGGCCAGAAGCCCGCGACGACGTACTACATAGAGAACTGTGCCGACGTCACCTCGGGGAAGATGACCGCGTCGAGCAACGTCACCTGGAACATCGTCGACGACCAGGTGATCGACAACGGCAAGAGGTTCACCTCGTTCAAGATCACCACGCGGGTCGAGTCGCGCTCCGACTCGGGCGGCAGCGACACCGTCGTCTCGTCGAAGACGTGCGACTGGACGTCCCTGTTCAACAGCAACTACTCGGGCCCCGGTGAGCCCGGTCCCGCGAGCACCTGCACCGTGCCGTCGGTGACGTACAACAAGGACCTCTACTGGTCCTCGGACTCGACCGTCGTCTACGACATCGAGGGTGACGGCAAGGGCGCGATCACCAAGGATCTCTACGGCTCGCCGCTCATGCACGGCTGACCGGGAACGGCCTGACCGGGAGTGTCCGCCCGGGAACGGCGAAGGGGCCCGCCGCGTGCCGCGGCGGGCCCCTTCTCGCGCGTGTGCGGACCTACTTGGCGAAGCCGTAGGTGAGCAGCTTCTTGGCGTCCGAGGTGCGGGCGGTGATCGAGGTGGAGGCGAGCACCGTGCCGATGACCGTCTTGCCGTTGCGGGTGGCGGCGAAGACCAGGCAGTACTTGGCCTCGGGGCCGGAGCCGGTCTTGACGCCGATGGTGCCGCTGTAGCCGGTCAGCAGGGGCTTGTTGGTGTTCTCCCAGTCGTAGTAGCGGTAGCCGCCGCTCTTGGTGGTGGCCTTCTGCCGGGTGTTCTGCGTCTTCACGATCGTCTTGAACGTGGAGTTCTTCATCGCGCTGCTGGCGAGCTTCGTCAGGTCGCGCGGCGTCGAGTAGTTGGAGCCGTGGCCGATGCCGTCGAACGAGTCGAAGTGCGTGTTCGTCAGGCCGAGGCTGCGCGCGCTGGCGTTCATCTTGCCGATGAACGACTTCACGCGGGCGGCACGGGTCGTGCCGGTGCCGAACTTGTCGGCGAGGGCGTACGCGGCGTCGCAGCCGGAGGGCAGCATCAGCCCGTACAGGAGCTGACGGACGGTGACCTTGTCACCGACGATCAGGTGGGCCTGGGAGGCGTTGTTGGCGACGATGTAGTCGCTGTACGCCTTCTGGATCGTGACCTTGGCGTCGAGGTTCAGGTTCGACTGGGCCAGCACCACCTTGGCCGTCATGATCTTGGTGGTGGAGCCGGTGGAACGCCTGGTGTCCGCGGCCTTGGTGTAGAGGGTCGTGCCCGTGCCGTTGTTCATCACGTAGCCGCCCTTGGCGGCGATCGTGGGCGTGGTCACGGCGCCCGCGGGTGCCGCGCCGAAGGCTCCGGCCGCCAGGACGGCGCCGGTCGTGACGGTCACAGCGGCGGCCCTGCGGAAACGCGTGCCCTTAATGCCGGTAATCAAAATGAACGCTCCGAATGCGCGAAATGCCCCTGGGAGGTCGGCACATGAGAGTGCCGTCTCACGTACGGACTCTTGAGGCGCGCAAAGGGATGTACGGCGATGGGGTGGGAATTGTGTGACCTGGGTTACATGAGGGGGCTTCGGGGTCCGCATGCTGAAACGTCCGGCAGCATGCGTACGTGTTGTATCTATGATGTGCGCATGCCCTCAGCTCCGCCCGCGCCCGCCGACCCGCACGTGCACGACTCCGCCGACCGGCCCGCCGAGCGGGCGCAGCAGGACGTGAAGCAGCCCGTGAAACAGCCGCCCGCCGCCGACCGCGTCTACGCACACGTCAAGCAGGCCGTGCTGGAACGCCGTTACGAGGGCGGCACGCTGCTCACCGAGGGCGAGCTCGCCGAGGCCGTGGGCGTCTCCCGCACACCCGTGCGCGAGGCCCTGCTGCGCCTGGAGGTCGAAGGGCTCATCAAGCTCTACCCGAAGAAGGGCGCACTCGTCCTGCCCGTCTCCGCCCAGGAGATCGCGGACGTCGTCGAGACCCGTCAGCTCGTCGAGGAGCACGCCGCACGCAAGGCCCTCCCGGCCCCGCCGCAGCTCATCGCCCGGCTGGAGGAACTCCTCGAACGGCAGAAGGAGCAGGCCGCCGCCGGAGACCTGGCGGGCGCCGCCGTCACCGACCGCTGCTTCCACGCCGAGATCGTCCGCAGCGGCGGCAACGAGATCCTCTCCCGGCTCTACGACCAGCTACGCGACCGGCAGTTGAGGATGGGAGTCGCCGTGATGCACGCCCACCCCGACCGGATCACCAAGACGCTCACCGAGCACGAGGAGATCCTCGAAGCGCTGCGCTCCGGTGACGCCGAGGCCGTCGTCGACATCATCCACCGGCACGTCAGCTGGTTCTCCAACCTGGCGCGGGGCGAGGTCCGATGAGCACCGCGACCCTCCCCGGCGACCCGCCCGGCGGACGGCGCGCCATCGCCGTCTGGGGCATCGGCGTCGCCGTCTACTTCGTCGCCGTCATCTTCCGGACCTCACTGGGAGTGGCCGGCCTCGACGCGGCGGACCGCTTCCACGTCAACGCCTCGGCACTGTCCACCTTCTCGATCCTCCAGCTCCTCGTGTACGCGGGCATGCAGATACCCGTCGGCCTGCTGGTCGACCGGCTCGGCACCAAGAAGGTGCTGACCATCGGAGTCCTGCTGTTCACCGCCGGACAGCTGGGCTTCGCCTTCTCCCCCTCCTACGGCACGGCCCTCGCCTCGCGCGCGCTGCTCGGCTGCGGTGACGCGATGACCTTCATCAGCGTGCTGCGGCTCGGCACCCGCTGGTTCCCCGCCCGCCGCGGCCCGCTGGTCGCGCAGCTCGCCGGCCTGGTCGGCATGGCCGGCAACCTCGTCTCGACCCTCGTCATCGCACGGCTGCTGCACGGGGTCGGCTGGACCGCCGCGTTCGCGGGCAGCGCGCTCGCCGGAGTCGTCGTGCTGGTGCTCCTGCTGCTGTTCCTGAAGGACCACCCCGACGGCCACGACCCGGAGCCCTTCCCGCACCGGGGCTCCGCGTACGTGCGCCGGCAGATCGCCGCGTCCTGGCGGGAACCCGGCACCCGGCTCGGGATGTGGGTGCACTTCACGACACAGTTCCCGGCGATGGTGTTCCTGCTGCTGTGGGGCCTGCCGTTCCTCGTCGAGGCACAAGGACTCTCGCGCGCGACCGCCGGCGAACTGCTGACGCTCGTCGTGCTCTCCAACATGGTGGTCGGCCTCGTGTACGGGCAGATCGTCGCCCGGCACCACTCGGCACGGCTGCCGCTGGCACTCGGCACGGTGGCCGCGACCGCGGTCGTCTGGGCCGGCACGCTCGCCTACCCCGGGGACCGCGCGCCGATGTGGGTGCTCATCGTGCTGTGCACCGTGCTGGGGGCCTGCGGACCGGCCTCGATGATCGGCTTCGACTTCGCCCGGCCGGCCAACCCGCCGGAGCGGCAGGGCACCGCATCCGGCATCACCAACATGGGAGGCTTCGTCGCCTCCATGACGACCCTGCTGGCCATCGGCGTGCTGCTCGACGCGACCGGTGACAACTACCGCGTGGCCTTCGCCGCCGTGTTCGTCCTCCAGGCCGTCGGACTGAGCCAGATCTTCCGGCTCCGCGGGCGGGTGGCCCGGCGCGAGCGGGAACGGCTGGTCGCCAGCCGGGTGGAGACGGTGCACGTGCCGGCCTAGGGGACGAAACCCCCTGGCCGCGACCCGGCCGGGACGCCCTGCCCCGGCCGGGGACAACCCCCGGCCGGACGGGCGGAGCCGCCTACGGGGTGACCGCGAAGTTCCGCAGGATGGCCGCCGACAGATCCGGGTCGCCCTCGGTCTTGATGCGGTCGGCGACGGCGTCGGGGTGCACACGGCCGCAGGCCAGCCGGACGAACGTCTCCCAGTCCAGGGAGAGCGAGGCGGCGGGGCCGAGGGAAGGGGCACCGTCTATCGTGCCGCGGCCGTCGGCGTCGACGCGGACCGTGCGCAGGAACTCGACGGGGCCGTGGACGTCGAAGACCACCGCGGAGTTCGCGGGAGCACCGGCGTCCTTCGCGACGGTCTTCGGCAGCGCCGCGAGGAGCTGGTCACGGACGACGGCCGCGCCCGGGGAGTCGAGATTGCCCGGCCGGCCCAGCGCCGTACGCAGATCCTGCTCGTGCACCCACACGTCGAACGCGCGGTTCCGCATGGCCTGTTCGAGGGTGATCTCGGTGCCGAGGGGGCCGCGCACCTTGCTGTCGGGCTGCCTGGTCTCGTTCCGCAGCTGCCGGTTGCGGCGGATGATCGTGTACTCCAGCTCGGACGTCATCTCCGGCGCGGTGTGGTGGCGCCGCACGTCGACCTGCATCTCCATGTACCGCTGGTACTCGTTCGTCACGTGGTACAGGTCGCGGGGGAGCGTGTGGATCGGCCGCGGGTCGCCGAGCATCTCGCAGTCCAGCCCGATGACGTGCGACACGATGTCGCGCACGGACCAGCCCGGGCAGGGCGTTCGCCGGTTCCACTCGCCCTCCACGAGCGGCTGCACCAGCTCTGATATCGCTTCGATCGAGTGGGTCCAGGCGTCGGCGTAGGACTGAAGGCTGGGATGCAGACTCACGGAACGGGACCCCTCGGGCGGTTGGACGCGGGCAGTGCACAGGCAGCGGGTGTCTTGGGACGCTAAGTTACGCTGCTGTGAGGCACCCCGGCAGTGCTTTCGTGTGACGATCGTAGGCCCGTATCGACGGCTCGAATGCCAGGACGGTGGTAGTGTGCGCGCCTCTCTCCTCCAGATCGACGTAAACGACGCCGAATCGGTCGAATCGCGTCGGCAGCGTGTCGCGTCTCTCGTACGAGAACAAGCCGGAGCCGACCTCGTCGTGCTGCCCGAGCTGTGGACGACCGGCGCGTTCGCCTACGAGGGGTTCCGGACCGAGGCCGAACCGCTGGAGGGACCCACCTACGAGGTGATGGCCAAGGCGGCGAGCGACGCGGGTGTCTGGCTGCACGCCGGCTCCATCCCCGAGCGGGCCCCCGAAGGCCCCCTCTACAACACGTCCCTCGTCTTCTCCCCCTCCGGTGAACTCGCCGCCTCGTACCGGAAGATCCACCGCTTCGGCTTCGACAAGGGCGAGGCCGTGCTGATGGGCGCGGGATCGGAACTGGTGACGGTCCGTCTGCCCGAGACCGTGGTCGGCATCGCCACCTGCTACGACCTCCGCTTCCCCGAACTCTTCCGCGGACTCGTCGACGCCGGCGCGGAGACCCTCGTGCTCTCGGCCGGCTGGCCCGAACGGCGCCGCTCCCACTGGACACTGCTCGCCCAGGCACGCGCCGTCGAGAACCAGGCCTACGTCCTCGCCTGCGGAACGGCCGGCACGCACGCCGGAGTCGCCCAGGCCGGCCACTCCCTCGTGGTCGACCCGTGGGGAGAGGTCCTCGCCGAGGCCGGAGCCGGCGAGGAAGTCCTCACCGTGGACTTCGACCCCGCCAAGGTCGCCGACACGCGCGAGCAGTTCCCCGCGCTGAAGGACCGCCTGCTGGGGCTGGACACACCCCGGCGACAGGCCTGACGGGACCGGACCGCCCGGCCCCCGCGCCCCTCCTCAGTCCTCGCCACGCTCCTTCTCCGCCAGGTGGATCACGCACACCGCCACCGCGATCAGCAGCGCCGGGTCGGCGTCGTCCCGTACGACGTCGACCCCGTACGTCTCACGGACGTGGAGCCGGCGACGGGAGATCTGAGCGAGGAGTTCGTCGTCGTAGTCGATGGCGAACTCACGGTCGAGGATCTTGCCGCTCACGTCGAGTTCGGTGCCGTCGACCAGCGACACCCGGTAGTGGTTGCGGAGCAGGGACAGACGCTTGCGCTTGATGGTCGCCAGCGGATCGCCGTCCCGCTCGATGATCATCGTGTCGCGCAGGGCGAGCATCTTCTGGTGGATGTCGATCAGGACGCGCCCGCGCGTGTCCTTCAACTCGAAGGTGTCCCGCAGACGCATGGCCTTGCCGTCGACGAGGAAGACCTTGTTGCCGCGGTCGTCCTCGATCCAGTAGTCGTCGCCGAAGCCGAGGAGCCGGTCGCGTACGAGGAATCTCATGCCCTCACCGCTTCCCCGGCAGGCGGTCCGAAACGCCGCCGGTAGGCCGACGGGCTGAGTCCCGTCGCCCGCCGCAGCCGCGCCCGCAGGTTCGCGGCGGACCCCAGACCGCTGCGGTCCGCCACCACGTCCAGGCGCTCCTCCCCCCGCTCGATGAGCCGGCAGGCGAGCGCCACCCGCTCACCCGTCAGCCACGCCAGCGGGGTGGTGCCGAGCTCGGCACGGAAACGCCGGTGCAGCGTCGCCGGACTCACCGCCGCCCGCACGGCCAGATCCGCGACCGTCAGCGGCTCACCGAGCCGCTCCTGCGCCCAGGCCAGCAGCGGGGCCAGGGACTCGTCGGGCACCTCCGGCAGCGGCCGCTCCACGAACTGGCGCTGCCCGCCGTCACGGTGCGCGGCGAAGACCAGCCGCCGCGAGACGGCGTTGGCGATCTCCGCGCCGTGGTCGCGTCGCACGACATGCAGCCCGAGATCCAGCGCGGACGCGCTCCCCGACGCGGTGAGAATGTCCCCGTCGTCCACGAACAGGACGTCCGGCTCCAGACGGACCCGCGGGAACCGCGCCCGGAAGGCATCCGCCCACATCCAGTGGCAGGCCGCCCGCCGCCCGTCCAGCAGCCCGGCCTCCGCGAGGGTGAACGCACCGGAGCAGAACCCGATCAGCCTGGCCCCCCGCTCGTGCGCCCGGCGAACGGCGTCCAGGACCTCGGGGGAGCGCGGCGTGCCGGTGTCCGGACGGTTCGGCACGATCAGCGTGTCCGCCCCGTCGGCCGCCTCCAGCCCGTCCACACCGGTGAGCGTGAAGAACCCGTCCCGCATCCGGGTCCGCTCCCCGGCGGCGCAGAGCCCGAAGTCGTAGAGCTCCCGCCCCAGTTCCGGCCGGCGGAGCCCGAACACCTCGATCGCGCAGCTCATCTCGAAGGGGTTGGAGTTCTCGTCGACGACGAGGACGACACGGTGCACGCCCCGCGCGGCGGGGGACGGGGCCCGGGCGGCGAGCGGTGCGCCTCCCGCCGGACCGGACTGAGAGGATCGTTGCGCCATATGCGATTTCTAGCACTCGTCCGGAGGCCGGGCCAGGCCGAGGATGAGTCCATGAGCAGCGACCCCGTCTCCCTGTCCGGCGCCCTGGCCTCCTTCACCGAACTGTGGAGCCCGCGCATCGTCACCGCCGTCAACGACTACGACGTACGCGTCGCCAAGGTCGAGGGCGAGCACGTCTGGCACGTCCACGACCACACCGACGAGTTCTTCCTGGTCCTGGAGGGCGAGCTGACCATCGCGCTCCGGGAGGCGGCCGGCGAACGGACCGTCGTCCTGCCCAAGGGCTCCGTCTTCACCGTGCCGCGCGGCACGGAGCACAAGCCGGTCGCCCCGCACGGCGCCTCGATCCTGATGTTCGAGCCCACCGGCACCCTCACCGTCGGCGACCGCCACGACGACGTCCCGGACCACGTGGACGCGACCACGGGACACGCGCTGAGCTGAGTGCCGGCGCGTGGTGGCACCCTTGATCCATGAACGACTCCGCCCCGGCCCCCACCACCCGCCGCGTCCGCGTCCGCGCCCCCGAGCTGAACGGCAAGGGCGGCTGGCTGAACACGGGCGGCACCCCGTACACCCTCGCCGACCTGCGAGGACGCGTCGTAATTCTCGATTTTTGGACCTTCTGCTGTATTAACTGCCTGCACGTCCTGGACGAGTTGCGGGAGCTGGAGGAGAAGCACCGCGACACCGTGGTGATCATCGGAGTGCACTCGCCCAAGTTCGTGCACGAGGCCGAGCACCAGGCGGTCGTCGACGCCGTCGAGCGGTACGGGGTCGAGCACCCGGTGCTGGACGATCCCGAGCTCGCCACCTGGAAGCAGTACGCCGTGCGCGCGTGGCCGACGCTCGTCGTGATCGACCCCGAGGGGTACGTGGTCGCCCAGCACGCCGGGGAGGGGCACGCGCACGCCATCGCCCGGCTGGTGGAGGAGCTGGAGGCCGAGCACGAGGCCAAGGGGACCCTGCGGCGCGGTGACGGGCCGTACGTGGCGCCCGAGCCCGAGCCGACCGTGCTGCGCTTCCCCGGCAAGGCGCTCGCCCTGCCGAACGGGAACCTCCTGGTCAGCGATACCACCCGGCACCAGCTCGTGGAGCTGGCGGAGGACGGCGAGTCGGTGATCCGGCGGATCGGCTCGGGTGCGCGCGGCTTCGTGGACGGCCCGGCCGACGAGGCCGGGTTCAGCGAGCCTCAGGGTCTCGCTCTGCTCGACGACGGCACGGTCGTCGTCGCGGACACCGTGAACCACGCCCTGCGCCGCCTGGACCTGGCCACCGGCGAGGTCACGACGCTCGCGGGCACCGGCCGCCAGTGGTGGCAGGGGTCGCCGACGTCCGGGCCCGCGCGTGAGGTGGACCTGTCGTCGCCGTGGGACGTGGCCGTGTTCGGCGGACGGGTGTGGATCGCGATGGCCGGGGTCCACCAGCTGTGGGCGTACGACCCCGCGCGGGGCACGGTCGGCGTCGCCGCGGGCACGACGAACGAGGGGCTGGTCGACGGGCCGGCCGAGGAGGCCTGGTTCGCGCAGCCGTCCGGGCTCGCCGCCACCGCCGACCGGCTCTGGCTGGCGGACTCCGAGACGTCGGCGCTGCGCTGGGTCGACCTCGACGGGACGGTGCACACGGCGGTGGGGACCGGGCTCTTCGACTTCGGGCACCGTGACGGTCCGGCCGGGCAGGCGCTGCTGCAGCACCCGTTGGGGGTGACGGCGCTGCCCGACGGTTCGGTCGCCGTCAGCGACACGTACAACCACGCGCTGCGCCGCTACGACCCGGCGACGGGCGAGGTGACCACGCTCGCCACGGACGTGCGGGAGCCGAGCGACGCGGTGCTCGTCGGGGACGACATCGTGGTCGTGGAGTCGGCGCGCCACCGGCTGACGCGGCTGCGGCTGCCCGAGGAGGCCGTGCGGGTCGAGGCGGTCGCCCACCGCACTCAGCGGGCGGCCACGGAGGTCGCGCCGGGTGAGCTGCGCCTGGATGTGATCTTCCAGGCTCCGGCCGGTCAGAAGCTCGACACCCGCTACGGTCCGTCGACCCGTCTGCTGGTCTCGTCGACGCCGCCCGGGCTGCTGCGGGGCGGCGAGGGCGCGGGGACCGATCTCTCGCGGGTGCTGGAGCTCGATCCGGCCGTGACGGAGGGTGTTCTGCACGTGTCGGCGATGGCGGCGTCGTGCGACGACGACCCGGCCAACGAGTACCCGGCCTGCCATGTGCACCAGCAGGACTGGGGTGTGCCGGTCCGGCTCACCGCGTCGGGTACGGACCGGCTGCCGCTGGTTCTCGCCGGCATGGACGAGTGAGGGGCGGACCCGGGCCGGCCGCTGCCGGCCCGGGGCGTCCGGCCGTGTGGGTGCTCAGGCGCCGTATCCGTTGCTGTAGCCGCCCGGGTGGTGGCGCTCCTCCTCCACGACCGGGGTGGTGGGCGGCACCACGACGCGCCTGCGCCGGGCGATGCTGCTGAAGGTCGCCACCCCGATCAGTCCGACGATCATGAATATGACGCCGACGAGGTCGAGGTTGACCCCCTCCATGTTCCAGTCGGTCGCGAACGTGAGGATCGCTCCTGCGGCGATCAGGATGATGCATCCGCCCAGGCCCATGAGTGTCGCCTCCTTGGCTCGGCATCCCGGAGCAGACACGGTGTCTTCCCGGGCCCGACCCGGGTACCCGGCTCGGGCCCGGCCATGCGGAGGCGATCGCCCGTCGCGGCGGCAGGGGTGGGTGAACTACCCCTCCAGGAAGGCCACCAGGGCGTTGGCCAGGAGGAACGGGTCGTCGGCGCCGCAGAGTTCGCGGGCGCTGTGCATGGACAGGATGGCCACGCCGATGTCGACGGTCCTGATGCCGTGCCGTGCGGCGGTGATGGGGCCGATGGTGGTGCCGCAGGGCATGGCGTTGTTGGAGACGAAGGTCTGGAAGCGCACGCCGGCCTTCTCGCAGGCGGCGGCGAACACGGCGCGGCCCGAACCGTCGGTGGCGTAGCGGTTGTTGACGTTGACCTTGAGGATGGGGCCGCCGTTGGCGCGGGGGTGGTGCGTCGGGTCGTGCCGCTCGGCGTAGTTGGGGTGGACCGCGTGGCCCGTGTCGGAGGACAGACAGACGGTGCCCGCGAAGGCGCGTGCCCGGTCCTCCAGGGAGCCGCCGCGCGAGAACACCGAGCGTTCCAGCACGTTGCCCAGGAGCGGGCCGTCGGCGCCGGTGTCGCTCTGTGAGCCGTTCTCCTCGTGGTCGAAGGCCGCGAGGACGGGGATGTACCCGAGCCGCGAGTCGGCCGTGGCGACCGCGGCCAGGGCGGCGGTGCCCGCGTGCACGGACAGCAGGTTGTCCATGCGCGGACCCGCCAGCAGTTCTCTGTCCCGGCCCAGGTAGTCGGGGCGTTCGACGGAGTGGGTCATCAGGTCCCAGCCGGTGACCTCGCCCGCCGGCAGTCCGGACTCCTCCTCCAGGAAGGCGATCAGGTCGCCCTCGCGGGGTTCGCCGAGTCCCCAGACGGGCTGCATGTGGCGCTGCTTGTCGAGCTTGAGTCCGTCGGCGCTGACCGAGCGGTCCAGGTGGATGGCGAGCTGGGGTACGCGGAGCAGGGGGCGGTCGATGTTCACCAGGCGGGTGGAGCCGTCCCGCAGCGAGAGCCGGCCCGCGAGGCCGAGGTCCCGGTCCAGCCAGGAGTTCAGCAGGGGGCCGCCGTAGATCTCCACGGCCACCTGGCGCCAGCCGTGCGCGCCGGTGTCGGGCTGCGGCTTCACGCGCAGGTTCGGGGAGTCGGTGTGTGCGCCCACGATCCGGAAGGGGGTGTGGGGCTGGGCGCCCTCCGGCACGTACCAGGCGACGATGGCGCCTCCGCGCAGTACGTACTTCCCGCCGCTCGTCCCGTCCCACGCGTCGGTCTCGGCGACCTGGCGGAATCCGGCCTTCTCCAGACGCTCGGCTGCGTTCGCCACCGCGTGGTACGGCGTCGGGCTGGCTGCCAGGAAGGACATGAGGTCGTCGGTGTGGCCGCGGTCGAAGCGGGCGGGGGTACTCATGGGTTCACCTTAACGACGCACGACGGCCCGCTCCCGGCGATGGGGAACGGGCCTTCGTAAGGGGGATGTGAAGGGCGGACACCTGACCGGAAGGACAGGTTCTGGTTGGGCGTCCGCCCAGCTCCGCGCGGGCTCTAGAACGCGGCCTCGTCGAGCTCCATCAGGTCCAGGTCCACGCCCTCGGCGAGCTTGCGCGCGCCGGTGACGCCGGGCAGGACGTTGGCGGCGAAGAACTTCGCGGCCGCGATCTTGCCGGTGTAGAAGGGCTTGTCCTTGGCGGAGGCGGTCTCCAGCTTCTCGGCGGCGACGGCGGCACCGCGCAGCAGCAGGTAGCCGACGATGACGTCGCCGGAGGCGAGCAGCAGGCGGGAGGTGTTCAGGCCCACCTTGTAGATGTTCTTGACGTCTTGCTCGGTGGCCGCGAGGTCGGTCAGCATCAGGCCGACGATGGCCTCCAGCTCGACGGCCGCCTTGGCGAGCTGCTCACGGGCGGCGGAGAGGTTCTCGCCGCCGGTGCCGAGCGCGAGGAAGGACTTGATGTCCTCGGCGAGCGAGTTCAGCGCGGCGCCCTGGTTGCGGACGATCTTGCGGAAGAAGAAGTCCTGGCCCTGGATCGCGGTCGTGCCCTCGTACAGGGTGTCGATCTTGGCGTCGCGGATGTACTGCTCGATCGGGTACTCCTGCAGGAAGCCGGAGCCGCCGAAGGTCTGCAGCGACTGGGCGAGCTGCTCGTAGCCCTTCTCGGAGCCGTAGCCCTTGACGATCGGCAGGAGCAGGTCGTTCATGGCCTCCAGGGCGGCGGTGTCCTCGCCCGCGGTCTCCTTGAGCATGATCTCGTCCTGGACGGCCGCCGTGTGCAGCACCAGGGCGCGCATGCCCTCCGCGTACGCCTTCTGCGTCATCAGCGAGCGGCGCACGTCCGGGTGGTGCGTGATGGTGACCTTGGGGGCGGCCTTGTCCATGAAGTTGGCGAGGTCCTGGCCCTGGACGCGCTCCTTGGCGTACTCCAGGGCGTTCAGGTAGCCGGTGGAGAGGGTGGAGATCGCCTTCGTGCCGACCATCATGCGGGCGAACTCGATGATGCGGAACATCTGGCGGATGCCGTCGTGCTTCTCGCCGATCAGCCAGCCCTTGGCGGGGTGGCGGTCGCCGAAGGTCATCTCGCACGTGTTGGAGGCCTTGAGGCCCATCTTGTGCTCGACGTTCGTCGCGTACGCGCCGTTGCGCTCGCCCAGCTCGCCGGTCTCGAAGTCGAAGAGGTACTTCGGGACGAGGAAGAGGGACAGGCCCTTGGTGCCGGGGCCGGCGCCCTCGGGGCGGGCGAGGACGTAGTGGAGGATGTTCTCCTCCATGTCGTGCTCACCGGACGTGATGAAGCGCTTCACGCCCTCGATGTGCCAGGAGCCGTCCTCCTGCTGGATCGCCTTGGTGCGGCCGGCGCCGACGTCCGAACCGGCGTCGGGCTCGGTGAGCACCATCGTGGAGCCCCAGGTCTTGTCGACCGCGATCTGGGCCCACTTCTTCTGCTCCTCGGTGCCCTCCTCGAAGAGGATGCGGGCGAAGGCCGGGCCGGAGGAGTACATCCACACGGCCGGGTTGGCGCCGAGGATCAGCTCCGCGTAGGCCCAGATGAGGGACGGCGGGGCGGTGGTGCCGCCGATCTCCTCGGGCAGGCCCAGACGCCAGTACTCGGAGTCCATGAAGGCCTTGTAGCTCTTCTTGAAGGACGCGGGCACCGGCGCGGTGTTGGTCTCCGGGTCGAAGACCGGCGGGTTGCGGTCGGCGTCGGCGAAGGACTCGGCCAGCTCGTTCTCCGAGAGGCGGGTCAGCTCCTCGAGGATGCTCTTGGCGGTGTCGGTGTCCATCTCCCCGAACGGGCCGGTGCCGTACAGCTTGTCGCGCCCGAGCACCTCGAAGAGGTTGAACTCGATGTCGCGGAGATTCGACTTGTAGTGCCCCATGGCGACGGCTCCGTAAGGGATCGGCGAGGCACTGACTCCTCGCAGCTAGTTCACGTACCAACAAGTAGCTACGATGATGCTACCCGTCAGTAATAAGAATCAACCCCTGATGGTCCATATGTGGCCCACTACTCTTTGACGCATGTACGGCTATGACCAGAACGCGGGAGCCCAGCAGGGGTATGCCCAGCCCCAGGGGAACATCCCCGGCCAGATGCCGGGCGGCCAGATGCCCGGCGGGTACGGCCAGCAGCCGCCGCTCTACCCGGAGCCGTCCCCGCCGTCGCTCGCGGACGCCGTCCGTGCCTTCACCACGGGCTCGATGGCCGCGGAGGACTTCCAGCAGGTCTTCGCGACGTCGAAGGTGTACTGCCCGCGCGGCGACAACCCCGGATTCCTGGCGCTGCACAACACCCAGCAGCCGGTCATCCCCATGTTCACCTCCCTCAAGGAACTGCGCCGCTATGCCGGCAAGGAGTCCAAGTACTTCGTGATCACCGGCGCCGAGGTGATCGACCTCCTCCCCACCGGCTACGGCTTCGTGCTCGACATGGAGGGTGAGCACCGCATGGTCTTCGACGCCAAGGCCGTCGAGCAGATGGTCGATTTCGCGATGCGCCGGATGTATGGATAGGCACGACGGCAGGACCGGCTCCGCGAGGAGCCGCCACGCGGACGCCCGGAGGGAATGCCCTCCGGGCGTCGTTCGTTAGGGGTGGCAGAAAGTTCAACAATCAACTAACCTCGGACCACAAGGAGGTACCGACCATGCCTGCAGTGACCGTCGAGAACCCGCTGACCCTGCCCCGTGTGGCCGCGCCGGCCGACGCCGTGTCCCGTCCCGTGCTGGCCGTGACGACCGCGCCCAGTGGCTTCGAGGGTGAGGGCTTCCCGGTTCGCCGCGCGTTCGCCGGGATCAACTACCGCCACCTCGACCCGTTCATCATGATGGACCAGATGGGCGAGGTGGAGTACGCGCCGGGCGAGCCCAAGGGCACCCCCTGGCACCCCCACCGCGGCTTCGAGACCGTGACCTACATCATCGACGGGATCTTCGACCACCAGGACTCCAACGGTGGCGGCGGCACCATCACCAACGGCGACACCCAGTGGATGACCGCCGGCTCGGGCCTCCTGCACATCGAGGCCCCGCCGGAGTCCCTCGTCATGTCCGGCGGCCTCTTCCACGGCCTCCAGCTGTGGGTGAACCTCCCGGCCAAGGACAAGATGATGGCGCCGCGCTACCAGGACATCCGCGGTGGCACGGTCCAGCTGCTGAGCACCCCCGACGGCGGCGCGCTGCTGCGCGTCATCGCCGGTGAGCTCGACGGTCACCAGGGTCCGGGCATCACGCACACGCCGATCACCATGGTCCACGCGACCCTGGCGCCCGGCGCGGAGATCACGCTCCCGTGGCGCGAGGACTTCAACGGTCTCGCCTACGTCCTCGCCGGACGGGGCTCGGTCGGCACGGAGCGCCGCCCGGTCCACATGGGCCAGACCGCGGTGTTCGGCGCCGGCGGCTCGCTGACCGTGCGCGCCGACGAGAAGCAGGACGCCCACACGCCGGACCTGGAGGTCGTCCTCCTCGGCGGGCAGCCGATCCGTGAGCCCATGGCGCACTACGGCCCGTTCGTGATGAACACCCGCGAGGAGCTCCAGCAGGCCTTCGAGGACTTCCAGAAGGGCCGCCTGGGCACCATCCCGGCGGTGCACGGGATGTCCGGCACGCTGTAGGCCGCGACGTCCGGGCGCGCTCCCGGCGGGATGTCCGGGACGTGCTCCGGGACGGCGGGAGCGGCGGCGGGCGACGCGAGGGCGGCAAGGGCGACGAGCCCTTGCCGCCCTCCCCCTTTCGGACGTCCCGGGGCGACGCCGTGGCCGGTGCGTGATCGGCTGGCACCGTGCAGCTACTCCCCGAAGGCGCCAGGAGGCTGGCCGCCTGGTGTGCCGTGATCCTGCTCGTCGCCGGCGTCGGGTGGGTCGGGATCCTGCTGTGCGGGGAGTTCCGTACGGCGGTCACCCCGGTGCTGCTCGCCCTGCTGGGCACCGCGCTGCTCGGCCCGCTGTACCGGCGGCTGCTGCGGATGCGGGTCAACCGGTCGCTGGCCGCCGGACTCACCTGTGTCGCGGTGGTTCTGATCGTCGGCGGCGCCGTCTACATCGTCGTCGCGGCGCTCATCGACACGGGCGACCAGATCGTCGCCTCGCTGAAGCAGGCCGGGAAGTCCCTCGCCGAGCACTTCGGCGCGGCCGGGACCTCGCTGGAGGACCTCGCGTCCAACTCCAAGGAACTGCTGACCAAGTTCGGCGGCACGGCCGCGTCCAACGTCATCAGCGGAGTCAGTGTCGTCGGCGAGACCATCGCCGTGGCCGTCCTCGCCCTGCTGCTCGTCTTCTTCTTCCTGCGGGACTCGCACCGGGTGGCCGGAACGCTCAGGTCGCTCGCGCCGCGGGGCACCGCCGACGTCGTCGAGGCCATGGCCCGCCGTGCCTTCCAGGCCGTCGAGGGGTTCATGCGCGGGACCACTCTCATCGCGCTCATCGACGCCGTGTGCATCACCGTCGGACTGCTGATCCTGCGGGTGCCGGGCGCGGTGGGACTCGGCGCGCTCGTGCTGGTGGGGGCGTACATCCCCTACCTCGGCGCGTTCATCTCCGGAGCGGTGGCGGTGCTGGTCGCGCTCGCCGACCGGGGGTTCGTCATCGCGCTGTGGGCCCTCGGCGTCGTCCTCGCCGTGCAGGTCCTGGAGGGGCACGTGCTCCAGCCGATGATCCAGAGCCGCACCGTGCAGATGCATCCCGCGGTGGTGATGCTGGCGATCACGGCGGGCGCGTCCGTCGCGGGAATCCTCGGCATGCTGCTCGCCGTGCCCCTGACGGCGGCCGGCTTCGGGGTACTGCACGAACTCCGCACGCGCTACGGGTCCGAGACGTCCGAGGCCCCCGAGGTGCCCTGAGCCGCGCCGCGCCCGGGCCTCAGCCGTCCTCGGCGACCCGTGCGCCGGCCTCGTGGAACTCGAACCAGATGCTCTTCCCCTCGCCCCTGGGATCCACGCCCCAGGCGTCCGCGAGGAGCTCCACGAACACCAGCCCCCGCCCCGAGGACGCCAGCTCCCCGGGGTGGCGCCGGTGCGGCAGGTCGTCGCTCGCGTCGGAGACCTCCACCCGCAGACGCCGTCCGTCCGGGCCGCCCGTCACCTCGGCGACGATCAGCGCGTCGGTGTCGGTGTGCACCAGGACGTTCGTGATCAGTTCCGAGACGAGCAGGACCGCCCCGTCGAACTGATCCTCGGAGGCCCAGTCGTGGAGCAGCTCCCGCAGCTGCTGGCGGGCCCCCGCGATCGCCTCGGGCTCGGCCTGCGCCACGGTCAGCATCGTGCGGCGCACCGGCGGCGGTGCGAGCGTCACGGTGTCGCCGCAGCCGCAGCCCGGTGCCTGCCGGCACAGCAGCACGACGGCGATGTCGTCCTCCCGCCGGTCGGCGAGCGGCCCGGTGGTGTGGTGCGAGGAGGGCCCGTGCACGACCTGGACGAGCGCGTCGGCCAGGGACTCCATGTCGCCGTCGTGGGCCTCCAGGGCCCGGCGGATACGGCGCCAGCCGGTGTCGAGGTCGTGACCGCCGGTCTCGATGAGCCCGTCGGTGCAGATCAGCATGGTCTCGCCCGGTTCCAGGACGAGCCGGGTCGTGGGGTAGTCGGCGTCCGGGTCGACGCCCAGCGGCAGCCCGCCCGCGGTCGGCCGCATCAGCACCGTTCCGTCGGCCATGCGTATCGCGGGGTCCGGGTGCCCGGCGCGGGCGATGTCGAGCGTCCCGGTCGCCGGGTCGACCTCGACGTAGAGGCAGGTCGCGAAGCGGGTGTCGTCGGGATCCCCGTCGTCCGCGCCGCCGCTCGACCCGTAGGTCACCGAGTCGGTGACCCCGTACAGGAAGCGTGAGGCCCGGGAGAGCACCGCGTCGGGGCGGTGGCCCTCGGCGGCGTACGCGCGCAGCGCGATGCGCAGCTGGCCCATCAGGCCCGCCGCGCGGACGTCGTGGCCCTGGACGTCGCCGATGACCAGCGCGAAGCGGCCTCCGCCGGACTTCGTGCGGGCGCTCCCCCCGGGCAGCGGGATCATGTCGTACCAGTCGCCGCCGACCTGGAGGCCGCCGCCGGTGGGGACGTAGCGCGCGGCGATGGTCATGCCCGGTATCCGGGGGCCCAGCGTGGGCATCATCGAGCGTTGCAGGCCGTCGGTGAGTGCCCGCTCGGTCTCGGCGGCCCCGGCGCGCGAGAGGGCCTGCGCGAGCATGCGGGCGACGGTCGTGAGGACCGAACGCTCGTCGGGCGTGAAGCTGACGGGGTACGTGAAGGCCGCCATCCACGCCCCCATGGTGCGGCCCGCGACGGTCAGCGGCAAAAACGCCCAGGAGTGCCGTCCGAAGTGCTTGGCGAGCGGCCAGGAGACCGGATAGCGGTCCCGGTAGTCGTCGGGCGAGGACAGGTAGACGGCACGGCCCGTACGGACGACCTCCGCGGCCGGGTAGTCGGTGGCCAGCGCCATGCGCGAGAAGGGGCTCTCGGCCCCCGGCTGGTGTCCGTGGTGGCCGATGACGGTCAGCCGGTCGCCCTCGGCGCCGAAGACGGCCAGCCCGTCGGGGGAGAACCCGGGCATGGACAGGCCGGCCGCGACCCGCAGCACCTCGGCCGTCGACCGGGCCTCGGCCAGCGCGCGGCCCGCGTCCAGCAGGAACGCCTCCCGCGAGCGGCGCCAGTCGCCGGTGACCGGGGTGCGCGCGGCGGCGCCCGGCGGCTGCTCGGAGACCTCCTGGAGGGTGCCGATGAGCTCGAACTCGCCGGTCTGCGGGTCCACGATCGGCTTGGAGCGGCTGCGGACGGTGCGGAGCACCCGGCCGTGCCCGTCCATGATCCGCATCCGGGCCTCGGCCAGGGTGCCCTCGGCGACGGCGAGCTGGACGACCCCGTCGATCTCGTTCCAGTCGACGGGGTGGAAATGGGAGCGCGCGCCCGCCTCGGTGAGTGTCGCCGGCTCCGCGGGCAGGCCGATCAGCCGGGCGGCCTCTGCGTCGAAGGTGACCAGACCGGCGGCGCTGTCCCAGCGCCACAGGCCGGTCGCGAGGGCGGCGAGGACTTCCCCCACGCCGGGCAGGGGCTCACCAGTGCGCATGGCCCCACTGTAAGAAGAGGTGATCGCTGCCTGCCACCGAGAGTATTGGGGAGTGGCGATCTCGGGGTGCCCGGTACCCTTGGGGGGTCCGGGCCCCGGCCCAGGACGTTTCACGTGAAACAGACCCCGATCCGCGAAGACTGGATGAACGACGATGCATCGGTACAGGTCCCACACCTGCGGCGAGCTCCGCGCCTCTGACGTCGAGAGCGACGTCCGGTTGAGCGGCTGGCTGCACAATCGCCGAGACCTGGGCGGCATCCTCTTCATCGATCTGCGCGACCACTACGGCATCACGCAGCTCGTCGCCCGCCCCGGTACGCCCGCCTACGAGGCCCTGGACAAGGTCTCCAAGGAGTCCACCGTCCGCATCGACGGCAAGGTCGTCTCGCGCGGCGCGGAGAACGTGAACCCCGACCTGCCCACCGGCGAGATCGAGGTCGAGGTCGGCGAGGTCGAGCTGCTCGGCGCCGCCCAGCCGCTGCCCTTCACGATCAACGCCGAGGACGGCGTCAACGAGGAGCGGCGCCTGGAGTACCGCTTCCTCGACCTGCGCCGCGAGCGCATGCACCGCAACATCCTGCTGCGTACGGCCGTGATCTCGGCGATCCGTCACAAGATGACGGCGCTCGGCTTCAACGAGATGGCGACCCCGATCCTCAGCGCCACCTCCCCCGAGGGCGCGCGCGACTTCGTGGTGCCCTCCCGTCTCAACCCGGGCAAGTTCTACGCCCTGCCGCAGGCCCCGCAGCAGTTCAAGCAGCTGCTGATGATCTCCGGCTTCGACCGCTACTTCCAGATCGCGCCCTGTTTCCGCGACGAGGACGCCCGCGCGGACCGCTCGCCGGGCGAGTTCTACCAGCTCGACGTCGAGATGTCGTTCGTCGAGCAGGAGGACGTCTTCCAGCCGATCGAGAAGCTGATGACCGAGCTGTTCGAGGAGTTCGGCAACGGCCGTCATGTGACGTCCCCGTTCCCGCGCATCCCGTTCCGCGAGGCGATGCTGAAGTACGGCTCCGACAAGCCGGACCTGCGCGCCCAGCTGGAGCTCGTCGACATCACCGACATCTTCGAGGGCTCGGAGTTCAAGGCGTTCGCGGGCAAGCACGTGCGTGCCCTGCCGGTGCCGGACGTCTCCGCGCAGCCCCGCAAGTTCTTCGACCAGCTCGGTGACTTCGCCGTCACCCTGGGCGCGAAGGGCCTGGCCTGGGTCCGTGTCGCCGAGGACGGCTCGCTGACGGGTCCGATCGCGAAGTTCCTCACCGAGGAGAACGTCGCCGAGCTGACCAAGCGCCTGTCCCTGGCGGCCGGCCACGCGGTGTTCTTCGGCGCCGGCGAGTTCGACGAGGTCTCGAAGATCATGGGCGCGGTGCGCGTCGAGGCCGCCAAGCGGGCCGGGCACTTCGAGGAGGACGTCTTCCGGTTCTGCTGGATCGTCGACTTCCCGATGTACGAGAAGGACGAGGACACCGGCAGGATCGACTTCTCGCACAACCCGTTCTCGATGCCGCAGGGCGGTCTGGAGGCCCTGGAGACCCAGGACCCGCTGGACATCCTCGGCTGGCAGTACGACATCGTCTGCAACGGCGTGGAGCTGTCCTCCGGCGCGATCCGGAACCACGAGCCCGACATCATGCTCAAGGCCTTCGAGATCGCGGGCTACGACCGTGAGACCGTCGAGGAGCAGTTCGCGGGCATGCTCCGTGCCTTCCGCTTCGGCGCCCCGCCGCACGGCGGCATCGCGCCGGGCGTGGACCGCATCGTCATGCTCCTCGCGGACGAGCCGAACATCCGCGAGACCATCGCGTTCCCGCTCAACGGCAACGCGCAGGACCTGATGATGGGCGCGCCCACGGAGCTCGACGAGACCCGTCTGCGCGAGCTGCACCTCTCCGTGCGGAAGCCGCAGCCGAAGTAGGCCCCAGCCCCGAACGGCCCGGAACCGACATCGGTTCCGGGCCATTCTGCGTGGCCTTGCAGAACCACAGTTCCCGCCCATGCTGCTGACAGGTGGGAACCCTACGGTCCGGTCCATGACTGAGACCCAAGGGCCCGCGCACAAACGGAACATGACGCGACGCAAGGTCGTCGTCGCAGGTGGAGCGGCCGTGGCGGCCGTCGGCGTGGGCGGCGGCATCGCCGTGAACGCGTTCGCCGGCGAGACGGCCTCCGGCACCTCCGCCGCGGCCGCCTCGTCGAGCGCCGAGACCTGCTACACGCTGACCTCGGAGACCACCGAGGGGCCGTACTACATCGACGCGGACAAGATCCGCCAGGACATCACCGAGGACCAGGAGGGCATCCCCATGACCCTCAAGCTCAAGGTGATCGACGCCGAGACCTGCAAGCCCGTCAGGAACGCGGCGGTCGACATCTGGCACTGCACCGCGCTGGGCGTCTACTCCGGCTACGAGTCGATGGGCAGCGGCGGAGGCGGCGGCGCGCCGACGGGTGCCCCCACCGACGCACCTTCGGGCACGCCCACCGGCACCCCGACCGGCGAGCCCCCGTCCGGCGGTCCCTCCGGTGGCGGCGGCCACTCCGAACCCACCGACGACGAGCGCTATCTGCGCGGCACCTGGAAGACCGACAAGCACGGCTACGTCGTCTTCAAGACCGTGTTCCCGGGCTGGTACCAGGGCCGCTGCGTCCACATCCACGTGAAGGTCCACGTGGACGGCACCTGGACCGACGCGGGCTACGAGGGCGGCCACACCTGTCACACCGGCCAGCTCTTCTTCGACGAGAAGTCGGTCCTGGCCGCGGCCGAGGTGTCCCCGTACTCGACGAACACCACCACGCGCACGACCCTCACCGAGGACACGATCTACCCCCAGAACGGGCACGCGGGCGGTCTCCTCCACCTCGACTACAGCAGGAAGAACATCGCCAAGGGCGTCCACGCGCACCTGACGATGGGCGTCGCCCCGGACGAGACCCACGACAGCACGGACACCCGGCCGAGCGCGTCGGCGTCGGCCTCGTAGCACCGTCCGCGGAACTCGGGGCCGTCCGGGGCCGCGCGGTGCCCCGGGCGGCCCTCACCCCGGCCGCTCAGGTGTCGTAGGTGCCGTCCCACGGCTCGCCGAAGCCGAGCCGGTCCGGGTAGAGCTCGGCCCAGTCGCCGTCCTCGTCCGATCCGCTCAGCAGGCCGAAGAGCACCCCGTCGACCGTGAGTTGGAAGGGGCGGACGGCGATGTCCGTGTAGGAGCGGCGGGGCAGGCTGCGCAGCAGCTTCGCCAGGTGGATCCGTGCCTGCGCGAGGACCGAGTCGTCGCCGTCGGGATTGCGCTGCTGCTCGGCCCAGGTGCCGGCGCACCAGATCTCCGAGTCGCGGTAACGGCCCTCGACGTCGAAGGTGTGGAGCACCGTGTAGAGGCGTTTGTGCTCTTCCCAGCCGTCGTCGGGACGGAAGCCTTCAGGGAAGGCGTACGTGATCGATGCCAGGAACTGACCGTCCGCGTACCGGCCGATGGTCTCGGTGCGGTGCTTCGGCTCGTAGGCGATCGGGATGACCTCGGGGACTGCCATGGCGGAAACCATACGGGTGAGCGCGGACATGCCAGCGCCGGGGTCCACTCCGGATCCGGAGCAGCGGACGGCGCACCTTCACTCCGGGCCGCCACCGGCGCCCGGGTGTCCCGTCACCGGTTCGGCGGGTGGGGGACGAGTGGCGACGACAAGAGCGCCCGGTACATGAAGTCCCGGGCGCCCCGGCCGATGTGTGCGCCCGTCAGGAGAGGAACTTGTAGCCACTCCACCCGGTCGCGATCTTCGTGCGGGAGCCGAAGGATCCCTTGCCGTCACCGCTGTTGCGGTACAGGTTTCCACCGCTGTCGCGGGAGACCAGATCGGCCTTGCCGTCGTCGGTGATGTCGCCGACGCCGACGACGGCGTTGTAGGAGCCGCCCCAGTCGCTGAACAGCTTCACGCGCGCGGCGAACGTGCCGTCCCCCTTGCCGTGGTAGCGGTAGAGGGTGTTGGAGGTGTCCTGGGCGAGCAGGTCGCCGATGCCGTCGCCGTCGAGGTCGCCGGCGCCGACGATCTTCTTGTAGCCCTTCCAGTTGTCGTAGAGCTTCACGCGCGCGGACAGGCCGCCCGTGCTCGTCCCCTTGTACAGGTAGACGGTTCCGGTGGACGCGGTGCGTGCGATCAGGTCCGGGCGGCCGTCGCCGGTCATGTCGCCGGGCGAGGTCAGGACGTCGTACTGCGTCCAGCCGCTGGTGGCGAGCGTCGTGTACGACGTCGTCGGCTTGACGGCGGCGTTGCAGCCCGGCTTGTACAGGCGCAGGGCCCCGCTGCTCAGCCGTACGAGGACGTCGTTGCAGCGGTCGCCGTTCATGTCGCCGAAGGGGACCGCCTTGATGGAGGTGGCCCATCCGGTGCCGGTGGTCTTCTCGCCGAACTTGCCTGTTCCCGTGCCCTGCTGGACGGTCAGACCGCCGGAGGAGTTGAGGGTGAGCAGGTCACCCCTGCCGTCCGGGCCGTCGAGGCTGCCGAAGTCGTGGCGTACCGCGGCTCCCCTGAGGAGGAAGCCCTCGCCGGACGTCACCGTGACGGGGGCCGATGTGCCCAGTCCGGTGGCCTTCAGCGTCCAGGTGAACTCCCCGTTGGGGAAGTGGGTGCCGCCGGAGGTCTTGCCGTTCCAGTTCGCGGACAGCTGGGCGGGGACCGCGCCGCCGGTGAGCGTACGGGTGGCCCTGCCGGTCGCACCGCTCTGCACCGAGGTGAAGGTCAGCGACCAGGAGGTGACCGGGCGGGACAGCTGCCATTCGCCGGTCCAGGCGGTGGACGCGCCCGGCTCGACGTAGCTGCCGGCCTCGCTGCGGAAGGCGGTCGTCGCGGACGGCGTGATGCCGGTGGTGGCGACGTGCGTCTGCTGGAACGAGTCGGTCCAGGCGACCAGGCCCGTGTACTCGTCGACGGTCCACCGGTAACGGCGGTCCGTGGCCGGACCGGTGCCCGGGACGTCGGAGGTGATCACGCGGGTGGCTCCGGTGGACGCCTCGGTCAGCACGAGCTGCCCGGTGGCGTGGTCGTGCCGCACGGTGAACCCGTCGCCGAGCAGCACGTCGCCGGGCTGCACGGCCTTCGACGTACCGGCCTTGGTGTCGTACACACCGGCCGAGGCCGACTGGCACGACCAGTACACCCAGCGGCCCGCCGCCTGGAGTTCGCTCGGCACACAGCCGAGGCCCGGGACGGCGACCGTGGAGAGGGTCTTCTCCTCGGCCAGGCTGTAGGAGGTGAGCTTGCCGGTGGTGGAGGTGGCGCTCCACAGCGTCGAGCCGTTCAGGGCGGCGGCCCGGACCGAGCGCTTCAGCTGCTGGCCGTAGCCGAACTCGCCGATGTACTGCATCGGGGCCGAGCCACCGGAGTTGTAGACGGCGTAACCGTCGGAGACGTCGACGACGGAGCCGCCCGTGGTGCCGAACTCCAGCGTGTCGTTGGACCATTCGTCGCCGATGGCGACCAGCCGGTCGGCGTTCTCCAGCCCGCTGCCGCCCTCGTCGCCGTCGTAGAAGGTGTCGAGGTAGACGTCCTCGGGGGCCGTACCGCTGTTGCCCCACATCGCCGAGCACGTGGTGTTCGCGTACGGGCACACGGGGCCCACCGAGTCGCCGGTCTTCGGGGCGGACGCGGTCAGTTCGGTGCTGCCGTTCGTCGTGAGCGTGCGCACGGTCGTGGTGTCCAGGGTGCTGCTCGTGCTGTCCTCCGCCACGCGCAGGCTGCCGCGGCTGAGCGCCAGGCCCGTCTTGGCGTTCTCGTACGGCACCACCTTGCGCACCTTCTCCAGGCGCGGGGTGCCGTCGGTGGAGAGGCCGACGCGCTGGACCCACCAGTCCGCCGCGCCGGTGCCACCGGTGACGAGGGCGTCGCCCTCGGGGGTGGCCAGCGGGTTCCCGTAGGACCGGGTCAGCAGGGTCTTCTCGGTGCCGTCGGTCAGGGACACGGCCGTGACGCCGCCTCCGGACACGCCGAGGACCAGCCAGTCGCCGACGACAACGGGGACGGGGGAGCCGGCGATCTCCTCGCCCGTCACCGGGACGGTCTCCTCGGCGAGGAGGTCGCCGCGCGGCTTGAGGTGCAGTCCGGCGGCCTCCGTGTACCAGCCGACGCGGTCGTCGGTGAGCACGAGCTCCGGGGAGGCGTCCAGGCCGGTGAAGACGGGTGTGAGCTGCGCTGTCGCGAAGTCGAGGTAGCCGACGGTGTACGACTCGACGTCGCCGTTCTCGTCGTGGATCGCGTAGGCCAGGAGGAAGCCGTCCTCGTCGCCGGTGCGCGAGGAGCTCACGTTCCAGGAACCCTCGGCCGGGTAGCCGTCGACCACGCGGTCGCGCTGCTTGCCGTCGACCAGGTCCACGAGGTGCAGCCGGTAGCCGTCGAGTTGTTCGCCGTCGACGACCCCGTTCCACTCGATCGTGACGAGTGTGTCGCCGTAGGTGCCCACGTAGTCGGCCGACTGGCTGAGGTCGACGGTCCGCAGGGCGCTGCCGTCCGGGCTCCACAGGGACACCGGGTCTCCGTAGGAGGCGTGCGGCAGGGCGACGGTGTCGGCGGCCTGCCCGTACATGCCCGAGGCGCAGCGCACCTGGATGTCCCAGCAGGTGGTGGTGGTCGGCTTGTAGACGCCGGTCGGCCCCTGCACGGTGACGGTGGTGCCGTCCTCGTAGTTCGTCCACAGCAGGCCCGCGACCCCGGCCTGACGGTGCAGGAACCCGGTCCTGCCCGCGGAGAGCAGCCGGTCGGAGCGCGGGGTGTCGCTGCTCGGATCGTCCAGCAGGATCTGCGTCGTCCCCGCCGATCCGGCCGCCGCGGCGGCCAGCGCGCTGCCGGCGCCGTCCGGGGTGCCGGCGAACAGGGTGATGGTGCCGGCCGCCAAGGCGACCGCGAGTGTGGAGACGAGGGCGGCCGGGCCGCGCCGTCTCGGGGCGTGTCTGCCCACGTGAAATGTTCCCTCCCCGCGAGGGCCCCCGCCCTCGCACAAGTGTGCGGATGCTAGCAAGGGCCGACGGGGTCCTCGCGGGGAGGCGCCGTACAGGCGCAGGCGGACCGGGACGGCCCGCCTGCCGGGCGGTGCTACTTCGCCACGAACTGGGTGAGGATCGCCTGGACCTCGTAGATGTCGACGCCCTTGGTGAACGTCTTCTCGATGGGCGCCGCGGTGCCCGAGACCCAGATCTTGAGTTCGGCGTCGAGATCGAAGGTGCCGGCCGTCTCCACCGCGAAGTGGGTGACGCTGCGGTACGGGATGGAGTGGTACTCCACCTTCTTGCCGGTGATGCCCTGCTTGTCGACGAGGAGCAGTCGGCGGTCGGTGAACAGGATGGTGTCGCGTATCAGCTGGTACGCGGCGTGGACCTGCTCGTTCTGGCCGAGCAGGCGCGCGAAGTCCTGCTGTGCCGCTGCCGGGTCGACGGTGTGCGCGTTTCCGAAGAGCGCCATGGATGAACCCCCCACTCAGTGGACTCACTCGTCCACTCGTGTCCCAGTGAGCCAATGGCTTCACATGATCTTCGCAATGTATACCGCCCGGAGGAGAGGCAGGCACAGAGGAGGAGGGAGTTCCGTTTGTTCTTCCCCGGGAACGCGGAAGGCCCGGGAACTGCTCGTTCCCGGGCCTGGGCCGACCGGCCGCCGCTGCCTACTCCGCGGCGCCGCCGAAGCGCTCCTTGTACGTCTCCAGGTCCTCGTCCGTGAGCTTGGCGAAGAGGACCGGCGGGACGGTGAACGGGGTGCCCGCGGGCACCGAGTCCAGGGACTTCGCCTCGTCCCGCGTCACCCACGCCGCCGTGTCGTCCTGGAGGGCGAACGCCGTGCGCATGGCCTTGGAGGACGCCGGGATGAAGGGCTCGGAGACCACCGAGTACAGGTGGATCAGGTTCATCGCCGTGCGCAGGGTCAGTGCCGCGCCCTCCGGGTCGGTCTTGATCTCCAGCCAGGGGGCCTTCTCCTCCAGGTAGGAGTTGCCGGCCGACCACAGGGCGCGCAGCGCGGCCGCCGCCTTGCGGAACTGGAGGGCCTCCATCTGGGCCTCGTACTCGGCCAGCAGGCCCGCGATCTCCTCGCCGAGCTTCGCCTCCGCCGCACCGGCCGCGGCGCCCGCCGGGACCTCCTCGCCGAAGCGCTTCTTCGAGAAGGACAGCACGCGGTTGACGAAGTTGCCGAGGGTGTCGGCGAGGTCCTTGTTGACCGTGGCCGTGAAGTGCTCCCAGGTGAACGACGAGTCGTCCGACTCCGGGGCGTTGGCGATCAGGAAGTAGCGCCAGTAGTCGGCGGGCAGGATCTCCAGGGCCTGGTCGGTGAAGACGCCCCGCTTCTGCGACGTGGAGAACTTCCCGCCGTAGTACGTCAGCCAGTTGAACGCCTTGACGTAGTCGACCTTCTTCCACGGCTCGCGCACGCCCAGCTCGGTGGCCGGGAACATCACGGTGTGGAAGGGCACGTTGTCCTTCGCCATGAACTCCGTGTAGCGCACGGCGGTGTCCACGTCGTACCACCACGACTTCCAGTCGCGGTTCTCCGGGTCCTGGTCCGCCCACTCCTTCGTCGCACCGATGTACTCGATCGGGGCGTCGAACCAGACGTAGAAGACCTTGCCCTCCGCCGCGAGCTCCGGCCAGGTGTCGGCCGGGACCGGCACGCCCCAGTCCAGGTCACGGGTGATCGCCCGGTCGTGCAGGCCCTCGTTCAGCCACTTGCGGGCGATGGAGGAGGCCAGCTGCGGCCAGTCGGCCTCGTGACGGGACACCCACTCCTCGACCTCGTGCTGGAGCTTGGACTGGAGGAGGAAGAGGTGCTTCGTCTCCCGGACCTCCAGGTCCGTCGAACCGGAGATCGCCGAGCGCGGGTTGATCAGGTCGGTCGGGTCCAGGACACGAGTGCAGTTCTCGCACTGGTCGCCACGCGCCTTGTCGTAGCCGCAGTGCGGGCAGGTGCCCTCCACATAGCGGTCCGGCAGGAAGCGGCCGTCCGCCGGCGAGTACACCTGGCGGATCGCGCGCTCCTCGATGAAGCCGTTCTCGTTCAGGCGGCGGGCGAAGTGCTGGGTGATGTCGCGGTTCTCCGCGCTGGAGCTGCGGCCGAAGTAGTCGAAGGCCAGCTCGAAGCCGTCGTACACCGCCTTCTGCGCGTCGTGCGCCTGCGCGCAGAACTCGTCGACCGGCAGGCCCTGCTCCTTCGCGGCCAGCTCGGCCGGGGTGCCGTGCTCGTCCGTCGCGCAGATGTACAGGACGTCGTGACCGCGCTGGCGGAGGTACCGGGAGTACACGTCCGCCGGGAGCATGGACCCCACCATGTTGCCCAGGTGCTTGATCCCGTTGATGTACGGAAGGGCGCTGGTGATGAGGTGTCGAGCCATCGCGGGCTGCTCCCAAGTCGCTACGCGGAGTGACGTCCGTCGCTTTTCGGGTCGGCGGGTCGTCTTCTGTGAACCTTGAAATCGTAGCCGACATGGGTGGGCCGCCCGCTTCCCGTTTTGAGGGGTGGGAAGCGGGCGGCCGGGTGTCGCGGGTCGCGCAGCGCTACGGCGCTACGGCCGCCAGTTCTCCAGTACGCCGTCGTAGAGCTCGGCGTCCGTCAGCTCGCGCGGCGCCGGGCCCGCGTGGAAGAAGGCCGTGTTCCCGGTCTTCAGCTTGCGGAGGTAGTCGAAGGCCTTGTTGTCGTGCTCGCCGAACGCCACGAAGGAGAAGAACACCGAAGGGTGGTCCTTCGCGGCCTCGGTGAGGGACTGGGTGGCCGGGGTCTTCGCGTCCGGAGCGCCGTCCGTCTGGAAGATCACCAGGGCGGGGAGCGAGGAGCCGGCGTCCGAGCCGTGCTTCTCGTGCTGGGAGAGCACTTCCTGCACCGCCGCGTGGTAGCTCGTGCGGCCCATGCGGCCGAGCGCCGCGTGCAGCTCGTCGACCTTGTTCTCGTGCTCGGCGAGCGTCAGTTCGCCGGTGCCGTCCAGCTCCGTGGAGAAGAACACCACGTGGACCGTCGACTCCGGGTCCAGGTGGGCGGCGAGGGCGAGGGCCTGCTCGCCGAGGGCCTGGGCGGAGCCGTCCTTGTAGTACGCGCGCATCGACGCGGAGCGGTCGAGGACGAGGTAGACGCGGGCTCGGGTGCCGGTGAGGTCCCGCTTCCCGAGGGCGGTGCCTGCCTCCTTGTACGCCGTGGTGAGGGCCGGGGCCTCGGCCTTGACGCGGGTCGCCGTGGCGGCGGGCTCCGTCTCGGGCTCCGTCTCGGCGGTGGGCTCCGCCTCGGCTGTGGGTGCCGGTGCTGCCGTGGGCTCCGTCTCGGCCGCGGGGGTCGGCTGGGGCTCGGGGGTGGGCTGCTCCTCGGCCGTGGGGGACGGGGCCGGCGTTGCGGGCCGGTCGGCCTCGGCTTCGCCTTCGGCCTCGTCGTTCCCACCCGCACCACCCGTGCGGGCATCCTGCTCGGGTGCGGGTCGGGCCTGTGGGATCTTCTCGCCGTCGGCGGCCGCGGCCACGGGCTCCGGCGTCGCTTCGGCGACCGGCTCGGCCGCAGCCGCCGGTTCCGGAGCCGACTCCGGCTCAGCCTTGGCCTCCGCCTCGACCTGGGCCTCCGGCCCAGCCTCGGCCTCCGCCTCGGCGGTCGGCTCTGCCTCGGCCACCGGCTCGGGCTCGACGGCGGGCGTCGCTTCGGCGACCGGCTCGGCCTCGGCGACCGGCTCGGGCTCCGCGGCAGGCTTCGCCTCGGCCACCGGCTCGGGCTCCGGCTCGGCCTCGACCGTCGGCTCGGCCTCGGCCACCGGCTCCGGCGCGGGCTCGACCTCGGCCGTCGGCTCGGGCTCCGGCTCCGCCGCAGGCTTCGCCTCGGCGACCGGCTTCGGGTCGGGGGACGGTTCCGGCTGGGACTGCTTCGGGACCGTCACGTTGTCGAAGGCCGCCGAGACCAGGTCGTCCACCACGGAGGGCTCGGGCTCGGAGGCCGGGGCCGGAATCCTCGGCTCGGCGGCCTCCTGGGCGGGGGCGGGTGCCGGCTCGGGCTCCTGGGTGGGGGCCGGGACGGCCGGAGCCGAGGCCTCTCGCGAGGTCTCCGCGTCGGCGTCACGACCCTTGCGTGAGCGGCCGAACGCATTCCGCAGGAGAGTGAGAATGCCCATGTGCGCAACCCTTCGCGTGAGTTGATCCCGTCAATCCCTGGCCAGGACGGACACGTAAGGTTAGCGGCCGCGACTGGCGATCTTGGGCAGGGGCGGACAGCCGCCGGAGCGCCGTGTCAACACCCCTGCGGCTCCCGCAGGTTCACTCTTCGTTCATGCGGCCGCCGCGTTCCTGCACACACGCCCCCTTAGCGTCACGCTCACACCAAGGGCTCGTATGGGGAGAGTAAAGTGCGCAGATCTCTGCCGTTGATCGCAACGTCCGGCTCGCATCCGGGTGGCCGGTCCGCGATGACCTGCCGGTTCCGCTGTGGTGACGCCTGCTTCCACGAGGTGCCCAACACCAGCGGCAACGCGTACGTCGGCGACGTGATCGCCGGGGCGCTCAGCCGCCGCTCGGTGATGCGGGCCGCGGCCGTCGTCACCGTGGCCACGGCGACCGGCGCGGCCGTCGTCGGTACCGGAGCCCCGCAGGCCGCCGCGGCGCCGGACGCTTCGGCGCACAAGGGCGAAAAAGGGGCGCGTGGGCTGCGTTTCGCGCCGGTCGCGCCCAACACCGCGGACGCCGTGACGATCCCCGACGGATACCGGCAGAACGTCGTCATCCGCTGGGGAGAGCCCATCCTGCGCGGTGCTCCCGCCTTCGACCCCGAGAACCAGACCGCCGCGGCCCAGGCCGGCCAGTTCGGCTACAACAACGACTTCCTGGCCCTCCTGCCACTGCCCGGTGAGCGGGGCCGTCAGCTCCTCGTGGCCAACCACGAGTACACCGACGAGATCCTGATGTTCCGCGGGTACGACGCGGAGAACCCCACCCGTGAGCAGGCCGAGATCGCCTGGGCCGCGCACGGGCTGTCCGCCGTCGTCGTGGAGGGCGACCACCGCACCGGCAGGCTGACGGCCGTCCCCCGGCACCACCTCAACCGCCGGGTCACCGCGACCACCGAGTTCCGGCTCACCGGCCCGGCCGCCGGCTCGGACCTGCTGAAGACCTCCGCCGACCCGACCGGCCGCAAGGTCCTCGGCACGCTCAACAACTGCTCGGGCGGCACCACCCCCTGGGGCACCACGCTGCACGGCGAGGAGAACTTCAACCAGTACTTCGCCAACAGCTCCCGCGCCACCGACAAGCGGTACGGGATCGGCACGGGCGCCACCGAGCGCAAGTGGGAGCGTTTCGACAAGCGCTTCGACGTCGCCCAGGAGCCGAACGAGGTGCACCGGTTCGGCTACGTCGTGGAGTTCGACCCGTACGACCCGTCCTCCACTCCCCGCAAGCACACCGCGCTCGGACGCTTCAAGCACGAGGCGGCGACCGTGCGGCTGACGGAGGACGGCCGTCCCGTCGTCTACACCGGTGACGACGAGCGCTTCGACTACTTCTACAAGTTCGTCGGCAGCAACCGGATGCGCAGGGGCGGTTCCCGGGCCGACCGCGAGCACAACCTCTCCCTCCTCGACGAGGGCACGCTGTACGTCGCCCGGCTCACCGGCGACTCCCCGGCCGCCGACATCGACGGCAGCGGGAAGCTCCCCGCGGACGGCGAGTTCGACGGCAGCGGCGAGTGGATCCCGCTGGCGACCGCGACGGCGCGCGGTGCCGTCTCGCACGTCGACGGGATGACGGCCGAGGAGGTCTTCGTCTTCACCCGGCTCGCCGGTGACAAGGTCGGCGCCACCAAGATGGACCGTCCCGAGGACATCCAGCCCTCCCCGCACACCGGCAAGGTGTACGTCGCGCTGACGAACAACACCAACCGCGGCAAGGCGGGCTCCGCGCCCGCCGACGAGGCCAACCCGCGCAACGCCAACAAGCACGGCCACATCCTGGAGCTGACCGAGGCCCGGGGCCGCGCCGAGAGCACGCGTTTCGGCTGGTCGCTGTTCCTCGTCGCGGGCGACCCGGCGGACCCCGCCACGTACTTCGCGGGCTTCCCGAAGGACCGGGTCAGCCCGATCTCGTGCCCGGACAACGTGGCGTTCGACCCGCACGGCAATCTGTGGATCTCCACCGACGGCAACCAGCTCGGCTCGCACGACGGCCTGTTCGGGGTGGCGACCAGGGGCGACCGGCGCGGTGAGCTGAAGCAGTTCCTGACGGTGCCGACCGGCGCGGAGACCTGCGGCCCGCTCGTCCAGGACCGGCGCGTGCTGGTCGCCGTCCAGCACCCGGGCGAGGTCGACGGCGCGTCCGTCGAGAAGCCGGCGAGCGTCTGGCCCGACGGGCCCGGGAAGATCGTCCGCCCGGCGGTCGTGGCCGTGTGGCGCGCGGACGGCTGCGACATCGGGATCTGAGGGAGCGCCCCGGTGTATCCGGGGGTCAGGGGGTGCATCGGGGCCGCCGCCGGTCGCCTGTGCGGTCGGCGGCGGGGCCGCGGAGGCCGTCTGTCGGGCCGGCGGCGGGTCCGCGAAGATCGGCTGTCGGGCCGGCGGCCGGGTCTGCGGGGACCGTCCGTCAGGGCGTCGGGACGGCCCGCTCCGTCCCGGTCGCTTCCAGCCATTCCCGGTAGGCGGGTGCCTGCCGCGCGGCCTCCCAGTACGCCTCCTCCAGTTCGGGGCAGACGGCCTCCAGGTCCGCCTGCGTGCGCGCCGCGAGCAGCAGCCGTACGCCGAGGGGGTCGCCCGCGAGCGGGCGGACGGCCGTCTCGGGGCGGGACTGGGAGGTCGGCTGGCAGACCGTGACGACCTCGCCGGTCGCGACGAGGGTCGCGGCCGTGTGGTAGTCGCCGTGCAGGACGCGGGGGTTGAGTCCGGCCGTGCGCAGCATGCGGTGCACGGCGTCCCACTCGCCGTCCACCGTCGGGTCCACCATCCAGCGGTCCTCGGCCAGTTCCGACAGCTGCACGACGGGGTGCGCGGCGGCCGGGTGGTCGGTCGGCAGGGAGACGAACTGGGGCTCGCGCTCGACCAGGACGCGCAGCCGCAGTCCCTCCGGGACGCGCAGCGGGGAGCCCTCGACCTCGTGCACGAAGGCGACGTCGAGCTGGCCGTCCGCGACCATGCGGAGCAGGGCGTTCGGGGAGACGTCCATCTGCAGGAGCGTCTCCTGCTGCCGGGCGCGCAGCCGGCGCAGCCAGCCCGCGAGCGCGCGGCTGGCGGTGGAGCCGATCCGGAGCTGGGGGCCGTCCGCGGCGGCGGCGCGCGCCTCGGCGACCAGGGCGCGCATTTCGGCCACCAGCGGACGGGCGCGGCCCAGGACGATCCGGCCGAGGGGGGTGGGCCGGCAGCCGGTGCGTGCGCGCAGGAACAGCGCGCCGCCGAGCTCCTGCTCGATGCGCCGCAGCTGTGTGCTCAACGAGGGCTGGGCGACGCCGAGTTGGCGGGCGGCGCGGTGCAGGCTGCCGGTGTCGGCGATGGCGCACAGTGCGCGGAGGTGCCTGACCTCAAGCTCCATGCCGTCGGAGCCTAAAGCGGAATCAAAGCTTTCACCAGACGCACAAAACCGCTCTGAAATGGGCGAGTTGGGTGATCGAGTGCGGGCCGATAGCTCCGGACTATCGCCACTTGCCATCATCACAGCCGCCTCACGGGCATCGACACTCGCCGATGACGACTTCACCCCCCACACAAGGAGTCATCAATGCGCATGTCCGCATTCGCCCGGGCGACCGCTGTCGGAATCGGTCTGGTGACCGCGTCCGCCGTCTCCCCGCAGCTCGCCTCGGCGAGCGTCCCCGCCGCCCCGGACACCGCCTCCGCGCACGCCGTTCACACGGCGTCCGCGTACGCGGGTTCGTCCGAGGAGGCCAAGGCCAACCAGGCGTTCTTCGAGGCGGTCGTCAAGTCGGTGGCCGAGAAGCGTGCCGCGCACCCGGGCGCCGCGGCCGTCACCGTCGTCTACGACGCCTCCGGCGCCCCGACGTTCAGCGCGCAGATAGCCCGCAGCGCCCAGATATGGAACGGCGCGGTGGCGAACGTGAAACTCCAGTCGGGCTCGAACGCCGACTTCTCGTACCGCGAGGGCAACGACTCCCGCGGCTCGTACGCCTCCACCGACGGCCACGGCGGCGGCTTCGTGTTCCTCGACTACGCGCAGAACCAGGAGTACGACTCCACGCGCGTGACCGCGCACGAGACGGGCCACGTCCTCGGTCTGCCCGACCACTACGAGGGCCCGTGCAGCGAGCTGATGTCGGGCGGCGGTCCCGGCACGTCCTGCACCAACTCGAACCCCGACGCCAACGAGCGCGCCCGCGTGGACCAGCTCTGGGCGAACGGGTTCGCCAAGGCGCTGGACAAGGCGCTGAGCAAGGCGAACGCCCGCTAGATGTACTGACCCGCATCAGCAGACCAGACCCACCCCCCACGGGTGCGGGCCGCCCCCTGCACGGGCGGCCCGCGCTGCTGTTTCCGCCCGGGCCCGCCCCCGCCGTGGCGGACCGCGCCCCGTCAGTGGGGCGAGGCGATCGCCCGCGCCGCCGCGACCTCCTGGCGCAGCGGTTCGAGCACGCTGTCCGGGGGGCCGGTCAGGTCCGTGCGGACGGCGACGAGCACCTCGGTCTCCCGCAGCCCCGCCGACAGCTCGCGCAGCTGGAGCACGACGTGGGAGATCTCGGCGGCGGACGGCTCCGCCGCGCCCTGTCTGACCCGGACGCGCGCCGCGGTCGTCGCGTCGACGATCCGTTCGACGGCGACGACGAGCGGCCACCACGCGGCGGCACGGCGCCCGGTGGGCGGCGGTTCGGTCAGGGCGCGCTGGAACTCCGTACGGATGGCGGACAGGTCGCGGTACAGGCGGCGCCGCCGGCGGGCGCGGTCGGCGGGATCGGGATCGCCGCCGAAGGCGCGCTCCACGTACGTGGCCGTGTCGGTCACCGCGTCGGCGAGCCGGTCGCCGACCCGGGTGTGCCAGCTCTCCGGCCACAGCAGATACCCGGCGACGAGTGCGATCGCGCACCCGATGAGGGAGTCCGTCAGACGCGGGACGATGAGGCCCGTGCCCTGGTGGTTGAGGGTGTCGGACAGCAGCAGGATCACCGGGGTGATGGCGGCGGTCTGGTAGCCGTAGCCGCGCGGGGTCAGCGCCGGGACGAGCGGCGCGAGGAGCATCATGACGGCCACGTCCCACCCGCCGCGCGGCACCACCGTGAGGACCGCGGCCGCGACGACGAGGCCGGCCACCGTGCCCAGCGCGCGCAGCAGCGCCCGGGAGAAGACGGACCCGAAGTCGGGCTTCATGACGAAGGTGATGGTGAGCGCGACCCAGTAGGAGCGCGGCACCGGGACGATCGAGACGAGCACCTGCCCGAGGCCGATGCACAGGGCCAGGCGCAGGCCGTAGCGCCAGGACGCGGCGGACAGGACGACCTCGCGTCCGGCCCGGCCGGCCCGGACGCGCAGGGCGGCGGGCCGGCCGAGACGGTCGTCGGCGGGGGCCCGGTCGGGAGCCTGGTCCGTCACCACGTCGGCGGCGTGACGCAGGGCGTGGTCGACGGCGCGGGCGGCCTCGTTGGTGGGCTCGGGGAGCCGGAGCTCCAGGGGGCCTGAGCGGCCGGCGGCGACGGCGTCGGCGAGGCGGCCCGCAGCCTCGGGGATCTCGGCGGGCAGCCGCTCGCCCTGCTGATGGGCGGCGGGGGCGGCCTCGATGATCGGGGTGACGGCGTTCAGCTGGGCGAGCAGCCGGACGAGGTCGGGGCTGCGGCCGTGGTGGAAGGCGCGCCGGGCGAGGACGACGTCGTAGGACTGGTTGAGGGACTGGGTGACGGCGAAGCGGGCGTCCTCGTAGGCGGCGGTCCCGCTCGCGGTGAGCAGGTCCGCGACCGTCCGGTAGGTGCTCGCGACGGCGTCCCGCTCCGGTACGCCCGACCGCAGCGGCCAGGCGAGCAGGGCCAGCAGGAGGACGAGGAGCCCGCCGCCGGACATCAGCACGGGTGCCAGCCACCACGGGCCGGGGAGCGGAAGTCCGGCGCCGATCACGCAGTTGAGGAGGAGCAGCAGACCGGACACGGACGCCACGGCGCCGATCGTGGAGATCATCCCGGAGACCAGCGCGACCGCGGTGACGGCGACGACGGCGGTCCAGCCGTGTCCGAACACGAGCGCGCCGACCGTGACGCCGACCGCGCCGAAGAGCTGCGGCACGGCGATGTTGAGGATGCGCATGCGGTACGCGTCCGCGGTGTCGCCGATGACCCCGGACAGCGCGCCCATGGAGGCGAGGGCCCCGTAGTCCGGTCGCCCCGTGGCGATGCCGACGGCCAGCGGCAGGGAGATCGCGACGGAGGCGCGGGCGGCGGCGGCCCGGTTGACGGACGCCTTCAGCGGTCGGAGGTTCCTGACCAGCCAGTCGGGAGGAGTGAGGCCGATGGGGAACTCGCGGGACATGTCCCCATTATGAAGGCCGGGTTCGTCCGCCTCCCGGCCCGTTCTCGCTGGTGGGGGCCACCCTCCGGCGCCACGGATGCCGGGGCGGTGCTCAGCGGTGCCGGTGGAGGGTGAGGTCGACGACCAGGGCGCGGTGGTCGGTGCCGGTGATCCGGGGGAAGGCGGCCGCGTTCGCCGAGAAGTCCTCGGAGACGAGCACGTGGTCGATCTGCGCGCCGAGCGTCGGCGTGGTCCTGGCGGGCCAGCTCGGGGTGCGCGGGTCTCCCGCGAGGCGGGCGCCGTCGCGCAGCCCGGTGTCGAGGATGCGGCGGAACGCGGCGTGGTCCTGGGAGGCGTTGAAGTCCCCGGCGACGACGGTCGGACCGTCACCGGCCGCCGCGTAGTCGCGCAGCTCGCCGAGCTCGCGCCGCCAGACGCCGAGCTGGCCCGGCAGCGGAGGCATCGGGTGGGCGAGCTGGAGCCGTACGTCGTGCCCGCGCACGTCGGCGACCGCTCCGGGCATGCCCATGGTGCCCCGCACGCCGTCCGCCGCCTTCAGCGGGAACCGGCTCATGATGACCGAGCCGTCGGACCCCGCCCCCTCGACGGCCTGCCGGTACGGGTAGTCCCCTCCGCTGCTCCCGAAGGCGTCCCGCAGGGCCCGGGAGCACACGTGCTCGCACTCCTCCACGAACAGGATGTCGGGCTTCTGCCGCCGTACGGCGGCGACGAGCGAGTCGGTGCCCCGCCCGAACTGCACGTTGGAGGTCATCACCCGCAGCTCCGCCAGCGGTGTCCCGGCGGGCTCGCCCGTCCTGCCGTACGGCTCGACGTACCAGGCGACGGCCCCCAGCACGACCAGGCCCCACACCATTCCGACCCGCCAGCGCGCGAGCAGCGCGAGCAGGAGTCCGAGGGCGGTGGGGGCGAGCAGCCAGGGCAGGAACGCCAGCAGCTGCGGCACGGGCGTGATCCCGTCGCTGTCCGCCGCCCGGCATCCGACGACGGCACTCACCGCGGCCAGCAGCAGCCCGGACGCCCAGGCGGCGGCCCGGCGCCCGGTCCGGCGCGTGCCCCCGGGCGCCCGGGGGTCCGTCCACTCAGCCGTCGCAGTGTCCACGTCCCGGCCTTCCCTCGTCCGCGTGGGTGCCCGAATCCTCCCTCAAAGACGGGGTGCCGCGGTGCCGGGTTGCCCGGAAGGTCCGCTCAGGCGGTCCTGGGCGAGTCGCCTCCCGTCGCCAGCGCCCACATCACGAACACCGCGATGCCGATGGCGATGACGGACCAGACGGGCTCGTAGGGCAGGAACATGAAGTACTCGATCATGTAGAGGGCGGCGACGGCGATACCGACGGCGCGCGCCCACTCGTGGCCCTTCAGGACGCCCCAGCCGGTGATCGCGACGATCACGCCGATGACGAGGTGGATCCAGCCCCAGGTGGTCAGGTTGAACTCGTAGACGTAGGTGCCGATGCGGGCGTACACGTCGTCCTTGGCGACGCCCGTGATGCCGATGAGGATGCCCAGGATGCCGCCGACCAGCATCAGGACGCCGGCGAAGAGGGTGCCTCCCGAGTGCCATCCCGAGCCACGGGAGGGTCGGCCGGCCGTGCCCGGGGCGGGCTGGGGGCTGAGGGGCGCGGTGTTCTGGGACATGGGGTCTCCTCGGGGCCTGGAGCGTCACTCGCAGGTTCGCCCCGGGGGACGGGGGCCGCATGCCTCGATGGGCCGGACGGGTGACGATTCGGGTCCGGTGCCGGGCCGGTCCCCGCGGTCGGGAAGGCCTGGCGTCGGGCTGGTCCCACCGCGGGGACAGGTCCCCGGCCTCGCCGGTACGGCCCCGCACCGGCCCGGCCCCTCGCCCCCCGGTTCAGTCGTCGATCCGTGCCAGGAAGTCCGCGAGCGCGCCGTTGAACTCCTCGGGCCGCTCCAGGTTCGGCAGGTGCGCTGCCGAGCCGATCACGTGGAGCGTGGAGTCGGGGAGCGCCGCGTGCATCGCCTCGGCGTCGGAGACGGGGGTGAATTCGTCGTCGGCGCCCACCACGACCAGCGCCGGGACGGTGACGCGGGTCAGCAGTTCGCGGTAGTCGGGGCGTTCGGCCCGGCCGCGCAGGGCCGCCGCCGCGCCCTCGGGCGGCGTCGACACCATCATGCGGTGCACATGCGCGGCCACCTCGGCCTCGGCGTACGGGGCGACCATCTTGTACAGCACCTCGTCGGCGTATCCGCGCATGCCCTCGCGCAGCAGCCGGTCCGCCGTCGCGTTGCGGGTCCTCCTGCCCTCGGGGGTCTCCGCGGCGGGGAAGGTGTCCGCGAGGACGAGCCCCCGGACGCGCTCCGGGAACGTCCGGTAGCACTCCATGACGATCTGCCCGCCCATGGAGAGTCCGCCCAGGACGAACGTGGCGATGCCCAGCTCGTCCAGAAGTGACGCGATGTCCTCGGCGAACGTGGACAGGGGAGTGAGGGCGGGATCTCCGGGAAATCCGGGTTCCGACGGGGACGCGCCGTAGCCGCGCAGATCCGGGGCGACGACCCGGCGGGAGGGGGAGAAGGCCGCGATCTGAGGGGCCCACATGGTGCGGTCGAAGGGGTGGCCGTGGATCAGGACGAGAGGCGCCGCCGAGGAGGCGCCCCCTTTGTCCTCGTAAGCGAGGAAGGGTGCCATGGTCACGACCCTAGGCGCGGCCAACTCCTCGGTGCAATAAGATCTTTGCTCTCGGTGCAATGTGGAGGGGCCGCATGGAGGACTACCGGCGCATCGCCGACCGCATCGCCGCCGACATCACGGCCGGTCGGCTCAAGCCCGGGGAACGGCTGCCCCCGCAGCGGGCGTTCGCCCGCCGGCGCGGGATCGCCGGGTCGACGGCCGGGCGTGTGTATGCCGAACTCGTCCGGCGCGGACTGGTCGTCGGCGAGGTCGGACGCGGCACCTTCGTACGGGCCTCCCCCGCGCCCTCGGGCCGCGCGCTCGCCGAACCCGCCACCACCGCCCGGGTCAATCTGGAGCTCAACTACCCTTCCGCGCCGGGCCAGTCGGAACTCCTCGCCGACGGACTGGCCCCGCTGCTGCGCCCCGACGTGCTCACCGACGCACTGCGCACGGCCCCCGCCACCGGCACCGCCGCCGTCCGCGAGGCCGCCGCGGCGCTCCTCGCCACCCCGGGCTGGCGCCCGGCACCGGACCGGCTGGCCTTCGCCGGCAACGCCCGTCAGGCCATCGCCGCCGCCCTCGCCACCCTGGTGCGCCCCGGGGGCCGCATCGGCGTCGAGTACCTGACCTACCCCCTGGTCAAGGAGATCGCGGAGCGCCTCGGCATCGTCCTGGTCCCACTGGCCATGGACGACGAAGGCCTGCGCCCGGAGGCGGTCGCGACCGCGCACCGCTCCGCGCCGCTGTCCGCCGTGTACGTCCAGCCGACCCTGCACAACCCGACCTCGGTGACGGCGGGCGGGGAGCGGCGCCGTCAGCTCGCGGCGGCGGCACGGGACATGGACCTCCCCCTGATCGAGGACCGCATCTGGTCCTTCCTGCACGACGGCTCCCCCGACCCGCTCGCCGCCCACGCCCCCGAGCGCACCTACGTCGTCGACGGCCTCTCCAAGCGGGTCGCCCCGGGCCTGACGGCCGGCTTCCTCGTCGCACCGCGGGGGCGCGTCGGGCAGGTGGCCGCGGCCCTCCGCTCGGGTGGGTGGACAGCGAGCCGGTTCGCCCTGGAGGCGGCCGTGCGCTGGATCGGTGACGGCACGGTGGACCGCCTGGTGCGCGCCAAGCGGGCGGACGCGGCGAGCCGTCAGCGGCTCGCGGCCGAACACCTCGCGGGCTTCGCCGTGCGCGCCGACCCGCAGGCGCACTACCTCTGGTGGGAACTGCCGTCCCCGTGGCGGGCGGACACCTTCGCCGCCGCGGCGGCGGAGCGGGGCATCGCGCTCACCCCGGGGCCCGCCTTCACGGTCCCGGTGCTCGGTACCCGGGCTGAGGACTGCGTCAGGCTCGGACTCGCCTCGACCGCTCCGCGGGAGCTTGCGGGGGCGTTGCGGACGCTCGCCGGTATCGCGCGTACACACCCGTGAGCCCCGCGGCCAGCGCGACGGCGAGACCGAGGGCGAGGAGCAGCCAGGACACCAGCCGGAGCGTCTCCGTGAGCGCGTCGTACACCGCGCCCGCGGCCAGCGGCGACACGTCGGGCGGCAGGTCGGCGAGGGTCATCCGGCGGCCCAGGGCGATCGCCGCGCCGAGCAGCGCGGCGCCCAGCGCGGTGCCGAGCCCGGTCGCCAGGAGCGCCCGGCGGCGGCGCACCGCCACGAGGATGCCCGCGAGGGCGAACGCGACGGCGCCCACCGGCAGCCAGAACGCGGCGACTTCGAGCACGCGGAACCCCTTTCGCAAGTGGGCCAGATCCCCGGCTTCGAGCACGGTGACCTCGGTGTGCTCGACGGGGATGCGGTTCGCCAACGGCATGTGGTCGTCGACGAGTCGGCGCTTGACCTGCTCGGTGACGGGCGCGAGGTCGACGGTCACCGGCCCCGCGCGGTCGTCGCGCAGCGCCCGCATCACGGCGTCGTGCACGGCCATGCTCGCGGCCTCCCACGCCGTGCGGTACGCCTCGGTCTCGGTGAACGAGAGCACCGCGTCCCGCACGAAGTGGTTCACCGGCCCCTGCAGCCGCGGCCGTACATGGACCTCGCGCAGGATGCCGTCCGTGACACCGGCGGCGATCGCGTCCCGTACGTCGCTGTCGGCGGCGAGCGGTGCCACCGTGGCCCGGTACCGGCCGGGGTCGCCGAGTCCGTACATCGCCCAGGTGGACAGCGCGCCGAGCGGCGCGAGCAGACAGGCGAGGAGGATCAGCACGGCCGACAGGGAGCTCCGGACACGTTGGGACACTCCTCCAGGCAAGTCCTCCCGGACGCGTCACGCGAGCGGTTTGCCTGCAAATGGGCGTATATGACAAGCCGAAGGAGGCTCCGCGCCGGTCGCCCGGCCCCGGCCTTCGCCGATACGCCCCGCGCGAGCCCGCCCACACCCTCGTGAAGCCCAGGGGAGACAAGGCCCCAGGCGCTCCGGTGGAGGCCTCACCCGAACGGGTGTTTCCTGGGAGAGGAGCAGGAGGCCGGCATGCGCGACACCCGGGCCCTGCGGGTTCCCGCCGCAGCCGCCGTCTGCCGCGGCCCCGTTCACGGGCGGCCTCCCGACCGTCGTGGCGGGCAGCACGGCGGCCGCTTCGGACCGTGGAGCCGGACGGGACCATCTCCGGCTCCACCACGGGCTCCTGGGACCGGGGTCCCAGGGGGTAGGTGAGTGAGTGAGGGAGACGCACGAGGCCCCGGCTGCTGCCGGGGCCTCGTGCGCCGTGCGTCGTCGGGACGCTCGTGCGCCGTGCGTCGCCGGGACGCGTGGGCGGTGCGTTCGTCGGACGGACCGTCACACCGTCATCCGACGCGGTGTCCCGCCGCGTCCTCGTGCGTGTAGTAGCGGTAGAAGGCCCCGAGGAACACGCCGGCCCCGGCCACCAGGCCCATCAGCGAGGACGACAGCACCGACGCGTTGCTCAGGCTGAAGAGGAAACCGACCGCGCAGCCCGCGAACGCGCCCCACACCACGGCGTGCAGTTCCCGTTTCATCAGCGGTGCCAGCCTGCTCACGCCCATGAGGAGCGCCGCGAACACGATGGCGCACACGAACCCGAACAGGACGTTCCAGCCGGTGATCGGGCCGCCGTAGCGGGTGATGGCCGCGGCCCAGTAGCCGTAGACGAGCCCGAGCGAGGCGGGCACCGCCCACCGTGCGATCGCGTGCGTGCGCTCCCCGAAAACGTCGGGGGTGCCTGGTGTCCCTGAGGCGGGTGACACAGGTGCCGCTTGAGCCATGGGAACACTCCTCTCTCTCCTCGCCCCTGCCTTCCAGAGCACACCTCGCCCCGGTGCCTGGCAAGTCGGAGGACGGCCTTCGCGACCCCCGATTTCGCCGGGATGCGGCCCTCCCGCCGGCGTGCTTCGCTGAGCTGCATGAAGCTCGTACTTTTCGGTGCCACCGGGATGGTCGGCAGCCGTATCGCCGCCGAGGCGTCCGCGCGCGGGCACCGCGTCGTGGCCGTGAGCCGCTCCGGACAGTCCCCGATCCCGGGGGTCACGGCGACGGCCGCCGACGCCTCGGACCCGGCGAAGGTGGCCGAGCTGGCGGCGGGCGCGGACGCGGTGGTCTCCGCCTGTGTGCCGCCTCGGGACGGATCGGAGGCCCGCGAGCCCTTCCTCGCGATCAACAAGGCGCTGGTGGAGGGTGCCGGCGCGGCCGGAGTCAGACGGCTCGTGATCGTCGGCGGCGCCGGCAGCCTGGAGTCCCCCGAGGGCCGGGCGATCGTCGACGAGCCCGGCTTCCCCGAGGCCTACCTCACCGAGGCCCTCGCCCACCGCGACGTGCTCGACTTCTACCGCGCTCTGGACGACGACGCCGTCGACTGGACGTACGTCTCCCCCGCCGCGGAGATCGCCCCCGGTGAACGCACCGGCACCTTCCGTGTCGGCGGCGACCGGCTGCTCACCGACGACCACGGCAACAGCCGGATCAGCGCGGAGGACTACGCGATCGCCGTCGTCGACGAGCTGGAGAAGGACGCCCACCCGCGCGCCCGGATGTCGGTCGCGTACTGATCAGGTGGCCGGCCGCAGCCCCGCGGAGCAACCACGGACGAGCGCCGGGCTGCCCGACGCCGTCCAGCGGCAGTCACTGCTGCGCATGCACGGACGCAGCGTCGCCTGGATGCCGCCGCTGCTCCTGCTCATCGGCATCGCCGTGTTCGACTGGAACAGCTCGGGCGAGTTCCGGATCATCTCGTGGATCGTGCTGGTGCCGGGCATCGCGGCGGCGATCTGCGGAGTGTGGGGCACGGCGGCGCTCGCGGTGCTCTCCCTGGCCACCTACATCGGTGTCGACACGTCCTGGCCGCACCAGTACCAGACGGGCCTGCCCGACTTCATCCTCGTCGCCCTGGGCAGCATGCTCGCGGTCCTCGCCTGCGCGGTCCGGGTCCGCGGCGAACAGCGCATGCTGCACATGCGGGACGTCGCCGAGACCACCCGGCGCACGGTGCTGCGCCCGCTCGTGCCGGGCTGGGGCGGCCTGGACCACGCGGCCGTCTACCTCGCGGCGGACAGCGACGCCCGCGTCGGCGGCGACTTCTACGACATCCAGCCCGGGCTGCACGGCACGCGCGTCCTGCTCGGCGACGTCCAGGGCAAGGGGCTCGGAGCGGTGGAGGCGGCGGCCGCGCTGCTCGGCACGTTCCGGGAGTCGGGCTACCACGAACCCCTGCTGCGCACGGTCGCCGACCGGCTGGAGGTGCGGATGCGGCGGCACGGCGACTACACGTCCGCGCTCGGCCGCCTCGACGGCGACCGCTTCGCGACCGGAATCCTGATCGGATTCCCGCCGGACGCCACCGACAGCGTCGAGGTCATCAACTTCGGGCACGAACCACCGCTGGTGGTCACCGCGGACGCCGTGCGTCAGCTGCCGCCGGGCGACGGACTGCCGCTCGGGCTGAGCGAGCTGGGACAGGACGCACCGCCGCTGATCGAGGTCCCGCTCGCGCGCGGCGAGACGCTGCTGCTGGTCACCGACGGGGTGACGGAGGCCCGCGACGCGAGCGGCGCCTTCTTCCCGCTGCGCGAACACGTGACCCGGGCCCTGACCGAGGACCCGCGCACCGCGGACCCGCACCGCCTGGTCCGGTTCGTCCGCGACGGCACGCTGCGGCACTGCGGCGGCCGGCTGGCCGACGACACCACGATCTTCGCCGTGCGCCGCCGATAGCGCCCGCGACCGGCCGCGGCCGGTCGCGGAACCCGCGCACGGGCGGTGCGTTCGCCCTCCCGCCGTCCCCGCTTTGCACGCGCAGCGGTTACGGTGCTGCCGTACGTGATCGATGGGGAGGGGAATCTGTGCCCGGAACCGTGCTGCTCCTCGCGGCCTCGCCGGTGGGCAAGGGGTGTCTGGTGGACGCGGCGTCCGTGCTCCCCGTCCTGGCCGCGGTGTCTCCCGCCGTGCTGTCGGGCACCGACACGGCGAACGTCGTGGAACTGGCCGACCCGCTGGAGCCGCAGGCCGTCCTGACCCGGCTGCGCGCGGCGGCGGCCTCGCCCGGCCCGCTGACGGTCTTCCTCACCGGCCAGCTCCAACTGGACCGCCGCCAGCGCCTGCCGCACCTCGCCCTCGCCCGCACCACCCCGGCGACGGTCCGCTACACCGCCTTCCCCTGGCACTGGATCACCGAGGAACTCCGGCTGCGCCCCGCGGGCACGACCACGCTCCTCGTAGACCTGCACGCCGACGCGGAGACCTGGGACCACCTCGCCGCCCGCCCCCTGACGGCGGGCCCCTCCACCGCGCTGTACGGCCGGATCGCCCCGCCGCCGCCCCGCCGCAGCGTGGCGGCTCCGGCGTACATGAGGGCGGCGGCCACCGTCCTGCGCAGCGGTCACCGGCCACCCCTCGCCGCGCTGCACCAGCAGGCGCTGACCCGGGCGACCGGCGAGGAGGCCCGGCCGGGGCCGCCCGACATCGTGCTGACACCGCAGGCGGTGGCGCGGCCGTGGCACGGCGCGTACGGCGCCGCCGAGGCGGCGCCCGCGGCCGCCGTGCCCCCGCCCCTGCCGGCCGTGCCGCCCACGGCCCCGCCGACCGGCGGCTTCCGGCCGGCCGTGCCGCCCGCCGCGGCCGCCGTTCCGGGGGACGCCCACACCGGGACCCCGGCGGGTCCCGACCCCCACGAGACCATCACCGCCGCCGTCCGGGCCGGCCGGCACGGCGAGGCCGAGGCGCTGGCCGGGCGGCGGGAGCAGGAGGCGCTGCGGACGCACGGGCCCGCCTCCGAGCAGGTGCTGCACTGGATGGAGGTGCGCGCGGACCTGGCGATGTTCGCGGCGGACCCGGAGCGCAGCTGCCGCACCTGGCTGACGGTCGCCGACGCCCGGCTGGGCGCGGGCCAGGCCCCCGACTCCCCGGCGGTGGAGTCGGCCGTGGACCGGGCCCACCACCAGTGGGGCCTCGTCGGCGACGCGGTGTCCGCCCGTGAACTGGGTTCCGCGCTCGCCGAGTTGAGACGGCGGGTGCCGGGCCGCCGGCAGGGGGCGCTGGACCACGTACGGCAGCAGCTCCGCCAGCTCCAGACGCAGGCCTGAGGAGCGGGTCAGGCGACGGACAGCGACGCCAGCGCCCCCGACACCAGCGTCCGCACGCCCGGCGCGACCACCGACAGGTCGGGGGCGAACAACGGGCTGTGGTTGCCGGGCACGGCGGCGAGCCGGTCCATCAGGTCGCCGCCGCCCGGAGCCGCGTCCCACACGTCGGCCGGGGTGCTCGTCACGAACCAGTAGGAGTACGGGAGTTCGCCCACCGCGAGCCGGTCGAAGTCCTCGCTGCCCATCGCCGGCCCGGGGTCGAGGACCGTCCCCGCGCCGAAGACCTCGGCGTGCACGGCGGCGACGCGGCGGTCCGTGTCGGGGTCGTTGACGGTCACCGGGAAGCTGCTGCCGACGGTGACGTCGGGTTCGCGCGGGCAGCCCGCCGCCGCGCACTCGCCCCGCGCGACGCGGCGCACGGCGGCGATCATCCGCTCGCGGACCTCCTGCGACTGGGTGCGCAGGTTGAGGGACAGACGTGCCTCGGACGGAATGATGTTGTGCCGGGTGCCCGCCTCGATCCGCCCGACCGTCAGGACCGCGGACTCGCGCGCCGCGACCTCCCGGCTCACGACGGTCTGGAGCCGGGTCACGAGGTACGCCGCCGTCACCACGGGGTCGACGGTCGCCTCGGGGCGCGAGCCGTGGCCGCCGACCCCGTGCACCACGATGTCGATGTCGGTGGAGGCGGACATGATCAGGCCCGGCGAGTGCGCGTACAGGCCGGCGGGGCCCGGCGCGACGTGCTGGGCGAGCAGGACGTCCGGTCGCGGCACACGCTCGTAGAGGCCGTCCGCGAGCATCCGGGCCGCGCCCTCCCCGGTCTCCTCGGCGGGCTGTCCGACCAGCACCAGCGTGCCGCTCCAGGTGTCGCGTCCGGCCGCGAGCGCGGCGGCGGCGCCGGCCAGCCAGGTGACGTGCAGGTCGTGACCGCAGGCGTGCATGACCCCGGCCGTCGCCGAGGCGTACGGCAGGCCGGTCTCCTCGGCGACGGGGAGCGCGTCCATGTCGGCGCGGAGCAGGACCGTGGGGCCCTCGCCGTTGCGCAGCACACCGACGACTCCCGTGCCGCCGACACCGTCGTGGGTCTCGTACCCGGCCCGGCGCAGCCGCCCGGTGAGCCGGTCCGCGGTGCGGTGCTCGCGCAGGGACAGTTCCGGATGGCGGTGCAGGTCCCGGTAGAAGTCCTCCAGGTCCGGGACCGGGAGGTCGGCGGTGAGGTCCAGCGCGGTGCGGGCGGCGGGAGAGGTCACGGGATCAGCGTAGCCACGGAGGGCGGACGTGCGAGGGCGGTGCGTCAAGAGCGGGCCGGGGCGGAGCGGCGGTCGCCGGACGGTCACCGGCGGGAGAGCGGCGGTCACCTGGGCGGTGCGGTGGTCGTCCGGCGGCCGCCGGCGGAAGGGGGAGTTCCGTCGACGGCCGCCGTACGTGCCGCCCCAGGGCGGCGGGCACCTGGGCGGACCGGGTTCCCAAGGGGGGGCGGGACCCGGCCGGACCTCAGCGCCCGGTCTGTGTCACCGTCGACGGCACGTGCTGGGTGGAGCGGGGCGGTTCCGCCGCCCGCGCCGGGCCCGCGTTCGCGGCCGTGACCAGTGCGGCCACGGCGACGACGGCCGCACCGAACCCTCTGGAGTAGCGCGCGAAAAGACGTCGGAGCACGGCGACCTCGCAACAACAGCAGCTTATTAAGCAGGCTTAATCCGTCGCTTAACGTAGGGGCTGTGGGCGTCAAAGAGCAAGAGCCGCCAGGAGGTTGGACAATAGTCAGGAGTCGCCCGAATGTAAGTCGACTTAATGGCATGCTTAATCCATGGCGGAGCGCGACGACCCGGAGATCATCGGGCGCAGGGTGCAACAGCTGCGTACGGAGCGCGGTCTGACGCAGAAACAGCTGGCGGAGCCCGCGTACACGCCCGCCTACATCTCCACCCTGGAGGCAGGCCGGGTGCGGGCCTCCGAACCCGCGCTGCGGCACATCGCCGAGCGGCTCGGCATTGCCTACGAGGAGCTCACGACCGGGCGGCCCGCCCATCTCGCCACGGATCTGCGGCTGCGGCTGACCGACGCGCAGCGCACGCTCGCCACCGGAGAGGCCGAGGTCGCGGCGGAGCAGTACGCCCTGCTCCTCGCGGAGGCGGACGCGCACGGGCTCACCGCCGAGCAGGCCGCCGCGCTGCTCGGCCTCGGCGAATGCGCCCTGGAGACCGGCGATCTGGCCACCGCAAGGGAGCGCTTCGAGGAGTCCGAGCGCCGCACGGGCGACGCGCCGCTGCCGCAGCGTGTGCCCGCCGTGCGCGGGCGGGCCGTCTCCCACTACCTGGCGGGCGAACTCCGCTACGCCTGCTACCTGTTCGAGTCCACGCTCGACGAGCTCAACCGCACCGGACTGCACGACCCCGACGCGCTGCTCCTGCTCTACACGGGCGTCATCGCGCCCTACATGGACATGGGCGCGCACGCCCGGGCCGCCCAGGCCGCCGAGTTCGCGCTGGCCCTCGCGCCGCAGGTCGGCGATCCGGCGCTGGTGGCGCGGATGCACCGCTCGGTGGCCCGCACGATGATCGCCGAAGGGCGCATCGCCGAGGCCGACGTGTCCCTCGCCAAGGCGGCCGAGCTCTACCGCCAGCTCCAGATCCGCACCGAACTGGCCAACTGTCACTGGATGCGCGGGTACCTGTACGCGCAGAACGGCGAACTGGAGCGCGCCGAGGCCGAGTTGCGTGAGGCGCAGGCGATGCTCTCCGCCAAGCGGGCCGCCCTCTACACCAGTCAGGTCGCCGTCGAGCTCGCCGACGTACTGCACCGGCGCGGCAAGTCGGAGGAGGCCGCCGCCCTGCTGCGGGAGGTGCTCGGCGACCTCAGTCCCGAGCGCGGAGCCATCCACTCGGCCGCCGCCCACCGGCTCCTCGGCATCATCGCGGAGGACGCCCGGGAGACCGAGGCGGCCGAGGAGCACTATGTGCGCGCGATGAGCCTGCTGGAGCGGGCCGGGGCGGCGGGGGACCTGGCCGACCTGTGCCGGCTCCTCGGCGACCTGCTGCGCCGCACGGGCCGCATCGAGGCGGCGCTCGACGCGTACCGCACCGGCCTCGGCCATCGCACCGCGCCGGGCACGACGACCCTGGGCCCGGCCCCGGCGCAGCCCCCGCTCTGACCTCCCGCCGACGGCTCACGCGCCGGGCAGGCGCTCTCGGAGCGGGACCGCGCGGGGCGGGCGCGCCCGGGACCCGGCTCGGGCGGGCGCACCCGGAGAGCGGGGCCGCTCCGGCCGGCGGGCCGGTCACCCCATGCGTTCGACCGCGTCCTTGGCCTCCTTGAGGTCGGCGCCCGTGGCCTCGCGGTAGGCCTTGATGGCCTGGATCTTCTTGCCCTCCCGCAGCAGCGCGGTGACCTGCGGCAGCTCCGGATCACCGGCGTGCAGGCCGAGGTGGTCGAGGATCAGGTCGAGCTTGCGCTCGACGCGGGCGATTCTGCGGTCGGTGCGGCCCAGCTTGCTTTCCAGTCCGGCGAAGCTCGCGATCATCAGTGCGGCCAGGACGAAGAGACCCGTTATTTCCATGGGCACCGATCCTAGGACCCGTCGCCCCGCAGGCCGACGCGGCGCAACAGGTCCAGCAGCGTGGCCCGTTCGTCCTGGTCGAGAGGGGCGAAGGAGGCGGTGAGGACGTCCAGCGTGATCGTGCGCCCGGCGGCGAGGACGCGCTCGCCGTCCGCGGTGAGGCGGTGCTCGATGCGCCGGCCGCGTCCGGGGCGGCGCTCGACGAGGCCCTGCGCGGCGAGCCGGCTCGCCAAGGTGCCGAAGGACTGGTCGCCCTGGAAGGTGGCGACGGCCAGTTCGTGCGCGGAGGCGCCGGGCGCACGGGCGATCGCCCGCAGGGCGTCCCACTGGGCGAGGGTCGTGCCGGCCGCGGCGAGGCGGGTGTCCAGGGCGCGGTGGTGTCGGTACTGCGCCTCCTTCACCGCGCGGCCCAGCTCTTCGAGGCCGCCGTCGCCCGCCGGGCCGGAGACGCCCCCCGGGCCGGGGGCGTCGGACGCGCCGAGAGCGTCGGACGTCACCGGGGCGTCCGACGGATCCGGGGCGTCCGTCCGGCTCGAGGCGTCCGTCGCTCCAGGGGTGTCCGTCGGTCCTGAGGTGTCCGTCGGTCCTGAGGTGTGCGTCGGTCCTGAGGTCTGCGCCGGTTCCGGGGCGTCCGTCGGGTCTGCGGGACCGCCGGTGCGGCCGGCGGATGCGTCTGGCTGCGCGGTCATGTCCGGCATTCTAGTGCAGCGAATACGGTTGCTTATATAAGCATGCGTAGATACCTTGTGGTGTATGGCTGACACCACGACACGGACCGTGTTCCCGCGCCCCGACCTCCCGCTCACCCTCACCGAGACCGGCCCCCGCGACGGCCGCGTCGCGCTCGTCCTGCACGGCGGGAGCGGGCCCGCCACCGTCGCGGCCGTCGCCGCGCACCTGGCCACTGAGCGGCACATGCGGGTCTTCCTGCCGACCCACCCCGGCTGGGACGGAACCGAACGCCCCGACTGGTTCACCGGAGTCGACGACCTGGCCCTCGCCCATCTGCACTGGCTCCGCGACGAGGGGCACCGTGACGTGCTGGTCGTCGGGTCCTCGATCGGCGGCTGGGCGGCCGCCGAGATGGCCTTCCGCGACGACGGCGAGGTCATCGGCTCCCTGGTCCTGATCAACTCCGTCGGCGTGGCCGTCCCGGGGGAGCCGGTCCGCGACATCTTCGCCCTCACCCCGGGCGAGCTCGCCGCGTACGCGTTCCACGACCCCACACGCCAGGCCGTCGACCCCGCCACGCTCACCGCCGAGCGGATCGCGGCCCGGCGGGCCGACATGGAGACCGTGCGGTTGCTGGCCGGTGACCCGTACATGCACGACCCGAAGCTGCTGAACCGGCTCGGCCGGGTGCGGACCCCGGCCCTGGTGCTGTGGGGCGAGAGCGACCGCATCGTCACGCCCGCCTACGGGCGGGCCCTCGCCGCGGCCCTTCCCCACGCGCGGTTCGAGGCCGTGCCCGAAGCCGGGCACCTGCCGCACCTCGAACGGCCCGCCGCCACGTTCGCCGCGCTGGACGCGTATCTCGACGCCCTTTCCGGCGACCGCGCGAAGACCGACTAGCGCCGCCTCACGGCTTCCGTCACCAGCCGCCCGCGCGGCCTCCGACCGCCCGCGCGGCCTCCGACCGCCCGGCGGCCATCGGCCCGCCGGCAGCCCGGACCGCGGCCGCCCGCCGCCCGCCGCCCCGAGGGCCTAACCGCCCGAGCCGGCGCCCGTTCCCGTTCCCGTGCCCGCGTTCGCGTCCTGACCTGCCGTGGACCCGTCGGCGGTGGACCTGGGAGCCGACCCCTTGATGTCGATCACCGCACCCAGCTTCACCTGCTTGTACAGCCACGCCGCGTCGGTCGAGCGCAGGCCGATCCAGCCCGTCGTGCGGTCGTAGTTGCCGGGCGCCTTCTCGTCGTAGGCGATGGCGGCGATGTAGTTCGCCGAGCCACCCGAGGAGGACAGCTCGATCACCCAGGACAGCTTGAGGTCGTAGTCCGACTCGAGGCCGACCGTGGTGCCGGGCATCACCTTGGCCGCGCTCTTGGCGGTGACCGTCATCCGGCCCGTCGCCGTGGGCCGGAACTCGGTGCCGGAGGTGACCGGCAGGACGCGGCCCGCGACCTCGATCTGCCGCCGGGACAGGTCGACCGTGGCGTCGGGCGCCGCCGGGAGGCTGGGGGTGCCGGTGGGGCTCGCGGCGGGGGCGGGCCGCTGGTCCGTGCCGCCGCCCAGGTCGACCGCGACGAGCAGGGCGAGCGCCGCCGCGGCGGAGACGCAGGCGGTCGCCACGACCGTACGCCGGCGGCGTCGGCGGCGTACCGCCCGGCCACGGATCTCCGCGCCCGTCAGCACCGGGAGGGTCTCGCCCTCGGCGGCCAACTCGCGCAGGTTCGAGGTGAGTTCATCGGACACGGTCGTCCTCCCTCTCCTCCTCGTCCGTCGAGTCCGCCGAGAGCACCTGGGCCAGTGCCGCCCGGCCGCGGGACAGACGGGCCTTGACCGTGCCCACGGGAGCCCCGGTTTCGGAGGCTACCTGCTCCACACTCATGTCGCACAGATGGTGCAGGACCAGGGCCATCCGCTGCGCCTCCGGCAGGGTGCGCAGCGCGGCGACCAGAGCGGTGCGCTCCGGATCGGGTCCCGGGGTGTGCTCGGGCGGCGGAGTGCGCCGCACGAGTTCGAGCCAGCGGCGCGCCCGGCGCCAGCGGCTCACCGCGAGCCGCATCGCCACCGTCCGTATCCACGCCTCGGGCGCCCCGTCGGCGAGGAACTCCCGCCGCCGGTCCCAGGCGCGGACGAACGCCTCCTGGACGACGTCCTGCGCCTCACCGTGGTCCCCGGTGAACGCGTAGAGCTGGCCGGTCAGCCGGGGGAACGCGGTCGCGTAGAACGCGTCGAACTCTTCCTCGGTCATGCCCCCCGCCGGAGTTTCCGGAATTTCCGCGGCCCGATGCAACCCGGCCGTCCCTGCCGTGCGTACAGGTCCCGTACGTGGCACATCGAAACACACCACAGGGGGATCACGATGACCACCGGAGTCAGGGGGCGCCGGCCGGGCCGCGCCTGGGGGGCGGCGGCGCTGGCCGTGTGCGCGCTCGCGCTGGCCGGCTGCTCGGGGCGGGCCGTGGCCGACGGGAGCGGAGGCACGGGGACGGGCGCCGCGCCGGAGGCCACCACGACCGTCAACCCGGAGCGGCAGAAGGGGCACAAGGCCACGCCGAAGCCGCTGAAGTCGCTGCCGGGCGCGCACGTCAACATCGCCGACAGGCAGACCGTCGGTGTCGGCATGCCCATATCGGTGACCTTCGACCGCGCCGTACCGACCGCCGAACGGGCTGACGTGGAACGGCAGTTGAAGGTCACCGCCGACGTCGAGGGGTCGTGGAGCTGGGTCAAGGACCGCAATCTGCTCGACGGGCAGCGCGTCGACTTCCGGCCGCGCGCGTACTGGAAGCCCGGCACGGAGGTCACCGTCCGGGCCGGCGCCGGGATCACTCGGCATTTCACGGTGGGCCGCTCCCTCGTCGCCACGGTCGATGTCCGCACACACTCCATGACGGTTGAGAAGGCCGGTACGACGCGAAAGGTTCCCGTCACGGCGGGCGCACCGGGCATGGAGACCTGGAACGGCACCATGGTCGTCTCCGACAAGGCGACGAAGGTCTTCATGAACTCGCAGACCGTCGGCTACGGCGACGCGTACGCGGGTTACTACTACTACGCCGTGCACCTCACCGCCTCGGGCACCTATCTCCACCAGAACCCGAAGGCCAACACCTACGCCGGGCACCAGAACGTCACCCACGGCTGCGTCGGACTCGCCACCGACGGCACCGCGAAGAGGTTCTACGACGAGGTCATCCCCGGCGACGTCGTCAAGGTCGTCGGCTCCAAGGACACGGTGGCCGTGGGCAACGGCTACGGCGACTGGAACCTCGGCTGGGAGCAGTGGAAGGCGGGCAGCGCGCTGTCCTGAGAACGCGCGGGAAATTTCCCGCCGGGTGTCATCCGGCGTACGGGCCGACGGAGTTTGGAGGAGTGGAGAGGCGCCCTCCGCACCGTTTCACCGCCGCACGTTCCTCATATCGCAAGGAGAGTCCGTCCATGACACGGATGCAGAAGTACCTGGCCGCGACCGCCGTGGCCGTCGCGCTGGTCGGGGCGCCCACGGTGTCGTACGCCGTCTCGCAGGGGAAGGCGGCGTCCGGCACCTCCACCCACTCCGCGGCGCGGACCGAACGCGCCACCGCCGTCCGGCCGGTCGCCGAGGCCGCCGCCAGGAAGGTGCCCACCGCCCGGATCGTCGCCCCCGGCGAGCACGTCGCCGTGGACGGCGGCGCGGAGATCTGGCTCACGGCGGAGGGCAAGCACTGGACGACGGCCGGCGACCCCGAGCCGCAGTTCCGCAGTGTCGTCGACGGCAACGTCGACCTGACCCGGCCGGGTGTGTCGATGCAGGCCGAAGGCGATGCCGAGGGCCGCTACTTCCTCTCCGGTCTCTACTACGGCGGCAAGGGCACCGCGTCCCGCGTCACCGTCGAGACCAAGGCCGGCACCGTGCACGGCAAGCTGCTGGAGCTCGCGGGCAAGCCCGGCTGGGGCGTCTGGTACGCCACCGCCCGGACCCCGGCCGACGGCAAGGGCGACCCCGACTTCCTCGGCAACGTCACCGTCCGCGACACCAAGGGCCGGATCTACGCCCAGCTGAAGTGAGCCCGGTGGTGCGGGAGAGCCGGGTTGTTCAGGTCTCGGCTCCCCCGCACCGCCTCCACCTCCACCTACCCGACACCGAGGGACCGCCGGCCGTGCCGCTCACCCCCACCGACGCCTCCCAGGACTCCGCCGACGACGGCGACTTCGCCGCGTACGCGACCGCGGCCTGGCCCCGCCTGGTCCGCACCGCGCACATGCTCACCGGCGACTTTCACGAGGCCGAGGATCTCGTCCAGACCACGCTGGCCAAGGTGTACGCGCGCTGGCGGCGCATCCCCCGCGACGACGTCGACTTCTACGTGCGCCGCTCACTGGTCAACAACAACCTCAGCCGGGTGCGCAAGAGACGTGTCGTGCAGCTGCTGATGCCGTTCCTGCCCGAGCGGGTGGACGAGAGCGAGCCCGGCCACGCGGAGGCCGTCGCCCAGCGAGCGGCCCTGGACGAGGCGCTCGCGGCCCTGTCGGCGCGGCAGCGCGCCGTGATGGTGCTGCGCTACTGGGAGGACCTCGGCGAGGCCGAGACGGCCCAGCTCCTCGGCTGCTCGGTCGGCACCGTCAAGACCCATGCCCGGCGTGGCCTGGAGGCCCTGCGGGCCCACCCCCTGTTCGACGGCCGACACCCCGTTTCCGGAGCCCGCCCATGAACCACCCGTTCCGTTCACCGCCCCCGCCGGCCGAGGCCGAGCGGCTGCGCGAGGTGTTCGCCGAAGCCGCCTACGACGTCACCCCTTCCATGGTTCCGCTGGCCGCCATCGAACGCGAGGGCCGGCGGCGCAGACGGCGGCGGGGGACCGCCGTGCTCGCGGCGGCCTGCGGTGTGCTGCTGGTTCCGCTGGCCGTGGTGGTCCTCCACACGGGTGCGGCCGGCGAGCCGGCCGGTCCCAGCAGCAGCGTGCGCCCGCCCTCCCCGACGGCCGGCACGGCGAGCCCCTCGCCCTCGGCGCCCGCCGGGAAGGTGCGCGTGGTGGCGCCCGGCGAGCGCGTGACGGTCGCGCCCGGCACCAAGATCTGGCTCACCGAGGACGGCAAGCACTGGACGGAACCGGACGCGCCCGGTCCCCAGTTCCGCAGCGTCAGTGACGGCAACCTCGACCTGAGCGACCCCGGCATCAGCCTCCAGGAGTCGGGACAGGGCGACGGCTACTTCCTCTCCGGCATCTTCCACGGCCCGGGAGAACCGGCCCGCGTCACGGTCACCACGTCCGCGGGCGACGTCGACGGCACCGCCCTCGTCCTCGCGGGCAAGCCCGGCTGGGGCGTCTGGTACGCGCGGGTGAAGGTACCGAAGTCCGCCACGCCCGACGGCACCATGACCGGGGTCACCGAGCGGGTCACGGTCCACGACTCGGCGGGCCGGGTCGTCGCGACCCAGGACTTCACCCCGTGAGCGCCCCGGACACCAGGCGCACGGCCGCCGCCTCCGGCGTTCTCCCGGCCGCCTTCACCGGCGGCGCCGGGACCCGCACCCCGGGGCGGACCAGGTACGACGCCGGCCGCGCCCATCGCCCGGGGCCTCTCCCGCCACGGGCACGCGCCCCGTACGGCCCGGTTGCCCGCCGGGGCCGGCGACCTCGCCGTACGCGGCACCACACAGGTGCGTGACCTGCTGGAACAGTCGTCCCCGGGGGTGGCCCGCACCCCCGTGCCGGCCGCCCCGGCGGGGGGCCGTGGCCCGGTGCCGTGACCGGAAGGTTCGCGCGATCGAGACCTTCACGGCTCTTCCGTCGCCGTGCGGCACGGCCATACTGGAAGCACGATGACGAAATCCTCCGCGCCCAGGCGCCACCTGCCCACCAGCCCCTTCGCCGCCCCGGTCGTCCCCGTGGCCAAGGAATTCAGCCTCGGAGACCGCGTCTCCCACGACCAGTACGGCCTGGGCACGATCGTCGGCGCCGAAGAGGGCATCGCGATGCTCGTCGACTTCGGTGCCCAGCGGGTTCGCGTCCTCAGCCCGTACGGCCGGATGGACCGGCTCTGACCCGCCCCACGAACGGCCCACACCGCTAGCCGCCCACCAGGCCGGGACCCACGCTGGACGCATGACTGCCCCGGCGCGTGACGATCTGCCCTTCGACGACCTCACCGACTTCGAGAACGCCGACCGGGGATTCATCGCGGCGCTCGTGCCGGGCGTCGTGCGGGACGCCGACGGCGGGGTCGTGCACGACGCGGACGCCTACGCGTTCCTGGAGGACGACTGCCCGGACACGGCGCACCCCAGCCTGTGGCGGCAGGCCCGGCTGTGCGCCCGGCAGGGCCTGTACGAGGTGACCGAGGGCGTCTACCAGGTCCGCGGCCTCGACCTGTCGAACATGACCCTCGTCGAGGGCAGCCGGGGCGTGATCGTCGTCGACCCGCTGATCTCCGCCGAGTGCGCCGCGGCGGCCCTGGCGCTGTACCGGGAGCACCGCGGGCAGCGGCCCGTCACGGGACTGATCTACACCCACTCGCACGTCGACCACTTCGGAGGCGCCCGCGGGGTGCTGCCGCACGGCACCGAGGACGGGGTGCCCGTGCTCGCCCCCGAGCACTTCCTGGAGCACGCGGTCAGCGAGAACGTCTACGCCGGCAACGCGATGCTGCGGCGCGCCACCTTCGTGTACGGGTCGTGGCTGCCGACGGGACCGCGGGGACAGATCGGTACCGGCCTCGGCACCACCACCTCCACCGGCACCGTCGGCCTGGTCGCGCCGACCGTGGACATCACCCGCACCGGCCAGACCGAGGTCGTCGACGGCGTACGGATCGTCTTCCAGCCGACGCCCGGCACCGAGGCGCCCGCCGAGATGAACTTCCTGCTGTCCGAGCAGCGCGCCCTGTGCATGGCCGAGAACGCCTGCCACACCCTGCACAACGTGGTCACCCTGCGCGGCGCCCCGGTCCGCGACGCCCGCGTCTGGGCCCGCTACCTCGACGAGGCGATCGACGTCTTCGGCGACACCTACGACGTCGGCTTCGCCTCCCACCACTGGCCGACCTGGGGACGGGACAACGTCGTCAGGTTCCTCGGCGAGCAGCGCGACCTGTACGCCTACCTGCACGACCAGACGCTCCGCCTCCTCAACGAAGGCCTCACCGGCACCGAGATCGCCGAGGAACTGCGCCTGCCGCCCGCCCTGGAGACCGCCTGGCACGCCCGCGGCTACTACGGCTCCGTCAGCCACAACGTCAAAGCCGTCTACCAGCGCTACATGGGCTGGTACGACGGCAACCCCGCCCACCTGTGGGAGCACCCGCCCGTCGAACTCGCCCGGCGCTACGTCGACGTGGCGGGCGGCCCGGAGCAGACGCTGGCCAAGGCCCGTACGTACGCCGAAGCGGGCGACCTGCGCTTCGCCGCCACCCTGCTGCTCCATGCCGTCTTCGCCGACCCGGAGAACACGGCCGCCAAGGAGGAGCTCGCCACCGTCTACGAGCGCCTCGGGCACGGCGCCGAGAACGGGCCCTGGCGCAACATCTACCTGACGGGCGCCCTGGAGCTGCGGGAGGGCCCGGCCGCCAACGAGGTCGACACCTCGGGCACCGAGATGGCGTCCGCGCTGACCGTGAGCATGCTCCTCGACTCGCTCGCCGTCCGCATCGACGGCCCACGGGCCTGGAACGACCACATGACCCTCGACCTCGTCGTCATCGACGAGCAGCGCCGCCACCGGGTCAACCTGCACCACGGCGCCCTGACGCACCGTGACATGCCGGTCCACCACACCCCGAAACCGCACGCCGGCCTCACCCTGATCCTCACCCGCCCCGAACTGATCGGCGTCCTCGCGGGCGAGGGCCTGGCGGGCATCGAGACGGACGGCGACCCGGAGCTCCTGACCCGCCTGCTCTCCTACACCTCGGACCCCGACAGGGCCTTCCCGATCGTCACACCGTAGGAACCGGCCCTCGGACACGGCCCGAACACACCCCTGGACGCGGGCGGTTCCCCCTGACTCCCCTGACGGGCCGACTTCCTGCCGTGAGAGGGCGATCCGAGGTGCCCCGGTCGGCGCTGGCGCCGGATGCGCTGCAACAGCGGTAGTCCGGCGCGGACGCGGCCGTGCGGCGGCCGTCGTGGGGCCGGCCCGATCGGGGGATCGGGCCGGCCCCACGTCCTCGTGCGGGGCGGTGTCAGCCCTGGGTGGGGGCGGGGGACTTGCCGGCGAGGACGTCGCTCAGGCGGGACGCGCCCGCCTGGACGGCCTGGGTCGTGGAGTTGCTCTCGGCGCCCTGGAGGCCGCCGTTGGTCAGGGACAGCGCGCTGTCGCCGACGCGGACGGCGGCGTAGTCCAGGGTCAGGGTGGTCGGTTCGCCCTCCATCGAGCCGTTCATCGTGATCTGGAGGCCCTGACGGGCGTCGGCGACACCGGGCAGGGACATCTCGATGACCTGGACGGTCTGCTTGCCGCCCTTGGCGTCGACCGCCGTGAACTGGTCGCACTTGTCCGGCAGGGTGCCCAGCCACTTCAGGTTCGCGTCCACCTCCGACTGCCCGTAGGAGGCCACCTGGTAGCGCATCTGCCCGTCGTTGTCGCTGTCGTCGAAGCCGGTGTTCGCGTGGGCGCCCGTCGGAGCGCCGAGCAGGTTCTCCGCGTACAGGCCGTCGAGCAGCTTCTGGCAGTCGGCGGCGTTGCCCTTGTTCGTGACGAACGACTGCTGGTCGACCTTGCTCTTGAGCAGCGTGTCCCGCCAGGCCGCGGCGCCCTTCGACGTGGTCCACTGCGACCCCAGGTCGCTGTTGGTGATCAGAGCGGCCTGTGCCTCCGACTGGCTGAGCGTGCGCGCGGAGGGCGAGGCGCCCGGAGACTCCTTGCCGCTCGGGGAGGCGGAGGCGCCCGTGCCGCCGGAGTCGTCGCTCGAACACGCGGCGGTCGCCAGCAGCAGGCCCGCTGCCAGGGCGGAGCCGAGGACGCGGGAGGAGCGGTGGCGGGCGGAGGCGGTGCGACGGGTCGGACGGTTCATGGCGGGAGGCCTCCGGAGGACGCGGTGTGTGTCCCCTCCACGCCACCACCGGCCAGGCACTCCCACCAGCGCACCGGGCCGTCCGGGTGAGCCGCCGGAGCGGCCGCGGTCAGACCGCGAGTACGGCCCTGACCGTCTTGCCGCCGAAGCCGGTGCTGACGACCTCCAGGCTGTGGGCGAGCTGCTGGACCATGGCGAGCCCGCGCCCGCTCTCCGACTCGGTGTCGAGCACGCCGACGCGCGGCCGGCCGGGGCTGTCGTCGTGGACCTCGACGGTCACGTGCCCGTAGCCCAGCTGCAGACGCAGCCGGCAGCCGGTGCGGCCGTGCCGTACGGCGTTGGCGACGAGCTCCGAGGCGATGAGCGTGGCGTCGTCGACCTGGTCGGCGGTCGGCGGCGCCATCGGTGGCCGGGGCACGGTGAGGAACGCCGACGTCAGCCTGCGGGCCCTGCCCGCCGAGACGGCCGCACGCGGCAGTGCGTACTCCACGCGGGCGGTCGGTCGGACGGTGCGCTGGTGCGCACGCATGACGGACACCTCTCTTCCCCTCCCAGGACGACGAGCACCCGGCGGCTCCATCCCCGCCGGCCGGGACCCGCGCGACACGGTGCGCGGCCGGTCCTGCCTCCGGGTGATGCCCATCCCCGGAGATCCGCAACCGGCGTCGTACGTCACAAACCCGCCAAGTGCCTCCTCGGCGAACCACCGGTATGAGTCGCGCATGTCTGGAAAGGTGTGGCGCATGCCGACCCTTCAGAGAAAGCTGCTAGGTCTGCTCCCCCGGATAGGGGTGCGGGTGCTGGATCTCGGTTCGGGCGCCGCGGTGCTGTACCGGCGCGGTGAACGCACCCGCGTGCCGATGGGCCGGGGAGCCGATCTGGTGCTGCGCGGCAGGGCCGAGGGGTGGAAGAGCGTGCCGCTCGGCGACAGCGGGGCGCGCCTCGTCCTCGACGAGACGCGGGCGGCGGCCGACGAGCGCCGGTTCCAGCTGGCGGCCGCGTCCTACCTGTGCGGCCAGCACGTCACCGCGCTCCTCGACCGCTACGAGGTGAACTGCGTCTTCGACGTGGGCGCCAACGCGGGCCAGTACGGACGGCAGTTGCGCCGCCTCGGCTACACCGGCCGGATCGTCTCCTTCGAACCGACGGCGGAGGCCTTCGCCAAGCTGAGCGAGGCCGCCGAGGAGGACCCCGACTGGTGGGTGTACCAGGTCGGCCTGGGGCGCGAGGACGCCACCCGGTCCATCCATGTCGGCTGGAACACGATGAACTCCCTCCTCCCGCCCAGCGATTACGGCAAGGACCGCTACAAGCGGTTCGCGAGGACCCGTACCGAGGAGATCGAGATCCGTCGTCTCGACGGCATGATGGACAAGGCGCTCGCGGGACTCGGCGACCCCCGTCCCTATCTGAAGATGGACACCCAGGGGTACGACCTGGAGGTGTTCGCGGGCGCGGGCGACCGTGCCGGCGAGTTCGTCGGGATGCAGTCCGAGGTCGCGACGCTGCGGCTGTACGAGGGCAGTCCGCGCATGGGCGAGGCGATCGCCGTGTACGAGGGCAGCGGCTTCGAGATCACCGGCATGTACCCGGTGTCCCGGGAGGCGGCCACCGGGCGCGTGGTGGAGTTCGACTGCGTGATGGTGCGCGCGGCGGCGGTACCGGACGCCGCGGCCTGATCCGACCTGATCCGAACGAAACCCTCTGGCGCCCTGCATGGGTGAGGACGGTCGACTCCTGCGTCCGGGGCGTGTCCCGGTGACTACGCCGGATACGCGTGCGTCTGCGCGGCCTTCACCGTCGCCCAGACCGGCGCACCGGGGCGGAGGTCGAGTTCCGCGGCGGCGACCGTCGTCAGGTCGGCGGCGAGCGGGAGTTCGCCGGTGAGGTCCGCGCGGATCTGGTCGCCGTGCGTCTCCAGCCCGCCGACACGGCACTGCCACAGATTGCGGGCGCTGGAGCCGGTGGGGCGGTCGCGGTGCAGGGTGACGGCGCTCGGCGGGAACGCCACGAACACCGGTCCGCCGAGGTCCTCGGTCGTGGTGATCTCCGGGCCCGCGTCGAGCCGCACGGTGTGGCCCTCGGCCTGCCCGCGGTAGAGATTGAGACCGACCAGCTCGGCGATGTAGTCGGTGCGCGGATGACGGGCGATGTCGGACGGTGTCCCCTCCTGGACCACCCGGCCGTGCTCGACGACGACGAGCCGGTCGGCCAGCACCATCGCGTCCAGCGGGTCGTGGGTGACCAGGACGGCGACGGCCTCGAAGTCGGCCAGGTGGCGCCGGAGCTGGGCGCGCACCTCCAGCCGCGTACGGGCGTCGAGCGCGGCGAGCGGCTCGTCCAGCAGGAGCAGCCGTGGGCGGGTGGCCAGCGCGCGGGCCAGGGCGACGCGCTGGGCCTGACCGCCGGACAGGCGGCGCGGCTTGGCGCCGGCGTGGTCGGCCAGGCCCATGCGGTCCAGCCAGGCGGCGGCCTGGGCCCGCGCCTCCGCCTTCGGCACGCCCTGACAGCGGGGCCCGAAGGCCACGTTGTCGAGCGCGGACAGGTGCGGGAAGAGCAGGTAGTCCTGGAAGACGACGCCCACCGGGCGCGATTCGGTCGGCGTACGGTCCAGCGCGGCACCGTCGAGCCGCAGTCGTCCCCCGTCGGACAGCGGGGTGAGTCCGGCCAGCGCGCGCAGTGCCGTGGTCTTGCCGGCGCCGTTCGGCCCGAGGAGCGCGACGACGTCGCCGGGGGCGGCGGTGAGCGCCACGTCGAGGTGGAAGGACCCGCGGTGCACGACGAGCCGGGCGTCGAGGCCCTTGCCGGTGCCGGGGGCGTACTCCGGGCCGGAGCCGGAGCCGGAGCCGGAGCCGGAGCCCGGGGCGTACGCCTTGCCGGAGCCGGTGCCGTACCCCTTGCCGGTGCCGGCGTCGTACCCCTTGCCGGGGCCGGTGCCCTCGTCGTCCGCGGCAGGCGGTGTGTCCGTCATGGCGCCATCATCCGTCGTACGGTCCGTCATGACGCCGCCGTCATCCAGCGGTCCCGGAGTCCGGCGAGGACCGCGATGGACACCGCGAGCAGGACCAGGCTCAGCGCGATCGCGGCGGCCGGATCGCTCTGCAGCGCCAGGTACACGGCCAGCGGCATGGTCTGCGTACGGCCGGGGAAGTTGCCCGCGAAGGTGATCGTCGCGCCGAACTCGCCGAGTGCGCGGGCCCAGGCCAGTACGGAGCCCGCCGCGATCCCGGGCGCGATCAGCGGCAGCGTGACCCGGCGGAAGGCCGTGAAACGGGAGGCCCCCAGCGTCATGGCGGCCTCCTCGTAACGGGGATCGGCCGCCCGCAGCGTGCCCTCCACGCTGATGACGAGGAACGGCATCGCCACGAACGCCTCCGCGACGACCACACCGGCCGTGGTGAAGGGCAGCGTGATGCCGAAGGCCGACTCCAGCCACTGCCCGACGACGCCGTTGCGTCCGAGGGCCAGCAACAGGGCCACACCGCCCACCACGGGGGGCAGCACGAGCGGCAGGGTCACCAGCGCCCGGACGAACCCGCGCCCCGGGAAGTCCGTGCGGGCCAGCAGCCAGGCCAGCGGCACCCCGAGGACCAGGCTCACCGCGGTGGCCGCGGTGGCGGTGATCAGCGACAGCTGGAGCGCCTGCCAGACCTCCGGACTGGTCAGCTGCTCCGGCAGGCTGCCCCAGGGCGCCCTGACGAGCAGGGCGACCAGCGGGAGCAGCAGGAAGGCGAGGCCGACGAGGGCGGGCAGCAGCAGGGGGAGCGGGGCACCGCGCCGCGGGCCGGTCCCGGCGCGCCGCCGCGGCCCGTCCCCGCGGGTGCCGCCACCCGCGAGCACGTCGGCCGCGGCATCGGCCTTGCCCAGCTGCGTCACGGCTGGAGGAACCCGGCGGCGGTCAGCACCTTCTGGCCCTCGGCGGACTGCACGAGCTCGATGAACGCCTTGGCCGCGGCCGCGTTGGGCGCGTCCTTGAGCAGGGTGATCGGGTAGTCGTTGATGGCCTTGGCCGACTCGGGGAACTCCACGCCCTCCACCTTGTCACCCGCCGCCTTCACATCGGTCTTGTAGACGACGGCCGCGTCGGCCTCCTTCAGCTCGACCTTCGTCAGGGCGCTCTTGACGTCCTGCTCGTACGAGACCGGGGTGAGCTCGAGGCTGCTGGCGTCCAGCGCCTTCTGCGCGGCGGCGCCGCACGGCACCGTCTTGTCGCACAGGACCACCTTGAGGCCGGACTTGGTGAGGTCCTTCAGGGAGGCGACCTTGTCCGGGTTGCCGGGCAGGGTGGCGATCTCCAGCTGGTTGCGCACGAAGGTGGACGGGGTGCCGACCGCGTCGCCCTTGTCCGTCACGATCGCCATGGTCTTCGGGCTCGCGGCGGCGAAGACGTCCGCCGGGGCGCCGCCCGTGATGCTCGCGGCGAGCGTGTCGCTGCCGCCGAAGCTGAAGGTCACCTTCGTGCCCGGGTGCTCCTTCTCGAACTCCTTGCCGAGGGTCGTGAAGCTCTCCTTGAGGGAGGCGGCGGCGAAGACGGTGACCGTGCCGGAGAGCTTCGGGGAGGACGACGCGGACGAGCCGGACTTCGTGGAGTCCGAGCCGGAGTCGTCGGAGGAGGAGCAGGCGCTCAGGGCCAGCAGCGCGGCGGCACCGGCGGCTGCGACCTGCAGGGGTCGGGTGCGGTGGGTCCGGCGCGCGGATCGGGTCGTCACGGTTCTACTCCCTCGTGGCTTCAGGCAGGCATACGCAGATCATACTTACGCAGATACCAGTCGGAAGTCTCCTGTCGCATCGCATGAGCAATGTGATCGGCGATGGGATGTACGCATGTGCGTTTGTACGGGTCCTCCTGCCGGGTACGGTCCTCCGGGAGGTGGTGCCCGTGAGCCAGTCCGCGACCCAGCCACCCGCTCCCCCACTGGCGGAGCTCTCGCTGACCGGAGATCTCGCCCGGCCCGTCCGGCTGACGGTGCCCGACCTGCTGGCCTGGCCGCAGCACCGGGTCGGCGTCAGCTTCGAGTGCGCCACCAGCGGTGTGCAGCACCACCGTTTCGCGGGCCCGCTGCTGCATGACGTGCTGCGGGACGCCGGGCCCGGCTTCGACCCGGCCCGCCGCAAGGACCGGCTGCGCTTCCTCATCGCGGTGACCGGGACGGACGGCCATCACGCCCTGCTCACGTGGGCCGAGATAGACCCCGACTTCGCGCACGCCCCCGTGCTGCTCGCGGTCGGCATCGACGACACCCCGCTCGACCGGGCCGGTCCGCAGCTGGTGCTGCCCCAGGACCGCTGCGGCGCGCGGCACATCAGCGGCATCAACGCGATCCGTGTGGACGGGCGTTACCCGTCCTGGGCGTAGCGCCCGGCTCCCGTCCCCCGTCGCTGCGGGGGACGGCGGCACCTCAGGTGCGGTCGATGTGCACGTTGGTCGACTTGACCCGCGCGGTGGCCTCCACGCCGACCTCCAGGCCGAGTTCCTCCACGGCCTCCCGGGTCAGCAGGGAGACCAGCCGGTGCGGGCCCGCCTGGATCTCGACCTGGGCCGCGACGTCGCCGAGTTTGACGGCGGTGACGATCCCCGGGAAGGCGTTGCGGACCGAGGTGTGGGAGGCGGTCCCGTCCTCCCCGCCGGTCTGCGCGAGTTCGACCGAGAAGGCCGCCAGGTCGCGCCCGTCGATGAGCCGCCGCCCGCCCTCGTCCCGGTGCGTGGGCACGCGCCCGGCGTCCGCCCATCGCCGGGCGGTGTCGGGGCTGACGCCGAGGAGCCGGGCTGCCTGGCCGATGGTGTAGGACTGCATGCGCGCCAACATATCCGCCGCTCCCACGGTCGGACGCGCACCGGGCCCCGTCCGACCCGGTGGCCGCCGGACGCAACCTCTGGCCCGGCTCGCGCCTCCTACCAGTCGTACGCGTGCCCGTCGTGCGCATCCCGGTCGTGGACCTTGCGTCGCGCGGAACCGGATGCCCTCAGAAGGAGCGTCAGTTGGCCCGTCCGCTGTCCCGCCGGAAGTTCATGGTCTACTCGCTGGCGGCGTCCACCTTGACCGTCGCGGCGCCGCTCGGCTGCGACGCGTCCTCGGCGGAGGGCGCCGAACCCTCCGGAGCGGGCACGGGCGGCCCGTCCGACGTGCTGGTGACCGGCACCGACGAGGAGATGCTCGTCCTGGAGGTCACCGCGGCCAACAGGGTCGTCGTACGGCTGCCGCGCGTCGAGGTCGGCCAGGGCATCACCACCGCCGTCGCCATGATGATCGCCGAGGAGCTGGACGCCCGGCTCGCCGACGTCGACATCCCGCTCGCCGACGCCCGCAAGGAAGGCAACCAGTACACCGGCGGCTCGAACTCCGTCTCGTCGCTGTACGACCCCGCCCGCGCCCTGGCCGCCACCGCCCGCGCCAAGCTGGTGACGGCCGCCGCCCGGCGGTGGCACCTCGCGCCGCGCCTGCTGCGCACCCGGGACACCATGGTCGTCGCCCCCGACGGACGCACCGCCACCTTCGGGTCCCTGACGGCGGCCGCCGCGGCGATCCACCGGCCCGCCGTGCCCGCCGAGCCGAAACCGGCGTCCCGGCACCGGGTGATCGGGCGGCCGACCACCCGTGTCGACGCGCGGGACATCGTCACCGGGAAGGCGACGTACGCCGGGGACCTCACGGTGGCCGGGGCGAAGCCGACCGTGGTGGCCCGGCCGCCGACCCTCGGCGGGAAGCTCGTCTCCGTCGACAGCCGGGCGGCCCGCGCGATGCCGGGCGTCCACGCGGTCGTCCGGGCCGCGGGCGGTGTCGCCGTCGTGGCCGACACCTTCCACCACGCGTTCCGGGCCAGGGACGCACTGCGCATCACCTGGGCGCCGGGCCCGCTCGCCGCCCTGTCCGACGACGCCGTCCGCGCCCGGCTCCGCGCGGCCGTCCCCCCGCTCGGCACGCCACTGCTCGGCACCCGCCAGGTGACGGGCGAGTTCGAGTTCGCCTTCGTCTCCCACGCCCCGATGGAGGTGCTGACCGCGGTCGCGGACGTGCGCGCGGACCGCGCCGAGATCTGGTTCTCCTCGCAGACGCCGACGGACGCGCGCGACACGATCGCCTCCGCGCTCGGGCTTCCGGGACCGAAGGTCAGGGTCCATGTGATGCGGGGCGGCGGCTCGTTCGGACGGCGCCTGAACTACGACGCCGCCGTGGAGGCGGCCCTCGTCTCCAAGGCCGCCGGCCGGCCGGTGAAGCTGATGTGGAGCCGCAACGACGACATCCGGCACGGCCGGATGCGCCCGGCCAGCCACCACCGCATCCGGGCCAGTCACGCCGGCGGCCGGGTGGTCGCGTTCACCCACATGACGGCGTCGGTGAGCGAGGTGTTCGAGGAGTCCGGCTTCGCGGTGCGGGCCGGGCGGTCCGGCGCGGTGCGCGCCGCCTCCCGCGGGCGGACGCCGGAGGCCGGCCCGCTGCCCAGCGACAGCGGCCTGTACAACTTCGGCCGCGTCAAAGGGGAATCCGGCTCCGTCGAACTCGCGATGCCGCTGGGCGCCTGGCGGTCGGTGGACTCCGGGACGATGCGCACCGCGGAGGAGATCGTCGTCGACGAGATCGCCGCGAGCCTGGGCGAGGACGCGGTCGCGTTCCGGCGCACGACGCTGCGGAACAAGGCGGTCCGGGCCGTCCTCGACAAGGTCGCGAGCGCCGGCCACTGGGGCCGCGCCCTGCCCCGGGGCAGGGCCCAGGGCGTGGCCGTGCACGAGGAGTACGGCTCCTGCGTGGCCTGCCTGGTGGAGATCGACGCCACCGACCCGGACGAACCGCGGGTGACCCACGTGGTGATGGCCGCCGACGTCGGAACGGCCGTCAACCCGCGCGGACTCGAGGCCCAGCTCATGGGCACCGCCGTCGACGGGATCTCCACGGTGCTGCGGGCCGGACTGCACATCGACCGGGGCGCCGTCCGCGAGGGCAGCTTCGCCGACTTCCACTACGCCCGCCAGCGGCACGCCCCGCTGCGCTTCGAGGCGCACATCATGCCCTCCACCGGCGCCCCCGGCGGCGCCGGTGAACTGGGCGTCCCGGCCGCGGCGGGTGCCGTGGCCAACGCCTACGCCCGCGCGACGGGCACCCGCCCCCGCCGCTTCCCCCTCACCTTCTGAGACGGTGCCGATGCCCTCCTACTCCTTCGTCCTCAACGGGAAGCCGGTCACCGTCGACGCGCCGGCCGACATGCCGCTGCTGTGGGTCCTGCGCGACCTGCTGCACGTCACCGGGCCCAAGTACGGCTGCGGGGTCGGGGTCTGCCGCGCCTGCACCAGCCACCTCGACGGCGCGGAGATCCAGCCCTGTGTCGTCCCGGTCGCGGACTGCCGGGGCCGCGAGGTCACCACGATCGAGGGGCTGGCCGACGGCGAGACGCTCCACCCGGTCCAGCAGGCCTGGATCGACCACGACGTCGCGCAGTGCGGCTTCTGCCAGCCCGGGCAGATCATGGCCGCGGTGGCCCTGCTGAAGCGGACGTCCAGCCCGACGGACGCCGACATCGACCGGATCGAGAACGTCTGCCGCTGCGGCACGTACTGCCGGATCCGCGAGGCGATCAAGAGCGTCGGCCCGGCTTCCTAGCGTCCGGGTTCGCGGCCCGCACACCCCTGGATCGCGGCCCGCGCACTCCTGTTCCGCGGCCCGCGCGCCGCCGCTCGGTGGCCCGCGCGCACCCCGACACGCCGTGCCCGCACCCCCATTGAGGTGCGCCGGGCCCCGGCGCCCCGCCCGCCCCGTCACCCGCGTGACCCGGATCACAGCGAAGGAGTGCATCGCGGGGCGGGGGCCAGTGTCTTTATCCCTGGTGCAGGGAGCTGGATCCCTGGCGGGGGAGCTGGCGAGAGCGGGGGACGATGCGGATGGAGCAGGCCCGGGCCGACGGGTTCGACGGGTTCGTGGCAGCCCGCTGGTCGGCGTTGTTCCATCTCGCGCGGCTGCTCGTCGGCGGCGACCGGCACCGGGCCGAGGACCTGCTCCAGGAGGCCCTCGTCAAACTCTGGTTCGTCTGGCCCAAGATCGCCGACGAGGCCCCGGAGGCGTACGTCCGCACGGTCCTGGCCCGCGCGGCGGCCCGCTCGGCGCGCCGCCGCTGGTGGGGCGAGAACCCCGTCGCGCAGGTCCCCGAACGGGCCGGGGACGGAGACGTGTCCGCCTCCGTGGTGGAGCGGTCGCGGCTGGAGGCGGCGCTGGCCCAGCTGCCGCCGCGGCAGCGCGCCGCGGTGGTGCTGCGCTACTACCAGGACCTGCCGGAGAAGCAGGTCGCGGAGGCGCTCGGGTGCCCGGTGGGCACGGCCCGGTCCCATGCGTCACGGGGTGTGGCGCGGCTGCGCCGGCTCCTGGCCGATGTCATCGAGCCGGTGGGGTGAAGGGGAGTCCGATGGATCACTTCGAGCGGGAGCTCGCGCGCATGATGCGCGACTCCCAGGAGCACGCCCCCTTCGAGTCACAGCACCAGGTCCGACTGCGGGACGGCGTCCGCGCCCGCCGCCGTGCACGCGCGGCCCGCAGGGCCGTGGGGTCCGTCCTGGCGGTCGCGGGGCTGGGCATCGGCCTGTTCCTGCTGCCCCGCGACCCCGGCCGGGACCAGCCGCAGGGCCCCGTCCCCCGGCCGATGACGAGTCCCTCGTACCCGTACACGACCCCGTCGCCGACGCCGGACGTGTCGCCGAGCGAGTCCCCCTCCTCGACCGCGACGAACACCGCGGGGCCCGATGAGGAGACCTCCGGACCGCCCCCGTCGGCGACGTCGACCGGCGGTTCGGCCACGGTGACCCCGGACCCGACGACGACCACGACCAAGGCCGTCACGCCACCGCCCTCGGCCACGAACCGGCCGAGCCCGCCGGTCAGTCCGACGACCACGCCCTCGACCGTCGAGTCGTCGGCGCTCGAAGGCTCGGCCGACCCCGGCTAGCGGCCGACACCTCCGCCTTCCGACCGCCGGCCCCGGCCTGCCGGCTCCCGACCTCCGGCCCGCCTTCGGGCCCCGACCCCTGACCGGCCCCCTTCCGTGATCGCGGCTGCGCCACCGACGACCCCGGCACGCTCCGCGACAGAAGACAGATACGGATCGATCGTGACAAAAGCAGGGACGACCGCCTTGACGGACCCCCTCATGAGCCGCCCCTCCGGGGACCGCCGGCACCCGGACCGCGGTGTCACGGACCGCCGCGACCGGGACGCCCGTCCCACGGACCGGCACCCGGACCGCCGCCCCACGGACGGGCTGCCGCTGCGCACGCCGGTGCCCGCGCACCACCGGGAGCCCGTCCTCGACGTCGTCGTCCCGGTGTTCAACGAGGAGAAGGACCTGGAGCCGAGCGTGCGGCGGCTGCACGCCCATCTGAGCGAGACGTTCCCGTACCCGTTCCGGATCACCGTCGCCGACAACGCCAGCACCGACGCGACCCCGCGGATCGCAGCCCGGCTGGCCGCCGAGCTGCCCGAGGCGGAGTGGCTGCGGCTGCCGGAGAAGGGCCGGGGTCGGGCGCTGCACACCGCGTGGTCGCGTTCGCCCGCCCCGGTGCTCGCCTATCTCGACGTGGACCTGTCCACCGACCTGTCGGCGCTGCTGCCGCTGGTGGCCCCGCTGATCTCCGGGCACTCCGACATCGCCATCGGCACCCGCCTGGCCCGCGGTTCGCGGGTGGTGCGCGGACCCAAGCGCGAGGTCATCTCCCGCTGTTACAACGTCCTGCTGCGCTCCACCCTCGCCGTCGGCTTCTCCGACGCGCAGTGCGGGTTCAAGGCGGTGCGACGTGACGTCGCCGAGCGGCTGCTGCCGCTGGTGGAGGACTCGGGCTGGTTCTTCGACACCGAACTGCTGGTGATCGCCGAGCGGGCCGGGCTGCGCATCCACGAGGTGCCCGTCGACTGGGTGGACGACCCCGACAGCCGCGTCGACATCGTCTCCACGGCACTGGCCGACCTGCGCGGCATCGCGCGGATCGGCCGGGCACTGGCCCGCGGCACACTGCCCACGTCCGGACTGCGCCGCAGCCCCGACGGGGAAGCGCGGGGCGCGCTGGCGGGCCAGTTGGCGCGTTTCGCCGCCGTGGGCGCGGTGAGCACCGCCGGCTACGTACTGCTGTACGCGCTGGTGCGCCCGGCGGCCGGGGCGCAGGCGGCCAACGCGCTGGCACTGCTGGTCTGCGCGCTGGCGAACACGGCCGCCAACCGGCGGCTCACCTTCGGGCTGCGCGGCCGGGGCGGCGCCGTCCGCCACCAGGCCAAGGGACTCCTGGTGTTCCTGGTGGGCCTGACCCTCACCGCGGGCTCGCTGGCCGCCCTGCACCGACTGGCGCCCGGGGCCGCGCACCTGACCGAGATCGTCGTGCTGGTCGCCGCCAACCTGGCCGCGACGCTGCTGCGTTTCCTGCTCTTCCGGGCCTGGGTGTTCCCCGTCCGCTCCCGCCGAGACCGGACGGGAGCCGAGGGCTCGTGAACCGCACCACGCAGACGGCCCCGCCCGTCACCGGCGGACACCCGTACCCCGTGACCGCGGGCGCCGCCGAGGCCGTATCCGCGGACGAGCCGGCACCACGACGGCCGGGGACCGAGCGGTGGAGCCTGCTCGTCCGCCGTGCGGCCGGCCGGTACGGTCCCGTGCTCGCCCTGTACGGGACGCTGAAGCTGACCGGTTTCTGCGTCTTCATGTATCTGCTGCACTCCGCGGGCGACTACCGGACCAAGAACCCCCGTTTCGGCGGCGGCGCCCACCCCTGGGACGTGCTGGCCAGCTGGGACGGCTGGTGGTACCAGCAGATCGCCGCGCACGGGTACGACCCGGCACTCGTCCCCGTCCCCGGAGCCAGGGGACTGATCACCCTCGAAGGCAACTCGGCCGCGTTCTTCCCGCTCTACCCGGCCCTGATGCGGCTCGTCTCCGAGTGCACGGGCCTCGGCCTGTACGGCGCCGGGATGCTGGTGTCGGTCGTCACCTCGTTCGTCGCCGCGCTCGGCATCCACGCGGTCACCGCCCGGATCGGCGGACCCCGCGCCGGGCTCGCCGCGGCCGGACTGTGGGCCGTCTGGCCGGGCTCGGGCACGGAGTGGTCGGGCTACTCGGAGTCCCTGTACGTCGCCCTCGCCGCCTGGGCCTGTCACGCCGTCATGAGCCGCCGCTGGCTCACCGCCGGGTTCCTCACCTGTGCCGCCGGGCTCACCCGTCCCACCGCGACCGCGCTGATCGCCGCCCTCACCGTGGCCGCGCTGCTCGCGCTCGTGCGCCGCCAGGACGGTGTCGCGCGACCGGTCGCCGCCATCGCCGTCGCCCCGCTCGGCCTCGCCGGCTATCTGGCCTGGGTGGGTCACCGAATGGGCGACTGGGGCGGCTACTTCAAGCTCCAGACCGGTGCCTGGGCCCACACCTTCGACTACGGCCGGCACAGCCTCGACGTGTTCGGCTCGGTCGCGGTGGGGCACTTCGACTATCTCTTCGCGTTCCCCTTCGAGGACGTCATCGGCGTCGCCGTCGTCCTGGCGGCCCTGCTGCTGATCCCGCTCCTGATCCGGCTGCGTCCCCCGGTGGTCCTGGTCGTCCACACCGTCCTGACGGTCGCCCTCGTGCTGGGCAGCCAGCAGATATTCGGCAACATCTCCCGCTATCTGCTGCCGGCCTTCCCGCTGTTCATCCCGCTCGCCCTCCACCTGCGCCGCCTCGCGCTGCCCCTCCAGATCACGCTGCTCGGCATCGCCGCGGCGGCGTCGGGGTCGTACGCGGGGTACGTCCTGTTCGAACTCGGCGTCCCGTAGGCCGCGTTCGGGCCGGGGCGGGCGTCCTCAGCCGCCGCCCGTGCCGCCCGCGTCGGCCGTGCCGCCCGTACTGGTGCGCACGGCGTCGAGGTAGTCGGCGACGGCGTCCCTGTTGCGGGACAGACAGCGGATGCGCGCGGTCATGCGGTCGAGTTCGCGCTCCAGCGTGGCGATCGTCTCCGGGGTCGCCTCGGGTATCTCGATCGTCCGGGGCCGCCCGAGGCAGGGCAGGATCTGTTTGATGATCCGGGTCGGCAGCCCGGCGTCGAGCAGCCCCCTGATCTGCAGGACCCGGTCCACGTAGGCCTCGGCGTAGTCCCGGTAGCCGTTGGCGCAACGGCCGGGGACGATCAGTCCCTGCTCCTCGTAGTAGCGCAGCAGCCGGCGAGGGGTGCCGGTGCGCTCGGACAGCTCGCCAATGCGCATGTGACTCACCTCATGACGGACCGGGTTGACCCTCACATCAGTGTGAGGGTTTGACCATACCCGCATGTCGACTTCCCAGCGGAACCTGCCAGTTGAGCCCCACGAGCGGCCCGGGCCCGCGGCTCCGGCCGAGCGTGCCGCCCCTGCCGGTCCCCTCGCGTCATCCGGATCCTCGGTCCGGCCCGGCTCCCCCGTCCGGCCCGGATCCTCGCTCCCGTCCGCGCGGTCCGCGTCGTCCGCCCGCGGCGAGGGCGACCGGCTGCCCCTCTCGCCCCTGCTGGCCCTGGGCACCGCCGCGTTCCTCGGTGTGCTGACCGAGGCGCTGCCCGCGGGGGTGCTGCCCGAGATGGCCGGGGACCTGTCGGTCGGCGAGTCCGCGATGGGGCAGGCGCTCACCGTCTACGCGATCGCCACGGGCGTCTCGGCGATACCCCTGTCCAAGGCGACGGCCGCATGGCGGCGCAAGAGGCTGCTGCTGACGGCGGTGGCGGCCTTCGCCGCCGCCAACACGGTCACGGCCCTCTCGTCCGACTACGCGCTCACCATGGTGTTCCGGTTCGTCGCGGGCATGGCCGCGGCCGTCGTGTGGGCCGAACTGGTCGGCTACGCACGCCGGCTGGCACCGCCCCGGCTGCGGGGCAGGGCGATCGCGATCACCATGGCCGGCATCCCGCTGGCCCTGTCCCTGGGCATCCCCGTGGGGACGTTCCTCGGCGGAGTGTTCGGCTGGCGCCTGACCTTCGGCCTCGTCACCGCGGTCGCCGTCGTCCTGGTCGGGTGGATCGCGGCGGCGGTCCCGGACCACCCCGGGCAGCCGCCGGAGCACCGTGCGCCCGTGCTGGGAGCCCTGCGCCTGCCCGGGGTGGTGCCCGTCCTCTTCGTGGTCGCCACCTATGTGCTGGCCCACAACATCCTCTACACGTACATCGCCACCTTCCTCGACGCGCAGGGCATGGGGGACTCCCGCGACACCGTGCTGCTGGTCTTCGGCATCGCCTCCCTGCTGAGCATCTGGGTCACCGGAGCGTGGGTCGACCGGCGGCTGCGGGCGCTCACCGTGGCGGGCGCCGCCCTGTTCCTGGCCGCCGCCGCGCTGCTCGCGCTGCTCGCCGGTCACACCGCCGTCGTCTATGCCGCCGTGGTCCTGTGGGGCCTCGGCTGGGGCGGCGTCGCCACCCTCCTGCAGACCGCGGTGACCGACGCCGGGGGCGACCGGGGCCAGGCCCTGCTGGTCACCACCTGGAACTCGTTCATGGCCGCCGGCGGGGCCGTGGGCGGTCTGCTGCTCGATCTGCGCGGCGCAGGGGCCTTCCCGTGGAGCGTCCTCGCGCTCCTCGTACCGGCGTTGCTCGTCGTGGCCGGCGCCCGGGCGCACGGCTTCCCCGCCCGGCGGCCGGGCGGGTCGTGAACCCCGCGGCCCGAGCGGCAGCCGCGCCCGGCACGCCGGGCCCGTGGCGCCGTACGTGTGCCGTTCGGCCGTCTCCCGGTGGCGCGGCCGTCCGGGAGACGGCTTGCTTGGTGCCGGGGAACGGCTCAGAGGAGGCGAGCGGCGCATGCAGGCAACGGGCCCGGGGCGACCGCCGTCGGGGCGGACCCCTCAGACCCCGCGGGCGGCCGGGCTCCAGACCCCGCGGGCGGCCGGGCTCGCCGGGATCGTGTTCGCGCTGCTGCTCGCCGCGGCCATCGTGCTGATCCGGCTGGGGATTCCCGAGGGCGCCGACGCGGTCAGCCCCGAGGGGTTCAGCGACTCGGCGCGGCGCACCGCCGTGCGGACGGCCATCGCCCTGGTGCCGTTCGCGGGCATCTTCTTCCTCTGGTTCCTCGGCGCCGTACGGGCCCATGTCGGCGAGGGCGAGGACAAGTTCCTCGCCACCGTCTTCCTCGGCAGCGGACTGGTCTTCACCGCCACCATGTTCGGTGCCGCCGCGGCGGCCGGGGCCGTGCTGTCCACCGCACACCCCGCCGGCCCCACCCCCTCGCTGCCCACCTGGGACTTCGGCCGTCACTTCGCCTACACCCTGATGATCGGGTACGCGATGCGGATGGCGGCGGTCTTCACCTGCTCCCTGTCGGTGATCGGGCACCGCCTCGGCGTCCTGCCCCGCTGGCTCACCGTGCTCGGCTTCCTCACCACCCTGACGCTGCTGTTCGTCTCGTCCAACGTCCCCTGGGCCGAACTGGTCTTCCCCGCCTGGTCGTTGGTCATCGGCGCCTACATCTTCGTGGTGGCGGGCCGCGACGCACGGATCCCCGCGGCGGACTGACGCCGCCGGCCCGGTGTCCTCACCCGATCGGCCACTCCCGGCGGGCGCGGGACCCGCCCGGCTCCCAAGCTGACTTGCGGGAGATGACCGGGACCCCGTCCCCGGGCGAACGCCGAACAGGCGGTGCGCAACGGACCCTGCCGTCGAAAGGTCGAAGCGTCGATGAGGCTTGTCGTCGATCTCAACAAATGTCAGGGATACGCGCAGTGCGCGTTCCTCGCGCCGGACGTCTTCGCCATGCACGGCGAGGAGGCGCTGGTCTACAACCCGCGGGCCGAGGAGGAACAGCGCGAGAAGCTGGCGCGCGCCGTCGCCGCCTGCCCCGTCCAGGCGATCACGGCCGACGGGCTGCACGGCGCCGGGTCCGACGAGGCCGCCCGGGAGTCGTCCGATGCCCACTGACTACCTGGACTGGTTCAGGCGCGAGGGCCGGATCGTGATCGTGGGCGCCTCGCTCGCGGGCCTGCGGGCCGCGGAGACCCTGCGCGCCGAGGGCTTCACCGGTTCCCTCACCATGATCGGCGACGAGCCCTACGAGCCCTACGACCGGCCGCCGTTGTCGAAGGCCGTCCTGCTCGGCAAGGCGTCCGCCCTGCACACCGACCTGCCGCGGCGCCGGGAGATCGACGCGAAGTGGCGCCTCGGTGCCGCCGCGACCGGTCTCGACATGACGGCCAAGCGGGTACGGCTCGCGGACGGGGACGAGGTCGAGTACGACCGGCTGCTGATCGCGACCGGCGTCCGCGCCCGGCCCTGGCCGAAGGAGGCGGAGGCGGACCTCGACGGCGTCTTCGTGCTCCGCACCCGGGACGACGGCGCCGCCCTGTACCGGCGGCTCAAGGCCGGCCCGCGCCGTGTCCTCATCATCGGCGCCGGGTTCGCCGGGTCGGAGATCGCCTCGGCCTGCCGGGAGATGGGCCTCGCGGTCACCGTCGCGGAACGCGCGGGCGCGCCCCTGGTCGGCGCCCTCGGCGGGGTGATCGGCTCGGTGTCCGCGGAGCTGTACCACGAGAACGGCGTCGACCTGCGCACCGGCGTCATGGTCACCGGACTGGAGAGCGACTCGGTGGGCCGGGTGAAGGCCGCCCACCTCTCCGACGAGAGCGTCGTCGAGACGGACCTCGTGGTCGTCTCGCTCGGCTCGATGCGCAACACCGAGTGGCTGACCGGCTCGGGGCTCGGCGCGGGTCCCCGGGGCATCGCCTGCGACGCGGGCTGCCGCGCCTTCGACTTCCGGGGCATCGTCACCGACGACATCTTCGTCGCCGGCGACGTCGCCCGGTCCCCGCACGCGCTGTTCGGCTACCAGTTCCTCTCGCTGGAGCACTGGGGCAACGCCGTGGCCCAGGCCGAGGTCGCCGCGCACAACATGATCAGTCCCAGCGCCGAGCGGCGTCCGCACCTGTGGGTGCCCGCCTTCTGGTCCTCGCAGTTCGGGGTGAACATCAAGTCGGTCGGTGTCCCGCCGATGGGCGAGCAGATCATGATCACGCAGGGCTCGCTGGCCGAGCGCAGGTTCGTCGGGGTCTACGGCTACCAGGGACGCGTCATCGCCGCGGTGAGCTTCGACAACACGCGGTGGCTGGAGTTCTACGAGCGGCAGATCGAGCGGGGCGCGCCGTTCCCCGTGGAGTTCGCGACCGTCGACCGCCGTCCCGAGGGCCGGCAGCCGGTCGACGCCGCGTTCCCCGACCCGTCCCTGCCGACGCACGGCCCGACCGTGACCCTCAGCGGCTACTCGCCGTCCGACCGGCAGCTGGTCTTCACCCCGGCCCGCCACTGACCGGAGTCCCGCCCCCGCTCCACGTCCCCACGGACCCGCACGCCCCCGAGGACCACTCATGTCGCAAGCCCCGCTCCTGCGCCAGATCACCGACTACGCGAACCGCGCCAACCCGTATCCGCTGTACGAGGAGCTCCGCAAGACCCCGGTGCTGCACGAGGAGGAGGGCGGTCCGTACGTCATCAGCTCGTACTGGGACATCGAGAGCCTGCTCCACGACCCGCGGATCAGCTCCGACTTCAACAACCTCGCCGTCGCGAGCGAGGACGAGCTGTCCGGGCCCGAGGCGACGGGGCTGCCGCCGAGCTTCATCCGGCTCGACCCGCCGGAGCACGACCGGCTGCGGCGGATCGCCAACAGCTCCTTCGGCCCCCCGCACCGGCCCACCCGCATCGACTCCATGCGCGGTGAACTCGCCCAGATCGTCACCGACCTGATCGACGGGTTCGGGGACGCGCGGAAGATCGACGTGGTCGACCAGTTCGCGTACCCCTTCCCGGTGACCGTGATCTGCCGGCTGCTCGGCGTGCCGCGCGAGGACGAACCCCGCTTCCGCTCCTGGGTGGACCCGATCGTGGCGGGCCTGGACCCCGACACCCGTACGAGCGCCGAGTCCATGAAGACCGCGCAGGAGGCCCGGCTCCAGCTCGGCATGTACCTGAACGGGCTGGTGGAGCAGCGCGCCAGGGACCCGCGCGAGGACATGCTGTCCGACCTGGTGAACAGTCACGGCCCGGACGGCGCGATGACCACGATGGAAGTGCTCAGCACCGCGGTGCTGCTGCTCATCGCCGGTCACGAGACGACCGTCAACCTGATCACCAACGGCATGCTGACCCTGCTGCGTCACCCGGAGTACCTGCGGCGGCTGCGCGACGACCCGGGCCTGTCCGTGAAGATCGTCGAGGAACTCCTGCGCTACGAACCGCCGGTGCAGCTCGTGCCGCAGCGCACCTGCATCGCGGACATCGAGCTGCGCGGGGTCACCATCCCGAAGGGCTCACGGATCTGGCTCGTCCTCGCCGCGGGCAACCGGGACCCGGAGCGGTTCCACGAGCCCGACCGCTTCGACCCGGACCGCGAGGACATCCAGCACCTGGGCTTCGGCAGCGGGATCCACAGCTGCTTCGGCGCACCGCTGGCCCGCCTGGAGGCCCAGATCGCCCTGGCCGAACTGGCCCGCCGGCTCGACAACCCGCGTCTCGTCGAGGACCCCCCGCCCTACCGCCCGAACGCGGTCCTGCGCGGGCCGCGCCACCTCGAGATCACCTTCGACGCCCTGCGCTGACACGGCCGCCCGGCCGGTTCGCCTCGCGGCCCGGCCGGGCGCGGTCGCGCGGGCGGCGGACGCCACCGCCTTCGGTCCCGGGCCGCCCTACCCCCGACTCGCCTGCGGCATCCGTACGACCGCGACCCCTCCGTCCAGGTCCACCGTCGTGCGGTGGGGCGACCCCCCCCGTCCTCCTCGTCGTCCCGCATCACCAGCGAGGACTGCCGCTGCTTCAGCTCGTCCTGCTTCCCGGGCGACAGGCTCGCGTGCAGCTGCTCGAAACCGGTCGCCGATATCTGCCCCTGCCGCGCCCCCTTGCGCCACGGCAGCAGCCCGGCCCGCCCGGCGGGACTCCCGTGCCGTACGCCCGCTCGGCCCTCACGAGGCGTTCCGGGTGCTGCCCGACGAGCTCCCGCTCCGAACCGTCGTGCGCCCGGTGACGTGCAGGCGCCCGGGGTCCGTGGTGATGTCGAGGAGCGGCGGTGTGCTAGCGCTTCAGAGCGCGGTACCGCCGCAGCAGCGCCGCGATCCTGGCGCTGTCCGCCGCGCCGTTGAGCTCGGTCAGCAGGTCGTCGGGGCACAGCTCGTACAGGTCGCCCCAGAATCGGCGGCCGCGGTTGTCCCAGATCCGGTAGCCGCCCGGCACGCCCCTCGCCACGTAGCGTCTTCTGCTCACGTTCCCCCTGTCTCTCCGGGCCTCCGTGGGCCGGGAGTCGGCAGGATAAGGGGGACGGGGACGCGGACACGACACGATTTCGGCGCGGGCGGCCGGCGCTCCTGACCTGCGGGTGGACGCAGGTCAGGAGCGCCGCGCGGTGCCCGGGACCGGGTGTGCGGACGCATTTCGGTGTCCCTTACAGTTCGTTCACCAATCGGGCGCCTGCTGGGGGCAACAGGCCTCATTCCTAAGGGATCTCATGCGCAAATTCGCCATCGGCGCCGTTCTGTCCGGTGCGCTGGCAGCCGCCGCCGTCGCGGTTCCGTCGGCTCACGCGGACACCGTGGTGGGCGACACCAAGGTGTCGAACGTGGTGGTGAACGGCGGCAAGGACGTCGCCGTCGGCACGACGAACAAGGTGACCTTCAAGGTCACGTTCACGGCCTCCGATCCGGCCGGTGTCACGTCCGGGCAGACGTACCTCTACCACGGCACGTGGAGCGACCCGGACGCCTTCTGGACCCAGGACTCGGACGCGGGCACCACGTGCACGTCGGGAACGACGGTCACCTGCACGTCGACGTACACGATCGTTCCCGAGTACGACCTGCACTACAACGCCCTGGCCGGCACCTGGCACATCGGCGCGTACGCGAAGGCCAAGGACGGCGACTCGGCGAAGAAGACCGACGTCGGCGCGTTCCACGTGCAGCGCTACTCCAAGCTCACGGTCAACGCCTCGCCGGAGCCGGTCGCCAAGGGCAAGGCGATCACCGTCACGGGCAAGCTGTCCCGGGCGAACTGGGAGGACCACCTGTACCACGGGTACACCGGACAGCCCGTCAAACTGCAGTTCCGCAAGGCCGGCAGCAGCACGTACAGCACGGTAAAGACCGTGAACAGCGACAGCTCCGGGAACCTGAGGACCACGGTCACCGCCTCCGCCGACGGCTACTGGCGCTACTACTTCGCGGGCACGAGCACCACGCCCGCGGCCAAGGCCACCGGCGACCACCTCGACGTGAAGTGAACGGGTCTCCCACCGCGGCCCGCTGACCGGGCCGTCGTCGCCGGCGGCGGCACGGCTGCCGGCGACGACGGTGACGGTGACGGGGACCGTCAGGGCTGTCCCGCCCGGGCTCTCCCCTCGGCTCAGGCCCCGTCCTCTTCCTCGGCTCCCGATCCGGCCCCGCTCGCGCGCAGGTGCTCGATGCCGGTGTCGAGCGCCGCCTTCAGGTGGGTGGAGTCGCCCGTGGACATCATGATGGTCACGCCTCCCTGGATGCCCGCCAGCAGCGCGGCGGCCGTGCGGTCCACGTCGAGGGCCGCGGACACCAGGCCGTTCGACTGGAGGGCGCGCATGCCGTGGGCGAGCTCCCGCTGCCACTGGCGCATCAGCTCGGTCACGATCGCCCGTGCTCCCGGGCTGGACCGGCCGACCTGGAGGAACAGGGCGCCCAAGGGGCAGGAGTCGCCCTGGCGTTCGTAGCGTTCCACCACGACGTCCCGCCACCGGCGCCAGGCCTGCCACGAGTCCAGGCATCCCAGGTACGGCTGCTGGTCCTCCAGGACGCGGTCCGCCTCGAACCGGGCCACGGCCAGCAGCAGTTCGCTCTTGCCGTCGGGGAAGTAGTGGAAGAGCTGGCTCTTGCTCGTGCCGGTGCGGCTGCGGATGTCGTCGAGGGTCGTGACGGCGACACCCTGCTCGCGCAGCACCTCCGCGGCCCCCTCGACGATGCGGGCCCGGGTGGCGCGGCCCTTCGCGGTCGGAGCGTCCGACATCGGCCTCCCCTCCTTCCTCGGCTGGACGGCTGTGGACCGACGGGTCCATTTTACGGCGGGAGGGCTCGGCTCTGCGGGTCCGGAGCCGCCCCTTGAGGGCCCCTCCCAGTCTGGACTTGCTGGTCCATTTTCTGCGACGCACAGTGGTCCGCACACCGCGAGACAAGGGAGAGCGCGTCATGGCTGAACGACTGCGGAACAAGACGGCGCTGGTCACGGGCTCGACCAGCAATATCGGGCAGGCGATCGCCGAGGCGTTCGCCGCCGAGGGCGCCCATGTCGTCGTGTCCGGGCGCGATCAAGAACGGGGTACGCAGGTGGTCGAGGGGATCCGGACGGCCGGCGGACGGGCCGTTTTCCTGGCGGCGGACCTCGACGGCAGCGCGGAGGCTTCCCGGGATCTGGCCGACCGGGCCCGCGCGGCCCTGGGCGGGCGGATCGACATCCTGGTGAACAACGCCGGCATCTACCCGGCGCCCGGCACCACCGACACCGACGAGAAGACGTTCGACAAGGTCTACGGGGTCAATGTGAAGGCGCCGTTCTTCCTCACCGCCGCCGTCGCCCCGGCCATGGCGGAGTCCGGCGGCGGGGTGGTCGTCAACCTCGGCTCCTGGATCGCGCGCCTGGCCGTACCCCTCGGCGCGCTCTACAGCTCCACCAAGGGAGCCATGGAGACGCTCACGCGTGCCTGGGCCGCGGAGTTCGGACCGATGGGCGTGCGGGTGAACGCCGTCTCGCCGGGTGTGATCCTGCCCCCGGCCCCGGAGGGCGCCGAGCCGCATCCCGGCGAGATCATGATGAAGGGCACCCCGGCCGGCGGCGTCGGCACGCCGGACGCCGTCGCGCACGCCGTGGTCTGGCTGGCCAGCGACGAGGCGGCCTTCGTGCACGGGACCGTGGTCGACGTCGACGGAGGCAGGACGGGGGTCGCGGTCGTCGCCGCGTAGCGGGGGATACGGGATCCTCGAACCCCGTCCCCCCCATGGCGCCGTACCCCGGTGGCGCGCCGTGGAGCCGTACCCCCGAGGCGCCGCGGCCTGTGGGGGAGGCGCCGACGTTCCACCATCCCGCACGCCGAAGGCCGTCACCCGCACCGGTGACGGCCTTCGGCGCAAACCCTCCCGTGGTGATCAGGGGCAGCTGATCCGGGTGTCGCCCGTGTCCGCCGTGCAGGTGTCCGTGCCGAAGCCGCCGTTGGCGGTGTCGTTGCCGGAGACGTTGTCGACGGCGTCGAGGGTGTCGTTGCCGTAGTTGCCGAGCAGGTTGTCGCTGCCGGGGCCGCCGTTCAGGGTGTCTGTGCCGTAGCCGCCGTCGAGGCGGTCGTTGTCGTAGTTGCCGTACACGGTGTCGTTGCCGAAGCCGGCGTTGACGGTGTCGTTGCCGCCGAGGGCACAGATCACGTCGTTGCCGTAGGTGCCGTTGATGGTGTCGTCGCCGCTGGTGCCGATGATCGTGCAGCCGCGGTTGTTGTTGACGGTGGTCGTCGCCGTGGCGGAGTTGTTGCCGGGGACCGGGTCGGTCTGGGTGGCGCTGATCGTGGCCCGGTCGGAGAGGGTGCCACCGGCCCGCGGCTCGGTGGCGATCTTGACCGTGGCACTCGCTCCGGGGGCGAGGGTGCCCAGGGCGCAGCTCGCCGTGGTCGCGGTCCGGGTGCAGGTGCCCTGGGTGGTGGTCACCGAGGTGATCGACGCGACGGGACCGCCGAGCGTCTCGGACATCTGGACGCCGGTGGCGGAGGCCGTGGTGCTGTTGTTGGTCACGGTCACCGTGTACGTCGGCCGGTCGCCGATGCTGACCGTGGCGGGGCCGGTCTTCTTGACCGCCAGGTCCACCCCGGGCGGGGGCGGCGGTGTGCCGGCGACCTGGTAGCGGGCCAGGGCGAAGTCGGTGTCCGGACCGCCCTGGCCGGCGGCGACGATCTTTCCGTCGGACTGCAGCGCCACGCCGCGGGCCTGGTCGCTGCCGCCGAAGTCGGTGGTCACCCGGCCGCCCGTGCCGAAGCCGCTGTCCGGGCTCCCGTCGGTGCCATACCGCAGGACCGCGAAGTCGCCGCCGGGCCCGTTGTTGCCCGCCACGACGATCCTGCCGTCGGACTGCAGCACCACGTCCTGGGCCCCGCCGCCACCGGGCGTGAGGACCCGGCCCGCGGTGCCGAAGGTGGTGTCCAGGCTGCCGTTCCCGTTGTAGCGGGCCAGTGCGAACCTGCCGCTGCTTCCCCCGGCCGCGAGGATCCTGCCGTCGGACTGGACCGCCAGCCCCTCCACGGACTCGTAGTCGCCGAAATCGGTCCGCTCGATGCCGTCACCGCTGAAACCGGTGTCCAGGGTGCCGTTGGCGTTGTAGCGGATGAGGACGAAATCGAAGCGGGTCGTTCCCACTTCGCCTCCGACGACGATCTTTCCGTCGGGCTGCAACGCGAGGGTGCGGGCATCGCCGCCCTCCTCCAGCGACCCCGGTGACGGGTCGGTGGTCACCATGCCGCCGGTTCCGAAACCAGGGTCCAGGGCGCCGGTGGTCAGGTAGCGGGCCACGGCGGCCCGGCCCCCGGAGTACCCGGCGGCGACGATCTTCCCGTCGGGCTGCAGCGCCACGTCCATGGCCTCGGTCGGGCCGGCGAAGTCGGTGAGCACCCTGCCGTTGGTGCCGAACGACGTGTCCACGCTGCCGTCGGCGTTGTAGCGGGCCAACGTGAACCAGCAGCAGTCCTCGAAGTCCCGCCAGCTGGTGCCCACCACGACGATCTTGCCGTCGGGCTGCACCGCCACCGCGTGGGCCTCGTCGTACTGGCCGTTGTTGATGTCGGTGGTCACCTTGCCGTCGCCGCTGAAACCGGTGTCCGGGGTGCCGTCGGCGTTGTGGCGGGTCACCGCGAAGTCGCCGTCCGACGAGCCGACGGAGACGATCTTGCCGTCGGGCTGCACCTTCACGTCGTCGGCGGAGTCGGTGCCGGCGAAGTCGGTGAGGACCTTGCCGTCGCCGCTGAAGGCGGGGTCCAGGTCGCCGGGGGCGGCGGCCGCGGTGCCGGGCAGGGCGAGGACGAGCGCCAGGCCGGTGGCTGCCACGAGCCCGGCCAGGACCGACTGTGGCCGGCGGCGTCTTCCCCGGTACTCGCCCGGCGCCGGCCGCAGATGAGTGATCAGCATGGGCCGCAGCTTCGCGGCGGACGTACGGCCTTCCGTCCGTCGCTGGGCCGCGTTGCGCTCACTGGACGCCGAAATCCACACCCGGGGGTGAGGACGCGCGCCGACGGCGGTACCGGGGTCCGGCACCCGCAGGGCTTCCGCACACCGCACGGGCGCGTCGGCCGACCGGCAGGAACTCCCCGGCGCACAGGGCAAGTTCGACAAGCCTGCCCGCTTCAGTCACCCGCCCCGGAGTTCTGTGGCGGTCCGCTCCCGGGAGGGCGCCCGAAGCGACCACCCAGCACCCGCCCATGCCTGGTCCGCACCCACCGTCGCCGTACACGGCCGCTCGACGTCACGCTTCGAACGTCATTACAACGAATTCTATTTCCGGCGCAAAAAGATCTTAGAAGACAACCCGTTCGACTCATGACGTGCGGAGCGAGGTGCGGGTGGACATGAATGAAGAAATGCTCTCCTCAACGTTTCCTCTGCGCTAGGGTCACTCATTTGCCGCGCATCTGGAGGAGCGGGAGCGGCGTTAGCGGGATATGACGAAAGCAAGGCCTCATGGCATGCCTCGCTGCGACACGGGGGAGGGTAAGCCGCTCGTGACCCGTGACGCGAAAGCGGAGAAATACGCTTACGTGACTGGTGTGGCAAACTCGGTGTTCGTGCCGCGTAACGCCTTGCGTGAGGGTGACGCGAGAGTCAAAGTACAGGTCGGCGAGTCACTGCTCCGCGAGTTCCTGGTGCTGCTGGAGGCGCTTCAGGAGGAACTGGACCAGCGGTGGAACAGTCAGGAGAAGTTCGACCGTCACGCGGACCGTGCGTAAAGGGGGCGCATTTCTGTGAACCGAGAGTATGCGGATCCCTCCTTTGCTCAGCATGAATGGTATTCCGACGCATACTCATATGGGTCGGGTGCCGGCTGGCACGACACCCCTGTCGATGCCTCACACCCGGCGGACCCCTTGGTGATGCCCCCCGACTCGGGCTGGGATCCGGTCGAGGAACTCGCGTACCTCTTGCAGGAGGCCGTTCCGTCGGAGCCGGCGCCCGTTCCGTCGGAGCCGGTGGCCGTGGTTCCGCCGCCTCGCAGCGAGTCGGCACCCGGCGTCGAATTCAACGACCCGATGGAGAATCTGGCGAAGATCACCGCCCAGCTTCCGCCCATCCGGAAATCGTCTGCGGCGCATCGGAAGATTCGAGTCAGAAGACCCCGAATCCAGTGGCTGCGAACGGGCAGCCTGGTCATCCTCGCCTTCATTGCCGTCATCGTGGCGATGGTCAGCGTCTTCGGCGGCATGGCGGCCTACGCGCCTCTGCAGGGTATTTCGTCCGGCGCGAAGAGCGGGCCGATCCCTCAGTGGCCCATTCTCGTGTACGGCCCCTGGATGGTGGCCTCTCTTTCCATCCTGCGAACCGCCTTGCACCGGCGCCGGGCCATGCACTCATGGTTCATCGTTCTGCTGTTCTCCACCGTGGCGATCACGTTGTGTGTGGCTGAGGCCGACAAGACCCTCACCGGTGTCGCCGGCGCCGCCCTGCCCGCCCTGGCGTCCCTGGCGTGCTTCCAGCAGCTCGTCCGGCAGATCACATTGACCCTGCCGCCGCGGCAGGCGTCACGCCGTCACCGCCAGTAGCGCGGACCCGGCCGGGGCAAGGTCCGGGCGAGGGGCGGAGCCGGCCGCCTCGGACCAGTGGTGGGCGTGGTGACTCAGTCGGTCTGCCGGGGCTCGAAGTGGTGTGCGCGGGCCGGAAGTTCGATGTTCTGTCGGGCATCCGGCGCGCGACGAGTGATCACGGCGGACAGCGAAAAGGCCCGGGTCGGTGACCTGGGCCTCTGTCGTGGAGCGGGTGACGAGAATCGAACTCGCGCTCTCAGCTTGGGAAGCGACGGCGCTTGGGCAGCCGGATGGACCTGTGCTAATTCGGCGTGCTGGCACGGTTGCGCGGGCCTGATCACACCGCTGCTGACCGTAGTTGTCCGCTGTTACGGGCACGCTATGGGCACGGGGCGCGAAGACCGGTGGGCAGAGCGCGTGTACGGAGGGGCGCGGTGTTGGCCGGGGCTCGGTCGGACGTCCGGTTGGGTAACGCCTTCGCGTGTGCACAGAGCTTGGGTGAAGCCCGTTTTACGTCGCAAGGCCGGCGGTCGCGGCATGCTCGGAACGGCCGACGCTCGCCGTTGGTTCATTTGCCGGCTTCGGGGCCGTACCACTGGAGTGCCTGGCCCGTGACGGCGGCGATGCACTCGAAGTCCCGGTCGCGGTGCAGCAGAGTGAGCCCCTGCAGTTCGGCCGTGGCGGCCACCACGAGGTCGACGGTCCCGGCGCTGCGGTGCTGTCCGCGTTGGGTGAGGATCTCCTGGACCTGCCAGGCGCGGTCGTAGGCGCGGTCGTCGACAGGCACCCAGCCGAAGAGCAGGCGCATGTTGTCGATGCCTTGTGCGCGGTCGGCGGCGGAACGTGCGCTGTAGAAGAACTCCAGCTCGGTGATGGGACAGGTGGCGATGAGCCCAGCTGCTGCTGCCTGGTCCCACCCGAACTGCTCAGCGTCGCCGCGCAGCAGGCGAGCAAGCGCGCTGGTGTCGATCAGGTATTGCGCGGCGTTCACCGGCGGTAATTCCCCTTGTCCTCGAAGAGGTCCAGGTCAAACGCACCCTCGGCGGCCGCGGCCCGCAGACGGGTAAGCGCCAGAGCGCGCCGCCGGTTCTCCAGCACTTCGCGCAACGCGGTGTTCACTGTCTCCTTCTTGGTGCTGGTGCCCAGAGCCTGGGCCACCTCCGCTACCAGCTGATCGTCGAGGTCGATCACGGTTCGACTCATCGGCCACCCTCCCTTGATATCATTGCTGCCATCTTTTATATCCTAGGTGATGCGTGGCAGGTCGGTCCAACAGGGCAGGACGATCAGCCAGGCGTCGCGGGGACGAACTCTCCGATGACCGGGCTGACGGGCGGTCGCGCAGGTCGCTGATCGACTGCGCAGATCGGCGAACCGGCCTGACCGGTCACTGGGCTCACATCAGGCGCACCGCCCCGGTACGCCTGATGAAGTCCCATTCGTCGACTTCTCGCGGGGTCATGACGGGAGCGAGTTGCCCGTTCGAACGCCATGGCGGCCTGTTCCAGCTCGGCCCGTGCTGCTGTCTGCGCTGTGACGTGCAGCAGGTCAAGCACTCCGCCGAGCGCGGCCAGCCGGCCCTGGGCCACGCCCTCCTCGCTGTGGGTGAGGTGGTCGAAGATCCGTTCGGTGGCGGCCGTGGCTTGGTTCCATGGGCTGCCCGGCAGGACGGTGACCGGTTCGGGAGTGGTCGTGGTGAGCCGTTTGTGGACCTGCGGGAGGGACAGGTCGCCGGAGAGTGCGTAATCGGCGTACCAGACGGGTTCGCCCTGCTTGTTGACGTCGCCGGGCAGGCTGACGCCATAGCCGGTCACGTCCCCGGACGCTTCGGTCTTGGGCCGCACCGCCAGCCGGCCCTCCCAGCCGAGCCTTGCAGGCCCGGGCCCAGAAGAAGCCAGGGCGCCGGACGCCACATAACCACGATTCTTCCGTTCTCGTCCGGCTTGGGCTTGAGGCTCTGTGAGGGAGGGTACGAACGGGCACCAGGTCGTTCGGCGGAATGTCCTGCTGCTGCCGCCATCCCGTCGATCCGCAAGGTGACGTCCTCGGCCGCGGCATAGGCGAACACGTCCTCCAGGGTCCGCAGCCGGATGCCACAGATGCGCGCCCGGCGTCACACAGTGGTGACGACCTCGTCGTAGGCCAGGCGCGGGCTGCGCGAGAACCAGGCGGCATCTCCGGGTGTGCCGATGTTGACCACGACCAGTACGGAGTGCTCGCCGTCACCGAAGAATTCCTTGTCGATCCCCTCGGCGTCGAATCCCGTCATCGGGCCGGCAGCCAGACCAGCGGCGCGGACGCCGACGATGAAGTAACCGACCTGCAACGCCGCATTGAGCGCAGCGGACCTCTCCCGCACCACGCGTTCGGCGAAGAGCAGGTCCTTGGCCTGCGGGAAGTGCGGGAACTGGGCCGGCAACTCCTCATGGAACTCGTTGTCCGCGGCGAGGATCGCGACCAGCGGGGCGGTGGCGGTCTTCTTCTGGTTGCCCTCGGCGAGATGCGGCACCAGCCGCTGCCGCGCGTCGTCGGAGCGGACCAGGACGATCCGCAGCGGCTGCTGGTTCATCGAGGTGGGGCCGTACTTGACGAGGTCGTAGATGGCCCTCATCTGTTCGTCCGTCACCGGCTCATCGGTGAAGGTATTGGCTGTCCGGGCCTCTCGGAACAGAAGGTCCTGGGCGGCGGGGTGGAGTGCGAGAGACATGACGCATCCCTATTTCGGCAATGGTGGGTGGTGTGCGCGAAAGAGTCGGGCGCTGACGCCCGGCCGATTCACGGCGGTGTTGGTGCGCCTGCGACTCGGCGCGTTCGACGGGGACGCCGCCTGGACCGACGGCTTCGGAAAAACCGGCGTCGACGCGGCCGCGCCCTGCGGTCCGCCGGCATCGCGACCAGCTTCGGGCAGGCGCCGGCCAGGGGCATCGCCTATTCGAGCGATCCTTGCTGCTCGATGGCCAACCGGAGCGTGCCGCAAAGAAAGCGGTCTGGATGAACCCCGCGATCCCTAAGGCTGATGGCCCTTCACCTGGTCGTCCGGGGCGAGCAGCACAGGGTGGTGCGGCGTGATGTCGGAGTGGATGCAGTGGGCTGGACGCGCGGGGCGGGGGGATGGCATGGATGTGTCCGCCCCGTCCGCTGGCAAGGCATGTCTTCCGGGCGTGCGCAGTCACGTGGACGGATGCCGTGAACTCGTCGGCGCGGAGGAAGAGGGCGTGCGCGGCGTGGACGCCTTTCTTCTCCACACGCCGGCTGGCGACGTGTTCGCCGAGCAGTTCACCGCCCTGGAGGCGGTGTAGAGCTGCCGTCGCCGGGACCGACGCCGGTGCCGGCGAATTCGTGTCAGCGATCCAGGATCGGGGCGAGGCCCTGGCCGACGCGATGCACAGGGCGGCAACGCCGACTCCGCTGCCTGTGCGGGCGAGTTGGTGGGCGGCGGAGCCGGCTAGGCGGGCGCCGGACGCGCCGCGCGGGTGGCCGAGCGCGATCGCGCCGCCTTGCGGGTTGAGCGACGATGACGGTGCGCGCGCCGTGGACGAGGTCCATGGCGCCTCCGATCCCGGTGATCATCTTGCCGGGGACGGCCCAGTTGGCCAGGTCCCCGCTCGCGGAGACCTGCATCGCGCCGAGCACGGCGGCGTCGATGTGCCCGCCGCGGATCATGCCGAAGGAGAGCGAGGAGCCGAAGAAGGAAGCGCCGGGCAGGACCGTCACCGTCTCCTTGCCCGCGTTGATCAGGTCCGGGTCGACTTCGTCCTCGGTCGGATGCAGGCCGGTGCCCAGGATGCCGTTCTCCGATTCGAGGATCACCTCGACGCCCGGGGGAAGGTGGTCGGGGATCGAGGTGGGCAGCCCGATGCCGAGATCGACGCACTGGCCGTCCCTCGGCTCGCGTGCCGCCCGTACGGCCATCTCTTCCCGCGTCCACGCCATCAGCTGCTCACCGTCCGCTGCTCGATCTTCTTGTCCGCCGCCTGCTCGGGGGTGAGGGCCACCATCTGCCGTATGGAGATGCCCGGCAGGTGCACCGCGTCAGGGTCGATGTCGCCCGGCTCGACCAGCTCCTCGACCCCGGCGATCGTGACCTTGCCCGCCATGGCGGCCAGCGGGTTGAAGTCGCGGGTGGACTTGCTGAAGGCGAGGTTGCCGTGCGGATCGCCCTTCGCGGCCTGCACCAGCGCGAAGTCGGTGCGGATGCCGCGCTCCAGCACGTACTGGGTGCCGTCGAACTCGCGGACCTCCTTCGGTGGCGAGGCCAGCGCCACGCCGCCCGAGCCGTCGTAACGCCAGGGCAGCCCGCCGTCGGCGACCTGCGTATTCACCCCGGCCGGGGTGTAGAAGGCGGGGATCCCGGCGCCGCCGGCTCGCAGCCTTTCGGCGAGCGTGCTCTGAGGGATCATCTCGACCTCCAGCTCGCCGGCCAGGTACTGCCGGGCGAACTCCTTGTCCGCGCCGATGTACGACCCCGTCACCCGGGCGATCCGCCCGGCCCCGAGCAGCACGGCCAGGCCCGACTCCAGCCCCGCAGTCGTTCGAGACCACGCCGAGCCCCGACACCTCGCGCTCGAACAGGGCCTGGATCAGCACATTCGGCACACCGCTCAACCTGAACCCGCTCACCGCCGACGACGCACCCTCCGGCAGATCCGAAACAGCCTCCGAAGCCGTGGCGACCACCTCATCCATCTTCCTTTATTCGGCCTCTCGCCGATGTGGACCCATCGGACGCCGTCTTTCGTAACGCAACATCAAGAATTCGGTCGGGCTCTCCAATATCGTTGCGGACGTCGTGGGAATTGCGGGAGCGGATTTGCCGCAGACCCGCCCGCCTCCTCGCGTCGCGTCCCACCCGTCAGACACGTGCTTCCACGCTGCAACGCCTGGGCATCCATCGGCATCCCGCAGATGAGGGATATCGCATCCGATCCACAGGCCGCTGGGTCGGTGCACGTCGCGCGAAAAGGGTATTCCGGCGCCGATCCGCGTTATCACTCACAGATCTTATTGACGCACATCATCCGAGTGTCGACGCTTCCCTCCATGAATACAGGAGTGGTAGGACCGAGGAAATTCTCATGAAGACATTCGTGCACCGGGGGCAGATCACCAAGGTGGTCTTCGGCAGCGGTACGCGCAGCCGCATTCCGCAAGAAGCCGATGCTCTCGGATGCCGCCGGGTGCTCATCCTGTGCACCCCTGGTCAAGTGGAGCAGGCGGCCCAGATGCGCGACCTGCTGGGTGCCGCAGCAGCGGGAACTTTCGCCGAAGCGGCTGCGCACACCCCGGTCGACGTCACGGAGAAGGCGGTCGCGTATGCCAGAACCGTGGGAGCTGACTCCGTGCTCGCCCTCGGCGGTGGATCGACCATCGGCCTGGGCAAGGCCATCGCAGTACGGACCGGTCTTCGGCAGCTGGCGCTACCCACCACCTACGCGGGCTCGGAGATGACGCCGATCCTCGGAGAGACCGAAGGCCGCAGGAAGACGACCCGACGGCTGCCGGAAGTGATGCTCAACACGGTGGTGTACGACGTCGACCTGACGCTCACACTTCCCATGGCGACATCGGTGGTCAGCGGCATCAACGCCATGGCGCATGCCGTCGAGGCCCTCTACGCACAGGACCGGGACCCGGTCGCCTTCCTGATGGCCGGTGAAGCACTCGACTCCCTCATCCGATCCCTTCCGGTCGTCGCGCGGCGTCCGGACGACGTAGCGGCGCGGGCGGATGCGTTGTACGGGGCGTGGCTGGCGGGCACGTGCCTCGGCACGGTGGGCATGGCCCTGCATCACAAGGTGTGCCATGTGCTGGGTGGCACGTTCGGGCTTCCACACGCAGAAACCCATGCCGTTGTCCTGCCGCACGTGGTCGCCCACAACGGGCCGGCGGCCCCGGAGGCCATGGCGCGCATCGCGCAGGCGCTGCGGGGGGAAGAGGCCGCGAGCGGTCTCTTCGACTTCGCCGGGAGGCTCGGCGCCCCCCGGGCGCTGCGGGACCTCGGCATGCCGGAATCGGGGATCGAGCAGGCGGCCGAACTCGTCATGAGGGACGGCTACTGGAATCCGCGACCAGTGGACCGGATCGCTGTCCGCGCCCTGCTGACCCGCGCCTGGGCCGGGGAAGCGCCGTCGGCCTCACCGGGCAACGAAGATCCTCGATCCGACTCCGTCATCGAAGCCTCGACCACAACGGGAGCACGCCATGCGTGATCTGACCAGCGACACCATCACCGAGGCCGTGATCTCGACCATGCGGGACACCAAGGACTCCCGCCTCGCGGAGATCATGGAATCGCTGGTGCGGCACGTCCACGCCTTCGTCCGTGACGTGGAACTGACGGAGGAGGAGTGGGCCCAGGGAGTGGACTTCCTGACTCGCACCGGGCAGATGTGCACCCCGACGCGCCAGGAGTTCATCCTGCTGTCCGACGTGCTCGGTGTCACCATGCTCGTCGACGCCCTGAGCAATCGACGCCCTGCCGAAGCCACACAGAACAGCGTCCTCGGCCCCTTCTTCAGGGACGACAGGCCGCAGCCTCCCGACGCCGCCGACATCTCCGGAGGATTGCCCGGTACCCCGCTGTTCTTCGAGGGACGAGTCGTCGACCGTGAGGGAGCGCCAGTGGCCGGCGCGGCGGTGGACGTGTGGCACAGCGACGCGGAGGGCCACTACGACGTGGATGTGCCCGGCCGGGTCGACCCGGCCATGCGTGCGCTGTTCCGGACCGAGGAGACAGGACACTTCAGCTTCCGTTCCATCCGCCCATCCAGCTACCCGATACCCGGTGACGGCCCGGTCGGCGAGATCATGGGCGCGACCGGCCGGTCGCTCATGCGTCCCGCCCATGTGCACCTGCTGATCGAGGCTCCGGGATTCCAGCGCGTGACCACCATGCTGTTCCCTTCGGACGACCCGTATCTGGATGCGGATCCGGTGTTCGGGGTCAAGGACTCGCTGGTCGCGTCCTATGACACGTACGCGGCCGACTCCGGGCCCAGGCGCGGGCCGACCGACCAGCCGTACACGGTGCTGCGCCACACCTTCGTCCTCGAACTCCTCCCCGCGGACTGAAGCGTCACCCCCGCCGCGTAAGCAGTCGGCTGTCTGCACGCCATGAACGAGGGCCGGCGCGCGACTTGACCCGGAACTCGGCGAAGCACGATCCGGTTACCGCGCGCCGACCTCGCGTACGTCACAGGGCAGCCGCCTGCCTTCCCACCCCGCTCGAACGATCAAGCCCGCCAACGCACCTAGCAGGACGGTGAGTTCATCCAGCGCCCTGCGCAACAAAGGTTGACGCCCTTCCCGACTTTCACGGAGGTCCTGCGATGACTGAAACCCTTGACATGACCGTCGATTTCCGAGCCACGATGAGCCGGCTCGCCACGGGTGTCAGCGTGATCACCACGTGCTCCGGAAGCACGCCCATCGGCATGACGGCGAGTGCCGTGTCCGCCCTCTCCCTGGACCCGCTCCAGCTGCTCGTCTGCATCGGCAACCACCTGTACACGCGGACCGCGATCGCGGAACACGGCCGCTTCGCCGTCAATGTCCTGGGCGAGGACAGCGAGCACCTGGCGCGGAACTTCGCCGTTTCCAAAGCGGACAAGTTCGCGGGCGTCGAGACCTTCGACGACCACGGCGTGCCGGTGTTGAAGGACGCCATCGCGGCTGTCGTGTGCGACGTCGCCGAGGCGCTTCCAGGTGGCGATCACACCATCTTCGTGGGTGACGTCCGCCAGTGGGCACACAAGGCAAACTGCCGGCCGCTGGTCCACTTCGCGGGCGGCTTCGGCACGCTCAGGGCTGCGCACTAGCCCCGGCGGCAGCGGTCCGAACCAGGCCGCCTGGCCCGTGGCCGGCCGGCCACCGCCCCCGATGTCCGGCTCCTGCGAGGCGAGCTGTGGACGTCGGGGGCTCCGCTCGTTTCGACGACCCCACGGAAAGTGTGATGACCAGCTCCGTTGCGGCATTCAAGCTGCATCCTGCGACCCAGCCCCCGCATCTTCTGAGCCGCCCCCGTCTGCTGCGCCGGCTTGACGCGGCGACCGAGCCCGTCGTGGTGCTCTCCGCGTCGGCCGGCGCCGGCAAGACGGTGCTCCTGACCGAGTGGTCGCGCCGCCTGGTGGCTCGCGGAGAGTGCGCCTGGCTCAGCCTGGACGCCTACGACAACGCCCCGGGCCGGCTCTGGTCCTGCATCCTGCGGGCGCTGCACCAGGTACTGCCGGATCTGCCCGCCCGCCTAGACGACGACGGGTGGACGGTCGATGCGTGGCTCGAGGAGATCCTGCCGAGTCTGGTGAGCGGACTGGGCGCGCACAGGCCGCTCACGCTGATCCTCGACGGATTGGAATCGATCACGGACGTCGACGCGGTCCGCAGCCTGGGGGACTTCCTGGCAAGGCTTCCCCACGGATTCCGCGTCATCGTGTCGACCCGGCACCTCCTCGGAAGTCCGCTGCCGGCTCTGCGCGCCCGGGGTCTGGTTGCCGAACTCGACCAGCACGAACTGGCCTTCACCCCTGAGGAAGCACAGGCCGTGCTCACCGGTCTGCTCGGATCCGCTCCGAGCGCGGAGACGTCGAGCGCGCTGTATGAGGCCACCGAGGGATGGGCGGCGGGACTGTGCATCATGGGGCGCGCTCTCGCCCGCTCAGTGAACGAGTCCGATATGGACAGGGAGTTGGCCCTCGGCAGGCAAGCGGTCTCCGAGTACCTGGCCGGCGAGGTCCTCTACCGGCTCACCACCGAGCAGCGCGAGTTCCTGCTGCGGACCAGTGTCCTCGACGAGCTGAGTGCCGGACCGTGCCAAGCCCTCGCCGGGGAGCAGGCAGGCGTGGTGCTGCGTGAACTCGCGCGGACCGTGCAACTGCTCGTACCCGCCGCCGATCCGTCGGCGTACCGGCATCACCGAGCACTGTCTTCGCTGCTGTCCGACGTTCTGATGTCCCAAGGGCCGGACACAGTCGTGTCCCTGCACCGGTCGGCGGCCCAGTGGTACGCCCGGCGGAGGGAGACGACCGCGGCCGTACGGCACTGGGTGCGTGGCGGCGATGAGCCCGCGGCCGTCGCGTCGGTTCTCGACGGCTGGGAGGAGGCGGTCTCGGCAGGCCGTAGTGCGGAGGTCTCGCATTGGCTGGACCTCTTGCCGCCCCGCATGGTCGCCGCCGACGGGAGATTGTGCGTTGTGGCGGCGATGGCAGCCCTGTCGGGGGGAGCCCCGGAAACAGCCCGGCGCTGGCTGGATGTGGCCCAGCTCAGGCACACGGGAGCGGAGACGGTCGGCGAAGGCAGCACGGTGTCCGATGCGGCAGCCGTCGCTCAGGCCGTGGCCTGCTATCTGAAAGGCGAGGTGCTGACCGCCGACCGTCTCGGCGAATCCGCCGTTGCCGGCACCATGCCGTTGACTTCCTGGCGTGCCCTGGCCTGTACGGCCCGGGGTACCGCTCTGCTGTGGACCCGCCGTTACGGGGAGGCAGAGGCGCTGCTCGGCGAGGCGACCCGTGACGCACACGCCGCCGGGCACGGTTTGGTGCTCGTCCGCGCGCTGGGTTTGCGGGCGGTGTGCGCGCTGCTGGCCGGACGGCACGAGCAGGCGCGCGTTCTGAGTGACGAGGCCCTCCAGGCGGCCGCGACGGCCGGTCTGGGCGGGCACTTCGTCGCCATGTCCGCCTACATCGGCCGGGCCGGCCTACTCCTCGAAGAGGGAGACATCGATGGGGCCGAACGGGCTCTGGCCGACGCGGAAGCGGTGCTGGCGGGCTCGCCCCTGGCCGGAAGCGAACCCCAAGTACGCGCCCTGTGCCATGTCATGCGGGCGCGGCTGGAGAATGCGCGACACAACACGGACGCGGCCCGGGAGGCCCGCGAGGCGGCCGAGCGGGCGGCGGCCCGGTGCGAGTCGCCAGGGGCACTGACGGATCTGCTCGGCCGAGTCGGCGAGGACACGCTCGTGACGCCTGCCGCCGCCGGTCCCCAGGACCTGTCGCTGGGGGAGCGCCGAGTGCTTCGCGCCCTGTGCGGACCGCTGACCCTGCGGGAGATCGCCTCCGAGCTCTATGTGTCCCACAATACGGTCAAGACACAGGTACGGGCCATCTTCCGCAAGCTCGACGCGCACGACAGGAGCGCAGCGGTCGCAAGGGCCCGGGAGCGCGGTGTGCTCTGACCCGGGCCCTCGAATTCCGCCTACTTGGCGTCCTGACGTCGGGCGTAGTCCGCCTGAGCCGTGTACGCGGTCTCCTTCTCCTCCTCCACCTTCTCGATGCCGCAGACCTTGCGCGCGAGGTCCGCCATGATGCCGCTCGGGGACATCTCCGCGCGCTTCATGGTGAGTGTGCGGATGGCCAGCAGGGGCGTTCCGTTGAAGTTCTCGAAGGTGCTGATGCGGTCGCCCCAGTCGGACAGGAACAGGTCGCGGATCACGCGGCTGATCTTCAGCCGGTCATGCGGCCTGCCGACCGGTCCGGTCTGCAGCGCCTCCAGCCACGGCCGCAGTTCGGGCCGCTGCCACTGCCCCTCGGTCGGGAAGATGAGCGAGGCACGACCGGCCAGGTCGACGATCTCGTGGGCCATCTCGGCGACGTTCTCGAGGTAGTACGCCCGCCCGAAATCGAACATCAGGACGTTCGGCTTATAGAGGCCGCCGGGAGTGTGGAACCCTTCCTCTTCGGAAGCGATCACATGTGCCTTGAGCGTCTGGTGGAAGCCGGCGAACCGGGAGATCCGGGTCTGGACCGGCGGCAGCTGGTAGGTGCCGATGTGCTCGGTGACCAGCAGGGCCAGACCGAGCATCAGCTCGGCGCGCACCATCTGCCGGACCAGGGCCTGGTAGTGCAGCCAGTCGAAGACGCGTTGCGGGTACAGCGACGCGTGCTTGGGGTTACCGATGTGGAACACCTGGTTCCAGGGGATGAACACGTCCTCGAACACGATGACGCTGTCCAACTCGTCACCCTGGGAGGCGAGCGGGTGCTCAACCTCCTCCCCGTCCCGGACGTTGCTCTCGCGGCAGATGATGGTGACGCCGGGGGTGTTGGGCTTCACCGCCCCGAAGATGATCTGCTCCGGCAGAATGCCGGGGCGGTAGAAGACGCCGATGTGGATCCAGTCACCGAAGGCCGCACCGGTGCCGATCGCCTTCACGCCCCGCACGGTGATGCCGTCGTCCGAGGTGCCGACCACCTGCAGGGCGGGGGACTCGGCCTGGGCGGAATCGCGTGAGCGGTCCGTCTGCGGGTCGACGAACGCGGGCGTCGTGTTGAGGTCGCCCTCGCGCACCAGGTTCCAGAAGTCGAGGATCCCCTTGGTCAGGTCCCTCCCATCGGTGCCGACGGCCTGGCTGCTCCAGGGCTCCGGGTCGTCGACGTAGGTCAGCAGCACGTAGTTGTTGACATCCGGGGTGCGCGGGGTCGCCCCGCCACCCGTTTCCCGCAGGACCGTCTCCATGTAGCGCCGCTTGCGCTTCAGGTCCTCCTTGGAGCGGTGCTGGAACCACGTCATGGACCGCCGGACGCCGTCCTCGTCCACGAACGTCATGACGTCCTGGAGGTCCGGGCGGTGGTGCAGGTCGTAGAAGTCCGCGAGGCTCCGGGCGTACGCCCGGGTCTTGGGGTGCGTGGCCACGTTGTCGACGAGTTCGTCGCCCACCCACACCGTGCGGCCGTCGTTCAGTGCTGCCAGGAATTCCTTGCCTGTACGCACGTTGTGCTCCTCTCCAGGGGCAATCCGGATGGCACGGAGCATGCGTCGCGGCAGGGTGAGACGACGGCGCACAACCGGTAATCACCCGGGTGAAAGCGGCGATCTCCGGGGGAGCGACGTTGAGGGCGGATGTGGCCGTGCGCCATGCTTCCCCCATGAGCAGCACAGACCCCGCCGACGGCCAGGCCGGTGGGCGTGGGAACCAGGCCATGACCGGGCTGCGCCTGCGGGGACGGGACCGCGAGATCATGGTTGTCCGTGAGGCCCTGGACGCGATTCGTGACGGACGGAGCGCCTGTGTCGTCGTGGAAGGCGCGTCTGGAGTCGGCAAGAGCCGGTTGCTCGCGGAGCTGGACGGGATGGCGCGGCGGTTCGGGTTCGATGTGGTGTCGATACGGGCCGATGTGCTCGACCAGTACGCGGCAGGAGCCGCACTGCTGTCCGCGTTGCAGTCCTCCGACGGTTCCAACCGAGCCGCCGCAGCCACCGACGACCAGCGGCTCTGGCTGCTGGACAGCATCACGGACGCTCTGGAGGACCGGGCTCAGCGCGCCCCGGTGGCCGTGCTTGTGGACGACGCGCAGTGGGCGGATCCGGCCACGCTCTTCGTGCTCCGCACCCTGCCTGGACGACTGGCCGCCTCGCGGGTCCTGTGGGTCCTGGCGGTCCGGTCGGACACCGAGCGACCGACCGTGGCCAGGGTGCGGGAGGACCTCGAACGCCTCGGAGCCCGATGGCTGACCCTCGGCCCCCTGCCACAGCAGGAGCTGCAGTACATCGCGGCCGATGTCCTCGGGGCGAGCCCGTCACCCGGTCTGGCCAGGCTCCTGCGCGGCGTCGGGGGTAATCCCTTCCTGGCGATTGAACTGGTGCGCGCTTTCGCCGACACGGATGCCGTCAAAATGGAGGCGGGCGAGGCGAGCCTCCTGCACGACGGCATCCCCATCACTTTCCGGCGGAGTATCGCCGGACGTCTGGACCGGCTCCCGGAAGACGCCGTGCGCCTGCTCCAGATCGGGTCGGTCCTCGGTCGCGAATTCGACCTCGGCACGGCCGCCCGAATGCTCGGCAGGCATGTCGGCAGCCTGCTGGCCGGCGTCGAGGCCGCCCTGAGCGCCGGTCTGCTCTCGGCGGATGGCCCGCGACTCGCCTTCCGTCACGACCTCATACGGCAGGCCGTCCACGAGAACCTGCCTCTGGCCGTACGGACCGCTCTGCACCGGGAGGCAGCCGACAGTCTGCGTGTCATCGGTGCACGATCGGCCGAGGTGGCCTGGCACGTCGTCATGTCGGGCGGCCCGGTCGACGACGATGCTGTGACCACGCTGTCCACCGCCGTACGGGAACTGTCCTCGTCGGCCCCCGACGCGGCTGCTGACTTGGCTCAGCGGGTCGCCGGACTGCTGCCCCCACAGGACCGGCGTCGCATCTCCCTGCTGACCGACGCCGCCAAGTACCTCGGCCGGACCCGCCGGGTTCACGAGGCGCTCGACCTGGTCGACGCCACTCTGCCGGAAGGTCTTGAGCCACTGCAGGAGGCATACCTGCGCCTGGTGGCCGCCGAGATCCACCAGGCCGCGGGCGACGACGCCGCCGCGATGACACACCTCCAGCAGGCCCTGGACCTTCCCGCGCTGCCGCCCCACGTGCGCGTCCGGCTGCTGAAGACCAAGGCGACGGGCCACGTGTACCTCGGGGACATCACCGCTGCCGAGCAGACCGACACCGGCCTGGTCGAGGCCGCCTACCAGAGCCACGATCCGGCCGTCGTCGTCAGCGCCATGGTGTTCCAGTCGCAGACATTCTTCTACCGCGGGCACCTGGCCCGCGCCCTCGAGCTTGCCGAGGAGGCCACCCGACGCGCCGGCACCCAGTCCGCCGCGCTCTACCTGCGGCCCCCGCGGATTCCGGCGCTGTGGCTGGCCACCGTGCTGACCAGCACCGACCGGCTCGCGGACACCGAGCGGATTCTGCGGGAGGGACAGCGCGAAGCGGAGGCGCTGGGCCTCGGCTGGTCACTTCCCCACTGGCATGCCGCCCGTGCGTGCGCACTACTCGAACAGGGAGCGCTGGACGACGCGGCCGTGGAGGCCGAGGCCAGTCTGATGGTGGCGGACGAGCTCGAGATCACTCTGCCGAATCCGCAGGCCCGCTCCGTGCTGGCATTGGTGGAGATCAGACGCGGTGACCTCGCCAAAGCCAGGGACCACCTCCGCGCCGCGGAAACCGGTTCCGGCACGAAAAGGCAGCGGTACGGTCCTTGGGTGTCTCTGGCGCGCGCCGGTCTGGCGGACGCGGAGGGCGAAGACGGCGAGGCGGCGGCGGCACTCACGGGAAGCTTCGCAAGCCGTGAGCCGACGCGGCTGCTTGCGGTACCTCTGTCCCACTGGCCCGGGATCGTGCGCATCGCGCTTGGGGACGAGGACCCTTCGGTCGCACAGGCCGTGTCCGGCGCACTGCGCAGCCTGACTGCACAGGACGAGAGCCGGCAGATCATCGGGGCGGTCCGCGCCCACGTGGACGGCCTGCTCGACCGCGACCCGCGTGCGCTGGAGTCCGCCATCACCGGCTACCGGAACACCGGCAGGCCGTTGGCCCTGGCGGCGGCGTGTGAGGACCTTGGCGAGCTCATGGCGGCATCGGCCGATACGACGCCGGCGATCCCGTACTTCGAAGAAGCGGGTCAGCTGGCGTCGGCCTCAGGAGCCAGGCGCGATCAAGAACGGATCAGGCGGCGCTTGCGCCAGCTCGGCGTGCGCACCGCCCCCGTGCGGAACCACACGGCCAGCCCTCAGGGGTTGGGAAACCTGACCGAATCCGAGCAGAAACTGATCCCGCTCGTCGTTCAGGGCCTCACCAACCGGGCCATCGCCGACCGGCTCTACGTGTCCGTGCACACCGTCAACACCCACATGAAGCACATCTTCACCAAGCTCGGCATCAACTCGCGGGTCGAGCTGACCCGGCTGGCAATCGAGCGGGGCACCAGCGCCGACGCGGCCGACTGAGCGGTGCACCCACCGCGAGGCACGGCGGCAATGATCCCTTGAATGGGTGACGCCCGGCTCCGGCACCGCCCGTGATGCTGGATGCAACGGCGTGGCCTCCGGAACGGCACCGTCATTCGCCCCGCCGGACCGCGACGCACTCGACTCCATCAGTGAGTTGATCACAATCGGACGCTTCAGCGACCGAGTCGTGCCGCTCGCGCACACCCGCGCCGCGTACGAGGCGCGCTCGAAAGGAGCACTGGCGTGGCAAGGCCGTCGCCCATGTCGCCGACCGATAGTCAAGCGCAGCCCAGAGCGGTCGGGCTCGGCGCTCCTGCCCGCACCGAGCGCGGATACCGTGGCCAACTCCGGGCTGCTGTGACCGCGAGCGCGGCCCCGCACGGATACACACTGGCACTGTGGACCGCCACCGCGGTGACGTCGTCCGAACAGGGCGCCCCAGGGGCAGCTGAAGTCCTGGCGCTCCTTGCCGGCGCGACGCTCGCCTTCGTCGCGTCGGCCGCTGCCGCCCACGGAACTGCCCCCATGACGCCGGACTCGTCCGCCCACGCCGGCACGCGGATCTGGGCGGCCTTCCATCTGCCCATGGCGGCTTGCGCCGCGCTGGTCAGCCTGCTGCTGACACAGTGCTGCTCAGGGCCCCTCTTGTGGGGGCTGGTCGGCACGACCACGACTGCCGTGTACCTACTGGGTGTCAGCGCCCAGTTCCTCTGCTTTGCAGTTCGCCATGACACCCAGCAGACACAGACACTCACCCACCAGAGGTTCACCACCCCCCTCGCGCTCGACCCCGCAGCCCAGGACCTTCTGTTCCGGCAGGCGGGGACCGTCAACTCCTTCGCCGACGAGCCAGTGACGGACGATCAGATCGAGGCCATCTACGACCTCATCAAGTACGCCCCCACCTCGATGAACCAGCAGCCTCTGCGTATCGTGCTGGTCCGATCCGGCCAGGCGCGCGAGCGCCTGGCCAAGCACCTGTCCGAGGGCAACCGCAACAAGACCGCGGCAGCCCCGCTCGTCGCCGTCCTCGCCGCGGATCATGAGGTCCACGAGGAACTGCCCAGCCAGTTCCCGCACCTCCCACAGGCCAGGGATCTCTTCGCTGAGCGTGCCGTGCGCGAGCGGTCCGCGAATCTCAACGCGCTCCTCCAGGTCGGCTACTTCATCATCGGCGTCCGCGCCGCCGGCCTGGCCGCAGGGCCGATGACCGGCTTCGACCCCGAAGGCATCGACAAGGAGTTCTTCAGCGACGGCGAGCACTCGGTCCTCGCCGTCGTCAACATCGGCAGGCCGGGCGAGAACGCGCGGTGCATACGCTCCCCACCCCTGACGTACGCGCAAGTGGTCACCACCGTCTGATCCAAGGGCGACGGTTGGTCGGCTGCACCCACGTCAGTGCCCATACGTGACCGCGTCAGCGCGCCGCCGGATGAACTACGCGGTCACCAGAGCCCCCAAGTGCACAGCATCGCGGGTTCGGTTCCGCGACGCTCCTCCAGGCTCCGGCTGATCAAGCGGCACGGCTGCAGCTCATCATCGCGGAGAATCATTGGTGCAGGCGGCGGGCAGCGCTCCTGCCCGCTGAGCCGCTCCGGGACATCCGGCCCGTGTCGCGTTTGCGGAACACCTGGCTTGAGTCGGCCCACGCCGCCATGGCGATCCTCGCGGCCGTCGAACTGCTTCCTGCCTGGCGCAGATCTGCCTGGCTCGGCACGTCCAGGCGAAAGCCCCGCCCAACTCCAGGTTTGCACTGGCGACTTCGCATAGCGCAGGCAAGCGAGTGGTACAGGTCGCCCAAATACCGTCTCGCGATTTGAGACGGTTGGTCGCCGTGAAGATCGAAGACCCGCCAGCAACCCCTCCGATTGGGCGCTTCGCCTCGACTTAGGGCGCGGAGGGGCGCGCCATCCTCAAATTGGACTAGACAACAAACAAACCCCAGACCACTGGCCTGGGGTTTCATCATGGAGCGGGTGACGAGAATCGAACTCGCGCTCTCAGCTTGGGAAGCTGATGTTCTACCATTAAACTACACCCGCGTAAGACGCCGATTGAACCGGTGTCGAATGCTCGCTCACTGTACCTCATGCCTGGCCCCCGGCGCTGAAGCCGCGGGGCCCGGTCGCGTTTTCGGGGGGTGGATGCGGCTGCGGGCGGCCGGAGTTGGGGCGTACGGTGGAGGTGAGGGAGAGGGCCCGCGCGGGACCGGAGTGCCGCCTGGAGGGCCGTCCCTTTCATCCCGTAATGTGGCTTTCGTCGTCAGTCAGACGCGCTCTTGGGGAAGGGACTCTGAGGACTTGATGGAGCACACCGTCGTCCGTTGTGCCGAGGGGCACGTGTTCAGCACCGCTTCGTTCCCGATGCAGCAGGCCGAGCGGCTCGGCCCCGGCCGGCTGGTCCGGTGTCCACGCTGCGCCCGGCTCCGCAGTGTGGTGCCGGTCGCACTGGAGAAGCGGTAACGAGCAGGACGGGCGCGCGGCGTCATCACGATTGTGGTGGCTCCGCGCGCCTTGCGTATCCTCAGGGCGTGCTTCTCTCAGACAAGGACATCCGGGCCGAGATCGACGCCGGGCGGGTGCGGATCGATCCCTACGACGAATCCATGGTGCAGCCGTCGAGCATCGACGTGCGGCTCGACCGCTACTTCCGGGTGTTCGAGAATCACCGCTACCCCCACATCGACCCGTCGATCGAGCAGGCCGACCTGACGCGGCTCGTCGAGCCCGAGGGCGACGAGCCGTTCATCCTGCATCCCGGGGAGTTCGTGCTCGCCTCGACCTACGAGGTCATCTCGCTGCCCGACGACCTCGCCTCGCGCCTGGAGGGCAAGAGCTCGCTCGGCCGGCTGGGCCTGGTCACGCACTCCACCGCCGGGTTCATCGACCCCGGGTTCTCGGGCCACGTGACCCTCGAGCTGTCCAACCTCGCGACGCTGCCGATCAAGCTGTGGCCGGGCATGAAGATCGGGCAGCTGTGCATGTTCCGGCTCAGCTCGCCCGCCGAGTTCCCGTACGGCAGCGACCGGTACGGGTCCCGCTACCAGGGCCAGCGCGGGCCGACGGCGTCCCGGTCCTACCTGAACTTCCATCGGACCCAGGTGTGAGCGGCGAGGACGTGAGCGAGATCGGTCCCGTACGGGAGAACCTCACCTACGAGCAGTTCGGCAGCGCCGTCCGCGAGCTCGCCCAGACCATCGCCGACGACGGGTACGAGCCGGACATAGTGCTCTCGATCGCCCGCGGCGGCGTCTTCGTCGCCGGAGGGCTCGCCTACGCCCTCGACTGCAAGAACATCCACCTGGTGAACGTCGAGTTCTACACCGGCGTGGGCACCACCCTGGACATGCCCGTCATGCTCGCGCCGGTCCCCAACGCGATCGACTTCTCCGACAAGAAGGTCCTGATCACCGACGACGTCGCCGACACCGGCAAGACGCTCAAGCTGGTGCACGACTTCTGCGTCGAGACCGTGGCCGAGGTCCGCAGCGCCGTGATCTATGAGAAGTCCCACTCGCTCGTGAAGTGCGAGTACGTGTGGAAGCGCACCGACGACTGGATCAACTTCCCGTGGAGTGTTCTGCCTCCGGTACACAGGTCGGGCGAAGCGGCCAAGGCGAACAAGGAAGCTCTCTGACCCGCGCGGACTGAGTGCACCGTACGGGTCCCCGCGCCGGCCGGGTTGTGCGGTGGAGACGTGGGAACAACCGCGCGGTGAACCGTTGGCCAACGCCGTAGGCTCCCTCCGGACGATCAAGACTCCGTGGGGGGACATCCATGCGCACAACCACGCGCCTCGCCTTGCTCGGCACCAGCGTCGCGCTGGTCGCCACCGCGACCAGCGCCACCGCCGCCCAGGCCGAGGACGGCGGCGCGGGCGACATCACGATCGACAAGGTCGTCGTCAACGGCGGCAAACCGGTCGTGGTCGGTACCACCAACGTGGTGTCCGCCAAGGTCTCCGTGACCGCGTCGGACGATTCGGGCATCGCCAGGACCACGTACATCAGCGCCTCCGGTCCGAAGCCGAACTTCGCGCAGATCTGGTACGACGACGGCGACATCACCTGCGTCAAGGCGAGCGCCACCACGTCGACCTGCACGGGCACGCTGACGTTCGACCCGCAGGCGTCGACCGGGTTCGTCGACAACGGCGCGGCGGCCACCTGGAACCTGGCCACGCTGGTCTCCGCCAACGACTACGACTACATCCACCGGGACGCGGCCACCACGTTCAAGGTGCAGCGCTACTCGAAGCTGACGGTCAACGCGTCGCCGGAGCCGGTGAAGAAGGGCCGGACCATCACGGTCACCGGCAAGCTGTCCCGGGCCAACTGGGAGGACAACCTCTACCACGGCTACACGGGCCAGTCGGTGAAGCTGCAGTTCCGCAAGAAGGGCAGCACCACCTACACCACGGTGAAGACGATCAAGACCGACTCGACGGGCAACCTGAAGACGACCGTCACCGCCTCCACCGACGGCTACTTCCGCTACAGCTTCGCGGGCACGGCCACGACCCCGGCGGTCAACGCGACCGGCGACTTCGTGGACGTCCAGTAGCCGACAGGTCGGCCGCGCGGGCACATGAGTGAGGGGCTCCCCGGATGATCCCGGGGAGCCCCTCTCCCGTGTGTGCGTGGGGTGCCGGCCCGCTAGAACGTGCCCAGCTTGACGATCGACAGGATCGCGATGAGCTGGATCGCCGACGCGGCCAGGGCCTTCGGCCAGGGCAGGTCGTGGGAGCGGCTGACCATGAGGGTCAGCAGGGCGCCCGCCCCGATCCAGGTCGCCCAGCCGAGCAGCTGGACGAAGGAGGCGTCGCCGCCGAAGAACATGGCGACGACCAGGCGCGGGGCGTCCGTGATCGACATGATCAGCATCGACAGGCCGACCGTGGGCTGCCATGCGCCGTCGCCGCCGAGCTGGCGGGCCAGGGTGTGGGTGACCACGCCCAGGATGAAGGTGCTGATGACGATGGCGACGGCGGTCGTCAGGACGATCGGGACGGCGTTCGAGAGGGTCGCCTCGATCGCGTCCTCGCGTGCGCCGTCGAAGCCGAAGACGGCGATCAGACCGTAGAGGAACGTCACGATGAGGGCCGGGGCCCACATCGTGTAGTCGCGCATCTGCAGGAAGGTCTGGTTCGGGGCCGTCACGATGCCCCTGAGCAGGTCCTTCCAGTGCAGCCGGGGCCCGATCGGCGGGGCCGCCGCCTGGCCGGCCCGGTAGGTCTCGCCCTGGTTGTAGGGGTCCTCGCCGATCGAGAAGGCCTGGGTGTGACCGGGGCTGTTCGCCGCGTACGGGTCCGGGCCCTGCTGGGGGTGCCCGTCACCGAAGTACTCGGGCTCGCCGTGGCCGCCGTGGGCCTGCGGCCAGCCGCCCTGCTGGCCGCCTCGGTACTGCTGGCCGCCTCTGTACTGCTGCTGGCCCCCGTACTGCTGCTGCGGCGGCGCAGGCGGGTAACCGTACGGCTGCTGCCGGCCCTGGGGGCTCTGCTGTCCGTACGGTGCTTGGTGTTGTTGCGGGCGCGCCTGCGGGGAACGGTTGTCCCGGGCGCCGCGTCCGATCCTGAATCCAGCCACGTCTTCGAACGTACCTGCTCCCGGGGATCGACGTGCGCGGCCCGGGGCAACGGGCCCCGCATTGGGGCCGACCTGTGACATCCCTTAAGGGGGATCGACGGGCACCCCTTACGGGGGGTGCCCGTCGCCCGACATGCCCTAGCGCAGCAGGGCGAAGCCGAACCGCGGGTAGCCCGTCGTCGGGACGCCCACGGACGACGGTCCGAAGCTGAGCGCGTTCTTCGTGGTGATGCCGGAGGACGAACCGCGCAGGACCCACAGGCCGCCGTCGGCGTCGTTCTCGCCGTCGGCGCCGATCGCGAGGTCGGCCCGGTGGTCGCCGTTGAGGTCGGCCAGACGGACGGCCTTGCCGAACTGGTCGGTCTTCTCCGCCGTGCCGGGGACGCCTTCGGTGTTCTGGGTGAAGCTCTTGACCCCGGTGGTGGACAGGCCCGACGCGGCGCCGCGGAACACGGTGACGCTGCCGGCGAGGACCGCGGAGCCGATGTCCTCGTAGAGCGCCGACACGGCGAGATCGCCGCGGCCGTCACCGTCGATGTCGTCGATGGACAGGGCCGAGCCGAACCAGTCGCTGTCCTCGGCGGCGCCCGGTACGCCGGGGGTGTCCTGGTCGATGGTCTGGCGCGGGGAGGATCCGAGGCCGTCGGGGCCGCCCAGGTAGGTGCTGATGGACCCGCCGTCGCCCGGCCGTACGTCGTCCGGCTCCGCGCTCGCGACGAGGTCGTCGTAGCCGTCGCCGTTGAGGTCGCCGACGGCCGTCGAGTCCCAGTTGTCGTTGTCGATCGCGCGCTCGAAGGTGAGCCCGGCGGACGAGCCGCGGTAGACCAGGGTCCCCTCGAAGATCGTCTCCGGGTCCGGGTAGTAGGAGCCGCTCAGCACGAGGTCGTCCGTACCGTCGCCGTTCAGGTCGCCGGCGGCCATGGAGTGCGGGCCGCCGATCGGGCCGCTCTGCAGGCCGGTGACGACCTGGTAGCGGGACGCGGGCCCGGATGCCTTGGTGAAGCCGCCCTTGTGGATCGCGACGTCCTTGCCGTCGCCGGCGACGGCGAGATCGGCCCGGCCGTCGCCGCTGAAGTCGCCGACGGCCAGGGTCCGTCCGTACCGGTCGTGGGACGAGGGGGCCGGGTCGGAGACGGTGAGGCCGCCGGAGAGGCCGTTCTTGCCGCCCCAGACGATGACGGCCGTCCCGCCGTCGACGTCGCTGCCCACGTCCTCCCGTGCCGCGCCGACCACGAGGTCGGCGTATCCGTCGTTGTTGAGGTCGCCGGAGGCGAGGGAGGTGCCGAACTCGTCGTTCTTCTCCGCGGTGCCCGGGATGCCGCTGGTGTTCTGTGTGACGACCGTGCGCCGGGAGGCGCTGATCCCGGACGCGGAGCCGTAGTTGACGACGACGGCGCCCGCGTAGGCGGCGCCGCCCACGGTGGCGTACGGCGCGCCGGTCACCAGGTCGCGGTATCCGTCGCCGTTGAAGTCGTCCGCGTACTTGGCGGGGGCGGCGGAGGCCGGGGTGGTCAGGGTCAGGGGTGTGAGGCCCGCCGCGAGGAGGGCGGCGAGCGCTGCCGAAGTGCGTATGCGCATCAGGTCAGTTCTCCAGGTGAACCGTGCGGATCGTGGGGACCACGTCGGTCGGGTGGGCAGTGCGGGCAGTGCGGGCCCGTTGGCCCGCATGGCCCGGGCCGGGTCAGCCCGCGAACACGTTCCCGAAGTAGGCGAGGCCCGAGGGACCGCCCAGGGTCGTGCTGCCGAAGGACTTGGAACCGGTGGCGGTGGTGCCGGAGGAGGTGGACTTGAAGAGCCAGACCGCGCCGGCGCCGCCGTTCTCGCCGCGGGCGCCGACCGCCAGTTCCGCGCGGCCGTCGCGGTTCGTGTCGGTGAGGAAGACCTCGTCGCCGAAGTAGTCGTCGGCCTCGGCGGTGCCGGGGACGTTCGCGGTGTCCTGGGAGTACGACTTGGAACCGGTGCCGGTCAGGCCGGAGGCGGAGCCGCGCAGGACGGTGACCTGGCCGGCGTGCCGCTTGGAGCCGAGGGACTCGCTGTCCGAGCCGATCACGACGTCGGCGTAGCCGTCGCCGTTGGTGTCGCCCGACGACAGGCTCCAGCCGAAGCCGTCGCCCTTCTCGCCGGTGCCGGGGACGTTCGCCGTGTCCTGGGTGATCCGCACCGGCGTACGCGCGCCGAGGCCGCCCGACGCGCCGTAGGTCACCGTGATCGCGCCGCCGAGGCCGCCGTCCGGCTCGGAGGTGGACTTCTCCATGAAGTTGCCGGTGACGATGTCGCCGTAGCCGTCCTTGTCGATGTCGGCGATGGTGGCCGTGTAGCCGCCCGCCAGCTTCTTGCCGGGCTTCGGGCCGGTGGCCGAGCCGGTGTAGAGGACGCTGCGGGTGCGGTTGCCGCCGCTGCTGGTCTCCTCCAGGCCCATGACGAGGAGATCGGTCTTCCCGTCGCCGTTGACCTCGCCCGCGACGAGCTTGTCCGGGTAGATCGTGGTCTGCTCGACGGTGTCGATGCCGATGAGCGAAGCGGCCTTGCCGGTACGGGAGATGGGGCCGCGGAAGATGTTCAGGGAGGGCGACGAGTTGTTGCCGGCGGCCAGGTCGGTGTGGCCGTCGCCGTCGAAGTCGCCCGCCGCCAGGGCCCAGCCCAGTTCGCTGCGGTACTGCGGCAGCGGCGAGGAGATGTCGGTGCCGGACTTCACACCGCCGGCGCCGCCCCACAGCACCGTCAGCGCGCCGAAGTCGTCGGTGGAGCCGATCCGCTCGCTGTGCACGCCGACGACGATGTCCGTGTAGCCGTCGCCGTCCATGTCGCCCGTGGTCAGCCGGTCGCCGAAGTAGTCGGAGGACTCCGGGGTGCCGGGGATGCCCGTCGTGGCCTGGCTGATGATCTGCCGCTTGGAGGTGTCCAGGCCGCTCGCCGTGCCGTAGACCACGGCGACGTAGCCCGCGCCGGCCTTGCCGGAGATCTTGGCGATGGGCGCGGCGATCGCGAGGTCGCGGTAGCCGTCGCCGTTGAAGTCGCCGGACAGGCCGGAGGGCGCGGCGGCGGCCGTGGTGGCGGGCAGTGCGGTGAGCAGGCCGGTGGTGAGGGTCGCGGCCAGCAGGAGGGTGCGCTTGCGCATGGGTTTCCTGTTCGAGAAGAAGAGATCCGGGCCGTGGGCCCGGCGCGGGAGGCCGGAGGTCAGTCGAGGACGCTGCCGCCGAAGTCGGGCAGGGTGAGGACGCCGCTCGCCGTGGGGACGGTGGAGGTGCCGCGCAGGACGAGGGCGTCGTCCCCGGTGCCGACCGTGAGGTCGGCCTTGCCGTCGGCGTTCAGGTCGCGCAGCCGCAGCGCGCGGCCGAAGGCGCTGTCGGAGGGGGCCGCGCCCGCCACCGTCTGCGGGATCCAGGAGGAACGGGCGCCGCCGAGGCCGCCGGAGCCGCCGCGGAACAGGTGGACGCCGCCCTGGTCCTCCATGCCGTCGACGTCCTCGAAGGGGACGCCGACCGCGAGGTCCGCGTAGCCGTCGCCGTTCGCGTCGGCGGCCGAGACGGCGTACCCGAAGCCGTCGCCGGCCTCGGGGGTGCCGGAGACGCCGGAGGTGGCCTGGGTGAAGGTGGTCGAGCCGCTCGGCCCGGAGGCGGTGCCGCGCCAGACGGTGACCGCGCCCTTGCCGTTGTTGCGGTCCGGCTGCCCGAGGGCGATGTCGCCGTGGCCGTCCTTGTCGAAGTCGCCGACGGCGGCGCTGGTGGCGTCGCTGTCGAGGGTCTTGGAGGCGCCCGAGGTCAGGCCGCCGGAGGAGCCCTTGAGGAACCAGACGCGGCTGGCGACGCTGCTGCCGGAGAACTGGGCGCCGAGGACGACCAGGTCGGTCTTCCCGTCGCCGTCGACCTTGCCCGCCGCGAGGCCGTGGGAGTACCAGCCCCCGTCCGTCTTGTCGATCTTGCTGACGGTGCCGTGGCTGCCGGACTTGGTGAAGGGGCCGCGGTACAGCCAGGCCTCCTGACCGCCGATCACCGCGAGGTCGGGCGAGCCGTCGCCGTTGAAGTCGCCGGTTGCGAGGTCGGAACCGAAGTGGCCTTCGGCGCCGGACTTCGGGGTGAGGTTGGTGCCGCCGGACAGTCCGGAGCGGGAGCCCCAGACGACCGTGACCGTGCCGCGGTACTGCGTGCTGCCGACGTGCTCCGTGGAGTTCCCGACGACGAGGTCCGCGTATCCGTCCTTGTCGAGGTCGGCGCTCGTGAGCGACTCGCCGAACATGTCGTCCTCCTCGCCGGTGCCGGGCACGCCGGGACTGTCCTGGTGGACCACCTGGGTGTGCGAGGTGTCGAGCCCGTGCGCGGTGCCGTACGTGACGACGACGGCGCCGCCCTGCCAGCCGCCCGCGCCGGAGATCCCGGTGTAGGCGTGGGCGTAGGCCAGGTCGCGGTAGCCGTCTCCGTTGAAGTCGTCGTAGTGCTTGGCGACGGCCGCGCCGGCGGGGGTGCTCAGGGCGAGCGGGGCGAGGCCCGCCGCGAGGAGGGAGGCCGCGAGGGCGGCCGAGGTGCGTCTGCGCATGGCGGAGCTCCAGGAAGGAGCCGGGCCCGTGCGCGCACGGGCCCGGCGTCGAGAGGTACGGCTACGGAGAGGCGAACTGCCGAGGACGAACTGGGCGCCGGGGCAGGTCAGTCGGCGAACAGGGCGCCGAACTGCGGCGTGCCCGTGGTCGAGACGCCCGAGGTGCTCGGCGAGACGGTGCGGGAGCCGCTCGTGGTGATCGTCGTCCCGTTGGAGGGCAGGTAGGTCACCGCTCCGTTGGCGCTGTTCTCGTACGAGCCGACGACCAGGTCCGCCTTGCCGTCGCCGGTCACGTCGTCGAGCTTCACGTCGGCGCCGAAGAGGTCGCCCTTCTCGTCGTTGCCGGGGACGCCGGCCGTGCTCTGCGAGAAGGCCTGGGCGCCGGAGGACACCCGGACGCCGCTCGCCGAGCCGTACAGGACGGTGACCATGCCGGTGTTGGAGACGCCGTCGATGTCCTCGTTCGGGGTGCTGACGACGAGGTCCTGGAAGCCGTCGCCGTTGACGTCGCCGAGGTCGAGGTCCCAGCCGAAGCCGTCGTCGGTCTCGGAGGTGCCGGGCACGTTGCTGGTGTCCTGGGTGATGCCGGAGGTCGAGCCGGGGCCGGAGGCGGTGCCGTAGGTGATGTTCACCTTGCCGCCCTTGGCGGAGTCCGGGATGGCGGTGCCGTCGTCGAGGGTGCCGTTCCAGGAGGCGCCGCTGACGATGTCGCCGTAGCCGTCGCCGTTGATGTCGCCGACGGCCGTGATCATGCCGGTCTTCAGGGTCCGGGCGGAGGAGACGCTCAGGCCGGACGCCGTGCCGGGCACCCAGTAGTTGGTGTTCCAGCCGGTGGACGTGGTGGTCTCGAAGCCGTCGACGATGAGGTCGGTGCGGCCGTCGCCGTTGACGTCGCCCGCGGTGAGGCTGAGCGGGCCGTACGGGTTGTCGTTGGTGCCGGACTCGATCGGCGGCTTGATGGTGGTGCGGCCGCCCGGGGTGCCGGAGGTGGTGAAGCCGCCCTTGTAGACGTAGATGGTGGCGGAGGAACTGCCGACGGCCAGGTCGGCCTTGCCGTCGCCGTCGAAGTCGCCGGCGGCCAGGTCCTTGCCCCAGTAGTCGTGGGAGGAGGCGGCCGGGTCGGGGACGTCGACGCCCTTGCCGGTGAGGCCGCTCGCGGAGCCCCAGAGGATGGCGAGGCCGCCGCCGTTGGTGTCGGTGCCGACCTTCTCGTTGGGGGTGCCGACGGCGAGGTCGTCGTAGCCGTCGCCGTTGAAGTCGGCGTAGGCGAGTTCCGAGCCGAAGGCGTCGCCGGCCTCGGCCGTGCCGGGCACGCCGGTGGTGTTCTGGCTGATGGTGGTGCGCTTGGCGGACGACACGCCGGTGGCGGTGCCGTAGAGGGCGATGACCTGTCCGGCGCCCTTGTGGCCGCTGACGTAGGCGGTGGCGGCGGAGGTGGCGATGTCGCCGATGCCGTCGCCGTTGAAGTCGGCCCGGGCGACCTTCGTCGAGTCCGCGGCGGTTGCCGTCGCGGCCGAGAAGCCGAGCAGACCGCCCGTCAGCGCGGCCGCGGTGGCCGTCGCGAGGGCGAGTCGTCGGTGGTGCGCGTGGCGCTTGTGCATGCGGGTTCTCCTGCGGCATGCGGGGGATGTCTGGCGGACATCCACAGTCGATGGGGGCGTACCGCTCGCGTTCTCCTGGAGTTGTCCGAGGGTTCGCGTGGCGGTCGGCGAACAGGAGACCCTTCAAGGGGCACAAGGGTTGTACGTGAGTTCGGTTAATTTTCGAGGCGGGTGAGGGAATGGGGGCGAAAGGGATTTCCCGTGGTCCGGGAGTGTGGGAGCGCTTCCTCGGGACGCCGTGAGCGCGCCGGAAAGGTGGGCCCGGCGCGGGGTCTGACGGGGCCGGGCGAGTCCCCGGTCCCGGGTGCCGGACCGGGTCGCGGACCGGGTGCCGAGGAGGCCGGAGGCCCGGTGTCCGGGCGGGGCTCAGGGCGCCGAACCCCGGCCGGTCCGGCGCCGGTTCGGCGCCGGCCAGGAGTCGCCGTCCCTGGCGCCGAGGTCCGTCACCGGAGCACGGCGGGCGTTCCCGCGGCTGCGGGGTCCGCTCAGGAGTCCATGCCGAGGAACTCCGAGCTGGAGAAGGTGACCGACGGCTTCGCCGCCAGCAGGCCCTTCTCGGTGCCCGCGAACACGGCGACGGTGTCCCGCGTCTCGCCCGGGTACGTCCGTACCGCCAGGTCGTCCCGCCCGTCCCCGGTGAAGTCGCCCACGGCCAGCACCCGGGTGGTGCCCCGGGCGGGCGGCCGAACCGTGACCATGCCGGTCGCGGAGAGACCGGCCGTACGGCCCCGCAGGACCCGCAGTTCCGTACCGCTGGAGACGAGTTCGCTCAGTCCGTCCCCGTCGAAGTCGCCGGAGTCGAGCACGGAACCCGGAGTGGCCAGGCTGCCGCGGCCGGCGGTCGGGAGGTCGTAGCGCAGTGACGTTCCTCCCATCGAACCGACCGCCGCGTCGAGGGCCTTGCCCTTGCCGAAGCGGCCGAAGGCGACGTCGATGCCCCCGGGCAGGACGACGCCCGTGCGGGTGGGTCCGGCCGGACCGCCGAGCACCACCGCGGACTTGGCGGCACCGTCGGCCGCGCGGACGAGGAGGTCGTCGTAGCCGTCGCGGTTCACGTCGGCGGCCGGCCCGGTCGGCACGTTGCCGGGGGAGGTGAGTGGCTTGCCCGCCGCGCGCGGCGCGCCCTTGCGGCTGAACGGGCCGCGCAGATAGCTCAGCCGGCCGTCGGAGGCGTGGGTGACGAGGTCCTGGGCGCCGTCGCCGTCGAAGTCGCCGCACACCGGCTGGTCCGGCCAGTCGTTGCCGAAACGTGCCTGCGCGGGGATGTCCAGCTTGACCGCCTTGCCGGTGAGGCCGGCGGGGGAGCCGAAGAGGATCTGGAGCGGGACCGGGGGCTGACCCTGCCCGTCGTAGGGCGGGTCCGTCGACACGACGAGGTCGGTGAACCCGTCCTTGTTCAGGTCGCAGCTCGCCTCCGCGTCGAACACGGCGGGCGACTGGCCCTTGGTGGGCGCCGCCCGCTTCGCCGGGTTCAGCAGCTGCCGTGCGCCCGGGGCGAGTCCATGGGCCGTCCCGTAGACGATGCCGATGCCCGCGTCGTCGCTGTGGCTCTGGTCCTTGACGAGGTCGTTGAGGACCAGGTCGCGGTGGCCGTCCCCGTTGAAGTCGTCCGCGACCTTGCTGCCCTTGCCGCGCGGAACGGGGAGCTGGGCCGGGGCCTTGGCCACGGTCGCCGGCTCGTGCCGGTCCGACGTGGCGTGGTCGTCCGAACCGAGCCCCGCGCAGCCCGACAGGAGGAGGGCGCAGCCGGTGCCGGCCGCCACCGCGGCCGTACCTATGCCGCTGCCGCCACGGCGCCCGCCGCGGACCGCGTTCCGGCCGCTGCTCCTGCTCCCGCTTCCGCGCCCGCCTCTTCGCCCGCGCACCATTCACCCCGACCGAACCGTCGACAACAACCTGCACATGATGGCCTTGTTGCGGCGGGGCGGTAAGAGCGGGGGCGTGCGGGATCGGTCACCCCGGGCCGACAACGGCCGGATGTCATGGGTCGGCGGTGCCCGGACGGGCCGCACCGTGCGGACGGGCCGGACCGTGCGGACCCGGCCGCGGCGCGTCACCGGGAGCGTGCTCCCGCGGTCCCGCCGTCCGCGAACTCCCGGACCGCCGCGGGGAGGTGGCGGGCGTCCCCGTCCCGTGTCCGGGTCCGTCGTGCCGTCTCCGGCACCGACGGCCGGGCCGTGCCGGCCCGCGGGGACGACAACACCCCATGTCCTCCGGCCGGACCGGGGACATGGGGTGCTTCGTCGTCGGCTGTACCGCTTCACCGGCCCGGTGCCGTCGCACCGGGCCGGTCACGGCTCACTTGACGGGCTCGGGCTCCGGCTCGCTCTCCGACTCGGCCTCGCCCGCCGGGGGCTCGTCGTCCACCGGCGTCCTGACGGACTCGAGGAGCAGCTGGGCGACGTCGACGACCTGGATGGACTCCTTGGCCTTGCCGTCGTTCTTCTTGCCGTTGACCGAGTCGGTCAGCATGACGAGGCAGAACGGGCAGGCGGTGGAGACGATGTCCGGGTTGAGGGAGAGGGCCTCGTCGACGCGCTCGTTGTTGATGCGCTTGCCGATGCGCTCTTCCATCCACATGCGGGCGCCGCCGGCGCCGCAGCAGAAGCCGCGCTCCTTGTGGCGGTGCATCTCCTCGTTCCTGAGGCCCGGGACCTTGCCGATGATCTCGCGCGGGGGCGTGTAGATCTTGTTGTGGCGGCCCAGGTAGCAGGGGTCGTGGTACGTGATGATGCCCTCGACCGGGGTGACGGGGACGAGCTTGCCCTCGTCGACGAGGTGCTGGAGCAGCTGCGTGTGGTGGATGACCTCGTAGTCGCCGCCGATCTGCGGGTACTCGTTGCCGATCGTGTTGAGGCAGTGCGGGCAGGTGGCGACGATCTTCTTCGCCGACCTCGGCTTCTTCGACTCGGGCGTGACGTTGCCCTCGTCGTCCGTCTCCTCGCCGAACGCCGCGTTCAGCGCCATGACGTTCTCCATGCCGAGCTCCTGGAACAGGGGCTCGTTGCCCAGGCGGCGGGCGGAGTCACCGGTGCACTTCTCGTCGCCGCCCATGATCGCGAACTTGACGCCCGCGATGTTCAGCAGTTCGGCGAAGGCCTTGGTGGTCTTCTTGGCCCGGTCCTCCAGCGCGCCGGCGCAGCCGACCCAGTACAGGTACTCGACCTCGGTGAGGTCCTCGATGTCCTTGCCGACGACCGGCACCTCGAAGTCGAGCTCCTTGAGCCACTCCAGGCGCTGCTTCTTGGCCAGGCCCCAGGGGTTGCCCTTCTTCTCCAGGTTCTTGAGCATCGTGCCCGCCTCGGACGGGAACGCGGACTCGATCATCACCTGGTAGCGGCGCATGTCGACGATGTGGTCGATGTGCTCGATGTCGACGGGGCACTGCTCGACGCAGGCGCCGCAGGTGGTGCAGGACCACAGCACGTCCGGGTCGATGACGCCGTTCTCTTCCGCGGTGCCGATCAGCGGGCGCTCGGCCTCGGCGAGGGCCGCGGCGGGCACGTCCTTGAGCTGCTCCTCGGACGCCTTCTCCTCGCCCTCCATGGTCTTGCCGCCGCCGGCCAGCAGGTAGGGGGCCTTGGCGTGCGCGTGGTCGCGCAGCGACATGATCAGCAGCTTCGGGGAGAGCGGCTTGCCCGTGTTCCAGGCCGGGCACTGCGACTGGCAGCGGCCGCACTCGGTGCAGGTGGAGAAGTCCAGCAGGCCCTTCCAGGAGAACTGCTCGACCTGGGAGACACCGAAGACGTCGTCCTCGCCCGGGTCGGTGAAGTCGATCGGCTTGCCGCCCGAGGTCATCGGCTGCAGGCCGCCCAGTGCCGTGCCGCCGGTCGCCTCACGCTTGAACCAGATGTTCGGGAAGGCCAGGAAACGGTGCCAGGCCACACCCATGTTGGTGTTCAGCGAGACCACGATCATCCAGATGAACGACACGCTGATCTTGATCATCGCGACCAGGTAGACCAGGTTCTGCAGCGTGCTCAGGCCCAGCCCCTTGAAGGCCACCACCAGCGGGTACGAGGCGAAGTACCCGGCCTCGTAACCCTCGACGTGGTGCAGGGCGCCCTCGAGACCGCGCAGCGTGTAGATCGCCAGACCGATGGTGAGGATGACGTACTCGACGAAGTACGCCTGACCCGCCTTGGAGCCCGCGAAGCGGGACTTGCGGCCCGGCCGCGAGGGCAGGCTCAGCAGCCGGATCACCATGAGGACGGCGATGCCCAGCACGGTCATCGCGCCGATGAACTCGGTGTACATCTCGAACGGCAGCCAGTCGCCGATGACCGGGAGCACCCAGTCGGCCTGGAAGAGCTGGCCGAACGCCTGGGCCAGGGTCGGCGGCAGGGTCAGGAAGCCGACGGCGACGAACCAGTGGGCGACGCCCACGATGCCCCAGCGGTTCATCCGCGTGTGACCGAGGAACTCGCGCACCAGGGTCACGCTGCGCTGGTAGGGGTTGTCGGTTCGGCTGCCGGCGGGCACCGGCTGACCCAGTTTGAAGTACCGGACGAACTGGCCGATGGCGCGTGCGAGCAGCGCAACGCCGACCACGGTCAGGACCAGCGACACGATGATCGCGGCGAGTTGCATTTGGGGGCTCCTCGGGCCTGCGAGGTGTTGCTCCGAGTGTGCACTCGAAGTGATTACTAAGCGGTAACTTATGCAGTCCGTCTGAGACTACCCACTTCTAGCGCCGCACTGTAGCCAGGAGTGCGGTGATCTGCGTCGCTGAGGGTTGCCTGAACAGGCGGTGTCACCCTTCCCCGCTCCGGGGCCCGGTGCCGCAGGTGCGAGGCGGTGGCGCCCCTCCCTGTTCCGGTCGCGAGGCACCCGGCCGGTTCCGCCGTTCGCGGGGACACGTGACGCCCCGTCGTGCTAATCACACGATACTGTGACAACACGGCATAAATTTCTCGTCGTGTTGTACGGGATCGCCGCCGCCACCGCCGCCCTGCTCCTGACCGCCGCGCTCGCCGCGCTGCTGCGGACGATCGCCCTGCGTCTCGGGGTGGTCGACCGACGGCGGGCCCGGCCGGTCGCCCTGTTCGGCGGGGTGGCCGTCATGGCCGGCACCGCACTGGTCGCCGCGGTCGGGGACTGGACGGACGTCGCCCCGCTCGGCCCGGAGGCCGGCCGGCTGCTGGTCGCCGCGCTCGGACTCGCCGGGCTCGGGCTGGCCGCCGACCTGTGGACCGTGCCGCTCGCCGTGCGGGTCTGCGCCGTGACCGCCGCCGCCGCGCTGACCGTGCCCTACGACGTCCTCGGGCTGCCCGCCGGACTGCTGGCCGTCGCCTGGATCGTGTTCGTCACGCACGCCTTCGGCTCGCTCGACCACGTCGACGGGCTGATGGGGACCGTCGGCGTCGTCACCGCCTTCGCGCTCGCCGGGTGCGCGGCCGCCGAGGTCATGGACGGGCTCGCGGCCCTGCTCAGCGTGCTGGCCGCCGCCCTCACCGGGTTCCTGATGCACGGCTGGCATCCGGCACGGATCGTGCCGGGGCGGTGCGGCTCGCTGTTCGCCGGGTTCGTGCTGGCCTCCGCCGCCGTGCTGGTGCACGCCGAGCGGGAGGCGGGCCCCGGGATCGCCGCCGGGTTCGCGCTCACGGCGCTGGCGACCGCCGACGCCGTCCTGGTCCTCGTCTCGCGGCGACGGGCCGGACGTCCGCCGCTGCGCCCCGGCCCCGATCATCTCGGCCACCGGCTGCGCCGGCTGGGGCTGACCCCGCAGGGGTGCCTGGTCGTCCTCGGCGCCGCGGCCTTCGCGGCCGTGCTGGTGGGCCTGCTGATCGACCTGGGCTGGGCGGGTGCGGACGCCGCGTGGTGGGTGGCCGGGGCCGCCGCGGCCGTCGTCGCCGGGTTCGGCCTGCGGCCCGTGCGTGATCCGCGCGGCGCGCGGGAGAGGCGCACGGCACGCGGCGCACGGGAGACACGGATGGCACGGCAGACCCGCCGGACACGGCCGGCCCGCCCGGACCGCGTGCCCTCGCGCCCCTCGGTCCCCTCTCCCGGGGGTCCCGCGAGCGCCGGACGGGATGAGAATCCGTACGCCCGTGTCTGACGGAGGCCATGCTGTCGGCCCGCTACCGTACGGAGAAACCACAGGTCAGGACTCTCCTGCGTGTAGGGAAGAGATAAGAGTTGAGTGTCCTCGACTCAGCTCTGTTGACCCAGACGCGAGGGTCATGCACACTTGAGTCCGTTCCACTCAAGTCATTGCTGGAGGAATCGAAATGGCACGTGCGGTCGGCATCGACCTGGGCACGACTAACTCCGTCGTCAGCGTTCTGGAGGGCGGCGAGCCCACCGTCATCACCAACGCCGAGGGTGCCAGGACCACGCCGTCCGTCGTCGCCTTCGCGAAGAACGGTGAGGTGCTCGTCGGCGAGGTCGCCAAGCGCCAGGCGGTCACGAACGTGGACCGGACCATCCGCTCCGTGAAGCGTCACATGGGCACGGACTGGAAGATCAACCTGGACGGGAAGGACTTCAACCCTCAGCAGATCTCCGCCTTCATCCTGCAGAAGCTGAAGCGCGACGCGGAGGCCTACCTGGGCGAGAAGGTGACCGACGCGGTCATCACCGTCCCGGCGTACTTCAACGACTCCGAGCGTCAGGCCACCAAGGAGGCCGGCGAGATCGCGGGCCTGAACGTCCTGCGCATCGTCAACGAGCCCACGGCCGCCGCCCTGGCGTACGGCCTGGACAAGGACGACCAGACCATTCTCGTCTTCGACCTCGGCGGCGGCACCTTCGACGTGTCCCTCCTGGAGATCGGTGACGGCGTCGTCGAGGTGAAGGCCACCAACGGTGACAACCACCTCGGTGGTGACGACTGGGACCAGCGTGTCGTCGACTACCTGGTCAAGCAGTTCGCCAGCGGTCACGGCGTGGACCTCGGCAAGGACAAGATGGCGCTGCAGCGTCTGCGCGAGGCGGCCGAGAAGGCCAAGATCGAGCTGTCCTCGTCCACCGAGACCTCGATCAACCTGCCCTACATCACGGCGTCCGCCGAGGGCCCGCTGCACCTGGACGAGAAGCTCACGCGCGCCCAGTTCCAGCAGCTGACGGCCGACCTGCTGGAGCGCTGCAAGACGCCGTTCCACAACGTCATCAAGGACGCCGGCATCCAGCTGTCCGAGATCGACCACGTCGTTCTCGTCGGCGGCTCCACCCGTATGCCCGCCGTCGCCGAGCTCGTCAAGGAGCTGACCGGCGGCAACGAGGCCAACAAGGGTGTGAACCCGGACGAGGTCGTCGCCATCGGCGCCGCCCTCCAGGCCGGTGTCCTCAAGGGTGAGGTCAAGGACGTCCTGCTCCTCGACGTGACCCCGCTGTCCCTCGGTATCGAGACCAAGGGCGGCATCATGACCAAGCTCATCGAGCGCAACACCACGATCCCGACGAAGCGCTCCGAGATCTTCACGACGGCCGAGGACAACCAGCCGTCCGTGCAGATCCAGGTCTACCAGGGCGAGCGCGAGATCGCGGCGTACAACAAGAAGCTCGGGATGTTCGAGCTGACCGGTCTGCCGCCGGCGCCGCGTGGCGTCCCGCAGATCGAGGTCGCCTTCGACATCGACGCCAACGGCATCATGCACGTGACCGCGAAGGACCTCGGCACGGGCAAGGAGCAGAAGATGACCGTCACCGGCGGCTCCTCGCTGCCGAAGGACGAGGTCGACCGCATGCGCCAGGAGGCCGAGAAGTACGCGGAGGAGGACCACGCCCGCCGCGAGGCCGCCGAGACCCGCAACCAGGGCGAGCAGCTCGTCTACCAGACGGAGAAGTTCCTCAAGGACAACGAGGACAAGGTCCCCGGTGACGTCAAGACCGAGGTCGAGGCGTCCGTCGAGGAGCTGAAGGCCGCGCTCAAGGGCGAGGACACCGCCGAGATCCGCACGGCCACCGAGAAGGTCGCCGCCGTCTCGCAGAAGCTGGGCCAGGCCATGTACGCCGACGCCCAGGCCGCGCAGGCCGCCGGTGGTGCCGAGGGCGCCCCGGGTGCCGAGCAGGCCAAGGCCGACGACGACGTCGTCGACGCCGAGATCGTCGACGAGGACCGTAAGGACGGTGCCGCGTGACGGAGGAGACCCCGGGTTTCGAAGAGAAGCCTGACGTCCCCTCCGGCGCCACCCCTGACGACGCCGAGCCGAAGGCCGCCCCCGAAGAGGGGGCGGCCCCGGCCGGGGACGCGGCAGCAGCCGACCGGACGGCGGGCCTGACGGCCCAGCTGGACCAGGTGCGCACGGCGCTCGGCGAGCGCACGGCGGACCTCCAGCGGCTGCAGGCCGAGTACCAGAACTACCGCCGCCGGGTCGAGCGCGACCGGATCGCGGTCAAGGAGATCGCGATCGCGAACCTCCTGACCGAGCTCCTGCCCGTGCTCGACGACATCGGCCGCGCGCGGGAACACGGCGAACTGGTCGGCGGCTTCAAGTCGGTGGCCGAGTCGCTGGAGACCGTCGCGGCGAAGATGGGGCTCCAGCAGTTCGGCAAGGAGGGCGAGCCCTTCGACCCGACGATCCACGAGGCCCTGATGCACTCGTACGCGCCGGACGTCACGGAGACGACGTGCGTGGCGATTCTGCAGCCGGGGTATCGCATCGGCGAGCGCACCATCCGCCCCGCGCGAGTGGCCGTCGCCGAACCCCAGCCGGGGGCCCAGACGGTCAAGGCGGAATCGTCGGAATCCGCGGAGACCGCCGACGACAAGGAGAACGGTGGCCCGGACGAGGGCTGACGTTGAACGCATGAGGAAGGAGGGACGTCGAGGATGAGCACCAAGGACTTCATCGAGAAGGACTTCTACAAGGTCCTCGGCGTCCCCAAGGACGCCACCGAGGCCGAGATCAAGAAGGCGTACCGGAAGCTCGCCCGCGAGTTCCACCCGGACGCCAACAAGGGCAACGCCAAGGCCGAGGAGCGCTTCAAGGAGATCTCCGAGGCCAACGACGTGCTCGGCGACCCCAAGAAGCGCAAGGAGTACGACGAGGCACGCGCCCTCTTCGGCAACGGCGGCTTCCGGCCGGGTCCCGGCGCCGGCGGCGGCTCCTTCAACTTCGACCTGGGCGACCTCTTCGGAGGCGGCGCCCAGGGCGGAGGCACAGGAGGCTTCGGCGGCGGCATCGGCGACGTCTTCGGGGGCCTGTTCAACCGCGGTGGCGCCACCACCGGCACCCGTACGCAGCCCCGGCGCGGCCAGGACATCGACACCGAGGTCACGCTGAGCTTCACGGAGGCCGTGGACGGCGCGACCGTACCGCTGCGCATGACCTCGCAGTCGCCCTGCAAGGCGTGCTCGGGCACCGGCGACAAGAACGGCACGCCGCGCGTGTGCCCGACCTGTGTCGGCACCGGCCAGGTCGCGCGGGGTTCGGGCGGCGGGTTCTCGCTCACCGACCCCTGCCCGGACTGCAAGGGCCGCGGCCTGATCGCGGAGCACCCCTGCCTGGTCTGCAACGGGTCGGGGCGCGCCAAGTCCTCCCGGACCATGCAGGTCCGTATCCCGGCCGGAGTCAGTGACAGCCAGCGGATCCGGCTGCGCGGCAAGGGCGCTCCCGGCGAACGGGGCGGCCCGGCGGGTGACCTGTACGTCACCGTCCACGTCGACGCCCACCCGGTCTTCGGCCGCAAGGACGACAATCTCACCATCACCGTGCCCGTCACCTTCGCGGAGGCGGCACTCGGCGGAGAGGTCCGTGTCCCGACGCTCGGCGGACCGCCGGTCACCCTCAAGCTGCCCCCGGGCACGCCCAACGGCCGCACCATGCGCGCCCGTGGCAAGGGCGCGGTCCGCAAGGACGGCACCCGGGGCGACCTCCTGGTGACCGTCGAGGTGACGGTCCCCACCGACCTCTCGGGCAAGGCGCGTGACGCCCTGGAGGCGTATCGCGAGGCGACCGCGGGTGAGGACCCGCGGGCGGAGCTGTTCCAGGCCGCGAAGGGAGCATGAAAGAGATGGACGGTCGTCGACGCAACCCGTACGAAATGACCGAGGAGACTCCGGTCTACGTCATCTCGGTGGCGGCCCAGCTCTCCGGACTGCACCCACAGACGCTTCGCCAGTACGACCGCCTGGGCCTGGTCTCGCCCGACCGCACCGCGGGGCGGGGCCGGCGCTACTCGGCCCGCGACATCGAACTGCTGCGCACCGTCCAGCAGTTGTCGCAGGACGAAGGCATCAACCTGGCCGGCATCAAGCGCATCATCGAACTGGAGAACCAGGTCGCCGCACTCCAGTCCCGCGTCGCCGAACTCCAGTCGGCCCTGGACGGCGCGGCCGCGGCGATGCAGCAGCGTGAAGCGGCCGTCCACGCCTCCTACCGCCGTGACCTGGTCCCCTATCAGGAGGTCCAGCAGACGAGCGCACTGGTGGTGTGGCGCCCGAAGCGCCAGCCCGAGTAGGACACGCACCACGAAGGGGCCCGGAGGTCGAACCTCCGGGCCCCTTCGCGTCGTTCCCGCCGGGGCGCGGCGGCGATGCGGTGCCCGGTCGCCCGGTCGTCCGTCTTCTTCGGTGTGCCCACGAATGCCGTGTTCACAGAGAACTGCCGCTTGTGGGCCGGATATGGCAATTCGGCGCGGCGGCGGCGTTTGCGCCCGCAGAAGTGAACGGGCCGCCCGGTGTGGCGAGTGCGGGGACGGAGGGGCCGCGGACGCCGTCTCTCCGGCCGGTTGCAGGTGTCCCTCCGGGCGGTTCCGGACCGCCTCGGGCGGGTGGATTTCCGGCCGATCAGCGCCCCTGACCACGGCAGTTGGGTGTGTGGACGTGGACGACAGAAGGTGAAGCCGAGGGGATTGGTGGAAGAGAGGGCGTACCCTCTTCCCATCGTGTTCACTTGGGGAACACAGAACGCCGTTGCCATCTCGTTAAGTGGTTACTCCTTGACGCTGAGGTGATCGCCGCGTTGGCTTTCAGCCACCTGGGTCGCAATGCTGCAACCTCGCCCGGAAGGCACCTGATGTGAACACTCGTAACACCCGTCTGCGTCGTACCGTCATATCCCTGGCCTCGTCCGCCATGGCCGTCTCACTCGCCGGCTGCGGCGTCGTGGACGGAATCGGCGGCGACGGAACCAAGGCCAGCCCCACGAAGGGCGACGACATCACGGTGGGCCTGCTCCTCCCCGAGAAGGAGAACAGCCGTTACGAGAGGTTCGACTACCCGATCATCAAGGAGACGGTCGAGAAGCTCACCAGCCACAAGGGCACGGTCACCTACGCCAACGCCCAGCAGGACGCGGCCAAGCAGAACGACCAGCTCCAGCAGATGGTCGACGACAAGGTCGACGTGATCCTCGTGGACGCGGTGGACTCCAAGGCCATCGCCGCCGGTGTGAAGAAGGCCAAGGACGCGGGCATCCCCGTCATCGCCTACGACCGGCTCGCGCAGGGCCCCATCGACGCGTACATCTCCTTCGACAACGAACTCGTCGGCGAGGTCCAGGGCAAGGCCCTGCTCCAGGCGGTCCAGGACGAGAGCGGCAGCGCCACCTCGAAGAAGATCATCATGATGAACGGGTCGCCCACCGACCCGAACGCGGCCCAGTTCAAGGCGGGCGCCATGTCCGAGCTCAAGGACAAGGTTGTCATCGCCAAGACGTACGACACCACGGACTGGAACCCGGTCAACGCCAAGGCCAACATGGAGAAGGCCATCGCGGCGGTCGGCCTCGACAACATCGCGGGTGTCTACTCCGCCAACGACGGCCTCGCGGGCGCCGTCATCGACGTCCTGAAGACCGCCGGCGTCAGCAAGGTCCCGCCGGTCACCGGCCAGGACGCCGAGCTCAACGCGGTGCAGCGCATCGTCAAGGGCGACCAGTACATGAGCGTCTACAAGTCGTACCCGCAGGAGGCCAGCGCCGCCGCCGAGATGGCCGTGGCGAAGGTCCAGGGCCGGTCGATCGAGTTCGACGCGCTCACCCGCGACAAGGTCGACAGCCCCACGAACAAGGGCATCCCGGCCCAGCTCGTGCCGGTCGTCGACCTCACCAAGGACAACCTCGACGACACGGTGATCCAGGACGGCATCTACACCGTCAAGCAGATCTGCACGGCCGCGTACAAGGCGGCGTGCAACTCCGCCGGCCTCAAGTAGGGCGACGGCTGAACCGATCCGGGCCCGTGGGGGTCTCACAGGGGGACCGCACGCCGTGGTGCCGTCATGGACCCGGCGCCGTGCGGTCGTCCCGCCGTCGTCCCGCTGGAGGCACCCCGTGGCCATGATCGGCCTGTTCTGGATCACCGAGGAGAGCGTGTACCTGGGCGCCGAGCCCGAGGGGCACGCGCGCGGTGTGCGGCTCACGCCCGAGGGGATCCAGGCCGTCGGCACGGACCAGCAGGCCTTCTGGCCGTGGCCGGAGGTGCGCGGTGTCGCCGTGCACTACGCCCCGGTGCGGTCCAGCACGCGCTGGCTGGTGAACAGCGTGGCCGACACGGTCATCGACCTGGCGACGGGCGGCGCCGACACGCCGCCCGCCTTCGAGGTCCACGTCAGCACGGACACGGAGACGGCCGAGCTGACCGTGTACGGCGCGGCCGTCGGCGGCTACGTCCAGTCCGAGTACGAGCTCTCCGTCGACCTGCTGGAGCGGCTCGTGGACGGCACGGTGGACGTGGACCGGCTGCTGGAGTGGGGACGCACGGACGGCGCCGGAGCGACGCCCTGGCGCCCCGCCCGCGAGGCCCTGCTCAGGAGCTGGGCCTCCGGGTGACCGCGGCCCGCCGGGGGTCCCTGCCGGGTGGCCCTGCGTGCGGTCGCGTTCGCGGGCGCGGTGCTGTGCGCGGCGGCCGTACGGGCGGTCCGGCCCGGCCCGGCCCGGCGGCGGACGCCGTCGGAACGGTCTGCGGTGCGGTCCCCGACCAAGCTCTGGTGCGGTCCTCGACACGGCCTCCGCCCCGGCCCGGCCTCCGGCAGCAACGACTGACCGTCCTTCCTGCGCCTCCCCGGGGCCGTGGTCTGCCGGTCGGTCGTCTTCGTCGGGCTCGGCACGTTCATCTCGTTCTACGCGGCCCGGTGCTCCCCGGGCGGTGAAGTCGCGGGCACGGCGGCCCTGTTCGTGCTCTGCCTCGGCGGTGCGGCGGGCACGCCGGCCGGGGGACGGCTCGCCACCCGGTACGGCCGTGTGCGGGTCGTGCGGTGGTCGTACACGCTGACGGTCCTCGCCGTCGCGGGCGTCGTCCTCGTCCCGGGGCCACCGCTCCATCTCTTCGTCGCCCTCGCGTCGGCCGTCCTGTACGTGCCGTTCTCCCCGCACATCACCCCGGGCCGGGACTACCCGCCCGCACGCGTGGGCACCGCGGGCGGGGTCACCCTGGGCCTGACCGCCAGCGTCGGCGGCCTCGCGAGCCCCCTCGTCCGTCGTCTGGCCGACGCCACGGCCCTGCGCACCGCCCTGCTCCCGCTGATCGTCTCCTGCCCGCCGTCGGCTGCCTCTTCCTGCGCCGCCTGCGAGAGCCGGCCGCGGCCGGCCCGTGACGACCGGCACCGCCCGCGGGGGTCATGTTCTGGCCACCGGCGCACACAAGTACCCGATGCGAACGCTCCGGCCGGTTCGGCGATTGCGGTTGTTGTCGCCCTTCTCGAAGGGCTGGGGAATTGAATGAACCCGCCGAAAGAGGGGTGTGGGAAGGCGACGGCATCACGCTTCACTGTTCCTTGCCCGTCGCGCTCTTGGAGAGTGCGGCGGGGTCATTTCCTCCATCAGGCAGGGAATGGACATGAGCCTGTCCACGATCCGACAGGCTTCCGACGAAAGAAGGAACGCAATGAGCGGGAGAGGAATACGACGAGCTGCGGTTGGCGCGCTCGCCGTGATCGCCGTCGCGGGAGCGTCGCCGGCGTTCGCACTCTCGGCCAGCCGGGGCGGTGCCCGCGGATGGACGGAACAGTCCGCCACGGTCATGAACATCCAGGACGTCCAGGACGACGGCCATGACGTGAAGGCGGAGTACTACAGGACCGCCCACCCGAGCGACAAGCTCACCCTGTGGAACAAGCAGGCCTACGGCGGCACGTATTTCGAGGACAACGACGGAAACGCCTGGACCGTGGAGAGCGGGAAGCATTCCACGATCTTCAAGATGCAGGTCTGCGAGGTGTACGACAACTGGCCGGATGCCTGCAGTGGTTGGGCCGAGTGATCGCCGCCGGTCTTAGCTGATCCGGCTCGACGAGTCGGAGGGGTGGCGGCCGATGGTAGCGGCCGCCACCCCTCCGTGCGCGGTGAGTCTACTCCGCAAGTGGACTACCACCACCGTTCGGAATGTGGCAAGCGGCAGGGAAATCTCTCTGGAGGTGCAAGTGAGCGGCTACGCCGGGCGTGTCGTGCTCGAAGTCGATGATCTGAAGTATGGGCTGCCGGGCCGGTCACTGCTGACGGGCATTCGTCTCCGCGTCGCGGCGGGTGAATCTGTCGCGGTCACGGGAACCAGCGGTAGTGGTAAGACAACGCTGTTGACGTGCATCCTCGGTCTCATCAAGCCGGACGCGGGTGCGGTGCGTATCGGCGGCGTCGACCAGGGCGGGCTGTCGCCTCGCGCACGTGCCCGACACAGGCGGGAAAACGTCGGAATGGTCTTCCAATTCGGTGAACTGCTCCCAGAGCTCTCTCCTTTGGAGAATGTGGCCCTGGCGGGGCTCCTGGCCGGAATGAGGACCGGAGATGCCTATACCCGTGCCGCCGGCCTGCTCGACGAGCTGGGCGTGCGCTTGGAGGACTCCTCGACTGCGACGCTGTCCGGTGGTGAACGGCAGCGAACCGCGGTCGCACGGGCATTGATGAACGACCCCGCTCTGCTCCTTGCGGACGAACCCACGGGGTCACTGGATCCCGTACATCGTGACGCCGTGGCAGAACTGTTGTACAGCGTGCCGCGACGACGAGGCTGCGCTCTCTTGGTGGTCACGCACGACACCGACGTCGCACAGCGAGCGGATCGGCAGGTCCGCCTCGATGGGGGCCGGCTGTCGGCCGGCGTTCCTGAGACGGGTGAGGTCGCGTGAAGGACAGGGGGCTGTTCCGTCACCTGCTGCGCATGGGGCGCACCGCTGCCCTGGCCGCGGAGGCGGGGCGGGTGCGCTTTTGGGCCCTGGTTCTGGCCACGTCTCTCCTGTCTCTCACGGCGAGTGGCCTGGTGCTGGCCTCCGCCTCCTTCGAGGCCCGTGCGGAGCGCAGTGTCGCGAGGTCTCCCCGGCTCATCGCCGCCTACCCGCATGAGACCGCTCGGGCGCTCTGGGCACCGACGACGGCAAGTATCGGCAACATGCCGTACGACGTCGTGTACCTCGAGCCGATACGCAAGGACGCGCCACTTCCTCCAGGCCTCTCTCACTGGCCCGAGCCGGGCGAGGCGGTGTTGTCGCCCGCTCTGTTGAGCTCGGTCAAGAGCCATGGCGGACTGGTGCAGTTCGGGCGGTTCGGGGGTGTCATCGGTGCTGACGGACTCGAAGCTCCCGCGGAGCGCTTCGCATATGTGCGGCCCAGCGCCGAGATGCTCGACAGATCGAAGATGTTCGCGATCAGTGGTTTCGGTCCGGAGGCATCTGCTGGATTCGTCGGCGAGAGCATTCACAACTTTGGGTCGCAGAAGTTCTACGCCGCGTATACCGGATTGGTCCTACTACCGGTGGCCCTCCTGGTCGTCATCGCGGCACGAGTGGGAGCGGCTGCGCGGGACAGGCGTACGGCACTGCTTGGAGCTCTGGGTGCCGGAAGACGGGGCCGGCTCGCTTTCACGCTGGGCGAGGCCGCACCTCCCGTCGCGTGGGGAGCGGCTCTTGCGGCTTCGATCGCGTCGATCCCGCTCCTATGCGACTCGTCGTTCCCCCTCGTGGAATTCGTCCTGTCCAAGAACGACGCTCGGCAGGCATGGCCGGAGTTACTGCTCTGTCTGGCCGGTGTTCCCATCGTGGTGCTTTTCGTGGCAGTCGTCCTCCAGCCGGGCTTTCGGTGGACGGCCGGCACCAGGCCGGCTTCGCTGCCGACTCGCAGAGCGTGGACGGTATGGGTCTTTCCCTTCGCGCTGCTGGCCACGGTGCGAGGTACAGAACTTGCTCCGCTTGAATTCCGTATCGCCGTGTATGCCACTGGCTGTGTGATTGTACTGGCGGCGCTGCCCGCGGTCATCGGGGTCGCGGTGGGCCGGCTCGGCCCATTCATGGCGAGCGCGGGTCGGAGGATGGGCGCTCCTGGGCTTCTCGTCTCCGGGCGCCGACTTGGGGTCGGATCGCGTTCCGTGGCGAGACTGGTGGCTTCCATGGTGATCGCGATAGGACTTGCCGCCCAGACACAGCTATGGACAGGGGTGTTCGGCGAGTTCACGCAGAGCGCGATCGAGACTCAGAAGAGGGTGGGGACGACTGTCCTCAGAGTCACTCCCTACGCGGGAGCCGACCGGGTGCGGATCTTCGAGAGCGGGCTTCCTCCGGGTGACCTGCTCCTGGCTGTCGGACAGACCGCTGATCGGGTCGAGATCGTCGGTGAGTGCGCGGCCCTTCGGGAGATCGGTCTTCCGTGTACCGATACGGCAGCACGGATCTCCGCGGCGAGTGGAGACGCACGTCTTAGAGAAATCCTGAACAGAACGGGGGTCGCGCAGGGAGCGAAGGCATATGCGCGACGCGGGTCGGTCGCGTACATCGGCGGTAGCAAGGATGGTTCTCCGACGCTGCTGATCGTCGGCCGGGGCCGCAAGCAGATGTCCGTATCGGAGATCCAGGAGGTCGCCGGCCGGTCCCTGGCGATGAAGGCATCCGTTCGCCCTCTGGGTGACTTGTCCGACACGGGAAAGTTGAAGACGGCCACCGACTGGGTTCGGCTCATGTCACTGGTCGGCGTGGGCGTGATCGGCTTGGTGGCAGGGACAAGCGCGATGGCTGAATTCCTTCGCTTCGGACGGGAGCTTGCCCCGCTGTCCGTGTTGACGGGCAGCCGCCGGATCTTCCGGTCGGTGGCCCTGTGGTCCCTCTTGATGCCCGCGGTCCTGGCGGCGGCATTCGGGGTGTCGGTGTCATGGTGGCTGGCTACCCCGCTCGCGAGTACTTCGGTGACAACACCCGCGTCCATGGCGCCCATCGCTCTCGGCGCGCTTGCCTGCGCCGTGGGACTTGCCTCGTGGGGAGCGTGCGCTGCCGTGCGAACGGCAGAGATGTGGAAGCCGTCATCGGACTGAGATACGCGAGCCCATTTCGGCCGCGTGCGCACGTCCGGGGCTCTGCGGCGCGGTGTCCCTCATGACTGGGGGACGAGCCGTTCGCGGGACTGGGCCTGCCAGAAGATCCGGGCGGCCTGTACGCGGTTTTCGGCCCCCGTGCTCTCGTAGATCGTGCGTATGTGATCTTTTACGGTGTGCGTGCTGATGCTGAGCTTCCCGGCAATGGCGGGGTTGGAGAGTCCTTCACCAAGAAGACCCAGGATTTCACGGCACCTTGGGCTGAGACCGTTCAACTGCTCACGAGCGGCGTCCATATCGTCTGCCGCTTCACCGGGTTCGAGGTAACGAGCGACCAATGGATGGGCCACCTCCGGCCCGAGCGCGACGCTGCCCGCGACAGCGGCGCGCACAGCCCACAGAAGGTTCTCGACGCAGTCACCGCTGTGAAGGATGCCGTCCGCTCCCCTGCTGAGCATTCTTCGCGCTCCGGGCTCCGTGACGCCGTCGACAAGAACCACTCTCCTCGGCGTGACGGCGAGCTCGTTCAATTCCTCGAGCGTGTGCAGCGCCTCGTCGACGCTGGAATGGCTCATCACGAGTAAGTCCGGGGTTCCCGCGCACGCGAGGCGGGTTGCCGACGCGGTCGGACCCTCGCTGACAACACACACTTGATCGTCCCGCTCGACGGCACGCCGCATGCTTGCGCGTTCCAGTGGACTCTGCCCGAAAATTCCAATCCGTATCACCAGAACCCCTCCCCGTGATCGGCAAACCATGAGTGACCCTGACCGGATGGGGGAAATCCGGCCAGGGTCGATCAGGATGCCGCAGCGCCTCGCACTCCATTCGGCGGGCGTATTCGGCGAAGGGAATTGAATCCCCGCCGTCGCAAAGCATGTGCGCTGCGGATACCTTGCACCACCATCAGCTTGTTGCAAGGAGCGGTGCGGGGGTAGGGATCTATCAGGTTAAACAGGAATAAATGGCCGCACGTTGAGCGAGGAGCCGTGTTGCGATGCCGGTCCGCTCCGCGCATAGTTGCGCTGCGGAAGGCGCGAAGGCGGCCTGCCGCAGAAGGGGCTGGAGCCAGGGGTGGGAGATGGCCGGGCACGGGACGGACATGCATCCGCACGGCGCTGACCGACTGTGCGAGGCCGGCGACCGGGTGTACTCCCGGGCTGTGCGGCGCGGACGTGTGCCCCGTGAGGACGCGGAGGCGGTGCCCTGCCTGCTGGAGCTCGCGCTGCTGCACCCCGACCCCGACGACATGGGCTGGCTGGTGCCGACCTCCCCCCAGGAGGTCATGACCCGGCTGCTGCGCGGGGTGTACGAGGAGGTCAGCGCCAGCCAGGCGCGCGTCGGCGACGCGGTGTCCGCCTTCGAGTGGTATGCGGGCCTCGGCGGGCGTGTCCGGGCCCCGGCCGAGGGTGTGGCGATCCGCGTCCTCGACGGACTGCCGCGCATCCGGGCCGCCATGGACAAGGCGACCGAGGAGTGCACGAGCGAGGTCCTGACGGTGCAGCCGGGCGGCATCCGGCGCGAGGACGAGCTGTCGGAGGGCCTGCACCGGGCGCTGGAGATGCGCCGCCGGGGCGTGCGGATGCGCGACCTGTACACGCATGTCGCCCGGCACGGCCAGGGCCTGCTCAACTACATGGAGCTGATGGGAGATTCGGCGGAGGCCCGCACGCTCGACGAGGTCGTCGAGCGGCTGATCCTCTTCGACCGCCGGGTCGCCTTCATCCCGGCGAACCCGGACCGCACGATCGCGCTGGAGCTGCGTCACCCGGCGCTGGTGGACTACCTGGTGACCGTGTTCGAGCGGTTGTGGCGGCTGGCGATCCCGCTGGCCTCGCCGCTGCCCTCGACGGGCATCGAGGGCATCACCCACCGGGAACGCTCCATCGCCGCCCTGCTGGCGGAGGGCCACCAGGACGCGGTGGTCGCCGAGCGGCTGGGCATCAGCGTGCGGACCTGCCGGGCGCACATCGCCCGGCTCTCGGAGACCCTGGGCGCGGCCAGCCGCACCCAGCTCGGCGTCCGCATCGCCCAGGCGGGCCTGGACGGCCCGCCGCGCTCTCCGGAGCTCCAGACGGTCACCGCCCCTGGTCTTTCTGCTCCAGAATCCCCGACTGCCCGATGAGGTAGCCGAGTTGGGCCCGGCTCTCGCTGCCGAGGAAGGCGGCGAGCTTGGCGATGTGGACGCGGGCGGTGCGGACGTTCATGCCGAGGCGGTCGGCGACGACGGCGTCGGTGTGTCCTTCGACGAGCAGGCTCGCTATGGCGCGTTGGCGGGGCGTGACGCCGTCGACGGAGGGCTGCGGGGCGGCTTTGGGGTACATGGGGGTGGCCAGGCGCCAGAGCCGCTCGAAGGCCGTGACGAAGAACCTGAGCAGGGCGGGGTTGCGGACCTCCAGCGCCAGTGTGCGGTCCTCGCTCGCCGGTATGAACGCGACGGTGCGGTCGACGACGAGGAGCCGCTCGGTGACTTCGTCCAGCGTGCGGGCCTCCGCGTCACCTTTCAGCACCTCGTATCGGGCGATCACGGCGGGCGAGTGGCGGAGGGTGTGTTGGTAGAGCGTGCGTATGCGGCCCCCGCGGGCGAGCAGGGCCTGGTCGCGGTCGAGGGACGCGCCTTGGGCCGCGGCGTCCCTCCCGGTGTGGGGCTGAATGGCGAGCAGTTCCTGCTGAGCGTCGGCCATCGCTTGGGAGATGGACTGGTTGATCCGCTTGAGACCGCTGAGAACGCTGATCGTCGGCGATTCCCCCGAAGCCGTCTGCGGACCGTCGATCCGCATGAGCGGCTCGAACGCCTCAGCCAGCCGCGCTTCCCGCCGGCGCTGTTGCGCGATGGCGTCGGTCGTCGTGCGCAGGAGCCGGGGCAGCGCGACAGAGGGTGGCACAGGCCGCAGCGACGTCCGGTCCTCGATCTCCGGCTGGAGCAGGCCGAGGTCGATCACGCAGGGAGCCATGGCGGTCTCCTGCAGGGTGACATGACCCTCCCGCAGGGCATGGGCGTACAACTCCAGGCCCGCCCGGCACAGTTCTTCCGAGGCGTGCTCGTGTGCCGTGGCGGTCGCCTGCGGCTCTGGTTCCCCGGTGCTCAATGATCCTGGTCCAGGATCCCCGACTGCGCTATGAGGTAGCCGAGTTGGGCGCGGCTGCCGCTGCCGAGGGCGGTGGCCAGCTTGGCTATATGGGCACGGCAGGTGCGGACGTTCATGCCCAGGCGGCGCGCGATGGCCTCGTCGACGTGGCCCTCCACCAGGAGTTTGGCGATGGAGTGCTGGATCTCCGTGATGCCGTCGGGGGCGGTTTCGTAGGGGGCGCCGGTGGTCAACGGGACCGCGCGGCCCCACATGAACTCGAAGACCTTGATCAGGTAGCGCACGAGGCCCGGGTGGCGGAGCTCCAGGGCGACCTTCTGGTCGTCGCGCGTGGGGATGAAGGCCACGGTCTCGTCGCAGATGATGAGGCGCTCGACCAGTTCGTCGATGGTGCGGTGCTCCACCTTGCCGTTGGAGAGCTGGCTGACGTAGGCCAGCTTCTCCGGGCTGTAGCGGGCCGTGTGCTGATACAGCGTCCGGATCCGCACACCACGTTCGATCAGGGGCCTGTCACGTTCCAGCCCCTGGATGAGGTTGCGTTCGGGGCGGGGGCCGCTGGGCTGGACCGTGAGCATCTCGACCTGGCACTGGGCGGTGGCCAGGTCGAGCGCCGCGTTGATCCGGTCGTTGCCCTCCAGCACGGTGATCGAGTGTGTGGTCGCCGTGGCCTGGGCACTGAGCGCCATGAACGGCTCGAAAGCATCGGCAAGTTCGATCGACAAGCGCCGGGCTTCGGTGATCTCGTGCTCTATGGGGTTGAGACGCTGGGCCAGGGCGATGGACGGTGGTACGGGACGCAACCAGTTGGCGTCGTCGGGATCGGGGTGCAGCAGCGCGAACTCCATCAGGCAAGGAGCGGACTCCACGTCTGCGCGAGCGATGCGTCCCGTGCGCAGAGCATTCGCGTAGAAACGGCTTCCGTCCTCGCACAGCTGGGTCACCGCATGGGGATGTATCCCTCTAGTCCCATTTGTTGCCAAATCTCCACCCCCCAGGGTCCTGAACGTGCAGGAACATGATGCATCGATTGTGTGGCCATGACGTGCCCGAATGAGCCATCGTCGTACTCGACGGGGGAAGAGGGGACCTTCAAGTGAGGACGAAGCCGACTATGCGTAACAAAATGCTTCGCTCGGCGCTTGTCGCCGCCTTCTCCGCCGTCATGGCCCTCGGGGTGCTGAGCGGTCTCTCCGACGCGAGGGGCGACGCCAGGGCCGACAGTGTCTGGCCGGCGGCAGTCGCGACGCACGTGGTTGCCGGTGACAGTGTCTGGCCGATTGCTCCGGCCAGCCAAGACGACAGCGTCTGGGCCTGACATGACCACTCCTCCCGACGACCGCTCCTTCCGCCGCGAAATGGCCACGGCCTACCGCTCCGGCTGGCACTTCATCGACCTGGTCACCGCCATCCCCCACAGTGGTGACTCGCTGATGGTGACCGTGTTCGGAGAACCCGTGGTGGTCACGCGGGACGAGGACGAGGACGTACGGGCGTACCGCTGTCTGCGACGGCCTCGGGGGGCGCCGCAGCCGGTGCGGTGCGCCATCCGATACGGAATGATCTTTGTGAACCTCGACCAGCGCGACCACCGGCTGGACGAACCGGATGAGCCGGACGTACAGACCATTGCAGCCACCCCCCGCAGTGCCTGACGCGATTCCCCCGTCGTAGTAGATCGCTCAGGTACTTCCCCCCGCAGCGGCGTCACCGTGACCTGAACACGGTGACGCCGCTGCAGTTTCACGCGAAATCTCCTGGTATCGCCGGATACCGACAGAGGCCGAAATCAGCCGCGCCCCATCGCCGAGGTGAGCGCGATCTCGATGACCACCCGTGACGGGTTGGGCGACGGGGTGCGCCCGTAGCGCTCCGCGTACCGGCGCTCCGCCTCCGCGATGCGCGCCGGCTCCACCGACACCGTGGCCCGGCCCTCCAGCGTGGCCCAGCGGCGGCCGTCCACCTGGCAGACCGCGACGCGCGCCCCGTCCGTCCCCGCCGCGAGCACGTGCCGCACCTTGGCGCTGGATTTGTTGGTGATCACCCGAGCGAGACCGGCGTCGGGGTCGTATGTGACTCCGACGGGCACCACGTGCGGTCCGCCGTCGGGCCGGAGCGTGGTGAGCGTGCACAGGTGCCGTTCGCGCCAGAAGCTGAGGTAGGCGGCGTCGGGGTGCCGCGGGTCCACCGGATACGAAGCCATGAGACCCGAATCTACTTCCCCGGCGGGGCCTGCTCCGCTTCCGCCGTCACCCTTGAGTGGAATAGACTCAACTTTGTGTACGCTGGAAGAGTCAGGTAGACGGTCGGCAAGACCAGGAGGAGAAAGCGAACGTGGACGCCGAGCTGACCAACAGGAGCCGGGACGCGATCAACGCGGCGACCAGCCGTGCCGTGTCCGAGGGACACCCGGATCTCACCCCCGCCCACCTGCTGCTCGCTCTGCTGGAGGGGCAGGACAACGAGAACATCATCGATCTGCTGGCGGCCGTCGACGCGGACCAGCCCTCCGTCCGCTCCGGCACCGAACGCGTCCTCGCGGGCCTGCCCAGCGTGACCGGGTCCACCGTCGCCCCGCCGCAGCCCGACCGTGAGCTGCTCGCCGTCGTCGCCGACGCCGCCGAGCGTGCGAAGGAGCTCGGGGACGAGTTCCTCTCCACCGAGCACCTGCTGATCGGCATCGCCGCGAAGGGCGGCCGGACGGGCGACGTACTCTCGCGGCAGGGCGCCAGTGCCAAGAAGCTCCTTGAGGCGTTCCAGAAGACCAGGGGAGGGCGCCGGGTGACGACTCCGGATCCCGAGGGCCAGTACAAGGCGCTCGAAAAGTTCGGTACCGACTTCACCGCCGCGGCGCGCGAAGGGAAGCTCGACCCGGTCATCGGCCGGGACCAGGAGATCCGCCGCGTCGTGCAGGTGCTGTCCCGCCGCACCAAGAACAACCCGGTCCTCATCGGTGAGCCCGGCGTCGGCAAGACCGCCGTCGTCGAGGGACTCGCCCAGCGGATCGTCAAGGGCGACGTCCCCGAGTCGCTCAAGGACAAGCGGCTCGTCGCGCTCGACCTCGGCGCCATGGTCGCGGGCGCGAAGTACCGCGGCGAGTTCGAGGAGCGGCTGAAGACGGTCCTCGCCGAGATCAAGGACTCCGACGGGCAGATCATCACCTTCATCGACGAGCTGCACACCGTCGTCGGCGCGGGCGCCGGCGGCGACTCCGCCATGGACGCGGGCAACATGCTCAAGCCGATGCTCGCGCGCGGTGAGCTGCGCATGGTCGGTGCGACCACCCTGGACGAGTACCGCGAGCGGATCGAGAAGGACCCCGCGCTGGAGCGCAGGTTCCAGCAGGTGCTGGTCGCCGAGCCGACCGTCGAGGACACCATCGCGATCCTGCGCGGCCTGAAGGGCCGGTACGAGGCCCATCACAAGGTCCAGATCGCCGACAGCGCGCTGGTCGCCGCCGCGACCCTCTCCGACCGGTACATCACCTCCCGCTTCCTGCCCGACAAGGCGATCGACCTGGTCGACGAGTCCGCCTCCCGGCTCCGCATGGAGATCGACTCGTCGCCCGTCGAGATCGACGAGCTCCAGCGCGCCGTGGACCGGCTCCGGATGGAGGAGCTGGCGATCGGCAAGGAGACCGACGCCGCCAGCAAGGAGCGCCTGGAGAAGCTGCGCCGCGACCTCGCCGACAAGGAGGAGGAGCTGCGCGGTCTGACCGCACGCTGGGAGAAGGAGAAGCAGTCCCTCAACCGCGTCGGTGAGCTGAAGGAGAGGCTGGACGACCTGCGCGGCCAGGCCGAGCGCGCCCAGCGCGACGGCGACTTCGACACCGCGTCCAAGGTGCTCTACGGCGAGATCCCGGCCCTGGAGCGGGACCTGGAGGAGGCGTCCGAGGCCGAGGAGGAGGCCGCCAAGGACACCATGGTCAAGGAGGAGGTCGGCCCCGACGACATCGCCGACGTCGTGGGTTCCTGGACCGGCATCCCCGCCGGACGGCTCCTGGAGGGCGAGACGCAGAAGCTGCTGCGCATGGAGGAGGAGCTGGGCCGCCGGCTCATCGGCCAGACGGAGGCCGTGCGGGCCGTGTCGGACGCCGTGCGCCGCACCCGCGCGGGCATCGCCGACCCGGACCGGCCGACCGGTTCCTTCCTCTTCCTCGGCCCGACGGGCGTCGGCAAGACCGAACTGGCCAAGGCCCTGGCCGACTTTCTCTTCGACGACGAGCGGGCCATGGTCCGCATCGACATGAGCGAGTACGGCGAGAAGCACAGCGTCGCCCGGCTCGTCGGCGCCCCGCCCGGCTACGTGGGGTACGAGGAGGGCGGCCAGCTCACCGAGGCCGTGCGCCGGCGCCCGTACAGCGTCGTGCTGCTCGACGAGGTCGAGAAGGCGCACCCGGAGGTCTTCGACGTCCTCCTCCAGGTGCTGGACGACGGGCGGCTGACGGACGGCCAGGGACGCACGGTCGACTTCCGCAACACCATCCTGATCCTCACCTCGAACCTGGGCAGCCAGTTCCTGGTCGAGCCGACGACCTCCGAGGAGGAGAAGAAGCAGCAGGTGCTGGAGACCGTGCGGGTCTCCTTCAAGCCGGAGTTCCTGAACCGGCTCGACGACCTGGTGGTGTTCTCCGCCCTCGACAAGGAGGAGCTCAAGCGCATCGCCGGGCTCCAGCTCGACCGGCTCGCCAAGCGGCTGGCCGACCGCCGGCTCGGCCTGGAGGTCACCGAGGCGGCCCTGGCCTGGCTGGCCGACGAGGGCAACGACCCGGCGTACGGCGCGCGCCCGCTGCGCCGCCTCGTCCAGACCGCCATCGGGGACCGGCTCGCCCGGGAGATCCTCGCGGGCGAGGTCAAGGACGGCGACACGGTCCGCGTGGACCAGTTCGGCGAGGGTCTGATCGTGGGACCGGCGACCGGCAAGACGCTGTGACCCTTCCGGGGGCCCACGACGAGTGGGCCTCCGGGCGTACGAGGGCGGTGTCCCCGTCCTCGTACGCGATGCCCGCCGCGCCCCGATCTCCATGTTCATGACCAGAACAGGGCGGCCCGGGGCGGGGCCGTGTCCGGATCTTGTCAGCCACCGGCGGAAGGACCGGCCAGGGGTTGCCACTCCCCGCCCCGGATGGGAGAGGATGACAGCATCCGTACGAAGGGAAATACACGGTGAGCATCGACCCGTCCTCGATTCCGAACTTCGGGGGCCAGCCCGAGCCGCAGCCCCAAGGGCCGGCGGGCCCCGTGGTCCCGGATCAGGACCTCGTGAAGCAGCTCCTGGACCAGATGGAGCTGAAGTATGTCGTCGACGAAGAGGGTGACCTCGCGGCGCCGTGGGAGCAGTTCCGTACGTACTTCATGTTCCGCGGCGAGGGTGACCAGCAGGTCTTCTCGGTGCGGACGTTCTACGACCGGCCGCACCAGATCGACGAGAAGCCGGCGCTGCTGGAGTCGATCGACGACTGGAACCGCCGCACGCTGTGGCCCAAGGTCTACAGCCACACCCACGACGACGGCACCGTCCGCCTGATCGGCGAGGCGCAGATGCTGATCGGCACCGGCGTCAGCCTGGAGCACTTCGTGTCCTCCACGGTCAGCTGGGTGCGCGCCGCCATCGAGTTCGACAAGTGGCTCGTCGAGCAGCTCGGCCTGGAGCAGGAGATCAACGAGGCGGACAAGCCCGAGGACGGCGAGGAGTAGTCCTCCGGCCCCTCCTTCGGCCCGTCCGCTCCGTGCGGCCCCTCCGGTCCGGGCCCGGGGCACGCTCCCCGCGCCCGGCCCCGACGGGGCACGCCTGCCGGCGGCCCTACAGCGGCGTGTGCGCGAGCACCACCAGATACGCGCCGTACGCGAAAGAGAGCCCGGCCAGGGCGCCGACCACCACGGTCGCGTGCCAGGGCCGGGCTCTCGCCGTGCGTACCAGCGCCCGCGCCAGCGGCAGCAGCAGCGGGAAGGCCGGGAGCAGGAAGCGCGGTTTCGACTCGAAGAAGCCGGAGCCGCCGAGGGCGATCAGCAGCAGGACGCCGCTGTACACGATCAGCGGCAGCGGTGCGCGGTCCGCGATCAGCAGCGCGCAGAGAACCGTGGCCGCGGCCACGATGCCCAGCGTCACGGGGAACACGAAGCGGTCGCCGTCCAGCAGCAGGTGCTTGACGAAGCGGAGCGATCCCTCGCCGAAGTCGAAGCGGGAGCCCCACAGCCGCTGCACCTCGAAGTAGCCGCGCAGCGGATCGCCCCGGCGGCGCCCCACCCACAGCACGTAACCCACCCAGCCCAGCGGCGCGAGCGCGGCGCCTGTCCACAGCCTGTGGGGAACTTTCCGCGCGCGCAGCCGCCAGACCTCGTACGCCGCCGCCGCGAGGACGGCCGCGGCCACCGCGAAGCCGTTCGGCCGGGACAGCCCCGCGAGCGCCGCCAGCACGCCCGCCCACACCCAGTGCCCGCCGAGCACCGCGTACAGCGACCAGGCGGCGAAGGCCGTCAGCACGGGCTCGGTGTACGCCATCGACAGCACCACCGAGTGCGGGAGCAGCCCCCAGAGCAGGACGACGGCGGTGCCGACCGCACGGCCGTACAGCCTGGCCCCGATCGCGTACATCCCGCAGGCGGCGGCCCCGGCGGCGAGCCACGACACCAGCAGGCCCGCCGTGGACGCGTTGAGCGGGGTCACGGCGGTGACGCCGCGCACCAGCGCGGGATACAGCGGGAAGAACGCCAGGTCGCTGTGGACGACGGTGGGACCGAAGTAGAGGGTGCGGCCGTACCCGTGCGCCGCGATCCCCAGGTACCAGATCGAGTCCCAGGACCGTGCGAGCAGGACGATCGGGTGCCTGCCGGTGGCCCAGGCTGTCGCGGCGAGCGCGAGGATGCCGGTGAGGCGCGCGGCGGCGAACAGCCCCAGCGCGGTCATCGCGGCGGCCGGCAGGCTGGGCGCGACGCGGGTCGGTCGGGCACGGTCCCCGGGCTCCGTCAGAGCCGGGCGAGCGAGGGTACTCGGGTGGGTCACACCGGAACTGTGCGTAACTTACGGGGCATTTGCGAGCTTTGCTCGGCTGTGCGGGTAGCGTTCGTGGGGCCCCGGCGCGCCGCCCGCACGGACGGCGCCCACGGTGCTAGAGCGGTTCCGGGCGCGCTTCGGCGCCCTCTTCCGCCGCCTCGCGCGGGGCGGGCCGGGCGGGCGGCACCGGGCTCACCACGCGGCCTTGAGCCGCTTCGCCGCCTCCTCCAGCACCTGCGTCTGCTTGCAGAACGCGAACCGCACGAACGGCGCTCCCGCCTCCCGGTGGTCGTAGAAGACCGCGTTCGGGATCGCGACGACACCGGCGCGCTCCGGCAGGGCGCGGCAGAACGCGAAGCCGTCCGACTCGCCGAGCGGCCTGATGTCGGTCGTGATGAAGTACGTGCCCTGCGGGCGGAAGACCTCGAAGCCCGCCTCCGCGAGTCCCGCCGCCAGCACGTCCCGCTTGGCCAGCATGTCCGCGCGGAACGCCTCGAAGTACGCGTCCGGCAGCGCCAGCGCCTCGGCCACCGCGTACTGGAACGGCCCCGACGCCACATAGGTCAGGAACTGCTTCGCCGACCGCACCGCGCTGACCAGGGCCGGCGGCGCCGTCGCCCAGCCCACCTTCCAGCCGGTGAACGAGAACGTCTTCCCGCTCGAACCGATGGTGACCGTCCGCTCGCGCATGCCCGGGAAGGACGCCAGCGGTACGTGCTCGGCGCCGTCGAAGACGAGGTGCTCGTACACCTCGTCCGTCACCACCAGCAGATCCCGCTCCACGGCGAGCTTCGCGATCTCCGCGAGCTCCTCGCGGGTGAGCACCGTCCCGGTGGGGTTGTGCGGCGTGTTGACCAGCAGCAGGCGCGTCCGGTCGGTGACGGCGTCGCGCAGCTCGTCGAGGTCGAGACGGAAGCTGCCCTCGTGCGGGCGCAGCGTCACCGGCACCCGGGTCCCGCCCGCCATCGCGATGCACGCGGCGTACGAGTCGTAGTACGGCTCGAACGCGATCACCTCGTCGCCGGGCTCCAGCAGGGCGAGCAGCGCGGCGGCGATCGCCTCCGTGGCCCCGGCCGTCACCAGGACCTCCGTGTCGGGGTCGTACGACAGCGCGTAGCGGCGCTCCTGGTGCGCGGACACCGCGGCGCGCAGCTCGGGCACGCCGGGCCCCGGCGGGTACTGGTTGCCCCGCCCGTCCCGCAGCGCCCGCACGGCCGCCTCCCGGATCTCCTGCGGACCGTCCGTGTCGGGGAAGCCCTGACCGAGATTGATCGAACCGGTACTCACCGCGAGCGCCGACATCTCGGCGAAGATCGTCGTTCCGAACTCGGCGAGCCGGCGGTTGAGGAAGGGGCGTTCGCTGGAGGTCATGCCGGTCATCCTGCGCCCAAGCTCTGGAGTTCCTCAACTCTGCTTTGGCCCGCCGGGCGCGGGGGCATCCCCCTCTCACGCACGACAGCGGCACCTGGAACGACACGAAGCGACAAGAGAAGCGAACAAGACAACAGATCCGGGAAGCACGGCCCACGGGGGGCCTCTTCGGGGGAACGAAAGGAGGGTGGCGCCATGGTCATCGGCATCATCCTGGCGGTCGTCTGCATCGTGGTCGTCGTGGCCTTCATGGCCACCGACCGCAGCCAGAACAAGGTGGGGCAGGTCAACCTCTCGAAGAGGGGTCGCCGTTCACGCCGCGGCTCCTCGGGCAGCGGCAGCAGCAGCTGGTGGGCCGGCGGGGCGGGCGGTGTCTCGTCCTGCGGCAGCGGTTCGTCCGGCGGACACCACGGGGGTCACTCGTGCGGTGGCCACTCGTCGTGCGGCGGGGGCTCGTCCTGCGGAGGCGGGTCCTCGTGCGGCGGCGGGGGCGGATGCGGAGGAGGCAGCTGACACGGGGCAGCTGAGCTCCCTTCGGGGGAAGCGCATCCGCAGCACGCGGACGTGCCCGTCGGACGGCAGCGCCGACGGGCACGTTCGCGTCGGGGGAGGGGTGGGTGTCCGTGCCTACCGGCCGGCAGCGCCGACGGGCACGCCCGCGTCGCGGGAGACGCGCCGTCGCGCGGGAGGGCAGGGGCCGTGCGCCGTGGCACGCCGGGGGTACGCGCGCACGGCATATGCGACGGCGCACCGAGGGGGGCGGATCCGGCGGACCCCGTCGCGTACCGGGGGGCGGCTTCCGGCAGACGCGGGCGCGCGCCGGGCGCACGCCGTAGTTGAACAGTTGAGCTGTGGAGCCCTCGGGGGGATGGAAACCCCACGAAGTTGGGTAAAAACGCTGTGGTGGCGCCACAGTTCATGATTCCCTCTAAATCACCAACGCAGCCCTGGGCCTACAGGCCTTGGACGCCCGTGGGACCGGTCCTTCTCCCCTTCAGGTCCGTCCTTCGGGCGTCCTCCTGACCGGGCTGGCCGGGCCGTTCCCCCGGTGCCGACCGGATGCGCCGGAACCCCACCTCCCTTTGCGTGCTAGCGGAGCCGACCCATGCTCACGACCCTGAACACCTCGTACACCGACACGCGCGCGGCCGACCTCGCCTGGGCCCTCGGCCGCGAACCGCTGCCGGCCCTGGCCACGCTCGACCTCGAACTGGAAGGGGTGGAGCTTCAGTTGAGACTCCTCGGCGCGTCCCACCAGGTGCTCCTGGAGGAGGAGCGGGGCCGCTGTTCGGAGACCGTCGCCTGCATCCCGGGCAGCAGCACGCCCCTCCCGCTCGGCGTGGCGAAGCGGATCAACGACTGGGAGTACGAGTTCGCGGCCCGCGTCGAGGTGCTGTCGCCCGGCTCCTTCGCCGGCCGCGCCCAGGAGTTGCTGGCCCTCGTCTCCGACCACCCCCACGGCCTCGCGGGCGTCTTCCCCGGCAGCCCGCACGCCTTCACCGCCATGCTCGCCCAGCGCCACGAGGGGCAGATCCACTGGCGCACCTGGCACGCGTACCCGCAGGACGGCCAGTTGGTGGCGACCCGCACCAGGGTCGGGGTCCGGGTGGCGGCGGCGCTGTGACCGCGCCGGCCGGGAGCGGCGCCGGGCGGACAGGGTGCCACAAAGCGCCGCGGTTCCACACGTGTGGGTGACGAGGCGTAGTGGCGGCGTGACGTAGCGTTCCCAGCGTGATCGATCCGCACGCGCCAGCTCCCCCCGGCGCCCCGCCGTCCTGGGGCGCCCAGGGTCAGGGGCGGCTGCCGGTCAGCCCGGGCATCGGGAGGTTCCTCGTCCTCGCCGGGGTCTTCGTCTGCGCGGCGTGCGGACTCGTGTACGAACTCGAACTCGTCGCCCTCGCCTCGTACTTGATCGGCGACTCGGTCACCCAGGCCTCCGTCGTGCTCTCCGTCATGGTCTTCGCGATGGGGATCGGCTCGCTCGCCGCGAAACGCCTGCGCCCCCGCGCCGCGGCGGGCTTCGGCGCGGTCGAGGCGGCCCTCGCGCTGGTCGGCGGGTGCAGCGCGATGGCCCTGTACGCGGTGTTCGCGTGGACCGGCGGCTGGGGCGGCCTCTGGGCCGACGGATGCCGCTATCTGCTGGTGGCCTTCTCCCTGGCCATCGGCCTGCTCATCGGCGCCGAAGTCCCCCTCCTCATGGAGCTGATACAGCGCATCCGCCGCCAGGACCCGGGCGGAGCGGTGGCGGACCTGTTCGCGGCGGACTACGTGGGCGCCCTCGTCGGCGGCCTCGCCTTCCCCTTCCTGCTGCTCCCGCTGTTCGGCCAGCTCACCGGCGCCCTGCTCACCGGCATGGTGAACGCCGCCGCGGGCGGGGCCCTCGTCCTCGGCCTGTTCCGCCGGGACCTGACCCGCCGCGCCCGCTGGACCCTGCTCGTCGCCAACGTCACCGTCCTCGGACTCCTCGCCTCGGCCGCCGCGCTGGTCGACGACTTCGAACGGGCCGCGCGGCACGCGGTGTACGGGGCGGACGTGCGCGTCGCGCTCCGCACCGGCGTCCAGGAGGTCGTCCTCACCGGCGGCACCCACGGCCGCCCCCTGCACCTCTTCCTCGACGGCCGCCTGCGGTTCAGCGGCCGCGACGAGAAGCGCTACCACGAAGCACTCGTGCACCCCGCGATGAACGGCCCGCACGCGCGCGTGCTCATCCTCGGCGGCGGCGACGGCCTCGCCGCGCGCGAAGTGCTGCGCCACCCCGGGGTGCGCAGCGTCGACCTCGTCGAACTCGACTCCCAGGTGGTGCGGTTGGCGCGCTCGGATCCCGCCCTGTCCGCCCTCAACCGGCACGCCTACGACGACCCGCGCGTGCACGTCGTCACGGCCGACGCCTTCGGCTGGCTGCGCTCGGCCCCCGCCACGTACGACGTGGTGATCTCGGACCTCCCCGACCCGGGCATCACCGCGAGCACCAAGCTGTACTCCCAGGAGTTCTACGGACTCGCCCGCCGCGTCCTGGCCCCCGACGGCCGCCTCGTCGTGCACGCGGGCCCCGTCTCCGCCCGCCCCCGCGCCTTCTGGACCGTGGACGCGACGATGCGGGCGGCCGGCCTTCGCACCACCCCCTACCGCGTGAGCGGCCGCACCTCCGGCTTCGCGGCGGGTCCCGACCGCGCGCGGGGCGGCGAGCCCGGCGCACCGGGCGACTGGGGCTTCGTCCTGGCCGGCCGGGCGGCCGTGCCCCTGCGGCTGCCGTCGGACGGCCCGCGGCCGCGCACCCTCACCCAGGCGGGCCTGGCGGCCGACGCCCGCGCGGTCCGGCGCACCCGGGCCGACCGCGACCTGCCGCCGTCGCAGCTGGTGCATCCGCGGTACGCCGACTGAGGAGCACGTGGGGGAATCCGGTGATACCCGGGTGCGTTCCGCGCCGTGCTGGGTAGGCTCGGCAGACATGGAGCATGAGGTGTTCGTTCCGGTTCCGCCCGAGCGGCTGAGGGAGGCGCTGGCCGACCCCGCCCGGGTGGCCCGCGCGGTTCCCGGTCTCCAGCAGGACGCGGGGACGCCGCCCGTCTCCGGCCGTCTGAAGGTCCGCGTCGGCGGCCACACCATCACCTATCGCGGCAGGCTCGCCGTCACCCCGCAGGACGACGGCTCCTACGCCGTCGAGGGCGACGCGAGCGAGGTCCGCGGCGGCGGCTCCGTGAAACTCGCCCTCACCGCACGCCTCCTTCCCGCCGACGGCGGCACGACGCTCGCCTTCGGCGGCACGGCCGGCGGCGACGGCCGCGTGGCGGAGCTGCCCGCGGACGCGGTGTCCTCGGCCGGCACCCGGCTGCTGAGCCGCTTCGCGGAGGGCCTGGCCGCGGGCGTCGCCCCGACGGCAGCCGCGGAACCGGAGCCGGAGCGGTCCACCGGGTCCGCCGCCGGGCCGGAGGCGGTCACGGACGTGCCGCCGGCCGCCGCGAACGGGCAGGCCGTCCGGCCCGAGCCCGAGCCCGATTCCGGAACCGCGCCCGAGCCGACGCCCGAACCCGAATCCGGACACGCGCCCGACGCCGCCGCCTCCGACTCTGCGCCCGACGCCACCGCCGACTCCGCACCCGATTCCTCTCCCGCCCCCGGTTCGGTCTTCGAGACCGAGGTGCCGCCCCCGTCCCTCGACCCGCTGGCCGACGACGGCCTCCTGGAAGGGGAGTTCGCGGGGGAGGAGTTCGACTTGGAGGAGGACGGCGAGGACGGCGAGGACGTGCTGGACGGTGAGGACGCCATGGCCGAGGCGGCGCACGCCCGCCGGACGATGATCGGCCGCAGCGCCGAGGAGGTGGACCACGCTCCCCCACGCGGCCGCTACGCGCCGGTCCCGCCCCCGGAGGCCGCCGCCGCCCGGGCCACCCTCCGCTGGGCCGCCCCGGCGGCAGCCCTCGCCCTGGCCTCGGCCATCGCCCTGACCCGGGCCCTGCGCAAGCGCCGCTGACCACGAGGGGCCCGCACCCCAGTAGGGTCAACTCCGTGAGTAACGAAGACATCACGCTGACCGCGGGCGACGCGGAGGTGACCGTGGCGCCGGCCAACGGCGGACGGATCGGAAGTCTGCGGATCGGCGGCGTCGAACTGCTGAGGCAGGGCGCGAAGTTCGGGTGCTTCCCGATGGTCCCGTGGTGCGGACGCATCCGCGACGGCCGCTTCCTCGACGGCGCCACCGTACGGCAGATGCCGCTGAACTCCCCGCCGCACGCCATCCACGGCACGGCCCGCGACGGTGCCTGGCGCACCGCCCGCGTCGGCAAGGACGAGGCCGTGATCACCTACGACCTCGTGGAGCCCTGGCCGCACCCCGCGCGCGTCACGCACGCCGTCACGCTGGCCGAGGACTCCCTCACGCTCACGATGTCCGTGGAGACCTACGGCTCCTCGTTCCCCGCCCAGGTCGGCTGGCACCCCTGGTTCAACCGCAGCCTCGACGGCGGCGACGACGTCCGTGTCGACTTCGCCCCCGCCTGGCAGGAGGAACGCGGCGACGACCACCTGCCCACCGGCCGGCGGACCGAGCCGAGGCCCGGTCCCTGGGACGACTGCTTCGGCATGCCGGACGGTGTCGACGTGACGCTCACCTGGCCGGGGCAGATCGAGCTGAAGGTCGCCAGCCGCGAGGAGTGGGTCGTCGTCTACGACGAGCAGGAGGCCGCCGTCTGCGTGGAGCCGCAGACCGGGCCGCCCAACGGCCTGAACACCCTCCCCCGCCTGGTCACCCCCATCGAGCCCCTGGAGGCGACCACCACCTGGAGCTGGCGGCGCCTCTAAGCTGGCGGACATGAGTGACGTCAACGCAGTAATGCCGCCAGGCACACGCGGCGAGCTGCTGCAGCAGATCAAGGACAAGGCCGTGGTGCACGGCAAGGTGACCCTCTCCTCGGGTCTTGAGGCCGACTACTACGTGGATCTGCGCCGGATCACGCTGGACGGCGAGGCCGCCCCGCTGGTCGGGCAGGTGCTCCTCGACCTCACCGCCGACCTCGACTTCGACGCCGTGGGCGGGCTGACCATGGGGGCCGACCCGGTGGCCGCGGCCATGCTGCACGCCGCCGCCGCGCGCGGGCGCAGGCTCGACGCCTTCGTCGTGCGCAAGGCCGCCAAGGCGCACGGGCTGCAGCGCCGGGTCGAGGGTCCCGAGATCAAGGGACGGCGCGTGCTCGTCGTCGAGGACACGTCGACCACCGGCGGTTCCCCGCTGACCGCGGTCGAGGCGGTCCGTGAGGCCGGCGCGGAGGTCGTCGGCGTCGCCACGATCGTCGACCGGGCGACCGGCGCGGCCGAGAAGATCGAGGCCGGCGCCGGGGTGCCGTACCTCTTCGCCTACTCGAAGGACGAGCTGGGCCTCGACTGAGGCCCGGCACCGGCATACGCTCGCGGTCCCGCGCGACGGCCGGGCGGACCCCGCCGGCGGCGGGGTCCCGAGGCTCGGTCCCGTATCCCGGACAGGGTGTCTCAAGCATCCGGCCAAGTCTGGAAAGATGGGGACGACGATGACGTCGCCCCCCTAGGTCAGGGCCGTAAGCACCAGTCCCTACGTACCGCACCAGCCGTACGCAGACCCGCACATACAAGGAGCGGACAGATGCCCATCGCAACCCCCGAGGTCTACAACGAGATGCTCGACCGGGCGAAGGCAGGCAAGTTCGCCTACCCGGCCATCAACGTGACCTCGTCCCAGACCCTGCACGCTGCGCTGCGCGGCTTCGCGGAGGCCGAGAGCGACGGCATCATCCAGATCTCCACCGGTGGTGCGGAGTTCCTGGGCGGCCAGTACAACAAGGACATGGTGACCGGCGCGGTCGCCCTCGCCGAGTACGCGCACATCGTCGCCGCCAAGTACGACATCACCGTCGCGCTGCACACGGACCACTGCCCCAAGGACAAGCTGGACGGCTACGTCCGTCCGCTGCTCGACATCTCCGCCGAGCGTGTCGCCAAGGGCGCGAACCCGCTGTTCCAGTCGCACATGTGGGACGGCTCCGCCGAGACCCTCGCCGACAACCTGGCCATCGCCCAGGAGCTGCTCGCGAAGGCCGCCGCCGCGAAGATCATCCTCGAGGTCGAGATCACCCCGACCGGCGGCGAGGAGGACGGCGTCAGCCACGAGATCAACGACGAGCTGTACACCACCGTCGAGGACGCCCTGCGCACCGCCGAGGCCCTCGGCCTGGGCGAGAAGGGCCGCTACCTGCTCGCCGCGTCCTTCGGCAACGTGCACGGCGTGTACAAGCCCGGCAACGTCGTGCTGCGTCCCGAGCTCCTCAAGGACCTCCAGGAGGGCGTCGCCGCCAAGCACGGCAAGGCGGACCCGTTCGACTTCGTCTTCCACGGCGGCTCCGGCTCCACGGCCGAGGAGATCGCCACCGCGCTGGAGAACGGCGTCGTGAAGATGAACCTCGACACCGACACCCAGTACGCCTTCACGCGTCCCGTCGCGGACCACATGTTCAAGAACTACGACGGCGTCCTGAAGGTCGACGGCGAGGTCGGCTCCAAGAAGACCTACGACCCGCGCACCTGGGGCAAGCTCGCCGAGGCCGGCATGGCCAAGCGCGTCGGCGAGGCCTGTGTGGCGCTGCGCTCCGCGGGCACCAAGCTGAAGTAGCGGGCGAGCGGGAGCCCCGCGGCGGCCGGACCACGGCCGCCCGGGTCCTTTCGCGGCAGTACCGCACGGCCGGGCCCGGCACCTCCCACGGTGCCGGGCCCTTCCGTATCCTCCGAGGTATGGCTGCGCCTTCGCAGAAGAGTGCACAGGAGACGCCGGGAGCGGGACCGGACGTACGGATCTCCTCGACCACGGGCAAGTGGATCCTGCTCACCACCGTCCTCGGCTCCAGCATGGCGTTGCTGGACTCGACGGTCGTGAACGTGGCGCTGCCGCGCATCGGCCGCGACCTGGACGCCGGGCTCACGACCCTCCAGTGGACCGTGAACGCGTACATGCTGACGCTGGCGGGTCTGATCCTGCTGGGCGGGTCGCTCGGCGACCGCTTCGGGCGGCGCCGGATCTTCGTGCTGGGCGTGGTGTGGTTCGCGGCCGCGTCCCTGCTGTGCGGGATCGCCCCGACCGACACCGTGCTGGTCGCCGCACGCGCCCTGCAGGGGGTCGGCGGAGCGCTGCTGACCCCTGGTTCCCTGGCGCTCATCCAGGCGTCCTTCCATCCCGACGACCGGGCCCGCGCCGTCGGGCTGTGGTCGGGCTTCGGCGGTGTCGGTGCCGCCGTGGGCCCGTTCCTGGGCGGCTGGCTGGTGGACGGTCCCGGCTGGCGCTGGGTCTTCCTGCTGAACGTCCCGGTGGCGCTGCTGTGCGCCCCGATCGCGCTGCGGCACGTCCCGGAGTCGTCCGACGAGCGCGCCCATCACGGCTTCGACGTGCTCGGCGCCGCTCTCGGCGCCCTCTCGCTGGCACTGGTGACGTACGCCTTGATCGAGGCCCGCAGCGGGTCCGTGGTGGTCACCGTGACGGCGGTCGCGGGCGTGGCGGCGGGCGTGGCCTTCGTGTTCGTCGAACGGCGGCGGCCCGACCCGATGATGCCGCCCGACATCTTCGCGTCGCGCCAGTTCACGGCGGTCAACCTGGTGACCCTGTGCGTGTACGCGGCCTTCGGCGGCTTCTTCTTCCTCACCGCGCTCCAGCTCCAGGTGGTGGCGGGGTACTCGCCGCTCCAGGCCGGTACGGCGCTGCTGCCGACGACGGTCCTGATGCTGCTGTTCTCCGCCCGTTCGGGTGAACTGGCCCAGCACATCGGGCCGCGCATCCCGCTCACGGTGGGGCCGCTGCTGTGCGCGGCGGGAATGCTGCTGATGCTGCGGGTGGGCCCCGACGCGTCGTACGCGGCGGACGTGCTGCCCGCGCTGCTCGTGATGGGGGCGGGCATGGTCACCCTGGTGGCGCCGCTGACCGCCACCGTCCTCGCCTCCGTCGAGACCGGGCGCGCGGGCCTGGCCAGCGGGATCAACAACGCGGCGGCCCGCGCGGCGGGGCTGATCGCCGTGGCCGCGCTGCCGCTGCTCGCCGGGATGGGCCCGGAGGCCTACCGCGAGGCGGACGCCTTCGACGCCGCGTTCCGGCGTGCGATGCCGTTGTGCGCGGCCGTCCTGGTGGTCGGGGCGGTGCTCGCCTTCGCGACCGTGCGGCGTCCGGTGCCCGGCTGCCGGCGGCCCGAGTGCCTCACGCACGGCTGTGTCACGGCGCCGCCGCTGGAGCCCCGGCGGGTGACAGCGGCCCCTCCCGCCCCGGGGACGCCTAGGACCTCCGGCGCTGGTCCAGCTTCGTGACCGTGCCGGCCTTGTCGATCGTGTAGGCGAAGTACATCCGGCTCGCGGTCGCCGCGCCGTCGGCCTTGTCGAGGAAGACACGGACGTCGATCGGCTTGTTCACCTCGGTGTCGTAGAACGGGTGGTTCACCGAGATCTTCGCCGTCCCGGAGAGCCGTATCTCGTGCTTCGGGCCGATCGCGTGCCAGACGGGCATGTCGGTGCTCGGGCAGGACCAGGTGCCTTCCTGGACCTTCAGGTAGGCACGGTCGCCCTCGGTCCGTACGCCGGGCAGCAGCATGAGGTCGATGCCCTTCCAGCCCTTGCAGGCGGGGTCCTTCGCGGTGGCGGTCGGGGAGGGGGCGTCGGACGCGGCGGCGGAGGGGGAGGCCCCGGAGCCGGCCGAGGCGGTGGACGACGGGGACGCCGCTCCCTGTGCTTCGTCGTCCGGCTGGCAGGCGGTGGTGGCCAGCAGGGCCGCGGCGGCGAGAGCGCCCAGGGCGCCGGTCCTGCGCAGCCGGGCAGCGGTCGTCGTACGCATGTGGTCCCCCGTCGTCGTCACACGTCCCCGTGCACGCTTTGTCGTGCGCACGATCAGTTCGTGCGTGATCGCAGTGTGCCCGCGGAATCCGACGTTCCATAAGGGCAGCGGGCAACCGTTACCGATCACGGACAATGCAGCAGACTGAACCCATGACGATTCACGAGAACCTCCTCGGGGGACCGCCCCCGACCCACCTCCCCGACGACCCGGAGCCGCGCGAGCTCCTGGCGAACGGCACGCCCCCCGCCGACGTCGCCGCCAAGTACCCCACCTCCTCCCTCGCCTGGGCGCAGCTCGCCGACGAGGCGTACGAGCGGGGCAGCGTCGTCGAGTCGTACGCCTACGCCCGCACCGGCTACCACCGCGGCCTGGACGCCCTGCGCCGCAACGGCTGGAAGGGCCACGGCCCGGTGCCCTGGGAGCACGAGCCGAACCGCGGCTTCCTGCGCGCCCTGCACGGCCTCGCCCGCGCCGCCCAGGCGATCGGCGAGCAGGAGGAGTACGAGCGCTGCAGCCAGTTCCTGAAGGACTCCTCGCCGACGGCGGCCCAGACCCTGGGCTAGCCCCGGAACCCGGCCCGCGGCCGGGCGGGTGCAGGTCCGCCTGGTGTGACCAGGCGGACCTTGCGGTTTCGGGGCACGATTGTGGAGGATGCCCGGTGGGGACCGGGGCCCCCGTGTCGGTAACGGCAGGGGCGGACCGCTACCCGGAGCACATTGCAGGAGACAGCGATGTCCCATCAGGCTCAGCCCGTCGAGGCCACGGAGCCCGAGACCCCGCATCTCGACTTCCAGGGAACGACTCCGTACGAGGACTACGTCCAGGCGGACGTCCTGACCCACCTCCAGCACACCCTCTCCGACGACCCTGGAGAGATGGTCTTCCTGGTGACGACCCAGGTCATGGAGCTGTGGTTCACCGTCATCGTCCACGAGTGGGAGACCGCGGCGAACGCGCTGCGCGAGGACCGGGTGCAGGTCGCCGTCGCCGCGCTGAAGCGGTCCGTACGGGAGCTGGAGGCGCTGAACGCGTCCTGGCGCCCGCTCTCCCAGCTCACCCCCGCCCAGTTCAACGCCTACCGCTCCGCCCTCGGCGAGGGGTCCGGCTTCCAGTCCGCGATGTACCGCCGGATGGAGTTCCTGCTCGGCGAGAAGTCCGCGTCCATGCTGGTCCCGCACCGGGGTGCGCCGCGCGTCCACGCCGAGCTGGAGAAGGCCCTGCACGAGCCGAGCCTGTACGACGAGGTCCTGCGGCTGCTCGCCCGGCGCGGGCACGCCGTCCCGGCATCCGTGCTGCAGCGTGACGTCTCCCTCCGCTACGAGCCGTCGCGCGACGTCGAGGCCGTGTGGACGGCCCTGTACGCGGGCCCCGAGGACGACGAACTCGCCCGCCTCGGCGAGGCGCTGACCGACGTCGCCGAACTGGTCTGGCGCTGGCGCAACGACCATCTCGTCGCCACCCGCCGCGCGATGGGCGCGAAGGCCGGCACGGGCGGCTCCGCCGGCGTGGCCTGGCTGGAGAAGCGCGCCCAGAAGAACGTGTTCCCCGAGCTGTGGACGGCGAGGTCCCATGTCTGAGCCGCGCGGCGACGCCGTGCAGTCCGAGCCGAGCGCACGAGCCGCACAGCTGGACGCGGCCGACGAACTCGCCGGACTGCGCAAGAGGTTCGTGCTCGACGACGCGGTCTACCTCGACGGGAACTCGCTCGGCGCGCTGCCGGCCGACGTCCCCGCCCGCGTCGACGACGTCGTCCGCCGTCAGTGGGGCGAACTCCGCATCCGCTCCTGGGAGGAGAGCGGCTGGTGGACGGCGCCGGAACGCATCGGCGACCGCATCGCGCCGCTCGTCGGGGCGGCCCCGGGCCAGATCGTGGTCGGGGACTCCACGAGCGTCAACGTCTTCAAGGCCCTGGTCGGAGCCGTCCGGCTGGCGGGCGACGGCCGTGACGAGATCGTCGTCGACGCGACCACCTTCCCCACGGACGGCTACATCGCCGAGTCCGCCGCCCGCCTGACGGGCTGCGAGCTGCGCCCCGTGGAACCCGCCGAGGTGCCCGGCGCGCTGGGCCCGCGCACGGCGGCCGTCCTCCTCAACCACGTCGACTACCGAACCGGCCGGCTGCACGACCTGCCCTCCCTCACCGCCGCGATCCACGACGCGGGGGCGCTCGCGGTCTGGGACCTGTGCCACAGCGCGGGCGCCCTGCCCGTCGGCCTGGACGCCCACGGGGTGGACCTGGCCGTCGGCTGCACGTACAAGTACCTCAACGGCGGGCCCGGTTCACCGGCCTACCTGTACGTCGCCGCCGCCCACCAGGACCGTTTCGACTCGCCGCTGCCCGGCTGGAACTCCCACGCCGAACCCTTCGGCATGAGCCCGGCGTACGCCCCCGCTCCGGGCGCGCTGCGGGGCCGGGTCGGCACCCCCGACATCCTGTCGATGCTCGCCCTGGAGGCCGCGCTCGACGTGTGGGACGGCGTCTCCGTCGACTCCGTCCGCGCCAAGTCGCTGGCCCTCACGGACTTCTTCCTCGACTGCGTCGCGGAGTACGTCCCCGAGGGCCGGGTCGAGTCGCTCACCCCGCCCGCCCACGCCGACCGCGGCAGCCAGGTCGCCCTGCGCTGCGCCGACGCGGGCACCGTGATGAAGTCCCTCATCGAGCAGGGCGTGATCGGCGACTTCCGCCACCCCGACGTCCTCCGCTTCGGCTTCACCCCCCTGTACGTGGGCTTCGCCGACGTGGAGAGGGCGGCACGGGTACTGGGGCGGACGCTGGGGGCGTAGCCCGTCCGGGTCGGAGCACGTTTCAGCCCGTCGCCTGGGCGCCGGGCTCGTCGCCTTGAAGGCCGGGGAGGCAGACTTCAGCCCGTCCGGCGTTCGAGGACGAGGCCGTTCAGGCTGTTTTCCCGGCTCGGGGCGTCGGGCTCGTCGGGCTCGTCGCCTTGAGGCCGGGACGGCAGGTTTCAGCCCGTCCGGCGCTTGAGGACGAGGCCGTTCAGGCCGACCGGGGGTCTGGGCGGGGCGAAGCCCCAGGTGTACGGGTCGGGTAGGGGCGGAGGGGGCGAAAACCCCGCTCCGGCCCCCGCCCGGCGCCCCCGCCCGCCTCGACGAAGGCCCACGTCGCGAAGGACGCCCCCGGCGACCCCGCCCCAACGAAGGCCCACCTCGTGAAGGGCGGCCCCGGGACGAGGACCCACCTAGCGAAGGGCGCCCCAGGCGACCCCGCCCTGCCCCGACGGAGGGCGCCCCGGCGACCCACACAGGCCCCCGGACACCCCGGCACCCCCGCACACCCCTCACCGAGCGTGACAACCCCGTGTCGACGCACGTCACCGGCCTGATACCGTCCCCGCCAACGGCCGAATACTCCCCTGGTCCGTCAAAACCGTTTCACCCTTGAGAGGTTGGAGCATGCAGGACGACGCCGGCGCAGAGCGCGAGTCAGCCGCCCAGCGCGACGCGGCGGAAGAGGCGTCAGCCTTCTCGCACCCGCCCGTGGACCCCGACATCACCGTCACGTACGGCGACCACCCCGACCAGGTGATCGACTTCTACACCCCGCGCGAGCCCGACCCGTCGGTCCCCGCCCCCCTCGTGGTCGTCCTGCACGGCGGCGCCTGGCGAGCCCCGTACGACCGCCGCCACATCACCCCGTTCGCGGACTTCCTGGCCCGCCGCGGCTTCGCCGTGGCGAACGTCGAGTACCGGCGGGGCGCCGCGATCCCCGCGCAGGGTGGTCCGGCGGACGCGGGCCCCGGCGGACCGGGCCCGGCACAAGGCCCGGTCGCGGGCCGCTGGCCGGACACCTTCGACGACGTGGCGGCCGCACTCGACGCCCTGCCCGCACTGGCCCGCGAGGCGCTCCCGCAGGCCGACCTCCGGCGCACGGTGGTCACGGGCCACTCGGCGGGCGGCCACCTGGCGCTGTGGGCCGCCGCCCGTCACGTCCTGCCGGCCGACGCGCCCTGGCGCACCGACGGGCCGGCCCCGCTGCGCGGTGTCGTCGCACTCGCGCCGATCGCGGACTTCCAGGTCGCGGAGAAACTCGACGTCTGCGGCGGAGCCTCCCGCCAACTCCTCGGCGGAGAAGCCAAGTTCGCGGAACGGCTGCCGTATGCCGACCCGGTTCTGCTGATGCCCACCGGCATCGCCACCACCCTCGTCCAGGGGCGTACCGACATCGTCGTGCCGCAGGCGGTCGCCGAGTCGTACGCCGACGCGGCGGCCAGGGCGGGCGAGGTGGTGGGCCTGACGCTCCTGGAGGACGTCGGCCACTTCCCCCTGATCGACCCGGCCGCGGACGCGTGCGCGGTGGTGGCGGAGGAGATCGCCCAACTGGCCTGGTGACCCGGCCGCGGACGGGCCGCCCCGGCGGCCCACGCAGCGCAACTGGCGGCAGTTTTCTTACACGTGACGCAGCGTCACTTGCGCCTGCAGTCGCCCCGGTCATACCCGTAATACCTGAGAGCTACCTCCCAGATGAGCTCCCCAGCGGGACGCCGACGACACGTCACGATCCGTAACTTCCCCTTCGAGGACGCCCGATGCACGGGCACCCCGAAGGGAAGGACACCATGGGATTCCGGGCGAGGCGGAGCAGGACGGGACGATCACCGGACGCGCGTGCTCAGCCTGCCCGGCGGGGAGATCCACGCTGCCCGCTTGCCGTTCCCTCGGACGCGAAGCGGCCCTCTCACGTCCAGCCGGACGCGAAGCCGCTGATCATCGGCCCGCCGGACGCGAAGCCACCCCTCACCCTCCCGTCGGCTGCGAAGCCACCCCTCACGCACCGACGCCGATTCCGACGCCGACTCCGATTCCGACGACGCCTGCGCCGCGCCCTCCTCGCGACACTGGTGATGGGCGCCGTCGTCGTCCCCGTGTCCGCCGCCTCCCGCCCGCGGATCCCCGCCCCAGAGCCCGCGGACGTAGCACCTCTGACGCCGGCGACGCTGGACAGGGCGTACGAGGCGAACCGCGCCAACGCCGCGGAGGCGGCGCGCATGGCCGCGGGTCACGGCGATCGCAGCCGCGCCGCCGCGGACCGTGCCATGGCCGCACGCTCGCGCCACCTGCTCTCGTTCGACGGACGAGGGCCCGGGCAGGCGGTCGAGGTCTTCGGCGACCTGGCCCACGCCGACCGGGTGGCGGTCCTGGTCCCGGGCTCCGACACCACCCTGGAGACGTACGACCGCTTCCGCGCCGGAGCGCGCACTCTGCACCGCGACCTCGGCCCGCGCACGGCCGTCGTGGCCTGGCTGGGCTACGAGACCCCGGGCACGGTGAGCACGACGGTGCTGACGACGACCCGGGCCGCGGAGGCGGCACCTCGCCTGCGCGGCTTCGTCCGCGAACTGCGGGGCATCGTCGGTGAGTCGGCGCGCGTGTCCCTGCTGTGCCACTCGTACGGCACGGTGGTCTGCGGCCGCGCGGCCAGGGGCCTGGACATGGACGAGCTGGTCCTCCTCGGCAGCCCGGGCACCGGCGTCGACTCGGCGGCCCGGCTGCGCACGTCGGCACGTGTATGGGCGGCCCGGGGCGCGGACGACTGGGTCGCGCACGTCCCGCACGCGCGGGCCCATTTCTTCGGCACGACCGTCGGCTTCGGCAGGGACCCGATGAACCCGGCCTTCGGTGCCCATGTCTTCGCCGCGGGCCGCGGCGGGCACAGCGACTACTTCAAGCCGGGCTCGGTGTCCCTGGACAACCTCGCCCGCATCGTCCTCGGTGACACCTCGGAGGTGACCCGTGCGTGAGTCGACCCTGCGTGAGCCCCACGGCCGGAAGGGCACACGACCGCACGACCCCGGCGACCGCGGCACAGTGCAGGAACCCCGAGGAGCTTCGGAGAACCAGGAGACGACGGGCGTACCGCAGCTGCCAGGGACACCGAGGGCACCGCGCGCGGGGGGCAGGATCCGCCGGACACGACGGGCGGCGGCGGACGCGCTGCGGGGCGGCGTCCGCCGCATCGACGAGGCGACCCCGGTGGATCGGGACCGCGCCGTCGACGCCCTGCGGGCCCTGGCGATCCTCGGCGTCGTGCTCGGCCACTGGTTGGTGACGGCCCTCGTCGCGGACGGCGGGGCCCTGCACGCGGCGAGCCCGTTGCGGCACATGCCGTGGCTGGCCCCGATCTCCTGGGTCTTTCAGACACTCGCCGTGTTCTTCCTGGTGGGCGGACATGTGGCGACGAAGAGCCATGCGTCGGCGCGGGCGCGGGGCATGTCGTACGGGCGGTGGCTGCGGGCCCGGCTGGGACGCCTGTTCAGGCCGGTGGCCGCAGTGCTGAGCCTCTGGGCGGTGGCCACGGCGTGCCTGCTCGCCACAGGCACGGGCTACGGCACCGTCCACACCCTGGTGAAACTGGCCCTGTCGCCCCTGTGGTTCCTCGTGGTCTTCGCCGGACTGACCGCGGCGACACCCTTGTTGACGAGGATCAACCCGCTGTGGCCGCTGGCCGTCGTTCTCCACGTGGACCTCATTCGCTTCGGCCTGGGCGGCCCCTCGTGGCTCGGCTGGGTGAACGTGGCGGCCGGCTGGCTGGTGCCGTACACCTTGGGCGCGGCCTGGACACGCGGTGAACTGGACCGACGGCGGGCGGGCCTGCTGCTGTTCGCCGGTGGCGCCGCGGCGACGGCGGCCCTCGTGGCGTGGGCGGGCTATCCGGCGTCGATGGTCGGTGTGCCGGGCGCCGCGGTCTCGAACCTGAACCCGCCGACGCTCGCGGTGGTCACCTTCGGCCTGGCCCAGTGCGGCCTCGCGCTGCTGCTGCGTGAGCCGCTGCGCCGGGCGATGCGACGCCCCGCGGCCTGGGCGGTGACAGCCTTCGTCAACCTCTCCGCGATGACGATATTCCTCTGGCACCAGACGTCGATGATGGCGGTCACCGCTCTGGGGTTGCGGGCGGGGCGGCTGGCCGGCCTGCACACCGTGCCCGACGGGCTGGGCTGGGTCGTGGCCCGGCTGGCCTGGCTGCCCGTGTTCCTGCTCGCGCTGACCGTCTGCTGGTCCGCCTTCCGCGTCCACGAGCAGGGGCCGCGCCGCCGGACCGGCCGACCGTCCCGGATCGTGCGGGCCCACGGTCTCGGTCAGGGGGGAGCGAAGGGAACGCCTCATGCCTAGGGTTGATCAGGTGACGAGCGAGGAGCACCGGGCCGTGGCCGACGACCCCGCTGTGCCGTCCCCACCCCGCCTCGGGGAGCCGGCGAAGCCGTCCGGCACCGATACCGATCCTCCGGCCGGACGCACCCGGTCACGTCGCCTGCTCGGCACGGGAGTCGTCCTGCGTTCGGTCCTGGCCGACCTCGCCTCGACGGCGGCCGCCCCGCTGCCTCCGCTGTCGAGACCGAGGTGGCTGCGCCTGCTGCCGCATGTCGTGGTGTGCTGGCTCGCTTTCGGGCTCGCGTTCGCGGCGTCGGCGGAGCTGAACGAAAGCTATGGACTGGGTCTCGCGCTGAGCGCGGTGACCGGTGCCGCGCAGGGTGCGGCGATGGCCCTCGCCCTGTGGCGGCCGGTACCGGCTCTTTGGCTGTCGCTGGGCGCCACCGTGCTGGCCGCCACGGCCGCCAGGTCGCACATGGTGATGAGCTTCCCGGGCCCGCGGCCGGACTGGCCGTGGAGCGCACTGGCGATCATCACGCACGCCTTCGTGCTCTTCCTCCTCGCCCTGCGGGTGTCCGCGCGCGTCGCGGTCGGCGCGCTGTCCGTGACCGTTCTGGTGACCTACTTTCTGCAAGGGCTGGTCGGCGGCACGGTCTACCGGTCGACGGGGGTACTGGCGGTCGTCGTCTTCGCCGCGGTCGTCCTCCTCGGCACCGCGTTGCGGGGCCGCCGTGAGGCCCGTACCCAACTGGTCGAGCAGGCCTCGCTGACCGCGGAGGAACGGGCCCGGCGCACGCTCCTGGAGGAGCGCAACCGCATCGCACGCGAACTGCACGACGTGGTCGCCCACCACATGTCCGTGATCTCCATCCAGGCTCAGGTCGCGCCCCATCTCGTCGAGAACCCCACCGAGGAGCTGAAGGAGAACCTGGAGGGCATCCGGCAGAACGCGCTGGAGGCCCTGACCGAACTGCGCCGCGTCCTCGGTGTGCTGCGTTCGGAGAACCCCGAGGACCCGTACGGTCTCGGCGCGGGCACGGGCGCGGCGCCCGACTCCCCGCAGCCGACGCTGGACCGTCTCGACGACCTGGTGGAGAACACGCGTACCGCGGGACTGGTCGTGACGACGGAGATCACCGGCGAGCAGCTCCCCCTCGCGCCGGGCGTGGAGCTGTCGGCGTACCGGATCGTCCAGGAGGCGCTGAGCAACGCCCTGCGACACGCGCCCGGTTCCGCGGTCCATGTCGAGCTGTGGCACTTCCCGCGCGGTCTTCAGGTGCGTGTCGTCAACTCGCGTCCCGCACACCCCGCACCACCGTCCCCCGGTGCCGGGCACGGCCTGCTCGGCATGCGGGAGCGGGCCGCGATGCTGGGTGGCACCCTCGTGACCTCGGAGACGGCGTGCGGAGGCTTCGCGGTGGCGGCGTTCCTGCCGCGCAACGGCGTCGCCACCCCACTCGACCACTCCACCGCCCCTACGGGAGAAGAGACTTCATGACGACCGCGAGCGGCACCATTCGCGTACTGATCGCCGACGACCAGCAGATGGTCCGGCAGGGCTTCACCGTGCTGCTCAACACCCAGCCGGACATCGAGGTGGTGGGCCAGGCGGTCGACGGCCTCGACGCGATCGCCAAGGTCTGCGAACTCGCCCCCGACGTCGTCCTGATGGACATCCGCATGCCCGAGCTGGGCGGCATCGACGCCACCCGCCGTATCACCGACGACACGCCCCGGATCAAGGTGCTGGTGCTCACCACCTTCGACCTCGACGAGTACGTGTACGACGCCCTGCGCGCCGGCGCCTCCGGGTTCCTGCTCAAGGACGCCTCCGCGGATCAGCTGGCCGAGGCGGTACGCGTGGTCGCGGCGGGCGACGCGCTGCTCGCGCCGGGCATCACCCGCCGCCTCATCGCCGAGTTCTCCCGCCTGCACGCCGCACCGCGGTCCCCGCTCAAGCAGCGCGTGGGCGAGCTGACCGAGCGCGAGACCGAGGTGCTGGCCCACATCGCTCAGGGCCTGTCGAACGCGGAGATCGCCGACCGCCTGGTCGTAGCCGAACAGACCGTGAAGACCCACGTCGGCCGCATCCTCGTCAAGCTGGGCCTGCGCGACCGCACCCAGGCCGCAGTCTTCGCCTACGAATCGGGCCTGGTCCGCCCCTCGGGCTACTGACCCCGCACCCAGCCACCGACACACAACGGGAACGACACCGCCAAGCCGACCCAGCCAGGCCCGCCACACCGGACCTGTTCATCCTGCCCGTCACACCCGCCCCCCCATCCACACCCGCACCCCACTCACACCCACCCGCAGTCGCCCCCTCCCCGCAGGGGCCGGACCCCGGACGCACCCGCAGTCGCCCTCGCACGGAAGGGGCCGTGCCGGTGCATCAAATGCCCGTTGCGGACGGTGACACGACCCCACCGCACTGAACCACCGGACCACACGACGGCTGCAACGGGCGGATCACCGGCACGGACCCGACCCACCCACCGGACAGACGGCGCAACCCACCCACCGGACCGAAGGCGACCCACCCACCGCACCGGAGGTGGCGAATCGGCCCGGAGGCGAAACGGCCCTCGCCGTGCACCGGCAGTCGCTCGACAGCACCTGCCGTGCCCGCCGACAGGCTCCCGACAGCACCTGCCGTGCCCGTCGACGGCCCGCCCCACCGGCCCCGAGTCCCCCGTCCCCGGCCCACCGACTACCCGTAGTACCTGAGACGGACCCACAAGGACCCTCCTCACAGGGGACGACCACCCACCCCCCACGGTCCTACCGTTTTCAACGTGACCGAGACGACCCAGACGCAGATGACGCCGCCGGGCAGGGCCAAGCCCCGCAGCCCGGAGTTCAGGCTGGCCGCGGACGCCCTGCGCGGGCTGCGCCAGGACTTGTTCCACGACGCCTTCGCCTACCGCCCGCTCCCGCGCATGCGAGTGGACGGCCCCGTCACCCGCCGCCTGCCCCAGGGGATACGCCAGTACGCGGTCTGGACACCGCACGCGGCAGTGGCGGCGATCGGCCTGGTGGCGATGGTCGCGGCCACCGCCGAAGGCGACGGCCGCGGCGGAATCGGCCTCCCGATCTGCGCCCTCCTCGCCCTGCTCCCGGTCCTGGCCACACTGATCCGCCCCGTGGGCGCCTTCTGGTTCTCCTTCGCGGCAACCCCCGTGGTCGCTGTGTTCAGCGACACCTGGAGCGACTGGCCGTGGCTGCCGGGCGCCTTCGTCACCCACCTGACGGTGCTGACGGTCGTGGCCCTGCGCTCCCGCCCCCGCACCGCCGCATGGATGTGGCTGCTGACCGCCGCGTACGGACTGACCGCGGAGACCCTGTTCGGCGCGGGCCACTTCAGCGACAACACCGTGCCGCTGCTGTTCGTCTCGGCCCTGGCCCTCCTGGTCGTCACGGTCGTGCACATACGGCGCACGGCGGAGCAGGAGGTGACCGCCCAGCAGTCCGAGACGGCACAGGAGCGTTCCAAGCGTGCGCTGCTGGAGGAGCGCACGACGATCGCCCGGGAGTTGCACGACGTCGTGGCCCACCACATGTCGGTGGTCGCCATCCAGGCGGAGGCCGCCCCGTACCGCGTGGAGAACGCCCCGCCGGAGCTGGAGCAGGCCTTCCGCACCATCCGGGAGAACGCGGTGGCGGCGCTCACCGAACTGCGCCGCGTACTGGGCGTGGTCCGCGCCGAGGACTACGAGGCCCCGGACGCCCCGCAGCCCACGCTCGCCGACCTGGACGCCCTCCTGGCGAATGTGCGGGAGGCGGGCCTGACGGTGGACAAGGTGGTCACGGGCGCGGTGCGCGAGCTCCCGCAGGGCGTCGAGCTGTCGGCGTACCGAATAGTCCAGGAGGCCTTGAGCAACGCGCTGCGGCACGCGCCGGGCGCCGTCGCCCGAGTGGAGATCGGCTACGTCCTCGGCGGGCTGGGCCTGCGTATAGTCAACGGCCCCGCACCGGCGACGAGTCTGGAGAAGTCCACGCACGGCGCGGGACACGGCATCACCGGCATGCGCGAGCGGGTCACGATGCTGGACGGCGAGATGACGGCGGGCGGCACGGACGACGGGGGCTATGAGGTCACGGTGTTCCTGCCGGTGCCGGCCGCGGAGGAGGAGACCGGATGACGGACGGCCCCATCCGGGTCCTGATAGCGGACGACCAGATGATGGTCCGTGAGGGCTTCTCCGTCCTGCTGGGCGCGATGCCGGACATCGAGGTGGTCGGCGAGGCGGTCAACGGCAGGGAGGCGGTGGAGCGGGTCCGTGACCTGGCGCCGGACGTCGTGCTGATGGACGTCCGTATGCCGGAGATGAACGGGCTGGAGGCGACCCGGGAGATCGTCGCCGCGGACAGTTCCGCGAAGGTGCTGGTCCTGACGACGTTCGACCTCGACGAGTACGTGTACCAGGCGCTGCGCGCGGGGGCCTCCGGCTTCCTGCTGAAGGACGCCTCGGCACGCCAGCTCGCCGACGGCGTGAGGGTGGTGGCGTCGGGGGAGGCGTTGCTGGCCCCGTCCGTCACGAAGCGGCTGATCACCGAGTTCTCCCGGCTCGCGGACGCGCCCCGGCTTCCGGCCACGGCGCACGCGGCGTACGGGGACCTGACCGAGCGGGAGACGGAGGTGCTGGTCCTCATCGCGCAGGGCCTGTCGAACTCGGAGATCGCGGAGCGTCTCGTGGTCGCCGAGTCCACGATCAAGACCCATGTGAGCCGCATCCTGGTGAAGCTCGGGCTGCGCGACCGCACCCAGGCGGCGGTGTTCGCGTACGAGGCCAGGCTGGTCACCCCCAGGTGACCCGCCCGCGGAACCGCCCCGCCTCCACCGAGCCGCGCGGTCGCCCACAAACCTGAGCGCCCCCGAAGCCGCCCCGCCCACCGCGAAGCCGCCCTGCCCCAAGGTCCCCCCGAGCCAAGACCCCCCTGTTCAGAGCGCTCGTGCCGGGCTAGCGTCCGTTCATGGCAGCTTTGGAGATTCCGCAGTCCTTCGACCCGTGGGACCAGGCGTTCGTGGCGGACCCGTACCCGGCGTACGAGGAGTTGCGGGCGCGCGGCCGGGTGCACTACTACGAGCCCACCGACCAGTGGCTGGTGCCGCACCACGCGGACGTGTCGGCGTTGCTGCGGGACCGCCGGCTGGGCCGGACGTATCAGCACCGGTTCACGCACGAGGACTTCGGGCGGACGGCGCCGTCGCCGGAGCACGAGCCGTTCCACGTGCTGAACGACCACGGGATGCTGGATCTGGAGCCCCCGGACCACACGCGTATCCGGCGGCTGGTGTCGAAGGCGTTCACGCCGCGCACGGTGGAGCGACTGAAGCCGTATGTGGAGCGGCTGGCGGGTGAGCTGGTCGAGCGGCTGGTGGCGGCGGGCGGCGGCGATCTGCTGTCCGATGTCGCCGAGCCCCTGCCGGTGGCGGTGATCGCGGAGATGCTGGGCATCCCGGAGTCGGACCGGGCACCGTTGCGGCCCTGGTCGGCGGACATCTGCGGGATGTACGAGCTGAACCCGTCCGAGGAGACGGCGGCGAAGGCGGTGCGCGCGTCGGTCGAGTTCACCGAGTACCTGACGGAGCTGATCGAGGCGCGCCGCAAGGAGCCGGGGGACGATCTGATCTCGGGTCTCATCGCGGCCCATGAGGAGGGTGACCGGCTCACCGAGCAGGAGATGATCTCGACCTGCGTGCTGCTGCTGAACGCGGGGCACGAGGCGACGGTCAACGCCACGGTGAACGGCTGGTGGGCCCTGTTCCGCAACCCGGACCAGCTGGCGGCGCTGCGCGCGGACCACGGTTTGATCCCCCGGGCGGTGGAGGAGCTGATGCGTTACGACACTCCGCTGCAGCTCTTCGAGCGCTGGGTGCTCGACGAGATCGAGATCGACGGTACGACGATCCCCCGCGGGGCGGAGATCGCGATGCTCTTCGGCTCGGCGAACCACGACCCGGCGGTCTTCGCGGCGCCGGGCGATCTGGACCTGACCCGTGCGGACAACCCGCACATCTCGTTCAGCGCCGGTATCCACTACTGCATCGGTGCGCCGTTGGCCCGTATCGAACTGGCGGCGTCGATGGGTGCGTTGCTGGCGAAGGCGCCGACGCTGGACCTTGCCGAGGAGCCGTCGCGGAAGCCGAATTTCGTGATCAGAGGGCTGGAGTCCTTGAGGGTGCGGGTCTGACCCCACCGCCTGCCGTCGCCCCGCGCGCCTGCCCGGACACACCCGTGCAGGCGCTCAGGGACGCGAGGACTCAGCGGCGGCTCAGGTGCTCAGGTCGCGCCGGCGCAGACCGGCAAGGCCTGTCGTCGTGGCCGCGGCGGCGATCGCGGTGAGGACGAGCAGCGGTGTCCAGGCCATGTCGCCGCCGGGCAGCTTGGGGAGATGTCCGAAGGGGGAGAGGTCCATGACGGTCTGTGGGACGTTCAGGGCGGGGCCGACCCAGCCGAGCAGGAGCGCGAGCCCGGCGGCACCCCAGGCCCCGGGGGCCAGTAGGGGAGAGAGGCCGTACAGGAGGGTGGCGAGTCCGCCGAGGGTCCAGATCGCGGGGAGCTGGACGAGGCAGGCGCCGAGGATGGGGCCGAGTTCGGCTCCGTAGCCGAGGCCGAGTCCGAGGCCGCCCAGCAGCATGATGAGGACGCTGCCGCCGAAGGCGATGGTGAGGTGGCCGAGCGCCCAGCGCAGGCGGCCGACCGCGTTCGCCAGCACCGGTTCGGCGCGCTGCGAGGTCTCTTCGCCGTGCAGTCGCAGTACGGAGGAGACGATGTAGAGGGCGGCGACCATGCCCAGCATGTCGACCATCGTGGCGAGGAAGGCGTCCGTGATCCCGCTCTGTCCGCCCATCCGCTCGATGATCTCGCGGGTCTTGTCGTTGTCGCCGACGAGGTCGGAGGCTCCCTTGGTGATCCCGCCGAAGGCGGCTCCGGCGGCGAGGAATCCCAGGCTCCAGCCGAGCAGGGCGCCGCGCTGCAGGCGCAGGGCGAGTGCGCCGGCCGTGCGGAGGCGTCCCGTGGCGGGGCCGGGCCGGGTGGGCAGGAAGCTCATGCCGATGTCGCGGCGTCCGGCGAGTTCGTAGGCGACGGCGCCCTGTGCGAGGGCCGCGGCGGCGAACAGCAGGAGGACCCACCAGCGTTCGTCGGCGAAGGAGCGCAGTTCCTCCAGCCAGCCGACGGGTGAGATCCAGGTGAGTACGGACGAGCCGTCGGCGGTCGCGGAGTCCCCGGCGGCCTTGAGGACGAAGGCGGCGCCGAGCAGCCCGCCGGTGAGCCCTTTCGCGAGCCGTGCGCTCTCGGTCAGCTGGGCGACGATCGCCGCCATGGTGGCGAAGACCATGCCGACCCCGGCGACGGCGAGCCCGAGCGCCACTGCTCCGGGCCCGCCCTGTCCGGCGAGACCGCCGGCGATCAGCAGGGCGAGGGCGCCGTTGGCGACGAGGGCCGCGAGCAGCGCGGCGGTGAGCGGGGCGCGCCGTCCGACCATGGCGGACGAGATGAGTTCCTGGCGTCCGGTCTCCTCCTCGTCGCGGGTGTGCCGGACGACGACGAGCAGGCTCATGATCGCGGCGAACACTCCGGCGTAGCCGCCGATGCGCCAGGCGGTGAGTCCGCCGAGGGTGTCGCTGAACACCGGTCCGTAGGTGGCGCGCAGGGAGCTGTTGGTCAGCATCTGCCGTGCCACGTCGGCGCGTTCGGCAGGGGTGCTGTAGATCGACTTGAGGGAGTTCGGCATGGAGACGACGAGCAGGCCGATCACGCCGACCCACAGGGGCATCATCAGACGGTCGCGGCGCAGCGCGAACCTCAGCAGGGTCGAGGTGCCCGCGAGTTGACGGGAACCGCCGGGCCGGGTGGCGAAGCGTGCGGTGGCGGTGGTCATCGGGTGACCGCCTTCGCGGGCGTCGGCGTGGGGGCGGTCTCGGTCGCGTCGTCCTGGTAGTGCCTCAGGAAGAGTTCTTCCAGGGTGGGAGGTGTCGAGGTCAGCGAGCGCACGCCCGAGGCGGTCAGGGACCGCAGTACGGCGTCGAGCTTGTCGGTGTCGACCTGGAGTTTGACGCGCAGGCCCTGGACGTCGAGGTCGTGGACGCCGGGCAGGTGAGCGAGGCCGTCGGGCGGGCCGGCGAGTTCGGCGGTGACGCTGGTCCGGGTGAGGTGGCGCAGGTCGGCCAGGGAGCCGGTCTCGACGGTGACGCCCTTGCGGATGATGCTCACCCGGTCGCAGAGTTCCTCGACCTCGCTGAGGATGTGGGACGACAGCAGGACGGTGCGGCCGCGGGCGCGTTCCTCCTCGACGCAGCCCTGGAAGACCTCTTCCATCAGCGGGTCGAGGCCGGAGGTGGGCTCGTCGAGGATCAGCAGGTCGACGTCCGAGGCGAAGGCGGCGACGAGGGCGACCTTCTGGCGGTTTCCCTTGGAGTAGGTGCGCCCCTTCTTGGTCGGGTCGAGCTCGAAGCGCTCGATCAGGTCGGCGCGCCGGGCCGGGTCCAGGCCGCCGCGCAGCCGCCCGTACAGGTCGATGACCTCGCCGCCGGACAGGTTCCGCCACAGAGTCACGTCACCGGGGACGTAGGCGACGTGCCGGTGGAGTTCCACCGCGTCGGCCCACGGGTCGCGGCCCAGCAGCTGTGCGGCGCCCGAGTCGGCGCGGAGCAGGCCGAGCAGGACGCGGATGGTGGTGGACTTCCCGGCGCCGTTCGGGCCGAGGAAACCGTGCACCTCGCCGGCCTCGACCTCCAGGTCGAGGCCGGCCAGGGCGTGGGTGCTGCCGAACGACTTGTGCAGTCCGGAGACGGTGATTGCCTTCGTCATGATTCAGAACGTACGCTTCTTTCAGAAATTTGTGAAGTTAAGGAAGAGTAGAAATGCCGGATACACTGAGTGGTGGTGCCGCGGCCGGCGGGGACGAGCAGGGGAGATGATCCGGGATGACCGAACCCATGGCGGGCCGGCGGGACGCGGGGGTGGTCTCCGAGTTCGTCGAGAGCTTCGCGGCGCAGCTCGTCGAGGCCGGCATGCAGCGGATGCCCGCCCGTGTCTTCGCGGCCCTGCTCTCCTCCGACACCGGCGCCCTGACCTCCGCCGAACTCGGCGAACAGTTGCAGATCAGCCCGGCCGCGGTCTCGGGTGCCGTGCGCTATCTCGCCCAGCAGCACATGGTCTCGCGTGAGCGTGAGCCCGGCTCGCGGCGGGAGCGCTACCGCGTGCACAGCGACCAGTGGTACGAGGCGATCACCAACCGGGAGGCGGTCCTCAAGCGCTGGCAGTACGCCCTGCGCGACGGTGTCGACCGGCTCGGTCCCGAGACTCCGGCGGGCCGGCGGATCGCCGAGACGCTGGCGTTCTTCGACTTCATCGACGGCGAGATCTCTCAGATGATGGACCGCTGGCGCGCCCACCGGGAAAAGCACTTCGGCAACGGCTGAAGCCCCACGAGCCCGCCCGCGCGAAAGGGCCCACGGGTACCCGCGTCATCCCCACGCGGTGGGGGCCGGTGGCGACGGGCGGTTTCCCCGCGCACCTGCCCCAGGGCTGACCCCGGCTTCTTTCGCCCCCTCCGCCCCTACCCGACCCGAACCCCCGGGGGCTCCGCCCCCGGCCCCCCCTGATCGGCCTGGACGGCCTCGTCCTCAAGCGCCGGACGGGCTGAGGCGCTGCCCCCCAGCCCCGACACCGACGACCCCGGAGCCAGCGGAAATCGGCCTGGACGGCCTCGTCCTCAAACGCCGGACGGGCTGGAAGGTGGCTCCCTGCCCTCAAGCGGACGGGACGCAGCGAGGCGGGACGGAGCAAGTCGGAGCAGGGCGAGTCGGAGCGAGGCGGGGCGGGACGGGACGGAGCGAGAGCTACCGGAGGGTGGACCCCAGCCCCACTCGCACCCGCAGTCGCCCTCTCACCGAAGGGGCCGTGCCGGTGCATCAAATGCCCGTTGCGGACGGTGACACGACCCCACCGCACTGAACCACCGGACCACACGACGGCTGCAACGGGCGGATCACCGGCACGGACCCGACCCACCCACCGGACAGACGGCGCGACCCACCCACCGGACCGGCACCGACCCACCGGACCGGAGGCGACCCACCCACCGGACCACAGGCGAGGCCCCCCACCGCACCAGAGGTGAGGCCCCCCACCGCACCAGAGGCGAGGCCCCCCACCGCACCAGAGGCGAGGCAAACCCACCGGACCGGCGGCGACCCACCGGCAGACGCCCCGACTTCTACGGGAACCCCAGCGGCAGGGTCAGCCCCCACGCCTCCTCCCGGACGGTCCACGTCCGCGTCCGTACGGGCCCGGACACCACCGCGTCCGCCCGGTACCGGAAGTCCGCCCCCGACACGGTGACCCGCCGCCCGAACGCGCGCAGCGGGACGACGGCGGCCCCGTCCGTGGCGGGCCGTACCTCCACCTCCGCACCGCCGGTCCCCCCGGGCGTCACCGACACCGTCTCCACCGGCTGGTCCAGATCGACGACCGTCACCCCGTCGACCTCGACCCGGAGCCGGGTCGCCCCGGGCCCGGGCATCGCCGCGGTGCGTGCGGGCCGCGAGGCGAGCGTGCGGACCAGCGACTGGCAGGTGCGCAGCCAGGCGTGGGCGGCCGCTTCGGGGGCGACGTCCGGCGCCGTGGGAACCGGGGCGGGCGCGGACGGGATGCGCAGCGTGCCGAGGACGACGCCGTCGCTGTCGTCCACGAGCAGGTCGAGCCGCCGTTCGGACCCGTCGAGCACGGCTCGCGCCGCGGCCACCGCCCCGGTGGGCACGCCGAGGGACCGCGCGAGCGACAGCACCCCGCCGACGGGCACCATCGACAGCGCGCACACCCCCAGCTCCCGCCGCCGGTACAAAAGGGACACCGCGCGCATCAGGGCACGGTCGTCGCCGACCACCACGGGCCGCCGCGTGCCCCTGCGGGCCAGTGCGCGGGCGAATTCCTCGGGCCCGTCCGGCAGGCACACCTTCGTCGCCGCACCCGCGCTGAGCACGTCTTTCGCGATCCGTACAGACTCGCCGTCCGTCCGACGGGCGACCGGGTCGATGACCACCAGGAGCTGGTCGGAAGCCGCCACCTCGGTCATGCCTCGCTTCCTCGGGTAGCATCTTTGTGCAAGAGCCCCTTGCGCTATTGCGCCAGGGGCTTCGTCTATTCCGGGGCATCCGGTCCGACGGTCGCGGCCAAAGGAGGTCGCCGGCGTACGCAGCCGTACCGAAAAGCAGCCGCGTACGTCCCCGACCTTGGACATGCCCCGCCCGGAAGGGGTGTACGCCTGTGCCCGCACTTGTGCTGCTCGGTGCTCAGTGGGGTGACGAAGGCAAGGGAAAGGCCACCGACCTGCTCGGTGGATCTGTGGACTATGTGGTGCGCTACCAGGGCGGCAACAACGCCGGCCACACGGTGGTCGTGGGCGATCAGAAGTACGCCCTGCACCTCCTCCCTTCCGGGATCCTCACGCCGGAGTGCACGCCGGTGATCGGAAACGGAGTCGTCGTCGACCCGTCGGTCCTGTTCTCCGAGCTGAACGGACTGAACGAGCGCGGCGTCGACACGTCCAAGCTTCTGATCAGCGGAAACGCCCACATCATCACGCCGTACAACGTCACCGTCGACAAGGTGACGGAGCGCTTCCTCGGGAAGCGGAAGATCGGTACGACGGGGCGTGGCATCGGGCCGACGTACGCGGACAAGATCAACCGTGTCGGTATCCGCATCCAGGACCTGTACGACGAGTCGATCCTGACGCAGAAGGTCGAAGCGGCTCTCGAGGTCAAGAACCAGCTGCTCACCAAGCTGTACAACCGTCGCGCCATCGAGGCGGGCCAGGTCGTCGAGGAGCTGCTGGGCTACGCGGACCGGCTGAAGCCGTACGTCGCGGACACCGTCCTGATCCTCAACGAGGCTCTGGAGCAGGACAAGGTCGTGCTCTTCGAGGGCGGCCAGGGCACGCTGCTGGACATCGACCACGGCACGTATCCGTTCGTGACGTCGTCCAACCCGACGGCGGGCGGCGCCTGCACGGGCACGGGCGTGGGTCCGACGAAGATCAGCCGGGTCATCGGCATCCTCAAGGCGTACACCACCCGCGTCGGTTCGGGCCCGTTCCCGACCGAGCTGTTCGACGAGGACGGCGAGGCGCTGCGTCGCATCGGCGGCGAGCGCGGTGTGACGACCGGCCGTGACCGGCGCTGCGGCTGGTTCGACGCGGTCATCGCCCGCTACGCGACGCGCGTGAACGGCCTGACCGACTTCTTCCTCACCAAGCTGGACGTGCTGACCGGCTGGGAGGAGATCCCGGTCTGCGTGGCGTACGAGATCGACGGCAAGCGCGTCGAGGAACTGCCGTACTCCCAGACGGACTTCCACCACGCGAAGCCGGTCTACGAGACCCTTCCGGGCTGGTCCGAGGACATCACGAAGGCCAAGACGTTCGCGGATCTGCCGAAGAACGCGCAGGCGTACGTGAAGGCGCTCGAGGAGATGTCCGGCGCGCCGATCTCCGCGATCGGTGTCGGTCCGGGCCGCGACGAGACCATCGAGATCAACTCGTTCATCTCGTAAGGCCCCTGGGCCCTTCACGGGTCCGTACGGCGTTCGCACGCGCCCCCGGTCGGCTTCGGCCCGCCGGGGGCGCGTCGCGTCTCCGCCGAAAGACGGTGCCCCCTGCCACTGTCCCCCTGCTGCGGTCACCGCCCCCGCCACCGACCGCACCCCGCCACCGACCGCAGCCCGCCACCGACCGCACCCCGCCACCGACCGCAGCCCGCCACCGACCGCACCCCGCCACCGACCGCGCCCTGCCGCCCCCTTCCTTCACCGACGGCACCTTGCCGCTGCCGCCCCCTTCCTTCACCGACGGCGCCTCGCCACCGCCGCCCCGAGCGCGGCGTAATTGCGCCGACCTGCCCCAACTCCCGTACTTTTGCTTGTCTTTGGTGATCAAACTGTGGCTATGGTGATCGCCACGCGCCCGGTGCCCGCCCACCGGCGGCCGGGCGCACGGTGACCGACGACCGGGGGGAACGGTGTCGTCCGGGGGGTCGCATCGGCATGCCGTGATGTCGGCGGTCGCGGACGCCTGCCCGGCCGCGCTCCTGTCCGCCACGTCGAACGCCGTCCGACCCCGAGACGGAACAGGAGCCCCCGTGGCCGACGAGATGGTGCGCAAGGCGCAGCAGTTCATCAACGGTGCCTACGAAGGCAAGCTGGGCATCGACCGGATCCCCGAGACCGGGGTGACCGGCTGGACGACGATGTTCGGCCTCACCCGTGCCCTCCAGTACGAACTGGGCATCACGAGCCTGTCGGACACCTTCGGCCCCACCACTCTGTCCACGCTCACGTCCAAGTACCCGACGCTCAACAGCGAGACGGTCCCGTCGGAGAACTTCGCCCGCATCATCCAGTCGGCCCTCTACTGCAAGGGATACGACGGCAGTGACATCGACGGGACGTACAACTCCCGCGTCTACGCCTCGATCACCCGGCTGAAACAGAACATGGGCGTGGACTTCACCTACCCCGGCGGCAACCTGGTGCCCAAAGTGTTCAAGGGTCTGCTGAACATGGACGCCTACGTCACCGTCAACGGCGGCTCGGACAGCATCCAGGCCGTGCAGAGATGGCTGAACGGGCAGTACGTGACCCGCAAGGACTTCTTCATCATCCCCGCGGACGGCCACCACTCGCGCGACGTCGCCAAGTCCATGCTGTTCGCCGTCCAGTACGAGCTGGGCATGGCCGACGGCACGGCCAACGGAGTGTTCGGCCCCGGCACCCAGAGCGGTCTGAAGAGCCACACCGTCGCCACCGGGGACTCCGGGCCCTGGGTGCAGCTCTTCTCCGCCGGCATGGTCCTCAACCACCGTCCCGTGTCCTTCACCGGCACCTTCAGCAGCAGCCTGTCGTCGGCCGTCTCCGACTTCCAGTCGTTCGCGAAGCTGCCGGTCACCGGCAAGGGCGACTTCTCGACCTGGGCGTCCCTCCTCGTCTCCTACGGCGACCAGGCGCGCAAGGGCGAGGCCTGCGACGGCGTCACCCGGATCACCCCGGCCCGTGCGGCCGCGCTGAAGGCCGAGGGCATCAAGTACGTCGGGCGCTACCTCACCAACCCGACCGGCGGGAAGCCGTACGAGAAGGCGATCCAGGAGGGCGAGCTCCAGACCATCGCCGATGCCGGGCTGCGCTGTTTCCCGATCTACCAGACCTACGGCCGGGACGCCTCGGACTTCAACTACATCGCGGGCCGGACCGCCGGACAGGCCGCGGTCAACGCGGCCCTGGACCACGGCTTCAAGGCCGGTGCGAGGATCTTCTTCGCCGTCGACTTCGACGCCCTCGACGAGGACGTCACCTCCAGCGTCCTGCCCCACTTCAAGGGCATCGAGGACGCGATAGCCGACGACGGCAACCGGTACGCGGTCGGTGTGTACGGGCCGCGCAACGTGTGCACCCGCGTCTCCGAGGCCGGCCACGCGACCGCCGCGTTCGTCTCCGACATGTCCTCCGGTTTCTCCGGGAACTTCGGCTATCCGCTGCCCGAGAACTGGGCCTACGACCAGATCGTCACCCGCACGGTGGGCTCGGGCGACGGGGCGATCGAGATCGACAACAACATCGCCTCGGGCCGCGACACGGGACAGGGCTCCTTCAACGCGCCGCGCACCCAGAAGCCCGACACCCGCCTCGACGACTCCGTCCTCACCGCCATGCAGACGGACGTCGGCAAGTACATGGAGTCCCTCGGCTACCCGCTCGACGGCGGTACGCGCAGCTACCAGCACTGGAAGTGCTTCCAGTCGACGGTGGTCGACCACGACGCGCTGATCACGAGCCTGTCGAACAAGTACGGCCTGCGCAAGGCGCTCATCCAGACGTCGGCGTACTGGGAGATGCGGCACATCGAGCCGCTCGACGAGGCGGCCTGGGAGGCCACGATCCTCGCGTACAACACGACGGGCAAGTTCATCAAGGACTCGTCCACCGGCATCGCCAAGCAGCGGGCCCTCACCCTCATCGGCGCCTGGAACCACTGCCTGACCAAGGGCTACGCGACCGGCCGGCCGATCCTCGACCCGTCGAGCGACGACGACAAGTACTCGATCTGGAAGAAGGCGCACGACGACGAGGAGTTCGCCCTCACCAGCGTCTTCATGATCGACATGTGGGACATCGACGGGAAGCCCGGCGGGGACGACAACTCCCCGGCGATGCGCTCCCCGCGCCTGGACTACAACGACTCGGAGATCTACGACGTCCTGCGCCGCTACCAGGGCCCTGCGGAGCCCGCGTTCAGCGAGGCGAAGAAGCGGCTGGGGCTCTACTACGTGATGGAGAAGTACAACGCGATCTCCCGGAACCTGTGACAGAGAGCGGAGCGCCCCATGTCCGGAGACCAGCCGTACGCCGGCCACGACGGCACCGTCGTCCTCCTGCTGACCCTGGCCGGACTGGTGGCCACCCCGTGGCTCCTGGTGCGCGGGGTGCGGCTGCTGGTCCGCGCCAGGGCCGCCCGGACGGCGACAGCGGCCCTCAGGTCCGCCGCCGCACTGGCGTGGGCCGCGGCCATCGGCATGTACACCTGGGGCGTTCTGCACCTGGTCCTCTTCGACGACCAGGACCGGTCCCGGGCGTGCAACACGGCGGTCGGCGACCGGCGACTCACCGGGTACGACCCCTCGTTCATCCCGCTCCACTTCGGCTGCCGTACCGGTGACGGACACACGGTCGAAGCGGTCATCCCGTCGTACATCAACCCCGCAGTGACCGTGCTGGGGGTGTGCGCCCTGGCGCTCACCCTCGCCGGATTCGCGACCGCCCGACGCAAGGAGGAAATCTCATGACGGCGAACCTGCCGCGACGCACCGTGCTGCGCCGCGCCGTCCTCATGGCCGCAGGCGCCACGGCCGGGTCACAACTGCTCGCCACCCCCGGATACGCGGCGGGCCGCAAGCCCGACCCGGCCAAGTTGCGCGAAGCGGTCAAGAAGGCCCAGCAGCGGGCCGACGAGCGGAAGGCCCACGTGCTCAACGGCCTTCGCTCCAAGAACGGCTGGGAGATGGAGAAGGTCGTCGACGACCGCGGCAACGTCTACACCAGACCCGTGACGGGCACCCCGGTGGACGTGCAGGTGCGCATGGGAGACGTCGAAACCGTCCTCGTGCACGTCGTCCGCCGCTTCCACTACGAGATCGACTCCCTGCGCAAGGGCGACGTCGTCGGCTGGCGCACCCCGGGATCGGTGCGCAGGGGGCTGGCCGAGTCCAACCAGGCCTCCGGCACGGCGGTGCAGATCCGGCCCGGCTCCTACCCCTTGGGGGTGCGCGGCGGGTTCTATCCCCTCCAGGAGCTGGTGATCCGCGACATCCTCGCGGACGCCGAGGGCGTGGTCCGCTGGGGCGGCGACGACCGCAAGCCGGACGAGTCGCTGTTCTCCATCGACGTGGGCCCGGGCGACGCGCGCCTGACCGCAGTGGCGGAGAAGATCCGCCGCTGGGCCGAGACGCCCGGTCTGGGTTCGGGTGTGCTCGTCGACCCGCTCCAGCCGCAGCGCCGCAAGGCCGCGAAGCGACTCGCCGCCCAGCAGGTCTGACCGGTGGCCCGCGGGCCCGGTCCGCACCCTCACGGGTGGGGCCGGGCCCGCGGCTGTCGTCCGGACCGGGCGCCGTCGGCACCCCGCGGCCCGGTCCGGGCGACGGCCGTCAGCTGAAGATGATCATCGAGCCCTGGGCGAGGCTGCGGGTGGCGGCGGCGTGCAGGCCGAGCCAGACGTGGCGCTCCCGGGCGAAGGGGCTGGCGTCGTAGGGCGCCGGCGCGGCCGGCTCCTCCAGCTCCGTGGGTGCCGCGGGCGGTTGCGGGGCGGCGGGCGGGTTGGCCGGGTCGATGCCGATCGACGGGGCCACGAATTCGAGTTCGCGCAGCAGCGCGTGGGAGGAGCCCAGCGGGCCGCCGCCCGCGAGGAGTTCGTCGTTGGCGAGGGGGTGCGGGAAGTCGACGGGGACGTAGGCGCCCGCGTGGTCGTAGTGCCAGACCAGGTGTGACTGCTGGGCGTTGGTCTCGAACATCTCCAGCAGCTGTTCGTAGTCGCCGCCGAGTTCGTCCACCGGGGTGACCGCCAGACCGCACATCTGGAGCAGGTAGGCGCGGCGCAGGAAGTGCAGCGCGTCGTAGTCGAAGCCGGCGACCGGGGCCACGTCGCCGGACAGCCCCGGCATGTACGCGTACACCGGGACGGGTGGGAGTCCCGCCTCGGCCAGCGCCTTGTCGTAGAGCGCGAGTTCCTCGGCGAAGGGGTTGTCGGGGGTGTGGCACAACACGTCGACGAGCGGGACCAACCACAGGTCACAGGCCAACAGACGGCTCCTCTTCCTCGGGTGCACGGTGGTCAGGGCAGCGTAATGCGCGCAGCGGTCCTGGGAAGGCCCCGGTGCACAACTGGGGTTTCCGGTGGCCGGGGGCGCGCGGTGCCGCCCCCGGGCTGCGTCCCCAACCCCCCGATCGCCCGCGGGGACCCTCCTCAAACGCCGGACGGGCCGTCGTCTGCGGTCAGGTGCTCGATGAGGGCCAGCGAGTGTTCGTTGTAGGCCACGACGATCGCCTGGGCCGCGTCCGCGTCGCGGCGGGCCAGGGCGTCCACGAGCTCCGTGTGCCCGGCCCACAGGCGGCCCCTCAGGTCGGCGACCCGGCGCAGGTGCTGGACGGTGCACACCCAGGACTGGACGCGCAGCCGGTGCAGGAAGTCGGCGAGGTAGGGGTTGCCGAAGAGACCGCTGAGCTCGCGCCAGAAGCGGAGGTCGTAGCCGATGAGGATGTTGAGCTCGCCGGCGGTCGCGGCGCGCTGGGCCTCCTCGCCGCGGCGGCGCACGGCGGCCAGCGCGGCGACGGCGCGCTGGTCGTCGAGCTGGCGCAGACCACCTGCGACCAGGCTGCGGAACATGCCCTCGGTGACCAGGCTGCGGGCCTCGATCATGTCGCGGTAGTCGTCGGCGGAGTACTCCTGCACGCGGAAGCCGCGGTGCTGGTCCGCCTCCAGCAGGCCCTGCGCCGACAGGTCGACCAGGGCTTCGCGTACGGGGGTGGCGGAGACGCCGTACTGGTCCGCGATCTCCTTCACCGTGAACGCCTGGCCCGGCTGGAGGCGGCCCGCGAGCACCTCGTCGCGGAGCGCGTCCGCGATCTGCTGCCGCAGGGTGCTGCGGGTCACGGCGCCATTGCCGCCGGTGCCGGGCATGGTGTCTGGCTCCCCCATCGCGTGGATGTGGTGGTGGGTCTACTCGCGTATCACTACGAGCAGGACACCTTACGCGGTGGAGGGGCCGCAGACGCCGAACCCCCGGCCGGGCTCGACAGCCCGGCTGGGGGTCGGAAGGTGACCGGATCGCGCGCTACGCGGTGTGCTCGTCCGCCACGGACAGCGCCTCGTCCAGGGCCGCCAGACCCTCCTTGGCCTCGGCCTCGGAGATGTTGCACGGCGGCACGACGTGGGTGCGGTTCATGTTGATGAAGGGCCACAGGCCGCGGGCCTTGGCCGCGGCACCGAATGCGGCCATCGGCGCGTTCGCCTCGCCCGCCGCGTTGTACGGAACCAGCGGCTCCCGCGTCTCCCGGTTCTTCACCAGCTCCAGTGCCCAGAAGACACCCGTGCCGCGTACTTCGCCGACGCTCGGGTGCCGTTCGGCGATCTCGCGCAGTCCCGGCCCGAGGACGTTCTCGCCGATGGCCGCGGCCTGGTCGACGATGCCCTCCTCCTCCATGACGTTGATCGTCGCGACGGCGGCGGCACAGGCCAGCGGGTGCCCGGAGTAGGTGAGGCCGCCCGGGTAGGGACGCCGGGCGAAGGTCTCCGCGATGGCTCCGGAGATCGCGACACCGCCGAGCGGCACGTATCCCGAGTTCACGCCCTTCGCGAAGGTCATCAGGTCGGGCGTCACACCGAAGTGGTCCGCGGCGAACCACTTGCCGGTCCGCCCGAAGCCGGCCATGACCTCGTCGAGGACGAAGACGATCCCGTACCGGTCGCATATCTCGCGCACACCGGCGAGGTAGCCGGCGGGCGGCGTCATGATGCCCGCCGTGCCCGGGACCGTCTCCAGGATCACCGCGGCGACGGTGGCCGGCCCCTCGAAGGCGATGGTGTCCTCGAGGTGCTGGAGCGCCCGCTCGCACTCCTGCTGCTCGTTGTCCGAGTAGAAGGGGCTGCGGTACAGGAACGGTGCCCAGAAGTGGACGACACCTGCGGCGGCGCTGTCACTGGGCCAGCGGCGCGGGTCACCGGTGAGGTTGATCGCGGTCGAGGTGGCGCCGTGGTACGAGCGGTAGGCCGAGAGCACCTTCGGGCGGCCGGTGTGCAGCCGGGCCATCCGCGTGGCGTTCTCGACGGCCTCCGCACCGCCGTTGGTGAAGAAGATCTTGTCCAGGTCGCCGGGGGTGCGCTCGGCGATCAGCCGGGCCGCCTCCGAACGGGCCTCGACGGCGAAGGCGGGCGCGAACGTGGACAGGGTTGCGGCCTGTTCCTGGATCGCGGCGACGACCTTCGGGTGCTGGTATCCGATGTTGGTGAAGACGAGCCCACTCGTGAAGTCCAGATACCGCTTGCCTTCGTAGTCCCAGAAGTACGACCCCTCCGCGCCGGCGACGGCGAGCGGGTCGATGAGCTCCTGCGCGGACCAGGAGTGGAACACGTGCGCGCGGTCCGCGGCCTTCACGGCGGCACCGACCTGAGGGTTGGGCTGAGGGGTCATGCGCCGAAGCGTAAATGTCCACGGAGTGGACGCGATATCGGCGTCCTGTCTGCCGCCGCGGGCATTCCGCGACAGTCTGTCGGGCTTGACCCACGCCACCGCCTCCGCTGCCGCCGACCATTTCGTTCCCCGGACCCGCCATGGATCGGCCTGGACGGCCTCGTCCTCAAGCGCCGGACGGGCTGGAAGGTGGCTCCCTGCCCTCAAGGCGGGACGGGACGGGCGCTGGCACCGGGGAACTGCCGCCGGACGGCACGGGAGCTGCTGGACCGGACGGAAGCTGCCGCCGGACCGGAGGGGAACTGCTCCTGGACAGGACGGAAGCCGCCGCCGGACACGGCACCGGAGCCGCCGCCGGACGGGTCAACGGTCGGCCCTCAGCCCCACTCACACCCGCAGTCGCCCTCTCACCGAAGGGGCCGTGCCGGTGCATCAAATGCCCGTTGCGGACGGTGACACGACCCCACCGCACTGAACCACCGGACCACACGACGGCTGCAACGGGCGGATCACCGGCACGGACCCGACCCACCCACCGGACAGACGGCGGCCCACCCACCGGACCGAAGGCGACCCACCCACCGCACCGGAGGCGACCCACCCACCGCACCGGAGGCGGCGAAACAGCCCGACAGCGAAGCCCAACTCTTGACAGCATGCTGTCCAATTGACAGCATGCTTACATCGCGCAGAACCCGAGGAGGAACCATGAGCAGCACCCCGCGCCAGCCCGTCCACCTCGCCGTCTACGACACCTTCGCCGACTGGGAGACCGGCCACACGACCGCGTTCCTCGCCCGCGCCGGCTACGAGATCCGCACCGTCGGCCCCACCCGCGAACCGGTCACCACCGTGGGCGGGATCCGTATCCACCCCGACCTCGCCCTCGACGAGCTCCGCCCCGAGGACAGCTCGCTGCTCGTCCTCACCGGCGCGGACCTGTGGGACTCCGGCGACGACCTCGCCCCCTTCGCCCGCACGGCGCGCGCGTTCCTCGACGCCGACGTGCCCGTGGCCGCGATCTGCGGCGCGACCGCGGGACTCGCGCGCGAGGGCCTGCTCGACGACCGCGCCCACACCAGCGCCGTGTCCTTCTATCTCGCCGCCACCGGCTACGCGGGCGCCGAGCGGTACGTGGACGCCGACGCCGTCACCGACGGCGCGCTCGTCACCGCGGGCCCCACCGAACCGGTCGCCTTCGCCCGCGAGGTGTTCCGCCTGCTCGGGGTGTACGAGGGCGAGGTCCTCGACGCCTGGTACCGGCTGTTCCACGACTCCGACGCCGAGGCGTACGCCGTCCTGGAAAAGGCCGCCGGGTGAGCCGGGACCACCAGGCGAGCCGGGACCACCAGGTGGGCCGGGACCACCAGGACCTGCTCAGCCGCAGCGCCCTCGGCGTCTTCCGCCTGAACGGCCAGTTCCTCTCCGTCGCCGAGGAGCTGGCCCGCCCGGCCGGACTGACCGCCGCCTGGTGGCAGGTGCTCGGCGCCGTGCTGGCCGAACCGCTCCCGGTGTCCGGGATCGCCCGGACCATGGGCATCACCCGGCAGAGCGTGCAGCGCATCGCCGACCTGCTGGTGGACAAGGAGCTGGCCCGGTACCTGCCCAACCCGGCCCACCGGCGCGCCAAGCTGCTCTCCCCGACGGAGTCCGGCCGCGCCGCGATCGCGCGGATCGACCCCGGGCACGCCGCCTTCGCCGACCGGCTCGCCGAGGCGTTCGGCGAAGGCGGCCTGGCCGAGGCGGTACACGTCCTGGAGCGCCTGTCGTCGGTCCTCGACGAGCTCGCCGCGAACGTCACGGAATCACCACGCGCTGTTACGGAACCGTAGACACCGCCCCACCCACCTCCCCGTACGACCGGATTATCCTCGGTCTGTTGCACACACACGGGGGAAGGTGGGCGCGGGCATGGAGAAGCTGGGGGCGGGGGATCCGCAGCGGATCGGCGCATATCGGCTGCTGGCTCGACTCGGCGCGGGCGGGATGGGGCACGTGTACCTCGCCCGGTCCGACCGGGGACGCACCGTCGCGGTCAAGCTGGTGCGCGAGGAGCTCGCGGAGCAGGAGGAGTTCCGGGCCCGCTTCCGGCAGGAGGTGCAGGCCGCGCGACGGGTCGGCGGGTACTGGACCGCCCCGGTGCTCGACGCGGACACCGAGGCCGTGATCCCGTGGGTGGCCACCGGCTACGTCGCCGGGCCGTCCCTGCAGACCGTCGTCGGCCACGACCACGGCGCGCTGCCCGAGCGCTCCGTCCGCATCCTCGCCGCCGGCCTCGCGCACGCACTCCAGGACATCCACGCCGCGGGTCTCATCCACCGCGACCTCAAGCCGTCGAACGTCCTGGTCACCATCGACGGGCCCCGAGTGATCGACTTCGGTATCGCGCGCGCCCTGGAGACGGTGACCGACGGCGGTCTGACCCGCACCGGCGCGCTCGTCGGCTCACCCGGCTTCATGGCCCCCGAGCAGGTCCGAGGCGACCGGGTCACGCCCGCCTGCGACGTGTTCTGCCTCGGTTCGGTCCTCTCGTACGCCGCCACGGGCGCCCTCCCCTTCGGGGCGGCCAACAGCGGGGTGCACGCGATGATGTTCCGCATCGCCCAGGAGGAGCCTGACCTCGAAGGCGTGCCCGAGGGACTCGCCGACCTGGTGCGCGACTGTCTGCGCAAGGACCCGGCCGCCCGGCCGAGCCTCGCCCAGGTGCTGGAGCGCACGGGCGCGGAGGACACCGTCTCGGACGGCCGCACCCGCGACCCGTGGCTGCCGAGCGCGCTGGTGGCCCAGCTCGGCCGGCACGCGGTGCAGCTGCTGGACACCGAGAACCCCGACGACGGGCAGCCGCAGATGCCCGCCCTGCCGGCCGGAGCGCCCCCCGTGCCGCCGGCGCTGCCCGCGGCGCAGCCGCCCGCGCTGCCCGCCGCGCCCCCGGCCCCCGACCTCTCGAAGGCGCCACCCGCACTTCCGCCCGCACCGCCGGCCACCCCACCCCCTGCTTCGCCCGGGACTCCGCCCGAGACCCCGCCGGAGCACGCCCCGGCTGCGGCCGAGGAGGGCGCCACCCCGCCCGCACCCGGGCAGCCCGCCCCGCTCGACCACCTGCCCACGATGGTGGCGGGCGCGGGCCCGACGCCCCCTCCGGCCGCCCCGCCGGCCACGGCGCACCCCGCGTACGGCTATCCCCAGCAGCACCCCCAGCAGCATCCGCAGCAGCACCCCCAGCCCACCGGCCCCGCCGCGGTCCACCCCGGGTACGGCTATCCGCAGCAGGGCGGCTGGGGCGGACAGCCGGCCCCGTACGGCTCGACGCCTCCGTACGGGCCGGGCGTCGCCTCGCCGTACGGCCCCGGTGGCGCGACGCCGCCGTACGGGCCGGGCGGCGCCACACCCCCGTACGGACCGGGCGTCGCCTCGCTGCCGCCCGAACCCCCGCGCAGAAGCGGCCGGTCCACCGCCCTCCTGATCGTCGTGGCGCTGGTCGTCGCGCTCGGCGCGGGCGGCAGCGTCTACGCGCTGATGAAGGGCACCGGGGGCGACAAGGACCACGACGACGCCAAGGCGTCGGCGTCCGCCTCCGGCGCGCCCAGCACGCCGGGCCCGAGCACCACGGAGCCGTCCACGGCCTCCGAGTCGCCCAGTGCGCAGGAGTCGACGGACGGCACCATCCCGGACGAGTTCCTCGGCACCTGGAACACCAGCATCGACAACGCGACGGGACACAACACCCGACGGCTCACGATCCAGCAGGGCAAGGTCGGGGACACCGTGCTGTCCCTCGTCGCGGACGGCCCGGCCGGCAGCGGCACCTACCACTGCGTCTTCGAGGCCAGGCTCGCCGAGGAGCCCTCCGCGGGCGGCCCTCTGGAGATCAGTGCCTCGGACGTCACCGTCGGAGAGCCGGCCACGTCCTGCTCGCCGGGCGCGGCCTCCGAGGTCACCCTCCTCTCGGACGGCCGGCTGCGCCGCGTGAACAAGGACTCGGGCGAGGCCCTGACCTACACGAAGGGCGGCTGAGGGGGCCCGAGAGGGTCGCCAACTCGCCTGCGGGGGAAGCTCGTTGAAGTTCACCTCGCGTATGCCGGGGGTTCCCGGGCCAGGTCGTACCGTGACCGGACGACAGGCTCGGGGGAGTGGCTCACGTGGAGTGGCTGAGCGCGGAGAACGTCGTGGCCGTGGCGACGGCCGTCGTCGGCGTCGTGGCCTCCGCCGGCATGGTCTGGTACGAGCGCCGGGTGCCGCGGCGCAAGAGGATCGGCTACCGGGTGCAGATGGACAACCCGATAGGCGACGACGTGCGTTCGGGCCGCGCCAACGTACGGCTCGGACTGTTCGACGAGACACCGGGCATGACGGACGCCACCCTGGTGCTGCTGCGCATCGAGAACGACGGCTCGCAGAGCATCGCCGGGGACGACTACACCAGCCGCGAACGGCACGGCCTGACCGCCGTGTTCACCGACCGGACCATCCGCGGGGTGTCCGTCACCCAGCCGCCCGGCACCGACCACCTCATGGACCACTTCACGCCGGCCGCGGGCCTCAGCTACGAGGACGGCGTGCTGCGCATCCCGCGCGTGCCGCTCAACCGGGGCGAGCACTTCAAGCTGCTCGTGCTGCTGTCCGGCGGTGACGTGGGGCGCGGGATCCGGCTGATCGGCGGGCTGCGGGACGGTGAGGTCAGCCCCAACCGCAGCACCACTCCCGACGATCAGCCGCCCCTGTTCAGCCGCGCCGCCCGGCTGATCACCGTGCTGCTGACGGTGTGCGTCGTCACGCTCGCGATGATCGTCGTGCTGCGCGACGACAGCCCGCCCCCGATCGGCTGCGAGCGGGGCACCCTCAAGGTCACGGGTTCGACCGCCTTCGAACCGGTGATGCGGGAACTCGCCGAGAAGTACGAGGAGGACTGCGCGGGCGCCACGGTCGCCGTGGACCCGCACGGCAGCACGGCCGGGGTGCGCGAACTCGCCGCCGCGGGCGCGAAGTCGGGCAGCGGATCCCCGGCCGTCGTCGCCCTCTCCGACGGCCCCAAGCCGAGCGGTTTTCCGGAGCTGCGCGAGAACCGGGTCGCGGTCTCGGTCTTCGCGCTCGTCGTCAACGACGACATCGGGATCAAGAACCTCTCCCTCGGCGACGTGCGGCGCCTCTACCGCGGCGAGATCAGGAACTGGAAGCAGCTCGGCGGGCCCGACCGGCCCGTCCTGCTGGTCAGCCGTGACGCCAACTCCGGTACCCGGCAGGTCTTCCAGCGGCGCGTGCTCGCGCGGGGCGAGATCGCGAACTCCTCCCTGGACTGCGTCCACAAGGACGACGCGACCGCGCCGGTCGTGCGCTGCGAGCTCGACTCCACCGAGCAGGTGCTGAGCACGGTCGCCCGGCTGCCCGGGGCGATCGGCTACAGCGAGCTCAACAACGCCACCGGCCGCCGTGGCCTGCACCAGCTCACCCTGGACGGCCACACCCCGTCCGTGGAGGCGCTGGAGCACGGTTCCTCCGCGTACCCGTACCGGGAGATCGAGTACGCCTACACGTTCGGCCAGCCGCCCGCCGACTCCCTCGCCTCCAGCTTCCTCTCCTACGTCAGCCGGGGCAGCGGCCAGGACGTGATCCGTACGCACGGGCACCTGCCGTGCGGCACACCGGTGGGACTGCGGATCTGCGGCGAGGGCTGACGGCCGGCGCACCCGCCTTCCTCGGCGCACCCGACCCTCCCCGGCGACCCGGCGACCCGGCGACCCGGCGACCCGGCCAGGATCGGGACCGGCCGGGCTCGGAGCCCCAGCCGGGCCCGGCGGCCTAGCGGGGCTCCGGAGGCCGCTGCCGTGGCATGTTCGGCCGCGCGCCCGGAGGCAGCGGGGCGCGCCCCGGCGGCACCGCCTCGGTGCGCGGCGCGCCCGACAGCGACGACTGGATGCCCATGGGCGCCGACCCCGTCCGGAACTCGACCATCCAGTCCGCCGTCTCCGCCCGCACCAGCTCCGTGACGTCCTCGCAGAACCGCCGCAGCACGCCGAGACACCGCTCCGCGGCCTCTCCGGCCGTCCCCTCCGTCGGCCCGAGGACCTCCCGCACGCTCTCGGACGCCCAGTCGAACTGCAGGACCTGGAGCCGCCGGTGCACGGCCTGGGCCGTGGCCACGTCCCTTATCCACCCCGAGGTCACCCCGAAGAACCGGTCACCGGCCACGCACGCGACCCCGAGGAGCAGCGCCAGATAGCCCCAGGGGGCGACCCCGCCCACCACCCCGGTGAGATCGAGCAGCGGAGCGGCCGCCCCGGACACGGCCCCGAGAGCCGCCCCGCAGCGCAGCACCCGCGCCCCGCGCCGCTTCCACACGCGGTCGGACAGGTACCAGGAGGCCGTGTCGAGTGCGCCGCGCTCCACCCACCGGTACAGCTCGTGGAGCCGCTCCGCGGGTTCGCCCCAGTCCCCCAGCGGGAACGGCCGGCCGGTCAGATCGCCCGGCACCAGCTCGGCCGCCCCGTCGCCCCGCCCGTCCTGGGGCGGCCCCTCGGGCTGCATCTCCGGCTGACTCACCCGGCACTCCCTACTGACGACGGTGACGGCAGTGACGACGGCGTGTGACGTCGTGTGACGCCTGGTGCAAAAGCGCCGGACCCTTCCTACCGCCCAATGGGTGGCGATGGACCGGGTTTCATCGCTTTTCCGCCCGGAAGTGGGTCTTGATCAGGTATAGGACTCCCGACGCTCTCACTCGAAAGAGTGCTTGGGCGACGGGCCCGTCGAGCACGTAGGCTCAAGCTGGACAGGAAAAACGGTCCACTCAGCCGTACTCGAAACCAGGAGCTGATCGTGATTCCCGGTGGTGGCCAGCCCAATATGCAGCAGCTGCTCCAGCAGGCCCAGAAGATGCAGCAGGACCTCGCGAACGCGCAGGAGGAGCTGGCGCGGACGGAGGTCGAAGGCCAGGCGGGCGGCGGCCTGGTGAAGGCGACCGTGACGGGCTCCGGAGAACTCCGCGCCCTGGTGATCGACCCGAAGGCGGTCGACCCCGAGGACACGGAGACGCTCGCCGACCTGATCGTCGCGGCCGTCCAGGCGGCCAACGAGAACGCCCAGACGCTCCAGCAGCAGAAGCTCGGCCCGCTCACCCAGGGCCTCGGCGGCGGCAGCGGCATCCCCGGCCTGCCGTTCTGAGACCGGGCGTGCCGTTCTGAGGCTCGGCCTGCCTTTCTAAGACGGGCGGCAGCCAACTACCGTACGCACAGGGACGAAGCAGGATTCAGGAACCAGGAAAGGCAGTCCGTTGTACGAAGGCGTGGTCCAGGACCTCATCGACGAACTGGGGCGGCTCCCCGGCGTCGGTCCCAAGAGCGCGCAGCGGATCGCCTTCCACATCCTGCAGGCCGAGCCGACGGACGTGCGGCGCCTCGCGCAGGCCCTCATGGAGGTCAAGGCGAAGGTCCGCTTCTGCGCGACCTGCGGCAACGTGGCGCAGGAAGAGCTGTGCAACATCTGCCGCGACCCGCGCCGGGACGTCTCGGTGATCTGTGTGGTCGAGGAGCCCAAGGACGTCGTCGCGATCGAGCGGACACGCGAGTTCCGCGGCAAGTACCACGTGCTGGGCGGCGCGATCAGCCCCATCGAGGGCGTCGGCCCCGACGACCTGCGGATAAGGGAACTGCTGGCCCGTCTCGCCGACGGCACGGTCACGGAACTCATCCTCGCCACCGACCCGAACCTGGAGGGCGAGGCCACGGCCACGTACCTCGCCCGCATGATCAAGCCCATGGGCCTCAAGGTCACCCGCCTGGCCAGCGGCCTCCCGGTGGGTGGCGACCTGGAATACGCGGACGAGGTCACGCTCGGCCGCGCCTTCGAGGGGAGACGACTCCTAGATGTCTGACGCCACGCTGCACGCGACCAGTCAGGACCCCGACGACTTCGTGGTCCAGATCGCGGACCAGGTAGAGAGCTTCCTGGTCGCCGTCACCGAGGTGGCCAAGGGCGACGAGCCGGACTCGGCCGTGCCCTTCCTCCTCCTGGAGGTCTCCCAGCTCCTCCTGGCCGGCGGCCGTCTCGGCGCACACGAGGACATCGTCCCCGAGGAGCGCTACGAGCCCGATCTGGGCCCCGAGCCGGACGTCGACGAGCTGCGCGAGCGCCTCGCGGTGATGCTGGACCCGATCGACGTGTACTCGGAGGTCTTCGACCCGTACGAGCCCCGCAAGGCGCCGGTCGCCTGCCGGATCTCCGACGACCTCGCCGACGTCATCACCGACCTCCGCCATGGCATGGCCCACTACCGCGCCGGCCGCACCACGGAGGCCCTGTGGTGGTGGCAGTTCTCGTACTTCTCCAACTGGGGTTCCACGGCCTCGGCCTCGCTGCGCGCCCTCCAGTCCGTGGTGGCGCACGTGCGCCTGAACCAGCCCCTGGATGACCTGAACGGCCTGGACACCGACCAGGACCTCGGCGACGACGCGCTCGCCGAGGAGGCCGGCAAGGTCATGGTGGAGGAGATCGCGGGCCCGCTGGGCCTGCGCCCGGTCAAGTAGCGACAGCCGCCCGTGACGGCGGCAGGCCACGACGGCGGCCCGCCGGTGCGGGCCGCCGTCGGCGTCGTCACCGCAGCTCCCACAGCCCCTTGCCCAGCGTCGTGACCCCGCCGGCCAGCGCGAGCCCCAGGACCAGGAGCCGGGCCCGTCTCTCGGGCAGCCACCGCCCGAGGGCCCGCCCGGCCAGGGACCCCGCGACCATCCCCGCGACCGCGAGCGCCCACACCGGCGGGCCGAGCCGCGGCACCCCGTTCGCGGCCACCGAGAACGCGTTCACCAGCACCCCGTAGAACTGCGCGTTCGGCACGAACTCCCGTACCGTCCAGCCCGCGTTGACGGCGTACAGGGACACCGGAGGGCCGCCCACCCCGGCCGCCGAGTTCATGAAACCGCCCAGGGCCCCCGCGGCCACCGCGCCCCCGCCGCCGCGCAGGGCGGGCACCTGGGCGCCCCGCATCACGAGGGCCACCGCCACCGTCACCAGCGCTCCCATGCAGGCGAGCAGCGCGGGCTCGGGGAGCCGCCGGGCCAGCCAGGTCCCGGCCGGGACGGTGCACGCCGCCGCCGCGCACAGCGGCACCATCGCGCCGAGCCGCACCCGCCGCCAGCCGCCCGCGAGTCCGACCACGCTGATCACGCCCGCCGCGCAGTTCGCGAGGACGACGCCCTCCGCGGGCCCGAGCAGCAGCACCAGCGCGGGCACGGCCACCAGGGCGAAGCCCATGCCGGTGAGCCACTGCACGCCCGACCCCAGCAGCACGATCCCGCCCAGCAGGAGACTGTCCGCCCAACCACCACCCGTCACGCCCGACAGCGTCTTCCCGCGGGCACCGCGCGATCAACACCCGTGCAGGCCGTATGTCGCCCGCGAGGCCCGGACATCGCTCGGGAGAGGCGGACGGGCCCCCATGGACGGCCGGATCGCCGCCCTCCCGTGTGACACGGGGCACTTTCCGGAGTGGCGCGGCCGACCTGCGGGCAGGTGCCGTGTCGGAGCGGCCGGAGCTGCCCCGCCCGAGGAGCCCTGACGACTCCGTCGGTCCGTTGGTCCGAGTGATCACGTCGTGAGCGGGACATCTCACGATGCGATATCTCGGAGGGGAAATCCGGCCGCTCGTTAAACTGAGCCGACCGCAGTTGTGCGGTGCAGAGACGGATTGAGCGAGGAGCGCACGTGGGCCTTGTCGTGCAGAAGTACGGAGGCTCCTCCGTAGCCGATGCCGAAGGCATCAAGCGCGTCGCCAAGCGGATCGTGGAAGCGAAGAAGAACGGCCACCAGGTGGTCGTCGTAGTTTCCGCGATGGGCGACACGACGGACGAGCTGATCGATCTCGCCGAGCAGGTATCTCCGATGCCCAGCGGACGAGAGTTCGACATGCTGCTGACCGCCGGGGAGCGGATCTCCATGGCCCTGCTGGCGATGGCGATCAAAAACCTGGGCCACAGCGCCCAGAGCTTCACCGGCAGCCAGGCAGGTGTCATCACCGACTCGGTCCACAACAAAGCGCGGATCATCGACGTCACGCCGGGTCGTATCCGTACGGCCCTCGACGAGGGCAACATCGCCATCGTCGCCGGCTTCCAGGGCGTCTCGCAGGACAAGAAGGACATCACCACCCTCGGCCGCGGCGGCTCCGACACGACCGCCGTCGCGCTGGCGGCGGCCCTCGACGCCGAGGTCTGCGAGATCTACACCGACGTGGACGGCGTGTTCACCGCCGACCCGCGCGTGGTGAAGAAGGCCCGGAAGATCGACTGGATCGCCTTCGAGGACATGCTGGAGCTGGCGGCCTCCGGCTCCAAGGTGCTGCTCCACCGCTGCGTGGAGTACGCCCGCCGCTACAACATCCCGATCCACGTGCGCTCGTCCTTCTCCGGACTCCAGGGCACCTGGGTCAGCAACGAGCCGATTCAGCAAGGGGACCGCAAGGTGGAGCAGGCCATCATCTCCGGTGTCGCGCACGACACCTCCGAGGCCAAGATCACGGTGGTCGGCGTTCCGGACAAGCCGGGCGAGGCCGCCTCGATCTTCCGCGCCATCGCCGACGCCGAGATCAACATCGACATGGTCGTGCAGAACGTGTCCGCGGCCTCCACCGGTCTGACGGACATCTCCTTCACCCTCCCCAAGACCGAGGGCCGCAAGGCCATCGACGCCCTGGAGAAGGCGAAGACCGCGATCGGCTTCGACTCCCTGCGGTACGACGACCAGATCGGCAAGATCTCCCTCGTCGGCGCCGGCATGAAGACGAACCCGGGTGTCACGGCCGGCTTCTTCGAGGCGCTGTCCGACGCGGGCGTGAACATCGAGCTGATCTCCACCTCCGAGATCCGCATCTCCGTCGTCACGCGTGCCGACGACGTCCCGGAGGCCGTCCGCGCCGTCCACACCGCTTTCGGACTCGATTCCGACAGCGACGAGGCCGTCGTCTACGGAGGCACCGGCCGCTGATGGCCGGGTCCGTGGGACCCAAGGGGTCCTTGGCGCCGACGCTCGCGGTCGTGGGAGCGACCGGAGCGGTCGGCACGGTCATGCTCCAGATCCTGTCCCAGCACGCGGACATCTGGGGCGAGATCCGCTTGATCGCCTCCCCGCGCTCGGCCGGCCGCAAGCTGGCCGTGCGCGGCGAGGAGGTCGAGGTCGTGGCGCTGTCGGAGGAGGCCTTCGACGGGGTCGACGTCGCCATGTTCGACGTACCGGACGAGGTGGCCGCCCAGTGGGCGCCGATCGCCGCCGCCAAGGGCGCGGTCGTCGTCGACAACTCCGGAGCCTTCCGGATGGACCCGGACGTGCCCCTCGTCGTCCCCGAGGTCAATCCGCACGCCGCGCGCGTGCGTCCGCGCGGGATCATCTCCAACCCGAACTGCACCACGCTCTCGATGATCGTGGCCCTGGGTGCGCTGCACGCCGAGTTCGGGCTGCGCGAACTGGTCGTCTCCAGCTATCAGGCGGTCAGCGGCGCCGGCCGGGCCGGGGTCGAGACCCTGCGCCAGCAGCTGTCGCTCGTCGCCGGTACGGAACTGGGCACCAGCCCCGGTGACGTACGGCGGGCCGTGGGCGACAACACCGGGCCCTTCCCGGAGCCCGTCGCGCTGAACGTGGTGCCGTGGTCCGGGTCGCTCGCCGAGGACGGCTGGTCCTCGGAGGAGATGAAGGTCCGCAACGAGTCCCGCAAGATCCTCGGACTGCCGGCGCTGAAGGTGGCCGTCACCTGTGTCCGCGTACCCGTCGTCACCACGCACTCACTGACCGTCCACGCCCGCTTCCAGGGCGAGGTCACCGTCGCCAAGGCGCGGGAGATTCTCGCCACAGCGCCGGGGGTCGTGCTGTTCGACGACCCGGCCGCCGGGGAGTTCCCCACCCCCGCCGACGTGGTGGGCACGGATCCGACCTGGGTCGGCCGAGTCCGCCGGGCTCTGGACGATTCGACCGCACTCGAACTGTTTGTGTGCGGGGACAACTTGCGCAAGGGTGCCGCATTGAACACCGCTCAGATCGCCGAGCTGGTGGCGGCGGAGATCATCGGGGCGTAGGTTCTGCCTTCTGGGTGTGCGCGGGCTCCGCAAGGTTCTGCGTTCTGGACGTCCGGCAGCCGGAATCTCGGTGGCCGTCAGGGGATTCATTTGTAGGATCTGTGTGTGTTCGGTGAGCGGACTGTGGTCCGACCACTTGAATCCGCCCCTGTCGGCGTCCGAAGATTTTCCTCCCCGTTCTCCGCAACCGCGCGGAGGGCGGGGAGCGTCTTTGCGGTCGCCATTCAGGGGCGTCCGGGGGCGGCACGGCACATGGGGCATAGGGGAAGAGCTGGTACGCATGAGGGCATTTAGTGCAGTGTCAGGCGCGCTGAGAAGCGTCCCGGCCGGCGGTCCCGCAGGCGTACCAGGGGGTGCTCCGGAGGGTCTGCTTCCGGCCACTGTGCCGGCCGACGCGAATGTGACGCCTGTCGCGTACAACCCTGCCGGGGGGACGCGTGTCAAACAGGCGTGGCAGAGGTACTCGACTTCACCGCGGTCCAGACGAGGGGCACAGCCCTGCGTCCACCCCGCCGACTCCGCAGCCCCGGCGCGCCCGGCGGCATGCCGGTGATCGCGCCCATGCCCGCAGCGCGGCCCGCCCGCATACCGAATCAGCGTGACGGCTCCGACGACAGCATGGCCGCCGGTACCACCGTCGACCATCTGACAGAGACCTACCGCGCCCACTACCGGTCGCTCCTGGGCCTCGCGGCGCTCCTGCTCGACGACACCGCCTCCTGCGAGGACGTCGTCCAGGAGGCCTTCATCCGGGTGCACTCGGCGCGCAAACGCGTCCGCGACCCGGAGAAGACGCTCGCCTATCTGCGGCAGACCGTCGTCAACCTGTCGCGCTCCGCGCTGCGTCGGCGCATCCTCGGCCTCAAGCTCCTGTCGAAGCCGATGCCCGACATGGCGAGCGCCGAGGAAGGCGCCTACGACCAGTTGGAGCGCGACGCGCTGATCAAGGCCATGAAGGGGCTCCAGCGCCGTCAGCGCGAGGTCCTGGTCCTGCGCTACTTCGCGGACATGACCGAGGCCCAGGTCGCCGACACGCTCGGCATATCGCTGGGCTCGGTCAAGGCGTACGGCTCCCGCGGCATCGCCGCGCTCCGCATCGCCATGGAGGCCCCGGCATGAGTGGGCACGACGAGCGGTGGAGCCCCGACGGAGGTCGGCGCCACGAGCACGAGCACAAGCAATCGCACGCTGGGAACGGAACTGTGAACCACGGCCCCGACGGACAGTCCGACGAACAGACGGGCGGACAGGGACCCGACGGGCTCGGCTCCGACGAACTGGCACTGCGCCGTCTGCTCCACCAGGCCGTCCAGGAGATCGAGCCCACCGACGGCACCCTCGACCATCTGCGCCGTGCCGTTCCGGCCAGGCGGGCCCGCAAGCGGCAGGCCGTCGTCGGCATGGCCGCGGCCGCGCTCTTCATCGGCACGGCCATCCCCGCCTTCGTCCACGTCTCGAACTCCGCCGGGTCGAAGGCCGACCCGTCCATGGCGGGCAACGCCTCGCAGGCACAGGGCGGCACGGGCCAGGACAAGGACGCGGACGGCCACGAGAAGGCGACGAGCGGCTCCTCCGGCACCTCGAAGGACAAGGGCAAGGAGGGCGGCAAGAGCACGCCCGGCACGGGCAAGAGCACCGGCGGCGGCGCCACCACGGGCGGCGCCGACCCGACGGCCTCGGCCGCGACCACGCCCGCCTGCACGACCGAGCAGATCGGCGGGGCCACCAGCGCCGTCGGCGTCCCGGACTCCACCGGCGCGGTCTACGGCTCCTTCACCTTCTCGAACATCTCCGCCGCCGGCTGCACGGTCACCGGAGCGGGCACGGTGAACGCGGCCGCCGCGGGCGCCGCGGACCCCGCCAAGGTCGGTGTGTCGACCCATGTGGCGGGCGACGCGGCCACCGGGCTGCCGGACCCGTCCACGGAGGTCGCCTCCCTGGTCCTCCAGCCGGGCGCGTCGTACGTGGTGAAGTTCGCCTGGGTGCCCTCGGAGACCTGTCCCACCACCTCGGAGCCCTCACCGGACCCGACGCCCACCGAGGGCGCCGGTGACACCGGCAGCACCGGTACGACCGAGGGCGGCGGCGTCGCGCCGCAGCTCGTCACGGAGGACGGGGTGGCCGACGGCAGCGTCGCCGTGTCCAACACGGCGACGACGGGCGGGGCGACGGCCTCGACGACCGTCTCCAACGCGTGCGCGGGCACCGTCTACCACACGGGCGTCCTGACGTCCTGAGCGACACGGACGGCGCCTCGCGCGGTCGTCTCCCGGTCCTGCCACGAGCCGTCCCGTGCCGTGCGGCTCGGTCCCTGGTGATGCCGGGCCGTCCCGGAGCCGGCGCTGCGGCGCCGGGCGGCCGGAAGGCTCGGACGGTCGTCCGAAGGGCTTTAGGCGGTCGTCGACGACGAGGCCGGAGCGCCGCCCCCGGCAGGGACCCCGCTCTCCCCGTCGATCCCGGACTCGGATCCGGCCCCGGACTCCGACCCGCTGCCGGCCCCTTCGGGGACGATGCCCAGCTCGGCGTCCCGGGCGAACTCGACCTCGCGGCGCAGCAGCCGGAACCACATGAAGACGACGAAGCCCGCGAAGACGAACCACTCGCCGGTGTAGCCGAGGTTCTGGAACGCCTTCAGGTCCAGGCCGGTGTTCTGCGGAGCCGCCGCCGGCACCGCCTTCATACCGCTGTCGGCCTTGTCGAGGGTGATCCACGCCTCGTAGACCTTCTTGTACGGCACCAGGTTCACCAGCGACGCGGAGCTGATCGCGCCGGTCTGCCCGGCGGGAAGACCACCGGCCGAGCTGACGCCGTTGGACCCGGGGCTCTCGGACGCCTGGAGCGCGCCCGTCACGGTGACCTCGCCGGTCGGCGCGGCGGGCGCCTTCGCCGGGTCCGCGTCACCGGGCAGCCAGCCCCGTACGACGGGCAGCGCACCGCCGTCGGTCCGCAGCATGGTCAGGACGTAGTACCCGCGCTCGCCGTCCAGCTCACGGCCGGGCACGAGCAGTTGCCTGCCGTACCGCCCGGTCGCGGTGGCCTGCTTGCCGGACGTGGCCTTGTCCACGGGCAGCAGTTCGGCCAGCGGGCGGGGCGACGAGGTCTCGGCCTCCGCGGCCAGGTCGCTCGCCGTCCGATGGTCCGCGACCCGGTCCTCGAACCGTCCCAGCTGCCATGACCCCATGAAGACGCAGAAGGGGATGGCCAACAGCACGAAGACGTTGATCCCCCACCAGCGGGGCGTCAGCAGGAACCGGTACACGCCTTCCACGGTACGGGGCCCGTGCGCACGGCCGGGCCGCGGGGTCACCGCCACCGGTCCCGCCGGGCTCCGGCGAACGGGGTTTGTCCACAGGCTGGGGACCGCGTCGGCGAAGACCCCGCCCGGCCAGGCACTATGGGGCCATGACTGAGAGCAGCAGGTCCAACGAGCAGCAGGCCGCCATGCCCGACTGGGAGAAGCGCTTCAGGGCGCCGCGGGTGTCGCTGCCGGACTGGGCGGAGGACGCCCCGCACCGCTCCCTGTTCGTCTCGAACGCGACAGGGACGTACGAGCTGTACGCCTGGGACCGCGCCACGGGAGAGCAGCGCCAGGTCACCTCGCGGGCGAACGGCACGACGGACGGAGTGCTCTCGCCGGACGGCGAGTGGATCTGGTGGTTCGACGACAAGGACGGCGACGAGTTCGGCATCTGGCGCCGCCGCCCCTTCACCGCCGGAGCCCCCGAGAGCGCCGGCGGCGACCCGCAGGCGCGGCCCGACGAGCCGGCGGTGCCGGGTCTCGACCCCTCGTACCCGGCCGGACTGGCCATCGCCCGCGACGGGCGCACCGCCGTCGTGGGCCGCTCCACGGACGAGGACGGCTCCACCATCCACGTGGCGCGCACCGGCGAGACCCCCGTGGAGATCTACCGGCACCGGGAGTCGGCCGGCGTCGGCGACCTCTCGCACGACGGCTCGCTCGTCGCGATCGAGCACACCGAGCACGGCGACGCGATGCACTCGGCGCTGCGCGTCCTGCGCCCGGACGGATCGACGGTCGCGGAGCTCGACGACACCAAGGGCGGCACGGTCGAGCTGGGCCTGGAGGTGCTCGGCTTCGCCCCGGTCGACGGGGACGGCCGGCTCCTCATCGGGCACCAGCGGCGCGGCCGCTGGGAGCCGCTCGTGTGGGACGTGACCACCGGCGAGGAGACGGACCTCGGCCTCGACCTGCCCGGAGACGTGGCCGCCGAGTGGTATCCGGACGGTTCCGCCCTCCTCGTCGCCCACAGCTTCGAGGCACGCAGCGACCTGTGGCGGTACGACCTCACGTCCCGCGAGCTGACCCCGGTGCCCACCCCGCCCGGCACCGTGTCCGGCGCGACGGCCCGCCCGGACGGCACCGTGGAGTATCTGTGGTCGTCGGCCGCGGAGCCGTCCGTGGTCCGTTCCACGACCGGCGAGGTCGTGCTGGACCCGCCCGGCCTGAAGTCCCCGGGATCGGTGCCCGTGGAGGACGTCTGGGTGGAGGGCCCCGGCGGACGCATCCACGCCCTGGTCCAGAAGCCGGCCGGCGCCACCGGCCCGCTGCCCACGGTCTTCGACATCCACGGCGGCCCGACCTGGCACGACAGCGACTCCTTCGCGGCGGGCCCGGCAGCCTGGGGCGACCACGGGTACGCGGTCGTCCGGGTCAACTACCGCGGCTCCACGGGCTACGGCCGCGCGTGGACCGACGCCCTCAAGCACCGCGTCGGCCTCATCGAGCTGGAGGACATCGCCGCCGTCCGCGAATGGGCGGTCACCTCGGGCCTCGCGGACCCCGACCGTCTGATCCTCACCGGCGGCTCCTGGGGCGGCTATCTCACCCTCCTCGGCCTCGGCACCCAGCCCGACGCCTGGACCCTCGGGATCGCCGCCGTCCCCGTCGCCGACTACGTCACGGCGTACCACGACGAGATGGAAGCCCTGAAGGCCATGGACCGCACCCTCCTCGGCGGCACCCCGGAGGAGGTCCCCGAACGCTTCGAGGCGTCCTCCCCCCTCACCTACGTCGACGCGGTCAAGGCCCCCGTCTACATCTCCGCGGGCGTCAACGACCCCCGCTGCCCCATCCGCCAGATCGACAACTACGTCACCCGCCTCGCCGCCCGGGACGCCGTCCACGAGGTCTACCGCTACGACGCAGGCCACGGCTCCCTGGTCGTCGACGAACGCATCAAGCAGGTCCGCCTGGAACTGGACTTCGCCCAGCGCCACCTGACGGACTGACGACACCGCCCCGCCCCGGCGTCGGCCCAGGGCGCCCGGCCAGCCTCCTTGAGGACTGAGGCGTCCGGGCTCGTCGCCTTGAGGCCGGGACGGCAGGTTTCAGCCCGTCCGGCGCTTGAGGACGAGGCCGTCCAGGCCGATTCCCCTGGCCCAGGTCTCCCCTTCATGGGAGCCAGGGGGCACGCTCCAGCCCGTCCGGCGTTTGAGGACGAGGCCGTCCAGGCCGAAGCGGGGGTCTGGGGGCGGCAGCCCCCAGGACAACGGGACGGGTAGGGGCGGAGGGGGCGAAAACCCCGGACCGGCGCCAGCCACACGGCACCCCGGGAAGCCCGCGAGGGCCCGCGGCCCCCCCTCAGCCCGAAGGGCCTACGTGGAGGCCCGCTCCCGCCCCCGCCGCCCCAACAACTCGGCCAGCCCCCGCCGCGTAGCGGCAAGCACCACCCGGTCCTCACCCCGGAGCACGTAATCGGCAGGAAGGTCCCACACGAGCCCGGACCCCACCCCGGCCCCCCGCCCGGACGAGGCCACCCCGGACCCCCCGGAGCCGGAGCCGGAGCCGGACCCGGACCTGGAGCCGGACCCGGACCTGGAGCCGGACCCGGACCTGGACCCGGACCCGGACCCGGAGCCACCAGACCCCCCAGACGTTCCACCGCTTCCGGACCCCCCGGAGCCGCCGGACCCCCCAGAACCCCCGGACCCCCCAGAACCCCCGGACCCCGCATTCCCGGCACCCCCGGCCCCCGAAGCCCCCGCCCGCCGGTCCCTCACCCCGGTATCCAGCGCAAGCACCCGCCAAGCCCCCGCCCGAAACGCCTCCCCCACGGTCCGCCCCTCCAACTGCGGATGCCCGCCCACATCCACGGCGGCGAAGAGCAGCACCCGCCGCTCGACAGGAATCGCCCCGAGGATCTGCCGCCCCATCATCGCCCCGGCGAACGCGGGCGCCGCCAGATGGGAGACGCTCCGGCTCCGGGTGAGGGCGCCGGGATGCGCGGCCCGCAGCGTGCGGTACACGGCGGTCGCGAAGTCGTCGTCGTACAGCCGCAGCACCACCCGCAGATCCGGCCGCACGGTCCGCGCGTACAACGCGGCCTCCAGGTTCATGGTGTCCACGCTGGTGAGCGCGAGCAGCGCATCGGCGCGGTGAATCTTGGCGGCCTCCAGCACACCCTCCTGGGTGACGTCGCCGAGCACCACGGGCACCCGCAGCCGCCGTGCCAGAGCGAGCCCGCGCGCCTCGGGGTCGGCCTCCACGCACACCACGGGGATGTGCAGCTCCCGCAGTCGCGCCAGCACGCGCGTGCCGATCTTGCCGACGCCGAGCAGCACCACGTGCCCGGACAGCCCGCGCGGCGGCCGTCGCAGCGCCGACCCGCTGCGGAACGTACCGAGCGCCTCCAGCACGGCGGCCAGCAGCACGGGCAGCAGCAGCAACCCGACGAGCCCGGAGAAGAGCTGGAGGATCTGCCGCCCCACCGGTTGCCCGACGGCGGGGTCGTTGATGGCGAAGAGATCGAGCAGGGTCAGGTAGGTGGCCCGCAGCGGATGCTCGCCGGTGACCACCATCGACGCGACGGCGAGGCCGACGACACAGGCGACGAGTCCGGCGAACGACCACCGCAGCCGACGGGACAGCAGTGAGCCGAAGGGCACGACACTGCGCCCCGCGGGCAGCGGGGGACCGGAGTAGGACACGTTCTCCAGCACGACGGTGGCGCGCCCGGTCGCGGCGGCCACCGCCCGCTCGTCGGGCAGGAGTTGGGGGCCGTGTGCGCCGCTGCCCTCGGAACCGTCGGCGCCGGCCGGGTCGTTGGCGGTCGCGGACAGGAGGGCCAGCGTGCACAGCCCGGGGTCGGCGACCTGTCCGGGCCCCGGGGGCGGCCGTTCGACCGCGCGCAGCATCAACCCGTCGGTCTGGACGACCTTGCTGGTCCCGGCGAGGGCGGTCGCGGCCAGCGCGGGCGCGGCGGTGTCCGCGTCGGACAGCACGGTGACGGAGGTGGTCGCGTCCAGGGTCTCGCCCGCGCCGTCGGCCCCGGCGTCCGCGTCGGCCCCCGCGGCGGCCAGCGCCGACGCCTGGTCGAGGAGGGCCTCGATGTGCTGGCCGAGGCGCCGGTTGTAGAGGCGCAGCACCAGCCGGATACGCGGGTTGAGCCGCCGGGCGGTGAGCGCGGCCCGGATGTTGGTCTCGTCGTCGTCGTAGACGAGCGCGAGCGCGGCGGCCCGCTCGACGCCCGCCTCGGTGAGTACGGCCTCGGAGACCTCGGCGGCCTCCAACAGCCTCCCTGAGCCCGCCGGTTCGGTGCTCCGGGTCCCGTTGCCCTCCCCGTTGCCGGAGGCCCGGTTCACAGCGGCGGTCACCCGGTCGAGGAGCGCGGTGGCCCGCGCCCGCCCGACCACGGGCGGGCGCACGCTGCGCTGCGTGCTCGGCACGACGAGCGTCACCGGCTCGCCGTACACCCCGCGCAACTCGGCGGCCAGCCGGTGGGCGAGGGCGTCGTCCCCGGCCACGACCATGGGCGCGACGCCGTCGACCGACGCACTCTGAGACGGAAGATTCACGAAGGAGAAGACTGCCGTACCGGGACAGCCGGTTCCAGAGCACCGCCACGGGACCGGCGCCCCGGACCGGGCCCGTGGGGGAGCGCTACAGCACGACGATCACGAAACTTCCCTGGTGGAAGAAGTTGTGGTGGTCGAAGCGGTGATCGAATCGGTGGTCGAAGCGGAACCCGTGGTGATCGAAGCGGTGGTCGAAGCGGTGATCGAAGCAGCCTCCGCCCCAGCCTCCGCCCCAGCCGCCCCATCCGTTGCCGCACCAGTTGGTCACCTGGGTGTGGACGGCGGGGGTTGCCGCCATGGCCGTCCCCGTCGTGCCGACCGCGGCGCCGCCGACCGTCAGAAGACCGACCGCGGCCACCGCGGCGAGACGCCTCGCGCGTTGTGCTCGCATGATGGATGCACCTTCCCTCCATCGTCTCGCGCGGCTCCGGCCGCACGAGATCGACAGCCGCAGCCGCAGGGCCCGATCGGCGTGGTGGCGGACGTCGCCCCGCACGGACGAGGAGTGCGTCTCACAGACAGGATCCCCGCCGCACGCGAACGGGCGGACCGGGACGTACCCCGGGGCTGCGGCTCTCCTTATGGGTACGACGAAGGCGCCCGTTTGGATTGCCCTCCGGCAAAATCCCGCGGGCCGGCGTCCGAGAGCGGGCCTCAGACGTTCCAGCACAGATCATCTCCAAGATGTCTCCCGGGCACCGCACACGCTCACTGCGTACGGTGCGGCAGCCGGCGTATGGCCTGGTCCGCAGATCCGTGGCCCGCGGGCAGCCCCGCACGCCTCGGTGCGAGCCACCGCGAGCCACCGCGAGTCTCGGACGTCGGGCCCCTCCGTGCGGGAGGCGCTGAAGCGGGTGATTCCCTGAGCGCGCGTGTTCGCCGGTGGTGCGACGACTTTCGCGAAACCGTGAACTCTTCGGAGCCCATCGGGGAACAGCAGGTGACACGCACTCACCGATGAGTCAGGGGAAGCATTGTGAGCGGACCACCGCCGTCTGTGGAACGGACGGAGGACGACGCGGAGATCGTCGTGCAGTCGTTGGAGAAGTCGGAGCTGTTCGCCCTGCTCTACGACCGCTACGCCCCCGACATCCACCGCTACGCGGCCCGCCGCCTGGGTGACGCTGCCGCCGACGACATCACTGCCGACACCTTCCTGGTCGCTTTCCGGATCCGGTCCCGCTACGACCGCACGCGCGCCAATGCGCGCCCCTGGCTGTACGGCATCGCCGGAAACCTCATCGGCAAGCAGCGCCGCGCCGAGGTGCGGGCGCTCAGGGCGCTCGCCCGCACCGGCCATGACCCGCTCGCCGCGTCCAGGGGCGAGTTCTGGCTCGAGGACACCGACAGCCGGATCGCGGCGCAGGGCCCGCTGGCCGGCGCCCTCGCAGGACTGTCGGCGCCGGACCGGCACGTCCTGCTGCTCGTCGCCTGGGCCGAACTCACCTACCAGGAGGTCGCAGAGGCGCTGGACGTACCGGTCGGCACGGTTCGTTCGCGGCTCAACCGGGCGCGACGCAAGGTACGTACGTCGCTGGGTGCCGATCCTGCATTCGTGACCGACGCGGTAGAGGTGGCGTAGCCATGGACGAGATGACCGAAGTGCGCGAGCTGCGCGCCCACGTGCCGGTGCCCGACCGGGCCCGGCTCGCACCGGGACGGGCGCGGCTCACCGACGCCGCGCGGGCCGGGCGGTCGCGCCGCGCGCTGTGGCGACGGCGGGAGTTCGCGATCGTCGCGGTCGTGGCCGCGGTGACCGCCGTGGCCGTCACCGCCACCCTGCTGGTGGGCGGGAAGGGCACGGGAGGCACGGTGCGGCCCGCGGCCACGCCGGGTGTGCGCTTCAAGGGGGTCAGCGCGGCCGAGTTCCTGCGGCAGGCCGCCGACGCGGTCCAGGCACAGCCGGCCGGCACCGTTCCGACGGCGAAGCAGTGGATCTACACCAAGTCGGTACAGGAGCCTTTGGACAAGGCCCACCGCCGTTTGGGCGATCCGGAGGACTGGATCCGCTACGACGGCTCCGCCGGTGCCTCCCGGATGCGGGACGAGCCGCTCGACATCACCAAGATGCACCTGGAGAACGGCGGCGAGGGTGATGACCGCTCGCCGCGCGAGATGTACCGGGTCCTCATCGCCCTGCCGGCCGACGGCAGGGGGACGCTGAAGTCGCTGCGCGAGCAGGACGCCATCGCCGACTCCAAGGAACTCTCACAGGCGCGCAACGACTACGTCGAGATCAGCGTCCTGCTGTCCGCCCGCGTGATGCCGGCCAAGGGTCTGGCTTCTCTCTACCGCGCCCTCGCACTCCTGCCGGGCGGAAAGGTCACCGGCCACCTGGTCGAGACCGCCGCCGGACGCCGGGTGATCGCCCTGGACTACAGCCGGGGGGAGAACAACCCCAGGACCGGTGAATCGATGCATGATCAGTGGCTGATCGACCCGCAGACCTACCGGCTCGTCGGCATGCGGATCGTCTCGGGCGGCGAGGTCATCGGCGGCAACTCGCTCATCACGACGGCCGTCGTGGACAAGGCGGGCGAGACCAGCTGACCGACCACGATTCAGGGCGGCCCGCACCACGGGGGTGGGCCACCCCTCCGCCGAGACCCGCGGGCGCTCCGCGAGCCCGGCAAGGAGCTGGGCGGCGGCAGCAGGCAGAAGAAGGAAAAGAAAAGAGAGGGAAGCGCGAGCAGCAGGAAAAGGCGGAGGGTCCGTCGGCCGAGGACGGTCGGCAAGGGGCGTGGCGGTTGCGGTACTCCGCTGCTGCACGCACGACAGAGGCCCATTCGCGATCAAGCGAATGGGCCTCTGACCTGTGTCGGGGTGGCGGGATGTGAACACACGACCTCTTCGTCCCGAACGCGGTCGGGCACGTCGTGACCTTGATCTGCCGGGCGCTGGCCTGCCCGTTCGACGCCGGCGCTGTCCATCACCCTTCTCACCGGGCGAGGCAGAGCGGTCAGCGGTCGAGGTAGATCGTGAAGCGCCTCTTGCCCGTACCGATCGTGTCGGCGTGGACCTGGCCGCGAGCCTGGCGGAAATCCCCGGTGCCGCCGGTGATCCCGTTGTCGAACGAAGGCGGAGGGATCGTCGGACGGCCATCGGTGAGGATGCCGAAGACCATCCCCTGTACGGAGAGCTGGCCGCCCGGGAGGTTGTAGGTCACGATGCACACCTCCGATCCGCCGTTCTCGACCGTGGTGGTGGTGCAGGTGCCGTCGGTCTCGCCGACCTGGTTCTTGTCGTCCTTGTCGAAGAGGAGCGAGCGGAAGACGGTCCGGTCGCCCTGGGCGGGGCTGCCGCCGGGGTTGACGGGCAGGCGCGTCTGCTGCACGAGGTGGCCGATGAGTGTGATGACCCGGTCTCCGCCCTTGGCGTGGGCGGAATCGGTGTCCGTCCCGGCGGACGCGGCCGGGGCGCAGGCGAGAAGGGCGACCAGCGCAGTGGCCGTGCCGAGACGGGCTGCTCTGATGGGGCGCATCGTGTGGCTCCTGAGGTTCGATGCTCATGGATGGTCCGGTGACGCATTCATAACCTCGGCTCTGCCGCCGCCCAGAACGTCCCGGCGCGACCCACCGGAAGATCCGACCAGTCGGACCAACCCGGGACGAGAGCGGTTCTGGAATGGTCCGGGCCGCCCTCTGGGAGGAAGGCGGCCCGGACCGGGGGTCACTTCGAGACTGTCACCTTGAGCGGGGCCAGATTCGGGCTCGGAACCGGCTTGCCGGTGCTCGCGGACAACGGCTGGGAGGCCGGGCTCTGCGGGATGTCACCCTTGTAGTACGAGGTGTACGCGTAGGTGCTGTCCACGCCGATGGCCCTGCCGATCAACGGGACCACCTTCGCGTCGACGGAGCCGTTGCCGCCGAACACGGCCACGTGGTTCAGGCTCGCCGACGTGCGCATCATGTACCACTTGGTGTCGTACGTCAGCGAGGTGACGTCGGTCCACAGCAGCGGGCCGAACGTGGTCATCGCCGACGACGCGGAGACGCCACCGGTCCAACTGTTCACCGAGGCCACCGCGGCGTCCGACGGCGACGACCACCAGAACTCGGCGAGCCTCGCGGCGACCGGCGCCGGACTGCCGCCGAAGCGGTAGTAGCTGTACTTGCTGGGCCAGTGCGGCAGCTTGCCGGCGTTGTACGCCTTGGACAGCGCCGACTCGGCGTCGACCCCCACCGTGATGATCTTCGTCGTGCTCGGGCTGTACTTGTTCAGGTAGCCGTACACGGACGCGGTCATGGTCGAGCCCTGGGTCAGCAGTACGACCGCGGTGCCCGAGGTGCCCATGCCGCCGGCGGCGGAGCTGGCCGCGAGGGCGTTGTGGTAGTCGGTGCCGGTCGCCAGGAACACGTACTTCGGCGCACTGGTGATCGTCTTGGCCACGGCCACCGAGGTGGAGTAGCGCGAGACGTCGGACAGTCGCTTGGCGACGTACCCGAGCGAGGTCACCTTGGACGCCACCGAGCTGTTGAGGATGCTGGTTCCGCCGACCAGGTAGACGGTCTTGCCCTTGGGCAGCATGCGCTTCAGCTCGGTCTGGACGGAGGAGTCCAGGCCCGTGCGGGAGGTCATCAGCACCGGTCCGTGCTTCTTGCCGGCCAGCGAGGTCGCGGTGGTGGCATACGCGGAGTCCGACTTGCTGATCAGGACGGCCGAGCTCGCGTTCATCAGGCCGGGCACACTCTTGCCGAGGGTGTTCCAGGTCCACTTGGACGACGCGATGTTGGTGCCGTAGGTGTCGGCGCCGTAGACCCGGGAGATCGCGTTCTTCCGGAGCGGCTGCCAGGCCACGTCCGTGCCGTCGGCCATGGGCACACGTGTCTCCGTGCCCGCGGCGAGGTCGCGGATCCATATCTGCGAACCACTGGCGGTGTCCGCGCTGCCGGTGAAGTAGGTGTCGTACGCGATCCGGTCGCCCTTGGGCGACCAGGCCGGACGGTTGTGGTCGACGGGGTCCGTGGTGACCTGGGTCAGCCCGGTGCCGTCGGCCTTGACCGTGAAGAGCTGCTTGTGTCCGGCGACGCTGCGGGTGAAGACCAGCGACTGCCCGTCCGGGGACATGCTCGGCTCGTCCGCGTTGGCGGCCACCTTGGTGAACGCCTTGGTGGGGCCGTTGTAGACCCAGACGGCCGGAGTGCCGGTGGTGGAGCAGCTCGTGCCGGTGCGCACGAAGGCCAGTTTGCCGTTGACGGCGCCGCTGGCCTTGGAGTCGCAGCCGTCGACGTCGGTGCCGAACAGGGCCTGAGGAGCGCGGGCGCTGTTGGCCACGGCCACCCGCAGTCGGCCTCCGGCGGTGAAGACGATGTCGCCTCCGCCGTACCAGAACGTCGGATCGGTCGGATGCCAGCCACTGCCCGCCGGCATGACGATGTCGTCGCCCGATATCGACTCCTGGGCGTACGTCTTCGTGCGGAGACGGTCGTCGTAGGCGCTGACGTAGGCGATCTGGCTGCCGTCGGCGGACCAGGCGGCCTGATTCGCGGTCTCGTAGAACTGGGCGCTCTTGGTCCCGTCGGGGTTGATGTAGCGCAGCGAGCCGAGTTCGTTGTACAGCAGCCTGCCGTCCGTGGCCGGCCAGCCGGCGGTGTCGGCGGTCGCCTGGCCCGGGAGCCCGGCGACGAGACCGGCCGCGAGTGCGGCGACGGTCGTGAGCGCCGCGAATCCGCGACGCGCAGAGATGTTCAATGTGCCCCCACAGATGAATGGATGGCTGCGTTGCCCCTCCCCCGAGGCGAACGGACGGCATCGTGTTCGTCGTCCGTACGGCAGCGGCGAAACTTTAGCGCTGTACCACGGCATCTGTGGAGGCAGGGGCGCCCGGTGTCGACGCGCCCGCGGACAAGTTGCGGGAAACGATGCTGAAGGGCCCCGCGGTTCGCGTCGGGCCCTTGGCGCCTTTCGCCGTGCCCGGAAGCTGCGGGACCTGAGCGTGCCGCTGCTGTCCGACCGGGGTGTCCCGCTGGAGGAGATCTCTCGGCTCGTCGGGCACTCCGGCACGGCCGTGACCGAGGAGGTCTACCGCGAGCAGATCCGCCCCCGTGATCCAGACCGGCGCCGTGGGCATGGACGGGATCTTCAAGCGGGAAGCTGGACCCGGAGCGGTAGTCACGCAGATGGACACGCACACGAAACAGGTGAGGCACCTACCGAATTCGGTAGGTGCCTCACCTGGTGTTTCACTGTCGGGGTGGCGGGATTTGAACCCACGACCTCTTCGTCCCGAACGAAGCGCGCTGCCAAGCTGCGCTACACCCCGATGTCACTGCTTGTCGCGGCGACGACGTTTACTTTAGCCCACCGGTGGCCTGAGACGAAATCCGGTTTTACGGGCGTCGCGCGCGGGGGCGGACCGGGTCGGGGCGCAGGTGGTCCACGGCGATGGTGACGAGGGCCAGGGCGTAGAAGCCGAGGCCGAGGATGGCCGTGTTGCCGAGGATGCCGACGTAGCCGTGCCGGTCCACGTCGACGAAGGGATAGAGGTAGCGGTCGGGCGTGCCGGGGGCGAGCATCGCGCCGCGGATCAGGGAAAACACCAGGTAGAAGAGCGGGTAGAGCACCCAGGTGGCCGCGTGGCGCAGCGCCATCCGGCCGGGGTGGGTCAGCAGCAGCCAGTCGGCGATCACGACGATCGGCGTCACCGTGTGGAGGAGCTGGTCGGCCACCCAGGGCCATCCGGTGGGTGCGCCGGCCTCGCCGGTCATGGAGAAGCCGCCGGGTCGGTCCGCGAGGATCAGGTGGTACACGAGGCCCGTGATCACGATGTAGAGGAGTGTGGCGCCCGTCACCGCACCCGACACGGGGCGGCGGGCCGCCCAGGCCCGCCGGGCCGAGACCGCGAAGGTCACGGCCACCAGGATGTTGGCCTGGATGGTGAAGTACGCCAGGACGTGGAGTGCGCTGCCGGCGAGCAGGTCGATCGCCACGCCCGCCGCCGCGACAAGGGCCACGAAGATACGGAAGGCGGTCGCCCGCGGATGGCGGGTGGGTGCCACCACCGCCGTCGCGGGGACGAAGGACGAGGTGATCGGCGGAGCGATACCCGGTATCGCGGGGAGGTCGGGTATGTCCCTGGGTATGGGGGCGGTCATGGCCCCACGCTAAGGAGCCCGGACGAATCGGGCGATATGGGTCGTCCGGGTGGGTTACACGCGGGCGAGGAGGCGGGGCCGGTCCCGGCCCGCACCCCTTCGCCCGTGTCCGGATCGTCGAGGGGGAGTCACCCCGAGCCGCGGGGCGTTCCGCTCCCGGGGCGCCCCGCGACGACCGCTACCTGCGCTCCACCAGCGTCAGCAGCGACGCCTCCGGGGGGCATGCGAAACGCACCGGCGTGTACCGGCTCGTGCCGCAGCCCGCCGAGACGTGCATGTACGACGTGCGGCCGTCCGCCGTGTGCGTGGACAGGCCCTTCACGCGGTCCGTGTCCAGGTCGCAGTTGGTGACGAAGGCGCCGTAGAAGGGGAGGCAGAGCTGGCCGCCGTGGGTGTGGCCGGCGAGTATCAGCGGGTAGCCGTCGGCGGTGAAGGCGTCGAGGGCGCGCAGGTACGGGGCGTGCACCACGCCCATCGAGAAGTCGGCCGACTCCGACGGCCCACCGGCCACGCGCGCGTAGCGGTCCCGCTTGATGTGCGGGTCGTCCAGGCCGGTCAGTTGGATCTCGGCGCCCTCGACCTTCAGCGACCCGCGGGTGTTCGTCAGGTTCAGCCAGCCCGCCGTGTCGAAGCCGTCGCGCAGGTCCTCCCACGGGTTGTGGACGGCGCCCACGACGGGCTTGTTGCCGTTCAGGCCGTGGCGGCCCTGGGTCTTCTCGAGCAGGTAGCGGGCGGGGTTGCGGAGTGTGGGGCCGTAGTAGTCGTTCGAGCCGAAGACGTACGCGCCGGGGAACTCCATCAGGGGGCCGAGGGCGTCCAGGACCTCGGGCACGCCTTCGGGGTCGGACAGGTTGTCCCCGGTGTTGATGACGAAGTCGGGGCGCAGCCCGGCCAGGGACCGCAGCCAGCGCTGCTTCTTGCGCTGGCCGCTCACCATGTGGATGTCGGAGACCTGGAGGATGCGCAAGGGCCGCATCCCCGCCGGCAGGACCGGCACCGTCACCCGCCGAAGGCGGAAGGACCGGGCCTCGAAACCGGCCGAGTACAACAGACCGGCGGCGCCCACCGCCGTGATTGCCAGGGGTACTCCGTATCGCGCGCGCATACGTCCATCGTGTCAGACCCCTGCGGGCCTTCGTGCCCGCAGGGCTCGGGGCGCGTCACCGCCGGGCACGGGGGCGCGCCGGGCGAGTCCCCGTCAGACGCGCGCTCCTCGCGAGGGCCGGGGACGCGTTCGCACCGGGGCACGGGACGCGCCCTCCCGCGGGCACAGGACGTCCGCTCCGAAATCAGCAGGCGACCCGCACACCGCACCTGCGACAATCGACGGCATGACCACGCTCAAGTCGAAGCTGCAGGAAGACCTCAACGCCGCGATCAAGGAGCGCGACGAGCTCCGCTCCTCGACGCTCCGGCTGACCCTCGCCGCGATCACCAAGGAGGAGGTCGCGGGCAAGACCAAGCGCGAACTCTCCGACGACGAGGTGCAGAAGGTGATCACCCGCGAGGCGAAGAAGCGTCGTGAGGCCGCCGACGCCTTCGCTCAGGGCGGGCGCGCCGAGTCGGCCGAGCGGGAGAAGGCGGAGGGCGAGGTTCTCGCCGCGTACCTGCCCAAGCAGTTGTCCGACGACGAGCTCCAGCAGATCGTCGCCCAGGCGGTCGAGGAGGCCAAGGCGGCCGGCGCCGAGGGGCCGCGCGCCATGGGCCAGGTCATGAAGATCGTGAACCCGAAGGTGGCCGGTCAGGCCGAGGGCGGCCGTGTCGCCGCCGTCGTGAAGAAGCTGCTCGCGGGCTGAGGGCCCGCCAGGACGGGCGTACGGGTGTCGAGTTCACCCGCTGCCCGCACTCCGGCGGAAGGCCGGAACGCCCCTGCGGGGCAACAGCGGAACGGGGGGTGGTGGCCTCCGCGGTGCGGCGGTCACCACCCCTTCGGCAGGACGATGTCCCACGGGGTGAAGAGGTTTCCCTGCGGGGCCTAAGAGGACCGACGTTCCCGGTGTGGTGTCCCGCTCCGGTGTCGGCACGCGGCTCGGGCGTCGTTGCCCCTGCCGGACGTCATCGGTCCGGCCGGACGTCGTTGTCCTGGCCGGACGTCGTCACGTCGTTGTCCCGGTCCTGCGTCGGCGGCGGCTCGTGACGCCGGAGTCCTGTTCCGGCGTCGGCATGCGGCTCGGACGTCGTTGTCCCGGCCGGACGTCGTTGTCTCGCTCGGCGTTCTCCGCAGCGCACGCTCCCGTCGTGCGCGTCCGTGAATGAGCCGGCGGCACTGCCCGTCGCGGGGTCAGCCGACCCCCGCCCGCAGGGCGCCGTCCGTCACCCGGGCGGTCAGTTCCCTCGGCCGTGGCGGCCGGCGGGACGCGCCCACCAGCAGGCCGAGTTCCTGCGCCCGAGCGCCCAGGGCCACACGGCCATTGGCTTCGAGAAGTTCCATGAGCCGGTGCACTTTGCGCTGTATCGTGCGGTGACCCACTCCTAAATGCCGGGCGATCGATGCGTCGTTCAGCCCCGCATACAGCAGGTTCAGAATCTTCTGGTCGTTGGCTTCTATTCTCGGTTTATTGACGTCAAGTTCTGGCGTAACGGTCAATTCGCCTTCCCCCCAAGTAGCAGCAGTGGATCACTGCATCTGGTGGGACAAGTCTAGGAACCGCTTGTGAGCGCGAACAGCTGAATAAATCTCACCAAAGACTGTTAACGGGGCGAGCGGGATGACGTATTTGCGCCATCCCCGCTCGCATTGGCTTCATCCGTACGTCGGAGAGCCGGGCCTGCTCAGTACCACGGCGTGCACGACTCGTCGCCCGACGGGTCCTCCACGCAGGCCCGCATTTCGTAACCCGACGGGTTGTAGTACATCGGCGTGCGTGTGTAGTAGTAGTTCGTGCCCTCGGGGACCTTCGCGGTCCAGCCCGAAGCGCCGCCCTTCTTCTCGCCCAGGCGCCAGTAACAGGTGGAGTGGCTCTTCGTGCAGCGCTGCACGTACACGGTGTACTTCTGCTCGTCCGAGCCGCTGATGTACCACAGGCGGCCCCAGCTGTACTGGTCGCCGTCCGTCTTCCCCCAGCGCAGCTCGTACATGAACGACCCGCCGAGGTCGTACGGGCCGTAGGGGCTGACCGGACCGGTCTGCCAGGTCTGGACGTTCGGGTCGTGACCGTCGCAGCCGAAGTTGTCGCAGGCGGCGGCCGCCGCCGAATTCGGTACGGCGAGGGCGAGGGTCAGGGCGCCGAGCAACGCGCTGAACGTGACACTGAGCCGCGATCTGAGTTTCATGTCCCCTCCGGACGGGCTGGAAAAACAGCAAGGGCACCCTCGAGGCGGGGCCGGAGGTGAATATGTCACGGCCTCCGCCGAGAGGGTGCCCTTACCGGGAAGCTGACGTAATTACGCCGGACGCTTCAGCCGCAGGTCAGCCGGGGGATGCGGGGTGGATCGGCGGATATGGGTCATCAGCGCTGACCGCCGTTTCCGTTACCCCTGCCGGTGGTGCCCTGAATCCATCCCTCGGGAATGGAGAAGGAAGGCGTGGGGAGCGATCCGCCGTTGGTCAGGCCGCCGAGGGGGTCTCCATTCCCGCCGTTTCCGTTTCCGTGACCGTTGTCGTCGTCGTTCCCGTCGTGGTCCCGGTCCTTGTCCTTGTCCTTGTCCTTGTCCTCGTCGGGAATGTCGACCAGGTTGAAGGACGGCGAGTCCTTGCCCACCAGGGCGCCGGTCATCAGGTCCCGCCAGATCGGGCCGGGAACCTGCCCGCCGTAGACCTTGTCGCGGTAGACGCCGCCGATGCGGATGCCCCGCATCTGGACCTTCTGGGTGGCGCTGCCGACCCAGACCGCGCCGGACAGGTTCGGCGTGTAGCCGACGAACCAGGCGTTCTTGCGCTGGTCCGTCGTACCGGTCTTACCGGCGTTGGCCCGGTCGGTCAGACCCGCCTGCTGACCCGTACCGGAGTCGACCACACCGCTCAGCAGGGTGTTGATGGTGTCCGCCGTCTTCTCGGACATCGCCCGCGAGCAGGTCGACTTCGGTACCTCCAGGGACTTCTGCGTGTTGCCGACCTTCTGCGTGATCGACTCGACGGCGATCGGCGTGCAGTACATGCCGCGGGAGGCGAAGGCCGCGTACGCCGTGGCCATCGTCAGCGGGGAGATGCCCTTGGCGCCGAGGGCGATGGAGGGGACCTCGGGGAGCTTGTCGCCGTTGCCCTGGACGACGCCGAGCTTGTCGATCTGCTTCATCACCGGGCACAGACCGATGTCGGAGATCATCTGCACGAAGTAGGTGTTGACCGACTTGGCCATCGCCTCCTTCAGCCGGTACGGACCGACCTCCGAGGCGTCCTCGTTCGGCACCTGCTCGTTCGCCTGGTTGGTCCACGGCTTGCTGCTGCACGTCTGCACCGGGCTGGGGTACGGCATCTTGTTCGGCGACGAGTACTCCTGCGTCGGCGGCCGGCCCTGCTCGATCGCGGCGGCGGCCACGAACGGCTTGAACGTCGAACCGGTCGGGAAGCCGTAGTTGGAGCCGCCCATGCTGTAGTCGACCGAGTAGTTGTACTCGGTCTCGTTCTTCCCGTAGCCGTACGGCTTCGACTGGCCCATGCCGAGGATCTTCCCGGTGCCCGGCTCGACCAGGGTGGCCGCCGCGGCGACCTTGTCCGACTTGTAGACGTGGTCCTTAAGCGACGTCTGGACGGACTCCTGCGACTGCGGGTCGAGGGTCGTGCGGATCGTCAGACCGCCCTGGTTCCAGATCTTCGCCCGCTCCTCCTTGGTCTTGCCGAAGACCGGGTCGGTCAGGAAGACGTGCTCCACGTACTTACAGAAGAAGCTGGAGCCCTTGACCGCCGTGATGCAGCCGTTCTTCGGCTTGCTCACGTGCAGCTCGATCTTCTTCGCCTTGGCCGCGTCGGCCTCCTGCTGCGAGATGTCGTGCACCTCGGCCATGCGCTGGAGCACGGTGTTGCGCCGCTTGACGGCCTCCGCCTCGTCGTTGACCGGGTCGTACCGGCTGGGCGACTGGACGATGCCCGCGAGCAGCGCCGACTCCTGGAGGTTCAGCTCCTTGGCGGGCTTGGAGAAGTAGCGCTGGGCGGCGGCCTCGATGCCGTAGGCCTGCTCGCCGAAGAACGTGATGTTCAGGTAGTTCTCGAGGATCTTCTTCTTGCCGAGCTTCTCCTCCAGCTGGATCGCGTACTTGAGCTCGCGGATCTTGCGGCCGAGGGTCTGCTGGGTGGCCTGGGCGACCTTCGTCGGGTCGTCGCCGGCCTCCTCCACGAAGTAGTTCTTCACCAGCTGCTGCGTGAGGGTGGAGGCGCCCTGGGCGACCCCGCCGTTCTGCGCGTTCTGGTTCACGGCGCGCAGGATGCCCTTCAGGTCCACCGCGCCGTGCTGGTAGAAGCGGGAGTCCTCGATCGCGACGATCGCCTTCTGCATGTACGGCGAGATGTCCTTGAGGTCGACCACCGTGCGGTCGCGCGAGTAGACCGTTGCGATCTGGCCGCCCTTGTTGTCCAGGATCGTGGTCCGCTGACTCAGCGCGGGACTCTTCAGGTTGTCGGGGATCTCGTCGAACCCTTTGACGGAGCCCTTGGCCGCGAGACCGAGTGCGCCCGCGGCGGGCAGTGCGATTCCGGCCATGACGGCACCCGCGAGCACGCTGACACCGAGGAACTTGGCGGCCTGCTGCGTAGGGGACAGACCACCGCCCGAGCGCTTCTTTGGCATGAGGGCAGCCTACGTTCTCATTCGCCGGACACACGTATATGCCTTGGCCTAAGCTGCTCTCAACTGTCACAGCAGTGCGGCCACGTATCAATACGTCCGGCGACCCCGAATCGTTCCGGAGGTTCCCCGATTTCTGTGGGGCGCGTGTCCGAATCCGCCTTGTGTGTCACCTGGCGTCCGTTGTGACTCAACTGAAGTGTCCCGGTTTGCTGGGATTGTCCCGCATGTCCCCAGCTCACTCCCCCGGGTGATCTGCCGCTTACGCATAGTCCGTTCGGGCCATTCAAGATTGGGCCCGAAGGGGGTGTTGCGCTGTGCCCACCTTCCGTAACGTCCTCAACTGGCGGCGGTGAATATGCCGCTGCCGCCGTGGGGGAGCCTCGATTCGGGAGAGGACGGCGCCGGTATGGGCTGGGTAACCGACTGGAGTGCGCAGGCGGCCTGCCGCACTACCGATCCGGATGAACTGTTCGTTCAAGGAGCAGCGCAGAACAGGGCCAAGGCAGTGTGCACCGGGTGTCCGGTACGCACGGAGTGCCTCGCCGATGCGCTCGACAACCGCGTCGAATTCGGCGTGTGGGGTGGCATGACGGAGCGGGAGCGCCGCGCGCTGCTGCGCCGCCGGCCGACCGTCACCTCGTGGCGTCGCCTGCTGGAGACCGCGCGTACGGAGTACGAGCGCGGCGCGGGCCTGCTGCCCCTCGACGAGGAAGAGGTGTACGAGCGCTACGCCGCGGTGGGCTGAGGGGCCTTCCCCTCGGGTCGCCCCGGATACTCAGCTTTCGGGCAGCTCCGGCCGATTGGCCGCGAGTCGGTCCCCGATGTTCCGCAGCCCGGCGAGGTCGTGCACGTCGCCCGGAAGCGCCGCCACTTCGGCCACCGCCACCTCGGGGTGGAGCGCGGTGAACCGGTCACGCGTGCGCTGCTCGCGGGAGAGCAGCTGCATGCGCTCGGCGTGCAGCCTCAGCAGGCCTGCGGTGAGCTGGTCGACGGTTCGGGCCGTGTCCTCCGCGTCGGAGCGGGTCTCGCCCGCCGTGGTGGTCGGATCCTGCGCGTCGGCCGTGCCGGTCTCGTCCTGCGGGTCGGCCGTGCCGTGTGCGCCGGCCGTGTCGGGCGCGTCCGGTGTGTCCCGTGCGTCCGTCCGGTCCCGGGAGGTGCTGTCCGTGGCGGCGGTGTGGTCCGTGGTGGTCCCGTCCGTGGCGGCGGTCCGGCCCGGGGCGGGTGTGTCCGTGGCGGCGGGGGAGCCTTCCTCGGAAGCCGGTGCCGCGGAAGCGGGGGGTTCTGAACTGTCGTACGTGTCGGGAGAGTTACGAAGTCCAGCTTTCCCGTCCCCCTGATCCACAATGCGGGCGTCGTCAAGATTTTCTGCAGCCTCGGAATCAAGATCTTCCGCTGCGGCGAGCGCCCGCTCCGCGGACAGCCGGGTGGCGCCGCTGCCGTGCACCCGGTTGAGCACCAGACCCGCGAACGGCATGTCCTCCGCGGCCAGCCGCTCCACGAAGTACGCGGCCTCGCGCAGTGCGTCCCGCTCCGGGGCCGCCACCACCAGGAACGCGGTGCCGGGCGCCTGGAGCAGCTTGTACGTGGCGTCCGCCCGCGTACGGAAACCGCCGAACGTGGTGTCCATCGCGGCCACGAACGTCTGCACGTCCTTGAGGAGCTGTCCGCCGAGCAGCTTCCCCAGGGTGCCCGTCATCATCGACATCCCGACGTTCAGGAACTTCATGCCCGCCCGGCCGCCCAGCTTCGCCGGTGCCGTCAGCAGCCGGATCAGCCGCCCGTCGAGGAACGAACCCAGCCGCTTCGGGGCGTCCAGGAAGTCCAGCGCCGAACGCGACGGCGGTGTGTCGACGACGATGAGGTCCCACTCGTCGCGCGCCCGCAGCTGCCCCAGCTTCTCCATCGCCATGTACTCCTGCGTGCCCGCGAAGCCCGCGGAGAGCGACTGGTAGAAGGGGTTGTTCAGGATGACCGCGGCCCGCTCCGGGTCCGCGTGCGCCTCGACGATCTCGTCGAACGTGCGCTTCATGTCGAGCATCATGGCGTGCAGCTCGCCGTCGCCCTCGATGCCCTTCACCCGGCGTGGAGTGTTGTCCAGTGAGTCGATGCCCATCGACTGGGCGAGCCGGCGCGCCGGGTCGATGGTGAGCACGACGACCTTGCGGCCGCGCTCCGCGGCGCGCAGCCCCAGGGCCGCCGCCGTGGTCGTCTTGCCGACGCCGCCCGAGCCGCAGCACACCACGATGCGGGTCTGCGGGTCGTCGAGCAGCGGATCGACGTCGAGGACGCGGGCGGGGTCCAGACTCATGACATCCCTTGCTTCCGCAGCTGTGCGGCCAATTCGTACAGGCCCGCCAGATCCATTCCCTCGGCGAGCAGGGGCAGTTCGTGCAGCGGCAGGCCCAGCTCGGCCAGGACCCCGCGCTGCTCGTGCTCCAGGGCGTACCGCTCGGCGTACTCCTCGGCCTGCTCCAGCAGCGGGTCGACGAGCCGCTCGGCGTTCCCGCCGCGGCGTGCTCCGCCCAGACCGGCCGCGGACAGGGACCGGGCGATCGCCGTGTGCGGGGCCGCGCGGGTGAGCTCCAGGTCGGTCGCGTCGAGGACCTGGGGCCGCACCATGTTCACGATGATCCTGCCCACCGGCAGGTTCGCGGCGCGCAGCTCCGCGATGCCGTCCGCGGTCTCCTGGACGGGCATCTCCTCCAGGAGCGTCACCAAGTGGACCGCCGTCTCCGGGGACTTGAGGACGCGCATCACGGCCTGTGCCTGATTGTGTATCGGGCCGATCTTGGCGAGGCCCGCGACCTCGTCGTTCACGTTCAGGAAGCGGGTGATGCGGCCCGTGGGCGGGGCGTCCATGACCACGTAGTCGTACGTGAACCGTCCGCTCTTGTCCTTGCGCCGTACGGCCTCGCACGCCTTGCCGGTCAGGAGCACGTCGCGCAGACCCGGCGCGATGGTGGTCGCGAAGTCGATGGCGCCGAGTTTCTTCAGGGCGCGGCCCGCGCCGCCCAGTTTGTAGAACATCTGGAGGTAGTCCAGGAGCGCCAGTTCCGGGTCTATGGCGAGGGCGAACACCTCCCCGCCGCCGGGAGCGACGGCGATCTTCCGCTCCTCGTAGGGCAGCGCTTCTGTCTCGAAGAGCTGCGCGATGCCCTGTCTGCCCTCGACCTCGACGAGGAGGGTGCGCTTGCCCTCGGTCGCGAGGGCGAGCGCGAGGGCCGCGGCCACCGTGGTCTTGCCGGTACCGCCCTTGCCGCTGACGACCTGGAGCCTGCTCACGTATTCGAGCCTAACCAGTCCGCCGCCGGACTACGCAGGAGGCTGTGGACAACGTGTGCGCGAGGGGCGGGGCGGCAGGGGCTACAGTCGGCCACATGACCAAGTGGGAATACGCAACCGTGCCGCTGCTCGTCCATGCCACGAAGCAGATTCTGGACACCTGGGGCGAGGACGGCTGGGAGCTCGTCCAGGTCGTGCCCGGACCGAACAACCCCGAGCAGCTGGTGGCCTACCTGAAGCGGGAGAAGTCGGCATGAGCGGGACCGTCGAGTCGAAGCTCGCGGAACTCGGGCTGAGCCTGCCGGACGTCGTCCCGCCGCTGGCCGCGTATCAGCCGGCCGTGCAGTCCGGGGTGTACGTGTACACCGCAGGGCAGCTGCCGATGGTGGACGGCAAGCTTCCCGTGACCGGGAAGGTGGGGGCCGAGGTCACGGCCGAGGAGGCCAAGGAGCTGGCCCGCACGTGCGCGCTGAACGCGCTGGCGGCGGTCAAGTCGGTCGCCGGCGACCTGGACCGCATCGCGCGGGTCGTGAAGGTCGTGGGCTTCGTGGCGTCCGCCGCGGACTTCACCGGGCAGCCGGGGGTTCTGAACGGCGCGAGCGAGCTGCTGGGCGCGGTGCTGGGCGACAAGGGCGTGCACGCGCGCAGCGCGGTCGGTGTGGCGGTTCTGCCGCTGGACGCTCCTGTGGAGGTCGAGATCCAGGTGGAGCTGACGGCGCCGTAGCCGTGCCCGGCGGCAGCGTGCGCGCTCCGGTTCGGTGGGTGGGTCGGGTCCGTGCCGGTGATCCGCCCGTTGCAGCCGTCGTGTGGTCCGGTGGTTCAGTGCGGTGGGGTCGTGTCACCGTCCGCAACGGGCATGTGATGCACCGGCACGGCCCCTTCTGTGACAGGGCGACTGCAGGTGCGTCCGGGGTACGGCCCCTGCAGAGAGAGGGCGACTGCGGGTGCGAGTGGGGCTGAGGTCTGGCCGTTGGCCCGTCCGGCCGCAGTTCCCGTCCCGCCCAGCAGCAGTTCCCGTCCCGTCCGGCGGCAGTTCCCCTCCGGTCCGGCGGCAGCTTCCGTCCGGTCCAGCAGCAGTTTCCCTCGGGCCCGGCGGCAGCTTCCGTCCGGTCTCCGGCGGCAGTTCCCCGGCGCCAGCGCCCGTCCCGTCCCGCCTTGAGGGCAGAGAGCCACCTTTCAGCCCGTCCGGCGTTTGAGGACGAGGCCGTCCAGGCCGATTTCCCCTGGCCCCGGGGTCGTCGCTGTCAGGGCTGGGGGCAGTGCCTCAGCCCGTCCGGCGCTTGAGGACGAGGCCGTCCAGGCCGAACGGGGGTCCGGGGGCGGAGCCCCCGGGGGTTCGGGTCGGGTAGGGGCGGAGGGGGCGAAAGACCTGGTGGGCGCCCGCCGGGGCGAGAGGCACTCGAACATCCGCCCGGCTCGGGATAGCCTCCGGCCATGGCGAATGGGCAGTGGTATCCACCGGAGTGGCCAGAGCGGATCCGCGCGCTCGCGGAGGGCACCCTCACACCGGTGCCCCCCAGACGCGCGGCCACGGTCATGCTGCTCAAGGACACCGACACCACGCCCGTCGTGCACATGCTCCGCAGACGCGCCTCGATGGCCTTCGCCGCCGGCGCGTACGCCTACCCGGGCGGCGGAGTGGACCCCCGCGACGACGAGCACCAGATCCGCTGGGCGGGCCCCACGCGCGCGTGGTGGGCGAACAGGCTGGGCGTGGACGAGACCTCCGCCCAGGCCGTGGTCTGCGCGGCCGTGCGGGAGACGTACGAGGAGGCAGGCGTCCTGCTCGCCGGGCCCACCCCGGACACCGTGGTCGGCGACACGACGGGCGACGAGTGGGAGGCGGACCGCGCCGCCCTGGTAGCCCGCGACCTGTCCTTCGCCGAGTTCCTCGACCGCCGCGGCCTGGTGCTCCGCTCCGACCTGCTGGGCGCCTGGACCCGCTGGATCACCCCGGAGTTCGAGTCCCGCCGCTACGACACCTGGTTCTTCGTGGCCGCCCTCCCGGAGGGCCAGCGCACCCGGAACGCCTCCACGGAGGCCGACCGCACCGTGTGGATCCACCCGGCGGACGCGGCAGCCTCGTACGACAAGGGCGAGCTGACCATGATGCCGCCGACCATCGCGACCCTGCGCCAGCTCGTCCCGTACGGCACCGCCGCCGACGCCCTCGCCGCCGCACCCGAACGCGATCTGACGCCCGTCCTGGCCAAGGCCCGCCTGGAGAACGGCGAACTGATCCTCGCCTGGCCCGGCCACGACGAGTTCACCAAGCACATCCCGACCGGTGGAGCCTCCGCATGACCGACGCAACCGCCCTCCCCGGCCAGCCCCGCGGCGGGGTCGAGTCCGGTCCCGCCACCGCGCGCGCCGTCAACGTCCTGGCCCCGAACGCGTCCGCCATGACCCTGGACGGCACCAACACCTGGATCCTCTCCGAGCCCGACTCCGCGTCGGCGGTCGTGGTCGATCCCGGCCCCCTGGACGACGTACACCTGCGGAACGTCGTGGACACGGCGGAGAAGGCCGGCAAGCGGATCGCACTCACCCTGCTCACCCACGGGCACCCGGACCACGCCGAGGGCGCATCGCGGTTCGCCGAGCTGACGGGCACCGACGTGCGGGCGCTCGACCCCGCGCTGCGGCTCGGCGCCGAGGGGCTCGGACAGGGCGACGTCATCAGCGTCGGCGGCCTCGAACTGCGGGTCGTGTCGACGCCCGGCCACACCGCCGACTCGCTGTGCTTCCACATCCCCGCCGATCGGGCGGTGCTCACCGGCGACACCATCCTCGGGCGCGGCACGACCGTCGTGGCCCACCCCGACGGCCGTCTGGGCGACTATCTCGACTCCCTGCGCCGGCTGCGCTCCCTGACGGTCGACGACGGCGTCCACACCGTCCTGCCGGGCCACGGTCCCGTCCTCGAAGACGCCCAGGGCGCCGTCGAGTTCTACCTGGCGCACCGCGCCCACCGGCTGGCCCAGGTGGAGACGGCCGTGGAGAACGGCTACCGGTCGCCCGCCGAGGTCGTCGCCCACGTGTACGCGGATGTCGACCGTTCCCTGTGGCCCGCGGCGGAGCTGTCGGTGCGCGCCCAGATGGACTATCTGCGCGAGCACGGCCTGATCTGAGAGCTCCGGGTCCGGCTCCCGGTCGGCCGCGGGAGAGCGGGCCGCGGTGGTGAACGGGGCGTGCGGCCGCGCCGGGTGGCCGAAACGAGGAGGGGCCCCGCCGTGCGGCGGGGCCCCTCCTCGTACGAAGTACGCGTCAGCGTGAGCGCTTCGCGAGGCGCTCCACGTCCAGCAGGATCACCGCGCGCGCCTCCAGGCGCAGCCAGCCGCGGCCGGCGAAGTCGGCGAGTGCCTTGTTGACGGTCTCACGCGACGCGCCCACCAGCTGGGCGAGTTCCTCCTGCGTGAGGTCGTGCACGACGTGGATGCCCTCCTCGGACTGCACGCCGAAGCGGCGCGACAGGTCCAGGAGCGCGCGGGCGACACGGCCCGGGACGTCGGAGAAGACCAGGTCGGACATCTGGTCGTTGGTCTTGCGCAGACGGCGGGCGACGGCGCGCAGCAGCGCGGCGGCCACCTCGGGCCGTGCGTTCAGCCAGGGCTGGAGGTCGCCGTGGCCGAGGCCGAGCAGCTTGACCTCGGTGAGCGCGGTGGCGGTCGCCGTGCGCGGGCCCGGGTCGAACAGCGACAGTTCGCCGATCAGCTCGCCGGGGCCGAGGACCGCGAGCATGTTCTCGCGGCCGTCCGGGGAGGTGCGGTGGAGCTTCACCTTGCCCTCGGTCACCACATAGAGGCGGTCTCCGGGATCGCCCTCGTGGAAGAGAGCGTCACCTCGCGCGAGGGTCACCTCACTCATGGAGGCGCGGAGCTCCGCGGCCTGCTCGTCATCGAGCGCCGCGAAGAGCGGGGCGCGCCGCAGAACGTCGTCCACGAGTTCTCTCCTTGTCGACCTGCTCAGGGGATCTTGCTCCCCCTTGGTACCAGGGGACCGTGTTCCCCATCTTGCCGGACCGTCCAAACAGTGTGATCAGTCACAAGTCTGCCGCACTGGCGTCCCAGGGAGTGCGGCAGGGGGCCAATTGGGCGCCGATCTTCCGGGTCCAGGGCGGATGTCGGTGCCGGGCTTTAGGCTGGCCGGGTGTCCAAATCGCCGGTGAGAGCACAGGCCAAGGGGGCTGGGCGGGTGGTTGTACGTCGCGATTCCGCTGTGGGCGAACAAGCTCTCGACGGATTCAAGAAGCCGACAAAAGAGGCAAAACTCCTGCCGGTGACGGGGGCGACTCTGCCGCCGGACGGCGGGGAAGGGACGACGGCGTGACGCCGGCAGCGAAGAAGACCGCCAGGACGGCAGCCGGAAAGACGGCAGCCGACACAGCAGCAGCCGACACGACGGCAGCGAAGAAGACCGCCAAGAAGACCGCCAAGAAGACCGCCGGGACGGCAGTTGGGAAGTCCGCCGGGCGGGTGACCGCGGGGGCCGGGCAGAAGGCCGCCGCCGCGCCCGCGAAGAGAGCCGGTGGTACGGCCGAGAAGGTGACGCCGGCGAAGAAGGCTCCGGCGAAGAAGGCTCCGGCGAAGAAGGCTCCGGCGAAGAAGGCCGCCACGGCCGCCAAGAAGGCCGCCGCCACGAAGACCGCCGCCGCGTCCGCGAAGAAGGCCGCTCCCGCGAAGAAGTCCGCGGCGAAGAGCGCTGCCGCTCCCGCGAAGAAGCCCGCCGCCGCGAAGAAGACCGTCGCGGCCGTCGCGAAGCCCCCGAGGAACGAGTCGCGCACCGCCCTCGTGCGCCGCGCCCGCCGTGTCGACCGCGAGCTCGCCGAGGTCTACCCGTACGCCCACCCGGAGCTGGACTTCGAGAACCCCTTCCAGCTCATCGTCGCCACGGTGCTGTCCGCGCAGACCACCGACCTGCGGGTGAACCAGACGACCCCGGCGCTCTTCGCCAAGTACCCGACCCCGGAGGACCTGGCCGCGGCCAACCCTGAGGAGGTCGAGGAGATCCTGCGCCCGACCGGGTTCTTCCGGGCCAAGACCAAGTCGGTGATAGGGCTGTCCAAGGCCCTGCGGGACGAGTTCGGCGGCGAGGTGCCCGGCCGGCTCGAAGACCTCGTCAAGCTGCCGGGCGTGGGGCGCAAGACCGCGTTCGTCGTCCTCGGCAATGCCTTCGGGCGGCCCGGGATCACTGTGGACACCCACTTCCAGCGGCTCGTGCGCCGTTGGCAGTGGACCGACGAGACCGACCCGGACAAGATCGAGGCGGCCGTCGGCGCGCTCTTCCCGAAGAGCGACTGGACGATGCTGTCCCACCACGTGATCTTCCACGGCCGCCGTATCTGCCACGCCAGGAAGCCCGCCTGCGGTGCCTGCCCCATCGCGCCGCTCTGCCCGGCGTACGGCGAGGGCGAGACCGATCCGGAGAAGGCGAAGAAGCTCCTGAAGTACGAGAAGGGCGGCTTCCCCGGCCAGCGGCTCAAGCCCCCGCAGTCGTATCTGGACGCCGGTGGCATCCCCGCACCCCCACTGGGTGCCGGATGACGGAACGAACACGGCACCGACAGGCGTTGGGAACAGCAGAACGGGGGTGGCGATGACGCACGCGAGTGACACGCAGGGCGGGCCGGTGACGCTCAGCAAGGACGGTCTGCCCGACTGGCTGGCCCCGGTCGTGCATGCCGCCGAGACGGTGGAGCCGCTCCAGCTGAGCCGCTTCCTGCCGCCGGCGGACGGGGCGGGCCGCCAGTCGGCCGTCCTCATCCTCTTCGGCGAGGGGGAGCGCGGTCCCGAGCTGCTGTTGATGGAGCGCGCCAGCTCCCTCAGATCGCACGCCGGCCAGCCCTCCTTCCCCGGTGGCGCCCTCGACCCCGAGGACGGCGACCCGAAGGGGGACGGGCCGCTGCGGGCGGCCCTGCGCGAGGCCGAGGAGGAGACCGGGCTCGACCCGAGCGGCGTCCAGCTCTTCGGTGTGCTGCCCAAGCTGTACATCCCGGTGAGCAGCTTCGTGGTGACCCCGGTCCTTGGCTGGTGGCGCCGTCCGACACCGGTCGGCGTCGTCGACCCCGCCGAGACGGCGAGAGTCTTCACGGTCCCCGTGGCGGATCTCACGGATCCCGCCAACCGCGCCACCACCGTGCACCCCAGCGGCCACAGAGGTCCGGCATTTCTGGTCGAATCGGCCCTCGTCTGGGGTTTCACGGCCGGTGTGATCGACAAGATCCTGCATTACTCCGGCTGGGAGCGTCCCTGGGACCGCGCGAAGCAGGTCCCGCTCGACTGGCGCTCATGACAGGGTGGCCCACGTGCTGTGTTTTTCCGGGGGGCGACCCCTGGACCCCCGGCCGGACGATCGCGACCGGAAAGTGATGAGGCGAGGCTTGAAGCAGTGAACGTGCTGGACATCCTGTTGCTGGTCGCCGCCGTGTGGTTCGCGATCGTCGGCTATCGCCAGGGCTTCGTCGTAGGCATCCTGTCGGTGATCGGCTTCCTGGGCGGCGGCCTCGTCGCCGTCTACCTGCTCCCGCTGATCTGGGGCTGGGCCACCGACGACACCGAGGTGAGCACGACCGCCGCCGTGGTCGCCGTGATCGTCGTCATCGTGTGCGCCTCGGTCGGACAGGCCCTGACCACCCATCTGGGCAACAAACTGCGCCGGTACATCACCTGGTCCCCGGCCCGCGCCCTGGACGCGACGGGCGGCGCCCTGGTGAACGTGGTGGCGATGCTCCTCGTGGCCTGGCTGATCGGCTCCGCCCTCGCCGGTACGACGCTGCCGACGCTCGGCAAGGAGGTCCGCAACTCCAAGGTGCTGCTCGGGGTGTCCCGCGCGCTGCCCACCCAGGCGAACACCTGGTTCGCCGACTTCTCCTCGGTGCTCGCGCAGAACGGCTTCCCGCAGGTCTTCAGCCCCTTCGCCAACGAGCCCATCACCGAGGTGCAGCCGCCCGACCCGGCGCTCGCCCGCAGCGCCGTCGCCACCCGCGCCCAGAGGTCCATCGTCAAGGTGATGGGTACCGCGCAGAGTTGCGGCAAGGTGCTCGAAGGCACCGGCTTCGTCTTCAGCGACCGGCGTGTGATGACCAACGCGCATGTCGTCGGCGGGGTCGACGAACCCACCGTGCAGATCGGCGGCGAGGGCAAGAAGTACGACGCCACGGTCGTCCTGTACGACTGGGAGCGCGACATCGCCGTACTCGACGTGCCCAACCTCCACGCACCCGTGCTGCAGTTCAGCCGGCAGGACGCGACAAGCGGCAGCAACGCCATCGTCGCCGGCTTCCCGCAGAACGGCGCGTACAACGTCCAGCCCGCGCGCGTACGCGGTCGCATCACGGCCAACGGCCCGGACATCTACCACCGCAAGACGGTGCGCCGGGACGTCTACTCGCTCTACGCGACCGTCCGCCAGGGCAACTCCGGCGGACCGCTGCTCACACCCGAAGGCAAGGTGTACGGCGTGGTCTTCGCGAAGTCGCTCGACGACGCCAACACCGGATACGCGCTCACCGCGGACGAGGTCGCGGAGGACGTCGCCAAGGGGCGTACCGCCAACCAGCAGGTGGACAGCGACAGCTGCGCGCTCTGAGCCCGCCCCGCGGGGGCGGGCCGTCGCTCAGCCGCGCGGGTGGCGCAGTCGTACCGAGACCCAGCGGGCCCGGCGGCGCAGGATGTGCGGAATCCCCACGCGGGGGTCCGCGCCCGGCATCTGCGGGGTACCCCTGCGATGGGAGCTCAGGCCCGTGGCCGAGCGGCGATTGCGTGCTGCGTCACTGTAGTCGTGCGTCCAGCCCATACCCCGACGTCTGCCCCCGCCCCAAGGTCCATAACCGCGCCCGAGGCCCTCAATTGGCCTATGCGCCAGGCAATTGGCCGTTCGAAGCACAGATGTTCCCGTCCGCATACCGGGCGCGTCCGCGCGGTCACTCCCGGCTGTCCGTGCGGGCGTGACGGCCGTCCCCGCGGGTGCGTGACGGGGCTTCCGCACGCGGGGCCCGGGCGGCCCCTGACAGGGCGTCGGACGTCTGCTGACGGGCCGTCGGTCTGCCCCGGGCGTCCGCCCCCGTCCGGTCACCTGTCCGGTCACCTGTCCGGTTCGGGGTCCTTGAGCCAGTTGACCAGTTCGGTGGAGAACGCCACCGGGTCCTCCTCGTGCGGGAAGTGCCCGAGCCCGTCGAACAGCCGCCAGCGGTAGGGCGCTTCGACGTACTCCCCGGACCCCGCCGCGCTCCGTGTCCGCATCACCGGGTCGAGCGAGCCGTGCAGGTGCAGCGTCGGCACCCGCACGGGCCGCTTCATGCGCCGGTTGAACTGGATGCCGTCCGGGCGTGCCATGGACCGCACCATCCACCTGTACGGCTCGATCGAGCAGTGCGCCGTGGACGGGATGCACATGGCACGGCGGTACGTCTCCACGGCCTCGTCGTCCGGCTGCCGCGGCCCGGACCAGTCCCGTACCAGACGGCCCACCAGGGCGCCGTCGTCCGCGACGAGTTGACGTTCCGGGATCCAGGGGCGCTGGAATCCCCAGATGTAGGAGCCGGCCGCCGTCTGCTTGACGTCGGACAGCATCGCGGAGCGCCAGCGCCGCGGGTGCGGCATGGACGACACGGCGAGCCGGCGGACCAGCTTGGGCCGCATGACGGCCGCCGTCCACGCCAGGTACCCGCCCAGGTCGTGCCCGACGAGCGCGGCGTCGGGCTCGCCGAGGGACCGTACGACGCCGGTGATGTCGAGCGCGAGGTTCGCGGGGTCGTAACCGCGGGGCGTACGGTCGCTGCCCCCGACACCCCGCAGGTCCATGGCCACGGCCCGGAACCCGGCGTCGGCGAGCGCGGTCATCTGGTGCCGCCACGCCCACCAGAACTGGGGGAAACCGTGCAGCAGCAGGACGAGCGGACCGTCCCCCAGTTCGGCGATGTGGAAGCGGGCGCCGTTCGCCGCGACGTCACGGTGGGTCACCTCGCGTCCGCCGGGCAGGTCGATGCGTACGGCGGAGGCGGGTTGCGCCGAAGGTGTGGCGGGGTCGGTCATGAGGATGAGCGTGCCACAGCCTCGACCGCGTCATCGACCCGCTCCGCGCGGGGGTGCGGCTTGGCGTTCTGCAGGACGCTCGCCGATTCCTTCATCGAGGCGGCGACCTTCTGGGGGCCCTGGCTCTTCTTGGCCTTCTTGGCGAAGACGACACCGATCAGCGCCAGTACGGCGGCGACCAGCACGTTCGCGGCGAACGACAGCAGGAAGCAGATCGCCAGGTTCCAGTTGCTCCAGGTCCGGATGCCGTAGGCCAGGGCGAAGTTCAGCATCGGCAGGGAGAAGATCAGCACCGCCGCGGCCACCGAGAACGCGCCGCCGCTGGTCGCGCCGCGCTTGACGTCCCGCTTGAGCTGCGCCTTCGCCAGCGCGATCTCGTCGTGCACCAGGGCGGACATCTCGGTCGTCGCCGAGGCGAACAGCTGGCCGATGCTGCGTTCGGCGCCGACCGGGCTGCCGTCGGGTGCGCTCATCGCGTTCTCCCTTTTCTGCTGAGTCTGTGCGGTCCGGCTTCTGCTTCTGTTTGTACCGTCTGGTCAGATCATGCCGGACCGTCGTCTCCCGTGCCTGCCCCGCCCTTCACTTCGGCAAGCCTGCGGTGCTCAGCGGCCTTCCGCTCGTAGATCTCGGCCATCCGCAGGTGGTACGCCGGGTTGTCCTCCTCGTAGATGTCGGGGATGCCGTCGCGGTCGTCGTCGCGCTCCTCGACCTCGCACAGCGCGCGGTACTTGGCGTTGCGGATCTTCAGCAGTGCGGTGGCGAGGGCGGCGGCGATGACCGAGCCGACCAGTACGGCGGCCTTGATCTCGTCGGTGAGGGCCTCGTCGCCCTGGAAGGCGAGTTCGCCGATCAGCAGCGAGACGGTGAAGCCGATGCCGGCCAGGGTGGCGACGGCGGCGACGTCGGCCCAGGCCAGGTCCTCGCTGAGGGTCGCCCGGGTGAAGCGCGCCGTCAGCCAGGTCCCGCCGAAGACGCCGACCGCCTTGCCGACGACGAGTCCGAGGACGACACCCAGCGTCTCCGGGCGGGTGAACACGTCGCCCAGCGCGCTGCCGGACACCGCCACGCCCGCGCTGAACAGGGCGAACAGCGGCACCGCGAGCCCGGCGGACAGGGGCCGCACGAGGTGTTCGATGTGCTCGCCGGGGGAGTGTTCCTCGCCCTCGTGGCGGTGGCAGCGCAGCATCAGGCCCATCGCGACGCCGGCGATCGTGGCGTGGACGCCGCTGTTGTACATCAGCCCCCAGATGACGAGGGCGAGCGGCACGTACACGTACCAGCCGCGTATGCCCTTGCGCAGCAGCAGCCAGAACACGGCGAGACCGATGACCGCGCCGCCGAGCGCGGCGAGGTCGATGTCCTCGGTGAAGAAGACGGCGATGATCAGGATGGCGAACAGGTCGTCGACGACGGCGAGGGTCAGCAGGAAGGCCCGCAGGGCGGACGGCAGCGATGTTCCGATGACGGCGAGGACGGCGAGCGCGAAGGCGATGTCGGTGGCGGTCGGGACGGCCCATCCGTCGAGCGAACCGCCGCCGAGCGCGTTGGTGAGGGCGTAGACGAGTGCGGGCACGGCCATGCCGCAGACCGCGGCGACGACGGGCAGCAGCGCGGCCTTCGGGTCGCGCAGGTCACCGGCCACCAGCTCGCGTTTCAGCTCGATGCCGGCGACGAAGAAGAACACGGCGAGCAGGCCGTCGGCCGCCCAGTGCTCGACGGACAGGTCGAGCCCGAGCGCGGCGGGGCCGAGGTGGAAGTGGGCGACGCTCGCGTAGCTGTCCCGCAGTGGCGTGTTCGCCCAGATCAGTGCGGCGATCGTGGCGAGGAGCAGCAGGACGCCGCCGACGGTCTCGGTGCGCAGCGCGTCCGCGACGAAGGTCCTCTCGGGCAGGGACAGCCGGCCGAGGAACTTGCGGGCGGGGGTGCGGAGCGCGGTCACGGTGAGACCTCCGGTCGGTGGGCAGGGCTGAGTACCTGCCGACCAGACTTCCCGGCACACCATGACGATCTTGTCGCGCCTTTGACGCTTTCTTTAGGTTACCTAACCGGTGGCCGTTGCTGTACGACGATCCTCACATGAACCGCGAAAGGGGGCACTCGGCGCGGCTGGGGGAGAGCCGCGCCGAGTGCCCCCGAACGGACGGTGCCGGGTCGTCAGGGCTCGTCGTGAGTCCTTGGTCCGGCCGCTTCGCGAGTCCTCGTGGTGAGTCCTCGTCGTCAGTCCTCGCTCGGCGCCGCCGGGAGCTTGGACTGGATGAGGTCCATCACCGTGGAGTCCGTGAGCGTGGTGACGTCACCGAGCTCGCGGTTCTCGGCCACGTCGCGCAGCAGCCGGCGCATGATCTTGCCGGACCGCGTCTTCGGCAGCTCCGCCACCGGAAGGACCCGCTTGGGCTTGGCGATCGGCCCGAGCGTGGAGCCCACGTGGTTGCGCAGGTCGGCGACGAGCCCCTCGTCGTCCGCGGAGGCCGTGCCCCGCAGGATCACGAAGGCCACGATCGCCTGCCCGGTCGTCTCGTCCGCGGCGCCGACGACCGCCGCCTCGGCGACCGACGGGTGCGAGACGAGAGCCGATTCGACCTCGGTCGTCGAGATGTTGTGCCCGGACACGAGCATGACGTCGTCGACCCGGCCGAGCAGCCAGATGTCTCCGTCCTCGTCCTTCTTGGCGCCGTCCCCGGCGAAGTACTTGCCCTCGAAGCGCGACCAGTAGGTGTCGATGAACCGCTGGTCGTCGCCCCAGATGGTGCGCAGCATCGACGGCCACGGCTCGGTCAGGACGAGGTAACCGCCGCCGCCGTTCGGTACTTCGTGGGCCTCGTCGTCGACGACCGTCGCCGCGATGCCCGGCAGCGGGCGCTGCGCGGAGCCCGGCTTGGTCTCGGTGACCCCGGGCAGCGGCGAGATCATCATCGCGCCGGTCTCCGTCTGCCACCAGGTGTCCACGATCGGGGTGCGGTCGCCGCCGATGTGCTTGCGGTACCAGACCCAGGCCTCGGGGTTGATCGGCTCGCCGACCGACCCCAGCACCCGCAGCGACGACAGGTCGAACTTCGCGGGGATGTCGTCGCCCCACTTCATGAACGTGCGGATGGCGGTGGGCGCCGTGTACAGGATCGTGACGCCGTACTTCTGGATGATCTCCCAGAAGCGCCCCTGGTGCGGGGTGTCGGGCGTGCCCTCGTACATGACCTGCGTCGCGCCGTTCGAGAGCGGGCCGTACGTGATGTACGAGTGTCCGGTGACCCAGCCGATGTCGGCCGTGCACCAGTACACGTCGGTCTCGGGCTTGAGGTCGAAGACGGCGTGGTGGGTGTACGACGCCTGGGTGAGGTAGCCGCCGGAGGTGTGCAGGATGCCCTTCGGCTTCCCCGTCGTCCCGGACGTGTAGAGGATGAACAGCGGGTGCTCGGCCTCGAACGCCTCCGGGGTGTGCTCGGCCGACTGCCGCTCGACGATCTCGTGCCACCACACGTCGCGGCCCTCGGTCCAGTCGACCTCCTGGCCCGTACGCCGGACGACCAGGACCTTGTCGACCCCGTCGACGCGGCTCACGGCCTCGTCGACGGCGGGCTTGAGCGCGGACGGCTTGCCGCGCCGGTAGCCGCCGTCGGAGGTGATGACCAGCTTGGCGTCGGCGTCCTTGATGCGGGTGGCGATGGCGTCCGCGGAGAATCCGCCGAAGACGACGGAGTGCGCGGCACCGATGCGGGCGCAGGCCAGCATCGCGACGACGGCCTCGGGGATCATCGGCAGGTAGACGGCGACCCGGTCGCCCTTGCCGACTCCCAGCTCGGTCAGGGCGTTCGCGGCCTTGGAGACCTCGTCCTTGAGCTCGGCGTAGGTGATGGCGCGGCCGTCGCCCGGCTCGCCCTCGAAGTGGATGGCCACGCGGTCGCCGTGTCCGGCCTCGACGTGCCGGTCCACGCAGTTGTACGCGACGTTGAGCGTGCCGTCCTTGAACCACTTGGCGAACGGCGGGTTCGACCAGTCCAGCGTCTCGGTCGGCTCGGTGGCCCAGGTCAGCCGGCGGGCCTGCTCGGCCCAGAAGCCGAGCCTGTCAGCCTTGGCCTGCTCATACGCCTCCGCGGTGACATTGGCGTTCGCGGCCAGGTCGGCGGGCGGCGCGAACCTGCGCTCTTCCTTCAGCAGGTTGGCCAGGCTTTCGTTGCTCACGACATCTCCCTTTCCCAGGGTGTCCGTTGTGTCCCAGGCCACAGCTCATCAGACCGGGGGCCTCGATGACAAGGGCCGATCCCAAATTGGTTTAGACCTGTTGAATGGTGCTGGTCCAGGCAGCCGGCTCTCGCTGTGCGTCCCGGCCCTCGGGCACGTCCCGCACATCCCTCGTGCGGGACGAGGAGGGCCGCACTCTGGGGCACGTACGGTCCGGCCGTCGGGTTCACCGGCCCAGCTTCCCCGCTGCGGCCCCCGGAACGCACGAAGTGCCCCCCGACGCGCGGGAGGCACCCGTGTGGTGCGTGTGTGCTGCGCGGCCCCTTCCGGCAGGGCCGTGCACTGTCAGCCGGTCACGCCGGGTGGCGTGGTGTGGTCATGCCGGGTGGCGCAGATCCTCCGTCGCCCCGACGTGTTCGAACAGCTCGGCCCCGTCACGATCGTCCAGCAGGTACGCCTGCGCCTCCCCGACGTGGAAGTACATCCCGTGCAGTTCGAGCGCACCCTCCCGCAGGGCTCGTGCCACGGATTCGTGGGTCCGCAGGTGCTCCAGCTGCTGCACCACGTTGGTCAGGCAGAGCTGTTCCACCGCGTCGGCGGGCTCCCGTGCGGCGAACCGTGCTCCCGGGCGGTCCTCGGCGGCCAGCCGCTCCAGGCTCGGGCTCCCGTGCCGCAGCCAGCGCTTGAGCGGGGTCGGCGCCCCTCCGGGCTCCGAGGCCAGCAGGGCCTGCATCGCCCCGCACCCGGAGTGCCCGCACACCGTGATGGACCGCACCTTCAGCACGTCCACCGCGTACTCGATCGCGGCGGCGACCGAGTCGTCGCCGCTCTCGTCCCCGGGCGGCGGCACGAGATTGCCCACGTTCCGTACGACGAAGAGGTCGCCCGGGCCGCTGGAGGTGATCATCGACGTGACGAGCCGGGAGTCGGCGCAGGTGAGGAACAGCTGGGACGGCCGCTGCCCCTCCCGGGCCAGCCGGGCCAGCTCGCCCCGCACCAGGGGTGCGGTGTTGCGCTGGAACGCGCTGATGCCGCGCGCCAGTTGATGGCCGCTCGGCCCGGGGCTGCAGCCCTCCTCGTCCGGGGCGGCGGACGGTTCGCAGGCGGGCGTGGCCTGCGGGGCGGCGGACGTCTCGCAGTGGTGGTTGCGCCAGGGGGTCCAGGGCCTGCAGCGGCAGTGCGCGGAGCCCGCGGGCTCGGCGATCCTGGTCCCGGCCCGGCCCGTGAACTCGACCGCGCCGCCCCGCGCGACGTGCGAGGTCTGCCAGTCCTGCAGTGACTCGTATGCCGCGTGGTCCATGAAGGAACCGTCCAACTCGACCACGGTGTGCGCTCCTTGGGGGATGAGGTGGAGGGCCCGGCTGAGCCGCGGCACCGCGAGGAACGTCAGCTGCCCTCGCACGCGTACGTGATGGACATCTGCCCTCTCCTCGTGCGTGATGCGGGTGCGGGCGAGGCGGTGCAGGGCGACGCCGACGGCCACGGAGACCCCCAGCGCCACGCCTTCGAGGACTCCCAGGAGGACGACGCCGAGGGTGGTGACGGCGTAGACCGGGACCTCGCGGTGGCGGGTCACCGTGCGAATGTGGTTCAGGGACACCATCTGGATGCCGACGGCCATCACCAGGGCGGCGAGCGACGCGAGGGGGATCAGCTCGAGGATCGGGACCATCAGCAGCGCGGCGATCACTACGAGAACGCCGTGCAGCATCGTGGAGTTCCGGCTCACGGCGCCGGCGTTCACGTTCGCGGAACTTCGTACGGCCACGCCGGCGACCGGCAGTCCGCCGAGCGCGCCGGAGGCGATGTTGGCGGCGCCCTGACCGAGCAGTTCGCGGTTCAGGTCGGAGCGGCCCACCCGGGTCTGCTGTGCGGGCCGGCCCGCAATGAGCTTGTCCACGGCGACGGCGCCGAGCAGCGACTGCACGCTGCACACCAGCGTGGTGGTGAGCACGGCGGCGGCGACCCCGAGCACCGGCCCTTCGGGCAGTCCGGCCAGGGCGTGGCTGCTCCAGGACGGCAGGTCGACCTTGGGCAGGGTCAGTCCCGCGAGCGTGGCCGCGGCGGTGGCCCCGGCGACGGCGACGAGCGCGGTGGGGATGGCGCGCAGGAGCTTCCCGGCCTGGCCGGGAATGCGGGGCCAGGCGAAGAGGAGCGCGAGGGTCAGCGCGCTCATCGTCACCGCGGCGGGGTGTACGTGCGCCAGCTGGTCGGGCAGCGCGCGGACGTTGTCGAGGACGGAGCTCTGCGGGGTGCCGCCCAGCACGATGTGCAGCTGGGCGACGGCGATGGTCACGCCGATGCCGGCGAGCATGCCGTGCACGATCGCGGGGCTGACGGCGAGCGCGGTGCGGGCTACGCGCAGGCAGCCCAGGCCCAGTTGGGCGACTCCGGCGAGGACGGTGATGCCGCAGGTCGTCCGCCATCCGTAGCGGTGGATGAGCTCGGCGGTGACGACGGTGAGTCCGGCGGCGGGCCCGCTCACCTGGAGCGGTGAGCCGCCGAGCCGTCCGGCGACGATTCCTCCTACGGCCGCGGCGACGAGGCCGGCCTGGAGCGGGGCGCCGGTGGCGAGGGCGATGCCGAGGGACAGGGGCAGGGCGATCAGGAAGACGGCGATCGAGGCCGACAGGTCGGGCCCGGCGACATGGAATCGGCGGGGCGGGGTCGGTGGGGGGCTGTGGGGCTGGTGGGTGTGGGCGGGCCGAGTCGGGTCGGCGGCGCGGGTGGGGACGCAGGCGGACATGGTTCCCGTCTCCTCCGGGGCAGCGCGGTCGCGGAACGAGTGGTCCCCCGTCCGAGGTGACGGGGGTGGATCGCGGCCGTGGGTCACGGCGTGCAGCGGCGGGATTTTCAACGCTCGGTAAACGGATCGTAATGCAGAGTAAAGGATTCTTGCCGGAAATCGCAGCAAATGGGGCATTAATTCACCCACACGGGTGAAGTGGGCATTTCATCGGCTTGTCATATTTATTCCTTTCTCGGTCCCGTGCGACCTTGGCGGCGCTGTCGGCAGATCACTGCACATCACCACAGAACGCCCTGATCGGCGTTGCCCCGACCGAAGGAAGAAGGAGGGCGGAAGATGGCCGCCACTCAGAGGATCGCCGCGGGCGTGGCAGTCGCCGCGGCCTGCGCATCGGCGCTCGCAGGTTGCGGGACGGGCGCCGCCGGTTCGAAGGAAGGCACGCACGGCACCAAGGAGGGCGCGGGAGCTCCGGCGCCCAAGAGCGCGATCCGTCTGATCGGCGACGGGTCGACCGCGTTCACCGGTGCGCAGCCGCATCTGCCGACGCCGAAGAAGCTGAAGCCGGGTGAGAAGCCTCCGCAGTTCGTGGTGTTCTCGTGGGACGGTGCCGGCGAGGACAGCCAGAAGCTCTTCTCGCACTTCCGCAAGATCTCCAAGGCCAACAACGCGACGATGACGTACTTCCTGAGCGGCTTGTACCTGCTGCCGGAGGACAAGCGCGACCTGTACAGGCCGCCGCAGCACTCGCCCGGCAGCTCGGAGATCGGCTTCAACGACGAGCAGGGCATCAAGGACACCGTGACGCAGCTGCGCGGGGCGTGGCTGGAGGGCAATGAGATCGGCACGCACTTCAACGGACACTTCTGCGGGACCGACGGCGGGGTCGGCGAGTGGTCGGTCGCGGACTGGAAGAGCGAGATCTCCCAGGCGAAGTCGTTCGTGAAGTCCTGGAAGACCAACACCGGCATGACGAAGGCGTCACCGCTGCCGTTCGACTACGACAAGGAGCTCATCGGCGCCCGGACGCCGTGCCTGGAAGGCAAGGAGAACTTCCGGAAGGCGGCCGGTCAGCTGGGCTTCCGTTATGACACCAGTGGCATCGACAACCAGGTCTGGCCCAAGAAGAAGGACGGCCTGTGGGACCTGTCGATGCAGCTGGTGCCCTTCCCCGGCCACAACTACGAGCAGCTGACCATGGACTACAACTTCATGGTCAGCCAGTCGGGAACCGAGACCCAGGGCGACCCCGACAAGCAGGAGTACTGGGGCGACCAGATGCGCGACGGGCTGCTCAAGGGCTTCCAGCGCGCCTATGACGGCAACCGCGCGCCGCTGGTCATCGGCAACCACTTCGAGTCCTGGAACGGCGGCACCTACATGCGGGCCATCGACCAGGTCGTCGAGAAAGTCTGCACCAAGTCCGAGGTGCGCTGCGTCTCCTTCCGGCAGCTCGCCGACTGGCTCGACGCCCAGGACCCCGCCACGCTCGACAAGCTCCGCGGACTCAAGGTCGGCGAGGCCCCGAAGCAGGGCTGGGCGTCCTTCCTCTCGGGCCGCCCCGCCCCGGCCCCGAAGGGCGTCCCGGGGGCGCCGGCCGTCAAGCCGTGACGGCGGCCTGGTGGCCGCGGCTCACGCGGTGGCCACCAGGCCCTCGCCCAGGACGAACCCGGGGTCGACCTGCGCGGCCAGGTCGGCCCCGGTCTTCGCGTTGCCCCAACTCCCGGCGTTCTTCAGGTGGAAGTGCACCATCTGGTGCGTGTAGCGCTCCCAGTCGCGCAGCTCGTACGTGGCGTCCGCGGCGGTCTGCAGCGTGCGCAGCGCGCGGCGGTTGGGCTCCTCCAGGAACGCGAACCGGGGCGGGCGGCCCTTCTCCATGGCGCGCACCCAGTCCGAGTGCCCGACCGTGACCAGGAGGTCGTCGCCGACCTCGGCGCGCAGGAAGTCGATGTCGTCCTGGCCCTGCACCTTGTTGCCCACGACCTTCAGGACCACGCCGAAGTCGCGTGCGTATTCCTTGTACTGGCGGTAGACGGAGACTCCCTTCCTGGTCGGTTCGGCGACCAGGAAGGTGATGTCGAAGCGGGTGAACAAGCCGGACGCGAAGGAGTCCGAGCCCGCTGTCATGTCGACGACGGCGTACTCGCTGCGGCCGTCGACGAGATGATTCAGGCAGAGCTCCACTGCACCGGTCTTGGAGTGATAGCAGGCCACTCCCAGGTCGGCCTCGGTGAACGGGCCGGTGACCATCAAACGGATGGGGCCGCCGTCCAGTTCCACCGGACGCGCGCAGGCGTCGTAGACCGGATTGTTCTCGTTCAACCGCAGCAGGCGCGAACCCTCGCCGGGCGGGGTCGTCTTGATCATCGTCTCCACGGACGCGATGCGCTGGTTGGAGCCGCGCAGATAGTCCTTGATCATCGGCAGTCGCTCGCCCATGGCGGGCAGCGCCGCGGCTGTCGCCTCTTCGAGGCCCAGCGCGGCCCCCAGGTGCTGGTTGATGTCGGCGTCGATGGCGACGACCGGCGCCCCCGTGGCCGCGAGGTGGCGGATGAACAAAGAGGACAGGGTCGTCTTGCCGCTGCCGCCCTTCCCGACGAAAGCAATTTTCATGTTCACCAAGCGTAGTCGCTCGATCGCCCTGCGTGTCAGGGTCACGTGAAGAAGACCACTCCTTCGTGGGGCGGCGGTCCGGGGTGCGTAGTGTCGTACTCATGAGTACGACAGGTGCGCACCCCGACCCTCCCCCAGGCTCTCGAACGAGCTCGAGCAGGGTGGACCCGCTTGCTGCCCTGGGGTCCCTTCCCGGGGTGGCCGAATCCGTGGAGTCCGTCCGCAAAGCGGTGGACCGGGTCTACGGGCACCGGATCATGCGGCGCCGCAGCAACGAGATCACGTCCGAGGCGGCGCTGCGCGGCGCGCGCGGCTCCGCGGCGCTGTCGGGCGCGGACTGGGCTCTCGAAGAGGTGCGCCGCCGGACCGACTTCAGCGCGGGCGACGAGGACCGTACGGTCGGTGCGGCCCTGCGGCTGACGGCGGAGGCGGGCCAACTCCTGTCCATCTGGCGGCAGTCGCCCCTGCGGGTGCTGGCCCGGCTGCACCTGGTGGCCGCTGCGGGCAAGGACGACGAGATCGGCCGCCCGCGGCAGGACGGCGAGCCGGTCGACGAGCCCCTGGTCGAGCTGCCGCTGCCGGACGCGGACGAGGTGGCCGGCCGCCTCGAAGGGCTGTCCGAGCTGATCGTCGCGGGCGGTTCGGCCCCCGCGCTGGTGACCGCGGCGGTCGTCCACGGCGAACTGCTCGCACTGCGCCCTTTCACCTCCCACAACGGCCTGGTGGCACGCACGGCCGAGCGGATCGTCCTGGTGGGCAGCGGCCTCGACCCGAAGTCGATCTGCCCGGCGGAGGTGGGCCACGCCGAGCTCGGTCGCGCGGCCTATCTGGCGGCCCTGGACGGATATGTCTCCGGCACCCCTGACGGCATGGCGGCCTGGATCGCGCACTGCGGCAAGGCGGTCGTGCTGGGGGCCAGGGAGTCGACGGCGGTCTGCGAGGCGCTCCAGCGCGGGGCGGCGTGAGGCGGAGGACTGCCTGAACAGGGTTGCGGCGGTACGAGATCTCGTACCGCCGCTGGCATGCTCACCGGGTTACCAAGCGTCCTCGATATGTTGCCCATCAGGCCGGGAACTGTTGCCCGTCACCTGGTGCGGCTGGCCCGTAATCGACGGGTCGACGTCGCGTGGGTGCCTGGTGTTCATGCTCGGTCCGTGGGGCCTTGGTTGCGTTTAAAGGTGATCCTCTCGGATGTCCTTGGTCTCGCGGGCCGTTAACCCCTTTGTACTCCAGGTCCCGAGGAAGTGAAACCCCTGGCTCTACTTCTTTACTTTTAGGTTCAAACGGGTGTGAAACGGTCGTCAATGTGCCGTGCACGCACCTGTTTGACGGGACTACAGGGCCGTCGCGCGCCGTCGGCTCGCGTACCAGACGAGCCCCGCGGTGGCCGCCGCCGCGCCTATGGCGGCGGCCGCGACGAGTGCGGGCCGCGGCGGTACGGACAAGGAGGGCAGCCGCTGCTTCAGCAGGACGGGGCGGTGGAAGTCGAGGATCGGCCATGAGCGGGCGATCGCCTCGCGGCGCAGTGCGCGGTCCGGGTTCACCGCGTGCGGGTGGCCGACGGACTCCAGCATCGGCAGGTCGGTCGCCGAGTCGCTGTACGCGTAGCAGCGGTCCAGGTCGTATCCCTCGGAGGCGGCCAGCTCCTTTATCGCCTCCGCCTTCGTCGGTCCGTAGGCGTAGTACTCCACCTCGCCGGTGAAGCAGCCGTCGTCCCCGACGACCATGCGGGTGGCCACGACCCGGTCCGCGCCGAGCAGCTCGCCGATCGGCTCGACGACCTCGGCTCCGGACGTGGACACGATCACCACGTCGCGTCCGGCGGTGTGATGCTCCTCGATGAGGGACGCGGCCTCGTCGTAGATGATCGGGTCGATGAGGTCGTGCAGCGTCTCGGCGACGATCTCCTTGACCTGCTGGACGTTCCAGCCGCGGCACATCGCGGACAGGTACTTGCGCATCCGCTCCATCTGGTCGTGGTCGGCGCCGCCGGCGAGGAACACGAACTGGGCATATGCGGTACGCAACGCGGCCCTGCGGTTGATCAGCCCGCCTTGGTAGAAGGACTTGCTGAACGTGAGCGTGCTCGACTTCGCAATGACCGTCTTGTCCAGGTCAAAGAAGGCTGCTGTGCGAGGCAAGGAGTGGTTTTCCACGAGCCTGAGCATATGCGCCCACCATTCGGCGTAAGGTGAGGCGCGTGGGTTTGCCTGAGAGGGCTCTCGGGTACACCATGGAAGTCACGGATCGTTCGCGACCGTGCTAACCCGGTCCGACTCCTCCCCCCCCGAGTCGGCCGTGGGGACGACCCCCGCTCTCCCCCCCGGCGGGGGTCGTCGCATGTCCGGACGCATTTTCCCCCTCATTCGCACGGCCTCGGAGCCTCCTCGGCACCGCTGTGGCCGTGCTCTTCTCACGCGCATGATCCGTCACTGTGCGTAGCTGTGGGACTGCTCTGCGGAAGTCGTCCAGGGGTCACCGGTATGGGTGAACGCGATATTCACAACCACTGAGTTGTCCACAGTTTTCGACCAAGATCCACATGATTTCCGGGCTCGCCCCACTGTGATTCCAACGCGCTCCGCTCACGGCGAGTTCATGGCCGGTTCCGATTGTGGTGCGCGTATGGCCGGTTCGTATCGGCGGTTCATATGGAGGCCGGTTGCCGGTTCTTCACACGAGTGGGAATCGCGGGGTCGCAGCGGACCCCGCGGCGCAAGCAGCGAAGGGGGCTGGAGATCGTGGTGGGAGCCATCACACATGACCGGCCGCCCGCCGCCGAGGGGCGGCAGGGCGGACCGTTGATCGTCACGGAGGACGCCGAACTGCTGGACGACCTGCTGCGGCTGTGCGCGGCGGCAGGCGCCAGACCGGAGGTCCATCACGGAGTTCCGGAGCGACGGGGCACCTGGGAGGCGGCGCCTCTCGTGCTCGTCGGCGACGACGCCGCGCGGCGCGTGCGCGGTGCCGCGCGGCGGCGGGGAGTGGTGCTGGTCGGTCGGGATCAGGACGACTCCGGGGTCTGGCGGCGGGCCGTGGAGATCGGTGCCGACCACGTCCTGATGCTGCCGGATGGCGAACAATGGCTGGTCGATCGCATCGCCGACGTGGCCGAGGGAGTGGGTCCGCCCGCCCTCACCGTCGGCGTGCTCGGTGGTCGTGGCGGTGCCGGGGCGTCCACGCTGGCGTGTGCGCTCGCCGTCACCTCGGCGCGGGAGGGCAGGCGCACCCTGCTCGTCGACGCGGATCCGCTGGGCGGCGGACTCGACGTACTCCTCGGAGGAGAGGCGGCCGAAGGCCTGCGCTGGCCGGCGTTCGCCGCGTCCCACGGCCGGGTCGGCGGCGGCGCTCTGGAGGAGTCCCTGCCCGAAGTGCACGCGCTGCGCGTCCTGAGTTGGGACCGCGGTGACTCCGTCGCCATCCCGCCTCAAGCCGTCCGAGCGGTTCTGGCCGCCGCCCGACGGCGCGGCGGCACCGTCGTCGTCGACCTGCCGCGACGTGTCGACGAGGGCGTCGCCGAGGCCCTCGCCCAGATCGATCTGGGACTCATGGTGGTCCCCGCCGACCTGCGCGGGATCGCGGCGGCCGCGCGGGTGGCGGCGGCGGTCGGCATGATCCTGCGCGATCTGCGGGTCGCGGTGCGCGGGCCCTACGCGCCCGGCCTCGACGACCGGGAGGTCGCGCGGCTGCTCGGCCTGCCCCTGGTGGGAGAAGTGCCCGCCGAATCCATGGCGTTGGACGGCGCGGCGCCGCCCGGTGGAGCGGCGCGGGGGCCGCTCGCCCGGTTCTGCACCGCCCTGTGGCAGCGGCTTCCGGCAGAGGGAGGGGGCGTATGAGCTGGGACCCCACGGTGGGCACCGACTGCGGCGCCGGACTGCTGGACGGCGTTCGCCGATGGCTCGCCGAGAGCGGCTCCGAGCCCACGCCCGCGCGCGTGGCCCAGGCACTGCGGGAACAGGGCCGCGTGCTCGGGGACGCCGAAGTCCTCGGCGCGGCGGAGCGATTGCGATCCGAACTGGTCGGCAGCGGCCCGCTGGAGCCACTGCTCGCCGACCCCTCGGTGACCGACGTACTGGTGTCGGCCCCGGACCGGGTGTGGGTGGACCGGGGCGGCGGCCTGGAACTGACCGGCGTCTCCTTCACGGACGCGGCGGCCGTCCGGCGCCTCGCGCAACGCCTCGCGGCCGTCGCCGGACGCCGGCTCGACGACGCACGCCCCTGGGTGGACGCGCGGCTGCCGGACGGGACCCGCCTGCACGCGGTGCTGCCCCCGGTCGCCGTGGGCTCCACCTGCCTGTCCCTGCGGGTCGTCCGGCCGCGCGCGTTCACACTCGACGAACTGGTCGCCGCGGGCACCGTGCCGCCCGGCGGGGACCGGGTGCTGAGAGCGCTGCTCGATGCCCGACTGTCCTTCCTCATCAGCGGCGGCACGGGCTCGGGAAAGACGACCTTGCTGAGCGCGCTGCTGGGTCTGGTCGGTCCCGGCGAGCGGATCGTGCTCGCCGAGGACTCGTCGGAACTGCGTCCCGACCACCCTCACGTGGTGCGCCTGGAGGGGCGCCCCGCCAACCAGGAGGGCGCCGGTCTCGTCGAGCTTCAGGACCTGGTCCGTCAGGCACTGCGGATGAGACCGGACCGGCTGGTCGTCGGTGAGGTCCGCGGGCCCGAGGTCGTCTCCCTGCTGGCCGCGCTCAACACCGGTCACGAAGGCGGCTGCGGCACCGTGCACGCGAACGCGGCGGCGCAGGTCCCGGCCCGGCTGGAGGCGCTGGGCACGGCCGCCGGACTCGACCGGGCAGCCCTGCACAGCCAGTTGGCGGCGGCGCTGTCCGTCGTCCTGCACCTGGTACGGGACCGTGCCGGGCGGCGGCGCATCGCCGAGGTGCATGTGCTGGAGCGCGACGTGTCCGGGCTGGTGGTGACGGTGCCGGCGCTGAGGTGGGGCGAGGACGCCTTCGCGTACGAGCGGGGATGGGAGCGGCTGAGGGGGCTGCTCCGCGACGGGACGCAGGGGAGCGGGTCGTGGTGACGGAGATCGGTGCGACGACGGTGGTGGTGGCCGTGGCATGTGCCGGGGCGGCGGTCTGGTTGACGGGCGTCGGGGACGCGGCGGCGCGCAGGGCGTCGCTGCTGTGCCCGGGCGGGGGTGCGGTGGCACATGGCCCACCGCCTTGGGCGAAGGCGGCCGCCGGATGGCGTCGGCTTCGAGCGCGGCTGCGGGCCGAAGTGTGGGCGCCGGCCGCCGGATCGGTGATCGCTCTGCTGGGCGCGTCCGTCGTGCCGCTGCTCCTCGGGGCGGTCGCCGTCCCCCTGCTTCGACGGGTGCGGCGCTCCGCCGAGGCGAGGCAGGAGCGGGACCGGCGCGTCGACGCGGTCATCGCGTTGTGCGGCGCTCTTGCCGGTGAGGTGAGGGCGGGATGCCAGCCTGGGGAGGCCCTGCTGCGGGCCGCACGCGACTCGGGCGGGCTCGGCGACACACAGCCCGTCGTGCTGGCTGCCGCGCGGTTCGGCGGCGACGTCCCCGCCGCGCTCACCGAGGCGGCGCGACAGCCCGGCGCGGAGGGACTGGTGGGGCTGGCCGCTTGCTGGCGGGTGGCCGTGGACCGGGGCGCGGGGCTCGCGGCGGGGCTCGACCGGCTGGAGGGAGCACTGCGCGCGGAACGCGATCAAAGAGCCGATCTCCGCGCCCAGTTGGCCGGACCGCGCTCCACGGCCGCGATGCTCGCCGCCCTGCCCGTCCTGGGCCTGCTGCTCGGCACCGCGCTGGGTGCCGACCCGCTGCACGTGCTGCTGCACACGGGACCCGGACTCGGCTGTCTGCTCGTCGGCGGAGTGCTGGAGGGGGTCGGCCTGTGGTGGGCACTGAGAATCGTGAGAGGGGCGGAGGACGCATGATCGCGGACGTTGTCCACAGGCTGGGGGCAATGGTGTGCGGGGCGCTGGCGCTCGGCTGGGTTGCCCATGCGCTCCACGCGGCACGCCACGAGAGGAGAGCGCGCCGGAGACTCATCGCGCTGGCGAACTCGCGGGCGGCACCCGTCCGACGGCGCTTGGCGATGCCGCGTGGCGGACGGCGATGGCTGCCCGTGGTGGGCGCCGGGTGCGCCGGCTGGGTGCTGATCGGGGGGCTCGCCGGGGCGACGATCGGGCTGGCCGCCGGATGCGCGGCCCGACAGTGGCTGCGGCGCCGGAGGGCCGAGCCCGTGGAGGAGTACGACAGGGTGCGTGCCGCCCGGCAACTCCCGCTGGCAGCGGACCTGGTGGCGGCCTGTATCGCGGCCGGCGCCGGCCCCGTGGTGGCGGCTCGTGCCGTGGGCGAGGCCCTGGGCGGGCCGGTCGGGGACCGTCTCGCACGGGGGGCGGCAGAAGTGCGGCTCGGGGGCGAACCGGCGCAGGCGTGGGCCAGGTTGGCGTCGATGCCGGGCGCTCCGGGCCTGGCGCGACTGCTGGAGCGGGCGGGCGACTCGGGCGCCCCGGCGGCGGCGCCGGTGGGACGGCTGGCCGCGGAGGCCCGCGCCGAGCGGGGGCGCGCGGCGACGGCCCGGGCACGAAGGGCGGCCGTCATGGTCACCGCACCCGTCGGGCTGTGCTTTCTGCCCGCGTTCCTCGCCATCGGCGTGCTGCCCGTGGTGATCGGGCTGGCCGGAGGGCTGCTGCACGGAGGAGGTGGGTGAGGGGCGACGCCGTCGCCGAGCGGATTCGGTGGAAGGTGTGCGCGGCGGACGCTGCGCACGGAAGGCGAACAACGAGACGGGAAGACACGGGGGTTGTGATGCGCAGGACAGTACGAGGTCTGGTACGAGGACCGGCACGGATGCGGGTGTGGATGCTCCGACTGGTGCGCCGGGACACGGGAATGGTCACCTCCGAGTACGCGGTGGGGATCATCGCCGCCGTGGCCTTCGCGGCCGTGCTCTACAAGGTGGTGACGAGCGGGCAGGTCAGCGAGGAGCTGCAGGGCATCGTGGGGCGGGCGCTCGATGTCCGGATGTGAGGTGGCCGCACGTGGGGTCGCGGGGGACGACGGTTCGGCTCCGCGCCGGGCGGTTGCCGAGGACGGGAGTCTGGGCCCGCCCGGGGCGGGTGACGAGTCGCGGAAGTCGGCCCCGGCCCGAGTGGGCGCTGGAGGGCGAGGTCTGGCCCAGCTCCGCATGGGCGCCGGGCGCGCAGGTCCGGCTCCGCGGCGAGTGGGCGAGGGGGGTCGAGGGCCGGCTCCGCCGCGAGTGGGCGTCAAGTGCGAAGGTGCTGGGCCGCGGAGGGATCGGGGGTTCGTGACCGCCGAGGCCGCGGTGGTGCTGCCCTCTCTGGTGCTCGTCGGGATGGCCCTGGTCTGGGCCCTGTTGGCCGCGTCCGCGCAGATCCAGTGCGTGGACGCGGCGAGGGCGGGCGCCCGCGCGGCGGCCCGCCAGGATCCTCCGGACGCGGTGCTGGCGACGGCCAGACAGGCGGCGCCACGCGGCGCGAAAGTCGTGGTGCACCGCGAGGACGACCTGGTCCGGGTGACGGTGACCGCCCGTACGCCGGGCCCGGGCACGCTCTCCGTGGACCTGAGCGACGAAGCTGTGGCACTGGCCGAGGAGACGGTGACGACGCCGGTGACGGACGGATGAAGAGGCGAGGGCGCGGCTTGGCCGCGAGGGCGCTGCGCCTGCACCGGCACCATAGGAGTCCGTCGAGCTCCTCGGGCCGGACGGCGTGGGGCTCCTCGGGCCGGAGGGCGTGGGACTCCTCGGGCGGGACGGCGTGGGACTCCTCGGGCCGGGCGGAGGGGGATGCCTCCGACGCCGGGTCGGCGACGGTCTGGACGGTCGGGGCGATCGCCGCGCTGTGCGTCGTGTTCGGAGCGGTCCTGGCCATGGGGCAGGCCGTCGTGGTCCGCCACAGTGCGGCCGGGGCCGCCGACCTGGCGGCGCTCGCCGCGGCGGACCACTGGATGGACGGAGGCACGGGGGCCTGCGCGCTGGCGGAGCGGGTGGCGAGGGCGCAGGGCGCCCGACTGGTCCGTTGCGGGGTCGAGGGTGAGGTCTCGGACGTGACGGCGGCGGCGGGCCGGGGGCCGTTCGCCGCGGAGGTCAGAGCCAGGGCGGGCCCGGCCGCCTCGCCCGACCTCGGGCAGCCGCCCGGGCCGCCCGCCGGTCCGTCGTCCGGGCCGGCCCCCGCGGCGACCGCTCAGCCGTAGGTGGCCGCACGGCCGGCGGGGCCTGTCGGCTGATGGCGGCACGTCCGCTGCCGGTGGCCGCTCAGCCGCCGATGGCCGCCCGGCGGGCGGAGGCCTTTCCGCCCGCGGGGACCTGTCGGCTGTCGAGGGCTGCTCAGCGGGCCGAGGCCTGTCGGATGTCGGCGGCCGCCAGACCGGCGGTAGCCCGTTGGCGGTTGGCGGTCGGTGGCCGCCTGGCCTGCGGTGGCTCGTTGCCGGTCGGTGGTCGGTGGTCGGTGGTCGGTGGTCGGTGGTCGGTGGTTGGTGGCCGCCTGGCCTGCGGTGGCCCGTCGCCGATCGGTGGCCGGTGGCCGCCGGGCCTGCGGTGGCCCGTCGCCCGTCGGCGGCCGGTGGCCGCCCAGCCCGCAGTGGCCCGCCAGTCGTATGCCGGTGATCAGCTCTCCGGTGCCGCCCGCAGCAGCTCCGTGAGGAGGCGTACGGCACCTCTCTTGTGCAAGGGGTCGTTGCCGTTGCCGCACTTGGGGGACTGGATGCAGGACGGGCAGCCGGCGTCGCACTCGCAGGACGCGATGGCCTGCCGGGTGGCGTCGAGCCAGGCGCGGGCCGTGTGGAAGGCGCGCTCCGCGAATCCCGCGCCGCCGGGATGGCCGTCGTACACGAAGACCGTGGGCAGGAGCGTGTCCGGGTGGAGGGGGACGGAGACACCGCCGATGTCCCAGCGGTCGCAGGTCGCGAAGAGCGGCAGCATGCCGATCGACGCGTGCTCGGCGGCGTGCAGGGCGCCGCCGAGGATCTCCGGGTTGATGCGGGCCGCGTCCAGCTGGTCCTCGGTGACCGTCCACCAGACCGCGCGCGTGCGGAGCGTGCGGGGAGGGAGGTCGAGTTTCGACTCGCCGAGCACTTCACCGGTGATGACTCGCCGTCTGAGGAAGGAGACGACCTGGTTGGTCACTTCGACGGAGCCGTAGCACAACCGGCCCTCGCCCCAGGGGATTTCGACGTCGGTCTCCAGGACGGAGATGGAGGTGGTGTCGCGGGCGACTGTCGAGTACGGCGGGTTGGCCTCCTCGACCAGGGCCACGGAGTCGTCCAGGTCCAGCGTGCGCACCAGGTACGTACGGCCCTGGTGCAGGTGGACCGCGCCCTCGTGGACCGTCGTGTGGGCGGCGCCGGCGTCGACCGTGCCCAGCAGCCGTCCCGTGCCGGCCTCGACGATCTGGACCGGGCTGCCGCCCTCGCCGCGGATGTCGGTCAGGTCCGCGGCCCGCTCCCTTCGGGTCCAGTGCCAGGCCTTCGTGCGCCGGCGGAGCAGTTTCGCGGCCTCCAGCTGTGGCAGCAGGTCCGCCGCGGCGGGCCCGAACAGGTCGAGGTCGTCCTCCGTGAGGGGGATCTCGGCGGCGGCGGCGCACAGGTGCGGGGCGAGGACGTACGGGTTGTCCGGATCGAGAACGGTGGATTCCACCGGCTGGTCGAACAGCGCCTCGGGATGGTGGACGAGGAACGTGTCCAGCGGGTCGTCGCGGGCGACCAGCACGGCCAGCGCGCCCTGGCCGGAGCGTCCGGCCCGGCCCGCCTGCTGCCACAGCGACGCGCGGGTGCCGGGGTAGCCGGCGATGACGACGGCGTCGAGACCGGAGACGTCGACGCCGAGTTCCAGGGCGGTGGTGGCGGCGAGCCCGAGGAGCTCGCCGGAGTGCAGGGCGCGTTCGAGGGCGCGGCGTTCCTCGGGCAGGTAGCCGCCGCGGTAGGCCGCGACACGCCGGGCGAGGGAGCGGTCGACCTCGGCGAGGCGTTCCTGGGCGATCACCGAGATCAGCTCGGCGCCGCGCCGGGACCGTACGAAGGCGACCGAGCGCACGCCCTGCACGGTCAGGTCGGTCAGCAGGTCGGCGGTCTCGGCCGTGGCCGTCCGGCGGACCGGTGCGCCCTTCTCGCCGTGCAGCTCGGTGAGCGGGGGCTCCCACAGGGCGAAGACCAGTTCACCGCGGGGGGAGGCGTCGTCCGCGACCTCGACGACGGGCAGGCCCGTCAGCCGGCCCGCGGCGACCGACGGCTCGGCGGCGGTGGCGGAGGCCAGCAGGAAGACGGGAGAGGCGCCGTAGCGGGCGCACAGGCGGCGCAGACGGCGCAGCACCTGGGCGACGTGGGAGCCGAAGACTCCGCGGTAGGTGTGGCACTCGTCGATGACGACGTAGCGCAGGGCGCGCAGGAAGGAGGACCAGCGGGGGTGGGAGGGCAATATCCCGCGGTGGAGCATGTCGGGGTTGGTCAGGACGTAGTTCGCGTACTGGCGCACCCACTCGCGTTCCTCGACGGGAGTGTCCCCGTCGTACACGGCTGGGCGTACGGCAGTGCCCAAACTTTGTGAAAGTTCCTTCACGGATCGGCACTGGTCGGCGGCGAGGGCTTTCGTCGGTGCCAGGTACAGCGCGGTGGCGCCACGGCCGTTGGGGGCTTCGGAGCCGTCCAGCAGGGCCGTCAGGACGGGCGCGAGGTAGGCCAGGGACTTGCCCGAGGCCGTGCCGGTGGCGACGATCACCGACTCGCCGTCCAGGGCGTGCTCGGCGGCCCGTGCCTGATGGGCCCAGGGGTGTTCGATCCCCGCGGACTGCACCGCGGCGACGACCTCCGAACGGATCCGGTCGGGCCAGACGGCATGGCGACCCTCGCGCGGGGGCAAGTGCTCCGTATGAGTGATGCGCGAAGCCCGGCTCGGCCCCGAGGCGAGCCGGTCCAGGACCGTGCCCGGCGAGGGGCGGGAAGCGGTGTCCGTCGAGGATCGATCGGATCGGTGATTCTTGGCCATCGGCACCGAGTGTGTCACTGGCGTGACGGACAATGGGCCTAAGGCGTCGTGCACGCCTGCCGGTAAGTGATTGAATGCCATCGCGGCTGGCGAACCGTCCCGGGGGCTCTGCCGAGGTGTCCCATGGGGCGACCGCTCGATAGCAAGGTGCTGGAGGATCCGTGGACCTGTCCCTGTCGACTCGCAATGTGTCCGGCCCTAACGGCGACCGTACGGTCGTCGAGGTCGGCGGCGAAATCGATGTATATACCGCGCCCAAGCTGCGCGAGCAGCTGGTCGAGCTGGTGAACGACGGCAGTTTCCACCTCGTCGTCGACATGGAGGGCGTGGACTTCCTCGACTCCACCGGCCTCGGCGTCCTGGTGGGCGGCCTGAAGCGTGTCCGGGCCCACGAGGGCTCGCTGCGCCTGGTCTGCAACCAGGAGCGCATTCTCAAGATCTTCCGTATTACCGGTCTCACCAAGGTGTTCCCCATTCACACCTCGGTGGAGGAGGCGGTCAACGCCACCGACTGACCACCGGTCTCCCCGGGTCGCGAGCCCGGGTTCGCAGAAGCGGGGGTCCGGGCCCGCGGCCCGGCCCCCCGATGGCACGCCCGTAGTTCCGAGGGGGATGCATGGCCACCGTTGAACTCCGCTTCAGCGCGCTGCCCGAGCACGTCAGGACCGCCCGACTGGTGGCGGCAGCGGTGGCGCGCAGGGCCGGGGTGGACGAGGCCGTACTCGACGAGGTCAGGCTCGCCGTCGGCGAGGCCTGTTCCCGTGCCGTCGGACTGCACCAGAGCAGCGGTATCTCGGCGCCGGTGCGGGTGATGCTGATCGAGGACGAGAAGCAGTTCTCCATCGAGGTCGGTGACGAGGCGCCGCATGCGCCGCACGGTGTCGCGACGTCCGGCGCAGCCCCCGGCGACGCCGACGCGGACGCCGAGGAGGACGAGATGGGCCTCGCGGTCATCAGCGGCCTCGTCGACGACGTGGAGGTTTCCGCCGGGGAGAACGGCGGACTGATCAGGATGAGCTGGCCGACCACGCCGCCCGCCACGCTCGCCTCCTGACCGCGCGCAGACCTCCTCGACCGCACGCGCAACACCCCGAAGGGCCCTGCTGAGCAGGGCCCTTTTGCATGCGCCGCCCCGCGCCCGCCTTTTCGTGAATGAATTCACGATCCCGTGCGCGATTATTTGATCAAGAGTCAACGCTTTTAGGGCATTACCTCTTTCGGGTCCCATGGACGCCCGTCGATCATTTGCTGATGAGCATGTGAAGGCCAATTCCGTTTACCGCGCACTGTTTTGATCAGGTTCCGGTACCTACAATCCGTCCACATCTTGAGCTCAGCCCAAGCGTCAAGGAGGACGAATGGCGGGGCTTTCTACCCCTCATCAGTTTGACCACCCCACAACCTTCGCAGCCGCAGTACTGACAGACGACAACCGGCTCATCGTCATGGTGATCGGCGCCGTCGCGCTGGCAGCGCTCGTGGTCGCCGGAGTCCTGGTGCGCCAGGTGCTCGCGGCGGGCGAGGGCACCGACAGCATGAAGGAGATCGCGGCGGCGGTGCAGGAAGGCGCGAATGCCTACCTGGGCCGGCAGATGCGCACGCTCGGCGCATTCGCCGTCATGGTGTTCTTCCTGCTCATGCTGCTACCCGCGGACGACTGGAATCAGCGCGCCGGCCGATCGATCTTCTTCTTGATCGGCGCGGCGTTCTCGGCGACCACCGGCTATATCGGTATGTGGCTCGCCGTACGGAGCAATGTCCGCGTGGCCGCCGCGGCAAGGGAAGCGACCCCGGCGGAGGGTGAGCCCGAAAAGGATCTCACCGCCGTCTCGCACAAAGCCATGAAGATCGCTTTCCGCACGGGCGGCGTCGTCGGCATGTTCACGGTGGGGCTCGGTCTGCTGGGCGCCTCCTGCGTGGTGCTGGTGTACGCGGCCGACGCGCCGAAGGTCCTGGAGGGCTTCGGTCTCGGCGCCGCGCTGATCGCCATGTTCATGCGTGTCGGGGGCGGCATCTTCACCAAGGCCGCCGACGTCGGCGCCGACCTGGTCGGCAAGGTCGAGCAGGGCATTCCGGAGGACGACCCGCGCAATGCCGCGACCATCGCCGACAACGTGGGCGACAACGTCGGAGACTGTGCGGGCATGGCGGCGGACCTCTTCGAGTCGTACGCCGTCACGCTCGTCGCCGCGCTGATCCTCGGCAAGGTGGCGTTCGGCGACTCCGGGCTCGCGTTCCCGCTGATCGTGCCCGCCATCGGTGTGATCACGGCGATGATCGGCATCTTCGCGGTCGCGCCCCGGCGGTCCGACCGCAGCGGCATGTCCGCGATCAACCGCGGCTTCTTCATCTCCGCGGTGATCTCGCTGGCACTGGTGGCCGTGGCCGTCTACGCCTACCTCCCGGCGAAGTACGCCGACCTGGATGGCGTCACCGACGCGGCGATCAAGGCCAAGGACGGAGACCCGCGGATCCTCGCGGTCGTCGCCGTCGCGATCGGCATCGTGCTGGCCGCGCTGATCCAGCAGCTGACCGGCTACTTCACGGAGACCAACCGCCGCCCGGTCCGGGACATCGGCAAGACGTCGCTGACCGGCCCGGCCACCGTCGTCCTCGCCGGTATCTCGGTGGGTCTCGAATCGGCCGTCTACACCGCCCTGCTGATCGGCCTCGGCGTCTACGGGGCCTTCCTGCTCGGCGGTACGTCGATCATGCTGGCCCTCTTCGCGGTGGCCCTGGCCGGCACCGGTCTGCTCACCACGGTCGGTGTCATCGTCGCGATGGACACCTTCGGTCCGGTGTCCGACAACGCGCAGGGCATCGCGGAGATGTCCGGCGACGTCGAGGGCGCGGGCGCACAGGTCCTCACCGACCTGGACGCCGTCGGCAACACCACGAAGGCCATCACCAAGGGCATCGCCATCGCCACCGCCGTCCTGGCCGCCTCGGCCCTCTTCGGCTCGTACCGGGACGCGATCGTCTCGGCCGCGAACGACGTGGGCGAGAAGGTCTCCGGCGCCGGCGCTCCGATGAACCTGATGATGGACATCTCGCAGCCCAACAACCTGGTGGGCCTCATCGCGGGTGCCGCGGTCGTCTTCCTCTTCTCCGGACTGGCGATCAACGCGGTCTCGCGGTCGGCGGGATCCGTGGTGTACGAGGTGCGGCGGCAGTTCCGCGAGCACCCCGGGATCATGGACTACTCAGAGAAGCCCGAGTACGGGCGCGTCGTCGACATCTGCACCAAGGACGCGCTGCGCGAACTGGCCACGCCCGGCCTGCTCGCCGTGCTCACCCCGATCGCGATCGGGTTCACGCTCGGGGTCGGCGCGCTCGGCTCCTTCCTCGCGGGCGCCATCGGCACCGGCACGCTGATGGCTGTCTTCCTCGCCAACTCCGGCGGAGCGTGGGACAACGCGAAGAAGCTCGTCGAGGACGGTCACCACGGCGGCAAGGGCAGCGAGGCCCACGCCGCGACAGTGATCGGCGACACGGTCGGCGACCCCTTCAAGGACACTGCCGGCCCCGCGATCAACCCGCTGCTGAAGGTGATGAACCTGGTGTCGCTGCTGATCGCCCCGGCGGTCATCAAGTTCTCGTACGGCGACGACAAGAACGTCGGGGTACGGGTGCTCATCGCCGTCCTCGCGCTCCTCGTGATCGTGGGCGCGGTGTACATCTCCAAGCGGCGCGGAATCGCCGTGGGTGACGAAGACAACGCGGAACGGTCGAGCAAGTCGCCCGATCCCGCGGTGGTTTCGTAGCTCCCGCGTCCCACCCGCACAGGCATGCGCTCTCGTGCCTGGTCAGGTGCGGGTCACAGGGCGGGCGGGCGGCGCGTCGTACGCGCCGCCCGCCCGCCCTGTGCGTGTTCGCGCCCTCGTCGTGAGCCTTCTCTCGCATGGTGCAAAAGCCATCATTTACCCTCTTGGCGGACATTCGGACTGGGGTTGGCGGCCGTATGGCGTGTATGTTCCGGGGCCGAGGGCCATGGAAGGGACCAATCCGGTGAACAAGAAGCTCACGGCCGCGCTGTCCGGCGGTGCGGTACTGATACTGGCGCTGTCCGGATGCAGCAGCGACGACGGTGAGAACGACGAGCTGAACGCCTGGGCCAAGCAGGTCTGCGGCGCGGTGCAGCCGCAGGCCAAGAAGATCGAGGCCGCCAACGCCGCGATCCAGAAGGAGACCTCGGACAACAGCGCACCGGCGGACGTCAGGAAGACGGACTCGCAGGCCTTCCAGGACATGGCCGACGCCTACAAGGCGATCAGCGACGCGGTCGACAAGGCCGGCGCGCCGAACGTGGACGACGGCAAGACCAAGCAGACCAACGCCGTCAAGGAGCTCAACGACCTCTCCGCGGCGTACGTCGACCTGAAGAAGCAGGTCGGCGAGCTCGACACCAAGGACCAGGGCAAGTTCGCCGAGGGCCTCAAGGACATCGCGACGCAGCTCAACAAGCTGAGCCAGAGCGGCAACGACGCACTGAAGAAGCTCGAGGAGGGCGACGTCGGCAAGGCGATGGCCCAGCAGCAGAGCTGCAAGTCCGCGTCCAGCGGCGCGACGGCGGCCGCCAAGAGCTGACCTCGGACGACGATCGGGACGGCGATCGTTCGACTGACCGAAAGATGGCCCGGTACGCGCGCGTGCCGGGCCATCGGCATGGGTCCGGGAGTCGGTGGCCGGGGGGCCGTCGGGGAGGCCTGGGGCGCCCTGCCCAGGGTGCCGGCGCCGGGGACCGCGTCGTCGGCGCCTCAGGGCGCCGTGGTCTCGGCACCGTAGGCCGCCCGCGACCGTCGGCACCGTACGCCGCCGCCGTCGTCGCCCGCGCACCGTGCACAACTGTCGGCGGGCACCGTCCACAGCCGTCGGCGCACCGTCCACAGCCGTCGGCGTGGGGCCGCCCACAGGAGTGCGTGCCGGGCGGCGCGAGCGGACACAATGGGAGGCGTGAGTAACACCAGCCTGTCACCGTTGCCCTCGTCCGACCGCGTCGATGTCGCCGCGCGGTTGCGGGACGCCCTGCTCGGCGCTTCCTTCACCGCCGACGGACTGCTCGACCTGCTCGGCGCCCCCGCGTACGCGGCGCTGGCGCGCAGCGAGACCGTCCCCGCGCTCCGGGCGACCCGCGGGGACACGCCGCTGGAGACGCTCGTACGCCTCTTCCTGCTCCAGCAGCCGGTGCCGCACGCGCGCGTGAGGGATGTGCTGCCGGTCGAGGAGTGTCTGGACAGCGGCTGGCTGACCCGGGTGGGCGCCGACGAGATCGCCGCCACCGTGGACGTCCGCCCGTACGGCGGCCCCGGCGGCGAGGACTGGTTCATCGTGTCCGACCTCGGGTGCGCCGTCGGCGGCGCGGGCGGCATCGGCAGCCGGGACGAAGGCGTCGTGCTCGGCGTCGGCGGGGCCTCCACCACCCTCGCCGGCATCACCGTCCGGATGCCGGTCGCCTCCGCGCTCGACCTCGGCACCGGTTCCGGGATCCAGGCCCTGCACGCGGCGCAGCACGCCACGCGTGTGACGGCCACCGACCTCAATCCCCGCGCGCTGCACATCACTGCGCTCACGCTCGCGCTGTCCGGTGCCCCGGCGGCCGATCTGCGGGAGGGCTCCCTCTTCGAACCGGTCGGCGACGAGACGTACGACCTGATCGTCTCGAACCCGCCCTTCGTGATCTCCCCCGGCGCCCGGCTCACCTACCGGGACGGCGGTATGGGCGGGGACGACCTGTGCCGCACGCTCGTTCAGCAGGTGGGCGACCGGTTGAACGAAGGGGGCTACGCCCAGTTCCTGGCCAACTGGCAGCACGTCGAGGGCGAGGACTGGCAGGACCGGCTGCGCTCCTGGGTGCCGCGCGGCTGCGACGCGTGGATCGTGCAGCGCGAGGTCCAGGACGTCACGCAGTACGCCGAGTTGTGGCTGCGGGACGCGGGCGACCACCGCGGCGATCCCGCCGAGTACCAGGCGCGGTACGACGCATGGCTGGACGAGTTCGAGGCGCGCAAGGTCAAGGCCGTCGGATTCGGATGGATCACGCTGCGCCGGACGTCGGTCGCCGACCCCTCGGTCACGGTCGAGGAGTGGCCGCACCCCGTCGAGCAGCCGCTCGGCGAGACCGTGCGGGCGCACTTCGACCGCGTCGACTTCCTGCGCGCCCACGACGACGCGGCACTGCTCGCGGGCCACTTCAGGCTGGTCGCGGAGGTCGTCCAGGAACAGGTCGGCCTGCCGGGCGCGGAGGACCCGGAGCACGTGGTGCTGCGTCAGCACCGGGGAATGCGCCGGGCCACCAAGGTGGACACGGTCGGCGCGGGCTTCGCGGGCGTCTGCGACGGCACGCTGAGCGCGGGCCGGATCCTCGACGCCATCGCGCAATTGGTCGGCGAGGACCCGGTGTTGCTGCGCGACCGGACGCCCGCGCAGATCCGGCTGCTGGTGGAGCAGGGATTCCTCGAGCCTGCCGTGTGAGAGCCCGTCACCCCGGCGGCCGCCCGCGCCGCCGGGGACTGCGGAGGCGTAGCTCCTGAGACGCATTCGCACCCCTGAGCCACATGTGCCCGTTCTGACGGGATTGGACAGGATTGGTCCGCAAAAGGGCTCCTGTCGGTGGCGCGTGCGAGGCTACCTTCAAGAGACGGATTCCACGCGTCCTCGGGGGAGGCGCGCTGTCTCGGGGGAGGCGTGATGGGGGATACGCCGGATCAGGGTGCAGGCCGGGTCATCAATGGCCGATATCGACTGCTGCGGACGCTCGGCGCGGGCGGCATGGGGCGCGTATGGCTGGCGTACGACGAGGAGTTGGCCTGCGAGGTCTCCATGAAGGAGATCGCGCTGCCGGACGCCCCGGTGGACGCGGCCGAGCCCGCGCAGCGCATCGCGCGGGCGCGCAGCGAGGCCCGGCACGCGGCGCGCCTGCGCGGGCATCCCCATGTGGCCACCGTGCACGACGTGGTGGTGCACGAGGGTCTGCCGTGGATCGTCATGGAGTACGTGCCGGACGCGGTCGACCTCCAGGCCGTCGTCCGGCGGGCGGGCCCCCTGTCGCCCGCGCAGGCCGCCCGGGTCGGTCTCGCCGTTCTCGACGCGCTGACCGCGGGACACCGGATCGGCATCCTGCACAGGGATGTGAAACCGGCCAACATCCTTCTGGCGCCCGACGCTTCGGGTGACCCCCACGCGCGCGTGCTGCTCACCGACTACGGGATCGCACTCCAGCCGGAGTCCCGCGAGCCGCGGCTCACCGCCACGGCCGGCATCCTCGGCACACCCGGATACCTGGCTCCCGAGCGCGCCCGCGGCGAGCCGCCCACCCCGTCCGCCGACCTCTTCTCCCTGGGCGCCACGCTCTACGCCGCGGTCGAGGGCCGGGGTCCTTTCGACCGCCACGGCGAGTACGCCACGCTGACGGCCTTGTTCGCGGAGGAGCCCACCCCGCCGCTCCGGGCCGGCGAACTGACCCCCGTCCTCAACGGATTGCTCGTCAAGGACCCCGTGCGCAGGTCTTCGCCGGAGACGGTCGGGCGAGGGTTGGAGCGGGTGCTGCGCGGCTCGTCCGGCGCGGGGCCCGGTGCGTCTCCGGGGTGGGGAGCGCCGCCCGAACAGGGGCCGGTGCCCGGCGAATTCGGGCCCGCGCCGGGGTCCTACGGCGGCGCGTATCCCGGCCACCCCGCCGGCCCGTACGCGGACCGGCCGGGCGGCCCGTACGCGGACCGCGCGAGCGGACCGTACGGCGCCTCGGCGGGAGGGTCGTACGGGGCCTCGGCGAGCGGACCGTACGGGGCCTCGGCAGGAGGGCCGACGCCGAACACCCCGAGCGTGCCGAACACCCCGGGCGTGCCACGTACCCCGGACACCCCGCAGACCCCGGGGGTGCCGCCGACGCCGAACACCCCGCCGACGTCGGGCGATCCGGTCTTCCTTGTGGCCGGCCCGGCATCCGACACCCCGGCGGCGGGCGGCCCCGCCACTCCGGGCGGTCCGCCGGGCCCCGGCCACGGCGGCTCGTCGCCGTACGCCGCCTGGAACCTGTCGGCCCAGCAGTCCGCGTACGGCGGTTCCGGCAATCCCTACCTGGGCGGGGGTCCCGTCACGCCGCCCGCCGCCCGACCCGGCCGCAAGAAGCCGGCCGTCGTGATCGCCCTCGTCGTGGCCGTCGTTCTCGTGATCGCCGGAAGTGCCTGGGCGGCCGTTTCGTTGAGCGGCGGCGACGGTGAGAAGAAGGGGGGCGTGGCGAAGCAAGGCCCGTCCTCCACGGCGAGCTCGCCGACGACGCCGCAGCCGACGGGGCCGGTGTACCCGTACGGCGAAGAGGCGGGCCTCACCGACCCGTTGCAGGCCGGCGACTGCGTGAAGGCGGTCTGGTCGGGCACGCCGTTCGAGTCGGTGCCGAACCTGGGCGTGGTGGACTGCGCCGAGGACTGGCCGGACGGCCAGGTCGTGGCCGTCGACACGGCCGGCGACTACGCCGACGCCCGCGCCGCCGGTGCGACCCGCTGCGAGCGGCAGACCCGGCCCGTGGCCACCGCCCTGCCTGACGCGGGCTCCTACGCCCTCGTGCCGACGAAGGCGGGCTTCACCGTGGCGGACGGCGGTACGGCATGTCTCGTACTCGGCAGGCATGTCCCCATCGGGGGCGAACTGGCGCGCTTCCGGGACCAGGACATGGACCTGTACGCCGCGCAGATGGCCGTGGGCGACTGCTGGACGTACGTCGACAAGGAGGACGACAAGTTCTCGTCCCTCCTCACGGACTGTGCCCGGCCCCACACCGACCAGGTCCTCGGATTCGTCACCGCGCCGGAGGACATGGAGTACAAGAAGGGAATCGACAACGGCGGAAAGCTCTGCAGCAACAAATTCGAGTCGAGTTGGGCGCCGGGTCCGGAGCTCAAGATCTACGGATGGCTCGGCGACGAGGAGGACTGGAACGACGGGTTCACGATCATCGTGTGCACCGTGGGCCGCGCCGACGAAAAAAAGACGAGCGGAAAGATACCGACGCCCGGCACCGTCTGAGCGGGCCATGGGATGCCGGACGCCCCGCGTTCACCGTGGGTTCGCACGGGCGCTTCCGGGGCGTGCCAGCCTCCCGATCCGGAGCACCCGGGGGCGGAAGGACGATCACATGGAAAGCGGACCGGCGATCTTCGTGGGGACGGTGTTCGCCCTGTTCGGAGGCGGACTGCTGGCCTGGACCACGGTCCGGGTGCGGCACGGCGAGCCAGTCGCCCACGGTGTGAACCGCGTCGCATCGGCGGCCCTCGCGAGCGTCGCCGGAACGGGTGCGCTGGTACTCGGGATGTGGTGTTTCACGCGCGCGTGAGCACACCGGTTCCGGTAACTGGGAGGTCACCCTCCGGATAAGCCGGAAAGACCTGGTCGGCACTCCGGGCGGCAGGAATGGCGGTAGTCGGGTTACCGTTCGAGTGGCCGTTGCGGGCTTTTCCCGTTTGACACGGGGGCGGGATGTACCGTCACACTCCGCAGCGTCAGCACGACCCGACCCCCTGGGGAACGAGAACCCGGGGAGCCCCCCGCGTCGACCGGAGAGAAGAGCGAAGTTGTCCCCGACCAGCGACACCGCAAATGGCGGCCGCCGACTCGTCATCGTCGAGTCGCCTGCCAAGGCGAAGACGATCAAGGGCTACCTCGGCCCCGGCTATGTCGTCGAAGCGAGCGTCGGGCACATCCGTGACCTTCCCAACGGCGCCGCGGAGGTGCCCGAGAAGTACACCGGCGAGGTGCGCCGCCTCGGCGTCGACGTCGAGCACGACTTCCAGCCGATCTACGTGGTCAACGCTGACAAGAAGGCCCAGGTCAAGAAGCTCAAGGACCTGCTGAAGGACTCCGACGAACTCTTCCTCGCCACCGATGAGGACCGCGAGGGCGAAGCCATCGCGTGGCACCTCCTCGAGGTGCTGAAGCCCAAGGTCCCGGTCAAGCGCATGGTGTTCCACGAGATCACCAAGGAAGCGATCCGCGAGGCCGTCGCCAACCCGCGCGACCTGAACAAGCGCATGGTCGACGCCCAGGAGACCCGCCGCATCCTCGACCGCCTCTACGGCTACGAGGTCTCGCCGGTCCTGTGGAAGAAGGTCATGCCGCGGCTGTCGGCGGGCCGCGTCCAGTCCGTGGCGACCCGGCTCGTCGTCGAGCGGGAGCGCGAGCGCATCGCCTTCCGCTCCGCCGAGTACTGGGACCTGACCGGCACCTTCGGCACCGGCCGGGCCGGCGACCCGAGCGACCCGTCCACCCTCGTCGCCCGTCTCGCGACCGTCGACGGCAAGCGCGTCGCCCAGGGCCGCGACTTCGACTCGCTGGGGCAGCTCAAGAGCGCGAACACGCTTCACCTCGACGAGGCGAACGCCCGCGCGCTCGCCGCCGCCCTGGAGAACACCGACTTCTCGGTGCGCTCGGTCGAGTCCAAGCCGTACCGCCGCTCGCCGTACGCGCCGTTCCGTACGACGACGCTCCAGCAGGAGGCCTCGCGCAAGCTCGGCTTCGGGGCCAAGGCCACCATGCAGGTGGCGCAGAAGCTGTACGAGAACGGCTTCATCACCTACATGCGTACGGACTCCACGACCCTGTCCGACACGGCGGTCACAGCCGCCCGTGCGCAGGTCACGCAGCTGTACGGCGCCGACTACCTGCCGGCGCAGCCGCGTGTGTACGCCGGGAAGGTCAAGAACGCGCAGGAGGCGCACGAGGCGATCCGCCCCTCGGGCGATCGTTTCCGCACGCCCGCCGAGACGGGGCTGACCGGCGACCAGTTCAAGCTGTACGAACTGATCTGGAAGCGCACCGTCGCCTCCCAGATGAAGGACGCCACCGGGAACAGCGTGACGGTGAAGATCGGCGGCAGGGCCGCCGACGGCCGCGACGCCGAGTTCAGCGCGTCCGGCAAGACGATCACCTTCCACGGCTTCCTGAAGGCGTACGTCGAGGGCGCGGACGACCCGAACGCCGAGCTGGACGACCGCGAGCGCCGGCTGCCGCAGGTCAACCAGGGCGACCCGCTCTCCGCCGAGGAGATCACGGTCGACGGGCACGCCACCAAGCCCCCGGCCCGCTACACCGAGGCCAGCCTGGTCAAGGAGCTCGAAGAGCGCGAGATCGGCCGCCCGTCGACGTACGCGTCGATCATCGGCACCATCCTCGACCGCGGCTACGTCTTCAAGAAGGGCACGGCCCTGGTGCCGTCCTTCCTCTCCTTCGCCGTGGTCAACCTCCTGGAGAAGCACTTCGGGCGGCTCGTCGACTACGACTTCACCGCCAAGATGGAGGACGACCTCGACCGCATCGCGCGCGGCGAGGCCCAGGCCGTGCCGTGGCTGAAGCGCTTCTACTTCGGCGAGGGCGACGCCACCGGCGCCGCCGAGGCCGGGAACGGCGACGGCGACCACCTCGGCGGCCTCAAGGAACTCGTCACCGACCTGGGCGCCATCGACGCCCGCGAGGTGTCGTCCTTCCCGGTCGGCAACGACATCGTGCTGCGCGTCGGCCGCTACGGCCCGTACATCGAGCGCGGTGAGAAGGACGCCGAGAACCACCAGCGCGCCGACATCCCCGAGGACCTCGCCCCGGACGAGCTCTCCGTCGAGCTCGCGGAGGAACTGCTCGCCAAGCCGAGCGGCGACTTCGAGCTGGGCGCCGACCCGGTCAGCGGCCACCAGATCGTCGCCAAGGACGGCCGGTACGGCCCGTACGTCACCGAGGTGCTCCCCGAGGGCACCCCGAAGACCGGCAAGAACGCCGTCAAGCCGCGTACGGCGTCGCTGTTCAAGTCGATGTCCCTCGACACGGTGACGCTGGAGGACGCCCTCCGGCTGATGTCCCTGCCGCGCGTCGTCGGCGCGGACGCCGAGGGCGTGGAGATCACCGCGCAGAACGGCCGCTACGGCCCGTACCTGAAGAAGGGCACGGACTCGCGCTCCCTCCAGTCCGAGGACCAGCTCTTCACGATCACGCTCGAAGAGGCGCTGGAGATCTACTCCCAGCCCAAGCAGCGTGGCCGCGCGGCCGCCAAGCCGCCGCTGAAGGAGCTCGGCGAGGACCCGGTCAGCGGGAAGCCCGTCGTCGTCAAGGACGGCCGCTTCGGCCCTTACGTCACCGACGGCGAGACCAACGCGACCCTGCGCTCGGGCGACAGCGTCGAGGACATCACCCCGGAGCGCGGCTACGAGCTGCTCGCCGAGAAGCGCGCCAAGGGCCCGGCCAAGAAGACCGCGAAGAAGACGGCCGCGAAGAAGGCGCCCGCCAAGAAGGCCCCCGCCAAGAAGACGGCGGCCAAGAAGACGACGGCTTCGAAGACGGCCGCCAAGAAGGCCCCGGCCAAGAAGACCGCCGCGAAGAAGACGGCGGCCTCCGAAGGCTGAGACCCGGGGGCTCGCGCCCCGGACACGCGTACGCCCCTACACCATGCGGTGTGGGGGCGGCCGTATGTTCGGGCACCCCTTCGGGGAGTCGGTGGGTCCGGATAGGCTTGCAGGATGACGCGAGCCGAGCAGCCAACGGCCCACCATCCCGCCCCCGACGACGCCCTGGTCGCGGACTCCCGCGAGCGCGCCGTCCGCGCGTTGCTGCGCCAGCCGCAGCTGAAGCGACTGTGGAGCGCGCACCTGGTGGGAGGTGTCGCGGACGCGCTGGCCCTGCTGGTGCTCGTCGTCCTGGTCCTCCAGGCGGCGATCAGCGAGGGCTCGTTCGGCGGTGGTTATCGCGGTGCCGCCCTCGCCGTGGCGGCCGTCTTCGGCGCCCGCATCCTCGCCACGCTGCTCTTCGGAGCCGTGCTCCTCGGGCCGCTCACCTCGCTGACCTCGCCGGACGGTCCGCTCGACCGGCGCTGGACCATGGTCGGCGCCGACGCGCTGCGGGCCGTGCTGCTCATCATCGCGCCGCTGTGGATCGACTGGACCCCGAAGGACGCGCTCGCCGTCCTCCTCGTCACCGCGTTCGTGACCGGAACCGCCGAGCGGTTCTGGACGGTGTGCCGGGAGAGTGCGGCCCCCGCCCTGCTGCCCGCGCCGCCGCTGGAGGGCGCCTCGGTGCGCCCGCTGCCCGACCACATGGACGCGCTGCGGCGCCTGTCGCTGCGTACGGCGTTCCTGTCGGTGCCGCTCGCCGCCGCCACGCTCGTCGTCGCGTCGCTGGTCAACAACCTGCTGGGCGCCGGGATCGTCTGGTTCGACCAGCACCAGGCGGCGCTCGCCTCGTACGTCGCGGCCGGACTGTTCGCCGCCTCGCTGTCGGTGCTCACCTTCCTCGAACTGCCTGACGCACGCACCCCGCGCGCGCGGTCACCCCTCGAAGGACTGCGCCGCCCGAAGACCGGCACCGGCGTCGACAAGGGCCGCACCGGGGCGATCCCGCTGCTCGTGATCGCCTGCGCCGCGGTCGCCGGGGCGATCTCCGCCGCCGTCGCCGTCTGCGTGCTGCACGCCAAGGACCTGGGCGGCGGCCCGGTGATGTACGGGCTGCTCGTACTGGCCCTCACCGGAGGCGTCGTCGTCGGCATCCGTACGGCGCCGTCCGTGCTGCCGTCGCTGTCCCGGCGCAGGCTGCTCGCGCTGGCCATCGCCTGCACCGGCGTCGCGCTGCTCGCCGCGGGCCTCGTCCCCGACGTCACCACCGTGCTGCTGATCCTCGCCCTCGCGGGCATCGGCGCCGGCATCGCCGCGAACACCGGGCACACCCTCCTCGACCAGGAGACCGAGGAGTACCGGCGCCCCCGCACCACCGAGCACCTGCACGCCGTCGTACGGGTCTTCGTGGCGCTCGGCGCGCTGATGGCGCCCCTGGTGGCCGCCGGGATCGGCCCGCACCGCCTGGAGAACGGCAAGTTCGTGTTCGCGCACGGCGGCGCCGCCTTCACGCTGATGCTCGTCGGCGCCCTGCTGCTGCCCGTCGCCGTGGTGGTGCTCGCCAAGGTCGACGACCGCTCCGGAGTGCCGCTGCGGCACGACCTGCGCGACGCGCTGCGCGGCGGCGACGACCCGGCACAGACGCCCGCCACGAGCGGCTTCTTCATCGCCCTGGAGGGCGGCGACGGAGCCGGCAAGTCCACCCAGGCGGAAGCCCTCGCCGAGTGGATCAGGTCCAAGGGCCACGAGGTCGTGGTCACCCGGGAGCCGGGCGCCACCCCGGTCGGCAAGCGGCTGCGGTCCATCCTGCTGGACGTCTCGTCGGCGGGCCTCTCGCACCGCGCCGAGGCCCTGCTGTACGCCGCCGACCGCGCGGAGCACGTCGACACCGTCGTGCGGCCGGCCCTGGCGCGCGGTGCCGTCGTCATCTCCGACCGGTACATCGACTCCTCGGTCGCCTACCAGGGCGCCGGCCGCGATCTGTCGCCGACGGAGGTCGCCCGCATCAACCGGTGGGCGACGAACGGACTCGTTCCGCATCTGACCGTCCTGCTGGACGTGTCGCCCGAGGCGGCCCGCGAGCGGTTCACCGAGGCGCCGGACCGGCTGGAGTCGGAGCCCGTCGAGTTCCACACGCGCGTGCGGTCCGGCTTCCTGACCCTCGCCGCCGCCGACCCGGGGCGCTACCTGGTCGTCGACGCCTCACAGGAGCCCGAGGCCGTCACCACCGTCGTCCGGCACCGGCTCGACATCATGCTGCCGCTGTCCGAGGCCGAGGTGAAGGCGCAGGAGGAGGCCCGCAAGGCGGCCGAGGAGGAAGCCCGGCGCAAGGCCGAGGAAGAGGCCGCCCGCAAGGCCGAGGAGGAGCGGCTGGAGCGCGAGCGCCAGGAGCAGCTCGCCAAGCTCCGGGCCGAGGAGGAGGAGCGCAAGCTGCGCGAGCTGGAGGAGGCGCAGCGACGCGAGGCCGAGCGCCAGGCCGAGGAGGCCCGGCAGCGCGCCGAGGACGCGCGCCGTCGCGCCGAGGAGGAGCGGGCACGGCAGCTAGCCGAGGAGCAGGCCCGCGCCGCCGAGGAGGAGCGGCTGCGCAGGCAGGCCGAGGAAGAGACCCGGCTGAGGGCCGAGGCGGAGGCACGCCGGCTGGAGAAGCAGCGGAAGGCCGAGGAGGCCTTGCTGCGGGCCGAGGATGCCCGGCGGGCGGCGACGCAGGCCGCGGCCGCCTCGACGGCGGCGGCCGCTTCCGCGGAGGCGGCGGCCTCGTCCGTGGCTCCGACCGTCTCTCCCTCCGCCGCCCCGGAGACGTCGACGTCGGCCGCGTCGTCGGGCAGGCGCCCGGGGGCCGCTTCCGACAACGAGACGACGGTGCCCACCCCGGTGGTGACCCCGCCGAACGCGTCGGACGGACCGCGGGACGACGAGACCACGGTGCTGGCGCCGGTGCGGGACGAGGAGGACCGGTCCGCCGGTTCGCGCGCCGAGTCCGGCTCCCGTCGGCGGGCCGGTTCCCGCTCGGACAACGAGGAGACGGCCAAGCTGCCGAAGCCGCCGGTCCCGCAGGGCGCCGCCGACGAGACGGCCGTACTGCCCCCGGTCACTCCCGGAGCGGCCGATGAGACCGCGGTGATTCCGCAGGTGGCCCCGGGTGCCGCCGACGAGACGGCGGTCCTGCCTCCCGTACGGGAGGGGCGCGCCGGTACGCGGGCGGGGGACTCGACGGACCGGGTGCCGCCGGGATTCTTCCGGGACGAGCGGCCGGCCCCGCGGGCGGCGGGCGCCGACGACCGTACGCGTGAGCTGCCCCAGGTCGACGAGGAGGGTGCCGCGCGCCGGCGGCCCCGCTCCGACTGGGCCGAGGAGACGCCGCTCGACGACCTTCCGACCCTGGCGGACGAGCTGCTCGGCCCGCGCGAGGACGAGGACCGGGACGAAGGGCGGGGCGGCCGCCGCCGCTGACGGTCGGCGTCCGGCACCGGCCGGCGTCCGCCGCGGGGCGGGCGGGGGAGCCCCCCGACCCGTGCTGGGCCGATGACCGGTGGTGGTGCGAGTGCCGGTCGGTGTGACGCCCGCCGAGGTCGGCGTGACGTGCGGTCGGTGGGCGTGAGGCCCCGGCGGCGCCCGCTCATCAGGGCCCCGCCCGGCTCCTCGGCCATATCGGCCGGATCGGTGTCGTTTGTCGTTCGGAGCGGTGTCGTTCGGAAGGGAACGGCCGCGGGCCGGGTGATGCCGGCCGGGTCGCGACGACGGCTGTGGGACGGGCGGACCGGATCCCGGCGCGGGTGAGGGCGGCAGGCGAGGCGGCAGGCCGGGACGATCCGCCCCGGGCGGGACCGAATGTCAGTGGCGACCCGCACAATGGACGCGGCAAGGCAAAGTGCGACGAAAGGGCGGTGCCCCATGCCGGTGTGGGACGACCTGGTGGGCCAGGAGAAGGTGAGCGAGCAGCTCGCCGCCGCCGCCCGGGACGCCGACGCCCTCGTCACGGCGGCCGGCACGGACGCTCCGCCTCCCGCGGCGTCCAAGATGACGCACGCGTGGCTGTTCACGGGCCCGCCCGGCTCGGGCCGTTCCACGGCGGCCCGGGCGTTCGCGGCGGCGCTCCAGTGCGTGAGCCCCGACCGCGCGCTCGGCGGAGTCCCCGGCTGCGGCTTCTGCGACGGCTGCCACACGAGCCTGGTGGGGACCCACGCCGACGTGGAGATCGTCCGTACCGACCTCCTCTCCATCGGCGTGAAGGAGACCCGTGACCTGGTCCGCCGCGCCCAGATGTCGCCCGCAGGGGGGCGCTGGCAGGTCATCGTCCTGGAGGACGCCGACCGCCTCACGGAAGGCGCCGGCAATGTCCTGCTGAAGGCGGTCGAGGAGCCCGCTCCCCGCACGGTCTGGCTCCTGTGCGCCCCGTCCGTCGAGGACGTCCTGCCCACCATCCGCTCCCGCTGCCGCCTCCTCACCCTGCGCACCCCGCCGGTGGACGCGGTCGCCGACATCCTCGTGCGCCGTGACGGCATCGAGCCCGACGTGGCGGCCGCCGTCGCGCGCGCCACACAGGGCCACATCGGACGGGCCCGCCGTCTCGCCACCGACCCGCGCGCGCGGGAGCGACGGGCCGCCGTCCTCAAGCTCCCGCTGCGGGTCGGCGACGTCGGCGGCTGCCTCAAGGCGGCCCAGGAGCTGATCGACACGGCCTCCGAGGACGCCAAACAGCTCGCCGAGGAAGTCGACGTGAAGGAGACGGAGGAGCTGAAGGCCGCCCTCGGTGCGGCCCAGGGCGGCCGCATGCCGCGCGGCACCGCCGGCGTCATGAAGGAGCTGGAGGACCGGCAGAAGCGGCGAAGAACGCGTACGCAGCGCGACAGCCTGGACCTGGCCCTCACCGACCTGACCGGGCTCTACCGCGACGTACTGGCGCTCCAGCTCGGCTCCCGTCTGGCTCTGGCCAACACGGAGGTGGAGGACACCCTGGAGCGGCTGGCCCGCGCCGGCACCCCGGAGTCCACGCTGCGCCGCATCGACGCGATCGCCGCGTGCCGGGAGGCCCTCGACCGCAATGTGGCTCCGCTGCTCGCGGTGGAGGCGATGACCATGGCGCTGCGCGCGGGCTGAGGCCGCCCGGCGGGTGCGCCCCGGCCGTCGGAAGCGCAGGATGAGTTGACGGAGTCACTCGTACGAGGCTCGGTCGCCACTGAAGGTGATCAATCGATCGCTCAGGGTTAGGCTCGCGAGATGTACATGAGGCGCACGCATCGGTCGTCCCGGCCCCTCCTCGCGGGGGGCGCGCTGCTCGCCGCCACCGCGCTGCTCGTCTCCGGCTGCTCCTCCGGGAGCTCGTCGGCGGCGTCCACGACGAAGGTGACGGCGCTCGCCGCGTTGCCGAGTTCGACGCCGTCCGGGCTGTCGAGGTACTACGACCAGAAGCTGAGCTGGCGCAGCTGCGGTGTGCCCGGCTTCGAGTGCGCCACGATGAAGGCACCGGTGGACTACGCCAAGCCGGACGCGGGCGACGTGAGACTGGCGGTCGCCCGCAAGAAGGCCACCGGGCCGGGCGCACGGCTCGGTTCGCTTCAGGTCAACCCGGGCGGGCCGGGCGGTTCGGCCATCGACTACCTCCAGTCGTACGCCGGCATCGGTTACCCGGCGGACGTCCGCGCCCGCTACGACATGGTCGCCATGGATCCGCGCGGCGTGGCCCGCAGCGAGCCGGTCGAGTGCCTCACCGGGCCTCAGATGGACACGTTCACGCAGACGGACACCACCCCGGACGACAAGAAGGAGACCCAGCAGCTCGTCGACGCGTTCAAGAAGTTCGCCGAGGGGTGCGGGGCGCGCTCGCCGGAGCTGCTGCGGCACGTGTCGACGGTGGATGCCGCCCGTGACATGGACATCCTGCGCGCGGTCCTGGGCGACAAGAAGCTGAACTACGTGGGCGCGTCGTACGGGACGTTCCTCGGTGCGACGTACGCGGGCCTCTACCCGGACCGGGTGGGGCGGATGGTGCTGGACGGCGCGATGGACCCGTCGATCGACGCCCGCCGGCTGAACGAGGACCAGACGGCCGGGTTCGAGACGGCGTTCCGGTCGTTCGCGAAGGACTGCTCCCAGCAGAGCGACTGCCCGCTGGGCGACGCGGGCACGAGCCCCGAGCAGATGGCCAAGAACCTGAAGGCGTTCTTCCAGGAGCTCGACAAGAAGCCCATCCCGACGGGCGATCCGGACGGCCGCAAGCTCGGCGAGGCGCTCGCGACGACCGGGGTGATCGCGGCGATGTACGACGAGGCGGCTTGGCAACAGCTGCGCGAGGCGCTCGACTCGGCGATGAAGGACGACGACGGCGCGGGCCTGCTGGCCCTGGCCGACAGCTACTACGAGCGCGACGCGAACGGCAAGTACGCGAACCTGATGTTCGCCAACGCCGCCGTGAACTGCCTCGACCTCCCGCCCGCCTTCGAAGGCCCCGACCAGGTGGAGAAGGCCCTGCCCGCGTTCGAGAAGGCGTCCTCCGTGTTCGGCGAGGGGCTGGCCTGGGCGGCACTGAACTGCGGGTACTGGCCGGTGCGGGCCACCGGTGAGCCGCACCGCATCGAGGCGAAGGGCGCGCCCCCGATCCTGGTGGTCGGCACGACCCGGGACCCGGCGACGCCGTACCGCTGGGCCCAGTCCCTCGCCTCCCAGCTCTCCTCCGGGACCCTCCTCACGTACGTCGGCGACGGCCACACCGCGTACGGCCGCGGCAGCCAGTGCATCGACTCCGCGATCAACCGCTATCTGCTCGAAGGCACCCCTCCGGCCGACGGAAAACGCTGCTCGTAGCACTGCCGGACGCCCCCGTCGACCGCGCGCGGGGGCGTGTGCGGAGCACCCCCGGAAACTGTGTAGACTTACCGACGTTGCTGATCGCACCATAGTGCGGACAGCGCGCCGCCTTAGCTCAGATGGCCAGAGCAACGCACTCGTAATGCGTAGGTCTCGGGTTCGAATCCCGAAGGCGGCTCCATCGAAGCCCGGCTCGGACAGTGTCCGAGCCGGGCTTCTTCGTGCGGGGACGCGACCGTGGCGGACGGGGCGTCAGCGGTTGGCGTACAGGGTGTCCAGCTCGCCGGAGAGCGCGGCGCGCACCTGGCGGGTGGCCTCGTCGACCAGCACTTCGGGTTCGTCGGCGAGCAGTGCGGCCATCGTCTGCTCGGCCACGTCGCTCGCACGGATCTTCGGGGCGTCGATGGAGGACGCCAAGTCGGTGTCCACATAGCCGGCGTGCACGCCGATCACGAGCGTGCCCTGCTCGCGCAGTGCCAGGCGGAAGGCGTTCGTCAGCGACCACTGGGCGGACTTGGAGGCCGCGTAACTCGGCAGCCGTCTGTTGGCCACCCACGACGCGACGGAGAGCATGTTGACGAGTGCCCCTCCGCCGTGGGCGGCCAGAACGGGCGCGAAGGCCCGGGAGACGGCCCAGGTGCCCAGGTAGTTGACCTCCATCTCGCGCCGGGCCCCGTCGAGCGAGCCCTCGAGGAGGGACGGGCCGGCGGCGATCCCGGCGTTGTTGATGACGATGCTGACGTCGTCGGCCTCACGTGCGGCAGCGGCGACCTGCTCCTCGTCGGTGACGTCCAGCCGCAGCGGGGTGAGCGCGGGGTCCTGGACGGTCTCCGGATCGCGGACTCCGGCGTACACCTTGGCGGCGCCGTGTGCGAGGAGCGCCCGCGCGAAGGCGGACCCGATGCCGCGGTTGGCCCCGGTGACAAGTGCTGCCGAACCCTTGATCTCCATGATCACCCTCCCTGCGCGGGTGGAGGACTCCGTCCTTACGACGCTAGACCCGGGACGGCGGCGGCTCCACTCGCGGGCCGGCCGTGCCCGTGCCGTCCGGTGCGGGCGGGCCCGCGGCTCAGCCCGATGTGTCCGGGTCGGCGGCGGAGACCGGGAGGGTCTCCCCACGGAAGAAGCCGGGGCGGATCCTTCGGTACACGAGCATCAGGAGGGCGCCGAGCAGGAGCGCGCCGATGCCGGTGACGAAGACCCCGCCGAGCCGCCAGTGCGGCGGGAACGGGAGGGTCCAGGAGGTGCTGCCGTAGTCGGCCGCGGAGTACACCACGCAGGCGTCGACGAAGAAGTAGAACAGCAGGACGCCGCCCAGTCCGGGCATGATCCCCTTCGTCCACAGGTCACGCGGGCTGCGGCGGAGGACCCTGCGGTGGTACCAGACGCAGGCGAATCCGGTGAGCCCGTAGTAGAAGGCGATCATCAGGCCGACCGAGCCGATGGAGTCGGCGAGGACGTTCTTGCTCACCCGGGTCAGCAGCACGTAGAAGGCGATGGAGGCCAGGCCCATGCCGATCGTGGACCAGGTCGGGGTGAGGAAGCGCGGGTGGATGCGCGCGAAGCGGTCCGGGACGGCCTGGTGCACGGCCATGGAGAGCGTGGTGCGCGCAGTCGGCAGGATCGTGGTCTGGGTGGAGGCCGCGGCCGAGGTCAGCACCATGAGGATCAGCAGCCTGGTGGCGATCCCGCCCCAGGCGCCGGAGCCGAAGACCTCGGCGCCCAGGCTGGACAGGACGTCATCGGCGTGCGCGGGGTTGGCCAGGCCGATGCCCGTGTCGCCGGTCCCGGCGAAGGCCAGCGCGAACGTCGTGACCATGAGGTAGACCAGCAGCAGGATGACGGTGGAGATGACGGCGGCCCGGCCCGGGGTGCGGTCGCGGTCGACGGTCTCCTCGTTGACGGACACGGCGGTGTCCCAGCCCCAGTAGATGAAGACGCCGGCGAGCACGCTGGTGGTCAGGGCGTCGACCGACTCGATCCGCGCGGGGTCGAACCACGACCAGGAGACCTCCGACGAGACGCTCGGCGCGGTGCCCCCGTACACCTTGACCAGGGCGGTGACGGCGAGCAGCAGGAGCACCACGACCTCGACCGTCAGGAGCAGTTTCTGGAAGTTGGCCGAGACCTCGATGCCGATGTAGCAGATCAGTGTCATCACGGCGATCCACGTGATGCCGACCACCGTGACCCAGAAGGTGTTCTCCGCCAGTCCCTGAGCCCCCACCAGCTGGAAGCCGTACGATCCGGCGATCTGCGCCAGATTGGCCATCACGATGATGTCGGCCGCGACGATGCCCCAGCCGCCGAGCCAGCCGGTACGGGGGCCGAAGGCCCGGGAGGCCCAGGCGAACGCGGTGCCGCAGTCGGGGTGCGCCCGGTTGAGCTCCTTGTAGCCGTAGGCGATCAGGAACATCGGGACGAACGCGAGGACGATCACGATCGGCGACTGGTAGCCGACGACGGTGACGATGACGCCGAGGGTGGCCGCCAGGCTGTAGGCGGGGGCGGTCGAGGCCAGGCCGATCACCGTGCTGGAGAAGAGACCCAGTGCGCCGCCCTTGAGGCCCTTGTCCTTCACTTCCGGCCCGGGCGCGGGAGGCGCCACCGGCGGGACGGGAGGCAGGTTCATGGCGCCCTCCGGGGACTCGCCGGGCTCTCCCGTCCGGGGAAGGGCACCGGGCCGCTGTTCTGGTCTCAGCATGAACCCGCTGGTCACGGAGCGAAAGGCGAGCGATAGGCGAGCGAAAGGAGAGCGAAAGGCGCGCGCCGGCAGGGTGCCGGGGGCGCCGGGTGGGCGTCGGGCGTCCGTGGTCGGCGTGTGTGACGACGAACACACACGCTCGCGCCGTCACACTTCCGTCCTCGTGCGCGTCAGGGAGATGGCGCCACAAACGGTGGCCCGGTGAGAGGGAGATGACGAGATGACGGTTGTGATGGTGCGGTCCACGGTGAAGCCCGAGTTCGTGGACGCGCTGGAAGAGGCACGGCGGAAGATGTTCACCGCGATCGAGCGGGAGCGGCCCGAGGGCGTGCGCTACACCTCGTTCCGGCTGCCGGACGGGGTCACCTATGTCGCGCAGCTGGAGCTCGCCGACGGCGTCGACAACCCGCTGCCCGCGATCGCGGAGTTCCGCGAGTTCCAGGCGGGGCTGAACGACTGGCTGGCCGGTCCGCCGGTCGTGGAGCAGCTGGAGGTCAGGGGCGCGTACGCGGGCTGACCGATTCGTCCGTGCGGGGGCGGACGGCGGCAGGTGCGCGGGCGTGCGTCCGGACGTACTCCGGGGCGTACGTGAGGGGTAATTCCGGTGAACGGCTAGCATCGCGGCACAGTTGTCGGCCGGGATGGGGTGGATGTCGTGTCACAGGCAGAGGAGGGGCCACGGATCGCCGTTGCCGTGGTGACCATGGGGAATCGGCCCGCCGAGGTCGACGCGCTGCTCACCTCCGTGGCCAAGCAGGACGTCGCGCCCGCCCGCATCGTGATCATCGGCAACGGCTGTCCGCTGCCCGAGTTCGCCGAGCGCCTCGGCCTGCCCGGTGAGGTGACGGCCATCGAGGTCGACGAGAACCTCGGGTGCCCCGGGGGCCGCAACGTCGGGCTCCGGCGGCTGGCGGAGTTCGGCGACGTCGACGTCGTCGTGGAGCTCGACGACGACGGGCTGCTGGTCGACGGGGACGTGCTGCGCCGTGTCCGGGACCTGTACGCCGGCGACCCGCGGCTCGGCATCGTCGGATTCCGCATCGCCGACGAGAACGGGGAGACGCAGCGCAGGCACGTGCCCCGCGTCGGTGCCAAGGACCCGATGCGGGGCGGCCCCGTGACCGGGTTCCTCGGCGGCGGGCATGCCCTGTCCCTGCCGATGCTCGCCGAGATCGGCGACTGGCCCGCCGAGTTCTTCTTCGCGCACGAGGAGACCGACATGGCCTGGCGTGCCATCGACGCCGGGTGGACCGTTCTCTACGAGCCCGCGCTGCTGCTCCAGCACCCCAAGACCTCGCCCGCACGGCACGCCATCTACTACCGGGTGACCGCGCGCAACCGCGTGTGGCTCACCCGGCGCCGGCTTCCCCTGCCGCTGATCCCCGTGCACCTGGGGATCTGGGTGCTGCTCACTCTCGCGCGGACCCGGTCCGTCGGCGGGCTGCGTGCCTGGTTCGGCGGGTTCGCGGAGGGGGTGCGGCAGCCCGGCGGGGAACGGCGGCCGATGCGGTGGCGGACGGTGTGGCGGCTCACCCGGCTCGGCCGGCCGCCGGTGATCTGACACCGGGGTCCTCCGGGGGCGTATGCCGCGCCTGACGTTCTCGGTACGACGTCACGCTCGTGGCCTGCGCGACGTCGGCGACGGGGGTCCGTACGACGTCGGCGACGGGAGTCCGTGCGACGTCCCTGACGCGCTCCCCGTACGACGTTCCTGAGGTGTCCCGCACGGTGGCGCCGTCGCGTCCCGCGCAGCGGCGCTGTCGTGTGCGTCACGTCGTGCGGGAGGGGAGGGGCGGGAGACAGACGGAGGCCCCGGTCGTTCACCTCCGCCGACCGGGGCCTCGCGCGTCCCCGGATCCGGCCACGGCGGCGACACTCCCCCGAGTTACGCGTCATACGCGCGCACCGTCGGGCCAGATCCGATGTTGTGATCACATCAGGCCACGCCAACGGATCGCTAACATGAGGCCAACGGTTCCACGGGGAGCCATGAGTTCGGTCGGCGGGAAGTCGCCGTAGGAAGGCGCGAAGTCGCCCCGGGGCGCGGCCGGAGAGGCCGGGCGGGAAGGCAGTGGGCGGCGTGATCCGGAACGGGCTGCGGTTCGGGCTGCTGGGGCCGCCGGTCCTCTACGGCGCCGACGGCGAGGTCCGGTCGGTGGGCAGCGGCAAGACGCGCGCGCTGCTCGTCGCGCTGCTCCTGGAGCCCGGCCGGGTCGTCTCCGTCGACACACTCAAGGACGCGCTGTGGGGCGGAGCGCCGCCCGCTTCCGCGCAGGCCTCGCTCCACAACCATGTGACCCGGCTGCGGCGTCTGCTCGACAACCCCGAGCGTCTGCGCGCGGTCGCGCCCGGCTACGTCCTGCGGGTCGGCGAGGGCGAGTTGGACGTCCGCGTCTTCGAGCACCACACCGCGGCCGCACGGGCCGCGCACGCCGAGCGCGACTGGGGGCGGGCGCTGGGCGAGTCCACGGCGGCGCTGGCACTGTGGCGCGGCGCCCCGCTCAGCGGTCTGCCGCCCGAGACCGGCGGGCACGCGTTCGGCCAGCGCCTAGAGGAGACCCGGCTGCTGGTCCTGGAGTGGCGGTACGAGGCCGAGCTGCACCTCGCGCCGACGCCGGACCGACTCGACCGGCTGGCACCCGAGTTGGCCGCGCTCACCACCGGGCACCCGCTGCGTGAGTCCTTCCACCGGCTGCTGATGCTCGTGCTGCACCGGACCGGCCGGCAGGCCGAGGCGCTCGCCGTCCACCGGGACCTCAGGGCCCGGCTGGTCGAGGAACTCGGCGTCGAGCCGGGTCCCGCCGTGCGCGGGGCGCATCTGGAGATCCTCCGGGGCCAGGGGGTGGGGACCGCGCCGGGGACCGCCGAGGACCAGCCGCCGGCCGTCCTCACGCCGCCGCAACCGGCCCAACTGCCGCCGCCGCCAGCCCACTTCACCGGCCGGGAGGACACCCGGGAGGCGGTGCGGCTGACCCTGGACCCGGAACGGCGGACCGCGGGAGGCGACGGCGCCGTCCCCGACGGTCGGCCCGCGGTCGCGTCGGACGGAATGCCCGCCGTCGCGGTGATCAGCGGCATGGCGGGCGTCGGCAAGAGCGCGCTCGCGCTGCATGTGGCACACGGGCTGAGGGAACGTTTCCCTGACGGTCAGCTGTACGTGAATCTGCACGGCGCCACCCCCGGCATGACCCCGCTCACCCCGGGTCAGGCGCTGGCCGCGCTGCTCCGCGACGTCGGGGCCGAACCGCGCCACCTCCCCGAACACCCGGACGCGGCAGCGGCGTTGCTCCGCTCGGCGCTGGCGCCCACGCGCACCCTCATGGTCCTCGACGACGCCGCGAACGCCGCCCAGGTGCGGCCGCTGCTTCCGGCCGGCGCGGGCTGCGCGGTGATCGTGACGAGCCGTTCACCGCTCACCGCCCTGGACGGCGCACACCGCTTCCCGCTCGCGCCGCTGTCCGACGAGGACAGCGCGGCGCTGCTCCGCGCGGTCTCCGGCCGCCGGGACGGGCTGAGCGGGGCACACCCTCTCGTCGAACTCACCGGCCGGCTGCCGCTCGCCCTCCGCGTCGTCGCCGCCCGCCTCGCCGCCCGCCGCGCCCTCACCCCGGACGCACTCGCCGGGCAACTCACCGCCACCGAGGGCCGGTTGCACCATCTGGAGTACGACGACCTGAGCGTGCGCCGCTCGCTGGCCGTCGCGCACGACGCGCTGCGCGCCTCGGAGCGCGAGGCGGACCGGGACGCGGCCCGCGCCCTGTGCCGCATCGGCGCGCTCGACCTGCCCGCCTACGGCGCACCCCTGCTCGCCCGGCTGTGCGGGATCGACGAGCGCCGTGCCGACGCGGCCCTCGACCGGCTCGTGGACGTCGCCCTCCTGGAGGAGACGGCCTACGGCCGCTACGCCCCGCACGACCTCGTACGGGACTTCGCGCGCGAGATCGCGGGCGCGACGGACCGGGCGGGGGCGCCGGACGCCGGGGAATCGTGCGCGCCGGGCCCGGACGACGTCGCGGACCGCGCGCTGCGCTGGTACGCCGCGATCGCCGCCCGCTCCCTGGAGGCGATCGTCGAACCCGGCCTCGAACGCGAGGACCGCAGCCGGCCGACCGGCTCACAGCCCGCCGGGCACGCCGAGGACGTCGCCGGCACCCCCAAGTTCCCCTCCTCCGAGGAGGCGTTCGCCTGGGGCGACCTGGAACTGCACAACGTGGTGGCGCTGGTGGTCCGTCACGCGCCGACCTCCCGGTACGTCCCGCTGCTGGTGCGCCTGATCAACCCGTACGTCCAGCGCAGCGGACGCGTGGTCGAGCTGGAGGTGCTGCAGCGCGCCGCCCTCGGGGCTGCGCGCCGGCTCGGGGACGCGGCGGCCGAGGCGTACGCGCTCGGGGACCTCGCCGGCATGCACTTCATGACGGGGCGCGCGGGCGAGGCCCTCGCCCTGAACGACCGGGCGCTCGCCATCTGGCGCCGGCTCGGCGTCCTGTCCTGGGTGCGGCGCGGCCTGAACAACCGCGGCATGCTCCTCGAAGGGCTCGGCCGGCACGCCGAGTCCAGCGAGGCACTCCTGCAGAGCCTGGAACTGTCCAGGAGACTCGGCGACCCGTACACGGAGGCCGTCACCTACAGCCACCTCGGCAACCTGTACGAGCACACGGACCCGCGGGCCGCCATCGCGCACCACAAGCGCAGCCTGGCGATCGGTGACACGATCCAGGACGTCATCCTGCGGCACTCCGCGCACTGCAACATCGGCTACGCCCACCTCACCCTCGGCGAACCGGCCGCGGCCCTGCCGCACTTCGAGGAGAGCCTGCGCATCCTCGGCGGTCACGGCGACTGGCACGGCGAGTCGCAGACCCGGCTCGGGCTGGTGCGTGCGCTGCGCGGGGTGGGCGACAGGGAGCGGGCGGCGGAGGAGTGCGACCTGCTGCTGTGCCGCGCGGACCGCCGCGCCGACCGGTACACCGGAGGGCTGGCCCGGCATCAGCGGGGGCTGCTGCTGCGGGACCGCGGTCAGGCCGAAGCGGCGTACGAGCAGTGGGAGCTGGCACTCGCGGCACTGGCGAAGACGGACAGCCCGGTGGTCGGGCAGCTCGGGGAGCTGCTGGCCGGGAGGTGACCGGGCCGGACCGCCCGCCCCCGTGCGGTCACTTGGCGTCCGCGTAGCACTTCACCACCGCGGTGGTGAACGGGAAGCGGACCGGTGTCTCCCCGAAGGTGAGGCGTCCCGCGAGGTCGGCCGCGTCACGGATCGCGGCGACGACGGTGTCGGCCTCCTCGGCGGGGCAGTGCACGATCACCTCGTCGTGCTGGAAGAACACCAGCTCGGCCGCCATGTCCGCGCAGGTGCGGCGGAGTCCGGCCAGCACGAGCAGGGCCCAGTCGGCGGCGCTGCCCTGAACGACGAAATTGCGGGCGAAGCGGCCCCGGGCGCGGGAGTCGGACGAGGCGTAGCCCGGGACCCAGCCCTGGTCGGCGGTCGCGGCCGGATCGCCGTCGGGTGCGTCCTGAGGGATGCCCGCCTCCTCCGCGCCGGAGTCGTCGGAACCCGCCGCCGGGGGACTGGTCCGGCCCAGCCAGGTCCGTACCAGCCGTCCTTCCTCGCCGGCGCGCGCCGCGTCGTCCACGTACGCGACGGCCCGGGGGAAGCGGCGGCGCAGCAGTGCGAGGTTCTTCAGGCCGTCGCCGGACGTCTGTCCGTACACCGCGCCGAGCACGGCGATCTTGGCCTGGTCCCGGTCGCCCGCGAAGGCGCGGTCCGACACGGACTGGTAGAGGTCGGAGGCGCGGCCGGCCACCTCCATGAGACCGGGGTCGCGGGAGATGGCCGCGAGGACGCGGGGCTCCATCTGGTCGGCGTCGGCGACGACGAGCCGCCAGCCGGGGTCGGCCACGACCGCGCGCCGGATGACCTTGGGGATCTGGAGGGCTCCGCCGCCGTTCGTCACCCATCTGCCGGTGACCGTGCCGCCCGGGAGGTACTCGGGCCGGAACCGCCCGTCCCGCACCCAGTCCTGGAGCCAGGACCAGCCGTGCGCGACCCAGATGCGGTACAGCTTCTTGTACTCGATCAGGGGCTTCACGGCGGGATGGTCGACGGACTCGATCTCCCAGCGCCGCGTCGATCTGACCTTGATCCCGGCCTGCGCGAAGGCCTTGACGACGTCGGCGGGCAGATCCGGTCTGACCCTGCGTCCGAAGGCGGCCGACACCTCGTCCGTCAGCTCGGCCAGGCGGCGGGGCTCGCCCCCGCCCGCGTACCGCTCGCCGAGCAGGTCGCGGAGCACCTCGCGGTGCACGTCCGCGCTCCAGGGGAGTCCTGTCGCGTTCATCTCCGCGGCCACCAGCATGCCCGCCGACTCGGCCGCCGTGAGCAGCCGCATCCGCTCCGGGTGCGTGGTGGTGTCATGGCGGCGCTGCTGATCCCCGTACACCTCCAGGAGGTCGGCGAGGGGGACGTGCACCGGGCGCGGTTCGAACAGCGAGGACTGCGATCCGGGCTCGGCCGAGCGCTGGGGCGGGTCCGGCGGTACGGGGCCGCCGCGCAGCCTCGCCAGCGCGGCGGCCGCCGACCGGGGCTCGCCGAGCCGCCCCTCGTGGCCGAGCAGCAGCGTCTCGGCCGCCTCCACGTCATAGCACCGCTCCACTCGCACCCCCGTGGCGAGCAGGCGCGGATAGACGTCGGCCGTGGACCGCCAGACCCACCGGGTCACCTCGGGCCGCGACCGCACGGCCTCGACGAGATCCGGCTCCCTGCGCACCGGGCCCGCGGGCAGCCCGTCCGGGCCGAGGGCGACGACTTCCGCGCCGCCGTCCTCGGCCGGTGCGAGAGCCCAGCGCCCGGTCATGCCCCGAGTCTTGCAGCCGGGTCTGACAGCGGCCCCGACCTGCCGTTTCGGGTCCAGGGGGTTTCGCTCGGATCAGGTCGGACTCGCGCTGATCCGAACGACGCCCCACGGGACAGCCCTTAGCCCTGGGCGGCGGGCCCCTGGTCCTGCACGATCTGCGCGAGCGCGCGGGACACCTCGGCCTCGACGGCCTGCTTGCCGATGCCCAGTCCGCTCAGCACGCCCTCGCCGTTCTCCAGCTCCAGCAGGGCCAGCAGGATGTGCTCGGTGCCGACGTAGTTGTGGCCCAGGCGCAGGGCCTCGCGGAAGGTGAGCTCCAGGGCCTTCTTGGCGGCGGGGCCGTAGGGGATCATCTCGGGCACCTCGTCCGCCGCCGGCGGCAGCGCCGCGGTCGCGGACGCACGGACGGCGTCCGGGGTGGTGCCGAGCGCGGTGAGCGCCTTGGCCGCGAGCCCCTCCGGTTCGGCCAGCAGGCCGAGGACCAGGTGCTCGGGCAGGCCTTCGGGGTTGTGCGCTTCCTTGGCCGCGTTGTGGGCGGCCATGACGACGCTGCGGGCGCGCGGGGTGTAGCGGCCGAAGCCCTGGCTGGGGTCGAGGTCGTTCTCCGCCTTGGGCACGAAGCGTTTCTGGGCGGCCTGCCGGGTCACGCCCATGCTCCTGCCGATGTCGGTCCAGGACGCGCCCGAGCGCCGGGCCTGGTCGACGAAGTGGCCGATCAGGTGGTCGGCCACGTCGCCCAGGTGGTCGGCGGCGATCACCGCGTCCTGGAGCTGGTCGAGCGCGTCGGTGTGCGTCTTCTTGATCGCTTCGATGAGGTCGTCGAGACGTACGGGTGTCGTGCCGCGTGAGTTCGTCATGTGTCAACCGTAGGTTGACACTCAGGGGGTGTCAACCCGAAGTTGACACCTGTTGGTGGGGTCGTCTGTGCCCCGCGGGGTGGGCGAGGGGTGTGTCTGCCTGTGCCCCGCGGGGTGGGCGAGGGGTGTGTCTGCCTGTGCCCCGCGGGGGTGGGCGAGGGGTGTGTCTGCCTGTGGTCCGGAGGCCGGGCGAGGGTGTGTCCGTCTGTGGCCGGGGCCTACTTGGGCGACGCGGCCAGCCGTAGTGCGAGGCCCGCGAACACCGTCCCGCTGAAGACGTCGAGGCCGCGCGCCACCCGTCGGCTGCGCCGCAGCAGTGCCGACAGCCGGCCCGAGAGCAGCCCGATCGAGCCGTCGACCGCGAAGCCCATGATCGTCATGCTGGCGCCCAGGATCATGAACTGTCCGGCCACGTGCCCCAGTTCGGGGTTCACGAACTGGGGCAGGAAGGCGACGTTGAAGAGGATCACCTTCGGGTTGAGGAGGTTGGTGAGGGCCCCCTGCCAGAAGGCGCGCCGCAGCCCCGGACCGACCGCGGCCGGTCCCTCGTCCGGCACCGCGCGGTCCCGGAACGCCTTCACCGCCAGGTACAGCAGATAGGCGGCGCCCAGCCAGCGCAGCACGTGATACAGCGTCGGCAGCGTCGTGAACAGCGCCGACAGACCCAGCATCGCCGCGACCGCGTGGACCAGCATCGCGAAGGCCACACCCAGCGCGGCGAGCACACCCGCGGCGGGCCCTCCTCTGCCGCCCATCGCCACGATGAACATCATGTCGGGGCCGGGGGTGACGCAGAGGGCGAAACCCGCGACGAGGAACGCTGCGTACAGAGATGTGTCGACCATGCGGCCCATGCTCGGCACGGCTCGGCGCGGGCGTCGAACCATTTTCACCCCGCGGGACGGGCGAGGTCCGGCCTGCGGGCACAGGCGAGTGCCGTCCCCGTGAGGGCCACCAGCAGACACACCCCCGCGCACCCGGCCAGGAGCCCCCACGGCACGTGCACCGCCGCCGGTGCCGACAGCCGGCCCAGTGCCGCCGCCAGGAGGCCCAGGTTCGTGGCGGCGACGGCGGCACCGAGCAGGGCGCCCACGCCCACCCCGGCCACCGTCTCGCCCGCGAGCGCCCGCAGGACCTGCGCCCGGGTGGCGCCGGCCAGCCGCAGCGAACGGAGTTCCGTGCCGCGCGCGGAGGTCGCCATGAGCGTCGTCGCGGCGAGCGCGATCGCGGCGTGGGCGAGCGCCAGGCCGAGGACCACCAGCAGGCCGAGCCGGGTCTGCGGGCCGGCGTGCGGCCGGGTGGCGGCGAGCCAGGCCGACGCCGAGCGCACCGTGCCGCCGCCGGCCGCGTCCCGCACCGCCGCCGCGGCGCGCGCCCCGTCCACGCCGGACGCCACCCGCACGTCGAGGCGGTCGACGGTGGCACCGGGGGCGTTCGCCGTCGTCACGTACGCCCCGTTGTCCCCGGTGCCGCGCGCCAGCACGGCCGCGATCCGCAGGCGTGCGGGCCGTCCGTCGCCGAGCCAGAGGCTCACCCAGGAGCCCACCTCGTGCCGTTCCCACTCCTCGTTCACCACGACGGAGCGGTCGTCGAGGTCGCGCAGGTCGCCCGCCACCACCGGCGGTCGCGTCACCGCGGCGAACGCGGCCACGTCGCTCACCGCCCGCGCCTCGGACCGTACGAGGGCGGTGCCCTCCTCCCGCACGTACACGGCCGTGGGCGCGGAACCGGACACGGTCGCCCCGGCGGTCTTCGCCGCCGCCTCCACCGCGGTCGGGCGGTGGCCCAGGTCCTCGCCGGTGACGACGAACTGGGCCCGGGTCCGTTCCCGCGCCTCCGTCGCCTTCGCCCCGGTCACCGTCGCCGCCGACCCGAGCAGGGAGCCCGCCAGCGCGACCGTCACCAGTACGGGTGCCGCCACGGCGGCCGTGCGCCGCACCGACGCGGACGCGTTCTCGCGGACGAGGAGGCCCGCCGCGCCGGGCAGCAGCCCCGGCGGGAGCAGTCGTACGACCGGACGGACCAGCACCGGCGCCAGCGCCGCCACGGCCGTGACGAGCAGCATCGGCTGCGTGACGTAGGTCTTGCGCTTCAGCAGGGCGGCGGGGTCCGTGTACAGCGTCCAGACCGACAGGCCGATGCCCGCCGCGAGGAGGACGCCTCCGGCGATCCGCCGCGACAACGGCATCACCGCCGTGTCCACCGAGGCCTCGCGCAGGGCCTCCGCCGGGCCGGTCCGCCCCGCCCGGCGCGCGGCCGCCCACGCGCCCGCGACGGCCACCAGGACCCCGGTGCAGAAGGCGGCTTCGTACGGCCAGGCCGCCCCGCCGCGCAGCGTGAACCACGGCGGTGCCATCCCGCCGTCCACCAGCGCCCGGACGAGTGCCGGTGCCCCTCGGCCCCCCACGGCGCAGCCCAGTGCCGAGGCCGCCAGCCCCACGACGACCGCCTCCGCCAGCACGGTCCGGCGCACGTGGCCGGACGTCGCCCCGGCCATCCGCAGCAGTCCGAACTCCCGCCGCCGCAGCGCCACGACGAACGCGAACGTGGACGCCGTCACGAAGACCGAGACGAAGGCCGCCACCCCCGCCGCTGTGCCCAGCAGGGAGTCGACCGCGACCAGCGCCTCGGCGTCGCGGGCGGTGGCGGGGTCGGCGCGGCGCCGGCCGTCACCGGTCAGGACGGTGGCGCGGTCGCCGACGAGTCGTCGCACGGCGGCGGCGGGTGCGTCCACGCCGACCGCGCCGACGCCGGCGGCGCTCCGCGGCGCGCCGTCCGTACGCACCCGGCCGAGCCGCCGCAGCTCGCGCACCAGTTCGTTGTCCACAGGGTGTGGATGCGCGAGCCTCGCCGACACGGAAGCGGTGGCCGGGCCCCGCCGCACCGGCACGGTCAGGGTGTCCTGGCCCAGCACCACGACCGGTGCGGACGCGAACCGGGCGGGCGGGCGCGCGGGCGGGTCCGACGCGGCGGCCAGACCCAGCATCGTCGCGGTCGTCACGGCGACCCCCAGTGCGACGGCGACGAAGGCTCCGAGCACCGAGGACCAGCGCGTACGCAGCGAGGCGAGGTTCAGCACGGCGCCTTCTCCAGCCCCGCCATCCGCGCGGCCACCTCCTCGGCCGAGGGCGACCTCAGCTCCCCGCTCACCCGCCCGTCGACGAGGAACACCACACGGTCCGCGTACGAGGCGGCCACCGGGTCGTGCGTGACCATGACCGTGGTCCGGCCCTCCCGGTCCACCAGTTCCCGTAGCAGCGCCAGCACCTCGCGGCTGGTGACGGTGTCCAGGGCGCCGGTCGGCTCGTCGCCGAACAGCACCGCGGGGCGGGTGACCAGCGCCCGCGCGAGGGCGACCCGCTGCTGCTGGCCGCCGGACAGCTCGGACGGCCGGTGCCCGGCGCGATCGGCGAGGCCGACGCGGGCGAGCGCCTCGCGCACCGCCGTGCGTGGGGGGCGTCGGCCCGCCAGCCGCAGCGGGAGGGCGACGTTCTGTGCTGCCGTCAGGGACGGCAGCAGGTTGAAGGACTGGAACACGAACCCGATCCGCTCCCGCCTGAGCAGGGTCAGCCGCCGCTCGCTCAGTCCGGCGAGCCCGACCCCGTCGACGGCCACCGTCCCCGACGTCGGACGGTCGAGTCCGGCGGCGCACTGCAACAGGGTCGACTTGCCGGAGCCGGAGGGCCCCATCACGGCGGTGAAGGTCCCGGCGGCGAAGTCGAGGTCGACACCGTCGAGGGCGGCGACGGTGCCGTAGTGGCGGCGCAGCGAACGGATGCGCACGACGGGTGCCGCCGTGGTGGTGTGCCTGGCTGTGGTGTCCATGCCTCCAGCGAACCGTCCGTGAGGCGCGCGGACACGACCACCAGGGGGTGTGGTGGGGGTAGTGCCAGGCATACCTCCGGGGCTGGCTGTCGGGCCGTTTCGCCGCCTGTGGTCCGGTGGGTGGGTCGCCTCCGGTCCGGTGGGTCGGTGCCGGTCCGGTGGGTGGGGTGAGCCTTCGGTTCGGTGGGTGGGTCGGGTCCGTGCCGGTGATCCGCCCGTTGCAGCCGTCGTGTGGTCCGGTGGTTCAGTGCGGTGGGGTCGTGTTGCCGTCCGCAACGGGCATGTGATGCACCGGCACGGCCCCTTCTGTGACAGGGCGACTGCGGGTGCGTCCGGGGTACGGCCCCTGCGGTGAGGGGGCGAGTGTGGGTGTGAGTGGGGCTGGGGTCCGCCCTCCGGTAGCTCCCGCCCACCCACTCACACCCGCCCCCGTCCCGCCCCCGTCCCGCCCCCGTCCCGGCCTCGTCCCGCCCCCGTCCCGGCCTCGTCCCGCCCCCGTCCCGCCCCCGTCCCGGCCTCGTCCCGGCCTCGTCCGGCCCCCGTCCGGCCTCGTCCCGCCCCCGTCCTGCCCCCGTCCGGTCTCGTCCCGCCCCGTCCCGCCTTGAGGGCAGAGAGCCACCTTCCAGCCCGTCCGGCGTTTGAGGACGAGGCCGTCCAGGCCGAACGGGGGTCCGGGGGCGGAGCCCCTGGGGGTTTGGGTCGGGTAGGGGCGGAGGGGGCGAGGACAGGGCGTGACACGATCGGGGCATGAGCAGCAGCGGACCCCGCCCCGGCACCGTGGAGCGCGCCTTCGAGGCCGCGCTCTACGCCGACACCGACGCGGTCCTCGACACCGGCGCCTCGCTGCTCGCGGCGGACCCGGCGGCCGACCCCGAACTCACCCGCCGCGGCGAGGAGTTCGTCGCCGCGGCCTGGCGGCGCGGCTGGCAGCCCGCCGACGTCGTACGCGTCGTACGCCGCGAGCTGGCTCCCGTGCACGTGCAGCTGACCGCGGCGCTGATCCTCGGCGAGAGCCATGAGCCCCGGGGCGCGCGCTGGACGGTACAGCTCGAAGAGCTCAAGGCCGAGCCCCGGCCTCCCCGCGCCGACCGCTTCTCGTACGCCACCGCCGTACTGGAGCTGTACCGGCTGCTGCTGCGTCTGCCCGCCATCGAGCCCCTGGAGGTGCCCCGGCAGAGCCCGGCCGCTGCCGGCACCGGGGACTCCCGGATGCTCACCCGCATCCGTGCCCTGCTCGCGAAGGCCGAGGCGACCGGGTTCCCGGAGGAGGCCGAGGCGCTGAGCGCCAAGGCGCAGGAGCTGATGGCGCGGCACAGCATCGACGAGGCGCTGCTCGCGGCCCGCACGCACGCAAAGGACGCGCCCGGCGCCTGCCGTATCGGCGTCGAGCCGCCGTACGAGACGGCCAAGGCGGTCCTGCTGGACGCGGTGGCCGGGGCGAACCGCTGCCGCGCCGTGTGGAACGAGGCCTTCTGCTTCTCGACGGTCGTCGGCTTCGAACCCGACCTGGAGGCGGTCGAGCTGCTGTACACCTCGCTGCTGGTGCAGGCGACGGCGGCGATGACGAAGGCCGAGGCCGCGCAGCGGGCCGGGGGCCGCAAGCGTACGAAGACCTTCCGGCAGTCCTTCCTCGCCGCCTACGCGCACCGGATCGGCGACCGCCTCGCATCCGCCGCCGAAGGCCAGGTGACGGCCGCGGAAGGGGACTTGCTGCCGGTGCTGGCGGCCCGCGACGTGGCGGTCGCGGACCACGCGGACCGGATGTTCCCCCGGACGGTGACCACCCGGCTGCGCGGGGTCGACGACGCCGCCGGCTGGCACGAGGGAGCCGCGGCGGCGGACCGGGCCCAGGTCCAGGACCGCCGGCGGCTGCCCTGAGCCGCGGGCCCCGTCAACGGGTGGTCGACGGCGTTCTCAGTCGCCCGCCGTCCTGAAGGTGCTCACCGTGGCGTCCAGCTTGTCCGCGGACTTCTCGGCGACGTCGCCGTACGTCCACTTCCACTCCTTGTCCCCGGTGTGGCCGGGGAGGCTGATCCGCAGGGTCCGCACGGCGGCGCCCGAACCGGCCTCGCCGCGCACGTAGGTGAGGGTGAAGCTCGCCGCCTCGTCCTGGTGGAGGGTCACCTTCTGCGTCTTCGCACCCTCCTCCGGGGCGAGGGTCCAGGAGGTCCCGCCGGCCCGCAGGTCGACGCCCGGGAAGCCGTCCAGCGTGCACGCGCCGGAGCCGGTGTTGGTGACGGTGACCGGGATGTTGCCGGTGTCGCCCGCGGCCGGGGCCGCGTTGGCCGGGCCGACGTCGACGCCCACCTGCTGGAGCGAGCACGCGGAGCTCTTGCCGCTCTCGTCGCTCTTGGCGTTCGTGTCGCCACCACCGTCGCCACCGCCGCAGGCGGTCAGGGCGAGTGCTGCGGTGATGCCGGTGAGGGCGGCGGCGAGGGGGATGGCGCGCATGAGGGTCCTCTGGGGTCGTGGCCCGGTGACGGGCCCGGGGCCCGGGGCGGTGGCAAGGGCCGGGCCCGGGGTGCGTGACGCTGTCCATGGATCATCACTCAGGCGTGCGTCCTCGCGTCGCGCGCCCCCGTCGCCCGATCCGACCTGGCGCCGGGAATGTCCGTGATCTGCCTCTTACGCTAGCGGAATGAGCCGGCTCCGGGCGCCGGAGGGCACCGCGCGCCCGGGCCTGACGGTAGAGCGGAAGCGGCTCGAACCGCTGGTCGCTGTGCGGGCGCGACGGGGCATGTGCCGGGGCGACTCGCCGGCCGGCCGGGGCCGGGTCCGGCCGGCGGTCACGGGTTCAGGACCCGAGGCTCGCGGTGGGCAGTCCCGTCGGCAGTTCCCCGCCCTGGCTCTTGGTGTACGTCTCCTTGCCGAGGCCGCCCTGCCAGGTGATCCGGAGCGACTTGCCGCTGACGGAGTCGACCATGCCGACGGCGCGGTCCTTGCTGCCGTCGGTGCACTTGAGCCGGATCATCTGCATGTCCGCCTCGTCGGCCGCGGTGCCGCTGCACACGGTGCCGCCGGTCGCGAACAGGCCGGCCTGCTTGCCGTTGATCATCAGCACGACGGCCTTGCCGTTCGTGGTCGTCAGCCAGCTGCCGTCGAGGTCGGTCTTGGAGCCCGAGGTGCCGCCGGTGCCGCCGCCGGCGGCGGCCGAATCGGTCGGGGACGCGCTCGGGCCGGTGGACTTGTCCCCGGAGTCGTCGCCGTCACTGCTGCAGCCGGTGAGCAGGAGCGCGGCCGCCACTCCGACGGCCGCGACCGCGGTACGGGCCGGGCGGTGCGGGAAGGTCGCCGTGATCACTGGAGCCCCCAAGGGTGGTGATGATGCCGGGTCGCCTGAAAGACCGCAGCAAGCTACCAGGCGGACGTGTGCGCTTCAGGGAGGCGTCCGCCGTGGGCTTGCTCACGGACTTGTTCCGCCGAGGACCACAGGGACGGGTAGGGAATTCCCTACGGTTGACGCGTAGGGAATTCCCTACCTATGGTGGCCGCATGAACATCACGCACGCCTCCTTCGTCACCCTCCCCGTCGCCGACCAGGACCGCGCCCTGCGCTTCTACACGGACGTACTCGGCTTCAAGGTCACCGCCGACCTGCAGATGCCCCCCGGCCGCTGGCTCCAGGTCGCGCCCGAGGGGGCGCAGACCGTCTTCACGCTCTCGGGCCCGGGCATGGGCGGTTTCGTCCCCGGTGAGGCCCGGGGGATCATGTTGGTCACGACCGACGTCGACGCCGACTGTGCGCGGCTCGCAGCCGCGGGCGTCGCGGTGGAGGGTCCCGACGACCTTCCTTGGGGCCGCATGGCCTCGTTCCGTGACCCGGACGGCAACGGTCTGATGCTTCTCACGGAGAAGGCCATGGAGAAGGAAGGCAGCTGATCGCGCCATGACGGTGACCGGGGCTCGCGAGGCGAGCGAGGACCGCGTGTTCGCCGCGCTCGCCAACGCCACCCGCCGTGAGGTGCTGCGCCTGCTGCGGGACGGCGGGCCCCAGCCCGTCCAGGCCCTGGCCGACCATTTCGACATGCGACGGCCGAGCCTCTCGGAGCACCTCAAGGTGCTCCGGGAGGCCGGACTGGTGTCCGAGGAGCGCGCGGGCCGGCAGCGCATCTACCGCCTGGAGGCGACCCCGCTCGCCGAGGTGCAGGACTGGCTCCATCCGTACGAGCGGTTCTGGCGCGACAGGCTCAAGGGCCTCGGCGCTCTGCTGGACCGCATGCCCGACGATGCGGAGTCATGAACCCCGTTCCCGATGACGACCTGACGACCATTCGCGTCGACCAGTTCTTCCCGCACCCGCCCGCCAAGGTCTGGCGCGCCCTCACCGACCCCGAACTGCTCGTGCAGTGGCAGATGCAGGGGTCGGAGTTCTTCCGGCTGGAGGTCGGTCACCAGTACGCGCTGACGTCGGTGCCGCGCCCCAGCACGAACTTCTCCGGCACGGTTGACGTGCGCGTTCTCGCCTTCGAGTCGGAGCGGATGCTGAGCGTCCGGTGGGCTGATCGGGATCCGGCCAATTCCGCGGAGTGGACCATTACTTGGACACTGGAACAGGAAGGCCGCGGTACGCGTCTGTTCCTAGTGCACGAGGGATTCGATCCGGACGATCCCGCACAGATGATGGCGCGGAAGATCATGGACGGGGGCTGGAGGTCGCATGTCCTGCGATCTCTGGGGCAGGCGCTGGACCGGGAGTGACCCGAGAATGCGCAGGCCGTAGTCAAGTGGGCGACAGCCGGTAGTCAAGCGCCGGTAAAAGCTGTAACCGCAGGAGTACCCCGCGTGCACGTGCATCTGCCCATGCATCTGCACATGAACAGAGCTATGATCCGGGTCAGTTGACGACTGCATCAATGGCCACCTCAGCCACTGCACGACCGGGGAGCGACCTGTGGACCACGACGTGTACGACGTGGATGACGTGTACAACGGCATGGCGGCGACGGAGCTGAACGGGGTGGCCTGGCAGAAGAGCCGGCACAGCAACTCGCAGGGCTCCTGCGTGGAGTTCGCGAGGCTGCCCGGAGGCGACGTGGCCGTGCGGAACTCGCGGTTCCCGGAGGGGCCCGCGCTCGTCTACACCCGCGCCGAGATCGAGGCGATGCTGCTGGGCATCAAGGACGGCGAGTTCGACCACCTGATCGCCGGCTGATGCCGGACGCCCGACAGGAGCACCGAGCGCGAGCTCCGTTCAACGGTGCGTAACGCGCGTAGAACCGCGGCGCCGAAGAGCGCCGCGGTTCGTCATTCCGCGGGGGGTGCGGCCGCGCCCGGCTGCGGCAGCCGGAACAGTGCCCACACGACCTTGCCGCTGAGGGTGCCCGCGAGCGGGTGCCAGCCCCAGCTGTCGGCGAAGGAGTCGACCAGGAAGAGGCCACGGCCCGACTCCGCCGAGAAGTCGTCCGAGTCGCCCGCGACCGGGCTGTCGTGACTGGGGTCGCGCACCGCGCACACCAGGCGGGCGGTCCACCGCATCAAGTGCAGCCGCACGGGCGGCCCCTGCTCGTCGTTGCGCGGTGTGTCCGCGGGCAGCGCATGCCGCAGCGCGTTGGTGACGAGCTCGGAGACCACCAGGCAGACGTCGTCGAAGCGGTCGCCTATGTCCCACTGGTCGAGCGTTCTGCGGGTGAACTGCCGTGCCTCGCGCACCGCTTCGAAGCGGGCGGGCAGGGCGCAGGAGGCGGCGCTGGACACGGCCGCGGGGTCGAGTGGCGGAAGTCCCTGCCGTAAGGGTTCGAGCATGGTCGATCCATTCGTCCCCATGCGAGGCACTCCCGGGTGTTCGCGGTCGTTGCGATGCAGCGGTGGCGCGGGGACCATGGTTCCGAATGCGTACAGCAGATGCAAGGGCAGATGCACGTGCACGCGCCCGAATTAGACCTCCATTAACCAGTTGTTGCTCATTTCTTCTGCCACCTTCTTCCCTCTTGTTGGCGCTCTGCTGATCCCTTTCTGCGCGGCTCCTTTGGCTACTTTCCGTTTCCGTAACCGAACGAGTACTGCTTGAAGTGTTTTAGTGGCAGACTTCGGCCCTTGGAGACGGTTGGGGAGGCGGACGAACGTGAGCGCTGGTGAGTCGAGCGGCTCGGTGGTGCGGCGCATGCTGCTGGGGTCACATCTTCGGCGCCTGCGTGAGGCGCGTGGAATCACCAGGGAAGCGGCCGGTTATTCGATCCGTGCCTCCGAATCGAAGATCAGCCGCATGGAGTTGGGACGGGTGAGCTTCAAGACGCGTGACGTCGAGGACCTGCTGACGCTCTACGGCATCACGGACGAGATGGAGCGCACCTCCCTCGTGTCGCTCGCCAAGGAGGCCAATGTCGCCGGCTGGTGGCACAGCTACTCCGACGTCCTGCCCAGCTGGTTCCCGACCTACGTCGGCCTCGAAGGCGCGGCGCACCTCATCCGCTCGTACGAAGTGCAGTTCGTGCACGGCCTGTTGCAGACCGAGGCGTACGCGCACGCGGTCGTCGCGCGGGGCATGAAGGGCGCCTCCGCCGCCGACATCGACCGGCGCGTGGCCCTGCGTCTGGAACGCCAGAAGTATCTCGTCTCCGAGAACGCCCCCGAGTTCCACATCGTCCTCGACGAGGCCGCACTGCGCCGCCCCTACGGCGACCGCGAGGTGATGCGCGGACAGCTCCAGCATCTGATCGACGTCTCGGAGCGCCCCAACGTGCGGCTCCAGGTCATGCCGTTCAGCTTCGGCGGCCACTCCGGCGAGAGCGGCTCCTTCACCGTCCTCAGCTTCCCGGAGTCGGACCTGTCCGACGTCGTGTACCTGGAACAGCTCACCAGCGCGCTCTACCTGGACAAACGCGAGGACGTCGGCCAGTACGAGGGCGCGCTCAAGCAGCTGCAGACGGACAGCCCGGGCCCGGCGGAGAGCCGCGACCTGCTGCGGGGGCTGCTCCAGCTGTCCTGACGCACCGGCCGACGCGGCCGGTGCGCCCGCGCGCCCTCGTCCGGCGGGTCCGCACGGACTCTGTCCAGGTCTTCTCCAACTCCCTTGAAACACAAGTACGATGACGTGCGATCAGGCGTTGATCGGATGTCTGCCTCGGCAGCGCAGGGATTGAGGGAGCTCATGTCGTCCTACTTCACCGACCTGGCCCAGCAGTACATCGACGGCGCCTGGCGGCCGGGCACCGGCTCCTGGGACATCATCGACTTCAACCCGTACGACGGCGAGAAGCTGGCGTCGATCACCATAGCCACCACGGACGAGGTCGATCAGGCGTACCGCGCGGCCGAGCGCGCCCAGAAGGAATGGGGCACGACCAACGCCTACGCCCGCCGCGCGGTCTTCGAGAAGGCCCTGCGCATCATCGAGGAGCGTGAGGCGGAGATCACCGAGGTGATCATCGCGGAGCTCGGCGGCACCCACCTCAAGGCCGGCTTCGAGATCCACCTCGCCAAGGAGTTCCTGCGCGAGTCGATCCAGCTGTCGCTGCGCCCCGAGGGCAAGATCATCCCCTCGCCGATCGACGGCAAGGAGAATCGTCTCTACCGCGTCCCGGTCGGCGTCGTCGGCGTCATCAGCCCCTTCAACTTCCCCTTCCTGCTCTCGCTGAAGTCGGTCGCCCCGGCGCTGGCGCTGGGCAACGGCGTGGTGCTGAAGCCCCACCAGAACACCCCGATCGTCGGCGGTTCCCTGGTCGCCAAGATCTTCGAGGACGCCGGCCTGCCCGGCGGCCTGCTGAACGTGGTCATCACCGACATCGCCGAGATCGGCGACGCCTTCATCGAGCACCCGGTCCCGAAGGTCATCTCCTTCACCGGTTCCGACAAGGTCGGCCGGCACGTCGCCACCGTGTGCGCCTCGCACTTCAAGCGCTCCGTCCTCGAACTCGGCGGCAACAGCGCCCTGGTGGTGCTCGACGACGCCGACATCGACTACGCGGTCGACGCGGCGGTCTTCAGCCGGTACGTCCACCAGGGCCAGGTCTGCATGGCCGCCAACCGTGTCCTCGTGGACCGCTCCATCGAGGCCGAGTTCACCGAGAAGTTCGTCGCCAAGGTCAGGTCGCTGAAGACGGGCGACCCGAGCGACCCGCAGACGATCATCGGCCCGGTGATCAACTCCTCGCAGGCGGACGCGATATCGGGCGCCGTCGAGCAGGCGATAGCGGAGGGTGCCACCGCCCTCGTGCACGGCACGACGACCGACAACCTGGTCGAGCCGTCCGTCCTCACCGACGTCCCCGCCGGCTCCTCCCTGCTGCGGCAGGAGATCTTCGGCCCGGTCGTCTTCCTCGTGCCCTTCGACGGCGAGGACGACGCGATCCGCGTCGTCAACGACACCCCGTACGGGCTGAGCGGCGCCGTCCACACCGGTGACGTCGAGCGCGGCGTGAACTTCGCCAAGCAGATCGAGACCGGCATGTTCCACGTCAACGACGGCACCGTGCACGACGAGCCGCTGGTCCCCTTCGGCGGCGAGAAGCACTCCGGCATCGGCCGGCTGAACGGCGAGACGACCGTCGACGCGTTCACCACGCAGAAGTGGATCTCGGTGCAGCACGGACGGAGCTTCTTCCCCTTCTGAGCCCCTCCGGCAGCCCGCGGGGCCTTCCGGGATCCTCCGGTGGCCCGCGGGATCTTCCGGACTCCCGCTCGCGACGTCGAGGGATTTCCACGCACGCCGCGCCCTTGCGGACCGTAACTGTCCGCAAGGGTCCGTAGCGTCATCGGTGTCAGGCAAGAGGACCCGATGGAAGGCGGCCGGTCATGGTGACTCACGTGGGAGCGGAGACGCGCGGGGACGAGCGGGGGGCCCTGCTGTCCTTCCTGGAGGAGCAGCGCGGCGGTATCCGGCGGGCGCTGCTGGGGCTGTCCGAGGAGCAGGCGGCCTCCCGCCCCAGCGCCAGCGAGCTCTCCCTGTCCGGTCTGCTGAAGCACGTCGCCGAGGTCGAGCAGAGCTGGATCGCCCGTGCCCGGGGCGAGGAGCCGGCCGTCCGGCGCGACGCGTCCAACTGGCACGAGTGTTTCGCGCTCGGCGACGGCGAGACCGTGGCGTCCCAGCTCGCGTACTGGGAGAAGGTCGCCGCGCAGACGGAGGAGTGCCTCCGTTCGGTGCCCAGTCTCGACGACACCTTCGCACTCCCGGACGAGCCCTGGTTCCCGCCGGAGGGCCGGGTCTCGATGCGCTGGCTGGCACTCCACCTGATCCGGGAGACGGCCCGGCACGCCGGCCACGCCGACATCATCCGCGAGTCCCTGGACGGCAGGACCGCCTTCGAGCTGGTGGCCCTTGAACGGGGTGGGCAGGGCACATCCTGAGGCCGGTGACAAGGGTCCTACGCTGGACCGCATGTCAGCGATCCGTCTCCTCGTGCTCGGCGCGGTCCGCCAGCACGGGCGGGCCCACGGCTACCAGGTGCGCAACGACCTCGAGTACTGGGGCGCGCACGAGTGGTCCAACGCCAAGCCCGGCTCGATCTACCACGCGCTCAAGCAGATGGCGAAGCAGGGACTGCTGCACGCGCACGAGATCGCCCCGTCCACCGCCGGCGGGCCGCCGCGCACGGAGTACGAGATCACCGACGCGGGCACCGAGGAGTTCCTCCGGCTGCTGCGGGACTCCTTGGTGTCCTACGACCAGAAGATGGACATCCAGTCGGCGGCCATCGGGTTCCTCGTCGACCTGCCCCGCGACGAGGCGGTGGCCCTGCTGAAGGAGCGGATCCGGCGGATCGAGGTGTGGCGGGCGGCCGTCACCGAGCACTACATCCCCGAGGACGGTCCCGAGCAGCTCGGCCACATCGGCGAGATCATGAACCTGTGGGTCCACACGGCCGACTCGGACGAGGCGTGGACCCGGGGTCTCATCGAGCGCATCGAGCGCGGTGCCTACACCTTCTCCCGCGAGGGCGAGCCGTTCGTCGGCGTCCTCGCCGAGGGGGAGGAGAACCCGTACGCGACGGATGAGCGGCACCCGGACGACGGCCGCTAATCAAGTTTGACCAATGCGGAGGCGCGCGTTACCTTCGAGCAAGTAGTCAAGTTTGACTAATCGAAGAGATGGGGGAGTGCCCGTGGCCGACACGGCGATCGGCGTCGAAGGAGCACACAAGAAGTACGGCGAGAGGACCGCCCTGGACGGGCTCGACCTGCGCGTCGCCCGCGGCACGGTGCACGGCGTGCTCGGTCCCAACGGTGCGGGCAAGACGACCCTGGTCCGCATCCTGTCCACCCTGCTGCGGCCCGACGGCGGCCGGATCGAGGTCGCCGGGCACGACGTGGTGACCGACGCCCGCGAGGTCCGCCGCCGCATCGGCCTGCTCGGCCAGCACGCGGCCCTGGACGAAGAGCTGAGCGGCCGCCAGAACCTGGAGATGTTCGGCCGCCTTCACCATCTGGGCGCCAAGCGTGCCCGCGTGCGCGCCGATGAGCTCCTGGAGCGCTTCGGCCTCACCGACACCGGCCGCACCTCCGTCCGGGCCTACAGCGGAGGCATGCGGCGCCGCCTCGACCTCGCCGCCTCCCTGATCACCGAACCGGAGGTGCTGTTCCTCGACGAGCCGACCACCGGCCTCGACCCGCGCGGCCGCGCCGAGGTGTGGGCGTCCGTCCGCTCCCTGGTCGGCGGCGGCACGACGGTCCTGCTCACCACGCAGTACCTGGAGGAGGCGGACCAGCTCGCCGACCGCATCTCGGTCGTCGATCAGGGCCGGGTCGTCGCCGACGGCACGGCCGACGAGCTGAAGACGCTGACCGGCGGCGACCGCATCGACGTCGTGCTGCGAGACGCCGGCCAACTGGGCGCCGCCGTCGCCCTGTTGCCGCTGCCGGCCGCGGACATCACCGTGGACGCAGACCGCCGTCTCCTGAGCGCCCCGGTCGCCGACCGCATGGCGGCGCTGGCCGGGGTCGTACGGGCCCTGGAGGCCTCCGGCATCGAGGCCGCGGACGTCGCCCTGCGCCGTCCGACGCTGGACGAGGTGTTCCTGCACCTCACGGCACGCGACGACCGCACCGACCGGACGAAGGAGACCGTGTGAGCACGTACGTGCTGAGCGACTGCTGGACCATGACCCGCCGTGAACTCGCCCACTGGGCACGGCAACCCGTCCAGGTCCTCGTCCTCCTGGTCTTTCCCGTCATGCTGCTGCTGATGTTCGGCTACCTGATCGGCGGCGGCCGGGGCGTCGAGGGCAGCTACGTCGACTTCCTGGTGCCCGGCATGCTCGCGCTGACCATGGCCTTCGGCCTGGAGGGCACGATGCTGGCCGTCACCCAGGACCTCAACAAGGGCGTCATCGACCGTTTCCGCGCGATGCCGATGGCCAACGGCGCGGTCCTGGTGGGCCGTTGCACCGCCGACATGCTCCAGTCGGCGGTCGGTCTGGCCGTGCTGATCGGCGTCGGTCACGCCATCGGCTGGCGCGCCCACGGCACGCCCGGCGCCTTCCTCGGTGCCGTCGGCCTGCTGCTGCTCTTCCGCTTCGCCATGCTGTGGATCGGCATCCACCTCGCGATGGTGGCCGGGAAGCCGGAGATGGTGCAGGCGGTGCAGATCCTGGTCTGGCCCGTCGGCTTCCTCTCCAACGCCTTCGCCACGCCCGGCTCGATGCCGTCCTGGCTGGGCACGGCCGTCGAGTGGAACCCGATGTCCCAGACGGCGACGGCGGTCCGTGATCTGTTCGGCGGTCCCGGCGGGGAACCGGGGCACGTCGCGGCCGCGGTCCTGTGGCCACTGGCGCTGGTGGCGGTGTTCTTCCCGCTCGCGGTACGGAGGTTCGCCCGGCTGAGCCGCTAGGCGTATTGGCCCGCAGCGTTGTTCACGCGGCTGATCGTTGGGTGGCCGCCGAGTGCGGTGTGGCAGCGGTGCCGTACGGCCCCGCGCGGTCGGCCGCCGTCGTCGCGGCGGCCGGTCGCGCGGAGCCGTCAGTGGTGGAAGCTCGTCGCCGCGTCCTTGTCGTGGGTCAGCGGGTACGGCTGGCGGCGCAGGTCGGGCAGCAGACGCTTCAGGTCCTCGACGAAGAGGTCGGCGAGGTCGGTCGAGAAGCCGTTGCGGCAGACCACGCGCAGCACGGACAGGTCCTCGCGGTTCTCCGGGAAGGTGTACGCGGGCAGCAGCCAGCCGTGTTCGCGCATGCGCCGGGACACGTCGAAGACGTCGTACGCGGTCACCGAGGGTGCCGTCGTGAAGGCGAAGACCGGCAGCTGGTCGCCCCGGGTGAGGAGGGTGAAGTCGCCCAGTGCCTCGACGCGCCGGGCGAGGCCCATGGCCACGTCCCGGGTCGTCTGCTGCACGGCCCGGTATCCCTCCCGGCCCAGGCGCAGGAACGTGTAGTACTGGGCCACGACCTGGGCCCCGGGGCGGGAGAAGTTGAGTGCGAAGGTCGGCATGTCGCCGCCCAGGTAGTTGACCCGGAAGACGAGCTCCTCGGGGAGCTCGGCCGCCGACCGCCACAGCGCCCAGCCGACACCCGGGTAGACCAGGCCGTACTTGTGCCCCGAGGTGTTGATCGAGGAGACCCGCGGCAGCCGGAAGTCCCAGACCAGGTCCTCGTCCACGAAGGGCGCGATCATCGCCCCGGACGCGCCGTCCACATGGACGGGGACGTCCACGCCCGTGCGCTCCTGGAGCTCGTCGAGCGCGGCGCACAGCTCGGCGATCGGCTCGTACGACCCGTCGAAGGTCGATCCGAGGATGCCCACGACGCCGATGGTGTTCTCGTCGCACAGCTCGGCCGCCGCCTTCGGGTCGAGATGGAACCGGTCGCCCTCCATGGGCACCTGACGCGCCTCGACCTCCCAGAAGTTGCAGAACTTCTCCCAGCAGACCTGGACGTTGACGCCCATCACCAGGTTCGGGCGCACGTCCTTCGCGGGGTAGCGGTCCGCGTTGCGCATCGCCCAGCGCCTCTTCAGCGCCATCCCGGCGAGCATGCACGCCTCGCTGGACCCGGTGGTCGAACAGCCCACCGCGGCGGAGGGGTCCGGGGCGTTCCACAGGTCGGCGAGCATCGCCACGCAGCGCCGCTCCAGTTCGGCGGTGCGCGGGTACTCGTCCTTGTCGATCATGTTCTTGTCCCGGCACTCGCCCATCAGGATGCCGGCCTGCGGTTCCATCCAGGTGGTCACGAAGGTGGCGAGGTTCAGCCGCGAGTTCCCGTCCAGCATGAGTTCGTCGTGCACCAGCTGATACGCCGTCGTCGGCGGCAGCGGGCTGTCCGGGAGCCGGTGGGTGGGCGGCGCCTCGGTCATCCCGCTGACGGGATTCGTCTCTCCGTAGAACGGGTTGACGGACCTCGGGTGCCCGGCGGTCTTCCGGCTGCCTTTGTGGAGCGGCATGAGATCTCCTAACGGATCGAGGTCCCGTCGTCGTGCAGCTGCATCTGCGGCCGGCCGGTCACCAGCAGCCAGGCGGGAAGGGAGGCGATGCACAGCAGGGTGATGATCGTGGGCGAGGCCACCAGGACGGCGGCCGTGAACAGGCTCACCCAGCCCTGCCGGGTGATGGCCAGGAGGATGCCCAGCACTCCCGCCGACACGCCCACCGCGGGGTGGACGGAGGGCACGAGCGCGTGGGCACACAGACCGAAGGCCGTACCGATGAAGACAGCCGGGAAGATCCGTCCGCCGCGGAACCCGCAGGACGCCGCGACGAGCAGCGCGGCCAGTTTCACCACCGTCATCAGGGCGAACTGACCCGCCGACCAGCCGTCCGGGTCCCGGGCCAGCTCGCCGACCTCGTCCAGGCCCTTGAACAGCGTCAGATGGCCGCCCAGCGCGCCGAGCAGGCCGAGGACGAGTCCGCCGGCCGGGAGGCACACCATCGGGTGCCGCAGCCGGGCGAAGGCGCGGTGGACGTACGGGAAGGCGTACACGACGGTCATGCCGAGCACGGCGGCGGCGGGGGCGATCACCAGCGCGGCCAGCAGATCGCCCCCGTGCGGTGAGCCGATCGGGGGCAGTTGCAGGTCGAACGCCGGATGGTGGATCAGGTCGATGGTCGCCGCGCCGACCGCCGCGGCGGCCAGCGGAGCGAACAGGTTGTCCCACAGCCGCCCCCTCATCGGCCGTCCGGCCAGCGCCTCGGAGATGACCAGCGCCGCCGCCACGGGCGTGCCGAACAGGGCGCCGAGCGTCGCCGACTCCGCCAGCGCCGGCCACAGGACCCCGGGCAGCGCGGGCCGGAATCGGTGGCCGAGCCAGACCGCGAGCGCCACGTTGGCGGCGATGATCGGGTTCTCCGGGCCCAGGCTCGGGCCGCCCGCCAGCATCAGGGCCGTCGCCACCAGCAGACCCGGCAGGATGAACGGCTGCATCGGGACCGCGGTGAGTCCCAGGGTGGCCGGGTCGGGACCCGCGTGTCCCGGGGCCTTCCACACGACCAGACCGACCAGCACACCCGTCACGGTGAGCATGACGATCATCCAGAGCGAGGAGTAGCCGCCGATGCCCAGCGCGTCCGGAAGGTCCTGCCACAGCACGTCCTGGAGCTGTTCGGCGACGCTGCTCACGCCCAGCAGGAGGAGGCTCGCGCCCACGCCGACGAGCACGGCCGGGACGACCATCGGCAGCAGCGTCCGCGCGGGCGTCGCCGGGGTGGTGGCCGGTGCCGTCGGGGCCGCTTCGTGGGTCACGCGATCACCCTAAGCGGGCCAAACGGACATAACATCCCGAAAGTTTGCCGCCGTCGCCCCGGAATCCCGGGCCCGTGGCCCCGCGCTCCCACGGACTTGCACCTCACGTCACGTGAGGGCTCATCGTGAAGTGCGTACCGAGAAAGGAGCGGAAGTGAGCTACTCAGTGGGCCAGGTCGCCGGTTTCACCGGGGTCACCGTGCGCACACTGCACCACTACGACGAGATCGGGCTGCTGGTGGCCGGTGAGCGCAGTCACGCGGGGCACCGCCGCTACGGCGACGAGGACCTCGACCGGCTCCAGCAGATCCTGTTCTACCGGGAGCTCGGCTTCCCGCTCGACGAGGTCGCCGCCCTGCTCGACGACCCGGACGCGGACCCGCGCGCACACCTGCGCCGGCAGCACGAACTGCTGACCGCCCGGATCGAGAAGCTGCAGAAGATGGCGGCGGCCGTGGAGCACGCCATGGAGGCACGCAGTATGGGGATCAACCTCACGCCCGAGGAGAGGTTCGAGGTCTTCGGGGACAAGGATCCGGAGCAGTACGCGGAGGAGGCGGAGCAGCGCTGGGGCGGCACCGAGCAGTACGCCGAGTCGCAGCGCAGGGCCGCCCGCTACACCAAGGACGACTGGCGGCGCATGCAGGACGAGGTGGCGTCCTGGGGCGAGCGCTACGACGCCCTGATGGCCGCCGGTGAACCGCCGGCCGGCGAGGCGGCCATGGACCTGGCCGAGGAGCACCGGCAGCACATCTGCCGCTGGTTCTACCCGTGCTCGTACGAGATGCACGGGTGCCTCGGCGAGATGTACGTCTCCGACGAGCGCTTCAAGGCGTTCTACGACGCCATGCGGCCGGGCCTCGCCGAGCACCTGAGGGACGCGATCACGGCGAACGCCGCACGCCGTCCCGAGGAGTCCTGACGGTGGGGGCGTCCGCCCGGGCGGACGCCCCCACCGGTGTGCGCTACCGCTTGGCCAGGACCACCGCCGTCCCGTAGGCGCACACCTCCGTGCCCGCGTCCGCCGCCTCGGTGACGTCGAAGCGGAACATCAGCACACCGTTGGCGCCCCGCATGCGTGCCTGCGCGACGAGCCGCTCCATGGCCTGGTTGCGGGTCTCCACGAGGGTCTTGGTGAGTCCCTTGAGCTCGCCGCCGATCATCGACTTCAGACCCGCGCCGATCTGGCTGCCCAGGTGACGGGAGCGCACGGTGAGACCGAAGACCTCGCCGATGACCTGCTCGACGCGGTAACCGGGTACGTCGTTCGTCGTCACGACCAGGACGTCGGACTGGGGTCCCTGGCCGCCGCCGTATTCATCGATGCCCATGGCTCACAGCTTTGTCCCAGTCGACGCACAGTGCATCCTGGAGTCACTGGTGGAACCTGGCGCGGACACATTGCGTTGATAGCTTTGGTCGGCCGAACAGGACCGCCGCACCCACCTTCACCCCTCAGGAGCCCGGAACCGTGACGACGCTTGCCCTCGGTCCAAGCTGGCTGGATCCGAACACGCTCCTGGACAACTTCGGCATCTGGGGTCTGCTGCTCATCGTCTTCGCCGAGTCCGGCCTGCTCATCGGCTTCTTCCTGCCGGGCGACTCGCTGCTGTTCACCTGCGGCCTGCTGATCACCTCGGGCACGCTGGACTTCCCGCTGTGGGCCGCGATCGCGCTGATCTGCCTCGCCGCGATCCTCGGCGACCAGGCGGGTTACGTGTTCGGCAAGAAGGTGGGGCCCTCGCTGTTCAACCGGCCCGACTCCCGCCTCTTCAAGCAGGAGAACGTGGTCAAGGCCCACGAGTTCTTCGAGAAGTACGGGCCCAAGTCCCTTGTCCTGGCCCGCTTCGTGCCCATCGTGCGCACGTTCACGCCGATCATCGCCGGCGTCAGCGGCATGAAGTACCGCTCCTTCATCACCTTCAACATCATCGGCGGCGTCCTGTGGGGCGCGGGTGTCACCCTGCTCGGCTCCTGGCTGGGCAACATCGACTTCGTCCACAAGAACATCGAGGCGATCCTGATCCTGATCGTCCTCGTGTCGGTCGTCCCGATCGCCATCGAGTTCCTGCGGGCCCGCTCCAAGGCCAGGAAGAACCCGGCCCAGGAGCCCGAGCGCCCGGTCCCGCCCGCCCAGCAGCACGCCCGGTCCGCGCCGCCCGTCATGGACGACGCCACGACCCGGCTGCGCCCCGTCCCGCCGGCCCACCAGGACCAGGCGTACGGCGGCCACCAGGGGTACGGCGACCACGGCGCGTACGGCGACCAGCAGGGGTACGGCGACCAGACGCAGGCCTACCCGCAGCAGCACCAGCCGCCCTACGGATCGGACCAGGGCTACTCCCAGGGACACGGTCAGCACCCTTACGGCCAGCAGCCCTACGGCCAGCAGCCCGGCCAGCAGCCCTACGGCCAGGGTGGGGCCTACCCGCAGCAGCAGCCGTACGACCCGCAGCAGGACTACCGGCAGGCGCCGCAGTACCCGTACGACCAGGGCCACCGGGCCCCGTAGGGCGCGCGGACATAGGGGGTGTCGTTTGGATCAGCTCGGGTCCGCGACGCCCGGCACTGCACCTCGCCGCGTTGTCGCCTCACCCGAGTACGCCCAGTACGCGGGTGAGGCTCCGCCTTGCGATGCACCGCACCAGGCGCCGCGGCCTGATCCGACCTGACCCAGACGAAACCCCCTAGAAGCCGCGGGTCCGCTTGGCGGCCCTGCGGCCCGCGGCGGAGGCGCCCGGCACCCGCAGGAACAGCCGGGAGATCTCCGACCCCAGGTTCACGCCGATCGCGATGGCCATGGCGAGCGCCGCGGCCTTGGACAGGGAGACGAGCCCCTTGTCGACGTCGTTCTGCGCGATCGACAGCAGGCCGAAGTACGTGGCGGAACCGGGGAGCAGCGGACCGATCGCCGCCGTCGTGTACGGCAGCGCGGACGCGAACCGGTAGCGCGACAGCAACTGTCCGAACAGGCCCACCAGGCCCGCCGCGACGGCCGTGGAGGCGACCGGGGAGATGCCGCCCGCGTAGTGCATCGCCCCGTACACCGACCAGGCGACGCCCCCGTTCAGGGTGACGGCGAGGACGGTGGAGCGTTCCTGCTGGAGCAGCACCGCGAACGTCAGCGACAGCAGCATGGACGCGGCGATCTGGAGCAGCGGCCGCTCGCTGCCGGTCAGGGCGGCGTCCGGATTGAGCTCAGCGCCGAGCTTCACGCCGAAGTAGAGCACCACCAGGACGCCGACGACGATGCCCACGAAGAAGTACATGACTTCGAGCAGGCGGGCGGAGGCGGTGATGTAGAAGCCGGTCAGGCCGTCCTGCACGCCCGCGACCAGGGCCCGTCCGGGCAGCAGCGCGAAGAGTCCACCGGTGATCACCGCGGAGCCGTTCACGTCGACGTGCGCCACCGTGAGCGCGACGCCGATCGCGGCGGGCGGCATCGCGGCCACCGTGAACTGGTAGAACTCGGGCAGCCCGCGCCCCGCGCACAGCCACGCCAGCCGGTCGCCCAGCATCGCGCCGAGCGCCGCGGCGACGAACACGAGCGCGCCACCGCCGACGAGCACGGCGGCGGCACCCGCGAGCAGTCCGGCGGAGGCGGTGAGCGCCCAGCCGGGGTACGGGTGGCGGTTCCGGCGGATCTCCGCGAGGCGCCGGTAGGCGTCCTCCAGGGAGATCGCGGTCTCCGCCTCCGGGTCGCTGAGGTCGTCGACGAGGTGGTAGACGGCCGCGAGCCGCGTGTAGTCGGTGCCCCGGCGGCGGACGGTCCGGGACGCCGTCACAGGGTCGTCCACCAGGGACGGCTGGTGCGAGATGGACAACAGGGTGAAGGTGACGTTCGGTTCGCAGCGGTCCAGGCCGTAGGAGCGGCAGACGGCGAACATGGCCGCCTCCACGTCCTCGGCGCCCTCACCGCCCGCCAGCAGCAACTCGCCGATACGCAGCGTCAGGTCGAGCACGCGCGGGACGGCGGGCCCCGACTCGTCCTCCTTGTGCACCGGTTCCGGCGCGGGCCGCTCGGTCACCGGCATGCGCAGCATCGTGCGCATCCGGTCCTGCCAGGGTGCGTCCTTGGTCAGACTGACCACCGGGATGCCCGTCGCGGGCGTGAAGGCGGGCGGGGCCTCGCGCGAGCTGTAGGTGCGCGGTGTGCTGAACGCCGAGCCCTCCGGCTCGGACACGGGCGCCTGCGGCGCGTCGAGCCCCTTGGGGAGCGCGAACTCCGAGGTCGTCGACGACTCCTCGTCCACCGGTCCGGTGTCCGGCGGGGCGACACCGGCGGGCGGGATGAACGCACTTCTCGCCTCGTCCGACTGCGGCTTGCGGTCTTCCGCCTCCGGCTCCGCCACCAGTTTCTGCCTCACCTTTCGCGCCCCTGTGCCTCGTACGTACCTCGCGTTGCCTCGTACGTACCTCCGTATGCCTCAGTATGCGTACGGATACACGAACGGGCCGCGCGACCCCCTGGAGGTCACACGGCCCGCCGGGCGCAAGGGCTCAGTGACCGCCCTGGTCCTTGAAGCGCTTGTAGGAACGCTCGATCTCGGCCTCGGCCTCGGTGCGGCCGACCCAGTCGGCGCCCTCGACGGACTTGCCGGGCTCCAGGTCCTTGTAGACCTCGAAGAAGTGCTGGATCTCCAGGCGGTCGAACTCCGACACGTGGTGGATGTCGCGCAGGTGCTCCACCCGCGGGTCGTGCGCCGGGACGCACAGCAGCTTGTCGTCGCCGCCGGCCTCGTCGGTCATGCGGAACATACCGATCGCGCGGCACTGGATGAGGCAGCCGGGGAAGGTCGGCTCGTCCAGGATGACCAGCGCGTCCAGCGGGTCGCCGTCCTCGCCGAGGGTGTTCTCGACGAAGCCGTAGTCGGCCGGGTAGCTGGTCGAGGTGAAGAGTCGACGGTCCAGGCGGATCCGACCGGTCTCGTGGTCCACCTCGTACTTGTTCCGCGAACCCTTCGGAATCTCGATCGTGACGTCGAACTCCACCGGTGGCTCCTCCATGATCAACACATAGTTCTGGTGGTTAAGTGTCCCTCACGCTGGTGTGTGATCGCGAAAGGGGCTGGTGGTCGTGCCAGAGCTGAGGCCTTGGCGGGCCGCGAGACCGCATGTGGTGCGGTTCGCGCGGACGGTGAAACCGCATGTGGCGCGGGTCACTCGAGCCGTGCGGCCACGTTCCGTGCGGATCACGACCCCACAGTTCACGGCCGTCGCCGCCACCGTGGGCCTGGCGCTCGCGGCCGGGGCGGTGGCCGCGGCCGGTCCCTGGGACTCCTCCGGTCAGCGTACGGCCGAGCGCGACTGGGCCGCATCGCGGGACGGCGAGGGTGGCACAGATCACGGCCGTACGTCCGCTTCGTCCCGCACCTCGCCCCGGCCCGCCCCCAGCGCCGCCTCCGTCCTCGCCGGAGTCGGCGGCTCCGCGGGCGGCGTGCCCGTGCCCACGAAGAAGGCGCTCGCCGACGTCCTCGACCCGCTGCTCGACAACGCCGCCCTGGGCGCCCGGCGCACCGCCGTCGTCGTCGACGTGGCGACCGGCAGGCGGCTGTACGCCAAGGGCGCCGACGAGACCCAGACCCCGGCCTCCACCACCAAGATCGCCACCGCCGTCGCCGCCCTCACGGCGCCCGGTCCCGACCACCGCATCGAGACGCGCACGGTCCTGGAGCCCGACACCAAGGAGGTCGTCCTGGTCGGCGGCGGCGACCCCACGCTGACCGCCCGCAAGAAGGCGGACGGATGGGCCGACCTGCGCACCCTCGCCGACCGGACGGCCGACGCCCTCAAGTCCCGTCACCTGGACCGCGTCACGCTCTCGTACGACACGTCGCTCTACACCGGTCCCGCCCAGCACCCCATCGGCAGGAACGGCAACCTCGCCCAGGTCACCGCCCTGATGGTCGACGAGGCCCGCCCCGGCGTCTCGGTCGCCGGCCCGGTCGACCGTGCCCTCGACCCGGCCCGCGACGCGGCCGACAAGTTCGCCGGCCTGCTGCACGACCGCGGCATCGAGACCGGGCCCCCCGGCCCGTCGAAGGCGACGGCCCGCTCCCAGGCCCTCGCCTCGGTCTCCTCGCCGCCCCTGTCCGCCCTGGTGGAGCGAATGCTGACCAACAGCGACAACGACATCGCGGAGGCTCTCGCCCGCCAGGTCGCCCTCGCCTCGGGGGAGCCGGCCAGCTTCGCGGGCGCCGCCAAGGCGATCCACAGCCGGCTGGACAAGCTCGGACTGCCGGTCTCCGGCGCGGAGTTCGCCGACGGCAGCGGACTCGACCGCGCCGACCGGATCTCGGCCCGCCTGCTCACCGCGCTGCTCGCCGAGGCCGGCGATCCCGACCACCCCGAACTGCGCACGGTCCTGACCGGCCTGCCCGTCGCGGGCTTCACCGGCACCCTCAGCACCCGCTACGCCGACGACCCCGGCGCCACGGGCGTCGTACGCGCCAAGACCGGCACGCTCACCGGTGTGAACACGCTCGCCGGCACCGTCGTCGACGCGGACGGACGCCTGCTGGCCTTCGCCTTCCTCACCTCCGACGAGGCCCACCCGCCGAACATGGACGCGGCCCGCGCGGCCCTGGACCACACGGCGACGGCACTGGCGGCCTGCGGCTGCCGCTGATCCCCATGGACCCCTCGCGCACCAGGGTCAACGCGGGCCCCGCCTCGGGGCCCGCCCGGAGCACGTACCCCTCACCGCAGCGCGACGTGCTCACGTACGGTTGACGCATGACGAGCATCGGTGGTGCCGCATCTACTGGGATGGTCGACTGGAATCTCGCGGTGGCGACCGCGACCCGGCTCGTGCGGCCGGGCCCCGAGGTGAGCCGTGACGAGGCCCGTGCCGTCGTCGCGGAACTGCGCCGGCACGCGAAGGCCTCGGAGGAGCACGTCCGGGGCTTTACCCGTCTGGGTGAGGACGGCGTGCACGACACCCCCGTCCTCGTCGTCGACCGCCCCGGCTGGGTCCGGGCGAACGTCGCCGGATTCCGCGAGATCCTCAAGCCCCTGCTGGACAAGATGCAGGAGCGGCGCGGCAACACACCGGGCGGAGCCGTCCTCGGAGCCGTCGGCGGCAAGGTCACCGGCGTCGAACTGGGCATGCTCCTGTCGTTCCTGTCCTCCCGGGTCCTCGGGCAGTACGAGACCTTCGCCCCGGCCACGCGCGAGCTCCCCGCCGGCGAACACGGCGGCGGCAGGCTGCTGCTGGTCGCGCCGAACATCGTGCACGTCGAGCGCGAACTCGACGTCCAGCCCCACGACTTCCGCCTGTGGGTGTGCCTGCACGAGGAGACCCACCGCACCCAGTTCACGGCCGTGCCCTGGCTGCGTGACCACCTGGAGGGCGAAATCCAGTCTTTCTTGGGGGAGACCGATGTCGACCCCATGACCGTCCTGGAACGCATCCGGGAGGCCGCCCAGTCGCTCGCCGGCGGGCGCCCCGAGGGCGAGGAGGACGACGGCGGCCGCTCCCTCGTGGAAATCGTCCAGACGCCCGCCCAGCGCGAGATCCTCGGCCGGCTCACCGCGGTGATGTCCCTCCTGGAGGGCCACGCGGACTTCGTGATGGACGGCGTGGGACCCGCCGTCGTCCCGTCCGTGGGCGAGATCCGCGAGAAGTTCCAGCAGCGCCGTGCGAAGGGCGCCTCCCGCCTGGACACCGCCCTGCGCAAGCTGCTCGGTCTGGACGCCAAACTGAGGCAGTACCGGGACGGCGAGCGGTTCGTACGGGCCGTGGTCGACCAGGTCGGCATGGACGGGTTCAACCGCGTGTGGACCTCCCCGAACACGCTCCCGACGAAGGCGGAGATCGCCAAACCGGCGGACTGGGTCGCGCGGGTGCACCGCAAGGCCGAGTCGTGAACCCTACGGGTGGGTCGTGAAACGAATCCGGCCGACGGCAGGCAAACGCCCCTCCAATCACCCGTCCGAGGGACCGTGAGCCATGGGTAGGCGTGCAATGCTCGGGGAACGGCCCGGTTCTGTCACCATCTACACACTCTGAGTGACCGACCCCGGGCTCACCCCCCGAAAACTTCATGAAGGGAACCGGACATGGGTCCCCATCCTGCGGTCGCGGCGATACGCCTGGCGGTACGCCGCGTACTCCACGACATCATCACCGAGCACACGCCCGCCTCCGACACCGGGCGCGCGCCCGCTCACGGTGTCACGCGCCCCTCGCCCCCCGACGCCGAGCGCGTGCCCGCCCCCGGTACACGGCGCACCCTCCCGCCCGCGCGACCCCGCCACGAGCAGCCCTCGACGCCGCTCGTCCTCGTCGCGTGCTCCGGCGGTGCCGACTCCATGGCGCTCGCCTCCGCCCTCGCCTTCGAGGCCCCCAAACTCGGCATCCGCGCCGGTGGCATCACCGTCGACCACGGTCTGCAGACCGGCTCCGACCTGCGCGCCGAGGAAGTCGTGCTGCGCCTCACGGAGATGGGACTCGCCCCGGCCGAGTGCATCGCCGTCACCGTCGGCCGCGACGGCGGGCCCGAGGCCGCCGCCCGCGACGCCCGGTACGCCGCCCTGGACTCCGCCGCCGAGCGCCACGGCGCCACCGCGATCCTGCTCGGCCACACCCGCGACGACCAGGCGGAGACGGTTCTGCTCGGTCTGGCCCGCGGCTCCGGCATCCGCTCCCTGTCCGGGATGGCCGCGGTCTCGGGGGCCGACGGCCGTTACCGGCGCCCGTTCCTGCACCTGGACCGGCAGACCGCCCGCAAGGCCTGCATGGTCCAGTCGCTGCCCGTGTGGGACGACCCGCACAACACCGACCCGGCCTACACCCGCTCCCGGCTGCGCCACGAAGGCCTGCCCGCCCTGGAGAAGGCGCTCGGCAAGGGGGTCGTCGAGGCCCTCGCCCGTACGGCCCAGCTCTCCCGCGACGACGCCGACGCCCTCGACGCGTGGGCCAGCCAGGCCGAGGCGTCCGTACGCGACGCGGCCGGCCTCCTGGAGTGCGCCAAGCTCTACGCCCTGCCCCCCGCCGTGCGCCGCCGCATCCTGCGCCGCGCCGCCATCGAGGCAGGCGCACCGGCCGGTTCGCTCTTCGCCCGGCACATCGAAGAAGTCGACCGGCTGATCACCGGATGGCGCGGCCAGAAGGCCATCAATCTCCCGGGCAAAGTCGTCGCTCAGCGACAGGGTGGCAGACTGGTGATTCGGCAAGGCTGAAATCGCGCCCCCCAGTGAGGCGCCCGGTCTCCCCTCCGGGAAGGGACCGGTCAGCCGGTGGGACGACCGAAAGTGAATGCGGGTGGACGCGAAAGACATGGGCACCGACCTCAAGTCGGTGCTCATCACCAAGGAAGAGATCGACGCGAAGCTGGCTGAGCTGGCGGCGAAGATCGACGCGGAGTACGCGGGCAAGGACCTGCTGATCGTCGGAGTCCTCAAGGGCGCCGTCATGGTCATGGCGGACCTGGCGCGCGCGCTGTCCACCCCGGTCACCATGGACTGGATGGCCGTGTCCTCGTACGGCGCGGGGACGCAGTCCTCCGGCGTGGTGCGGATCCTCAAGGACCTGGACACCGACATCAAGGGCAAGCACGTCCTGATCGTCGAGGACATCATCGACTCCGGGCTGACCCTGTCCTGGCTGATCTCCAACCTCGGCTCCCGCGAGCCCGCCTCCCTCAAGGTGTGCACGCTGCTGCGCAAGCCGGAGGCGGCGAAGGTCGCGATCGACGTGGAGTGGGTCGGCTTCGACATCCCGAACGAGTTCGTGATCGGGTACGGCCTCGACTACGCCGAGAAGTACCGCAACCTCCCGTTCGTCGGTACGCTCGCGCCTCACGTCTACGGCGGCTGACCGCCCGCCCTTCGCGGGGCGGCACAGTCCTTGTAAGACGTCCGGGAACCCCAGCGGGTTTCGCGCCGTTGGAGCATGCGTAGGCGGGATTGCCAGCAGTCCACTGCGGCTTCGGGTGACAATGCTGGGGTACCGTCCGAAGAACAGTCTTTATCAAACTCACTATGGCAGGAGGGACGGGGCGGCACCGCTCCGTATGGATGGACGTGAAGCGATACTTCCGTGGGCCGGTCATGTGGATCGTGCTGGCCGTCCTTGCCGTGGTCGTGTTGATGCAGGTCGTCGGCTCGTCCGGCGGCTACAAGACGGTGGACACCGGCCAGGTGGTCCAGGCGATCAATGAGAACAAGGTCGAGTCGGCGAAACTCACCACCGGCGACGAGCAGATCATCAAGGTCTCGCTGAAGGACGGCGAGAAGGTCGACGGCAGCTCCAAGATCCAGGCGAGCTACATCGGCGACCAGGGCGTGACCCTCGCCGGGGTCCTTCAAGACAAGTTCCAGAACAAGCAGATCCCGGACGGCTACACGGTTTCGCCGTCCAAGCAGAACCCGTTCGTCGGCATTCTGCTGTCCCTGCTCCCCTTCGTCCTCATCGTCGTCGTCTTCCTGTTCCTGATGAACCAGATGCAGGGCGGCGGCTCCCGGGTCATGAACTTCGGGAAGTCCAAGGCGAAGCTCATCACCAAGGACACCCCGAAGACGACGTTCTCCGACGTCGCGGGCTCGGACGAGGCGGTCGAGGAGCTTCAGGAGATCAAGGAGTTCCTCCAGGAGCCGGCGAAGTTCCAGGCCGTCGGGGCCAAGATCCCCAAGGGCGTGCTCCTCTACGGGCCTCCCGGTACGGGCAAGACGCTGCTCGCGCGCGCCGTCGCGGGCGAGGCCGGCGTCCCCTTCTACTCGATCTCCGGTTCCGACTTCGTCGAGATGTTCGTCGGTGTCGGTGCCTCCCGAGTCCGTGACCTGTTCGAGCAGGCCAAGGCGAACGCCCCGGCGATCGTCTTCGTCGACGAGATCGACGCGGTCGGCCGCCACCGCGGCGCCGGCCTCGGCGGTGGTCACGACGAGCGCGAGCAGACCCTGAACCAGCTGCTCGTCGAGATGGACGGCTTCGACGTGAAGGGCGGCGTCATCCTGATCGCCGCCACGAACCGGCCCGACATCCTCGACCCGGCTCTCCTGCGTCCCGGCCGCTTCGACCGTCAGATCGCGGTCGACCGCCCGGACATGCAGGGCCGTCTGGAGATCCTCAAGGTCCACCAGAAGGGCAAGCCGGTCGCTCCGGACGTCGACCTGTCGGCCGTCGCGCGCCGCACCCCGGGCTTCACCGGTGCGGACCTGAGCAACGTCCTCAACGAGGCCGCGCTGCTCACCGCCCGCAGCGACCGCAAGCTGATCGACAACTCCATGCTGGACGAGGCGATCGACCGTGTGGTCGCGGGCCCGCAGAAGCGGACCCGGATCATGTCGGACAAGGAGAAGAAGATCACCGCGTACCACGAGGGCGGACACGCCCTGGTCGCGGCGGCATCCCCGAACTCCGACCCGGTCCACAAGATCACGATCCTGTCGCGCGGCCGTGCCCTCGGCTACACGATGGTCCTGCCGGACGAGGACAAGTACTCCACCACGCGCAACGAGATGCTCGACCAGCTCGCGTACATGCTGGGCGGGCGCGCCGCGGAGGAGCTCGTCTTCCACGACCCGACCACCGGCGCGGCGAACGACATCGAGAAGGCCACCACCACGGCCCGCGCGATGGTCACGCAGTACGGCATGACCGAGCGTCTCGGTGCCATCAAGTTCGGCGGCGACAACACCGAGCCCTTCCTCGGACGTGAGATGGCTCACCAGCGCGACTACTCGGAAGAGGTCGCCGCGCTGGTGGACGAGGAAGTCAAGAAGCTCATCGAGAACGCGCACAACGAGGCCTGGGAGATCCTGGTCGAGAACCGCGACGTCCTCGACAACCTGGTGCTCCAGCTGCTGGAGAAGGAGACGCTGGGCAAGGAGGAGATCGCCGAGATCTTCGCCCCCATCGTCAAGCGCCCGGCCCGCCCCGCGTGGACCGGCTCGTCCCGGCGCACCCCGTCCACCCGTCCGCCGGTGCTCTCCCCCAAGGAGCTGTCCCTGACGAACGGCGCGAACGGCGCGACGCCGGCCATCGCCAACGCGACGGAGTCCGTCCCCGCGACGGACACCGCCACGGAGGACCGCGCCGAGAGCTGATCAGGGCTCCCGGCGCCCCGCCAGGCCCGGAATGAAAGCCGCGCCCCCCAGGTTCTAGCCTGGGGGGCGCGGCTTTCGTTTGATACGCCCGCATGTTTGGACGCGTCGACCGGCACGCGCAAGATCCACAGGAACGAGGACCACATGACCGACCCCGTGACGCTGGACGGCGAGGGCGTGATCGGCGAGTTCGACGAGAAGCGTGCCGAGAACGCCGTGCGGGAGCTCCTCATCGCCGTCGGTGAGGACCCGGACCGTGAGGGCCTCAAGGAGACGCCGGGGCGTGTGGCGAGGGCGTACAGGGAGCTCCTGGCGGGTCTGCGGCAGGAGCCCGAGGACGTCCTGACGACGACCTTCGACCTCGGGCACGACGAGATGGTCCTGGTCAAGGACATCGAGATCGTCTCCCTGTGCGAGCACCACCTGCTGCCGTTCCACGGTGTGGCGCACGTCGGCTACATCCCGGCGGATTCGGGCAAGATCACCGGACTGTCGAAGCTCGCGCGGCTGGTGGAGGTGTTCGCCCGCCGACCCCAGGTGCAGGAGCGGCTCACCACGCAGATCGCCGACTCCCTCATGCGGATCCTGGACGCGCGGGGCGCGATCGTCGTCATCGAGGCCGAGCACATGTGCATGTCGGTGCGGGGCATCCGCAAGCCGGGCGCCAAGACCACGACGTCCGCGGTGCGCGGTCAGCTCCGGGACGCCACGACCCGTGCCGAGGCGATGAGCCTGATACTGGCGCGCTGACCGGATCGCCGGTGGTGTCCGGTCCCCTGTGAACAGCTCCCCCTTCGGTCGGCGAACGACTCGCCGACCGGAGGGGGATCGTGCTGTCGGGGGCCGTCGGCCGGCCGATGGCCCCGCTCATCGGGCCGGGCGGGCGTCACGCGGCCGGGGCCGTGCCGCCGTTGCTGTCGTCGTCCTCGGGAAGCTTGCAGACCCGCTCCAGGAAGAAGGCGGCCGCTATGACGCCGATTCCGGCGACGACGGACAGCCCGGCGTAGATCGCCTGGTCGCGGATGGCGGGGATCTCCAGGGACTCCAGGAGGAACACGCCCGCGCCGCCGTACATCCCGGAGACCAGGGCGGCGACCAGGGCGCTCGCCTGGCCGAAGACGACCGCGCGGGCCGCCATCAGGGGGTCCACTCCCTTGGCGCCGGGGCGCCGCTCACGCTGGGCCTTCAGGCGTGCGCGCAGCGAGAGCGCCGTGGCCAGCAGGACCACGGCGATCAGCGCGAGGACGACGGGGGCGGCGAGGGGGACCCTGGGGAGCGTGCCCACCGCGTTCCACAGGCGGGCGCCCGCCCAGGACAGGACACCGGCGACGACGAACACGGCGGCCAGCGTCCTGATACGCAGCTGTTTCACTTTGCCCCTTCGGTTGGCCCGCCGACAGGCGGTCGTCCGGTCCGGCGGTCGGTCGTCGGGCCCGTGGTCGTCTTGACCTTAACGACTACTCGGGCAGCCGGAGTTCCAGGTCGGCGCGGGGCGCGACACCTTCCCGGGTGACCATGGTGAGGAGCTGGGCGACGGGTCCGCGGCCGGGGAGCTGGGCCGTGGGCTCGACGTCGTGCCACGGGGCGAGGACGAAGGCCCGCTCGTGGGCGCGCGGGTGAGGGAGGGTCAGGACCGGGTCCTCGGAGACGACATCCGCGTACGCGACGATGTCCACGTCGATCGTGCGCGGGCCCCAGCGCTCGTCGCGCACGCGGTGGAAGGCCTCCTCGATCGCGTGCGCCCGCTCCAGGAGCGAGGACGGGGGGAGGGTGGTCCTGAGGACCACCACCGCGTTGAAGTACGACGGCTGGCTGCCCGGCTCGACGCCCCAGGGCTCCGTCTCGTAGACGGGGGAGACGGCTTTGATGCGGACGCCGGGGGTGTCCTCCAGGGCGTCGATGGCGCCCTGGAGGGTCTCCAGGCGGTTGCCCAGGTTCGAGCCGAGGGAGATCACGGCGCGTTTGGGGTTGCTCAGGGTCGTGTCGGCGGCGTCCACCTGCTCCACCACGGAGGCGGGTACCGGCTGTACGGTCGGGTCGCTCTGACCCTCGGTGAAGAAGGCGGTCATACTCGGCTCCGGGTGATGGTGACGGTCACGTCGTCGAAGGGGACCGTGATCGGAGCGTCCGGTTTGTGGACGCAGACCTCGACCTCCTGGACTCCCTCGTGCTTCAGACACGTCTGGGCGATGCGCTCGGCGAGCGTCTCGATGAGATCGACGGGCTCGCCCTCGACGACGGCGACGACCTCTTCCGCCACGATGCCGTAGTGCACGGTCTTCGCCAGGTCGTCGTCGGCCGCGGCCGGCCGGGTGTCCAGGCCCAGTGTCAGGTCCACGATGAAGGTCTGGCCTTCTTCGCGTTCCTTCTGGAAGACACCGTGGTGCCCGCGGGCCTTGAGGCCGCGCAGCGCGACACGATCCACGCGAATCACTCCTGCAATCGTCGGTAGCGGCGGCCGTGAACCGAGTGCGGTCGGCACACCGGCCTCAAACGAATCTACCTGCGGGCACCGACAGCGTTCGCCCACGGGGGCGGGTGCCCGGGCGAAGGCGGCGAGGCTTCACCCGGCGTTTCCCCTGGGGAACGCGGCGGCTCACGGGTTGGTAGCCGCCCCTACCCCGCGACTGGTGATTCCAACCACTTCTTGGTCCCTGCGGGCCGTCCGCCCACTCAACCGGCGGTGCTCTCGTCCTCTTCCTCGTTGGATTCGGCGAGAACGGGGGAGGCGTGGTGCGACCAGAGCTTCCACCCCTCGGCGGTGCGCCGGAAGACGTTCGTGGCGACGACGAGCTGGCCGACCAGCGGGCCCAGCTCGTCGCTGTCCTCGGGGGCGGGGGCGCCGCTGAGGATGTTCTCGGTGCAGGTCACCAGCGCCGTGTCGCCGGCCACGGAGACGTGCACGTCGGTGAGGAAGAACTGGATGTACTCGGTGTTGGCCATGATCAGCACGTACGAGCGCAGCACCTCGCCGCGGCCGTTCAGGACCGGCCAGCCGGGGTGGACGCAGGACACCACCGCGCCTTCGCCGTCGATGCCGCCGGGTTCCGTGTCCAGCCACAGCGAGGACAGCTCCTCGAAGTCGCCCCGTTCCATCGCCTCGTAGAAGGCGGTGTTGGCGAGCTCGACCTGCTCGACGTCGGTCCGCGGGGTGCTCACCGGGCTCCCTCGACGGCGCGGGCGACCCGTACGGCGTCGGCGGTGGCCCTGACCTCGTGGACGCGGACCGCCCAGGCGCCCTGCTGGGCGGCGAGCGCGGAGACGGCGGCGGTGGCGGCGTCCCGCTCGCGGGCCGGGGGCGGAGCACCCTCGGGACCCGCCAGGACACGGCCGAGGAAACGCTTGCGGGACGCGGCGACGAGCAGGGGGTGGCCGAGGCCGCGCAGCCGGTCGAGGTGGGCGAGGAGGGCGAGGTCGTGCTCGGGGTCCTTGGAGAAGCCCAGCCCCGGGTCCACGACGATCCGGTCGGGGGCGACACCGCCGGCCAGCACGGCCTCCACGCGCGCGTGGAGCTCGTCGACGACTTCGGCGACGACGTCCTCGTACGCCCCCTGGACGTTCCCGCCCTCCAGGAAGCCGCGCCAGTGCATGACGACGAAGGGGGCGCCGGCGGCCGCGACGGCGGGGATCATCGCGGGGTCGGCGAGACCGCCGCTGACGTCGTTGACGAGGGCCGCGCCGGCGGCGAGGGCCTGCTCGGCGACGGAGGCGCGCATGGTGTCGACGGAGACGGTGACGCCCTCGGAGGCGAGGCCGCGGACGACGGGGATGACCCGCTTGAGCTCCTCCGCCTCGTCGACGCGGGTGGCGCCGGGGCGGGTGGACTCACCGCCCACGTCGACGAGGTCCGCGCCCTCGCTGACCAGGCCGAGGCCGTGCTTGACCGCTGCCGTCGTGTCGAACCAGCGGCCTCCGTCGGAGAAGGAATCGGGGGTGACGTTGACGACGCCCATGACCGCGCAGCGGTCCCACGTCGGCAGCCCCACGACCCGGCCGCGCCCGCGCTCATTGCTCATACGTCCAGCCTAGGCCTCCTGACGGGGGCCGTTTCGCCCGCGGCGGGCGGGGGTGCTTCCGTCCTGCCGGCGGAGGTTGCCTCGGATGGTTCTTATCGGACCTATTCAGGTGTTTTGAGAGGTGCGTGCCACACGTCCGCGAGGACCGGCGGACGTGTGGCACGTGCGGGCCGGCGGCCCGAGCGGGGCCGGCCGGGTGGGACGGCGCACGCCGGGGCCGGGCCACGACCCCTGCTAGGCCGCCCTGATGCCGTGCTCGGCCAGCGCATGGGCGCACGGCCGGGGTGCGGGTGAGCGGCGGCGCAGTGGACGGGGAAGGGCCAGGCTCACGAAGCCCTCCGCCTGCATCGCCGCGAACCCGATGCGGGGGAGGTCGCGGGAGGACGCGTAGACGACGAAGCGGGGCTCCCAGCGTGGGCGGAACTTGGCGTTGAACTTGTAGAGGGACTCGATCTGGAACCAGCGCGACAGGAAGACCAGCAGGCCCCGCCAGGCGCGCAGCACCGGCCCCGCACCGATCTTCTCGCCGCGGGCCAGCGCCGAGCGGAACATCGCGAAGTTGAGGGAGATCTGCTCGATGCCCAGCCGGGGGGACGCCTGGAGCGCGGCCACGATGAGGAGTTCGTTCATGCCGGGGTCGGCCGAGCGGTCGCGGCGCATGAGGTCGAGCGACACACCGTCCGTGCCCCACGGGACGAAGTGCAGGACGGCCTTCAGGTCACCGTAGGGGCCGGGTTCGGCGTCGGCCTTGTGGGCGGTGGCGATCAAACAGTCCCCGTCGGCCGGGTCGCCGATGCGGCCGAGCGCCATCGAGAAGCCGCGCTCGGTGTCCGTGCCGCGCCAGTCCTCCGCGGCACGTCGTATGCGGTCCAGTTCGCCCTCGCCGAGGTCACGGATGCGCCGTACCCGTGTCTCGTAACCAGCCCGCTCGATGCGCTTCACCATCTGGCGCACGTTCCGCATCGCGCGCCCGGCCAGGGAGAAATCCACGACGTCCACCACCGCCTCGTCGCCCAGTTCGAGGGCGTCGAGCCCGGTCTCGCGGGTCCACACCTCGCCGCCCGTCTCCGAACAGCCCATGACGGCCGGTGTCCAGGAGTGCGCCCTCGCCTCGTCCATGAAGCGCTCGATGGCGCCGGGCCAGGCCTCGACGTCGCCGATGGGGTCGCCGCTGGCGAGCATCACCCCGGAGACCACGCGGTAGGTGACGGCGGCCTTTCCGCTGGGCGAGAAGACGACGGCCTTGTCGCGGCGGAGCGCGAAGTGGCCGAGGGAGTCGCGGCCGCCGTGCTTCTCCAGAAGGGCGCGCAGCCGGGCCTCGTCGTCCTCGGTGAGGCGGGCCGCGGGGTGTTCGGGGCGGAAGGCCAGGTAGATGGTGGTGACGGCGGTCAGCAGACCGAGGGCGCCGAGCGAGCAGGCGACCGTCCAGGAGGTGGGCCCGCTGTAGTCGACGGGCCCCTCGAAGCCGGCCAGGCCGTACAGGACGTGCTGGATGCGGTCGGCCAGGCTCGGGTCGCCGACCATGCGGTTCTCGTGGACGCTGACGATGACGAGTCCGAGGGCGAGGGAACCGGCGCCCATGAGGACGAAGTTGGCGAGCGCGCGCCACCGGCTGCGCGGGTCGGGCAGGGCCGCGAACTCGCCCCGGTGCCGCAGCAGGGGCGCGAGCAGGGCAGCGGAGATGACGACGCCGATGACCGAGTGGCGGTACGCGAACTGTGCGACGGCGCCCGCGGGCAGCAGGACCACCGCGGCGCGCCACGCCCGGCGCTTGCGGCGGCGCAGCCCGTGAGCGAGCAGCAGCAGGAGCACGCCCGCGCTGAGCGAGAGCGCGGCGGCGAACGGGCCGAGGGCGCCGGGCAGTACCTCGGCGATGGCGTGCATGCGGCTGCGCCGGAAGCGCGGGAAGACGCCGGCGGCGACGTCCAGGAGTCCGACGAGCGTGCAGGCCCGGGCGACCAGGGCGGGGACGGCCTCGGGACGCGGACCTCGGAGTATGCCCCGCGTCCCGCCTGTTCGGCTCGGAACCCCGTCCGACATTTCCCCATCTATCCTGACAGACATCGCATCCCGTAGTTCCGCGAGAGACCTTGGATCCGGTGCCAAATCAGGCATCCGGCGACATTGCGCCCTCTAGGACGGTGTCTTGGGGAGACAGGTTCACTCCCCTTCGGAAAGCCGTTTCAAAAGGCAAGGAAAGTCCGGGGCAAGCACGCGCGAAGGAGCGATGCGGATCCGGGACGGAAAGCGCAGGCGGAACAGCCCATGGGTCTGACGAGCAACAAGGTGCTGGTGGTGGCGGTGCTGTTCGCCGTGCTGCTGTTCGTCGGCACGGTGTGGTGGTGGCCGCGGCTGGCCCGCCGGAACTGGCGGGTCGTCAGCGGACGGATCGGACTGCTGCTGGCCACCCAGGTGGCGGTCTTCGCCTCGGTCGGCCTCTGTGTGAACCAGGCGTTCGGGTTCTACGCCAGCTGGGCGGACCTCTTCGGCCGGGAGAGCGGCCAGGGCGTGGTCGTCGACCACAACGGCACCGCGGGCGCGGGCGGCGGACCCCTCCAAGTCGTCGACACCCAGCAGGTGAACGTGTCGGGCGGTTCCCGTCCCCGGATCGGGGGTCAGATCCAGAAGGTCACGGTCGTCGGCCGGACGACGCACATCGCCACACCGGCGTACGTCTATCTGCCCCCGGAGTACTTCCAGTCGCGGTACCGGGCCCGCACTTTTCCCGCTGTCACCGTCCTCACCGGATACCCCGGCACCGCCGAGGCCCTCATCAAGGCACTGCACTACCCGCAGACCGCGAACAGGCTGGCGAAGAACGGCACGATGCAGCCGATGATCCTCGTCATGCTGCGGCCGACCGTCGCGCCTCCGCGGGACACCGAGTGCGTGGACGTCCCCGGCGGCCCGCAGACGGAGACGTTCTTCGCCAAGGACCTTCCGGACGCCGTGTCCGCGCACTACCGGGTGGGCAGGAAACCCGGGAGCTGGGGCGTCGTCGGCGATTCCACGGGCGGTTACTGTGCACTGAAACTGGCTGTCCACCATCCCGGGGCGTACGCGGCCGGGGCCGGTCTCTCGGCGTACTACAAGGCGCCGATCGACCCCACGACCGGCGACCTCTTCCGCGGCGACAAGGTGGTGCGGGACGGCGCCGACCTGCGCTGGTACCTGAAGAACAGGCCCGCGCCGGACACCTCACTGCTCGTCAGCAGCAGCAGGTCGGGCGAGTCCAACTACCGGGACACGCTGCACTTCATCGACCTCGTGAAGGCCAATCGGCGCACCCGGATCTCGTCGATCATCCTCGACAGCGGCGGCCACAACTTCAACACCTGGCGACGGGAGATCCCGGCGACCCTGCAATGGATCAGCGGACGGCTCAGCGACCGCTGAGGCGGGCCGGAATTCCCGTTCGCGCGCGGGGTCCGGCAGGGGAGCCTTTTCGAACTCCGGAAGTCGAGATCAAGATCGAATGCGTTCCCCGGGGCGAATGCGGGACGCTTCGATTCCGCACGTTCGCGGCCATGCGGTTCGCAGTAGCCGTGTTTTTACCGGGCGGGGCTCCAAGATTCGCCTACGCGCGGTAAGTTTCTGGCCATGCCACGTGGACGTCACCGCCATTCCCCGCCCTTGCACAGGCTGCTGCCTCCTTCGGCGATCGCCGGTGTCTCGCTCGTCTGTGCCGTGGGGCCATGGCTGTTCACGGAGCCGGTGGTGCTCCGTGTGCTGGCCGCCGGTGCCGCGCTGACGGCGGTCGTCGGCGCGGTCGTCATGCGCCGATGGGACGCCTCGGCGGGCAAGAGCGTCGCCGACCTCACGCGCGCGCGTGCGAGCGACGAGTGGCGTCACGAGGAACGCGTCGCCGAACTGGAGGCCGACCTCGACGAGTCCCGCGCGCTGCGCACCAAGCTGGAGCAGAGGCTGCGTGCGAAGCGTTCGGAGCTGGCGGGCCTGCGCAACGAGCACGCGGCGCTGCTGCGGCGGTACGCCACGGCGGAGACCGAGCGGGCGAGTGCCCTGGAGGGCCGTCGCCGGCTCGCGATAGAGGCCACCGTCCCGGCCCGCGCGCTGCCCGCCGCACGGTCGGCGCCGGAGTCGACGGCCGCCGAGACGGTCCCGGAGGCGGTGCCCGAGGAAGGCACGCCCGAGGCGACCGAGCACCTGGCCGCCGAGGTCCCCGCGACCGGGTCCGCCGAGCCGGCCGAGGCCCCCGAGTCCGCGGCGGACGACGCCGACGCGCCGGAGGCGCCCGAGGTCTTCTCCCCGGCGGGCTCCTCGCTCTTCCTGCGGGCCAACGCGGCGCTGAGCCGCATCGCGAGCGGTGCTTCGGAGGCGGAGACCACGACCGCGTCCGCGCCGGGCGACGTGACGTCGTCCGAGACGGAGGAGTCCGAGACGGAGGAGTCCGGGTCGGAGGGGTCCGGGTCGGAGGGGTCCGGGTCTGAGGAGTCCGGTGCCGCCGCCGCGAGGAGCGACGCCCCTCGGGGCGCGTCCCTGAAGGCCGTCGGGTCCGCGAAGGGCGAGCCGGCCGCAGGCGGATCCGCGTCGCACACCGCGAGCGCGGAGCCCCCGAAGGCGGGCCCGGCCCGCGGCGAGGCAGGTCCGGCCACGGACACCGTGGTGGAGGAGGACGAGGCGCAGGGGAAGTCCGAGGCGGTCGGCGAGCACCAGCACGCGACCGCCGACGCGCCGCAGCCCGTGCCCGCCCAGTCGTCCCCGTCGGCGCAGCAGACCCGGGCCGCGCTGCCCGCCAAGCCCTCCTCGGGAGGGCACTTCACCGTGCCGACGGCAGTGGCCGTGGCACCGGCCGCCCCCGTGCGGCGCCCCTCGGTCGAGGGCGGCTTCGACTTCTTCGGTACGCAGAAGGAGTCGTCCGCGGACGCGCTGGAGGCCGTGCAGAACGAGGACCTCGCCGACGTGGTCGGCCAGGAGGCGCTCGCCCTGCACAAGGCCGAGGCGGAGGCCGGGTTCAAGCCGGCCGACGAAGCGGCCCGCGGCGTCGGACAGGTCATCGACCTGACCGCGCACGACGAGACCGAGCAGATCGACGTGGGCGTGCTGCGCAGCGCGGTCTCCTGACGAGTCCGGCGCGGCGGGTTTCCCAAGAGTCCCGCGCGACCCGATCTTCTGAGAGTCCGGCGCGGCGCGATCCCCTGAGAGGCCCGCGCGGCGCGGTCTCCTGGGAGCGGAGCGCCGCCGCCCGTCAGCCGCGCGGGCGGTGTGCGACGTGGAGCGATCGCGGCCCGGCGGACGGGTCGGGCGCGGTACCAGGACGAGGGCAGTGGCCGGGCGCCGCTGCCCTCATGCCATCCACCGGTCCGGCAGCGCCTCCCGCCGCCCCGTCCGCGAACGGTCGGCCTGGGACTGGAGCAGCCGTGCGGCCTCCTCGGCGTCCCGCAGCCGAGCCGTCACGGTCTTGTCGGCCCCCGTGTCCACATGGACGTCGGCGACCTTCCTGAGGCGCTTCCAGGGGCCCTGCGTCAGCCGTACGCTCTGCACCTTCGCGTGCGGCACGAGCGAGAGACTGCGGCGCAGCAGGCCGTGCCGGGCGGCGAAGACGGTGTCGGTCACGGCGAGCCCGTACCCCCGCCACCAGACCGGCAGGCACCAGCCGGCCCGGCGCGGCGGCCGGGACAGGGACGACGGCACCGTCACCCCGGGCAGCGCCTCGGCGATCACCGACTCGGCGATCGCGCGCGGGGCGACGGGCACGAGCACGGAGTTCGACGAGCCGGCGACGTCCAGCTCCACGCGCACCCAGCCGAGCCGCCGCCACAGCAGCGGCTCGACGATCCGCACCGTCTGCACGCGACCCGGCGGCACCGTCTCGTGCGTACGGTCCAGGAGCCCGTGGTCGATGCGGAGGCCGTCCGGCGACTCGCCCACCGTCCAGTCGTACTCGCCCACGAACCGGCCCACGCTGCTCGCGCCCGCCGCGCCGAGCAGCGGCAACCCGGTCGCGAGGACCGTCCACACGCTGTGGGTGGCGAACCACAGCAGCGGCGGCACGACGACCGCGGCGGCCAGCGAGCCCCAGGTCGCGCCGGTGAGGACCAGGGAGACGGCGAGGACGCCGGGCGGTACGTGCAGCAGCCGCCGCACCGGGGCCTCGCCGACCTCGTGGGCGGTCTCCGGCGCGAACCCCGCCGCCCGGGCGAGGAGTTCGGCGCGCAGTGCTCGGGCCTCTCCCTCGCCCAGATAGGCCAGTTCGTCCTTCTTGTCCGTGCCGATGACGTCGAGTCTGAGCTTGGCGACGCCCGCGACGCGGGCCAGCAGCGGCTGGGTGACGTCGACGGCCTGGAGCCGGTCGAGCCGGATGTGCGCGGTGCGGCGGAACAACAGGCCGGTGCGGATGCGCAGTTCGGTGCCGGTCACCGCGAAGTGCGTGAACCACCAGCTGAGGAAGCCGTAGAGGGCGGCGCCCGGGACGAATATCGCGAGCCCGACGAGCAGCGCGGTCGTGGTGAGTCTGGTCAGCTGCTCCTGCGCCTGGTTGGGGTCGTGCACGGCCCATCCGGCGATCACGGCGACGGGCGCCCAGGCCCGCCGAAAGGGGGTGAACGGGTGCAGCCGTCGCTCCGCGGGAGGTCCGCCGCCCGGCGCGACGCCCTGCGCGCCCTCCACGCCGTTCCGTGGCACGGAGCCCTCGGCCCCGTCCTGTGGCAGGGCGTCCTCCGCGCCCGGCAGCGGCGTCGTCACAGCCCCGCCGATCGTGCCTCGCCGAGTTCGGTCAGCCGGTCGCGCAGCCGCTCGGCCTCGGCCGGGTCGAGGCCCGGGATGCACGCGTCGGTCGCCGCGGCCGCCGTGTGCAGCTGCACGCTCGCCAGCCCGAAGTGCCGCTCGACGGGCCCGGAGGTCACCTCGACCAGCTGCATCCGCCCGTACGGCACGACGGTCTCCTCGCGCCACAGCACACCCCGGCTGATCAGCAGGTCGTCGGCGCGCTCCGCGTACCGCCAGGAGCGCCAGTTGCGCCCCAGCATGTGCCAGCCCCACGCCATCAGGGCGAGCGGGAGGAGGGCGGAGGCGGCCCAGACGGGGGCGACGAGCAGCCCGGTCAGCAGGCCCACCGCGATCGTGAGCAGCCCCAGCCACACCACAAGCAGCAGCCGCCGCATCCGCAGCAGCCCGGGAGGCAGTCCGGTCCAGACCGGCTCCGCCCCGGCGAATTCCGTGGTCCCCGTCTCCATACGGCAAGCGTACGTACGAGAGACTGTCACCATGACTCCTACGACGGAGACCATGGTCGGTATCGGCGGCGCCGCGGAGAGCACCGACATGGTGCTCAACATCGGCCCCCAGCACCCCTCGACCCACGGCGTGCTGAGGCTGCGGCTCGTGCTCGACGGCGAGCGGATCCAGCACGCGGAGCCGGTCATCGGCTACATGCACCGCGGTGCGGAGAAGCTCTTCGAGGCGCGCGACTACCGCCAGATCATCATGCTCGCCAACCGGCACGACTGGCTGTCCGCGTTCTCGAACGAGCTGGGCGTGGTCCTCGCCGTGGAGCGGATGCTCGGCATGGAGGTCCCCGAGCGGGCGGTGTGGATGCGCACGCTGCTCGCCGAGCTCAACCGCGTCCTGAACCACCTGATGTTCCTCGGCTCCTACCCGCTGGAACTGGGCGGGATCACGCCGATCTTCCACGCCTTCCGCGAGCGTGAGGATCTCCAGCACGTCATGGAGGAGATCTCCGGCGGGCGCATGCACTACATGTTCAACCGGGTCGGGGGCCTCAAGGAGGACCTGCCCGCCGGATGGACCTCACGCGCGCGTGCCTCCGTCGCGGCCCTGCGCTCGCGCATGGACATCTACGACGACCTGGTGCTCGGCAACGAGATCTTCCGGGGGCGTACGCGCGGTGTCGGGGTGCTCGCGCCGGAGACCGTGCACGCGTACGGGGTGAGCGGGCCGATCGCGCGCGCCTCCGGGGTGGACTTCGACCTGCGCCGGGACGAGCCGTACCTCGCGTACGGGGACCTCCAGGACACCCTGAAGGTCGTCTCCCGCCAGGAGGGCGACTGCCTGGCCCGCTTCGAGTGCCTCCTGGAGCAGACCCACAACGCGCTCGACCTCGCGGACGCCTGCCTCGACCGGCTCGCCGAGCTGCCGCCGGGGCCCGTCAACCAGCGGCTGCCCAAGGTCCTGAAGGCGCCCGAGGGCCACACGTACGCCTGGACCGAGAACCCCCTCGGCATCAACGGCTACTACCTGGTCAGCAAGGGCGAGAAGACCCCGTACCGGCTGAAGCTGCGCTCCGCCTCGTACAACAACATCCAGGCGCTGACCGAGCTGCTGCCGGGCACACTGGTGGCCGACATGGTGGCGATCCTGGGCTCGCTGTTCTTCGTGGTCGGGGACATCGACAAGTAGTGCCTCCGGGCGGGTCCCGCCGGGTCGGTCTTTCCTGCCGGCCAGGGCTTCCCGCCGGCCGGGGCCGGGTCCCTCGGGTCGGGCCTCCGTCGGGTCCGGCCTCCGTCGGGTCCGGTGCCTCCCGTCGCGCGGCCGCGCGGCTCAGGGCGCCTGCGGGGCTGTGGGAGCGAGCAGGTCGTCGAACCGGGCCGCCGGGATCCCGACCGGCTGGAGCAGCCAGCCGAAGTCGCCGAGGCCCCCGGACGCGGTGAGCTCGGCGGCGGCCCCCGCGCCCGCCAGCGCGCGCACGTACGCCGCGGGGTCCGTGGAGGCGAGCGCGAGCGGGGGGCGTGCACCGCTCACGCCCAGCGCGCGCAGCGCCGTGCGCTGCGTCGTCACACGGCCTCCGGGCAGCGCGCACGCGTCGAGCGCGACGTGTGCGGTGATGTCGCACGACCCGTCCGGCACCGGCGCCGTCTCCCGGCCCTCCCGGAAGCCGGTGAGCGTCCCGAAGGGCGGCCGGCCGGCGGCGACGTGCGCGTAGTCGGCGGCGACGGCGAGCCCGCGGTCCAGGCTCGCCACCGCGGCGGCCCAGGCGGTGTCCCTGGGGAGCCCGATCTCGGCCCGCGCGCCCACGGGGGACGGCGCCTGTGCGGGCAGCGGCCACCAGCGCCGCAGCCACCGCTCGTCGGCCCCCGTCACCGGCTCCCCGAGACGTTCCGTGCCGTCCTCCCGTACGAGGACCAGGCGCCGTGCTCCCTCGGCGTCGACCTCGGCGACGTCCACGGGCACGTTGTCCAGCCACTCGTTGGCGAACAGCAGCCCGGTGATCCCCTGCGGGGGCCCGGCCGACCACTCGATCCGGTGATCGAGGCCCGCGGGGCGGCCGGCGCGCTCGACCGCGTACCCGCGCACGCGGGCGGCCACCTCCGCGGGGAGCGCGGCGAGCACGCCGGTCACCAGCTCGCCGCGGCCCGCCGCCATGTCCACGAAGTCCAGCCGGGCGGGGTGGTCGAGCGCCTCGTCGACCCGGCACAGCAGCCGGGCCACGGCACCGGCGAAGAGCGGGGAGGCGTGCACCGAGGTGCGGAAGTGGCCGGCGGGGCCCTCGGGCCTGCGGTAGAAGCCGGACGGCCCGTACAGCGCCTCCTCGGTCGCCTCGCGCCAACCCCGCCACTCGCCCGCCGCCTCACGTCTCACCGGGCCAGGCTAGGGCCTGCGCGGCCCCCTGGGCGGGTTCGGACGGTGGGGCCCGGCCCGGCGGGAAGTCCCGGCGAGAGGCGCCGCGACGGTACGGACACCCGTCCCGGCCGACCGGGTCCGGGACCTGCCGCCAGGGGGCTTCAGACGTCAGGAAGGGGTGAGCCTCCACCTTGGGGAGTACGAGCACAGGTTGCGGATCGACCCTCCGGTTGACCCCTGCACACTGCACGCTTCCCTACTCTGGGTTACGTGCAGCGCCTCTATGACTTCCTCCGCAGGCACCCGACATGGGTCGACAGCTTCTGGGCCGTCGTCCTGTTCGGGATCACCTGCGCGAACCTCGTGAGCGTCAACGGGGCCCCGGAGCAGCACGGGGCGCCCGCCGTGGCGTTCCCGATCGCCGTGCTCCTGTGCGTCGTCGTCGCGCTGCGCCGCCGCATGCCCGAGAAGATGCTCGTCCTGGCCGCCGGGCTGGGTCTTCTCCAGCTGATCGCCGACGTCGAGGTGATGCCCGCCGACTTCGCCATGATGGTGATCATCTTCACCGTCGCGGCGGACGGCGCCCGCTGGGCCTCCCGGTTCGCGCTGACGGGTGGCCTCAGCGCGGGGTTCCTGTCGCAGCTGCGCTGGCCCGCCCAGGAGGCGGGCGGCCTGAACGTCGTCCTCATAGCCGTCTTCCAGACCGTCCCCTTCGCGCTCGCCTGGGTGCTCGGTGACTCCCTGCGCACCCGCCGCGCCTACCTCGCCCAGCTGGAGGAGCGGGCCGCGCGCCTGGAGAAGGAGCGCGAGGCGCAGTCCAAGGTCGCCGTCGCCGCCGAGCGCGCCCGGATCGCACGCGAGCTGCACGACGTGGTCGCGCACAACGTCTCGGTGATGGTCGTCCAGGCGGACGGTGCCGCCTACGTCATGGACACCGCGCCGGACCAGGCCAAGAAGGCGCTGGAGACCATCTCCGGGACCGGTCGCCAGGCCCTCGCCGAGATGCGCCGGCTGCTCGGCGTGCTGCGCACCGGCGAGCACCAGGAGAGCGGCGAGTACGTGCCGCAGCCGGACGTCGAACAGCTCGACGACCTCATCGAGCAGTGCCGCACCGCGGGCCTCCCCGTCGACTTCAAGGTCGAGGGGACCCCGCGCCCGCTGCCCAGCGGTGTGGAGCTCACGGCGTACCGGATCGTGCAGGAGGCGCTCACCAACACGCGCAAGCACGGAGGTCCGAACACCGGTGCGAGCGTGCGCCTGGTCTATTTCGACGACGGTCTCGGCCTGCTCGTCGAGGACGACGGCAAGGGCGCGCCCCACGAGCTGTACGAGGAGGGCGGCGCCGACGGTCAGGGCCACGGCCTGATCGGCATGCGGGAGCGCGTCGGTATGGTCGGCGGCACCCTGGACGCGGGACCGCGGCCTGGTGGAGGCTTCCGCATCAGCGCGCTGCTGCCGCTGAAACCGGCCCATTGACCACGGCCCACTGACACCTGTAACGACCGTTTCCGACTGTTTCCAAATGTTTCTGGCTGTTCCCAAAGCTTTTCGGCCTTTGGTGGAGAGGGAAGAGGACCCCGATGGCGATCCGAGTCATGCTCGTCGACGACCAGGTGCTGCTGCGCACCGGTTTCCGGATGGTGCTCGCCGCCCAGCCGGACATGGAGGTCGTGGCCGAGGCGGGCGACGGGGTCGAGGCCCTCCAGGTGCTGCGCACCACAGCGGTCGACGTGGTCCTGATGGATGTGCGCATGCCGAAGCTGGACGGTGTCGAGACGACCCGGCGGATCTGTTCCGATCCCAATCCGCCGAAGGTGCTGATCCTGACCACCTTCGACCTCGACGAGTACGCCTTCTCCGGGCTGAAGGCCGGCGCCTCCGGCTTCATGCTCAAGGACGTGCCCCCGGGAGAGCTGCTCACCGCGATCCGGTCCGTGCACAGCGGCGACGCCGTGGTCGCCCCCTCCACCACCAGGCGCCTGCTCGACCGCTTCGCCCCGATGCTGCCGAGCGCGGGCAAGCAGCCGCAGCACAAGGAGCTGGAGCGGCTCACCGACCGTGAGCGCGAAGTCATGGTCCTGGTCGCGCAGGGACTGTCCAACGGCGAGATCGCGGCCCGCCTCGTGCTGTCCGAGGCGACCGTGAAGACGCACGTCGGGCGCATCCTGACCAAGCTGGGGCTGCGCGACCGGGTGCAGGTGGTCGTACTCGCCTACGAGACGGGGCTCGTGCGCGCGGGCGGAAACGGCTGACCCGGGGCGTGACCGCGGCGTGACCGGCGGCCACTAGGGTCTGCGCATGCTCCTGTGGATCAACGGCCCCTTCGGGGGCGGCAAGACACAGACCGCACACGAGATCCGGCGACGGCTGCCCGGCAGCGTCATCTGCGATCCGGAACACGCCGGTTTCGGCCTGCGGCGCATGCTGCCTCCCGAACTGCGCGGCGATTTCCAGGACTTGGCGTCCTGGCGCGAGGGCGTGGTCGAGGTGCTGGACCTCGCCCTCGCCAAGCACGACGGCGTGGTCATCGCCCCCATGACGGTCACGAACTCCCGCTATTTCGAGGAGACGGTCGGCCGGCTGCGCGAACGGGGCCACGACGTACGGCACTTCGCGCTGCTCGCCGAGCGCGAGACCGTGCTCGAGCGGCTGCGGGAGCGCGGCTTCGGGCACCTCCTGCGGTACGTCGCGCGCAAGGACGCCCCACTGCGCCGCGAGAGCTGGGCCGTGCAGCAGCTCGACCACTGCCTGGAGCGGCTGCGTGAGCCCGAGTTCGCCGAGCACCTGTGGACCGACCACACGACGGTGGCCAAGACCGCGGACCGGATCGCCGTACTGGCGGGGCTGACGCTCACGCCGAACCGCGACGGGGCGCTGCGGGGGCGGCTGCGCAGGGCGTGGACGGGCATGCGGCACATCCGGTTCGACTGACCCGGGCGGAACGGCTCCTGCCTCGGACGGAACAGCTTCCGGCCCGGGCGGAACGGCTTTCCCTCCCGACGCCGGCCCCGGACGGACGGGCCGGCGAGCGGGTGCCGTGTGCCTCGCGGAGGTCGGTGCGGGACACGACGTCGGCGGGACCCACGGGCCCCCCGACCGGCCGACCGGCCGACCGGGCTTGCCGCGCGTGCCGTGCGCGGGTCAGCGCAGGACGCTCTCCAGGAAGTCGCTGCCCAGCCGGGCCACCACGGTGACGTCCAGCTGGTGCAGCACGTACCGGCCGCGGCGGCGCGTGGAGATCAGGCCCGCCTTCTTGAGCACTCCCAGGTGGCGGGATATCTCGGGCGCCGTCATCCCGTGCACCTGCGCCAGCTCGCCGGTGGTGTACGCGCTGCGGGCCAGATGGCGGCAGATCCGCATCCGGACCGGGTGGGACAGCGCGGTCATCCGCCGGGACAGCTCCTCGACGGAGGGCGGCGCGGCGAGTTCGGGCGAGCCGACGGGGTAGTGCAGCACGGGCTGCCAGCCGGGCCGGTGCAGCACCATCAGGTGCGGCCGCCCGAGGCTGGTGGGGACGAGGAGCAGACCGCCGTCCGCCGTGACCGTGTGCCCCTCCGTCAGCTTGTCGACGGTGAGCCGCCCGGCCGCCTCGTCCAGCGACACCGCCGGGGAGATGGACGTCAGCGCCTCGGCGGGGCCCTTGTGCCGCAGCAGGTCCGTCTTGTGGCGGGCCTCCGCTGCGAGCTGGTGGCGCAGCCGGGACCAGGTCTCCGCGAAGAACGCCTCGTCGCAGTCCTGGAGGAACTGCCTCAGCCAGGCCCGCACGCGCGGCGGATCCTCCAGGAGGCGCTGTGTGAAGCGGGTCTGCTGCGGTCCGCGCGAGGCGGCCAGGTCCACGGCGCGGCGCCGCACCTCGGGATCGGAGAGATAGCCGGGCTCCTGCGAGCCGTACGCCAGCGCGCAGGTGAACTCCAGTGCGGCGTCCACGAACTGCTCGTCCGTCAGCTTGTCCAGCAGGTCCAGGTCGTCGGCGAGGGTCGCGCCCGGCAGGGTGCTCCCGCCGGGGATGCCGGCGAAGGGCAGGAACAGGTCCGAGAACGTCGTCCGCCACAGGAAGTCCGCCTCGCACATCCGGTCGGCGAGATGCGGGTCGAGCCGGGCCGTGACCCCGGTCGCCCAGGCCTGGAGGCCCGGGTGGTGCCCCGGCTCGGCGAGGGCGTGCAGCGCCATCCCGAGCTCGGCCAGCGGGGACGGCACGACGGCGATCCGCTCCCGTCGCAGCCCGGAGATGTCGATGTGCACGCTCATGTCCCCATGGTGCACCCCGCCACCGACAACGCCGCCGTCGATTGACGCCGCCCGTCAATCGGGGCGACATGTGCCGCGTGCGGGCGCAGCCTGGGAGGACACCGGGGCAACCGCGGGCCTTCGGATCCCATCTCCCGTCCCGAGAGGCGACCGGCCGTGAGTATCACCCAGCAGTACCTTCTCGACACCTACCGGTCCCGGCAGCACGGCGAGCCCGTGCCCCCGGCGCCCGGCCGGCACGACCTGCGGCTCGTGCGCGAAGTGCGCGTCCGGCGGCAGTTCCGGGCCGTACTGGCGGGACACCCGGCCCGCGGGCGGATGCGGGAGGCCATGGTCCGTCTGCTGCACGGGCGGCGCCGACAGGTCGGCTGCTGACCCCGTGCGGGGGCGCGGGTGCGGAGCCGGGCGGGCGCGCCGGCTGGGCCGCGCCCGCCGTGCACGTCAGCGCGGCAGTGGTTCTGCCGGCTCGGTGACGCCCGCCGCGCCCGGTCACTGCGGCAGCGGGCCCACCGGCTCGGCCGCGCCCGCCGTACACGTCACCGCGGCAGCCGCTCCACGAGGTCCTTCACGACCGACCTGACGTCCTCGGCCGTCCATTCCAGCCCCGCCGCGTCCACCGTGACCTCGGTGGACGCGAGGCCGGGACCGGCGTGCCCCCACCGCTGCCCGAAGATGCCGGCACCCGTCTCCTCGACCTGCGCCGTGCCCGCCTCCGTGAGGACGTCGGCGTCGTACGGCAGCCAGACCTGGAACTGGTGGGTGTGGGGCTGCTCGGGGTGCACGCGGGCCCAGGGCACCCCGGCCTCCGCGAACCCCTCGCGCAGCGCGGCGGCCACCACGCGCGCGTGCGCCACGTACTCGGGCAGCCGGGGCAGCTCCCGCTCCAGGCCGACGAGCGCGGCCAGGGCCGTCGGGAACTGCTGGAGGACCATGCCGCCGTACCGGTGCCGCCAGGCCTTCGCCTCGTCGACGAGTGTCCGGGGCCCCGCGACGGCCGCCCCGCCCAGGCCCCCGAGCGACTTGTAGAACGACACGTACACGCTGTCCGCGAGGCCCGCGATCTCCTCCAGGGGGCGGCCGAAGTGCGTGGTGCACTCCCACAGCCGGGCCCCGTCGAAGTGGACCACCGCGTCGCGTTCCCGGGCGGCCTCCACCGTCTCGGACAGCTCCTCCCAGGAGGGCAGTACGAAACCGGCGTCCCTGAGGGGCAGTTCCAGCATCAGCGCCCCGAAGGGCTCGTCGAAGTCCCGTATCTCCGCCGCGGTCGGCATGCGCTGCCCGTCCGTCACCCGGACCGGACGCAACCCGCTGACCTGGCTGAACGCATGCCGCTCGTGGACCTCCGGATGGCTGAGCGCGTGCACCGCCACCGTGGGGTTCCCGGTGCGGCCCGCCCAGCAGCGCAGCGCGACCTGCTGGGCCATCGTGCCGGTGGGGAAGAAGACCGCGGCTTCCTGGCCGAGCAGGTCCGCGACCCGTTCCTCCAGGGTCTCGACGATGCCGTCGCCGTACATGTCGACCGGCCGGTCGAGGTCGTACACGCCCTCGGCGGTCTCCGCCAGCCACGTCAGGCGCTCGCGGACCGTGTCGCGGAAGCTGGGCCGCCACAGCACCCGACGTGCCGCCCGCCACGCGGCCGCCCGCCGCTCCTGCCCCCCGTCCGCCGGCTCCGCGCCGGCCGTCGCTCCCGCCTCCGCCTCCGTGTCCGTGGCCGTCCCGTCCCCGTGTCGTTCCGCCGCCTCTTGCGTCCTGTCGCTCATGACCGGATCATCCCGCGGGCCGACCTGACGAAGCACCCCGATTTCGGCACCCGCGTGACCTGCGGAAACCCACAGGCTGTGGACAAGGAAACAGCCGCTCGGACCAATCGCGTTAACATGACGAGAAATCGTCCGGTACCCCGAGCGGACTGGAACGGAAGGCCGCCGTCGAGTGAGTACATCCCCACAGCAAGATCCCAAGGGCCGCCCCGCCAGGCTGACCGTCGGTGTCGTCGGGGCCGGCCGGGTCGGTCCCGCGCTCGCCGCGGCGCTCCAGCTCGCCGGGCACCGGCCGGTCGCCGTCTCCGGGGTCTCCGACGCCTCCAGGCGGCGGGCCGCCGAGATGCTGCCCGACGTGCCGCTGGTGTCCCCGGCCCAGGTCCTGGAGCGTGCCGACCTGGTGCTGCTGACCGTCCCCGACGACGCCCTGCCCGGTCTCGTCGAGGGGCTCGCCGAGACCGGAGCCGTCCGGCCCGGCCAGCTGCTCGTCCACACCTCCGGGCGGTACGGCGCGCGCGTGCTGGACCCCGCGCTCCGGGCCGGCGCGCTGCCGCTCGCGCTGCACCCCGCGATGACGTTCACCGGCACCCCCGTGGACGTCCAGCGGCTCGCCGGATGCTCCTTCGGGGTCACCGCGCCCGAGGAACTGCGGCTGGCCGCCGAGGCCCTGGTGATCGAGATGGGCGCCGAGCCCGAGTGGATCGCCGAGGAGTCCCGGCCGCTGTACCACGCGGCCCTCGCGCTCGGCGCCAACCACCTGGTGACACTGGTGGCCGAGTCCATGGAACTGCTGCGCGCCGCCGGCGTGGAGGCCCCCGACCGGATGCTCGGCCCGCTGCTCGGCGCCGCCCTGGACAACGCGCTCCGCTCGGGCGACGCCGCCCTCACAGGCCCCGTCGCCCGCGGTGATGCCGGCACCGTCGCGGCGCACGTCTCCGAGCTGCGCAGGCACGCCCCGCAGACCGTCGCGGGCTATCTGGCGATGGCCCGCGCGACCGCCGACCGCGCGCTCGCCCACGGACTGCTCAAGCCGGAGCTCGCCGAGGACCTCCTCGGGGTGCTCGCCGACGGGACCGCCGGAACCGCCGGTCCCGGAAGCGCCGAGGGAGACGCCCGATGAGCGGGGTGCACGACGCTGCGCCCGTCCGGGCACGGAGCGGGTCCGCGGCCCACGCCCGCCCGGCCGCGTCCGGGACCGCAGACGAAGGCCGCCCGACCACGCGCGTGCCGGAGAACGGAGACGCCCGATGACCACCGCCCTGCTGCGCACCGCCGGGGATCTGCACGCACGCGCGCGTGCGGGCCGCCGAGCCGTCGTGATGACCATGGGCGCCCTCCACGAGGGGCACGCCACGCTGGTCCGCGCCGCCCGCGAGATCGCCGGGGACCGGGGCGAAGTGGTCGTCACCGTCTTCGTCAACCCGCTCCAGTTCGGCGCGGGAGAGGACCTCGACCGCTACCCGCGCACCCTGGACGCCGATCTGAAGATCGCCGAACTGGCGGGCGCCGACGTCGTCTTCGCCCCGTCCGCCGACGAGGTCTACCCGGGCGGCGAGCCCCAGGTCCGTATCAGCGCGGGCCCCATGGGCGAGCGCCTGGAGGGCTCCTCGCGGCCCGGGCACTTCGACGGCATGCTCACCGTCGTCGCCAAGCTGCTGCACCTCACCCGGCCCGACGTGGCGCTGTACGGGCAGAAGGACGCGCAGCAGCTGGCCCTCATCCGCCGCATGGTCCGGGACCTGAACTTCGGCGTGGAGATCGTCGGTGTGCCCACGGTGCGCGAGGAGGACGGGCTCGCCCTCTCCAGCCGCAACCGCTACCTCTCGGCCGAGGAGCGGCGCACCGCGCTCGCCCTGTCGGGCGCCCTGTTCGCGGGCCGCGACCGGCACGCCGCCCAGGAGGCGCTGCGCGCGAGGGCCCGTGAAGTGCCCGCCACGCGCGCGCGTGCCGAGGCCCTGAGCGCCATAGGCGAGTCCCGCGCCGCCGCCGACGCCCACGCCGTGGCGAAGGCCGTCCCCGGCGGTCCCGCGGGCGTCCGCGCGGCGGCCCGCCTCGTCCTCGACGAGGCGGCCCGCGCGAAGCCGCCGCTGCTTCTCGACTACCTGGCCCTGGTCGACCCCGCCGACTTCACCGAGGTCGGGGACGACTTCACCGGCGAGGCGGTCCTCGCCGTCGCCGCGCGGGTCGGGACGACCCGGCTGATCGACAACATCCCCCTCACCTTCGGAGCCGCCTCGTGACCGGCACAGGCACAGGTACTGGTATACGACTGCACGCGCCCGCCCCCGGCTGGGCCCTCACCGCCGACGTCGTGGTCGTCGGCTCGGGAGTGGCGGGCCTCACCGCGGCCCTGCGCTGCGAGGCGGCGGGTCTGCGGACCGTCGTGGTCACCAAGGCCCGTCTGGACGACGGCTCCACCCGCTGGGCGCAGGGCGGCATCGCCGCGGCCCTCGGTGAGGGCGACACCCCCGAGCAGCACCTCGACGACACGCTGGTGGCGGGCGCGGGTCTGTGCGACGAGGAGGCCGTCCGCATCCTCGTCACCGAGGGCCCCGACGCCGTACGCCGTCTCATCGCGACCGGCGCCCACTTCGACGAGTCCTCCGAGGGCGATCTGGCCCTCACCCGCGAGGGCGGCCACCACCGGCGCCGCATCGCGCACGCGGGCGGCGACGCCACGGGAGCCGAGATCTCCCGCGCCCTGGTCGAGGCGGTCCGCGCGCGTGGTCTGCGCACCGTCGAGAACGCGCTCGTCCTGGACCTCCTCACGGACGCGGACGGCCGCACCGCGGGTGTGACCCTGCACGTTATGGGAGAGGGCCAGCACGACGGCGTGGGGGCCGTGCACGCCCCCGCCGTCGTCCTCGCCACCGGCGGCATGGGACAGGTCTTCTCGGCGACCACCAACCCGTCCGTGTCCACGGGGGACGGTGTCGCGCTCGCCCTGCGCGCCGGGGCCGAGGTCAGCGACCTCGAGTTCGTGCAGTTCCACCCGACGGTGCTCTTCCTCGGCCCGGACGCGGAGGGCCAGCAGCCGCTGGTCTCCGAGGCGGTGCGCGGCGAGGGAGCCCACCTCGTCGACGCCGACGGCGTGCGCTTCATGGTCGGGCAGCACGAGCTCGCCGAGCTGGCGCCCCGGGACATCGTCGCCAAGGGCATCATGCGCCGCATGCAGGAGCGGGACGCCGAGCACATGTTCCTCGACGCCCGGCACTTCGGCGCCGAGATGTGGGAGCACCGCTTCCCGACGATCCTCGCCGCCTGCCGGGCCCACGGCATCGACCCCGTCCAGGAGCCGATCCCGATCGCCCCGGCCGCCCACTACGCCTCCGGCGGAGTCCGCACCGACTCCCGGGGCCGCACCACGGTCCCGGGCCTGTACGCGTGCGGAGAGGTCGCCTGCACCGGCGTCCACGGCGCCAACCGGCTCGCCTCCAACTCGCTCCTGGAGGGCCTGGTCTACGCCGAGCGCATCGCCGCCGACATCGCGGGCAGCCGCGCGGAGAACGGCCTGCACGCGCGCGTGCCCCAGCCGGTCCCGCACCCGGAGAAGCCCGCGCACCCGCTGCTGGCGCCCGAGGCACGCTTCGCGATCCAGCGGATCATGGCGGAGGGAGCGGGCGTACTGCGCTCCGCGGAGTCCCTCGCCACCGCCGCCGACCAGCTTCAGCGGCTGCACACCGACGCGCGCGACGCCCTCGACGAGAACGGCAAGACCTCCGAGCCCGGCGTCGACACCTGGGAGGCCACCAACCTCCTGTGCGTGGCACGCGTCCTGGTCGCCGCCGCCCGGCTGCGCGAGGAGACCCGCGGCTGCCACTGGCGGGAGGACCGCGCCGACCGGGACGACGCCCAGTGGCGCCGTCACATCGTCGTACGGCTGAATCCCGACCGGACGCTCGCGGCGCACACCACCGACACAGCAGACTTCCCCCCGACCCTCCCAGGGGGGACCCCCGAGCCCCAGCCGGCGCTTCGGCATCGTTCTCAGGAGCAGTGACAGCAGTGAGCACCCCCGACCTTCCCCTCGCCCAGAGCGGCGGCTGCGGCGACGGCTGCGGCTGCGGCGCCGAATCGGACGACGCGTACCTGGAGTGCGGGCTCGACCCCGCGCTCGCCCAGCTCCTCGCCGACGCCGGACTCGACCCCCTGGAGGTCGAGGACGTCGCGAACGTCGCCATCCAGGAGGACCTCGACCACGGCGTGGACGTGACGACCGTCGCGACCATCCCCGAGGACGCCGTCTCCACCGCCGACTTCACCGCCCGGGACGCGGGCGTCGTCGCCGGCCTGCGGGTGGCCGAGGCGGTCATCTCCGTGGTCTGCACCGACGAGTTCGAGGTCGAGCGGCACGTGGAGGACGGCGAGCGCGTCGAGGCCGGCCAGAAGCTGCTGAGCGTCACCACCCGTACCCGTGACCTGCTCACGGCCGAGCGCAGCGCGCTGAACCTGCTGTGCCGGCTCTCCGGCATCGCGACGGCCACGCGCGCGTGGGCGGACGCCCTGGAGGGCACGGGCACCCGGGTCCGTGACACCCGCAAGACGACGCCGGGGCTGCGCTCCCTGGAGAAGTTCGCCGTGCGCTGCGGCGGCGGCGTCAACCACCGCATGTCCCTCTCGGACGCCGCGCTGGTCAAGGACAACCACGTGGTCGCCGCGGGCGGTGTGGCACAGGCCTTCGAGGCAGTACGGGAGGCCTTCCCCGAGGTCCCGATCGAGGTCGAGGTCGACACGCTGCACCAGCTCCGCGAGGTCGTCGACGCGGGCGCCGACCTCATCCTTCTGGACAACTTCACGCCGGTCGAGTGCGAGGAGGCGGTGGCCATCGTCGACGGCCGGGCGCTGCTGGAGGCCTCCGGGCGGCTCACCCTCGACAACGCCGCGACGTACGCGAAGACGGGCGTCGACTTCCTCGCGGTGGGCGCGCTGACCCACTCCTCCCCGATCCTGGACATCGGCCTCGACCTGCGAGCGGCGGAGTAACCGGGATCATGCTGCTGACCATCGACGTGGGCAACACCCACACCGTCCTCGGCCTCTTCGACGGCGAGGAGATCGTCGAGCACTGGCGCATCTCCACCGACTCGCGCCGCACCGCCGACGAGCTCGCCGTGCTCCTCCAGGGCCTCATGGGCATGCACCCGCTGCTCGGCGAGGAGCTCGGCGACGGGATCGACGGCATCGCGATCTGCGCCACGGTCCCGTCCGTGCTGCACGAACTGCGCGAGGTGACCCGCCGCTACTACGGCGACGTGCCGGCCGTCCTGGTCGAGCCGGGCGTGAAGACCGGCGTGCCGATCCTCACGGACAACCCCAAGGAGGTCGGCGCCGACCGCATCATCAACGCCGTCGCGGCCGTCGAGCTGTACGGCGGGCCCGCGATCGTCGTCGACTTCGGCACGGCGACGACGTTCGACGCGGTCAGCGCCCGCGGCGAGTACGTCGGCGGTGTCATCGCGCCCGGCATCGAGATCTCCGTCGACGCGCTCGGGGTCAAGGGCGCGCAGCTGCGGAAGATCGAGGTGGCCCGGCCGCGGGCGGTGATCGGCAAGAACACCGTCGAGGCCATGCAGTCCGGGATCATCTACGGCTTCGCCGGGCAGGTCGACGGGGTCGTCAACCGGATGGCCCGCGAGCTCGCCGGCGACCCCGACGACGTCACCGTCATCGCCACGGGCGGGCTGGCCCCCATGGTGCTCGGCGAGTCCTCGGTCATCGACGAGCACGAGCCGTGGCTGACGCTCATCGGGCTGCGCCTGGTGTACGAGCGGAACGTGTCGCGCATCTGAGGGGCCCCGCCGCTCCGGCAGCGCCCCGCACCGTCCCCGTCCGTGGGCGGCGGCCCCGTGTCCGCGGGCTGCCGCCCACGGCCGTTCGGCGCCGGTGCGATGCGGACGCGCCGCGATATGACCGCTATGCGGATTTTGTCTGATTAGCGCGTATCGTCGGCGCATGCCCACGCCATACGGATCCCACGGCGGCATGGCGTTCGGCGCGGAGGAGCTGCGTGTGCTCCGCCGCGCTCTCGCCCTCGCCCTGCAGCCCAGCCCCGCCTCGGCCGAGGACGTCCAGGACTGTCTCCGCCTGGCCGAGTCCGTCGACGAGGCCGCCCACGAAGGAGCCAGGCTCCGGGCCTTCCTGCTGGCCGACCTGGGCCGCTACCGAACCGCGCTGCCGGGCTCCGCCGCCGGCTACCTCGCCCTCCTGGAGGAGGTGCTCGTGGCCGGCTACCGGCCCGTCCCCGACGACCTCGCGGCGCTGCGGGCGCTGCGCGGCAACCCCGTGGCGGCCGCCCTCCTGGACCGCTGCCGGACTCTCGCCGAACAGGACGTGCGCACCCGCCTGGCGGGCCGCGCGGCCCCGGTGGTCCCGCAGTCCCGCACCCGTCTGCTGGCGCTGCCCGGCGGCCGGGCGGCCGACGAGCCCGCGAAGAAGCCGGCCGAGCGGCCCGCCGCCGCGCCGAAGCCGCAGTCCCCGGACCGGTCGCCGCGACCGGACAGGCCCATCCCCACCCCGGGCGAGGTCTTCCCCCCGAGGCGCAAGCCCACGCCGCCACCGGCGAACCCGCCGCAGCAGCTCGCGGCGGGCTAGCTACTCTGGGGGCATGGACTACGTCTCCGCGCTCGTGCCCCCAGTAGTGATGGCCGTGTTCTTCATCGGGCTGATCGTGACGATCGTGAAGACCCAGGGCGGCGCCAACAAGGCCAAGGAGGACGCCGTCGTCGACGCCGCCCTCGCCCGCGCGGAGGGCGCCCCCCGGCCCGCGAAGGACGCCGGGGCCTGACCCCGCCCGGCGCGGTTCCGGGCGGGCCCGTACCCGCCCGCGACGCGTCCCACCTGCCCCTCCTGGCCCCCCGCGGCCCGCTCCCGCCCCTTCGACGGGACACCAGGGCGTACGACTCATACGTTTTTCGAGTCGTACGCCCTTTTTGTCGCCTATCTCCCACTATTGTGCTGAGCGTGCCTCGCCCATTGGGAGAACTCGAAGACGCGGTCATGACGCGGGTGTGGAAGTGGAACCGCCCGGTGACCGTTCGGGAAGTCCTGGAAGACCTTCAACAGGAACGGTCCATCGCGTACACGACGGTGATGACCGTTTTGGACAATCTCCATCAGAAGGGCTGGGTGCGCCGCGAGGCGGAGGGCCGGGCCTATCGATATGAGGCGGTCTCCACCCGAGCCGCCTACGCTGCCGCACTGATGAACGACGCGTGGTCGCAGAGCGACAACCCGGCGGCCGCTCTCGTCGCCTTCTTCGGCATGATGTCGGCGGAACAGCGCGAAGCCCTGCGGGACGCCGTGCGTATGGTCCAGGGGCCGGAAACCCCCGCCGGGCAGAACCCACCGGGGGGCCCTGCGGACGAGAGCCCCGCCGCCCCCGAGGGCGACGACGGGCGATAGCGTCCGTTCATGCCAGCAGAGCATCCCGCAGAGCATCAGGCAGGGGTTTCGGCGGAGCGACCGGAAGCCGCAGCAAAAGCCGTCACCGTCCGGCGGGCCAGGACCAGCGATGTCACGGCCGTACGACGCCTCCTGGACCAGAACGTCCGGCGCCGCATCCTGCTCGACAAAGCGACCGTCACGCTTTACGAGGACATCCAGGAGTTCTGGGTCGCGGAACGCGACGACAACGCCGAGGTGGTCGGCTGCGGTGCGCTGCACGTCATGTGGGAAGACCTCGCGGAAGTCCGCACTCTCGCGGTGAACCCGGCGGTCAAGGGCCTCGGGGTCGGACATCAGTTGCTGGAGAAGTTGCTGCAGACCGCGCGCTGGCTCGGCGTTCGACGCGTTTTCTGTCTGACCTTCGAAGTCGACTTCTTCGCGAAGCACGGCTTCGTGGAGATCGGGGAGACGCCCGTCGACACCGATGTGTACGCGGAGCTCCTTCGTTCCTATGACGAGGGTGTCGCGGAGTTCCTCGGTCTCGAACGAGTGAAACCGAACACCTTGGGCAACAGTCGGATGCTTCTGCATCTGTGATCGCCCGCCGGTATTCCGGCGGAGTGCACTGCCCAGGTTCCCTATGTCCGAAACGCGCACCTTTCCGGGCCGTCGGACCGCTGTGAGTCTCCTCCAGGGGTTTGTGTTTTTCCAGCAAAAGCGGTTTGCTTTCCGACGTACTGCAGTACTGCATATAACAGGGGACGGCGAAACGGGTGGACGCCGCAGACCCCCGGCCCTGAAGTTATCGATGAAAGGAAATCCGGTGGCACAGAAGGTTCAGGTCCTTCTTGTCGACGACCTCGACGGTGGCGAGGCGGACGAGACCGTGACGTTCGCGCTGGACGGCAAGACGTACGAAATCGATCTCACGACCGCCAATGCGGACAAGCTCCGTGGCCTTCTCGACCCCTACGTGAAGGGTGGCCGTCGCACCGGAGGCCGCGCTTCTGGAGGCCGCGGAAAGGCCCGCGTCGCTTCCGGTGGTGGCAGCCAGGACACCGCGCAGATCCGCGCTTGGGCGAAGGAGAACGGCTACGAGGTCAACGACCGTGGCCGAGTTCCCGCGTCCATTCGCGAGGCCTACGAGAAGGCCAACGGCTGAGCGCACGCGCGCCGCAGCCTCACGCGATGGCAGTGCGTCGCCATCGTGTCCACGAGTCGTACGAGATCGGGGGCGCCCCCACCGCCCCCTCCGACCGCTCGGCCGCCCAGGGCCGACAGTGTCGGCAGCGCCGGCTCGACCTCGCAGCCGGGCTCCGGGGGCCGCAGCCAGACGGCGGCCCTTCGTGAGCCCAGGCGTGTTCCCGCCCCCGGCGCGGGCCGTGTGACGGCCCCGGCCGCCCGCTCCTCCGCAGGTGCCGCGGACGCCCCGGTGCCGGGCCCGGGCGATGGCCCGGCCGTGCAGCCGGCGGGCGGCCCGTCGGCGCCCCATGGAGGCGCCGGGGCCTCGATGCTCCCGCCCGCACCGATGGCCGTCAGGTCCAGCGGCAGATCCCCCCACTCCAGCCAGTCGAGCAGGCCGGGCAGCTCGTCAGCGCTGCCCGCGGCCGCCAGCAGCAGCATCCGCCCGCCGCGCAGGGCCACCGGAGACGTGGGACCCAGATGCCGCAGCGCCGCGTACCCCGCCTCCGCCGGGACCTCCAGGACGTCGAACCGCAGCCCGGTGACGAGCCGCAGCGGTCGGCCGGGCACTGCCGTCCACCCCAGTTCGTTCTCGTACCAGTGCCGCACCGGATCGTCCGGGCCGAGCGGCCGGCGAGGGAGAGGGACGGTGGGGACCATGACAGGAGCAACCGCCGGAAGCCGCCGCAGGTTACGCTGTGTATTCCGGTGAATGCGCAGAGTGCCGGTTCAGGGGGCGCGCGAGGCCGGTCGGCGGCGCAAGGATGTTCGCCCATAGCGGAGGGAACCGGTGCGCGCGGCATGGAGTGTCAGTGCGTGCGGGTAAGACATCCCTAGTGGGAGCGGCGACACGCATGGTTCGGGCACCTCACGTTCGCCATCGGCGTACAGCTGGAGAGGGTATCTGCCTGGCCTGCGGGAACATCGTCTCGCACCATCGGGTTGGAGCATATGTCGGCGTTCGGGGTCAGGAGGCCAAGGACGGTGTCGGCAGTTGGAATGAGCGGTCCCCGCTTGCGGGACTAAGCTGCGGAAGGACAGGGAGGGGAGCGTCCCCTTACTGCCTGACCGCTCTGAGGAGCGATTAACGATGTTCGAGAGGTTCACCGACCGCGCGCGGCGGGTTGTCGTCCTGGCTCAGGAAGAAGCCCGGATGCTCAACCACAACTACATCGGCACCGAGCACATCCTCCTGGGCCTGATCCACGAGGGTGAAGGTGTCGCCGCAAAGGCCCTGGAGAGCCTCGGCATTTCGCTTGAGGCGGTCCGCCAGCAGGTGGAGGAGATCATCGGCCAGGGCCAGCAGGCTCCGTCCGGTCACATCCCCTTCACCCCCCGTGCCAAGAAGGTCCTGGAGCTGTCGCTCCGCGAGGCCCTTCAGCTGGGCCACAACTACATCGGCACGGAGCACATCCTGCTCGGCCTGATCCGTGAGGGCGAGGGCGTCGCCGCCCAGGTCCTGGTCAAGCTGGGCGCAGACCTCAACCGGGTGCGGCAGCAGGTCATCCAGCTGCTCTCCGGATACCAGGGCAAGGAGACCGCCGCGGCCGGCGGTCCTGCCGAGGGCACCCCCTCCACGTCCCTGGTCCTCGACCAGTTCGGCCGGAACCTCACCCAGGCCGCTCGTGAGTCCAAGCTCGACCCGGTCATCGGGCGCGAGAAGGAGATCGAGCGGGTCATGCAGGTGCTGTCCCGCCGTACCAAGAACAACCCGGTCCTCATCGGTGAGCCCGGCGTCGGCAAGACCGCCGTCGTCGAGGGACTCGCCCAGGCCATCGTCAAGGGCGAGGTGCCCGAGACCCTCAAGGACAAGCACCTCTACACCCTGGACCTCGGTGCGCTGGTCGCCGGCTCCCGCTACCGCGGTGACTTCGAGGAGCGCCTGAAGAAGGTGCTCAAGGAGATCCGCACCCGCGGCGACATCATCCTGTTCATCGACGAGCTCCACACGCTGGTCGGTGCGGGTGCCGCCGAGGGCGCCATCGACGCCGCTTCGATCCTGAAGCCGATGCTGGCGCGCGGTGAACTCCAGACCATCGGTGCGACCACGCTTGACGAGTACCGCAAGCACCTGGAGAAGGACGCGGCCCTGGAGCGCCGCTTCCAGCCCATCCAGGTCGCGGAGCCGTCCCTGCCGCACACCATCGAGATCCTCAAGGGTCTGCGCGACCGGTACGAGGCGCACCACCGTGTCTCCATCACCGACGAGGCACTGGTGCAGGCCGCCACCCTGGCCGACCGGTACATCTCGGACCGCTTCCTGCCGGACAAGGCGATCGACCTGATCGACGAGGCCGGTTCCCGGATGCGCATCCGCCGGATGACCGCGCCGCCGGACCTCCGCGAGTTCGACGAGAAGATCGCCGGCGTCCGCCGCGACAAGGAGTCCGCGATCGACTCGCAGGACTTCGAGAAGGCCGCGTCCCTGCGCGACAAGGAGAAGCAGCTCCTGGCCGCCAAGGCCAAGCGGGAGAAGGAGTGGAAGGCCGGCGACATGGACGTCGTCGCCGAGGTCGACGGCGAGCTGATCGCCGAGGTCCTCGCGACCGCCACCGGCATCCCGGTCTTCAAGCTGACCGAGGAGGAGTCCTCGCGTCTGCTCCGCATGGAGGACGAGCTCCACAAGCGGGTCATCGGGCAGAAGGACGCCATCAAGGCGCTCTCGCAGGCGATCCGTCGTACGCGAGCGGGTCTGAAGGACCCGAAGCGTCCCGGTGGTTCGTTCATCTTCGCGGGCCCGTCGGGTGTCGGTAAGACCGAGCTCTCGAAGACCCTCGCCGAGTTCCTCTTCGGTGACGAGGACGCGCTGATCTCCCTCGACATGTCGGAGTTCAGCGAGAAGCACACGGTGTCGCGTCTCTTCGGTTCGCCCCCCGGATACGTGGGCTACGAAGAGGGCGGCCAGCTGACCGAGAAGGTCCGTCGCAAGCCGTTCTCCGTCGTCCTGTTCGACGAGGTGGAGAAGGCCCACCCGGACATCTTCAACTCGCTGCTGCAGATCCTGGAGGACGGTCGTCTGACCGACTCCCAGGGCCGGGTCGTGGACTTCAAGAACACGGTCATCATCATGACGACCAACCTCGGTACCCGGGACATCTCCAAGGGCTTCAACCTCGGCTTCGCGGCCGCGGGAGACGTCAAGACCGGCTACGAGCGCATGAAGGCCAAGGTCAACGACGAGCTGAAGCAGCACTTCCGCCCGGAGTTCCTGAACCGTGTCGACGACACGGTGGTCTTCCACCAGCTCACCGAGGAAGACATCATCCAGATCGTCGACCTCATGATCGCCAAGGTGGACGAGCGGCTGAAGGACCGGGACATGGGCATCGAGCTCAGCCCGACCGCCAAGTCGCTCCTCGCGAAGAAGGGGTACGACCCCGTCCTGGGCGCCCGGCCGCTGCGCCGGACCATCCAGCGCGAGATCGAGGACGTCCTCTCCGAGAAGATCCTCTTCGGGGAGCTGCGTCCCGGCCACATCGTGGTCGTCGACACGGAGGGCGAGGGCGACGCCAAGACCTTCACCTTCCGGGGCGAGGAGAAGTCCGCGCTTCCCGACGTCCCGCCGATCGAGCAGGCGGCCGGCGGTGCCGGACCGAACCTGAGCAAGGACGCGTGACACCGCGCCCGCGCGGAGCATGACAGCGGCGCCCGACCGGGCGTCACCAGGGTGGCCCCCCGGAACCACGGTTCCGGGGGGCCACCCTTTTGCGCGGCAAGGGCCCCAGGGGGTTTCGTTCGGACCAGCCCGGGCCTGAACGAAGCCCCCTAGAACTCTCCGGGCCTCAGTACGCGCCCATTGGCCTCGATCACCAGCCCGGGGTGCCGGCTCAGCGGGGACAGGTCGATCGGGGCGTTCCGCGGGTAGTGGAGGGTGAGACGGACGAGCGAGGGAAATACCCGGGCGAGATCCACCGCGGAACCGCCGCGGCCCACCGATCTCAGCGTCAGACTTCGAATTCCGGGCAAGGGGTCGAGTTCGCGCGGTTTGCGGGGAAGCAACTCAAGACCTTCGATACTGGGCGGCTCGATCTGCCGCGGCAGGTACAGAGAAGGCAGCGAGAAGTCCAGGCTGTGGAGTGAAGGAGCCCTCGAAGCCGCGAGGAGCAGTGAGTGGGCGTCGCAGTCGCCCTGTACGACGAGTTCCTCCAGCAAAGGCCACTGACCGAGTTCGTTGATCACTATCGGTATCTGACTGGCGACGCGCAGATTCCGTACGTTCGGATGTCCGGCGGGCAAAGGGATATCGCTGTCGAGAAGACTTCCCACCAACGACAGGGACGTGAGCCGTTCGAGGCGCTGGAGGGAAGCCAGATCCGCCTTCCGGACTTCGTGGAGTTCCAGCCCCAGCGAGGTGAGCGCCAGGCCTTCCAGCGCGGACAGGTCCCGCACCCGCGGGCAGCCGGTGAGCCGCAGGGAAGTCAGCCCGGACACCTGCCGTGCGAAGGAGAGGGAGACCAGGCGGGGATTGTCGACGACTTCGATTTCACGGATGCCTTCGTGCGGCAGGAACGCGCGGAGTTCTCCGTCGTCGAGCGGTGTGTCCACGACCAGCCGGCCGATGGGCCCGCAGTGACGCAGCGCCGCCGTCATGCCGTTGTCGACGACGATGACCCGGTCGTCCGCCAGGTCCATGTGGGCGAGGACCTCACGGGCGTAGTCGTCCGCCGGATAGCGCGGCCACGCCGTGGTGAGGACGGCGCGGACCTCGGGGGAGGAGTGCGGGGCGAACCGCCGGAGCAGGGGCATCGACGCGGGGCCCCCGATGTCGCGGACCAACTGCACCACCGTTTCGGCCTCTTCGGCGCTCAGCTCCTCGGGGCCGGGGACGAGCGGCAGTACGTACGCGCCCAGGGACGTCAGCTTGGCGGCCAGGGTGGCGTCGGCCGGCGGGATCAGCGCCCGGACGCGGTCGGCGATCTGTTCCCGCACCTCCTCGTCCAGCACCACCGCGCTGATCGCGCACCGGGCCGCCAGGACGTGGATGTCGCCGCGGGTCCTGCCGTCCTCGGCCCGGTCGCCCCGTTCCACCAACCCCTCGACCAGACGCCGGACTTCGCCGCGATGGCAGTGGCCGACGGCCAGCAGGACGATGTCCTGCCACTGTTCGTCGGCCGCGTGCTGCAGCAGCTCGCCCAGGCCGTCGCTCTCCTGGAGCTCCTTCGCCGCGAGGTAGTCCTGGAAGGTGCGGTGGATGAACTGGACGACCTTCTCGTTGCGTTCCTGGAGGAGGCCGCTGCGGTTGAGCAGGTGGACGAGTACGTCCTGCGGGGTGCCCTGGTCGCGGACCTGGGGCATGCCGCGCATCGCGAGCTCGATCTGCCGTGCCGCCTGGGCGTGGGTGAACTCGACGTGCCCGCTGCGCGCGAGCCACGCCGCGATGGTCTGGAGGAGCTGCTGATGCTCCTCGACGCCCAGGCTGATGCCCTCCGGCGCGCCGACCCTGCGCAGGGTGTCCCGGCCGCCGAGGAGCATGGTCAGGGCGGCGTTGTAGAGGGACCAGCGGGATTCGGGCAGGAACCCCCTGCGGCGGCGGTGCAGCGCGCAGACGACGCCGGCCAGCAGCGGGGTGCGCGCCAGTGAGCGCAGCGTCGTGTTGTGCCGCAACTCCCGTTCCAGGGCCTGTTCCAGGGCGCGCAGGTTCTCGTGCTCGGCGGCGGCCCGGTGGGCGTCGCGGAAGCCCGCGCATTCGAGGCGGGCCGCGTTGTGCCACGCCATGGAGAAGGCCAGGATGTCGTCGTCCCGCATGGGCAGCAGACGGAGTTCCTCGAAGTGTTCCGAGGCCAGCCAGTCGCTGGCGACGGCGAGGGGCCGCACGGTGACCAGGCAGCGGTTGTGCGGGTACATGCCCAGCAGGTCGGTGAGACGGCGCCGTGCCGCGTCCCGCTCGGCCGGCGGCACCTCGTCGATGCCGTCGACCAGGATGAGGGCGCGGCCGGCCTCCAGCACGCGGCGTGCCCATCCCTCGGGGACGCCGTCGAGGGGGAGTTCGGCGACCGAGGGAAGCTGCTGGGGCGAGGGGAAGGCCATGCCGAGGGTGGGCAGGCTGCGCATGGGGACGACGAACGGCACCAGGTCGTTCAGTTCGGCGAGTTCGTGGCCGAGTGCCCCGCAGGCCGCGTGGGAGGCGAGCCACCACACCAGGGTGGTCTTGCCGGCTCCGGCCTCGCCGCGCAGCAGGGTCCTCGGGCGGTCGGCGAGCAGGTCGTTGACCCGGCGCGGCATGGCGACGGAGTCCTGCGCCGGGGTGGGACCGGAGGGGCGTGCGGTGGGGACGGCCTCCAGGCTCAGATAGGCGGTGTCGAGGTCCCAGGTGGTCTCGGTGGTGCCGAGTTCGTCGATCCCGAAGATCTCGATCTTTCGGTAGCGGGTCCGCAGCGCGCGTGCGTAGTGCCGCTCGAACTCCTCGTCCCGGAGGTGGAATCCCGACACCGGCTCCAGGACGGGCGGCACATGGCCGGGTTCGGCGCCCATCACATGGCGGGGGAAGTCCGGCGCCTCCAGGACGCGTGACACGGGTACGGCCTCGACGCGGCGGTGGTCCCGGCCGTCCGGGACCTCGGTCACCACGCCGATGAGGACGGCCCCGGCGAACACCGGCGCCCCGGACAGTCCGGCGAGGGGTGACTCCCCGCGCCGGGGCGGGGCGACCGGCGGTCTGTCGAACTCGCACACCAGCGTCGACCGGATCCGCCCCGCCATGGGGAGCACGGTCCCGGTCAGCTGGTCGAACTCCAGGTGCTGCTCGGGCCCGTACCGTCCCACGGCGGGGAAGCCGACGGTCTGGCAGCCGGGCAGCGGGTCCGTGGTGTCGAGGACGCCCCAACGCAGCCGGGCGAGCGCCCACTTCTCCGGGGCGACCAGTTCCTCCCCGGTGAGCAGCAGCGCGACGTCGCTCTCCTCGTCCCGCCAGATCGTCCGGCCCGGGATCGGCCGCTCGCTGTCCGGATGGACCGTGCGGATCCATTCCTTGTCGCGCAGGACGTGCGCGCTGGTCAGCACGAGGCGCGGGGACAGCATCACACCGCTGCCCTGCGAGCCCGCCAGGACCACCACGGTCCGTTCGGCCGCCGAGCGCAGCATCACGGTGCCGCGGAGGAGCCGCGGCCGAAGGCGTCGACACTTCCCTCGGTCTCGTTGCTCACCTTCAGCGGCGCGCCGGTCCGGGCGTCCTGGGCCCGCAGGGTGAAGGACACCTTGTGCGTACGGCTGCCGGTGCGGGTGCCGTCGACGTTCGCGTCCACCACCCAGGCGCGCACCTTGGCGCCGGCCTTCACCTCCTTGCGCAGCTCCACGGTGAACTCCATCTGGATGTCGCCCAGTTCGAAGACGATGTCCTGTCCGGCCGCGTTGCGCGACGCGAGCAGCAGCTCGTCGCGGATGCTCCGCACGGCGTCGGACAGTCCGATGCGCGTCTCGTCGGGGTTGCTCATGGTCTCCCTCTTGCTGGTTCGGGCAGGACGCCGGTGACGTCCGGCTCCTCGTGCTGCGGGCCGCGCCGCACACCGGGCGGCTACGTCTGCTGGGTCCAGGTCGTTCCGCCGAGGTGGCGCTGGGGCTGATGGACGACGGTCCGCTCCGGGAGCTGGTCGGCGCCGCACAACTCGCCCTCCCCGCCCGGGACGACGAGCAGCTCCCGCAGGCCATGGGCGGCCTTCAGGGGGGAGACGTCCAGGCGGCCGCGGGTGGTGACGTCACCGATGATGTGCAGCTTCGTCAGGTGCGGGAAAACGGCCGGGACTCTCTCCAGGTCGAGGGTCCCGGCCATGTCGTCGAGGAGGAAGAGGTCGGTGACGCCGGGGAGTTCCAGGAAGTCCGGGCACAGCGCGAACAGGCTCACGCTCATCTGGAGATGGACGAGTTCGGGCAGTGCGGCGACGGCCGACCAGCCGTGCAGGAACCGGGTGTCCGCCGGCCAGCCGCTCGCGAGCAGGAAACCGAAGGTCAGCTCCTTCAGGTGGCGCAGCGTCGCCAGCGGGCGCAGGTCCGGCTCGGGTCCCAGGTCGCTGAGGATCAGTGCCTCGATGGTCTGTCCGGTCAGGGCCGACAGGTCGGTCAGGTGCGGGCAGGCGTCGATCTCCAGGCGGGTCAGCGTCGTCGCCCCGCCGAGGAAGGAGACGTCGGTGAGGGTGCTGTTGCTCCGGATGCACAGATGGGTCGGCGGGACTTCCGAGACGTATGCGCGTAACTGGTCGGCGGGCAGGTCGCCCTGGACGTCCACCATGGGGCGCCCGCCCAGCGCCCGCAGTGCCCGCAGCTGTGCGGCTTCGGTGACCAGGAAGTAGACCTCGTGCGGGTCGACCTGGGCGATGACCTCGCGGGCGAAGCGCTCGGTGTCGAACCGGGACCAGCTTCTGACGATCCGGTCGCGGACCCGCGGGGAGTCGTGGCGGGCGAATCGGGTGAGGTACGGGATCGCCGCGTCCGACGCCAGGTGCAGCGCGGTCGCGACGACGGCGCCGGCCTCCTCGACGCTGAGTTCCTCGGGCCCCGGGAGCAGGTCCAGGACGAGGGGGCCGACGGTGGCGAGCTCGACGGCCTCCTGCGAGGTGGACGGCGGGATGAGTGTGCCGGTGCGTTCCTTGACCGCGAGCCGGACGGCGGGGTCGAGTTCGGCGGCGTGCTCCAGGCAGGCGGCGGCCAGCAGGAACACCCGGTTGCGCACCGGAACGTCCGTGGTCCGGTCGCCCACGGCGAGCAACTCCGTCAGGATGTCGGCCCGTTCGCGCGGCCTGCTGTGGGCCACGGCCATCCGGATGACGTCCTCCCACTGGTCGTCGGCCGCGTGCTCGATCAGCAGGCCGATGTCCCATACCTCGACGGCCGCTCGTGCTCCCAGATAGTCCTGGAAGGTGCGGTGGATGAAGTCGACGGCGCCGGGGGCCGGTTCGCGCAACAGGCCGCTGCGCAGCAGCAGATGGCGGAAGACGGCCGCCGCGTCGCCCAGGGCTGCGGCGGCGGGCACCGAGGGGAGGGCCTCCTCGATGATCTGCTCGGCGCGTTCGCGGTCGAGTTCGGTACGGCCGTTGCGGATCAGCCAGTACGCGAGCCGCTGGAGCAGCTGGGTCTGCGGCTCCTGCTGCAGTTCGAGCGTCAGGATGTCGCGCTCCCGGTCCCGGCGCGTCAGCAGCATGGTGAGCGCGGCCTCGTACAACTCCTTGCGTCCTTGCGGGAGATAACCGCGCCGGTCGCGGTGGAGCGCGCAGATGAGCCCGCACATCAGCGGGTTGGTGGCCAGCCGGCCGAGATCCCCCTTGCTGCGTACGGCGGTCAGCAACTGGCTCTTGTACGTGGTGAGGGCCTCGTCCTCGTCCGGGCTGCCGATCCGTGCGGCGGTGTGCCAGCGCTCGATGAACGCGGCGACGTCCGCCGGGCTCATCGCGGAGAGGGTGAGCTCGGCGAAGTCGTCGTCCGTGAGCCAGTTCTCGCGCACCGCCGAGGGCCGTGAGGTGACCAGCCAGCGGTTGCCGGGATAGGCGCTGATGAGGTCGCTGAGCCAGGCACGGGTCCGCTCCCGTTCGGCGTCGGGCACCTCGTCGATGCCGTCGACGAGGACCAGTCCGCGCCGGGAGCCGAGGACCCGGTCCGCCCAGCCCTCCGGCTGGCCGGCGGCGAGCGGGCAGCCGGTGGCCTCCAGGAAGCGGTCCGGCACGGGGAGCCGCTCCCCGTGCCGGGTGAGGGTGCGCAGGGGGAGCACGAAGGGGACCCTCTCGTGCAGGTACGACATCGGGCCCTCCGGTGCCGAGCGGGCGGCGGAGACGGCCAGCCACTGGACGAGGGTGGTCTTGCCGGAGCCGGCGACCCCGCGCAGCAGGACGCGTTCGTGGGCGGCGAGGGCCTGGTCGGCGGGGCGCGAGTCGAAGCGTTCGAGGTGGCGCCGGCCCGCCTCGGTCCTCGCCGGGGCCGGGATCGCCCGTGGGCCACGGGGGTCCGTGCCGGCGGGCCGCCGGTCGGGGGCGGTCGTGGGCGGGTGCGTGCCGGGCGCCTCTTCCGCGGGTGCGGTGCCGGCGGCCTCCCCGGCTGCCGGGCCGGCGGTCTCACCGGGTGTGCCGTCGTTCCGTCCGAGGCCGGGGCGCGAGGTGATGAAGGTGTGGGGCCGCACATAGCCGAGGAGCCGCTTGCGCGGGGCGGTCGCCTCCAGGCTCAGGTACGCGGCGTCCAGCGGCCACTTGCCGGGGGAGTTGGTCAGGTCGATCCCGTAGATCGTGAGCTGCCCCTGCTTCTTGGCGACATAGGCGAGGTAGCGGCGCTCGAACGAGGTGTCGCGCGCGTCGGGCCGCGGGACCCGGGTGATCAGCTCGTCGAGTTTCGCCACGAGCTCGGCCAGCAGGCGGGTCTGTTCCACCAGCGTGCGCGCCACGAACGTGGAGCGCTGGGTGAAGAAGTGCATGACGTGGACGCAGGCCCACTCGGTCAGGGAGTCGAGGAAGTAGGAGGCGTCGGCGGAGAGGTCACCGGTGGGGGCCCGGTGGTGGAGCTTGCGGGCCAGTTCGCGGTGGCCGAGCCGGACGGCCTGGACGTCGTCCATGTCGAGGTCGCCGAGGGCGAGCAGTTTGCGGGACAGCGCGTCCGTGACCGCGGTCTCCTCGTCGGGAGGGAAGGGGCGCTCGCCCGGTGAGTCGAGCGCCGCCCGGACCAGCTGGGCGGCGAGGCGGTGGACGTCCTTCTCGGTGAGCGTGCGTTTCTCTCCGCGGAAGGAGACCAGGGCCGAGAGGCGTACCGGCTCGTCCACGAGGCCGGCTCCCGGGCCGTCGCGCCGGAAGAGTTTCTTGACCAGAGGCGCGATGAGGCTCGACGCCAGTTTCGTGCCCAGTAACGACGGATCCATACGGCCTCCCCCAAGAGCCCTGAACCAGGCAAGCAGCGTAGCCCCGGTCACATTCCCGGGGGGCTTGATCTTGCCGTCCGGTGACATGGCGCACAGGCGTTTTGTCCGGTACTAACCTGCCTAGTGGACAGAGCGAAACGGACATTCAGGACCTTTGACCCAGAGCTCTCGGGATGGTCCGCGCGCCGCGGGGTCGAAGGGCCGTGAGGGGCTTTTTCCAGCGGGGGCAGCCCTCCGAAGTGCGGTTAAACCGTGTTTCGACGGAGGAAAACGACAGATCCGGTACGGGATGTCCGAACTGTCAAGGTTCATCAAGTTTTTGGGTGAAGTACGACCTAACGTCGTAGGTCACACTGTTTGGGGGTCTGTGGGGTGGCGGGTTACCAAGGTGATGGGCCGCTCGCCGGACGACATGTCCACCGGGCGGTTTCCCGAGTCCCAGTCCCCGTTCTCGCGAGGTCATCACATGTCGAAGCGCGTCACGTCCCGTCAGTCCCGTACGTCCCTGATTCGCACCCGGGCCGCCGTCCTGGCCGTGGGCCTCGGAGCCACGGCCGTACTGGGCGCCGGGGTCGCGAGCGCCGCCGAGACCGGCGTGAACAGTGCCGGCACCGTCAAGGCCGCGAACACTGTCCAGGCCAAGTCCGTCGCCGCCAAGCAGGGCGCCTCCTGGGTCGACCCGGTGAAGCGTTACGCCCTGTCCGCCAGCTTCAACCAGGCCGGCGGCATGTGGGCCCACAAGCACTCCGGCCAGGACTTCGCCGTGCCGCAGGGCACCCCGGTCGTCGCCGCGCACGGCGGCACCGTCGTCAAGGCCGGCCCCAACGGCGCCGGTGACGGCCCCGCGTACGGCAACGCCATCGTCATCAAGCACGGCAACGGCACGTACTCGCAGTACGCCCACCTGTCGCGCATCGACGTGCGGATAGGCCAGGTCGTCGGCACCGGTCAGCACATCGCGCTGTCCGGCAACACCGGCAACTCCAGCGGCCCGCACCTGCACTTCGAGATCCGGACCACCCCGAACTACGGGTCCGCGATCGACCCCGTCGCCTTCCTGCGCGCTCAGGGTGTCGTCGTCTGATCACCTGACCCCCACAGGGTGATCATCCCGTAGGTGTGGCCGGGCGTCCCGAAAGGGGCGCCCGGCCTCATGTGCGGGCGCCGCCGTTGGCCTGCGTCACCAGGTCGATCGCGACCTCCAGGACCGCCTTGCGCTTGTCCTCGGGGTCGCCCTCGACGTCCTTGAGGACGAACATCCCGGCGTGCATGGAGAAGAGCGCGCTGATGCACCGGACCTGGTCCTTCAGGTCGGCGTCCGGTTCCTTGAGCAGGTCGACCATCCGGATCATGCGGTCCTTGAAGTCCTCGCCCGTGCGCAGCTCGCGCACCGTCGCCTGGTTCTCCTGCATGAAGCGGAAGAGCGGGGCCGCCTCGGCGAGGGCGTCGCTGTAGCGGTGCAGGATCTCCTGCTTCGTCGCCAGCGTGCGCGGCTGCTGCGCCCCCCACTCGATCAGCTCGTCCATGGGCCGGGACAGGTCCTGGAAGAGGCTGATGAGGATGTCTTCCTTGGTCTTGAAGTGGTAGTAGAGCGCCGCCTTCGTCACGTCGAGGTGCTCGGCGATCTCGCGGAGCGAGGTCTTCTCGTAGCCCTGCTCGGAGAAGAGTTCGAGGGCCACGTCCTGGATGCGCTGGCGTGTGTCGCCGCGGCGCTGTCGCTTGGTGCCGTCCATGGTGCCGCCCATCCTCTTACTCCTCGCGCTCCCTGAAAACTTACCTGTCGACCGGCTGGTAAAACTACTTAAACTTACTTGACGCCCGGCTAGTTAGGGGTCTAGTTTCCCTGAGTGTAGTCAACTTGCCGGTCGGCAAGTAAGTAGTCGAGGGGCGGCGGCCGCACCAGAGGGCGGCGGCGGTACTCAGGGGAGTGGGAAAAAGATGGCGGACAACACGGCAGCGGCCGCACCGGTCGCCGAGGACGGCGGGAAACAGCCGCGCAGCGTACGGGTCGTACTGCTCGCGCTCATGATCGCGATGCTGCTCGCGATGCTCGACAACATGATCGTGGGCACGGCCATGCCCACGATCGTTGGTGAACTGGGCGGGCTGGAGCACCTGTCCTGGGTCGTCACCGCGTACACGCTCGCGACCGCCGCCTCGACCCCGATCTGGGGCAAGCTCGGCGACATGTACGGGCGCAAGGGCGCCTTCATGACCTCGATCGTGATCTTCCTGATCGGCTCCGCGCTCAGTGGCATGTCCCAGGACATGGGGCAGCTCATCGGCTTCCGCGCCGTCCAGGGCCTCGGCGCCGGCGGTCTCATGGTCGGCGTCATGGCGATCATCGGCGACCTGATCCCGCCGCGGGAGCGCGGCAAGTACCAGGGCATGATGGCCGGCGTCATGGCCTTCGCCATGATCCTCGGCCCGCTGGTCGGCGGCTCCATCACCGACCACTGGGGCTGGCGCTGGTCCTTCTACATCAACCTTCCGCTCGGCGTCGTCGCGCTCCTCGCGGTCAGCGCCGTGCTGCACCTGCCCAGGAAGCGGGTCCAGGCGAAGATCGACTACCTCGGCGCCGGCCTGCTGGCGCTCGGCATCTCGTCGATCGTGCTGGTCACCACCTGGGGCGGCACCGAGTACTCCTGGGGCTCCGCGCGCATCATGGAGCTGATCGGCATCGGCGTCGCCGCGCTCGTCGGCTTCGTCTTCTGGCAGACCCGCGCCGCCGCGCCGATCATGCCGCTGCACATCTTCCGCAGCCGCAACTTCACCCTGATGTCCGTCATCGGCTTCATCACCGGCTTCGTGATGTTCGGTGCGGTGCTCTTCCTCCCGCTGTACCAGCAGTCCGTGCAGGGCGCGTCCGCGACCAACTCCGGTCTGCTGCTCCTGCCGATGCTCGGCGCGATGCTCGCGGTGTCGATGGTCGCGGGCCGGGTCACCACCAACAGCGGCCGCTACAAGGTCTTCCCGCTCGTCGGCAGCGTCCTGATGATCGTCGGCCTGTTCCTGCTCGCCCAGATGGACACCGGGACGACCCGCCTGACCTCCGGTCTGTACATGGCGGTGCTGGGCGCGGGCATGGGCTGCCTGATGCAGATCACCATGCTGGTCGCGCAGAACAGCGTGGAGATGAAGGACATGGGTGTCGCGTCCTCCTCGACCACCCTGTTCCGGACCCTCGGTTCCTCCTTCGGCGTCGCCATCATGGGCGCCCTGTTCAACCACCGGGTGCAGGACGTGATGGCCGAGCGGGCCGGAGCGCTCGGCTCCAAGGTGACGGAGCAGTCCGCGCAGCTCGACGCGGCCAGCCTGGCGAAGCTGCCCGCCGCGGCGCGCGAGGCCTACCAGTACGCGGTGTCCTCCGGTACGCACTCCGCGTTCCTGCTCGGCTCCGTGGTGGCGGTGGTGGCGCTGGTCGCCGCGGTGTTCGTCAAGGAGGTCCCGCTGAAGGGAGCGGGCGCGCCCAAGCCGGACGACGCGGCGCAGGACGCGACCCCCGCGGCGAGCATCGCCGAGGCGGTCTGACCCCCTCCGCGAACCCCACGAGTTCCGCGAGCTCCGGAGTCCGGCGAACTCCACCCGAGATCCGCGAGCTCCGGGATTCGGCGAAATCCACCCGAGTTCCGCGCGTACTCGGACCGAAGGCCCCCGGCGTTGTCCGCCCCGGGGGCCTTCTCCCGTCTCCGGCCCCGGCCCGTGAGGGACCGGGCGCTCCGGCGCCGCCGGGCGACGGCCGCGGCGGTGTCGGTGCCGCGTGCCACCATCGGGAGCGTGGACAGGATGCGGCAGCTGCGGCTGGCCAAGGACGCGATGGACCGGGACTGGGCCGAGCCCGGCCTCGATCTCGACGCGCTGGCCGCGCACGCCGGGTACTCGCGCTATCACTTCATCCGCGCCTTCAAGGCGGCGTACGGCGAGACGCCCGGCCAGTATCTGACGCACCGCCGCATCGAGCGGGCGGAGGAGATGCTGCGCACGGCGAACCTCTCGGTCACCGACATCTGCCACCTGGTCGGGTTCAGCAGCCTCGGCACCTTCTCGGCGAGCTTCAAGACGTGGACCGGTCTGACACCGAGCGAGTACCGCACGAAGCACGTGCGGAAGGGGGCCGCCCTCATCCCCGGCTGCTACGCCATGTTGTGGGCGGGCGGCTTCCGGCACAGGGCCGCTTCCCCGCCCGCCGAGGACCGCAACTCTGAAGAAGCACCCTGAGCCGGCCCGCGCCTACGGTGGCGAGCAGGAGCTGGTGCCGGACGGGCAGCAGTGGACGACAGGAGAGCAGAGCCATGATCAAGGGCCTGGGCATCACCACCGTCTGGACGTTCGACCAGGAGCGGACCAAGGCCTTCTTCACCGAGAAGCTCGACTTCGAGGTGCGCAACGACCTGGCCATGGGGCCCATGCGGTGGATCACCGTGGGGGCCAAGGACCAGCCGGACGTCGAGCTCGCGCTGATGAGCCTGGACGGCCCGGGGCTCGACCCGGAGTCCGCGGAGGCGCTGAAGAAGCTGGTCGGCAAGGGCGCGCTGGGCGCGGGCGCCTTCCGTACCGACGACTGCCGCGGTGACTACGAGAAGTTCAAGGCGCGCGGAGTGGAGTTCCTCCAGGACCCCCAGGAGCGGCCGTACGGAATCGAGGCGATCTTCCGCGACGACAACGGCAACTGGTACTCGCTCACCCAGCGCAGCGAGGAGCTCGACTTCTCGAAGGACTTCGGCTGCTGAGCGTGCCCCCGCCCGCCGCGGCAGGCCCCGGCCGGTGAGGGTTCCGGGGCCGCCGCACCGTCACTTGCCGGAGGCCGACGGCAGCATCGGATAGCTCCCGGTGTTCGTCGGGGCGTGCTCCGGAAGCCACAGCACCGCGACCGCGCCCTCCGCGGGCACGTCGTCCGGAGCCCCGGCGGGCCGTACGTTGCGGAACGTCAGCCGGGCCCCGAGCACCCGGGCCTGCCCCGCGGCGATCGTGAGGCCCAGCCCGTGCCCGTGGCCGGCGCGGTCGGTGCTGCCCGTACGGAAGCGGCTCGGGCCCTCGGCGAGGAGTTTCTCCGGGAAGCCGGGGCCGTGGTCGCGGACACGGATGACCCGGCCCTCGACCGTGACCTCGACGGGCGGCCTGCCGTGCCGGGAGGCGTTCGCGAGGAGGTTGAACAGGACACGCTCCAGGCGCCGCGGGTCGGTCGTGACCTCCGACTCGTGGACCACGCGCACCTCGACACCCGCGTCCTTCGCCGCCACGCGCCGCGTGACGAACTCGCCGAGCATGATGTCCTGCAGCTCGGCCCGCTCGGAGGCGCCGTCGAGGCGGGCGACCTCCAGGACGTCCTCGACGAGCGTGCGCATGGCCTGCGCCCGGTCCCGGACGAGTTCGGTGGGACGGCCGGGCGGCAGCAGCTCCGCCGCCGTCAGCAGCCCGGTCACCGGCGTGCGCAGCTCGTGGGCGATGTCGGCGGTCACCCGGCGCTCCGCCTCGATGCGCTGCTGGAGCGCGTCCGCCATCGCGTCGACGGCCCGCGCCAGGTCGTCGGTCTCGTCGCGCACGACACCGCCGATCGCGTCCCGCACCCGTACGTCGGTGTCGCCCTTGGCGACCTGGTTCGCGGCGGCCGCGGCCTTGCGCAGCCGGCGCGACAGCTGGCCGCCGATGAGCACGCCGAGCGCGCTGCCGCCGAACACGACCGCGATGGACCCGATGATGAGGGCCTGGTCGAGGTCCTTCATGACGTCCGCGTTGCGGTCGGTGAACCGCTCGTGCCAGGACAGCACCCGGCCGTCCCTGAGCGGTACCGCGGCCCAGATGTCCGGCACCCCGTGCGTGCCCTCGGAGATGTAGGTGGCCCGCCGGCCGTGCGAGACGCTCTCCAGCAGGTCACTGGGTATCGACGGGTCGTCGATCTTGGCCCCGAAGGGCGGCGGCCTGCCGGGTCCGTACATGCGCTGGGCGAGCTGGATGCGCTCGTCCGCGAGATCCCGCGAGTTGTCGAGCATCGACACCCGGGCCGCGTTGTGCACGACCAGGCTCAGCGCGATCGCGACGAGCGCGCCGACCAGGGCGATCGCCGTGCTCAGCTTCCAGCGGATGCCGGTGCGGATGTTCGTGCCCGAGTCGGAGCCGTCGTCCGCTGCACCGCCGGGACGCGGCCGCGCGCCCGTACCCGTCCGTCCGCCCGGAACCGGGCCCGTACCCGTCCGTCCGCCCGGAACCGGGCCCGTACCCGTCCGTCCGCCCGGAACCGGGCCCGTACCCGTCCGTCCGCCCGGAACCGGGCCCGCATCCGCCCGTCCGCCCGGAACCGGGCCCGCGTCCGCCCGTCCGCCCGGAACCGGGCCCGCGTCCGCCCGTCCGCCCGGAACCGGGCGCCCGGCCGGCTCACCGGACCCCGGACGCCGAAATATCCCCCGCATACCCCTGCTCAGGCCTTCAACTTGTAGCCGAAGCCACGGACCGTCTCGATCCGGTCCTGGCCGATCTTCGTACGCAGCCGCTGCACATGCACGTCGACGACGCGGGTGTCACCGCCCCAGCCGTAGTCCCACACACGTTCGAGCAGCTTGTCGCGGCTCAGCACCGTACCCGGCGCGGCGGAGAACTCCAGCAGCAGCCGCATCTCGGTGGGCGTCAGCGCCACGTGCACACCACTCCTGCGCACCTCCATGCCCTCGGTGTCGATCTCCAGATCGCCGAAGGCGAGGACCCCGCCGTCCACCGGGGCCGGCTCGTCGGCCGCCGCGCCCCGCCCGCCGTTGGCGTGCCCGAAGCGGCGCAGCACCGCGCGGATGCGGGCGACCAGGACGGCCCCGTCGAAGGGCTTGGTCACATAGTCGTCGGCGCCGGCCTCCAGGCCGAGCACGACGTCGATCGAGTCGGCGCGCGCGGACAGCATGATCACGGGGACGGTCGACTCGTCCCGGATGCGGCGGCACAGCGAGACGCCGTCGAGCCCGGGGACCATCACGTCCAGCAGGGCGATGTCCGGGCGGTCGGCACGGAACGCCTCCAGGCCCGACAGTCCGTCGGGCATGGCGGTCACCGCGAAGCCGTCGCGCTCCAGGGCGAGTTGCGTGGCCTCCCGGATGACGTCGTCGTCCTCGACGAACAGGACGTGGGTCTGCTCTGCCATCCGTCTGCTCCGCCTGTTCTCAGTTCGCCTCGGGCGAGGGCGAGTCGGCGCCGCCCACCGCGTTGCTGTAGTCGTTGTGGATCCGGGACTCCTCGGTGAAGCGGGTCGCGGACCAGCCGTAGGTGATCACTTCTTCGCTGGAGGGGTACGACACCGGGTCGCCCTTCTCGTACAGCTGCTGGGTGACCACCAGATCGCCGCGGTCTATCTCCGCGTAGACCGGCGGTTCCTCGGCCTTGAACACATTCTGGTACCTGCCGTTGGCCTCGCGGTACACGTACGAGCCGATGCCGACGGCGTCGCCGCAGGTCATCACGTTGACCACGACGTCGTTCGAGGAGCTTCCGGTGAGGTTGCCGTACGACACGTCGACGGGGTACTCGTCGCCGACGCACGGCTTCAGGTCGCGCTTGACCGCCGTGCTGACCCCCGGGTCGTTCTTGACCAGCCGGACGGCGTCGACACGCCGAGCCGCCTTGGTCGGAGAAGCGGCGGCGGTGGGCGTGGCGGCGCCCTTCGCGACGGCGTCGCCGCCCGCCGGGCCCTCGTCGCGGGCGCCGGTGCCACCGGTGGCGCAGGCGCTCACGAAAAGGCCGAGGGCGGTGAGTACGGCCGTGGCCGTGCTCCCCGCCTTCAGGACCTGACTGGCCCGACTTTCTAGGCCGCGCAACGCTCCCGCTCCTCACCCGGTTCGAGCGCGCGGGCGCCGCGCTCCGCGAGGTCGCGGCTCTCCAGCTCCTCGCGGAGCCGGGCCAGCGCCCGGTGCAGCGTGCTCTTGACCGTTCCGGCCGACATGCCGAGGGCGGCGGCCGTCTCCTCCGTGGACATCTGCTCCCAGTGTCGCAGCACCACGACACTGCGTTGCTTGGGAGCGAGAACCTTCATGATGTCCATCAGCAGCGCGCGGTCCGCGTGCTGCTCGGTGGAGTCGTCGACGCTGGCGTCCGGAAGCTGCTCGGTGGGCACCTCTTCGAGCTTGCGGGCCCGCCACCACTCGGTCCGGGTGTTGATCATGACGCGGCGCAGGTAGGCGTCGGCCAGCCGCTTGTCCGCGATGCCGTCCCAGCGGCCGTACGTCCGCACGAGCGCGGTCTGCAGCAGGTCCTGCGCGTCGACCGGGTCGGGGACCAGGCGGCGGGCACTGCGCAGCAGCGCGTCCTGCCGGGTACGGACGTACTCCTCGAATTCGAGCACCTCGCCCTGCGCCATGATCAACCGCCTCCATCCCCGTTTCCGACCTGCCTGCTGCCGGTTGTCCGTCTGCTGTCGCACCGTCGGCGTGCCGCGGTCTGTGCGGCCGCTCCTGCGGTACGGCAATGAAGCTACGGAGGCGTTGTCACGGGGTTGTCCGAGACAGCCTGCGGCAAGCAATCGGCTGTCCGTCGGTTGTGTAACGGATGTAGGCGCGGGGTAAGAGAGAGGCTGCTTTCTGCCCGTACTGGTCCTGTTTTGGATGCTTTTGCTACGTCAGAGGGAGTCGATACAGAGCACCGGGGAGCGGCTCCACCAGTCCGTCGGCGACGAGCCCGTCGAGCGCGCGTGCCCGCTGCACCGGTTCGCCCCACACACGGTCAAGTGCCGCCTGCGGCACGGGCACGACCGCTTCCCGCAGCACGGCGAGCAGCTTTCCGCGCACCTGCCGGTCCGTGCCGGCGTACGTCTGGCCGCGCCGCGGCGGGCCCTCGTGCTCCGGCTTGCCCGCCAGCTGCCACGCGCACTGCGAGGCGATGGGGCAGCGGTGACAGGTCTCGTTCTTCGCCGTGCAGACGAGCGCGCCGAGTTCCATGGAGGCGGCGGCCCAGCGCGACGCCGTGTGCTCGTCCTCGGGCAGCAGCGCCCGCGCGAGCTTGCGCTCGGCCGCGGTGGTGGCGTTCGGCGGGTACTGGACGCCGGTGACGGCCCGCGCGAACACCCGTCGCACATTCGTGTCCAGCACGGCGTGCCGCTGGCCGTAGGCGAAGGACGCGACCGCCGCCGCCGTGTACTCCCCGATGCCGGGCAGTGCCAGCAGCTGGGCGTGCTCCGCCGGTACGTCGCCGCCGTGCCGCTCCGTTATGGCCACCGCGGCGCCGTGCAGGCGCAGCGCGCGCCGTGGGTAGCCGAGCCGGCCCCAGGCGCGGACGGCCTCTCCCGGGGCCTCCTTCGCCAGGTCGGCGGGGCGGGGCCAGCGGGCCAGCCACTGCTCGTACACGGGGAGTACGCGGTTGACCGGGGTCTGCTGGAGCATGAACTCGCTGACCATCACTCCCCAGGGACCGGCGTCGGGGCGCCGCCACGGGAGGTCACGGGCGTGCTCGTCGAACCAGGCGATGACGGGTGCGTGGAGCGTCTCGCCGGAGGCGTTCTGGGTGGGTTTGGTGGGTGCAGTCATGGCTCTGTCGATCCTGCCAGATCTTTGCAGCCCGTCCGGCGATTGAGCGCGGGCCCGTCCGGCCCGTCACGGTGTCCGGGCGCGAAGTCCGCAGGTACCGGACGGGTGGGGGCGGAGGGGGTGAAAACTCGCCATGTCCCGGGATGATGATCCGGAAAAGTTGCCGACAGGGCGGCGGGTGCGGCAAGTCGCGGCGCCGATCTCTCGTACAGTTTGCGCCGTGGGATCTCTGCGCAATCCTGTCGGGCCGCTTCCCTCCACCATCTACTGGCGTCGGAGGGCCGTTCTGCTGTCTGTGGTCGCGCTGTTGGCGCTCCTCATCGTGTGGGTGGTCGGTTCCGGCGGCGGAGGCGGACAGCACGACAACGGCGGGTCCAACGGCAAGAACCCCGCGCCCACCATCACTCCCGGCCCCTCCGGTTCGGGTCCCGCGATCAGCCAACACCCGGGCGGGCGCGACGAGTCGAGCGGCAGCGGCAGCGGCGGCGACGAGGGTGGCGACGGCGACGGTGACGGCGACGCGAGCGGCGGCGGCTCCGCCGGCGGTGCCGGTTCCGGCGGTTCCGAGGAGAGCGGCGGCGGGACCGGAGGCGGCTCGGACGACGGGTCCAAGAACGGCGGCGGGTCGGGGGACCGGCTCCCGGCCGGCTCCACCCTCCCCAACTGCACTCCCGGCAATGTGAAGTTGACGCTGCACAGCGAGCACAACAGCTACGCCCCCGACGAGACCCCCACGATCGATCTCATCGCCAAGAACTCCTCGGGCAGCGCCTGCAAGCTCGATCTCGGCCCCGAGAAAACCGTGCTGACGATCACTCAGGCCGGGAGCGACGACGACATCTGGTCCTCGGACGACTGCCCGAAGGGCGGCGGCAGCGAGCTGTACCGCGTGCCCGCCGACGACCAGGTGATCTACAAGGTGAAGTGGGACCGCAAGGCCAGCGCGCCCGAGTGCGCCACGCCTCCGGCGGGTTCGGCGTCCGCGGGCACGTACCTGGTGGAGGCGAAGGCGCCCGGACTGGCCAAGGCGCAGACGTCGTTCGTCCTGGCCAAGGATTGAGCGAGGGCTGAACGAGGGCTGGACGAGGACGGAGCGAGGGCTGGGCCCGGAGCTCGGCGTGAGTGCCGGACCCGGGCGCGACGCCCGGGCGGTGCGCCGAGCCGAGGAACCGCGCCTGGCGGTGCGCCGGACAAGGAGCTGTGCGCCGAGCCAGGAACCGCGGCCGAGCCGGGGAGCCGGCCCGCGAGTCATGTCCTGCCCGCCTGTCGCCCCCACGAGCTGCGCCGGGTTCGCGCGCCGGACCCGGGCGCTCAGATCCCGGGCGCTCAGATCCCGAGCGCTCAGGTCCCGGGCGCTCAGGTCCCGGGCAGGGCGCCCAGGCCCGGGGCTCGGCCCGTGGTCCGAGCGGAGGGGGCCGGCGCGAGCAGTGCGGAGCCGGAGGGCCGAGGGCCCGGCGATCCGCCGGACCGGCTAGACGTACCGCTCCAGGATCGACGACTCGGCCAGGCGGGACAGGCCCTCGCGGACGCTGCGCGCCCGCGCCTCGCCCACGCCGTCGACCGTCTGCAGGTCGTCCACGCTGGCCGCGAGCAGCTTCTGCAGCCCGCCGAAGTGCTCGACGAGGCGGTCGATGATCGCGCCGGGCAGCCGGGGCACCTTCGCGAGCAGCCGGAAGCCGCGCGGCGAGACCGCGGAGTCCAGCGCCTCGGGGGAGCCGGTGTAACCCAACGCCCTCGCCACGGTGGAGAGTTCGAGGAGCTCCGCGTGGGTCAGCGCGTCCAGTTCGGACAGTGCCTCGTCGACCGTGCGGGAGCGCTTGGCGGTCGGCTCCGGCACGTAGTCCCGTACGACGAGCTCGCGCTCGGGCTCCACGCCCGCGATCAACTCGTCCAGCTGGAGCGCGAGAAGGCGCCCGTCGGTGCCCAGTTCGACCACGTACTCGGCGATCTCGGTGGCGATGCGGCGGACCATCTCCAGACGCTGGGCGACCGCCGAGACGTCCCGGACGGTGACCAGGTCCTCGATCTCCAGCGCGGACAGCGTGCCCGCGACCTCGTCGAGGCGGAGCTTGTAGCGCTCCAGGGTCGCGAGCGCCTGGTTGGCGCGGGAGAGGATCGCGGCGGAGTCCTCCAGGACCCGGCGCTGACCGTCGACGTACAGCGCGATCAGGCGCATCGACTGGGAGACCGAGACGACGGGGAAGCCGACCTGCTTGCTCACCCGGTCCGCGGTGCGGTGCCGCGTGCCCGTCTCCTCCGTGGGGATCGTCGGGTCGGGCACCAGCTGCACGCCCGCCCGGAGGATCTTGGTGATGTCCTTGTCGAGGACGATGCCGCCGTCGAGCTTGCACAGTTCGCGCAGCCGCGTGGCGGTGAACTCGACATCCAGGACAAAACCGCCCGTACACATCGCTTCGACGGTCTTGTCGGAGCCCAGCACGATGAGTCCGCCCGTGTTGCCGCGGAGAATCCGCTCGAGCCCGTCGCGCAGGGCCGTGCCGGGTGCCACGGCGCTCAGTGAGGCGCGCATCAGGCCATCGGCACCGGAGCTCCCACCGGACTTTCCGGGAGCTGCTGCCCGGTCGTTGGCTGCCACTGCACTCCTCCGGTCGCAGGTTTCCGGTCGCCCTCGGTTCGTACGGACGGGCGAGACCAGGGCAAAGTCTACCGGCGCTCTTCCTCCTCCCGTGGGGCCTCTCGACGACGGGAGCGAGGAAGGACCCGCAGCGCGTCGCCCATGTCCGCGACTTCCAGGACCTTCATACCGGGAGGGATCTTGCCCGGGTCGGTCGGTACGAGGGCGTGCGTGAAGCCCAGGCGGTGCGCTTCGGCGAGCCTGCGCTGGACGCCCGTGACCCGTCTGACCTCGCCCGCGAGCCCCACCTCGCCGATCGCCACGAGGTTCTTGGGAAGCGGGGTGTCACTGGCGGCCGAGGCCAGCGCGAGCGCGATCGCGAGGTCCGCGGCGGGCTCGGAGAGCTTCACGCCGCCGACCGTCGCCGAGTAGATGTCCCGCTTGCCGAGGGCGCTGATCCGTCCGCGCTGCTCCAGGACGGCGAGCATCATCGAGACCCGGGAGGTCTCCAGGCCGGACGTCGTCCGGCGCGGGGAGGGGATCTGCGAGTCCACGGTGAGCGCCTGCACTTCGGCGACCAGGGGGCGGCGGCCTTCGAGCGTCACCGTGAGGCAGGTCCCGGGCACCGGCTCGTCGCGGCGCGTCAGGAACAGGCCGGAGGGGTCCGCGAGGCCCGTGATGCCCTCGTCGTGCAGCTCGAAGCAGCCGACCTCGTCCGTCGTCCCGTACCGGTTCTTCACTCCGCGGACGAGCCGGAGGCGGGCGTGCCGGTCGCCCTCGAAGTGCAGCACGACGTCCACGAGGTGTTCGAGCAGGCGGGGGCCCGCGATGGCGCCGTCCTTGGTGACATGGCCCACGAGGAGGGTGGACATGCCCCGCTCCTTGGAGGCGCGGATGAGCGCCCCGGCGACCTCGCGCACCTGCGCCATGCCACCGGGGGCGCCGTCGATCTCCGGGGAGGCGACGGTCTGCACGGAGTCCATGATGAGCAGGGACGGCTTCACCGCGTCCAAGTGGCCGAGGACGGCGGCCAGATCGGTCTCCGCGGCGAGATAGAGGTGGTCGTCGATCGCCTTGATGCGGTCGGCGCGCAGCCGGACCTGGCTCGCCGACTCCTCGCCGGTCACATACAGCGTGCGGTGCTCGTCGCTGGCCGACTTCGCGGCGACGTCGAGCAGGAGGGTGGACTTGCCGACGCCGGGCTCGCCCGCGACCAGGACGACCGCGCCGGGCACCAGGCCTCCGCCGAGGACCCGGTCCAGCTCGGGCACGCCGGTGGAGCGGGCGGTGGCCTGACGGCCGTCGACCTGCCCGATCGGTACCGCGGAGGTGGTGACGCGGCCCGGCGCCGTGGTGCGCACGGCAGGCGCGCCGTACTCCTCGACCGTCCCCCATGCCTGGCACTCGGGGCAGCGGCCGAGCCACTTGGCCGTCTGCCAGCCGCACTCGGTGCAGCGGTAGGACGGCCGGTCCTTCGCGGTTTTCGTACGGGCAGCCATGACGGAACCGTAACCGAGCCCACTGACACCCCGGCCCCGACCGGTGGGGAAGGCCGGGAGGCGGGGCCGGGGCGGTGAGCAGGCGCTCGGCCGGGGCGTTCGCCGGGCCGGCGCCTCCCGGTCCGCCGGCGCACCCCGCGGGGGTATCTGCCATGGCCTGCCATCGCCGCCCGTGACGGCCTGGGCCACGGGATCGGAGGTTCGTGTACCCGATTGAGGGATCGTTTCACCCGTACGGATTAAATGTGCTCAAGGGGGAGGAAGGGGCCACCTCAGGGCGCCTACGGTCGCACGGGTGATGAGCAGCAGTCCGGAGACCACCACGCACACCACCGGCGCACACCGGGCGCACGGACCCGCCCGCAAGCGGGTGGCGGCGCCCCGTGGCGCGAGCGCCCGCACCCTCGCCCAGCGTCCTCCCGCGCGCTACGAACCGTACCTGGACGGCCTGTTCACCTACTGCCTGAGCGTGCTGTGCGACCACGACTCGGCCACCGCCGCCCTCGGCGACGTCCTCGCGCTGGCCGAGCGCCGGAGCCCGCGCGGCCCCGAGTCCGCGGCCGACCGCCGCGCCTGGCTGTACGCGCTGGCCCGCTGGTCCTGTCTGCGCAAGCTCACCGAAGCCCGGCGCAGACGCCAGGCTGCGCACGCCTCCGGGCGGCGCGCGGCCCACCGGTCGCACCAGGACGCCGCCGACCGGCGCGCGGCCGAGGTGCTGAGCGCCACCGTGTCCGAGGAGGTCAGGGCGCGGCGCCAGGGCGAACTCGCCCTGCTCGCCTGGCCGGAGGCCGCCGGTACCACTCCCGAGCAGCGCGAGGCGCTCGAACTCGCCGTGCGTCACCAGCTCGCCGCCCACGAGGTCGCCGCCGTCCTCGGCATGGACCTCGCCGCCGCCCGCGAGCTGCTCGCCTCCGCCGCCTGCGAGGTCGAACGCACCCGCGCCGCGCTCGCCGTCGTCGAGACCGGCGCCTGCCCCGGCGTCGCCCGCCTCACCGGCGACAACCAGCTCGTCCTGAGCGCCGCCCTGCGCTGCGAGCTGGTCCGGCACGTCGACGACTGCCCCCGCTGCCGCCGCACCGCCGAGCGCGCGGTCCCCGGCGCCTGGCCCGGCACCAGCGTCACCCCCGCCGCCCTGCCCGTCCTGGAGGCGCCCCGCCGGGCGCTGCACACCGCGATGGCCCATGCTCCGCGCGCGCGGAGCGGCGCGCCGCGCTTCGACCGGCGCGGCTTCCCGATGGACCCCAAGGATCACGCGGCCCGCCGGGACCGGCTCCGCGCCCGTGCCGTCACGACGACGGTCGTCGCCACCGTCGTCGCCGCACCGGTGCTCGCCCTCTGGGCGGCCTACCGGGGCGCGCCCCTCACCGGTGAGGGGACCGACGGCCGCCCGGTCACCGCGAGCGAGGCGCACGGCCCCGACGGCATGGAGGGCGACGGGTCGGGCGGCTACGAGAACGCGGGCAACGCCAGCGCCCGGCCCGACGCGCGCTTCACCAAGGGCAGCCGCTCGCCGGACGTCTCCGTGGAGGTCGTCAGCGCCCCCGGAAGCACCCCGGGGCAGGGCGCCGGGCAGCTCGCCGTGACGGCGGGCAACAGCGGGGACACCACCCTCATCACGCTGACCGCCTCCGGGAGTTCGCCGGTCCACTGGTCCGCCCGCACCGGAGCCTCGTGGCTCTACCTGAGCCAGTCCGCGGGGACCCTCGACCCGGGCGAGTCGGTGACGGTCAAGGTGTACGTCGATCATCTCCGGGAGCCGGTCGGCCACTGGAGCGCGCAGGTGGCGATGGCCCCCGCGGGTGCCGTGGTCACGATCGCCGGCTACGGCAACGCGGGGCCCTCCGGTCCCGGGGGCCACGACCCGGCGCCGACGCCCAGCGACCCGGTCCCGACCGACCCCGGCTCGACCCCGCCGCCGTCCGGCCCCGACCCGTCGCCGACGCCGTCCGACCCGACGACCTCCCCGACGCCCACCGAGCCGACGCCGTCGGACCCGGGCGGCTCGACGCCGCCGCCGAGCGACAGCGGCGCGCCGACCCCGTCGTCGTAGGGCTACGTGACCATACGGTCCCGGGGCCGACGTCCGGGCCCGGCGCACCGGGCGCGGACGCTCTGCGGCCCTGTCGTCCCGGCCCGCCGTGCCCGCGGGCGTGGACGCGCCCCGCGCCCCGTCTCAGGCCGTCGGGTCCGCCGGGTGCGGTGCCAGCAGCGGCAGCTGCGACGCCAGCCGCTCCTCGCAGAGCTCGACGAGGCGGTCGTACCCCGCCTTGCCCATGAGCTCGATCAGCTCCGGGCGGTACGACACGTACACCGGGTCGCCCGCGCCGTGCGCGGAGGTCGCCGAGGTGCACCACCAGTGCAGGTCGTGGCCGCCGGGGCCCCAGCCGCGGCGGTCGTACTCGCCGATGGAGACCTGGAGCACCCGGGTGTCGTCGGGCCGGTCGATCCACTCGTACGTCCGGCGGACCGGCAGCTGCCAGCAGACGTCCGGCTTGGTCTCCAGCGGTTCCCGGCCCTCCTTCAGGGCGAGGATGTGCAGCGAGCAGCCCGCGCCGCCCGCGAAGCCCGGACGGTTCTGGAAGATGCACGAGCCCTGGTACGGGCGCGTCTGGCGGTCGCCGTCCTCGTCCTCGGAGACCCAGCCGGTCTTCGTGCCCACGTCATGGTGCTGCCAGATGTCCGGCGTGAGGCGCGCCACGTGCTCGGCCACCCGCTTCTCGTCGTCCTCGTCCGAGAAGTGCGCCCCCAGCGTGCAGCAGCCGTCGTCGGCGCGGCCCGCCTGGATGCCCTGGCAGCCGCTTCCGAAGATGCAGTTCCAGCGAGAGGTCAGCCATGTCAGATCGCACCGGAAGACCTGCTCGTCATCGGCGGGATCAGGAAATTCCACCCATGCGCGAGCGAAGTCGAGTCCCTTCTCGTCGGACACGGCGGCCTTCGTCGGGGACTTCTTGGGCTTGGGCGCCTTCGTCTGCGAAGAACCCTTGGCTGATTTGTCGGGCTTCGCCTTTTTCGTCTTTGGCACCCGTCCAGGGTAAGTCGCTTCTGCCCGCTCCGGGGACGGCCGACGGCCGTGGGGGCAGTAGCGTTCCGTATATGAGACTCGGTGTCCTCGACGTGGGTTCGAACACGGTGCATCTGCTGGTGGTGGACGCCCACCCCGGCGCCCGCCCGCTGCCCGCGCACTCGCACAAGGCCGACCTGCGGCTCGCCCAACTGCTCGACGGGAGCGGGGCGATCGACCCCGCGGGTGTCGACAAACTGGTCGAAACGGTCCAGGACGCGTTGGAGGCCGCCGAGGACAAGGGCGTCGAGGCGCTGCTGCCCTTCGCCACGTCCGCGGTCCGCGAGGCGCGCAACGCCGACGACGTCCTGGCCCGGGTGCAGGCCGAGACCGGCGTCGAGCTCCAGGTCCTGACCGGCGAGGAGGAGGCCAGGCTCACCTTCCTCGCCGCCCGCCGCTGGTTCGGCTGGTCCGCGGGCAAGCTCCTCGTCCTCGACATCGGCGGCGGCTCCCTGGAGATCGCGTACGGCATGGACGAGGAGCCGGACGCGGCCGTGTCCCTGCCGCTCGGCGCGGGGCGGCTCACCGCCGGCTGGCTGCCCACCGACCCGGCCGATCCGGCCGACGTGAAGGCGCTGCGCCGCCACGTGCGGGCGCAGATCGCCCGCACGGTCGGAGAGTTCAGCCGCTTCGGCGCCCCCGACCATGTGGTCGCCACCTCCAAGACGTTCAAGCAGCTGGCCCGCATCGCCGGCGCCGCGCGCTCCACGGAGGGCCTCTACGTCCAGCGCGAGCTGAAGCGGCGGGCCCTGGAGGACTGGGTGCCGCGTCTCGCCTCGATGACCGGGGAGGAGCGCGCGGAGCTCCCGGGCGTCTCCCCCGGCCGCTCGGGCCAGCTCCTCGCGGGTGCGCTCGTCGCCGAGGGCGCGATGGATCTCTTCGGCGTCGAAACCCTGGAGGTCTGCCCCTGGGCCCTCCGAGAGGGCGTCATCCTCCGCCGCCTGGACCACATGCCCTCGGAGTAGCCCCCACCCGGCGGCCTCCAGCGGCGCGAGCGGCACCCGGCGGTGTCGGGTGAGCACCGTCGGGGTCCGGCGGGCCTAGGGGCGCGGGGAACTGCGCACCCGGCGGCACCCGGCGGTTCCGGGTGAGCACGGTCGAGGTCCGGCGGGCCTAGGGGCGCGAGGAACTGCGCACCCAGCGGCACCCGGCGGTCACGGGTGAGCACGGCCCAGGGGCGGCGGACCCAGGGGCGCGGGGAACTGCGCGCCCAGCCACACACAACTCGCACGGGCCGGTGCCCGCCGAAACCACCCCACCCGGAGGCGCGGGGAGCAGCACCACGCCCGGTGGGGCGGGCACGCCGTGGCGGGTGGCGACGCGGGGTGACCGCGGCACGGCGGGGGCCGGGCGCGCAGTTCCCCGCGCGCCTGGCGGGGTGGTCGCAACCCGCGCTCACCCACCCGCCCCCGGGAACCGGACGAACCGCCCCGGAGCCCCGACCCCAAAAACAGGACAAAACACCCCCGCACCACCGAGACCCCCACCACGTGACACAGCCCACCCCCGGCGCGAAAAGGCCGGGAGACCACGGGCCACAGCCCCTGACGCCCCCGGCCGGAAGCCCACCACCCACGGCCCCCGGCCGGAGCCAACCCGTACTCTGTCCCTCGTGGCAGAACCAGTCGTGCGCATCCCGGATGCGAAGGTCGCGTTGTCCACGGCCTCCGTGTATCCGGAGTCGACGGCGACGGCCTTCGAGATCGCCGCACGCCTCGGCTACGACGGAGTCGAGGTCATGGTGTGGACCGACCCGGTCAGCCAGGACATCGAGGCACTGCGCAGGCTCAGCGACTACCACCAGATCCCGATCCTCGCCGTACACGCCCCCTGTCTGCTGATCACCCAGCGGGTGTGGTCCACCGACCCGTGGGTCAAGCTCCAGCGCGCCCGCGCGGCGGCGGAGAAGCTGGGCGCGTCGACCGTCGTGGTGCACCCCCCGTTCCGCTGGCAGCGCCAGTACGCGCGCGACTTCGTCAGCGGGATCTGGCGGATGGCGCACGAGACGGACGTACGGTTCGCCGTCGAGAACATGTACCCCTGGCGCTACCGCGACCGCGAGATGCTCGCGTACGCCCCCGAGTGGGACGTGACGAAGGACGACTACCGGCACTTCACGATCGACCTCAGCCACACCGCGACGGCCCGCACCGACGCCCTGCAGATGATCGACCGCATGGCCGACCGCCTCGGCCACGTCCACCTCGCCGACGGCAACGGCTCCAACAAGGACGAGCACCTGGTCCCGGGCCGCGGCACCCAGCCCTGCGCGGAGCTGCTCGAACGCCTCGCGCTGTCCGGGTTCGACGGCCACGTCGTCATCGAGGTCAACACCCGCCGCGCGATGTCCGGCGCCGAGCGCGAGGCCGACCTGGCCGAGGCCCTGGCCTTCACCCGGCTCCACCTCGCCTCCGCGGTGAAGGTGCCCCGCCGGTGACGGACGCCACGCCCCGCCGCGGCCGGGGGCGCCCCTCCCGCACGCAGACCCAGGCCGCCCCCGCCACCCGCGACCAGATCCTGGAGGCGGCCCGCGCCGAGTTCTCCGAGCGCGGCTACGAGAAGGCCTCGGTCCGGGGCATCGCGAAGGCCGCCGGGGTGGACTCCGCGCTCGTGCACCACTACTTCGGCACCAAGGAGCAGGTCTTCGAGGCGGCCATCGAGGTCGCCTTCGCGCCCGCCCTGGCCGCTCCGGCCGCCATCGCGGACGGCCCCCTCGACGGCGTCGGCGAACGGCTCACCCGCTTCGTGTTCGGTGTCTGGGAGAACCCGGCCACCCGCACCCCGCTCCTCGCGATCGTGCGTTCCGCCGTGAACAACGAAGCGGCCGCCGCCGTCTTCCGCCGCCTCGTGGCCGCGCAGCTGCTGCGCCGCATCGTCCAGCAGCTCGACCTCCCCGACGCCGAGCTGCGCGCCGAGCTCGCCGCCGCCCAGCTCGTCGGCATCGCGATGCTGCGCTACGTGATCAAGATCGAGCCCCTGGCGTCGGCCGACCTGGAGCGGATCGTGGCGCGGGTGGCACCGGTGGTCCAGGGACACTTGACGAACCCCTGAGCGATCGGCCCCCCGGGCGGCGTACCGCTGTTTCACTCGACGTACGCCGATGTCCGAACCCGTCGGCCGGCGTGCGGCCGGCGACCGAGATGTGCGTCCCGTATTTCGGACCGCATGTCCGGATCCTGGAGCACCGGCGTACGCTCGACCCAGTCATTACTCTCCGAAGGAGCGAGCGACGATGCCCGAGCTGAGGTCCCGCACAGTCACCCACGGCCGCAACATGGCGGGCGCCCGCGCCCTTATGCGCGCCTCCGGTGTACCGGGCGCGGACATCGGGCGGAAGCCGATCATCGCGGTCGCCAACTCCTTCACGGAGTTCGTGCCGGGCCACACCCACCTCCAGCCGGTCGGCCGGATCGTCAGCGAGGCGATCAGGGAGGCGGGCGGCATCCCGCGCGAGTTCAACACGATCGCCGTCGACGACGGCATCGCCATGGGCCACGGCGGCATGCTCTACAGCCTGCCCTCCCGCGACCTGATCGCCGACAGCGTCGAGTACATGGTCGAGGCCCACTGCGCCGACGCGCTGATCTGCATCTCCAACTGCGACAAGATCACCCCGGGCATGCTGAACGCCGCCCTGCGGCTGAACATCCCGACGGTCTTCGTCTCCGGCGGCCCGATGGAGTCCGGCCGCGCCACCCTCGTCGACGGCACGGTCCGCACGCTCGACCTGGTCGACGCGATCTCCGACGCCGTGAACGACAAGATCTCGGACGAGGACATCCTCCGCATCGAGGAGAACGCCTGCCCGACCTGCGGCTCGTGTTCCGGCATGTTCACCGCCAACTCGATGAACTGCCTGACCGAGGCGATCGGCCTCTCCCTCCCGGGCAACGGCTCGGTCCTGGCCACGCACACCGCCCGCAAGGCGCTGTACGAGAACGCCGCCCGCACGGTCATGGACATCACCCGCCGCTACTACGAGCAGGACGACGAGACGGTCCTGCCGCGCAACGTCGCCACCTTCGCGGCCTTCGAGAACGCGATGGCCCTCGACATCGCGATGGGCGGCTCGACCAACACGATCCTGCACCTGCTGGCGGCGGCGCAGGAGGCGGGCGTCCCCTTCGGCCTGGAGGAGATCAACGAGGTCTCGCGCCGTGTGCCCTGTCTCGCCAAGGTCGCCCCGAACGTGGCGAAGGACCGCACGTACTACATGGAGGACGTGCACCGCGCCGGCGGCATCCCCGCGCTGCTGGGCGAACTGCACCGCGCGGGCCTGCTGAACGAGGACGTGCACGCCGTGCACAGCCCGTCCCTGGCCGACTGGCTCAAGACGTGGGACGTGCGCGGCGGCTCCCCGTCCGCCGAGGCGGTCGAAATGTGGCACGCGGCCCCCGGCTGCGTCCGCTCCGCCGAGGCCTTCTCCCAGTCCGAGCGCTGGGAGGCCCTCGACGAGGACGCCGAGGGCGGCTGCATCCGCTCCGCCGAGCACGCGTACTCCAAGGACGGCGGCCTGGCGGTCCTCACGGGCAACCTCGCCGTCGACGGCTGCGTCGTGAAGACGGCCGGTGTCGACGAGTCCATCTGGACCTTCGAGGGCCCGGCGGTCGTCTGCGAGTCGCAGGAGGAGGCCGTCCAGAAGATCCTCACCCAGCAGGTCAAGGACGGCGACGTCGTCGTCATCCGCTACGAGGGCCCCAAGGGCGGCCCGGGCATGCAGGAGATGCTGTACCCGACCTCGTACCTGAAGGGCCGCGGCCTGGGCAAGACCTGCGCCCTGGTCACCGACGGCCGCTTCTCCGGCGGCACCTCGGGCCTGTCCATCGGCCACGCCTCCCCGGAGGCGGCCGCGGGCGGCACCATCGCCCTGGTGCGGGACGGCGACCGCATCCGCATCGACATCCCGAACCGCTCGATCGACCTGCTGGTGGCGGACGAGGAGCTGGACGCCCGCCGCGAGGCCCTGAACGGCGTGTACGCCCCCGCGAACCGCGACCGCAAGGTCTCCGCCGCCCTGCGCGCCTACGCCGCGATGGCGACCAGCGCGGACAAGGGCGCGGTGCGCGACGTCTCGAAGCTGGGCTGAGCCCGGCCGGCGGCCACGAAGGCCGCCCCGACCGACAGCCGTGCGAGGGGCCGTTCCTTCGGGAGCGGCCCCTTCGCTTTCCCCTCACGCACGCCCGGGCGAGAGGGGCGTCACGAGGTGGCCGAGTCGGAACCCCTGGGCTCGTACGTCACCACGCCGACGGATCGCGGGCGTCGACCGCGAACAGCGAGCCGTCGGGGGCGGTCCCGTAGACCCGGCCCGGAGCGGCGACCGGAGGGGGAAGCACATTGACGAGGGAGCCCCGCCGGTCGCCCAGGCGGGCCTTCGTCTGGCCGAGCAGGGTGCCGCGCGCCGTGTCGACCGCGAGGAGCCTGCCGTCCACGGCGCTCAGGTACAGCCGGTGCCCGGCCACGACAGGCGCGGACGCCCAGCTGACGGACGTCTCCGCCCGCCACAGCTGCTTCGACGTCCTGGTGTCGACGGCCACCAGCGCGCCGCCGTCGGCCAGCAGATAGACGGTGTCGCCCGCCACGGCGGCCTGCGCGCCGGGCAGCGGGAAGCGCAGCGCGACCCGCTCGGCCGTGCGGCGGGCGACGTCGTAGCGGACGACGGCGTCGGTGTAGCTGTCGGTGGCCGTCGAGGTGAACCACACCGCCCCGTCGTGCGCGCCCACGATGCTCAGCGCCCCGGCCAGGTGCCGCTGCCAGCTCATGGCACCGGTCTGCGGGTCGACCGCGGCCACCCGGGTCTCCTTCCCGGCCGCCGTCACCGCGTAGGCGACTCCGTCCCCGTACGAGGAGAAACTCGGCATCGTCAGTCCCGGGAGGGTGTGCTGCCACTTCTCCTTCCCGGTCGCCGCGTCGAGTGCGGTGACCCGGGAGTCGGGACCGGTGAGCAGGACGACACCACCGGCGTGCGCGACGCGCCCCTCGTAGCGGGTGACGTCGCGGCTCCAGCGGGTCCTGCCCGTGGCCGGGTCGAGCGCCGACAACTGCTTGCCGCCCCGGCTGAGGACGTGCAGGAGCCCGCCGGAGAGGACCGGCTCCTGGGCGACGTCGGTGCCCCGTCGGGCGGTGTCGTCCCGGGACCACAGCACCCGTCCGTCCGTCGCGTCGACGGCGGCGGCCAGCACACCGGGCCTGATGCAGTACAGGGTCTGGGGTGTGTACGTGCAGTGCGGCTGGCCGGTGGCCTCGGCGTCCCGTGCGGTCAGCTCGACCTCCCACGGCCGGAAGGAGCTCGCCGACCGTTGCCGGGTGTCCTTCTTCCGCGGCGCCGGGTCGTCCGATCCGGCGAGGAGGACCGTGGCACCGACGGCCAACGCGAGCCCGGCCGCCGCCAGGGCGAGGAGCCGACGCCGTCGGGCCGACCGCGGCGCGGCCGAGCCGGTCTCCGCCCGGGACGTGCCAGGCGCCCCTGCCGTCCCTGCCGGCCCGGGCTGCGCGGGCCCGTTCTCGGGCTTCGGTGCCCCGGGACGCGCCGAACCGCTCCCGCGCGCGTGCGTCTCGTCGTCGGCCGCCGCTCCGCTCCCGGCGTCGGGCGCCGGACCGCTCCGGGCTCCGGACACCGGCCCGCTCCCGGACGCGGGACTCGCGTCGTCGGCCGTCGGGTCGGTCCACGGCGAGGCGGCCGCGGGGGGCGGTGCGTCCGCCCGTTCCTCCTGCCCGTGCCGCGCCGACTCCCCGTTCCGGGTGCGCTGTTCGGGTATGAACGCCTGGGTGTCGTACGAGGCCGACACCGAACGCAGCGCGGTCATCAGCTCGTCCGGCGTGGGCCGGTCCTCGGGCTCCTTGGCAAGGCACCGCGAGACCAGGCCGGCGATGTCCTCCGGCACTCCTGTCAAGTCCGGCTCGTCGTGGACGACTTGATACGCGACGAGATACGGACTGTCCGAGTCGAAGGGCCCGCTCCCGGTGGCCGCGTGCACGATCACCGAGCCCAGCGCGAAGACGTCGGCGGCCGGTCCGACCTGCCGTGGCCTGCGGAACTGCTCGGGAGCCATGAACGGCGGCGTGCCGATCAACTTGCCCGTCTCGGTGCGCAACTCGCTGTCCGAGGGCCGGGAGATGCCGAAGTCGATGACCTTGGGGCCGTCGCCCGCCAGCAGCACGTTGCTCGGCTTGAGGTCGCGGTGCACGACACCGGCCCGATGGATGTCGCGCAGCGCCTCGGCCAGCCCGGCCATCAGATGGCGCAGCCGGGCGGGCGGCAGCGCGCCGTTCCGCTTCACATGCTCGGCAAGGGTCGGCCCGGGGATGAACAGGGTGGCCATCCAGGGGTGTCCGGCCTCCGGATCCGCGTCCACCACGGGCGCGGTGAAGGCGCCGCTGACCCGTCGGGCCGCCGCGACCTCTTGCCTGAACCGCCCCCGGAATTCCGGGTCTTGAGCGAACTCGGCATGGACGACCTTGACCGCGAGCCGTAGCCCGGAGGCGGACCGCGCGAGATGCACGATGCCCATGCCACCGGATCCGAGTTCCGCCTCCAGCAGGTACTGCCCGGCGTACCGCGGATGTTCCGCTTCCGCGTCCGTACCGGTGCTGCGCCGTGGCGGCATCACTCACCCCCGTGTGTTCGTCCGCACGCGCGACGCGCAGAGCCTAGTCGATGCTTCGTGCGAAACCTCGGCGGCTTGCTAGCCTCGGCGCTCAGCATGAACTTGGCGTGAACCATTCACGGGGGGAGGCCAGCATGGCCACGGAGGACATCGAGATCACGGGCGCGGGGGACACGGCGGACGCCGAGGCTCTGAGCGCCGGGACACTGAGCGCCGAGGCGGCGCGGACGTACCCGCTCGCACCGGGGTACAGCGTCAACGTCCGCAGCGGCCCGGGCACCCACTACAGCGTCGTCCGCACCCTGCCGGCGGGCTCCAGCATCCCGATCCGCTGCCAGTGCCCGGGCGAGACGGTCACCGGCCCGTACGGGACGTCGAAGATCTGGGACAACATCGCCAACGCGCAGTTCGTCGCGGACGCGTACGTGAAGACCGGCAGCGACGGATACGTCGCCCCGCGCTGCTCCTGACCGAGGACGGTCCCGGCCGTCGTCCGACGACGGCCGGGAATCCCGCTCCGGAGCGCCGGAGCGATAATCGTCGGGTGAGCGACGAGACAGAGACCGGCACCCCGGCAGGCCCCCAGCCCGAGCCCCTGCGTTTCTTCGGGACGACCTGGGTGGCGCACGAGGGCGGCTACGCGGGCCGCCGGATCGGTGTCGCCGTGGGGTCGCTGGCCGCCGCGGTGGCCTCCTGCTTCGTGCTCCGCTTCGCCTACCAGGGCCTCGCTATCGCGGACGTCGGCAAGCCGGTGACCGTGCTGATCGTGGTGATGTTCGCGGTGTGCAGCGCGCTCGCGTTCCGGCACACCTGGGACTCGTTCGCCAAACGCCCCGACGCCGAGCGCCAGGCGTCGCTCCGCGGTCTGCTGGCCATCGGCTTCATCGGCTCCCTCTTCGCCTACTTCTTCCGCTCCCTCACCGAGGCCCCGGGCGAGCGCCTGCACCGCGAGGAGTACGAGGAGGCACGGCAGCAGTACGAGCGGCGCAGCAAGCGCCGCACGGGCAACCCGTCGAAGAAGCGGGGCCGACGCTCCTGACTCCTGGCCCGGGACCGGGGTCGGGGTCGGGGTCCTCGGGGTCGGGTTCGTCCGTGGTGCCTGACCGTGGTTCCAGGGCGACGCGGGAACGAGAGCGCGGCCCCCGAGGCCGGGCCCACTCCTGGACCCCGTACGTGCCGGGCTGCCGACGTGCCGGTCGTGGCGTGACGCCGGGCTGCCGAGGCGCCGGGCCCGCCCGGGCGCGGTCCGCAGCCGCGGCGGGCCGAGCCGGAACCCGGAGGCGTCCCCCGGGGACACGTACCGGACGGCAGGCGGCGTCCCTCGTGACACGTACCGGACGGCAGGCGGCGTCCCTCGTGACACGTACCGGGCGGCAGGCGGCGGCGCTCAGCCAGGGGCACCCACCGAGGCCCCCTGCCCCCGGCTCGTACCACCCGCCACCATGGACACATGACCGCTTCCGCCTCCGCGTCCTCGCACGCCACCCGAGCCCACTCCTTCAACGCCGCCGCGGCCCAGTACGCCGCGAACCGCCCCTCCTACCCGCCGGCGCTCTTCGACGCGATCGAGGACCTGGCGTCCCGCCCGCTCGCGGGTGCGAGGGTCGTCGACGTGGGTGCGGGCACCGGTATCGCGACGGCGCTCCTGCACGCGCGGGGCGCGGACGTGCTCGCCGTGGAGCCCGGCGAGGGCATGACCGCGCAGTTCCGCCGCACCCTGCCCGGCGTACCGATCGTCCGGGGCACCGGCGACGCCCTCCCGCTGGCCGACGCCTCCGTCGACTTCCTCACCTACGCCCAGGCCTGGCACTGGACCGATCCGGCCCATTCGGTGCCCGAGGCGCTGCGTGTCCTGCGTCCGGGCGGCGCCCTCGCCCTGTGGTGGAACACCGACGCCCTGGACGTCGGGTGGATCGCCGAGGAGGCCGAACGCGTCCAGCGGCACTTCGGCATCGACCCGGTCGTGGAGAAGAGCGGCAGCGGCGCCCGGGCCGCCGCCGCGCTCGCCGCCGACCCGAGCCGGCGGCTGGAATTCGACCGCCGCCAGGTCCGCTGGAGCCGCCGCGTCCCCCTCGACACGCATCTCGCCAACCTCGGCAGCCACTCGGCGTTCCTGGTCCTCGGCGAGGAGGCCACCCGGGCGTTCCTCGCCGAGGAGCGCAACCACCTCCTGCCCCTCTTCCCGGACGGAATCGTGGAGGAGACCTACGTCGTGGACCTGCTGGTGGCCACCCGCTCGTGATCCCGCCCGGCGGCCCAGCCCTCCAGGGCCGCCGCACACGCGTGGTCCACATGCCGGAGTCCGCCCAACTCCAGCCGTACGTCGCGGTCGTGAGGCAGCGCCTCCAACGCGTCGAGCAGCTTCGGCAGCCTCAGGAAGGTGGCGTTGCCGACGACCCGTACGACGATGCCCGCGGCCCCGCGGTCCTCCGTCTCCACGTGCACATGGCTGATGTCCCACGCCGTCTTCGCCACCGCGAGCGCCAGCCCGGCCAGCACGCCCTCGAAGAGGTTCCCGGCCACGATGGCCACGGCCGTCACCGTGAGCACCACCAGTTCGCCGCGGTGCGCCCGCCACAGCGGCCGCAGTTCCCGCACCGGCACGAGCTTGCAGCCCGCGTGCACCAGCAGCCCGGCCAGCGCGGCCACCGGGATCACGCCGAGCACTCCCGGCACCACGGCCGTGAAGAGCAGCAGCCACACCCCGTGCAGCACCCGCGAGGCCTTGGTCCGCGCCCCGGCCCGGACGTTCGCCGCGCTCCGCACGATCACCGCGGTCATCGGCAGCGCCCCGAGCATGCCGCACACGGTGTTGCCCGCGCCCTGGGCGATCAGCTCACGGTCGTAGTCGGTGCGCGGCCCCCGGTGCAGCCGGTCCACGGCCGCCGCGCTGAACAGGGACTCCGCCGAGGCGATCAGCGCGAACGCCAGCACCGTCCCGATCACGCCCACTTCCGTGAGCCGCCCCAGATCGTCGGCGGACGGCGGGCGTACGGCATCGAGCAGGCCACGCACCTCGACGCGCCGCACCGACAGGTCGAACAGCCCGGTCGCGAGTGAGGCGAGCGCCACCGCCACGAGCGGCGCCGGCACCAGGCGTGCCCCTCGCCGCCATCGCGGCCACAGCAGGAGTACGGCCACGGTGGCGCCGCCGACCGCCAGCGCCACCGGGTCCGCGTCACCCGCCAGCGACACCAGACCGGCGATCTTCCCGAGCCCGCTGCCGGGCGCGGTCGCGTCACCCATCGCGTACACCTGGCCGGCGATCAGGACGAGCCCGATCCCGGCGAGCATGCCGTGCACCACGGCCACGGACACGGCCCGGAACCACCGTCCGAGCCGCAGCACTCCGAGCGCGAGCTGCACCAGCCCGGCCGCGAGCACCAGCACGCCCAGCGCCTCCACGCCGTACGCACGCACCGCCTCGTACACCAGGACGGTCAACCCGGCGGCGGGCCCGCTCACCTGGAGGCTGCTCCCGGGCAACGCCCCGGCCACCAGCCCGCCGACGATCCCGGTGACCAGCCCCAGTTCGGCGGGCACACCGGAGGCCATGGCGACCCCCACGCACAGGGGCAACGCGACGAGGAACACGACGAGGGACGCGAGTAGATCGGCTTTACGCATGACAACGGCACCTCCGGTCGACGAGCGGGAGATGCGTGGGTGCCGGGCCGGGGGAGGGCACGGCGGACCTGCCGGCGCGTCACACGGTCACACGGCACCCGTCGTCCGGGCGCCGAGCGGCATATGTCCGCGCACTGAAATCCATTGTCAGGAAGGGGCGTTGATCGCGCACCCCTTCCGTGCAACAGCCACGTGAACACGGAAGCGCACCGTCCCGCGCACGCCCGGAGCGCTCCCTTCCGATCACGCCGACGCGCGCTTGCGCCGCCTCGTGCGACCGGGGTTGACCGGCGTGCCGCGCAGGAGGAATATTCATCGCATGATGATTATTCGGTCGCGTCCGCCCGACCCGTCGGACCCCTCCACGTCCTTCGACCAGCCCGCTGTCCGCGCCCAGGACCTCACCGTCGTCCGAGGAACGCGCACCGTCCTGCGCGGACTCGAATTCGCCGTGCCCCGCGGCCAGATCACCGGACTGCTCGGCCCCTCCGGCTGCGGCAAGTCGACACTCATGCGCTCCGTCGTCGGCACCCAGGCGAAGGTCACCGGCACCCTCGACGTCCTCGGCCGCCCCGCCGGCGCCCCCGCACTCCGCTCCCGCATCGGCTACGTCACCCAGGCGCCCTCCGTCTACGACGACCTGACCGTCCGCCAGAACCTCGACTACTTCGCCGCGATCCTCGACCCCGGCCGCGCCGCCGCCGAACGCCGCCGCGCCGACGTCACCCAGGCCATCGCCGACGTCGACCTCACCTCCCACGCCGACGCCCTCGCCGGCAACCTCTCCGGCGGCCAGCGCAGCCGCGTCTCCCTGGCGGTCGCCCTCCTCGGCACCCCGGAACTCCTCGTCCTCGACGAACCGACGGTGGGCCTCGACCCCGTCCTGCGCCGCGATCTGTGGAACCTCTTCCACACCATCGCCGCGGAGCGGAACGCGACCCTGCTCGTCTCCTCCCATGTCATGGACGAAGCCGAGCGCTGCCACCGCCTCCTGCTCATGCGCGAGGGCCGGATCCTCGCCGACGACACCCCCGACGCCCTGCGCGCCCGCTTCGACTCCGACACCGTCGAAGCCGCCTTCCTCCGCCTGGTCGACGAGGCCACAGCGGCCGGCAACCAGTCGGCGAAGGACGCCGAGCCGACGAAGGACGCCAAGTCGGCGTCGGGCGACGAGACCGCGTCGGACGACGAGACCGCGACGGGCGGAGCGTCCGCGAAGGGCGACGGGCAGGCAACCGACTCCCACACCGGCGACCCCACCCGAAAGGAGACCGCCCGATGAGCACCACCAGCACCACCAGCGGCACGTCACCCGCGAGCCCCGGCACCAGCGCGTCGGCGGCCCCCGCGCCACGCCCGAGCGCGCTCAACCTCTCGCGCACGACCGCGACGGCGACCCGCGTGCTGCGCCAGCTCCACCACGACCCGCGCACCATCGCCCTGATGATCCTCATCCCGTGCGTGATGCTCTTCCTGCTGCGCTACGTCTTCGACGGGAGCCCCGCCACCTTCGACTCCATCGGCGCCTCCCTCCTCGGGATCTTCCCGCTGATCACGATGTTCCTGGTGACCTCGATCGCCACACTCCGCGAACGCACCTCGGGCACCCTCGAACGCCTCCTCGCCATGCCCCTCGGCAAGGGCGACCTGATCGCCGGCTACGCCCTGGCCTTCGGTGGCCTGGCCATCGTCCAGTCCGCCCTCGCCACGGGCCTGGCCGTCTGGTTCCTCGGTCTCGACGTGACCGGCTCCCCCTGGCTCCTCCTGCTCGTCGCCCTGCTCGACGCGCTCCTCGGCACCGCCCTGGGTCTCTTCGTCTCCGCCTTCGCCTCCTCCGAATTCCAGGCCGTCCAGTTCATGCCGGCCGTGATCTTCCCCCAGCTCCTCCTCTGCGGCCTGTTCACACCCCGACCCAACATGCACCCCGTCCTCGAAGCCATCTCCGACGTGCTGCCCATGTCCTACGCGGTCGACGGCATGAACGAAGTCCTCAAACACACGGACATGACGGCCGACTTCGTCCGTGACGCCGTGATCGTCGCGGGCTGCGCCCTGCTCGTCCTCACTCTCGGAGCCGCAACGCTCCGGCGCCGCACCGTCTGACGGCCCGCACCGTCCGCACACCGGACACACCGACCCGCCCGCCCCTCTGAGTGCGAGGATGAGCCCAGGACGACGCACCCCGGAGGGCACCCGCACATGACGCAGAAAGTCGCAGTCCTCGGCACCGGCAAGATCGGCGAAGCCCTGCTCAGCGGAATGATCCGAGCGGGCTGGGCTCCCGCCGACCTGCTGGTCACCGCCCGGCGCCCGGAGCGGGCCAGGGAGCTCCAGGAGCGCCACGGAGTCACCCCGGTCACCAACCCGGAAGCGGCGAAGACCGCCGACACCCTGATCCTCACGGTCAAGCCACAGGACATGGGCACCCTCCTCGACGAACTCGCCCCGCACATCCCCGCCGACCGCCTCGTCATCAGCGGCGCGGCCGGCATCCCCACCTCCTTCTTCGAGGAGCGCCTGGCCACAGGCACCCCGGTCGTCCGCGTCATGACGAACACACCCGCGCTCGTCGACGAGGCCATGTCCGTCATCTCGGCCGGCAGCCACGCCACCGCCGACCACCTCGCCACCGCCGAGGAGATCTTCGGAGCGGTCGGCAAGACGCTCCGCGTCCCGGAGAGCCAGCAGGACGCCTGCACCGCCCTGTCCGGCTCCGGCCCGGCGTACTTCTTCTATCTGGTCGAGGCCATGACCGACGCAGGCATCCTGCTCGGCCTGCCCCGCGACAAGGCGCACGACCTGATCGTCCAGTCCGCGATCGGCGCCGCCGTGATGCTCCGCGACAGCGGGGAGCACCCCGTGAAGCTGCGCGAGAACGTCACGTCCCCCGCGGGCACCACGATCAACGCGATCCGCGAACTGGAGAACCACGGCGTGCGCGCCGCGCTCATCGCCGCCCTGGAAGCGGCCCGCGACCGCAGCCGCGAGCTGGCCTCCGGCAACAACTAGCCGAGCAGCTCCCGACTGCCCGGTCGTCCGGGCACAGCCCGGGGACGCCGGGCAGCCTCCGGGGCACAGCGGGAAGACGGTGGGCCGGCCTGACCGGCCCGCCGTCGCTCAGCTCACACCGACCCCGCCGGCCCGGCCCCCGCGTCTTCGCGCCCGGCCGCCGCCGAGTCCTGTCGACGCGCACGGGACCGCGTCAGCCGGCCGGCAGCAGCCCGATCGCCCGATAAGCGGCATCGACTCTCGGCCTCGCCATGGCTCTGGCCTTCTCCGCCCCACCTCGGAGCACCCCCTCCACATACGCAGGATCCGCGCACAACTGCTTGTGCCTCTCCTGTACGGGCCTGAGGAGCTCGACCACGGCCTCGGCGGTGTCCTTCTTCAAAGCGCCGTACGACTCATATACACCGGCCAAGGCCTCGGGGTTCCCACCCTCACAGGCCGCGAGGATCTCCAGCAGATTCGAGACCCCCGGCCGCGCCTCCCGGTCGTACACGACGTCCTGACCGCTGTCCGTCACGGCACGCATGATCTTCTTCCGCACGACATCCGGCTCGTCGAGCAGATAGACGACCCCTGGCCCCACGTCGTCGCTCTTGCCCATCTTCGACGTCGGCTCCTGGAGGTTCATCACCCGTGCGGCGACCTCCGGACGGGTGGCCCGGGGCACCACGAACGTATGGCCGTAGCGCTGGTTGAAGCGGACCGCCAGATCCCGGGTCAGCTCGACGTGCTGGGTCTGGTCCTCCCCGACCGGCACCTCGTCGGTTCCGTACGCCAGGATGTCCGCCGCCATCAGCGCGGGATACGTCAGCAACGACAGCCGCACACTCCCGCCGCGCTCCCGCTCCCGCGACGCCTTCTCCTTGTACTGGATCATCCGACGCATCTCCCCGTCGGTCGCGACGCACTCCAGCACGTACGACAGCCGGGCGTGCTCGTCCACATGGCTCTGCACGAACACGGTGCACAGGTCCGGATCGAGCCCGGACGCGAGCAACAGCGTCGCCGCCTGCCTACTGAGCCTGCGCACCCGCGCCGGATCGTGGTCCACGGTCAGCGCGTGCAGGTCGACGACGCAGAACAGGGCGTCGGCCCGGTGCTGATCGACGTCTGCCCAGCGCCGTACGGCCCCCAGGTAGTTCCCCAGCGTCAGATTCCCGGTCGGCTTGACCCCGCTGAAGATCCGCGTCATCTCTCCACCTCCTGGTCGAGGCCGCCGCGTCCGTCGGCCGGCTCTCCAGGAGGGAGATACAAGAACGGCCGCCGAGGCGGCGGCCGTTGAGTACATACGTGAGTACGGCCGCCGTCAGGCGGCCCACCACAGCTGGGTGCACGTACGCGTTGTCATGGAGAGGAGCGTACGCCTCCAGGGCACCGTCCGGGCTCGAGTTGACACACCCTGGCCCCGTCCGTAGTGTTCTCCGAGTTGTCCGACGTGAGCGCCGACTCTGGTCGGTCCCCGGACAGCCATTCCGCACCAAGCACTCAACGATCGACGACCTCGTCGTCGACGCGTTTTCATGCATGTTTGCGAAATGAGGAATCCGCGTTCGAAAGAGCGCGACCCCGATTAGCTCGGGGGCCGCGATTCCGCTAAAGTCTCACTCGTCGGAACGGCCCAACAGCCGCGAAGACAAACCCCTCCGACAGGGAATCGGACACGAAAGAGTCTGATAGAGTCGGAACCGCCGGAAAGGGAAACGCGAAAGCGGGAACCTGGAAAGCGCCGAGGAAATCGGATCGGAAAGATCTGATAGAGTCGGAAACGCAAGACCGAAGGGAAACTGCCCGGAGGAAAGCCTGAGAGAGTCTCTCGGGTGAGTACAAAGGAAGCGTCCGTTCCTTGAGAACTCAACAGCGTGCCAAAAATCAACGCCAGATATGTTGATACCCCGTCTCCAGTCATTCGGCTGGGGCGAGGTTCCTTTGAAAAAGTCCTGCCGGGCACTGCCTGGCAGGCGCACAGCGAGGACGCTGTGAACCGAGGGGATCATTCCTCTCCTTGGTTCCGCTCTCGTGGTGTTCGACCGGATTACCGGTAAACATTCACGGAGAGTTTGATCCTGGCTCAGGACGAACGCTGGCGGCGTGCTTAACACATGCAAGTCGAACGATGAAGCCCTTCGGGGTGGATTAGTGGCGAACGGGTGAGTAACACGTGGGCAATCTGCCCTTCACTCTGGGACAAGCCCTGGAAACGGGGTCTAATACCGGATACGACCTGCCGAGGCATCTCGGCGGGTGGAAAGCTCCGGCGGTGAAGGATGAGCCCGCGGCCTATCAGCTTGTTGGTGAGGTAGTGGCTCACCAAGGCGACGACGGGTAGCCGGCCTGAGAGGGCGACCGGCCACACTGGGACTGAGACACGGCCCAGACTCCTACGGGAGGCAGCAGTGGGGAATATTGCACAATGGGCGAAAGCCTGATGCAGCGACGCCGCGTGAGGGATGACGGCCTTCGGGTTGTAAACCTCTTTCAGCAGGGAAGAAGCGAAAGTGACGGTACCTGCAGAAGAAGCGCCGGCTAACTACGTGCCAGCAGCCGCGGTAATACGTAGGGCGCAAGCGTTGTCCGGAATTATTGGGCGTAAAGAGCTCGTAGGCGGCTTGTCGCGTCGGTTGTGAAAGCCCGGGGCTTAACCCCGGGTCTGCAGTCGATACGGGCAGGCTAGAGTGTGGTAGGGGAGATCGGAATTCCTGGTGTAGCGGTGAAATGCGCAGATATCAGGAGGAACACCGGTGGCGAAGGCGGATCTCTGGGCCATTACTGACGCTGAGGAGCGAAAGCGTGGGGAGCGAACAGGATTAGATACCCTGGTAGTCCACGCCGTAAACGGTGGGCACTAGGTGTTGGCGACATTCCACGTCGTCGGTGCCGCAGCTAACGCATTAAGTGCCCCGCCTGGGGAGTACGGCCGCAAGGCTAAAACTCAAAGGAATTGACGGGGGCCCGCACAAGCAGCGGAGCATGTGGCTTAATTCGACGCAACGCGAAGAACCTTACCAAGGCTTGACATACGCCGGAAAACCCTGGAGACAGGGTCCCCCTTGTGGTCGGTGTACAGGTGGTGCATGGCTGTCGTCAGCTCGTGTCGTGAGATGTTGGGTTAAGTCCCGCAACGAGCGCAACCCTTGTTCTGTGTTGCCAGCATGCCCTTCGGGGTGATGGGGACTCACAGGAGACTGCCGGGGTCAACTCGGAGGAAGGTGGGGACGACGTCAAGTCATCATGCCCCTTATGTCTTGGGCTGCACACGTGCTACAATGGCAGGTACAAAGAGCTGCGAAGCCGCGAGGCGGAGCGAATCTCAAAAAGCCTGTCTCAGTTCGGATTGGGGTCTGCAACTCGACCCCATGAAGTCGGAGTTGCTAGTAATCGCAGATCAGCATTGCTGCGGTGAATACGTTCCCGGGCCTTGTACACACCGCCCGTCACGTCACGAAAGTCGGTAACACCCGAAGCCGGTGGCCCAACCCCTTGTGGGAGGGAGCTGTCGAAGGTGGGACTGGCGATTGGGACGAAGTCGTAACAAGGTAGCCGTACCGGAAGGTGCGGCTGGATCACCTCCTTTCTAAGGAGCACTTCTTACCGAGTCCTTCGGGACGAGGTCAGAGGCCAGTACATCGGCGAACGTCCGATGCTGGTTGCTCATGGGTGGAACGTTGATTATTCGGCACTTTCAGTCATCTCGGGCTGCCAGTACTGCTCTTCGGAGCGTGGAACGCAGGTCACGAGTGGCGAGGGTGTCGGGCACGTTGTTGGGTGTCTGAGGGTACGGCCGTATGGCTGCCTTCAGTGCCGGCCCCGGTAAAGCGCCAAGTCTTGGTGTGTGACGGGTGGTTGGTCGTTGTTTGAGAACTGCACAGTGGACGCGAGCATCTGTGGCCAAGTTTTTAAGGGCGCACGGTGGATGCCTTGGCACCAGGAACCGATGAAGGACGTGGGAGGCCACGATAGTCCCCGGGGAGTCGTCAACCAGGCTTTGATCCGGGGGTTTCCGAATGGGGAAACCCGGCAGTCGTCATGGGCTGTCACCCGCTGCTGAACACATAGGCAGTGTGGAGGGAACGCGGGGAAGTGAAACATCTCAGTACCCGCAGGAAGAGAAAACAACCGTGATTCCGGGAGTAGTGGCGAGCGAAACCGGATGAGGCCAAACCTTGTATGTGTGAGACCCGGCAGGGGTTGCATGCAGGGGGTTGTGGGATCTCTCTTCCACGGTCTGCCGGCCGTGGGACGAGTCAGAAACCGTTGATGTAGGCGAAGGACATGCGAAAGGTCCGGCGTAGAGGGTAAGACCCCCGTAGTCGAAACGTCAGCGGCTCGTTTGAGAGACACCCAAGTAGCACGGGGCCCGAGAAATCCCGTGTGAATCTGGCGGGACCACCCGCTAAGCCTAAATATTCCCTGGTGACCGATAGCGGATAGTACCGTGAGGGAATGGTGAAAAGTACCGCGGGAGCGGAGTGAAATAGTACCTGAAACCGTGTGCCTACAAGCCGTGGGAGCGTCGGGCAAGCACTTGTGCTTGCCTCGTGACTGCGTGCCTTTTGAAGAATGAGCCTGCGAGTTTGCGGTGTGTTGCGAGGTTAACCCGTGTGGGGAAGCCGTAGCGAAAGCGAGTCCGAACAGGGCGATTTAGTAGCGCGCTCAAGACCCGAAGCGGAGTGATCTAGCCATGGGCAGGTTGAAGCGGCTGTAAGAGGTCGTGGAGGACCGAACCCACCAGGGTTGAAAACCTGGGGGATGACCTGTGGTTAGGGGTGAAAGGCCAATCAAACTCCGTGATAGCTGGTTCTCCCCGAAATGCATTTAGGTGCAGCGTCGTGTGTTTCTTGCCGGAGGTAGAGCACTGGATAGGCGATGGGCCCTACCGGGTTACTGACCTTAGCCAAACTCCGAATGCCGGTAAGTGAGAGCGCGGCAGTGAGACTGTGGGGGATAAGCTCCATGGTCGAGAGGGAAACAGCCCAGAGCATCGACTAAGGCCCCTAAGCGTACGCTAAGTGGGAAAGGATGTGGAGTCGCACAGACAACCAGGAGGTTGGCTTAGAAGCAGCCACCCTTGAAAGAGTGCGTAATAGCTCACTGGTCTAGTGATTCCGCGCCGACAATGTAGCGGGGCTCAAGCGTACCGCCGAAGTCGTGTCATTGCAGCAAGAGGGCCAACGCCCGCTGTGATGGGTAGGGGAGCGTCGTGTGCCGGGTGAAGCCGCGCCGGAAGGCAGTGGTGGACGGTTCACGAGTGAGAATGCAGGCATGAGTAGCGATACACACGTGAGAAACGTGTGCGCCGATTGACTAAGGGTTCCTGGGTCAAGCTGATCTGCCCAGGGTAAGTCGGGACCTAAGGCGAGGCCGACAGGCGTAGTCGATGGATAACCGGTTGATATTCCGGTACCCGCTGTGAAGCGTCAAACATCGAACCAGGCGATGCTAAGTCCGTGAAGCCGCCCCGGAGCCTTCGGGCAAAGGGGAGTGGTGGAGCCGACGGACCAGACCTGTAGTAGGTGAGTGATGGGGTGACGCAGGAAGGTAGTCCATCCCGGGCGGTGGTTGTCCCGGGGTAAGGGTGTAGGCCGTGCGATAGGTAAATCCGTCGCACTTGTGGCTGAGACCTGATGCCGAGCCGATTGTGGTGAAGTGGATGATCCTATGCTGTCGAGAAAAGCCTCTAGCGAGTTTCATGGCGGCCCGTACCCTAAACCGACTCAGGTGGTCAGGTAGAGAATACCGAGGCGTTCGGGTGAACTATGGTTAAGGAACTCGGCAAAATGCCCCCGTAACTTCGGGAGAAGGGGGGCCATGTCTGGTGATGAGTCTTGCACTCTGAGCTGGGTGTGGCCGCAGAGACCAGCGAGAAGCGACTGTTTACTAAAAACACAGGTCCGTGCGAAGCCGTAAGGCGATGTATACGGACTGACGCCTGCCCGGTGCTGGAACGTTAAGGGGACCGGTTAGTCACTCTTCGGGGTGGCGAAGCTGAGAACTTAAGCGCCAGTAAACGGCGGTGGTAACTATAACCATCCTAAGGTAGCGAAATTCCTTGTCGGGTAAGTTCCGACCTGCACGAATGGCGTAACGACTTCTCGACTGTCTCAACCATAGGCCCGGTGAAATTGCACTACGAGTAAAGATGCTCGTTTCGCGCAGCAGGACGGAAAGACCCCGGGACCTTTACTACAGTTTGATATTGGTGTTCGGTTCGGCTTGTGTAGGATAGGTGGGAGACTTTGAAGCGGCAGCGCCAGCTGTTGTGGAGTCGTCGTTGAAATACCACTCTGGTCGTGCTGGATGTCTAACCTGGGTCCGTGATCCGGATCAGGGACAGTGTCTGATGGGTAGTTTAACTGGGGCGGTTGCCTCCCAAAGGGTAACGGAGGCGCCCAAAGGTTCCCTCAGCCTGGTTGGCAATCAGGTGTTGAGTGTAAGTGCACAAGGGAGCTTGACTGTGAGACCGACGGGTCGAGCAGGGACGAAAGTCGGGACTAGTGATCCGGCGGTGGCTTGTGGAAGCGCCGTCGCTCAACGGATAAAAGGTACCCCGGGGATAACAGGCTGATCTTCCCCAAGAGTCCATATCGACGGGATGGTTTGGCACCTCGATGTCGGCTCGTCGCATCCTGGGGCTGGAGTCGGTCCCAAGGGTTGGGCTGTTCGCCCATTAAAGCGGTACGCGAGCTGGGTTTAGAACGTCGTGAGACAGTTCGGTCCCTATCCGCTGTGCGCGTAGGAGTCTTGAGAAGGGCTGTCCCTAGTACGAGAGGACCGGGACGGACGAACCTCTGGTGTGCCAGTTGTCCTGCCAAGGGCATGGCTGGTTGGCTACGTTCGGGAGGGATAACCGCTGAAAGCATCTAAGCGGGAAGCCTGCTTCGAGATGAGGACTCCCACCCACTTGATGGGGTAAGGCTCCCAGTAGACGACTGGGTTGATAGGCCAGATCTGGAAGCGCCGTAAGGCGTGGAGGTGACTGGTACTAATAGGCCGAGGGCTTGTCCTCAGTTGCTCGCGTCCACTGTGTTGGTTCTGAAACCACGAACAACCCCGTACAGGTCACGTACGGTGCGGTTGACAGTTTCATAGTGTTTCGGTGGTCATAGCGTGAGGGAAACGCCCGGTTACATTCCGAACCCGGAAGCTAAGCCTTACAGCGCCGATGGTACTGCAGGGGGGACCCTGTGGGAGAGTAGGACGCCGCCGAACTAATATTGAAGAAAACCCCTGTACCGGGATACCGGTATGGGGGTTTTCTGCGTTTACGGGCTGCCTGTGCGTCGTTTCGCGGGTCGATTAGGGTCGACCCATGCGCTACGACCTGGTGATCTTCGACAATGACGGTGTCCTGGTGGACAGTGAGCGGATCTCCAACACGATCCTGGCCGCTCATCTCACCGAGCTGGGGCATCCGACCTCATATGAGGACTCCATCAGGGACTACATGGGCTCGGCGATGCACCGCATCCACGACCTCGTGTACGAGCGCAGCGGCCGGCGGCTTCCCGACGGCTTCGACGACGTCTTCCACGCGCGCGTCTTCGCCGCCTTCGAGCGGGAGTTGGAGCCCGTTCCCGGCGCCGTGCAGGTGGTGGAGAAGCTGGCCGCGGACGGCGTGCCGTACTGCGTGGCCTCCTCCGGGAGCCATGAGCGGATCCGGGTGGGGCACCGCAAGACGGGGCTCGACCAGTGGTTCGGCGAAGAGCGCGTCTTCAGCTCGCAGGACGTGGGACGGGGCAAGCCCGCCCCCGATCTGTTCCTGCACGCCGCCGAGCGGATGGGCGTACCGCCGCAGCGGTGTGTCGTCGTGGAGGACAGCCCGCTGGGCGTGCAGGCGGCGCATGCGGCAGGCATGGACGTGTACGGGTTCACCGCCATGACACCCGCCGCCAAGCTCGCTGGCGCCACCCAACTGTTCTCCGACATGGGCGAGTTGGCTGACCTGCTGGTATGACACCGCCCGTGACGGCGTCCATGTGCCGCGACTGACATTTGTCATGCGGAGCTCCGGACGATCGTTTCTGTCGGCGGACGGGGTCCGACCGCGAAGCTGAGTACATCGAAACGGGACGTACACAGCGACGACGGAGGGACCCGATCATGAGCGCCACGACCATCGAGACCAGCACCGAAGCGACCGCCGTCGCGGCGACCGGCCCGGCCGCCGCCAAGCCCAGCTTCCTGCCGCTGATCATGGACGTGGCGGTGCCCCTGGGGTCGTACTACCTCCTGAAGAACGGGTTCGGGATGAGCATCGTGGCGGCTCTGGCCTGGAGCAGTGTGGTGCCGGCGGTGCGCACACTGTGGAGCCTGGTGAAGGAGCGCACGTTCAACGGGCTGGCCGGGCTGATCCTCCTCGTCAACGTCGCCGGACTGCTCCTCAGCCTGGTCGCCGGTGACCCGCGGCTGATGCTGGCGAAGGACAGCGGTGTCAGCAGCGTGGTCGGTATCGGCATCCTGCTGTCGGTGCGGCTCGGCCGGCCGATGATGACGCAGGGGATGAAGCCGTTCCTCATCAAGGGCGACGCGGCCAAGAATGTGGCCTGGGAGCGGCTGCTCGCCGGCTCCGAGCGGTTCCGGCGGGCGGAGCGCACCTTCTCCCTCATCTGGGGAGCGGCGCTGCTCGGTGAGTGCGTCCTGCGGGTGGTGGGCGCGTACACGCTGCCGGTCGACACCATGGTCTGGCTCGGCACGGTCGTCATGGTCGCCACGATCGGCCTGGCCATCCTCCTCAGCGGGCGCTTCGCGGTCGTCCCGATGGAGAAGCTGCTGGAGCAGGAGCTGGCCGGCCGGACCCACTGAACGGCGGGGCCGCCCGCCCCGGTTCACCCGGGAAGCCTCTCGACCGGCTCGGCCCGACCGCACGGAGTGCCGCTCCACCGCTTCACCCGAAGAGATGAGCAAAATTCATCTTCGGCTTGATCTACCCACCGGTAAGCCGGGGCCCTACGCTCGCCGCCATGACAGATGTGCTGCGGCGCGGTAGGGCCTCTTTGGCGTTCAGCTTCTTCGCCCAGGGCGCCACCTTCGCGCTCCTGGTGACGCGCATCCCGGCCATCCAGGACCGGTACGGGATATCCGACGCGCTGCTGCCCGTCTTCCTGGCCGCCGTGCCCATCCTCGCCGGGGTCGGCAGCGTGACCACCGAGCACCTGGTCAAGCGGATACCGGCCGGCCGTCTGCTGCGCTGGTCCCAGCCCGTCGTGCTGCTCGCCCTGCTCGGTGTCGGCGCCGGCGACCACCTCGTCGAGGTCGCGATCGCCCTGGGCGCCTTCGGTCTCGCGGTCGGCGCGCTCGACGCCTCGATGAACATGCTCGGCGTGAGCCTCCAACGGGCGTACGGGCGCAGCATCATGCTCGGGTTCCACGCCGCGTACAGCCTGGGCGGGATCGTGGGTGCGTCGCTCGCGTGGGCGGGGGCGCACTGGCACCTCTCGCTGCTCGTGTCCTACCTGCCGGTGGTGCTGGTGCTGCTTCCGGCCACGTTCGTGGGGAGCCGCTGGTACGTCGGCGGGGGCGCGCCCGAGCAGCGGGAGGCGGCCGAGGGCGGGCCCGTCGTCTTCAAGCTGTTGCTGCCGCTGTGTCTGGTGATGACGTTCGCGTACATCGGGGACTCGACGGTCTCCAACTGGAGCGCCAAATACCTTCAGGACGTGCTGGGCAGCTCCGAGCAGCTGGCGACCGTTCCGTACAACGTGTACATGGTGACGACCTTGCTGGGCCGGGCGATCGGCGACTTCGGGGTGCGGCGCTTCGGGGCCGTGGCCGTGGTGCGGCTCGGGGCGGTGGTGGCGGCGCTCGGCTTCGCGGTCGTGGCGGTCGCCCCCGGCGCCTGGGTGGGCATGCTCGGGTTCACGCTGTTGGGCCTGGGGCTGTGCGTGATCGTGCCGCAGACCTTCGCGGCGGCGGGACGGCTCTTCCCTGGTGCCTCGGACACGGCGATCGCGCGCCTGAACATCTTCAACTACGTGGGTTTCCTGATCGGTTCGCCGTTGGTGGGGGCGCTGGGGGACGCCTGGAACTACCGGGGCGCCATGCTCGTACCGATGGTGCTGGTCCTGGTGACCCTGGGGTACGCCCGGTCGTTCGCCCCTGAACCAAACCGATACGGTGACGGTCATGAGCGGCCGCGCACAGCTGATGTGGGACGAGGCAGTAACGGGCTATGACTTCGGTCCCGAGCACCCGATGGACCCGGTCAGGCTCGCGCTGACCCGGAGCCTGGTCGGTGCTTTCGGGCTCGACCGTGACGTCGACGTCGTCGCGGCGAAGTCCGCCGGGGACTCCACGCTGCGGCTCGTGCACCGCGAGGACTACGTGGAGGCGGTCAAGGCCGCGTCCGCCGACCCGGGGTCCGCGGACTCGTCGTACGGGCTGGGGACCGTGGACGACCCCGCGTTCGCCGGGATGCACGAGGTGTCGGCGCTGATCGCCGGGCAGTCCGTGGGGGCCGCCGAGGCGGTGTGGCGCGCGGACGCGCTGCACGCCGTGAACTTCGCGGGCGGCCTGCACCACGCGATGCCCGGTGCCGCGTCCGGGTTCTGCATCTACAACGACGCCGCGCTCGCCATCGCCCGGCTGCTCGAACTGGGAGCCGAGCGCGTCGCGTACGTCGACGTCGACGTGCACCACGGCGACGGGGTGCAGGCGGCCTTCTGGGAGGACCCGAGGGTTCTCACGATCTCGCTGCACGAGCATCCGCGGACGCTGTTCCCGCAGACGGGATGGCCGGAGGAGACCGGCGCCGCCAAGGCGGCGGGCTCCGCGGTCAACGTCGCCCTGCCCGCCGGCACCGGGGACGCCGGATGGCTGCGCGCCTTCCACTCGGTGGTGCCCGAGCTGATCGCGGACTTCCGGCCGCAGGTCCTGGTCACCCAGCACGGCGCCGACACCCACTTCGAGGACCCGCTCGCGCACCTCGCCGTCTCGCTCGACGCCCAGCGCGCCGTGCAGGTGGCCTGCCACGACCTGGCGCACGAGTACGCGGACGGCCGCTGGGTCGCGCTCGGCGGCGGCGGGTACGCCGTGGTGGAGGTCGTGCCGCGGTCCTGGACGCACCTGGTCGCGATCGCCGCGGGCCGGCCGGTGGCACCCGAGACGGTGATCCCCGAGAGCTGGCGGCAGGAAGTCTTCGCCCGTGCCCGGCAGTTGGCGCCGGCGCGGATGACGGACGGTCGCTGGCCCGTGCCCTGGAAGGACTGGGAGGCGGGGTACGACCCCGAGGACCGTCTGGACCAGGCGATCGTCGCCACCCGCAGGGCCGTGTTCCCGCTGCGCGGCCTGCTGGCCTGAGGGCTGTCCCGGCCGGAAGCTGTGCCGGCCCTGTGGACCCATTAGGCCAACTGTGGGGCATTTTCTGCGTTTTGGGCCTGCGGCAGTGGTGGATGCGCCAGCATCGCTGACGTGTTGAGCACCGGAGCAATGCGTGCACACCTGCTGGCCGCCCGGTTGGCCGGGCCCGTGGCCACCTCGCGCGAGGAGAGCCTGCGCAGCTATCGGCTCTTCGCCGCCCGCGATCCCCGGATGCTGCTCGGCCTCGATCCCGAATGGACCTGGCGGCAGCAGGACTTGATCGAGCTGATGGCCGACAAGTGCGGGGTTTCGGCCGACCCCGCGCACACTTCAGGGCATGATGTGATCGATCCCGAGCGCACCCTGGTGGCGCTCGACGCCTTCGCGCAGCGGCTCGGCGAGGCGGCCCGCAGCCGTACTCCGGTGCTCCTCGGCACCGGTCATCCGCACCGGCTGATCGGTTTCTACGCCGCTCTCGCGGACGCCCTGTCGGCGGCGGGATGTGCGGTCCTCACCCCCGCGCAGGGTAGCTGTGTCGACATAACGACCCGGTTCGGCCTACGCACGTACAACCTTGACTACGTACAAGGTGTCGCGCTGGTGCGCGAACCAGGCGTGCAGGCCACCGGGCGTGCGACCGGCGCGCACACCCACTCGCCGCTCCCGGTTCGGACTGCTCTGGCGGCCGCCGCGGAGGCCGGCGGCCCCCTGCCGGAGCTGGTCATCGGGGACCACGGATGGGTCTGCGGGGCAGGTCAGCTGGGGTTCGAGGCGATGGGGCTGGCCGATACGGACGATCCTGCGCTCTTCGTCGGAGAGGCAGAGGGGCAGGTGTCCGTCGTCGTTCCGCTTGATGACGCTGTGCGGTCTGATTACTACCGACCGCTTACTCGCTATGTACTCAATCGAGCGTGTCTGTCACAGTAGGCGGCCGATGGCATCCCCTCTTCCCCACTCGCATCACCCGCCCCTAGTCTGGGGAGTGAGCACGCAACGACGAAGAGTCACCGGAAGGGGAAGCCGGTGGCCGTCGAGTGCGGAAGGTTCAGGTGTGTCATGGCTGCAGCTGGCGAGAGGCCTCTGAACGAGGTTCAGTTCCTTACCGTGGCGGAGGTCGCCTCGGTGATGCGAGTGTCGAAGATGACCGTGTACCGGCTGGTGCACAGCGGTCATCTGCCGGCCATCCGGGTGGGGAGGTCCTTCCGGGTGCCGGAGCAAGCGGTTCACGAGTACCTCCGTGAGAGCTATGTGGGGGTGGAGACGGCCTGACGGCGTTTCCGGGGGATCGATGGAGATCTCCCGGAACCCCTCGATTACGACCTCGGCGCTCGGACGGGTAGGCTGGCCCCTCATAGGTCGTGTGGGCCCATGCAGCCCAGCACCGAGTAAAGAGAAGTGAGCGAGGGTAGTCGTGGGCTCTGTTATCAAGAAGCGGCGCAAGCGGATGGCGAAGAAGAAGCACCGCAAGCTGCTCAAGCGCACTCGCGTTCAGCGTCGCAACAAGAAGTAAGCGGCGCCGCACAAGCGCATGACGTGGCCCCCCACCGGCTGGTGGGGGGCCACGTGCATGTCCGGGCGGCCGCGCGGGCGGGTCCTCGCGGTCTGCGGGCGCGGGTCCGGCCCCGGGTTCGGCGCCGGTTGGGGCGCCGGTCCGTCCCGGGTCCGGGGCCGGTCCGGTGCGGCGCACGGACGTGTGTGAGCCTTAGGCCGAATGGCTGGGTCTGGTCGTACGTCTGTGGCTGTCGTCACTTCATGCATCGGGCAGTCATCACAGCGCAACATCCAACCGCTAAGTTGGCGGCACACGGGGAACCCGGCAGGGTACGAGCAGAGCTACGTCCAGTTCTGGAAGGAAGGCGCTGATCTTGGGGAAGGTCGTGCTCGTGACCGGAGTGGCCCGCCAGCTGGGGGGCCGGTTCGTGCGACGGATCCAGCGTGACCCGCAGGTCGACCGGGTGGTCGCCGTGGACGCGGTCCCGCCCGAGCATCATCTCGGCGGCGCCGATTTCGTGCAGGCGGACATCCGCCAGCCGGCCATCGCGCGGGTGCTCGCCGAGCACACCGTCGACACGGTGGTGCACATGGACGTGACCGGCACGGCACTGAGCGGCGGCAGCCGGACCACGGTCAAGGAGACCAACGTCATCGGCACCATGCAGCTCCTGGGTGCCTGCCAGAAGTCGCCGACGGTCAAACGGCTCGTCGTGAAGTCCAGTACCAACGTGTACGGATCGGCCCCCCGCGACCCCGCCGTCTTCACCGAGACCACCCCGCCCAAGTCGCTGCCCAGCGGCGGCTTCGCGAAGGACACCGTGGAGGTCGAGGGCTACGTACGCGGGTTCGCGCGCCGCAGGCCCGATGTGGCCGTGTGCGTACTGCGGTTCGCGAACATCCTCGGGCCGAGCGCGGATTCGCCGCTCGCCTCGTACTTCTCGCTGCCCGTGCTGCCGACGGTCTTCGGCTACGACCCGCGCCTGCAGTTCGTGCACGAGGACGACGTGATCGAGGTGCTGCGGCTCGCCTCGCACGAGCCGGAGCGCGGCACGCTCAACAGCGGCACGTTCAACATCGCGGGCGACGGCGTCCTACTGCTCTCGCAGTGCGCGCGACGACTCGGCCGGCCCACGGTGCCGCTGCTGCTGCCCGCGCTCAGCTGGGCGGGCACCGCCGTGCGTACCCTGGGCGTGACGGACTTCTCGCCGGAGCAACTGCGGCTGCTCACGCACGGCCGGGTCGTGTCGACGAACCAGATGCGCGAGACGCTGGGCTACAAGCCGAAGTACACGACCGCGGAGACCTTCGCGGACTTCGCCCGCAGCCGGGGGCCCGGACTCCTGCCCCCCGAGGCCCTTGCGGGGGCCGTCGACCGGATCGCCGCGCTGCCCGTCCTGGGCGGCGGCCACCCCCCGACGCAGAGCGCCAACTGAGGAGCGCATCAACGATGGCGGACGCCAAAGTCATTCCGTTCGATGACGACCGGTCGCGCGGGGCTGCGATGCAGCGCCCGCAGCGGCGCCGGGCCGCGGGGAGCCGGCGCAAGGGCGAGCCCGTGGTGGTTCGTGAGGTCCAGCCCCTGCCGGGCCCGGCCGTCCCACAGGATGATGTTCCTGTGACGCGTGAGGAACAGCCACCCCAGCAGCCACAGGACGGCGGCGGCCTGGAGCGGCGTATCGCCGGGGGCCTTGCCTTCCTTCGCCGTCGGCTGACCGGTGACTACGAGGTCGACGACTTCGGCTACGACGCCGAACTCACCGACCAGGTCCTGATGTCGCTGATCCGGCCGTTGTACGACAAGTACTTCCGCGTCGAGGTGAAGGGCATCGAGAACATCCCGTCCGAGGGCGGGGCGCTGATCGTCGCCAACCACTCGGGGACCCTGCCGCTGGACGGCCTGATGATGCAGGTCGCCGTGCACGACAATCACCCCGCCGGCCGGCACCTCCGGCTCCTCGCCGCCGACCTGGTCTTCATGCTGCCGGTCGTCAACGAGCTGGCCCGCAAGGCCGGTCACACCCTGGCCTGCGCGGAGGACGCCGAACGGCTCCTGGAACGGGGCGAAGTGGTCGGTGTGATGCCGGAGGGCTTCAAGGGCATCGGCAAGCCGTTCAGCGAGCGCTACAAGCTCCAGCGCTTCGGCCGCGGCGGGTTCGTCTCCACCGCCCTGCGCCAGGGCACCCCGATCATCCCGTGCTCGATCGTGGGCGCGGAGGAGATCTACCCGATGATCGGCAACGCGAAGACCCTCGCGAGGCTGCTGGGCTTCCCGTACTTCCCGATCACGCCGACCTTCCCGTGGCTGGGGCCGCTCGGTGCGATTCCGCTGCCCACGAAGTGGACGATCCAGTTCGGTGAGCCGATCCGCACGGACGGCTATCCGCCGGAGGCGGCCGAGGACCCGATGCTGATGTTCAACCTGACGGACCAGGTCAGGGAGCAGATCCAGCACACGCTGTACAAGCTGCTGGTGCAGCGGCGGTCCGTGTTCTTCTGAGTGTTTCCGGCCCTGCCGAGTTCTTGCCGAGTTCTTCGGCGGGACCGGTTCGTACACGCGCCTGTACGCGGCTGGGGGCGCCCTTCCGAAGAAGGGCGCCCCCAGCCGCGCAGTGCGTTACTTGGCGTCCTCGCTGTCGATGCCCAGGCCCGGGAGGAGGCCCGGGAGGAGCGGGGGCAGGGTGACGTCCGGCTCGCTCGCCGGAGTGCTCCTGCTGCCGGACGGTGAGGAACTGGCGGTGTCCTTGGGCGGGTCCAGGAGTCCGCCCGTGCTGCCGCCGATGAGGCCGTCGCTGCTGCTGTCCGAGCTGGACGGCTTCGGCTTGCCGCTGCTGTGACCGCCGGCCGAGGAGCCGCTGCTGGCGGTGCTGGGCGCCGGGGCGTCCGTCCCGGAGGAGGCGGTGGCCTCCTCGCTCCTGCCGCGGTGCCGGCCGGTGCCCTCCGGGGAGGGTGTCGGGGGCAGCAACGAGCGCAGCGGGCCGACCTCTTCGTCTATGGCGTCGAAGACCGACGACACCTGGTCACTGACGTCCCCGAGCTGCACAGGCAGCCGGTCGCGCAGCGCGCCCCAGGCTTCACGATGCGACTGTGAGAAGGCGGACAGGGCCTGGATGGGGCCCAGTGAGCCGTCCCTCGCGTACGCCTCGTGCAGCAGACGGTGGCCTTCCGAGGCGTCGTGCTGCATGCCCGACAGGGCACGGCGGACCTCGCCCAGCGACTCGTGGTCGAGCTGGCCCGAGCGGTCCCGCTCCATCAGCCGCCGCGCTTCGCTCAGCCGGGTCGAGGCCTGGTCGAGGTAGAGCTCGCCGCGATCGCTGTCGCCGTGGGCCAGGCCCAGCTTGATGTCCTCCATGCCTCGTTTGAGCCCGTAGAGCGAATCTCCGGGGAGGGCGTCGGAGCTGGCGGCGGCCACGCCGCCGAAGGCTCCCGCGGCCACACCGACGGTGAGTCCGCCCGCGGCCAGGCCCTTCGACAGCCGGGACCGCGGTCGCAATTTGCCCAGCCCGCTCGCCCGGTGCGCGCCCTTGGCCCGGTGGGTCCGCTGCTCGGGCACCGCGGGATCGCGGCCCTCGCCCCCGGCAGTGCCCTCCAGCAGCATGGCCTCCATCGCGGCGACGAGCTGTGCTCGCTGCACGACTTTGACCTCGGGGTCCAGCTCCGGCTTGGGCAGCTCGCCGAGACCGGTGGCGAGGGCCAGGAGCAGGCCCTCCTCGGTCCGTTCCGCAGCAGCCGGGGACGGTGCCGATCCATCGGGCTGCTCGGCCGCCGGGCCCTGTTCGGACTGCTCCTCCAGAGCCTGGGCGAAGGCGTTCGCCCGCCGGTGTGCCGATACGTTCGCGATCACTGGCGGCACCTCCTCTCGTCATGACGGTCGACTCCCCAGGGGGTCCTGAGGGTTGCACTCCCTGACCACATCCACACGATCGAGTGATCAGTGCTGGCCAAGGGGTGACCACAGGGAGCCTGTATCCCGCACAACGAGCGTCGCGGCACTTGGGTTACGGACGACGGATGATCGGACCGCGAAGTCAACAGACTTTTACAGAAGGTGAGTTGATCGTCGCTGAACGTGTGGGATCACTATGGGTGGTACGGCTTCAGCGCGCGTCGTCCGGGAGCAGCCGGGCCAGGGTGCGGACGGCCCGGTACTGCAGGGTCTTGATGGCGCCCTCGTTCTTGCCCATCACCCGGGCGGTCTCGGCGACCGAGAGGCCCTGGAGGAAGCGGAGCGTCACGCACTCCTGCTGCTGCGGGTTGAGGCGCCGTACGGCGTCGAGCAACGCCGCGTTCGACAGGGACTCCAGGACGGAGTCCTCGGGGGAGCGTTCGACCTCGTTCGCGTCGAGCATCTCCCCGGTGGTCACCTCCAGCCGGAAGCGGCTGGACTTGAAGTGGTCGGCGACCAGGTTGCGGGCGATCGTGACGAGCCAGGCGCCGAAGTCGCGGCCCTGCCAGGTGAAGGTGCCGATGCGCCTGAGGGCCCGCAGGAAGGTCTCGCTCGTCAGGTCCTCGGCGGTCGCCTTGCCGCCCACCCGGTAGTAGATGTAGCGGTACACGGTGTCGCTGTACTGGTCGTAGAGCCGCCCGAACGCGTCGGCCTCGCCGGCCTGGGCGCGCTCCACGAGGTCCATCATCCTGGCGCTGTCACTGTCCGCGGCCGGGCGGCGCGCGGTGGTGGCCGAGCTCGAGCGGCCCCGTCTGCCGACCGCCGCGTTTCCGTCGGCCAGCGCGTAGCAGGGGCCGACGGGCGCGGGGGCGGCGAGGGCGGGTACGGCGTACGCGGTGGGGACGAAGCCGCGAAGACGGTCCAGGACCGTTGCGCGCAGCGTAGCCAGGCCCGAGGCGTCAACCCCGACGTGTGAGTACACGGGACTCCCAGAGGCAGAGCTTCCATCACGTGCAGTGCGGGACCGTTCACCCGTCGTGGCGACGGAGGGGTACCGGTTTGCGTCTGAGGAGAATAACGCTTCGTACAGGCAGCGCTACACCCAGTTGCTCAAATCATCGATTACGTCGCTTCTGTTACCGATCGACGCCTTTTCAAGTGCCGGTTGGTGAACAGTTGTTGATCGGATTAGTTCGTGTTCCGTCTGGGTGCGGGGCGTGTTGTGGCCGTCTCACGGCAAGGGGACTGGCGGCGGGGCTGTGCGGGTAGAACCTGCTGAATTGGGCGTGGCCCGGTGGCCGGCCGGGCGGTTTGCGCCCCCTCCGCCCCTTGCCTGTCCCGTACTCCTGGGGGCTCCGCCCCCAGACCCCCGGTCGGCCTGGACGGCCTCGCCCTCAAGCGCCGGACGGGCTGGGACTCTTGCGCACCGGCCGGGTGGAGGGGTGCGCGGCGCTGGGCGGATCGGGAGGGCTGGGGGTGCGGGTTTCGGTCCCGCGTCCCGGATCGGCCTGGACGGCCTCGTCCTCAAGCGCCGGACGGGCTGAGGCTCTCCGGCCTCGGACGGGTTGGGACTCTCCGGCGTCGGGCGGGGCCGGGGTTCTCGGGCGTTGGACGGGTTGGAACTCTCGCGCCTCGGGCGGGCCGGGACTCTCCGGCGTCGGGCGGGCGGCCGGGGCTCTCCGGCGGCCGGGCGTGCCCGGAGTTCGCGGAGGTGTGCGGGCAACGCGGCCGGCCCCGGCCTGGTGGGCCGGGGCCGGGGCGGCGGGGTGGGTCAGCGGCGGCGGCGGTGGAGGGCGATGGCGGCCGCGGTGCCGCCGGCCACCGCGCCGACTCCGGCGGCGGCGGGGATGCCGACCTTGGCGGCCTTGCGGGCGGTGCGGTAGTCGCGCAGGCGCCAGTCGGAGTCCCGGGCGTGCCGGCGCAGCTTGGTGTCGGGGTTGATGGCGTAGGGGTGCCCGACCAGCGACAGCATGGGGATGTCGTTGTGCGAGTCGCTGTACGCGGCGCAGCGGGAGAGGTCCAGGCCCTCCGCCGAGGCCAGGGCGCGGACCGCCTCCGCCTTCGCCGGGCCGTGCAGCGGCTCGCCGACCAGCTTGCCGGTGTAGACGCCGTCGACGGACTCCGCGACGGTGCCGAGGGCGCCGGTCAGGCCGAGGCGGCGGGCGATCACCGTGGCGATCTCCACCGGGGCGGCCGTGACCAGCCACACCTTCTGGCCCGCGTCGAGGTGTGCCTGGGCGAGGGCGCGGGTGCCGGGCCAGATCCGCTCGGCCATGTACTCGTCGTAGATCTCCTCGCCGATCGACATCAGTTCGGAGACGCGGTGTCCCTTGACGATCGACAGCGCGGAGTCGCGCGCGTCCTGCATGTGCTCGGGGTCCTCGACGCCCGCGAGCCTGAACCACGCCTGCTGCCAGGCGAATCGGACGAGGTCGCGCGTCTCGAAGAACCGCCGCTTGTACAGGCCCCGGCCGAAGTGGAAGAGGGCCGCGCCCTGCATCACGGTGTTGTCGAGGTCGAAGAACGCGGCGGCCCTGTCGTCGCCGAGGACCGGGAACTCCGGTTCCTCCGCGGCGGTGTCGGGTGCCGGTTCTTCCAGTTCCTGCGAGGACAGTTCCTGCGAGGACTTGCGCGCTGCCTCCGCAGAGGCCTCGCCTGCCAACACGCTCCGCGCCGTGGCGGAGCGCCTACGGGGAGTGAGCCATCCGAGAGCGGCCATGGCGTGAGCATAGCCAGTTTGTTCGGTGGTTCCGGAGTCGAGAGGATTCGGCGCTGTGAACTCTCCGCGACCGAGCCGTTAAAGAAGTGCTCCCATCGGTGCGCCGGAGCGGCTCCGCGGGTGTTCAGGCGAGGTTCGCCGGATGTGCCCGTCGAGGAGCCGTGTCGCCGTGCGCGGGGCGAGAATGGCCGACATGAGTCCCATGTTTCGACGCAAGGCCCCCCAGGACCGGCTCGTCACACTGATCCGGAAGCCCGGCTGTCATCTGTGTGATGACGCACAGCAGGTCGTGGAGAAGGTCTGCGGCGATCTCGGTGTGCCCTGGGAGCAGAAGGACATCACCGAGGACGAGGCGCTGCACCGCGAGTACTGGGAACAGATCCCGGTGGTGCTGGTGGACGGCGCGCAGCACACGTTCTGGCGGGTGGACGAGGAACGCCTGCGCAAAGCCCTCACACGGTGAATTCACCCGGCGGACCCCGTGCGGGAACGCCGGTGCCGCCCCGCCGTGGGCGCGCCGTGACCTCGATGTGACCTGACTGGGTAGTCCAAGTGGTCCGGAAAGTCGCCTAGGATCGACGGCGATTGGTCTCGGGGGCGGGATGCGTTGAGGAGAGTGTGCGGTTTTGCCCCCTTCAGGTGCCGAACGAAGATGCGTGTGCGCCGGTTCCATACGTGTGCGCCGGGCGCGCGTGACCCCGGTCACGTTGGCCGGGCAAATCGGACACCATCTTTGTGCACGCGTTCACAAAGACATAGCCTGCATTCGACGGGGCGGTCTAGGTACGTGTGACCGCCTGCAGCCCCGCTCTACCCGCAGGAGCACCGTGGCAACTGGCCGAACTCACCGACCGGCGACCCGCAGCCGAGGGATTCCCGAGGCCACCGTCGCCAGGCTTCCGCTGTACCTCCGAGCCCTCACCGCACTGTCGGAGCGCTCGGTCCCCACGGTCTCCTCCGAGGAGCTCGCGGCCGCGGCGGGGGTCAACTCCGCGAAGCTGCGCAAGGACTTCTCGTACCTCGGCTCCTACGGGACCCGTGGCGTGGGGTACGACGTCGAGTATCTCGTCTACCAGATCTCCCGTGAGCTGGGCCTGACCCAGGACTGGCCGGTTGTGATCGTCGGTATCGGTAACCTCGGCGCGGCGCTGGCCAATTACGGAGGGTTCGCGTCCCGTGGCTTCCGGGTCGCCGCGCTGATCGACGCCGATCCCGAGATGGCCGGGAAGCAGGTCGCCGGGATCACCGTGCAGCACAGCGACGACCTCGAGAAGATCATCTCCGACAACGGCGTCTCCATCGGCGTGATCACCACCCCGCCGGGTGTCGCCCAGCAGGTCTGCGAGCGCCTGGTCGCCGCCGGAGTCACCTCCATCCTGAACTTCGCACCGACCGTCCTGTCCGTCCCGGACGGCGTCGACGTGCGCAAGGTCGACCTCTCCATCGAGCTGCAGATCCTGGCGTTCCACGAGCAGCGCAAGGCCGGTGAGGAAGCCGAGTCGCAGGCCGGTGCCGTGGCCGCGGCCCACCAGGACGACGACGAGAAAGGACCCGACGGGGACGTCCCCGCCGTGATGCCGGCATGAGTCTCCTCGTCGTCGGGCTGAGCCACCGCAGCGCTCCGGTCAGCGTCCTCGAACGCGCCGCACTGTCCGCGGACGCGCAGGTCAAGCTGCTCCAGGACACCCTCGCCGCCGAACCGGCCGCCGAGGCCGCCGTGCTCGCCACCTGCAACCGCATCGAGCTGTACGCCGACGTGGACAAGTTCCACGCGGGCGTCGCCGAGCTGTCCCTGCTGCTCGCCCAGCACAGCGGGGTCGGCCTCGAGGAGCTCACCCCGTACCTGTACGTGCACTACGAGGACCGGGCGGTCCACCACCTCTTCTCGGTGGCGTGCGGCCTGGACTCGATGGTCGTGGGCGAGGGCCAGATCCTCGGTCAGATCAAGGACGCGCTGGCCACCGCGCAGGAGCTGCACACCGCCGGCCGTCTCCTGAACGACCTGTTCCAGCAGGCACTGCGGGTCGGCAAGCGTGCACACTCCGAGACCGGCATCGACCGTGCGGGCCAGTCCCTGGTCACCTTCGGCCTGGAGCAGCTGTCCGCCGGTGCGGCGGTCGAGGCCTGGGCCAAGGGCAGGAAGGCCCTGGTCATCGGCGCGGGCTCGATGTCCTCGCTGGCCGCGGCCACCCTCGCGCGCGCCGGTGTCGGCGAGATCGTGATCGCCAACCGCACCTTCGAGCGTGCCGAGCGCCTGGCCCGGATCCTCACCGACAGCGAGGACACGGACGTGTCGGCCCGCGCGGTACCGATGGAGTCGGTACCGGTCGAGCTGACACGTGCCGACATCGCCGTCTCCTGCACCGGCGCCACCGGGCTCGTCCTGACGGCCGAGGCCGTCGCGGCGGCCGTGGAGGGCCGCACGGGACGGTCCGTGACCGGTGCCGAGTCCGCCCGTACGCCGTCACCCGCGGCCCGCACCGCGCAGCCGGGCACCCCGCTCGCGCCGACCGGGGCCGGCGCCGAGGAGGGCTGCCCCCTCGACCTGCCCGGAGTGCAGAGCACGGCTGGTTTCTCGGTGCTGGGCGAGGCGGCGGTGGCCGGCATGGCCGCGGCCGAGCTGGAGCAGCACGCGGCCTGGGTGGACAAGGGCGACGCGGCGGGCCGCGCGCAGCGTCCGGCCGCCGCAGGGACCGCCACGGTCCACGACGCGGGCGTGTCCACGCTGCTCGACCCGGAGAGCGACGCCGACGCCATCGCCGCGCTGGTCTCCGCCGTCGCCACCGCGGGCCGCATCCCCGAGCGCCGCAGGCCCGAGCCCGTCGTCGAGGCCCCCCGGCCCGCGCCCGTGCTCGCGCTGCTGGACCTCGCGATGCCCCGTGACATCGACGCCGCCGTGCACCGGCTGCTCGGCGTGCGTCTCGTCGACATCGAGTCGCTGGCCGAGGCCTCCGCGGACGCGCCGATGGCCGCGGACGTCGACCAGGTGCGCAGGATCGTCTCCGACGAGGTGGCCGCCTTCGGCGCCGCCCAGCGGGCGGCGCACATCACGCCCACCGTGGTGGCCCTGCGCGCCATGGCCGCCGACGTCGTCGCGAACGAGATCGCGCGGCTCGACGGCCGGCTGCCCGGCCTCGACGACAGACAGCGCGGTGAGATCACGCAGGCCGTGCGGCGCGTCGTCGACAAGCTGCTGCACGCACCGACCGTGCGGGTCAAGCAGCTCGCGGCCGAGCCGGGCGGCGCCGGGTACGCGGACGCACTGCGGACCCTGTTCGACCTGGACCCCGAGACGGTCGCCTCCGTTTCGCGGGCCGACGACGAACCCAAGAACGAGAACGAGAACGCCAGGAACCGAGGGCGATCATGAGTGAGCCGCGAACCCACCGAGAAGGTGCGCTGAGGCTGGGGACCAGGCGCAGCAAACTCGCCATGGCCCAGTCCGGGCAGGTGGCGGACGCCGTCAGCCGGGTGACCGGGCGCCCCGTCGAGCTGGTCGAGATCACGACGTACGGCGACACCTCGCGCGAGCACCTCGCGCAGATCGGCGGCACCGGGGTCTTCGTGACCGCGCTGCGCGAGGCGCTGGTGCGCGGTGACGTCGACTTCGCCGTGCACTCCCTCAAGGACCTGCCGACCGCGCAGCCCGACGACCTGGCGCTGGCCGCCGTGCCGCTGCGCGAGGACCCGCGCGACGTGCTGGTCGCCCGTGACGGGCTCACCTTCACCGAACTTCCCGAGGGCGCGCGCATCGGCACCGGTTCGCCGCGCCGCATGGCCCAGCTGAACTCGTACGCGCGCAATCACGGGATGACGATCGAGACGGTCGCCATCCGCGGGAACGTCGACACCCGCATCGGGTACGTGCGCAGCGGGGAACTCGACGCCGTCGTGCTCGCCGCCGCCGGACTCAACCGGATCGGCCGTATCGACGAGGTCACCGACTTCCTGTCGGTCGACACTGTTTTGCCCGCCCCCGGCCAGGGGGCACTGGCGATCGAGTGCGCCGCGGACAACGCGGACCTCGTCGCAGCGCTCGGAGAGCTCGACGACCCGTTCACCCGGGCCGCCGTGACCGCCGAGCGGTCCCTGCTTGCCGCCCTGGAGGCCGGCTGCAGCGCACCCGTGGGCGCGCTCGCCGACCTGCTGGCCGACGGGCAGATTGTCAAGGAGATGCGCCTGCGCGGCGTCGTCGGCACGACCGACGGCTCGACGCTGGTGCAGCTGTCCACCACCGGTCCCGTGCCCGAGACACATGACCAAGCGATTGCGCTCGGCCGTGAACTCGCCGCCGAGATGCTTGCCAAGGGCGCGGCCGGTCTGATGGGGGAGCGAGCACTTTGAGCCCCACCAACCTTCCCGCCGGTCCGGAACACGGGCACGTCACCTTCCTGGGTGCCGGACCCGGGGATCCAGGACTCCTGACACTGCGCGCCGTTGAGGCGCTGGCGAACGCGGACGTTCTCGTCGCCGAGCACGAGGTGCTCGACGTGGTGCGTGTGCATGCCAGACAAAGCGTCGCCGTGCTGAACACCGATCCGGACACTTCTTCGGATGCGTACCTGGGCACGGGCACGCCTCAGCTGACGGTTGTTGACGGCGCGTCAACAACCGTTGGTGACCCCGCGTCGAGGGACGCCGCCAATCTTGTCATGGAGGCCGCGCGGGGCGGCAAGCGGGTCGTGCGTGCGGTGTCCGGGGACCCGGGACTTGATACGTACGCCGCCGAGGAAATGCTCGCCTGCGCCGCAGCGGGCGTCCCGTTCGAGGTCGTGCCCGGCATCGCCGCCGCCGTCGGCGTGCCCGCCTACGCGGGTGTGCCGCTGCGCGACGCGCAGGGCGCGGACGTCCGGTTCGTCGACGCGCGGACGGCCTCCGACCGCTGCTGGACCGAGGTCGGCGCGTCCGACGGGACCGTCGTGGTCTCGACGACGCTCGACTCCGTGGCCGCGGCCGCCGGTGAACTCGTGGCGGCCGGGCGCAAGCCCGACACCCCGATGACGGTGACCGTCGCCGGTACCACCACGCGCCAGCGCACCTGGACCGCCACCCTCGGCACCATCGCGCAGACGCTGAAGCAGGCGAAGGTGCTGCCGTCCCCGGACGGCGGCCGACCGGTGATAGTCGTGGTCGGTGAGCGTTCCGCAGCCGCCCAGCGCGACCAGTTGTCGTGGTTCGAGTCCAAGCCGCTGTTCGGCTGGAAGGTCCTCGTGCCGCGTACGAAGGAGCAGGCGGCTTCGCTCTCCGACCAGCTGCGGTCCTACGGAGCCGTACCGCACGAGGTGCCGACCATCGCCGTCGAACCGCCGCGCACGCCCCAGCAGATGGAGCGCGCGGTCAAGGGCCTGGTGACCGGCCGCTACGAGTGGATCGCCTTCACCTCGGTGAACGCGGTCAAGGCCGTGCGGGAGAAGTTCGAGGAGTACGGGCTCGACGCCCGCGCCTTCGCCGGGATCAAGGTCGCGGCCGTGGGCGACCAGACCGCGAAGGCGCTGATCGCCTTCGGCGTGAAGCCGGACCTGGTGCCGAGCGGTGAGCAGTCGGCCGCCGGACTGCTGGAGGACTGGCCGCCGTACGACCCGGTGTTCGACCCGATCGACCGGGTGTTCCTGCCGCGTGCCGACATCGCCACCGAGACGCTCGTCGCCGGGCTCATCGAGCTGGGCTGGGAGGTCGACGACGTCACGGCCTACCGGACCGTGCGCGCCTCGCCGCCGCCGGCGGAGACGCGCGAGGCCATCAAGGGCGGCGGCTTCGACGCGGTGCTCTTCACCTCGTCGTCGACCGTGCGGAACCTGGTGGGCATCGCGGGCAAGCCGCACAACGTGACCGTCATCGCGTGCATCGGCCCCGCCACCGCCAAGACGGCGGAGGAGCACGGACTGCGGGTCGACGTCATGGCGCCGGAGCCGTCGGTGCACAAGCTCGCAGAGGCGCTGGCCGACTTCGGGCTGCGCCGACGGGCCGCCGCGCTGGACGCCGGTGACCCGGTGACGCGGCCGAGCGAGCGCCGGCCCGGGTCGCGCCGCCGCCGCACCACCTGACGGCAGGGGGCCGGGGGATGTGTTTCCTCCCCTCGGCCCCTGCCCGTCGCGTGGACACGGGGGCTGCCGTCCCCGGACCCCCGCCGCGGCCCGCACAGCCTCGCGCCCGGACGTCCGACGGGCCGATCCCGGCCCGGCCCGCGGTCGCGAACGCCGACAAAGCGTCGGTATAGGTGCCCTTGGGGCAGGCGTAGCGTGGGGGGTATGACGAAGTACGGATCCTTCCCCGGTACGCGGCCGCGGCGGCTGCGTACGACACCTGTCATGCGCCGCATGGTCGCGGAGACGCGCCTGCACCCCGCCGACTTCATCCTGCCCGCGTTCGTGCGGGAGGGCGTGAGCGAGCCGGTGCCGATCGCGGCGATGCCCGGTGTCGTGCAGCACACGCGTGACAGCCTGCGGAAGGCCGCCGTGGAGGCGCTGGAGGCCGGGGTCTCCGGGATCATGCTGTTCGGTGTGCCGGACGACGCCAGCAAGGACGCCCAGGGAACCGCGGGTACCGACCCCGACGGGATCCTCCAGGTCGCGCTGCGCGACGTCCGCTCCGAGGTCGGCGACGACCTGATCGTCATGTCGGACCTGTGCCTCGACGAGTTCACCGACCACGGGCACTGCGGGGTCCTGGACGCCGAGGGCCGCGTCGACAACGACGCGACGCTGGAGCGGTACGCCGAGATGGCTCAGGTGCAGGCCGACGCCGGGGCCCACGTGGTGGGACCCAGCGGGATGATGGACGGCCAGATCGGCGTCGTCCGCGACGCGCTGGACCAGATCGGCCGTGAGGACGTCTCGATCCTGGCGTACACCGTCAAGTACTCGTCGGCGTTCTACGGTCCCTTCCGCGAGGCCGTGGGCTCCTCGCTGCGGGGCGACCGGAAGACGTACCAGCAGGATCCCGCCAACGTGCGGGAGGCGATGCGGGAGTTGGCGCTCGACCTCGAGGAGGGCGCCGACATGGTGATGGTCAAGCCGGCCGGCCCGTACCTGGACGTCCTCGCGCGGGTCGCGGACGCGGTCGACGTGCCCGTCGCCGCGTACCAGATCTCCGGCGAGTACTCGATGATCGAGGCCGCCGCGGAGAAGGGCTGGATCGACCGGGACAAGGCCATCCTGGAGTCGCTGACCGGCATCAAGCGGGCCGGGGCGCAGAACATCCTCACCTACTGGGCCACCGAGGCCGCCCGGACGCTAGGCCGTCAGTAGGTCCACCAGGCGGGAGAGCCCGTCGTCGGCGTACCCCTCCGCGACCGCCCGGTCCAGCAGGTCCCGCATCGGTGTGAACAGTTCGGTGCGCAGGCCCTGTTCGGCGAAGGTCGCGAGGAGTCCGGGGAACGCGGCCCGGCTGACCGCCAGGCTGGACACGTCGGTGAGATGCCGTCCGCTGTCGACGGCCTCCGCGGTGCCCGGGACCAGACCGCCGGCCATCGCGACCAGCCAGTCGGACAGCAGCGGCGCGAACTCCCGGGCGCCGATGCCCTCCGAACGGATCAGGGCGTACGCCTGGGCCACGCCCGCGACCATCCCGTACATGCCCGTCAGCAGCGACAGGTCGTACAGCGCGGCCAGGCCCGGGTCGGTGCCGGTCCAGCGGGTGCCGCCGAGCGCGGCGAGCGTGCCCCGGTGCGTCCGGTAGGCCTGTTCGTCGCCGCTGCAGAGGACGTACGCCGCGGGCGTCCCGATCATCGGGGGGACGGCCATGATGCCGCCGTCCAGGTACGCGATGCCGTGGTCCCGCGCCCAGGACGCCGTCCTCCGGGCCTGCGCGGGCGTCCCGTTGGTGACGTTCACCAGGGTGCGGCCCGCGAGGGCGTCGGCGTGCGGGTGGAGGAGTCCGGCCACGTCGTCGTAGGTGGTGAGGCAGACGAGGGTCAGCGGGCCGCCCGTGATGGCCCGGGCGGGGGTGTCGGCCGGGGCGGCGCCCTGGGCCACCAGGGGGCCGGTCTTCGACGGGGTGCGGTTCCACACCGTCGTGGGGTGCCCCGCCCTCAGGAAGGCGGAGGCCAGGGCCGTGCCCATGAGGCCGAGGCCCAGGACGGAGACGGGGGCGGCGGGGGCCGTGGCGGCCGCGGACTCGGCAAGATCGTCGGAAGTCATGGGGACCATGCTGGTCGGACCCCCAACTCGCCACAAGTACCCACTAATTGGTCAGCTCCTCACCTTCCGGTAAGTGACTCCCCGGCCGCCCGTGCTCAGTACGTCAGGGCGTCGTCCAGGCTCTGCTGCCAGTAGGTGAGCAGGAGCTTGTCGTCGACGTACACGCCCTTCGCGGGGAGCGCGGGGCGGGCGGAGGCGCCCTTGTCGAAGCCGACGACCAGGGTCTTGGCCGTGTAGCCGTTGCCGCCGCTGCCGTCCGCCGCGGACAGGCGCACGCCCGCGTAGCCGGACTCGCCGGGGGCGAGGGTGACGACCGCCTGCGGGTGGGTCTCCTCGGCGACCGGCGGCACCGCCTGCGCCTCACCGAAGCGGGCGATGGGGTAGCCGGTCAGGTCGCAGTTCTTCGAACCGGTGTTGGTGACGGTGAGGAGCATGTGGTTGAGGGGGCGGGTGACCTCGGTGGCGGTCGTCTTCGTGTTGGAGCCGTTGCAGGCGGCGTTGCGGGTGGACCCGCCGGCCTTGCCGTCGCCCGTCGAGCCCCCGGAGGTCTTTCCGGACGAGCCCGAGGCACCGCCCGAACCGCCGGCCGTGGTGCCGCCGTCCGTGCCGCCGGTGCTCCTGGCCGGCTTGCTCGTGGAGCCGGTGTCGGAACCTCCGGTGGACGACGAACCGGTCGGCCGCGCCGAGGACTTGGACGCGGCGGACGGGCCCTCGTCCCGTACGCCCTGCCCGTTGTCGCACGCCGAGAGCGCGAGTGCGGCCAGTGCGACCGTGGAGGCGGCGAGGAGGCGGGTGCGGGTGGTGCGTGCGGACATGAGTGGTCCCCCTGTGCAGGTATGGCTGGTTGGAGCGGCCGCTCGACCGGTCGAGGGGAGCGGCGTGCTTGGATGACAACAGCTTGGGCGGTGATCCGTCCCGACCGCCACGGTGGCCGGGGCATTCGGGACGCCGGAACGTTTGTACGGGGTCTGACCTGGGGGAATGACATGCCCCTGGAACGCGGCCACGGGACGCGGGGGATGGGGGAAGGGTGGCGCGGGACGATTTCGCGGAGCTCCTGCGGGAGTTGAAGGAGCGGTCCGGACTCAGTTACGGGGTGCTGGGGAAGCGGCTGCACGTGAGTGCGTCGACGTTGCACCGATACGTCAACGGGGACGCCGTACCGGCGGACTACGCGCCCGTGGAACGGCTCGCCCGGCTGTGCAAGGCCACTCCCGGCGAACTGCTGGAGCTGCACCGGAGGTGGGTTCGGGCGGACGCGCTGCGAGGGCGCAAGGGAGCGGCGGAGCCGGAGGCGTCGGCAGGGCCGGTGCCGTCCGCCGGGCCGGTGCCGTCCGCGGCGGGTGGGCCGCAGACTGTGGACCGGGCAGCGGCGGCCGACGGGGCGGTCGAGGCCGAAGGGGCGGAGAAGGCCGACACGGTGGTGGCGGGCAACGGGGCGACGACGGAGCAGGAACCGGCGGAGCGGGAACCCGGGGCGGCTCACGCGCCGGGGGCTTCGTCCGCCGGGGACGCGGAGGCCGAGGCCGGGTCCCCGGGGGCGGCCGGCGCCGGAGCCGGCTCCTCCGATGCCACGGACCCCCTCCCCGCCTCACCGGGCGGGTCCGTGCCCGCGCGGGCACGGGTGCCCCGGCGCCGGCGATCCGTCGTGCTCGCCGCAGCCGCCGTGGCCGCCGCTGCCGTCGCCGCCGCTCTCGTCGTGAACCTCGTGCCCGGCACGGACGACCGGGGCGGGGAACGGTCCGCCGGGGCCGTCGCGCCGTCCGCCGAGGCCACGCCCGGCACCACGGCGACGGGGACGGGCACCGCGACCGCCACCGCGACGCCCGGCACGCGGCACCCGTCGCCCTCGGCGCCGGCCTCGCGCGGCGGTGGTGCCTCGGCGTCCGGCACCGCGCCGGGCGGCGCCGCACCGGGCTCCGGCGCCGCCGAGGGCACCGCACCCCTGGTCGCCACCAACCCGTACCGGTTCGAAGACCCGTGCAGCCAGCACTACTTGGTGAACAGGGAGCCCGCGCAGGTGCCCCCGCCGCCCGGCGAGCAGGACGCCCGCGGGTGGGTCGGCGCGCTGGGCGGTGTCGCCGGCAAGGACCAGATGCTGGCGCTCACGGTGCAGGGCACCGGAAAGGCGACCGTCGTGCTGGAGGCGCTGCACGTGCGTGTCGTGCACAAGGGCAGCCCGCTTCCCTGGAACGACTACACGATGGGCGTGGGCTGCGGCGGCAACGTGTCGACGAAGTCCTTCGGCGTGGACCTCGACGACGGGCGCCCGACGGTCGTGCCCGAGCACGGCCAGCGCGACTTCCCCTACAAGGTCAGCGAGTCCGATCCGGAAGTCTTCTACGTGCTGGCGCACGCGCGGGCGCACGACGTCGGCTGGTACCTGGAGCTGGAGTGGTCGAGCGGTACTCGGCACGGGACCGTACGGATCGACGACCGGGGGAAGGTGTTCCGCACGAGCGGGAACGCGGGACGGCCGGCGTACGACTATCCGCTGGGCGGCAGCGAGTGGCAGACGGCGGCCGTCGGCTAGGGGGTTTCGTTCGGATCAGGTCGGAACGGGCCGCGGTGAACGGTGCGGTGCGTCGCACGGCGGAGGATCACTCGCGTACTGGGCGTACTCGGGTGTTCCGACAACGCGGCGAGGTGCCGTGCCGGGCGTCGCGGACCCGGGCTGATCCAAACGAATCCCCCTAGGCGGCGGCGCCGGCCGGGTGCGCCTGGCGGGACACTGCGCCGTGCATGTGGATTGTCCGGAGTTTCGGCCTTACGGGCGTAATCCGTCACCGTCGTGTCACAGACCGCCTCGCAGGTGAACCCCGCGAACCGGTCCCGCGCTCTGAAGCGACGAGTGCCGGTGAGGACCGGCGCCTGAACTTCTCTCGGGGGACCGCATGCAGTACGGGACGCAGTACAGGACGGGTGTCCGCAGGACAGCGCTGGCGATGGTGACCGTGTCGGCGGCCGCCCTGTTCATGACCGCGTGTCAGCCGGGCGACGACGGGGTGGGGTCCGGCTCCTCGCCGTCGCGTCGACCGGCCGAGCCGGCCGCGTCCAGCGGCGCTCCGTCCGCCGGCACGTCGACGCCGCCCTCGGGGAAGGCCTCTCCCGGCGGTGCGGGCTCGCCGTCCGCGCCGTCCACGCCCGCGGCGGCCAAGGCCTGCGGGGTGTCGGACCTGGAGGCGTCCATGCGCCAGGCCGAGGACCGGCCCGACGGCACCGGAACCGGCGCGGCGGTCGTCCGGTTCACCAACACCTCCTCAGTGCCGTGCACCGTCCAGGGCCACCCGACCGTGGCGGGTGCGGGCAACGGCTCCCCGGACAAGAACCACCCGCTGGCGGTCACGCCCTCGGGCACCGCGTCCAAGGTGCTGCTCGCGCCGGGCGGCAAGGCCTGGACGAAGCTGACGTTCGTCCAGGTCCAGGGCGAGGCCGACGGCTACTGCGAGTCCGGTTCGACACCCGTCACGTACCCGACCCTGGTGGTCGGCCTCCCCGATGCCGGTTCGCACCAGGTCGCCCTGGACGACGGCGTCCTGGCCGAGTGCGACGACACGGTGACCGTCACCGCGGTGTCCGCGACCGAGCCGTCCTGACGACACCGACCGCGGTCGTACCGGCTCCATGCCGTCCTGACGACAGTGCCCGCGCCCGTACCGGCTCGATGCCGTCGTGCCGGAGCGGGCACTATCAAGTCCCGTCAGGAGTTAGGTTGTTGCCCGTTTGATGACCGAACTCCCCAGGGAGAGGCCCCATGCCCGGTGATGCTCTCAGCCAGGACCCCGCCGAGCTGAGAAGGAGGATCGACACCACCAAGGCGCATCCGGCCCGCGTCTACGACGTCTTCCTCGGGGGCAAGGACAACTACCCCGTCGACCGTGACGCCGCCGCCGCGGCGCTCGCGGCGAACCCGCGGGGCTATCTCGACGTACGGCACAACCGGGACTTCCTGCGCCGCGCCGTCACCACGCTGGCCGCGCAGGAGGGCATACGCCAGTTCCTCGACATCGGCACCGGGCTGCCGACGCAGGAGAACGTCCACCAGATCGCCCAGCGCATCGCCGCGGACGCGCGGGTCGTGTACGTCGACAACGACCCGGTGGTCCTCGCGCACGCACGCGCCCTGCTCACCAGCGGGCCCGAGGGACGCACCGACTACATCGACGCGGACTTCAGGCAGCCCGCGCAGATCCTCGAACAGGCCGCCAAGACGCTGGACTTCGACGAGCCCGTCGCGCTGGTGCTGGTGGCGATCCTGCACTTCGTCGAGGACGAGGAGGCTTACCCGATCGTGCGCCGACTGGTCGACGCCCTGCCCTCGGGGAGCCGGCTCGTGCTCACGCACCTCACGGAGGACCTCAACCCGGAGAACATCCGGGCCGTGCAACGCACCTACACGGAGCGCGGTTTCACGTTCGTGCTGCGGTCCCGGGCGGAGGTCGAGCGGTTCTTCACGGAGTGCGGGCTGGAGATGGACGAGCCGGGTGTCGTGCCCGCGCACCACTGGCGCCCCGACGGGGCCGCGCCCGCGCCGGAGGCCGCCGATCCCGCCCATCTCGCCGGGCTCGACGACATCGAGAAGGTCCGCTACCGCGACATCAACGACGTCACGGACGCGGACATCAACGTGTACGCCGCCACGGGCGTCAAGCGCTGAACCCCGGTGCGGCCGGGCGGTCCCGGGCCGAGATCGACGGCCCCGGAGGCGTCCGGCCGTCCGGATCGCGGAATTGAAAGGTGTAGACGGCAGGGATCTCCGTAGGGTGCGGGACGAAGTGCCGTCGTGGAGTCGCGGACAAGGAGCCCATCGTGACCGTCGTCGAGAACGTTCCCGCCAGGAGCGGCAGTGCACCCGTGCCCGCGCTCGCCGCACGGGCCACCGCGATCGGCGGCTCGCCGGTACGCGACATCCTCGCGGTCACCGCGCGCCCCGAGGTCATCAACTTCGCGGGCGGCCTGCCCGCACCGGAGCTGTTCGACGCCGAGGGCATCGCCGCCGCCTACCGCGACGTGCTCGCACAGGTCCCCGAGCGGGCGTTGCAGTACTCGACGACCGAGGGCGAGCCCGCGCTGCGGGCCGCGCTGGCCGAGCGGACCCGCGTCCGCGGGCTGCCGACCACCGCGGACGACGTGCTCGTCACCACCGGTTCGCAGCAGGCGCTGTCCCTGCTCGCCACCGCCCTGCTGGAGCCGGGCGACACCGTGCTCGTCGAAAGTCCCTGCTATCTGGCGGCGCTCCAGGCGTTCTCCTTCGCGGGGGCGCGGATCGTGGCCGTGCCCGGCGACGAGCACGGCCTCGACCCGGACGCCCTGGACGCGCTGACGGCCCGCGAGCGGCCCAAGCTGCTCTACACCGTGCCCACGTTCCAGAACCCCACGGGACGCACCCTGCCCGGCGAGCGGCGGGCCGCCGTCGCCGCGGTGGCCGCCCGGCGCGGACTGTGGATCATCGAGGACGACCCGTACGGCGAACTCCGCTTCGAGGGCGAGCGGGTCCCGTGGATCGCCTCCCACGACGGGGCGGCGGACCGGACCGTGCTGCTGGGCTCCTTCTCCAAGGTGATGGCGCCCGGGATGCGGCTGGGCTGGCTGCGGGCGCCCGCGGCCCTGCGCCGCGCGTGTGCCGTCGCCAAGCAGGCCGCCGACCTGCACACGCCGACCGTCAACCAGCTCGCCGCCGCACGGTACTTGGCCGACCGGGACCTGGACGCCCATGTGGCCGGGGTCGCCGCCGTGTACCGGGAGCGGCGCGACGCCATGCTCGCCGGCATCGCCGAGGCCCTGCCCGCCGGGTCGTCCTGGACCCGTCCCGAGGGCGGCATGTTCCTCTGGGCGCGGCTGCCCGAGTCGTACGACACCACGGCCCTGCTCCCGCGCGTGGTGGAGCAGGACGTGGCGTACGTGCCCGGAGCCCCCTTCTACGCCGCAGCACCCGATCCGGCGACGCTGCGGCTGTGCTTCGTCACGCAGACCCCGGAAGAGATCGCGGAGGGGTTGCGGCGGCTCAGGACCGGGCTGCGCGGCTAGACAGCCGTCCCGAGCGGGACCGCCGTCCGGAGCGGGACCGCCGTCCGGAGCGGGACCGCCGGCCGGTGCGCGACCACCGGCCGGGGCGCGAACGCCGGTGGTCGCGGGACCACCGGCCTCACGTGCGGCTCAGTCCCACCAGAAGGACCACACCCGCCGGCCGAGCACCTCCCGCGCCGCGTAGTCGCGCAGGACCTCGTGATGGCCCTGCGTGATGTTGTCCGGGCAGAAGGCGAAGTGCTCGGCGGCGACGGCCTCGGCCTCCGCCCGGGTGCTCGGCGGGGCGGCCACCGACAGGACCAGCTGGTCGAAGGTGAGCGCCACGACGCGTATCCCGAAGCGGTCCTCCCAGGAACGCAGGACGGCGCACAGCCGCGCCACGTCGTTCTCGTAGTTCATCGGGCCGGTCCAGCCGACCGCCGCGGGGATGTCCGCGCTGCGCCGCGCCGGTACGAGGGCCAGGCGCGGGTCCTTCAGCCACGAGCCGCCGTCCGCGAGGGCGTCGGCGACCTCGGCGGCGCGGGCGTCGGGGTCGGCCCCCTGCCCGGTGGCGGGTGCGAGGCCCGGCCACGTGGGGCCGTACGGCGCGATCGTCTCGTCGAACGTGTTGGGTTCGCCGAATATCTCGACGACCTTCTCCTTGCCGGGGTAGTCCTCGTCGGCGCCGAGCTTGTCCGCCGCGTACTGGTCCCAGAACTCCTCGAGCACCTCCTCGGCGTCGTGGTCGCCGGGATACGTCGTCTCGTCCGGCATCAACTCCCAGTCCTGCGGGCCGCCCTGGGTGCCCCCCACGTCCAGGAGCACCGGGAGCAGACCGGACGTCCGCCGGGCGGGCTCCAGCGCCGCCCAGCCACCGGGCTCCGCCGGGACGTCGGCGTGCCACAGCAGCGGCTCGTGCCAGGGGCCCTCGTCGGTCGCGTCGACCAGCGTCCCGGGCGGGAGTTCAAGCCCGAGCGAGGCGCCGCTCGGGTCGGCCGCGAGCTGCGGCAGCGGGTTCGGAAGTGTCGCCATGCCGGTGACTCTAGGGTCCGCCACTGACAACGCGTCGCGCCCTCACCTCACGGGGACACCGTCGGCAACACCGTGGAACGGACAAGGTGTTGGCTGATTGGCGTCAGTGCCGCGATGGATGCCGGTGGCGGTTGTTACAACGGAGGGACGGGTGCCCAGCGGGGGCGCCCGTCCTCATGGAGGGGGGATGCATCCGTGCTCCGACGCACAGGATGGCGACGCGCTCTGACCGGCCTGCTGGCAGGTCTCACGGCGACGGTCGGTCTCACCACGGCCCTGGCCGCGCCCGCCGCGGCGGCAGGCGGCGCACCCGTTGCGGTGACCAAGTACAGCCACACCAGCCAGGCCGGTGACTACATAGGGCAGGGCTCCGCCGCGGCGTACACGGCGAGGACGGCCACGATCACTGTGGGGGGCTCCGCGGAGTACGCCCGCTTCCGCGTGTCCACCGACAGCACCTGGTGGGACGTCGAACTCGCCGCGCCGGCCGGCGAGAAGCTCCACCCCGGTGTCTACCGCGACGCGGAGAGGGCCGCGTTCCGCACCGGCCGCTCCCCGGGCCTCGACGTCTCCGGCGACGGACGCGGATGCAACGAGGTGTACGGGCAGTTCTCGGTCGACCAGATCGAGACGGACGGCTCCGGCGCGATCACCGTCCTGGACGCGACGTACACCCAGCACTGCGAGAGCGCCACGGCCCCGGCGCTCAAGGGCGTCGTCAAGTACCGGGCGCTTCCGCTGTCCTACGCCCACACCAGCGACTCCGGGGACTACATCGGGCAGGGCACGAGCGCCCGGCACACCGGTGCCACCAGTACGTTCGGCCTGCGCGCGTGGGGCGACGGCGTCCAGTACGACGTCTCTGGCAAGCGCGAGTACTACACGGCGCTGCTCACCCCGCCGACGGGACAGCGGCTGGAGGCGGGCCGCACCTACGAGACGCGGCGCAGCAGCGACGAGACGTTCGGCGGGCTCGACGTCCACGGCAACGGCCGCGGCTGCAACACGTCCACCGGCGAGTTCACCGTGACCAGGCTGGCGCGCGGGGACGACGGCGCCGTCGAGGCGTTCGCGGCGACCTTCGTCCAGCACTGCGAGGGCGCTGCCGCAGCGCTGCGGGGCACCATCCACTACTACGCCTGACAGGCGGACGGCCCCGGTGGGACGGTCGCTGCCGTCCCGCCGGGGCCGCCGTCGGGCTGTGTCCGCCCGGACGCCCGCGGTGTCAGAGCCGCTCGGGCGTCCGGATGCCCAGCAGGGCCATGCCCTGGTGCAGCGTGCGGGCCGTGACGTCGCACAGGAAGAGGCGGTTCTCCACCTGCTGCGGCGTCTCGGCCTTCAGGACCGGGCACTTGTCGTAGAAGGTCGTGTACAGCGACGCCAGCTGGTAGAGGTACGCGGCCAGCTTGTGCGGGGCGTACTCGGTCGCCGCCTCGGCGACGACCTCCGCGAAAGCGTCGATGTGCAGCCCCAGCGCCCGCTCCGCCCCGGCCAGTTCGAGCTCCGGGTGCGCGGCCGGGCGGACCTCGCCGGCCTTCCGCAGGATCGACTGGATACGGGCGTACGCGTACTGGAGGTAGACGGACGTGTCGCCGTTCAGCGAGACCATCTGGTCCAGGTCGAACTTGTAGTCCCGGTTCGCCGACGTCGACAGGTCCGCGTACTTCACCGCGCCGATGCCCACCTGGGCACCCCGCTCGGCGATCTCCTCCTCGGACAGGTCCAGCGCCTTCTCCCGCACGACCGCGGAGGCCCGCTCGACCGCCTCGTCCAGCAGGTCGACCAGCCGGACCGTCTCGCCCTCACGCGTCTTGAAGGGCTTGCCGTCCTTGCCGAGGACCGTGCCGAAGGCGAGCTGGTGGGCCTTCACGTCGTCGTTCAGCCAGCCGGCCCTGCGCGCGGTCTCGAAGACCATCTTGAAGTGCAGGGACTGGCGGGCGTCCACGACGTAGATGAGCGACGTCGCCTTCAGGTTGAAGACGCGGTCCCTGATCGCGGAGAGGTCCGTCGCCGCGTAGCCGTAGCCGCCGTCGGACTTCCGCACGATCAGCGGGACCGGGTTGCCGTCCGGGCCCTTCACGTCGTCGAAGAACACGCACAGCGCGCCGTCCGAGCGGACCGCCACGCCCGACTCCTCCAGGAGGCGGCACGTCTCGTCCAGCATGTCGTTGTAGCCGGACTCGCCGACCACGTCCGCGTCGCTGATCTCCATGTCCAGCTTGTCGAAGACCGAGTAGAAGTAGATCTTCGACTCGTCCACGAACTTCTGCCACATGGCCAGCGTCTCGGGCTCGCCCGCCTGGAGGTCGACCACCCGGCGCCGCGCCCGCGTCTTGAACTCCTCGTCGGAGTCGAAGACCGTCCGGGCGGCCTTGTAGAGCCGGTTCAGGTTCGACATGGCCTCCTCGCCGGAGACCGCGCCGCCCTTGTGGTCCAGCTCGTGCGGGTGCTCGATCAGGTACTGGATGAGCATGCCGAACTGGGTGCCCCAGTCGCCGATGTGGTGGCGCCGGACGACCGTCTCGCCGGTGAACTCCAGCAGCTGGACGACCGCGTCGCCGATCACCGCGGACCGCAGGTGGCCGACGTGCATCTCCTTCGCCACGTTCGGCTGGGCGTAGTCGATGACCGTCGTGCCCGGGTGGTCCGCGACGGGCACGCCGAGGCGCGCGCCGTCCTCGTACCGCGCGGCGAGGTTCCCGGTGATCGCCCTGTCGGTGATCGTGACGTTCAGGAAGCCGGGGCCGGAGACCTCGATGTCCTTGATCACGTCACCCGACTCGACCTGCGCGACGACCTGGGTGGCCAGCTCCCGCGGGTTCGCCTTGGCCTTCTTCGCGAGCGCCAGGATGCCGTTGGCCTGGAAGTCGGCCCGGTCGCTTCGTCGCAGCAGCGGGTCCGCGGAACCGGCCTCCGGCAGAGCTGCCGAGAGGGCGTCCGCGAGGCGCTGGTGGACGGAAGCGGTGAGGGACGTGACCGAGGCCATGGAGTGAGTGCCGTTCTGCTCGGGTTCCGGGAGTTACTCAGTACAGAAAACCCAGTATCCCATGCGGTGAAAAGCCGTTTTCGCGGTTCGGGTCCGAGCTGGGAGAATGGACGCGTCAGCCGTACTGGCGTATGAGAAAGAAGGACGTGCCGATCGTGGCTCAGAGCACCGAGACCACCGACTGGGTCTCCCGTTACGCGGATGAGGTCATCGCCGAGTCGGAGCGTCGGGCCCCGGGCAAACCGGTCGTCGTCGCGTCCGGGCTCTCGCCCTCCGGCCCCATCCACCTCGGCAACCTGCGCGAGGTCATGACCCCGCACCTCGTCGCCGACGAGATCCGCCGCCGCGGGTACACCGTGCGGCACCTGTTGTCCTGGGACGACTACGACCGCTACCGCAAGGTCCCGGCCGGCGTCCCCGGCATCGACGAGTCCTGGGCGGAGCACATCGGCAAGCCGCTGACGTCCGTACCGGCCCCGGTGGGCTCGGAGTACCCGAACTGGGCCGAGCACTTCAAGGCCGCCATGGTCGAGGCGCTGGCCGAGCTGGGTGTCGAGTACGACGGGATCAGCCAGACGGAGCAGTACACCTCGGGCGCCTACCGCGACCAGGTGCTGTTCGCGATGAAGCACCGCGGCGACATCGACGCGATCCTCGACCAGTACCGGACCAAGAAGGCCCCCGCCAAGAAGCAGGGCCAGAAGCCGGTCGACGAGGCCGAACTGGAGGCCGCCGAGGGTTCCGGCGCCGCCGCCGAGGACGACGGCAGCGGCACCTCGGGCTACTTCCCGTACAAGCCGTACTGCGGCCGGTGCGAGAAGGACCTCACCACCGTCACGGCGTACGACGACGAGACGACCGAGCTGACCTACACCTGTTCCGCCTGCGGTTTCTCCGAGACCGTCCGGCTGAGCGAGTTCGACCGCGGCAAGCTGGTCTGGAAGGTCGACTGGCCGATGCGCTGGGCGCACGAGGGCGTGATCTTCGAGCCGAGCGGCGTCGACCACTCCTCGCCCGGCTCGTCGTTCCAGGTCGGCGGGCAGATCGTCGGGATCTTCGGCGGCAAGCAGCCCATCGGCCCGATGTACGCCTTCGTCGGCATCTCCGGCATGGCGAAGATGTCCAGCAGCAAGGGCGGCGTGCCCACGGCCGCGGACGCGCTCCAGATCATGGAACCGCAGCTGCTGCGCTGGCTGTACGCCCGCCGTCGCCCGAACCAGTCGTTCAAGATCGCCTTCGACCAGGAGATCCAGCGGCTGTACGACGAGTGGGACAAGCTCGCGGGCAAGGTCGCCGACGGCTCGGTCCTCCCGGCCGACGCCGCCGCGTACGCGCGCGCGGTGGGCACGGCCGCCGGGGAGCTGCCGAGGACGCCCCGTCCGATGCCGTACCGCACGCTCGCCTCCGTCGCCGACATCACCGCCGGTGCCGAGGACCAGACTCTGCGCATCCTCAGCGAGCTCGATCCGCAGAACCCGCTCGGCTCGCTCGACGAGGTCCGGCCCCGGCTCGGCAAGGCCGAGACCTGGATCAACACGCAGGTCCCCGCCGAGGAGCGCACCGTCGTCCGCGACGAGCCGGACGCCGAACTGCTGGGGTCCCTCGACGAGCGGGGCCGCGCCTCGCTGCGCCTGCTCCTGGAGGGACTGGAGGAGAACTGGTCCCTGGACGGCCTGACCCACCTCGTCTACGGCGTCCCCAAGGTCCAGGCCGGCTACAGCGCCGACGCGACCGCCAAGGAGCTCCCGCCGGAGATCAAGGTCGCCCAGCGCACCTTCTTCGCGCTGCTCTACCACCTGCTCGTCGGGCGCGACACGGGCCCGCGTCTGCCCACGCTGCTGCTCGCGGTCGGGCAGGAGCGCGTGCGCAAGCTGCTCGGCGCGTAACACCCCGGACGGTACGGCGAAGGGGGGCTCCCGGTGATCACCGGGAGCCCCCCTTCGTTCCGTTCACGTCGGCCCGCAGCCGACAGCCGTCAGGCGATGTGGTCCTCCTCCAGCTCCGCGTTGAAGCGGTTCTGGAACCGGTCCGTGAGGTTCTTCAGCGCGCTGGGGCTGAGCGTCGTGCCGTAGGTGGCCTCTATGTTGTCGCCGAGGACGCGCGGCGTGGGGAAGCTGCCGTCTATCGACTGACGGAACACCTGGTAGTACGCCTCCTCCTGGGCCTTCTCGTCCGGCTGCGCGGACTGCTCCTCACGCGGCGAGGGGATCGGCAGCTGCTCCGGCTCCGGGGTGCCGCCGCCCTCGCCCAGCTGCCGCGTACGGCCGCCCGCGCCCGCGGGGATCGGGAAACTGCCGGTCTCCTCCGGTCCGGGCTCGTACATCGGAGGCTGCTGCTCGTCGTGCCACTGCCACCCCTCCTGCTCGGCGGCGTACGTGGGGTCGTACGGCGGCTCGTAGGCGGGGTCGTAGCCACCCTCGTAGACGATGTTCTGCCCGGGCTGGGCGAACCAGGGGTTGCCGTCCGGCTGAGGCCGCTGCCCGTACTCCGGCTGCTCGGCGGGCGCGGGCCGGTCGTCGTCCTGAGCGCGGCGCTGGTCCTGGGGCACGGGCGCCTGCACAGCGGCGCGGCCGTCCGCGGCGGGGACGGCCGTCTCCAGCTCCGGCTGCTTCGGCGCAGGGGGAAGGAGTGCCGGCTCGATGCCCGCGGCGGCCAGGCCGGAGGGGGCGGTCTCGGCGAGGGGGACGCCGTAGCGGGCGAGGCGCAGGGGCATCAGGGATTCGACGGGTGCCTTGCGGCGCCAGGCGCGGCCGAAGCGGGAGCGCAGCCGGGCCTGGTAGACGAGGCGTTCCTGTTCGAGCTTGATGACCGCTTCGTAGGAGCGCAGTTCCCACAGCTTCATGCGGCGCCACAGCAGGAAGGTGGGCAGCGGGGACAGCAGCCAGCGGGTGAGGCGGACGCCTTCCATGTGCTTGTCGGCGGTGATGTCGGCGATCCGGCCGATCGCGTGCCGGGCGGCTTCGACGGCGACGACGAAGAGGATCGGGATGACGGCGTGCATGCCGACGCCGAGCGGGTCGGGCCAGGCCGCCGCGCCGTTGAAGGCGATGGTGGCGGCCGTCAGCAGCCATGCCGTCTGGCGCAGCAGCGGGAAGGGGATCCTGATCCAGGTCAGCAGCAGGTCCAGGGCGAGCAGGACACAGATGCCGGCGTCGATGCCGATCGGGAAGACGTAGGAGAAGTTCCCGAAGCCCTTCTTGATCGCGAGCTCGCGGACGGCGGCGTACGAACCGGCGAAGCCGATACCGGCGATGATCACCGCACCCGCGACGACCACGCCGATGAGTATGCGGTGCATCCGTGTCAGCTGCAGTGGCGCGGCCACCCGTACTCCCCTCCCAGTGCGTGTTGTTGCGCGCAACAGGGTGGCACATGTGTGCGGCCCACGGGCGCCCGGCATGGAACGAGCCCGGCCCTGAAAGGGACCGGGCTCGGGCAAAAGCCCTTACCGGAACACGAGTTGGGTCGTGGACCGGGCGGGAAAAGCGTCAGCTCTTCTTCGCCGCGGAGGCGGACGGCTTCGCGCTCTTCGAGGAGCTCTTGGACGGCGACGCCGACTTCGACGCCGGCTTGGAGGCCGACCCCGAAGGGGAGGTGCCCGCGTCGGCGCCCTCTCCCTTGTTGGAGGCGGTGACCGCGGCCACCGCCTCCTTGGCGGCCTTCTTCGCGTCCTTCAGCAGGTCGGCCGCGCTCGGGGACTTGTCGCCCGCGAGACCGGCGCCGTTGTAGTCGAGGGTGACGACCACGTTCTCGACGCGCGCCACGATCGTCTGCTGCTTGAAGGAGCCTTCCTTCTTCTTCAGGTCGTAGCTGACGGCGGTCGCCTCGTCGCCCGTCCCGGAGACCGGCTCGGTCTTGGTGTTCTTCGCACCCGTCGCGGTCTGCGCGCCCTTGACCTGCTTCTCGAAGTAGCTGTGCGCCTGCTGGTCGCCCTCGCCGCGCGAGTCCGAGTCGAACCGCAGCAGCGCCACGTTCAGCCAGCGGAACTGCGAGCCCTTCACGCCGTTGTTGTCGAGGCTGTTCCAGTAGCAGTTGCCCCGCGACGACACGTCGTCCGACTTGCCCTCTTTGCCGGACTTGACGCCCTTGGGGACCAGTTCGCCCAGCGTCTTCTTCGACAGCACCGCGCACGGCTCGGGCAGCTTCGTGTACGCCGCCGGCTGCACGGCGTTCGCGCTGGCACTCGCCGACGCCTTCGCGTCCGGGCTCGCACCGTCGCTCTTCTTCGCGTCGCCACCGGAGCCGGAGTCGGAGGAGCAGCCCGCGGCGACGAGCATCACCGGAACGGCGGCTGCGCTGACAAGGATGCGGGTGAATCGCGGTGCTCGGCCTGCTCGCTGTGCTGGTCGGTGCATGGTTCCTTCACTCGTAGGGCTCGTGGTACGGCCGCACGTGGCGCGTGCGGCCGGTCGGGTCCGAGGGGCCACGGTACGCGGTGGGACGCCCCGGCGGTTCCCCTTCGGGCGGTTCGGCCGCGGGGGCGGACCCGAGCCCAGGGCCCGCTAACCGTCGAGTGTGTCGGCCAGCTTCTGGGCCAGTTTCCGCGCTCTGTCCTGCATTTCCTTGCTGTCCGGAGCCTCCGTGGAGGCGGTCGGCTGCTCCGCGTACTCGATCGTCACGATCACGTTCGACGTGCGGAAGACCACAGTCACCGTGCGCGCCCGCGCCGTCGCGGCGGTACTCAGCCGGTCGTCGAGGAACGCCTCGTCGCCGACGTCGTCGAGCGTGCGCGGCTGGAGGTCCGCCGGGGTCACGCTCGCGGACGCGGAGGGGCCCGAGGGGGCCGACGCGGAGGCGGAGGAAGAGGAGGACGGGGAGGAAGAAGAGGAGGACGGGGAGGAAGAAGAGGACGGGGTGGACGAGGCCGACGCGTCGCTGCCGGGCGCACCGGTGCCGGATCCGGCGGTGGGGCCGGAGGTGGAACCGGAGCCGGCCGGCTCGGGCAGGTCGGCCGCCGTCTCCTTGCCCGCGTAGATCTCCCGGGCCTTGTTGTCGTCGCTCACCGTGTTGTCGTACGAGGCGACCCGCTCGAAGTCGACGAGCAGGCGGTCGGAGGCGGACGTCGACTCCACCTTCCAGCGGCACCCGTCGCGCCGGTCCGTGTCGTAGGTGGGTGTGGCCTCACCCGCGTACGCCTTCTCGCGCTGCTTCTCGTCGGCGATCTGCTCGATCCCGGGCAGCAGCGTGTCGAGGGTGTCCTGGCTGACCGCGCTGCACGCCTCCGGGAGCGTGCGGTACTTGCCGGGCCGGGCCGGCGCCACCGTGCCCGTGTCGCTGCCCTTGGAGTCCGTCTCCGGTCCGCCGTCGGCCGAGCCGCCCGTGCAGCCCGCCAGCAGCGCCGCCAGGAGCGCGGCGACGCCGGGTACGTATGCCTTCCGCCGCACGGCCAGGCTCCTCTCGACGCGTCCCGGCGGCTCGTCCGCCCGGGGTGCCCAGTGCTTATTCGGTTGCCGCCCGAGGGCGGCACCTGGAGACAATGTGTATCGCACGCACAGCCGTGGACGCCGGTCCGTTGTCCTATACGTCGACCTTGGCGCCGGTTTTGCGATTTACGACTTCTGATGGTTTTCGGGGGAATGAGGACGATATGAGTTACGTGGAGATGCCGGGCGCGAAGGTCCCCATCCGCATGTGGACCGATCCGGCGTCCGTGGAGGACGTGGCGCTGCGCCAGCTCCAGAACGTGGCGACCCTGCCGTGGATCAAGGGCCTCGCCGTGATGCCCGACGTGCACTACGGCAAGGGCGCGACCGTCGGCTCCGTCATCGCCATGCGGGACGCCGTGTGCCCCGCCGCGGTGGGCGTGGACATCGGCTGCGGAATGTCCGCCGTCAGGACCTCGCTCACCGAGAACGACCTCCCGGGCGACCTGTCGCGTCTGCGCTCCAAGATCGAGGAGGCCATTCCGGTGGGCCGCGGGATGCACGACTCCCCGGTCGACCCGGGACGCTTCCACGGAATGGCCACCGCCGGGTGGGACGACTTCTGGGGCCGTTTCGACGGGGTCGCGGACGCGGTCAAGTTCCGGCAGGAGCGGGCCTCCCTCCAGATGGGGACGCTCGGCGGCGGCAACCACTTCGTCGAGGTGTGCGTCGACACGTCCGGAGCGGTGTGGCTCATGCTGCACTCGGGTTCGCGCAACATCGGCAAGGAACTCGCCGAGCACCACATCGGCGTCGCCCAGAAGCTCCCGCACAACCAGGGCCTCGTCGACCGCGACCTCGCGGTCTTCGTCGCCGACACCCCGCAGATGGCCGCCTACCGCAACGACCTGTTCTGGGCGCAGGAGTACGCGAAGCACAACCGCGCGCTCATGATGGGCCTCCTGAAGGACGTGATCCGCAAGGAGTTCCGGAAGGCGAAGCCGACCTTCGAGCAGGAGATCTCCTGCCACCACAACTACGTGGCGGAGGAGCGGTACGAGGGCATGGACCTCCTCGTCACCCGCAAGGGCGCGATCCGCGCGGGCTCCGGCGAGTACGGGATCATCCCCGGCTCGATGGGCACCGGTTCGTACATCGTGAAGGGTCTCGGCAACGAGAAGGCGTTCAACTCCGCCTCGCACGGCGCCGGCCGGCGCATGAGCCGCAACGCGGCCAAGCGCCGCTTCTCCACGAAGGACCTGGAGGAGCAGACGCGCGGGGTCGAGTGCCGCAAGGACTCCGGCGTCGTCGACGAGATCCCGGGCGCCTACAAGCCGATCGAGCAGGTCATCGACCAGCAGAGCGACCTCGTGGAGGTCGTGGCGAAGCTCAAGCAGGTCGTCTGCGTGAAGGGCTGACGGCCGGCACCTCACCGGCCGGCCTGCCCCGGCCCGCACCCCGACGGCCCGACGGGCCCCGGACCGTACGGTCCGGGGCCCGTCGCCGTGCGGGGGCCCGGTGGGGCGGCCGGCTTCCGGGGCGGGCGACGGCGGCGGGATGCCGCCGTGCCGGGTGGACGACGTAGGCGGAGTGCCGTTTCCCGGGCGGGTGACGCCCGCGGGGTGCCGCTTTTCCGGGTGGGTTACGTCGACGGGGGTCAGGTTCTGTCGGCCGTCGCCCCGCTGCCGGTGGCCATCCCGCCGGTCGGCTTGGGCGCCGGGAAGGGGGGCGTGTCCTGCCGGCAGTGCGTTCCGGGCGGAGGGAGCACGCCGTCGATCAAGTAGCGGCTCTCGTGTTCCGCGACGCAGCCGCTGGGGTTGTACAGCTCGGTGTGGCCGTACCCGTCGTGGGTGAGCAGACGGGCGTCGCCCAGTTCCCGGGCCATGCCCTGCGAATCCGGATACGGGGTGGAAGGGTCGTAGGTGGTGCCGACCACCAGGACGGGGTGGGCCGTCGGCCTGTTCCACGGGCCGCGGTAGCGGTCGGCCGCGACGGCCGGCCAGACGGCGCACGGCGAGGCGGCCCACGCCCAGTAGCGCCCGACGTCGCCCGCACGCGCGGCGGCGGTGTCCTCCTGCGCCGGGTACGCGGCGAGGGCACGTGGATTCGGGCTGTCGCCGCACAGCACCGCGGCGGCCTGCTCCTCGCCCAGGTAAGGGCTCGGATGCGGGACCGGCGGCGCGGGCGGAGGCGGCGGCGTCCGCGGGGCGCGCCCCTGCCACAGGCTCTGCAGCCGGGCCGCGAGGTCCGCCCACCCCGGATGCACGATGTAGAGGCCGCTCACCACCTCGGCGACGGTGCGGGCGTACGTCCATTCACCCACCGGGTGCTCCCGGAGCCGCCGCAGCAGCTGGTCGAACTTGTCCCGGGTCGCCTTCGGGCCGTCGGCGGCGAAGGCGCAGCGGGCGGCACCGGCGGACCCGCACAGGGTGAGGAAACGGTCCAGGACCCCCGCCGCGCTCCGGTCCGAGCCCATCCGCAGGAACGTCGTGAGCGAGGCGTCGTCGGAGCCGTGGTTCGTCCAGGCCTGCGGGTCGATGTTGCTGTCGAGGGCCATGGCACGGACCTTGCCGGGGAAGAGCCCGGCGTACGTGGCGCCGAGGATCGTGCCGTAGGAGACGCCCATGAAGGTGAGCTGCGGGTCGCCCACCGCACGGCGGAGCTGGTCGAGGTCGCGGGCGGTCTCGGCGGTCGACACATGGCGCAGGAGGTCGGGGTCCCGCTGCTGACAGCGGCGGGCCAGATCCCGGTACGCGGAGGCCCAGACCGCCCGCTCCTGCTCGCCCACGGGGAACCCGGCGGGTTTGCCGGCGCCCCACGCCTCGGCCTCCCCGGCGCTCGTGAAGCAGTTCACCGCGGTGCTGCTGCCGACACCCCGTGGATCCCAGCTGACGATGTCGAACCGTTCCCGCACCTCGCGCGGGAACGCCCCGTAGTTCTGCGGCATCTGCACGGTTCCCGGACCGCCGGGTCCGCCGGGGTTGAAGAACAGGGTGCCGATCCGCCGCCCGGGCCCGGTCGCCTTGTGCCGGATGACCGCCAGGTCGATGAGGCGACCGCCCGGATCGCGGTAGTCCAGCGGCACCCTCGCGGTCGCGCAGTCGTACGGGCTGCCCTGGACGCAGGGGCTCCAGTCCAGCCGCGGGGCAGGTACCGAAGGGGTGGGCGTGCCACCGGCCGCGGCGGGGTCCGGCCCGGTCAGCACCGTCGAGCAGACCAGCACCGCGGTGACGAACGCGGCATGACATCTGCGGCCCGCCACGGGCCCGGATATTCGCATCCCCTGTCCTTTCACGGCCGGGTCCCTGCGCGGCCGAACGCTGGAGGCGCCCCCGCGCGGGGCGTCGGCAGGCACCCGCGTCCACGACACCGCGGCCCGGCGGCGCCCGCGAGCCGACCGCATCCGAATGGCCGATCCGCTGCCGTCGGGGAGCCTTCTGCCACCTGGCCGTAGAAGAGAGAGGAGCAGGTCGGAGACGCGAAGAGAGAGGAGCAGGTCGGAGACGCTTCTCGAAGGGCGTCACCGTGTACGGGCCGTCCCAGCCGCCCTCCACGGTCCGCTGCCGGCCGCCGGCCCGTCCAGGAGGGCCGCCCGGAGTCGTTCGACGAACGCCGTGTCAAGGCCCAGCGCGTTCCTGACGTAGCCCTCCACCGAGCCGTGACGGGACGTCAGGCCCGCGAGGAAACCGGTCATCACCTCGGCCGGTGCGCGGCCGTAGCCCGGCCAGGTCAGGGAACGGTCCGGGTTCGCCGCCCGCCAGTCCGCGCGCAGCGCGGCCGTCGCCCGCTCCGTGAGCGTGAAGTCCTCGACGACCGCGTCCTCGGCGACCCCCAGCAGCGACAGCACCAGCGCGGCCACCAGACCCGTACGGTCCTTGCCCGACGCGCAGTGGAAGACCACGGGGCCCTCGTCCGCCGTCGCGATCAGCTCCAGCGTCGCGCGGATCTCCGCCACGCCGTCCGCGGCGACCTCCGCGTAACGTGCCGCGAGGTACGGGCCCGGGTCGACGGACGGGGTCAACGCCGCCTGGTCGTACGGCCGGTGCTCGATGCTCAGATTGTGGTACGCGAGCGAGGGGTGCTCCGGGACCCGGCCCTTGGCCTCGATCTCCCACGGGTAGCGCAGGTCGATCACCGTGCGGATGCCCAGCGACAGGAAGCGGTCCCAGTCGTCGCCTTCGAGCTTGCCCAGCGAGTCCGCCCGGAACAGCCGGCCCGGACGGACCGTGCGGCCGTCCGCCGTCGTGCGGCCGCCCAGGTCACGGAAGTTGTGCAGACGCCTGAAGGGTATGTGTCCGTTCACACCGTGCGAGCGTACGTGGACGGTGCGGCGGGTGCGGTCACTTCGCGTGCCGCACCGCGTAGATCATGACGAACGCCACGATGTGGATGCCGAAGAGGAAGTACGCCAGGTAGTACCAGACCATCCGCTCGTTCTTCTTCTCCTCGGCCAGGCGGCGTTGTTCGAGCGTGGGTGGGGTGGGGGGTTCTCCGGCGGGGGGTTCTGCGGCGGGGGGTTCTGCGGCCGCGGGTTCTGGAGTGGGTGGTTCTGCGGCGGTGGGTTCTGCGGTGAGTGGTTCCGCGGTGGGTGGTTCCGCGGCGGGTGGCTCTGCGGTGGAGTCCGTCATCCGAGGTCCCGGTGGACCTTCGTGTTCGACGCCTGCGCGCGGGGGCGGACGACGAGCAGGTCGATGTTGACGTGGCTGGGCCGGGTCACCGCCCACGTGATGGTGTCCGCCACGTCGTCCGCCGTGAGCGGCTCGGCGACACCCGCGTACACCTTGGCGGCCTTCTCGGTGTCCCCGCCGAAGCGGGTCAGCGCGAACTCGTCCGTCTTGACCATGCCCGGCGCCACCTCGATCACGCGGACCGGTGTGCCGACGATCTCCAGGCGCAGGGTCTCGGCCAGCACGTGCTCGGCGTGCTTGGCCGCGACGTAGCCGCCCCCGCCCTCGTACGTGCCGTGGCCCGCCGTCGAGGACAGCACCACCACGGTGCCGTCGCCGCTCGCGGTGAGCGCGGGCAGGAGGGCCTGCGTGACGTTCAGGGTGCCGATGACGTTCGTCTCGTACATCTGGCGCCAGTCGGCGGGGTCGCCGGTCGACACCGGGTCCGCGCCGAGCGCGCCGCCCGCGTTGTTGACCAGGACGCCGATCGTCTTGAACGCGGTGGCGAACTCGTCGACCGCCGCGCGGTCCGTGACGTCGAGCGCGTACGCCGTCGCCTGGCCGCCGGCCGTGCCGATCTCCTCCGCGAGCGCCTCGATGCGGTCCTTGCGGCGGGCCGTCAGCACGACGCGGTAGCCGGCCGCGGCGAGCTGCCTCGCCGTTGCCGCGCCGATGCCGCTGCTCGCGCCGGTGACGACGGCGATGCGGGAGGGGGCGGCGGGCGCGGCGGGCGCGGTCATGTCTGGCTCCTCGGCTGGCGCGGTGTGTTGCGGCGGTCTACGTCGTGCGCGGCGATCGGCCCTGGCGGGGAGATCGGTTCCGGCATCGGCTCTGTCAGGGTAGGCGACGGGGTCGGTGGGCGGCTCGACGGTCCGAGGGGTGGGAGGTCAGCCGCTGTTCCTCGGGGCCCACATGATCACGGCCATGCCGGCCAGGCAGATCGCCGCACCGGTGATGTCCCAGCGGTCGGGGCGGTAGCCGTCCGCGACCACGCCCCACAGGATCGAGCCGGCGACGAAGATCCCGCCGTAGGCCGCGAGGATGCGGCCGAAGTGCGCGTCCGGCTGGAAGGTGGCGACGAAGCCGTAGGCGCCGAGGGCGAGGACGCCGCCGGTGATCCAGAGCCAGCCGCGGTGCTCGCGCAGGCCCTGCCAGATCAGCCATGCGCCGCCGATCTCGAAGAGGGCGGCGACGACGAAGAGGGCTGCTGAGCGGGCGATGAGCATGCGGTCACTCTTGCATGGGGGTGCGGGGTGGGTTGCGGTGCGTGGGTGGGGGCGGTGGGGGGAGTGGGTTGTGGTGCGTGGGTGGGAGCGGTGGGTGGGTTGCGGTGCGTGGGCTTCACCTGATGGACGGCGCCTGGGGGGTGGCCGGGGTGGGATACATCCATGTGACGGACGCGGTGGCCCTAGCGGAGGTAATGACGTCATGTGGGTGCGGACGCTGTGTGTGGTGGGTGCGGGCGTGGGGCTCGCGGTGGCGGGCGTGACTCCGGTGAGCGCGGCGGCTCCCGAGGCGGATCTCGCGTATCACGGGCGGGTGTCCATGGACGCGGGGCGCGTTGCTCTGCGGTTGACGCCGCGGAACCACGGGCCGAATGCCGTCATGGACGCGACCGTGCGGCTGCGCTGGTCGGCCGCGCTGGCCGATGTGCAGTGGCTGCCGGACGGCTGTGCGCGGGCGGGGGCGCGGGACCTGGTGTGCCGGACCGGGGCGCTGTCCGCGGACGGGGCCGGGCGGGAGATCCGGATGTCGGTGCTGCTGAAGGGGGTGCCCTCGGAGGTGACGCTGGGGATCGACACCGTGTGGGGTGGCGGGGCGGTGGATTCCAACCGGGCCAATGACCGGCAGCGGGTGCTGGTGCTGGACACGGGGGACTCCTACGCGTTCTAGGAGTTCGGGCCGTTTCGCCTTCGGGCCGTTTCTCCGGGCCGTTTCGCCTCCGGGCCGTTTCGCCGTCTGTCCGGTGGGTGGGTCGGGTCCGTGCCGGTGATCCGCCCGTTGCAGCCGTCGTGTGGTCCGGTGGTTCAGTGCGGTGGGGTCGTGTTGCCGTCCGCAACGGGCAGGTGATGCACCGGCACGGCCCCTTCCGTGAGAGGGCGAGTGCGGGTGTGAGGGGGGTGCGGCCCCTTCGGGGAGGGGGCGACTGCGGGTGTGAGTGGGGTGCGGCCGCTTTGGTGGCTGCGGAGTGGACGGGGGCGGCCCCTGCGCGGAGTGGGCGGGGGCGGTGCGGGGGCGTGGGGTGCGGTGGTGGTGCTTACGATGGTGTGTCCTGCTGAAAGGTGTGGTGATGGCGGCTCGGGAGCATCTGATGGGGGAGTTGGCCACGGTGTCGCGGCGCTACATGGCGTCGTACGCGCTCTTCAACCAGGCCGTCGCCGATCATCTGAACCTGCATCCGACCGATCTGCAGTGCGTGAACCTGCTCAGCCTGGAGGACGAGCCCGTGACGATCGGGCGGATCGGGGAGCTGACCGGGCTGACCACCGGGTCGGCTACCCGGCTGGTGGACCGGCTGGAGAAGGCCGGGTACGTCGTGCGGGAGCGCGACGCGGCCGACCGGCGGCGGGTGCTCGTGGCGGTCGTGCCGGAGAAGATGGCCGAGTTCGGGCGGATGTGGGACCGGCTGGGCGGCGGCTGGTTCGCCCTGTTCGACGGGCTCGAGGAAGAGGAACTCGCCCTGATCATCGGGCACATGCGGCGCACCGTGGAGTTCACCGGTGAGCAGATCGCCCGGCTGCGGGGCGGCGGCCTTCAGGGCGTGGAGTCGTAGCGCTCCCGGGCGTCGTTGACCTCCTCGATGTGCAGCTCCGCCCAGTCCTTCACGGCGGAGAGCAGGCAGCTGAGGCTGGCGCCGAGGGGCGTGAGTTCGTAGTCGACGCGGACGGGCACGGACGGGGTGACCGTGCGGGCGACGATCCCGTCGCGCTCCAGTGAACGCAGCGTCTGCGTCAGCATCTTGGGGCTGACGCCCGCGATCTTGCGGCCGAGGTCGCTGTAGCGCATGGATCCCCCGGCGAGCGCGCTGACGACCAGGCTGACCCACTTGTCGCTGATCCGGTCGAGGAGCTGGTTGGTGGGGCAGCTCTTGATGAACGCGTCGTACTCGATGCGCGCCTGCTCGCGCCGCTGCGCCGCGGTCGTGGTCGCCATGGCTCACCTCCGGGTGACGTACGCACCTTCAGGTGCCTACTTACTAATGGATAGTAACTCTTCCTAGGGTTGTTGCAACGGGAAAGAAACCCAATGAGTGGGGAGCGTTGCCATGCGTGCGGTACTGGTGAATCGGTTCGGTGGGCCCGACGTCGTGGAGGTCGCCGAGGTCGAGGTGCCCGAGCCCGGGGCCGGTCAGGTGCGGATCAAGGTGGCCGCCGCCGCCCTCAACCCGGTGGACGCCGGCGTGCGGGCGGGTGTCTTCGGCGGTGCGGGCAAGCGGTTCGGGCTCGGCTGGGACGTGGCCGGGACCGTCGACGCGGTGGGCGTGGCCACCGGGTGGAGCGTGGGGGACGAGGTGGTGGCTCTGGCGTACGGGCCCGGCAAGACGCTCGGTACGCACGCCGACCACGTGGTCGTCGACGCCGGTGCGGTGGCGTCGGCGCCCGGCTCGGTCGACGCCGTGCACGCCGCGACGCTGCCGCTGAACGCGCTGACCGCCTCGCAGGCCCTCGACCTGCTGGGCCTGGAGCCGGGCCAGAGCCTGCTGGTCACCGGTGCCGCGGGTGCGGTGGGCGGATACGCCGTCCAGCTCGCCGCCCATCGCGGTCTGACGGTGACGGGCGTGGCGCGGGCCGCCGACGAGGACCTGGTGCGGTCGCTGGGAGCCGACCGCTTCGGGCCGCAGCCCGCCGCGGTGGACGGGGTCCTGGACGCGGCGCTGCTCGGTGGCACCGCGCTGGAGTGGGTGCGTGACGGGGGTGCCTTCGTGGGGGTCATTCCGGGCGCCCATCCGGAGTCCGTGCGCGGGGTGCGGACCGGCTCGGTGGAGGTCGCGCCGGACGGGGCGCGTCTCGCGGAGCTGGTGCGGCTCGTCGACGCGGCGGTGCTGACGACGCGGGTCGCCGAGACCTACCCGCTGGACGAGGCGGCCAAGGCGCACACGCGGCTGGCGGAGGGCGGGCTGCGGGGGCGGCTGGTGCTCGTCCCCTAGTGCTGCTCCTCCTGCGCCTTGCGGGGAAGGAGCAGCACCAGGGGGCAGCACAGCAGGGCGACGGTGGTGACGGCGGCGAGGCTCACGGCGGTGGCGTGGGCCTCGCCGCCGTGCGTTCCGAAGTACAGGGTGGTGACCGCGGCGGCGCCGATCGCGTTGGCGAGCTGCTGGACCGCGCCGAGCGAGCCGCCCGCGCTGCCTGCCTCGGCGGGGGCGATGTCCCCGATGGTGACGTCGTACAGGGAGCCGAAGCAGGTGCCCATCCCGAGGCCGACGACCATCAGGGGCGGGACGAGGGCCCAGGCGGCGGTGCCGGTGCCGGAGCTCGCGACGAGGGCGAGCAGCCAGCCGGTCCCGGCGGACGTGATCAGGAAACCGGCGAGGGTCAGCCGGCGGCCCAGTGTGCCGATCAGGCGGTAGCAGGCGATCGAGGCGACGACGATGCCGGCGGACAGGGGGGTCAGGCCGAGCGCGGCGCCCGCGGGGGACCGGCCGAGTCCCTGCTGGAGGAAGAGGGAGACGACGTAGAGGAGTCCGGAGACCGCGGCGAAGAACACGACGCCGGTCAGGAGTCCTGAGGTGAAGCCCCGGTTGTGCAGGAGGGAGGGCTGGATCAGGGGGGTCGCGGCGGTGCGCTGGCGGTGGCAGAAGGCCGCGAAGAGCAGGAGTCCGGCGGTCGTCAGGGCGGTGCTCCTGAGGGTCCAGCCGTGTGCGGAGCCGTCGATCAGGCCGGACAGCAGGCCCAGCATGGTGGCGGCGAGGAGGGCGGAGCCGGGGCCGTCGACGGTGACGGTGCGGTCGCCGCTGTCGCGCGGGAGCAGCCGGACGGCGGCGGCGAGCGCGGCGCCGCCGAGGAGCAGGTTGATGAGGAACATACCGCGCCAGCCGAGGCCGGCGACGTCCGTGTCGATGAGGAAGCCGGCGAGGACCGGGCCGCCGACGGCCGAGAGGCCCATCACCGGTCCGAAGAGGCTGTACGCCTTGCCGATCTGGTCGCGGGGCCAGGCGGCGCCGAGGATGCCGAAGCCCTGCGGGACGACGAGCGCGCCGAAGGCGCCCTGGACGAGGCGGGCGGCGACGAGGGTCCGGGGGTCGGGTGCCAGACCGCAGGCGACCGAGGCGGCGGTGAAACCGGCGAGGCCGGTGAGGAAGAGGCGGCGACGGCCGTACTTGTCGCCGAGGCGTCCGCCGAGGACGAGGAGCACGCCGAGGGCGAGGGCGTAGGAGGCGCCGAGCCATTGGACGAGGCTCGTGCCGCCGTGCAGGTCCTCGGCGATCGTCGGGGCCGCGATGTTCGTGATGGTGGCGTCGAGGAGGTCGAGGACGTCGGCGGCGAGGACGACTGCCAGGATCGCCCAGCGGGTGCGTGCGGGTGGATGGGCCGCTTCTTTTGTGTTGTGCAGTATCTGTGTCACGCAGATAAATGTGCGGCACGGGGTGCGGCGCGGTCAAGCGAATTGGTGACGGGTGCGTCAGGAGGTCTGCTGCGCGGTCGCGTACACCGTCGGCGGCACGCCCACCGTCGCCGTGAAGTCCCGTACCAGGTGGGCCTGGTCGGCATATCCGAGGTCGGCGGCGAGTGCGGCCCAGTCGACGTCCCGGCGGGTCCCGGCGAGCTCCAGGGCCTCATGGATGCGGTAGCGCAGGATGATCCACTTGGGGCTGACGCCGACGTACGCGGAGAAGAGCCGCTGGAGCGCGCGTACCGAGAGGCCCGCCGAGCCGGCGAGATCGCCCACGCGCCGCATCTCCCGGTCGGTGCGGATGCGGCCGACCAGTTCCCCGGCGAGGTCGGCCTGCGGGTCGGGCTCCGGGGTGAGCGAGAGCAGGACGGCGTCGAGCGCGGCCACCCGGGCGCGGTCGTCGGCGGGGGTCACGACCGCGCGGGCGGTGTCCTCCGGGGGCGCGGCGAAGGCGGCCCGCGTGAACACGTCCTGGACCGGCAGCGCGTGGCCGGTCCATCGCGACACCGGCGCCCACGGGGTGAACGGCCGGAAGGCCCCGGGCCAGAACTTCGCCCCGCACACCCGGCCCCGCCCGGTCAGCTTCCGGGTGAACAGGCCGAGCGCGACACCGGTCACCTCGCCGTAGGGCGGTCCCTCGTCCTCGTCCCACTGGAACGTGACGTTCACCGACGGGTGCGGGACGACGTGCGAGGCGTACGGCTCCGGCAGGTCCCAGTCGATGAACCAGTACGTCTCCACGTGCCGGCGCAGAGCCTCGGCGGGCAGGTGGCGGCGGAACCGTACGCGGGTCAGCAGTGCGGACGGGTCGACGATCCCGCGGGTGTCGCGACGGGGTTCTGCCATGGCCGGATCGTACGTCGGCCGCCGCGTCGGGGGGTGGGGACCGGGTGGTCCGGAGGCCGGGGGAATAGGTGGCGGCCGGGTGCGGTTCTGTGGGTATAGTTGAACCGTCAACAACTTGGAAGGTGAGCAGCCATGCAGTTCGGGATCTTCACCGTCGGCGACGTCACGACCGACCCGACGAACGGCCGGACGCCGAGCGAGGGCGAGCGCATCAAGGCCATGCTCGCCATCGCGCAGAAGGCCGAGGAGGTCGGGCTCGACGTCTTCGCCACCGGCGAGCACCACAACCCGCCCTTCGTCCCGTCCTCGCCGACGACGATGCTCGGCTACATAGCCGCCCGCACCGAGAACCTCGTCCTGTCCACCTCCACGACCCTCATCACCACGAACGACCCGGTGAAGATCGCCGAGGACTTCGCGATGCTCCAGCACGTCGCGGACGGCCGCGTCGACCTGATGATGGGCCGTGGCAACACCGGTCCCGTCTACCCCTGGTTCGGCAAGGACATCCGCGAGGGCATCAACCTCGCCGTCGAGAACTACGCCCTGCTGCGCCGCCTGTGGGACGAGGACGTGGTGACCTGGGAGGGCAAGTTCCGCACGCCCCTCCAGTCCTTCACCTCCACCCCGCGCCCGCTCGACGGAGTCGCGCCCTTCGTGTGGCACGGCTCGATCCGTTCCCCCGAGATCGCCGAGCAGGCCGCCTACTACGGCGACGGCTTCTTCCACAACAACATCTTCTGGCCCGCCTCCCACACCAAGCAGATGGTGAACCTGTACCGCCAGCGCTACGCCCACTACGGGCACGGCACCCCGGAGCAGGCCATCGTCGGGCTCGGCGGCCAGGTGTTCATGCGGAAGAACTCCCAGGACGCCGTGCGCGAGTTCCGGCCGTACTTCGACAACGCGCCGGTCTACGGGCACGGGCCGTCCCTGGAGGACTTCACCGAGCAGACCCCGCTGACCGTGGGCTCGCCGCAGCAGGTGATCGAGAGGACCCTGTCCTTCCGGGAGTACGCCGGCGACTACCAGCGCCAGCTCTTCCTGATCGACCACGCGGGACTGCCGCTGAAGACCGTCCTCGAACAGCTCGACATGCTGGGCGAGGAGGTCGTGCCCGTCCTGCGCGAGGAGTTCGCCAAGGGGCGTCCGGCCGACGTGCCCGAGGCCCCCACCCACGCGGCCCGCGTGGCCGCCGCCAAGGAGGTGACCGTCGCATGAAGCTCGTCGTCGTCTCGGCGGGGCTGAGCTCCCCGTCGTCGACCCGGCTGCTCGCCGACCGGCTTGCCGCGGCGACCGCCCGGCACGCCGACGTCGAGGTCCAGGTCGTCGAACTGCGCGACCTGGCCACCGACATCGCCCACCACATGGTCACCGGCTTCCCGGCGCGGCGCCTGGCCGCCGCGCTGGACGCGGTGGCCGCGGCGGACGGCCTGATCGCCGTGACGCCCGTCTTCTCGGCGTCCTACAGCGGGCTGTTCAAGTCCTTCTTCGACGTCATCGACAAGGACTCGCTGACCGGGAAGCCGGTGCTCGTCGGCGCGACCGGCGGCACCCCGCGCCACTCCCTGGTCACCGAGCACGCCCTGCGCCCGCTCTTCTCGTACCTGCGCGCCGTGGTGCTGCCGACCGCCGTCTACGCGGCCTCGGAGGACTGGGGCGACGAGGGGCTGGAAGGGCGCATCGAACGGGCGGGCGCGGAGCTGGCCCGGTTCATGGGGGCGTCGGCGGCCGGGACGGTTCCCGGGGCCCGCGCGGAGAGGGCCCCCGCGGTCCCGGACACCGACACGGCCGCGGCCATCGCGCCCCGCTCCCTCAAGGGCGCCGTCACCTCGGTGGACTCGGCCGACGCGTTCACGGTCGTCCCCTTCGAGCAGCAGCTCGCGGCGCTGCGGCCGTAGCGCCACCAGGCCCGTGGCGGGCTTCGCCCCGGAGGTGTGATCCGGGTAAGAAGCCCCCCGCACCCATGATCATCAGGTGGTGTGCCGCCACGGGCTTGGCAGACTGGTGGAGTGCCCCAGACTGTGCTGCTCGCCGAGGACGACCGCGCCATCCGCCACGCCCTGGAGAGGGCGCTGACGCTGGAGGGGTACGAGGTGACGGCCGTCGCCGACGGCGTCGAGGCGCTCGCGCAGGCCCACCGCACCCCGCCGGACGTGCTCGTGCTGGACGTGATGATGCCCGGCATCGACGGCCTCCAGGTGTGCCGCGTGCTGCGCGCGGAGGGCGATCGCACGCCGATCCTCATGCTCACCGCGCTCGTCGAGACCGTCGACCGCATCGCCGGCCTCGACGCCGGTGCCGACGACTACGTGGTCAAGCCGTTCGACGTCGAGGAGGTCTTCGCCCGGCTGCGCGCCCTGCTGCGCCGCACCGGTGACCGCGCCGACGGCGCGACACCGGCCCCGGTGCCCGCGCAGGCCGCCGCCGCGAAGGACACCCCGGGCCAGGTCGCCGCCGCGGGCATCCGCATGGACGTCCAGGCACGGCGGGCCTGGCGCGGGCAGCGGGAGCTGGAACTGACCCGCACCGAGTTCGAACTCCTCGAACTCCTCGTCCGCAACACCGGCATCGTCCTCGACCACGCCACCATCTACGACCGGATCTGGGGCTACGACTTCGGACCCGGCTCCAAGAACCTCGCCGTGTACGTCGGCTACCTGCGGCGCAAGCTCGACCAGCCGGGGGCGCCGGCGCTCATCCACACGGTGCGGGGCGTGGGGTACGTGCTGAGGGAGGACTGAGTGCCGCGCCGGCCCACCGCGGGCGGGGCGGGGTGGATCCGGTTCCCCCGGACCAGATTCCGGCGGGTGTCCTCCCTGCGGGCCACCTTCACCCTGTCCTTCGCGGCCGTCGCCGCCGCCGTCACCGTCCTCGTCGGCTTCCTCAGCTACGACGCCGCCGCCCGGCTCGTGCGCGTCGACCAGCAGACCGTCTTCGCGGAGGTCGTCCAGGACCTGCGCGACCAGGTGCGCGAGCGGGCCCTGCACCCGGCCGACTTCGCCGCCTCCGACTCCGATCACGACGGGCCGCTCGACGACATCATCCGGCCCAGCCGCACCGATGTGCAGGTCCTCGGCCCCGGCGGCGCGATCGTCGACCGGGGCAGCCCGCCGCTGCCCGTGCGTGCCGCGGACCGGGCCGTCGCCGACCACGGGACGGCGGGCGGGCTGGACGAGCACAAGGAGGTCGACGTCGGGGGCGACCGCTACCGGGTCGCCACGGTCGCGCTCGGCGGCGGGCGGGGCGCGGTGCAGGTCGCCCAGCAGTTCAGCGACACCGAGGACCTGCTGCGCGAACTCCAGCAGCGGACCGTGCTGCTCGTGGCGGCCGTCGTGGTCGCCGCGGGACTGTTCGGCTGGTGGCTGGCCCGGCGGATCACCCGCCGTCTGGTCCGGCTCGCCGGGGCGGCCGAAGACGTCGCCCGCACCGGCCGCCTCGGCATCCAGGTGCCCGTCACCGGATACGACGAGGTCGGCCGGCTCGGCCGTTCCTTCGACCGGATGCTGGTGCGGCTCGCCCAGTCCGAGGAGGACCAGCGGCGGCTCGTCCAGGACGCGGGCCACGAACTGCGGACGCCGCTGACCTCGCTGCGCACCAACATCTCCATGCTCCGGCGCATCGACGAACTGCCGCCCGGCGTCCGGGAGGAACTCGTCGCCGACCTCGCCCTGGAGTCCCGCGAGCTGACCGACCTCGTCAACGAACTCGTCGCGCTGGCGGCCGGCCGGTCCGACACCGAGCCCGTCCGGCGGCTCGACCTCGCGGAACTCGCCGAGGACGTCGCGATCGTCGCGCGGCGCAGGTCCGGGCGGGACATCACGGTCACCGCGCGCGGCGACACGACCGTGGAGGGCCGGTCCACCGCGCTGCAACGGGCGGTGTCCAACCTCGTGGAGAACGCGGCGAAGTTCGACCGGGGCGGGGCGGCGCCGATCGAGGTGGTGGTGTCGGGCCGGTGGCGGCCGGGCGCCGAGGCCGGCGTGGACCCGTCCGTTCCGGGTGCGGGGCATCCCGGGCCCGTGCGGGTCGAGGTGCTCGACCGGGGGCCGGGGATGGCGGACGAGGACCTCGGCCGCGTCTTCGACCGGTTCTACCGGGCCGCCGACGCGCGGAGCCTGCCCGGCTCGGGGCTCGGCCTGTCCATCGTCCGTGAGGTGGCCACGGCGCACGGGGGTGCGGCGTTCGCCTTCCGGCGGGAGGGCGGGGGCACGGTGATCGGGTTCACCGTCGGGGTGCAGCGGGCCGGGGACGACGGCCGGTAGCCGATGCCCGGCCCCGGCGCCCCGGGGAGCCCGCCGGTCAGCCCACGTGGACCCGGGGGCGGCGGGAGCGGTCCGGCTCGGCCTCGCGGAGGACCTCCCGGGTGACGGGGGCGACCTCGCCCTGCCCGAAGAGGAAGAACCGGAGGAAGTTGGTGAACGGGTCGCCCTCGGTCCACTCGAAGTAGATGTGCGGGGTGCACCGGGTGGAGTCGCGCACGTGCAGCAGCAGCGCGGCCAGCGCGTTGGGGATGGACGCCGACTCCAGGGTCAGCACGCGGTAGCGGTCGTGCAGCACCTCGCCGCGCACGGTGAGACCCGTCTCGAACTCCGAGGGGTCCAGCACGGTGACCTCGACGAACACGAAGTCCTCCTGCATGGGGACGTCGTTGTCCTGCCGGATCTGCTCGATCTTCTCGCGGTACTCGGCCTTGTCCCGCTGTCCGGGCTCGTTGGCGATGAACCGGATGCGACGACTGGACATATCCCTGATGAATCGTTCCGCCATGTCGTCGAGCGTCACGCTGGTGACGCGCAGCTCGAAGGCGCGGGCGAGCCGGGACAGCAGCGAGACCAGGATGATCCCCGCGATGAAGCAGGCACCGATCTTCACGCCGTCCGGCCGCTCGATGACGTTCACGACGGTCGTGTACAAGAACACCGCGGAGATCACCGCGAAGCCGATGGTCCAGCCCCGCTGGCGGGCCTTGCGCGCGGCGATGGTCACCGCGATGGCCGCGGAGCTGATGAGCACCAGCACGCCGGTGGCGTAGGCGCCGCCCTGCGCGTCGACGTCGGCGTCGAAGATCCAGGTGACCAGGAAGGCGACCAGGGTGAAGACGATCACCATCGGGCGTACGGCGCGCGCCCAGTGCGGGGCCATTCCGTAGCGGGGCAGGTAGCGGGGCATCAGATTGAGCAGCCCGGCCATGGCGGAGGCGCCGGCGAACCACAGGATCGCGATGGTGGAGGCGTCGTAGACCGTGCCGAAGGCGTTGCCCAGGTACTCGTGCGCCAGGTAGGCCAGCGCGCGGCCGTTGGCCTGGCCGCCCGACTTGAACTCGTCCTCCGGGATCAGGAGCGTCGTGATGAAGCTCGTGCAGATCAGGAAGACGCTCATGATCACGGCGGCGGTGGTCAGCAGCTTCTTCGTGCCGCGGATACGGCCGGTCGGCTTCTCCTCGGTGTCCGTCGGGTCGCCCTCGACGTGGGGCATCACCGCGACCCCGGTCTCGAAGCCGGAGAGGCCGAGCGCGAGTTTCGGGAAGACCAGGAGGGCCACACCGACCATCGCGAAGACGTTGCCGTGCTCCGTGGTGAGGGCGCTGGACCAGTCGGTGATCACATGACCCGCGGTGATCACGTGCCACAGGCCGCTGATCACGACCACGAGGTTGAGGGACAGATAGATCCCGACGAGGACGACGGCCACGCCGATCGCCTCCAGGAATCCCTTGAGGAACACCGCGCCCAGCAGGGCGACGAGTATCAGGGTGATCACCATCTGCTTGTCGTGCAGGACGCTGGTCAGGTGAGGGTTCTCCACCAGGTGGGTGGAGGCGTCCGCCGCGGAGAGGGTGATGGTGATCAGGAAGTCGGTGGCGGCGAAGCCGAGCAGGGTGAGGACGAACAGCTTGCCCTTCCAGAACGACAGCAGCCGTTCCAGCATGGCGATCGAACCCTCGCCGCGCGGGCTCTCCTCCGCCACCCGGCGGTAGACGGGCAGCGCGCCCGCGAGGGTGACGATCACCAGCACGATGGTCGCCACGGGCGACAGCAGTCCGGCCGCCAGCGCGGCGATGCCCGGCTGGTAGCCGAGAGTGGAGAAGTAGTCGACGCCGGTCAGGCACATCACCCGCCACCACCGCTGGCCCTTGTGGGCCTGCTCCGGCGTGGCGTGCGCCCCCTGGGGGGTCTTGGCCATGTCGGACAGGCCTTCCAGCATCCAGGCCCGCAAGCGGTTCGCTCGGGCGGGTGTGGTGGTGGCCATCGGCGGGTGCTCCTGACGGGCGGCTCTGCGATCGGTTCCGGCCATCGCGGAGACGGCGAGACCAGCGTAAGCAGAGAGTGATTCCCGGGCCCGTGGATGTGAGGGCCGAACGCATCAAGACCGCGTTAAGACGCATCAAGGCCGCGTCAAGATCCACTGGTCAGCCGTGTCAAGATCCACCGGCCCACCGCGTCAGGACGAGCCGGCCCACCGCGTCAGGACGAGCCGGTCGATCGCGTCAGGACGAGCCGGTCGATCGCGTCAGGGCCGGTCACCCGCGTCGTCCGTCGCGCGAGCCGGCCGGCCGCGTCCCCCGGGGCACACCGCGGCGGACCGCGCCGGGCGCCCGGGGCGTCGGGTGGTTCGCCCGCTCCGAGGAGCTGAGCTGCCAGGGAACGCTGGTGATCATCACGCCCGGAGTGAAGAGCAGACGGCTCTTGAGCCACAGCGCGGACTGGTTGTGCAGCAGGTTCTCCCACCAGTGGCCGACGACGTACTCGGGGACGAAGACGGCGACGAGGTCGCGGGGGCTCTCCCGGCGGATGGAGCGGACGTACTCGACGACGGGCCGGGTCACCTCGCGGTACGGGGAATCGATGATCTTCAGCGGTACGTCGATGCCGTACTCCTCCCAGCGTTCGCGCAGCGCCGTCGCCTCCTCGCGGTCGACGGAGACGGTGAGCGCCTCCAGCTGGTCGGGGCGGAAGGCACGCGCGTACGACAGGGCCCGCAGGGTCGGCTTGTGCAGCCGGGAGACCAGCACGATGCCCAGCACCCGGGACGGCGGCACGAGTTCGCTCCGGGGGTCGTCGACCGCCAGCTCCGCGCCCACGGCGTCGTAGTGGCGTCGGATCCCGCGCATCATCACCCACAGCACCGTCGCGGCGAGCACCGCCAGCCACGCGCCCTCGGTGAACTTCGTCGCCAGGACGATGACGAGGACCAGCCCGGTGACCACCGCGCCCACGGCGTTGACCACCCGTGCCGTGTGGTGGCGTCGCCGTGTGGCGGGGTCGCGCTCCGAGCGGAGCTCGCCGTTCCAGTGCCGGACCATGCCGAGCTGGGAGAGCGTGAAGGAGGTGAACACGCCCAGGATGTAGAGGTGGATGAGGCTCGTGACGTTCGCCCGGTAGCCCCACAGCAGCAGGCCCGCGACGAGTGCGAGGGCCAGGATGCCGTTGGAGAACGCCAGCCGGTCGCCCCGGTTGTGCAGCTGGCGGGGCAGGTAGCGGTGCTGGGCGAGGATCGACGCCAGCAGCGGGAAGCCGTTGAAGGCGGTGTTCGCCGCCAGGATCAGGACCAGCGCCGTCGTCGCCTGGATGACGTAGAAGCCGACGCTCTGCTCGCCGCCGAAGACCGCCGCCGCGATCTGCGCGATCACCGTGCGCTGGGTGTACGACGAGCAGTCGCCGTCCAGCCCCGTCAGCCGGCAGGCGTCGTCGGTGATGTGCACCTTGGAGACCATCGCCAGGGTGGTGACGCCGGCGAACATCGCGATCGCGGTGACGCCCATCGCCGCCATCGTGGTGGCCGCGTTCTTCGGCTTCGGCTTGCGGAAGGCCGGTACGCCGTTGGAGATCGCCTCCACACCGGTCAGCGCCGTGCACCCGGAGGAGAAGGCGCGCAGCACCAGCATCAGCAGGGCCAGACCGGCGAGGTGGGCGTCGCCGGGCGCGGGGCTGATGCCGTACCGCGCGCTCTCGGCGACCGGCGCGTTCCCGAGGAGGTAGCGGACCAGACCGGTGATCACCATGATCAGGACGCCGCCGATGAACAGGTACGTCGGCGTGGCGAACGCCCGCCCCGACTCGCGTACGCCCCGCAGGTTCATCGCGGTGAGCAGCGCGACGAAGAGGATCGCGAGCGGCACGCGCTGGCCGACGAGCCCGGGGACGGCCGAGATGATGTTGTCGACCCCGGAGGCGACGGACACGGCCACCGTCATCACGTAGTCGACGAGGAGCGAGGCCGCGACGACCAGACCGGCGGACGGGCCGAGGTTCGTCGAGACCACCTCGTACGAGCCGCCGCCGCTCGGATAGGCGTGCACCACCTGGCGGTACGACAGCACCACGACCGTCATCAGCGCCACGACCGCGGCCGCGATCCACGGCGTGAAGTGCAGATACGTCAGCCCGCCGAGCGTGAGGACGAGCAGGATCTCCTGGGTCGCGTACGCCACCGACGACAGCGGGTCCGAGGCGAAGATCGGCAGGGCGAGCCGCTTGGGCAGCAGCGTCTCGTGCAGCTCCTCGCTGCGCATGGCCCGGCCGATCACCAGCCGCTTCAGGATCGCCGTCACGTTGAGCACGGCCGGAGCGTAAGCCGGGGGGCGGGGGCCGACGGGGAGCCTGACGGCGCCGTCGGGCGGCAAGCGACCCGTTAGGATCCCGCCGCCGTCGTGCATTCGGAGCAACCGGCCGGGCCGGCGGCCGGCGGCCGGACCTCAGTCGAGCCCGGACACCTCGAACACCGTCCGCGCCGTCTCGCGGTCGATCCTCTCCGCCATGCGGCGCAGCGCGGTCGCCCCGCACGTCAGCGAGCCGCGGCGGTCGGAGAGCCGGGCGTCCTCGTCCAGCCGGTACCACAGCGGCGGGTTGGAGATCAGGACCTGCGGGTCGATCTCCACCCGGGCACCGAAGGTGTCCCGCAGTACGAGGCGCTGGCCGATCCCGTCCAGACAGCGCACCGACACCAGTTCGTCGGTGCGCACGCGTCGCGTGCCCAGCAGCCGCCGCGACACCAGCCAGCCCTGGCCCGCCGACACCCGGGCGGGGAAGAGCAGGACGAAGAGCAGCGCCGCCAGGCCCACCCACAGGGCGGCGCGCGGACCGGTCAGGGTGCCGGCACCCCCGTCGACCAGGAGCAGCAGGCCGAGGAGCAGTACCGAGCAGCGCACCGAGGTGAGCAGGTCCTGGGACCAGTGCCGGTCGAAGGCCGTCTCCGGTGCCGTTCCGGTCGCCGTGGGCGGTGGCGGGGATGCGTCGACCGCGTCGTTGCCGCGTTCCATGGGAGCGACGGTAGAGCCACGGGAGGCCGGGTGCTGCCTCCCTTGACGGGACTCTGACGACCGCGCGCGTCAGCGTCGCGACAAGACGTCGGCCGCTCTGCCGCGGGACGTCACCCGGTGAGCCGGCGAACTGTCCCCAGTTGCTTCCACCGGCCGTCGACCAGACGGTCGACCCACACCGGACGGGCCGTCGCCTGGTGGTCCTTGAAGGCGTAGTGCCCGAGGAGCCCGTCGGTCTCGACGTCTTCGAGGACGGCCCGGAGCCGGGTGCGGGCGAGGTCCGCGGCGGGCCGGTCGCCGTCCTCCCCGGCCACCCGGTCGATGCCCGCGGCGACGGCGAGCGTGGCGTCGTACAGCTCCGCCGTGCCGCGGTGCTTCAGCAGGGCGCGCAACTCGGCCGATGCGGTGCACAGCTTCGGGAAGTCCGTGCAGTCGGGCTTCTGCCGCTCGTCGTTGAAGGTACGGAAGCGCAGGCTTCCGTCGGCCGGCTGCCGGTCCTGCCGGGCGAACATCTCCAGGTCGGACGAGACGTCGCAGGCGGACCCGTAGACGTCGTGGACGGCGACGAGCGTGCCGCGCCCGCGGGCGGCCGGCACGAGGTTCTCCTCACCGCCGCCGGCCCGCAGGTCGGACACCACCACGGCGTCCGGCCGGGCCGTGCCGAGATCGCGCTCGATCCGGCTCCGGCTCATGTCCTCGGTCCCCTTCTGCGAGGGCAGCGGCAGCGCGGTGAGTCCGGCGGCGCGCAGCCCGTGCCCGAAGGTGTCCTTGTCGGTGTCTGTGTCCCAGTAGCTCTTCGACGTCTCCACGACCCGGCTCGCGCCGTACGCCCCGGCCAGATAGCGGCCCGCCTGGCGCCCCGCCTCGTACTCGGCCGCCGGGAGGGCGTACTCGTGGTCCGGGTCGCCCCCGGACTCGCAGGTGTCGACCATCGCCATGCGCGGCGACCAGTCCACGTCGGCGCTCGCGAAGTCCCCGATGTCGCCGACCATGGCGATCATCCCCGGGTGCTGCTCCAAGAGCTTCTCCGCGGGCGTCTGCCCGTAGTCCTCCACCGCGACGACGCGCACGGGGATCTTCCGCTTCGCCCTGCGCTCGGCCTCCTTCAGGGCGGCCCGCACGACACGGGCGCGGATCTCGGGCACCCGGCCGTCCTCGTCGTCGCCCCAGGCGTAGCCGACGCCGAGCGTGTACGTCGTCGGGGCGGCGGAGGTCCGTCCGGGGACCGGGCGGCCCTGGCCCTGGGGCTCGGGGCGGTCGGAGGACGACGTGCTCAGGGCGATGCCGGCCGGGACGCCGACGGCGAGGAGCGCGGCGGCGGCGACGGCGAGCCGGACGGTGCGGCGGGGGGAGCGGCGCGGGGCCGCGGGGGTCCAGGGGGACCGCGTTCCGCGCCGCTCGTCGGCGTCCTTGACGACGTGCCCGGCCGACAGCCGTGGGGCGGGCGCCGGCGGCCTCGCGTCCTCGGGGGCCGATTCGCTCGCGCCGTCGGCTGTTCGAGCCGCCGGAGCCGGAGCCGGAGCGGGGGCCGATTCCGGGACCGGAGCCGGTTGCGGGTCCGGGTCCGGGGCAGGGTCCGGTGCCGCGGGCGGCTCCGCGGCGGCAGGGGCGGACGGCCGCGCCGACGCCTCGATGCGTGCGAGCGCCGCGTCCGCGTCCGCGGGCCGGTCGTCGGGGTCCTTCGCCATCAGGTCGAGCACCAACCGGTCCACGGCGGGGCCGAGTTCGGCGCGGGCCCGGCTCGGTCGCAGCGGCTCGTCGTGCAGGTGGTTGTACATGATGCCCGCCGCGTCCCCGACGAACGGGGGCCTGCCGACGAGGAGTTCGTACAGGACGCAGCCCACCGCGTACAGGTCCGTACGGCCGTCGCCCCGGAGCTGCCGGAAGCGTTCGGGCGCCATGTACTGGACGCTGCCGAAGGGCAGCCGGCCGGTGTGCGTCAACCGCGCGTCGGTGGACCGGAATTCGGTGAACCGCGCGATGCCGAAGTCGACGATCCTGGCGGTGGACGCCGTGCCCTCGCCGGTGACCATGATGTTGGCGGGCTTGATGTCGCGGTGGACGACACCCGCACGGTGCGCGGCGCTCAGGCCGCGGCACACGTCGGCGGTCCAGCGCAGCGCGTCCTCGACCGGCACCCGCCCGCTGTCGCGCAGGATCTGCTCCAGCGTGCGGCCCTCGACGAGGGCCATCACGAGGTAGGGGCTCTCACCGTCCGTCCCGTGGTCGTGCACGGTGACGATGTGCGGGCTGTCGAGGGCGGCGGCGACCCGGGCCTCGCGCCGGAACCGGCCGAGCCGCTCCGTCCGTTCGGCCTCGTCGTCCCCCGCCGCGCGGAGGATCTTGACCGCCACCTCGCGGTCCAGCTGCTCGTCCCTGGCCCGCCAGACCTCGCCCATGCCGCCCGAGCCGATGAGCTCGATCAGTTCGTAGCGGTCGTCCAGCCTTCGTCCCCGCACGTGTCAGGCCCTTCCCCCGGCGCATCACCGACCCGGCCCGCCAACGTACTGCATGGGGTGTGGCGGACCGTCAGGGAGTCGTGGGCAGCGGGGTCCACCGGACCGCGCGCAGCGTCGAGGCGGATCGGGGTCCATCGGAGCGCGCACAGCGCCGGGGTGGATCGGGGCTCACCGGAGCGCGCACAGCGCCGGGGCGGATCGGGGTCCACCGGACCGCGCGCAGGGCCGGGGTGGATCGGGGTTCACCGGACCGCGGACATCGTCGGGGCGGATCGGGGTCCACCGGACCGCGCGCAGCGTCGAGGCGGGTCGGGGTTCACCGGACCGCGCGCAGCGCCGGGGTGGGTCGGGGTTCACCGGAGCGCGCGCAGGGACGAAGGCGCACGAGGGGTCCGCCGCTCGCACGCCTTCGGCCGCCCCCTGTGCCTCAGTGGCCGGTGGTGAGCACCATGCGGAACCGTGCCTGACCGCTCGTCATCTTCTCGACCGCGGCGGCCGTCTCCTCCAGCGGAACCTCCTCGGTCCAGGCGCGCACACCGCTCTGGGCGGCGAAGCGCAGGGTGTCCTGGGTGTCGACGGCGGCGCCGGAGGCGTGGGCGTAGACCTTCCGTGCCCCCTGCAGCAGTTGCAGGCCGTTGACCTGGAGCGGTTCGGGGGAGATGCCGACGATGGCGAGTTCGCCGCGGCGGCCGAGTCCGTCGATGGTGGCGGACATCGCGTCCGCGTTCGTGACGGTGGCCAGGACCACCTTGACGCCGCCGAGCGCCTGGAGCGCCTCGGCGACGTCCTCGGTGGTGCTGTCGATGTAGTGGGCGGCGCCGAGCTTGTGCGCCAGGTCCCTCTTCTCCTGGCCGCGTGCGATGGCGACGGTGTCGAAGCCCATCTTCTGCGCGAACTGCACGCCGAGGTGGCCGAGGCCGCCCAGGCCCAGTACGGCGACGGTGTCGCCGGGGCCGGCGGTGGTGTGACGCAGGGCGTTGAAGACCGTCACGCCCGCGCAGGCCAGCGGTGCCGCTTCGACCGCGGTCAGCTCGTCCGGGATCGCGGCGAGGGCGACGGCGGGCACCACGACCGAGTCGGCGTACCCGCCGGGGTAGGCGACGCCCGGGACGGCCAGTTCGGGGCACATGACCGCGTCGCCGCTGCGGCAGGCGTCGCAGTGCCCGCAACTGCCGCCGTACCAGCCGACGGCGACCCGGTCCCCGACCTGCCAGCCGGTGACGTTCTCGCCGAGGGTGTCGATCCGGCCGGCGATCTCGTGACCCGGCGTGACCGGGAACGTGGTCCCGGGCAGCGCGCCCGAGGCGATCAGCAGGTCGGAGTGGCACACCCCGCATGCCTCGACGGTGATCCGCACCGATCCGGGACCCGGCTCCCGTGCGGCGACCTGGGCGAGCTCCGGGGTGCCACCGGGCTCGGAGACCTGCGCGGCACGCAGGGTGCCGGTGGAGGCGGAAGCGGTGGAAGCAGACATGATCCAGCCCTTCGTAGCGGTGTGGGGCCGGGGACGGGCCGCACGCACTCGCTCGTCAGGACGTGACCGGCCGAGGGTGGTCCGCCGCGGTCTCCCTCTTCGACGATAGGCAGGCCTGCGCCGCATCGGCATGTCCGCGGACGGCCGGCGCACGCACCGCGCGCGCGGCGGGCCCGGGGATGCCACCGCCCGGCGACGCCCCGGGAGCCCGGGGGACCGGCCTCAGGGCCAGACCAGGCAGTACGGCTGGTGGCCTGCCTCGTGCAGGCGGTGGGAGAAGTCCTGCCACTCGTGCAGCAGCTGGTACACGTTGAACGCGTCCCGGGGGCCGCCCCGGTCGGGGACGGTCGACCAGATGAAGGCGGCCGCGCCGACCGCTTCCTCGCCGATGCCGCGCAGCGGGTCCACGACGGTCATGGGGAGTTTGACGACGGCGTAGTCGGGGTGCAGGACGACCAGTTCCAGGGGCGGCACCTTGTGCAGGGGGACGCCTTCGATGCCGGTGAGGACCATCGCGGCCATCGTCTCCGGCTTGATCTTGGTGAACATGCCGTTCATGCCGAGTTCGTCGCCGCCGAGTTCTTCGGGGCGCATCGAGATCGGGACACGTGCCGCCGTGGCGCCGTCCGGCGCGCCGAAGTATTTGTACGTCACCCCCACCCGGCCACCATTCCCGCTCCCGGCCCTCAGCCGATCGACCCCGCGGTCGCTCCGCTCGGGCTCACCTTGCGCTCCCGGAGATAGCTGGGATCCCTGCGATCCCTGGGTCCTGCGTGCCTCGGCCGCTTCCTCCGCTTCGCGCCGGTGCCTTCCCCGCCGGGCACGCCGAGGCCCGAGGTCGTCGGTCCCCTCGCCCAGTCCGCCACCGCGATGCATATCTCCACCCGACTGCTTTTCTAAGGCGCGCGACCCCCGCCACGCAACCCGATCATCGTGACAGTGACCTCCCCCACGGCCGCACGCCGAAACGTGCGCTGAAACACCTGTTCCGCGGGATCTTCGCGGCCTCTGAACACCACCGTTCCTGTGAGCTGTCCCTGCCGGGCCCCAGTTTTGCAGATGGCCGGGGGCGCCGCCCGGTCCTCGTGCCGGGCACCGGCCCGCCGGATCCCCGCGATTCCGGGACCTTGCGTACCTGCAACGTACGCGGTCCCGTACGGCTTCCCGGAAGCGGGAGCCGATGGGGGACGCCTACGAGAAGCCGTACGTCGTGCCGGGTTCCCGCGTTCACGCCCGCGTGCTCTTCCCCTCACGGCCGCCCTCGGACCCTGGCCTACCCTGAGGAGGTCACTAGCCCCCCGGAGTCGGAGACGTCGCAGGTCATGACCGAACTGCCCTATCCCTACGAAGCACCGGCCTCGCAGGCCCTATTCGACCGTGCGGCGGCCGTCACGCCCGGTGGCGTGAACTCTCCCGTGCGGGCCTTCCGCGCCGTGGGCGGTACGCCCCGGTTCATGGTGTCCGGTGCGGGTCCGTACCTCACGGACGCCGACGGCCGTGAGTACGTCGACCTCGTCTGTTCCTGGGGGCCGATGATTCTCGGACACTCTCGGCCCGAGGTCGTCGCGGCGGTCCAGGAAGCCGTCTCGCGCGGCACGTCCTTCGGCACTCCCGGCGAGGGCGAGGTCGCGCTCGCCGAGGAGATCGTCGCGCGCGTCGAGCCCGTCGAGCAGGTCCGGCTCGTCTCCAGCGGCACCGAGGCGACCATGTCGGCGATCCGGCTCGCCCGCGGGTTCACCCGGCGCTCCAAGGTGATCAAGTTCGCCGGCTGCTACCACGGGCACGTCGACTCGCTGCTCGCCGCGGCGGGCTCCGGCGTCGCCACCTTCGCGCTCCCCGACACCCCGGGCGTCACCGGCGCCCAGGCCGGCGACACGATCGTCCTCCCGTACAACGACCTGGAGGCGGTGAACGCCGCCTTCCACGCGCACCCCGGCGAGATCGCCTGTGTGATCACCGAGGCCTCGCCCGGGAACATGGGCGTCGTGCCGCCGCGGCCCGGCTTCAACCAGGGCCTCAAGGACGCCTGCGCGAAGAACGGCGCCCTGTTCATCTCCGACGAGGTCATGACCGGCTTCCGCACGAGCAGGGCCGGCTGGTACGGGATCGACGGCGTACGCCCCGACCTCATGACCTTCGGCAAGGTGATGGGCGGCGGCTTCCCGGCGGCGGCCTTCGGTGGCCGTGCCGAGGTGATGGCGCACCTCGCGCCGGCTGGGCCGGTCTACCAGGCGGGCACGCTGTCCGGGAACCCGGTCGCCACCGCCGCCGGTCTCGCGCAGCTGCGACTGCTCGACGAGGCCGCCTACGAGAAGATCGACGCGGTCTCCGAGCAGATCCGGACGCTGGTGTCCGAGGCACTGGCCAAGGAGGGCGTCGCGCACCGGCTGCAGAGCGCCTCCAACATGTTCTCCGTCTTCTTCACCGGGCGGGAGGTGCGTGACTACGAGGACGCGAAGGCGCAGGAGTCCTTCCGGTACACCGCCTTCTTCCACTCGATGCTGGCGCAGGGCGTGTACCTGCCGCCGTCCTCCTTCGAGTCGTGGTTCGTGTCGACGGCGCACGACGAGCAGGCGGTTCAGCGGATCGCCGACGCCCTTCCGGCGGCGGCGCGGGCAGCGGCGGAGGCCAGTGCATGAGTGACAACGGCAACACCACGGACATCACCGTCGTCCACCTGATGCGGCACGGCGAGGTCGCCAACCCGGACGGGGTGCTGTACGGGCGGCTGCCCGGCTACCACCTGTCCGAACTGGGGCGGCAGATGGCCGACCGGGTCGCCGACCACCTGGCGTCCCGCGATGTCACCCACGTCGTCGCCTCGCCCCTGGAGCGGGCGCAGGAGACGGCGACCCCGATCGCGAAGGCGCACGGGCTCGACCTCGCGACCGACGGGCGGCTCATCGAGGCCGACAACGTCTTCCAGGGCAAGACCTTCGGTGTCGGGGACGGTGCGCTGCGGCGCCCGGAGAACTGGAAGCACCTGGTCAATCCGTTCAAGCCGTCCTGGGGCGAGCCGTACGTGGACCAGGTCGTCCGGATGATGGGCGCGCTGGACGCGGCCAAGGACGCGGCGCGCGGGCACGAGGCGGTGCTGGTCAGCCACCAGCTGCCGATCTGGATCGTGCGCAGCTATGTCGAGCGTCGGCGGCTGTGGCACGACCCGCGCAAGCGGCAGTGCACGCTGGCGTCCCTGACGACGTTCACCTACCGGGGCGACAAGATCGTTTCCGTGGGCTACACCGAGCCCGCCCGGGACCTCGTGCCGGCGCATCTCCTCGCGGGCGCGAAGCCGGTGAAGGGCGCGGGCAAGGCGTTCGGGGCCTGACGACCCGTCGTCTCCCCAGGATGTCCTGCCATATGAGCGTATCTTCGTAAAATCACATAAATACGTGCGTGTGGGACTGAACCCCCGTGTTCGTCGTGCCCTCTCATGGAGTGCCAGCTGAGAGCCAGCTGAGAGGGCGCGATGAAATGGGGACCGCATGCGGGACATCAGCCGGAGGGGAATGATCGGCCTCGGGGCAGGTGCCGCGGCCGGCCTGGGACTTGCCGCGTGCGGTACCACCCCACAGGACGCCACGGGCCGGGGCGGCGGTTCCCGGGGCGACGGACACCCCGGCGCCCCGCGGCAGGCCGCCAAGCCGATCGGTGACGGCTCCACCGCCTTCACCGGCGAGCAGCCGGGCCGGCCGGACCGGCCCGAACCCCTGCAGCCCGGCGAGACCCCGCCGCAGTTCGTGGTCTTCTCCTGGGACGGCGCGGGCGAGGTCGGCACCGGCCTCTTCGACCGCTTCCTCGGACTCGCCGAGAAGTACGACGCCCGGATGACGTTCTTCCTCTCCGGGCTGTACCTGCTGCCCGAGTCGAAGAAGCGCCTGTACGACCCGCCCAACAACGCCAGGGGCGCCTCGGACATCGGCTACCTCACCGACGACCACATCAGGCAGACGCTGAAGCTCGTCCGCCGTGCCTGGCTGGCCGGCCACGAGATCGGCACCCACTTCAACGGCCACTTCTGCGCGGGCTACGGTTCGGTCGCCGACTGGACCCCCTCCCAGTGGCACAGCGAGATCGAACAGGCCAAGTCCTTCGTGAAGGAGTGGCGGACCAACACGGGCTGGACCGATCTGCCCGCGCTGCCCTTCGACTACGACAAGGAACTCGTCGGCGGACGCACCCCGTGCCTGCTCGGCCAGGAGAACCTGCTGCCCACGGCGCGCGAGCTCGGCTGGCGCTACGACGCCTCCTCGCCCGGCGGCCGCCAGCGCTGGCCGCGGAAGAACCAGGGCCTGTGGGACCTGCCCCTCCAGGGGATGCCCTTCCCGGGGCACACCTTCGAGGTCCTCTCGATGGACTACAACATCCTCGCCAACCAGTCGGTCAACACGACCAGGGCGCCGTCGTACAACTACCCGGCCTGGCGCACCCAGGCCGCCCAGTCCTACATCTCCGGGTTCCAGCGGGCCTACGAGACGAACCGTGCGCCGTTCTTCATCGGCAACCACTTCGAGGAGTGGAACGGCGGCATCTACATGGACGCCGTCGAGCAGGCCTTCACGCACGTCGCCCGGCAGCGGGAGGACGGCGCGGACATCCGCCTGGTCTCCTTCCGGGACTTCGCGGACTGGCTGGACGTGCAGCGGCCCGAGGTCCTCGCCAGGCTCCGGTCGCTGGAGGTGGGGGAGCGGCCGGCGGGTGGCTGGAAGACGTTCCTGCGGGACGTAGGCAAGGGTCCGGGCCGGGGCTCCGGGGCCGACGCGGACAGCGACACCTGAAACGCTGCAAGCCAGGGCAATCACGCCCCTGTGGGTGCGGGCACCCGCACGGGCGTCGACGAGGAGCCCGAGAGGCCGCCTGATATGCGGGTTTCCGCCCGCAAGGGGGGTGCGGAAGATCCCCGAAACGGGCATGCGAAACTTTTCACATGAGTGCCGCCTGCCGCGCCGACCAGCGCCCGAACCGCACCCGTAGCCGCGTCGCCCTGCTCGCCGCCGGGGCCGCCGTCGCCGCGCTCGTCCTGTCCGCGTGCACCTCCGGAGGCACCTCGGGAGGAGCGGGCAACACCAACTTCGTCGCCGGCAAGAACGGCGTCGACACCGCGGCCAAGGGCCACCGGACCGCGATCCCGGACCTGTCGGGCAAGACCGTCGACGGCAAGCAGCTCGACGTCCGCGACTTCAAGGGCAAGGTCGTCGTGCTCAACGTCTGGGGCTCCTGGTGCGGACCGTGCCGGGCCGAGGCCGCCAACTTCGAGCGGGTCTACCAGGACACCAAGGACCAGGGCGTGCAGTTCGTGGGCATCAACACCCGCGACTCCAGCACCGCCCCGGCCCTCGCCTTCGAGAAGGAACACGGCGTCAGCTACCCGAGCCTCTACGACCCCACGGGCAAGCTGATGCTCCGCTTCAAGAAGGGCACGCTCAACCCGCAGCTGATCCCCTCCACCCTCGTCATCGACCGCGAGGGCAAGGTCGCCGCCCGGACGCTCCAGGCGCTCAGCGAGGACAACCTGCGCAAGATGCTCGACCCCGTACTCGCGGAGAAGTGACCTGACGTGTCCCTCCTCGCCATGTCCCTGGCCGAGTCCACCGGCAGGAACGAGACGGTCTACAGCGGCGCCCTGCTGCTCGCCTTCCCGATCGCCGTGGTCGGGGGGCTCGTCTCCTTCTTCTCCCCGTGCGTGCTGCCCCTGGTCCCCGGCTACCTCTCCTACGTCACCGGGGTCAGCGGCACCGACCTGGCGGAGGCCAGACGCGGGCGCATGGCGGTCGGCGCGAGCCTGTTCGTGCTGGGCTTCACCGTCGTGTTCGTGTCCGGCGGCGCGCTCTTCGGTTACTTCGGCTCGACCCTGCACGAGTACCAGGCGGCCCTGTCCAAGGTGCTCGGCGCCCTCATGGTCCTCATGGGCGTGTTCTTCCTGGGCGGCATGCCCTTCCTGACGCAGCGCGAATTCCGCTTCCACAAGCGGCCGGTGACCGGTCTGGCGGGAGCGCCGCTGCTCGGCGCGCTCTTCGGGATCGGCTGGACCCCCTGCCTCGGCCCGACCCTCTCCTCCGTGCAGATCCTCGCCGCGAACCAGGCGAGCGCCGGACGGGGCGCCATACTGACCGTCGCGTACTGCCTCGGGCTCGGCATCCCCTTCGTCCTGGCCGCGGTCGCCTTCCGCAAGGCGCTCGGCGCCTTCGGCTGGGTCAAGCGGCACTACACCTGGGTGATGCGGATCGGCGGCGGAATGATGATCGTGACCGGCCTGCTCCTGCTCACCGGTGCGTGGGACAGCATCGTGCAGCAGATGCAAACCTGGTCCGACGGCTTCACGGTAGGGATCTGACCCATGAGCACCACTGACACCGGCAAGACGACGGAACCGGACGCGTCGGGCGAGCTCGGCGCGGCCGGCTCGCAGCTGTCCACCGCGCCCGTGGAGACGGCGATGCCCGGCTCCTTCGGCGGTTCGCGGGCGCCCGGCGCCATCGGCTGGATCACCTGGACCGGACGCGAGGTCGTCGGCTGGGCCCGCTGGTTCTGGCGGCAGCTGACCTCGATGCGGGTCGCGCTGATCCTGCTCTTCCTGCTGTCGCTCGGCGCGATCCCCGGCTCGCTGATCCCGCAGTCCGGGACCGACGCGCAGAAGGTGGCCGACTTCAAGGACCGGCACAGCCTGCTGGGGCCGGTCTACGACAAGCTCGGGCTGTTCCACGTGTACAGCTCGGTGTGGTTCTCGGCGATCTACATCCTGCTGTTCGTCTCGCTCATCGGCTGCATCGTGCCGCGCACCTGGCAGTTCGTCGGACAGCTGCGGGGCCGTCCGCCGGGCGCCCCGAAGCGGCTGACGCGGCTTCCCGCGTATGCCACGTGGCGTACCGGGGCCGCGCCCGAGGAGGTCCGCGAGACCGCCCTCAAGGTGCTCAAGCAGCGGCGGTTCCGCGCCCACCTCGACGGCGACGCCGTGGCGGCCGAGAAGGGCTATCTGCGCGAGACCGGCAACCTGCTCTTCCACATCGCGCTCGTCGTGATGCTCGTCGCCTTCGCCTGGGGCCAGCTCTTCAAGTCCGAGGGCAACAAGCTGATCGTCGAGGGCGACGGCTTCTCCAACACGCTCCTCCAGTACGACGACTTCAAGTCGGGCAACCTCTTCAGCAACGACGACCTGACGCCGTTCAGCTTCGACCTGAAGAACTTCACCGGCACCTACGAGCGGACCGGGCCCAACAAGGGCACCCCACGCACGTACCAGGCGGAGGTCACCTACAGCGAGGGCGCGTACGGCAAGCCGCGGAAGAAGACCATCAAGGTCAACGAGCCGCTGGAGATCGGCGACTCGAAGGTCTACCTGGTCAGCCACGGCTACGCGCCCGTCGTCACCGTCCGGGACGGCAAGGGCAAGGTCGTCTTCCACCAGCCCGTGCCGCTGCTGCCGCTGGACGCGAACGTCACCTCGCAGGGCGCGATCAAGGTGATGGACGGCTACCGGAACGCGCAGGGCCGCAGCGAGCAGCTCGGCTTCTCCGCCTTCTTCGTGCCGACGTTCGCGGGTGCCGGCAAGGGTACGATGTTCTCCCAGTTCCCCGCACTGGACTTCCCCGTGCTCGCGGTGTCCGGCTTCCACGGCAGCCTCGGGGTCGACTCGGGCCTCCCGCAGAACGTGTACCAGCTCGACACCTCCAAGATGAAGCAGTTCAAGGACGCCAAGGGCGCCATCCTCAAGGCGAGGCTGCTGCCCGGCGAGACCATGAAGCTGCCGGACGGCGCCGGCTCGATCACCTTCGAGAAGGACGTCAAGGAGTGGGCGGGCTTCCAGGTCACCCAGCAGCCCGGCAGCGACTGGGCGCTGGTGGGAGCCTTCGTCGCGATCTTCGGCCTCGCCGGATCCCTGTTCATCCAGCGCCGCCGCGTCTGGGTGCGGGCCACCACCGGTACCGACGGCGTCACCGTCGTCGAGATGGCGGGCCTCGGCCGCAGCGAGTCCGCGAAGCTCCCCGAGGAGCTCGGCGACCTCGCCGCGCTCGTGCACGAACAGGCGCCCAGCGCCCCCGAACCCGGCCCGGACACGCCCGGGTCCGATCAGGACACCCCCGACCCGCACGCCGTATCTGCCGCCGAAGGGGCTGAGAAGCAGTGACTCTCGCCACCGCCACCAACGAACACCTCGCTCACATCAGCAATGTGCTGATCTACTCCTCGATGGCCGTCTACACGCTGGCCTTCTTCGCGTACATCACCGAGTGGCTCTTCGGCAGCCGCAGCAAGGTCGCCCGCACCGCGCAGGCGCTCACCGCCAAGGGCGAGCAGGGCGCGGGCGCCGCGACCACCCCCGCGGTCACCGTGCAGACGGCCGGCGGCACCGCCGTCCTGGAGCGGCCGAAGGTCGTCACCCGCTCCGCGGCCGGCGCCCGCGACGTGCCCGACGGGCCCGGGGCGCACGGCGGCGACGAGCAGGGCGACCTCTACGGCCGGATCGCGGTGTCCCTCACCGTGCTCGCCTGGGCCGTCGAGGCCGCCGGCGTACTCACCCGCGCCCTGTCGGTGCAGCGCGCGCCGTGGGGCAACATGTACGAGTTCAACATCACCTTCTCCACGGTCGCGGTGGGCGTGTACCTCGCGCTGCTGGCCCTGAAGAAGAACGTGCGCTGGCTGGGTCTCTTCCTGGTCACCTCGGTCCTGCTCGACCTCGGACTCGCCGTCACCGTCCTGTACACGGCGAGCGACCAGCTGGTCCCGGCCCTGCACTCGTACTGGCTGTACATCCACGTCTCGACCGCGATCCTGTGCGGCGCCGTCTTCTACGTGGGTGCCGTCGGCACGCTGCTCTACCTGTTCAAGGACTCGTACGAGAACAAGCTGGCCGGCGGCGGGAAGCCCGGACGCTTCGCGACCTCCGTGCTGGAGCGGCTGCCCGCCTCGGCCTCGCTCGACAAGTTCTCCTATCGCGTGAACGCCGCCGTCTTCCCGCTGTGGACGTTCACGATCATCGCGGGCGCCATCTGGGCGGGCGACGCCTGGGGCCGCTACTGGGGCTGGGACCCCAAGGAGACGTGGGCGTTCATCACCTGGGTCGCCTACGCCTGCTACCTGCACGCCCGTGCGACGGCCGGCTGGAAGGGCCGCAAGGCGGCGTACATCGCGCTGATCGCCTTCGCCTGCTGGCTGTTCAACTACTACGGCGTGAACATCTTCGTGAGCGGCAAGCACTCCTACGCGGGCGTCTAGCCGACGTCGTCCGGCCGGCCGCCTCGAGGCGGCCGGCCGACCACCCTGAGCAACGAAAATGCAGGTCAGGGCCGGTCACGCGTGCGGATCCGGCCACCACGGGCCACGCTGGAGTCATGACCCAACCCATCGAGCGGCCACCGATCGAAGAGGGCGCCACCGAGATGCGGGGGAACGCGCGGGTCCTGCACTTCCTGCTGCGTCTTCCCCAGCCTGTGGAAAAGGTCTGGGCGGCACTGGCCACCCCCGCGGGACTGCGCGGGTGGCTGGCCGACGCCGATCCGTTCGAGCCGCGGCTCGGCGGGGCCGTCACCCTGAGCGGCCTGGGCGCCGGACGGATCACCGCCTGGGACGTGGAGCGCATCGCGGAGTACACCGTCGAGGGGCGCGGCCGGGTCCGGTTCCATCTGGAGCACGGGGTGCCCGAGGGCACCACGGTCCGCTTCACCCATGAGACCGAGGCGGAGCGGGACCCGGAATGGCGGGCCCGCTTCGAACGCCTCGCCCGGCAGCTCGGTGGCTAGGACCCGCCGCCCCGTGCCCCGCGCTGCCGCCCCTAGGACGGCGGCAGGCACTCCTTCGCCGGCGGCTTCCCCTCCGGCCAGGCGATCCGCACGAACCGGGTGCGGCTGTCCGGGGTGAGTTCCACGATCGGCACGGCCTTGTCGTACGGGTTGCCGTGGGCGTCCAGGCAGATCCATCCGCTCGCCCCGTTCACCCGCAGCTGTGTGCCCTTCACCTGCGGCCACTGGAGCCCCACGTCCCGCAGCGCGGGGACCTTGCCGGTCGGTGACGCCCCGCGGATGCCGTGCACCGCGAGCCGCATGGCGTCGTAGGCGATGATCAGCTGGCCGTCGTCCAGGCCGACCTTCCCGATGGGACCGGCCGGCTCGCGCGCGGCGCTCGCCAGCAGATCCCGGAGCACCTTCGCGTCGGCCGCGCTGCCGCCGGTCCGCGCGCCGTCCCTCGGCCAGGCGTCCGGATGGGCGAGCGCCGTGTACCGCACGGTCAGCAGGGGGTCCTTGAGGGCGGCCGGGTCGAGGTCCTTGTCCCCGGCCAGGTACGAGCCCTCGTCGCCGGTGAGGACCGTGAACCGGCGGTCGACGCAGCCGCGTGCCCCCAACGCGTTGATGAACTGCCGCAGTTGGGTGTGCCGACCGGCGAAGAGGATGGTGTCCGTGGTCTTCGGCGTGTTGCACAGGATGTTGCTGACCTGCGCGAACACATTGGCGGTGCTGCCCTCCTTGCTGCGGTCGGCGGGCGGGGTGAAGGGCTGCGCCTCGTAGCGGGAGCCCTTGAGCATCTTCTCGAAGGACCGCTGGAGGGTGCGCGTGTACGGGTCGCCCGTCCGGTCGTAGACCAGGAACGCGTCGGCGGCCGACACCTTGGCGAACGAGGCGAGGGCGCGGGCCTCGTCGGTGTTGGTGGGGGAGACGCGGGCGAGCCCGGGGAAGGGGTCCTTGCCGCCCTGCCCGTTGGCGAGGTCGTCGGCGGTGATGGAGCTGCCGATCACCGGGATGCCCCGGCGGGTCAGCTCCTGGACGGCCTTCTTGTTGTTGTCGGTGCTCAGGCCGACCCCGGTCACCGCGCGCAGCCGGTCGGGGCCCTTCGTCATGCGCTCCAGCTGGTCGACGGTGTGCCGCCAGTGCGCCCCGGTGGCGCCGGGGTTGGCGAGCACCAGCCGGATCTTCGGCTTGAGGCCGGTCGTGTCGTGGTTGGCCTGGTACTGGGCCAGGTAGGCGCCCTGGAGTTCGTGCAGCACGTCGCCGAGGTTGTCCGCGTCGGTCGCGGTGAAGGGTTCGAGCAGGGCGACGGTGACGTAACTGCCGGGGGACAGGCGGTGGTTCTCCCGGTTGATGGCCCGGATGGTCTCGGCGAACCGCGGGCGGCCGAAGGCGTACGTCGTCCACGAGACGCCCACGCACTCGTCGCTGCCCTTCGGCTGGACGACCCCCGGGGCGCAGGAGCGGTTCTCCTTGGCGGCCGTCATGCCGCCCCACACGCCGAGGCCCGCGAGGGCGGCCACGAGCGTCAGTGCGACATACCGGCGGAAACGAATCTCCCAGATGTCTTCGCGCAGCCACGTCCACACGCGCACCATCACCTGCCTCCGTTCCCGGTCTCGTCGTCGTCGCCCGGGACCTGGAAGGGGCGGCCGGCCAGGGCGTCCGCCGGCCAGTCCCGCGAGGCCCGCCACAGCAGGGCGTTGCCCGCCGGCCGCAGGTTCGACAGCTGTTCCAGCTCGAAGCGCAGCCGCTCGGTCACCTTCGGGTCCGGCAGGACCAGCGGGTCGGTCAGCTGCCAGACGGCGTGCAGCAGCCGCCGCACCCGCAGATGCAGCACGGCGTCCACGCTGTCCGGGGGCTGCTGCGCCGCGTCGGTGTGGCCGAGTGCGACGGAGGCCCGGTGGTCGTGGCCGTCGAAGTCCCGGCCGTCCGGGTCGTGCGGGTGGAAGTACGGCGCGGACGCGATGAAGAGGAGCGACGACAGCCAGTCCCGGGTGTCGGTGCGCGGGAAGGTGTCGCGCAGCTGGGCCACCGCGGAGTCGGCCTTGCCCAGGGCGAGTTCGTGGTGCAGCCGATAGCGGGCGGTGTCCTGCGCGGTCGCCTCGCCGGTGTCCTGGTAGTGGTCGACGAGGGTGCGGTGCACGGCCCGCCAGCGCGCGTGGTCCGGGTCGGCGTGGTGCAGCCGCAGCAGGAGCAGGGCGCGCAGGAAGGGGTCTGCGACGAACTGTCCGGCGGCCGTCGGCCAGCCCTCCGCGGTGAGCCGCTCCTCCAGGTCGAGGACGCCCGACGCGCCGAAGTCCTCGGGGAGTTGGGCCTCGGCGAGCACACACGCCGAGGCGCGGTCGTGCGCCGCGGCGAGCACGGTCAGCTCGTCGAGCCGCCCGCCGGGCACCAGGTGGGCGAGGAGCTCCTGATAGGTGGGGCGGCCGTCCCCGTCCTCGTGCAGGGCGACGTCGGAGGTGAGCAACTGGCCGAGGGAGTCGGCCCCTTGGGGCAGGTTCTGGCGGGCTGAGCCGGCCAGCAGGGTGATGCCGAGGGGGCTGCCCCCGGTCAGCCGGTGGGTGGCGTGCGGGAGGTGCGGCGGCACGTCCGCGGCGCCGGGTGCCGGGGACGTGCCTTGGGCGACGGTGTCGACGATGTGCAGGGTGTCGTCGGGCGTCAGCGGCGGCAGGGAGACGAGCAGCGCGCGCGAGGACGGTGAGGTGCCCGGCTCCCAGCCGCTCTCCCGGGCCGCCTCGGGGAGGGTGCGGCGGCCCGCGTTGCGCAGGGCGGGGTGGGCGTAGCCGCGCAGCGCCGCGCAGAAGACGACCTGGTCGGCGATGCCTTCGGCGCGGTCGCGCAGGACCGGCTCCAGCAGGCCGAGGCCCGCCGGTTCCTGCACGTTGTCGATGAGGACGACGGGACGCCCGCGCCGGTGCGAACGCTGCACGACGCCCGAGTAGGCGTCGTCGAGGTCGGCGAGCAGGGCCCGTACGAGATGGCGTTCGGCGTGCCGGAGCGAGTCGCCGCCCGCCCGGAAGTGCCGGGACAGCAGGATGAGGGCCAGCTTGGGGCTGCCGCCCGCGTTGGGGTAGTCCCGGTACCAGGTGGCGGCCTTGCGCAGCCGGCGGTGGGCCGGGGCGACCCCCTCGGCGAACGCCTCCAGGGTCGCCTCGATGATCGGTTCCACCACCGGGCCGGTGCCGCTCATGGAGGCGACGAGCTTGGAGATGACCTTGCTCACCCAGCGGCCGGCGAAGCCCGACAGCCAGGTGCCGGTCTCGTTGAGCAGCAGGATGCGTTCCGCCTCCTGCCGGATGCGCGGCACGTCCCGGTTGCTCCAGCCGCCCGCCGCCACGGCGAGCAGACCCGCCGCCAGTCTCGGAAAACCGATCCGCCCGGCGCCCGTCACCGGCTCGGCGAGCTGTTCGGCGATCGTGGTGAGTGCCTGTCCGACCGGCGACCAGGACTCCGCCGGACGCTCGGGCGGCGGGGCGGCGAACTGGCCGTCCTCGCCGTCGATCAGCGCGACGGGTGTGTGCCCGCGGTAGGCGTCCCGCAGCTCCCGCAGCACGGCGCTCTTGCCGAGCCCGCGTCCGCCCGCGAACACCACGAAGGGCAGTTCGCCGGGGTGTTCGTACGGCGTCGAGCGGAGTTGGTACGGACGCAGGCCGACCAGCCGGGACGCGAGTCCGGGCGGATCGGTGTCGAACAGCGCTCCCCGGCCGTGCAGCCCTGTGTGCACCGCATCTCCCCCTGGCGCGGTCCGGTCCGATGTGCTGCTGTGAGGTGTATCAACACCAGTGTAAAAAGGGGGAGTTGGTTCGGGATAGGGCGCACGGTGTCCGTTGGGTTACGAAAAGTGTCCGCCGGTCAGCCGACTGTGATCGAGTTCAGCTTCTCGCGCAGGTAGACGTGCGAGTCGACGGGCTCGTACACGACACGGCCCACGGGTGCGGGGACGGACTCGACGAGCGTCCCCGGCGTGCACTCGCCGAAGTAGACCAGCGACATCAGCTCCTCCGCCGGTGCGTCCGAGGGCGGCGGCAGCACCCGGTGGCGCCCCGAACGCCACCGGTCACCCGTCCAACGGGCCATCAGGTCACCGATGTTGATGGTGAACGCCGCCGGGTCGAAGGGCGCGTCCTGCCAGCCGCCCTCGTCCGTGTGCACCTGGAGACCACCCCGGCCCGCCTGCCGGTCGAGGATCGTGACCGTGCCGAAGTCGGTGTGCGGGCCGATGCGGAACTGGCCCGGCTCGGGCTCGCCGAGCACCTCCGTCCCCGGATACCAGTTGATGTTGAAGCCGTACGTCGGGTGGTCCATGTGCCGGGTGAAGAAGTCCGGTGCCAGCCCCAGGGCCTCACCGAGCAGGACGAGCAGCCGGTTCTCCAGCTCGCCCATCCGCGCCAGGTACTCCTCGCACAGCTCCCGCAGCTCCGGGACCTCGGCCGGCCAGACGTTCGGCGCGTACCACTCGGCGTTGACCTCGGGGTCCTCGAAGGGCTCGTGCGTGGCGAAGGTCAGCGACTCCTTGAGGTCGGGCGGTGTCTCGGTGCCCTCCGCGTAGGCGTTGGCCTCGGCGCCCGGGCCGAGCCAGCCGCGCCCCCCGACCCGGGCGGCGTACGGCTGCTTCACGGCGGCGGGCAGGGTGAAGAAGGCGCGGGCGGCGGTGCGGATGCGGGCGCGCAGCGCCGGGTCGACGCCGTGCCCGGTGACCAGCAGGAAGCCCGCCGTGCGGAGGGCGTCGTCCACGGTGCGGGCGGTCGCGGCGCGGGCGTCCGGGTCGCCGGAGAGCCAGGGCCGCAGGTCGACGGTGGGGATGCGGGGGCCTGCCGGGGCCTTCGGGTCAGTCACCGATGTCCTCGTTCCACAGTGCGGGGTCGTCCTCGATGAAGGCGCGCATCAGCGCGGCGCACTCCGGGTCGTCCAGCACGACGATCTCCACACCGTGCCCGGCGAGCCAGTCGTGGCCGCCGTGGAAGGTCTCCGCCTCGCCGACGACGACCCGGGAGATGCCGAACTGCCGGACCAGGCCGCTGCAGTACCAGCACGGCGAGAGCGTGGTCACCATGGTCGTGCCGCGGTAGGACCGCTGCCGTCCCGCGGCCCGGAAGGCGGCCGTCTCGGCATGCGCCGAGGGGTCGCCGTCCTGGACCCGGCGGTTGTGGCCGCGGCCCAGCAGGGTGCCGTCCGCGCCGTACAGCGCCGCCCCGATGGGGATGCCGCCCTCGGCGAGCCCGGCGCGGGCCTCCGCGAGGGCGACGGCGAGCCACGCGCGCGCCCGTGCCTGATCGATGCGCTCCATGCCCCCACTCTCCTGTGGCCGGAGGGCCGGGGCAACGACGCGGCGCGCCGCCGTTCGCGCCGCGTCGCGGACGTGCGGTGCCGCCGGTCGTGCCGCGTCGCCGCGGTCAGGCCGGTGAGCCGAGGAGCCGGCCGCGGACCGTCCTCAGTCGCGGTCGAGGCGGGTGATGCCTGCCGTGGTCTTCTGACCGACCTCGACCGCGGGCTCCACACCCTCCGGGAGGTAGATGTCGACGCGCGAGCCGAAGCGGATCAGGCCGATCCGGTCGCCCTGCTCGACCTTGGTGCCCTCGGGGACGTAGGGCACGATGCGGCGGGCCACCGTGCCGGCGATCTGGATCATCTCGATGTCACCGAGCTCGGTGTCGAAGTGCCAGACGACGCGTTCGTTGTTCTCGCTCTCCTTGTTGAACGCCGGAACGAACCCGCCGGGGACGTGCTCGACGGACGTCACCGTGCCGGACAGCGGCGCGCGGTTGACGTGGACGTTGAGCGGGCTCATGAAGATGGCGACGCGGGTGCGCCCGTCCTTCCACGGCATGATGCTCTGCACCACACCGTCGGCGGGCGAGATGACGCGGCCCGGAGCGATCTCGCGCTCGGGGTCGCGGAAGAACCACAGCATGCCCGCCGCGAGCGCGGTGGCGGGTACGGCCACGGCCTTGGCCACGCCGGAGCGGCGCGCGCGGGCCAGGCTGAGCGCCGCGGTGGCCACGGTCGGGACGAGCCACGGCGATGCTCCGCGCGCGAGACGCATCGGACGGGCACCGGCAGGAACGGACACGAGAACTCCTGAGCATGAGGTTCGGACGGGGTTTCCATGCTGCCGCGTTCCCCGCGGGCCGAGGCTCCACCTGCATGACGGTGTCGGGCCCTCCCGGAGGCCGACGCCGCGGTGGCCCCTCGTCCCCGGGGTGGACGGCGGCGGAAGCAGCCTTCCACCTGGGGGAGTACGGCGCGAACCCGCCCGGCCGCGGTCAGCGGTCGCGGGACCGCGCGTACTGCCGGGCCAACGCGTGGAAGGACTCCTTCGGTTCCCAGTGCCAGCCGGACTCCGGGTGGCCCGGACGGTTCTCGACCGGTTTGACGAGGCCGTAGCTCGCCATGTCGAGGTCGTGGCGCGGGTCGTGCGGGCGGTGCGGGGCGTCCGGGGAGACGAAGGTGTACGCCATCGCCGAGTACAGCCCCATCGACTCGAACACCGCCAGCACGTCCGTCAGGTACGCGGCCTGGGTGCGTTCGCTGCGCACCAGGCCCTTGCGCACCTCGGGCGGTTCCTTCGTGCGGTCGACGACGTCCCAGCCCATGCCGCCCAGTTCCGGCGCACCCCGGAAGGTGCAGCAGCCGAACTCCATGACGGCGACGGGCTTGCCGAAGCGGCGGTAGCGGGCCAGATCGCGGACGTACTGGTCGCGCCGCCCGAAGCAGCCGTAGTAGTCGAGGCCGACGAGGTCGAACTGCCGCCAGTCCACGTCCTCGTCCTGCGCGGCGGCGTACGTCAGCCGTCCGCCGAAGACGGACCGGCCCCTCGACGCGGCCCGCGCCGTGAACCGGCGCAGTTCCCGTGCGGTGCGTACGGGGTCGTAGGTGCCCTTGAGCAGGTTCTCCACCCGTTCCAGGATGTTCGCGCCGGGCACGATCCCGGGGACGTACAGCAGGAACTCGCAGCCCACGCTGAGGTGCACCCGGGCGCCCTGCCGGCGCAGCCGCTCGGCGAAGGCGCCGGTCTCCGCGAGGTGGTCGAGGATGTCCCGCTCGGGCACGTCCCCGAGGGTCGGTTCGAGCCAGACGCCGAGCCCGCGCTCCGCCGCCTCGCCCGCGGTGGCGGTGAGCCGTTCGACGCCGTCTCCGGTCACCTTGACGGAGTCGGCGTGCAGATCGTGGGCGACGGCCCGCAGATCGGCGCGCATCCGCCGGGCACTCCACGCGGTCGCCGGTGTCTCTCCGTCCCCGACCTCGTACACCACTCCCCGGTACGACAGTCCGCGCCGCCGCCCGCCCGTTGTCGCGCCCGGGGCCGCCGCGGCCGCCCGGGCCTGTCCCGCGGCCCCCGCCGACAGCGCCACCGCGCCCCCGGCCCCCGCGGCCAGCCCCAGGAACCGTGCCCTGCTGATCCCCCGCGTTCCCATCGCGCCTCCCGATGCCCTTGGTCGTGCACCCAGTGTGGGAACCGTCCGGGGTGCCCGTCGTCGGCCGATGGTCTACGGAGGCGGTCCGAAGGATGGGGGCGGGTGCGACCGAGGAGAGGGCGAGCGGTACCTCAAGGCCGTTGCGGTCGCGGCTGCTTCACGGTCGGCGGGCGAGGACGGTGGACCGGAGTGCCGACGGCCCGGCCGCGACAGCCCGGCATCCGGCGTCGGGGCACCGGCCGGCCGCGCCCCGTGCGCCCCGTCCGCCTCGTTGTCCTGCGGCACCCGCGATGGGCATGCTGTGGACATCGACCACACCGCACGGACCATCGGCCGCACCGCACCGCAGAGTGCCGCACGCGTCGCCGGTCACCGGGACAGGCTCTTCCGCGAGGGGGAAGATGACAGACCCAGGCACACCCTCGACGGGGGGCCGACGTTCCGCGACCGGTCCGACCGCCTGGTTCCGGCGGCAGGAACCCGCCGTCAAGGCGGCGGTCATCGGGCTCGTCGGCACCCTGAGCGCCGCTCTGCTCGCCGCCGTGGTGACGGTGACCGTCGCGCTGAGCAGGCCCTCGGGGGCCGGCGCCGCTCCCGACACCGGTTCCCCGCGGCCCAGTTCTCCCGAGGAGCCGCAGTCGACGGCGCCCGGGGGCCCCTCTTCCCCCTCCTCGGCGTCGCCGTCCCGCTCCTCCGCGTCCCCGGTGCCGCCCTCGTCCACCACCCCGTCCGCCCCCGCCGCCTCGCCCTCCGCCGACCTGCCCTCGCACACCCCGGTGCCCGCGCCCGCGCGCGCCCGGTGGCGGGGCACGCTGATCCTGGACGGCAGCGCCGGTGTCCGGGGCTGGTTCCTGGATGCCGTCCCGCCGGACCGCGCGCCGGTCGGCGACCTCGCCATCCGGGCGCCGCGCGAGGTATACGGCAACGCGCTCGCCGCCTGGCCGGGCCCCGGCACGCCGGGGCGGCAGCAGTGCTCCGACCTTCTCGGCACCCAGTTGGGCCGAAGTCAACTGGACGTGCAGGAGGGTGACATGGGCTGCTTCACGACGGAGGGAGGCCGTGTCGGCTTCTTCAGGGTGAGCGGCATTCCGGACCCGGACCACATCACGGTCGAGGCGACGGTCTGGGAGCAGGGCTGACCTCGCCGGACCCGACTCTGCGCCGGCGCGGAGCTCAGTCGGCCACCCTCAGGAGCAGCTTCCCGGTGCTGGTCCGGGACCCCATCAGCCGGTGCGCCTCCGGTGCGTCCTTCAGCGGGAACTCCGCCGTCACCGGCAGGGACACCGAGCCGTCGACGACCGTGCGGAAGGCCTTCTGGGCGATCTCGCGGAGGGCGGCGGGGGCGGTCCGGGCCAGGCCGAGGATGGAGAAGCCCGCGACGGACAGGCCGGTGGGGTAGAGCTCGGGCTGGCCCACCGTCCAGGGTTCCGCGCCGCCGGCGTTCCCGTACGAGACCAGGCGGCCGAAGGGGGCGAGGGAGGCGAGGCTGCCGCGCAGGGTGTCGCCGCCGACCGGGTCCAGGGCCAGGTCGACGCCGCGGCCGTCGGTCGCCGCGCGGACCTCGTCGGTGAAGGAGCCCACGAAGACCTCGTCGTAGCCCTGTTCGGCGGCGTACTCCGCCTTCGCGGCGGCCGACACCACGCCGTACACCGTCCCGGCGCCCGCCGCCTTCGCCAACTGCCCCAGGACGGTGCCGACCCCGCCCGCCGCGCCCTGCACGAGCACGGTCTCGCCGGGCTGGAGCCGGCCGACGGTGTGCAGCAGGGCGTAGGCGGTCGGCACGACCGTCGGGAGGGTGGCGCCGGTGCGCAGGCCGACCCCGTCCGGGAGCGGGAACACGGTCACCGCGTCGGCCACGGTCACCTCCGCGTACGCGCCGCCCTCCGTCAGCGCGGCGACCTCCTGACCGACGGCCAGTCCCTCGACGCCGGCCCCGACCGCCCTGATCCGCCCGGACACCTCCAGTCCGGGCACGAACGGGAGGCCCGGCACCCGGTAGCCCTCGGACCTCGCCTTCAGGTCGGCGAAGTTCACGCCGGTGTACGCGACGTCGATGCTCACCTGCCCGGGGCCCGGCTCCGGGACCTCCGCCTCCACGACCCGAAGGACCTCGGGACCGCCGTACTCCTCGAACTCGACCGCGCGCATGGCACACCCCTCCGCGACTGTTCAATGAAAAGCGAACACTCGGGAGTGTATGGTTTTCATCGAACACTCTGCAAGGGGCGGCGAGGGGAGCACGGCGTGGCACAGCGGACCGGCACCAGCCATCGGGCCGCGCCCGAGCACACCCACCCGGACCAGGTCTCCGTGCAGACCGCCCTGGCCGCCCTCGCCGACCCCGTACGCATCACGCTGGTGAGGGAGTTGGCCGACTCCGCGGAGTGGAGCCGCAGTTGCGGCAGTTTCGACGTGCCCGTCGGCAAGGCGGCCCTCAGTCATCACTTCGCGGTGCTGCGCGGCGCGGGACTCGTGGAGCAGCGCGACGAGGGGCCCAAGCGCGTCAACCGCCTGCGCCGCGACGAGTTCGACACCCGCTTCCCCGGCCTCCTCGCGCTCGTCCTGCGGGACGCTCAGGACGGCTGAGGCGCACCGGGGTGCCGCCCCTGCGCGGGCGGCGGACCGGTGAAGGCGGGCGGCGGGGGCGTCGCGCCGACGGGTTCGGCCGGTTCCAGGACCGCGTAGTCCGCGAAATGGCGCCGGTAGCGCGTGTGCCGGGTGTCCTGGGTGTGCAGGCGCTGCCACTCCTCGACCTCGGCCGGGTCCGGGCGCGGACCGGACCCCGCGCCGCAGTCGGCCTCGTCCCCCGAGACGCAGCGCGCCTCGTACTCCGGCTCCGCCGTCGTGTCCTGCGCGATCGCGTACGGCACGTACCGGAAGACACGGCGCCTGTCCGTGGCCTGCGCGGAACGGGCGTTGGCGGCCCGCACGCCCGCGCCGAGCCGTTCCTCCGGCGTCGCCGGCCGGATCAGTGCCGGGTCCGCCTCCCACTCCCGACCGCCGCCGACGGGCCGCAGCATCGCGTACGGGCCCGCCTGGCCGCGGTACTCGCCCACCCGGCCCGTCCGCGGGTCGTGGACGATCGTTCCCGGTTCCCACCGCTTCGCCTGCCCGGTCATGTTCGCTCCGCACCGATCGGTCACCCTGTGTGTATCGAGCGTCGCCGAGGGGAACGGTCGGTATCAATGCCGGACGCGTGACAGTGGCCCACTGTCACGGAGGGGGATGCCGTGAGCCGACGCAACGCGGAGGGAGGAGCGGCGGCCAGTACCGCCGCCGTGTTCGGCGAGGTGCTGAAGCACTTCCGCGAGGTCGCGCTCCTCACCCAGGAAGGCCTCGCGCGCGAGATCCCCTGCGACCGGTCCCACGTGGCCCGCGTCGAGGCGGGGACGCGGGTACCGCAGGACACGTTCGCCAAGCGCTGCGACGAACTGCTCGGCTCGGGCGGGGTGTTGACGCGGCTGTGGGGCCGCATCGACTGGTATCCGCAGGTGGAGCATCCGGACTGGTTCGACCGCAGGGCGCGGATGGACGCCGAGGCTGTCGCCGTACGCGCGTATCAGACGCAGGTGATACCAGGTCTGCTGCAGACGGCCGACTACGCAACTGCCCTGTTCGCCCGCCGCCTTGCCGGGCCGGGCGATGTCGCCGAGCGGGTCAGGGCGCGTCTGAGCCGACAGCAGCGCTTCCACGCCGACGACGGACCGCTCTACCTCGTGGTGCTGGACGAGATCTGTCTGCGCCACCTGGTGGGGAGCCCCGCGGTGATGCGGGACCAGTGCGCCCACCTGCTCGACATCGGGCGGCGCCCCAACATCCGTATTCAGGTCGTCCCGTTGGGGCGTGCCGACATCGACCGCCCGGACACCTCCCTGTCGCTGATCGAGCTGCCCGACAGGCACCGGTGGGTCTACTCGGAGTCGCTGGACCGGGGGCACTTCAGCGACGATCCAGCCATCTTCGCGCGCCACAGCCGGACCTATGATGTGCTCCGGGCGGACGCTCTGTCAGCCCCTCAGTCCGCCGCTCTGATCAGCGACGTGATGGAAGGGTACGAGCATCATGAAGAGCCACGATCTGAGCACAGCCCGCTGGATCAAGAGCAGCTACAGCGGAGCAAACGGCGGCGACTGCGTCGAAGTGGCCCCCGCTACCCCCGGTCTCGTCCCCGTCCGTGACAGCAAGACCCCTGACGGACCCGTCCTGTTGATCACCCGGACCGCGTGGGCGGCGTTCACCGCGGCGCTGCGCTGACCGACCGCCGGGTCCGTTCCGGGAGGACCCGCGCCGCCTCGTCGAGGTCGACGTCGTCGATGCCCTCGGGGCGACGGGGCGCCGGGCCCCGACGAGGGCTCATCGACGCCCCCGATGGGGCCATCGGCAGGACGCCCCACTGGCCCGTGGCCCCACCCCGGCACCCGCTCCTACCTTCGTGTCCATGACCTCCAAGAGCGCACTCGAGAACAAGGGCACCGCCCAGCTCACCGCCGCCATGATGCTCTCCGGGACCCTCGGCGTCTTCGTCGTCGAGTCCGGGGCCTCACCCTTCAACGTGGTCTTCTTCCGGGTGCTCTTCGGGGCGCTCGCCCTCGGCGGCTACGCCCTCGCCCGCGGCTACTTCCGCGGCCACGGCTTCACCCCGCGCACCCTCGGACTCGCCGCACTCGGCGGGGTGTTCATCGTCTTCAACTGGGTCCTGCTCTTCCAGTCGTACGAGAACACCTCGATCTCCGTCGCCACGGTCGTCTACCACACCCAGCCGTTCTACGTGGTCCTGCTGGGCGCCCTGCTCTTCCGCGAGCGGCTCACCGCCTCGAAGATCGGCTGGGTCGCGGTCGCCTTCGCGGGACTCGTCCTCGTCTCGGGCGTCACCCCCGCCGACTTCACCAGCGGCGGCACGTACCTGCTCGGCGTCGGACAGGCGCTCCTCGCCGCGCTGCTGTACGGCCTGTCCACACTGGTCACCAAGCGCATCACGGGCGTCCGCCCGCACCTCATCGCCCTCGTCCAGGTCCTCGTCGGCATCCCGCTGCTGCTGCCCTTCGCCGACTTCGGCGCCATGCGGGGCACCGGCGCGGACTGGGGCTGGCTGGTCGGCCTCGGCATCATCCACACCGGCCTGATGTACGTGCTGATGTACGCGGCGTACGCCAAGCTCCCGACCGCGAAGATCGCCGTGCTGGCCTTCACGTATCCGGCCGTCGCCATGGTCATGGACTGGGTGGTCTACGGGCACCACATCGGGCTCGTGCAGGCCCTCGGCGTCCCGCTGATCGTGACCGCGAGCCTGCGGGTCACCCTTCCTCGGACACCAGCCGCCGCGCCTGCTCCACGAACAGCCGCACATGACCGGGAAGCCGCTTCCCGGCCCGCCACGCCAGTTGCGTCCGAAGCGTGAACGGCGCCTCCCACGGCAACCGCACCAGCGTTCCCTCCGCGAGTTCCGCGGCGACCGTCACCTCGGGCAGCAACGCGATCCCGAGGCCGGCCGCCGCGGCTCGCTTGGTCGCCTCGATCGTGCCGAACTCCGTGAAGGACACCCCGGAGCCCGCCGGTTCGACGGAGTTGAGCTCCCGCTCGAACAAGTCCCGGTAGGCGCAGCCCGGTTCGGTCGCCAGCAGCGACTGCCCGACGAGATCCGCGGTCCGCGCGGCCCGCGCCCCCGCGAGGGCGTGGCCCGGCGCCGCCACCAGCGCCAGCGGCTCCACCGCGAGCACCGCGACGTCCAGCCCCGCGTGCCGGGTCTCCTCCTCCATCAGGAAGCCCACGTCGTACGCGCCCTGCCGCAAGGCCTGACGGGTCTCGTCCCCGATCGTCGTGCGCAGCGACAGCCGCACCCCCGGGTAGCGGTGGTGGAACAGCTCCAGCAGCGGCAGCAGCCGGTACGAGGTCAGCGACTCCATGGTGCCGACGGTCAGCGCACCGGAGGGCTCCTCGGCGCCCACGACCGCGGCCCGGGCCTCCTCGGTCAGCTCGATGATCTGCCGGGCGTAGGGCAGCAGCCGCTCACCGGACTCCGTCAGCCGGATACGGCTGCCCAGCCGGTCGAACAGCTCCGTGCCCAGCGAGGACTCCAGCGCACGGATCTGACCGGTCACGCTGGACTGGGCGTACTTCAGCTCGGCGGCCGCCTGTGTGAAGCTCAGCACCGTCGCGACCTTCTCGAAGGTGACCAGCAGCCGCAGTTCCATCAGCCGTCCTTCGGTTCCTCGCCGTGCTCACGGCGGCGCAGCTCCTCCTCGCGGCGCCGCAGGTCCGCCTCCCAGTCCTTCAGGAGCGCCTCGTCCTTGGCGTTCTCCGCCTTCAGAGACTTGAGGAACTCGGGATTGTCGTCCGGGGCGACGTACTGGGTGCGGGCGTTGCGGTGCCACTCCGACGGGGTGGAACCGCCCACCGGGGCCCGGCGGGTCTTGCCGGCCACCAGCCAGGCGACGGGCCCGACCAGCACCTCGCCGAAGAGCAGGATGATGATCACCCACACCACCTTCGGCAGGCCGCGGACCTCTTCCTCCGGAGTGTTCAGACAGTCGATGAACGCGTAGATCCACAGCGCCAGGACCAGAAGGAACGGCAGATACCTGACCATGCCCGAACGAACCCCCAGTGAGCAGTTGCGGGGCGGCACAGGGGCCCCGGTGACGGGCACAGGGTAGCCGGTGGCCGATACTTGGACACATGGCTTACGACGATCTTCGCTCCCTGCTCCGGGCGCTGGAGCGCGAGGGCGACCTCAAGCGCATCAAGGCCGAGGTCGACCCGTATCTGGAGGTCGGGGAGATCGTCGACCGGGTGCAGAAGTCCGGCGGGCCCGCGCTGCTCTTCGAGAACGTGCGCGGCTCCGCGATGCCCCTCGCGATGAACGTCTTCGGGACCGACCGGCGGCTGCTGAAGGCCCTCGGGCTGAAGTCGTACGCCGAGATCTCCGACAAGATCGGCGGACTGCTCAGGCCGGAACTGCCGCACGGCTTCGTCGGGGTGCGCGAGGCCTTCGGGAAGCTCGGCGCGATGACCCACGTGCCGCCGAAGAAGGTCAAGGACGCGCCGGTGCAGGAGGTGGTGCTGCGCGGCGACGACGTCGACCTCGACACCCTTCCGGCCCTGTTCACCTGGCCGCAGGACGGCGGCTCGTTCTTCAACCTCGGGCTCACGCACACCAAGGACCCGGAGAGCGGCATCCGCAATCTCGGGCTGTACCGGCTCCAGCGCCACGACAAGCGCACCATCGGCATGCACTGGCAGATCCACAAGGACAGCCGGAACCACTACCAGGTCGCGGCCCGCCGCGGCGAGCGGCTCCCGGTCGCGATCGCCTTCGGGTGCCCGCCGGCCGTGACGTACGCCTCGACCGCCCCGCTGCCCGGTGACATCGACGAGTACCTCTTCGCCGGGTTCATCCAGGGCAAGCGGATCGAGATGGTCGACTGCAAGACCGTGCCGCTCCAGGTCCCGGCGCAGGCCGAGGTCGTGCTGGAGGGGTGGCTGGAGCCGGGCGAGATGCTCCCGGAGGGTCCCTTCGGCGACCACACCGGGTTCTACACCCCGCAGGAGCCCTTCCCGGCCCTCACCATCGACTGCGTCACCATGCGCAAGCGGCCGCTGCTCCAGTCGATCGTGGTCGGCCGTCCGCCCACCGAGGACGGGCCGCTCGGCCGGGCCACGGAGCGGTTCTTCCTGCCTCTGCTGAAGATCATCGTGCCGGACATCGTGGACTACCACCTGCCCGAGGCGGGCGGCTTCCACAACTGCGCGATCGTCTCGATCGACAAGAAGTACCCCAAACACGCCCAGAAGGTGATGCACGCCGTCTGGGGCGCCCACATGATGTCCCTCACCAAACTCATCGTGGTCGTCGACGCGGACTGCGACGTGCACGATCTGCACGAGGTCGCCTGGCGGGCGCTGGGCAACACGGACTACGCCCGTGACCTCAGCGTCGTCGAAGGCCCGGTCGACCATCTCGACCACGCCTCCTACCAGCAGTTCTGGGGCGGCAAGGCGGGCATCGACGCGACGAAGAAGTGGCCCGAGGAGGGTTACACCCGGGACGGCGGCTGGCCCGAGATGGTCCTCTCCGACCCGGAGACGGCGGCGAAGGTCGACCGCCGCTGGAAGGAGTACGGCCTGTGAGTTCAGCTTCCGCGGCGATCCCGCAGCCGGGCCGCACCAAGGCGTTCCTGCGCCTCGTGATGATCGAGCACTCGGTGTTCGCGCTGCCCTTCGCGTACATCGCCGCCCTCACCGCGATGTTCCAGTGGGACAAGAACATCCACTGGGGCCGGCTGCTGCTGGTCACCGTCTGCATGGTGGGCCTGCGGACCTTCGCGATGGCCGTCAACCGGATCATCGACCGGGAGATCGACGCCCGCAATCCGCGCACCGCCCACCGCGAGCTCGTCACCGGCGCGATGTCGGTCAAGCACGCCTGGACGGGCGCCCTCATCGCGGTCGTGATCTTCCTGGGCTCGGCGGCGCTGCTCAACCCGCTCTGTCTCGCCCTCGCCCCCGTCGCGGTGATCCCGATGGTGGTCTACCCCTACGGCAAGCGGTTCACGAACTTCCCGCAGGCCATCCTCGGCCTCGCCCAGGCCATGGGCCCGGTCGGCGGCTGGCTCGCGATCACCGGCGAATGGTCCTGGGAGGCCGTCGTCCTCGGTCTCGCCGTCGGCATCTGGATCGGCGGCTTCGACCTGATCTACGCGTGCCAGGACGTCGAGACGGACCGCGAGATCGGCGTCATGTCGGTGCCGGCGCGCTTCGGCATCCCGGCCGCGATCTGGGGCGCGCGCGGCTGCCACGCCGTCACCACGGGCCTGTTCGTCTGGTACGCCGTCGCCACCGGCGCCGGCGCGTTCTTCTGGCTCGGCCTGGTCATCGTGGCGGGCGCCTTCCTCTACGAGCACTCCATCGTCAAGCCGCACGACCTGTCCCGCCTGAACCGCGCGTTCTTCAGCGTCAACGGATTCATCGGCATCGCCCTGTTCGTCTGCGCCCTGCTCGATCTGCTGGTGCGCGGGCTCACGGTCTGAAACCGGGCGGTGGCCGGATAGGCTCGACATCATGAAGCCAGGACAGACGCAGCGCCGGCCTTGGATCGTGGGGGTGTCGGGCGCCTCCGGTACGCCGTACGCCGCCGCAGTGCTGCGTGCGCTCCTGGCGGCCGGGGAGAGCGTCGACCTGGTCGTCAGCCGGGCCTCGCGGCTCACGCTGCTCGACGAGACCGGTCTGCCCTTCCGGGACGCCCACTGGCAGGACGACCTGCGCGAGTGGCTGGCCCGGGGCGCCGACGGCAAGCCCGGCACCTTCGACGTGAGCGTCGACGGCGTACGCCACTGGAGCGCGGGCGACCTCGCGGCGGGCCCCTCGTCGGGCTCGTACCCGGCGAAGGGCATGCTCATCGTGCCCGCCTCGACCGCCTGTGTGGCGGGGGTCGCCCTCGGCCTCTCCAAGGACCTGCTGCAACGCGCCGCGAGCGTCACGCTCAAGGAGTCGCGCAAGCTGGTCGTCGCCGTCCGGGAGACCCCGCTGAACGGCCAGACGCTGCGGCACCTGGTCTCCCTGGACGACGCGGGCGCCACCGTGCTGCCGGCCTCACCGGCCTTCTACGCGGGGGCCACACACATCCAGGACCTGGTGGACTTCGTGGCCGGCCGGGTCCTCGACGCGGCGGGCGTGGAACACGACCTGTACCGCCGGTGGGAGGGCGAACTCGGCGGCGGCTCCCGCGGCGGCGCCACCTGAGACGGCCGCACCACCCACGCGGCAGGCGCAGGCGGCTCACCTCGGACGGTACGGCTCGGTCGGATCAGCACGGACAGCGCGGCACGGACAGCTCACACCAGGCGGTCCGTTCAGCACAGACGGTTCAGCACAGACGGTTCAGCACAGGCAGTTCAGTACAGGCAGTTCGGTTCAGGACTTTTCAGAACTCTTCAGCGGAAGGCTATCGATCGCATGGACGCGGTGGACAGGCAGCTCATCCAGGCCCTTAGGGAGAACGGCCGGGCCTCCTACGCGGAGCTGGGGCGCCTCGTCGGTCTGTCGGGACCCAGCGTCACCGACCGCATCAACCGGCTGGAGGCGGCCGGTGTCATCACCGGTTACCGCGCGACGGTCGACTCGGCCTCGCTCGGCCTCGGCGTCACCGCCCTGATCGGCATCTCGCTCTCCGACGCCGCCGACCACGAGGACGTGGCCCGCCGGCTGCGGGACCTCGGCGAGATCGAGGACTGCTGGTTCATCGCGGGCGACGACTCCTTCATGCTCAAGGTGCGGTCGAGCGACGTGGACGGCCTGGAGAAGACCATCCGGCGCCTGTCGGGCACCAAGGGCGTCTCCCGCACCCGTACGACCATCGTCCTGTCCACGAAGTGGGAGAACCGGGTGGGCGAGCTGCCCGAGGAGCAGTAGGGCACGAAGCACCTGATGGGGGCCGCTCCCGCCGCGAAGCCGGGGGAGTACGGTTGTCACGGTTCGTCACGAGGAGAGGTAAGAGCATGGACGTCGGGCTCAAGCGCGAGCTGGAGGACAAGGTCCGGGCCGGTGAGCGGCTGACCCGCGAGGACGGCATCGCGCTGTACGAGTCGGACGATCTGGCCTGGCTCGGCGGGCTCGCCCACGAGGTGCGCACCCGCAAGAACGGTGACGTGGTCCACTTCAACGTCAACCGTCACCTCAACATGACGAACGTGTGCACCGCGTCCTGCGCGTACTGCTCGTTCCAGCGCAAGCCGGGCGAGAAGGACGCGTACACGATGCGCATCGAGGAGGCCGTCCGCCTCGCCAAGGCGATGGAGAGCGAGAACCTCACCGAGCTGCACATCGTCAACGGACTGCACCCGAACCTGCCCTGGCGCTACTACCCGCGGTCGCTCAGCGAGCTGAAGAAGGCGCTGCCCGACGTCTCGCTGAAGGCCTTCACCGCCACGGAGATCCATCACTTCGAGACGATCTCCGGGCTGTCCGCCTCGGAGATCCTCGACGAGCTGATCGACGCCGGTCTGGAGTCCCTCACCGGCGGCGGCGCGGAGATCTTCGACTGGGAGGTCCGGCAGCACATCGTCGACCACCGCACCCACTGGGAGGACTGGTCGCGCATCCACCGGCTCGCGCACGAGAAGGGTCTGAAGACCCCGTGCACGATGCTGTACGGGCACATCGAGGAGCCCCGCCACCGCGTCGACCACGTACTGCGCCTGCGTGAGCTCCAGGACGAGACGGGCGGCTTCCAGGTCTTCATCCCGCTGCGCTACCAGCACGACTTCGTCGACATGAAGGACGGCAAGGTCCGCAACCGTCTCCAGGCGCGCACCCAGATGGCGACCGGGGCCGAGGCGCTGAAGACCTTCGCCGTGTCCCGTCTCCTCTTCGACAACGTGCCGCACGTCAAGGTGTTCTGGGTGATGCACGGTGTGCAGACCGCCCAGCTCGCCCTCCAGCACGGCGCCGACGACATGGACGGCTCGGTCGTCGAGTACAAGATCACGCACGACGCGGACAACTACGGCACGCCGAACAAGCTGACCCGTGAGGACCTCCTCGACCTGATCCGCGACGCGGGCTTCCGCCCGGTGGAGCGGAACACCCGGTACGAGATCATCCGCGAGTACGACGGTCCGGACCCGGCGCGCCGCGAGTCGCCCCAGCCGATGCGGGTGTGACACGTACGTGGCACTGACCTTCGAACTGGACCCCGCGACGACCCCCGCCCTGCGGGACGAACTGCTCGATCTGTGGGTGGACGTCACGAACGCCGGCGGCTCCGTCGGCTTCGTGCCGCCCGTCGCCCGGGACGACATACGGCCCGAGCTCCTGAAGCACCTCGTCGCCATGGTGGAGGGCCGCACCCGGCTGCTGGTCGGCCGGGACGAGGACGGCACCGTCGCCGCGACGGCGTTCCTCACGCACAACACCCACCGGCTCATGCGGCACTGGGTGTGGCTGTACACGGTGATGGTGCACCCGCGTCACCAGGGCAAGGGGTACGGGCGCGACCTGCTGGCCGCCGCCGAGGACGCCGCGTCCGGCCTCGACGGCGTCGAGGCGATACGGCTGACCTGCCGCGGCGGCCTCGGTCTGGAGAACTTCTACGCCTCCTGCGGCTACGAGGAGGTCGGCCGGGTCCCCGAGGCCATCCGGGTCGCACCCGGCGACGACCGGGACGACATCACGATGCTGCGGCCTCTGTCGCGGATCGCGGCCTGAGGCGGACCCCCCGGAAAGATCGCCGTGCGCCCGTGCTTCACTGGACGGTGACCTTTGGGATGTTTTCCCGGGTTCCGGGCCCCGCCCGGGCCGGGAGGACGCCCTCGGAACGGAAGAGTGGATGGACATGCTCCGCTACACACTGATGCGCCTTGGGATCTTCGCGGGCTGCCTCGTGGTCGTCTGGGGCCTCGTCTACTCCGGGATCGCCCCCCGCGGCCTCGGCGACTCCAACTTCATGTGGGTCGTCCTGCTCGCCCTGGTGATCTCCGCGCCGATCAGCTTCGTCGTCCTGCGCAAGGAGCGCGACCGCGCCTCGGCCCAGGTCGTCGCACGCGTGGACCGCGCCAAGGCCAACCTGGACCGCAACCGCGGCCAGGAGGACATCGCCGACGACGCCGCCCGCGGGGCGCAGGGCCAGCCCTCCTAGCACCCCGCGCGGCTCCGCCCCGGCGGCCGCTCTTCGTGCTCCGTACGGTCCGCCCCCGGCGGCGGCCGATCGTACGCTTGCCCGCATGGGTGCTGTGAAGAACAAGCGGATGCCGCGCGCGGTGCGCGAACAGCAGATGCTGGACGCCGCCGTACGGACCTTCGGGCAGCGCGGGTACCGGGCCGCTTCGATGGACGAGATCGCCGATCTGGCGGGCGTGTCCAAGCCGTTGGTGTACCTGTACCTCAACTCCAAGGAAGACCTCTTCACCGCCTGCATCCGCCGTGAGGCCAAGGCGCTCACCGATGCCGTCCGCGCGGGCGTCCGCCCGGGCATTCCCGCCGACCGTCAACTCTGGGAAGGGCTGCGGGCGTTCTTCACGCACACCGCCGAGAACCCGGACGGCTGGGCGGTCCTGCACCTCCAGGCCCGGACGCACGGGGAGCCGTTCGCCGCCGAGGTGCTCGCGATGCGCGAGGAACTCGTCGTCTTCGTCACCCAGTTGATCGCCGTCGCCGCCCGCGAGGCGCACCGCGACCCGTCCCTGCCCGAACGGGAGGTCGCGGGACTCGCCGAGGCCCTCGTCGGCGCCGCCGAGTCCCTCGCGGCCTGGGCCAACGCCGCCCCCGGCATCTCCGCCAAGCAGGCCGCGGCCACGCTGATGAACTTCGCCTGGTCGGGCCTCGGCAACATGATGGAGGGCCGTCCCTGGTCCCCGCCGCCGCAGGACTGATCACCACAGGGCCGGGCGCACCTCGCCGGTGAGGTGGACGCGGTCTTCGTCCCGGAGCTCGAAGGCCGGGCCCTCGGCGGCGTACGTCACCGTGCCCGGCAGCAGGACGGGGGTCCTGAAATCGGCGCGCACGGTCACCTCGCCCTGCGGCCCGTACTCGGCGAGACAGCGGGCGACGGTCCACATGCCGTGGGCGATCGCACGCGGGAAGCCGAAGAGGCGGGCGGTGAAAGGGCGCAGGTGAATGGGGTTGCGGTCCCCGGACACGGCCGCGTACCGACGCCCGACGTCGCCCGCCAGCCGCCACTCGGCCCGTGCGGGAAGCGACGTGCCTTCCGTGCTGCCCGTGGCCCTCGGGCCTTCCGCGCCGCTCGTGTCTTCCGTGCCGCCCACGCCAGTCGTGCCGCTCGGGCCGCCCGTGCCGGTCGCGCCGCCCGTCCGGCCCGTGCCGCCCGTGCCGCCCGCGCCTGTCGGGTCCGTGGCCGCGGCTTCGGGGGCCGTGTCACCGTCGCGCCGACGGTGCCGTGCCAGATACGTGCTCCTCGACTCCCACACCAGTCCGCCGTCGACCCGCGCCTCGGTCAGCACCCGCGCCTCGGTGCCCCGCCGGTGCGGCACCAGCCGCTCGACGTGCACGGCGAGTTCGTACTCGGCCGTCACGGGCGGCGCGCTCCACTGCGTGATCTCGATCGACGTGTGCACGAGGCCGAGCAGCGGAAGCGGGAACCCCCGGCCCGCCATGATCCGCATGGCCAGCGGGAACCCCAGCACGTGCGGATAGGTCGGCGGCAGCGCCCGCGATCCCGTCGCGAAGCCGCACACCCGCTCGTAGGCGGCCAGCCGGGCGAGATCGACGCGCACCCCGGGCAGGACGAGCCGGGTCGACGGCACGGGTGCGTCGGACCGGGGCCGCCGCAGGGGCGAGAGCAGCGCACCGCGGGCGAGCGCCGGGAGGAGGGCCGGTGAGGAGGTGAGTGTGCGGGTGTCCATGGGAGCTCCAGAGGGATCGCGGTCGGTCCGGCGTTCTGGGACGGGGCTGTTCGGGCACGGGCTGTTCGGGCACGGGCCGTTCGGGCCGAGGAGGGGACTGGGGCCGGAGCCCGGGGTGCGGTCGGGGGAGGTCGTCAGGTCCTGGAGTGCGGTCGGGGCGAGGTCGTCGGGTCCCGGGGTGTTCTCGTGGAGAGGCCGTCGGGCCCGGGGTGGCGTCGGGGCGAAGCCGTCGGGCCCCGGAGTGCGGTCGGGGCGAGGTCGTCGGGTCCCGGGGTGCTCTCGGGGCGAGGCCGTCCGGCACCAGGGCGGCGTCGGGGGCAGGTCATCGGGCTCCCGGGTGCGGGCGCCGGACGGGCCCGCGTCCGGCCCGGCCTCATGCGCCGAGCAGACTCTGCCCGCACACCCGGACGACCTGCCCGTTCACGGCCCCGGATCCCGGATGCGCGAGCCACGCCGTCGTCTCGGCGACGTCGACCGGAAGTCCCCCCTGCGCAAGGGAGTTCATCCGTCGCCCGGCCTCGCGGATGAACAGTGGCACCGCCGCCGTCATCTTCGTCTCGATGAACCCGGGAGCCACCGCGTTCACCGTGACACCGTGCTCCGCCAGGGCCCCGGGTGCCAGCCCCCGCACCAGCCCCACGATCCCCGCCTTGGACGCGGCGTAGTTGGTCTGCCCGGCGTTCCCCGCGATCCCGGCGATCGAGGCGGTCGCGACGATCCGCCCGCCCGGCCGCAGCGTCCCGGCGTCGAGCAGCGCGTCCGTCGTGCGCAGCACGCTCGCCAGGTTCACGTCGAGCACGGAACTCCAGCGCTCCGCGGCCATGTTGACGAGCCTGCGGTCGCGGGTGATCCCCGCGTTGTGCACGAGCACGTCCAGCCCGTCGGGCAGGGCGGCCACCATGCGCGCCCCCGCGTCGGCGGCGGTGATGTCGAGCGGCAGCGCGACACCCCCGAGGCGCGCGGCGAGCGCGTCGAGCCCGGCCCCGGCGGCCGGCACGTCCAGGCACACCACGCGCGCACCGTCCCGTGCCAGCGTCTCGGCGACGGCCTCGCCGATGCCCCGCGCGGCTCCGGTGACGAGCGCGGTCCGCCCGGCCAGGGGCCGGTCCGGGTCCGCGGGTGTCTCGGCCGGACCGTCGTCCGGCCGCCCCGGCGCGGTCACCTCGACGACCTGGCCGCTGACGTAGGCGGACTTGGGCGACAGGAAGAAACGGAGCGTCGACTCGGCGGCGCCGGCGTCGGTGAGCCGCAGCAGTGTCACCGTCCGGCCCCGCCCGACCTCCTTGCCGAGCGACCGTACGAAGCCCTCCAGGGCCTGCTGGGCGGCGGCCTGCCGGTGGTCGGCCGGGTCGAGGGGCGCCCCGAGGACGACCACCCGGCCGCTGTCGGAGACCGAGCGCACCACGGGGTGCAGTGCCGCGTGCACCTCGGCGAGCGCGTCCACGTCGGCGACACCGGTCGCGTCGAGGACGACGGCGGCGGGACGGTCGTCGTCGCCGGAACTCCCGTCCGCGGGCGGGGCGGAGTCCGCGGAGAGGCCGTCCGCGGTCCGGGCGTGCGGCCCCGTGCGGGCCAGCACACCGGCCAGCCCGTCGAGGCCCGGCTTGCCCGCCGTGAGGTGCAGCGATCCGCCTTCGAGCAGCGGACGTCCGGTCGACCAGCGGTGCAGCGCGGAGGGCTGCGGCAGCCCGAGCCGACGGGTCAGAAAGCGACCGGGCGCGGTGCCGGTGAAGCTCAGATAGCGGTCGGCCATTGTCCAACTCCCAGCTCGGGCGTAAATTTACTCCGGAGTAAGGTTACCGAGGGTAAGGCTACGTCAAGGGCAAGGAACAGGTCGAGATGAGCCCCCAAGAACCCCCGACGCCCGGCCGTCCGGAGCCGGACCGGCCGCTGCAGGACCGACCGGCACCAGGACTCGCGCGCACCCGCCCCGTCGCCGTGGTCGGCGGCACCCGCATCCCCTTCGCCCGGTCCGACGGCCCCTACGCCACCGCCTCCAACCAGGAGATGCTGACCGCGGCGGTCGACGGCCTCGTCCGGCGCTTCGGGCTCGAAGGCCCCGGCGCGGTGGGGGAGTTGGTCGCGGGGGCGGTCCTCAAGCACAGCCGCGACTTCAACCTCGCCCGCGAGACGGTCCTCGGCTCGGCGCTCGACGCCCGTACTCCGGCGTACGACATCCAGCAGGCCTGCGGCACCGGCCTGCAGGCCGTCGTCGCCGCCGCCAACAAGATCACTCTCGGTCAGACGGAGTCCGCGGTCGCCGGAGGTGCCGACACGGCGAGCGACGCCCCGCTGGGCGTCAACGACGCGCTGCGCCGCATCCTCCTCGAAGCCCGCCGCGCGAAGTCGGTGCGGGCGCGGCTCGGCGCGCTCTCCCGGATCCGCCCCTCCCATCTCGTCCCGGACGTCCCGCGTAACGCCGAACCGCGCACCGGCCTGTCCATGGGCGAGCACGCCGCCGTGACCGCCCGCGCGTGGGGCGTGACGCGCGAGGCGCAGGACGAACTCGCGGCCGCCAGCCACCAGCGGCTGGCGGCGGCGTACGAACGCGGACTGCTGGACGACCTCGTCGTCCCCTTCCGTGGGCTGGAGCGCGACCAGAACCTGCGGCCCGGTTCGACGACCGGGAAACTCGCCGCACTCAAGCCGGTGTTCGGGCTCGACGGCCCCGGCCCGACCATGACGGCGGGGAACTCGACCCCCCTGACGGACGGCGCCGCCGTGGTCCTCCTCGCGAGCGACGAGTGGGCCGAGGCCCGCGGTCTGGCACCGCTCGCGTACCTGACCGCGTACGAGACGGCCGCTGTCGACTTCGTCGGGGGCGACGTGGCGGGCGGCGAGGACGGTCTGCTGATGGCCCCCGCCCACGCCGTCCCGCGCATGCTGGAGCGCGCCGGGCTCGCCCTGGACGACTTCGACTTCGTCGAGGTCCACGAGGCGTTCGCCTCCCAGGTCCTCGCCACCCTGGCCGCATGGGAGAAGCGCGGTCTCGGGCCGGTGGACCGTTCCCGCCTGAACGTCGCGGGCTCGTCGCTCGCCACCGGGCACCCCTTCGCCGCCACGGGCGCCCGCATCGTGGCGACGCTGGCGAAGCTCCTCGCGGAACGGGACGCGCCGGGGCGTGGCCTCATCTCCGTCTGCGCGGCGGGCGGCCAGGGTGTCACGGCCATTCTGGAACGGCCTGCCTAGCGACCGTCGGTCCGGTCCGTGCAAGCTCACCCCCGGCTCGGCCCGCGCAGCGGGCGCCGGTCGCGGAGAGGTGGAGGAGATGTGGACGCGGAGGGGTGTTGTGGGGGAAGACGTATTCGAAGCGCAGAAGCGAAGGCCGGACCCGGGAGAAACCTCGGATACCAGGGGTAACTCGCACCGCGCCCGCCCCAAAGCCCCACAAACCCCACACGTGGGAGCCGTACGATCCCCGTCTCGCGTGGTTGCCGCCACTCCGCGCTCCCGTCCCCCTTCCCCGTGAACACCCCCGCGCCACGCGCGGAATTTCTCGTGAACCGCCCGTCTCCCAGGGCCGTATGAGGGTTCGCGACCCTCACGCCACCTTGGCCCCCGGTCGACAAGGAGCCGCCCCGTGCCCAGCCTGTACTCCCCCGTACCTCCCCTCATGGAGCCCGAAATCAGGCGGCTGGACGGCGTGGTGCGCGAGGTCTCCGTCCCCCCGCTGGTCGGACAGGTGCGGCACGGATCCCTCGCGGACATCCCCTTCGACAACGCGGACGCGGCGCCCGGCGAGGTGGTCCTGAGCCGGAAGGCGCAGGACGGCACCTGGAAGGACGTGTCCGCCGCGGAGTTCGCCGCGCAGGTCCTCGCGGTGGCGAAGGGGCTGATCGCGGAAGGGCTCGTACCGGGCGACCGCATCGCCATCATGGCGCGCACGACGTACGAGTGGACGCTCCTCGACTTCGCCGCCTGGGCCGCCGGTCTGGTGACCGTGCCCGTCTACCCGACCTCCTCGGTCTTCCAGACCCGGTGGATCCTCCAGGACTCCGGCGCCGTCGCGCTCGCCACGGAGTCCGTGTCCCAGGCCGCCGCACTCGGCCCGGAACTCGACCGGATGCCCGACCTGCGGCACATGTGGGTCTTCGAGAAGGGGCACGTGGAGCGGCTCGCGGAACTCGGCCGGCAGGTCCCCGACCAGGAAGTCACCGTGCGCCGCGGGGTGCTGGGGCCCGACACCCTCGCCACCCTCATCTACACCTCCGGCACGACCGGCCGCCCCAAGGGCTGCGTGCTGACCCACGGCAACTTCTTCGCCGAGGTCGACAACGCGATCGAACTCCTCCACCCCATCTTCAAGGCCAAGACCTCCGACGCGGCCTCCACGCTCCTCTTCCTGCCCCTGTCCCACGTCTTCGGGCGCATGGTCGCGATCGCCTGTCTGCGCGCGCGCGTGAAGATCGGCCACGCGCCGAGCCTCCAGACGGAGGACCTCCTCGCGGACCTCGCCTCCTTCAAGCCGACCTTCCTGCTGGCCATCCCGTACGTCCTGGAGAAGGTCTTCAACACCGGCCGTGCGACGGCCGAACGCATGGGCCGGGGCGCCTCCTTCGACCGGGCGGCCGGGATAGCGCGCCGCTACGGCGAGGCGGTCGAGGCGCGGCAGCACGGCACGGGCCCCGGACCCAGCCGCAGCCTGCGCGCCGCCCGCGCCCTCTACGACCCGCTCGTCTACCGCCGTATCCGCAACGCGCTGGGCGGCAGGGTCCGTTACGCCATCTGCGGCGGCTCCCCGCTCGGCCGCCGGCTCGCCGCGTTCTACGCGGGCGCCGGCATCGAGATATACGAGGGGTACGGCCTCACCGAGACCACCGCCGCCGCCACCGTCACCCCACCGCAGAAACCGCGGCTGGGCACGGTCGGCTGGCCCCTGCCGGGCACCCGGGTGCGGATCGCCGCCGACGGCGAGATCCTGCTCAGCGGCGGCCAGCTGTTCCGCGGCTACTGGGACCCGCACGCGGGCGGTGTGGTGGACGCCGCGCCGGACGGCTGGTTCGCGACGGGCGACCTGGGGGAGCTCGACGACGGCGGCTATCTGGCCATCACCGGCCGCAAGAAGGAGATCCTGATCACCGCGGGCGGCAAGAACGTCGCCCCGGCACCGCTGGAGGACTGGCTGCGCTCCCACCCGCTGATCGCGCAGTGCATGGTGGTCGGCGACCGCCGCCCGTACGTCTCCGCTCTCATCACGCTGGACCCCGAGGGCGTCGCCCACTGGCGGCGGATGAACGGCAAGCACGCCGTCCCCGCGGAACTCCTCACGGACGACGCGCAGTTGCTCGCGATCCTGCAGCGTGCCGTCGACGACGCCAACCGGCTCGTCTCCCGGCCCGAGTCGATCCGCCGCTTCACCGTCCTGCCGGGGGACTTCACCGAGGAGGCGGGTCATCTGACCCCGTCGATGAAGCTGCGCAGGGAAGCGATCGCCCGGGACTTCGCCGACGCGATCGAGGGCCTGTACGCGAAGTGAGCGCCGGGGCGGTCAGCCCAGCCCCGCCGCCCGCAGGGCCGCGGTCGTGGCGCCCGCCCCCAGCACCACCACCACGAACGGCACCCGGCGCCAGGCGAGCACCCCGCCCGCCAGCACTCCCAGGGGCCGGGCCCAGCCCGCGAACCCCCGGGCCTCGGTGAACGCCCCCGTGGCGAGCAGCGCGACCAGCAGGACCACGGCCGCGGACGACAGCAAGTGCCGGACGCGCGCGGACAGTTCGACCCGCCCGTGCAGCACGGGGCCGACCAGCCGGAAGGCGTACGTCCCGACGGCGAGCGCCAGGATCGCGGCGACCGTCGCGCTCACGCCGGCCTCCGGAAGGCGAGCAGGCCCGTCAGGGCCGACAGCACCGGCACGCCGACCGGGACGAACGGCGTCAGGGCCAGGGCCACGGCCGCTCCGGCGAGCGCGGCGCGCCGCACGTCCGCGTCCTCGCGCAGCGCGGGCAGCACCAGCGCCACCAGCACCGCCGGGAACGCCGCGTCGAGGCCGTACCGCGCGGTGTCGCCCAGTGCGCTCCCGGCCAGGGCGCCGCCGAGGGCACACAGGTTCCAGGAGGCGTACAGGCCGAGACCGGAGATCCAGAAGGCGGCCCGGCGGCGGGCGGGATCGGACTGGGCCAGGGCGAAGGCGACCGTCTCGTCGGTGACGAGATGGGCGCCGACGAGCCGCGCCAGGCGTCCGCGGCCGATGACGTCCGCGACGGCGAGACCGAAGGCCGCCGTGCGGGTGTTGAGCAGCAGCCCCGTGGCCGCCGCGGCGAACGGCCCGCCCCCGGCCAGCAGGATCCCCACCGCGCTGAACTGGGCGGAACCCGCGTACACGATCAGCGACATCACCACCGGCACCCAGACCGGCAGCCCGCCCGCGACGGCGATCGCCCCGAACGAGACGCCGACGATCCCGCCGGCGAGACAGACCAGGCCCACGTCCCGCAGCAGCCGCGGGTCGAGGGCGGACGGAGCGCCGAAGGGTGTTCGGATGAGCGAACGCATGTTTTCTACAATGAACAGTGACGGACCTGTTCGTCAAGTCGAACGAACATACCGATGGAGCGAACGCCATGACCGAGCCGACCGACGGGCGCGACGGCCCCCCGACCCGCCTTCCCCTCGACTGGATCGCGGCGTCCCTGCGCCGGGAACGGACCCGCGCCGGACTCTCCCTCTCCGAGCTGGCCAAACGCGCCGGCATCGCGAAGTCCACGCTGTCCCAGCTGGAGACGGCGGGCGGCAATCCGAGCGTGGAGACCCTGTGGGCGCTGGGCGTCGCGCTCGGCGTCCCGTTCAGCGCGCTGGTCGAACCGCCGGCGCCGGCCGTCCAGGTGATCCGCGCGGGCGAGGGGCCGACCGTCCACTCGGAGCGGGCCGACTACGCGGCGACGCTCCTCTCGGCGAGCCCTCCCGGGGCCCGGCGGGACATCTACCACCTGCGGATGGAACCCGGCGCGGTCCGCGCGTCGGACCCGCACATCCCGGGGACGGTGGAGCATCTGATCGTGGGCGCCGGACGGCTGGCGGCGGGGCCGCGCGGCGAGACGGTCGAACTCGGCGCCGGTGACTACATGTCGTACCGGGGCGACGTTCCACACGCGTACGAGGCGCTTGCACCCGGAACGGCTTTCGTCCTGGTCATGCAGCACGTGTGAGGCATTCTCCGGCCCGCCCGGCGGGAAAAGGCGGGAACGGACACGAAGGGGAAAAGGCAGGAGCCCCGTCGCCGAACGGCACGGGGCTCCTTGGGTACTGCTATCAGGTCCGGATCAAAGCATCGGGCTCATGGAGCCGAAGGCTTAGAGCGGGGTGACGTTCTCCGCCTGCGGACCCTTCGGGCCCTGCGTGACGTCGAAGGAAACCGACTGGTTCTCCTCGAGAGAGCGGAAGCCGCTCGCGTTGATCGCGGAGTAGTGGACGAAGACGTCCGGGCCGCCGCCTTCCTGGGCAATGAAACCAAAGCCCTTTTCGGCGTTGAACCACTTCACGGTTCCGGTAGCCATAAGCCCTCCTTGGGCCCAAAGGGTTGCCCTGCTCCAGAACCTGCGATTGTGTAAACAACTGCATACGTCTGAAAACGACTAGAGCCCGCGGTCACATGCTCCGCAGGCTCTGTACTGCAAGGGAAACCAAACTGCAACTTGCGGCGAGCCTAGCACGCAGGCAGCCGAAAGCAATAGAGGGCAAGATCACGTCACCCGAATGTTTGACCCAGGTCGGAAGCGGGTTGACGTAGCGGTGTCACGAGGGTTGACAGAAGGGGTCGAAGGACTTTCCGGTATCCGTCGGGGACCCTGGAGCCAGCACCGTACCCCATGGGGGCTAGCCTCGCGATGTGGACAATTCTCGCACCCGGCCGCGCGTCGGCCACATCCAGTTCCTGAACTGCCTGCCCCTGTACTGGGGGCTCGCGAGAACGGGCACGCTCCTCGACTTCGAGCTCACCAAGGACACCCCGGAGAAGCTCAGCGAGAAGCTGGTGCAGGGCGATCTCGACATCGGGCCCATCACGCTCGTCGAGTTCCTCAAGCACGCCGACGAACTCGTCGCCTTCCCCGACATCGCCGTCGGCTGCGACGGCCCGGTGATGTCCTGCGTGATCGTCTCCCAGGTCCCCCTGGACCAGCTGGACGGCGCCCGGGTCGCACTCGGCTCGACCTCCCGCACCTCCGTGCGCCTCGCCCAGCTGCTGCTCGCCGAGAAGATCGGCGTCCAGCCGTCGTACTACACGTGCCCGCCGGACCTCAGCCTGATGATGCAGGAGGCCGACGCCGCCGTGCTCATCGGCGACGCCGCCCTGCGCGCCAACCTCCTCGACGGCCCGAAGTACGGCCTGGAGGTGCACGACCTCGGCAGCCTGTGGAAGGAATGGACGGGCCTGCCGTTCGTCTTCGCCGTGTGGGCCGCCCGGCGCGACTACCTGGAGCGCGAGCCCGTCGTCACGCGCAAGGTGCACGAGGCCTTCCTGTCCTCCCGGGACCTCTCCCTCGTCGAGGTCACCAAGGTCGCCGAGCAGGCCGCCCGCTGGGAGGCCTTCGACGAGCAGGTCCTGGAGCGGTACTTCACGACGCTCGACTTCCGGTTCGGCGCCCCCCAGTTGGAGGCCGTACGGGAGTTCGCCCGCCGGGTCGGCACGACCACCGGCTTCCCGGCCGACGTGGACGTACGGCTGCTGGAGGCCTGAGTCCGCCGAGTCCCGGGCCCCGCGTGCCGGGCCCGGGACGCGTACGGAACTACGCTGCTGGGCAGTGCGTCCAGAGCGTACGGGGGAGGGGATGACGCCATGCAGCCGCTCGGAGCCGACGAACCCACCGTCGTGGGGCCCTACCGGCTGCTCGGCCGGCTGGGCTCCGGCGGGATGGGGCGCGTGTACCTGGGGCGCAGCGCGGGCGGCCGCACGGTCGCCGTCAAGATCGTGCACCCGCACTTCGCGCTCGACGAGGAGTTCCGTGCCCGTTTCCGCCGCGAGGTCGAGGCCGCGCGGCGGGTGGGCGGCGCGTGGACGGCGCCCGTCCTCGACGCGGACCCGGAGGCGTCCGTCCCGTGGGTCGCCACGGGCTACGCGGCCGGCCCCTCGCTCGCCACCGCCGTCACGGACGGCCGCGGCCCCCTTCCCCCGCACTCGGTACGGGTGCTGGGCGCCGGCCTAGCCGAGGCGCTGTCGGCGGTCCACACGCTCGGCCTGGTGCACCGCGACGTCAAACCCTCCAACGTCCTGCTCACCCTCGACGGCCCCCTCCTCATCGACTTCGGCATCGCCCGTGCCACGGACGGCACCGCCTCCCTGACCTCGACGGGCGTCTCGGTCGGCTCCCCCGGCTACATGTCGCCCGAACAGATCCTCGGCAAAGGCGTCGCCGGAGCGGCGGACGTCTTCTCGCTGGGCGCGGTCCTCGTCTACGCGGCGACGGGCGAACCCCCCTTCCCCGGCGACTCCTCCGCGTCCCTCCTCTACAAGGTGGTGCACGAGGAGCCCCGACTGGACGCCGTACCGGGCGAGTTGCGCGAACTGGTGGCGGCCTGCCTGGCCAAGGACCCCGCCGCGCGCCCGGCCCCGGACGAGGTGGCCGGACGCCTGGCCCCCGACGGGGCGGCCCGGCTCGTGACGGCGGGCTGGCTGCCCGGACCGCTGGTGGAGCAAGTCAGCCGCAGCGCCGTGCAGTTGCTGAACCTGGAGGCGGTGGACACCGCACCGCCGTCCGGGCCGGTGGGGTTCAGCAGCCCCTCGGTGGGCGGCGCGTCCGGCGCGGCCTCCGCCACGGATGCCCCGGTCGCGGGGGCGGCGCCCTCCTGGCCCGGGCGGGCCTCCGCCCCGGAGGCGTCCGTTCCGACGGGTCAGGGCTCCGCCGCGGGGGCGCCCGCAGAGCCGGGTCCGGCGTCCGCCGAGGGCGTTCTCCCCTCCGGCGGCGGGGCGTTCGGGCCGCCCGCGCAGGGCTTCGGGCCGCCGCCCGCCGGATTCGGGCCGCCGCCCACCATGCCTCCCAGCCCGGCACACCTGCCCGAGCAGCGCCCGGCGCAGCCGCAGGACGCCGCACCCGAGGGGACGTCCCCCGCCGCCGGCCACCCCGGCAAGGTCTCCGTCAGCGTCGCCGCGACCTCGGTCACGGGCGCGAACGGACGGGGACGGAAGGTCAGTTGCACCGTCGCGCTGGCCGTCGCGGGAGCCCTCGCAGCGGTCACGGTGGGCTCGGCGTTCCTGTTCGACCTGATGCCGGGCGGCGGCGGCGACACCAACGACCAGGGTGCGGGCCCGGCGCAGACCGGTCCCGCGGCGACCGCGAGCGCGACTCCCCGCCCGTCCGGCACGGACGCCGGCGAGGCCCCCGGCACCGTCCCCGCCGCCTACCTCGGCACCTGGGAGGGCGACGCCCTCGCCCTCGGTGGCACGCTTCCCATGGGCACCTTCCGTGTCACCCTCCACCAGGCCGCCGTGGGCGAGGAGTTGGGCACCTTCCGGCAGACCGACCAGATCGGCGGCATCTGCGACGCGGTGTTCGTGCTGAAGAAGGTCAGCAGGCAGCAGCTCGTCGCCACGAGCGTCGCGAGCAAGTCCAACCGCGACGTGTGCACGAAGGGCCGGCACGAGGTGCGGCTCACCCCCGTCGGCGACGACCTCAGGTACGAGACGGACAACTCGGAGGCGGGAGACCCGGTGGCCCGCATGTCCAAGGTCGACTAGGGGGTTTCGTCTGGATCAGGGCGGACCCGAGCTGATCCGAACGACACCCTCCAGCGCCCCTGCCCGCCCCGCCCGCCCCACCCGTCACTACTGTGTCTGCGATAGCGAACACCACCGCACCGCTCGCAACCACGCCGCGACGGGACGCCGTTCACGGCGTCGACAACGGGGAAGGCCCGACCATGGAGACACTGCAGCCGGACGATCCGCGGGAGTTGGGGAGCTACCGGCTGCTGCGAAGACTGGGTGCGGGCGGCATGGGCCGGGTGTACCTGGCCCGTTCACCCGGCGGGCGCACGGTCGCGGTGAAGGTGGTGCGCCCCGACCTGGCCGCGGACGCCGACTTCCGCCGCCGCTTCGAGCACGAGGTGGAGATAGCCCGCGCGGTCTCGGGCCGGCACACCGCCCCGGTCGTCGACGCCGACCCGGACGCGGCGCTGCCGTGGCTGGCGACCTCGTACGTGCTCGGCCCCGACCTCACGGACGTGGTCGACGCCCACGGCGCGCTGCCCGAGCGCACCGTCCGCGCACTCGGCGCGGGCCTCGCGACGGCCCTCCAGGAGATCCACGCGGCCGGCCTCATCCACCGCGACCTCAAGCCGTCCAACGTGCTGCTGGCCGCCGACGGCCCCCGCGTCATCGACTTCGGCATCGCGCGCGCCGTGGACGGAAACCGCATGACCCAGACGGGAGTCGTGGTCGGCTCGCCCGGCTACATGCCCCCGGAGCAGGCCATGGGACGGGACGTCGGCACGCCGGGCGACGTCTTCTCGCTGGGTGCCGTCCTGACCTTCGCGGCGACCGGCCACAACGCCTTCGGTGACGGCGCGGCCTCCCACGCGGCCATGCTCTACCAGATCGTGCACGGCGAGCCCGACCTCACCGGCGTACCGCAGTCCCTGCTCGGCCTGATCCGGGCGTGCCTGCTGAAGGAGCCGGACCAGCGGCCCGCCCCCGGCGAACTCGTGGCGGCCCTCGCACCGGGCGGCATCGACAGCGTGCTCACCGACTGGCTGCCGTCGGCGGTCGCCTCGACCATCGCGACACACGCGGCGGGCATCCTGGACCTGGAGGCCCCGGACGCCCCGGCTCCTGGACAGGCCCCCGCCACGGCACCGGTCTTCGGCCCGCCGCCGGCGATGCAGGGCGGCACACCGGCCCCGGGCACCCCCGCGCAGGGCACCTCCGCCCCGGCCGGGACGCCGGTGCCGGGCTACGGCTATCCGCCCGCCCACGGCACCCCCGCCCCGGCGTACGGCACCCCGGCAGGCGGCATCCCCGGCGGTCCGGCCGACGGCACCGGCACCCCTCTGCCCGGCACGGTCGCCCTCGGCACGCCCCCTTCCGCCCCGGCGCCCTCGCGGCGCCGCTTCCTCGGACTGACGGCCGGCGTCGCCGGTGTCGCGGTCGTCGGGGGCGGCACCGCCTGGTGGCTGTCACGGGACGGCGGCTCCTCCGACACCTCGACGGGTGCGGGCGGCTCCACCGGGCCCGACGCGGAGACCTTCACGACGCCGCCCGCCGGCACGGCACCGCAGGCCCTGTGGCACCGGTCGGTGCCCGAGGACAGCACGAGCGACGACGTGCCGCTGATGATCCACGACGGCCTGCTCCTCGTCATCGGCGACCCGCTGGTGGCGTACGACGTGAAGACGGGCAAGCCGAAGTGGTCCCGCAAGGGGGTCGCCAGGTCCGGTGCCCTGCCGCTGCTCGTCGACGGCACCCTGTTCCTCGCCGACGGGGACTTCGACGGCGTCCTCGTGGCCCTGGACGTGACCACGGGCAAGGAGGCATGGCGCGCACGCCTCGACAAGAAGCTGGACCTCGACGAGACCGTCGCCGTCGACGCCAAGCACGTCTACGTCACGGTGACGGACCTGAACGACTCGCACAGCGCCACCGACTACCGCAAGGGCATCGCCGCGATCGACATCGGCACGCGCCGGCAGGTGTGGTCGCAGATGCGCGACTGGGGCACCGACAACTGGGACGTCCAGGGCACGGCCTCGGGGAAGCACCTCGCCTACGCGGACTCCAAGTACAACCTGACCGTCCGCGACACCGCGACCGGTCAGCAGCTGTGGACGAAGAAGCTCGGCGACGACTGGAGCTGGACCCCCAAGGTCGCCTCGGGTCTCGTCTTCCTCCAGGGCGACAAGCTGACGGCCCTCGACGCGGACACCGGCGAGGTCGTGTGGACGCTGTCGCCCAACGGCCGCCGCGGCTTCGACGAGCCCACGGTCATCGACGACGTGCTGTACGTCGCCGACCACGACGGCGGGGTGTGGGCCGTCGAGGTCAGGACCGGGAAGAAGATCTGGCTCTGCGAGGACCCCGGGGCCCGCCGGGCGCCCACGACGTTCCTGCGGGCCGGAGCGACCCTGTACGGCGCGTCCTACTGGGACGAGGGCGGCATCTTCGCCATGGAGGCGAAGACGGGCAAGTCCCGCTGGGTCTACAACGACAACAAGGGCCCGGGTGAACCCTGGCGGGTCACCATCTCCGGCAACCGGCTGCTGGCGACGCACGGGTACGAGATCTACGCGCTGCCCGCCGTGTGAGCGCGGGCCCCGGCCGGGAACCGCGGGGCCGCGTGACCCGGACCTGATCGTGACCCGGACCTGAGGGGCCCCGGACCTGATCGTGACCCGGACCTGAGCGTCCCTGGACCTGAGTGTCCCTGGACCTGAGTGCCCCCGGACCTGAGTGCCCCCGGACCCGGAGGCGGGCCGTACGCCGCCGCCGGGTCGGTCCGGCCCGCCGCTCTCGCTCGCGCGCCCCGGCCCGGAGGTGCTCCGGACCGGGGCGCGCGTGCGTCACATCGGTGTGCGTGCCGTCGCCCGCTTCTCGGTGCGGGTGCCGTCGGCCCGCGTCACATCGGCGTCGTGACCGTCAGCGGCTCGCCGTCGCCCAGGTGCAGCAGCCCCTTGCCCGGGGCCACCGGCCCGCCGACCATGCTCCGGTTCGTGCGGATGCCGATGAGCTCGCCCGCCGAGGAGTCCTGCGGGGAGAGCAGGATTCCGCGGCGGCCCTTCTTCATCTCCACCTGCCAGCCGGAGAAGCCGCTGCACACGTCGTCCTCGTCACCGGCGATGACCAGGCCGAGACCACGCTCCGCGCCGCGCTGCACGATCCGCTTGAACACGGTCTCGGCGTCGCAGTCCTCCAGCACCTCGCCGTCGTCGACGAGGACCACGACGGGCTCCTGCACCGTGGCCGAGTCGATGGCCTCGCGCAGGTCGTCGCTCTCGATGTCGTCCTCGTCGAACACCTTCAGCACGCCGTCCACACCGTCGAGTTCACGCAACGGCGACGGGCGCGGCGCGGCGACGACGATGCGGACGCCCTGCGCCAGATACGACTTCGCCATGTTCATCAGGGTCGTACTACGGCCCGACTTGGCCGGACCGGTGATGACGAACGTCGGCACACCCTGCGCGAGGTCCGGACCGAAGCCCATGATGTCGTCGCCGCCGATGCCGACCAGGCTCCACAGCCTGGAGCGGGAGGCGTCCGGGTCGCGCATCTCCCAGGCGTCCGTGAAGGAGATCCGGGTGGGCAGGACGTCGACGCGGAACGGGCGCCGCGAGCGCGGCAGATCCGCGTCACGGGCCGTCGCGGCCTCGCCGATCGCGGCGATCGCCGCGGCCTGCCCCTGACCCGTGGAGTCCTCGGAGAGCAGCGCGAACTGGGTCTCGGTGCCGTGCTCGTTGCGGTAGCCGCGGCCCGGCGGGATCTCCTCGGGGACCTTGCGGGCGTTGATGCCGAGCAGCGAGAAGTCCGAGCGGTCCGCGAGCCGCAGACCGTACTTGTCCTCGGTCAGCGAGCCGATGCGGGTCGACAGGATCTGGCGGTCACCCGTCATCACCATGTGCAGGCCGACGCTCGCGCCCTCCCGCATCATCGCGGTCAGCTGGTCGGTCAGGTCGCCGTGGTCGTACTCGCCGAGCGTCGGCAGCCAGCCCTCCCAGCGGTCGAGCAGCACCACGATGTGCGGCAGCCGCTCCTCCTCCGGCACCGCGGCCCGCTGCTCGCCGATGTCCGCGAACCCCTTGTCGGCCAACAGGTCCTGACGACGGGTGAGTTCACCCTTGAGGCGGGCGATGAGACGGACCACGCGTTCGGTCTGGTTGCGGCTGACGACGGCCCCGCAGTGCGGCAGCCGGGTCAGCGCGTTCAGGGCGCCGTTGCCGCAGTCGATGCCGTACAGGTGCACGTCCGCCGCCGAGTGCGTCCGCGCCAGCGAACCCGCGAGAGTCCGCAGGATCTGCGAGCGGCCACTGCGCGGCGCACCGCCGACGAGGAGATGACCGAACGAGGCGAAGTCCACGACGACGGGGCGGCGGGCCTGGTCGGCGGGCAGGTCCTCCACACCGTACGGGGCGGGCGGCAGCTTGCCCGGTCCGCCCGAGAAGGCGGGCACCGGGATCTCGTCGAGCAGCAGGGTGTCGGACAGCGCGGGCAGCCACGGGCTGTGCTGGGCGGGGATGCCGAGCGCCTGGTTGGCCTCGCGGACCGCGTCCACCAGCACCTTCAGGTCGGTGATCTCCTCCTCCTCGCGCTGCTGCGCCTTCGGCTTCACCAGCGCGGCCCGGCCCAGGTCCTCCCAGCCGAGCGGGCCCGCCCACGGGGCGAGCACCGTCGGATCGGCGGCGCCGGGACGACGGCCGCCGACACGGCCCGACTGGAACGGCACCAGCGAGGCGTGCCCGAGGCGGACGTAGGCCCGTCCCGGGGTGCTCTTGGAGATGTGCCCGGCCTCGGGGGAGTCGATGACGTCGCTGGACTCGCCGCCGTCGGTGACCCGCAGGGCGATCCGCAGGTTGGTGTTCGCCCGGATCTCGGGGGAGACCACACCGCTCGGCCGCTGCGTGGCGAGCAGCAGGTGGATGCCCAGCGAGCGGCCCCGCTGCGCGATGTTCACCAGGCCGGTCACGAAGTCCGGCAGGTCACGCACCATGGACGCGAACTCGTCGATGACGATGAGGAGTCGGGGCACCGGCGCGTGCGACGGGTCGCGGCGCACGAGGTCCTGGTAGTCCTCGATGTCCTTGGCGTCGGCCGCGGCGAGGATGTGCTCGCGCCGCTTCAGCTCGGCACCCAGCGACTCCAGGGCACGCTCGACGAGATGGGCGTCGAGGTCGGTCACCATGCCGACGGTGTGCGGGAGTTTGACGCAGTCCTTGAACGCCGAGCCACCCTTGTAGTCGACGAGGACGAACGTCATGTTCTCCGGCGTGTTGGCCACGGCCAGCGACGCCACGATGGTCTGCAGCAACTCCGACTTTCCGGAACCGGTGGTGCCCGCGATCAGACCGTGCGGGCCGTCCCGGCGCATGTCGATGCCGAACGGGCCGTCGTACGACTCGCCGATGACCGCCATCGTCGACTGGCCGCCCATCCGCCAGCGCGCGGTGATCGCGTCACCGGTCGGCGGCTCCAGCTGGAGCACGTCGAGCAGCCGGCTGGCGCCCGGAAGCGCCGAGTCCTCGGTCTCGCCGCTGATGTCGCGCAGCGGGGACAGGGCACGCGACAGCCGAGCGCACCAGGCCGCCGAGACGAAGTCCGGCCGCACGTCGCGGACGCGCGCCACACCCGTCTGCTGGACACGCAACCGCAGTTCGAGCGCCTGCTCCGCGCCCGCCGCGGAGTCGTCGGCGTCGGCGGCGTGCCAGGCGTGGAAGGAAGGGAAACCGCCGGGGGCCGCCGGGGCGCCCGGTGCGACCCGCTGCTGCGGGACGGTGTGCTCCTCGGGCTTCGGCTCCGCGATCACGATGGCCTGGCACTCGCCGGGCAGGAACCGCTCCTCGGCGTCCAGACAGATCGCGTACATCGACATGGCGGGACCCTCGCGCAGCAGCCGCACCACACCCGGCATGGAACGCAGCCGGCGCGAACCGTCCCACACGACGACGATGTCCGGGTCGTTGAACGACGCCTTGTTGCCGTTCTGTCTGGCCGCCTTCTGCCGGGCGTCGAGCAGCTGCGTCAGCTCGCCGATGCGGGCGCCGACGGTCTCCGCGTCCGTACCGATGAGGACGTTGGCGTCCTGGGCGCCCGAGGGCCGGCTGTGCGGCAGCCACCGCACCCAGTCCCAGCCCTCCCGGCCGCTGTTCTCCGTCAGTACGTAGAACTGCACGTCGAGCGGGCTGTGCAGCACGGCCGTCTGCGCGACGGCCCAACGCCCCAGCGCCTGCGCCGAATCGCCGGGGCCCGCGATGCCGACGACCCCGCGCTCACGCAGCGGCAGCGCGACCGGAGCGTCCTCGATGGTCCAGGTGACCTCACGCTTGTGGTCGTCCTGCTCCGGATCGTCGAGCACGACCTCGGAGGGCAGCCGGCCGGTCCCGACGCGCAGCAGCAGATGGTCCGCGTCGGTGCGGCGGCGCTCCCACAGCCGGGTGCGCGGCCCGGTGCCCAGCGACAGGACGGCCGCCGGGTCGGGTACGGCCTGCCGCCGGTCGAGCCGTTCGGCGACCAGCGCCTCCTGGGCGTCCTTCTCGATCCGCTCCTTGTGCTCCTTGTACTCCTTGACCTGCTTGGCATGGGACTTGCGTCCCTGCTTCTTGTCCATGAAGTAGTTGCCGAGCATGATGAGCGGGCTCAGCAGCGCCATGATCATGTAGTACCAGCGCCCGAAGACCATCACCATGACGACGGCACTGACCAGCGGCGTCAGCGCCATCAGCCAGGGCAGCGGCCGGGCCTCGTAGTCACGAACGGGGCTGGGCAGCCGGAACTTGGTCTCCCGCTCCGGCGGATGCAGTCGGGGCGGCCGGTTGTAGTCGAGGCCCGCACCGTCGTCCGCCCACTTCAGGGCGGCGTTCGGGGGCGTGTAACGGTCCAGCTCGAAAAGGGTGTTGCCGACGGCGATCTGGCTGCCGAGCGGCCACTCGTCACTGTCGCGCTCCTCGACGGCCGACCCGTCGAGGGTGACGCTCTCCTTGTCCTTCGCGTCCCCGTGCACGGCGACCTTGCAGGTCCCGTCCGTCGCCACGGACAGTGTCAGGGCCCGCTGCGGGAGTTCCGGGTCGTCGACGCGGATGTAGGCGGCGGGCCCGCTGCCGATGTCGTACCGGCCGATCCCGAGCCGGTGCACCGCGCCGGCCGCCGGACCGCCCGCGACCCGCAGCTCGACGAGCCCGGACGGCTCGCCCGGCAGACACCCGGCGGGGTCGTGCAGGCTGACGACGGCGCCCTCGCGCAGCGGCGAGGTCCCTATCGTCGCGCCGGGATCGACGGGATACCCGTCGACGTACGCGACGGGCGCCCCGCCGCTCGCGGCCTGGTGCTGCCCGATCGGGATGATCTGCGCGCCGCCGCTGTACCCGACGTGCGCCGCCAGCTCCTTGGCGATGTCCCCCACCGAGGACTCGGGATCCGCATCAAGAACCACGTCGGCGGTGGCACCGCCGAGCGGATCGACGACGGTCAGAGTCAGGCGCACTCTCGTCCTCCCCAGCCACCTGAGGCCGCTCCCGGAACGCCGGCCACAGTGCCCACGACGATAGCCGCTCCCGCCTTCCCGCAGGCAACGAGCCGTGTGAGGGCTCCTTGAAGACCCGCCGCCGGTCACAGGCCCGGCGGCGCCCGCCCGTACAGGGCCGGAGCGCGCCCGTGACAGAACCGGGGTGTGCTCCTGCAAGCGCCGTAAGTAAGCTGCTTGCTCAATGCGGAAGATCGCATCATCCGCATCAGGAGCCACGGGGGTTGGCCCTGCGGCGAGTTGAAGCATGGAGGACGCCACATGGCCGGCGGCAAAGACGCAGACATCACATACGAGAAGATGCGGCACGCTGCGAAGCGTCTGGGCCACGAGAAGGAGAAGATGGAGGACAAGCTCCACGGGCTCGACAGTTACATCGACGGCCTGGTCGCGGACGGCTACACGACCGCGAAGGGTTCGCAGGCCTTCGACGACTCCTTCAAGGAGTTCACCAAGGGCATGAAGGACACCCTGGAGGGCCTCAAGGGCATGGCCAAGTTCCTCGACGACGCCGCGAAGGCGTACGAGGACCTGGACGACCAGCTCGCCAAGGGCGTCAAGGGGAAGTAGCGGGCCGCGTCCGCTGCGATGCGTGGGCGCGACGGGGCACTTGCGGTGTCCCGGCGCGCCCGTCGTCCCCGACCTCGTCGACGCCGGCCTCACCGGTCCGCGAGCGGCGCAACATGCACATGCGGATCGCGCTGTGCTGCTCCTCGGCGGCGAGCACCGACCAGGAAGCCGTCCTTGAAACGGACACGCAACGTCCGTCCGTCGTAGGCGGGCTGGGGATCCTCGGCGGTCCTCTCTCCCGCGGGCATCTCGGCCGCGACGCGCATACGATGCCGCGTTCCACCCGGAGGCGTCCGACTGCCCCGTCTCCAGGGCACGTTGTCGACGACGGCGGTCGCTCGTCGCTTCCCGTCGGCAACGAGCTGTGCCCGGGGTGCTCGAAGACCCGCTGCCGGTCACAGGCCCTGCGGCGCCCGCCCGCACGGAGGCCCCTGCCTGCCCGTGGCAGAAGCAGGGTGTGCTCCTGCAAGCGCCGTTAGTAGGCTGCTGGCTCACGTGGAAGATCCATCATCCGCGTCAGGAGCCACGGGGGCCGGCCCTGCGGCGAGTGGGAGACGGAGGGCGTCACATGACCGGTGGCGAAGACGCACCTCTGTCGTCCCCGGTTTCCGTGAACCGTCTCTGCAGGGGAAGTCATGTCGGACCAGACAGCTGATACCGACCGCATCAAGGAGAGTGCCCGATCCCTCTCCAAGATCCATCGGGAGTTCAGCGGCAATGCGAACCCGGCCGATGGGCTGGGCGTCGGCACACTCGGCGAGCAGGGGCTGGTCGACGTCTTCGACGACTTCGGCAGCAACTGGAAGATTCACCGCGAGCGTCTGACGGACGAATTGAAGAAGCTCTCGGAGATCCTGTCCACGGCGGCCAAGGCGTACGAGGACATCGATCACCAGCTGGCCGAGGCGCTCCGCGGCACGGACAAGAAGGCCGACGGCGGCAAGGGAGGAAAGAAGTGACACGCCCCCGCGCCGACGAGTGGACGGTGATCGGAGAGTCCTCGGATCCGATTCCCGGAGATCCCGAGGAAGTCGCCCAACTCGGTCGTGAACTGCGGAAGACGGCGGAAGCCATCAAGAAGCAGGCGAAAGAGATCAAAGCGCTCTCGTCCGTGGAAGCATGGAAGAGCAAGGCCGCCGAGGAATTCCGCAAAGAGGCCGAAGAAGCCGAGGGGAAGCTGCAAAAGGCGTTCAAACGCTATGACGTGGCCGCGGACGCCATGGGAGAGAAGGTGGTCGACGGCGGCCCCTCGAAGGAGTACGCCTCCGAACTCCACCGCGCGCAGACCATGGCGGACAAGGCGCTGCGCGACGCGAAGGACGCGCACGACGAACACACCACGAGTTCCGGCGCCATCGACAAACTGCCCAAGGACACCGCGGACGACGACCCGGACCGCAAGAAGCTGGAGAAGCGCCAGGAGGCGGCGACTTCGGCGATGGAACGGGCGAAGAAGGACCTCGAAGCGGCCAAGGACGTGCGTGACGCCGCCGCCAAGAGGGCGCGAGACGCCATCCGGCACGCCATCGACCACGACGGTCTGAAGGACGGCCGCTGGGACAAGTTCAAGGACTGGGTGCACGACAACGCCGGGTGGATCCAGAAGGTCCTCGACGTGGCGGGATGGGTCGCCACCATCTGCGGGACCTTGTCGCTGCTCGTCGGATGGATCCCCGTCATCGGCCAGGCCCTCGCGGGCATTCTGGGATCCATCGCGCTGGCCGCCACCATCATCTCCCTGCTCGGGCACGTCCTGCTGGCGCTCGCGGGGGAGGGGAGCTGGTTCGATGTCGCCCTTGACGTTGTGGGCCTGGCAACTATGGGTATCGGTCGAGGCGCCATCGCCGGAGCGAAGGGCGCGATGCAGGGAGCCAAGGGAATGGCTCGCTCGGCTGCCTTCAAGCAGGCCATGGAACGAGTTGTGGCGAAGAAGGGGAGCGCTGCCTTCAAGAGAGCGGAGCAGGCGGCCTGGAAGCAGGCCAATCGCCTGAGCGGCGGCGCCTTGCGGGGCAAGGCCGGTGCGGAAGCGGTGTCTTCCACACCCAAGGGATGGTTCCCCGGTGCCGGACGCGTCGCAGAGGCCTTCAGCCCCAAAGCCATCGGCAAGGAGATGATCGAAGGCTTTAAGGGCGTGAAGGACCTCGGGTGGAGCAATCTGAGGCAGCTGGGCCAGGGCAGCACCTGGAGGGGAGTGGAGATCAAGGTCGGCGACAGTGGACTCGACAGCCTCACCCGCGACATCGTCGACATCGCCCCGTCGGTACGCAATGTCGACGAGGTCAAGGCCGCGATGGACGTCTTCAAGACCCAGACGCACATCTGGCAAGCTTCGACTGGCGTGGCGTCGTTCATCGACGCCGCGGACAAGAAGGAATTGACCGCCCCGATCGGACATGTCTTCAGTTCCGATGTGCTGGACGACGGGCTCTGGGCGGCCACGGGAATCAAGGACGCTTGGACAACGAGCAATGGCTAGTCGATCCGACACCGGAATGACGCTTCCGGAAACGGCCTTGCGGCCGAGGAGAGCGGAATCCCACGCCGTGGAGGTGGTGCGTCACGCGCGCCTGCACCGACGAGGGAACGAGCTGATCGTCCGGGACAGGCGGCTGCGAGAGCGTCGGTACATCGTCGGGCAGGGCGGCATCGTCCGTGCTGTCTTCATCCCACCGACCGAATCGGGCGAGGTGAAGAAGCCGTCGGCCGACCGGTGGGGAGTGGTCCACTTCAAGGGCGCCGACGAGAGGACGATCCTCAGCGTCCCGTTGGCCGAGTGGCTTCCGGAGGCGGGTGTCGTCGGGTTGCTGCATCTCAGCCCCACGCAGTGCCTCGACCGGACCGGCCTGCGCCGACTCACGGCCGAGATGCGGATTCCCCTGGAGCAGGGTGCGGAATCCGGGGATCGTTCCGAGGCGCAGGCATCGCATGTGCGGCCTGACCACGCGGTACACCGTGACCTTCCTGCCTGGCGTAACTGGGCGAGGGGCATCGGGATGCTCCTCTGGTTCGTATTCTTTTTCATCGTTCCCATGGCGAGCAGCGGCAATGCATGGACAGCCCTGGTGGCCGCGGCCGGACTCTTCCTCGTGCCAGGAGCGGACCTCGCCGTCCGCCTTGCACAGAGACTCCGTGGCCGACGGGACAAGTCGCTCGCGGGCGCCGACACCGTGGTACCCGTACCCGAGCCGGGCCGGGGGGCCACACGCAGGTTCTGCGACACGGCTGCCGTACACGTCCTCCCGCAGGACGTCGTTCTCACCGACACGCTCGGTGCGGAGCGGTGGATCCCGAGGGGCGGAGCGCACGGAGTCGTCAAGCTGGTGCGTCTGACGCACCCGGCCTCGGGTGCCGTCCTCGGCGTCGAGTTCCGGGACTCAGCGAACGCGGCGCGGGCTCTGCTGCCCTGGCAGTGGTGGTTCGCCGGTCCTCACGGGCAGGAAGCCTGGTCGAAGCTCGTCGCCGCACTCGGGGTTCCCGTATCAGACGAGAAGACGCGGCGCGTGCCGAAGGATGACCCCTGGTGGCAGAACCACGACCTGAACGCAGACGCGATGCGTCTGTCGCCACTGAGGGCCAAGGAAGCACGAGAGCTGACGAGTTGGCGCTCTGCAGTCATCGGGGGCGGCGAACCGATCGTCGTCCCGGTCTTCGCTCTGCTTCTGCTGCCCCCACTCCTGTCTGACCAGTGGCCCGCACGAGTGGCGGGCGTGCTGGCCGTTCTGACCGTCGTCGCCGAACTCGCCCCCGTCGCGGTCCATCAGCTGGCCTCCCGTCTGAAACTCGACAAACCCGCCGCACCGGAGTCACCGTGACCACCCCACTCGACGACGACCGCACCCAGCCTCCTCCCTCCGACTATCAGCTGCTGCTGCCGGACGGCTGGTTCCGGGTGGACCTGGAACCGGAGCGTCGACAGCAGTCCGTCGATGCCCTGGTGAACCGGCAGTTCAGTGGCGTCGACAACGAGCCGCGGCTGCGTCGTCTCCTCCGGCAGGAGCTACTCGAACGCGCCGCGAATGCCTTCGACCAGGGGGGAATCGAGCTCTATCTCAGCCTCCAGCAAGCCGGTGCCCTCACGATCCCCGCCTCCCTGCTAATCACCTTGATCCCTCCGCGTAGGCCCGGGGGGCAGTTGCCACCTCTCCAGGACTTGGCCGACGACCTCGCGGCCCAGGCAGGCGTGGGACGCACGGTCTCGATGCGGGAACTCGCGGCCGGTAAGGCCCTTAAGGTCCGCGTCGATCCGGTCACGGAGGCGCCCCCGCCGCCCGCCGCCACTCCCGAAGAGGGAGATGTGCCTGCGCTGCCGGCCGTGACAGTGGACTATCAACTCGCCGTTCCACGTAGCGAGATGAGTCTGCTGCTCAGGTTCTCCACGCCCCTCATCCAGATCGCCGACGCCATGGTCGAGCTCTTTGATGCGATCGCAGGATCACTCACCTGGAAAGACGGACAAGGATGAGCGAGGTGACACCCGTACCCAGTCTCACCTATGGGATCTCCTGCCCGTCGGACTGGATTCCCCTGCCCGTCGGCCCGGGGGCGGACGTAGACGGCTGGTGCGCGGAGGCGGCTGCAGAAATCGTCGAGAGAAGCCGGGCGGCCGGGTACGACATCGATACGAAGACCGTGCGGGCCGACCTGCGCGCCAGAGCTGAGGACAGCCTTGGCCGCGACCCCTTCTACGCCTTCGCGTTCTACCCCGATGGCTTCGACGCTGCGCTGGGACTGCTGGAAGTCGATCTCATTCATCCCGATGAAACCGTCCCGCGTATCACCCTGGAGTGGCTGGCAGAGATCTTCAGTGCGCACGACTTCGGGCCTCCGCATGTCACGCGCACCGACGAGCCGGCCGGGCCCGCCGTACGTATCCGTCAGGACTTCGCCGCCGACGACGCCCCGCCCGGCGGCCCCGGGGTCCTGCTGGAGACCCTCACCTACGGACTCTTGCCGACCGGCACTGAGAGCGCAGTGGTCTTCCTCATGTCCTGGACGGTGCCGGGCATCGCCGAGGCGATGGAGGACACGGCGGACGGCATCGTCAAGACGCTGACCGTGGAGTCATGAGCCCCCCTGACGGCGGCTCCGAGAAGAAAGAGACAGGTGCCGGACGAGACAGGCAACGGATCGCGGGCGCGGCAAGGGCTCGCGATCGCCGGGTTCGTCCTCGGTCTGCTGGCGGTCGCCGCGGCGATCCTGCTGGCCCTCGGGACATGGCGGGGGTTCGTACGGGAGACCGCACCGGAGCTCCTGGACCGGCCGGGCGGGCCGTGGGCCGTGGGGTGCGTTCTCGGGCTGGTCACGCTCGGCGGCGCGTTCGGAGGCGGTCGGCTCGGTGATGGGCCCTCCGGACGTCCGCGCCTGCACCGTACGGCCCGGAGGACCGGCGCGGCCGTCCGCTGGGTGGCCGCCGCCGCTCCGGGGATGTACCTGATGGGAGCCCTGCCTGGCAAGAACTGCCCCTCGTACAGGATGAGTTGCCAGTACATCCCGGGCACGGGCGGCGCTCTTCTCGCGTACCTGCTGACCGTGGCCCTTCTGGGGCTGCTCTGCTTCCGCCTGCGCGGCGCCCGGTCCGAGGCGCGGGGTGCGCGCGAACGCGAACGCCTGCGCAGGCTGCGCAAGAAGGGCAAGGGGAAGAGCCGGGCGGGACGGCAGCGGTAGCCGACCGTGGGCGCTGACGGACCCCCTCGCGCAGGTGGACCGCCCGCACAGAGGGCCGGCGAAACGGGCCTCGGGCGCGGCGAGGGGCTCCTCAGGACGACGTGGACTCCTGGGTGTCGGCTTCCTCCGCCGCGGACCGCCTCCCCGCGTCCGGCTGTTTCTTGTCCGAGTACGGACGGGGACGGCGGTGACCGCTGACCGTGCCCCAGACGACGGCGACCAGCGCGGCGACGGTGCCGAGGGCCAGGAGCGAGACTTCGTAGATCGTCCAGTGGGAGTGGGCGAGGTACGGGGGATGCAGTGAGACGCGGCCGTCGTGCAGGAGGTGGGCACCGGCCTGGGAACCCACGAGGCTCCCGATCATTCCGACGGCGAGGAAACCGTTGCGTGCCCGAAGCCACGCCCCGATCAGACCACCCACCGCCAGGGCGACCGGCCCGGTGGGGAGCGTCACGGCACGGTCGTCGTACGGGACGAGCAAGGAGCCGAGCCATGCACCGGCGGCCATGGCGACGAGCGTGAACGCGAGGACGGCGACGCCCCGCCAGGCAGTGCCGAGGGGTGTCCGGTGCGGCCAGGCAGCGTCCGGACCGGACCGACCGACGATGGTCTCGTCCATGGCGGGTTCAGTCCTCCGGCTCGACGAAGGAGACGGTCTGCAGGATTGCCGCGACCATGTCGCAGAACTCGCCCCAGTACTCCGTCGACGCCGTGCAGAGCGTGAAGACCGCCGTGTACGGGCCCGTCGGGAAGGGCACGTGGACCTGGATCTGTCCCGTGAGGAGTTTCGCCTCCTCACCACTCGCGGTCACCGACGGATCCAGGGTGAGTTCACGCAGGGTGATGCAGGAGACCGCGGGGCCGCAGGGCAGATCGAGCCGACGGGCGTCGTTGAGCGGGTCCTTGGTGAGGACTGCCAGTGTGCCCTGGGCGGCGACCTCCGGGTCCGTCTGGTCGGTCTCCACCGCCGCCACGGTGAACGCGCACTGGGCGACACCGCCCTCCTCGGTCGAGAAGAGCCCCATGGCCGAGTACGAGACGCCCTCGCCGGCCATGTACTCGGCGATCGCCGCGTAGTAGGGGGCTGCGGGCGCCCAGATCGACTCGTCGCCCCGCGCATAGAGCTCGCGGACGAACTCGTGTGCAAGAGCGGTGCGTTGCTCGACCGTGGGGGCTATGGGGAGGGTGAAGAGGCCCTCGGGGACGGAGAACCGGACAGGAGGGATGTCGGACCCGTCGGAGGTCACGGAAGGTATGGAGCTGGTCGAGGTGGTCATGCGGGCCGTTCCGGTCAGAGGTCGCCTGGCTTGGACTTCACGGGCTCGCCGTCGGACCCCATGATCTTCAGGTGGGGATCCGTGCCCGTGCTCGGGTCGGGAATCGGCTTCGAGACCGCTTCGATCGTGAGATGGCCGCTGGGCCGTCGTGTCACCACGGTGCGGAGCGCGGCGTGCTCCGCCGCGAAGGCGGCCACGGTCTCCCGCTGGCCTGGCGTCAGCTCCTCGGGCGGGACGACTTCGGACGCGTGGGCGAGATGGCGTACGACCTCCCAGTGGCTGTCGGCCTCCGGCGGGGCGAGCCTGCACCAGGACCCGTCGGCGAAGACGATCTGCGCCTCCACCCCCATCCGCGTGAACGTCCTGCGTTCGACCCGCGCGATCGTGTCGCGGTCCGTCTCCCAGAGCACCTCGTCCCGCGCCGTGTCGTCGTCGGTAAAGCCGACAACGAGTACGCGGCGATCGGTGACGATGACGTGGGTGCGGTAGCCCTCCGGGCAGCGCCCCGGATCGAGCTGCCAGGGAAGCGTCCGTGCCAGCGCGCCGGGCGCCGCCCACAGGACGGGGAAGTCCTCGACCTCGTTCGCACGGTCCTGCGCGGAACCGGTCCCCCTTGGACTGCTGCCGACGCTCCCCGCGGAAGCCAGCGCTTCCACCGCACCCATGACCGCCAGAGCGAGGGCACGGCCCGCGAAACCGCCGGCTGCCCGGGTCCGCCGCTCGGTCTTCGACCGGATGGTGAAGTCCGGGCCTTCGGGCCACCCCGTCAGCTCGTGCTGGATGTCGTTGCGCTCCGTGTCCCGGAACCACCGCATACCCGCGACGGCGACGGCCGTGCCGGTGGCGAAGCAGCCAGAGGTACGTGCCAGGAGGGTCTCTCCGGGAGCGGGTTGCCAAGTAGCCATCCGAATGGTGCCTTCAGTGTGAGGTGGCCGCGTCGTGGAAGCGGTCGCCAGGGTTGACCGCTTCCCCGATGTGCTGCGTGATGGTGGTGATCTTCGGGCCGATCTTGCCCGCGGCGTCGAGGGCGATACCCACGGGTGTCTCCGGGTTCAGGGCCAGCCTGTTGGCGGTGATGAGTTTCAACCCCTTGGTCCCGATCCACTGGCCCTGGTGGTAGCCCGCTTCGGCGAGTCCCGCCAGACGGTTCATGGTTCCGGAGCCCGAGCTGATGAAACCGATCTCCTTGAAAGAGCCGCCCAGCACGATCCGCTTGCTCAGCAGAGGGAGTCCGCCCTCCACCTTCTGCGCCAGTTCTCCGGTGGCGAAGAGGTTGCGGGCGCCGGCCGCCAGTTCCGTGCCCTGCATCCCCTTGCCGAACATCAGGGCCCGCTCCGCCGCAGTCGCCTTGGTGGCCACCTTGACCCCCTTGCCGAACAGGCCGATGCCCGGCAGCAGCCCGAGGGCGTCCGTACCTATCTCCATCCAGCTGACGTCCGCCCCGGCGGCCTTCGCTATGGAGTGGCTCAACAGGGCGAGACCGCTGGCGAGGAGAGCCGCGGCACCGAAGATGGCGCCGAGGGGCTCGAAGGGGATGGTGATGATGGCCAGCAGTCCCAGGATCGCGGTCAGATCACTGAGCAGGTCGCCGATGAAGGCGATCAGATCCGCGTGATCCTTGATCCACTCGCCGGTCGCGTCCCACGCGTCCGCGATCCCGTGCCCCAGCTTGTCCCAGAACCCGGGCTCGTCCGGTGCGATGTCGGCGGCCTTGTCGAGGTCCTTGCTGATGAGGGCCGCGGCCTTCTTGTAGCGGTCCTCGAGGTCGTGGACGTCGCTGATGACCTTGTCCACCGCGCCGGACGCCTTGCCGAGCTCGTCGCTGCCCTTGCCCTCGGCCTTCTTCTCGGCCTTGTCCTCGGCGTCGAGTTTCTCGCCGGCGGTCTTCTCCAGCCGGTCGGCCTCGTCCTGGAAGTCGGAGAGCTGCCCGGCCCAGCGGTGCAGGGCACGCGAGGCCTTGTCGAAGGAGTCGTGGCTCTTCTTGATCAGCGGCGTGACATCGGTGGAGATGTGCTCGCTGAACGCGAGCGCGGTCCTGCCCTTCCAGGCACCGCACTCGATCTGCTGCAACTCCCGCAGAGCAGTGCCGAGTTCACCCGCGAGCCCGCCGAGCTTCTTGGCGAGCTCACGCGTCTGCTCGACGTCACCCGGCGTCGGGTCCCAGCCTATGTGGGGAAGGGAAGGGCGTCCCATGCGCGCCTCAGTGCCCCTTCTTCTTCGGGGACTTGAGCGATTCGGCGAGGTCCAGGTCGAGCTTCTCGAAGGACTCGCCGATCTTGTCGATCATCTTGATGGCGCCCTGGGTGTGCTTGCCGAGCTGCTTGATGCCGTAGCCCCAGTCGTCGGCGAAGTCGTGCACGTCCTCCACGAGACCCGCGTCCCCGACGACCGAACCGTCGGTGCCGCGCAGTGTGCGGCGGGCGGTGTCCATGCGGTCCGTGACGGTGGAGAACGTTTTCCTCAGGTCCTCGAAGATCGTGCCCTCGAGCCGTAGATCACTCACGATGTCCGTCCCCGTTGCCTCTGTGAACAGATCACCCCGACGGGAGCGAGCGGACGCCCTTCCGGCCACGGCGATCGTCCGGCCAATCCTAAGGATGCTTTCGGCCACCGCGCCCGGGAGGGCACCTCTCCGACTGTTGTTTGGGGTGCCTATGGGGCTGCATTTGCCTGGCCTTGGTGCGGCGGGGAAGTTTTCGCTGTTGCGTATCGCGAAGGGTGGATCGGGGGGATTGGGGTGGTTGGGAAGGGGTTGCGGGGCGTCCGCGTACTCACTGACAGGCCTTTGCCCGGCTCGCATTCCGACGGCGCCACGCGAAACGGCATCTACCCGTACGGACCGTCTGGAAGTGAAGGAGTGGTCCGAGAACCCTCGCGAAGGAGGCCGGACGACGGACGCCCGTGCGTAGGAAGTCGACGACGGATACTCGTGCCGTCGACTCAGGAGAAGCCATGGATATTCGCGCAGTTGTGACCGGATTTCCGAACGCCACCTCGATTCCGGGACTCGACGACGCCTGGCACTGGACGCCGGCGCCGGGCATCGATTTCGCCGGGGCGCTCTCGGCCGACGGCGAGCGCCTGCTTCAGCTGAGCGGCAGGGATTCCTACGACCAGGAACTCGCGTCAGCCACCGTGATGTTCGCGAGAGACCATGAAGCGGACATCTTTCTTCGCAACCCCCATCTCGGGGCGGCCCCGGGTTTCGTGGCGCCGACAGGGCGGACATTCGACGTCGTCGCCGGAGTGGGCGCCGAAGTACACCGTTTCCACCGTGTCGAGAATCCGGACCTGGCCCCGTTGGTCCGTCTCACGTTCCCGGCGTACGCCGACGAGTTCTCCGGGGACGAGACGCTCGACGAGGCGGTGACCCGGTACCGGATGCTGCGCATGAACAACCTGGATCGGGACCCCGTCCCCTACCTCAAGATGCGCTACGCCAATACGCGGACGAAGGGGCGGAGCACGAACCCCGGACGTGGTCTCGCCGAGCCACGCCGCCTGATGGAGGAGATCCAGCTGCTGGAAGGGGGCCCGGGCAGCTTCGTCGAGTTCGAGAACAGGCATCACCAGGTGTGGCGCGTGGAGTGGCACGGCGTCCACCTCGTGGCGGAGTGGGAGCCGGACGCCGGTGCGCCCGAGGAGATCCAACTCGACGATCTGCTCTCCTTCGCGGAACGGTCCTTGTACGTCTGAGCGAAGTGTCGGGCTGCTGATCCCGGGACGGGCCGAGGCGCCCGCATGATGCCGCGCGTCACCTCGTAGGCTGACCCGGCCGAACTGAAGGACGAGCAACGGGGGACGCGCCATGGCCCGCTACATGGAGACGCTCACCATCGAGCGCGGTGGCTTTCGCATCAAGGTGCCCGAGTCGTGGTGGGAGTTCGACGTGCGGCCCGAGTCCCGCGACGACTCCATACGGCGCATGGTCGGCGAACGGATCGAGCAGCACCCGGAGCTGGCCGCGTACCGCGACACGTACACCGCCTTCCTGCGGAAGTCCGCGGGCGACGCGTGGAAGTCGGGCGCGCTGTACTGCGGCTGCATGGCGGAGAGCTTCGGCGGCGACACCCCCATCACCGCGTCCGTCACCGTCTCGATCGTCGGCGGCCGGACCCAGTCCGGTGACCCCCTCTCGACGGACCCCGCGACGATCGCGGGCCAGCTCGCCGTGCGTGAGGCGAAGAAGGAGGGCGACGCCTGGCGGAAGGTGACCACCGTCGACATCGCCGGCGTGGGACCGGCGGCCCGCACCTACGGCATCGAGGACATCCCCGTGCCGGACGACGCCCTCAACCGCACCGTCCGCGCCGTGCTCATGCAAACGTTCATCCCCGTGCCGGGCCAGGAGGGCAAGGTCGCCCTCGTCGCCGGGAGCAGCCAGGTACTCGACCTCGCGGACTCCTTCTTCGACATCTTCGACGCCATCACCTCGACGTTCCGCTTCGCGAACTAGGCCGGGCGAACGGCCTTCCCGTCACCCGCGCATCCCTAGTAACTTCGATCGTCCGTACGGTTGTTGTGGTGTGGGCGTGACGGGGGTTGCGGTATGGCGGGGAATCGGCCGGGGGACTGGCATGTCCTGGATCTGGACAAGGACCCCACTCCCGGTGATCCGGACCGTGTGCGTCATCTGGCGAAGAATTTGCTGGACTTCGCGGACGATGTCGGGGAGGCGTTGCGTTCGGTCAAGGGGATGGCGGACGAGGACGCTGTTCTGAAGTGGGCGGGGAAGTCGGCGAAGGCGTTCGGGGACGAGTTCTCGGGTGTGCCGAAGCAGTTGAAGAAGCTGAAGAAGTCGTACGAGATGGCCGGGGATGCGCTGGCGGCGTACTGGCCGGAGCTGGAGCGTGCGCAGGCGCTGGCGGACAAGGCCCTCGCCAAGGGCCGTGAGGCGCAGTCCGACCTTTCTTCGGCCAAGTCGCGTCTTTCGTCGGCTGATTCGTGGGTGACGCGGGCGAACAAGGAGGCGGACAAGTACAAGGACGATCCGGCCGGGAGCAGGGACAAGGAGAAGCCGGACGAGGCGAAGGTGCGTGCGGCGACGCGGGATGCGCAGCATGCGCAGTCGGCGCAGACGTCGGCGCGGTCGGACGTGACGAGTGCGAGCGGTGCGTTGGACGCGGCGAAGAAGATGGCCGAGGACGCGCGGAAGATGCGTGAGGAGGCTGCTCGTACGGCGAAGACGAAGATCGACGAGGCGTCGGACGCGGGGATCCACAACCGGAAGTGGTGGGAGGAGGTCGGGGACTGGTTCTCCGACAACTGGGACACCATCGTCGCGGTGTGCAAGGTGGTCGTGGCGGTGGTCGGGATCATCGCGATGATCATCGGTGGTCCGATCCTCGGCGCGATCGTGCTGATCGCCGCCCTCGTCGTTCTCGCGGACACCCTCAACAAATACGCGAAGGGCCAAGCGTCCCTGTGGGACGTGGCCTTCGCTGCGCTGGACTGCATACCCGGCGGCAAGGGGCTGACCAGCCTGGGCAAGCTCGCCAAGGGCATGAGGGGCCTCGGCAAGATGGGCCTCAAGGGCATGGCCATGGGCATCAAGGGGATGGGCAAGAACGCACGGCTCATGGGCCGGCAGATGAAGAAGCTCTTCACCTGCGGTGACCCCATCGACATGGCCACGGGCCAGATGGTCACGTCGGCAACGGACGTCCAACTCGACGGCGTTCTCCCTCTTCTCATCGAGCGCCACCACCGCACCGGCACCCGCAGCGGCCGCCTCTTCGGCCGGAGCTGGACGTCCACGCTTGATCAGCGGCTGCTGCTCGACGCCACCGGGGTGAGGTTCGCCACCGCCGACGGCATGGTCCTCCACTACCCGGTACCCGAGCCGGGCCTGGAACTGCTGCCCGTCGAGGGCCCGCACTGGCCCCTGAGCTGGGACGGCGCCACGGGAGGCGAGCTCACGGTGCACCAGCCGCACGCCGGTGTGACCCTTCGATTCCGGCCGCTCCCCGGCAGGCCCGCGGGTGAACTTCCGCTGGCTGCCGTCAGCGACCGCAACGACAACACGATGACGATCGCCTACGACGCGACCGGCCTGCCCACCGAAGTCGCCCATCACGGCGGCTACCGCATCGGCGTGACCACGGAGCACCGGCGGGTCACGGCGCTGACCCTGCTCAGCGCTCCGGACCGGCCCACCCTCCTGCGCTACGGCTACGACCAGGACGGCAATCTCGCCGAGATCCACGACTCCTCCGGACGGCCGCAGCGGCTCTTCTACGACGACAGGCGGCGCGTCACCGGCTGGGAGGACCGTACGGGGGCCTGGTACCGCTACACGTACGACGGTGAGGACCGCTGTGTCGCGGCCCACGGCATCGACGGCGTCCTCGACTACACCTTCGCGTACGACGACGAGGCGCACGTGACCACGGCCGTCAACTCGCTGGGGCACACCACCACGTACGGGTTCAACGACTTCTACCAACTGGTCGCCGAGACCGACCCGCTGGGGCACACCGTCCTCCAGGAATGGGACCAGCGCGACCAACTGCTGTCACGCACCGATGAGCTGGGCCGCACGATCCGCCTCGACTGGGGACCGACGGGCCACCTCGTCGGCGTGCGCCTGCCCGACGGCTCGGCCTCGACCGTTCGCCACGACGACCTCGGCCGGCCGGTCGAGACGGTGACGTACGACGGAGCCGTCACCCGTCAGGAATGGGACGAACGCGGAAACTGCTCCGCTCTGACGTCGGCGGACGGGGCCGTCACACGGTTCACCCGCGATCGAAGCGGGGCCGTGGCCTCGGTGACGGACGCGGTGGGCGCGGTGACGCGGTTCGTCAACAACGCCGCCGGCCAGCCGACGTCCGTGACGAACCCGCTCGGCGTCGTGACCCATGCGGCCTACGACGCCTTCGGGCGACGCAGCAGCGTCACGGACCCGCTGGGCGACACGACGCGCTTCGCGTGGACCGTGGAGGGCCGTCCGGCGGCCAGGACCGGACCGGACGGCGCGACCGAGTCCTGGACCTACGACGGCGAGGGCAATCTGCTCACCCACACGGATCCCATGGGACGGGTCACCCGGAACACCTACGGTCCGCTCGGAGTGCTCGCCTCACGCACCACGCCCGACGGTGCGCGCCACACGTTCACGCACGACACGGAGCTCCGGCTCCTTCAGGTCACGGGTCCGCACGGACTCACCTGGGACTACACGAGCGACGCCGCCGGCCGCCTCGTCACCGAGTCCGACTTCGACGGCCGCACGGTCTCGTACGTCTACGACGCCGCAGGGCAGCTCCTCAGCCGGACGAACCCGCTGGGCCAGTCGACGGCGTTCGCGTACGACGAGGTGGGCAACCAGTGTGAGAAGACCGTGGACGGCCGGTCGACGGTCTACACGCACGATTCCGCCGGCCGCGTCCTGAGGGCCGCGGGCCCCGACGTGACCCTGACGTACGCGTACGACGCGGCGGGCCGGGTGATCGGCGAGGCCGCCGACGGCCGGGCACTCACGACGGAGTACGACGTCCTGGGCAGGCCCACGCGAAGGACCACCCCGACCGGCGCCACCACCACGTACGCCTACGACGCCGCCGGCCGTCGCACCGCCCTCGTGGCCTCCGGGCATGCCCTTCACTCCGCGCACGACGAGCTCGGCCGCGAGACCGCCCGGGGGCTGGGCGGTGGCGAGGTCGTCCTGACCCGCGGCTGGGACGCGTACCACCGCCCCACGTCCATGAGGGTGACGGCGTCCGGCAGCGCACAACCCCTGGCCGACCGGACGTACACCTACCAGGCCGACGGCACTCCGAGCTCCCTGTTCGACCGGACCACCGGTCTCCGTGCCTTCGAGCAGGACGCGGCGGCCCGTGTCACGGCGGTACGCGCCGCCGACTGGTCCGAGACGTACGCCTACGACGCCGCGGGCAACCAGACGCGGGCGGAGTGGCCCGACGGCCGGCCCGCCCCCGAGGCCCGCGGCGTGCGCGAACATTCGGGCAACCGCGTCACCCGGGCCGGCTCCGTCCACTACGAGTACGACGCCGCCGGTCGGGTGGTCGTGCGCCGCAGGACGCGCCTGTCCCGCAAGCCGGACATCTGGCGCTACACATGGAACGGCGAGGACCGGCTCACGAGCGTCACCACCCCGGACGGCACGGTATGGCGCTACGTGTACGACTCACTGGGACGGCGGGTCGCCAAACAGCGCCTCGCGCCCGGCGCCGACACGCACCCGCAGGCGGCCCCGGTCGTCGAGGAGATCCGCTTCACTTGGGACGGGCCGCACCTCGTGGAGCAGACGGCGCCCGTCCCGGGACGCCCCGAGGAAGTGGTCCTCACCTGGGACCGCGACGGCTTCGCCCCCGTCACCCAGACGGAGCGCACGCTCCTGGCCGACGCCTCGCAGGAGGTCGTCGACGAGCGCTTCTACGCCATCGTGACCGACCTGGTGGGCACCCCGACCGAACTCGTCGACGAGACGGGCGGTGTCGGCTGGCGCTCCAGTGCCACGCTCTGGGGACTGACCACAGGGGAGCCGGACGCCGTCACCAGCACGCCCCTGCGCTTCCCGGGGCAGTACTTCGACCCGGAATCAGGGCTCCACTACAACAACCTGCGGCACTACGACCCGACCACCGCCGCCTACATCAGTCCGGATCCGCTCGGCCTGGACGCCGGGCCCAACCCGCGGGCGTATGTCCCGAACCCGCTCCGGTGGATCGACTACCTGGGACTGATCTGCCACTCCCGCGTCCTCGGCAAGAACCTGGCCGCGGACGGGCGCCCGGTGCTGGCCGGTCAGGCGGCGGCACACATCGTCCCCTCCACCCTGAACCGCGTGGTCGGCCGCACCGCGGACAGCCGCGCCATTCTGGCCCGGTACGGCGTGGACATCGACGAGGCGGCCAACGGCATACCCTTGGGGCACCCACGGCCCCACAACTTCACCCACCGCAATCCGTTCTTGCTGAGGCTCAATGAGCATCTCAGGGACACGGAAGCAGCAGGACTGGCCGCGGGCCTCAACAATGCCCAGATCGGCAACTCGATACGCGCGGAACTGCGCACCATCGGGCGTGAGGTCGAACACGAGCTGTCGCCCGGCCAGATGGTGAACAACCTGCCTGCCCCGACAGCGCGTTGGACAAGGCTCACATTCTGATGGAAGGCGCCATGACGACCGAAGACCGCCGAACTCCGCTGTCCCTGTATCGCCTGTTGCCGAGCATGCGAGAGTTCCAGATGCTCCAGTTCGACGATGTGCGGGTGGAGCTGATGCGCTGGCAGCTGGGCGGTTCGACCGGGATGTATCCCACGGAGCTCACTGCGGAGTGGGTGGGCGACCCGCGCTGGAAGAAGAACGAGTTTCCGACCGGAACCCCCGGTTCCCCCGTCCTGAGCCGCCGTATCGCGGATCTGCTGCGGGACGACCTGGAGAAGGCGGGCCGGCTGTTGCCGGTGCGGATCGAGAAGGCGGCGGACGAGTACCTGTTGTACCTGGTGGAGCGGGTGGCCGACTGCCTGGACATGGAGAGGTCGTCGCCGCCGGACCAGCTGGGCCGGGTGCAGCGGTCGGTGTTCCGGCCGGAGGCGGTGCCGGCGGATGTGCCGGCGTTCCGCTCGACGGGGTTTCCGACGGCTGTCTGCTGGAACGGCTGGGCGGTCGAGCGTCTGACCGCGCTGCTGGGCGACCAGGTGGAGGCGCGGCTGGTGTGGTCGGAGGATCCGGATCTGGTTCCGCATCACAACCCGTGGGGGTTCTGACATGAGCGACGAAGCCGGGGAAGTGGCCCTCCGGGAGCACGTGCTGAAGGAGGCCGTGCGCATCGTGGACGGCTTCCCCGAGGCGCTCAAGCCCGAGATCTACGTCGTCTCGTTCCGCATCTGGCGCGTGGACCAGGACCCCCGCTGTCCGTACGTGGCCATCGGCTACAACACGCAGAGCGAGGTCCGCCGGGTCCTGGAGCAGGAGTGCTCGTACGAGGGGACCGCCCGATGGGAGTACGCGTACTGGCTGTTGGAGGGCTTCGAGACGGTCGGCCACGTGCCCGAGGACCCGGTCGGCAGCGCCCTGCACCTGGCCGAGGCGCGGGCCCAGGGGCTCTGGTACGAGGACGACGGCACGCTCTCCGAGGACGAGCGGGACGCCCGTGACGACGAACTCGTCGCGCACTTCGACGCCGTCTGCATCGACGTCGCCCGACGCCTGCGGGCCGACGGGCACCTCGAACGGGCCCTCGGACGACCGGTCCCGGTCGTGGTGTTCGACATGGACCGTCCCGGCTGGGAGGCGGAAGCCACCGAGGCGGCCAATCCTGCCGAGGCGATCGCCGAGTTCGCGGAGCATCACGCGGCGCTGTGACGGCGTGGGCGGACGCAGAGAATCCGAGCATCGGAGCGACAGCACGCCCCGCCCCGTTGGCAGCCACAGAAGGTGGGACCAGAGCACCCCGCCCCGGCGACGATCCGGGACCCGGGGCACGGGGCGACGGCTGCGCCACGCCGCGACGGCACCCCGGAGGCGGGTCCGGCGCACCCCGGCCCCACGGTGCCGGCCCCTCATCCCGTCCCCCGTGCGACTGAAAGATCACGGCCGGGCGGCCCGGCCGTGAGCACCTCGTGCAGGCCTCGTGCGCAGTCCGTGACGAATCGCCGGGACCGGGGCCTTCCTCGATTCGCGCCCGCACACCGGAGTGCCTGGTCGGATTCCCTTCCCCAACAGGGAACCAGACGCCCTCCGTTGCGCGTGAACAACGACGAGTCCGCCGATGTCAGCGGTCCCTGACGCGTCTTGAGGGGCTTATGTGCGGCTGATACGGTGCCATGGCTTGACACTCGCTCCAGCGCTGGCTATCCGGCCAGGTCGGGCGGTACGTCCAACTCGGGCGGACCGGGGGCGAAGTGTCCCAATTGGCATGTGAATTGGCAGAAATCTTCTTGGGTGTACGGGGAGCGGTTGCGTGAAGATCCAAGAGCGTACGGGGGCGGGCAACAACCGTTCCGCCACGTCGGCGCAGCCGGCGATGGGTGAGCGTCTGCCCTCGGCGCCTCGCGAGCGCAAACCCGCGCTCGCCGCTCTCGCGGTCCTCCTCATCCTCGTCGGCGCCCTCGGCGCCACCATGCTGGTGCTGCGGGCCGGCGACCGTGTCGAGGTCGTCCGGGTGACGGCCGACATCCAGGCCGGCGAGTCCGTGGGCGACCACATCACCTCGGTGATGGTCGCGGACGACCCCTCCATCAACTACGTCCGCTGGAACCAGCGGACCGGCCTCAAGGCACTCAAGGCGAAGTCCACCATCTACGACGGGACCGTCGTCATCGGCGACATGTTCGCGAGCAGGAGCAGCCTCCCCGCCGGCAAGGCCGTCGTCGGTCTCTCCCTCAAGGAGGGCCAGTACCCGGCCGACCTGAAGTCCGGCGACATCGTCGCCGCCTACTTCGTCGGTGACAGCTCCTCTTCCTCGTCGTCGTCCTCCTCCTCGGAGAGGTCCGGCTCGTCGTCGAGCGGCGCAAGCAGCACGCCGATCGTCTCCGCGGCCCGCGTCACCAGCGTGCCGGACGACAGCGACAGCACCATCAGCAGCACCAACAAGCAGGTCACGGTGACCGTCGACGAGAGCGACGCGGCGGCACTGACCCGCGCCGCCGCCGCCAACGCGGTCTCCCTCGTCCTGGTCTCCGGCAACTGAGGGCGAGTGGAGTAGAAGCCATGGCGCTCATCGCCCTCGCCGCCGACAAGGGATCCCCCGGCGTCACGACCGCCGCCGTCGCCCTCGCCGCGGTCTGGCCCCGCCGGGTCCTGCTCGCCGAGACGGACCCCGCGGGCGGCGACCTCGTCTACCGCAGCGCGGCGGCCCACGGGGGTCCGCTGAACCCCAACACCGGCATGCTGTCCATCGCGGCGACCGCCCGGCGTGGTCTCGTGCCCGACCAACTCTGGGATCACGTACAGCCGTTGAGCGGCGGCCTGGAGGTGCTGGTCGGGCTCGGCATCGCCGAACAGGCCGCCGGTCTCGCCGGACTGTGGCCCACCCTCGGCCGGGCGTTCGCGCAGCTCGCCGATTCCCCGCACGCGCCCGCGGACGTCATCGCCGACTGCGGCCGGATCAGCGGCGAGACCCCCGTCGTCGAGATGTTCTCGCAGGCCGCCCTGGTCCTGCTGGTCTCCCGCACGGAGCCGGAGGCCATCGCCCGCGTACGCGACCGGGCCGCCGCCCTCGCCGCCAAGCTGCACGGCGGCCCCCGCGGCGCCGCGACCCTCGCCACGCCGCTCATCGGCGTCGTCCTCGTCACCGACCCCGGCGACTCCGCGAAGCTCGTCCACCAGGTCAACGACATGCTGGTGGCGGCGCAGACCGGTGCGCGCGTCGTGGGCACCCTCGCCGACGACCCCGCGGGCGCCGACCAGTTGGCGGGACGCAAGCGCGGACGGCTCGACAAGTCGCTGCTCATCCGCTCGGCCCGCAAGGTCACCGCGGACCTGTACCAGCAGTACGGCGCCGCCTGGACCGTACCGGCCGCCGGAACCCACGGGGCCCAGGGGCCGCACGGTCAGCCCGCCGCCGGAGCAGGGCGATGACCGCCGTCGACCACCAGCTGGTCAAGCGGTTCCGGCAGGACGCCGGTGACCGTATCGCCGAACAGCGCCGCGAGGACCAGGTCCGCGGGGTCACGCCGATGTCCAACGAGGACGAACGGCACTACGCGCGGGCGGTCATAGCCCAGATACTCGAGGACTACGCCCGAACCGAGATCAACCTCGGACGCACCCCCCTCGACGCCGAGACCGAGGAGCAGTATGCGGCCGCCGTGCACGCCGCGCTGTTCGGCGTGGGCCGCCTCCAGCCGCTCCTCGACAACCCGGAAGTCGAGAACATCGACATCAACGGGTACGACCAGGTCTTCATCGGCTACGCGGACGGCCGCGAGGTCAAGGGCGATCCCGTCGCCGAGAACGACGAGGAACTGATCGAGCTCATCCAGGTGCTGGGCGCCTACTCCGGCCTCTCCTCCCGGCCCTTCGACTCCGCCAACCCGCAGCTCGACCTGCGGCTGCCGGACGGGTCGCGGCTCTCCGCCGTCATGGACGTGACGCGGCGCCCCGCACTGTCCATCCGCCGCGCGCGGATGGGCAAGGTCTTCGTCTCCGACCTGGTCGGGAACGGCACCATCACGCCCGAGGTCGCCCACTTCCTCGCCTGCGCCGTCCGCGCCCGCAAGAACATCATGATCGCCGGCGCCACCAACGCCGGAAAGACCACCCTGCTGCGCGCCCTCGCCAACGAGATCCCGCCGCACGAGCGCCTCATCACCGTCGAACGGGCCCTGGAGCTGGGCCTCGACACCTTCACCGACCTGCACCCGAACGTGGTGGCCTTCGAGGAACGGCTGCCCAACTCCGAGGGCCAGGGCGCCATCACCATGGCCGAGCTGGTACGCCGATCGCTCCGTATGAACCCCTCCCGGGTCATCGTCGGTGAGGTCCTCGGCGACGAGATCGTGACCATGCTGAACGCCATGTCGCAGGGCAACGACGGCTCGCTGTCCACGATCCACGCGAACAGCTCCAGCGAGGTCTTCAACCGCATCTCCACCTACGCGCTCCAGGCGACCGAGCGACTGCCCATCGAGGCCAGCCAGATGCTCGTCGCGGGCGCGGTGAACTTCGTCGTCTTCATCCAGCGGCGCAACAACTACCAGACGGGCGGCCGGCTCCAGCGCATGGTCACCTCCGTGCGCGAGGTCAACGGCGTCGACGGCCGGGTGCTGTCCAGCGAGGTGTTCGCCGAGGCACCCGACGGACGGGTCGTCCCGCACGCGCCCCTCTCCTGCCTCGACGACCTGGTCCAGCACGGCTACCGGCTGCCCGGCGGCGGGAATTGGGGCTGATCATCGCATGACGGACATGACTTCCCTCGCCGCGCTCGACTCGCTCGGCTCCATGGGCGGACTGTTCTCCACCACCGTCCTGTTCGCGCTCGCCTCCGGCGTCGCCGTGGGCGGCGGCATCGCACTGTTCGCCGTCGCGGTCCGCGGACTGCCGGCCAAGCCCGAGCACGAGAAGCAGAAGGCGAGCGAACGGGCCGGTGAGCTCGTCCGGTTCGCCGGCCGGCGCGGATCCACCGCCGCCATCGTGGGACTCGTCGTCCTGCTGCTGACCCGGTGGGCCGTCGCCGGAATCGCCGCCGGAATCCTCGTCTTCTTCTGGGACAAGCTCTTCGGCGGCGCCTCCGAGGAGCGCGCCGCGATGCGCCGGGTGGAGGCCCTCGCGTCCTGGACCGAGTCGCTGCGCGACACCATCGCCGGAGCGGTCGGCCTGGAACAGGCCATCCCCGCCTCGGCACGCGCCGCGGCCCCCGTGCTGCGACCCCACCTGGACTCCCTGGTGGACCGGCTGCGTTCCCGTACGCCGCTGCCCGAGGCCCTGCAGCAACTGGCCGACGAGATCGACGACGCGTCCGCGGACATCATCGTGGCCGCACTGATCCTCAACGCCCGGCTGCGCGGACCCGGTCTGCGCCAAGTGCTCGGCGCGCTCGCCAAGTCGGCCCGTGAGGAGGTCGACATGCGCCAGCGCGTGATGGCCCAGCGCGCCTCGACCCGCCGCTCGGTGCAGATCGTCGTCGCCGTGTCGATCGCCTTCGTCCTCGGCCTGTCGATCTTCAACCGCGACTTCGTCAAGCCGTACGGCACGGCGGTCGGGCAGCTCGTACTCGCCTGCGTCTGCGGCCTGTTCGCGCTCGGCTTCTGGTGGCTGCGCAAGCTCTCCACCATCGAGACGCCCGAGCGGTTCCTGGTGCGCGACGAGTCGTCGGTGCAGTTCGTGCGCCCCCGTACGCCGGCTTCCACCGATGAGGCGGTACGTCGATGAACCTGACCATGCCGATCCTGATCGGCGCCGTCCTGGGCCTGGGCGCCTACGCACTCGTACGCGCCCTCATGCCGTCGAAGCGCAGCGCGGTCGCGCAGGTCGCCCGCATCGACGCGATGCGGGCGCGGGGCGCCGCGTACGAATCCGCGCACCGCGGCGGACAGGACGCCGGGAAACTCGGCAGCCTGCGGGCCCAAGTCGGAACCCGCGTCGCCGAGTTCTACCTCCAGCAGGGCTGGGAGCAGCGCTCGCTGCGCGCCGACCTGGCCGTCCTGAACCGGAGCTGGGAGAAGTTCCTCGCGACGAAGGTGCTGCTGGCCGCCGCCGGCGTGTTCTTCGGACCGTTCCTCTTCGCCGTCGTCTGGACGCTCGGCTTCGGCAGCAGCCCGATCATCCCGGTCTGGCTGGCCCTGCTGTTCGCCCTCGTCTTCTTCTTCCTCCCCGACGTGGAGGTGCGGCGGGACGCGGCGGACAAGCGGCGCGACCTGCGGCGCGTGATCGGCGCGTACCTGGACCTCGTGTCGATGAGCCTGGCCGGCGGGCGGGGCCTGCCCGAGGCGCTGATGGCCGCCGCCGAGGTCTCCGACGGGTGGGCCACCCAGCGCATCCGCAACGCGCTCGCCGACGCCCGCATCACCGGCATCAGCCAGTGGCAGGCCCTCGGCTCGCTGGGCGAGGAACTCGGCGTCGAGGAACTGAAGGACCTGTCGGCCTCCCTGGCGCTGGTCGCGGACGACGGCGCGAAGGTCCGCGAGTCGCTCGCCTCCCGCGCCGAGACCATGCGGCACCGCGAGCTCTCCGAGATCGAGGGCAGCGCGGGCGAGAAGTCGCAGTCGATGCTCGTCGCCCAGCTGCTGCTGTGCGCAGGCTTCCTGGTCTTCCTGATCTTTCCCGCCGCCATGCGCGTCTTCCAGGTCTGACGCCGACCGACAACTTCATCCACGTCATTTCGAGAGGACAACTCACCATGAACGGACGGAACTTCAGCACCGGGATCCCGGGGGTGGACTTCCTGATCACCTTCCTCCAGGGCCGGGTGCAGCGCGCCCGCTCCGGCGAACTCGACCGGGGTGCGTCCGCGGTGGAGTGGGTCATCATCTCCGCCGTCGTCGTCGCGATCGTCGGCGTGGTCGCCGCCATCATCAACGCCGCCCTCAGCGACGGCGCCAACAAGGTGGGCGACTGCATCAAGGGCGCGGACGCCGGCAAGACCTGCTGAGCCGTTCCGCTACTTCTCACACGGGGACACGGGTGCGCGCACGTCCAGGGGTACGTCGCTGGGTACGCCGCCGGGTGGAGGCCGCCTCCGCCCGCGGCGACTCCGGCATGACCGCGATCGAGTTCGTGCTGCTCACGCCGGTGCTCTTCTTCATGATCTTCGCGACGGTGCAGTTCGCGCTGTACTTCTTCGCCGATCACGTGGCCCAGGCGGCGGCCCAGGCAGGCGCCCGCAAGGCCCGCGCCACGGCCGACGAACAGCCCGGAGCGTGGCGGGGCGAGGCACGCGACGTCGTCGACAGCTACATCCGCCAGCTCGGCCCGCAGCTGGTCCTGTCCCCGGACGTGAAGCTGCTCCAGCCCGAGCAGAACAAGGTCGGGGTGGAGATCACGGCCAAGGTGCCCACGGTGTTCCCGGGCCTGGACCTCACGGTGCACGCCCAGTCGGTGGGCCCGGTGGAGAGATTCGTGAAGGAGGGCGAGAACTGATGGCGGCACTCGTCTCCTTCGTACGGGACCGGGTGACGGCATGCCGTGAGGGCGACCGGGGACTGTCCACCGTGGAGGTGGTGATCCTCGCCCCCGTGATGATCCTCTTCATCCTCGTCCTGGTGGCCTTCGGGCAGCTCGTGGACGGCCGGGGCGCGCTCGACGGTGCCGCGCGGGACGCGGCACGCGCCGGATCCCTCCAGCGGGAGGAGGCCACCGCCATGTCCGAGGCGCAGAAGGCGGCCGACGCCGACCTCGCGGACGTGTGCTCCGGCCCGGTGACGGTCACCAAGACCAGCACCGGATTCGCGGACGCCGAGCTCTTCACGGTCGAGGTCAGCTGCCAGGTGCGGGGTCTCGCCATGCTCGGCCTGGACGTCCCGACGACCCTGACCAGCTCGTTCACCTCGCCGCTCGACCCCTTCAAGAGGAAGGCGTGATGGGGCACATGAGGCTGCGCGCAGCGGTGGGACAAGCCGGGCCGGGTGCCCGGGCGGGGCGGAGCGGGCCGGGCGACGGCGAGGCCTGCTCGGGGCTGCGTACCCGCGCCCGGGAGTGGGCCGGGGCGCGCCGCGCCCGCCTGGACGACCGGGGGTCCGGTGCCGGCGCGGTCATCATCTTCGCGATCGTCTTCCTCTCCCTGTCGGCCTTCGTCATCGACGGCGGCATGTCGATCTCCAAGCGGGAGCGGGCCGCGGACATAGCCGAACAGGCCGCCCGCTACGCCGCCCAGGACGTCGACAAGGAAGCCCTCTACCAGAACCAGGGCAAGGGCGGCGCCCCCATCCGCTACCAGAACTGCGGGGCCCGCGTGAAGGCGTTCGCCCGCGAGATGGGCATGTCCGGCGCGGACATCGCCGCCACGCACTGCGTGGCGGCGGACGAGAACCAGGTCGAGGTCGAGGTCCAGCTCACCTACTCCCCGGTCTTCACCGGCATGTTCTACGGCGGCGACGTCGTCGTGCACGGCAGCGCGGTGGCAGAGAACGAGGTCGGCTGAGCCGGCGCCGCCGCGGCGGCGGACGAGCGGAGGTGGCGTGGCGGTGTTCGGGCGGAAGAGGGACGATCCGGTCGTCGAACCCGTGCCCTGGGAAGGGACCGGCGGCGTCGGCGGCTTCGTCGTCGGCGACGTGCTGCGCCCGGCGGCCTTCCGCCGCAAGGCGCTGACGGGGGAGCGGGCCGTACGGGAACCGACGATGCGGGACGGCGTGCGGTACTTCGCCCCGGCGGCGGTCGTCACACGCCTCGGTGAGGCCGACGACAGGTCCCCGTCGTACGAGCTGCACGCGGCCGTCGGGCCCGGCGGGGCACCGCTGTGCGTCCTCACGCCCGTGAGCCGCGGCACCGCCTACCGCGTGACCGGCGCCGACGGAACGGAACTGGGGCACGTGCACCGCACCTCCGCCGCCAAGCGGGCCGTCCAGCACGGCTGGTGGCTGCGGCAGCCCGGACACCCGGAGATCGTGGCTCGCTACCACTGGGCCAGGGGCAGTGCGAAGGACATCGCCGCGCGGGGCAGGGAGAAGGCGGTCCGCGGGGCCGGCGCCCTCGTCTCCGGCGTCGTCGACTCCGTCGCCGGTCTGGGTGCCGAGGGCGGCGACCAGCGCAGTACGCACGTGTGGAAGCCGGTGACGTGGCGTACGGGGGACGAGGAGGAGGACCTGGTCCTCACCTCCGACCACCTGGACGGCGTGCGGGTGTACCACCCGCACGCCCCTTGGCTGGACCGCCGCCTGGCGTTCGCGCTGGCGGTCCTGCGCGAGGCGTGACGCCGGACGGTGCGCTGCGATGCGCCCGGACCAGCGCCACGCCGGCGGTACTGCGCGAGGCGTGACGCCGGCCGGCGCGGTGCGATGCGCCCGGGCCGGCGCTACTTCCCGCCGTCGCCCTTGCCGCCCTTCTTCTCCGTCTTCACCCCGTCGGAGACGTCCTTGGCCAGCTTGTCGTCGAGCTTCTTGAACTCGCGGACGACGGCGTCGGACATGTCGGCGAGGGCGTCGAGGGCCTGGGAGATGTCCTCACGGCCGTCCTCCCAGCCGGACTCGAAGTCGTCGAGCGCGTCGTAGACCGTGTGGTCGCCGAGGTCGTCCTTGTAGGACTCGAAGAGCTTCTTGGTGTGGTTCAGCCGGGTCTTGATGTCGCGCAGCCGCCCGCCGTAGTCCTCCAGCTCGCTGAGCGGGAGCGCGAGGTCGCTCTTGCCCGTGCCCATGTGCGGTTCCCCCTTGATTCGTCAGACGAAGCGGAACGTGCCGGTCACGGCGTCGAAGATGTCGTGGAACGCCTCCGCCAGGTCCAGCACCGGGCTGGCCCCGGAGACGAGCACCACCTGGTCGGCGGTTCCCGGTACGGGAATGTACGTCTGGGTCAGCACCATACGAAGGGTACGGGTGTCTCCCTGCGCGACGGGAACGTCCTCGACACCGAACGTCCGGGCGGCCGGGCCGACTTCGGGGATGTCGACGGTCGTGACCGTACGCCAGGTTCTCCGCCATGCAGCCCATGTACACGGCACCGGAGTCGCCCGGGCGGGCGGGGTCGTCGATCGGGGCAGGCGTGGTGGCCGCGGCGCTCAGTCGGGCATCGGGAGCCCCGCAGCTTCGGCGAGCCGCATGGCTTCGTCCTCCGAAATCTCGGGTGGTGCGAAGCCGAGGGACTCCGCATGCCGGATGAACTCGGCGGGCGGGGCCACGCGGTGGTACTGGACGTAGTCGGACCAGGCCAGATTCCATACCCAGGTCCCGTCCGTCATGACACCGACACGAACCCGCATTCCCTCGGAATCGGAAAAGGGGTCGGGAAGAGTACCGGGGGAGAAGAGCAGCGGTTCTGCAGTCTCCATATACGTGGCAAGCTTCGCGGCGAGATCTCCCGCGAGTGCACCGACGGAGCACTCGATCTCACTCGCCGCCTCGCCGATGCGCCGCGGAGCGGGTACTGACGTCATGCCGTGATCCTTAGACAGCGGCTTTACCTGAACAGAAGCGTTCCGCATTAAAGCTCGAACGTCCGATCGTCGAGGAGATCCCCGCTCTGCCTCAGACGTTTCTTTCACCGGCCTCTGCCTATGCCTACGTCACGTCGATTCCGAGGTCCCGTTCCAGGATTTCCATCAGTCGGGTTTCCGGCACTTCCGGCACCTGATGGTGGGCGGCCCTGACGTGGGCGACGAACTCCGCGGGCAGGGACAGGTGATACGTGCCGAGGTAGTAGGGGAGATCTTCACGCCACAGCCAGGTTCCGTCCGTGTACAGCGATCCGATGCCGCACAGGCCGGGAGCTTCGGGGTCCAGGACGTCGGGGCCCGCGCTCGTTTCGCTCCAGATCGCCGCGCCGCTTCTGAGGTAGGAGACGATCTTCGCCTCGTCGGGCTCTCCCGCCGGGTTCATGGCATCGCGCATGAACCCGTCGTGGGGGAGTCCCCAACCCGGGTCGAGTTCGGAGAAGAAGCCGACGGGGCGGATCATCTGAGCTCCTCGGTTGCGCCGCCCTTGCGGTGGGCTCGGCGACGGCAGGGTGAGCCGCCGGATCAATCCGTGTTCCCGGTAAGGACTTTGCTGCCGCCGGGCCGCGTCTCGATCGCCGTGCGGCACGGCTCCGTGCCGATGTGGGCGACGTCTGAGCGCGTGGACCTAGCGGTTGATCGACTGGATCTCCTGGACATTCATGTCCTGGGTCGTCTCGAAGGTGCCGTCCGGGAGGTCGCCCTTGGCGCCGCCGGTGCCTTCCCAGGAGATCTGCCAGGTGATGGAGGCCTTCAGCTGGTACGGGGCGCCGCTCGTGGCGCGCAGGTACTCGATGCCGCACGGCGGCGTCCTGTCGGAGTCGCCCTTCTTGTACGGGGTGCCGATCGAGCCGTCGTCGTTGATCTTGCACTCGCCGGAGGCCGGGAACGTCTCGGCGTCCTCCGTACCAGGCTCCAGATGCAGCGCGACCGGCTTGGCCGTGGTCTCCGCCCACAGATTGGTGTTCGGGAGCTCGGCGCGGACGGTGACGTCCTGGAAGGTGCCCTTGTCGAGCCAGATCCACGTGGGCAGATTGACCGTGGACTTGCCCTCGGGCTTCAGCTCGATCTCGGTGTCCGGGATCTTGACCTGGTTGTAGGCGTACTCGGCGAGCGTCTTCGGGGTCGGGGCGTTCGGGACCTGCGGGACCGTGTTGCCGTCCTGCCAGAACATGATCCGGCCGCAGTCCCACGACTTGGGGTCCGTGTCGTCCGGTGCGACGCTGCGCCAGAAGTACCCTTTCTTGCCTATGTTGTAGTCCTTGTAGCCGGGTGCGGTGGACCAGGTGTCGTCGAAGTTCTTCTCAGGCTTCTCGTCCCGGTAGTGGTCCGTCCACAGCCCCTTGCCGATCCACGTCTCGTGGACACCGACATCGCCATTGCCGTTCGTTTCCGAGAACTTCTTCAGTTGCTCGGGCGTCATGACGGGCTCGTACCAGCACGCCGGAGGCTCCCAGCTGGGGTCGACCGACGTGACGTTGCCCCGCTTGCCCGTGGTGGGGCCCTTCACTTGGCGGACCTTGATCTGGGACTGGGTGGCCGAGGCGTTGATGTTGCCGTTGCCGTCGGAGTTGCCCGAAGGGCCCGTCGGCGGCGTGGTGTTGTCCGCTGGACCGTCCGCGTACGCCGTGCCTCCGCTCCAAAGCACCAATGCCGCCACCGCCGCCGGGGTCCAGTGGGAAGAACGTCCGCGCATCCTCATGCCTGGCACTCCTTCGCCTTCCCCTTGACCTCGATCACCTGTGCCTTCCAGGCGGGTGAGGAGCCGCTCGGCGGGAACATCATCATGGTGAACTTCTGATAGCTGCTCAGGCTCTCCTTGGTGCGCAGGACCTTTCCGGTCTTGATCTCCTTGCCGAAAAACTCCGCCTGGTTTCTGCAGAAGCTGACGAGGACGCGCTTGCCCTTGCCCACGGCGTTGGTCTCGGCGTCGTAGTACTTGTCCGTGCCGGTCACGGTCCAGCCGCCCTTGACCCATGCCTGGATCTGGGACTTGGCGTACTGGGAGGCGCTGCCGTCCGAGTAGAACTGGTACGCGGGATCCTCGGGGTCCTGCTTGTCGATGCCGTGGTCGAGGGCGCGGATGTAGTTCTGTGCGTCCGCGAGCGCCGCCGCGTGCTTGGCGTCGGACGGGGTGTCGAAGTCGAAGACCAGGTCCAGGTCCTTGGGCACGCTCACGTCGGGCCGGCCGGCCTGGGAACCCCCCGACGCCGAAGCCGACGGGGACGTCGAGCCCGTGTCCGCGCCCTTGATGTCGTCCGAGGACTTGTCGTCGCCTCCGCCGCAGGCGGTGAGCAGGAGGGCCGTGGTCGCGGTGAGTGCGGCGGCGGCTGTGGTCAGGGCGCGACGGGACACGGGCTTTCTCCCCCTGTGTTCGGCATGTGTGCAGCAGAGAACGAAGCTATCAGGGGTGCGTAGAGGGCATCGGGGCGGCAACGGGGGATTGTGTGGGGACCGTGAGAACTGTGACATGACGGTTGCGAATGATGATGAGCTGAGGCGGGACACGGATTCCGGGGCAACGGGCAAGTCGGACTTAGGGGGTGAGGGCCGGTAAAGCGGGCCGTCGCTCAAGTCCCGCCCCCTGTCTGACCTTCGACGACCTCCGTACGATCTCGATAGGCTCAGCACACCCCCGGACCACCTCAGCAGCTCCAAGCTCTCGCCTCCCTCACCACACGACCCCAGGACACCCGCCATGGCCCGACGCACCACTTCAAGCTCGACGGGAAGCACGCCGGGTCCGAGGAATCGGACGCCGCAGCCGCTGCCCCGGCGCCGACGGACGTTCGGGGACTTCGCGAAGGCGACCGCCGCGTTCGTCGCGCTGCTGGTGCTGCTCGTCGGCGTTCCGGGCGCGCTCGTGGTCAGCGTGGGGTGGCCGCTGCCGCACGGGGCGCCCTCGCTGGACTGGCTCCAGCAGGAGATCACGGTCGGCACGTTCATCAATGTGCTGACGGTGATCGTGTGGTTCGCCTGGGCCCAGTTCACCGCCTGCGTGCTCGTCGAGGTGAAGGCCGCGCTGTCGGGCGTGGGTCTGCCGAACCGCGTCCCCGGCGCCGGTCCGAGTCAGCTGCTCGCCCGTCAGCTCGTCGCCGCGCTGCTGCTCGTCGGCGCCACCGCGGCCAGCTTCGCGCCGGGCCTCTCGCAGCTCGGCCAGAGCCTGGAAGGCAACCAGCGTGGCACGGTCGCCGCCGCCCAGCAGACCCCGGGCGGGCTGTTCGCGCAGCAGCAGGAGCAGGCCGCGTCCAGCGCGGCCGCCGCGCTCGCCGAGCAGGCCGCCGAGGCGGCGTCGCACGCCGACGCCGGGAGCGGTCACGCCGCCCAGGAGGGCGACACCAAGTACTACCGGATCCATCCGCCCGAGGGGCGCCACCACGACTCGCTGTGGGAGATCGCCGAGCGGCACCTCGGCGACGGGCGCCGCTACAAGGAGATCTACCAGCTCAACAAGGACCGTACGCAGCCCGACGGTTCCAAGCTCTCCGAGGCGAGTCTGATCCGCCCCGGCTGGATCCTGGAGATGCCCGGCGACGCCCACGGCGGCGATCTCGTCGAGCTGCCCGACGAGGCGCCGAAGGTCTCCGAGCAGGTCCAGCAGCAGATCCACGACTACGCGAAGACCGGCGACCACCAGCAGGGCGGCGGGCAGCAGGGCGCCGGCGACCGGGACACCGCCCACATCCACCTGCCCCATCAGCGGCCGGGCGGCGACCAGGGCGTCGGCCGTGGCGGGGACCAGCGGCACGAGCAGGGCGCCTCGCACGCCTCGGACTCCTCGGCCGCCGAGGAGAGCGGGTTCCCCTTCGGGCTGCCCGAGACGCTCGTCGGCGCCCCCCTCCTCGCCGCGGGCCTGCTCGGCGCGCTCGGCCGCCGGCGCCGCCAGGCCCTGTGGCAGTCGGCGCTCGGCGCGGTCGGCGGGCGGCGCGGCATGGAACCGCCGGTCCCCACCGGTTCGGCCGCGGACGCCCAGGACGCGCTGCTGGTGGGCGCCGACCCGGAGGGCGTACGCCTGCTCGACCTGTCGCTGCGCGGGCTCGCCGCGGCGCTAGCCGCCGAGTCCCGCCCGCTGCCGACCGTCTACGCGGCCTGGCTCAGCGGCAACGGCGACCTGCACCTCCAGCTCGCCCAGCCGGCCGGGAAGCCGCCCGCGCCCTGGCAGCTCGGGCAGGACCAGACGTTCTGGATGCTGGCGCGCGCCGACGCGGAGCGGTACGAGGACGTCGACACCGCCGCTCCCTACCCCGGCCTCGTCAGCCTCGGGACGATGGACGACTCCCGGCTGCTCCTCAACCTTGAGTCCGTCCCCGGCATCGTGTCGCTGAGCGGCAGCGCGAGCGACCGTGCGGGCGTCTTCGCCTCCGTCGCCGCCGAGTTGGCGACCAACGGCTGGTCCGACCGCATGACGATCACGCTCGTCGGCTTCGGCGAGGACCTCACGCCGCTGGCGCCCAACCGGCTGCGCCACCTCGACGACGTCGAGGCGCTCGTGGAGACCATGGAGGCGGAGACGCGACAGCGGCGCGGCGCGCTGGGCGCCGCCGGCCACGACTCCGTGCTCACCGGCCGTACTGGGCCCGCCCAGCACACCCGCTGGGCCCCGCACCTGGTGCTGCTCGCCGCCGAGCCGTCCGCCGAGGACGCCGTCAAGCTCGCCGAACTCGCCGCCGACGCGAGCCGGCTCGGCATCGGCTACCTCGTCGGCACGGAGAGCGGCGATCTGCCGGGCGCCGCCTGGGAGATGGAGATCACCGGCGAGGGCAAGCTGCTCGCACCGCTGCTCGGCCTCGAACTCGACGCCCAGTCGCTGCCGGTGGCGCAGCAGCGGGCGGTCGTGGAGCTGTTCGTCGAGGCGGATCCCGAGCGGGAGAGCACCAACTCCGCGGCGCCGCCGTTCCTCGTCGACATCAGCGAGCAGGGCCGTCCGGCGGTGTACGCGCGGCTGGTGGGCCCGTACGAGATCATCGGTCTGGACACGCCCGACGGCGAGCGCAGCCCGCTGATGCACGAGGCGCTCGCGCTGCTGCTCCTGCACCGCGAGGGCGTGCACCCGCGGGTGCTGTCGTCCGCGCTGTGGCCGCGCGGCGTCACCGACGACGTGCGGGACGCGCTCGTCGAGCGGCTGCGCGGCTGGCTGGGCACCGACCCGGACGGCACCGCCCGCCTCGGCACCGATGCCACCGGGCGGCTCACGCTCGCCAAGTCGGTCGTCTCCGACCTGGACGTGCTGCGGTCGCTGTACCACGAGGCGACGCAGGGCAAGGGCGTCGACAGCCGTGCGGTACGCGGGCGGTTGCTCACCGACGCGCTCGTCCTGGTGCGTGGTCCGCTGCTCGCCGACCGGCCCGCCGGCCGGTACGGCTGGCTCACGCACGAGATCATCGACGCGCAACTCCCGTTGCTCGTCGCGGACATCGGGCTCGCGCTGTCCGCCTTCCACCTGGAGAAGGACCGCGCGGAGAAGGCCATCGAGGCCCTCGACGCCGCCCTGAACTCCGCTCCCGCCGACGAGCGCCTGTGGAACGAACTGCTGCGCGCGACGCACACGACCGGTGACGGCGACCGTATGAAGCGTCTCGCCGCGGACCTGGTCGCCCGCAGCGGTGCGCGCGGACTGCCGCCGCGCACCGAGGCGCTGCTGGACGAGCTGCTGCCGACGTGGCGGAGCGGTGTCGCCGCCGTCGGATGAGCCGGGCGGTGCGCGGGGCCGTGGGCCGGGCGGGGGTCGGCCGTGCTCGCCGGGGGCCGCCTGTGCGCCCGCCGGGTCCGGCTGTGCGCTCGCCGGGGACCGGCTGTGCCCGCCGGGGGCCGGCTGTTCTCGCCGGGGACCGGCTGTGCACCCGCCGCGGACCGGCTGTGCCCAACGGGGGCCCGCCCCGGGCGACGAGGCCGCCACCCCGCGCGAGGAGGCCTCCGCGCACCGCGCGACGACGCCCCCTCCTCTGTGGCGGTACGCGTCGAGGCGGTCAGCCCTTTGCGGGGGCCGCGTCGAGGCGATCCGCCCTTGCGGGGGCCGCGTCGAGACGGTCAGCCCCTTGAGGGATACGCGGCGAGACGGTCAGCCCCGTGCGGGAGAACGCGTCGAGGCGGTCAGCCCTTTGCGGGGCACGCGCCGAGGCGATCCACCCCCTGCGGGAGGACGCCCGGTCCGGTCCGCCCCGCGGGCGACGACCCGACCCGTGGTGATCCGCGCCGCGGTCCGAGTCCCGCCCCGCGGTCCGAGTCCCGCCCCGCGGTCCGAGTCCCGCGCCGCGGTCCGAGCCCCGGGCCGCGCGCCCACGCGGTCCGCGCCGCGTGGGTCCGGGCCGGCTGATCCGATCCGCGGACGACGGCCCCGCCGGTCCGCACGCCACCGGCGGGAGGCGGGCCCGCTGACCGCCCGGCGGGACGACGCCCCGCCGATCCGTCCCACGGACGGTGGCCCACCCGGCGTGCCCTGCGCGACGATGACCCGCGGCAGCAAACGAACTCTTGGGGTGAATGCGTGGACCTCGAACTCTGGGTGGCCGTCGGGGCCGCTCTCTGGGGCGCGGCGGCCGGGCTGCTGGTGCCCCGGCCCGCGTACCGCCTGTCCGTGCGGCCGGACGAGCCGTGGTGCGACCGCTGCCCCGAGGGACACGCCCTCACCGGCCCGGCACGCGGCTGGCTCGGGCTCGCCCGCTGCCCGGAGTGCGGCGGCCGGGGGCGTGCGCCCGGCATCCCGCGTACGGCGTCGCAGGTGTCCGGCGACGCGGGCCGGGTGGCCCTGGGCGACGCCCCGTCCGCATACGGCCCCGGCGTGTCTCTCATCTCCCTCACCACCGCGGTCGTCTGCGCCGGTCTCGCCCTCGCCACCGGTACCCGGCCGGAGCTCGCCGTCTGGCTGCTGCTCGCACCCCTCGGCGTGCTGCTCGCCGTGGTGGACTTCCGGGTGCAGCGGCTGCCGGACGTGCTGACCCTGCCGCTCGCCGGGGCCGCGCTCGTCTTGCTCGGGGCGGCCGCGCTCGTGCCCGAGCACGCCGGGGACTGGCTGACCGCGCTGTACGGGTCGCTCGCGCTCGGGGGCGCGTACTTCCTCCTCTTCCTCATCAACCCGAACGGCATGGGGTTCGGGGACGTGAAACTCGCGCTGGGCCTCGGGGCCGTACTCGGCTGGTACGGGTGGAGCGTGGTGCTGCTGGGCACCTTCGCCGGGTTCCTGTTCGGCGGGCTGTACGGGATGGGTTTGGTCGTGGTGCGGCGCGCCGGACGCAAGACGTCGATCCCCTTCGGGCCCTTCCTGGTCGCGGGCGCCTACGTGGGGCTGCTGATCGGCGCGTACGCGGCCTGAACGGGGCCGTGGCCACGGGGTGTGCGGGCTGGCGTCGAGCCCCCGAGGTGGCTGGCGTAGGCTGGATCGGTCCGCCCACACCCCTCCGAAAGGGACGCCCCGGTGACCGAGAAGGCCGACCTCCAGTCCGTCCTCGACCGTGCCGCCGCAGGCGGGCGGATCACCCCCGAGGAGGCGCTCGACCTCTACCGGGACGCCCCGCTGCACGCCCTGGGTGCCGCTGCCGACGCCGTGCGCCGCCGCCGGTACGCCGGTACGGAGCACATCGCGACGTACATCATCGAGCGCAACATCAACTACACGAACGTGTGCGTCACGGCGTGCAAGTTCTGCGCCTTCTACGCGGCCCCCAAGGACACCGCCAAGGGCTGGACGCGCGACCTCGACGACATCCTGCGGCGCTGCGCCGAGACCGTCGAGCTCGGCGGCACGCAGATCATGTTCCAGGGCGGTCACCACCCGGACTACGGCGTCGAGTACTACGAGAAGCACTTCTCCGCGATCAAGGCCGCGTACCCGCAGCTCGTCATCCACTCGCTCGGCGCGTCCGAGGTCGAGCACATGGCCCGCATCTCCAAGGTGAGCGTCGAGGAGGCGATCCAGCGCATCCACTCCGCCGGACTCGACTCCTTCGCCGGCGCCGGTGCCGAGCTGCTGCCGGAGCGGCCCCGCAAGGCGATCGCCCCGCTGAAGGAGAGCGGCGAGCGCTGGCTGGAGATCATGGAGACGGCGCACCGGCTCGGTGTGGAGTCGACGTCCACGATGCTCATGGGCACGGGCGAGACCAACGCCGAGCGCATCGAGCACCTGCGGATGATCCGTGACGTGCAGGACCGGACGGGCGGCTTCCGCGCCTTCATCCCGTACACGTACCAGCCCGAGAACAACCACCTCAAGGGCCGTACGCAGGCCACGCTCTTCGAGTACCTGCGGATGATCGCGATCGCCCGCCTCTTCCTCGACAACGTGGCGCACATCCAGGGCTCCTGGCTGACCACCGGCAAGGAGGCCGGCCAGCTCTCCCTGCACTACGGCGCGGACGACCTGGGCTCGATCATGCTGGAGGAGAACGTGGTGTCCTCCGCGGGCGCCAAGCACCGCTCCAACCGCATGGAGATCATCGACCTGATCCGCAAGGCCGACCGCGTGCCCGCCCAGCGGGCCACGACGTACGAGCACATCGTGGTCCACGACGACCCGGCGAACGACCCCGTCGACGAGCGCGTCATGTCCCACATCTCGTCGACCGCGATCGAGGGCGGTACGGCACACCCCGAGCTGAAGCTGCTCGCCTCCAACTAGCCACGCCGTGCTGACGATCCACACCGCCGACGAGCTCCGGCGCAGCTGGGGCGACACGGCGCCGCTCAAGGACGGCGCCGTGGCCGTCGAGGGGGACCGTGTCGCGGGCGTGGGGCCGCTGGACGAGCTGCTGGAGCGGTTCCCCGGGGCGCGCGTGCGCCGCTGGCCCGGCTCCCTCGGGCCCGCCCGCGTCCACGAAGGGGCCCTGCCCACGGCACCGAGCCCCCGCGAACGCGTGCACGCCGTACTGAAGTCGGGCGCCACCGCGGTGCTGGAGGCGTACGCGGACGACGCCGGCCTGCGCGCCGCGGCCGCGCGCAACGACGTCGCCGTGCTCGCGCACCCCCGGACACCGGTGATCACCGACAACGGGCGGGCCGACCTCGCGGTCTTCGACGCGGACGGGACGTGCCTCGCGACGGTGTGCGGGGGACGCCTGGTGCACCGGCGCCGCTAGACCGTCGTCGGACGGCGCACGACCTGGGTCCCGCCCGCCGGCACCCCGGACTCGCCTGCTGGCACCCCAGTCTTGCCCGCCAACACCCCTGGCCCGCCCGGGAGAACACTGGGCCTGCCCGCTAACACGCCGTGCTGGTAGGCGCGTTGCTCCGGCGTCGCGCGCACGCACCCCCGCGCGCGGCGGCCGGGTCAGCCGGCGAGGGCCTTCCCGAACGCCCCCGAACTCTGCTGCACCCCACTGCAGTCGGTGGCCGCGTCATCGGACTCGGCGTCGTCGTCCACGCACTGCCGGTCGCGGAACGTCGACCACATGGAGACCCACGCGACCTCCTTCTCCTCGGCGAACGCGCGGACCTGGGCGGCGTCGGAGAGCGTGAACGTCTCGTTGTCGACGTCGTTGACACCGATCATCGAGGTGAGCGCGAGGCCCTGCCAGGCGCCCGCGCCCGACAGCCCGAAGACGTCCTCCAGCTGGTCGTGGACCGCCTCGGCGGACGTGATCGCGTAGTCGCCCATGTCGCCCGCGTACGAACTGCCGTAGTTCATCGTCATGATGTCGACCGTGGCGACCTTCACGGAGTGGTCGTTGGCGGACTCCAGGAGGGCGAGGCTGTCGTCGTCGAGTCCGGACGGCATCACGGGCAGGGTGAAGGAGACCTCCAGATCGGTGCGCTCCTTCTGGAGCAGCGCGATCGCCTCGGAGCGCAGCGCCACCGAGTCGGAGTCGATCAGCTCGTCGCCCTCGATGTCGAAGTCCGCCTGGGACGAGCCGGCGGCGTCGAGCGCGGCACCGTAGGCCGCGGCGAGAGCGCTCGCGCTGTCGCAGGTGGAGGCGAGTTCCTTCCCGGAGGCTCCGCCGAAGGACACGCGCACGCTCGCACCCGACTTCTTCAGCGCCGAGATCCGCGACGCCACGGCAGAGTCGCCGAGGGCGTACGTCCCGTTCCACTTCGGCGTGCAGGAGCTGCCGTCGGAGATCACGAAGGCCAGGTTGTACGTCGTCGGCGACCCGCTGGAGTCCGTGGCGGAGGCGGTGGTGGCGCTCACGTACGGGGCGTACGAGGTGGCCGACGTCGAGCTGTCGCCGTCGCTGTCGCCGCCGCTGGGCGCGGGTGCCGTACGCGTCCCGCCCGACCGTGGGGAGGCCGTGTCCGACGCCCCGCCACCGTCCGAGGAGCACCCCGCACAGGCCAGCGCCACCAGGCAGACGAGCCCGGCGGCGGGCTTCAGGAAACTCCTCATTGCGTAAGCACCCGCTCTCGTGATCTCTGTCTCAGGACGGAAACAAACCACCGAATCCGTAGGGGAAATGTGGCACACCAGGTCGGGAATCCCGAATGGAGATCAGGCGGGACGATGCCGTGCGACGAAGGGGTCATAAGGGGGTGAAACGGTGCACTGAAGTGGGGCGTATCGCCCATCGGCGTGGCGGCCTGGGGAGACGGTCGTCCGGGAAATCTCATAGAGAAAGGACAGATTGAGGCGTCTCTCATGGGCGCCTCACATGGGAGACCGAGTTTCTCGCACATAAAGGCGCCTTAATCTCCGGGGAATGCAATCCGAGTCCGCCGTCGAAAGCCGCGCAACCGCCCGCGGCCGTCGCCGCAAACGCGGCCACGGGGCCGCCGAGGGCCCCGTCTTCGTTGACAACTCCGGGCGCAGAGCGCGCCTGCTGCGCCGCCTCGGCACGCTCGTCGGTGTCGTCTGCCTCGGGTACGCCTGCGTGCTCGGCATGGCCTTCATGGGCTGGGGCACCTCGCTGACGCCGTCCGCGCTGTTCCCCTTCGACGGTGGCCGGGCCGGATCCGCCCCCGGAGGCGGTGGCATGCGGCCGCAGGGCGGCACGGCCCCCACCGGCGCCCCCACCGGCGCCCCCACCGGGACCGCGCCGTCGGGCCTGCCCAGCGGCACCGCCCCTTCCTCCGCTCCCTCCGTGTCCGCCTCCACCGGCGCCAACTGACCGGGACGCAGCCACTCTCATGACTACGACGACGCCCTCGCGCGGCCGCCGCCGTGCCCCCTCCAGGATGGAGCGGGCCGCCGGCAGGGCCGCGGCGCTGCAGAAGCCGCGCGTCATCCTCGCCCTCCTGCTCCTGCTGGCCCTCGTCAGCGTGATGCTCCTCGACGGCTATCTGCGCTCCGAGATCGGCAACGACTCACGCGTGCGCGACGGCGCGGCCTACGACAAGGTCCCCGAGAAGATCCTCGACGGCGGGCCCATCCTGACCTTCGACAACGGCACGGCGAAGACCCAGTCGGTGCCGGCGAAGACCATCGTGCTCACCTTCGACGACGGGCCGACGGCCACCTGGACGCCCCAGGTCCTCGAGGTCCTGGAGGACAACGACGTCGAGGGCACCTTCTTCATGGTCGGCTCGATGGTCTCGCGCTACCCGGGCATCGTGAAGAAGCTCGTGGAGCAGGGCAACGAGGTGGGCATCCACACCTTCACCCACGTCGACCTCTCCTACCAGGGCGCGGCCCGGCTCAAGCGCGAGCTGAACCAGACCCAGCTCGCCCTCGCGGGCGCCGCGGGCGTCACCACCACGCTGTTCCGCGCCCCGTACTCGTCGGAGATCGACGCCGTCGACAACTACAGCTGGCCCGTCTACAAGGAGATCGGCGGTCTCGGCTACACCAGCGTCTTCGTCGACACCGACAGCGACGACTGGAAGAAGCCGGGCGTCTCGAAGATCGTCCAGTGGGCGACGCCGAAGAAGAACAAGGGCGCCATCGTCCTCATGCACGACGCGGGCGGCGACCGCTCGCAGACGGTCGAGGCGCTCGACACGTACATCAAGAAGATGAAGGCGAAGGGCTACACCTTCACCACGGTCAGCGGCGCGCAGGCCCGGCTGAACCGCTCAGGTGCCGACGGCACTCGGCAGGCCGCCGCCGGGGGAGCGGCCGGGGCGGACGGCCGAGGGGCGCGCCCCGGCTCGGCCGGCGCCGCCACGATCGACACCGAGCAGGCCGCCCACCGCACCGCCACCGGCGCGACGCTCTACGAGGGCAGGGCCCTCATCTGGGCCGTCGCCGTGGCCGAGTGGGTCGTACCGGCCCTGTCCTGGTTCCTCGTCGTCGTCGGAGTCGCCGTCATGGGCCGCTTCGCGATGATGCTGGTCCTCGCCCGCCGCCACCACCGGCAGCGCAACCGCGGGCGCGGCCGGGGCGGGAGGTTCAGCTGGGGGCCGCCGGTCACCGAACCCGTGTCCGTGATCGTGCCCGCCTACAACGAGAAGGAGTGCATCGCCAACACCCTCAAGTCGCTGGCCAGGAGCACCCATCCGATCGAGATCATCGTCGTCGACGACGGGTCGACGGACAACACGTCCGAGATCGCCGAGTCGCTCGGCATGCCCAACGTCCGGGTCGTCCGGCAGGAGAACGCGGGCAAGCCGGCCGCGCTCAACAACGGCGTACGCAACGCCAGATACGACATCGTCGTGATGATGGACGGCGACACCGTCTTCGAACCGGACGCCGTGCACCAGCTCGTGCAGCCCTTCGCCGACCCGGAGATCGGCGCGGTCGCGGGCAACGCCAAGGTCGGCAACCGCACCACCGTGATCGGCGCCTGGCAGCACATCGAGTACGTGATGGGCTTCAACCTCGACCGCCGCATGTACGACCTGCTGCGCTGCATGCCCACCATCCCGGGCGCCATCGGGGCCTTCCGCAGGGACGCGGTGCTGGAGGTCGGCGGCATGAGCGAGGACACGCTCGCCGAGGACACCGACATCACCATCGCCATGCACCGGGCGGGCTGGCGCGTCGTCTATCAGGAGCACGCCAGGGCCTGGACGGAGGCGCCGGGTTCGCTCAGGCAGCTGTGGTCGCAGCGCTACCGATGGTCGTACGGCACCATGCAGGCGCTGTGGAAGCACCGCAAGTCCCTGACGGACAAGGGCCCTTCGGGCCGCTTCGGCCGGGTGGGCATGCCCCTCGTCGTGCTCTTCCAGATCGTCACGCCGGTCTTCGCGCCGCTCATCGACGTGTTCACCCTCTACTCGATGGTCTTCGTGGACTTCCGCGCGGCCCTGCTCGCCTGGCTGGCCGTCCTCGCCGTCCAACTCGTCTGCGCCGCCTACGCCTTCCGGCTCGACCGGGAGAAGTACCGCTACCTCGCGATGCTGCCGCTCCAGCAACTCGCGTACCGGCAGATGATGTACCTGGTCCTGATCCACTCCTGCGTCACGGCCCTCACCGGCGGACGTCTGCGCTGGCAGAAACTCAAGCGCACGGGCGAGGTCGGCACCCCGGCGGGGGTGAGCTAGATGAGCTGGGACCAGGACCGTCAAGGGCAGTACGGGCAGTACCCGCAGCAGGGATACGGCTACGGATACGGCTACGAATCCGGATCCGTGCAGCAGCCCGATCCGTACGGCCATGGCGAGCAGCCCGATCCGTACGGCCGGGCCGGGCAGCCGCAGGCGTACGGCGAGCTGTCTCCCGAGTACACCGCCGCGGGCGGTGCTCCCGCGGCGCCGCACGGCTGGGACCCGACCGCACCGCCGGCCCCCGCGGAACCGGACCGCGCGGAACCTGACCCCGGCGGCGACACGGCGGAGCAACCACTCCCCGCGCCGGAGGAGTCCGCGCCGCGGACGGGAGCAGAAGCGGGAGCGCAGGGCCGCGACCGCTACTTCGACGCCCTCCGCGCCGTAGCCCTGGTGCGTGTCGTGACCTACCACACCTTCGGCTGGGCCTGGGCAGGCCTGGTCTTCCCCTCGATGGGCGTGATGTTCGCGCTCGCCGGCACCCTGATGGCGAAGTCCCTGGAACGGCCCGCCCTCAAGGTGGTCCGAAGCCGGATGCGGCGGCTGCTGCCGCCCTTCTGGTTCTGGGGGGTCTTCGTCGTGGTCGCCATGCTGATCCACGACTGGATGCCGGGCTGGCAGATCGTGTTCTGGATCGTGCCGGTCGGCGACCCGCCGGGCAACCAGTGGGGCGCACAGGCCTGGGAGATCCTCTGGTACCTGCGGACGTACCTCTGGTTCGTGCTGCTCTCCCCGCTGCTCCTGCGGATCTTCCGCAGGGCCCCGATCCCCGTCCTGCTGCTGTCCCTCGTTCCGATCGTGGTCTTCCAGTACGTCTGGCAGCCGCCGTACGACCGCTTCGGCAGCGCCCTCACGGACCTGGCGACGTACGGGTTCTGCTGGCTCCTCGGATTCGCGCACCGCGAGGGTGTGCTCCAGCGGCTGAGGCCGGGGCCGGTCGTCCTGGCGTCGCTGGCCGCCCTCGCCTGCGGAGGCTGGTACGCGTTCGCGCAACAGGCGGCGGCCGGCACCTACGACCTGGACGAGATCCCGCTCGCGCAGGCCTTCTGGTCGGCCGGCTTCGTGACGCTCCTGATGTACTTCAAGGCGTACTACGACGTGGACTTCGCGTGGCTCGCCCGCTTCCGGCGCCTCGACCGGATCGTGACGATCTTCAACGGCCGGGCCGTGACGATCTATCTCTGGCACGAGATCGCCCTGGTGCTCGCGGTCCCGCTGATCGATCAGTTCTGGAAGGTGCCGGCCTTCGAGAAGTGGCTCCCGCTGGAGAGCCAGTGGTTCATGTTCGGCATCGGCTGGCTGCTGATCTGGATCGCCGTCCCGCTCTTCGGCTGGGTCGAGGACGTGGCGGCCAGGAAGAAGCCGAGACTCCTTCCCTGAGCGGGGCCCGGCGGAGGTCTCCAGGGGGGACGCGGGGCCGGCGTACGGGCCGGGTGCCGGAGAGTCGCCCGGCCCGTACTGCCACAATGGGCCCGTGACCCGCGCATCCCTGGACAAGCAGCCGCACGAAGTCGCCTCGATGTTCGACGACGTGGCGGAACGGTACGACCTGACGAACGACCTGCTGTCGCTGGGCCAGGACAGGGTGTGGCGCAGAGAGGTCGCCAAGGCCGTCGACGCGCGGCCCGCGCAGAAGATCCTCGACCTCGCGGCCGGTACGGCGACCTCCTCGCTGCCCTTCGCGCGCACCGGCGCCTACGTCGTCCCCTGCGACTTCTCCCTGGGGATGCTGCGGGTCGGCAAGAGGAACCACCCGTGGCTGCCGCTCACCGCGGGCGACGCGACGAAGCTGCCCTTCAAGGACGACACCTTCGACGCGGTCACCATCTCCTTCGGGCTGCGCAACGTGCAGGACACCGACACCGCGCTGAGCGAGCTGTACCGGGTGACGAAGCCCGGCGGGCGGGTCGTGATCTGCGAGTTCTCGCACCCCACCTGGGCGCCGTTCCGCACGGTGTACACCGAGTACCTGATGCGCGCGCTGCCGCCGGTCGCCCGCGCCGTCTCCTCCAACCCGGATGCGTACGTCTATCTCGCCGAGTCCATCCGTGCCTGGCCGACGCAGCCCGAACTGGCCGAGCGGCTGCGCAAGGCGGGCTGGTCGAAGGTGGCGTGGCGGAACCTGACGGGCGGGGTCGTGGCCCTGCACCGGGGCTTCAAGGCCTGACCGCGGCGCGGCCGGCCACGGAGCGGTCGGCGCGCGGGCCGCGGCGGTGTACCGGCGCGGTCGCTCAGTGCGGCACCACGAAAGGATCACCGGGCTCGTCGAGTTCGCGGCGCATCCCGCCCGACGGCGGACGTGGCAGGCGCGGCTCGCGCACCCCCGCGCCGCCCTCCGAGTCACCGAGGTCGAACCACACGGTGACCAGGGCACCGCGCGGGACCTCCACGCCGGGTGGCGGGTACTGCCGTACGACATAGTCGACGACCGTGCGCAGGAAGTCGGGCCGGTCCGGTGCGACGAGCAGCACCCCTTGCGCCTCGGCCGTCTCACGCGCGTCCACGGCCATCAGGCCGACGAGCCGCGGTACGCGCACTTCGGGTGTCTTGGGTGTTATCTGCACAAGCTTCACCCCCAGCGGTACCGGAAGGGTAAGCCTCCGCCGGTGCCATCCGGAAGTCGTCAGAGGCGCCGCCGGTCCCGCGCGGGCCGGTGCGGGGGAGCGCTCGGGCCGGCGGCAGGGGTGCCGCGCCGGCCCCGCGCGAGCCGATGCCGGGCGCAGTCGGGCGCAGTCGGGCCGCGCGGGCCGCTGCCGGGGGTGGCGCCGGGTCACGCGGGCGGGGCCGGGGGTGCCGCCGCGCCGCGCGGGCCGGTGCCGGGGCGCTCAGGCCAGTGTCAGGCGGTAGCGGTGGCCCTCCTGGCCCGTCACCGGAGTCGTGAACCGCTCGGCGAGCTCCATGCCGAGCCGCTTCGTGACGGCGATGGAGCGTTCGTTGCGTGCGTTGACCATGGCCACGACATCATGGACCCCGGCCGCGCGGACCCGCTCCAGGGTGGTGCGGGCCGCCGCCGTGACGTACCCCTTGCCCCAGTGCGCCCGTCCCAGCCGCCAGCCGATCTCGATCTCGCCGGTCGGCCCCCACCCGTGCGGCCACGGCTGCGCCCCCGTGAAGCCCAGCACCTCTCCCTCCGGGCCGACCATCGTCCACAGGCAGAAGCCGTGCTCCGCGTCGTGCCGCCGCTGCCGCGCGGTGAGCTCCTCGTACACGGACAGTTCGGCCGCCCTGCCCCCGTGGAACTCCATGACCTCCGGGTCTGCGAAGATCCGGTGCCAGGCGAAGGCGTCCTCGTCGGTGGGGACACGGAGCCGTACGTCGGGGAGAGCTCGGTTCACGGGGGGCAGCCCTTCAGCCGGGTGATCAGTACCGCTGCATAGACTGCCCATGTCCAGTGCCCGTCGGCACGTTGATTTCGAGTCTTGGGGAGACCCCGCCGTGACCGAGCCCCAGCCCCTCTCCGAAAACACCGCCGATGTCATCGTCGTCGGGGCCGGGCCAGCCGGTTCCACCACCGCGTACTACCTCGCGAAGGCGGGGCTCGACGTCCTGCTCCTGGAGAAGACCGCGTTCCCGCGGGAGAAGGTGTGCGGTGACGGCCTGACCCCGCGCGCCACCAAGCAGCTCGTCTCGATGGGCATCGACATCTCGGAGGAAGCGGGCTGGCTCCGGAACAAGGGCCTGCGGATCATCGGCGGCGGTGTGCGCCTCCAGCTGGACTGGCCGGATCTCGCCTCCTTCCCCGACTACGGACTCGTGCGCAAGCGGGACGACTTCGACGAACAGCTGGCGCGGCAGGCGCAGAAGGCGGGCGCGCGGCTGTACGAGCGCTGCAACGTCGGCGCCCCGATCGTCGACGACCGCACCGGCCGCATCACCGGCGTCCACGCCAAGCTCGGTGAGGAGAAGCGCGAGGTCACCTTCCACGCCCCGCTCGTCGTCGCCGCCGACGGCAACTCCACGCGGCTCTCCCTGGCGATGGGGCTGCACCGCCGCGAGGACCGTCCGATGGGCGTCGCGGTCCGGACGTACTTCACCTCGCCGCGTCACGAGGACGACTACCTGGAGTCCTGGCTGGAACTGTGGGACCGGCGCGGTCCCGAGGACCGTCTCCTGCCCGGCTACGGCTGGATCTTCGGCATGGGCGACGGCACGTCGAACGTCGGCCTCGGCGTCCTCAACACCTCCGACTCCTTCAAGGAACTGGACTGGCGCGAGGTGCTCAAGGCCTGGTGCGCGTCCATGCCGGAGGACTGGGGCTACACCCCGGAGAACATGACGGGCCCGATCCGCGGCGCCGCCCTCCCGATGGCCTTCAACCGCCAGCCGCACTACACCAAGGGCCTGTTGCTGGTCGGCGACGCCGGCGGCCTGGTGAACCCCTTCAACGGCGAGGGCATCGCCTACGCCATGGAGTCCGGCCAGATCGCCGCCGACGTCATCGTCCAGGCGCACTCGCGCGCCACACCGGCGCAGCGCGAACTCGCCCTCCAGCGCTACCCGCGCGTCCTCAAGGACACCTACGGCGGCTACTACACGCTCGGCCGCGCGTTCGTGAAGCTCATCGGCAACCCGAAGGTCATGAAGATCGCCACGCAGCGCGGGCTGACCCACCCGATGCTGATGAAGTTCACGCTGAAGATGCTCGCGAACCTGACGGACCCGACCGGCGGCGACGCGATGGACCGGATCATCAACGGCCTAAGCAAGGTCGCGCCGAAGGCCTAGCTTCGGCGCCGCCCCCTCCGTCCGAGGGAGCGGCACCGGTGACGCCTCGACCGAGAGCACGCCCTCCCCGGGGCCGCCCTGCGTGAGGGGGGCGGCACCGGGACGCTCACCGGGCCGCCCGCCCGCGGCCGTGGAAGGCGCGGTCCGCGAGGCCCCTCTCGGGGACCGGGCGGCGCCGGCAGGGCTCGCCTCAGGAACCGAGCGCCTCCAGATGGGCGGCCCGGCGCGCGAAGACCTCCTCGCGCCGGTCCGCCACCTGCCGCAGGGCCTCCTTGCGCTCCCGCCCGGAGAGCCGGTCCAGATAGACCCGCCCGCCCAGGTGGTCGGTCTCGTGGGCGAGGCAGCGGGCGAAGTACCCGGTGCCCTCGACGCGGACCGGACGGCCGTCCCGGTCCTGCCCGCGCACGACGGCCCGGTCCGGACGCGGTACGTCCATCACGGCGCCCGGCACCGACAGGCAGCCCTCGCCCTCGTCGAGCAGCCGGCGCCCGGCCGGGTCGAGCGGCTCCAGCACCGGATTGACGATGTGCCCGACGTGCCGGACCCCCGCGTCGTCCGGGCAGTCGTAGACGAACAGGCGCAGCGCGACCCCGACCTGGTTCGCCGCGAGACCGGCGCCTTCCGCGACGTACATCGTCAGGAACATGTCGTCGATGAGCGCGGCGAGATCGGGCCCGAACTCGGTCACGTCCCGGCATGGCTTGTGCAGCACCTCCTCGCCGACCTCGGTGATCCGTCGTACCGCACCCCGCCGGGCCTCCGGCGCGAGCCGCGGATACGTGTCGACGGGGCTTCCCTGGACGAACACACGTGGCATGACTGTCTCTCCCGGTGATTGTGAGGATGCTGTGGGTGGCGGGCCGACGGGGTTCCGGCTTCCGGAGCCCCTCCCTACCCTCCGTTGCTCATGACAACAGAACACGCGCTGCAGTCCCAGGAGCACACCGGACAGACCCGCAGACGTTTCCTGGCCGCGGCCGGAGGAGCGGTAGGAGCCACGGCCGCCGCCGTCTCCTTAGGGACGGCCGGGAGCGCCGCGGCCGCTCCGGCCCCGGGCAGGCGGGTCGCCGTCCTCGGCGGCGGGGTCTCGGGCCTCAGCGCCGCCCACGAACTCGCCGAGCGCGGCTACGCCGTGACCGTCTACGAGTACTACGACCGACTCGGCGGCAAGGCCCGCTCGATGGACGTCCCCGGGACCGGCGCCGGTGGACGCGGACCGCTCCCCGGCGAGCACGGCTTCCGTTTCTTTCCCGGTTTCTACCGGAACCTCCCGGACACGATGCGCCGCATCCCCTTCCCCGGCAACACGGGCGGAGTCCACGACAACCTCCGCGGCGGCACCGAGGCGCTGTTCGCGCGGGACGCGGGCCGGCCCGACCTCCACTTCCCGCTGCGCCGGGCCACCACGGTGCCCGCCCCCGGCGACATCACTCCGTCCTGGCTCCGCGACCAGATCCTCTCCGTCCTCGACCTCGGCACCCGCCTGCCGGCCCACGAGGCCGCCTACTTCGCCGACCGGCTGCTCGTCCACCTCACCAGTTGCGACGCCCGCCGTGAGGACCAGTGGGAGAAGGTGCCCTGGTGGGACTTCATCCGCGCGGGCGAGATGAGCACGGAGTACCAGACCCTGCTGGGCATCGGGCAGACCCGCAACCTCGTCGCCACCCGCGCCGAGATCGCCTCCACCCGCACGGTCGGCCGCGTCATCATCGAGGCCCTCCTGCTGTGGGGGCTGCTGGGCCGCGGCATGGACGGCGACGCCGACGTCGACCGCGTCCTGAACGCGCCGACGAGCGAGGCGTGGATCGACCCCTGGGAGACGCATCTGCGTTCCCTCGGTGTCGAGTTCGTCCTCGGCACCCAGGTCCGGGAGGTGCTGTACGCGCAGGGCCGGGTGACGGGGGTCCGTGTGTCGGACCGTGACGGGGGCCGGGAGCGGACGGTCACCGCCGACCACTACCTCTCCGCGATGCCCGTGGAGCACGCCCGCGCGACCTGGGGCCCCGCCCTGCGCGCGGCGGACCGGCAGCTCGGCCGGTGCGACGCGCTGCGGACGGACTGGATGACCGGCGTGATGTTCTACCTGCGCACGCCCACCCCGGTCGTGCACGGCCACATCAACTGCCTCGACTCACCGTGGTCGGTGACGGGCATCGGCCAGGCCCAGTTCTGGGACGTACGGGACTTTTCGCGCGACTACGGCGACGGCGAGGCCCGCGACTGCCTGTCCGTGATCGTCTCCGAGTGGGACAAACCCGGGATCCTGTACGGCAGGACGGCCCGTGAGTGCACCAAGGAAGAGATCGTCGCCGAACTGTGGGCGCAGCTGAAGGACGGGCTGAACGACTCCGGGAAAACGACGCTCAGGGACGAGGACCGGATCGGCTGGTTCATGGACCCGGCCGTGACGGGTCTGGGCGGCCCGGACCCGCAGAACCGCGAGCAGCTCCTCATCCATCCCACGGGCACGCTCTACAACCGGCCCACCGCCGGCACCGCGGTCCCGAACTTCTTCCTCGCCGGCGACTACGTCCGCACGGACGTCGACCTGGCGACGATGGAGGGCGCGAACGAATCGGCGCGGCGGGCCGTCAACGCACTGCTGGAAGCGGACGATTCGGACACCGAGCGGTGTCGCGTCTGGGAGCTGTACCGCCCCCCGGAGATGGAGCCGCTGAAGCGGGTGGACGAACTCCGCCACAAGCTCGGCCTGCCGAACACCTTCGACCTCGGATAGGCGGTCCCGGACAGGGGCGCGGAGCCGGAGGGAGGCGGGAAGGCGGCAGGACGGAGACGCGGGCGGGCAGCACGAAAGGGCCGCCGCCCCGAGGCGGCGGCCCTCACGGCGAGGGCTCAGAGGACGCGGACCGCGCCCGTGGCCGGATAGCCCGAAAGGTCCTGAATCACCACACCCTTGGAGGGGTTGGCGGCGTCCAGGTACTGGCCGTTCCCGATGTACACACCCACGTGGTACGCCGAACCGGCGGAACCCCAGTACAGGATGTCGCCGACCTGGAGGTTGGACAGCGAGACCGGCGTGCCGGACGTCGACTGGTCCTGCGAGACGCGCGGCAGGTCGACACCGACCTGCTTGAACGCGGCCTGCACGAGGCCCGAGCAGTCCCACGCGTTCGGGCCCGTGCCGCCCATGACGTAGGCGTCGCCGACCTGCGCCTTGAGGAAGGCGATGACGGTCGCGACGCTTCCGCTGGCCGGGGCGGAGACGTTCGTGGACGTGGACGCGGAGGCGGAGAGGGTGGTCCGCTCCGACGAGCGCGAGGCGGCCTCGGCGGCGGCAGCCCTGCGCGCGGCTTCGGCGGCGGCCTTCTTCTTGGCCTCGGCCTTGTGCTTGGCCTCGGCGAGGTCCGCCTTGGCCTGCTTTGCGGCCTTTGCGGCGGCCGCGTCACGCTCCGCCTGCAGCTCGTAGTTGGCCGCGGCCTGCTGGGTGGCGTCCGCGGACTGCGCGACCTGGGTGGCCAGGTCGGCCGTCAGGGTGGGCAGTTCGAGGGTCTGCGTCACGGGCTCGGCGGCGTTCGCCGAACCGGACGCACCGGCCACGGCCAGGGTGCTGAGGACGCCACCGGCAACACCGGCGCGCATCGCGAGCGCCGACGCGTTGCGACGGGGTTTCCGGTGGCTTCGTATGTGAGCGGTGTGGGACATGGGTACAAGCGGTACCAGGGGCTCCTCCATACCTTCAAGAAACGTGTGGTGCGCCACAGTTGTTCAATCGGCCGCCGAAATCGTCGCGCGTCACTCTTTATTGACGCCGTAACGGGCATTGCGGACAGCCCTCGTCAAGCCCGTGATCATGGGCTTTCTGTATTACGTCCGAATTGCCCGCCACCTACCACCGGTTGAAGCCGATGGCCAAGCCCGGTTTATCTGACCCATAGGCAGATGTGGCGCAGGTCACGGAACGGTCACCGGGGCGACGGCGTCCCGCGCGTGAGCTCCACCCGTCCCCCGCTCGTGAACGCGTGCACGCGTCCACATCGGCCGCGGAGCTCCCTCCGAAGTGTGAACGCGGTCCTCTATCAAGGGTCCGCGTCCAACTCGAATTTGCATGCAGAGGAAGTCTCTTGATATGGAGACGCCGCCTCGGACCTGCGGTGACGAGCGGAAATGTCACCTCTGGTGATCGACCGGACGCTTCGCGTATGAAGATCACTGCTCATACGACTTCATGATCGTTCGTCAGGTGGTGGAGATCACAAAGCTTGTGTAATACCCCGTGTCGCAGATCACAGACCGGCGGGCATAAGATGCGAGGCAGTCGGGCTTGTGACCTGCTTCACATGTTCGCGATCTTCGCCGGGACGGGTGGAGCTCGTGGGGCCTGTGGGGCGGGAGTGCTTGCCCGCCGAACCGCCACCAGTCAGTGCCGACTGAGAGGAGCGAGGAGCGTGAACGCGTATGCGCCGATCCTCGTACTGGGAGCCCTCGGGGCAGGCTTTGCGATCTTCTCCGTGGTCATGGCCACGCTGATCGGTCCGAAGCGGTACAACCGCGCCAAGCTCGAAGCCTACGAGTGCGGCATCGAGCCGACCCCCACGCCGGCCGGCGGCGGGCGCTTCCCCATCAAGTACTACCTGACGGCGATGCTCTTCATCGTCTTCGACATCGAGATCGTCTTCCTCTACCCCTGGGCCGTCACCTTCGACGCCCTGGGTGTTTTCGGGCTCGTGGAGATGCTGCTCTTCGTGCTCACCGTCTTCGTCGCGTACGCGTACGTATGGCGGCGCGGCGGCCTGGAATGGGACTGAGGGGCCTTAAGACATGGGACTCGAAGAAAAGCTGCCGAGCGGATTCCTGCTGACCACCGTCGAGCAGGCCGCGGGATGGGTGCGCAAGGCGTCCGTCTTCCCCGCGACGTTCGGACTCGCCTGTTGCGCCATCGAGATGATGACCACCGGCGCCGGGCGCTACGACCTGGCGCGCTTCGGCATGGAGGTCTTCCGCGGGTCGCCGCGACAGGCGGACCTGATGATCGTCGCCGGCCGGGTCAGCCAGAAGATGGCGCCGGTGCTGCGGCAGGTCTACGACCAGATGCCCAATCCCAAGTGGGTGATCTCCATGGGGGTTTGTGCCTCATCGGGTGGAATGTTCAACAACTACGCCATTGTGCAGGGAGTCGACCACATCGTCCCGGTCGACATCTATTTGCCGGGCTGTCCGCCACGGCCCGAGATGCTGATGGACGCGATCCTCAAGCTCCACCAGAAGATCCAGACCTCCAAGCTCGGCGTGAACGCCGAGGAGGCGGCCCGCGAGGCGGAGGAAGCGGCGCTCAAGGCGCTCCCCACCATCGAGATGAAGGGCCTGCTGCGGTGAGCGACGCGAACGGCAACGGAGTCAACCCCGAGAAGGACCTCGGAGCCTCGAACCTCCCCGGCCAGCGTGGCGAGGGCGGCGAGGAGATCCGCGTCCAGCGGGGCATGTTCGGCGCCGACAACGGCGGCGACACCTCGGGTTACGGCGGCCTGGTCCGCTCCGTCCGGCTCCCGGGCCCGGCCACCCGCCCCTACGGCGGCTGGTTCGACGAGGTCGCCGACGAGCTGGAGGGCGCCCTGGAGGAACAGGGACTCGTCCCCGACAACGCCGTCGAGAAGACGGTCGTCGACCGCGGCGAGATCACCTTCCACATCGAGCGCGAGCACCTGGTCCGCGTCGCCCAGACCCTGCGCGACGACCCGGCCCTCCGCTTCGAGCTGTGCACCGGTGTCTCCGGGGTCCACTACCCGCACGACAAGGGCCGCGAGCTGCACGCCGTCTACCACCTGCGCTCGATCACCCACAACCGGCTGATCCGGCTGGAGGTCAGCGCCCCCGACGCCGACCCGCACGTCCCCTCGCTCGTCTCCGTCTATCCGACCAACGACTGGCACGAGCGCGAGACGTACGACTTCTTCGGACTGATCTTCGACGGCCACCCGGCACTGACGCGGATCATGATGCCGGACGACTGGCAAGGCTTTCCGCAGCGCAAGGACTACCCCCTCGGCGGCATCCCCGTCGAGTACAAGGGCGCCCAGATCCCGGCTCCGGACCAGCGGAGGTCGTACTCATGAGCACGCAGACCCCTTCTTCTGCATCAGCCGCGTCGGCCCGCGAGACGACCGAGGGCACCGTCTACACGGTCACCGGCGGTGACTGGGACGAGATCGCCCAGACCGCGGCCACCTCCGACGACGAGCGCATCATCGTCAACATGGGTCCGCAGCACCCGTCCACGCACGGCGTGCTCCGGCTCATCCTGGAGATCGACGGCGAGACGGTCACCGAGGCCCGCTGCGGCATCGGCTACCTCCACACCGGCATCGAGAAGAACCTCGAGTTCCGCACGTGGACGCAGGGCACCACGTTCGTGACGCGCATGGACTACCTGACGCCGTTCTTCAACGAGACGGCGTACTGCCTCGCGGTCGAGAAGCTCCTCGGCATCGAGGACCAGGTCCCCGACCGCGCCACGATCATCCGCGTCCTCATGATGGAGCTGAACCGGCTCTCGTCCCACCTCGTGTGCATCGCCACCGGCGGCATGGAACTCGGCGCCACCACGATCATGATCTACGGATTCCGTGATCGTGAACTCATTCTCGACATCTACGAGCTGATCACCGGCCTGCGGATGAACCACGCCTACATCCGCCCCGGCGGCCTCGCCCAGGACCTGCCCCCGGGCGCCGTGGACCAGATCCGCGAGTTCGTGAAGAAGATGAAGAAGAACCTTCCCGAGTACGACAAGCTCGCCACCGGGAACCCCATCTTCAAGGCCCGCATGCAGGACGTCGGCTACCTCGACCTGGCCGGCTGCATGGCCCTCGGCGCCACCGGCCCGATCCTCCGCTCCGCCGGCCTGCCGCACGACCTGCGCAAGTCCCAGCCGTACTGCGGCTACGAGACGTACGACTTCGAGGTGCCGACCGCCGACACCTGCGACTCCTACGGCCGCTTCCTGATCCGCCTGGAGGAGATGCGGCAGTCGCTGCGCATCGTCGAGCAGTGCCTGGACCGGCTCCAGCCGGGACCGGTGATGGTCGCCGACAAGAAGATCGCCTGGCCCGCCCAGCTCGCGCTCGGCCCCGACGGTCTCGGCAACTCCCTCGACCACATCAAGAACATCATGGGCACCTCCATGGAGGCCCTGATCCACCACTTCAAGCTGGTGACCGAAGGCTTCCGCGTCCCGCCGGGCCAGGCGTACGTCGCGGTCGAATCGCCCAAGGGCGAGCTCGGGGTGCACGTCGCGTCCGACGGAGGCACCCGCCCCTACCGGGTCCACTTCCGGGACCCGTCCTTCACCAATCTCCAGGCCATGGCGGCGATGTGCGAGGGCGGCCAGGTCGCCGACGTCATCGTCGCCGTGGCGTCCATCGACCCCGTGATGGGAGGCGTCGACCGGTGACCACCACCCCCTCCGAGGGCGTCAGCCTGGGCATGCCCCACCTGCCCGCGCCCGACTACCCGGACGACGTCCGGGCCAGGCTCGAAGCCGACGCGCGGGAGGTCGTCGCCCGCTATCCGGACTCCCGCTCGGCGCTCCTGCCGCTGCTGCACCTCGTGCAGTCGGAGGAGGGCCACGTCACGCGGACGGGAATGCGGTTCTGCGCGGAGGTGCTCGGCCTGACCACGGCCGAGGTCACCGCGGTCGCGACCTTCTACTCGATGTACCGGCGCAAGCCCTCCGGCGACTACCAGGTGGGCGTCTGCACCAACACCCTGTGCGCGGTCATGGGCGGCGACGCGATCTTCGAGGCACTCCAGGACCACCTGGGCGTCGGCAACGGCGAGACCACCGAGGACGGCAAGGTCACCCTGGAGCACATCGAATGCAACGCGGCCTGCGACTTCGCGCCGGTCGTGATGGTCAACTGGGAGTTCTTCGACAACCAGACCGTGGACTCCGCGAAACGCCTCGTCGACGACCTGGTCGCCGGAGCACAGGTCGAGCCCACTCGCGGTGCCCCGCTGTGCACCTTCAAGGACACCGCCCGGATCCTCGCGGGCTTCCCCGACGAGCGCGCCGGAGCCGTCGAGGCGAGCGGCAGCGCCGGCCACGCGTCGCTGATCGGGCTCCGGCTGGCCAAGGGTGAGGCCGCCCCCGCGCGCGTGGTGCACCCGCGCGGCGGCGGGGCGCCTCAGGACCAGCCGCACCCCGAGCACCTGAGCTCGCACGACGCGCCGCAGGACACATCGGCCTCCGACCCGGCCCACCCGGCGGGTCCCGTCGCCGAGGAGGGGGAGTGATGACCTTGTCCACCCAATACGGGAGCACCTCGCAGCCGGAGGCCGGGGGAGAGTCCAGCCCCGAGAAGCTGCTGGCGCCCGTGCTCTCGGCCTTCTGGGACGAGGAGAAGTCCTGGACGCTGGACGTCTACCGCAGGCACGACGGATACGAGGGTCTGCGCAAGGCGCTCGCGATGTCGCCGGACGACCTCATCGCCTATGTCAAGGAATCCGGACTGCGCGGTCGCGGCGGTGCCGGATTCCCCACCGGAATGAAGTGGCAGTTCATTCCGCAGGGCGACGGCAAGCCGCACTATCTGGTTGTCAACGCCGACGAGTCGGAGCCGGGAACCTGCAAGGACATCCCGCTCCTCTTCGCGAACCCGCACAGCCTCATCGAGGGCATTGTGATCGCGTGCTACGCCATCCGGTCTTCGCATGCCTTCATCTATCTGCGCGGTGAAGTGGTCCCCGTCCTGCGGCGGCTGCACGAGGCCGTGCGCGAGGCATACGAGGCGGGCTACCTCGGCGAGAACATCCTGGGCAGCGGGCTCGACCTCCAGCTCACCGTGCACGCGGGCGCGGGCGCGTACATCTGCGGCGAGGAGACCGCACTGCTCGACTCGCTCGAAGGCCGCCGCGGCCAACCGCGGCTCCGTCCCCCCTTCCCTGCCGTCGCGGGCCTCTATGCGTGCCCGACTGTGGTGAACAACGTCGAATCCATCGCATCCGTTCCCGCAATCCTGCACAAAGGCAAGGAATGGTTCAGGTCGATGGGCAGCGAGAAGTCCCCGGGCTTCACGCTCTACTCGCTCAGCGGCCATGTCGCGAACCCCGGCCAGTACGAGGCCCCGCTCGGCATCACCCTCCGCCAGCTCCTCGACATGAGCGGCGGAATGCGGCCCGGCCACCGGCTGAAGTTCTGGACGCCGGGCGGCTCCTCCACGCCGATGTTCACCGACGAGCACCTCGACGTCCCCCTCGACTACGAAGGGGTCGGCGCCGCGGGTTCCATGCTCGGCACCAAGGCGCTCCAGTGCTTCGACGAGACGACCTGCGTGGTGCGGGCCGTCACCCGGTGGACCGAGTTCTACGCCCACGAGTCCTGCGGCAAGTGCACGCCGTGCCGTGAAGGGACGTACTGGCTCGTGCAGTTGCTGCGCGACATCGAGGCCGGCAAGGGCCTCATGTCCGACCTCGACAAGCTGAACGACATCGCCGACAACATCAACGGCAAGTCGTTCTGCGCCCTCGGCGACGGCGCCGCCTCGCCGATCTTCTCCTCGCTCAAGTACTTCCGTGAGGAGTACGAGCAGCACATCACGGGCCGCGGCTGCCCCTTTGACCCGGCCAAGTCCACCGCTTGGGCCGACCGCACGGAGGTGAACGCATGACAGTGACCACCAGCGCTCCCTCCGGAGGCGGGGAGGCTGCGGTCCCGCGGGAAGATCTCGTCTCGCTGACGATCGACGGGGCCGAGATCAGCGTGCCCAAGGGCACCCTGGTCATCCGGGCCGCCGAGGAGCTCGGCATCGAGATCCCCCGGTTCTGCGACCATCCGCTGCTCGACCCGGCGGGGGCCTGCCGCCAGTGCATCGTCGAGGTCGAGGGCCAGCGCAAGCCCATGGCGTCCTGCACGATCACGTGTACGGACGGGATGGTCGTCAAGACTCATCTCACCTCCCCGGTGGCGGAGAAGGCCCAGCACGGCGTGATGGAGCTGCTGCTCATCAACCACCCGCTGGACTGCCCGGTCTGCGACAAGGGCGGCGAGTGCCCGCTGCAGAACCAGGCCATGTCGCACGGCAACGCCGAGTCCCGCTTCGAGGGCAGGAAGCGGACGTACGAGAAGCCGGTGGCGATCTCCACGCAGGTGCTGCTCGACCGGGAGCGGTGCGTGCTGTGCGCCCGTTGCACCCGCTTCTCCAACCAGATCGCCGGCGACCCGATGATCGAGCTGATCGAGCGCGGCGCGCTCCAGCAGGTCGGCACAGGTGAGGGCGACCCCTTCGAGTCGTACTTCTCGGGCAACACCATCCAGATCTGCCCGGTCGGCGCGCTGACGTCGTCGGCGTACCGATTCCGCTCGCGCCCCTTCGACCTCATCTCCTCGCACTCCGTGTGCGAGCACTGCTCCGGAGGCTGCGCCACGCGCACCGACCACCGGCGCGGCAAGGTCATGCGGCGCCTCGCGGCCCCGGACCCCGAGGTCAACGAGGAGTGGATCTGCGACAAGGGACGGTTCGGGTTCCGGTACGCGCAGCAGCGCGACCGCCTGGAGACGCCCCTCGTGCGCGGTGCGTCGGGTGAGCTGGAGCCCGCCTCCTGGCCGGAGGCGCTGGAAGCGGCGGCGCAGGGGCTGCTCGCGGCCCGGGGCCGGACCGGTGTCCTCACCGGCGGCCGGCTCACCGTCGAGGACGCCTACGCCTACAGCAAGTTCGCGCGCGTGGCCCTCGACACGAACGACATCGACTTCCGCGCGCGCGTGCACAGCGCCGAGGAGGCCGACTTCCTGGCGGCCCGCGTCGCCGGACGGGGCCGGGACCTGGACGGCTCGGGCGTCACCTACACCTCCCTGGAGAAGGCGCCCGCCGTCCTGCTGGTCGGCTTCGAGTCGGAGGAGGAGGCGCCCGGCGTCTTCCTGCGGCTGCGCAAGGCCTGGCGCGGGCACCGCCAGAAGACGTTCTCGCTCGCCACGCACGCGACGCGCGGACTGGAGAAGGCGGGCGGCGTCCTGCTGGCCGCCGCGCCCGGCACCGAGACCGAATGGCTGGACGCCCTCGCGAGCGGTGTCGGCCTGGAGGGCGACGGAGCCGAGGCCGCGCAGGCGCTGCGCACCGAGGGCGCCGTGATCGTCGTCGGTGAGCGCCTCGCCTCCGTGGTCGGCGGGTTCACCGCGGCCGTACGCGCCGCGTCCGCCACGGGCGCCCAGCTGGTGTGGATTCCGCGCCGGGCAGGGGAGCGCGGCGCGATCGAGGCGGGCGCGCTGCCGTCGCTGCTGCCGGGCGGACGCCCGGCCACCGACCCCCGCGCGCGAGAGGAGGTCGCCGCCGCCTGGGGCGTCTCCGAGCTCCCGCACCGCTACGGCCGTGACACCGGCCGGATCGTCGAGGCCGCCGCGGGCGGCGAACTGCGCGCCCTGCTGGTGGCGGGCGTGGAGGTCGCCGACCTCCCGGACCCGGCACGCGCGCGTGCCGCCCTGTCCGAAGTGGGCTTCGTGGTGTCGCTGGAGCAGCGCCCCAGCGAGGTCACCGAGCGCGCCGACGTGGTGCTTCCCGTCGCGGCCGTCGCCGAGAAGGCGGGCACCTTCCTCAACTGGGAGGGCCGCGCCCGCCTCTTCGAGGCCGCGCTCAAGCCCGACCAGATGACCCGACGCCTGGCACCCACCGACGCACGCATCCTGCAGATGCTGGCCGACGCCATGGACGTGCACCTGGGCCTGCCGGACCTGCGCACCGCGCGCGGCGAGCTGGACCGGCTCGGCGCCTGGGACGGGCCGCGGGCCACCGAGCCCCTGGAGAGCGCCGTGCAGCTGCCGCGGCCGGCCGCCGGCGAGGCCGTCCTCGCCGGACACCGTCTGCTGCTCGACCAGGGCCGCCTCCAGGAGGGCGACCCGGCGCTCGCCGGGACCCGGCACGCCGCACGCGCGCGCGTGTCGGCCGCCACGGCCGCCGAGGCGGGCGTCGGGAACGGCGACCTCCTCGCCGTGACCGGTCCCTCCGGAGTGGTCGAACTCCCCCTCCAGATCACCGAGATGCCCGACCGCGTGGTCTGGCTCCCGCTGAACTCCACCGGAACGGGCGTCGCCTCCGACACCGGGGCGCGACCCGGCGCACTCGTCCGTATCGGTCCGGCGGGCTCCGCCGCCGAGGCCCCCAAGGAGGTGGAGGCATGAGCCCGTACCTCGCCGCTGAAGACCTCTCCATGTTCGGCCGCGACCCGTGGTGGCTGGTCGTCATCAAGGCGGTCTTCTGCTTCGCCTTCCTCATGCTGACCGTGCTCTTCTCCATCGTGTGGGAGCGCAAGGTCGTCGCGTGGATGCAGCTGCGCATCGGCCCGAACCGGCACGGCCCCTGGGGCATGCTCCAGTCGCTCGCCGACGGCATCAAGCTGATGCTCAAGGAAGACGTCATCGTCAAACGCGCGGACAAGGTGGTCTACGTCCTCGCGCCGATCGTCGCGGCCATCCCGGCCTTCATGGCGATCGCGGTGATCCCCTTCGGCCCCGCGGGCAACGAGATCTCGATCTTCGGCCACCGCACCACGATGCAGCTGACCGACCTGCCGATCGCGATGCTCTACATCCTCGCGGTCGCCTCCGTCGGCATCTACGGCATCGTGCTGGCGGGCTGGAGCTCCGGATCGACCTACCCCCTGCTGGGCGGTCTGCGGTCCTGCGCGCAGATGATCTCCTACGAGATCGCCATGGGCGCCGCCTTCGCCTCGGTGTTCCTCTACTCCGGGTCGATGTCCACCTCGACGATCGTCGAGCAGCAGCAGGACCGCTGGTACATCATCCTGCTGCCGGTCTCGTTCCTGATCTACATCGTGACGATGGTCGGAGAGACCAACCGCGCGCCGTTCGACATGCCGGAGTCCGAGGGCGACCTCGTCGGCGGCTTCAACACCGAGTACTCGTCGATCAAGTTCGCGCTGTTCATGCTCGCCGAGTACGTGAACATGGTGACGGTCTCGGCGGTGTCGGTGACGCTCTTCCTGGGCGGCTGGCGGGCCCCGTGGCCGATCAGCACCTTCTGGGAGGGCGCCAACCACGGCTGGTGGCCGATGGCGTGGTTCGTCATCAAGGTGCAGCTGCTGCTCTTCTTCTTCATCTGGCTGCGCGGCACGCTCCCGCGCGTCCGCTACGACCAGCTGATGAAGCTCGGCTGGAAGGTCCTCATCCCGGTCTCCGTGGTCTGGCTGATGCTCGTCGCGACCGTACGGACGCTCAGGAACGAGAACTACGACTTCGCGGACATCGCCCTGTACGTGGGCGGCGGCGTCCTCGTCCTGCTGCTGCTCTCCTTCGTCGCGGACATCTTCCGCGACAAGCAGGGGGCCCGGGAGGTGCCCGCCGAACCCGCCGCCTTCGACCCGATGGCCGGTGGATTCCCCGTGCCGCCGCTGCCGGGGCAGGAGTTGCCACCGGTGCCGAGGCGCCGCTCGCGCCGCGAGCGGGAGCTCATTGTCAGTGGCGGGTCCGATACTGCGAGTGACGGATCAATGGGTGGAACTCGTGACGGAAAGGAGGGGTCCGATGGCTGAGGAGCCGAAGGAGACCAAGCAGGGTTTCCAGAACCCCGTCGCCGGCTTCGGCGTGACCTTCAAGGCCATGTTCAAGAAGCGGCTGACCGAGCAGTACCCGGAGCAGCAGAAGACCACCGCTCCGCGGTTCCACGGCCGGCACCAGCTCAATCGCCATCCGGACGGCCTGGAGAAGTGCGTCGGCTGTGAGCTCTGCGCCTGGGCCTGCCCCGCGGACGCGATCTACGTGGAGGGCGCGGACAACACCGACGAGGAGCGCTACTCGCCGGGCGAGCGGTACGGCCGCGTCTACCAGATCAACTACGCCCGCTGCATCCTGTGCGGACTGTGCATCGAGGCGTGCCCCACGCGCGCGCTCACGATGACGAACGAGTTCGAGCTGGCCGACTCCAGCCGGGCCAACCTCATCTACACCAAGGAGCAGCTGCTCGCCGGGCTCGACGAGGGCATGGTCGACACACCGCACGCGATCTTCCCGGGCACCGACGAGCAGGACTACTACCGGGGCCTGGTGACCGAGGCCGCGCCCGGCACGCAGCGCCAAGTGGCCCTCTCCAAGGGCGAGGTGCCCGTCTCGGCGAACGCGCCGGGTGCGCCCGCCGGTGAGGAGGCGGAGGAATGAGCGCACAGCTGGCCGCATACTTCACCTCCACCGGGGAGGCCTTCCAGTTCTGGGTCCTGGGCACCGTCGCCGTGATCGGCGCCCTGTGCACCGTCTTCATGAGGAAGGCCGTGCACAGCGCGCTCTGCCTCGCCGGGACCATGATCATCCTTGCGGTGTTCTACCTGGCCAACGGCGCGTACTTCCTGGGCATCGTCCAGATCGTCGTCTACACGGGCGCGATCATGATGCTGTTCCTGTTCGTGGTCATGCTCGTCGGTGTCACCGCTGCGGACTCGCTGAAGGAGACCATCAAGGGGCAGCGCTGGCTGGCCCTGGTGTGCGGTCTCGGCTTCGGCGTCCTGCTCCTCGGCGGCATCGGCAACGCCTCCATCAAGGACTTCAACGGCCTGGCCAAGGCGAACGCGAACGGCAATGTGGAGGGCCTCGCCGCCCTCATCTTCACGAAGTACGTGTTCGCGTTCGAGATCACCGGCGCCCTGCTCATCACGGCCGCCGTCGGCGCCATGGTGCTCACGCACCGCGAGCGCACCGAGCGCGCCAAGACCCAGCGCGAGCTGGCCGAGCAGCGTGTGCGCGAGGGCAAGCACGTACCGCCGCTCCCGGCGCCCGGCGTCTACGCCCGGCACAACGCGGTGGACATCGCGGGCCTGCTCCCCGACGGCACCCCGGCCGAGCTGACCGTGAACAAGACGCTGCGCGAGCGCGGCCAGATCCGTGACGTGTCGACCGAGGCACTGAGCGATCTGAAGGCCCTGGAGCAGCGTGCCGAGGAGCGCCTGGAGCGCACGAAGACGGGGGAGGGGTCGAAGTGAACCCGGTCAACTACCTCTATCTCGCGGCCCTGTTGTTCACGATCGGTGCCACCGGCGTACTGATCAGACGCAACGCGATCGTGGTGTTCATGTGCATCGAGCTCATGCTCAACGCCTGCAACCTCGCGTTCGTCGCCTTCTCCCGCATGCACGGCAATCTCGACGGCCAGATCATCGCCTTCTTCACGATGGTCGTCGCCGCCGCGGAGGTCGTGGTCGGGCTCGCGATCATCGTGTCGCTGTTCCGTTCCCGCCACTCGGCCTCGGTCGACGACGCCAGCCTGATGAAGCTCTGAGGGGTCGCTGAATCGTGGAGAACCTGATTGCGCTGCTGATCGCGGCGCCCCTGCTCGGAGCGGCCGTACTGCTGTGCGGCGGCCGGCGGCTGGACGCCGTCGGCCACTGGATCGGTACGGCGCTCGCCTCGGCCTCGTTCGTGATGGGCGTCGTGCTCTTCGCCGACATGCTCGGCAAGAGCCCCGACGACCGGACCATCAGCCAGCACCTGTTCAGCTGGATCCCGGTCGCCGGCTTCCAGGCCGACGTGTCCTTCCAGCTCGACCAGCTGTCGATGACGTTCGTGCTGCTGATCTCCGGTGTCGGCTCGCTGATCCACCTGTACTCCGTCGGGTACATGGAGCACGACGAGCGCCGCCGCCGCTTCTTCGGCTATCTGAACCTGTTCCTCGCGGCGATGCTGCTGCTCGTCCTCGCCGACAACTACCTGTTGCTGTACGTCGGCTGGGAGGGCGTGGGTCTCGCCTCGTACCTGCTGATCGGCTTCTGGCAGCACAAGCCCAGCGCCGCCACCGCCGCGAAGAAGGCCTTCCTGGTCAACCGCGTCGGCGACATGGGCCTGTCGATCGCCATCATGCTGATGTTCACCACCTTCGGGACCTTCGCGTTCGGTCCGGTCCTCGGCACCCACGGGGAGGCGGGGCTGACGCAGGGCGCGAGCGAGGGCAAGCTGACCGCCATCGCCCTGATGCTGCTCCTCGCGGCCTGCGGCAAGTCCGCCCAGGTGCCGCTGCAGTCCTGGCTCGGGGACGCGATGGAGGGCCCGACCCCGGTCTCGGCCCTCATCCACGCCGCGACGATGGTGACCGCGGGTGTCTACCTCATCGTCCGCTCCGGCGCGATCTTCAACGCGGCGCCCGACGCACAGCTCGTCGTCACCGTCGTCGGTGCCGTCACGCTCCTGTTCGGTGCGATCGTCGGTTGCGCGAAGGACGACATCAAGAAGGCGCTGGCCGGCTCGACCATGTCCCAGATCGGCTACATGGTGCTGGCCGCGGGCCTCGGCCCCATCGGCTACGTCTGGGCGATCATGCACCTGGTGACGCACGGCTTCTTCAAGGCCGGGCTCTTCCTCGGCGCCGGGTCGGTCATGCACGGCATGAACGACGAGGTCGACATGCGGAAGTTCGGCGGCCTCAGGAAGTACATGCCGATCACCTTCGTCACCTTCGGCCTCGGCTATCTCGCGATCATCGGCTTCCCGGGCCTGTCCGGCTTCTTCTCCAAGGACAAGATCATCGAGGCGGCCTTCGCCAAGGGCGGCACCGAGGGCTGGATCCTCGGCGGCGCGGCCCTGCTCGGCGCGGCCATCACCGCGTACTACATGACGCGCGTGATGCTCATGACCTTCTTCGGTGAGAAGCGCTGGCAGCCGGACGCGGACGGCCATGAGCCGCACCCGCACGAGTCGCCCAGGTCGATGACGATCCCCATGATCGTGCTGGCCTTCGGATCGGTCTTCGCGGGCGGACTGTTCAGCATCGGCGACCGCTTCCTGCACTGGCTGGAGCCGGTCACCGGGCACTCCGAAGGGGACTCGCCGGTCAGCGCCCTCACGGTCACGCTGGCCACGATGGTGCTGCTCGTCGTCGGCGCCGGAATCGCGTACGCCCAGTACGGGCGCCGTCCCGTCCCGGTGGTCGCCCCGCGGGGTTCCCTGGCAACCCGGGCCGCCCGGCGCGATCTGTACCAGGACGACTTCAACCACATCGTGCTGGTGCGCGGTGGCGAGCACCTCACCCGCTCCCTGGTGTACGTCGACCACACGCTGGTCGACGGCGTCGTCAACGGCACGGCGGCCTCCGTGGGCGGCCTCTCCGGCCGGCTGCGCAGGCTGCAGAACGGCTATGCGCGCAGTTACGCGGTCTCGATGTTCGGCGGTGCGGCGGTCCTCATCGCTGCGACCCTGCTGATGAGGGCGGTCTGATACCGATGTCCTTTCCTCTGCTGACAGCGACGGCGGCGCTCCCGGCGCTCGGGGCGATCGCCACGGCCGCCGTGCCGGCCGCGCAGCGCGTCGCCGCCAAGTGGCTGGCGCTGCTCGTCTCCCTGGGCACCCTGGCGCTCGCCGCGGTGACCCTGGTGCGCTTCGATCCCGACGGCGCGCGCTACCAGCTCACCGAGTCCCATCCCTGGATCGCGGACTTCGGTGTGCGCTACGAGCTGGGTGTGGACGGCATCGGGGTGGCGCTGGTCGCGCTCACCGCGCTGCTGATCCCGTTCATCATCCTCGCGGGCTGGCACGACGCCGACCCGCAGGAGACGGGCAGCTCGCGGTGGCGTCCCACCCAGGGCTTCTTCGCGCTGATCCTCGCCGTCGAGGCGATGGTGATCATCTCGTTCGAGGCCACCGACGTCTTCCTCTTCTACATCTTCTTCGAAGCCATGCTCATCCCGATGTACTTCCTCATCGGTGGCTTCGGGGACAGGGCGCACGGCGCGTACCGGTCGGCCGCCTCCGCCGCCGAAGGGGACGCGGCCGCCGCGACACAACGCTCGTACGCCGCCGTGAAGTTCCTCCTCTACAACCTGGTCGGCGGCCTGATCATGCTGGCCGCCGTCATCGGTCTCTACGTGGTCGCCGGGAACTTCTCGCTCCAGGAGATCGTGCAGGCCCGCGCCAACGGATCGCTGCACATGGCGACCAACACGGAGCGGTGGCTCTTCCTCGGCTTCTTCTTCGCCTTCGCGGTGAAGGCGCCCCTGTGGCCGCTGCACACCTGGCTGCCGAACGCCATGGGTGAGGCCACCGCCCCGGTCGCCGTGCTGATCACGGCGGTCGTCGACAAGGTCGGCACCTTCGCGATGCTCCGCTTCTGCCTCCAGCTCTTCCCGGAGGCCTCGAAGTGGGCGACGCCCGCCATCCTCGTGCTGGCGCTCATCAGCATCGTCTACGGCGCCCTGCTCGCGGTCGGCCAGCGCGACATCAAGCGCCTGGTCGCGTACGCGTCGATCTCGCACTTCGGGTTCATCATCATGGGCATCTTCGCGATGACCAGCCAGGGCCAGTCGGGCGCGACGCTGTACATGGTCAACCACGGGATCTCGACCGCCGCCCTGATGCTGGTGGCCGGCTTCCTGATCTCGCGGCGCGGCTCGCGCCTGATCGCCGACTACGGAGGGGTGCAGAAGGTCGCACCGATCCTCGCCGGCACCTTCCTGATCGGCGGGCTCGCCACGCTCTCGCTCCCGGGACTCGCGCCCTTCGTGAGTGAGTTCCTGGTCCTGGTCGGCACGTTCACGCGCTATCCGGTGGTCGGCATCATCGCCACCTTCGGCATCGTCCTCGCCGCGCTCTACACGCTCGTCCTCTACCAGCGGACGATGACGGGCCCGGTGAAGGCGGAGGTCGCCGAGATGCCCGACCTCAGGGTGCGCGAGCTCCTGGTGGTCGCCCCGCTGATCGCCCTGTTGATCTTCCTGGGCGTCTACCCGAAGCCCGTCACCGACATCGTCAATCCGGCGGTCAAGCAGACCATGTCAGACGTACACAAGACGGACCCCAAGCCCGAGGTGGAGGCGGCCAAGTGAGCGCAGCAGCCGTCCACAGCCTGTGGACAACCGCAGCCGATCCGATCTCGAAGATCGACGCACCGAAGATCGAATACGGGCAATTGTCGCCCACCTTGATCGTCGTCGGTGCGGCCGTCGTCGGGGTGCTGATCGAGGCGTTCGTGCCGCGCAAGTCGCGCTACTACGCCCAGGTGTTCGTCGCCGTCGTCGCGCTCGCCGCCGCCTTCGCCGCGGTCGTCGCGCTCGCGGCGGGCGGATACGGCACCACGAAGGCGCACATCGCGGCGATGGGCGCCATCGCCGTCGACGGACCGGCCCTGTTCCTCCAGGGCACGATCCTGCTGGCCGGCCTGCTCGGCGTGTTCACCTTCGCCGAGCGGCGACTGGACCCGGAGGCCCACGGCAACCGCGTCGACTCGTTCGCCGCGCAGGCCGCGTCCGTGCCCGGCAGCGACAGCGAGAAGGCCGCCGTCAAGGCCGGGTTCACCACCACCGAGGTGTTCCCGCTCCTGCTCTTCGCCATCGCCGGCATGCTCGTCTTCCCCTCGGCCAACGACCTGCTGACGCTCTTCGTGGCCCTGGAGGTCTTCTCGCTCCCGCTGTACCTCCTGTGCGCGGTGGCCCGCCGCAAGCGGCTCATGTCGCAGGAGGCGGCGGTCAAGTACTTCCTGCTCGGCGCCTTCGCCTCCGCGTTCACCCTGTTCGGCATCGCCCTGCTGTACGGCTACGCGGGCTCCGTGTCGTACGCGACGATCGCGCAGGTCGTCGACGGCACCGTGCAGAACGTCGACCCGGCGCTCGCCGGCACCATGGGCAACGACGCGCTGCTGCTCATCGGCGCCGCCATGCTCGCCATGGGGCTGCTGTTCAAGGTCGGCGCCGTGCCGTTCCACATGTGGACGCCGGACGTCTACCAGGGCGCGCCGACCCCCGTGACCGGCTTCATGGCCGCGGCGACGAAGGTGGCCGCCTTCGGCGCGCTGCTGCGCCTGCTGTACGTCGTCCTGCCGGGCCTGCGCTGGGACTGGCGGCCGGTCATGTGGGCCGTCGCGATCGTGACCATGCTGGGCGGCGCGATCGTCGCGATCACACAGACGGACATCAAGCGACTGCTGGCGTACTCGTCGATCGCGCACGCGGGCTTCATCCTCGCGGGTGTCATCGCGACCTCGCCCGACGGCGTCTCGTCCGTCCTCTTCTACCTGGGCGCGTACTCGTTCGTCACCATCGGCGCCTTCGCCGTCGTGACGCTCGTGCGGGACGCGGGCGGCGAGGCCACCCACCTGTCCAAGTGGGCGGGTCTCGGACGCAGGTCCCCGCTGGTGGCCGCGGTCTTCGCGGTGTTCCTGCTGGCCTTCGCCGGCATCCCGCTGACCTCCGGATTCGCCGGGAAGTTCGCCGTGTTCAAGGCGGCGGCGGAGGGCGGCGCGAGCGCGCTGGTCGTGGTCGGTGTGATCTCGTCGGCGATCGCGGCGTTCTTCTACATCCGCGTCATCGTGCTCATGTTCTTCAGTGAGCCGCGGCCCGAGGGCCCGACGGTCGCCGTGCCGTCGCCGTTGACCATGACGGCGATCGGCGTGGGCGTCGCGGTCACCCTGGTGCTCGGTGTCGCGCCGCAGTACTTCCTGGACCTGGCGAGTCAGGCCGGGGTCTTCGTCCGCTGACCCCGCGGGCCGGGACGTGCACAGGCGTCGGGCCCCGCTCCCTCACCGGGAGCGGGGCCCGACGCGTTGCCGGCGGACCGGGCGCGCCGAGCCGGGCGCGCGGGGTGGAGGACTCAGGCGCACGGAGGGCAGCGATGCCGTAGCAGCCTGTGGATAACTCCGAGGGTGTCGGCGCGGAGCCCTATGGTGGCTGTCGTGGGTGAAGCACGACATACGGGGGACGACGAGCGATGAGCGGGACGGGCGGGACGGGTGCGATGACCGGAGCGGACACGACGATGACACAGGGCGACAGCGAGGCGCTGGCCACGCTCCACCGTGTCTTCGGGTACGACGCCTTCCGTGGTGAACAGGAAGCGATCATCGAGCACGTGGTGGCCGGCGGTGACGCGGTCGTGCTGATGCCGACGGGCGGCGGCAAGTCGCTCTGCTATCAGATTCCCGCACTGGTCAGACCGGGCACGGGTGTCGTGGTCTCCCCGCTCATCGCCCTGATGCAGGACCAGGTCGACGCGCTGCGCGCGCTCGGCGTGCGCGCCGGGTTCATGAACTCCACGCAGGACTTCGACGAGCGCCGCATGGTGGAGGCGGAGCTCCTCGCGGGCGAGCTGGACGTGCTGTATCTGGCGCCCGAGCGGCTCCGCCTGGACACCACACTGGACCTGCTGTCCCGCGCGAAGATCTCCGTGTTCGCCGTCGACGAGGCGCACTGCGTGGCCCAGTGGGGCCACGACTTCCGCCCCGACTACCTCGCACTGTCGGTGCTCGGAGAGCGCTGGCCCGACGTCCCGCGGATCGCCCTGACGGCCACCGCCACGCACGCCACGCACCAGGAGATCACCCAGCGACTGGGCATGCCGAAGGCCCGCCACTTCGAGGCGAGCTTCGACCGCCCCAACATCCAGTACCGGATCGTCGGGAAGGCTGACCCCAAGAAGCAGCTGCTGTCGTTCCTGCGCGAGGAGCACGCGGGCGACGCGGGCATCGTGTACTGCCTCTCCCGTAATTCGGTGGAGAAGACCGCCGAGTTCCTCTCCCGCAACGGCATCGAGGCGGTGCCGTACCACGCGGGTCTGGACGCCGGCACCCGCGCCGCCCACCAGTCGCGCTTCCTGCGCGAGGAGGGGCTCGTGGTGGTCGCCACCATCGCCTTCGGGATGGGCATCGACAAGCCGGACGTCCGGTTCGTCGCCCACCTCGACCTGCCGAAGTCGGTCGAGGGCTACTACCAGGAGACGGGCCGCGCCGGCCGCGACGGACTGCCGTCCACGGCCTGGATGGCGTACGGCCTTCAGGACGTGGTCCAGCAGCGCAAGCTGATCCAGGGCTCGGAGGGCGACGAGGCGTTCCGCCGCCGGGCCGCCGCCCATCTCGACGCCATGCTGGCGCTGTGTGAGACGGCCCAGTGCCGCCGGTCCCAGCTCCTCGCCTACTTCGGCCAGGAGCAGCACACCCCGGCCTGCGGCAACTGCGACACCTGCCTGACTCCGCCCGACACCTGGGACGGCACGGTGGCGGCGCAGAAGCTGCTGTCCACGGTGGTGCGACTGCAGCGCGAGCGGGGCCAGAAGTTCGGCGCGGGACAGATCATCGACATCCTGCTGGGGCGGCGCACCGCCAAGGTGATCCAGTTCGACCACGACCAGCTGTCGGTGTTCGGCATCGGCGAGGACCTGTCCGAGCCCGAATGGCGCGGCGCCGTACGGCAGTTGCTCGCCCAGGGGCTGTTGGCCGTCGAGGGCGAGTACGGGACGCTGGTGCTCACCGAGACCAGCGGTGAGGTGTTGCGCCGCGAGCGTGAGGTGCCGCTGCGCAAGGAACCGAAGCGGCAGGCCGCACCCCGCTCGTCGTCCGGGTCCAAGGGCGAGCGCAAGGCCAAGGCCGCCGCGGCAGAGCTGCCCCCGGAGCTCGTCCCCGCCTTCGAGGCGCTGCGCTCCTGGCGAGCCGAGCAGGCCCGCGAGCAGGGCGTCCCGGCGTACGTCATCTTCCACGACGCCACGCTCCGCGAGATCGCCACGGTGTGGCCCACCTCGGTGGCCGACCTGGGCGGCATCGGCGGCGTGGGCGAGAAGAAGCTGGCGACGTACGGCGAGGGAGTGCTGGAGGTGCTCGCCTCGCTGGGCGGCGCCCCCGCCGCGACCCCGGCCCCGTCAACCGGCCCGGCCCCGGCCCCGGCCCCTGCCGCTGACCAGGCACCGGACCCGGACTGGCCCGAGCTGAGCCAGGAGCCGGAGCCGGAGGACTGGATATAGGACACCCGAGTCCTCCGGGACCGGGCCACCGGGGTGCGGCACTTCGCGGGTCGCTCTGTGCCGAAGGGGGCTCGGGGCCGCGGGGTCTGACGTAATGGGGTCTGGCGTCATGGGGTCTGGCGTCATGGGGTCTGGCGTCATGGCGCTCGTGGTCGCGGGGACCCGGTCGAGTCCGTGCGGGTACTTCCGTGCCACGACGACGGTGCCGACGCCGGGCAGGCGTTCCACCAGGCCTTCGGCGCGCAGCAGGTCCAGGGCCTGGCGGACGGTGTTGCGCGAGGCGCGGTAGTCCGTGCCGAGGGCGGCCTCGTGCGGCAGGGAGCCGTCCGGATAGCCGCTGGTCAGCACCTGCCGGCGGAGGAGGTCGGCGAGTTGCCGCGCCCGGTCCGCGCGCAGCCGACGCCGGCGGGCGGCGACGGTGGTCGCGCCCTGGCCGGCGTGGTCGCGGATGCGGTCGGTGAGCATGCGCCGGACGATACCGACGCGGTGCGGCGAGTGGTGTTGCTGGAGTGTTGCGCCACTTGGGCGCGCGGCGAGCACCGACCTGACCTGCAGCTTTCGGCGGTGCCGGCGAAGATCTGCCACCGGCGGCCGAGGCGGGGCGGGGGCCGATCCGGCCCCCGGCCCCCGGGCCTCCGCGGTGCCGGGCGTGCCCCTAGGCCTCCGGCTTCGCATGCGCCGGGCGTGTGCCCGGGCTCCCGGCCTCGGATGCGCCGGGCGCGTGCCCAGGTTCCCGGCCTCCGCGCCGCCGGGCGTGCTTCTGGGCCCCGGGCCTCCGCGGTGCCGGGCGTGTGCCCGGGCTCCCGGCCTCCGCGGTGCCGGGCGCGTGCCCAGGTTCCCGGCCCCCGCGCCGCGGGGCGTGCCCCTGGGCCTCGGGCCTCCGCGCTGCGGGGCGTGCCCCTGAGCCCCCGGCCTCGGATGCGCCGGGCGTGTGCCCGGGCTCCCGGCCTCCGCGGCGCCGGGCGCGTGCCCAGGTTCCCGGCCCCCGCGCCGCGGGGCGTGCCCCTGGGCCTCGGGCCTCCGCGCTGCGGGGCGTGCCCCTGAGCCCCCGGCCTCGGATGCGCCGGGCGTGTGCCCAGGTTCCCGGCCCCCGCGCCGCCGGGCGTCCCCCTGGGCCTCCGCAGGCTAGGCCTCCGTGCCGCCCAGGGCGCTGGTGATGCGGCCGCGGACCTCTCCCAGTCCCACCTTGGTTCCGCCGGGACCGGGTGCCCAGGCCGTCAGGGTCACCTCGTCGCCGTCCTCCAGGAAGGCGCGCTTGCCGTCGGGGAGTTCGAGCGGGTCGCGGCCGTTCCAGGTGAGTTCCAGGAGGGAACCACGCTCGGCGTCGGAGGGGCCGCTGACGGTGCCGGAGCCGTACAGGTCGCCGGTGCGCAGGGAGGCGCCGTTCACCGTCATGTGGGCGAGCTGCTGCGCGGCGGTCCAGTACATGGTGGAGAAGGGCGGTTCGGAGACGACGTGACCGTTGATCGCCACGGAGATCCGCAGGTCGTAGCCGCCCGGTTCCTCGGCGGAGTCGTCGAGGTAGGGGAGCAGGGGGTGCGTGCGGGCGGGCGGCGCGACCAGGGCGCCGTCCAGGGCGTCGAGCGGGGTGATCCACGCCGACACCGACGTGGCGAAGGACTTGCCGAGGAACGGGCCGAGGGGCACGTACTCCCACGCCTGGATGTCGCGCGCCGACCAGTCGTTGAGGAGGCACAGGCCGAAGACGTGGTCGCGGAAGGAGGAGAGCGGGACGGGCGTGCCCATGAGGGAGGGGGCGCCGACCACGAAACCGACCTCCGCCTCGATGTCGAGGCGGACGGAGGGACCGAAGACGGGCTCGGCATCGGCGGGCGCCTTCCGCTGCCCGGAGGGGCGCACGACGTCCGTGCCGGACACCACGACCGTGCCGGAGCGGCCGTGGTAACCGATCGGCAGATGCTTCCAGTTGGGCGTGAGGGAGTCGGCGGCGTCGGGCCGGAAGATCTGACCGACGTTCCGGGCGTGGTTCTCGGAGGCGTAGAAGTCGACGTAGTCCGCCACCTCGAAGGGAAGGTGCAGCGTGACCTCGGACAGCGGGTGGACGTGCGGTTCGAGGGTCTCCCGGTGGGCCGGGACGGTCACCCAGGCCGTGAGCGCCCGGCGCACGTCGGACCAGGCGGTGCGGCCGGCCGCGAGCAGCGGGTTCAGCGTGGGCTGCGCGAGGAGCTCGGCGTACGGGGAACCGAGCGCGCGGGCGGCGGCACCCGCGTCGAGCACGTGGTCGCCGAGCCGGACGCCGACGCGCCGCTCCGCGGAACCGCCCGGGTCGCCGTTCGGGGAGAACACGCCGTACGGAAGGTTGTGCGGGCCGAAGGGATCGCCCTCGGGGACATCGACGGGGGGCATCGGTAGGTGCCTCGCTTTCGGATTCGTACGCGTCGTCTGATCCAGGTGGGCCACACGTTCCGTGTGGTCGCGGCACACGTTACGGGGGAGTGACCCTGCTGTGGCAGTGCCTAAAGAGTTTGCAATGTCCGAATTTTCCTTGTCGGACGTGGCAATTCCGGCTTAGCGTCCTTTGGGGACACGGACGGGGTGGGTCCGGTCCGTAGGGGGACGCGTGGGGGGACCCGTGGCCAGGAGCTCCAGAAGTGCGCCGGTGCACGCCGACCAGCATGTTCCGGGCCTCATCGTGAAGTTCGGCGATTATCCGCTGCACCACGGTGGGGTGGGTGCCATCCGGAGTCTGGGCCGGCTGGGCATCCCGATGTATGCGATCACCGAGGACCGTTACACACCGGCTGCGAGCTCGCGCTATCTGCGCCGTGCGTTCGTCTGGCCGACGACGGGGACGGAGGAACCGGAGCGGCTCGTCGAAGGGCTGCTGCGGATCGGCGGGCGGATCGGGCGGCCGACGGTCCTCGTGCCGACGGACGAGGAGGCCGCCGTCCTCATCGCCGAGCACCAGGACGAGTTGGGCGACCGCTTCCTCTTCCCGCGCGTGGACGCCAAGCTGCCCCGCCGGCTCGCCAGCAAGCAGGGCCTGCACGAACTGTGCGTCGAACACGGCATCCCGAGTCCCGCGGCGGCCTTTCCGCAGTCGTACGAGGACATCGTCGAGTTCGCCGAGAGCGCCCGCTTTCCCGTCGTCGCCAAGAACCGCGAGGCGTTCGTGCGCCGCAGCCGCCCGGCCGTGAACGGCACGACGCGGATCGCGACCCGCGAGGGCCTGCTGACGCTCGCCCGGGACTGGGGCCCGCAACCGGGTGTGATCCTCCAGGAGTACCTGCCCAGGGAGGACGCGGAGGACTGGATCGTGCACGCGTACTTCGACGCGGACTCGACGCCGCTCGCGATGTTCACGGGCGTCAAGGTCCGCTCCTGGCCGCCGCACGCGGGCATGACGGCGAACGCGTACGTCGTCGACAATCCGGAACTCGCCGACCTCGCCGCCCGGTTCATCAAGGAGATCGGCTTCAGCGGCATCATCGACCTCGACCTGCGCTTCGACCGGCGCGACGGGCAGTACAAGCTCCTCGACTTCAACCCGCGGATGGGCGCGCAGTTCCGCCTCTTCGAGAACGAGTCGGGGATCGACGTTGTCCGGGCCATGCATCTGGATCTGACCGGGCGCGCCGTTCCGGAGGGGGAACAGCGGGCCGGTCACCGCTACATCGTGGAGAACATCGACCTGCCGGCACTGCTCGCCTACCGGCGCAGCGGCTACACGACACCGCACGCACCGGCTCGCGCGAGCGGTACGGAGCTGGCCTGGCTCGCGGGTGACGACCCGCGGCCGTTCTTCACGATGCTCGCGCGCTTCGTGCGGCCGGGCGCGAAGCACCTGTATCAGCTGTGGCGCACCAACCGCCGCGGCAGCACCACCACGAAGTGACGGAAGACGTCCGACGTCCTGGGGAGGGGACTTCGTGATTCATCCGGTAGCAGTCATCGGTGCCGGGCCGTTCGGCCTGTCGACCGCGGCCCATCTGCGGGCCCGCGGTGTCCCGGTGCGTGTCTTCGGCGAGCCCATGGTGAGCTGGCGCGACCACATGCCCGAGGGAATGCTCCTCAAGTCGACCCCGGCCGCGTCCACCATCGACGCCCCGCAGCGCGGGCACACACTCCTCGACTACTGCGACGCGGCAGGGATACCGCGCCTCGTCACGGACGAGGACATCATCCCCGTCGAGACGTTCATCGCGTACGGCGAGTGGTTCCAGCAGAAACTGGTGCCCGAGCTGGAGCGGGTGCGCGTCGTCTCCGTCGACCGCAAGGCCGGCCGCGGCCGCTCCGGCGGTTCCGGCCGCTCGGGCGGTTCCGCTCGCTCCGGAGCCGCCGAGAGCCCGGACGGTTTCGAACTCAAGCTGGACTCGGGGGAGTTGTTCACCGCGCGGGCCGTCGTGGTGGCCACCGGTCTGTCCGGACTCGACCATCTGCCTCCCGAGCTCGCGAGCGCGGTGGCCGACGGCCCCACCCCCACGGGCCCCGTCTCGCACAGCTCCCAGCACCACGACCTGAGCCGGTTCTCCGGCAAGGAGCTGATCGTCGTCGGCGCCGGCCAGTCCGCCCTGGAGACGGCGGCGCTCGCGGCGGAGGCGGGCGCGCGGGTGCGGGTGGTGTCCCGGGGCAGGGGCGCCGTGGACTTCGGCGCACCCCCGTGGAACCAGCCGAGGCTGCGCCCCGAGTCCCCCTTCGGCCGCGCCTGGTCCCTGTGGGCGCTGAGCTACTACCCGCAGCCCTATCGCCACCTGCCCGCGCGGGCCCGGCACTACTTGGTGCGCCGGGTGCTCGGCCCGCTCGGCGCCTGGTGGCTGCGCGACCGCTTCGAGGGCAAGGTCGAGGTCCGTGAGGTCGAGCGGATCGTCCGCACCGAGGTGCGCGAGGGCAGTCCCGTCCTGACCGTCCGGACCCATGGGGGCCGGGCCGAGGAACTCTTCGCCGACCATGTCGTCGCGGCGACCGGCTACCGCGTCGACATCGCGGCGATGGACTTCCTCGGTCACGAGCTGCGCACCGGACTGGCGGTCAGCCGCGGCACTCCGAGGCTGGGCGCGGGCTACCGCTCCTCCGTCCGCGGCCTGTACTTCACCGGGCTGCCGGCGGCGGCCTCGTACGGGCCGGTGATGCGGTTCGTGTGCGGGACCGAGTTCGCCTCGCCCCGGCTGACCGGGCATCTGGCCGCCGCACACAGGTGAGTTGGGGCGAGGGGCGTCGCGGGCGAGGCGCGCCCTCGCCCTCGCGCGGCAGTGGAAATGGGGTGTCTCCGCGTACCGCGCGCACGAGTTGTACGGCGAACCGCCCCTGACGTCCGGACGGTGAAGGGAGTTGCGGGCGGGATACCGGACGTCGTCCGGTTCACGGCGGGCCGTTGAGTCGTGCGATCCGTATTCTTCGGATCATGGCCGCTCCGACTGCATATTCACTCATCGCCACTGACCTGGACGGAACGCTGCTGCGCGGCGACGACACCCTCTCCGACCGGTCGCGGGCCGCGCTGGCGAGGGTGGCCGAGGCGGGCGCCCGGCATCTCGTGGTGACGGGCCGTCCCGCACCGAGGGTGCGACCGCTGCTGGACGAACTCGGCGGCGAGGGACTGGCGGTGTGCGGGCAGGGGGCGCAGCTGTACGACGCCGGGGCGGACCGGATGCTGTGGTCGGTGACCCTGGACAGGGAACTGGCGGAGACGGCGCTCGGCAAGATCGAGGCGGAAGTCGGCCTGCTGTACGCGGCGGTGGACCAGGACGGCGTGGACGGGCTGACCCTGATCGAGCCGGGTTACGTGATGCCCCACCCGACGCTCCCCGCGGTACGGGTGCGGCGGCGCGACGACCTGTGGACGGAACCCATCAGCAAGGTGCTGCTGCGCCACCCTTCCCTGACCGACGACGAGTTGGCGTCGGCGGCACGGTCGGTGGTCGGTTCGCTGGCGACGGTCACCATGTCGGGGCCGGGCACCGTCGAACTCCAGCCATGCGGCGTGACCAAGGCGACGGGTCTCGCCCTCGCCGCGGCGCACCTCGGTCTCGCGCCCGCCGAGACCCTCGCCTTCGGCGACATGCCCAATGACATCCCCATGTTCGACTGGGCGGCCCGTGGGATCGCCATGGCCAACGCGCATCCGGAACTGAAGGCGGTGGCCGACGAGGTGACCTTGTCGAACGAGGACGACGGCATCGCGGTCGTTCTGGAACGGCTCTTCGGGCTGTAGACGTCTCGTCGCGGTGCGGACGTCCTGCCGGGGCGCGGACACCTCGACAGCAGAAAGTGGAAGAAGCGGACATAGATGCCGATTCGGGGCGCGAGCGGAGGTCCGCCGCGCGCCCCGAAGAGGCGATGTGCCGCTGTCGTCGGGTCAGTACGGTCCGTTGACGTTGTCGATCGAGCCGTACTTCGCCGCGGCGTAGTTGCAGGCGGCCGTGATGTTCGCGACCGGGTCGTACGGGTCCATCGAGGTGCCGGGGACGTGGTACGCCTTGAAGGTGGGGTCGATCACCTGGAGCAGGCCCTTCGAGGGGATGCCGGCGGCGGCGTTGGAGTCCCAGTTGTTGATGGCGCGGGGGTTGCCGGAGGACTCGCGCATCACGTTGCGGTGGATGCCGTTGTACGTGCCGGGTATGCGCTCCTTGGCCATGATGTCCAGGGAGTGCTTGATCCAGCCGTCCAGGTTGTTGGCGTACTTCTTGCCGGAGGAGGGGGCCGCTGCCGCCGGTGCGGCCTTGGTCAGCGGGGACACCACGCCGGTCGCGAGGTTCTTCGTGCCCACCGTCAGCACCAGTCCCGGGCGCAGGTGGGCGGCGTCGGGGCCGATGACGGCCTTGTTCGCGTCGTACAGGGCCTGCCAGCCGCCGCTCGACGGGTTCTTCTTGGCGACGGTCTGGAGGGTGTCGCCGGCGACCACGGTGTACGTGAGGAGCTGCACCTGGGGGACGGTCGCCCGGACGGTCTGCGTCGCGGTGGCGGCCTGGGCGCCGGTGGCGCTCAGGAGGGGGAGTGCGAGGGCGACTCCGCCCACACCGGCGGCGAGCACGCCACGGGTGATGAGGGGGCTGGTCCTGAAGCGGCGGTTCATGAGTCGTCCGGACATGGCGGTTTCCTCTCCTGTGCCTGCGAGGTGAGCTGTCGGGTTCGGGCGGGGAGGTGCCCGGCCGCGCTCTCTGTGCGGCTTGACCCCTAGTCGTTCCGGTTTGTCCCGGATCGACGGCTTGTCTGGGTCCCCCGCTCCTGCCGTGTGTGCGTGGGTGGGTGGGTCCGGGCGGCGGCAGGATTCGGCGATCCGCCCGGGATCGACGTGAACGTATGCGAGAGCACATGTCGGGAACAAGGTCTGAATTTCGGACGAAGATCGCTTTCTCCTGATTAGGGCAGCGTCAATACGTCCGATTCAACCGGAATTGGATCCTCAACTTGCCTTTAGTAAAGGGATCCTGTGAAGACGGCGTAAATTCCCGGACAAGGGTGCACGTGACCCAACTCACGAGACCAAGGCCAACTAAAGCGGCAAGACCGGCAACTCGGACATCACGCCCTGGTGAGCTATGTGTACGAGGTGGGCAATTCGGACATCGGAAGGCGATGGCCGGGAGGCCGCGATTCGGGCAACTCGGACAGGGTGCAGGGGGTTCCGCGGGGCCGGGCGGCCGTGCTTCCGGCCGCCCGGCGGGCAGAGTCGGGCGGGTGGCGGGCCTAGCCCGCCGTGCGCGGGATCCGCTTCTCCCACGTCCGGTGGAAGACCACCTCGTCGCCGTCCGTGCAGATGACCTCGTCAGAGGCGATGAACTCCCCATAGGAACAGGCGAGTTCCGATCGCGTCGTCACACGGGCGTCCCAGGCGAGGTCGGGGCGGTGGAAGCGGACCGACCAGGCCGAGTGGGCTCGCGCCGACAAGGGGCCGGACTCGTCGATCGTGTACGACTCCCTGACGTCTTCGGTGACTTCGAGACCGTCCGGGTGGATACGGGTGCATTCGTGACGGGGGTCGGTCTCCAGGCGCCACTCGCCCTTGGCGACGTCGCGCACGAGGAGCCGTTCGGGGTGCGGCTCGTCCAGCGTCGCGGGGGAGACCGCCCCGAGGGGCGCGGACTGCTCCGGCTCTTCGAAGGCGATCGTCGGGTCCGACTCCCGCTCCCTCACCGGGAGTTCGAGGACGCCGGCCGCCGGGTCCAGGGTGAAGCCGGTCATCCGTCCGGGCTGCGGCCAGACCCACGGCCAGTACGCGGACGAGACGGCGAGCCGGACGTGATGCCCGGGCGGGAACGCGTGGCCGATGGCGTCCAGCTCGACGAGCACGTCCTCCGTCGCGCCCGGCGCCCACGCCGTGGCGCGGTCGCTGCCGTGGCGCGCCGACAGGTTCAGCACGCCCCGGGTGACGAGCGTCGAGGCGCCGTCGGGAGCCACGTCGCACAGCCGGGCGATCACCTGGCCGCGGGGGGAGTGTGACGTGAGCCGCAGCCGGACCGCCGGGCGGCCCAGGACCCAGGTCTCCTCTGTGACCTCGAACTCGAAGCAGACCGACCGGGCGTCCTCCTCCCGCTGGTCCGGAGGCAGGTCGGCGTCGTGGCCACGCGGGACGGCGCGGCCCGCGTCCACCCCCGTGTGCTGCGGTGAGCGCACCGTCACCGGGTCGCCCTGGAGCGCGTAGGTGACCCAGGTCACGGAGGGTGACGGCCAGACGTGATCACCCACCCAGCGGCCGGTGATCACCGGGTACGTCGTCGCCGGAGGGCGCGCGTCCATGACGTACGAGCGCAGGAGCGGCTCCGCCATGATGTCGCCGGGGCCGGGGCCGGGGCCGGGGCCGGGGCCGGGGCCGGGCGTCGCCGGGGTGCGCAGCCAGTGGTCCCACCAGCGCAGGGTCTCCTGGAGGAAGCCGATCGCAGGGCCGGGCGGCCGGTCCCGGTCGGGGTACTGGTGCGACCACGGGCCGATCACTCCGCGTACGCGATCGGGTGGCAGGTGCTCGACAAGACGCAGCACCGTGTCGCGGTACGGGTCGTGCCAGCCGCCGACCGCGAGGACCGCCGCCCGGATCGCTCCGTAGTCCTCGCGGACACTCCCGTGGCGCCAGTACGCGTCCCGGGTCTGGTGCTCCAGCCAGGTGTGGACCGGTGGCTCCACCGCCTGGAGCCGCTTCACCCACATGTCCCGCCACATCACCTCGCCCACGTGCGCCGGGTCCGGGGGAAGGGCGGCGGAGGCGAGCGTCGCGGCCGACCGGGCGTGCAGGCCGGCGGCCCGTACGGAACCTCCTGCGTAGTGGACGTCGTTGTCGTAGCGGTCGTCCGTCGAGCAGACCGCGACGACCGCCTTGAGCGGCTCGGGTGCGAGGGCCGCGATCCGCAGGGAGTCGAAGCCGCCCCAGGAGATGCCGAACATGCCGACGCTTCCGGTGCACCAGGGCTGGGCGGCCAGCCAGTTGACCACCTCCACGCCGTCGTCCAGCTCCGCCTGCGCGTGCGCGTCCGCGGGCACGCCCTCCGAATTGCCGTGCCCGCGGATGTCCACGCGGACGGAGGCGTAGCCGTGGCCCGCGTACCAGGGGTGGCGCTGCCGGTCGCGCGGCGCGGTCCGGTCCGTGAGGCGGTGCGGAAGGTATTCGAGGAGAGCGGGTACGCGTTCCTCGGTCAGCGGGCGCCAGACGCGCGCGTACAGACGGGTGCCGTCCGGGAGAGGGATCCAGAGGTCCTCGTGGGCGGTCTCGTACGGGAAGGACGTACGGATGTGCATGATCACCGCGCTCCCGGGCCCGGCGGAGCCGTGGGACTCGGACGGTTCGGCACGGTCGTGGGGCGCGGCCTGTCGGAGCGGCCCGGCGGGCCCTTGCGGTGCGTGGGGAGCGCGGGGTGCGTGGGAGTTACCTCGGTGGGCGGCGCCGTGCGCGGCGTCCATCGAGGGAATGTGTTCCGCCGTGTGCGTGCGTCCGGCCAGGTGATGCCGATCGGTCGGCGACGAGGGCCGGCCGCCGGGCTCGGCTCCGCGCAGGTTCGGGACACGGTCACCCACTTCCGGTTACATCGGAACGTATCGCCACATGTCGTCGGGTATCGGCTGGTCGTGAACATACCGTTGGTGATCGGATACCGCCCGGGCATGGAGGTACCTCCTGCCGGAGCCAAGTCGGCCGGGGGACGGTGGGCGCTCGTGGTGATCGAAACGTGACCGGATACGCTGACTTGAGTGATGGCAGCGACACATCGACAAACCGTGTCATCGACCGAATGATCGACCGAGTTTCGCCATGTGATCGTCAGCAGACAGGAGAACCTCTCGTGACCGTCGTCGGGCCGTTCGGGCTGAGCGTGCGGGACCAGGCTCTCGAAGCCGATGTCCAGGCCGGATTGGCGGCTGTCGAGGAGGGTTTGCTCGAAGCCACCAAGAGCGAGGTCCCCTTCATCACGGAAGCCGCCCAGCACCTCGTGCGGGCCGGCGGGAAGCGGTTCCGGCCGCTCCTCGTGACGCTCGCCGCGCAGTTCGGTGATCCCTACGCGCCGGGTGTCGTGCCCTCGGCGGTGGTCGTCGAGCTCACCCACCTCGCCACGCTGTACCACGACGACGTGATGGACGAGGCGGACGTACGGCGCGGGGTGCCGAGCGCCAACACCCGCTGGGGCAACTCGGTCGCCGTCCTGACCGGCGACTTCCTCTTCGCCCGCGCCTCCTACATCCTGGCCGACCTCGGGCCCGAGGCGGTCCGCATCCAGGCCGAGGCGTTCGAACGGCTGGTGACCGGGCAGATCCTGGAGACCGCGGGGCCGCGCGACGGGCGCGACCCGGTCGATCACTACCTCGACGTCCTGAGCGGCAAGACCGGTTCGCTGGTCGCCGTCGCCTGCCGGTTCGGCGCGATGATGTCGGGCGCCGACGAGACGGTCGTCGACGTGCTCACCCAGTACGGGGAGCGTCTCGGTGTCGCCTTCCAGCTCGCGGACGACGTGCTGGACATCGCGTCCGACTCGCACGAGTCCGGCAAGACGCCCGGCACGGACCTGCGCGAGGGCATCCCCACGCTGCCGGTGCTCCGGCTGCGTGAGCGCGCGGAGCGGCTCGGGCTCGCGGACGACATCGCCCTGTGCGAGCTGCTCGACTCCGACCTGACCGACGACGCGCGGCACGCCGAGGCGCTGGCCCGGCTGCGGTCCCACCCGGCCCTGGAGCAGGCGCGGCGGGACACCGTGCGGTACGCGGAGGAGGCGCGTGCGGCGCTGGCTCCGTTGCCGGAGTGTGATGCCAAGGCGGCGCTCGTGGAGCTGGTGGACGCGGTGGTGCACCGGGCCGGCTGACCTGGCCCGGCCCCGGTCCACGCTCGGCCCCGGTCCTGGTCCTGGTCCACGCCCTCTGCCTCGGTCCGCGCTCGGCTTGTTGCCTGCGCTCGGGCTCGGGCTCGTTTTCCGTGCCCTCTGATCGGCCTGGACGGCCTCGTCCTCAAGCGCCGGACGGGCTGAGTGGTCGTGCCCGGGGGTTGTGGGTGCCTGTGGTGTCCGGTCGGCCTGGACGGCCTCGTCCTCAAGCGCCGGACGGGCTGAGCGGTCGTGCCCGGGGGTTGTGGGTGCCGGTGGTGTCCGGGCGGGCCCGTCCCGAGGGGTTCCGGTGTGTTCGGTGCTCACTCGGTCGTGTGACGTGTGTCACTCGATTGGAATGAGTCCAGGGTCAGATCATGTCCGTACTCATGCCCAGAAGCTGACGCAGGGGGCGTCGGCTGAAGTACGGGGAGAAAACAGAATCATGGGATCGAACGCCACGATCAGTACGCGTCGCAAGGGCCTGATCCTGACCGGTGTCGCGGTCGCCGCCGCGGCCGGTGTCGCCGCCGCCGTCATCCCGGCGGTCGCCGACAGCGGCAGTCACCGCGAAGACCGCGGCACGAGCCACTCCGCGCACGACGACCGGACCGTCGTCACGCAGAGCGGCGTCATGGGAGGCAGCGGCGGGACGATCCTCGCCACCAGCCTGCGCGGCGCCAACGAGGTGCCCGTCCAGGGCGGCCCCGCCGTCGGCGACAAGGACGGCGCGGCACTGGAGTTCATCAAGGTCAAGGGCAACAAGGTGTCCGTCGCCGTGACCTGGCGCGGCACCGGCAGGCCGACCCTGCTCCACATCCACCAGGGCGCCAAGGGCACCAACGGCGGCGTCAAGGTCGACTTCACCAAGCTGCTCGGCAAGATCAGGCACCACAGCGTCGTCGGCACCGTCGAGGTCGAGGACGCGGCCCTGCTCGACGCGCTGAAGACCGACCCCGGTTCCTTCTACGCCAATCTGCACACCGCCGAGTTCCCCGGCGGCGCCGTCCGCGGCCAGCTCCACAAGGTCACCGGCACCTTCGACTTCCACAACGCCCTGGACAACTTCCAGGCCTCGGTCGTCCGGGGCAGGCAGATCTACGAGTGCAAGACCGCCGCGGACGGCGGCCGGGCCTTCGTCCAGCGCGACGTCTCGGCCCGGCTCGGCGGGCACATCGCCCACTCGTTCGTGAAGCCCGGCTCCGGTACGCCGCAGTGGGTCGCGCCCGACGGCAGCGCCGTCACCGGCGCACTGATCTCCAAGACCCCGAACGGCGACAAGAACATCCCCGAGTTGGACCTCAAGGCCACCGGCTCCGGCAAGCACCGCGGTCTGCTGGCGGGGACGCAGGAGATCCTCCGCCTCAACACCGTGGGCGGCGTCGCCCCCGCCGGGTCCTGTACGCCGGGCACCGTGGTGGGCGTGCCGTACCAGGCGGACTACGTGTTCGTGCAGCGCTGACCCCGCGGGCCGCCGTGCCCGGCCCGGTACCGGGCACGGCGGCCCGTCGGCCCGGGCGGTGTCTCCCCCGACCCCTACGGGTCGGGGGAGACACCGCCTCCTCGCGTCATACCGCAGGAGTACGCGGAGTTGAGTCCGGGGTCTGACGCTTCCCTCCGGCCGATTTGGTCAGATGGATAACACCACTCCTCACCGGTTCGGGTGAGAATGGCGGCTTAGGAGTGGAGAAGGGCACGACGGTAGGGCCGCCGCCGACGACGGAGGTAAGGCACACATGGCACCGTACGAATCCGACGACAGCACGAAGGCCGACGAGGCCGAGGACGTGCGCTCCGGGCGGCGCAAGGCCGCCAGGTATGTCGTCCCGGTCGCGGTGGTGGGGGTGGCGGCGGCGACCATCGGGCTGGTCCCGGCACTCGCCGACTCCGGTGACCCCGACCTGCCCAAGGTCACCGCGCAGCAGCTCATCGAGAAGATCGCCGAGTCCGACGTCCAGCAGCTGTCCGGCACGGTCAAGATCAGCACCGATCTCGGACTGCCCGACCTGGGCGGCCTGGCGAGCGGCTTCGCCTCCGGCGCCGCCGAGGGTGACGGCGGCTCCTCCGCCGACCCGCAGTCCAAGCTCCTCGAACTGGCCTCCGGCACGCACACGCTGCGCGTCGCCGCCGACGGCCCGGACAAGGGCAGGATCTCCCTGCTGGACAGCGCGGCCGAGTACAGCGTCATCCACAACGGCGACGACGTATGGGCGTACGACAGCAAGTCGAACGAGGCGTACCACGCGACCGCGCCCCGGTCCGAGGAGAAGAAGGGCAAGGCGCCCGAGGACGTCCCGGCCACACCCAAGGACTTCGCCGAGGAAGCGCTGAAGGCGGTCGACGACACGACCTCCGTGACCGTCGACGGCACCGCCCAGATCGCGGGCCGGGACGCGTACCGGCTGGTCATCAAGCCGAAGCAGTCCGGCTCCACGGTCGGTGCGATCAGCATCGGGGTGGACGCGAAGACGGGTCTGCCGCTGAAGTTCACGCTGACGCCGGCGAGCGGCGGCGCGGCCGTCGTCGACGCGGGCTTCACCAAGGTCGACTTCTCCGCGCCGGCCGCGTCGACGTTCGACTTCACCCCGCCGAAGGGCGCGAAGGTCACCGAGGCCGACGAGTCCAAGGCGCCGGAGCACTCCCGGAAGTCCGGCGAGGACTTCGGCATGGGGCTCGGTGAGGGTCTCGGCGGCCTGAAGACCATCGGCAAGGGCTGGAACTCGATCGCCGAGTTCGACACGGGCGGCCAGGGCATGCCGTCGGGCTCGTCCGGCAACGGCGACGTCGACGGGTTCCTGAACTCCCTCGGCGACCAGGTCTCCGGCACGTTCGGCTCGGGTACGGTCTTCTCGACCCGCCTGGTCAACGCGCTGATCACGGACGACGGCAAGGTGTACGCGGGTGCCGTCACCAAGGACGCCCTGGTGAAGGCGGCCGACGCCGCCCACTGAGTCCCCCGCAGTCGAGCGAACCGAGGGAGCCCATGGAGGAGCTGTCCGCCGCCGAGTCCGACCGGTCGGACGACACGGGTGGCGCGGGCGCCGTGCCCGCCGAGGACGCGGTGATCGCCACCCGCGCCCTCACCAAGCGCTACCGCGGCGGACAGCTCGCCGTCGACGGCCTGGACCTGACCGTCCCGGCGGGCAGCGTCTTCGGCTTCCTCGGGCCCAACGGGTCCGGCAAGACCACCACCATCCGCATGCTGATGGGCCTGATCGAGCCGACCTCGGGCACGGCGCGCGTCCTGGGGCGGCCCATGCCCCGTGCCACGCGCGCCGTGCTCCCACAGGTCGGGGCCCTCATCGAGGGCCCCGCGCTGTACGGCTTCCTCTCGGGGCGCGACAACCTCATGCGGTACGACGCCGCCGACCCGACGGCCGACCCGCGCACCCGGCACATCCGTGTCGCGGACGCCCTCGACCGGGTCGGCCTCACCGCGGCGGCGGGCAAGAAGGCCAAGGCGTACTCGCTGGGCATGAAACAGCGGCTCGGTCTCGCCGCGGCGCTGCTCCAGCCGCGCCGCCTGCTCGTCCTGGACGAGCCGACCAACGGCCTGGATCCGCAGGGCATGCGGGAGATCCGGGCCCTCGTGCGTGAGCTGGCCTCCGACGGCACGACCGTCTTCCTGTCCTCACACCTGCTCGACGAGATCGAGCAGGTGTGCACGCATGCCGCCGTGATGACGCAGGGGCGGCTGGTCGTCCAGGGCGCGGTGGCCGAGCTCGCCGCCGGTGCGCGGGGCCGGCTGGTGGTGACCACCCCGGACCCGGGTGACGCGGCGCGCGTGCTGAAGGAACAGGGCGTGGCGGATCTCGTGGTGACCGAGACGGGGGTGACGGCCGAGCCCCCGGACCGTGAACTCGCCGAGCTCAACGCCGCGTTGGTGACGGCGGGCGTACGGGTCCGCGGTTTCGGGGTGGAACGGGCCTCACTGGAGGACGCGTTCGTGGCGCTGACGGGGGAGGGGTTCGATGTCGCGGGCTGAGGCGGTGCCGGGGCCGGACACGCGGCCGGACCCGGGCGGGGCCGCGGTGGACCCGGCCGGGGCCGCGCGGTCCCCCGGTCTGCTGTGGACCTTCGGGCTGTTCCGCAGTGAATTGGTCACCACCTTCCGGCGATGGCGGACGATAGCCCTGCTGGGCGTGCTCGCGGCCGTGCCGATCCTGGTCGGGACGGCCATCAAGATCGAGACGAGTGACGGCTCGGCGGCGGGCGGCGGTGAAGGCCCCGCGTTCATCTCGCAGGTCACCAACAACGGTCTGTTCCTGGTCTTCACCGCGCTGGCCGCGACGCTCCCGTTCTTCCTGCCGATGGCGATCGGCGTCATCGCCGGTGACGCGATCGCGGGCGAGGCGAACGCGGGGACGCTGCGCTATCTCCTGGTCGCCCCGGCGGGCCGCACCCGGCTGCTGCTCACCAAGTACGCCACCACGATGACGTTCTGTCTGGTCGCCACGCTCGTCGTGGCGGTCTCGGCGCTCACGGTGGGCGCGCTGCTGTTCCCGCTGGGAGACCTGACGACGATCTCCGGGACCCGGATCAGCTTCGCGGAAGGCCTCGGCCGGGCGCTGTTCATCGCCCTGGTCGTCGCCGCCTCCCTGGTCGGGGTCGCGGCGCTCGGCCTGTTCGTCTCCACCCTGACGAACAGCGGCATCGCGGCCATGGCGACGACGGTCGGCCTCCTCATCACCGTCCAGATCCTCGACCAGATCCCCCAGCTGCACGCGCTCCAGCCGTACTTCTTCTCGCACTACTGGCTGTCCTTCGCGGACCTCATGCGTGAACCGGTGTACTGGGACGATCTGGTCCGCAACCTGGGCCTTCAGGGCCTGTACGCCGCCGTGTTCGGGTCGGCGGCGTGGGCGCGGTTCGCGGCGAAGGACATCACCGTCTAGACGGACGCCACCGTCCCGACGGAGGGCCTCGACCGGCAGGACATCACCGCGCAGGAGGCCTTCGACCGGCAGGACATCACCGCGCCGGAGGCCGCCGTGCGGGCTGCGGGCGCGCGGTGGCGGTCAGACGGTGGCCGACTCGTAGGGGAAGCGGGCGAGCGGCGGCTCCTGCGCGAAGAACGTCTTCGCGCGCGCCAGCGCCTCGGCGTCCTCCAACACGTCGCCGCGCCGGCTGCCGTTGCCGAGCAGGACCCCTCCGAAGCGCATCCTCATGTACGCGGCGGAGTGGTTGAGGGTGTCGACCAGCGGGTCGGCGACCTCCTGCTCCTCGTGGGCCAGTGCGGTGACGCCCCAGAGGGTGCGTCCCGCCATCGTGGCCTTGAAGTCGATGCCGGGGGTGCGCAGCCAGCCCGACCAGTAGTCCAGGTAGCGCTTGGTGAGGCCGGACACCGAGTACCAGTACAGCGGCGAGGCGATCACGATGTCGGTGGCCGCGAGGGTGGCGTCGAGCAGCAGTGCGACGTCGCTTCCGGCGGGCGGGAGCAGGTGGTCGCTGTCGCGCCGCAGGTCCGTGAAGTCGGGCAGCGGATGCTCGGCGAGGCTCAGCCAGCGCTGCTCGACGTCGCCGGGCAGCTGCTCGGCGGCCTCGCGCGCGAGCAGCTCGGTGTTGCCGTCGCTACGGCTGCTGCCGAGCAGGAACAGGAATCGGCGGGTCATGGGTCCCCCTGGGGTACGCGCGAGCGACTGCAAGCGACTGCAAGCGACTACATGCGTGAACAATATATGCACACGCATGCAGTCGTCCAGTGGACCCATGACTCCCGCGTCACCGCCCCGGCGCGCCGCCTCCCCCGCCGGGCTGAGGCGGGCGCTGGACGCGTGGCGGCTGCCCGGGCGACGCCGGCCCGGGTGCCGAGCCCGGCACCGGGCCGCCCGGAGCGGCCGAACCCTGGCCGGACTGGCGCCGTGCGGCGCCCGCGACGGGATTGGCGGGGCCGGCGGCCGGGGCGCCCGCGACCGGGTCGGCGGGGGCGGCCGACGGGGTGCCCGTGGACGCTGCCGCGGGCGAGGAGCGGCCGGTCGAAGGGCCGGAGGCCGGCGTCGTCCCCGCTGCCGCGGCCGGTCGCCGCCAGCTCTCCGGCACCGCCGCGTGGCGTTCCACCGTCCCCTGCTCCCGTGCCTGCGCCAGGCGCACGGACTGCTGGGCCGTCGGCGCGAAACCGGGGGCCGCGTTGCCGCTCTGGGCCGGGACCTGCCGGGCGGCCATGGCGCCCAGCGCGGCCTGGGTGTCGCGCGGGAAGACGTCGCGGGGCAGCGCCTGGGAGGCGGCGCCGGTCACCTCGACGCGGCGCTGCTGCCCGCCGGACTCGAAGGTCATGCCGTAGCCGAGGTACTGCCGGTCGTGGTCGAACATCAGGTCGCCGCGCACCTGCCCGCCCGCGGCGCGGGTCTGCTCGCCCAGGTCCCGGAGCGGCTCCGGGACCGGTGCGGTGCGCCCGAGGCTGGCGAGGTACGCCTCCGCCTCCACGTGCCCCTCCCGGAACCGGGGCTTCCCGTCGGGCCCGGTGTGCATCTGCACGGCACCGACCCGGTTGTCGGGGTGGATGTCGATGGTGAGCCGGCCGTCGCCGCCGTACTCGGCGACGAAACGCTCGCGCATGGCGGTGAACTGGACCTGGTTCTCCAGCGCGGGCGGCAGGTTCGGTCCGTAGATGGTGACGCGGGCCTGCGGGTCGGCCTCCAGGATGATCTCCGCGTCGGCCACGCCCGTGCCGCCCGCCCCCGCGACCAGCCACGTCCTCGGCGCATCCGCGGCGCTCACGTCGAAACGGTTCTCCGCGATCTCGTCGCCGAGGAAGACCCGCCCGGGCGCCGTGGCCCTGGCCTGCTCCCACTGCGCGGTGGCGTCCAGCGTCCGGAGCGCGGGCCGGGCCCCGTCGTGGGCCCGCAGGGTGTCCAGCACCCCTTCCTCGCGCAGGACCTGGAGCGTCCGCCGTGCGTCGGGCGCCCCGGCGAGACGTTCGTGGACCGGGGAGTCGGCGGGCAGCTGTCCGCGTACGGCGCCGATCGCCTCGGGCAGGTTCACCACGTCACGACGGTCGACGCCCGGCACCATCTCGGGCGGCAGACCGGTGGCGACCGTCGGCACGCCCTCGACCTGCACATACACGTCCGGAGAGCCGTCGCCCGGCCGGATGTGCGCGTACAGACGGCCGTCCTGCGCGGGCAGCAGCCGCGCGGTCCCGTCGACGACCGGTCCGCGCACGGCCAGCTCGTCCTCCCACAGGCGCACGGCGTCCCGGGGCACCCGCCCGGTCGGGTCGACGAACTGGTGGGCGTCGCCCAGCCCGGTCGCCCGCATGTCCCGGACCTGGTCGGCGGACTGCACGATGCCCTGGCCCGGGTCCAGGTGCCAGCGGCCCCGCGCGTCGACGAGCAGGGCGTCCGGATCACGGCCGACGAGGCTCGCGCCGCCGCCGATCATCACCCGCCGGGTGGGCCACTCACCGGTCGCCGCGGCCTCGGCGCGCAGCTGGTCCAGGGTGGCGGCGCTCGCCCGGGTGCGCCGGTCGGCCGCCTCGGCCGCCGCCGCGGCGAGTTCCTCGCGGGGAACGGGGGTGCCGTCAGGGCGCATGCCCGGCATCGGCGGCCCGTTGCCGAGCGGCAGGGTGTACGCGGCGCGGGACCGGAACGCCTGGAGGTCCGCCGCGTCCTGGCCGGACAACTGCTCGGCGGGTACGGCGAGATGGGACACCGCCTGCCAGGCCCGGGGCGTCAGATGAGGTTCGATCGAGTTCAGGCGCAGGTCCGCGGCCTGGAGCTCACGGTCGAACCGCTCGGATCCGGCAGGGGCCTGCGGGCGGAGCCCGGTGTGATCGATGAGGGCGGACAACTCCTCGCGTGCTTCGGCGCGTTGAGCGGTGTCCAGCGTCGCGTCCGTCATCCGGGCGGCGAGGTGGTTCAGCTCGCCGACCCGGCCGAGGTCCTCCTCGGTCAGCCGGAAACCCTCCTCGGCGGCGGTGAGCCGGCCGCGCGTCAGCAGCGCCTCCCGCGGCGGCGCCACCCCGGCGACCGAGGGGTCGCCGGCCGCGGCCTGCACCGCCCGCTCGCGCACCGCGAGCATCTCGCCGAGCTCGTGGCTCAGCGCCCGGCCCACCTGCTGCGGGTCCATCCGGTCGGAGAGCTGCACGAAGTGGTGGTCCGAGGTGGTGTTGACATGCATGCGGGCGACCGTGCCGGTCGGCAGCGGCACCGCGTCCACGCGCAGCGTGAGCTCCTTGCCCCGGCGGTCGGCGAGCACGAAGTGCGGGTCACCCGTGTCCGCACCCCGCAGCTCCACGGAGCGCAACTGCTCGGCGTACAGGCTCTGTACGACCATCGGCAGCACGGCCTGGGCCTGCGCGACGACGGCTGCCTGCCGGCCCGGTTCCGGGGCCGTTCCGGTGCCGCCGGTGAAACGGCTTCCCGCCACGTCGGTCGCCGTGATGACGGTGATCTCCCCGGGAACGGGCCCCCCGTGCGGCGCCGCACCGTCTGTCCCCGGCCGCGCGTTCCCCGCCCTGCTGTCGTACGGTTCCTGCTCCACTGGCACTTCCCCCTCGGCCGCCTCGTGGCACGTAGGATTTTGGCATGCTGATCGCTCGTTCGACTCAAGAAGCGCACCTCTACATGGACCTGCACGCCTGCGCGTGCGGAGCGAGGGACTTCGAGCGCGAGCACCGTCTCGAAGAGCGTGACGGCGCGTTGGTCGCCGTGTACGAGGGCGTGTGCCCGCAGTGCGGCCGCACCCGCTCGTTCGCGTTCGTCATGTCCGACGAACTGCCGCCCGCGCCACCGGCGTTCGGCGGTGCGGAGCCGTCCCGGATCATCGACCCCGGCGAGTTCCTGTGGGTGTCGGACCAGGTCGGCACGGACTCCGGGCTGCGGCTGCTGAACGTGCCGCCCGCCGAACAGCGCGACCACCGCGCGAGCTTCGCGTACGCACTCGCTGCGCTCGACGAGGTCCTCAAGTTCCTTCCGGAGGGCGCCGAGGAGGTCCCCGCGGAGCGCTTCACCTCCGACCTCGGCCGCGAGCTGCACCGCAAGGACGCGACCCGCTTCAGCCGGGCCCGGCTGCTCGACAACCAGGCGCGCAAGCAGCGCATCCTCGCGGGTGTCGACCGGTTCAGCCCGCCGGCGGGCGCATAGCTGTTCATGGCGTCCGCGGGGGCCGGGGCGCAGGCGTCCTGACCGTGACCGCCGGGCCGGCGGGCGCCGCCGGCGGCCCGCCCGTGGCCGTACCGGAGCCCGAGCGCAGCCGGCCCGCGGCGGCGACGCGCAGGACGGCGTCACCCTCCCGGAAGGCGGGGGCGGCACCCGTCCCGAGTCCCGCCCGTGCCGTGCGGTCCGCCGGCGCGCCGGGCCCGCCCGGGACGGCCGGGAAATCCCCCCGTTCCGAAGTGATCAGGCCGGTCGCCAGCCCGGACGCCACCAGCTTCTCGGCGTTCTCGCGACCGACGGAGAAGCCGCGCCCCGAGGTGCTCCGCGCATAGAGGTCCTTGATCATGTCCTCGGGTGCCATACGTCCTCCGTACCGGTCACGGCCCGCGTCGAAGTCGGCCCGGCCGCGCTGCCAGCGGCTCGCGTTCTGGGCGAGGCACTGCTCGACCGGCACCTCCACGGACAGCAGGACCCGCCTGTCGTAGCCGCCGGCACGCAGGTCGCCGAGGAGCTGCTCGTTCCACCGCTGGTCGCGCAGCGTCGCGTCGTAGAGCAGGTTGTGGCCCTCGGCCCGTGCCCACTGCTCGAAGACGCCCTGGAGGAACGCCGACTCGCGGTGCGTGAGCGAGGCCGTCTCCGACGGGGACAGCAGGCGACCGCCCGGCAACTCGCGCGCGTGGTCCGGAAGACGAGGCGTGCCGCCGTGCTCGGACAGCGCCACCTTGAACTCGTCCGGGTCCAGCACCACGTAGTCGCGTACGTCGATGCCGTGCACCCGGGTCAGCGCCCGGCCCAGCTCGTCGTCACGTCCCTGCCACTCGGCGAGTCCGCGCAGCGCGCCGCCCTTGCCCGCGCCGGGCGCCCCGGCGGTGAGCAGCGCCGCGTGGCCGTCGCGCGGCAGTCCGGCGCAGCGGGCCTTGAAGTCCTCCAGGACGGCCTCGTGCAGGCGCTCGCGGTCCGGCGTCCACAGCGCGCCGTGCCGGAACCGGCTGTACGTGTCGCCGTCACCCGGCGCCAGATCGCCGCCGGCCGACATCCGGGTCTGCAACACCCGGTACAGCGTGCGGTATTCAGGTGCGAGCCCCGCCTCCGGCCCGTCGTGCGGGGTCATGGCCGCCGTTCGGCCCCGCCGCCCGCCCCGCCGTCGGCGCGGAGGTCGATGCGGCGCTGGATCTCCGCCACGTCCTCGCGGGTCAGCTGCCCGAGCAGCCGCGCGGCGGAGACCACGGACAGGGTGTTGTCCTGGTGGGTGGGTTCGGGATGCCCTTCGTCGAGCCCCTCCTCGGGCTCGAAGGGCCAGGCGGCGACGGTCGCGATCATCTCCTCGCGCCCGACGAACCCGGCGGAGTAGAGGCCGAGATAGGCGCGCAGGGAGGGGGCCGGACCGGCCCCCGGGGTCGCGCCGTCGGGGGCGCCGTGTGCGGGAGTCTCGTTCATCGGTGGGGTCCTCCTCGTCTGCTTCTGGTCTCGGGGCCGGCCGGGGTGCTGTCCGTGGTCGACGCGGCGGCCGCGGCGGGTGGTGCCGCCCCGTCCCGTCCTCCGTCGAAGACGGGAACGAGGGCGGGCCGGTGCCGCTCGGCCCGCCGCGCGACGTCCAGCAGCAGTGGTTCGCGGTCGTGCGCGGCGACCAGTTGGAGCCCGACCGGGCAGCGGTCCGGGCCGAGACCTGCGGGGACACTCGCCGCGGGATGTCCGCTCAGGTTGAACGCCCAGGTGAGAGCGGTCGAGTAGCGCTCGCCGGGGCCCTCGTGACCGTGCGGCGGGTTCGGTGTGGCCGGTGTCAGCAGCAGCGGGACCTCGCCGAACAGCTCCGCGAGACGACGGTCGTTGGCCGCCCGCACGGTCCGCGCCCGGGAGACGTCGCCGCCCGGCGTCCGCAGGGCCAGCCAGGCGGGCCCCGGGTCCGTCAGGGTCACCTCGCGCTCCACCAGGCGGACGATCCCTGCCGCGGCGAGCCGCCGCACCTCCGCGAACGCGCGGGCGGCGATGCCGGGATCGGTGTCGGCGAACCCGAGGTCGGCGGACCAGACGGCGGGGACCGGCGACACGGGGGCGCCGGGCGGTGCGGAAGGGGGGTGCTGTGCGGAAGGGCGTTGCTGTGCGGAGGAGGGCGGCGGCCCGGCGGGGGTCCCGTCCGGGCCGGCGGCCACGACCCGCCAGTACGCGGCGGCGTCCGAGGCGCTGCGCGTGAGGACTCCGGCAGCGGTCAGTCCGGTGCGGTCGGCTGACGGGAGACGGCCGGTCGTGGTCTTCAGCCCGAGGACACCGCACCACGCCGCGGGAATCCGCACGGAGCCCGCGCCGTCGCTGCCGGTCGCCAGCGGTACCAGCCCCGCCGCCACCGCCGCCGCGGAGCCGGCCGAGGAACCGCCCGGCGTCCGGTCGGCCCGCCACGGGTTGACGGTCCGGCCGTGCGCCCCGAGGCCCCACGTCTGCCAGGGCGTGCCCGGGCCGGGCACCGACGTGGCACCGACCGGCACACAGCCGGCCGCGACCAGGGCGCCCGCCGCGCGCAGTCCGTGCCGGCCCTTGACGCCGATCGGAACGCCTGCGAGCGGCAGCCACGCGCCCTCGGCGACCCGTGCGTCCACCTCGGCGGCCCGCCCGAGGGCCTCCTCGGCCCACACCTCCGCGAACGCCGAGAGGCCGGGGTCCACCCGCGCGATCCGCGTCAGCGCGGCGGCGACCGCGTCGACCGCGCTCATGGTGCGCGTACGGACGGCCGCGGCGGTGTCCTCGGCCGACAGCCACCGCAGGGCGTCCGGTTCCGGGGCCCGCGCCGGGGCCGGGTCCACTTCCGCTTCGGGTCTCATGGCGTCGGCCGAGGCTCCTTCGGTACGGCGGGCAGGATGCGTGCGGGGCACGCGAGGGATGCGTGAGGTGCGGGCGGGGCTGGTGCGGGACGGTATGCGGCGCGTGGGCGGGGCAGGGCCGGGACAAGTGTCGTACGGTCTCGTCCCGGCCGGTGCCCCGCGGCTCGCGCGGCGTGGTTCAGCGGCCGGGCCCCGGGGCCGGCGGCCTCGGCTGCTGGGGGAGCTGCGGACGGACCGGTGCCGCCGGGCCGCCGCCGGCGGAGGGCCCGCCCGCCGTGTTCGTACCGCCCCCGCTCCCGGCCCCACCGGCGCCGCGCAGCTTCGCGGCCTGGGCCACGGGGTTGCCCGGAGCGGGCGGCCCCTGAGCAGCCGATCCCGTCTGGCTCGCGGGTCCTGCCGCCTGGTTCGTCGGCCCGGTCTGGCTCGTGGACCCCGTCTGGTTCGTCGGCCCGGTCTGGCTCGCGGACCCTGTCTGGTTCGTCGGCCCTTGGCCTGCGGACCCCGTCTGCTTCGCCGATGTCGTCCGGCTCTCCGGAGCTCCTTGAGTCGCGGAGGTGGCCTGACCGGCGGCGCTTCCCTGCCCGGCGGTGGACCCGCGTCCGGCGGCGGCCGCCACCGAGGCCGCGGGCGCCGCCGACGCGCCCTGCGCCATCTGCTCCTTGGTCAGGTACGGGCGCGGCTCGACCTTCCAGGACGGCGCGGCCGGATCGACCTCCCTGCGCACCACCCGCTCCATCAAGGTGGCCATCTCGACGGGCCCGATGCCGCCGGGCACGGGAGTGAGGTGCTGCGGGATGCCGTACGCGGCCCGCTGGACGTCGCCGCGCACACTGCCGTCCGGCTGCGGCACGAAACCGGAGTCGACGACGAGCCGGTGGTGCGGCCGCAGATGGTCGGGTCCCAGGATCCCGGGATTGCCGGTCACCGAGACGACGATGTCGGCGTCGCGCACCCGCCGCAGGTCGTCCCCGGCGTCGAGTTCCATCAGCCGGTGGCCCTGCTCCCGCAGCGTGTGCACCACGCCCTGTCCGACGAAGCCCTTGCTGCCCACCACCGCGATCGTCGGATCGTCCTGCGCGAAGGGCTGCACCACACGGCAGATGCCCTCCGCCGTCGCGCACGCCGCGTACTGGGAGCGGCCCTTGAGCAGTGCGTCGATGTCCTTGGCCGGGTCCATCCGCTCGACGAGCGGACGCAGATGGGCGGGCGGCGGGAACTGGACGATGATCGCGCGGGTCGCGGGATCCTGGTTGGCGCGGTCCAGGGTCTCGGCGAACTGCGCACGCGTGGTGCCCGGCGGCATCACGATGTGGTCCGCCTTGAAGCCGAGGTGCTCGAAGCTCTTCACCTTCTGCTCGGCGGAGACCTTGGAGGCCTCCAGGCGCACCCGCCAGTCCTGCGGATCGGTGGCGGCCGGCTCGAAGCGGATGATCGCCACCCGTTGTCCCGTGGGCTCCACGGCGTCACGGTAGGGCTGGTAGAGCTCCTTGGCCTGACGCAGGACGTCCCGGCCCGACACATGCTCGGTCATCGGCGCCTCATCCCGCCCGCTCGATCCGTGCGAGCGCCTGGGCGACGGGGTCGAGCCCGCGGCCCAGCAGCTCCTCCACCCGGCTCGCCGCCAGCGGCTCGTCGCCGGACAGATCGTCGCGGTGCCCCGTGGGACCGGGAGTCACGGTGACCCGGGTGAAGGTCTCGGGGCCCGTCGGGTCGTGGTAGGAGAAGGGCCCGAAGTGGGCGATCCAGTCGACCTGTTCGAGCTGCGGTCCGAAGGCCCGGCGCAGCACCGGCAGCGCGGCGTCGGCGACCGAGCCGAAGTCGTCGGTGATGCCCCGGTCGTCGGGGTTGCTCGCCAGCTCCGACACGACGGCCACCGCCCGGCGTCCGTCGCCGGAGCGGACGGCGCGCACCAGGGTGTGCGCGTGTCCCGCCCGGTGGTGCCGCCAGTCGACGACGTCCTCGAAGTACGGGGTGTGCGGGTGGTTCATGTGTGCTTCTCCTCGACGAGGTGCGAACGGCGGGGACGGCCCGTCCGTGACGGCAGTCCCCGCCGCCCGGCGGTGGGCACCGGGCGGCCGGCCGGGTCCGTGCGGCGGGGCGCCCCGGCGTCGGCGGGCGGCCGGCGGGCGTGTCCGGCAGGTTCCGTCCGGTCCGGTCCGCGTCGCGTCCGGGCGGTCCTCGGCCCTGCGCGGTCCGGACCCCGGCGGTGATCTTCCGGCCGCCGGTTCAGTGTAGGGACGCGGCCGCTTGCGCGACCTGGCCGCCGGGTCCGGGTCACAGGCCCGGACGTGTGTCGTACGGCTCGGCGAACGGTGCGGTCTTCGCGCGGTGGCTGCCCTCCTTGCAGCCCGCGAACGGACCGGCGGGCGAGCGGAGTTCGGCGAGCACGGGCCCGAGGTGGTCGCGGTGCCAGACCGCCGGTCCGGACGCGCCCGCGGCCGGGTCGGTGTGCTCCTGCCAGGCCAGCCACAGACCGTGCAGCCGGGCCACCGCCTCCAGGTGCTCCCACCAGCGCGGGCACCAGGGCTGCTGCGAGGTGACCTCGCGGCCGTACACGGGCAGCAGCAGGTCCGAGACCCAGACGGAGAGCCCGGTCATCTCGTCGGCGTACTCCTGGCCGTCGAGGTACAGGATGAACGGCGGGGCGGACTGCGCTTCGGCGGTCGTCATCGGGTCGTGATCCCTTCGGCGGCACGGGCGGTGATGGCTTTGACCTCGGCCTGCGCCGCGGTCGCGATGCGGTCGGCGCCGGGTTCGGCGTACCAGGGCCGCAGCCTGACCAGCGCCGGCTTGACGCCGGTGGCCAGGAGCAGCGCGGTGCCCTTGGGCAGGGCTCGGATGCGGTCGGCGGGCAGGATGCGCTCCAGCCGGTACGACGTCGAACGGGACCGTCCTTCCTTGCCCTTGGACCAGCTGACCGTCGACACGTCGTGCTCGCCGACGAGCCGGGAGACCTTCTCCACGAAGTCGGCGTCGTCCAGACCGGCGCCGAGGAGCTTGATGGTGGCGGCCGACCAGAGCGCGTCCATGCCGGCCTCGCCCCACACCCGCGCACCCTGCCGGTAACTCTGCAGCAGGGTCACGATGTTGATGCCGCGCGAGCCGAAGTGCGAGTACAGGTCGGGCAGATCGGAGATCCGGCAGACGTTGGCGGCCTCGTCGAGCACGGCCGTCATCGGCGGCTCCAGCCGCCCGCCCATGCGTTCCGCCGCCACGACCCCCGCACGCAGCACCGAGTCCGCCGCCGCGGCGATCACACCGGCCGCCGAACCGCCGCCGTCCTTGGACAGCAGGTAGAGCGTGTCGTTCGACAGCACGTGCCGGTCCGGCAGGAACTGCGGCAGGTCCGGGTCCGGCGTCACCCATGCGGCGATCGCCGGGTCGAGCAGGCACGCCACGCACTGCCGGGCCGTCTCGTAGATGCCGTCCCGGGTCTCCACGGCGCCCTGCATGGTGCCCTGGAGCTGGTCCGCGAGGGCCGCCATGCCGGCGTCCCTCAGCAGGTCGACGGGCGTGCGGTCGGCCGGGTCCGCCAGCCAGGCCAGCACCTCGCCGATCTGCCGGCCGCCGCGCTGGGCCGCGTGGAAGAGGGCGGTGAGGGTGTTCTGGGCCGCCGAGATCCAGAAGTCGCGGCGGGTCGCGTCGTCGTTGACGGCGCCCACGAAGTGCCCGGCCAGGCGGCGGGCGCCCTCGATCGTCGACGCGTCGGCGAGCATGTCCCACCACAGGGTGCGCGGCGAGTGCGCGATGCCCTGCGGGTCGAACGTCCACACCCGGCCGACGCGTTCGCGCTCGGCGCGCGTCACGCTGTAGACGTCGGCCTTGTTCGACGTCAGCAGTACGCTGCCGCGGGCCCGCAGCACGCGCGGCACCGCGATGCCCGTGGACTTGCCCGCGCGCGGGGCCATCAGGTCCAGCTCCACGTCCTCGTAGCTGGAGCGGAGTTCGGGGCCGTTGGGCTCCAGGTTGCCGAGGAGGTTCCCCGTGTCGTCCGCGGTGATCCTCCCCTGCTTCGCCAGCGCCGGGCGGAGCTCACGGGCCCGCCGCTCGGCGCCCTTGGGCAGGAGGCCGGCGAGTTCCTTGCGGCCCGCGAGCCCGCTGGGCCCGGCCGTCCGGCCCCGCACCAGCACGACGAGGACGACCACGACGGCGACGACCGCGCCGAAGACCGTCGCCATGCCCGCGGCGACCGCGCCGGCCGACGCCGTCGGCCACACCGCGGCCGGGCCGTCCTTGACCAGCGTGGACATCGTGGCCAGGCCGAAGGGCGGCGGGTCCCAGCCGGCGCCGCTCACCGCGGCTCCGGCCGTGCCGCCCAGCCAGGCCCCGAAGAAGAGCGTGCCGACGAGGAAGGCCGCGCCCGGCACGATCCAGGGGAGGAAGTCCTCCCCGCTGTGCTGACTCTTGCGTGTGCTGCTCACTGCTGCTCCCCGTTGTGGTGTCCTGCCGCCCCCGCGGCTCGCCCTACGCGCCCTTGGACAGGCTCGGACCGGCCTCCGACCAGCGCGTGTTGGTGTTGTGCAGCGCCCGCTCGGTGTCCGTGATGGACACCTTGATCGGGATGCCGGGACGACCGCCCACCTTGATCAGGAACCGGCCGCGGCCGGGCGGCTCCTCGTTCCCGCCCGTGCTCGCCCAGCCCGGCGGGGACGACCAGGACGACACCAGTTCGATCTCCCGCTCGGACATCCCCACGATCTCGCCGAGTTCCTTCATCTCGGTACGGGGAAGGCCCGCGCAGACGACCATGCCGGCCCGCTCCACGAAGCCCCGCGCCTTGGCGCGGTCCGCCTCGCTGCCCAGCGCCTCGGCGTCCTTCAGCGTGTGCGTGATCTTCGCGTCGCCGAGGCCGAGCGACCGGTTGAGCCGGGTCAGCGCGTCGATCCGCTCGACGATGCCGGACGCGGCCCGCAGCGGGCGCCACAGCTCGTCCAGGACGGTGAAGAACCAGCGCTGCGGGGCCAGTCCGGCGTCCGCGAGCGCATGCGCGGCGGCCACCGTGCCGAGCCCGTCCGACCAGGCGGCGAGCATCGCGGCCGCGGTCAGCTGGGTGTCCGCCTCACCGATGCGGGAGATGTCCACGCACACGGCGGGGGACGCCGGGTTGATCCGGGTCGACGTCTCGGCCGCGAAGGTGTCGCCGAGGGGGCCGTCCAGCACGCCCAACAGCGAGCGGTGCAGCGGATCCACGGCCTCCTGGTACCGGGCCACGTTGCCCCGGTCCAGCGTCACCGCGCGGACCCGGTCGGGGCCCTCGTCGAGCACCTTCAGCAGATCGGGCAGCAGCGGGGCCCGCCCCGGCTTCGTACGCTCCGCCAGGTGGTGCAGACAGGCGGAGAGCACCGACTGCTCGTGGTCGTCCATCGGACGGCCGCGCACGATTGTGATGAGCGCCGCGACCATGTTCAGCACCCGGCCGTGGGCCTCGGCGGCCAGCACCCGGCCGCGCTCGCCGCCGATGCGCACCGCCGCCTCGCCCATCGCGCCCGGGTCGAGGACGTTGATGCCGCCGACGCCGCGGCCGATCGAGATGACCTGGCCGCCCAGCGCCCTGACCGTGTCGGCGTAGTCGGGCTTCAGGTCGCCGAGCACCAGCGGGGTGATGCCCGTCGCCGACATCCCGATGAGCATCCGGTTGACCAGCGTCGACTTGCCCAGACCCGGCATGCCGAGCATGAACAGGGACGGGTTGGAGATGTAACGGGCCCGCGTGAACCAGGAGATGGGGTCGCCGCACACCGTCGCCCCGGTGTGCAGGTGCTGGCCCAGCGGGACGCCCGTCATGGGCGCGCCGGAGCCCGCCGCGAACGGCCACAGCCCGCACGCCTGCACGGTGGTCGCCCGCCACAGCGCGGGCGGGTCGACGTGGCCGACCTGGCCGCCGGCGGGGCCGTACCAGCCGCGCGGCGGTGCCACCTGCGGCCTCGGCGTCGACTGCTTGCTCACAGCGCCTCCCGGATCTGGTACGGAACGAGGGTGTGCTCCCACGGCAGCAGGCCGACCGGCAGCGTGCAGGTGAACGCGGAGGCCTGCATACGGTCCGCGGGGCGCATCAGGATGCGGGACGAGGCCTGCAGGTTGCGGACGGTGATGGCCGCGTCCTGCAACTGCTCCTCGTCGTCGACGGTGACGGTCACCATCAGCGAGAACTCCACGAGCCCCGCGCCCGCCGCCTCCTCGGCGGCGGTCTGCTCGGCCGCCTGCATCTCGGAGCTGGCCCGCGCCTGCACGAGACCGCGCCGTGAGCCCGCCATGAAGTGGGCGGAGCGCCGGTCGGACTCCACGATGCGGGCGGAGGTCGCCGGGTCGATGGGCCGGTAGATGAGGGAGACCCGCTTGCGCCGGGTACCCGGCGCGGGTTCGAGGAGGCCGCGCAGCACGCTCGACCTGACCGTGCCGCGCGGCGCGAGCGTCAGCATCCAGGTGCGCGAGACACCCGAGTCGTGCTTGTACGCGGTGACGGTCTCGACGGCCGCCGCCGGGCCCGCGTCGCTCCACTCCAGCCCGGTGGTGGAGTGTTCGGCGCGGGCACTGAGCACGTCGGGGGCGACGGCCGGGTCGAACGCCACCCGCACGATCTCGGCGAGCCGCTCCGCCGCCAGCGGGTACGCGCTGCCGCCGCCGGCCGCGACCAGCCCGGACAGCAGCCCCGGCAGCCGCATCGACAGATCGGTGATGATGTCCTCGACCTCACGCTTGGGGCCGCCGGTGGGGCCGTAGGTGAGCGCGATGTACGTGTGCATCTCGGAGGAGGCCGACGGGTAGCGCTCCACGACCTCCTCCATCACGGCGCGGGCCGCCGCCGGAGCGTTCGGCGAGATGCGCGGCAGCACCTCGGCCGCCAGCCGCGTCCCGGTGTCCGGGGCCGTCTCCACGACGACCTGCGCGCCGCGCAGACCCGGCTCGTGCGACAGCCGCGACAGCCAGTCGCCCCAGGAGGCCACCCAGATGTCGACCTGCTCGGGGTCGACCAGCGAACCGCCGTCCGGTTCACAGGCCAGCACCACGGTGTACAGGCCGCGGCCCGGGTGGTGCAGCACGCCGAAGGAGCGGTTGTAGGCGTCGCGGCCCTCGTACATCTTGGTGCGGGCCAGCAGGCCCGGCGGCTGGTAGCGCCCGCCGGGACGCTTGGACAGCGGCCCGGAGACGTAGGTGTGCGAGCCGTTCGCCTTGCGCTTCATCCAGCCGATGCGGATCGCGAGGACCTGGTAGACGTTGCGGCCGTCGACGGTGCGCAGCGCCAGCGGGGCGAGGAACAGCGCGACCGGCACCAGCACGACCACCGCGGCCAGCAGCGACACCAGTGACGCCAGCAGTGCCACCAGCAGTCCGCCGAAGGCGACGACGGTGCCGAGCAGACCCAGCGGACCGAGTCCGGGACGGCGGGGCCTGCGCCAGTTCCCGTACGTGGGACGCGTCATGGCGTCGGTGGACATGGGGTTCCTTCTTCCGGCTCGACTCAAAGTGCTTCGGGTGTACGGGGACGGGGGAGCGGGGCGCCGCCTCGTCGGGCGGCCCGCCCCGCTCCCGGGGCCTGGCGGCCTGCTGCCTACTGGTTGTGGCCCTTCATGCCGTCGTTGTCGTCAAGGGAGTTGGCGACTTCCGAGGCGGCTGCGACACCGGTCTGCACGGCGACCGCGGCGGCCTGCACCGCGAGGGCCGCGCCACCCGTGGCGGCTCCCGCCGCGGCGGCACCGCCTCCTGCGGCGGCGCCTCCCGCGCCACCGGCCCCGCCGGCGGAGGAGCCGGCACCCGCGGACGGCGAGCCCTTGGGACCGGCCGCACCGCCGCCGCCTCCACCGCCGCCGCCGGCACCGCCCGCGGCGATGCTCACGGCCCCGGTGGCCACGTTGTTGGCCGCGTTGAGTGCGACCGTGCCGCCGGAGGTGCCGCCGAGGGCAGCCGTCGCGGGGACGATCAGCTTGAGCAGGGCCGGCAGGGCGAAGACCGCCATGATCAGCATGCCCATGCCGGCGATGGTCTGGTCGAGGTTCTTGGTGTCCTGCGTCATCGACGTGGCCGAATAGATGATCAGTGCCGCGGCCGGCTTGTAGAGCAGCCAGGCCCCGAGCCAGCCGACGTGCTTCTTCCACCAGCCCTCGCCCCACCCGGTCATCGAGGAGGCGGCGGCCAGCGGCAGTGTGCCGACGAGCATGATCAGGACACCGATGCGGATGTACATCAGACAGATCTGCACGAAGCTCGACAGCATCACCAGCAGACCGAAGATGAGCACCAGACCCGGTTGGTTGAGCGTGATGACGCCGAGCATCGTCGACGCGCGGTCGCCTAGGTCGGACTTGGCGTACACGTGCTGGGCGTACAGGTCCGACGCCTTGGTCAGCGCCTGCACCACCGGCACGGCGACCGCGCCGACCAGGATGACCTTCCACATGCCCATGAAGGCCTGCTTCATGGGCTGGCCCTTGCGTTCCAGGGCCATTCTGATCGCGGCCACCAGCAGCGACGCCACGGCCACGTACGCGACGATCCAGTCGATCTCCGCGTCGATGAGCCCGATGGGCTGGGAGGGGTCGTCCACGTCGACGTGCATCCAGACGCCGTTGAGCGCCTTGAGCACCTCGGCCGCGGCGTCACCGATGGCCTTGGCGAAGACGGTGACGGCACCCTCGGTGAACTCCGAACCGACCTCGTCGATCACACAGTCGACGATCTTCCAGCTGCAACTCATCTCACGCCCCCCACGTGACGAAGCCCTTGGTGCCGCTGACCTGCGACATACCGGAATAGACCGTGCCGTCGGCGTCCGGCGCGAGCTTCCAGTCGCCGTCGTCCCAGCGCATGGTCACCGACGCGGTGCCGTAGGCGTCCTTGCCGGGGACGCGGACCACGACCATCACCGTCGTCTTCTGCTTGTCGTAGGACAGGACCGTGAAGCCGGCGTAGCCGCCCGCGTCCTGCGAACCCGAGCTGGGCTTGTCGCCCTCGGCGGTGCGGCTGCGGATCAGCGCGTCGCGGCCGGGGCCGGCGACGACCTGACGGTCCACGACCTCGCGCCAGCCCTGGTAGCTGAGGTGGTCGGTGATGGCGTGGGCGGCCAGCACGGCGCCCATCGGCGTGTGCGCGAAGCAGGACCAGACCGGTCCGTCGTACTTGAGCGGGCCCACCGTCTTCGAGACCGGCACCAGGCCGGTGCCGTCGGCCTTCCAGGTGAAGTCCTTCGGCACGCTCGTCGGCTTCGCCTGGTCGCTGTCGTCGGTACGGCAGCCGGCGGGCCGGGCGTCCGCACCCTCCTTGCCCCCGCCCGAGTGCGAGCCGGAGGACGAGGTCGGATTCGGGTCCGGGTCGCCCGACGCCTGCGGCGACCGTCCGCCGCCGCCGTCCAGCATCGTGAAGACGGCGAGAACGAGCAGCACCAGCAGGAACCCGGCCGACAGGATCCAGCCTCGCTGCTGCCAGAACGGCTGCTCCCACTCCCCGCTGCCCCCTTGGGACCGGCCGGAGTTCAGCATGGTTTGCGCTCCCTTCGGATCGGGTCGTCGAATCGGTTCGTCCGGTCGCCCGGCGGTCAGGCGAAGACGAAGGTGACGACAGGACCCGCGGTGGCGACCAGGACACAGCCGCCGAGGACCATGCCGAGGCGGCCCATGTGCTCCGAGCCCTCGCCGCGGCGCATGGAGATCGCCATCATCGCGCCGGTGATGAGCACACCCGCGACGCCCGCCGCGGTGCCGGCCCAGGCGAGGATGCCGAGGACGGTGTCGACCTTGCCGGTCAGTGCGCCCGGCGCGTTGCGGTTGGGGTCGGGGACCTTTCCGTCCGCCAGATAGATGTACTCGTGTGCCTTGGCTGCAATCGCCTTGAACATGGCTTCTCCCCGATGTGGTCGGCTGCCTCGCCGACAACGTGCTTGCTGTGAGCGGTGCTTGAGCGGTCGCGCAGGAGGGACGAGGGCGGTGTGGCGCCCGGGTTCCCGGTTGCACAGTGAGCTTGGCGACTGCTGTGGGGTCCGGCCAAGCGATGTAGTGATCCAGCACCTGTCGGTGACGTGTCCGTGACACACGGGAAGAGTTCGTCATCAAGTAGCACGTGGGACGACGGCCGGGCGCGACGAACTGAGGCACCCTCACTGCGAAGTGAGGGTGCCTCAGGTGGAAACGAACGAGGGGGAGCTCACCCCTCAAAACAGAGGGGCGCGTCGACGGGGGCGACGGCTCAGATGACGAAGCCGACGATCGGGCCCGCCGTGGCGCCGATGACACAGGCGCCCATCACCATCAGGAACTGGCTCATGTGCTCGTCCCCGTCACCGGTCTTCACGGCCAGCGCCATCCGGCTGCCCACGATCAGCAGCCCCGCCACACCGGCCGCGGTGACCAGCCAGGCGATGAGGTTGAGCACGAAGTCGAGCTCTCTGGTGACACCGGTGGGCGGGCCCGCGGCCAGTGTGCCGGTCAGGGCGTGCAGGGTGCTCATGGGGTGGTCCTCCCGGTCAGTCGGGCCAGTGATGTGATCTCGCGCGGCAGCGGTCCGGTCAGGTCGCCGGTGCGCCAGTCGGGCACCCACGGCACCCGGTAGACGTCGATGACGGAGCTGATCACCTTGATGCGCTGGGCGAGTTGACGGGGCAGCCGGCCGGGTGCGTCCGCGACCAGGACGATGGCGTCGAGGTCGAGCCCCGGCGGCGCGTCGCCGCGCCGGAAGATGTCGAGCGTGTGCGAGACGGCCTCCAGACCGGCGGCGTGCGTCCGGCCGACGAGCAGCACCGAGCCCGGCTCGCCCTGGTCCGGCCGCGGCCAGCTGCGGCCCGCGTCGTGACCGCCGAAGACGGTGGCGAGCGTCGAGGCGCCGGCCCCGCCGTGCGTGGCGACCCAGGCGAACTGCCGTGGACTGACGACGGCTTGAGCGGGCGCGGGCCCCTCCTCGCGCTGCCGCGGATCCGGTTCGCCGACCGGACCGCGGATCCAGATCTCGGGCCCGTCCGGCCCGTGCCGTTCGTTCCCCTGCATCGCGACCCCCTTCATCGCCACTCTCCTCCGTCGTCGGCCCCACCGATCTTCACGTCGCCCGAACAGGTTAGGTAACGGGGTGTGAGTTCCTGGGACGAGCCTGTGACGTCGCGGTGACGCAGGCAACGGGTGGGAGCCGAGAGACTCAACAGCATGTACACGACCGGATCTTGAGGCTGAGGGGAGCCCATGTCCAACGGGGGCGGAAGCACCATGACCTGGGTGGTCGGCGGTTGCATAGCCGCGGTGATCATGCCGGTGGTCATGATGGTCGGAGTGAGCGGGGCATCGAGTGAGGACGGCGGCGGGGCGGGCGGTGGCGGCGGGTTGAAGGACGGCGCCGTTCCGCAGCAGTACGTTCCGTGGGTCCTCAAGGCGGGCGCGTTGTGCGACGTCATCAAGCCCGCCGTCATCGCCGCGCAGATCGAGGCGGAGTCGGGCTGGAACCCCAATGCCCAGTCGCCCGTGGGCGCCGAGGGGTTGTCGCAGTTCATGCCCGGGACCTGGCAGACCTGGGGACGGGACGACGACGGCAACGGCCGGGTGTCCCCGTACGATCCGGGCGACGCGATCATGGCCCAGGGCCGCTACGACTGCGCGCTCGCCAAGCAGGTCGAGGGCTACAAGAACCGTGGTGAGGCGCGCGGCGAGACCCTGGACCTCGCGCTCGCCGCGTACAACGCGGGACCGGGCGCGGTGCACCAGTACGGCGGCATGCCCCCGTACACCGAGACCCAGAACTACGTCGCCACGATCAAGTCGCTCATCGCCAAGTACGAGTCGGTGGACGACCCGCCGGGCAAGATCCCCGACGGGCAGCAGATGGCGATGCCGCTTCCCGGCAAGCCGCCCATCACCTCGCCGTACGGCATGCGCATGCACCCGATCCTGCACGTCAGAAAGCTGCACACGGGCATCGACTTCGGCGCCGCGGCCGGTACGCGGTTCATGGCGGCCCGGGACGGGACGGTCACCTTCGCCGGATGGTCCAACGGGTACGGAAACCGTGTCGTGATCTCCCACGGAACCATCGACGGCGACCAGATATCGACCACCTACAACCACATGTCCGCCCTCAGCGTCCGTGTCGGTCAGAAGGTGAAGGTCGGTCAGAAGGTCGGCGCGGTGGGCTCCACCGGCTACTCGACCGGACCGCACGCGCACTTCGAGGTCCAGCAGAACAACAAGTACGTGGACCCGGCACCCTGGCTGGGGCTGAAGTGAGAGGGAGGGAGGCGACGATGAGCACGCGAACGAGGACGATCGCCGTCGCGGTCGTGTCCGTGACGGGCCTGGTGGCGTTGACGGGCTGTGGCCTGCAGGACCATCGTGATGTGGTGGGTGCGCCGGGTGCGTCGCCCTCCGCGGTGCCCTCGGTGGCGCCGAAGGCACCCCTCCCGTCCGGCAAGCCGCTGGGCGCGGACGCGCGGGTGCCGAGCCCGTCGGGCGTCGACGGGACGGACGCGACGGACGTATCGGAGGCGTGGGCGGAGGTGGCGTACGGCCATGACACGAAGTACGACTCCGGTCCGCACGACGCCGTGCTGCGCTCGGCGCGCTGGTTCACGGCGAAGAAGGCCGCTGCCGAGCGGTCCTACCGGCCGGCCAGCGGTGCGGGCGACGCCTGGAACACCTGGGCCGGGCACAAGGCCTGGACCACGGTGGAGGTGACCCCCGACGACGACGGCGACGGCCCCAGGGACACGGCCGTCCTCGCCTACCGCGCCCTCTACGTCGACGGCACGGCGCACGGCCGTGACGGCTGGACGGGCACCGGGCCGCGCGCGAACGTCTTCCTCAAGCTCACGCGGGCAGGGAAGGGCCGGCCGTGGCACGTCGACGAGGTGAACGCGGTGGAGGCCGCGGTCCCCCCGTCCCCGGAATCGTCCGCCGCGTCCTCCTCGACTCCGTCCTCCGCCGCCTCGACCGAACACCCCGAGTGAGGGAACCGATGTCTCGACTCAGCCGCGAACAGAAGCGGGAACTCAAGCGGCAGCGCTCGGGCGGTGTCGCCCCCGGAGGGCAGCCGGCCACCGGGGTGACGCCGATCGAGGTGCACGTGCCGGTGACCGCGGACCGTACGGGCGGTGGCGCGACGGTCGGCGGGATGCCGGTCGTCGCCGCGCCCGGCGAGACCGTCCAGGCCGCCGTCCTCACCTACCTGCACCGGCTCGTCCTCGCCACCGGCCATCCGGTCCTCGCCACCGTCGACGACGAGCGCATCGGGTACGTCGTGCCGCTCCAGGTGCACGTGGACGGGTCCAGCCAGTACGCCGGGGAGCCCGTGCGGGTGGGCCCGGGGGCACCGGTGACGGCCGCCGAGCCGGAGCCGTCGGCGCGACCGGAGCCGCGGCAGACCGGGCCGGCGCCCCAGGCCCAGCCACAGGCGCCGGTTTCCCCGGTCCAGCCGCAGGCGCCCGCGCCGGTGTCCCAGGCCCAGCCGCAGACGCCGGTGTCCGGGGAGGGGGCGGCGCCGGTTCCTCACCGGGACAAGGCGACGTACGTCCTGCGCGCGGTACCGGAACCGGACCTCCAGCCGGCCCCGGAGCCCGCCCCCGCACCGCAGCCGGCTCCCGCGCCGCGGCCGGTGCCCGCGCCGGAGACGCAGCCCGCGCCGACACCGGCTCCCGTGCCGCAGGCGGCCCCCGTGGCACCGGAGTTCGCGCCTGCGCCGCGGCCCGTTCCCGCACCGGAGTCCGCGCCCGTCGCGGCCGAGTTCGGGCCCGCGCCGCAGCCGGTCCGCGCGCCCGAGCCCGTGCCCGCTCCCGCTCCCGCCCTCGCGCCGGAGCCGCAGCAGCGGCCCGCGGCGGTGCTGCGGCCCGAGCCGGACGTGGCGCCCGCGCCCGCTCCCGCCTTCGTACCGGAACCCGAGCACGCGCCGGTGTCGCGGCCGGAGTTCGGGCCGGCAGGGGGGCCGATCGCGGAGCCGCGGCCGGTCGCCGCGCCGGAGCCGGTCCGCGCGCCGGAGCCGACACCCGCCCCTGCTCCCGCGCCTGCGCTGCGGCCCGAGCCGGAGGTGGCACCCGCACCCGCACCCGCTCCTGCTCCCCCCGCGCCAGAGCCGCAGCAGCGGCCCGCGGCGGTATTGCTGCCCGAGCCGGACGTGGCGACCGCGGTTGCTCCCGCCCCTGTGCCGGAGCCCGAGCACGCGCCCGTCTCGCGGCCGGAGTTCGCGCCTGCGCCGCGGCCGATCGAGGAGCCGCGGCCCGTCGCCGCACCGGAGCCGCAGCAGCGGCCCGCCGCGGTCGTCCGGCCCGAGTCGGGTGCGGCTCCCGGGACCGAGCCCGCTCCGGCGGCTGCGCTGCAGCTGCATTCCGAGGTGGCGCCCGCGCACCTGCGGGACCCGCAGCCCGCGCCGCGCCCGTTGCCCGAACCGGCACCGGCGTCCCTGCCTGTCACCCAGGAGTTCAGGCCCGTGCCGCAGCCGCAGCGGCCCGAGCCGGACGCGTCGCCCGCGGTTGCCCCCGCGCCGGAACGGGCCCCCGCTCCCGTCGCGCAGCCCGCGCCTGCCGTGGCGGAGTTCGGGCCCGCGCCGCAGCCCGCTCCCGCACCGGAGTCCGCTCCCGTCGCGGCCGAGTTCGGGCCCGCGCCGCAGCCGGTTCGCGCGCCGGAGTCCGAGCACGCGTCCGCGCCGAGGCCGACTGCCGCGCCGGAGCCGCAGGCCGCTCCCGCGCAGCCGCCCGCTCCCGTGCAGCCGCCCGCTGCCGCGCTGCGGCCCGAGCCGGCCCCCGCGCCTGCTCCGGCCCCCGCGCCGCAGCCCGTCGCGGAGGGGCCCACGCCCGCGACGTTCGTCCTGCGTGCCGTACCGGAGCCGAAGCCGCTGCCGGGGAGCGCGGCGACGCACGTACTGCGGGCCGTGCCCGAGTCGGCCGCCGCTGCGGTGGCCGCGCCGACGGGGGAGTTCGGGCCGGCCCCGGTGGCCGAGCCCGCCCCCGTGCGCAAGGCCGCGAGCGAGCCCGCGCCCCTGCTGGACCCGGAGGCCGAGCCGGAGCCGAAGCCCGCTCCGGTGCGGGGCTTCGACGCCGTCGCCGAGGCCGTGCTCGACCAGGCGCCGGAGGGCGACGGCTCGCCGCAGTTCCTCCAGGAGCCCGTGGCCCGGATCAACGAGGCCGTGAAGATGGGCCGGATCGAGGCGGCCGCGGGCATGGCGGAGCAGGCCGTCGCGGAGGCGTCGCACTCGCTCGGCCAGGACCACCCCGAGGTGCTGAAGCTGCGCGAACTGACCGCTTACATCGCCTACTTGGCGGGCGACGCGCTCAGGTCCTTCCACCTGTCGCTGGACCTCGCACAGGTCCGCCGACGCCACCGGGACCCGCGTGCCGCGTACGGCAACGTGCAGAGCGCGGCGGCGGCCTGGCGCGCCGTCCGCGACCCGCTCCAGGGGCTGCACCTGGGACGTGACCTGATCGGCGTGTGGGCGGAGCTCGCGGCCGACGGCGGTCCCGCCGCCGAGGACATCGAGCAGCTCGAGTCGGCGCGTACCCGCATGGGCCGCCTGTCCGAGCGTGCCCGTGTCATGGCCGACAACCCCTACGCGCAGACGCCCCGGGCCCATGGTCAGTGACGGCAGGGGCGCGCGGCGCGGTCCCGCGGGACGAGGAGGGGGCCGGCCAGGGGCGGGTGCGGTCGGGGCCGGCGCGTCCGGGGTCGCCGGGCTCGGGGAGCCGGGTGCCGTGGCCGGCCGGGCCGCCGCGGCCCGCCGCCGCTCATCGCAGCCGGGAACGAGGGCGGCCCGCCCGGGTGCCCGTGCTCCGCGGGCCGGCGACCCGGCCCCGCGTACCGAGGTGACCGTCAACGAGCTGACCGGCACAATGAGTTGGCGCACCGTCACGCCGGGCGGTGCCGGGAAGCGGGGCCGCACCGATCGCGCGGCGACGCCCGCAGGCCCGCGGGGCGCCGCTCCGATCCCGACGCCCCCGGCCGCCGTACGGGCCGCGGTGGACGTCCACGTCGAGTCGCTCGGCGCGGGCGAGTTGCAGCATCACCTGGCCCGGGTCGGCGCCCTGCGCTCGCGTGTGGCGGCCGACGTCGCCCTCGGCGGGCGCGTGCCGGCGGTGGTCGCCGCCAGGATGCGTTCGGTCTCCACGCCGGCCGCCGGCCACGCGCTCACCGTGGAACGCGCGGACACCGTACGGGAGTTGGGCCGCAAGGGGCCCGCGGCGAGGGCGGTGACCCCCGTCGCGGGCCCGGCACGGCCACCGGCCGCGCCGCCGCCGGGGCCGCGGCGCTGACCGGGACGCCTGCCTAGGACGACAGCGTCCACACCGCATGGGCGAGGGCGTCGCCGTTGCGGTCCAGCGCGGTGTCGTTGATGTTCGACGTCGTGTCGCAGGAGGAGTGGTAGCAGCGGTCGAACGGCTGACCCGCCGTACCGCCCCACTTCGCGGCCTGAGCCGTCGTCTTGACGTAGTCGGCGCCGCTGAAGAGGCCGCCGACCGGGATGCCGGCGTTCTTGAAGGGGGCGTGGTCGGAGCGGCCGTCGCCCTCGGTCTCCGGCTCCGTCGCGATGCCCAGGCCCGTGAAGTAGTCCTTGAAGGTCTTCTCGATGGCGGGGTCGTCGTCGTAGACGAAGTAGCCGGGGTTCGGGGAGCCGATCATGTCGAAGTTCAGATAGCCGCTGATCTTCGAGCGGTTCGCGGAGGAGAGGTTGTTGACGTAGTACCGGGAGCCGACCATGCCGAGCTCCTCCGCGCCCCACCAGGCGAATCGGAGGTGTTTGGTGGGCTTGTACTGCGCGCGGGACACGGCGAGCGCCGTCTCCAGGACGGCCGCGGACCCGGACCCGTTGTCGTTGATGCCGGGCCCCGCGGTCACGCTGTCGAGGTGGGATCCGGCCATGACGACCTGATTGGAGTCGCCGCCGGGCCAGTCGGCGATCAGGTTGTAGCCGGTGCGTCCGGACGAGGTGAACTGCTGGAGGGTCGTGGTGAACCCGGCCGCGTCCAGCTTCGCCTTCACGTAGTCGATGGACGCCTTGTAGCCGGCACGGCCGTGCGCCCGGTTGCCGCCGTTGGCGGTGGCGATGGACTGCAACTGCGCGAGATGCGCCTTGACGTTGGCGACGGGGAGGTCGGGGGCGGCGGCCGCGCGGGGGGACGCGGGCGCCGCGCCGGCTATGGAACCGGTGGTGAGGAGCGTGGTGGCCGCCACGAGGGCAGCGGCGACGGCACGTCCGGGAACGGAGAGCTTCATGTGGGGGGCTCCGAATTCCGCAGTGAGTGGGGAGCCCGATGGTGGGGGTGAGGCTGACGCTCCGTCAAGAGCGGATTCCGGTCACCCCCGTCCGCATACCGGAACCCCGCAGCGCTGCACGTCCGAAGTCAGGGCCCCCGCGACGCCGCACGTCCGAAGTCAGGGCCCCCGCGACGCCGCACGTCCGAAGTCACGGCCCCCGCGGCGCCGTACGTCCGACGTCACGGCCCCCGCGTACGTCCCGCCCTTCGGGCGCGCCGGGAATGGTGGGGCAGGCGCTAGTGCACGCAGAACTCGTTCCCCTCCGGGTCGGCCATCACCGCCCACTCGCCGGCCGGTTCCTTCACGTGCCGCAACACGCTCGCCCCCAGCTCCGTCAGCCGCTCGACCTCGGCCGCGCGCTCTCCCGGCGCCGTGTGCAGATCGAGATGGAGCCGGTTCTTGACGGTCTTGGCCTCCGGTACGCGCTGGAAGAGCAGCCGCCGGCCGAGACCGGTGCCGCTCTCCTCGTCGTACGGGTCGTCCGGATGCCGTACGGCGATCAGGTCCCGGAAGGTCGCGCGGCCGTGGAAGTCGACGGTGGCCTCGGCCGGCAGCGCGCCGATCTCCAGCAGCCGTTCCACCAGCGCGCTGTTGTCCTCGGCCCGGTAGTGGAGCGCGGCGGCCCAGAAGTCGGCCTGGGCGTGCGGGTCGGAGGAATCGACGACGAGCTTCCAGTGCAGGGGAGTTGGCGTCATGGCGGGCATCCTGCCAGTCCGCCGGCGCTTCGGAGGCCGGGCCGCCGAACCGGTCCCGCGGCCGGACGGCGCGGTGCCCGGGCAGTACCCCCTACGCGTGCTCCCGCGGGACGGCGACCGGGCCGGCGTCCGGGGCGGTGCCGGGGCTCACGACGGCGTCCGCGCCGGTGACGACCTCGGTCCCCACGGCGATCTCCGCGGCCTCGGTGACCTCGGCCTGCGAGGCGCGGCCGGCGTCCCGCAGCCGGCGGGCCGCCCGCCGCGCGGTGCGCAGCGCGTCGAAGGTGAGCAGCGACAGCGCGAGCCAGACCAGCGCGAACCCGGCCCAGCGCTCGGCCGGCATGGCCTCGTGGAAGTAGAGGATGCCGAGCAGGAACTGGAAGACCGGTGCGAGGTACTGCAACAGGCCCAGCGTCGACAGCGGCACGCGGATCGCCGCCGCCCCGAAGCAGACGAGGGGGAGCGCCGTCACCACACCGGTCGCGGCGAGCAGCAGGGCGTGCCCCCCGCCCTGCGCGGCGAAGGTCGCGTCTCCCTGGGAGCCCAGCCACACCAGGTAGGCGAGCGCGGGCAGGAACTGGATCGCGGTCTCGGCGGCGAGCGACTCGATGCCGCCGAGGTTGACCTTCTTCTTCACCAGCCCGTAGGTGGCGAAGGAGAAGGCGAGGCAGAGGGAGATCCACGGTGGCCGGCCGTAGCCGATGGTGAGGACGAGGACCGCGCTGAAGCCGACGCCGACGGCCGCCCACTGCACGGGCCGCAGCCGTTCCTTGAGGATGAGGACGCCCATCGCGATGGTGACGAGCGGGTTGATGAAGTAGCCGAGTGACGCCTCCACCACGTGTCCGCTGTTGACGGCCCAGATGTAGACGCCCCAGTTGACCGTGATGACGGCCGCGGCGACGGTGATCAGGCCCAGCTTGCGCGGCTGCCGCAGCAGCTCGCCCGCCCAGGCCCAGCGCCGCATGACCAGCAGCGCGATGCCGACCACGCCGAGGGACCAGACCATCCGGTGGGCGAGGATCTCGACCGCCCCGGCGGGCTTCAGCAACGGCCAGAAGAGAGGGACGAGCCCCCACATGCCGTACGCCGCGAAGCCGTTCAGCAGACCTACGCGCTGCTCGCTCTTCGACGTCGCGGCCACCGCTGCCTCCTTCTCGTGTGACCGCCGCTCTCGTGCGGCGGAAGTCTCGAAGAAGGTAGCGCCGAGGACCCCCGCCTGTCATGCCCGTATCGCCATACGGTCATGACAGGCGGGGGGTGGCGGCGACGGGACCCCGGGGGTGCGGGGTTCAGCCCTTCAGCGCGGTCTTGATCGACTCGGCGAGCGGGGTGGTCGGGCGGCCGATGAGGCGGGACAGGTCGCCGCTGGTTCCGGCGAGCAGGCCGCGTTCCACGGCCGCGTCGACGTCCACGAGGATCGCCGCGAACGGCTCGGGCAGGCCCGCACCGGTGAGAATGCCCTGGAGCACCTCGCCGGGCACGTTGTTGTACGCGATCTCCCGGCCCGTCTGCGCGCTCAGCTCGGCCGCGTACTCGGCCAGGCCCCACGCCGTGTCGCCGCTCAGCTCGTACGCCTTGTTCTCGTGCCCCTCGCCGGTCAGCACGGCGACCGCCGCCGCCGCGTAGTCGGCGCGGGAGGCGGAGGCGATGCGGCCCTCGCCGGCGGAGGCGACGACAGCGTCGTGTTCCAGCACCGGGGCGAGGTTCTCGGTGTAGTTCTCGTGGTACCAGCCGTTGCGCAGGAAGGTGTACGGCAGGCCGGAGTCGAGGATCGCCTGCTCGGTGCCCTTGTGGTCGTCCGCCAGCTCGAAGTCGGCCGCCGGCCCGCCCAGCACACCGGTGTACGCGAGCTGCGCGACCCCGGCCTCCTTCGCGGCGTCGATCACGGCGGTGTGCTGCGGGATGCGCTGCCCGACCGCGTTGCCGGAGATCAGCAGCACCCTGTCGCCGGCGGCGAAGGCGCCCTTCAGGGTCTCGGGCGCGCTGTAGTCGGCCACGCGCAGCTCGACGCCGCGGGCGGCGAGGTCGGCGGCCTTCTCCTCGCTGCGGACGACGGCGACGATCTCGGAGGCCGGGACCTTCTCCAGCAGGCCGTCGATGACGTGACGGCCGAGGTGTCCGGTGGCTCCGGTGACGACGATGCTCATGAGTGAACTCCTTGTGGGGTGGTCTGACACTCACCCTAGGAGGTGCACTAACTCTGCGAAAGTACCCACTTTCAAGTAAGGTACTGGCATGGCAGTAAGTACCGGAGCAGCAGAGAACAAGTACACCGTCGGCGAGGCGATGTGCCCCTACCGCCTGGTCCTGGAGCACGTCACCAGCCGCTGGGGCGTGCTCGTCCTGATCGAGCTCCTGGAGCGCCCGTTCCGCTTCAGCGAGCTGCGCCGCGCGATCGGGCGGGTCAGCGAGAAGATGCTGACGCAGACCCTGCAGACGCTGGAGCGCGACGGGCTGGTGCACCGCGACGCCAAACCGGTCATCCCGCCGCGCGTCGACTACTCGCTCACCGACCTGGGACGGGAGGCCGCCGTGCAGGTGAAGGCCCTCGCGTCGTGGACCGCGGAGCGCATGGACGACGTGGAGCGGGCCCGCCACACATACGACGAGGCCCGGGAGGCGAGCTCCCGGGCCTCGTGAAGGGCTGACTCACCGCGCGGCGGCCGCGTCTCAGCCGACGACCGTCCAGGTGTCCCCGCCCGCGAGCAGTGTGGCGAGGTCGCCCTTGCCGTTCTGTTCGATGGCGGTGTCGAGTTGGTCGGCCATCTGGGTGTCGTAGACGGGGCGGTCGACGGCGCGCAGGACGCCGATGGGGGTGTGGTGCAGGGTGTGCGGGTCGGCGAGGCGGGAGAGGGCGAAGGCGGTGGTGGGGGAGGGGGAGTGGGCGTCGTGGACGAGGATGTCGGCTTCGTTGTCGGGGGTGACGGTGACGACGCTCAGGTCCCCGGTGTGGGGGTCGCGGATGACGCCGCGGGTGTTGTCGGTGCCGAAGCGGATGGGCCGGCCGTGTTCGAGGCGGATGACGGCTTCCTGGGCCTGTTGCTGGTCCTTGAGGGCGTCGAAGGCGCCGTCGTTGAAGATGTTGCAGTTCTGGTAGATCTCGACGAGGGCGGTGCCGGGGTGGGCGGCGGCCTGGCGCAGGACGTCGGTGAGGTGTTTGCGGTCGGAGTCGATGGTGCGGGCGACGAAGGAGGCTTCGGCTCCGAGGGCGAGGGAGACGGGGTTGAAGGGGGCGTCGAGGGAGCCCATGGGGGTGGATTTGGTGATCTTGCCGACTTCGCTGGTGGGGCTGTACTGGCCTTTGGTGAGGCCGTAGATGCGGTTGTTGAAGAGCAGGATCTTGAGGTTGACGTTGCGGCGCAGGGCGTGGATGAGGTGGTTGCCGCCGATGGAGAGGGCGTCGCCGTCGCCGGTGACGACCCAGACGGACAGGTCGCGGCGGGAGGAGGCGAGTCCGGTGGCGATGGCGGGGGCGCGGCCGTGGATGGAGTGCATGCCGTACGTGTTCATGTAGTACGGGAAGCGGGAGGAGCAGCCGATGCCGGAGACGAAGACGATGTTCTCCTTGGCCAGGCCGAGTTCGGGCATGAAGCCCTGGACGGCGGCCAGGATCGCGTAGTCACCGCAGCCGGGGCACCAGCGCACTTCCTGATCGGACTTGAAGTCCTTCATGGACTGCCTGGCCTCGGCCTTGGGGACGAGGGAAAGCGCCTCGATCGTGCCCGTGCCTTCCGTGGACGTCTCAGCCATCGATGGCCTCCTTGAGAGCCGTGGCGAGTTGCTCGGCCTTGAACGGCATGCCGTTCACCTGGTTGTACGAGTGGGCGTCCACCAGGTACTTCGCCCGGACGAGCGTGGCGAGCTGGCCGAGGTTCATCTCGGGGATCACCACCTTCTCGTAACGCCCCAGCACCGTGCCCAGATTCCGTGGGAAGGGGTTGAGGTGGCGCAGGTGGGCCTGCGCGATGTGCTCTCCGGCGTTGCGCAGCCGGCGGACGGCGGCGGTGATGGGGCCGTAGGTGGAGCCCCAGCCCAGGACGAGGGTGCGGGCCTGGCCGGAGGGGTCGTCGACGTCGACGTCGGGGACGTCGATGCCGTCGATCTTGGCCTGGCGGGTGCGCACCATGAAGTCGTGGTTGGCAGGGGCGTACGAGATGTTGCCCGTGCCGTCCTCCTTCTCGATGCCGCCGATGCGGTGTTCCAGGCCGGGGGTGCCGGGGATGGCCCAGGGGCGGGCGAGGGTCTGCGGGTCGCGTTTGTACGGCCAGAAGACCTCGGTGCCGTCGTCCAGGGTGTGGTTGGGTCCCTGGGCGAACTGGACGCGCAGGTCGGGCAGTTCGTCGGTGTCGGGGATGCGCCAGGGTTCGCTGCCGTTGGCGAGGTAGCCGTCGGAGAGCAGGAAGACGGGGGTGCGGTAGGTCAGCGCGATCCGGGCGGCTTCCAGGGCCGCGTCGAAGCAGTCGGCGGGGGTGCGCGGAGCGACGACCGGGACGGGTGCCTCGCCGTTGCGGCCGAACATCGCCTGGAGCAGGTCGGCCTGCTCGGTCTTGGTGGGCAGGCCCGTCGACGGGCCGCCGCGCTGGATGTCGACAACCAGCAGCGGCAGTTCGAGCGACACCGCCAGACCGATCGTCTCCGACTTCAGCGCCACACCCGGCCCCGAGGTCGTGGTGACGGCGAGCGAACCGCCGAACGCGGCGCCCAGGGCCGCCCCGATGCCCGCGATCTCGTCCTCGGCCTGGAAGGTGCGGACGCCGAAGTTCTTGTGCTTGCTCAGCTCGTGCAGGATGTCGGAGGCCGGCGTGATCGGGTACGAGCCGAGGTACAGCGGCAGGTCGGCCTGCTGCGAGGCGGCGATGAGACCGTACGACAGGGCCAGGTTCCCCGAGATGTTCCGGTAGGTGCCGGTCGGGAACGTCTTCGCGGCCGGCGCCACCTCGTAGGAGACGGCGAAGTCCTCGGTGGTCTCGCCGAAGTTCCAGCCCGCGCGGAAGGCGGCGATGTTCGCCGCGGCGATGTCCGGCTTCTTGGCGAACTTGCTCTGCAGGAACTTCTCGGTCCCCTCGGTCGGCCGGTGGTACATCCACGACAGCAGACCCAGCGCGAACATGTTCTTCGAGCGCTCGGCCTCCTTGCGCGAGAGCTCGAACTCCCTGAGCGCCTCGACCGTGAGCGTGGTCAGCGGCACCGGGTGGACGTTGAAGCCGTCCAGGGAGCCGTCCTCCAGCGGACTGTTCGCGTAGCCGACCTTCGTCATCGCCCGCTTGGTGAACTCGTCCGTGTTGACGATGATCTCCGCGCCGCGCGGCACGTCCCCGATGTTCGCCTTCAGGGCGGCCGGATTCATCGCGACCAGCACGTTCGGCGCGTCACCGGGCGTGAGGATGTCGTGGTCCGCGAAGTGCAGCTGGAACGACGAAACGCCCGGCAGGGTGCCTGCGGGCGCTCGGATCTCGGCAGGGAAGTTCGGCAGGGTCGAGAGGTCGTTGCCGAAGGAAGCGGTCTCGGAGGTGAAGCGGTCGCCGGTGAGCTGCATACCGTCACCGGAGTCCCCCGCGAACCGGATGATCACCCGGTCCAGCCGGCGGACGTCCTTCGTCCCGGCCGGTTTGCGCTGTTCCCCTACGACGGCTCCATCGGCATGCTCCGCTGGGCTACTGACCTGGCTCGTCACTGAACTGGACCTCCTTCGAGGCGGCTGTCGGGGAGCGGCCTTCCCGCGGACCTTCCCCTTTTCAACCCTACGTCGGTAAGGGTCGCCTTCCCGTGGCCATTCACATGATGGACATCAATCTGAGACGGCCTGGCACCCTGACTTGTCATGATTTACCCGCCCCCCGGGTTCTTTCCTGGATGACGCTCCCGGCTCGTCCGTCGGTTCTGGGCTTGTTGTGGGCTTTTCGTGCGGCGGGGCCCGTGCTGCGCCGAGCCTCGCCCCATAACTGACACAGTGTCAGCCCGTCATGAGTTCAGGTAGGTGAGGACGGCGAGAACACGCCGGTGATCCCCGTCACTCGGCGACAGTCCCAGCTTCAGGAAGATGTTGCTGACGTGCTTCTCGACGGCTCCGTCGCTGACCACCAGCTGCCGTGCGATCGCCGAGTTCGTCCGCCCTTCGGCCATCAGCCCCAGGACCTCCCGCTCCCGGGGCGTGAGCCCGGCCAGCACGTCCTGCTTGCGGCTGCGCCCGAGCAGCTGCGCCACGACCTCCGGATCGAGCGCGGTGCCCCCCTGGGCCACCCGCACCACCGCGTCCACGAACTCCCGCACCTCGGCCACGCGGTCCTTGAGCAGATAGCCGACCCCGCGGCTGGAACCGGCCAGCAGTTCGGTGGCGTACTGCTCCTCCACGTACTGCGACAGCACGAGCACACCGAGGCCGGGATGCGCCTTGCGCAGCTGTACCGCGGCCCTGACCCCCTCGTCGGTGTGCGTCGGCGGCATCCGCACATCGGCGACGACGACGTCCGGCAGCGCGTCCTGCGCCGCGAACTCGGTGATGGTCTTGATCAGCGCCTCACCGTCGCCCACACCGGCCACGACGTCGTGCCCGCGGTCCGTCAACAACCGGGTCAGGCCCTCCCTGAGCAGCACTGAATCCTCGGCGATGACCACCCGCACCCTGTCCTCCACGATTCTCGGCCCCCCAGAGCCCGTCCCCGGACCGGACCGAGGGTGTCCCGGTCCGTCCGGGGTCCGCTCCCGGCCCGTGCCGGGTTCGTCCCCGCTCGTACGACAGACCCCAGCATTCCAGCATTCGGACCGGCCTGCGCCCGGGCAACGGGATTAGGGAGGCATGACTTCGGGTTTCGGCCGCCACGCGACCGATAATGATCACTGCGCGCCCCGCTGGAGCGCCGGTTTTCGGCCCGTCCCGGGCCAGAGGCGGAACCTGAGCGCATCCACCACCTCACGGGCCCACCCACGCGCGGAAGACCGCGCCGGTGAGCCCCGCGCACCTGGCCCGCCCTCGCCCACGGCCGCAACCCACTGCGGCCCGCACCCGGCGTCCCACGGAAGGGGCTGCGCCGACGGCCCCCGCGCACCCGGCCCGCCCTCTCGCCCACCGCCCCGACCCACTGCGGCCGTCCCCCGGCGTCCCCCGGAAGGGGCTGAGCCGACGGCCCCCGCGCACCTCACACGCCCTCTCACCTGCGGTCGCAACCCACTGCCGCCCGCACTCGCCCGCTCACGGAAGGGGCCGTGCCGGTGAATCAAATGCCCGTTGCGGACGGCGCCACCCACCCACCGAGGTCCTACCAGCACCGCCCCGCACAACGGCTGCAACGGGCGGATCACCGGCACGGACCCGACCCACCCACCGGACCGGAGGCGACCCACCCACCGGACCGGAGGCGACCCACTCACCCGACCCACCCACCGGCACGGACTCGACCCACCCACCGGACCGGAGGCGAGGCCCAGGAGAGCCACGGCCCGCCGGCCGCGCGAGGGCCGGCCGCGCGAGGGCCGACCGCGCGAGGCCCGACCGCGCGAGGCCCGGCCGCCGGTCAGCCGCGCCAGGGCAGCTCCGCCGTGACCCGGGTCGGCCCGGCCACAGGGGAGTCCACCACCAGGATCCCGTCCACGGCGTCGAGCCGCTCCGCGAGCCCCGCGAGCCCCGACCCGGCGGAGACGTCGGCCCCACCCAAGCCGTTGTCGGTGACCTGGAGCATCAGCCGGTTCTCCACCCGCCACACGTCCACCGTGGCGCGCGTGGCCCGGGAGTGCTTGCTGATGTTCTGCAGCAGCTCGGAGACGGTGAAGTAGGCGATCCCCTCGATCGCGGGGGCGGGCCGCGCCGGCAGATCGACCTCTACCTGCACCGGAACGGTGCAGCGGGACGCGACCGCGGACAGTGCCGCGTCCAGGCCGCGGTCGGTGAGGACCGCGGGGTGGATGCCGCGGGCCAGGTCACGCAGCTCCTGCAACGCGGTCTTCACCTCGCCGTGCGCCTCGTCCACCATCCGCGCCGCGGCCTGCGGGTCCTCCGTCAGCTTCTCCTTGGCCAGACCCAGGTCCATCGCCAGAGCGACCAGCCGGGCCTGCGCCCCGTCGTGCAGATCGCGCTCGATGCGGCGCAGGTCCGCCGCCGCCGTGTCCACGACCACCCCGCGGTCCGACTCCAGCTCCACCACCCGCGTCGCCAGCCGTGACGGACCGAGCAGCCCGTGCACCATCAGCCGGTCCACCGTCGTCAGCGCCCGCACGATCCACGGCGTGGCCATCGTGAAGAGCAGCCCCACCACCGCGGTCACCGCTATCTCGAACGGGTTGTCGAGGTAGACGGAGTGCGTCCCGTCGCCGTACAGCTGGAGCCCGCCCTGTCCCCCGTACATCGGGAAGAGCCAGAACCACAGCGGATAGGTGAGCATCAGCCAGCCGTACGACCAGAAGGCGAGCGCCACCACGAAGGAGAACACCGACCACGGGAACTGGACCACCGTGTACAGCAGGTGCCGCCACGACGTGCCGCTCTTGAGCATGGCGCCCATCCACGCGCCCGCTCCCCGCTTCTTCATCCGCAGCGGCTCCGGCTCGGCCACCTCGGCGCCGAGCAGTCCGCGTGCCCGCGCCCGCTCCAGCGCGCCGAAGCCGCGGCAGCCGGCGAGACCGGCGGCGAGCACCGGGATCCCCAGGAAGGTGACCAGCAGGCCGGCACCGAGCGAGACCATCGTGACGGCGAACGTGAACATGATGATCCCGAGCGGCAGGCTCAGCATCACGTAGCCGAGCTCACGCCAGCTGCGGGCCTCGACCGGCGCCCGCAGCGCGGTCGGGAGCCGACGCCGTCGCTCACCGGCATCCGTCCCCCGGGAACCGGGCCCGCCGCGGTACCCGTATCCCTGTCCGTACTCCGTGGACTCCGTGGCCATCGCCCCGTCCGTTCTGCTCGTCTCGACCCGCTCGTCGGCTGGTGTCTCAACTCTGCTGCTCACGGCCTCCCCGGACCATGGAGCGCGTCGGCGTCTCGGGGCGGGGGTTTTCCCTACCTCGGCCCGTGCGAGGCCCCGCACGGGCGTACGGCACGACGCCCCGCACGTGCCGTACGCGTTCCCCATGGCGTCGTCGAGCACGGGACCGCCGCCACCCGTGCGTGGGGCCGCCACCCGGGCCTCGCCGACGCCGGCACGTCAGGGGCGGATGGAGCCTCCGGGCGTGCGATGCCCCGGTGCGCGGATCGCCCTGGGGCAGGTGGCTCGGCCGGGCTCTTGGCTCGGCCGGGCTCGTGGCGGGGCCGGGCTCGTGGCTCGGCTGGGCTCGTGGCGGGGCCGGGCGTGTGGCGGGGCCGGGCTCGTGGCGGGGCCGGCCTGGACGCCGGTGCGCGGCGGCTCAGCGGACGGCGTCGTCACGCCGGTCCCGCCACGGCAGCTCCGCCGTGACGACGGTCGGGCCACCGACCGGCGACTCGATGACGAACAGCCCGTCGACCGCGCCGAGCCGGTCCGCGAGGCCCGCCATCCCCGTACCGCCGTCGAGACTGGCCCCGCCGCGGCCGTCGTCCCACACCTGTATGAGCAGCCGGTCGTCCGCCCGCCACACGTCGACGGACGCGGACCGCGCCCCGCTGTGCTTGCTCACGTTCTGCAGCAGCTCGGAGACCGTGAAGTAGGCGATGCCCTCGATCGCCGCCGCCGGCCGACTCTCCAGCTCGGCCGTCACCTTCACCGGCACCGTGCAGCGGGACGCGACCGCGGACAGCGCCGCGTCCAGGCCGCGGTCGGTGAGGACCGCGGGGTGGATGCCGCGGGCCAGGTCGCGCAGTTCCTGCAGCGCGAGCTTCACCTCGCCGTGCGCCTCGTCGACCATGGCCGCCGCCGCGTCGGGATCCTCCAGCAGCTTCTCCTTGGCCAGGCCCAGCCCCATCGCCAGGTTCACCAGCCGGGCCTGCGCCCCGTCGTGCAGATCGCGCTCGATGCGGCGCAGGTCCGCCGCCGCGGTGTCGACCACGACCCCCCGGTCGGACTCCAGTTCGGCGATCCGCCGCTCCAGCTCGTCGGACGGTGACAGCAGCCCGCGGACCAGGGCCCGGTCCACGTTCGTCAGCGCCCGCGCGACGAACGGCAGCACCGGCCACAGCACGAACAGCCCCGTGAGCGTCACCGTGAAGGTGACGATGCCCCACGGCAGCCGGATGAAGTCGTACAGCACCGTCCGCCAGCCCACCGGGTCCTTCAGGCTCGACCACAGCCAGCCGAAGAACCCGGTCCGGCGCACCGGCAGCGGGCTGGGCTCGTCGATCCGCAGCCCGAGCAGCGCCCGGGCCCGCGCTCGCTCCGCCTTGCCCAGCTGACGAGCACCCCGCAGCCCGCCCGCGAGCAGCGGCAGCCCGACGACCGTCACGGCGAGCCCCGCACCCGTGAACATCAGCGTCGCGACGTAGATGAAACCGACGAGCGCGACCGGCAGGTTGACCAGGAGATACGCGATCTCCCGCCACGTCTGCGGGTCGTAGGCGAGGCGTGCGGGAGGCAGGCTGTCGCCGTCGGGACGTCCGCCGGACGGGGCGTCGTCCGCCGTGCCCGGCGGGCCGCCCGGCACAGCGCCGGAGGTTCTTCCCGGCGGGCCGGTGAGCGTGATGCGTTCGGTCATATCCGCAAGCGTGCCCGGCGGCGCGCCGCGGCGCCATGAGGTGGGCCGCCCCGATGCACGGGGGAAAACCCCACCCCCGTCATGCCGGGACCCGCGAGCTCGCGGTACGCACCGGGATGTGCTCCCCTGTCTTCCCGCGTCCTGCTCTCCGCTTCCCCGACTCCGCCCCGCCCCCGGTCCGGACCGTCTTTGCCAAGGGACCGGCCCGCCTCCGTCGAGGGACCGGCCCGCCTCCGGTCCGTCGACTGCCCGCCTCCCAGGACGGGGCCGGGACCGTCTCCTGGCCCGGTCCTGCCCGTGCGGGGTGGTCCTGGCGTGACGGGCTGCTTACGGTCTCTTTAGCAGGCCCTAGACTCCCGTCCGTACAGATCGTCGAACAAGGCGCATCGCAGAGTGCGCGACGGGCGCACGACGGGGCGCAACAAGGTCAGGGAGCGAGGGGCTGACGTGCCGGAACCGACCGTAGTCACGGCGACCGGGGCCGTCGTCGCGGCGGACTACTTCCAGTCCTACTCGGTGGTCGGACTGCTCGCCGTCGTGGGCGTGCTCTTCGTCGCCGTCGCCTTCGGGGCGGGACGCCTGCTGCGTCCCGTGGTCCCCACCCCGGAGAAACTCCTGACCTACGAGTGCGGTGTCGACCCTGTCGGCGAGGGCTGGGCCCACACCCAGGTCCGCTACTACGTCTACGCCTTCCTCTACGTCATCTTCGCCGTCGACTCGATCTTCCTCTTCCCCTGGGCGACGGTCTTCGCCGCGCCCGGCTACGGCGCCGCGACGCTCGTCGAGATGTTCATCTTCCTCGGCTTCCTCGCCGTCGGCCTGCTGTACGCATACAAGAAGGGCGTCCTGGCATGGACGTGACCCCCTCGAACCCCGAGCCCGTGCTGCTTCCCGAGCCCAAGCGGCTCGGCGCGCTCGCCCGCCTGGCGCCCGAGCCGATGAAGGTCGTCCTGAACTGGGGGCGCCGCTACTCGCTGTGGGTCTTCAACTTCGGCCTCGCCTGCTGCGCGATCGAGTTCATCGCCGCGTCCATGGCCCGCCACGACTTCATCCGCCTCGGCGTGATCCCCTTCGCGCCGGGTCCCCGCCAGGCCGACCTGATGGTCGTGTCCGGCACGGTCACGGACAAGATGGCCCCGGCCGTGAAGCGCCTGTACGAGCAGATGCCCGAACCCAAGTACGTCATCTCCTTCGGCGCCTGCTCCAACTGCGGCGGCCCCTACTGGGACTCGTACTCCGTCACCAAGGGCGTCGACCAGATCATCCCGGTCGACGTCTACGTCCCCGGCTGCCCGCCGCGTCCCGAGGCGCTCCTCCAGGGCATCCTCAAGCTCCAGGAGAAGATCGCCCGCGAATCACTCGGCGAGCGCTACGGCTCTGCGGCGGACCGTCCGTCCGCCGCCGCGCTCCAGAGCGGCCTGGTGGAGCCGCCCGCCACGAACTCGGGGGAGGGTGACAAGTGACCGGCTGGCTCACCGCCCCCATCGAGGACCTCTTCGGCCCCGAGGCCACGGCCGACGAGTCGTACGACGTCCTGACGGTCGACGTGCCCCCCACCGCATGGCTCGCCGCCCTCGAGACCGCCCGGACCACGCTGGGCTGCACCTTCTTCGACTGGCTGAGCGCCGTCGACGAACCCGGCACCGGCTTCCGCGTCTCGGCACACGTCGTGGCGCTGTCCCCGGTGCGCCGCCTGCTGGTCCGTACGACCGTGCCGCACGCCGCCGCCACCCTCCCCTCCGCCGTCTCCGTGTACGCGGGTGCCTCCTGGCACGAGCGCGAGACCCACGAGATGTTCGGCGTGACCTTCGAGGGCCACCCCGGACTCGACCCGCTCCTCCTGCCCGAGGGCTTCGAGGGCCACCCCCTGCGCAAGGACTTCGTCCTGGCCGCCCGCGTCGCCAAGGCCTGGCCCGGCGCGAAGGAGCCCGGTGAGTCGGAACACGGTGGTCCGAAGCGCCGCCAGATGCTTCCGCCCGGCGTCCCCGACCCCAACGAGTGGGGCCCCCTCAAGGGCCAGCTCCCGCCGGCCCCGGCCCGCCCGGCCCGGGGTGCCGCCCGCGCCGCCGGTGACCGACCCGTACGCAGGGCCCGTACCGCGGGAGAGGGCTCGGCGAGCCAGACCGCCGCGGCAGCCGGTGCGGCTGCCGCAGGCGCTGCCGCCGCCGACGCGGAGACGCCGGCCGCACCCCGGCGGGCCCGCAGCGCGAGCCAGGGCTCCGCTTCACAGCGCACCGAAGCCCCGGCGCCCGCCTCGGACGAGGCGCCCGCGCCGGACCGGCCGTCGGCTCCGGAGCAGCCGGATGCCTCTGAGCGGCCCAGCGCACCTGCCGGGCCGCGCCGGGCCCGCAGCGCGAGCCAGGGCTCCGCCTCGCAGCGCGCCGCCGGAACCCCGGACGCCGCGGGAACCCCGGACGCCACCGGGCCGGCGCCCTCCGCCGAGGCGACGGCTCCGGCCACCCCTGAAGTGCCGGCCTCCGAACCGGCCACCCCCGAGGCGCCGGCGCCGACCGCCTCGCCCACGACTCCCGCCGCGGCAGCGAGGCCCACCGCGTCGCGCAGCTCGGACGCGCCGTGGCACCACGCCCGCCCCGCCTTCGACGAGGAACCGGAACGGAAACCGAAGCCGGAGCCCGAGCCGGAGCCGGAGTCGAAGCCGGCCCCGGGCCCCGCGAACGCCCCCGAGCCGGCACCGACGCCAGTTCCTGCCGACGCCAGCGAGCCCGATGCGGCGCCCCGGCCCACGCCGACACCCGAGCCCGAGACCACACCCGAGCCCGAGGCGAAACCGGCGTCCGAGGCGAAACCGGCGTCCGAGGCCGCCCCCGAGCCCGACGCGGCGCCGGAACCCGACACGGCACCCGAGCCCGACACGGCACCCGAGCCCGAGGCGAAACCGACGTCCGAGGCCGCCCCCGAGCCCGACGCGGCCCCAAAACCCCGGACCGCACCGGATACGGCACCCGGCGCCGCACCCGGTACCGGTACTGACACCGTCACCGGTACCGGCACCGACCCCCACCCCGACGACCCCTCCGGAGGCATGCAGTGAACGACGCTCTCGACGTCGCCCTGCGACTCCTCGTCGTCTTCGTCGTGTTCCTGACCTTCCCCCTGATCGTCGGTCAGACCGAGCACAAGGTGATGGCCCACATGCAGGGCCGCCTCGGCCCGATGTACGCGGGTGGCTTCCACGGCTGGGCCCAGCTGGTCGCGGACGGCGTGAAGTTCGCGCAGAAGGAGGACGTCGTCCCGACGGGAGCGGACCGGCGCATCTTCCAGCTCGCCCCCGCCGTCGCCCTCCTCCCGTACCTCCTCGTCCTGCTCGCCATCCCCATCGGCCCGGGCGAGGGCGCGGTCGGCGAGGCCGTCGACGCGGGCATCTTCTTCGTGCTCGCCGTGATGGGCGTCGGAGTCCTCGGCTCGCTCATGGCGGGCTGGGCCTCGGCCAACAAGTTCTCCCTCCTCGGCGGCCTCCGCACCGCCGCGCAGCTCCTCGCCTACGAACTCCCGATGCTGCTGACCGCCGCCTCCGTCGCGATGGCCGCCGGCACCGTCTCCCTGCCGGGCATCGTCGACGCCTTCGAGTGGTGGTGGCTGCCCTGGCAGATCGTCGGCGCGATCGTGTTCTTCGTGGCCGGCCTCGCCGAACTCCAGCGCCCTCCCTTCGACATGCCCGTCGCCGACTCCGAGATCATCTTCGGCGCGTACACCGAGTACACGGGTCTGCGTTTCGCCCTCTTCCTCCTCGCCGAGTACGCCGGGATCGTCGTCCTGTGCGGGCTGACCACCGTCCTGTTCCTGGGCGGCTGGCACGGCCCCTGGGGCGCGGACGGCCTCGGCTGGGTGTGGACCCTGCTGAAGACCGCGCTGCTCGCCTTCGTCGTGATCTGGCTGCGCGTCACCTACCCCCGCATGCGCGAGGACCAGCTGCAGAAGTTCTCCTGGACCCTCCTCGTGCCCCTCTCCCTCTCCCAGATCGCCCTCACCGGCATCGTCAAGGTGGTGATCTCCTAACCATGTCCCGCCTGTCGATCCCCGGCTCCGGCCTCGCCAAGGGGCTGGCCGTCACCCTCCGCACGATGACGAAGAAGACCGTCACCGCGCAGTACCCGGACGCCCAGCCCGAACTCCCGCCCCGCACCCGCGGCGTCATCGGCCTCTTCGAGGAGAACTGCACGGTCTGCATGCTGTGCGCCCGAGAGTGCCCCGACTGGTGCATCTACATCGACTCCCACAAGGAGACGGTCCCGCCCGCGGCCCCCGGCGGCCGTGAGCGCAGCCGCAACGTCCTCGACCGCTTCGCCATCGACTTCTCCCTGTGCATGTACTGCGGTATCTGCATCGAGGTCTGTCCTTTCGACGCGCTGTTCTGGTCCCCGGAGTTCGAGTACGCGGAGACCGACATCCACGAACTCACCCACGAGCGCGACAAGCTCCGCGAGTGGATGTGGACCGTCCCGGCCCCGCCCGCCCTCGACCCGAGCGCGGAGGAGCCGAAGGAGATCGCCGCCGCCCGCAAGGCCGCCGACAAGCTCGCCGCCGAGGAGGCCGCCGCGCAGGCCGAGACCGCGGCCCCCGCCCCGGCCGAGCCTCCGGCCGCGGACACCCCCGAACGCCCCGCGCAGCAGGACGGTGAGTCGTGAGCCTCGCAGCAGCCACGGCCGCGACGGCGCGGGCCACCACCGCGGCCGCCCAGAGCCACGGCTTCCTCTCCCCGACCGGCGTCGAGATCGCCTTCCTCCTCGTCGGCCTCGTCACCTTCGGCGCCGCACTCGTCACCGTCACCACCAAGCAGCTGGTGCACGCCGCGCTGTGGCTCGTGGTGACGCTCGGCGGTCTCGCCGTCGAGTACCTCCTGCTCACCGCCGAGTTCATCGCCTGGGTGCAGGTCCTCATCTACGTTGGTTCCGTCGTCGTCCTCCTGCTGTTCGGACTGATGCTCACCAAGGCGCCCATCGGCCGCTCGCCGGACGCCGACTCCGGCAACCGCTGGGCCGCGCTGACCGTGGCCGTCGCCGCGGCGGCAGCCCTGGTCTGGGTCGTCGTCGACGCGTTCCGCACGACCTGGGTCGACCTGGACGGCGCCCCCGCCGGATCAACCGAGGTGACCGGCGCGAGCCTCTTCCAGAGCTGGGTCCTTCCCTTCGAAGCGCTCTCCGTGCTCCTGCTCGCCGCCCTGGTCGGCGCGATCGTCCTGTCCCGCAAGGCGAAGGCGGACGCGGCGCCCACCCCGAGCGCCCGGACCGTCCCCGGCGCGCGGAACGCCCCGAACGGCCGGAGCGACAAGGAAGGGACCCGCTGATGCACCTCGCCTATCCCGCCGTGCTCTCCGCCCTCCTGTTCTGCACGGGCCTGTACGGAGTCCTCGCGCGCCGCAACGCGATCCTGGTCCTGATGTCCGTCGAGCTGATGCTCAACGCCGTCAACCTGAACCTCGTCGCCTTCGACGTCTGGCTCTCCAGGGCCGCGCGGGACACCCTGCACTCCGGCCAGGCCCTGACCCTGTTCACCATCGCCATCGCGGCCGCCGAGATCGGCATCGGTCTGGCGATCGTCCTCGCCGTGTACCGGGGCCGCGGCACCTCGGACATCGACAAGCTCCGCGACAGCGCCGAGCCGCACGGCCCCGACGAGGCCACCGTCACGGCAGACGAGAAGGCTGAGGCCACCGCGTGACCACCACCACCCTCGCCGTCCTCGTCCCCCTCCTTCCGTTCCTGGGCGCCGCGGCCGGACTGCTCCTCGGCCGCACGGCCCCCGGCTACGTGCGTCCCCTCGCGGTCCTGCCGTCCCTCACCTCGCTCGTCCTCGCCGTCCTCGTCGCCGTCCGTCAAGGCGGCGGTCCGGCCATCGACTCGCACACCGAGCTCACCCCGACCGGCTCCGTCCCCATCGAACTCGCCCTGCACATCGACGGCTTCGCCGCCCTCGTCGCCGTACTCGTCGGCGTCGTCGCCTCCTGCGTGCAGATCTACTCGACGGGCTACCTGCGCGACGACCCGCGCTACCCCTCGTACGCCGCTCTCGTCTCCCTGTTCACCTCCGCGATGCTGCTCGTCGTCTACTCCGGCGACCTGATGGTGCTGCTGGTCGGCTGGGAGATCATGGGCATCTGCTCCTACTTCCTGGTCGGCCACTACTGGGAGACCCCCGAGGCCCGAGCCGCCTCCATCAAGGCCTTCCTGGTCACCAAGCTCGGCGACGTCCCCTTCCTCATCGGCCTGTTCGCCCTCGCCACCGACGCCGGGTCCTTCCGCATCACCACGGTCCTCGGCACCGTCGCGAGCGGCGGACTGCACCATCCGACGCTGGTCGCCCTGCTGCTCCTCGCCGGTGTGGCCGGCAAGTCGGCGCAGTTCCCGCTGCACACCTGGCTTCCCGACGCGATGGCGGGCCCCACGCCCGTCTCCGCGCTCATCCACGCCGCGACGATGGTCGCCGCCGGTGTCTACTTCATCGCCCGGCTCCTTCCCGTCTTTCAGGCCTCCGCGGCCGCGATGGTCGTCCTCGCCGTCATGGCCGCCGTCACGATGGCCGGTTCGGCGCTCGCCGCGCTCGCCCAGGACGACATCAAACGCGTCCTCGCCTACTCGACGATCGGCCAGCTCGGCTACATGACCGGCGCCCTCGCCGTCGGCGACCGTGACGCCGCCGTCTTCCACCTCATGGCGCACGGCGCCTTCAAGGCCCTGCTGTTCCTCGCCGCCGGCGTGATCATCCACGCCTCCGGCACCAACTCGCTGGCCGTCATGTCCCGCATGAAGGGCCTGCGCGACCGCGTCCCGGACGCCTACTGGACGATGACCGTGGCGCTGCTCGCGCTCGCCGCGATCCCGCCGTTCAGCGGCTTCTTCTCCAAGGAGGCCGTCCTCGGCGCCGCCGAGCACGTCGCCACCGGTCACACCGAGCACGCCCCCGGTGCCGCGGGCTGGATCGTCCTCGTCTCCGGGCTGATCACCGCCGTGCTCACCGCCGCGTACGCCACCCGGCTGTGGCTGCTGGCATTCCGCGGTCAGGGCGCCGAGGTCCCCGACCACGGCAGGCAGCCGCTCAGCATGACCGCCGTGCTGTGGGTGCTCGCCGTCCCGTCGCTCGTCTTCGGTCTGGCGTACGGCACGCTGCCCGACTGGTTCGACGGCCGCGATCTGACACCGGTCCTCACCACCTCCGTCCTCGGAACAGGACTCGCCCTGGTCGGCGGACTGGTCACCTACGGCGCCTGGCGGCACACCACCGCGATGGCGGCGCGCGTGCCCCTCGGTGCCGTGGTGGCCCACCCGGACGCCGACGCGGGGACGGTCGAGGCCGAGGCCATCGCACTGCACGCGTCCGCGTTCGGTGACGTGGCCTACGCGCCCGACCCGGCGGACCCGGGCCGGCTGCTGCTCGGCCCGCTGCACCGCCACGCGGCCGTCGGCTTCCACCTCGACGCCGTGTACTCGGCGCTCTTCGTCCGGCCGGTCCGGGCCGGGGCCTCGCTCGTCCGGTTCCTCGACCGCGAGGTCGTCGACACCTACGTACGCGGTGCGGCGGCCCTACCCCGCTGGCTCGGCGCGGCCGTACGCCGCGCCCAGACCGGCAATGTGCAGACCTATGTGAGCGCGCTGCTCGCCGGCACCGTCGTCCTGGTGGTCGCCGCCCTCCTCGTCGCCACGGGAGCGTGAGCAGGCGTGATCGATATCAGTGAATCCGTGATGCAGATCCTTCTCGCGTTCATCGTCGTCGGCCCGCTCATCGGGGCCGCGGCGGCTCTTCTGCCCGCCCCGCCCGGGCTGAAGGGGAAGTCGCCCGACCAGGCCGTGCTGCGGCACGGGGTGACCGTCACCGGCGCCGTGCTCATCGCGGCGATCGTCCTCGCGCTCGGCTTCGACCACGACCAGCCGTCGAAGATGCAGGCCACGACGGACATCAGCTGGATCCCCGCACTCGACGTGCGCATCCACCTCGGTGTCGACGGCATTTCCCTCCCCCTTCTGGTCCTGACCGCGCTGCTGACCTTCCTGTGCGCGCTGTACAGCTACTTCAAGATGCCCGCGGGCCCGACCCCGAAGGCCTTCGTCGCGCTGCTGCTCGTCCTCGAGTCCGGCACCCTCGCGACCTTCGCCGTCCTCGACCTGCTGCTGTTCTTCCTCGCCTTCGAGACGGTGCTCATCCCGATGTACTTCCTCATCGCCCGCTGGGGCGGTGCGGAGCGCCAGGCCGCGGCCTGGAAGTTCATCCTCTACACGCTGCTCGGTTCGGTCGTCATGCTGCTGGGCCTGCTCCTGATCGGGATCAAGGCGGGCACATTCGACATGGTGGCACTCGCCACTGACAACGGCCGGTCGCTGACCACATCTGTGCAGGTCGTCGCCGTTCTGGCGGTCGGGATCGGGCTCGCGGTCAAGACGCCGATGTGGCCGCTGCACAGCTGGCTGCCGGACGCGCACACCGCCGCGCCGACCGTCGGCTCGGTCCTGCTGGCCGGTGTCCTGCTCAAGATGGGTACGTACGGATTCGTCCGGATCCTGCTGCCGATCACGCCGGACGGCATGCACACCTTCGCCCCGTACCTCGCGGCCTTCGCCGTGGTCGGGATCATCTACGGATCGCTGGCCTGCCTGGCCCTCGCCAGACAGGGCGCGAAGGGCGACCTCAAGCGGCTCATCGCGTACTCGTCCGTCGGTCACATGGGCTTCGTGCTGCTCGGCATCGCGACCATGACCCCGACCGGCGTGAACGGCGCGCTGTTCGCCAACATCGCGCACGGCCTCATCACCGGGCTCCTCTTCTTCCTCGTCGGGGCGCTGAAGGACCGCACGGGCACCACCGACCTCGACACCCTCGCCGAGGAGACCGGCGCCGCGCTCTACGGCAAGGCGCCCCGCCTCGGCGGGCTCCTCGCCTTCGCCGCCGTCGCCTCGCTCGGACTGCCGGGCCTCGCCGGGTTCTGGGGCGAGATGCTGGCGCTGTTCGGCGCGTTCGATCCCGCCGACGACCTCAGCCGTCCCACGTATCTGACCTTCATGGCGATCGCCGCGTTCGGCACCCTGCTCACCGCCGCGTACATGCTGGTCGTCGTACGCCGCGTCTGCATGGGCGCCACCCCGCAGCCGGGCAGCCCGAAGCTCGCCGACGTCCAGAGCTACGAGTTCGCCGCCTGGACGCCGCTCGTCGCCCTCACCGTCGTCGCCGGCCTGTGGCCCAGGGCCCTCCTCGGCCTCACCGACCCGGCCGTCCAGCAGCTCCTCGCAGGAGGCACCCGATGAGCTCCCTGGTCCAGTCCGTCGACTGGCTCGCCATCGCGCCGCCCACCCTCGCCGCGGTCGTCGGACTCGTCGTGCTCGTCGCCGACCTGTTCATCGGCGACGCCAGGAAAGCCGTCCTCGGCTGGGTGTCGGTGGCGGGCCTCGCCGCGTCCGCGCTGATGCTGCTGCCCCTGCGGGGCGGCGACCGCGCCACCTTCTGCCTGACCGGCGACGCCGGTGTCTGCAGCTACACGGCGGACCGGTTCACCCTCGTCATCCAGTTCCTCGTCCTCGGCGGCGCGCTCCTGGCCGCCCTGCTGTCGGTCACGGCCATCAAGGACGCCGACCGGGAACTCCCCGAGGGGGAGTACTGGTTCCTGCTGCTCTCCTCGGCCGCCGGTGCCGCCCTGCTGCCCGCCTCCCGCGACCTCGCGACCCTCATCGTCGCCCTGGAGGTCGCCTCGCTGCCCGCCTTCGCGCTCGTCGGCATCAAGTACGGCGACAGGAAGTCCTCCGAGGCGGCCCTGAAGTTCTTCCTGTCCTCGGTCACCGCGACCGCCGTGAGCCTCATGGGCATCAGCTTCGTCTACGCGACGACCGGCACCCTCTACCTCACCCGGATCGCGGACAAGATCCAGAAAGTCGACGGACAGTTCGACACCCTCGCCCAGACCGGCGTCGTCCTCACCCTCGTCGGCTTCGCCTTCAAGACGGCGGCCGTGCCCTTCCACTTCTGGGTGCCCGACACCTACGTGGGAGCGCCCCTGCCGATCGCCGCCTACCTCTCGGTCGTCGGCAAGGCGGTCGGCTTCTCCGGACTGATCCTCGTCACCGTCGTCGCCTTCCCGTCCTACGCGGACGTCTGGGGCCCGGCCCTGGCCGCACTCGCCGCCCTCACCATGACGGTGGGCAACGTCGGAGCCCTGCGGCAGCAGGCCACGCGCGCGTACAGCGCGGTACGCCTGCTCGCCTGGTCCTCGGTCGGCCAGGCCGGCTACCTCCTGGTGCCGATCGCGGCCGCCGCCTACTCCAAGGACGCCGAGAAGGCCATCGGCTCCACCGTGGCCTACGCCCTCATGTACGCCGCAGTGAACCTGGGCGCCTTCGCCGTGGCCGCCGTCGTCGGCCGCAGAAGCCGCCTGAACCGCGTCAGCGACTACCGGGGCCTGTACGCGCAGAGCCCCCTGTCGGCGCTGCTCCTGGGCTTCTTCCTGCTCTGCCTCGCGGGACTGCCCCCGGGCATCATCGGCCTCTTCGCCAAGGTCACCGTGTTCTCGGCGGCCGTCGACGCCGGGCTCGGCTGGCTGGCCGTGGTCATGGCCGTCAACGTCGTGATCGCGCTCTTCTACTACCTCCAGTGGACGACGCTGCTCTTCCGCGCCCCCGAAGGCGAGCCGGTCAAGCATCGTGTACCGGCCCCGCTCACGGCCGCGCTCGCCCTGACGGCCGTACTCGGCATCGCGCTGTCCGGTGCGCCCCAGCTGGTCCTGAGGTTCTCCGCGACCGGACTCTTCTGACCCGCACGGCCGCGGGCACGGGCAGCTCGCACCGCACCCACGCGCGCGTGGCCGCCGTCCGCCATCACCCGGACGGCCCACGCGCGCCGGTGCGCGCACAAGGGAACTAGTGCTCCCCGTCTGGCGTTGACCAGTACGGGAGGGTCCACTGAAGAGTGGAAGCAGCATCAGCAAGCAATGGGTTCCCCTGCCGCACCACTTGGAGGGCGTACCGTGCACCGCCGGCACAACGGGCTCAGGACCGCCGTACTCCTCGGGGGACTGTCCGCACTCATCATCGTCATCGGCAGTTTCTTCGGGCGTACCGGTCTCGTCGTCGCGCTGTTCGTCGCCATCGGCACGAACGCGTACGCGTACTGGAACAGCGACAAACTGGCTCTACGCGCGATGCGCGCCCGCCCGGTCAGCGAATTCGAGGCCCCGGCGCTGTACCGCATCGTCCGCGAGCTCTCCACCCAGGCCCGCCAGCCCATGCCGCGCCTGTACATCTCCCCGACGGACGCACCGAACGCCTTTGCGACCGGCCGCAACCCGCGCAACGCCGCGGTGTGCTGCACGGAAGGCATCCTGCGCATCCTGGACGAGCGCGAGCTGCGCGGAGTCATCGGCCACGAACTCAGCCATGTCTACAACCGCGACATCCTGATCTCGTCCGTCGCCGGCGCCCTCGCGTCCGTGATCATGTTCCTGGTCAACTTCGCCTGGCTCATCCCGATCGGCCGGTCCAACGACGACGACGGCCCGGGCATCCTCGGCCTGCTGCTGATCATGATCCTCGGCCCGCTCGCGGCGTCCCTCATCCAGCTCGCCATCAGCCGCTCCAGGGAGTACGAGGCCGACGCCTCCGGCGCCCACATCACCGGTGACCCCCTCGCCCTCGCGAGCGCGCTGCGCAAGCTCGACGCGGGCACCAAGCAGTTGCCGCTGCCCCCGGAGCCGCGGATCGAGACCGCCAGCCACATGATGATCGCCAACCCCTTCCGTCCGGGCCAGGGAATGTCGAAGATGTTCTCCACGCACCCGCCGATGGCGGAGCGCATCGCCCGTCTCGAGCAGATGGCAGGTCGCCAGCAGTGAAGACAATCCTGAACGTCATTTGGCTCGTCCTCAGCGGCTTCTGGCTGTTCCTCGGCTACCTGGCCGCGGGGGTGATCCTGTGCATCACGATCATCGGCATCCCGTTCGGCATAGCGGCCTTCCGCATCGGCATCTACGCGCTGTGGCCGTTCGGCTATACGACGGTGGAGCGCCGCGACGCGGGTGCCCCCTCCTGCATCGGCAACGTCCTGTGGCTGGTCCTGGCGGGCTGGTGGCTCGCCCTGGCCCACATCGTCACGGGTGTGCTGCTGTGCATCACGATCATCGGCATCCCGTTCGGCATCGCCAACTTCAAGCTCATCCCGGTCTCGCTGCTCCCCCTGGGACGCGAAATCGTGCGCACGGATCAGCCGTTCGCGTCGCGCTAGCGCATGGGCGTGGGGGAGGGGCCGCCGAGGTACCTGCTGCAGTCGTACGACGCGGCGGCCGCACTCGGCGGCACGGACGCCCAGGAGGAGACCTGGGCCCGGTGCGCCGACTGCGAGGGCCTGTTCGACGCCCCGCCCCCGCCCACACACGAGGTGCGAGAACCGCACGACGGCGCGTCACCCGACGAACTCCCTTACGGACGGCGGCCCGAACCGCCGGAGCCGCCTCTGCGGCTGCTCGGCTGCACTCCTCAGGGAGCCCTTCAAAGGGCTCTGAACGCGGGCGAGGAAGACCTGGGCCACGCGAACCTGCTGCGCCTCGACGTGCACGGCCGCACCGTCCAGACCGCCGTCGAGGGCGAACTCACCGCATGGATGCCCTCCGCACACGGCCCCGGCCTCGTGGACCTCACTCTCGACCCGTGGTCGGAGCGACCGCCGAGCGCGGCGTCCGAGGTCTGGGACCTGTGGTGGCAGGGCCGCCCGGCGACAGCCAACGCCTGGGCCCGCTGCGGGCCCGAGGCCCGCGCCTTCTGGCTCAGCACCGCCGCGGTGAACCGCACCGTCGGGCAGCCGGACACACCCGCCGGGACCACCCATCACCTCGACGGCCGCCACGTCACCGACGAGCACGGCTTCTTCTGCGCGCTCGGCGAAGCCGTGAACGGCCCCGCCGGCTACTTCGGGCGGGACCTCGGCACCCTCGACGAATGCCTGCGCGGCGGCTGGGGCGCCGCCTGGCCGTTCACACTCGTCTGGCACGACGCGGACGTCGCCCGAGCCCGCCTCGGCGCCGCCCGCGGCCATCGGGACGCCACCCCGCACCCCGGCCGACGCCCGCCCGACTTCGAAGAACTCCTCGCCCACCTCGCCGGAAGAGCCGTCGACGTCCGGACCGTCTGAGGGTTGTCCACAGGCTGCCCGATTGTCGGTGGCGCGCTGCATCATGAACTCATGACCGAAATCGAGCAGTTGCTGGCTCGGGTCTCCACCGAGGCCCGCACCACCCGGCCGTGGGGCTGGCCTTCGCTCCCCGCCCCCGTGGACCGGGCCGCGGTCGCCCGCGCCGAGGCCACCCTGGGCTTCCCGCTGCCGCCCCTGCTCGCCGCGCTCTACCTGCGTATAGGAGACGGCGGGTTCGGCCCGTGCTACGGCCTGCTGCCCCTGCTCGACGGCCCTCCGTCGGGCGAACCGGCAGCCGTCCCGCAGTACCTCGCCAACCGCAAGAGCGCCCGCAAGGACCCCGACTGGCCCTGGCCGGAGGGAATCCTGCCGATATCCCACTGGGGCTGCGGCATGTACGCGTGCGTGGACTGCCATGACCCCAGAGGCCCGGTCCTGCTCTTCGAGCCGAACGGCGACACGGCCGAGGAAGCCTGGTTCGTCGACTCACCCGACCTCACGACCTGGCTGCGCACCTGGCTCGACGGCACGGGCTGGTACGAGGAGGCCAACGACGGCGCGGACCTGGCCCTTTGGCCCGACTTCCGCATACGCACCACGACGGCCCAGGCCTCCTAGCCCGCGATACCGAGGCCCTACGCCGCCGGACCAGCCCCCTGCGCCGACCCCCGATCACGGGTCGCCGTCACGACCACGGGATGTCGCCCGCGCCGTCCGGTTGCGGGGCCGCCGTCACGACCACCGCGACATGGCCCGCTGCCGTACGACCGCGGGTCGCCGTCACGACACCGGGACGCTGCCCGCTGCCGTCAGATCGTGGGCCGCTGCCAAGTCGACCGCATGCCGCCGTCACGACGACCGCGACGCCACCCACCGCCGCACGCCGTACGCCAGCGCGCCCGCCCCCACCACGGCCGCGCCCACCACCACCGACACCGCGGGCAGGGCGAACGCGAGCGTCGCACACCCGATCACACCCACCACGGGCACGACCCGCTGCAAAGAGGCCGAACTCAGCGTCCACGCGGACGCATTGGCCACCGCGTAGTAGGCCAGCACACCGAAGGAGGAGAACCCGATCGCGCCCCGCACGTCCACCGTCGCGGCCAGCGCGGCCACCACCGCGCCCACGGCCAGTTCCGCCCGGTGCGGCACCTGGAAGCGTGGATGCACGGCGGCCAGAGCACCCGGCAGATGACGGTCGCGGGCCATCGCCAGCGTCGTCCGCGACACCCCCAGGATCAGGGCGAGCAGCGAACCCAGCGCCGCCACGGCGGCCCCCACCCGCACCACCGGCACGAACCCGGGCGCACCGGCCGCGCGGACCGCGTCGGCGAGCGGCGCCGAAGCACGGCCGAGCCCGGCCGGCCCCAGCACGGAAAGGACGGCCACCGCCACCATCACGTACACCACCAGCGCGATCCCCAGCGCCAGCGGAATCGCCCGCGGGATGGTGCGCGCAGGATCCCGCACCTCCTCGCCGAGGGTCGCGATCCGCGCGTACCCGGCGAACGCGAAGAAGAGCAGCCCGGCCGCCTGGAGCACCCCGCCCGCTCCGGTCGAGACACCGACGTCCAGCCGCCCGGCGTCCGAGGCGCCCGAGCCCAGACAGACGACCACCACGGAAGCGAGGACCGCCAGCACCACCGCCACGATCACCCGCGTCAGCCAGGCCGACTTCTGTACGCCCCCGTAGTTCACCGCGGTCAGCGCCACCACGGCCGCGACCGCCACCGCGTGCGCCTGCTCCGGCCAGACGTACGCCCCCACGGTGAGCGCCATCGCCGCACAGGAGGCCGTCTTGCCCACGACGAACGACCAGCCCGCCAGATACCCCCAGAAGGCACCGAGCCGCTCGCGTCCGTAGACGTACGTGCCGCCAGAGGCGGGGTACAGGGCGGCGAGGCGCGCCGAGGACATCGCGTTGCAGTAGGCCACCACGGCGGCCACCGCGAGCCCGAGCAGGAGCCCGGTCCCGGCCGCCCGGGCCGCGGGTCCCAGCGCGGCGAAGATCCCGGCGCCGACCATGGAGCCCAGCCCGATGACCACGGCGTCGCCGACGCCCAGAGTGCGCCGAAGTTCGGAACCGGACGGAGTCATGCGCCGCACCTTACTGATCAACGCAACCGAGCGGAGCCGCGGTGACGTCTTGTTCACCGAGGCGCCATCGAAGAACGGCACCGCACGACAGCACCGACACACGCGCAGTCCGCGCCGGAGACGAAAAGCGACGGCACATCCCGGCCCGACCGGAATCACAGGTCCGGGACAGCGTGGACACAGCGCGGAAGGGCAGGTTCAGGACATGGGCATCATCGGATGGATCATTCTGGGGCTGCTGGCCGGCGCCATCGCCAAGTTCCTCCTGCCGGGTCGCGACCCGGGCGGCTTCGTCGGGACGACCGTCATCGGCATCGCCGGCGCGTTCATCGGCGGCTGGATCTCGGCCCGCTGGCTCGACCACCCCATCACCAAGCACTTCTACGACGGAGCCACCTGGGCGGCGGCGATCGGCGGCTCGCTGGTGCTACTGGTCCTCTACCGCATCCTGTTCGGCGACTCACGACGCTGACGACGCGCGCCGCTGAGCACCCACCCCGAGACCGCGGCCAGCAGGCGAGAAGGGTGGGCACCCTTGGTGCCCACCCTTCCTCGTAGCCGTAGCCGTAGCCGTAGCCGTAGCCGCAACGGACCGGCCGACGGGACCGGTTGGCGCAGGCCACCGCCGCCGGCCGGCGACTGCTACCGGTAGTTCACGAACTGCAGTGCGAAGTCGAAGTCCTTGCCCTTGAGGAGGGCCTGAACGGCCTGCAGGTCGTCACGGCTCTTCGAGCTGACACGCAGCTCGTCGCCCTGGACCTGGGCCTTCACGCCCTTGGGGCCCTCGTCGCGAATGATCTTCGCCACCTTCTTGGCGTTCTCCTGGGAGATGCCCTCCTCGATGGAGGCGAAGATCTTGTACTCCTTGCCGGAGAGCTGCGGCTCACCGGCGTCCAGCGCCTTCAGCGAGATGCCCCGCTTGATCAGCTTGGTCTCGAACACATCGAGGATGGCCTTCACCCGCTCCTCGGAGTTCGCCTCCATCAGGATCTTCTCGCCGGACCACGAGATGGAGGCGCCGACGTTCTTGAAGTCGTAGCGCTGCGAGATCTCCTTGGCGGCCTGGTTGAGGGCGTTGTCGACCTCCTGCCGCTCGACCTTCGAGACGATGTCGAAACTGGAGTCGGCCATGTCCTGTGGCTCCTTGTATCGGGGTGCGTAGGGGCGGCCGTCGAGCCCGGCGTCGGTCCCCGGCCGCATCCGCATAAGCCTAGCCACCCCCCTCCCTCCGAGCGTCGATCAATTGGGTGGCGAAGCATCCCCGAGCATCAGGTATCGTTTACGTCGTTGCCAGGGAGCACCGCCGAAAAGCGGAGCTCACAGCAGCAAACCCGGCGGTGTGCCCGAGCGGCCAAAGGGAGCAGACTGTAAATCTGCCGGCTCAGCCTTCCCAGGTTCGAATCCTGGCGCCGCCACATGAAGGTAAACCCCCTCCGAACTGCGGAAACGCAGTTCGGAGGGGGTTTCTTCGTATGCGTGGGCGGCCGGCTTCCGTCGTGCGTCGTCGCGTGTTCGAACACCTCGTCCCGAGCGGGCGGACGGGTGCCGTGGACGCCGTACCCGGCCCCTCGCCACCGCTCGCCCGGAGCCCTCGACGCCACGTGGTATCCGTCACCGGGAGGCGTGAGGAGTCCCGCTCCGCCGACGGCCACCGCGACCGTGCGGCGGCCCCGCGAGACGTCGTGACGCGGGTGGCGGAGCCGTCCACGCGGTCAGGAGACTCCGTTGGTCCACCTGGCCGCACATGGCCGCGCAGATCACGGGTCCGCGCCGTCCTGCGTGTTTCCATCACGGCCAGGAGGCATATGACATGGCTGACGATCGACGGCAGGACAACCACTCCCGGCCCATCACGTCGCGGCGTCGTGTGTTGGCCGTGGCGGCCCTCGCGCCCGTGCTGACCGGGGCCCCGAGCGAAGCTCGCGCCCTCTCCACCCGAAACGGGCGGGCAATGGCCGAGCCGGTGCTGACAAAACTGGCCGACTGGGCGGACGTGGGCAAGGCCCTCGGCCGGCCCGGCGACATGAAGCGGTTCATGTACCACACGGGCATGCCGCGCAAGGACCTCACGGTCTTCACCCGCGGAGTCCGGATCAACCCCACCCTCGCCCTGGGCACGCACGTGTCCTTCGTCCGGTACACCGACCACAGCACGCTCCTCATGGGCGACGCCGTGGTCACCGAACGCGAACTGCAGCACTTCATCGACGTGCTGCAGGACCACGGGATCATGCAGACCGCCATCCACAAGCACCTGCTCGCTCACGAGCCGGACGTCTGGTGGGTCCATCTGCACGCCCACGGCGACGATCCGGTCGCCGTCGCCCGCGGCCTGCGTGCCGCGTTCGACTGCACCGGCACCCCGCCCGCCGAACCCACCGTCGCCTCGCCGCCCATCGACCTGGACACCGCCGCGATCGACGCCGCGCTGGGAGTCAAGGGCTACGCGGACGACGAGATCTACAAGAGCGTCTTCGCCCGCCGCGAGACCATCGCCGACGGCCACCTGATCCTTCCCCCGGGACTGGGCGCCACCACCTCCGTCAACTTCCAGGCACTGGGCGGCGGACGGGCGGCGATCAGCGGTGACCTGGCGATGACCGCCGAGGAGGTCCAGCCCGCACTCGTCGCCCTGCGGCGCAACGGCGTCGAGCTCGTCGAGGTCCACCACCACAACCTGACCGACGAACCACGCCTGTTCTTCGTCCACTTCTGGGCCGTCGACGACGCGGTGAAGCTCGCCGCCGGCCTTCGTCACGCAGTGGACACCACCAACGTCGTACCTATGCCTGGAGGAGCCGGCTGATGACCGGTGACAAAGAGACGCCCACCTGCCCGTTCGACTACAGCGAAGCACTCGACTTCGACCCGGTGCTCGCGAAGCTGATGCACCGTGACGCCCCGGCCCGCATCCGGCTGCCCTACGGCGAGGCCGACGCCTGGCTGGTCACCGGCTTCGACGCCGTCAAGCACGTGACCACCGACCAGCGTCTGAGCCGGGCGGCCATCATCGGCCACGACTACCCCCGGCTCACGGCCGAGCCCATCGTCTCGCCCGAGTCCATCAACGTGATGGATCCGCCGCACAGCAGCCGTGTACGCCAGCTGGCGTCGCAGGCCTTCACCCAGCAGCGGGTCGACGGCATGCGGCACCGGATCGTCCGGCTCGCGGACCTCCTGCTCGACGAGATGGAGGAGAAGGGCCCGCCGACGGACCTGGCCAAGCACCTCTCCACCACGCTTCCCCAGCACACCGTCCTCGACCTCCTCGGCGTCGCGCGGGAGGACTGGCCCCGGATGCAGGAGAACGTGCTCCGGCTGTTGGTCGTCGACGCGCACAACAAGGACGCGGCCGCGAAGGCCAAGGCCGATCTGACGGCCTACTTCGCCGAACTCGTCGAGCAGCGCCGCCATTCACCCGGCGACGACCTCATCAGCCTGATGGCCGAGGCGCGGGACGGCGAGGACCACCTCGACGACAACGAACTGGCGGTCATGGCGCTGACCCTGGCCCTCAGCGGCCAGGACACCGCGACCTGCGAGATCAGCAACATCGTCTACCTGCTCCTCACCCACCCCGAGCTCGAGGACCACATCAGGCGCCGGCCCGAGACGCTCACCGACGTCCTGCACGAGATGCTCCGCTACATCCCGTTCCGCAAGGGGGTCGGCATTCCGCGGATGGCTCTGGAGGACCTGGAGCTGGACGGCGCACAGATCCGGGCGGGCGACTTCGTCCACGTCTCGTACCTGGCGGCCAACCGCGACCCGGAGCGCTACCCGAAGCCGGACGTCATCGACGTCGACCGCCCGAACCGTCCGCACATGACGTTCGGCTGGGGCGGGCACCGCTGCATCGCCGTCCCGCTGGCCATGGCGGAGCTCGAAGTGGCCGTCGGCCGCCTCATGCAGCGCTTCCCCGGGCTGAAGCTCGCAGTGCCGCCGGACGAGGTGCGATGGGACCAGCAGACGATCCGGCGCTTCCCGCTGGAGCTGCCGGTCACTTGGTAGGACCACCTGCCGACGCCGTCGGCCCTTCGCTCGGGGAAACCCCCGCCGGATCGCGAGAACGCGGTCCGGCGGGGGTTCTTCGTACCCCCGTGAAGGGCGGGCTGTGCCTGCGTGCCGCCCGGCCGGGGCAGACTGGACCCATGTCGTCGCGTCGCAGGAACTGCCCCGAGTGCCGCCGGGAGATCGCCGTCGTCGCGGGCCGGTTCGCGCGGCACGACCCGCCGGGCCCGCGGGGGAGCGGAGCGCTGGTCTCGTGCCCCGGCTCACGCCGGCAGGCGCAGACGGGCATGGCCCAGCCGACACTGGACGGGTACACGGTCCCCGACTTCCCCGGACAGCTCCCGCTGTTCTGACGTACGCCCGGACAGCTCCCGTTGTTCTGACGTACGCCCGGACAGCTCCCGCTGTTCTGACGTACCCCCGGACCGAGCCGGACGAGCATCGGCGGCTCGCCCGACGAGCATCCGCGGCCTGCCCGACCAGCACCCGGAGCACGCGCGACGATCACCCGCGGCACCCCCGACACGCACCCGGAGCGCGTCTGACGAGCACCCAGGCACCCCTGACGAGCACCTGGGGCACCCTTGACGAACACCGGGAGCGTGCCGCCCCCCGCGCGCAGAGACGACCGGGCCCAGAGCAGGGCGCGCCCCGCAGCCGCGGATACGCCGCCGTCTAGTTCCCCGCCACCGACTTGACCCCCACCGAGACCGGCGTCGAGCCGCTGATCAGTTCCAGGGTCAGCCCGGCCGTCGCCGAGCTGTCCACCAGCTCCGCGAGGACCGCGGCGACGTCGTCGCGCGGAATCATGCCGCGGCCGGTGTGCGCCTCCAGACGTACGAGACCGGTGCCGGCGTCGTCGATCAGGCCCCCGGGGCGCAGGATCGTCCAGTCCAGGCCCGGACGACTGCGTACGTACACGTCGGCCTCGCCCTTGGCGCGCAGATACGCGTCGAACACGTCGTCCCCCTCGTGCGCGGGGTCCGCGCCCATCGACGACACGACCACATGACGGCGCACGCCCGCGCGTTCCGCCGCGTCCGCGAACAGGATCGCGGCCCCCTTGTCCACCGTCTCCTTGCGGGCCGCCCCGCTGCCCGGACCCGCGCCCGCCGCGAAGACGGCGGCATCGGCGCCCTGCAGGTGCGCGGCCACCTCCTCCACCGAAGCCGACTCCAGGTCGCACAGAACCGGCTCGGCGCCGGCTTCCCGCAGATCGTCGCCCTGCTCGGGGCGCCGGATGATACCCGCGACCTCGTCGCCGCGCGCGGCGAGCAGCCGCTCCAGCCGCAGCGCGATCTGACCATGACCTCCAGCGATGACAATGCGCATGTTTCCGACCGTACGCCCGGACGGACGCGTTCGCCGCACAACCTTGTGAGCGGCTCATGTGTCACATGTGTGATCACTGAGAACGAGGATTCGAGGGGACGTCGCGCGGACGCGCGCGGCGTCGCAGAGGAGAGCATCATCACCGCCATACGCAAGACCGTCACCGCGGCCGGCTGCGCCGCCGTCCTCCTCGCCACCGCTGCCGCCTGCGGCACGGTCAAGAACCTCACCGCCGGACAGAAGGTCGACCACGCCGTCGACCAACTCGGCGAAAAGAAGTCCCTCGCCTTCCAGTTGGACCTCGACGCCTCCCCCGACGCGATCACCTCGCTGGCGAACGCGTCCGGCGACGCCGACGAGGCCATGCCGCCGGAGTTCGGGAAGTTCGTCAGCGGCCTGCGCGTGGATGTCGCCGTCAAGTCCCGTAAGCCGCTGGAGGATTCGGGCGAGAAGGACCTGATCGGTACGAGCCTCAAGATCTCGGGGGCCGACGGCGTCCTCGCCGAGTACCGGGTCGTCGGCGACTTCACGTACTACCGCTCCGACATGAAGGCCATCGGCAAGGCCATGGGTGTCCCCATGCCGACGGCCGACCAGATCCCGGACTCCGAGAAGGAGTTCAAGAAGATCCTCGAGGGCGACTGGGTGAAGGTCGACACCCGTGAGCTGGCCAAGGCCCAGAAGTCGCACAAGCGCGGCGCAAAGGGATCGGCCGGCGACGTCGACGCCAAGACCCAGCGGAAGATCCTCAAGGCCGTCCGCGGTGTCATCGCCCGTGACGTCACCTTCCACACCAAGAGCGGCGGCGACGGCACCGAACACGTCGTGGCCAAGGCCAACTTCCGCGAGCTGATCCGCGGGGTCTTCGACAAGCTCCGTCCACTGGAGGGCGACCTTCCGCCCGGTACGGAACTCCCCACGGACAAGGAGCTCAAGGACGCCCCGAACAAGAAGGTCGCGGTCGACTTCACGCTGAAGAACGGCGACCTCACCCAGGTCAAGATCGACCTCGGTGTCCTCGCCGACGCCCCGAAGTCCGTGAAGCTGCCGCTGGTCCTGAAGTTCTCCGATGCGGGCGACGTCAACGCGCCGGCGGGGGCCACGGAGATCCCCGTGGACAAGGTTCCCGGCGGCAGCCCGCTCGCCGGCGGGCTGTTCGGCGGCGACGAGCTCTAGAGGAAGGCGACGAACTCCAGAGGTTCATGACTCCCGCCCCGGGGCGGGAGTCGACTCCGGGGCACGGGAGTGGCCGGGGCTGCGGGCCCCGGCCTTCGAAGGCGCGCGGTGAGGGCAGCACGAGAACACTCCACGCGCGCGGGTCCCAGGGAGCGCCCTGCTCCCAGGCGAAGAGCTCCCCGGTCCCGCCCTGATCCGTGCGAGCGCCTTTGAGGCGCGCCCCGCTTCGAGCAGACCTGCTCCGAAGCGAGCCCCGCTCCGAGGCGAGCCCTGCTGCGAGGTGCGCCCTGCTCCGAGGCGAGTCCCGCTCCGAGGCGAGTCCCGCTCCGTGCAGGCCTCTACAAGGCTTGTCCCGCCCCGCGGGAGCGGCTCCCAGGCGCGCCGGGCGGTCGTCCCGCGCGGCGCACGGAACGCGGCTCGGCGTGCCTCACGACGATTCGGCCCGCCCCTGCCGTGGCAGGTCCATTCCGGCCACGGTCGCCGAGTTGCAGTACTCCCGCACCGCGCTGGTCCGCGCCACCACCCGCCCGCGGTGCACCACGATCCGGCTGTACGCCAACGACAGCGCTCCCGCGAGCCCTTCGCCCCGTACCGCGAGCAACTCGGCCGGGAAACCCGCCTCCACCCGCACCTCGGGCAGACCCAGCGCGGCCCGTGCCGCACCCGCCACGGCGTCGTAGGCCTCCTCCGGGCGCAGCCCCCATCGCGAGGCCAGCAGGTACGCGGCCTCCAACGGGTCGCCCCGCCCGACAGGGTTCGACAGGTCGCGCAGGGCGCCGCTGCCCGCCGCCACGCGTACACCCGCGGCGCGCAGCATCCGTACGGGCGCCACTCCCCGGCGGTCCACCGACCCGCAGCCGCCCTGCGGCAGGCACACCACCGTGATCCCCGCCGCGGCGAGCTGGTCGGCCGCGCGGGAGGCCGCCTCGGCTGGCAGCCGTCCGAGACCGGCGCACGGGCCGAGCGTCACACCGGCCCGCAGCCCGCTCGCCATCGCTGTGAGCCGGGCGAGCCGGGCCGGGTCGGCGCCGTCCGTGTGCAGGTCGACCGGGCAGCCGAGCTCCTCGGCCATTTCCAGGACCGCCTCCACGTATCCCGTCGGATCGGGGTCGGTGTCCGGGCAGCCACCCACCACGGTGGCGCCCATCTTCACGGCGTCCCGCAGCATCGCCAGGCCGTCCGCCCCGGCGACCCCGGTCAGCACCCGCGGCATCGCCACCGCCGTCAGCTCGGCGAGCCCACGCAGCGACCGCCGGGCCTGGAGCACCGCCGCCAGCGCGTCCAGCCCCTGTACGTCGCCGACGCGCACGTGAGAGCGCAGCGCCGTGGCGCCGTGCCCGAGTTGCAGCAGCGCCGCCTCGGTGGCCCGGCGCTGGACCTCCGGGGAGTCGTACGCGAGCGGCCCCTCGCCGTCGGCCGTCAGCGCGGTGTCCACGTGGGCGTGCGGCTCGGCCGGGGCGGGCAGGAGCAGGTAGCCGTCGAGGTCCACCTTCGCGGCGAGGGTGCCGGCGACCCCTGTCGCCAGGCTTCCCGCGGTGCCGACCGCCTCGATGCGCCCGCCGCCCAGCCGTACGTCCACGGTCCGGCCGTCGGTGAGCCGCGCCCCGCACAGCAGCAGGGTGGCCGTGTCGGCCTGGCCCGACCAGGAGTGGGGCGGCTGCGGCTGGCTGTCGGGCATCGCGCTCCTGGGGCTCGGGTGCGGGACGGGCGCCCGCGAGGAGCGGGACTCAAGATCACTCAGCGTGAGTCGAGCCTAGGGTGGCAACTCGCCCGCGTCGGGGAGGAGCGCAATAGTCGTACCGGTGTGGCCTGCCGGTTCCGGAACGCGCGGACCCAGGGTGATCCCTGGTGATCAGGGGTGCGTGAGGGGCTCCGGAAGGCCCGTGGGAACGCGCGCGGAAGCGGAAGGGAACAGGCCGGGGCGGGTGCCGCGAAACGGATTTGGGCGATCGGCGGCCTACCGTGTAATGTCTTCATCGCTCGCCCCAATAGCTCAGTCGGCAGAGCGTCTCCATGGTAAGGAGAAGGTCTACGGTTCGATTCCGTATTGGGGCTCTGGTGTGAGAGGTTCCCGTCGCAAGACGGGGCCCGATCGCATCACAGCGGTGTAGCTCAGTCGGTAGAGCAAGCGGCTCATAATCGCTGTGTCACCGGTTCAAGTCCGGTCACCGCTACTGACAGTAGCCGATTGTGGGGTCGGTCCTTCGATCGGCTACTCTTCTATGCGTTAATCGTCCCATCCGTTCGTCAAGGAGCACTCCTGTGGCTGCCACCGACGTCCGCCCGAAGATCACGCTGGCCTGCGTGGAGTGCAAGGAGCGGAACTACATCACCAAGAAGAACCGGCGTAACAACCCGGACCGACTGGAGATGAAGAAGCACTGCCCGCGTTGCAACGCGCACACCGCGCACCGCGAGACGCGATAAATCAGGCTCGTACACGAGGCCGTCCCCTTCGCGGGGGGCGGCCTCGCGTCGTTGTGGAGCCGCGGCGCCCCAGGGCGCGGCGGGTCCGGACGAGTGCCGCGTCGCCGCAGGGCGCCGCGTCGTTATAGAGCCAAGACAGCCCGCCCGGCTATGACAGAGCGACGTCCCGTCCCGGCCCGGGCGGGACGGGAATCCGTTCCGGTCCGGACGGGACGACATTCCGCCGGCCGGGACGCCGAGTCCAGCGAAGACAACCAGGAGGTGCCGAGCCCATGGCGCTCGACCAGTCCTTCGTGGGGCGGTCCTACCCGCCCACCGACCCCTACGAGGTCGGCCGGGAGAAGATCCGCGAGTTCGCGGAGGCCGTCGGGGACCTCAACCCCGCGTACACGGACCCGGAGGCCGCCAAGGCGCTCGGGCACGCCGACGTGATCGCCCCGCCGACCTTCGTGTTCGCGATCACATTCAAGGCCGCCGGCCAGGTCGTTCAGGACCCGCAACTGGGCCTCGACTACAGCCGGGTGGTGCACGGCGACCAGAAGTTCGCCTACACCCGCCCGGTGCGTGCGGGCGACCGGCTCACGGTCACCTCGACGATCGAGTCGATCAAGTCCCTCGCGGGCAACGACATCCTGGACATCCGTGGCGAGGTCCACGACGAATCGGGCGAGCACGTCGTGACGGCCGTCACGAAGCTGGTCGCGCGCGCGGCGGAGGAGGGCTGACATGACGGCGAAGATCACTTACGCGGACGTCGAGGTCGGCACCGAGCTGCCGGCCCAGACCTTCCCCGTCACCCGGGCCACCCTGGTCCAGTACGCGGGCGCCTCCGGGGACTTCAACCCGATCCACTGGAACGAGAAGTTCGCGGTCGAGGTCGGCCTCCCCGACGTCATCGCGCACGGCATGTTCACCATGGCCGAGGCGATCCGCGTCGTCACCGACTGGGTCGGCGACCCGGGCGCGGTCATCGAGTACGGCGTCCGCTTCACCAAGCCCGTCGTCGTCCCGAACGACGACAAGGGCGCCACGATCGAGGTCAGCGCCAAGATCGGCGCGAAGCTCGACGACAACACCGTCCGCGTCGACCTCACCGCGACCAGCGCGGGCCAGAAGGTCCTGGGCATGTCACGAGCGGTCGTACGGCTGGCCTGAGCGGCCGGACCGGGCCGCGACGGCATGACCGAAGTGCCGCGACGGCACGACGGAAGTGCCGCGACGGCACGACGGAAGTGCCGCGAGCGTGCGGCGGAAGTAAGGGGCGTTCTCCATTGCGGGGCGCCCCTTACGCGTGGGAGGACCCCTACCGGCCCCAACGCGCCGCGAGGGCAGGGCGTTCCGTCGCCGGCCCTGCTCCTGTTCCCGCCACTCCCCTCTACTACTCCCGGCGCCCTCCCCGTGTGCCGGACGCCCCCGGGCTCCCGGCCCTCCCCGACACCCCTTGACGTAGTTAGTGATTGAGTACTAACTTACTCGCATGGTCAGGATGAGCGCAGAAGAGAGGCGCGAGAGCGTCATCCGCGCGGCGATGAGCGAGTTCGCTCGCGGCGGCTACTACGGCACGTCCACCGAGGCGATCGCCAAGCGCGTCGGCGTCTCGCAGCCGTATCTCTTCCGCCTCTTCCCGGGCAAGAAGGCGATCTTCCTCGCGGCGGCCGAGTACTGCATGGAGCTCACTCGGCGCACCTTCGAGGAGGCCTCCGAGGGGCTGCAGGGCGAAGACGCCCTGCATGCCATGGCGAACGCGTACGTCAAGGTCATCGCCGAGCAGCCGGAGCGGCTGCTCATGCAGATGCAGATGTACGTCGCCGTGGCGGCGGCCGAGGAGGCCGGTGACCATGAACTCGGCGAGGCGGTGCGGGCCGGCTGGATGCGGCTCTGGGACGTGGTCCACGTACCGCTGGGTGCGGACGTGGACGAGACCGCGACCTTCATGGCGTACGGAATGCTCGTCAACTGCCTGGTGTCGATGGGCTTCCCGCCCGAGCACCGGGTCTGGGAAGGGCTCTACCCGTCGGCGAGGATCACGGGCCGGCTGGAGAAGTAGGCGTGACGGGTCCGGCGGGCCTTGCGGGCCCCTCCGGCCCGACGGGTTCGACGGGCCGAGGCCCGAGATGGGTGCACTGAGGCCCGAGACGGACGGGCTGAGGCTTTGAGGAACGCAGGCTGAGGCCTGGGACGGACGCAGAAACCGCGAGTGCGGAGTCGGGGGGATTTCTGCCCTCTCCATGCCCGCGGAAGTTAGTCAGCAATAACTAACCTTTCATTGCCATCATGCTCTGGGGGAGCGATGTCACAGGGAACCGCACAGTCCGCACCGGCGGGACGCACGGAACCGGCCGCACGTCGCGGGGGAGCAGTCTGGGCCCTCGTCATCACCAGCGTCGCCGGATTCATGGCGGCCCTCGACAACCTCGTCGTCACCACCGCCCTGCCCTCGATCCGCAAGGACCTCGGGGGAGCGCTGGACGACCTGGAATGGACCGTGAGCGCCTACACGCTCACCTTCGCCGTCCTGCTCATGTTCGGCGCCGCACTCGGTGACCGCTTCGGACGCCGACGGCTCTTCCTCGTCGGGCTGGGCGTCTTCACCGGTGCCTCGGCCGCCGCGGCCATGGCGCCCGGCATCGACTCCCTGATCGCCGCCCGGGCGGTCCAGGGCGTCGGCGCGGCGATCATGATGCCCCTGACCCTGACCCTGCTGACCGCGGCGGTTCCGCCCGCCAGGCGCGGGATGGCGTACGGGATCTGGGGTGCCGTCAACGGACTCGCGGTCGCCTCCGGCCCGCTCATCGGCGGCAGCCTCACCGAACACGTGTCCTGGCACTGGATCTTCTGGCTGAACGTGCCGCTCGGCCTGACCCTGCTGCCGCTCGCCCGGCTGCGCCTCTCCGAGTCGCACGGCACCGGCGCCCGGCTCGACGTCCCCGGCACCCTGCTCGCCAGCGGCGGCCTCTTCGGGATCGTCTACAGCCTGGTCCGCGGACCCGCCGACGGCTGGACCAGCCCGCTCGTGCTGACCGGCCTGTTCGCGGGCACCGCGCTGCTCGCCGGATTCGTCCTGCACGGCAGCCGCGCCAAGAACCCGATGCTGCCGATGCGGCTCTTCCGCTCCCGCGCCTTCGCCGGGATCAACGCCGCGAGCCTGCTGATGTTCCTCGGAATGTTCGGCTCGATCTTCCTGCTCAGCCAGTACATGCAGGGCGTCCTCGGCTACTCGCCGACCGAGGCGGGACTGCGGATGCTGCCGTGGACCGGCATGCCGATGCTCGTCGCGCCGATCGCCGGCTACCTCTCCGACCGCATCGGCGGGCGCCCGGTGGTCGCCACCGGCCTCTTCCTCCAGGCCGCGGGCCTCGCGTACTACGCCACCGTGATCGCCGCCGACGCCTCGTACCTCTCCCAGCTGCCCGCGCTGATCATCAGCGGCGTCGGGATGTCCCTGTACTTCGCGCCCGCCTCCAACCTGGTCATGTCCAGCGTCCGCGCCACCGAGCAGGGCATCGCCTCCGGAGCCAACAACGCGCTGCGCGAGGTGGGCGGCGCGCTCGGTATCGCGGTGATGTCCTCGATCTTCTCGGCGCAGGGCGGCTACGAGTCCGCGCAGAGCTTCGTCGACGGCCTGCGGCCCGCCCTCGTGGTCGGTTCCTCGGTCGTCGCCCTGGCGGGCATCGCGGCCCTGGTCATCCCGTCCGCACGCCGTGCCGCGCGGACGCCCGTCGCGTCCTCCTCGCCGGCCCCCGCCCTCGAGACCGTCTCCCGCTGAAGCCCGGAAGGAGCCCGGACATGCCCACCCTTCCCTGGACCGTGCCGAACACGCCCCCGCGGGACACCGAGGTGCATGTGATGGCCTCCCGGTTCGAGACCCGCACCCTGTGGGGAGCGCTCCGGTTCTTCGCGCGGACGCCGGGCGTGTGGCGGCAGGTCGGCAAGGCCCCCGGCGCGTACGGCGCCTCGCTGAAGGCGGCGCCCCTGCGGCGCACCTTCTGGACCGTGTCCGCCTGGGAGTCGCCCGCCGCCCTCAAGGAGTTCGCCCGCTCCGGCCCGCACGCCCCGGCCGCGGGAGGCCTGCGGCACCAGATGAAGGACGCGAAGTTCCTCACCTGGAAGACGTCCGCGGACGAGCTGCCCCTCGACTGGGCGCAGGTGCTGCGGCGCTTCGACTGACCGCACGTGACACGGCTGTGGCCCCGCCCCGACGGCGGGGCCACAGCCGTGTCCGCGCCGCCACGGAGGGCGTACGCCGCCCTGTCCGCCGCCACCGGTGGCCGGACGCGCCCGGCCCTTCTCGTAGTCTTGGGCGCGTGCAGGAACTCCACGACGCCCCGCTCGCCCCGCTGACCACCTTCCGGCTCGGGGGCCCGGCCACCCGGCTGATCACCGCCACGACCGACGCCGAGGTCGTCGCCGCCGTGCGCGAGGCCGACGACACCGGTACGCCGCTGCTGCTCATCGGCGGCGGATCGAACCTGGTCATCGGCGACAAGGGCTTCGACGGCACGGCCCTGCGCATCGCGACGACCGGCTTCGCGCTCGACGGCACGCGGCTGGAGCTGGCGGCCGGCGAGGTGTGGACCGACGCGGTCGCCCGCACCGTCGAGGCCGGACTCGCCGGCATCGAGTGCCTCGCCGGCATCCCCGGCTCCGCGGGCGCCACCCCGATCCAGAACGTGGGCGCGTACGGCCAGGAAGTGTCGTCGACGATCACCGAAGTGGTCGCCTACGACCGCACGGCGCGCGAGACGGTCACGCTGACGAACGCGGAGTGCGCCTTCTCGTACCGGCACAGCCGCTTCAAGGCCGACCCCGACCGTTACGTCGTGCTCCGTGTCCGCTTCCGGCTGGAGGACGCGGAGGGACTGTCGGCGCCGATCAGGTACGCGGAGACGGCCCGCGTGCTCGGCGTGGGACCCGGCGACCGGGTGCCGCTGGCGGCCGCCCGCGAGACGGTGCTGGGGCTGCGCTCCGGCAAGGGCATGGTCCTGGACCCCGAGGACCACGACACCTGGTCCGCCGGGTCGTTCTTCACGAACCCGATCCTCAACGACGAGGAGTTCGCCGCGTTCCACGCGCGCGTGGAGGACCGGCTCGGCGCCGGGACCGTGCCGCCCGCGTACCCGGCGGGCGACGGCCACACCAAGACCTCCGCGGCCTGGCTGATCGACAAGTCCGGCTTCACCAAGGGCTACGGCAGCGGGCCCGCCCGGATCTCCACCAAGCACACGCTCGCCCTCACCAACCGGGGCGAGGCCACCACCGAGGACCTCCTCGCGCTGGCCCGCGAGGTCGTCGCCGGCGTCCACGAGGCCTTCGGGATCACCCTGGTCAACGAGCCCGTCACGGTCGGCGTACGCCTCTAGAGAGCGCGGGCGTCGTCCACTCCGCCCCGGACGCGCTCACCCTGGCACCGGCCCGCCCGGCGCGTGCGGGCGCGGCACAGCCTCACGCCCCGCACACTGCCGTCCGGGCCCGCCCCGGACGACCGCGTGCCGCCCCTCAGGACGTCAGCCAGTCGTCGACCCCCGCCAGCAGCTTCGCCCGCACGTCCTCCGGGGCCGCCGAACCGCGGATGGACTGGCGCGCCAGCTCGGCGAGCTCCGCGTCCGTGAAGGCGTGGTGGCGGCGGGCGATGTCGTACTGGGCGGCCAGGCGGGAACCGAAGAGCAGCGGATCGTCGGCGCCGAGCGCCATCGGGACACCCGCCTCGAACAAAGTGCGCAAGGGGACGTCCTCGGGCTTCTCGTAGACGCCCAGGGCGACGTTCGAGGCCGGACACACCTCACAGGTGACCTGGCGGTCCGCGAGGCGCTTCAGCAGCCGCGGGTCCTCCGCGGCCCGCACCCCGTGGCCGATCCGGGAGGCGTGCAGGTCGTCCAGGCAGTCACGTACCGAGGCCGGGCCGGTCAGCTCCCCGCCGTGCGGGGCGGACAGCAGCCCGCCGTCGCGCGCGATGGCGAAGGCCCGGTCGAAGTCCCGTGCCATGCCGCGCCGTTCGTCGTTGGAGAGCCCGAAACCGACGATGCCCCGGTCCGCGTAGCGCACCGCGAGACGGGCCAGCGTGCGGGCGTCCAGCGGGTGCTTCATCCGGTTCGCCGCCACCAGGACGCGCATCCCGAGACCGGTGTCCCGCACCGCCGAGTCCACGGCGTCCAGGATCACCTCCAGCGCCGGGATGAGCCCGCCCAGACGCGGGGCGTACGACGTCGGGTCGACCTGGATCTCCAGCCAGCCCGAGCCGTCCCGCAGGTCCTCCTCGGCGGCCTCGCGGACCAGCCGCTGGATGTCCTCGGGTTCCCTCAGACACGAGCGGGCCGCGTCGTACAGGCGCTGGAAGCGGAACCATCCGCGCTCGTCGGTCGCCCGCAGTCTCGGCGGCTCCCCGCTGGTCAGCGCGTCGGTCAGCGCCTCCGGCAGCCGGACACCGTATTTGTCGGCCAGCTCCAGCAGGGTGGTCGGCCGCATCGAACCGGTGAAGTGCAGGTGCAGATGGGCTTTCGGCAGCTCAGAGACATCACGTACACGCTCCATCCCAGGATCCTGCCGTACCTCCCCGCTCTCCCGGTAGCCGTTTCCCCTTTAGTGGCCTTGATCGCACGGACGATCGGGCCGGCTCCCCGCGGCCGGCGGCACCCGGCCGGGCGGGCCGGTGGGGGCACCTGAAGCGGACGGGCCGCCTCCCCGAAGGGAAGCGGCCCGTACACGCGCGCGTGGAGCGCGACATCGAGAACGACGCCCCCAAGGGGCGTACGGGAACGTCAGTCCCGCGCCTCGGCCAGCAGCTTCTGGATCCGCGAGACACCCTCGACGAGGTCCTCGTCACCGAGGGCGTACGACAGACGCAGATAGCCCGGCGTGCCGAAGGCCTCGCCCGGGACGACCGCGACCTCGGCCTCCTCCAGGATCAGCGCGGCCAGCTCGACGGTGTCCTGCGGGCGCTTGCCGCGGATCTCCTTGCCGAGCAGGCCCTTGACCGACGGGTACGCGTAGAAGGCGCCCTCGGGCTCCGGGCAGAGCACGCCGTCGATCTCGTTCAGCATGCGCACGATGGTCTTGCGGCGGCGGTCGAAGGCCTCGCGCATCTCGGCGACGGCCTCCAGGCCGCCGGAAACGGCGGCGAGCGCGGCGACCTGCGCCACGTTGGAGACGTTGGACGTGGCGTGCGACTGGAGGTTCGTCGCGGCCTTGACGACGTCCTTCGGGCCGATGACCCAGCCCACGCGCCAGCCGGTCATCGCGTACGTCTTGGCGACGCCGTTGACCACGATGCACTTGTCGCGCAGCTCGGGCACGACCACCGGCAGGGAGTGGAACTCGGCGTCCCCGTAGACCAGGTGCTCGTAGATCTCGTCGGTCAGGACCCACAGGCCCTTCTCGGCGGCCCAGCGGCCGATCTCCTCGATCTGCTCACGGCTGTAGACCGCGCCGGTCGGGTTCGACGGGGAGACGAACAGCAGCACCTTGGTGTTCTCGGTGCGGGCCGCCTCCAGCTGCTCGACCGAGACGCGGTAGCCGGTGGTCTCGTCGGCGACGACCTCCACCGGCACACCGCCGGCGAGACGGATCGACTCCGGGTACGTCGTCCAGTACGGCGCCGGGACGATGACCTCGTCGCCCGGGTCGAGGATCGCGGCGAAGGCCTCGTAGATGGCCTGCTTGCCACCGTTGGTGACCAGGACCTGGGCGGCCTCCACCTCGTAGCCGGAGTCGCGCAGGGTCTTCGCCGCGATGGCGGACTTCAGCTCGGGCAGACCGCCGGCCGGCGTGTAGCGGTGGTACTTCGGGTTCTTGCACGCCTCGATGGCGGCCTCGACGATGTAGCCCGGGGTCGGGAAGTCGGGCTCACCGGCGCCGAAGCCGATCACCGGACGCCCGGCGGCCTTGAGGGCCTTGGCCTTGGCGTCCACGGCGAGGGTGGCGGACTCGGAGATCGCGCCGACTCGGGCGGAGACCCGGCGCTCGGTGGGAGGGGTTGCAGCGCTCATGGCACCCATCGTTTCAGACCCGAAACGCCCCCGGCACGCGGGTTTCACGGACTGAACATCCACAGAACATCTGTCCGGATCCGGACGGCTCACCAGTGGATCTTCGTCATGGGAGGCCCGTGCGGACACTTTCTGTTCGACGCCCGGCTCAGGAGCACGTACACTCTCACCTCGTTGGCCTTCACCGGCCGCACTCACCCGGTGCACAACGAGCACCCGGGCGAATGCGGTACGTTGGGGGAAATCAAAGGGTCGTAGCTCAATTGGTAGAGCACTGGTCTCCAAAACCAGCGGTTGGGGGTTCAAGTCCCTCCGGCCCTGCTACACACTCCTTCGCCAGGATGTGTGCGCATGTACGTACTGCAATGCACCGCCGTGCGGCTCAACCGGGCGCGGCACGGCCACGACCCGGAATCAGGTGAGGACGAGTGACGGACGCCGTGGGCTCCATCGACATGCCTGATGCCGAGGCGCCCGAGTCCAAGAAGAAGCCCCGCAAGGGCGGTAAGCGAGCCAAGCAGGGCCCGCTGAAGCGCCTTGCCACCTTCTACCGCCAGATCATCGCGGAGCTCCGCAAGGTCGTCTGGCCGACTCGCAACCAGCTGACGACGTACACCACAGTGGTGATTGTCTTCGTTGTCATCATGATCGCCTTGGTGACCGTGATTGACTATGGGCTCAACCACGCCGCCAAGTACGTCTTCGGCTGAGCCGAGAGCGAAGGGCGCCGTCACCGGCGCCCCTTTCGCGTGTTCCACCCCCATGCATCCAGGAAGAAGCAGCCACCGTGTCTGACCCGAACCTGAACGACGCCTCCGAGTCGGTCGAGTCCGTCGAGGACGAGCTCGACATCGTGGAGGGCGCGGACACCGAGGACCCGGACGAGGTCGACGCTGCCGACGCCGAAGCCGGCGAGCCCGCCGAAGAGGCCGCCCTCCACGTCGAGGACGAGTCCGGTGAGGACGTCGAGGACGAAGAGGTCTCCGAGGAGGCCCTCGACGAGGAAGAGGCCGAAGAAGAGGCCGAGCCCGTCGACCCCGTCACCGCGCTGCGCGAGGAACTGCGCACCCTCCCCGGTGAGTGGTACGTCATCCACACCTACGCCGGTTACGAGAACCGCGTGAAGACCAACCTCGAACAGCGCGCCGTCTCGCTGAACGTCGAGGACTTCATCTTCCAGGCCGAGGTGCCGCAGGAAGAGGTCGCGCAGATCAAGAACGGCGAGCGCAAGACGATCAAGCAGAACAAGCTCCCGGGCTACGTCCTGGTCCGCATGGACCTGACGAACGAGTCCTGGGGCGTCGTCCGCAACACCCCCGGCGTCACCGGCTTCGTGGGCAACGCCTACGACCCGTACCCGCTGACCCTGGACGAGATCGTCAAGATGCTCGCCCCCGAGGCCGAGGAGAAGGCCGCCCGCGAGGCCGCCGAGGCCGAGGGCAAGCCCGCCCCGCAGCGCAAGGTCGAGGTCCAGGTGCTGGACTTCGAGGTCGGCGACTCGGTCACCGTCACCGACGGCCCCTTCGCCACGCTGCAGGCGACCATCAACGAGATCAACGCCGACTCGAAGAAGGTCAAGGGCCTCGTCGAGATCTTCGGCCGCGAGACCCCGGTCGAGCTCTCCTTCGACCAGATCCAGAAGAACTGACGTTCTTTCGGATCCACTGCTTCCGAACAGGTCAGACGGGCTCTCAATGGGGGCACCTCCCGCTCGCGGGAGACCGTCTGACCTGCTCGGTTTTTGGCCGCACGAGGATACCCGTTATCGTTGTGCGGTATGCCTCCATCCGGATGAACCGGACGGAAGCTGAAAACTCTCACTAGGACCCGGAGAGAGCACATGCCTCCCAAGAAGAAGAAGGTCACGGGGCTCATCAAGCTCCAGATCCAGGCCGGCGCCGCCAACCCGGCTCCGCCGGTCGGCCCGGCGCTGGGTCAGCACGGCGTCAACATCATGGAGTTCTGCAAGGCCTACAACGCCGCGACCGAGTCGCAGCGCGGTTGGGTCATCCCGGTGGAGATCACGGTCTACGAGGACCGTTCCTTCACCTTCATCACCAAGACGCCGCCGGCCGCGAAGATGATCCTCAAGGCCGCGGGTGTCGAGAAGGGCTCCGGCGAGCCGCACAAGACCAAGGTCGCCAAGATCACCGAGGCGCAGGTCCGCGAGATCGCCACCACCAAGATGCCCGACCTCAACGCCAACGACCTGGACGCCGCCGCGAAGATCATCGCCGGCACCGCCCGTTCCATGGGCATCACGGTCGAGGGCTGACACCCACCTTCAGGACAACCGTGGAAGGGCCTGCTCGGCCCGCACCACGACTCCTCAGAACACATCAGGAGCAGTAGTGAGCAAGCGCAGCAAGTCTCTCCGCGCTGCGGACGCCAAGGTCGACCGGGACAAGCTCTACGCCCCGCTCGAGGCCGTCCGTCTCGCCAAGGAGACCTCCACGACCAAGTTCGACGGCACCGTCGAGGTCGCCTTCCGTCTGGGTGTCGACCCGCGCAAGGCCGACCAGATGGTCCGTGGCACCGTGAACCTCCCGCACGGCACCGGCAAGACCGCCCGGGTCCTGGTCTTCGCGACCGGTGAGCGTGCCGAGGCCGCGACTGCCGCGGGCGCCGACATCGTCGGCTCCGACGAGCTGATCGACGAGGTGGCGAAGGGCCGTCTGGACTTCGACGCCGTCGTCGCCACCCCGGACCTCATGGGCAAGGTCGGTCGCCTCGGCCGCGTCCTCGGTCCCCGTGGTCTCATGCCGAACCCCAAGACCGGCACCGTGACCCCGGACGTCGCGAAGGCTGTCACCGAGATCAAGGGTGGCAAGATCGAGTTCCGCGTCGACAAGCACTCGAACCTGCACTTCATCATCGGCAAGGTGTCCTTCGACGACACCAAGCTGGTGGAGAACTACGGCGCCGCGCTCGAAGAGATCCTTCGTCTGAAGCCGTCGGCCGCCAAGGGTCGCTACATCAAGAAGGCCGCGATCAGCACCACGATCGGCCCCGGCGTTCCGGTCGACCCGAACCGCACCCGCAACCTCCTCGTCGAGGAGGACCCGGCCGCCGTCTGAGCCCTGAGCTCACCCCGGTGACCGCGTCGCGCACGCGTTCTTGACACGGGCCCCGCAACCTTTCGAGGTGCGGGGCCCGTCCCTGTCTGCGGACGAAGAATCCGGATACGTGTGTCAGTGGGCTGCGCTAGCGTGCAGGACACAGATTTCGCATAGGGGTGGGACGAATGAAGAGCACGACCGTGCGTCGCGTGACCCTCTCGATCGCGCTGGTCAGCGCGCTGACAGGGGTGGCCGCCTGCAATTCCTCGGACTCCTCGGGGGGCTCCGGCAAGGACGACAAGGCGGTGCACAAGGGCACCACGCACGTCAGTCCCGTCGCCGCCCTGCGCTCCGCGGAGAAGTCCACCGACTCCGCCGACTCCGCCAAGGTCGAGTCGACGACGACCATGGGCACGCTGATGTCCATGAAGGCCGACGGAGTCATGGGCTGGGCCGACGGCCTCACCGGCAACCTGACCATCACGTACACCGGCGGCACCATGGCCGACACGATGCGTCAGACGGGCAGCACCTCGATGCAGGCCCGCTATCTGCCCGACGCGTACTACGCGCGGATGAGCGACAAGTTCGCCCAGCAGGCGGGCGGCAAGCACTGGATCCGGTACGGGTACGACGACCTCGCCAAGCTCGGCGGCGGCTCCGGCGCGTATCTGAAGGACCAGATGCAGAACACCACGCCGAACCAGTCCGTGAAGCTCCTGCTGGCCTCCGGCGACGTCCGCAAGGTCGGCGAGGAGACGGTGCGCGGCGAGCAGACCACGCACTACTCCGGCACCGTGGACGTCGCGGACCTCGCCGGCAAGGGCTCCAACCTCAGCGCCGGCCAGCTGGCCGACCTGAAGAAGCAGCTCACCCAGGCCGGCGTCAGCACGGAACAGATCGACATCTGGGTCAACGGCGACGACCTCCTGGTCAAGAAGGTCGAGAAGGGCGAGCTGTCCACCGGCACCATGTCCTCCACCGCCTACTACAGCGACTACGGCGTGAAGGTCTCGGCCGAGGAGCCGCCGGCCGGCGACACCGCCGACTTCAAGGACCTCATGCAGCAGCAGGGCGCGACCGGCGGCACCAGCTCCTGAGGACCGGCGTGCGGCGGGTGCGGCGTGCGCGCCGCACCCCGCCAGGCCGGGCACGCGGGGCCTCGCTCTGCCCCGCGCCTCCCTGGCCCGACTCCCACCCGCCCCGTCCGCCCCGTCCGCCCCGTCCGTCCCACGGGAATTGAAGAGGACCACCCGCACCCCTTGGGATACGCTCACGGCCAGTCTGTGTATCACTCAAGTGTTTCCTGGGGGGAAGCATGGGGATTTCTGTTCGCGCAACCGTGCGGCGTGGGGCGACCGGAGCGGCGCTGGCCGCGCTGGTCCTGGGCGGCGGCGCCGTCGGCTGCTCCAAGTCGAAGGCCGAGGACGAGCCGAAGATGGCACCCGCCGCGGCCGTCGCCAGAGCGGCCAAGAACAGCGAGGACATCACGTCCCTTCGCTACCGGATGAGCGGCACGGTCCCGGAGTCGGGCCGGGTCAAGGCCACCGCGGCGATGAACATGGAGCCGCTGGCCATGAGCATGAAGATCACGGCGGCCGGCCAGGACGGCGGCACGACGGAACTGCGGCTCGTCGACAAGGCCATGTACCTGGGCGGGGGCGAGGACGCCGCCAAGGAACTCGACGGCAAGCACTGGATGAAGTTCGACATGTCCGGGATGGCCGAGCGCGGGGACGGCTCCCCGGGGTTCGACGCGAGCAAGCTCTCCGACCAGGCCGACCAGAACCCCGCCCAGGAGTCCACCTTCCTGTCCGGCTCCAAGGACGTGAAGAAGGTCGGCGCCGAGAAGGTCGACGGCGTCGAGACCACCCACTACAAGGGCACGGTCACCCTCGACGCCCTGCGCGCGAGCTTCAAGGACGAGAAGAAGTCGACCCGCGAGCGCCGCGAGAAGAGCCTCAAGCAGTACGAGGACCTGGGCATCGACAAGCTCACGATGGACATGTGGATCGACGGCGACGACCACACCAAGCAGTTCCGCACGCGCGCCGACGCGGACAAGGGCCCGTTCGACGTGACCATCACCTTCCTCGACTTCAACAAGCCGGTGTCGATCAAGGCCCCGGCCGCCGGCGACACCGTCGACCTCGCCGAGATGCTGAAGGGCGCCCAGGGCTGACCCGCCGCGGGCCGGCCGGACCCGTCGGGTCCCGGCCCCGGCCCGCCCGCCCCGGGCCATGCCCGCCCCGTTCCAGGGCCGGTGAGTGCGGGCCCGTGGGCCCCGGGGGAGCGCCCCTTGACGGATTTGCTCGGCGGCGCCCCCTTCACGTACTGTTCTCCAGAAGCCAAAGACCGCTGGTCGTTGCCGTGTGCTCGTAAGAGGACGTGGCGGCCGAAGGATCCGCTGAACTGCGGACGACCCGCGCAGGTGATTGTGGATGTGCTCCCGGAGTCCGCTTGCCCAGCATGCGAACGAACCGGTCGAGCTACGCCCCGAGCGCCTGCGCCGGGGCGTTTCGTTTTGCCCAGCCCCTTCCGAGCGGTCCTCATCACCCGGAAGGAGGCCACGCTCTATGGCAAGGCCCGACAAGGCTGCCGCGGTAGCCGAGCTCGCGGACCAGTTCCGCAGCTCGAACGCCGCTGTGCTGACCGAGTACCGGGGTCTCACCGTGGCGCAGCTCAAGACGCTGCGTCGTTCGCTCGGTGACGACGCCCAGTACGCCGTGGTGAAGAACACGCTGACCAAGATTGCGGCCAACGAGGCCGGGATCTCCACGCTCGACGACCTGTTCAACGGTCCGACGGCGGTCGCTTTCATCACCGGTGACCCGGTGGTGTCGGCGAAGGGTCTTCGTGACTTCGCCAAGGACAACCCGAACCTCGTCATCAAGGGCGGTGTCCTTGACGGCAAGGCGCTGTCCGCCGACGAGATCAAGAAGCTTGCGGACCTCGAGTCCCGCGAGGTTCTGCTCGCCAAGCTGGCGGGCGCCTTCAAGGGCAAGCAGACGCAGACTGCGCAGCTCTTCCAGGCGCTTCCCTCGAAGCTCGTCCGCACCGTGGACGCTCTTCGTGCCAAGCAGGACGAGCAGGGCGGTGCCGAGTAATTCGGCTCGCACGTTGACCGACGCCGCCTGAGGCGACGGTCGAAGCGGGCCGAAAGTACGCCCGCCGACATGTACATCCGGCACCAGCCGAATTAGTGGAAGGATCGCCCATCATGGCGAAGCTCAGCCAGGAAGACCTGCTCGCTCAGTTCGAGGAGATGACCCTCATCGAGCTCTCCGAGTTCGTGAAGGCCTTCGAGGAGAAGTTCGACGTCACCGCCGCCGCGGCCGTCGCCGTTGCCGCCCCGGGCGCCCCCGGTGCCCCGGCCGAGGCCGCCGAGGAGAAGGACGAGTTCGACGTCATCCTCACAGGCGCCGGCGACAAGAAGATCCAGGTCATCAAGGTCGTGCGCGAGCTGACCTCCCTGGGTCTGAAGGAGGCCAAGGACCTCGTCGACGGCACCCCGAAGCCGGTCCTGGAGAAGGTCAACAAGGAGGCCGCTGAGAAGGCCGCCGAGTCCCTCAAGGCCGCCGGTGCGGCTGTCGAGGTCAAGTAAGACCTCACGGTCCCCGCGGACCGTACCTGCGAGCTGAAGCAGCTCCCTCCGGCGGCGCCACGAGGCGTTCCGACGGCGCTGTAACGCTGACGCACTGAAGAGCGATCACCCAACTGGGTGGTCGCTCTTCGGCGTTCCAGGGGGTCGCCGCGGCGGCTGCCTTGCGCTGTCGGTGGCGACGAGTATGGTGATCTTCGTTGTGCCTCCGCCCGCCCTGTGACGGGCCGCAAGACGGGTTGCAAGAGGTGCCGCACGTGACGATCGCGGCACTTGCTTGGGGCATGGGGGGCCTTGACGAACCGCACGCAGCGCGCAATTCTCAGGACGCGTCGTCACAACGATCCGAATCCGAGGCATGGATCGACGACGAAGAGGGCAGTATCGATGTGCATTGAGGGCGTGGCTTGCCGCAGGTGTTGAGAACAACGAGGGTCTCAAAAACCGGGACTGGACATCAGTGGGCCGAGTGGCTACACTGACCCTTTGCGCTGCCTGTTAGCTGCCTCCTGCCCGTCACCAGGGGCATGCCCGTGTATGAGCACCGACGATTGAATCGTCCCTGACCTGGCCTTATTCGGCTGATTCGGGAACGGCCCTCTCTCTGTGTCCAGCATGGGACCGGTACGCGCGTAGTGAGTCCGAGCCCTCGGAAGGACCCCCTCTTGGCCGCCTCGCGCACTGCCTCGACCGCGAATACGAACAACGGCGCCAGCACCGCCCCGCTGCGCATCTCCTTTGCAAAGATCAAGGAGCCCCTTGAGGTTCCGAACCTTCTTGCGTTGCAAACCGAGAGCTTCGACTGGCTGCTCGGCAACGACGCGTGGAAGGCTCGTGTCGAGGCGGCTCTGGACAACGGACAGGACGTCCCCACGAAGTCCGGTCTGGAGGAGATCTTCGAGGAGATCTCCCCGATCGAGGACTTCTCCGGGTCGATGTCGCTGACGTTCCGCGACCACCGCTTCGAGCCCCCGAAGAACTCCATCGACGAGTGCAAGGAGCGCGACTTCACGTACGCGGCCCCGCTCTTCGTCACCGCCGAGTTCACCAACAACGAGACCGGCGAGATCAAGTCCCAGACGGTCTTCATGGGCGACTTCCCGCTCATGACCAACAAGGGCACCTTCGTCATCAACGGCACCGAGCGTGTCGTGGTGTCGCAGCTCGTCCGCTCGCCGGGCGTCTACTTCGACTCCTCCATCGACAAGACGTCCGACAAGGACATCTTCTCGGCCAAGGTCATCCCGTCCCGGGGTGCCTGGCTGGAGATGGAGATCGACAAGCGCGACATGGTCGGTGTGCGCATCGACCGCAAGCGCAAGCAGTCCGTGACCGTCCTGCTCAAGGCCCTCGGTTGGACGACCGAGCAGATCCTCGAGGAGTTCGGCGAGTACGAGTCCATGCGCGCCACCCTGGAGAAGGACCACACCCAGGGCCAGGACGACGCGCTGCTCGACATCTACCGCAAGCTGCGTCCGGGCGAGCCCCCCACGCGTGAGGCCGCGCAGACGCTGCTCGAGAACCTCTACTTCAACCCGAAGCGCTACGACCTCGCGAAGGTCGGCCGCTACAAGGTCAACAAGAAGCTGGGCGGCGACGCCCCGCTCGACGCCGGCATCCTGACCGTCGAGGACATCATCTCGACGATCAAGTACCTGGTGAAGCTGCACGCCGGTGAGACCGAGACCGTCGGTGACAACGGCACGTCGATCGTCGTCGAGACCGACGACATCGACCACTTCGGCAACCGTCGTCTGCGCAACGTCGGCGAGCTCATCCAGAACCAGGTCCGCACGGGTCTGGCTCGTATGGAGCGCGTCGTCCGCGAGCGCATGACGACCCAGGACGTCGAGGCGATCACGCCGCAGACCCTGATCAACATCCGGCCGGTCGTCGCCTCCATCAAGGAGTTCTTCGGCACCAGCCAGCTGTCGCAGTTCATGGACCAGAACAACCCGCTGTCCGGGCTGACGCACAAGCGTCGTCTGTCCGCGCTCGGCCCGGGTGGTCTGTCCCGTGAGCGGGCCGGCTTCGAGGTCCGTGACGTGCACCCCTCGCACTACGGCCGCATGTGCCCGATCGAGACGCCCGAAGGCCCGAACATCGGTCTGATCGGCTCGCTCGCCTCCTACGGCCGCGTCAACGCGTTCGGCTTCGTCGAGACGCCGTACCGCAAGGTCGTCGAGGGTGTCGTCACCGACGAGGTCGACTACCTGACCGCCGACGAAGAGGACCGATTCGTCATCGCGCAGGCCAACGCGCCGCTGACGGACGAGCTCCGCTTCGAGGAGTCCCGCGTCCTGGTCCGCCGTCGTGGCGGCGAGGTCGACTACGTCCCCGGTGACGACGTCGACTACATGGACGTCTCGCCGCGCCAGATGGTGTCGGTCGCGACCGCCATGATCCCGTTCCTCGAGCACGACGACGCCAACCGTGCCCTCATGGGCGCGAACATGATGCGTCAGGCCGTGCCGCTGATTAAGTCCGAGGCGCCGCTCGTCGGCACCGGCATGGAGTACCGCTGCGCGGTCGACGCCGGCGACGTGCTCAAGTCGGAGAAGGACGGTGTGGTCCAGGAGGTCTCCGCGGACTACATCACCACCGCCAACGACGACGGCACGTACACCACGTACCGCCTCGCGAAGTTCTCGCGCTCCAACCAGGGCACCTCCGTCAACCAGAAGGTTGTCGTGGACGAGGGCGCCCGGGTCATCGCCGGCCAGGTCCTGGCCGACGGCCCGGCGACCGAGAACGGCGAGATGGCGCTCGGCAAGAACCTGCTCGTGGCGTTCATGCCGTGGGAGGGTCACAACTACGAGGACGCGATCATCCTGTCGCAGCGCCTCGTGCAGGACGACGTCCTCTCCTCGATCCACATCGAGGAGCACGAGGTCGACGCCCGTGACACCAAGCTCGGCCCCGAGGAGATCACCCGGGACATCCCGAACGTCTCCGAGGAGGTCCTCGCCGACCTCGACGAGCGCGGCATCATCCGCATCGGTGCCGAGGTCATCGCCGGCGACATCCTCGTCGGCAAGGTGACCCCCAAGGGTGAGACCGAGCTGACCCCCGAGGAGCGCCTGCTCCGCGCGATCTTCGGTGAGAAGGCCCGCGAGGTCCGCGACACCTCCCTGAAGGTGCCGCACGGCGAGACCGGCAAGGTCATCGGCGTCCGCGTCTTCGACCGTGAGGAGGGCGACGAGCTGCCGCCGGGCGTGAACCAGCTGGTTCGTGTCTACGTGGCGCAGAAGCGCAAGATCACGGACGGTGACAAGCTCGCCGGCCGTCACGGCAACAAGGGTGTCATCTCCAAGATCCTGCCGATCGAGGACATGCCGTTCCTCGAGGACGGCACCCCGGTCGACATCATCCTCAACCCCCTCGGTGTGCCGTCCCGAATGAACCCGGGACAGGTGCTGGAGATCCACCTCGGCTGGCTCGCCAGCCGCGGCTGGGACGTCTCCGGCCTGGCCGACGAGTGGGCGCAGCGCCTGCAGGCCATCGGTGCCGACCAGGTCGCCCCGCGCACCAACGTCGCCACCCCGGTCTTCGACGGTGCGCGTGAGGACGAGCTCGCGGGCCTGCTGCAGCACACCATCCCGAACCGCGACGGAGAGCGCATGGTGCTCCCGACCGGTAAGGCGAGGCTGTTCGACGGCCGCTCCGGTGAGCCGTTCCCGGACCCGATCTCGGTCGGGTACATGTACATCCTCAAGCTGCACCACCTGGTCGACGACAAGCTGCACGCCCGCTCGACCGGTCCGTACTCGATGATCACCCAGCAGCCGCTGGGTGGTAAGGCCCAGTTCGGTGGCCAGCGCTTCGGTGAGATGGAGGTGTGGGCGCTGGAGGCTTACGGCGCCGCGTACGCCCTCCAGGAGCTGCTGACCATCAAGTCCGACGACGTCACCGGCCGCGTGAAGGTCTACGAGGCCATCGTCAAGGGCGAGAACATCCCCGAGCCCGGCATCCCCGAGTCCTTCAAGGTGCTCATCAAGGAGATGCAGTCTCTCTGCCTGAACGTGGAGGTGCTGTCCAGCGACGGTATGTCCATCGAAATGCGTGACACCGACGAGGACGTCTTCCGCGCGGCGGAGGAGCTCGGCATCGACCTGTCCCGGCGCGAGCCGAGCAGCGTCGAAGAGGTCTGACGGGAGTCCGGCGGGGCCCTTACCCACAGGGCCCCGCCGACCCCCAGGCCCCCGTTTCAGACCACAGACTTACGACCCTGAGAGGGATTGACGCATAGTGCTCGACGTCAACTTCTTCGACGAGCTCCGGATCGGCCTGGCCACCGCTGACGACATCCGTCAGTGGAGCCACGGCGAGGTCAAGAAGCCCGAGACCATCAACTACCGCACCCTCAAGCCCGAAAAGGACGGACTCTTCTGCGAGAAGATCTTCGGTCCGACCCGGGACTGGGAGTGCTACTGCGGCAAGTACAAGCGTGTCCGCTTCAAGGGCATCATCTGTGAGCGCTGTGGCGTCGAGGTCACGCGCGCCAAGGTGCGCCGTGAGCGGATGGGCCACATCGAGCTGGCCGCTCCCGTCACCCACATCTGGTACTTCAAGGGCGTTCCGTCGCGCCTCGGCTACCTGCTCGACCTCGCCCCGAAGGACCTGGAGAAGGTCATCTACTTCGCGGCGTACATGATCACGTACGTCGACGAGGAGCGCCGCACCCGCGACCTGCCCTCGCTGGAGGCCCACGTCTCCGTCGAGCGTCAGCAGATCGAGAACCGCCGCGACGCCGACCTCGAGGCCCGCGCCAAGAAGCTCGAGACCGACCTGGCCGAGCTGGAGGCCGAGGGTGCCAAGGCCGACGTGCGCCGCAAGGTGCGCGAGGGTGCCGAGCGCGAGATGAAGCAGCTGCGCGACCGTGCGCAGCGCGAGATCGACCGTCTCGACGAGGTGTGGACCCGCTTCAAGAACCTCAAGGTCCAGGACCTGGAGGGCGACGAGCTCCTCTACCGCGAGCTGCGTGACCGCTTCGGCACGTACTTCGACGGTTCGATGGGTGCCGCGGCGCTGCAGAAGCGCCTGGAGTCCTTCGACCTGGAGGAGGAGGCCGAGCGCCTCCGCGAGATCATCCGTACCGGCAAGGGCCAGAAGAAGACCCGTGCGCTCAAGCGCCTCAAGGTCGTCTCCGCGTTCCTGCAGACCAGCAACAGCCCCAAGGGCATGGTGCTCGACTGCGTGCCGGTCATCCCGCCGGACCTGCGTCCGATGGTGCAGCTGGACGGTGGCCGCTTCGCGACCTCCGACCTGAACGACCTGTACCGCCGTGTCATCAACCGCAACAACCGCCTGAAGCGGCTTCTCGACCTCGGCGCGCCCGAGATCATCGTGAACAACGAGAAGCGCATGCTCCAGGAGGCGGTCGACGCCCTCTTCGACAACGGCCGTCGTGGTCGCCCGGTGACGGGCCCCGGCAACCGTCCGCTGAAGTCCCTCAGCGACATGCTGAAGGGCAAGCAGGGTCGATTCCGTCAGAACCTGCTCGGTAAGCGTGTGGACTACTCCGCGCGTTCCGTGATCGTCGTGGGTCCGCAGCTGAAGCTGCACCAGTGTGGTCTGCCGAAGGCCATGGCGCTGGAGCTCTTCAAGCCGTTCGTGATGAAGCGCCTGGTCGACCTGAACCACGCGCAGAACATCAAGAGCGCCAAGCGGATGGTCGAGCGCGGCCGCACGGTCGTGTACGACGTCCTCGAAGAGGTCATCGCCGAGCACCCGGTTCTGCTGAACCGTGCGCCCACGCTGCACCGCCTCGGCATCCAGGCCTTCGAGCCCCAGCTGGTCGAGGGCAAGGCCATCCAGATCCACCCGCTCGTCTGCACCGCGTTCAACGCGGACTTCGACGGTGACCAGATGGCCGTACACCTTCCGCTGTCCGCGGAGGCGCAGGCCGAGGCCCGCATCCTGATGCTGTCCTCGAACAACATCCTCAAGCCGGCCGACGGCCGCCCGGTCACGATGCCGACCCAGGACATGGTCCTCGGTCTGTTCTTCCTGACCACCGACGGCGCGCTGCGCAACGTCAAGGGCGAGGACCGGTCCTTCGGCTCCGCGGCCGAGGCGATCATGGCGTTCGACGCCGGCGAGCTCTCGCTGCAGTCGCGCGTGGACATCCGCTTCCCGGTGGGCACCATCCCGCCGCGCGGCTGGACCCCGCCGGCGCAGGAGGAGGGCGAGCCGGAGTGGCAGCAGGGTGACACCTTCCGCCTGAAGACCACGCTGGGCCGCGCGCTCTTCAACGAGCTGCTGCCCGAGGACTACCCGTTCGTCGACTACGAGGTCGGCAAGAAGCAGCTCTCCGAGATCGTCAACGACCTCGCCGAGCGCTACCCCAAGGTCATCGTGGCGGCGACGCTCGACAACCTGAAGGCGGCCGGCTTCTACTGGGCCACCCGCTCCGGCGTCACCGTGGCCATCTCCGACATCGTCGTTCCCGAGGCGAAGAAGGAGATCGTCAAGGGCTACGAGGCGCAGGACGAGAAGGTCCAGAAGCAGTACGAGCGCGGTCTGATCACCAAGGACGAGCGCACGCAGGAACTCATCGCGATCTGGACCAAGGCGACCAACGAGGTCGCCGAGGCGATGAACGCGAACTTCCCGAAGACGAACCCCATCTTCATGATGGTTGACTCGGGTGCCCGAGGAAACATGATGCAGATGCGTCAGATCGCCGGTATGCGTGGTCTGGTGTCGAACGCGAAGAACGAGACGATCCCGCGTCCGATCAAGGCGTCCTTCCGTGAGGGCCTGTCCGTGCTGGAGTACTTCATCTCCACGCACGGTGCCCGTAAGGGTCTGGCGGACACCGCTCTGCGTACCGCCGACTCGGGTTACCTCACCCGTCGTCTGGTCGACGTCTCCCAGGACGTCATCATCCGCGAGGAGGACTGCGGCACCGACCGTGGCCTCAAGCTGCACATCGCGGAGCGCGGCGCGGACGGCGTCCTGCGCAAGGCGGACAACGTCGAGACCAGCGTGTACGCACGTGCGCTGGCCGAGGACATCGTCGTCGACGGCGTGGTGCTGGCCCCGGCCAACACCGACCTGGGCGACGTCCTCATCGACGAGCTGGTCAAGCACGGCATCGAGGAGGTCAAGACCCGCTCGGTCCTGACCTGCGAGTCCGCCGTCGGCACCTGCGCCATGTGCTACGGCCGTTCGCTGGCCACGGGCAAGCTGGTCGACATCGGTGAGGCGGTCGGCATCATCGCCGCCCAGTCCATCGGTGAGCCCGGTACCCAGCTGACGATGCGTACCTTCCACACCGGTGGTGTGGCCGGTGACGACATCACCCAGGGTCTGCCCCGTGTCGTCGAGCTCTTCGAGGCCCGTACCCCGAAGGGTGTCGCCCCGATCTCCGAGGCCTCCGGCCGCGTGCGGATCGAGGAGACCGAGAAGACCAAGAAGATCGTCGTCACCCCGGACGACGGCAGCGACGAGACGGCGTTCCCGATCTCGAAGCGTGCCCGACTCCTGGTCAGCGAGGGCGAGCACGTCGAGGTGGGCCAGAAGCTCACCGTGGGTGCCACCAACCCGCACGACGTGCTGCGCATCCTGGGTCAGCGTGCCGTCCAGGTCCACCTGGTCGGCGAGGTCCAGAAGGTCTACAACTCGCAGGGTGTGTCGATCCACGACAAGCACATCGAGATCATCATCCGGCAGATGCTGCGCCGTGTGACGATCATCGAGTCGGGCGACGCGGAGCTGCTGCCCGGCGAGCTGGTCGAGCGCTCGAAGTTCGAGACCGAGAACCGTCGTGTGGTCCAGGAGGGTGGTCACCCGGCTTCGGGTCGTCCGCAGCTCATGGGTATCACCAAGGCCTCGCTGGCGACGGAATCCTGGCTGTCGGCCGCCTCCTTCCAGGAGACGACCCGAGTTCTGACGGACGCGGCGATCAACGCCAAGTCCGACAGCCTCATCGGCCTCAAGGAGAACGTCATCATCGGTAAGCTCATCCCGGCCGGTACGGGTCTGTCCCGCTACCGCAACATCCGGGTCGAGCCGACCGAGGAGGCCAAGGCCGCGATGTACTCGGCCGTCGGCTACGACGACATCGACTACTCGCCGTTCGGCACGGGCTCCGGCCAGGCCGTTCCGCTGGAGGACTACGACTACGGTCCGTACAACCAGTAAGCGAGCAGCTTGAACTGAAGGGCGGTCACCCTGTGGGGTGACCGCCCTTCGGCGTTGTTCGGGTCTGTCGTTCGAGTGATCGCTCCGTGTCGGCGACCGCGGTCCGTGTCTGCCCGTCGGCCGGTGTGCGAGCTTGTGCCGGACCCGGCCGAACGGACACGGAGGTGCCGACGCCATGACGTCAGCGATTGCCCGATGCCTGGCCGTGGCGGCGGTGTTGGGGGCGACGACGGCCTGTGGGGGAGGGGCGACGCCTACCGAGCCCTCCGAGACGGTGTCCAGTGGGATCGAGGAGGACGCGACACGGACCCCGGACGAGGACGCGACACAGACCCCCGACGAGAACGAGACAGCCACGGGCGAGAGCGAGCCGGACGGCAAGATCTTCCTGGGCAGCGACACCGAGGAGGCCTCCGCGTCCGACATCGAGCTTCCGCCGACGCAGGTGGGCAAGCCGGTCCAGGGGGAGGTGGACCTCGAGGCGTCGGAGCAGGCGCGCACCACGCCCCTGCAGGACGCCAAGGGCGAGATCGGGGGCGAAGAGGCCGAGATGATCCAGAAGTGTCTGGGCGAGGTTCCGCCGGAGGGCTGCGGACTGGTCTTCCAGTACACGCCGACACAACCGGGCCCGTACACCGGTGAGTTGACGCTCACGCTGGCCGACGGCTCCACCATCACGGCCGCCATCCACGGCGAAGCGACCGAGGGCCCGACCTCGGACACGGATCCGACCACCTCGGAGCCCACGACCGACGAACCCACGACGGACGAGCCCACGACGGACGAGCCCGTCACCACCGATCCGCCGACGCCTGCCGAAGACGAGACGCCGGCCCCGCAGACGTAGCGCCGGCGGTCTTCTCGGCGCTGCGGATCTCCAGCCAGGCGGTGCGGTCGTCGGGCAGTACCACCACGCGGCGGTCCTTCCAGCGCGAGGTGTAGGGGACCAGGTAGAAGCGGGTCGGTGACTTGGCGAGGAGACGGAAGCCCCGGTACTCGTACCGGTACGGCCCGTTCGCGCTGCCGCGGTCGCGGAACTCGATGTCCTTCGCGGAGTGGGTGAGGAGCACCCGTGAGTGGACCACCACGAACGGGGTGTCCTTGTACCCCCTTCTCGCGTCCAGCCTGGCATCGCTGCGACCGGCCACGACCGCGTACTGCGCCATGTCGTAGAAGAGGCTCACCGTCAGCAACCCGATCAGCAGCGCGCCCACCGCCAGCCACACGCGGTCGTCGGCGGGGCTCCGCCGGACCGTGCCCCCCGTGCTCCGGCCCAGTCGCAGATGGACCGCACAGACGGCCAGTGTGGACCCCACGGCCACCATCAGGGCCGGCACGAAGACGCGCGGCCAGCCCGCCGGGAAAAGCACCGGCAGGTACGAGAACAAGGCCGGAAGGCCCACGAGCACCATGGCCGCACCGACGGCAAGCAGCAGGATGATCGCCGTACGGCGATGAGTGTCATGCCCCGGCCCGGCCAGCGCCCGTCCCAGCCAGCCGAACATCAGGAACATGATCAGCCCGCCGACCAGCAGGACACACAGGGGAAAGAAGATCGCGCTCGTGCTGCTGGCCACGACGTTCTGCACGGACATCCCGAGATCCTCGGGCACCACGCCGAGGGCGGAGTAGTACTCCCTGACGTACAGGCTGCCGAAGTAGTAGAGCAGGGCGAAGGCGACGGTCCCCGGTGCCGCGACGTACGCCACCTTCTCCCCGAACGTCGAGAGGGGTGAGCGCGCTGGAGGGGGATCGGGGGCGGCCGGGGGCACCCGTGGCGCGGACATGATCCTCAGTCTGTCGGCGCGCTGTCGGGCCCGCACGTGGAGACCCTCCGCCCGGCTGACCGCTCCCCGCGCACCGGTCGCACCGACATGCGTCGATCGCCGATTCGAAGATCACGCAGGGTACAGCGGCTTGACATCGCCCGCATCCTGGGGGCTCCGGACTCCATTTGTTTTGACCACAGCGAATGAGGTAGGTACGCTCAGACCTTGTGCCTGGGGTGTGCCCTGGCCCCCGTGCGTGCCTTCAACCGCAAGGGGTGCCGTGCGCGGCCACCGTAATCTGCGCCCTTTTCGCCTCACGGCGGAAGTCAGCAGCTTCGACACACCCGACCGCGTGGGTCGGCGACGTTCCAGGTTAGCTTCACCATTCGGCACACAGAAACCGGAGAAGTAGTGCCTACGATCCAGCAGCTGGTCCGTAAGGGCCGGCAGGACAAGGTCGAGAAGAACAAGACGCCCGCACTCGAGGGTTCCCCTCAGCGTCGTGGCGTCTGCACGCGTGTGTTCACGACCACCCCGAAGAAGCCGAACTCGGCCCTGCGTAAGGTCGCGCGTGTGCGTCTGACCAGCGGGATCGAGGTCACCGCTTACATTCCGGGTGAGGGACACAACCTGCAGGAGCACTCCATCGTGCTCGTGCGCGGCGGCCGTGTGAAGGACCTGCCGGGTGTTCGCTACAAGATCATCCGTGGTTCGCTCGACACCCAGGGTGTCAAGAACCGCAAGCAGGCCCGCAGCCGCTACGGCGCCAAGAAGGAGAAGTAAGAATGCCTCGTAAGGGCCCCGCCCCGAAGCGCCCGGTCATCATCGACCCGGTCTACGGTTCTCCTCTTGTCACCTCCCTGATCAACAAGGTGCTGCTGAACGGCAAGCGCTCCACCGCCGAGCGCATCGTCTACGGCGCCATGGAGGGCCTGCGCGAGAAGACCGGCAACGACCCGGTCATCACGCTGAAGCGCGCTCTCGAGAACATCAAGCCGACCCTCGAGGTCAAGTCCCGCCGTGTCGGTGGCGCCACCTACCAGGTGCCGGTCGAGGTCAAGCCCGGCCGCGCCAACACCCTGGCGCTGCGCTGGCTGGTCGGCTACTCCCGCGCCCGTCGCGAGAAGACCATGACCGAGCGTCTGCTCAACGAGCTTCTCGACGCCTCGAACGGCCTCGGTGCGGCCGTGAAGAAGCGCGAGGACACCCACAAGATGGCCGAGTCCAACAAGGCCTTCGCGCACTACCGCTGGTAGTCGCTACCCACATCGAGACCGAGAGAAGACTGAAGCCTTATGGCTACCACTTCACTTGACCTGGCCAGGGTCCGAAACATCGGGATCATGGCCCACATCGACGCGGGCAAGACGACCACCACCGAGCGGATCCTCTTCTACACCGGCGTCAGCTACAAGATCGGTGAAGTCCACGACGGCGCTGCCACCATGGACTGGATGGAGCAGGAGCAGGAGCGTGGCATCACGATCACCTCTGCTGCCACCACCTGTCACTGGCCGCTCGAGGACAACGACTACACGATCAACATCATCGACACCCCGGGCCACGTCGACTTCACGGTCGAGGTGGAGCGCTCGCTGCGCGTCCTCGACGGTGCCGTCACGGTGTTCGACGGTGTCGCCGGTGTCGAGCCGCAGTCCGAGACGGTGTGGCGTCAGGCCGACCGTTACGGCGTGCCGCGCATCTGCTTCGTGAACAAGCTGGACCGTACCGGCGCCGAGTTCCACCGCTGCGTGGACATGATCTCGGACCGCCTGGGCGCCCAGCCGCTCGTCATGCAGCTCCCGATCGGTGCCGAGGCCGACTTCAAGGGCGTCGTGGACCTGGTCCGCATGAAGGCGCTCGTGTGGTCCGCCGAGGCGGCGAAGGGCGAGATGTACGACGTCGTCGACATCCCGGCCACGCACACCGAGGCCGCCGAGGAGTGGCGCGGCAAGCTGGTCGAGGCCGTCGCGGAGAACGACGAAGAGATCATGGAGCTGTTCCTGGAGGGCCAGGAGCCCACCGAGGAGCAGCTGTACGCCGCGATCCGTCGCATCACCATCGCGTCCGGCAAGTCCAACGACACCACGGTCACCCCGGTGTTCTGCGGCACCGCGTTCAAGAACAAGGGCGTTCAGCCCCTGCTCGACGCGGTCGTGCGCTACCTGCCGACTCCGCTTGACGTCGAGGCCATCGAAGGCCACGACGTGAAGGACCCGGAGCTGGTCGTCAAGCGCAAGCCGTCCGACGACGAGCCGCTCTCCGCCCTCGCGTTCAAGATCATGAGCGACCCGCACCTGGGCAAGCTCACCTTCGTCCGGGTCTACTCGGGCCGCCTGGAGTCCGGCACCGCCGTGCTGAACTCCGTCAAGGGCAAGAAGGAGCGCATCGGCAAGATCTACCGCATGCACGCGAACAAGCGTGAGGAGATCGAGTCGGTGGGCGCCGGCGACATCGTCGCCGTCATGGGCCTGAAGCAGACCACCACCGGTGAGACGCTGTCCGACGACAAGAGCCCGGTGATCCTGGAGTCCATGGACTTCCCGGCGCCGGTCATCCAGGTCGCCATCGAGCCCAAGTCCAAGGGTGACCAGGAGAAGCTGGGTGTCGCCATCCAGCGTCTCGCGGAGGAGGACCCCTCCTTCCAGGTTCACTCGGACGAGGAGACCGGCCAGACCATCATCGGCGGTATGGGCGAGCTGCACCTCGAGGTGCTGGTCGACCGCATGCGCCGTGAGTTCAAGGTCGAGGCCAACGTCGGCAAGCCGCAGGTCGCGTACCGCGAGACGATCCGCAAGGGCGTCGAGCGTCACGACTACACGCACAAGAAGCAGACCGGTGGTACCGGTCAGTTCGCCAAGGTGCAGATCGCGATCGAGCCGATCGAGGGCGGCGACGCCTCGTACGAGTTCGTGAACAAGGTCACCGGTGGCCGCATCCCGAAGGAGTACATCCCTTCGGTCGACGCGGGTGCGCAGGAGGCCATGCAGTTCGGCATCCTGGCGGGCTACGAGATGACGGGCGTCCGCGTCATTCTTCTCGACGGTGGCTACCACGAGGTCGACTCCTCCGAGCTCGCGTTCAAGATCGCCGGTTCGCAGGCCTTCAAGGAGGCCGCGCGCAAGGCCAGCCCCGTGCTGCTCGAGCCGATGATGGCCGTCGAGGTCACCACGCCCGAGGACTACATGGGTGAGGTCATCGGCGACATCAACTCCCGCCGTGGTCAGATCCAGGCCATGGAGGAGCGGGCCGGTGCCCGCGTCGTGAAGGGCCTCGTGCCCCTCTCGGAGATGTTCGGCTACGTCGGAGACCTCCGCAGCAAGACGTCGGGTCGCGCAAGCTACTCGATGCAGTTCGACTCCTACGCCGAGGTTCCGCGGAACGTCGCCGAGGAGATCATCGCGAAGGCCAAGGGCGAGTAACGCACCCCGTTCACACGCTTTAGGCTTGACACCGAACGCCGGGGTTCCGACCCCAGGGAAGAACCCCGGCGGGCGGCACCCCAGCAAAGATCACCCTGGCGCCGATGAGTAAGGCGTACAGAACCACTCCACAGGAGGACCCCAGTGGCGAAGGCGAAGTTCGAGCGGACTAAGCCGCACGTCAACATCGGCACCATCGGTCACATTGACCACGGTAAGACGACCCTCACGGCCGCCATTACCAAGGTGCTGCACGACGCGTACCCGGACCTGAACGAGGCCTCGGCCTTCGACCAGATCGACAAGGCTCCTGAGGAGCGCCAGCGCGGTATCACCATCTCGATCGCGCACGTCGAGTACCAGACCGAGACGCGTCACTACGCCCACGTCGACTGCCCCGGTCACGCGGACTACATCAAGAACATGATCACGGGTGCGGCGCAGATGGACGGCGCCATCCTCGTGGTTGCCGCCACCGACGGCCCGATGCCGCAGACCAAGGAGCACGTGCTCCTGGCCCGCCAGGTCGGCGTTCCGTACATCGTCGTCGCCCTGAACAAGGCCGACATGGTGGACGACGAGGAGATCCTGGAGCTCGTCGAGCTCGAGGTTCGTGAGCTCCTCTCCGAGTACGAGTTCCCGGGCGACGACCTGCCGGTCGTCAAGGTCTCGGCGCTCAAGGCCCTTGAGGGCGACAAGGAGTGGGGCCAGTCCGTCCTCGACCTGATGAAGGCCGTCGACGAGAACATCCCGCAGCCCGAGCGTGACGTCGACAAGCCGTTCCTCATGCCGATCGAGGACGTCTTCACGATCACCGGTCGCGGTACGGTCGTCACCGGCCGTATCGAGCGTGGTGTCCTCAAGGTCAACGAGACCGTCGACATCGTGGGCATCAAGCAGGAGAAGACCACCACCACGGTCACCGGCATCGAGATGTTCCGCAAGCTGCTCGACGAGGGCCAGGCCGGTGAGAACGTCGGTCTGCTGCTCCGCGGCATCAAGCGCGAGGACGTCGAGCGCGGCCAGGTCATCATCAAGCCGGGCTCGGTCACCCCGCACACCGAGTTCGAGGCCCAGGCCTACATCCTGTCCAAGGACGAGGGTGGCCGCCACACGCCGTTCTTCAACAACTACCGTCCGCAGTTCTACTTCCGTACGACTGACGTGACCGGTGTTGTGACCCTCCCCGAGGGCACGGAGATGGTCATGCCGGGCGACAACACTGAGATGAAGGTCGAGCTCATCCAGCCCGTCGCCATGGAGGAGGGCCTCAAGTTCGCCATCCGTGAGGGTGGCCGGACCGTCGGCGCCGGCCAGGTCACCAAGATCAACAAGTAAGTTGATCCGACCTGGTAGCTCCTGACAGAGCTCCTGGAAGGGCCCGTACGACTTCGGTCGTACGGGCCCTTTCGCTGTTCTCCCGGCTCTGCCCGCCGGGCTTCCCGGCGCCGCCTACCAGGCGATCGGCAGGGCTTCAGGACCGCGGATCATCGTGCGCCGCCGGAACGGGACCTCGTCCGGGGGCACGGCGAGCCGCAGCCCGGGCAGACGCTCCAGCAGGGTGTCGAGCAACAGCTCGATCTGCATGCGGGAGAAGATGGCGCCCGTGCAGTAGTGCGGGCCGTTGCCGAAGGCCATGTGCGCGCCGGCGTCCCGGTCGACGTCGATGAGGTCCGGATCCGGGAAGACCGACGGATCGCGGTTGGCGGCCAGGTAGGACACGTAGACCGGGTCGCCCTTGCTGACGCGGACACCCCCGATCTCGACGTCCTCCAGGGCGATACGGGGGAGGCCCACCGCGGTGCGGTGCGGGATGTAGCGCAGCAGTTCCTCGACGACGGCGGGGCGCGACGCGGGGTCCTCGCGTACGCGCTCCAGCAGCTCGGGCCGGGTCAGCAGCAGGAAGAACATCTGGCCGCTGTTGTTGGTGAGCGCCTCACCGCCGATCTGCAGCGGGCCGGCGACACTGACCGCCTCCTCGTGCCGCAGCTCACCGCTCTTCACCGCCGCGCCGAGCAGCGACAGCACGTCCTGGCCGTCGCTGTCGCCGCGGTCGCGGACGGCCTGCGCGATCCAGCCGAACAGGCCCTTCTTGGCGCGCTCGGAGGCCTCGGCGCCGCCCGCGGTGGAGATGATCTCCCGCGTCCAGTCGTGCACCTTCCGGCGTTCGTCGGCCGGGACACCCATGACCTCGCACACCACGGAGATCGGGAAGGGTTCGAGCACCCGCTCGACCAAGTCGGCGGGCGGCCCGTCCTGCACCATGGCGTCGACCAGCTCGTCGAGCATCTCCTGGGCACGGGGGCGCAGCCGCCGTACCGCGCTCACCGTGTAGGCGGTCGAGGCGGCGCGACGGAGCCGGTTGTGGTCCGGCTGGTCGGCCCAGGCCAGCGCGCCGGGCCGGGGCGCGAAGTGCGGCGCCAGCCGCGTGAACTGCCGTACGGACGCCTCGGCGCGGCTGAACCGCGCGTCGTTCGTGATCATCTTGACGTCGTCGTAGCGCGTCGCCAGCCACGCCCAGTCCTCCTCCCCGTGCGGCAGCCGGATCCGGGTCAGCGGTCCCTCCCGCATCAGCTCCGCGAGCACCGGATCGAAGTCGGTCGCGTTCGTCCCGACGTCCGGCCAGTCCCGCACGGGAGGTAGCGGACCCTCGTCGGGCTGTCCGTCGGGCGGTCCGGCCAGGGTGGTGGTGTCTTCTGCCATGGGTCCACCATCGGACGGGGGTGGTGGGGTGTCGCGGGGGAGTGCTCCAGGTGGGGGCCGGGAAGAGGCGGCCCGGTGCGGCTGCGCGGAGGTGGCCGCCGGTGGCACCTACGGCCGCCCGACGGCGGATCCGTCACTGCATGTTCTGCACGTGCGGATGGTCGTACGACGCCGTGCACACGTAGATCTGCAGGTTGTAGCTCCGGCCGATGGTGAGCTGGGTGGAGCAGGCCGGGCCGAGGAAGTGCAGGCCCGTGTAGCCGGCGTCCTCGACCGGCCGCCAGCTCCCGCTGCCACCGTCCCATTCGGCGCCGTCGAGGGTCAGCAGGGGCCGCACGTCCGCACCGCATTCGGGGCAGGCCATCGGGAAGGGGTCGCTGAAGCTCCAGGGGGCGTGACCGCCGAGCTTGCAGCCGGGGGCGACGCTGAGGTCGTACTGATAGTCGACGGTGCCGGAGTCCCCGGCCTCGTCGTCTTCGTCGTCCTCGTCGTTCTCGTCCGAGTACTGGCTCTCCTCCCAGAGCTCGATCCGCTCCGCCAGGTCCTCGGGCAGCTCGTGCGGCGCCGGGTACTCGGTGACGGTCTCGGGGTGCAGGAGGCAGGGCTCGGGCAGATAGTCGCCGGTGCCGATCAGCTCCGGCTGCGGGGCGGCGCGAAGCGGGTCGGTGACCTCGGCGGAGGCCCGCCAGCGCAGCCGGGCGGCGGGGACGTAGTCCTCGTGGTCGAAGGGGCACCACAGCACTTGCAGCAGGTCCGTACCGGGCGGGCGGGGCAGCGACGGGACGTCGGCGGCGTACAGCTGCGCCACCGGGATCAGGGGGACCGGTCCGGCCTGCGCTATCCGCACCTCGGCCGAGCCCCGGTCGACGACGACCCGCTCCTGCGGGGTGAGCAGCTCGGCACCCTCGGCACGCGGCCGGTTCCACGCCTCGGCGAGAGTGCGCCGCCGCAGCCGTACGTCGTCGGGGGCGATCCCGCGCAGCCGGCCCCCGACATGGTCCAGGCAGGTCGGCCACGGCTCCTCGGCGGGCCACAGCAGGGGCCCGCCGATCGAACTGTCCGCGACCGTGGGGGCACCCGCACGCGGATGCAGCCGGACGGCACTACGGGCCAGCGACGCGACCTCCGGGAAGAGCGCGGTGACGTCGAGCGGACGGGGCGGAGTGGTGCGGGACATGGGAAGAGGGTACGTACGGCGAACTCCTCTGCCTGTACGGGTGGTTGCTGCCCAGCGGGTGCCGTCGAGGTGGGACATCGTCGGGCCATGGCGCTCGGCGGGGCACGCGATCATGGTGTCGACGGGTATCGGTTCGCTTTCACAGCGATGCGGTTCCATGGGACGTTGCCCCCTGAGCTGTTCACGACACCGCGCTGGCGAAGCACGTCCAGGTACTTGTCCGATGGAGGCGGGGTTCTTCGGTATGACGGGAAAGCGCGCTCCGATTTCCGAGACCGGACTGGGCTACGACGTATTCGCTCCACTGTGGGCGATTCTGGAGATCGGTGCGGTAAGGGAATCGGGGGCACGCCCCCTGCGGGACGTCTCACTCGCCGACTTCGTGGCGGGTCACCGGCGCGAGATCGATCGCCTGCTGGAGCTGATCAGGGTCATCGGTGACTTCTGTCCCGAGACGATGGCGATCTTCGAGATGCAGGGAGGGTGGAACGACGGGCGTGAGGTGACGGCCGAGTACCTGTCGATGTACTCCGGATGCATCGAGGGGTATCCCCCCGACACCGACGACCCTGTCGTGCTGCGACGCATGGTTCACATGGGCGGCGATCTTCAGTTGACCACCCTCCTGGACGCCCTTGTCGGAGCGGCCACGGTGAGAGACTCCGGCCCCGGGGCCGTCGCGCCGCTGTTGGTCGACACCGTGCGGACGGCGGGATCCCTGCTGGACGCCGACCCCGAGCGAGCCGCATCCGACACCTTCCGGATGTGGCGCGTCACCTTCCTGCCGGACGTACTGCGTCCCGATTCACCCGCGGAGAACAGCGTCAAGGCCGGTCTCCGCAGCTACGCCCAGGTGTTGGAGGATCTGATCGATCCGTATCCGTGATCGCGCCGACGGCGACTGAGTGAGGGGCGGGAGCGCAAGGACGGCCATGGTGTCCGAGTGGGACTGGGGGAGCGGTGAGGGTCTGCTGGGTATCGACGACCCCGCCGAGGTGGACGCGGCGTTCGAGCGCGGCGAGCGGCGTCTTGGGACGGCGGTGATCGGGTTGGCCTTCAATTGTTCGTTGGAGGATGCGTCGCCTCGGATCATCAGAGCGATGCAGTTGCCGGATCGCGGTCAGCGGGGGTTCGCGTTCACCGCGGCCGGCGTTGCGGCCCGACTCAACGGTGCGTTGACACCCGAGCTGTACGCCGCGTTGCGGGCGGAAGGCCCCGGTCGCAAGAGCATCGCCGAGAACGCCATCGACGACACCCTCGACTACGTGCCGTTCCGGGATCTGCCGCCGTGGTTCAAGTGGCAGATGGTGCGGACAACCGTGGTGGACAAGCTGGACGCCTGGCGGATGACCGTCACGTACGCGGCCGAGGACGCCTGGAAGTCCCTGCGCGGACGCCGTTGGCGGAAGAGGGGGGGACGGCGATGAGGAGGACTGAACCAGCTGAAGAAGTAGGCGAGTTGGCGGGCGAACCGGAGCACCGGCGGGTTGGGCCCGGTGGCGTGCGGGCGCCGTACGACGTGTTCTGGGCGGCGCCGGAGAGCCGGGCCGTGTGGGCGGCGTTGGCCGAGCCGGTCCTGCGAGCGGTCGCACGGTGCGACGCGGAGCGGTCGCGGGTGGCGTCCGCGCTGCGGGACAGGATCACGGCGCCCGTGTACTCGGTGGCGGACCGGTTCGCGTCCTGGGAGCGGGTGGTCCGCCGGATGGAGCCGGGCCGGCCGGGGGAGGACCTCTACCCGATCAGTGCATACGGCAACGACCTGCGCTCCCGCGACGCTCTTGAGGAGCTGATGCGGGCTCTGCCGGTGGCGGCGGCCGCGGGTGCGCCGGGAAGGCTGCCGGCCCGGCTGGACGTGCGCTTTGACGCAGCCGGCGTCCCGGACCCCGAGCGCTCGCTGCGTCCGTGGATACGTCCGGCGAATGAGGAGCCGGGCGCCGAACTGGGCGCGTGGTGGACCCGCAAACCGGTGCGCGCCCCCTGGGACGGCTGACCGTGGCAGAGCAGGTCACCCCGATACCGGAGTCGGTGCTCGCGCGCACCGTCTTCGCCTCGCTCGGCGGCATCGTGGAGATCGGCGCGGTGAACGCGACGGGCACGTGGAGACTCGCCGACGTCTCGGTGGGCGGCTTCCTGGCGGTCAGGAGCGGCGAGGTGGCAGGCCTGCTGGACGGCATCCGGGAGGTGGGGCGGTTCGGTGCACCGGCGATGGCGATCGCGGACGAGCTCGGCTACCTGCGCGATCACCCGGTGACCTCGGCATCCCTCCTGCTGTGGTCGGGGGCCGTGACCGGGGTCCCGCAGCTCCTCGAACGGCTGGAGGAACCGCAGGTCGTGCGGCGCATGTGCCGTATGGGCGCCGACCTCCAGTCGACCTGCCTCCTGGAGGCGCTGACAGCGGCCGCCATCACGGCACGGGTGAAGCCGGGGGAGGGAGCGGAGCGTATCGCCGGCCTTCTCCGCATTGCCTGCGACCTGGCGGACGCCACGGGCCGCAGCTCCGCCGGGACGGTCTTCCGCATATGGCGGGTGGCCCGTCTGCCCGCCACCCTCAGCCCCCGGTCCGGAGCGCCCGAGTGGGGCAAGGCGGGCTACCGGGCGTACGACGAACAGCTGGAGCGTCTGCTCGCTCCGGGGGAGTGAGGCGCAGGACCGCCCGGAGGGTCCCGGCATCGGCCCGGTCTCGACCGGAGGACGGACGGAGACCCGGCGCCGCAACTGCAAGAACCTCCAGGGGCCCCGCCCGGCACTCGCCCCCACCGCGTGGGCGGACGTCGTGACCTTCGCCTCGGGGAACTGATCACCTGCCTTACCGCGTCCTCCTCGGGCCGGCGTGGATGTCGACCTTCGACGAACGCCTCGAACTCGATGGCGAGGGTGCCGTCTGCGCGAGTGCGGACGGCATGCTCCAGGTCTATCCGGTGCCGGAGCCTGGGATCCCAGTACTGCCGAGCCACGGTCCGAGGCGGCCGCTGACCTGGGACGGAACCCCCGGCGGCAGCGTCGTGGTCAGCGACCCCCTCACGGGGTTGACCCGGCATTACGGCCCCGCGATCGTCCCGGATTCTCCTGGCGCCGGCAGCGGAACAGCTGTCGTGCTCCCGCTGTGCGCCGTCACCGACCCCAACGGGCAACGCATCGACTTCCGGCGGACCGCCGAGGGCGCGCCTGTCGCGGTCCGCCATTCCGGCGGCTACCACCTCGCCGTCGACACCGAAGACGGCCGGATCACAGCTCTGCGGCTCCTGGAGTCCACCGAGAACGAGTCCACCGAGAACGAGTCCACCGAGAACGAGTCCACCGGCAGCGCGACCGGCCCCCGCCCCGGCACGGTCCTGCGCACCTACCTCTATGAGGATCCCGACCGTCACCTCACCGGGATAGCCGACTCCGCGGGCCGCCCCTACCGGCTGACGTACGACGAACTCGGCCGCGTCACCTCCTGGACCGACCGGAACGACCGCTGGTACCGCTACGACTACGACGGCGCCACAGACCGCGTGGTGCGCGGCACAGGGCAGGACGGCGCGATGTCCGCGCGGTTCGCGTACGACGACGTGTGGCGCGTCACCACGATGACCGACAGCCTCGGCCACCGCACCGCGTACCACTACGACGAGCATCTCCACCTCACCCGTGTTGTCGACCCCTTGGGCTTCGCCGTGCACACCGAGCACGACGCCTTCGGGGGGCTGCTGTCCCGTACCGACGAGCTGGGCAACACGACCCGCTACACCCTCGACGAGCAGGGCCAGCCGGTGCGCCTGGACCGGCCGGACGGCACCAGCATCCAGGTGGCGTACGACGACCTCCTGCCGGTCTCCGTCACGGAGGCCGACGGGGCTCGCTGGGAGTGCGTGTACGACGACCGGGGCAACCTGCTCACCACCACCGACCCGCTGGGCGCGGTGAGTTCGTACACCTACGACGAACACGGGCACCGGATCACGGAGACCGACGCGCTGGGCGACACGATCCGGTTCGACACCGACGGGGCGGGGCTTCCGACGCGGGTCGTCGATCCGCGCGGCAGTGTCGTCACCGTGCACAGGGACGCGTGCGGCCGTGTCGTGCGCATCCAGGACCCGGTCGGCGGGACTGTCCGCCAGGGCTGGACCCCCGAGGGCCTGTTGCTGTGGCGCGAGCGCGCGGACGGTGGCCGGGAGACCTGGTCGTACGACGCGGAGGGCAACCTCACCGAGCACTGTGATGCGGGCGGGTTCACCACTTCATTCGAGTACGGGCCGTTCAACCGGCCTACGTCCAGGACCGACCCGGACGGCACACGCTACCGCTTCACCCACGACACCGAGATGCGGCTCACCGCCGTGACCAATCCGTGCGGCGACGAGTGGAGTTACCGCTATGACGCGGTGGGCTGCCTGATCGCTGAGACGGACTTCAACCGCCGCACACTCACCTACGTCTGCGACCCGGTCGGCCGCCAGGTCGAGCGGGCGAACGGCAGTGGCCAGACGGTGCGGATGACCCGTGACGCCGAGGGCCGTGTGGTGACGTCGCGCACCGGCGACGGCGTGGTCACGTCGCTGCGCTACGACCCGGCAGGACGCCTGCTCGAGGCGGTGCACCCCGGCAGCACGGTCGTCTACGGCTACGACGCGGTGGGCCGGATCGTCAGCGAGACCGTCGACGGCCGGACCGTCACGAGCGCGTACGACCCGCTGGGCCGACGAGTGAGGCGGACCACGCCCTCCGGCGCGACTTCGCACTGGTCGTACGACTCCGCGGGGCTGCCCACCTCGCTCGTCACCGAGGGCGGCGCGCTGACCTTCACACACGACGCGGCCGGCCGGGAAACCGCCCGCGACCTCGACGGCGCCGCCACACTGACGCAGTCCTGGGACTCCTCCCACCGCCTCGTCGAACAGATCATCCGGTCGGGGAGCGCCGACGACGGCGGCACCGGTGGCGCGACCGTGCGGCAGTCCCGCGCCTACGCCTATCGCGCGGACGGTCACCTGACCGGGATCGCCGACCGGCTCGGCGGCACCCGCAGGTTCGACCTCGACCGCGCGGGCCGCGTCACGCGGGTGTCGGCCGAGTCCTGGACCGAGTCCTACGCCTACGACGACCTCGGCAACCTCGCCGCCGCCAGCCACCCGGCCCCCGGCGGAGAGGGCGCTCAGGGTCCGGCGCAGCACTCCGGGACGATGGTCGACTCGGCGGGCCGCACCACGTACGAGCACGACGCCCAGGGGCGCGTGGCCCGCGTGATCCGGCGGACGCTGTCCGGGCTGCGCCGGATCTGGACCTACACCTGGGACGCCGAGGACCGGCTGACCGAGGCGGCGACGCCCGGCAGCGGCGTATGGCGGTACCGCTACGACGCGCTCGGCCGGCGCACCGCCAAGTTCCGTGTGCAAGAGGACGGTTCGGTCGCCGACGAGATCCTCTTCACCTGGGACGGCACCAACCTCGCGGAGCAGCAGACGCTCCGCGACGACGTGGTGGAGACCGACACCTGGGACTGGGAGCCGGGCACGCACCGCGCGGCGGCCCAGGTGCGCAGCCAGCGGCGCACCGCCGACCCGGATGAGGTCAGCAGGCAGTTCTACGCGATCGTCACCGACCTGGTCGGCACCCCCAGCGAACTCGTCGGGCAGGACGGCGCGATCGCCTGGAAGTCCGCCACCAGCCTGTGGGGAAGACCTCTGGCCGGCGACGACGGCGGGCTGTGCCCGCTGGCCTTCCCGGGCCAGTACCGCGACCCGGAAACCGGCCTGCACTACAACCTGTCCCGCTACTACGACCCGGACACCGCGAGCTACCTTTCTCCCGACCCGCTGGGCCTGGACCCGTCCCCCAACCACCACGCATACGTCGACAACCCCTTCCGCTGGACCGACCCGCTCGGTCTGGAGGGCGACGAGCCGGTCCGCATCTACGACGACTCGACGTACGACAAGCACGGGTCGGGCAGCAGCTCGTCGGCCAAGGGCGAGATCGGCCGTGCCCCCGCGGACGGCCAAGCGGCGCTGGACCGGTCCATCCCGTTGGGGGACCCGAACAACCCGGCCGAATTCCGGCGCATTGGCGTGGACCACGTGAACAACGAGATCGTGGTCCTCGACCGGCACGAGTACCGTACCGACAAGAACGGCAAGATCGTCAAGGAGATCTATCACGGCCACGTGCAGGGCAAGTACCCGTCGAAGAGTGTCGGGGAGAACGACCTGACCAGACTGGTCAAGGAAAAGATGATCAACAACAAGAAGAAGCAGAAGGTGCTCCCGCCTCCGTGCGATGGCTGACGGGCGGAGGAAAGGAAGAATCGTCATGGCGGCCGAATGGGACTGGGAAACCGGCGAAGGTGTGTCGCATATCGACGACCCTGCCGAGGTCGACGCCGCCTTCGAGCGAGGCGAGTGGCCGCTCGGTTCAGCGGTGATCGGGTTGGCCTTCAACTGCTCACTGGACGAAGCGTCACCCCGGATTGTCAGGGCTATGCAGTTGACGGATCCCAATCAGCGCGGGTTCGCGTTCACCGCGGCAGGCGCTGCGGCCCGGCTCAATGGCGAACTGACCCCGGAGCTGTACGCGGCGCTGCGCGCCGAGGGCCGCGGCCGCTTCGCCGAGCACGCCATCAGGGACACCTTGACCTTCGTGCCGTTCCGGGATCTGCCGCCGTGGTTCAAGTGGCAGATGGTGCGGACAACCGTGGTGGACAAGCTGGACGCCTGGCGGTTGACCGTCATGTACGCGGCCGAGGACGCCTGGAAGGCCCTGCGCGGACGCCGTTGACGGACGGCCATGGCATCCGAGTGGGACTGGGAAACCGGTGAACGTCTGGTGAGCATGGACGACCGTGTCGAGGGGGATGCCGCTTTCGGGCTTGGCGAAGGTCATCTCGGTACAGCTGCCATCGGGCTGGCTTTCAACTGTTCGTTGGAGGATGGGGCACCGCGCATTGTCAGAGCGATGCAGTTGCCGGATCGCGATCAGCGGGGGTTCGCGTTCACCGCGGCTGGTGTCACGGCCCGACTCAACGGTGCGTTGATGCCTGAGCTATACGCCGCGTTGCGGGCAGAAGGTCTCGGTCGCAAGAGCATCGCCGAAAACGCCATCGACGACACGCCCTGTCAACTGTCCTTGATCAATTGGGCGTGAGGGCGGTGTTGTGAATGGGGAGCGACCAGACCTGGTCCTGGTCCTCGGAGACCGACGGTGTGCTTCGCCGGGCAGGGTGGCGGCCCGACCGTGCTGTGCCGACGGACACGTGGGAGTGGATCCTGCGGGAGGCGCGGCGCCTTCGTGCCCCATGAAGCCGCTCGACGCTTCCTTCGTGCCTTCGGCGGGCTGGTGACGTACGGGTGGCCCGCCGATCCGCTCACGACCCGGTCGGCCATACGGTTCGACCCCCTCCAGGCCGAGTGGGAGGAGGAGCAGTACGGCGGGATGAGCCGGGAAGCAGGCACCACCTTGTACCCCGTGGGCAGGGCGGATGAAGGGAGCAGTCGCCTGGGCATCGCCGAGGACGGCCGCCTCTTCATTGCCGGGGACCGAGTGGAACTGCTCGGCGAGACCGTGGATCAGGCACTGGACCGGCTGGTCGCGGCGCAGGGTGCTCGGACCGTCTCCGGGACCGTCGAGGTGCCCCCGGGCGCCCAGGCGTTCTGGCGGCGGCTCGATGTCACGGACGCCACGGAGAGCGACGACGCAGCGGCCGAGCTGCGATGGCCTGTCCGGACGGATCGCGTGCTGCGGGCGGGCGGCTGGTTTCAGGGCAGGTCGATCCCGGTGACGACCTGGGAAAGCATCCTGCTGGAGACCGGTGAGTACGAGATGCACGATGCCGCGCGCCGGTTCCTCGCTGAATTCGGTCACGTCGGGATTCCCTCCCGTGCACCCTTGGACACCATGCCGTGGATGGACTTCCAGCTGGACCCGCTCCAGGCCATGTGGGACGCCGAGATCCTCGACGACCTCGGTGAGCAGGCCGGAGCCGATCTCTATCCCCTCGGCATGGTCGACCGCCGGAACCGGTACCTGGCGATGGCGGACGACGGCGCGGTCTACACGGGCATGGACACGGTCTCGCTGTGGGCCGCAACACCCGACGAGGCCCTGGAAAGGCTCACCAGTCCGGTTCGTCCGGAAGCCGGCTGCTGATCACGGGCCGAGCGGGAGATCAGCCCCGGGTTTGACCTGCGTCACGCTCGGGGTATTCTCTCCGGCTCGATTGGCCAGCCCGCTGTCGTGTATGGCAGACTAGCGGGGTTGCTCGGTCGAGTGCCGATGCTGCGCGCCTCCCGCCGGGAGGACTGGAAGCGAGTCCCACAGTACTCGTCGCTCCAACTGTCGGAAGGCAGCGCTGGGGCGGACGTACGGGAATCTTCCGGGAAGTGTCAGCGGGGTGCCGACCAGGCGCCCGGTGGGTGTTCAGCCCCCGGTCCAGCGGTTGCCTTCAGGGCTGAGCCGCGTCCCGAGCAGGGAAATCCCTTGTGGATATCCCTGTCAGTGGGAGCGCGACACGCCCGACCGCGTGGGTCGGAGGTCAGGACGCGGACCCCCGGGTTCCAGAGCGTTTTACGAGACAAAGGACTACTGAGTAGCCATGGCGGGACAGAAGATCCGCATCCGGCTCAAGGCCTACGACCACGAGGTCATCGACTCCTCGGCGAAGAAGATCGTCGAGACGGTGACCCGCACTGGTGCGTCGGTCGCGGGCCCGGTGCCGCTGCCCACTGAGAAGAACGTGTACTGCGTCATCAAGTCGCCGCACAAGTACAAGGACTCGCGCGAGCACTTCGAGATGCGCACGCACAAGCGCCTGATCGACATCCTCGACCCGACGCCCAAGACCGTTGACTCTCTGATGCGACTCGACCTTCCGGCCGGTGTCGACATCGAGATCAAGCTCTAAGGGTCGGTGATCTGAGAATGGCTAAGCAGATCAAGGGCATCCTGGGCGAGAAGCTCGGCATGACGCAGGTGTGGGACGAGAACAACCGTGTTGTTCCGGTCACCGTCGTCAAGGCCGGCCCCAACGTCGTCACCCAGGTCCGTACGAACGACACCGACGGCTACGAGTCGGTCCAGATCGCCTTCGGCGAGATCGACCCGCGCAAGGTGAACAAGCCCCTCAAGGGTCACTTCGCCAAGGCCGACGTCACCCCCCGCCGCCACCTCGTCGAGATCCGCACCGCGGACGCCTCCGAGTACACGCTGGGTCAGGAGATCTCCGCTGAGGTCTTCGAGGCCGGCGTCAAGGTGGACGTGACCGGCAAGAGCAAGGGCAAGGGCTTCGCCGGTGTCATGAAGCGTCACAACTTCAAGGGCCTCGGCGCCGGTCACGGCACCCAGCGCAAGCACCGCTCTCCCGGTTCCATCGGTGGCTGTGCCACCCCGGGCCGTGTGTTCAAGGGCCTCCGCATGGCGGGTCGCATGGGCAACGAGCGGGTCACCACCCAGAACCTGACCGTCCACGCCGTTGACGCGGAGAAGGGTCTGCTGCTCATCAAGGGCGCGGTTCCCGGTCCGAACGGCGGCCTCGTCCTGGTCCGCACCGCGGCCAAGGGGGCCTGAGGTAACCGATGAGCACTGTTGACATCCTTTCGCCGGCAGGCGACAAGACCGGGACGGTCGAGCTCCCCGCGGAGATCTTCGACGTCGAGAAGGTCAGCATTCCGCTGATCCACCAGGTCGTCGTCGCGCAGCTGGCCGCTGCCCGACAGGGCACGCACAAGACCAAGACCCGTGGCGAGGTCCGTGGTGGCGGCAAGAAGCCGTACCGCCAGAAGGGCACCGGTCGCGCCCGTCAGGGTTCGACCCGCGCGCCGCAGTTCGCCGGTGGTGGCGTCGTGCACGGTCCCGTGCCGCGTGACTACTCGCAGCGGACCCCGAAGAAGATGAAGGCCGCGGCCCTGCGCCACGCCCTCACCGACCGGGCCCGCAACAACCGCATCCACGTCGTCTCCGGCGTGGTCGAGGGCGAGATCTCCACCAAGGCCGCGAAGAACCTGCTCGGCAAGATCTCGGAGCGCAAGAACGTGCTCCTGGTCATCGAGCGGAACGACGAGGCCGGGCTGCTCTCCGCCCGCAACCTGCCCCAGGTCCACATCCTGGAGCCGGGCCAGCTGAACACGTACGACGTTCTCGTCTCGGACGACGTGGTCTTCACCCAGGCCGCTTTCGAGTCCTTCGTGTCTGGCCCCAAGGCCGCTGACACCGAAGGGAGCGAAGCCTGATGGCTACGCGTCACCCGAGCATCGCCTCGAAGGCCGCCAAGGCCGCGAAGGCTGCGCGCGTCGCCAAGGCGAAGCGCCACGCCACCGAGGGCAAGAACACCGTCGAGACCCCGCTGAGCAAGTCCTTCACGGACCCCCGTGACGTGCTCCTCAAGCCGGTCGTCTCGGAGAAGAGCTACGCGCTGCTCGACGAGGGCAAGTACACCTTCATCGTCGACCCGCGGGCCAACAAGACCCAGATCAAGGAGGCCGTCCAGGCGGTCTTCTCGGTCAAGGTCACCGGGGTCAACACGATCAACCGTCAGGGCAAGCGCAAGCGCACCCGCACCGGCTTCGGCAAGCGTGCGGACAGCAAGCGCGCGATCGTGACCCTCGCTGAGGGCGACCGTATCGACATCTTCGGCCAGGCCTCCTAACGGAGCGCCCTGGTCCGAATATCGGACGAGGACTGAGAAATGGGAATCCGCAAGTACAAGCCGACTACGCCGGGCCGTCGTGGCTCCAGCGTCGCCGACTTCGTCGAGGTCACGCGGTCCACGCCGGAGAAGTCGCTGGTCCGCCCGCTGCACAGCAAGGGCGGCCGTAACAACGCCGGTCGTGTGACCGTTCGCCACCAGGGTGGCGGACACAAGCGCGCCTACCGCGTGATCGACTTCCGTCGTCACGACAAGGACGGCGTGCCGGCGAAGGTCGCGCACATCGAGTACGACCCCAACCGCACCGCGCGCATCGCGCTGCTTCACTACGCGGACGGCGAGAAGCGCTACATCCTCGCCCCCCGCAACCTGTCGCAGGGTGACCGCGTCGAGAACGGTCCCGGGGCCGACATCAAGCCGGGCAACAACCTGGCCCTCCGCAACATCCCGGTCGGTACCACGATCCACGCGATCGAGCTCCGTCCCGGTGGCGGTGCCAAGTTCGCCCGCTCCGCCGGTGCCTCCGTGCAGCTGCTCGCGAAGGAGGGCCAGATGGCTCACCTCCGCATGCCGTCCGGTGAGATCCGCCTGGTCGACGTGCGCTGCCGCGCCACCGTCGGTGAGGTCGGCAACGCCGAGCAGAGCAACATCAACTGGGGTAAGGCCGGCCGCAAGCGCTGGCTGGGCGTTCGCCCGACCGTCCGCGGTGTGGCGATGAACCCGGTTGACCACCCGCACGGTGGTGGTGAGGGCAAGACCTCCGGTGGTCGCCACCCGGTCTCCCCGTGGGGTCAGAAGGAGGGTCGTACTCGTTCGCCGAAGAAGGCTTCGAACAAGTACATCGTCCGCCGCCGCAAGACGAACAAGAAGCGCTAGGAGCGGGTTTAGATGCCGCGCAGTCTCAAGAAGGGGCCCTTCGTCGACGACCACCTGATCAAGAAGGTGGACGTACAGAACGAAGCCGGCACCAAGAACGTCATCAAGACCTGGTCCCGTCGCTCGATGATCATCCCGGCCATGCTCGGCCACACGATCGCGGTGCACAACGGCAAGACCCACATTCCGGTGTTTGTCACCGAGTCGATGGTCGGCCACAAGCTCGGCGAGTTCTCGCCGACGCGCACCTTCCGGGGTCACGTCAAGGACGACCGGAAGTCGAAGCGCCGCTAACAGCGGGGTGGAATGACCATGACAGACACTGGAAGGACAACCATGGAAGCCAGGGCCCAGGCGCGGTACATCCGCGTCACGCCCATGAAGGCCCGCCGCGTGGTGGACCTTATCCGTGGCATGGATGCCACGGAGGCTCAGGCGGTCCTGCGTTTCGCCCCGCAGGCCGCGAGCGTGCCGGTCGGCAAGGTGCTTGACAGCGCCATCGCCAACGCCGCGCACAACTACGACCACACCGACGCCGACAGCCTCTTCATCTCCGAGGCGTACGTCGACGAGGGCCCGACCCTGAAGCGGTTCCGTCCGCGCGCCCAGGGCCGCGCCTACCGGATCCGCAAGCGGACCAGCCACATCACCGTGGTCGTCAGCAGCAAGGAAGGAACCCGGTAATGGGCCAGAAGGTTAACCCGCATGGGTTCCGGCTCGGTGTCACGACCGACTTCAAGTCGCGTTGGTACGCCGACAAGCTGTACAAGGACTACGTCAAGGAAGACGTCGCCATCCGTCGGATGATGACGTCCGGCATGGAGCGCGCCGGCATCTCGAAGGTTGAGATCGAGCGCACCCGTGACCGCGTGCGTGTGGACATCCACACCGCTCGTCCGGGCATCGTCATCGGCCGCCGTGGCGCCGAGGCCGACCGCATCCGCGGCGACCTCGAGAAGCTCACGGGCAAGCAGGTCCAGCTGAACATCCTCGAGGTCAAGAACCCCGAGACCGACGCTCAGCTGGTTGCCCAGGCCGTTGCCGAGCAGCTCTCCTCCCGCGTCTCCTTCCGCCGCGCCATGCGCAAGAGCATGCAGTCGGCGATGAAGGCGGGCGCCAAGGGCATCAAGATCCAGTGCGGTGGCCGCCTCGGTGGCGCCGAGATGTCCCGCTCGGAGTTCTACCGCGAGGGCCGTGTGCCCCTGCACACGCTCCGCGCGAACGTCGACTACGGCTTCTTCGAGGCCAAGACGACCTTCGGCCGCATCGGCGTGAAGGTCTGGATCTACAAGGGCGACGTCAAGAACATCGCCGAGGTCCGCGCCGAGAACGCCGCTGCCCGCGCCGGCAACCGCCCGGCCCGTGGTGGCAACGACCGCCCGGCCGGCCGTGGTGGCCGTGGTGGCGAGCGTGGCGGTCGCGGCCGCAAGCCGCAGCAGCAGGCTCCCGCCGCCGAGGCCCCCAAGGCCGAGGCGACCGCCGCTGCTCCGGCTGAGAGCACCGGAACGGAGGCCTGACCGACATGCTGATCCCCCGTAGGGTCAAGCACCGCAAGCAGCACCACCCGAAGCGCCGTGGTCAGGCCAAGGGCGGTACGCAGGTTGCGTTCGGCGAGTACGGCATCCAGGCCCTCACGCCGGCGTACGTGACCAACCGCCAGATCGAGGCGGCTCGTATCGCGATGACCCGCCACATCAAGCGTGGCGGCAAGGTCTGGATCAACATCTACCCGGACCGCCCGCTGACGAAGAAGCCCGCCGAGACCCGCATGGGTTCCGGTAAGGGTTCCCCCGAGTGGTGGGTCGCGAACGTGCACCCGGGCCGGGTCATGTTCGAGCTGTCCTACCCCAACGAGAAGATCGCCCGTGAGGCCCTGACTCGCGCAGCCCACAAGCTGCCGATGAAGTGCCGGATCGTCAAGCGCGAGGCAGGTGAAGCGTGATGTCGGCCGGTACCAAGGCGTCCGAGCTGCGCGAACTGGGTGACGAGGAGCTTCTTGCGAAGCTTCGCGAAGCCAAGGAAGAGCTGTTCAACCTCCGCTTCCAGGCGGCGACCGGTCAGCTCGAGAACCACGGTCGGCTCAAGGCCGTCCGTAAGGACATCGCGCGGATCTACACCCTGATGCGTGAGCGCGAGCTGGGCATCGAGACGGTGGAGAGCGCCTGATGAGCGAGAGCAACGTGACTGAGCAGAAGACCGAGCGCGGTTTCCGCAAGACCCGTGAGGGTCTGGTCGTCAGCGACAAGATGGACAAGACCGTCGTCGTCGCCGTCGAGGACCGCGTCAAGCACGCGCTGTACGGCAAGGTCATCCGCCGTACGAACAAGCTCAAGGCCCACGACGAGCAGAACGCTGCGGGCGTCGGCGACCGCGTCCTCCTCATGGAGACCCGGCCGCTGTCCGCGACGAAGCGCTGGCGCGTCGTCGAGATTCTCGAGAAGGCCAAGTAATCCCTCCTAGGGGGACCCCCTAGGAACAGTTCCGCCAGGCTCGGCAGGGGCCCGTCCATGCGGGCGGCCCCTGCCGGGAACCGGCAGACAATCAGGAGATAGACGTGATCCAGCAGGAGTCGCGACTGCGTGTCGCCGACAACACTGGTGCGAAGGAGATCCTTTGCATCCGTGTGCTCGGTGGCTCCGGTCGCCGCTACGCGGGCATCGGTGACGTCATCGTCGCCACCGTCAAGGACGCGATCCCCGGTGGCAACGTGAAGAAGGGTGACGTCGTCAAGGCGGTCATCGTTCGCACCGTCAAGGAGCGCCGCCGTCCGGACGGCTCGTACATCCGCTTCGACGAGAACGCCGCCGTCATTCTGAAGAACGACGGCGACCCTCGCGGCACCCGTATCTTCGGCCCCGTCGGCCGTGAGCTGCGCGAGAAGAAGTTCATGAAGATCATCTCGCTCGCGCCGGAGGTGCTGTAAGCATGAAGATCAAGAAGGGCGACCTGGTCCAGGTCATCACCGGTAAGGACAAGGGCAAGCAGGGCAAGGTCATTGCCGCTTACCCGCGCGACGAGCGCGTCCTGGTCGAGGGTGTCAACCGGGTCAAGAAGCACACGAAGGCCGGCCCCACCGCTCGCGGTTCGCAGGCCGGCGGCATCGTGACCACCGAGGCCCCGATTCACGTGAGCAACGTTCAGCTCGTCGTGGAGAAGGACGGCAACAAGGTCGTCACGCGCGTCGGTTACCGCTTCGACGACGAGGGCAACAAGATCCGCGTTGCCAAGCGGACGGGTGAGGACATCTGATGGCTACCACCACCACTCCGCGTCTCAAGACGAAGTACCGCGAGGAGATCGCGGGCAAGCTGCGTGAGGAGTTCTCGTACGAGAACGTCATGCAGGTTCCCGGCCTCGTCAAGATCGTGGTCAACATGGGTGTGGGCGACGCCGCCCGCGACTCCAAGCTGATCGAGGGCGCCATCCGTGACCTCACCACGATCACCGGTCAGAAGCCGGCCGTCACCAAGGCCCGCAAGTCCATCGCGCAGTTCAAGCTGCGTGAGGGTCAGCCGATCGGTGCCCACGTCACGCTCCGTGGCGACCGCATGTGGGAGTTCCTGGACCGCACCCTGTCGCTCGCGCTGCCGCGCATCCGCGACTTCCGCGGCCTGTCCCCCAAGCAGTTCGACGGCCGTGGCAACTACACCTTCGGTCTCACGGAGCAGGTCATGTTCCACGAGATCGACCAGGACAAGATCGACCGTACCCGGGGCATGGACATCACCGTGGTGACCACGGCGGCCAACGACGCTGAGGGCCGTGCCCTTCTCCGTCACCTCGGCTTCCCCTTCAAGGAGGCGTAAGCGAGATGGCGAAGAAGGCTCTGATTGCCAAGGCTGCTCGTAAGCCCAAGTTCGGTGTGCGTGGCTACACCCGCTGCCAGCGCTGCGGCCGCCCGCACTCCGTGTACCGCAAGTTCGGCCTGTGCCGCGTGTGCCTTCGTGAGATGGCTCACCGTGGCGAGCTGCCGGGCGTGACCAAGAGCTCCTGGTAGTCCCGGTAATTCGGGATTCCCAAGGCTCTCGGTAAGCAAAGGGCACTGTCAGGGGCCCATCCCTCCATGGCTTAGGCTAGGAGGGTTGGGCGCCCTGACGCCCGTACGACTTACTACGCCGTAGGTCCCCGCGCCGCACCCGTCCCGCCCATGAGTGGGGAGAGGGATGGCGCATACAGGAAACCCCGGCGAGAGAGGCCGAAGGCCAATTCATGACCATGACTGATCCGATCGCAGACATGCTTACGCGTCTGCGTAACGCGAACTCGGCATACCACGACTCGGTGTCGATGCCGCACAGCAAGATCAAGTCGCACATCGCGGAGATCCTCCAGCAGGAGGGCTTCATCACGGGCTGGAAGGTCGAGGACGCCGAGGTCGGCAAGAACCTCGTCCTGGAGCTGAAGTTCGGCCCCAACCGTGAGCGCTCCATCGCGGGCATCAAGCGGATCTCCAAGCCCGGTCTCCGGGTTTACGCGAAGTCCACCAACCTGCCGAAGGTGCTCGGCGGCCTCGGCGTGGCGATCATCTCCACGTCTCACGGGCTCCTCACCGACAAGCAGGCCGGCAAGAAGGGCGTAGGCGGAGAAGTTCTCGCCTACGTCTGGTAGCGGAAGGGAACGGAGGAAACAGCTATGTCGCGCATTGGCAAGCTCCCCATCACGGTTCCCGCCGGCGTGGACGTCACCATCGACGGCCGCACGGTCCAGGTGAAGGGCCCCAAGGGCAACCTCACCCACACCGTCGCGTCGCCGATCGAGATCGCTAAGGGTGAGGACGGCGTCCTGAACGTCACCCGCCCGAACGACGAGCGTCAGAACAAGGCCCTCCACGGCCTGTCCCGCACGCTGGTGGCGAACATGATCACCGGCGTGACCCAGGGTTACGTGAAGAAGCTCGAGATCAGCGGTGTCGGTTACCGCGTTGTCGCCAAGGGCTCCAACCTGGAGTTCTCGCTCGGCTACAGCCACCCGATCACCGTCGAGGCCCCCGAGGGCATCACCTTCAAGGTGGAGGCCCCCACCCGTTTCTCGGTCGAGGGCATCGACAAGCAGAAGGTCGGCGAGGTTGCGGCCAACATCCGCAAGCTGCGCAAGCCCGACCCGTACAAGGCCAAGGGCGTCAAGTACGAAGGCGAAGTCATCCGCCGCAAGGTCGGAAAGGCGGGTAAGTAAGCCATGGCATACGGTGTCAAGATTGCTAAGGGCGACGCTTACAAGCGTGCTGCCATCAAGCGTCGTCACATCCGGATCCGTAAGCACATCTCGGGTACGGCTGAGCGTCCGCGCCTGGTCGTGACGCGCTCCAACCGCCACATCGTGGCCCAGGTCATCGACGACGTGCAGGGTCACACCCTCGCGTCGGCGTCGACCCTGGACACCACGATCCGTGGTGGCGAGGGCGACAAGTCGGCGCAGGCCAAGTCGGTCGGCGCCCTGGTCGCCGAGCGTGCCAAGGCCGCCGGTGTCGAGACTGTCGTATTCGACCGTGGTGGAAACCAGTACGCCGGGCGCATCGCCGCCCTGGCGGACGCCGCCCGCGAAGCCGGGCTCAAGTTCTGAGCCGCTTCCGTAGCTAGCGGAAAGAGAGAGGTAATCCAATGGCTGGACCCCAGCGCCGTGGAAGCGGTGCCGGTGGCGGCGAGCGGCGGGACCGGAAGGGCCGTGACGGCGGCGCTGCTGCCGCCGAGAAGACCGCGTACGTTGAGCGCGTTGTCGCGATCAACCGCGTCGCCAAGGTTGTGAAGGGTGGTCGTCGCTTCAGCTTCACCGCGCTGGTCGTGGTGGGCGATGGTGACGGCACCGTCGGTGTCGGTTACGGCAAGGCCAAGGAGGTGCCGGCCGCGATCGCCAAGGGTGTTGAAGAGGCCAAGAAGCACTTCTTCAAGGTCCCCCGTATCCAGGGCACCATCCCGCACCCGATCACGGGCGAGAAGGCCGCGGGCGTCGTCCTGCTCAAGCCTGCTTCCCCCGGTACCGGCGTTATCGCCGGTGGTCCCGTGCGTGCAGTGCTCGAGTGCGCCGGCGTTCACGACATCCTGTCGAAGTCGCTCGGTTCTTCGAACGCGATCAACATCGTGCACGCCACCGTGGCGGCCCTCAAGGGCCTGCAGCGTCCCGAGGAGATCGCGGCTCGCCGTGGTCTGCCCCTCGAGGACGTCGCCCCCGCGGCTCTTCTCCGTGCGCGTGCCGGGGCTGGTGCGTAATGGCGCAGCTCAAGATCACGCAGGTGAAGTCGTACATCGGCAGCAAGCAGAACCACCGTGACACCCTGCGCTCCCTTGGTCTCAAGGGCATCAACACGCAGGTCGTCAAGGAGGACCGCCCCGAGTTCCGCGGCATGGTGCACACCGTCCGCCACCTCGTGACGGTCGAGGAGGTCGACTGATCATGGCGGAGAACAACCCGCTCAAGATCCACAACCTCCGTCCCGCCCCCGGCGCCAAGACCGCCAAGACCCGTGTGGGTCGTGGTGAGGCGTCGAAGGGTAAGACGGCCGGTCGTGGTACCAAGGGCACGAAGGCCCGCTACCAGGTTCCGGAGCGCTTCGAGGGTGGGCAGATGCCCCTCCACATGCGTCTCCCGAAGCTGAAGGGCTTCAAGAACCCGTTCAAGACCGAGTTCCAGGTCGTGAACCTCGACAAGCTGGCCGCGCTGTACCCGGAGGGTGGCGAGGTCACCGTCGAGGGTCTCGTCGCCAAGGGTGCCGTTCGCAAGAACAGCCTCGTCAAGGTCCTCGGCCAGGGCGAGATCTCCGTGGCGCTGCAGGTGACGGTCGACGCCGTCTCCGGCTCCGCCAAGGAGAAGATCACCGCCGCCGGCGGTACCGTCACCGAGCTCGTCTGAATTCATCAGGCGTCTCGATGACTTGAGCGATCCCGACCGGGGATGCCCCACAAAAGGGGCATCCCCGGTTGGTCGTTCCAAGGGGGGCAGTGTCGCCGGTAAGGTGGCCTGCACTGTTGATTTTCGTCCGGCGTGGCCCTTGGGGAACTCCGGACGGCCTTTGACTGTTGGTTAGCTGTCAGTAATCCGTCGAACCTCAAGACCGTCACCTCTGACGCAGTAGCGCGGGGGTCGCAGGAGGCACCGTGCTCACCGCGTTCGCCCGGGCGTTCAGGACGCCCGACCTGCGCAAGAAGCTGCTCTTCACGCTCGGCATCATCGTGGTCTACCGCGTCGGTACCCACATCCCGATCCCGGGCGTCGACTACAAGAACGTCCAGACCTGTATCGACGTGGCCAAGGGCAACCAGGGTCTGTTCGGCCTGGTCAACATGTTCAGTGGTGGCGCGCTGCTGCAGATCACGATCTTCGCGCTCGGCATCATGCCGTACATCACGGCGAGCATCATTCTGCAGCTGCTGACGGTGGTGATCCCGCGCCTCGAAGCCCTCAAGAAGGAGGGCCAGGCCGGCACCGCGAAGATCACGCAGTACACCCGTTACCTGACGGTGGCCCTCGCCATCCTCCAGGGCACCGGCCTGGTCGCGACCGCACGCAGTGGCGCCCTGTTCAGCGGCTGCCCGGTGGCCAACCAGATCGTGCCGGACCAGTCGATCTTCACGACCATCACCATGGTCGTCACCATGACCGCCGGTACGGCCGTCGTCATGTGGCTCGGTGAGCTCGTCACCGACCGTGGCATCGGCAACGGCATGTCGATCCTGATGTTCATCTCGATCGCCGCGACGTTCCCGTCCGCGCTGTGGGCCATCAAGGAGCAGGGCTCGCTGGCCGACGGCTGGATCGAGTTCGGCACCGTGATCCTGGTCGGTCTCGTCATGGTCGGCCTGGTCGTCTTCGTCGAGCAGGCTCAGCGCCGCATTCCGGTCCAGTACGCGAAGCGCATGATCGGCCGCCGTTCCTACGGTGGTACGTCCACCTACATCCCGTTGAAGGTGAATCAGGCGGGTGTGATTCCTGTCATCTTCGCGTCGTCGCTGCTCTACATTCCCGCCCTGATTGCGCAGTTCTCCAAGAGTGACTCGGGCTGGAAAACCTGGATCACGCAGAACCTGACCAAGGGCGACCACCCGATTTACATCACTATGTACTTCCTTCTGATCGTTTTCTTCGCGTTCTTCTACGTGGCGATCTCGTTCAACCCCGAGGAAGTCGCGGACAACATGAAGAAGTATGGTGGCTTCATCCCGGGTATCCGGGCTGGCCGACCGACCGCTGAGTACCTCAGCTACGTGCTCAACCGGATCACCTGGCCGGGTTCGCTGTATCTGGGTCTGATCGCTCTCGTACCGACGATGGCGTTGGTTGGCTTCGGGGCAAGCCAGAACTTCCCGTTCGGTGGTACCAGCATCCTGATCATCGTGGGTGTCGGTCTCGAGACGGTGAAGCAGATCGAGAGCCAGCTTCAGCAGCGCAATTACGAAGGGTTCCTCCGCTGATGCGAATCGTCCTCGTCGGGCCGCCCGGTGCCGGCAAGGGAACGCAGGCTGCGTTCCTCGCCAAGAACCTGTCGATCCCGCACATCTCCACGGGCGACCTGTTCCGCGCCAACATCAGCCGGCAGACGGAACTGGGCAAACTGGCGAAGTCCTACATGGACAAGGGCGAGCTGGTACCCGACGAGGTCACCATCGCGATGGCCAAGGACCGCATGGAGCAGCCCGACGCGGAGAACGGCTTCCTCCTGGACGGCTTCCCGCGCAACGTCTCGCAGGCCGAGGCGCTGGACGAGATGCTGCAGTCCGAGGGCATGAAGCTGGACGCGGTTCTGGACCTGGAGGTCCCCGAGGACGAGGTGGTCAAGCGCATCGCCGGCCGCCGCATCTGCCGCAACGACTCGGCGCACGTCTTCCACGTCACGTACAAGCAGCCGAAGAAGGAAGGCGTCTGCGACGTCTGCGGCGGCGAGCTGTACCAGCGGGACGACGACTCCGAGGAGACCGTCCGCAAGCGCCTCGAGGTCTACCACACGCAGACCGAGCCGATCATCGACTACTACAAGGCCCAGGGCCTGGTCGTCACGATCTCCGCGCTCGGCAAGGTGGAAGAGGTCACGGGGCGCGCGATGGAGGCCCTGGCCCGCGAGGCCGCGTAGTACCGCGGGACGCGGGAACGCACAGCCGGCACGTCACTTCGGCCGCGGCATCCTGAGAGGGTGTCGCGGCCGAGGCGTGAGAGCAGCCCCCGCGTCGGCGGAGCGCCCCCGATCCGGCAAGAGCCCGAGTCCCGCGTCGGCGCACAGGCCTGCCCCTCCGGCGCCGGCCGCGCCGCAACCGCCCCGTATCGTTGAAGCTGAAGCGTCCGTACTCTCCGGTCAGAAAGGCCGCAGCCGCCATGGTGCAGATCAAGACCCCCGAGCAGATCGCCAAGATGCGCGAGGCGGGGCTGGTCGTCGCCGCCATTCATGCGGCCACCCGTGAGGCGGCCGTGCCCGGCGCCACCACCAAGGACCTCGACGAGGTGGCCCGCAAGGTGCTCGCCGAGCACGGGGCGAAGTCGAACTTCCTCGGGTACGGCGGCTTCCCCGCGACGATCTGCACCTCGGCCAACGAGGTCGTCGTCCACGGCATCCCGGACGAGAAGACCGTCCTGAAGGACGGCGACATCATCTCCATCGACGCCGGCGCGATCGTGGACGGCTGGCACGGCGACGCCGCGTTCACGGCGTTCGTCGGCAGCGGTCACGCCCCGGAACTGGTCGAGCTCTCCCGGGTGACCGAGGAGTCGATGTGGGCGGGCATCGCGGCGATGAAGCAGGGCAACCGCCTCGTGGACGTCTCCCGCGCCATCGAGACATACATCCGCCGTCAGCCCAAGCCCGGCGGCGGCCGCTACGGGATCATCGAGGACTACGGCGGCCACGGCATCGGCACCGAGATGCACATGGACCCGCACCTGCTCAACTATGTCGAGCGCCGGCGCGGCAAGGGCCCCAAGCTGGTCCCCGGTCTCTGCCTCGCCATCGAGCCGATGGTGTCGCTCGGCACGCCGAAGACCGAGGTCCTCGAGGACGAATGGACCGTCATCACGACGGACGGCACATGGTCCTCGCACTGGGAGCACTCCGTCGCGCTGACGGAGCAGGGCCCGCTGGTCCTCACCGCCCCGGACGGGGGCAAGGCCAAGCTGGCCGAGTACGGCGTCACCGCCGCCCCGGACCCGCTCGCCTGATCGGCGCGGGACCCGTCCCGACGGCGCGCGGCCCCGCCGGTCGCGCCGTCGCTTTCACCCGCTGGCTTAAAGATCTCCCCAGCTGGGCATTCTTTCTCGATTCGTCTTTCCGAGACCACTGACGTAGACTGACTCGTCGGCTCCCGTGCACCCGCATGCCTGCATGCACCCGCGGGGAGCCGATCAAGGTAGTCGATTCGAAGGGCGAAGCGTGGCCAAGAAGCAAGGTGCCATCGAGATCGAGGGCACTGTCGTCGAGTCTCTTCCGAACGCCATGTTCAAGGTCGAGCTCCAGAACGGCCACCAGGTCCTGGCACACATCAGCGGCAAGATGCGTATGCACTACATCCGCATCCTCCCTGACGACCGGGTCGTGGTGGAGCTGTCTCCGTACGACCTGACGCGTGGCCGGATCGTCTACCGGTACAAGTAGATCTTGCCTTTGCTCCGTGTTCCCGTTCCGGGGCGCGGGGGGTGGCACTGACCCGGAGAACCTCACCCAATGAAGGTCAAGCCGAGCGTCAAGAAGATCTGCGACAAGTGCAGGGTGATCCGCCGTCACGGTCGGGTCATGGTCATCTGCGACAACCCGCGCCACAAGCAGCGCCAGGGCTGACGCACGACCGCACCTTCTGCACCCGCAGATCTCGCGCGACGCATAGCAGTACATGTTCATACGCAGAACCCGGACCCGAACGTTCAGATCGCAGATCAGTCCACTTCGGTTCCGACACCCCCGGGCGGAGGCCGGGGACCCAGTTCGTACCTGGTACGGCGGCTGGGAGCCGGTTCTGCGGAAGACCTCCGAACGACAACTGGAGCCATTGAATGGCACGCGTTTCCGGTGTTGACATCCCGCGCGACAAGCGTGTGGAGGTCGCCCTCACCTACGTGTTCGGCATCGGCCGGACCCTTTCCCAGCAGACGCTGGCCGAGACCGGCGTGAACCCGAACACCCGCGTTCGTGACCTCTCCGAGGAGGAGCTGGTCAAGATCCGCGAGTACGTGGACGCCAATCTGAAGACCGAGGGTGACCTCCGTCGTGAGATTCAGGCCGACATCCGCCGCAAGGTCGAGATCGGCTGCTACCAGGGTCTGCGCCACCGCCGTGGCCTGCCCGTCCACGGTCAGCGCACCAGCACGAACGCTCGTACCCGCAAGGGCCCGCGTCGCGCCATCGCCGGTAAGAAGAAGCCGGGCAAGAAGTAGTCCTCAGCGGACGCTCATCAGCGGTCTTCGCTGTAGGACCGACCACCTCCCGTAGGAGTAATAGATGCCCCCCAAGGGTCGTCAGGGCGCTGCCAAGAAGGTGCGCCGCAAGGAAAAGAAGAACGTCGCTCACGGCCACGCGCACATCAAGAGCACGTTCAACAACACGATCGTCTCGATCACGGACCCCTCGGGCAACGTGATCTCCTGGGCCTCCGCCGGCCACGTCGGCTTCAAGGGCTCGCGCAAGTCCACCCCCTTCGCCGCGCAGATGGCCGCCGAGTCGGCCGCCCGCCGCGCGCAGGAGCACGGCATGCGCAAGGTCGACGTCTTCGTGAAGGGCCCGGGCTCCGGTCGCGAGACCGCGATCCGCTCCCTCCAGGCCACGGGCCTCGAGGTCGGCTCCATCCAGGACGTCACCCCCACCCCGCACAACGGCTGCCGTCCGCCCAAGCGCCGTCGCGTCTGACGCACGGCTGCTCGGTCTGAGGTTTTCGGGCGGTACGGCTCCTTCGGGTCGTGCCGCCCGTACCCTTGCAGTACCCCGCACGGGTGACCGTGCGGTTCCGTCGGGCGTCAAATAGCGGGCGTCCACGAAAGAAGGACTGATCCACACATGCTGATCGCTCAGCGTCCCTCGTTGACCGAAGAGGTCGTCGACGAGTTCCGCTCCCGGTTCGTGATCGAGCCGCTGGAGCCGGGCTTCGGCTACACCCTCGGCAACTCCCTGCGTCGTACGCTCCTCTCCTCGATCCCGGGTGCGGCGGTCACGTCCATCCGCATCGACGGCGTTCTGCACGAGTTCACCACCGTGCCGGGCGTCAAGGAGGACGTCACCGACCTGATCCTCAACATCAAGCAGCTGGTCGTCTCCTCGGAGCACGACGAGCCCGTCGTGATGTACCTGCGCAAGCAGGGCCCGGGTCTCGTCACCGCCGCCGACATCGCGCCCCCGGCCGGTGTCGAGGTGCACAACCCCGACCTGGTCCTCGCCACGCTCAACGGCAAGGGCAAGCTGGAGATGGAGCTGACCGTCGAGCGCGGTCGCGGCTACGTCTCCGCCGTGCAGAACAAGCAGGTGGGCCAGGAGATCGGCCGTATCCCGGTCGACTCCATCTACAGCCCCGTGCTGAAGGTCACGTACAAGGTCGAGGCGACCCGTGTCGAGCAGCGCACCGACTTCGACAAGCTGATCGTCGACGTCGAGACCAAGCAGGCCATGCGTCCCCGTGACGCCATGGCGTCGGCCGGCAAGACCCTGGTCGAGCTGTTCGGTCTGGCCCGCGAGCTCAACATCGACGCCGAGGGCATCGACATGGGCCCGTCCCCCACGGACGCCGCCCTTGCCGCCGACCTCGCGCTGCCGATCGAGGAGCTGGAGCTCACGGTCCGCTCGTACAACTGCCTCAAGCGTGAGGGCATCCACTCCGTGGGTGAGCTCGTCGCCCGCTCCGAGGCCGACCTCCTGGACATCCGCAACTTCGGTGCGAAGTCCATCGACGAGGTCAAGGCGAAGCTGGCCGGCATGGGCCTGGCCCTGAAGGACAGCCCGCCCGGATTCGACCCGACCGCCGCCGCCGACGCCTTCGGCGCCGACGACGACGCGGACGCGGGCTTCGTGGAGACCGAGCAGTACTGAGCTCGGGACCACCGGTCCGTACCCGGGCGCGGGTGCGCTGTGGCTGATCGCGCAGTTCCCCGCGCCCTTTCCAGGCCCCCTCGGGAGCCTGGATCTCCGACAGGCGACCGCCTGCTCGGATACTGACCTCGGTACCTGATACGGCCGGGGCAGACACACAGGAGAAGAACAATGCCGAAGCCCACCAAGGGTGCCCGTCTGGGCGGCAGCGCCGCGCACGAGAAGCTGCTCCTCGCGAACCTCGCGAAGTCGCTCTTCGAGCACGGCCGCATCACCACCACCGAGGCGAAGGCCCGCCGCCTGCGCCCGTACGCGGAGCGTCTGGTCACCAAGGCGAAGAAGGGTGACCTTCACAACCGCCGCCAGGTGCTCGCGGTGATCACGGACAAGAGCGTCGTGCACACGCTCTTCACCGAGATCGGCCCGCGCTACGAGAACCGCCCGGGTGGTTACACCCGTATCACCAAGATCGGTAACCGCCGTGGCGACAACGCGCCCATGGCTGTCATCGAGCTGGTGGAGGCCCTGACCGTGGCCCAGCAGGCCACCGGTGAGGCCGAGGCGGCCACGAAGCGTGCCGCCAAGGACGCCGAGGTCAAGACCGAGGCTCCGGCCGAGGTCGTCGAGGACGCCAAGCCGGCCGAGGAGGCCGCCGAGGAGTCCAAGGACGCCTGAGGCATCGCCTTGCGTTGAGCGGGTCCGTCCCTGCGGGGCGGGCCCGCTTTCGCGTCCCCGGGCAGGGGACCGAGCCTTGAGAGGATCTGTTTGTGAGTGATGAGGCGGCGCCCGGGTTCGTGCGGGTGCGGATGGATCTGTCGTACGACGGCACCGAGTTCTCCGGCTGGGCCAAGCAGGCCGGGGGCCGCAGGACCGTGCAGGCGGAGATCGAGGACGCCCTGCGGACGGTGACCCGGTCGAAGGACACCACGTACGAGCTGACCGTGGCCGGGCGCACGGACGCGGGGGTGCACGCCCGCGGCCAGGTGGCCCACGTCGATCTGCCCGAGGCGCTGTGGGCCGAACACCAGGAGAAGCTGCTGAAGCGGCTGGCCGGACGGCTGCCCAAGGACGTGCGCATCTGGCGGCTGGCCGAGGCGCCCGCCGGGTTCAACGCCCGCTTCTCCGCGATCTGGCGACGCTACGCCTACCGGGTCACGGACAACCCCGGCGGTGTGGACCCGCTGCTGCGCAACCATGTCCTGTGGCACGACTGGCCGTTGGACGTCGACGCCATGAACGAGGCGGCCGGGCGGCTCCTCGGCGAGCACGACTTCGCCGCCTACTGCAAGAAGCGCGAGGGCGCGACGACGATCCGCACGCTCCAGGAACTGAGCCTGGTCCGCGGTCACGACGGGATCATCACGGCCACCGTCCGCGCCGACGCCTTCTGCCACAACATGGTGCGGTCGCTGATCGGGGCGCTGCTGTTCGTGGGGGACGGGCACCGCGGTGCCGACTGGCCCGGCAAGGTGCTGGCCGCGGGCGTACGGGACTCGGCCGTGCATGTCGTACGGCCGCACGGGCTGACGCTCGAAGAAGTGGGCTACCCCGCCGACGAGTTGCTGGCCGCGCGGAACAAGGAGGCCCGGAACAGGCGCACGCTGCCCGGGGCCCCGGAGTGCGAAGCCTGCTGACCGCCTGCGCCGTCACGCGGGGTGCTCCCTGCGGGTGCCGGTCCCGCGGAGCCGGTGGGACGGACCGGGGGCGTATCCCAAGTGGGCGCGCGGAAGTGGCAGTTGGCCGATGTGACGGTCCGTCGCTCCGGTCGGCCACAGAGGACCCGGCTTGTCATATGAACAGCCCTTTGGGGCGTTTCGGGTAAGCGTTCCATTATTTCGGGTCAAGTGCGGGCGTGTTCGATCGCGTCGCCCCGGAGCTCCGGGGGGCCCGTCCTAGATTTCCCGGCACATCGCCTCGATCCGTACGGGGCGGGCGGTCCGGGAGACCCGTATGAGTTCAGTGGAGGCCGCCCGTGTGGTGCGGCCGGGCGAGCGAGACCGGCAGACCCTCAGGGATCGGCCGGGCGCACCGGCGGCCCCCGGCCTGCTGCCGGTCCCGCCGTCGGACACCGAGAAGTACGCCTACGCCGGGCGCCGCCTGTGGATGCTGACCGGCGCCTCGCTGATCAGCGTCTGCTGCCTGGTGGTGAGCCAGTACCGACTGGCGTCCTCCACACCGTTGTTGTGGCTGTTCGCCCCGTTCCTGGCGTTCACTCTGCTCTACTACCTGATCTCGCTGCGGGTGAACCTGTTCAGCCGCGACTTCGACCTCGGACGGCACCGAAGACTCGTGGGCGACTGGCGCCCCGACACCCCTCCCACGGTCGACGTCTTCCTGCCGGTGTGCGGCGAGCCCATCGAGGTGCTGCACAACACCTGGACCCACGTGCGCGCGCTCGCCGACCACTACCCGGGCGCGTGCGAGCCGTTCGTCCTCGACGACTCGGCCAGTCCCGAACTGCGCGCGATGGCCGCCGACTTCGGCTTCCGCTACGCCACCCGCAGCAACCGCGGCTGGTTCAAGAAGGCCGGCAACCTGCACTTCGGCTTCGAACGCACCGACGGCACGTACATCCTCGTACTCGACGCCGACTTCGCCCCGCGCGCCGATCTGCTCGACGAACTGCTCCCGTACCTGGCGGCGGACGAACGGCTCGCCATCGTCCAGTCCCCGCAGTACTTCCGCGTCCTCGACGCACAGAACTGGATCGAGCGCGGGGCGGGGGCCGTCCAGGAGCTGTTCTACCGGGCCGTCCAGGTCTCCCGGCAGAGCCGGGACGGGGCGATCTGCGTCGGCAGCTGCGCCGTCTACCGGCGCGCCGCACTGGAGGAGAACGGCGGCACCACCCTCATCGAGCACTCGGAGGACGTGCACACCGGATTCGACCTGCGGCGGCTGGGCTGGGACCTGCGCTATGTGCCGGTCGCGCTGTCGGCGGGCGTCTGCCCCGACGACCCCGAGGCCTTCCTCAACCAGCAGTACCGCTGGTGCGCCGGCTCGATGAGCCTGCTCGGCAGTGCGAAGTTCTGGCAGGCCAGGCTGCGGACCGTCAGCCGGCTCTGCTACCTGTCGGGCTTCCTCTACTACATCCACACGGCCCTGTTCACCTTCGTGGCGCCCGTCGTGCCGATCCTGCTGCTGCTGGCGTTCCCGGACAAGCCCGTCGTCGCGAACCTCTGGCTGGTCCTGCCCGGTGTCCTCTACACCACGGTCGTGTTCCCGCTCTGGCACCGCGTCCCCTACCGCCTGGAGGCCTGGGCGGTCCGCATGATGTACGGCTGGGCGCACGCCTTCGCGATCTGGGACATCCTGCGCCGCCGGCGCATGGGCTGGCAGGCGACCGGCTCCGCCGCGGCGAAGCGGAGCGGGACCGGACGGCGCCGGGCCGGTGTCCTGCTGTGGGGCGGCGGCACCGCGCTGCTCTGGGTCGGTGCCGCCGCCTGGCGCACGCTCACCCTCGACCCCGCCGACTTCGCCCTCCTCTTGTCCTCCGGACTCTTCTACGCGCTGATCGTCGGAAGGGTCCTGCTGCCGCCCCGTGCGATGGGAGCCACCTGATGCGCGTCTCGCGCGCCACCGCCGCCCTGCTCGTGCCGCTCGCCGCCCTCGTGCTCGCGGTGACCGCCTGCGCCCCGGGCTCGACCGCCCACCGTGCCGGGGCCGCAGCGGCCCCCGAGGGGCTGCCCTACGACGTACGCCCGCTGCTCCAGCCCGCGAAGAAGTACATCGGGGTGTCCCGGCCCAAGGCGCCGACCTCCATGGATCCGGTGCACGACTGGACACAGATGGTCGGCAAGCAGCCGAACCTCATCGCGTACTACGCCGCCTGGCACGACGGGTTCGACGCGACGGGCGTGCGCAACGCCTGGAACTCCGGGGCGCTCACCGTCGTGTCCTGGGAGCCGCGGGACATCTCCCTCACCCAGGTCGCCGACGGGGTCTCCGACGACTACCTCCAGGAGTACGCCAAGGCGGTCCGCACCCTGAACATCCCGGTCGCGATCAGCTTCGCGGACGAGATGAACGGCGACTGGGAGGAGTGGGGGTCCACCGAGACCACGCCCCGGGAGTACGTCAGGGCCTGGCGGCACCTCCACGACGTCTTCGAGGACGCCGGCGCCACCAATGTGATCTGGACCTGGTCGCCGAACATCGTCGAACCGGGCACCCACAAGGACCTGAGTCCCTACTACCCGGGCGACAACTACGTCGACTGGGTCGGCCTGGTCGGGTACTTCACCGACTGGGACCCGCACTCCTTCGACGGCCTGTTCGGATCGACCCTGGCGGAGATCGACCGGTTCGGCCAGAAGCCGCGGCTCCTGCTGGAGACCGGCGCCATGCCCGGGCCGCACCGCAAGGAGCACGTACGGGCCCTCTTCGACGGCGTCAGCGCCTCCCGCGACATCATCGGGTTCGCCTGGTTCGACCACAAGGCGCGCGCCGACTGGCGGCTCGCCACGGACCCGGAGGGCGTCGCCGAGTTCCGGCGCCTGGCCGCGAACGACCTCTACGGCTTCGACGTGCGGAAGGCGAGATGACGTCGACGGACCGCGGACCGCGTGTCGTCTCCCCGGTCCCGGCCCAGCCCGGCGAGCAGCAGCCGTCGGGCTACCACCTCCCGAAGGTGCCGGAGGCGGCCTGGAGCATGGCGGGCAGCGCACGGCGCACCTGGGTCGGCCGGGCGGTCCTGCTGTGCGTCCTGGCGTTCCAGGCGGCGCTGTCGCTGCGGCTGGAGAACACGGCGTTCCAGGACGAGGCCCTGTACCTGACGGCCGGTCACGCAGAGCTGCGGCACCTGCTGCACGGCACCCCGCTGCCGATGGACTACGCCGCCTATTTCTCCGGTTCGCCGCAGCTGTACCCGGTGCCGGCGGCGATCGTGGACGGGTGGTTCGGACTGCCCGGCGCGCGGACGCTGAGCCTGCTCCTCATGCTGGGCACCACCGGGCTGCTGTACTCCTTCACCCGGCGGCTGTTCAACGAACGGGCCGCGCTGGCCGCCGCCGCGCTGTTCGCGGTGCTCCAGTCGACCGTCGTCATGGGGTACTTCGCCACCTACGACGCGCCCGCGCTGTTCCTTCTCGCGCTGGCCACCTGGATCGTGGTGCGCACCGACCGGGCGCCCGCCCACGCCGTACTGCTCGCCGCGCCCGTCGCGGCGCTCGCGGTCGGCGTGAAGTACGCGGCCGGCCTGTACCTGCCGACCCTCCTCGGTCTGGCGCTGCTCACGGCACGCCCGCACCGGGGCCGCCGGGCGCTCGTACGGCCCCTCCTCCTGCTGCTCGGCACCGGTGTCCTGCTCGCGGCCGCCGCGTACGGCGGCGACGTGATGGCCGGCGTCCGGCACACCACCACCGCCCGCGAGCACGGCACGGACGGCGCCGTCCATCTGCTGCGGCGGTCGGCCGAGTGGGGCGGCCTGGTGTTCCTCACCGCCGTCGGCGGAGCGATCGCGTACGCCCGGCAAGGCCGCATGCAGGAGTCACCGCTCGCGCGGCGGCTCGGCGGTCCGAGCCGTCGACGGCGGGCGATGCTGGGTCTGCTGCTGTGCGGCACGGCGCTGCTCGCCCCCGCCTACCAGATGCACCTGGGGACCGTGGTGTCGCTGTTCAAGCACATCGGGTTCGGTCTGCTCTTCGCGGCTCCGATGGCCGGCGTCGGCCTCACCCGGCTGATGGGCGCGCATGTGCGGCACCCGCATCTCGGCATCGCACTGTGGACGGCGACGCTGTGCCTGGGCATCGCGCAGGCGGACCGGCGCTTCGGCAACTGGCCCGACTCCTCCCTGATGATCCGGACCATCTCCGCCGACGTGAACGACAGGGGCCACTACCTCTGTTCGACGCCGGAGGTTCCCGCCTACTACCTGCGCGACAGGACCACGCGGCGCCAGTGGCAGAGCGTGTTCGGCCTGGTGTACACGGACCGGAACCACACCCGGCACACCGGCGACGACGCCTACCGGGCGGCGCTGCGCGACGGCGAGTTCGACCTGATCGTGCTCGACGGATCCACGAACCCGAGGGTGGACGCCGTCGTCACGGACGCGGTGCGCGGGAATCCGCACTACCGGCTGCTCGCCCACGTGCCCTTCCACGGCGCGGACGACACCGACGCGGACCGCCCCTCGCGCACCGCGCCGTCCGGCGAGGGCCGGGGCTACTACCGGATCTGGGTGAAGCGATGACCTCCCCGAGCGCCGCACTCGCCGGCCCGCCCCGGGACGCCGCGGCCGGCACCGCCGACGCGACCCGCGGCGCCGTGCGCGGGGGCCGGCGGGTTCCCCTGCTGGTGTCCGGGCCGCCCACCGTGCTCGCGCTGGCCGTCGTCCTGCCCGGCATCGGGCACCGCCAGTTGTGGCGCGACGAGCACGCGACCTGGTGGGCGTCGACACTCAGCTACCCCGACCTCGGCCGGCTGACCGGGCACATCGACGTCGTCCTCACACCGTTCTACGTCGTCATGCACCTGTGGACCGCTCTCGCGGGCACCTCGCCCGCCGCCCTGCGGCTGCCCGGGGCACTGGCCATGGCCGCGTCCGCCGGACTGCTCGCGCTGCTCGGGAGACAGTTGTCCGACGCGCGCACGGGGCTGGTGGCGGGCCTGCTGTTCGCCGTGCTGCCGACGGTGACGCGGTACGGGCAGGAAGCACGCCCCTACGCCTTCGCGGTGCTCTTCGCCCTGCTCGCCACCCTCGTCCTGCTGCGCGCTCTCGACCGGCCGAGCCTCGGGAGCTGGACGCTCTACACCCTGGCGGTCGCCCTGACCGGCTTCAGCCACCTGGTCGCGCTGAGCGTGCTGCCCGCCCATGCCGTCGCGGTCGTACGGGCCAGGCGCGCCGGCGACCCGATCGCGCACTGGGCGTTCGGGTGCGCGACGGTGCTCGGGACGTCCGCGGTGGTCCCGATGGCGACCGAGGGAGCCGGCCAGGTCCAGCAGATCGCCTGGAACAATCCGGTCCTGAGCGATCTGGGGGAGTACCCGGTGGAACTCCTCGGCTCGTGGTCCGCCGCCGTCGCGGTGATGACCCTCGGCGCCGTGGGGCTGCTGACCGCCGGACGCCAGGGAGCCGTGCCTAGCGTATGGGCGCTGCTGCCGCCCGTTCTGACCTTCGTCACCTCCGACCGGCTGCATCTCTTCCTGCCCCGGTACCTGCTGTTCACCGTCCCGGCCTGGCTGCTGCTCGCGGCGGCCGGTGCCGTCCGGTGCGCGGACGTGGTGACCGGCGCGGCACGGACGGGACGCAGGCGGCGGGTGACGGGCGCGCTGCTGCTGACCGGGGCCGTCGCCGGGTTCACCGTCCAGGTGTGGCCCGCGGTGCTGGCGGCACGTCAGGACCTGCCGGACGAGCCGGACTTCGCGGGCGCCGGGCGTGTGGTGCGGGCCGCTCAGCACCCGGGCGACGGCATCCTCTACAGCGGGGTGTTCGGGGAGCGCAAGGCCATGGCGTACGAGCTGCGCGGGGGCACCCGGCCCGACGACGTCCTGGCGCGGCGGACGGCCCGGCAGACCGGCTCGTACGCGGCCGTCGAGTGCGACGTGCCCGCCGACTGCCTGTCGGGCCGCCGGCGGCTGTGGCTGGTGTCGACCGGGCCGGGCGCCACCCGCACCCCCCTGCGGGCGAGCACGGCCGCGGTGCTGGAAGGGCGGTACACGGTGGTGCGCACCGAGCGGCTGCGCCATGTCACGGTGCAGCTGCTGGAGCGCCGTCGCTGACGCGGCCCGGTGTGCCGCACGCCGTCCCGCCTCCCGGCCTGCCGGGGTACCGAGGCGGCACGGGCTCTCGGTCAGTGCCCGGTGTGTCGCCCGCGCGGCGGGCCGGGGTGCGTCACTCGTTGGCCGCGGCGGAGGCCTGGGCCTCGCCGCGACGGCGGATCTGCCGGAAGGTGAACTCGCCGAGGTCGTTGCCGGTCGTGAAGACCTTGGTGTCCTTGGTCGTCACGTTCTTGCCGTCGGTGAACCCAGCGAGCGTGAAGTAGACGTAGCGGCCGTAGACGTTGGTGGTCGAGCGGCAGACGGCGGAGTCGCAGAAGGACTTGACGCCGTTTCCGGACAGCGAGGCGACGATGCTCTTCTTGTCCGCCTCGTGCCGGGCCTTGGCCGCCTCCGCCTCGGTGTCGAACACGGCCACGCCGACCGTCACCGCGACGCCGTCCTTGACGTAGGTGACGCGCAGCATGCGGGTGCAGTCGTTCTTGGTGAGGACCGCAGGGAGGGTGGCCTTCGCGGCCGAGGCGCACTTCTTGGTGTCGGCCGTCGGACCCTTGCGGTAGACGCGGTCGCCCATCGTGAGCTGCGTGCCCGGGAAGAGGATGTCCGGGCTGAGCGGGGCCGTGTCCTTCTTCGCGCTGGATATGAAGTCCTTCGGGTCCAGCGGCGGCGGGGCCGAGGTCGGCTCGAAGGACGGGGCGGGCGCGGTACTGGAGTTGGGGATGTCCGCGGTGGCCGGCAGGTTCGAAGGCTGGTTGGAGGCCTGGTCGTTGCCGTTCGCGGAGACGACGGCCACGGCGACGGCCGCGCCGACCGCGACGGTCGCGAGCGCTCCGCCGGCGATGAACAGCAGCCTGCGGCGCTTGTTCCGCGTTTCCGACGCCTCGGCGAGTGCCGCCCAGTCAGGAGTCCCGCCCGCGTTCTGACCGCTCCACTGAGGCTGCTGAGAACCCGGCTTCCAGGGATCCCAAGGGGCCTGTCCCTGCCCACCCTGCCCATAACTCATGCGCCGCATCTTAGACGTGCGCCGGGGGGTGCCGTTCCGCGTCACGGCGCACTTGAGCCCCTAGCGTGACCTGCATGAACACGGGCAAAAGTGACATCTGCGGGTGGTTGGTGCGGCCCGCGACCTGGCATATGTGGACAGTGCTGGCGTTCGCGCTGTGCGTCCCCGTCGTAAATGTCGCCCGAGCGAGCTCGGACGGCGGGATGGACAACGCGATCGTCGTGCGGGCGGCCCGGAGTTGGCTGCACGGCGGCTCGCCCTACGCCGACCCGCACTTCCTCTATCTGCCCGGCGCCGTCGTCGCCGCGGCGCCGCAGGCGCTCCTGCCGCAGGCCGCGCTGCGTGTGCTGGTCCCGCTGGCGGTGACCTGCCTGCTGGTGGCGGGCTGGGTCTGCGCCCTGCGCATCCACGGGACGTCGCCGCGCAGCCGCTTCGCCGTGCTCGGCCTCACCGCGCTCGCGCTGGGTTTCGCGCCCTTCGGTCACCTGGTGGCGCTCGGCAACTGGACCGTGACGGCGGCTGCCGCCCTTCCGCTGGGGCTGCTGTGCGCGGTGCGGGGGCGCTGGGTGGCGTCCGGGGTGGTGATCGGGATCGCGATCGCCCTGAAGCCGCTCCTCGCGCCGGTCGCGCTCCTCTTCCTCTTCGCGCGGCAGTGGCGGGGGCTGGCCGTCCTTGTGGCGCTGCCGGGCGCGGTCTCCGGCGCGGCGGCGCTGCTCATGCCCGACCCCGCGGGTTTCGTCACGCGGACGCTGCCCTTCCTGCTGCGGGGACACGACGCGTTCGTACGTCTGTACGAGGCGTCGCCGGCTGCGGTGCTGCCGCGGGCCGGGGTGCCCCGGCCGGTGGCCGTCGCGCTGGCCGCGTCGGCGGCGCTCGCCGGGTGCTGGTGCGCCCACCGGCGCTGGCGCCGCGACGACCCCGGGCCGCTGCGGCTCGTCGAGACCGCGGCCCTGCTGATGCTCTCCGCGTTCCTTGTGTCCCGCCCGTCGTACGACCACTACCTGCTGGTCGTGCTGCCGCTGCTGCTCGCGGGGCTGCCGCTGCCCGGCTCGGCGGCCCGCGGCCCCTGGTTCTGGCTGGCCCTGGTGCCGCAGGTGCCCGGCCTCGCCTGGCCCTGGCTGGAGCCGGTGACGCGGCGCGCCTTCCGGGACTGCCTTACCCTTTGTGTACTGGCTGCCGCCGTGGCGACGGCCCGGCGTCCCGCGCCGGGCGGATCTCCCACGGTGCCGCGGCCGGGGACGAACCTGCCCACGCGCGTTTTGACCCGTCCGGGCCGTCGCGGGTAGGCTTGCGGTTCGTTATGTGTATTGGCTTTCTCATTCTCACGTGAGGGGCCCTTACACCGGTCCACCGGGGCCGATGACCAGCGACCAGCACGCGGTATGCGTCACCGCAGTGCGGTCAGGGCTGTCGTGATCGTCCGTGGTGGCCTTGTCAGGACCCACTCACTGAAGAAGCGAAGGCTACGAACCGTGCGTACGTACAGCCCCAAGCCCGGCGACATCACTCGCCAGTGGCACGTCATCGACGCCCAGGACGTCGTCCTCGGCCGTCTGGCGACCACCGCCGCCAACCTCCTGCGGGGCAAGCACAAGCCGATCTTTGCCCCGCACGTCGACGCCGGTGACTTCGTCGTCATCATCAACGCCGACAAGGTGCACCTGTCCGGCAACAAGCGGACCCAGAAGATGGCGTACCGCCACTCCGGCTACCCGGGTGGTCTGCGCTCCGTCCGCTACGACGAGCTGCTGGACAAGAACCCCGAGAAGGCCATCGAGAAGGCCGTCAAGGGCATGCTCCCCAAGAACTCCCTGGGCCGTCAGATGCTCTCGAAGCTGAAGGTCTACTCGGGCGACCAGCACCCGCACGCTGCCCAGCAGCCGGTGCCGTTCGAGATCACCCAGGTCGCGCAGTAGTTCCGGCCACCCCCTAAGACGAAAAGAAATCTGAGGAGAATCGTGGCCGAGACCACCGTTGAGCAGCCGGTCGAAGAGACTGAGCTCGTCGACATCGACCAGTACACCACCGAGTCCGAGGTTCCCGTCGAGGGCGAGTACACCTCGGAGTCCATGGCCTCCCGCTTCGGCGACCCGCAGCCGGCCGCCGGCCTGGGCCGTCGCAAGAACGCCATTGCCCGCGTCCGGATCGTCCCGGGCACCGGCAAGTGGAAGATCAACGGCCGCACCCTTGAGGACTACTTCCCCAACAAGGTGCACCAGCAGGAAGTCAACGAGCCCTTCAAGGTGCTCGAGCTCGAGGGCCGTTACGACATCATCGCCCGCATCTCCGGCGGCGGCGTCTCCGGCCAGGCCGGCGCCCTGCGCCTCGGTGTCGCCCGTGCGCTGAACGAGGCCGACGTCGACAACAACCGCGGCGCCCTGAAGAAGGCCGGCTTCCTCAAGCGCGACGACCGTGCGGTCGAGCGCAAGAAGGCCGGTCTCAAGAAGGCCCGCAAGGCCCCGCAGTACAGCAAGCGTTAATCTTCGCTGCCTGCTCGTACTCGTAGTACGTCCGAACGCCCCGGCGGCACGCCACAGTGCCGCCGGGGCGTTCGTATATCACTAGCCTTGGGCGTATAACGGCACAAGGCGCTCAAAGGCTCATGTGATCGGATGACTTCCGAATTCTGAAGCTTCCTCAGGAGGACAAGTGGGACGACTCTTCGGCACGGACGGCGTGCGCGGTGTCGCCAACGCGGATCTGACGGCCGAGCTCGCGCTCGGGCTCTCCGTGGCGGCGGCGCACGTACTGGCCGAGGCGGGCACCTTTGAGGGCCACCGGCCGGTGGCGGTGGTCGGGCGGGACCCGCGCGCGTCCGGGGAGTTCCTGGAGGCCGCCGTGGTCGCGGGCCTGGCCAGCGCCGGCGTGGACGTCCTGCGCGTAGGAGTGCTGCCCACCCCCGCGGTGGCGTACCTCACCGGAGCGCTCGGCGCCGACCTCGGCGTCATGCTCTCCGCCAGCCACAACGCCATGCCCGACAACGGCATCAAGTTCTTCGCCCGCGGCGGCCACAAGCTCGCCGACGAGCTGGAGGACAAGATCGAGGCCGTCTACGAGGAGCACCGCACCGGCGCCCCCTGGGACCGGCCCACCGGTGCCGGCGTCGGACGGGTGAACTCCTACGACCAGGGCTTCGACCAGTACGTCGCCCACCTGATCGGTGTCCTCCCGAACCGTCTCGACGGTCTGAAGGTCGTCCTCGACGAGGCCCACGGCGCCGCCGCCCGGGTGTCGCCCGAGGCCTTCGCCCGCGCGGGCGCCGAGATCGTCACCATCGGCACGGAGCCGGACGGCCTGAACATCAACGACGGCTGCGGCTCCACCCACCTGGGCAAACTCCAGGCCGCCGTCGTCGAGCACGGCGCCGACCTCGGCATCGCGCACGACGGCGACGCCGACCGCTGCCTCGCCGTGGACCACACCGGCGCCGAGATCGACGGCGACCAGATCCTCGCCGTCCTCGCGCTGGCGATGCGCGAGCGGTCCGCGCTGCGCTCGGACACCGTCGTCGCCACGGTCATGTCGAACCTGGGCTTCAAGCTCGCCATGGAGCGCGAGGGCCTCACCCTCCTGCAGACCGCGGTCGGCGACCGCTACGTGCTGGAGGAGATGAAGCGGCACGGATACGCCCTCGGCGGCGAGCAGTCCGGACACGTCATCGTCCTCGACCACGCCACCACCGGCGACGGCACGCTGACCGGCCTGCTCCTCGCGGCCCGGGTCGCCCAGACGGGCCGTACGCTCCAGGACCTCGCCTCCGTCATGGAGCGGCTGCCGCAGGTGCTCATCAACGTGCCCGACGTCGACAAGTCGCGGGTGAAGACCTCGGCCGAGCTGTCCGCCGCGGTCGCCGACGCCGAACGCGAACTCGGCTCCACCGGACGGGTGCTGCTGCGTCCCTCCGGCACCGAGCCGCTGGTGCGGGTCATGGTCGAGGCCGCCGACATCGACCACGCCCGGTCGGTGGCCGGCCGGCTCGCCGACGCGGTGAAGTCGGCGCTCGGCTAGGAGGCCCTAGGAAGCCGCCACCGGGGACTCGCGGCCCTCGCGCTGCCTCGCCCAGAACCACTTCTGGGCGAGCAGGGTGAGGGCACCGGCCAGGACGATGCCCAGCAGGTTCAGCAGGAGCTGCTTGGCCGATCCCCAGGTCTGGCCCATGTCCCCGTAGCTCAGGGCCACGGCGGCGTTCGCGGCGGCCGGCACCGTGGTCACGGAGATCGCGACGCCGACCAGGGCGCCGGACTTCGCGGACGTCAGCGACAGCATGCCGGCGGCGCCCGCGAGCACCGCGACGACGAACGAGAACCAGTCGGGTGCGTAGATGAAGCCCGTGTTGGGCCGGTCCGCCTCCAGCTGCGCCTCGCTGAACAGGCCCACCGCGTCCATGAACAGGCTGAACAGCACCGTCGCCGCCATGGCTATCGCGAAGCCGGCGAGCAGCGCCGTCAGCGACCGCAGGGCGAGCCGCGCGTGCCGCTGCACGAGCGCGGTGCAGAAGCCGGCCAGCGGCCCGAACTCCGGGCCCACCGCCATCGCGCCCACGATCAATACCGCGTTGTCGAGGACCACACCGCAGGCCGCGATCATCGTGGCGATCGTGATGAAGGCGACGTACGTCACCGACAGCGTCGACTCCTCGTGCGTGGCGTCCTCGAGGTGCTCCCAGAGCACCGCGTCCGCCCCCTCGCCGGGTGCTTCCTCCTCGGCCTTGTCGGCACGCGTCGACAGGGACAGATCGATGTCCTCGACCGCGATGGAACCGGTGCTGTCGAGCCCCAGCTCCCGCAGGCCGCCGATGAGCGCGTCGCCCGCCTCGCGCGCGACGTCGCACATCACCACGTCGCCCGCCGGATTGCGGGCGGCGCCCGGCAGCACCACGACATGGGCGGTGCCGACCGTGCCCTCGATCAGGCGGACCACGTCGTCGGTCCGGTCGGCGGGTGTGATCAGACGCAGATGCAGCATGGCCGCAGCGTAGTGGTCACAGCTTGCGCAGGCTGAGCCGCTGCACCTTGTGGTCCGCGCCCTTGCGCACGACGAGGGTCGCCCGGCCACGGGTGGGGGCCACGTTCTCCACCAGGTTGGGCTTGTTGATGGTCCGCCAGGTCGTGCGGGCGTAGTCCAGCGCCTCCTCCTCGGAGACCTGCGTGTACTTGCGGAAGTACGACGACGGGTTCTGGAAGGCGGTGTCACGCAGCTTCGTGAAGCGGCTGAGGTACCAGTGCTCGATGTCCTCGGTGCGGGCGTCGACGTACACGCTGAAGTCGAAGTAGTCGGCGAGGCCGACGCGGGTGCGGCCGTCCTTGCCGGGCAGCGCGGGCTGGAGCACGTTCAGGCCCTCGACGATGAGGATGTCGGGGCGCCGGACCGTGAGTTTCCGGCCGGGCACGATGTCGTAGATCAGGTGCGAGTAGACGGGTGCCGTCACCTCGTCCTTGCCCGCCTTGATGTCCGCGACGAACCGGGTCAGGGCCCGGCGGTCGTAGGACTCGGGGAAACCTTTTCGCGACATCAGCCCGCGGGCCTCCAGCTCCTTGGTGGGGAGCAGGAAGCCGTCCGTGGTGACCAGTTCGACGCGCGGGTGCTCGGGCCAGCGGGAGAGCAGGGCCTGGAGCAGCCGGGCGACGGTGGACTTGCCGACGGCGACCGAACCGGCGACGCCTATGACGAACGGGGTGCCCGCCTGGGAGCCCGTCTCGCCGAGGAACGTGTTCAGGGCGCCTCTTAGCCCGTCCGTGGCGCCGACGTACAGATTGAGCAGTCTGGACAGCGGCAGATAGATGTCCCGCACTTCGTCGAGGTCGATGACATCGCCCAGGCCGCGCAGCTTCTCGACCTCCTCGGCGGTCAGCGGGAGCGGCGTCTTGTCACGCAGCGCGCTCCACTCGGCACGGGTGAGGTCGACGTAGGGAGTCGCCTCCGGCTTGGACCGGTGGGCGCTCCGCGGCGACGAGGAGACCGGAGAGATCACAGTCCATTGTTACGGGAGTATGGACGCGATGGAGGGTGGGGTCCGTCACGCGGGGTGACCCGGCCGCCCGGAACGGCGCCCTGCGGTCGTGCGAAAGGCGGCCGCAATTTCCGATATCGGGCACGGGATGCCGGGAACGGGCGGGCATGGGCCCGTACGCTGCCGCCATGTGCGGAATCGTGGGATACGTGGGGTCGCAGTCGGCGCTTGACGTGGTGATGGCCGGACTGAAGCGGCTGGAGTACCGGGGATACGACTCGGCGGGCGTCGCCGTGACATCGGACGGCGGGCTCGCCGCCGCGAAGAAGGCGGGCAAGCTCGTCAACCTGGAGAAGGAACTGGTCGACCGGCCGCTGCCGACCGGCACGACGGGCATCGGGCACACCCGCTGGGCCACGCACGGCGGTCCCACCGACGCCAACGCGCACCCGCACCTCGACAACGCGGGCCGCGTCGCCGTCGTCCACAACGGCATCATCGAGAACTTCGCCGCGCTCCGCGCCGAACTCGCCGAGCGCGGACACGAACTGGCCTCCGAGACCGACACGGAGGTCGTCGCCCACCTGCTCGCCGAGGAGTTCTCCTCCTGCGCCGACCTCGCGGAGGCCATGCGGCTGGTGTGCCTGCGCCTGGAGGGCGCGTTCACCCTCGTCGCGGTGCACGCCGACGAGCCCGACGTGGTCGTCGGGGCGCGCCGGAACTCGCCGCTCGTCGTCGGTGTCGGCGAGGGCGAGGCCTTCCTCGCCTCGGACGTCGCCGCGTTCATCGCCCACACCCGCTCCGCCGTCGAACTGGGCCAGGACCAGGTCGTGGAGCTGCGCCGCGACGGCGTCACCGTCACCGGCTTCGACGGCCGGCCCGCCGAAGTGCGCTCGTACCACGTGGACTGGGACGCCTCGGCCGCCGAGAAGGGCGGCTACGACTACTTCATGCTCAAGGAGATCGCCGAGCAGCCCAAGGCGGTCGCCGACACCCTGCTCGGGCGCATCGACACGGCCGGTTCGCTGACCCTGGACGAGGTGCGCATTCCCGCGGCGGTGCTGCGCGAGGTCGACAAGGTGGTCATCGTCGCGTGCGGCACCGCCTTCCACGCCGGGATGATCGCGAAGTACGCCATCGAGCACTGGACGCGCATCCCCTGCGAGGTCGAGCTGGCCAGCGAGTTCCGCTACCGCGACCCGATCCTCGCCCCGCGCACCCTCGTCATCGCCATCTCGCAGTCCGGCGAGACCATGGACACCCTGATGGCGCTGCGGCACGCCCGTGAGCAGGGCTCCAAGGTGCTGGCGATCTGCAACACCAACGGCTCGACGATTCCTCGCGAGTCGGACGCCGTGCTGTACACGCACGCCGGCCCCGAGGTCGCCGTCGCGTCCACCAAGGCGTTCCTGACGCAGCTCGTCGCCTGCTACCTGGTGGCGCTCTACCTCGGCCAGGTGCGGGGCACCAAGTGGGGCGACGAGATCCAGGCCGTCATCCGCGAGCTGTCCCGGATCTCCCGCGAGGTCGAGCGGGTCCTGGAGACCATGGAGCCGGTACGGGAACTCGCGCGCACCCTCGCCGAGAAGGACACCGTCCTCTTCCTGGGCCGCCACGTGGGCTACCCCGTCGCCCTCGAAGGCGCCCTCAAGCTGAAGGAACTGGCGTACATGCACGCCGAGGGCTTCGCGGCGGGCGAGCTCAAGCACGGGCCGATCGCGCTCATCGAGGAGGACATGCCGGTCGTGGTCGTGGTGCCGTCCCCGCGCGGGCGCTCGGTCCTGCACGACAAGATCGTGTCCAACATCCAGGAGATCCGGGCCCGCGGCGCCCGCACCATCGTCATCGCGGAGGAGGGCGACGAGGCGGTGGTCCCGTACGCGGACCATCTGATCCGCATCCCGGCCACCCCGACCCTGCTCCAGCCGCTGGTGTCCACGGTTCCCCTCCAGGTGTTCGCCTGCGAGCTGGCGACGGCCCGCGGGAACGAGGTGGACCAGCCGCGGAACCTCGCCAAGTCGGTGACGGTGGAGTGAGCGGGCCTCTGGCACGGCCCGCCCCTTTAGGGTGCGGGGCATGAGCATCATCGGGGTCGGTATCGACGTGGCCGAGATCGACCGGTTCCGGGCGGCGCTGGAACGCACGCCCGGACTGGCCGAACGGGTCTTTGTGGAACAGGAGTTGCACCTGCCGAGCGGCGAACGCAGGGGCATCGCCTCGCTGGCCGCCCGCTTCGCCGCCAAAGAGGCGCTCGCCAAGGCGCTGGGCGCCCCGGCCGGACTGCACTGGACCGACGCCGAGGTCTACGTCGAGTCCAGCGGACAGCCGCGCCTGCGGGTGAAGGGCACGGTGGCCGCCCGGGCGGCCGAACTCGGCGTGAGCTCGTGGCACGTGTCGCTGAGCCACGACGCCGGGGTGGCCTCGGCGGTGGTGGTGGCCGAGGGGTAGCCCGGCCCGGCGCGCGGGCCGCGCGGCGGGCGCCGGTGCGGGAGACTCGGCCTATGCGTACTGCGTACAGCGTGGAGACCGTGAGAACCGCCGAGCGGGAGCTGATGGCACGGCTGCCCGAGGGAGCGTTGATGCAACGCGCCGCCGCCGGACTGGCCGTGACGTGCGCGGAGTTGCTGGGGCGGGTGTACGGCAGCCGGGTGGTGCTGCTGATCGGCAGCGGCGACAACGGCGGCGACGCCCTGTACGCGGGGGCGCGCCTCGCCCGCCGCGGAGCGGGGGTCACGGCGGTGCTGCTCGCCCCCGACCGGACGCACCCCGGGGGACTGGCCGCGCTGCGCCGCGCGGGCGGTGCCGTGACATCGGGCGTCCCGGCCGACGGCTCCGGGGCCGCGCCGCGGGCCGTCGAGGAGCTCATCGGCCGGGCCGACCTCGTCGTCGACGGCATCGTGGGCATCGGCGGCAAGGGCGGACTGCGCCCCGACGCCGCACCGCTGGCCGCACTCCTGCGCGACTCCCGCGCGGTCGTCGTCGCCGTCGACCTGCCCAGCGGCGTCGAGGCGGACACCGGAGAGGTCCACGGCGAGGCCGTCCGCGCCGATCTGACGGTGACCTTCGGGACGCACAAGCCGGGGCTGCTCGTCGATCCGGCACGCGAGTACGCCGGTTCCGTACGCCTCGTCGACATCGGGCTCACGCTGCCCGCCGAGGCCGGACTGGAGGCGCTCCAGCACGCCGACGTCGCCGCGCGGCTGCCACTGCCGGGGGCGGCGAGCGACAAGTACCGGCGCGGTGTCGTCGGAATCGCCGCCGGGTCCGCGCGCTACCCCGGAGCGGCCGTCCTCGCCGTCTCCGGCGCACTGCGCGGCGGAGCGGGCGCCGTGCGGTACGTCGGGCCCGCCGCGGACGCCGTCATCGCCCGCTTCCCCGAGACGCTCGTGTCCGACGGGGGCCCCGCGCGGGCCGGACGGGTCCAGGCCTGGGTCGTGGGGCCCGGGGCGGGGGACGACGCGTCGGCGGTCGCCGAGGTGCTCGCCGCGGACGTGCCGGTACTGGTGGACGCGGACGGGCTGCGGCTCGCCGACCGTTCCGCCGTCCGCGCCCGCACCGCGCCCACGCTGATGACCCCGCACGCCGGGGAGGCCGCCGCGCTGCTCGGTGTCCCGCGCGAGACGGTCGAGGCCTCCCGGCTGTCCTCCGCGCGGGAGCTCGCCCGGCTGTACGGGGCGACGGTGCTGCTCAAGGGGGCGACCACGCTGGTCGCCGACGCGGACGGCGGGCCGGTGCGGGTGAACCCGACCGGGACGGCGTGGCTCGCCACCGCGGGGAGCGGTGACGTGCTGTCGGGCCTGGCCGGGTCGCTGCTCGCGGCCGGGCTGTCCCCGCTGGACGCGGGCAGCGTCGCCGCCTACCTCCACGGGCTCGCGGGGCGCTTCGCCGCGGACGGCGCGCCCGCCGGCGCCCACGACGTGGCCGAGGCCCTCCCGGAGGCGTGGCGCGACGTCCGCGCCTGAGAGGGCGGTGCCGCCGGGCCCTTGCGGGGGCTCCCCGCCTTCGGCGCCCGCGCCGGGGAGCGTCGTGCGTGCGGGGCGTGCGGGGTTTCCCGGGTCTTCGGGGTTCGCGCGCGGAGGCGTTGCGTTCGCGGGGCCTTGCGGGGGCCCGCCGCCTTCGGTGCCCGCGCCGGGGGGCGTTGCGCGTGCGGGGGGCGTGGGGTTTCCCGGGTCTTCGGGGTTCGCGCGGGGAGGCGTTGCGTTCGCGGGGGCCGTCCGGGATTTCGCCGGTCTTCGGCATCCGCGCCGGGGAGGCGCCGCGCCCCGGGGGCCCGCGTGAGGGCCTTCCGGTCTTCGGGGCCGCGGTCGAGAGGGCGTCGCGGCCGAGGACCCGTGCGCGGTTCCTCCTCCCTCCGGGTCTGAGAGCACGCCGTGCCCGTGAGGCGCCTGTGCGGGGTCTTTCCGGTTTCGGCGTCCGGGGCTGAGCGTACGTCGTGCCCGCGTGGCCCGCGCGGGGCCTTCCCGGTCCTCGGTGTCCGCGTCCGGGAGTGCGGCGGGCCGGTGCGGGCCTTGTGGCGTTCGTGGAGCGGTGTTGACCGGATCGGGGGACCCGGTCCGCGCGGCGCGCCCGCCCGCGCGGGCCCGTTGCGTTCGCTGATCGCATGATGAGCGGACGAATGACGCGCCGCGGCGCCGCGGTGCTGCTGGCCACACTGGTCGCCCTGCCCGCGGGCCCGGCGGCGGCGGAGCCGGGCCCCGTGGCCCCCGGCCCGGGGTCCGACCACACTGTCGCGGGTGCCGCCGCGGCGTGCACCGAGCAGACGGGCCCCTACCAGCGGCGGGTGGAGCGCGGGCTCGGCCTGAAGGCGGACGGAAAGCAGTCGCCCGCCGACTGCCGGGCCATCCGCGCGTTCCAGAAGCGGTACGCGATCAAACCGGACGTCGGCTTCGCGGGACCCGTCACCTGGACCCGGATCCGACAGCTCGCCGGCCTGAGGAACCCGAACGTGGCGGGCAAGTGCCCGGTGCGCTCGTACCGCGTCGCCTGCGTGGACCTGACCCGTCAGCTCTCCTGGGTGCAGAAGGGGACAACGGTGCTGTGGGGCCCGGTGTCGATGCGCAGCGGTCGGGCCGGCCACCGGACCCGCACCGGCTGGTTCACGGTCTACTGGAAGCACGAGAACCACTGGTCGACGCTGTACAACACCCCCATGCAGTACAGCCAGTTCTTCAGCGGGGGACAGGCCTTCCACGCCATCCGGGGCAGCGTCCACGACCCCGACGGCTCGTGGGGCTGCGTCAATCTCCGGCTCGCGGACGCCCGCAAGCTGTGGGACGTCCTGAAGAAGGGCGACCGTGTGTACGTGTGGGGCCGCAGGCCGGGGACCTGATGAGGAGCCGCCGGACGGGCGCCGGCGACACCGGCGCCGAAGGGCCGTCCGACCCCTCTGAGACACTGGGGGCGCGATGAACGAGACAGCACCCCTGCGCGCCCGTGCCGAGATCGACCTGGCCGCCCTGCGTGCCAACGTACGGACCCTGCGTGCCCACGCGCCGTCCGCGGCCCTGATGGCCGTGGTCAAGTCCGACGCGTACGGCCACGGGGCGGTGCCCTGTGCCCGCGCGGCGCGCGAGGCGGGCGCCACCTGGCTGGGCACCGCCACGCCCGAGGAGGCCCTCGCTCTGCGGGAGGCCGGACTGCCCGGACGCATCATGTGCTGGCTCTGGACACCGGGCGGCCCCTGGGAGCGTGCCGTCGAGGCCGACCTCGACGTCTCCGTCAGCGGCATGTGGGCCCTGCGGGAGGTCGTGGAGGCGGCCGGACGCGTCGGCAGACCGGCCCGCGTCCAGCTCAAGGCCGACACCGGCCTCGGGCGCAACGGCTGCCAGCCAGCCGACTGGCCGGAACTGGTCGACCACGCCCTTCAGGCGCAGGCCCGGGGACTCGTCGAGGTCACCGGTCTCTGGTCGCACCTCGCCTGCGCGGACGAGCCGGGCCACCCCTCCATCGAGGCCCAACTCACCCTGTTCCGCGAGATGGTGGCGTACGCCGAGCAGCGGGGCGCCCGCCCCGAGGTGCGGCACATCGCCAACTCGCCCGCCACGCTGACGATTCCCGACAGCCATTTCGACCTGGTTCGCACCGGGATCGCGGTGTACGGCGTCTCGCCGAGCCCGGAGCTCGGCACACCGGCCGACTTCGGGCTGCGTCCGGTGATGACGCTGAGCGCGTCGCTCGCGCTGGTCAAGCACGTCCCGGCGGGGCACGGCGTGAGCTACGGACACCACTACACGACACCCGGCGACACCACCCTCGGCCTGGTGCCCGTGGGCTACGCGGACGGCATCCCGCGGCACGCCTCCGGCACCGGACCGGTCCTGGTCGGCGGCAAGTGGCGCACGGTGGCGGGCCGGGTCGCCATGGACCAGTTCGTCGTCGACCTCGGCGGGGACGAGCCCGAGCCCGGTGCGGAGGCGGTCCTGTTCGGTCCCGGCGACCGCGGCGAGCCGACCGCCGAGGACTGGGCCCGCGCGGCGGGCACGATCGCCTACGAAATCGTCACCCGGATCGGAACCCGCGTTCCCCGCGTCTACGTGAATGTGAACGAGGAACGAGACGGGTAGCAGGACGGGTGACACGGGCGGCCGGGCACGCGCCGGACCCCGGCGGCCATGAGCGGCGCGGCCATGAGCGGCGCGGCGGGCGGACGGCCGGGAGCGCAGGCCCGGGAGCCCGGAGCGAACAGCACGTGGCGCAAGGCCGAGAGCCCAGAGCGAAGAGGAGCTGGACGTGAGCGAGAGCAGCGCGGGGGCCGTCGCGAGTGCGGCCTCGGCCGCCGCCTCCGCCGGGAACTGGCGCAAGGCCGGTGTCGCCGGTGCCGCGATAGGTGTCGTGGCCGCGGGCGCCGCCGCCGGAGTCGCCATAGAGCGGCTCACTGTCGGCCGCAGCATGCGCAGGAAGGCCCGCCTCGCGCTCGACTCGGCGGGTCCGTACGGCGCGCTGCGCGGCACCCCCGGCAAGGCGTACGCCGACGACGGCACCGAGCTCTACTACGAGGTCGACGACGCCGAGCCGGAGGCCCCGCTCGCCCCGCGCCGTCGCCGGCTCTTCGGCCGCAAGGCCCCGGCGCCCGTCACCGTCGTCTTCAGCCACGGCTACTGCCTCAACCAGGACTCCTGGCACTTCCAGCGCGCCGCCCTGCGAGGTGTCGTACGGACCGTGCACTGGGACCAGCGCAGCCACGGACGGTCCGGGCGGGGTGCCGCCCAGCTGGAGGAGCGCACCCCGGTCACCATCGACCAGCTCGGCCGCGACCTGAAGGCCGTCATCGACGCGGCCGTCCCCGAGGGCCCGATCGTGCTCGTCGGGCACTCCATGGGCGGCATGACCGTCATGGCCCTCGCCGACCAGTACCCCGAGCTGGTCCGCGACCGGGTCGTCGCCGTCGCCCTGGTGGGCACGTCGTCGGGACGGCTCGGAGAGGTCAACTTCGGTCTGCCGCTCGCCGGCGTCAACGCCGTACGGCGGGTGCTGCCGGGAGTACTGCGCGCGCTCGGGCAGCAGGCCGCGCTGGTGGAGCGGGGACGGCGGGCGACGGCCGACCTGTTCGCCGGGGTGATCAAGCGGTACTCGTTCGCGGGCCGGGACGTCGATCCCGCCGTGGAGCGCTTCGCGGAGCGGATGATCGAGAGCACCCCGATCGACGTGGTCGCCGAGTTCTACCCGGCGTTCACCGACCACGACAAGACCGAGGCGCTCGCCCGCTTCACCGACCTGCCCGTCCTCGTCCTCGCCGGGGTCAAGGACCTGGTGACGCCGAGCGAGCACAGCGAGGCCATCGCCGATCTGCTGCCGGACGCCGAGCTGGTCCTCGTGCCCGACGCGGGGCACCTGGTGATGCTGGAGCACCCCGAGGTCGTCATAGACCGCCTTGCCGACCTGCTGATGCGCGCGGGTGCCGTCCCGGCAGGGGCTACCGTGGGTGGCTATGGAAGCACCAGCAGCACCGCACAACCCGGCTGAGCCCGCGCAGCACGGAGTCAGCGTGCAGATCACCGTCAGCTCCCCCGAACAGATGCAGGAGCTGGGCCGCCGGCTCGCCAAGCTGCTGCGCCCGGGTGACCTCGTGATGCTCAACGGCGAGCTCGGCGCGGGCAAGACCACGCTGACCCGCGGTCTCGGTGAGGGGCTCGGCGTCCGGGGCGCGGTCACCTCCCCGACGTTCGTCATCGCGCGCGTCCACCCGTCGCTGGGCGGCGGACCCCCGCTCCTGCACGTGGACGCGTACCGCCTCGGCGGCGGGCTCGACGAGATGGAGGACCTCGACCTCGACGTCTCGCTGTCCGACTCGGTGATCGTCGTGGAGTGGGGCGAGGGCAAGGTCGAGGAGCTGACGGACGAGCGTCTGCACGTCGTCATCCACCGCGCCGTCGGCGATACCACCGACGAGGTCCGGCACGTCACGGTGACGGGCCTGGGCGACCGCTGGGCGCCGGTGGACCTGAGCGTGCTCGCGTCCTGACGGCCGCGCCCTGCGGCTCTGCTCGATCCGCCCCGCGACGGCATCGGTCCCGGTGAACGTTCCGACAAGACGTCGGCAAGATATTGCGTTCGGTGTCCCGGGCATGGTGACATGGAGCAAGACCGTAGTTAGGGCTACCTAACCACGCTTGCCGCCGAAGCCCCAGGAGGCGTCCATGTCGGCTTCAGAACGTGACGTGCCGGCTCAGCCGCGCGGGGTGGCCGGGGTGTCGATGCGGGACCTGCTGGCGTCGTGCGCCGCGGCCGAGGCGGTGTCCCGCCCGCCGAGGGAGCCGGAGCCGCTCCCCGAGGTCCCGGTGACCGGACAGCCCCGCAAGGCCGCTTGACGTCCCACGAACGGGTTGTTCTGCAGGGCCCTTCGCCGGAGCCGGCCGACGCCCCACGACGGGCGGCGCGGTGCGACCGTGACGGCCCTCGGGCGGGCCGCTGGACCGCGGGCAGGGAGCGACCGGGCCGGTGGACGGTCGGACGGCGCGCGACCGGGCCCGTGGACGGCAGGCGGTGACCGGCAGGCGGTGACCGGCAGGCGGTAACTGGCAGGTGGTCCGCGAACCGGTCGTGCGGTCCGCCTCCCGGGTCAGCGGATGACGACGACCTTCACGCCGATCGTCGCGAACGACCACATCGCGTCACCGTCCGCACGGGTCTCGCGGATGCCGCCGAGCTTCTTGGTGGGGTCCGGGGCTTCCGTCGAGCCGTTCACCGCCGCGCTGAAGCCGATGGCGATGCCGTCGACCAGGTGGAACCGCACCACGTGCTCGATCTGCGCGCCGTCCGATCCGGAGACCGCCCGCGCCCGTGAGGTGACGGCGTAGGTGCCCGCGGCCGGGTCCAGCGTCCCGGGCGTCACCTTGAAGGTGCGCCGGACCTTGTTGTTCGCGCCGACCAGCCACACCCGGTCGTCGTCGGTCGAGTACACGACCCGCTCGCCCCGGCCGGACTGCGCGGGCAGGGCCGCCGGGTTCTTCTTGTCGCGGGGAGCCTTCGAGGTGGCGGCCTTGGGGGAGGCGTCGGCCTGCGGCTTGCCCAGGGTGTCCGGCACGCTCGCGGACGCCTGGTAGGCGAGGAAGCCGACTGCGGCGACCGCCGCCACGGTGAGCCCGGCCACGAATCCCGAGCTGCTCCTAGCCACCTTGTGTGCCCACCTCTCGTACTTCGTACGTCCTTGCTGTGACGGTAGCAGCAGGGGAGCGGGAGACCGGGGCGGCCGTACGTCCGGCTCGGGCGCCGTAGGCTGTTTGCGTGCTCTTGCTCGCTCTGGATACCGCCACCCCCGCCGTGACCGTCGCGCTGCACGACGGCACGTCCGTCATCGCCTCGTCGAGCCAGGTCGACGCACGCCGCCACGGGGAGCTGCTCCTCCCGGCCGTGGACCGCGTGCTCGCCGAGGCGGGCCACCGGCTCGACGCCGTCACCGGCATCGTCGTCGGCGTGGGCCCCGGCCCGTACACCGGCCTGCGCGTCGGCCTCATGACCGCCGACACCTTCGGACTCGCCCTCGGCGTGCCGGTGCACGGCGTGTGCACCCTCGACGCGCTCGCGTACGCGGCCGATCTCGACGGCCCCTTCGTGGCGGCGACGGACGCCCGCCGCAAGGAGGTCTACTGGGCGCGCTACGCCGACCGGCGCACGCGCGTCACCGACCCCGCCGTGGACCGCCCCGGCGACCTGGACGTCGGCGGACTGCCCGCCGTCGGAGCGGGCGCGCTGCTCTACCCCGACACCTTCCCGGACGCGCACGCGCCCGAGCACGTCTCGGCGGCCGCGATGGCCTCGCTGGCCGCGGAACGGCTCGCCGCGGGCGTCGAACTGGAGGCGCCCCGGCCGCTCTACCTGCGCCGGCCGGACGCCCAGGTGCCCAAGAACTACAAGGTGGTCACCCCCAAGTGACCGACCACCCGTCTCCTGGAAGCCGCCCTCCGACCACGCCGCCGCCCGGCGGGGCGGACGTGCGCGAGATGCGCTGGTGGGACATCGATCCCGTACTGGAACTGGAGAAGGACCTGTTCCCCGAGGACGCCTGGTCCCGGGGCATGTTCTGGTCCGAGCTGGCCCACGCGCGCGGGCCCGAGGCGACGCGCCGGTACGTCGTGGCCCTCGACGGGGAGCGGCTCGTCGGGTACGCCGGGCTCGCCGCCGCGGGCGACCTGGGCGACGTGCAGACCATCGCCGTCGCCCGCGACCAGTGGGGCACCGGGCTCGGCGCCCGGCTGCTCACCGAGCTGCTGCGTGCCGCGACCGCGTTCGAGTGCGCCCAGGTGATGCTCGAATGCCGGGTGGACAACGTCCGCGCGCAGAAGCTCTACGAACGCTTCGGCTTCGAAGCCATCGGCGTCCGGCGCGGCTACTACCAGCCGGGGAACGTCGACGCCCTGGTCATGCGCCTCAACACGGCTGCGGACAGCGGCCCGGGAGCAGGCTCCCCCTCAGCAAACGGCGGACAAGGAACAGAGAGCAATGGCTGACGAACCACTCGTCCTCGGTATCGAGACCTCCTGCGACGAGACCGGCGTCGGCATCGTCCGCGGCACGACCCTGCTCGCGGACGCGATCGCGTCCAGCGTCGACGAGCACGCCCGGTTCGGCGGAGTCGTGCCCGAGGTCGCCTCCCGGGCCCACCTGGAGGCGATGGTGCCGACCATCGACCGCGCGCTGAAGGAGGCGGGCGTCAGCGCCCGTGACCTCGACGGCATCGCGGTGACCGCGGGCCCCGGCCTCGCCGGCGCGCTGCTCGTCGGCGTCTCCGCCGCGAAGGCGTACGCGTACGCGCTCGGCAAGCCGCTGTACGGCGTCAACCACCTCGCCTCGCACATCTGCGTGGACCAGCTGGAGCACGGGGCGCTGCCGGAGCCGACCATGGCACTCCTCGTCTCGGGCGGTCACTCCTCGCTGCTGCTGTCCTCGGACATCACGGCCGACGTGCGGCCGATGGGCGCGACCATCGACGACGCCGCGGGCGAGGCCTTCGACAAGATCGCGCGCGTGCTGAACCTCGGCTTCCCGGGCGGCCCGGTCATCGACCGGTACGCCAAGGAGGGCGACCCGCAGGCGATCACGTTCCCGCGCGGGCTCACCGGGCCGCGCGATCCCGCGTACGACTTCTCGTTCTCCGGTCTGAAGACCGCGGTGGCCCGCTGGATCGAGGCGCGGCGGGCGGCGGGGGAGGAGGTGCCGGTGCGTGACGTGGCGGCGTCCTTCCAGGAGGCGGTCGTGGACGTGCTGACCCGCAAGGCCGTACGGGCCTGCAAGGACGAGGGCGTGGACCACCTCATGATCGGTGGCGGTGTGGCCGCCAACTCCCGGCTGCGTGCGCTCGCCGCGGAGCGCTGCGAGGCGGCCGGGATCCGGCTGCGGGTGCCGCGGCCCAAGCTGTGCACGGACAACGGCGCCATGGTGGCCGCCCTCGGCGCGGAGATGGTGGCGCGCAACCGGGCCGCCTCCGACTGGGACCTGTCCGCCGACTCGTCCCTCCCGGTGACGGACCCGCACGTGCCCGGCCAGTCCCACTCGCACTCCCACGACCACGTGCACGAGGTCAGCAAGGAGAACCTGTACTCGTGACCGTCGCCCTGATGTGGGAGGCACGGGCCGTGCCGGGGCGCGGGGAGGACCTGCTCGCCTGGGTGCGGGCGCAGGAACTGTCCGGCGCGCCGCTGCGCCGGGAGACCCTGCGGGCTCCCCAGGACCGGGTGCTCGTCATCACCTGGTGGGACGCCGCGTACGACGCGGAGCTGCCGGAACTGCCCGAACCCGACGGGGAGTTGGTGACCCGGGCGGTGCACCGGTGGAGGTTCGAGGCGGTGTCCTGAGCGGGTTCCGCGGGGGAGTCCCGGACGCTGTCCGGGACGGGTGCCTCGGGGTCGGCCGGTCCGGGCTTCCCGTGGACCACTGTTTTCCGGAAGACTCCTGCAAAGTTTCGCCTGCGCGTATGGAACCGTAGGGGGCGACCTGACACGTCGACGGAGGTGGGCGCAGTGGCCCGGGAGAGCATCAGGAACAAGGTGACGATCACCGAGATCGCCCGGCAGGCCGGGGTCTCGGTGCCCACCGTGTCGCGTGTCGTCAACGGCCGCTCGGACGTCTCCCCGGAGACCCGGGCCCGGATCGAGGACCTGCTGCGGCACCACGGCTACCGGCGCAAGCCGTCCGCGCCGGGGAACCGTGCCGCCCTCATCGACCTCGTCTTCAACGACCTCGACAGCCCCTGGGCGGTGGAGATCATCCGAGGGGTCGAGGACGTCGCGCACGCCGCGGGCGTGGGCACGGTGGTCTCCGCGATCCACGGCGCCTCGGGCTCCGCCCGGCAGTGGATGACCAATCTGCGCGCCCGCGCCTCGGACGGCGTGATCCTGGTGACCTCCGTCCTCGAACCGCGGCTGCACGAGGAGCTGCGGCGCCTCGGTGTGCCGCTCGTCGTCATCGACCCCGCGGGGTCGCCGTCCCTGGACGCGCCCACCGTCGGCGCCACCAACTGGGCCGGCGGCATGGCCGCCACGGAGCATCTGCTCGGCCTCGGCCACCGCAGGATCGGCTTCGTCGCCGGGCCCCCGCGGCTGCTCTGCTCGCGGGCCCGCCTCGACGGCTACCGGGCCGCGCTGGAGGGTGCGGGCGTCGAGGTCGACGACGCCCTGATCGTGCCGGGCGACTTCTACCACCAGGCCGGTTTCGACGGCTGCAACACCCTGCTCGACCTGGCCGAACCGCCGACCGCGCTGTTCGCCGCCAGCGACCAGATGGCGCTCGGCGCGATCGAGGCGCTGCGCCGCCGCGGCCTGCGGGTGCCCGAGGACATGAGCGTCGTCGGGTTCGACGACCTGCCCGAGGTCCGCTGGTCGGCGCCGCCGCTGACGACCGTGCGCCAGCCGCTGGCCGACATGGGCAAGCTGGCCACGCGCACGGTGCTGCGGCTCGCGCTCGGCGAGGAGCCGGCGTCGCCCCGGGTGGAGCTCGCGACCGAGCTGGTCGTGCGGGCGAGCACGGCGGCGCCGGCCGTCTGAGTCGTTCGCCCGCCGCCGTCCGAGACGTTCGCCCACCGCCGTCCGAGAGGCTCGCGCGCGCCCGCCCGGGTCCCCGCCGCCGCGTGCCCTCCCGGCGCCGGCGTGCCGTTCCCCGAGGTCGGCGAGGGGTCCGGGGCCCGCCGACTCCCATATTTGTCAGGAGCGTTGACATACCTGTCGCGCGCCCGTAACTTCCGTGCGCACTCGACCGATAATTTTCGGCTCTCTTCCGGAAGGTGTGCGATGCGAGCGTTGGGCAACACCTCTCTCTCCCGCCGCGGGTTCATGGCGGCCTCAGCGGCGACCGGACTGGGTGCGGCCGCCCTGAGCGCGTGCGGCTCCTCCGACAGCGGGAACAGCTCGGGCAAGACCACCATCGAGTGGTGGAACATCACCACCACCCAGCCCGCGAAGAAGCTGTGGGCCCAGCGCGCCAAGGAGTTCGAGGCGGCGCACCCCGACGTGAAGATCAAGGTCGTCACGCTGGAGAACGAGGCGTACAAGTCGAAGATGACCGCGCTGACCACCTCGGGAAAGCTGCCGGACATCTTCCACACCTGGGGCGGCGGCGTCCTCCAGCAGCAGATCGACGCCGGCCTGGTCGAGGACCTGACGGACAAGGTGGCGCCCTGGACGAAGCAGTACGTGCCCGCCGCCCTGGCGGCCTACCGCTTCGACGACAAGACGTACGCCGTCCCGTTCGACATCGGCATGGTCGGGTTCTGGTACAACAAGGCGCTCTTCGCCAAGGCCGAGATCGCGAGCCCGCCCACCACCTGGTCCGCCTACCTCGACGCCGTCAAGGCCCTGAAGAGCGCGGGGATCACGCCCATCGCCCTGGCCGGCAAGGAGAAGTGGCCCGGCATGTACTACTGGGCGTACCTCGCGATGCGGGTCGCCGGACTCGACGCGATGCAGAAGGCCGCCACCGACGCCGACTTCACCGGCGAGGGCTTCGTCAAGGCGGGCGAACACCTCAAGGACCTCGTCGCCCTCGAACCGTTCCAGAAGGGCTTCCTCGGCGCGGCCTACTCCACGCCCAACGGCGAGGCGGCCGCGATGGGCAACGGCAAGGCGGCCATGGAACTGATGGGCCAGTGGGCGCCCGTCGTCGAGAGCGACGCCGGCAAGGGCATCGGCAAGGACCTCGGCTTCTTCTCGTTCCCCGCCGTCGAGGGCGGACAGGGCGCGCTCACCGAGGTGTTCGGCGGAGGCGGCGGCCACGCGGTGCGCAAGGGCGCGCCGGACGCGGCGGTGGAGTTCCTGAAGTTCTTCGCCGAGAAGGAGTTCGCCGCCAAGCTGGTCAAGGACACCGGACTGATCCCGGTGTCCAAGGACGTGCGCTCCGCGCTGACCGACGCCAACCTCACCGCCGTGTCCGACGCGCTGAACTCGGCCACCGGCTTCCAGCTCTACCTCGACCAGGCGTACGCCCCCGCCGTCGGCCAGGAGATCAACGACAGCGTCGCCGCACTCATCGCGGGCTCCAAGTCCCCGCAGCAAGTGACCCGTTCGGTCACCCAGGTGGCCAAGAGCGAGAAGAGCTAGCGGCCACCGATGACGCATTCGACGACATCGACCCCGTACGCGCCCGAACTCGGCAAGGTGCCGGAGCCGGGGACCGTGCCCCCGGCCGCCGGGCCGCGCAGGCCCGTGCTGCGCCGTCTGGGCGACTGGCTCTCGGCGGTCGTCTTCACGGTCCCCGCGCTCGCCCTGTTCGGCCTCCTGGTGCTGGTGCCGATGGGGTACGCGTTCTACGTCAGCTTCTTCGACTGGGGCGGATTCGGTTCACCCACGGACGTCACCGGGTTCGGCAACTACACCCGGCTGTTCGAGGACCCGGTGTTCCTCGGGGACCTGTGGCGCGGCGGGCTGCTGATCGGCTTCTCCATCGCCCTCCAACTGCCGTTCGCGCTCGCCATGGCCGTGCTGCTCAACCAGGAGCTGCGGGGCCGGGCCGTCTACCGGATGCTGTTCTTCGCCCCGTACATCCTGTCCGAGGTCATCACGGGCGTGCTGTTCGGCATGATCTTCGCGCCGGGGGACGGACTCGCCGACCGGCTGCTCGGCGCGGTGGGGCTCGACGGGCTCGGCGGGGAGTGGTTCGCGGGACGGAACACGGTCCTGCCCACGCTCTTCCTCGTCATGACGTGGAAGTACTTCGGCTTCCACATGATGCTCTACCTGGCCGGCCTCCAGGGCATTCCGGCCGAGCTGTACGAGGCGGCCCGCATCGACGGCGCCGGCACCTGGCAGCGCTTCCGCCACATCACGCTGCCGCTGCTCGCGCCGACCCTGCGGATCAGCGCGTTCCTGTCCGTCATCTTCTCCATCCAGCTCTTCGACCTGGTCTGGGTGATCACCACGGGCGGCCCCGACCACGCCTCCGAGACGATGGCGATCAGCATGGTCCAGTACGGCTTCAAGCGCTATCAGATGGGCTACGCGAGCGCCATCAGCGTCGTGATGTTCCTCATCAGCCTGGTCTTCGCCCTCGCCTACCAGCGCTTCGTGCTGCGCCGTGACACCGAAGGAGCCCTCACCACCATGCGAGCCAACCGATGAGCGGCGCGACGGGCGTCCCGAAGAGCGTCGTACGCCGGCGCAGGCTGCGCACCCTCCCCGTGTACGCGGTCCTCTGGGTGGTCGGCGTCTTCATGGTCACCCCGCTCCTGTACACGCTCGTCTCCGGTTTCAAGTCGACCGAACAGCTCTCCAGCAACCCGTTCGGACTGCCGTCGCCCTGGGTGACGTCGAACTACACGTCCCTGCTCGGCTCGGGCGCGTTCTGGCGGTCCGTCGGAAGCAGCACGGTGATCGCCGTGGGCGCCACCCTGCTCACCGTGGCGACCGCCGCGCTCGCCGCGTTCGCGCTGGCCCGGTTCGCCTTCCGCGGGCGGGAGCTGGTGTTCACGCTGTTCACCATGGGCCTGATGTTCCCGTTCGCGGTGGCGATCCTGCCGCTGTTCATCCTGCTGCGCACCTTCGGGCTCCTCGACAACCCCTGGGGCGTGATCCTGCCCGAGGCGGCCTTCGGACTGCCGGTGACGATCATCATCCTGCGCGGGTTCTTCCGGGAGATCCCCGGCGAACTGGAGGAGGCCGCGACCCTCGACGGCTGCTCCCGCTTCGGCTTCTTCTGGCGCATCCTGCTGCCGCTGGCCCGGCCCGCGCTCGGCACGGTCTCCGTCCTCGCCATCGTCAGCAGCTGGAACCAGTTCCTGCTCCCGCTGCTCGTCTTCAGCGAGCCCACCTGGTGGACGATCCCCGTCGGCATCCAGCAGTTCCAGGGCCAGTACGCCTCGGACGTGGCCCGCATCTTCGCGTACCTGGTGCTCGCCATGGCACCCGCCCTCGCCTTCTACGCGGTCGCCGAACGCCAGTTGATCGGCGGCATCACGCTCGGCGCGACCAAGGGATAGGGCCCGTCCCGCGGGGCACGCCCGTCCGGGCGGGCCCCGGCGGACCCGTTCCGTCGCCGAACCACTTCACCGACGTGAGGAGTTACATGACCCACCCCTGGCAGGATCCCGCTCTGCCCGCCGACGTCCGTGCCGCCGACCTGCTCGCCCGGATGACCCCGCGCGAGCGGATCGCCCAGCTCTACAGCGTCTGGCCCGGCTCCGACGAGACGCCCGGAGGGGACATGGCGCCGCTCCAGCACGCCCTGTCCGAGGACATCGACCTGGCGGAACTCCTCCCCGACGGGCTGGGCCAGCTCACCCGCCCCTTCGGCACCGCCCCCGTCGACCCCGCGGAGGGCGCCGCCCGGCTGGCCTCCCTCCAGGAACGCATCCGGTCGGCCAACCGCTTCCGGCTGCCCGCGCTCGCCCACGAGGAGTGCCTCACCGGCTTCACCGCCTGGCGGGCCACCGTCTTCCCCACCCCGCTCGCCTGGGGTGCCGCCTTCGACCCCGCCCTGGTGCGGGAGATGGCCTCGGCGATCGGCGCCTCCATGCGCTCGGTCGGCGTCCACCAGGGCCTGGCCCCCGTGCTCGACGTCGTGCGCGACCCCCGCTGGGGCCGCACCGAGGAGTCGATCGGCGAGGACCCGTACCTCGTCGCGACCATCGGCACCGCCTACGTCCAGGGTCTGGAGTCGGCGGGCGTCGTCGCCACCCTCAAGCACTTCGCCGGGTACTCGGCCTCGCGCGCCGGCCGCAACCACGCGCCCGCGTCGATCGGCCCGCGCGAGCTCGCCGACGTCATCCTGCCCCCGTTCGAGATGGCGGTGCGGGAGGGCGGCGCCCGTTCGGTGATGGCCGCGTACAACGACCTCGACGGACTGCCCGCGCACGCCCACCACCGGCTGCTCACCGAACTGCTCCGCGAGGAATGGCAGTTCACCGGCACCGTGGTCGCCGACTACTTCGGCGTCTCCTTCCTGGAGTCGACGCACGCGATCACCGACTCGCCGGCCGGGGCCGCGGCGCTGGCCCTCGCCGCGGGCGTGGACGTGGAACTGCCCGCGGTGCGCTGCTACGGCGCCGGGCCGCTCGACGGGGAGCTCGTGGACCGGGCCGCGCTGCGGGTCCTGACCCAGAAGTGCGAGCTCGGCCTGCTGGACCCCGACTGGTCGTCGCCCGTCACGGACACCGCCGCCGTGGACCTCGACCCGCCCCACATGCGGGCGCTGGCACGGCAGCTGGCCGAGGAGTCGGTCACCCTGCTGGCCAACGGCGGGGTGCTGCCGCTCGCACCGGGCACCGGGAGGATCGCCGTGCTGGGCCCGCTCGCCGACGACGCGGCGGCCCTCCTCGGCTGCTACACCTTCCCCCGCCACGTCCTGCTCGACCACCCCGACGTGCCGATGGGCGTCGAGGTGCCCACGCTGCTCGAAGCGCTGCGCGCGGAACTGCCGGACACCGAGTTCACCGAGGACCCGGTCGCGGCCGACGTGTGTGTCGTCGCCGTCGGCGACCGCTCCGGGCTGTTCGGACGCGGCACGTCGGGCGAGGGCTGCGACGCGGCCGACCTGGAACTGCCCGACGGACAGGGCGAGGTGGTGGAGAAGGCGCTGGCGTCGGGGACCCCGGTCGTGCTGGTCGTGCTCTCCGGGCGCCCGTACGCGCTCGGCCGCTGGGCGGACCGGTGCGCGGCGGTGGTGCAGGCCTTCTTCGCGGGCCAGGCGGGCGGCTCCGCCGTCGCCGGTGTGCTGTCCGGACGCGTCAACCCCTCGGGGCGGCTCCCGGTGAGCGTGCCCCGCGACCCCGGCGGGCAGCCGGGCACGTATCTGGCGCCGCCGCTGGGCCGCCGGGGCGAGGCGAGCAGTCTCGACCCCACCCCGCTGTTCCCGTTCGGGCACGGCCTGTCCTACACGACCTGGGACTGGCAGCCGCCGACGGTCGACGACCCTTCGTTCCCGACGGACGGCGTGACGACGCTGCGGCTGACCGTCCGCAACACGGGGGAGCGGGCCGGCACGGAGGTCGTCCAGCTCTATCTCCACGACCCGGTCGGCAAGGTGGCGCGGCCCGTGGTCCGGCTGATCGGCTACGCGCGGGTGCCGCTGGAGGCGGGCACGTCGGCGGAGGTGCACTTCACCGTGCCCGCGGACCTGGCCGCGTACACCGGACCCGACGGCGACCGGATCGTCGAACCCGGGGCGCTGGAGCTGCGGTTGGCGGTCTCCGGCGCGGACGAGGCGGTGCGCTGGACGGTGCCGGTGACCTTGACCGGAGCCGAGCGGGTGGTGGGGCCCGGGCGGCGGATGCGGTGCGAGGTGCGCGTGAAGTGAGGCGGCGGGACGAGCTCCGACACTTTCGCGCCAAGCGCCGATCGTTCCGCCGGCGCATGGCGCGCAAAGGAGGGTCGGCGCGCGGGTGGGCGGGGCTACGATCCCGCCCATGAATCCCGCGAAGCCGCCGCGAACCCCGGGAACACGCATGTCGGCACGTCCGCCCGCGCGGTCCGCGACGCTCGCCGAGATCGCCCGCGAGGCCGGTGTGTCCGCGCCGACCGTTTCGAAGGTGCTCAACGGCCGCGCGGACGTGGCCCCCGGGACGCGTACGCGCGTGGAGGCGCTGCTGCGTTCCTACGGCTACCGGCGGCGCCGGGCCGAGGCGACCCGCTCGCCCCTCATCGACCTGGTCTTCCACGAGCTGGAGAGCGCCTGGGCGATGGAGGTGATCCGGGGCGTCGAGAACGTCGCCCGGGACGAGGGGCTGAGCGTCGTCCTCTCCGAGAGCGCGGGCCGGCTGACCCCCGGACGCACCTGGGCGGACCAGGTCGCCGCCCGCCGCCCGCACGGCGTGGTCCTCGTGCTCTCCGGTCTCGACGAGTCCGGGCAGGCGCTGCTGACCAGCAGGTCCATCCCGTTCGTGGTGATGGACCCGGCCGGCGACCCGGGCGACGACGTGCCGTCCGTCGGGGCCACCAACTGGCACGGCGGCCTGGCCGCCACCCGTCATCTCGTCGAGCTGGGCCACACCCGGATCGGCGCGATCAGCGGGCCCACCCGCATGATGTGCAGCCGCGCCCGCGTCGACGGGTACCGGGCCGCGCTGGAGACGGCGGGCCTGCCGTGCGACCCGGCCCTGATCCGGCCGGGCACCTTCCACCACGACAGCGGCTACCGGGCGGGCCTCGAACTGCTGCGCCTCCCGGACCGGCCCACCGCCGTCTTCGCGGGCAACGACCTCCAGGCGCTAGGACGTGTCTTCAAATGATCTTGGATGGTGGATCATGGTTGGGTGATACGCCGCCATGAACTGTCCGATGCTGAGTGGGAGTTCGTCCGGCCGCTGCTGCCTGCATCCTTGCGGGGGCGGAAGCGGTTGGACGACCGACGGGTCCTCAACGGGATCGTGTGGAAGTTCCGTACCGGGACGGCCTGGCGTGATGTGCCCGAGCGGTACGGGCCGTGGGCCACGCTGCACACCCGTTTCCGGCGGTGGGCGGCGGACGGCACCTTCGAGCGGATGCTCCGTAGCGCCCAGGCGCGGGCCGACGCGGCCGGGGACATCGATTGGCTGGTGTCGGTCGACTCGACCGTCGTCCGCGCCCACCAGCACGCCGCCGGAGCTCGAAAAGGGGGCTCCGCAGCCCCGCCCTCGGACGCTCCCGCGGCGGCCTGACCAGCAAAATCCACCTCGCCTGCGACAGCGTCGGCCGCCCGCTCGCTTTCACCCTCACAGGCGGCAACACCAACGACTGCACCCAGTTCACCGCCGTGATGGAAGCGATCCGGGTGCCCCGCATCGGCCCGGGACGACCCCGCGTGCGACCCGCCCATGTCCTGGGCGACAAGGGCTACAGCTCCCGGGCCATCCGCACCTGGCTCAGGCGGCACGGCATCGCCCACACGATCCCCGAGCGGGCCGACCAGGTCCGCAACAGGCTCAAGCGCGGCAGCCGTGGCGGGCGCCCGCCGGCCTTCGACAAGCAGCTCTACAAGCGTCGCAACGTCGTGGAACGCTGCTTCAACCGACTCAAACAGTGGCGCGGCATCGCGACCCGCTACGACAAGACCGCCGAGTCATACCAGGCAGCCGTCACCCTCGCATCGCTCCTGATGTGGGCGTGACATTTGACGACAACTCCTAGGCCTGTACGAGGCCGCGCGCGAGCTCGGGCTGCGCATCCCCGGGGATCTGAGTGTCGTCGGGTTCGACGACCTGCCGGTGGCCCGCTGGGTCGGCCCGCCGCTGACGACGGTGCGGCAGCCGCTCACCGAGATGGCCGAGGCGGCGGCGCGGCTGGTGCTCCAGCTGGGCCGCGAGGAGCGGCCGCCGTCGGCGACACGCGTGGAACTGGCCACGAGCCTCGTGGTGCGCAGCAGCACCGGCGCGCCACCGGCGTAGTGGGGACGTCCGGCGGCGGACCCCGGCACGGCGACGCGCCTCGGCACCGCGGCCGACCCCGTACGGCGGCTGCCGTGTTCGCACGGCGGTGCCCCCCGCTCGGCGAGGAGGGCGATACAGGCGTGACGGATGTCTTGACGAGTTATGGGAGCGCTCCCATACTGCTCCGAAGTCAATCGGTTGAACGACCGAAACTTTCGGAGGCACCCGCCATGAGAACCTCCAGAACATCCTTAGGGAAACGACTCTCGGCCTTGTTCACGGGCGCCGCGGCCGTGGCCGCCATGCTCGCCGCCGGGACGACCGCCCACGCCGCCGACACCCCGCTGCGCGACCTCGCCGCCGCCAAGGGCAAGGTCATCGGCACCGCGGTCACCGGATCCAAGCTCACCGGCACCTACGGCGACCTCGCCGGCGGGCAGTTCAACTCGCTGACCCCGGGCAACGCCATGAAATGGGGCTCGGTCGAGCCCACCCGGGGCAGCTTCAACTGGTCCGAGGCCGACCAGATCGTCGCCTTCGCCCAGGCCCACAACCAGCAGGTGCGCGGGCACACCCTCGTCTGGCACAGCCAGAACCCGAGCTGGCTGACGAACGGCACCTGGACGCAGGCACAGCTCAGCGGCCTGCTCCAGGACCACATCACCACCGAAGTCACCCGGTACAAGGGCAAGCTGGCGGCCTGGGACGTGGTGAACGAGCCGTTCAACGAGGACGGCACCTACCGCTCGACGCTCTGGTACAACGGCCTCGGCGCCGACTACATCGCCCAGGCGCTGACCTGGGCGCACGCCGCCGACCCGAGCGCCAAGCTCTACATCAACGACTACAACGTCGAGGGCGTCAACGCGAAGAGCACCGCCCTCTACAACCTGGTCAAGTCGCTGAAGGAGCGCGGCGTCCCGATCGACGGCGTCGGCCTGCAGGCCCACCTGATCCTCGGCCAGGTCCCCGGCACGCTCCAGCAGAACATCCAGCGCTTCGCCGACCTCGGCGTCGACGTCGCGGTCACCGAGCTGGACATCCGTATGCAACTCCCCGCCGACGGCTCGAAGCTGGCGCAGCAGGCCGCGGACTACAAGGCCGTGTTCGACGCGTGCGTGGCGGTCACCCGGTGCGCCGGTGTCACCGTCTGGGGCTTCACGGACTCCGACTCCTGGATCCCGGACGTCTTCCCGGGCTACGGCGCGGCGACCCCGTACGACGAGAACTACGCCCCGAAACCGGCGTACTCCGCGATCGCGGCCTCGCTGGGCGGGACGTCGACGCCGCCTCCCACCGGCGCGTGCACCGTGACGTACGGCGTCACGAGCCAGTGGAACACGGGCTTCACGGGCCAGGTGACGATCGCCTGCTCCGGGGCCGCGCTGTCGTCGTGGAAGGTGAACTGGACGTACGGCGCGGGCCAGCGGATCACCCAGGCCTGGAACGCCACCTGCACGCAGACCGGTGCCGCCGTCAGCTGCTCCAACGCGTCCTACAACGGGACGGTACCGAGCGGCGGTTCGGTGTCCTTCGGCTTCAACGCCTCGTGGAGCGGGAGCAATCCGGCCCCGACGGTGACCCTGGGCTGAGCGCGCACCGCGATCGCTGAGGTACGCCTGAGAAGTCTGAGAATTTCCGAAGGAAACCCGAGAACAGGTTCCTGCTCGTCATAATTCGGACTTACGTTCCTCTGCGTGACGGGTGAGGACGAGCACGGGGACGACCGCGAGGGCGTCGTGGGACACGGCGGCCGACGGCGCCTGCTGAAGGTGGCCGGCGCCGTTCTCGCCGGCGTCCTCGTGCTCTGCGCGTCCGGCGCCGGCTGGGCGTACTGGCACCTCGACCACAACATCAAGAGCGTCGACATCAACGGCGCGCTCGGCGACGACCGGCCGGCCCGGGCGGTGCCGACGCCGAGCGCGTCCGCCACCGGGTCCGCTTCCGCCTCCGCCGCCCCGCTGCCGAGCGGCGCGCTGAACATCCTGGTCCTCGGCTCCGACTCGCGCAGCGGCGAGCGCAACGAGAAGCTCGGCGGCGGTGACAGCGGCGGGGCGCGCTCCGACACGGCGATGGTCGTCCACCTCGACGAGGGCCGCAGGCACGCGACCGTGGTGAGCATCCCCCGGGACACCCTGGTGACCCGTCCGTCGTGCCCCACGCCGTCCGGGGGGACCACGGCGGTGGCGTACGGCGTGATGTTCAACAGCGCCTACGCGGTGGGCGGTCCGGCCTGTGCGGTGAAGACGGTCGAGTCCATGACCGGCATCCGCATGGACCACTACATCGAGATCGACTTCGCCGGTTTCGCGGACCTGGTCGACGCGCTCGGCGGTGTCACCGTCACGACCGACGAGGACATCGACGACGACCAGAGCCATCTGCACCTGACGGCCGGCGAGCACCACCTCGACGGCACGCGGGCGCTGGCACTGGCCCGGACGCGCCACGGCATCGGCGACGGCAGCGACCTCGGGCGCATAGGCCTCCAGCAGAAGCTGGTGAAGGCGCTGCTGGCGCGGATCTCGGCCACCGACCTGCTCGCCGACCCGGCCAGGCTCTACAAGGTCGCGGACGCGGTGACCGGGAGCCTGACGACGGACACCGGACTCGACTCGCTGGGCGAGCTGTCGAAGCTCGGCCGGAGCCTGAACGGCCTGTCGTCCGACGCCGTCGAGACGGTGATGATGCCGGTGGTGACCGCGCCCACGGACCACAACCGGGTGGTGGCCCGGGAACCGGCGGCCGCCGAGCTGTGGAAGTCGCTGAGGTGACGCCGGGGCGATCAGCCGGCGCCCACCCGTTTGCACCCTCTTGACCTGCGAAAACGGCATCAGTAGAAAAAACTTCGAAGAAATTCCGCAGCGGTGTCGATACCGGCGTGCCCCGTTCGACGCATGGGTGAGAGGCGGGGAGGAGCTCCGCCTCCGAGGCACAAGAGTCACGGATACGAGGAGTCACCATGCCGCGCTACCTGTCGCTGGTCCAGATCGACGAGAGCACCGCGCCCGCCGAGGGCCCGAGCCCCGAACTGATGCAGCGGATGGGCGAGCTCATCGAGGAGATCACGAAGGCCGGGGTCATGCTCGACACCGCCGGGCTGACGCCCAGCGCCCAGGGCAAGCGGGTGCACTGGCAGAGCGGGCAGCTGTCCGTCACCGACGGGCCCTTCACCGAGTCCAAGGAGGTCGTCGGCGGCTACGCCCTCATGCAGTGCAAGGACATGGCCGAGGCCCTGGAGTGGACCAAGCGGTTCCTGAAGGTGCACGAGGAGCACTGGACGGTGACCTGTGAGGTCCGGGAGATCGCGGAGGGCTGACCGGGAGCACGGCCGGGGCCCCGCCCCGGCCGCCCGGCCCCGGGGACCGCTTGGCCCGGCCGCCCGGAGGGTGTCTGATGGTGGGCTGTGGAAGAGCAGCCCACCATCACCGCGGCCGGGTCCGGCGGCAACGCCCTGGAAACCGTCGAGACGATCTTCCGGATCGAGTCGCCGCGCATCATCGCCGGCGTCGCCCGGATCGTCCGGGACGTCGGCATCGCCGAGGAACTCGCCCAGGACGCGCTGGTCGCGGCCCTGGAGCAGTGGCCGCGGGACGGCGTGCCCGGCAACCCGGGCGCCTGGCTGACGGCCACGGCCAAGCACCGCGCCATCGACCTCGTACGCCGCCGGGAGCGGTACGCGCGCAAGCTGGAGGAGGTCGGACGGGACCTCTCGCTGTCCGCGCCGCACCACGTCGACGAACCCTCCGACCCGGACGACATCGACGACGACCTGCTCCGCCTCGTCTTCACCGCATGCCATCCGGTCCTCTCCGCCGAGGCCCGCATCGCGCTCACCCTGCGTCTCCTGGGCGGCCTGACGACCGCCGAGATCGCCCGCGCCTACCTCACGTCCGAGGCGACGGTCGCCCAGCGCATCGTGCGCGCCAAGCGGACGCTGGCGGCGAAGGGCGTCGCCTTCGAGGTCCCCTACGGCCCCGAACGGGAGGCCCGGCTGGGGTCGGTCCTGGAGATCATCTACCTGGTGTTCAACGAGGGCTACGCGGCCACGGCGGGCGACGACCTGCTGCGCCCCGCCCTGTGCGAGGACGCCCTGCGGCTGGCGCGCGTGCTCGCCGAGCTGATGCCCAAGGAGCCCGAGGTGCACGCGCTCGCCGCCCTGCTGGAGCTCCAGGCGTCCCGCACGCCCGCCCGTACCTCTCCCTCGGGTGAGCCGGTCCTGCTCAGGGACCAGAACCGCCGCCGCTGGAACCGCATGCTGATCCGCCGCGGCTTCACCGCGCTGGGCCGGGCCAACGCCGTCGCCACGGGCAGCCCGGGCCCCTACGCCCTCCAGGCCGCCATCGCCGCCTGCCACGCGCAGGCGTACGCGTACGAGGACACGGACTGGCGGCAGATCGCCACCCTCTACGCCCTGCTGGCGGCCCGTACGCCGTCCCCGGTGGTCGAGCTGAACCGTGCCGTGGCCGTCTCGATGGCCGAGGGGCCCGGCCCCGCCCTGGAGATCGTCGACGCCCTCTGCGGTGAACCCGCCCTGCGCGACTACCACTTGCTGCCCAGCGTGCGCGGCGACCTGCTGGCCCGGCTCGGCCGCACGGAGCAGGCGCGGGCGGAGTTCGAGCGCGCGGCCGAGCTGGCCCGCAACGAACGGGAGCGGGAGCTGCTGACGGCCCGGGCGCGTGAGCTGGGCGGGGCGTGAGCGTTCCCGCCGTGACGCCATTCCCAAGGTGATCGGCGAAGGCTTACGGCTGCGCCGCTGCGGACAGCCGGTCGTACGCGCTCACGGCGCCCGCCCTCGCGGGCAGGAAGCACGGAGCGGTCCTGCTGACGCCCTCGGCCTCGGTCTCCTCGGCCGTGCAGGCGGAGCGGACGCGGGTCCTCGAGCCCGGCGCCACGGTCTGCCTGGTCGGCGGCACCGCCGCGGGCGCCGCGACGAACGTGTTCGGCCCGCTGCTGTGGACGGACGTCACCGCCCGCTCCGCCGACACCAGGTACCTGGTCGAGGGCGCCGCGAACCCGGGCGGTCCGGCGGTCTTCGGCGGCACCGGCTCGGTGTCGACAGCGGCACTGAATTCCGCGGGCGCTGCGATCAGTGCGAGCAGCAGCCGGTGGACGTACGGGGCGGGCTACGACGGCCTTGCTCCGCAGGCGAGCCCGTCCTCCTCGGCCAAGGTCGGCGGGTCGGCCTCGGGTGCTTCGGCGGTGCGCCCCGGCACGGCGCCGCGGCCCGTCACCGCGCCGGACCTCGCTCCGCTCAGCAGCCGCCACCAGCAGCAGGCGGCTGCGCGGGTCCCCCCACCAGCATGGTCGGGGCACCCGCCACCCGCGTCAGGAACACCGTCGCGGAAGCGGGCCCCTGCGGCTTCACCTTCCGCCGCAGCTCCTCCGGCTCGACGGCCGAGCCCCGCTTCTTGACCGTCAGCACACCGACCTCGCGCTCCCGCAGCAACGCCTTCAGGCGCTTGACGTTGAAGGGCAGCAGGTCGGTGATCTCGTAGGCGGAGGCGTACGGCGTCGGGCGCAGCTCGTCCGCCGTGACGTAGGCGATGGTCTCGTCGATCAGGCCGCCGTCGAGGTCCTCGGCCACCTCCGCGACCAGGTGCGCGCGGATGACGGCGCCGTCGGGCTCGTACAGATAGCGGCCGACCGGACGCACGGCGGGATCGGGCAGGCCCCGGCCGCGCAGCGCGCGCGGGCCTGGCAGCAGGGTGGCCCGCACCAGCCCCGGCTCGGTGCCGAACCACAGCACCGCCTCCTTCACGTCCCCGCCGTCGGAGATCCACTCGGCCTCGGCCTGGGCGGGCACCGTCTCGTGCGGGATGCCGGGAGCGATCTTCAAGGCGGCCAGCGGTGCCTTCGTCGCGGTCTCGACCGCCCAGGACAGCGGCGGCGAGTAGGCCTCCGGGTCGAAGATCCGGCCCCGGCCGCCGCGCCGTGCCGGGTCCACGAAGACCGCCTCGTACGCGGAGGTGTCGACGGCGGTGACATCCGCCTCGCGGACCTCGATCAGCTCCGAGAGCCCCAGCGCGTCCGCGTTCGCGCGGGCGACCGCCGCGGTCAGCGGGTCACGGTCGACGGCGAGGACCCGGATACCGGCGCGGGCCAGCGCGATCGCGTCGCCGCCGATCCCGCAGCACAGGTCGGCCACGGAGCGGACGCCCAGCTCCTGGAACCGCCGGGCGCGGTGGGCCGCCACGCTCGTCCGCGTCGACTGCTCGACCCCGTTCGGGGTGAAGAACATCCGCTCGGCGTCCTCGGCCCCGAACTTCGCCGTGGCCCGCTGCCGCAGCCGCTCCTGCCCGAGGGCGGCGGAGACCAGCTCGGCCGGGTGCTCGCGGCGCAGCCGGGTGGCCACGGCCAGTTCCCGCGCCGGTTCGGTGCCGCGGACCTCGTCGAGCAGGGCGCGGCCCTCGGGAGTGAGGAGGGAGGCGAAGGAGACGTCGTTCACTGGCCCATTGTGGGCCAGTCGGTGGACGCTGCGCGTCCGGCCGTGGGGCCGCGGTGGTGTCGGGGCCTCGTGAGGGGCTCGCGCGGGGAAGATCCCGCACCATGCGATCAGTGCGACAAAATGATAAACACGCCGCAATGCGGGCCGGTGTTCGCGGCGGTCTTGCCGTGCTCGCCCTCACCGCTCTCGTCTCCGGCTGCTCCGGCGAGGAATCCGGCGTCAAGGGGACCCCCGGCCAGCAGCCGAAGGCCAAGGCGTCCCCCGCCGCCGGCTCCTATGCCGACCGGGTGAGCAACACCCAGGCCGAGCGCGTCGCCGCCGCCAAGCGCTGGGGCCTGGACAGGGCACCGCTCGTGCCTCCGGCGCCGCCCGCCACGAAGCCGGCGATCAAGGCCCGCGACGGGTTCGAGGTGGACGGCCAGGAGGAGGAGGGGCTGCCCCCGGTCTTCACCACCGTCCCCACCAAGGACAAGGTCGTCTTCCTCACCATCGACGACGGCGAGGAGAAGGACCCGAAGTTCCTGCGGATGATGAGCGACCTGAAGATCCCGTACACCGCCTTCCTCAGCAATTACCTGATCAAGGACGACTACGGGTACTTCCGCGAGATGCGCGACCGCGGTGTCAGCCTCAACAACCACACGCTGCACCACCCGTACCTCCCCGGGCTGTCGTACGACGAGCAGAGGGAGGAGATCTGCGGCATGCAGGCCATCATGACGAAGCAGTTCGGCAAGCGCCCGACGCTCTTCCGGCCGCCCTACGGCAACTACGACGGCGACACCCTGCGCGCCGCCAAGTCCTGCGGCATCAAGTACGCCCCGATCTGGGACGAGGAGGTCTACGTCGACCACTGGGAGTACCGCGAGGACGACCGCGACCTGCACCCCGGCGACATCGTCCTCACCCACTTCCGGGGCCGCGCCGACTGGGACGGCACGATGACCGACATGGTCCGCCGCTTCCTGAAGAAGGTCACGGACAAGGGGTACGCGGTGGCGCGCCTGGAGGACTACCTGTGAGGCTCCGGGTGCGGCGCCCGGCGCGCCCGCGGACACCGCACCCGGCGCGGCGCGGGGTGCGTGCGCTCGGTGCCGGACTGCTCGCCGCCGTGCTGCTCACCGGCTGCGCCCAGTCCGTCGACCCCATCGAGCGGCTGGGCAAGAAGGCGGCGCAGAAGGTACGGCCCCGGGAGCCGGCGTACCGCCGCTGGGGCCTCGCCGCCCCGCTCGCCCGGCCGCCGCGCCCGCCCGCCCGGACCGTCGCGCGCCCCGCCGGCCCCGGACTGCCACCCGTCGTGGACCACGTCCCCACCCACGACCGCGTGGTCTTCCTGACCTACGACGACGGCGCCGAGCGCGATCCGCGGTTCGTCGACATGGTCCGTGAACTGCGGCTGCCGGTCAGCATGTTCCTCACGGACACGGTCGTCGGGCCGGGGTACGGGGACTTCGCCCGGCTCCGCGCGGTCGGCGCGAGCGTGCAGAACCACACCCTCGACCACGCCTCCCTGCGCGGCCTGCCCTATGTCGGCCAGCGCGCCGAGATCTGCGGTCAGCAGGACAAGCTCAAACAGCGCTTCGGCATCCGGCCCCGGCTGCTGCGGCCCCCGTACGGCACCTACGACCACACCACGCTGCGCGCCGCCGCCGACTGCGGGGTCTCCGCCGTCGTGCTGTGGCGGGCCTCCATGCGGGCGGAAGGGCTGAGCTACGAGCAGGGGCACGAGCTGCGGCCGGGCGACATCGTCCTGGCCCGGCCGGAGGACACCGGCGGAGTGACGCTCATCGACTCCACGACCCGCCTGCTGCGCCGCATCCAGACGCAGGGATTCACGGTGGCCCGGCTGGAGGACTACCTCTGACATCCGCCGCCGGGACGGGGAAGCGGACCTGAACGGGCGCGGACGTGCGCCGAGGTTTTGCGGACATGTAAGCGCCGCGTTGGCACTCCGCTTGACCGAGTGCTAATCGCAGTCATAGTCTCGGCCCTGGCACTCCCCCCTGGAGAGTGCCAATAGCGACGGGCAGGTCCGGCACCCGCGACGACGGATCGACCTGGTCGCCACCTCAGACAGTTAACCCCGTGAGATCTCCGAAGGGGGAGGTCGGATCGTGACGACCGCCAGCTCCAAGGTTGCCATCAAGCCGCTCGAGGACCGCATTGTGGTCCAGCCGCTGGACGCCGAGCAGACCACGGCCTCTGGCCTGGTCATTCCGGACACCGCCAAGGAGAAGCCCCAGGAGGGCGTCGTCCTGGCCGTGGGCCCGGGCCGCATCGAGGACGGAAAGCGCGTCGAGCTCGACGTCACCGTCGGCGATGTCGTGCTGTACAGCAAGTACGGCGGCACCGAGGTGAAGTACAACGGCGAGGAGTACCTCGTCCTCTCGGCCCGCGACGTGCTCGCGATCGTCGAGAAGTAATTCACCCAGAATTGCAGTGAACTGCGCCCCTGGCCCCCGCGACGTCAACTAGCCGGGCGCCGGGGGCGCAGTTCGTTTCTCCAAGTTTTCCGAGAGGGCTGAACCGCTCCTATGGCGAAGATCCTGAAGTTCGACGAGGACGCCCGTCGCGCCCTTGAGCGCGGCGTCAACAAGCTTGCCGACACGGTCAAGGTGACGATCGGCCCCAAGGGCCGCAACGTCGTCATCGACAAGAAGTTCGGCGCCCCCACCATCACCAACGACGGTGTCACCATCGCCCGCGAGGTCGAGGTCGAGGACCCGTACGAGAACCTCGGCGCCCAGCTGGTAAAGGAGGTGGCGACCAAGACCAACGACATCGCGGGTGACGGTACGACCACCGCCACCGTGCTCGCCCAGGCGCTCGTGCGCGAGGGCCTGAAGAACGTCGCCGCGGGCGCCTCCCCGGCGCTGCTGAAGCGGGGCATCGACGCGGCCGTCAAGGCCGTCTCCGACGACCTGCTCGCCACCGCGCGCCCGATCGACGAGAAGTCCGACATCGCCGCCGTCGCCGCGCTGTCCGCCCAGGACCAGCAGGTCGGCGAGCTCATCGCCGAGGCGATGGACAAGGTCGGCAAGGACGGTGTCATCACCGTCGAGGAGTCCAACACCTTCGGTCTGGAGCTGGACTTCACCGAGGGCATGGCCTTCGACAAGGGCTACCTGTCGCCGTACTTCGTGACGGACCAGGAGCGCATGGAGGCCGTCCTCGAGGACCCGTACATCCTCATCCACCAGGGCAAGGTCAGCTCCATCCAGGACCTGCTGCCGCTGCTGGAGAAGGTCATCCAGTCCAACGCCTCCAAGCCGCTGCTGATCATCGCCGAGGACGTCGAGGGCGAGGCCCTCTCCACCCTCGTCGTGAACAAGATCCGCGGCACCTTCAACGCCGTCGCCGTGAAGGCCCCCGGCTTCGGTGACCGCCGCAAGGCCATGCTCGGCGACATCGCCACCCTCACCGGTGGTCAGGTCATCGCCGAGGAGGTCGGCCTCAAGCTCGACCAGGTCGGCCTGGACGTGCTGGGCAGCGCCCGCCGCGTGACCGTCACCAAGGACGACACCACGATCGTCGACGGTGGCGGCAGCTCCGACGAGGTCGTCGGCCGCGTCAACCAGATCAAGGCCGAGATCGAGAACACCGACTCCGACTGGGACCGCGAGAAGCTCCAGGAGCGCCTCGCGAAGCTGGCCGGCGGCGTGTGCGTCATCAAGGTCGGCGCCGCCACCGAGGTCGAGCTCAAGGAGAAGAAGCACCGTCTGGAGGACGCCATCTCCGCGACCCGCGCCGCGGTCGAGGAGGGCATCGTCTCCGGTGGTGGCTCCGCGCTCGTCCACGCCGTGAAGGTCCTCGAGGACAACCTCGGCAAGACCGGCGACGAGGCCACGGGTGTCTCGGTCGTCCGCCGCGCCGCCGTCGAGCCGCTGCGCTGGATCGCCGAGAACGCCGGCCTGGAGGGCTACGTCATCACCTCCAAGGTCGCCGAGCTCGACAAGGGCCAGGGCTTCAACGCCGCGACCGGCGAGTACGGCGACCTGGTCAAGGCCGGCGTCATCGACCCGGTCAAGGTCACCCGCTCCGCCCTGGAGAACGCCGCCTCCATCGCCTCCCTGCTCCTGACGACCGAGACCCTGGTCGTCGAGAAGCCGGCCGAGGAGGAGGCCGACGCGGGCCACGGCCACGGCCACGGGCACGCCCACTGAGGCAACGCGCCGCACGGCGTGACGCTTCCGGCGTGACGTCGAGCAGTGCCTCGCGGAGGCCCCCGTTCCCGACAGGGAGCGGGGGCCTCCCGCGTTGCCGGTCCCACCCGGGCCGGAGCCTCGCGTGGGCCGCGCGAGGTGTTCCGGGGGCAGCCCTCAGGTCTCCAGTGCGTCGAGCGCGCCGAGCTGGGCCATCAGTCCCAGCCGGTCGTACTGCCACCAGCCCTCGGCGATCTTCCCGTCCTCCTGGCAGCGGAAGACGGTCGTCCCCGTCATGGTCACCGTCATCCCACTCGGGGGGATCCCCATGAAGTCGCCGGTGTGGGTGCCGTTCCAGGTCCACCGCGTGCAGACGCGGTCGCCCTGGGCCAGCTGGTCGTCCACGGTGAAGGCGAAGTCGAACCCGCCCCGCCACATCTCGATCTCGCGCCGCATGGCGTCGAGGCCCAGGTTGTCCTGCTCGTTGGCGGGATCGTGGTCGTGGTAGTGCTCGACCATCAGGTCGTTGAGCGGCGGCAGGTCGCCCGCGGTGGCCACGGTGTCGAAGAACCGGCGGACGGTGGCCTCGTACAGCTGCTCGTCACGGATCACGTCCAGGTCCGTGAACGTCGGTGTCTCGTCGCAGAGGGCGACCATCTCCTGGAAGATCCTGTCGGTCTCCGGCAGGTTCGAGTTCCGCACCGCCTCCTCGTACGAGGGGAACTCCACGATCTCGATGAAGTGGGACGCGTCGGACCGGTCCTGGCCGATGACGCTGTGCGTCGCGGTCCGCTTCCCCCGGGTCTGCTCGACCCAGGTGTCCATCAGCCGGTTCATCTCGTCGAACCGACTCGTCTTGCAGTCGATCAGTTGCACGAATGTCATGGCGCAGCCTCCCGGCCCACGTGGTCCGGATGAATGCGTCCATTTTAGTGAAAATCCCCCTCAACTGTCGTGGTTGAAGGGGATATCACCCGAGGGTGCTGACAGGCCCTAACGGCCCCGCCCAGCTCACTGCGGCCCGTACTTCCGGCCCGTCTTCGACGTGATCCCGCCGAGCAGCGCCCGCGGCGTCACCTTCACCACGCCCATCAGCGCCTTGTACCGCGGGTCCGGGATCGACAGCGACTTGCCCCGGGCGAGGTCCGCGAGCGCCGCCGCCACCAGCTTGTCCGCGTCGAGCCACATCCACTTCGGGATGTTGTCCGTGCCCATCCCGGCCCGCTGGTGGAACTCGGTGCGCACGAAGCCGGGGCACAGCGCCATCAGCCGCACCCCGCTGCCCGCGAGGTCCCGCGCCGCGCCCTGCGTGAACTGCACGACCCATGCCTTCGACGCGCCGTACGTGCCACGCGGCACGAACGCGGCCACCGAGGCGACGTTGACGACTCCGCCCCGGCCGCGCTCCCGCATCACCTCGGTCGCCGCCGACGTCAGCCGGAGCACCGCCTCGCAGTGCACCTTGAGCATCTTGAGCTCGTCCGCCATCGATACGTCCAGATAGCGGCCCTTGTTGCCGAAGCCCGCGTTGTTGACCAGGAGGTCGACCGGGTTCCTCCGGTCGCCGAGGCGCGCGGCGACCGCGTCGATGCCGCCGTCGGTCGCCAGGTCCGCCGTCAGCACCTCCGCCTCGATGCCGTGCCGGTCGTGCAGTTCGGTGGCCTGCTCCTGCAGTCGCTTCGTGTCGCGCGCCACCAGAACGAGGTTGTGCCCGTCAGCCGCCAGACGCCGCGCGAAGGCGGCACCGATCCCCGCGGTCGATCCCGTAATCAGAGCCGTTGTCATGGCGCAAGGTTAGTGACCTGGCCAGGCGTCCGGCGCCCGCCGCCGCCCAACGACCGGCAGCGCCCGAAGAGTTCCCCGCGCCGTGGCCCGCCCGCTACCGGTCGCCCTGGTCGGCCACATACTTCCGGGCCTTCGCCAGCGCCTCCGGGTGCAACGCGTCGCCGACCGTCAACAGCCTTGGCAGCAGCTCCCGTTCGGTCGTCACGGCGCGGAACTGGAGCGCGACGGTGACGTCGTGGTCCGGCCGGTGCACGATCTCGATCGCGTCGCCCGGGCGGATCTCACCGGGCTCGATCACCCGCAGATACGCGCCGGGCGCGGCCTTCTGCGTGAAGCGCTTGACCCAGCCCTTCTCGCCGAGGTGCCCCTGGAAGGTGCGGCAGGGGATGCGCCCGCTGGTGACCTCCAGGACGACCTCGGAGCCGATGCGCCAGCGCTCGCCGATCCGCGCGCCGGATACATCCACCCCCTCGGTCGTGAGGTTCTCCCCGAACACGCCGTTGCGCAGCGGCCGGCCGAGCTCGCGCTCCCAGTCGTCGAGGTCCTCGCGGGCCACCGCGTACACCGCCTGGTCGTCCCCGCCGTGGTGGCGTCCGTCGCACACCGCGTCCCCGGCGAGTCCGCTGCCGCCGATCGACTTGGGGCCGGGCGCGCTCACCCGCACGGCACCGTCCACCGGCTGCTTGTCGATGCCGGTCACGCCCTCCGGCTGGTCGGTGTACGCGACGGCCTGTGCCCGGCCCAGATTCAGCGACAGAAGCTTCATGCTCTCCACGCTAGGCGACCACGGCCAAAGCGTCGACGCAATATTGGCGCCACACCCCAAGGCTCACTTATGCTCGGAGCGTGATCGAGGCCCGTCATCTCCGTGTCCTGCGCGCCGTCGCCGCCACCGGCTCCTTCTCCGCGGCCGGGCGCGAGCTGGGCTGCACCCAGCCGGCCGTCAGCCAACAGATGAAGGCGCTGGAGGCCTCCGTCGGCACGCCTCTGCTGATCCGCTCCGGTCGTGAGATGCGCCTGACCGAGGCGGGCGAGGCGCTGGTCAAGCACGCCGCGAGCATCCTGTCCGGTCTCACGGCCGCCGAGGAGGAGGTCGCCGCGATCGCCGGCCTGCGCGCGGGCCGGGTCCGGCTCGTGTCCTTCCCCAGCGGGAGCTCCACCCTCGTGCCGACCGCCCTCGCCGCACTGCGCGCCGCGCACCCGGGGACGCGCGTCTTCCTGGAGGAGGCCGAGCCGCCCGAGTCCGTGGAGAAGCTCCGGGACGGCGACTGCGACATCGCGCTGGCCTTCCGCTACGAGGGCACGGGCGGTGAGGAGTGGGACGACCTCGTCGTCCGCCCCCTGCTGACGGACCGGCTCGTCGCGCTGGTGCCCGAGCGTCACCGTCTCGCCGCGGCCGGTTCGGTGGCCATCGGCGAGTTCGCGGGCGAGTCGTGGATCGCGGGCTGCCCGCGCTGCCGCGGACAGTTGGTCGAGGTGTGCCGGGGCGCGGGCTTCGAGCCCCGCATCGACTTCGCCACCGACGACTACCCGGCCGTGGTCGGTCTCGTGGGCGCGGGCCTCGGCGTCGCGGTCCTCCCGGAACTGGCCATCGAGTCCGTCCGGCCCAAGCGGGCCCGCACGGTGACGGTGGAGCCGCCGGTGCGGCGCGAGATCGTCGCGCTCACGCTGCCGGATCTGGCGCAGGTGCCGGCGGTGGCGGCCACGCTCGACCGGCTGGCACGGGCCGCCGCCCGCTGACGGACCGGTCGCGGACGTCGGGCCGCACGCGTGCGTGCAGGTCAAAACGGGGGCACGTGCACGCGTGCCCGAAGTGAAGAAACGTTCCTTCAGTTGTTCGAAGCGTGACTGCTTCCACCGGCCGATGCCGAGACCAGCCGGTTGCGCGCCCGCCCCATGAGCTCTTCGCGCTCGTCCTCGGTCAGTCCGCCCCACACGCCGTACGGCTCGCGCACCGCCAGGGCGTGTGCCGCGCACTCGGCGCGTACCGGGCATCTCATGCAGACCTCTTTGGCCGAGTTCTCGCGAGCGCTCCGTGCCGCACCACGCTCGCCCTCCGGGTGGAAGAAGAGCGAGCTGTCGACCCCGCGGCAGGCCGCGAGGAGCTGCCAGTCCCAGAGGTCCGCGTTCGGACCGGGAAGGCGGGAGAAATCTGCCATTGCGTGTCCCCTTGTTGCCGTTCTGGGCTGCTATGCCCCACCGACCGTACATCTACGATCTAAGGAGATGAAAATATGACTCATTGCGAATCTAGCCGCAGACACCAGCAAATGGGAAGAAATCGGTCTAAATGGGGCATAGGTTGTGATGAAACATTGAGGGTCCGTTGTGCATGTCTGCACCGTGTCCGCACCCTCACGTACAGTGCCGAAGACGACGGAGTGCCCCGTAACTCTTTCGAGTGACCATCGTTGAGAGTGCGGAGGCGGTTGAAGGAACAAGCGCTCGGGCAGACGGCAGAATCCGTCGGCGAGTGTCGACCGCACAGGTGACGATTCGTACCAGCCTGGAGGCTCAAGGTGACGCGCATCAGCTGCGGAGGACGGCCATGACATCCGTCCTCGTCTGCGACGACTCCCCGCTTGCCCGAGAGGCGCTCCGCCGCGCGGTGGCGACCGTGCCCGGCGTCGAGCGTGTGACGACGGCGGCCAACGGCGAGGAAGTCCTCCGCCGCTGGGGTGCCGACCGTTCGGACCTCATTCTGATGGACGTACGCATGCCCGGACTGGGCGGCGTGGAGACCGTCCGGCGGCTGCTGTCCGCCGACCCCGGTGCGCGCATCATCATGCTCACCGTCGCCGAGGACCTGGACGGTGTGGCGCTCGCCGTCGCCGCCGGCGCCCGCGGCTATCTGCACAAGGACGCCTCGCGTGCCGAGCTGCGCGCCACCGTGACGCAGGCGCTCGCCGACCCCACCTGGCGGCTCGCCCCGCGCAGACTGCGTTCGGCCGAGATGGGCGCCGCGCCCACCCTCACCGCGCGGGAGATCCAGGTCCTCGAGGGCATGAGCCACGGCCGCTCCAACGCCGAGATCGGCCGCGAGCTGTTCCTCTCCGAGGACACGGTCAAGACGCACGCCCGGCGGCTCTTCAAGAAGCTCGGCGCCTCGGACCGCGCGCACGCCGTGGCGCTCGGTTTCCGGTGGGGTCTGGTTCGCTAGGTGAGCCGCCCCGAGGGTATGACGGCAGCAGCCCCCGCCCGCTCGACGGCGGGCGGGGCCGGGCCCTCAGAGAGAGCCTCTTCGGTGCCCGATCCCCGTTTCCCGGCGGATGCCGCATCCTTGAGGTGTGGAGTTCCTCGGGGACAGGTCGGTCGAGCGGAAGGGGAGGGCGCAGGAGATGAGTTCCGGCGCACCTGCTCATAACGCTTCGGTGCACAACTATGGACGCGGTGCCACGGAACGGACGACGCCGAGGCACCATGGACCGATGCGCGAAGACGAGACGACGGTGATCGGCGCGCTCGTCCATCGCGCGGTCGACGGCGACGAGCAGGCCACGCACGACCTGCTCGCCCACGTACACCCACTCGCGCTGCGCTACTGCCGCACCCGTCTGTCCCGGCTCCCGGGCGACGCGCGGCACTTCGTGGAGGACCTGGCGCAGGAGGTCTGCGTCGCCGTTCTCCTCGCGCTGCCGCGCTACAAGGACACCGGGCGCCCCTTCGAGGCGTTCGTCTTCGCCATCGCCGCGCACAAGGTCGCCGACCTGCAGCGCGCCGCGATGCGCCACCCCGGCTCGACGGCCGTCCCCTCGGACGAGATGCCCGAGCGCCCCGACGACTCCCTCGGTCCCGAGGAGCGCGCCCTGCTCAGCAGTGACGCCGAATGGGCCAAGAAGCTCCTGGCCAACCTCCCCGAGAACCAGCGCGAACTGTTGCTGCTGCGCATCGCGGTGGGCCTGACGGCCGAGGAGACGGGCCAGATGTTGGGAATGTCACCCGGGGCCGTGCGGGTGGCCCAGCACCGGGCGCTCAGCCGTCTGCGGGCGCTCGCGGAGCAGTAGCGGTCCGTCGGCGCGCCGCGTGCCGCGGCCGGCGGGATTTCCCGTCGCACAGGTGCGAAGGGCGACGAGAGCGGAGGGAGGTGTCCCGCTGTCCGTGCCCCCGGCCGGACCCGCGATGAACGCCGAGGTCACCGGACCCGTACGAACATACGAAGCCGAAGCGCACCCTCAACCGTGGAATGAGAGAGCCATGCTTCCCGTTAGCATGGACATCCGCACCGATCAGGGCCATTTGGGGAAGGTGTCATGACTGCCAACGTCGACGGAGTGCCCGCCAAATTCGCGACACTCGGGCTGACCTACGACGACGTGCTGCTGCTGCCGGGCGCGTCGGACATGGCGCCCGACCAGATCGACACCGCCTCGTACATCTCGAAGAACGTGCGGGTGAACATCCCGCTGCTCTCCGCAGCCATGGACAAGGTGACCGAGTCCCGCATGGCGATCGCGATGGCGCGCCAGGGCGGTGTCGGCGTCCTCCACCGCAACCTGTCCATCGAGGACCAGGCCAACCAGGTCGACCTGGTCAAGCGTTCCGAGTCCGGCATGGTGACCGACCCGATCACGGTGCACCCGGACGCGACGCTCGCCGAGGCCGACGCGATCTGTGCCAAGTTCCGCATCTCCGGGGTTCCCGTCACCGACGGCGGCGGCAAGCTCCTGGGGATCGTCACCAACCGCGACATGGCCTTCGAGACCGACCGTTCGCGTCAGGTCCGCGAGGTCATGACGCCGATGCCGCTGGTCACCGGCACGGTCGGCATCTCCGGCCAGGACGCCATGGAGCTGCTGCGGCGCCACAAGATCGAGAAGCTTCCGCTCGTCGACGACTCCGGTGTCCTCAAGGGCCTCATCACGGTCAAGGACTTCGTGAAGGCCGAGAAGTACCCGAACGCCGCCAAGGACGCCGAGGGCCGGCTGCTCGTCGGCGCGGCCGTCGGTGTGGCCGGTGACGCCTTCGAGCGCGCCCAGGCCCTCATCGAGGCCGGTGTCGACTTCATCGTCGTCGACACCGCGCACGGCCACTCCCGCCTCGTCGGCGACATGGTCGCCAAGATCAAGTCGAACTCGTCCGGCGTCGACGTCATCGGCGGCAACATCGCCACCCGTGACGGTGCCCAGTCGCTCATCGACGCGGGCGTAGACGGCATCAAGGTCGGTGTCGGCCCCGGCTCCATCTGCACCACCCGCGTCGTCGCCGGCATCGGTGTGCCGCAGGTGACGGCGATCTACGAGGCGTCGCTCGCCGCCAAGGAGGCCGGTGTCCCGGTCATCGGCGACGGCGGCCTGCAGTACTCCGGCGACATCGCCAAGGCCCTGGTCGCGGGTGCCGACACGGTGATGCTGGGCTCGCTGCTCGCCGGCTGCGAGGAGTCCCCGGGCGAGCTGCTGTTCATCAACGGCAAGCAGTTCAAGTCGTACCGCGGCATGGGCTCCCTGGGCGCCATGCAGTCCCGTGGCGAGCAGCGCTCCTTCTCCAAGGACCGCTACTTCCAGGAGGGCGTCGCCTCCGACGAGAAGCTCGTGCCCGAGGGCATCGAGGGCCAGGTGCCCTACCGCGGTCCGCTCTCCGCGGTCGTCCACCAGCTGGTCGGCGGCCTGCGCCAGTCGATGTTCTACGTCGGCGGCCGGACCGTCCCCGAGCTCCAGGAGCGCGGCCGGTTCGTCCGGATCACCTCGGCGGGCCTCAAGGAGAGCCACCCGCACGACATCCAGATGACGGTCGAGGCGCCGAACTACAGCCGCAAGTAACCCGTACGGCACGGATGGGCCCCCACGCGCGCGTGGGGGCCCATCGTCGTCCACGCGCGCGTGGACACGCCCCGATCCGTGGCCCGAGGGCGGTCCCGGAGGTTCCGGGGCCGCCCTCGGCGTGGGCGTCGGGGATACTGGGAGGCGCAGAAGCGAAGAGGGAAAGGCCACACACGTGACTGAGATCGAGATCGGGCGCGGCAAGCGCGGCCGCCGGGCGTACGCCTTCGACGACATCGCCGTCGTCCCGAGCCGCCGTACGCGGGACCCGAAGGAGGTCTCGATCGCCTGGCAGATCGACGCCTACCGCTTCGAGCTGCCGTTCCTGGCCGCCCCGATGGACTCGGTCGTCTCCCCGGCCACCGCGATCCGCATCGGCGAGCTGGGCGGCCTGGGCGTCCTCAACCTCGAAGGCCTCTGGACGCGGTACGAGGACCCGCAGCCGCTGCTCGACGAGATCGCCGAGCTGGACGCGGAGACCGCGACCCGCCGCATCCAGGAGATCTACGCGGCTCCCATCAAGGAGGAGCTGATCGGGCAGCGCATCAAGGAGGTGCGCGACTCCGGCGTCGTCACCGCCGCGGCCCTGTCCCCGCAGCGCACGGCCCAGTTCTCCAAGGCCGTCGTGGACGCGGGCGTGGACATCTTCGTCATCCGCGGCACCACGGTCTCCGCCGAGCACGTCTCGGGCGCCTCCGAGCCGCTGAACCTGAAGCAGTTCATCTACGAGCTCGACGTCCCGGTGATCGTCGGCGGCTGCGCCACGTACACGGCGGCCCTGCACCTCATGCGCACCGGCGCGGCGGGTGTCCTCGTCGGCTTCGGCGGCGGTGCCGCGCACACCACGCGCAACGTCCTGGGCATCCAGGTGCCCATGGCCACCGCGGTCGCGGACGTCGCCGCGGCCCGCCGCGACTACATGGACGAGTCCGGCGGCCGGTACGTGCACGTCATCGCGGACGGTGGCGTCGGCTGGTCCGGGGACCTCCCCAAGGCGATCGCCTGCGGCGCCGACTCGGTGATGATGGGCTCCCCGCTCGCGCGCGCGACCGACGCCCCGGGCCGTGGCCACCACTGGGGCATGGAGGCGGTCAACGAGGAGCTGCCGCGCGGCAAGAAGGTGGACCTCGGCACCGTCGGCACCATCGAGGAGGTCCTCACGGGCCCCTCGCACACCCCCGACGGCTCGATGAACTTCTTCGGCGCCCTCCGCCGCGCCATGGCCACCACCGGCTACAGCGAGCTCAAGGAGTTCCAGCGCGTCGAGGTGACGGTCGCGGACTCCCAGCACAAGCGCTAGGCCGCACTCGGCCGAAGGCGAAGGGCCCGTCCACCGCGAGGTGGACGGGCCCTTTCAAGTGCCCGGCGCCCGGTTCAGCCGCCCGTCAGCATCTCGGCGACGCCGGCGAGTGCGAGGAACACGCCGCACAGACCGACGACTGCGCCGACGGCGCGGAAACCGCGGGCGGTGATCCACTTGTCGGGCGGGTCGAACGTGCCGGCCGCGGCGGCGCGCAACTCATGATTGCGCTGCTGGTAGGCCTCCATCGCCGCGGACGCGCCCCGGATGTCGAAGGCGAGCCAGCCTCCGCCCGTCATGGCCGTGATGCCGAGGACCATGAGGAAGAGGGGGACGGGCATCGTCAGACCCCGGCCTTGCGGGTGCTGGAGAACGCGACGTACGCGGCGATCGCGAAGAAGACGAACGTGAGCGGGTCGGCCTCGGCCTTCCATGCCTCCTGGACCACGTCGAAGTGGTCGAAGAAGACCTCGTTGAAGCCGACACCGAGCTCCTTGGCGCCGATCATGGCCTCGCCGACGAGCTGGCCGAGGTAGATCGAGGCGACGGACAGGATCACGCTGGCGACCGGCAGGATCTGGTTGCGGCCACCGACGCGTCCCGCGGCGAGGCCGACGAGGAAGCCGACGCCGACCGCGGCCCAGCCGATCTCGTGCTTGGTCAGGCCGATGATGGCGCCGTAGACGCCCGCGGAGACCAGCGCGGCGACGAAGGCGGCGGCCAGGCCGAGCGCCAGGTTGTCGCGCACCGGAGCGGCCGGCGCCACCGGGGCGACCGGGAAGCCCGGCTGGGGCGCGCCCTGCGGGGCACCCTGCCCGGGGTCGGGCGCCTGACCGGCGTACGGGTTGTCGAGCGGCGGGCCGGACGGCGGCGGAGTCGACTGACTCATGTGGTTCCCCCCAGGGAATGCGGGCGCACCTGTGGTGTGCGCAAGGCGTGGGAGCACACCTGTGGGCGCCCGGGACCCGGGCGCACCTGTGTGCGAGAGCTGCCGCACAGTAGCAGGCCCGGGTGACCGGGTGGGAGGGGATTACCGGGAGGTCAGAGGCGGTGCGCCGCTCCTGTCGGAGTCGCTCCCCGTGTGTCCAGGAGGAGTTGGGCCTTCACGGACAGACCTTGCAGGTCGTAGGTGCGGTGCTGCTGGATCAGGATCGTCAGGTCGGCGTCGGCCGCGGCCTCGTAGAGGGAGTCGGCGCGTGGCACGGGCCGGTCCAGGACGCTCCACGCCGGCACGTAGGGGTCGTGATAGCTGACGGAGGCGCCGAGTTCCATCAGCCGGACCGCGATCTCGTGGGCCGGGGAGCCCTGTTGGTCGACGACATCCGCCTTGTAGGTGACGCCGAGGAGGAGCACGCGTGCGCCGCGGGCCGATTTCCCGTGCTCGTTGAGGAGCGTGGCGGCGCGCTGGATGACGTACTGCGGCATCTGGTCGTTGACCTGCCGGGCCAGTTCGACCATCCGCAGGGTGCGCCCCGCGTGGCCGCCGAGGTCCTGGGCCGTGCCGTGCCCGCCCACACCGGGGCCCGGACGGAACGCCTGGAAGCCGAACGGCTTCGTCTCGGCGCACCGGATGACGTCCCACAGGTCGACGCCCAGGCCGTTGCAGAGCACCGCCATCTCGTTGACCAGCGCGATGTTGACGTGGCGGTAGTTGGTCTCCAGCAGCTGCACGGTCTCGGCCTCGCGCGGTCCACGCGCGCGTACCACCTTGTCGGTGAGACGGCCGTAGAAGGCGGCGGCCGACTCGGTGCAGGCGGGGGTCAGGCCGCCGATGACCTTGGGTGTGTTGGCGGGCGTGAAGTCGCGGTTGCCGGGGTCCACCCGGCCGGGGGAGTAGGCGAGGAAGAAGTCGCGCCCCGCGCGCAGCCCCGAACCCTCTTCGAGCAGAGGACGCAGGAAATCCTCGGTGGTTCCGGGGTACACGGGTGATTCCAGGATCACCGTGGTGTGCGGGCGCAGCCGGGTGGCCAGGGTGCGGGCGGCGGCCTCCACCTGGCCGAGGTCGGGGCCGCCGTCCGCGCCTCGCGGGGTCGGCGCACAGATGACCGCGGTGCGTACCCGGCCCAGTTCGGCCGGGTTGGTGGTCGGCCGGAAGCCCCCCGCGAGCATCCGGCGCAGCTCGGCCGGGGTGAGGGGGCCGCTTTCCGGCCCCGTTCCGTAGCCGAGTGTGGGGATGCCGACGGCCACGGCGGCCTGAGCCAGGGGCAGGCCGAGATGACCGAGTCCGATGACGGCGAGATCTGCGGGCATGGCGTGGGCCGTCCTTCCCAGTAGCCGAAGCGGGACAGGTGCGCAAGCCCGGTGGACAGAACGAGCGAGTGCAATGTCACACTAGGAGTAAATATGACCGATTTGCTGGATTGTTTGGTCGAGATTCCCCGCGCGTCGTCGAGAGTTGTCCACAGGCTGAGGAGCGGACGGTGGCCGAAGCAGGGCATCGCGGTCAGACTTGAGGGCGGGGGGATGCGAGCCCGGTCTCGCCGGACAGGTGCGGCCAGCGCGACGGACAGCGGGAGGCAGCGATGAGGACAGCGACACTGGGGCCGGCCGAGCGTGCCGAGGCACTGGCGGGGATGGCCGAGCGCGAGCTGGACGTGCTGGTCGTGGGCGCGGGAGTGGTCGGCGCGGGCACCGCGCTCGACGCCGTGACACGCGGCCTGTCCACGGGCCTGGTCGAGGCCCGTGACTGGGCATCAGGCACGTCCAGCAGGTCCAGCAAGCTGATCCACGGTGGGCTGCGCTATCTGGAGATGCTCGACTTCGCCCTGGTCCGCGAGGCCCTCAAGGAGCGCGGCCTCCTCCTCGAACGGCTCGCACCGCACCTCGTGAAGCCCGTCCCGTTCCTCTACCCGCTCCAGCACAAGGGCTGGGAGCGGTTCTACGCGGGCTCGGGCGTCGCGCTCTACGACGCCATGTCGCTGGCCCGGGGCCACGGCCGAGGCCTGCCCAGGCACCGTCACCTGAGCCGCCGACAGGCCCTGCGCGTCGCGCCCGCCTTGAAGAAGGACGCCCTGGTCGGCGCCCTGCAGTACTACGACGCGCAGATGGACGACGCCCGCTATGTCGCCACCCTGGTCCGCACCGCCGCGTCGTACGGCGCGAAGGTCGCCAACCGCGCCCGCGTCACCAGCTTCCTGCGCGAGGGCGAACGGGTCGTCGGCGCCCGCGTCCAGGACGTCGAAGGCGGCGGGGAGTACGAGATCCGCGCCAAGCAGGTCGTCAACGCCACGGGCGTGTGGACCGACGACACCCAGGCGATGGTCGGGGAGCGCGGCCAGTTCCACGTACGGGCCTCCAAGGGCATCCATCTGGTCGTGCCGAAGGACCGGATCAACTCGACGACGGGCCTGATCCTGCGCACCGAGAAGTCCGTCCTCTTCGTGATCCCCTGGGGCCGGCACTGGATCGTCGGCACCACGGACACCGACTGGGACCTCGACAAGGCCCACCCCGCCGCGTCCAGCGCCGACATCGACTACCTCCTGGAACACGTGAATTCGGTGCTGGCGGTCCCGCTCACCCGAGACGACGTCCAGGGCGTCTACGCGGGCCTGCGGCCGCTGCTCGCCGGGGAGTCGGACGCCACCAGCAAGCTCTCGCGCGAGCACACCGTGGCCCACCCCGTGCCCGGGCTCGTCGTCGTGGCCGGCGGCAAGTACACGACGTACCGGGTGATGGCCAAGGACGCGGTGGACGAGGCGGTGCACGGCCTCGACCAGCGGGTCGCCGAATGCGTCACCGAGGAGACGCCGCTGCTCGGGGCAGAGGGTTATTACGCCCTGTGGAACGCGCGGGCGAGGATCGCGCAGCGCACCGGAATCCATGTGGTGCGCGTCGAGCACCTGTTGAACCGGTACGGGTCGCTCGCCGAGGAACTCCTCGACCTCATCGCCGAGGACCCCTCCCTGGGCGAGCCCCTGGCTGCCGCCGAGGACTATCTCCGCGCCGAGATCGTCTACGCCGCCTCGCACGAGGGCGCCCGGCACCTCGACGACGTCCTGACGCGGCGCACCCGCATCTCCATCGAGACCTTCGACCGCGGCACCCGCAGCGCCCGCGAGGCCGCCGAACTGATGGCCCCCGTCCTCGGCTGGGACAAGGACCAGATCGAGCGCGAGGTCGAGCACTACGAGAAGCGCGTCGAGGCCGAGCGGGAGTCGCAGCGGCAGCCCGACGACCTGACGGCGGACGCGGCGCGGCTCGGAGCGCCGGACATCGTGCCGCTGTAGACCGCGCTCGTCACTCGAACGAGTGTCGGGAGTGGGGATCTTTGCCCGGAATCCAGTCGTTCTACGAGGTGCGGGGGCAGAACTCGGCTGCGAGCAGCGCGGGTTCGAGGCCGGGATCTGCCAGTCCGTCCGTGTTCACCCGGAAGGTGAGGACGTGACGGCCGTCGACGGTGGCCGCGGTGCGCACGTAGCTGCCGCTGATCCGGCCGTTGTGCCCCCACACCGTGACGCCGCACGACAGTTCTACGGGGAACAGCCCCATGCCGTACGAGCCGTGTGCGGTGCGGGTGTCGCGCATCTCGCGCAGCAGGTGCGGGGGCAGCAGGTCGCCGCCGAGCAGGGCCGCGTAGAAGCGGTTCAGGTCGGCGAGGGTGCTGACCAGCTCGCCCGCCGCGCCGGCCACGCGCGGGTCGAGCGTGGTGACGTCGGACCCGTCCGCGGCGTACGCCCGGCCGTGCGGTGAGGGAAGGGAGCTGCGGCTTCCCGGGAAGGATGTTCCTGACAGGCCGAGGGGGGCGATGATGCGCCGCTCCGCCTCGGCGGCGTAGGAGTGGCCGGTTACCTGCTCGACGACCAGGCCGAGCAGTACGTAATTGGTGTTGGAGTAGGCGAAGCGGCCGCGGTCGGCCGGAGGGTGGGTGAGCGCGATGTGTACGGCCTGAAGCGGGGTGACGGGGACGGTGCCCCCGGTGTCCGCGGTGAAGTCGTGCAGGCCGCTGGTGTGCGTCAGCAGGGCGCGCAGGGTCAGTTCGCGGCCGTCGTTGCCGGCGCCGCGCACCAGACCGGGCAGGTGGTCGTCCACGGTGTCGGACAGGGACAGCCGGTGCTCGGCGGCGAGTTGCAGGACCACCGTCGCGATGAACGTCTTGGTGACACTGCCCGCCCGGAAGTGGTCGGAGCGCGCCATCGCGCCACCGGTGGTGGCGAAGCGCGTGCCGGACTCCTCGCGGGCCAGCAGAGCGGCGGCCGGGGCCCCGCCCCGGGTGACGAGACGGGCCAGCGCGGCGTCCGTAGCGGCTGCGACAGGACTTCGGGAACGGACCGAGGGTCCGGTCGGTGAGCTCGCCGGAGCCTGGTCCGGCAGGTCGGCCGGGACCAGCAGGAACAGCGCCAGGGACACGGGTATGGCCAGGAGTGTCCGAGGTGTCCGGCGCGCAGGCATCGGCGGTCCTTCCTTGTCGCGGTCCATCATGCGGGACGTCGTCCCGCGGGTCCGCGGCGGTCCCGGCCCGAATGACGTCGCGGTCGCCGGGCCGTCGTCGCGTGAGAGGCACCCTGGGCGCTGAGCGCTTGTCGGGTGAGGGACAATGGAGGCTCTGTCAGGGCGGGTTGCATGAGGGGACGCATGTCGGAGGCGGAGCGGGCGGGAGCATCCCGTCAGGACAAGAGCGAACGTCTCCTCGCCGGGCGGTACCGGCTGGGGGATGTTCTCGGCCGCGGCGGCATGGGCACGGTGTGGCGGGCCAAGGACGAGACCCTGGGCCGCACGGTCGCCGTCAAGGAGCTGCGGTTCCCGTCGAGCATCGACGAGGAGGAGAAGCGACGGCTGGTCACGCGCACCTTGCGCGAGGCCAAGGCGATCGCCCGGATCCGCAACAACGGCGCGGTGACGGTCTTCGACGTGGTCGACGAGGACAACAGGCCGTGGATCGTGATGGAGCTCGTCGAGGGGAAGTCGCTCGCCGAGGTCATCCGCGAGGACGGGCTGCTCACACCGCGGCGCGCCGCGGAGGTGGGTCTGGCGATACTCGACGTGCTCCGCTCGGCGCACCGTGAGGGCATCCTGCACCGGGACGTGAAGCCGTCGAACGTGCTGATCTCCGACGACGGCCGGGTCGTGCTGACCGACTTCGGCATCGCCCAGGTCGAGGGCGACCCGTCCATCACCTCGACCGGCATGCTCGTCGGCGCCCCCTCCTACATCTCGCCGGAGCGGGCCCGCGGGCACAAGCCCGGCCCCGCGGCCGACCTGTGGTCGCTGGGCGGTCTGCTGTACGCGTCGGTGGAGGGCGTCCCTCCGTACGACAAGGGTTCCGCGATCGCCACGCTCACCGCGGTGATGACCGAGCCGGTCGAGCAGCCGAAGAACGCGGGCCCCCTGGAGAGCGTGATCTACGGCCTGCTGGCCAAGGACCCCGCGCAGCGGCTCGACGACGCGGGCGCGCGCTCCCTGCTCAACGAGGTGCTGCACACGCCCGAGCCGAAGAAGGCGGAGCCGGAGCCGGTCGACGCGACGAAGGTCGTTGCCCTGCCGCCGGTGCCCGACGAGGGTGCTGGCAAGGGAAGTTCGGGCGGCGCCTCGGGCAAGCGGGGCGAGGAGGCCGGGGACCGGCTGCGCGGAGCGCTGCGTTCCGTGCGCAAGGCCGCCTCGGCCGCCGGAGCCGCCACCGCGGCGGCGACGGCGCGTGCGAAGGAGTCCGCCGGTACGGCGGGGAGCGAGCGAGCGGCCTCCGCCGGTGCGGCCACCTCGTCGTCGCCCTCGGAGCCGGTGTCCGGGAAGGCCTCCGGGGCCGGGGCGGCCTCCGCCGGGAAGACGGGGGCTCGTGACGGAGCGTCGTCGGACTCCGGTTCGGCGGCGGGCTCGGCGGCGGCTTCCGCGGGCTCGGCGGGTTCGGCCGGCGGTGTCTCCGGGTCGGGCTGGCCGGTGGCTCCGGAGCGTCCGCCGCGGCCGGCGCCGCGGGCGTCGCTCACGGATGTCGTACCGCGCCGGACGCTGGTGATCGTCGCGGTGCTCGTGGCACTGGCCGTGCTCGGGACCGTGCTGGCGCTCACGCTCGGCGGCGGGGACGACGAGGGGGCCAAGGGCGGCAAGAGCGGCGACACCAAGTCGGCCGCGTCCAGCGGTGTGACCGCCGGCGGCAGCGGCAGCGACGACAACGACAAGGGCGGCGCCGCCCACACGGACAGCGGCGACGACAAGTCGGACGAGGACAAGGGCAAGGGCTCCGGCGAGGACGGGAACGCGGACGACACGTCGGACCCGTCGGCGAGCGCGGAGGCCCCGTCGGGCGGCTCGGACGGCGGCAAGGGGTCGGACTCCACGGCCGTGTCCAAGTACAAGAGCGCGCAGGGCTTCTCGATCGGGCTTCCGAAGGGATGGAAGTACCAGTCCACGGGCGCCGCGGGTACCCGCTTCACCGGCCCCGACGGTCAGAAGCTCCTCGTCGGCTGGACGACGACGCCGAAGGACGACCCGGTCGCGGACTGGAAGAACCAGGAGCGGTACATGGTGCGCTCGCAGTACCAGCGGGTGCGCATAGAGAAGGTGGACTATCGCGGCTGGAACACGGCCGACTGGGAGTTCACCTACTCGGAGGGCGGCACCGAGTACCGGTCCATCGACCGCGGATTCGTCGTTGACCCGCATCAGGGATATGCCCTGATGTACACGGCGAAAGCGGCCGACTGGGACAGCGATCTGCGCAAGGACACCTGGAAGACGCTGACCAAGACGTTCCAGCCGAAGTCGTGACGTACCGCTCACCGGTGTGACGTTCCGCCACGGATGGTGGCCCTGAGATCTCGCATCCCCGCTTGCGGGTTGCCTCCGGCACGTATCGTGAGTGGTTGCGGACCGTACGAAGCCGTAACGGAACGCAAGGCGAACGGAATTGACCAACCGATCGGCCGGGGGAGGCATCGTGGACGACTATGCGGGACGGGTCCTCGCCGACCGCTACCGGCTGCCGCTGCCCCCGTCCGACGAGTACGAGTTCGCCGAGTCCCGCGCCTTCGACACCTACAGCGGGCAGGAAGTCCTGGTACGGCAGGTGCCGTTGCCGGAGGTCGTCGAGGCCGAGGTGCTCGACGCGGACGGACTGCCCGAGGGGTTCGTGGCCCGGGACGGCGGGGCACGGCGGGCGTCCGCGCGGACCACCCGCCGGCCCACCGAACCGGCCGTGCGCAGGGCCGTCGAGGCCGCCCAGGCCGCCGCGCAGATCCCGGACCATCCCCGGCTCGACCAGGTCTTCGACGTGTTCGCCGAGGGCGGGTCGCTGTGGATAGTGAGCGAGTTGGTGCCGGCCAGGTCCCTGGCCGCGCTGCTCGCCGAGAAGCCGCTGAGCCCGTACCGCGCCGCCGAGGTCGCCGCGGACGTCCTCACCGCGCTGCGCGTTCTGCACGCGCACGGCTGGGTGCACCGCAACATCACCGTGCGCACGGTGCTCGTCTGCGACGACGGCCGGGTCATGCTGACCGGTCTCGCCGCGGGGGCCGCCGAGGAAGCGCTGTGCGGGTACGACCCGGTGCCGGCCCGTGAGGACGTCGGCGGCGAACCCGTGCCGGGGACCGGACCCGAGGGCAGCGGTCGGGCGGGGCACGGACCGGCAGGGCACGGCGGTCCGGCGGGCGCGGACACCTCGCGCGCCGGCGTGGGACCCGGCACGCGGGGAGCGCCCCGGGGCGGCGGAGGCCGCGGGCCCGGCGGTCCCGCTTCCGGGAACGGCGGTGTGCCCGGCGTCGCCGTGGCCGCCTCGTCCGGAGCCGACCCCGAGGCGGCGCGACGGGCCGCGATCGAGGCGCGCGCGGAGCACGGCACGTCCCTTCCGGGGATGCCCGGAGCCGCCGCGGCGGGCACCGGCCCGCGGGCGCTCGAAGCGGGCGGCCCGGCCACCGGGGGCGGCCGAGGCGCGGGCGGACCCGGCGGCGACATCCGGGCGGCGCGGGCAGGAGCCATCGCCGCGTACCGTGCCGGGGCGCGCGCCGCGGCACGCGTACAGGAGGAACAGCGGGGCGACCGGTTCGCGCTCCCGGCGCCCAGGCCCCCGGAGCACCCCGGACAGCCCGACGCCCAGGTGCCGGGAAGCCCCGGCCCGCACGAGGCCGGACACGGCGGACCGCCCCAGCTGCCGGGCCAGGGCGTGGAGCGCCCGCACACCGCACCTCCCGGTCAGATCGCCGATCCGTACGGCGTCGGAGGCCGCGGCAGCTGGCACGGCGCGCAGCCGCGAGCCGGGGCCGTCGGCGGCGACGGCCGGCAGGGCGCGCTCCCCGGAGGCGCGCACGGCGGTGCGGTCGCACGGAGCGGCCTGCCCGCGCTCGCCCCCGGACAGCAGACCTCCACCACCGGGCCGGGCGATGGCCCGGGCGTGCCCGCGCAGACCCACGGCGCCCCTCGGGGCGCCGACGCCGGCCGGGCACCCGGTGACGGACGTACACAGGGCCGGTCCTACGGAACCGAGGACGGACCGGGGCAGGGCCCGCAGGCACGGGACGTGCAGGCCGGGAGCGGCGGCTGGGGCGAGCTCGTCGGTGCCGCGCCCTCGCGGCGCGGGCCCGGCACGGCGCTCGCCGCGGAGCGGGCCCGGCAGGCCCGGATGGCCGTGGTCGGCCCCGTGACCGAGCGGTGGGCGCCCGAACAGGCCGGTCCCGTCCACGAGAACTGGCAGCTGGCGGCGCCGATCGGCCCCGCGACCGACCTGTGGGCGCTGGGCGCGCTGCTCTTCCGCGCCGTGCAGGGCCACGCGCCCTACCCGGAGGAGAACACCGCCGAGCTGGTGCAGCTGGTGTGCGCGGAGCCGCCCGCGTTCGCGGAGGAGTGCGGGCCGCTGCGGCCCGTCGTGGAGTCGCTGCTGCGCCAGGACCCCACCGAACGCCTCGACTTCGAGGAACTGCGCGGCTGGCTGCGGTCCTTGGTGCGGTCCGCGCCGGAACCGGAGGCCGGGGCACATGTCGTCGCGGCACCGCCCGTCGACCCGAGCCGGCTGCCGATCGTGCGGCGCCGGGGCGAGCTCGTCCGCAGGCGCCGTGCCGGGCTGCCCGCGACCAGCCCGCACGCCCGCCACAAGCGCGCCAGACAGGACCGGACGGCGAAACCCCGCCGGCTCGGCCGGAACCTGCTCCTGCTGGTCCTGCTCCTGCTGGCCGCCGCGATCGCGTACGCCATGGTCTTCATGCCCAAGGCCGACCGGAGCGGCGGTTCGGCGGGCGAGCGGACCGGCTCCGCAGGGGACGTCGGTTCCCCGCCCGACACGGGCGGGGACGCGAAGGCGAGCAGTGAGCCACGCCCCGACCAGACCTCCCCGGGCACGGACAAGAGTCCGTCGGGGGCGTCCAGTTCGGCCGCCTCGCAGGACCCGGACGACCCGGACGTCGCCCGGGGCTTCACCCTGCGCAAGGACCCCGAGGGATTCCGGGTCGCCGTGGCGAGCGGCTGGGACCGCGCCCCGAAGAACGGTCGCGGTCAGGTCGTCTACTCCCAGGGCGACTTCGAGCTCATCGTCGTGCCCGGCCGGGACGGCACCGGGACGTACGGCAGCGACCCGATGACGTACCAGCGGGAGAGCGAGAAGGAGTTGCAGCCGTTCCGGGACTCGACCTGGGCGACGTCCAGCGGGATGCGGCGCATCGACGTGGGCGGACGGGCCATGGCCGAGGGCCAGTTCACCTGGCAGGACTCCCAGGGCCGCTCCCTCTACGTCCGCAACCTCGCGATCCTCGTCGGCGGGCGCTACCACGTGGTGCAGGTACGCGGCCCCGAGGCCGAGCGCGACGAGGTGACCCGCCTGTACGAGCAGGCGTCGCAGACCTACCAAGTCACCGGCTGAGCACGGACCGTACGGGCGTCCGGCCCCTGAACACCGGTGTGCGCAGGCGAGAGGCGTGAACATCGGATGGTTCCCTTCCGTACACGGAAGGGAGAACCGTCACAGTGCGGTCTCCGTACGACCCCGCTTGTTCCCTGCGCGGGGACCGCTCTTTAGTCTGACCCTGTCAAGACCATTGCGGGGAAACGTGAATCAGATGCAGGGCCTGCTCCTCGCGGGCCGCTACCGGCTTGTCGACTCCATCGGCAGCGGTGGCATGGGCCGTGTGTGGCGCGCACACGACGAGGTGCTGCACCGCGCGGTCGCGGTCAAAGAGCTGACCGCCGCGCTGTACGTCGCCGAGGGCGACCTGGCCCGGTTGCTCGCCCGCACCCATGCGGAGGCGCGGGCCGCCGCCCGGATCAACCACTCGGCCGTCGTCACCGTGCACGACGTCCTGGAGCACGACAACCGTCCGTGGATCGTCATGGAGCTGGTCGAGGGCAACTCGCTGGCCGACGAGGTCAAGGAACAGGGCCGCGTCGAACCCGTCGAGGCGGCCCGGATCGGGCTGTGGGTGCTCCGCGCCCTGCGGGCCGCCCACGCCGCCGGCGTACTCCACCGTGACGTCAAACCGGGCAACGTCCTGCTGTCCGCCGACCGGCGCGTCCTGCTGACCGACTTCGGCATCGCGCAGGTCGAGGGCGACACGACCATCACGCGCACCGGCGAGATCGTCGGTTCCGTGGACTATCTGGCGCCCGAACGGGTCCGTGGGCACGACCCAGGGCCCTCCTCCGACCTGTGGGCACTCGGCGCGACGCTGTACACGGCGGTGGAGGGCAGGTCTCCGTTCCGCCGCACCTCGCCGCTGAGCACCATGCAGGCCGTGGTCGACGAGGAACCGCCGCCGCCGCAGTACGCCGGCCCGCTGGAGCCCGTCATCACCGCGTTGCTGCGCAAGGACCCCGCCACACGCCCGAGCCCTCAGGAGACCGAGCAGATGCTCGCCGAGGCCGTGGAGGGACGCCGGCCGAAGGCCGCGCAGGCGTACGTGCCGACGGAACACCTGGACACGGACGTCACGCGCCGTCCCGGGCACTCGGACCACGGGACCGGCGCGCACATGCCGCCGTCGCACGGCGGACCGGGCGTGCCCTACGGCGGCCCCGGGCCGGCCTACGGCGGACCCGGTGTCACCGCGCACCAGACCCTGCACGCGGGAGCCGCGCCCGCCCCGCGCAAGCGGCGGCGCGGCCCCATCACCGCCCTCGTCGTCGTGCTGGCGGCGCTCGTCGGCGGAGGCACCGCCATCGGCGTCAAGTACGTGAGCGACTGGCGCAAGGACAACACCTCGGTCACCGGCACGGGTGGTACCCGGACCGGCAAGGGGACCGGCGGGACCGGCAGGAGCGGGCAGTCCACCCCGACCCCCGCCGGCGCCGTCCCCGACAGCTGGGTGCGCGTGCACGACGTGGACGGCTTCAGCCTCGCGCTGCCCAGCAAGAAGTGGCAGCGGCAGGCCAACGGCTCGCAGGTCGACTACACGCCCGACGGCGGGAAGCACTTCATCCGCATCGCCGTGGACGACTCGCCGGACTTCGAGAACCCGTACATGCACCAGCTGGACCTGGAGAAGCAGCTGACGAAGCTCCAGGCCTACTCGCGGGTGGGCCTCCAGTCCAACACCTTCCGCGACTGCCCCGGCTCGCTGTGGGACTTCACCTGGACCGCGCTGCCCAAGCAGACGCCGTTCCCGGGCCCCCGCCGTGCCATCGAGCAGACCTACCTCGACCGTGACGGCGTCGAGTACGCGATCTACATGTCGGCGCCCGCAGCGGACTGGGCCACCGCCCGCGAGCAGTTCGACGTGGTGCTGCGGGGCTGGCGCCCCAAGGCCTGATACCGCCCACGCCGTCGTCGCCGCCCCGGAGGGTCCGCGTCCGGTGCGGCATGATGGGGCCCATGGGGACCGAGGGGGAGAACGTCCGTGTGATCGCGGGCCGTTACCGGCTGACCGCCAGGATCGGGCGCGGCGGCATGGGGGTCGTCTGGCGTGCCACCGACCAGTTGCTCGGCCGGCAGGTGGCGGTGAAGGAACTCTCCCTCGACGACTCGCTCTCGGCGGACGAGGCCCGGCAGCAACGCGACCGCACCCTGCGCGAGGCCCGTGCCGTCGCGCAGCTGCGGCACCCGCACATCATCGTCGTGCACGACGTCGTCGAGGACGACGAACGGCCGTACATCGTGATGGAGCTCATCGACGGCGGTTCCCTCGCCGAACGGATCTCCGCGCGCGGGCCGGTGGATGCCCGCGAGGCCGCACGCATCGGTATCGATCTCCTCGGCGCGCTGCGCCGCGCACACGACGCGGGTGTCCTGCACCGCGACCTCAAGCCCGCCAACGTCCTGCTGGAGGCGGGCAGCGACCGCGTCGTGCTCACCGACTTCGGCATCGCCCAGGTGGCGGGCGCGACGACGCTGACCGAGAGCGGCGCGTTCGTCGGCTCGCCCGAATACACCGCTCCCGAGCGGATGTCCGGGGTCAGGACGGGACCCGAGTCCGACCTGTGGTCGCTCGGCGCGCTGCTGTGCACGATCCTGAGCGGCGAATCACCCTTCCGCCGGGACTCGTTGGGCGGCATCCTGCACGCCGTCGTCGTCGACGAGATCCGCCCGCCCGCCCAGGCCGCGCCGCTCCTGCCCGTCGTGCGCGGCCTGCTGGAACGGGATCCCGAGCGGCGGCTCGGCGCGGCCGAGGCGGAGCGGATGCTGCGCGCCTTCCGGGACACCGGGCGTACGCCGCGGCTGTCGGTGCCGTACACGCCGACACAGCGCGACGTGCCCAGACCGAAGCCCGTGCCGTCCCCGTCGACCGGCACCGTGGCGGACGGCCCGCCGAAGCAGTCCACGCGGGGTGTCCTGGTCGCCGCGGCCCTGGTCGCCGCGATGGCCGGCGCGGGCGTGTCGGCGGCGGCACTGCTGATGAACGACGGCGGTGGCGGGGGCGGTACACCCTCCTCGTCGAGCACGGCCCACACGTCCGGCACACCGAGTACGCCCGGCGCTTCGCGTACGCCGTCCGCGTCGCCCGAGCGCCCCGCCCCGACGGTGACCGTGACCCGGCGGCAGAGCCCTTCCGACACCTCCCGCACCGCGCCCTCGGGCTACCACGTCGCGCGGGACCAGGGCTTCTCGCTCGCCGTGCCCGACGGGTTCACCCGCGATCCGCAAGGGGAGCGGGTCTTCTACATGTCACCGGGACAGACTTTCCGGATCGGCATCAAGGTGGCCGACCCCGAACCGGGCGGCCCGCTCGCGGTGATGCGGGAGTCCGCCGCCAAGGGCCCGGCGAACAACCCGGGTTACCGCGACGGCGTCGTCAAGCAGACCACCCACGCCGGAGCGCCCGCCGCGTTGTGGCAGTTCACCTGGGACGGCTTCGACGACGCGGAGGGGGCCCGGCACACCTACGACCTGTGCTGGGAGGAGGACGGCCGGATGTACGACGTGTGGGTCTCGGCGCCGGTCGGGAAGGTGACGGAGGCGAAGGAGTACTTCGACGTGGCGGTGGACACGTTCACGGCGTCCTGAACGGGTGCCCGCGCGGCGGTTCATGGCGTCCTGAACGGGTGCCTGCGCGGCGGTTCATGGCGACCCACCCGAGCGGGTGCCTGCGCGTCCCGCGACGGCCGCGTACGCAGGGATCCTGGCGCAGGGGCCCGGGAGCAGGCCGCACGTACTGCCGTAAACAGGAGATAAGGGATGGCGCGCGTCACGGGTCTGTGACCGGCCGCCGACGGGGCTGGAAGCCCAAGCCCCCACCACGATAGAGATGGAGACATGAGCAACAACGGGGGAGTCCCGCACGGGGCCGACGAACCAACCAGTTTCGGTCTGCAACCGCCTCGCCCGGCGGCACCGGCACCACAGCCGGCCGTCCCGTACCCGGGCAATCCCTACGCCACGCCCACCCAGGTCGTCCCCGAGCAGCAGGCCCACGCCGCGCAGGACCCGGGGACGGGCCGGCTGATCGCCGGCCGCTACCGCCTGCTCGCCAAGCTCGGGCACGGCGGCATGGGAACGGTCTGGCGGGCCAAGGACGAGACGGTGGACCGCGAGGTCGCCGTCAAGGAACCGCGCGTCCCGGACCACCTTCCCGAGCGTGAACGCTCCAACGCCTTCGAGCGGATGCGCCGCGAGGCGCGCGCCGCCGCACGGCTCGACCACCCGGCGGTCGTGAACGTCCACGACGTCGCGGTCGTGGAGGGACAGCCCTGGATCGTCATGGAGCTCGTGCAGGGCCGCTCGCTGGGAGACGCCCTCCAGGAGGGCACGCTCGGCGTCCGCGAGGCCGCACGCGTCGGCCTGGAGGTCCTCGGAGCCCTGGAGGCCGCGCACGCGGCAGGCATCCTGCACCGTGACGTCAAGCCCGACAACGTCCTGCTGGGCCGTCACGACCGCGTCGTCCTCACCGACTTCGGCATCGCGCAGATCGAGGGCGAGACCAATCTGACGGACACCGGCGGCTTCGTCGGCTCACCCGAGTACATCGCTCCGGAACGGGTGCTGGGGCAGCGCCCCGGACCGGCGTCCGACCTGTGGTCGCTCGGCGTGGTGCTCTACACGGCGACCGAGGGCGTCTCCCCGTTCCGGCGCAGCAACACGCCCGCGACGCTCCAGTCGGTCCTCAACTCCACGCCCGCGGCGCCCGCCTCGGCGAGCGGCCCGCTCGCCGAGGTCATCAACGGCCTGCTGGACAAGGACCCCTCACGCCGGCCGGGCGCGGACCGGGTGCGTCGGCTCCTGGAGGAGGCGGCGCGACCCCCGGCCCCGGCGCCCACCCAGGTCGCGCAGGTCACGCAGGTCGCGTTGCCGGACGGTAAGGGCATCCGGGTGGGCCGCAAGGCCCTGCTCGGCATCGGTGCGGCGCTCGTCGCGGCGGCCGTGGCGGCGTACCTGGTGATCGCCGACCCCTTCGCGGGGCCGCTGCCGGACGGCTGGAAGAAGGTGCACGAGAAGGACGTCGCCGCGACGCTCGCGGTGCCCGAGGGCTACCAGGTGAGCAGGCCCGACCGCTCGTCGGACAAGACCCACTGGGTCAGGTACACCGACTTGAGCGGCAGCATCTGGGTCGGCCTCACGCTGGCCAGGGAGCGGGAGGACACCAGTAAGCAGATCAAGGGCTCGGCCGCCGCCGAGATGTACGCCGACAACGACAAGTTCAAGGAGGGCGGCGAGTACGCCCTGAACATGCCCGAGGGGCCGGGGACGTCCACGGACGGGAGCACCAAGTACGAGGGCAAGCCCGCCGCGGAGAACACGGTGCGCTACACGACCACCGACAGCCAGAACCCCCGCCCGTGCGAGGTGAAGATCTTCTACTACAAGTCGTCCGCGGGCGACATGTACAAGCTCACCATCAGCTACCCGGGCAAGGGCGACTTCACGGCACGCGGCCGTGAAGTCGCAAAGGCGGCGATCGCGAACCTGGACATCGACAAGCTCTGAGGGCTCCGTCGCGGGGAGGGGTCGCCCTCAGGCCGCTTCGGCGGCCCGGACCCGCCTCGGACCGGCGGTCCCGCCTCGGGCCGGCGGTCCCGGCTCGGGCCGGCGGTCCCGGCTCGGGCCGGCGGTCCCGGCTCGGGCCGGCAGTCCCGGCTCGGGCCGGAGCGGCGGCTTCCGGCGAGCCGGACCGACCGGCGGCCCGGGCGGGGATCAGGCCAGCTTGGCGGTCTGGGCCTTGATGATCTCGGACGGGATGTCGTAGTCGGCGGCGCCGTCCGCGGTCTCGCCCGAGAACGCGGCCAGGCTCAGCGTGTAGTACGTGGCGATCGTGCCGCCGTGGCGGACGACCTCGCCGTGCACGGTCACGTCGCCACCGTCGGCGTCCACGGTCACCGCGAACGCGAGGGCCTCGTCGCCCTTTCCGGAGGACTTCTCGCCCTCCACCTTGGTGATCTTCTGGGCGTCGCCCTTGTCCGCGACCTTGAAGCCGCCCGCGCAGCCCTTCACCGCGTCGGACACCGAGGACAGGGTCTTCTCGGCGCCGTCGCCCTCGTAGGAGGAGAGCGAGACGATCGTCACCGTGCCGGTCAGGGCATCGGTGATCGACTTCATCGCGTCGTCGAGCTCCTCGTCCGTCATGTCCTCCAGCTTCTTGGAGGGGGACGCGCCGGGGGAGGCCGAGGGGTCCTGCGTGACGACGCGCTTGACGTCGGCGGCGGAGTCACCGGGCGCGAGCCCCGCCATGACGTAGGCGATCGGCGCGCACTTCGCGTCCTCCACCTCGAGGTCGTCCTTGGTGGTGGTGAACCCGCCGAACTTGTCCGTCGACTCGACCTTGTAGCCGTCGACGTCGCTCGTGACGATGATCCGCTGCTTCAGCTCGGCGCCGCTGAGGGCCTTCGCGGCAGTGGTCTCCTTGTCCGCGCCGGTGGTCCTGCCGCCGTCGTCGGAGCCGCTGTCGGAGCAGCCGGTGGCCAGGGTGAGGGTGAGGGCCGAGGCGACCGCGGCGACGCCTGCGCGCGACAGCGCGAGTCTGTTCATCTTTGTCGATCCTTCGATCCGTCCGAGGGTGAAAGGACTATGAGGGACGGGTCAAGGAATCGTCAACCGATCAAGGTCGGAAGCGTTCGCACCCGCATCGTCCGTGTGCCGTAGGGACTTTGAGGGGTCGTCGGGTGACGAGGTCCTGGCGCGGACGGTGCGGTCCTCCGTTCACGGCGCCGGGGTCGTCGGCCGACGCCGCCCCGGTCGTCCGCCCTGGGGGGAGGACGCCCCGGGCGTCCGCCGAGGGCGTCCCGGTCGTCCCCGCGGTGTCCCGGCGACGTCCCCGCGATGTCATCAACCCGTGATCGTCGGGCGAACAACGCCCTGATCAGGGTGTTTGTTGCCAGCGATCACTGGCAGCGTGTGTGCAGTCGGTGAAAGCCGATTACCGACGGGTACCCAAAGGGGCCGGGCAGGCATACCCTGCGGCTCATGACGGACTCGCAGGCCACGGAGCAGGCCACGGAAACGACCAGCGGCGACGAGGCCGGTACGGCCAGGCCCGGTACCAACCCCCTCGCGCCCGCCCCCGCGGGGGCCCGCACCGCAGCCGACGTCGTGACGCCCGAGCTGGTGGCCCAGCTCACCAAGGGCGTGGCAGGCTCCGGGCGGACCGCCAACCACACCCCGTTCACCGGCGAGAAGCTGGCCGACCTGCCCGAGTCCACCCCCGAGGACGTCGCCGACGCGTTCGCGCGGGCCCGCACGGCGCAGATCGCCTGGGGAGCCACGCCCGTCCGGCAGCGCGCCGCCGTGCTCCTGCGCTTCCACGACCTCGTCCTCGCCCGGCAGGCCGAGGTGCTGGACCTCATCCAGCTGGAGACCGGCAAGGCCCGGCTGCACGCGCACGAGGAGGTCCAGGCCGTCACGGTCGCCGCACGGCACTACGGACGCAAGGCGCCCGCGTACCTGAGGCCCAAGCGGCACACTGGCGCCGTGCCGACCCTCACCAAGGTCACCGAGCTGCGCCACCCGCGCGGTGTCGTCGGCCAGATCGCCCCCTGGAACTACCCGCTCGAACTGTCCGTCGGCGACGCCCTCCCGGCGTTCGTCGCGGGCAACGCCGTCGTGATGAAGCCCGACACCGAGACCTGCCTCACCGCTCTGTGGGCGCGCGACCTGCTCATCGAGGCGGGGCTGCCCGCCGAGGTCTTCCAGGTCGTCATCGGCGACGGACCCGTCGTGGGTCCCGAGATCGTCAAGCACGCCGACTACGTCTCCTTCACCGGGTCCACGCGCACCGGACGCGAGGTCGCCCAGGGCGCCGCGGCCCGCCTCGTCGGCGTCTCCCTCGAACTCGGCGGCAAGAACGCCATGGTGGTCCTGGAGGACGCCGACATCGACAAGGCCGCCGCGGGCGCCGTCCGTGCCTGCTTCTCCTCGGCCGGCCAGCTCTGCATCTCCATCGAGCGGCTCTACGTCCACGAGTCCGTCGCCGACGCGTTCGCGGACCGGTTCGCCGCCCGCACCAGGGCCATGCGCCTCGGCACCTCGCTGGCCTACGGCGCCGACATGGGCTCCCTGGTCGGCGAGCGGCAGCTGGAGACCGTGACCCGGCACGTGGAGGAGGCCGTCGCCAAGGGCGCCAAGGTCGTCGCCGGCGGGGTCGCCCGCCCCGACATCGGCCCCTACTTCTACGAGCCGACCATTCTCGACGGCGTCGAGGCACCGATGGCCGTCTGCGCCGAGGAGACCTTCGGGCCCGTCGTCTCCCTCTACCGCTTCAAGACCGAGGACGAGGTCGTCGAGCTCGCCAACGCCACGCCCTACGGCCTCAATTCGTCCGTGTGGACCAAGGACGGCCGCCGGGGCCGCGCGGTCGCGGCCCGGCTGCGCACCGGCACGGTCAACGTCAACGAGGGCTACGCGCCCGCGTACGGCAGCGTCCAGTCGCCGATGGGCGGCATGAAGGACTCCGGTCTCGGCCGCCGGCACGGCTCCGAGGGCATCCTCAAGTACACGGAGGCCCAGACGGTCGCCCAGCAGCGGCTGCTGCCGATGGCGCCGTCGCTCGGCATGGACGACGAGAAGTACGCGGCGTTCATGAGCCGGAGCCTCAAGGTCATGAAGGCGTTCCGGCTCCGCTAGACGCCGCGGCCCCCGGGGCGGGCCCGTCCGCCCGCCCTTCCCCGGCCCGTCCCCCGATCGTCCCCCTGTCCGTCCCACCCTTTCGCACCGCTCCTCACAGCGGTTCTCGACGAGGAGAAACGAGGAGAGCAGCACGTGTCACAGGAGAGCTCTGCCCAGAATCAGCCGGACGAGACGGCGTACGACTACGACGTCATCGTCGTCGGCTCCGGCTTCGGTGGTTCCGTCACCGCCCTGCGCCTGACGGAGAAGGGGTATCGCGTCGGCGTCCTCGAAGCGGGCCGCCGCTTCACCCGGGACTCCCTGCCCAAGAACTCCTGGGACATCAAGAACTACCTGTGGGCCCCGAAGCTCGGCATGTACGGCATCCAGCGCATCCATCTGCTGGGCAACGTCATGGTGCTGGCGGGCGCGGGCGTCGGCGGCGGTTCCCTCAACTACGCCAACACCCTCTACGTCCCCCCGAAGCCCTTCTTCGAGGACCCGCAGTGGAAGGACATCACCGACTGGGAAGGGGAGTTGAAGCCGTACTACGACCAGGCCCGGCGCATGCTGGGCGTACGGCTCAACCCGACCATGACCCCGTCGGACGTCCACCTCAAGGCCGCGGCCGAGGCGATGGGCGTCGGCGACACCTTCCACATGGCGCCGGTGGGTGTCTTCTTCGGGGACGGCCAGGACGCCGACGGCGGTGCGAAGGCGGGCCCCGGCCAGGAGATCGCCGACCCGTACTTCGGCGGTGCCGGACCCAGCCGCAAGGCGTGCACCGAGTGCGGCGAGTGCATGACCGGCTGCCGTCACGGCGCGAAGAACACCCTCAACGAGAACTACCTCCACCTCGCCGAGAAGGCGGGCGCCGTGGTCCACCCCATGACGACCGTGGTGTCCGTCACCGACGACTCGCGGGGCGGGTACGCCGTCCAGACCCTGCCCACGGACCGCAAACGCAAGGGGGAGGGGCGGACCTTCACGGCGGAGCGGGTCGTCCTCGCGGCCGGCACCTACGGCACGCAGACCCTGCTGCACCGCATGAAGGCGGGCGGCCAGCTGCCGTACCTGTCGCAGAAGCTGGGCGAGCTGACCCGCACCAACTCCGAGGCGCTGGTGGGCGCGCAGACCGACAACCGCCGCTACCGCAAGGCCACCGGCGAGCAGCGCGTCGACTTCACCCGCGGTGTCGCCATCACATCCTCCATCCACCCCGACGAGAACACCCACATCGAGCCGGTCCGCTACGGCAAGGGATCCAACTCGATGGGCGGCCTGTCCATCCTCCAAGTCCCGTACGCGGAGGGCTCGTCGAGGGTGCTGGGCTGGCTGGCCAACGCCGCGCGGCACCCCGTCCTGGTGGCCCGCTCGCTGTCGAACCGCCGCTGGTCCGAGCGGACCATCATCGGCCTGGTGATGCAGTCGCTGGACAACTCCCTGACGACGTACCTGAAGCCGAAGGGCGCGGGCAAGGGACTGCTAACCGCCCGGCAGGGCCACGGGGCGCCCAACCCCAAGCAGATCAAGGCGGCTTCGGAAAGCGCCTCCGCGATCGCCGCCGAGATCAACGGCTTCGCGGGCAGCAACGTGGGCGAGCTGATGGGGACGCCGCTGACCGCGCACTTCCTGGGCGGCTGTCCGATCGGCGCCGACGCCGAGGCAGGCGTCATCGACCCGTACCACCGGCTGTACGGCCACCCGGGCATCTCCGTGGTCGACGGCGCCGCGGTCTCCGCGAACCTCGGCGTCAACCCGTCGCTCACCATCACCGCCCAGGCCGAGCGGGCGATGTCGTACTGGCCCAACAAGGGCGAGGCCGACCCGCGTCCGGCGCCGGGGGCGGCGTACGAGCGGCTGAAGCCGGTGGAGCCGCTGCACCCCGCCGTCCCGGCGGACGCGTTCGGCGCGCTGAAGCTGCCGTTCCTGGGGATACCCGCGGTGCCGCCGAAGAAGTGACCCGCGGGGGTCCTGCGCGCGCCGGCGCCACCCGCCCGGCGCGCGGCCCCCGCGCCCCCGGGCCGCCCCTCACGGAAGAAAGTCCGGAAGGAAAGTCCGGAAGCAAGCCGGCCCCTCACGGAAGAAGGAAGGTCGGCCCCTCACGGAAAAAAGAAAGAAGGACCTGCGCCCCCCTCCGAGCGCAGGTCCTTCTTCTCGTACCAGGCGTGCTGCCCAGGTGTCCGAGGGAGCGGCCGCGTTACGCGGTCGCGCCGCCCGAGTTGCGGCGACGGACGACGTACACCGCGCCGGCGCCGGCGACGACGGCGACACCGCCGACGAGACCGATCATCGGCAGGGCGGAGCTGGAGCCCGTCTCGGCCAGGCTGCCGTCGACCTCGGGCGTGTTGCCCTTGTCGGCGGGCTTGTCCGAGACCGGGACCTTGCCGCCTTCCTGCGGCTTGGTGCCGTCGGTGTCCGTGCCCGCGGCGACGATCTGGAACTTGTACGCGACCTCGCCGAAGCCCGTGCACTCGCCGTCGGCGTCGCCGTAGATGCTGGCGCCCAGGGAGAAGCCGGCGCCGACCGGGGCGCTGGACTTCACGTTGATGCGCATCGGGATGTTGACCTCGTAGTCGGGCTTGAGCTCGTCGGTGTAGCCGACGAAGCCGACCGCGTAGCCCTCGGAGTCGACGTCCTCCCAGACCTTCTCGTCCGGGTTGTAGGCCTGGAGCTGGACCTTCTTGCTCTGGAAGAGGTCCTCACCCGCCTTGTCGGAGGAGGCGCCGGCGAAGAAGCCGAGGTCGCTCAGGGTGGACTCGGAGTTGTTCGCCACGTTCAGCGAGAACTTGTGCCAGCCGCTGCCCACCGCGATCTTGCCGGGCAGACCGGTGATGGACACGTCGACCTTGGAGTCCTCGCACTCGGAAGGCTCCGGGTCGGGCGACTCGGACTCCTCCGGAGCGGAGGTGCTCGGCGCCGGGGACGTGGCGGAAGCGGACGCGGAGTCGCTCGGGGCCGGGGCGGACTCGGTCGCGGACGCCGAGGCGCTCGCGGACTCGGTCGCCTCGGGAGTGGTCTCGGTGGCGCTCGGCGACGCCGACTCGCTCGGAGACTCGGATGCGGTTGCGCTGGCGGTCGGAGTGGCAGTGGTGTCGTCCGTCGCGAACGCGGCCGGCGCCGACAGCAGCGCCAGCGGGGCTATGGCAGCCGTCGCGGCCGCAGCGGCCATGGCACGGCGAAGCTTCATGAAGACCTCGAAAGTCCGGTGCGCCGCACGTTCGCCGGCGCTCGATTGGGCTCGTCTGGGTGAGGCCTCCGCGTGTGGGGCGCGGGTGTGGCCGTTGGTTCTGCAGGTGTGACCGGTGGGACCTGGGAATGGTTGTCCTGTACCTCACATGATTTTTATGTGTGCTGAGTCACATCCGAGTGCGACTTGTGCAAGCCCTTTCGAACCGCTTAGAAATGTCCCTCGTGTCTGACAACAAGCCGGGTGGGAACGGGGATTCGTCCTTCAGCGACGACGTGTGGGAGCAGTTCGCCCGCGACACCGAGCGCGACATCCGGAGTTCGGCTCCCAAGGAGCCGTCCGCGCGGGCGCGCATGGTGACCGAGCGGCTGCGGCAGCAGGACGAGCGCGGCGACCGGCCGGAGAGCTGGCGGGTCGGCCCTTCGTTGCAGGAGGTGAATCGCCGCTCCGGACGGCGCCGACGCCTGTGGGCCGCCATCGGCGTGCCGCTCGCCGTCGTGGTGGCGGTCGTGGCGATGAAGCCGTCCCTGCTGCCGGGCGACCCCTTCGGGACGTCGTCCGACGACGCGCCCGCGGCCTCCCGGCTCCCCGACGAGACGGCACCTCCGACGGCGGCACCCTCCGCGTCGTCCGGCACCCCGACGCTGGACAGGCCGTTCGCCGGATCGCCCGCCGAGCGCTGGGCCGACGGCGCGGACGGCATCGTCGTCCCCCGGGCCACCGCGGTCGGCCCGCTCACCGAGGCGCAGGTCGCCACCGCACTGCGGCGCACCAGGACCCTGCTCGTCGAGGCGAACCTCGACCCGGCGACGCTGCGCGGCGAACGCCCCGAGGCGGCGATCGACACCCTCGACCCGAAGCAGCCGAAGATGCTCGACGACGTGAACGCCTGGCTGCGGTCACCGGGCAAGGACCAGGATCCGCTCGCGCTGTTCACCCGGTTCGACCCCAAGGAGATCCGGCTCGTCGGGGACGTGGTCAAGACGCGCGGCCGGATCACCTTCAAGGCGGGCGAGCGCGCCTCCGTCGTCATCCACGCCGACTACAGCTTCGTGTATCCCGTGACCCGGGCCGACAACAACTCCACCGAGGTGACCCGCACCATCGTGCGCCGGGTCCTCGACCTGGAGGTCTCCGACCCGACGAAGTACCGGGTCACCCCCGGCAAGCTCGCCGTCCTGCGCTACGACCGCGACCTGGCCAACTCGGCCTGCGACGTCTACGACGGCTTCCTGCACCCGCGGTTCGACGCGGCCGACCCCGGCGGCCCGGACCCGTCGGGCCCCACCGTCGACCCGTACGACCGCAGCCGCGACATCCAGCACGCCGAGCCGGGCGCCTGCGGCACGGTGTCCCGCACCTAGACCAAGAACACGGCACGACATGGCGAAGGGCCCCGCGGTGGTCCCTGCTCGGGCGGAGCCGAGGGATCAGGGAGGAGCCGCGGGGCCCTTCTTCAGTCAGCACCGACGTCAGGGCAGCGCCGGTGCCTGGGAGCGACGCCGGGGGGTGCGTCGCCGGTCCGGGGGTGGTCCGGTGTGACCGCCGGTCGTGCGCCCCGGCGCGTTCGAGGCGCGCACGTGGTGTCGACCTTTGGCAAGCGGGTGGTGCGGGCGTACTGCGGTGTGGAGTGGATCCGGTGGGCTGATCGGTCGGCTACGGGGGTGTCCGCCATGAGAGCCGGGGTCGTTCTCGTACGGCGGGTGTTCTCGTACGGTGGGCCGTTCGTACGGGACCGATGCCTGCGGGACTGATGCCTACGGGACTGAGTCGTGCCGGGTGTTCGTACGGGACCGGTCGTCGTGCGGGACTGGGTCGTGCGGGCTGTTCGTACGGGACTGGCAGGGTGCCGGCGGGTTCGTACGGGAGCCGTTCTCGCATCGTGCTGGACGGGCGACGGCCTCCGCAACCGTCGTGACCGCCTCCGAAGGGATTCCGCCGGTCGGCCCCGGGCGTCCCCGGAGCCGACCGTTCTCTTGAGTGACCGGGCTGCTGTCCCCTGCCGTCCGGTCACACCCCTGGAGCGAGGTCCCACGACGCACGGCACGATCCGTACGTCTCATCGCTCCAGTGGAGCCACGCGTGGTTCTTTCGGGCCCGCCCCTGGCTGACACGGACACCGGGACCAACGAAGCCCGCGGCGACCCGGTCACGCGCCGTACGGGTGAGACGACATGCGTACGTGCGTACGCCGCGTACGGGGTTCAGAGGCGGCCCCGACGCGGTCAGACGCGGCCCCGGCACAGCTCCAGCAGCGTCATCGCCAGGGAGGTGCCGGGCTTGCCCAGCGCCTTCCTGTAGTGGCCGAGCACCTCCATCTCGCGCGAGAGGTTCACCCGTCGGCCGCCGGACGAGATCCGGGCCTCCTGGATCACCGCCGAGACGGCCATGCGTTCCTGCATGAGACCGATGATCCGGTCGTCCAGCGCGTCGATGCGCTCGCGGGCACCGGTGATCACATCGGCGGCCTCGTCGGTGCGGGCGCCGGTCTTGTCGAGTACGTCGGCCATGGTGGGGCTCCTCTGTCCGTGGGAGGCGTGCCCCGGGGCGGCAGGGCCCGGAAACGGCAGGCGCCCCGGGCCTTGTCGGCCCGGGGCGCCTGGGAAGTCGCTTGTCAGTTGCTCAAGCAGCACGACCATGGCAGCCGGTGGGCCGGTTGCCATAGGTAAACGCGAAGATCGCGGCGGTCTGGTGCGTGAGCATGCGGTCAGTATGCACCGGCGGCGGACGCGGACCAAGCTCGTTCGGATGCTGAGACCCCGGGCGGGGCGCTCCCGCGGGCCCCGGGCGGGGGTGACAAACCCGGCGTAGGCGCCACGGTCCCGGCCCCCGGTAGACTCGGCACCACACACACCATGCTCACCGCCGGAAGGCAACCCGTGTCATCAGCGACCCCCGCTGCCGCCGCCCCCGACACCGTCCTGGTCGTCGACTTCGGTGCGCAGTACGCCCAGCTCATCGCCCGTCGCGTCCGCGAGGCCCGGGTCTACAGCGAGATCGTGCCGAGCACCATGCCCGTCGCGGAGATGCTCGCCAAGAACCCGGCGGCGATCATCCTCTCCGGCGGCCCCTCGTCGGTCTACGCGGAGAGTGCCCCGCGCCTCGACCGCGAGATCTTCGAGGCCGGCGTCCCCGTGTTCGGCATGTGCTACGGCTTCCAGCTGATGGCGACGGCACTCGGCGGCACGGTCGACAACACCGGCGCCCGCGAGTACGGCCGCACGCCCCTGCACGTCTCGAAGTCCGGCTCCACCCTCTTCGAGGGCACCCCGGACGAGCAGTCGGTGTGGATGTCGCACGGCGACGCGTGCAGCGCCGCCCCCGAGGGCTTCACCGTCACGGCGTCCACGGACGTCGTCCCGGTCGCGGCCTTCGAGAACGACGAGCAGAAGCTCTACGGCGTGCAGTACCACCCCGAGGTGATGCACTCCACGCACGGCCAGCAGGTGCTGGAGCACTTCCTGTACCGCGGTGCCGGCCTCAAGCCGAACTGGACCACCGGCAACGTCATCGACGAGCAGGTCGCCCTCATCCGCGAGCAGGTCGGCAGCAAGCGCGCCATCTGCGGCCTGTCCGGCGGCGTGGACTCCGCCGTCGCCGCCGCCCTCGTCCAGAAGGCCATCGGCTCCCAGCTGACCTGCGTCTACGTCGACCACGGTCTGATGCGCAAGGACGAGACCGAGCAGGTCGAGAAGGACTTCGTCGCGGCCACCGGCGTCCAGCTGAAGGTCGTGGACGCGGAGGAGCGCTTCCTCGCCGCGCTGGCCGGGGTCTCCGACCCCGAGGAGAAGCGGAAGATCATCGGGCGCGAGTTCATCCGCGTCTTCGAGCAGGCCCAGGCGGAGATCATCGCCGAGGCCGCCGAGGGCGAGGACGTCGCCTTCCTGGTCCAGGGCACCCTCTACCCGGACGTCGTCGAGTCCGGCGGCGGCACCGGCACGGCCAACATCAAGTCCCACCACAACGTGGGCGGCCTCCCCGAGGACCTCGAGTTCGAGCTCGTCGAGCCGCTGCGCAAGCTCTTCAAGGACGAGGTCCGCATGGTCGGCCAGGAGCTCGGCCTGCCGGACGAGATCGTCCAGCGCCAGCCGTTCCCCGGCCCCGGCCTCGGCATCCGCATCGTCGGCGAGGTCACCAAGGAGCGCCTCGACCTGCTGCGCGAGGCCGACGCCATCGCCCATGAGGAACTCACGGCCGCCGGCCTCGACCGCGACATCTGGCAGTGCCCGGTCGTCCTGCTCGCCGACGTCCGCTCCGTGGGCGTCCAGGGCGACGGCCGTACGTACGGTCACCCGATCGTCCTGCGTCCGGTCTCCAGCGAGGACGCCATGACGGCCGACTGGTCGCGCCTGCCGTACGAGGTCCTCGCCAAGATCTCCACCCGCATCACGAACGAGGTGGCGGACGTCAACCGCGTCGTCCTGGACGTGACGTCCAAGCCCCCGGGCACCATCGAGTGGGAGTAGATCCCCAGGTCACGTCCGCTTGAGAGTCCGCACCGGCTCTCCGGGCCGCCAGACCTCGGCGACCAGATACGTGTCGTCCTCGACGTAGGTCCGTACGACCTCCGTCAACTCGGTGCGGAAGAGGTGGAACGGCTGCGGCGGTTCCACCTCTTTCACGTACGCGGCCTTCGTCGCCGCGTCCTCGTCGCCGACCTCCACCGCTCGGCCGCTGATCCGCACGTCCCCGCCGCCCATGCCCGTGCCCGGCCCCGGGTTCGCCTGGAGCGCGAAGCGCGGATCGCGGCGCAGGTCGAGGGCCTTGAGCGAGCCGGGCATCATGCCGAGCCACAGCTCGCCGTCCAGGAAGCGCACCTCCAGGCCGGTCGTGCGGGGCGAGCCGTCCTTGCGGAGGGTCGCCAGGACGTGGTGCGTGAAACCGCCGAAGCGGTCCTCGACCGTGCCGGCCAGATCCGGTTCCGCGGCGGCGAAGGCCGCCCAGTTCGCCGGGCTCGGCGGTGCCGATCGTGCCGATTGTGCCGACGGTGCCGGGGGCGCCGACGGTGCCTCGGGTGCCTCGGGTGCCTCGGGTGCCTCGGGTGACGAGGGGGCGGGGGCCGGTGGGCGGGGAGTGGGGTGCTCGGTCATGCGAGGAGTGTGGCGTGGATACCGGACGTCTTCTGTCTGGTTTCCGTGTGCCCTTCCGTGTGTCTGACGATGTCGATCTCGGTGTCGATGTCTGTGTCGGTGTCGGGTACCTGTGCTCGGGCACCCGGCCCGCACGGATGAGTTCCGGCTGGGACCACTCCGCCAAGGGCGCGGGGAACTGCGTGACCAGCCCCCACCGTCCCGCGGTCACCCCGCATCCGCCACCCGCCACGGCGACGAACCGGGCCGACGCCGGAGCCGGGCGCCCTGGTTCCGGTCAGCCGGAGGCCAGGCCCGCCGTGCCGACGCGGCGCGCCACCCTGCGGCGGTGGGCGACCTCCAGGGCCAGGAAGCCCATGGACAACGCCTCCGCGACGGCGAACCCGATCAGCGCCGCACGCCAGCCGTACACCGCGCAGACCAGGGAGACGAAGAGCGCGCAGCCCGTCATGATCGCCGCGCGGGACCACGCGCTCGGGTCCTCGGCCATCGCGTCGAACTCGATCCGGTCCCGGAGCCCGCGTACCGTCCGCGCCGCCTCCCCGAGCGGTCGGAGCGTGCCGGGACGCAGCCCCGGCACGGCACGCGAGTCCTCGGCCTTCGGTGCCGTTCCCGCGCGCTCGGTGCGCACCAGTTGGATCTGCAGCGCACGTCCCACCCGGTGCGCCCGCGCGTAACGAAAACCGTGCTGCTCGGCCACGTACGCGAGCGTGGCGAGCCGGCGCGGTGAGCCGCCGAGATCGTCGACGACGACGAAGTCCCGCTCCGCGAGCTGCCCGAGCAGGACGAGGATCCGCCGCTCCGCGCGGTTCATGCGTGCCTCCCGTGTCCCAGGCGTGGGTCGGTGTCACCCAGACAGACCACTGACCTCCGGCCACGGTTGTGGCCATCTCTTCACCGAACGACTCTGTTCTCCTGCGCTGACCCCGGGTAACTTCCGCTCCGTACCGCACACGCCAGTGCTGGAGGACATATGCACGGGCCCACCCCGCCCCTGCCCCTACCCACCGACCGGCTCCGGTTCGCCATGCCGCCGATGCACGACTCGGTCGACGACGAGCGGCGGCACCGCAAGGAGCGGCTGGCCGGGGCGCTGCGCGTCTTCGGCCGGCTCGGGTTCGAGGACGGGGTCTCCGGACACATCACGGCGCGCGACCCCGAGTACAGCGACTGCTTCTGGGTCAATCCGTTCGGGATGCCCTTCAAGCACGTGACCGTCGGCGACCTGGTCCTGGCCAACCAGGACGGGCAGGTGATCGAGGGCCGCTACCACGTGAACCAGGCGGCGTTCACCGTGCACGCCCAGGTCCACGCCGCCCGGCCCGACGTCGTCGCCGTCGCGCACTGCCACTCCGTGCACGGGCGCGCCCTCGCCGCGCTGGGCGACCTGCTCGACCCGATCACCCAGGAGAGCTGCGCCTTCTACGAAGATCACGCGCTGTACGACGCGTACAGCGGTGTCGCCGTCGACGCCGAGGAGGGCCGTCGGATCGCCGCCGCGCTCGACACCCGCAAGGCGCTCGTCCTGCGCAACCACGGGCTGCTGACCGTGGGTGACTCGGTGGACGCCGCCGCCTGGTGGTTCCTGTCCATGGAGCGGTCCTGCCAGGTCCAGCTCACCGCCAAGGCCGCGGGGCGTCCCGTCCTCATCGACCACAAGCAGGCGGTCGCCACGCGTGAACAGCTCGGCGGTGATCTGGTGGCGTGGATCAACTACCAGCCGTTGTGGCAGGACATCAGCCGGAGTGAGCCGGATCTGTTGTCGTAGGCGTGGTGTTGGGGGCGGTGCGTCGGAGGACGGTGTGTAGGGGGGTGCGTCGGAGGGCGGTGCGTCGGGGGCGGTGCATGGGGGGCGGTGCATTGGGGTCATCGGTTGTCGGGTGTGGGGTGGCGTCGGGTCGTGCGTCAGAAGTCGCGCAGGACCGCCGCCTTCGTCAGGGCGAACTCCTCGTCCGTCAGGACCCCGGCACGGTGCAGCTCGCCCAACTCCCTGAGCCGGCGCAGCAGTACGTCGTGCCGGTCCGACGCGGGCGGTGTCGCCGCCGTCAACGCGGGACGTTCCCGGTCCACGTGCTCGCCCGTCCGCGTGGACGGATGGGGCAGACGCGCCGTCACCGCCGCGGCGACCAGCGCCGTCAGCAGGTCACGGCGCGTGCTGCCCCACAGGTCCAGGGCGTACGGGTCCTTCTCGGGCGGCAGCTTGGAGAACACCGTCTCGCGGGTGACGAAACGCAGGAACCCGTCCTCGTAACCGGAGTTGGGCAGCCACTCGACCTGTACGAGGTCGCCCACCGCGATGATCCGCGGGCCGGTCGCCCGCTTCACCCGGTCCGACGTGTCCGACCAGTCGATCCGCACCTGTGCGCCGTCGAACGAGACCGTCCCGTCGCTGGAGCGCACCGACACCGGGACCGGCGGGCCCGCCAGGAGGTAGGTCCGCGCCGGTTCCTTGGGGATCTGGTCCAGCAGCAGCGCGCGGCGGATCTCCTCGGCGACGTACTCCGCGACACCGGACCGGTCGACGTCGACCGTGAGCCGGTACGGGTCCGCCGCGTCGGGCAGTCTGCCCCCGGTCGCCTGGAGCAGCGGGTCCGAGCCCTCGCGCAGCCTGAGCCGCAGCCGGCCCCGTTTGCGCTCGGGTTCGTAGACGATGCCCGACACCGCCTCCAGCGGGACGGTGATCTCCCCGTACGTCTGGCGGAACAGCGGCACGGAACGGTGGAGCCCCGGCGTGATCCTGACCGTGCTGCCGTCGAAGGCCCAGGTCCCGTCGCGCTGGATGATCTCGGCCATGGGGAAATTCTCGCAGCCCGGTCAACACGGGCGCCCGTGCTTCACCCACGCTGACCAGACCTGCCGGATGCGGGCCGTGTTCCGTACGGCACAATTCGCTGTCATCGCGGGGCAGTTGTAAGGCAGTTGTGCGGCAGTCAGGCGTACGGAAGGTCTGGCTGCGCGGAGATGTGCGGCGCGGGAAGGCGGCAGCGGGCGTGGCGGTGCAGGAGGCGAGACACGGTGCGGGGCGCGGTGCCGGGGCGGGAGCCGGGCAGGGGGCGGATCCCGGTGCGTTCCCGGGTGCGTCCGGGGGAGGCCCGGGAGGTGCCCGCGGTGGTGCCCATGAAGGGGGCTGCACCTGTGGGGACTGCCCGCACGGGGCGCGGGCGGGGCACCGGCGTGCCGTCGCCGAATTCCTCGCGAAGCGCGACGAGTTGGCGTCCGGGCGCGGGCTGCCGGCCGGCGTCGCGCACTCGGCGTCCGCGTCCCGGCAGTGGGTCTCCGACGAACTGACCCAGTCCGCGGACCTCGTCGCCGAGCGCGGGCGGCTGGAGGGCGCGGCCTGGCTGGCGCGGCTGTGGCGGTACACCGCGTACGCCGTCTGGAGCGGTGTCGGTGTGCTCCTGCTGGCGCAGGCGCTCACCGCGATCGGTGCGGGGTGGACGGCGGCGCGGACCGCCGGGCTGGTCGCGGCGGTCGTGGTGGCCGGGCTGCTGACGGGCGCGGCCTGGCTGCACCGGAGCCGTGGCGGTGCGCTCGCTCCTGTCATCGGTGAGGACAACCGGCTCTCCACGTCCCGGGCGGTGGCCGGGGGGTGGGTGCTGTTCGTGGTGTACGCGGTGCTGGTGCTCGTCGGGCAGCTCGCGGCGGCGTCCGCGCACGGGCGGCGGGACGAACTGATCGCCGGGCTGGAGCTTGCGCGGGGCGCGGGTGTGGTCACGGTCGTCGCCGTGGTGTGCGGGGTGGCGGTGCTGGTGCGGCGGGTGGTGGGGCTGCGGGTTCTGGGGCAGCGGTTGCAGAAGGTGCGGGCCGATCGGCCGCGGGCCGCCGATCTCCTCACGGACGATGCGGGGAAGGGGGGCTTCGCGGACATCCAGTACGTGGTGATCAGTGCGGTGGCGCTCGTCTTCGCGGGGGTGCGGCTGGCTCGGCGGCCGGAGCAGTTGCCGGACCTTCCGTGGGGGCTGGCGCTGCTGGTGCTGGTGTCGGCGGGTACGTACCTCGCGGGCAAGTACGCCGAGGGTGGGCGGCCGGTGATCCTCTCCGTGGTGCGGTCCCGGGAGGCCGGGGATCTCGACGCGCCCATCCGGACCGGTGACGACATCGAGATCCGGGGGGCCGGGTTCGTGCCGCCCGGGGCGCAGGCGGCGGACGGGCTGTCGCGGATGGTGGTCCGGATCGGGGCCGTGCATGTGCATGTGCCGCTGGTGCCGGTGACCGGGGGCTTCAGCAACCCCACGGATGCGTTGCTGACGGTGCCCGTGCCGGTGGATGTGGAGCCGGGGCGGGTCGAGGTGCAGGTGGTGACGGCTGCCGGGGTCGAGACGAACCGGTACGCGATCGATGTGACGGACTGACGGTCGCCGGGGCGTGCCCGCCGGGGCGGGGCGTGCTGGGGCCGGCTGTTTCGGCTCCGGTCCGGTGGGCCGGGCCTCGCCTCTGGTCCGGTGGGTGGTCGCGCCTTCGGTCCGGTGGGTCGGTGCCGGTCCGGTGGGTGGGTCGCGCCTTCGGTTCGGTGGGTGGGTCGGGTCCGTGCCGGTGATCCGCCCGTTGCAGCCGTCGTGTGGTCCGGTGGTTCAGTGCGGTGGGGTCGTGTTGCCGTCCGCAACGGGCATTTGATGCACCGGCACGGCTCCTTCGGTGAGAAGGCGACTGCGGGTGCGTCCATCCTGGGTTCCTGCCACATCCCACCTGTGCGGCACTGTCTGCCCGCTCCGCCCCGCCCCGCTCAGCGGCGATTCCCTTCCGGCGCTGGCTCCGGCCCGCCTCGCGACGGTTCCCTTCCGACGCCAGCTCCCGTCCCGCCCCGAGGGCAGAGAGCCACCTTTCAGCCCGTCCGGCGTTTGAGGACGAGGCCGTCCACGCCGATTTTCCCCACCCCGCGGTGGGGGCGTTGTAGTCGGGGTCGGGGGCAGTGCCTCAGCCCGTCCGGCGCTTGAGGACGAGGCCGTCCAGGCCGAACGGGGGTGCGGGGGCGGAGCCCCCGGGGGTTCGGGTCGGGTAGGGGTGGAGGGGGCGAGAGACGCCGGTGGGGTTGCCCCCGGGCGGACGGCAAGGGACACGCGGACGCGCGAAAAAAGGCGCCGCAGGGATTGAGCGGGAGCCGATCGTCATACGTATGGTCTGTTGAGGGGCAACGGCACCTGGGTGAGAGGCGGCGGACGGCGATGACTCACGGTATGCGAATGGATACTCACACCTCCTACCCGGGCCACCGAGGCGACTGGCGGGACACGGCCACCCGCTACGCCCTCCTCCCGTTGCGCGTCTTCCTCGGCGTCACCTTCATCTACGCCGGCCTGGACAAACTCACCGACAGCGCCTTCATGCAGAGCGCCGGCTCCGGCTCGGTCGGCGACATCATGCGCTCCGCGCGGGACTCCTCCGCCATCCCGGCCCTCGTGGACCTCGCCCTGAAGAACCCCGTCGGCTTCGGCTACGCCATCGCCCTGGGCGAACTCGCCGTCGGCATCGGCACCTTGATCGGCCTGCTGGCCCGCCTCGCCGCGCTGGGCGGAGCGCTGATCTCGCTGAGCCTGTGGCTGACGGTCAGCTGGGCCTCCGACCCGTACTACTACGGCAACGACCTCGCCTACCTGATGGCCTGGCTGCCCCTCGTCCTCGCGGGCGCGTCGTACTTCTCCGTGGACGCGGCCCTGCGGGCCCGGCGCTCGGAACGGGCCGGGGGATTCAGCTAGCGGGTGTCGTTCGGATCAGCTCGGGTCCGCGACACCTGGCGCGGCATCTCGCCGCGTTGTCGCCTTACCCGCGTACGTCCCGTACGCGGGTGAGGCTCCGCCTTGCGATGCGCCGCGGCCTGATCCGAGCGACGCCCCCTAGCCGCGTTCGGTGCGGCGTCTGCGGACGGCGTGGGTGACGGACGCCACCGCCCCCGCCAGGCAGAGGCCGCCCGTGACCACGGGGATCACCACGAACCACGGCGTCTGCCAGGCGCCGCCCGCGTCGCCGGCGTAGATCACGCCCGCGAGGGTGAGGAAGACTCCGGCGACCAGCTTTCCCGGCTGGAACTCATGACGCAGCACGGGCCACCTCCGCCTGTCCGATACCGACATGCAGGTCGATGTCCAGCGTGCCGCCGGCCTTGCCGGTGGGCGACAGCGTCAGTTCCTTGGACTTGCCCGGCTCCACGTCCACGTCCTTCTCGTCCTCGCCGGGCAGCTGGATGTCCCCGACGCCCACGTCGATGCTCAGCTTCACGGTCGCGTCCTTGGGGACGACGACCTTGAGCCGGCCGATGCCGACCTCGGCGGTCGTCGTCACCGTCTGGCCCTTGGCGAGGTCCAGGTGCGTGAGGTCGAGGGTGCCCACTCCGGTGCCCAGGTCGTAGTTCTCCCGGACGTCGGCCGCCGCCGTGGGGGTCCAGTACGTCCGGACCCACTGGGTGGTGATGTCCTTGGGGAGCGCCGCGGACGCGGCCAGCAGGGCCGCCGTGACCACGGCCAGGAAGATCGATCCAGCGCCGGTGCGCCCCAGGAAGGCGCTGACGGCTATGCCGAGGCCGAACACGATCAGCGCGCAGGCCAGGCCGGTCTGCAGGCTGGTGCCGAGCGCCCGGTCGTCCCAGGTGAGGCCCGTGCCCAGGCCGCCGGCGACGAGCGCGAGCAGGAACACCCAGCCGCCGATCCAGCGGGGACCGCGCGGCTTCGGCTCGTCCCTCGTGCGCACACCGGGGCGCGAGGTGCCGCGGGCGATGGAGACCGCGGCCGCCACGTCCCGGTCCCCGGTGTCGCTCGGCCCCCACAGATAGCCGGTGCCGCCCACGTGCGACCCGTCCTTGACGATCGGGTCGCGCCACCACGACGGGTAGGACGCGGGCACGGGCGGGGCCTGCGCCTCCGGCGGGGCGTCGGCGACGGCCTGGGCGGCGAGCGGGTCGGGGTCGGGGGCGCCGCGATGCTGCGACCAGTAGCCCGCGCCGGCCAACAGGAGGGAGAGGACGACGGAGAAGGCGAGCACGCTGCCGTTCTTCAGCATGGAGAGCAGTACGCCGCAGCCGACCAGGGCGAAGAGCACGGCGGCCAGTGCCTGGCCGTCCACGCGGCCGGTGAGGAGCTTGCGCACCTCGTTCTCGTCATCGTCGTCGTACGGGACGAACAGCCAGACGAAGCCGTAGAAGATCAGACCGATGCCGCCCGTCGCGGAGAGCACCGCGAGCACCACCCGGAAGATCACCGGGTCCATGTCGCACTGGCGGCCCAGACCGGCGCACACCCCGCCCAGCATCTTGTGCCGGCGGTCGCGCCGGAACTTGCGCGGGACCTCCGGCGCGTGCGGCGGCTCGCCCTCGGCGGGCGGCACGGTGTCCCGCGGCCCGGTGCCCGGGGGCGGGGCGCCGAGGCCGTCGGGGCCGGGGTCCGGCTCCGCCGCCGCGTGCTGCTGATCTGTCATGGGTCCATGGTGACGGGCGGGGAGGGGTGAGGGGAGTCGGGATGACCCTGGCGCAACCCTGATATCGGCCCTGACGGGGGTGGAGGAGGGTGCGCGGCGCCGGTTTTCCGAAGATCAGGGGTGTATCCGGGGCGGACCCTGATGCCCGTGTCCGCCGGGCGTGTGAACATCGATGGCATGCCGGATGCCGCAGCGATGCCCGTCGACGACCCGCGGCCCCCGCGCAAGCTCTACCGCAGCAGCGACGGACGCTGGCTCGGGGGCGTGGCGCGAGGGCTCGCCGGGCATCTCGGGCTGCCCGTGATCTGGGTGCGGCTCGTGTTCGTCGGACTGTTCATGGCGGACGGGCTGGGGGCGCTGCTGTATGCCGCGTTCTGGTTCTTCGTGCCGCTCGGTGTCGGCGGGGTCGACTCCGGACGCCCGCCGTCCTTCGGCACGGAGACCTCGCCGGACGGCCGCCGCAGACTCGTGGCCCGCAAGCCGGACCGGGGCCAGATCGTCGCGCTGCTCCTCATGGTCGTCGTGGCCATGATCTTCGTCGGCAATGTGAATCTCGGCGGGGGAGCCAAGGCGTATCTGTGGCCGACGGTCCTCGTCGGCGCGGGCGTCGCCCTGGTCTGGCGGCAGGCGGACAACGCCAGGCGGGCCCGCTGGGTGGAGGTGGGCCGTCGTCGTCGCACGCTCACGCTGCTGCGCTCCGCGGCCGGTGTCCTGCTCGTCACCGCCGGTGTGTCCGGGATATTCGTCCTCCAGGGCTCGGCCGCGCACCTCGGCTCCGTGCTCCAGGCGGCGCTGGCCGTCCTGGTCGGCATAGCGCTCCTCGCCGGCCCGTATCTCGTCCGCATGACGCAGGACCTCTCCGAGGAGCGTCTGATGCGCATCCGTGCTCAGGAGCGCGCCGAGGTGGCCGCCCATGTCCACGACTCCGTGCTGCACACCCTGACCCTGATCCAGCGCAACGCGGACAATGGCAACGAGGTGCGGCGACTGGCCCGGGCCCAGGAGCGTGACCTGCGCGCCTGGTTGTACAAGCCGGAGGGCACCGGGAAGGACGAGGCCGAGGAACCCGACACCCTCGCGGAGGCGGTGCGCCGCAATGCCGCCGAGGTCGAGGACAAGCACGGTGTCCCCATCGAGGTCGTCATCGTCGGCGACTGCCCCCTCGACGAACGCATCGGCGCACAGATGCAGGCCGCGCGGGAAGCGATGGTGAACGCCGCCAAGTACGGTGGCGAGGGCGGCGCCGTACAGGTCTACGCCGAAGTCGAGGGCAGGACGGTCTTCGTGTCCGTCCGCGACCGCGGTCCAGGCTTCGACCTCGACGCGATACCCGCCGACCGTATGGGCGTCAGAGAATCGATCATCGGCCGCATGGAGCGCAATGGCGGCACGGCGCGGCTGCGCGCGGTGCCCGACGGAGGCACGGAGGTCGAGTTGGAGATGGAGAGGGCGGAGAAGACGTCATGAGCGACGCGAACGGGCCTGTGGAGTCCGGCAGTTCTGCTGAGGAGACCCCTTCGGCCTCCGCGTCCCAAGGGGCCGCGGCCGGGGCCGGGCGCCATGTGCGCGTCGTGCTGGTCGACGATCACCGCATGTTCCGTACGGGCGTGCAGGCAGAGATCGGGCAGACCGAGAGCACCGGTGTCGAGGTCGTCGGTGAGGCCGCCGACGTCGACCAGGCGGTCACGGTGATCACCGCCACGCGGCCCGAGGTCGTGCTGCTGGATGTGCACCTGCCGGGCGGCGGCGGTGTCGAAGTGCTGCGCCGTTGCGCCCCGTTGATGGCGGACGCCGAGCAGCCGGTGCGTTTCCTCGCGCTGTCCGTGTCGGACGCCGCGGAGGACGTCATCGGGGTGATCCGCGGCGGCGCCCGGGGGTATGTCACCAAGACGATCACGGGCACCGACCTCGTCGACTCGATCTTCCGGGTGCAGGACGGCGACGCGGTCTTCTCGCCGCGGCTGGCCGGCTTCGTGCTGGACGCGTTCGCGTCGACCGACGCCCCGCCCGTCGACGAGGACCTCGACCGCCTCACCCAGCGCGAGCGCGAGGTGTTGCGCCTCATCGCCCGCGGTTACGCGTACAAGGAGATCGCCAAGCAGCTCTTCATCTCGGTGAAGACGGTCGAGTCCCATGTCTCGGCGGTGCTGAGGAAGCTCCAGCTGTCGAACCGGCACGAGCTGACCCGCTGGGCCACGGCGCGCCGGCTGGTCTGACCGGGCCGGGGCCCCGGACGCCGCGGGGCTCAGCCGAGTCGGCCGGGCTCCGCCGGGTTCACGGCGACCGCCTTGAAGAACGTGTAGTGGAAGGTGCCGTCGTCGGCAGTGGTGCGGCGGAGGTCGTCGATGCCCCGGTCCCAGTCGGCGGGGGTCGTCAGCCCGGCGGCGAGCGCCTCCTGCCGTACGGACTCGATCATGGCGATGAAGGTGCTGCGGGTGAAGCCGTTGACCAGGGTGGGACGGGAGCGGTCCGTGGAGACCGTGCGGGGGCGGACCACCACCTGCTCGTAACCCGCCGCGGTGACCAGCGGGTGCAGTCGCCGGCCGATCAGCGCGTCGCCGCCCGCCGTGGACTGGAGCTGGACCAGACAGTCGACCGCCGCGTGCGCGTAGGCACTGTCCGGGTGGAAGAACGTCGAGCCGTGGTCGCCCTCGATGACGGTGAGGCTGCCGCCGGGCCGCAGGACGCGGCGCAGGGCGGCGAGGGCCTCGCGCGGGTCGGCCAGGTGTTCCAGGACGAAGCAGACGAAGACGTGGTCGAATTCACCGTCCGGAAAAGGGAGTTCGAACAGGTCGGCCTGCTGCCAGGTCACCTGGGCCGCGGGCGCGTGGGCGCTGATGCGGGCACGGGCCTGGGCGAGCGACTCGGCCGAGACGTCGACCGCGGTGACGTGCGCGCCGGGGCTCCGCGCCACCAGATGCAGCGTCTGCGCACCCACCCCGCAGCCGGCCTCAAGGACCTTGCTGCCCGCCGGATAGGCCGTGCCGGCGTGCAGGAGCGCGGCGAGCGTGTCGGCCTGGTCTCCGAGGCGACGGCTCTCGTGGGCGGAGTAGCCGTGGACGTAGTCGATGGGTGTGGTCATGAGGAGAGCCTCGTCCGAGAATGGTCCGGTGGACAGGTCCAAAAGCGAGCCTGATGACGGGTCCATAAACGGCGGCCCGATGGTGGGTGAGCCGCCGGGGACCGGCTTCCGGCACGGGGAGCACGGGGCACGGGAAGAGCCCGGCGACGGGGCGGGTGGCGGGGCGGAGGGGTCCGACTTCCTGCAACTCGACATCGGCGGGGCTCCGTCGGGCGGACGGGCCGACTGGCTGGCGGAACAGTTGCGGCGGGCGGTCTCCGACGGACGGCTGCCGCTCGGGAGCCGCCTCCCCGCGACCCGGGTTCTCGCCGCGGAGCTGCACGTCTCGCGCGGCGTGGTGACCGAGGCGTACCGGCGTCTCGCCGAGGAGGGGCGCGTGGCGGGCCGCGGCCGCAACGGAACCGTCGTCGTGGCCGCCCCGGCCCGCACACCCTCGCCGCGGGCGCCGCGGGATTCCCGCCGACAGGCCTCCCGGCAGGGTCTGTTCGGTGTTCCGCCGGGTGAGGACGTCTTCGACCTCGTGCGGTCCGCCCCCGCCCGTGTCGATCTCTCACCCGGCGTCCCCGATCTGGCGGCGTTCCCGCGGGCGGCCTGGCTGCGCGCCGAGCGGGAGGTGTTCGCCGGACTTCCCGCATCGGGGTTCGGGTACGGCGACCCGCGTGGAACACCGGAGCTGCGCCGGGCCGTGGCGCACTGGCTGGCCCGGAACCGCGGCATCGGGGCCGACCCGGACGAGGTGATCGTCGTGGCGGGCACCGCGCAGGCGCTGGCGCTGACCGGCCAGGTGCTGCGCGCGCAGGGGATCGAGGAGATCGCGGTGGAGGACCCCGGATCGCTCGGCGTGCGACAGCACCTGAACCGCCAGGGACTGCGTACGCCGCCGGTCGCCGTCGACGCCGGGGGAGTCCGCGTGGACGAACTGGGCGGACACCGGGCCGTGGTGCTCACTCCGGCCCACCAGTTCCCGACCGGCGTCGTACTCGGCGGCGCGCGACGCAGGGCACTGATGCGCTGGGCCGCGGACGGCGGTCTGATCGTGGAGGACGACTACGACGCCGAGCACCGCTACGACCGGCCGCCCGTGCCCGCACTGCGGTCGATGCTGCCCGAGCGGGTCTGTTACGTGGGCAGCGTGTCCAAGCTGCTGGCCCCCGCGCTGCGGACGGGCTGGCTGCTCGCCCCTGCGGGGCTCCACGACGCGCTGGTGTCCGCGAAACGGTTCGCGGACCTCGGCAATGCCGCCCTGCCTCAGCTCGTCCTGGCCCGGCTCATGGAATCGGGTGAACTGGAGCGCCATCTGCGGCTGTTGCGGCGCCGGCACCGGCGCCGCCGCGACGCCATGATCAGGGCGATCCGCGACCACCTGCCGGGCGCGGTGGTGCACGGCGCGGCGGCGGGGCTGCACCTCCTGATCACCTTCGAGGAGGGCGCGGCGGCGGCATGCGCGGACATCGAACTGGCCGCCGCCGCCCTGGCGCGCGGCGTCAAGGCCCATCCCCTGTCCTGGCACCGCCTGCGTCCCGGCCCGCCCGGTCTGCTCCTCGGCTATGCCGCCTCCCCGGCCACGGCCATCACCGACGGTGTGGCGGCGATCGGCGCCGCGGTACGGGACATCCGCTGACACCGGCGGCGCACGGCACTCAGGCCACCCGCGTGGCCCCCGCGAACGGCATCGAGTCGACCGGTGCCAGCCGCACGGGCGCCGAGGGATTCGGCGCGTGGATCATCTGCCCGTTGCCCACGTAGATGCCCACGTGGCTGATGCCCGAGTAGAAGAACACGAGATCGCCGGGGCTGAGTTCGGAGCGGGAGACCCGTCGGCCGGCGTTGATCTGGGCGTACGTCGTGCGGGGCAGCGAGATGCCCGCGGAGCGGTACGCGGCCTGGATGAGGCCGGAGCAGTCGAAGGCGTCGGGGCCGGTGGCGCCCCAGACGTAGGGGCTGCCGAGCTTTCCGTAGGCGTACGACACGGCGGTCGCGGCACGGGAGTCGGGAGCCTTGACCGAGCCGGACGGCGTCACGGGCGTCAGGTCGCGGGCCGAGGAACGCGAGGCGTGTTCGGCGCCGCCCGCGTCCCCGAGCGCGGCGCGCTGTTCCTCGCTGAGCTGTCCCAGCAGCCGCCGCGCCGAGGTGAGCTTGCCGTTGATGGTCTTCTTGTGCCGCTTCAGCTCGGCCTGCCGCGACTTGAGCGAGGCGACCTCGACGTGCGCGGCGCCGCGCAGCCGCTCGATCTCCCGCAGTTGCTTGCGCACCCGGGACACCGCGGTGGCCTGCCGGCTGCCCGCCCGTTCGGCGAACGCGGCACCTTCCAGGTACTGGTCGGGATCGTCGGAGAGCGCGAGTTGCAGTGCCGGGTCCAGGCCGCCGCTGCGGTACTGCGCCGCGGCCATCGAACCCAGCGCCTCACGCGCCGAGTTGAGACGGTCCTGCTTGCGTGCCACCTCGTCGCGCAGTTCGTCGAGCCGGCTCTGCGCCTTGTCGGCCTTCTCCTTGGCGCCGTTGTACTTCTCGGTGGCCACCTCGGCCTCCTCGTACAACTTGTCGACCTTGGCCTTCACCTGTGCGGGGGACAGTTGGGGCTCGGCGTGTCCGGTCCCGTCGAAGCCGGTCGCGGTGGCCGCCCCGGCGAGAGCGATGGTGGCGGCCGTGCGGGCCGTGTTTCCGCCGAGCGAGCGCTGTCTGGGCTTGCGGTGCGCTGCCACGAGGGCCCACATCCTTCCGTACGACCGCTCAGGGGATCGCGGTCAAGCGGTCGAGCGTCCGGCAGCGGCCCGCACAGGGGGAACGAGCCGCCGCCGGACCTTCTCGGCGGAGGTGGCCGACGGCCGTCCCTGGCCCGGACGGCGTTGGGGAGCCGGTCACCTGGTGGAGGACGCTAAACCTGAGAGTGACGGGTTGGTAACAGCATGTACGGAACTGACGGGACTGGAGCGCCCGGTGACCGGATGCGGCCGTGATCCCCGCCTGCCGTCACCGACTTCACGCGGTGCAATGACCGAAGCGCCGAATCCGGGGCGCCCGGCGGTGCTCCGGTGCTACGGGGTGGGCCGGTGACAAGCGGGACAGAGGCGTCCGATTAGGCTCCGGCCTCATGGACGTACTCATCCATCTCTTCGTCGGCCTGCACATCATCGGCATCGCCTCGCTCCTCGGTGGCTTCCTCACCCAGATGAAGGCGATGGGCCGGGGCACCGCCCGCTTCGTCCCCGCGATGCTGCACGGCGCGCTGACCATGCTGGTCACCGGTGTCGTGCTGGTCGGCCTCAACCAGGCCGACGACAACCCGGTCGACAACATCAAGATCGGCGTGAAGCTGGCCCTGCTGATCGTGATCCTGGGGCTGGTCTACGTGAAGCGGGACGACGAGCAGGTGGACAAGCGCCTCTTCGGGCTCGTCGGCCTGCTGACGACGGCCAACATCTTCATCGCCGTCCTCTGGACCTGAGCGCGGCGGCCTCGGCAGGGCGGGCGCCCGGGCGTGGCGAAGGCCTGAGCGCGGCGAAGGGCCGTCGGCCGTCCGCTCACGCCCGCTCGTACGCCGCCGCGGACCGGGCGGCCCCCACCGCGGCGGCCAGCCACGCCGCCACCGCGATCCACAGCAGCACGTCCCCCCATCCCCTGAGCCAGGGGTGGCCGAGCGCGGACGACGTGGTCAGGGTGGCCACCGCCGTCATCCCCATCGGGAAGACCGTCGCCCAGCGTCGTACGTCGTAGCGCGGGCGCGGCCAGATCAGTTCCGCGACGACGAGGACGCAGTACCAGGCGACCGCGAGGACGAGCACGGCGACGGTCGCGGTGCGCAGGACGCTCTGGTCGTCGTCGTTCCACAGGTACGGGTTCACGTGGTGCGCCGCGACGAGCTTGGCCCCGGCCAGCGCCGAGATGGCGAGCGCGCCGCCGGCCACCCACTGGTCCCCGGCCCCCCGCGCCACCTCGCGGGTGTCGAAGTGCGTGTACGCCACCACGTACAGCGCGAGTCCGAGCCAGAACAGCACGAGCGCGGCGTGCGCGAGCCACTCCGGGCCGACGGCCGCGGCGAGCGTGGCGGCCAGTACCGCGAGCCCCTGCGTGGCCACGCACACGAGGAACACGCCTCCCGGCATCCGGTGCTTCCAGTGGCGTACGACGCACCACAGCAGCACGGGCCAGAGCACGGCCGACAGGGCGAGCAGGGCCTCCGCGGCGACCTGCCACCCCAGGAGGGACAGGCGTGTCCCGATCACGGTGGTGGCCGCGACGGCGGTGAGCGCGGCCGGCGTGTACGCCTCTCCCACCCAGCGCGGCCGTTCCCGCAGCAGCCGCAGGACGAAGTCCGCGGCGAGCCCGACCCAGGCCACGCAGGCCAGGACCAGCGCGATACGGGACAGCGTCTCGTGGTCGGCCATGTGCAGCCCGACCGAGACGATGCCCGTGGCCATCACGGCGGCACCGGCGGCGGGCGGGTGCTCCGCCCACCAGGCGCGGAGCTGGGAGAGGGCTGGCATGCCGACGATGCTATGGACCGACGGGCGAGTTGCCCGTGGGGCACGCGCGCGGGGTGCCCGATATGCCCCGCGCGCGCGTGCCCGGCAGGAAGCGCCGTCCGCGGGAGGGCCTACGCCGGGCGCACCACGCTGTGGATCGCCGACGTGCCGTCGTAGTAGATCGACTCCTCGCGCACGTACGCGCCCGGCTTCGGCGCGTGGATCATCATGCCGTTGCCGATGTAGAGGCCGACGTGGCTGATGTCGTCGTAGAAGAACACCAGGTCACCCGGCTTCGCGTCGGAGAGGGAGACGGTCGTGCCCGCGTTCACCTGGTCGTAGGTGACGCGCGGGAGCGAGACCCCGGCGGCCTTCCAGGCGGCCTGCGTGAAGCCCGAGCAGTCGTACGAGTCCGGTCCGGTGGCGCCCCACACGTACGGCTTGCCGATCTGGGCGCGGGCGAAGGCGACCGCCTTGTCCGCCTTCGCCGTGGACGTCGAGCCCGTGGACGTCGAGCCGGTGGAACCCGTCGAGCCGGTGGAGCCCGTGGAGCCCGTCGAGCCGGTGCTGGTGTCGCTGGACGACGACTCCTGCGCGGCCGCCGCCTTCTTCGCGGCCTCGGCGGCGGCCTGCTGCTTCGCCAGTTCCGCGGCCTTGCGCGCGGCCTCCTCCTGCTTCTTCTTCTCGATCGCGGCGAGCCGGGCCTTCTCCTCCGCGGTCAGCTTCGAGAGCAGGTCGCGCGCCTCGGTGAGCTTGCTCTGGACGTCGGCCTTGGACTTCTTGAGCGCGTCCTGCGAGGAGGACAGCGTCTCCAGGCTCTTGGCGGCCTCCGCGCGCTTCTTCGTGGTGGCGGCCTGCTCGGTGATGTAGTCGTCGACGGCCGCCTTCTGGCGAGTGGTCAGACGGTTCATCAGCTGAGTCTGGTCGAAGTAGTCCTGCGGGTCGTCGGCGAGCAGGAGGGTCGCGGTGTCGGGGGCGGCGGCCCCGGTGCGGTACTGCGCGGCCGCGAACGAACCCAGTTCCTCACGCGCGGAGTTGAGCTTCTCGGTGCGCTTGGCGACGTCGTCGCGCAGGGTGTCGACGCGCTCCTGCTGCTTGGCCGTCTTCTCCCTGGTCGCGTTGTACTTCTCGGTGGCCGTCTCGGCCTGGTGGTAGAGGTCGTTGACCTTCTTCTCGACTTCTTCGAGGCTCGGCTTGGGCTCGGCGGAGGGGGACGCGTTCGCCGTCTGGGAGAGCAGGGCCACGGAGGTGAGGGCGGCCGTCGCGAGAGCGGGGGTACGTATGCCTGCCATACGCGAACCCGCGGGACGCCATTTGCGGTGCGACGCCAAGAGAGGCGACTCCTTCCGTCATCCGCCTACCGAGTTAGCTGTCGGGTTCGGGCGGGTGGATCCGGAAGGTTTGCCCTACGGTCCTTGCCCCACAAGGCAGTTGGACCGATTCACCCCAAGGTCGGTGGGTCCCCGGTTCCGGTCGCCGCGAGGGCAGGCCGAATTCGGCGGAGGCCGCACGGCCCGGCGACGTTCGCCGGTGGGGGTCGAGCGGCCTGTGCGGCACGCTAGCCAATTCGTGTGGCCTCTGTGAAGGTTGATGTGCGATATGCCCGATACATTTTCGTGACCTTGGCCATGAAAAGCGCCACTCTCACCGATCGTGGCCCGGACGCTCTGGAGGGTGACGGAGATGGAGGGGTCTCGGTGGGGGTGCGGGGCGCGCCGCGCGGGCTTTGAGGGTGACGTGGGTCACGGTGGAGGCGGCGGAGAGGGCGGAGAGGGCGGGGACGGCGGAGAGGGGCCGCCGGAGCAGGGCATGGGGCTCGCGGAGTCCGCGCGGGCGGCGCACGGGGCTCACGGAGCCGCGGGCGGCGCGAGGGGCTCGCGGAGCCGGGTGGGCGCGGGACGGGGTTCGTCGGCCCGGGAGCTGGCCAGGGAGGGGCCGGGCTCGCACAGGCCCGTACGGGAAGATCATCGGCCTCCACGGGCGCCGCGGAGACGGACGGGCACCCCGATCGGGGCGGACTTTCCGGGGCGGCAGCCGGTTGTCGGTGGGGCGGCCTAGACTCGGAGAGCGATGAGCAGCCTCTTTGACGACAGCTTCCTGGCGGACCTCAAGCCCTCCGGGGCCCACGAGGAAGAGCCCCCGCCGCCGCCCGAGGACGAGGCGCCGGAGCCGATTCCGGACGACCTGTTCGGCGGCCGCTTCGACGTGCCCACGGCCAGGGACGCGTACTACCGCGACGGCGCGCACCGCCCCGCCCTGGACCCGGCGACGCTGCTCGACGGACTGAACGAGAACCAGCGCGCCGCCGTCGTCCACTCCGGCTCCCCGCTGCTCATCGTGGCCGGCGCGGGCTCGGGCAAGACCCGTGTGCTCACCCACCGGATCGCCCATCTGCTGGCCGAGCGGCACGTCCACCCCGGCCAGATCCTCGCGATCACCTTCACGAACAAGGCCGCGGGCGAGATGAAGGAGCGCGTCGAGCAGCTCGTCGGCCCGCGCGCCAACGCGATGTGGGTGATGACCTTCCACAGCGCCTGTGTCCGCATCCTGCGCCGCGAGAGCAAGAAGCTCGGCTTCACGTCGTCCTTCTCGATCTACGACGCCGCCGACAGCAAGCGTCTGATGGCCCTGGTCTGCCGCGACCTGGACCTCGACCCCAAGCGCTTCCCGCCGAAGTCCTTCAGCGCCAAGATCTCGAACCTGAAGAACGAGCTGATCGACGAGGAGGACTTCGCGAACCAGGCCGCCGACGGTTTCGAGAAGACCCTCGCCCAGGCCTACGCGCTCTACCAGTCGCGCCTGCGCGAGGCCAACGCGCTCGACTTCGACGACCTGATCATGACGACGGTCAATCTGCTGCGCGCCTTCCCGGACGTCGCCGAGCACTACCGCCGCCGCTTCCGCCACGTCCTGGTCGACGAGTACCAGGACACGAACCACGCGCAGTACGCCCTGGTCAGGGAGCTGGTGGGGCCGGCCGACAGCGACCCCGGCGAGCTGTGCGTCGTGGGTGACGCCGACCAGTCGATCTACGCCTTCCGCGGCGCGACCATCCGCAACATCCTCCAGTTCGAGGAGGACTACACGGACGCGACGACGATCCTGCTCGAACAGAACTACCGCTCCACCCAGACGATCCTCTCCGCGGCCAACGCGGTCATCGAGCGCAATGAATCACGGCGCCCGAAGAATCTGTGGACCAACGCGGGCGCCGGTTCCAACATCACCGGCTACGTGGCCGACACGGAGCACGACGAGGCCCAGTTCGTCGCCGACGAGATAGACCGTCTCACCGACGCGGGCGAGGCGAAGGCGGGCGACGTCGCCGTCTTCTACCGCACCAACGCGCAGTCCCGTGTCTTCGAAGAGGTCTTCATCCGCGTCGGCCTGCCCTACAAGGTCGTCGGCGGCGTCCGCTTCTACGAGCGCAAGGAGGTCCGGGACGTCCTCGCGTACCTCAGGGTGCTGTCCAACCCCGAGGACTCGGTCCCGCTGCGCCGCATCCTGAACGTTCCCAAGCGCGGCATCGGCGAGCGCGCCGAAGCGATGATCGACGCCCTGTCGCAGCGCGAGAAGATCAGCTTCCCGCAGGCGCTGCGCCGCGTGGACGAGGCGTACGGGATGGCGGCCCGCTCGACGAACGCGGTCAAGCGGTTCAACACGCTGATGGAGGACCTCCGGACGATCGTCGAGTCGGGTGCCGGCCCGGCCACCGTCCTGGAGGCGGTCCTCGAACGCACCGGCTACCTCGCCGAGTTGCAGGCCTCGACCGACCCGCAGGACGAGACACGGATCGAGAACCTCCAGGAACTCGCCGCCGTGGCCCTGGAGTTCGAGCAGGAGTCCGGTGAGGGCGAGGCCGCGGCCGGCCTCTCCGAGTTCCTGGAGCGGGTCGCGCTCGTCGCCGACTCCGACCAGATCCCGGACGAGGAGGACGGCAACGGCGTCATCACCCTGATGACCCTGCACACCGCCAAGGGCCTCGAATTCCCCGTGGTCTTCCTGACCGGCATGGAGGACGGCGTCTTCCCGCACATGCGCGCGCTGGGACAGGTCAAGGAGCTGGAGGAGGAGCGGCGCCTGGCGTACGTCGGCATCACGCGCGCGCGGGAGCGGCTCTACCTCACGCGGTCGTCGATGCGCAGCGCGTGGGGCCAGCCCTCGTACAACCCGCCGTCCCGGTTCCTTGAGGAGATCCCGGCCACGCATCTGGACTGGAAGCGCACCGGGGCGACGTCTCCCGTGTCCTCCGGTCCGACGTCGGGGATCGCCGCCTCGCTGTCGTCCTCCCGTTCGCGGTCCGCGGCCTCCGGGGCGTCCGGGTTCGCGACGGGGCGTGGGATCTCGGAGAAGCCGGTGGTCTCGCTGGCCGTCGGGGACCGGGTCACGCACGACCAGTTCGGCCTCGGCACCGTCGTCGGTGTGAAGGGGACGGGCGCGAACGCCGAGGCGACGGTCGACTTCGGCGAGGCGAAGCCGAAGCGGCTGCTGCTGCGGTACGCGCCGGTGGAGAAGCTCTAGTAGCCGGGAGCCCGTGGGGCCTGTCGCTCGACAGGCCCGCGGGCCCGGTCCGCCCGCGGGACGCCTGGGAGGGAGAGCGCCTGGCCGGGCGTACGGCCTCGCGGCGTCGTCGGCCGTGCCTCGGGGAAGCGGGCCCGGACGCGCGAGAGCGCGGGTGGTCGCGGGGCAAGGGTGTTGTGGGGCAAGGGTGTTGTGGGGCCGGGACGGTGGCGTGGGCCCGGGATCGTTACGTCGGGTCCAGTCCGTGGCTGCGCAGCCACGGCAGCGGGTCGATCGCCGAACCGCCGGCCGGCCGGACCTCGAAGTGCAGGTGCGGGCCGGTCGAGTTGCCGGAGTTCCCGGAGAAGGCGATCTGGTCGCCGGCCTTCACCGCGGTGCCGGAGGCGACCTTGTACGTGGAGAGGTGGCAGTACCACGTCTCCGTGCCGTCCTTCGCGGTGACGATCATCATGTTCCCGTACGCGCTGTTCCACTGCGTGCGGACGGTTCCGTCGGTCGCGGCCATCACCGGCGTGCCGTAGGAGACCGGGAAGTCGATGCCCGTGTGCACGGACATCCAGTTGATGCCCGCCTGGCCGAAGTAGGCACTGAGGCCCTTACGCGCCACCGGGAGGGCGAACTTGGGACGCAGCCGCTCCTTGCGGGCCGCTTCCTCCGCCGCCTTCTTCCTGTCGGCCGCCTGCTGGGCCTTGAGGTCGATACGTTCCTGCGTGCGGCTGGCCCGGTCGGCGAAGTCGTCCGCGCCCGCGGACAGACTCTGGAGCTGGGTGTCCAGCTTGTTGTTGGCGGTGGACGGCTTCACGGCCGTGGGATCCGGGGCGCTCGCCGTGGTGTCCTTGCCGTCGTCCCCGCCGAGGTTGCCCACGGAGGCGGCGGCGATGCCGGCGACGCCCATCACGCAGGCCGAGGGAACGGCGACGGTCAGCAGAGCGGAACGTTTCGCGGGGCTGCGGCGACGGGAGCGGGAGCCCGAGCGCGCGGCACGGGGGGCCGGGACGACCTCCTCCATGTCGTCGAGCAGCGGGGCCTCGTAGTCGCCGTCGTCATCGGCCGACGCGTCCGCGTCGTCGGTGAAGGACTCGAACTCGTCGTCCGCGTCGATGTGCTGGTCGTACGAGACGTGCTCGAAGGTGGCGGTCGCCTGCTGGTCGAAGGGCGCGGACGCGTGCGTCTCGGGCTGCTCGTACGCCTCGGCGTGGCCGTGCGGCTGCTCGTACGTCTCCTGCTGGGCGTGCTGCTGCTCGTACCCGTCCTGCTGCGGATACTCGTACGCCTCGTACGGGTCGTGGCCGCCGGCGGTGTTCCACTGCGTGGCGTCGTACGCACCCGTTTCCTGGGCCGGCACGCCCCACTGCTGGGAGGGGTCGACCGACTGGTCCGGCTGGAGCCAGGCGCCGGCGTCCCACTGGCCCGACGCCTCCGGGCTCGGGTGCTGCGCGGGGATGTCGGCGAGCTGCTGGTAGCCGGACGCCCATGCCGTCGTCTCGTAGCTGCCGGTGTCGTAGGCCGCCTGGTGCTGCGCCGCGTACGGGTCGTAGTTCAGCGTCTGGTGGCTGCCGGTGCTCCACTGCGTGGCGTCGTAGGACCCCGTGCCCTGGCCCGACATGTCCCCGAAGAGGGGGTCGGTCTCGAAGGTCGCGGTCGCATAGGAACCGGTCGTGCCGACACCCGCGTCATAACCATGGGCGGCGTAGGCGTCGTACGTGGTGAAGTCGCCGTACTGGGCTTCCTGTGCGCCGTACGGCGCATGGAGCGCCGAGGCGGCATCGGAGGCCGGAGCCGGGGGAGTCACGGTCCCCGACGGGTGACGGTCGTTCACCAACTTCTCTTTCGCCTCGACAACAGGGGCTGGCAGAGCAGTGCGGCGACTGTACCCGGCGGTACGCGGGCGCGACAATCTTCGTCAGGTTTCCCGTTCTCGGGAAACGGGCATTCGGCCGTGTTTCGGGGGAGGGCGGGCACGACTTTGGCCTGGTGTTCGATGAATGTTCGAAGCGCCAGGGGTGTCGTGGGGCTGTCCGACGGGGGTCGTGGAGCCTTTTTCCGGGTGTCGGCGACCGTGAAGTGAGGGCGGCGAGCGCCTCAATGGGCCGTCGCGGCAACCCCGGCGGCGGTCACGCGCGCGCCCACCGCCGCGCGACCGCCGGCCGTCGTCACGCGACCGTCAGACCTCCCGCCCGGGTGGCCGTCCGGATGTCGGCCTCCTCCATGTCGAGCGCCTGCCGTATGCCGGTCGCCACGGCCGGGTGCACCGGCAGGGCCAGATGGCCGACGCCGCTCACGCGGACGTTGTGCGCGAGCAGGTCGGGGTGGTCGACGCAGGCCGACTCCAGCGGGTCCATCAGATGGTCCAGATCGCTCCAGAAGCTGACGAACTGGGTCCGGCAGCCCGGTGCGGGCATGGCCAGTTCCTCGATCACCTCGGAGCCGGGGCGCATCTGACGCACGATCGGGTGCGCGTTCATCAGCGGGGCGACCCGGGTGCCCGAGTGCGGGGTGCCGAGCGTGACGAGGGTGCGGACGTGGGCGTCGCCGCCGAGGCACTGCGCGTAGTACCGCGCGATCAGGCCGCCGAGGCTGTGCCCGACGATGTCCACCCGCGGATGGCCCGTGCGCTCGCAGATCTCCTCGATGTGCCGGCCGAGCAGTTCCGCGGCGGTGCGGATGTCGCACGTCAGCGGCGAGTAGTTGAGGGACTCCACGTGCTGCCGGCCGTGCTGGGCGAGGTTGCGGCGCAGCAGGACGAAGACGGAGCGGTTGTCGATGAAGCCGTGCAGCAGGACGACCGGGGGCTTGGCCTCGGTGGGGAGCTGTGCCGTGTCGGGCGAGGGCAGCGCGGGAGTGGAGCGGCGCTCCTGGACGATGCCGGAGGGGTAGAGGAGGAGGTGACCGGCGAGGATCGCGATCTCCAGGGCCGTCGCTTTCAGGAGGGTCACTGAAAGCCCGGCCAGTCTGCTCGGAAACAGAAGCTGACAGAGGGGGAGAAAGGGCGTCGCTGCCCTGGTGACCTTCATGGCCGACCTCCAGTCGGCACGCGGCAGGACCGCTCTGTCCCCCGTGTGCCCTCATGGAGAGCCGTGGCGGCGGCGGTGACCGACAGCGCGTACGCGGTGCACCGTGCACCGTGACGCTACGTGGCGCCCTGCCGGGGGAAGTGATTGGACTCCTCGCCGTCGGTGCGACCCTGCGGCGGTGTCGTGGAGCCGTCCTCGTCGTCCCGTGGTTCTCGTACCGGCCTGGCTCCTTGCTGTCGGACCGTCCCCGGTGCCCTCATCACCACGGTGTCCCGCTGACGCCGTGGAGGCGAGGCCACCTGTGCGGCTCTCCTGTGCGCAGGGCTCCGGCCGAGGCCTGTGTGCCGCACGTCCGTGCGGCGCTGGTGCCGCCGGATTCGGAGCGATGCGCGGCGAACTTGTCCCAGTGTGTGATTTCCCCCTCGGTCTCCACCGCGAAACTGCCGGGTGCGGGATGCTGGCGATAACGTTCGTTCACTTACCCGGCCGTAGGCCCTGGGGCGCCCGGGCTGCGAGGCACATCCGGTGTGGTGAGCGGCGGATTCTGCGATATGTGTGAATAGTCAGTAGTCGGTGGCCATGTGTCGGCAGTCACAATCGGTGTCGGTGCAGGTTGATGTAGTCGGTTCATGGAGGCAGTGATGGGTGTGGCAGCCGGTCCGATCCGCGTGGTCGTGGCAAAGCCGGGGCTCGACGGCCACGATCGCGGGGCCAAGGTGATCGCGCGGGCGCTGCGCGACGCCGGTATGGAGGTCATCTACACCGGGCTCCATCAGACCCCTGAGCAGATCGTCGACACCGCGATCCAGGAGGACGCCGACGCGATCGGCCTCTCCATCCTCTCCGGTGCCCACAACACGCTCTTCGCGGCCGTGATCGAGCTCCTGAGGCAGCGCGACGCGGAGGACATCAAGGTCTTCGGCGGCGGCATCATCCCCGAGGCGGACATCGCCCCTCTCAAGGAGAAGGGCGTCGCGGAGATCTTCACCCCCGGCGCGACGACCGCGTCGATCGTGGACTGGGTGCGGGCCAACGTGAGGCAGCCGGCAGAGGCGTGACGCTCCGCGGTCGTCCCCGGCCGGGATGCGGCTCGGGGCTGTCCGCGGTTGCCTGTCGCTGACTGCGGGCTGCCTGTGGGCTGCCTGGTGGGCTGCTTGCGGCGCCGGGCGGTCGGGCGGTCTGTCGGGTGGTCGGCTGGGGTGTGACGCTCGGTGGTCGCCCACGAGTGGATCGAGCCAGGTCTTGCGCCGTGGGGTCCAGCGCGGCGGGACGGACCGTGGCGTTCGCCCGAGCCGCGGGACCGGCCGCGGTGCGGCCTGTCCGGCTACGGCTTCCGGGACGAGCCCCGTGCGCGCGGCGCACGGGGCTCGTTGCTGTCCGAGAGCCGAGAGCCGAGAGCCGAGAGCCGAGAGCCGAGAGCCGAGAGCCGAGACCCGAGACCCGAGACCCGGGAGCCAGAGGACCCGGGTGACCCAGGGGCCGGCGCCGGCGATGAGCGAGACCGGGGCGACCAGTGGTGCCGGGCGTGGGCGCGCGGATGGGGGCACGGGCTGGTGCGCGTCCCCCATACGGGTGCGATCCGGGGCCTGGCGTGCTTCGCGGGTGGGCCGGACCGGGGGCCGGTGGGCCGGGTGGGACGAGGTTGCCGACGTGGGCCGGGTGCCCTTTCCCGTGCGCCCGTTCGTGTGCTGCCCCGAGGTGGGCCGGGCTGGGTGAGCCTTCCGATGTGGGTCGGGTGGGGAGAGGCCGCCGAGGAGGGCTGGTCTGGGTCCCCTCCGGCGTGGGCCGGATGGGGCGAGGCCGTCGAGACGGGCCGGATGGGGCGAGGCCGTCGAGACGGGCCGGATGGGGCGAGGCGCCGTCGAGACGGGCCGCGCTGGGTGAGCCTTCCCGATGTGGGTCGGGTGGGGAGAGGCCGCCGAGGAGGGCTGGCCTGGGTGAGCCTCCCCGACGTGGGCCGGTGGGGCCAGGCCGTCGAGACGGGCCGGCCTGGGCGCCCCCCGACGTGGACCGGGCGGGGCGAGGCTCCCCGACAGGGCCCCGGCGGCGAGACGCTGCCGAAGTCGGCCCGGTCGGGCGAGAACCCCTCATGGCGGGCCGGCGCGGCGAGGTGCCTCACGGCTCCCCGAGCTCGGAGGCCATCGCCGCGCGCAACCGCAACGTCGTGACAAGGCGCTGGAACGCCTCGGCCCAATAGCTGCCCGCTCCCGGCGCCGCGTTCTCCGACTCGTCCGGCACGGAGGTGAGCCCTTCGAGCCGCCCCGCCTCCGCCGGATCCAGACACCGCTCCGCGAGCCCCATCACCCCGCTGAAGCTCCACGGATAGCTTCCGGCGTCCCGCGCGATGTTGAGCGCGTCCACCACCGCCCGCCCCAGGGGCCCGGCCCAGGGCACCGCGCACACCCCCAGCAGTTGGAACGCCTCCGACAGTCCGTGCGTCCCGATGAACCCCGCCACCCACTCCGCGCGCTCCGCGGAGCCGAGCGTGGCGAGCAGCTTCGACCGCTCGGCCAGGGAGACCGCCCCGGGCCCGCCGGCCTCCGGCGCGGCCGGCGCGCCCAGCAGCGCCCTGGACCATCCGGGATCACGCTGGCGCACCGCCGCCCGGCACCAGGCGGCATGCAGCTCGCCCTGCCAGTCGTCCGCCACGGGCAACGTCACGATCTCCTCCGGCGTGCGCCCCCCGAGCCGCTCCTGCCAGACGCGCAGCGGGGCCGCCTCGACCAACTGGCCCAGCCACCAGGACCGTTCACCCCGGCCGGTGGGCGGCTTCGCTACCACTCCGTCCCGCTCCATGCCGGCGTCGCACTCGTGCGGAGCCTCGACGACGATCGTGGGCGTGCCCCGCGTACGGTCCACGGCCACGCACGAACCGGCTCGTGCCGCCATCCGGGCCGCGAGCGCGGAATCGGGCAGCGCGGACAGGAGCTCCGCGGCCGTCGCCCGTACGTTGCGGCTGCGGTCCGCCAGCGCCCGCTCCAGGAAGGGCTCGTCGGCCGGGCACAGCCCGGACCGCAGCGAATCGAGGAACATCAGCCGGTCCTCCGCCCGCTCCGTCGTCCACGTCGTGGTCAGCAACTCCCGTGCGGCATCAGGATCATGGGCGCGGATGGCGCCGAGCAGCGCGACCCGCTCCGCGAACAGTCCCTCCTGCCACAGCCGCTCGACCCGCTCGGTCTCCTCCGGGCCCGGCAGCGCGGCACCGCCGCCCGGCGCGGAGCGCAGCGCGAACCGCCACTCCGGGTTCAGCCGCGCCAGCCACACCGCCCGCGGTCCCGCGAAGGCCAGGGCGGCCGGCCGCAGATCCGTGCGGCCGCGGGCTGCGTCGAGGAGCGCGGGCAACGCCTGAGGGGGCGCCGCGAAGCCGCGCGCGTTGGCCAGTTGGAGCCACTGGGGCAGCAACTCCATCAGGTCCGGGGCCGTCCCTCTGCGGCCCCCGCCTCCCGTGCCCGGCCGGTCCGCGAGCAGCATCGCCAGCCTGCGGGCCGCCGCGGGCGGCAGCGAGGGCCGGGGATCCCGTGCCGCCGGCTCCGGTCGCGCCGCGGCCCGCGCGGGGCGGACACCGGCCCGCCGCCGCAGCGTCTCCACGGCGGCCGCGTCCAGCAACGCCACCGGCGCCTCCCGGCCGGGCCGCAGTCCGGGAGGAGTACGCCGCTCCGTGCCGAGCAGCGCCACCGTGACGAGCTCCTCCCAGGAGCCACCGGCGGGCGCGCCCGCCGGGGCCGAGGTCGTGTTCATGAGCGTCCTTTCCGTACGGATGGGGTGTGGCCCGTGCGGGTGCTGCCGGCCGGCCGTGCCGTCAGCACAGGGGCACCGCGTCCCCGGGGCCCTCCGACCAGGCCGTCAGCGGGGTGAAGCCGCGGTGGCCGCACTCGCCGAAGACCGTGACCGGCGCGCCGCCGGAGAGCGCGACCAGACGCCACAGATCGGGACGGGAGCGCGAGGAAGGAGTGAGGGGCAGCGCCAACTCCCCCTCCTCATCCGCCAGTTGCCAGCTGTCGCCGTCGGGGGTGGGTACGACCCGGTCCAGGGTGACCGGGTACGAGTTCAGCCACGGGTCGGCCCGCAGCGCTTCGCCGTAGCGCTCGACGGCCTGAAGGGTGGTCGTGCCCGGCGGCCGTATCGCCGCGGGCGCGGGAGGCGTGAACTGCTCGCCGAGCGCGGCCCGCAGCTGACCGGCGCCCGGATAGGCGGACACCTCCGCCTCGAAGGCCAGCCCCACGGGCAGCGCCAGTTCGGGTGCGCGACCGGCCGCCCCATAAGAGAGGAGCAGCGCCGCACGCCCGGACTCCGCGCCGTACAGCCAGATCCTGCGCGTCGTGAGCCGGGCGTCCGACGTGTCGTACTGCGCCAGGACCAGCCAGCGGTCCCGCACCGGCCGACCGTCCGCCGAGCCGGACAGGCCGACCCGCGAACGGACCGTCGCGGCCAGGCCGTCCGGCAGCAGCTCGCGCCGCAGCCAGCCCTGATCGAGGAGGTGCAGCAGCGCGCACTCCTCCAGCAGACGCACGGGCCAGCCGGGCCCGGACGACGGGATCGCCCCCAACTCCCTTACCCGCGCGGCCAGACCGGGCGCCTGCGCGTCGACCATGCGGGCCGCCGTCTCCTCCCACATCCCGTATCCCGCCTGCTCGGCCGTGGCGAGGCCGCCGCGCAGCAGGTCGGCCAGCCGCTGCTCCAACTCGGCCGCACCGGCCGTGATCCGCTCGGCGCGCCGTTCCGCCCTGCGCCGCGCCGCTTCCGGATCACCCGCCGAGGACGCTCCAGATGCCTCGCCCGCCGTCCTCTTCTTCTCCGAGCGCGCTCTTCGTCCTTCTATCCACTGCTCGGCCCAGTCCGGTGCCTGCGCATGCGGCACCGTGCCGTCGCCGCCCGCCCAGAGCAGCAGCAGCCCCAGCGCGTGCTTGCACGGGAACTTCCGGCTCGGACAACTGCATTTGTAGGCGGGCCCGGTGGAGTCCGCGATGTCGATGACCGTCTGATACGGCTTGCTGCCACTTCCCTTGCACAGTCCCCACACGGTCCCCTCGTCAGAACTGCCCGCCTCGGACCACGGCCCGGCCGCGCCGAGTTTGCTTCCCGCCTTGCGTGACGCGGCGTCAGGCGCCAGTGCCAGCACCTGATCCGCCGTCCAGCGCACCCCCTGCTGTGTCATGCCATCGAAGGTAGGTCCCGCCACTGACAATCGACCCTCGCGACGTCGTTCGTGCAGGTCAGAGCGCACTGTCAGTGCCGTGGTGCACGGTGGAGCCAGATCCGAACCGGCCGAGCTGGAGGGGGACCGAGCCATGTCCGTGTCCGTTGAACCGACGTCCGCCGAGGCGCCCGCGGAAGAGTTCGCGGGAGCCACTGTCGAGGGGGCGGCCGAGGCGCTGCGACCGCACGCCGAGCACGCCTTCGCGGCCGAACTCGACGCGCTGGCGGCGCAGGACGATCGCCCGCGCCCGGCCCGCTGGCGGCTGTCGCCGTGGGCCGTGGCGACCTATCTGCTGGGCGGCACCCTGCCGGACGGCACGGTGATCACACCGAAGTACGTGGGCCCGCGCCGTATCGTCGAGGTCGCCGTCACCACGCTCGCCACCGACCGCGCACTGCTCCTGCTCGGCGTGCCGGGCACGGCCAAGACCTGGGTGTCCGAGCACCTGGCCGCCGCTGTCAGCGGCGACTCGACGCTGCTCGTGCAGGGCACGGCGGGCACACCGGAGGAAGCGATCCGGTACGGCTGGAACTACGCGCAGCTGCTCGCGCACGGCCCGAGCCGCGACGCCCTCGTGCCCAGCCCGGTCATGCGGGCCATGGCCGAGGGCATGACGGCCCGCGTGGAGGAGCTGACCCGCATCCCCGCCGACGTGCAGGACACGCTGATCACGATCCTGTCCGAGAAGACCCTGCCCATCCCGGAGTTGGGCCAGGAGGTACAGGCGGTCCGCGGGTTCAACCTGATCGCCACGGCCAACGACCGCGACCGCGGGGTCAATGAACTGTCGAGCGCGCTGCGCCGCCGGTTCAACACGGTGGTGCTGCCGCTGCCGGAGAGCGCCGACGCGGAGGTCGACATCGTCTCGCGCCGCGTCGAGCAGATCGGCCGCTCCCTCGACCTGCCCGCCGTGCCCGACGGCGTCGACGAGATCCGTCGCGTCGTCACCGTCTTCCGCGAGCTGCGCGACGGCGTCACGGCCGACGGGCGCACGAAGCTGAAGTCGCCCAGCGGCACACTGTCCACCGCCGAGGCGATCTCCGTCGTCACCAACGGCCTCGCCCTGGCCGCCCACTTCGGGGACGGCGTCCTGCGGGCGGGCGACGTCGCGGCCGGCATCCTCGGCGCCGTGGTCCGGGACCCGGCGGCCGACCGAGTCATCTGGCAGGAGTATCTGGAGGCGGTCGTCCGCGAGCGGGACGGCTGGAAGGACTTCTACCGGGCCTGCCGCGAGGTGAGCGCATGAGCGGAGCCCGGAGCGACCGGGAGCGGGGGCCGCTGCTGCTCGGCGTGCGGCACCACGGGCCTGGTTCCGCGCGAGCCGTGCGCGCCGCGCTGGACGCGGCGGCACCCCGGGTCGTGCTGATCGAGGGGCCCCCGGAGGCGGACGCGCTCGTCCCGCTCGCCGCCGACGAGGACATGCGGCCCCCGGTCGCCCTCCTGGCCCATGTCGTGGACGAGCCCGGCCGCTCGGCCTTCTGGCCGCTGGCCGAGTTCTCGCCGGAGTGGGTGGCGATCCGCTGGGCCCTGGACCACGGAGTCCCGGCCCGCTTCATCGACCTCCCGGCAGCCCACACGCTGGCCTGGGGAGACGGGGACGACTCTCCGCGGGAGAAAGAAGAGGAACAGAAAGAGGGGGAGCAGAAAGAGGGGGAGCAGAAAGAGGAGGAGAAGGAAGAAGGGGAGAAGAAAGAAGAGAAGGAGAGCGGCGGGGAGGAGCGGAGAGGCGACGGTGACAGGCAGGACCGCGACCACGAGTCGTCCCCCGCGGCAGAGGTGACCGAGGCGGCCGTACGGATCGACCCCCTGGCCGTCCTCGCCGAGACCGCGGGCTATGACGACCCCGAGCGCTGGTGGGAGGACGTCGTCGAGCACCGGGCGGGCGCGCAAGGAGACCCGTTCGCCCCGTTCGCCGTGCTCGAAGAGGCGATGGACGCGCTCCGGGAGACGTACGGGGCCGGCGGGCACGACCGGGACCTGGTGCGCGAGGCGTACATGCGACTCCAGGTCCGGGCGGCCCAGCGCGAGTGCGGGGACGACGTGGCCGTCGTGTGCGGCGCCTGGCACGTGCCCGCGCTGCGCCGGAAGACCACGGTCGGTGCCGACCGGGCGCTGCTCAAGGGCCTGCCCAAGGTCAAGCCCGACCTGACCTGGGTGCCGTGGACGCATCGCCGGCTCTCCCGCGTCAGCGGGTACGGCGCGGGCATCGACTCCCCGGGCTGGTACGGGCATCTGTTCAGCGCCCCGGACCGCCCGGTCGAGCGGTGGATGACCAAGGTGGCCCGGCTGCTGCGCGAGGAGGACCAGGGGGTTTCCTCCGCCCATGTGATCGAGGCGGTGCGGCTGGCCGACACGCTCGCCGCGATGCGTGGCCGCCCCCTGCCGGGCCTCACCGAGACCACCGACGCGGTACGGGCCGTGATGTGCGAGGGCTCGGACGTCCCGCTGTCGCTCGTGCGGGACCGGCTGGTGGTCGGCGACGTGCTCGGGGAGGTGCCGGAATCGGCGCCCGCCGTGCCGTTGCAGCGCGACCTGGCACGACTCCAGCGGCGGCTGCGGATGAAACCGGAGGCGCTGGAGCGGGAGTTGGAGCTGGACCTGCGCAAGGAGACCGACGCCGGACGCAGCAGACTGCTGCACCGTCTGCGGCTCCTGGGCGTGTCCTGGGGTGAGCCCACGGCGTCACGCGGCAGCACCGGCACGTTCCGGGAGACCTGGCGGCTGCGCTGGGAACCGGAGCTGTCCGTGCGGGTCGCCGAGGCCGGCGTGTGGGGCACGACGGTACTGGCCGCCGCCACCGCCAGAGCCGAGGCGGACGCCGTCTCGGCGCCCTCGCTGGCGGACGTCACGGCGCTCTCCGAGCGCTGCCTCCTCGCCGAACTGCCCGAAGCGCTGCCCGTCGTGATGCGGGTCCTCGCCGACCGGGCCGCTCTCGACGCGGACGTCGGCCATCTCGCACAGGCCCTGCCCGCCCTCGTCCGCTCCCTGCGGTACGGCGATGTGCGGGGTACGGACACCCACGCCCTCACCGGGGTGGCCGAGGGTCTTGCCGAGCGGATCTTCGTCGGACTGCCGCCGGCCTGCGCTTCCCTCGACGCGGAGGCTGCCGAGGAGATGCGGCGTCATGTGGACGCGGTGCACGGCGCGGTGGGGCTGCTGGCGGAGACGCTCACGACGTCATCGGCCGGCGGCTCCCGGTCCTCCGGCGGTTCCTCGTCGTCCGGCGGCTCCCCGACTCCCGGCGGTTCCTCGCCATCGAGCGACTCCCCGTCCTCCGACCGGGCCGACCCGTCCGTCGGCATACGCCACCGCTGGCACTCCGTGCTGCGGGTGCTGACCGCCCGCGACACGGTGCCGGGAGTGGTCCGGGGGCGGACCGTGCGACTTCTCCTGGACGACGGGGAGTTGGCGCAGGACGAGGCCGCCCGGCTGATGGGGCTGGTGCTGTCGCCGGGGACGGCACCCGGGGACGCGGCCGCGTGGATCGAGGGCTTCGTCGGAGGCGGCTCCGGGGGCGGGATGCTGCTCGTGCACGACGAGCGGCTGCTCGGGCTGGTGGACGCGTGGCTGACCGGCGTGCCGGCGGAGGCGTTCACCGATGTACTGCCGCTGCTGCGACGGACGTTCTCGGCGTACGAGGCCGGAGTACGCCGAACGCTGGGCGAACTGCTCCGGCGCGGCCCGCGTGCGACGGGGAGCACCGAGACCACCGCCTCCGGGATGCCCGGGTTCGCGCCCGGCCTCGACATCGGGCGCGCGGACGCCGTGCTGCCGGTGCTGACCCTGCTGCTCGGGCTGGACGAATCCGATGACGTGACCTACCTGGACGACCTTGTGGAGGCGGCCCGATGACCGCACCGTTGAACACGCCCGGCGCGACCACCACCACGCCCGGCACGCCCACCACCAGGCCCGGCACACCTGGCGCGACCTCCACCCCCACCACGGCCGGCACCCCCGCGGCCGGCACTCCCGCGCCCGTCACCGCCGCCACCCCCGGTCCGTCTGCGGCGCCCGACGCGGCCGGTGAGCGGATGCGGCGCTGGCGGCTCGTGCTCGGGGGCGACGAGGCGGACGGCACCGGATGTGCGCTCGCCGGGCAGGACGCGGCGATGGACGGAGCGCTCGCCGCGCTGTACGGGAAGGGGAACCAGGCTCAGTCGGGGCGGTCGCGTTCGGCGGGGCTCGGGGCGTCCGCGCCGTCGGTCGCGCGCTGGCTCGGCGACATCCGGACGTACTTCCCGTCCTCCGTCGTGCAGGTCATGCAGCGCGACGCCATCGACCGGCTGGGGCTCTCCACGCTGCTTCTGGAGCCCGAGATGCTGGAGGCCGTGGAGGCCGACGTGCACCTGGTGGGCACCCTCCTCTCGCTGAACAAGGCCATGCCGGAGACGACCAAGGAGACGGCACGGGCCGTCGTGCGCAAGGTGGTCGAGGACCTGGAGAAGCGGCTCGCCACCCGTACCCGGGCGACCCTCACCGGAGCTCTCGACCGCAGTGCCCGGATCAGCAGGCCGCGTCACCACGACATCGACTGGAACCGCACGATCGCGGCCAACCTCAAGCACTATCTGCCCGAGTACCGCACGATCGTGCCCGAGCGGCTCATCGGGTACGGCCGCGCCTCGCAGTCCGTGAAGAAGGAGGTCATCCTCTGCATCGACCAGTCGGGCTCGATGGCGGCCTCCGTCGTGTACGCCTCCGTGTTCGGGGCCGTCCTCGCGTCGATGAGGTCCATCGCCACCCGCCTCGTCGTCTTCGACACCGCCGTCGTCGACCTCACCGACCAGCTCGACGACCCGGTGGACGTCCTCTTCGGGACCCAGCTCGGTGGCGGTACGGACATCAACAGAGCCCTCGCGTACTGCCAGTCCCAGATCACCAGGCCCGCCGACACGGTGGTCGTCCTCATCAGCGACCTCTACGAGGGCGGCATACGCAACGAGATGCTGAAGCGGGTTGCTGCGATGAAGGCGTCGGGAGTGCAGTTCGTGACGCTGCTCGCGCTGTCCGACGAAGGGGCACCCGCGTACGACCGTGAGCACGCGGCGGCGCTCGCGGCGCTCGACGCACCGGCGTTCGCCTGCACGCCCGACCTGTTCCCCGAGGTCATGGCGGCTGCGATCGAGAAGCGGCCACTGCCGATACCGGACACCAGGTGAGCGGAATGGAAAATCCGGACATGAGTACCCATCGGTAACAGGGGACTTGCGCAACCTCGGGAGTCCCGTGCAAGGATCGACGCGGCCCAGTGCCATCTTCTTTCCCTTCGTACGGGAGGACCCTCCCCCTCTTGCCCCTGTCAGCCGTGCTGTCCGGTGCCGCTTCGCGCGTGACGCGTGAGGCGGCTGGGCGGCGTGCGCTGCAACTGGCGCTGCTGATGGGTGGATTGTTCGCCGTCGCCCTCCTCTGCGGAGAGCGGGCGCAGGCCGCCGACGGCACAGTCCCCGGGCCGGCGGCGGGTGTCGTCCGGTCGACGGCGGACGCGGTGCACCACGTGCTGGCGCCCCGCTCCCCTGAGACCGGGACGGAAGCGGTCCGCGACTCCGAGGGAGCCTCCGAGCCGGCGGCCACCGTCGCGGACGAAGGCCGGGTCAAGTCCACGGCCAAGTCGGACTCCACGGCCGAGACCAAGTCCACGGACCGGTCCAAGTCCACGGCCGGGACGGCGCCCGTGCCCGCCACGCCAGTGCCCGCGCCCGCGACGCGTACGACGGACGGGACACGGGTCCCGCAGGCGGTACCTGGGACACCCGCGTCGCACGACACCCGGGCGGGGCGTCCCGCCCCCGCCGTCGACGGCGCCCCCGCCCCCGTCGCGGGGGTGGTCACGCACGTGACCGACACGGTCACCGACACCGTCCGGCACGTCGTCCAGCCGGTCGACGATCTCGTGCGGCCCGCCACCGGTGCGGTCGTGCGGCCGGTCGGTGACCTGGTGGAGACGGTCACCGGTGGACTGCCCGAGACCCCGCCGGACGGACTCCCGTCCGTACCGGGGCTTCCGGGTCTGCCGGACCTGCCTGCGCTCCCGCCCGCGGGTGCGCAGCCCCTGCCGGCCGGCTCCGTGCCGCCCGCTCACGGCGCGGCGGCGCAGAACAACCGGCCCGCCACGGCCGGGCAGCACGCGGCACGACGCCAGCACGCGCCGTCCGCCGACCCGGTGTTCGGCCCCGGCACGCACGGCGCGGACGTCTGGGCGGGTGCGCCGCGCCGCGCCCACGACGGCGTACCGACGCTGCAGTCACCCGCGCGCCAGGCACCCGCGGACGACACGACCGGCGTGCTGATCGACCGTTCCGCGGTCGACAACGGCGCGCCGCGGCACGGCGATCCGCACGCCATCACCCCCGTCCACCGGGCACCGCTGCGGCTCGTGCCCGGCGCCTCCGCGGCCGTGACCGCGGCCGAGACCCGGGACAGGTACCGGGACATTCCCGTTTTCCCCGGCTAGGCAGCCCTCTCCTCCCCTCCCCGCTGAGCGACCTGCCGCGCGGGGGCGGAACAGGTCTGCCCGCCGTCCGGGCACCCCTCCGAATCCCGGACGGAAGCCCAAGGAACTCACCTGAATCCACCGGATCTCACCGGTGTTCAGCGACTCCCCGGAATCTCCCGAACTCTCGGAATCCCGAAGGATCTGACGCAGCATGAACAAGAACATCCGCCGTTCCATCGTCATAGCCGCCGGCGTCACCGGCGCGTGGGCGCTCGGCTCCGCCGCCGCGAGCGCGGACGAACTGCCGGCGTCGTCCGTGTCCGCTCCCGACGCGAGCGTCGGCGTGACCGACGCCGTCGGCGCGGTGACCGGCACCGTCGACTCCGCCGTCGGGAACGTGACGAACGACGTGCACGACACGGTGTCCGCCGTCACCGGCGGCACCGCCGTCGACGACGTGACCTCCTCGGTCCCGGGCACCGTCGCCCAGGCGCGGGCGACGGCCGGCAGCCACGTCGCGCAGGCCGGAAGCACCGCCACCACGGCGGCGACGACGGCGACCACGACGGCCCAGCACACGGCGAGGACCGCTCAGGGCGCGGCGACGACCGCCGACCACGCCCGCCGCTACGTCGAGGCCGAGGTCCCCGCCGTCACCCACCTCTCCCACGCCGGGAGCGCCACCGCCACCGCGCGGCACACCGCGGACACGGCGCGGCAGACCGTCGCCGACACCGGCACCCCGCAGGGCGAGATCGACTACCTCTTCGGCCCGCTCTCGGCGTTCGCGCCGGAGGTGGAGGAGGCGCTCGCCGGGGCGCAGAGCAAGCTCGCCGCCGTCCAGCGCACCGCCGCCGGCGTGCCCTCGGCCGCCCGGACCGGGGTCCGGCAGACCGTCGCCACGGCGGAGCGGACGGCCGGGAACACGGCCGCCGGTGCCACGGGCACGGCGGCGCGGACGGCGACCGGCGCGCCCGCACAGGTCGGCGGAGCCGTCGGCACCGCCACCGGCATCGCGATCCCGGTGGTGGACGAGACGGCCGCGTCGGCGCTGCCGCCCGTCGCCGCGACCGCCGTCCAGGGCGTCACTCCGGTGGCGGAGCACGCCGTCGGCCAGGTCGCGCCGCTGGCGTACGGGGCTGTCGGGGGCGCGACCACGCTGGCCCACGGCGCGGTGGACGGCGTGACGGCGGTGGCGTACGGCGCCACGGCCGACGCGACGGGCCTCGCGCACGGTGTCACGGGTGACGCGGGCGGCCTCGCGTACGGCGTCGTGGGTGACGCGCAGCCGGTCGTGCACGGAGCCGTCGGCCAGGTCGTCGGCGACGCGGCCGGCTCGGTGCTGCCGCCCGTGGCCCAGGCCGCGGTGCACGGCGTCGTCCCGGTCGCCGGCCAGGCCGTCGCGGACGCGGGCACGCTCGCGCACGGTGTGGTCGGCGACGTCCAGCCGTTCGCGGGCGGTGTCGTGGGGGCCGCGGGCGGGTTCGCGCACGGCGTCACGGGCCAGGTCGCCCCGTTCGCACAGGGCGTCGTCACCGGCGACGTGCCGGCCTTCGCCGGGGGAGTGGCCGACGCGGCGCAGCCCGTCGTGGACTTCGTGCAGCCCGTGGCGGACGGGGTCGCGGGCAGCGCCACCGGGCTGGCGTACGGCGTCACGGGCGACGTGCGGCCGTTCGCGGACGGCGTGGTCGGCCAGGTCGACCCGTTCGCGGCCGGTGTCGTCGCCCAGGCCGGTCCCTTCGCGCAGGACCTGACCGGTACCGCCGCCGCGACCGGCGGCCCGCTGGCCGGCCACGCCGTCGACGGCGTCCGGGGCGTGGCCGAGTCCGTCGCCCCGAGCTACCTGCCTGGCGCCCAGTACGGCACGTACGGGGCCTGAGGCACCCCCGTCGTACGACCCGCCCGCGGCGAGGGCGGTCGTACGGCACCCGACCGACTCCTCGGGGCCGACGGACCCGGACGGCCGAAACCCGTCGGACCGTCCGACCGGAACCCCGCGGATGGGCAGAGCGGTCCCCATTGGGGTGGGGACCGCCCTGCCTGAGCCCTTCGGGGCTGTTCAAGGGGCCTCACCGGGTCAACCCCAACCCGGTGAGGCCCTGCTCATGCGGCACGCGGTGCCAGTGAGTGAGGCATCATGTGACAGGTATCACCGCTCAGGTGTGACCCGCGATTTAGGGACCCGCCGCCAGCGGCGATAACCTGCGAGACGGACATGCCGCGCGCTCGGACACCGTGTGCGCCACCCTTGTGACAGCGGACGTCACGTTGCCCTTCGCGGCACGCCCACGCATCCAACGAACCGCGAGATCACTGATAGGGACGGAAGCGCGTGGACCTGTTCGAGTACCAGGCGAGGGACCTCTTCGCCAAGCACGATGTACCGGTGCTGGCCGGTGAAGTCATCGACACGCCTGAGGCGGCCCGCGCAGCCACTGAGCGTCTCGGTGGCAAGTCCGTCGTCAAGGCCCAGGTGAAGGTCGGCGGACGTGGCAAGGCCGGTGGCGTGAAGCTCGCCGCCACCCCGGACGAGGCCGTCGCGCGTGCGACGGACATTCTCGGCATGGACATCAAGGGCCACACGGTCCACAAGGTGATGATCGCCGAGACGGCCCCGGAGATCCTGGAGGAGTACTACGTCTCCTTCCTCCTGGACCGCACCAACCGCACCTTCCTCTCCATCGCGTCCGTCGAGGGCGGCATGGAGATCGAGGAGGTGGCGGCCACTCGCCCCGACGCCGTCGCCAAGACGCCGATCGACGCCAACGAGGGTGTCACCCCGGAGAAGGCCCGCGAGATCGTCGCGGCCGCGAAGTTCCCGGCCGAGGTCGCCGACAAGGTCGCCGACGTGCTGGTGACGCTGTGGAAGACCTTCGTCGCCGAGGACGCGCTCCTCGTCGAGGTCAACCCGCTGGCGAAGGTCGCCTCCGGCGACGTCATCGCCCTGGACGGCAAGGTCTCCCTGGACGAGAACGCCGAGTTCCGTCAGCCGGAGCACGAGGCGCTGGTCGACCACGCGTCGGCCAACCCGCTCGAGGCCGCCGCCAAGGAGAAGAACCTCAACTACGTCAAGCTCGACGGCGAGGTCGGCATCATCGGCAACGGCGCGGGTCTCGTCATGAGCACCCTGGACGTCGTCGCGTACGCCGGTGAGAACCACGGTGGCGTCAAGCCCGCCAACTTCCTCGACATCGGCGGTGGCGCCTCCGCCGCGGTCATGGCGAACGGCCTGGAGATCATCCTCGGCGACCCGGACGTCAAGTCCGTCTTCGTCAACGTCTTCGGTGGCATCACCGCCTGTGACGAGGTCGCCAACGGCATCGTCCAGGCGCTCCAGCTGCTCAAGGACAAGGGCGAGGAAGTCACCAAGCCGCTGGTCGTGCGTCTCGACGGCAACAACGCCGAGCTGGGTCGCAAGATCCTGTCGGACGCCAACCACCCGCTCGTGCAGCGCGTGGACACCATGGACGGCGCGGCCGACAAGGCCGCCGAGCTGGCCGCGGCCAAGTAAGGGACGAGGGAACACCACAGCCATGGCTATCTTCCTCAACAAGGGCAGCAAGGTCATCGTCCAGGGCATGACCGGTGCCACGGGCATGAAGCACACCAAGCTCATGCTGGCCGACGGCACGAACATCGTCGGTGGCGTCAACCCGCGCAAGGCGGGCACGTCCGTCGACATCGACGGCCACGAGATCCCCGTCTTCGGCTCGGTCGCCGAGGCCATGGAGAAGACCGGCGCCAACGTGTCCGTCCTCTTCGTGCCGCCGGCCTTCGCCAAGGCCGCCGTCGTCGAGGCCATCGACGCGGAGATCCCGCTCGCCGTCGTCATCACCGAGGGCATCGCCGTCCACGACTCCGCCGCCTTCTGGGCGTACGCGAAGTCGAAGGGCAACAAGACCCGCATCATCGGCCCGAACTGCCCCGGTCTCATCACCCCGGGCCAGTCCAACGCCGGCATCATCCCGGGCGACATCACCAAGCCGGGCCGCATCGGTCTGGTCTCGAAGTCCGGCACGCTGACGTACCAGATGATGTACGAGCTCCGTGACATCGGCTTCTCGTCGGCCGTCGGCATCGGTGGCGACCCGATCATCGGCACCACGCACATCGACGCGCTCGCCGCGTTCGAGGCCGACCCCGACACCGACCTGATCGTCATGATCGGTGAGATCGGCGGCGACGCCGAGGAGCGTGCGGCCGACTTCATCAAGGCCAACGTGACCAAGCCGGTCGTCGGCTACGTCGCCGGCTTCACCGCGCCCGAGGGCAAGACCATGGGCCACGCCGGCGCCATCGTCTCCGGCTCCTCCGGCACGGCCGCCGCGAAGAAGGAGGCCCTCGAGGCCGCCGGCGTCAAGGTCGGCAAGACGCCGACCGAGACGGCGAAGCTCGCGCGCGAGATCCTCGCGGGCTGAGCCCAGCAGCACCACGCGGGTGGGCCCGCACCCCTCGAGGGGTGCGGGCCCACCCGTATGTCCGGACACCCTGGACACCGCGGAGGTGCCGGGACGTCTCGTACGCGGTGTCAGCGGTCGTCCGGTACCAGCCGTCCCGGACCGCTGACCGTCTCCGACTTCAGCTTGGCGCGCAGCCGCAGCTGCTCGTCCGACAGCGGGCCCGGGGCGGAGCGGGGCGGCAGACCGTTGACGGTCTCGCCGGGCGCGAGCGGGGCCTCGTAGTGGTCCGGGGCCGTCCGCAGCGTCAGCGTCGTCGCGCCGATGAGCAGCACCGTGAACGCGATGGCGGCCCGGGTCCAGCGCTCGGCGCGGCGCTCGCCGCCCCAGCGGACCGTGCGCGGCTTGGCGGGACGCAGCCGCTCCGTGCTCGCCAGCTCGGCGAGCCGCCGGTGCAACACGTCCGGCACCGCCAGGTCGGGCAGCCGCGTCGCGAGCGTCTCGCGCGCGTGCAGCAGCCGGTTGGCCGCGGCGGGCGTGCTCGCCTCCGTCTCGGCCGCCGTCTCCGGCAGGTCGAGGCCGACGCCGTCGTAGAGCAGCAGTGTGCGCCGGTGCACGGGCGGCAGCGTCAGCAGGGCGTCCAGGAGCGCGCGGTCGGCCGCGTCGGCGGGCGGCGGCTCCGGCTGCCGGTGGCGGGGGCGCAGCCGGTGCCAGGGGGAGAGGGCGTACTCGTGCGCCGTCGCCCGCACCCACCCGGCGGGGTCGCGGTCCATGGCCACCTCGGGCCAGTTGTGCCAGGCCTGCTGGAAGGCGCGCTCCACGGACTCGCGCGCCAGTTCACGCCGACCGGTGAGCAGATACGTCTGCCGTACGAGGGCGGGGGCGCAGAACGCGTAGAGCGCGTCGAAGGCCTGAGCGGGCGTCAGCCCGTCCGCGGGCAGCGGGCCCGGGGCGGCCCCGGGCAGGGGCGCCTGCCCCGGGGAGCCCGCGGCGTCGCCGCCCGGACCGATGGCGGCGCCCACCAGGGCGGGCACGGACTGCTCCTGACGGGTGGTCACCCCGGCCTCGGAGGAGACCGGTTCGGTGAGCAGTTTCGCGTACGCCTCCCGTTTGCGGCCGCGTGGCGTCGTGCGGCCGGACTCCCATGAGCGCACCGTCTCGCGGGTGACGCCCAGTTTCGTGGCGACCTCGGCCTGGGTCAGCGACTTGGTCTCGCGCAGGCGGCGGCGCTCCTTGGGGCCGGGCAGGGGGGTCTGAGGACTCCGCGTCACGAGGCGCCCTTTCGTACGAAAAAGTACATAGATGCATATTGAGCGACACATCCGGGGTTCGCCTGTTACGACGGGAAAGCGCGTGTCGTTGGGAGCATGGCGGGCGTGACCCACACGACCGACCGCAGGCCGCCGTTGCCGATTCTGCTCGTCCGGCTGCGCGACCGATCACCCGGACTGGGCGCCGGCCTCCTCGGCGGCGCCATCGCGGCGGGCCTCGGGCTCGGCTCCTCCGCCGTCCTCGTCATGGCCCTGTGGATCAGCTCCCCGTACCCGGACAGCGGGCCGGGCGGAGCCCTGCACGTCGCGGCGTCCCTGTGGCTCCTCGCCCACGGCGTCGAGCTGATCCGCACCGACACCCTCTCCGGCCTGCCCATGCCGGTCGGAGTGACACCGCTGCTCCTTCTGGCGCTGCCCCTGTGGCTGGTGCACCGGGCGGCCAGGGACGCGGCCGAGGAGGTGCGGGCGGCCCCCGCCACGGCATGGGCCGGGGTCGTCGCCGGCTACCTGTCCGTCGGTACGGCCGCCGCCCTGTACGCCTCGGGCGGCGCACTGCGGCCCTCCTGGGGATGGGCCGCGGTGTGCCTGCCGCTGCTCGCCGCGGGGGCCGCGGGCGCGGGGGTCTGGACGGCGTACGGGCGCCCCCGGGGCCCGCTGCCGCCCTGGGCGTCGCGGGTCCCGCGACGCCTGCCCGCCCGTCCGGCCGCAGTCGTACGCCGTCTCGTCGCCGTCGCCGAACGGCTCCTCGGCGGCGAGGACCGGTTCCTCGGCGGCGCGCTGCGGGCCGCCGGGGCCGGGACGGCGCTGCTCGTCGGGGGCGGGGCCCTGCTCGTCGCGGTGTCGCTGGTGTGGCACGGGGGAGTGGCCCGGGACTCGTTCCTGCAGCTCACGGACGTGTGGTCGGGCCGTCTCGCCGTCCTGCTGCTCTGTCTCGCGCTGGTCCCGAACGCGGCGGTCTGGGGAGCGGCCTACGGGCTCGGCCCCGGGGTCGTCCTGGGCACCGGGCATGTCGCCGGGCCGCTGTCCGTGGCCGCGGCGGGGCCCCGCGCCTCGACCGACCTGCTGCCCGCCTTTCCGCTGCTGGCGGCCGTCCCGGGCGAGAAGGGGCCGTTCGGCTGGGCGACCGGGGTGTTGCCCGTCGCCGCCGGGGCGACGCTCGCCTGGTTCGTGGTCGCTGCCGCGGTACCGCAGGACGGAGCGGCGCAGGAGGCCTGGTCCCGGAAGCGGACGGCGGGTGCCGCGCTGCTGGCCGCCGGACTGTGCGGCAGCGCGTTCGGCCTGCTCGCCGCGCTGGCCGGAGGGCCGCTCGGGGTCGCCGCGCTGACCGACTTCGGGCCCGTGTGGTGGCAGGTCGGGCCCGCGGCGGCGCTGTGGGCGGCGGCCGTCGGCGTGCCCGTGGCGGTGGGGCTGCGGGGGCGGCGGGTACGGCGTGGGCCGCGGGTGGCCGCCGCCGGCGGTGCCCCGGCGGCCGGGACGGGCCTGCGGCGCCGTCCGGCCTTCTCCCCCTTCCGGCTGCCGTGGGGCTCGCGGCCGGGGTTGTCGCGCCCGCGACCGGGGGACGACCTGGGGGTGCCGTCGGCCGGAGGGCCCGCCGGCGGGGCCGTGGCGGCCGGCCACGGAACGGCCGACGACTTCGAGCCGTACGACTTCCTGCCCGTGGACACCCCTGGGTCCCTGTGGGACGAGGATCCCGCGGACGCCACCGGGCCCTTCCGGCCGGAGCCCGCCGCGGACTCCGAGGGGTTCCCCTGGCACGAGGAGGCGTCCCGCGAGGCCCGTTGGGCGGCCCTGCGGGAGGCGGCGAGACTTCCGGAACCGGCCGTCCGCGACGCCGCGGAGCGTCCGGAGCCGTCGGGGCCGGACGGGCCGGAGGTGCGTGACTCCGTGGAGCCCCGGGACCGTGCCCCGGGCGACGCCGCGAGGCCGTCGGAGTCCCGGGACCCGGCTCCCTGGGACACCACGGACCTCACGGACCCCCGGTACCTGCTCTCACGCGACGCGGCGGGGCCGTCGGGCCCTCGGGACCTGCTCTCACGCGACACCGCGAGACCCTCCGACCCCGGGGACGCGGCTCAGCGCGAGGCCCGTGAGCCTCGGGACCCGAGCCCGCCTGACGCTGCGGAGTCCACGGGCACGTGGGACGCGGACGTGCGGGACGTCGCCGGGCCGGCGGAGCCCCGGGACTCGGGGTGAGGACGTGGAGCCCACGGGCACGTGGGACGCGGATCTGCGGGACGGCGCCGGGCCGCGGGGCCCTGGGACCCGGCGCGAGGGCGCGGAGTCCACGGGTACGTGGGACGCGGAGCTGCGTGACGTCGCCGGGTCGGCGGAACCCCGGGACTCGGGGCGAGGGCGTGGAGCCCGCAGGTACGTGGGACGCGGGTCTGCGGGACGTCGCCGGACTGCCGGAAATCCGGGACTCGGCGTGGGGGCTTACAGCCCTCGGGTACGTGGGACGCGGACCTGCGTGACGTCGTCGGCCCGCCGGCTCGCCCGAACCCCGGGACTTGGGATGAGGGCGTGAATCCCGCGATGACGTGGGCCGCGGACCTGCGTGACGTCGCCGGGCCGACCGCCGCCCCGGGTCCCGGGTCCCGGAGCGAGGCCAGGGAGCCCCGGCATCGCGCCCGGGCGGTGCGTGACCGACGGGTTGCCGACGGGGCCGGTCGGACCGGGCCGGCCCCGTGGCGCGGGGATGTTCCCCCGGTGCGGTGGGCCGGAGGTCAGCCGTTCGTGCCGAGGACGCTCCTGAGCTCCTTCGGCAGGAGGTCGTTGCAGGACTGCTTCGCCGCGTTCGTGAGCGCGTCGTTCGTGCAGGAGTAGTAGTCGCTGTACACGAGGTGCGCGGTGAACGTCGCGGCGACCATCACGATGGCGAGCGACGCGGTGACGATCCCGCTCACCGCGGCCGTCCTCTGCGGCCGCCCGCTCGCCTCGGGCGCGGGCGCCGGAGCGTCCGGGTCCGGGGTGCGGGGCTTGGCGCGCAGGGAGCTGCCGCCCCAGTACAGGGCGAGCGCGCCGAGCAGCAGCGCCACGTACGGCCAGCTGAAGAGGGCGAAGAAGAACGCCCACATGCCGCACAGCAGCGCGTAGCGTGCGCGGCGCTGGGCCGGGTCGGTCGGGTCCCAGCGCATACCCGTGCCGGGACCGCCGCCGGGGCCCTCGGGGCCGCCCTGCCCCTGCGGAGCACCGGGCCGGTCGCCGAAGCCGCCGCCGGACGAGGGCCCGGGCTGGCGGTCGCTCCACTGGCTGCCCCACGGGGTGTACCCGCCGCCGGGCTGCCCGGAGTTGCCGTTCTCCTCGGTGTCGCCGCCGTTCGTGGGGCGCCGCGGCTGCCACGGCCGGTCGGGCGTGCCCTCCGGCGGCGGGGCGAACGGGTTGTCGTCCGAGGGCGGGGGAGGACCGTCGGGGCCGCCGTCGCCCGAGGAGCCGTTCCCGCCGGTCTGGCCGTGGCCGCCCGAGGAGCCCTGCCCACCCGCCGGCGCCTCCCCGTCCGAACGGGGAGGGGTGGGCGAAGGGCGCCGCTCGCGCAGCAGCAGCGGAGGGAGTCGGAGACTGCGGTCCGGCATCAGGTGTGCGTCTTCCCCTTGGTGAATCTGGCGGGCGGCGTGTCCGCACGCCGTCGTGCTCGCGACGCGCGCCCCGAGCGTCCTGCCCGGGACTCGCGCCCCGGATGTCTTGCAGGGCCCGGGCCCCGGTTTCCGGGGCCCGCGCCGCGGGTGTTCCCGGGACCGGTGTCCCGGGCGTTCGTGCCCGTCCCTGGTCAACGTCCCGCGCGCACGGGGCGTTCCCCGCACGGGACGGTGTTCCGGGACGGATCCTTGCCGGACGTTCCCGGGTGGATCCTCTCCAGACGCTACCTTCCGGCCACGCCCCCGTCCCGTGGGGGCCGTCCGGTGTGCCGGTATCGTTGCTGACGGTCGACCGCTTCGTAGACTTCCCCGTATCCCGGGGCGCGATGCATTCGTACGACCGTACAAACGCTTCCCCGAGAAAGGGCCCCGCCGTGGCCAAGGCCAAGCGCCTCGTCGTGCTGGTCTCAGGATCAGGTACGAACCTGCAGGCACTGCTCGACGCCGTCGCGGACGCGGGCACCGAGGGCTACGGCGCCGAGATCGTCGCCGTGGGCGCCGACCGGGAGGGCATCGAGGGGCTCGCGCGCGCCGAACGGGCCGGGCTGCCGACCTTCGTCTGCAAGGTCAAGGACTACGACACCCGCGAGGAGTGGGACGCGGCGCTCGCCGGGGCGACCGCCGCGTACGAGCCCGATCTCGTCGTCTCCGCCGGGTTCATGAAGATCGTGGGGAAGGAATTCCTCGCCAGGTTCGGGGGGCGGTTCGTCAACACGCATCCCGCCCTGCTGCCCAGTTTCCCGGGAGCCCACGGCGTGCGCGACGCGCTCGCGTACGGCGCGCGGGTCACCGGATGCACCGTCCACTTCGTCGACGACGGCGTCGACACCGGGCCGATCATCGCGCAGGGCGTGGTGGAGGTCCGGGACGAGGACGACGAGAGCGCTCTGCACGAGCGCATCAAGGAAGTCGAGCGAAGGCTGCTCGTCGATGTCGTGGGGCGGCTCGCCCGCAACGGCTATCGCATTGAGGGACGAAAGGTAGTTATCCAGTGACCGCCGACAGCACAGTCACGGCCGAGAACACCGAGGGCACCAAGCGGGTCATCCGGCGCGCGCTCGTCAGCGTCTACGACAAGACCGGGCTCGAGGAGCTCGCGCGCGGGCTGCACGAAGCCGGTGTCGAGCTGGTGTCCACCGGCTCCACCGCCGCGAAGATCGCCGCGGCCGGCGTCCCCGTCACCAAGGTCGAGGAGCTGACCGGCTTCCCCGAGTGCCTGGACGGCCGCGTCAAGACTCTGCACCCGAAGGTCCACGCGGGCATCCTCGCCGACCTGCGGCTGCCCGACCACCAGCGGCAGCTGGCGGAGCTGGGCGTCGAGCCGTTCGACCTCGTCGTCGTCAACCTCTACCCGTTCCGCGAGACCGTCGCCTCCGGCGCGACGCCCGACGAGTGCGTCGAGCAGATCGACATCGGCGGACCGTCGATGGTCCGCGCCGCCGCCAAGAACCACCCGTCGGTCGCCGTGGTGACCAGCCCGGGCCGGTACGGCGACGTCCTCTCCGCCGTCAAGGACGGCGGCTTCGACCTGCGCACCCGCAAGCGGCTCGCCGCCGAGGCCTTCCAGCACACCGCCGCGTACGACGTCGCCGTCGCCTCCTGGTTCGCGGACGACTACGCGGCCGTCGACGAGAGCGGCTTCCCCGACTTCCTGGGCGCGACCTACGAGCGCAAGAACACCCTCCGCTACGGCGAGAACCCGCACCAGGGTGCCGCGCTGTACGTCGACGGCACGGGCGGCCTCGCCGAGGCCGAGCAGCTGCACGGCAAGGAGATGTCGTACAACAACTACACGGACACGGACGCCGCGCGCCGTGCCGCGTACGACCACACCGACCCGTGCGTCGCGATCATCAAGCACGCCAACCCGTGCGGCATCGCGGTCGCGTCGAGCGTCGCGGAGGCGCACCGCAAGGCGCACGCCTGCGACCCGCTGTCCGCGTTCGGCGGTGTGATCGCCGTCAACCGGCCGGTGACGAAGGAGATGGCCGAGCAGGTCGCCGAGATCTTCACCGAGGTCATCGTCGCGCCGGAGTACGAGGACGGCGCCCTCGAAGCCCTCACCAAGAAGAAGAACATCCGCGTGCTGCGCGCCCACCGGGCTCCGGCGAACCCGGTCGAGGTCAAGCAGATCGACGGCGGCGCGCTGCTCCAGGTCACCGACCGGCTCCAGGCCGACGGCGACAACCCGGCGAGCTGGACCCTCGCGACCGGTGAGGCGCTCAGCCAGGGTGAGCTCGACGAGCTGGCCTTCGCCTGGCGCGCCTGCCGCGCGGTGAAGTCCAACGCGATCCTGCTCGCCAAGGACGGCGCCTCCGTCGGTGTCGGCATGGGCCAGGTCAACCGCGTCGACTCCGCGAAGCTCGCGGTGGAGCGGGCCGGCGCCGAGCGCGCCCGCGGCTCGTACGCCGCCTCCGACGCGTTCTTCCCGTTCCCCGACGGTCTGGAGATCCTGGCCGAGGCGGGCGTCAAGGCCGTGGTCCAGCCCGGCGGTTCGGTCCGTGACGAGCTGGTCGTGGAGGCCGCGAAGAAGGCGGGCATCACGATGTACTTCACGGGCACGCGCCACTTCTTCCACTGACGGACGCCCGGGCGCGGCAGCAGCGACGGCCGCGCCCGGCGGCGCCACGACGGCCTCCGGCCTCCCCCTCGGGAGCCGGAGGCCGTGCCCGTCGCCGGGGTACCTCGGAAGTCCCAGGGTCACTTCTTCCCGGGCGGCGTGTACTCCTTGAGGTAGTGAGCGACGCGGTCGGCGTAGGCACGGACCTTCGGGGGAACTCCGCCCGCGTCGTTCACTTTCCTGTACGACGTCCGGTACGAGGCGGCGATCAGCACGCGCTCGTCGCCCTTCAGTCCCACGTCCAGGCGCGGCGCGATCGCGCACAGGTAGCGGCCCATGGCCGGGACGGACTGGGCCGGGGTGAAGGGGGGTTCGGGGATCCGCTCGGTGGGTCTTCCGTCGGAGCGGAGGTAGAAGCGCAGGACGCGCGGGGTCCAGCGGGCGATCCCGTACTCGTCCAGGGCGGGATCGGCGAGCCGGGCGTCGAAGTTGCTCTCGGCCTTCAGCATCGCGGCGATCAGCGCCGGCGTGACCTGCGCCTGCACACAGTCGTGCGCCGAGTCCACGATCAGCCTGCGGTAGGCGACCGGGACGCCCTTGTCGGTACGGAGCTCGGCGGCGCCGTAGCGTGCCGCACCCGTCCCCGGGGCGCTCGCCGTGGCGCTGTGCTCCGCCCCGGGCCGCGGACGGCCGGAGCCGTCGCCCGCGAGCGCGCTGATCCCGTACCCGACGGCGGCCGCCGCGACGACCCCGGCCACCGCGCCGAGCACGGCCCGGCCACCGCGCACCGTCCGTCTCCCGCCCACGCGCCGCGGCAGCGCGCGAGGGGAGCGGGGTGCGCCCGCCGCCTTCGCCACCCGTCGCAGCAGGGCCTCGCCGCCGATCCGCTCCCGGTGCGTCCGGGCCAGACAGTCCCGCACGATCTGCCGCCAGGCGTCCGGCAGCAGCGGCGAAAGACGCAGTTCGTCGGTGCCGCGCGCGTAGGCGACGGCCGCGTCCCGGCGAGCCGACGGGGTGCCGCCCGGGAGCGGATAGGAGCCGGTGAGGACGAGATGCGAGAGCACGCCGAAGGCCCAGACGTCGGCCGACGGCCTGATGCGCCGGCCCCGTTCGCCGATCTCGGACCACAGCAGTTCGGGCGGGGTGTAGTCGGGGGTCGAGAAGGCGGGTGTGTACGCGTGGGTGCCCTCCAGCTCCGCGGCCATGTTGAAGTCGGCGAGCCGCGCGGAACCGTCCCGCATCAGCAGGACGTTGGCCGGCTTCAGGTCACCGTGCACCCAGCCCGCCCGGTGCAGCTGGGCCAGCCCCTCGCAGATCTGCGCAAGCAGCGCGGGCCCGTCCCCGGGACGCGGTGCACGGGCGAGCAGCGCGGCGAGGGAGCCCTCCGCCTTCTCCAGTACGAGCACGGTGGCGCCGTCGAGCCCGGGGTGTTCCGGGTCGTCGACGGTCAGGGTCTCGTACAGCCGGATCAGCCGGGGCGCGGAACGCAGCCGGCGGAGCAGTTCCACTTCGCGCTCGGCCAGTTCGCGCAGATGGGTCAGCTGCCGCGGGGTGCGTGTGCCGGTCGGCAGGAACTTGAGCGCGGCCGTGCCGGGAAGACCGTGGGGGCCGTCGCCTCCCGGATGCGGCGCGCTCTCGTCCGGGTTCGCGGGGCGTGTTCCCGGCGGGGGCGCGCCGGTGCGCAGACGGGCCTCGTACACGCTCCCGAACGCCCCCGTGGCGATGGGCGCGCCGACCTCCCAGGCCCCCACCCGGTATCCCTCGGGCACCGGTACCGCGTAGGGATCGCTCACCGTGCGGTCCGGTCCCGGGACGCGGCCAGGACGGCCAGGACGGCCAGGTCGTCCTCGCGGACGAGGTCGAAGCGGAGCGCCAGCGAGACCAGCGACTCCTTCTTGCCGTTCAGGCGCGGCCCGGTGTCCGCCGTGTCGGGTCCGGGTTTGAGGCGCAGCTTCACCGCCAGGTAGTCGATGTTCCACTGCACGGTGGTGCGGGTGACGGACGGCCAGTGCGGGCTCAGCCGGTCCACGACCTGGTCGACGGTGGGGATCGGGGCGTGCGGTGCGCCGCGCAGCCGCGGCTCGCACAGCGCGGCCAGTACCGCGAAGTAGCGCTTGGTGCGGTCGACCGAGAAGGCCGGCGCGGTCGTCGCCCCGTCCAGGCCGCCGGGGGAGCGCAGGTAGTCGTGGCGCGGCGCCCACACCTCGATGGGCAGCAGGTCGCCCGCCGCCGGCAGCACGATCCGGGAGAACTCGAACGGCACGGGGGCGTCCAGCCGCCCCGGGCCGACCTTGATGTGCTCGCCCGCGCCCTCCGGGTTCTCCACGACGTACGTCTGGTGCGCGGAGAGATTGCTGAGGATCCAGTAGGCGCTGTGCGCGGTGATCTCGCCGGCCGCGCGGGAGACGCCCTCGTGGGCGATCGTCAGGCCGTTGTCCGCCGGGGAGCGTCCGAAGGTGAGGCGCTCGCCCGGAGCGAGCCGGAGTCGGGGAGTCTCGTGCCCGCCCTCCGTGGTCGGCGGAGGTACCACGATGATGCTGTACAAGGTCCGTCTCCCGTGCACGCGCGGCTACGGGATTCAGGGTAGGCAGAAACACCAGGGCCGTGTCGCCCCCTTGTGCGGGTGAGACACGGCCCTTGGAGCGAATGGCGTGAACTGTTCAGTGCTGCGAACTCGACGCCTGCGCCGAGGTGTTCAGTAGCGCGGGCGGGCGAACCAGGCGGTGCCGCTCGCGACGACGGGAGCGGCCGTGATGATGGCGGCGAAGACCACCCAGATCAGCGGGAAGATGACGGCGGAGGCCATGCCCGAGTCGAGACCGACGAAGAGCATGATCAGACCGACGATCCCGCCGAGCGCGCCGTAGATGACGGTGGTGATGCGGACACCCTGGCCGCCCCGGCCGAACTTCACGCCGAGCGTGATGGACAGGGCCGCGAGGCCCGCGGCGATCAGCGCGATGAGCACGAGGACGCCGGTGGCGATGTCGGCGCCGTCGCTGAAGCTGCTGAACACGTCGTCGTTCGACGAGCTGTAGCTGTCCGCCGTGTTCGAGACGTCGTTGGCGATGGCGGCCACGTAGAACCAGCCGAGCGCCGCGAGGATCTGCACCGCGGAGATGATGAACAGGAAGACGCGGGCCGTGACCAGCAGGCCCGGCATCGTCTGCGGGAGCATCTGGTTCGAGCCCGGGTAGCCGGGGTACCCCGGCTGCTGCGGGTATCCGTAGCCCTGCGGGGGTACGCCGGGAGCCTGGGGGTAGCCGTAGCCGGGAGCGGCCGGAGGCTGCTGCGGCGGCTGCCCGTAGGGGTTGTTCGGGTCGCCGAAACTCATGGCGGGTGTTCCTCCGTTGCCTGGTGCGGGGACGACGCGGGGCACGGTCGGAGGAATTTTCTACAGAGCGGTCCGTCCCCCCGGTACTGCCCGCGGCACTGTGCTGCTCATGGTTCTTTAAGCCCCTCTTACTTGTCCAGCCACATTCCCTATGTGTTGTGCAAGTGCAACATCAGTGATCATGACGGGACATTGTCCCGGCCGTCGTCGGCGGCCGCCGGGTGCCCGGATTGGAACCATGACCGGGTCATCCGCGAGGATGGAGCCATGACCGCCCAGATTCTCGATGGCAAGGCCACCGCAGCCGCGATCAAGTCCGATCTGACCGCCCGCGTGGCGGCCCTGAAGGAGAAGGGCGTCACGCCCGGCCTCGGGACGATCCTGGTCGGGGACGACCCCGGCAGCCAGAAGTACGTCGCGGGCAAGCACCGCGACTGCGCCCAGGTCGGCATCGCCTCCATCCAGCGTGAGCTGCCCGCGACCGCCACGCAGGAGGAGATCGAGGCGGTGGTGCGGGAACTGAACGAGGACCCCGCCTGCACCGGCTACATCGTCCAGCTGCCGCTCCCCAAGGGCATCGACGAGAACCGCATCCTGGAGCTGATGGACCCGGACAAGGACGCGGACGGCCTGCACCCGATGAACCTCGGCCGTCTCGTGCTGAACGAGCCGGCCCCGCTGCCCTGCACCCCCAACGGCGTGCTGACCCTGCTGCGCCGGTACGGCGTCGAGATCAAGGGCGCGGAGGTCGTGGTCGTCGGCCGCGGCGTGACCATCGGGCGCCCCATGCCGCTGCTGCTGACCCGGCGCAGCGAGAACGCCACGGTCACCCAGTGCCACACCGGCACCCGCGACCTGTCCGCGCACCTCAAGCGCGCCGACATCATCGTCGCCGCGGCGGGCTCCGCGCACCTCGTCAGGGCCGAGGACGTGAAGCCGGGCGCGGCCGTCCTCGACGTCGGTGTCTCGCGCAGCGCCGAAGGCAAGATCGTCGGCGATGTGCACCCGGACGTCGCCGAGGTCGCGGCGTGGATCTCCCCGAACCCGGGCGGCGTCGGCCCGATGACCCGCGCCCAGCTGCTCGTCAACGTGGTGGAGGCGGCGGAGCGCAGTGTCGGCTGACCGAGGCTCCGAGGACAGCGAGGCGCGCGGCGCGCGGAGCGCCGGCGCCGACTCGGCCGTCGAGGACGCCGAGGAGACCGTGCGGGACGCCATCAGCGCGCCCGACGCCGAGGGCAGGCCGCGGCGGACCACCCGGCGCTTCCCGCTGTTCACCCGGGACACCGCGCGGCCCGAGGGCGGCGGCCGGGCCGCGCCCGGGGACGCCCCCGCGCCCGCCCGGCAGTGGCCGATCCTCGCCGTGCTGTCGGCCGTCGGTCTCGGACTGCTGCTGACCGCGCTCGACGTGTTCCGCTTCGGCACGATCCTGATCGGCGCCGCGCTGCTGGCCGGCGCCGTGATGCGCTGGATGCTGCCCGACGTGGGCATGCTCGCGGTCCGCTCCCGCTTCACCGACATGGTCACGTACGGCGTGCTGGGTGTCGCGATCGTGCTGCTCGCGATGATGGCGCAGCCCAGTCCGTGGCTGGTGATCCCGTTCCTGGACGACACGCTGCACTTCACGGTGCGCTGAGTCCGGCGTACGCGCACGACGGTGGCCCGCGCCTCCCCCGGAGGGTGCGGGCCACCGTGCTTTCGGGGTGGTCGTCAGCAGTTGATGTACATCATCTGGACCTTGTAGAACGACTTGCCTCCGGGGGCGTAGAGCCTGACCGGCGAGGAGTCCCCCTTCGGGCCGGCCCAGTCGCTGTCGACGTGGCCGCCGCCGTTCAGCAGGCCGCGCACGAACGGGCACCGGCCGTCGGACTTGGTGTCGTGGACCGTCCCGGTGACCTTCGTGTTGCGGTTGCACCACTTGCCGTTGGCGTAGCCCTGGGCGCTGGAGACGGACCAGTTCTGGGTGCAGGAGTCGGCCATCGGTGCCTTGGGCGCGGCGGTCGCCGCCGGGGCGAGGGCGAGGCCGCCGCCCAGCAGGGCCACCGCGGCCAGGCCGACGGCGAGGCGCCCCCGGGTGCTGGTGCTGGTGCTGGTGCGGGTGCCCGTGACGGTGCTCCTGGACGTGCTTGTGGACGGGCTCGCGGAAGTGTTCATGGGTTCCGATTCCCCTTCTCGGATACGGGGCCGGTGGTCGGCCGGTCCCGTGTGGTGCGGGGCCGGTGGTCGGTCCCGCGTCGTGTGGGGCCGGTGGTCGGGCCGGTCCCGTGTGGTGTGGTGCGGGGCCGGTGTGCCGGTCCCGTGTTGCGTCGTGGTCACCGAACGTACGGGCCTTCCCGCACCCTCCGCGTCCCGCGACGGTTTGAACTCGCGCACCATCACCCGCGGTAGGCCCGCGGTTCCTGCAACTTCCGCGGTACCGCGAAAGGTTGACGCCGGGGCCGGGGAAGCGGCGCTACGCTGCGCCGATGCGCCTCCGGCCGCCCCGCCCGTTCGCCGTCGACACGCTGATCGCGCTCGCCATGGTCTGCGTGGCCGTGCTGCTCGGGCAGGAGTCGGCGAAGCAGGGCTGGCCGGCGCTCGACGCACCGGCCTACGCGCTGGTCGTCCTCGCGCATCTGCCCGTCGCCTTCCGCGGCCGGGCACCCCTCGTCGTCTTCGGCACGGTCGAGGCGGTGACCTTTGGATACGTCACCTTGGGCTACTGGCCCGTCGTGTGCACCTTCGGCCCGATGCTCGCCCTCTACACCGTGGCGTCGGTGCGGCAGGCCCGTACCACCGCCCTCTGCGCCGGGCTGCTCGTCACCATGTGGGTCTACGCCGGACTGGTCAGCGACAGCGACGCCATGGCCTCCGTCGTCGCACAGGCCCTGCTGTTCTCCGCCGTGCTGTGGCGTTTCGGCTTCCTGGCCCGGCGCTCCGCCGAACTCACCCGCCGGCTGCGCGCGGAGCAGGCCGAGCGGGCGCGCCGCGAAGTCGCCGCGGAGCGCGGACGCATGGCCCGCGAACTGCACGACGTCGTCGCCCACCACATGTCGGTGATATCGGTGCAGGCCGGCCTCGCCCGGTTCGTCTTCGACTCCGACCCGGCCACCGCCCGCACCGCGCTCGGCACCATCGCGGACACCAGCGGTGAGGCCCTCGACGAACTGCGCCGCATGCTCCAGGTGTTGCGCGAGGAGGACCTCAAGGAACGCGACGGGAGCCCGGCCGCGCCCATGCCCGGACTGGCACGTCTCGGCGACCTCGTCGAGCGGGTGCGCGCCGGGGGCGTGCCCGTCGGGCTGCAGGTCCGGGGCGCCCCGCGCCCGCTCGCACCCGGCGTCGAACTCTGCGCCTACCGCGTCGTCCAGGAAGCCCTCACCAACATCCTGAAGCACGCCCGGCACGCCACCGCGTCCGTCGAACTCCACTACCAGGAGCACCAGGTGACCGTCTCCGTCACGAACGACGGAGAGGAGGTGATTCCGGACAGAGTGGCCCGAGCCGGCGGGCACGGCTTGATCGGCATGCGGGAGCGGGCCAAGCTCTACGGCGGGACGATCAGTATCGGCCCGCTGAGCGAGGGTGGTTTCGCCGTGCGGCTGACCCTGCCCGCCTCCGCGCGGACCGAACGGCGGGGGGACGAGACCACGGCATGACCACAGTGCTCGTCGTCGACGACCAGTACCTCATCCGGGCCGGGCTCGTGGGGCTGCTGAACGCGGCGCCCGGCGTCGAGGTCGTCGGCGAGGCGGAAGACGGCGACGAAGCGGTCCGGCTCGCCGCCGAGACGCGGCCCGACGTGGTCCTGATGGACATCCGGATGCCCGGCACGAACGGCATCCGCGCCACCGAACGCATCCTGGCCGAGGCGGCCGAGCCCGCTCCGCGCATCCTCGTCCTCACCACCTTCGACCTCGACGAGTACGTGTACGGGGCGCTGCGGGCCGGCGCCTCGGGGTTCCTGCTCAAGGACTCCGGGCCCGAGCGGCTGCTCGCCGCGGTGGCCGCCGTCGGCGGGGGCGACACGCTCTTCGCGCCCAGCGTCACCCGGCGCCTGGTCGAGGCGTTCGCCCGGCAGGCGGGGGCCGCCCCGGACGCCGCGCCGCCGCCGGACCTCGCCGCGCTGACCTCGCGCGAGCTGGAGGTCCTGAAGCTCATCGCGGGCGGTCTGTCCAACCTGGAGATCGCCGACCGCCTCTACATCAGCGAGGCGACCGTGAAGACGCATCTCAACCGCACGATGACCAAGCTCGACCTCGACAGCAGGGCGCAGGCCGTCGTGGTCGCCTACGAGACCGGGCTGGTCACGCCTCGGGGCTGAGTGCGGGGGCGGTGCCGCCCTTTGGGTGGAGCCGGGGTGGGGCGGGGCGGGCGGGTGCGGCAGCGCCTGGGGCGGGGTGGGTACGAGAGCGGCCCGTCCTCTCCCCCGAGTAAGGACGGGCCGCGGCCGGGCGGGTGTTCCGCCCTGGGTCAACCCTTGTGCACCGCCGACAGGCTCTTCAACACCTGGCAGTTCGCTGTGGCACGGAAGTGACCATTCCGGTACGGAGTCCGCGTTGAGCCCCGGGAACCGCGGCCCGGCGGCGGGTGACGTCCGGTTCCCTCTCCCGGTTCGGCGCTCCCGCTCCGTCCCGCCGTCCGTTGTGATGCCGTCGCTGCCGGGGGAGCCGAGTCCTTCCGTGGCCCCTGAGGTCGCTCTTGTGTTCCCGTTGTGTCGATGTCTTGACAAGTTGGAGGATGTGCGCCGATCCACGGCAACAGCCGGGATAACGTGGGCAATCCGGGCGGTTGGGGCGTCCTGGTGGGGGCAGGGGGTTCGGCCGGTCGTACAAGATGCCGGTGGGACACTGGACCGCGGTCCGGCGGGCGTGCAACGGTGCATGCCCCGGTTCGATGCTCCCGTGCGCCCCCATCCCGGGAACTGAGATCCTGACCGGGCGCATCCCTGTGGGTAGCCAGAACGGGGACTCGGCGGAGGCGCCGTGCGCAGGGGGAACAGTCGTGCACGTACGGGGGAAAGAGGGGGGAAGCAATGCCTCGTTGGAGGGCCTTGCCGGATGAACTCGATCCGCAGGTCAAGGAGTTCGCCAGTCAGCTGCGCCGGCTCGTGGACCGGAGCGGTCTGAGCGTCGCCGCTGTCGCCGACCGCACGGGCTACAGCAAGACGTCCTGGGAGCGATACCTCAACGGACGGCTTCTCGCGCCCAAGGGTGCGATCGTCGCGCTCGCCGAGGTGACCGGGACGAATCCCGTCCATCTGACGACCATGTGGGAGCTGGCCGAGCGTGCCTGGAGCCGCTCGGAGATGCGCCACGACATGACCATGGAGGCGATCCGGATCTCCCAGGCGCGTGCCGCGCTCGGTGAGTTCGGGCCGGGGCCGGGGCCGGGGTCGGCGCCGGGCAAGGGGGGCAGCGGGCGGCAGGCCACGCGCAAGGGCGGCAGCGCGACCGTGACGCCCGGGGTTGCCGGGCCCGCGGGGGTGTCGCCCACGGTGCCGTCGTCCGGCTCGTCCGGGTCTTCTGTGTCTTCCGTGCCGGTGCAGCCGACCGGGCCGGACGCGGGTGAGTCGTCCTCGTCCTCCTCGTCCTCCTCGTCCTCGTACGGAAGTGGGGCGCGGGGCGGCAGTTGGGGCGTCGTTCCCTCGCCGTCGGATCCGGTGGGGCGGTACGGGCCCTCGGCGTCGGCCGGACCGGCGCGGCCCGGTGGACCGGCGGGGCCGGGCGCGGGGCCGGGCGGGCCTCAGGACGCGCGGCCCGGGGGAGCGCGCCGTGCGGCGGGGGACGGAGCGCGGCGGAAGCGGCGGCTGACGATGTTCCTCGCGGGGGTCGTGGGGGCGCTCGTGGTGGTTGCTGTGGCCGTGTTCCTCACCAGCGGGGACGACAAGAAGGAGGCGGGCGGTACACCGAAGTCGCCCGCGACCTCCGCGGCCGCGAATCCCGATCTGCCGGCCGGGGTCAAGTGCAGCGGGGCCGAGTGCACCGGCAAGGACCCCGAGAACATGGGCTGCGGCGGCGAACTGGCCCGGACGACGTCCAGCGCGACGGTCGGTACGGCGCTCGTCGAGGTGCGCTACAGCAAGACCTGCGGTGCTGCCTGGGCCCGCATCACCCAGGCCGCGGCCGGTGACCAGGTGGACGTGTCCTCGGGCGGCGCGGCGAAGCAGACCGGGTCGGTCCAGGCGGACACGGACGCCTACACGCCGATGGTCGCGGTGAAGGACGCGGGCGACGCGACGGCGTGCGCGACGCTGAAGTCCGGGCAGAAGGGCTGCACGAAGTAGAAGCAGCGGTTGCTGTCGGGCCGTTTCGCCTCCGGTGCGGTGGGCCTGGCCTCGCCTCGGGTCCGGTGGGCCTGGCCTCGCCTCGGGTCCGGTGGGTGGGTCGGGTCCGTGCCGGTGATCCGCCCGTTGCAGCCGTCGTGTGGTCCGGTGGTTCAGTGCGGTGGGCTTGTGTTGCCGTCCGCAACGGGCATGTGATGCACCGGCACGGCCCCTTCGGTGCATGGGCGACTGCGGGTGTGAGTGGGGCTGAGGGCCGACCGTTGACCCGTCCGGCGGCAGTTCCCGTGCCGTGTCCGACGGCAGTTCCCGTCCGGTCCGGCGGCACCTTCCGTCCAGACTGCCGGCGGCTTCCGTGCCGTTCGGCGGCGGTTCCCGTCCGGTCCGGCACCACCTTCCGTCTCGTCCGGCGGCAGCTCCCGTGCCGTTCGGCGGGCAGTTCCCTGCCCGCCGGGCGCCAGCTCCCGGCCCGTTTCGCCTTGAGGGCAGAGAGCCACCCTTCAGCCCGTCCGGCGTTTGAGGACGAGGCCGTTCAGGCCGATCTGGCTGAGTTCCGGGTGCCTCACGGGGTCGGGTGCGTCCCCCTCTCATGCGTGCGGCACCACGTACCCCGCCCCGCATCGAGGACAGGGAGCCGCCTTCCAGCCCGTCCGGCGCTTGAGGACGAGGCCGTGCAGGCCGAGTTGCCCCGCCTCCGGGGGCCGTGTGGTCGGGGTGAGGGGCAGTGCCTCAGCCCGTCCGGCGTTTGAAGGCGCGGCCGTTCCGGCCGATCGGGGCGGGACGGAGTCCAGGGGGGGCATGGTCCGGAGGGATCGGGGCAGGCGTTCCGTACCCCACGGGATCCGGCGCCGTCCGGGAGGGGCAACCCTCCCGGACACCGCCCGGTGACCCCGATGGCGGCCGCCGCGTCCCCCTCTCCCGGACCGGCGGCCGCCACCGCTCGGGCGGTCTGTGGGGTGGGCCACACGAACCCGGACGTCCGGGGTGCTGGAGGCGCGATAGCCTGACGGGCGGATCTCTCTTGACGCCGAGAGATCGATCATCCGAACCTTTGATCGATCATTGCGGCGGTTGCCAGGGACGATCCTGCACCCGGGGCAGGGACGCCCCACCGCCAGCTGTCATACGGAGAACGCCATGACCCGCACTCCCGTGAACGTCACCGTCACCGGCGCGGCCGGCCAGATCGGTTACGCCCTGCTCTTCCGCATCGCCTCCGGCCAGCTGCTCGGCGCGGACGTGCCGGTCAAGCTGCGCCTCCTGGAGATCACGCCGGCGCTGAAGGCCGCCGAGGGCACCGCCATGGAGCTCGACGACTGCGCCTTCCCGCTCCTTCAGGGCATCGACATCACGGACGACCCGAACGTCGCCTTCGACGGCACCAACGTCGGTCTGCTCGTCGGCGCCCGCCCGCGCACCAAGGGCATGGAGCGCGGTGACCTCCTGGAGGCCAACGGCGGCATCTTCAAGCCGCAGGGCAAGGCCATCAACGACCACGCCGCGGACGACGTCAAGATCCTGGTCGTCGGCAACCCGGCGAACACCAACGCGCTCATCGCGCAGGCCGCCGCCCCGGACGTACCGGCCGAGCGCTTCACGGCCATGACCCGCCTGGACCACAACCGCGCGCTGACCCAGCTCGCGAAGAAGACGGGCAGCACGGTCGCCGACATCAAGCGTCTGACCATCTGGGGCAACCACTCCGCCACCCAGTACCCCGACATCTTCCACGCCACGGTGGCCGGCAAGAACGCCGCCGAGGTCGTCAATGATGAGAAGTGGCTGGCCGAGGACTTCATCCCGACCGTCGCCAAGCGTGGTGCCGCGATCATCGAGGCCCGTGGCGCGTCCTCCGCCGCCTCGGCCGCCAACGCCGCCATCGACCACGTGTACACGTGGGTCAACGGCACCGAGGCCGGCAACTGGACCTCCATGGGTATCCCGTCGGACGGTTCCTACGGCGTGCCGGAGGGTCTCATCTCCTCCTTCCCCGTCACCACCAAGGACGGCCGGTACGAGATCGTCCAGGGCCTGGACATCAACGAGTTCTCCCGCTCCCGCATCGACGCGTCGGTGAAGGAGCTGGAGGAGGAGCGCGAGGCTGTTCGCGCCCTCGGCCTCATCTGAGCCACCCACACCTGCGTCGGCCCCCGCCCGGGAAGCGATTCCGGGCGGGGGCCGACGCGTGCGTAGGGAAAGTACGTATCGAACATGCGTGCTTTGTCGCCATAAAGAAGGGTGCAGTGGGGGTAGACCTCACTATCGTCGTGACGTGCGAGCCGCCCAGGGAACCGGGGGGCGGCCGGGGGAAACACGGCGGGGGTGATCCCAGTGACGGGATCCGGGCGACGGTACGCGCACAGCGAGGCCACTCGGCTGCTGTGCGCCGGGGCCCATCTGGATTCGGCCTTCCGGGCCAGGGTGATCGACGAGCTCGTCGGGCACGAGGAGCGCCCCGCGGCACCGTCCCTCGGGGTGGACGTCGTCGCCGTGCTCGCCCACGCGTTACGGGCGCGCCGCCGGGAGGCATCGACGGGGGTCGCGCTGCTCGTGATCTGGGCCGTGTTCCTCGCGGTGGAGACGTCGGTGGCGGATCCCGGGGGCATCGCGATGCTGTCGGGCTCCGTCGCGGTGCTGTACTACGCGTCGGTCTGCGTGCTCCTCTGGCTCGCGCGGGCCGCCTCCGGCTGGGGCACGACGATGTACGCCGTGAGCCGGGACGAGACCGCCCGCCTCCACCTGCCGCGGCGGGCGACCGCCTGGGGACTCACCTTCGTGGCACGGTTCCTGGAACTCGGCTACTGGGCCTACGCGCTCGCCAGACTTCCCGACGACCCCTTCGCGCTCCTCTTCCCGCTGCTGATGGCCTTCGTGATCGGCCTGCACCGCGCCCGCGTGGCCGAGGTCATGGGCGTCGAACTCGCCCGTGACGCCTTCGCCCGCACATCGGTCCCGCTGCCCAGGGGGAGCGAGCGCGAGACGCGTATCGCGCGTGCCGTCACCTGGGAGCAGCACGCCGGCGTCGCGCTCTACGACGCGTACCGGCCCTTCGTCGGCGCCGGAAAACCGTACGAGCCCTGGTCGTTCGCCATGGAGATCACCCCCGCCCGGAAACCGGGGGACAGCCTGGACGGACTCCTGCCGGACCAGCGCGTCGACGGGTCGGCGAACGGGCAGCGGACCGCGGTGAGGCTGACGAACCGGCAGATCCTCGACCTGGTCGTGCCGAAGCTGGAGGCGCTGCGTGATTCCGCCGCGCTTACCAGCCGGGACCGGCTCAAGGACCTGGAGGTGGAGGAATTCGTCTATCTGCCGTCGGGCGTCGGCCGGTACGAGGGCGTGTACGAGCCGTCGTCCGCCCGGGCGCACCTCGACGGGGCGGTCGACGAGGGCGGTGAGGCCCGCCGCCACTTCCTGCGCATCCGGATCGGCGCGTGGGACGAGCAGGTCGTGGTGTCGGTACTGGTCCGCGTGCACACCCAGGGCGGCATGCTCGTCCTGGAGGTCGTGCCGCACGTCCTCGGGCCGGTCGACGAGGAGTACCGGCGGGTGGACGCCATCGCCGCCGCCCGGGACGGCGGAACGCGCCGTGAGGTGGTGAGGACCCTGCTGTCCGCCCCCGCGACGGGCGTGGTGGCCGGACTGTCCGGGCTGTTCACGCTCGTCCAGTGCCTGCGCATCTGGCTGGCCCGGCCCGAACAGGCCCCGCCCGACGCGCCGTTGGTGTCCGTGCGGGAGATGGGCAGCACCGATCGGCTGTCCCTCTTCCAGGAGATGGACGTCAGCCGCTACATCAAGACCGTCCAGGACCGCATCGCGAGCGGGGTCCGCGAGGCGCTGCGGCGCAGCGGCTGCGAGACGGGACTCTTCGAGCAGAACATCGTCAACGTCGCCGCGGGCGGCCAGTTCATCGGGCAGATGAGCGGCGGCAACGTGGTGGGCCGGATCAGCAGGAGCGCGGTCGCCATGGGCAGTGGCGGAGCGTCGTACACGGAGGGGGACCAGTGATGGGCGACGGTACGGACGGACGGGTCGGGCGGATCACCCGCAGCGCGGTGAACTTCGGCGACCACGGCAGGGCCGAGTACCACGAGGCGCCGCGCGCGAGCGCCGCCGACGGGAGCACGGCGGAGCTCCTGGAGGCGGTGCGCACCCTGCGGGACCATCTGCGGCTGCTCACCGCGACGGACGACACGGCCGGGCTCGACGGCGAACTCGCCGTGGTGCAGGGGGAGATCGAGCGCACCGGCCGGGCCGACCCGGCGCGGCTCGGACGGCTGCGCATGCGGCTGGAGACCGCCGCGGCGGCGGTCGCGGGGCTGGCCTCGACGGCCGCCGTCGTGCAGGTGATCGCACAGCTCGCGGGCTAGCGGCAGCGGTCGGGGAAGAACGGGGGTGACGAGATGACACAGCGGTGGGACGCGGACCGTCAGCGGTGGATCGACGACGACGGCACCGGCGTGCGCGACGGGAGCGACGCAGCGGGCGGATCCGGTGCCACGGGGACGCCGCCGGACGCGCAGGCGCAGTGGTGGGCGTCCGCGCCGACGCAGGCGGGGACCCTGCGCCCGGACGGGTATCCGCCCGCGGTTCCTCCTCCTCCGCCGCCACAGCTCCCGCAGCAGCCGCCACAGCTGCCGCAGCAGGCGCCGTACCCGTTTCCGCAGCCGCCCGTGCCCGGTCCGGCTCCCGGCGGAGGCCGCCCGCCCTCCGGCGGAGCGGACTCGCGCCGGCTGCTCGTGGTGATCGTGGCGGTGGCCGTCCTCGCGGGCGGGGTGGGCGGCGGAGTGTGGGCGCTGACCAGGGACGACACGGCAGGCCGTACGGACGCCGGCGTGTCGTCGCCGGCGGTGACCGTCACGGCCACGCAGACGGCGCCCCCGCAGGAGACCGGGCAGGCCTCCGGCAGCGACGACACCTTCGCCGACTCGGCGCAGCCCACCGTCGCGGCACCCGCGCCCGGGTACAGCCGGGCGGTGGACCCGGTCGGCTACACGGTGGACGTGCCGGACGGCTGGGCGCGCAAGGAGGAGCGGGGCAAGCTGGCGCAGGTCGTCACGTACACGTCCCCCGGTGGTGACCGCAGGCTGATGCTGTTCGAGGTCAAGGAGAACTCCCTGGCCGAGTCGATGGACAAGGCCGAGACGATCTGGGGGAAGCTGAACGGCTATCAGTTCCTGGGACGGGAGTCGGGCTCCGACTGGATCGAGGTCACCTACCGCTACGACAGCAAGGACAACGGACCGACGCACGTCGTCGACCACCGCTTCCGGGCCGCCGACGGCACGCTGTACGCGATCAACGCGAGCGGTCCCGAGGGCGGCGACATGACCGGTGACCTGACGACGGCCGTGAACTCCTTCTGCCCCACGGGCGCCGACTGCGCGAACGGTACTTGAGGGCGCTCCCGTGATCCCTGGCGGGCGCACGACGACAGCCACGGCACCTCGCCGCGTTGGAGGGGCGCCCGAATGCGCCCGGTATGAGCACGTCCGCCCCCTGCCTTCAGTGGGGGGACCCCCACCGCCTTGCGATGCACCGCATCCGACGCCGCGCTGATCCACCAGGGATGACGGGACAGCCCTCAGCGCTCCGCGGTGGACGACAGCCGCTTCTCGAACCAGTGGGCCGCGTACACGTTGTCGTCGTACCGCGGGATCTCCGTGTACCCGCACGCCCGGTACATGGCCTGCGCCTCGGTGAGCACCGCGTGCGTGTCGAGCCGGACGACGGTGCAGCCGAGTGCGGCGGCGTGCTCCTCGAGGCCGTGCAGGACGCGCCGCGCGAGGCCGAGCCGGCGGGCGTCGGGGTGCACCCACACGTGCCGGATCTCGCCCACTCCCGGTTCGAGCCGGCGCAGTGCCCCGCAGGCCACGGGCCGTCCCTCCTCGTAGGCGACGAGGAAGGCGCCCGCGTCCCCCGACACCTCGTGGGGACGGACGAGGGCGGCGGGGTCGAAGCCCTCGGGGAAGCGGGCGTCGATGTCGGCGGCGTAGGCGGCGAGGCAGTCGCGGGCGTTGCGCGAGGCGCCGTCGACGCGTACGACCGTGATCGCGGCGAGCCGCAGGAGCCGCTGGGCGGTGCCGAGGGCGGCGGTCAGCTCGTCGCGCTGCCGTCCGCCGAGCCCGGCGAGCAGCCCTTCCGCCAGCTCGTCGGCCAGCCGGTTCTGCTCGGTCACCTCGGTCCGTCCGGCCGTGGTGAGTTCGGCGACCCGCAGCCGGTTGTCGTGCGGGTGGACCGTCACCCGGACGAGCCCCTGTGTCTCCAGGGCTCGCACCATGCGGCTCAAGTACCCGGCGTCCAGCCCGAGTCGGCTCCTCAGCTCGCGCAGCGAGGCGCCCTCGGCGCCGATCTCGAACAGCAGCCTGGCCTCGCCGAGCGGGCGGTCCTGCCCGAGGTAGTGGTCGTCGAGCGCGCCGATGCGGCGGGTGAAGTAGCGATTGAAGCGGCGCAGCGCACGCACCTGGTGGGCCGGCGGGGGCGCTGACGGGTTCGCTGACACGGGCTCCATATTTCTTTGACTTTAGTCAAAGGAAAGTTCGGCGTCCAGGGTGTGCTGGATCCGGTGCCCGGTGCCCGGTGCCCGGTGCCCGGTGCCCGGTGCCCGGTGCCCGGTGCCCGGTGCCCGGCGTCGGCTCGCTCGGGGGCCGCACCCCGCGGTCCGGTCACTCTCGGTAGGAGTTTTGAGCCGTTCTGGTCCGATTTGCTGGGACTTTTCAGTGACCCGGGGCACTTTTGGTGACCGGTTGTGCATGCATCCGAGGTCGGCGGGCAGGTGCTCCCGGTCCCCAAGGGCGACATGCGTGTGACCCGGGGGCACGGAACAGGAACGGAAGGCAACACCGATCATGGCCGGACAGCAGGCAGCACAGACCATCCACGTGGGCGGCGAATGGCGCGACGCCGTCTCCCGCGCCACCCGCGAGATCCTCGATCCCGCCGATGCCAAGCCGTTCGCCGTGGTCGCGGAGGGTGACGAGCGGGACGCGGACGCGGCCGTCGAGGCGGCCCGCCGCGCCTTCGACGAGGGCCCCTGGCCCCGCACCCGCGTCGCCGACCGGGCCGCCCTGCTCCGCCGCGTCGCCGACCTTCTGGTGCGCGACCGCGAGGAGCTCGGGCTGCTCGAGAGCCGTGACGCGGGCAAGACCGTCGAGGAGGGCCGCGTCGACATCGACTGCGTCGCCGACGCCTTCCGCTACTTCGCCGATCTCGTCGTGGGCGAGGGCGGCGGCCGGGTCGTGGACGCCGGGACCGACGAGGTCCACAGCGTCGTGGTGCACGAACCGGTCGGCGTGTGCACGATGATCACCCCCTGGAACTACCCCCTGCTCCAGGCCAGTTGGAAGATCGCCCCCGCGCTCGCCGCCGGGAACACCTTCGTCGTCAAGCCGAGCGAGATCACCCCGCTGACGACCGTCGCCCTGATCCGGCTGCTCGCCGAGGCCGGACTCCCGGCCGGCGTCGCCAACATCGTCACCGGGCCCGGCCAGAGCGTCGGCGCGCGCCTCGCCGAGCACCCCGGCGTCGACCTCGTCTCCTTCACCGGCGGGCTCGTCAGCGGGACCAAGGTCGGCCAGGCCGCCGCGGCGGGCGTCAAGAAGGTCGCCCTGGAGCTGGGCGGCAAGAACCCGAACGTCGTCTTCGCCGACGCGTGCGCCACCGAGGAGGGCTTCGACACCGCGGTCGACCAGGCCCTCAACGCCGCCTTCATCCACAGCGGGCAGGTCTGCTCGGCCGGTTCGCGGCTCATCGTCGAGGAATCGGTCCGCGAGCGGTTCGTCGCCGAACTCGCCCGCCGTGCCGCCCGGATCAGGCTCGGCCGCGGCACCGAGGACGGCGTCGAGTGCGGTCCGCTCGTCTCCGAGCAGCAGCGCGAGAAGACGGAGGCGTACGTCGCCTCCGCGCTCGCCGAGGGGGCGGTGCTGCGCTCCGGCGGCAAGCGGCCCGAGCCGTCCGACGTGCGGCCCGCCACCGGCTACTTCTACGAGCCGACCGTCCTCGACCAGTGCCACCGCGACATGAAGGTCGTCCGCGAGGAGGTGTTCGGACCCGTCCTGACCGTGGAGACCTTCCGCACCGAGGACGAGGCCGTCGCCCTCGCCAACGACACCGAGTACGGGCTCGCCGGCGCCGTCTGGACCGCCGACGCGGGCCGCGCCCGGCGCGTCGCCGGACGACTGCGGCACGGCACCGTGTGGATCAACGACTTCCACCCCTACCTCCCGCAGGCGGAGTGGGGCGGATTCGGAAAGAGCGGTGTGGGGCGCGAACTCGGCCCGGCCGGTCTCGCCGAGTACCGCGAGACCAAGCACGTGTACCAGAACCTGGCGCCCAGGCCGGTCCGCTGGTTCGCGGGCTGACACCGGTCCCCGCCCGGACCGGTGGCCATCCGGCCCTCGACGCAACCCCCACCACCCGCACCTTGGAGCACGACCACATGCACGAGAACACGTACGACTACGTCGTCATCGGCGGCGGCACGGCGGGCTCCGTGATCGCCTCCCGCCTCACCGAGAACCCCGACGTCACCGTCGCCGTCATCGAAGGCGGCCCCAGTGACGTGGACCGCGACGACGTCCTCACCCTGCGCCGCTGGATGGGCCTGCTCGGCGGGGAACTCGACTACGACTACCCGACGACCCCGCAGCCGCGCGGCAACTCGCACATCCGGCACAGCCGCGCCCGGGTGCTCGGCGGCTGCTCGTCCCACAACACGCTGATCGCGTTCAAGCCGCTGCCGTCCGACTGGGACGAGTGGGAGGCGTCGGGCGCCGAGGGCTGGGGCGCGGTGCCGATGGAGGCGTACTACGCGCGCCTGCTCAACAACATCGTCCCGGTCGACGAGAAGGACCGGAACGCCATCGCCCGCGACTTCGTCGACGCCGCCCAGGCCGCGCTCGGCGTGCCGCGCGTCGAGGGCTTCAACAAGAAGCCGTTCACCGAGGGCGCCGGCTTCTTCGACCTCGCCTACCACCCCGAGAACAACAAGCGGTCGAGCGCGTCCGTGGCGTACCTGCACCCCGTCATGGACCAGCGGCCCAATCTGACGATCCTGCTGGAGACCTGGGCGTACCGGCTGGAGCTGGACGGGACCCGCGCGACGGGCGTGCACGTGCGCACCAAGGACGGCGAGGAGATCCTCGTGAGCGCGCGGAACGAGGTCGTGCTGTGCGCGGGCGCCGTGGACTCGCCGCGGCTGCTGATGCACTCCGGCATCGGGCCGAAGGAGGACCTGGAGCGGCTCGGGATACCCGTCGCCCACGACCTGCCCGGGGTCGGCGAGAACCTGCTCGACCACCCCGAGTCGGTCATCGTGTGGGAGACCGACGGTCCGATCCCCGAGAACTCCGCGATGGACTCCGACGCGGGCCTGTTCGTCCGCCGCGACCCGGAGCACCAGGGACCCGACCTGATGTTCCACTTCTACCAGGTCCCCTTCACGGACAACCCGGAGCGGCTGGGCTACGAACGCCCGGCGCACGGCGTCTCGATGACCCCGAACATCCCCAAGCCGCGCAGCCGCGGCCGGCTGTACCTCACCAGCGCCGACCCGTCCGTCAAGCCCGCCCTGGACTTCCGCTACTTCACGGACGAGGACGACTACGACGGGCGCACCCTCGTCGACGGCATCAAGATCGCCCGCGAGATCGCCAAGTCCGAGCCGCTGGCCGGCTGGCTCAAGCGGGAGGTGTGCCCCGGACCCGGCATCACGGACGACGAGGAGCTCAGCGCCTACGCCCGCCAGGTCGCGCACACCGTCTACCACCCCGCGGGCACCTGCCGCATGGGTGACCCGGCCGACGAACTCGCCGTCGTGGACCCCGAGCTGCGCATCCGCGGCCTCGACGGGATCCGGATCGCCGACGCGTCCGTCTTCCCGACCATGCCCGCCGTGAACCCGATGATCGGGGTGCTCATGGTCGGGGAGAAGTGCGTCGATCTGATCGGTGGTGGTGAGTGATGAGTACGGCAACCCTCCAGGAGAACAAGGCCGTCGAGCCCGTCTTCTCCGTGCACAACCTGTGGAAGGTGTTCGGCCCGAAGGCCGAGCGCGTCCCCGCGGACCCCGAACTCGCCGCGCTCGCCCCCGCCGAGCTGCGCTCGCGCACCGGCTGCACGGCCGCCGTCCGCGACGTCGGCTTCGACGTGCGCAAGGGCGAGGTCTTCGTCGTCATGGGCCTGTCCGGCTCCGGCAAGTCCACCCTGGTCCGGTGCCTGACGCGGCTCATCGAACCGACGTCCGGCAGCCTCGCCATCGACGGCGAGGACGTCCTCGCCATGGACCGGACCCGGCTGCGCGAACTCCGCCGCCACCGCGCCGCGATGGTCTTCCAGCACTTCGGCCTGCTGCCGCACCGCACGGTCCTCGACAACGTCGCCTACGGCCTGGAGATCCAGGGCGTCGGCAAGGAGGAGCGCCGCGCCAGGGCCGCGGAGATCGTCACCAAGGTCGGCCTGGAGGGCCTGGAGCAGCGCAGGCCGGGCCAGCTCTCCGGCGGTCAGCAGCAGCGCGTCGGCCTGGCCCGCGCGCTCGCGGTGGACCCGGAGGTCCTGCTGTTCGACGAGCCGTTCAGCGCGCTCGACCCGCTGATCCGGCGCGACATGCAGGAGGAGGTCGTCCGGCTGCACCGCGAGGAGGGCCGCACGATGGTCTTCATCACCCACGACCTGAACGAGGCCCTGCGCCTGGGCGACCGGATCGCCCTGATGCGCGACGGCAGGATCGTCCAGCTCGGCACCCCCGAGGAGATCGTCGGCTCGCCCGCCGACGACTACGTACGGGAGTTCGTCCGGGACGTCCCGCGCGAGCAGGTCGTGACCGTCCGTACCGCGATGCGGGCGGCGTCCGCGCAGGAGGCGGGCAGCGGTCCGGCCCTGACGCCCGACGCGACCGTGTCCCAGGCGATCGAGGCGGTGGCCCGGACCGGCGCCCCCGCCCGGGTCATGGACGGCGGCCGCTGCCTCGGCGTCGTCGACCACGAGCGCCTGCTCGGCGTCGTCGCCGGGACGCAGTCCGGCGCGGGTGACGCGGCACAGGCCGGGTCCGGTGCGGGTGACGCGGCACAGGCCGGGTCCGGTCGTACTGACGTGACCGGGTCCGGTCGCGCCGACGCCGCCGAGTCCGGCTCCGGTCGGGACAGCGCGGCCGGGAGCGGGTCCGACCTCGACGCGTCCACCGGGAGCGGGTCCGACCTCGGCGCCGCCGCCGGAACGGAGCAGGACAAGGAGGTGGTCTGATGGCCACCGTCACCGCGCCGCTCGCCCCCTCCCGGATCGGCGGACTGCTCAGACACCGGGCCGTGGGCAAGCTCCTACTGCTCGCCGTCGCCGCGGCCGTCGTCGTACCCGTCCTCGACTCCCGCTGGGCCAGCGGCACCTGGCCGCACGCCCTCACCGTCGACCTCGGCGGGCCGCTCGGCCGGACCAGCGACTGGATCATCGACAACCGGGACAGCCACCCGCTGTTCCTGTACTTCTTCGGGTACGTCAGCAACGGCGTCGTCCTGGCCGTGCGCGCCGTCTACCTCGTGCTGCTCGCCGCCGGCTGGGCCGGCGTGACGGCCGTGGCGGCACTCGTCGCCTGGCGGACCGCCGGTGTACGGCTGGCGCTCGGCACGGCCGCGGCGTTCCTCGCCTGCGGCGTGCTCGGTATGTGGGTGCCCACCATGCAGACACTGGCGCTCATGGTGGTCGCCGTCCTCGCGTCCGTCGTCCTGGGCGCCCTGCTCGGCCTGGCCGCGGGCCTGTCCGACCGCACGTACCGCGCGCTGCGGCCCGTCCTGGACACCATGCAGGTCCTGCCCGCCTTCGCCTACCTGCTCCCCGTCGTGCTGGTCTTCGGCATCGGTGTCCCCGCGGCCGTGCTCGCCACCGTCGTCTACGCCGCCCCGCCCATGGCCCGCCTCACCGCGCTCGGCCTGCGCGACGCGGACACCGGTGTGATGGAGGCCGTCGCCTCGCTGGGCGCCACCGCCCGTCAGCGGCTGACCACGGCCCGGCTCCCGCTGGCCCGCAAGGAGCTCCTGCTCGGCCTCAACCAGACGATCATGATGGCGCTGTCCATGGCCGTCATCGCGTCCGTGATCGGTGCGGGCGGCCTCGGTGACCGCGTCTACCAGGCCCTCGCCTCCGTCGACGTGGGCGCCGCGCTCGCCGCCGGCATCCCCATCGTGCTGCTCGCCGTCGTCCTGGACCGTGTCACCGCCGCCGCGGGGGAGCGGCTCGGCGAGTCGGAACGCGCCCTCGCGCCCTGGGCGTACGCCGCGGCCGCCGCCGTGGCCGTCGCGGTCGTCGGACGCCTCGCCGGCCGTCTCGACTGGCCCGGATCGTGGGTGGTGGGCATCGCCGAGCCCGTGAACCGGGTCGTCGACTGGATGACGAACCACCTCTACTCCGGCGTCCCCGTCATCGGGGGCACCGCCGACTGGGCGGGCCACTTCACGACCTGGGTCCTCGACCCGCTCCGGGACGGCCTGCTGTGGCTGCCCTGGTGGTCGGTGCTGCTGATCGTCGCCGCTCTGGCCTGGCTGATCGGCACCTGGCGCACCGCGCTCACCGCCGTCCTCGCGATGGCCGCGATCGGCGTGCTGGGCGTGTGGAAGCCGTCCCTGGACACGCTGTCGCAGGTCCTCGCGGCGGTCGCGGTGACCCTGGTACTGGGCTTCGCCACCGGTATCGCGGCGGCGCGCAGCGAGCGCGTCGAGCGGTTGCTGCGGCCCGTGCTGGACGTCTTCCAGACCATGCCGCAGTTCGTCTACCTGATCCCGGTGGTGGCGCTGTTCGGCGTGGGCCGCGCGCCCGCCGTCGCCGCGGCCGTCGTCTACGCCCTGCCCGCCGTGGTCCGCATCACCACCCAGGGGCTGCGCGCGGTGGACCCCGCCGCGCTCGAGTCGGCCCGCTCGATGGGTGCGACCAGCGGACAGCAGTTGCGCCAGGTCCAGCTGCCGCTGGCCCGGCCGGCCCTGCTGCTCGCCGTCAACCAGGGCGTCGTACTCGTCCTCGCCGTGGTCATCATCGGCGGTCTCGTCGGCGGCGGAGCGCTCGGCTACGACGTCGTCTTCGGCCTGGCGCAGGGCGACCTGGCGACCGGCCTGGTCGCCGGCGCCGCGATCGTCTGCCTCGGCCTGATGCTCGACCGGGTGACCCAGCCCACCGAACGCCGCGCGAAGAAGGGAGCGTGACATGCGACTTCGTACCACCGCCGTGGTGGCGGGCGGATCGGCGCTCCTGCTGCTGACCGGCTGCGGCGCCGCCGACATGACCAAGCAGGCCTCGCCGTTCGCGAACGCCCAGGGCGCGAAGACGGTCACCCTGTCCGTGCAGTCCTGGGTGGGCGCGCAGGCCAACGTGGCCGTCGCCCAGTACCTGCTGGAGCACGAGATGGGCTACCGCGTCGACACCGTCCAGGTCGACGAGGTCCCCGCCTGGGACGCGCTCAGCCAGGGCCGCGTCGACGCGATCCTGGAGGACTGGGGCCACCCCGACCAGGAGAAGCGGTACGTCGACGACAAGAAGACCATCACGAAGGGCGGGCAGCTCGGGGTGACCGGGCACATCGGCTGGTACGTCCCGACGTACTTCGCCGAGCAGCACCCGGACGTGACCGACTGGAAGAACCTCGACAAGTACGCCGACCAGATGCGTACGGCCGAGAGCGGCGGCAAGGGCCAGCTCCTGGACGGCTCCCCGTCCTACGTCACCAACGACAAGGCGCTGGTGAGCAACCTGAAGCTGAACTACCAGGTGGTGTTCGCGGGTTCCGAGGCGGCGCAGATCACCCAGATCAAGCAGTTCGCCAAGGAGAAGAAGCCCTTCCTCACCTACTGGTACTCCCCGCAGTGGCTCTTCGAGAAGGTCCCGATGACGGAGGTGAAGCTCCCCGCCTACAAGGAGGGCTGCGACGCCGACGCCGCCAAGGTCGCCTGCGCCTATCCGCACACCCCGCTCCAGAAGTACCTCAACACGGACTTCGCCAAGAGCGGCGGCAAGGCGGCGGACTTCCTGAAGAAGTTCAAGTGGACGACCGAGGACCAGAACGAGGTCTCCCTGATGATCGCCAACGACAAGCTGACGCCCGAGGAGGCGGCGAAGAAGTGGGTGGGCGGCCATGAGTCGACGTGGCGGGCGTGGCTGACCTGACCCTGCCTGCCATCGCGGGCCCCGCCGCCGGAGTACCGCCGGCGGCGGGGCGTCCTGCCTACCGCCGGAGTTCCGCGGCGATGTCCCCCAGGGCCTGAGCGGCCCGGCGCTGCAACCCCGGCCCGAACGTGACGCGGGTGGCGCCCCGTTCGCCGAGCTCCGCGAGCTGCTCGTCGAGCGGGGCGTCGCCGGTCCTGGCGAACACGTTGACGGGCCCGTCGATCCCGGCGCGCAGCCGGGGGAGTACGCCGACGGGAGCGCCGATGGGGTACACGCAGTCGGCGCCGGCGGCGACGTACAACGCGGCCCGCTCGATCGCCCGCTCCGGGTCGGGGTCCCCGCACACGAACGTGTCGACCCGGGCGTTGACGAAGAGCCGGTCGCCGGCGGCGGCCCGCACCTCGGCCAGCCAGTCGGCGTGCCGGGCGGGGTCCTTGAGGACGCCTCCCGCCGAGTCCTCCAGGTTGCAGCCGACCGCACCCGTCCCGAGGAGCCGCTCCACCAGCTCCTCGGGCGGGAGCCCGTAGCCGTCCTCCACGTCCGCGGACACGGGCACGTCGACCGCGCGGACGATGCGCGCGACCGCCGCGAACATCTCCTCGGCGGGCGTCGCCCCGTCCTCGTACCCGAGGGAGGCGGCGACCCCGGCGCTGGGCGTGGCGAGCGCCGGGAACCCGGCGTCCACGAACACCCGCGCGCTGGCCGCGTCCCAGGGGCCCGGCAGCACCAGCGGGTCACCCGGCGGCCGGCCCCGGTGCAGTGCCCGGAACGTCTCGGTTTTGTCCGTGCCGTGACTCACCATGCGATGGCGCCCGGTGCGATGCGCCGGGTCACCATCAGCCGGTTCCAGCTGTTGATGACGGTGATCAGCCCGACGAGATGCGCGAGCCCCGTCTCGTCGAAGTGCTCGGCGGCGCGCTCGTAGACCTCGTCCGGGACGAAACCGTCCGTCAGGACGGTGACCGCGTCGGTCAGGGCGAACGCCGCCCGTTCGCGTTCGCTGAACGCCTCCTCGGCCTCCTCCCAGGCGTTGAGGAGCTGGATGCGGTCGTCGTCGACCCCGTGCTTGCGGGCGAGCTTCGCATGCATGTCGAGACAGAACGCGCAGTGGTTGATCTGCGAGGCGCGGATCATGACCATCTCCGCGAGCGCCGGGTCCCCGAGACCCTTCTTCGCGGCGGCGCTGAACGCCTGCATCGCGGTCCGCACCTCGGCGTCCAGGTGGCTCGTACGGGTGTTCCCGTCCGAGCCCGTCACTTGTACTGTCCGGCCCGGTAGTGCCCGGCCACCAGCCGGCAGGTCACGCCGAACCGGTTCCAGGCGTTGATCACCGTGATCGCGGCGATCAGCTGGGCCAGTTCGGCCTCCTCGAAGTGCTTCGCGGCCTGCTCGTACACCTCGTCGGGCACGAAACCGTCCGTCAGGACCGTGACCGCATCGGTCAGTTCGAGCGCCGCGACCTCCTTCTGCGTGTAGAAGTGCCTCGACTCCTCCCACGCGCCGAGCTGGATGATCCGCTCGACGCTCTCGCCCGCGGCGATCGCGTCCTTGGTGTGCATGTCCAGGCAGAAGGCGCAGTGGTTGAGCTGCGAGGCGCGGATCTTCACCAGCTCCAGGATCACGGGGTCCAGCCCCTTACGGGCCGCCGCGTCGAGCTTGATCATCGCCTTGTACACGTCGGGGGCGAGCTTGGCCCAGTCCAGGCGGGGCGTGTGCTCGGGAACGTATTCGGTGGTGCGGCCGGTGGTCGTGGTGTCGTCATGCGTCGTCATGTGTCCCGACACTACGGACGGAGTAGCCCAGGAGTATGGTCCATTTCCATGGCAAAGTCATGGGCCAGTTTGGGGGCCGAGGGATTCGACCTCCATGTCGAGCCGACCGGGTCCGGGGTGCGCAAAGGGCTGACGGACGCGTTGCGCGAGGCCGTCCGCAGCGGCCGGCTCGCGCCCGGCACCCGGCTCCCCTCCTCCCGGTCGCTCGCCGTCGACCTGGGTATCGCCCGCAACACGGTCGCCGACGCGTACGCCGACCTCGTCGCCGAGGGCTGGCTCACCGCACGCCAGGGCTCGGGCACCAGGGTGGCCGAGCGGACGGTCGTCCCGCCCGCACCGGAGACGGCGCCGCGCCGCCGTGAGCAGGGACGCCCCGCCTACGACCTCGTCCCCGGCAGCCCGGACCTCGCCTCCTTCCCGCGCACCGCGTGGCTCAGGGCGGCCCGCCGGGCGCTGACCGCCGCGTCGCACGAGGCCCTCGGCTACGGCGATCCGCGCGGCCGCCCCGAACTGCGCACCGCCCTGTCCGGCTACCTGTCCCGCGCCCGCGGCGTGCGGGCCGATCCGGAGCGCATCGTGATCTGCTCCGGCTTCGCCGACGGCCTGACGCTGCTCGGCGCGGTGCTGCGGCAGCGCGGCGTGCGCTCCGTGGCCGTCGAGGCCTACGGGCTCGACCTGCACTGGAACCTCCTGCACCGTTCGGGCCTGCGGACCGTCCCCCTGCCCCTCGACGGACTCGGCGCCCGCACCGACGACCTGGCCGGGGTCGGAGCCGTCCTGCTCACGCCCGCGCACCAGTTCCCCATGGGGGTGCCGCTCCATCCGGACCGCCGGGCCGCCGTCGTGGACTGGGCCCGCCGCACCGGCGGCCTGATCCTGGAGGACGACTACGACGGCGAGTTCCGCTACGACCGCCAGCCCGTCGGCGCGCTCCAGGGACTGGACCCGCAGCACGTCGTCCACCTCGGCACCGCGAGCAAGTCCCTGGCCCCCGCGCTGCGGCTGGGCTGGCTGGTCCTGCCGCCGTCGCTCGCCCCCGAGGTCACCGCGCTCAAGGGCGGCGGGGGCTGGTCGACCGGGGCGCTGGACCAGCTCACCCTCGCGGAGTTCCTCACCTCCGGCGCCTACGACCGGCACGTCCGGGCGGCCCGGTTGCGCTACCGGCGGCGCCGCGACGCGCTGGTCGCCGCCCTCGCCGATCGCGCCCCGTCGGTCCACGCCACCGGAATCGCGGCCGGCCTGCACGCCGTCCTCAGGCTCCCCGCGGGCACCGAACAGTCGGTGGTCCGGGCGGCGGCCTGGCAGGGGCTGGCCGTCCACGGCCTGACGCGCTACCGCCACCCCGACGCGGTCACGGAACCGCAGGACGCGCTGGTGGTGGGGTACGGGACACCGCCGGACCACGCGTGGTCGGGGGCGCTCGACGCGCTGTGCCGGGCGCTGCCCTGAGCCGGCGCCCGGCTCTCGGCCCCGGCTCACCGGCGCCTGGCTCTCGGCCCCGGCTCACCGGCGCCTGGCTCTCGGCCCCGGCTCACCGGCGCCCGGCTCTCGGCCCCGGTCCTCGGCCCTGGCCTGCGTTCTCCGGGTCGTGGTCCGGGCTCGGGGACTCGGCTTTCGTTTCCCGGGTCGTGGTCCGGGCTCGGGCTCTCGTTTCCCGGCTCGCTGTCCGGGCTCCCGGACCCGGCTCCCGTTCACCGGCTCGTGGCCCGGGCTCCCGGCCTCGGCCGGCGGCGCCCGGGTTCCCGGCCTGGCTCGCGGCCCCGGCTTTCGGTTGCCGCGGAGCCCGAGGGGCCGTCGTGTTCTCTGCAGCGAGGCCTCGCCGAGGGCGAGCCGGGAGCGGCTCCTGTAGATGGGCCGGGCGGACATGGATCACGCCACCTGCCGGGCGGACGTGGACCGTGCCACCCGCCGTGCGGATGTGGATCACGTGGATGGGCCGGGCGGACATGGACCATGCCACCCGCCGTGCGGGCGTGGACGCTGCCCGCCGCGCGGGCCGGGAGCGGCTGCCGTGTGCGCGCACCGGAGCCGCGACGAAGCGGACCCCGCCGCCCGCCGCCCGCCGCCCGCCGCCCGCCGCCCGCCGCCCGCCGCCCGCCGCCCGCCGATCGGGCCGGAGCGGCTACGGCGATTCCTGCACCGGGGCCTCGCCGAAGCGGGCCAGCGCCAGCGCGCCCGCCACCGCGACCGCGAAGCCGAGGACCGCCAGCCAGGCGAGCCCCTCCCGCGTGCGGTCGCCCAGCCACACCACGCCCACCAGGGCGGGCCCGATCGTCTCCCCGATCACCAGCCCGGCGGTCGCGGTCGTCACGGAGCCGCGCTGAAGGGCCGAGGTGAGCAGCAGGAACGCCGCGCCGCCGCCGATGAGCAGTGCATACGTCGCCGGATTGGCCAGCAGCGCACCGGGGTCGAGGTCGTCGATGAGCCGCACCGACACCTCGACCACACCGAAGCCGAAGCCGGCGCCGAGACCGAGGACGAGCGGGCGCCCCCGCTCGGGCAGCCGCCCGCTCACGAGGCCCAGCAGCAGTACCCCGACGGCCGTGCCCAGCATGGCGTACTTCAGGGGCGCCGACCCCGGGCGGTCGCCCTCGGTGCCGGACGCCAGCCCCAGCATCGCGAGCCCCGCGCACACCAGACCCACCGCGCCCCACTCGACCCGGCTCAGCCGCACCCGCAGCAGCCGTGAGGCCACGACGGCCGTCACGGCGAGGCTCGCGGCGAGCGCCGCCCCCACCGCGTAGATCGGAATCGACCGCAGCGCGGCGATCTGGAGCAGGAACCCGACCCCGTCGAGCGCGAGCCCGGCCAGATAGCGCCATTGCCGCAGCGCGCGCAGCAACAGCGCCGCGTCCCCGCCCGGCCCGGTGCCGGCCGCCGCGCGCGCCGCCATCGCCTGGAGCACGGTCGCGGTTCCGAAGCAGACCGACGCACCAAGCGCGCACACCATTCCAAACAGCACGAACCGACTGTAGGGGAGCCTGCATCGCAGGGGGCCGTCGCGCGCTCGTCCTGCGGTGCTCTCTACTCTGATCGCCGAACGGCCAAGAAGAATCGCAAACGAAGCAAAGTCGAACCGAAAGAAACAACGGGGGAACGGACATGGCGGACACACGTCGTCAACTGCGCTCGGGCACCGTCGTGCTCGGCGGCATGGGACTCCTCGCCGCCGCACTCACGGCCTGCTCCTCGGAGCCGGACAAGCGCTGCGTCGACCGCGACAGCTACAACCTCGCCAAGGGCTACCGGGTCGTCGCCGACAAGAACTGCAAGTCCACCAAGGTGTCCGTCAACGGCAGTTGGTACTACGGCGGCAAGAAGAAGAGCGGCTGGGTCGACGGCGGCTCCTTCGTCAAGCCCGGCAAGGGCTCCGGCGGTTCGGGCGGCAGCCACAGCGGCGTCGACCGCGGCGGCTTCGGCAGCGGCAAGGGCAGCTCCGGCGGCTGAGCAGGAGACGTCCCGTGGAACGCCGCACCATCGCACCCCGCCCCGACTGGCAGCGGACCGTCGAGGAACAGGGCCTCATCTACCCGCTCACCCGTCACCCCGACGACTCCCTGCGCCCCTACTGGGACGAGAGCGCGTACTACGTCTTCTCGCTCCCCGAGGTCGAGGCGCTGGAGGAGGTCGTGGACGAACTGCACCGCATGTGCCTGGCCGCGGCCGAGCACATCGTCCGCACGGACCGCTTCGCCGACCTCGGCATCACCGACCCGCACGTCGTGCGGGCCGTCGCCGAGGCCTGGCGGCGGCGCGCCGAACTCCCCTCCGTCTACGGCCGTTTCGACCTGCGCTACGACGGCACGGGCCCGGCCAAGCTGCTGGAGTACAACGCCGACACGCCGACCTCCCTCGTCGAGGCCGCGAGCCCGCAGTGGTTCTGGATGGAGGACCGCTTCCCCGGCGCCGACCAGTGGAACTCCCTGCACGAACGCCTCGTCGCCGCCTGGAAGAAGCAGGCGCCCCTCCTGCCGCCGGGCAGCCCGCTGCACTTCGCGCACTCCTCCGCCGACGAACTCGGCGAGGACCTGATGACGGTCGCCTACCTCAAGGAGACCGCCGAGCAGGCGGGCCTCGACACCGACTGGATCTCCATGGAGGAGATCGGCTGGGACCCCCTCTCCGGCCGCTTCGTCGACACCTCGCTCCGCTTCATCCGCAGCTGCTTCAAGCTCTACCCCTGGGAGTGGCTCACCGCCGACCGCTTCGCCGGACACGTCCTGGACACCCTCGACAACGGCGGCGGCACGGGGACGACGCTGTGGATCGAGCCGGCCTGGAAGATGCTCCTCTCCAACAAGGCCCTCCTCGCCGTCCTCTGGGAGCTCTACCCGGACCACCCCAACCTGCTCCCCGCCTACCTCGACGGCCCACGCGAACTGGCCGCCGACCGCGGCTACGTGGCCAAGCCGCTCCTCGGCCGCGAGGGCGCCGGGGTCACCGTGCACGAACCGGGCGCCGCCCCGGCCGTACGCACCGACGAGCCCTGCGCCTACCAGGAACTGGCCCCCCTCCCGTCCTTCGACGGCAACCGCGTCGTCCTGGGCGCCTGGGTCGTCGAGGACGAGTCGGCGGGCCTCGGCATCCGCGAGTCGTCCGGCCTGGTCACGGACGAGTACGCCCGCTTCCTGCCGCACGTGATCCTCTGACGGCCCGACGCGCGAACCCCGGCCCCCGGCGACACGGGGGCCGGCGCTGGATCCCGTGCCGCGGCGGGCACCCGCGCCCCGGACCCGGCGCCGTGCCTGTACCCCCGGACCCGGCGCCGAGCCTCGGCGACCCCCGGGCCGCCCTGCCACGGGACCCGGGACCCGGAGCATCCCGGGGACCGCGCCGGACCCCACCGGCTCCCAAACCCGCCCCTAGACCCCCAGCACCTCGCGGAGTCGGCCGAGCCCCCAGTCGAGGTCCTCCTCGGAGATGACCAGCGGCGGGGCGATCCGGATCGTGACGCCGTGGGTGTCCTTCACCAGGACGCCCCGGTCCACCAGCTTCTCGGAGATCTCCCGGCCCGTGCCGTACGCCGGGGCGATGTCGACGCCCGCCCACAGCCCGCGCCCGCGGACCTGCGTGACATGACCGGAGTCCTTCAACCGGCCCAGCTCCTGGTGCAGATGCGCACCCAGCTCGGCCGCCCGCCGCTGGTACTCGCCCGACCGCAGCATCGCGATCACCTCCAACGCCACCGCGCAGGCCAGCGGATTGCCCCCGAACGTCGAACCGTGTTCCCCGGGCCGGAACACCCCCAGCACGTCGGCGCCCGCCACCACCGCCGACACGGGGACGACCCCGCCCCCGAGCGCCTTGCCCAGCACGTACACGTCCGGCACCACCCCCTCGTGCTCGCACGCGAACGTCTTCCCCGTACGGCCGAGACCCGACTGGATCTCGTCCGCGACGAACAGCACGTTCCGCTCCCGGGTCAGTTCCCGCACCCCCGGCAGGTAGCCCGGGGGCGGCACCAGCACGCCCGCCTCGCCCTGGATCGGCTCCAGCAGCACGGCGACGGTGTTCTCCGTCAGCGCCGCCCGCATCGCGGTCAGGTCCCCGTACGGCACGATCTCGAAGCCCGGCGTGTACGGCCCGAAGTCCGCCCGGGCCTCCGGGTCCGTGGAGAAACTGATGAGCGTGGTCGTACGGCCGTGGAAGTTGTTCCCCGCGACGACGATCTTCGCCCTCTCCGCGGGCACCCCCTTCACGCGGTACCCCCACTTCCGGGCCGTCTTCACCGCGGTCTCCACCGCCTCCGCGCCGGTGTTCATCGGCAGCACCATCTCCATGCCGCACAGCGCCGCCAGCTCCCGGCAGAAGTCCGCGAACCGGTCGTGGTGGAACGCCCGCGACGTCAGCGTCACCCGCTCCAGTTGCGCCTTCGCCGCCTCGATCAGCCGCCGGTTGCCGTGCCCGAAGTTCAGCGCCGAGTATCCGGCCAGCATGTCGAGGTAACGGCGCCCCTCGACGTCCGTCATCCAGGCCCCGTCCGCCGTCGCCACGACGACCGGCAGCGGGTGGTAGTTGTGCGCGCTGTGCGCGTCGGCCGAGGCGATGAACGCCTTCGTCGTCTCCGTAGCGGTCACGCGATCTCCGTTTCTTGACGAGCGGCACGGGCGACGCGCGGGCCCGCGCACGGGGCGGCACGTGCCGCCCGGACCGGGCGGCTCGCGCTTCCCGGACGACGGGTGGATACGTGCTCCCGGGCGGGGGACGGCGTGTCCTCCCGGGCGGGGAGTGGCGCCCGCCGACGGTGGGCCCCGGACTCCTTCCTACCGTCGCTCGCATGGTGGACCGGGGAACCCGCAGATCCGGCGCGCCCGGTAGGCTGACCGGCGGGGCCGTGACTGGCGCGCTGGGATGGGACCGACCATCGGGGAGCGGCCCCTCGAACTGTGTGCCGTGCGCCTGGGCCGACCCGTGAACGCTGAACACCACGTCCGGAGGCCGTCATGCCAGAGCCCCTTTCCACCGAGTCCACCGCGTTCCGCAGTGCCCTGGACGTGATCCGGGCCGTGGAGCCCCGCGTCGCCGACGCCATCGGCCAGGAGGTCGCCGACCAGCGCGACATGCTCAAGCTGATCGCGTCGGAGAACTACGCCTCCCCGGCCACGCTCCTCGCCATGGGCAACTGGTTCAGCGACAAGTACGCCGAGGGGACCGTCGGCCGCCGCTTCTACGCCGGCTGCCGCAACGTCGACACCGTCGAGGCCCTCGCCGCCGAGCACGCCCGCGAGCTCTTCGGCGCCGAGCACGCCTACGCCCAGCCGCACTCCGGCATCGACGCCAACCTCGTGGCCTTCTGGGCCGTCCTCGCCGCCCGCGTCGAGGCCCCCGCCCTGGAGCGCGCCGGCGTCCGCAACGTCAACGACCTCACCGAGGCCGACTGGGCCGAACTGCGCCACGCCTTCGGCAACCAGCGCATGCTCGGCATGTCCCTCGACGCCGGCGGCCACCTCACCCACGGCTTCCGCCCGAACATCTCCGGCAAGATGTTCGACCAGCGCTCCTATGGCACCGACCCCGCCACCGGCCTCATCGACTACGAGGCCCTGCGCACCTCCGCCCGCGAGTTCAAGCCGCTCATCCTCGTCGCCGGCTACTCCGCCTACCCCCGTCTGGTGAACTTCCGGATCATGCGCGAGATCGCCGACGAGGTCGGCGCCACGCTCATGGTCGACATGGCGCACTTCGCGGGCCTCGTCGCCGGCAAGGTGCTCACCGGAGACTTCGACCCCGTCCCGCACGCCCAGATCGTCACCACCACCACGCACAAGTCGCTGCGCGGCCCGCGCGGCGGCATGGTGCTGTGCGACGAGAGCCTCGCCGAACAGGTCGACCGCGGCTGCCCGATGGTCCTCGGCGGCCCCCTCCCGCACGTCATGGCGGCCAAGGCCGTCGCGCTCGCCGAGGCACGACGCCCCGAGTTCCGCGACTACGCACAGGCCGTCGTCGACAACTCCCGTGCCCTCGCCGAGGGTCTGATGTGCCGCGGCGCCACGCTGGTCACCGGCGGCACCGACAACCACCTCAACCTGATCGACGTCGCCACCTCCTACGGCCTCACCGGCCGTCAGGCCGAGTCCGCCCTGCTCGACTCGGGCATCGTCACCAACCGCAACGCCATCCCCGCCGACCCCAACGGCGCCTGGTACACCTCCGGCATCCGCATCGGCACGCCCGCGCTGACCACCCGTGGTCTGGGCACGGCCGAGATGGACGAGATCGCGGGCCTGATCGACCGCGTCCTGACCTCCGCCGAGCCCGGCACCACGGCCAAGGGCAGCCCGTCCAAGGCCCAGCACGTCCTGGACGCGAAGATCTCCGACGAGATCGCCCACCGCGCCACCGACCTGCTCGCCGGTTTCCCGCTCTACCCGGAGATCGACCTCGGCTGACGCGCCTCGCGCGGGCTACAGATCGATCAGCTCCTGTCGTGGTTCCCGCGGCGGTCCGGCAGCCTCACGCCGGGCCGCCGCGCGGCGTATCAGGACGGAGCTCCCCGCACCGAGGACCAGCCCCGCCGCCAGCCCGGGCACCGCCCACCTCACGCTGTCCGCCGCGTCCGGCTCCGCCACGCGACCCGCGGCACTGCCCGAGCCGAACAGGTCTCCCTCCTCGTCCAGTTGGTCGAACACCGCGCGCGGTGCCCGGTGCCAGCGGATGTCGTCGTCCCGGACGTCGGGGGAAGGATCCGTCCGCACCCATGGAGTGCCGTCCGCGGCGACGAACACCTGGTCCTGACGCTCGATGGCGACATCACCACCCGGTGCCCTGCTGGTCTGCGGCCAGCCCCCGACCCCTGTGAGCCCCCAGATCACGGTGGCCCGCACTTCGGGGAAACGGCCCTCCACCCATGCCTCGGGAACCCGCTCCGTCCCCGTGTACCGCGGGGAGAGCAGCCGCCACAGCCGTACGAAGTCCCGCTCCCCGGAGTGCAGCGAGGTCGCCCGTCCCGTGTCACCGGCGACGACCAGCGCCAGGTCGGGGGTGTCGGCCTTCGCCCGCACCGAGCTGCGCGCCGAGTCGTGTGCCGCATCCGGTGCGGAGGCCCGAGCGCCCGGAGCGCCGAGCGCGGCCGACGCCATGACGACCAGCACCAGAAGCCACACCCTCCTCCCACCGGTCCCCACTCGCGTCCCGCCGGTCCGGCGCCTTGCGCCGGCCCTCGCTCGTGTCCCGCGAGTCCACGCCCTCGCGCCGCCGGCCCTCGCTCGCGTCCCGCCGCGCCACGACGCGGCCCCGCCGGTCCACGGCCCGCCTCCGTCGAGCTGCGCCCCCGTCTCGCCGAGCCGCGGCGCCACCCCGCCGTTCCGTGGTCTCGTCCCGGCGAGGCGCCGGCTCCTCGTGTCGGGTCGGCGCCCCCGCCAGGCGGGCCGGGGCCCCTCCTGTCCGATCCGGAATCTCATGCGTCCCCCTCTTCCCCATGCGTCCCCCTCACCGGTCTGCCCGCCTCCGCGCGGCTCCTCACATGTCCAGCAACTCCTGGTGAGGTTCACCCCTGCGGGGCCGCCACAGCCGGGCCAGCAGCGCACCGGCTGCCGCTCCGGGCAGAGCCCACCACCAGTCGGTGCCCTCGTCGGAGGCGGCCGCGGCCGGCCTCGTGGTCGTCCCCGCGCGGACCTCCCCGGCCGGGGTCGGGGTCGCCGCGCCGGCGGAGTCGTCCGCCGACTCCCCCGCGCCCGGGGGGATTCCCGCCGCCCCCTCGGGCGACGGCTTGCCCAGGACGCCGAGCTTCTTGAACAGCGCCCGCATCTGGGCGGGGTGCTCGGCCTTGTGCCAGTAGCCGTTCATGCTCTGGAGGTCGGTGGCCGTGTGTATCCAGACCTCCTTGCCGCGCGACGAGTCCGGATAGACGCGGTCGACCCGCCACGGCGACACGTCGTGCGCCAGCCAGGTGACATTGAGCTGACGCCCGCTCGCCGCGCTCAGGCCCGGCGGCTCCTCACGGTCGCCCGCGTCGGGCTCGCCCAGCAGGCGCGTCAACTCCCCGTACTCCTCGTCCGAGTAGTACAGCGAGGCGGTCTGCGCGCTCTCCGGCGAGACCACCAGCACGCTCGTCGGTCCACCGGCCGTCGCCGAGGGCGCCGCGATCAGCACCACCGCGAGTGCCACGGCCGAAGCCCCCGTCACCGAGAGCAGTTCACGAAGCCTGCGCATCCGGACCCCCAACCAGCCGGTCGCCCCGCGTGCGGCCCGCCCGCACGCGATGTGTCACTTCTGGTACACCGCTCGACCCGCCGGGGTTCCCACTCGGCACCGACGGATTCGCGAGCTGCCTCACCGGCCGGAAACACGTGCTATTTCAACGACTTGGCGATCGCCACCGCCCGCTCCTTCGAGGACACGCCCTCCAGACGCAGGGTCACCTCACCGCCGGAGTGCAGCCACAGCAGCGTGGGCCCCGCCGTCCGTACAGAGCGGGTGAAGCGGTCGCCGTCGTCGTCGACCAGCCAGAAGCTCAGCAGATGCGGCTTCGCGAACCACAGGGCCTGGCGGCCGTAGTCCTCGGGGGCGCCGAGCGCCACCCATTCCGGGGGCTCACGCACCGTCTTGGAGAAGCCGATGTCCAGCTGCGCGGGGTACTCGTCCAGCCGGACCGTGCGCCCGTGCTCCTGCCAGCACAGGCTCATCAGCAGGCGCCCCTTCGGCTCACGCGTCACCGTCACGGCGTCCGGCACGCCGAGGGCGCCGGGCACGAGCGGGGTGAACCCGGCCCGCCGTCCGGCCTGCGCCAGGGTCAGCGAAGGCCCGCACCCCGGCACCCGCGCGCCGGGCGAGGGCACCGCCGACGGGTCGTACCGCACCTCGACCCCGCCGAAGCCGAACCAGTCGACGACCGCGGCGCGCACCGGAGGCGTGAGCACGAGAACCGTGAGCAGTCCGCACAGGCCCGCCGTCAGCCCGCGCCGGCGTGCCCGCGCCCAGCGCAGCACCGCCCGCATCCGGTCGCGGACGCCCGGCGGCTCGGCCACCGGGACCGGGATGTGCTCGGCGAGCATCTGCTCCAGGACCCGCTCGACCATCGACTCGCCGTCGGCCGCATCCGGCCGGTCCAGCGAGCGCCCGAGCGCCCGGAGCTCCTCCGGCAGCCGCGAGACGTCCTCGCCGCCCCGCCGCCTCCGGTCGCCGCGGGACCCGTCCGCCCCGCTCCGCTCACTCATGCCCTTCACCCCCTTCCCGGTCCAGGGCCCCCAAGTCCGGCAGCAGCCGGCTCAGCTTGCGCAGGGCGCGGTTGAGCCGGGACTTGACCGTGCCGCGCGGCCAGCCCAGCGCCTGCGCCGTCTCGGGCTCGTCCATCTCCAGCAGATAGCGGTAGGTGACGACGAGGCGGTGCTCCTCGCTCAGCTGCTCCAGGGCGGCCAGCAGCGCCGTCCGGCGCTCCGTCTCCAGCGCCGCGACCGCCGGGTCCGCCGCTTCGGGTATCAGCGGCTCCGCCTCCACGAAGGCGGCCTCCCGGCCCGCCAGGGTCCGCTGGCGCACCGCCGTCCGCACTGTGTTCCTCGTCTCATTGGCGACGATCGACAGCAGCCACGGCTTGAACGCCGCGCCGTCCCGAAAGCGCCCCAGCGAGCAGTACGCCTTGATGAAGGCCTGCTGCACCACGTCCTCCGCGTCCGCACCCGCCCCCAGCGCCCTGGCCGCCCTGATCGCGATGCCCGTGTGGGCACGGACCAGGTCCGCGTACGCCTCCGGCTCACCGGCGCGTACGCGTGCGATCACCACGGCCTCGTCGACGACGATGCGGCCCCCCTCCCGCGTCCTCACACTCTTGTTACACCGCCGGAGACGGATCGGTTCCCACCTGTTCCCGAGCAATGAGAGTCACCTGAGAGAATGGGCCCCATGGCCTCAGATCGTCCTCGCGTCCTCTCCGGGATCCAGCCCACCGCGGGCTCGTTCCACCTCGGCAACTACCTGGGCGCGGTCCGCCAGTGGGTGGCCCTCCAGGAGTCCCACGACGCGTTCTACATGGTCGTCGACCTGCACGCGATCACCGTGCCGCAGGACCCCGCGGACCTGCGCGCCAACACCCGGCTCGCCGCCGCGCAGCTGCTCGCCGCCGGTCTCGACCCGGAGCGCTGCACGCTGTTCGTCCAGAGCCACGTCCCCGAGCACGCCCAGCTCGCCTGGATCATGAACTGCCTGACCGGCTTCGGCGAGGCGTCCCGCATGACCCAGTTCAAGGACAAGTCCGCCAAGCAGGGTGCCGACCGGGCCTCCGTCGGTCTGTTCACCTACCCGGTCCTCCAGGTCGCGGACATCCTGCTGTACCAGGCCAACGAGGTCCCGGTCGGCGAGGACCAGCGCCAGCACATCGAGCTCACCCGCGACCTCGCCGAGCGTTTCAACGGCCGTTTCGGCCAGACGTTCACGATCCCGAAGCCGTACATCCTCAAGGAGACGGCGAAGATCTTCGACCTCCAGGACCCGACGATCAAGATGAGCAAGTCGGCGTCGACGCCGAAGGGCCTCATCAACCTGCTCGACGACCCGAAGGCGACCGCCAAGAAGGTCAAGAGCGCGGTCACGGACACGGACACCGTCATCAGGTATGACGCGGACCTGAAGCCGGGTATCAGCAACCTGCTGACCATCTACTCGACCCTCACCGGCACCGGTATCGCGGAACTGGAGCAGAAGTACACCGGCAAGGGCTACGGTGCGCTCAAGACGGACCTCGCCGAGGTCATGGTCGACTTCGTGACGCCGTTCCGGGAGCGCACCCAGCAGTATCTGGACGACCCGGAGACGCTCGACTCGATCCTGGCCAAGGGCGCCGAGAAGGCGCGTGTCGTCGCCGCGGAGACGCTCTCCCAGGCGTACGACAGGGTCGGCTTCCTGCCCGCCAAGCACTGACGGCCGGCACCGCTGCCACGGCAGCGGTGCGACCGCCCCTACCACAGCCCGTTCGGCAGTGCGTACGAGACGAGCGCGACACTCGTACGGCCGCCGCCGACGGGCCGTACCGCCGTACAGTCGATAGCCGGACCGGACGAGCAGCCACCCCTGCCCGCGCCGGGGCGGCGGACCTCTGAACAACGACAGGAGACGACGTGGGGACCGTAACGATCGGCGTGTCGATCGCGGTCCCGGAGCCTCACGGCAGCCTGCTCCAGGAGCGGCGCCTGAGCTTCGGCGACGCCGCGGCTTCCGGCATCCCCACGCACGTCACCCTGCTGCCGCCGACGGAGATCGACGACTCGGCGCTGCCCGCGGTCGAGGCGCACCTCACCGGGGTCGCCACCGCCGGGCGCCCCTTCCCGATGCGGCTGTACGGCACGGGCACCTTCCGCCCCCTGTCGCCCGTCGTCTTCGTGCGGGTCGTCGAGGGGGCCGAGGCCTGTACCCGGCTGCAGATGCAGGTCCGGGACGCGTCCGGTCCCGTCGCCCGCGAGCTGCACTTCCCGTATCACCCGCACGTCACCGTGGCGCACGGCATCGACGACGCCGCGATGGACCGGGCCTTCGAGGAGCTGTCCGGGTACGAGGCCCAGTGGCCGTGCGCCGGATTCGCGCTGTACGAGCAGGGCGCCGACGGCATCTGGCGCAAGCTGCGGGAGTTCCCCTTCGGCGGCACGCTGGTGCCGCCGCAGGCGGGGGCACCCGAGGTCGACAGCACACTGCCGGCCCGCTGAGCGTCCCGGCCCGCTGAGCGCCTGCCGCCCGCCGGAGCGCCGCGCGGGACGTCGCCCGGGGTGACCCCGGGAGCGCGCCACCGGGCTCCCGGTCTCCGCACGAGCACCCGGCACCCACGCCCTGCCGGGTCCGCGGCCCCGTGTCTCCTCAGGAGCCCGACCCGGCACCCGCGCGGGTGTCAGATCGGCAGTCGCCGGAACAGCGGGCGCGGCAGGTGCCGCAGGGCCGCCATCACGAACCGCAGCGCCCCCGGTACCCACACCGTCTCCGACCGACGCCGCAGACCCGTCTCGACGGCCGCCGCGACCGCCTCGGGAGTGGTGGCCATCGGTGCCTGCGGCAGCCCCGCCGTCATCTTCGTCCGCACGAATCCGGGCCGTACGACCATCACGTGCACGCCCGTGCCGTACAGCGCGTCGCCCAGGCCCTGCGAGAAGGCGTCGAGGCCCGCCTTGCTGGAGCCGTAGATGAAGTTGGAGCGGCGGGCGCGCTCGCCGGCGACCGAGGAGAGCACCACCAGGGAGCCGTGCCCCTGCGACTGGAGCGCCCGTGCCGCGATCAGGCCCGCGGACACCGCACCCGTGTAGTTGGTCTGCGCGACCCGCGCCGCGGCCAACGGCTCCTTCTCGTCCCGTGCCTGGTCGCCGAGGACGCCGAAGGCGAGCAGCACCATGTCGATGTCGCCCTCCGCGAAGACCTTGCCGAGCACGGTCTCGTGGGAGGCGCCGTCGAGGGCGTCGAAGGCGACGGTACGGACGTCCGCGCCCATCCCGCGCAGCTGCCCGGCGGCCCGCTCCAGCTCCGGCGACGGGCGTCCGGCCAGCCACACGGTGCGGGTGCGCCGGACGATCAGACGCCGCGCGGTGGCCAGCGCGATCTCGGACGTACCGCCGAGGATCAGCAGGGACTGGGGGATGCCGAAGGCGTCCTTCATGGCAGCTCCTAAGGGCGAGAGAGGGCGGGCGACGGGGGTGCGCGGGCGGCGGGGACGGGGGCCGCGAAGGGCGTGCCGGAGCGGCGGCCGGCGTGCGGGACTAGAGGTCGAGGCGTCGGGACAGGTCGGAGGTGAAGACCCGCGCGGGGTCCAGTTCCTGCCGCAGGGCGCGGAACTCGGCGATCCGCGGATACATCCCGGCCAGCAGCTCGGGGCGCAGCCGCGCGTCCTTGGCCAGGTACACCCGGCCGCCGGCCGCGGCCACCTCCTCGTCCAGTTCGTCGAGGAAGGCGCCGAGCCCCGTCAGGTTCGCGGGGACGTCCAGGGCGAGGGTCCAGCCGGGCACGGGGAAGGACAGCCAGCCGGGATCGGCCTCCCCGAAGCGCTTGAGGACGGCGAGGAAGGACGGGCACCGGTGCTCGGAGATACGGCGCACGATCCGGTGCAGGGCCTCCTCCTGCCCGTGTCCGACGACGAACTGGTACTGGACGAAGCCGCCGCGTCCGTAGACCCGGTTCCAGTGCGGTACGCCGTCGAGGGGGTGGAAGAAGGTCGAGATCTTCTGCAGTTCACCGGCACGCGCGCGTGGCGCCTTGCGGTACCAGAGCTCGTTGAACAGCCCCACCGACGTACGCCCCAGGAGGCCCTCCGGCACGAACGACGGGGCGGCGGGGAACTGCGCGGGGCGGAACGCCAGGGGGTGCCGGCGCGCGCGGGGCGGCAGCGCGTCCAGCGGCGCGTGCTCGCCCCGGGTCAGTACCGAGCGCCCTAGTGAGGTGCCGCGGGCGAGCAGATCGATCCAGGCGACCGAGTACCGGTAGCGGTGGTCGGTGGCGGTGAGGCGGGCCATCAAGTCGTCCAGGTCCGCGGCGCGTTCGGTGTCGACGGACATCAACGCGGTTTCGACGGGCTGGAGCCGGACGGTCGCGGTGAGGATCACGCCGGTCAGGCCCATGCCGCCGGCGGTCGCGTCGAAGAGGGGGGTGCCGTGGCCGACCGTACGGATCCGGCCGTCGGCGGTGAGGAGTTCGAAGGAGAGGACGTGGCGGGCGAACGAGCCCGACACGTGGTGGTTCTTGCCGTGGATGTCCGCGCCGATCGCGCCGCCGACCGTCACGTAGCGGGTTCCGGGGGTGACCGGCACGAACCAGCCGAGGGGCAGCAGGACTTCCATCAGCCGGTGCAGGGACACCCCGGCGTCGCACAGGACGGTGCCGCCGTCCGCGTCGATCGCGTGGATCCGGTCGAGGCCCGTCATGTCGAGCACGGCTCCGCCCGCGTTCTGCGCGGCGTCCCCGTACGCCCGTCCGAGGCCCCGGGCGATGCTGCCGCGTGCCCCGCACGCCCGGACCGCGGCCGCCGCCTCCTCGTACGTGCGCGGGCGGACCAGACGGGCGGCGGTCGGGGCGGTGCGGCCCCAACCCGTGACGGAGACGGTGTCGGCAGGCATGACCGTGACCGTAGCGCCGACAAGGGTGCATAACACCGGAATCATCCCTTACCTCACGGCTCCTCACCGAAATGGGTGATTAATGGGATGTCGTCCAAGATTGCCGTAATTCTGCGGCCACTCCCTAGAAGAGTGAGATCGCATGGACGACCTTGACGACCGGGACGACCGGGACGACGTGGGCCGACGGCTCGACATGGACCACTGGCGTGACGACGCGCACGGGCTCGGCGAGGACGTGGACCGTCGACTGCTGGCCGCGCTCCACGAGTGCGGTACGGAACATCCGCGGGTGGCGGCCGTCGCGCGCGCCCTGTCCTGGAGCGGCGAGCACGGCGCGCTGTGGCTGGCGGCGGGGCTCACCGGGGCCGCCGTCGACCGTGAGCGGCGGGCCGCGTGGCTGCGCGCGACGGCGCTCACCACGACCGCGCACCTCGCCAGCATGGGGGTGAAGCGGATCGTGCGCCGTCCGCGCCCGGCCCACCTGGTGCCGCTGGCGCGCACGGCCGGGCGCCACTCCTTCCCGAGCTCGCACGCCTCCTCGTCGGCGGCCGCGGCGGTCGCCTTCGGCGCGCTCGGCGCCCACGTGGCCACGCCGGTCGCCGCCGCGATGTGCCTCTCCCGGCTCGTCGTCGGCGTCCACTACCCCTCGGACGTCGCCGCGGGCGCCGCCCTGGGGGCCCTGACGGCCCGGCTGGGCGCCCGCTGGATCGGGGGCGGCCATGGCTGAGCGCACGGCGCTCCTGGAGCGCACACCGGCCGCCGCGGCACCGGAGCGGGGGCTGGGCGGTCTGGCCCGCGGCCTGCTCAGGACCGCACGACCCCGCCAGTGGGTGAAGAACGTGCTCGTCGTGGCCGCCCCGGCCGCCGCGGGACGGCTCTTCTCCGAGCACGCGCTCGTCCAACTCGTTCTCGTCTTCGCGCTGTTCACCGCCTGTGCCGCCGCCGTGTACCTGATCAACGACGCCCGGGACGCCGACGCCGACCGGGCGCACCCGGTCAAGCGGCACCGCCCGGTCGCCGCGGGCCAGGTCCCCGTCCCGGCCGCGTACGCCGTCGGAGGCGCCCTCGCGGTCCTCGCGCCGGCCGCCGCGGCCGTGCTCTGCTCACCGGCCGTCGCCGCCCTGCTGACCGCGTACATCGGCATGCAACTGGCGTACTGCGTCAGCCTGAAGCACGTCCTGGTGGTCGACCTCGTCGTCGTCACGACCGGATTCCTGATGCGTGCGATGGTCGGCGGGCTCGCCCTCGGCATCCCGCTCTCGCGCTGGTTCCTGATCACCACCGGCTTCGGGGCGCTGTTCATGGTCTCGGCGAAGCGTTACTCCGAGGCCGTGCAGATGGCCGGGAAGGCGGGCGCCACGCGCGCGTTGCTCACCGAGTACACCACCGGCTACCTGCGCTTCGTGTGGCAGCTGGCCGCCGGGGTCTCCGTCCTCGGCTACTGCCTGTGGGCCCTCGAGGAGGGCGGGGTGCCGAACGCCGGCCTGCTCCCGTGGCGGCAGCTGTCGATGGTGGCCTTCATCCTGGCGGTCCTGCGCTACGCCGTCTTCGCCGACCGCGGCACCGCGGGCGAGCCCGAGGACGTGGTCCTGCACGACCGTGCCCTCGCCCTCATCGGCCTGGTCTGGCTGGCGATGTACGGGCTCGCGGTGGCGAACTGGTGAGCGTCGCCCAGCGGGGGCTCGGCCAGGAGCTCCTCGGCTTCGCCACCGCAGGAATCCTCGCCTACGCCACCGACCTCGGCCTGTTCGTCTGGCTGCGCGGACCCGTGGGGCTGGACCCGTTGACCGCCAAGGCGCTGTCGTTCGTGGCGGGCTGCTCGGTCGCCTACGCGGGCAACGCGCTCGGCACCTACCGGCACACGGCGGTGCGCGGCATGCGCCAGTACGCGGTCTTCTTCGCGGTGAACATCGCCGGCGCCCTCGTCCAGCTGTTGTGCATCGCCGTCAGTCACTACGGTCTCGGCTTCACCTCGCAGCGCGCGGACACCGTCTCGGGGGCAGGAATCGGCATGGCGATCGCCACTGTCCTGCGTTTTTGGGGTACCCGGACATTGGTTTTCCGAGGTGAGGGCAGAGTCGGATCATGGACTGGCTGAAGAAGCTCCCCGGCGTGGGGCCGTTGGTCACACGCCTGATGGCCACGCACGCGTGGCGCTCGTACGAGCGTCTGGACCGGGTGAAGTGGACGCGGCTCGCCGCGGCCATGACGTTCATCAGCTTCGTGGCGCTGTTCCCGCTGCTGACGGTCGCCGCGGCGATCGCGGCGGCCACCCTGAGCACCCAGCAGCAGAAGGACCTCCAGGACAAGCTGGCCGAGCAGGTGCCCGGGATCTCCGACCAGCTGGACATCAACGGCCTCGTCCAGAACGCCGCCACGATCGGAGTGATCGCCGGTGCCGTCCTGCTGTTCACCGGCATCGGCTGGGTCGGCTCGATGCGGGAGTGCCTGCGGGCCGTCTGGGAGCTGCCGGACAGTGAGGAGAACCCGTTCCTGCGCAAGATCAAGGACGCGGGTGTGCTCGTCGGACTCGGCGGCGCGGTGCTCGTCACCGTCGCCGCCTCCACCATCGCGTCCTCGACGGTGGGCTGGACGGCCCGACGGTTGTCCATCGACGAGAGCGGCTGGGGCGAGACCGTGCTCCGGGTCGCCGCGTTCGCCGTCGCGGTGCTCGCCGGGTTCCTGCTCCTGCTGTACGTGCTGACGCTGCTGCCCGGTGTCGAGCCGCCGCGCCACCGGCTGATCGTCGCCGCGCTCATCGGCGCGGCCGGCTTCGAGCTGCTCAAGCTGCTGCTCAGCGGCTACATGCGGGGCGTCGCCTCGAAGAGCATGTACGGCGCCTTCGGCGTGCCGATCGCGCTGCTGCTGTGGATCAACTTCACCGCGAAACTGCTGCTGTTCTGCGCCGCGTGGACGGCGACGCCGAGCGAGGAGTCCCCGGCGGAGGAGGGCGCGCCGCCCCCGCAGGAGCCTGAGGCCCAGGGCGGGGCCCCGGCGAGGGGCGGCGCGGCGCGTTCGCCGGTCAGCGGCGACGGCGCATCAGGTCGGGCAGCGGCCACCGGCGGTTGACGAGGAACACGCCCGCCGCGAGCAGGACGACGAAGCCGCCCGCCACCGCCAGCGCGATCCCGATGCCGCTCGAACCGCTCTGGGCACCGGTGGCGGCCGCCACCGGCTTGCTGGACGCGCGGTCGGCCTCGGGGGTCCCGCCGGACGCCTTCGCGCCCGGCTGCGCGGTGGTGTCGACGCCCTTCGGGGGCACCAGTTCACCGACCGGCTGGATCTTGCCCGCGGCCTGGAAACCCCAGTCGAACAGCCGCGCGGTCTCCTTGTAGACCTCGTTGTGTTCGTTCTTCTCCGGGTTCATGACCGTGACGAGGAGCACCTTGCCGTCGCGCTCGGCGACACCGGTGAAGGTGGCGCCCGCGTTCGTGGTGTTGCCGTTCTTGACCCCGGCGATGCCCTGGTAGGTGGAGATGTCGCTGTCGCCGGTCAGGAGACGGTTGGTGTTCTGGATCTCGAAGGACTCGCGGCTCTTCTTGCCCTTCTTGTTCTTCTTCGTCTCGCCCGGGAACTCGGCCCGCACCGTCGAGCAGTACTCCCGGAAGTCCTTCTTCTGAAGCCCCGAGCGGGCGAACAGCGTCAGGTCGTACGCCGAGGACACCTGCCCCTTGGCGTCGTAGCCGTCCGGGCTGACCACGTTCGTGTCGAGGGCCTGGAGTTCGGTGGCGTGTGCCTGCATGTCCTCGACCGTCCGGTCGACGCCGTCGTTCATCGCGGACAGCACGTGCACGGCGTCGTTGCCGGAGCGCAGGAAGACGCCGAGCCACAGGTCGTGGACCGTGTAGGTCTCGTTCTCCTTTATCCCCACCATGCTGGAGCCCGAGCCGATGCCCGCCAGGTCGGAGGGGACCACCTTGTGCTCGGTGGACTTCGGGAACTTCGGCAGCAATGTGTCGGCGAACAGCATCTTCATGGTGCTCGCCGGGGGCAGCCGCCAGTGCGCGTTGTGCGCGGCCAGCACGTCACCGGACTCGGCGTCGGCGACGATCCAGGAGCGTGCGGTCAGGTCCTTGGGCAGGACGGGGGCGCCGCTGCCGAGATCCACCTGGGTGCCCGGCCGGCCGAGCCGTTCGCCGCCGACGACCGACATGTCCGCCGGGGGAGTGGCGCTCGGGCTGGTGCTCGGTGAGGCGGATCCGTCGGCCAGGGCCGGGGCGGCCGTCAGCGAAAGGGACAACAGAGTGGCTGAAGTGACCAACAAGGATCGCTTGACGGTCTTTTTGGTGGCGGGCACGGTCGAGAAAGTACAGGGCTCCGGTCGGGAAGTCCCATCACCCTCCCCACCCCGACACCGGGTCCCGGCCGACGACGGCGATACTGAACCCATGAAGCTCAGCCGCCCCGTGTCCTGGTTCCTGCTCGCCTTCGGGGTGTGGAGCTGGGTCATTTGGGTCACTTTCATCAAGAATCTGTACAAGGACGGCAGCGGGCTGGCGTTCGACGACGCGGGTGATCCGACGGCGTACTTCTGGGTGCACCTGACGCTCGCCGTCGTCTCCTTTGTCTTGGGGACGGTCGTCGGGGTCATCGGGTTGCGCGGGGTACGCGCTTTGCGCCGGACGTCATGACGGGGGATTCCACGACGTGGTGATCGTGTTCGTACTGGTGGGTCTCGCCGTGCTGGCGGCCTTCTGCGCGCTGCACTGGTACGCCTGGCGGCGCCTCGTGCGGGACACCACGTCCGGGCCGGGGCTCGCGCGCCGTTCGGGCACCGTGCTCTTCGTCGCGGGACCGCTGCTGATGTTCGGCGCGGTCGCGAGCGAGCGCGCGGGGGCGCCGTTCCTGCTCCAGCAGGTGCTGGCGTGGCCCGGGTTCCTATGGATGGCGCTGTCCCTCTACCTGTTGCTGGCGCTCCTGGCGGGGGAGGTCCTGCGGCCGCTCGGGCGATGGGGGCTCACCCGGCGGAGCGCCGCGGCCGGGCGGCCGTCCGCCGCCGAGGACGGGACCGCCGTCGCCGGGGCACCGGCCGCGGTCGTCACCGGGGCGCGCGACGTCACCGTCGGCTCGGCGCCGGGCCGCGGCGCGTCCCAAGGGGCGGCCACCGAGCCGGGTGCTCGCGCCACGGGCCTCGCCGGCGCGCCGACCGCCGACGGCCCGACCCCTTCCGCGGAGCCGGGTGCCGCGGGAGGATCCGCCCCGGACGCGGCCGGAGCCACCGGGCCTTCCCGACGGCTCTTCGTCTCGCGGGTGGTCGGAGGCGCGGCCGCCGCGGCGGCCGCGGGGACGGTCGGCTACGGGACGTACGGGGTCCTGCGCGGGCCCGCGGTGAAGCGGGTCACCGTGCCGCTCACCAAGCTGCCGCGTTCCGCGCACGGCTTCCGGATCGCGGTGGTCAGCGACATCCACCTCGGCCCGGTGCTCGGACGGGGCTTCGCGCAGAAGGTCGTCGACACGATCAACTCCACACAGCCCGATCTCATCGCCGTGGTCGGTGACCTGGTCGACGGCAGTGTGAAGGACCTCGGACCCGCCGCCGCGCCGCTGGCCGGACTGCGGGCCCGCCACGGGGCCTTCTTCGTCACCGGGAACCACGAGTACTTCTCCGGCGCCGAACAGTGGGTCCGGCAGGTGCGCGAGCTGGGCATCCACCCGCTGGAGAACGCGCGCACCGAGCTCGCCGGATTCGATCTCGCGGGCGTCAACGACGTGCAGGGCGAGAGCGAGGGCCAGGGGCCCGACTTCGGCAGGGCGCTCGGGGACAGGGACACCTCGCGGGCCTGCGTGCTCCTCGCCCACCAGCCCGTACAGATCCACGAGGCCGTGCGCCACGGGGTCGACCTCCAGCTCTCCGGGCACACCCACGGAGGGCAGTTGTGGCCCGGGAACCTCGTCGCGGACGCCGCCAACCCGACGCTCGCCGGACTGGAGCGCTACGGGGACACCCAGCTCTACGTCTCCCGCGGCGCGGGAGCCTGGGGGCCGCCGACACGGGTGGGCGCGCCCTCGGACATCACGGTCGTCGAACTGGCCTCCCGGCAGGCGTGAGAACCGGCCCCGGGGCCCGCGCGAGCGGGCTCCGGAGCAGGCCGGGAAAGGGCCCCGGAGAAGTCTGGGAACCAGCTGTGAAACAGGCCTGAAATGAACGTTCGGATCCGCCCGGTCCAGGTTTCACAAAGCCCCTCCCTCGCCCGAAACACCTGTGGTTAGGTGATCCGCGTCACTAGGGGAGTGACCCGCGGTGGGCCTGGGGAGGGCACCGATGCGATCTGTTCGCATGCGGATTCTGGCGACGCTGCTCGTACTGGCGGGCGTGGGTGTGGGCGCCTGGCAGCTGTTGCCGGCGCAGGAGGACGACAACCGGACCATCACGGTCGGGACGACGGACGCCGTCACCTCGCTCGACCCGGCCGGCGCCTATGACGCAGGCTCCTGGGCGCTGTTCAGCAACGTCTTCCAGTCGTTGCTGACGTTCGAGCCGGGCGGTGCCGCCCCCGTCCCGGACGCGGCGAGGACCTGCGGCTTCGTCGGCACAGGCCTGCGGACGTACCGCTGCACGCTGCGCGACGACCTGACCTTCCCGAGCGGCCGCAAGGCGACCGCCGAGGACGTCAAGTACTCCTTCGAGCGGGTCAAGCGCATCAACTCCGAGGTGGGCCCCGCCTCGCTCTTCGCCACCCTCGGCACGGTGGACGCGAGCGGACAGACCGTCACCTTCCATCTGTCGTCGCCCGACGCCACGTTCCCGTTCAAGGTGGCGACCGCCGCCGGTTCGATCGTCGACCGCGACCGCTACCCGCGGCGCACACTGCGCACCGACACCGGTGCCGACGGCACCGGACCGTACGTCCTGAAGACGTATACGAAGGACGAGCGGGCCGTGCTCCGTCCCAACCCCCGCTACAAGGGCGCCGTCGGCGAGACCGGCAGGCCCGTCGTGCTGCGCTACTACCGCACCTCACAGGAGCTGGCGGACGGCTGGAAGGCGAAGAAGTTCGACGTGGCGGCCCGCCAGCTGCCCCCCGACCTGCTCGCCCGCCTCTCGCCGAGCGATCCCGGGCAGCGGGTCACGGAGGTCGACAGCGCCGAGACCCGCAACCTCGTCCTCGACGTACGGGCGGGCTCGCCGCTGCACGACCGGCGGGTACGGCAGGCCATCGCCGCGGTCATCAACCGCGAGGAACTGGTCAGCCGGACGTACAAGGGCACGACCGACGCGCTGTACGGGCTGATCCCGGCGGGCATCACCGGGCACTCGACGTCGTTCTTCGACGCCTACCCCAAGCCGGACCGCAAGAAGGCGCGGGAGCTGCTGGAGGAGGCCGGGGTCGACCTGCCCGTGCGCTTCACCTACGGGTACGGCCGCGGGCGGGGCGCGGCCGGGCCGGAGGCCGCCGAACTCAAGCGGCAGCTGGAGGCGAGCGGGCTGTTCCAGGTGACCACCCGGGGCTACGAGTGGACCGACTTCCAGAAGCGGTACGCGGAGGGGAAGCTGGACGCCTGGGCGGTCGGCTGGGTCGCCGACTACCCCGACCCGGACACCTTCGGCGCCCAGCTCGTCGGCACCGGCAACAGCATGAAGAACGGCTACAGCAGCAAGGCCGTCGACCAGCTCATCCTGGACACGCAGCAGGCCGCGGACCGCAGCCGCACGACGAGCGACTTCCGGCAGCTGCAGGACGTGGTGGCCGAGGACGTCCCGCTGATTCCGCTGTGGCAGCGCAAGGAGTACGTCCTCAGCAGCGAGGACGTCGGGGGCGGCCAGTACCTGTCGGACGGGACCGGCGTGTTCCGGCTCTGGAGGCTCGGCTGGATCTGACCGCGCACGGGACACCGCGGGACCGCCCCCGCTCCGTGACACGGTGAGCCCGCCCGGAGTGTCCCCGGGCGGGCCGGCCGGCAGGGTGAGCGGCTGCGAGGGCTGCGAGGGCTGTCAGGGGGAGGGCGTGGACCCGTACGCCGTCAGGAAGCGGTCCCGGAACGAGCTCATCTTCCACACCGGGGCGTCGTGTTCGGGCTGAAGCCCGTCCGACCAGCCCCAGCCGGCGATCCTGTCGAGGACCTTCGGGTCCTTCGCGACGATCGCGCAGGGGACGTCACGGCTGGCGTGGTTGCCGCTGACCCGGGCGATGGGCTGGTGGTCGCCGAGGAAGACCAGCACGGTGTTCTTGTCGCCGTACTTCACCAGGTAGTCGATGAGGCTGGTCACCGAGTACTGGATGGACTTCCCGTACTCCTGCTTCGACTTGGTGGAGTCGGTGATGATGTCCGAGGGCTTCTTGCCCGCCTTCTCGATGGCGTCGTAGACCGAGCCGTCGCCGACCTGGTCCTGCGGGACCGTCTTCGGGATCGGCGCCCACGGCTGGTGGCTGGAGGTCAGGATGATCTCCGACATCAGCGGCTTGTCGTGCTTCTTTCCGTGCACCAGGCGCTCGAACGCGGTCAGGGCGTACTGGTCGGGCATGGTCGACCAGCTGAACTTCGGCCCCTTGTAGCCGAGTTCACGGGAGTCGTAGACCTTGTCGAGGCCGTAGAACTTGGCTTCCGGCCAGGCCTTCTGGACGCCCGGCATGATGCCGACCGTGTCCCAGGCGCCCGTCTTGCGGAAGGCCTTGGTGAGGGTGAGGTGCTCGCCCGCGGTGACCGTGCGGTAGCGCTGCTGGTTGTTGATCCACAGGCCCGAGAGGAAGGTCGAGTGGCCCAGCCAGCTGCTTCCGCCGTACGTCGCCGAGGTGAGCCAGCCGCTCTTCGCCGCGAACCCGGCCTCGCGCAGCTTGTCGTTCTCGGCGGTCAGGGTCGCGTCGACGCCGGGTGCGATGACCGGATCCTCGATGGCGCTGCGGCCGTAGCTCTCGATGAACGTGATCATCATGTCCTTGCCGCGCAGCCCGGTCAGCAGCTGGTCCGGCGGGGTGTCGGCGAAGTCGTCCTTCTTGGCGATCCGGGCGAACGCCGCCTCGTCCCGCAGCGTCTCCCGCACGCGATGGGCACGGTCCTGGACGACCGCGGCCGTGTGGTCGGCGGCGATCGGTACGTCGGCGACCTGCACGCCGAGCGCCGCGCAGGTGATCCAGACGGTTCCCAGCACCAGCGTCGTCCGTGTCGAGACGACGCTGTACCGGGCCAGGAGGTTGCCGAGCCGGACCACCGCCAGCGCGGTGAGGGCGAGCACGGCGATCACCAGCGCCACGGCGGCGACGACGATGGCGAGCGCGCCCCTGCCGCCCATCGTGTCCCGCAGATAGGCCTCCGCGTCGCCGAACAGGCTCCAGTCGAGGACGACGTTGAAGCCCCGGCCCAGATACTCGTTGAAGCCGATGTCGAGGAGGTTCAGGACCGTCAGCGCGCCCAGGCCGAGCCCGGCGAGCGCGGCCACGACGATCCGCGGGGTGCGCGGCAGGACGATCAGCACGGCGGCGCCGAAGATCGCCTCTGCCGGGATGCGGGTGAACTCGGCGGGCCGGAAGTTGTCCACCTTGCTCGGCATCAGCAGCGCGAACAGCACGAGCGCGGCGGCCAGGAAGGTCAGGGTCCACGCCAGGATGCGGGCGGCGACGGGGTGCTTCTGCCGCCAGCCACGCCCGCGCCGCAGCCGCCATCGGGAGCGGACGGGCGCCGGCGAGCCGTCGGAGGCCGCGCCGTCACCTGGGACGGAGGCGGTGTCGGCCGCGTCGCTGCCACCGGGGGTGGCGTCTGTCGCGTTGTTGTCGCCGGGGGTGGTGTCCGTCGCGTCGCTGTCGTCGGGGGCGGCCTCGGCCGTGTCGCTGTCACCAGGGCCGGCGTCCCCCGAGCCGCCTTGATCGGGAGCGGTGTCGGCTGAGGTGCTGTCACCGGGGGTGGTGTCGGCCGAGGCGCTGTCACCCGGGGTGGTGTCCGGCGTGGCGGGGCCTTCCGCCGGGGTGGCTCCGGCCGGAGGGGCGCCGTCGTCCTCGGACGCGACAGCGCTCCCGGCGGTGCCACCGTCCCCGGGCGCGGCGGTGTCGCCGTCCTCGGACGCGGCGGGGTCCCCGGCGGTGTCACCGTCCCCCGGCGCGGTGGTGTCCCCGGTGGCGGTGTCCGCGGGCGGCTTCGGCGCCGGCCCCGCCTGCGGAGTCTCCTCGTCCGTGTGCGGCAGCTGTCGAGAACTCGTGTTGGACGACAACCCGGCGGTCCTTCCGTGCGAAGCCCGGTGATGGCGCGGCGGACCAGGCTGGAGACGTCAGGGCCGCCTTCACCTGTGTACGGCGTCGTGGCTGCCTGCGTTCAATCGTCCCGGTCAGCTTCTTCCCAAGTCCGTTCTAGCAGGTCACCGTGCCGGCGGCGGGCGTACGCGGGGCCGTCACCGCACCGGCAGTGTCACCGTCACCGCCAGCCCCCGGCCCGGTGCCGTCGCCACCGCCACCTCGCCACCGTGCGCCGTCACCACACCCTGCACGATGGCCATGCCGAGCCCGCTGCCCGCCCCGCCCCCGGTCCGGAAGAACCGGTCGAAGATGCGGGCGGCGTCCTCCTCCGGGAGCCCCGGCCCCTCGTCCGCGACACACAGACGGACCACCCCGTCCTCGCGCTCCACACCGAGCCGCACCGGCACGTCGGCGGGCGTGTGGGTGCGTACGTTCCCCACGAGGTTGCCGAGTACTTGCCGCAGCCCCGACTCGTCGGCGTGCACGAGCAGCGTGCCGTCCGCGCCCACGGTCACCGGCCGCTCCGGCTGCTGGGCCCGCAGGTCCTCGGCGGCGTCCCGCACCAGCCGGCTCAGGTCGATGTTCCGGAACCGCAGTTCGGGGCGCTGGTCGAGGCGGGCCAGGGTCAGCAGCTCGTCCACCAGCCGTCCCATGCGGTCGACTTCGGCGTTCATCCGGTCCCAGGCCCTGCGGCGCTCGGCCGGATCCGTCAGCATCCCCTTGTCGTACAGCTGGAGGTAGCCGCGGATGGCGGCCAGCGGGGTGCGCAGCTCGTGCGAGGCGTCCCCGACGAAGCGGCGCAGCTGGGCCGCGCTGCGCTCGCGCGTCCGGTACGCCGATTCCACCTGCTGGAGCATCGAGTTGAGGGCGATCCGCAGCTGCTCGACCTCCTGTGTCGGATGGTGGCTGGAGGGCACGCGCCGGGTGAGGTCCCCCTCGGCGATCGCCGACGAGGTCTCCACCATGTCCTCCAGCGGGCGCATCCGGCGGCTGACACCGATCATCGTGAGCACCGCGAGGAGCGCCAGCAGCAGGGTGCCGACGGTCAGATCGAGCCGGAGCGCCTTCGCTATGCCCTGGTGCAGGCCCTCCGTCGACGTGGCGAGCAGGACGTACGTGCCGTCGGTGAGCCGGGCGGCGGTCGCCCGGTAGGCGTCCCCGCGCACGGTGACGTCGTGCGGTTCCCCGGCACGGGCGAGCGCGCCGGGGTCGCCCACGGCGTCCGCGAAGGCCTTCTGGGTGTCGGTCGGTTCGAAGCCGCCGAGGGAGACCGCCTCGCCCTTCCCGTCGACCCAGGCGAAGACCGAGTCCGGTTTCGGGGACTCCTCGGTCGCGGGGACGAGCCGGTCGCGGATGAAGGCGAGGGTGCTCAGCGAGTCGATCTCCCGCATGCTGAGCCGGGCGCTGCTCAGCGACTTCCGCGTCTGGTCGAGCTCCGCGTCGACCTGGTCGAGCAGATAGTGCCGCATGCCCATCAGGCTCACGGCGGTCGTCACGACGATGCCGAGGGCCAGCAGGGCCACGTTCGCGAGGGTCAGCTTGCCGCGCAGGGAGCGCAGACCGTGCCGGCAGCGGGGGAGCGGGATGTAGGGCGGGAGCCGGATCATCAGGCGAGCCCGTAGCCGACGCCCCGCCGGGTCTGGATCAACGGCGGGCCCAGCGGTTCGAGCTTGCGCCGCAGATAGCTGATGTACGTCTCCACGACGGTGGACTCGGCGGAGTGCTCGTACTGCCATACGTGGCGCAGGAGTTGCTCCTTGGGGACGATCCGCCCGCCGTTGCGCACGAGGAAGCGCAGCAGGGCGTACTCGGTGGGGGTGAGTTCGACCGTGCGGCCCGAACGGTGCACGCGGTACGTGGTCTCGTCCAGCTCCAGGTCGCCGTAGCGCAGCGGCGGACGTTGCGGCAGGACGTCGTCGGAGCGGGTGCGGCGCAGCACGGCGGTGATGCGGGCGACGACCTCGTCGATGTTGAACGGCTTGGTGATGTAGTCGTCGCCGAAGCCGAGCGCGCCCACGATCTCGGCGGGGGCGTCCCGCGCGGTGAGGAACACGATCGCCAGGTCCGGTCGCCGCCCGCGCAGTTCACGGCCGAGCGCCCGGCCGTCGCCGTCCGGCAGCATCACGTCGAGCAGGGCCGCGTCGGGCCGGGTGCGCTCGGCGAGCGCGAGCGCCTCGCGGACGGTGCCGGCGGTCATCACCTCGAAGCGGTGGTAGCGCAGGGCGATGGCGAGGACATCCGCGATGCTCGGCTCGTCCTCGACGACGAGGACGGTGGCCCCCTCGTGAGCGGTCATGCCCCCAGTATCCGTACGCCCGTCGCCCCACGGGGCGGCTCCCGCTTTGGAGTTCCTTGAGAGTCATGGGCGTGTCGTGTCCCCGCGCGCGCCGCGGCACGGAGGGTGGGTGCAGGACCTGGGGGACCGACGGACCGATTCGACCGACGAACAAGGAGCGTTGAGCGTGGCGGCATTGGCACGGTGGTGCTATCGGCACCGGCTGGTGGTCCTGTTGCTGTGGCTGGGGGGACTGTTCGGACTGGGCTTCGCGGCGTCCACCGCGGGCACGGACTACGCGAATGTCTTCTCCCTTCCGAACACGGACTCCAAGCGCGCGTACGACCTGATGGAGAAGGCCTTCCCGGACAGCGCGGGAGACACCGACACGGTGGTGTGGAAGGTCGACGAGGGGACGGTCCGGGACCAGGACGTCCGGTCCCGGATCCAGCCCGCACTGGACGACATCGGCAGGATGAAGGGAGTCGGAGGGGTCGCGGGGCCGTACTCCGGCGCGCAGGGAGCGGCGCAGATCAGCTCGGACGGGAAGATCGCCTACGCGCAGATCACCTTCGCCGAGCAGGCCAACGCGGTACCCAAGGAGCTCGTGCAGGACGTCCTCGACACCGCACAGGGGGCCGAACGCGGAGGGCTTCAGGTCGAGTTGGGCGGGCAGGCGATCCAGCGGGTGCAGGAACCGCCCACCGGGCTCGCCGAGATGGTCGGCATCCTGGCCGCGGCCGTCGTGCTGTTCCTCGCGTTCGGCTCGCTGTTCGCGATGCTCCTGCCGATCGGCGTCGCGATCTTCGGAGTCGGCACCGGCCTGTTCTCCACCCAGCTGATCAGCCACGTCACCGACGTGCCCGACCTCGCCCCGCTGCTCGCCACCCTGATCGGGCTCGGAGTCGGCATCGACTACGCGCTGTTCATCGTCACCCGGCACCGGCGCGGCATCCTGCGCGGCGCGGACCCGGAGGAGGCCGCGGTCACCGCCCTCAACACCTCGGGGCGGGCCGTGCTGTTCGCGGGCGGCACCGTGTGCATCGCACTCGCCGGGATGCTCGTCACCAATCTCCGCTTCCTGGACGGTGTCGTCATCGGCACCTCGCTCACCGTCGTGTTCAGCGTGCTCGCCGCGGTCACCCTGCTGCCCGCGCTCCTCGGCGTGCTCGGCACCCGGGTCCTCAGCCGCCGTCAGCGGCGCAGGCTCGCCGCGACGGGGCCCGAGCCGGAGCGCACGAGCGGCGCGGCGGCCCGCTGGTCGCGGACCGTGCAGCGGCGCCCCCGCACGATCGCCGTCCTGGCCGTGGCCGTCATGGCCGTGCTCGCGCTGCCGGTCCTCGGCCTGCGGCTCGGCGCCACCGACCAGGGCAACGACGACGCGTCGACGACGACCCGGAAGGCCTACGACCTGCTCGCCGAGGGCTTCGGCCCCGGCTTCAACGGCCCCTTGCAGGTGGTGGCGTCCAGCGGGGACACGGACACGCTGGTCGAGGACATCCGGGCGACCGACGGGGTCGCCAGGGCCGCCGCGCTGCCGCCCGCGAACGGCGTGACGGTGATCCAGGTGGTGCCCAGGACGTCGCCGCAGTCGGAGCGGACCGACGAGCTCATCGACACGCTGCGGGACCGGGTGATCCCACAGGCGGGGGCCCAGGCCCATGTGGGCGGGGTGACGGCCGTATCCAAGGACTTCGCGACCATCACCGGCGACCGGCTGCCGTACTTCGTGGCCACGATCATCGGCCTCGGCTTCCTGCTCCTGCTGGTCGCCTTCCGCTCCCTCGTGGTGCCGCTGACGGCGGCGCTGATGAACCTGATCGCGGCCGCCGCGTCCTTCGGCGTCCTGGTGGCGATCTTCCAGTGGGGCTGGGGGCTGGAGCTGCTCGGCCTCGGCAAGGAGGGGCCGATCAACGCCTTCCTGCCGGTCATCATGCTGTCGCTGCTGTTCGGCCTGTCCATGGACTATCAGGTGTTCCTGGTGAGCCGGATGCACGAGGAGTGGGTGCACACCAAGGACAACGCGCGCGCCGTGCGCGTCGGCCTCGCGGAGACCAGCCGCGTCATCAACTCCGCGGCCCTGATCATGGTCTGTGTGTTCCTGGCCTTCGTGCTGAGCGGCGACTCGGGCGCGGCGATGGCCGGGGTGGGCCTGGCCGCGGCCGTCGCCCTCGACGCCTTCATCCTGCGTACGGCGCTGGTGCCGGCGGCGATGCATCTGCTCGGCAACGCCAACTGGTGGCTGCCCGCGGGGCTGGACAAGCGGCTGCCGCACCTGGCGGTGGAGCCGGCGGATGAGCGGCCCGAGCCCACCGCCTCCGTGGCGGCGGGCAGCGCGTCGGTGGTGCACGGCTTCGTCCGCGACGCGGAGGGCGCGGCGGTCGACGGCGCGGTCCTCACGCTGCTGTCCAAGGGCGGACGCCAGCTGGACCGGGTGACGTCACTGGCGGACGGCTCGTACATCGTCTCGGTACCGGCCCCGGGCACGTATCTGCTCTCGGCGACCGCTCCGTCGTACGGGGCGCGGGCGCACCACGTGGTGGTGTCCGACGAACCGCTCGTGCACGACGTGGAGCTGTTGCAGGGGGAGGTGGACGCGGTCAACTGAACGGCCGCGGTCCGTGACGGCGTCCGGGTCCGTGCCCGTGCCCCCTGCTGCGGGCACGGGCCCGGTCGCTGAGGGCTGTCCCGTCATCCCTGGCGGGCGCACGACGACAACTACGGCACCTCGCCGCGTTGTCGGATCGCCCGAATACGCCCGGCATGAGGACGGCCCTCCGCCTTGCGATGCGCCGCATCCGACGCCGCGCGCTGATCCACCAGGGATGACGGGACAGCCCTCAGCCCTTCTTCTTCGGCTTCGACGGGTCGGGCAGCGCCTTGGTCATGCCGGGCAGGAAGTCCGTGAACAGTTCGTGCACCTCGAGGACGAGCGGCCGCAGGACGCGGAAGCGGGCGAGGGAGACTCCGCGCGCGGTGAGGCGGGCGCCCCGCTCGGCGAGCCGGTAGCTGCGCTCGCGTCCTTCCGTGCGGTCGAACACCCAGTACAGGACGAGTCCCATCTGGGAGAGCCACAGCAACTCGGGCAGCACGTCCCGCAGTTCCTCCGGCACCTTGGTCTTCGCCCCGGCGAGCACTTCCCGGTGGACGCTGATGGCCTCCACGCGCGCGTGCTCCGACTCCGGGGAGAAGGGGCTGAGCGGGCTGTCCGGGTCGGCGGCGTTCTTGAAGAACTGCACCGCGAACTCGTGGTACGGGGTCGCGATGTCCAGCCAGGCCTTCAGCACACCGCCGATCCGGGCCTCCAGGTCCGTCTCGCGGTCCAGCACCTCCCGCACCGCCACCTGGTGCTCGGCCGCGATCCGGTCGTAGAAGCCCTGGATCAGGTGTTCCTTGCCGTCGAAGTAGTAGTACGCGTTCCCGACGGAGACCCCGGCCTCCTTCGCGATGGCCCGCATGGTCGTCTTGTCGTAGCCCCGCTCCTGGAACAGGCGCATCGCCGTCTCCAGGATCAGGGCACGGGTCTGCTCGCTCTTCGCGGGGCTCTTGGCGGACCCCTTCTCGGGGCTCTCGTCGGGACCGGGGCGGTCTGTCGGTGCTGGCACGGGGACGAGCCTAACGAGTGGGCCCCGTGGAGCAGGCCCCGCTGTCGCAGGCGGGCGGCTCGTACGTCCATCCCGAGCCCGGTTCGTAACGCCATCCGTCGCCCCAGTGGTAGGCGCCGCCGCCCCACTGACCGCGGTCGGGGGAGCCGGACCACTGCCCGTTGCCGGGGGAGCCGGACCACTGACCGTTCGCGTGGGCCCCGCGCCACTTCGCGGCGGCGAGGACCGCGCCCTTCGCCAGCCGGGAGCCGGCCGGTGTGCTCAGCCGGTGCGCGAGCGGCCGGTGCTCGCGCAGCGCCCAGAGGGTCACGATCCAGGCGGCGGGCCCCTTGTAGACCTGTCCGCCGTCCCCGACGACGGTGATCTCGCCGAGGGTCGCCGCGTGATCGAGCTCCGGGAAGCGCTGCCGGGCCTCGGCCGACGCGGCCGGCACGAACCGGAGGGGGACCAGGCAGGGCTGGCGCGCCAGCCAGTCACGGAGGAAGCCGCACAGCGGGCACTGAGCGTCGTAAAGGACGGTGAGCCCGAGGACCGGGACGCGCGCGGCGTCCCGGTTCCCGGTGGCGGCGGCGCCGGCCACCGGGGTCACGCCCCGGCCGTCGGCGCGACCCAGCCGGTGGGTGCGACGGGCGGCAGCTGCTCCCGCTCCATCACGCCGCGGCGCCGGATCTTGTTGAGCACGTAGACGTTCCCCAGGTGCATGACCCCGAGGACGAGCAGGACGACGCCGAGCTTGGTCGACAGGGCCTCGAAGACCTCCCTGGCGTTGCCGATCGTCTCGTCCTGGTTCAGGTAGAGCGCGACGAAGCCCAGGTTGACCAGGTAGAAGCCGACCACCAGCAGGTGGTTGACGGCGTCGGCGAGCTTCTCGTTGCCGTGCAGCACGTCGGCCAGGAAGATCCGTCCGTTGCGGCTCAGGGTGCGTGCCACCCAGACGGTCAGCGCGATGCTGACCAGCAGGTAGATGACGTACGCGACGACTGTGAGGTCCATGTCCCCACCCCTTCTTGAACGCGTTCAAAACGCTGTCGGGAATGAATGTAGACCTCCTTTTGAACATGTTCAAGTCGAGGGGTGGGCGTGCGGTCGCCCGCGCGCCGTCGCTATGTCCGTGCGGCGCGGGCCAGTTCGGGCCGCTTGTTGTAGTCCGTGAGGCCCACGACGTTGCCCCAGGGGTCGGCGATCTCGACGGTCCATCCGGTGGCGACGGGGAAGGGGGCGTCCAGCGGCCGGATCCCCGCCGCGGCGAGAGCGATCGCCGCGGCGCGGGCGTCCCGGACCTCCAGCCACACCCGCGGCACGGCCCACGGCGGCGGCCGGTGGCTCAGCTCCTCGTCCAGCCGCAGCAGCACGCCCGGCGTCTCGCCGCCCACCTTCAACGCGGCGATCCCGGCCTCGTCGAGCCGGAACGCCACCGGGAAACCGGCCAGCTCGTAGAAGCGGACCGCCTCGTCGAGATTCCCGACGGGCAGCAGCACGTTGTCGATTCCGAGCAGTTCGTATGACACGTCATCTGACATGTCATCAGGTTAGGGATCCTGACCGACCGCGGAGCAGAGCCGACCGCGGGCCCGGCCCGCGATCACCCATTGGGATGAGGAACCTCGGGCCCGTCCGTTGTCAGTGGCGTCTCGTACGGTCTTCGGCATGGGAATGGTGACGTTCGTCGACGAGACGACGAGTGGGGGCCGGAGCGCCGGCTGGGGGGTCGAGATCGCCGAGGAGCGGCTCGCGTTGCGCGAGTTGATCCGGCGCAGGGTCTTCCAGGAGGTCGCCGAGTACAACGCGCGTGCCACGGGGGTGTTCCAGGGGCTGGTGCAGCCGGAGGACACCGAGCGCGTGCTGAACGGATACGCGTTGCGCACGCCCCGGCGGATAGACCCGCAGGCGCAGACGGACCTGGCCCTCGCGGCCTTCGCGGGGAACGGTTTCCTGGTGCTCGTCGGGGACCGGCAGCTGACCGACCTCGATGAGGAGATCGACCTCGTCCTCGGCACCGAGGTCACCTTCCTGAAGCTCGTCGCACTGGTGGGGGGCTGACCATGACCGGCACGCGGTCCTACGAACAGCGCATCCGCAACCGGATCGCCGAGGACAACATGGGCAAGGTCGCCGACCTGGCCCTCAAGGCCGCCCTGGAGAACAAGGGCCACTGGGGCGGCGGCTGGGCGACGATGCTCGACCTGCTGCGCGAACTGCCCGTCGAGCGGCGGACCGTGCTCGCCGACGCCCTGGTGGCGCGCTACCACTCGGTCGGGGAGGAATCGGCCGCCAAGAGCAACGCGATGACGCTGATCGGCATCCTCGCCAGAGACCTCCCCGGCGACCGGCTCGTCCCCGAACGCCTCAAGCAGCTCGACGAGCTCGGCCGGCAGCACTCCTTCTGGTACGCGGCACGGCTCGACGTCCTGGCCGAGGCGGAGCTGGCCGCCGGACGCCCCCTCGCCCCCGCCGTCGTCGCGGTCTTCCGCCGCACCGCCATGGACGCGTACCGCTCCCACGAGCTGGGCGAACTGGCGAAGAAGCTCACCGAACCGGTCCTCAACGTCGGGGAGGAGTGGGCCGAGACGGCCATGGAACACCTCTCCGGGCCCGACGACCCCTGGCGCGCGCTGCTCGCCCACGCCGCCTCGGCCACCGCCTCCAAGCCCAGCGCCACATGGGACAAGCGGGCCGCCGCGCTCATCGACGCCCTCGGCCCGGACCGCGTCCGCGACACCGTGCTGCCCTGGCTCGCCCTCGTCGGCCGCCCCCGGACCCTCCCGCTGGAGCGCAGGTCGTGGGAGGCGGACATCAACAACGCGTACGACCCCTGGAACGCCAACGCGCTGCGCGGCCTCGCCTGGCTGCTCTCCCTCCTGCCCGCCCACCCCGGCACCGCCAGGGCGCTCGGCACGCTCGTCGAGACCTCCCTGAAGAAGGTCGCCGGACTCGGCCCGCGCAATCCGAAGGTCGCCAACGCCGGGGTCGTCGCCCTCACCCGCATCGACAGCGAGGCCGCGCTCGCCGAACTCGCCCGGCTCGCCACCCGGGTGACGTACAAGAACACGGCGAAGCTGCTCGACGGCGCACTGGAGGCGCGGGCCGTGGCCCTCGGGCTGAGCCGGGAGGAGATCGAGGAACTGGCCGTCCCGGCGTACGGCCTCGACGAGGTCGGCAGGGCCGTGCACCGGTTCGGCGAGGCCACCGCGACGCTCGACGTCCACGGCTCCCGGGCGGTGCTGAGCTGGCGCAACGCGGCGGGCAAGCCGGTGAAGGCGGTGCCCGCGACGGTGCGGCGCGACCACGCCGAGGAGCTCAAGGAGCTGAAGGCGGCGGTCAAGGACATCGACAGGATGCTGTCGGCGCAGGCGGAGCGTCTGGACCGCCAGTTCCTCGCCCGGCGCACCTGGGCGTACGGCGCGTGGCGCGAGCGCTACCTCGACCATCCTCTGGTGGGCACGCTCGCCCGCCGTCTCCTGTGGACCGTCGACGGCACGCCCGCCGGGTTCGCGGACGGCGAGCTGCGCACCCTCGCCGACGAGCCCGTGACCGACGGCTCCGAAGCCGAACTGTGGCACCCCGTCGGCCGCGCGCCCGCCGAGGTCGTCGCCTGGCGGGACTGGCTGGAGCGGCACGAGATCACCCAGCCCTTCAAGCAGGCCCACCGCGAGGTGTACCTGCTCACGGACGCCGAGCGCGCCACGGGCACCTACTCGAACCGTTTCGCGGCGCACATCCTGCGCCAGCACCAGTTCAACTCCCTCGCCGCGATCAGGGGCTGGCGCAACAAGCTCCGTCTGTGCGTCGACGACGAGGCGCCGCCCGCCTCACGCGACCTGCCCCAGTGGGGCCTGCGCGCCGAGTACTGGGTCGAGGGCGACGGCGAGGAGTACGGCGAGGACACCACCGAGTCGGGCAGCTATCTGCGCCTGCGCACCGACCAGGTCCGCTTCTATCCGATCGACGCCCCGGAGAACTCGGCGCACTGCTGCGGCGGCGAGTACCGCATGTGGCTGCGGGACGGGCAGGAGCCGGTGGAGCCCGTCCCGCTCACCGATGTCCCGCCCCTCGTCCTGTCCGAAGTCCTGTGCGACGTGGACCTGTTCGTCGGCGTCGGAAGCGTCGGGAACGACCCGACCTGGCAGGACGGCGGCCCCGGCGGACGCTTCCGCGAGTACTGGACGACGTACGGCTTCGGCGAGCTGAACCAGAGCGCCGAGACCCGCCGAGCCCTCCTGGACCGCCTGGTCCCGCGCCTGGCGATAGCCGACCGCTGCACCCTGGAGGGCCGCTTCCTGCACGTCAGGGGCGAACGCCACACGTACAAGATCCACCTCGGCTCGGGCAACATCCTCATGACCCCGAACGACCAGTACCTGTGCATCGTCCCCAAGTCCGGCGCCGCGGCCCCGGGAACCGGCTACCTCCCCTTCGAGGGCGACCGCATGCTGGGCGTGATCCTCAGCAAGGCGCTCCTCCTGGCGGACGACACGGGGATCACGGACCCTTCGATCCTGAGTCAGTTGTAGCCCTCCCCGCACGGACCACGTGTCCCTCCTGTACCCATACTGAGAACGCGAGGGGCGCAAGGGGAGGGCGAGCTGCGTGCGACGGGTGTTGGCGGTCCAGTTCGCACCCTGCGCCCTGTTCGTCACGGGCGTACTCGCACTCGTGCGGGCAGGCAGCTTTTCGGGGCGCAGTGACTGGGGTGCGGCGGTGCCGGAGCGTCCGCTCACCGCAGTCGGCGCGCTCCTCGTGGTCACCGTGTGCGCATCCCTCCTCGGCCTCCTGCTGCAGCCCTTCCAGGTCCGGGCGGTCCGTGTGCTGGAGGGGTACTGGGACCGCTGGGCGCTCACTGCGGTGCTTGCCGGGGTGCTGTCCGAGGTGCAGCGCAGACGATGGCAGGCGCTGCGGAAACGCGCCGAATGGACCACAGCAGGGAACACGGCCCGGCGGATCCAGACGGACGCCCGCCGTCGCCTCGCCGCTCAGCCACCTGCCGACGTACTCCTGCCCACATCCCTGGGCAACGCCCTGCGAGCCGGCGAACTGAGCGCAGGCGAACGCTACGGCCTGACCACACTGACCTCGTGGCCCCGCCTCTACCCCCAGGTCTCCGACCGCATGGCGGGCATGCTCCGCTCCACCCGCGACGCCCTCGACACCTCGGTCAACCTGTGCTGGTCGTTCCTGGCTCTCACTGCGACGGGCGCCGCGGCCCTGTACGACGAGCCGTCCCGATGGTGGACGTGCGCAGTGACCCTGTTGCTGGCCGCGGTTGCCTACAAGGGCGCGGTGACAGCGGCGCAGACGTACTCCGGTCTGATGCACGTGGCGTACGATCTGCACCGCTTCGACCTGCTCACGGCCCTGCACCAGCCCTTGCCCCCGGACTCGGACGGAGAGGAGGAGACGTTCTTCCGCCTCTCCCAACTCCTTGCGGGCAATGGAACGGACGACGTTGCGTACGATCACCGAGTGTCGGGCGACCAGTGAGGGTCAGCGCCCGCTGGGAGGGGTCGGAAGGGGCCACCACGGGCTCAGTTTGGGCAGCCAGGCTTCCACTTCCTCGACGGTGCGGCAGTGGGCGAGGAACCATGAAGGGTAGCCGTTGAAACGGCATGGCCGAATCTGGTCCCCGTTCTGCATGATGCCGTGCTCGAAGGAGTTCCTCGCCGGGTCCAAGTGCTTCCTGAGAGCCTCGGGATTCAGCGCGAGCGCGGCCTCGTAGGCCGCCTGGAGAGTGGGCTTACGGCGCATCCGAGAACCGATCGCCTGCGGTGGGATTTCCCGAGCGCAGTCCGGACACAGCATGCCGGGCGGAACCTCACCGGGCAGTACGGCATGCACTGCATCGTGTGCCATGTTCTCCTCCGTTCAGGTCCGGACATCGCGAAGCTTCCAGAACACCCAGATCGTGTCCGCGGCCGTACCCGCCAGCACGATGGCCGCAGCAGTCCAGCGCCAGACCGCCTGCTTTCCGCAGTCGGGCGGCGCGAGGGACGCGGCTATGCCCAGGCCGAGAAGTGTGGTTCCGGTATTGAAGGCGAGGACGGCGTTCCTGTGGCCCTCACGCCAGCGCCGGTCGGCAGCCGTGTACTCCTGTTGGATCCGCAGGTCGGGTACGACTCCTTCGCCCCTCAGGCCTGCGTAGTGATTCCTGAGGTCCTCCACGCCGAAGAGGTAGAGGCGGGCGTTGTAGGCGAGTTGCATGCTGAAGATCAGTGTCATGGCTGTGATCACCAGCAGGACGAGTGTTGCCCCCGGCCAGCGGAACTCGTCGTCCGCCCCGGCCACAACGCCCGCCAGGGAGAGCGCCGCCGCTGTGAGCAGGGGAGCCGCCACGAAGTGCGCTTCTTTCGCCGCTGCACCGTACCCGTGCTTCGGGGCGTAGCCGCCACCACCCGACGATCCCGACGTCCCTCCGGTCACCAGGCCCCCCAATCCCCGGTTGGCAGTGTGACAGTGGAATATTTCGTTCAGCAGTGTCGGAACCCGACCGAAATCGCCAAAGTGGCGACAAAACCCGAGGGCCCCACTCCTGGATGGAGCGGGGCCCTCGGTGACGAACTGAGAGGAACGTCAGAAACGCCGAGTGATCAGCGCCCTCTTCACTTCCTGGATCGCCTTGGTGACCTCGATGCCGCGCGGGCAGGCGTCCGTGCAGTTGAACGTCGTGCGGCAACGCCACACGCCGTCCTTGTCGTTGAGGATCTCCAGGCGCTGCTCGCCCGCCTCGTCGCGCGAGTCGAAGATGAAGCGGTGGGCGTTCACGATGGCGGCCGGACCGAAGTACTGGCCGTCGTTCCAGAACACCGGGCACGAGGACGTGCACGCCGCGCACAGGATGCACTTGGTCGTGTCGTCGAAGCGCTCGCGGTCCTCGGCGGTCTGGAAACGCTCACGCGTCGGCTCGTTCGTGTCCTTCGTGATGAGGAAGGGCATGACGTCGCGGTACGCCTGGAAGAACGGCTCCATGTCGACGACCAGGTCCTTGAGGACCGTCAGGCCCTTGATGGGCTCGACCGTGATCGGCTTCTCGGGGTTGATGTCCTTGATCAGCGTCTTGCAGGCAAGGCGGTTCTTGCCGTTGATCCGCATGGCGTCCGAGCCGCAGATGCCGTGCGCGCAGGAGCGACGGAAGGTCAGCGTGCCGTCGACGTCCCACTTGATCTTGTGCAGACCGTCGAGGACGCGCTCCTTCGGGTCGATCTCCAGCTGGAAGTCTTCCCAGACCGCCTCCGCCGAGATCTCCGGGTTGAAGCGGCGGATCCGGAAGGTGACGGTGATGTAGGGAGAGGCGGCGGACTCCGCCTCGACCTTGTCCAGAACAGGGGTAGCCATCAGTACTTACGCTCCATCGGCTGGTAGCGGGTCTGGACGACCGGCTTGTAGTCGAGACGGATGGACTCGGTGCCGTCGTCGCCGACCTCGCGGTACGCCATGGTGTGGCGCATGAAGTTGACGTCGTCGCGGTTCGGGTAGTCCTCGCGGTAGTGACCGCCGCGGGACTCCTTGCGGGCGAGGGCGGACACGGCCATGACCTCGGCCAGGTCGAGCAGGTTGCCCAGCTCGATGGCCTCCAGCAGGTCCGTGTTGAACCGCTTGCCCTTGTCCTGGATCGAGACGTTCTTGTACCGCTCGCGCAGCTCGGCGATCTTCTCGACCGCCGTCTTGATCGTCTGCTCGGTGCGGAACACCATCACGTTGGCGTCCATGCACTCCTGGAGCTCCCGGCGGATCTCCGCGACCCGCTCGGTGCCGGTGGAGGCCCGCAGCTGCTCGACCTGCGCGACGACCTGCTCGGACGGGTTCTCCGGCAGCTCGACGTAGTCGGCCTTCGCCGAGTACTCGGCGGCGGCGATGCCGGCGCGGCGCCCGAACACGTTGATGTCCAGGAGCGAGTTGGTGCCGAGGCGGTTGGCGCCGTGCACGGAGACACAGGCGACCTCGCCGGCGGCGTACAGGCCCGGGACGACGGTGGTGTTGTCCGACAGGACCTCACCCTCGACGTTCGTCGGGATGCCGCCCATCGCGTAGTGCGCGGTGGGCTGGATCGGGATCGGGTCCGTGTAGGGCTCGATGCCGAGGTAGGTGCGCGCAAACTCCGTGATGTCGGGCAGCTTGGCGTCGAGCTGCTCCGGCGGGAGGTGCGTGAGGTCGAGGTAGACGTGGTCGCCCTCGGGACCGCAGCCGCGGCCCTCGCGGATCTCCGTGTAGATGGAGCGGGAGACGACGTCACGGGACGCGAGGTCCTTCATGACCGGCGCGTACTTCTCCATGAAGCGCTCGCCGTCCTTGTTGCGGAGGATGCCGCCCTCACCGCGGGCGCCCTCCGTCAGCAGGATGCCCATGCGCCAGATGCCGGTCGGGTGGAACTGGAAGAACTCCATGTCCTCCAGCGGCAGCCCGCGGCGGTAGACGGCGGCCTGGCCGTCACCGGTCAGCGTGTGCGCGTTGGAGGTCACCTTGAAGAACTTGCCGGTGCCGCCGGACGCGTAGATCACGGCCTTCGCCTGGAAGACGTGGATCTCGCCGGTCGCGAGCTCGTAGGCGACGACGCCCGCCGAGCGCTTGACCCCGTCGACCTCGGTGATCAGCTGGTCGAGGACGTAGAACTCGTTGAAGAACTCCACGCCCTCCTTCACGCAGTTCTGGTACAGCGTCTGGAGGATCATGTGACCGGTGCGGTCGGCCGCGTAGCAGGAGCGGCGGACCGGGGCCTCGCCGTGGTTGCGGCTGTGGCCGCCGAAGCGGCGCTGGTCGATCGTCCCGTCGGGCGTCCGGTTGAACGGAAGGCCCATCTTCTCCAGGTCGAGGACCGAGTCGATGGCCTCCTTCGCCAGGATCTCGGCGGCGTCCTGGTCGACCAGGTAGTCACCGCCCTTGACCGTGTCGAAGGTGTGCCACTCCCAGTTGTCCTCCTCCACGTTGGCGAGCGCGGCGGCCATGCCGCCCTGCGCGGCGCCCGTGTGGGAGCGGGTCGGGTAGAGCTTCGTCAGCACGGCGGTGCGGCTGCGCTTCGTCGCCTCGATGGCGGCGCGCATGCCGGCGCCACCGGCGCCGACGATGACGGTGTCGTACTTGTGGATCTTCATGAGTGGTTGCCTCAGCCCCGTGCCTAGCGGATGTTCGGGTCGAAGGTGAAGATCACCAGCGTGCCCAGCAGGATCGTGAACACCGTGGCGGTGTACAGCAGGCCCTTCAGCCAAAGGCGCGTGTCGGCGCGCTCCGCGTAGTCGTTGATGACGGTACGCAGGCCGTTGGCGCCGTGCAGCATGGCGAGCCACAGCATCGCGAGGTCCCAGACCTGCCACCACGGGTTGGCCCAGCGGCCGGCCACGAAGGCGAAGCCGACCTTGGAGACGCCGCCGTCGAGGACGAGCTGGATGAGCAGGTGGCCGATGACCAGGACGACCAGGACGATGCCGGACAGGCGCATGAACAGCCAGCCGTACATCTCGAAATTGCCGCGGGTCGACTTCGGGGTCTTCTTGGTGCGCTTGCGGGGGGCCTCGATGACCGGGGCGGGGTTGTCGACGCTGTACGCCGAGAATGCGCCCGCGCCCTCGACGGGGCCGATGCCGGAAGCGGCGGTGTCAGTAGTGGACATCTGCGTCAGCTCCCGAAGACTTCGCGGAATGCGTGACCGAGGACGGGGTAGAGCGCCCCGGCCATCAGCACGATCCAGATACCGACGACGGACCAGAGCATCTGCTTCTGGTAGCGCGGGCCCTTCGACCAGAAGTCGACGGCGATGACGCGCAGGCCGTTGAGCGCGTGGAAGAGGATGGCGGCGACGAGGCCGTACTCCAGCAGCGCGACGATCGGCGTCTTGTACGTGGACACGACCTTGTCGTAGTCCTCGGGGGAGACACGGACGAGAGCGGTGTCCAGCACGTGTACGAACAGGAAGAAGAAGATGAGGACGCCGGTGACTCGGTGAGCCACCCAGGACCACATTCCTTCCCGGCCGCGGTACAGCGTTCCAGCCGGCACGGAAGAACCCTCCGGGAGCGGGGATTGGGGCCGCGCCGGCTTCTGTGTCGGTCGGGCCCGGCCGGGTACGGTCCACCGGCCCCGGCCATCGTAGCGACGACTTGTCGGAACGCTTACAGCGGCCCCGCTGGTGTGATCAAACAGGCAATCAAACAGGCACGTACGGGCTATCCGGGTGGCCCGAATCCGTTGATTCCGCTGTTTCCGGACGAGATCCGGACGGATCGTCGAACGTACGTACAAGCCGGGAGATGCGTCCCCGGGCGAGTCGCCTGAGCTCCTCGGCCGTCAGGACGCGTTCCTCCTCGGGCTCGTTCGCCAGGCGGGCCCGGATTCCGGCCAGCACCTGGTCGAGCGCCTCCTCCGGGCCGAGGTCGTCGAGACAGATGACGAACACGTGACCGAACCGGCTCTCGTATGCGGCGTGCGCGGCGCTCAGCGCGGTGTGCGCGGCGGAGTACGCGCCGTCCGGCAGCAGCGTGAGCGACTCGCCGGCCAGCGCCTCGGCGAGGTCGGCGGGGGTCAGGTCGTACGCCGCCTCGTCGGCCGCGGCGAGCAGCGCGCCCAGGTCCGGGTAGGGCCGGTGGTCGGCCAGGCGCTGGGCCCAGCGCAGGCTGCCGCAGCACGCGAGCAGGGCACGGGTGACCACGTCGGCGGGCGCGGCGTTGAACCGTGCGAGGCGGCCCGGGGACGGTGCCGCGCTCTTCTGCTCGGGGAGGGCGACCTGGCCGGGGAGGCGTGGGTGACGGTGCGACGGCAGCGTAGGTCCTCGGCGGTGGGAGAGAAGGTCCGGGCCGTGACGTCGTGGGCGTCACGGGTGTTTCGGCAGGGGAAGGAGTGAAAGTTGTGCCACTCACGCTATCGAGGTGTGCTGGAAGCTGTCCGATGGATGCCCGAATTTCACCCGCACGGGAGAGTTTCGGAATGTGCGGTGGACGGATGATGCGGGCTCTGGGCTTAGGTTCGCTGTGCAGTGGACCTCGGTGGCGAAGTGAGGGCAGCGTGATGCGGAACGTTCGCGGGGGTATGCGGGGAGCGCCCGGAGGCGCGGAGGTCTCCTCGATACCTCCGCGGCCGCCGCGCCACGCCCGGCGCGATCCGACGGCCCCACAGTTCGCCCGGACGGCGCAAGCCGCGCGAGGACATGCGGCCCCACGGTTCACCCTGCGAGGGCAGTCGGCGCCCGCGCCCGACGGCTCCCGGTGTGCGCCGGACGCCGCCGCTCCCTGCCGAAGCAGGTCCGCCGGCACGGGAGGCGCGCTGTGACCGGCCGCAGGCGGCGGCCACCGAAGCGGCGGCCCCGGCGCACGGGCGCCGTCGCGGGCGGCGCGGCCGTGGTCGTGGCGGGCGCCGTCGCCGTGGCCTTCGCGTTCTGGCCCGGAGGCGACGGGGAGCCGACGGGGGCCGGGACGTCGACGGCCGCCCGGTCGGGCACCTCGCCCGGCGCGCAGCCCTCGCCGACCCGGTCGTACCCCCTGTCGCAGGCGCCCCGGACCATTCCCGCCGTACGGGAGCACACCCCGGCCCGGGGGCCCGGCTGGCGTCCCGCCTCCGGGGCCCGCGTGGTCGTGCGCGACGAGGCACTCGCCGACGAGGGACGGCTGATCGCGGGAGAGCTGAAGCTGACGTACGCGGGGCGGACGGGAGCCAAGGACGGCGACGTGGAGCTCGGCCTCGACCACGGCGGCGCGGGCCCCGAGTCGTACACCCTGACCGTCAAGAACCGCCGGGTCACCATCACGGCCCCCGCCGAGGCCGGAGTCTTCTACGGCACGCGCACCCTCAAGCAGGAGGTGCACGGCGGCGGCACCGCGCCGGAGGGGGTCGTGAACGACCGGCCCGCGAAGGCGCAGCGCGGGTTCATGCTCGACATCGCCCGCAAGCACTTCACGGCCGACTGGATCGAGGACCGGGTCCGTGAGCTGGGCGACCTGAAGTTCAACCAGCTCGGCCTGCACTTCTCGGACGACCAGGGCTTCCGCATCGAGTCGGACACGCACCCCGAGATCGTCTCGAAGGAGCACCTCAGCAAGGCGGAGGTCCGCAGGATCATCGACCTCGCCGCGAGCCGGCACATCGATGTCGTCCCCGAGATCGACTCGCCGGGCCACCTGGGCGCGGTCATCGCCGCGCACCCCGACCTCCAGCTGCGCAACGTGTCGGGCGTCGCCACGCGGGGCGCCGTCGACATCTCGAAGCCCGCCGCGGCGGACCTGCTCGACGACCTGCTCGACGAGTACGCGGACCTCTTCCCCGGCCCGTACTGGCACCTCGGCGGCGACGAGTACCAGGCGCTGACGGTGTCGAACCCGGCGGCGTCCTTCCCGCAGCTGGCCACCGCCGCCCGCACCAAGTACGGGCCCGGCGCGAGCGTCGCCGACCTGGCGACCGGCTGGCTCAACGACCGGGCCGCCGTCGTCCACGGCCACGACCGGACGGCACGGGCGTGGAACGACGGGTTCTTCCGCGGCGGCCAGGTCCAGGCGGACGCCGATCTCCAGGTGGCGTACTGGACGGGCAAGGAGATCGGGGCCCGGCTGCCGGTCGAGTACCTGAGCGAAGGCCGCAAGGTCATCAACTACAACGACGAGTACCTCTACTACGTCCTCGGCGAGCCCCAGACCTTCGTGTACCCGACCGGGCAGCGCATCTACGAACAGTGGACCCCGCTCGTCCTGCGCGGATCGACGGCGGTGTCCGCGAAGTACGACTCCCAGATCCTCGGCGGGAGCCTCGCCGTCTGGTGCGACCGCTCGGCCGCCCAGACGCAGGACCAGGTCGCCGCCGGCATCCGCATGCCGCTGCGCGCGACGGTCCAGAAGCTGTGGGACCCCCGGAAACCGGCGCTGTCCTGGGCGGACTTCAAGGCACTCGCGAACCGGCTGGACTGAGCACGGGCCCTCAACGGGGTGGACGGCCGGGTGCGGCGAACCGTATGTTCCGCATGCCGTGCGCGAGGTCCTGGGGAGGGACCCGCCCGGTCTCCGTCTTCTGAACCCGTGGGGGGTCCCTCAGCCATGCTCTGCACGCACTGCCGGCACTTCGAAGCGACGGCCGGGGACGGCCTGTGCGACATCTGCATCGTCGCGACGGCCGCCCCCCATCGGCCGGGCAGCGCACGGCGGTTCGCCGGCTCGCAGCGGTCGGGCAGCTCGCAGCGGTCGGGCAGCTCGCAGCCGCCCGCCGCGCAGCTGCGCTCGCCCGTCGGTCTCGCCCAGGCCACGGTCGTCATGCTCGTCGTGTCGGCCGCCGCCGGACTCTTCGCCCTCTACTCGGTCTTCTCGGCGTACGGGCTCGTCGGCGACATCGCCGCGGGGGCGTTCGCGGCGGTGGACCAGGACGACGTGGACCGGGCGAACCGGCTCCTCGTCGTCTCGGGCAGGCTCCAGTTCACGCTGGAGATCGCCACTGCCGTCGTGTTCGTCTGCTGGTTCCACCGGGTGCGGGTCAACGCCGAGGTGTTCGGGCCGCAGGAGCACGGGATGAGCCGCGGCTGGGCCGTCTGGGGCTGGTTCGTTCCCGTGGTGAACCTGTGGTTCCCGCGCCGTGTCGCCGCCGACATCTGGGACGCGAGCGCACCGCTGCCGACCCTGTCTCTGGCGGACGGGACGCGGATGCCGTCGTCGTCGCACGTCCTCCTCAACTCCTGGTGGCTCACGTGGGTGGCCGCCGCGCTCACCGACCGGCTGGCCGGCCGGTCCGTACCGAGCGCCGACACGCCCGCCGAACTGCGCGAGGCGATGGGCATGCTGGGAGTCGCCGAGGTCCTGTGGGTGGTGGCCGCCGTCCTCGCGGTGCTCTTCGTGCGGCGTCTGACCCGTATGCAGGACGACAAGGCCCGGCGCGGTCCGCTCCTCGCCGCGGCGGCCTGACCCGCACCGAATCATCCCTTTCCGTAGCCAACTGCCTTATCCCTGTGGTGTATTCGGCCCGAGTCGCCGAACCGAGACACCGGGGGGAACCGGCATGGGCTACTGGGGCTACTACGTCGTGGGCAGAAGCGAGGCACCGCTCGCGGAGCTGGACACGCTGGCCGGGGCGCGCGGCATGGTGCTGCGCGGCACGGCGCCGGCGGGCTGGCAGGTGTGGGAGTACCCGGGCGGCGACGGGGACGTCGGGAACATGAACGCACTCGCCCGGGAGACCGGCGCGCCCGCTCTCTTCGGATACGTCATGGACAGCGACTGCGTGGCCGTCGAGGCCGCCGCCCCCGAGAGCGGCGCGTGGACCACCTGCCTGGCGCGGGAGGCGATGGCCGGGTACCTGGGCGGCGGCGAGGACGAGCCCGGCGTCGACGACTACTTCCTCGAACCGGGCGACGCCGCCGCGCGGGCCGTCGCCTGGGCCGCCGAGGCCGGTCACGCCGTCACCGCGGAATCGCTGCTCGACGTGCTGACCGCGGGCCCCGACCCGTTGGCCGAAAACCTCTTCTTCCGGTTCCTCGACCGACTCGGTGTGGTGCCCCTGTGACACTCCCGGACCGTCGCACGCAGTAAGGGGAAGTGCGGGCTCCGTGAGACAGAGGCGCCCTGTCGAGGCATTTCGAGGGAGGCGCGATGAGCCTGGTGGAACTGATCGCTCAGGCCGACGAGCGAGGTCTGGCGGCGAGCGGGCTGGCTTGTTTGGATCGGTGCGTGCCTCTGCTGGGCGGCGACGACGAGATCCTGCGGCCGCTGTGGGCGAGCCTGGCGGACGGGAACGCATGGGGCGACCGCCTGAAGGAGGCGCGCACCAGACTCGACGCCGATGCCCCCGAGCCGGCCGCGGCCGACGAGGACGAGGCCGTCGTGCTCGCCCGCCGCATGCTCGACGCGGCACCCGCCGAGTGCTCCGCCGCCGACCTGCGCCCCTGGGCCGACGCCTGTTCCGTCGCGGCCCTGCAGATCCACCGGCTGCTGGACGCCGCCGAGGACGGCGCGTCGTGCGTGACGTCCCGCCGTGAGGGCCGCACGGACGGCATGTCGCCGCTCGTCGCCGCCGAACTGCGCCGCCAGGTCACCGTCCTGGAACTGCTCGCCGACCACGGCACCGGAGGACTGCGTCCGGCCCTGGACGTGTCCACGGAGGGGCGGCGCGTGCTGCGGGCGGTGGTGTCGCGCAGGGCACGCGGAAGGGCGTAGGCGCGCACACGGGACCGGCCGGCGCGGACCGGCCGGCGCGGACCGGTACGGGGCGGTTCGGGATGGTCCAGGAGGGTGCGGGCCGGTTCGGGCCGGTCCGGGCACGGGCGGACGCGTCGGTGGCCGCGGCAGGTCCAAACCCGTCGGCCTGAGGGGTTCCTGTGACTGTCCGGCGAGGGAGATGGCGGTCCTGAGCCGGTGTCGCGAACACCCGCCGGGCGCGTGACGAATCCGGTCCCGACCACGCTCTTGGGAATGTGAACGCAATGAGTGTGGACTCGACTCGGGCAACGAGGCCCCCGGCGGCGGCGAAGCCCGTGCGCTGGGCGGCGGACACGGTCGCGACGATGCGCGAGGGCGCCCGGCTGCGCCTCGACTATTCGGCCCAGAGCCTGTGGCGCGTGGACCGGCTGATCGAGGAGATACGCCGGGAGGGCGCGCCGTTCGCGGCCGTCGAGACGGCGCTGCGCGGATTCGGCGCGTACGCCGGTGAGGTCGTCGTCAGGTGCACGGGCGGCGAATGGTGGGAGACGGGCGGCGACCACTGGCTGCGCACGCCCGACGGGCGCCTGTGGGACCCGATCGAGGAGGCCCGTCGCTGCTACGCGGGCGACGGCTCGCTGCGGCTGCTGTGCCGCGAGGCCGTGGGCTAGAGGGTTTCGCCGGGATCAGCCCGGGTCCGCGCACGAAGAAGGGGCCGTGCGCCATACGTCCGTATGGTGCACGGCCCCCTCGTGGCCCTGGCGGGGATCGCTGCCGTTACGGCGTCAGCGTCTGTCCCAGGTGGGCGCCCGCCGGAGTGCCGAGCATGGTCTTGCTGTAGACCGTGGCCTGCGTCAGACCGAGGCCGGTGCTGTTGCTGGGCACGTACAGCAGGATGCCGTCGCCGCCGTCCTCGCCCTCGGTGCCGAGGACCAGGTCGGTGCGGCCGTACCCGGAGAGGTCGGCGAGCGAGACGGCCGAGCCGAGCTTGTCGTCGGTCTCGGTGGAGCCGGGCACCCCGGAGGTGTCCTGGGACACGGCGATCGAGCCGGACCCGGTCAGGCCCGTCGAGGTGCCCTTCAGCAGCAGGGTGGTGCCGGCGTTGGAGCGGTTGACCGAGTCGCGTGTGATGTCCTCGTTCGGCGCGCCGGCGAGGACGTCGGCGTAACCGTCGAGGTTGTAGTCGCCGACGGACACGGACGAACCGAGCGCGTCACCGGACTCGTTGGCGCCCGGCACACCCGCGGTGTCCTGCTGGACCGTCGTCATGCCGGTGGTGGTGAAGCCGGTGGAGGTGCCGGGGACCATGGTGACCTGGCCGCCGGAGACGGCGCCGGACTCCGAGGTGTAGGGCTGGCCGATGACGATGTCGTCGTAGCCGTTGCCGTTCACGTCACCGGCGGCGATGGAACGGCCGCCCTTCACGCTGAGCGTGGACACCTTCGTCAGGCCCGACGCGCCGCCCTTGAACCAGGTGACCCGGCCGATGCCGCCCGCGTCACGGTAGTTGAGGGCCACGTCCGTGTAGCCGTCCCGGTTGAAGTCGCCGGTGGCGGCGTCGGCGTACGCGATCGCGCTCGTCGAGGTGGTGAGGGTGCCGGTCTGGGTGGCGCCGCCGGTGAGGCGGGCGTTCCAGTTGCCGCCCTTGCCGGTGCCCGCGGCGAACACGTCCGCCTTGCCGTTCGCGTCGAAGTCGCCGACCGCGACGGCCGAGCCGAGCTTGGCGCCGGCGGCGGTCACGCCGGAGGTGGCGTACGAGAAGCCGGTGTTCAGGGCGGGACCGTAGAGCACGGTGACCGAGCCGCGGTCCGCGTTGCCGCTCGTGTCGTCCTCGCCGGGCGCGCCGACCGCGAGGTCCGCGTAGCCGTCGCCGTTCACGTCGCCCCACGCGGTGGCGGCACCCCAGCTGTCGCCCGCCTCGGAGGAGCCGGGGACACCCGCGCTGTTCTGCGTGAGCGTCACCTTCGACGCCGGGACCGGGCCGTTCAGGCCGCCGGGCACCACGGCGAGGCTGCCGAAGCCGCCCGACGCCTTGGGCGTACCGGCGACGAGGTCGCTCACGCCGTCGCGGTTGTAGTCGGAGGTCGGGATCGCGGAGTTCCGGCCGGCGCTCGCGGCGTACCTGCGGATCTCGGCGAGCTTCGGGTAGAGGTTGGCGCCGGGGCACGCGGTGGCGTTGGTGTCGCGGTGTCCGAAGACCGTCGGCAGCGTGATCGACGTGCCCTTGTCGACGAGGTTGCCGTCCTGGCCCTTGGGGCTGCCGGAGACCAGCGTCACCTTGCCGTTGGGGTCGACGCCGTACATGCCGAACTTCCAGGCGACGATGCGCGAGATGGCCTCCAGGCCCGCGCGGGTCGGCTTCGCGTTCTCGTAGTTGCCTATGTACGAGATGCCGACCGTGTTGGTGTTGAAGCCGATGTCGTGCGCGCCGACCACGGGCAGGTCCATGCCGCCGCTGCGGCCCTCGAAGATCTGACCGCACTTGTCGACGACGAAGTTGTAGCCGATGTCGAAGTAGCCGCGCGAGAAGTGCTCCTGCTGGATGGTGCGCATCCGGGCGCGGGACTCGCCGCAGGAGAGTTTGTTGTCGCTGTCCACACCGGTGTGGTGGACCACGGCGGCCTTGATCTCGGTGCCGTACGCGGGCGTTCCGTCGTAGTCGGTCGACGCGCCCCACTCCGCCTGGGTGATGACCGGCGGCTTGACCACCGTCGACGGGCGGGGCGCGGGGACGGTGTCGGTGGGCGACGGCGTCGGCGAGGCGGTGTCGGTCGACGACGGGCTCGGCGGCTCGGTGGTCGGCGAGGCGGTGTCGGTGGGCGAGGCGGTGTCCGTCGGGGTCGCGGGGTCCGTCGTCGTCGGTACCGGGTCGGCCGGGGTCGGCGAGTCGGTCGTCGCGGGCGTGGTCTCCTCCACCGGGAGCGAGTACGCCGCGGGCTCCGTGCTCCGCTTCGGATCGGTGCCCGGGTCGAGCAGCCGCACGTCCATGCCGGCCGGCTGCCCCGCGGCCTCCGTGCCGTCGGCGCCGATCACACGGACCTCGACGCCGTCCGCGTCGCCGGTCCACACGGATGCCGTGCCGCCGCGCTGAGCGGCCTTCCTGCCTTCCTCGCCGTCGGCCGAGAACGGGTCGTCCGGCAGCTTCTGCCACCCCGACCACTTGCCGGACTCCCGCTCCCGGTACCGCACCTCGGGCGTGCCCTTCGGCTTCGCGTCCGGGTCGCTCCAGGTCAGCAGTACGGCGCTGAAGCGGTCGGTGTCCTGCTTGCCGAGGCCCTTGCGGCCGGCGCCCTTGTCCTTGAGTTTGACCGTGTGCACGGCGGGCTTGCGCGCCCCGGCACGGTCGTCCGGCTGTGCGGACGGGTTTGCTACGGCATAGGTGACGACGCCCGCGCCGCCCAGTACCACGGCCCCGATCGTCAGCCATGCTCTCCGCTTCAGAGTCAGCGGTTTGTAAGCATGGCCAGTCCTGCGACTCAATTGTCCCACCCCTGGAAAACATCTCTCGGAAACAAGTCCTCAAAGACACCACCCGTCACACGGGTGGTCCGATGAGTCACAGCGCACAGCGATCGCAAAGCGTCACCACAGGGCGCTGCGACCTGCGTCGCCCAACGACCCGGACGGCACGACAGGTTCGAGCCCGTCGCACCGGATGTGACGGCCGGAATTCCGATGTGTGCCGTTATGCCCGGACGCTCGCGGTCGCGTCGGCGGCTGTTGTATAACCGGGCCGCAATCGAGCTCTCCCTCCCTGCCGAAGGGTTACTCCGTGCTGCCCGGAACACGTCTTCGCCCAGGAAAGCGGCGCGCGGTCGCCGCGCTGTCGGTGGCGGTCGCGACCGCGGTCGCCGTCTCCGGATGCTCGTCGCACGGCGGCGGGAAGCGGAAGTCGGCGGGCGAGCGCTCCGCCGCTTCGCGGGCGACGCGGGCCGAGGACGGGCCGACGGCCACGTCACGCCCCGGTGCCGGGCGCGGGCCGGCGCCGAAGCCGAGGACCGCGGAACAGTTCACCGCCAGGGCCCGGCAGGCCATGGCGGCCGAGAAGGGGTGGACGTTCGCCCTGCGCGGCAGCGAGACGCTCCTCATGCAGGGGCAGCGGCCCTCCACCGCCACGTACACGGCGACGGCCGACCGCACCACGGCCCCCGCCGCGCTCCGGCAGAAAGGCCTGATCACCACCAGCAAGGAGGTGCGCAAGCCCGAGCTGGTCTACGTCGTCGGCGGCACCGGCTACGTCAAGGAGGGCGCCGAGGCGTGGAAGCAGGGGCCGCTGTCCGACCCCGGCATCGCCAACGACGTCGAGGATCCCTTGGCCGAGCTGGAGGCGTTCGGCGCGTACGCCAAGAGCGCGAAGGTGCGGCGGACGGGCGCCGGCGGCCGTGACGTGCGCCTCCAGGTCTCCGCCGCCGGCTGGTCGTTGGCGGCCGCCCGCAGCCGTCCCGCGCTGAAGCGGGCCGTCCGGGAGATGGAACCCACGCTCGTCCAACTGCGTGCCGCCGGGGTGACGGCGGCCGACGGCAGCATCACGCTCAAGAGCTTCACCGAGACATGGAACCTGGATGCTGCGCACGGATACCGGCTCGTCTCGCACCGCTACGCGTACACGTTCCTCGTCCCGTACCGCGGCGGAGACATCACGGTGAGCCAGGAGGTACGGGCCGACAACCACGGCGTGTTCACGGGCAGGGTGACGCTGCCCGCCGACGCCGATCGATGACTTCTTCCGGAGCCCCGGGTGCCGGGAGAGCGGCGCCCGGGGACTCCGGATCCTGTGTCCGACTGTGTGAGCGAGCGAGGAGGGGAGCGGCCCGATGAACGGCACGGAGATCATCGATGTCGTGTACGGCGAGGGGTGGGACTTCGGGCGCGGGGTCGTGCTCGGGCCGATCGGTGCCGAGGCCGCCGCGGCCCGTGACGCCGCGGGGGAGCCGTACGCGGTGGTGCTGCGGCAGGCCGACAGCCTCGGGGCGATCGTCGCGCACGTCGACTGGTCGCACCACTACCTCGGCCTCTGGGTGTCCGACCTGCACGGGCGGCGGTTCATGGAGGTGGACCTGCGGCGGCTCACGGCGGACCGGCTCTACCTCACCTGCCGGCGCGGCTGGGCCTACCCCGACGAGGGGAGCCCGGAATTCGCGTCGGACGCGGGGCGGGTGACGATCGAGCTGTGGCCGGACGGGCGGGGGACCCAGATCGTCGAACCGCAGGGCGACATGGGTGGCTCGCGGCACACCACCGCGGACGTCCCCGAGGAACAACGGTGGTTCCCCGTACCGGAGTTCGGGCGGTGGAAGGGGCTGCTCGCGCCGCTCGGCAGCGATCAGGCGCCCGGCTGCGAACTGCGGGAGGTCGTGGAGGTCGCCCGGACCGGCGAGGCCTGCGGCCCGAACTGGCGGGCGCCGCGGGGGATGCGGCCCCGGCACCTGAACGAGCTGTTCACGCCCGGCGCCCGCTTCTCGACGGACCGGCAGGAGTACACCGTCTGGGACCCGATCCCGGCCGGGACGCTGCGGCTGCCCAGCGGGCGGCTGGTGGCCCGCGACCCCACGTACGGGGAGTGCGAGCAGGACGCCGGGTTCACGGTGACGGTGGCGCCCGGCGACTATCCGGTGCAGCTCGCCTCCGCGGGGTACACGGCCGAGCACGAGGGGCGGACGCTGATCCTCGACGAGTACACCGCGGCCCGCGTCCTCGTGTCCGAACGTCCGGCGGTGCGATGGGAGTCGGCGCTGCTCCCCGGACAGGACGAACGGCTCCTGCGGGACGGGCAGTTCTACGGCTTCGGCGTGGACGCCGGCACCGGCGCCTTCGCCGACGCGAGCACGGCCGCGGACCTCGGCCGCAGGTTCTGGGACGGCCAGGTGTCGGGCGTGCTGACGGAGGACGACCACGGCATCGCCGTCGTGGGCGACGCGGCCACCGGTACCAACCTGATCGCCTACCCGAGCGGCCGGGGCGACGGCGCCTATCCGGTGTGGATCGGCCGGGACGCCGACGGTGAGGTCGCCTGCTTCGTGGCGGACATGCTGATCCTGAGCGGGGCGGAGCTGCTGCCGACGGGCGCGGGGGAGGACCGGGCCACGGAATAGCCGGGTGCGGCCCGCGGGAGGTCCGGTCCCGGGAGGGCCGACCCCGGCGGTCCGGCCCGGGCGGTCCGGGAGGTCCGGGCGGTCCGGCCCGGGCGGTCCGTCGGCGCGAGGGCATCCGACGCTTGAGCCGACCGAATAGTTGTATGAGGACGGGGCTTTCCTCGCATGACCTTTGTCACTGTCGCCGCACGTGATGTTCGAGACGCGCATTCCGCTTGGTCTGGTGACCGGGGGAGTGGCGCGCTCGTGCGCCGTGGAGTGAGGAGCGGGAGCCATGGAGGAGCGGGGGCCGGCCGAGCTGAGGATGCGTCGGCACGCGGAGCGGTTCGTGCGACAGGTCACGGCGCGGAACCGGCTGCCGCTGGACTACTCCGTCAACAGCCTGCGCGTCGTCGACTTCATCCTGGACGGTCTGCGCAAGGGCGGGTCCGATCGGGCCGCCGTCCAGCAGGTGCTGTTCGGGATCGGCGCCTACACCGGCGAGGTCCTGGTGCGGCGGGCCGGGGCGCGCTGGGTCGAGCTCGACGACGGGCAGCGCGAGCTGTTCGGCCAGCCCTGCGGTGTGCGGATGCCCGACGGGAGGGTCTGGAATCCGCTCGGGAAGGTCGTCAAGCGTTTCGAGGCCGGGGAACGCGAGTCCGTGCGGACGTTCTATCTGCAGCTGCACGGACGGGTTCCGCAGGTCAGGGCCGCGGCCGGCGGTGGCAGGCGATCCGGGTGAAGGGGGCGTGCCCATCGTGCCGGAACGGCGTCAGGGGGACGTGGGACGTGTGAGGTGCCTGACAGGCTGTGACATTTCTGTGCCGCCTGACGCAGAGGGGCGTGGAAGCGTGCACGCGGCCGACCGTGTCGCACGGCGTGAATCCGGACGATCTCGGTACAAAACGAGGACTGTGTTGGGTCTAGGAGGGGAACCCCGCCGCGTGCAGGCACGCGACGCGGAGCTGGGCGCGGCCGTCGCGCGGGCGCAGGAGGGGGACGAGGCCGCCTTCGCGGTCGCCTACCGGATCGTGCAGCCCGGACTGCTCGGGTACCTGCGCGGGATCGTCGGCGACGACGCGGAGGACGTGGCGTCCGACGCCTGGCTGGAGATCGCGCGGGACCTCGGACGCTTCCGGGGCGACGGAGCGGGCTTCCGCGGCTGGACCGCGACCATCGCCCGGCATCGCGCACTGGACCATCTGCGCCGGCTCAAGGTGCGGCCCCGGGCGACCGTCCTGGAACAGGACCTGCTCGAACTGCCCGGCTCGCACAACACGCACGACCAGGCGCTGGAGTCCCTCTCCACACAGGACGCCCTGCGCCTGGTGGCGGGACTGCCGCGCGACCAGGCGGAGGCGGTCCTCCTGCGCGTGGTCGTCGGACTCGACGGGCCGGCCGCCGCGCGGGTCCTGGGCAAGCGGCCGGGAGCGGTGCGCACCGCGGCCCACCGCGGCCTCAAGCGCCTGGCCCAGCAGCTCGGCGTCGGCGGTGTGACGGATGAAGGCCCCAGAACGCTGGGGGAGTCGAGATGAACGGCAAGAAGTCCAAGAAAGTGTCGGGCAGGGATGGATCCGGACATGGGTGAACGACACGGTCACGGCGGCTCGTCCGACCGTCGGGTCGCGCACCCGGGCGAAGCGGGCCGGCCCGACCTCGGCGAGCTCCTCGCCTCCGCCGTGCGGGCGGAGACCGTCGACGCCGAGGGCGAGGCCCGTGCCGTCGCCGCCTTCCGTGCCGCCCGGGACGAAGGCGCGCTCATCGCGCCGACCCGGCGCCGCGACGACTGGCGGCCGCGGGAGCGGCGGCGGCCGATCCGTTCGCTGAAGGCCATGTGTGCCGTGCTGCTGGCCAGTCTGACGCTGGGCGGGGTCGCGGTCGCGGCGATCGGCTCGGCGTCCGACGAGGACGGCGACGACCAGGGCAGGGCCACGGCACGGCCGTCGAGGAGCGTTCCGGACCGTCCCGCCGCCGAGTCCGTCCCGCGGGAATCGCCCACCGCTGCCGCCCCGGACCTCACCGGGCGGGGCCGTGCGTCCGCCCACCCGACGCAGGCCCAGGACACCGTCGCCCACTGCCGCGCCTACGACTCGGTGAAGGACCCGGGCAAGGCCCTGAACTCGACGGCCTGGCAGCGTCTCGTCACCGCCGCCGGGGGCGAGGACAAGGTCGCGGCCTACTGCGCCGAGCAGTTGGCCGACGCGCCGCGGACCGGGACCGGGAACACCAAGCAGCCGGGCGCCACGCAGGGGCCGGCTTCGCCCGCGACCGCGTCACCGACGAAACCGGCGAAGTCCAACGGCAAGCCGTAGCACCGTTCGCGAGCGTTCCCCTCGCCCGACCGGTCAGGCCGACTCGAGCAGGGTCGTATAGGCCCCTTCGGCAGCCCGGCCCTGCGCCGTACCGGGCGGAGTGTGGGCGAGGAACTCGCCGGTCGATCCGCTCTGTACGAGACGTCCGCCGACCAGAACGGACACGTGATCGGCCTCTTCGGCGAGGTCGGTCACGTCGTGCGTGGACAGCAGGATGCGGACCTCGTCCTTGACCGCGGCAAGGAGGTCGCGGAAAACCCGTCGCTGACGTGGGTCCATGCCGGCCGTGGGTTCATCGAGGAGGAGCACACGTGCGTCGTGGACCAGGGCACAGGCCACACCCACACGCCTCAGCTGGCCGCCCGAGAGCCGGCCGGTGCGGGTGTCGGCGTGCTTCGACATCTCGACGCGGGACAGCGCGCGAGGAGCGTTGTCCCAGGCATCGGCCCTGCTCATTCCCTTCAGCCAGCCCACGTAAGCGACGTACTCCCGTGCCGTCAGTGAGGGCAGGGGAGTGATGTTCTGCGGCATCCAGGCCACCGTCCGCCGGTACTCCTTGCTCTTCGCGTCGAGTCCGTCCCACGTCACGGTTCCCCGTTGGGGCGCGGTGACGGCGGCAGCCAGCTGCAACATCGTGGACTTGCCCGCCCCGTTCGGTCCGAGAAGGATGGTCAGGCCGTCCGGAAGGCGGTAGTCGAAGTCCTTCAGCACGGCAGCCCGCCGCCGGCCGTAGGCGAAGGTGCAGGAATCGAGAACGAGGGTCATGCGGCTCTCCGTGCGAAGCGGTTCGGTGAAAGGAGGTGGGCACCGACGCCGGTGGTGAGCATCAGGAGGGCTCCCACGGAGGCGTACCAGGTGCCAGGCGGTTCGAGGAGTACGGTCCACGGATAGGCGTCGCCGGCCGCCCTCATGCCGAAAAGTACGCCGATCAGCGGCCACAGTGCGGGGACGAGGACTGCGGATCTCCCGAAGAGAGCTCCGCACAACAGGGTGAGGCCGGCGAGGAAGGCCGTGTTGCGGCCCAGTGTCTCGGCCGATGCGGCCCCGGAGACCGTGGCGATCACCTCGCCCACGACCAGCGCGAGTGCCACCACGCCGAGTGCGAGCAGGACGTCGAAGAACCTGACGGGTCGGATCCCGGTGGCCTCGGCGGCGTCCAGCCGCGTGTGCAGACAGTCGAAGAGGACCGAGGTCAGCACGAGCGGAACAAGCGTGACGGCTTGCACGATCTCGGAGCCGCCGGACCAGATGGACGGCAGGAAGAGGGGGGTGTCCTGAACGATCGCCGCCAGAAGCGTGAACATCAGGAAACCCAGGGGCAGCCGAGTGTGCGCGCGACGGGCGCGCAGCCACCACATCACGTTGTCTTCCCGTTCTTCTTGCAGGCCTCCGCCACGGTCTTCTCGTACCAGCCCATCTGTTGCGCCCTGCTCGACCGCAGAACCTCTCCTACCCGGTCTTGAATACGACTGCGTTCCTGAGCCGTGAAATCGGGCTCGGAGCTGAGCCGCTTCAAGTAGGTGTCCCCCTGGCCCACTTGGAAGGACACCCAGTAGTACACAAGGCGGGCGGGAGCGGTGGCGGGAGGGGCGCATGCGAAACGCACCACTTCGCGGGCGATCTGGTAACGAACGGTGCCGGTCGCCTCGCCGAAGACGAGTGGCACGGTCCAGTCGCTCTTCGTGGATGGTTCGGGATACCGGAGGCTGAGAGAGGTGTCTGTGATGGAAGTCGGCTCGGCAGGCAGACCGGCTCGGCGCAGGGCTTCCAGCGTCGCCTTCGCTTCCTCGGCGAGAGCGGAGATGCGCTCGGCGCGCGCCTCGGGCAGACAGATGCGGGGGGACTGCCCGGCACAGGCCAGGGTGCCGTGACCGGTGGTCCGTGGGCCTATGTAACTCCAGTCGCCGACCACGGAGAACGATCCGAACGCGCAGGCGAGGACGAGTGCTCCCGCGACGGCTCCTCGTAGCGCGCGAGAAACAGGTGCCCAGAGCAGCGCCATGGCGCAGGCGGAGCCGACGGCCAGCAGGAGAGGAGCCGCGAAGGCGGCGGGAGTGGGCAGTTCGCCGAACATCATCTTGCCGGCGAAGAGGCCGCTGAGATGCCGGGGCCACGGCGTCGACAGGCCGGTGGACCAGCCGACGGCCAGGAAGTCGGTGACCGCGACGACGGGCACTACGGAGATGTGCCGAATGGCGGCTCCGGCGGCGAATCCGACGACGCCGTGGGCGACGCAGAGCACCAGTCCGAAGGCCAGCAGGGTGAGGCCGGGCAGGTCGGGCGCAACCTGCCTTTGGACAAGGGCACACAGCGTGGGAAGGATGAGGAGCAACCAGGCCAGTGCGACAACGGGAGCCAGCTGCTGCGCGGCGATGGTGTAGCGCGATCGCACCGCGCCCAGCTTCCAGATCTCGGAGGCTCCCAGCTTCCGCGCCTCCCACGCGGCGAGACCCGAGGCAACCGCGAAGGCCACGGGCAGCAGGTTGCGCAGCACCGCGTCGACCACAGTGGCGGAGTAGCCCAGCGGATCGACGCGAAGATCGTCACCGAGATCGGTGGCGTAGTAGGCGAACACGAGAAGCAGGGCGACAGGGGCGACCCTCAGCGCACTGCTGGACCTGATGAGTGTGAGGGGTTTCACTTCTCGACTTCCTGGAGTGGTCCGAACAAGGGGCGTGGTGTCTCGCCGACGGCGAGACACCACGCTGCAGATCACTGATCAGGCGTCTTCGAGAGTGGTGTCGACTCCCGCGTAGGTCGCCCACAGCAGGCAGCACGCGTTGCTCCCGCCGCCGACGTTGTCGAGCTGGAAGAAGTAGTCCGACTCCTCGGGCAGACCGGTGTACTCGCCCCGGCTCGCGTAGGTCGAGCCGTCGAAACAGTTGGTGAAGGTCTTCTCGCCGTAGAAGTCGTTGGACGACAGCGCGTCGTAGTCCCACAACTCGACACCGGTGGTGTCCTTGCCGCCCTGCACGGTGCAGCCCTTGAAAATGATCTCCGAGTAGCTCTGGTCCGCCCAGTAGCGGGACTGTCCGTTGGAGCCGCCGCCGTCCGTCCACGAGTTGATGGTGCTCGACCAGTTGGCCCAGGCGCCGGAGGACATCGCAAGGACGAAGGCCGACGCCATCGCGACCACGGTGGACACACGCTTGGAAGATCTGCCCGACATGCGGGAACTCCTCATCTCTCACCCGGTGCGGCCCCCGGGGCCTGTCCACATCGGGCGAGGCGTGGAAGGTAGCGAACAGTTGATCTTGGAGTCAATGAAAAGTAAACAGCGAGTGTTTTCCTCGTCGGCCCGGTCGGTCGATACGGCTGCAAGCCGGACATGGGCGTGCCCCGCACGGCAGTTGAGGGAGCATCGGGCGCGCCCGGCGTTCGGCGTTCGGCCGCCGTCCACGGGTGGCCCGGCGTGGCAGGTGTCGAGTCGATGGGGCCCGCAAGCCGGAGTCCGGCACGGCTCGGCGCATCGGGACGGGGAGGCTCGCGTGAGGCGTCTGACCGATGGGTCACGTGTCGGTCGCATCGGCCGGCGACGCGACGCGTCGTCCGAGGCCGGAACGAGATGCCACGGAGACGGCCGGGGCCGCCACCCCCCACAGGAGAGGCCCCGGCCGTCGCGCGGCACGGGCCGCGCGGCGGCCCGTACTCTCTACAGCGCCGCGGCTGCGTTTTGTGTCACACCTCTCTGCGTCACGACTTAGTTGCATGCTGTACGAACATGGACGAGCAGCGGTTTCACGCCGTAACGTGCCTTTCGCGCCGGAGTGCGGGGGACGACAGGCCGCCGCAGCCGACCGCGGTCCTGGAGCCGCGGCCGGCGAACGACGACCACGACGGCGAGAACCCGGTCCGCGGAAGCGGCGCCGGCTTAGGCGCAAGAGAGGCGCGGTGCTGGGGGACGACGCGGAGCTGACCGCCGCGGTGCTTGCTGCACAGGACGGGGACGAGACCGCGTTCCGGACTGTGTACCGCACGGTGCACCCACGGCTGCTCGGATATGTACGGACGCTGGTCGGCGAGGCGGACGCGGAAGACGTCACGTCCGAGGCCTGGTTGCAGATCGCGCGTGACCTGGAGCGGTTCAGCGGCGATGCCGACCGGTTCCGCGGGTGGGCCGCCCGCATCGCCCGCAACCGGGCGCTCGACCACGTACGGATGCGCGGGCGGCGACCCGCGATAGGCGGCGACGAGACCGAACTGACCGGCAGGGCCGCCGAGTCCGACACCGCGGGTGAGGCCATCGAGGCACTCGCCACCGACAGCACCCTCTCGCTGATAGCCCAGCTCCCGCAGGACCAGGCGGAGGCCGTCGTCCTGCGCGTCGTCGTCGGCCTGGACGCCAAGTCGGCCGCGGAGACCCTCGGCAAGCGCCCGGGCGCGGTCCGCACGGCGGCCCACCGCGGCCTGAAGCGGCTCGCGGAGCTGCTCGGCGGCGACGCGGACACCGGCGGCGGACTCGGTGCCGTTCCCCCACAAAGAGGATCGCGCACACGCGCGGTGACGTCCGCGGGTGTGACGCATACGCGTTCGCGGACGCAGAAGGACATGTGATGGCCGACGAGCAGTACAGGTGGCTGGACCGCGAAGCGGCGGAGCGATTGCTGCGCGGTGAGCCGCTGGAAGCCGTCGACGCCGACTCCCGGGCCCAGGCGGAACGGCTTGCCGGCGCGCTCGGAGCGCTGTCCGCGGGACCCGTCCCGCACGACGCTGAACTCCCGGGCGAGGAAGCCGTGTTGGCCGCCTTCCGCAAGGCACGTACCAGCGGAGACGGCGAGGCCGTGCAGCTCGGCCGCCGTGCCCTCGCCCGTCCCGGGGCGCATGCGGCGGACGCCGGACTCGTACGGATCGGGCGGCCCGGAGTGGGCCGCCGTGGGGTCCGCTGGGGCCGTCCCGTGCGGGTCGGGCTCGCCGCGGCGCTGGCCGCGGGCATGATCGGCGGGGTCGCCGTGGCGGCCGGGACCGGCGTCCTGCCGACTCCGTTCCGTGACGACAAGCCCGCTCCGGCCGCCTCGGTCACCGCGGCCCGAACACCGGAACAGCCCCTCGTCTCGCCGTCGCCGGCGACTCCCGGCGGCTCCGGGACGCCGACGCCCGACGGCACCACGAACGGCCCCTCCGGCCCGACCTCGCCGGACGACCGGACGGACGACGACGCCACCCGGGGTACCCGGCCGGGCTCCAAGGGCAAGGAAGACTCCGACCGCACGCGCGAGTGGTGGAGGCGTACGCGGCTGTCCTGCCGCGACATCCTGGCCGGCAAGGACCTCGACGCGGGCCGCAGGCGCGGCCTGGAGGACGCGGCGGGCGGCAGTGGACGGGTGAAGACCTACTGCGCCGGACTGCTGAACCGGCTCGACGACCGCTCCGACCGCGACGAGGGCGACGGCAAGGGCTCCGGCCGTGACGACCGGGGAGACCAGGGGGACCAGGGCGACCAGGGCGGTGACGGCGACAGCCATCACATACTGCCCGGTGACGGCCACCACAACGGCGTCATCGGCACGCCGTCGCCCTCGTACTCCGCGCTGAGCCCACTGCTGCCCCGGACGTCACCGTCGCCGTCGCCGTCGCCGACGGCGGCGACGAGCGCCCTCACGTCGCTCCTCACCGCCCACTGAAAGCGCCGTGCGCACCCCGCCGCGGTGCGCGGGTCCTCGGCGCGTTGCCGCACCCGGCGCAGGGGCAGCGCCTCTGACCTGCGGTTTCGTACTTCTTTCAACTTTCTTCGGTCCGGGTGTGACGTTTTCGGCCGCCGCAACGCAGTAATGGGTGAGCCGACTGGTCATCGGCCGTAGCACGGAGCCGGGGTTCCCCCCGTACCCACGGCTCTGTGCACCTGGCGCGGGCGGGACACGTTCCCCCGGTCCCGCCCGCGCCCCACACCCTCTCCCGCGCCCCCGGCGCTCACCAGTACACGACGACCTTGTCGCCGTTGCGGACCTGTGCGAACAGGGCAGCGATCTTCCCCTCGTCCCGGACGTTGACGCAGCCGTGCGAAGCGCCGTAGTAGCCGCGGGCCGCGAAGTCCGAGGAGTAATGGACCGCCTGGCCCCCGCTGAAGAACATCGCGTAGGGCATGGCCGTGTGATAGATCGTCGACACGTGGTACCGCGACTTGAAATAGACGCTGAACACACCCTCGCGGGTCGGCGTGTACTGCGAACCGAACCGCACGTCCATCGCCGAGACGGTCTTCCCGTCGACCATCCAGCGCAGCGTCCGGCTCGTCTTGCTGATGCACAGCACCCGGCCCGTCATGCACCGCGGATCCGGCTTCGCGGCCGGCTGACCGCCATACGGGTACAGCTCCCAGGACGCCGGCTCGTGCGTCATCTTCCGCAGCCGCTGCCAGGTGACGGTGTCCAGCTCACCGGTGCGCGGCAGACCCCGCTTGCCCTGGAAGCCCTTGACCGCCTTCACCGTCGGGGAGTCGTACCTCCCCGTCGGCGCGGTGATGAGCCAGGCGACCTGGTGCAGCCGGGCCTGGAGCTCGCGGACGTCCCGGCCCTTGTCGCCCCGGGACCACAGGACCTTCGGGGCGGTGGCGCCCGGCTTGCCGCTCGGCTTCCCGCTCTCCTTGCCGTCCTCGGACGCCGACGGGCCGCCGCTGCCGCCGCGCACGGGCGGCGGCTGCTTCCCGTGGGCGTCCACGGCCTGCGCCGTGCAGCCGCTCAGCACGATGAGGGCCGCGAGCGCGGCCAGCGATCTCCCCATGCCCGTCGTACGCATTCGGACCCCCCGTTTCGCTGTTGTGTCACCTGAGATGCTCCCCGCGCGTGACCGGTTGCGAACTAGACGGCATGGTGGAGAGCGAGACACCGAAACGAAACGAAACGAACCGCGGAACAGGTCCGTGAACCGGTCTGTGAGGAAGGTCCCAGCGTGGGGCACTCCACCGGGCGCACGGCCGCCGCTACAGTCCGTCGCGAGGGTCGGATCCTACTAGTAAGTAGCTTCAGCGGGAGGCACAGCACATGGCGCGCGAATCCGAGTCCGGTCTGCCCATCGAGCCGGTGTACGGGCCGGAGGCTCTGGAGGGCTGGGACCCGTCCGAGAAGCTGGGCGCGCCGGGTTCGTACCCCTTCACCCGCGGTGTGTATCCGTCGATGTACACCGGCCGCCCGTGGACGATGCGGCAGTACGCCGGCTTCGGCACGGCCGTGGAGTCCAACGCCCGCTACAAGCAGCTGATCGCCAACGGCACCATGGGCCTGTCGGTCGCCTTCGACCTGCCCACCCAGATGGGCCACGACTCGGACGCGGCCATCGCGCACGGTGAGGTCGGCAAGGTCGGCGTCGCCATCGACTCGATCGACGACATGCGCGTGCTGTTCGGCGGGATCCCGCTGGACAAGGTCTCCACGTCGATGACCATCAACGCGCCCGCGTCGCTGCTCCTGCTGATGTACCAGCTGGTCGGCGAGGAGCAGGGCGTGCCGGCCGACCAGCTGACGGGCACGATCCAGAACGACGTGCTCAAGGAGTACATCGCGCGGGGCACGTACATCTTCCCGCCGAAGCCCTCGCTGCGTCTGATCGCGGACATCTTCAAGTACTGCAAGGCCGAGATCCCGAAGTGGAACACCATCTCGATCTCGGGCTACCACATGGCGGAGGCGGGTGCCTCGCCCGCGCAGGAGATCGCGTTCACCCTCGCCGACGGCATCGAGTACGTCCGCACGGCGGTCGCCGCCGGCATGGACGTGGACGACTTCGCCCCCCGCCTCTCCTTCTTCTTCGTCGCCCGCACGACGATCCTCGAAGAGGTCGCCAAGTTCCGTGCCGCGCGCAGGATCTGGGCCCGGGTCATGCGGGACGAGTTCGGCGCCAAGAACCCGAAGTCCCTCATGCTGCGCTTCCACACGCAGACCGCCGGCGTGCAGCTGACCGCGCAGCAGCCGGAGGTGAACCTGGTCCGCGTCGCCGTCCAGGGGCTGGCCGCCGTCCTCGGCGGCACGCAGTCCCTGCACACCAACTCCTTCGACGAGGCGATCGCGCTCCCCACCGACAAGTCCGCGCGCCTGGCGCTGCGCACCCAGCAGGTGCTGGCGTACGAGACGGACGTCACCGCCACCGTGGACCCCTTCGCGGGCTCGTACGTCATCGAGAAGATGACCGACGAGGTCGAGGCCGCGGCCGTCCGACTCATGGGCAAGGTCGAGGACCTGGGCGGGGCGGTCAACGCCATCGAGCACGGCTTCCAGAAGAACGAGATCGAGCGCTCGGCGTACCGGATCGCCCAGGAGACCGACTCGGGCGAGCGGGTCGTCGTCGGCGTCAACCGCTACACGGTCGATGTCGAGGAGCCCTACGAGCCGCTCCGCGTCGACCCGGCGATCGAGGCCCAGCAGGCCGAGCGCCTCGCGAAGCTGCGCGCCGAGCGCGACCAGGCCGCGGTGGACGCCGCCCTCGCCGACCTCAAGAAGGCGGCCGAGGGCACGGACAACGTCCTCTACCCGATGAAGGACGCCCTCCGTGCCCGCGCCACGGTCGGCGAGGTCTGCAACGCGCTGCGCGAGGTCTGGGGCACGTACGTGCCGTCCGACGCCTTCTGAGCCGGCCCGCGGTCCACGCCCGGACCGCCCCCGTCTCACCGGGCGAAACCCGTGGGTGGAGTGTCGCGCGCGCGTGCGACACTCCACCTCATGCTTGGTGTCATTGATCTGCCCACCTATCTGGCGGGCCTCGTGCTGATCGTGCTGCTGCCCGGTCCGAACTCGCTGTACGTGCTCTCGGTCGCGGCCCGCCGGGGCGTCCGCGCCGGTTACACCGCCGCCGCCGGCGTGTGGTGCGGGGACACCGTGCTGATGACGCTGTCGGCGGCGGGCGTCGCCTCGCTGCTGCAGGCGAACGCCGTGCTGTTCGGGATCGTGAAGTACGCGGGCGCCGGCTATCTGACGTGGCTGGCGGTCGGAATGCTGCGGGCCGCCCGGGGGATGTGGCGGACCCGGCGGGAGCGGGTCGTGGAGTCCGGCGAGGCCGTGGAGGCCGCCGGGGAACGGCCGTACCGGCGCGCGCTCGTGATCAGCCTGTTCAACCCGAAGGCGATCCTGTTCTTCGTCGCCTTCTTCGTGCAGTTCGTGGACCCGGGCTACGCCCACCCCGCCCTGTCCTTCGTGGTCCTGGGCGCCTTCGCGCAGCTCGCCAGCTTCCTCTACCTCACGGCGCTGATCTTCAGCGGCACCCGGTTGGCGTCGGCCTTCCGCAGGCGCAAGCGGCTGTCCGCGGGTGCCACGACCGCCGCGGGCGCCCTCTTCCTCGGCTTCGCCGTGAAGCTCACGCTCGCCAGCGCCTGACGCTCCGCCGGCCGGTCGGCCGGCGGTCCGCTCACCGCAGGCCCACGCCGGCCGCGTACGACGCGAGACCCTCCGCCGAGGTGCCCGCCCAGCCGACGTAACCGTCCGGGCGGACGAGGAACAGGCCGCGCCCGTAGGCGTCGTGGTCCGCGATCCGGAGGGTGCGGGCGCCGGAGAGGTGCGGCAGGTCCGTGTCCGTGCCGACCGCCAGCAGCGTCCACCGCGGCCCCCGGAAGGCGTCGAAGAGGCGTACGCCGTCGCGGATGCCGTCGGGGGCGCGGTCGCCCGCGTGCAGCGCGTCCTCGGCGAGGCCCGAGCGGGTCTCCACCGCGAGCGTGCGGTCGCGGTAGCCGAGCCCGAGCTGCTGGGTGGCCGCCCCGCGCCGGACCTCGCCGCGGTGGACCCGCGTGGACAGGCCGAGCATGTCGGCGGCGTTGGGCAGCCGTTCCTCCTCGTACGAGTCGAGGAGTGCGTCGGGCGCCCCGTCGCGCAGCACCGCGCCGAGCTTCCAGCCCAGGTTGTACGCGTCCTGGATGCTGGTGTTGAGGCCCTGTCCGCCGGCGGGGGAGTGGATGTGCGCGGCGTCCCCGGCGAGGAACACGCGGCCCGCGCGGAAGCGTTCGGCGAGCCCCGTGCGCGGGCGGAAGTCCGAGGCCCAGCGGACCTCGGTCACCGCGTCGGGCGCCAGGTGCGTGCGGGCGGCGACCACCTTGCGGATGGCGTCGGGGGACAGGTCGACGTCCGTGCCCTCGGGGAACTGGGCCGTGAGCTGGAAGTCGTCGGTGCCCGCGAGGGGGCAGAGCGCGAGGAATCCCCCGCCCTCCCCGGCCGGCAGGAAGACGTGCCAGTTGTCGCGGTCGAGCCCGCTGACGCGGACGTCGGCCACCAGGGTCGGACTCGGGTCCACGGTCTCGCCCGTCATGCCGATCCCGAGCGCGCGTCGCACCGCGGAACGGCCTCCGTCGGCGGCGACCGCGTACCGCGCACGGACGGGCGGGCCGGCGGCGAAGCGGGCGGTCACCCCGTCCGCGTCCTGGGAGAGCGAGACGAGTTCCCGCCCGAAGGCGACCTCGCCGCCCAGTTCCTCCAGCCGCGCGAAGAGGATCTCCTGCGTGCGCCACTGGGGCACCATCCACGGCGTGGTGTACGGCGCGGTCTCGCTCGCAGGGCTCTCGTCGAACATCCGGTGCTCGGCCTGCCGCTCGCCGTCGCGCCAGATCATGCCGACCGGGTAGGGGCCGCCGGCCCGCTGGATCGCGTCGTGCACGCCGAGGTCGTCGAGGACCTCCAGGGTGCGGGGCTGGAGTCCCTTGCCGCGCGAGCCGGGGAAGAGCGCGGCGGAGCGCTCCACCACGAGTGCGGGCACGCCGCGCCGGGCGAGGTCGACGGCGAGGGCGAGTCCGGTGGGGCCGGCCCCCACGACGAGTACGTCCGTGCCGACGCGTGCGTCCTTGTCCACGACCATCTCCTTAACGCTGTTAAGTTCCATGACCGCAGCATGCGCTTAACAGCGTTAAACTGTCAAGCGTGGTCACTCAGAGAGCCCCCAAGCTGGACAAGAAGCAGGTCGTCGCCACCGCGCTGCGGCTGCTGAACGAGGCCGGTCTCGACGGCCTCACCCTCCGCGCCATCGCCAAGGAGCTGAACGTCCAGGCGCCGGCCCTGTACTGGCACTTCAAGAACAAGCAGGAACTGCTCGACGAGATGGCGACGGAGATGTACCGGCGCATGGTCGACGACGCCCGGGGCACGGCCGACACCACCTGGCAGCAGCGCCTCCTGACCGCCAACCGCGCACTGCGCACCGCGCTGCTGAGCTACCGCGACGGCGCCAAGGTCTTCAGCGGCTCACGCTTCACCGGCACCCTGCACGCGGTCGAGATGGAGCGGACCCTGCGGCTGTTCACCGAGGCCGGCCACACCCTCGCCCAGGCGGTCCGCGCGACGACGACGGCTTTCCTCTACACGATCGGCTACGTCACCGAGGAACAGGGCGTCCAGCCCCTGCCGGGGGAGCGCCGCGAGGGGTACGACGTCGAAGAACGCGCCCGCCTGATGGCCGACTTCCCCCTGTCGGCCGCGGCGGGCGCGGAGATCTTCGAGGACTACGACCAGCACTTCGAGGAAGGGCTGGCCCTGGTGATCGCGGGCATCGAGGCCCGCTACGGCGCGGGAGGAGACTCCCGCTAGCCGCGGCCCGTGCGGGCGTTGCGGATCACCCGGGTGACGACGGGCGGCAGCAGGTCGGCGGCCAGACGGCGCCCGCGGCGGCGCGCGGGGCGCGGGGCCGGCGTGGCGGAGGCGGGCGCGCCGTCCGGTGCGGCACCCCCCGGGGACGGCGCGAACCGCGCGGGCGGGAACTCCGGTGCCCTCATGCCGTCCGATTTGAGGCGGACGATGCGGTGGCCGGCCGCCTCCTGGACGCTGAGCCGGCAGTCCCCGCGCCCGCGCGCCATCGCCAGCAGCTCCTCCTGCACGGGGCCGGGATCGCCCCAGGTGCCGTACAGCTTCTGCGTGCTCAGACAGATCGGGCGAAGGCCCCGGTTGAGCACGGCCTCCCACACGGCGATCGAGACGCCCGGCGTGTGCTCCGAGCGGAAGTCGTCCAGGACCACCACCCCGCCGGGCAGCAGCACGTCGTGGGCGGCGCCGATGTCGCCGTGCACGTGCTCGTACAGGTGCGAGGCGTCGATGTGGACGAACCGGCAGGAGCCGGGAGCGACCTCGGCGGGGACGCGGGAACTGGGGCCCTGGAGGACGCGGGGCAGGGTGTCGTGGAAGGAGAGGTAGTTCTCCTCGAAGGCGCGCCGGGTGAGCGTGCGGTACGACTTCGTCGACTCCGCCTCGTTGGCGTCGTCGGGTGCGTCGCCCTCGAAGAGGTCGCACACGGTGTAGCGCTCGTCCTCCCGCGGGCGGCGCCCCAGGAAGATCGCGCTCTTGCCCAGGTAGACCCCGACCTCCAGCAGGTCGCCCCGGACGCCGGTGCCCTCCTGCCGGTCGAGGAACCAGTCGAAGAGCACCTGGTCGAGAACGGGGAACCAGCCGGGGACGTCGTCGAGCGTGCGGGGCGGCCGGGTCGTGCCGGGTACGGCTGTCATGAGGAGAGATCACTCCCTGGCGGAGCTGGCGGGGTACGGGGACTGCCGTACGCCTGCCCGGGGACACACCCCCAAACGGCCGCCGAGATGAACGGCAGGCCAACACGTCCGGACGTCCACGTCGCCGGGCGCCGGACCGGCCGTAGTGGGCCGGCCCGGCGATCGAGGGCCGCTAGGAGCGGACGCGCGACAGGGCCGTGCGGATCTTCGGAGTGAGCCACTCCTCGACGTAGCGGTTGAGCAGCCAGGCCAGCAGCAGCATCGTGGCGACCGTCAGCAGGAACGTGCCGTAGGACGGGATGTGCAGCGTGCGGTGATAGGCCTGGATGGCGACCCAGCCCAGGTGCTCGTGGACCAGGTAGAAGGGATACGTCAGCGCGCCGGCGACGCTCAGCCAGCGCCAGTTCGCCCAGTTCAGCCAGCCGAGCGCGATCGCGGCCACGGCCACGTAGCCGAGCGTGACGACGAGGACGATGCCGAACGAGGTGCGGTACGAGAAGAAGTCCGGGTTGGGAGCGTGCCACAGCCGCTGGACCGCGTAGTGCTGGCCGATCAGCCAGCTCACGCCGACGATTCCCCAGGCGTACGCGTCCCGCCGGTCGCGGTGCACGAGGTAGAGGCCGACACCGCCGATGAAGAACGGCGCGTACTCCGGCATCAGGACCAGGTTGAGGAGCGGCTCGTTCGCGGCCTGCGCGATCGCCGCCGCCAGCGTCCAGCCCGCGCAGAAGAGGATCACCCGCTGCCGGCTCGCGCCGGGCAGCACGATGCACAGCGCGAACAGGGCGTAGAAGCGGACCTCCGCCCACAGCGTCCAGCACACGCCGAGCACCCGGTCGACGCCCAGGGGCTGCTGGAGCATCGTCAGGTTCACCAGCGCGTCGCTCGGCGAGACCGCCTTGTACGCGACCACGGGCAGCGCGAACACCGCCGTCACGATGACGATCGCCGCCCAGTAGGCGGGCAGCAGGCGGGAGGCTCGGGAGGCGAAGAACGCGCGCAGGGTGCGGCCCCAGCCGCTCATGCAGATCACGAACCCGCTGATGACGAAGAAGACCTGGACGCCCAGACAGCCGTATGCGAAGTACGAGTGCAGCAGGGGGAATTGATGCTGGGGCGAACTGCCCCACGCCTGCGTCACCTCGCCGTCGCGTCCGCCGTAGTGGTACCCGGCGACCATCAGCGCGGCGACGAGCCGCAGTCCGTCGAGCGCACGCAGGCGCGGAGCGTGCGCCCGGCGCAGTATCCGGGGCGGGACGCCGTCGGCCCCGGTGCCCGGCGTGGATGTCGTGGGCGTGGTGTCCGGGGGCGCTGAGGCGGGCCCGGCGGCCGGGGCGGTCATCCGAGCGTCGCCCGCTTCAGCGACCGGGCGCGGCGGGCCACCCGGCGGACCGTCGCGTTGCGCGGGATGAAGGCGAGCTGCGCCGGGACCGCGCCGGGCAGCGCCAGCGAGGTGAGCCTGCGGCGCTTGAAGTACCGCCAGGTGTCGTCGTTCAGATGGTGCGTCAGATAGTCCTCGGCGGTTCCGCGCAGTTCCGGGTAGATCTTCGGCTGCATCGCGAAGCCGACGGCCTGCACGAGCGCGGTGAGCGCCGTGACGTCCAGGGCGCGCCGCTGCTCGGCGACCGCCGCCTTGTCCGTGAGCTCCGGCAGCAGGGCGTCCACGACGGTGACGGGGATGCGGTTGCTGTTCTCGTACGGGGTGAGGCGGTCCAGCAGCGACCCGGTGCCGATGCGGGCGACGGGCAGGCCGTACAACGCGGACGCCGTGAGCAGCGCGGTGGAGAAGCAGCCGACGACCAGGGCGGGGCGCATCCGCTGGTAGAGCACCTCGGCGAGGACCGGTGTGTCCAGCACGGTGAGGTCGGCGCCGAGTCGCTCGGCCTCCTTCTCCAGGGTGCGCGACCAGCGGGCGGGAGCCGTCGGATGCGGTTTGAACACCACGCGGGTGTGACCGAGCGCGATCGCGCCCTTCAGCATCCGTACGTGCAGGTCCTCCTCCTCCTCGGCGGTGAGGATGCCGAGCGCTGAGAGGTACTGGCCGAGGAGCAGCGCGGGCTCGTCGATCGCGGGCAACGCGTCGCCGGTGTCGACGAGTTCGCCGAGCACCTTGACGAACGCGTCCGTCGGCACGATCTCCGGCCGCACGTCGAACTCGGTGAGCAGCAGAGGGACCAGACCGGGGACGAGGTCCAGGTGGAGCAGCCGGGTCACCCGGGTGCCGACCAAGGGGTCGATCTTGTTGCGGGTGGGGCCGTAGCTCATCAGGCCGTCGGCGTACACGGTGACGGGCGCGCCGGTGAAGATCTGCGCCACGCCCAGCGCCGGGTTCACCTGGATCGACTCGACGGCCAGCTCGACGTCGTCGTCGCCGAGGTCCCAGGCGAGCCGCAGGTGCCGCTCCCACATGGGCACGTCGTCCAGGCGCGGGGCCCAGCCGCCGGGGTGGAACGGCGAGATGGTCTCGTTCCACGAGATCACGTCGTCGAACCGGCCGCGCAGCCGTTCGAAGCCCGGCATCTCGTCCACGCCTGGCGTCGTCTCGGGCGTCGCCGCGTTGTTGGAGACGAGCAGGATGCGCCGGTCGGCGGGGGCGAAGCAGTCGGTGTCCAGCGCGGCGGCGAGTGTGGCCGTGCCGTACAGCGTGGACGCCATGAAGATCTGGGTGGTCACGCGGCCACCCCCGTGCCGGGAGCGGGCCGGCGGCGCAGCCGGCGCAGCCGGGTGGCGCGCTGGACGTCCATCGAATCGAGGGCGTCGTCGAGCACGTCCTGCGGCATGCGCCGCAGGGCGACCGCGCTCATCGACTTGAGTTTCCGTGCCACGGGTGGCTCGAACCTTTCGATGGATCCAAGGTGATGGGAAATAATCGCGCAATACGTGCGCACGGCTTTGGGCAGGAGCTTTTCCGCGTCACGGTCCTCGGCGGTTTCCGCCACGACCTGATCGAACGCCCGAATGAAATCCAGCTGACGTACGTCGCCGATCTGCGTCAGTGAGGAGGCCACACCACGCCGGTAGAACACACCGAGCAGTCCCACCGTGGCGAAGGATTCGGCCTCCCGGTGCAGCTTCCAGATCCACGGCCGGTCCTCGGCCGTACGCAGCCCGTCGGTGAAGTGCAGCAGGCCGCGGTCGACCAGACGGCGGTGGTAGATGCCCGCCCAGGCGTACGCGTAGTCGACGGACGTGGACCGGTCGGCGGGCAGGATCGCGTCGCGGGGATTCATCACCACGCCGCGCCGGCCGTGCGGGACCCGGTTCACGGTGCGGGCCCGCGCGGTGCACTGGACATGGTCGGTGCGCACGAAGTCGCAGCCCAACTCCTCGATGGACGACAGGAGTTGCTGGTAGTAGCCGGGGGCGAGCCAGTCGTCCCCGTCGAGGAACGTGAGGTATTCGCCGCGCGCGGTGTCGATGCCCGTGTTCCGCGCGGTCGCCAGCCCTCCGTTCTTCTCGTGTCTGACATACACCGCACCCGGGAGCTCGCGCTCCGCGCGCGCGAGAATGTCAGGTGTCTCGTCGCGCGAGCAGTCGTCGACGAGAATGAATTCGAAGTCCTCGCGTGTGTTCGCACGCAGGCTCTTCAGGGTGTCGGGCGCATATTGCTGCACGTTGTAGAACGGCACGATGACGGAGAGCTTGACCACCCACGTGACGTTAGGCGGCGGCCCGGCATTCGTCTTGACCGTTGGTGAGATGTCAGGTGAACGACGCGTGGCGAAGCCGTGAACCCAGCTGATTTCCGTGCGTGGCGCGGCCCGATTCGCCATTCGTCGATGTGCTGTTAACCGTTTGTTGCATTCGGGTTGGGCCGCACCTCGAAATGGCTTCCTAGCGTCTTCGACGTGCCAGCAAGTACCACGAAGTCCCTGCGGGTGGCCGTCCTTGCGGATTCCGATACCCGGTGGAAATGGGGCTCGCTCACCGCGAACCGCCTTTCCCCTGCCGAATCGGACATGCGCCTCGACGGCTTCCTCCTGCGCGGCCGTGCCACTCCCACCGCCCGCCAGCTCGAAGAGGTCGGCGTCCGCGCGGATTCCCTCCGCGAGGTCACCGCCGTCGAATTCCTGCGCGAGATGGCGAAGGAGCCGTACGACGTCCTGGTCCTCGCGCTGGTCGGCGGCGCCGTCCAGGCGATGTTGCACGGCCTCGCCCACGCCTGGGACGGGCGCACGCGGCGGCCCGTGGTCGTCACCGGCTACGTCGGCGTCGTCTACGAGAAGCTCGCCGACGGCCTGCTCCTGCGGCACGGCGCGGACCTGGTTCTCGCCAACTCCCGCCAGGACGCGGACCGGTTCCGGGCCGTGTACGAAGGAGTGGGCGCCGACGCCTCCTCGGTGACCGAGGTCGCGCTGCCCTTCCTCGGCGGTGCGGACTACACCGGGAACGACCCGTACACGGTCGTCTTCGCCGCGCAGCCCTCGGTGCCGGAGAGCCGCAAGGACCGCACGTACCTGCTCGACCGGCTGATCGGGCACGCCCGCCTGCACCCGGAGCGCGAGGTGCTGCTCAAACTGCGCTCCAAGCCGGGCGAGCACACCACGCACATCGAGGAACTGCCCTACCAGAAGCTGGCGCAGAAGACCGACCTGCCGCCCAACTTCCGCCTCGTGTACGGGCACATGGGCGAGGTCCTGGACCGTACCGACCTGCTGGTCACGGTCAGCTCCACCGCGGCCCTGGAGTCGCTGCACCGGCGCATCCCCACCGTCGTCCTGACCGACCTCGGGGTGCGCGAGGCGCTCGGCAACCACCACTTCGTCGGCTCCGGCTGCCTCGCCTCCTGGGACCAGCTCGACGACGGACACCGGCCCACGCCCGACGCGGCCTGGGTGGCCCGGCAGGGCGTCGTCGCCGGGGGTCCCTCCTCCCGGCAGGGCTCCTACGAGACGGCCTTCGACGGGGCGCGCCTGCGCATCGGCGAGCTGCTGGAGGCCGGGAGCCTGCCGCCGCTCGCGCCCTACTACACGCCCGTCACCGCGCCCGGCTACCTGCCCGGCATCCTCGCCCGCCACCACCTCGGCCCGGACGGCAGCCCGCTGCCCGGCGCGCCCGCGGCGGACAAGGAGCCCAGTCCCGTACGGCAGATCGTGCGCCGGGCGGCCCGCGGCGCCTACCGCCACGGCGTCCAGCGCGTGGCACCGGTGATCCGGCGGATGGGTGAGCTGTGAGCGCCGCCGGCCGGAGCGACGCGCCCGGAAGCCCCCGCCCCCCACGCCTCTCTCGCCTCCCTCGTCAAGGAGAACAGCGCATGACCCATCAGGAAGCGGACCAAGCGGCGCCGATGCGCCGGGTGCTCGCGGTGATCCCCGCGCGCGGCGGCTCCAAGGGTGTGCCCGCGAAGAACCTCCTCCCGGTCGGCGGTGTGCCGCTGGTGGCCCGCGCGGTGCGCGAGTGCCGCGCGACCCGCCTCGTCACGGACGTCGTGGTCTCCACGGACGACCAGGCGATCGCGGCGGCGGCCCGGCAGGCCGGCGCCGAGGTCGTGCTGCGCCCCGCCGCCATCGCCGGTGACACCGCCACCTCCGAGGCCGCCGTCCTGCACGCCATGGACGCCCACGAGGCGCTGCACGGCTCGGCCGTCGACGTGGTCCTGCTCGTCCAGTGCACCAGCCCGTTCATCGTCCGCGAGGACATCGACGGCGTCGCCGCGGCGGTCGTCGAGAACGGCGCGGACACCGCCCTGACCGTGGCCCCGTTCCACGGGTTCATCTGGCGGGACGCGGCCGACGACCCCGCCGTCGTGGACACCGCGCACACCGCCGAGGCGAGCGCGGCCGGCGCGGGAGGCACCACCAAGGTCGCCAACTCCACCAGCACGGACGGCGGCTACGGCGTCAACCACGACAAGTCCTTCCGCCCCCGGCGCCAGGACCGCCCCCAGGACCTCCTGGAGACCGGCGCGGCCTACGCGATGGACGCGACGGGCCTGCGCGAGCACAAGCACCGCTTCTTCGGCCGCACCGAACTGGTGCGCACCGACCCCGCGCGGGTCCTGGAGATCGACGACCCGCACGACCTCGCCCGCGCCCGTGCCCTCGCGCCCCTCTTCGACGCCAACCGTCCCGGATCCCTCCCGACCGCCGACGACATCGACGCGGTCGTCCTCGACTTCGACGGCACCCAGACCGACGACAGGGTGCTGATCGACTCCGACGGACGGGAGATCGTCTCCGTGCACCGCGGGGACGGCCTCGGCATCGCGGCCCTCCGCAGGAGCGGCCTGACGATGCTCGTCCTGTCCACGGAGAAGAACCCGGTCGTCGCCGCACGCGCACGCAAGCTCCAGATCCCCGTGCTGCACGGCATCGACCGGAAAGACCTCGCACTGAAGCAGTGGTGCGAGGAGCAGGGCATCGCGCCTGAGCGCGTGCTCTACGTCGGCAACGACGTCAACGACCTCCCGTGCTTCGCCCTCGTCGGCTGGCCCGTGGCGGTCGCGAGCGCCCACGACGTCGTGCGCGGCGCCGCACGCGCGGTCACCACCGTCCCCGGCGGTGACGGCGCGATCCGAGAGATCGCCAGCTGGATCCTCGGCCCCTCTCTCGATTCCCTCGACAAGTAAGGAACTTCTCCACCATGAGCACCAACTCCCGTCTGCGAACCTTCGGTTCGAAGACCGCCGGCCCGGGCCACCCCGTCTACGTCGTCGGCGAGATCGGCATCAACCACAACGGCGAGCTCGAGAACGCCTTCAAGCTGATCGACGCCGCCGCCGAGGCCGGCTGCGACGCCGTGAAGTTCCAGAAGCGCACGCCGGAGATCTGCACCCCGCGCGACCAGTGGGACATCGAGCGCGACACCCCCTGGGGCCGCATGACCTACATCGACTACCGCCACCGCGTGGAGTTCGGTGAGGACGAGTACCGCCAGATCGACGAGTACTCCAAGGAGAAGGGCATCGCCTGGTTCGCCTCCCCGTGGGACACCGAGGCCGTCGCCTTCCTGGAGAAGTTCGACGTCCCGGCCCACAAGGTCGCGTCCGCGTCCCTGACCGACGACGAGCTGCTGCGTTCGCTGCGCGCCACCGGCCGCACGGTCATCCTGTCCACCGGCATGTCGACCCCGAAGCAGATCCGCCACGCGGTCGAGGTCCTCGGCTCGGACAACATCCTGCTGTGCCACGCCACGTCGACCTACCCGGCCAAGGCCGAGGAGCTCAACCTGCGCGTCATCAACACCCTGCAGGCCGAGTACCCGAACGTCCCGATCGGCTACTCGGGCCACGAGACCGGCCTGCAGACCACGCTCGCCGCGGTCGCCCTGGGCGCCACCTTCGTCGAGCGCCACATCACCCTCGACCGCGCCATGTGGGGCTCCGACCAGGCGGCCTCCGTCGAGCCGCAGGGCCTGACCCGCCTCGTCCGTGACATCCGCACCATCGAGGCCTCCCTCGGTGACGGCGTCAAGAAGGTCTACGAGTCCGAGCTCGGCCCCATGAAGAAGCTGCGCCGTGTCGCGGGCGTCGTCGCCGAGGCGGAGATCGCCGCCGCTGCGGGCGAGCCGGTCGCGGTCTGAGCGCCTTACGACGGGACGGTCGTACACTGATGAGCCCCCGCGCCGGTTCCGCCGGCAGCCATACCCTCGCCTTCGTCGAGAGTCCGGTACAGCTCCTGAACGTGCTGGAGTGGGCGCACACGCACGCCCACAGTGCCGCGGCGGCGGCCGACGCGGGGCTCACCCGCGCGACGGCGCCCGGCGCGGAGCTCACCCTCGTCGTCCTGTCCCCGAACGACCCGATGACCCGCGGCCAGTTGCGCCGCATGGCCGAGCTGGCCCGCGACGAGGGCCACGAGGTCCGCTGGGAGGAGGCGCGCGGCGGCACCACGGCCCCCTTCCACACCATCGGGGGACTGGCCCCGCTGCTCCGCCGGGCCCGGCGCATCGTCATGGGGGACCCCTTCTCCCGGTACGTGCAGCTGCTGCTCACCATCACCCGGGCCCAGGACCTGGTCGTGGTCGACGACGGCACGGCGACGATGGAGTTCGTCGCCCAGCTCGCGCGCGGCGAGCGCCTGGTGCGCTGGCACCGGCGCGGTGGCCGCCCCGGCGCGCGCGACGTGCTCTTCGCGCCGGTCTCCGCCTCGGCCCGCCGTCGTCTCACCCCGACCGAGCACCGCACCGTCGAGGTCTTCTCCTCCATGCCGATCGAATCGGCACCCGACGGCGTCCGCATCACCGCCAACGACTTCTCCTGGACCCGCGCCCGCTTCGGGCCGCCCCGCATCACCAAGGGCGCCGACCTCGTCGGCACGTCCCTCGTCGAGACCGGTGTCGTCGACCCGGATCGCTACCTGGAGGCGGTGCGCTCGCTCGCCGCCGCCCACGGCGCGACCCGTTACTTCGCGCACCGCCGCGAGAGCACCGACAAGCTGCACCGGCTGGCCGCCGAGACCGGGCTGGAGATCGTCCGCCCCGACCTGCCCCTCGAACTGATCGCCCGCCGCGGCCCCATCGGCCGTACGATCCTGAGCTTCCCGTCGACGGTCGTCCACACCCTCCCGCTCGCCCTCGTGGGCACCGAGGTCCGCGTGGCCGTCTGCGACATCGACCCGGCCTGGCTGACGGAGAACGCCTCCCCGCGGGCGCAGGGCTTCCTGTCGGGGGTCACGGGCACCGCACGCGACGTCCACCGGCTCTCGGCGGTGAGCACGGCCTGACGCCCCGACACCCCGAGGCGTACGCCCCGTGTTGGAACAGTGGCGCTCACATGAGCGTCCGGCGGCGGGCGAGGGGCGCGGACGTGGTATGCGTGGGGTACGGGAATGGCCTCGGGAACCCCGAGCGTTCCCCGGACGGGTTCCGCGTGCCCGCGCGGACCGGAATCGAGGGCCGGTCACCACATCGGCCCAAGATCCAATCGCCCGGAAAGCCGGGCGAGTTTACCCATCCCCGCCAATAGCTATGCGGTGCGCGGCCGATTTTTCTTCCCCTAACGGGCTGAAGTTTTGTTGATCGTGGGTCGGTCGGCCGCCCGATCGCCCTACCCTTCAAAGGGTGAACCAACTGATGTCCCGAGAGTCCGAGGCCGATCTCCCCGGGGAACCGCTGCTCCCCGGCGCGCTGCCCGAGGCACTGCGCGCCGAACTCGTTGCGTTCCGCCGAGACCTGCACATGCACCCCGAGCTCGGCAACCAGGAGTTCCGCACCACGGCGGCGCTCAAGGCGCGCCTGGAGCAGGCCGGCCTTCAGCCGCAGGTGCTCGCCATCGGCACCGGACTCATCTGCGACATCGGCGACCGGGACGGCGTACGGCCCATGCTCGCGCTGCGCGCCGACATCGACGCGCTGCCCATCCCGGACACCAAGACCGACTGTGCGTACCGGTCCACCGTGCCCGACCGTGCCCATGCCTGCGGCCACGACATCCACACGACGGTCGTGCTCGGCGCCGGGCTGGTCCTCGCCGAGCTGCACCGCGAGGGGCGGCTGCCCCACCCTGTGCGGCTGATCTTCCAGCCCGCGGAGGAGGTGCTGCCCGGCGGTGCCCCGGACGCGATCGACTCGGGCGTCCTCGACGGCGTGGGACGCATCATCGGCGTGCACTGCGACCCGAGGGTCGACGCGGGGCGCATCGGACTGCGGCACGGCGCCATCACCTCGGCGTGCGACCGGCTCGAGGTCTCACTCGACGGCGCGGGCGGGCACACCGCGCGCCCTCACCTCACCACCGACCTCGTCACCGCGGCCGCCCGTGTCGTCACCGACGTGCCGGCCCTCGTCGCCCGGCGCGTCGACGCCCGCAGCGGGCTCGCCGTGACCTGGGGCCGTATCGAGTCGGGCCACGCCTGCAACGTCATCCCGCAGCACGCGGAGCTCTCCGGGACCGTGCGCTGCCTGGACCTGGAGGCCTGGCGGGCCGCGCCCGACCTGCTGCACGCCGCGATCGACGAGATCGCGAACCTCTACCGCGCCAAGTCCGAGATCAACTACATCCGCGGCGTCCCCCCGGTCGTCAACGACCCGGCCGTCTCGGAACTCCTGCGTCACGCGATGACCGCACGGCGCGGGGCGCACTCCATCGAGGACACCGAACAGAGCCTCGGCGGCGAGGACTTCTCCTGGTACCTGGAGCATGTGCCGGGCGCGATGGCCCGTCTCGGGGTCCGGACGCCGGGCGACCGCACCACCCGTGACCTGCACCGCGGAGACTTCGACGCGGACGAGTCGGCCATCACTGTCGGCGTCGAGCTGTTCACGGCCGCGGCACTGCTGGACGCCGGGGCGTGAGGAGGACGGGCGCGACCGGCGAATCGGTCGCGCCCTTCACCGTCGCGCAGTAGCGTGGGCGAAGCCATCCATGGCCACGGGCCTCGTCACGCGGTCCGCTCCTTGCGGACGCGAAGGGTGATGCCGGTGGCGGGTGTTGTGCGTCCCCTTGCTCCTTTCGGCCCCGTGGTTCACAAGGACGTAACCGGCCATCGGCACGAATGGATAACGGCCACGCGGTACCCCGTTCCCTGGACGGTCTACGCGCGTTAATCTGCGCCGAACTCAGCACCCACTGCGGGGCTTTGGAGAATGGGGAACTTCAGATGCGTCGGATATCCAGCCTGACCCGCGTCGCGGTGGGGGTCGCGTCGCTCGCACTCGCCGCCACGGCCTGCGGCGGCACCAGCAATGACAGCGACAAGGGCAGCGGCGACAGCAGCAAGACCGGCAAGGGTCTCGCCATTGCCTACGACGTCGGCGGCAAGGGCGACCAGTCCTTCAACGACGCCGCGTACGAGGGCCTGAAGAAGGCGAAGGCGGAGTTCAAGTACGACACCGCCGACATCGAGCCCACCGACGGCGAGACCGACGCCGACAAGGAGCAGCGCCTCGCGTCGCTGGCCAAGCAGGGCTACAACCCGGTCATCGGCATCGGCTTCGCCTACGGTCCCGCCCTGGAGGCGGTGGCCAAGAAGTACCCGAAGACCAGCTTCGGCATCGTCGACTCGGTCGTCGAGGGCGACAACGTGGCGTCCCTGGTCTTCGCCGAGCAGGAGTCCTCCTACCTCGCCGGTGTCGCGGCCGCCAAGGCCACCAAGTCCAACACGGTCGGCTTCGTGGGCGGCGTGGACATCCCGCTGATCCACAAGTTCGAGGCGGGCTACAAGCAGGGTGTCCAGGACACCAAGCCGGGCGTCAAGGTCCTCTCGCAGTACCTGACGCAGACCGCCGAGGAGGGCGGCTTCTCCAGCCCCGACAAGGGCAAGGCCGCCGCCGAGGGCCAGATCGAGAAGAAGGCCGACGTCGTCTACCAGGCGGCCGGCCTGTCCGGTCAGGGCGTGATCGAGGCCGCCGCCAAGGCGAAGGTGTGGGCCATCGGCGTCGACTCCGACCAGTACAAGCAGGAAGCGCTGGCCAAGTACAAGGACTACATCCTGACCTCCGCGCTCAAGGACGTCGGCGGTGCCGTGTACTCGCTCGCCAAGTCCGTCAAGGACGGCAAGCCGCTGACCGGCACGCAGACCTTCGACCTGAAGGTGAACGGCGTCGGCCTCGCCGACAGCAACCCGAAGATGGCGGAGATCTCCGGCCTCACCGACGCCGTGGCCAAGGCCAAGGAGGGCATCGTCGGCGGCTCCATCAAGGTCAAGACCGAGTAGTGACCGCACGGGCGCGCTGAGGCTCGCCCGCGCCGGAACCGGCGAATGTGGTCGAAGTTACACAGAGCGGGCGGGCACCCACGGTGCCCGCCCGCTCTCGTGTGCCCCGCGCAGGTCACCCACCGCCACAGCGCCTTTGCGTTCGGCAAGTCTCCGTCCGGCGCGTACGTGGCGTCGGGCACAGCCGGATAACAAGGTGGACAGAAGGGGTTTTCTAGTTGGTCTACGCGCGTTAATCTGCGGCGAAGCCAGCGCCGAAGCTGAACCGTCAGGCGCTTGTACGACAGGAGCACAACACATGCGCCGGGTTACCCGCATCGCGCTCGCAGGTACTGCGACCGCCTCTCTCGCCCTCGCCCTCTCCGCCTGTGGCGGCACCTCGACCTCCAGCTCGTCCTCGGACAGCAAGGGTGACAAGGGCCTCGCCATCGCGTACGACGTCGGCGGCAAGGGCGACCAGTCCTTCAACGACGCCGCGTACGAGGGCCTGAAGAAGGCGAAGGCGGAGTTCAAGTACGAGACCGCCGACGTCGAGCCCACCGACGGCGAGACGGACGCGGACAAGACGCAGCGCCTGGTCTCGCTGGCCAAGCAGGGCTACAACCCGGTCATCGGCATCGGCTACGCCTACGGCCCGGCCATCAAGGCCGCCGCGGAGAAGTACCCCGACACCACCTTCGGCATCGTCGACGACTCCACCGTCACGTCGAAGAACGTCGCGGACCTGGTCTTCTCCGAGCAGGAGGCCTCCTACCTCGCCGGTGTCGCGGCCGCCAAGGCCACCAAGTCCGACACGGTCGGCTTCGTGGGCGGCGTGGACGTTCCGCTGATCCACAAGTTCGAGGCGGGCTTCGAGCAGGGCGTCAAGGACACCAAGCCGGGCGTCAAGGTCCTCTCCCAGTACCTGACGCAGACCGCCGAGGAGGGCGGCTTCTCCAGCCCCGACAAGGGCAAGACGGCCGCCGAGGGCCAGATCGAGAAGAAGGCCGACGTCGTCTACGCGGCGGCCGGTCTGTCGGGTCAGGGCGTCATCGAGGCCGCCGCCGCCAACAAGGTGTGGGCGATCGGTGTCGACTCCGACCAGTACCAGCAGGAAGCGCTGGCCAAGTACAAGGACTCGATCCTGACTTCGGCGACCAAGAACGTGGCGAGTGCTGTGTACAACCTTGCGAAGTCGGTCGAGGACGGCAAGCCGGAGACCGGTATCGTACGGGGCGATCTGAAGACCGGTGAGGTCGGCCTGGCCGATTCCAACCCGGAGTTCAAGAGCAACAAGGCGATCCAGGACGCCGTCAAGGCGGCCCAGGAGAAGATCGTCAGCGGCGAGATCAAGGTCAAGACCAGCTGACGAGCAAGACCTCAGGAGCAGCCATGCGGTTCCGAGGACGTACAGGCGCATCCCCCTGCCGCCCGGCACGGGAGCGTACCTGTCCTGCCTCGGAGCCGCTTGGTAACCGCGGGGTTACGTCCGCTCAACGGGATACGAGGAGTCTGGCTCCCCGTATCCCGTTCTCGCGGGGCGTGGCCCCCTTCGTTGCCGTAGGGGCGCTACGCGCGTAGACGACCCCCTTTCCCTCAGGAGAGTGCGCCATCAACGCGTCCAGCAGCCCTCCGGCCGGCGCGGTCAACGGTCAGGTGACCGCTGTCGAACTCGCCGGGATCACCAAGCGGTTCCCCGGTGTCGTGGCCAACCACGACATCCATCTCAGCGTCCGCAAGGGCACGGTCCACGCGCTCGTCGGCGAGAACGGTGCCGGCAAGTCGACGCTGATGAAGATCCTCTACGGCATGCAGAAGCCGGACGAGGGCACCATCGCCGTCGACGGCGAGCAGGTCACCTTCTCGTCGCCCGCCGACGCCATCGTGCGCGGCATCGGCATGGTCCACCAGCACTTCATGCTGGCCGACAACCTCACCGTCCTGGAGAACGTCGTCCTGGGCAGCGAGAAGCTGTACGGCATCGGCGCCAAGGCCCGCCGCAAGATCAAGGAGATCTCCGAGCGCTACGGCCTCGGCGTCCGCCCCGACGTCCTGGTCGAGAACCTCGGTGTCGCCGACCGCCAGCGTGTGGAGATCCTCAAGGTTCTCTACCGCGGCGCCCGCATCCTCATCCTGGACGAGCCCACCGCCGTGCTCGTGCCGCAGGAGGTCGACGCACTCTTCGACAACCTGCGCGAGCTCAAGTCCGAGGGCCTGTCCGTCATCTTCATCTCGCACAAGCTGGGCGAGGTCCTGTCGGTCGCCGACGACATCACGGTCATCCGCCGCGGTACGACGGTCGGCACCGCCGTCCCCTCCGAGACGACTCCCCGCCAGCTCGCCGAACTGATGGTCGGCAGCGAGCTGCCCACGCCGGAGACCGCCGAGTCCACCGTCACGGACCAGCCGGTCATCCAGGTCAAGGGCCTCACGGCCTTCGCCAGCGGTGGCGCCGCCCTCGGCGACCTCGCCGAGCCGACGCCCGACAGCGGACTGGTCACGGAGGACAAGGCCGAGACCGCCGACGCGGTCAAGCGTGTCCTCGACGACGTCACCTTCACCATCCACGCGGGCGAGGTCATGGGCATCGCCGGCGTCGAGGGCAACGGCCAGACCGAGCTCATCGACGCGCTGATCGGCCTCAAGCGCGCCGACACCGGCTCCGTCACCTTCCTCGGTGAGGACATCACCGCCTGGGCCACCCGCAAGCGCCGCGAGCAGGGCATCGGCTACATCCCCGAGGACCGCCACCGGCACGGTCTCCTCCTGGAAGCCCCGCTCTGGGAGAACCGCATCCTCGGCCATGTCACCGAGAAGCCCAACGCGAAGGGCGTCTGGCTCGACATCAAGGGCGCCCAGGAGGACACCAAGCGGATCGTCAAGGAGTACGACGTCCGTACGCCCGGCATCGACGTCACCGCCGCCTCCCTGTCCGGCGGCAACCAGCAGAAGCTGATCGTCGGCCGCGAGATGAGCCACAACCCGAAGTTCCTGATCGCCGCCCACCCCACCCGCGGTGTGGACGTCGGCGCGCAGGCGCAGATCTGGGACCAGATCCGTGCGGCGCGCCGCGAGGGCCTGGCCGTGCTGCTGATCTCCGCGGACCTGGACGAGCTGATCGGCCTGTCCGACACGCTCCGGGTGATCTACAACGGCCGGCTCGTCGCGGACGCCGACCCGGCCACCATCACCCCGGAGGAGCTCGGCTCGGCCATGACCGGCGCCGCCTCCGGACACCTCGAGAACGAAGAGCTCGCAGCGCAGGCGGAGCTCGAAGAGCACGCCGAAACCCCGGCAGACGCCCCGGAAGACGAGGCCCGCTGATGAAGAAGTTCGACAAGGAGCGCCTGCTCCTCGCGGTGGCCGGGCCGGTCATCGCGCTCGTCGTGGCCGTGGCGCTGACCTCGGTCGTGCTGATCGCCTCGGGCAAGAACCCGATCGAGCCGTACTCGATCATGTTCGAGCAGGCCACGTTCTCCGACATCCAGGTCCTGATCATCAACCAGGCCTCGCTGTACTACATCGCGGCCCTCGCGGTGGCCATCGGCTTCCGGATGAACCTGTTCAACATCGGTGTGGACGGCCAGTACCAGCTCGCCGCCATGATGGCCGCGATCGTCGGCGCCCACGTCGCGCTGCCCGCGGCGCTCCAGCTCCCGCTGCTGATCCTGACCGCGGTCTTCACCGGCGCGTTCTGGGCCGGCATCGCCGGCGTCCTCAAGGTCACCCGCGGCGTCAGCGAGGTCGTCGCGACGATCATGCTCAACGCGATCGCGACCTCCGTCATCGCCTACCTGTGGCTGCCCAGCGTCTTCGGCGTCAAGATCGGCAACAACAACACCACCGGCGAGATGCACGAGTCCGGCTGGGTGCCCGGCTTCAACATGGGCGAGGCCGGAGAGATCTACGGCCTGGTGATCCTCGCGTTCGTCCTCGGCATCGGCTACTGGATCGTCCTCAACCGCACCCGCTTCGGCTTCGACCTGCGTGCCTCCGGCGCCTCCGAGTCCGCCGCTGCAGCCAGCGGTGTGAGCTCCAAGCGCATGGTGCTCACCGCCATGCTTCTGTCCGGCGGCATGGCCGGCCTCGCGGGCCTGCCGATCCTGCTCGGCGACACGCACACCTACAGCCTGAACTTCCCGACCGGCATCGGCTTCCTCGGCATCGGCATCGCGCTGCTCGGCCGCAACAGCCCGGTGGGCATCGCCTTCGCGGCCCTGCTGTGGGCCTGGCTCGAGAAGGCGTCGCCCGAGCTCGACTTCCACGGCTATGACAAGGAGATCGCGGTCATCATGCAGGGCCTGATCGTGATCTCGGTCGTCGTCTCGTACGAGGCCGTGCGCGAGTGGGGCCTGCGCCGTCAGCAGCGCCGTGTCGGCGCGGAACTCGCCGCGGGCCACGTCCTCGGCGCCGCCAACAACACCGAGAAGGAGGTGGCTGGCCGATGACCACCGCAACCGACGTCAACCAGCCCACGCTGCAGCCCGCGGCACCCGGCAGCCGCCGGCTGTCGCTCCCCGTCCTCCTGCTGGTCATCGCGGGCGGCCTGGCGCTGACCTCGATCGTCCGCATCATCACCGGCGCCGACGGCATCACCAACGTCAGCCAGATGTCGACCGCGCTCCAGCTGGCCGTCCCGATCGGCCTCGCCGGTCTCGGCGGCCTCTGGGCGGAGCGCTCGGGCGTCGTCAACATCGGCCTCGAAGGCATGATGATCCTCGGCACCTGGTTCGGCGCCTGGGCCGGCTACCAGTGGGGTCCGTGGACCGGTGTCCTGGTCGGCATCATCGGCGGCGCGATCGGCGGTCTGCTGCACGCGATCATCACCGTCACCTTCAACGTCAACCACATCGTCTCCGGTGTGGCCATCAACATCCTGGCGCTCGGAGCCACCCGCTACCTCGCCCCCCTCGCCTTCGAGGGCGTCCAGGGCGGCTCGGCCAAGCAGTCCCCGCCGGTCGAGTCCCTCGGCCACTTCACGGTGCCAGGACTCTCCGACTGGCTCAGCACGCTCAACTCCAAGGGCTGGTTCTTCGTCTCGGACATCGCGGGTCTGCTCGGCGGCCTGGTCACCAACGTCTCCTGGCTGACCCTGATCGCCGTCGCGCTGATCCCCGCCACCTGGTGGATCCTGTGGCGTACGCCCTTCGGTCTGCGCCTGCGGTCCTGCGGCGAGAACCCGATCGCGGCCGAGTCGCTGGGTGTCAACGTCTACAAGTACAAGTACCTGGCCGTGATCATCTCCGGTGGCCTGGCCGGCCTCGGCGGTGTCTTCCTGTCGATCGTCGCCAACCCCTTCTACCTGGAGGGCCAGACCAGCGGCCGCGGTTACATCGGTCTCGCCGCGATGATCTTCGGCAACTGGATGCCGGGCGGACTCGCCATCGGCGCGGGCCTGTTCGGCTACACCGACAGCCTCAACCTGCGCGGCGGCGCCGAGAACGTCCACGCGCTGCTGCTCCTCGGCGCCATCCTGCTCGTCATCGGCGCGATCTGGTCGGCGGTCAAGAAGAAGTACGTGACCTCCGTGATCACCCTGGCCGTCGGTGTGCTCGTGTTCCTCTGGTACTCCCTCACCGACGAGGTGCCGAACCAGATCGTCTCGGCCACGCCGTACGTCATCACCCTGCTCGTCCTCTCGCTCTCGGCGCAGCGTCTGCGCATGCCGAAGGCGGACGGCATGCCGTATCGGAAGGGACAGGGCAAGTGACCGCCGCCGGCGCGGGACCCGCGGACGTCGACTGGGAGGCCCTGCGGGCCGTCGCGCGGGACGCCATGTCCCGCTCGTACTCCCCGTACTCGGGCTACCCGGTCGGCTGCGCGGCCCTCGTCGACGACGGCCGGACCGTCTCCGGCTGCAACGTCGAGAACGCCTCGTACGGGCTCGGGCTGTGCGCCGAGTGCGGCCTGGTCTCCCAGCTGCAGAACACGGGCGGCGGCCGGCTGACGCACTTCACGTGTGTCGACGGACAGGGCGAGATCCTCGTCCCGTGCGGGCGCTGCCGCCAGCTGCTCTTCGAGTTCGGCGGCCCCGACCTGCTGCTGGAGACCCCGGCCGGAGTCCTGCCGCTCTCCGAGATGCTGCCGCAGGCCTTCGGGCCCGGCCATCTCGCCCAGTAATTCCCGCGGCCCCTCCCGGTCCTGTGATCTCCTGATCCCGCCGGGAGGGGCCGCCCATTTCTTCGGAAGGAAAGCCATGGCCATGGACGCCGTCTCCGTCATCCGCACCAAGCGGGACCGCGGTGAGCTCAGCGACGCGCAGATCGACTGGGTCGTCGACGCGTACACCCGCGGCGAGGTCGCCGACTACCAGATGGCCGCGCTCAACATGGCGATCCTGCTCAACGGCATGAACCGCCGCGAGATCGCCCGCTGGACCGCGGCGATGATCGCCTCCGGCGAGCGCATGGACTTCTCCTCGCTGTCCCGCCCGACGGCCGACAAGCACTCGACGGGTGGCGTCGGCGACAAGATCACGCTTCCGCTGGCGCCCCTCGTGGCCGCCTGCGGCGCGGCGGTCCCGCAGCTGTCCGGACGCGGCCTCGGCCACACCGGCGGCACGCTTGACAAGCTGGAGTCCATCCCCGGCTGGCGCGCGCTGCTGTCCAACGAGGAGATGCTGGACGTCCTCGACACGACCGGCGCGGTGATCTGCGCGGCGGGCGACGGCCTGGCTCCCGCGGACAAGAAGCTGTACGCGCTGCGCGACGTGACCGGCACGGTCGAGGCGATCCCGCTGATCGCCTCCTCGATCATGTCGAAGAAGATCGCGGAGGGCACGGGCTCGCTCGTCCTGGACGTGAAGGTCGGCACCGGCGCGTTCATGAAGACCATCGAGGACGCGCGCGAGCTGGCGTCCACGATGGTGGGCCTCGGCACCGACCACGGCGTGAAGACGGTCGCGCTGCTCACCGACATGTCGACGCCGCTCGGCCTGACCGCGGGCAACGCCCTGGAGGTCCGCGAGTCCGTGGAGGTCCTGGCGGGCGGCGGCCCGGCCGACGTCGTCGACCTCACCGTCGCGCTCGCGCGCGAGATGCTCGACGCCGCCGGCATCAAGGACGCGGACCCGGCGAAGGCGCTGGCCGACGGCTCCGCGATGGACGTGTGGCGCCGCATGATCGCCGCGCAGGGCGGCGACCCGGACGCCGCGCTGCCCGTCGCCCGTGAGCAGCACGTGGTGACCGCCCCGGCCTCCGGCGTGCTGACCCGTCTCGACGCGTACGACATCGGCATCGCCGCCTGGCGCCTCGGCGCCGGCCGCGCCCGCAAGGAGGACCCGGTGCAGGCCGGCGCGGGCGTCGAACTGCACGCCAAGCCGGGCGACACGGTGACCGCAGGCCAGCCGCTGCTCACCCTGCACACCGACACCCCGGAGCGCTTCGAGTACGCGCTGCAGGCGGTCGACGGTTCGTACGACATCGCGGACGCCGGCACGGACTTCACGGCGACGCCGATCGTGCTCGACCGGATCGCCTGACCGGAACGACCCCGACGGGGCCGGCGCTTCGGCGCCGGCCCCGTCGGCGTTCCGGCGTCAGCCCAGCACGGCCGCGACCACCACGAGGACCGGCACGGCGAGGATCGTCGACAGCAGGATCGACTCGCGGGCCAGGGTCTCGCCGACCCGGTAGCGCGAGGCGTACGTGAACAGGTTCTGCGCGGCGGGCAGGGCCGAGGTGACCACCACGTCGAGCAGCGGCGCGCCGTGCAGTCCGAACAGGCCGACGGCCAGCGCCCAGGCGGCGAGCGGCTGGCCGACCGCCTTCAACGCGACGGACAGCAGCACCGGATGCCGGTCGAAGCCGCGCCCCGGCATGCTGCTGCCGCACAGCGAGATGCCGAACGCCAGCAGCACCGCGGGCACCGACATGCCCCCGATCAGCTGGAGCGGGTCGAGGATCGGTCCCGGCACGGTCAGACCGGTCGCCGACACCGCGACCCCGCCGAGCGAGCCGACCGCGATGGGGTTGCGCAGCGGGGTGATCAGCCGCTGCCACAGGGGACGCTTCTCGCCGCCCCCGGTGAGGTCGAGGACGGTGAGGGCGATGGGGGTGACCATGATCTGCTGGAACAGCAGCACGGGCGCCACCAGCGAGGCGTCGCCGAGCACGTACACGGCGATCGGGATGCCCAGGTTCCCGGAGTTGACGTAGCTGGAGCAGAGCGCGCCGATCGTCGTGCGGCCCACGCCCCAGCGGCGTACGACGCCGACCGCGACGAACACACCGGCCGCCGCGGCCGTGCTCATCGCCGTGACCAGCAGGCGGCTGGAGAAGATGACCGACAGGTCGGCCTGCGCGAGCGTGGTGAACAGCAGTGCGGGGGAGGCGACATGGAAGGCGAGCTTCGTCAGCACCTCCCGGCCGTTGTCCCCGAGGTGGCCGCGCCGGCCGATCACATACCCGACGCCGATCACCACGGCGATGACCGCGAAGCCCGTCAGCACCCCCTGCACGGCACCTCCCCGGCAGTGAGGAAGCCGTCGGCCATCGCGGGAGGCACTGATTCTTGGGGCATACACCTAACCCTCCGGGGAAGGCTGGGCGCAGGTCAATGTGATCCTTTACGGACTACGCGATGAGTTCCCCGCTCCCGATCGGTCTACTGACTGTGGATTCCACGACACCCGCCGTACTCGTGCTGCCAGGACTCGTCACCAGGGACGAGGTGCCCCGGCTCTGCGACGACCTGCTCACCCGGCTGAAGGCGGCCGGGGGCGGGGTCGTGGTCTGCGACGTCGCCGGGATCGGCCCGCCGGGGCTGGCCGTCGTCGACGCGCTGGCCCGACTGGAGCTGACCGCCCGGCGCGCGGGGGGCCGCATACGTCTTCGCGGCCCGGACCCCGCGCTGCGCGGCCTACTCGCCCTGGTCGGTCTCCGCTTCGAGACGGAGGGGGAGCCCGAAGAGCGGGAACCAGCGGGCGGTGTCCAGGAAGCAGTGGAAACCGGCGATGCGCCCCTTTGAGATCTCCAGCACCTGGACCGCCCAGGGCGTGAACCCGCCCTCCTGCGGGTCGGGCTTGTACTGCGCGAAGCCGGGCAGGCCGTTCACCTCGACCGGGACCAGTCGCGAGCCCTCGCACGCGGCGCCCATGGTCGTCATGAATCCGGTGATGTCGTCCGTGCCGCGCAGCCACAGGTCGAACGGCGGCATCGTCATGATCGCGTCCTCGTGCAGCAGCGCCGTCAGCGCCGTCATGTCATACCCCTCGAACGCGGCCACATAGCGCTCCAGGAGCTTGCTCTGTTCCTCGTCGAGCGGGTCGGACACGGCGGCGTCGACGCCCGCCGCGTCACTGTCGGCGAGCGTCGCGCGGGCCCGCTGGAGCGCGCTGTTGACCGACGCGACCGAGGTGCCGAGGAGCTCGGCGACCTCGCTCGCCTTCCACGCGAGGACCTCGCGCAGGATGAGCACGGCACGCTGCTTGGGCGGCAGTTGCTGGAGGGCCGCCATGAAGGCGAGGCGCACCGACTCCTTCGCGACCGCGGCCTCGGCCGGGTCCTCGGTGGTCGGGAGCACGCGCGCGTCGGGGACCGGCTCCAGCCATGTGTTGTCCGGTCGGGGGGTGAGTGCCGCCTGGGCCAGCGGCGAGGGGGCGGAGAGGTCCATGGGACGAGCCCTTCGGTTGCCCGCGTTCAGCATGTCCAGGCAGACGTTCGTCGCGATGCGGTACAGCCAGGACCGCATCGAGGAGCGGCCCTCGAACTTGTCGTAGCTCCGCCAGGCGCGGACCATCGTGTCCTGGACCGCGTCCTCGGCCTCGAAGGAGGAGCCGAGCATGCGATAGCAGTAGCCCGTCAGCTCGACCCGGTGCTTTTCAAGCCGGACGTCCAGGTCTGTCGTCGTCGCCGTACCGTCGGTCATCGCCAACCCACCCCTGAGGCTGTTCCGTTCCGCGCGTCGTCGCGCCAGCACCTCGGAAGCTACCGCAGCCCACTGACAATGGCCCCCGGAGTGGACGAACCCGCAGCTCGGAAGAGGTCTGGCCGCGGGGCTCCCGGGTGTCCTCGGGGCTTGGTCCGCGGAACCGCGCAGCGGCCCGGACGGCCTCGTCCTCCATCGCCGGACGGGCTGGGCCCCGGCGCGGGGCCGCGGACCTCAGTGGGCCGCGGCCGCCGTGCGGGTGTGGGCGCGGGCCGCGTGGGAGCCGAAGAGGGTGATGGTGACGACGCCGAGGACGGCGAACAGGCCGAGGGCCACGGTCCCGGCCCAGCCCCCCGCGTGGAAGGCGACCGCCCCGAGCGTGCTGCCGGCGCTGGACCCGATGTAGTACGCGGACTGGTAGAGCGCCGACGCCTGGGCGCGCCCCCGCTGAGCGGTGTGGCTGACGGACGACGACGCCACGGCGTGTCCGGCGAAGAAGCCCGCGGTGATCAGGACCAGCCCGATCAGGACCATGGCCAGCGAGTCGGCCAGGGAGAGCAGGAGCCCCGCGGTGGTCGTGCCGCCCGCCAGGTACAGCGCGCCCCGGCGGCCGAGTCGGGTGACGAGCCGGCCCGCGGTCGACGCGGACACGGTGCCCACCAGGTAGACGAGGAAGATCGAGCCGACGATGCCCTGCGGGAGGGAGAAGGGGGCGTCGGTCAGGCGGTAGCCGATCACGGTGTAGACCCCGCCGAACACCATCATGAACAGCGCGCCGATCGCGTACAGCCGGCACAGCAGGGGGTTCGCGAGGTGGTCGCGGACCGTGCGGGCCAGCACCCGCGGCCGCAGCGACCCGGGCGTGAAGTGCCGGGGCGCCGGGAGCAGCAGCCGGAACGCGATCGCGCAGGCCACCGCGATCACTCCGATCGCGCCGACGGCGACCCGCCAGCCCCACTCCTGCGCGACCCAGCCGGTGATGACCCGGCCGCTCATCCCGCCGACGCTGTTGCCCGCCACGAACAGGCCGATCGCCGTGATCAGCGCCTTGGGGCGGACCTCCTCGGCCAGGTACGCGGTCGCCGAGGCCGGGAGCCCGGCCAGTGCCGCGCCCTGCACCGCGCGCAGCGCGACCAGCGCGCCGATCGAGGGGGCGAAGGGGACCAGCAGCCCGACCGTCACCGCCACCGCCAGGGACGCCGTCATCAACGTACGCCGTCCGAAGCGCTCCGACAGGGCGCTCATGGGCAGGACGAAGAGGGCCAGTGCGCCGGTCGCGGCCGACACCGTCCAGCTCGCCTCACTCGCGGTGACCCCGAAGTCCGTGGAGACGAGGGGGAGGAGGGCCTGGGTGGAGTAGAGGAGCGCGAAGGTCGCGACGCCCGCCAGGAAGAGGGCGAAGCTCATCCGGCGGTATCCCGGCCCACCCGGGGCCATGCGGGTGTCGGACCCGGAGACGGGCGCGGAGGCGGTGGAAGCGGACGGAGTGACGGCGTCCAGGGTGGTGGACGCCCCGGTACTGGCGGAAGGCATACCTCGAAACTAAGCAGCCGCAGCTCATCCGTCCAATGCATGGAATTGTCATAATCGTTCCCGTGATGCATGAGAAGAGGTCAGAGACGCGCCTGTCACCGTCCAGTGACACAGAAGACATCGCGGCGGTGCTCGCGCCACGCCTCGCGTACTTCGCCGGGGTCGCCCGCATCGAGCACGTGACCCGGGCCGCCCAGGAGTTGCGGGTCCCGCAGTCGACGCTGTCGCGGGCCATGGTGAGGCTCGAACAGGACCTGGGCGTCGACCTGTTCGCCCGCCGCGGCCGTACGGTCTCGCTGACCCCCGCGGGCCGCACCTTCCTCGCCTCCGTCGAGCGCGCCCTGTCCGAGATCGAGCGCGCCGCCGACGAGGTGCGGGCGGACGCCGACCCGGCCACCGGCAAGGTCGCCTTCGGCTTCCTGCACACCATGGGGTCGGAGACCGTCCCGGGACTGATCCGCGCCTTCCGCGCCGATCACCCCCGCGTCCGCTTCAGCCTCGTCCAGAACTACGGCGAGGCGATGCTGGAGCGGCTGCGCTCGGGCGAGCTGGACCTGTGCCTCACCTCGCCCGTGCCGGACGCGCCCGACCTGGTGGCCCGCCGTCTCGACGAGCAGAAGCTGCGGCTCGTGGTGCCGGCCGACCACCGGCTCGCCTCCCGCAAGCGCATCCGTCTCGCCGAGGCCGCGGACGAGACCTTCGTGACCCTCGAACCCGGCTACGGGCTGCGCCGCATCACCGACGACCTGTGCCGGGAGGCCGGCTTCAAACCCCGGATCGCCTTCGAGGGGGAGGAGACCGAGACGCTCCGCGGGCTGGTGGCCGCCGACCTCGGCGTGGCCCTGCTGCCGCCGCCGGCCGTGGCCCGGCCGGGAGTCGTCGAGCTCACCGTCACCGCTCCGCGCGCCGTGCGTGAGATCGGGGTGGCCTGGCTGGACGGCCATCCGGACACGCCGCCGGTGGCCGCGTTCAAGAGGTTCCTGCTGTCCCGGCGGGGGCATCTCCTGCCGGACTGACCGGGACTCGGCTGTCCGGCCGTACGGCATCCCGCGCGGCGCCCCGCCGGTCCCCGGCTGTCCGGCCGCACGACACATCCCGCGCGGCGCCCCGCCGGGCCCCCGGCTGTCCGGCCGTACGACATCCCGCGCGGCGCCCCGCCGGTCCCCGGCCTGCGCCCCGCCTGCGCCCCGGCCCGTAGCCCGTGCCGGCTCCCGGCCGAAGACGGCAGGGCCGACGGGGACGGCAGGAACCTCAGCGCCGCTTCAGCGACTGCCCGAAACCCGCCGCCAGCGGCATCCGCAGACCCAGCGGCGGCGGCGCCGCCAGCGCGTCCTCCACGGGCCGGGAGAAGGAGTGCCCGAACAGCGTCCCCAGCACGAAGTCCTCGGCCAGCGCGAGGACTTCGTGCCGGTACTGGTGCAGCGCGTGTCCGTCGGAGTGGACCTCGAAGCGGCAGATGTCGCGGTTGGCCTTCTTCGCGCGCGCCGCGAGCCGGAAGGACAGCTCCGGGTCGGTGCGTTCGTCGTTGGTGCCGTGCACGATCAGCACCCGCCGGCCGGCCAGCTGCTTCACCGGTTCGGGTGGCGCCGCCACGTCCTCCTCGGGCAGCCAAGGCGCCAGCGCCAGGACGGAGTTGACGGCGGAGTGACCGGCCGAGCGCAGTGCCGCCCGGCCGCCCATGCCGATGCCGACGAGGCAGACGGGGACGTCGCCGTAGCGGCGTACGACCTCGTCGACGGCCCAGGAAGCGTCGCCCGCCAGATGCGCCTCGCTGCCGTTCCAGCCGCGAAACCGGTAGTGCACCACGTGCGTGACCAGGCCGTCCGCCTGTCCGGCGCGGGTGAGGCGGCGCCCCAGCGCCCGGACCGAGGCGGTCGCCATCATGGGGGACGGCCTGCGGGCGGAGGTCTCCTCGCCGCCCGGGAGCAGCAGAACCACTGCGCTGACCGCCGTCGGCTCCGGGCCGAGCGCCCTCCCCAGCCGGGCCGTGCGGACCGGCGTCGCTTGCTGTGCCATGACAGAACAGTGTCAGAAGCGACGGTGTACGCCACCCGTCCGCACGGTCACCGTTACGTATCGACGGGTTCGTACAACAGGAGTTCTACGCGCGTAGGGGCTACAGTGCGGAAATGACGAGCCAGATCCAGAACACGCCGAGCTCGGAACAGATCCGCCGGGCGCCCAAGGTGCTGCTGCACGACCACCTCGACGGGGGCCTGCGCCCCGGCACGATCGTCGAACTCGCCGAGGAGACGGGGTACTCCGGTCTCCCCGAGACCGATCCCGAGAAGCTCGGCGTCTGGTTCCGCGAGGCCGCGGACTCCGGCTCCCTGGAGCGGTACCTGGAGACCTTCGCCCACACGTGCGCCGTCATGCAGACCCGGGACGCCCTCGTCCGGGTCGCCGCCGAGTGCGCCGAGGACCTCGCCGAGGACGGCGTCGTCTACGCCGAGGTCCGCTACGCGCCCGAGCAGCACCTGGAGGGCGGCCTCACTCTCGAAGAGGTCGTCGAGGCGGTCAACGAGGGCTTCCGGGAAGGGGAGCGCCGCGCCCGGGAGAACGGCCACCGGATCAGGGTCGGCGCGCTGCTGACCGCCATGCGGCACGCGGCCCGCGCCCTGGAGATCGCCGAACTGGCCAACCGCTACCGCGACTTGGGCGTCGTCGGGTTCGACATCGCCGGTGCCGAGGCGGGCTACCCGCCCACCCGGCACCTCGACGCCTTCGAGTACCTCAAGCGCGAGAACAACCACTTCACCATCCACGCCGGCGAGGCCTTCGGGCTGCCCTCCATCTGGCAGGCACTCCAGTGGTGCGGCGCCGACCGGCTCGGCCACGGCGTCCGGATCATCGACGACATCCAGGTGCGCGAGGACGGCTCGGTGGAGCTCGGGCGACTGGCCTCGTACGTCCGCGACAAGCGCATCCCGCTGGAGCTGTGCCCCAGCTCCAACCTCCAGACCGGTGCCGCCGACTCGTACGGCGCCCATCCGATCGGACTGCTGCGACGGCTGCACTTCCGCGCGACGGTGAACACCGACAACCGGCTCATGTCCGGTACGAGCATGACCCGTGAATTCGAGCACCTTGTCGACGCATTCGGTTACACGCTCGACGACATGCAATGGTTCTCGGTCAATGCTATGAAGTCAGCATTCATTCCTTTCGATGAACGACTGGCCATGATCAATGACGTGATCAAGCCCGGATATGCAGAACTGAAGTCCGAATGGCTGTTCCAGCAGACTGCCTCCACCAGCGGTTCTGCGACGAATCAGGCCTGATGGGAGGCGTCGGGAGGCGGCCGGTCCTTCACTCCATCTCCATGACTCGGCCGTTTTTCGATGTTTGCGACGCGTTGCCTCGCGTGTTTACGTTTTTGGACCGCTCACCCCGTCTCACGGATCCAAGGACGCGTTAGAAATGAAGCAGTCTGCTGCCAAGACCCTCGGTGTCGCCGCTCTCGGTGCCGCCTTCGCCGCGGCCGGCGCGGGTGCCGCCGACGCGGCGCCGGCCGTGCCGGACACCTCCGCGGCGCTGGACACGGTCACCCAGACCCTGCCCGCCGAGAACGTCGCCAAGGCGCTGCCCGGTGCCGGTGAGGCGCTCACCCAGGGGCAGGGCGCACTCGGCACGGGTGTGGCAGCCGCACAGCCCGCCGCCGCGAAGCTCCTCGCCGACGGGCCCACCGCGCCGGTGGCCGGACTGCTCGGAGGCCTGCCGGTGCAGGGACTGCCCACCCACGGCCTCCCGGTGAACGGTCTGCCGATCGGCTGACGTCGGCCGTGTGCACAACGCCGATGGGGCGCACCCCGGTTGGGGTGCGCCCCATCGGCGCGTACGGAGCAGGAGGCTCACCAGGCCGTGCGGGCCTTGTCCTCGGACGGGAACAGGATCCACAGCGCTATGTAGAGCAGGAACTGCGGGCCGGGCAGCAGGCACGACACCAGGAAGATGACGCGCATCGTGGTCGCGGAGGTGCCGAAGCGCCGTGCCAGCGCGGCGCACACTCCGCCGATCATGCGGCCGTTCGTGGGGCGGGCAAGGGCGGTCATGGTGGCTCCTTCGCGAACCGTCGACGAGTGCCGGACTCTCCGGCCTTCGATGTCTTCGACGCTACGCGGACGAAGCGGGACAGGCCTCGCTCTACGGTGCGATCCCGACCCTGGGAATCGTCGGGGTCCGACCCTGAGCCATGTCCTCCCGGGGAAGGGCCGCGCCGCCGTGGGTCTCGGTCCGACGGCGGAGCCGGGCGCGGACCGCGGGCACGACGGCGAGGTGGGCGAGGGCCACGCCCACCGTGTTGAGCAGCATGGAGTCGACGTCCACGACCTGCCCCGGTACGCCGGTCTGCAGGAGCTCGATGCCCAGCGAGATCAGGGCGCCCGCGGCGACCGTACGGGCCAGGGAGCCGAGACGGGAGACGGCCAGCTTGCCGCCGGCCAGGGGAAGCAGCACCCCGAGCGGGGCGAGCAGACCGACCCCCTCGGCGATGCGGCGGGCCGCCTCCTGGGGGCCCAGCGCGAGGTCGGCTCTGATCCCCGCGAACGGCCGCAGATTGGCGGCGCTCACCCAGGGGACGTCCAGGGGGCGCAGTGTGATCCAGGCGACGAGGGCGAGGTGTGCGACGAGGAGGACACCTCCTGCCACACGGACGCGGGTCACGGCACTGCCGCCGTCTGAGCCTTGACGCTGCACGACCCCCAAGACGCGGCGCCCGGCACGATCGGTTCCGGGCGACAGGTTTTCGACCCGTCCGGACTCCCGCCCCACCCGGTCGGCGGTATCCCTACCCCTCGACCGCCGACGACGGGGGTGCGTTGGTCCCGGGCTCGGATCGGACCTCGGGGGTGCACTGGTAGCTGCGGAGCGGGGCCGGCACGGGACCGCCGAGGACCACCGAGCCGTCGTCCTCCGCCGCGGCCGAGTCGGCGAAGGTGCAGACGATCTGGGCCAGCGCCGCCCGGGTGAGGTTCTCCGGCGGGGTGCTCAGCCGGAGCGTGTCCTCGGGATCCCTGCCCCGGGGACCGCTGACCGTCATGCCGCCGCGGACGTCCGTGGTGTAGCCGGCCTGCTGCTCGGTCGGGGAGGGCGTCTCGGCCAGCTCGTCGAGGAGCCCCTGGGCGACCAGGACGCGGCGCGCCGCCTCCGCGGTCCCGTCCGGGATGCGGACCGACCGGTCGACGGTGACCAACTGGGCCGAGCACAGCAGGAAGACCTGGACCGGCACCCCCCGCGAGGACTGGGTGGAGATGTCGGTGCCCGACAGGGCGCATGGCACCCGGGACGGCGCGGGGCCGAAGTCCGTGGGGACCTGGGTGGAGCGGATGCCGCAGCCCGCGAGCAGCGCGGCGAGCAGCGGGACGGCCAGCCAGGGGCGTACGCCACGCCTGCGGAGGGGTCGTGCGGTGGTCATCCGGCGGTGCCTTCCGTGCCGTTCCCGTTCCTGTCGCGGGGGTCGTCGGTGAGCAGCTCCGACGCGTCCTGGGGCAGGCGCAGCGTGAACACCGCGCCTCCCTCGGGGGAGTTCGCCGCGGTGATCTCGCCGCCGTGGATGTGCGCGTTCTCCAGGGCGATGGACAGTCCGAGACCGCTGCCCTCGGAGCGCGGGCGCGACGCGCTCGCCTTGTAGAAGCGGTCGAAGACGTGCGGCAGGACGTCCTCGGGGATGCCGGGACCGTGGTCCCGCACCTGGATGACCAGTTCCTCGCCCTCCAGCCGCACGGCCACCCGCACCGGCGAGCCGCCGTGCTTGAGGGCGTTGCCGATCAGGTTCGCCAGGATGACGTCGAGGCGGCGCGGGTCGAGGCGCGCCATGATGCCGCGCTCCGCGTCCAGGTCCACCGCGTCCAGCCAGGCCCGCGCGTCGATGCACGCCGTGATCTGGTCGGCGATGTCCACGTCGTCGAGGACGAGGCGCGCGGTGCCGGCGTCGAAGCGGGTGACCTCCATCAGGTTCTCGACGAGGTCGCCGAGTCTGCGGGTCTCGCTGACGACGAGGCGCACGGCCGGCTCGATCATCGGGTCGACGCTGCCGGTCTCCGCGTCGAGCTCCTCCTCCAGGACCTCGGTGACGGCCGTGATCGCCGTCAGCGGCGTCCGCAGTTCGTGCGACATGTCCGCCACGAAGCGGCGCGAGGCCTCGTCCCGGGCGCTCATGTCCGCGACCCGTTTCTCCAGTGCCTCCGCCGTACGGTTGAACGTCCTCGACAGGTCGGCGAGTTCGTCGGTGCCGGAGACGCGCAGCCGGGTGTCGAGCTTGCCCTCGCCGAGGCGGCGGGCCGCGATGCCCAGACGGTGCACGGGCTTGAGGACCGTGGTCGCCGCCGCCTGGGCGAGCAGCGCGGAGCCGATCAGCGCGAGGCCGGTGGCGATGCCCAGGGACCACGCGAGCGAGTTGAGGTCCTTCGCCTCGGGTTCGAGGGACTTGAGCATGTAGCCGGTGGTGGTGCCGCCGATCACCTTGGCGCCGCCCACGAGGTACGGCTTGTCGTTGTCGGTGATGCGCTGCCAGTACAGGTGGTACTCGGACTTGTTGTTCGAGTTCAGCGGCTGCTTCTTGTTCACCGCCTTCTGCAGGGACTCGGGCACGTCCTCCAGCGTGAAGGTGTCCAGCGAGGAGTTGCCGACGACGGTCTTGCCGGCGCTGTCCTCGGCGACCAGCAGCACGCTGAAACGCTGGCTGCTGTTGGCCATCTGCCCGGCCGTGCGCTGGAGTTCGTCCTGCCCGGGGTGCACCGGCAGCATGCTCGCGTGGTTGCGCATCTCCTGCTGGAAGTCGCGCAGCACCGCGTCCTGCGTACGCGTCAGCACGGCCTCGCGGTTGAGCCAGTAGGCGATGCCCGACGCCGACACGGCGGCGGTGAGCGCGACCAGCCCGAACACCACGACCAGCCGCAGCCGCAGACTGGTGAAACGCAGGCCGGACAGCAGCGCCTTGCGCGCCGCGGCCCAGCCACGGAGCTTGTCCTGCGGTTTGGTCACGGTGTCCGGACGCTCGCTTCCCCGCGCGTGCGGCGCACGGACACGAGCGGCGGTCCCGGTGTGCGCAGGGTTCGACGACGGCCCCCGTCGGGGCGCGGCCCGACGGCCGCCCTCGCGTCGCTCACGACGGACTGTCCAGGCGGTAGCCGACGCCCCGCACGGTGCGGATCAGGGTGGGGGAGGAGGGGACGTCCTCGACCTTGGCGCGCAGTCGCTGCACACACGCGTCGACCAGCCGCGAGTCGCCCAGGTAGTCGTGCTCCCACACCAGACGCAGCAACTGCTGGCGGGACAGCGCCTGACCGGGGCGGCGGCTCAGCTCCAGCAGCAACCGCAGCTCGGTGGGCGTCAGTTGGAGGTCCTCGCCGTTCTTGGTGACCGTCATCGCGGCGCGGTCGATGACCAGCGAGCCGAACGTGGCCGAGTCGTTGGCCTCACGTTCGCCGCGTCGCAGCACGGCACGGATACGGGCGTCGAGCACCCGGCCCTGCACGGGCTTGACGACATAGTCGTCGGCGCCGGACTCCAGGCCGACCACGACGTCGATGTCGTCGCTGCGCGCGGTCAGCAGGATGATCGGCAGCTGGTCGGTGCGCCGGATGCGCCGGCACACCTCGAATCCGTCGATGCCGGGCAGCATCACATCCAGCACGATCAGGTCCGGTCGCTGCTCGCGCAGCAGTTTCAGACCGTCCTCGCCGGTGGCAGCGGTGGCCACACGGTGTCCCTGGCGCGTCAAAGAGAGCTCCAGGGCCGTACGGATGGCGTCGTCGTCCTCGATCAGCAACAGGGAAGGCACGAACGTCATTCTGGCCCATGTCATGGCCGGGTATCGACCGTTGGAGCGCTCCCATCCATCTCCCGCACAGAAGGAGGGCCCTCCCGCGTGGCGGCGAGGACCCGAGTGGTCATCTGCGTAGTCGTACCGCTCTTCTCTGTGATCGGCCTGTGGCGCGCCCACGGACGGGCCCTGTGACAGGTCTGTGACAGTCGGCGGACACGTCCATGAAGTGCCCCGGGCAAGCTTTTCGACACAAGCAAGGCAGTACGGCGAACGAACCGAAGAACCGGGACTCCACGACGGGGGGCGCGAGATGAACACGCTGCACAGCACCAGCACTAGCGCAGTTGTCACGCGTCTGCACGACGTCACCCGGGTCACGGAGAAGTCCGGTGCCGTGAGCGGGCGGGGGTGCGCTCGCGGCACCGGGCGTCAGCACACCGCGTACATGACGGTGGTTGACGCGTTCACGGGGGAGAGCCCCGCGGCATCCGCCGCGGGCGCTGCCGGGGGGAAGGCTCACGGGGGAGCCGCGTACGGGGAGGGCACGGGGGAACGCCGCCAGACGGCGGAGACGGCGAATGCGGAAGCGGCGTTCACCGCCTACGTCCAGGAGCGTCGTGCCTCCCTGTACGCAACCGCCTATCACCTCACCGGTGACCGGTTCGAGGCCGAGGACCTGCTGCAGAGCGCGCTGTTCTCGACGTACAAGGCCTGGGACCGGATCAGCGACAAGGCCGCGGTGGGGGGCTACCTCCGCCGCACCATGACGAACCTGCACATCAGCGCGTGGCGCCGCCGCAAGCTGAACGAGTACCCGACCGAGGAACTGCCGGAGACGGCCGGTGACACGGACGCGATGCGCGGCACCGAGCTGCGCGCCGTGCTGTGGCAGGCGCTCGCCCGGCTGCCGGAACTCCAGCGGACGATGCTGGTCCTCCGTTACTACGAGGGCCGCACCGACCCGGAGATCGCGGACATCCTCGACATCAGTGTCGGCACGGTGAAGTCGAGCATCTGGCGGTCCCTCCGCCGGCTGCGCGAGGACGAGGTCCTCAGCTTCGGCCGTGACGAGGAGGAGTCCTTCGGGGAGCTCGTCGCCTGAAGGCCTGGGGGGAACGCAAGGGGAAACAGGCAGCACTCGGGGGAGTGGTGCCGGGGGGAACCAACGGGGTCACGGGGGACCACGGGGGAAACGAGAGAAGGTCCAGGCGGACGGGGGGTTCGCCTGGACCTCTTTTCGTGTGCCCGCGCGTCCCGGACTACTCCGTCTTCTTCTTCGCGTCCGCGAGGACCGAGCGCGACCGCTCGACCATGCGCTGCTTGCGTTCCGCGACCGCGGCCAGTGTCTTCTCGTGTTGCCCGATCAGCCGCTTCTGGTGCCCTGACTCGATGTCGTGACGCGTCACCACGTAGTCGGTGGCGCTCTTGCAGCGCACGTCGGCCTCCGCCGTCCTGATCTCCTCGGCCGAGGGGGCGGGGAAGTCCGGGTGCGGTCCGTCCGGGCTCGTCCGCCGGCTGCGCCAGGTGGTGTCGTCGACCGCGGAGAGCGGGTCGGGATAGCGCAGCCCGGACTTGGCCATGCAGGCGCTCCACCGCTTGTCGAGAGCGCGGACCGCGGCGTCCTCGCGGGTGGTGGCGGAGGCTTCGAGGAACAGGTTCTGAACGACCATCAGGTCGTCGGCCGCCCGGTCGGCCAGGGCGGCGCGCTGGGCCGCGCCGTGACAGCCGCCCTCGGGCACCCCGTCCGGTACCGGGGCCGCGGCCGTTCCGCTCTTCTTGTCGGCCCGCTGTGCGGTACCGGTGTAGACGGCCTTCGCGGCGGGCGTGATCGTCCGCTCCTGCGCCGCGCCCCGCTGCTGCGCCGCCACGGCCTGCCGCTTGGTGACGCCGTCGGGCAGCGGCGGCTTGTAGCCGTAGACGCGGACCGACTCCAGGTCCGTGGGCCCGTACTTGCGTGCGTGGGGCGGCATCTCACCGGCGGGCGCCTGGTAGGCGGGCCGGCTCACGCCGTACTTCTGCATGCAGGAGCGGGCCAGGACGGAGACGGCGCGATTGACGGCATCGGTCTCCCGCGCGTCCGGGATATAGGCGTCCAGGGGGTACGCCTTCGGGGCGTGGGCGAAGGAGGTGGCGACCGCGGGCGCGGTGTCCTCGCCGTCCTGCCCGTCGTGTCCGCCCCGGGCCTGCTCGCCCGGGGAGCAGGCGGTGGCGAGGAGCGCGACGGTGGCCGTCACGGTGAGCGCCGCCGCGGAACGGGCCGCCGGTCTCGTCCAGTTGAGCATGTTTCAGATGATCATTCGCGATGCGGGCCGTCAAGTGCCCTCAGGCGAATGGCGGTTCGAGTGCGGGGTTTCTGGTCATGATCGACGATCTTTCGGCCATTCACCGGAACGCGTTCCGGTACGGCGCCGGTGGGTGTGCCAGGGTCACGAGCGCAGTACGGCGCTCTCCGCCCGCGCGGGCGGTGGGCCCCACAGCGCCGGAAGGAAGGGTACGGAATGAGAAGAGCACGCGTTCTCGCGGCCGCATCGGCGATGTCCGTCGCCGCGGTCCTCGCCGCGACGATCCCCGCGCAGGCGGCCAGTAACGACGGCACCTGCAACACGGACGAGGCCTGCATCTACCGCCTCGCGGACTACTCGGGCGGCATCTACGACACGCTGTCCAGCAAGAAGAGCTACAGCGGTCTCGTCTTCCACGGAACGTCGACCACCATCGACAACAAGGCGAGCGCGGCCAAGAACAGGGACCCCGACAACAACCTGTGGTTCTACCAGCTGGACAACTGGGCCGGCGACAGGTGGGGCGTGCCGGCCGGCGCCTCCACGAACTTCACGGGCTCGGACGACAACAAGTGGTCCTCGCACTGCTGGTCCGGTGCCACCGCGGGCTGCCCGGGCGGCTGACCGACCCGCGCCGCGCCACCGGGCGCCGGGCCGCTAAGCCGCCGTCGGGCGCGCGGTCACCCGGTGTCCGGCGGCAGCGGCGGTGAGCCGGCCCAGCGCCTCGGCCTTGTCACAGGGGTGCGCGCCCAGGGCCGCCTGGCGCGCCACGATCGAGCGCTCGGCGCGCATCAGCCGCCAGCCGCGGCGCAGCAGGAACGGCACCGACTTGCGGCCCTCGCGCAGATCGCGCACGAACCGCCGGCGGAACGTGGTGACCGGGCCGCGCGACAGGCACAGCGCGTCCGCCAGCAGGCCCAGCTCCCGGCAGCGCTCCACGATCTCCGCGGCGAAGACCCCCTCCGCGATGAACAGCGGCGTCCGCTCGAAGCGCAGCGTCTCGCTGCCGGTACGGGCGCTGAGCGAGATGTCGTACACGGGGATCGTGGTCCCTCCCGTACGGCACAGCTGCTCGATCGCGGCGACCGCGGTGTCCGCGTCCCAGGACAGCGGATGGTCCCAGTCGATGTCCTGGCTGTCCTCGACCAGCGGCAGCGTCGGGTCGGTGCCCTCCTTGTAGAAGTCGTCGAGGCGGAGGACGGGGAGCCCGGAGTCCGCCGCGAGAAGGGACTTCCCGGAGCCGGAGGGGCCGCAGAGCAGCACCACACGGGTGGGTATCGGGGGCTGGGTACCCAAAGTTCTGGACCTTCTGTGAATCGGCCTGGCTTCGCCACGCGTCGGACGCCTCCAGGACATTATCCCCCTCTCCGGGCCCGCCCCGGCCCTGCCGGAATCAGCCCGTGACGGGTTCCGTGGCCGGTTCCGGCTCCTGGCCCGCCACTGCCTCGTGCCCCTGTCCGGACACCGGCTCGGCCGGCTGTGGGAGGTGGGCCAGCGGTGCGCCGACAACGACATCGCCTTCTTCTTCCTGGACCGGCGCGGCAGCGGCATCAGCGGCGGCGACCGGCGGGACGTACCGGACGTCGACACCATCGTCGGCGACTGTGCGAACGCCGTCGCCCACGTGCGGCGGTGGATCGGCGACGACGCCCCGCCGTCCCTCTTCGGGCACTGCCTGGGCGGCTCCTTCCTGAGTCCTGCTGCACCACCCCGGCTTCACCGTCCGGCGCGAGGCCGCGATCTTCCGCTCGACCGGGCTGGGCCGACTGCACGCGGTGCTCGGCGAGGAGGAGCGGGCCGCGCCCGCCGCGGACCGGAGCCGGGAGCGTCACCGACGCGTCCGGCACCCCGCGGTACGCCGGCTACACCTTCGGCAACGACCTCACCGGCATCGGACGCTTCCAGCGGCACGCGGGCCATCTCTCGTACGCGAAGCTCTGCGACGCGGGCGTGGCCCCCTGGCTCTTCCTGGGGACGCCGCCGAGGCAGGTCACCGCCGAGGTGACCGTCGTGCGCGACTCCTCGGCCGCCTGGCGGGGCACCTTCACCACCGGCACCAAGGCGCTGCACTACGGCCTGCGCGACATGATGGCCGAGCTCTTCTCGTACGAAGGGCTGAGCCACCCCGGACGGGTGCACTACGTCTACATCGGCGCCGACCGCAGCAGTTTCCACAGCGGCTTCACCATGGCCGAACAGGACCGGATCGAGATCGACTTCACCACGCACGGGGTACGGCTGACGCACACGGTGGACTGGCGCTGATATGCCCTTTGACCCGCAGGGGCGAATCCGCCGCAGGGACGGCCCGGAACGCACACGGGTCAACTACTGTGCGTGTCGTTCACGTTGCTCTCCGCTCTTCGAAGAGGAAATCTGATGGCGCGACACGCAGCCCGGCAGACCACCATGGCCCGCACCACCGCGCGCATCGCCGCCGCGGTCGGGGTGGTCGCTGCCGGCGCGGCCGCGGCCACCCCGGCCTTCGCGGACACGGCGCCCGCCGTGGACGTCATGCGCACCCGGCCCACCTCCCTGGGCAACCTCGACCCGCAGGCGGGCGTCGAGGCCCTGACCGGCACCGTGGGATACGTGACCGGCCCTGTGGAGGGACTCAAGCCCAACCCGCTGGCCGGCACCGGAGTGGACCCGCTCGACAACGGGGTGGGCACACAGCTCGCCGACTTCAAGCCGCTGTCGTCGCAGGCGCTGACCAGGCCGCTCGCGCAGGCGCCGTCGGTGGGCAGCATCCCGGTCCTCGGCAGTGCGACGGGCCTGCTGCACGGCTGACGCCGGACACGAGAGAGCCGCGCTCCCCCCGGACGGAGGGGAAGCGCGGCTCTCTGTCGTGCGGGACCCCGGGGACACGGATCGGGGTCCCGGGTCCTCGGTGCGAGGCGCGGGACGAAGGGCTCAGTAGGACGAGCCGGACGCGCCCAGCGCGCCGGTCGGGTGCCAGACGGTCTTCGTCTCCAGGAACGCCGTGAGGCGCTCGATGCCCGGCGTCGCAAAATAATCCACAGCCTGTGGACGGACGACCCGCTTGAGATTGTCCGCGGCGGCGATCTCCAGCTCCTTGGCCAGCGCCTCGTCGGCGCCCGCGAGGTCGATCGCGTTGACGTCCTGGTGCGCGGCCAGCGGCGCCGCGATCTCCGCGGTCCGGCCCGACAGCACGTTGACGACGCCGCCGGGGACGTCGGAGGTCGCCAGCACCTCGCCCAGCGACAGCGCCGGGAGCGGGGACTTCTCACTGGTGACCACGACGGCCGTGTTGCCCGTCGCGATCACCGGGGCGAGCACCGAGACCAGGCCCAGGAAGGACGACTCCTGCGGGGCCAGCACGGCCACGACACCCGTCGGCTCGGGCGTGGACAGGTTGAAGTACGGGCCCGCGACCGGGTTGCCGCCGCCCACGACCTGGGCGATCTTGTCCGTCCAGCCCGCGTACCAGACCCACCGGTCGATCGTCGCGTCCACGACGGCCGCGGCCTTCGACTTCGACAGCCCCTCGGCGTCCGCGACCTCCCGCACGAACTGCTCCTTGCGGCCCTCCAGCATCTCCGCGACGCGGTAGAGGACCTGGCCGCGGTTGTACGCCGTCGCCCCGGACCAGCCGCCGAACGCCTTGCGCGCGGCGACGACCGCGTCACGGGCGTCCTTGCGGCTCGACTGCGGCGCGTTCGCCAGCCACTTGCCCTTGGAGTCGGTCACCTCGAACACCCGGCCGCTCTCGGAACGCGGGAACTTCCCGCCCACGTACAGCTTGTAGGTCTTGAAGACGCTCAAACGGTCAGACATCGAGGTACGCCTCCAGGCCGTGACGACCGCCCTCGCGGCCGAAGCCCGACTCCTTGTAGCCGCCGAACGGCGAGGTCGGGTCGAACTTGTTGAACGTGTTGGACCAGACGACACCGGCGCGGAGCTTGTTCGCCACCGCCAGGATGCGGGAGCCCTTCTCCGTCCAGATGCCCGCCGACAGGCCGTACTGGGAGTTGTTGGCCTTGGCGACCGCCTCGTCCGGGGTGCGGAAGGTCAGGACCGACAGCACCGGGCCGAAGATCTCGTCCCGGGCGATGGTGTGCGCCTGGGTGACGTTCGTGAACAGCGTCGGCGCGAACCAGTAGCCGGACGAGGGCAGTTCGCAGGCCGGCGACCAGCGCTCGGCGCCCTCGGCCTCGCCCTTGTCCGCGAGCGCGGTGATCCGCGCGAGCTGCTCGGCGGAGTTGATCGCCCCGATGTCGGTGTTCTTGTCGAGCGGGTCGCCCAGACGCAGGGTGGACAGCCGGCGCTTGAGGGAGTCCAGCAGCTCGTCGTGGATCGACTCCTGGACGAGCAGGCGGGAGCCCGCGCAGCAGACCTGGCCCTGGTTGAAGAAGATGCCGCCGACGATGCCCTCGACGGCCTGGTCGATCGGGGCGTCGTCGAAGACGATGTTCGCGCCCTTGCCGCCCAGTTCGAGCGTGACCTTCTTGTCGGTGCCCGCGACCTGACGGGCGATCGCCTTGCCGACGGCGGTGGAGCCGGTGAAGGCCACCTTGTTCACGTCGGGGTGCTCGACGAGCGCCGCGCCCGCGTCGCCGTACCCCGGAAGGATGTTGACGACGCCCTTGGGCAGGCCCGCCTGGCGGCAGATGTCCGCGAAGAACAGGGCGCTCAGCGGCGTGGTCTCGGCCGGCTTCAGCACGACCGTGTTGCCGGTCGCCAGCGCCGGGGCGATCTTCCACGCCAGCATCAGCAGCGGGAAGTTCCAGGGGATGACCTGGCCCGCGACGCCGAGGGGCCGGGGGTCCGCGCCGAAGCCGGCGTGGTCGAGCTTGTCGGCCCAGCCCGCGTAGTAGAAGAAGTGCGCGGCGACCAGGGGGAGGTCCGCGTCGCGGGTCTCCTTGATGGGCTTGCCGTTGTCCAGCGTCTCCAGGACGGCGAGCTCACGGGAGCGCTCCTGGATGATCCGCGCGATGCGGAAGAGGTACTTGGCGCGCTCGGAGCCGGGCAGTGCCGACCACTTCTCGAACGCCTTGCGGGCCGCCTTCACGGCACGGTCGACGTCCTCGGCACCGGCCTGGGCGACCTCGGAGAGGACCTCCTCGGTGGCGGGGCTGACGGTCTTGAAGACCCTGCCGTCCGCCGCCTCGGTGAACTCGCCGTCGATGAAGAGCCCGTACGACGGGGCGATGTCGACGACCGCGCGGGACTCCGGCGCGGGCGCGTACTCGAATGCGGATGACCGCTTCTCGATGGTCATGTAGATCAGTCCACCGTCACGTAGTCGGGGCCGGAGTAGCGGCCGGTGGCGAGCTTCTGACGCTGCATCAGCAGGTCGTTCAGGAGCGAGGAGGCGCCGAAGCGGAACCAGTGGTTGTCGAGCCAGTCCTCGCCCGCCGTCTCGTTCACCAGGACCAGGAACTTGATGGCGTCCTTGGAGGTGCGGATGCCGCCGGCCGGCTTCACACCGACCTGCACCCCGGTCTGCGCGCGGAAGTCGCGGACCGCCTCCAGCATGAGCAGCGTGTTCGCCGGCGTCGCGTTCACGGCGACCTTGCCGGTGGAGGTCTTGATGAAGTCCGCACCGGCCAGCATGCCGAGCCAGGAGGCGCGGCGGATGTTGTCGTACGTCGACAGCTCGCCGGTCTCGAAGATGACCTTCAGGCGCGCGGCGCCCGAGGCCTCCTTCACGGCGACGATCTCCTCGTACACCTTCATGTAGTGGCCCGCGAGGAAGGCCCCGCGGTCGATGACCATGTCGATCTCGTCGGCGCCCGCGGCGACGGCGTCACGCACGTCGGCCAGCTTCACGTCGAGCGCGGCGCGGCCCGCCGGGAAGGCGGTGGCCACCGAGGCGACCTTCACACCGGAGCCGGCGACGGCCTCCTTGGCGACGGCCACCATGTCGGGATAGACGCAGACGGCGGCCGTGGTGGGGGTCGCGGGGTCGGTCGGGTCGGGGTGGACCGCCTTGGCGCCGAGCGCCCGGACCTTGCCCGGGGTGTCCGCGCCTTCCAGCGTCGTCAGGTCGACCATCGAGATGGCGAGGTCGATGGCGTACGCCTTCGCGGTGGTCTTGATGGAACGGGTGCCGAGCGAGGCGGCGCGCGCCTCCAGTCCGACCGCGTCGACGCCGGGCAGCCCGTGGAGGAAGCGGCGCAGCGTGCTGTCGGACGCGGTGGCGTCAGCGAGGGCAGCGGGTGCAGAGGTGGGCATGGTCACCAGACGAGCATATCTACGCGCGTAGCGGCTGTACACCCCCGGGGCGGGAGTGGGTGCCTCATCACTTCCGGTGTGGGGGCGCTCCCCGGGTGGGGCGAGGGCGGGGCCGCGCTCTCGGCCGTCCGTCCGCCTTCGGTCCCCGGGCCGGGGCGATCCCGTCCGTTCCTCCCCATTCTGAGGCCGGCCGGGATGTCGCCCCCTCCGCCCCTGCCCGTCCCTCGCCCCGGGGCTCCGCCCCGGACCCCGCTCCTCGAGCGCCGGAGGGGCTGGATCTTGCGCGTCCGGGGGTGGAGCCTCCCGTCCATTGCCCCGTCCTTTGCCCCGGGCTCCGTGCCGGACCCCGTTCCTCGAACGCTGGAGGAGCTGGGTCTTGCCGGCGGAGTGTCGGGGCGGGTGGGAGCCACCCGTTCCTTGCCCTGGAGGCTCCATCCCGGACCCCGCTCCTCGAGCGCCGGAGGGGTTGGATCTTGCGGGGAAGGTCCAGGGGATCGTCCGGTGGACGGGCCGGGCCGTGGGGAAGTCCCGGAGGGCGCGGGGCGGTCGGGCGGGACGAAGCCGGGGGGTCGGGTGGTGGGCCTTCGGTCGGCGGGGAGGCTTCCGGGAGGCCGGGGGCCTCTGGTGGGCGGGGTAGGGGTGGGGGTGGTGGGGGCGTCGGGCACAATCGGGGCCATGAGCACCCCGGACCCCCAGTCACCCGTACCGGACGCCTCGCGACCCGAGTCGAAGGACCGGATCTACCGGTCGCCCGCCGGTATCGCGGGCGGCGCCCTGCTGCTCCTCATCGCGGGCTGGCTCGGCGTGGACGCGCTGATCTCGGGACACGGCCGCACCCCCTGGCTGGCCCTCGCCGCGCTGATCCTCGTCGTGCCGCTGGTGTCCGCGTTCACCCTGCGGCCCGCGGTCTTCGCGAACGAGGACCGGCTGCGCGTCCGCAACCCGTTCCGCGTCATCGTGCTGCCCTGGGCCCAGGTCGCCTCCCTGCGCTCCAGCTACTCCAACGAGGTCGTCGCCGCCTCCGGCACGAAGTACCAGCTGTGGGCGGTGCCCGTCTCGCTGCGCGCCCGCAAGAAGGTCGCCAAGCAGCAGGCCCGTGCCGCCGCCGGCGGTGACGGACGCCGTCCGGGCTCGGCGGGCCGTCCGTCACCGATGGGCTTCGGCCGCTCCCACCAGCCCGCCACCGCGCCGACCCGTGCCACGACCGACCAGATCATGGACGATCTGCGCCGGCTCGCGGAGGCCAGGGCCGGCGAGCAGGGCGCACAGGGCGAGGTCACCGTGCGCTGGGCGTACGAGGTGATGGGACCCGCGATCGCCGGGGCGGTCCTGCTGGTCATCCTGCTGGCGACGGGCTGACCCGCACCCCGCGGGGCGGCCGGGTCACGGAGCGCTCGGCCACACCAGCGCCATGTACGCGCTGCAGTACGCCGAGAGCAGGATCGCGCCGGTGAGTGCCACGGTGCGGAACCGGGGCGAGGACCGGGCCAGGTGCAGGGCCGCCGGGAGCAGCAGCGGGAAGCCGGGCAGCAGGAAACGGGCCCGCGGGAAGTAGACGCCCCCGCTGCCGAGGACGATCAGCAGCAGGACCCCGGTGAAGACCAGCAGCGGGAGCGGCTGGCGGTCCCAGAGGGACAGCGCGTACAGGGCGACGGACACCAGCAGTGTCGCGGTGACCATGACGTAGAACAGTTCGGGCGTCGAGTTCTGCCCGAGGATCTCCCGCAGCCGGCGCAGGGTCTCGGTGCCCCCGTCCCACTCGTTGTGCCACAGCCGCTGGACGGCGAAGTAGCCGTCCCAGCGGTGCAGGCGCAGGCCCACCCAGCCGACGTACGCCAGCCAGCCGGCGGGGGCGGTCAGGGCCGCCGCGAGCGCGCGGGCGGAGAATCCGCGGCGCAGCGACAGCAGGGCCGCGACGGTGACCGCCGCGGCGACCGCGATGCCCGTCGGGCGGGTCAGTCCCGACAGCGCCGCCAGCGAACCGGCCCAGAGCCAGCGGCCGGTGAGCACCGCGTACAGCGACCACGCGGCGAACGCGGTGAACAGCGACTCCGTGTACCCCATCCACTCGACCAGACCCACCGGGAGCGCCGCCCACAGCACGGTCAGCAGGACACCCACGCGGCGGCCGTGCAGATGGCTGCCCACCGCGTGGATCCCCCAGGCGGCGGCGAAGGAGCCCACGACGGCGATCGCGACGCCGGTCGTGGCACGGGTGCCCGGAGTGACGGCGGCGACCGCCTTGACGAGCACCGGGTACAGCGGGAAGAAGGCGAGGTTGTTGGCGTCGTAGGCGGCGCCCAGCACACGCGCGTAGCCGTGGTCGGCGATGCCGAGGTACCAGTCCGCGTCCCATTTCGCCGCCAGCAGCGGCCAGACGCCGTGGTGCCGGCGGTGGGCCCACACGGTGAGCACGAGCAGGCCGACGAGGCGTACGGCCGCGTAGGCGAGCAGGGCGGGGGCCGCGCGGCGCAGCGCGGCCCGGAACCGGGCCACGACGGTGGCCTGCCGCGGCGGGCGCCGGATGGTGGGGGAGAGTCCGCTCGGGGCGTTCCGGGGTGGGGCGGTTGTCGGCCGGGAAGCGGTCGAGGGCACGCGGCAGCTCCTGGGACTCGGCGGTGCGCTACCGGTAACCGTGCCTCGGTCCCGCGGCGGCGCCCGGGAGTGCTGCGACAACTGCCGTGCGGAAATCACCCGTAAGGGCGGTGATGGGAAAGGTGTTCGGTGCGGGCCCGTCCGTTCGAGGGGCCCGCACCGGGCGGCTTCAGATGCCGGCCGCGGCCGACAGGTCCCGCTTGATCGCCGCGAGCAGCGCGGCGGCCTCGGCGTGGGCCTCGGGGAGGTCGTCCCGGGAACCCACGGGCACCACGACCTCCAGGTAGCACTTCAGCTTCGGCTCCGTGCCGCTCGGGCGGACGACGACCCGCGCGCCCTCCAGCGTGTAGCGCAGGCCGTCCGTGGGCGGGAGGGTGTCCGTGCCCTTGGTCAGGTCCTCGGCGTTCGTGATCGCCAGGCCGCCGAGCCGGGTCGGCGGCCGCTCGCGCAGGCGCAGCATGGCGTCGGCGATGACGGACAGGTCCTCCACCCGGACCGACAGCTGGTCGGTGGCGTGCAGGCCGTACTCGACGGCGATGTCGTCGAGGAGGTCCAGCAGGGTCCGTCCCTGCTCCTTGAGCTCGGAGGCGAGCTCGGTGATCAGGAGGGCGGCGGTGATGCCGTCCTTGTCGCGCACGCCGTCCGGGTCGACGCAGTAGCCGAGCGCCTCCTCGTACCCGTAGCGCAGCCCGTCCGCGCGGGCGATCCACTTGAAGCCGGTGAGGGTCTCCACGTACGGCAGGCCGGCCTTCTCGGCGATCCGGCCGAGCAGGGACGAGGAGACGATCGACTCGGCGAAGGTGCCGCGCGCCCCGCGGCGCACCAGGTGCTCGCCGAGCAGCGCGCCGACCTCGTCACCGCGCAGCATCCGCCAGTCGCCCGCTTCGCCGCGCTCCCTGACGGCCACCGCGCAGCGGTCGGCGTCGGGGTCGTTCGCGACGATCAGGTCGGGGCCGGTCTCGCGGGCCTTCGCGAAGGCGAGGTCCATCGCGCCGGGCTCTTCCGGGTTGGGGAAGGCGACGGTGGGGAAGTCCGGATCCGGCTCGGCCTGTTCGGCGACCAGGACCGGTGCGGGGAAGCCCGCCCGCTCGAAGGCCGCGAGCACCACGTCCTTGCCGACGCCGTGCATCGCCGTGTAGACGGTGCGGGCGGTACGCGGCGACCCTTCGGCCAGCACGGCGTCCGTACGGGCCAGATAGGCGTCCAGGACGTCCTCGCCGAGGGTCTCCCAGCCGGACTCCGGGCGGGGCACGTCGGCGAGCGCGCGGACGGCGTCGATCTCGGCCGCGATCTCCGCGTCCGCCGGGGGGACGATCTGCGAACCGTCGCCCAGGTAGACCTTGTAGCCGTTGTCGCGGGGCGGGTTGTGGCTGGCGGTGACCTCGACGCCCGCCACCGCGCCGAGATGCCGGATGGCGAAGGCGAGGACGGGGGTGGGCAGCGGCCGGGGGAGCACGGCGGCGCGCAGCCCCGCGCCCGTCATCACCGCCGCGGTGTCGCGTGCGAAGTCCGCGGACTTGTGACGGGCGTCGTAGCCGATGACGACGAGACCGCCGGCCTGCCCGCCGGCCTTCAGGTAGGCGGCCAGGCCCGCGGCGGCGCGTATGACGACGGAGCGGTTCATCCGCATCGGGCCCGCGCCGAGCTCGCCGCGCAGACCGGCGGTGCCGAACTGCAGGGTGCCGCTGAAGCGCGCGGCGATCTCCGTGACGTCCCCGGCGTCGATCAGCGCGGCGAGTTCCGCACGGGTGTCCGCGTCGGGGTCCTCGGCCAGCCACGCCTCGGCCCGTGCGATGAGTTCGTCCTGCACCTCGGGTGAACCTCTCTCTTCGTCTTCTACGTCGCCGGCGGCCGTCACGACGGGTCCGCCCCTGCGCCCCTGTCGTCCCCCAGGGGCCGGGGGAACCGCGGCCCGAGCCGGACTACAGCCGGTCCAGCACCTGCGTGAGCAGCTCGCCCATGCGGGCGGCGGAGTCGCGGCCGGCCTGGAGGACCTCCTCGTGGTTGAGGGGTTCGCCCGTCATGCCCGCGGCGAGGTTGGTGACGAGGGAGATGCCGAGCACCTCGGCGCCCGCCTCACGCGCGGCGATGGCTTCCAGGGTGGTCGACATGCCCACGAGGTCCGCGCCGATGACCCGGGCCATCCGGATCTCGGCGGGCGTCTCGTAGTGCGGCCCGGGGAACTGCGCGTAGACGCCCTCCTCCAGGCTGGGGTCGACCTCCTTGCACAGCGCGCGCAGCCGCGGCGAGTACAGGTCCGTCAGGTCCACGAAGTTCGCGCCGACGATCGGCGAGGTGGCCGTCAGGTTGATGTGGTCGCTGATCAGCACCGGCTGCCCGGGGCGCATGCCCTCGCGCAGACCGCCGCAGCCGTTGGTGAGCACGATGGTCTTGCAGCCGGCGGCGACGGCGGTCCGTACGCCGTGCGCGACGGAGGCGACGCCGCGACCCTCGTAGTAGTGGGTGCGGCCCAGGAAGACCAGGGCGCGCTTGTCACCGAGCCGGTACGAGCGGATCGTGCCGCCGTGCCCCTCGACGGCCGGCGGGGGGAAGCCGGGCAGCTCGGTGACCGGGAACTCGGCCTCGGGGGAGCCGAGGGCGTCCACGGCCGGAGCCCAGCCGGAGCCCATCACGAGGGCGACGTCGTGGGTCTCGGCGCCCGTCAGCTCGCGCAGACGCGAGGCGGCGGCGTCGGCGGCGGCGTAGGGGTCGCCCTGGATGTCGTCCGGAAGAAGAGATGCGTTCACGCGGATGAGCGTAGCCGGTCCTGGCCTACGCGCGTAGATGATGGAGCTCACGGTCTTGCGATCGTTGTCTTGTCGTTTCCGACAAGACGTGCGGCGGACGACGGGGAAGGCGATCTTCGCGACGGGCTCAGCAGGGCCGCTTGCGGAGCTCCATGACGTAGTCGTGCGGCGCCCCGGCCGACTCCGCCGCGTCGGCGACCTCGCCGAGGTAGCGCGCCGAGGGGAGACCGCCCTCGTACCCGTTGAGGACGTACACCCACGCGGATTCCTCGCCCTCCAGCGTGTGCACGCGTACGCGCATCCGCCGGTAGACGTCGAGGCCGACCCCCTCCCAGCGGTCCATGGAGTCCTCGTCCGGCGGGGCGATGTCGTACAGCGCCACGAACACCTGCGAGCCCGGCGCCTCGACGATCGTCGCGAGCGCGCCCTCCCAGCCCATGTGCTCCCCGCCGAACGTGAGCCGCCAGCCGTTCAGCCAGCCGATGGCGCGGAGCGGCGAATGCGGGGCGCGGCGCGTCATCAGCCGCGGGTCGAGATTGCCGGCGTACGCGGCGTAGAGCGACATGCGGTCGAGGGTACGGCAGCGGACCCGTGCGCCTCTCGCGTAACAGAAGTGGCTCGAAAGCACGCGCGTCGGCCCCCGGGGCGTCGGCACCTTGAAGCGTGCGGGACAATGGAGTACGTGACTCGGATCGTGATCATCGGTGGCGGACCCGGCGGATACGAGGCGGCCCTGGTGGCCGCCCAGCTCGGCGCGGAGGTGACCGTCGTCGACTGCGACGGTCTGGGCGGGGCGTCGGTGCTCACCGACTGCGTGCCGTCGAAGACCCTCATCGCCACGGCCGAGGTGATGACCACCTTCGACTCCTCGTACGAGGAGCTGGGGATCATCGTCGCCGACGACACGCCTCCGCTGGAGCAGGCGGCCAAGGTGGTCGGCGTCGACCTCGGCAAGGTCAACCGCCGTGTGAAGCGTCTCGCGCTCGCCCAGTCGCACGACATCACGGCCTCCGTCACGCGTGCCGGCGCACGCGTCCTGCGCGGCCGGGGACGCCTGGAGGGCATGCAGGCCCTGGACGGCTCCCGCAAGGTCGTCGTGCGGGCCGCGGACGGCACCGAGGAGACACTCGTCGCCGACGCCGTCCTCATCGCGACCGGCGGTCACCCCCGTGAGCTGCCCGACGCGCAGCCCGACGGCGAGCGCATCCTGAACTGGACCCAGGTCTACGACCTCGACGAGCTCCCCGAGGAGCTCATCGTGGTCGGTTCCGGTGTCACCGGTGCCGAGTTCGCGGGCGCCTACCAGGCGCTCGGCTCGCGCGTCACGCTCGTCTCCAGCCGCGACCGGGTGCTGCCCGGCGAGGACCCGGACGCGGCGGCCGTCCTGGAGGACGTCTTCCGCCGCCGCGGCATGAACGTCATGGCGCGTTCCCGCGCGGAGTCCGCGAAGCGGGTCGGCGACCGCGTCGAGGTCACGCTCTCCGACGGCCGGGTCATCAGCGGCTCGCACTGCCTGATGGCGGTCGGCGCCATCCCGAACAGCAGCGGGATGGGCCTGGAGGAAGCCGGCGTCAAGGTCAGGGACTCCGGTCACATCTGGACCGACAAGGTGTCGCGGACGACCGCTCCGGGTGTGTACGCGGCCGGTGACGTGACCGGTGTGTTCGCTCTCGCGTCCGTCGCGGCCATGCAGGGCCGTATCGCCATGTACCACTTCCTCGGCGACGCGGTGGCCCCGCTGAACCTGAAGACGGTCTCGTCGAACGTCTTCACCGACCCCGAGATCGCCACCGTGGGCTACACCCAGGCGGACGTCGACGCCGGCAAGATCGAGGCCCGCGTCGTGAAGCTGCCGCTGCTGCGCAACCCGCGCGCCAAGATGCAGGGCATCCGGGACGGCTTCGTCAAGATCTTCTGCCGCCCCGGCACCGGGATCGTGGTCGGCGGTGTCGTGGTGGCACCGCGCGCCTCGGAACTGATCCATCCGATCTCGATCGCGGTCGACAACAATCTGACGGTCGAGCAGATCGCGAAGGCCTTCACCGTGTACCCCTCGCTCTCGGGCTCGATCGCCGAGGTGGCACGGCAGTTGCACACCCGGAAGGCCACCGGAGAGGGCTGAGGCCCGCTGACGTCCCACGACGCTCCCCGGCCGGTCACGGGGAGTCGTCGACCATTCGTACGGCATAGGCGGCGCGAGTAGGCGCCTATACCACTTAGCGCCCTGCCATGCGAACAACTTCTGTTATTCGGCGCAAACTGCTGAAACCAGACGGTCGTTGGGGTTACTGTCAGTTTCGTGTTCGCTGCAGAACGTCGCCAATTGATCCTCGAAATGGTGCGTGCGAACGGGGCCGTGTCGCTCCGTGAGCTCGCCCGCGTCGTCCAGACCTCCGAAGTGACCGTACGGCGGGACGTGCGCGCACTGGAGGCAGAAGGACTCCTCGACCGCCGGCATGGCGGTGCGGTATTGCCGGGCGGGTTCACGCGAGAGTCCGGCTTTCCGCAGAAATCGCATCTCGCGACCGCCGAGAAGACGGCCATCGCCGATCTCGCCGCGGGTCTCGTCGAAGAGGGCGAGGCCATCGTGGTGGGCGCGGGGACCACCACGCAGGAGCTGGCACGCCGGCTCGCGCGGGTGCCCGGACTGACCGTCGTCACCAACTCCCTGCTGGTGGCACAGGCGCTGGCCCACGCCAACCGTGTCGAGGTCGTGATGACCGGCGGCACCCTGCGCGGTTCCAACTACGCCCTGGTCGGCTCCGGCGCCGAGCAGTCCCTCCAGGGGCTGCGCGTCTCCCGGGCCTTCCTGTCCGGGAGCGGGCTGACCGCCGAGCGCGGCCTGTCCACGTCCAACATGCTCTCGGCGTCCGTCGACCGGGCCCTGGTGCAGGCGGCGGCCGAGGTCGTCGTCCTCGCCGACCACACCAAGCTCGGCACGGACACGATGTTCCAGACCGTGCCGACCGACGTGATCACGCGTCTGGTCACCGACGAGCCGCCGGCGCACGACGACCGCGCGGTCACCGAACTCCAGGCGCTGGCCGACCAGGGCGTCCAGATCGCGGTGGCGGGGTCATCCGCCTCGGGCGGTGCGGGAGGGGATCCCGTCCCGGCGGGGCGTCAGCCGCGCCGGGACGTCCCCCTCCCGGGACCGCGCCGCGGCCAGGTGGTTCCGGGCACGGGCCCGCAGCTGCGCAGTGCCACGGTCCTCGGGGAACAGCCGCAGGGCGAGCGGGCCAGGGTGGCCGATCTCCGCCGCCGCTGACCGCTCCTGACGGGCCCTCCGGCACTCCCGCGGGGGCCTGCGACGGGGCCTGTCCCACCGGCCGGGCCCCGCGCGGGGTCACGCCTTCAGGCCACGCAGGGTCAGGCCGAGCAGACGGTCCGCCAGTTCGGGCTCGTCCGGGGTCTCCTCGGCGGCCAGCGCGATCGCGTTGGTCAGCTGGAGCAGATCGCCGATCGAGACGTCGGGGCGTACGGCGCCGGCGTCCTGGGCGCGGCGCAGTAGGGCGCTGCCCGCCTCGGTCATCGGGCCGCTGCACCGCGCGAGATCCGAAGTGTCGTCCCGGGCGGCCGACATGAGGGCACGCGCGAGCCCGCGGTACTCACCCGCATGAGTGATGATGGCGCGCAGCCACTCCACCAGGGCGGTGCACGGCTGCGGTGCGTCGAGGAGCTCGCGCGAGCGGGACAGCAGGTCGCCGACCGCGTCCTCGAACACCGCGCTCATCAGGGAGTGCCGATTGGGGAAGTGGCGGTACAGCGTGCCGATCCCCACCCCCGCACGCCGGGCCACGTCCTCCAGGGACGCGTCGGTGCCGTGCTCGGCGAACGCGGACCGCGCCTCGGCGACCAGCCGTTCGTGGTTGCGCCGGGCGTCGGCACGCATGCCGCGCGGCGCCCCGTGGCCTGCCGGGGACGCGGGGACGTGCGCCCTCTCCCGTGCGGTCGGGCCCGCCATGGCCGCCACCTGACCTCTCCTGCCGTGCGGATGCGGTCCAGCATGCCATCGGCGCCCGCGGGCGGTCGCCCCGGGCGGCACCCGCACGCCCGGACGGTGACGGGCGCCGACAGCACCGGAGCGCCCGGCGGACCGGTCGATGCGGTCCGCCGGGCGCTCCCGGATTCGGTGCTGCTGTTCCGTTGTCCGTGGCCGGGGCCGCGGGTCAGTCCTTGATCTCGCAGATGGCGGCGCCCGCGGTGACGGAGGCGCCGACCTCGGCGGACAGGCCCTTGACGGTGCCGGAGCGGTGGGCGTTGAGCGGCTGCTCCATCTTCATCGCTTCGAGGACGACGACGAGGTCGCCTTCCTTGACCTCCTGGCCCTCCTCGACAGCGATCTTGACGATCGTGCCCTGCATGGGGGAGGCCAGGGTGTCGCCCGACGCGACGGGGCCAGACTTCTTGGCGGCGCGACGCTTGGGCTTGGCGCCCGCGGCGAGGCCGGTGCGGGCCAGCGACATGCCCAGGGAGGAGGGCAGGGAGACTTCCAGGCGCTTGCCGCCGACCTCGACGACGACGGTCTCGCGGCCCGGCTCCTCGTCGGTCTCGGCGTCGGCCGGAGCGGCGAACGGCTTGATCTCGTTCACGAACTGGGTCTCGATCCAGCGGGTGTGGACCGTGAACGGGTTGGTGGTGCCGGTCAGCTCGGGGGCGAAGGCCGGGTCCTTGACCACCGCGCGGTGGAAGGGGATGGCGGTGGCCATGCCCTCGACCTGGAACTCCTCCAGGGCCCGGGAGGCACGCTGCAGGGCCTGCTCGCGGGTGGCGCCGGTGACGATGAGCTTGGCGAGCAGGGAGTCCCAGGCGGGGCCGATCACGCTGCCGGCCTCGACACCGGCGTCCAGGCGCACGCCGGGACCGGTGGGCGGGTCGAAACGGGTGACGGTGCCGGGGGCGGGCAGGAAGTTGCGGCCCGGGTCCTCGCCGTTGATGCGGAACTCGAAGGAGTGGCCGCGCAGTTCCGGGTCGTCGTAGCCGAGGGCCTCGCCGTCGGCGATGCGGAACATCTCGCGGACCAGGTCGATGCCGGCGACTTCCTCGGTGACCGGGTGCTCGACCTGGAGGCGGGTGTTGACCTCCAGGAAGGAGATCGTGCCGTCGTTGCCGACGAGGAACTCCACGGTGCCCGCGCCGACGTAGCCGGCCTCCTTGAGGATGGCCTTGGAGGAGGAGTAGAGCTCCTGGACCTGCGCGTCGGACAGGAAGGGGGCGGGAGCTTCCTCGACGAGCTTCTGGTGGCGGCGCTGCAGGGAGCAGTCGCGGGTCGAGACGACGACCACGTTGCCGTGGGTGTCGGCCAGGCACTGGGTCTCGACGTGGCGGGGCTTGTCGAGGTAGCGCTCGACGAAGCACTCGCCGCGGCCGAAGGCGGCGACGGCCTCGCGCACGGCCGACTCGTAGAGCTCCGGGACCTCTTCGAGGGTGCGGGCGACCTTCAGACCGCGGCCGCCGCCGCCGAAGGCGGCCTTGATCGCGATGGGCAGGCCGTGCTCCTGGGCGAACGCGACGACCTCGTCGGCCCCGGAGACCGGGTCGGGGGTGCCGGCGACCAGCGGGGCACCGGCGCGCTGGGCGATGTGCCGGGCGGCGACCTTGTCGCCCAGGTCGCGGATGGCGTGCGGCGGCGGGCCGATCCAGATCAGGTCGGCGTCCAGAACGGCCTGCGCGAACTCCGCGTTCTCGGACAGGAAGCCGTAACCGGGGTGGATCGCGTCCGCCCCCGAGTCCTTGGCGGCCTGGAGCACCTTGGCGATGTCCAGGTAACTGGTGGCCGGGGTGTCACCGCCCAACGCGAACGCTTCGTCCGCCGCACGGACATGCAGAGCGTCCCGGTCCGGTTCGGCATAGACGGCAACGCTTGCGATCCCGGCATCCCGGCATGCCCGGGCCACGCGGACAGCGATTTCGCCACGGTTGGCGATGAGCACCTTGCGCACGATGGCTCCCTCCTTGAAACAAGCCGAGTTTAGGGACAGCCGACACGACGTTTCGACCCGTCCCCAGTGGTGAGCTTGCCCACACGGAGCGTGATGCGAGGCTCGACCGACCCGCGAAATCCCTTGTCGCACCGCAGCACGCTGGAATCCTTCCCTGAACCCTAGCCCTCCGGTGTGGTCAAGGTCTCTGTGACTCCGTGCTGCGGCCCACAAGGTTTCTTTGTGGAGTCCCTACGAATGGCCCAATGATTCTTTGCCCCGCGCAGACCTCTTGTCCCGCGGTTTACCCGTTAGTAGCGTTCGCGATGTCTTGAACGTACTGGGAGTAACAGCACGCGGAAGTGGGTGGGGACCGGTGGTGCGCAGACCGGTGGCGTGGGCGACGGCGATCGTGCTCTTCGTGGAGGCGATCGGCATCGCGCTGCTGAACTGGTTCCTCGGCGTGGTCGTCGACCGTCAGGACATGTCCCTGGCAGGGCTCGACCCCGACATGATGTCCGTGTCGTCGAAGGTCGGCGGGCTGGTCTTCGGCCTGTACTTCGCGGCCTGTGCCCTGACCGCCCTGCTGGTCGCCCTCCGCGACCGCGCACCGCGCGTTCTCGGGCGTGTCCTGCTGATCAGCGCCGCCGTGGTGCACGGCCTGCTCGGCGCGTTCACGGTGGGGCTCGTGGGCTGGGGCGCGTTCGCCTTCATGATGGTCGTGCTCGGGCTGATCGTGTTCACCCTGCTGGCGTACGACCGCCGTGCGGCGGCCGGTCCGGCCGACGCCGTGCCCGAGGACGGCAAGGACGGCAAGGACGGCGACAACGGCGGAGGAGCCCCGGTCGCGGCCCCTCCGGCCCCCTCCGCCTCCTGATCACTTCTCCCGCGGCGTCCACAGCTCGGTGATGCCGACGCCCAGCTCGGCGAGGAGCCTGCGCACGAGCGGCAGCGAGATGCCGATGACATTGCCGTGGTCGCCGTCGATGCCCTCGATGAACGGCGCCGAGCGGCCGTCGAGGGTGAAGGCGCCCGCCACGTGGAGGGGTTCGCCCGAGGCGACGTAGGCGGCGATCTCCTCGTCCGTGGGCTCGCCGAAGCGGACCACGGTGGACGCGGTCGCCGAGGCGTAGCGCTTGGCCGCCGTGTCGTAGACGCAGTGCCCCGTCTGGAGGGTCCCGGCCCGGCCGCGCATCGCCTTCCAGCGCGCGGTGGCCTCCTCGCTGTCCGCGGGCTTGCCCAGGGCCTGGCCGTCCAGGTCGAGGACGGAGTCGCAGCCGATCACCAGTGCGCCCTGCACCTCGGGGCGGGCTGCGACGACGGAGGCCTTCGCCTCGGCCAGCGCGAGGGCGAGTTCGGCGGGGGTGGGGGCGCTGACGGCCTCCTCGTCCACCCCGCTCACGATCACCTCGGGGGCGAGTCCGGCCTGCCGCAGCAGGTTGAGCCGGGCGGGGGACTGCGAGGCCAGCACGAGACGGCGGCGCGGCTGATCGGTCATGCGCTCAGGGTATCGGCGCGGTGCGGGCCGCCGGCCGGTGTCCGTCCGCTTCGCTCGCCCGGGCCACTCATGTCACGCCGAGCAGGATCATCGCGAGCACCATGGCCAGCGCCACGAGAATGCCCAGGCGCCGCAACATCTCCTGCATGTCGCGGAGTTCCTCGGGGGGTTCGTTCTCGGGGTCGGACCACAGCATGTCCCCGATCGTGCGGCGGGCAGGGGGCCGGGCGCCTGAGTACGCGTACTCAACTTCCGGGGGCTCGCGGGACACGGACCCGGGGTCCCGGCGGCCGGCCCGGGAAGTCCCGCGCCGGCCGTCCACGAACCCCGGGCCGTCGTCCTAGGCGGGCCAGTAGGTGCGGCCCCACGCCTTCGGCCCCGGGGCCGGCAGGCGGCTCATCGCCAGCCGGGCCGGGTCGGCCCAGGCGTCCGGTTCGCGGCGCGCGCCCGACGGGGCCGAGGCCGCCGCCGCGGCGCGCGCCCTGACCACCGCCAGTGCGGCGGCCAGCTCCTCGGGGGTCGGATTGCCCCGTACGACCTTGATCGTCATGTCTGCTCCCAGGAGTCCGATCGGGGTCTAGAGGGGGATGTTGCCGTGCTTCTTCGGAGGGAGTGATTCCCGCTTGGTGCGCAGCTGACGCAGGCCGCGGACGATGTGCGAGCGGGTCTGCGAGGGCATGATCACGCCGTCGATGTAACCGCGTTCGGCGGCCGTGTAGGGGTTGAGGAGCGTGTCCTCGTACTCCTGGATGAGGCGGGCGCGGGTGGCGTCCTGGTCCTCGGCGGCGGCGATGGTGCGGCGGTGCAGGATGTTGACCGCGCCCTGGGCACCCATGACGGCGATCTGGGCGGTGGGCCAGGCCAGGTTGATGTCGGCGCCCAGGTGCTTGGAGCCCATGACGTCGTAGGCGCCGCCGAAGGCCTTGCGGGTGATGACCGTGATCAGGGGCACGGTGGCCTCGGCGTAGGCGTAGATCAGCTTGGCGCCGCGGCGGATGATGCCCTCGTGCTCCTGGCCGACGCCGGGCAGGAAGCCGGGGACGTCGACGAAGGTGATGACCGGGACGTTGAAGGCGTCGCAGGTGCGCACGAAGCGGGCGGCCTTCTCGCTGGCGTCGATGTCCAGGCAGCCGGCGAACTGCATCGGCTGGTTGGCGACGATGCCGACGGGGTGGCCCTCGACGCGGCCGAAGCCGGTGAGGATGTTGGGCGCGAACAGCGGCTGGGTCTCGAAGAACTCGGCGTCGTCCAGGACGTGTTCGATGACCGCGTGCATGTCGTACGGCTGGTTCGCGCTGTCGGGCACGATGGTGTCCAGCTCGCGGTCCTCGTCGGTCGGGGCGAGGTCGGCCTCCTCGGCGAACGCGGGAGGCTCGGAGAGGTTGTTGGACGGCAGGTACGACAGGAGCTGCTTGACGTACTCGATGGCGTCCTTCTCGTCGCCGGCCATGTGGTGGGCGACGCCGGAGGTGGCGTTGTGGGTGCGGGCGCCGCCCAGTTCCTCGAAGCCGACGTCCTCGCCGGTGACCGTCTTGATGACGTCGGGGCCGGTGATGAACATGTGCGAGGTCTGGTCGACCATGATCGTGAAGTCGGTGATGGCGGGGGAGTAGACCGCGCCGCCCGCGCAGGGGCCGACCACGAGCGAGATCTGCGGGATGACGCCGGAGGCGTGGGTGTTGCGGCGGAAGATCTCGCCGTACATGCCCAGCGCGCTGACGCCTTCCTGGATGCGGGCGCCGCCGGAGTCGTTGATGCCGATGACCGGGCAGCCGGTCTTCAGCGCGAAGTCCATCACCTTCATGATCTTCTGGCCGAAGACCTCGCCGAGCGCGCCGCCGAAGACGGTGAAGTCCTGCGAGAACACGGCGACGGGACGGCCGTCGACCATGCCGTAGCCGGTGACGACACCGTCGCCGTAGGGACGGTTCTTCTCCAGCCCGAAGTCGGTGGAGCGGTGCCGGGCGAACTCGTCGAACTCGACGAAGGACCCCTCGTCCATCAGGAGTTCGATGCGCTCACGGGCCGTCAGCTTGCCCTTCGCGTGCTGCTTCTCGACGGCGCGCTCCGAGCCGGCGTGCGTCGCCTCTTGGATGCGGCGCTGCAAGTCCGCGAGCTTGCCCGCGGTGGTGTGGATGTCGGGGTGTTGCAGCTCTTCCGGCTCGGACATCGGGATGCGGCTCCCTGCCTGCTCTAGGGGGACGTGAGGGTGAGGTGCTCAGAAGGGGGACTTGCTACTCATCCGTAGCGTAGTGGCGTGCCTACCGTTCAGCAGTGCGGCGTTTACCACACCTAGGGTGGGTTGCATGACGCCGCGAGATGCTTCAGACGCGAACGACAACCGGTGGTCCGACCTGGACCGACCGCCCCTGAATGCCACCGCCCTGAACCGGGCGCTCGTCCGCGACGGCGAGCACGGCAGCCTGTGGCGCGATGTCCAGGTGGTGGAGCGCACCGGATCCACGAACTCCGACCTCGTCGCCCTGGCGGGCGACGGGAAGGCGGACGAGGGCGCCGTCCTCGTCGCCGAGGAACAGAACGCCGGGCGCGGCCGTCTCGACCGCAGCTGGACGGCGCCCGCCCGCTCCGGCCTCTTCTTCTCCGTCCTGCTCAAGCCCACCGGGGTCCCGGTGGAGCGCTGGGGCTGGCTGCCGCTGCTCACCGGCGTCGCCGTCGCGACCGCGCTGTCCCGCGCCGCCGGCGTCGACACGGCACTCAAGTGGCCCAACGACCTGCTGGTGACCGTCGACGGGGAGGAACGCAAGGCCGGAGGCATCCTCGCCGAGCGCGCCGGGACGGACTCCGTGGTGGTCGGCATCGGCATCAACGTCACCCTGCGCGAGGACGAACTGCCGGTGCCGGGGGCCGGATCGCTGGCGCTCGCGGGAGCGGTCAGCACGGACCGTGACACCGTGCTGCGGGCCGTGCTGCGGTCCCTGGAGGACTGGTACCTGCGGTGGCGCGACGCCGCGGGCGACCCCGTCGCCTCCGGTCTCCAGGAGACGTACGCCGCCGGGTGCGCGACGCTCGGACGAGCGGTCCGCGCCGAACTGCCCGGCGACCGCACGATCACCGGCGAGGCCGTCGCCCTGGACGCGGACGGCCGGCTGGTCATCGCCACGGAAGCGGGCGTGCAGCAGCCCGTCGGCGCGGGCGACGTGGTGCACCTGCGGTCCGCGTAGGGAGCCCCGGCGGCCGAAAACCCCGGCCGGGACGGTGCCCGTGGAAACCTCCCGACCTGGGTCCCGGCGTCGGGAGTGAGCCAGCGCACACCTGCCGTAGAGTTGAGCGCGGCCGATATCTGACCTCGGCAGATCGGAAGGGCAGCAGGCGTGACCGTCGACGACACCGGCTCCGACGCGGGCGCCCGGCCCGCTCCCGACGGCGAGCCGGGCCGTACCGCCGGGCCGGTCACCGACGCGTCGCCCTCGCCGGCCGGCGCCCGGCCCGGGACACGGCCGGACGCCGGGTCCGACACGGGCCCCGACGCCCGTACCGACCTGAACGGCCGCGTGGACCTCCCCGCCGAGCCCGAGGACGGCGAGGACCCCCTGGCGCTCCGCCTGGAGGGGCTCATCCTCGGCGCGGAGCGCCGCTACACGCCGTTCCAGGCAGCCCGCAGCGCCGGTGTCTCCATGGAACTGGCGTCCCGCTTCTGGCGGGCCATGGGCTTCGCCGACATCGGGCAGGCCAAGGCGCTCACCGAGGCGGACGTGCTCGCCCTGCGGCGCCTGGCCGGTCTCGTCGAGGCGGGGCTGCTCAGCGAGGCCATGGCGGTGCAGGTCGCCCGTTCCACCGGCCAGACCACGGCCCGTCTCGCCGAGTGGCAGATCGACTCCTTCCTGGAGGGCCTCACGGAGCCCCCGGAACCGGGGATGACCCGCACCGAGGTCACGTACCCCCTGATCGAGCTGCTCCTGCCCGAGCTGGAGGAGTTCCTCGTCTACGTCTGGCGGCGCCAGCTCGCCGCCGCCACCGGCCGGGTCGTGCAGGCGGCGGACGACGAGGAGATGGTCGACCGGCGCCTCGCCGTCGGCTTCGCCGACCTGGTGGGCTTCACCCGGCTGACCCGCCGCATGGAGGAGGAGGAACTCGGCGAACTCGTCGAGGCCTTCGAGACCACCGCCGCCGACCTGGTGGCCGCGCACGGGGGACGCCTCATCAAGACCCTGGGCGACGAGGTGCTGTACGCGGCGGACGACGCCGGGATCGCCGCCGAGATCGCCCTGCGGCTCATCGAGACGATGGCGCACGACGAGACGATGCCCGAGCTGCGCGTCGGCATCGCCTTCGGCACGGTGACCACGCGGATGGGCGACGTCTTCGGCACCACCGTGAACCTCGCGAGCCGGCTCACGTCGATAGCGCCGCGCGACGCGGTCCTGGTGGACGGCGCGTTCGCGGAGGAACTGATCCGCACCGCGGAGGCCCCCGCGTCCGAGGCGGAGGCCGCCGAGGCCGCGGCCACCGCCGAGAAGGAGGGCGAGGAACCGCCCACCTACCGCTTCGCCCTCCAGCCGATGTGGCAGCGCCCGGTGCGTGGCCTCGGTGTGATCGAGCCGTGGCTGCTCGCGCGCCGGGACACCGAGGCGTAGCCCCGGGTTTCCGCGCACCGGCCGGACCGTGGGCCGGTCGCCGGGGCAGGCCGGACACCGGGGCACCGGCCGGGCCGTCGGCCGCTCATCCGGGCAGACCCGGGAGACCGGGCCCCGACAGGCCGTGCACACAGATGCCGACGATCGGGACGCAGACGCCCGGCGGCTCGGGCCGCGGCGCCGGGGCGTGACTGCTGGTGCCCGGCGCCGGCGTCGGAGTGGCCGGGGCGGTCGTCGCCCGCGGCGGCGGGGTGGTCATCGGCACGGAGGGGATGCCCGTCGCGCCCGGTGCGTCGCTCGCGACGGCACTGCCGTGGGGCCACGGCGTCGTCGGGACGGCCGAGGGCGTCGTCGACGGCGCCGAGGGCGTGGTGCTGTCGTCCGGTGCCGGAGTCGTGGCGGCACCGCCCATCACGCCGGATGCCGTGGCGGCGGTCGATCGCGCCGAGGGCACCGCCTCCACCGTGGTGACGGCGGACCCCGCCGAGCCCGCGGGGTCCGTGGCGTTCCCCGCGCGCGGCTCGGCCTCCGCGCTCCCGCCACCCCCGATCACCGAGTCGGGGGCCACCCGCGCGAGGCTCAGCGCCCCCGCGGCGAGCGCGAGTCCCCCTACGGCGAAGAGCACCCGCCTCGGCCGCGGTCTGCGGTGCCGGCCCCGCACGGGGCGGAACCGTCCGGGCGGGACGGCCGTGTCACCGGACTTCGGCGCCCCCTCGTGCAGGCGGGGCCCCGAGGACTCGGTCCGGGTCCCGCGGGCACCGTCCACCATGGGGGCGGACCGGACCGGGCCGCCCTTCGCGCCGACACGACCGCTTCCGGAGCGCCGAGCGCAGCCTGCGCCGCCTTCCGTGCGGCCGCCGACGGCCGTATCGCCTTCCGATTCCGAGGCGCCGCCGCCGTGTGCGCCGCCCTCCGAGGAGCCCTTGGCGGCCGTATCGCTCTCCGGGGTGCCGTCGGTGTCCGAGGTGCGCCGCACGCAGCCCGCGCCGGTCGGCGCGGGCCCGTTCCCGGCTGTGGCGGGGGATGTGGGGCGGGTGCCCGGGCTGTCGGTCGGCGGGGTGCCGTCGGCGGCCGTACCGCTCTCCGGGGTGCCGTCGGTGTCCGCGGCGGCCGAGGTGCGGCGCGTGCCGTCCGTGCCGGGCCTCGACGGGCCGTCGCCCGTGCCGTCCCTCGACGCGACACCTCGCGTGCCGCTCACCGACGGCCCACCGCTGTCGGCGGCCCCGCGGGTGGCGTTCCCGGACGTGTCGGTGGGTGTGGGCGTGAGGCCGGCCGGTCGGGCCGCGGCGGTGGTGGGGGCCGGGGCCGTTCCGGAAGGAGCCGGATCTGTCGTGCGGGCCGGCGCGGGGCCGGTCCGGGGCGCGCTGTTCCTCGTGGGGCCGGCCTGAGGTTCCGGGCGGGTCCTGTCGACGTCTGTCGTACGGCCGTTCGTCATGGTCGTCCCTCCCCTACGTGCCCGCGCCCCCCCGAAGCGCTGTGGCGGTGCGCAGGTTATGCACGGTTCGCGCGCGATGGGCGGGAGTTGGGCCGGATGTCACCCGAACGGGGACGTACGGGGCGGGGGAGCGGGTTTCCTGGGGCGGCGTCGGCTGCGATGATCGGGGCGTCGGTTGTTAACCCACGTTAACCGGGAGGGCGTCATGGCGGAGCAGGGGCCGGAGTCGACGACGGAGCAGGTCGACGAGCGGCGGTTCGGGGAGTTCGTCGCCGTACGGCGGCACGGACACGTCGCCGAGCTCGCCCTCGACCGGCCCAAGGCCATGAACGCGGTGTCCACCGAGATGGCCCGCTCGATCGCCGGGGCCTGCGATGCGCTCGCCGCCGACCGGGACGTCCGCGTGGTGGTGCTCGCGTCCACCCATGAGCGGGCCTTCTGCGTCGGCGCCGACCTGAAGGAGCGCAATTCCTTCAGCGACGCCGACCTGGTGCGGCAGCGCCCGGTGGCGCGGGCCGCGTACACGGGTGTCCTGGAGCTGCCGATGCCGACCATCGCGGCCGTGCACGGCTTCGCCCTGGGCGGCGGGTTCGAGCTGGCGCTGTCGTGCGACCTGATCGTCGCCGACCGCACGGCGGTCGTCGGGCTGCCCGAGGTGTCCGTCGGGGTGATCCCCGGCGGTGGCGGCACGCAGCTGCTGCCCCGGCGGGTGGGTGCGGCCCGCGCGGCCGAGCTCATCTTCTCGGCGCGGCGCCTGGAGGCGGCCGAGGCGCGGGAGTTGGGACTCGTGGACGAGCTGGTGGAGGCGGGACAGGACACGGCGGAGGCCCTCGCGCTCGCCGCGCGCATCGCCGCGAACTCTCCCGTCGGCCTGCGCGCGGCCAAGCGGGCGCTGCGGCTCGGTCACGGCCTGGACCTGCGTGCCGGCCTGGAGGTCGAGGACGCCGCATGGCGGTCGGTCGCCTTCTCGGGGGACCGGGCCGAGGGCGTGGCGGCGTTCAACGAGAAGCGCACCCCGCAGTGGCCCGGCGAGTGAGAAGGGTCGGCCGGCGTCTGTCCGGCGGGAACGCCCGGTAGGGCTCCCGCCGGGGCCTCGCCCGTCTCTTCCGGCGGTTTCCTCCGGCGCTTCGGGCGGCTCGCGCCGGGCCGTCTCCGGTGACTCCGTCCGACGCCTCAGGCGGTTCGCGCAGGGCCCCTTCAGGTGGTTTCCTCCGGCGCTTCGGGCGGTTCGCACTGGGCCGTCTCCGGCGGTTCCCTCCGGCGCTCCGGGCGGGCTTGCTTCGGGCGGCTTCCGGCGGCTCCTGCCGGGCTTGCTTCGGGCGCCCTCCCGCGGCTCCTGCCGGGCTCCCTCCCGCCGCTCCCGCCCGCTCGGACCCCTGTTCGCCGTATCAATGTCCCTAAATGCCATGTTTTTACCTAGCCTGGGGTGATGGGTGAGGACAGTCGGCTGAAGGCCGTGGTGGAGCTGGCGCAGGGGATGGCGGCGGCACGCACCCCGCGCGAGTCGTGGCGGGCCGCGGCCCTCGGCGCGTGCCACGCGCTGGCCGGAAGCTTCGCCGCGCTCTCCGTGTGGGAGCGCGAGCTCGGGCGGTTGAGGGTGCTCGCCAACGTGGGCGACCGGGCGGCGGACGAGGCCGAGTTCCCGGACGGGGAGTCCTATCCGGTGCACCAGTTCCCGGAGATCACCGAGTTCCTGCACGAGCGCTGGGCGGGCGGCGGTGGCCCGAACGCCTGGGTGGAGACCGCCGACGGCCCGGCGGGCGGCGGTGCCGGGTACTGCCACCAGCGCGTCGCCGCACTGCGCCGACGGGGGCGCGGCTGCTGCGTGGTCGCCCCGATCGTGCTGCACGGCCGGGCCTGGGGTGAGCTGTACGTGGCCCGCTCCGCCGGTACCCCGGTCTTCGGCCGGGCCGACGCCGACTTCGCGACCGTGCTCGCCTCCGTCGTCGCCGCCGGGATAGCGCAGACCGAACGCCTGGAGGAGGCGCGGCGGCTGGCGTTCACGGACTCCCTCACCGGGCTCGCCAACCGCCGTGCCGTCGACATGCGCCTCGACGAAGCGGTCGAGCAGTACAAGAAGGACGGCGTCGTGGTCAGCCTCGTGGTCTGCGACCTGAACGGGCTCAAGCGCGTCAACGACACCCGCGGACACGCGGTCGGCGACCGGCTCCTCGAACGGTTCGGGTCGGTGCTGTCCCTGTGCGGGGCCATGCTTCCGGGCACCCTGGCCGCCCGTCTCGGCGGTGACGAGTTCTGTCTGCTGGCGGTGGGTCCGCCGGCGGCCGCCGTGGTCCGGATCGCCGACGAACTGTGCCGCCGTGCGGCCGAGTTGGAGCTCGGCGAGGGCGTGGCGTGCGGGGTCGCCTCGACCGAGGAGGCGATCGGGCCCGTACGGTCCGCCCGTCGGCTCTTCCGGCTCGCGGACGCGGCCCAGTACCGGGCCAAGGCCGTCCGCGCGGCTCGGCCCGTCGTCGCCGGGCGCGAGGGCCCCGACGACCCGGTCATGCAGCTCGCGGACGCTCCGTCGCCCACCGAGGGGGAGCGCCGCCGCTTCCGCGGACGCCACCAGTTGCGCCCCTGACCTGCCCGCCGCCGCGGACCGGGCGGTTCCGGACGTCCGGAGGTCCGCTGTGACGTTCGCCGGAGTAAGGGGTCAACCCGGCACCCACTAGTGACATCAACGAATTCACTGCGTACGCTCCTGAATATGGATATGCACACTGTGGTGGTGGGGACGTCCGGGGTGACCGCGTCCGACGTTCTTGCCGTGGCGCGCGACGACGCCCGGATCGAGCTCTCCGGCGAGGCGGTGGCGGCCCTCGCCGCGGCCCGCGAGATCGTGGACGCGCTGGCGGCCAAGCCGGAGCCCGTCTACGGCGTCTCCACCGGGTTCGGCGCCCTCGCGACCCGGCACATCAGCCAGGAGCTGCGCGCCCAGCTGCAGCGCAACATCGTCCGCTCGCACGCGGCCGGGATGGGCCCGCGCGTCGAGCGCGAGGTCGTCCGCGCGCTGATGTTCCTGCGGCTCAAGACCGTCTGCTCCGGCCACACGGGCGTACGCCCCGAGGTCGCGCAGACCATGGCGGACATCCTGAACGCCGGGATCACCCCGGTCGTCCACGAATACGGCTCGCTCGGCTGCTCCGGCGACCTGGCGCCGCTGTCCCACTGCGCGCTCACGCTCATGGGCGAGGGTGACGCGGAGGGCCCCGACGGCACCGTCCGCCCCGCCGGCGAGCTCCTCGCCGAACACGGCATCACCCCCGTGGAGCTCCGCGAGAAGGAGGGACTCGCCCTCCTGAACGGCACCGACGGCATGCTCGGCATGCTGGTCATGGCCCTCGCCGACCTGGAGGCGCTGTACAAGTCGGCCGACGTCACGGCCGCCCTCTCGCTCGAAGCGCTGCTCGGCACCGACAAGGTCCTCGCGCCCGAACTGCATGCCATCCGCCCGCACCCCGGACAGGGCGCCAGCGCCGCCAACATGCTGGCCGTGCTGAAGGGTTCGGAGCTCACCGGGCACCACCAGGACGACGCCCCGCGCGTCCAGGACGCCTACTCCGTGCGCTGCGCGCCGCAGGTCGCCGGCGCGGGCCGCGACACCCTCGCCCACGCGCGCACGGTCGCCGAGCGCGAGCTGGCCTCGGCGGTCGACAACCCGGTCGTGCTGCCCGACGGCCGCGTCGAGTCGAACGGCAACTTCCACGGCGCCCCCGTCGCCTACGTGCTCGACTTCCTCGCGATCGCCGCCGCCGACCTCGGCTCCATCGCCGAGCGCCGCACCGACCGCCTCCTCGACAAGAACCGTTCGCACGGCCTGCCGCCGTTCCTCGCGGACGACGCCGGTGTCGACTCGGGCCTGATGATCGCTCAGTACACGCAGGCCGCCCTGGTGAGCGAGATGAAGCGCCTCGCCGTCCCGGCGTCCGCGGACTCCATCCCGTCCTCCGCGATGCAGGAGGACCACGTCTCCATGGGCTGGTCCGCGGCGCGCAAGCTGCGCACCGCGGTGGGCAACCTGACCCGCATCGTCGCCATCGAGCTGTACGCCGCCACGCGTGCGGTCGAGCTGCGTGAGGGCCTGGCCCCGGCCCCCGCGACGCAGGCGGTCATCGACGCCGTCCGCGCGGCCGGCGTCCAGGGTCCCGGCCCGGACCGCTTCCTCGCCCCCGACCTGGAGGCGGCGGACGCGTTCGTGCGCGCGGGCGGGGTGCTGAAGGCCGTGGAGCCGGTCACCGGCCCGCTGCAGTAGCGGACCCCGTGGTACGCGGAGGGGCGCCGTCCGCCGGCGCCCCTCCGCACCGGGCTGCCCTCCCCGGTGTGCTAGGGTCTCCCATTGATACGTTTTGGTACCCATTTACTTTGTGCGCCTGATCGGAATCTTCCGCAGGCGCGTTTTGTTTTACCGGCATCTCCGGCATTTTCCCGGTGCATCTCCGGATGGGACCCTTACCTGTTCGGGAGAACAACATGGCTACAGGAACCGTGAAGTGGTTCAACTCGGAAAAGGGCTTCGGCTTCATCGAGCAGGACGGCGGCGGCCCCGACGTCTTCGCCCACTACTCCAACATCGCGAGCTCCGGCTTCCGTGAGCTGCTGGAGGGCCAGAAGGTCTCGTTCGACGTCACGCAGGGCCAGAAGGGCCTGCAGGCGGAGAACATCATCCCCGCCTGATCGGGGACGCGCTTTTCCAGAGCCGGGGCCCGCACCTTCGGGTGCGGGCCCCGGCTCGTGCTGTGAACGCCCGTCCGCGGACGGGCTCGGTGCGTGCAGTCCGTGGGGCCCAGGAAGGAAAACCAGATCCAGCATGACTCGATCCGAACGTCCCGCCCGTAAGCGGCCGACGCGCGCACGTGGCGACGCCCAGAGCGGCGGCGCCGCCCACAACGGCGGTGCCACGAGGAACGGCGGCGCCGTGCAGAACAGCGGCGCGAAGTCCGACGGCCCGGCACGCAGCGGTGGTTCCGCGAGGACCGGCGGTTCCGCCAGGTCCGGCGGCGCGGCTCGGACGGGTGGTGCCGCGCGGAACGCGGGCCGCGGCGCCGGCCGTGGTGCCGGCAGGGGCGCGCCCCGCCAGGTCACGCCGCCGCAGGAGTTCTCCCTGCCTGAGACCCTCACGCCCGCGCTGCCCGCCGTCGACTCCTTCGACGCCCTGGACATGCCGGCCGCGCTGACGAAGACCCTCGCGGCGAACGGTGTCACCGAGCCCTTCCCGATCCAGGGCGCGACCCTGCCCAACTCCCTCGCGGGCCGCGACGTCCTCGGACGTGGCCGTACGGGATCGGGCAAGACGCTGGCCTTCGGGCTCGCCCTGCTGGCGCGCACCGCGGGCCGCCGTGCCGAACCCAGGGCGCCGCTCGCCCTCGTCCTGGTGCCCACCCGTGAGCTGGCCCAGCAGGTCGACGACGCGCTGACGCCGTACGCGACCTCCGTCCAGCTGCGCGTCGCCACGGCCGTCGGCGGGATGTCGATCGGCCGCCAGGCCGGTGCGCTGCGCCGCGGCGCCGAGGTGCTGGTGGCCACCCCGGGCCGGCTCAAGGACCTCATAGAGCGGGGTGACTGCGTCCTGGACCAGGTCGCGATCACCGTGCTCGACGAGGCCGACCAGATGGCCGACATGGGCTTCTTGCCGCAGGTCACAGCGCTGCTGCGGCAGGTCGAGCCGGGTGGTCAGCGACTGCTGTTCTCGGCGACGCTCGACAAGAACATCGACCGCCTCGTGCGGATGTTCCTCACCGACCCCGTGGTGCACTCCGTCGACCCGTCGGCGGGCGCGGTGACCACCATGGAGCACCACGTGCTGCACGTGGCCGACGAGACCGACAAGAAGGCCGTCGCCATGCGGATCGCGGCGCGCGACGGCCGGGTGATCCTCTTCGTCGACACCAAGCGCGGCGCCGACCGCTTCACCAAGCGGCTGCTCGCCAACGGCGTACGGGCGTCCGCGCTGCACGGCGGGCGCAGCCAGCCGCAGCGCAACCGCACCCTCGACCAGTTCAAGAACGGTCAGGTCACCGCGCTGGTCGCCACCAACGTGGCGGCCCGCGGCATCCACATCGACGACCTCGACCTGGTCGTCAACGTGGACCCGCCCACCGACCACAAGGACTATCTGCACCGCGGCGGACGCACCGCGCGCGCGGGCGAGTCCGGCAGCGTCGTCACCCTCGTACTCCCGGAGCAGAAGCGGGAGATGACCCGGCTGATGGCCGACGCCGGCATCTCCCCGCGCACCGCCCGTGTCCGGTCCAGCGACGAGGAGCTGACCCGGCTGACCGGAGCCCGCGAGCCCTCCGGCGTCCCCGTGGTCATCGAGGTGCCGCAGCCCGCCGAGCAGCCGAAGCCGCGCGGCAGGACCCGTACCGGCACGGGACGCCGCGGCGGTTCCGGTGACGGCGGCGGGCGGCGTACGACCGCCGAGGGCGGCACGGGCTCGGCCCGCACGGACGGCGCCGGGCGCGCTCCGCGCCGCCGCACGGGCCGTGGCCAGGACGCCGTGGCGCAGAGCGGTGGCGGTCGCGGCCGCGGCGGGCAGAACCGCGGTGGCGCGGGCCGTGGCGGCAGGGACGGCGGAGGCAGGGACGGCGGCGGCCGCAGGGCCGCGTAACGCGCCCGCGGAAGCCCGTCGGCGGCCCGCGGCAGGGCAGCCGGTGCCGCGCCCCGCGGGGACGCAGCAGCGGCCCGGTGGGCGACGGCTTTCGAGCCGCCCCGCCGGCCCGTCCCGGCGAGCCGCCCGGCCGAGCCGCGCCTCGCCGGGGGAGCGGGGCCCGGCGGGCCCCGTGCCCCGACCGCGTCAGGGGCTGCCGAAGAATCCGGGGTCGACCTTGTCGAGCTTCAGGGCGAAGTCCCGGTGGAGCTGGAGGATTTCGGCCAGCGGCACCGCGCGACGGCTGGTCGAGTGCAGATCGCGGCGCGCCTCGGCCGACCACAGGAACGGGACGACGGAGAGGCCCTGCGTCCCGCCCAGGAGGCCGGACTCGGCACGCCAGCCCGGCCAGCGCAGGGTGTCGTAGAACCGGTCGGTGCCCTCGCGCAGGAACCATTCGAGCCACGCCCCGTGGCCCACTTCGAGGGCCTCCCAGCGCAGCGAGTCCGGCGCGAAGTAGACGATCTCGCCGGGGCGTCCGGGGCGGCCGGCCGCTTCCGGGTCGGCGCCGTTGACGAGGAAGACCCCGCCCAGCACGTCGTGGCCGACGACGAGTCCGTTCGCGGGGCGCCAGGACGGGTCGAACCGCTCGGGGAACTCGTTGACCTCGGCGAGGCTCGGCAGGTCCGCCGACGCGCCGGGCAGTCCCGTGGAGGTGTCGGCGGCCGGGCTGCCGTAGATGCGCAGCCAGCCGCTGTCCAGCACCAGGCCACCGCAGTTGAGCACCAGACCGCCCAGCCAGGACCGCGCGGTGACCTGGAGCTGGAGCAGGGTGGCGCGCCCCAGCGCCGGGTCCGCGGGCAGCACGTCCATGGACACCCCGCTCGCGGCGAGTGCCTCGGACAGGAGCGGCCAGGAGGGCTCCTCGACGTCGGTCAGCTCGGTCAGGTCTCGCATGGATTCCCCGTGGGTCGGTCCGGACCGGAGTACTGCTCTCAGCAGGCCATCGTGCGCTCGCGGCGCACCGAGTACGTCACGAATCCGGCGCCCAGGGCGAGGAAGAGGGTGCCGCCGACGACGTACGGCGTCGTGTCGACGCTTCCGGTGTCGGCGAGCTGGGTGTGGGGCCCGTCGGACTGCGTGTCCGGGTCCGTCGCGGTGCGCGCCTCGGGGGTCGTCGTCGCGGTGGCCGACGCGGAGACGCCCGGACCGGGTTGGTCCTGGGTCGCGTTGGCGGACGGGACGAACCACAGGGCACCCAGGAGGGTCCCGGCTGCGGTGGCGGTCAGCAACGATCGACGTGCGGCGGACACGAAATATCGATCCCCTTGTGGCGCGGGCGAATTGGCCGTGTGGGGCGATGCTAATGAAAGGCGCGGGTCGTGGGAAAGTCGCGCAACCCCTGGGCCTTACGCTCCGTCCCATGAGTACTCCTGAGACATCACAGTTTGTGCGGCTTCGTGTCGAACTCGTGCTGGAGATCGACGACGCCGACGCCGTCACCAAGGCCGCGCTGCGGCGGATCGCCGGGGACGCCGACATGCCCGCGGACGAGCGCGCGCACGCCGAGAACGCAGTGACGGAAGACACGGCCGAGGCGCTCGCCTATCTGGTGGACCCGTTCGACCTGGTCAGCGAGGTGCCCGGGATCGAGCTCGCGCAGGCGTCGTGGAGCAGCGAGCCCATCGAATACGACCCCGATTCGCCCGACTGGGACCTCGACGAGGATGATGCTGACGAGGACGACGAGGAAGACACGCTCGGCTGACGCGGCTTGGGGAAACGTGACCCCGGGCGGCAACCGCCGTCCGGGGTTTCTTCGTCTCAGCAGACGCACTGACCGCATCCGCACCACGCGGCGCATGTCCGAACGTGGTGTGCCCCACACTTCCGAGAGGTGTGGAACGGGACGAACCGGTCGTAGCGTTGATGGTTCCTGCGGGGCCATTCGAGACTTTTGGTGATTCGGCGACGATGGAGAAGCGTGTGATGACGGACAGTAAGCGGCGCAGGGGCCTGATAGCCGCGTCCGCACTGCTCGGCGGTGTTCTGGTGCTCTCTGGCTGCAGTGACGGCAACGCCAAGGCCGACGGCAACGGCGGCGACAGCTCGTCGCAGGCGAAGGTCGACGAGGCGGCGGCCAAGAAGACCTCAGAGGCCCAGATCAAGATCACGCCCAAGGACGGCTCCGACAACGCCTCCATCAACAACGGCACCGCGGTCACGGTGAGCAAGGGCAAGCTCACGTCCGTCACCATGCAGACCGCGGAGGGCACCGCGGTCGCGGGCCAGATATCCGCCGACAAGAAGAGCTGGAAGCCGACCGGCCAGCTCCAGCGGGCCACCACCTACAAGATCGCCGCCGAGGCCACCGACTCCGAGGGCCGCACCGCCCATGAGAACGCCTCGTTCACGACGGTCTCCCCGGCGAACAGCTTCATAGGCAACTTCACGCCGGAGGACGGCTCCACCGTCGGCGTCGGCATGCCGGTCTCGATCAACTTCAACAAGGCGATCACCGACAAGGCCGCCGTGCAGAAGGGGATCACCGTCTCCTCCAGCAGCGGCCAGGAGGTCGTCGGCCACTGGTTCAGCGCCAACCGTCTGGACTTCCGGCCCGAGAGCTACTGGACCGGCGGCTCCACCGTGACCCTGAAGCTCGACCTCGACGGCGTCGAGGGCGCGAGCGGCGTCTACGGCGTGCAGCAGAAGACGGTCACCTTCAAGATCGGCCGCAACCAGGTCTCGATCGTCGACGCCAAGACCAAGACCATGAAGGTCACCAAGGACGGCAAGACCATCAAGACCATCCCGATCTCGGCGGGCTCCCCCGAGAACAAGACGTACCAGGGCCAGATGGTGATCTCCGAGAAGTTCAAGGAGACCCGGATGGACGGCTCGACCGTCGGCTTCACGAACGACGACGGCAAGGGCGAGTACGACATCAAGGACGTGCCGCACGCCATGCGTCTGTCGAGCTCCGGCACCTTCATCCACGGCAACTACTGGGGCGCCAAGTCCATCTTCGGCGCGGTGAACACCAGCCACGGCTGTGTCGGTCTGTCCGACACCAAGGGTGCCAACGACAAGAACACCCCTGCCGCGTGGTTCTACGACAACTCGCTCATCGGTGACGTCGTCGTGGTGAAGAACACCGGCGACAAGACCATCGCCCCGGACAACGGCCTCAACGGCTGGAACCTGGACTGGGCGGCGTGGAAGGCCGGCTCGGCCGTCTGAGCCCGCTGAACCCGCCGAGGCGGCGGCGACCCCCTGAGGGGTCGCCGCCGCCTTCGCGTTCGCCGGGCCGCGTGCTCACCGCCCGCACAGGGTTCCGGGCCGGTGCACAGCCGTTCTGACGGCCCGGCACAGTCTTCTCATCGTTCTCTTATTTCGGCCTTATCCCTTCATCACGCGCCGTACCTAGCTTGCGGCCATGTTCTTCACCTACCTGAGGCGCGAACTGCGCCGCCGCAGAAAGGCGGCCCTCGTCGTCGCCTCCGGGCTTGCCCTGGGCATCGCCCTGGTCATCGTGGTCAGTTCCGTGTCCTCCGGCATGGAGAAGGCGCAGGGCAAGGTCCTCCAGTCGCTGTACGGACTGGGCACGGACATGACGGTCACCAAGGCGGCGGCGCCCGCGACCGGCTCCAGCCAGCGCCCGCGGTTCAACTTCGACGCCCGGGACAGCGACTCGGACGAGGAGCAGAGCAGCGACCGTGTCATGGTGCAGGGCTTCCAGACCCTGGCCTCCTCCACCGTCTCCAAGGTGGACTCGCAGCAGGGCGTCGCGGACTCCGTCGGCGGCCTGAGCCTGCAGGTCGTCCGCATCAACGGCCAGTTCACGCGCGGCCAGTTCAAGCAGGACCCGAACAGCGGCGGCGGCAACCGGCAGGGCGGCCCCGGCACCCAGCAGCCCCCGCAGGGCCGCGTCGAGGGCGGCGGCGCCAACTTCGACGTCAACAACTACTCGGTCTTCGGCACCGACGTCACCAAGCCCGCCCTCGGCCCGCTGACCTCCTCGAAGATCACCAGCGGACGCACCTTCAAGACCTCGGAGACCGACGCCAAGGTCGTCGTCGCCGACAAGTCGTACGCCAAGGAGAAGAAGCTCAAGGTCGGCGGCACCGTCACCATCAAGAGCGTCAAGTACAAGGTCATCGGCATCGCGACGCCCGACAGCGGTGACGCGGCGGCCAACCTGTACATCCCGCTCAAGCAGGCGCAGACGCTCAGCGACTCCAAGAACAAGGTCACCACGATCTACGTCAAGGCGTCCGACTCGCAGCAGATCGACAGCGTCAAGAGCACCATCCAGAAGAACATCTCCGGCACCACGGTCACCACCTCAGCGGACCTCGCCGACACCGTCTCCGGCTCCCTGTCCACCGCTTCCGACCTGGCCTCGAACGTCGGCAAGTGGCTGTCGATCGCGGTGCTCGTCGCCGCCTTCCTGGTGGCGGGCCTGCTCACCTCCTCGGCCGTCTCCCGCCGCGTGCGCGAGTTCGGCACCCTCAAGGCGCTCGGCTGGAAGTCGGGCCGGGTGACCCGCCAGGTCGTCGGCGAGGCCATCGTCAACGGCCTGGTCGGCGGCGCCCTCGGCATCGCGATCGGCCTCGCCGGCGCGTACGTCGTCACCGAGATCAGCCCCACCCTCCAGGCGGAGCTGGGCGGTTCGAACGGCGGATCCGGCGGCCCCGGCGGCGGCGGTCCGGGCGGCGGCGTCTTCGGCGGCCCCGGCCGGCAGACCGCGAGCAAGGCCCTCGACGTCGCGCTCACCGCGCCCGTCAGCCTCAACACCATCGTCGTCGCGGTCGCCCTCGCCGTCACCGGCGGGCTCGTCGCCGGCGCCTTCGGCGGCTGGCGCGCCTCCCGGCTGCGCCCCGCCGACGCCCTGCGCCGCGTCGAATAGCCCGGCCCCACGTACTCACGTATCCCAGGAGTTGCACCATGTACGAACTCAGAGGCGTCACCAAGCGCTATACGCGGGGCAAGGAAGTCGTCGACGCGCTCGCCGGTGTCGATCTGACCATCGGGTCCGGGGACCGGCTCGTCATCCAGGGCCCCACCGGCGGCGGAAAGTCCACCCTTCTCCAGATGCTGGGCGGACTCGACCGTCCCACCTCCGGCAGCGTCGAACTCGACGGCACGGACATGGCGAAACTGTCCGAGGCCAAGCTGACCCGGGTGCGCAGCGAGAACATCGGTTTCGTGTTCCAGAGCTTCAACCTGATTCCCACGCTCACCGCCCAGGAGAACGTCGAGACCGCTCTCGTCCCCCTCGGCGTGAAGACGAAGGCGCGGCGCGAACGGGCCGCCGCGGCACTGGAGTCGGTGGGCCTCGCCGAGCGCCTCGGCCATCTGCCCGCCGAACTCTCCGGCGGTCAGCAGCAGCGCGTCGCGATCGCCCGCGCCCTGGTCAAGCAGCCCAAGGTGCTGCTCGCCGACGAACCCACGGGAAACCTCGACGAGTCCATGCGCGACGAGATCATGGACGTACTGGAAGCCATGTGGAAGGAGTACGGGCTCACTTTCATCATGGTCACCCACGACTCGTCGATCGCGAAGAAGGCCCCGCGACTCGCGACGATCCGCAAGGGCCGGATCACCGTCAAGGAGAACGCGGGGGCATGAAGGAGCGCAGGAGGCGCGACGGCATGAAGAGGGACAGAAGGGGGAGTGCGGGGGCGTAGCGGAACAACCCCGTCAACTCTTCACCGTCGCCACTGTATTGGCGGCTGATCACCCCCCGGGCATACTGCGTGTTCCGGGGGGTGCACGCGCATGTGTACGGGACCTCCCCCGGCCGGATGAACGAGTTCCTCGTCCGGATCACATCTCCAGGGGGAGACTTGCGCAGACAAGTGAAAAGAACGTGCGCCGCGAGCATCGCCACGGCGGCCGCCGTGGCCCTGACGGCGGGCATGACCGGCCCGGCGTCGGCCGAGGCCGCACACCCGAGCAGCACCACCGCGGCCAAGGGGACCTCCGGGCTCACCGCCCGCCACCACATCACGCTGATCACCGGCGACCGGGTGGCCGTCGACGCCGGGGGACGGGTCGTCGGCTTCGAACGCGCCGAAGGCCGCGCCCACATACCCGTGTTCGTCCGCAAGACGGCCGGCCACACCTTCGTCGTGCCGGCCGACGCCCAGCGGCTGATCGCCTCCGGGCGGCTCGACAAGCGCCTCTTCGACGTCACCGAACTGAACCGGGCCGCCACCCGCAAGGCCCAGAAGCAGGGCCTGAAGCTGATCGTCGGCTACCGCGGCGCCGCGGCCGCCGCCAGGGCCGACGTCCGCGACGCGGGCACGGTCCGCAGGACCCTCAGGTCGCTGAACGCGGACGCGGTCCTCACCCCGCGGCAGGACGCGGCCGAGCTGTGGAACGCGGTCACGGACGACGGCACGGCCGCCGCGGGCATCGCGCACGTCTGGCTCGACGGCGTCCGCAAGGCGAGCCTCGACAAGTCGGTGCCCCAGATCGGCGCCCCCAAGGCGTGGGCGGCCGGCTACGACGGCAAGGGCGTCAAGATCGCCGTCCTGGACACCGGGGTCGACGCGGCCCACCCGGACCTCAAGGACCAGGTGATCGCCGCCAAGAACTTCTCCACCTCCGCCGACGCCACCGACCACTTCGGGCACGGCACCCACGTCGCGTCCATCGCGGCGGGCACCGGCGCGAAGTCGAACGGCACGTACAAGGGCGTCGCGCCCGGCGCGAAGATCCTCAACGGCAAGGTCCTCAGCGACGACGGCTACGGCGACGACTCCGGCATCCTCGCCGGCATGGAGTGGGCGGCCGACCAGGGCGCGGACATCGTCAACCTCAGCCTGGGTGGAGGTGACACGCCGGAGATCGACCCGCTGGAAGCGGAGGTCAACAAGCTCTCCGAGGAGAAGGGCATCCTCTTCGCCATCGCCGCGGGCAACGACGGCGACTTCGGCGAGCAGACCATCGGCTCCCCGGGCAGCGCGGCCGACGCGCTCACCGTCGGCGCCGTCGACGACAAGGACAAGCTGGCGTCCTTCTCCAGCCGCGGCCCCGGCCTCGACGGCGCGATCAAGCCCGACGTGACCGCACCGGGCGTGGACATCACGGCCGCGGCGGCCCCGGGCAGCGTCATCGCCAAGGAGGTCGGCGAGCGGCCGCCGGGCTATCTGACGATCTCCGGTACGTCGATGGCGACCCCGCACGTCGCGGGCGCCGCCGCGATCCTCAAGCAGGAGCACCCGGACTGGACGTTCGCCGAGCTGAAGGGCGCGCTCACAGGCTCCGCGAAAGGCGGCGCGTACACGCCGTTCCAGCAGGGAACCGGCCGTATCGCCGTCGACCGGGCGATCAAGCAGACCGTCATCGCCGACCCCAGCTCGGTCGCGTTCCCCGTCGCGCAGTGGCCGCACACCGACGACAAGCCGGTGACCCGCAGCGTCACCTACCGCAACGTGGGCAAGACCGACGTCACCCTGACCCTCGCGGTGACCGCCACCGGCCCCAAGGGCCGGCCGGCCCCCGCGGGCTTCTTCACGCTCGGCGCGAAGACGGTGAAGGTCCCGGCGGGCGGCAGGGCCTCCGTCGGCATCACGGCCGACACGAAGCTGGGCGGCACCACCGACGGCGCGTACGCGGCGTACGTGACCGCCACGGGCGGCGGCCAGTCCGTGCGCACCGCCGCCGCCGTGCAGCGCGAGGTGGAGTCCTACGACGTCAAGCTGAAGTACGTGGCGCGGGACGGGGAGAAGCCCACCCACTTCACCGGTCTGACCCCGTACACCGGCGCGGGCCGCGACTACGTCACGCAGGGCACCGACGCCGCGGAGACCGTCCGGGTCCCCAAGGGCACCTACACCCTGAACTCCCAGCTGGTGAAGGACCCCGAGAAGCTGGAAGGCGGCCTGGACTGGCTCGTCCAGCCCCGGCTGAGCGTCACCCGCAACGTCTCGGTGACCATCGACCAGCGGACGGCCAGGTCCGCCGACATCACCGTGCCGGACGCCGGGGCCGAGCCCGTCTCCGCGGTCGTCTCGTACATGTACGCACCCTCCGACTTCGGCTTCGGAGTCGGCATGGAGTCCTTCGCGGACCTGCGGGTCGCGCACATCGGCCCGGCGCTCTCCACCGGCCTGACGCAGAGCTGGTCGGGCGTCTGGACCAAGGGCGACGACACCGAGTACGACATCTTCACCGGCGGCAAGGTGACCAAGCTCCAGGGCGCGCACGTCAAGCACTACAAGGCGGGCGACCTGGCCACCGTGAAGACCGGTATGGGCGCCGCCGCCTCCGGCAAGACGGGCGCCGTCACCGCGTACGGCTATCTGACCGACGACTTCGCCTTCGGTGTCGGGGTCGAGCAGAAGCTGCCCGGCACCCGCACGCTGCACGTGTCCACCGGCGACCGCGTGCGGTGGAGCCTCGACTTCGAGCAGTTCGGCGGCAAGGACGCCGACGGCTTCCCGCTCGGCGAGGCCTTCTACACGCTCGGCGAAGCACAGACCTTCGCGGCGGGCAGGAGCTACACGAAGACCTTCAACACCGGTGTCTTCGGCCCGAAGCTCAGCAGCTCGTACGGCGTGTTCCGCGACGGCCGCTACATCAGCGGCTACCTGCCGATGCTCGCCGACGGGCAGTCGCACGCCGGGGCCTCCCTCGTGACGTCGGTCAGGACGACGCTGTACCGCAACGGCACGAAGATCGCCGAGAACGACGACCCGCTGGACGGCAGCGGCCGCTTCAAGGTGCCGGACGCCGACGCGTCCTACCGGCTGACCACCTCCGTCAAGCGCTCCGTGAAGGTGGCCGCGGCCTCCACCCGGATCGACGCCTCCTGGACGTTCCGCTCCAAGAAGGCCGACGGGGTGAAGCTGCCCGTGTCCACGGCCCGCTTCGGCGCACCGCTCGGCCTGGACAGCCGCGGACCGGCCGGCCGCGAGGTCACCGTCCCGGTCACCGTCCAGGGCGCCGCCGCGGGGGCCAACCTCGGCTCGCTGTCCGTGTACGTCAGCTACGACTACGGCCAGACCTGGACCAAGGTCGACGTCAGGAACGGCAGGATCACCTACAAGAACCCGGCGAAGGGCAAGGGCGTCTCGTTCCACGCCAAGATCGCCGACAAGAAGGGCAACAAGTCCACGATCTCGATCTACAACGCCTACTACGGCAAGTGACCGTGGCGGCGCGGCCCGGGTCCACCGGGCGCTGACCCGTTTCGCCCAACGCTGACACGCGGCGGCGGCCCGTCGGAAGCAGAGCTTCCGACGGGCCGTCCGTGTTTGTGTGAGGGCATGACCGCTTCGACCGTCGAATACATCCGCTATCGCATCCCCGAGGACCGGTCGGCCGAGTTCCTGGCCGCCTACACGCGGGCGGCCGTCCGGCTCGCCGCCGCCCCGCAGTGCGTCGACTACGAACTCGCCCGCTGCGAGGAGGACTTCGAGCACTTCATCCTGCGGATCACCTGGACGTCGACCGAGGACCACATCGAGGGCTTCCGCAATTCGGAGCTCTTCCCCGGCTTCCTCGCCGAGATCCGCCCCTTCATCGGTGACATCGAGGAGATGCGCCACTACAAACCGACGACGGTGCGCGGCGCCGGCGCGTCGGTCCCCACGCTCTACTCCTGGGCGGGCGGCGCCGAGGCCTTCACCCGGCTCACCGAGTCCTTCTACGGCAAGGTGCTCAAGGACGACCTCCTGGCGCCCCTGTTCGCGGACCTGGCCCCCGAGCACGCCGTCCACGTGGCGCTCTGGCTCGGCGAGGTCTTCGGCGGCCCGCCGGCGTACTCCGAGACGCAGGGCGGCCACGGGCACATGGTCGCCAAGCACTTCGGCAAGAACATCACCGAGGTGCAGCGCCGCCGCTGGGTGAACCTCCTCCAGGACGCCGCCGACGACGCCGGGCTGCCCAGCGACGCCGAGTTCCGCTCGGCCTTCCTCGCCTACGTGGAGTGGGGCACACGTCTCGCCGTCTATTTCTCCGGCCCCGACGCGACCCCTCCGGGAGAGCAGCCGGTGCCGAAGTGGACCTGGGGCGCCGCGCCGCCGTACCAGCCGTGACGGGGCCGCCGTGCCGGGCGTGACGGGCCCGTCACGCCGGGTGCGGTGCCCGTCGTGGCGGCCCGTGGCGCACGGCACGGCGGCGTGACCCGGTGTGCGGGGCGTGCCGGTCGTCCTACTGCGGTGCGGCCGCCCCCGCACGGGTCGCGTCCGTGCCCCAGGACGCCAGCAGACGCAGCGCCTCCGCCGAGGCCGAGTCCGGCTCCGCGTGATACGTGATCAGGGCCAGCTCACCGTCGTCGAGCAGCCGGAAGGACTCGAAGCGCAGCGACAGCTCGCCCACCAGGGGATGCCGCAGATGCTTCATCCCGTGGCTCTTCTCCTTCACGTCGTGCGTCGCCCACAGCCGGCGGAAGTCCGCGCTCTTCACGGAGAGCTCCCCGACCAGCGCGGACAGTCGTGGATCGTCCGGGTGGCAGCCCGCGTCCATCCGCAGCATGCAGACGATGTCGATCGCCTTCTGCTCCCACTCCACGTACAGGTCCCGGTACTCGGGCTTCAGGAACACCAGACGCGCCCAGTTGCGCTCCTGGGGCGGCATCTCGGACCAGTCGCCGAAGATCGCCGCGGCCATCCGGTTCCAGGCGAGGATGTCGGAGCGCCGCCCGGTGAGGTACGCCGGGACGCCGTCCATCGAGTCGAGCAGCTGCCGCAGCGCCGGGCGCACCTGCTGCGGCCGGGCCGCCTGCTTCTTCTTGTGCTGCTTGGGTTTCGCCAGGTGGGTGAGATGCGCGTGCTCGGCATCCGTCAGCCGCAGCGCCCGCGCGATCGCGTCGAGGACCTCCGCCGACACGTTCCGGCCGTTGCCCTGCTCCAGCCGCGTGTAGTACGCCACGGACACCCCGGCCAGCTGCGCCAGCTCCTCGCGGCGCAGCCCGGGTACACGGCGGTGCCGTCCGAAGTCCGGCAACCCCACGTCCTCGGGCTTCAGCCGGGCCCGGCGACTGCGCAGGAACTCGCTCAGCTCCGCACGCCGGTCCAGCGACCGGCCCACTTCCCCGGTGGGCTCCTGAGAGGGCTGTTCGCTCATACGTCCAGTATTCACGGTCGTACGCAGAGGATCCTGACCCCGCCAGTAGTAGGACCGCTGGACGTACGCAAAGCCGTGGCCTGGGTGAAGCCCCGCGCCGGAGGCACTCTGGGGATCGTGCCCGGCCGGAGCCGGCCGGGCACGGCACAGACCACTCCTGAGGAGAACTCCCGGCATGACCACTGTTGCTGCCTACGCCGCTCCCGCCGCCAAGGCTCCGCTGGAGCGCACCACCATCGAGCGCCGCGAGGTCGGCGCGTCCGACGTCCTGATCGACATCAAGTTCGCCGGCATCTGCCACTCCGACATCCACCAGGCCCGCGAGGGCTGGGGCGAGGCCATCTTCCCGATGGTGCCCGGTCACGAGATCGCCGGCGTCGTCTCCGAGGTCGGCTCCGACGTCACCAAGTACAAGGTCGGCGACCGTGTGGGCGTCGGCTGCATGGTCGACTCCTGCCGCGAGTGCGACAACTGCAAGGCGGGCCTGGAGCAGTACTGCACCGGCGGCGGAATGACCGGCACGTACAACGCGGTCGGCAAGGACGGCGAGCCCACCTACGGCGGCTACTCCGAGAAGATCGTCGTCGACGAGAACTACGTCGTCCGCATCCCCGACGGCCTGTCCCTGGACGTGGCCGCACCCCTTCTCTGCGCCGGCATCACCACGTACTCCCCGCTCAAGCACTGGAACGCCGGTCCCGGCAAGAAGGTCGCCGTCCTCGGCATGGGCGGCCTCGGCCACATGGGCGTCAAGATCGCCCACGCGCTGGGCGCCGAGGTCACCGTCCTGTCGCAGTCGCTGCGCAAGAAGGACGACGGCCTGAAGCTGGGCGCCGACCACTACTACGCCACCAGCGACCCGAAGACCTTCGAGGAGCTGCGCGGCACGTTCGACGTCATCCTGTCCACGGTCTCGGCCCCGCTGGACCTGGACGTCTACCTGTCCCTCCTCAGGACCGACGGTGCCTTCGTGAACGTCGGCGCCCCCGAGGAGCCGGTCAGGCTCAACCTCTTCTCGGTGATCGGCGGCCGCAAGACCCTCGCGGGCTCCGGCATCGGCGGCATCCGGGAGACCCAGGAGATGCTCGACTTCTGCGCCGAGCACGGCTTCGGCGCCGAGATCGAGCTGATCAGCGCGTCCGAGATCAACGACGCGTACGAGCGGGTGCTGGCGAGCGACGTCCGCTACCGCTTCGTGATCGACACCGCGACGATCTAATGTCGGCCGGCCTGTGTGCCGGTGAGGGGCGCCCGGGGCCGCACGGCCCGCGGGCGCCCTTCCATGTCGGCAGCCCACGCCGCCCGCGTGCGTTCCGACGCCCTGCCCGGTGCGGGACGGGATCGGCCCGGGGCCACCGGAGCCGGCTGCCGCGAGAGCCGGCGCGTGGGCCGTCAGCGGCTCCGGCGGGAGTTGAGCCGGGCCGCCTGGCGGGTCAGATGGTCGCGCTCGGCGAGGTTCGGTGCCTTGCGGGCCGCCTCCGCGTACAGCCGTGCCGCCGTGACCAGGTCGCCGTCGCGCTCGTGGAGGTAGGCCGCCACCGCGGTGCGGCGGGGCATGGGGTTCTTGCCGCTCGAAGAGCTCGCGGAGGCGTCGTCCAGCGCCGCGAGCGCCGCCAGCCCGGCGCGCGGGCCGTCGGCCTCGCCGACGGCGACCACGCGGTTGAGCCGGACGACCGGGCTGTCGGTCAGGCGCACGAGCTCGTCGTACCACTCGACGATCTGCACCCAGTCGGTCTCCTCGACGGTGGGCGCGTCGGCGTGTAGCGCGGCGATGGCGGCCTGGGCCTGGAACTCGCCCAGCCGGTCGCGGGCGAGGGCCGTCTGAAGGATCTCGACGCCCTCGGCGATCATCTGGGTGTCCCACCGGCCGCGGTCCTGCTCGGCGAGCGGCACCAGACCGCCGTCGGCCGCGGTCCGGGCGGCGCGCCGGGCGTGGTGGAGCAGCATCAGGGCGAGCAGCCCCGCCACCTCCGGGTGGTCGATCGACGCCGCGAGCTGCCGGGTGAGCCGGATGGCCTCGGCGGCGAGGTCGACGTCGCCGGAGTAGCCCTCGTTGAAGACCAGGTAGAGGACGCGCAGCACGGTGGCGACGTCCCCGGGCCGGTCGAACCGCACGCCGGAGACGGTGCGCTTGGCCCGGCTGATGCGCTGCGCCATGGTCGCCTCGGGCACCAGGTAGGCCTGGGCGATCTGGCGGGTGGTCAGCCCGCCGACCGCGCGCAGCGTGAGCGCGACCGCGGACGACGGCGTCAGCGACGGGTGGGCGCACAGGAAGTAGAGCTGGAGCGTGTCGTCCGCCGCGGGCGCGGGACCCGGCGCGGGCTCCTCGTCGACGAGGTCCTCACGCCGACGCCTGGCCGTGTCGGCGCGGTTGGCGTCGAGGAACTTGCGCCAGGCCACGGTGACCAGCCAGGCCTTCGGATCGCGCGGCGGATCGGCCGGCCAGACGCGGAGCGCCTCGACGAGCGCGTCCTGCACGGCGTCCTCGGCCGCCGCGAAGTCGGCTCCGCGGCGGACGAGGACGGCGAGCACGCTCGGCGTGAGGCTCCGGAGCAGGGCCTCGTTCATCGATGGGGGCACTCCGTGACGGAGGGCTCCGCGGCCAGGAACGGGCGCAGTTCGAGCCACTCGTGGATCGGCTTGCCGCCCGCCCCGGGGGCGGCCGACAGCTCTCCGGCCAGTTCGACGGCCCGCTCGTGGCTGTCGACGTCGATCACCATCCAGCCGGCGATCAGGTCCTTGGTCTCGGCGAACGGTCCGTCGGTGACCGGCGGGCGCCCCTCACCGTCGTACCGGACCCACTCTCCCTCGGGGGCGAGCGCCTGACCGCCGACGAACTCGCCGGTCTTCTCGAGCCGGGCCGCGAAGTCGTTCATGTACTGCACGTGCGCCGAGATCTCCTCCGGCGTCCACTGCTCCATCGGCACGTCGTTGATCGAAGCCGGGGCGCCGCGGTAGTGCTTGAGCAGCAGGTACTTGGCCATGGTGGTCTCCTCGGTGTTCGTGCGGCCCATTGTGGTCGCGTTCACCTCGGGGACGGAGCCGGTCACGCGTTCTCGACATCGCCGCCCGAATTTCTTCCGGGCCGTCGTGGCGGGACCGGAGGGCGAGCCGCACACGACGTGGCCGGGCCGCTACAGGCGCCGCAGGACCTGTGCCTCCGCCCGCTCGACATGCGTACGGCTGTAGGCGTGCACCAGGGAGAGGTGGAAGAGCGCCGGGGCCAGGGGCGCCCAGCGGTGGATGCGGTCGGGCCGCAGCATGTACTTGACCACCGTCGTCGGACGGAAGGGTACGTAGTCGATGGCCTGGTGTTCCCACCGGTCGGCGACGCCCCTGCTCATCCGCGTCCGCAGGTTCTCGCCGGAGAGCTCGTTCAGCTTGGCGTGGAAGTGGGCGCTCCAGTGCCGCTTGTGCGTGTCCAGGACGAAGGCCAGAAGATCGAGCGTGTACTCGTGGGGCTCCAGGGACAGTTCCTCCCGCATGCCGCGCCGGGCCGCCGCGTGCAGGTCCGGGGCGCTCCTGCCCGAGGAGTCGATGTGCCGTGAAAGGCCCTCGTTGACCGAGGAGTTCCAGACGCCCGGCGCCATGCGGACCCGGTCGCTGCGCCGGCTCACCACCAGCATGTCGTCGGCGGTCACCACCGCGACGTTGACGGCGAAACTGCACTGGAGGAAGGCCGGAGCCGCCAGCGGCGCGTCCGGATCGAGATGGCGGGACCGGGGGGTGCTGCCGTCGGGGAGCCGGCGGTCCAGCTGCTGCGCGGCGAGGAAGGTGTAGTAGTCGGTCGGGCGCAGCCTCAGGTGGACCTCGGGCCGCTCGTCCAGGGCGGTACGGGACATGTCGAACGACTCGACGGCGTACCGCGGGCCGTTCCACAGCGGAGTGCGCCCCTCCGCACGCAGCCGTTCGCTCTCCTCGGCGATCTCGTCCCGCCAGCCGGCCATGTCCGGGGGCAGCCGGACCTCGTCCTCCAGCACCTGGACGTAGATCGTCTCGGGCGGCACCGGCGACTCCCCGTCGCCTTCGACGATCAGGGCGGACGTCTGCAGGGGGCCGAGCGAGAACGTCCGCCAGGCCGCTTCCGACTCCTCCCGCCGCCGCATCGTGCGGATCGCGCTCCTCGAGCGCCGGCGCAGCCGGTACCAGGCGTCCTGCAACGGCTGCTGGAACAGCACCGCGAACACCATGCCGAGCACGGCACCCACGACGCCGTTGGCAACATCGATTCCGTCCATGCCGCAGACACTATGGATCTTGACGTTGCCAGGAGGCGTCGTGCCCCTTCCGTTATCCCTGCCTGCCCCTGCCGGTCTTCTTGCCGGTCGTCTCTGCTGGTCGTCCGTGCTGGTCGTCCGTGCCGGGAGTCCCCGGCGGCGGGCCGTCGTTCAGGAATGACCGCGGCTCTGGGCCTCGGCCCTGGCGATGGCCTCGGCCTCGCTGTCGGCCAGCGCGATGGCGACGCCGAACGCCTGGGCGATGTGACCCGCGGCCGACATGACACGTGCCGTGCCCACGACGGGGGCGATGGCTATCAGCACGTCCTGCAACTGCTCGATGCTCAGATCGGCCTTGAGCGCGGGATCGACATGGGCCAGGTACGAGATCGGCGGGGCGTCCATGGCCACCAGCGCGGCGATACGGGTGAGGATCAGGGTCCTCTCGTCCATGCCGCAGCGCTCGATGGAATCGATGGTCATCGCGGCGATCGTGTCGAGAACGGGAGCGTCAGACGCAGTGGCCATGACGGGACCACCTTCCGGTGCCGTGAGGAGCCGCACACGCCACCCGCGGAACGCGGGATTCCCCTGCGTGTCGGCGGTTAGTCCTCTCAGCGTAAGTGCGTCCCGAGCAGCGCGCGCGGCGGTCGTGCAGCGTCTCGCGTCCCGCGGGAACGCCGGCCTTCGCCGCGGTGCGCGACGCCCCCCGCCCGTCCGCGGGGCGCCGGTTCTCGACGACGCCCCACGACACGAGCCCGCCGGGCCCCACGGATCCGCAGGGGGTGCCTCGCCCGCTGGGCTGCGGTGCCACGGGGGATCGAACTCGCCTACGGGGGCGGCGCGTTCATCAACCTCCGGGACTACGCGTTCCCGGACCCGAGGTCGCACGGCTTCAGGCATCCAAAGCTCCTCGCAGCGCGCGCCGCCGACGAGCTCGTTCACGGCCGGGACCACCAGCGCTTCCGCGAATGCCTGCTTATCGCCCGCTCGGCCGGATCACCCTTCTCGTCGCGGCCGGCGTCCGAGTGCCCGGGCGGCCGTCGTCGGGCTGAGCGGCGCGGGGGCGGGGCTCCGGCACCACGGCGGCTCCGTGCGGCGTCCCTGAACGGGTTACGCTCGCGACCCCGACGTCTGTTGGACGTCGCCGACCGTCGCGTGGAGCAGCGTGCCGTCCTTCGTCCACCGGATCACCAAGTACGACCCCGCCGACCGTGACGAGCACGGCAGCTATTCGGGCAGCGAGGACACGGTCAGCGATCACGGGCCGGTGGAGGCAGCCTATTTGGAAGCTGTCGCCGCCTTCGCCTCGGCCACTGGGGTCGACCGCCTGGCCGTGCGCGAGCCGGCGACAGCCGGCCTCGTCCGGTTCGGCCGGGAGCCGGCGGTCGACGGCCACGGCCCGGCCGGGATCTTCCCGTTTGATCTCAGCGAGTTCCACGACGGAGCGGAGATCTCCCTCCGCGCCGGTCTGGAACTGGTCCGGGCCATGCTCCGCGACCACGGCGTCTGGTGCCGCCTGGAGGTCGAGGGCGTGTTCGCCGTGCACGTCGGCTGGGACCAGTACGTCTATGTCGGCAGCGACCGGCCCTGTGAGGGTGCCGTCGCCCGGACGCGGGCGCTGGGGCTCTTCCCGGAACGCCTGGAGGTCTCGCCCTACGACGCGGAGTTCGACGAGCCCGGTGCGCAGCGGCCCGCCGACGACGAGTTCTGGGCGCGTCTGAGCTGGTTCGTCGCCGGGCGGCAAGCCGTCCTGCTGGAGGAGGAGTTCGTCGACGGGGCCTCCCGCTGGCACCGCCTGGACGCGGGCAGGCTGGACGGAGTCCGCGCGGGGCTCGCGCCCCGGGCCCGGCTGACCGTCTGGCCGGACCTCTCCGCAGACATCGATGCCGTCCTCGCCACGCTCCCCCAGGACGGTCCGGCGGAGGTCGTGTGGGAGGACCGCGACGGGGTGATCACCGGTGCGATCGTCGACGAGACCGAGCACGGGACACTGGCCGCGCGGATGGCGGACGCTCGGGCCGCCGCCGTGCTGCCCCTCGACGCCGACGCACGTCACCCCCTGTTCACCGCGGTACTGACTGACCGCGACGGTGTGCTGAGGGCCCGGTGGCGGACGGGGCAGACCCCGAGCGACCGGGACTGGGCCTTCCTGAAGACCCTCCGGCGCGGCCAGACCGTCACGGGTGTGGTCACGCGGATCGCCTCGTTCGGTGTGACGTTCGTGGACATCGGTGGTTTCACCGCAATGATCAACTTGCCGGAGCTGTCCCGGAGACACATCGCCCACCCGTCGGACGTGGTCACCGTCGGACAGGAGATCTCGGCGAAGATCCTCGACGTCGACATGGTGAGAGAGCGTGTGTCGTTGTCGCTGAGCGCGCTGGCGGACGACACGACGGGCTGCGGTGGAGCCTGATCGGCGACGGTGGCCTCGTCCGCTCGGCGCGCCTCCGGAGCACCCGTCGACGCCGTGGTCCGGTCGCTCGTCGATCCCGACGGCGTCCGGCTCGGCGGCTGCGGGACCGCTCAGGTGAGGGGAGCCCTCGGTCACGGCGGCGTGGCGCGGCGTCGGCGGGCAGAGCCATCGGTGTCAGTGCGGGAGTGTCGCCGGGCTGCCGCCGTTCGCCTCGTATCCCGCCACCGCGAGCGCGCGGTATATCGCGTAGTCCGAGGCCGGGTCGGCGGTGAGGGTCCAGGGCAGCGCGCCCACGTGGCCGTCCACGTGCACGAGCTGGTCCATGGCCTCGGCCCAGCGCTCGCTGCGGACCAGGAAGAAGATCAGGAGGTGGCGGACGTGGGCCAGCATCGGGTCGTCGGGGCGGGCGGCGTGCACCGCGAACAGCGCGCCGTGCACCGCCTTCGTCACGACCTCGCTCTGATAGAAGCTGCGGACCAGGTTCACCTCGGGGAGGTGCTCGAAGACCGCGAAGAGCGGCATCGCGGCGAGGAGCGAGCCCTGCGGGGCGCGCGCCGCGGCGGCCTCCGCGAACGAGTAGGCCACGTCCCGCGAGCCGTGCCACTTCTCGCACCAGTAGTGCAGGGCCGCCAGATGCGCCCCCATGTGGGAGGGCGCGCGGTCCAGGATCTTCAGCCAGAGCTGTTCGAACTCGGGCTGGGGGTAGGACAGTCCGCGGGCCACGGACAGCTCGACGATGTACGGCACCGGGTCGCCGGGGGCGAGCAGCGCGGCCTCGGCGCAGGCGGACTTCGCCTCCTCCATGATGATCCGGAACTCGTCGGTCCCGGGCGTCGAGGTGCGCCACGCCTGCTGCACCAGGAACTCCGCGTGCACCGCGGCGCCGCCCGCGTCCTTCGGGGCCTCGGCCCGCCACACGCGCAGCCACTGCCCGCCGGGCGTCTCGCTCACCCCGCCGGGGCGCTGCTGGAGCTCCAGGGACGCGGCGCCCGCGAAGGCCTGCACCCGCTGCCACCGGCGCTCCCCGTCGCTCTCGGTGCCCGCGAGGAGCTGCGAGGCGGCGCGGTAGTCCTGGGTGCGCTGCACGAGGTCGAGCACCTGCAGCAGGTCGCGGTCCGGGCCGGGCATGCGGATGTCCAGCTCCTCCTGCCGCAGGAATCCGTAGTCCGCCGGGTCCGCGGCGTCCGGGTCGCCGGGCGCGACCTGCTGAATTCCGGCACTCCTGCGCCTCAGCACCGGCAGCAGGACCAGGCTGAACATGGCCAGCGCCATCAGGACCCAGAGAATCTCCATGTCACAAGCGAACCAGACGGGTCCGACAATTGGCCAACCCGGTCCGGTATTGCTCCGGCCGGCCGGTCGGCGAGCAGGCTCCGGCCGGCCGACGGACAGGCTCAGGTCGGCCGACGGGCAGGCTCCGGGCCCGGCCCGCCCGCCCTCGTCCGGCCCCGGCCGACCGGTCCGCCCCCGGCCGACCGGTCCGGCCCCGCCGCACGTGTGTCCGACCCTGGCCGCCCCGGTCCCGCACGGTCCGGCCCCGGCCCCGGCCCCGGTCCGGATCCGCCCGGACCGACCCGGGCCGTCGCGTCAGGGGCGTGCGACGCCATCGGGCGCCCGGGCGCACTACGCTCGGGACCCATGAGCGACAGGCACATCAGTCAGCATTTCGAGACCCTCGCGATCCACGCGGGCAACACCGCCGATCCCCTCACCGGCGCGGTCGTCCCGCCGATCTACCAGGTCTCGACCTACAAGCAGGACGGCGTCGGCGGGCTGCGCGGCGGTTACGAGTACAGCCGCAGCGCCAACCCCACCAGGACCGCACTGGAAGAGAACCTCGCTGCCCTGGAGGGCGGCCGTCGCGGCCTCGCGTTCGCGTCCGGACTGGCGGCCGAGGACTGCCTGTTGCGTACGCTGCTCAGCCCCGGCGACCACGTGGTCATCCCGAACGACGCGTACGGCGGCACCTTCCGCCTCTTCGCGAAGGTCGTCTCCCGATGGGGCGTCGAGTGGTCCGTGGCCGACACGAGCGACCCCGACTCGGTGCGCGCCGCCCTCACCCCGAAGACGAAGGCCGTCTGGGTCGAGACGCCCTCCAACCCGCTGCTCGGCATCACCGACATCGCGGCGGTCGCCCAGATCGCGCGCGAGGCGGGCGCCCGGCTCGTCGTCGACAACACCTTCGCCACCCCCTACCTCCAGCAGCCGCTGGCGCTGGGCGCGGACGTCGTCGTGCACTCCCTGACCAAGTACATGGGCGGGCACTCGGACGTGGTCGGGGGTGCCCTGATCACGGGTGACCAGGAGCTCGGCGAGGAGCTGGCATACCACCAGAACGCGATGGGCGCGGTGGCCGGCCCCTTCGACTCCTGGCTCGTGCTGCGCGGGACCAAGACGCTGTCCGTGCGCATGGACCGGCACAGCGAGAACGCGGGCAAGATCGCCGAGATGCTCACCCGGCACCCGCGCGTGACCCGCGTCCTGTACCCGGGCCTGCCGGAGCACCCCGGTCACGAGATCGCCGCCAAGCAGATGAAGGCCTTCGGCGGCATGGTCTCCTTCCAGGTCGACGGCGGCGAGGAGGCGGCCGTCGAGGTCTGCAACCGCGCCAAGGTGTTCACGCTGGGCGAGTCCCTCGGCGGCGTCGAGTCCCTGATCGAGCACCCGGGACGCATGACGCACGCGTCGGCGGCCGGTTCGGCGCTGGAGGTCCCCGCCGACCTCGTACGCCTCTCCGTGGGCATCGAGAACGTCGACGACCTGCTCCAGGACCTTCAGCAGGCCCTCGGGCAGTAGCCGTTCACCAGCCGGTCAGCGGTGGGGTCGTCTGTGACGGCGGCTCCACCCACGGGCGGGCCGTCGCCGCCCACACGGTGAAGGCGACGGCCGCGGCGAACAGCACCAGCCACATCAGGCGCCGGGCCGCCCTCCTGCGGCGCAGCATGCGGCTCCCGCGGCGGACGACGTCGGCGTGCAGGTCGGGCGGCACCGTGGGCGGCGCCTGCTCCAGCATCCGCCGTACGGCCGCCTCACGCTCGTGCAGGTTCATGACGGCGCCACCTCCACGACGGCCGGTGCCGGGCCCCGCGGCGGGTGCAGCAGCGTCGCCATCGAGCGGGCGCAGATCGTCCGCACCCGTTCCACCGGCAGCCCGAGCAGGGCCGCCGTCTGTTCCTCGGCGACCCCCTCGTACAGCCGCAGCACCAGGATCAGCCGCTGCTGGGGCGTGAGCCGGGCCAGCACGTGGTCGGGGGAGGGGCGCGGTCGGCCGAAGCTCCCGTACTGGTGCCAGGCCGAACGCGCGAAGCGGACGGCCAGCTGCTGGCGGGCGCAGTCGTACGGGTCCTCGCCGCGCAGCCGGTCCCAGGAGGCGTACGTGTGGGCGAGGGCCAGCACCAGCAGGCGTCGCGCGCGCGGGTTGGCGTTGCGGGGTTCGGCCGTGAGCAGCGTGGCGGCATGCAGCAGCCGCCCTGCCGCGCCCGCGACGAACGCCTCGAACTCCCGGGCTCGGCGGGCGCCTTGGGACGCCTGCCGTTCTCGCACCATGCCTCCCGCCTGAGAGCGCCCCCGTGGGGACGGGGTCCCGGCCGGGTACGGCATGCCGCACCGCGTACGAGGAGGACCCGGTCTCATATGAGGCCAGGCGCCGCCTTCCGGTCAAGAGCCCGGGGCACACCCACGCGAGCGCGGGCACACCCGGCCCGCGTCGGACACCCCCTCCCGGGGGGCCGTCCTCCGGGCGGGCCGGCACGCGCGTGCGGCGGCGGCGCTCCGGGCCTCCGACACGGTGAAGTGCGCCCGCGGAGGTCAGGAAGTCGGCTGGGACTCGGCGACGGGCCCGCCCTGGGCCGCCTGACGTGCGGAGAGGGCGCCATTGAAGCGCGTGAGGAGCGTGCAGAAGGCCTCACGCTCCTCCGGCGCCCAGTCGTGGGTCAGCTCGGCCATCAACTGACGCCGGGAGGAGCGCACTTCGTCGAGCCGGGCCTGCCCGCGCGGCGACAGCTGGAGCACCACCGCGCGCCCGTCCTCGGGGTGCGAGGTCCGCTTCACGAGCCCGGTGTCGACGAGCGGGGCCACCTGCCGGGTGACCGTCGAGGAGTCGATGCCCATGCTCGCGGCGAGCGCCTTGACGCCCATCGGGCCTTCCTTGTCGAGGCGGTTGAGCAGCAGGTACGCGGCGCGGTCCATGGAGTTGCGCACCTGCCCCACCCCGCCGAGCCGGGTCTGTTCGGCACGGCGCGCGAACACCGCGACCTCGTGCTGCAGCGTGTCGAGAAGACCGGTGTCACCGACGGTCGTCATGTCCATCGACATTTCAGGTGTTGTGGGCATGGCCGGGGGCTCAATTCATGCGTGGGAGGCTGGGTTGGGGGACAGGGTACGCGGCCGGGAGGCGGGTCGTACCGGCGCTGCGCAAACCAGTCTCGCAGCGTGGTCAAGCAGGGAGCGGACCCGCGTGAACTGCGAGACTGGTGGTCATGAGCTACAGCACGGCTGACTCCTTTCCCAGCGTGACTCTCGACGACGTCCGTGGCGCGCAGAAGATGCTGACGGGCGTGGCGCGGATGACCGCGATGGAGGGCAGCAGGTACCTCACCCAGCTGGTCGGCGCTCCGGTCCACTTCAAGTGCGAGAACCTTCAGCGGACCGGTTCGTTCAAGCTGCGCGGCGCCTACGTGCGGATCGCCGGGCTGCTGCCGGAGGAGCGCGCGGCGGGCGTGGTCGCGGCGAGCGCCGGCAACCACGCGCAGGGCGTCGCGCTGGCCTCCGCGCTGCTCGGCGTGCGCGCCACGGTGTTCATGCCGACGGGTGCCCCGCTGCCGAAGGTCGCGGCGACCCGCGACTACGGGGCCGACGTGCGGCTGCACGGCCAGGTGGTGGACGAGACGCTCGCCGCCGCTCAGGCGTACGCGGCGGAGACGGGTGCCGTCTTCATCCACCCCTTCGACCACCCGGACGTCATCGCGGGCCAGGGCACGGTCGGGCTGGAGATCCTGGAGCAGTGCCCGGAGGTGCGCACGATCGTCGTCGGCATGGGCGGCGGAGGGCTGGCCGCGGGCGTCGCGCTCGCCGTGAAGACGATCCGCCCGGACGTGCGGATCGTGGGTGTGCAGGCCGAGGGCGCCGCCGCGTACCCGCCTTCGCTGGCGGCGGGGCGCCCGCTGTCGATCGACAACCCGGCGACGATGGCCGACGGCATCAAGGTCGGCCGGCCCGGCGACGTGCCGTTCCGGATCGTCGACGAACTGGTGGACGAGGTCCGCACGGTCTCCGAGAACAATCTGTCGAGCGCGCTCCTGCTGTGCCTGGAGCGCGCCAAGCTGGTCGTGGAGCCGGCCGGCGCGAGCCCGGTCGCCGCGCTGCTGCGGGATCCGCGCAGCTTCGAGGGCCCGGTGGTGGCCCTGCTGTCGGGCGGGAACGTGGACCCGCTGCTGATCCAGCGCATCCTGCGGCACGGCATGGCGGCGAGCGGCCGCTACCTCGCGGTCACCTTGCGGCTGACCGACCGTCCCGGGGCTCTCGCCACACTTCTCGGGGTGTTGTCAGTGGCGGACGCTAACGTCCTCGATGTGAGCCACGTACGGACCGACCCACGGCTCGGGCTCACGGAGGTGGAGGTCGAGCTGCACCTGGAGACGAAGGGGCCCGAGCACTGCGCCGAGGTGAATCTGGCGCTGCGCGAGGCGGGGTACACCGTCATCGACTGAGCCCGGCGAGGCATCGGCCGAGGTCAGGGCCACTGTTCGTCCCACTGTCGGTCCCGGATGGAAAAATCTGTTGAGTGACGCGATACATCGCGTTACGGTGTGCCCCTTGCCGTATGCCCGGCCCGCGGACGAAGACCCCGCCAGCCGGGCGTGCCGTACAGGGCAAAAGTAAGACATTTCCATGAAAATCCCCAACGACGTGGAGAAACTCACATGCCAGGCGCCATCTATGCCGAAGGCCTGGTGAAGACCTTCGGTGACGTAAGGGCTCTGGACGGCGTCGATCTCGATGTCCCGGAGGGCACCGTCCTGGGCCTGCTCGGTCCGAACGGCGCGGGCAAGACCACCGCGGTCCGCTGCCTGACGACCCTGCTGCGCCCCGACAGCGGCAAGGCGGTCGTCGCGGGCGTGGACGTGCTCAAGAACCCCGACGCGGTCCGCCGCAGGGTCGGCCTCTCCGGGCAGTTCGCCGCGGTCGACGAATATCTGACCGGCCGCGAGAACCTCCAGATGGTCGGCCAGCTCTACCAGATGAAGGCGAAGGCGGCGAAGGTCCGTGCCGAGGAGCTGCTGGAGCAGTTCAACCTCAGCGAGGCCGCCGACCGCACCGCCAAGACGTACTCGGGCGGCATGCGCCGCCGGCTCGACCTGGCGGCCGCCCTGGTCGTCTCGCCGCCGGTGATGTTCATGGACGAGCCGACGACCGGCCTCGACCCGCGCAACCGCCAGCAGCTGTGGGACGTCATCAAGCAGCTGGTCTCCGGGGGCACGACGCTGCTGCTCACCACCCAGTACCTCGAAGAGGCCGACCACCTCGCGCACGACATCTGCGTGGTCGACCACGGCCGCGTCATCGCCCGTGGCACCGCCGACCAGCTCAAGGCGCAGACCGGCGGCGAGCGGGTCGAGGTCGTCGTGCACGACCGCGAGCACATGGCGACCGCCTCCGAGGTGCTGCGCGGCTTCGGCAAGGGCGAGACCACGGTCGAGGAGCACACCCGCAAGCTCACCGTGCCCGTCACCGGCGGCGCGAAGCTCCTCGCGGAAGTCATCCGCGAGCTGGACACCCGCGGCATCGAGATCGACGACATCGGCCTGCGCCGCCCCACCCTCGACGACGTCTTCCTCTCCCTCACGGGCCATGTGGCCGAGGCGAAGGACGAGGACAACCCAGCGGTGGACGGCACGGGCCGTCAGCGCAAGAAGGAGACCGGCAAGTGAGTGCCGTCAGTGACGCCGTGCAGCTCACGGCACCCTCGAACCCGGTCAGCCAGTCCGTGCGCGACTCGCTGGTCGTCGCCAAGCGCAACCTGATCAGGATGTCCCGGATCCCGGAGATGGTGATCTTCGGGCTGATCCAGCCGATCATGTTCGTGGTGCTGTTCAGCTACGTCTTCGGCGGCTCCATGCAGATCGGCGGCAGCACCAGCCCCACCGACTACCGCAACTTCCTGATGGCCGGCATCTTCGCGCAGACCGTCACCTTCGCCACCGCGGGCGCCGGCGCGGGCATCGCCGACGACATGCACAAGGGCCTGATCGACCGCTTCCGCTCGCTGCCCATGGCGCGCGGAGCGGTGCTGACCGGGCGCACGCTCGCCGACCTCGTCCAGACCGCGCTGACCCTGCTGGTCCTCGCGGTGGTCGCCCTCCTGGTCGGCTGGCGCGTCGGCTCCGACGGCGACACCAACGTCTTCAAGGTGCTGGGCGCCTTCGGCCTCCTGCTCCTGCTGGGGTACGCGTTCACCTGGATCGGCGCGCTCATCGGCCTGTCCGTGCGCACCCCCGAGGCGGCCACCTCCGGCGGACTGATCTGGCTCTTCCCGGTCACGTTCATCTCGAACGCGTTCGTGGACTCCAGCAACATGACGCCCTGGCTGCGCCACATCGCCGACTGGAACCCGTTCAGCGCCACCGTCCAGGCCTGCCGGGTGCTCTTCGCCAACCCGGGGCAGTCCACGTCGGAAGCCTGGCCCATGCAGCACTCGGTCTGGGCCTCGGTGATCTACTCGGTCCTGATCATCGTGCTCTTCCGGACCCTGGCGGTGCGCAAGTACCGGTCCGCCACCGCGTGACACGACATGACGATGCCCCCGGCCGTGCTTGCCGGGGGCATCGTCGTAGTCGTCGGTCCCGGGCTCAGCCCTGGTACGGCTCGGCCTTGAGGATCTTCACCGAGGCGAGCTTGCCGTTCGGCAGCTCGTACTGGGCGTCCTCGCCGACCTTCTTGCCGTTCACACCGGAGCCCAGCGGGGACTGCGGGGAGTAGGTCTCGATGTCGGAGCTCGCGTACTCGCGCGAAGCCAGCAGGAAGACCAGGGTGTCGTCCTCGTCGCCGTCGAAGGCGATGGTGACGACCATGCCCGGTGCGACCACACCGTCCGCCGCGGGAGCCTCGCCGACCTTGGCGTTCTCCAGGAGCTGGGTCAGCTGGCGCACACGGAGCTCCTGCTTGCCCTGCTCCTCCTTGGCCGCGTGGTACCCGCCGTTCTCGCGCAGGTCGCCCTCCTCGCGCGCGGCCGCGATCTTGGCGGCGATCTCCGTGCGCGCAGGACCAGACAGGTACTCCAGCTCGGCCTTGAGCTGGTTGTACGCCTCCTGGGTCAGCCAGGTGACGTTCTCGCTGGTCTGGGTCACAGGTGCTCCTCGTAGGTACTGGGAATACAAAGCATCGCCCTACCCAGAAGAATGTTCCTTCACGGGTGGGCGAAACCACGAGCCTAACAATTCAGTGGCTCGAAAGGGAGGACATAACGCATCAGAATTACGTCAATGCAGGTCAGCGGGTATGTGCTGGTAGGAGCTGCGGGTGATGCCCGCCGGGTGGTCCCGCCGCCTGCCGGTCCGCTCAGTCCGCGTGACAGCCGAGCAGCTCCGCCGTGGTGCCACGGGCCGTCGTACGCAGGGTAACCACCTTGTCGACGCGTGACGAGCTCTGGTCGAAGCGGAAGTCCGCCCGGCCCACCTCCCCGCCGTCCTCGGACTGCGAGCGCAGCGTGCAGTAGCCGTGGGCGTCCGCGTCCTTGCGCACTTCCAGGTGCACCTCGACGGCGCTGTCCGAGACCGCCTTGAAGGTGATCACTTCCGCGCTGATCTTGCTGCCGCCGACGTAGTAGGACGCGAACCAGCCGATCAGGGCCAGCAGGGCGACGCCCAGAACACCACCGATGATCTTGAGTTTCCGGTCGGCACGCTCGTCCGCGGAGCGGCCGTAGCGGCCCTCGGGCAGCTGGGTGCTCGCCGTACTCATGATCGTCCTCTCGGCAGGGCCGGGACCAGGGTCCTGGAAGGGGGCCCGTAGACAGGGCCCTGGAATTATTGCTCCCCCGATTCCGTCACTATAGAAGCCGCCCGAGGCGCTCTCTCACGCCGGGCGCCGACCGCTGAACCACCATTGAGGCGACAGCCGACCGACCGAGGATTGAGTCTTGACTGACCAGCTGCGACTGATGGCCGTCCACGCCCACCCCGACGACGAGTCGAGCAAGGGCGCGGCGACCATGGCGAAGTACGTGTCCGAGGGGGTGGACGTGCTGGTCGTGACCTGCACGGGCGGCGAGCGCGGCTCCATCCTCAATCCGAAGCTCCAGGGCGACAAGTACATCGAGGAGCACATCCACGAGGTACGCAAGAAGGAGATGGACGAGGCCCGCGAGATCCTCGGCATCAAGCAGGAATGGCTCGGCTTCGTCGACTCGGGCCTTCCCGAGGGCGACCCGCTGCCGCCCCTTCCCGAGGGCTGTTTCGCCCTGGAGGACGTGGACAAGGCGGCCGGTGAGCTGGTCAAGCAGATCCGCGCCTTCCGCCCGCAGGTGATCACCACCTACGACGAGAACGGCGGCTACCCGCACCCCGACCACATCATGACCCACAAGATCTCGATGGTGGCGTTCGAGGGTGCGGCCGACACCGAGAAGTACCCGGAATCCGAGTACGGCCCGGGTTTCCAGCCGCAGAAGCTGTACTACAACCAGGGCTTCAACCGCCCGCGCACCGAGGCGCTGCACCGCGCCATGCTGGACCGCGGCCTGGACTCCCCGTACGGGGAGTGGCTGAAGCGCTGGAGCGAGTTCGAGCGCAAGGAGCGCACGCTGACCACGCACATCCCGTGCGCCGAGTTCTTCGAGATCCGTGACAAGGCGCTCATCGCGCACGCCACGCAGATCGACCCCGACGGCGGCTGGTTCAAGGTCCCGATGGAGCTCCAGAAGGAGGTCTGGCCGACCGAGGAGTACGAGCTCGCCAAGTCTCTCGTCGACACCTCCCTCCCCGAGGACGACCTCTTCGCGGGCATCCGCGACAATGCCTGACATGAGCGCAAGCCAGGCACTGACGCACCTCGTCCCCCTCGCCAAGGAGGTCGACGAGAACAAGGTCACCCCCGGCGTCCTCGGCTTCATCGTCTTCGCGGTGATGGCCCTGGCCGTGTGGGGGCTGATGAAGTCCATGAACCGCCACATGGGCAAGGTCACCTTCGAGGAGGACCCGGAGAAGGACACGGCGGCCCCCGGCAAGGGCGCCGCCGGCTCCGGCGGGAAGGCCTCCCCGGCGAAGGGCTGAGCCGGACCTCGCGCCGAGCGGGGCTCAGCGCGAATGGTCCGCCAGGGACAGCAGCAGGTGCGCGGACTCCGGCCGCAGGTGGTCGGAGTGCGCGCCCGCCGGGCCGTTGCCCCGGGTGAACACGGCACTGGCGTCGACGCTGACGAACCGGTGGTCGAGGACGCCGTGCGGATACGGCTCCTCGACGCCCCGCATGGCGAGGGCGGACACCGGCGCGGGCGCCGTGCCGATGCCGGCGTACCCGATGCCCGCGCGTTTCTCCGCGCGCAGATGCCAGAAGCCGGTGGCACGGTCGTGCTGCGAGTACGTCGCCACGACCGGACCGTGCAGCGGCGCCCCGGCGAGCGCCCGGAAGGTCGAGGCGAACGCGTCGCGGGGGCTCGCCATCTGCAGCAGCAGCATCGAGTCGACCGTGAACGGGCGGCCCGACGGCTTCGGAGTGCTCCAGCCGAGTGTGGCCCCCGGCGGCCCGTCCGCCGCCCACTGCACGGCCTCGCACAGGAAGCGGCAGCCGAAGGAGTGCCCGACGAGGTGCAGGTACTGCCCGTCGCGGTTCGCCAGCACGGGAGCGGCGGCCGGATCCGCCCGATGGCGGTCCAGATAGCCCAGCAGCTGTCCGATGACCCGCGCGGCATGTCCACCGGTGGACATGGCGTGTGCCCGGTCCCGGATACGGCGGTAGCCGCCGAGCGACGGCAGGGAACGGGACGGCCAGCGGACCAGGACCGGCCAGGGAACGAACGGCCGTCCCGGACGGGCGAGTCGGGGATAGAGCCCGCGACGCCCCTCGTACTGCCGGGACACCAGGCCGAGGAGGTCGCGGACGGCGTCCAGCGCCGCGTCCCGGGAGGTCTGCCAGCCGTGCACGTACACGACGATGTCGGTGGCCCAGGGCGCCGGCGTGAGGTGCTGGGCGACATACGCGTCGAGGTGCGCGGCGGGCACCGGGCGTGGGCCCGACCGGGTGGGGCGCAGCGGCCACCCGGACTCGTCGAGGTCGAAGGTGCGGATGTCGGGGGCGCGGAACCCGGCCGCGGTGGCGTTCATTCGGTGATCCGCTCCAGTCTGCTGTCCATGCCGCAGTGCAGGGTGTAGGCGAAGCCCAGCGGATTGCTCCAGGTGTCGGCGAAGTGCCGGGCCAGCCCGTGGGCGATCTCGCCGGCGGTCTCCCGGCCGCCCAGATAGCGGGTGACGAACGCGTACGCGTACTCGGCGGCGAACATCTGCGGCATCTCGATCTGCGGCCCCAGCACACCGCCCGCGCCCGCCTCGATGAGGGCGCCCCCCAGGTGGACCAGCTCGGCGGAGCCCGGCAGCCCCGCGTAGCAGGCGTTCAGCAGCACCAGGGGCCGGTAGGGGAGCAGTGGGTCCTCGGAGGTGCGCCGTGCTCTGACGCTGCGGGCGTCGATGTCCTTGCGGTCGCTCAACTGCACGACGAGCAGCGGAGCGCTGTCGTCGGCGGTGTGCCGGAAGTGTCCGTGGCACCAGAAGTACATCAGCTGCTCGTCCAGGGCGCCCGAGCTGAAGGCGTCCAGCAGTTCCTTGCGCAGGGTGCGTTCGACGGCGACGGTGTTCGTCGCGAGGGCGGTCTCGACGTCGGCGGCCCGGGTGCGGCCTTCCGGGTCGATGCCCTTGTCGTGGTTCAGGCTCACCACCGGTACGGGCGGCGGCGGTGCGGACTCGTCGTCGGCGATGGACGGGTAGTAGCTGCCGGTCTGTTCGATCTGGTGCCGGTAGCCGAGGAAGCGCCGGAAGACGTCGTCCGGGCCGTAGGCCGGATCCTCCGGCAGGCAGAGCATCGGCCAGGGCAGGAACAGGTCGGAGTCGACACGGATCCGCAGCGTGCGGTCGCTGCTCAGCACCCGGGTCAGGACGTCACGGAAGCGCCGGGTGCCCGCGCCGCCGTCGCCCAGGAGCTCGCCGTACAGCAGGTAGGCGCCCTGCCGGGCCAGCTCGTCGAGGATCTCGCGGTGCTCCTCCTCGGGTTCCGCCGTGAGATCCGCGCACGTGGCGTACGGCAGCAGTGGACGGTCCATGACGGGGATGCCGTGCTCGTCCACCGGCTGGAAGTCGACCAGTTCCCGCTTCCACAGCTCCCGCAGGCCCGCCGCCGCCGCGGTCACCGCCGCGGGCCGCACACTCAGCCTCAGTGCGTGCTCGGTCGGGGACGGTGGGACCGCCGGCCCGTACATCCGGGCCCGGATGTGGTCGTCGGCGTACGCGTCGAGGGCGAGGACCAGATCCGGGTGGCGGACGGAGGCGGCGGGCTGCCGGGTGAAGCCGTGACTCGGGTCCTGGACGACCTCGGTGGGAAGTTCGCCGGGCATGGGGCTCAGGCCCTCCACACGGGTTCGGCGGCCGTCGCACGCCGCGCCTCTTCGGGAACCGCCGTGCGCGGGGCCGGGCCGATCGTCCACACGTCGATCTCCGTCTCGACCTGCTGCAGGACGGTTCCGGTGGCCTGGTCGGTGATCGTGAAGCGGATGCGGTGGCGACCGGGCAGACGCGGGACGAAGCGGAACTCCGCCCCCTCGGTGCTGATGGCGTGCAGGGGCTCGACCTCGGCGAGGGTGAGCGGGACGGCGCGGGCGGTGAGTGCGGGGCGCTGGTCCGTGGACCACGGGTGCCGGGCGCCGGAGACGATCTCCAGGGCGATGCGGGTGGGGGTGCCGTCCAGCAGAGTCACCCGCACGCGGGATCTGGACGCCTCCGGATCGTGGGCGTCGGCGCGGGGCTCGGGCTGGGTGTAGCGGGCGGCGCGGGGAATGCGGAGATTGCCGTTCGGGGCCCATTCCACCGCGTCCAGGAGGTCGGCGGGGTAGCGGGCGGCCAGCTCGTAGGACGGCTCGGAGCCCGTCGCCGACTCGGCGAGCTCGACCCAGGCCTCGCCCGCCTCGTCGCCGACGAGACCGAACCAGTGACGGATGTCGCCCGCCCAGCGGTGTTGCGGGAACCGGCGTGCGGGGTCGTGGAGGGCACGCTCCAGCAGGGTCCAGGCCGTGCCGTGCACACAGTCCGTGACCTCGAAGAGCCGGAGGGCCTCGTCGAACAGCGGATCCGCCTCGCTCCGCCCGTCGGCCGTGCCGCTCGTACGGCCCAGGGCCAGCGCGTGGTGGTGCAGTGCCCAGGCCTCGCCGAGCCGGTCGCCGACCTCTCGGAAGCGGTTCGTCACCGCCGGGAACTCGTGCTCCCACAGGAAACCCGGCGCGTCCGTCATCGCCAGGATCCACCACAGGTGCGCCCAGACCGCGCCGCGCGGGTCGCCTTCCACCTCGTGCAGAAGCCGTGCGTCGTAGAGCCCTTCGATGTCGGCGGTGCCCAATTGCAGCGACAGCCGCCCGAGTTCGGTCGCCGCCCAGGCCACACCCCGTGACTCGCCGTGGGTGTGGAACTCCTCCCTCGCGCTGTGCAGGAGCTTCTCCGCGTCCTCGACCTCGCCGCGCAGCAGACACAGCCGCCCGTACTGGAACACCGTCCACGCCTCGCCGCGTCGGTCGCCCCTGACCTGATGAGCCTCCACGGCGCGGCGGAGCAGCGGCCCGACGGCGCGCAGATCCCCCCGGTCGCAGAGGACCGCGGCGCGGGTGAGGAGGACCCATGGGTCGGCACCGCGGCCGGACGGGAGGGCGGAGAGGTGGGCGTCGGCATCGCGGAGCCGGCCCATGTGGTGGGCGGTGACGGCCTGTTCGAGGACACCCTCGTCGTCGGCCGGGCGTCCGGCAGGGAGAGCCGGCACCCGTTCCGGCTGCCCGGATTCCCGGGCGGCGACGGCCAGGTGCGCATCCGGCGTCACCCGCCCCGTCCTGACCCAGAGGAGCTGCCGCAGGACCAGCACCTCGGCGAGGCGGCCGTGCCGGGCCAGATGATGGGCCAGGGAGTCGGCGAAGACGTCCGGGACGGCCGGACGGCCGACCAGGTCGACGACGGCGGCCGGATGGCCGCCGTACGCGGCGGGGTTCGCCTCGGCGGCTGCGGCGAGAGCCCGTTCGGCATCGGCCGACCGGTCGCGCAGTTCGGCGTCGCTCCAGTTCCGGTCGACCAGCGAACGGATCACGGGAGGCAGCCGGAGAACGCCCTCCCCGGCCGGCTGGAGCAGTTCGTACCGGCACAGTTCGTGGACCGCCCCGGGCCGTTGCGCCAGCGTGTCCAGCAGTTCCGCCGGAAACTCCTCGGTGTCGAGGGCGGACAGGGTTTCGAGCAGCTTCCGTGCCTCGTCGGCCATCCACGCCGGGGCCGGCAGCCGCACGGGCGTGGGAGGACGCCCGCTGCTCACCGCGACCGCCACCTGGGCCCCCACGATCCGGGCCAGCAGGGGAAGGCCCCGCGTGGCCTCCACCAGCCCGTCGAGGGACTCTCCCGCGGAGGTGAGGGCGGGGTGCCCGGCCGCCTCGCCGACGAGGGTCGCCGAGTCGGTCCGGTCCAGCGGTCGCAGGTGACAGAGAGCGACGGGCGCGCCCTGCGGCGGCCGGGCGTCCGTCGAGCCCATCAGGAGGACCGACGACGTCCGTGAGAAGGCGCTGACCAGGTCGGCCAGCAGGTCGTTCGCCGCGGAGTCCGTGGGGACTCCGTCCACGACGACGACGGCGGGATACGCGAGGAACAGCTGCCGGCAGATGTGCACGACGGTGTCCGGGACCGTCGCCGGAGCCTGCCCGACCAGGTCGCCGAGGGCCCGCGCACCGGCCTCGCCGCACGCGCCCAGCAGCCGCAGCAGCGTGACGTCGGACCGGAGCCCGAAGTCCGCGGCCCGCACGCGGAACACCGGAAGCCCCCGCTCCTCGGCGAGTTGCCGCGCGAGCACGCCGAGAAAGGCGGACTTGCCCATGCCGGGCTCGCCGGTCACCACCAGCGGGCAGCCACCCGCCAACTGCTCTCGCGCACCGGCCAGTTCCCGCGCGCGCCCGACCAGCTCCACCGGATCCCCCTCCTCCACGAACGCCACGACCGCCCTACCGGGCCGACGGCACCGGCACCCCCATCACGTCCCGGGCGTGGCGGCCCGGGACCAGGCCCAGACGCCAGGCCTGCCAGCCGGCGTCCAGGTCGACCCCGCGCTCCAGCAGCAGCCGGTACGCCTCGATGCAGTCGTCCAGCTTTCCGTCGCGGGAGGTGTGGCCGGCGCGGGACAGCTGGGCGAGCTCCTCCTCGGCGACGGCGGCGCCCACCTCGTAGCCCCCGGGGGCCGCGTACGGGAGCAGGGTGCAGCGCAGGAAGCGGGCCCAGTCCCCGCCCCGCCGGTCGCCGTACGAGGTGAAGAGGTCCACCGCCTCGTCGCACAGGGTCAGGGCCTGCTGCGTGCGCGCGTTCCCCGCGTCGACGACCGCGAGCTCCAGGCAGGTCCACGCCTCGCCGTGGGCGACACCGATGCGCTGGAAGTCGGCGCGCGCGTCGACGAGGAGCTGGCGGGCGAAGCCGGAGTTGCGCAGGGAGCCGGTCTGGGCGGCGCGCTGGTCGCGGGTGACCCGGGCCGAGTGGTGCCGGGCGCACGCGAGGCCGTACACGTCCCGCATGCGGGAGAACATCGTCCGGGAGCGCTCCAGCTCGCGGACCGCCTGGTTCAGGTTGCCGGTCTCCTCCAGGGCCTGGCCGAGGTAGTAGACGGTCCAGGCCTCGCCGCGCGCGTCCTCGTTCTCGCGGTGGCGGGACGCGGCCTGGCGCAGACCGTCGACCGCGGAGGACGGGTCGCCCTCGACGAGCCGGGCGCGGGCCAGCTGGGTGAGGGCCCAGGCCTCGCCGCGGGGGTCGCGGGTGCGGCCGTACAGGTCCAGGGCCTCGCGCAGCTCGCGGTCGGCGCGCGGTACGTCGCCCATGCGCAGGCCGAGCTGGCCGAGGTGGAAGTGGGTCCACGCCTCGCCGTGCACGGATTCGCTCTCGCGGTGCAGGACGAGGGCCTGGGTCAGCAGGTCGAGCGCCTGGGCGAGCCGGGACCGGTCCCGTTCCACCGCGGCGAGCGCGTGCATCGTCCAGGCCCGGTCGGCCGCCAGGCCGGGGGAGGCCTGGAGATCCATCGCCTCCTGGAGCTTGGCCGCCGCCTCGGTGAGGTTGCCCTGGTGGTGCAGGGTGATGCCGAGGGAGCACAGTGCCCGGGCCGCGCCCGCGTCGTGGTGCGCCTCGAAGTAGAGGTCCACGACGGAGGCCAGGGTGGTGCGCGCCTTGTCCAGTTCGCCCAGCTGGCGGGCAGCGATGCCGGTGCGCCACTGGACCGAGCGGACCAGCAGTCCCTGGTCGACGGCCTGGGTCAGCTCGCTGATCTCGCCCAGACGGTAGAGGTCGCCGCGCAGCAGGCAGTAGTCGCACAGGGCGCCGAGCAGATTGAGCACCGCCGCCTGGTTGACGCCCTCGGCGTGCCGCAGCGCCGCCGTGATGAAGCTCGACTCGTCGTCCAGCCAGCGCAGCGCCGCGTCGAGCGAGGTGAAGCCGTGCGGGCCGAACTGGTCCGCACGGGTGGACGTCTTGCCGTCGACGAGGCGGATCACCGAGTCGGCGAGTTCCGCGTAGTTCACGATCAGGCGTTCCTGGGCCGCCGTGCGCTCGGAGGGCTCCTCCTCGTCCATCAGCCGGGCCGCGGCGAAGGAGCGGACCAGGTCGTGCAGGCGGTACCGGCTGCCGCGCACATGGTCGATCAGCCCCGCCTGCGAGAGCGCGGTGAGATGGCGGGTCGCCTCCGGTTCGTCCGTCGCCAGCAGGGAGGCAGCCGCGGCGGCGCCCAGGGAGGCGCGGCCCGCCAGGGCCAGCCGGCGCAGCAGCCGGCGGGCCATGTCCGACTGGTCGGTGTAGCGCAGCCACAGCACCCGCTCGACGGGCTCCACCGGGCCGTACGCCTCCAGGTCGGTGGCCAGCCGGCGCGGGGTGCGCGGGCCGAGGCAGGAGCCCGCGATGCGCAGGGCGAGCGGCAGCCCGCCGCACAACTCCCGTACCCGGTCGCTGGATTCGGCGTCGTACGGGCCAGAGGCGTCCTGGGCCGCCGCGTTCAGCAGTTCCTCGCCGCCGGCCGCGTCCAGTGCCTCGACGGGGAGCTGGTGCACCCAGGCGGTGAGGTCGGCGGACAGGTCGAGCGGTTTGCGGGAGGTGACCAGGACCAGGCTGTCGGAGCGCTCGGGGATCAGGGTGCGCACCTGTCCGGCGTCGCTGGCGTCGTCCAGCACGATCGTCACGGGCAGGTCCGTCAGATGCTGGTGGTAGAGCTCGCTCAGCCGCCTGACCTGCTGGTCCTGTGAGGCGCGTTCGCGGAAGAGGAGCTGCTCGCGGGGCGCGCCGAGCCGGTTGAGGAGATGCAGCAGGGCGTCCCGGGTGGTCAGCGGCGGGTCGTCCGGGCTGTCGCCCCGCAGGTCCACCACGCACGCGCCGCGGAACTGGTCCCTGAGGTCGTGCGCCGCCCGGACGGCGAGGGTGCTGCGGCCGGAGCCGGGCGCTCCGTGCAGCACCACGACCGTCGGCCGGGTCTCGGTGCTCGCGCGTGCCGCTTGCACCCACTGGGCGATCCGCGACAGCTCCGTCCGCCGGCCGGCGAACGGGCCCTCCGGCTTGGGCAGTTGGCCGAAGGACTGCTCCAGGACATTGCGTCGCCGGGCGGCCGCGCTTTTGTCGGTGCGGCGCAGCTGGGGCGCCCCCTGCTTGGCGCCCGTGGAGGCGCTGAGCACGCGCTGCTGGTCGAGGAAGGGGCGGATGCCCCGGACCTCCAGGGCGGTCAGCCACTGCAGGCGCAGCTGTTCGGCACCGCCGGGCTGCCCGAGCGCCCCGGCCCGGCGGCTGGCGGCCGGCACGTGCGAGGCGGTCACCTTGAGCACGGTGGCCGCGGCTCCCGCCACGGCGACGGTGGCGCCCGCGCCGACCGCCGTGCCCGCGCCCGTGCCGAACGCGAGGTCCGCGACGACGGCGGCTGCCGCCGCCACCGCCGTGACCAGCAAGGACGTGCCGGCGCGCTCCCGTGCGTAGCGCTGCCCGAACGTCAGCTGTCCCGCCTCGGCCTCGTCGAGTGCGCGTGTGTACGCTCCGTACTCCTCGGTGGCCGTCTGTCCCATCGCGTCGAGGGCGGCCCGTGCCCGCGACAGCAGCACGCCCCCGTCGACGCGCCCGCCCGACCGCCGCACCTCCTCCTCGACGGCCCGGGCCAACAGCCGCTCGGCCTCCGCCCGATGGCTGTCCCGCATGTCACGTCCCCCTCCGGCAGCAACTCCTTGGCCTACGAGTGTCCTTCGTGCGGGACGTGAAGGACAGAGGACCGTCGATCATTGGCGCAGTGCCCGCCCTGTTCCGCCACGCCGGGCAGGTCCCCGGAGCCCGGCGAGGACGGCTCACCCGCCGGGGGCGCGCCCGGCAGCCGCGTGCTTCTCCGCCGCCCGGGACACCGTGGGAGAGTGGGAGTGTGAACCGACTGGCCCATGAGACGTCCCCGTATCTGCTCCAGCACGCCGACAACCCCGTCGACTGGTGGCCCTGGTCGGCCGAGGCCTTCGACGAGGCCCGCGAACGGAACGTGCCGGTGCTGCTGAGCGTCGGCTACAGCAGCTGTCACTGGTGCCATGTCATGGCGCACGAGTCCTTCGAGGACGACGCGACCGCCGCGTACCTGAACGAGCACTTCGTGTGCGTCAAGGTCGACCGCGAGGAGCGGCCGGACGTCGACGCCGTCTACATGGAGGCCGTGCAGGCAGCGACCGGGCAGGGCGGCTGGCCCATGACCGTGTTCCTCACACCGGACGCCGAGCCGTTCTACTTCGGCACCTACTTCCCGCCCGCGCCCCGGCACGGAATGCCGTCCTTCCCGCAGATCCTGGAGGGCGTCACCAGCGCCTGGACCGACCGGCGCGACGAGGTCGCCGAGGTCGCGGGGAAGATCGTGCGGGACCTGGCCGGCCGCGAGATGAGTTTCGGCGACGGCCGGGTGCCCGGCGAGGAGGAGCTGGCCGGCGCGCTCCTCGGGCTCACCCGGGACTACGACACGGCGCGCGGCGGATTCGGCGGGGCGCCGAAGTTCCCGCCGTCCATGGTGATCGAGTTCCTGTTGCGGCACCACGCGCGGACCGGCTCCGAGGGCGCGCTCCAGATGGCCGTGGACACCTGTGAACGGATGGCGCGCGGCGGCATCTACGACCAGCTGGGCGGGGGGTTCGCCCGGTACTCCGTCGACCGCGAGTGGATCGTGCCGCACTTCGAGAAGATGCTGTACGACAACGCGCTGCTGTGCCGGGTCTACGCCCATCTGTGGCGCGTCACCGGCTCCGAGCTCGCGCGCCGCGTCGCCCTGGAGACCGCGGACTTCATGGTGCGTGAACTGCGCACCGAGGAGGGCGGGTTCGCCTCCGCCCTGGACGCCGACAGCGACGACGGGACGGGCCGCCACGTCGAGGGCGCGTACTACGTGTGGACGCCGGAGCAGCTGCGCGAGGTCCTCGGTGAGGACGCCGAACTCGCCGCCCAGCACTTCGGGGTGACGGAGGAGGGCACCTTCGAGGAGGGCGCCTCCGTGCTGCGGCTGCCCCAGCACGAGGGTGTCGTCGACGCGGACCGGATCGCCTCCGTGCAGCAGCGGCTGTTCGCCGCGCGCGCCGGCCGTCCCGCCCCCGGCCGGGACGACAAGGTGGTCGCCGCGTGGAACGGCCTCGCGATCGCCGCCCTGGCGGAGACCGGCGCCTACTTCGGCCGCCCCGACCTCGTGGACGCCGCGATCGGCGCGGCCGACCTCCTGGTGCGGCTGCACATGGACGACCACGCGCGACTGGCCCGTACCAGCAAGGACGGTCACGTCGGGGCCAACGCCGGTGTGCTGGAGGACTACGCGGATGTCTCCGAGGGTTTCCTGGCGCTGGCGTCCGTCACCGGGGAGGGGGTCTGGCTGGAGTTCGCGGGCTTCCTGCTCGACCATGTGCTCACGCAGTTCACGGACGCCGAGTCGGGCGCGCTGTTCGACACGGCGGCCGACGCCGAGGAGTTGATCCGCCGGCCGCAGGACCCCACCGACAACGCCACGCCCTCGGGGTGGAGTGCCGCGGCCGGGGCGCTGCTGAGCTATGCCGCGCAGACCGGTGCCGAGCCCCATCGCACCGCCGCCGAGCGGGCGTTGGGAGTGGTGAAGGCCCTGGGCCCGCGCGCGCCGCGCTTCATCGGCTGGGGTCTCGCGGTGGCCGAGGCGCTCCTCGACGGACCGCGGGAGGTCGCGGTCGTGGGACCGGCCGGCGATCCGGCGACCAGGGCGCTGCACCGTACGGCGCTCCTGGGTACGGCGCCGGGTGCCGTCGTCGCCGCGGGGGTGGCGGACAGCGACGAACTACCGTTGCTTTCCGGCCGACTTCTGGTCGACGGGCGGCCCGCCGCGTACGTCTGCCGTAACTTCACCTGCGACGTCCCGACGACCGACCCCGAACGGCTCGAAGCGGCCCTCGGTGGCCGAAACCCCTGATCTCCAAGTCGCCCGAACGTCCACAGTGTTCGGATTGTTCAGGTAACCGACCGAGTGTGAAGAAACACGCTCTTCACCGGAAGATCCTGTGCGCTTCACAGATCCCCCATAGTCTCTGACCCAGTCGCGGCAGATGTGAGTCACTGTCGCGGCTGGGGGGTTATTGGAGATCTGGGGGGATCTTTTGCTCACATCTGTCTTCATTGCTGCCGTTTCACTGGCGCTCTTCTGGATGGCCGCCTTCACCCTGTGGTGGCAGATGCACGCGTGGCGTACGCCCGAGGTGCTGGCCTCCACCCGCTTCAGCAGCCCGGACGGCGGGGAGGGCCTGTCCTTCTCGCTGCTGCTGCCCGCGCGCCACGAGCAGGCCGTGCTGGACCACACCATCCAGCGGCTGCTCGAATCCAGCCACACCGACTTCGAGATCATCGTGATCGTCGGCCACGACGACCCCGAGACGACCGCGGTGGCCCGCGCCGCCGAGGCGCGCGACCCGCGGGTACGCGTGGTCGTCGACCACCACGAGAAGAAGAACAAGCCGAAGGCCATGAACACGGCCCTGCCGCACTGCCGGGGCGCCGTGGTCGGGGTCTTCGACGCCGAGGACCAGGTCCACCCGGAGCTGCTCGCCCACGTCGACCACGCCTTCCGCACCACGGGCGCGGACGTCGTCCAGGGCGGCGTCCAGCTCATCAACTTCCACTCCAGCTGGTACAGCCTGCGCAACTGCCTGGAGTACTTCTTCTGGTTCCGCTCGCGGCTCCATCTGCACGCGCAGAAAGGATTCATCCCGCTCGGCGGCAACACCGTCTTCGTCCGCACGGACGTCCTGCGGGAGGCCGACGGCTGGGACCCCGACTGCCTCGCCGAGGACTGCGACCTCGGTGTACGCCTCTCCAGCGTCGGCAAGAAGGTCGTCGTCGCCTACGACTCCGACATGGTGACCAAGGAGGAGACCCCGGGCTCGCTGATGTCCCTGCTGAAGCAGCGCACCCGGTGGAACCAGGGCTTCCTCCAGGTCTACCGGAAGAGGGACTGGAAACAGCTCCCCGGCTTCGGGCAGCGGCTGCTCGCCCGCTACACGCTGATGACGCCCTATCTTCAGGCCGTCTCCGGCGTGATCATCCCGCTCAACGTGGCCATCGCGCTCTTCCTCGACGTGCCGGTCGGCATCGCCTTCATCACCTTCCTGCCGGCGGTGACCGCCCTGGTCACGTTCGTCTTCGAACTGGTCGGACTGCACGACTTCGGCAAGCAGTACGGGCTGCGGGTCCGCTTCGTCCACTATCTGAAGCTGATCGTCGGCGGCCCGTTCTACCAGGTGCTGCTGGCGGGCGCCGCCGTACGCGCCGTCTGGCGCGAGCAGCGGGGCCGCAACGACTGGGAGCTGACCAGTCATGTCGGCGCGCACCTCACCGAAGCGATCCGAGAGGACGTTCCCGCGTGACCTCCACTCTTCCCGCGGCGACCACACCCACGGTCCCCGCGCAGCGGCCGCTTGCGCCCAAAAACGTCCCCGCCACCCGCCCGTCCCCGCGCTTTCGCAGCTCACGCCCGGATCTCATCCTGTGCGGGGTGCTGCTCGCGGCGATCCTCGTCGTCCAGGGCTGGAACATCGCCGACTACCCCACCCTCAGCGACGACGAGGGCACCTACCTCGCCCAGGCCTGGGCCGTCCAGCAGGGCAAGGGCCTGGCCCACTACACGTACTGGTACGACCACCCGCCGCTCGGCTGGATCCAGATCGCCCTGCTGACCTGGATCCCCGCGCACCTCAGTCCCTCCTCGATGACCGTCGGCTCGATGCGCACGGCGATGCTGCTGATCAGCGCCGTCAGCGCGGTCCTCGTGTACGTGCTCGCCCGCCGCCTCTCGCTGCCGACGTGGGCGGCCGGCCTCGCGATGGTCCTCTTCGGGCTGTCCCCGCTGTCGGTCGTGCTCCAGCGCGAGATCTTCCTCGACAACATCGCGGTGATGTGGACGCTCCTCGCGTTCTGCCTGGCCGCGTCCCCGAGCCGCCATCTGTGGCACCACTTCGGGGCGGGCGTCGCGGCCGCGGCCGCCGTGCTCACCAAGGAGACGATGCTCGTCGTCCTGCCCGCGCTGTTCGTCACCATGTGGCGCCACAGCCACCGCGACACCCGCAAGTTCGCGCTCACCGGAGCCGTCACCGCCTGCGTGCTGATCGGCCTCGCGTACCCGCTCTTCGCCCTGCTCAAGGGCGAGTTGTTCCCCGGCTCCGGGCACGTCTCCCTCTGGGACGGCATCACGTACCAGATGAGCCGCCCCGGCTCCGGCTTCGTCCTCGACCCCGGCAGCGGTTCGTACGGAGTCCTGCACTCCTGGCTGTACTACGACCGCGTCCTGCCGCTCGGCGGGCTCGCCGGCGCCCTGCTGCTCCTGGTCACCTGGCGCTGGTCGGTCACCGCGCGCGCCCTCGCCGGACCCGCGCTCACCGTCGCGATCCTCGCCCTGGTGGCGATGCGCCCCAGCGGCTACCTGCCCGCCATGTACGTCATCCAGGCCCTGCCGTTCCTCGCCCTGGTCCTGGCCGGCGGTGCCGCGAGCGTCTCCCACGCGGTACTGCGACGGTGGCGCGGCACCGCCGAGAAGACGTACGTCACCTGGGGACGCCGCGGCCTGGCGGCGGTGCTCGTGGTGGCCGCCGGGGCCTATGTCGTGCCCGACTGGTACGACGGGGACCGCACCGCCGTGACCACGGACGCGAACGCGCCCTACCGGGCCGCGTCCGCCTGGCTGCGGACCGAGGTGAAGGACCCGCGGGACACCCGGGTCCTCGTCGACGACGCCCTCTGGCTCGACCTCGTGCACCAGGGCTACCGGCCCGGCCTCGGCGTCATCTGGTTCTACAAGGCCGACCTCGACCCGGCGGTCACCAGGACGATGCCGCGCGGCTGGCGCGACCTCGACTACGTCGTCGCCTCCCCGACGGTCCGGCGCGACGCCGTCGACCTGCCCACCGTGAAGGCCGCCATCGAGCACTCGACACCCGTCGCGACCTTCGGCCGGGGCGAGGACCGCATCGAGATCAGGCACGTCAACGACACCACCACCACGGCGACGTCCGGAGGCAGTCGATGAGCAGCTTCGAGAGCACTGTCCCGGACGAACTGGGGGATCCGGCGGTACACCCGGCCGAGATCCCCGAGCCGGGCGCCGTCACCATCGTCGTACCGACCTTCAACGAGTCCGCGAACATACGGGAGTTGCTGCACCGCATCACCGAGGCGGTGCCCGCGCGGCTGCCCTGCGAGGTCGTCTTCGTGGACGACTCGACCGACGACACCCCGGACGTCATCTCGCGGGTGGCGCAGGACTGCCCGTTCCCCGTGACGGTGCTGCACCGCGACGAACCCGTGGGCGGGCTCGGCGGCGCTGTCGTCGAGGGACTGAAGGCGGCCGGCTCCGACTGGATCGTCGTCATGGACGGCGACCTCCAGCATCCGCCGTCTCTGGTGCCGGAACTGGTGGCCCGCGGCGAACGCTCCGGCGCGGGGCTCGTCGTCGCCAGCCGGTACATCGAGGGCGGCAGCCGCGCGGGCCTCGCGGGCGGCTACCGCATCGCCGTCTCGCGCGGCGCGACCTGGCTGACCAAGTCGCTCTTCCCGCGCCGGCTGAGCGGCATCAGCGACCCGATGAGCGGCTTCTTCGCGATCCGCCGCAGCGCCGTCACCGCCGACGTCCTCCAGCCGCTCGGCTACAAGATCCTGCTCGAACTCGCCGTCCGCAGCCGCCCTCGGCAGGTCACCGAGGTGCCCTTCGTCTTCCAGGACCGGTACGCGGGCGAGTCCAAGTCGACCGCGCAGGAGGGCTTCCGCTTCCTGCGCCACCTCGTCGGCCTGCGCACCGCCTCACCCGTCGCCCGCATGATCGTCTTCGGGCTGATCGGCGCCACCGGCTTCGTGCCGAACCTGCTCGGCCTGTACGGCCTCACCGCCGCCGGAGTGCACTACGTACCGGCGGAGATCCTCGCCAACCAGCTCGGGGTCGCCTGGAACTTCCTGCTCATCGAGCATCTGCTGTTCCGCGAGCGGCGCGGGCACCGGCACTGGTGGGACCGTGTCGGCCGGTTCGCGCTGCTCGCCAATGCCGACCTGGTGCTGCGGATCCCGCTGATCGCGCTGTTCGTCGACCGCTTCGGGATGGGCGCGCTCTCCGCCACCGCACTGGCCCTGGTGACGACGTTCGTCCTGCGCTTCGTGGGGACCGAGGCGCTGATCTATCTGCCGCGCCGGCGTGGCACGTCGGCGGGCCGGAGCCGCACAGCGAGGAGAAGCGCGTGAGAAGAACCGGATTCCGCGGGCGACCGAGCCGGACCACCTCGCTGCTGGCCGTGGCGGGCCTCGCCGCCGGCCTGCTGCTCGTGGCGCCGCAGCCCGCGTCGGCCGCCAACCTCGTCACGAACCCGGGGTTCGAGACCGCCGGCACCGACGGCATGCCCCACTGCTGGGAGAAGTCCGGCTGGGGCGACAACGACTTCACGTTCGCCACCGTCGCCGACTCCCACTCCGGGACCAAGGCCATGAAGGTCTCGCTGACCCGCCGGGCCGACGGCGACCGCAAGGCGCTGATCACCGAGTCCACCGACTGCGCCCCGGTGGTCGGCGCGGGCAAGCAGTACGACCTGGGCCTCTGGTACAAGACCACCACTCCCGACGCCGCGATCACGCTGTTCCGGCACGACACGACGGCGGGCTGGCAGTACTGGACCGACCTCAAGACCCTGGACATGGCGGCCGACTGGACCCAAGCCACGGTCCGCACGCCCGCGGTCCCGGCCGGCACCGACCGCATCACCTGGGGTGTCTCGGTGTACGGCACGGGTTCGGCGACCACCGACGACTACACGATGGAACAGGTCTCCGACCCGGTCCCGCCCGCCCAGTGCACCGGCACGGCGAAGGAGTGCGCCGACGGCAGGTGGACGGTGCTGCCCACCCAGAACCCGGTGCGGTCCATGCACTCCGTCGTCCTCAAGAACGGCAAGGTGCTGCTGATCGCGGGATCCGGCAACAGCGAGGAGAACTTCGAGGCGGGCACGTTCACCAGCGCGGTCTACGACCCGGCGAACGGCACGTACAAGGTGATCCCCACGCCGAAGGACATGTTCTGCGCCGGGCACGTCCAGCTGTCCGACGGGCGAGTCCTGGTCATGAGCGGCAACAAGGCGTTCCCGGTCGCGGGCGGCCACGGGTACGAGGGCTACAAGGACTCGTACGTCTTCGACCCGGACACCGAGACGTACAGCAGGACCAACGACATGAACGACGGCCACTGGTATCCGTCGGCCACCGAGCTCGGCAACGGCGACATCATCTCCTTCGGCGGACTGCGCGAGGACTCCACCGGCTCGGTGACCGCCGAACGTTGGTCGGCGGCCGAGCAGAAGTGGCTGCCGCTGTGGCAGGTCAACCAGACCTGGTCGTACTGGGGCCTGTACCCGTCGATGATCCTCATGCAGGACGGCCGGCTCTTCTACTCGGGCAGCCATGTCTTCGGCAACGGCACCCCGGGCACGGGCTCCGCGATCTACGACTACGACGCCAACACCACGACATCGGTCCCGGGGCTCCGGAACAAGGACCAGCGTGACCAGTCCGCGAGCGTGCTGCTGCCCCCGGCCCAGGACCAGAAGGTCCTGACGCTCGGCGGCGGCAACATCGACTCCAACCCGGACGCCAACCGGCTCACCGACATCATCGACCTCAAGGCCGCCGACCCGGTCTACACCGCCGGCCCGCCGATCCCGCAGGGCACGGTGGACCTGGGCGACGGCAAGGTCGCCCAGACCGGCGACCAGGGCAAGATGTACGTCTCCGCCGTCCTGCTGCCCGACGGGAAGGTCCTGGAGACGGGCGGCGGCCTGCACAACCGCGCCGACCCCGTCTTCGAGGCGTCGATCTTCGACCCGGCGACCTCGGCCTTCGACCCGGTGGCCGCCGACCCGGAGGCCCGCGGCTACCACTCGTCCGCGTTCCTGCTGCCCGACGGCCGGGTGATGGCCACCGGCGACAACCCGGGCAACGGCACCTGGAACCACAACGTGTCCATCTACACCCCGCCCTACCTCCTCAAGGGCACCCGCCCCACGATCACCTCGGTGATCGACAGCGAGTGGGTGTACGGCGACACGCAGCGCATCACCGTCGACCGGCCCATCGCCAAGGCCGAGCTGATCCGCCCGGCCGCGGTGACCCACTCCTCGGACCCCAACCAGCGGTTCGTGGATCTGCCGCTGTCCGTGGACGGCGACAACGTCGACCTGAACGTGACGAGCAACCCCGACCTGGCGCCGCCGGGCTGGTACATGCTCTTCGCCGTCGACGCGGGCGGAGTGCCCTCCGTCGCGAAGTGGGTGCACCTCCAGGGACCGTCCGCGCTCGCGGCGGACACCGCCTCGGCGCACGTCCACTCCTTCGCCGACTCCCTGGAGGGCAAGGCCGCCGAGCCGGGCCGGAAGCGGAGTTCGCAGAAGGTCGGCACCGCCGTCTCCGGCTGCGACCGCCATTACGGCGGCGTCGGTGTCTGTGTGCCGACGGTCTTCCCGGACGGGGTGAAGAAGACCACGGCCTCCCGCTGCGCCTGGCTGAAGAAGAACGACTACGGGCGGCTGAAGGTCAACGGCAAGGACGATCCGCTGGGGCTCGACCCCAGCAGGGACGGACTCGCCTGCGGCGCACGGGATCTGGTGAGGCGTTAGATCCCCGGGAGCCGCCGCCTCAGCGGCTCCCGAACTCCGCCAGGGCGCGCACCACGATGGCCTCCAGACGGTCGTGGTGCGCGCCCTTCCAGTAGGCGCGCCCGCACTCGCCGCACTGCGCGAAGACGTCGTACGACCGCTGGGTGCCGCCCTCCAGCTGGTCCGCGACCTGCTCCTTGGTGGCCGCGGTGAGCAGGCCGTTGCACGCGGTGCAGCGCGTCCACGGCCTCAGCTCCGGTGCGAACCGGCCGAGGACGTCACGGAGTTGGTCGTCGGGCCGGGTGCTGTAGATGTAGGCGCCCGCCCACAGCTCGCGGCGGCGCAGCAGGCCGCGGTCACGGCTGAGCATGACGCGCCGCTCGGCCGCGGACCGGGCGGCGAGCGCCGGGTCGCCGATGTCCGTGGACTCGTACGCCGTGTCGACGCCCAGCAGCCGCAGCCGGCGGGCGAGCGTGCCGAGGTGGACGTCGAGGAGGAAGCGGAGCGGGGCGCCGGGCACCTGCTGCGGGCGCTCGACGGCACCCACCCGGACGGATTCGCCGGCCGCCGGGATGTGCGAGAAGGACACCGGTCGCCCGTCCACGACCAGGGCCCCCACCTCGGTCAGCGGGACGCCGAGCGACTCGACGACATGGCCGAGCGTGGAGGATCCGTCGGTGCCCACGGCGGTGGCGCCCGTGCGTCGCGCGTGCGGGACGAACATCCCCAGTTCGGGGGCGAATTCGACGTCGATCTCCGGTCCGTTCACCCCGTCAGCATGTCACGCGGGATGCCCCTGGGGCCTGGGGGTTTCCGCGCCCGCGGCCTTCCCGGGCGCGCTGCCCAGACCGTGCTCCAGGACGTCCACCGCCCGGTCCACGACGTCGGCGAAGTCCTCGCGGTGGCCGCCCTCCGCCCAGTACAGGGAGGTCTCCATCAGCCCGCCGATCAGCGACATCGCGAAGACCCGCACCTCCAGACCCTCCGGGTCGAGGCCGGTGCGCTCGCCGACGGCCCGGCACAGCAGCCGGCCGGTGACCGACATGCTCTCCATCATCCGGGAGCGCACCGCGGGCACCTCCACCATCAGCCGGGTGCGCAGCCGGGTCACCTCCGGCCCCTCGTCGTCGCCCAGGGTGATCGCCTTGCGCAGCACGTACCGCAGGGAGTCGAACCACGGCTCGTCCGCGGGGCGCGCGCGGAGTTCCTCCTCGAGCATCGGGTCGTACTCGTCGGTGAGGACGATGTCCTCCTTGGTCGGGAAGTAGCGGAACACCGTGGACGGGGAGACCTCGGCCGCCTCCGCGATCTGTTCGACGGTGGTCGCGTCGTACCCCTGCTGCTGGATCAGCCGGTACGTCGCGTCGCGGATCGCGGTCCGGGTCTTCATCTTCTTCCGCTCGCGGAGCCCGGGCCGGGGCTCCGCGGCGGAGGCGGAACTGTGTGCGGTGGCGGCCATGGTGTTCATTGTCCGGCATCGGCCGGTGCCGGGGCCATGCCGGTGTGCGGCTCGGGGGCGGTGCCGGGCGCCGGTTCGGGGTTGCGCAGCAGTGCCGCGGCCAGCAGGGCGGTCACCAGCGCGGCGACGCCGCTGACCAGCAGGACCAGGTTCATGCCGTGGATGTACGCGGCGTCCGCGGAGGCGGCCAGCGCGTGGTCGCCGAGCCGGCCGGCGACCACGTGGGCGCCGACCACGGAGTCGCCGGCCGCGTCGGCGGCGGCGCGCGGCAGGGCGGAGGTGTCGAGGCGGTCGGCGTAGGCGCTCGCGAGGAGCGAGCCGAGCAGGGCGATGCCGGTCGCGCTGCCCACCTGGCGCACCGTCATCAGCAGTCCGGAGCCGCTGCCGGCCCGGTCGCGGGGGAGCGCGCCGATGGCGGCGGACATCGCGGGCACCACGGCGAAACCGAAGCCGAGTCCGGCCACGGACAGCCACAGGGCGGTGAAGCCGTAGCCGTCGTCGACGGAGGTGCGGCTGCCGAGGATCGCGGCGAAGGCGAGGACGACGAGACCCGCGCTGATCACGGCGCGTGGCCCGAACCGCGCCAGCACCGGGCCCGCGGCGCGGGACGCGATCAGCAGTCCGCCCATCATCGGCAGCATCCGTACACCCGTGCCGAACGCGTCGTGCCCGAGCACCGCCTGGAGGTACTGCGGCAGCACGAACATCAGGCCCGACAGCACGAACATGACCAGCGTCGCGGCCAGCGTGTTGAGGAGGAAACCGCGCTGGGCGAGCAGGGAGAGGTCGAGCATCGGGCGGACACTGCGGCGCTCGCGCAGGACGAGCAGCGCGACCAGGACGACCGCGGCGCCGAGGAGGCCGAGGACGAGCGGGTCGCCCCAGCCGCGGTGCGGGGCCTCGATGATCGCGTAGATCAGGATGCTGAGTCCGGCCGCGGTGAGGGCGGTGGACACGGCGTCGACCTTGGGGGAGGAGGGGTCGCGGGTCTCGGGGAGCAGGAAGAGGCAGGCCGTGATGCCGATGGCCGCCATGGGCACGTTGATCACGAAGACCGAGCCCCACCAGAAGTGGTCGAGCAGCCAGCCGCCGACGATCGGGCCGAGCGGCAGCCCCAGCGCGGAGGCGGCCGAGACCGCGCCGACCGCCTTGGTCTGCTCGTCCGGTCCGAACAGCGAGGGCAGCACGGCCAGGGCGAGCGGCATCACGAGCGCGCCGCCGATCCCCATCAGCGCGCGGGCGACGACCACCCAGGCGACGTCGTCGACGAGGGCGCCGACCAGGGATCCGGCGAGGAAGACGCCGAGACCGGCGATGAGTATGCGGCGCCGTCCGAAGCGGTCGCCGAGCAGGCCCGCCGGGAGCATCAGCGCGGCGAAGACGACGACGTACGCGTCCGCCATCCACTGCTGCTCGCCCGTGGAGGCACCCAGGTCCCGGGCCATCGTCGGCAGCGCGACGTTGAGGATCGTCATGTCGAAACCGAGCACGAGCAGGCTCGCGACCAGGGCACCGAGGGCCCACCAGCGGCGGGGGTCGCGCCCCGCGGCGTCATCATCTGTGAGAGTCACCATGAAATGAGAGTAGCTCCCAAAAAGAGGTGTCTGTCAATATGGCTCCACGGCCGGACGTCGTCCCGGGGCGGTCCAGAGGCCGTGTCCGGGTACGACGAAGGGCCGCGGCTCGAAAGCCGCGGCCCTTGGGTGCAGGGAGGTCGCAGGGGCTATCCGTGCTGGTAGGCCACCAGCGAGATGCCGACGTAGTGCACGACGAACGCGGCGAGGGTGAAGGAGTGGAAGACCTCGTGGAAGCCGAACCAGCGCGGTGACGGGTTCGGCCGCTTGATGCCGTAGATGACCCCGCCGGCGCTGTAGAGCAGGCCGCCGACGATGACGAGGACGAGGACCGCGATCCCGCCCGCGCGCATGAAGTCCGGGAGGAAGAAGACGGCCGCCCAGCCCATGGCGATGTAGCAGGGGGTGTAGAGCCAGCGTGGTGCGCCGACCCAGAAGACCCGGAAGACGATGCCGGCCGCCGCGGCGGCCCAGATCCCCCACAGGAGCCACTGCCCCTTGGCGCTCGGCAGCAGCAGCATGGTCAGCGGGGTGTAGGTGCCCGCGATGATCAGGAAGATGTTGGCGTGGTCGAGCCTGCGCAGGACGCCGTCCATGCGGGGGCTCCAGTCGCCCCGGTGATACAGCGCGCTGACGCCGAACAGCAGGCAGGCCGTCAGGACGTAGATTCCGCAGGCGATACGGCCGCGGGTGGAGTCCGCGAGGGCCGTGAGCACCAGGCCCGAGACGAGGACGGCCGGAAACATGCCGAGGTGCAGCCAGCCGCGCAGTTTGGGCTTGACCGGATGCGACGGGGAGAGCGCGTCGGGACCGGCGCCGTCGGCCGGCGAGTCCGTGGGCGCGTCGGGGACGGACGCAGTCATGCGCGCATGGTACCTACGGAACCGTAAGTTACGTATCAGCGCGGCGTGATGGAACGCCGTCAGTGGCCATGGTCTCACGCGAGCGGCGGGAGCGCCCGGGGGGTGCGGCGGGGTGGTCCGGCCTCCGGTGCGGTCCGGGTCTTCGGCCGTGTCCGTGCGCGAAGCGCGTGCTCCGCGGGGTGTCCGGGCGGCGGGGAGCGGCGGTCCGGCCCGCGCAGGTGACCCGTCCCGGCCCGTGGGTACCCGGGATGAACCCCGGGTGTGCGGGAGGAAACCCTCCGGCGAGTGGCGATGCTCACTCCGCTCAGGTGTGAGGACCTCTGGACATATGCGCGGATGCGTCGGATGATCAAATGAGTGCGGTCGGCACCGGATGAGCGCCAGAGATCGACAACCGTGAAGCATCCGGGTCGCAGCCCCCACGGGGCACAACAACAAAACCCCTCATTTAGGAGCAATCGTGGCGCGCGACATCGCGGCTCCCACAACCGCCGTCCCCACCAACCACCAGGAACTGATCTCGTGGGTCAACGAGATCGCAGCACTGACCGAGCCGGACAGCGTGGTCTGGTGTGACGGATCCGAGGCCGAGTACGAGCGACTGAGCGAGGAGCTCGTCCGCAAGGGCACCTTCAAGAAGCTCGACCCGATCAAGCGCCCCAACTCGTACTACGCCGCCTCCGACCCGACCGATGTCGCGCGGGTCGAGGACCGGACCTTCATCTGCTCCGAGAAGGAAGAGGACGCGGGCCCGACCAACCACTGGAAGGCCCCCGCCGAGATGCGGGAGATCTTCTCCGGCGAGGGCGGGCAGGGCGGCATCTTCCGCGGTTCGATGAAGGGCCGGACGATGTACGTCGTCCCGTTCTGCATGGGCCCCCTCGGCTCCGACCTCTCCGCGATAGGCGTCGAGATCACCGACTCCGCCTACGTCGCCGTGTCCATGCGCACCATGACCCGCATGGGACAGCCGGTCCTCGACGAACTCGGCTCCGACGGCTTCTTCGTGCGTGCCGTGCACACGCTCGGAGCGCCGCTCGCCGAGGGCGAGGAGGACGTGCCGTGGCCGTGCAACTCCACGAAGTACATCTCCCACTTCCCCGAGACCCGCGAGATCTGGTCGTACGGCTCGGGCTACGGCGGCAACGCGCTGCTCGGCAAGAAGTGCTACGCCCTGCGCATCGCCTCCGTCATGGCGCGCGACGAGGGCTGGCTCGCCGAGCACATGCTGATCCTCAAACTGACCCCGCCGCAGGGTGAGTCCAAGTACGTCGCCGCCGCCTTCCCGAGCGCCTGCGGCAAGACCAACCTCGCCATGCTGGAGCCCACGGTCTCCGGCTGGACGGTCGAGACCATCGGCGACGACATCGCCTGGATGCGGTTCGGCGAGGACGGCCGCCTCTACGCGATCAACCCCGAGGCCGGCTTCTTCGGCGTCGCGCCCGGCACCGGTGAGCACACCAACGCCAACGCGATGAAGACGCTCTGGGGCAACTCGGTCTTCACCAACGTCGCGCTGACCGACGACAACGACATCTGGTGGGAGGGCATGACGGAGGAGACTCCGGCCCACCTCACCGACTGGAAGGGCAACGACTGGACGCCGGAGTCCGGCACGCCCGCCGCGCACCCGAACGCCCGCTTCACGGTGCCCGCCTCGCAGTGCCCGATCATCGCGCCCGAGTGGGAGGACCCCAAGGGCGTGCCGATCTCGGCGATCCTCTTCGGCGGCCGCCGGGCCACCGCGGTCCCGCTGGTCACCGAGTCCTTCGACTGGAACCACGGTGTCTTCCTCGGCGCGAACGTCGCCTCCGAGAAGACCGCCGCCGCCGAGGGCAAGGTCGGCGAACTGCGCCGCGACCCGTTCGCGATGCTGCCGTTCTGCGGCTACAACATGGGCGACTACATGGGCCACTGGGTCGACGTCGCCAAGGACAAGGACCAGTCGAAGCTCCCGAAGATCTACTACGTGAACTGGTTCCGCAAGAACGACGCGGGCAAGTTCGTGTGGCCGGGCTTCGGCGAGAACAGCCGCGTCCTGAAGTGGATCGTGGACCGCCTGGACGGCCGGGCCGAGGGCGTCGAGACGCCGATCGGCATCCTGCCGGCCAAGGGCGCCCTCGACACCAAGGGGCTCGAACTGTCCGAGTCGGACCTCGACTTCCTGCTCACCGTCGACAAGGACGTGTGGCGCGAGGAGGCCGCTCTGGTGCCCGAGCACCTCAACACCTTCGGCGACCACACCCCGAAGGAACTGTGGGACGAGTACCGCGCGCTGGTGCAGCGCCTGGGCTGAGTCCCCGTACAGACTCCGCGGCCGGTTTGGATGTGCCCTGACCAGCGATCGTCACGACCGGCCGCGGTGATACCACCTCACAGGAGCCGGGACCCCGCACAACGGCGTGCGGGGTCCCGGCTCTTTCCGTGCTCCCCGCCGCCCCCGCCCGTCCCGGGGTCCGCGGCGCCCGGTGCGCGGAACGTGCCGGACCGGCTGAAAAAGTCGCACGTTCGCGGGACACTCCTGACATCCTGCAACTAACCCCGAAATGAGGTGAGCGGGGTGCGCACACCGGTCAGCGATCCCATGAAGATCGGGCCCTACCGCATCGTGGGACGGCTCGGATCCGGCGGGATGGGATGGGTGTATCTCGGACGATCGCCGGCCGGGCGCGAGGTCGCCGTGAAGGTGGTGCGGCCGGAACTGGCGGCCGAGCACGAGTTCCGGGAGCGGTTCGCCCGCGAGGTCGCCGCGGCACGCGTGGTGAGCGGCGCCTACACCGCGGCCGTGGTCGACGCCGACACGGAGGCCGAACTCCCCTGGCTGGCCACGATGTACGTCCCCGGCCCCTCGCTCGCCGAGGCGGTCCGCACCGACGGGCCGCTGCCCGAGCCACAGGTGCGCCGGCTCGGCGCGGGCCTGGTGGAGGCGCTCCAGGCCATCCACGCCGCCCGTGTCGTGCACCGCGACCTGAAACCGGCGAACGTGCTCCTCGCCTCCGACGGTCCGCGCGTCATCGACTTCGGGATCTCCCGGGTGGACGGCGCTCCCGGCCTCACCCAGGTCGGCGTGGTCGTCGGCACCCCGCCCTTCATGTCGCCGGAACAGATCAAGGGGGCTCCGGTGGGCCCGCCGAGCGACGTGTTCTCCCTCGGCGGCGTCCTGGTGTACGCGCTGACCGGCCGCCCGCCGCACGGCAGCGGTGAGGCGGTGCGCTACCGGGTCGTGCTGGCCGAACCCGAACTCGACGGCGTTCCCGCGGGGATGCGGGAGCTGATCTCCGGCTGCCTGGCCAAGCAGCCGCAGGACCGGCCCGCGCTGGACACGCTGCTCGCCGGCCTGCTGGAGCAGACCCCGAAACCGGCGTCCTGGCCGCCGCCGACCGTGGCGCACAGCATCAAGGTGCGCACCCACGAACTGGCCAACCGGCGCCGGCAGAGCGTCAGCGAGTCCGTGCCGTCCTGTCTGCTGCTGCACGCGCAGGCGCTGCTGGACGCCGGTCTGACCGACAGGATGGTCGCCGAGGCGGTGGGCCGTGGCGACGCCTGAGTCCTTTCCCGGCCGGGGCCACGACATCCTCGAGATCGGCACGCACTGGCGGCAGTTGGTGCAGAACTGGGTGGCCAGGCGGAATTACCACACCGTGACCGACACCGTTTCCGTTTCCATGCAATTCGATCTCGAGGAAACGGGACGGATGGTCACCGTGCGATTCATGACGACCAAACGGCTTCTCGTCGCGTTCGCGACCGACGGTCATTATCTGCGCCAGGATCAACTGGCCGTCGCCGCCGCGGCGTCGAACGCATGGAATACCGAACAACTGAACCCCATGTTGTCCGTGTGGGACGTGCGCGGACCGCGCCCCTGCCTGGCCGGAGTGTGCGACCTCCCGCTGACCTGCCGTATGACCCAAACGGATTTCGATGCTTTGGCCAGTGATTGGGTGGAACGGGCGCGGCAGATGTTCACCCGCTGCCATCAGGTATTCAAGTTGTAGAAGTGAAACCCGTCATGTGGCCCGAACCCCTTTCGGACGCCCACCGGTTGGCCCCAATATGGGCGAGTGCCTTTCAAGGCGACGGGGGTGCGCCTTTCAGGCCACGGGGGGTTGCCCATGCGGCGTTCGTTCTGCTCCATCGCGCTTTCCGGAATGCTGCTCGCGACGGCTCCGGCAGCCGCCGCGGCGGCAGTGGGATCGGCGGCCGACGCGTCCTGCGGCAAGGCCTTCAGGGAGCGCCTCCAGTGCTGGTCGCGGAACATCGACGACGGCACCGTACGGGTCACGCTCGACGAACCGGTGCGGTTCGACGGCAACGCGCAGGAACGCAGGGACGTCGAGGGCGCCCTGTGGCGCGACCACGCCCACCTCGTCGTCGAGGTGCCGAAGAACCGGCACACCGGAGGCGGCGGCACCGTGCTCCTCCTGCTGGCGAACGCGACCGGCCGGCTCGTCGAGCAGGACGCCACGATCGACCGGCTGCCCGCCGAGGCCGTGAGCGAACTGACGAACCTCCAGGTCTGCCGGCCCAAGAACCCCAAGGACCTGTGCACCCGGCTCGCCAAGGGCCCGCTGCGCGGTGCCGACCTGATCGCCGAGCACCAGGCGGTCGACCTCTCCGAGCACACGTACGCCGTCGCCGTCCCTTCCGGCCCGCCGTTCGGCGGCACGGCCACGCCCTCGGACACGTCCAGGAACACCGAGAAAGCCGACGGCAAGCAGACGTCGGGGGCGGGCAAGGGCGCGGACAAGGCGTCCGACCAGGCCTCGGGCGCCGGCTGGGACACCGCCACCCAGATCCTCGCGGTCCTGTGCGTCCTGCTCGTCGTCCTGCTCGCCGCCCTGCTGTTCCTGATCCGCCGGTCCTCCCGCGCGGTGGGCACCCTGTCCCGCCGTGCCCTCGCCGCACCCGGAGTCGGGGCCGTCCCGCCCACCACGGCACCCAGCCACCGGCGCGACGAGACCGCCACCCGACCGCGCGACGAGACCACCACCCGCCTCAGGGTGACACCGACACCCCGGTACGGACGCCGGGTCGGCAATGTGCCCGGCCCCGCCAGGTCGGCCGTCGTCCGCACCGAACTGCACCCGCAGGGCTACGTCGAGATCGACCGTGTGCTCTACCGGGCGGTGTGGGCCGAGCCCGGCCGGCCGCCCCCCGCCCCCGGCGGGCTCGTCGACGTCACCGACGCGCGGGAACGGGACTCCGACGTCCTGTACGCGTTCCCGCCGGCCACCGGACGGCACGCCAACGGCACCAGGACCTGAGACCAGGAGACACAGATGCACAGCGAGTACCCGCCCACGCTGCCGGCGGAGTATGCCGACATCGAGTTCGAGAACAACGCGCAGCGGCTGCCGCTCGTGCTCTGCCTCGACACGTCGAGCTCCATGGCCGGACCGCCCATCCAGACGCTCAACAACGCGCTCATGGAGTGGACCCGGGAACTGCACGACGACGTCAGCCTCAGCTACAGCGTGGAGGTCGCCGTGGTCACCTTCGGCGGCCAGGGCGTCGCCGCCTGGCGCGGCCCCCAGCTCCTCGCCCCCCGCGCCCCGGTGAGCCCCTTCGTGCCCGCGCACACCTTCCAGCCGCCGCAGCTCACCGCCGCCGGGGTGACCCTGATGACGGAGGCGCTGGAGCTGTCGATGCACATCGTCGCGGCCCGCAAGGCCGAGCTGCGGGCGTCCGGCCTCCAGTACTACCGGCCGCAGATCTGCCTGGTCACCGACGGGCTGCCGACCGACGGCACCGGCCATCTCACCGACTCCTGGCACCGGTTGATCCCCGTCCTCGCCGACGAGCAGCGCGCCCGCCGCTTCCGGCTGTACGCGATAGGCGTCGGCGGCATCACGGACATGGGCGAGCAGGTGCTCCAGGCCTTCGCGCCGAAGTTCAACGCCCGGCTCCAGGGATTCCCCTTCCGCGAGCTGCTCCAGATGATGTCCGCCAGCGCGAACGCTGAGCAGAAGGGCGCCGGCGACGAGGTCTTCGAGAAGATCTTCAGCCAGTTCAAGACGCAGCGCCCGGCCTGGGAATCCTGACCGATGGCCACCGTCGACGAGCGGGAGTCGCCGTGGCGGATCCACGGCATGAGCGTCGAGGGCTACCGCCACCGCCGCCAGGGCCTGCCCTGCCAGGACGCCTGCGCCTACGTCGCGTCGCCGTCGGTGGCGGTCCTCGCGGTCGCGGACGGCGCAGGCAGCAGGCCGCGCTCCGAGGAGGGGTCCCGGCTCGCGGTGGACCTGGCCGCGGAGCACTTCGCGCGGCGGGCCGCCGCGGCGGCGGACTGCCAGCCCGGCGAGGCCGTCCACGAGCTGCTGGAGGACGCCTTCCACGACGTCAGCAAGGTGTTCCTGGACCGGACCGGGGCCGAGGCCGCGGACTTCGCCACCACCCTCACCGTCGTGGTGCTGACGCCGGGCTGGCTGGGCCATCTCACCGTGGGCGACGGCTTCGTCGTGCTGCGGGCCGGTGCGGAGGACGGCGAGCGGCAGTTCCATCTGCTGCCGCAGGCGATGGCGGCGAGCGAGTACAGCAACGAGACGGTCTTCCTCACCTCCCCGGACGCGGCCCGCTGGGTGCACACCGACTGCGTGTCCGACGAAGGGATCGACGGGGTGCTGCTGTCCACCGACGGACTCGTGCAGGCGGCGCTGAACCGCGCGGGCAGCGGCACGCCGTCCCCGAACGTCTCCTTCGTCGACGCCGTGTTCCGCTCCCTCGACGCCCCCGGCCCGGTCACCGACAGCGCCCACGAGGGCCTCGCGACCCTGCTGAGGTCGGACCGCCTGACCGCCCTGAACGCCGACGACAAGACACTGTTGCGGGCCGTGCTCAAGGCGCGGCCATGAGCGGGCTCACGGTGTTCCTCGACGGGAAGCCGGTCACCCTCGCGGAACTGCCCCTCAAGGGCGGCGGCCAGGCCGCCGTGTTCCCGGTCGTCGGCGACGACGGCATCGTCGTGAAGCTCTACCGGGAGCCGCCCGGCCTGGAGCAGGAGCGGCGGCTGATGCGGATGCTGACCATGTCACCGCTCGCCGCCCGCCCCACCGACCGCTCCCAGCCGCCCGAGCTGGCCTGGCCCACCGCGCTCGCCCGCGGCCCGCAGGGGGAGTTCCTCGGCTACGCCATGCGCCGCTTCGGCGAACCCGATCACGTGCAGGTCATCGGCCTGTTCACCCGAGCCCAGCGCCTCAAGCTGTTCCCCGACCGGGCCGACTGGCGCTTCCTGCTCGGCGTCGCCTGGAACCTGGCCTTCATGACCGCCCGCATGCACTACGACAACCTCGTCATCGGCGACTTCTCCAGCAGCAACGTGGTGGTCGACGCGAACGGCTTCGTCACCTTCCTGGACTGCGACTCGATCGCCTTCAACGACCCGGTGAACGGCGAACTCTTCCCCTGCCTGATGCACACCACGGACTACTCGTCCCCCGAGCGGCAGGCCGGCGGCCCCGCCACCCGCGCCACCGACGACTTCGCCCTCGCCGTCCTCGTCTACCAGCTGCTGACGGCCGGCAACCACCCCTTCGGGGGCGTCCCGCACGACAGCGCCTCCGAGTCGACCGTCAAGGACAACATCGCCGCCAGCTGCTCCTACGTCGTACGCCCGGAGCGCGTGGTCATCCCGCGCGGCACCATCGACCCGTCCGTACTGCCCCCCGAACTGCTCACCCTGGCCCGCGCCGCCTTCGGCCCCGGTGTGCACGCGCCCGCCGCACGCCCTCCGGCGGAGGCGTGGCTGCGCGCGCTGGACAAGGAACGGTCACTGGTGCGGGTCTGCCCGAGCCGCCCGCTGCACACCTTCGGCTCCCACCTCACGTCCTGTCCGTGGTGCACCCGGGCGGCGACCACCGGGCACGACGTGTTCAACGGGCCGCCGCCGGTGTCCGTACCCGTGCCGGACCCCCGGCAGGGACAGGGCCAGGACCCCGGTGGCCCGGACGGACCGTGGCCCGCGGCCCTCAAGGTCGCCGTGCTGATCGCGGTGATCGTGGTCCTGGTGATCATCGGGGTCACACGCTGACGACTCCCCGGCACGCCCCTGCGGCGCTCACGGCGGGACCGGTGCCGCGCCCGCCGGACGTCACTGCGCGCGGCCCCGGTCCTCCAGATAGCGCGTGTGCGACTCCTGCCGGCGTGCCTCGACCTCCCGCAGCGTCGTCGCGAGCCGGTCCGACTCCTCGTGCAGCAGGGTGAGCTGGCGCTCCAGATGGCGTTCCGGCGGTTCGGTGCCGGGTGCCAGCCGGGTCCACCACCTCGTCCGTACGAACGTGTCGACGGCCTCGGGGATGTCCTGCCGTACCGCCCGGGACAGCATGTGCACGCCCTCCGGGTCCTGGGCGAGGACCTCGGCGACCCAGCCGGGATCCAGCAGCGCCGCGAGGAGTTCGGTCAGCTCGGTGAGCCGGCCCGCCGCGGCCGGCGGCAGCTCGACGCCGTCCAGATACGCGCGCAGCTTCTCGAAGTCCCCGCGCAGTTCCTCCAGTTGGGCGGAGGGATCGGGGAAGTCCGGCAGGGCGGGGCGCTCGGGCGGGGCGATCAGCGCGCCCGCGCCGTACAGGCCCGCGACGACGAAGGGCCAGTAGGGGCCCGCGAGTCCGGTGAAGGTCAGCGCCAGGCCGAGGAGCCCGCACGCACTGCCGGCGAGGTTCTTACGGGATTCGAGGTGGCGGACGAGCCTACTGGTAGCCACGGATCTCCTCGAAGGCGCCGTCGAGCGAGCCCTTGCGGGCGTCGAAGAGACGGCCGCCCGTCAGGTCGGCGATGTGCTGGAGCTCGCTCCGGTCGGAGTCGCCGAACAGGATGGGGAAGACCGGGATCTCGCGTTGCCCCGCGGGGAGCCGGCCGTAGAAGCCGTCGAACTCCCGGGGGCCCGCGCCCGTCGTGTTCTCGCCGTCCGTCATCAGCACGATCGACGTGAACGTGTCGTCGCCGGACCCGAGATGTCCGTACGCCTTCTCCAGCGACGTGTAGATCGCGGTGTCGCCGTCGGCGGTGAGCGCGCGGGTGTCCTCGCGGATGCCGTCGAGCCCGGTCTCCGGGTCCTCGGGCCGCACCACGTGCGTGCGGACGCTCTTGACCTTCGAGCCGAACGGCATCAGCGTCACCTCCTCGCGGTCGCGGAAGTCGCCCGTCAGATCGGTCAGCGCCTTCTTCAGCCGGCCGAGCCGGTCGCCGCCCATCGAGCCGGAGGTGTCGAGGACATAGACGGTCCGCGACGGCCGGCGGAGCTTGTTCTCGTACGAGTCGAGGAGGCGGTCGGCGACGGAACGGCTCCCGGGGAAGGGGAGTTCGCGCCGCCTGCTCGTGCCGAGCCCGGGCGCCGGGGGCACCGAGGCGACGACCGGGCGGCGGTGCGTCCGCCGGGTGATCTCCCGCTGGACGGCCGGGGTGCGCAGGGCCTCGGCGAGGCGGCGCACGGTCTCGCGGGTGTCCGCCGAGCCGGTGGCGAGCGAGGAGAGGGGGTAGTCGGCGGTGACCACGCCGTCGCGCGGCCGGATCACCGTGAGCCCCTTCACCCCCTCCAGCACCGACTCGTAGTTGAACAGCGCGTCCACGGTGCCGCGCCGCCGGTACGCGGTGGCCAGCCAGCCCGAGGACCCCGATGTCAGCTTCTGTCCCGCGAAGAACTCCCGCAGCCGCGGGGTCGCCTTCCGCACGTCCGCGTCCGTGAGGGCCGACTGCGCGCCGGACAGGCCCGAGGCCACCGAGATCAGCGTGGAGAAACCGGAGTTGGAGCGTGCGGGGTCGGTCATCCCGTACGTCAGCTTCCCGTCCGCCACGGCCTTCTCGACCTGGGACCAGGTGACGTCGTCCGGATTCCAGCCCAGCTCGGTCACGGTGGCCGGCTTCACCCCGATGGCCACCGGGCTCGACATGACGGGCGTCTCCGAGACCACCCGGCGCGCCGCGTCCGGACGCAGCCGCAGATAGTCGTTCGACGACAGCCACAGCGCGTCGTACGACCGGTCCGCCCCGCCCTTCGCCAGCAGGTCGACGGCGGCGAGCGTGCCCATGTAGGTCGGCTTCACCGTGATGCCGGTGTCCTCGTGGATCCGGTCGAGGACCGGCTTCATGTCCGCGAGTTCGCTGGAGGCGAGGACCCGCAGGGTGCCGGGCCCGGGCGCTCCGCCGCCGGACTTCTCGTCCCCGGGTGCCGTGCACGCCGCGACCGCGAGGAGGGCCACGACGGCGCACGCCGCGCGTCGTCTCATCCGAGTCCGCCTTCCAGCGCGCCCTGCGACCGGCTGCGCTCCAGATAGGCGCCCGCGTGTTGGAGCTCGGCCGTCAGGGACTCGACCGTCGCGGCCATCGACTCCGTCGCCTGGACCTTGTACGTGTCGATCGCGTCGAGCGTGCGGTAGATCTGCTGGAAGGCGCTGCGCAGGGTCTCCGCGCCGACGGCGGGGTCGGCGGCGATCCGCTGGATCTCGCCGCTCTGGGTGGCGAGCATCTCGGCGTTGCCGCGGATGAGGTCCTCGGTGGTGCCGCGCAGGGCGTTGACCTGGTCGACGACCTTGCGCTGGTTGTCCAGGGCGGAGGCCAGCATCACGGAGATGCGCAGGGCGGAGACCGTGGTGGTGGCCGCGCGGTCGACGCCCTTGATCAACTCGTCGTTGTTGCGCCGCACCACGTCCATGGCGAGGTAGCCCTGGGCGCACACGGCGAGCTGGGTGAGCAGGTCCTGGTGCTTCTGGCGCACCGGGAACAGCACGTCGGAGCGCAGGCTGTCGGCCTGCGCCGGGTCCGTGGACCCGACGCCCTCGATGTGCTCCTCGACGGCCGTGTCCAGGGCCTGGGTGAGGACGACGTACTCCTGGAGCTTGCCCATCGTCTCCCACAGGCGGACCCGTTCGGTCTGCAACGCGGCGTTGTCCCGGCGCAGTTCGTCCTGGCCGCCGCGCAGCGAGCCGACGATCTTGTTCAGGGTGCCCTGCGCGGAGGCGTACTTGGCGACGTGGTCGCGCAGCCTGTTGCCGCCGGGGAGCCGGGAGAGGAACTTCCTCCCCTTGCTCGCGGGCAGGTCCCGCGGGTCCAGGTCCTCGACCACGCGCCGGAGTTCGACGAGGGACCCCGCGACATGGGACTGGGCGTCCTCGCCCTTGCCGGGCAGGCTGCGCAGCGTGCGCTCCAGCATGCGGTTGGACTGTGCGGCGGCGCCCCGCATCTCCCCGGCACCCAGACCCGTGATCTCGCCGACCTTTCCGGCGAATTCGGGGGAGCGGGCGTCGAGGCCGGCGAGTCCGCCGACGTACTCGGCGGCGCGGCGCGCCATCTCGTCCCGCACGGACGGTTCGACGGGGACGAGCCCGCCGGCCTTCTCGCGGGGCACGGCCGACACGGCCTCCGGCGGCGTGAGGGTGAACTCGTTGTCTGTGCTGGTCACTTGGTGCTTCCCCCTAGTTCCCGGCCCGGCGCGCCATCTCGTGCAGCACCTTGGAGGCGGGCACGGGCGCCTGCCGGACGCCGGTCAGCTTCTGATTGAGGTACGAGGTGCGGCCCGCGGTCGCCGCGGTGAACTCGGCGGTCGCGCCCTGCGGCCGGAACCCGTGCCGGACGGCGAGCCCGCGCAGCGTCGGGTCGGTGCTGAGGAGTTCGCCGAGCGCGCGGCCGGCATCGGTGAGCGGGACCACCGTGTGGTCGCTGTTGGCCGTGGTGTCCGGGTACAGGACGGTGAGGTCGCCCGCCTCCCGCCCGCCGTCCTCGCCGAGCAGCGCGGCGACCTGGGACTCGTAGACGAGGACGAGCGGATTGCCCGCGCCGCTGATGAAGTCCCGGAACGCCGCGTCCGTGCTGGACTGCTGGGCGCCCTGCACACTGATGAGCTTGCGCATCAGGGGCGCGGTGCGCTCGACGTCGGCGGTGGAGGCCGCGACGCGTCCCTTGTCGGCCACGTAGGAGGCGGCGGCGAGGTAGAGGGCACCGGAGTTGGAGGTGGCCGGGTCGGTGGTGGCGATGTAGAGCGTGCCGGTCAGTTCACCGTGTGCCGCGGCGCCCTTGAGCTGCTGCCAGGTCCGGTCGTGCCGGGCGGCGTCGAGATAGGCCCCCATTTTGAGGGTGCCGGTGTTCCTGTCGAGGGTGGCGAGCCCGTTGGCGGCCAGGACCTGTGCCGCGCTGCGGTGCGCCACGACGACGACCGGCGAGTAGAAGGGCCTCGGCAGCGGCTGCCGTGCGTGGTACTTGCCGGCGAGCTCGTCGGCCGGTGCCTGGCTGGACGGAAACGCGAAGTCGTACCCCTTGAGGTCGAGCCCTTCCATGGCCCATGACCCGGACGTCTCCGTCTTCACGGTGTAGCCCTTGGCGGCCAGGGCCTTCACCACGTCGGGATCGGCGAAGAACTCCGCCTTCTCCGATCCGATCACTCCTCGCACGGTCTTCGTTGCCGTGCCCTTGTCCTGACCTTCGCGGCCTGCGACGACGGCTGCTGCCACTCCGCCGATCAACAGCACCGCCAGGACGATTCCTGCGATACGTCTCACGCCTGGAGCGTGCGCCTCGGAACCCAACGTTCCCGGTCTCGGCGGGTGAACAGGGGGTGACCACCGGGTCCCGGTACGCAACCGGAGGGGGCGCCTCCTGGCGGCGCGCACGGCGCACCCCACCACCCTGTCTCAGCCGTTCGGGTGCGAGGGGGTGGATCCGCTGCCGTGCCTGGGTGTTCCTCCTGCTCGGCGTCGTGCCGGGCTGCGGCGACCGGGCGATCCGGACCGCGAGGTGCGGGTCATATGGCGCCCGGTCCGCGCGTCGCTGCGGGTGCACGCGGACCGGGGCCGTCGAGGGGGAGCCCGGAGGCTCAGTGGGGCGCGAGCTCGCGGGGCTCGGCGACCGGGGCATGGGCGTCCATGCGCTCGGCGGCGAGGATCGCCGCCGCGGTGTCGGCGCGGGACGCCGCGACGACGAGGGCGCGGCCGGCGAGCGCGTGCGCCCGCTGATGGAGCGCCACCAGGTGCGGCTCGTGCAGGGCCGTGGCCACCGCGGCACGCACCGGTGTCGCCCCGCCCCGCAGCCGCGCCACCTGCGCGGTGAGCCGCTCGGCGGCCGCGTCCAGGTCGGCGGAGGGCGCGAGAGCCCGGATCTCGTCCGTGACCGCGAGCAGCGCCGCGAGGTGACCGGCGAGCTGGATGTCCAGCTCCTCCTCGCGCGACCGGTGGGGGAAGTCCGAGGAAGTGGTGCCGGCCATCGTGTGGACCGACTTGGTGCGGATCGGTTCGTACATGGGATGGCCTCCTGTGCTCTGACAGGAAGCCATCCTAGCTTGGATTTCGTCTAAAGTTGAGTCGAGTCGCAGATTTGTGCACGGCGCGCACACAGCGTGAGCGTCAGGGCTGGGTGTAGCCGTCCAGGAACTTCCCGATCCGCGTCACCGCGTCCGTCAGATCGGCGACCGTCGGCAGGGTGACCACCCGGAAGTGGTCCGCCTCGGGCCAGTTGAAGCCCGTCCCCTGCACGACCATGATCTTCTCGCGGCGCAGCAGGTCGAGGACCATCTGCCGGTCGTCCTTGATCTTGAAGACCTTGGGGTCCAGGCGCGGGAAGAGATACAACGCCCCCTTCGGCTTGACGCACGTCACGCCCGGGATCTGGGTCAGCAGCTCGTAGGCGACGTCCCGCTGCTCCTTCAGCCGGCCGCCGGGCAGCACCAGGTCGTTGATCGTCTGCCGTCCGCTCAGCGCGGCCACCACCCCGTGCTGGCCCGGCATGTTCGCGCACAGGCGCATGTTCGCGAGGATCGTCAGCCCCTCGATGTACGACTCGGCGTGCGCGCGCGGCCCCGAGACCGACATCCAGCCCACCCGGTAGCCCGCCACCCGGTACGCCTTCGACATGCCGTTGAAGGTGAGGGTGAGCAGGTCGGGGGCCACCGCCGCCGTCGCCGTGTGCGTCACGTCGTCGTAGAGGATCTTGTCGTAGATCTCGTCGGAGCAGACCAGCAGGTTGTGCCGCCGGGCGATGTCGGTGAGCCCCCGGATCATCGCCTCGTCGTAGACCGCGCCGGTCGGGTTGTTCGGGTTGATGATGACGATCGCCTTGGTGCGGTCGGTGACCTTCCGCTCGATGTCGGCGAGGTCGGGCATCCAGTCGGACTGCTCGTCGCAGTGGTAGTGCACCGCCGTACCGCCGGACAGGGAGACGGCCGCCGTCCACAGCGGGTAGTCCGGGGCGGGCACCAGGACCTCGTCGCCGTCGTCCAGCAGGGCCTGCATCGCCATCACGATCAGCTCGGAGACGCCGTTGCCGACGAAGACGTGCTCGACGTCCGTCTCGATGCCCAGCGTCTGGTTGTGCATGACGACGGCCCGGCGCGCGGCGAGCAGGCCCTTGGCGTCGCCGTACCCGTGCGCGGAGGAGACGTTGCGGAGGATGTCCTCCAGGATCTCCGGCGGGCACTCGAACCCGAAGGCGGCCGGGTTGCCCGTGTTGAGCTTGAGGATGCGGTGACCGGCTGCTTCCAGCCGCATCGCCTCCTCAAGAACCGGACCCCGGATCTCGTAGCAGACGTTGGCGAGCTTCGTGGACTGGATCACCTGCATGCCCGTGAGCTTACGGCCGCGTAACGCATGGTGGGGGGTGTTTTCCACCACGTGAGACGTGCCGGTTCCGTCGCTTTCGTCCCCGCACTGGGCCCGGACCCCTTGGGGTCTCTACAATCCGCCCTCATGTCCTGGCAGCCCGGCGATCCCGAGATCCCGCCGAAGGTGTACCTCCCGCAGAGCGACGGCGAGGCCTCCCCGGCCTATGACACGTACGCCGATCCGGCCGAGGCGCACGGCTGGCAGGAGGGATACGACGGCGTCGGCGACACGGCCGCCGGCGAGGGATACGAGGGCGTCGGCCACACAGCCGCCGGTGAGGCGGCCGTCGGCGGGCGACCGGCCGCAGCGGTCGGTGACACCGCACAGGAGCGGGACGCCGCGCAGGGCCCGGCCGCCGACGAACCCGCACAGCCGTGGGACGCCGCGTGGAACCCGGCCGCCGGCGACGCGGCGGGCCGCCGCGACCGGCTGCGCCGCCGCCGTCGCACCCGGCTGGTCCGCCGGCTCGCCGTGGGCGCCGGAGCCGTGTGCGTCGTCGTCCTCGGCGCGGCGCTCTCGGGAGCCTTCGACTCGGCACCGTCCGGGGGCCCCGCGCCCGCGGGACGCAGCGGGGACGACGGCGCCGGTGACGACTCCGAGGTCCCGGTCGTGCCGTCCGCGGGCGGGGAGGGCGGCGGCACGGACGGCGCGACCGCGAGCGGACCGCCCGGCGGGTCAGCTTCCGCGACCCGGGACGCCACGCCTTCCGCCACAGCGACGGCCTCGTCGTCCGGCGCCCCGAAGACCACCGCGTCCCCGAGTCCCACGGTGACCGGAGCGTCCCCGTCGGCCCCCGGCAACTCCAACGGCCACCCCGGCCGCGGCCAGGGCGCCACCAAGCGGCCCAAGTAGCCCTGTGGGGCCCGCCGGCGCATTCCCGGAAGTCGAAACGAGGCCGGAAACAACTCCTTGTCCCCTCACCCCTTGCGCCTCACAATGCGCATGACAAAACAGAAGGGTGACCGGAAAACCTTCGGTCGCCCCAAGTCGCAAGAGGGGACCCCCACATGAGAAAGCCTCTCGTCGCCGCGCTCTTCGCCCTGGTGATCGCCGGGGCGGGTGCGGCACCCGCGGTCGCGGCACCCGCACCCGACCGCGCCGCGCAATCACCGGTCCAGGAGCGGACGTCGGCCGGGAAGGCGTCGCCCGACCGGGCGCCCGCCGTGCAGGCCGTGGACTTCGCCGGCACCGTCTCGCTCAGCAACTGCTCCGGCTCGGTCGTCCGGATGCCCGGCTCCGAGGACGACGACCCCGCGCTCGTGCTCTCCAACGGCCACTGCCTTGAGACCGGTTTCCCGGAGCCCGGCGAGGTCATCGTCGACCAGGCCTCCAGCCGCTCGTTCGGCCTGCTCAACTCCGCGGGCACCAGGGTCGCGACGCTGCGCGCCAGCAAGGTCGCGTACTCCACGATGACCGACACGGACGTCACGATCTACCAGCTCACCCGCACCTACGCGCAGATCAAGAGCTCGTACGGCATCAGCGCCCTGACGCTGAGCGACACGCACCCGGTCGCCGGCACGGCCATCAAGGTCGTCTCCGGCTACTGGAAGCGCATCTACAGCTGCAACATCGACGGGTTCGTGTACCGCCTCAAGGAGGGCGACTGGACCTGGAAGGACTCGGTCCGCTACACCTCCGCCTGCAACACCATCGGGGGCACGTCCGGTTCACCCGTCGTCGACAACTCCACCGGCAAGGTCGTCGCCGTCAACAACACCGGCAACGAGGACGGCGGGCGCTGCACCGTCAACAACCCCTGTGAGGTCGACGCCAACGGCACCGTGACGGTTCGCCAGGGCATCAACTACGCCGAGGAGACCTACCAGATCGTCCCGTGCTTCGGGCTCGACAACAAGCTCGACCTGAGCCGCTCCGGCTGCACCCTGCCCAAGCCGTAACCGCTGCGCGGCGGGTGGTCATCCGGTCGGCTCGCGGCGGACCGCCCGCCCCGCCAGCACATCCGTCCTGCGCCCGTCCTCGATCACGAAACGGCCGTCGACGAGGACGTACGGGATACCGGTCGGCAGCGTGCGCGGGGCCTCGAAGGTGGAACCCGCCGCGACCGTGGCCGGGTCGAACAGGACCAGGTCGGCGCGGTTGCCCTCGCGGACGATCCCACGGTCGGGCAGCCGCAGCCGGGCGGCCGGGCGGCCGGTGAGGTGGGCGACGCACTCCTCCAGCGACAGCACGCCCAACTCCCTTACGTACCGGCCCAGGTAGTGCGGGAAGGTGCCGTACGCGCGCGGGTGCGGCTTGTCGCCCCGCAGGATGCCGTCCGAGCCGCCCGTGTGCACGGGGTGGCGCATGATCGCCCGGACGTTCTCCTCGTGGCCGACGTGCTGGAGGATCGTCGGTCCGAGCCGGTCCTCGACCAGCAGACGGCGGGCGGTGCGCCAGGGACTCTCGCCGCGTTCGTCCGCGGACTGCCGCACCGTGCGGCCGACATAGGGGGCGAGACCGGGGTCGCTCACGCCGGAGATCTCGATGGTGTCCCACTCGATGGGGACGCCGTGGCAGCCGTCCGCGCCGACGACCTCCATGTGGTGCCGGATCCGCTCGGCGGTCGCGTCGTCCCGCAGCCGGGCGAGGATCGCCTCCGGGCCGCCCTCGCTCGCCCAGCTGGGCAGCATCGCCACGAGCGTGGTGCAGCCCGGCGTGTAGGGATAGGTGTCCAGGGTGATGTCCGCGCCGCCTGCCAGCGCCTCGTCCAGCAGGGCCAGCAGGTGCGGGGCCCGCCCCTTGTTCACGCCGAAGTTCATGGTGGCGTGGGCGAGGTGCAGCGGGCAGCCGGCCTCGCGGGTGAGGGCGACCATCTCCTCGTACGCCTCCAGGGCGCCCGCCCCGTAGGAGCGGTGGTGCGGGCAGTAGTAGCCGCCGTGCGCGGCCACCACCCGGCACAGTTCCGTCAGTTCGGAGTCCTTGGCGTACATCCCGGGTGTGTACGTCAGCCCGGACGACATGCCGACGGCGCCCTCCCGCAGGCCGTCGGCCACCAGCCGGCGCATCCGGTCCAGCTCCGCGGGCGTCGCCTCGCGGTCCTCCCAGCCGACCGCCAGCATGCGCACGGTGCCCTGCGGGATCAGGTACGCGGCGTTGACCGCGATGCCCTCGCCGTCGAAACCGTGGTCGAGCCGGTCCAGGTACTCGCCGACCGACCGCCAGGTGAAGTCGATGTCGTCGCCGTGGCCGTTCCAGCCGGTGATCGCCCTGCGGACCTCGGCGAGCGTGCGGTCGTCCACCGGCGCGTACGACAGGCCGTCCTGGCCGATGACCTCCAGGGTCACCCCCTGCGCGGCCTTCGCGCTGTGGTCCGGGTCGCGCAGCAGCGCCAGGTCGCTGTGCGCGTGCATGTCGATGAAACCGGGGGCGAGGACCAGGCCCTCGGCGTCCAGTTCCCGGGACGCGGTGGGGCGCTGGCAGCCCGCCGCCGCGGCCTCCTTGACGATCGAGACGATCCGGCCGCCGTCGACGACCACGTCGGCGCGGTACGAGGGCGCACCGGTGCCGTCGACGACGTCGGCGTCACGGATGACGAGATCCAGCACGGCGGCCTCCTAGAAGAACGTGCGGACGTAGTCGACGACCGTGCCGTCCTGCTCCACCACGGGAATCAGCTCCCACTTGTCGAAGGACGTGCAGGGGTGGGACAGGCCCATGCCGAGCCAGTCGCCGACCCGCAGCTCCGCGCCCGGGGCGGTGCGCAGCCACGCGTGCTGGTCGGAGAGCCCGGTCACCTCGACGCCGCTCGCCGGGTGCTCGACGCCGTCACGCCGCACCACCTGCGCCTCGGGCAGATCCAGGTCGTACGCCGCGTCCCGCTTGCCCGCGTTGGCGAAGGCCTGGTCGGCGCTGGGCCGGGAGACCACCTGGGCCCACAGCCGGAAGGCGGGGTGCAGCGCGCCCTCCTCCGGGACGCGGGTGAAGGGGGTCAGCTTGCGGTAGTGGCCGTCGTCGTGGGAGACGTACGCGCCGGAGCGCAGCAGCTTCAGGACCGGCCGGGAGAGCGCGGGGATCTCCGCGAAGACGTCGGCGACCGCGTCGAACCAGGCGCTGCCGCCCGCGCTGACGACGATCTCCTCCAGACCCGCGAACCGGCCCGCCTTGTCGAAGTCCGCCGCCAGCGCGGTGAGCCGGCGCAGCCAGGCGTGCACACGCTCCTGGTCCGCCTGCGGCACCTCGCCCTCGTACCCCGCCACGCCCACCAGCCGCAGCGTCGTCGTCGCGGCCACCGCGTCGGCGACCGCCGCGCACTCGGCCTCCGTGCGGACGCCGGTGCGGGCGCCCTCGCCCGCGGCGAGCTCCACGACCACGTCCACGGGGCGGGCGGTGCCGGCCAGCGCCGCGTCCATCAGCTCCACACCGCGCACGGAGTCCACGTAACAGATGAAGCGGAAGTCCTCGTCCCGGGCGAGCTCGGCGGCGATCCAGCGCAGCGCCGCGTGGTCGACGAGCTCGTTCGCCAGGAAGATCCGGTCGATCCCGAACCGCCGTGCCACACGCACCTGGTGGGGGACCGCCAGCGTGATGCCCCACGCGCCGTGCTCGATCTGCTGCCAGAACAGCTGCGGGGCCATCGACGTCTTGCCGTGCGGCGCGAAGGCGAGGCCGTGCCGGGTGGCGTACGTCTCCATCAGGGCCAGGTTGTGCTGGAGCCGCTCGGCGGAGAGCGCGAGGACCGGGGTGGTGAAGCCGTCCGTGAACAGGTTGCGGCGCTGGGCGGCGAGCTCGCCGACGGTCAGTCCGTCGGCGTCCGGCGGGAGGCCCTTGAAGCGGTGGTCGACACGGTCCGCCGTGAGAGCGGCGAGCTGTGCTGCGGCGGTGTCGGCGCCCATGGGGCCTCCTTGATGAGGTGTGCTGCCCGCGCTCCGCTGATGCGTTGCGCAATGTGCAACGGTCATTGCGTATGTCGCTTACTGCTGTCTAACATCCCAGCCGACGCAGGGTCAACGGTGCCGTTGGCCGCGAGGCCCTGCCGTCGCCCCCCGCCGCCCGCCCGAAGGGAGGAGGGGAGCGCGACGGCAGGCCCTGGAGTGTCCACCATGCCGTGCCCGCGAGACCAAGGAGCCTCAGCCATCGTGACCACCGACGGACCCGTTGACACCGCGCCCCACGAGGCCGCCGCCGGCTTCGGCGACCTCGTCGACGTGGTCGCGCTCGGCGAGTCCATGGTCACCTTCCTGCCCTCCCGGCCGGGCCGCCTCGCCGACGTCCCGTCCTTCGAGCGGGGCATCGGGGGCGCCGAGTCCAACGTGGCGTGTGTGCTCGCCTGTGCCGGGCACACCGCGCGCTGGGTCGGCCGGGTCGGCGCGGACGGGTTCGGCGACCACCTCGTGGAGACCATCGCCGCGTACGGCGTCGACACCTCCGCGGTGCGCCGCGACCCCGAGCGCCCGACCGGCATCTACTTCCGCACCGCGGGCGACCGGGCGACCGACGCCCACGAAGTCGCCTACTACCGGGCCGGGTCCGCCGCCTCCGCGATGGCCGCCGACACCCTGGACCTGGACGCCGTCCGTGCCGGCCGCGTGCTGCACCTGTCCGGCATCACCGCCGCGCTGTCCGAGGACTGCCTCGGCCTGATGCGCGAACTCACCGCGCGCCGGCCCGGCCGTCCGCTCGTCTCCTTCGACGTCAACCACCGCCCCGGACTGTGGCGCGACGCCGCGGGCCCGCGGGTCCTGCTCGACCTGGCCCGCGGCGCCGACATCGTCTTCGTCGGCGAGGACGAGGCGCGGGACGCCTGGGGACTGCACGGGGCGCGCGCCGTCCGCGACGCCCTGCCCGAGCCCGGCGTCCTGGTCGTCAAGCAGGGCGAGGCGGGGGCGACGGTGTTCGAGAAGACCGCCACCGACCGGAGCGAGGCGCTCGCCGGAGCCGGTGGAGACGCCGGGCCCGAAGGGGTCGAAGGGGAAGGCCTCGGAGGCCGGGGCGAGCGGCCCGGTCCCGCCGGCCGGGGTGAAGCGCGCGTCGGCGTCGGTGGGACCGACGAAGGGGACGCCCCCGGCGGCCGGGGGCAGGGCGTCGCCGCCTCCGAGCGTGGCGACGGCGCAGCCGGCACCGCCACCTTCGTGCCCGCCCTGCGCGTCGACGTCGTCGCCGCCGTCGGCGCCGGGGACGCCTTCGCCGCCGGCTTCCTCTCCGCCACCCTGCGCGGACTGCCCGTCCGCGACCGGCTCCGGCACGGCCACCTCATGGCCGCCGCCGCGCTCACCGTCCCCGGCGACCTCGCCACGCCGCCGTCCCGCGACCACGCCGACCGCCTGGCCGCTCTCGACGACGACGCGTGGGGGAGACTTCGACTCGGCCCCGGCTGGACGAAAGCCATCGGCCACGCCGCCGATCGAACCGTCGATCGGGCCGAGGAGGAGGTACGCACGCCATGAGTCAGACCGTCGACCGCGCGCTCAGCATCCTGCCGCTGCTCGCCGAGGGCCCCGCCGACCTCGGCCAGGTCGCCGACCGGCTCGGCGTGCACAAGTCCACCGCGCTGCGGCTGCTGCGCACCCTGCACGAGCACGGACTCGTCTACCGCCAGTCCGACCAGCGCTACCGCCTCGGCGCCCGCCTCTTCGCCCTCGCCCAGGAGGCCGTGGAGAACCTCGACGTGCGCGAGATCGCCCACCCCCACCTCGTACGCCTCAACGAGCAGTGCGGACACACCGTCCACCTCGCCGTCTACGAGGAGAACGAGGTCCTCTACATCGACAAGGTGGAGAGCCGCTACCCCGTGCGCATGTACTCGCGCATCGGCAAGCCCGTCGCCATCACCGTCGCCGCGGTCGCCAAACTGCTGCTCGCCGACCTCCCCGAGGCCGAGCGGCGCGCTCTCGCCGACAAGCTCGACTACCCCATGTACACGGCCCGTTCGATCCCCAACGCGCCCGCCTTCCTCAAGGAGCTGGCGACGGTGCGCGAACAGGGCTGGGCCACCGACCTCGGTGGCCACGAGGAGTCCATCAACTGCGTCGCCGCCCCCATCCGCGGCGCGGACGGCCGCGTCGCCGCCGCCATGTCGGTGTCCGCGCCCAATGTCGTCGTCACCGCCGACGAACTCCTCACCCTGCTCCCGCTGGTGCGCCGTACCGCCGACGCCATCAGCCGCGACTACTCGGGCAGGACCCCCACGAAGGAAGCCCCCCAAGAAATGAGCACGGAATGACGGACAAGATCGCCCTCACCCCGAAGACGCACACGACCCCGCCCGCGAAGTTCTCGCACGGGGTGAAGAAGGGCAACATCCTCCAGGTCGCCGGCCAGGTCGGCTTCCTGCCCGCCGAGGAGGGCAAGCCCCCGACGCCCGCCGGGCCGACCCTGCGCGAGCAGACCCTCCAGACCCTCGCCAACGTCAAGGCGATCCTCGAGGAGGGCGGCGCGAGCTGGGACGACGCGATGATGATCCGCGTCTACCTCACGGACGTCGGCCACTTCGCCGAGATGAACGAGATCTACAACCAGTACTTCGAGGAGCAGGGCCTCACCGCGCCCCCCGCCGCCCGCACCACGGTCTACGTCGGACTGCCGGCCGGACTCCTCATCGAGATCGACGTGCTCGCCGTCCTCGGCTGACACGCACCCTCGCACCACCCGCACTCCCGCACGCCGTCACGGCGCGGCGCCCCACACCCGTCATCCCCGGGGCGCCGTGCCGCGATTCCCCCTGCCCGAAAGCACCATGCACTTACGAAACAGAGGCCCTCCATGGCGTCCCCCCTGTCCCTCTGGTCCTCGGTGCCGTCGCATCCGCTCGCGGCGCCGGCCCCGGCCACCCCTGAGACACCACCCCACACCGGCGGTCTGCTCCTCCTCGTCGACGGCACCGCCGGGCTGCTCACCGTCGCCGCCCTCGGCATCGCCCTGCTGCTGTTCCTCATCATCAAGGCCAGGCTCCAGCCGTTCGTGGCCCTGCTCGCCGTCTCCATAGCCGTCGGCCTGGCCTCGGGACTGTCGGTCACCGAACTCTTCGGCACGGTCCAGCGGTCGACGGCCGTCTCCGTCATCGAGTCCGGCATGGGCGGCATCCTCGGCCATGTCGCCATCATCATCGGCCTGGGCACCATGCTCGGCGCCATCCTCGAAGTCAGCGGCGGCGCCGAGGTGTTGGCGTCCCGGCTGCTCAATCTGTTCGGCGAGAAGCGCGCACCGCTCGCCATGGGCCTGACCGGCCTGATCTTCGGCATCCCGGTCTTCTTCGACGTGGGCATCTTCGTCCTCGCGCCGATCGTGTACGCCGCCGCCAAGCGCTCCGGCAAGTCCATCCTGCTCTACTGCCTGCCGCTGCTCGCCGGCCTGTCCATGACCCACGCGTTCCTGCCCCCGCACCCCGGCCCGGTGGCCGCGGCCGGTCTGCTGCACGTCCAGCTCGGCTGGGTCATCCTCATGGGCATCGTCTGCGGCGTCCCCGCCGTCCTGGCCGCCTGGGTGTACTCCGCCTGGATCGGCAGGCGCCTGTTCGTCCCCGTGCCGCAGGACATGGTCGAGGCCGCGGCGGAGGCCAAGCAGGCGGTCGTCGAGGAGCAGCGCGCGTCGGGAGTGGCGCCCCAGGAGAAGCCGGTGCCGCTCGGCACGGTCCTCGGCATCATCGGTACGCCGCTGGTGCTGAGCCTCGCGGCCACCTTCTCGTCGATCGCCCTGGACCCGTCCACCGTCCGCTCGGTCATCGAGTTCTTCGGCAGCCCGTTCGTGGCCCTCACGATCGCCCTGCTCCTCGCGTACTACCTGCTCGGCATCCGCCGCGGCTGGTCCCGCAAGTCCCTGGAGACGGTGTCGACCTCGTCCCTGAAGCCGGTCGGCAACATCCTGCTCGTGGTCGGCGCCGGCGGCATCTTCGGAGCCGTTCTGAAGGCGAGCGGTGTCGCCCAGGCGCTCTCCGACACCTTCAACGACGTCGGTCTCCCGGTGATCGTCCTGTCCTATCTGATCTCCGTGGTCCTGCGGGTGGCCCAGGGCTCGGCGACGGTCGCCATCGTCACGACCGCGGGCATCGTGGCCCCGCTGCTGACGGAGGGTCACCACTCCCAGGCCTTCGTCGCCCTGGTCATCATGGCGATCTCGGCGGGCTCCATCTTCGCCTCGCACGTCAACGACGGCGGGTTCTGGATGGTCGCCAAGTACTTCGGCATCAGTGAGCGCGACACGCTGAAGACGTGGACCGTGCTGGAGAGCGTGCTGTCCGTGGCGGGCTTCGCCGTGGCCGCCGCGGTCAGCCTGGTCGTGTAGGCGTCTGATAACGAAGTCGGGGCTGGCTGTGTGCGACACAGGATCGTCGACCATACTGCCCGCTGTGGAGCAGCGCATAGGTTCGAGCAGCCAGCCCCTGGGCGCCGGATTCGACCCGGCCTTCGTCCCCGGACTCACCTCGCCCGCGGCCGCGGAGCCCGAGGACGCGGTGTCCGGCACCGCGGCCGAGGACGCCGCGGCCGACGACGGCACGGTCGGGGAGACCTCGTCGAAGGCGGCGGAGTCCGGTGAGTCCGACGGCGAGGAGACGGCCTCCGACGCGACGGACGACGCGGTCGACGCGGACCGTACGGACGACGAGGAGACCGCGGAGGCCGGCCCCCGGAAGGCGGCGGCCGACACCTCCGCCGAGGACGCGGACGACGAGGCGGAAGGCGACGGGGACGAGGCGGACGCGGAGGACGCGGCCGACCCCGACGGTCCCGTCTTCGAGGCCTCCGACCGCCGCGCCTCGATCACGGCCGACCACCGCGGCGTACGGCTGCGCCTGGACGACCAGGAGGCGGAGTTCCGCTGGGACGAGATCGGGGCCGTCGAGACGGAGTCCCCGCGCTTCGGCAAGCGGTTCACCGTCACCGTCCACACGCCTGACCGCCGCTGGTACCCGATCGAGATCGAGGCGACGGCCAGGTCGCGCTTCAAGGAGTGGGAGTCGCGGCTCGACGAGGTCCTGGACGCCTACTTCGAGGACGGCGAGGACGCCGAGGACTCGAAGGACGCCGAGGGCGACGCCGCGTGACGGACGCGGGGCACCGCGCCCCGGCTAGCTGCAGTACTGGTCGGCCTTCCCGATCGACCGGTACATGCAGTCGGCGTTCTCCAGGAGTTGCAGCACCGCGTCGCGGTTGCGTGCCGTCTCCCGCTCGATGACCTCGTCGGGCGGGTAGAAGCCGCCGCCTCCGGACGCCGGGTACATCTCGAAGGTGTAGCTGAAGATCTTCTGGGTGCCCCACAGGTAGTCGTCGATCGAGCCGTCCGTGATGTAGAGGTCGCTGGACTGCTCGGGCGTGTAGCCGTTGCTGGCGGCCATCTTCTCGCCGACGGTCCTGAAGGCGTTGTAGTCGTCCGCGGTCATCCCGGTCGTGGTGTTCGAGTACGTGTACCCGAACGGCCACAGCACCAGCTCGCTGTACGTGTGGAAGTCGATCCCGGCGGTGATCTGCTGCTTGCCGCCGACGACCCGGCCGCGGACGAAGTCGGCGACGACCTTCACCTCGGGTGCCGACTCGGCGGACGTGCCGCGGTAGGTCTCGGACGACTTCGACCCCGAAGAGCCGCCGCAGCAGCCCCACTTGTAGTTCCAGTTGCGGTTCAGGTCGGTGCCGACGTACGAACTGCCGCTGTTGGGCTGGCGGTTCTTGCGCCACGAGCGGTAGGAGCCGGTCGCGATGTCGTACTCGCCGCCGTCGGGGTTGAGGTCGGGGACGATCCAGATCTCGCGGCTGTTCACCATGGTGGTGACGCGGGAGTCGGAGCCGTAGCCCGCGCCGAGTTCGCGGAGCAGGTACAGCGCCATCTCGACGGTCAGGTGCTCGCGGGCGTGCTGGTGGAAGGTGAAGAGGACCTCGGGCTCGTTCTCGTCGGTGGCCACGTTGTCGCTGACCTTGATGGCGACGATGTCCCGGCCCTGGTAGGACTTGCCGATCACCCGCTTGCTCATGATGTTCGGGTACGCGGCGAGGCGCTGGTCGATCTCCGTGTTCATCTCGGCGTAGTTGTGGTACTTCGAGTCCGCCGACGGGAAGTCGAAGAGCCGGAGGTCACCGGCGCCGCCCGACCGGTCCGGTGCCGAGCCCAGCGGCGAGACGTCGTAGCCGAGCGCGCGCAGTTTCCTGATCTGGTCCGCGCGGCCCGAGACGACGACGGTCTCCTCGTCGGCCTCGTCCACGGTGACACCGGTCTGCTGGATGGCCGTGCGGGTCACCGGTGTGGTGCTCTGATGGATCTCGTACTGGCGGACGTCGTCGGCGGAGGGGGCGTGGGCTCCCGCTCCGCTCGCGGTGGCGTCGGTGACGGAGGCGGTGAGGGGGGCCGCGAGGGCGAAGGCCGCGAGGACGGCGAGGGCGGCGGTGCGCCGACCGCCTCTCCTCGACCCGGTCGCGCCGCTGCCGCGTATGCGAAGTCGCATGAAGTCTCCTTGTGTCTCCAGGAATTCCGGGATCTCCGGAATGTGGGGAGTGGAGCGGGGGGTGGTTCATGGCGACGTGCCTGGTGCGGGTGCGGCGCTCATGGTGCGACCGTGGCATGAGCAGGTCAAGCGATGACAAAGCGGCGATGGCGGGAATCGGCCGAAATTCAGTCCGGTGGCGTACGCGGTCCGCGTCGGGCGCGGCGCTGTGCCCGGTGCGCGGACGGGCGCATGCGCCAGGTCCGGGCCCGCCCGCTCCGGCCGGGGGTCGTGTGCCCGATGGGTGCACATCGCGTGGCGATCGGCGTACGCGCCCTTGTGTCACCACCACGCTTTACGCTTTCTTGACCGCATGACGGAGACCACCGGGAAGTCCGAGAAGCCGGCGTCAGGGGAGTCCGACTCCCGCCCCCGCAAGTCCAGTTGGAGGTACATCGGGCCCGGGATCGTCGTCGCCGCGACCGGCGTCGGCGCCGGCGACCTCGTCGCCACCCTCATCGCGGGCAGCAACTTCGGCTACACGCTGCTGTGGGCCGCCGTCATCGGCTGCCTGGTCAAGATCTCCCTGGCCGAGGCGGCGGGCCGCTGGCACCTGTCCACCGGTCGCACCCTCTTCGACGGCTGGGCGAGCCTCGGCCGCTGGACGACGTACTTCTTCGTCGTCTACGCGGTCGTCTGGGGCTTCGTCTACGGCGCGGCCGCGATGTCGTCGAGCGCGCTGCCGCTGCAGGCCCTGTTCCCGGGCGTCTTCCCGGACGACTGGTCCATCAAGCCGTGGGCCGTCCTGTGCGGGCTCGTCGGCCTGGTCTTCGTCTGGTTCAACCGGTACGAGGTCTTCGAGAAGGTCATGACGGTGCTGGTCGGCGTGATGTTCGTCGTCACCGTCTACCTCGCGGTCCGCGTCACACCGAACCTCGGCGACGCCCTCGCGGGACTGCTCCCCGTACTGCCCGACGAGAAGGACTCGGTCCTCAACACGCTCGGCCTGATCGGCGGGGTCGGCGGCACGATCACGCTGGCCGCGTACGGCTACTGGGTCAACGCCAAGGGCTGGACGAACACGGGCTGGATGAAGGTGATGCGCCTCGACAACCGGGTCGCCTACATCACCACCGGCATCTTCGTCGTCGCGATGCTCTTCGTCGGCGCGGAGCTGCTGCACTCGGCGAACGTTGCCATCGCCAGTGGCGACCAGGGGCTGATCCAGCTCGGCGACATCCTGGAGGAGGAGTACGGCACGGCGACCGCGAAGTTCTTCCTGATCGGCTTCTTCGCGACCTCCTTCACCTCGCTCATCGGCGTCTGGCACGGCGTGAGCCTGATGTTCGCGGACTTCGTGGCGCGCTACCGGACCCGGGAGCAGGTCACGGGCGAGGAGGTCGCGGCCGGCGGGCGCGAGAAGTCCTGGCCCTTCCGCGCCTACCTGCTCTGGCTGACCTTCCCTCCGATCGTGCTCCTCTTCCAGGGCGAACCCTTCCGGCTCGTCATCCTGTACGGAGTCCTGGGCGCGGCCTTCCTGCCCTTCCTCGCCCTCACCCTGATCTGGCTCCTCAACTCCTCCCGCACACCCCGCGAATGGCGCAACGGCCCGCTGAGCAACGCCATGCTGGCGATCGCCGGGCTGCTCTTCCTCGTCCTGTGCGTCAAGCAGATCTGGGACCAGCCGTGGTCGGAGTTCCTCTGAGGGGCCGTGCAGGTCACTTGAGCAGCTCGTGCCACTTCGGGCTGAGGGCGATCGTCCGCAGCTCCTTCATGGTCAGCGCGGGGGTGGCGCGGGTCGCCGCGCTCTCCTGGTTCCCCGCGTTGAACGCACTGACGACCACACGCGTGCCGTCGACCCTGATCGTGTCGGCGGTCCACATCACGGTTTCACCCCGCTCGCCGCGTCCGCCAGTCGCTGCTCCGGACCTGCTGTCCTCCACGCCGGACAGGAACATCCAGTAACTTCACTGGTGCGTACGAGAGTTACTGCGGCAAACGTGACGGGGGTTGCGGCGTGGCGGGGAATCGGCCGGGGGACTGGCATGTCCTGGATCTGGAGAAGGATCCGACGCCGGGTGATCCGGACCGTGTGCGTCATCTGGCGAAGAATTTGCTGGACTTCGCGGACGATGTCGGGGAGGCGTTGCGTTCGGTCAAGGGGATGGCGGACGAGGACGCTGTTCTGAAGTGGGCGGGGAAGTCGGCGAAGGCGTTCGGGGACGAGTTCTCGGGTGTGCCGAAGCAGTTGAAGAAGCTGAAGAAGTCGTACGAGATGGCCGGGGATGCGCTGGCCGTGTATTGGCCGGTGTTGGAGCGTGCGCAGGCGCTGGCCGACAAGGCGCTCGCGAAGGGTCGTGAGGCGCGGTCCGACCTGTCCTCGGCCAAGTCCCGGCTCTCCTCGGCTGATTCGTGGGTGACGCGGGCGAACAAGGAGGCGGACAAGTACAAGGACGATCCGACCGGGAGCAAGGACAAGGAGAAGCCGGACGAGGGCAAGGTGCGTGCGGCGACGCGGGATGCGCAGCATGCCAAGTCGGCGCAGACGTCGGCGCGGTCGGACGTGACGAGCGCGAGCGGTGCGTTGGACGCGGCGAAGAAGATGGCCGAGGACGCGCGGAAGATGCGTGAGGAGGCTGCTCGTACGGCGAAGACGAAGATCGACGAGGCGTCGGACGCGGGGATCCACAACCGGAAGTGGTGGGAGGAGGTCGGGGACTGGTTCTCCGACAACTGGGACACCATCGTCGCGGTGTGCAAGGTGGTTGTCGCGGTGGTCGGGATCATCGCGATGATCATCGGCGGTCCGATCCTCGGCGCGATCGTGCTGATCGCCGCGCTCGTCGTCCTCGCGGACACGCTCAACAAATATCGCAAGGGCCAGGCCTCCCTGTGGGACGTGGCGTTCGCGGCGCTGGACTGCATACCCGGCGGCAAGGGGATCACCACCCTCGGTGGACTGGCGAAGGGGCTGAAGGCCTTCGGCAAGACCGGCCTGAAAGGCATGGCCCTCGGGCTCAAGGGACTTGCAAAGGGCGCCCGTTCGGGCGCGCGGCAGATGAAGACGCTCTTCACCCGCGGTGACCCGATCGACGTGGCGACCGGCCAGATGGTCATGTCGGCCCGGGACGTGCTCCTGCCGGGAATCCTGCCGCTCGCCGTGGAACGCCACCACCGCACCGGTGCCCGCTCGGGCCGCTGGTTCGGGCCCAGCTGGATCTCCACCCTCGATCAGCGTCTGCTGCTCGACGCCGACGGGGTGCGGTTCGTCGCCGACGACGGGATGGTGCTGATCTATCCCGTGCCCGAGCCCGGTCTGGACGTCCTGCCGGTCGAAGGCCCCCGCTGGCCGCTGGAGTGGACCGACGGCCCGGACGGCCGTATGACCGTCCGGCAGCCCCAGACGGGCCGTAGCCTGCACTTCCGGGCCCAGCCCGGCTCCACCGGCGCCGAACTCCTCCTCGACGCGGTCACCGACCGGCACGACAACACGCTGCGCATCTCCTACACCCCCGACGGCGCACCCGAGACGATCACCCACCACGGCGGCTACCGCGTCGGAGTGACGGCCGAGGCGGGCCGAGTCACCGCCATGAACCTCCTCAGCGCCCCCGGGCAGCCGGTCCTGGTGCGCTACGCGTACGACGAGCGCGGCAACCTCTCCGAGGTTCACGACTCCTCGGGGCTTCCCCTGAGGTTCTCCTACGACGACCGGCGTCGTGTCACCCGCTGGGAGGACCGCAATGGCACCTGGTACGGCTACACGTACGACCGGCAGGGGCGATGCGTCCACGCGGGCGGCACGGACGGAATCCTCGACTACGCCTACGCGTACGACGAGAACGCCCGCACCACCACCGTACGGAACTCGCTGGGCCACTCCACGCTCTACACCTTCAGCGACACCCTCCAGCTCCTGACCGAGACCGACCCGCTCGGCCACACGACCACCCGCACCTGGGACCGGTACGACCGGCTGCGGACGATCACGGATCCGCTGGGCCGCACCACCCGGTACCGCTACGACGAGCACGGCCGGAACACCGAGGTCGAGTACCCCGAGGGCACCACCGCGACGCTCGCCCACGACGGTCTCGGTCTGCCGGTGCACGCCACCGACCCGGACGGGGCACAGGCCTTCCACACGTACGGGGAGCGCGGCGATCTGGTGGCGACCGCCGACGCGGGCGGTGCCGTCACCCGGCACCGTTACGACGATCACGGCGGTCTCGTCGAGACCGTCGACGCCCTGGGCGGTGTGCGGCGCGTCGAGCGCGACGGGGCCGGTCTGCCGCGCCGGGTCACGGACACGGCCGGCGCGGTGTCGTCCTGCGTCCGTGACGCCTTCGGCCGCATCGTCGAGAGCACCGATCCCGTCGGCGGCGTCTCGCGCTTCGGCTGGACCCCCGAGGGGCGGCTGGCCTGGCGCACGAAGCCGAGCGGGGCCACGGAGCACTGGCGCTACGACGGCGAGGGCAACGTCCTGGAGCATCGTGACGCGGCGGGCGGCTCCACGAGCTGGACCTACGGCCCCTTCGACCTCGTCAGGACGCGGACGACCCCGGACGGCTCGGTCCTGACGTTCGCCTACGACAGTGAACTCAGGCTGCTGAGCGTGGCGAACGCCGGCGGCGCGGTGTGGTCGTACGGATACGACCCGGTGGGCAACACGGTGACCGAGGAGGACTTCAACGGCCGCCGGATCACCTACCGACACGACGCGGCACGACAGCTCGTCGAGCGGAGCGAGGGACCGGACCACACGGTCGACTACGAGCGGGACACCGCGGGCAACGTCGTCACGCGGCGCAGCGCCGACGAGACGGCCGTCTTCTCCTACACCCCGGCCGGACGCATGATCCGTGTGGCCAACGCGCACGCGGAGGTGGAGTTCGCCTATGACGCCGCAGGCCAGCTGATCGCGGAGACCTGCAACGGACGCACCGTGTCCAGCAGCTACGACGAGCTGGGGCGGCGCACGCGGCGGACCACCCCCGAGGGCGTCGTCAGCCGCTGGGAGTACGACCCGGGACACCGTCCCGCAGCTCTGCACATCGGCCCGCAGTCGCTGCGCTTCGCCTACGACGCGGCGGGCCGCGAGACTGGCCGTGACCTCGGCGCGTCCCGGGTGCTCTCCCAGAGCTGGGACGAGGACTTCCGGCTGACGGAGCAGACGCTGGTCGACGCCGCGGACCGGCGTGTGCAGGAGAGGCGCCGCTACACGTACCGGCCCGACGGGATACCCACCGGCGTCGACGCCTGGGCGGACGGGGCCCGCCGCTACGCACTCGATCCCGTGGGACGTGTCACCGGCGTCGACGCGGCGGGTTGGACGGAGCGGTACGCGTACGACGCGGCCGGGAACATGAGCGAGGCCACGGCGGGCAATCCCGGCGAGGACGCGGTCGCCGCCGGCACACGGCTGCGACGCTCCGGCCGGATCAGCTACACGTACGACGCGTACGGGCGGGTCGTGCGCAGGACCGTGCGGCTGCTGTCCGGGGGGAGCCGGACGTGGAGCTACACCTGGGACACGCTCGGCCGGCTGCTGACCGTGGGCACACCCGAGGGCACCACCTGGCGGTACGCCTACGACCCGCTGGGGCGCCGGATCTCCAAGCGGCTGGTCGACGACAGCGGGCGGACGCGGAGCGAGACGGTCTTCGTCTGGGACCGCGACAGCCTCGCCGAACAGACACACCGGGCGGCGCCCGACTCCGCCCGGCACGTGACGACGTGGGAGTTCTCGCCCGCGCCGGTCCCGCGCCCCCTCGCGCAGGTCGACAGGATCGAACCGGCAGGCCTGTCGCAGGACGAGGTCGACGTGCGGTTCCGCGCCATCGTGACCGATCTGGCCGGAGCGCCGAGCGAACTGGTCGACGCCCAGGGGCGGGTGACCTGGCGGCGCCGGGCCACGATCTGGGGCGCCGGACAGCCCACGGCCGGCGACGACATCGACTGCCCGGTCAGGTTCCCGGGCCAGTACAACGACCCCGAGACCGGGCTCGACTACAACCGGCACCGCTACTACGACTCGGCGACAGGGCGCTATCTGACGCCCGACCCCCTGGGACTCGACCCGGCGCCCAACGACTACGCGTACACGGACAACCCGCTCGTGTGGAGCGACCCGCTGGGACTCGCCCCCTGCGGCCCGGCGATCATCAACCACTACCGTGGCGCCTCGCAGCGCGTGCCGGGCGGACAGCTCGGTCCGGCGGTGAGCGTCCGACAGTTGCGGATGGCGCTCGGCCGGCGGGGGATGTCCGTCGAGCACTACGACATCGTGCACGTCCCCCAGATCGACGGGCCCCTGGGTCCGGCCTTCGGGAACAGTCCGCACACCGCGGCCGGCTTCCCCATGCTGGGGCCGCGCGGACGTCCCGTGATCGAGATCTCGGACCTCGGCCTGCGCAGCATGGACGAGGCGGTCAGTACAGTCTTCCACGAGACCATGCACCACCATCAGCAGGCGGCTCGTCGGGGGATGCAGGACGCCCACAACGACAGGGCGTACATCACGACGCCCGGCGACGAGGAAATGGCGGAGCTGTACGGGCAGCAGATGCTCGAACGGTTCCGCGCCCGAGGCGGCTGAGTGAACGAGGAAGCAGGCATGCGAGAGTTCGACGCGGACCAGGTCAGGGAACTGGTGGCGGGCCCGAAGTTCTACGAGGACCAGTCGGAGCGGGTCTGTCCCGCCTGCGGGCACTCCGCGGTGCGCACCTACGTGTACCGCAGTCACCTCCGCGTGCGCCCCTCACTGATCAGCTACATGTGGTGCGCCCACTGCCGGCGCTTCAAGGGGTGGACCGGACCCGACCTCGGGACCTTCGACTTCACCGACCCGATGGAGAAGCTGTCGACGGACGAACGTGCCGCCATGGCCAAGGACTTCGGCGGCTTCTTCCGGAACCTGGACAGGCTGTGGGACTCCGGCGTGCTGCCCCAGCGGTTCTCGTAAGGCGGGGTACCGCCCGCTCCTGAGGCGTCCGCGGCCGGGCGGTAGGGGCCGCGACGCGGCCCGTCGCCCCCGGACGCGGTCCGGCCCCGGCTGTGGCGCAGCCGGGGCCGGACCTTCGTCCTGCTGACGGGGAGGGTCAGCCGAGCGCGTGCACGTGCGGTCCCACCGCGTTCGACCAGGCGTTGCCCGCCGACGCGTCCCAGTTCGTCGACCAGGTCATCGCGCCGCGCAGACCCGGGTACGTCCTGGAGGGCTTGAAGGAGCCGCAGTTGGTGCCCTTGGTCAGGCAGTCGAGGGCGTTGTTCACGATCGTCGGGGAGACGTAGCCGCTGCCCGCGCCGCTGGTGGAGGCGGGGAGGCCGAGGCCCACCTGCGACGGGGCGAGGCCGCCCTCCAGCTGGATGCAGGCGAGGGCCGTCAGGAAGTCCACCGAGCCCTGCGAGTAGACCTTGCCGTCGCAGCCGAGCATCGAGCCGCTGTTGTAGTACTGCATGTTGACGACGGTCAGGATGTCCTTGATGTTCAGGGCCGTCTGGAAGTAGGAGTTCGACGTGGACTGCATGTCGATCGTCTGCGGGGCCATCGTGATGACGAGGGACGAGCCCGCCTTCGAGGACAGGGAGCGCAGCGCCTGCGTCATGTAGGTCGCGTTGAGACCGTTCTCCAGGTCGATGTCGACGCCGTCGAAGCCGTACGTCTGCATCAGGGAGTAGACGGAGTTGGCGAAGTTCGTCGCGGACGCGGAGTCGCTCACCGACACGGTGCCGTTCTGGCCGCCGATGGAGATGATGACCTTCTTGCCCGCGGCCTGCTTGGCCTTGATGTCCGCCTTGAACTGGTCGACGGTGTAGCCGCCGAGCCCGGCAGAGTCGAGGTTGAAGCTCACCGCGCCCGGCGTACCGGTCGCGTCGGCGAAGGCCACGGCGATGATGTCGTACTGCGACTGGACGTCGGAGATCTTCTGGACCTTGGCGCCGTTGTTGAAGTTCTGCCAGTAGCCCGTCACGGCGTGCGCCGGTACGGCGCCGCCACCGCCGCCGCCCGAGGAGGCGTTCGTGGTGCCGGTGACGGCCGACGACTTGACCGACTCACCGGCCGAGTTCGTGGCGGTGACCTGGAAGGAGTACGAGGTGGAGGCGGCGAGTCCGGAGACGGTCGCGGAGGTGCCCGTCACCGACTGGACCTTCGTGGAGCCCTGGTAGACGTTGTAGCCCGTGGCGCCCGAGACCGTGTTCCAGGCGAGCGAGACGGACGAGGAGGTCGTGGACGAGACGGCCAGACCGCCGGGGGCCGCGGGAACGGTCGGGGCCGGGTCGCCGCCACCGCCTCCGTCGGGTCCGAACACCGACAGGTCGTCCGCGTAGTACGCGGCCTGTCCGTACCAGCCGTGCGTGTAGACGGTCACCGAGGTCGTCGACGAACCGGTGGTGAACGTGGTCGTCAGCTGCTTCCAGGACGAGGAGTCGGGCGTCCACGTCGACACGTCGGTGGTCCCGGTGCCGGTCGCGCCGAGGTAGGTGTAGCCGCCCTGGACCCACGCGCTCAGCGTGTACGTCGAGTTGGGCTTGACCGCGACGGTCTGGGTGCACTTGGCGTTGTCCTGCCCGGCGGGTGTGGCCTTCAGGGCCGCCGAGCCGCCGTGCACCGGCGAGGAGACGGTCGTGCCGCTGCCCGCGGAGCACGTCCAGTTGCCGAGGCCCGACTCGTAGCCGCCGTTCTTGGCGTTGTTGACGTCGGCGGCCGCGGCGTCGGTGGCCAGGCCGGTGAGGGTGAGGGCAGACGCGGCGAGCGCGGCGGAGAGGAGCCCCGCCCAGACGCGTCTGCGTCCGGGCATGCCTGATACGCGGTCCACTGGGACCTCCGTGAGGGGAAGGGGAGGGAAGGGGGGGAAGGAGGGGAGGCGTACGGAGAGGTGCGGAACGGTGGCCACCGTTGGATGTACAAGTTGGTCCAGACCAATTCGGTTGTCAAGACCTCTGGAGCCCGCGAGCTCCTCAACGGGTCTGCCGGAGAGCGGAGTTGTGGCATATGCGGATCACTCTCCGTTGATCACGCCCCCACCTTCGGTGAGTTGATCTCGCGAAGTCGGTGTTGAGCGGGGCATGCCGTGGATATGGTGCTGATGCAAGAGGACGTCACAGTGACGATCTGTGGCCATCTGTGACGTTCCATGGCGATAAAGGGGCGATCTGAGGCGGTGGTTGACCACCCCGCCGCAGCGAACGGGGTGTGTGCAGCGTGCCGACCGCGATAGCCGTCACCAGTCCCGACCTGGTGCTTCCGCCGCACGACCGGCAGACCCCGCCCGCGGTCGTCCATCCGCTCGACACCCTCGAAAGCTCCCTCACCGCACTGCACGCCCTCGTCGAGCAGCACGGGTACGTCATCGCGCTCCATTCGTCCTCCGCCGAGGACTCCGCCGTCCAGCGGCTGCACACCGCCCGCTCCGTCCTGGAGAGCGACCGCGTCGCGCTGCTCGCCGTCGACCTGCCACCGCTCGGACTCGCCCTGCTGGCCCAGCAGTTGAGACAGCTCTCGGTCTGCGACTTCAGCCCCGGAGTGCTCGCCTCCGCGGCCCGCCTGCTCGCGCACTACATCTACGCCGGAGCCCTGCTCGGCTCGGTCGCCAAGCTCGACCGGGTCCCGGTGTCGCTGAAGTCGCACGCCAAGTCCTGGGTGCCGGGCGCCCAGTTCGCCGTCCTGGCCAACCCGCGGCCCGAACTCGTCAGGGTCGGCCAGGACGAGCTCCCCGGGCCCGAGTTCGGCACCCGGATGCACGTCGCCGCCGGTCAGCCGCCCTCCGACTGGGTCACCGCGACCCTCGCGCCCGGCTGGCGCGTGCAGGGCGTCGCGACCGTCCCGCTGCCGCAGGAATCGGCCCGCTGGTGGGGCACGTCACGGCTCACCGAGTTCGCCGCCGGACTGTACGACGTCTCCGTGCTCTACCAGCTCGTGTCGTCGGTCCGGCGCGACGAGTGCCACTGGTGCGGCCTCGAACTCATCGGTGACCGCTGCGGGTTCTGCGCCGCGCCGCTGCCGCCACCACCCGCACAGGAGCTTCCGGCCACCGCCGTCCGGGCAGCATCCTCCGTACGCGCCCTGCCCCGGGGTGCCACCTAGGCACACGCGTACCAGCACGACCGATCGACCCCGCCGTCCCCCGCAGATCGAGGTTGTCCGGATCATGCTCCATCACCGAGGTGAGATGTAGTGAACTCGCGCCAGCGCCGCGGCGTCATCCTGCTGGTCCTCTCGGCCCTGTGCGCCCTCGGCGCCTTCGCCGGAGTGCTCTCGGTGATCCGCGACGTGAACTCCAAGGTCGGACCGGAGGTGGCGGCGTACCGCCTCAAGGGCGACATCGCGCCCTACAAGGAGCTGACGGCCGACCAGTTCCAGAAGATCTCCATGCCCGAGCGCTGGCTGTCGTCCACCGCCGTCACCAGTCTCTCCCAGATCCGCGGCAAGATCGCGGTGACCCGGCTGGAGAAGGGCTCGCTGCTCCAGACCGACATGATCGTGGACCGGCCCGCGCTCGACGCGGGCCAGCAGGAGATCGCCATCATGATCGACGCGTCGACCGGCGTCGCCGGCAAGATCAACCCCGGCTCGCGGGTCAACATCTACGCCACCTTCAAGGCCGAGAACGACAAGGGCACCGACCAGTCCAAGGTCATCGTCGAGAACGCCCGCGTCATCGACGTCGGCACGCTCACCGCCCTCGACCCCGGCCAGTCCAGCTCCGACCGCCGCAACAGCGCCAACCAGGCCGTCCCGATCACCTTCGCGCTCGACACGGCCGACGCCCAACGCGTGGCGTACGCCGAGTCGTTCGCGGAACACGTACGTCTCGCCCTGGTCGCCGGCGGCTCCGACGCGTCCGTCGCGCCCGGCGACCGCACGTACACCCTCAACGAGGACAAGTAGGAGGCGCGCATGAGGACCGTCCCCGGGGGGCTTCGCCGATGACCATCCGCATCCTCCCCGCCGTCGGCGACATCGACTCGGCCCGGGCGCTCACCACGCTGCTCAGCCAGCTCGCCGACGCCGAACCGGCCCCTCCCGTCCCCGACTCCACGGCCCTCCTCGACACCCTCGCCCGCCTCGCCGGGGAGTCCCTCGACGAGCTGCCCGAAGTGGTGCTGGTCCACGAGCGCATCGGCCCCGTCCCGGCGCTGGAGCTGATCCGCGACCTGGTGATGCGCTTCCCGGCGGTCGGCGTCGTCCTCATCACCGCCGACAACAGCACCGCCGTGCTGACCGCCGCCATGGACTCCGGCGCCCGCGGCATCATCGGCCTGCCCCTCGGCTACGACGCCCTCGCCGAACGCGTCCAGGCGGCCGCCACCTGGTCCGCCGGCATGCGACGCCACCTGCACAGCGGAACCCCCGAGCTGTACACCGGCCCCGGCGGCACCGTCCTCACGGTGACCGGCGCCAAGGGCGGCGTCGGCGCCACCGTCACGGCCGTCCAGCTCGCCCTGGCGGCGCGGGCGTCCGGCCGCACCGTCGCCCTGCTCGACCTGGACCTCCAGTCCGGCGACGTGGCGTCCTACCTGGACGTGCAGTTCCGCCGGTCGGTGGCCGACCTGGCGGGCATCAGCGACATCAGCCACCGCGTCCTCCAGGACGCCGTGTACACCCACGACAGCGGCATCGGCCTGCTGCTGGCACCCGCGGAGGGCGAACGCGGCGAAGAGGTCACCGACCGGGTCACCCGGCAGGTCCTCGGCACCCTGCGCTCCCGCCACGACGTGGTGGTCGTCGACTGCGGCTCCCAGATGAACGCCGCCACCGCGGCGGCCGTGGAGATGGCCGACCAGGCGCTGCTCCTCGTCACCCCTGACGTCGTCGCCGTGCGGGCCGCCAAGCGCATGGTCCGCATGTGGGACCGCCTCCAGATCCGCAAGGCCGAGGAGACCACCACGGTCGTCAACCGGCACACCCGCGCGACGGAGATCCAGCCCTCCCTCGTCGAACGCGTCACCGGCACCAGGGTCGCCCGGACCGCGGTCCCCGCCGCCTTCAAGGAACTCCACTCCGTCGTCGACGCCGGCCGGCTCCAGGACCTCGACAGCCGCTCCACCGTGAAGCAGGCCCTCTGGACGCTCGCCGGCGAGCTGGGCCTGGTCGCCGCGCAGGAAGGCGGGGGAGGGGGCCGACGCCGCAAGGCGCCCGCGGACCGCGGCGCGCTGACGCTGCGGCGCCGGGGCGGCGACCGGGGCGCGGTCACCCTCGAATTCGCCGGGATGTTCCCGCTGCTGCTCGTCGTCATGACGATCCTGTGGCAGTGCGTGCTGTACGGCTACTCGTACTCCCTGGCCGGGAACGCCGCCGACGAGGCGGCCCGCGCGGCGACGGCGGCGTACGCGGTCGACGGGGACTACGCGGGCGCCTGCGGCGCGGCGGGCGGCAAGCATCTGCCCGGCGCCTGGAAGGACGCCGACATCGCCTGCACCCCCGCGGGCCCCGTCATGAAGGCGGACGTCGAGGTCGACGTGCCGCTGTTCTTCCCGGGCTTCGACGCGGGCTGGCACGTGAGCGGCAGCGCGGGCGCGGCACTGGAGGGGGACGACGGATGAGCCCGCCCGCAGCGCGCCGCCGCTGGGACGACCGGGGCGTCTCCATCCTAGAGTTCACCGGGTTCCTGCCCATCCTGCTCCTCATCGGCATGGCCGCCATCCAGCTCGGCCTCGTCGGCTACGGCGTCAACCAGGCCGGCTCGGGAGCGCGCGCCGCGGCCCGGGCCGCCTCGCAGCACGACGGGGACGGGGTGGCCGCGGGGACCGCCGCCGTCAGCGGATGGCTGGACCCCGCCGTGCCCCAGCCGGCCAAGGGCGCCGACACCACGACCGCCACCGTCACCGTCCACGTCCCCTCCGTCATCCCCTTCCTCGGCGGCTGGGACGTGACCCGTCACGCCACCATGCCTACCGACGACTGACCGGGAGGAGCCGCACCCATGAGCCTGCGATCCCGCATCGCCGCCCCCGACGAGGGGGGACCCGGCCGTGAGGACGGACACCTCGTCGCCGTCTACCGCGCCAAGCTCCTCGAAGAGATCGACCTCGCCGAGATGTCGAGCCTCGCGGCGGCCGAGCGCCGGGTACGCCTGGAACGCGTACTGGGCCACATCATCAGCCGTGAGGGCCCGGTCCTCTCCTCCGCGGAACGCTCCCAGCTGATCCGCCGCGTGGTGGACGAGGCCCTCGGACTCGGCGTCCTCGAACCGCTGCTCGCCGACGCGTCGATCACCGAGATCATGGTCAACGGACCGGACTCGATCTTTGTGGAGCGCGCCGGCCGCGTCGAGCAGCTCCCCCTGCGCTTCGCCTCCGACGAACAGCTCATGCAGACCATCGAACGCATCGTCTCCACGGTCAACCGGCGCGTCGACGAGTCGAACCCGATGGTCGACGCCCGCCTCCCCACCGGCGAACGCGTCAACGTCATCATCCCGCCGCTCGCCCTCACCGGCCCGACCCTCACGATCCGCCGCTTCCCGCGCGCCTACACCCTCCCCGAACTCATCGGGCTCGGCTCGCTCGACGAACAGATGCTCATGCTGCTCGCGGCCTTCGTGCGGGCCCGCTTCAACGTCATCGTCAGCGGCGGCACGGGCAGCGGGAAGACCACCCTGCTGAACGCCCTCTCCGGGCTCATCCCCGCGCGCGAGCGCATCATCACCATCGAGGACTCGGCCGAGCTCCAGCTCCAGCAGGAGCATGTCATCCGCCTGGAATCCCGGCCCCCGAACGTGGAGGGCAAGGGCCAGATCACCATCCGCGACCTGGTCCGCAACTCCCTGCGCATGCGCCCCGACCGCATCATCGTCGGGGAGGTCCGCGGCGGCGAGACCCTCGACATGCTCCAGGCCATGTCCACGGGCCACGACGGATCGCTCGCCACCGTGCACGCCAACTCGGCCGAGGACGCCCTCATGCGCCTGCAGACCCTCGGCTCGATGTCCGAGGTGCAGATCCCCTTCGAGGCCCTGAAGGACCAGATCAACTCCGCCGTCGACGTCGTCGTCCAGCTCACCCGGCACGCCGACGGCTCCCGCAAGGTCACCGAGATCGCCCTGCTCGTCTCCCACGGCCGCGAACAGTTCCGCGTCACGCCCGTGACCCGCTTCGTGCCGCGTCCCGCCGGACCCGACCGCGTCGTCCACGGCCACTTCGAGCACCTCCCCCTTCCGCGCGTCGTCGCGGAGAAGCTGTACGTCGCCAACGAGCCGCTGCCGCCCGCCTTCGGCGTCACCGAGGCCATCGACGTCCTCAACACGAGGCAGGCCATCGGATGACGCCCACGACCGAGAAGCCCCCGGCAGGCCACCGGACGTGGCTCACGACCGGGAAGCCCCGGGCGGGCCGCCGGACACGGCTCACCACCGGGAAGTACCGGGCAGGCCACCGGACGCCGCCCACGACCGAGAGGAGCGAGTCGTGAACAACCCCGCTCTCCTCGCCCTCGGCGCGACCGTGCTGTGCGGCACCCTCGCCGTCGCGGGCGTCCACACGTACGCCTCCGGCCGCGCCCAGCGCCAGGAACTCGTCGACCGCCTCTCCGGCGGCGGCCCGCTACGCACCGCGGCAGGCCGGGTACGCCGCTTCGCGGGCATCGACCGCCGGCTGCGCCGCACCCGCCTCGGCCGCACGATCCACCTGCGCCTGTCCGCGACCGGACTCGACCTGACGGCAGGGGAGTTCTTCACCTACGTCACCGCCGTCGTCGTCGCCCTCTGGCTCATCGCGGCCGCCACCCTCGCCCCCTTCTTCGGCCCGATCGCCGCGTTCGTGGGCGTCTGGAGCGCCGCCATCTTCCTCAACTGGCAGCGCCAGAAACGCATCGAGGCCTTCATCAACCAACTGCCCGACGTGGCCCGCCTGCTGGCGAACGCGACCGCCGCCGGACTCGCCCTGCGCACCGCTCTCGCCATGGCGGCCGAGGAGCTGGAGGCCCCGGCCGGCGAGGAACTCGCCCACGTCGCCCACCAGCTGACGCTGGGCAGGACCGTCGACGACGCCCTCGCCGAACTCTCCGAACGCCTGCCCTCCCGCGAGCTGATCGTCCTCGTCACCACTCTCGTCCTCGCCAACAAGGCGGGCGGCTCGGTCGTCAGCTCGCTGCGCAACCTCACCCAGACCCTGGAGGACCGCAAGGAGACCCGCCGCGAGGTCCGCACCATGCTCTCCGAGGTGAACGCGACCGCCTTCACCGTCCCGTTCCTCGGCGTCGGCTCACTGGTGCTGATCAACTCGTCGAACGAGGGGGCCCTCGCCCGCGTCACCGGCTCCCCGCTCGGCCAGGGGCTCGTCCTGCTCGCCCTCGGCCTCTACACCGTCGGCTTCTTCGTCATCCGCCGCCTCGGCAAGATCGAAGTGTGAGGGAGGGATCACCATGCTGCCGCTGCTGCTCGCCGTCCTGATGGGCGCGGCCGTCGCGGGCGTCCTCCTGGGCATCCGCATGATCCGCGCCGACGCCAGACTTCCCAGCGACCTCTCCCTCGCCCTGGAGGTCGGCGCGAGCCGCGTCTCCAAGGCCGACTCGGCCGTCGACCGCCTCGGCATGCGCTTCGCGCCCGCGGTGCTGCGCCTGATGGGCCCCCGCCGCGTCGACGCCAAGCGCCGCCGCATCGACATGGCGGGCAACCCCGGCGGCCTGACCCTCAACCGGTACGCGGCCCGCCGCGCCGTCTACGGCATCTTCGGCGTCGTCCTCGCCTTCGTCTTCCTCTCCAACGGACAGCTTCTCTTCGCCGCGCTGGCCCTCGCCTTCGGCCTGCTGGCCGCCGACGCCCTCATCTGGCAGGCCGTCCGCGAACGCAAGGAGGTCATCGACCGCACCCTCCCCGACTTCCTCGACGTCCTCGCCGTCGTGGTCTCCGCCGGCCTCGGCTTCCGCCAGGCCCTCGACCGGGTCGCCGAGAAGTACGAGGGCCCGTGGGCGGACGAACTGCGCATCACCCTGCGCCAGATGGACATGGGTGTCAGCCGCCGCCAGGCATTCGACGAACTGCGCAGGCGCAACTCCTCCGAACAGGTCTCCCAGTTCGTCTCCGCCCTCCAGCAGGGCGAGGAACTCGGCTCCCCGATCGCCGAGACCCTCATCCAGCTCGCCACGGACATGCGCCGCACCGACGCCCAGAACGCCCGGCGCCGCGCCGCCAAGACCATCCCCAAGGCGACCATGGTGACCCTCGTCTTCATGCTCCCCGCGACGATGATCCTCATCGCGACCGGCATGTTCCTCGGGTCGGGCACCGACTTCGGCTCGATCCTGGGCCGCTGATGAACGGCCTCCGCGCCCGTGCGGGCGTCCACCCCCCGGCCCACGGCCCGCGGCCCCCTACGGGCCTCGCCGGGCGGCGGATTCTCCGCGCGGCCACCGGCCTCCGCCGCCTCGCCGGCCGCCTCCGCCCCGGCTGGCCCAAGGGCGGCGGCGCCGGGTATCTGGCGGACGACGCACCGCCCCCCGGCAGCGTCCGACTCCAGCTCAACGCACTCCAGGCCCTGTGCCGCCAGGCCTTCGCCGTACGGCTGGCCGCCATCGCCATCGGCGCCCCCTTCGCCATGACGAACGCGGCCGACGGCCCGCCGCGCTACGCGGTCCTCGCCGCCGCCGTCCTCGGCGTCATGGGCTCGTACGCCATGCTCAGGGACTGGGAGCGGTTCGGCCCCCGGCTGCTGGCCCACCCCACCCTGATGGCCGTCGACCTGACCTTCGGAGCGGTGCTCCTGCTCACCGCGTCGCCCGCCTCACCGCTCGCGTACGCGACCGTCTGCACCCCCCTCCTGTCGGGCCTGCTGTACGGCTGGCGCGGCAGCGGCGTCTTCACCGGGCTCCAGCTGATCGTCCTCCTCACCGTCCTCCGGGCCTGGGAACACCGCCCCGGAGCGGGCGCCAACACCCTCCTCATCGCCGGCTTCTGCATCGGCGCCGGCATCATCGGCGTCACCCTGCGCAACCTGATGTTCCGGTTCGGCACCGCCAGCCAGGCACTGGCCGAGGCCACCTCCCGGCTCGCCGTCGCGGAGGCCGTGGAGTCCGAACGGGCCCGCCTCGCCCGCGAGATGCACGACTCCGTCGCCAAGACCCTGCACGGCCTCGCCCTCGCGGCGGAGGCACTGGCCGCCTCCGCGGACACCGGCGACCCCGTCACGCTCAAGCGCCAGGCGGCGACGGTGGCCGACGCGGCACGCCTCGCGGCCGGCGAGTCCCGGGCCCTGCTCTGCGACCTGCGCCGTCACACCGACCTGACCGCACCGCCCGACACGGACCTCCTCCCCGAACTCCGCGCCCGCGCGGCCGACTTCCAGGCCCGCACGCACCTCGCCACGGACCTGCGGCACCGGGGCGGCCCTCCCGTCCTGCCCCGCACCACCGCCCGGCACGTCCTGGCGATCGCCGCCGAAGCCCTGGAGAACGTCCACCGCCACGCCGGCGCCACCCGGGCGAGTGTCGAACTCGACGTCTCCGAGAACGAGTTCGTGCTCCGGATACGGGACGACGGGTCCGGCCTTCCTCCCGGAGTGACCCTCGACGACCTCGCCGACCTGACGAGAACCGGCCACTTCGGTCTGCTCGGCATGACGGAACGGGCCGCCACCCTCGGCGCTCGCCTCCTCCTGCGCCGGCCCGTGCGGGGAGGCACCGAGATCCACCTGACGCTTCCGCTCCCCGCAGCCGCCCCCCACACCCCCCGACAGGAGGCCGCTCATGCCTGACCAGGCACTCTCCGGCCCGCCCCTGCGCGTACTCGTGGCCGACGACAACCCGGTCGTCCGGGCGGGACTCACCGCCCTGCTGGGCGGCCACCCCGACATCGAGGTCGTCGCCGCGGCGGCGGACGGCGACGAGGCCCTCGAATCCGCCGCCCGCCTCCTCCCGGACGTCGTCCTCCTCGACGTCCGCATGCCCGGCACGGACGGCCTCACGGCCCTGCCCCGGCTGTCCCGGCTCGCCCCCGTGATGATGCTGACCTACAGCCGCGAACCCGAGGTGGTGGCCGAAGCGCTGCGCCGCGGCGCCTCCGGATACCTCGTCCACGGCGAGTTCACCGCCGCCGAACTCATCACCGCGGTACGGGATGTGCGGGCAGGGCGGCCCACTGGCTCGGTCTCGCCCGGCGTTTCGCACGAACCGAACGAAAACTCTTCGCATCTGCAATCAGTTGTGGCACAGTCGTCGAAGGCTCGACTCGCACACGCGGCGGGGCTGCACCGCCGCGCCCCCGACCAGACCGACTTCGGCCTGAGTTCAAGGGAGGTGGAGGTCATGGATCTCATCGCGTCCGGCATGAACAACCGGCAGATCGCCGCCGCCTGCTTCATCAGCGAGAAGACCGTCAAGAATCACATCAACCGCATCTTCGCAAAGCTGCACGCCTCCTCGCGCAGCGAAGCGATCGCCCACTGGCTGGGCACGACACACGAGGGGTGGACCCGATGACTCCGCCCCTCTCCCCGAGCCGGGGAAGTTGGGCCCCTGGGCCCACTCGCAGTAGGCGCTCTCTCACGTACGGTGCACGGGTCGGTGGTTGTGGCGTCGGGTGGGAGGGCAGGGGCCGTGGTGACGAAGGACTGGAAGCTCAGGGCGACGGTTCGGGTGGAAACCTGGGCGAGCACGGTCTCCGACCGGATGCGCGGCCGGAAGCGGGACGCCGGGGCCGGGTTCGTGGAGTATGCGGGCCTGATGATCATCATTGCGGGGATCTTCACGTTGATCGACAGCCTCGGTCTGGACGGTCTGATCTCGACAGCGATCCTCAACGCGGTCCAGGACGTCATCGGCGGCTGACAGCCGCACATCTGCTGAGCGACCGAGGGCAGACTCTCCCGATCTACATCTGGCTGACGGGGATTCTGCTCTTCGCCGCGTTCGCCTTCTTCGCTTTCGCCCAGGCAGCGTCCGCCCGCAATGGAGCTCAATCCGCGGCGGACGCTGCGGCGTTGGCGGCGGCGCAGGACGCCCGGGACGAATTGATCGACCACCTGACGGATGCGATCGGCCAGGACGACGACTGGCTCGACTGGCTGGACGGAGGCCAGGACCTCCCCGGCACGGGTGCGGCGGCCGCGGCCCAGCAGTTGGCCGCGGAGAACGACTCGACGCTTCAGGGCGTACAGCCCGTCACGAAGGACGGCTATTCCGGATACCAGGCCGACATCCAGACCAACTACACGGTCGGCAAATCGCTCATTCCCGGCACGGAGAACAAGCGGGCCACGGCTCACGCCGTTGCCATCATCAAGCCGCGTTGCGATTTCGATCCGGACGCGGATCCCGAGAAACCCGTCGAACTGAGCTGTGACGGGGAGATCGTGAACATAGATCCCGGGGACTTCGATCCGGACGACCTCCCGGACGCGTCCGTGCTGTTCTCCGTGCGACTGGCCGAGTGAGAGGAAGCCGTACTGATGGACTTTCGGCACACCATGAAGGGCCGCAGTGCGTTGAGCGCAGTGGCGATCACGACTGGGCTGCTCCTCACGGTGGCCGGCTGCGGCGGAGGCGGTGACGGCGGGAACGACGAGGGTGCCTCGCCCTCGGCGGCCAGCTCGAAGAGCAGCGACGGGGACAGGACGCAATCGCAGGCGCCGCAGGCGGATCAGGTACTTGCCGAGGTCAAGGGTGAGAACGGACTGACCCTCACGGTCACCTCCGCCAAACGCGACAGCGGTGGGTTCGTCACCGTCGAGGGCACGGTGACCAACAACACGGACAACACCTGGATCGCGGCGAATTGGCGTGGCGAGGAGCGGGAGCTGGCGAAGAACGGCTCATCCATCGCGGGTGCCGCCCTGATCGACCAGAAGGGCAAGAAGAAGTACTTCATCCTCAGGGACACGTCTGGCCGCTGCCTGTGCACGCAGTTCACCGGCGGCGTCCGCCAGGGTGCGACCGCTCAGTGGTTCGCCCAGTTCCCCGCCCCACCCGCCGACACCACGAAGGTCGACTTCCAGGTCGGCGCCATGCCTCCCGCGCCCATCGAGATCTCCGAGGGCGAGTAACCATGGCCCCCACCCCCCGTGCCCCGCACGTCCTCACGGCACTCGCCGTGCTCGCCACGCTGGTGCTCACCGGTGGACCGGCCCACGCCGACGACGACCCCAGCGCCCCACCCGGCAGCGTCACCACCTCCCCGCCCCCCGAGGTGGATGCCAACAGCCCCGGGCTGAAGCTCGCCGACGGCGCCACGCTCGCGCCCGCGAAGGTGCTGGACATCAAGTCCGTCGTGGAGGACCTCGGCGGGGAGGAGCGCCGGGAGGACACGAACGAGGACGTGTCGTTCGCGCTCCAGGCGGAGGTGCTGTTCCCCAAGGACAGTTCGAAGCTGAACCCGGAGGCCCGTTCCCGGATCCAGGCGATCGCGGACGAGATCAAGGCGCAGAAGGCGACGACCGTGCGGGTCTTCGGCTTCACCGACAACCTCGGCTCCTACGCGCACGGACTGACCCTGTCGAAGAAGCGTGCCGAGGCCGTCCACGACGTCCTGGCCGGGGATCTCGGCTCGACGGACATCACCTTCGAGGTGCGGGGTTACAGCGAGGACTACCCGATCGCCGACAACACCTCCGAGCAGGGCCGCAGGAAGAACCGTCGTGTGGAGGTGACGTTCCCGCGCGGCGGCTGAGGCGCGGCAGGTGGCGGCGCCGCGCCGTCGGGATGCCGTAGGGCCCGGGACGGCCGCGGGGGAGTGACAATGAGGCGCCCCAGGACCCCGACGTCCGCCTTCGGTGAGGTGACGACCCCGTGCCCAAGATCATCCTGATGATGTCGGTGTCCCTCGACGGATTCTTCGAGGGACCGAACCGCGAGATCGACTGGCATCTCGTCGACGAGGAACTGCACGCGCACTTCAACGAGGAGATCCGGAACATGGGCGCCCTGCTGAGCGGGCGCGTGACGTACGAGCTGATGGCCGCGTTCTGGCCGACGGCCGACAAGGACCCCGACAGCCCGCCCACGATGGTGGAGTTCGCCCGGATCTGGCGGAGCATCCCCAAGGTGGTGTTCTCGCGGACGCTGGAGCGGGCCGAGTGGCACACCACGATCGTGCCGGAGGTCGTGCCCGAGAGCATCCGGGAACTGAAGGAGCGGTCGCTGGGCGACCTGGGGCTCGGCGGGGCCGAGCTGGCCGCCGAGTTCATGCGCCACGGCCTCGTCGACGAGTTCCGGGTGTACGTGCACCCCGTGCTGCTCGGCCGGGGCAGGCGCCTCTTCTCGGAGACGGACACGATGACCCGGCTCCGGCTCGTCGAGTCACGGCCCTTCGGCAATGGAGTCGTACTGCTGCGGTACGAGCGCGCCGACGCGGACACCGCGGGCAGCGGGACGGAGGCCGAGGCCGACGTCGGGATCGAGGGTGCCGAAGTCGGCGACGGCGGCAACACCGCCTAGGCGTAATGCGGTTGTCCGTGACACCCGCCCTCGCTAGGAAGGCCGTATGACTGGACTCGGTGCCGTGTTCCGGCCCCAACTGCCTCCCGAGCGGCTCCGCTCCCTCGCGCGACTGGCGGACTCCGAGGGCCTCGGAGAACTGTGGCTGTGGGAGGACTGCTTCCTCGAAGGCGGCGTCTCCGCCGCCTCGGCCGCGCTCGCCTGGACGGAACGGCTGCGGGTGGGCGTGGGCCTGCTGCCCGTCCCCCTGCGGAACGTCGCGGTCACCGCGATGGAGGCCGCCACACTGCACCGCCTGTTCCCCGGGCGCGCGGTGCTCGGCGTGGGCCACGGCGTCCAGGACTGGATGGGGCAGGTCGGCGCGCGGGCCGAGTCGCCCGTGACCCTGCTGCGCGAGCACCTCCAGGCGCTGCGCGCCCTGCTGCTGGGCGAGCGGTTGACCACGGACGGACGGTACGTGAAGCTCGACGGCGTCGCGCTGGACTGGCCGCCCGCGGAGGCGCCCGAGGTGTTCACGGGTGCCACCGGCCCGCGCACGCTCCGGCTCGCGGGCGAGGCCGCCGACGGAACCATCCTCACCGCCTCCACCACCCCCGAAGGTGTACGCCGGGCCCGCCGCCTCATCGACGAGGGCCGGCGGGCGGCGGGCCGCACGGAACACCACCCGGTGGTCGTCTACCTCCTCACCGCCACCGGGCCGGGCGCCGCCGCCCGGCTGCGCGCCGAGATCGAGGCCGACGGCGAGAACCCGGTGCCGGACCACGGAGCCGCCGGGGACGCGGAGGCCGTCGCCGAGGCCGTGCGGCGCCTCGCGGAGGCGGGCGCCGACACCGTGGTCCTCCAGCCCACCGCCGACGAGCCCGACCCCGAGGGCTTCATCCGCTTCGCCGCGCGCGAGGTGCGCCCCCTCGTCGACTGAGGGAGCTGCGTCGGGGCGCGGGCGTGGCGGTCCCGGGCAGACCGTCGGCTCCTGGCCCGCCTCACCCGGGCCGGTGGCCGCCCGTCGCCCCGTCGATCAGCTCGCGCACGACGTCCGTGTGCCCGGCGTGCCGTGCGGTCTCCGCAGCGCCGGCGCAGGGCACCCGGACGGTTGCCGGATGCGTCGTCATGCCCGCAACGCGGCAGCGGCCACCGACAGTGCCGCCGGGGAAAATGCGTCGCTCCGGCACGCGGCCGCTGGGAGGATGCCCGCCATGGACAACAGCCGCACTTTCGAGGACCTCGTCGCCGAGGCCGCAGCCGTCTCCGTCGACGGCTGGGACTTCTCCTGGTTCGAGGGCCGGGCCACGGAGGAGCGGCCCTCGTGGGGGTACGCGAAGGCGATGGGGGAGCGACTGGCCGACGCGACGGCCGCGCTGGACATCCAGACCGGCGGCGGTGAAGTCCTCGACTCCGCACCGCAGTTGCCGCCACTGATGGTGGCGACCGAGGGCTGGCCGCCGAACGTCGCCCGGGCCACCGCCCTGCTGCACCCGCGCGGCGCGGTGGTCGTCGCCTCCCCGGAGGAGGCGCCGCTCCCGTTCGCGGCCGAGGCCTTCGACCTGGTCACCAGCCGTCATCCCGTGGACACGTACTGGGCGGAGATCGCCCGGGTCCTGCGCCCCGGCGGCACCTACTTCTCCCAGCAGATCGGTCCCGCGAGCGCTGTGGAGCTCGTCGAGTACTTCCTCGGACCGCAGCCGGAGGAGCGGAAGAACGCCCGTGACCCGGAGCGTGCCCGGGCCGCCGCCGAGGCCGCCGGGCTCGACGTGGTGGACCTGCGGGCGGAGCGGCTGCGCATCGAGTTCTTCGACATCGGGGCCGTCGTCCACTTCCTGCGCAAGGTGATCTGGATGGTCCCGGGCTTCACCGTCGACGAGTACCGGCCCCTGCTGCGCTCGCTGCACGAGCGGATCGAGGCGGAGGGCCCGTTCGTCACCCACAGCGCCCGCTTCCTGATCGCGGCGCGCAAGCCGGCGTAGGGGTCAGGCGTGCGGACCCGCGGTCACCGTGCCGACCACCAGGTCCGGCGTCGCCTCCAGGATCTCGCCGATCCGCTCCACGCGCTCGGCCAGCTCCCGCTCGGCGGCGGCCGTCAGTTCGCCGAGCGGCTCGACCGTGACCGTGGTGCGCCGGCCCTGGCGCCGCTGGTGCCAGACGCCGGCGACCACGCCGTCGACGAGCAGGACGGGATGGTTGCCCGCCTGGCCGCGGGCAAGGGCCCGTTCGTACGCCGGCCCGGGGAACAGCACCTCGCGCGGCTGGACCGCGATGCCGTACGCGTCGAAGTACGGCAGCAGTCGCACCCCGCGCACCGGCTCCCGCGGGAACTCCGTGTCGCCCGCCACCACCCACGCCGGGCCGCCCAGGAAGTCGACCTCCTCGATCTCCCCGCTCGCGGCCAGCGAGGCGAACAGCTCGCCGGCCCAACCGCGCGGCGCGGCGGCCCATTTGGCGAAGTGCGCCGGGGTCGCGGGACCGTACGCGGTCAGATACCGGTGGACGAGCCGGGCGATCCCCAGCGCGCGAGCGGCCGTCTCGTCCGTGTCGAGCGGCGTGAAGTGCGGCGGCCGGGTGTAGGTGACCTTGCGGCCCCTGTTCGGGCCGAGGCACAGCGCGCCCCGCTGGCCCGCCCGGTGCATCACCTGCCGCCAGCGCGGCCACATCCCCTGGAAGGCGGGCATCACGAGATCGCCGGCCCACGGTCCGGTGCGCCGTACGACCTCCTCGCTCAGTTCGTCGACGGTGAGGCAGGCCCCGTCGAGGGCGTCGCCGATCGCCGCGACGACCTCGTCCGCCTGCGCCGCGGTCAGCCGGACGGCGGGTGCGGACGTGCTCGGTCCGGTGGGGATCGCGGTCAACGCGGCCGTCCAGAGGGGAAGTTCCGCGGTCGGCAGCAGATGCAGCGTGCCGCGCGGGCCGAAGGTCTTCACCAGGGACCGGTCCTCCCACAGCGCCGTGCGCACGTCCGCCCGTGTCACCCCGTCCGCGCGCACGCCGACCGACATCTCCGCCGCCGACAGGATCTGCGCGTGCGCGCCGAGCATCGCGCCGACCACCTCCGCGAGCGGTGTCCCGGCCGGCGCGGGAACGGCCAGGAACTGCCGCTCCATTCGCCGCGCGCTCGCCTCGTCCCATGTGATCCTCAAGGTCATGCGGACGACGTTAGGCGGGAAAGAGGCCAGATTCTGTCCGCTTCCGTCGAAGGCGGCGCATCCGCCGAGGAGTTGACCATGTCGAAGGGCAAGGGCCCCTACACCTGCGGTCTCGATGCCGCCGTGGACGTAGTGGGGGGCAAATGGAAGCCGATGATCCTGTGGGCGCTGCACGTCGGCGGGACCCTCCGCTTCGGAGAGCTGCGCCGCCACGTCCAGGGGGTCAGCGAGAAGGTGCTGAGCCAGCAGCTGCGCGAACTGGAGGCCGACGGGATCGTGCACCGGGAGGTGTACGGGGAGGTCCCGCCCCGCGTCGAGTACTCACTGACCGAGCTGGGGGAGGCGCTCAACACCGCGCTGCTGCCGCTGGGGGAATGGGGTGATCGGCACATGGGTGAGCTGATTGACCGAAAACATCCCCATGCGGCATCTGGTGCGTGAGATGAGCGCCCATATGTCGGATGTCCCGAGCAGCGACACGGAACCGGCACAGGGTTTCCACATCGTTATCGAGGGCGGCTCGCTTCGGATGTTCGCCTCACGTAAGTTCAGACCAAGGTAATTCGCGTGAGCAAAGCTGCGCGTGTGGCACCGCGCAGAGGAGGGGGCTGCGCGGTGCTGCCTGCATTTCTGACGTGCGGTCAGGGGTGCCGCACCGTGACCCGCGCCCCGGGCCGTACGCCCCAGCGTTCCATCGCCCCGGCCTCCGCCTCCAGGACGTGCCGGGCCCGTGGCCGGGGCAGTCCCACACGACCCGGAGGCATCGTGCGCACCGCGAGGACCCGGGAGTCGCGGTCCAGATAGGCGACATCGATCGCGAACCGCATCCCGAACGTGTGCACCGAGCTCGCCGGGCTCAGCAGCAGCGCGCCGTCGATACCGTCGCGACCGAGCAGTCCCCGGCGCCGGGCGCGCGCCGACAGGGCGAGTTCCAGTGGCACCGGCCCGGTCGTCCGCTCCGTCGTGAAGGTGGCCATGGGTGCGAAGCTAGCGGCCGCGTCAAGCACTCGGGCGGAGCCCCCGTCACTCGCGTGGAGTACGTCGCGGCGGGTCGGCGCGGCCGGGGGTGTGCCCATCGGATCTTCGCGGATCCTTCGCGAATCCCTTGGAATCAGTTGCGATTCGGCCATGATCAGGCCCTGAATCAGAGATTCCGCCCCCACCGTGGCGTCGCCGGACGGTTTCGGAGAGTAGTTGTGGCACGCCGATGCACGCAGCATCACTTACGAAGGGTTATGGTGGAAACCCCCCCTCGGGCCGGTCCGTCTCCCCCCCCACGGACCGGCCCGTTTTTCATGCCCGCGGCCGACGGCCCGGCGGGCGCCCCCCGTGCGCCCCGGCCGCCGTACGCGCCGGCGGCGGTGACTCAGCGCCGACCGGCCCAGATGTTCGTCCCCGGCGTCGACACGGCGAAGGTGTCGATCTCCTTCAGCTCCTCGTCCGTCAGCTTCGGGGCGGCCAGCGCGGCCATGTTCTCCTCCAGCTGCGCCACGCTGGACGCGCCGATGAGGGCCGAGGTCATCCGCTCGTCGCGCAGCACCCAGGTGAGCGCGAGCTGGGCGAGGGACTGGCCGCGGCGGGCCGCGATGTCGTTCAGCCCGTTCAGCCGGCGGACCACCTCGTCGCTCAGGAGGTTCGGGTCCAGCGACTTGCCCTGCGTGGCACGCGAGCCCTCCGGGATCCCCTTGAGGTACTTGCCCGTCAGCAGGCCCTGCGCCAGCGGCACGAAGGAGATGCAGCCCATGCCGGCGTCCTCCAGCGTGTCGAGCAGGCCGTCGTCCTCGGTCCAGCGGTTGATCATCGAGTACGAGGGCTGGTGGATGAGCGGGCGGACGCCCATCCCGGTGAGGATGCGGGCCGCTTCGGCGGTCTGCTCGGCGGTGTACGACGACACACCCACGTACAGCGCCTTGCCCTGCTGGACCGCGGACGCGAGCGCGCCCATCGTCTCCTCCAGCGGGGTGTCCGGATCGAAGCGGTGCGAGTAGAAGATGTCGACGTGGTCCACGCCCATCCGCTTCAGCGAGGCGTCCAGGGACGACAGCAGGTACTTGCGCGAACCCCACTCGCCGTACGGCCCGGGGTGCATGAGGTAGCCCGCCTTGGTGGAGATGACCAGCTCGTCACGGTACGGAGCGAAGTCCTGGCGGAGCAGCTTGCCGAAGTTGAGCTCGGCGGAACCGGGCGGCGGACCGTAGTTGTTGGCGAGGTCGAAGTGGGTGACGCCCAGGTCGAACGCGCGGCGCAGGATCGCGCGCTGGGAGTCGAGCGAACGGTCGTCGCCGAAGTTGTGCCACAGGCCCAGCGAGACGGCGGGCAGCTTGAGCCCGCTGTGGCCCGTACGGCGGTATTCCATCGAGTCGTACCGCTCCGTTGCGGCGCGGTATGCAGACATGTCGTTCATGCATACGAAACTACGACAGGCCGACGGCGACCCGGGTGACGGCCCGGCCGGGCGCCCGGGGGTGCTCCCCGGGCAGACGTGCTCCGGGGGTAGGCTTCGCCGACGGGGACCGCCATATGGACAGGGCTTGCGCTCAGCCGCGCACCTGTCACTTCCACACGGAGGGGCTGACAACACGTGAACCTGCGCGAAAACCTGCGCCGTCTGCTGGTCAGGTTCTATGCACGCAGGGTGGAAGGCCACCTCGACCACGACCAGGTGCCCAAGCACATCGGCGTCATCATGGACGGCAACCGGCGCTGGGCCAAGGCGGCGGGTTCCACGACCGCGCAGGGGCACCGGGCCGGAGCGGACAAGATCGAGGAGTTCCTCGGCTGGTGCTCCGAGACCGACGTCGAGGTCGTCACCCTGTGGCTGCTGTCCACGGACAACTTCGACCGTCCGCAGGAGGAGCTCGTCCCGCTGCTCGGCATCATCGAGGGCGTCGTCCGCACCCTCGCCGCCGACGGCCGCTGGCGCGTGCACCACGTGGGCACGCTCGACCTGCTGCCCCCGCAGATGCAGACGGTGCTCAAGGAGGCCGAGGAGTCCACGGCGCACGTCGACGGGATACTCGTCAATGTCGCGATCGGGTACGGCGGCCGCCAGGAGATCGCCGACGCCGTGCGCTCGATGATCCTCGACGCCGCCGACAAGGGCACCTCGATGGAGGACCTCGCCGACGCCGTCGACGTCGACGCCATCGGCAAGCACCTCTACACCGGGGCCCAGCCGGATCCGGACCTGGTGATCCGCACGAGCGGCGAGCAGCGGCTGTCCGGATTCATGCTCTGGCAGACCGCCCACTCCGAGTACTACTTCTGCGAAGTCTTCTGGCCGGCCTTCCGCAAGGTCGACTTCCTGCGTGCCCTGCGCGACTACGCGGCTCGTCACCGGCGGTACGGCGGCTGACCGGGGACCGGTCCCACGGCCGGTGAGGGACGTCCCGGACCGCGGGACGGGACGCACGTCATCTGGAGTTAACGAACGCGCCGTCATATGCCGTGGCATGGCGTGGCTCGTTAAAGGGCATAAGCCTTCCAGGTCGATGCCCGAACCACGGGTGTCGTATCTCAGCGGGCGGCACGGGGCCGTCCGCCCGGGAGGCCCTTTGCACCAGCCCGACCGTGCGGTCAGTACGGACGAAGCGGAGGGCCGGTTTTCGGCCCGCGCATCGGTGCCCGAGACCGGTCCAGATCTCCTTCGTCGCTCCCCGACCTCATCCGAGGGGGTACGTCCTTCCGTGGTGACCAGCACAAAGCGCCACAAGCCAGACCGGCGCACCTATGTTCTCGACACCAGCGTCCTGCTGGCCGACCCCAACGCCCTGAGCCGCTTCGACGAGCACGAGGTCGTGCTCCCGATCGTCGTGGTCACGGAGCTGGAGGCCAAGCGGCACCATCCCGAACTCGGCTACTTCGCCCGGCAGGCCCTCCGCCTGCTCGACGAGTTCCGGGTACGGCACGGCCGCCTCGACTCCCCCATCCCGATCGGGGACCTCGGCGGGACCGTACGCGTCGAGCTCAACCACTCGGACCCCAGCGTCCTGCCCAGCGGGTACCGCCTGGGGGACAACGACTCCCGCATCCTCGCGGTCGCCCGCAACCTGCAGGCCGAGGGGTACGACGTCACCGTCGTCTCGAAGGACCTGCCGCTCAGGATCAAGGCGTCCTCCGTCGGTCTCCTCGCCGAGGAGTACCGCGCGGAACTGGCCATCACGGGCTCCTCCGGCTGGACCGGAATGTCCGAACTGACCCTGTCCGGCGAGCAGGTGGACATCCTCTTCGAAGAGGGTCACGCCTACGTGCCCGAAGCGGCCGACCTGCCCGTCCACACGGGCCTGACGATCCAGTCGGAGCGCGGCAAGGCCCTCGGCCGTGTCACCTCCGAGGGCAATGTCCGGCTGGTGCGCGGCGACCGGGAGGCCTTCGGCATCAAGGGCCGCAGCGCCGAGCAGCGCATCGCGCTCGACCTGCTGCTCGACCCCGAAGTGGGCATCGTGTCCATGGGCGGCCGGGCCGGCACCGGCAAGTCCGCGCTCGCGCTCTGCGCGGGCCTGGAGGCCGTCCTGGAGCGGCGCCAGCACCAGAAGGTGATGGTCTTCCGCCCGCTGTACGCGGTCGGCGGGCAGGAGCTCGGCTATCTGCCCGGCTCCGAGTCCGAGAAGATGAGCCCCTGGGCGCAGGCGGTCTTCGACACGCTCTCCGCGGTCACCAGCCGCGAAGTCATCGAAGAGGTCACGGCGCGCGGCATGCTGGAGGTCCTGCCGCTCACCCACATCCGGGGCCGCTCCCTCCACGACGCCTTCGTGATCGTGGACGAGGCGCAGTCCCTGGAACGGAACGTCCTGCTGACCGTGCTGTCACGGATCGGGGCGAATTCCCGGGTTGTTCTCACCCATGACGTGGCACAAAGGGACAATTTGCGGGTCGGCCGGTACGACGGAGTCGTCGCCGTCGTGGAGAAATTGAAGGGGCATCCGCTCTTCGCGCATGTCACCCTCAACCGGTCCGAGAGGTCCCAGATTGCTGCCCTTGTGACCGAAATGCTGGAGGACGGGCAGATCTGACCCCACCTGTTCAAAGGGTGGCGGATACGCGGTAGTTGGCGCCGTCCGGCAAAGGCGAAGAGCCTAGCCGGGCGGCGTCTTGGCGTGTGCTCGTTTCCGTAAAACTTCTGGGGCAAACGAGGTGTGAGCTTTCACACGCAACACAGAATTGCCTTGCGGCGTCCGGTTACGGCAGAGTCTCACTCCTGTCAGGCCCCGCATACGACACACCTGTACCCCCAGCGGTACGGCACAACAGGAACCTCAGAACTCCATAGAGCCGTCGTATGCCGCCCGCGCACCACGCGGCGCTCCCTTCACGGGAGTTGCCCACCGGGCCCGTGCCTCCCGTGACCCCGCAGTTGGGAGGCCAGCGCCAAGGGGCACGATTGCGTCCGCGAGGGTCACCTAAGCGGGCGATGCTGGAAGGAAACCGTGTGAGCCGGATTTCGGTCCGGGGATTCGCAGTGGCCTCGGCCACCGCGGTCACCGCTGTCGGAAGCGTCGTCGGAGTTGCCTCGGGCAGCACCGCCCAGCCCTCGAACGACGCCGAGGCGACGGCAGGCGACTCGACCCTCCTCGCGGACATACCCGCGGGCCAGCAGGCCCAGGTGCAGACCGCATCGCTGACGCAGCAGGCCGACGCGCAGGCGATCGCCGCCGACGCGAGCGCCAAGAAGGACGCCGAGGAGGCTGCCCGCAAGCAGGCCGCCGAGGACGCCGTCGCGAAGCAGCAGGCAGCGGAGAAGGCGGCGGAGAAGGCGGAGAAGGAAGCCAAGGAGCGCAAGGCGGCGCAGGAAGCGGCCAGCCGCTCCGCGACGCGTGACGCCTCCAGCTTCTCCGTCCAGAGCTCGTACACCGTCGCGCAGATCCAGGCGATGGCACGCCAGATGGTGCCGTCCGGCCAGTTCCAGTGCTTCAGCAACATCGTGGACCACGAGTCCAGCTGGAACTACAAGGCGGTCAACGCCTCCTCCGGCGCCTACGGTCTCTTCCAGGCACTGCCCGGTTCCAAGATGTCGTCGGTCGGTTCCGACTGGCAGACGAACCCGGCCACCCAGATCAAGTGGGGCCTCAACTACATGGACAGCCGCTACGGCAGCCCCTGTGAGGCCTGGACGTTCTGGCAGGCGAACAACTGGTACTGAGCACCGGGCCGCACGTCGGCCGCTCGAACCGCTCAACCTTGCGAAGCCCCTCCCCGTCCTAGGGGGAGGGGCTTCGGCCATGTACGGTCGGAGCCGACGACTCCAGGGGGGAGTGGTGGGGCGCAACGGGGGAAGAGGACGGATCATGTCGCGAGTGCCAGGGTGGCTCGGCCGGCTGGGCGCCGGACTGTCCGAGCTGGGGGAGCGGTTGGACGAACGCCGCGCCGAAGTGGAGAAGGAGTCCCAGGGCTCCCTGTCCACGGAGGACGGACCGGAAGTCCCGCATGTGAGAAGAGCCCCCGAGGACGCGCGGCCCGGATCCGGGACCGCCGGGGCCGCGACCGGCGACGACGCGGTGACCGCCCCTGAGGACCACCCCGCCGACGGCGCCGGGCACCGCTCCGCCGGCGGCGACACCACCGTCACGTCCGCACCCGCGCCTGCCGCGCACGGTCCCGTGACGGCCGGACGTCCCGACCCGGCGCTGGCCGTACCGTGGGGGGTGCGTGTCGCGGCCGAGGCCGGCTGGCGGCTGCTCGTGCTCGCGGGGACCGTCTGGGTGCTGATGCGGGTCATCAGCGCGGTACAGCTCGTGGTCCTGGCCTTCGTGGCGGCGCTGCTCATCACCGCGCTGCTCCAGCCGACCGTGGCCCGCCTCAAGCGCGTCGGGGTGCCGCGCGGACTGGCCACCGCGCTCACCGCGATCCTCGGCTTCGTCATCATGGGGCTGGTCGGCTGGTTCGTGGTCTGGCAGGTCCAGGAGAACATCGACAACCTCTCCGACCAGATCCAGGACGGCATCGACGAGTTGCGCAAGTGGCTCCTCAACAGCCCGTTCCATGTGACGGACAAGCAGATCAACGAGATCGCGAAGAACCTGCGCGAGGCGGTCGGCGCGAACACCGACCAGATCACCTCGGCGGGCCTCGAAGGCGTGACGGTCATCGTCGAGGCCCTCACCGGCATCCTCCTGACGATGTTCTCGACCCTCTTCCTCCTCTACGACGGCAAGCGCATCTGGCAGTGGACGCTCAAGCTCGTCCCGGCCGCCGCCCGGCCCGGCGTCGCGGGAGCGGGCCCGCGCGCGTGGCGCACCCTGACGGCGTACGTCCGCGGCACGGTGATCGTCGCGCTGATCGACGCCATCTTCATCGGCCTCGGCATCTACTTCCTCGACGTGCCGATGGCCGTGCCGCTCGCCGTGTTCATCTTCCTCGGCGCGTTCATCCCGCTCGTGGGCGCGGTGATCTCCGGTGCGCTGGCGGTCGTCGTGGCGCTGGTGACGCAGGGCGTCTTCACCGCCGTCATGACGCTGGTCGTCGTGCTCGCCGTGCAGCAGATCGAGGGGCACATCCTCCAGCCGTTCATCCTCGGCCGGGCGGTACGGGTGCATCCGCTCGCCGTGGTGCTGTCCGTGGCCGCGGGCGGCATGGTGGCCGGGATCGGCGGAGCGGTGGTCGCGGTGCCGCTCGTCGCGGTCACCAACACCGTGGTGGTGTACCTGCGTTCGTACGCCCAGGAGGCGTCCCGCCGCCATGCCCCGGAGCCGCGGGGCGCCACCGCGGCGGACGCGGCCGCCACGAGCTCCCCGACGCCGTAGCGGATCCCCGCGCACACCGAGCCATCGGCCTGAACGGCCTCGTCCGGCCTGGGGCGAGGGAAGTTCGCCCGCTTCGCCCGCTTCGCCCGGGAGCCGCTGTGCGTGCGGTGGGGGAGATTTGAGCCCGTCCGGCGATTGAGGACGAGGCCGTCAGGCCGATGCGGGGGTCTGGGGGCGGAGCCACCAGGGACAAGGGACGGGTAGGGGCGGCGGGGGCGAAAACACCTCGCCCCGCCCACCGGGGACGGTGGACGGGGCGAAGGGGGGACCCGGAGGGTCAGCCGGCGAGGACCGCCTCGGCGTCCAGCGTCGTACCGACGGCCTGAACCACCGCAGCGATCTTGAACGCTTCCTGGATCGTCTCCCGGTCGACACCGGCCTTGCGGAGCACCTGCTCGTGCGAGTCGAGGCACTGCCCGCACCCGTTCACGGCGGACACGGCGAGCGACCAGAGCTCGAAGTCGACCTTCTCGACACCGGGGTTGCCGATGACGTTCATCCGCAGCCCGGCCCGCAGCGTCCCGTACTCCGGGTCGGAGAGCAGATGCCGCGTCCGGTAGAAGACGTTGTTCATCGCCATGACGGCGGCCGCGGCCTTGGCGGCCGTGTACGCCTCCGGCGACAGCTGGGCCTTCGCCTCCGGCTCCAGCTCACGCAGCACGCGCGGAGACCGCGACGCGATGGCGCAGGCGAGCACGGTGCCCCACAGCTGCTGCTGCGGAAGGTCGCTGTTGCCGATGACCGAGCCCAGGTTCAGGCGCAGGTCCTTGGCGTAGTCCGGCAGGGCGGACTTCAGTTCGTCGAGGGCCATGAAAGGTCACTCACCGGCCAGCAGCGCGACCGGGTCGAGGGTGTTCTCGCCCTTGGTCCAGTTGCACGGGCACAGCTCGTCGGTCTGCAGGGCGTCCAGGACCCGCAGGACCTCCTTGGGGTTACGGCCGACGGAACCGGCGGTCACCATGGAGAACTGGATCTCGTTGTTCTGGTCGACGATGAACACGGCACGCTTGGCGAAGCCGTCCTCGCCCTCGATGCCGAGGTCACGCATGAGCTCGTGCTTCGAGTCGGCCATCATCGGGAAGGGCAGGTCGCGCAGGTCGTCGTGGTCCTTGCGCCAGGCGTGGTGCACGAACTCGGAGTCGCCGGAGAAGCCGAGGACCTGGGCGTCACGGTCGGCGAACTCGTCGTTCAGCTTGCCGAAGGCCGCGATCTCGGTCGGGCACACGAAGGTGAAGTCCTTGGGCCACGCAAAGATGATCTTCCACTGGCCCTCGTAGGTCTTGTGGTTGATCTGCTCGAACTCCTTGCCCTTCTCCAGCGAGACACAGGCAGTCAGATCGAACTCGGGGAACTTGTCACCGACAGTGAGCACACGCTCTCCTTGCAGCGAGGAAAAACCCCTTTTGAGGGCGTTTCCCATGGGTTGGACGAAGCTGATGTTGGCACAGGCTGCATTGATTGCGGAAATAGCTACACTCGGTCAAGTTGATCGGCAACAGCTATCAGTGACTACGAGTGAAGAGGTACGGGCATGGCGAGCCCCATCGGCAAGGCGGGCCCCAAGGGGAACGGGCGCCGTCAGCCCAGTCTCGCCCAGCTGCGCGCCTTCGCCGCCGTGGCCGAGCACCTGCACTTCCGTGATGCCGCCGCCGCGATCGGCATGAGCCAGCCCGCCCTGTCCGGCGCGGTCTCGGTGCTGGAGGAGACCCTCGGTGTGACGCTGCTGGAGCGTACGACGCGCAAGGTGCTCCTCTCGCCCGCCGGTGAGCGCCTCGCCGTACGGGCGAAGGCCGTGCTCGACGAGGTCGGGGCCCTGCTGGAGGAGGCGGAGGCGGTGCGGGCGCCGTTCACCGGGGCCCTGCGTCTCGGCGTCATCCCCACCGTCGCGCCCTACCTCCTGCCCACCGTCCTCAGGCTCGTCCACGACCGCTACCCCGACCTCGACCTCCAGGTCCACGAGGAGCAGACCGCGAGCCTGCTGGAGGGCCTCGCGGTCGGCCGGCTCGACCTGCTGCTGCTCGCCGTGCCGCTCGGGGTGCCCGGAGTGGTCGAACTCCCGTTGTTCGACGAGGACTTCGTGCTGGTCACCCCGCTGGACCACTGGCTGGGCGGCAGAGAGGGCATCCCCCGCGAAGCGCTGCGCGAACTCAACCTCCTGCTGCTGGACGAGGGTCACTGCCTGCGCGACCAGGCCCTCGACATCTGCCGTGAGGCGGGCCGCGCCGACGCTCCCGTCACCACCACCGCCGCCGGACTCTCCACGCTCGTCCAGCTCGTCGCCGGCGGTCTCGGCGTCACGCTGCTGCCACGCACCGCCGTCAAGGTCGAGACGACCCGCAGCAATCAGCTGCTCACCGGATACTTCGCCGATCCGGCGCCGACCCGTCGTATCGCCCTCGCCATGCGTGCGGGCGCCGCACGGAGCACGGAGTACGAGGAACTCGCCGCGGCACTGCGCGAGGCGCTGTGCCCGCTGCCCGTCCGAGTATTGGGCGCGGACGCCTGACGGCGGTGCAGAGTCGGTCAACCGGACGACCGATGAAGGCTATTGAGAGACGGGATATTTCAACTTCCGTCAGGTAGTGCGACTCTCGCTGAGATATGCCCCCGGACTGATACACATTCCACTTCAGCGTGATGCATCAGGCATCTGTGCGAAGTTCGAGAAGTGCCGGAATCTCCAAGGGGAGTGATGTCGGGCATTCGGGATTCCCTTGGCCGGGTCGGATTCGACCTGCTGTCGCACGCCCTCACCGAGTGCCAGGACTCGCGGGCGACGGGGAGACTGCGGGTGTCCGGCAGGCCCGGGGGTGCCTTCCATCTGCGGGACGGACTCGTCGTCGCCGTCGAGAGCCCCGGCGCACCCGGGCCGGAGGCCAGACTGCTGCGGACCGGGCGCGTCAGCGGCGACCAGTGGGCGGAGCTGCTCCGGGAGAACGAGGGCCCGCGCTGGCCGCAGGCCGGGCTGATCGCCCACGGGTACGCGGGGGCCGCGCAGCTCAGGGTCGTCTGTGTGATGGCCACGCAGGACGCGGCCTTCGCGGTCGTCGCCGGACGGGTCGACGGCTGCGCCCCGCTCGACGCCGGCGAGCCGCTCGCTCCGGTCGCGGTGGGGGAACAGCCCGCGAGGCTGCTCCAGGACGCGACACGGAAACTGGCCGCCGTCGCCGCCCTGCCGTGCCCCGTGCGGCCCGAGCGCGAACGGCCGGTGCCCACCCCGGCCGCCGACGGTGCCGAAGCCGGTCTCCCCGGGCTCCAGCGGGAGCTGCTGGCCCACGCCGACGGGCGGCGGACCGCACGTGACATCGCCTTCGCGACCGGCCTCGGTGTCTACACCGTCACCGTCGCGATGGCCCGCATGCTCGGCGACGGCCTGCTGGAACTCGCCGGGGACTCCGGGGCCGTCGCCCCGATCAGCATTCCGGTCACCGGACCGATAGCCGCCCGGACCCCGCCGGCCACCGGCACGCCGGGCCACCGCCCGCCGCCGGAGGAGACACCCGGGCGCACTTACGCCGAGCAGACCGGGGCGGACGAGCCCGCCGACGAGGGCGGCACGGGCGCCGAGCCCGCCGACGCGGAGCCGAGCGGCGCGGAGTCCGGCGCCGCGGAGTCCGGCGGCGCGGAGCACGTCGGCGGCGCGGGTCCCTCCGACGCCGGGCCCCCTGACGCCGGGCCCTCCGTCGGTGGTCCCGCCGAGGGTGGGACCGCCGAGGCCGAGCCCCCCGGTACCGAGCGGCCGGCGGCCGGGCGCGGCGGTGAGGAGCCTGCCGATGCCGATCGGTCCGATGCCGATCGGTCCGATGCCGATCGGCCCGACGCCGGGAGCACCGGTGCCGGGTCCGCGGGCGCCGAGCGGTCCGAGGCCGGCAGCGGTGGAGGCGAGCCCGTCGACGCCGGGCGGTCCCAGGAGGGCAGCACGCTTCCCGAGGCTGCGGACGCCGAGTCGCCCGAGGCCGGCGGCACCCTTCCCGAGTCCGTCGACGCCGGGCGGTCCCAGGAGGGCAGCACGGTTCCCGAGGCTGCGGACGCCGAGTCGCCCGAGGCCGGCGGCACCCTTCCCGAGCCCGTCGACGCCGGGCGGTCCCAGGAGGGGAGCACCCTTCCCGAACTCGTCGACGCCGGGCGGTCCGAGGACGGAAGCACCCCTCCCGTGTCTCCCGGGCCCGCCGAGCCCGAACAGGCCGACACCGGGCGTGCCGGGGCCGACCCGGCCGACGCGGAGTGGCCCTACGCCCGGTGGGCCGACGCCGGATGGCCCGAGATCCGTTGGCCCGAGTCCGAGTGGCCCGAATCCGGGGGCGCCCCCGCCGATCAGGCCGGGCCCGGGCAGCCCGGGACCGCGGCGCCGGGACCCGAGGAGCCGGCCGGGTCCGAGCCGTCGGCCGGGGTCGAACACACCGCGGGCGAGCCCGGACCACCGGGCGGCCCCCCTTCCCCCCACGCGCCGTCGCTGCCCCGGCGAAAACCAGGGGCGAGCGGCATCACCGAGACTCTCGCCCCGGAAACGGCCGGGGGGAGCTGGAAAGGGTTCTTCCGTCTGCGCAACCGGATCTGGACCCCGGATTCCGGTACCTGACATTCCCGGAGAACTGCGTAGTGGACGCGCGTTCGTCAGCGCGAGAACAAGCAAATGCGATCAGCTGTCAGGGAGTTCGGCACATGAATCACGAGGCACTGGCGATGGAAATGAGAGGCCTGCGGGAGCAGGTCACCGGAATCACCGACACGGCCGTGGCAGCCGCGGACGGAATGCTCATCGCGGCGGACACCGCCGCCACCATCGACCCGGAGGGGCTCGCCGCGATCGCCGCGGCGGGCCTGGGCATCGCCCGGCGCGCCGCCGAGGCGACGGGCCGCGGCACCTTCCGGCAGACGGTGACGTACGGAAGTCAGGGCTGCGCGGCCTTCTACGCCGTCGGCGACACGGCGCTGATGGTCGTGCTCGGCGACGAGGGCATCGACATCGAGCGTCTGCACGAGGAGACCCGGCCGGCCCTGGGACGCATCGGTTCGATCCTGACCGCTACCGAAGGAGTTTGAGAGGATGGCGAGCAAGCGGATGACATCGGGCTTCTCCGACCAGGTCATGGGCCTGGTCAAGGCACTGCGTACCGACGCACCGGACTGCGTCGCCTCGGGCGTCGTCGACATGGCGACCGGGATGCTGCTGTCGTACGAGACCGTCGACAACCACCCGCCCGAGGTGCTGGACCTGCTCGCGGGCGCGACCCTCGACCTGTTCCAGGGGCGCACGGTGCAGATGATCGAGGACGTCTTCAAGGAACGCCGCGGCAGCGAGAGCGACCAGCACTTCTTCCAGGAGATCCTGGTGAACAGCGACAACCTCACGCACCTGTTCGTGCGCATGAGCGAGCAGCAGGACGTGGTCGCCGTGGTCGTCTGCCGTAAGTCGGTGAACGTCGGCATGCTCTTCGCCCAGACCCGGCGCGTGGTGCGGGAGTACGGGCTCTGAACGCCGAAGGGCGGCCCTCCCCGGTGGGGAAGGGCCGCCCGCGCGCGGCGCCGTCCGGCTACTCCGTGCGCAGCCCGTCCGGCCGCATCAGACGGATGAGCGGCGGCAGACTGAGTGCCGTCACCAGCACCACGACCGCCGCGCCGATGCCCGTCATCGACAGCACGCTCGCCCAGTCCACGCCGACCGGCGTGCTGGTCATCTTGAGCAGCACCGTGCCGAGCGTCAGGCCGACGACCGACGCCAGCGCCAGGCCCAGCGCGATGGGGATCGCGGTCTGCCACAGCACGGACAGGCTCAGCGTGCGGCGCCGGGTGCCGAAGGCGACCAGCGACGACAGCAGCTTCTTGCGCTCGCGCAGCTGCTCCAGCTGGGAGACCAGCAGGCTCGCCCCGATGAGCACGAGGACGCAGGTCGCGCCGACGAACAGGCCGGTGCGGATGGACGTGAACCGCTTCGACTGGGTCGACTCGCTCCAGGTGAAGGGATCGGCGAGCGGGTCGATCTCCGCCGCGGTGTTGCGGACGAGTTCCCGTACGTCCGGCACCGACTCGTCGAGCGCGATGAAGACGGTCCCGTACAGGGCCGGCTCCGCCTTCTCGGGCAGCGCGGCCGGGGTGAACAGGAAGCCCCCGCGCTCGTCGCCCTGCGGGTCCTTGCGCGCGGCCGCCTCCCGGACCCCCTCGGGTACCGTCCAGGCGATCTCCCTGCCCTTGTTGTCGCTGCCGTAGGACGGGTCGATGTAGAGCTTGGTGCCGGCCTTGTCCAGCTGCTCGGTGTACTCGTCCCACCGGGCGTTCGGCACGGCGAAGACGTCGCCGTCCTTGCAGGAGGGCAGCCGGGCGACCTCGCGCAGGGCGGCGCAGTCGCCGACGGTCACGGACGCCTGGCGCTCCGGCTCGTTCCTGCCGTCGCCGACCTGGCTGTTGGCGAGGGCGACGGTGTGCCGGACGCCCTCGGTCGCGGAGAGCCGCCGGGCGACCTCGCTCGCCGGGAGGCCGTCGGGCACCCCCATGGACATCTGGGCGCGGGTGAGGTCGTTCTTGCTGACCTTGGTGTAGTCGCTGTCGACGCCGGCGAACAGCATCTGCAGGGCGATCGCGCCGGCCACCGCCACCGCGATGCCGTTGACCATGCGGGCCGCGGTGCCGCTGCTCAACTGGAGCCTGCGGATCGCCAGTTGCCAGGCGACACCGCCGGAGTTCAGCCGGGCGACGACCGCCTCGACGACCCAGGGGAGCAGGGCGGTGATGCCGACCAGCAGCAGCATGACGCCGCCGATGACGAGGTACTGGTTGAAGTCTCCGTTGTCGCGTCCCTGCCCGATCATCGGGTAGAGGAGGGCGAGACCGCCGAGCGGCAGCAGCAGCCGCCACCAGAGCCGGCGTCGCGAAGGCCGGGCCGTACGGACCACGCCCAGCGGCTCGATGACGACCCCGCGCAGCGCGAACAGCGTCACGGCGACGGCGGCGGCCGGGACGGCGACGGCGACCAGTGCCACCAGGCCGGGCGCCGGATTGAGGTCACCGGGGAACACACTGACCCGGAAGACCTCCATCATTCCGGCGAGCTGGCGTCCGATCAGGAAGAACCCGGCGCCGAGCACCAGCCCGACCAGGGCGCCGGCCAGCGCCTCGCCCGCCGCGATCCGCCGGGTCATCCGCCCGTCCGCGCCGACCAGCCGGAGCGCCGCGAGCCTGCGGTCGCGCCGCTCGCCGCCGAACCGTACGGCCGCCGCGATGAAGACGCCGACCGGCATCAGGAGCACCACGAAGACGATCAGGACGAGCAGCAGCAGGACGGGGTCCATGGCCTCGGACGGGTTGTCGGCCCCGAACGAGTCGATGCGTTCGATCCGGCCGGTCGTCTGCGAGGTCGCCTTCAGGCTGTCGGAGCCCGCGTAGTAGGCGAGCTCGTGCGGGTCGACGAGGCCGCTGTCGGCGATCGTGCCGGTGATGCGGTAGTTCAGGCGCTCGCGGAGCAGTTTGCCGTCCGGGGACTTGAGCAGCCGGTCCAGGGCGGGCGAGACGACCATGTCGCCGGCCGCGGGGAACTCCTTCAGCCCGGGCGGCAGCGGCGCCCGGGGGCCCTCGGGCCGCAGCACCCGTCCGCGTACGTCCTTGTCGTGGAAGGTGGTGCCGGCGGTCGCGACGAGCAGCGTGCGGTCCGACTTCTTCAGGACGTCCGAGCGGTACGTCATGTCGTTGCGGCTCTGTTCCCGGTCGTGGCGGGAGCCCAGGGCGCTCGGTATGGCCGTGGTGAGCAGCAGCAGGGCCACGCCGAGGCCGACGCCGACGGCGGTGAGCAGCACGCGCACCCAGGCCTCGCGGCCACCGGTCACCGCGAACCTGGCGCCCATGGCGAGGTCACGGGACCACTGCCGCAGGCCGCGCGGGACACGCGGTTCCCCGGCGGGCGCGGCGACGGGCGAGGGGCCGGGCGGAGCCCCGGCCGGGCCGGTCCCGGCAGAGGGACGGACACTCATACGATCCGCTCCATGTCCCGGGACTTGCCGTCGCGCACGACGATCTCGCGGTCCGAGTACGCGGCCACCCGCGCCTCGTGCGTGACGAGCACGACGGCGGCGTTGGTCGAGCGTGCGGCGTCGGTGAGGAGCTGCATCACGCGTTCGCCGTTGAGGGAGTCGAGCGCGCCGGTCGGCTCGTCCGCGAACAGCACGCGCGGGTTGGTGACCAGCGAACGGGCGACGGCGACGCGCTGTCCCTGACCGCCGGAGACCTCGCCGGGGCGCTTGCCCTCGAGGTCGTCGACCTCCAGCTGTTCCATCCATGTGAGGGCGGCGCGCTCGGCCTCCTTGCGGCCCGTCCCGTTCAGCCGGAGCGGCAGGGCGACGTTCTCGACGCAGGTCAACTCCGGTACGAGCTGGCCGAACTGGAAGACGAAGCCGAAGTCGCTGCGGCGCAGGGCGCTGCGCTGCGCGTCGTTCATCGTGGCCATCTCGCGGCCGTTGTACGTGATCGACCCGGAGTCGGGTGTCACGATCCCGGCGAGGCAGTGCAGCAGCGTGGACTTGCCGGAGCCGGACGGGCCCATGACGGCGACGACCTCGCCGGGGTGGATGGAGAACTCGGCGCCGTCCAGGGCGGTCGTCGGCCCGTACGCCTTGCGCAGGTCCGAGGCGGTGAGCAGGGAACCGGGTGGGGGAGTCATCGGGTCGTCACCGCCTCGGCGAGCTTGTCGAGGCGCGCGGCGGTGAGCTCCAGCCACCGCAGGTCGGCCTCCAGGTGGAAGAGGGCGTGGTCGCAGATCAGCTGGTCGGCGAGGTCGCCCTTGCGCTTGCGGTCGGTCAGGATGCGCATCATGCGCAGGTGCTCGGAGCGCTGCGTGTCGAGGATCTCGGCGGCGTTGCGGTGCGTGAGGAGCGCGAGCACGACCTTCGTGTAGAGGGTCGACTGGAGATAGGGCTCGGGCTTCTCCGGCGTCGCGAGCCACTGCTGCACGTCGGTGATGCCGGCGTCGGTGATGGCGTACCGCTTGCGCTCGGGCCCGCCGCCCGGCTCGATCCCGTCGACTTCGACGAGTCCGTTCTTCAGTAGCCGGGACATCGTCGAATAGACCTGGCCGTAGTGCAGCGGCCGGTCGTGACCGAACTTCTCGTCGAAGGCCCGCTTCAGGTCGTAGCCGTGACGCGGCCCGGACTCCAGGAGCCCCAGGAGGGTGTGACCGATGGACATGCGAGCACTCTACACACGGTGTATACGCCGTATGTATACGCCCAGTGTGTAGATCATGGCGGCGCGTACCGCGATGCAGGTGAGGGGTGATTGTCACGGTTCTGTCACCGGTGACGGGCGACGCCCTACGTTCCGGGTTCCGCCGGCGGTCGTTCCTGGTGGGGGTGGCCCTCGGGTTCCGCCGGCGGCCGTCCCCGCCGGGGCAGCGGCCCGGTCCCGCCGGGCAGGCGTCCCGCCTCGGCCAGCGCCTTCCGCAGCAGGAACTCGATCTGCGCGTTGGCGGACCGCAGTTCGTCCCCGGCCCAGCGTGCGAGCGCCTCGTACACCAACGGGTCCAGCCGCAGCAGCACCTGCTTGCGCTGCTGCGGCCGACGCTGAGGGGACGCCCCCTCGGAGGGAGTCGTCACCGGTGGAGGGTCCCGGTGTTCAGGACCGGCTGCGCCACGCGGTCCCCGCACGGCACCACCATCAGGTTCGACACCATCGCCGCCTTCCGCTCCGAATCCAGCTCCACGATGTCCCCGCACTGCCTGAAGGGCATGGGAGGTACGCCCACGGTGATCCGGGCGATCGCCGCCTCGGCCATGCCGACCGCGCCGTGCACTGCCGCCGGGCCGTACGGCATAGCTTCCTTCTAGCTAACTGATAACACTTTAAATCGCTCGGCAACCTTCCACCCCTCCCGCTCGTCGATTTCGTTGGGGAGGGAGCGCCCGGCGTGCTGATTGTCACGTCCGGAAAAGACCGGATCGGCGGCCCTTTGTCATAGCGCGCGGTGTTAGCTTTCTGAGCTGACCTGAGCGACGAACCTGTGTGCCACACGAGAGTGAAGCGGAGCGGATCGACCCATGGGACGAGCGGAAGAGAGACGAGCGCGGCAGGCACGGGGCCGCCGCGCGGCGCCCAAGCGCTCGTCCGGAGCGGGCGCCGCGGGCGCGCCGGCCGGGGGAAAGAGCCGACGCAGCGGCATACGCCGGTTCGTCAACTGGAAGACGATCACCGGGACGTTCTTCGGCCTCTGCCTGCTCGGCATGGGCGCCTTCATCGTGCTCTACATGGTCGTCGACGTCCCCAAGGGCAACGCGGCCGCACGGCTGCAGAGCAACATCTACAAGTACCGCAACGGCGACGTCCTCGCCCGCACGGGCAAGGTCAACCGTGAGGTCGTGGACCTGTCCAAGGTGCCGAAGAGCGTCCAGAAGACCTTCGTCGCCGCCGAGAACAAGTCCTTCTACAAGGACTCCGGCGTCGACCTCAAGGGCACGGCCCGCGGTCTGATCAACACCCTGTCGGGCAAGGGCAAGCAGGGCGGCTCGACGATCACCCAGCAGTACGTGAAGAACTACTACCTGAACCAGGACCAGACCGTCACGCGCAAGCTGAAGGAACTGGTCATCTCCCTGAAGGTGGACCGCCAGAAGTCCAAGGACGACATCCTCGCGGGCTACATCAACACCAGCTACTACGGCCGCAACGCCTACGGCATCCAGGCCGCGGCGCAGGCGTACTACCGCGTCGACGCGAGCGAGCTGAACGTCGCGCAGGGCGCCTACCTCGCCTCGCTGCTCCAGGCCCCGAGCCAGTACGACTGGGGCGTCGCGACGGCCACCGGCAAGAAGCTGGTCACCGCCCGCTGGAACTACACCCTCGACAACATGGTCGAGCAGGGCTGGCTGGACTCCGGCGAGCGCCAAGGGCTGAAGTTCCCCGTGCCGAAGGACCCCCAGGGCGCCCCGGGCATGGAGGGCCAGACCGGCTACCTGGTCAAGTCCGCAGAGAACGAACTGGCCAAGCAGCTCGTCAGCGACGGCACGGCCTCCGACCTGGACCAGGCCCAGGCGATGGTGGAGGCCGGCGGCTGGACCATCACGCTCAACATCGACAAGAAGAAGCAGGCCCTGCTGGAGAAGACCGTCAAGGCGCAGCTCACCAGCAAGCTGGACCCGAAGAAGCGCAAGGTCGACGGCAACATCCAGGCCGGTGCCGTCTCCGTCGACCCGAAGAACGGCAGGGTCCTCGCGATGTACGGCGGCAAGGACTACTTCAAGCACTACTACAACAACGCCACGCGCCGGGACTACCAGGTCGCCTCGACCTTCAAGCCGCTGATCTTCGCCGCCGCCCTGGAGGAGGAGGCCAAGACGCAGCGCGACAGGCCCATCACGGCGAACACGGTCTACGACGGCACGAACCGCCGGCCCGTGGTCGGCAGCGACATCGGCTTCGCCCCGCCGAACGAGGACGAGCACAGCTACGGCGACGTCACCGTGCAGACCGCGATGAACAAGTCCATCAACTCCGTCTTCGCGCAGATGGGCGTCGACGTCGGCATGGACGAGGTCCTGAAGGTCGCGGACAAGCTCGGCATGGACACCAAGGGTCTCGACGCGGTGCCCGCCCAGACCCTCGGCTCCATGGGCGCGAGCCCGCTGGAGATGGCCGGCGTCTACGCCACGCTCGACAACCACGGCAAGAAGGTCACCCCGGCCATCGTCGCCAAGGCCGAGCACAAGGACCGTTCGGTCGACTTCCCCGACCCGATCGGCGACCCGGTCATCAGCGAGGAGGCGGCCGACACCGTCACCTCGGTGCTGACCGGCGTGGTCGACGACGGTACGGCCAGGACGTCCGTGCGGGACAACCCGTCCCGCGGCGGCCAGCAGGTCGCCGGCAAGACGGGTACGTCCGACAACAACAAGTCGGCCTGGTTCACCGGCTACACGCCGGACCTGGTCACCTCGGTCGGCCTGTTCGGTGAGGGCGCGGTCGGTACCGCCGATGCGGGCAAGCACGTCTCCATGAAGGGCGCCACCGGCCTCGTCGCCGAGGGCGGCCGCGTCAACGGCGGTGGCTTCCCGGCGCAGATCTGGGCGGCGTACACCTTCGACGCGCTGGACGGCAAGGTCACCAAGTTCGACCTCGACACCACGTCGGGCGCGGCTGTGGAGCCGACCGATCTGCCCACCCGCACCCAGACGCCGTCCAGTACGCCGTCGTCGACTCCGACCACCGAGGAGCCGACCACGGAGCCGCCGACGAGCAGCAGTCCGCCGTCTCCGACGGACGAGCCGACGACGACCGAGCCGACGACCACGAGGCCGACCACGCCGACGGGGACACCGACCGACGGAATTCCCGACAACCCCCTCGATCCGGACAGTCAGTAGCGTGCGGAAGGGGCACCCGGTGATCCACCGGGTGCCCGCAGCCGGGGGAGGCCCCGGCCGCCGCCGCCCGGAGAGCCGATCTCCCTGCCGGGACGGTGAGTTGATCCTGTCCCCGGCCCGTGGGAAACGGGCCGGGGACAGGATCCGCGGTGGCGGCACCGTGCGGGGCGGGCAGGGTGGTGCCGCCACCCGGTCCGGTCAGGCGCCGGGCAGGACGCCGGTGCGGGCCACCTCGGAGTACCAGCGGGCACTGGCCTTGGGGATGCGGGTGCCCGTCGGGTAGTCGACGTAGACGGCGCCGAAGCGCTTGCTGTAGCCGTACCCCCACTCGAAGTTGTCCAGCAGCGACCACAGGAAGTAGCCGCGTACGTCCGCGCCGTCGGTGATGGCCTGGTGCACGGCGGCCAGGTGGCCGCGCACGTAGGCGATCCGGTCGGGGTCGTTGACCTTGCCGGAGGGGTCGGCGTAGTCGTCGAAGGCCGCCCCGTTCTCCGTGATGACCAGCGGCAGGGCGGGGAATTCGGATGACACCCGGCGCAGCAGGTCGTACAGGCCGGTGGGGTCGACGGCCCAGCCCATGGCGGTGGTGTCGCCGGGAGGCTGGTGGAAGGCGACCAGGTCCGCTCCGGGCCAGGGGCTGTGCGTGCTCCTGCCGTGTCCGTCCGCGTTGTGCGTGCCGCTGCCGTCGGCCTCCGAAACCAGCGTGGGCGTGTAGTAGTTGATGCCGAGGAAGTCCAGCGGCTGGTTGACCTGCCGGAGGTCGCCGTCGCGTACGAAGGACCAGTCCGTCAGGGCCGCCGTGTCCTTGAGGAGGTCCTCCGGATAGGCGCCCTGCAGCATCGGGCCGGTGAAGACCCGGTTGGCGAGCGCGTCGATCCGGCGGGCGGCGTCGGTGTCGGCGTCGCTGCCGGTCAGTGGGCGCACCTCGTGGAAGTTCAGCGTGACCGAGCACTGGGCGTCGGCGGGAAGCGCGCCGCGCAGTGCCTGCACGGCCAGTCCGTGTCCCAGATTGAGGTGGTGGGCGGCGCGCAGGGCGGCGACCGGGTCGGTGCGGCCGGGGGCGTGGACCCCGGAGCCGTAGCCGAGGAAGGCGCTGCACCAGGGCTCGTTGAGCGTGGTCCAGGTCTTCACCCGGTCGCCGAGGGCGTCCGCGGCGATGCCCGCGTACTCGGCGAACCGCTCGGCCGTGACACGCTCGGGCCAGCCTCCCGCGTCCTCCAACTCCTGCGGCAGGTCCCAGTGGTAGAGCGTGGCCACGGGCGTGATGCCCTTGGCCAGCAGGTCGTCGACCAGACGACGGTAGAAGTCCAGGCCCTTCTGGACGGCGGGGCCGCGGCCGGTGGGCTGGATCCGGGGCCAGGCGAGGGAGAAGCGGTAGGCGCCGAGGCCGAGGTCGGCCAGGAGCGCGACGTCCTCGCGCCAGCGGTGGTAGTGGTCCGTGGCGACGTCGCCGGTGTCGCCGTTGCGGACGCGGCCGGGGGTGCGGGCGTAGACGTCCCAGATGGAGGGGGTGCGGCCATCTTCGGCGGTTGCGCCCTCGATCTGGTACGAGGCGGTCGCGGAGCCCCACAGGAAGCCGTCGGGGAAGGTTCGGGCCGCGTCCGGGGCAGATCCGCCATGTCGTGCTGCGGTGACCACGTAGATCCTCTCAAGGGGTGTGTCGCGGGGGGTGCGAAGAAACAGGGATACGAAAGGGGGGGCGGCCCGGTGACCGGGCGCCGGGCCGGTGCGGAAGGCCGGCCGACGTCAGCCCTTGACGGCGCCGGCCATGATCCCGCTGACGATCTGGCGGCCGAAGACGATGAACATCGCCAGCAGCGGCAGGGTGCCCAGCAGGGCACCCGCCATGATCAGTGACTGGTCGCGGACATAGCCGGCGCTGAGCTGGGTGAGCGCGACCGGGACGGTCGGGTTCGTCATGTCGAGCACCACGAAGGGCCAGAAGAAGTCGTTCCACGCGTGCACGAACGTGATCATGAACAGGACCGCCATCGCGGGCCGTGCGACCGGAAGCACGATGCTCCAGAAGATCCGCAGCGAGTGCGCGCCGTCCACGCGTCCCGCCTCGACGAGCTCGTCCGGCAGCGCCTCCGAGAGGTACTGCCGCATGAAGAACACCCCGACCGCGCTCACCAGCGTGGGGAAGATGACGGCCGGCAGCTGCTGCGACCAGCCGAGCTCGGACATCATCATGAAGAGCGGTACGACGCCGAGCTGCGGCGGCACCATCATGGTGCCGATCACCAGCGTCAGCAGGATGTTGCGTCCCTTGAACCGCAGTTTGGCGAAGGCGAAGCCCGCCAGCGTCGCGAACAGCACCGTGGACAGTGCGATGACCCCGGCCACGATCAGACTGTTGATCATGGCCTTCCCCATCGCCGCCTCGTCCCACGCGCGGGCGAGGTTGCTGAACAGGTTGGGGCCGGGCAGGAACGGCGGAGGCGTCTGGCTGACCCGGGTGTTGTCCGTGGAGGCCGCCACCATCGTCCAGTACAGCGGGAAGACCGACACGATCGCCATGACGGCGAGCAGGACGTAGGCGAGCGGGCCGGCGTGGTGCTGGCGGCCGGCGCGTATGCGCAGCAGCCGACGGCCGGTGCGAGGGGCTTTCGGGGCGGGGGTCCGGACCGCGGTGTCCGTGCGGACCGGGAGGGAGTTGACGGTCATGACGGCTCCTGGTCAGGGCGTGCGGGGGCGCAGCCGGCGGATCAGGCGCTGCGCCGCGAAGACGAGGATGAGCAGCAGGAACATCGCCCAGGCGACGGTCGCCGCGCGGCCCATCTGGTAGTTCTTCCAGCCCTCCTCGTACAGCAGCAGACCCAGCGTCTGGTACTGGTTGTCCGCGCCGCCGGTGACCCCGTTGGGCCCCTGGCCGAAGATCAGCGGCTCACCGAACAGCTGGGTGGCGCCGATGGTGGAGAGCACGATGGTGAAGACGACGGTGGAGCGGATCCCGGGAACGGTGACATGGGTGAACTGCTTCCACCGTGAGGCGCCGTCGAGGGACGCCGCCTCGTACCGCTCGGCAGGGATGGCCTGCATGGCCGCCAGGTACAGCAGCGCGTTGTAGCCGGTCCATCGCCAGATCACGATGGTGGAAATGGCCACCTGGGCGGGCCACTTGTCGGCCTCCCAGTCCAGCGGGTCGATGCCGACCCAGCCGAGCACCCAGTTGATCATGCCGAAGTCGCGTTCGAAGAGCATGGTGAACACGAGGGCGGCCGCGCCGACCGAGGTGGCGTAGGGCACCAGTGACGCGACGCGGAAGAACAGCGAGGCGCGCATCCGGTAGTTGAGCAGGTGCGCCATTCCGAGCGCCATCAGCAGCTGCGGCACCGTGGAGATGACGCCGATGGTGATGGTGTTCTGCAGCGCGTTCCAGAACCGTGAGTCCTTGAACAGGTCGACGTAGTTGTCGAACGCCACCCACTGCATGGAGTCGAGGGTGGCCAGTTCCACGTGGTGCAGCGAGATCCACGCCGTGTACACGAGGGGGTAGAAGCTGAACGCGGCGAAGACCACGAAGAACGGCGCGACGAACGCATACGGCGCGCCCTTGAGGTCGAGCCGGTGCAGCAGCGCGCTGCGCCGCCGGCCCGTCTCCCCGCCGGGGGTCTTCGTGGGCGGACCTGAACGCTCCTCGCCGGCCAGGGCGTTGGTGGTGGAGGTGGCCACCGGACTTCCTTCCTGAGAGCGGATGTCTGAGCCGGGCCCCGGGCGCGCCGGCAGAGTGCGGGCGCGCCCGGGGGGTCGGAGGCCCGAGGGTCAGCCGACCGCCTTGTCGATGCGCTCAGCGGTGGTCTTCCACGCCTTGTCCCGCGACTGGCCCTGCTCGACCAGGGCCAGGCCCTGGGTGAAGGTGTCCTTGATCGTGCCGTCCTTGCGGCCGAGGACCTGCTTGTCGGGGATCTCCTGCGCGGCGGCACCGAAGATCTGGCCGATCGGCGCGTCGCTGAAGTACGCGGAGGTGACGTTCTTGACGTCGTCCTGGTCCAGCGCCTGGCGAGAGGAGGGGAAGTTGCCCAGCTTCTTGAAGATGTAGGCCTGCTGCTCCGGAGCGGTCAGCCAGGCGACGAGCTTCTGGGCCTCCGCCTTCACCGGACTCTTCTCCATCACGCCGAGGAAGGAACCGCCCCAGTTGGCCCCCTTGGGGGCCCTGGCGACGTCCCACTTGCCCTTGTTCTTCTCACCGGCCTTCTCGCTGATGTGGCTCAGCATCCACGCCGGGCAGACCGCGGTGGCGAAGGTGCCGTTGGCCAGTCCCGGGTCCCAACCGGGCTGGAACTGGCGCAACTTCGCGCTCAGCCCGTCGTCGGCGGCGTCCGCGGCAAGGTTCCAGGCCTGCTTGACGACCGGGTTCTTGTCGTAGATCAGGTCGCCGTTCTCGCTGTAGTACTGCTGCGGGTAGCCGTAGACCATGGCGTTGAACAGGCCGCTGGAGGAGTCCATGTACGACACGCGGCCGCCCTTGAAGTCCTTCTTGAAGGTGCGGCCGACCTCGACGTACTTCTTCCAGTCGCCCGCCCACAGCTTGCTGACCTGCTCGCGGTCGGTGGGCAGGCCGGCCTGGGCGAAGTAGTCCTTGCGGTAGCACACGGCCATCGGGCCGGCGTCGGTCCCGAGGCCCAGCACCTTGCCGTCCTCGGTGGTGATCTGGGACTGCTTCCAGGGCAGGAAATGGTCGGTGCCCGGCGTCTTGGAGAAGTCGGCGAAGTTGGCGGCCTGCGTCTCGGTGATCTCCTTGGCCCGGCCGATCTCGATGCCCTGGATGTCCTTCAGGCCGTTGCCCGCGGCGAGATGGGTCTGCAGCGCGGTGTAGTAGGTCTGCTCGTCGCCGGCTATCTCGGCCTTGATCTCGACGTCCGGGTGCTCCTTCTCGTACTGCTCGAGAAGGCCCGACTCCTTGAAGCCCATCACCCCGAACATGCCCATGGTGATGACGGTCCTGCCGTCCTTCTTGCCACCGCCCGTGACCGAGCCGTCACTGCTGCCGCAGCCGGCGACGAGCGCCAACGCGCATACGGCCGCAGCTGCTGACGCCAGCCTCTTTCTGCCGAACGAACCGGGACTGCTCATGGGTCTCCTCCTAGGCGGCGACGCGGACGCGTCGAATTGACACGCTTTGCGACGACTACTGCGGCTCTGGTGGGGTGGTGGGAACGTGCCCATCCCGGACCGAAGAAAAGGTGGGTACGTTCCCACCGACGCATGGCAGACTCACCGCATCGAGCCGATCTGTCAATGACTTGAACGCGACGAAGGGAGATTGGCCGGCCATCGCGTTCGTCGTTCCTGGACGGCGCCGGGCCCGCGCGACAGCGGCGTCTGCAAGAATCGGTGCAGGTCATCAGCGCGGCAGACACTGCCGCGGCTGCCGGGAGGGGAGCGCATGGCTGGGAATCGCCGCCCGACGATCAAGACGGTCGCCGCCCGTGCGGGTGTGGGCAGGACGACGGTGTCCCGGGTCGTCAACGGCTCGGAGCTGGTCAGCGCCGACGCCCGGGCCAGGGTCCTGGCGGCGATCAAGGAACTCAACTACGTCCCCAACACGGTCGCCCGCGGTCTCGTGACCAGTCGCACCGACGCGGTGGCCCTGGTCATCCCGGAATCGGCGAGCCGACTCGGCTCGGAACCGTTCTTCGCGGCACTGATCCGCGGCGTCAGCGAAGCCCTCGCCGACAGCCGGACGCAGCTGCAGTTGATGCTCGTCCGCGACTAGGCCGAGCGGGAGCAGCTCACCGAGTCGGTGGCGGCACGCCGCGTGGACGGCGTCCTGCTGGTCTCCGTCCACGCCGACGATCCGCTGCCCGGGATGCTGGAGGACCTGGGTCTGCCCACCGTGCTGGCCGGCCGCCGCGACGTCGGCGAGCGGCTGAGCTACGTGCACGCCGACAACGCCGGCGGGGCGGCGGAGGCCGTGCGGCACCTGCTGGGCAGCGGACGCACCAAGATCGCCACGATCGCCGGCCCGCTGGACATGGACGTCGGCCGCAGCCGGCTCGAGGGCTGGCGCACCGCTCATCGCGAAGCGGGGGCACCTGCAAGCGAAGTCCTGGTCGAGACCGGCGACTTCAGCTGGGAAAGCGGCCGCCGGGCGATGTTTTCGCTTCTTGAACGCGCCCCTGACCTGGACGCCGTGTTCGCCGCCTCCGACCTCATGGCGCTCGGCGCCCTGGAAGAACTGCGCCGCCGGCAGCGGCAGGTACCCGGTGACGTCGCCGTCGTCGGATTCGAGGACTCACTCGCCCGCTATGCTCACCCGCCCCTGACCACGGTGCGCCAGCCGGTGGAGGAACTGGGCCGCACGATGGTCCGGATCCTCACCGAGATCACCCAGCACGGTGGGGCCCGGCAGCAGGTGATGCTGCCGACGGAACTGGTGGTGCGCGAGTCGGCCTGAGGGCTGTCCCGCAATCCCTGGTGGATCGGCGCGCGGCGTCGGATGCGGTGCATCGCGAGGCGGTGGGGGGTCCTCCCGCCGAACGCAGGGGGCGGTCGTCCTCGTACTGGGCGTATGCGGGCGATCCGACAACGCGGCGAGGTGCTGTAGCTGTCGTCGCGTGCCCGCCAGGGATTACGGGACAGCCCTTGGCCGGGGTCTGCCGGGTCGGACACGGATGCCTGCGCCGAAGCCGAGGACACCGTGCAGCAGCATGCGAAAACGGCGCCCGGTGATTCACCGGACGCCCTTTTCCTCGTGCGCGGGCGGGACTTACCGGATATGTCGACGGTCGATTATTGGCCAGACGTTCCGGAAGCTCAGAGTTCGATGAGAATTTTGTTGACCCGGGCTGCGCGCGCGGATCATGCTTTCCGGTAACGGGGAGGGAACCCAAGTGGCAACGCGCGCTCCACACTGACCAGTGGCCCGCGCCTCTTTACGGCCTGTATTCACGAATTCCGACGACCGTGCGCGGGCTGTCACGCGTGCCCGGATTGCGTTTCATGCGCCCTTTCCCCTTCCAGAACTCCCGCATCGCGGGAGCCCATTTGTGAAGGAGAACCGTTGAGATTCCACAGACGAACGAGGGCACCGCTGGCCGCCGTGGCGGCCGGGGCGGTGCTCGCGGGACTGACCCAGGCCGTGGCCTGGGCCGCCCCGCCCGCACCGGCGGCTCCCGCCACGAAGACGGCGGCCGAAAAACGGCGCGACGCGGTGCCGGCGGCAGAGCGGGCCGCGGTACTGGGCAGGACCTGGAAGAATTCGGGCGACCTGGCGTGGACCACATCGGGTGACGCGGAGGGATTCCACATCCTCACGGCCCGGAAGAAGGACGGCTACACCTGGCACAGCACGGCGTCGCTTTCCGAGCCGGGATTCGACGCCGACGCCTGGATCGGCAACATCTGCGTCACCGGTTCGGGCAAGCGGGCAGTAGTGGTCTACGCGCCCCGCACTTTCACCAACAAACCCCAGCTGATGGCCCGGGGCGGGTTCACCGCTGTCGTCGATCTGGCCTCCGGCCGGGTGACGAAGCTGAAGCTCAAGGCATCGCTGTCGTACTACAACCCGGGCTGCGGGCCGGGGGAGTCGGTGGTCCTGACCCAGTCCGGGGGCGAAGACCTGCCCGGCACCCGGCTGTTCCGGCTGGACGCGTCGACGGGCAGGGTGGGCAAGCCGATCGCGCTGACAGGACAGGTCACCTCGGCCGTCCCGGCCGCGCACGGCTCTGTCCTCGCGGCCTCCGGCGCGGAGGTCGTCAAGATCGACGCCCGTGGCACGCGCAAGGCCCTCGTCCGCACCGACGGTGTCCCCTACCGGCTCACGCCCGACGGCGACGGCGGGCTGGCCTTCCTCGACAAGCGTGGCGCCACGTCCCGGGTGAAGCGCATCGCGGCCGACGCCGTGGCGCACCCGGACCCGCGCGGTACGCGTGCTGCCGTACTGGCCAAGGGGCTCGCGACCGAGACGGGGCTGACCCGGAGCGCCGGCACCGTGTACGTGACCGGCAGCACGCGACCGACGGCCGACCGACTTCCGTCCACCGTACGGCGGTTGGCGTCGGTGCCGAAGGACGCCACCGTCTCCTCGCGCGGCGAGGCCGTCCTGACCCGCACGACATGGGCCGACGGCAAGGGCACGCTGCTGCTGCCCGGCGAGACCGCCAAGGCGCGTACGGTGAAGATGTCCCTGACCACCCGCGCCACGGGGCGTGCGGCGTCCTTCACCGTGGACCCGGCCCGGCGGGTGTCGGCCTTCGCGGGCCAGGGCCGTGACGCCTCGCCGGGTCTGCTGACCGGTTCCGGAGGCGGCGGCAAGGCGTCGGTGACCGCGACGGCCGCCGGTGACCCGAGCGACCCGGTGGAGTCGGAGCGCACCTGCTCCGTGCCCCGCAACGACCCGCGCAACCAGGCCATGCAGCCCAAGCCCCGCCAGGTGGAGTGGGCGGTCGACCAGGCCGTCAAGGGCATGCTCAACACGCACATCTCGCGTGCGGCGAACTGGAAGAACCTCGGCATGCCCGCCTACATGCCGCAGGCCCTCTTCCTGAACCCGGCGCTGGACGGCGGCGGTCGCGCCATGGCGCAGGTCATGCTCGGCGTGACCACCCAGGAGTCGAACATGTGGCAGGCCGCCCGCTCGGCCGTGCCGGGCGTCACCGCCAGCCCGCTGATCGGCAACTACTACGGCATCAACCTCTACGACGGCGACACCAGCAACGACTGGGACGTCAACTTCGCCAAGGCGGACTGCGGTTACGGCATCACGCAGATCACCGACCACATGCGGATGGCCGGACGCGAGGACGGCCACGGCGGTGCCGCCTGGGACTACCAGAAGCAGCGGGCCGCCGCCCTGGACTACACCGCGAACATCTCCGCGGGCCTGCAGACCCTCATCTCCAAGTGGAACGAGACCCGCGCCGCCGGCATGATCGCCAACCACGGCACCACGGGACGGCCCGAGAACTGGTACTTCGCCCTGTGGGCGTACAACTCCGGCTTCCACCCCAACGCCGGCAACGGCTCGCCCTGGGGCCTGGGCTGGGCGAACAACCCCGCCAACCCCGAATGGGACGCCGGACGCCTGCCGTTCATGGAGAACGCCGCAGGCGGCGAGGACGCCAGCGCCGCCGCCCGCCCGCAGAACTGGCCCTACCAGGAGAAGGTCCTCGGCTTCGCCGCACACCCGCCGTCCTTCCTGGAGTCCCCGGGCGTGATGGTCCCGGCCTTCCGCCCCTCCACCTGGAACGGCACCTCCGAGGCCGTCACGGTCAAGGGCAGCGCCCTGTACAACCGCGCCCACCTCAAGGCACCGGAGGACGCGTTCTGCAACTCCTCCAACAGCTGCGACCCGGCCCGGATTTCCGACGGCGCCTCCAACGACACCGCGAGCAGCGGGCCTTGCGGACGCAGCGACTTCCAGTGCTGGTGGAACAAGCCGGTGACCTGGAAGAGCGACTGCGCCGACACGTGCGGATACGAGTTCATCCGCTTCGGTGACAGCATGCCGGAGGAGGCCGACGGCACGGCGTACCCGCCCGTGTGCAGCACCAGCGGCCTTCCGGGCAACGCGATCGTCGTCGACGACGTGCCGGCGGGCACCCCGGTCGTCCGCCCCGGCTGCACCAACTCCTGGACGAACTCCGGGACGTTCAGCTTCAACTTCGCCAACAACGGAGTGGAGACCGTCTATCCCGCCAAGGTCGACCTCCACCAGCTGGGCGCGGGCTTCGGCGGCCACTTCTACTTCGGCCACACCCGCCAGGACGACGCCAAGGGCCGGCGGCTGAAGATCACCGGCACCTGGAAGCTGAAGGACACGCTCAAGGGCCAGGCGAAGGTCATGGTGCATCTGCCCGACCACGGAGCGCAGACCAACTACGCGCGGTACGAGATCGACACCGCGTACGGGACCGAGACCCGCACGATCAAGCAGCCCGGAGACGGCAACCGCTGGGTGTCGCTCGGCGCGTACCGCTTCGACAACGCAGCCGCGGTGCGGCTGGACACCATCACCCCGGACGGCACCGGGGACCAGGACATCGCCTTCGACGCGGTGGCCTTCGTGCCGGGCAGCTACGACCTGATCACCGACATGCGGCTGCCGGAGTGGAACCCCGGCGCTCCCGAGCCGCCCGCGGTGGAGCCCGTCACCACCCTGCCCGGACACGTCTTCCCGCGGCCCGGTGTGCAGTCCTCCCGCGCGGGGGCGACCGCCGACGAACACCCGCGTGCCTTCGACTGCCGTGCCGTCAAGGGCAAGAAGGACTCCGAGGTCTGTCTGGAGTTCCGAGGGAAGCCGGCCGGGAAGACGGCGCAGCGCAAGGGGGCCGCGGCCGCGGCGGGCACCGCGTTCTGCTCCAAGAGCGGCGCCGACATGTTCTACACACGCACCAGAGCGTGTCTCCAGGACAGCTTCTCGGCCACGCTGTACGAGAACGGCACGCCCATCGCGCAGAACATCTACGCGTACAAGCACGAGATCGACCTGAACCTCGACAGCCCCACGATCCAGCAGACCGTGTCGGTCCAGCCGACGACGGTCGACCCGAAGGTTCCGCCCGTCACGATCAACGTGCAGTCCTTCTGCCAGTCCAACTGCTCGTCGGCCGGGATCACCTGGTCCGGCCTGCCGGAGTGGTCGGGCCTCGACAAGCACGAGGCGGTCGGCCGGATCGACCACACCTGGTCGGGCACGGCGGGCAACGAGACCGTCCACCTGAACTGGATCCTCTCCTCGACCATGGGCGGCGCCCCGAACGGCGGTGCGGACTACCAGCCGCCGAGCGGGAAGCTCGGCATCCGCTGCGACCGTGAGGCCAAGGGCAAGAGCACGGTGGGATGCGTCTTCCCCGACTACATCCCGACGTACGTCGTCAACACCGAGGCGAACCCCTCGGCGGCGGCGTTCTACTGGATCCTCATGCAGAAGCTGCCGTACCACCCGGGCAGCCGCGATCACAGTTCGCCGCTGAACTACCTGGCGAGCACCGACCGCCAGAAGGCGAACCGCAAGGTGATCTGTCCGACGAGCGGACCCGACAAGTTCGTCGGCCACCCCGACTCGAAGCCGCCGAACAGCACGTCGAGCTGTGACGAGTACCCGTTCGCGGCGACCTACCAGAGCGGTGGCATGCCCCCGCAGGCGGTGAGCAACGGCAAGGAGTGCACCCAGCTGTACGCCAAGCCGCTCAGCACCGGCTGGACCCTGCTGGAGGACCCGCGCTACGCCCGGGTGAACACCTGGAACGAGATCTGCGGCCGGGCCAGCATTCCGGGCGACGAGAACTCGGGAGCGGCCAACCGGATCGGCCTGTTCTTCGTGCCGAACAACCGGATGCTCGACAAGGACGCGTTCTATGTGAGCGTGCCGGGCTTCGAGGGGTGCACGGATCTCTCGCAGATCTGTGTGGTCCGTACCCGGTAGGGCAGCGGACCGTCAGGTCCCGCGGGCACGGCCGGAGCCGTGCCCGCGACCGCCCGGCCCACAGGAGCCCGGCCGATCGGCGTCATGCCGGCCGGCCGGGCTCCGGTCTCCGCGCCGACCCGCCAGGACGGACGGCCCCGCGGGACGGACGGCCAGGTGGGACGGACGGCCCGGCGCGACGGAACGCGCCGCGCCGGTGCATCCGGCGCGTCCGGCGCGTCCGGGACAGCCCTCAGGACAGAAGAACCGCCGGCAGCGTTCCGGCCTCGAGTGCCGTGCGGGGGAGGTCCAGCGCGAAGACCCGTTCCGCCACGGTGAGGATCCGCTGCTCGGGCTCCCAGTCCTCCGGGTCCGCCGTGCCGTCCGGCAGCAGCATGCCCGCGCTCTGCATGGCCGGGACGAGGAACGACGGGTCGCTGCCGCCGATCTGCTCGGCCTCCACGCCCGGTTCGAAGTCCGCCGCGATCTCGCCGTCGCGGGCGTGGACGAACCAGTACGGCGGCATCCCGCTGTCCAGCAGCATGACCGCCTCGGTGCCCTCGGAGACGCGCCGCAGCAGGCGCCGGTCGGTGCCCTCGGCGCTCGCGGGTTCCAGGGCGAAGGCCCAGCCGTTGCTCGTGCCCAGCCGGGCGACCGGGCCCTTGTCGCCGGCGAGCTCCAGCGCGTCCTCGGCGGACAGGGAAGGCATGATCCGCCCGGGGGCCCCGCCCATCCGGCGGACCAGTTCCTCCGCGCTCAGGCCTTTGGCGAAGGTGACGCAGTAGGCGTCGTAGGTCTCCCGGATCCATGCGATGCCGTCCACAGTGCCGTCCCCGCCTCTCGCCGCCGCACGGGCCCGCCCGATCCGGCCCTTCCGGTGTTCCGGAACCGTATCCGGGTTCGCGGACGACGGCGCGGCCTTCGCCACCACGGCGGCTGAAAATGATCTGCGACGACGACGCCCCGCCCTCCGCGGTGTGCAGGGGCGGGGCGCCGGGGTCGTCCGGACGGGACCGGGTCAGCCTCCGTTGACCTGGTGCGCGATCCGGTCGCCGATCTCCTTGTCGATGTTGCGCCAGTACTGGAGCGCGCGGTCCAGGACCGGCCGCGACACGTCGGCCTTCAGATGCCCGGTGACGTTCGACACCAGCCGGTCACGGGCCGCGTCGTCGAGCACCTGGCGGACCAGCGTGCCGGGCTGCCCCCAGTCGTCGTCCTCGCTGTGCAGCCGGTACGCCTCGCGCACCAGCTCGCCCGCGGTCTCCCAGCTCGCCGGATCCCCGAACTGCCCGTAGTCGGCGTCGGGTCCGCCGTACGAGTTGGGCGCGTACGGCCGGGCGGCGTTCGACGGCTCGTAGCGCATCGGGCCGTCCTTGGCGTACGAGTTGACCGGGGAGTGCGGCCGGTTGGGCGGCAGCTGGCTGTAGTTGGGGCCGATCCGGTACCGGTGCGTGTCCGGGTACGAGAAGAGCCGGCCCAGCAGCATCTTGTCCGGCGAGGGGCCGATGCCCGGGACCAGGTTCGAGGGCTCGAAGGCGGCCTGCTCGATGTGGATGAAGTAGTCCTCGGGATTCCTGTGCAGGGTCATCCGGCCGACGTCGATGAGCGGGTAGTCCCCGTGCGGCCAGACCTTCGTCAGGTCGAACGGATTGAAGCGGTAGTCCGCCGCGTCGTCGAACGGCATGATCTGGACCTTCAGCGTCCAGCTCGGAGCGTTCCCCGACTCGATCGACTCGTACAGGTCCCGGCGGTGCACGTCGGCGTCCGTGCCGGCCAGCTCGTCGGCCTCCGCCTGGGTGAGGAAGTCGATGCCCTGGTCGGTCTTGAAGTGGTACTTCACCCAGAACCGCTCACCGGCACCGTTGATCCACATGTAGGTGTGGGACGAGTAGCCGTTCATGTGGCGGTACGTCTTGGGGATGCCGCGGTCGCCCATCAGCCAGGTGACCTGGTGCGCCGACTCGGGCGAGAGCGTCCAGAAGTCCCACTGCATGTCGTTGCTGCGCAGCCCGGTCGCCGGGTGGCGCTTCTGCGAGCGGATGAAGTCCTGGAACTTGATCGTGTCACGGACGAAGAAGACCGGAGTGTTGTTGCCCACCAGGTCGTAATTGCCGAGCTCCGTGTAGAACTTGAGCGCGAAGCCGCGGGGGTCGCGCCAGGTGTCCGGCGATCCCTGCTCGCCGGCGACGGTGGAGAACCGTGCCAGCATCTCGGTGCGCTTGCCCGGCTGGAAGAGATCCGCCTTGGTGAACTGACTGACGTCGTTGGTGACTTCGAAGAATCCGTACGCTCCACTGCCCTTGGCGTGCACCACCCGCTCGGGGACCCGTTCCCGGTTGAACTGGGCCATCTTCTCGATCAGGTAGTGGTCCTGGAGCAGGATCGGTCCGTCGGGGCCGACGGTGAGCGAGTGCTCGTCGCTCTCCACCGGATTCCCGACGTTGTTCGTGGTGTACGGAGCCTTCTGGGGTGCCTGCGTCACGAGCGTCCTCCCGTCGGAAAAGAGTCGTCAGGTCGCTTCGCTCACCCCAGCAGTCAACGCCGCCGACGGAATGTCGGCAACATGTGGACCGAGTTCGTCCACATCTGGACCCTGTCCGGTCCCGGCACCGGTCCGGCGCCGACGGGGATGCCGACGCCGGAAATCGGCCCGGCGCCGGGCACAGGCGCCCGGCGCCGCACGTCCGTGCCGGTCCGGGCCGCCCCGGGGTGAGACGGGGCGAGTACCCCCCTCAGCCCCGGTTCAACTCGAACCAGACGACCTTTCCGGTGCTCAGCCGTGTCGCGCCCCACCGCCTGGCCAGCCGGTTCACCAGGTACAGCCCACGGCCGCCCTCGTCGGTGGCGCGGGCCTGCCGCAGCCTGGGCAGCTGCGGCACGTCGTCACCGACCTCGCAGCGCAGGACGTCGGTCCGCAGCAGCCGCAGCGTCACCGGCCGTGACGCATAGCGCACGGCGTTCGTCACGACCTCGCTGACGAGCAGCTCCACCGAGTCGGTCAGCTCCTCCAGGCCCCACCGTGACAGCGCGCGCCGGGCCAGCTTGCGGGCCCGCCCCGGAGCGGCGTCCTCCGGCTCCAGGAACCAGTACGCGACGTCGCTCGGCGCGATCCCGTCGAAGCGGGCCGCGAGCAGCGCGATGTCGTCGTCCCGGTCACCCGGACCGAGCATGTCGAGCACCTCGTCGCACAGCGCCTCCAGCGGCGGCGGGTGGTCGGGCCCGGTCAGCTGCGCCGTGGCGGCCAGCCGCTCCCGCAGCTGCTCTATGCCGGTCCACACGTCCCTGAGCCGGGACTCGACCAGACCGTCGGTGTACAGCAGCAGCGTCGCCCCGGCAGGCGCGTCCAGCTCGACCGCCTCGAAGTCCACGCCACCCACGCCGATCGGGGCGCCCGGCGGCACCCGCAGCACCTCGGCGCGCCCGCCCAGATGCAGCAGGACCGGCGGCGGATGGCCGGCGTTGGCGATGGTGATGCGGTGCGAGACCGGGTCGTAGACCGCGTACAGGCAGGTCGCCATGCGGTCGGTGCCCAGCCGCTGCGCCTGCTCGTCGAGGTGGTGCAGCACCTCCTGAGGCGGCAGATCCAGCCCCGCGAGGGTCTGCGCGGTCGTCCGCAGCTGCCCCATGATCGCCGCCGACGTCATCGAGTGCCCCATGACGTCACCGACGACCAGGGCGACCCGGCTGCCCGGCAGCGGGATCGCGTCGTACCAGTCCCCGCCGACGCGCGCCGTCTCGGCGGCGGGCAGGTAGCGGCTGGCCAGCCGCACGCCCGTGGGCCGCGGCAGCGTCTCGGGCAGCATCGTGCGCTGGAGCTCGTCGGCGATGTACGCCTCACGCCCGTACAGCACGGCCTTGTCGATGCCGAGGGCACTGTGTGTGGCGAGCTGCGCGGCGACCAGCAGATCGTCCGCCTCGAAGGCGAGACGCTCCGGGCGGCGCAGGAACAGGGCCGCGCCGATCACCCTGCGGCGCCCGCGCAGCGGGGCCAGGATCGCGCGCTGCCCGCCGGGGACCACCAGATCGTCGCCGAGCAGCTCGGGCAGCGCCGCCCGTGCGGCGGGCGCGTCCGCGAACACCGGGCGGACACCGCGCAGCACCTCGGCGAGGGCACCGCCAGGGCGCACCTCGCACAGCTCGGCCGTCATCGCCGACAGTTCGCTCGGCTCGGGCCGCAGCGCGGGCATGAAGCCGCCGTCCGTGTCCCGCTCCTCGGGAATCCGGTCGGTGCGCCGCAGCCGCAGCACGAGGGGCCCGGTGGGCCGCTCGTCGCCGACCGGCAGCGGGTCGCGCAGATAGACGAGGATCGCGTCCGAGAACGTCGGCACGGTGGCCCGGCACAGGCCCATCACGATCTCGTCGAGGTCGATGCCGCGCGCGATCCTTCGGGTCGCCGCGCCCACGAAGCGCAGCCGGTCGCCGTCCCTGCGCATCGGCATCGGGCCGCCCTGCGGCAGCGTCTGCCCGGTGCGCCGCTCCTTGGCGCCGAGGGCGCGCGGCGGGCGGTCCTGCTCCGCGGCCGGCTGGGCCGGGATGCCCTCCGGCGCGGGGCGCGGGCGGTGCGTGTCGGGTTCGGTCGCCGACGGCTGGGAGTGTTCGGAGCCGGAGGAGGCGGGCGGCGGTGTGGACGCGCCGGTGCCGGAGGAGCCCGACGACGACGTCATGTCGACGTCGGCCGAGACCTGACCGGTGGCGCGCCGGCCGCACGGCGTGGCGGCGGCCGGTCCCTGGGGCGCGTCGCCCGTGCGGGCGGACTGGACGGGTAACGCGGAGGCACCCGGCAGGGATGACGACTGTTCCGGGGTACGCAGGAGCGCCCCGCGGGGGTCCGCGGGGGCGGGCGGCCGGCCGGCACCGGGCTGGCGGCGCTCGTGCGAGGTGGGGTACTCCGTCACGCGTGTCGAATCCATCCGTCCGGGGCTGCGCGCCGTGCGTGCAGTTCGTCCCGCAGCCCCGATACCCGGAATGTGTGCCCCAGGAACGGAATCTGCGCGTCGTCGGGGTCGGGCCCGAGGGTGAGCACGGCCGCGGCCGTGCCGGGGACGGGCCGCGCCGACCGGAGCGCCGTGCGCGACACCGCGTCAGGCAGCCCTGCGGGCCGCGCGGACGACGCCGTGCCGGACGACGCCGACAGGGAAACCGTACGCGACCGCGCGCCGGACGCCGACGGCAGCGCCGCGCGGGACGCCGCTGTGTCCGGTCCGCCACGGGCCGCGCCGCCGTGCCCCTCGTACCGCTCGCTCACGTCCTGCCGCCCCTCGATGACATATGGTCAAGCCCGGCTCGTACTGCGGGAGTTGTTGCTGCGGTGCGCCCTTGCGGAAGACGATCCTACGGTTGTACCACGGGGGCGCATCAAGGGTCTCATGAGGACACGTGCGCGGGCGTACGGTCCCAGTCATCGGGCAGGAAGGGAACCGGCCAGGACGGATCCGGCCGCCAGTGCTGCCATCCGTCCGAGAACGGCGCGCCCCACGACGTGATCACATCCACGGCCGACCAGCCCGCCTCCCGCACCCGCGCCGCCAGTTGAGCGTCCATCAGACCGGCCCGCTGGGCCATCGCGAACTCGTCCTCGTCGAGCCAGCGCCAACTCCGGTCCGGGTGGACGGAGATGTCCAGGAAGTGGTCCTCGGAGTCGACCCCGCCCTCCCAACGGGTCAGCGGTGCCTCAAGATTCACGTACCAGTTCTTGAAACGCCAGCCCGGATCCCAGAACAGCCACACCGACCAGGCGTCCCCGGGCCGCGCCAGCTTCAGCACCCCGGTGCCGAACCAGCGGTCGCGCAGCACCGAGCGCGGCTTGGTGTAGCGCGACTCGAGCGGCTCCCCGTGCACCGGCGTACCGTCGGCCAGCACCGGCTTCACGCACTCCGTGCCCGGGGCCATCCACACGGCGAGCAGCTCCGGATCATCGCGCACGACGGTCACCGGACGGCAGATGTGGAAGCGCGCGCCGGCGTTCTCCCGGTACCGCCACAGGATGTGACTGCCGGGGGTCCAGTGCTCCGCCGGCCCGTCCGCTCCCACTCGCCTCACCGCTCCACCGTCTGCCATGAACAGATATTAGGTGCCCCAGGCATACGACGCTGCGGCACGCGTCACGGTTCTCGTCAGCCGGCCCAGGACGTAACCGCCATGTCATCCGGCGTCCGCGGAGAGGCGGGAGCCGTCACGGGCGCGTCATCCGCAGGACATCCAGCGCCTCGTCCAGCTGCTCCAGGGTGAGGTCCCCGCGCTCCACGTGACCGGACTCCAGGACCACCTGGCGGATCGTCTTCCGCTCCGCCAGCGCCTTCTTGGCGACCTTCGCGGCCTCCTCGTACCCGATGTACTTGTTGAGCGGCGTCACCACGGACGGTGACGACTCGGCGTACTCGCGGGCCCGCTCGCGGTGCGCGACGATCCCGTCGACGGTGCGGTCGGCGAGCAGCCGGGACACATTGGCGAGCAGCCGGACCGACTCCAGGACGTTCCTGGCGATGACCGGCAGCATGACGTTCAGTTCGAAGTTCCCGGCCGCTCCGGCCACCGCGACCGTGGCGTCGTTCCCGGTGACCTGGGCGGCGACCATGAGCACGGCCTCCGGGATGACGGGGTTCACCTTCCCCGGCATGATCGACGATCCGGGCTGGAGGTCGGGCAGGGCGATCTCGGCCAGACCGGTGCGCGGCCCGGAGGCCATCCACCGCAGATCGTTGGCGATCTTCGTCAGACCCACCGCGACGGTCCTGAGCTGCCCGCTGGTCTCGACGATGCCGTCGCGCGCGCCCTGCGCCTCGAAGTGGTCGCGGGCCTCCGTCAGCGGCAGCCCCGTGGCCCGGGCCACCTCCGCGATGACGGCGGCGGAGAATCCCGGCGGCGTGTTGATCCCGGTCCCCACGGCGGTGCCGCCGAGCGGCAGTTCGGCGAGCCGGGGCAGCGAGGCGCGCAGCCGCTCCACCCCGTACCGGACCTGGGCCGCGTACCCACCGAACTCCTGCCCCAGCGTCACGGGTGTCGCGTCCATCAGGTGCGTGCGCCCGGACTTCACGACGTCGGCGAACTCCCGCGCCTTGCGCTCCAGCGCGGTCGCCAGATGCTCCAGCGCGGGGATCAGGTCCCGGGTCACGGCCGCGGTCGCGGCGATGTGGATGGAGGAGGGGAACACGTCGTTCGACGACTGGGACGCGTTCACCTGGTCGTTGGGGTGCACGTCCCGGCCGAGCCGCTCGCTCGCGAGCGTGGCGATGACCTCGTTGGTGTTCATGTTGGACGACGTCCCGGACCCCGTCTGGAACACGTCGACCGGGAAGTGCGCGTCCCAGCGGCCCTCCGCGACCTCGGCGGCGGCCTCCTGGATCGCCTCCGCGACGTCCTTGCCGATCACGCCCAGCTCGCCGTTCACCTTCGCCGCGGCGGCCTTGATCCGGGCGAGCGCCTCGATGTGGGCCCGCTCGATCCGCTGCCCCGAGATCGGGAAGTTCTCCACGGCGCGCTGTGTCTGCGCCCGCCACTTCGCGTCGGCCGGCACCCGGACCTCACCCATGGAGTCGTGCTCGGTCCGGTACGCGGTTTCCGCCTGGCCATCTGTCATTGACGACACCTCCATGGGGGACAGCATCCTGGACCCCACGGGTGTTCCCACCGCGGCCGGTCAGCGGGGCGGAGGGTGTTCGTCCGGGCGGACCAGCCGTACGCCACGGGCACGCCGCCCGTCCTGGACACGCGCGCGGAGGCGGCGGAGGACAGCCCTCGGGATGGACCGCCCTCACCCGCACACGCCGAAAGGGCCGCTCCGACGGAGCGGCCCTTTCGGCGGACCCCCGGTCGCGCAGGGCCACCCCCCGAGGAGCGGCCCTGCGCGAGTCCTTCATGACGCCGGAGGCGTCGCGCGTCCGTCGCGACGCCCGGGGCGTCCTACGCCAGGCCGGGGCCCCGGACCGGGATCGACGTGAACGTCGGCGCGGGCGCCGGGTCCTTGAAGAAGTCGTTGCCCTTGTCGTCGACCACGACGAACGCCGGGAAGTCCTCGACCTCGATCTTCCAGACGGCCTCCATGCCGAGCTCCTCGTACTCGACGACCTCGACCTTCTTGATGCAGTCCTGTGCCAGACGCGCGGCGGGACCGCCGATGGAGCCGAGGTAGAAGCCGCCGTGGCTGCCGCACGCGTCCGTGACCTGCTGGGACCGGTTGCCCTTGGCCAGCATCACCTTGGAGCCGCCCGCCGCCTGGAACTGCTCGACGTAGGAGTCCATGCGGCCGGCCGTCGTCGGGCCGAAGGAACCGGACGCGTAGCCCTCGGGCGTCTTGGCCGGGCCCGCGTAGTACACCGGGTGGTCCTTCAGGTACTGCGGCATCTCCTCACCCGCGTCGAGCCGCTCCTTGATCTTGGCGTGCGCGATGTCACGGGCCACGACGAGCGGACCGGAGAGCGAGAGCCGGGTCTTGACCGGGTACTTGGTGAGCTCGGCGAGGATGTCGTCCATCGGCTGGTTGAGGTCGATGCGGACCACGTCCGACGACTCGTCCAGGTGCTCGTCGGTGGTGTCCGGCAGGAAGCGCGCCGGGTCGGTCTCCAGCTGCTCCAGGAACACGCCCTCGGCGGTGATCTTCGCGACGGCCTGGCGGTCGGCCGAGCAGGACACGGCGATCGCGACCGGGCAGGACGCGCCGTGCCGGGGCAGACGGACCACACGCACGTCGTGGCAGAAGTACTTGCCGCCGAACTGCGCGCCGATCCCGATCTTCTGCGTCAGCTCGAAGACCTTCTCCTCCAGCTCCTTGTCCCGGAAACCGTGCCCGAGCTCGGAACCCTCCGCCGGGATCTCGTCCAGGTAGTGGGCGGAGGCGTACTTCGCGGTCTTGAGCGCGTACTCGGCGCTGGTGCCGCCGACGACGATCGCCAGGTGGTACGGCGGGCAGGCCGCCGTGCCGAGCGAGCGGATCTTCTCCTCCAGGAACTTCATCATGGAGCCCTCGTTGAGGACCGCCTTCGTCTCCTGGTAGAGGAACGACTTGTTGGCGCTGCCGCCGCCCTTGGCCATGAAGAGGAACTTGTAGGCGCCGCCGTCGGTCGCGTACAGCTCGATCTGCGCCGGCAGGTTCGAGCCGGTGTTCTTCTCCTCCCACATGGTGAGCGGAGCCATCTGCGAATAGCGCAGGTTCAGGTTCTTGTACGCGTCGTAGATGCCGCGGGACAGGGCCGCCTCGTCGCCGCCCTCGGTGAGCACGTTCTGGCCGCGCTTGCCCATGACGATGGCGGTGCCGGTGTCCTGGCACATGGGCAGGACGCCCGCCGCCGCGATGTTCGCGTTCTTCAGCAGGTCCAGCGCGACGAACTTGTCGTTGGCCGACGCCTCGGGGTCGTCGATGATCCGGCGCAGCTGGGCGAGGTGGGCGGGCCGCAGGTAGTGCTGGATGTCGTGGATGGCCTCTTCGGCGAGCTTGCGCAGCGCCTCCGGCTCGACCTTGAGGAACGTGCGCCCGTCGGCCTCGAAGGTGGAGACACCCTCGGAGGTCACCAGCCGATAGGGGGTGGTGTCCTCTCCCATGGGGAGCAGATCGGTGTACGCGAACTCAGGCATCTCGCCCATTCCTCACTCGACAGACAGCGGCGTGCCTCCATTGGCAGCGCCCACCAGCCTAGAACCTGGCCCGGACGGTGAGCTTGTGAGGTAGGGCTCAGTTGCCGGCCCAAGAGTCGTCCACACCCCTAGTCGCGATCTATCGCGTTTGGGTACGCTGCTGCCGTGGACCTTCACAAGCGCCCCGACCCGACCGCCCCGACGGCGGCGAAGCCGACCGTGGCCACGGCCGTGCAGCCGTCCGAGCTCCGTGCCTCCGACGCCGACCGCGACCGGATCGCCGACATCCTGCGCGAGGCGCTCGCCGAAGGGCGCCTGACCGCCGAGGAGCACGCCGAGCGGGTGGAGGGCGTGCTCGCCACCAAGACCGTGGGCGAGCTCGACCGCTTCGTCCAGGACCTGCCCGCCGCCCACGCGGCCCGGGCGAACGCGGCGTACACCTCGGCGCCCAACCGCCCGGCCGCGGGCGCGATCCCGGTCGAGGCCGACGAGAACGTGGTGGCGGTCTTCAGCGCCGCGGTCCGCAAGGGCCGCTGGCGCGCCGGCCGCCGTATCCACGTGTACTCGATCTTCGGCAGCGTCGAGATAGACCTCAGCGAGGCGATCTTCGAGTACCAGCAGGTCGTGATCAAGGCGATTTCCGTCTTCGGTCACGTGGAGGTCCGCGTCCCGGAGAATGTCTCGCTGCGCGGCAATGGCGGCGGCGTCCTGGGCAACTTCGAAGTGGACACGCTGGATTCGGGCGATCCTCACGCGCCGGTCGTCTATGTCGACGGATTCGCCGTGCTGGGAAATGTCGAGGCACGGCCCAGGCGCGGCAAGCTCGTCGCGGACATTCTCGACCGCGTGACCAGCCGCGTGAGCGAGCGAGTGGCGGACCGCGTCGACAGGGGTTTGCGCAAGCACCTGGACCGTTGACGCTTGTGAATTCAACGGCGTCGGCCGCGTATTGGTCCAGTCCCAACGGCCGTGCCGCGCACGAGAATTCCAGGGCTTCGGAACTCAGTGCATAGGCACGCGCACAGCGGGTAGGCCTTGCTGCATCGTCTCTTGGAGGGCGCCGTGGGACTTTCCGCGGCGCCCGGCACGCTCGCGAAGCCGTCGTCAGGAGTAGACCGTGCTGCAACCGCCGCATCAGTCCCTGCAGGTAGCTGCCGTTCCGGCCCCGCGGGCGCCCGTGCGGGACAGGGATCAGGAAGCGCCATGGCACACGGAGGCCGTGTGCCGCCGAGACGAGGCCGGCCTGTTCTTCGCCCCCTCCAAGGAGCCCACCGCTGCCCGCCTCTCGCGTGAGGAGGCGGCCAAGCGAGTCTGTGCCCGCTGCCCGGTGATGGTCGAGTGTCGCGAACACGCGCTGCTGCAACCCGAGCCCTACGGCGTGTGGGGTGGCCTCACCGCCGCCGAGCGCCGTGTGGTGCTCGCCCGGCGTCGCCGCCGCGACCTCGAACTGAAGAAGGCCGCGCGCGCGACGGGGAGGATAGCGGCCGCCGGTTAGCCGGGGCCGTGACCGGGTGGCTCGCCCTTGCGGGTCCGGAGCCGCCCGCCCGGTCCGTCGGACGCGAAAGAGGGCGCCCTCCCCGCACGGAGGGCGCCCTCTTTCACATCTGTACGACCGCTTACGGCGGGCCCGCGGACCCGCCTTCACCCGCTGCCCGTGCGACCGCCCGGTCGCGTCCGCACAGCTGGTTCGAGCACCGGGGCGGCGCCGGTCACCCGACGCCGCCGGCGCTCACTTGGCCCGGTCGAAGTCGATCGCGCTGTACGCGCGCAGCTTGCTCAGCCGGTGCTCGGAGTTGATCTGGCGGACGGTGCCGGACTTGGAGCGCATGACGATCGAATCGGTCGTCGCCGTCTCGGAGCGGTAGCGCACCCCGCGCAGCAGCTCGCCGTCGGTGATGCCGGTCGCGACGAAGAACACGTTCTCGCCGGAGACCAGGTCACCGGTGGTCAGCACGCGGTCGAGGTCGTGACCGGCGTCGATGGCGCGCTGCCGCTCGTCCTCGTCCTTGGGCCACAGCTTGCCCTGGATGGTGCCGCCCAGGCACTTGACCGCACAGGCCGAGATGATGCCCTCGGGCGTGCCGCCGATGCCGAGCAGCAGGTCGATGCCGGTGCCCTCGCGCAGGGCCAGGATCGAGCCGGCGACATCGCCGTCGGAGATCAGCTTGATGCGGGCGCCGGTCTCCCGGATCTCCTTGATGATCCCCTCGTGGCGGGGGCGGTCGAGGATGACGACCGTGACGTCCTCGGGCGTGACCCGCTTGGCCTTGGCGACCCGCCGGATGTTCACCGAGACGGGCGCGTTGATGTCGACGAAGTCGGCGGCCTCGGGGCCGGTCACCAGCTTGTCCATGTAGAAGACCGCGGACGGGTCGAACATGGTGCCGCGGTCGGCGGCGGCGAGCACCGCGATCGCGTTGGTCATGCCCTTGGCGGTGAGCGTGGTCCCGTCGATCGGGTCGACGGCGATGTCGCACTCGGGCCCGGTCCCGTCGCCGACGCGCTCCCCGTTGAAGAGCATCGGGGCCTCGTCCTTCTCACCCTCACCGATGACGACGACGCCGTTCATCGAGACGGTGGAGACGAGGGTCCGCATGGCCCGGACGGCGGCGCCGTCGGCGCCGTTCTTGTCGCCGCGGCCGACCCAGCGGCCCGCGGCCATGGCGGCGGCTTCGGTGACCCGGACCAGTTCCAGGGCGAGGTTTCGGTCCGGGGCCTCGGAAGGGACCTCGAGTTCGGACGGCAGATGATGCTCGGTCATCGGAGCGCACCTTTCTGATACGACGACGGCCGGATGAGGGTGTGTCCCGACTCTATCGTTAGGCAGACAAAATGAGCAGGGGGCCCCACGGATGAGCAGGCCAGGGCACCTGCGACGATAGGTACGTGGCAGGTATGAAAGGCAAGCAGTCGGTCCGGGACATGCTCATCTCCCTGGGCCTCATCGGGCTCATGGCGGGCATCATCTACATCTTCATCCCGCACGACGACTCCGAGCCTCCTCTCAAGCGTGTCGACTACCGTGTCGAGCTGCTGACGGCGCGCCGTGCGGCGAGCTATCCCGTGGCGGCGCCCGAGGGCCTGCCCCGGACGTGGAAGGCGACGTCGGTGCGCTACGACGGCTCCGAGTTCGACGCCTGGCACCTGGGCTTCCACGACCCCGACGGTCAGTACGTGGCGGTCGAGCAGTCCACTCAGAAGCCCGCCGTGTTCATCGAGACGGCCAGCCAGGGCGCCGAGCAGACCAAGAGCACCCAGCGCATCGGCGACCAGACCTGGGAGCGCTACGAGGGCGACCACTACGACGCGCTCGTGCTGAGGGGCAAGGGCTCCACGACCGTGGTGACGGGGACGGCGTCGTTCGACCGGCTGACGAAGATGGCGCAGTCGCTCGCCACTTCCTGAGCCCCGTTCCGCGCGCCGTACGCACCGAGACAGCAGAAGGGCCCCCGAGTGCCGGGGGCCCTTCTCGTGCGCGTACGGGGCCGGTGTACGCGCCCTGCGTGCGATCAGACGGTCGTGATGACCTGGTCGAGCTCCAGGCGCGGGGAGCGCGGGAACCAGGCGTCGTCGCCCGGGCGGCCGATGTTGACGACCATCAGCGGGGTGTGGTCGTCGTCCAGGAACTCCTTCTGGACGCCGGCGAAGTCGAAGCCGGTCATCGGGCCGGCGGCGAGGCCGGCGGCGCGGACGCCGATGATGAAGTACGCGGCCTGCAGGGCGGCGTTCAGCGCGGCGGCACCCTCACGGGCCGGACGCTCGGAGAAGAAGACGTCCTTGGCGGCCGGGAAGTGCGGGAAGAGGGTCGGCAGCTCCTCGTGGAACTCGTTGTCCGCGGAGAGGATCGCGACGAGCGGGGCGGTGGCCGTCTTCGGCTGGTTGCCCTCGGCCATGTGCTGCACGAGGCGCTCGCGGGCCTCGGGGGAGCGGACCAGGGTGATGCGCAGCGGCGACTGGTTGAAGGCGGTCGGGCCGTACTTGACCAGGTCGTAGATCGCCTGCACCTGCTCGTCGGTCACCGGCTCGTCGGTGAACGTGTTCGCGGTACGGGCCTCGCGGAACAGCAGGTCCTGTGCGGTGGGGTCAAGAACGAGGGACATCGAAAACCTTCTCGGTACGTGCGGTCGATCCGGGGGGATCTTCTTGCAGCACCGACAGTACGACTTGGAGGTTTAAGTTTCAACCAAAAGCGGGGCGTGGTGATCCGCTTCACACGCCATGAAGTGATGAAACAGGGCCTGACCTGGGCGGCGAGGCGCGCGGACCGCGACAGTGGCGGTGCCGACGGCCCTCGTCAGAGGGTGCCGATCGCGACGACGAGGCGCGCCGCCCGTGACCGTGACGCGGCGCCGGTCGTGGCGGCGACACACGTCGACGGTGAACGCGATGGCGGGTGACGGCACGCCGACCGGCATCGTCCATGACCGGGCACGCCGACGAACCCCAAGGATCCGTCGGCGTCGGTCACTCGGAGTCGGCGGCGGCGTCCTCCTCTTCCGCTTCCTCCTCGGCCAGTGCCGCGTCCAGGCGCGCCCGTGCGCCCTCGAGCCAGCGCCGGCACACCTTCGCCAGCTCCTCGCCCCGCTCCCACAGGGCGAGGGACTCCTCCAGGGTCGTACCGCCGGCCTCAAGGCGGCGTACGACCTCGATGAGCTCGTCCCGCGCCTGCTCGTACCCGAGCGCCTCGTCCACCTTGCTGGTCATCCGCCCACCCTATGCATCGACTCGAACCGTGAATTCACCCTCGGCGACCCGCGCGCGCAGCGTCTCGTCCGCCGCGACCTCCTCCGGGTCACGCACCACGTGACCGTCGGCCTTCTGCAGCACCGCGTACCCGCGCTGGAGGGTGGCGGCGGGGGAGAGGGCCACCACGCGCGCGTGCGTGTGCGTCAGCTCGGAGTCGGCCCGGTCCAGGAGGTGGCCGAGAGTGCGCCGCCCGCGGTCCAGCAGGGAGGCGACGTGGTCCGCCCGCTCCTCGACCATCCGGTGCGGGTCCTCTATCGACGGCCGGGCCAGCGCGTGCGCCAGGCCGCGCTCCTCGCGATCGATGAGGGACGCCACACAGCGCCGCGCCCGGTCCCGCAGGAACCGCACCCGCTCGTACTCCTCGCCGACGTCCGGCACGACCTTCTTGGCGGCGTCCGTCGGGGTCGATGCGCGCAGGTCGGCCACATAGTCGAGGAGAGGGGTGTCGGGTTCGTGCCCGATCGCCGACACGACGGGCGTACGGCACGCCGCCACGGCCCGTACGAGCTGCTCGTCCGAGAACGGCAGCAGATCCTCCACGCTGCCGCCGCCCCGCGCCACGATGATCACGTCTACGTCGTCCATTGCGTCCAGGTCCTTCACGGCCTGCACCACCTGCGGCACCGCGTGCACGCCCTGCACGGCGACATTGCGGACCTCGAAGCGGACGGCGGGCCAGCGGTGCCGCGCGTTCTCCAGGACGTCGCGCTCGGCCGCGGAGGCGCGCCCGCACACCAGCCCGACGAGCTGCGGCAGGAAGGGCAGGGGCTTCTTGCGCTCGGGCGCGAACAGCCCCTCGCCGGCCAGGGACTTCTTCAACTGCTCCAGCCGGGCGAGAAGTTCGCCCACGCCCACCGGCCTTATCTCGGCGGCCCGCAGCGACAGCTGCCCCCGCGGCGCGTACCACTCCGGCTTCGCGTGTACGACGACACGGGCGCCCTCGCTCACCACGTCGGCGACGGCGTCGAACACCTGCCGATAACAGGTCACACTCACGGAGATGTCGTGCGACGGGTCGCGCAGCGTCAGAAACACGACGCCCGCCCCCGGGCGCCGCGACAACTGGGTGATCTGCCCCTCGACCCACACGGCGCCGAGCCGGTCGATCCATCCCCCGATGAGCCGCGACACCTCTCCGACGGGCAGCGGAGCGTCCGCGGACGTGTTGAGAGCCATGCGCCCGAGCGTAACGGCCACCACCGACAGCGCCCCCGGTATCCCCGCCGGCAGCGCCCGCCACCGGGAACCCCCGCCCCGACCATCGGCCGCCGCCCAGCGGCATCATCCCTGGACCGCACCCCTCCACCACCCGCGGTCGCCCTCTCACGGAAGGGGCCGTGCCGGTGCATCACATGCCCGTTGCGGACGGCAACACGAACCCACCGCACTGATCCACCGGACCACACGACGGCTGCAACGGGCGGATCACCGGCACGGACCCGACCCACCCACCGGACAGACGGCGCGGCCCACCCACCGGACCGGCGGCGACCCACCGGACGACACGACGGCTGCAACGGGCGGATCACCGGCACGGACCCGACCCACCCACCGGACCAGAGGCGAGGCCCACCCACCGGACCGCCGGACCTCCCGTCGGCCCAGGCGCTGGCGCCGGAGCCGGCCCGTCACGGCCGACCGGGCGAACCGTCCGAGGCCCCCCTGAGCGAGCCCGGCGCGACGGGAGCCCCCGGCTCCGCGCGCCCCCGCTGCGCGAGCAGGACGACCAGCCCCACCCCCAGCCAGACCGCCCCCACCACCTGCGCCGTCCCCGACGCCTCGACGATCACCGCGACGGTGACCGCCGCCCCGACGACCGGCACGAGGACGTGCCGCCACCACACCACGGGCCCGCCCCGGCGGCGTACCGCGAACCAGCCCACCACGCTCGCGTGCAGCAGCGTGAACGCGGTCAGCGCGCCGATGTCCACCACGGACACCAGCTTGTCCAGGCCGTCGTCGCGCCGCGCCGCCCAGACCGCGGCGACCAGCGTGATGACCGCGGCGCACAGCAGGGCCGGCCGCGGCCCACCCGAGTCCGTCCGGGCGAGGACCCGCGGCAGCCGCCGGTCACGGGCCATCGCGAAGAGGAGCCGGCCGGCCGCGGCCTGCCCCGCGAGCGCCGCGAACGCCGCCCCGATCGCCTTGCTCACGGCCACCACGTTGTGCAGCCACGTACCGACCGAGGAGTCCACGGCGTCGTAGAAGGCCGAACCCTGCTTCCCGGGATCGGCGGCCAGCTGCGCGGACGACAGCGGCTCCAGCAGCGCGACCAGATACGTCTGCGCGACGAACAGCGCGCCCGCCAGAGCGAGGCAGAACAGCACCGCGCGGGCCACCTTCTCCGAGCCGCCCGTGACCTCCTCGGCGAACGTGGCGATCGCGTCGAAGCCCAGGTACGACAGGACCGCGACCGAGACGGCGCCGACGACCGCCGACAGAGCGAACACCCCCTGTGCGCCGTCACCGGACAGCGGGGAGAGCCAGCCGCGATGGGCCCCGTCCCGCCCGAGCACCACCACCGCGGAGACGACGAACACGAGCAGGACCACGATCTCCATCGCGAGGACCAGGAACCCGACCCGGGCGGCCGTCCGCACGCCCCGCAGGTTCAGCGCCGTGGTGACGACCACGGCCAGCGCCGTCCACACCCACCGGGAGACCTCCGGGACCAGGGCGTTCATCGCGATCCCGGAGAAGAGGTAGGCCACCGCGGGGATGAGCAGATAGTCGAGCATCACCATCCACCCGGCGACGAATCCCGCGCTCCTGCCGAGCCCCGCGCGCGCGTAGGCGAACACGGACCCCGCCTGGGGGACCACACGCACCATCTGGGCGTAGCTGAACGCGGTGAACGCCATGGCGACCGTGGCGACGACGTAGACCAGCGCGACGGCGCCGTGCGACTTGGCGTCGAGGGTCCCGAAGACACCGACCGGCGCCATCGGCGCGATGAACAGCAGTCCGTAGACCACCAGATCGCGGAATCCGAGGCTGCGCCGCAGTCCCCGCTCGGCGCCGGCGGCGTCCGCGGCGGTCCGCGTGTCGGACATCGTCTCTCCCGAGGGTCGCGCCTGTCCCACCCCTCCCGGCTCCCCACCAGTCTCCCCAAGGAGGCGATCTCCGACCCGCCGGACGCGGCCTTACGATGGGGGGCATGTCTGCTTCGCCTGGCCGCCGTGTCCTGCTCGCCGCCCCCCGGGGCTACTGCGCGGGCGTGGACCGCGCCGTGATCGCCGTCGAGAAGGCCCTGGAGCAGTACGGGGCCCCGATCTACGTCCGCCACGAGATCGTCCACAACAAATACGTCGTGCAGACCCTGGAGAAGAAGGGCGCGATCTTCGTCGAGCAGACGGCGGAGGTCCCCGAGGGGTCCATCGTCATGTTCTCGGCGCACGGCGTCGCCCCCGTGGTCCACGAGGAGGCCGCGGCCGGCAAGCTCGCCACGATCGACGCGACCTGCCCCCTCGTCACCAAGGTGCACAAGGAAGCGGTCCGGTTCGCGAACGAGGACTTCGACATCCTCCTCATCGGGCACGAGGGCCACGAGGAGGTCATCGGCACCTCCGGTGAGGCGCCCGACCACATCACCCTCGTCGACGGCCCCGAGGACGTCGCCAAGGTCGAGGTCCGCGACCCGTCCAAGGTCGTCTGGCTGTCCCAGACCACGCTGTCGGTCGACGAGACCATGGAGACGGTCGACGCGCTCAAGGAAAAGTTCCCGCAGCTCATCTCCCCGCCCAGCGACGACATCTGCTACGCCACGCAGAACCGCCAGCTGGCCGTGAAGCAGATGGGCGCGGAAGCCGACCTCGTGATCGTCGTCGGCTCCCGGAACTCCTCCAACTCCAAGCGGCTCGTCGAGGTCGCCAAGCTCGCGGGCGCGCGCGACGCGTACCTCGTGGACTTCGCCGACGAGATCGACGAGGCCTGGCTGGACGGCGTGACCACGGTCGGTGTCACCTCGGGCGCGTCCGTCCCGGAGATCCTGGTCGAGCAGGTCCTGGAGCGGCTGTCGCAGCGCGGCTTCGAGGACGTGGAGCTCGTCAAGGCCGCCGAGGAGTCCATCACCTTCTCGCTGCCGAAGGAACTGCGCCGTGACCTGCGCGCGGAGGCGGCGGCCCTCGTGGAGCGGCGCACGGGCACCGGTCCCTCCGCGGAGTGACTGTCCGTCGTACGACGTAACGTAGAGCCATGCAGATCTTCGGCGTGGACATTGGCGGATCCGGCATCAAGGGCGCCCCTGTGGACCTTGACCGCGGGGACCTGGCGCAGGAGCGCTTCAAGGTGCTGACCCCGCATCCGGCGACACCGGACGCGGTGGCCGACGGCGTGAAGGAGGTCGTCGGCCACTTCGGCTGGACGGGCCCCGTCGGCATCACCTTCCCCGGCGTGGTCACCGGCGGTGCCACGATCCGTACGGCGGCCAATGTCGACAAGGGCTGGATCGACACCGACGCGCGGGCCCTCCTGGGCGAACGGCTGGGGGGGCCTCCCGGTGACCGTGCTGAACGACGCGGACGCGGCCGGCGTGGCCGAGATGCAGTTCGGCGCCGGGCGCGACCGCCAGGGCACGGTCATCCTCCTCACCTTCGGCACGGGCATCGGCAGTGCCCTCTTCATCGACGGCGACCTCGTCCCGAACACCGAGCTGGGCCACCTGGAGCTGGGCGGCCACGACGCGGAGAAGCGGGCCTCCACCAAGGTCAAGGAGGACCAGGACCTCTCCTGGGAGCGGTGGGCGCACCGCGTGCAGAAGTACCTCGCCCATGTGGAGATGCTGTTCTCCCCGGAGCTCTTCATCATCGGCGGCGGGGTCAGCCGCAAGGCGGACAAGTTCCTGCACCTGATCGAGGGGATCAAGGCGGAGCTCGTCCCGGCGCAGCTGCAGAACAACGCGGGGATCGTGGGGGCGGCGATGCGGGCGGCGAAGGCCGGCGGCTGACACCTTCCTGCGGCCGGCCCGGTCCGGCCCGGTCCGTGGCCGCGCGACGGCAGACCGGGGCCGAGGCGGTCGCCCGGAGAGCAGGCGGGGGATGGGGACCGGGTGTGCGCCCGCGTTCACGGTGGGCGGTGAGGGACTCCGACGGCGCCTGCGCCGGGTTCGGGTCGCCCGGGGGCGTCGGGGGACTCCGACCTGGCATGTGCCCGGGTTCATGGCGGTCGGAGAGCGACACGGACCGCGCATGCGCCCGGGTTCGGGGTCACCCAGAGGCGGTGAAGGGCTCCGCCGCGTACGACCGGGTTCGGGGTGGGCGGAGAGCGGCACGGACCGTACCTGCGTCCGGGTTCGCGGTGGGCCAAGAGGCCGGACCCGGCATGCGCTCGGGGCCCGGCGGGGTCAGACCGGGCGGCGGGCCGCCCGCCGCTGCGCCGCACGGCGGCTCATCAGCCGCACCTTGCGGAAGGTCACGATCAGACCCGCGACCAGCGTCCCCCCGTACAGCCAGCCCGCCTGGAGGGCCAGCGCGGTGACCAGGCCCATGAACCGGCCCCCGAGCCGGCCGCCGCTGTCGTCGGCGACGGGCAGCAGTCCGAAGGTGAAGGCGATGGGGACGACGACGGGTGCCGTCGCCAGGTCCCCCCGCCGTACCCATACCGCGGTCAGCGCGCACACCGGCAGGAACAGCACCCCGTACACCACCATCGACGCCCCGAACAGCAACTGGTCGAGGCAGGCCAGCGCGAACATCGTCACGCCACAGAACAGCCCGGTGCCCAGCCCTGTGAGCCGGGGGTTCGGCAGGCGTCGCGCCGCGGGGGCCCGGGGCGGCGGGGGCCGTCGCACCACGGGCGCGGTCCGCCGGACCGCGTCGGCCCCGCCACGCCCCGTCTGCGCCGGAACGGGCATGCCGCGCCGCGGCCTGTACTGAGGGGGACGCGTCCTGTGTTGCTCCACTGGACCAACTTAGGTCGGTTTATGTGCCGAATGGCCCCACAGACACGCCGATGAGAAGAGCTTGGCCAAGCGTTCGATACGCCGCCGGTCCGGGCCCCCGGCACGCCGTAGACTGGTGGATCGGCCCGCGCATCGCCACGTCGGTCATGTCAGCCAGGAGGTCCGGGGCCACGCGGCCCGGTCCGCACTCCACACCATCCTCACGTACGGGAAGTCGCAACGTGTCGCTCACGATCGGAATCGTCGGTCTGCCCAATGTCGGCAAGTCGACCCTGTTCAACGCCCTGACCAAGAACGACGTGCTCGCGGCCAACTACCCGTTCGCCACGATCGAGCCCAACGTGGGCGTGGTCGGCGTCCCGGACACCCGGCTCACGAAGTTGGCCGAGATCTTCGCCTCGCAGCGCGTCCTCCCGGCGACCGTCGACTTCGTCGACATCGCCGGCATCGTGCGCGGCGCCTCCGAGGGCGAGGGCCTGGGCAACAAGTTCCTCGCGAACATCCGCGAGTCGGACGCGATCTGCCAGGTCATCCGCGCCTTCAAGGACGAGAACGTCGTCCACGTGGACGGCAAGGTCTCCCCCAAGGACGACATCGAGACGATCAACACCGAGCTGATCCTCGCGGACCTCCAGACGATCGAGAAGGTCCTGCCGCGCCTCCAGAAGGAGTCGCGCATCAAGAAGGACATCGCCCCCAAGGTCGCGGCCGTCGAGGCGGCGAAGGAGATCCTGGAGAAGGGCGACACGCTGTTCTCCGCGGGCATCGTCCAGGGCTCCGGCAACGAGGAGCTGCTGCACGACCTGCACCTGCTCACCACCAAGCCGTTCCTCTACGTCTTCAACGTGGACGAGGACGAACTGGTCGACGAGGACTTCAAGGCCGAGCAGCGCGCCCTGGTCGCCCCCGCCGAGGCGATCTTCCTCAACGCCAAGCTGGAGGCGGACCTCGCCGAGCTCGACGAGGAGGACGCCATGGAGCTGCTGGAGTCCGTGGGCGCGGAGGAGCCGGGCCTCGCCACCCTCGCCCGGGTCGGCTTCAACACGCTCGGCCTCCAGACCTACCTGACGGCGGGCCCCAAGGAGTCCCGGGCCTGGACCATCAAGAAGGGCGCCACCGCCCCCGAGGCCGCCGGTGTCATCCACACCGACTTCCAGAAGGGCTTCATCAAGGCCGAGGTCATCTCCTTCGGGGACCTCGTGGAGACCGGCTCGGTCGCCGAGGCCCGCGCCAAGGGCAAGGCCCGCATGGAGGGCAAGGACTACGTCATGCAGGACGGCGACGTGGTGGAGTTCCGCTTCAACGTGTAGTGGCTGACGTATCACCACGTCGCTGGTCCGGCACATATCCAGCTCAGGTGGGGTCCGGCTCTTCGGAGTCGGGCCCTTGGCTTTTTTTCCGTGCTGGGATGGCTGCCCCCTCGTCACCTGTCATCGTCCCTGGTCATCCGTACCGTGCTGGGATTGTGGGGAACAGGGACTCGGGGGTCGGAGATGCTAACGTGAATGTTAGTAACATCATTGTTGGTGTCATCCGTGGAGGCCGGCGGACGTGGTGGATTTCGTAGGCCGTCGCCAGGAGCTGGCGACGCTGGAGCGAGAGCTGCAGAAGGTGGCGGCAGGGGTTGGCGGGGAGCGGCCCGGTCGATGCGTGATGTTGCGCGGGCGGCGCCGAGTGGGCAAGTCGCGACTGGTCGAGCGGTTTGCGGAGCGCTCCGGCGTCCCGTTCCTGTTCTACGCGGCGACGGGTGCGTCCCCCAGGGATGATCTGGCACGGCTGGCCCGGGACGCCCGAGCCTCGACGCTTCCGCTGGCGGGTCTGGTGGCCGCCGCGCGGCCGGAGAGCTGGGATGCCGCATTCGACGTGCTGGCTGCGGCGCTGCCCGCCGACCGGGCGAGCGTGCTGGTCATCGATGAAGTGCCGTACCTGATGGATACTGCCGGCGCCTTTGAGGGGATGCTGCAGCGGTCCTGGGATCGGATGCTGGAGACCAAGCCGGTGCTGCTGGTCCTCATCGGCTCCGATCTGTCGATGATGGAGGCGCTGAACAGCTACGGACGACCTTTCCATCAGCGCGGCCGGGAGATGGTGCTGGGACCGCTGAACCCCGCCGAGGTGGGGCAGATGCTTGGCCTGGATCCGGCGGAAGCCTTCGACGCCGCGCTGGTCACCGGCGGGCTGCCGCTGATCTGCGCGGAGTGGCCGCGCGGCGCGGGGCTGTGGGACTTCCTCGGTGAGGCGCTGAGTGACCCGGTTTCGGCCCTGCTGGTGTCGGCCGAGCGCTCGCTGGCTGCCGAATTCCCTCCGCAGGCCCAGGCGCGTACGGTGCTGGCGGCCATCGGAAGTGGCGAGCGGACCTTCACCAACATCGCCCGTGCAGCCGGTGGGATCGGCGCCACGCCGCTGCAGCGAGCCTTGGAGCTGCTCACGGGCAAACGAATTGTCGCTGGGGAACTGCCTGTATCGCTGCGTCCCTCGAAGGACCGCCGCTACCGGGTGACGGATCCCTACCTGCGGTTCTGGCTGCACCTGCTCGGCCCGTCCATGGAGGAGATCGAACGGGGGCGGGGCGATCTGACGCTGGCGCGGATCCGGGAGAGCTGGACCAGCTGGCGCGGCCGGGCCGTCGAGCCCCTTGTCCGCGAGGCTCTGGCGCGGATACTGCCCGATGACCGGCTGCCCGCGGCCCCCGCAGTGGGCGGCTACTGGAGCCGCACCAACGACGTCGAGATCGACATCGTCGGGGCGGATCGCGCCCCCATTGCCAAGGAGCTGCTCTTCGTCGGCTCCGTCAAGTGGCTGGAGCAGTCGCCCTTCGACCGGCACGACCTGGCAGCTCTCCACCGCCACCGCGCCGCCCTCACCGACGAACCTGTTCCCGTCGTGGCGGTCTCGCGCAGCGGAGTCGACTGTCCGGGCCTCGATGCCGCCTACGGCCCCGGCGATCTGCTGACCGCTTGGCCGCTGTGAGGGGCGGATGGCAGGTGAGGCACGGGAGTCGGTGAGATCCCGGCCTCCGCGTTCCGTCGACGCCGACCCCTACTTGCCCCTCGGCGGGGTGAGCTTGTCGAGGTCAAGGCTGATCTCGAAGGGCACGGGGCGCTCCAGGGCTCCCCGGAAGATGCCCGCGGGCGCGTAGCGGCCGGTCGGTCCGTCGAGTTCGTAGACGTGCACGACAGGTGCGCCGCTTTCATCCTCGATGCACCAATAGTGCGGGATGCCTGCCTCCGCGTACTTGCGGAGCTTGACGGTGCGGTCGCGGTGGGCGGACTCGGGGGAGACGACCTCGATGACGAGTCGTACTTCCTCCGGCGCGAACCAAGTGCGGTTGCCGTCGAAGTCGGCTGTCGTCACCAGCAGGTCCGGTTCCGGTCGATTGCGGTCGTCCAGCCTTATGGTCATCTCGCGGCTGACCCGGGTGTCCGAGGGGGCCTGTTCCATGAGGGCAAGCGTGAGCATGGTGACGAGGTGGCCGTGCCACCACCTCTGCGGCGACATCATGAAGACGAGTGCTCCGTCGATGAGCTCGGTGTGGCGGGGTGCCTCGGGGAGGCGGTCCAGGTCCTCCGCGAACCAGCCTTCCGCACGCGGTGGGCGCATCCAGTCGGGCAGTGCGGTCATGGTTCAACGGTAGCGACTCGGCGAGGGCCGGGCCACGAGATCGTCGACGGTGCGACCGAGCTGGGGCTGCCCGGGCGGGCGCGGGGACGGGGCCGGCCGGCGTCGCGCCCGTCCCCGCGGGACTGTCGGCGCCGCGTGGAAGGATGCGCGCATCGGTGCGTACGGAGCGGTGTGGGCGCAGGCGCGGGGGGTGTCATGGCGCGGGGCGAGGCGGAAGCGGCGGCGGGCGGCCCGCCGTCCGTCGGGCGCGCGGCGCGCGAGCTGCTCGCCGAGGGCGCGGGGCTGTACGAGGCCGCACGCACCGTCCTCGCCGACCACACCCGCGCCGTGGAGGCGGTGCGTACGGCCCTGGCGCCGCTCCGCGCCGAACTCGTCGCCCAGGAACTGGAGTCCATCCCGGTCTCACGGCTGAAGGACGTCACCGAGGGGCGACTGCGTCTCGCGGCCGTCGAGGCGGCCGGCCTCGGCTCGGTGCGCGCGGTGCACGAGGCGAGCCGCTACGAACTGCGGCAGATCCCGGGGGTCGGCGCCCAGACCGCCGACCAGGCGCTCGCCGCCGCCCGGCAGATCGCCCGCGCGGTCGAGGAGACCGTGTCCGTACGGATCGACGTGGACCACCCCGAGCCCCGCACCACCGCGCTGGTCATGGCCCTGGGCCGGCTGGTCGAGGCCGGGCCCGAGCTGCGCCGGGCGGTCGACGCGGCCCGGCGGCTCGACGGGCGGCTCGGGGTGCTGCTGCCCGCCGCCCGCCCCGCCGGCGGACGGCTCCGCATGGCCTTCGCGGGGCGCAGCCGGCGCCGGGACGCGCTCGCGGCCGTCGCCGAGATCCGCGAACTGGCCGCGGACGCCGCCGCCAGGGACGTACGCCTGCTGCTCGCGCAGGCCGCCACCGACCTGCTGCGCGAACCGGCCTCCGACATCGAGGCGTGGGTCGACTTCGAACTGCGCTCCACGGAGTACTACAGCCAGCTCGCCGAGATCTCCGACCGCCCCGGGGTAGCGGGGGACGTCGAGGCCGCCGAGGGCTTCCTGCCGTCCGCGATCGCCGAGCGCGTCCACGCGCAGCCGCTCGACGACACCCACCGCCGGGTCTCGCTGCGTGGTTACCAGTCCTTCGGAGCCCGGTTCGCGCTCGCGCAGCGCCGAGTCGTCCTCGGCGACGAGATGGGGCTGGGCAAGACCGTCCAGGCCGTCGCGGCGCTCGCCCATCTCGCGGGGCGGGGCGACAGCCACTTCCTGGTGGTGTGCCCGGCCAGCGTGCTGATCAACTGGACCAGGGAGATCCGCGCGCGCAGCACCCTGCGCGCGCTCCCGGTGCACGGCGCGGACCGGCAGGACGCGTACGCCGAGTGGCGGGAGACCGGCGGCGTCGCGATCACCACGTACGACGTGCTGCACACGCTGCCCGCTCCGGACGGCGCGGCGCCGGGCATGCTCGTCGTCGACGAGGCGCACTACGTGAAGAACCCGGACACCCGCCGCTCCCGGGCCGTCGCGGCCTGGACCGGCCGGTGCGACCGCGTCCTGTTCCTCACCGGCACACCGATGGAGAACCGCGTCGAGGAGTTCCGCACTCTCGTGCGCCACCTCCGCCCCGAGCTGCTGCCGGAGATCCACGGGAGCAGCGCGGCGGCGGGCCCGCACGCCTTCCGCCGTTCCGTCGCACCCGCCTATCTGCGCCGCAACCAGCAGGACGTGCTCACCGAACTCCCCGCGCTGCTGCACGTCGACGAGTGGGAGGAGTTCAGCGCGGCCGACCGGCAGGCGTACCGGGAGGCCGTCGAGGCGGGGAACTTCATGGCGATGCGCAGGGCGGCGTACGTGGACGCGGAGAGGTCCGCGAAGCTCCAGCGGCTGCGGGAGCTGGTCTCGGAGGCGGCGGGGAACGGGCTGAAGGTGGTCGTGTTCTCGTACTTCCGCGATGTGCTCGCCACCGTCCGGCAGGCTCTGGAGGAGGGCGCCGACGCGACCCCCGAGGAGTCCGGCCCCGACAGCGTGGCCGGTTCCGCGGCCCCGGGCGGCGGGCCGGGCCGGGAAGCCGACGGCGGTCGCGTGTTCGGGCCGGTCACCGGGAGCGTGCCCGCCGCCCGACGCCAGCGGCTCGTCGACGAGTTCGCGGCGACGGACGGGCACGCCGTACTGCTCTGCCAGATCGAGGCCGGCGGCGTCGGCCTCAATCTCCAGGCGGCGTCCGTGGTCGTGCTCTGCGAACCGCAGGTGAAGCCGACCCTGGAGCACCAGGCCGTGGCCCGTGCCCACCGCATGGGGCAGGTCCGTTCGGTCCAGGTGCACCGGCTGCTCGCCGCGGACAGCGTGGACGACCGGCTCCTGCACATCCTGCGCGACAAGGACCGCCTGTTCGACGCGTACGCCCGCCGTAGCGACACGGCGGAGGCGACCCCGGACGCGATCGACGTCTCGGACGGCGGGCTGGCCCGGCGCATCGTCGAGGAGGAACAGCGGCGGCTGGCCGCCGGAGGCTGAGTGCCCCTCACATCCCGTGCCCCTCAGATCCCGTGCACCCGGGCCCGGAGGCTGAGTGCCCCTCAGATCCCGTGCACTTCAGATCCCGTGCACCTGAGCCACGGTGAAGGGCGTCTCGGGTGTGCCCGGCCCCATCGGCCCGCCCTTGTCGAACTGGGAGCGGACGACGAGCGTGCGGCCGCGGTGGCGGACCAGGGTGGTCGGGATCTGGAGCGCCGGGTCCGTGACGCTCCGCTCCAGGCGGGCCGAGGTGCCGTCCGCCGAAAGGTGCCAGCGGCTGACGGTGTCGGTCCTGTTCTGGGCGGCCCACAGCGTGCCGCCCACGAGTTCCAGGCCGTCGCCGTTCACCAGGTCGCCCCCGTGCAGGGTGACCTGTCGTAGGGAACCGTCGACGAGGTCCACCCGGTGGAGGGCGCCCGCGGTCATGTCGACGACGAACAGGTGGCGGCCACGGGCGACGATGCCGTTCAGGGTGAAGGTGCCCGCGGGGTGGGGTGCCACGACGCCGCCGAGGTCGTACGCGGTGGTGAGTTCGCCGCGGCCGCCGCGCGCCACGGCGCGTGCCAGGTCGGCCGGGGTGACCCGATGGACGACCTCGCGCACGCTGTCCGTCAGGAACACGGTGCCGTCCGCTGCGATCGCCAGGTCGTTGACGAAGCGCGGCGCGTCGCCGGGCACGTCGAAACGGGCGAGCAGCGCGCGGGTCCGCAGGTCGTACACGTCGACGCCGGCGGTCGAGTCGGTCACCCAGAGGCGTCCCGCCGCGTCGGCCTTCAGCCCGTTGGCGGTGTTCCGGCCGTCCGCGCCGGCGGGCAGGAAGACGTCGGCGGTGCGGCGCCCGGGTGCCGCCCGGTACACGGCACCGGTGGTGTACGAGCCCACGTACAGGTCTCCGGTCCGCGGGTCGGCCGCGATGCCCTCGGGATAGACGCCGTCGCCGGGCAGCGCGAAGGCGGTGGAGACGCGAGCGGCGGCCGGGGCGGAGGCCCGGCGCGCGGAGGCCGCGGCCGGTGTGGCGACGGCGACCGCGGCCACGGTCGAGGCGGCGGCGGCCAGGAACGAACGGCGCGGCAGCGAGGAGGGCTGCCGGGAGGGGCTCTCCCGAAGTGCGTGACGGGTGTGGTCCAGGAGCGGAGGGTGCTGGATCGGACGGGACACGACGGTGCCTCTCGGTCGGCTTCTCGAATTCCACGGCACGGGCAAGGAGCAGGGAGCAAAGGGCGACGAGCATCTGGCGGTGAGCAACGCATGCGAATCTATGTTAGAGCTCTAATCATCGTCAATGTATTTATTGACGAGTGGATGCTCATCTTCGTTTCGCCTGTACGGTGCGCCGCTACCATGCGGAGATGACGTCCATGCCCGTGTCCGAGCGCCTCGGCTCCCACCTCAAGCGCGCCGAACAGGCTCTCAACGCGACCAAGACCGCGGTCCTCAAACCGGCGGGCGTGACCGTCGCCCAGTACTCGGCGCTGCTCCACCTCGGCGCCAACCCCGGCATCTCGGCAGCGGCCCTGGCCCGCCTGTGCGCGGTCACGCCCCCGACCATGAACACGGTCCTGAAGAACCTCCAGGACCGCGGGCTCATCGAGCGCACTCCGCACGAGTGGCACAAGAACGTGCTGGAGACCCGGCTCACGGAAGAGGGACGCTCGGTCCTGGCCGACGCGGACGCCCGCGCGGTGCGGGTCGAACGCGCCCTCGCCGCCGAGTTCACCGACGAGGAGCGCGCGACGCTCGTCGGACTCGTCGGCAGGTGCGTCGCACTCCTGGAGAAGGAACGCCCCTAGCCGGCCTGGGCTCCCTAGACCGCCTGGGCCCCCTTGGTTCAGGTCCCCGTTCCGCCGTCAGCGCCGGACGTCCAGTGCGGCGAGCCCCGCGGACCCCTGCACGCTCACGCGTACGTACCGGGCCGCGCCGCCGTCGGGCGCGTGCCAGGTCCGCCCGTCCGCCGAGACGTCGACACGGGCCGAAGCGGGCCGCGTCGTCCAGGTGGGCCGGACCGACCCGACCTGGGTCACGCGTCCGAGGTCGACCGTGAGGGAGGCCCGGTCGGTGTCCGGCGCCCACGCGGTCGCCGCGTTGCCGTCCACCGCCGCCTCCGGGTAGAGGCCGGGCTCCGACGAGGTGGCCGTCACCTTGCGGCAGCGGGCGAGGTCGGCGGTCGGGGCGAGGTCGGGACGGCGGGTCCTGAGGGTGGTGGTGCCGGTGAGCGTGCGGCGCCCTTCGGGCGTCTCCAGGGTGAAGGGGGCGCCGGAGCGCAGCCGGACGGTCGTGGTCCTGGGCCCGATGGCGACGTCGTACGTACGGCCGCGCCAGCGCAGGCCCGACAGGCGTACCCCGGCGGACAGTTGGGGCGGGAGCAGCGGATCGAGGCGCAGGGCGTCCTCGCGCAGCCGCAGCCCCGTCAGCCCGTGGGTGAAGATCTGGAGGAAGCCGCCCTTGCCGGTGAGGAAGTCCTGGGCCGGGGAGCCCGCGAGGGAGTCGCCCGCGCCCGCCTTGTCGCCGCGCGCCTCGGAGAAGAGGGCGAACGGGCCGCGGGCGAAGGGCCGGTAGGCGCGCTGGAGGAAGGTGTACGCGGCGCAGCCCGGTTCGCCGATCGCGGCCGCGTCGATCGCGTGCACCGAGTCGGTCATCGCGGGGCCGTCCGGATCGGTGCGCGCCGTGTAGTGGTCGAGGGTCGCGGACGCGGCGCCCTCGGGCATCGGCCACTCCAGCGGGTAGATCAGCAGAACGGTGTCCGCCTGCTTGATCCGTGACCCGTCGTACCCCGCGTACTGGAGGAAGATCCTGCGCTCCGGGTCGTACGGCATGCGCAGCCGGCCCGCGACCTCGGCCCACTCGGGGGCGGCGGGTGTGCCGAGGAGAGCCGCCGCGCGGGTCGCGGCGCGCAGGGCGGTGGCCGCGACGCCGTTCGTGTACACGCCGTCGTCGACGCCGTTGCTGTACTCGTCCGGCCCGGCGACCCCCTTGACGGAGTACGAGCCGTCGGTGTTCGCCGTGGCCCGCGAAGTCCAGTACTCCGCGAGGCCCTTGAGCAGCGGCCAGCCGTGCGTGCGCAGCCACGCGCGGTCGCCGGTCGCGAGGTAGTACTGCCAGACGGCCAGCGCGATGTCGCCCTGGAGGTGGTTCTGGGTGAGGCAGTGCGGCGGGTTCCAGCTCTGGCACTCGGTCCACAGCCGGCCGTGTCGCGCGCTCGTCCACGGATAGAACAGCCCCTGGACGGCGGTCCTGTGCGCGTTGTCGGCCGCCGCGCCGCGCGTGCGGTAGCGGTACTCGACCACGGGGCGGGCGAGTTCGGGCCGGGTGGCGAGCAGCGGCGGAAACATCCACGTCTCGGCGTCCCAGAAGACCATGCCCGCGTAGTTGTCGCTCGTCAGCCCGGCCGGTGCGACGCTGTCGCGGGCTCCGGCCCGCAGCGCGGACAGCAGGCCGTACTGCGCCGAACGCGTCCACAGCTGGATGTCCGGGTGGCCCGGCACCTCGATGTCCGCGCTCCACAACGCCCGCCAGGCCGCGGTGTGCGCCGCGACGAGCGCGTCCCAGCCGCGGTCCGCGGCGCGCAGTGAGGCCCTGCGGGCCGCGTCGCGGGGATCGTGCGCGGTGAGCGAGGTGTCGACGCCGACGTACTTGGTGACGTCGGCGGCGTGGCCCGCGCGGACCTGGAACGTCGCCGGCCGGTCCGCGCCGAGCGTGCCGTGTGCGGTGGCCCGCCGCGGGCGTCGGGGCGCGTCCAGCGTGGACACCACCGCGCCGTCCACCGCGGTGCCGTCCGCGCGGAACGTCACTCCCGTGGTGCGGCGGCCGGAGCGGACCATGCCCGTCTGCGTGAGACGCCGGGCCCCGCGGCCGTCGATGCGGTCGGTGACGGTGACCTCGCCGTCCCAGTGCGGGGTGAGGCGCAGGCGTACGGCCGCGGTGTGCGGGGAGTCCCGGGCGGTGAGCACGTCGTATGTCAGGTCGGTGCGGCGGCCGTCGGCGGTCGTCCAGGTCAGGGAGGTGCGGACGTATCCGCAGCGCAGGGAGAGGGCCTGGCGGTAGTGCGAGGTCCGGCTGCCCGCGCCGTACGTCTCGTCGCCGACGCGGATGTCGAGGCCCGTCCAGGTGGGCAGCGCCGCCAGTGCCTCGCGGCCGGCCGTGTTCTCCGGGCCCCGGGCGTAGAGCCCCGCCACGAACGCGCCGTCGTAGCGCGGGGTGTAGAGGGGCCAGCCCGTCCTCTCGCCGGTGGCCGCGTACCCGGTGCCGGCGGGCGGGACGCGGGCGCCGAGGTAGCCGTTCCCGACGTAGGGGTGGTGGCTGTCCGCGGGGTCGATCGTCGTCGCGGTGGGGGACCAGGCGGGATCACCCTCCGCGCAGCCCCGGGGCCCGTCGGCCGCGGACGCCGCGGGGACGGGCAGCAGCAGGGCGGCGGCGAGCAGCGGGACGAGGCGGCGCGGGGTGATCACCGTCCGACCATGCGGCGCGCACCCGCCGGGCAGCGGTACGCGCGCCGGGGCGTCCCACGGACGGAGCGCACCCGGCGACGGCGCGGGCGCCCACTGCCCTGTGCCGCACGGAGCGCATCCGGCGGCCGGTACGGGCCGTTCCGGCCGGGGGTCCGGGACGCTCGCCCCGGGGGCCGTTCCGGCGGTGGCGCCGGGCCGCCGTCCGTCACGCCCGCGCCAACCCCGTCTTCAGTCCCGCCCCGCACAGCGGCACCACGGCCGAGCGCTCCCCGAGCGCTCCCTCCCGGATGGCCGCCCAGCAGGCCACCCCCGTGGACTCCACGTACAGTCCGCGGGAGGCCAGATCCGCCTGGGCGTGGCGGATCTGATCCTCCGTCACGGTCAGGAAGGTGCCCCCGGAGTCCCGTACCGCCCGCAGGATCTGGCGGGCTCGCGGCGGAGCCGGGATCGCGATGCCCTCGGCGAAGGTGGGCGCCATGGGGGTGACGCCGATCAGGTCGTCCGCGCCCTTCGACCAGGCGTGCGCCAGCGGTGCGACCGCGGCGGACTGCACGGCGTACAGGGCGGGCCGGCGGTCCACGAGCCCCGCGGTGTACAGCTCGGCCACGGCGAGCGCGGCGCCGAGCAGCAGGGTGCCGTTGCCGACGGGGACCACGATGACGTCGGGGAGCCGTCCGCCGAGGTCCTCCCAGAGTTCGTGGACGTAGGTCTTCGTGCCGTGCAGGAAGTACGGGTTGAAGACGTGCGAGGCGTAGAAGGTGCCGGGCTCGTCCGCGTCCTCGCGCGCCGCCCGTGCCGTCGCCTCACGGTCGCCCTCGACGACGCGCAGCCGCGCCCCGTGCGCCTCGATCTGCTCCAGCTTCTTCGGCGAGGTGCCCTCGGGGACGTACACCGTGCAGGGCAGCGAGGCCCGCGCGCAGTAGGCGGCGATCGCCGTGCCCGCGTTGCCGCTGCTGTCCGCGAGCACCCGCCGGGGCTCCAGCCGCAGCGCCAGCTCGGCCAGCAGGACCGCCCCGCGGTCCTTGAACGACAGGGTCGGCATCAGGAAGTCGAGCTTGGCCGAGATGCCGTCCCGCAGCGGGACCAGCGGGGTGCGGCCCTCACCCAGGCTGACCGAGGGAGCGGCCAGCGGCAGGCACTCCGCGTACCGCCACAGCGAGTTCACCCGCCCCGTCAGGGACTTGAGGGGGGCCGGGGTCGGCGCGAAGTCCAGGTCGAGCGGACCGCGGCACACCGGGCAGCACCAGGCGAGGGAACCCCCGGGGACGCGGGTGCCGTCCACGGGGCAGAAGCAGTCCGGCAAGGAAGTCATGCCCGCAGGTTAGACGCGGTGACCGGGGAGGCCGTGGCAGGACGGGCGGGCAGCGGGGTGCCCGCGTTCCGCGCCCGGCCGCCGCGCGCTTACGATGCGCCCAGCCAGTTGGCAGCCGTACGCACGTTCCATCCCGCCTGGACTAGGAGCAAGGGAACTCGTGGCCATACCCCCGCCGCCCGGGTCGCAGCAGCCCGAGGGCCAGTACCCGCCTCCAGGGACGCCGCCGGGCGGACACCCCGCGTACCCCTCGCACTCCCAAGGTCCGCACCCGCAGCCCGGGGCGTACGCGCAGCCCGGTGAACCGGGCCCGTATCAACAGCCCGGGGCGTACCCGCAGCCCGGTGCGTATCCGCAGGCCGGCGAACCGGGCCCGTACCAGCAGCCCGGGGCGTACCCGCAGCCGGGAGTCCCCGGGCAGTACCAGTCGTGGGGCCAGGGGTACTCCCCGTACAACAGTCCGGCGCCGGTCAACGGGCTCGCCATCTCCGCCCTCGTGCTCGGCATCCTCTGTTTCCTGCCCGCCGTCGGTCTCGTGCTCGGGGCCGTGGCGCTCGCGCAGATCAAGAAGCGGGGGGAGCGCGGCCGGGGCATGGCCGTGGGCGGCATGGTGATGTCGTCGATCGGCGTCGTGCTGCTCGCGGTCGCGGTGGCGACCGGCGGTGCCCGCGACTTCTGGGACGGCTTCCGCGACGCGGCGAACGACGGGGGCGGCGCCGCCTTCTCGCTCGAGAAGGGCGAGTGCTTCGACGCGCCGGGCGGTGCGCTGGAGGGCATGGCGTACGACGTCGACAAGGTGTCCTGCACGGGCGAGCACGACGCCGAGGTGTTCGCGGACTTCGAACTCCGCGACAGCGGCGGCTACCCCGGAGACAGCTCGATCACCGAGACGGCCGACGAGCGGTGCTACGCGCTGAAGGACAGCTACGCGATGGACACCTGGGCCGTCCCGGACGACGTCGACGTGTACTACTTCACCCCGACCTCGCAGAGCTGGCGGCTCGGCGACCGCGAGATCACCTGCCTGTTCGGCAACACCGACGAGAAGGGCAGCCTGACGGGCTCGCTGCGCAAGGACTCCCTGACGCTCGACCCCGACCAGTACGCCTACCTGGGGGCCGCTCAGATCCTCAACAGGGCGATGGAGGCGGCACCCGACGAGGAGTACGTCGAGGACGACCTGCCCGGCCACAAGAAGTGGGCGACCGATGTCGTGGAGGCGCTCGGCCGGCAGGCGGACCGGCTGCGCGGCCACACCTTCGCCCCGGCCGCCGGGAAGCCGGTCGCCACGCTGGTCGAGGACATCGGCCGGTCGCGGAAGGAGTGGGCCGCGGCGGCGAAGGCGGAGGACGCCGAGGCCTTCTACGCCCACTACGAGAAGGCCATGAAGCTCATCGACCCCAAGAAGACGGTCACCGCACGCAAGGCTCTGGGCCTCGCCACCACACCACCGGCGGTGGACGAGGAGGGCGGCGACGGAAGCGGCGCGGGAAGTGGCACCGGCATGGAGGTGTGACGGCGGCTATAGCGGGGAGAAAGTGCCTGCGTAAAGCCCTTGTACAGATCTCGTCATCACATCGAGTGATTCTCTGGCCTTCGCTTGCACGGCACAACCCACGGTTGCCACGCTGTTGCTGTCTGTACAACCTGATGGGAGCGGCTAAGTGACATTCGGTGAGCAGCCGGCGTATCTGCGCGTCGCGGGTGATCTCCGCAAGAAGATCGTCGACGGTTCGCTGCCACCGCACACCCGCCTCCCCTCGCAGGCGAGAATCCGCGAGGAGTACGGCGTCTCGGACACCGTGGCCCTGGAGGCGCGCAAGGTGCTCATGGCCGAAGGGCTGGTCGAGGGCCGCTCCGGATCGGGCACCTATGTGCGCGAGCGCCCGGTGCCGCGCCGTGTCGCCCGCTCCGGGTACCGCCCGGACAGTGGCGCGACCCCCTTCCGGCAGGAGCAGGCCGACCTCGCCGCGCGCGGCACCTGGGAGTCCCACAGCCGGCAGGTCGAGGCGAGCGGCGCCATCGCCGAGCGGCTGTCCCTCCGGCCCGGCGACCGCGTGATGTGCACGCACTACGTCTACCGGGACGGCGGCGAGGCGATGATGCTCTCCACGTCCTGGGAACCCCTCGCCGTCACCGGCCGCACCCCCGTCATGCTCCCCGAGGAGGGACCGCTCGGCGGCATGGGTGTGGTCGAGCGCATGGCCGCCATCGACGTGATCGTGGACAACGTCACCGAGGAGGTCGGAGCGCGCCCGGGCCTCGCCGAGGAACTGCTCGCGCTCGGCGGGGTCCCCGGGCATGTGGTCCTGGTGATCCAGCGGACGTTCTACGCGTCGGGACGTCCGGTGGAGACGGCCGACGTCGTCGTCCCGGCGGACCGGTACCGGATCGCCTATCACCTGCCGGTGAAGTAGCGGGCGCCGTTCCGGCGGCCGGCCGGACGGTGCCGCCGGGGGACAGGCGGGCGGGGCGCCGCCCCGCCGCCCGCGGCCGCCCCGCCGCCCGCGGCCGCCCCGCCGCCCGCGGCCGGCACGTCCCGGCGGCCGGGCGCCGACATGCGGACCAGCGAGGGGCTCGGGGGTGTCGGCACACGGACCGGCGGTGGGCCCAGGGGTGCCGACACACGGACCGGCGGTGGGCCCGGGGCAGGATGTCGTCGTGCGAAGTGCCCGGATTCGGCCCGGGAGTGAAGGGGCGTGGGGCGCCCGCGGGCGCTGTGGCGGACGGGTCTTCCGGGACGAGAATCGCCTGGTGGCCACTGCCGTGACGGGGCTGCCGCGCCGACCGGGCCGGCCGCCAAGTGGCCATCTCGTGACGCCCGGTTGGAATCTGGCCTTTCTCAAGTGCCGCGCCCGGACCGGACTTCGCCCTGCTCGACGGCGCACCAGGAGCGGCCGGCAGCGCGTTGCACGGCGCGCGCCCCCCGGTCCCGGCTCCCTTATTGGCTGGTTGCGTACCTCTTTGTGAAAAGGCGTATTCGCTGCGTGAAGGTTAGGCGTAGGCTCGGGCATATGCGGATTGCGGTTTCCTTAGAGGGCGGAGCACGACGGGGGCCCGGGGCGGGAAGTGGAGGGGCGCGATGAACGACGGCACGATCACTCTTCCCTGGCTCGTCATACGACAGGACGACAACGGCAATCGCTATCGCGTCGGCAGGTACGCGACCCGCGCGGAGGCCCAGAAGATCGCGGACAGCCTCGACGATCGCGGGCACAAGCAGCTCTACTGGGTCGAGCGCATCGCGCAGAACGGAAGCCGGTGACCGGGGCGGCGCTCCCGTAGGCTCCGGCGCATGACGGAACGGATCGTGGTCGTCGGAGCCGCCCTGCTCGGCGGCGGCCGCCTGCTCGCCGCGCGCCGCAGTGCGCCCCCCGAGCTGGCCGGGCGCTGGGAGTTGCCGGGCGGCAAGGTCGAGGAGGGGGAGACCCCCGAGCACGCGCTCGTACGCGAATTGCGCGAGGAACTGGGCGTGGAGGCGGAACCGCTGGAGCGGATCCCCGGCGAGTGGCCCCTGAAGCCCGGATGCGTCCTGCGGGTGTGGACCGCCCGGCTGCTCTCCGGAGAGCCCCGGCCCCTGGAGGACCACGACGAGCTGCGCTGGCTGACTCCCGACGAGATCTGGGACGTGGACTGGCTGGACCAGGACGTCCCGGCGGTGAAGGGCGCGCTGCGGAGGCTGGACGCGCAGGCGTGACGCCCCGGCGCGCGGCCGTGCCGATGTGCCCCGGCCGTGCCCCGGTCGCCGCGACGGACGCCTCGTACGGATGGCGTAGGGAAAGGGCGGAACGGGTTTCGCGGCTCGTACGCCGTTCGTGCCACAGTGCGCCTCCGTGGGCGGTAAGCCGCCCCGGATATCGGGTATGTGCCCATTAACCCCACGAAACCGGACATGGGTTGCTGGCCTGGGAAGTGATCGAGCGTGATCGACACCGAAGGCGACTGCGCCGAGTGGACCTTTCCCGCGGAGCCAGGTGCCGTCCGCACGGCACGCGCCGTCGTCCGGAGCCAGCTGCGCACGTGGGAGCTGGACTCGCTCGGTGACATCGCCGCCCTGCTGGTCAGCGAGCTCGTGACGAATTCCCTGCGGTACGCCACCGGCCCCATCGGAGTGCGGCTCGTCCGCCCCGACGGGCTGCCGGGCGAAACCCTGCTGGTCGAGGTGTCCGACCCGCTGCCCGAACCGCCGCGCGAGCGGACCGCCGACGCCGAGGACGAGAGCGGCCGCGGACTCCAGCTGGTGGCCGGATCGTCGCGGCGCTGGGGCACCCGCCTCGCGGAGGCCGGCAAGACCGTCTGGTTCGAACTCGCGGTACCCGGCTGATCGCCCGCGGAGGCTCCCCCGCCGAGCGGCCCCGTGAGCAGGCCGGGCGGGGCGGGCGGGGCACGTCCGGACGCGACGGGATGCGACCGTATGGTTCAGGCCACTGGCGCTTGCCGGACTCTTTGGTTCGAGGGGGCGCGACCTGGTTAGAAGACTGGGAGTATGTCGCGGCGGGTCCAAAAACCATCGGGACCCTGCTGTGATCGTGAACACCGTGTTGTGCGGCGCCGTAGTGCTGGATACTGCGGGCAGCCGCCTCCGGTGACCGGTGCCGGACGCGGTGAGCTGGAGGGGACGGTTCGCGTGAGCGAGATACCAGCGAAGGCCACGGAGTCCGAGGACCCGTCGGACGGCGCGAGGGCTGATGCGTCGGGCGATCCTGCGGGCGACTCGGGGAACGACTCCGTGCGCGAGACGCCCGACGGGGGCCACTTTGCGGGCGACGCCCGGCGCACGACGCCCGGCGGGACGGATGCCGCGGACGGTTCCGGGAGCGGCACCAGGGCCGGGGAGGCCGTCCGTCGCGGGGTGCGGGGCGAGGAGGCCTCCCGGAGCGGGGAAGGCCCCCGGGGCGAGGCCCGGGACCAGGGCGGTTCCGCGGGCGGTGAGGCCCGCGACTCCCTGCGCATGACGCCCGGTGAGGGCGACTCTGCGGGCGACACCATGTGGCAGAGCAGCCCGCCCGGCTCGATGTACGACTACATCAAGGTCGCCTCCTTCTCCATCGGCGCCGACGGGCTGATCGACCAGTGGAGCCTGCGCGCCGAACAGCTCTTCGGCATCTCCTCCGAACGCGCCGTGGGCATGGACCCCATCGAGGCGTTCGTCACCCCCGACCGGCGTGAGTTCGGGCAGCGCAAGATGGCGGAGATCCTGGACGGCCGCGAGTGGACGGGTGTGGTCCCGTTCCGGGCGCCCGACCCCCTCGACGCGGACCCCGAGGGCATCGGCGAAGGGGTCGAGGGGCTCGCCGAGGTCTATGTGATGCCCACCACGACGGAGGACGGCGAGCGGGCCGCCGTGTGCATCGTCGTGGACGTCCGCACCCTCCGCCGGATCGAGACGGACCTCGCCGCCTCGCAGGCGATTTTCGGTCAATCTCCTTTCGGCTTCCTGCTGATCGACACCGACCTGCGCGTCCGCCGCGCCAACCAGCGCTTCGCCTCGACCTTCGGCGGCACCGTCGACGACCACCGCGGACGCGGCGTCCACGACTACCTGCCGCACGCGGAGGCCGAACGCGTCTCGGCGACCCTGCGCCGCGTCATGGAGACCGGCGACTCCATCACGGACATGCATGTCACCGGCCACGTCCCCGGGTCCGACGAGCGCCGCCACTGGTCCGTCAACCTCTACCGCGTACACAGCGGAACCGGGCGCCCCATCGGCATCGCCTGGCTCGGAACCGACATCACCGCCCGCCGCGCCGCCGCCCGTGAGGCAGCCGCCGCCCGGCGCAATCTCGCCCTCCTGAACGAGGCCGGCGCCCGCATAGGCAACTCCCTCGACCTGGAGACCACCGCACGCGAACTCCTCGACGTCGTCGTCCCCGGGTTCTGCGACCTGGCGACGGTCGACCTGTACCAGGGCCTGCTGGCCGGCGACGAGACCCCGCCGGGCCTAGCCGACGGCAGCGCCGAACTCCGCCGCGTCGCCTTCGCCAGTGCCGTCGCCGACGCGCCGTTCGTCGGCGGGCCCGCACCGGTGGCCGTGGGCGCCGTCCACCACTACCCCTTCAACTCGCCCTGCGCGGACGCCCTGCGCACCGCGCGGCCGCAGAACATCCCGGCCGACGAGGGCGGCCTCATCCAGTCCACGCTCGCCGTCCCGATGGTCGCCCACGACACCGTCGTCGGGCTCGCCCAGTTCTCCCGCACGAAGGGCAGCGAGCCGTTCGGGGAACGCGACCGCGCGCTCGCGGTGGAGCTGGCCGCGCGTGCCGCCGTCTGCATCGACAACGCGCGCCTGTACCGCCGTGAGCACGAGCGCGCGCTGATCCTCCAGCGCTCCCTGTTGCCCCCGGGCGACCCCGAGGCGTCCGGCCTGGACATCGCGTGCCGTTATCTGCCGGGCAACGCGGCGACCGAGGTGGGCGGCGACTGGTTCGACGTGATCGAACTTCCCGGTCACCGCACGGCGTTGGTAGTCGGTGACGTGATGGGGCGCGGGCTGCGCGCCGCCGTGGCGATGGGTGAACTGCGCACCGCCGTACGGACGCTGGCGCTGCTGGACCTGGAACCCGCCGAGGTCCTCTCGGCGCTGGACGAGATCGCCCGCGGCCTCGGCACCCCCGGCGGGGTGCAGCAGGCCACCCGCACGGCCCGCCAGCCCCGCGACGCCGACCTCTCCGAGGTGTACCTCGCGACCTGCGTGTACGCCGTCTACGACTCCGTGACGCGCCGGTGCACCTTCGCCAACGCGGGCCATCTGCCGCCCGTTCTCGTCGAACCCGGCGAGAGCGCGCTCATGCTCGACGTGCCGCCCGGGATGCCGCTCGGCGTGGGCGGCGAGCCCTTCGAGGAGGTCGAGGTCGAACTCCCCGAGGGCGCGCTGCTGGCGCTCTACACGGACGGGCTGGTCGAATCCCGCGACCATCCCCTCGACGAGGGCCTGCAGGCCTTCGTGGGCGCCCTGACCGACCCCACCCGCCCCCTGGAGGACGTCTGCGACCACGTCCTCAACACCCTCGACACCCACCACGGCGAGGACGACATCGCCCTGCTGATGGCACGGGTTCAGGGGCTGCCCGCCGAGTCCGTCGGCGACTGGACGCTGCCGCGCGAGCCGCGCAGCGTGGGCCGCGCCCGCGAGTACGCGCGCACCCAGCTCCAGGCCTGGGACCTGGAGCCCCTCGTGGACACGACGGAACTCCTCGTCAGCGAGCTGGTGACCAACGCACTGCGGTACGGCGAGGGGGAGATCAGACTCCGGCTGCTCCTCGACCGCACCCTGGTGTGCGAGGTGTGGGACGCGGGCCTCGTGCAGCCGCGTCGCCGCCGCGCCCGGGACACCGACGAGGGCGGCCGGGGCCTTCAGCTCGTCGGCCTGCTGTCCGCCGCCTGGGGCTCCCGGCGAACCCCTCGCGGAAAGACGGTGTGGTTCGAACTCCCCCTGCCGGACGGCGAATCGGGCCTGGTGGACCCGGCGGAGGCGCTCCTGAGCCTGTTCTGAGGCGAAGCGGCCGGCAACTGCTCCCGCCGTCGAGGCGCGAAGGGCCGCGGCGGGTCGTGGGCAGGGGCCGGGCGTCAGCCGGGACGCACCGCCCGCCGGCCCCGGGTGCGGGGGCCGCCGAAGCACGCGGGACCGGCAGCACCGGGCAGCAGGATGCCGCCGAGCACGGCGCCGCCGACCCCGGCACCCTCGTACCCCCCGGTGGGGTTGCCGTGCGCCCGCACGTCCCGCTCCGCGAGGTCCCGTGCCTCCCGGGCGAGCACGTCGGCCCGCCGCACCTCGGCGAGGGCGAAGGCCCCCGCCGCCAGGAGCTGTTCGGCCGCCGCGAGACGGGTACGCGCCGTGCAGCCGACCGCCCCCCGGTTCGTGGCCACGAAGTCCGCCGCGGAACCGACCGCCGCACGGGCCGGAAGGAGGGCGTCGTCGCGCAGGGCGCGGAAGCGTTCGCCGGGCACGGCGCACGCCTCGGCGAGGACGACGCCCGCCTCCGCGACCCGCCGCAGCGCGTCGAGCGGATCGTACGGTCCGGCCCTGATCTCCCGGCGCACATCGGCGAGCAGTGCCTCGGCGTGCGCGACCCGCACGGGCAGCTCACCGACGGCCCCGTCGGTGCGCGGACCGCGCGCCTCGGCGAGATCGTCCTCCAGCGCGTCCAGTGCGGCCGGCAACCGCCGTTCCGCCGAACCCAGTTCGCCCGCGAGCCGGTCGACCCCGTCGACGAGCAGGGCGGCCTGGCCGAGGGCGCCCTCCGCCGCACGCAGAAAGGCCGCCGCCTTGCCGCCCTTGCCCCGGTCGGCGCACTGGCGCGCGAGGTTGAGGCGGATGGTGGCGAACACCAGCCGCTCCTTGGTGTGTTCGCGGTATCCCGTCACCGGGGCGGTCGCGGAGGGGGCGTACCGCTTGTGCAGCTCGCCCAGCGTCGTCTCCATGGCCGGGGTGCGCGCCGCCACCGCGCGGAACCGGGTCTCCGTGAGCCCCAGCACGGTGGCCGCGTCGTGCTCCAGGCCGCGCAACTGGTCGAACCCGGCCGCCTCCGCGTCCAGCCGCCGCCCGGCGTCGCCGCAGTGGGCCCGGATCTCCTCCAGCGCGCCCCGGTCCTCGGCGCCGCGGCCGGTCTCCTCGAGCAGTTGCCGGAGCCCGAAGGCCGCCGCGAGCTCGGACCTCGCACCGGCCAGTGCGCCCGCGTACGGCTCGACGGCCGCGTCGCCGAACTGTGCCCCGGCGCAGTCGAGTTCCTCGGCACTCGTGCGGACGCAGTCGTCGGTTGCCACGAGTAACGACCGTATCTGCCGGTCGAGTTCGGGCACGGACGGGAGTCCGGCAGGGTGCCCGCCGGGTGTCGTGCGGGTCCTCGCGCGCTGCCTGCGCCGCGCGTATCCGTACGCCCCCAGCGCCGCCGCGGTGCCGACGGCGACGAGCGGCAGGACGAGGTCCCCGGTGGCCGTCCCGTCCGGTCCGTCCGCGACCGCCGTCTCCTGGGCCACGGCCCCGTCGGTGCCCCGCGCGCTCCGTGCCGCGGTCACGGGCGCCTCGCCGTCCTCCGTGGCCAGGGGCAACACCAGCCACCCCACCGCCATGAGCCCCCCGAGCGCGGCATGCGCCACCCGCACGGCTATGTGCGACGGGGCCTGGCGCGACCGGCTTCGGCTCAGGGGCGACGTCACATTTGGGAGCGTATGGCCGCATGCGCGCAGACGCGACCGGGGTGCGCCGAGGCGGGGGCGCCTAAGGTACGGGGGATACGGGGACGTACGGGAGGGGCGCGGGGGATGGCTACTGGGCGGGCGGATTCCGGAAACGAGGCCCGTGCGGGCGGCCCCGGTCCCGGGACGGGGACACGGCGGGCGGAGCCCGCCACGGGGACACCGGCCGCGGCATCGCCCGCCGCACCGCCCACCACCGCGGCCCCGGCGGCCCCGGACCACGAAGCCGGTCCCGCCCCGGATCCCGAAGCCGGTTCCGCCCCTGATCCTGTGCCGGACCCCGGACCCGGTCCTGCGCCGGCCTCCGTGACCGGTTCCGTGCCGGCCTCCGCGACCGGTCCTGCGGGCGACCCTGTGACCGGTCCTGCGGCCGATCCCGCGCCGGACTCGGCGACGGATCCCGCGCCGGACTCTGTGACCGGTCCTGCGGCCGTTCCCGCGACCGGCCCTGCAACCGTTCCCGCGCCGGATCCCGCGCCGGACTCCGTGACCGGCCCTGCAACCGTTCCCGAGCCGGGCCCTGCGACCGATCCCGCGTCGGGCCCCGCGTCGGGCCCCGCGGCCCCCGACACCGTGTCCGCCCCCGCGGATGCTCCGTCAGGCCCCGCCGAGACCCCGCAGCACCCCACCGAGGAGCCGACAGGGGTCCTCCCGGGAACCGGGGCGAGAACCCGGCGCGGGCGCGTCGGGCGGGTCTGGCGGCACCCGCGCCTGCGGTGGCCCAAGCGTGTGCTGCTCGCGCTGGTCCTCGTCCTGCTGGTGCCCTCCCTGGTCGCGGGCATCGCCCTGCGGGTGAACTACGCCGGGGACCCCGGCCCCGGGACCGCGACGAGGAACCGTGACGCCGTCTGGCTGGGGCACGCCTGGGTCGACGGGCGGAAGAAGGACGCGGACGTCACCACGCTGGCGGCGCGGCTGCGGAGCACCGGCATACGCGATCTGTACGTGCACGCGGGACCGCTGGAGCACGACGGGACCCTGCCGAGGACGGCCTACCCGAGGGCCGCGTGGCTGATCGCCGCGGTGCACCGCGAACTGCCCGGCGTACGTGTGCAGGCCTGGCTCGGCGACGCGCTGGCGAGCGAAGGGCCGCACGGGCTGCGCATGGAGCGGGCGGACACCCGGAAGGCGGTCGTGGGCTCTACCCGGCAGATCCTGGCGGCCGGATTCGACGGCGTCCACTTCGACTTCGAGCCCCTGCACTCCGGCAACCGCGACTACCTCTCCCTCCTCGACGACCTGCACGAGGTGACCCGCTCCCGGCACGTGCCGCTCTCCGTCGCCGCCCACCAGATCGACCCGCTGCCGGCCGCCCACGCCGTCCGCGGCTCCCTCACGAACCACCCCAAGTGGTGGTCCCAGTGGTACTTCGGACAGGTCGCCCGCCGGGTCGACCAGATCGCCCTCATGTCGTACGACACGGCCCTTCCGATGGAGAGCCTGTACGGCGGCTACGTCGCCCAGCAGACCTCCCTCGCCCTGGAGGTCACCCCGGAGTCGACCGACCTGCTGATGGGCCTGCCGTTCTTCCACGAGGACGACATGAGCCACCACGAGTCCGCCGAGACGGTCACCGCGGCCGTGCGCGGCGCGCGCCTCGGCCTGTCCCGCACGGACCGCCACCGCGACCGCTTCGGCCTCGCCCTCTACGTCGACTTCGCGGCGACCGAGGCCGACTGGACCGCCTACCGGGAGGGCTGGGTGCGCTGACACGTCCGCCCCCGCCGGGAGCCACCGATCCGTTCCGTACGCGTTCTTGACGCGGGGCCTCTGGAGGCCCGGGCCCTCGCGTGCCACGATCGGCCCGTGGGTGTGCTCCGGCCCACCCACGCGACGGCGTGCTCCTCCGGCGCGCCGGAGGAAGGGGGAGCGATGCACCCGTATCTGGTGACGGCGGCCGTGCTGGCCGTGGTGTCGCTCGCGACGCTGGGGATCGTGGCCATCACGACGGGCTGGCTGATGCCGCTGGGCCGCCACCGCGTGCTGCGTCCGAAGCTGTGGGGCTACGGAGCGGTGACGGCGAGCGTCGGGATGACCCTGTTCATGTTCCTCGGCCCGTTCCACGGCCCCGACGCCGAGATGACCTCGTTCGCCCTGTCGGGCATGGGCCTGTTCCTGCTGGGCAACGTGTTCCAGCTGGCGGCGCAGCGACCCGGCCGGCGGCCCTGAGCCGGGCCCGCGGCCACTGCCTGCCGCCGGCTCGTGTCCGCTACGTGCGGCGCCTGCCGATCTTCGACCCGAGCCACACCAGCGGGTCGTACTTGCGGTCGACGGCGCGTTCCTTCAGGGGGATCAGCGCGTTGTCCGTGATCTTGATGCCTTCGGGGCAGACCTCCGTGCAGCACTTGGTGATGTTGCAGTAGCCGAGGCCGTGTTCGTCCTGGGCGGTCGCCTTGCGGTCGAGTCCCGTGTCGGCGGCGGCGTCCAGCGGGTGCATGTCCAGCTCCGCGACCCGCATCAGGAAGCGCGGGCCGGCGAAGGCGGTCTTGTTCTCCTCGTGGTCACGCACGACATGGCAGGTGTCCTGGCACAGGAAGCACTCGATGCACTTGCGGAACTCCTGCGACCGGTCGACGTCCTCCTGCTGCATCCGGTACTCGCCGGGTCCCAGTCCGGCGGGCGGGACGAAGGCCGGGACCTCCCTCGCCTTCGTGTAGTTGAAGCCGACGTCGGTGACGAGATCACGCACGACGGGGAACGCGCGCAGGGGCGTGACGGTGATCGTCTCCTCGCGCGTGAACACGGACATCCGCGTCATGCACATCAGCCGCGGCCGTCCGTTGATCTCCGCCGAGCACGAACCGCACTTGCCCGCCTTGCAGTTCCAGCGCACGGCCAGGTCGGGGGCCTGTGTGGCCTGGAGCCGGTGGATGATGTCCAGCACCACCTCGCCGTCGTTCACCTCGACCGCGAAGTCCTCCAGGCCGCCGCCCTTGACGTCACCCCGCCACACCTTGAAGCGGGCCTCGTAGCTGCTCACTCGTAGAGCTCCTCTTCGGCGAGGTACTTGACCAGCTCTTCCTTCTCGAAGAGAGCGAGCAGGTCGGAGCGGATGGGGTCGGTGGTCTCGCGGACCAGGTCGATCTGCCCGCGTACGGGGTCGGTCGCGGCCAGTCCGCCCGTCGGGTCCGTCAGCCGGCAGAGCAGATTGATCCGCCGCCAGGCGCGGTCCATCGCCGGATGGTCCTCGCGGGTGTGCCCGCCCCGGGACTCGGTGCGTTCCAGCGCGGCCCGCGCCACGCACTCGCTGACCAGCAGCATGTTCCGCAGGTCGAGGGCGAGGTGCCAGCCCGGGTTGAACTGGCGGTGCCCCTCCACGCCGGCCCGGCGTGCCCGCACCCGCAGGTCCGCGAGCTTCTCCAGGGCCTGTTCCATCTCCGCCTCGCGCCGGATGATGCCGACCAGGTCGTTCATGGCCTGCTGGAGTTCCTGGTGCAGGGTGTACGGGTTCTCCGGCGGGCGGCCGTCCTCCTCACCCGCCTCGGGGCCCTCGGCGGAGAAGGGCCGCAGCGCCTCCGCGGCCGCCGTGTCGATCTGGACGTCGTCCACGGGCGGGCGCCCGCCGTCCAGGCCGGCGGTGTACTCGGCCGCGTGCAGGCCCGCCCGGCGGCCGAACACCAGCAGGTCGGAGAGCGAGTTGCCGCCGAGCCGGTTGGAGCCGTGCATGCCGCCCGCGACCTCACCGGCCGCGAACAGCCCCGGTACGCCGCGGGCTGCCGCCGTGTCCGAGTCGACCGCGATGCCGCCCATGACGTAGTGGCAGGTGGGGCCGACCTCCATCGCCTCCGCCGTGATGTCGACGTCGGCGAGCTCCTTGAACTGGTGGTACATCGAGGGGAGCCGGCGCCTGATCACCTCGGCGGGCATACGGGTGGACACGTCGAGGAAGACACCGCCGTGCGGCGAGCCGCGGCCCGCCTTCACCTCGGAGTTGATGGCGCGCGCGACCTCGTCCCGGGGGAGCAGTTCGGGGGGACGCCGGTTGTGGTCCGGGTCCTCGTACCAGCGGTCGCCCTCCTCCTCCGACTGCGCGTACTTCTCCTTGAAGACGTCGGGGATGTAGTCGAACATGAACCGCTTGCCCTCGGAGTTCCTGAGCACTCCGCCGTCGCCGCGCACGGACTCGGTGACGAGGATGCCCTTGACCGACGGCGGCCAGACCATGCCCGTCGGGTGGAACTGCACGAACTCCATGTTCAGCAGGGGCGCACCGGCGAGCAGGGCGAGCGCGTGCCCGTCGCCGGTGTACTCCCAGGAGTTCGACGTCACCTTGAAGGACTTGCCGATGCCGCCGGTGGCGATCACCACGGAGGGCGCTTCGAGGACGAAGAAACGGCCGGTCTCCCGCTCGTAGCAGAAGGCACCGGAGACGCGTTCGCCGTCCTTCAGGATCCGGGTGACGGTGCACTCCTGGTAGACCTTCAGGCGCGACTCGTAGTCCCCGGTCTCCTTCATGTCCTCCTGCTGGAGGGAGACGATCTTCTGCTGGAGCGTGCGGATCAGTTCCAGACCCGTCCGGTCGCCGACGTGGGCGAGCCGCGGATACTCGTGGCCGCCGAAGTTGCGCTGCGAGATCCGTCCGTCCGCGGTGCGGTCGAAGAGCGCGCCCCACGTCTCCAGTTCCCAGACGCGGTCCGGAGCCTCGGTGGCGTGCAGCTCGGCCATCCGCCACTGGTTGAGGAACTTCCCGCCGCGCATGGTGTCGCGGAAGTGAACCTGCCAGTTGTCACCGGAGTTGACGTTCCCCATGGCCGCGGCGATGCCGCCCTCGGCCATCACGGTGTGCGCCTTGCCGAACAGCGACTTGCAGATCACCGCCGTACGGGCGCCCCGCTCCCGGGCCTCGATGGCGGCACGCAGCCCGGCGCCACCGGCGCCGACCACGACCACGTCCCACTCCTGCCGGTCGACCACGGACATCACAAGGCCCCACTCACTAGAAGAAGCGCGGATCGTCGAAGGCGCCGGACGCGACCAGGTACACGTAGAAGTCGGCGAGTGCCACGCTCACCAACGACGACCAGGCCAGCAGCATGTGACGGGCATTCAGCTTCCCGACCCACTGCCACATCCGGTAACGCACGGGATGTTTGGAGAAGTGCTTCAGCTTGCCGCCGACGATGTGCCGGCAGGAATGGCAGGAGACGGTGTACGCCCAGATCAGGACGATGTTGACGAGGAACACCAGCGTGCCCAGGCCCATGTGGCCCCAGCGGTAGTGCTCGTCGCGGAAGGTGAGCACGGTGTCGTACGTGAGGATTCCCGCGACGACGACGGCCGCGTAGAAGAAGTACCGGTGGATGTTCTGGAGGATCAGCGGGAAGCGCGTCTCGCCGGTGTACTTCTTGTGCGGTTCGGCGACCGCGCAGGCCGGCGGCGACGCCCAGAAGCCCCGGTAGTAGGCCTTGCGGTAGTAGTAGCAGGTCAGCCGGAAGCCGAGCGGGAAGATCAGGATGATGATGGCGGGGGACAGGCCCCACCAGCTCCCGAAGAGGTCCGCGTTGGGCCCGGCGTGCATCGTCCTGCACCGGTCCGCGAGACACGGCGAGTAGAAGGGCGAGACGTACGGCGCCGCGTAGTAGTACGAGTCGGCGAAGGCCCGCCAGGTCGAGTACACGACGAAGGCCAGCAGCCCGGCCGCCGTGACGGCGGGCGCCAGCCACCAGCGGTCGGTCCGCAGATGCGGTTCGGCGATCGCGGCGCGCGTACCGGACCGTACGCCGCCGCTGTTCAGATGGGGTTCCGTACCAGTGGTCAACGAATGCTCCGGTCGGGGTCAGGGGGCGTGCCGGTCGCGGGCGCCGAGACCCTCGTCGTCCGAATCGGTCCACAGAGAGCTGTCGTACGGGGTGTCGGGGATGGGGACCAGGTCGGGTCGGCGGGGCGACGGGGGGCCACCCCGGGCGGTCGCGGCCGAGCGCTCGGGGGAGGTCCCCGAGGCGGCCTCGCGCAGCAGCGCGACGCTCTCGCGCAGGTGATCGGCGTCTGCGCGCACCCGGCGCATCTCCAGACCGCCGCCCATCTGCTGTTCCAGGCGCCCCACCGACCTGTGGAGGTCGTCGAGACAGCGCTGGACTGACGTCAAGTCGTCGTGCACGGACATGACTTGCCCTCACTTCCACGGACACTGCGGTCCCAGGCGGCAACGTTCATGCGCCTGCGAGTGTTGCGCGTCACATACGCCCGTGTGAAGGCGCGTGCACGGATTTGAGGTCACGCCCCCCGCGGCTCGGCCACCGGATCGGCTGTGAGAGCCGGGGCGCGGGGGACGGGAGCCCGCGGCGCCCCGGAACCCTCCGGAGCTCTCCGGAGCCGCTGAGGGCGGCGAGGCGCGGGGAGGCGGCCGGGCCCGGGGGACCGTCGTGGCCCCGGGAGACCGTCGTGGCTCCGGGAGACCGTCGTGGCTCCGGGGGACGGGCCCGGTCCGGGGAACGACGCGGCTCCTGGGGCGGACCGGGTCCCGGGGGAATGGCGTGGCTCCGAGCGCGTCGATTCCGGGGCGGCCGGCTCAGGGATTAACGCGACTCCGGGGAGGGCCGGCTCAGGGAACGACGCGACTCCGGGGGCGCGGCGGTGACAGGCCGGGCGTTCCGCGCTCAGGGCGGCCACGGAGGCCCCGGCACGGTCCGGCATTGCTCCGCACGGGTGGGCTTCGGGCCCTCCACCGCCGTGTCGCCGCGCCCGCGAAGCCCTTCTCCCCTTCAGTGGGCGCATAGATCTGATCAGCTCCATATACCGCCAAACGTGATCAGAAACCGACCTGCCCCACAGCGGAGCATCCCCCGGAGGTTGCAGTGATGTCCCACGACGGCGTCGGACTGCGCGCGGTGATGCGCTCGGTCGCGTTCCTCACCGCGGGAGCGCTCGCGGTCCCCCTGCTCAGCGCGTGCAGCTCGGAGGACGACGCGAGCAAGCCCAGTGCCGCGCAGGACATCGCGCCCGCGTCCCGTGACCTGATCACCGACGGCGGCACGCTGCGCTGGGCCGTGGACTCCGTTCCGGAGACGCTGAACGCCTTCCAGGCGGACGCCGACGCCGCGACCACGCGTGTCGCCGGTGCCGTCCTGCCGTCGATGTACCGCCTCGACCAGAACGGGCGCCCGCAGATCAACCCGAACTACCTGGAGTCCGCGAAGGTCGTCGAGAGCGAGCCCAAGCAGGTCGTGCTGTACAAGCTCAACCAGCAGGCGGTCTGGAGCGACGGGCGGGAGATCGGCGCCGCCGACTTCGCCGCCCAGTGGCGGGCCCTGTCCGGCAAGGACACCGCGTACTGGACCGCCCGCAACGCCGGCTACGACCGGATCGAGAAGGTCGAGCGCGGCAAGAACAACCTGGAGGTCCGCGTCACCTTCAGCCGGCCCTACGCCGACTGGAAGTCGCTGTTCTCGCCGCTGTACCCGAAGGACGTCATGGGCACCCCGGACACCTTCAACGACGGCGCGCGCAGGAAGCTCAAGGTCACCGCCGGGCCGTTCGCCGTCCAGGCGGTCGACCGCACGGCCGGGCAGGTCAGCCTCACCCGCAATCCCCGCTGGTGGGGCCGTCCCACCAAGCTCTCCGAGATCGACCTCGTCGCCGTCCCGCGCGCCGATCGGACCACCGCGCTCGCCGCGGGCCGGGTCGACCTGGCCGAGGTCGACGCCGCGCAGGCCGAGCAGATCACCCTCGCCTCCCGCGGCAAGGGCACCGCCCCCCTCCAGGGGGCGCACGTCTCGCCCGGCACGTCCGCGTCGGCGTCGGGCACGGCATCCACGGCATCCGGCGAGGCGTCCGCGGGCGCGGACGCCGGGACGTCGCAGGAGGCGTCCGCGAGCGCGTCCGCCGACGTGTCCGCGAGCGCGTCCGACGGGGCCTCGGCGAGCGCGTCCGGTGAGGCCTCTCCCGACGGTTCCCAGAAGGCGTCCGCGAGCGCGAGCGGCAAGGCGTCGGCGAGCGCGTCCGACGACGGCAAGCCCGCGCGCCGCACGGAGCACGGGACGAAGGCGGAGCCGGCCGACCAGGTCGCGGGCCTGAGCGGATTCGTGATCCGCAAGTCCCTCGAACCGGCCTACACCCAGCTCGCCCTCAACGGCTCCGAGGGCCCGCTCGCCGACGAGCGCGTGCGCCGCGCCGTGGCCCGCGCCCTCGACCGCAAGGAACTCGCCCGGGTGGTGCTCCAGCCGCTCGGTCTGCCCGCCGAGCCTGTCGGCAGCCACCTCGCGCTCGCGGGCCAGCAGGCGTACGCCGACAACAGCGGTGCGCTCGGCGACCAGGACACCGCCGAGGCGCAGGCCCTGCTCTCCGACGCGGGATGGGTGCGCGGCGGGCCGATCACCGAGGAGAAGAAGACGGAGAAGGCCGCCGGGTCCAAGGGCAAGAAGGCGGAGGACGCCGAGGACCAGGACGGCTCCGGGGACGACGGGACGTACATCGTCGGCGAGGACAACAAGCCCGCCGAGGCCGACCGGGAGCAGAACAACGACCCGAAGGACCACTCGGGGAACCACCAGTACAAGTCGGCGGACGAACAGGCCGGCGGGCACCTCGACGGCACCCGCTACGGGCACAAGGACGCCCATCGGGACGCTCCGGCGGGCGGGGCGCCCGGGGCGTACGCGCCCAAGGGCACGGCCGCCCCCGCCGGCGCCGCGGCCGGCGCGCTCGCCAAGGACGGCAAGCCGCTGACGCTCCGCTTCGTCCTGCCCTCCGGCCCCGGTTCGGAGCCACTGCGCACGGTCGCCGACCGCATCTCGCAGATGCTCCAGCGCATCGGCATCCGCACCGACGTGTCCAAGGTCGCGGACGAGAGCTACTTCAAGGACCACATCGCCTCGGGCCAGTACGACCTGGCGCTCTACTCGTGGCCCGCCTCCGCCTTCCCGGCCACCGACGCGCGCCCGATCTACGCCAAGCCCGTGCCCGCCGCCGACGGCTCCCTGAGCGTCGAGCAGAACTACACCCGCGTCGGTACCGACCAGGTCGACCAGCTCTTCGACCAGGCCATCGCCACGCTCGACGAGGACGAGGCGAGCTCGCTGGTCCGCAAGGCCGACGCCCGGATCTGGGCCGCCGCCGGATCGATCCCGCTCTTCCAGCGCCCCCAGCTCACGGCCGCCCGCTCGACCCTCGTCAACACCGGCGCCTTCGGCTTCCAGACCCCGGTCTACGAGGACATGGGCTTCCTGAAGAAGGGCGCGAACCCCTCGGCCGGCCCGTCGAAGAGCTAGCCGCCGGGGGACCACCCCCTGCGTGCCGGGGACCCCGCGTCGAACAGCGGGGGACCGTCGGTCGAACAGCCGGGGACGTCCTGGGGTCCCCCTTCCCCGGGAGTGGCACCCGGCGGACCGAAAAGGCCCGGTGAGCTCGGTAAAGAGCTCGCCGGGCCGTCGCCGTCGTGGCCCTGCGGAGGCCGCCTCCGTCGCGGCCACGTACCATGGGGTAAGGCCGTGGCGTGTTCAGCCCGGCAGGCCCCGCGCAGCGGAGGCCGTCCACTCACCCCGGGAGAAGCGCCTCAATATGGCCACGCGCCACGACATCCGCAACGTCGCCATCGTCGCCCACGTCGACCATGGCAAGACCACCCTGGTCGACGCCATGCTCAAGCAGGCCGGTGCCTTCGCCGCGCACGCCGCCGAGTCGCTCGACGACCGCATGATGGACTCGAACGACCTGGAGCGTGAGAAGGGCATCACGATCCTGGCGAAGAACACGGCGGTCAAGTACCACCCGAAGGATGGCGGCGACGCCATCACGATCAACATCATCGACACCCCCGGCCACGCCGACTTCGGTGGTGAGGTCGAGCGCGGTCTGTCGATGGTGGACGCGGTCGTCCTCCTCGTCGACGCCTCCGAGGGCCCGCTGCCGCAGACCCGCTTCGTGCTGCGCAAGGCGCTGCAGGCCCGCCTGCCCGTCATCCTGTGCATCAACAAGACGGACCGCCCGGACTCGCGCATCGACGAGGTCGTGAACGAGGCGTACGACCTCTTCCTCGACCTGGACGCCGACGAGGACCAGATCGAGTTCCCGATCGTCTACGCCTGCGCGCGTGACGGCGTGGCGTCGCTGACCAAGCCGGAGGACGGCACCGTCCCGGCCGACAGCGACAACCTGGAGCCGTTCTTCTCCACGATCCTGGAGCACGTCCCGGCCCCGTCCTTCGACGAGTCCGCGCCGCTGCAGGCCCACGTGACCAACCTGGACGCCGACAACTTCCTCGGCCGTATCGCGCTGCTCCGCGTCGAGCAGGGCGAGCTGCGCAAGGGCCAGACCGTCACGTGGATCAAGCGCGACGGCACGATGGCCAATGTGCGCATCACCGAGCTGCTGATGACCGAGGCGCTCACCCGCAAGCCCGCCGAGGTGGCCGGCCCCGGTGACATCTGCGCCGTCGCCGGTATCCCGGACATCATGATCGGTGAGACCCTCGCCGACACCGAGAACCCGATCGCGCTGCCGCTGATCACGGTCGACGAGCCGGCGATCTCCATGACCATCGGCACGAACACCTCGCCGCTGGTCGGCCGCGGTGGCACGGGCAAGGGCGCGGACGCCAAGGCCGCGGTCAAGGACCGCAAGGTCACCGCCCGCCAGGTCAAGGACCGCCTCGACCGCGAGCTGATCGGTAACGTCTCCCTCCGCGTGCTCGACACCGAGCGCCCGGACGCCTGGGAGGTCCAGGGCCGTGGTGAGCTCGCGCTCGCCATCCTGGTCGAGCAGATGCGCCGTGAGGGCTTCGAGCTGACCATCGGCAAGCCGCAGGTCGTCACCCAGGAGATCGACGGCAAGATCCACGAGCCCGTCGAGCGCATGACGATCGACGTGCCCGAGGAGCACATGGGCGCGGTCACGCAGCTCATGGGCGTCCGCAAGGGCCGGATGGACAACATGTCGAACCACGGCTCCGGCTGGGTCCGCATGGAGTTCGTCGTCCCGTCCCGCGGCCTCATCGGCTTCCGTACGGAGTTCCTGACCGGCACGCGCGGCACGGGCATCGCCCACTCCATCCACGAGGGCCACGAGCCGTGGTTCGGCACGCTGGCGACCCGTAACAACGGCTCGCTCGTCGCCGACCGCGCCGGCGCCGTCACCGCGTTCGCGATGACGAACCTCCAGGAGCGCGGCGTGCTGTTCACCGACCCCGGCACCGAGGTGTACGAGGGCATGATCGTCGGCGAGAACTCGCGCTCCGACGACATGGACGTGAACATCACCAAGGAGAAGAAGCTCACGAACATGCGGTCGTCCTCGGCCGACTCGTTCGAGGCGATCGTGCCCCCGCGCAAGCTCTCGCTGGAGCAGTCGCTGGAGTTCTGCCGCGACGACGAGTGCGTCGAGGTGACCCCGGAGGCCGTTCGCATCCGCAAGGTCGTGCTCGACCAGCGTGACCGTGCCCGCACCGCGAGCCGCGCCAAGCACAGCTGATCCACGTCGGCGAGCACGGCTGATCCACCGCGCCCCGCGCGGCTGATCCACCGGGAATCGAGCCCGGGTACCCCGTCACGGGGTGCCCGGGTTTTTTCGTTGCGGAAGATCTAGCCGTTCACGCCGTCCCGTACAACCGGTTTTTTCCGGCTCTCGTGTCCGAAATGCGGAGCCTGCCGCCCGATACGCATGTAACACGTCCGTTTCGCGGGCTTCTCTCTCAGATCATTTTGTCCAGATTTTGGAAGATGTACGCGACAGCTGTGATGGAACCGAGACCTAAAGGCAGTGGTCGGTAGTTGGCTCATGTCAGATAGTTAGCCGCGTAACGCTCGGGTCAATGGGTCATGCGCTGTGGGGACAGCGCCGACTCACGAGCACAGTGGGGTGTTTGACCCTCCGTCAGGGGTGTCGGAGGTCAGTCAGGGCCCCTCCTGTCCGTGCAACGGTTGAGTCATGAGGAGGCACCAGATGCCAACTACGCGTGTTCATCTGCGAGTTGTCGCACGCCGCGCTGCGGCGCACAGCGACCGCTAGGCATACGTCTCTCCTGATCCGCATGGTCCGAACGTGGCCGCCCGCACCCTGAGGCGGCCACGGACTCGGCGTACCCATGAAATGGACGAATCATGACGAGTCCGATCGAGATCGAGGGCGCGGAAGCCTCCACCGAGGTCGACGAGCAGACGCCGCAGAAGGGTTCCGACACGCCGGAGAAGCTGGAGGGCCGATCGCCCGGCCAGCTGATGTGGCGCCGGTTCAAGCGAGACCGCACCGGTGTGGTCTCCGCCTACGTGGTGCTGTTCTTCTTCCTGATCGCCGCCCTCGCTCCGCTGATCTCGAAGCTGTACGGCAAGAACCCGTACACGCTGTACGGGCAGGACGACCCCACGCTCCTGAACGACTTCAACATGCCGGCGGGCCCCAACGGCGGCATCACGTCGGAGTACTGGTTCGGGATCGAACCCACCCTCGGGCGCGATGTGTTCATGCAGCTCCTGTACGGCATGCGCACCTCGCTGTACACGGCGCTCGCGGCGACCGTCGCGATGGTCTTCATGGGCGTGCTGATCGGCCTGGTCGGCGGCTACTTCGGCGGCAAGGTCGACTACTGGCTCGGCCGGCTCACGGACTTCCTGCTCGCGTTCCCGCAGCAGCTGTTCATGATCGCCTCGATGCCCGTCATCACCGCGGTGTTCGTCGCCCCCGACGAGGAGACGCCCACCTACATCCACGCGCTCGCGATCATCGGAGTGCTGTGGTTCCTCGGCTGGATGGGCCTCGCCCGGCTGATCAGGGCGGTCGCCCTCTCGCTGCGCGAGCGGGAGTTCGTCGAGGCCGCGAGGGTCGCGGGCGCCTCGCCGTGGCGCATCATCCGCAAGGAACTGCTGCCCAACCTCGTCACACCGATCCTGGTGCAGGGCACCTACATGCTGCCGAGCACCATCCTGTCGGTCGCGTTTCTCTCGTTCGTCGGCGTCGGTTACACCGAACCGACCCCCGACTGGGGCCGGATGTTCGCCATCGGGTCGGACATCTACGAACAGGACCCCGTCTACATGTTCTTCCCGGGTGTCGCCATGGTCATCTTCGTCGTGGCGTTCAACCTCCTCGGTGACTCGGTCCGGGACGCCTTCGATCCCAAGACGGGCCGCTGACCCCGAGCGTGGGGTGCCGCTGCCACCCGGGAGCCGGCGACGAACCGGCAGTGCACCGCCAGGCAGCACCAGTGGATCACTGATCACAACTCACAGGCAGGTGGACTCGACTCCATGAGCATCATCAGTTCTCGCAGAGCGCGGACCGCCGTCGTCGCGGTCGCGGCCGGCGCCCTCGCGCTGGCCGGCTGCAGCAGCAGTGACAGCGGCAACGGCAAGGACAAGAGCAAGAGCAAGAAAGAGGCCGCCGCCCAGTCGGCCGCGGTGACGATGGGTACCGCAGCGGACTCGACGGGTCCTGCCGAGGAGGTCCCCGGTGCCAAGCCGGGCGGCACGATCCAGGTGTACGAGGAGGACGACTTCTCGCACCTCGACCCAGGCCAGATCTACGTGAGCGACGCCGGCCTGCTCTCCAAGCTCATCTTCCGCGGCCTCACCACGTACAAGGAGGACGACAAGGGCGCCCTCACCGTCGTGGGTGACCTCGCCACCGACCCCGGCAAGATGTCGGACGGCGGCAAGACGTGGACGTACACCCTGAAGGACGGGATCAAGGACGAGACCGGTCATGTGATCGACTCGGCCGACGTCCGGCACACCTTCGAGCGGCTCTACGACCCGTTCATCACGGACGGCCCGTCGTACATCCAGCAGTGGCTGTCGGGTACCGGCACCACCTACCGCAAGGCGTACGCCGGTCCGTTCAAGGGCGGCAAGCACCTGCCGGACTCGGTGCTCGCCACCCCCGACGACAAGACCGTCGTCTTCCACTTCAAGGAAGCCCAGCCCGACCTGCCGCAGGCCCTGGCCATGGCCGGCTACTCCGTCGTCCCGGAGAAGACCGACACGAAGGCGAAGTACGACACCAAGCCGGTCGCCATCGGCCCGTACAAGATCTCGGAGTTCAAGGCCGGCAAGAGCGTGAAGCTGGTCAAGAACACCAACTGGGACGCCAAGAGCGACGCCATGCGTCACCAGTACGTCGACGGCTTCAACATCGACATCAACCACGACGACGAGGACCAGACCAAGACGATCCTCGCCGACCGTGGTGACGCCAAGAACGCCATCATGATGACCGGTCAGGTCGCGACCACGCAGGTGCAGAAGGTCGTCTCCAACGCCGCGGCGATGAAGCGCACCATCCAGGGCTACGCGCCGTACGTGTGGCAGATGAACTTCAACATGGACCGCATCAAGGACAAGAAGATCCGCGACGCGATCACCTACGCCATGCCGTCCACCGCCATGTACAAGGCGGACGGTGGCGCGTACGGCGGTGAGGTCGCCAACAGCCTGATGTCGCCGACCACTCCGGGCTACCAGAAGGGCTACGACCCCTTCGAGCGCTCGAAGAAGCCCAACGGTGACATCGAGAAGGCCAAGAAGCTGATCGACGAGGCCGGCGCCAAGGGCATGAAGATCGTCTACGCCTACGCCAACGTCCCGGTTCGCCAGCAGCAGGCGGTCCTCGTCGAGAACGCCCTCACCAAGATCGGCCTCGACGTCCAGAAGAAGGAGATCGACGCCGCCACCTGGTACGAGCAGGTGGGCAAGGTCAAGAACGGCTTCGACATCTACATGACCGGCTGGGGCCAGGACTGGTCCTCCGCCTCGACCGTCTTCCCGCCGCTGTACGACGGCGCGCAGATCCAGGACGGTGCGTCGAACTACGCGCACATCAACGACGACCACGTGAACTCCGAGATCCAGCGGATCCTGAAGATCACGGACACCGCCGAGGCCACCAAGGCCTGGACCGCGCTCAACCAGTACATCAGCGAGAAGGTCAACCCCGCGTCGCCGATCTACTACACCAAGACGTTCCAGATCGCCGGCACCAACGTGGGCGGCCTGCGCTACTCCACGGTCACCAGCTACACCGACCCGACCCGGGTCTTCCTCAAGAGCTGACCACCCTCCCGGGGCGCACTGCGCGCAGTGCGCCCCGGGCGCTCCTGTCCCTGGCCGCCGTCCTGAGAGCAGCGTTCCGCCATGCTTCGATTCATCCTTCGCCGGACGTTCGGCGCGGTGCTCATCCTCCTGCTGATCAGCGCCTTCACGTTCTTCATGTACTACGCGATCCCCCAGGACCCGGCGACACTCGCGTGCGGCAAGAACTGCACCCCGGACGCGCTGGCGATCATCCACAAGAACCTGGGGCTCGACGATCCGATCCCGGTGCAGTACTGGAAGTTCCTCTCCGGCCTGTTCGTCGGGCGCGACTTCGCCGTAGGACACTGCCCGGCACCCTGCTTCGGTGTCTCCTTCCGTGACCAGCAGATGGTCTGGGACACGATCATGGACCGCTTCCCGCTGACGCTGTCGCTCACCATCGGCGGCCTGCTCGTCTTCCTGATCGTCGGTCTCGGCACCGGTCTCATCGCCGCCCGCTACCGCGGGACCTGGCTCGACAAGACGTTCTCCAGCATTTCGCTGGTGCTCAGCTCGATGCAGATCTACTTCCTCGGCCCGGTCGTCCTCGGCATCTTCGTCTACAGCACCGGCTGGCTGGACAAGCCCAAGTACGTGCCGTTCAGCGAGAATCCGGCGCAGTGGTTCATGGGCCTGCTGATCCCGTGGATCGTGATGTCCGTCATCTTCACCGCCAACTACACACGTATGTCCCGCTCGACGATGATCGAGCAACTCCAGGAGGAGCATGTCCGCGCGGCCCGTGCGAAGGGCATGACCGGTAAGTACGTCTTCTTCCGGTACGCCTGGCGCGGCTCGCTGATCCCGATCCTCACCATCCTCGGCATGGACCTGTCGGCGCTCCTCGGCGGCGCGGTCGTCACCGAGTTCACCTTCGGACTCGCCGGGATCGGACGGCTCGCCGTGGACTCGGTGGTCGGCAAGGACCTGCCGAAACTCATGGGCGTGATGCTCTTCAGCGCCGCGTTCATCCTCCTGCTCAACGTCATCGTGGATGCCCTGTACGCCGTGATCGACCCGCGTGTGCGGCTGTCCTAGTGCTTGAGGAGCCCTCTGAAGTGACCACACTCACCAAGCCCGAGGACGCCCCGGCCGCCGGCGCCTCCGACGCGTTCCTGTCGGTGCGCGATCTGCACGTCCGGTTCGCCACGGAGGACGGCGTCGTCAAGGCGGTCGACGGCCTCTCCTTCGACCTGGAGCGCGGGACGACGCTCGGCATCGTCGGCGAGTCCGGCTCGGGGAAGTCCGTCACCAACCTGACCGTCCTGGGCCTGCACAACCCGCTGAGCACCACGATCGAGGGCGAGATCGTCCTCGACGGCAAGGAACTCATCACCGCCACGGAGCCGGAGCTGGAGAAGCTCCGCGGCAACAAGATGGCGATGATCTTCCAGGACGCGCTCACCGCCCTGTCGCCGTACCACAGCGTGGGGCGGCAGATCGGCGAACCGTTCCGCAAGCACACCGGCGCCTCGAAGAAGGAGGCGCGGGAGCGGGCGATCGAGATGCTGGAGAAGGTGGGCATCCCGCACGCCAAGCGGCGCGTGGACGACTACCCGCACCAGTTCTCCGGCGGTATGCGCCAGCGCGCGATGATCGCGATGTCGCTGGTCTGCAACCCGGACCTGCTGATCGCCGACGAGCCGACGACGGCCCTCGACGTGACGGTCCAGGCGCAGATCCTGGACCTGCTCAAGGACCTCCAGCAGGAGTTCGGCTCCGCGATCATCATGATCACCCACGACCTCGGCGTGGTCGCCAACATGGCGGACGACCTGCTCGTGATGTACGCGGGTCGCGCGGTGGAGCGCGGCACCGTCCGTGAGGTGCTCAAGACTCCGCAACACCCGTACACCTGGGGTCTGCTGGCGTCCATGCCACGCCTGACGGCGGACGTGGACGAGCCGTTGACCCCCATTCCGGGAGCGCCGCCGTCGCTGCTGAACCCGCCCTCGGGCTGTCCGTTCCACCCGCGGTGCGCGTTCCGGAACGAGGTCGAGGGCGCCGACCGGTGCGTGGACATCCGGCCCGAGCTGCCGACGGGACGCGGCGCCGCCTGCCATCTGACGTCGGATCAAAAGAGCCGCATCTTCACCGAGACGATTCGGCCCAGGCTGGGCTGAGGGGACTGACTGTGAGCGACGAGAAAACCGCGGTCGTGACCGATGTGATCCCCGGTCAGCGGGACGTGGACCCGGGCGAACCCCTCATGCGGGTGACCGACCTGAAGAAGTACTTCCCGGTCAAGGGAGGCTTCCCGATCCGCCGGACGGTCGGCGCCGTGCAGGCCGTGGACGGCGTCTCCTTCGACGTGTTCCCCGGTGAGAGCCTCGGACTGGTCGGCGAGTCGGGCTGCGGCAAGTCCACCACGGGACGGCTGCTGACCCGCCTGATGGAACCCACCCACGGCACGATCTCGTACCGCGGGAAGGACATCAGCCGCTCCAGCCGGCGTGAGCTGTCCCCGATCCGCTCCGAGATCCAGATGATCTTCCAGGACCCGTACGCCTCGCTGAACCCGCGGCAGACGGTCGGCACGATCATCTCCTCACCGATGGAGATCAACGGCGTCAACCCGCCCGGCGGGCGTGAGAAGCGCGTGCGTGAGCTGCTGGAGACGGTGGGTCTCAACCCCGAGCACTACAACCGCTTCCCGCACGAGTTCTCCGGCGGTCAGCGCCAGCGCATCGGTGTGGCCCGCGCGCTCGCGCTCAAGCCGAAACTGATCGTGGCGGACGAGCCGGTCTCCGCCCTCGACGTCTCCATCCAGGCGCAGGTGGTGAACCTCCTCCAGGAGGTCCAGCGGGAGATGGGCATCGCGTTCGTCTTCATCGCCCACGACCTCGCCGTCGTCCGCCACTTCTCGCAGCGTGTGGCGGTCATGTACCTCGGCAAGATCGTGGAGATCGCCGACCGTACGTCGCTGTACACCGGCCCCCGGCACCCGTACACCCACGCGCTGATGTCGGCCGTCCCCGACGCCGACATCGATGCCGAGAAGAAGGAACGCATCCGTCTCCAGGGCGACGTCCCGTCCCCCATCTCCCCGCCGTCCGGCTGCCGTTTCCGTACGCGCTGCTGGAAGGCGCAGGACAAGTGCGCGCAGGAGGAACCGCCACTGGTCCGCATCTCCGGCAACGCCGAGGGGCACCTCACCGCCTGCCACTTCCCGGAGGACCCCACCATCGAGGCGCGTGCCGAGGACATCGTGCTGGATCCGGCACTGGCGGCGCTGGAGGCCGGGGACGACTAGGGCCTGGATCGCGGCCCGGCCGTGCGGGCTCCGCGTCCCGGTCCTCGGCCGGGAACGGTCAGCCGCGCCCGGCCGGGCCGGCCACGGTGATGATCTCGGGGGAGGCGGGGGTCAGCGGCCCCCGCCCCCAGTCCCCGAACTGCTCGCGCACCGCCAGCCCGGCCTCGTCCAGGAAGCAGGACAGCGCCTCGGGGCCGAGGAAGCGCAGTGTGCTGCGGCTGGTCCGCGGCCGTTCCCACGCCGGATGTTCGAACGTCTCCGTGAACGTCACCCGCTCCCCGAGCACCGGCGCCTCCACCTCGTGCCACACGCGGACGACCGCTCCGCGCGCGTCGCTCACCTCGTGCACGTGCTCGGGGCTCCACGACTCCCAGGTGCGGGCGGCGGGATGGCGCGTCTCGAACACGAACCGCCCGTCGTCGCACAGCGCTTCGCGCACGGTGCCGAGGGCGACACGCAACTCCTCGTCACCGAGCAGGACCTGGAAGGCGTGCCCGGTCATCACCACGAGGTCGAACTCCCGCTCCCAGCGGGTGGAGGCGAGATCCCCGAGCACCCACTCGACCGCGTCCCACCGCCGCGCCTGCACCAGCATGGCCGCCGCCGGATCGAGCCCGCACAGTCTGCCGCGGTGCCCGGCCTCCCGGGCCCGGCCCAGCAACTGCCCCGTCCCGCACCCGACATCGAGCACCGACCGCGCGGACATCACCAGGTCCAGATAGAAGTCGTCGCTCGGGCCCCAGGGATTGAGCGCGTCGTACAGGGCGGCGAGGGTGACGTCACTGAACGAACGATCAGTCATCGCAGCAGTCTGTCAGCCCGCGAGGCCGCTCGAACCACGTTCGGAAAGTACCGGTGGTAAATCGCTCGACATCGAACGGTCGGGCCGGGATGCTTCCGTTCGATGACGCGAACCGACACGCCTCCCTCCTGGGACGAGCGCACTCAGCTGGCCACTTTCCTCGACTACGCCCGGGCCACCGCCCGCGACAAGTGCGAGGGCGTCTCCGCGCAGGACGCCGTCAAGGCACCGCTGCCGGGCTCCCCGCTGATGACCCTGTGCGGGCTGATCAGCCATCTGCGCTGGGTCGAGTACTTCTGGTTCCAGGTCGTCTTCCTCGGCGAGGAGGACGAGGGCCCCTGGACGGACGAGGACCCCGACCGCGAGATGCGCATCGCCGTCGACGTCCCTCTCGCCCAGCTTCTCGACGAGTACGAGGAGCAGAGCGCCCGCTACCGGGATCTGGTGGCCGGGCACGACCTGGAGGCCGAGGCGAAGCGGGCCAACCGGGACGGCCGCCATGTGAACCTCCGCTGGATCATCCTGCATCTGGTCGAGGAGACGGCCCGCCACAACGGCCACCTCGACATCCTGCGCGAACTGGCCGACGGCCGCACCGGCTCCTAGGGAGAAGCCCTGTTGAACCCCACCATCCGCACCATCACCTTCGACTGCACCGGAGACCCGTACGATCTCGGGCTGTTCTGGAGCGAGTTGCTCGGACGGCCGCTCGCCGACGACGACAAGCCCGGTGACCCGGAGGCGGTGATCCAGGACCCGTCAGGGGGACCGGCCCTGCTGTTCGTGCGCGTCCCCGAAGGCAAGACGGCCAAGAACCGCATCCATCTGGACCTCCAGCCGCAGGACCGCACCCGGGGGGCGGAGGTCGAGCGCGCCATCGGGCTCGGGGCCCGCGTGGTCGCGGACCACACCCGACCCGACGGCCGCGGCTGGGTCACCCTCGCCGACCCCGAGGGCAACGAGTTCTGTATGGAGCGCGGCGCGGCGGGCTGAGCCCGCACGCCGCCGGACGAACGTACGAAGGCCCGCACCCAGCAGGGTGCGGGCCTTCTTCTTCCCCGGGAACCGGACGTTCGTGGGCTCGGGTCAATGGGCCGGCGAAAGTCGGTCCCGCAAGCCGCGGGCTGACGAAAAGGGGTGTGTCAGGCCGCGACGTCCTTGGAGAGACGGGGCGCCGGGACGGTGTCGTGGGTCTCGGGGTAGTGGCAGGCCGTCAGGTGGCCTTCCTTGTTGCCCGCGACCTGGACCAGCGGCGGAGCCTCCGTCGCGCACTTCTCCGTCGCCTTCCAGCACCGGGTGCGGAAACGGCAGCCCGACGGCGGGTTGAGCGGCGAGGGCACGTCGCCGGTGAGGCGGATGCGCTCGCGGGCCGGGATGTCGTCGGCCGTCGCCTCGGGGACGGCGGAGAGCAGGGCGCGCGTGTACGGGTGACGCGGGTTGTTGTAGAGGTCGTCGCGGTCGGCGATCTCCACGATCTTGCCGAGGTACATGACCGCGACACGCTGCGAGAAGTGGCGGACGACGGCGAGGTCGTGGGCGATGAAGACGAACGCGATGCCCAGGTCCTGCTGGAGCTCCTGGAGCAGGTTGACGACCTGCGCCTGGATGGAGACGTCGAGGGCGGAGACCGGCTCGTCCGCGACGATCAGCTTGGGCTCCAGCGCGAGCGCGCGGGCCACACCGATGCGCTGGCGCTGACCGCCGGAGAACTCGTGCGGGAAGCGGTTGTAGTGCTCGGGGTTGAGACCCACCGTCTCCAGCAGCTCACGCACGCGCTTCTCGTGGCCGCCGGGCGGGTTGATCCCGTTGATCTCCATGGGGCCCGAGATGATCTTGCCGACCGTCTGTCGCGGGTTCAGCGAGGCGTACGGGTCCTGGAAGATCATCTGGATCTCGGAGCGGACCGGAGCCAGCTGCTTGCGGCCCGCGTGCGTGATGTCCTGGCCGCGGTACTTGATGCTGCCGCCGGTGGGCTCCAGCAGACGCGTGATCAGCCGGCCCGTGGTCGACTTGCCGCAGCCGGACTCGCCGACCAGACCCAGGCTCTCGCCCTCGGCGACCTGGAAGTCCAGGCCGTCCACGGCCTGCACGGCGCCGATCTTCCGCTTGAAGGGGAAGCCGCCCATGACCGGGAAGTGCTTGGTCAGTCCGGTGACGTCCAGGAGGGGGTTCGTGTTGCTCATGATCGTGATTCCCGTCTCGTGTCCGTCAGTGCGACCGGGTCGCGGCGTAGTCGGCGAAGAACTCACGGCGCTGGTCGTCCGTGAGGTGGCAGGCGGAGCCCCGCCCGTCCGTGATGTCCAGCAGCGGCTGCTCGGTGGAGCACAGGCCGCCCTGGACCTTCTCCGCGAAGGTGCACCGCGGGTGGAAGCGGCAGCCCGACGGCGGGTTGAGCAGCGAGGGCGGCGAGCCGGGGATGGGCGACAGAGGGACGTCGACCGGCCCGTCCAGGCTCGGCATCGAGCCCAGCAGACCCCAGGTGTACGGGTGCTGCGGGGCGCGCAGCACCTCCTTCTTGGTGCCGCGCTCCACGCACCGGCCGCCGTACATCACCAGCACGTCGTCCGCGATGTCGGCGATGACACCGAGGTCGTGCGTGATGAAGATGATCGCCGTGCCGAACTCCTGCTGGAGGTCCTTGAGGAGGTCCATGATCTGGGCCTGCACGGTCACGTCGAGCGCGGTGGTCGGCTCGTCCGCGATCAGCAGCTCGGGGTCGCAGACCAGGGCCATGGCGATCATGGCGCGCTGGCGCATACCGCCGGAGAACTGGTGCGGGTAGTCGTCCACCCGGACGTCCGGCTGCGGGATGCCGACGCGCCTGAGCATCTCGATGGCGCGCTCCCGGGCCTCCTTCTTGGAGGCACCGGTGTGCTTGCGGTACGTCTCGCCGATCTGCTTGCCGATGGTGTGGTACGGCGAGAGCGAGGCCAGCGCGTCCTGGAAGATCATCGACATCTTGTTGCCGCGCAGCTGCTCCAGCTCCCGCTCGCCGGCGGTGAGCAGCTCCTTGCCGTCGAGGAGGATCTCCCCGTCGATGGAGGTGCGGTCCCGGTCGTGGAGCCCCAGGATCGTGAGGTTCGTGACGGACTTGCCCGAACCGGACTCGCCCACGATGCCGAGCGTCTTGCCCTTGGCCAGGTCGAAGGAGAGACCGTCGACGGCCTTGACGACGCCGTCTTCGGTGGAGAAGTGGACCTTCAGATCCCTGACGGACAGGAAGGGCTGCTGATCGGTGCTCGTCACGGGGACGCTCCTGAGGGGGTGATGCCGGGGTTGCTGTCGGGGGCGGGGTGCCCGGGGTCAGGCGAGCCGGATCCGCGGGTCGATGAGGGCGTAGACGGCGTCGACGACGATGTTGAAGAACACGATCGCGCCGGCCGACAGGACGGTGACGCCGAGCAGCATGGGCAGGTCGCTCTTGTTCACGGAGTCCACCGCGAGGCGGCCGATGCCCTGGATGCTGAAGGTCGATTCGGTGATGATCGCGCCACCGATCAGGGTGCCCAGGTCGATGCCGAAGACCGTGACGATGGGGCCCATCGCACCGCGCCAGGCGAACCGGAAGAACACGTTCGCACGGGACAGGCCCTTGGCGCGGGCCGTGCGGACGTAGTCCTCACTGAGCTGCTCGACCAGCTGGGAGCGGGTCATGCGGGTGTAGTTGGCGGTGAAGATGATCGCCAGGGTCAGCCAGGGCAGCAGCAGTCCGGAGAACCAGGAGACCGGGTCCTCGCTGAGCGGCGTGTACGACGGCTGCGCGAACAGGCCGAGCTTGGCGACGAAGAAGAACATCGCGATGTAGCCGACGAAGTAGATCTGCAGCGAGGAGCCGAAGAGCGAGGCCGAGCTGGCGAACTTGTCCAGGAACTTGCCCTGCTTGACGGCGGCCAGCATGCCGGCGCCGACACCGAAGATCAGGAAGACGACGGCCGCGCCGAAGGCGAGCGAGAGGGTCGTCGGCAGACGGTCCAGGATCGTGCCGAGGACCGGCTCGCGGTTGGCGAAGGAGTAGCCGAGGCAGGGGGCGTTGCAGTTGCCGAAGCTGCCGTAGTCGCGACCGACGAACACACCCTTGAGCCAGTCCCAGTACTGCACCGGAATCGGGTGGTCGATGCCCAGGTTGTGCCGGATCTGCGCGAGCATGTCGGGCGTGCAGTTCTTGCCGCAGGACATCATCGCCGGGTCACGCGGAATGGCGTAGAACAGGCCGAAGGTGATGGCACTGATGATCAGGAGGATGACCAGTGCGCCGAAGACTCGGCGGATGAGAAAGCGGGACATGGGGGCGTGACTTTCCGGACGGGGCGCCGTCGCCGGGGGCGTGGGTGTGGGAGGGCCGCAGGGAGGCGTTCGGGTGAACACCGCCCTTGGGCCCTGCCGCCGGACCCGCTCTCTCCGCCTCGTGGGCGGATCGGGCGGAGTCCGGCGACAGGACCCGGGTCGTACGGCTTACTTCATCGCGTACAGCTTGCAGAGCGCGACGCAGGTGTTGCCGCTGTCGTACGTGACGTTGCCGACCTTGGAGCCGTGCATCCAGTTACGGATGGAGTGGTAGTCCGGGACCACCGCGGCGAGCTCCATGATCTGGCGGTCGACTTCGCCCCAGGCCTTGTTGGCGGCCTCGACGTCGGTGATCTTGGCGGCCGCGTCGATCGCCTTGTTGACGCTCGGGTCGTTCAGCTGGGCGTAGTTGCTGCGGCCGTCGCCGATGTTCTTGCCGCTCCAGCAGGGGAAGAAGACCGAGTAACCGTTCGGCCAGTCCGGGCTCCAGCCGGCCGCGAACAGGTCGAAGTCGTTGTCGATCTTGCCGATCTGCGTGTAGAAGGTCGACTTGTCGACCTGCTTGTTGACGACCTTGAAGCCGGCGGCCTCCAGGGCGTTCTTGATCGCGACGGCCGACTTCACCGAGTTGTCCGAGGACTGGTAGGCGATGACCAGCTTCTGGCCGACCTTGCCGGCCTCCTTCAGCAGGGCCTTGGCCTTGGCCGCGTCGCCACCGGGCTTCTTGGTGACGCCGTAGAGGTCGAACTTCTGGTAACCCGGGGTCACCGGCGAGAGGATCGTGGTGGCGAGCTCGCTGGTGGAGGCGCCGCCGCGGATCGTCTGCAGCTGCTGGTGCGGCCAGGCCCAGTTGATGGCCTGACGGACCTTGACGTCCTTGATGCGGGTCATGTTGATCGGCCAGTAGTACGTGACCGTGTCGACCTCGGTGAGGACGCGCTGCTTGAGCTTCGCGTTGGTGAGGACCTGGGCGATGCGCTCCGGGGCGACCTCGTTGAAGATCGACATCGCGTACTGGTCGTTGCCCTTGTCCGCGATGTAGCGGTCGGTCGAGGCCAGCAGCTCGAAGCCGAACTGGAAGACGTACTTGTCCGGGTAGTTGTTGCGGATCGCGTCGGTCTTCGGGTCCCAGTGCTCGTTGCGCACGTAGGTGAGCGACTTGCCGATGCTGCGGGCGCCGATCTTGTACGGGCCGCAGGAGAAGGGCTTCTTGTCGTACTTCTCCTTGGTGTCGTGCTTCTTGTTCACCAGGGAGTAGCCGCGCATGGCGAGCGTGAAGTTGAAGTCCGTGCGGGCTTCGTTGAGGTGGAACGTGATGGTCTTGCCGTCGACCTCGATGGAGTCGAGCTTCTTGCCGCCGTAGGGGCCCTTGTACTTGTCGCCACCCTCCAGCCACTGCTGGACGTAGCGGGGGCCCTCGGTGATGAAGGAGGCGAAGAGGCGCTCGAAGGTGTGGCGGAGGTCGTCGGAGGAGACGTCGGAGCCGTCCTCCCACTTCACGCCGTCCTTCAGCGTGAAGGTCCAGGTCTTGCCGCCGTCCTTCATGGTGCCGGCGTCGGTGGCCGCGTCGCCGACCAGCGTCGCGCCGCCCTTCTCGTCGATCTTGTAGCCGGTGAGACCACGCAGGATCGGGACGGTGATGGCGCCCTCGGTCGAGACGTAGATCTGCGCCGGGTCCATGTGGTCCATGTCGAACTGGTCGAGCGAGTAGATCGTGCCGCCCTTGACCGCTCCCTTGACCTCCGGCGCGGGGCCGACGGAGTCGGCCTTGGTGCCGACCGGGATCTCCTGGGTCTTGGAGCCGCTGACCGAGGGGACCTTGCTCTTCGACTTGCTGTCGCTTCCGCTGCCGCCGCAGGCGGTCAGGACGGACGACGAGGCCGCGACCACGCCGGTGGCGATCAGGAAGTTTCTACGGGAGAAAGACATGGATGAGCCTGCCTTATAGGGACGATCGGGACGGGTGTTACCGGCCGCACGACACTGAAGTGGCCGGGTGGATCTGGTGGCTACCGCTTGGACTTCGGGTCGAGCGCGTCGCGCACCGAATCGCCGAGCAGGTTGAAGGCGAGGACGAAGATCACCATCGACAGGCCCGGGAAGAGCATGAAGGTGATGTCCTCGGTGTAGAACTGGGCGCCGCGCTGGATCATGACGCCCCAGTCCGGGGTGGGGTCGATGATGCCGACGCCGAGGAAGGCCAGACCGGCCTCCGCGGTCACGAACGCCGGGAGCATCAGCGTGGACTGGATGATGATCGGCGTCCACAGGTTGGGCAGCAGTTCCTTGAACACGATGCGCCGGGGCGACGCACCGGTGACCTTGGCCGCCTCGATGTACTCGCGCTCGCGCAGACCCAGGACCTGGCCGCGCAGCAGACGGGCGATGGACGCCCAGCCGAAGGCGGAGAGGACCAGGATCAGGGAGATGGCCCGCAGCGAGGTGGGGATGTTCTCGTCGGGGGCGACGAAGAGGCCGTACACCACCGGCATGAAGGCGATGAAGAACAGCGTCGACGGGAACGACAGCAGGATGTCGATGATCCGGCCGACGAGGTAGTCCGTCTTGCCGCCCAGGTAGCCGGCCGTGACGCCGACGACCACACCGATGAAGGTGGTCAGCAGCGTGGCGGCCACGGCGATGCCCAGGGAGGTGCGGATGCCGTACAGCAGGAAGGTGAAGACGTCACGGCCCAGCTGCGGCTCGATGCCGAACCAGAACTCCGAGCTGATACCGCCGTTGGGACCTGCGGGGTACGAGAAGGCGTCGAGGAGTTCCGGGCGCTGGCTGGCGTACGTGGTGTACGGGTCCTTGCCGTACAGCTTTGCGATCAGCGGCGCGAGGATCGCGATCGCAAAGAAGAAGATCACGATGTACGCGGATATGACGCCCGTGCGGTCACGCTTGAACCGCTTCCAGGCGAGTCGTCCCGGGGAGCGACTCTCCGAGCCCTTGGGGTTGGCGGACGAATCCGGGATCTGGCCGATCTCGTCGGTCACCTCAAGCGATGCGGCCGCGGAAGGAGTAGGGAGGGTCATGGTGCTCCAGGCCCGATGGGGTCAACGGCTCCGCAGGGCGCTCCCTACGGGCTACGCCGGACTTTTTCAACGCAATTCATTCAAGGTCAATAAATTCTCGGTCGCCTTGGGCTTCTCTTTACCTTCTTTGCCCTGGCTTGACCTCAGCGTAACTACGCGTGTAGCGCACCGTGGCCGTTCTGTGTCCGGAATCGGGCCAACTGCGCGAAACGGGCAAGGGGTTCGATAACCGGACGCCAGAGTCTCGGAATGCGTACATCTGGTGCACCCAAATCAACGGTTCTGCATCGAACGGCGAAGATCCATTGCATAGATCATCCGGAGCGGCCGCCTCCGAAAGCATCCGGGTGACGGTGGGGTCCAGACGGGTGGGGTGAATGTGCGATACGTGCTGTCTGTGCCGATATTGGGCGCTACAGGCAGGGCGCACCGGAGCCGGAAGCGAACACCCGGAGGCGGTGCCACAGCGCACTCTTGAGGAGGCACTCCATGCGTGGAGCCACGCACGCCAGATGGGCCGCATGTGCGACAGCGGTCGCCCTCGCGGCGGCCGGCTGCGGAGGCGGCGGCGGAGACGGTGGCGGTGGCGGTGGCAACGCCGGAGTCCTCAGTTCCTCCTGGGGAGACCCGCAGAACCCGCTGGAGCCGGCCAACACCAACGAGGTGCAGGGCGGCAAGGTCCTCGACATGATCTTCCGCGGGCTGAAGCGCTACGACGCCAAGACCGGCGCGGCCCAGAACATGCTCGCCGAGAAGATCGAGACCCCGGACTCGCAGAACTTCACGATCACCGTGAAGGACGGCTGGAAGTTCAGCAACGGCGAGGCCGTCACGGCGAAGTCCTTCGTCGACGCCTGGAACTACGGGGCGAGCCTGAAGAACAAGCAGAAGAACGCGTACTTCTTCGGCTACATCGAGGGCTACGACAAGGTCCACCCCTCCTCGGGCGCCCAGAGCGCCGACACCCTGTCCGGGCTCAAGGTGACCGGTACCGACACGTTCACCGTCAAGCTCAACCAGAAGTTCTCGACCTTCCCCGACACCCTCGGCTACGCGGCCTTCTCGCCACTGCCCGGCGCGTTCTTCAGCGACCACGACGCCTGGCTCCAGAAGCCGGTCGGCAACGGGCCGTACACGGTGGACTCCTACACCAAGGGCTCGCAGCTGTCCCTGCGCAAGTGGGACGCGTACCCCGGGCAGGACAAGGCGCAGAACAGCGGAGTGGACCTCAAGGTCTACACCGACAACAACACCGCCTACACCGACCTGCTGGCCGGCAACCTCGACCTCGTGGACGACGTGCCCGCCGCCCAGCTCAAGAACGCGAAGAGCGACCTCGGCGGCCGGTACATCAACACGCCGGCCGGCATCATCCAGACGATCGCCTTCCCGTTCTACGACGAGAAGTGGGATTCGAGCGGAGCGCAGAAGGTCCGCCAGGGCCTGTCGATGGCGATCAACCGCAAGCAGATCACCGACACGATCTTCCAGAAGACCCGCACCCCGGCCAGCGACTGGACCTCGCCGGTCCTCGGCAAGGACGGCGGCTTCCAGGACGGGCTGTGCGGCGCCTCCTGCGAGTACGACCCCGCCAAGGCCAAGCAGCTGGTGCAGGAGGGCGGCGGCCTGCCCGGCGGTCAGGTCAAGCTCACGTACAACGCGGACACCGGCTCCCACAAGGAGTGGATCGACGCCGTCTGCAACTCCATCAACAACGCGCTGGGCAACGACAGGGCCTGCGTCGGCAATCCGGTCGGCACCTTCGCGGACTTCCGCAAGCAGATCGACCAGCACAAGATGCCCGGCCCCTTCCGGGCCGGCTGGCAGATGGACTACCCGCTCATCCAGAACTTCCTGCAGCCGCTGTACTACACGAACGCCTCCTCCAACGACGGCAAGTGGTCGAACAAGGACTTCGACAAGCTCGTCGACCGGGCGAACGCCGAGACCGACCGCGCCAAGGCCGTCCAGCTCTTCCAGCAGGCCGAAGGCGTCGTACGGGACAACATGGCCGCCATCCCGCTCTGGTACCAGAACGGCAGCGCCGGCTACTCGGAACGGCTCTCGAACGTGGCGCTCAACCAGTTCAGCGTCCCCGTCTACAACGAGATCAAGGTCAGCTGAGCCGCCGGGACAGCCGGACCGTCCGCGGGCGGCCGGCTGTCCCACGACCCCCGGAGCCTCTCCATGGGACGGTATGTGATCCGGCGCCTGCTCCAGATGATCCCGGTCTTCATCGGCGCCACCCTGCTGATCTTCCTGATGGTCAACGTGATGGGCGACCCCATCGCCGGCCTGTGCGGCGACAAGCAGTGCGACCCCGCCACGGCCGCTCAGCTGCGCCAGGAGTACAACCTCGACAAGCCCGTATGGCAGCAATATCTGACATACATGGGCAAAGTGTTCACCGGTGACTTCGGGACGGCGTTCAACGGACAGCCGGTCACCGAGCTGATGGCCAGTTCCTTCCCCGTCACCATCCGGCTGACCATCGTCGCCATCCTCTTCGAGATCGTCATCGGCATCTCGCTCGGCGTCGTCACCGGACTGCGCCGCGGTCGGCCGATCGACACCGGCGTCCTGCTGCTCACCCTCGTCGTCATCTCGGTGCCGACCTTCGTGACCGGTCTGCTGCTCCAGCTGCTCCTCGGAGTCGAGTGGGGCTGGATCAGACCGTCCGTCTCCCCGGACGCCACCTTCGGGGAGCTGATCGTCCCGGGTCTGGTCCTCGCGTCCGTGTCGCTCGCCTATGTGACCCGGCTGACCCGCACCTCCATCGCGGAGAACAGACGGTCCGACTACGTCCGCACCGCCGTCGCCAAGGGGCTGCCCCGGCGCAGGGTGATCACCCGGCACCTGCTGCGCAACTCGCTGATCCCCGTGATCACCTTCATCGGCACCGACATCGGCGCGCTGATGGGCGGCGCCATCGTCACCGAGCGGATCTTCAACATCCACGGCGTCGGCTTCCAGCTCTACCAGGGCATCGTCCGGCAGAACACGCAGACCGTGGTCGGCTTCGTGACCATCCTCGTCCTCGTCTTCCTGGTCGCCAACCTGCTCGTCGACCTGCTGTACGCCGTACTCGACCCGAGGATCCGCTATGCCTGAACCGCAGCAGCCGGAAGGCGTCATCGCCCCCACGGGGATGGGCGGCACCATGGACCTCGGCGCCGGTGAGGCCCTCACCCTGGAGAAGACGCCGGGCGGACCCGAGGGCACCGGACCGCAGGAGAAGCCGCGCTCGCTGTGGTCCGACGCGTGGCGGGACCTGCGGCGCAACCCCGTCTTCATCGTCTCCGCGCTGGTCATCCTCTTCCTGGTCGTCATCTCCGTCTGGCCCTCGCTGATCACCTCCGGCAACCCGCTCAAGTGCGACCTCGCCAAGGCCCAGGAAGGGTCGCAGCCGGGACATCCCTTCGGCTTCGACGGCCAGGGCTGCGACGTCTACACGCGCACCGTGTACGGGACCCGCATCTCGATCAGCGTCGGTGTCCTCGCCACCCTCGGTGTCGCCCTCCTCGGCTCACTGCTCGGCGGACTGGCCGGGTTCTACGGCGGGGTGTGGGACTCGATCCTGTCCCGCATCACCGACATCTTCTTCGCCATCCCCGTCGTGCTCGGCGGACTGGTCCTCCTCTCCGTGGTGACCAGCAATACGGTCTGGCCGGTCATCGGGTTCATGGTGCTGCTCGGCTGGCCGCAGATCTCCCGCATCGCCCGCGGCTCCGTCATCACGACCCGGCAGAACGACTACGTGCAGGCCGCCCGCGCCCTCGGCGCCTCCAACTCCCGGCTGCTGCTGCGGCACATCGCCCCGAACGCCGTCGCGCCGGTGATCGTCGTCGCCACCATCGCGCTCGGTACGTACATCGCCCTGGAGGCGACGCTCTCCTACCTCGGTGTCGGTCTGAAACCCCCGACCGTCTCCTGGGGCATCGACATCTCCTCGGCGTCGGCGTACATCCGCCAGGCCCCGCACATGCTGCTGTGGCCCGCCGGCGCGCTCGCGATCACCGTGCTCGCGTTCATCATGCTCGGCGACGCGGTGCGCGACGCCCTCGACCCGAAGCTGAGGTGACGGCCGTGCTGCTCGAAGTGCGTGATCTGCATGTGGAGTTCAGGACCAGGGACGGTGTCGCCAAAGCCGTCAACGGGGTCGCCTACGGCGTGGACGAGGGGGAGACCCTCGCCGTGCTCGGCGAGTCGGGCTCCGGCAAGTCGGTGACCGCGCAGGCCGTGATGGGCATTCTCGACACACCGCCCGCGCGCATCACCGGCGGCGAGATCCTCTTCCAGGGCAGGGACCTGCTCAAGCTCAAGGAGGACGAGCGGCGCAAGGTCCGTGGCGCCGGGATGGCGATGATCTTCCAGGACGCGCTGTCCGCCCTGAATCCGGTGCTCAGCGTCGGCGACCAGCTCGGTGAGATGTTCGTGGTGCACCGCGGCATGTCCCGCAAGGACGCCCGCGCCAAGGCGGTCGAGCTGATGGACCGGGTCCGTATCCCGGCCGCCGCCGACCGGGTGCGGGACTATCCGCACCAGTTCTCCGGCGGCATGCGCCAGCGCATCATGATCGCCATGGCGCTGGCCCTGGAGCCCGCCCTGATCATCGCCGACGAGCCGACCACCGCGCTCGACGTCACCGTCCAGGCCCAGGTCATGGATCTGCTCGCCGAGTTGCGGCGCGAACTCGACATGGGGCTCATCCTCATCACCCACGACCTCGGCGTGGTCGCCGACGTCGCCGACCGGATCGCCGTGATGTACGCGGGGCGGATCGTGGAGTCGGCACCCGTGCACGACATCTACAAGGCACCCGCCCACCCCTACACGAAGGGCCTCCTCGACTCGATCCCGCGGCTCGACCAGAAGGGCCACGAGCTCTACGCCATCAAGGGGCTGCCACCCAACCTCATGCGTATTCCGCCGGGTTGCGCCTTCCACCCACGCTGCCCGATGGCCCGTGACGTCTGCCGGACCGACGTGCCGCCGCAGGCGGAGGTGGAGGGCAGCGGCGGGGCCCGCAGGAGCGCCTGCTTCTTCTGGAGGGAGTGCCTCGATGGCCGACGCGACGGCTGAGACGATCCTGGAGGTGGACGGGCTGGTCAAGCACTACCCGCTCACCCGGGGGATCCTGTTCAAGAAGCAGATCGGCGAGGTCAAGGCCGTCGACGGGGTCGACTTCCGCCTCGGCCGCGGAGAGACCCTCGGCATCGTCGGCGAGTCCGGCTGCGGCAAGTCCACGGTGGCCAGGATGCTGGTCAACCTGGAGCGGCCCACGGCCGGGACCATCAAGTACAAGGGCGAGGACATCACCCGGCTGTCCGGCAGGGCGCTCAAGGCCGTGCGCCGCAACATCCAGATGGTCTTCCAGGACCCGTACACCTCGCTCAACCCGCGCATGACCGTCGGCGACATCATCGGGGAGCCGTACGAGATCCATCCCGAGGTCGCGCCGAAGGGCGACCGCCGCAGGAGGGTCCAGGATCTGCTCGACGTGGTCGGGCTCAACCCGGAGTACGTCAACCGCTATCCGCACCAGTTCTCCGGGGGCCAGCGCCAGCGCATCGGCATCGCGCGCGGGCTGGCGCTGCGGCCCGAGATCATCGTCGCCGACGAGCCGGTGTCCGCGCTCGACGTCTCCGTGCAGGCCCAGGTGGTCAACCTGCTGGAGCGACTGCAGGACGAGTTCGACCTGTCGTACGTCTTCATCGCGCACGACCTGTCGATCGTGCGGCACATCTCCGACCGGGTCGGGGTGATGTACCTCGGGCGGATCGTGGAGACCGGCAGGGACGCCGAGATCTACGACCATCCGACGCACCCCTACACCCAGGCCCTGCTGTCCGCCGTGCCGGTGCCCGACCCGGAGGCCCGGGAGCACCGGGAGCGGATCATCCTGACCGGCGACGTGCCGTCCCCGGCGAACGTGCCGTCCGGATGCCGCTTCCGCACCCGCTGCTGGAAGGCGCAGGAGCGGTGCGCGCTGGAAGTGCCGCTGCTCGCGGTGCCCGCGGAGTTCCGGTTCACCGAGGGGCCGGCCGCGCACGACTCCGCGTGTCACTTCGCGGAGGAGAAGCAGGTCGTCCCGCCGGAGGAGCCGGGCGCCGAACCCCCCGCGGAGGGGCCGGAGTCGACACCATAAGTGTGCAAATCCGCATGAACTTCGTTAACACGCAGGCAACTTGGCGGAAGCGGTACCGATATACGGACGCGCCAAGGTGAACACCGTACGGCCGTGCGGGTGCCGTGAACGAGCCGGGGTGCACCATGTCACCCCGGCTCGTTGCCGTGCCGGCGGCCTCGTGGCCCGCGGCCGGTACCGCGGAGCGGCTGCCGAGCGACTCCGCCCGCTACGCGACCGTCTGCAACTGACGGAGCTCGCCGTCCCGCCCTGCACGCCGGACCTCTCCGGCGAGCGGGACCGCTTCCGCGTACCCGTCCGGTCCGGTGCGCCGCGCCCCTGCGCACCCGCAACCGCGGGCCCGGGCGTCAGGCGAGTCCGAGGGCGCGCTTGAGGAAGTCCACCTGGAGCAGCAGCAGGTTCTCGGCGACCTGCTCCTGCGGGGTCATGTGCGTGACACCCGACAGGGGCAGCACCTCGTGCGGGCGTCCGGCGGCCAGCAGCGCGGAGGACAGCCGCAGGGCGTGCGCCACCACCACGTTGTCGTCGGCGAGGCCGTGGACGATCATCAGCGGGGCGTGCCGGGCGGCGGGCTCGGAGAGCCCCTCGTCGGTGATCAGCGAGCTGTGCGCGTACGTGTGCGGGTCGGTCGCGGGGTCGCCGAGGTACCGCTCGGTGTAGTGGGTGTCGTAGAGCCGCCAGTCCGTGACCGGGGCGCCGGCGATGCCCGCGTGGAAGACGTCGGGCCGGCGCAGCACGGCGAGCCCCGCGAGCCACCCCCCGTACGACCAGCCGCGGATCGCCACCCGGGACAGGTCGAGCGGGAACGTCTCCGCGAGGCCCTGGAGGGCGTCGATCTGGTCGTCGAGCGAGAGCGTGAAGTCGTCGCGGACCGCCTTCTCCCAGGCGGGGGAGCGCCCGGGAGTGCCCCGCCCGTCGGCGACGATCACGGCGAAACCCTGGTCGGCGAACCACTGCGAGGTGAGGTGGGCGTTGTGCGCGGCGAGCACCCGGGGGCCGTGCGGACCGCCGTAGGGGTCCATGAGGACGGGGAGGGGAGTGACACCGTCGTAGTCAGTAGGCATAAGCACGGCGCATGGGATTTTCCGTGCGCCCCCCTGCGTGAGAGTCACGCGCGGGGACAGACCGGGACTTTCCGCAAGGGAAGGTACGGTCGCGATCGTCTTCCCCTCGCGCAGGACATGGACCTGGACGCCCGGCTGGTCGAGCACCGAGGAGGCGAGCACGGTCACGCCCCCGGCGCGCACGGCCGAGTGCACGCCGGGTTCCTGTGAGACGCGCTCCACCCCGAGCTCGTTCACGCGGTACACATGCACTTCGCCGGTCTCCGGGGCGGGTGCAGCCTCGCCCGCCGATGCCGAGACCAACACGTCGTCGTCCGACACGTCGAGCACCGCACGCACGTGCAACTGCGGCCCCGTCAGCGGGCGTTCACCGAAGGCGAGCACCCGGGCACCGCCCTCGTCGGCGATCCGCACGAGCTGTCCGGCGGGGCTCCAGCACGGCACACCAGGGAAAAGATCCAGCCATTGTGGATCTTCGTCCGCGTGCACCATGCGGGTCGTCCCGGTGTCCGGGTCCACCGCCAGGAACAGCTGGCTGCGCTGGTCCCGCGCCTGCACCAGGATCAGCGGCGCACCCCCTGCTGACCAGTGCACATGCGCCAGATACGGGTAGCGCGCCCGGTCCCAGGAGACCTCCGTGCGCACCCCGTCGAGCGTGATGACGAAGAGTCGTACGTCCGCGTTGGCGCTGCCCGCCACCGGATACGCGACCCGCTGCGGATCGGTCCCGGGCTGCGCGGGATCGGCGATCCACCAGCGCTGAACGGGCGTGTCGTCGACCCGCGCGACGAGCAGCCGGTCGCTCTCGGGCGACCACCAGAACCCGCGCGAACGCCCCATTTCCTCGGCCGCGATGAACTCGGCCAGTCCGTACGAGACCGACCCCTCGCCCGCGGCCGGCTCCGGCTCCGCCAGGGCCCGGTCGTCCTCGCCCTCGGCGCCGACGACCCGGAGGGCGCCCCCGGCCGCGTACGCGACGAACCGGCCGTCGGGCGACGGACGCGGGTCGATCACCGGTCCCGCCACGGGGAGTTCACGCGCCGTCCCGGCCCGCAGCTCCGCCGTGAAAAGCCTCCCCGACAGGGCGAAAGAGGCCAGCTCGACCGCGGTGTCGGTGGCGTAGCCGACGATCCCGGCACCGCCCTCACGGCTGCGTTCGCGGCGCGCCCGCTCCTCCGGGGACAGTTGCTCGCCCGCGCCGCCGAGCAGCGCCGCCGGATCGGCCGCGACCCGCTCCCCGCCACCGCCCGGGGAGGCTCCCGACCCGTCCCGGGGCACGTCGAGGACCCACAGGTGATGCGCCCGGTCCGTGCCGGACAGGGACCGCAGGAACACGACACGGGAACCGTCGGGAGACACCGTGAACGCCCGCGGTGCGCCGGAGGTGAACCGCTGCGTCCGGGCGTACCGACGCGGGAAGGAGAAAGGCTCGCTCGTCATGCCCCGACCATATTGGCCATGCGCCCCCTTGTGCGGCCGTGCGCCGATCGATGCGCGCGTACGGATAGTTATGATCACTAGCGCTGCGTGGGTATGAACCTGCTGGCTTCCGTATGTATTTACGACCCCCATGTCCGACCCCCCATGTCCCTGGGATCTTTGGAGGTGAACCGCCGTGGCACTCTCGATTTCGGCGGTGGTGCTGCTGGCGATCATCGTCTTCATCCTGGTGAAGAAGTCAGGACTGAAGGCCGCCCACGCCATCGTGTGTGTCCTGCTCGGTTTCTACCTCGCCTCCTCGACGGTCGCTCCCACGATCAACGAGCTGACCACGAACATCGCGGGGATGATCGGCAGCATCAAGTTCTGAGCGGGCCTGGGGGCCAGGGCTTTGCGAGGCCACCGGCCGGAGCCCACTCCTGCCCGTGCTGTTCCGCGCTCTCACGGTGCTCGGCTCGACGCCTGCCGGCCGACGCCGGGCCCGGCCGTGGCCTCGTTCCGGTGGACACCTCGGCCGACCGGCGGCGCGTAGTGCCGGGACCGTCCCCGCGCAAGACGGTGTGGGCGGAAGTCGATCGCGCACCGGAACCCGGCCGGCCGTGCTTCGGTGCGGCGCGCGGTCTTTTCCAAGAACCACTCCGGTGAAAGAACCCGACCGAGCCCACCCCTCCCGCCCGCCGGGCAAACTCACTCGCGCGTGTGAACATCGCCAACTCGGCTGGATTCGCGACCGGTTGCTTGCCCTACGCTCAGCGCGACACGGCAGCAGACATGCGACGGCCCCCGCCGGGACGCCAATCCCAGTGCGAGGGCCTGACCACCGAGGAAGAAGAGAGCTTCCCGATGGATACGCAGAACCCTAGCGCGCCCCCGCGCGCCCGGTCCCGCATTGCGGGGAACAACCCCCCGCAGCGCCCTCACACCGGCGGACTCGTCCACGACAACACCCGGCACACCACGCGCTTCACGGTGATCGGCAACCACCTCGCCCAGCACCCGGAGCTGTCCGGACTCGCGATCGGCCTCGGCGCCCACATCCAGTCCCTTCCCGCCGGCGCCCCCGTCGACATCAAGACCCTCGCCCGCCGCTTCCCCGAGGGTGTGACCCGCATCGCCGCCGCCCTGCGCGAGCTCGAAGCCCACGGCTACCTGCGCCGTACGCGCGAACGCGTCCCCGGCGGCCGGATCGTCACCCGCACGGTCTCCTGCAACCAGCCGGGACGACGGGGCGAGGACATGCCCGAACCGGGCCCCGCCCCTGCCCGTCCGGCAACGGCCCCGCAAAGGCACGGGAGACGCGAGGCCGACACCATGCACAGGGCGCGCGAGAAGCAGGAGGCGAGCGAGCGGCACGTACCCCGCAAGCCGCTCCCCGCCGTACCACGCCCCGCCTGCCCCTCTCCCGCCCTCCTCCAGGCTGCCGCAGACGTTCTCGCGGACCTCCGCCGCCACGACCCCCGCCTGCTGCTCTCCATCAGCGACACGGCCCACCTCGCGCCCGGCGTCGCCGCCTGGCTGGAGCGCGACGTCAGCCCCGTCGCCGTACGCCACGCGCTGACCGGAGACCTGCCGTCCGAGGGGCTCCGGCGCCCGGCCGCCCTACTGGCGCACCGCATCTCCGCCCGGCTACCGCCTCCTCCGCCGTTCCGCGCGCCCGCCGCGTCACCGGACGTCCGGCACCCGCTCCAGACCTGCGACGGCTGCGAGCGTGCCTTCCGCGCCCCGGCGCGCGGCCTCTGCCGTGACTGTCGATCCGATCTTCGGACGTCATCCTGATGCGAAGCCGCTGCCCTGTCGGCCCGCCCCGCCACCAGCCCGCCCCGAGCGCCGGCCGGGGCACCCACCGGAGGACGCGCGTGTCCCCGATGCCGCAGGCTGACCGAAGGACGGGAGACGCCCGGCGGGGCGGCCGCCTCGTAGGGTGGGTTCCATGACGGAACTGCCCGACCGGCGTCTGCTCCTGGTGCACGCGCACCCGGACGACGAGTCGATCAACAACGGCGCGACCATGGCCAAGTACGCGGCCGAGGGCGCCCAGGTGACGCTGGTGACCTGCACCCTCGGCGAGGAGGGCGAGGTCATCCCGCCCGGACTCGCCCACCTGGCGCCCGACCGCGAGGGCGGGCTCGGACCGTACCGGGCCGGCGAGCTGGCCGCCGCCATGAAGGAACTGGGCGTCACCGACCACCGGTTCCTGGGCGGCCAGGGGCGCCATCGCGACTCCGGGATGATGGGTGTCGAACAGAACCGTCGCGCCGGTGCCTTCTGGTCCGCCGACCTCGACGAGGCCGCCTGCGACCTCGTCGCCGTGATCCGCGAGGTGCGCCCCCAGGTGCTCGTCACCTACGACCCCGACGGCGGATACGGGCACCCCGACCACATCAAGGCCCACCGCGTGGCCGTGCGCGCCGCCGAGCTCGCCGCAGGGACCGCCTTCCGCCGCGATCTCGGCGACCCCTGGGAGATCACCAAGGTCTACTGGAACCGGGTGCCGCGCTCCGTGGGCGAGCAGGCGTTCGCGCGACTGCGGGAGGCGCTCCCGGAGCTGCCGTTCAGCCGGTCCGCCGACCTCGCCGACGTCCCGGGTGTCGTCGACGACACGGCGATCACCACCGAGATCGACGGAACCGCGTACGCCGCCGCCAAGGCGGCCGCCATGCGGGCCCACGCCACCCAGATCGAGGTGTCCGAGCCCTGGTTCGTCCTCTCGAACCAGCTGGCGCAGCCGCTCTTCACCACCGAGTACTACGAGTTGGTGAGCGGGGAGCGGCCCGGGACGCGGGAGACCGACCTGTTCGCGGGGATCGACCGAGAGGAAGCGGACGCGCGATGAGTACGACCGGACAGCGCGGGAACATGCTCGCGCAGCCGCTGACGCGGCCCTCCGCCGGGCGGATCGCCGCCCATCTGGCGCTCTTTCTGCTCGGCGCCCTCGTGGGCGCCGCCGGGGCGCTGGTGCAGTCCGGCTGGTTCCCCCTCGGACTGCTGCTCGCGCTCGCGGGCGCGGCCGGACTCTTCCTCGGAGGCAGCCGGGCGACCGGCACACGTGCCGGGGCCGTCGCACCCGCGGCCGGCTGGCTGGTGGCCGTCATCCTGCTCACCGCCAGCCGCCCCGAGGGCGACTTCCTGTTCGGCGCGGGACTTGTCTCCTACCTCTTCCTGCTCGGTGGCATGGCTGTCGCTGTGATGTGCGCCACCCTCGGTCAGGGGCGGCAACCGGACGCCTCCGACGTCCGACTTGGCAAGTGACGTACCACTTCGCCGCATCGGACAGGTGCGGGTCCCGTGCGGGTTTCCTTCGCGGGCGAGGTTTGCGCGCCGGACACGGCCAGTATGGTGGTGCGCGCCGCCGAGCTGCCCGAGATGAGGTCGAGTAAACGGGCGGTGGAGCCAACCGGGAGAACCTGCCTTGAGTCGTGAAACTGACAGTTCGTCCTCCGGGCCCAACGGCCGCGGTGGAGCCGCGTACCCGTCGGGGACGCCGCCGTACGGGACCCCCACGGCTTCCCAGAGCGGTGCCGACGCGGGCCGTTCGGCCGCCGGCAACCCGCCGGAGGAGCGCAAGACCGAGACAACGCTGACGACGCGCATCCGGATCAACATCCCCGGATCGCGGCCCATCCCGCCCGTCGTCGTGCGCACACCCGTCGCGGACGCGGACACGTCCGCCGACACCGCCGACGGCAGCGGGAACCCCGCGGAGCCGCCGCGGAGCGCCGGTTCGCCCGCGCCCGCCGCCGGCTCCGCCCCCGCGCCGGCGGCCGCCGATCAGTCCGGCGCCGCGCCCGCGGCGGCCGAGGAGAAGGCGAGCGACTGGTTCGCGCCCCGCAAGTCCGGTGCGCCCAAGGGCGGGCCGGGCGGCGGATCCACCAACGGAGCGGGCGTCACCGGCGGTTCGACCGCCGCGCCGGCGCAGGGCGGACGCACCGGCGGCCAGAACGGTGCGCGGCCGGGTCCCCAGGCCGGCGCCTCCGGCGGAGCCCGGCGCGGCGGCGGGGCGAACCCTCCCCGCCCCGGCGGCACGAACGGTGCCGGGCTGCCCGGCGCCACCGGCGCCGGACCCGTGGCCCCCGGCCACGGCGGCGGCACCGGTTCCTTCGACGTCTCCGGAGCGCTCGGCAGCACCGGCTCCTTCCCCGCCGTCGGCGCGGGCGGCTCCGAGCCGCGCCGCGACGAGCTCCCGTACTTCGCGGAGAACGGCCAGGGCGGACCCGCGGGCCCGACCGGCGGCCCGGTCACCGGGGACGGCCCGATGGTGCCGCCCGCCGGTCCCGGCGCGGCGCCCGGCAGCCTGGCCGCGAGGCCGGGGCCGGGCGGACCCGGTGCTCCGGGCGGCTCCGGTGCCCCCGGTGCCGTACCCGGCGGCCTCAGCGGCGGCCTGAGCGACGACACCGCGATCCTCACGCCGCAGAAGCCGGCCCCCGAGCCGGGCCCCGGCGGCTACGGCGCCCCCGGGGACAACGTCTCCGGCCACACCCTGACCAGCGGCATCCCCGTCGTGCCGTCCGCGCAGAACGCACCGTTCGCGCCGGGCGCGCACACCGACGGACCGCTGCCGCACACCCCGCCGAAGCTGCCCGAGCCGGTCCAGCAGCCCCCGGCCTCGTCGAAGCCGGCCAAGAAGAAGGGCCGCAACAAGCCGGCCCTCCTCGGCGTCCTCGTGGTGGTCCTCGTCGGCGGTGCCTACGGCGCCGGCCTCCTGATGAACCACTCGGACGTGCCCAAGGGCACCACCGTGCTCGGCGTCGACATCGGCGGCGGCACCCGCGACGACGCCGTCAGGAAGCTCGACGACGCCCTCGGCGACCGCACGAACACGGCGCTCAAGCTGTCGGTCGACGGCGACACCGTCACCCTCAAGCCGGACCAGGCCGGGCTCCAGCTCGACAGCCAGGCCACGGTCCGTGCCGCGGCGGGCAGCGACTACAACCCCGTCTCGGTGATCGGGTCGCTGTTCGGCCAGGAGCGCGTGGTCGAGCCCGTGATGCCGGTCGACGAGGAGAAGCTCCAGGCCGCGCTGGAGGGCGTCGCGGGCGGCTCCGGGTCGATGCAGGACGGCACGATCAAGTTCGTGTCCGGCAAGGCCGTCCCCGTGTACGGCAAGGCGGGCAAGGGCGTCGACGCGGCCTCCTCGACCCAGGCCGTGCAGGACGCGTACCGCGCCCAGGTGGAGACCGGCACGACCACTGCGGTGAAGGTCGCCACCACGACACGTCAGCCGAAGGTCGCGAACGCCGAGGTCGACCGGATGATGGCGAAGTTCGCGAAGCCGGCGATGTCGGCCAACGTGACCGTGCAGACGGACGCGGCGCACTCGATCCCGCTGAGCCCGCAGAACTCGCTGTGGAAGTTCCTCCGGGTGGAAGCGACCCCCGACGGCAAGCTGACCGACAAGCCGGACCTGAACGCCCTGAAGGAGCTGTACGGGCAGACGTTCGACGGGGTGCTGATCACCCGGGCCAACGGCAAGAAGACGCCCGTCACGCCGCAGGACGTCTACGGTGCCCTCCGCCAGGCGCTCATGAGCAAGACCAACCGCGTCGCGGTCATCGAGACCGACCCGAACTAGTCCCGAGCCGGTTGGAAGGGGGGCCCGGTCACGACCGGGCCCCCCTTTCGCACGACCGGGACCACGCGCGGCGCGAAGTGGTGTGCCACCCGCCGCACATGACATCTGTCATCTCCGAGAGACGACAAGCTGCACTGCCCCGGGCACCCTGTCCGTCGCCACGATGGATGCCATGACAACGACTGCGGCGACCGCCACCTCGGTGGTCGGCTTCGAATCGGTGACCAAGACCTACGGCAGCGTACGGGCCGTGGACGGGCTGACCCTCGACCTGCACCCGGGCGAGACCGTCGCCCTGCTGGGCCCCAACGGCGCGGGCAAGTCCACCACCCTCGACCTCCTCCTCGGCCTCAAGCAGGCCGACAGCGGTGCGGTCCGCGTCTTCGGCACCAGCCCGCGCGAGGCCATCGTCGGCGGCCGGGTGGGCGCCATGCTGCAGAGCGGCGGGCTGATGGACGAGGTCACGGTGGGCGAGCTGGTGAAGCTCGCGTGCGACCTGCACCCGAAGCCCTTCCGCGTCCAGGACGTCCTCGCCCGGGCCGGGATCTCCGCGATTGCCGACCGCAAGGTCAACAAGCTCTCCGGCGGCCAGGCACAGCGCGTCCGCTTCGCCCTCGCGACCGCGGGCGACAGCGACCTGATCGTGCTCGACGAGCCCACCACCGGCATGGACGTCTCCGCCCGCCAGTCCTTCTGGGCGACCATGCGCGAACAGGCCGACCAGGGGCGCACGGTCCTGTTCGCCACGCACTACCTGGAGGAGGCCGACGCGATAGCCGACCGGGTGCTCGTCCTGCACCGGGGCCGGCTGCTGGCCGACGGCACCGCGGCGGAGATCAAGGCGAAGGCCGGCGCCCGCCGGATCTCCTTCGACCTGGAGGGTCCGATCGACGAGAGCCCGCTGCGTGCGCTGCCCTTCCTGACGTCCGTCGACGTGTCCGGGCAGACCGTCCGCATCCAGTCCTCCGACGCCGACGCGACCGTGCACGCGCTGTACGGGCTCGGCGTCTACCCCCGCAACCTCGAAGTGTCCGGGCTCGGTCTCGAGCAGGCCTTCGTCGCCATCACGGCCGCCGAGGAGGCGAAGGCGAAGTGAACAGCCTGATCAAGCTGGAGATCACCCGCGCCCTGCGCAACCGCAAGTTCCTGTTCTTCTCGGTGATCTACCCCTCGGCCCTGTTCCTGCTGATCGCGGGCAGCGCCGACAGCACGACCGAGGTCGACGGGACGGGCCTGAACCTGCCGACCTTCTTCATGGTCTCCATGGCGTCCTTCGGCGCCCTGACCGCCGTCCTGATGGGCAACAGCGAGCGCATCGCCAAGGAGCGCGAGAGCGGCTGGGTACGGCAGTTGAGGCTCACCACGCTGCCGGGCCGCGGCTATGTGTTCGCGAAGACGGCGAGCGCCGCCGTGATCAGCCTGCCCTCGATCGTGATCGTCTTCGTGGTCGCCGCGGCCGTGAAGAACGTACGGCTGGACGCCTGGCAGTGGATCGCCCTCACCCTCGCCATCTGGGCCGGGAGCCTCGTCTTCGCCGCGCTCGGCGTCGCCATCGGCTACCTCGCCAGCGGTGACGTGGTCCGCCCGATCACGATGATCACCTACTTCGGCCTGTCGATGCTCGGTGGCCTGTGGATGCCCACCACCACCTTCCCCGACTGGCTGCAGAACATCGCCAAGTGGCTGCCCACGCACGCGTACGCTGCCCTCGGGCAGGCCATCGAACTCGGCGACGCCCCGCACGCGAAGGACCTCGCCATCCTCGCCGTCTCCTTCGTCCTGTTCGTGGGCGGCGCGGCCTGGCTGTACCGGAAGGACACGCTGAAGGCGTGAGCAGCGTCGGCATCGGGCAGCGCCCGCAGAACCGCAAGCAGCAGATCGTCAAGGTCGTGTGGACCGGCATCTGGCTCGTCTACCTGAGCGCGCCGGTCAGCGACCTCGTGCACGGCGGACACAGCACCGGTGTCGTGGTGCTCGGCTGGATCGGCCTGATCGCCTTCGTGCTCTGGTACGGCGCCCTCGTCTTCCGCACGGGGCGCGGGGACGGCAACAGCATGGTGCTCGGCTCCCTGGGCGCCCTCGCGACGCAGGCGGCCGTCCTCTCCCTCACGCTGGGACGGGAATGGCTCGTCCTGTTCGTGTACGTGGCCATCGCGGCCGGCGCGGCCCTCCCGCTGCGCTGGGCGCGCCTGACCATCCCGGCCGTGGCGGCCGTGCTGACGACGGTCGCCCTGATCGTCCCGGGCGGCAGGGCCTATCTGGCGGGACTGCTCATCCCCGCCTTCCTCGGCGGGTTCGCCATGACCGGCGTGCGCGAGCTCCTGCGGACGACCATCGCGCTGCGCGAGGCCCGCGCCACGGTGGCCCAACTCGCCGCCAACGAGGAGCGGTTGCGGCTCGCCAGAGATCTGCACGACCTGCTCGGGCACTCGCTGTCGCTGATCACGCTGAAGAGCGAACTGGCCGGGCGGATGCTTCCCGACCACCCGGAGAAGGCGGCCCAGCAGGTCGCCGACATCGAACAGGTCAGCCGCCAGGCCCTCGTCGACGTGCGCGAGGCGGTCACCGGCTACCGCCGGCCCCGGCTCGCGGGTGAACTCGCCGGCACCCAGGTCGCGCTGACCGCGGCGGGCGTGCGGGCCGACCTGCCGGTCGAACCCGATCTCACCGGCGTGCCCGAGGAGAGCGAGTCGGCGCTCGCCTGGGCGCTGCGCGAGGCGGTCACCAACGTCGTACGGCACAGCGGGGCCCGGCGCTGCACGGTGGAGCTCCTGCGCCGTCAGACGCTGGACGGTCCGGTGCTCGAACTGTCCGTGGAGGACGACGGTTCCGGCGGCTCCGGCGGCTCGCACGGCAACGGTCTGACCGGGCTGACCGAACGCCTGGAGAAGGCGGGCGGCACCCTGGAGGCCGGCCGGGTGCGGCACGGTTTCCGGCTGGTCGCGCGGGTGCCGCTGACGGGGGCGGAGGCAGGCGCGGACGCCGCGGACGACCCCGTAGGATCCGGTGCATGAGCCGCACGATCAAGGTCCTGCTCGCCGAGGACCAGTCGATGGTCCGCGAGGCGCTGGCAGCCCTGCTGGGCCTGGAACCGGACATCGAGGTGGTCGCCCAGGTGGCGCGCGGCGACGAGGTGCTGGCCGCCGCCCGCGAGCACGACGTCGACGTCGCGCTCCTCGACATCGAGATGCCGGGCAGGACGGGCATCGAGGCGGCGGCCGAGGTCCACGCGGCCCTCCCGGACGTCAAGTTGCTCATCCTGACGACGTTCGGCCGCCCCGGCTATCTGCGCAGCGCCATGGAGTCCGGCGCGGACGCCTTCCTGGTGAAGGACGCCCCCGCGGCCCAACTCGCGGCGGCGGTACGGAAGGTGCTGGACGGAGAGCGGGTCATCGACCCGACCCTCGCGGCCGCGGCGCTCGCCGAGGGGGCCAACCCGCTGACCGACCGGGAGCGTGAGGTGCTGCGCGCCGCCGCCGACGGCTCCACCAACGCCGAGCTGGCGGCCGCCCTCCACCTCTCCCAGGGCACCGTCCGCAACTACCTGTCCACCGCCATCCAGAAGCTGGCGGTCCGCAACAGGGCGGAAGCGGTACGGATCGCCCGCGAGAAGGGCTGGCTGTAGGCCCGGTCAGTTGAGCATCGCCCGTGCCGCGTCGGCCTGGTGGCGCACCCGGACCGCGGCCGGCTCGTCGACGGCGGCCACCACGTCGGCGTACGCGTCGAGTTCGGTGGCCCCACCCAGGAAGTCGCCGCGCTTGACCAGGAGCTGGGCCCGCTCGTAGCGCAGCCGCGCCGGGTGCGCGGGCAGCAGGAGGGACAGCTCGACGGCCCACAGCGACACGTCGGAGCGCTCCGGACGGGGGGCCGCCCAGGCCCGGATGTTGTTCAGGACGCGCAGGACGACGTCGAGCGGGTCGGCGGGGGAGAGCATCGACGGGTCGAGGGGCGCGCCGGTCGCCCCCGCGACGAGCAGCTCGGCGTCCGGGCCGGTCAGGACCCGCCCGCCGTCGAAGGGATCGGCGAGCACCTGCTGCTCGGCCGGTCCGAAGCCCACGACGAAGTGACCGGGCAGGGCGACCCCGTACACCGGCGCGCCGGCCCGTCGCGCCACCTCCATCCACACCACGGAGAGCAGGATGGGCAGCCCGCGGTGCCGCATCAGCACCTCGTGCAGCAGGGAGGACTCCAGCCGCTGGTAGTCGGCCGGCGAGCCGTGGAACCCGCAGCGCCCGCCCAGCAGTTCGGCGAGGGCGGCGGCCCAGGACCGCGGCCCGCCCGGACGGAACGGCAGCAGCCCCGCCAGCCGGTCCAGCTCGATCTGCGCCGCGTCCGTCCCGGCCTCGTCGAGCGTCCCGTCGGCCGCCGCCCCGATCAGCAGGCACAGCATCGACAGGTCCGGCCGTTCGGTCCGGGCCTCCTCGGCGAAGAGCCGTCGCACCTCGGCGGCCCGCTCCGGTTCCGGTGGCTGTGGAGAGCAACGCATGCCGGACTCGTGCCCCTTCACGCCGATCGATACGGCTCGGCGGGGCCGAAACCGTGCCCGGCCGCTCCGGCGTCCGCGCCCCGGCGGTAGTGGTGGTAGGAGTGGTGGGGCCCGAAGCCCATCCCGGTGTACAGCGCACGTGCGGCCGCGTTGTCGTCCTCCACCTGGAGCCAGGCGGCCGAGGCACCCTCGTCCAGGGCCCGGCGGGCCAGGGCGGCCATCACGGCGGTGCCCAGGCCCCTGCGCCGGTGCGCCGGGTCGACCTCGACGGCGGCGAACCCGGCCCAGCGGCCGTCCACCACGCAGCGGCCGATCGCGGCGGGCCCCGCGCCCTCCTCGCCCGGCACGGTCGCGAACCACACGGAGGGCCCGCTGCCCAACACCTTCAGCGCCACCTCGCCGAGGCCCTTGCGCTGGTAGCGGCCCAGCCAGGCGTCGTCGGCCGTGCGCGAGAGCGTGACGCCCGGCGCGTCCCGGTCCCCGATCGGCGCGAGTGAGCCGATCCACAGGCCGGCCGTCACCTCACGGACCCAGCCGCGCTCCTCCAGGTCCGCGCACAGCAGCTCCTGCGTGCCCTCGGCCCCGGTCGCGGTCTGGACGTAGGCGGGCAGGTCACGGGCGGTGTACCAGGCGCTCGCGTACGCCAGCGCGTCGTCCAGCGGCATGCCGGGGTCCCCGAGGGGCAGCACGGAATTGGCCCGCCGGGTGAACCCGGCGGCGGCCCGCAGCTCCCATCCGCCGAGCCGCTCGCTCTCCACCGGCCGCCAGGCCCGCGCGGAGACCCGCGCCAGCTCCTCGTACGAGGCCGCGGGGCCCCGCCGACGCGCCGGGGCGGCCGGCACGACCTTGCCCGCGACCAGCGAGGATTCCGTGATCCGGACACGTTCGCCGGTCCGCCGTGTGATCAGCAGCACACCGTTGTCCCATGATGTGAGAACACCGACCGTGTCGGTGAACTTCTCTCCCGTGTCTCCATCGTCGCTCAAGCGTCGTACCGAGACACGTTTTCCCACGTCAGCAGCGGTGATACGGACCTCAAGGCGGCCGGACGACGAGATTTCCACAGGTCAGTTCACCCCTCCTGTTCGGATCATGCCCAAGAACGGAGATACTAGGGGCGGGCATCGACGACGCCGCGCTCCCGCGCGCCAGGCGGCGGAGCCTGAAGAGGCCCGCCAGCGCCCTATCGAGGAGGAACGACAGCGTGACCTACGTCATCGCGCAGCCTTGTGTCGACGTCAAGGACAAGGCGTGCATCGAGGAGTGCCCGGTCGACTGCATCTACGAGGGCTCCCGGTCCTTGTACATCCACCCGGACGAATGCGTCGACTGTGGAGCCTGTGAGCCGGTGTGCCCGGTCGAGGCGATCTTCTACGAGGACGACACTCCCGAAGAGTGGAAGGACTACTACAAGGCGAACGTCGAGTTCTTCGACGAGCTCGGCTCGCCCGGCGGCGCCAGCAAGCTCGGTCTGATCGAGCGCGACCACCCCTTCGTCGCAGCGCTGCCGCCGCAGAACCAGTAAGCGGCTCGCACACGCACCGCCTCGGTCCCGTACGGCCGGATCGTTCCGGTCGCCGTACGGGACCGAGGCGTTTGCCGTACCGGGCGCGTGCGCCGCGCGCGACGGGTACGGCCCGCGGCGAGCACAGCGAGTACCAGCGATACGTACGGGTCGTACGTACGAGAAAGTGAGCCCGATCCCGTGTCCGCAGTCTCCGACCGGCTTCCCACCTTCCCCTGGGACAAGCTGGAGCCCTACAAGGCGACGGCCGCCGCTCACCCGGGCGGCATCGTCGACCTGTCCGTCGGCACCCCGGTCGACCCGGTGCCCGAGCTGATCCAGAAGGCTCTGGTCGCGGCCGCGGACTCGCCGGGCTATCCCACCGTGTGGGGCACGCCCGAGCTGCGGGACGCGCTCACGGGCTGGGTGGAGCGGCGCCTCGGGGCGCGGGACGTCACCCACCGCCATGTGCTGCCCGTCGTGGGCTCCAAGGAGCTCGTGGCCTGGCTGCCGACGCAGCTGGGCCTCGGCCCCGGCGACAAGGTCGCCCACCCGCGCCTCGCGTACCCGACGTACGAGGTCGGGGCGCGGCTGGCCCGGGCCGAGCACGTCGTCTACGACGACCCCACCGAACTGGACCCGACGGGTCTGAAGCTGCTGTGGCTCAACTCGCCGTCGAACCCCACCGGCCGGGTCCTGTCCAAGGAGGAGCTGACCCGGATCGTCGCCTGGGCCCGCGAGCACGGCGTGCTGGTCTTCTCCGACGAGTGCTACATCGAGCTGGGCTGGGAGGCGGACCCGGTCTCGGTGCTGCACCCGGACGTGTGCGGCGGTTCCTACGAGGGGATCGTCTCGGTGCACTCCCTCTCGAAGCGCTCGAACCTGGCCGGCTATCGTGCCGCCTTCCTCGCGGGCGACCCCGCCGTCCTCGGCGAACTCCTCCAGATCCGCAAGCACGGCGGCATGATGACGTCCGCGCCGACCCAGGCCGCGGTGGTCGCCGCCCTCTCGGACGACACCCACGTCCGTGAGCAGCGCGAGCGCTACGCCGCCCGGCGCACCGCGCTGCGTGACGCGCTGCTCGGCCACGGCTTCCGCATCGAGCACAGCGAGGCGAGCCTCTACCTCTGGGCCACCCGCGACGAGTCCTGCTGGGACACGGTGGCCCACCTGGCCGAGCTGGGCATCCTGGTCGCCCCCGGCGACTTCTACGGCACGGCGGGCGAGACGTTCGTGCGGGTCGCCCTGACGGCTTCGGACGAGCGGGTCGCCGCGGCGGTCGAGCGACTGTCCCGCCAGGCCTGAGCCCGCGGCCGGGCAACGCGGAGGGGTCCGGGGACAGCTCCCCGGACCCCTCCGTCGTACCGGCCTCGGATCAGGCGTACCGGCCCGGTGGTCAGCCGAGCGGCAGCCCCTTCAGCGGCAGCTGGCCGGTCGGCAGCCCGCCCTTGGTGACCGCGTCCGTCGGCAGGCCACCACCGGTCGCCGTCTTCGTGGTGTCGCCGAGCAGGCCGCCGGCCTGCCCCGCCGCGTCGCCGGCCGCCTTCTGCGCGGCCGGCGTCGCCTTCTTGGCGACCTTCCCACCGGTCTTGCCCGCGGCGGGCACGGCCTTCTTGACCGCCTTGCCGCCGGTGTCGCCCGCGAGCCCGGTGACGTTCCGTGCCGCACCGTCGACGGTGTTGCCGACGCTCGCCCCGTCCAGGGCGGTCAGCCCGCCGAGGTTGGGGGTGGCCGGGAGTTCGGCCGCAGCGCTGGCGGAGCCGGCCGCACCGACCACGGGCGCCGCTCCCGCTGCGATGAGCAGCGCGGCGCGGGCGATCCGGCGGGTCAGGGGGAGGGACATGATGCTCCTTAGACGGGAGAGAACGGGGAAGTGTCCACCCGAGCCCGGCAGTTGACCGGCTGGCTGCCGGTGATCGTTCTGGGCGTCGGACGCAGTGACTACCGCTCGAAGCCCGCGAAGGTTGCGGTGGCCCGACGTAAAGAGTTGGCAATGCGTCGCATTATCGGCTGCGGATAAAAGCGGGCAAAGGGCACCCGGTCGGAAAGTCTGCCGAATCCTTACCGCCCTTTGTTCTCAAGGGATTCGGCGGTGGCGGGGGTGACCGCGCGAAAACCTGCGCACATCGGCGGAGTCACACGGAGCGAGTCCCCCGGACGGGTGAGGTGCCGTACTACTGCGCAGTGACGATCCGGACCTCGGCGGCGGCCTTCCCCGCGGCCGGGCTTCCCTGCGCACCTGTCGTGCGCCACTCGCCCTCGGTGCTGCCGGCGGTCCACTCGCGTCCGGCGTACGACACCCGGTCGATGTGCAGCGCCGAGGAGTTCGCCACGGCCCAGTGCGCCAGCTCCCAGCCGCGCCGGGCGGCGTCCGCGCTGGAGGAGGTCCCCTCGCGCACGGGGACGGTCACGGTCCGGCTGCCGCCCGTCGCCGGAGTGGACGCGGCGGCCGACGGCGCGGCGGACGCACCGGCGGCGCCCACGTCGGCACCCGCCTCCTGGAGCACATCGCGTCCGAAGTCCCGTACGAGCGCGGTCCGCACCGAGTCCGAACCGCCCGCCTCGGTCGCGTCCGGGCGTCCCTCGCAGGTCAGCGTGGCCGCCGCGCGGCCGGTCAGGGCCGCGGCGAGCAGGGTGGCGTCCGGCTCGTGCTTCGCGTACGCCTGGGGATAGCCGCTGCGCTGCACCCGCTGCGCCGCGACGGTGAGCGGCAGCCGCGAATAGCCCGGCACCTTCGCCAGGTGCTCGTAGAAGATCCCCGCCGAGTACGTCGGGTCCATGATCTGCTTCGTCGTGCCCCAGCCCTGCGAGGGCCGCTGCTGGAACAGGCCGAGCGAGTCCCGGTCGCCGTGGGTGATGTTGCGTAGGCCGGACTCCTGGAGCGCCGTGGCCAGGGCGATCGCCACCGCGCGCTCGGGCATGCCCCGGGAGGTGCCCACCGCGGAGATCGTCGCCGCGTTCACCGCCTGCTCCGGGGTGAACTCGTACGACGCGCCGTCGCCCTTGCCCGAGACCACCTTGCATCTCGGCGCGCCGGTGCCTCCCGTGAGGTACTGCACGGCGAGATAGCCCGCGAGCGCGAGCAGGACCACGACGGCCGCCCCGGAACGGAGGAGGCGGCCGCGCCGGACGGGTGCGGGGGACGGCTCTGACACGACGTACAAGGTACTGGAGGGTCCTGTCGGTGGTACCTGGGGTTGTGGACAACTTCTGAGCCGCCCGGGGCGACCGGCCGCCTGCGGCCGCGGAGCGGGGTCACGGACCGGAAACGCTAGGGTCGACGCCATGGCCGACACCCCGCTTGACCTCACCCTCGACGCCGCCCGGCTCACCGCCCAGCTCGTCGACTTCCCCTCGGAGAGCGGCAGCGAGAAGCCGCTCGCCGACGCCGTCGAGGCCGCCCTGCGCGCCCTGCCGCACCTGACGGTCGACCGGTACGGCAACAACGTCGTCGCGCGGACGAACCTGGGCCGCGCCGAGCGCGTGATCCTCGCCGGCCACATCGACACCGTGCCCATCGCCGACAACGTCCCCTCCCGCCTCGACGAGGACGGCGTGCTGTGGGGCTGCGGCACCTGCGACATGAAGTCGGGCGTGGCCGTCCAGCTCCGCATCGCGGCCACCGTTCCCGCCCCCAACCGCGATCTCACCTTCGTCTTCTACGACAACGAAGAGGTCGCGGCGGACCTGAACGGTCTGAAGCACGTGGCGGAGGCCCACCCCGACTGGCTGGAGGGCGACTTCGCCGTCCTCCTGGAGCCCTCGGACGGCCAGGTCGAGGGCGGCTGCCAGGGCACGCTGCGGGTGCTGCTCAGGACGACGGGCGAGCGCGCCCACTCCGCCCGCAGCTGGATGGGCTCGAACGCGATCCACTCGGCCGCCCCGATCCTGGCCCGGCTCGCCGAGTACCGGCCCCGCTACCCCGTCATCGACGGCCTCGAGTACCGCGAGGGCCTGAACGCGGTGGCCGTCTCCGGCGGCGTCGCCGGCAACGTCATCCCCGACGAGTGCGTGGTGACCGTCAATTTCCGCTACGCGCCCGACCGCACCGAGGAGGAGGCCGTCGCGCACGTCCGCGAGGTCTTCGCGGACTGCGGTGTCGAGGAGTTCGTCGTCGACGACCACAGCGGCGCCGCCCTCCCCGGGCTCTCCCACCCGGCCGCCGCCGCGTTCATCGAGGCGGTCGGCGGGACCCCGCAGCCGAAGTACGGCTGGACGGACGTCTCCCGCTTCAGCGCCCTCGGCGTCCCCGCGGTGAATTATGGTCCGGGCAACCCGCACTTGGCGCACAAGCGTGATGAAAGGGTCGAAACGGCCAAGATCCTCGCGGGCGAGGAGCGGTTGAGGGCCTGGCTCACCGCCTGAGCCGTACTCGACGGCGGTTCATGGCGGACATGCTCGCGTCCCCCCTCCGTAACCGGCGTGGATCTACGCTGGGGCGGAACGGCCTTCCCCGGTCTCCGGCTTGGACCGGGCCGGGTAAGACCCCGATGCGGAGGGAGCGGACATGGCTACTGGCAACCCCGAGGGCAAGAAGCGGCCACCGGAGGAGCAGCGGCTGGGACCGGTGCTGCGCAGGCGGGACCAGGTGCAGGCGAGCACCACGGACCAGCGGCTGCTCGACGCGGGCGGTCCGTCCGACTGGGTGCACACCGACCCCTGGCGGGTGCTGCGCATCCAGTCGGAGTTCATCGAAGGCTTCGGCACGCTGGCGGAACTCCCGCCCGCCATCAGCGTGTTCGGTTCGGCCCGTACCCCGGTGGACTCGTCCGAGTACGAGACGGGCGTCGCCCTCGGCCGCGGCCTGGTCGAGGCCGGCTTCGCCGTGATCACCGGCGGCGGCCCCGGCGCCATGGAAGCCGCCAACAAGGGTGCCTGCGAGGCGAAGGGCATCTCCGTCGGCCTCGGCATCGAGCTCCCCTTCGAACAGGGCCTCAACCCCTACGTCGACATCGGCCTCAACTTCCGGTACTTCTTCGTCCGCAAGATGATGTTCGTCAAGTACGCCCAGGGGTTCGTGGTGCTGCCCGGCGGCCTCGGCACCCTCGACGAACTCTTCGAGGCCCTCACCCTCGTCCAGACCCAGAAGGTCACCCGCTTCCCGATCGTCCTGTTCGGCACGGCCTACTGGGGCGGCCTCGTCGACTGGCTCAGGAACACCCTCATCGCGCAGGGCAAGGCCTCGGAGAAGGACCTGATGCTCTTCCACCTGACCGACGAGGTGGAAGAGGCGGTGGCCCTGGTGTCGAAGGAGGCGGGCAGGTAGCTCCCGCGGGCGGCGTGGGGGCGAGCGCCCCTACGCCAGCCCCCGCCGGGCGACCGCCGGGGCCCGGTGCCCCGCGATCGACGCCACCATGTCCAGCACCTGCCGGGTCTCCGCGACCTCGTGGACGCGGTACACCTGGGCACCCAGCCACGCCGACACGGCGGTCGTCGCCAGCGTCCCGAGCACCCGCTCCTTCACCGGCTTGTCGAGCGTCTCCCCGACGAAGTCCTTGTTGGACAGGGAGACCAGCACCGGCCACCCCGTACCGGTCATCTCGGCCAGCCGCCGCGTCGCCTCCAGGCTGTGCCGGGTGTTCTTGCCGAAGTCGTGCCCCGGGTCGATGAGGACGGACTCCCGCGGCACCCCCAGCTCCACCGCCCGCTCGGCGAGCCCCACGGTCACCCGCAGGATGTCGGCCATGACGTCGTCGTACGCGACCCGGTGCGGACGCGTACGCGGCTCGGCCCCGCCGGCGTGGGTGCACACCAGCCCCGCCCCGTACCGCGCGGCCACCTCCGCCAGCCGCGGATCGACCCCGCCCCACGCGTCGTTCAGCAGATCGGCGCCCGCCTCGCAGACCGCCTCGCCCACCTCGTGCCGCCAGGTGTCGACGCTGATGACCACGTCCGGGAAGCGCCGGCGGACCTCGGCCACGAAACCGACCGTGCGCCGTGCCTCCTCCTCGGCCGTGACCTCCTCGCCCGGCCCCGCCTTGACCCCGCCGATGTCGATGATCGCGGCGCCCTCGGCCACCGCCTGCTCCACGCGCGCGAGCGCCGGCTCGTCGCGGAAGGTGGCTCCCTGGTCGTAGAAGGAGTCCGGGGTCCGGTTCACGATCGCCATGATCACCGGCTCGTGCGTGCCGAATTCACGCCTGCCCAGCCTGAGCATCCCCTGTGACCTCTCCCAGTAAGTTCCGCCGATGAGCCGCCTGCGACCCTAACTGTCAGACTCGCATGGCACGATCTGACCCTGACAGTTTCAGCTTCCGTACTTCCGCGTCGGCGCGCCCGTGCCGGCACCAGAGCGTGGGGACCTCAGCGATGTACATGTTCTTGTTCCTGGTCGTCGCGCTCGCCGTCGTGGTCGCCGCGGTGACCCTGTCCGTCGTGGGCGGCGGCGAGAGCGCGCCCCTGCCCGAGGCCACGCCCGAACTGCTCGCCGACCCGCTGCCCCAGGACCGGCCGGTGAACCGCACCGACGTGGACGCGCTGCGCTTCCCCGTCGCCCTGCGCGGCTACCGCATGGCCGACGTCGACGACGCGCTCGTCCGCCTCGGCGCCGAGATCTCCGAGCGGGACTCCCGCATCGCCGACCTGGAGTCCGCGCTCGCCGGCGCCCGCGCGACCCCCGGCCCCTCGCTGCACAAGGACACCGAGGAGGACTCCCGGTGAGCGACGCACTCGCCGGCCCCGACGGAGCCCTGCGCTGCCCCTGGGCCCTGTCGACCGAGGACTACGTCGCCTACCACGACGACGAGTGGGGCCGCCCCGTCCACGGCGACGACGCGCTGTACGAGCGGCTGTGCCTGGAGGCCTTCCAGTCCGGCCTGTCCTGGATCACCATCCTGCGCCGCCGCCCAGGCTTCCGGGCCGCCTTCGCCGGTTTCGAGATCGCCAAGGTCGCGACGTTCACGGACGCCGACAAGGAGCGCCTCCTCGCCGACCCCGGCATCATCCGCAACCGCGCCAAGATCGAGGCGACCGTGGCCAACGCGCGCGTGCTGGCCGACTGGGCGGCGGGCGAGCTGGACGAGCTGATCTGGTCGTTCGCCCCGGACCCGGCCGCCCGCCCGGCCCCGAGGACCCTGGCCGACGTGCCTGCCGTCACCGACGAGTCGACCGCCCTGTCCAAGGCACTCAAGAAGCGCGGCATACGGTTCGTCGGCCCGACCACGGCCTACGCGCTGATGCAGGCCTGCGGCCTGGTGAACGACCACCTGGCGGACTGTTCCGTCCGCTAGGTGTATTGACCCGCCCGGCACCCCGGGGATCCGGGAAGAAGCGCCGGGCGGACGACGAGTGTGCGGGCACCGCGGCCGGTCCTCGCCGGCCGGCGGCCCCGCGCACGGTCACTGGCCCAGGTACTTGGGCTTCTCCTTGTTCACGAAGGCCTGCACGGCGATCGTGTGGTCCTCCGAGGCACCGGCCCGGCCCTGGAGTTCGTCCTCCTTCTCCAGCGCCTCGTCCAGGGAGTGGGTCAAGCCGAAGGCGAGGGACTCCTTGAGCGCCGCATAGGCGAGGGTCGGGCCCTCGGCCAGCGCGCGGGCCACCTTCTCCGCCTCGGCCCGCAGGTCCGCCGCGGGCACGACACGGTTCGCGATGCCCAGCTCGTACGCCTCCTGCGCGGTGATGCTGCGCGGGAAGAGCAGCAGGTCGGCGGCGCGGCTCGGCCCGATGACCCGGGGCAGCGTCCAGGACATGCCCGAGTCGGCGGTCAGCGCGACCCCGGCGAAGGACGTGTTGAAGGCCGCGGTGTCGGCGACGACCCGGTAGTCCGCGGCCAGCGCGAAGCCGAAGCCGGCCCCGGCCGCGACGCCGTTCACGCCGGCGACCACGGGCTTCGCCGCACCCGTCAGGGCCCGCACGATGGGGTTGTAGTGCTCGCGCACGGTGCTCATCGTCTGCCCCGACCCCGACTGCTTGTCGGCGGCCAGCAGACCGATGTGCTCCTTGAGGTCCTGACCGACGCAGAACGCCCGGTCACCGGCGGCGGTCAGCAGGATCGCCCGCACACCCGGGTCCGCCGCCGCGGCCTGCGCCGCGTCCCGGAGGGCGACCTTGGTCTCGACGTTCATGGCGTTCATCGCCTCGGGGCGGTTCAGCGTGATCGTCGCGAGTCCGTCGCTCACCTCGTAGAGCACGGTGTCGGCCATGGTGGGTCCCCTCCGGTGTCGCGGCTCGGTCGTACCGGTCGGTACGTCATGTGTCCGATGACAGCATGGCGGAGATCACCGACGGTCGCGCGGACCGGACATGTGACCTGCGTCAAAGAATTCCGAGCGGCGGAAGTCCATGCGGCGGCGCAGTATCGCAGGCACATCGCCGAATTGAGTGGTTTTGGTCGAGCGCGTTGCGCAAGCGATGCCGACTGATGTTGGTCATCGGGTCCTGAGATGCGGGATAATGGCCTGGAAGCAATGTGTTCGATGCCGGTGACGTGTGTCCGATGAGAGGACGTGCGTGCCCTCCATGGGGCCGTCGGCGACGATGAGCTGGTTTCAGGAAGGGGAACGAGCATGGCGGCCATGAAGCCGCGGACGGGCGATGGCCCGCTCGAGGTGACCAAGGAGGGGCGGGGCATCGTCATGCGCGTTCCGCTCGAAGGCGGCGGTCGGCTCGTCGTCGAGCTGACCCCTGACGAGGCCGACGCGCTCGGCGACGCCCTCAAGAAGGTCGTCGGCTGACGCGGAACGCGACCATACCTGTTCGTCTTCCCCGGCATCGTACGCGGTGCCGGGGAAGTCGTTTTTCAGGAGCGCGGGGCTGACGTGTCGCGTCCGTCGGAGGGGCGTCCTGCCAGGTCGGCGGGGTGGCGGGTGGTCCGTGAGCCGGTCCCGCGCGCCGGCCGGTCCTGGTCGTCCGGTCCTGTCGGTCCTGTCGGTCCGCTCCATCTGGAGGAACCGGGCCGGCCCTGGTTCGGGATCCGGCCTCGCCGGCCGGCCGGCGAGGCCGCGCCGTTCGTGATGATCGGCCCGGTGGCCCGGTGGCCCGGTGGCCCGGTGGCCCGGTGGCCCGGTGGCCGGTGGCCGGTGGCCGGTGGCCGGTGGCCGGTGGCCCGGTCCGGTCAGCGCTTGACCGCGCAGAGGAGCCCGTCGCCCACCGGCAGCAGCGACGGCACCAGGTCCTGGCTCTCGCGCACCGCGCGCAGCAGCTCGCGCAGCCTGCCGACCTCCGCGGGCTGCGGCCCCGAGTCCACCGTGCGGCCGTCCGCGAAGACGCCCTCGAAGACGACGAGCCCGCCCGGCCGCAGCAGGCGCAACGATTCAGCGAGATAGTCCAGGCACTCCAGACGGTCCCCGTCGCAGAAGACGAGGTCGTACCCGGAGTCCGCCAGCCGGGGCAGCACGTCCAGCGCGCGGCCCGGGATGAAGCGGGCGCGGTTGCTCGCGAAACCGGCCGCGCGGAAGGCCTGCCGGGCGAACTGCTGGCGCTCCGGCTCCGGATCCACCGTGGTCAGTACCCCGTCCGGCCGCATGCCGTGCAGCAGATGAATTCCGGAGACACCGGTCCCGGTCCCGATCTCCGCCACCGCTTTCGCGTCCACGGTGGCGGCGAGCAGACGCAGCGCGGCGCCGGTGCCGGGCGACACCGAGCGCAGCCCTGCCTCCCGAGCCCGGTCCCGGGCCCAGCGCAGCGCTTCGTCCTCGGCGACAAAGGCGTCGGCGAACGCCCAGCTCGTCTGCCGGTTGCCGGTAATGACCCTCTCCTGTCCCCGTGATTGCCTCGGCGTGACTGTATCCGTTGGTGCCGGGAACCCGCAGATGGGACCGGGCGTTTAAAGGGGTGGGGAAAACAGCGGGGGGAAATGTATGGACCAGGACGCGGAGTGGGACGACGAGCAAGTGCTGACGCAGTCGTATGAGCGCGCATCAAATTCTCGTAAAACCGCTTATCCGGAGCTAACGGGCGAGGTGGCTATGGTAGGGGCTCCACTGGACACCACCAGAGCCGACAGGGGAGGTGCGGCTGCGCCTGTGGATCGGGGAGGGGTGCTGCGGCGCCTACTCAGATCGGCGGGTGAGCCGAAATCCGTGACCGACATCGCTGACACGTTCCATGCTGCCCCGGCGCAGACCGCGACGTTCACCACCGACGCGGAGTCGCAGGCGTGGACTCCGCCCACCTGGGAGGAGATCGTCAGCACGCACAGCGGCCGGGTCTACCGCCTCGCCTACCGTCTGACGGGCAACCAGCACGACGCCGAGGACCTCACGCAGGAAGTCTTCGTCCGCGTCTTCCGCTCACTGTCCACGTACACGCCCGGCACCTTCGAGGGCTGGCTGCACCGCATCACCACGAACCTCTTCCTGGACATGGTGCGCCGCAAGCAGCGCATCCGCTTCGACGCCCTCGGCGACGACGCGGCCGAGCGCCTGCCCAGCCGCGAGCCGTCCCCGCAGCAGGTCTTCAACGACGCGCACTTCGACGCCGACGTCCAGCAGGCGCTGGACACCCTCGCGCCCGAGTTCCGCGCCGCCGTCGTCCTGTGCGACATCGAGGGCCTGTCGTACGAGGAGATCGCCGCGACCCTGGGCGTCAAGCTCGGCACGGTCCGCAGCCGGATCCACCGCGGCCGCTCGCAGCTGCGCAAGGCCCTGGCCCACCGCTCTCCCGAGGCCCGCGCCGAGCGCCGCTCGTTCGCCGTGGCCGGAGTACCCGTGCTGGGAGGAGGGGGCGCGACCGCGTGAGTGGAACCCGGCCGAATTCAGCCGAGAGGCCCGTGGCTGAGCAGCATCTGGGAGACCGCCTCTCCGCCCTGGTGGACGGAGAGCTCGGTCATGAGTCGCGTGAGCGCGTCCTCGCCCACCTCGCCACCTGCGCGAAGTGCAAGGCGGAGGCGGACGCCCAGCGCCGACTGAAGAACGTGTTCGCGGAAGTCGCCCCACCGCCACCCTCCGAAAGCTTCCTCGCCCGTCTCCAGGGGCTTCCCGGGGGCGGCGACTCCGACAGCGGGTCACCGCTGGGCGGAGCCGGATTCGGCAGCGGCGGGCTGGCCGGAGGCACCGGCGTCCCCGGACTCTTCGGAGTGCGGGGCGAGCCCTTCGGATACGTCCCCGCCGGACCGCACGCCGATGTCCTGCCCCCCTCCCCGGGGCGTGGCTTCCGCATCCATGACGTCAGCCGTCACGAGGCCGAGCGGTCGTCCTCGCGCAGCCGCCGGTTCGCCTTCGCCGCCGCCGGCGCGGTGTCGCTGGCCGCGGTCGCGCTCGGCGGGGTGACCACCGGCATGCCCGGGGACACCACGGACGCCCGGGGCGGGTCCGGGGCCGGCAGCAATGTCACGCCGTCCCGTTCGCAGACCCCGGGAGCCGCGACGACCCCCGAGTCGCAGCGCCGACGGTCCGTCGGCCCCCTGCTCGCGCAGGGCCAGCGGATGTCCGGCGAGAGCCCTCTGGCGCCGACCGAGGTGTCCGCACCGCTGCTGCCCGGAGTCCCCGCTCCGGACCGCGGCCAGGACGCCGTGCATACGCTGACGACACCGGTGATGGCGGGTGCCGCGGCGATGTCCCCGCTCATACGTCCGCTGACAGATGTCCAGCCGCTCGCGCTGAGCACATGGTCCGCGGTCCAGGAGCTCGCCACTCCGGGTCTGCTCACCGCCCCCGCCGCCACGTCGTCCCCGTCCTACTCCCCGTCCCCCACCTCCCCCTCCTCTCGTACCGCCCGCTGACCCCGCCCTCTGCGCGGCAGCCCGTGAACCTGGTTGAATCCAGGGTGAGCCGCGCCCGCACGGGAGATCCCGGGCGCGGAATCGGCAATCTGTGGTGGCCGTAGGCGAGTTGTGCCTCGGGTCAGGTGTGGGGAGAGCATGGACGAGGGGAAGCCCACGAAGGCGAAGTGGTGGAGCAGGCCCCGGCCGCATGACGCGGGGCCCGGAACCACCCCGGATCACCACCCGGAGCCGGGCCCTTCGGACGTCGTGCCCGCGCCCACGGCGCAGCCGGTCCCCGGTACGAGCCCGTCACGCGACACCGCGCCGGAGGGTCCGGAGGACGTCCGCGCGGCGGAGGCGGCCGGTGCGGCCGGGGGCGCGGTCCCGCCCGACCTCGCCGTGGGTTCCGCTGGGCCCGCCGATGCTGCGGGTTCCGCCGTGCCCGGACCGGTCGCGGGTTCCGCCGCGCCGGGACCGGTGGTGGACGGTGCCGTGGCCGGGCCCGCCTCGGACGAGCGGGCGCCGGATGCCGTCGCGGGTGCTCCCGCTCGGCCCGCGGCGCCGGGCGTGGCCGCGGCGGGCGGCGCCGGCGTCCCCGTGGACACCGCCGACGACTACGAGCTGGACCGTCCCAAGCCGCTGCACGACCCCGATCCGTACAGCACCCCGCCGTACGGCCGGCCCGGTCCCTGGGCGCCCGCTCCGCCGGTCCAGCACCCGGTGGCCACGCCCGCGCACGGCACGCACCTGCCCGCGCCGGCGCCCGTCCCGCAGGGAACGCCGGCCCATGGGGTGCCCGCACAGGCCGGTGCGTCCGTTCCCGCTCCGCACGTCCCGGCCGGTACGCCCGCACAGGCCGGTGCGCCCGCACAGGCCGGTGCGCCCGTTCCCGGCCCGCACGTCCCGGCCGGTACGCCCGCCCACGGCACACACCTGCCCGCGGGAGCACCCGTCCCGCACGCGGCGCAGGGCCACTCCGCGCAGCCGGCCTCCTCCGTGGCCCCGTACACGGGTGGCGGCCCCCAGGACGCCGCCCAGCAGGGTGAGGCGGCCGCCGCGCACGTCCCCTGGCAGAACTACGACCCCTGGGCCGCCGCGGGGGCCCTCCAGCAGAACGGGGCCGCCGTGGCGACCGTGACGCAGCGGCGCAAGCGGGCCACGAAGGTGCTGGTGTTCGCGGCCGTGGTGCTCGCCCTCGTCTCCGGGGGCGTCGGAGGCGCCGTAGGGGCGTATCTGGAGCGCAACGGCGGCATGGGCGGCGTCGAGCTGCCCCAGGCGTCCAAGGAGGCGCCGGGGCGGGCCCCGGACAGCGTGGCGGGGATCGCCGCGCACGCCCTGCCCAGCGTCGTCACCCTGCACGTGCGCGGTTCCGGCGAGGAGGGCACCGGAACCGGCTTCGTGCTGGACGGCCAGGGCCACATCCTCACCAACAACCACGTGATCGAACCGGCGGGCAGCAGCGGCGAGATATCCGTGACGTTCAGCGGAGGTGAGAGCGCCGAGGCCGAGGTCGTGGGACACGACAGCGGCTACGACCTCGCGGTCGTCAAGGTCTCCGGCGTCAGCGGACTCGACCCCATGCCCCTCGGCAACTCCGACAACGTCCAGGTCGGCGACCCCGTCGTCGCCATCGGAGCGCCCTTCGACCTCGCCAACACCGTCACCTCCGGCATCATCAGCGCCAAGGAACGGCCCATCACCGCGGGCGGCGAGAAGGGCGACGGGAGCGACGTCTCGTACGTGGACGCCCTGCAGACCGACGCGCCGATCAACCCCGGCAACTCCGGAGGGCCCCTCCTCGACTCCAAGGCCCGCGTCATCGGCATCAACAGCGCCATCCGCTCCGCCGACAGCGGCTCCGACCTGGAGGGCAGTCAGGCCGGTTCCATCGGACTGGGTTTCGCCATCCCGATCAACCAGGGCAAGCGCGTCGCCGAGGAACTGATCAACACCGGCAAGGCCACGCATCCGGTGATCGGAGTCACACTCGACATGAACTACACGGGCGACGGCGCCCGGGTCGGCACGAAGGGCAACGGCGGCGGCCCGCCGGTCACCGCGGGCGGCCCCGGGGCGAAGGCCGGCATCGAGCCGGGCGATGTGATCACCGAGGTCGACGGCCAGCGCGTGCACTCCGGTGAGGAGCTCATCGTGAAGACACGGGCCCACCGGCCGGGCGACCGGCTCCAGCTGACCCTGCGGCGCGACGGTGCCGAGAAGAAGGTCACCCTGGTGCTCGGTTCGGCCGACGGGGACTGACACGAACCTCACAGCCGGAGGCAATCTCCCAGCTCCGAAGGGCAAACATCACGGAAAACCGGCCGTGTACATGAACTCGGAAGCCCCGGGACAGTTCCGGACGGACGGGGTCGACAGGTACCGTGGACCCGGCCTGGACCACGGAAGACCTGCCGAGGGCCGAGGACCGAGGACATCGCAAGGAGCATCAGGTGTTCAATGACATAGGACCGCTGGAGCTGGTGACGCTCGTCGTCCTCGCCGTGCTCGTCTTCGGTCCGGACAAGCTCCCGAAGATGATCCAGGACGTCACTCGGACGATCCGCAAGATCCGCGACTTCTCCGAGAGCGCCAAGGCGGACATCCGCGATGAACTCGGCCCGGAGTTCAAGGACTTCGAGTTCGAGGACCTCAACCCCAAGACGTTCATCCGCAAGCAGCTGGACAACGACGAGCTGGGGCTCAAGGAGATCCGCAACGGCTTCGACCTGAAGAAGGAGATGGCCGAGGTCACGGACGCCGTGCACGGCCGTGAATCCGACCACTCCTCGTCGTCCTCCGGTGGCGCGAGCGGCGGCTCCGTCGACATGACCAAGAAGCGCGAGAAGCTCGACCCGGACGAGCGCCCGCCCTACGACGCGGACGCCACCTGAGCCGTCACGGCGCCCTTCGACGGGCCGTACGCCCATGAGGGGCCGTACGGCTCTTCGGTGGATCCCTGGCCCCGCGGCCCCCTGACCGGGCCGTAGGGCCCCCGTGACCGGGCCCCTGAGGCCCGGAACCCGCGCTCGGCACCCAGCCCTTGTGCGGGCGTGCCCCGCGCGCCTGAATCGGGCGCGTAAGCGGCTCACGCGCCGGGCGGTTTCCCTGCTGCTCCGATCGGGGTGGCTATGCTGCCGAGTTGTTGTGCGGACCGACAAGGACGCCCGAGGGGGGCGGGCCGCCCGGTCCGACGAGAGCGAGGAGGCGTCCGGCAGATGGAGACGACAAGTCGGGTAGGCGCGCAGGCGCCGGCCGCGGAGGGCGGACAACACGTCCCCTCCGCCCGGCGTACGGTCGACGGCTACCTGCTGGCGCCCTTCCCGTGGTACGGCCTCGACGAGGCGTTCACGGGCCCGCGCTGGCTGATGCAGGTCGGTACGTCGGCGGACGGTGCCGTCGAGCACGGTTCCATCGGACACGGCGACGAGCCCACGGTGCGCAGTGAGGCGACGGAGGACAAGGAGCGGTTCGCCGTCGTCGTCACCGTCGCGGCCAGCCCCGACCGTCGCAGCGCGGACGGCACGGGGCTGCTGGAGGCCACCTCGGTGTCCTCCGCGGCCTGGCTGGCCGGTGTGGGGCTGTTGTCCTTCACCTGGCCCGGCCAGATGGACCACAGCCTGCGGGACAACTGGCTGGACCAGCAGACCGAGACCGCGTGGGTGCTGGCCGACGACCTGAACGGGGCCGACTGGTCCACGCTGTCCCTTCCCGTGGACGGCGTGCCGACGTCCTTCCACTACCGCGAGTCCGAGTTCGGATGGGTGCTCGCGGGATCCACCCGGGAAGGCGTCCACGTGGGCGCGTACGGGCGGGGGATGAGTGCGTATGGGCTGGGGTTCGCGATGATCAAGGACATCGGCGCGTACGCCTAGCTGGCGGTTCTGCGGGGATCTACGGGGAAGGGGGCGCCGTCCTGGTGGGCGGCGCCCCCTTCTTGGTGCTCTTGGGGTGCTCTCGGTGCGGGTGTCGGCCGCGGGGCGGTGGGGGCTGGGCGCGCAGTTCCTCGCGCCCCTGGCGGGGCGCCTTTCGTGCGGGTGTCGGCCGCGGGGCGGTGGGGGCTGGGCGCGCAGTTCCTCGCGCCCCTTGCGGGGCGCTTCCGTGAGGGTGTTGTCCGCGGGTCCGTGTGGGGTGCGCGCGCAGTTCCTCGCGCCCCGATGGGGTGCCTGGTCCGGGTCAGAACTTGTTTCGGGGGGTGATGCCCAGGGACATGCCCGACAGGCCGCGCTGGCGGCCGCCGAGCTTGCCGGCGATGGAGCGGAGGGCGGAGCCCGCCGGGGAGTCGGGGTCGGAGAGGACCACCGGCTTGCCCTCGTCGCCGCCCTCGCGGAGGCGGACGTCGATCGGGATGGAGCCGAGGACCGGGACCGTGGCGCCGGTCGTGCGGGTCAGGCCGTCGGCGACCGTCTGGCCGCCGCCCGTGCCGAACACGTCGACCATCTCGCCGCAGTGCGGGCAGGGCAGTCCGGACATGTTCTCGACGACGCCGACGATCTTCTGGTGGGTCTGGACGGCGATCGAGCCGGCGCGCTCGGCCACCTCGGCGGCGGCCTGCTGCGGGGTGGTGACGACCAGGATCTCCGCGTTCGGGACCAGCTGGGCGACGGAGATCGCGATGTCGCCGGTGCCCGGCGGGAGGTCCAGGAGCAGCACGTCCAGGTCGCCCCAGAACACGTCCGCCAGGAACTGCTGGAGGGCGCGGTGGAGCATCGGGCCGCGCCAGACCACCGGCGCGTTGCCCGGGGTGAACATGCCGATCGAGATGACCTTCACGCCGTTCGCCGACGGCGGCATGATCATGTTCTCGACCTGGGTGGGACGGCCGTCCGCGCCGAGCATGCGGGGCACCGAGTGGCCGTAGATGTCGGCGTCGACGACACCGACCTTGAGGCCGTCGGCCGCCATCGCCGCCGCCAGGTTCACGGTCACCGAGGACTTGCCGACGCCGCCCTTGCCGGAGGCGACCGCGTACACGCGGGTCAGCGAGCCCGGCTTGGCGAACGGCACCTCGCGCTCGGCCTGGCCGCCGCGCAGTGCGGACGCCAGCTCGCGGCGCTGCTCGTCGCTCATCACGTCCAGGGTCACGTCGACGCGCGTGACGCCCTCGACCGCCGAGACCGCATCCGTCACGCTCTTCGTGATGGTCTCGCGCATCGGGCAACCGGAGACGGTCAGGTACACGGTGACCGCGACCGCGCCATCCGCACCGATCTCCACCGATTTGACCATCCCCAGTTCGGTGATGGGTCGCTGGATCTCGGGGTCGTTCACCGTCGCCAGTGCTTCGCGCACCGCGTCTTCCGTAGCCATAGACATGATGGTACGGCGACGGGCCCGGGGCCCGGAAAGCCCCGTCACCGGTCGTCTACGTCACGTCCGCCGGACCGTTCTGCCGGGAATACGACCTGCCCGTCGCCGTGATGCTCCTCCAGGTCCTTCATCAGGTCCTGGAGTTCCGAGCGGATCCAGTCGCGGGTGGCCACCTCGCCGAGGCCCACACGCAGCGAGGCGATCTCCCGTGTGAGGTATTCGGTGTCCGCGATGGACCGTTCGTTCTGCTTGCGGTCCTGTTCGAGATTGACCCGGTCGCGGTCGTCCTGCCGGTTCTGGGCGAGCAGGATCAGCGGGGCGGCGTAGGACGCCTGGAGCGACAGCATGAGCGTCAGGAAGATGAACGGGTAGGTGTCGAAGCGCAGGTCGGTCGGGGCGAGGACGTTCCATGCCACCCACATGATGATGACGACGGTCATCCAGACGATGAACCGTCCGGTGCCGAGGAAGCGGGCGATGCGCTCCGAGAGGCGTCCGAAGGCCTCCGGGTCCCATTCGGGCACCAGCCGGCGGCGCGGCGGCAGCGGCTGGTCGAGCCGCGTGCGGGGCCGGGTGGTGGCGGTGGCCCCGGAGACGACCCGCTCGCGGTTCTCGCGCTCAGGCGCCATGGGGGGTCCCCTCGTCCGTGAGGTGGAACTCCGTCTCCCGCCAGTCGTCCGGCAGCATGTGGTCCAGCACGTCGTCCACGGTCACCGCGCCGAGGAGCGAACCGCTCTCGTCGACGACCGGCGCAGCGACCATGTCGTACGTCGCGAAGAAGCCGGCGACGACGGGCAGCGCGGCGTCCGGGTCCAGCGGCTGGAGGCCGTCGTCGACGAGGGAGCCGACGAGGGTGAACGGCGGGTCGCGCAGCAGCCGCTGGAAGTGGACGGTGCCCAGGTACTTGCCGGTGGGGGTCTCGTCCGGCGGGCGGCACACGTAGACCTGGGCGGCGAGCGCGGGGGACAGGTCGGGGTTGCGGACCCGGGCGAGCGCGTCGGCGACGGTGGCGTCGGGCCGCAGCACGATGGGCTCGGTCGTCATGAGGCCGCCCGCGGTCCGCTCGGCGTACGCCATCAGGCGCCGCACGTCGGCCGCGTCGCCGGGCCGCATCAGCGCGAGCAGCCGTTCCACGTCCTCCGCGGGCAGCTCGGCGAGCAGGTCGGCGGCGTCGTCCGGGTCCATCGCCTCCAGCACGTCGGCCGCGCGCTCCTCCTTGAGTTTGCCGAGGATCTCGATCTGGTCGTCCTCGGGGAGCTCCTCCAGCACGTCGGCGAGGCGGTCGTCGTCCAGCGCCGCGGCGACCTCGCCGCGCCGCTTCGGGGACAGGTGGTGCAGCACATTGGCCAGGTCGGCGGGCCGCAGCTGTTCGAAGGTGGCGAGCAGACTCTCGGCGCCCTGTCCGTGCTCCTCCAGGGAGAAGCCGGTGACGGCGGACCACTCGACGGTCATCGTCTCGCCCTTGCTGCGCCGGAAGGCGCCGACACGGCCCCTGCGCACGAAGACCCGGTCGATCTGCCACTCCCGCCGGGCGGGCAATTGCTGGATCGACACGTCGAGCACGGTCACCTCCTCGCCGGTCTCCTCCAGACGCACGCGCCGGTCGAGCAGTTCGCCGAAGATGAGCCGTTCGGTGGGCCGCTGCTCGAAGCGCCGTACGTTGAGGACGCCGGTGGTGATGACCTGGCCGGACTCGATGCCGGTCACCCGTGTCATGGGCAGGAAGATGCGGCGGCGGGTGGACAGCTCGACGACGAGGCCCAGCAGCCTGGGCGGGCGCCGCCCGACGCGCAGCATGGCGACGAGTTCCCGCACCCGGCCCACCTGGTCGCCGTTCGGGTCGAAGACGGCGACGCCTGCGAGGTGCGAGACGAAGATCCGCGGGGCGCCTGCGGCCATGCCCGCGCCTCCTTGTCTGCGTACGGGGGCGTACGCGATCTCCGGCCGGCTCCTTCGCGCGGCGGTCCCGGGGCGGCCGCGCGGGCGGTCTGCGCGCACGTACCCGGTCTCCGTGCGCCCGCGTACGCCTGTTCCGTCCCGTTCTGTCCCCGCTGGTGGGCTTCAGGCTAGCCCGTCCCGGTCGGATACGCCCTGGTGAGCGGTCCGGACGGACTGCCTCCGCCCGCGGCGTACGGCACCGGTACGCTGCCGTACGCCGCGAAGGACCCCGCACGAGAGGCACCGCACCTGTGACTGCAATTCCCCAGGGCCGCACCCGCAGGGCCGCACTGGTGAGCGCCGCGTGCGCACTGGCCGTGTCGGGCATGGGGCTGACGGGGTGCGGCGGCGCTGAGGACCCGGACGCGGGCACGAACGGGGTCGGCAAGCTGCCCGCCGCCACCATTCAGGCGAAGACGCGGAAGGCGGCCGAGACGGCCGAGACCGTGCGGCTCTCCGGAAGCGTGGTGTCGGGCGGGACGACGTACACGCTCGACATGCGCCTCAAGTCCGACGGCGGCACCGGCTCGGTGACCGCGAAGGGCGCGACGTTCCGGCTGCTGCGGGTGGGCGAGCACCTGTTCCTGAAGGCCGACGCCGAGTTCTGGACCCAGCAGAACGCCAAGGGCGGCGACTCCTCGGCGGACAGCGCGGCGGCCAAGAAGCTGGAGGGCATGTACGTCAAGGTGCCGACCGGAGACCCCGCCTACAAGCGCTTCAGCGGCTTCACCGACAAGAACGTCCTCCTCGACGGCCTGCTCACCCTGCACGGCAAGCTCGCCACGGACGGACACCACGAGCAGGCGGGCATCCGCACCATCCGCATCACCGGCGACAAGGGTTCCGGCGGCACGCTCGACGTCTCCCTGAAGGGCACCCCGTACCCGGTCCGCCTGGTCCGAGCGGGCAACGCCGGCACCCTCCGGCTGACCGACTGGGGCAAGGACTTCGCCCTCGAGGAGCCGACGAAGAAGGAGACGGTGGACTACGGGCAGCAGCTGCCCACGTCCTGAAGGCCGCCCCGTGATCCCCGGCGGGCACACGACGACAGCTCTACGGCACCTCGCCGCGTTGGAGGGCCGCCCGAATGCGCCCAGTACGAGGACGGCGGCCCCCTGCCTTCGGCGGGGGGACCCTCACCGCCTTGCGACGCACCGCATCCGACGCCGCGCGCCGATCCACCGGGGATCACGGGACAGCCCTTGACCGGGACCCGGCCTCAGCCGCGCTTGCGCTTCTTGAGCAGGAGCCGCGGCAGGGCCGACGGAATGGGCCGGCGCGTGGTCGCCGGGGTCGGCAGCGGCACCGCCGACAGGGACCCGTCGGGAAGCTCCCGGGTGGCGCCCGACGGCTCCAGGCGCAGCACCCGGCACTCGCGGGCCCAGCGCTCCGGCATCGCCTCGCCGTCGGGAGCGTTCAGGCGCTTGCCCTTGAGCTCGCCGACGGCCGCCTCCCACTCGGGCGAGGAGGGCCTCAGCTCCACGACCTTCGCGATCCAGGAGACGAGCCGCCCGCCCTTGTCCTTGCTGCGCACGGTGACGACCGCGGTGCCCCCGTCGACCAGGTCCGGCAGCGGCTGCTCGCCCGGCCCGTCGCCGACGAGACAGGCCGCGCCGTCGTGCCACACGTGCCACAGGGCGCGGGAGGGCCCGTCCTGGCTCCCCGCGTGAGCCGGCCCGTCGGCGGCGCGCACCCAGATCAGCCCGGACTTCTTGGTGGCCTCCTCGACGAGGGCCCGGTCGAGCAGCTGTTCCGTCATGGGGGCAAGCCTAGCCAGCGCGGGGACCTGCCCGGTCGGCCCGCCTCACGGCCGGCGCGCGGACCCGTCCGGCCGGCCCGCCCTCACAGCCAGCCGTTGCGCTTCAGGATGCGGTGGATCGAGAGACACAGGCCGACCGTGATGCCCATGACCACCGGGTAGCCGTAGCGCCAGTGCAGCTCCGGCATGTGCTGGAAGTTCATCCCGTACACGCCGCAGACCATCGTGGGTACGGCGATGATGGCCGCCCAGGAGGTGATCTTGCGCATGTCCTCGTTCTGCGCGACGGAGGCCTGCGCGAGGTTGGCCTGGAGGATCGAGTTGAGCAGTTCGTCGAAGCCGAGGACCTGCTCCTGCACGCGGGCGAGGTGGTCGGCGACGTCGCGGAAGTACTTCTGGATGTCCGGGTCGATCAGCCGCATCGGCCGCTCGCTCAGCAGCTGCATGGGGCGCAGCAGCGGGGACACCGCCCGCTTGAACTCCAGCACCTCGCGCTTGAGCTGGTAGATCTGCCCGGCGTCGGTGCCGCGCGGAGTGCCCTTGCGGCCCGGCGAGAACACCTGGGTCTCGACCTCGTCGATGTCGTCCTGCACGGCGTCCGCGACGGCGATGTACCCGTCGACGACGTGGTCGGCGATCGCGTGCAGCACCGCGGAGGGGCCCTTGGCGAGCAGCTCCGGGTCGTCCTGGAGCCGGTGCCGCAGGGCCCGCAGCGAGCCCTGCCCGCCGTGCCGGACGGTGATGAAGAAGTCCCGCCCGGTGAAGCACATGACCTCGCCGGTCTCCACGACTTCGCTGGTGGCGGTCAGCCGGTCGTGCTCGACGTAGTGGATGGTCTTGAAGACGGTGAACAGGGAGTCGTCGTAGCGCTCCAGCTTGGGCCGCTGGTGGGCCTGGACGGCGTCCTCGACGGCCAGCGGGTGCAGCCCGAACTCCCGGGCGATGCCCGAGAATTCGGCCTCCGTCGGCTCGTGCAGGCCGATCCACACGAAGCCGCCGTCGCGGTGCACCTGGCGCATCGCCTCGTGCGGGGTGAGCGGCTCGCGCGTCTCGACGCGGGCGCCGTCGCGGTAGACGGCGCAGTCGACCACCGCGGACGGGGTGGCGGGGTCGCGGGTGGTGTCGTACGTCCCGCCGTCCTTGCGCAGCGAGGGACGGGGGCGGACCGCGGCACGCAGGTCACGGATCATCGACATGGCAGGCTCCTTTTCACCGGAGGCCGTCGACGACGGTTGGAACTGCCCGGAATGGGGACGTCCAGACTGCGGATGTTTGGCACGTCCACAAAGCGGGGAGCACCGCACCGTCGCGGTGGCAGCTTCGCTACTGATTCAGATCAGACGGATCGGGTGATGCAGATCAGACGGATCATGCGGAATCGAAGCGCTCTTCCGTGGTGCACCGGGCAACGCTGACAGGTATGCACACGCTTGCGGGAGGCAGCAGCCGGCAGGGCCGATGGGGGCGATCCAGCTACAGAACTCAGCGACCGGAAGAGCGGGTGGTACTGCACGGTCGACTTCGGTCCATTGCAGCCCCACCTCCTCCGGTCGGTCCCCCGTGAGGGACGATCCATCCCCCGTAGGGGAGTCCGACTCCCCGGGGGAGTCGGCGTCAGTGCGTCGCGCTCGGAGCTTGAGAGCGACGCTTCTGCGTGCTGCTCCGACCGGCGGCCAAGACTATCAGCGCACTGAAGCATCAACGCGCCGCTTTGCCCGCTCCTGACGAGTTCTATGCTCACGGCATGGCTGATGTTCTTCCTCTGGTCGAGGCCCGGTTGCGCTCTGCGCTGGGCGAACCCGACGCGCGGGCCGCGGTCACCTTCCTCGGCACCGACCGTATCGAAGTGCTGCGCTTCACAGAGGGCGATGTCGTCCGCTACGCGACGCTCGGTATGTCCGCCCAGCCGATGGCGGACCCGACGGCGGTCGTCGCCGACCCGGTGAAGGGCCCGCGCGCCGAACTGGTCCTCTCGGTGCGCGCGGGCGGCGCCGACACCGACAAGGTGCTCCGCCCGCTCGCCGTGCTCGGCGCCTCCCCCCAGGTCGAAGGCCTGATCGTGTCCCCGGGCGCCTCGCTCGACGTGGGTGAACCGCTGTGGCCGGGCGCGCCGTTCACCTCGGTCCTGGTCGCGGAGTCCGGCGGCCTGATCGAGGACCTGGAGCTCGACGCGCCGGCCGATCCGGTGCGGTTCCTGCCGCTGCTGCCGATGACGCCCAACGAGGCCGCGTGGAAGCGCGTGCACGGCGCGGCGGCCCTCCAGGAGCGCTGGCTGAACGGCGGAACGGACCTGCGCGATCCGCTGCGCAAGTCCGTTCCGCTGGACTGAGACCGGCTCAGTACCTGGCCGAAAAGCGTCAGTTGGCAAAAACCGTGACGCTGTCCTCGGTGACGTGCCGGGGCCGGAGCTCCTCCGCCTCGTGGGTGAGCGCCTTGCGCCGTACGAGGACCACGACGGCGCCCGCCGCGGCCGTCACCGCGGCGACCACGAACGGGATGTGGACGTCGGTCCACTCCTCGATCTTCGGCGCGAAGTACGGGGCGGCGGCTGCCGCGAACCACCGCACGAAGTTGTACCCGGCGCTCGCCACCGGGCGCGGAGCGTCCGACACGCCGAGGGCCAGCTCCGTGTACACCGTGTTGTTCACGCCGATGAAGGCGCCGGACAGGATCGTGCAGACGACGGCGGTGGTGTGGTCGCCGTAGCCGAGGACGAGTACGTCGACGGCGAGCAGCACCAGTGAGCCGCCCAGCACCTTCAGCGAGCCGAACCGTGCCTGCATGCGCGGTGCCACGATCACCGAGAAGACGGCGAGCAGCACACCCCAGCAGAAGAACACCGCGCCGGACTTGTAGGGGGTCATGTTCAGCACGAACGGGGTGAAGGCCAGCACGGTGAAGAACGTGTAGTTGTAGAAGAACGCGGAGACGGCCGCCGAGGCGAGACCGCCGTGGCCGAGCGCCCTGATCGGGTCGAGCGGCGAGGTCTTCCGCGCGGGCCTGGGCTGTTCCTTCAGGAACGCGGCGATGCACAGGAAGCCGACCGCCATCAGGAACGCGGTGCCGAAGAACGGGTAGCGCCAGCTGGCGTCGCCGAGCAGGGCGCCGAGCAGCGGGCCGCAGGCCATGCCGAGGCCGAGCGCCGACTCGTACAGGAGGATGGCCGCGGCGCTTCCGCCCGCCGCCGCGCCGACGATGACGGCGAGGGCCGTCGAGACGAACAGGGCGTTGCCCAGGCCCCAGCCCGCCCGGAACCCGACGAGTTCGCCGACCGATCCCGAGGTGCCCGCCAGGCCCGCGAAGACGACGACGAGGGCCAGGCCCAGCAGCAGGGTCCTGCGGCCGCCGATGCGGCTGGAGACGAATCCGGTCAGCAGCATCGCGAAGGCGGTGATGAGGAAGTACGAGGTGAACAGCAGGGACACCTGGCTGGGCGTGGCGTCCAGGCCCTTGGCGATGGACGGCAGGATCGGGTCGACGAGGCCGATGCCCATGAACGCGACGACGGAGGCGCCGGCGGTGGCCCAGACGGCCTTCGGCTGGCGCAGCAGGCCGGCGGCGCCCGCGTCCAGTGTGCCCCCTTCGGCGGGGTCTCCCGTGCTGCTGATCATGCCCGCTCCTTCACTGCGTGCGATGGGATCGTTGTCGTATACACATAATAAGTTAGCTGAGCTAATTAATGCAAGCTACATCTACTCCCTTGGTGTGACAGGCACACGCCGGACGGGTGATCGTCCTTGACGTGGCGAACCTCGGGGAGGACCGTTGGGCCCTATGAGGGGCGAACCCAGTTGCCCGAAGTGTGGTGGCCGGGTCAGGGCTCCCGGCCTCTTTGCCGACACCTGGCAGTGCGACGTGCACGGGACGGTGCACCCGCTGCAGCCCGTGATCCCACCCAGCGTCGAGGCCCTGGACGTGGTCGTGCACCGCGCCCGGGTACCGGTGTGGATGCCGTGGCCGCTGCCCGTCGGCTGGCTGTTCACCGGCGCGGCCTTCGCCGGTGACGACCGCAGCGGTGGACGCGCGACCGTCGTCGCCTGCTCCGGACCCGGACCGCTCGGCGGGGTCGGGGAGTTGCTGCTGGTCGCCGAGGAGCTCGGCGTCGGCCTCGGCGCTCGGTACGCCGGTGTCGACGGGCCCGACCCGGGCCCCTATATGAGCGTCGAGAAACCACCCCAGGCCAAGGTCCTCGCGGCAGGCCGCCCCACCCCGCTGTGGCATGTCTCCGGCACCCCCGACGACCGCGCCGTCTTCGCGGGCGAGGCGCTCGGGCTGTGGCTGTGGGCCGTCGTCTGGCCCGAGCAGACCGGGCTGCTGATGTACGACGAGATGGTGCTCACCGATCTCCGGGACGCGGGTGCGGAGGTGGACCTGCTGCCGTGCGGGGCGCTGTCGCCGCGCATTCTGGAGCCGTGAGGCGACCGTCCGGGTGCCTTCTCCGTACGCAGGGTGCCTTCTCCGTACGTCGGAGCGCAGGCGTGGGGCGGGTGCTCCGTGGAACCAGACGGGGGCCTGGGCGGGCGCGGGTCGCCGTGGGCCGGCCGCGTGGATCCAGGGACGGTCGTCGTGGCCGGTCCCTACCACCGGAGTGCCGGTCGCGCAGGGCGTGTGCGCGCATCGCGGTCTCCGGCGTTGCTCCATCGGAGTGACGGGCCGGGGGGCTCGGCGGTCGAGTGGCGCGGTCGCGGGCGGGGTGCGTCGGAAGCCCGTGCGGACGCCCCGGCAGGTGCGGCTCACAGAAAGCGCGTAGGGGGCGCACCTGGGGAGAGGGTGTGACAGAGGGGCCCCGGATGCCCGTTATCCTTGAGTGTCCCCGCCCGTCCCGTCACCGCCTGGAGCCCGCGTAGTGCGCATCGACCTGCACGCCCACTCCACGGCGTCCGACGGCACGGACACGCCGGCCGAGCTGGTGCGCAACGCCGCCGCGGCCGGACTGGACGTGGTCGCCCTCACCGACCACGACACCACCCGTGGATACGCCGAGGCGATCGCCGCGCTCCCCGAGGGGCTCACCCTCGTCACCGGCGCCGAGCTCTCCTGCCGCATCGACGGGATCAGCATGCACATGCTGGCGTACCTCTTCGATCCCGAGGAGCCCGCGCTGCTCGCCGAGCGCGAGCTCGTCCGCGACGACCGCGTACCGCGCGCCCAGGGCATGATCGCCAAGCTCCGGGAGCTCGGTGTGCCGATCACCTGGGAGCAGGTCGCCCGGATCGCCGGCGAGGGATCCGTGGGGCGCCCGCACGTCGCGTCCGCGCTGGTCGAGCTGGGGGTCGTGGACAGCGTCTCCGACGCGTTCACCGAGCAGTGGCTCGCCGACGGCGGCCGCGCGTACATCCCCAAGCACGAGACCGACCCCTTCGAGGCGCTGAGGCTGGTCAAGGGTGCCGGCGGTGTCGCCGTCTTCGCGCACCCGGCCGCCGCCAAGCGGGGCCGGACGGTGCCGGAGTCCGCGATCGCCGAGCTCGCCGCGGCGGGCCTGGACGGCATCGAGGTCGACCACATGGACCACGAGCCCGAGACACGTGCGCGGCTGCGCGGTCTGGCGGCCGAGCTGGGGCTGCTGGCCACCGGCTCGTCCGACTACCACGGCAGCCGCAAGACCTGCGTGCTCGGCGAATTCACCACCGATCCCGAGGTGTACGGGGAGATCACCCGCCGGGCCACCGGCGCGTTTCCCGTGCCCGGCACCGGTGGACCCCTGACCGCCCAGGGCTGACCGCAGCCGTCTCCGCCGGCGCCGTCCGGCGCCCGGTCCCACCGGGGCCGTAGCCGGTCGTCCGGCCGAGGACTCAGCCGGTCGTCCCGCCGGATCCCCGCGGCACTCCGTGGCCCGTCGCGTCCCGCGACGGCCCGTCCGTGTGCCCCGTACCCGCAGGCCCGCCGGGCCGAGCGGTTCGGTCCGGCGGGTCCGGCCGGCGCCTCCCGCCCTTCTGCCTCCACCTGTCCTGTTCCGCCGCGGTCACGTGCCGCGCGGAACGCCCGCCCCAGCGGCACACCCGCTCTCACCACGTTCGCAAGGCCATTCACCGTGTTCGACGTCGCCGTCTTCGGCTCCCTGTTCCTCACCCTCTTCGTCATCATGGATCCCCCCGGGATCACTCCGATCTTCCTCGCGCTCACCGCGGGACGCCCCGCCAAGGTGCAGCGGCGGATGGCCTTCCAGGCCGTCTGCGTGGCCGGGGGCGTGATCGCGGTCTTCGGGCTGCTCGGGCACCAGATCCTCGACTACCTTCATGTCTCCGTGCCCGCCCTGATGATCGCGGGCGGCCTGCTGCTCCTGCTGATCGCCCTCGACCTGCTCACCGGCAAGACCGACGAGCCCAAGCAGACCAAGGACGTGAACGTCGCCCTCGTGCCGCTGGGCATGCCGTTGCTGGCCGGTCCGGGCGCGATCGTGTCCGTGATCCTGGCCGTGCAGAAGGCCGACACGGTCGCCACGCAGGTGTCGGTGTGGACCGCGATCCTCGCGATCCACGTCGTGCTGTGGGTCGTGATGCGGTACTCCCTGGTGATCATCCGAGTCATCAAGGACGGCGGTGTCGTGCTGGTCACCCGCCTCGCGGGCATGATGCTCTCCGCGATCGCCGTGCAGCAGATCATCAACGGCGTCACCCAGGTGATCCGGGCGAGCTGAGACGCGGCGCCCCGGGTCCACACGCACGCGGAGCCCCGCACGGCCGATGCCGTGCGGGGCTCCGAAGTCGGTGAACCGATGACGTCCGCGTGACGAAGCGCGTCCTCGTCCTACGAGGCGGACGATTCGGCCGGGCGGATCCACAGTCGCTGCCCGATGGCCGCGGCCTGCTGAACGATCCGGTTGACGGAGGCGGCGTCCACGACGGTGCTGTCCACGGGGGTGCCGTCGACATCGTCGAGTCGCATGATTTCGAAGCGCATGGGCTTCTCCCTTCGTCTGGTCATCCTCCTGAGGAGAACTACTCGTGTGAGGCATGCAAGGCGACAGTGCGCCCGCATCCGTACGTATTCAACGGGGTGCGTGTTACAAACATTCCCTACGCTAAGGAAAATTTTCGAGAACCTAATTATCGGCTGGTAAGCGATGTGGCGGAGACTGTTCGGGGACTGAACGGGACCAGTTGTGTTCGCAGCGTGACCGCCGGGACAATAGTGGCGATGAACGACGACCTCCTGGCGCTCGGCGCCCGCATCGACCGCACGAACGAGCTCCTGCAGCGCATGCTCGCCGAGGTGGCGAAGACACCGTCCACGCACGCGATCTTCGTCGACGCGGGATACCTGTACGCGGCGGCGGGACGGCTCGCCGTCGGCACGGAGGACCGGCGTTCCTTCGATCTGGACACCGAGGGCCTCATCGAGGCCCTCATCGACCGGGCCCGCACGATCTTCGCCGACAGCAGGCTGCTCCGCGTCTACTGGTACGACGGGGCGCGCCGCCGCATCCACACCAGCGAGCAGCAGTCGATCGCCGAACTGCCCGACGTCAAGGTCCGGCTGGGCAACCTGAACGCCAACAACCAGCAGAAGGGCGTCGATTCACTCATCAGGTCCGACCTGGAGTCCCTTGCCCGGCACCGCGCCATCAGCGACGCCGCGCTGCTCGGCGGCGACGAGGACCTGGTGTCGGCGGTCGAGGCGGCCCAGGGGTACGGGGCGCGCGTCCACCTCTGGGGGATCGAGGCACCCGAGGGACGCAACCAGGCGGAGCCCCTTCTGTGGGAGGTCGACAGCCAGCGCACCCTCGATCTCGACTTCTTCAAGCCGTACGTGTCGCGGCGGACCGCCCTCACGTACGACGCGACGGCGGCGAGCCGGCCCAGCCGCGAGGACGTGCGGTTCGTGGGCGCCCAGATCGCGGCGAAATGGCTGGCAGCGCGGGGCCGTGAGTCACTCGTGGAGCTCCTGCCCGGACATCCGTACCTTCCCGGCCTGGTCGACCAGGACCTGCTGGTCGAGGCCGAGGGGATGCTCCAGTACTCCCTGCGGGGGCAGTCCGATCTGCGCCGTGCCCTGCGCGACGGCTTCTGGGAGCACCTGCAGACGCAGTACTAGCCTCGGCTACCCGGCGTCCGGGTTGTCGTTCCAGAACCCGGCCAGGGCGCGGGCCGTCAGGAGGGGCTGGTCCGTGTTGGGGGAGTGCTCGGCTCCGGGTATGACCGTGCGGCGGGCGCCGAGCCGGACGGCCATCTCGTCCAGCAGCGTCACCGGCCAGGTGTCGTCGTGCGCACCGGAGAGCACGTGCTTCGGCAGGGGGAGAGCGGCCAGTTCGGCGACACGGTCGGGCTCCGTGCACAGCTGGCGTCCCGTCGCCACGAGTTGAGCGGGACTGTTGGCGAGCCAGCGCCTGCGCAGCGCGGCGATGTCGTCGAGCCCCGAGTCGACACCGCCGGTGTCGGTCTCCTCCGGCGGCTCCATCGCCTGGATCGCCTCCCACACCTGGGCCATGCCCATCACGGCCAGCGCGTCCCGCAGCAGCTTGACGCGCGCCTGCTGGGAGGAGGAGATCTGGGCGGGGCCGGAGGCGATGAGCGTCAGTGAGACGAACGGGGACGGGTCCAGCAGCACCGCGGTGCGCGAGATCTGGCCGCCCAGGGAGTGCCCGACGAGATGCAGCGGAGCGCCGAGCGCGGCCGCCTGCGCGAGCACGTCCCGCGCCAACTCCTCCTGTGCGTACGGCGTTTCGTCGTCCTTGGGGCCCTCGGTCTCGTACTGGCCGCGCCCGTCGACGGCCACCGTCCGGTATCCGTCCGCGGCCAACGGCCCGTGCAGCGCGATGAAGTCCTCCTTGCTGCCGGTGAACCCGGGCAGCAGCAGGGCGGTTCCCTTGGGGCGTCCCTGGGGAGCCGCGTCGAGCACGGCGAACTCGCCGCGCTCGGTGGACAGGCGGTAGGCGCGGACTCCGGCGGGCGGGACGAACGTTGGGGGCCGACTCATGAGCCGAGGCTATCGGCACCCGCAAGGGGCCGCGCGCGCCCGCCCGCGAACGCGACGACGGTCACACGGCCTGCGCGGGGCGGGGACCGGGGCGGAGCTCCGGGAGGGGGACCCCGCTGTTCGGGCGAATCAGGGGACGCGGGGAGAGACCCCGGGCGGACCGGGGACCGGGGGAGCGCAAGACGAACGGCCCGGCCCCACCTCGGGTGGGACCGGGCCGCTCAGGGTCGGCGACTCAGCTCTCCGCGGGCTCCGCGGCAGCCGTCGTGGCCTTGCGCGTCCGGCGGCGGACGGGCTTGGCGTCGGTGTCGTCGGCGGCGGTCTGGGCCGGGATCTCGGCGTCGACGGCCTTGCGGGTGCGTCGGCGGACGGGCTTGGCCTCGGCGGCTTCGGCGGTGTCCACGGCGGCCTCGGCGGCAGCGGTGGTCGTGGCCTTGGCCCGGGTACGGCGCGGCTTGGCCTCGGCGACCTCGCCCGCCGCCTCCGGAGCGGCAGCGGCCTTGCGGGTGCGCCGCGCCTTGGCCGGTGCGGCCGGAGCCTCGGCAACGGCCTCGGCCGTCTCGACGGCAGCGGTCGTGGCCTTGCGCGTCCGGCGGCGGACGGGCTTGGCGTCGGTGTCGTCGGCGGCGGTCTGGGCCGGGATCTCGGCGTCGACGGCCTTGCGGGTGCGTCGGCGGACGGGCTTGGCCTCGGCGGCCTCGGCGGCCTCGGCGGCAGCGGTGGTCGTGGCCTTGGCCCGGGTGCGCCGCGGCTTGGCCTCGGCGACCTCGCCCGCGGTCTCGGCCGAAGCGGCCTCGACCGTGGCGACGGCGGTCTCCGCTGCCTTGCGGGTGCGCCGCGCCTTGACCGGTGCGGCCGGAGCCTCGGCAACGGCCTCGGCCGTCTCGACGGCAGTGGTCGCGGCCTTGCGCGTCCGGCGCCGGGCGGGAGCCTCGGTGACCTCCGCGGCGACGGTCTCGACGACGGCCTCGGCCGCCGGCGACGACTCCACGACCGCGGACTCCACGGCCGTGACGGACTCGACGGCCTTGCGGGTCCGCCGGCGACGGGGCTTCGCGGGCTCCGCGACGACGCTCTCGGCGGTCGTCACGGCATCCTGAGCGGCCTCGGCCGCCGCGGGCTCCACGAAGGTCGCCGCGGGCGTGGCCGCGACCGGCTCCGCGGCACCGGCACGCGTACGCCGGCGACGGCGCGGCGTGCGGGGCTCGGAGACCTCCGCGTCCGCGGGAGCGGACTCGGGCGTGGCCGCAGGGGAGGCGGTTGCCTCGTCCAGCGGCGCGCCGTTGCGCGTGCGCCGACGGCGGCGCGGCGTGCGCGCCGGGCGCTCGCGCTCGGCGGACGAGGGCCCGGAGGAGCGCCCACCGCGACCGCGCGCTCCGCGGCCACCGGTCTCGCCCAGGTCCTCGACCTCCTCGGCCGCGAGCCCCGCGCGGGTGCGCTCGGAGCGCGGCAGGACACCCTTGGTGCCGGCCGGGATGCTGAGTTCCTCGAAGAGGTGCGGGGACGTGGAGTACGTCTCCGGCGGGTCGTTGAAGTTGAGCTCCAGCGCCTTGTTGATCAGCTGCCAGCGCGGGATGTCGTCCCAGTCGACGAGCGTGATCGCCGTACCGGAGGCACCGGCGCGGCCGGTACGGCCGATGCGGTGCAGGTACGTCTTCTCGTCCTCGGGGGACTGGTAGTTGATGACGTGGGTGACGCCTTCGACGTCGATGCCGCGCGCGGCGACATCGGTGCAGACGAGGACGTCGACCTTGCCGTTGCGGAAGGCGCGCAGCGCCTGCTCGCGGGCACCCTGGCCGAGGTCGCCGTGGACCGCGCCGGAGGCGAAGCCGCGCTGCTGGAGCTGGTCGGCGAGGTCCGCCGCCGTCCGCTTGGTGCGGCAGAAGATCATCGCCAGACCGCGGCCCTCGGCCTGCAGTATGCGCGCGACCATCTCGGCCTTGTCCATGTTGTGCGCGCGGTAGACGTGCTGCGAGATGTTCGCGACCGTCACGCCCTCGTCGTCCGGCGCGGTGGCGCGGATGTGCGTGGGCTGCGACATGTACCGGCGGGCGAGACCGATGACCGCGCCCGGCATGGTCGCCGAGAACAGCATCGTCTGGCGGCGCGCCGGAAGCATGTTGATGATCTTCTCGACGTCGGGCAGGAAGCCCAGGTCGAGCATCTCGTCGGCCTCGTCGAGGACGAGCGCCTTGATGTGCTTGAGGTTGAGCTTCTTCTGGCCCGCGAGGTCCAGCAGACGCCCGGGGGTGCCGACGATCACGTCGACGCCCTTCTTGAGGGCCTCGACCTGAGGCTCGTAGGCACGGCCGCCGTAGATGGCGAGGACGCGTACGTTGCGGACCTTGCCCGCGGTGAGCAGGTCGTTGGTCACCTGGGTGCACAGCTCGCGCGTCGGGACGACGACGAGGGCCTGCGGTGCGTCGGTGAGCTGCTCGGGCTGGGCCCGGCCCGCCTCGACGTCCGCGGGGACGGTGACGCGCTCGAGGAGCGGAAGGCCGAAGCCCAGCGTCTTGCCGGTGCCGGTCTTGGCCTGGCCGATGACGTCGGTGCCGGAGAGGGCAACGGGGAGCGTCATCTCCTGGATGGGGAAGGGGTTGATGATGCCGACGGCCTCCAGGGCCTCGGCCGTCTCGGGAAGGATTCCGAGCTCTCGGAAAGTCGTAGTCAGGGTGCTGCCTCTTCTGTGTGCGCGGTGCGAGGCGAGCGCGGGGGTCGTGTCGGACCGTGCCGGGGACGTCGGCCGCTTGTCAGGCGGGCCGAGTGGCATGGGACCACTGCCGACGCTCTAGCGCTCGTACCGCTGAGGGTGTCCCTCCGGATGTCGTACGCACAGTGCCGTACGGACGAGGAGGGCTGTCGGGTCGGAGCCGATCGGGCCACCGACCGGGCATCCTCATTCGTGCGGCCCGTCGAATACTCGCCGGGCGCATTACCACCATACCCTGGAATCGCGCACATGCGATGGCCGATTCGGTCACGTCGTCGGCGTCACACTGGTTGACCAGGGACTTCCGTCCTGCGGTGAGCGGGCTATTGTGCGCTTCATGACGACGCCTGACAACGCCGCTGAGAAGCCCGCCGAGGCCACCGACGCCGCCCCGGCGGCCACCGGAGTCGCCGCCCAGGACTGGGACACGGCCTCCGCCGACCCTCAGTACCGCGCCGCGGTCGTGGACCTGCTCGGAGCGCTCGCGTACGGCGAGCTCGCGGCGTTCGAGCGGCTCGCCGAGGACGCCAAGCTGGCGCCCACGCTGAGCGACAAGGCCGAGCTGGCGAAGATGGCCTCCGCCGAGTTCCACCACTTCGAGCAGCTGCGCGACCGGCTCGCGGCGATCGGCGCCGAGCCGACGCAGGCGATGGAGCCCTTCGTCGCCGCCCTCGACGGTTTCCACAAGCAGACGGCGCCCTCCGACTGGCTGGAAGGGCTCGTCAAGGCGTACGTCGGCGACTCGATCGCCAGCGACTTCTACCGTGAGGTCGCCGCGCGCCTCGACTCGGACACCCGCGGTCTCGTCCTCGCCGTCCTCGACGACACCGGCCACGCCGGGTTCGCCATCGAGAAGGTGCGCGCCGCGATCGACGCCGACCCGCGTGTGGGCGGCCGGCTCGCGCTGTGGGCCCGCCGGCTGATGGGCGAGGCGCTGTCCCAGTCGCAGCGTGTGGTCGCCGACCGGGACGCGCTGTCGACGATGCTCGTGGGCGGTGTCGCGGACGGCTTCGACCTCGCCGAGGTCGGCCGGATGTTCTCCCGGATCACCGAGGCGCACACGAAGCGGATGGCCGCGCTCGGCCTCGCCGCCTAGAGCTCGTCGGACAGGCCCCCGTCGGGGGCCGTCTTCCGTCCGGCCCGGTCAGCTGTGGTCGTGCGGTCGGCGGTGTGCCCGGTCCCGGACGTGGCCCAGCGCGTCGCTCAGAGCCTTGCGCAGGGGGTCACGCCGTCGCCGAGCGGCGCCGAAATCTTTCCGCCGGACGGAGCAGCAGGGACAGCAGGGCCGCGGAGACGGCGGCCGCGCCGAGCAGGATCACCAGGAAGTGGCCGGCGCCCAGAGCGGTGTGCGTCAGGAAGGCACCGAACAGGGCTCCGGCCACTCCGGTCGAGAGGACCAGGCTGCGGGCGGGCAGCCGGTGCGGCAGGCGGTACGCGGCCGCCCACGCGAGTGCGAAACCGAGCAACGCGGAGCCGAGCGTTTCCAACAGCATGGTGGGGGTCCCTCCCGCACGGCCGGGTGCAAATCGGTCGTAGGCGGTCTTACCCGTGACGTGCGGAATGCAATCCTCCTCAATGATCGATCCGTGCTCCGGGCGGGGCGGTCACGACCGTGCCCGCACCACCGCGCACACCTGTCGCGACCAGGGCGTCGTCGGCGGAGCGGAGCAGGCGGAGCGGGTCCGGCGGCGGCACGAGCAAGGGCCCGGTGACATCGTCACCGGGCCCTTCATGCTTCCGCTCGCCGAACTACAGCGCGCTGAATCCCACCTTGCGCTGGGTGGGCTCGCCGAGCTCCACGTACGCGAGGCGGTCTGCCGGAACCAGGACCTTGCGGCCGTGGTCGTCCACGAGGCTGAGCAGCTGCGACTTGCCGGCCAGCGCCTCGGACACCGCGCGCTCGACCTCTTCCGGGGTCTGACCGCTCTCCAGAACGATCTCGCGGGGCGCGTGCTGCACGCCGATCTTGACCTCCACGGCTATGTCCCTCCGACGGTCAGTGATGTGCGCGTCCGTACGCGCCGTACGCAGCACACATTAGCCCGGTGAGGGGACGTACACGCTCCGCCCGAGAACGCCAGGAGCGAACAGGGGACGGGAACAAAGTGGCGGTCAGTGATGATCGGTGCCGTGCAGCGGGAAGCCCGCGATGCCCCGCCAGGCCAGCGAGGTCAGCAGCTGGACCGCCTGGTCGCGCGGAACGCTGCGGTCGCTGTGCAGCCAGGAGCGGGCCACCACCTGGGCGAGTCCGCCGAGACCCGAGGCGAGGAGCATCGACTCGGCGCGCGAGAGACCGGTGTCCTCGGCGATGACCTCGCAGATCGCCTCCGCGCACTCGTGCGTGACCTTGTCCACGCGCTCGCGGACCGCGGGCTCGTTGGTCAGGTCCGACTCGAAGACCAGCCGGAAGGCGCCGCCGTCGTCCTCGACGTACGCGAAGTAGGCGTCCATCGTGGCGCGCACGCGCAGCTTGTTGTCCGTCGTCGACGCGAGCGCCGCACGCACGGCCTGGAGCAGCGACTCGCAGTGCTGGTCCAGCAGAGCGAGGTAAAGGTCGAGCTTGCCCGGGAAGTGCTGGTAGAGGACCGGCTTGCTGACGCCCGCGCGCTCCGCGATGTCGTCCATCGCGGCCGAGTGGTACCCCTGCGCAACGAACACTTCCTGGGCGGCGCCGAGGAGCTGGTTGCGCCGTGCCCGGCGCGGCAGCCGAGTGCCCCGCGGGCGTGCCGCCTCTGTCTGCTCGATGGCTGTCACGCCGCCTCCCAAAATCGTCCACATGCGGTGTGCGCCGCGCGGCCATCGTACTTTTCGGTAACCGTGCTGTGCGCGGTGCGAGCGCAGAATTTCACGGACCGGACGCCACCGATAGCGCGCAGAGCGGCCCGAATCGGGTGAGATGCACTCCATCTCACCGCGACGTGCCTGGTCAGCGGCGTCCCGTCACCGGTAGTCGTCCTCGTTCAGCCGTACGACCCTGGCCTGTTCCGCGAGATCGGCCTCGTTGGCGTTGAGGGGGTCGCCCGGGGGTACGGCCACCTCTTCCACAGGGTCCAGCTCGGTGCGCTGCTCGGCGGTGTCGGCCTCCGGGGCTTCCTCGTCGAGGATCTCCCGGAACTGGTCGTCGAACGTCCCGGGGTCTGTCGGGTCGACTGTCATGATTCCTCTTCCCGAACGGTGCGCGTGCGTTGCCGTACGCGTACGAGTGCCCTCGACTGAAGCCTAGGAGACACGAGATCCGGACGCTATGCGATCCGCACGCCATCTGTGACGGCGAACACATGAACCACTGCGTGATCGTCTCGTAACATTGCCCGCATGTCTTCGACCGAGCTGCCGCCCGCGCTGGCCACCACCGTCACGCCCCGGGTCGGCGCCGTCAGGGTTGCGGACGGGGAGCGGCTGCGATCGGTCGGCCTTCCGGGCATCACCCTGACCGTGCGGTCGAGACCGGCGACACGCGAGGGCCTGCTTCCCGCGCTGTACGTGCACGGCCTCGGCGGTTCCTCGCAGAACTGGTCGGCGCTGATGCCGCTCCTCGACGGGCTCGTGGACAGCGAGGCCCTCGACCTGCCCGGGTTCGGCGACTCCCCGCCGCCGGACGACGGGAACTACTCGGTCACGGCGCACGCACGCGCCGTGATCCGCTATCTGGACGCGGCCGAGCGCGGCCCCGTGCACCTCTTCGGCAACTCGCTCGGCGGCGCGGTCACGACACGCGTCGCGGCCGTACGCCCCGACCTCGTCCGCACGCTCACCCTGGTCTCGCCCGCGCTGCCGGAGCTCCGCGCGCAGCGCACCGCGTGGCCGACCGCGCTGCTGGCCCTGCCCGGCGTGGCGGGGCTCTTCACCAGGCTCACCAAGGACTGGAGCGCCGAGCAGCGCGTCCGGGGGGTGATGGCCCTCTGTTACGGCGACCCCAGCATCGTGACGCCGGAGGGGTTCCGGCACGCGGTGGAGGAGATGGAGCGGAGACTCGCTCTCCCTTATTTCTGGGACGCCATGGCCCGCTCGTCCCGCGGGCTCGTGAACGCGTACACGCTCGGCGGCCAGCACGGACTGTGGCGTCAGGCCGAGCGGGTGCTCGCGCCGACCCTCCTCGTCTACGGGGGCCGGGACCAGCTCGTCGGCTACCGCATGGCCCAGCGCGCGGCCCGCGCCTTCCGTGACTCCCGGCTGCTGTCCCTGCCGGACGCGGGGCACGTGGCGATGATGGAGTACCCGGAGGCGGTGGCCGCCGCGTTCCGTGAACTTCTCGCCGACGGGGGCGAGCAGGCCTCCCCGTCCGGCACCGGCGCGGAAGGCTGAGGCGGGGCGTGGGACGTCACAGTCGTCGGGGGCGGAACGGCAAGACCGACACCTCCGAGATACCTGCGATACCCGCGGATCCCGCGCAGGAGACGGGGCGCGCACGGGGGGCCGCGCCGGCACCGGCCGCGGGCTCCGGATTCCCGTCCGCCCGCCGCGGGGCGATTCCGCCGCAGGGGGCACCGGGCCCACGGTCCGCGACGGACGGGACGCCTGCGCGTGGTGTGCCGGGGTTCTCGGACGGGACGCCTGCGCGCGGTGTGCCGCGGTTCTCGGACGGGACGCCTGCGCGCGGTGTGCCGCGTTTTCCGGACGGGACGCCTGCGCACGGTGTGCCGCGTTTTCCGGACGGGACTCCCGCGCACGGTGTGCCGCGGTTCTCCGACGGGACCCCCGCCCACGGCGTCCCCCGGGTGCGCGGTGGTCATCCCGAGCAGCGTGAAGGCGGCGGTGGCTGGGGCGAGTTCGGGAGCGCCGGGACGTCCGGTGCCCCGGGCGGGGCACCGCAGGGTGCGCCCCACGGCGCGCCGCCCGGTTCCGTGGGTCCCCGGATCCCCCGTCAGCGCCAGGAGTCGGGCTCCACGCCCCGCCAGGCGTACATCGACGCGTTCGACGCCGCCGAGGACGAGGACCGCGACGTCTTCGCGCCGCGCGCCGGCGCCTTCCCGTCCCGTGGCGAGGAAGCCCACCGCGCCGACCCGTACGGCTCCGTCACCGACTGGGACGCGCCGGACGCGGAGACCGGCCAGAGCCCGCTGCCGGACACCGAGGAGAAGGCGCCGGGCAAGGGCGGCAAGGGGCGCGCGTTCACCGGGATCGCGGCGGCAGCCGTCACCACCGTGCTGGCCGTCGTGGTGGCCGGACAGGTCGTCTCCGGTCGGCAGGACGCCAGTGCGCACGCCCGGTCCACCGGTGGAGACCGCCAGACGCACGACTCCGCCTCGCGCGGCGACAAACGGCCGACCCCGGCCGGGGCACCGAGCGCGGTGGCGCTGACGTACGACCAGAAGATGGCCAGGACGTACGCGCTCGGCGCGACGCTCAAGGGCTCGGGGAAGTTCGACACCGTCCCCGGCTTCGACAGGGCGCCGGGCAAGGGGCGCAAGTACACCTATCGCGTCGACGTCGAGCGGGGCCTCGGCCTCGACGCCGAGCTCTTCGCGCAGGCCGTGCAGAAGACCCTGAACGACAAACGGAGTTGGGCGCACGGAGGCGCCCGCACCTTCGAGCGGATCTCGTCCGGCAAGCCCGACTTCGTCATCACGCTCGCGAGCCCGGGCACCACCGCCACGTGGTGCGCGAAGTCCGGGCTCGACACGACCGAGGACAACGTGTCGTGCGACTCGGCCTCGACCGAGCGCGTCATGATCAACGCCTATCGCTGGGCGCAGGGCTCCGAGACCTACGGTGACCGAATTCACTCCTACCGGCAGATGCTGATCAACCACGAGGTCGGCCACCGGCTCGGATACGGCCACGTCAGCTGCGACAAGGACGGCGAACTCGCCCCCGTGATGCAGCAGCAGACCAAGTTCCTCGACCACGACGGAATCCACTGCAAGGCCAACCCCTGGGCTTACCCCGGGAGTTGACAGCAGGCCCACAGGTCACATTGACATGCGGGGAAAGTTCGTTCATATTTCTCCGCATGTCGCCTCGTCACGTCTCCGCTCGCGCCGCCATTGAGCTGGCGCTGATCGGCGTGACCGCTCTCTGCGTGGCCGACATTCACTGTCGCTGACGCCCGCCCCCGGCGAGTGCGTCGCTTTCCCTCTCGTTACTCCTTCTCCGTGTGCCGTCTTCTGTGACGCGCGCGGTCCGGTCGGATGCCGACGCCTGACGCCCTGGGCGAGCTCTGCGCTCTTCCGTCTCACATTGCGTCAATCAGTCTCACCATTCGAGAGGTCGTCTTCCGATGCGTCATCCGTCCGTCATAGCGCGCCGCGTGGCCGCGGCATCCGTCAGCCTGGTCGTGGCAGCGGGCGCCGCCGCGTGCGGGCCGAAGGACAACGATGCCAACAGCGCCGGTGCCGACTCCAAGCCGCAGAAGGGCGGCACCCTCACCGTCCTGAACGCCAACCCGCAGGAGGACTTCGACCCGGCGCGGCTCTACACCTCCGGCGGCGGCAACGTCCCCTCGCTCGTCTTCCGCACGCTCACCACGCGCAACCGCGAGAACGGTGCGGCCGGCGCCCAGGTCGTCCCCGACCTCGCCACCGACACCGGCCGCCCGAGCAAGAACGCGACCGTGTGGACGTACACCCTGAAGAAGGGCCTCACGTACGAGGACGGCACGCCCATCACCTCGGCCGACATCAAGTACGGCATCGAGCGCTCCTTCGCCGCCGAACTCTCCGGCGGCGCCCCCTACCTGCGGGACTGGCTGATCGGCGGCGCCGACTACCAGGGCCCCTACAAGGACAAGAAGGGCCTCGACTCGATCGAGACGCCCGACGACCTGACGATCGTCTTCCACCTGAACAAGCCCGAGGGCGAGTTCCCCTACCTCGCCACGCAGACACAGTTCACGCCCGTCCCGAAGGCCAAGGACACCGGCACGAAGTACGAGGAGCACCCCGTCTCCTCCGGCCCGTACAAGGTCGTCAAGAACGAGAACGACGGCGAGCGGCTCGTCCTGGATCGCAACACCCACTGGTCCGCGTCGACCGACGCCGAGCGCAAGGCCTACCCGGACAAGATCGACGTACGGTCCGGCCTGGACTCGTCCGTGATCAACCAGCGGCTCTCCGCGTCCCAGGGAGCGGATGCCGCCGCCGTCACCACGGACACCAACCTCGGCCCCGCCGAACTCGCCAAGGTGTCCGGCGACAAGGCCCTCGCCGCGCGCGTCGGCACCGGCCACTTCGGCTACACCAACTACCTCGCCTTCAACCCGAAGGTGAAGCCGTTCGACAACCCGAAGGTCCGCCAGGCGATCTCGTACGCCGTCGACCGCACCTCGGTGATCAACGCGGCCGGCGGCTCGTCGCTCGCCGAGCCTGCGACCACCTACCTGCCCGACCAGAAGTCCTTCGGCTACACGCCGTACGACCACTTCCCGGCGGGCAAGTCGGGCAACCCGGCCAAGGCCGAGGAGCTGCTGAAGGAGGCGGGCTACAAGAACGGCCTGACCATCACGCTCACGCACTCCAACAGCAAGGACTTCGAGACCAGCCCCGAGATCGCCACGGCCCTCCAGGACGCCCTGAAGAAGGCCGGGATCACCGTCAAGCTCCAGGGCCTGGAGGACAACGACTACAGCGACAAGATCCACGGCGCCAAGACCGAGCCCGGCCTCTTCCTCGCCCACTGGGGCGCCGACTGGCCCTCCGGCGGCCCCTTCCTGGCCCCCATCTTCGACGGCCGCCAGATCGTCAAGGACGGCGCCAACTTCAACACCGGCTTCCTCGACGACAAGTCGGTCAACGCCGAGATCGACGCGATCAACAAGCTGACCGACCTCGACCAGGCCGCCCAGCGCTGGGGCGCCCTGGACAAGAAGATCGGCGAGCAGGCGCTGACCGTGCCGCTGTTCCACCCCGTCTACAAGCGCCTGTACGGCAAGGACGTCAAGAACATCGTGATCAGCGACTGGACCGGCGTGCTGGACATCTCCCAGGTCTCGGTGAAGTAGCACCGTGAGCGAGGCACTTGTCGCCTCCCGGGCCCCCGGGACGGACCCCTCCGTCCCGGGGGCCTCGGGGGCCCGTCAGTTCTGGCGGCGGCTGCGAGCGCAGCGCGCCGCCCTCGTCGCGGCGGGCGTCGTCGCGCTGCTCGTCCTGATCGCACTCGCCGCGCCGCTGCTCACCGCGGTCGAGGGCCAGGACCCGACCACCTACCACCCCTCACTCGTGGACTCCGCGCGCGGCGGTGTGCCCGTCGGCCCGCTCGGCGGCATCGGCGGCGACCACTGGCTCGGCGTCGAGCCGCAGACCGGCCGCGACCTCTTCGCCCGCCTCGTGTACGGCGCCCGCGTCTCGCTCGGCGTCGCGCTCGCCGCCACGCTCGTCCAGGTCCTCATCGGCATCGTGGTGGGGGTCGCGGCCGGCCTGGGGAACCGCTGGGTCGACCAGCTGCTCAGCCGGGCCACGGACGTCATCATCGCCATGCCGCTGATGATCATGTCCCTCGCGCTGCTCGCGATCGTCCCCAGCAGCTTCCAGCGGCCCGTACTCGTCGCGCTCATCATCGGTCTGGTGGCGTGGGGTTCGATCGCGAAGATCGTCCGCGCCCACACGCTGACCCTCAAGGAGCTCGACTACGTGGCCGCCGCCCGGCTCAGCGGCTGGGGTGCCTGGCGCGTCGCCCGCCGCGAGCTGCTGCCCGCGCTGGCCGCGCCCGTCATCACGTACGCCGCCCTGCTCGTCCCCACGAACATCACCGTCGAGGCGGCGCTCAGCTTCCTCGGCGTCGGCGTGAAGCCGCCGACGCCGTCCTGGGGGCAGATGCTCACCGCGGCCGACATCTGGTACCAGGCGGCCCCTCAGTACCTGCTGCTCCCGGCCGGCGCGCTGTTCGTCACCGTGCTCGCGCTGACCGTGCTCGGCGACGGAGTGCGCACCGCACTCGACCCGCGCGCCGCCTCACGGCTGCGCATCGGCACGGGACGCAGGCGGGAGGCCAAGGCATGAGCGCCCTCAAAGGGCTGAGCGGTTCGCTCGCCGGGTTCCCGGGCTTCGCGCTGCGGCGCCTGGCCGGGGCCGTCGTCACCCTGTTCGCGATCTCCGTGATCATCTACCTCGTCTTCTACGTCGCGCCCGGCGACGTCGCGCAGATCACCTGCGGCCCGCGCTGCTCGCCCGCCCAGGTGCACCAGGTCGCCGAGCAGTTGAGGCTCGACGACCCGCTGTACGTGCGTTACTGGCACTTCCTCCAGGGCGTCTTCGCCGGCCAGGACTACTCGACCGGCACCTCCGTGCAGCACTGCGGCGCGCCCTGCCTCGGCGTCTCCTACCAGAGCGGCCAGCAGGTCACCCAGCTGATCTGGGCGAAGCTGCCGGTCACCTTCTCGCTCGTGCTCGGCGCGACGGTGCTGTGGCTGATCCTCGGCGTCGGCACCGGTGTGCTGTCCGCCTGGCGGCGCGGCCGGTTCACCGAGCGGGCGCTGACCGCCGTCACCCTCGCCGGCACGGCCACCCCCGTCTTCGTCATCGGCCTGGTGCTGATGATCGTCGTCTGCGGGCAGTTGCAGCTGCTCCCCTTCCCGCAGTACGTGCCCTTCACCGAGGACCCCGAGCAGTGGGCGTGGAACCTGCTGCTGCCCTGGCTGTCGCTGGCGCTGATCGAGTCCGCCAAGTACGCCCGTCTGACCCGGGCCTCCATGCTGGAGACGCTCGCGGAGGACCACGTCCGCACCTTCCGTGCGTACGGAGTGGGGGAGCGTTCGATCATCGGGCGGCACGCCCTGCGGGGCGCCGTCGCGCCGGTCATCGCGCTGAGCGCCAACGACTTCGGGTCGGCGATCGGCGGTGCCGTGCTCTCCGAGACGTTGTTCGGTCTTCCGGGGCTCGGGCGCGAACTCGTGCACGCGGTGACCGTCGTCGACCTGCCGGTGGTGGTCGGCATGGTGCTGGTCACCGGCTTCTTCGTGGTCCTGGCCAATGCCGTCGCGGACGTGCTGTTCGCGGTGGCCGACCGACGGGTGGTGCTGTCGTGAGTCCTGCGGAAGCCGACGACGGCGTCGTGCGTGGCGTCGGTGACGGTGTGTTGCCTGCTGCCCGTGAGGGTGGGTCGGGTGCCGTTCGTGACGGTGGGCCGGGTGCCGTCGGTGACGGTGTGCTGCCTGCTGCCCGTGAGGGTGGGCCGGGTGCCGTCGGTGCCGGTGGGCCGGGTGCCGTCGGTGACGGCCGTGGTGCGGGCCGGGGCGGTCTCGCCGAAGCCGGTGACGGATCCGGTCCCGCCGCTCCGGCCGGCGGGAGCCTTGTCGAGGTCACCGACCTCTCCGTGGCGTTCGGGGACCTGCGCGCCGTCGACGGGCTCTCCTTCCGGCTGGAACGGGGAGCCGCGCTGGGACTCGTCGGCGAGTCCGGGTCCGGCAAGTCCACCGTGGCGTCGGCCCTGCTGGCGCTGCACCGGGGCACGGGAGCGCGGGTCGGCGGCACGGTCCGGGTGGCCGGCGTGGACGTACAGGCGGCCTCCGACCACGAACTGCGGCGGCTGCGGGGCGGGAAGGCCGCCATGGTCTTCCAGGACCCGCTGTCGTCCCTCGACCCGTACCACGCGGTCGGCGACCAGATCGCCGAGGTGTACCGCGTGCACACCAGGGCGTCACGGCGAGCGGCACGCGCGCGTGCCGTCGAGGTGCTCGACCGCGTCGGCATACCGGACGCGGCCCGTCGCGCCCGTTCGCGCCCGCACGAGTTCAGCGGCGGCATGCGCCAGCGCACCCTGATCGCCATGGCCCTGGCCTGCCGGCCCGACCTGCTGATCGCCGACGAGCCGACCACGGCCCTCGACGTGACCGTCCAGGCCCAGATCCTCGACCTGCTGCACACCCTGCGCGAGGAGACCGGCATGGGGCTGCTGCTCGTCACGCACGACGTCGGGGTCGCGGCCGAGAGCGTGGACGAGATCCTCGTCATGCGCCACGGGCGCGCCGTCGAGCACGGCCCGGTCGGAACCGTCCTCGGGGCACCCCGCGACACGTACACGCGTGAACTGCTCGGTGCCGTCCCACGGGTGGACGCTCCACGCGTCACCGAGGGCGATGTCGGCGACGAGACCGTCCTCGAAGCGGTGGGGCTGCGGCGCGAGTTCGGCACGGGGAAGCGGCGGTTCGCCGCCGTCGACGACGTGTCGCTGACGGTCCGCCGGGGCGAGACCCTCGGCGTCGTCGGCGAGAGCGGCAGCGGGAAGACCACGCTGGGACGGATGCTGGTCGGGCTCCTGGAGCCCACCGCCGGCACGGTCCGCCACGAAGGGCGCGAGCAGACCGGCGTGAGCCCTTCGGTGCAGATGGTCTTCCAGGACCCGGTGTCCTCCCTCAACCCCCGGCGCAGCGTGGGCGAGTCGATCGCCGACCCGCTGCGGGCCCGCGGCGAACGCGACGAGGGCCGGATCAGGGGGCGCGTGCGGGAGTTGCTGGAACGCGTGGGCCTCGACCCGGACCAGTACCACCGGTACCCGCACGAGTTCAGCGGCGGGCAGCGGCAACGGGTCGGCATCGCGCGGGCCCTCGCCGCGGAGCCGCGCGCCATCGTGTGCGACGAACCCGTTTCCGCGCTCGACGTCACCACCCAGGCCCAGGTGGTCGCCCTGCTCGGGGAGCTTCAGCGCGAACTGGGGCTCGCGCTGGTCTTCGTGGCGCACGACCTCGCGGTCGTGCGCCAGGTCAGCGACCGGGTGGCGGTGATGCGACGCGGCCGGATCGTCGAGTACGGGCCCGCCGACGAGGTGTACGAGTCCCCCCGGGACCCCTACACCGAGCAACTGCTCGCCGCCGTGCCGTCGCTCGACCCGGAGGTCGCGGCACGGCGCCGTGCCGCCCGTGGGGAGCTGGCGACGGCCTGAGCCGCAGGGGCGGTATGCGCGGTGCGGTTCGAGCGGTGCCGTCGGCGCGCGCGGTGCGGTCCGGGCGGTGCCGTCGGCACGCGCGGTGCGGTCCGGGTGGTGCAGTCGGCGCGTGCTGAGCGGCGCCGTCGGCACGTACGGCCAGGCGTGCGTGACGACGATGTGTAGTCGCATGATCTCGTAGCGCGACAGAACGCGGCCTGCGCGGGAAAGTTACGACCGTTCACCCCTTTTGGTGGTGCGATGGACAACCGTCCGTCGCGCCACCGTCATGTCCGCATACGTTCTTCCCGCTGCGAGCCGCCGGGTCAACGGCGGCTCCCCATACGGGAGATCGGGGGTGTGGTCGTGCGCATCGGACTGCTTACGGAGGGTGGCTATCCGTATGTGAGCGGTGACGCCAGACTCTGGTGCGACCGGCTCGTACGCGGGCTCGGGCAGCACGCGTTCGACATCTACGCGCTCAGCCGCAGCGAGCGCCAGGAGGACGAGGGCTGGATCCAGCTGCCTCCGCAGGTCAGCAGGGTGCGGACGGCACCTCTGTGGACCGTCGAGGACGACGGGGTGGTGTACGGACGCCGGGCGCGGCGACGCTTCGCCGACGCGTACGGAGAGCTGGCGGCGGCCGTGTGCGAGGGGCCGGGGGCTCTCGACGGCCCGGCGCTCGGCGGCGGCGCGGGAGCCCACGACGGCCCGACGGCCTCCGGCGGTGTAGAGGCGGACCGTTTCGGCAGCGCGCTCTACGCCCTCGCGGAGCTCGCCCGGGACGAGGGCGGTCTCGCCGGCGCCCTGCGTTCGGAGGGTGCCGTGCGCGCACTGGAGCGCGCCTGCCGTGCGCCCGGCGCGCCGCGCACCGCCCGCACGGCGCGCGTGCCCGACCTGCTCGCCTTCGCCTCCCATGTCGAACGCGCCCTGCGGCCCCTGTCGCTCGACTGGTACGAGGGCGACGGACTCGACTCCGTGGACCTGTGCCACGCCACGGCGGGCGGCACCGCGGCCCTGCCCGGTCTCCTCGCCCGGCACTTCGCCGGCGTGCCCCTGCTGGTCACCGAGTACGGGGTGCAACTGCGCGCGCACTACCTGGCGTCCGCCACCGTCGGCGAGAGCCCGGCCGTACGCGCCCTGCTCGCCGGGTTCCACGGCAGGCTCGCCGCCGAGGTCTACCGCACCGCCGCGCTCATCACGCCCGGCAACACGCACGCCCGTCGCTGGCAGGAGCGCTGTGGCGCCGACCGCGCCAAACTGCGCACCGTCTACCCCGGCATGGAGGCGTCCCGCTTCGCTGACGTGGGGGAGAGCGCGGAGGGCAGCGGATGCGCCGACCCGGACACCCTGGTGTGGGTCGGCCGCATCGAACCCGCCAAGGATCTGATCTCGCTGCTGCACTCCTTCGCGGAGATCCGCAAGGAGGAACCGAAGACGCGGCTGCGGATCGTCGGCGCGCCCGCCGACGGCCCCGAAGGCACGACCTATCTGGCCCACTGCCGGGCCCTGGCCGCCCAGCTCTTCCCCGACGAGGCGGAGGGCGTGCACGCGGTCGGCGACAACCCGGTGTCCTTCGAGGAGATCGGCGGTCCCGAGGTCCCCAGCCTGGCGGAGGCGTACGCCTCCGGAGCCGTCGTCGTGCTCTCCAGCGTCGTCGAGGGCTTTCCGATCAGTCTTGTCGAGGCCATGTTCTGCGGTCGCGCGACCGTCTCCACGGACGTGGGCGCGGTCGTCGAAGTCATCGGCGGTACGGGGCTGGTGGTGCCGCCCCGCAATCCGCGGGCGCTCGCGGAGGCGTGCGTGACGCTGCTGCGTGATCCCGAGCGTCGTGAGCGCCTGGGCGCGGCCGCGCGCGCACGCGCCCTCGAACTGTTCACCGTCGAGCAGAACGTCGCCGCCTTCCACGGCATCTACCTGGAGATCGTCTCGCATTCCCCCGTCCGGCGGGTGGTCGTGGACGACGAGGGCGAGCCGTTGCCCTTCGGAGTTCCCGCGGAGGCCCACGTGCCGGGCCGCTGGACCGAGGTCCGTCCCATGGTCGCGAGCCGGCCGCGTTGGGCGGCGGGGGCGCCCGTGCGCGCCACGGTTCCCGTTCCCGCGGGGGAGGGAGCCCGATGAGCGAGACGACCGGACCGCGCGCACCGGGCGGACCACACACCCTGCACGAGCTGGACGATCTGGCCGGCCTAGGTGCCCTGGGCGGCGGAGGCTTGGGCGGGGAGGACGTCGAGGACGTCGAGAACTCGGGCGGCGCGAGCGGCCGGGACGCGGGTGGCGTGAGCGGGGGAGACGCGCGTGGCGCGAGCCGGGGAGACGGCGGCGGCGTGGGCCGCGTCGGTGAGGCCGCCGGCCGGGCCGGCGGCGGCGCCGGTGAACGAAAACGCAAAGGTGGTGCGAGCGGCAGCGAGGGGAGTGCGAGTCGTGCCGACGGCGCGCGCAGGCCCACCGCACGCCGTGGCGCCGCCGACCCCGTGAAAGCGCTCATGCACCGACACCGCGAACTCTGCGAGCGCGCGGTCGATCCGCTGGAGATCGCCGCCGGTCTGGAGGCCCACGGTGTGACCGACCGGACGGCCACCCGATTCCGCCACCGCGACGTGTTCTCCCTCGCCGAGGAGATGTACGCCCGCGCCTCGCGCGACGGCGAGCACACCCCGCGCCCGGAGGAGCCGGAACGCCCCGGTGCGCGTGCCGACTGGGCGGTGCTCGCCCTGCTGCCCGGCGTCCTCTGCCTGGCGGCCACGCTCGGACTGCGCGTCACCGACGGCAGGCCGCGCCTCGCGGTGGCTGCGGCCGGCGTCCTCGCCGTGACCCTCGGTCTGCGGTACGCCCTGCGCCGCGGCCCCCTGAGCGCCGGTCAGCGCACGACCGGCGCCGCCCGCGGCTGGATGTGCTGGCTCGTCGCCTACGCCCTCCTCGGTGACGGACTGCTCAGCGCCGCGCTCGACGGCGGACCCGACGGTCCCTGGCCGCTCGCCACGGCACCCGTGCTGGCCCTCTCGACGGCGTGTGCCCCGGCGGCCTGGTGCGCGCAGCTCTTCGTGGTGAGCGCCCGCCGCAGACTGACCGCCAGCCGCGGCCTCGACGAGTTCGCCACCACCGTCCGCCCCCTGCTCCTCGGCGTGTTCACCCTGTTCCTGTGCTCCCTCGGCGGGCTGCTCGCCCTGAGCGCGGCGGTGCTCGACGAGCCCCCCGCCTACACCGGGGCCGGTGCCCTCGGCGCACTGCTCCTGCTCGCCCGTCTGCTGACGGCGCGCGGCTTCACCCACGCGCCCGCCGTGATGCTCGCCGGCGCCGGAGCCACCGAGGCGATCGCGCTCGCCACCGTCTTCGCGGGCCGCCTGCCCGGCTGCTCCTTCCTCACCACACCCGTCGAGACCGTCGTCGACGCCTGGGGGCCCGGCGCCGTACCGGCTCTGGTGTGCGGCACGGCGGCGTTCGTCCTGCTCGTCCACTCGACGCGCACCCTGACCAGGGCCTCCGCCCACGCACTGCCCAGCGAGGCGGTGTGAACCGCGCTTCCGCGCCCGGCACCCGGGCACGGACCCATTTCTCCCGCGGGGCCGACACCGCGGGCCCTCTCCCGACCCACGGCATCACCTGAAGGAGAAAGCCAGATGATCACCTCCCGAACCGGAGAATCCGCCCCGGGAGCCGCCCGATGAGGGTCCTGCTGATCGGAGCCAACGGATACCTCGGCCGCTTCGTGGCCGACCGGCTGCTCGCCGACCCGGCCGTGCAGCTCACCGCGCTCGGCCGGGGCGACGACGCCGACGTCCGCTTCGACCTCGCCTCGGGCAGTCCCGGCGCACTCACCCGCTTCCTGGACGCGGTGCACCCCGGAGTCGTCATCAACTGCGCGGGCGCCACCCGGGGAGGCGCCCGCGAACTGACCCGGCACAACACCGTCGCCGTCGCCACCGTCTGCGAGGCCCTCCGACGCAGCGGCTGCGGGGCACGGCTCGTCCAGATCGGCTGCGGCGCCGAGTACGGGCCCAGCCAGCCCGGCTCCTCCACCGCCGAGGACGCCGTGCCGCGCCCCGGCGGCCCGTACGGCGTCAGCAAGCTCGCCGCCACCGAACTGGTCCTCGGCTCCGGCCTGGACGCCGTGGTCCTTCGGGTCTTCTCGCCCGCCGGTCCAGGCACACCCGCCGGATCCCCACTGGGCCGCCTCGCCGAAGCCCTCCGCCGGGCCATGCAGTCCGGCGACGGCGAACTCAAACTCGGCGGACTCGGTGTCCAGCGCGACTTCATCGACGTACGCGATGTCGCCCGAGCCGTCCACGCGGCCTCGCTCTCCGCCGCACAGGGCGTGATCAACATCGGCTCGGGACGTTCCGTACGGCTCCGCGACGCGGCCGCGGTCCTCGCCCGGGTCGCCGGCTACGGCGGCGCCCTGCACGAACTGGACGGCCCTCCCGGCCCCCTCAGGACATCCATCGGCCACCCCCGCAACGAACCGGACCACGCGGCCCCGGTCGCGTACCCGTACCCGGACGGCTGCGGCAGCTGGCAGCAGGCCGACGTGCGCACCGCACGCGACCGGCTCGGCTGGCGGCCCCGCATCAACCTCGAGGAATCCCTGGCAGACATCTGGATGGAGGCGGCATGCCGTATCTGACCAGCACCGCAGCCGGCACCGCGAGCACCGACCTCAAGGTCGGCTTCGGCATCCCCGGCTATGCACACCCCCTCGTCGCTCCACTGGAGTGGGCCGAACTCACGCGGCCCGGCGCCCCTTTGCACTGGGTCGCCCTGAACGTCTCCAACGGACCCGGCACCCGTCCCGACCCGCACTGTCTGGAGGCCGTCGGGCGGCTGCGCAACACGGGCGTACGCGTGCTCGGGCGCCTGGACGCGACGTACGGCGCGCGTGTCTTCGGCGAACTGGTCTCCGACGCCCAGCGCTACCTCGACTGGTACCGGGTCGACGGCTACCTCCTCGACCGCTGTCCCACCGAACGCACCGCGCTCGCCGAGGTCCGCCGGACGGTCGGCACACTCCGCACGCTCCGTGAGGATGCGCACATCGTGCTCGGGCACGGCGCCCACCCGTATCCCGGCTACGCGGAGAACGCCGACCAGCTGGTCACCTTCTCCGGCTCCTGGAGCGACTACCGGTGGTCCCAGGTCGCCGAGTGGACCGCCGACTACCCGCCCGAGCGGTTCTGCCACTTGGTGCACAGCGTGCCGCGCGGTCATCTCGACGAAGCACTGCGCATCGCCCGCTGGCAGGGCGCCTCGACGATCTACTTCACCGATCGCACCGATTTCGGTGGGCGGGCGGACCCCTGGGAGACGATGCCCGGCTACTGGGACGAAATCGTCTCGCGGATCGGAACGGGTGTCTCGGAATGAAGAAGGGCGTGGCAGTGTTACGGGGAGAACAACTGTAGTGATTGACCGACCAACGGAGCCCCCGTGTCGCTGCCACCCCTGGTCGAGCCGGCTTCCGAGCTCACCGTAGACGAGGTCCGCAGGTACTCCCGCCACCTGATCATCCCCGACGTGGGCATGGACGGGCAGAAGCGGCTGAAGAACGCCAAGGTGCTGTGTGTCGGCGCCGGCGGCCTCGGATCGCCGGCACTGATGTACCTGGCCGCGGCGGGCGTGGGCACGCTCGGCATCGTGGAGTTCGACGAGGTCGACGAGTCGAACCTGCAGCGCCAGATCATCCACAGCCAGGCGGACATCGGCCGCTCCAAGGCCGAATCGGCCCGCGACTCCGTGCTGGGCATCAACCCGTACGTGAACGTGATCCTTCACGAAGAGCGGCTCGAAGCCGAGAACGTGATGGACATCTTCAGCCAGTACGACCTGATCGTCGACGGCACGGACAACTTCGCCACCCGCTACCTGGTCAACGACGCGTGCGTGCTCCTCAACAAGCCGTACGTGTGGGGTTCGATCTACCGGTTCGACGGCCAGGCCTCCGTCTTCTGGTCGGAGCACGGCCCCTGCTACCGCTGCCTCTACCCGGAGCCCCCGCCGCCGGGCATGGTCCCCTCCTGCGCCGAGGGTGGCGTGCTGGGCGTGCTGTGCGCGTCCATCGGCTCCATCCAGGTCACCGAGGCGATCAAGGTCCTCACCGGCACCGGCGAGCCCCTCGTCGGCCGACTGATGATCTACGACGCCCTGGAGATGCAGTACCGCCAGGTCAAGGTCCGCAAGGACCCGAACTGCGCCGTCTGCGGCGAGAACCCCACCGTCACCGAGCTCATCGACTACGAGGCCTTCTGCGGCGTCGTGTCCGAGGAGGCCCAGGAGGCGGCGGCCGGTTCGACGATCACTCCCAAGCAGCTCAAGGAGTGGATCGACGACGGCGAGAACATCGAGATCATCGACGTCCGTGAGGTCAACGAGTACGAGATCGTCTCGATCCCCGGCGCCAAGCTGATCCCGAAGAACGAGTTCCTCATGGGCACGGCCCTGGAGTCCCTGCCGCAGGACAAGAAGATCGTCCTGCACTGCAAGACGGGTGTCCGCAGTGCGGAAGTCCTCGCCGTCCTGAAGTCCGCCGGCTTCGCCGACGCGGTCCACGTCGGCGGCGGCGTGATCGGCTGGGTCAACCAGATCGAGCCGGACAAGCCGGTCTACTAGGCATACGCCCTCTTCGGAGGTGGGGCCCGGCACCATGTGTGCCGGGCCCCTTGCCGTGGTCCGAGGGCACCCGAACCGGGGCCCTCGGAGCATGCGGCCTAGGAGGCGCAGACCTTGCCGTCCTTCGGCACGGTCCCGTCCAGCAGATACCTGTTCACGGTCGAGTCCACGCAGTCGCTCCCGCTGCCGTACGCGCCATGGCCCTCGCCCTTCCAGGTGAGCTCCACACCGACGTCCTTGCCCAGCTCGTCGGCCATCCTGCGGGCGCCCTCGTACGGTGTCGCGGGGTCGCCGGTGTTGCCGACGACCAGGACCGGCTCCGCACCCGGTGCGCTGACCTCCGGGTTGTCGAACTGGCCCGCCACCGGCCAGTCGTGGCACCAGCCCGCCGTGTCCCAGCCCATGAAGTCGCCGAAGACGGGCGAGATCTTCTCGAACTCGGGCAGCAGCTTCCTCGTCTCCTCGGGAGTCGGCCGCTGCTTGTCGTCCAGGCACGATATGACCCGCTGCGAGTGCGTCGTCGTGCCGTAGCGCCCCGAGGGGTCGCGTTCGTTGTAACCGTCGGCGAGCGTCAGCAGCTCCGAACCGTCCCCGTCCTCGGCCGCCTTGAGCGCGCTGGTGAGGCTGGGCCAGCCCTGCTTGCTGTAGAGCGGCAGGACGATGCCGGTGAGGGCCAGCGTCTGAGTGAGCTTGCGTCCGCCCGAGGCGGGCAGCGGCCGGGCGTCGATGCGCTTCAGCAGGTCCACGATCTTCTGCGAGCCCTGCTTCGGGTCCTGGCCGGTGGACTTCAGATAGTCGTCCAGGGCCCGCTGGAAGCCGAGCGTCTGGTTCTTGGCGTGGCCGACGGTGTCGGCACTCGGGTCGACGACGGCGTCCAGCACCAGGCGCCCCACGTTCTTCGGGAACAGGTGGGCGTACACCCCGCCCAGTTCGGTGCCGTACGAGATGCCGAAGTAGTGCATCTTGCGGTCGCCGAGGACCTCGCGCATCAGATCCATGTCGCGTGCCGTGTCCGTGGTCGACACATGGGACATGAGCTTGCCCGCGGCCTTCTCGCAGCCCTTGCCGAAGTCCGTGGCGTCCTTGAAGTACGCGGCTTCCTCGGTGGCGTCGTCCGGTGTGGCGTCCACCGACTCGGCCGCCTGGATGTCCTTGTCGCTGCGGCAGCGCACCCCTTCGCTCGCCGCCACGCCGCGCGGGTCCCAGCTCACCAGGTCGTACCGGTCGTGGAGGGAGCCGACGATCGAGCCGTACGACGGCATGGTGGAGATGCCCGAGCCGCCGGGCCCGCCGAAGTTGAACAGGAGCGAGCCGATGCGCTTGCCCGAGCCGCCCGTCGCCTTCGAGCGGATCACCGCGAGGCCGATCGTCTCGCCGTCCGGCTTCGCGTAGTCCAGCGGGACCTTGAGCGTGGCGCACTGCCAGTCGCTGCCCGGCGCGGGGGAGTCGGACGTGCCCTTGCAGCGGCCCCAGTCCAGCTTCTGCGAGGTGAGTTTGGCGGGCAGCCCCGACGGTGTGCCCGAAGAAGGCGCTGTGGCCGACGACTTGTCGCCGCCCTTCCCCTCGTCCGTGCCGTCACCGGACGACCCACTGCTGCAACCGGCCACCAGCAACGCGGCGGCGGCCGCGGCCGTCCACCGTGCGAAACGTGCCATGTGCTTCCCCCCTCACCCGTGGTCCGCCCGATCCGCGGATCACATGCAGGCAATAGTAGGCGGCGGCGTCCGAAGCCGTCACAGCCTGTGGATAACTCATTGACCTGCGGTTTTCTACGAACAGACGGTTCCAGCGGGCGGGATGGTTCCCTCCAGCAGATAGCCGTTCACGGCGCCTTGCACGCACTTGTTCTTGCTGTCGTAGGCCCCGTGCCCCTGGCCCTTGTACGTCAGTTCGACGCCGACCCCCTTGCCCAGCGCCTCCACCATCTTCCGCGCGCCCTCGTACGGCGTGGCCGGATCGCCGGTGTTGCCGACGACGAGGATGGGTGCCGCGCCGGCGGCGGCGACGTTCGGGTGGTCGGCGGCGCCCGCCACGGCCCAGTCCGTGCAGCTGACCATGCCCCAGGCCAGATAGTCGCCGAACAGCGGTGAGGCGGCCCGGAACTGCGGCAGCCTCGACACCACGAAGTCCGGGGTGTAGCGCGGCTTGTCGTCCGCGCAGTTGATGGAGATGTTCGCCGGGACGAGATTGCTGTACTGGCCGTTCGCGTCGCGTCCGTTCATGGAGTCCGCCAGCAGCATGAGCACCTTGCCGTCGCCGTCGTAGGCCTGCTCGAGACCCTCGGTCAGGTACTCCCAGAAGTCCTTGGAGTACAGCGCCTGGGCGATGCCGCTGGTCGCCGCGGTCTGTGTGAGCTCGCGGGGGAAGACGCCGGGGATCGGCTTCACTTCGAGGTCCTTGAGCAGCTTGGCGATGCGGTCCTTCACGTCCTGAGGCGTGTCGCCGATCGGGCAGTCCTCGACCTTGGAGGTGCAGTCCTCGGCGAAGTTGTCGAGCGCGAGCTGGAACCCCTTGGCCTGCCCGAGCGAACTCTGCTCGGGGTTCTGCGTCGGGTCCACGACCGCGTCGAACACCGCGCGTCCCACGTTCTTCGGGAACAGATGGGCGTAGACGCCGCCCAGTTCGGTCCCGTAGGAGATGCCGAAGTAGTGCAGCTTCGCGTCGCCGAGGATCTGGCGCATCAGGTCCATGTCGCGGGCCGCGTCGGTGGTGCGCACATGGGGAAGGATCGTGCCGGAGTTCTTCTCGCAGGCCGCGTTGAAGTTCCTGGTGTTCTGCAGGAACTCCTTTTGCTCCGCGGCGTCGTCCGGCGTGGCGTCCTGCTGGAAGAACTCGTCGAGCTGCTGGTCGTCCTCGCATTTCACGCCCGCGCTGCGGCCCACGCCGCGCGGGTCGAAGCTCACCAGGTCGTAGCGGGTGCGCAGGGCGGCGTAGTCCTCACCGAAGGCGGGGAGCGTGGTGACGCCCGAGCCGCCCGGGCCGCCGAAGTTGAAGATGAGCGAGCCGATCCGCTTGCTGGGTTCGCCGCTCGTCTTCGCACGGATCAGCGCCAGCCCGATCGTGTCGCCCTTGGGATCGGCCCAGTCGAGGGGCGCCTTCATCGTGGCGCACTCCCACTCCGTACCGCCCGGCAGAGGTGACGGAGCGTTGCCCCCGCCCTCGGACTCGGAGGGTGCCGGGCACTCCTTCCAGCTCAGCTTCTGAGCTGTCAGATCCCCGTCCCCGTCCTTGTCCTTCGACCCGTCGCTGCAACCCGCGAGCAAGGAGATCAGTACAACGGCGGTCAGGGTCAGGGCAGCGGCGCGCGACTGGGAGGGGTTCGGCATGTCCCCATCGTGCGGTCGTACGGGGCGGTGCGCGCGGGGCGCGGGCCGTGTGGGTGAGTGCGCCGCAGCGCTCGGACCAGGCAGTACCCAGGGCGGTGCGCGCGACAGCGTGGGCGGCGGCGCGCGAGGCGGCGCGCCCGGCAGGCAATGCGCGGCGCGATGCGCGCGACGGTGCGCCCGCGCCTTCCGGCTAGAGCGCGCCCTTGCGCGTCAAGTGGTTGAAGAACAGCCAACCCGGCAGCACGGGCAGCCACAGCGTCAGCAGCCGGTACAGCAGGACCGCGGGTGCCGCGACCTCCTTGGGGAGCCCGACGGCGATCAGGCCGACCGTGAGGGTGGCCTCGACGGCGCCCACGCCGCCAGGGGTCGGCGCCGCGGATCCCAGCGCGTTGCCCGCGAGGAAGACGACGGCGACGCTGGCGAGGCTCAGCGTGGTCGACTCCTCGTGGCCGAACGCCCGGATCGACGCGTCCAGGCACATCACGAAGCAGGCGGTCAGCAGCAGCATGCCGCCGATACCGGTGACCAGCTTCTGCGGCCTCTGGAGCACGTCGAGCATGCGCGGCACCACGCCGGCGAACAGCGACCGCACGCGCGTGACGACGAACTTGCGCAGGAACGGGACCGACGTCACCACCAGGACCAGTACCGCCACCGTCAGCAGGCCCGCGATGACCGTGCGGGACGGCGACAGGGACGGTGTCTTCTCGGTGCCGGTCAGATAGCCGAAGGAGAGCAGCATCAGGATGTGGCAGCCGAGGCCGAACAACTGGGAGGCGCCGACGCTCGCCACCGCGAGACCGGGCCGCACCCCGGCGCGCTGGAGGAAGCGCGTGTTGAGCGCCACACCGCCGACCGCGGCGGGCGCCACGATCTTCACGAACGAGCCCGCGACCTGCGCCGCCACGGTCCGCGCGAACGGCACCCGCTCGGGCACGAAGCCCAGCAGGCTCATCGCCGCCGCGACGTAACTGAGCGCCGAGAACAGCACCGCCGCGGCGACCCAGCCCCACTCGGCGTTGTCGAAGAGGGTCCCGAACTCGATGTGGGTCAGCTGCGTCAGCAGGAAGTACGCGCCGATCGCTCCGGCGATGAAACTGATCAGCGTGCGCGGTCTGACCCGTTCCAGGCGGGCGGGTTCGACCGGTGCCTGCGGCCTGATCAGCAGCACCTGGTGGCGGATCTGGGTGAGCAGGTCCTCCTCGCGCGCCTCGTCCAGGGCTTCGTCCATCGCCCGCTTCTCGGCGCGCTGCTCCGCCCGCACCGCCTTCTTGCCGGGCTTCTCCTGCACGGATGTGGTGTTCTGCCGGGCCTCCTCCGCGCGGGCGAGCTTGTCCTGCCGGGAGGCCTCGAGGACGGCCTCGCGCTCCCGGTGCGCACGCTCCCGGGCGAGCTTGCGCAGCGTCGCGCGCGTGGAGCGTGTCAGGGCGATCGGCTGGAGCATCGGCAGACAGTCCGCGACCGCGTCCGGGCCGAGCACGCCGACCGCCGACGCCACCGCGCGCTCGGCGCCCACCCGCAGTCCGAGCGTGGTGACCAGCTGGGCGATGTCCATGCGCAGCAGCAGGTCGCCGGCCGCGATCTCGCCGCCGCGCAGATCGGTGAGGATCACCGTGCCGGAACGATCCACCAGAATCGCGTCGCCCGCGAGCCTGCGGTGCGCGATGCGGCGGGACTGGAGGGCCTGTACCTGGTGCCAGGTGTCGCGCAGCAGGTCGTCGGTGATGAGTTCGTCGGGAACCGCGTCGAGGGTGCGCCCGCCGGTGTGCTCGTAGACGAGCATCACGGCGTCCGGGCCCAGCTCGGAGGTCGCGATCAGCTTGGGCGCGTTGGCGCCGGCGGCGATGGCCGCGTACGCGAGGAGCGCCTCCTGCTCCAGTGCCTGGCGCAGTGACTGCAGGCTGCGGCGGGTGGTGATGCCGCGCAGTGTCAGGCGTCGCCACACGCGGTAGAAGAACCCCTGTGCCTGCTGCTCACGGTCGACGACCGTGACGTCCAGGGGCCGGCCGTCCTCCAGGGTGACGAAGTAGCGCCTGCCGCGGTCGCCGTTCTCCGTGGCGTCCGGAGCTTCCTCGCGGGCCGCGCTCACCGGGTGGAAGCCGACGTGTCGCAGGCCCGCCATGAGCGTCCGACCGGTGGGCCGCACGTTCGGTGAGCCGACCGCGTACAGCGTCCCGTAGGCGACGGTCCAGCCGATGAGCACCGTCAGGATGATCGAGAACGGCGTCGTGTAGCCGGTGACCAGCATGGAGAAGGCGTCCAGGAGGAGCACCACCCAGAGCACCGCGCGCCAGCGCGGTCTGCGGGACATGCCGACGGCCGTCATGTACGCGATGACGGGTGCGAGATAGCCGTGCACCGGGTCGGTGAGGGCGTGGATGTCACCGGGGGACGGCTGGGTGAGGGCTTCCTGGATGGAGTCCGGCGCCGCCTTCGCCACCCACAGGTCGGTGGCGAGAGTCACCCCGTGCGCGAGGACCGCGGCGAGCACGCCGTCGGCGATGCGCAATCCGTCCCGTTTGATCAGCCGCTCGATCGCGAAGGCGACCGGCACCAGGAGGATCGCGATGCTCGACGCCAGACCCGCGATCTTGATGAGCAGGTCGGGCGCCTGGCCGGTGCCCTTGTTGATGTCCTGTTCGAGCCCCGAGGTGGTGCCGTGCGCGAACGCGGCGATGGCGAGCAGCACGACGATCGCGAGGACCCCGACCAGAAGCCGCATCAGGTCGGACGGACGGTGCACGCGCGCGGGGAGCAGGGGCTCGTCGCCCTCGACCTCGTCCGTGTGACCGTCGTCCGTGCCCGCCTCGGCCGGCGTTTCCGCGCTCTCGCGTGCTTCAGCGGCGGTCTCGTCGGCGGCCGTGGGGACGGATCCGTGGTTCTTCTTGCCCGCGTCGTTCCCCTCGGCGCCGCCGGTGTCCGGGCGTGACGAGGCCTCGGAGGTGCCCTCTGCGTCTTCGGGGTGCACGCTCTGCTGCCTCATGGTCTCTTCTTGATCTCGTATCACCGGTCACCGCCCGGACGATGGTGGCATGCCCGACCGACACACGGGGGCATCAGGGTGCAATACGGGGGCGCACAGTCTGCCCGAAGCACGGCGGCCGGGGCGAGCGGTACGCACAGTGGTCGCCGCGTCGCACTGTCGGTGGGGTGGGGCAGGATGGGACGGATGAGCGAGGAGAGCCTTCCGGCGGACGCGCTGCCGGAGTATGCGGAGCGGGTCCTCGACGTCGCCGAGTCGATCCCGCCCGGACGTGTGATGACGTACGGCGACGTCGCGGAATGGCTGGAGGAGGGCGGGCCGCGCCAGGTGGGCCGCGTGATGGCCCTCTACGGAGGAGCGGTTCCGTGGTGGCGTGTCATACGCGCCGACGGCGTGCTGCTGCCCGGCCACGAGCTGGAGGCGCTCGCGCGCTACCGCGAGGAGGGCACGCCGCTGAGGGAGGCGGGCCGGTCCTCCGAGGGACATGTGCCGCGCGTCGACATGAGACGAGCGCGATGGGACGGCGGCGAGCACGCGGAAGGTCACACCTGACAGCTTCCGCCATCCGAGGGGCGGACGGGGCGCCTGTGGCCCGTACGAGGGAAACGAGGCACATCCGTGACATGCCGTACGTTCGTGGTGCGGGGGGCGTGAGCGGCGCGGGTGATGTGAGGGAAGAAGGGGAAGCCCTGCTTCCGCGAAGCCCACCGGCGTAGCGTCTTCGGCGCGCACCTTCCTCACCCCGCGGCCACCGCGCCCCACGCGCGGCGGTCCTCCCGTCCGTCTCCCGACCACCGTCCCCCGATGCCGGCGCCCCGCGCCGGCAGTGACGAACCGCACAACCACCAGGACCGGCGAACCACGTGAGCTCCTCTTCCTCCACCAGGCGCCTGACGCACCCCCCGGTGCGTCAGGGGGCCCGCGGCGCGTACCGGCTGGTGCGTACCCCGCCGGCCCGGGTGGACCCCCCTCGTCTTGACGCGGGGCAGCGCGCGGTGGTTGACCACAGGAGCGGTCCGCTGCTCGTCCTCGCAGGTCCGGGCACCGGCAAGACGACCACGCTCGTCGAGTCCGTGGCCGCCCGGATCGCCCGCCACGGCGACCCGGAGCGGGTGCTCGTGCTGACGTTCAGCAGAAAGGCCGCCGTCGAGCTGCGCGACCGCATGGCGCTGCGCATAGGGGCCGCCCGTGCACCCCAGGCCACCACCTTCCACTCCTTCTGTTACGCCCTCGTCCGCGCGCAGCAGGACAGCGACCTGTTCGCGGAGCCGCTCAGGCTGCTGTCCGGCCCTGAACAGGACGTGGCCGTGCGTGAGCTGCTCGCCGGGCAGCCCGACCTGGAGCGGCTCGGCCTCGCGCATGTGCGCTGGCCCGACGAACTGCGCGCCTGCCTCACCACGCGCGGCTTCGCCGACGAGGTCCGCGCCGTCCTCGCCCGCAGCCGTGAACTGGGCCTCGGCCCCGACGCCCTGGACGCCTTCGCGCGCCGCATCGGCCGTCCCGACTGGGGCGCGGCGGCGGCCTTCCTCGCCGAGTACCTCGACGTACTCGACATGCAAGGGGTGCTCGACTACGCGGAACTGGTCCACCGCGCGGTGCTCCTCGCCCGGCGCCCCGAGGTCGCCCGGCAGCTCGCCGCGCGGTACGACGCGGTCTACGTGGACGAGTACCAGGACACCGATCCCGCGCAGGTACGGCTGCTGCACGCCCTCGCGGGCGGCGGACGCACCCTCGTCGCGTTCGGTGACCCCGACCAGTCGATCTACGCGTTCCGCGGCGCCGACGTCAACGGCATCCTGGACTTCCCCGACGCCTTCCCGAGCGCCGACGGCCGTCCGGCACCGGTCGAGGTGCTGCGGACGTCCCGCCGCTCCGGCGCGGCCCTGCTGTCCGCCACCCGCCTGCTCACCCAGCGCATGCCGTTGACCCGCCTGCCGGCGGAGAAGGTGCGCGCCCACCGCGAACTGTCGCCGGTCCGGGACGGGGGCCGCGTGGAGGTCCACACGTACCCGACGCCGGGTACGGAACTCGACAACATCGCGGACCTGCTGCGCCGCGCCCACCTGGAGGACGGCGTCCCCTGGGGCGAGATGGCCGTCCTGGTGCGCGCGGGTGCCCGCACGATCCCGACGATCCGGCGGGCCCTCACGGCGGCGGGGGTCCCCCTCGACATCGACGGCGACGACCTGCCGCTGCGGCACGAACCGGCCGTCGCACCCCTGCTCGCGGCCTTGCGGGCGGTGGCCCGCGCGGAGGACGCCGGCCCGGAGGACGCCGGCCCGGCGGCGGGCGAGCCCTCGGACGCCGAGATCACCGGGGCCGATGGGGGCGCCGGTGCCGATGGTGCGGAGGCCTTTGACGTCGACAGCGGTCACGCGGGCGCTGATGGTGCCGAAGCCGGCGACGCGGCGGGTGACGCGGCTGCCGGTGGCGCGGAGGTCGGCGACGCGGGGGGTGACGCGACTGCCGGTGGCGCGGAGGCCGGGGACACGGACAGCGGTGGCGCGGAGGCCGGAGACGCGGACAGCGGTGACGCGGAGGCCGGAGACGCGGACAGCGGTGACGCGGAGGCCGGGGACGCAGACAGCGGTGACGCGGAAGCCGGGGACGCAGTCAGCGGTGACGCGGAAGCCGGAGACGCAGGCACCGGCGACATGACGGCGACCGCGTCGTCCTGGCTCGACACCGAGACCGCGCTCGCCCTGCTCGCCTCCCCCCTGGCGAGCATGGACGCCGCCGATCTGCGCCGCCTGGGCCGCGCGCTGCGCGAGGAGGAGCGCGCCGCCGGGAATCTCGTACCGCCGCCGTCCGACGAACTGCTCGCCCGCGCGCTCGCCGAGCCGGAGCGGCTCGTCGCGCACGACCCCGCGTATGCCCGCGGGGCACAGCGGCTGGGCGCCCTGCTGCGCAAGGCACGCGAGCGCCTCGCCGGCGGCGGGACCGCCGAGGAGGCGCTCTGGGACCTGTGGGAAGGCACGCCGTGGCCGCAGCGCCTGGAGCGGGCCGCCCGCCGCGGCGGGGCGGCCGGGCGCAACGCCGACCGTGACCTGGACGCCGTCTGCGCGCTCTTCGCGACCGCGGCGCGCGCCGAGGAGCGCACCGGCGGCCGGGGCGCCCTCAACTTCCTGGAGGAGATCGAGGCCGAGGACATCGCCGCCGACACCCTCACCCGCAGGGCCGTGCGCCCCGACGCCGTGCGCCTGATGACCGCACACCGCTCCAAGGGCCTGGAATGGCGCCTGGTCGTCGTGGCCGGGGTCCAGGAGGGTCTCTGGCCCGACCTGCGCCGCCGTGGCTCGCTGCTGGAGGCGGACCGCATCGGCCGTGACGGGCTCGCCGAGCCCCTCACCCCCGGCGCCCTGCTCTCCGAGGAGCGGCGACTGTTCTACGTGGCCGCCACGCGCGCGCGTGAACGCCTCGTCGTCACCGCCGTGAAGGCCCCCGCCGACGACGGCGACCAGCCCTCCCGGTTCCTGACCGAACTGGGCGTGGAGCCGAAGGACGTGACCGGCCGCCCGCGCCGTCCCCTGTCCGTCGCCGCGCTCGTCGCCGAACTGCGCGCCACGACCGTCGACCCGCGCGTCTCGGACACCCTCAGGCAGGCCGCGGCCCAGCGCCTCGCCCGGCTCGCCGCGCTCGCGGACGAGGACGGGCGCCCGCTGGTCCCGTCGGCGCACCCCTACCGCTGGTGGGGCATGTACGAGCCGACCGAGAGCAAGGTGCCGCTGCGCGACCGTGACCAGCCCGTCGTGCTGTCCGGCAGCGCCCTCGACCAGCTCGCCAACACCTGTGCCCTCCAATGGTTCCTGGGCCGCGAGGTGAAGGCCGACGCACCCGCCACCGCCGCCCAGGGCTTCGGCAACGTGGTGCACGTCCTCGCCGACGAGGTCGCCTCCGGGCACACCCCCGCCGACCTCGCCGTCCTCATGGAGCGCCTCGACTCCGTGTGGAACGCGCTCGCCTTCGACGCGCCCTGGAAGTCCGCCCAGGAGAAGGAGCACGCGCGCGTGGCGCTCGAACGCTTCCTGGAGTGGCACGTCATGGACCGCACCGGCCGTACTCCGGTGGCCAGCGAGCACGACTTCGACGTCACGCTCGACGCGGGCTCCTACGAAGTGCGCATCCGCGGCTCCATGGACCGCGTCGAGGCGGACACCGAGGGCCGCGCCTACGTGGTCGACTTCAAGACCGGCAAGCAGGCGCCGACCGCCGCCGAGGTCGCCCACCACCCGCAGCTCGCCGTCTACCAGCTCGCCGTCCGGGAGGGCGCCGTCGACGACGTCTTCGACGGTGTGCGTCCCGAGCCGGGCGGTGCCGAACTGGTCCAGCTGCGCCAGGGCGCCGCCAAGAAGAACGGCGGGGAGACGCTTCCCAAGGTGCAGGCCCAGGAGCCGCTGGAGGGCGAGTGGGTCGGCGACCTGCTGGCCACCGCCGCCGGGAAGGTCCTCGACGAACGGTTCTCGCCGACCGCCGGACAGCACTGCACGCACTGCGCCTTCCGGGCGTCCTGCAGCGCCCGGCCGGAGGGACGGCACGTCGTCGAGTGAGCCGCGGGCCTGGGGCCGCCGCGTCAGCGAGTGGGCCGCCGCCCTGGGACCGCGTCGTCGGGTGACCCGCGGCCCCAGCGCCGCGTCAGCGAGTGACGTACGGCACCACACGTGCTGACCTGCGGTTCTTCCGCCCCGACGGCCGATGTGGCCCCCGCTGTCAGTGGGCGCCGCTAGCCTCTCTGACGTGTCCGCCCGTATCACCGATCCCGAGCAGCTCAAAGAGCTCCTCGGGATCCCGTTCACCCCGGAGCAGACGGCCTGCATCACCGCACCGCCCGCCCCGCAGGTGATCGTGGCCGGAGCCGGCTCGGGCAAGACCACGGTGATGGCCGCGCGTGTGGTGTGGCTGGTCGGCACCGGCCAGGTCGCCCCCGAGCAGGTCCTCGGCCTGACCTTCACCAACAAGGCCGCCGGCGAACTCGCCGAGCGCGTCCGCAAGGCACTGGTCAAGGCGGGCGTCACCGACCCCGACGTCATCGACCCGGACAACCCGCCGGGCGAGCCGGTCATCTCCACGTACCACGCCTTCGCCGGCCGCCTGCTGACCGACCACGGCCTGCGCATCGGACTCGAACCCACCTCCCGGCTGCTGGCCGACGCCACGCGCTACCAGCTCGCCGCGCGCGTGCTGCGCGAGGCACCGGGGCCGTTCCCGGCACTGACCCGCTCGTTCGCCGATCTGGTCGGCGACCTCCTCACCCTCGACTCCGAGCTCGCCGAACACCTCGTACGCCCCGAGGACCTGCGCGCGTACGACGCCGGGCTGCTGCGCGAGCTCGCCGGCGCCAAACTCACCAACGCCGACCTGCGCAAGGTCCCCGAGGCGGCGGCCGCCCGGCGTGAACTCGCCGAACTGGTCGGGCGCTACCGCGCGGCCAAACGCGAGCGCGACCTCCTCGACTTCGGCGACCAGATCGCCCTGTCGGCCACCCTCGCCCGCACCCGCCCCGAGGTGGGGGAGATCCTGCGCGACGAGTTCCGCGTCGTCCTGCTGGACGAGTACCAGGACACGTCGGTGGCCCAGCGCGTCCTGCTCGCCGGACTGTTCGGCGGCGGCACCGGACACCCGGTCACCGCGGTCGGCGACCCCTGCCAGGCGATCTACGGCTGGCGCGGCGCCTCCGTCGCCAACCTCGACGACTTCCCCGACCACTTCGCCCACCGCGACGGCCGCCCCGCCACCCGTCAGGCGCTCAGCGAGAACCGCCGCAGCGGTGGCCGCCTCCTCGACCTCGCCAACGGCCTGGCGGAGCCCCTGCGCGCCATGCACGCGGGCGTGGAGGCGCTGCGCCCCGCCCCCGGAGCCGAGCGCGACGGCCTGGTCCGCTGCGCACTGCTGCGCACCCACGCCGAGGAGATCGACTGGCTCGCCGACTCCCTCGCCCATCTCGTACGCACCGGCAAGGCGCCCGGCGAGATCGCGGTCCTGTGCCGTACGGCCGGGGACTTCGCCGAGATCCAGGGCGCCCTCGTCGCCCGCGACATCCCCGTCGAAGTAGTGGGCCTCTCCGGCCTGCTGCACCTGCCCGAGGTCGCCGACCTCGTCGCCGTCTGCGAGGTGCTCCAAGACCCCGGAGCCAACGCCTCCTTGGTACGGCTGCTCACCGGTCCGCGCTGGCGCATCGGCCCCCGCGACCTCGCTCTCCTGGGCCGACGCGCCCGGCTGCTGGTGTCCCACGCGCGCGCGGGAGCCGACGACGACCCGGAGCGCCGGCTCGCCGCGGCCGTCGAAGGCGTCGACCCGTCCGAGGTGATATCGCTCGCGGACGCCCTCGACACGTTCCTGGAGCTGCCCATCGAGGCCGAGGGGGACGACGACGGGCTGCCGTTCTCGCCGGACGCGCGCGTCCGCTTCGCGCGGCTCGCGGCGGAACTGCGCGACCTGCGCCGCTCGCTCGCCGACCCGCTGATGGACGTCCTGCACCGGGTGCTCGCCGTCACGGGCCTGGAGGTCGAGCTCTCGGCCTCCCCGCACGCCCTCGCCGCCCGCCGCCGCGAGACCCTGTCGAACTTCCTGGACATCGCCGCGTCCTTCGCCGCGGGCGACGGCGAGGCGACGCTGCTGGCCTTCCTCGGCTTCCTGCGCACCGCCGCGCAGTACGAGAAGGGCCTCGACAACGCCCTCCCGGGCGGCGAGAACACCGTCAAGGTGCTGACCGCGCACAAGTCCAAGGGCCTGGAGTGGGACGTCGTCGCGGTTCCCGGCCTCGTCACCGGGACCTTCCCCAGCAGCCAGGGTCGGGAGAAGTGGACCGCCCAGGGCAAGGTCCTGCCGCACGAGCTGCGCGGTGACGCCGACACACTGCCCGACGTCGAGGCCTGGGACGCCAAGGGCCTCAAGGGCTTCCACGAGGCCATGAAGGACCACCAGCACACCGAGGAACTCCGCCTCGGCTACGTCACCTTCACCCGCCCCCGCTCCCTCCTGCTCGGCTCCGGCCACTGGTGGGGCCCCTCCCAGAAGCGGCCGCGGGGCCCCTCGGACTTCCTGCACGCTCTGTACGAGCACTGCGCGGCCGGACACGGCGAGATCGAGGCCTGGGCCGACGAGCCGGCCGAGGACGAGGAGAATCCCGCCCTCCACGAGGCGGCCGCCGACCACGCGTGGCCGCTCCCGCTCGACGACGCGGCACTCGCCCGCCGTCGCGCCGCCGCGGAGACCGTACTCGCCCACCTGGAGCGGGTCGCGTCGCACGAGCAGGCCGGCCCCGGGACCTGGCAGACAGGGCCGCGGGCGGCACACGACCCGGTCTCCTACGACGACCCCGACTGGCCGCCTCCGCCGGACGACGACGAATCCCTCTACGGACCGCCCGACGAGCCCTCAAGGCCGCTCGACGAGCCGCCTTATGAAGAGGGCGACTTCGCCGACGGAGATCCCTTCTCCGACGACGATCCGTTCCTGGACCACGCTCCGGTGCCGGACGGCGATCGGCTCGCCGCCGGCGATCAGCACTCCGACGGAGATCGGTTCGCCGGCGGCGACCAGCACTCCGGCGCCGATCCGTTCGAGGACGATCAGGCCGACCGGGAATCGTGGACGGCGGACCGCCCGGCTGGACGGCCGGTCGTTCCCCGGCAGGCGCCCGGCCCGGGAAGCCGTCGGTATCCCGAGGGCCCTGGGCAGCTCACCCCCGAGGAGGCCCGCACCCTCGCCTCCTGGGACCGCGACCTGGACGCGCTGGCCGGGGAACTGCTGCGTGCCCGCGCGACGGTCACCGACGTCCCCCTGCCGGCTTCGCTCACCGCGTCGCAGCTGCTGCGGCTGGCCGCCGACCCGGACGGCTTCGCGCAGGAGCTGGCACGTCCCATGCCACGCCCCCCGCAGCCCGCGGCGCGCCGGGGCACACGCTTCCACGCCTGGGTGGAGTCCCGTTTCGAGGAGCTGCGGCTGCCGATGCTCGAGCCCGAGGAGCTGCCCGGCACCGACGCCGAGATCGCCGACGAACGTGACCTGGAAGCCCTCAAGGAAGCCTTCGAACGCACTCCGTACGCCCAGCGCACCCCGTACCGCGTCGAGGCGCCGTTCCAGCTCGCCATCGCCGGACGCGTCGTGCGCGGCCGCATCGACGCCGTCTACAAGGAGGGCGACGGCCGGGCGGCGACGTACGAGATCGTCGACTGGAAGACCAGCCGGGCCCGCACGGCCGACCCGCTCCAGCTCGCGCTCTACCGCCTCGCCTGGGCCGAGCAGCAGGGCGTGCCCCCGGAATCCGTCACGGCCGCCTTCCTGTACGTCCGCAGCGGCGAGGTCGTCCGCCCCGAACTGGCGGACCGTGCCGCGCTGGAGCGGCTGATCGTCGAGGACCCGACGGGCTCCCGGGACGGGACGCCGGGGGGAGAGCGGGGCCCCGGGGACGGGACGCCCGTGGAACCGCCGGGCGGACACGCCTCCGAGGGCGGATAGGCTCGTGAGCATGAGCAAGCCCGTTGACAACGCCGTCAGCACCGTCCGTGCGTACATCCAGACCCACCGAGCCGCCTTCCTCGACGACCTCGCGGAATGGCTGCGCATCCCCTCCGTGTCGGCCCAGCCCGACCATGCCGCGGACGTGGCACGCAGCGCCGACTGGCTTGCCGCCAAGCTCCAGGAGACCGGTTTCACCACCGCGGAGGTCTGGCCGACCGCCGGCGCCCCGGCCGTCTTCGCCGAGTGGCCCTCCGACGACCCCGAGGCACCCACCGTCCTCGTCTACGGCCACCACGACGTGCAGCCCGCCGCCCGCGAGGACGGCTGGGACAGCGAGCCCTTCGAGCCGGTGATCCGGGGGAACCGCCTCCACGCGCGCGGGGCCGCCGACGACAAGGGCCAAGTGTTCTTCCACACACTCGGTGTCCGCGCCCACCTCGCCGCCACCGGGCGCACCACCCCGGCCGTGCACCTCAAGCTCCTGATCGAGGGCGAGGAGGAGTCCGGCTCCCCGCACTTCCGCGACCTCGTAGAGGCGCACGCGGACCGGCTCGCCGCCGACGCGGTGATCGTCTCCGACACCGGCATGTGGTCCGAGGACACCCCCACGGTGTGCACCGGCATGCGCGGTCTCGCCGAGTGCGAGATCGAGCTGCACGGCCCCGACCAGGACATCCACTCCGGCTCCTTCGGCGGCGCCGTGCCCAACCCCGCGACCGCCGCCGCCCGGCTCGTCGCCGCCCTGCACGACGAGCACGCGCGCGTGGCCGTGCCCGGCTTCTACGACGGCATCACCCCACTCACCGACCGCGAGCGCGAGCTCTTCGCCGAGCTGCCCTTCGACGAGGAGACGTGGCTGCGCACGGCCAGGTCGACGGCCACCCACGGGGAGGCCGGCCACACCACCCTGGAGCGCATCTGGGCCCGGCCGACCGCGGAGGTCAACGGCATCGGCGGCGGCTACCAGGGTCCCGGCAGCAAGACGATCATCCCGTCCTCGGCCATGGTCAAGCTCTCCTTCCGGCTGGTCGCGGGGCAGGACCCGGACCACATCGAGAAGGCGGTACGCGCCTGGGCCTCCGGGCAGCTGCCCGCCGGCATCCGGTACGAGATCACCTTCGGCGCGGCCACGCGCCCGTGCCTCACGCCCCTGGACCACCCGGCGCTCCAGTCCGTCGCACGCGCCATGGGCCGCGCCTTCGAGCAGCCGATCCGCTTCACGCGAGAGGGTGGCTCCGGGCCCGCGGCCGACCTTCAGGAAGTCCTCGGGGCCCCCGTGCTCTTCCTCGGGATCTCCGTCCCGTCCGACGGCTGGCACGCCCCGAACGAGAAGGTCGAACTCGATCTCCTCATGAAGGGCGTCGAGACCACAGCCCACCTGTGGGGCGATCTGGCCGAGAACTGGCGCGAGGCACACTGAAGGAGCCGATCCGCGCCCTGGAGGGCGTCCCGCACATCCGTCCTGCTGAACCGCCCGCCGAAACAACCGTTACACCGGGGGAGTTGGAAGCACCCGTGACCACCTGGACCGACAGCACCGCCGACCGTCCCATCTCGCTCACCGCCCCGAGCGGCATCGACCGCGCCGCCCACCACCGCCTCGACGAGGCCTGGCTCGCGGCGGCCTGGAGCCACCCCAAGACCCGTGTCTTCGTGGTCTCGGGCGGTCAGGTACTCATCGACGAGACCGCGGACGGCACCACCGAACTGGTGATGACGCCCGCCTTCGAAGCCCCGCTCACCGAGGCACACCGCTACTTCCTCGGCACGGACGACGACGGTGTGAGCTACTTCGCACTCCAGAAGGACACACTGCCGGGCCGCATCGACCAGTCCGCGCGACCGGCGGGACTGCGCGAGGCCGGACTCCTGCTCTCGCCGCGCGACTCGGGCCTCATGGTGCACGCGGTCGCCCTGGAGAACTGGCAGCGACTGCACCGGTTCTGCTCGCGCTGCGGGGAACGCACGGTCATCGCCGCCGCCGGGCACATCCGCCGCTGCCCCGCCTGCGGGGCCGAGCACTACCCCCGCACCGACCCGGCCGTGATCATGGCGGTGACGGACGACACCGACCGCATCCTGCTCGGCCGCCAGGTGCACTGGCCCGAGGGACGCTTCTCCACGCTCGCCGGCTTCGTCGAGCCCGGTGAGTCCATCGAGCATTCCGTGCGCCGCGAGGTCTTCGAGGAGGTCGGCGTCACGGTCGGCGAGGTCGAGTACGTCGCCAGCCAGCCCTGGCCCTTCCCCTCCAGCCTCATGCTCGGCTTCATGGCCCGTGCCACCTCGTCGGAGATCGACGTCGACGGCGAGGAGATCCACGAAGCCCGCTGGTTCTCCCGGGACGAGCTGCGGGCCGCTTTCGAGTCCGGGGAGGTGCTGCCTCCCTACGGAATCTCGATCGCGGCCCGCCTCATCGAACTCTGGTACGGCAAGCCCCTGCCCACGCGGGCGGTCGCTTGATCCGGCTCAGACGCCGATCTTCTGCTTGACCTGCGCCAGCGAAGGGTTCGTGAGCGTCGAACCGTCCGGGAAGAGAACGGTGGGAACCGTCTGGTTTCCGCCGTTCGCCTTCTCCACGAACGCCGCGGACTGCGGGTCCTGCTCGATGTTGATCTCCGTGTACGCGATGCCCTCGCGGTCCATCTGGCTCTTCAGCCGACGGCAGTAACCGCACCACGTGGTGCTGTACATCGTCACAGTGCCCTGCATGTCGTTTGCGCTCCTTCACGGCTCGGGGGGTGCGTCGTAGCTGCCAGTGGAACGCAAGTGACCTGCCCGGCATTCCCACCGGGGGTATGCGATACGTCGCTCCTGATCCGGCCCTCCCGTCGGATCAGGCGCGTGACGCCTGTCGCATTAGTACGACTGCGGACGCCTCCCTGTGGACAACCGGCTCATCCGCCTCCGGCGACCTGGCAGCATGGCGGGGTGACAGCAGCAACGCACTCCACCCTCTTCCCGCAGGTTCCGGACACGGCCGACGCGGTGCTCGACGGGCTCGACCCGGAGCAGCGCGAGGTCGCCACCGCGCTGCACGGTCCGGTGTGCGTGCTGGCGGGGGCGGGCACCGGCAAGACGCGGGCGATCACCCACCGCATCGCCTACGGAGTCCGGGCGGGGATACTCCACCCCTCCAGCGTGCTGGCCGTCACCTTCACCAACCGCGCCGCCGGCGAGATGCGCGGCCGGCTGCGCCAGCTCGGCGCCGGGGGAGTCCAGGCCCGCACCTTCCACTCCGCCGCCCTGCGCCAGCTCCAGTACTTCTGGCCGAAGGCGGTCGGCGGCGGCCTGCCCCGGCTCGTCGACCGCAAGATCCAGCTCGTCGCGGACGCGGCGGCCGCCTGCCGCATCCGCCTCGACCGGGGCGAGCTGCGGGACGTCTCCGGTGAGATCGAATGGTCCAAGGTCACCCAGACCATCCCCGCCGACTACGCGGCAGCCGCCGCCAAGGCCGGACGCGAGGCCCCTCGCGACCCGGCCGAGATCGCCCAGCTCTACGCGGCGTACGAGGACCTCAAGCGGGACCGCGCGGTCATCGACTTCGAGGACGTCCTGCTGCTGACGGTCGCCATCCTTCAGGACCGGCACGACATCGCCGAGCAGGTGCGCTCCCAGTACCAGCACTTCGTGGTCGACGAGTACCAGGACGTCAGCCCGCTCCAGCAGCGCCTGCTCGAACTGTGGCTCGGTGAGCGCGACAGCCTCTGCGTGGTCGGCGACGCCAGCCAGACGATCTATTCGTTCACCGGTGCAACTCCCGACCATCTTCTCGACTTCCGCACCCGCCACCCCTCGGCCACCGTCGTCAAGCTCGTCCGCGACTACCGCTCCTCGCCCCAGGTCGTCCATCTGGCCAACGGCCTGCTCGCCCAGGCCCGTGGCCGGGCCGCCGAACACCGCCTCGAACTGATCTCGCAGCGCGCCCCCGGCCCCGAGCCCGTGTACGCGGAGTACACGGACGAGCCCGCCGAGGCCGAAGGAGCCGCGCGCCGCATCCGTGACCTCGTCGCCTCCGGCGTCCCCGCGGGCGAGATCGCCATCCTCTTCCGTACGAACTCCCAGTCGGAGATCTACGAGCAGGCCCTCGCCGACGCCGGTGTGCCCTATCAGCTGCGTGGTGCCGAGCGGTTCTTCGACCGTCCCGAGGTGCGCAAAGCGGGTGCCGCGCTGCGCGCCGCGGCCCGGTTCGGCGGCAACGACGCACTGCTCGACGACACTGTCGACCTGCCCTCGCAGGTCCGTGCCGTGTTGTCGGGCGAGGGCTGGACCAGCCGGCCGCCCGCCGGTTCCGGCGCGGTCAGGGAGCGCTGGGAGTCGCTCGCCGCCCTGGTGAACCTCGCGCAGGACTTCGCCGCGGCCAAGCCCGCCGCCACGCTCGGTGACCTCGTCGCCGAGCTCGACGAGCGGGCGAGCGCGCAGCACGCACCGACCGTGCAGGGTGTCACCCTCGCCTCCCTCCACTCCGCCAAGGGACTGGAGTGGGACGTCGTCTTTCTGGTCGGTGTGGCCGAGGGCATGATGCCGATCACCTACGCAAAGACCGACGAACAGATCGAGGAGGAGCGCCGCCTCCTCTACGTGGGTGTCACCCGCGCCAGAGAGCACCTCTTCGTCTCCTGGGCGTTGTCCCGCTCGCCCGGCGGACGCGCCAGCCGGCGCCCCAGCCGATTTCTGGACGGCCTGCGCCCCGGCTCCGTCAGAACCGCGGGCCGCACCGGGTTCGGCGGCGCGGGAGGTGTCGAGCGCGGTGTCGGGAGCAGTGGCGGCCCGGCCGTGCGGCGTACCGGCCGGACTCCGGCTCGCTGCCGGGTCTGCGGCCGCACCCTCACCGACGCCGGTGAGATGAAGCTGATGCGCTGCGAGGACTGCCCCTCCGACATGGACGAGGGCCTCTACGAGCGGTTGCGCGAGTGGCGTGCCGTGCAGGCGGAGCGCAGCGGACAGCCCGCGTTCTGCGTCTTCACCGACAAGACGCTCATGGCGATCGCCGAGACCGTGCCCGAGGACGAGGGAGAGCTCGCCCGGATCCCCGGCGTCGGAGTACGCAAGCTCAACCGCTTCGGAGCCGACGTTCTGGCCATCTGTGCAGGTCAGGAGCCCGAGGGGGAAGACGAGGGTGACTGATGCAAACTCGTCGAAAAAATAGTTTGCGCATGCCCCAGCAATCCCCATAGGTTCTAAGCACGGAAACGGCGGCCTTCTCCAAGGCCCCGCTTCCGTGCTGTACTTAATAACCGTCGGACCGGCTCACCCTGGTCCCCCAAGACGCCGAGAGGAGGCGATTCCAGTGATCAGCATCAACGCCAGCTCCATCAGCACCGTCAAAATGACCGATCGCTCGGTCGTCTCCACGTGCGCGCTCGGCGTCTCGAACCTGGGCACCGGTCTGTCCGGCATCCGTGCCGCCCGGCCGATGTCCTCCCTGTCTCTCGCGGGCCTTCCCGTCCGTGAGCGCAATGAGCGACCGACCCAGGCACTGGAAGCGGCAGTAGTGGCAGAGGCGCAGGCCTATGCCTTTGCGGCGGCCGGTGCCGGAGCCCTGAAGCAGACGACGCAGCACCACACGATGTGGGCCTTCCGTGGGCCTGAACCCTGGAGTGATCCAGCCTGATCCCCGATCAGGCCGGCGCCTTCAGGGCCGCGGAACCCCACCCGGGATCCGCGGCCCTTCTGTTTGTCCCCGACCAGGGACAGCAGAGCGAAGGGGCCTCGGGACAAGAAAAGAACCCGGTACCAGCCGCCAACCGGCCAACAGGCCGGCACGACCAGACGAGGAAGACGAACCGTGCAACTCGAAGCGCACGCCCCGTCCGTACCGCCTTCCGAAACGATCCCCCCGCCCGGCCTCACGGAGGACTCCACCTTGATCCCGCTCACCGCGCTCACCGCGCTCGACGACGCCATCGAGAACCTCGGCGTACCCGTCCCGTGCCGCTCCTACGACCCGGAGGTCTTCTTCGCCGAGTCGCCGGCCGACGTCGAGTACGCCAAGTCCCTCTGCCGCACCTGCCCGCTGATGGAGGCCTGCCTCGCCGGCGCCAAGGAGCGGCGTGAGCCCTGGGGCGTCTGGGGTGGCGAGCTCTTCGTCCAGGGTGTCGTCGTGGCCCGCAAGCGGCCGCGTGGCCGCCCGCGCAAGAACCCGGTCGCGGCATGAACATCCGCGGAACCATTGATCGCCCCCTGACGCACGACCCCAAGAAGCAGGCCCCGATGAAGCCGTCCACCAGCGAGCCCGCCGGCTCCGCCATCCCAGACTTCACCACCACCGGCGCGAACGACTCGCGTCAGAACAGGACCCGAGAGATGCAACTCATCCCAGAAGCCTTGGCTCGTGCGCATATGCACGAGCGACTGCACGAGGCCGAGCAGGAACGCAGGGCCGTGCGCCTGGCGACCGCCCGCCGGATGCAGCGTCGGGCCGAGCGCGCTTCGATGCGAGCCCGGCGCGCGCTGGCCATGGCGGTCATGCAGTAAGCCGAAGCAGTCGCAGTCAGCAACTCCTCGCGGGGGTCGGTCCGAAGGGACCGGCCCCCGCGGTGCGTTGTGCCGGGCCGCGCACCGGTCGCGGGGATATCGTCACCGAGTGACGAGTCTTCCCGGGGACAGTGACAGCACCGACTCCGCACCGCGGTCCGACGGCGGCGAGGACGAGCGCATCGTGTGCGCACGCTGCGGGACCTCGGCCGACGGTCCTCAGCCGACATGGACCTGTTCCGTGGAGAACGGCGCCCGCCACTACTTCTGCGACAACTGCGCCCGCAGCAACCTCAGGGCCATCGAGGGCCGGCTCGACTCGGCCTGGTGGTAGTGGCCGGACTCAGGCCTTGCTCGTCGACGCCTCGCCGCTCGGCGGGCATCTCGCGGGCTCATGCCTCCGCCGCCGACACCTCCTCGTCCACCATGTCCTCCACCAGATCCTCCGCGATCTCCTCGTCGGTCAGGAATCCCGGCAGCCACTCCTCCAGTTCGTCGCGCAGACGGACCGTCGCACCCAACTGGCACAGGACACCGATGGTGCTGAGCGTCACCCGGTGTATCAGCAGGTAGGACGGAGGCAGGTTGAGCTGCTTGCCCAGTTGGTAGGCGGGGGAACGCGGGTCGGCGATGCGGGCGGCCTGACTGCGCATCCAGCCTCGGGTGAAGGTGAACTCGTCGGCCTGGGCCGGCTCGATGATCGGCAGCAGATAGTCCAGGACCGCGTCGGGGTCGAGGTCTATGGACTCCTTGACGAAGCCTTCCTCGCAGAGCAGTCCGTAGACCGACTCGGCCTCGCCGTCCAGGGTCATGCGCAGGGAGTGGCCGATGGGCAGGGGCAGCCCGCCGGGAAGCCGGTCCACCGTGCCGAAGTCCAGCACGCCCAGCCGCCAGCCGCTCTCCTCGTCCGGGAGGAGACGGAAATTGCCCGGGTGCGGGTCGGCGTGCAGCAGACCGGTGCGCGCGGGCCCCGAGAAGAGGAAGCGTGCCAGCAACTGTCCGGCGCGGTCCCGCTGCTCCTGACTGCCGTCGGCGATCACCTCCGACAGGGGTGTTCCGTCGATCCACTCGGTCACCAGGATCTGGTCGCACTGGTGGACCACGGCCGGCACGAGAACGTCCGGGTCGTCCGCGAACTCCTCCGCGTGAGCCGTCTGGGCCTGCGCCTCCAGGGCGTAGTCGAGCTCCTCGGAGACCCGGTCGCGCAGCTCCGCGATGAGCGGTTTGATGTCCATGCCGGGGATCAGCGGACCCAGAAGCCGGGCGAATCGGCTCAGTTGTGTCAGATCGGACAGGAGGGCCTCGCCCGCTCCGGGGTACTGGACCTTGACCGCGACCTCGCGTCCGTCGTGCCACACGGCCCGGTGCACCTGGCCGATCGAGGCTGCCGCGGACGGCTTGTCCTCGAACTCCAGGAACAACTCGGACCAGTCCTCGCCGAGCCGCTCCTCAAGCACGGAGTGCACGGTGCGGGTCGGCATGGGAGGCGCCGCCTCCTGGAGTTTGGTCAGTGCAGCGCGGTAGGGCCCGGCGACCTCCTCGGGGAGCGCCGACTCGAAGACGGACAGCGCCTGCCCGAACTTCATCGCGCCGCCCTTCAGCTCGCCGAGCACACGGAACAACTGCTCCGCCGTGCGCTGCTGGAGCTCGCGGCCCACGATCTCCGCCGACTTCCCGCCGATCCGTTTCCCGAGGCCCCAGGTGGCCCGCCCGGCGAAGCCGAGCGGTAGCGCGGCGAGTTTGGCGGTACGGGTGACCGCCTTCCGGGGAAGATCAGACATGCGCCCTCCAAGTCCCAGACGGCCGTGCCGCGTACGGCTGTTGCCCCGCCATTGTCTCGTGCGGCCCTGCGTCCTCCGAGGGGCGCTCCCCCTTGGCTTTCGCGCCGGCGCCGCAGGGGCATGCAGCATGCCCCCAGACCGGCCTCGCGTGCCAGTCGAATCCGGGGATCGACGCCTCCCAGCGCGCCCCCGCACTGGAGGGCAACTCCCCGTCCAGGAAGGCGAGTACGTGCCCCGCGGCCAGTCCGGCGACACCGGCCGCCAGGGCCAGGTCGCAGGCGGGCACCCGCTGCGACTGCCCCGAGCGCCACTGCGCGACCATGCGGGGCCAGGTCGGATCCCGGTCCGCTCGCCCCTGGTCGAGACAGCCGGCGCACGCTGTCTCGCCGGGCAGCACCAAGGGGCCGACGACCCCGGTGCCTTCGACGACACCCGCATATAGATGGGGTGTTCCCGAGGCGATCAGTGGCTCCGCCGCGGCGGGATCGGGGGCGTGGACGGCGACGCCGTCCCGCGGAGCGAGGACGACCAGGGCCAGCGCGGGGGCCCGCTGTGGCTCCGCACCCCTCGCTCTTCCTCTCTCCTTCTGTTTCCGCTTGGCGGACATCCGGGGCGGGCGGTCGGGTGCGGCTCGGCGCGTGGCGCGGCGTGCGGCGTCCTCGCGGCGCTCGCCGACGGAGTCGGCGGGCAGCCCGCCGGGCGCCACGTCCCACGGCTCGACGCACCCGACGTCGCGCACCTCGACCTCGCCCACGCCCGCGCCCGCGAGAAGAGAGGCGAGGACCACTCCCACGCGTCCGGCCCCCCGCACCTGCACCCGCAGGGAGCGACGGGTGGCGAGGCGCCTGATGGCGTCGCCCGGATCCGGTGAGACGAGGGACAGGGAAGCGAGGTCCGGCCGCAGCCGGTCCAGGACGTCCCTCTTCTCGCGCAGGGCGTCCGCGGCCGGACCGCCGCCGGTCGCGTCGTCCAGCAGGCCGGACCGGGCCAGCCGGTCCACCAGCTCGTCCACACGGTCCTCGGGCAGTCCGATGCCGCGTCCCTGCTCACGCAGGAGTGGCAGACCGCGTGTCCCGTCCAGCAGATCGAGGAAGCCGGCCGTCGCCGTGTCCATCGGGCCCAGCACCATCGCGTGCGCCGGTGCCATCCCGAACTGCACGGTGTCGAGATCCCGCCAGCCGCGCCGCAGCGCGGGCTTCACGATCGGATGCATGACCTACCCCCGTAGCCCGTAGAGCGTCCTCGTGTGCCGCCGGCGGTGTGCCTCTCACGCCGCCGACCGAGTGCCAGCATGCCCGTCCGTGACGACCCGTGCCGAAAGTTGTCCACAGGCGGCGGCGTCAGTCGTACAAATCAAGCGCTCGGGGTGCGGATCAGCATCGAACCGTCCCGGGGGCGGGACTTCCCCCATGTGCAGCGGGTAACGTCGTGGCGTGCCCGCCGACCCACTGCACCGCGCCGGAAAACCACAGCGCAGCACGACGAGCCCGCCGCCGAGCGGCTCGGTGGCGAGCGCGATCGAGGTCCGAAGGAGCACGCGACGGCGCAGAACGGTCTCCGCGTACCGCGAGGGCGATCGCACCGTCGTGCTCATCCCCGCCCGTATGTCCGAGGCGGAGGAACAGCGCTGGGTGACCGTCATGCTCGACAAGCTGGCCGCCCAGGAGAGCAAGCGGCTCCTCGGGGACACCGAGCTCGCCGAGCGTGCCGAGCGCCTGTCGGAGCAGTACTTCGACGGCCGGGCCCGTGCCAAGTCGGTGCGCTGGGTCACCAATCAGAACACCCGCTGGGGCTCGTGCACCCCGTCGGAGGGCAGCATCCGCCTGTCGCACCGGCTCCAGGGCATGCCCGAGTACGTCGTCGACTACGTCCTCCTCCACGAGCTCGCCCATCTGCTCGTACCAGGACACGGGCCGCGTTTCTGGCAGCTCCTGGAGGCCTATCCGCGCACCGAGCGTGCCCGCGGATATCTCGAAGGTGTGGTCGCCGCCGACCGGTTGCCCCATTCGCCGGCCGCGCGCGAGGAGTAGGGGCGGTTCACCCGCGTCCCGAGGGGCGATTGTGTACCGGGTCTGTACCGGCTTCGTCCACTCCCGGAGTTTGCCGTTAGCCTGACGCGACGCACTCGTATTCGGGATGGGGGACGGTCGTTACGCATGGCCAGGGAATTCCAACGCGGCCACAAGGCCAGGATCAGTGACCTCACCGCGGGCACCGATCTGTACGTAGGTGTGCAGATCACCGGCCCCGGACTGACCTTCGACATCAGTTGTTTCGGTCTGGACGCCGACGAACGGCTCTCGGACGACCGGTACTTCGTCTTCTTCAACCAGCCGAAGTCCCCCGAGGAGTCGATCCAGCTTCTGGGTGCCCAGTCGGGCGACACCGAGTCCTTCCGTGTCACCCTCGACAGGATCCCGGCGCAGATCCAGAAGCTGTCCTTCACGGCGACCATCGACGGCTCCGGACAGATGTCGCAGATCGCCCCCGGATACCTCCGAATCGTCGCGGGCGGCGAGGAGGTGGCCCGGTACTCGTTCAGCGGCGCGGAGTTCTCCACGGAGCGTGCCGTGATGCTGGGCGACTTCTATTTGAAGGACGTCTGGCGCTTCGCCGCGGTCGGCCAGGGGTTCGACGGCGGCCTCGACGCGCTGCTGAAGAACTTCGGCGGCGAGGTAGCCGAGGAGGAGCCCGCCGCGCCGCAGCCGCAGAGCGGGGCCGCTCCGTCCTTCGCCCCGCCGGCCCAGGCCACCGCGCCTCCCGCGTTCGGCGCCCCGGCCGCTCCCGCCCCGGTTCCGGCCCCCGGGCCGCAGCCCGCCGCGGGTTTCGCCCCGCCGCCGGGAGCCACGCCGCCCCCCGCACCGACGCCCAGCGCGCCTCCGGTGCACGCCGCGCCGACCATCATTGCGCCCCTGAGCCCCCCGCCGGGCGGCACTGTGCACCCGCCCGGCCCCGCGCCGTACGCACAGCCGCCGGGGCAGCCCGGCCCGCCCCCGGGCTACGGCCAGCAGCCCCCCGGCCAGACGGCCCCGATGCCTCCCGGCTATGGGCAGCAGCCGCCCTCCGCGCCTCCTGGTTACGGTCAGCAGCCCCCGACCGCGCCCCCCGGCTACGGTCAGGTGCCCGGCCAGCCCGGGGCCCCCTCCCCGTACGGTGTGCCCCAGGGCGCCCCGCAGGGCGGTGCCGGTGTGGCGGCGGCACTCGGCGCCTTCAAGGAGACGCCCACCGGCCAGCGGTGGACGCAGCAGAACAAGAAACTCGTCCGGGTCGACCTCGGTGTCGGCGGCCAGCCGGTGCTCGCCCGCCAGGGCAGCATGGTGCTCTACCAGGGCAAGGTCGACTTCAGCTACAAGGGCGCCGGGTTCGCCGGCCGGATCGTGGGCAACGCGACCGGCCAGGAGATGCAGCTGATGCGCTGTACCGGCCAGGGCCAGGTGTTCCTCGCCGAGAACTCCACGATGCTGCACCCCATCGAGCTCCAGGGCGACGCGATCTGCGTCTCCGCGGAGAACGTCCTCGCCTTCGACGAGGCCCTCCAGTACGAAGTACGCCGCATCGAGGGGCACGGCATCCCCGGTGGCGCGCTGTTCACGATGCAGTTCCAGGGCACCGGCACGATCGTCGTGAAGACGCACGGCGCTCCCGTGGTGCTGCCCGTGACGCCGACGACGTTCGCCGACTGCAACGCTGTCGTCGCATGGTCCGCGGCCTCCCAGGTGGTCGTCTCCAGCCAGGTGCGGATGCGCCGGAACGCGTACCCCGGAGACACCGGCGAGAGCGTGAACCTCCAGTTCCGCGGCGCGCCCGGCAATTTCATCGTCGTCCAGCCGTACGAGGTCTGAGGGAGCCCGTCATGAACCAGCCACTCGCGGGCTTCGCCCCTGCACCCGTGTCCGCCCGCATGGAGAACCACGGCAACCACATGCTGAAGGTCGCCATGCAGACCGGAAACGACCTCCTCGCGCGCGTGGGGTCGATGGTCGCCTACGAAGGGTTCGTCCAGTACGAGCCCAATCCGCCCGCCGTACGCCAGATCGCGCGCGACTGGGTCACCGGCGAGGGCGCACCCCTCATGAAGTGCTCGGGTGACGGCCTGCTCTACCTCGCCGACTACGGGGCGAACGTGGTCGTCATCAACCTCAACGGGGACGCGATCTCCGTCAACGCCACGAACCTGCTCGCCTTCGACGCCCACCTCCAGTGGGGTGTCGAGCGGGTGAAGGGGCTCGCCAAGTTCGCCGGGCAGGGCCTGTGGAACACCAAGATCTCCGGCCAGGGCTGGGTCGCGCTGACCTCCCGGGGCAAGCCGATCGTCGTCGACTGCGGCGGTGGTGAGGACGAGACGTACGTCGACCCGGACGCGCTCGTGGCCTGGTCCCCGAACCTCAAGGTGAAGGGCAAGCGCAGCTTCAAGGCACAGTCGCTGATCGGACGCGGCAGCGGCGAGGCGTACCAGATGGCGTTCTCCGGGACGGGCATCGTCGTCGTCCAGCCCAGCGAGGACAGCACCGACCGCCTCCGAGTCCGGGGCTGAGGGGGAGCAGGACACCATGCAGAGCTCGCTTTTCGGCTACAACGAGCAGCAGACCCAGGACCGCTACAGCCTGCAGAACTCGCAGATGCTGCGGGTCGTCCTGGAGGGCCACGACGACATCCTCGCCCGCAAGGGCACGATGGTCGCGTACCAGGGGCTCGTCGAGTTCGACGCCGAGTACCAGAACAACAGCCAGCACCGGGCCCGCGCCTACACCGGTGAGGGCCTGGACCTGATGCGCTGTCACGGGCAGGGGACGGTCTACCTGGCCAATCTCGCCCAGCACGTGCACGTCATGGACGTGGACCAGGAAGGCCTCACGGTCGACAGCAGCTACGTCCTCGCGATGGACTCCTCGCTGCACCACGAGGTCATCGCCGTCGACAGCCAGTACGGCATCTCCGGCTCCGGCAAGTACCAGCTCAACATCACGGGACGCGGCAAGGTCGCGCTGATGACCTCGGGGATGCCGCTGCTGATGCAGGTCACGCCCGACCGGTACGTCAACTGCGACGCCGACGCCATCGTGGCGTGGTCCACCGGTCTGCGGGTGCAGATGCAGGCGCAGACGCACTCCTCCGGTGTGTGGCGGCGCCGCGGCAACACCGGCGAGGGCTGGGAGCTCAGCTTCATGGGACAGGGGTACGCGCTGGTGCAGCCCAGCGAGCTGCTGCCGCCGCAGAACGCCGTGATCGGCCAGGGCCTGCGCGCCCAGTACGGCATGGGGCAGCACGGCGCGCACGCGCAGAACCAGGGCAACGCCTGGAGCTGACCATCGAATGACGGTCCCGGATCCGACCGCCCACGGCAGGGGCCCGGATCCGACCGTACGGGCCGGCAGCTCCGGATCCGAAGATGGCGGCCGACCGTCCGGGCGACGATTCGGCTTCGACCGTCCAGCAGGCAAACGTAAGGGGCGACCGCCGAGGCGGTCGCCCCTTACACGTTGCTCGAGGTCACAGGCGGGTGCGCGTGGCCTCCACCAGACGGACCACCGACTCGTCGGCCACGTCCGCGACCTCGTCGTAGGCGAACCAGCGCAGGTCCAGGGACTCGTCGCTGATCGCCTCCACGGCCCCGGACGGAGCGAGTGCCGCGTACTGCACGTCGAGGTGCCAGGCGCACGGCGTGTGATGCCGGTCCAGGCGCACGGGGCCGCCGGGCAGCAGCGTCAGCCCCGGGACGCCCGACTCCTCGGTGCCCTCACGCAGCGCGGCCGACGCCAGGGTCTCGTCGACCGGCTCGCAGTGACCACCCATCTGGAGCCACATGCGCAGCTTCTTGTGGAGCGTCAGCAGCACACGCCCCTGCTCCGGGTCGATCACCAGGGCACTCGCCGTGATGTGCCCGTCCCGGCAGGCCTTCCACATCCCGTCCGGATGCGCCGCCAGATGGTCCAGATAGGTCTGGCGCAGTTCTTCCTGGCCCTCGTAGTCCTTCAGGACGAGGACCGCGTCGTCGTGCAGGCTCACTCGGCGCCGTCACCCTTGTCGTCGTCCTCGGGGGCGTCGTCCTTGCTGAGGTCCGTCTTGCCGGAGCCGCCGGCCGCCTCGCCGAGCATCTTGTCGAGCTCGGAGAAGTCCAGCTGCTCGCGGTGCACGAAGCCGTCCGGGTCGTCCAGGTCGGACGCCGTCGGCAGCATGTCCGGGTGGGCCCACAGGCCGTCACGGCCGTCGACACCGCGCGCGTCCGTGAGCGAGGCCCACAGCCGCGAGGCGTCGCGCAGACGGCGCGGACGCAGCTCCAGACCGATCAGCGTGGCGAACGTCTGCTCCGCGGGACCGCCGGTGGCGCGACGGCGGCGCAGGGTCTCCCGCAGCGCGTCCGCGGACGCCAGGCGCGGCTTCGCGGCCGAGTGCACGACCGCGTCCACCCAGCCCTCGACGAGTGCCAGCGCCGTCTCCAGGCGGGCCAGCGCGGCCTTCTGCTCCGGAGTGTCCTCCGGCTGGAACATGCCCTGCTGGAGCGCCTGCTGGAGCTCCTCCGGGTTCTGCGGGTCGAACTGGCCGACCACGTCCTCCAGCTTGGCGGTGTCGACCTTGATCCCGCGCGCGTAGCCCTCGACGGCGCCGAACAGGTGCGAGCGCAGCCACGGCACGTGAGCAAAGAGACGCTGGTGGGCCGCCTCGCGCAGAGCGAGATACAGGCGTACCTCCTCCTGGGGGATGCCCAGGTCCTTGCCGAACGATTCGATGTTCAGCGGCAGCAGCGCGGCCTTGCCGGCCGGGCCGAGCGGCAGACCGATGTCCGTCGAGCCGACGACCTCGCCCGCGAGCACGCCCACGGCCTGCCCGATCTGCGTGCCGAACATGGCGCCGCCCATGGAGCGCATCATGCCGATGAGCGGGCCCGCCATGGCCTGCATCTCCTCGGGCAGGACGTCGCCCATGGCCGCGCCGACGCGCTCGGCGACCGGGTCGACGAGCTCCTTCCACACCGGAAGGGTCGCCTCGACCCACTCCGCGCGGCTCCAGGCCACCGCGGTCCCGGCACCCGAGGGCAGGGATGTCGCGTCGTCCAGCCACAGGTCGGCGAGGCGCACGGACTCCTGGACCGCGGAGCGCTCGGAGGGGCCGATGCTCGAGTCCTTGGTGCCGTCGGACGTGCCCTGGGCGACCGTCTGGCGGGCGATCTGCTTGGCCATGTCCCAGTTCACCGGGCCGCCCTCGTACGAGAGCATCTGGCCCAGCTGCTGGAACGCGGCGCCCAGGTCATTGGGGTTCATGGAGCCGAACATGGCTGCGAGCGGATTGTCGGCGCCGGGGCCACCGGCTCCGGGCAGCCCGAAGCCGAACGGTCCCTGAGCACCGCCGCCCTGCTGGTCCTTCTTCTTGCCCTCGTCGCCGTTCTCCGGCTCCTCCGGCGGAAGGCCGAATCCGAATGGGGTGTCACTCACGGGGTTCCTCGGCTGGTAAGGCCGCCGGTTCTTCCCGACGGCGGCTGCCCACAACACCACCCAGCGTAGACACCACAGCCCGATCGGGCCTCAGTGCTTCGCCGACTCTCGGCCTGCGGCAGGATGGATGCCACCTGGTACGGACGCGTCCTGCGCGTCCGTTACTGAAGACAACCGCTGGAGACGCCCGGTGAGTTCCCCAGATCCGCAGGTTCGCGCAGCGCGAAACCACTCAACCAGCCCCGCCTCGCGCGGCCCCGTCGTCGCGGTCACCGGCGCCGCGGCCGGCGTGGGAGCCCTGCTCACCGAGCGGCTCGCCGCCAGTGAGGAGATCAAGCAGGTCATCGCGATCGACGAGCGGCGCGGCGAGTGCGCGGCGGCCCAGTGGCACATCCTCGACGTGCGGGACCCGGCGATCGCCGAGAAGCTGCGCGGGGCGGACGTCGTGGTGCATCTGGCGCTCGACCTCGATCTGGAGACGGACGCGGCCGCCCGGACCGCCTACAACGTCCGGGGGACGCAGACCGTCCTGACCGCCGCCGCCGCGGCCGGGGTCCACCGGGTGGTGCTGTGCACCTCTGCGATGGTCTACGGGGCGCTGCCCGACAACGAGCTGCCCCTGTCCGAGGACGCGGAACTGCGGGCGACGGCCGAGGCCACGGGTGTCGGCGACCTCCTGGAGATCGAGCGGCTCGCCCGGCGGGCGCCCCGCGCGCATCCCGGTCTCAACGTCACGGTGGTGCGGCCCGCCGTCCTCGTCGGCGGTACGGACACCGCGCTGACCAGGTATTTCGAGTCGCCGAGACTGCTCGTGGTGGCCGGGTCGCGGCCCGCCTGGCAGTTCTGCCACGTCGAGGACCTGTGCAGTGCCCTGGAGTACGCCGTCGTCGAGAAGGTCGAGGGGGAGCTCGCCGTCGGGTGCGACGGATGGCTGGAGCAGGAGGAGGTCGAGGAGCTCAGCGGGATCCGGCGGATGGAGCTGCCGTCCGCCGTGGCGCTCGGGGCGGCCGCGCGACTTCACCGGATCGGGCTCACCCCTTCGCCCGCGGGAGACCTCGCGTACACGATGTATCCGTGGGTGATCAGCGGGAGCCGGCTGCACGACGCCGGGTGGCGGCCGCAGTGGACCAACGAGGAGGTTCTCGCGGAGCTGCTGGAGGAGGTCTCCGGGCGGCACACCGTGGCGGGGCGGCGGCTGGGGCGCAAGGACGCGACGGCGGCGGGGGCCGCGGGGGCGACGGTTGCGCTGCTGGGTACGGCTGCGTTGGTGCGGCGGGCGCGGAAGGCTCGGCGGCGTATCTGAGGGGGCCGTCGGGCGCCGGGCTCTCTTTCCACCGGGTGGCTGCTTCCATCAGGGGTGGCTGTTCCCGCCGGGCTTTCCCTGGGGGAGCCGTCGCCGTCCGGCCGGGGGGCTTCCCGTCCGGCCGAAGGTCTCCCCGTCCGGCCGGGGGCTTCGGCTCGGCATCCGGCGGTGGGTGTCGCGCGCGCGGGTTTTCGCCCCCTCCGCCCCTGCCCGTCCCGTTGTCCTGGGGGCTGCCGCCCCCAGACCCCCGCATCGGCCTGGACGGCCTCGTCCTCAAACGCCGGACGGGCTGACAGTCCCCCCGCGCGGAGCTGGGCGGGGTCCCACCGGTGCGTCCGTTCTGTAGGAGGCTCCAAAGGGGCACGCGCGTGTGCCGGGGGAATGGTCTATTTCTCGTTGTCAGTGGTGTGGGGCACGATGGGCTCATGGCATCCACGAACGACCATCCCGGTGAGCAGGCGGCGCAGGACGCGATCAGGCTGATCGCCATCCGGGAGACGCCGCTGTCGCTGGACGAGGTCTTCAAGGCGGTGGGGGACGACGCCGCCGGCGGGACGGCGCTGTTCGTCGGGACCGTGCGGAATCACGACGGGGGTGCCGACGTCGACGAGCTGGGGTATTCGTGTCATCCCAGCGCCGAGGCGGAGATGCGGCGGATCGCCGAGAAGGTGGTCGCCGAGTATCCGGTGCGGGCGCTGGCCGCCGTCCATCGTGTCGGGGACCTGAAGGTGGGGGACCTCGCGGTCGTCGTCGCCGTCTCCTGCCCGCACCGGGGCGAGGCCTTCGAGGCGTGTCGCAAGCTCATCGACGACCTGAAGCACGACGTGCCGATCTGGAAGCACCAGAAGTTCTCCGACGGCACGGAGGAGTGGGTCGGCGCCTGCTGAGGGCCGACCGGGTGGCCCTGGGGCCTCCGGTTGCGTAACTCGCCCCCTGCCGTGAGCGTTAGCACTGCGGATGGTTAATCTGCTGATCAGTCAGTTGCGGTCGCTCATGGGGTTGGGAGGTCGACATGGCGGCGCTTGCCTGGTTGCTGATTCCGCTTGTGGCTGCGGTCGGTGCCGGACTGTGGGGCAGTTGGGCCGGCCGGAATCGCAAGACGGCCGGGGACGGTGTCGAGCTCGCGGGATACACGCGCTTCCGCGAGGCCATGGAGCGGACCGAGGTCCGGGCCGAGGCCAAGGAGAAGTCGCACTCCGACGCCCACTGATCCCGCCGCTCCGCGCCCCCGGACGGACGGCCCCGACGGTGCGCTTACAGCACCGTCCCGTACTGTCGTTCCATGCCACGCCGCACCGCGACGATGCTCGCCTCGACACTCATCCTGATCGCGCTCCTGTGCGCGGGGGTGTTCATCAAAGTGCCGTACTCGGAGATGTCCCCGGGTCCGACGGTGAACACGCTGGGCGAGCACGACGGCGAGCCGGTGCTGCAGATCTCCGGACGCAAGACGTATCCGGCCACCGGCCACCTGAACATGACGACGGTCCGCGTCACCAGCGCCGACTACAACATGAACCTCGTCGAGGCCGTCTACGGCTGGCTGGCGCACGACAACAAGGTCGTGCCGCACGACACGCTCTACCCGGACGGCAAGACCGAGGAGCAGTCGACGCAGGAGAACGCCGAGGAGTTCAGCGAGTCCCAGGAGAGCGCCAAGGTGGCGGCGCTCAAGGAACTGGACATCCCGGTGAAGTCCTGGGTGATCGTCTCCACCGTCCTCAAGGGCTCACCGGCCGAGGGCCGGCTGCACGCCGGTGACGTGATCAAGGCCGTCGACGGCACCGCGGTGAAGGCGCCCGAGGACGTCGCGAAGCTGGTCACCGAGCACAAGCCCGGCGAGAAGGTCGTCTTCACGATCGTGCCCGCCAAGGAGCAGGCCGCCGCCGAGAAGGAGAACCGGACGGCGACGGGGGCGAAGGACGTGACGATCACCACGGCCAAGTCCGACGACGGCGGGACGCAGCGCGCGATCGTCGGGATCTCGGCCGGGACCGACCACACGTTCCCGTTCACCATCGACATCAAGCTCGCCGACGTCGGCGGACCGAGTGCTGGTCTGATGTTCTCGCTCGGCATCGTCGACAAGCTGACCCCCGGCAACCTCACGGGCGGGAAGTTCGTGGCCGGTACCGGCACCATCGACGACAACGGCAAGGTCGGCCCGATCGGCGGCATCGAGATGAAGACGGTCGGCGCGCGCCAGAAGGGTGCCGAGTACTTCCTGACGCCCAAGGACAACTGCGCGGCCGCCGCCAAGGACACCCCCGCGGGCCTCACGCTCGTCAAGGTCGACACCATCGACGACGCGCTGAACGCCCTCAAGGACATCAAGTCCGGCAACACCGCCGCCCTGCCGAAGTGCTCCGCCAAGGGCTGAGCCTGGCCACAGCCACTCGTCCCCGCACGCGGGCGCACCCCGCCCTCGTCCCCGCACGGGGGCGCACCTCGCGGCCGGGCCGCCCCCGCGCCGCGACGGTCAGTCCGCGAACGTCGCCGAGAGTGCCTCGGCCAGCCCCGGCACCAGGTCCGAACCCGTGAGCACCTCGGTCGCGGCGTCCTTCTCGCGCAGCCGGAGCGCGGAGTCGCGGGTGCCGTCACGCAGCACACCGACGGTCATCCGGACCTCCTGGCGGTCCGGGTGCTCGGCGACCCAGCGGGCGAGCTTCTTCTCGCTGAGACCTTCCGGGACGGAGGCCTCGGCCGACGGCGGCAGCATCAGCCGCTCCACGGTGAGCGCGCAGCCGATGACGGCGTCCGGCCACGCGATGGTGCCGAGGAACTCGTCCAGCGGCTTGCCGGCAGGGATCTCGTCCTGCTCGATCGGTGTGAGACCGGAGGTCTCCTGCTGCTCGTCCGCCAGGCCGAGCTGGGCGGCGAGACCGGGTTCCTGGGTCCGCAGCCGTGCGGTGTCTACGAGGGCGAAGAGGCGAGCGGGCTGGTCCCAGCCGAGGCCCGAGGCGTACTCGTCGATCTCGAGTACGGCCCGGGTGAGGGGGGTCGCTGCCATGGGAGTGTTGGACATGGTCACAATCCTGCCTCGTTCGTACCCGAATCCGGGAACCGAGTAAAGCGTGAGTAAGTTGCATAGATGAGGCCCCACGATCACGGAGCCTTGCGGACGGTCCACCATCACGGGGGCCTGACGGATCAACAGCGACTTCGAGGTGCGCACCTTGGCTTTCCAGATGCCGGACCGCGGCGGAGGCCCGACGGGGCCACGGATCAGAGTGGGCCGACCCTCCCGGCGTGTCCGGACCCTGCTCATGACACTGGGCGTGCTGGCCGTGCTGGCCATGGCCTTCGTCATGTTCGCGGGGTTCTGGACGGACTGGCTCTGGTACCGGTCGGTTCACTACTCGTCGGTCTTCACGACCACCCTGTGGACCAAGATCGGACTGTTCTTCGTCTTCGGCCTGCTGATGGCGGCCGCGGTCGGGGTGAACATCTGGCTCGCGCACAAGATGCGCCCGCCGCTGAGTGCCATGTCGATGGAGCAGCAGAGCCTCGACCGCTACCGCATGGGCATCGCCCCCTACAAGCGGTGGCTGCTCCTCGCGATCACCTCGCTGGTCGGGCTGATCGCCGGCGCGTCCGCCTCGGGCCAGTGGCGCACCTGGCTGATGTGGGTGAACGGGGTGCCCTTCAACCAGAAGGACCCCCAGTTCCACCTGGACGTCTCCTTCTACGCCTTCGACCTGCCCTGGTACCGCTTCCTGCTCGGCTTCGGCTTCGCCGCCGCCGTGCTCTCGCTGATCGCGGCCGCGCTCACGCACTACCTGTACGGCGGGCTGCGGATCACCAGCCCGGGGGCCCGCGCCACAGCCGCTGCCACCGGGCACCTGTCCGTGCTCCTCGGCATCTTCGTCGCGCTGAAGGCCGTCGCCTACTGGCTCGACCGGTACGGGCTGGCCGTGAAGTCCAGCGACTTCAAGGCCACGGGCAACTGGACGGGCCTCAGGTACGTCGACGCGAACGCGTACCTGCCCGCCAAGACGATCCTGTTCTGCATCGCCGTCATCTGCGCGCTGCTCTTCTTCGCCACCCTGTGGCGGCGCACCTGGCAGCTGCCCGTGATCGGCTTCGGCCTGATGGTGCTCTCGGCGATCCTCATCGGCGGCCTGTACCCGGCGATCGTCCAGAAGTTCCAGGTCCAGCCGAACGAGCAGGCCAAGGAAGCGCCGTACGTCGAGAAGAACCTCAAGGCGACGCGTGAGGCGTACGGGATCGACGGCACCGACGTGACGGAGTACCCGGGCACCAGCACCACCAAGGACAAGGCCAAGCTGCGCGACGACGCGGACAATGCCGCGAGCATCCGCCTCATGGACCCGAACGTGGTGTCGCCGACCTTCCAGCAGCTCCAGCAGGTCCGCAACTACTACGGCTTCCCGTCGAACCTGGACGTGGACCGCTACAGCAAGGACGGCAAGGACCAGGACACGGTCATCGGGCTGCGCGAGCTCAACCTCCAGGGCATCCCGAAGAGCAACTGGATCAACGACCACTTCCGTTACACGCACGGATACGGCGTGGTCGCGGCCAAGGGCACCGAGGCCGACTCCGAGGGCCGGCCCGTCTTCACCGAGTACAACCTGCCGTCCCGGGGAGACCTGGGCCAGTACCAGCAGCAGATCTACTACGGCGAGAAGACCACCCAGTACTCGATCGTCGGCGGTCCCCAGAAGGAGATCGACTACTCCGACGACAGCGGTGAGAAGACCACCAGCTACAAGGGGAAGAGCGGGGTCAGCCTGTCCAGCGCGGTCAACCGCGCCGCGTACGCCGTGGCGTTCGGCGAGCCGCAGATCCTCTACTCGGGCGCGATCGGTGACGGTTCGCGGATCCTCTACAACCGCACGCCCAAGGAGCGGGTCGAGGCGGTGGCCCCGTGGCTGACCATCGACGGCGACGCCTACCCGGCGGTCGTCGACGGGAAGATCCAGTGGATCGTCGACGCGTACACGACCACGAACGGCTATCCGTACGCCTCCCGCACCACCCTCGGTGACACGACGGCGGACTCGCTGACGGCGGCCAACAACCAGCGTGCGGTGGTGGCCCAGCAGAACCAGGTCAACTACATCCGCAACTCGGTGAAGGCGACCGTCGACGCGTACACCGGTCAGGTCAAGCTCTACCAGTGGGACACCAAGGACCCGGTCCTGAAGACCTGGATGAAGGCGTTCCCGAACACGGTGGAGTCCAAGGACTCGATCTCGCCGTCGCTGATGGCTCATCTGCGGTACCCGCAGGACCTGTTCAAGGTCCAGCGCGAACTGCTCACCCGCTACCACGTGAAGGACGCGCAGACGTTCCTCAGCGGCAGTGAGGTGTGGCAGATCCCGGACGACCCGACCAACAAGTCGGGCGACGCCGTGCCGCCGTACTACCTGAGCATGAAGCTGCCGGGCCAGACGTCCCAGGCCTTCTCGCTGACGACGACGATGACACCGAACGGCCGGGACAACCTGAGCGCGTTCATGTCCGTCAACGCCGAGGCGGGCACCGGCGATTACGGCAAGATCACCATCCTGAAGCTGCCCACCGGCAGAACCGTCGACGGACCCAAGCGGGTACAGAGCCAGTTCAACTCCGAGCCGTCCATCGCCGAGTCCATCAGACTCCTCAGAGGCGGCGACTCGGAAGTCGAGTACGGCAATCTGCTGACCGTTCCGCTCGACGGCGGACTCCTCTATGTGGAGCCCGTCTACGTACGCGGTGGTGACCTCAAGTACCCACTGCTGCGCAAGGTGCTGGTCACGTACGGAGGCAGCACCGCCTTCGAGAACACGCTCGGTGAGGCCCTCAACAAGGTCTTCGGAGCGAACAGTTCGACCGTGCCACCGGAGAACGAGGGCACCACGAAACCGCCCACGTCGAACAATCCGACGGTCCAGGAGGCGTTGAACGACGCGCAGAAGGCCTTCGACAAGGGCCAGGAAGCCCTGAAGAAGGGCGACTGGCAGTCGTACGGCGAGGCGCAGAAGGATCTTGAGGACGCGTTGAAGCGGGCCGAGGACGCCCAGTCGAAGGTCGACAAGACCACGGGCGGCAGCGGCAACAACGCGGACAAGAGCAGCGACAACGCCGACAAGAGCAGCGACAAGAGCTCGGGCGGCGGCTGACCGAAGGCCCACCCCGCGCCGTGATACGGTTGTTCCACAACGGCGCGGGGTGGAGCAGCTCGGTAGCTCGCTGGGCTCATAACCCAGAGGTCGCAGGTTCAAATCCTGTCCCCGCTACTGAAGTCGAGGGCCCGGATCCTGATCAGGATCCGGGCCCTCGACGTGTGTCACGCCACGCCGAGCCACCCGCGGTGACCTGGTGTCTCGTGCGAAGTGCTGCTTCTTGCGTGGGGAGTTGGGAAAACTGTGTTTGACTTGTCTCTCTGTGGGCATGTCGACAAAACGCTGAAGTGACCTCACTGGCTGCGGTATACCAGGTGTACCCAGGTTGCAGGTGGTGCGACGATGGACGTTATGGGGGACAAGGCAACTCTGTTGGATACGGGGCGATTTGCGCAGCCTGCCGACTTTGAGCAGCCTGCGGATCTCACGCAGCCTTCCGACCGGGACGAGGCCGGCGAGGCCGCCGAGGAGGCACGCCGACGGCTCGCCGCCGAGAGCGGCGACGTCGAGGCGATGAGCGTCCTCGGCGCGATGCTGCTGCGCCGCGGCGATCTCGACGGAGCCGAACCCCAGCTGCGCGCCGCCACCGCGGCCGGTGACCGTGCCGCCGCCAACAACCTCGGCGTCCTCCTGCACCAGCGCGGATATCCCGAAGAGGCCGCCGGATGGTGGCGGATCGCCGCCGTCGCCGGGTCCGCCGCCGCCGCGCACGCGCTCGGCCGGCACCACCGCGAGCGTGGCGACGAGCCCGCGGCCGAGTACTGGCTGCGTCAGTCCGCCGAGCAGGGGCACGCCCTCGGCGCGTACGCGCTCGCCGATCTGCTGGAGCACCGCAGCGACGTCGGCGCCGAGCAGTGGATGCGCGCCGCCGCCGAGCGAGGACACCGCGAGGCCGCCTACCGACTGGCCCGAACGCTTGACCGGAAGGCCGCCGACGCGGGCGAGAACGGCGCCGACAACGGTGTCATCGGTGTCATCGGCGCGGCCGGCGAGGAGGCCGAGCAGTGGTACCGGCAGGCCGCCGCGCGCGGCCACCGACGGGCCGCGCTGCACCTCGGAGCGATCCTGGAGAAGCGCGGCGACCTCAAGGAGGCCGGGCGCTGGTACCTGACGTCCGCGAAGGACGGCGAGGCGCGGGCCGCCTGCGCGCTCGGCTTCCTGCTCCGTGACGCCGGTGACACGGAGAGCGCCGCCGTGTGGTGGCTGCGCGCCGCGCAGGACGGCGACGGCAACGCCGCGAACGCTCTCGGCGCGCTGCACGCCGAGCGCGGCGAGACGCAGACCGCCGAGCGGTGGTACCGCGCCGCCATGGACGCGGGCGACGTGAACGGGGCGTACAACCTGGGGCTGCTCTGCGCCGAGCAGGGCCGGACCGGACAGGCCGAGCAGTGGTACCGGCGCGCCGCGTACGCGGGGCACCGCGAGGCGGCGAACGCGCTGGCGATCCTGTTGCTCCAGGTCGGCGACGCCGCGGGGGCCGAGCCGTGGTTCTCCAAGGCCGCGGAGGCCGGCAGCGTCGACGCCGCGTTCAACCTCGGGATCCTGCACGCCGGGCGGAGCACGGAGGACGACGACACCGCCGCGCTGCGCTGGTACGAGCGCGCCGCCGCCGCGGGCCACACCGAGGCCGCGCTCCAGGTCGCCATCGCGCGGCTGCGGGAGGGCGACGAGCGGGACGCCGAACGGCACCTGCGGTGCGCGGCGGGCGGTGGCAGCGCGGAGGCCGCGTACCGGCTCGCCGCCGTGCTCGACGCGCGCCGGCCGCCGGCGCCCGCCCATGAGCTGGGCGAGCCCACGCAGGAGAAGAGCGAGTGCGAGGAGTGGTACGAGCGGGCGGCGTCCCAGGGGCATCGCCGGGCGCAGGTGCGGGTGGGCATGCTGGCCGCCGCGCGCGGGGACGTGGTGGAGGCGGCCCGGTGGTACCGGTCCGCGGCGGAGGCCGGGTCGCGGAACGGCGCGTTCAACCTCGGGCTGCTGCTCGCCCGTGAGGGGAGCGAGCCGGAGGCCGCGCTGTGGTGGACCCGGGCGGCCGACGCGGGGCACGGGCGGGCGGCGCTCCGGCTCGCCCTCGTGTACGCGCGGCGCGGCGAGCTGGCCGAGGGGCAGCGGTGGGCCGACCGGGCGGTCTCGCTGGGGCCGGCGGAGGTGGCCGAGCGGGCGGCCCGGTTGCGGGACGCCCTGCGGCAGGAGCTGTCCGCCTGACGCTGCGCGAGTCGTGGGTGGGGTCGGTGCCGAAGAGCTGAGGGCCGTTTCTCGCTCCGCCGCCCTTGTCGGCACTGGGCGGTCGGGGGCGGCCGGGTCTCGCCCTCGCCGACCCTGCCCGTCCCGTATCGGGGGCTGCCGCCCCCGGGACCCCCGCTTCGGCGTGGACGGCCTCGTCCTCGAGCGCCGGACGGGCTGGGTGTCACGGTGCTGCGCCGCCCCCCCCGTACCCGCGCAGGACGGACCGGGGGGCGCTCGGCGCGAGGGGCTTCGTGGCGCGCGTTCAAAGCGATTTGCGCTGGTCCACATGGTTGACGTAATGTTCAGTTCACCGACGCGGGGTGGAGCAGCTCGGTAGCTCGCTGGGCTCATAACCCAGAGGTCGCAGGTTCAAATCCTGTCCCCGCTACTGAAGGTCGAAGGCCCGGAACCATTGGTTCCGGGCCTTCGGTGCGTTCCGGGCCGGGTCGACAGGAACGGCGCAGGCGCCGACCGGGGCGGCGCAGGGGCGCGGGAGCGGCGCAGGGCGGGGGGAGCGGTCCGGAGGCAAGCCGAAGGCCCCGGCACCTGTCACAGGTGCCGGGGCCTTCGGATGCGTTCTAGGCCGCCGCGCAGTTCGGGCAGACGCCGCGGTACGTCACCTCGACGTCCGAGACGGTGAAGCCGAAGCGCTCCGAGTCCGGAAGGTCGGCGAGCGGATTGCCGCCCGGATGCACGTCGCGGATCGCGCCGCAGCGGGCGCAGACCAGGTGGTGGTGCGGGCGGTGCGCGTTCGGGTCGTACCGCTTGGCGCGCTTGTCCGTGGCGACTTCCAGCACCTCGCCGAGCGAGACCAGCTCACCCAGCGTGTTGTAGACGGTCGCCCGGGAGATCTCGGGCAGCTTGGCAACGGCCCGCGCATGCACCTCGTCGGCCGTCAGATGGACGTGATCGCCGTCGAGGACCTCGGCCACGACACGTCGCTGCGCGGTCATCCGCCATCCGCGTCCGCGCAGCCGTTCCAGCAGGTCACTCATGAGAGTCAGCGTATCAGCAAGGAGACCAGTTCACGAATAGGTGTGACTTTGGATGCTGACTTGACTTAGACAATGTCTATTGTAGGGTCGAGATCGAAGTCGGCCAATGGACAGGATTGGCCTGGAACGACGCAGGAGGCGCACGTGACGCAGGGACCGCTTACGACGGAGGCCGGCGCGCCGGTGGCCGACAACCAGAACAGCGAGACCGCGGGCGTCGGCGGCCCCGTCCTCGTCCAGGACCAGCTCCTGCTGGAGAAGCTCGCGCACTTCAACCGTGAGCGCATCCCGGAGCGCGTCGTGCACGCCCGGGGCGCGGGCGCCTACGGCACCTTCACGGTCACCGCCGACGTCACCCGGTACACGCGTGCCGCGTTCCTCTCCGAGGTCGGCAAGCAGACGGAGACCTTCCTGCGCTTCTCGACCGTGGCCGGCAACCTGGGCGCGGCGGACGCGGTCCGCGACCCGCGCGGCTGGGCGCTGAAGTTCTACACCGAAGAGGGCAACTACGACCTCGTCGGCAACAACACCCCGGTGTTCTTCATCAAGGACGCCATCAAGTTCCCCGACTTCATCCATACGCAGAAGCGCGACCCGTACACCGGCTCGCAGGAGGCGGACAACGTGTGGGACTTCTGGGGGCTGTCCCCCGAGTCCACGCACCAGGTGACCTGGCTGTTCGGCGACCGCGGCATCCCGGCCTCGTACCGTCACATGAACGGCTACGGCTCGCACACGTACCAGTGGAACAACGAGGCCGGCGAGGTCTTCTGGGTCAAGTACCACTTCAAGACCGACCAGGGCATCAAGAACCTCACCCAGGCCGAGGCCAACCGGCTCGCCGGTGAGGACCCCGACTCCCACCAGCGCGACCTGCGCGAGTCCATCGAGCGCGGCGACTTCCCGACCTGGACCGTGCAGGTGCAGATCATGCCGGCGGCGGACGCGGCGACGTACCGCTTCAATCCGTTCGACCTCACCAAGGTGTGGCCGCACGAGGACTACCCGCCGATCGAGATCGGCAGGCTGGAGCTCAACCGCAACCCGCAGAACGTCTTCGCCGAGGTCGAGCAGTCGATCTTCAGCCCCGCGCACTTCGTGCCGGGCATCGGCCCCTCGCCCGACAAGATGCTCCAGGGCCGTCTGTTCGCGTACGGCGACGCCCACCGCTACCGCGTCGGCATCAACGCCGACCACCTGCCGGTGAACCGCCCGCACGCCACCGAGGCGCGGACCAACTCCCGTGACGGCTTCCTGTACGACGGCCGCCACGGCGGCGGGAAGAACTACGAGCCCAACAGCTTCGGCGGACCGTTCCAGACGGACCGGCCGCTGTGGCAGTCCACCCCGGTGACCGGCGGAACCGGCAACCATGCCGCCCCCGTGCACGCCGAGGACGACGACTTCGTGCAGGCGGGCAACCTCTACCGTCTGATGTCCGAGGACGAGAAGGGCCGGCTCGTCGAGAACCTGGCCGGCTTCATCGCCAAGGTCTCGCGCGACGACATCGCCGAGCGCGCGATCGACAACTTCCGTCGGGCGGACGGCGACTTCGGCAAGCGGCTGGAGGCCGCGGTCCAGGCCCTGCGCGGCTGACCACCAGCAAGGGAACGCTTGTCGTAGGCGGCGGGCCGGATCTCCTCGGTGACCCGAGGGGGCCGGCCCGCCGGCATGAGCGGGGACGGGGGAGTGCGGGTCAGGCGGGCACCTGCTGTCGCGCCGGGGCCCAGCAGCGGATGATGTCGCGGACCGAGACGATGCCGACCGGGCCGCTGTCGTCCAGCACGATCAGATGGCGGAAGCCGCCGTGGGCCATCGCCGACGCGGCTTCCTCCAGCGTCCAGGCGGGTGCGGCGAAGACGACGTCGGTGGTGGTGTGGGTGCCCGCGGTCTCGGCGTCCGGATTCTGGTCGTGGGCGAGGGAGTTGAGGATGTCGCGCTCGGTGAGGATCCCGAGGCCGGAGGAGTCCTCGTCGAGGACCACGGCCGCGCCGACGCGGCGTGCGGACATCAGACGGGCCGCCTGGCGGAGGGTGTGTGCCGGGCCGATGGTGAGGACCACCGTGCTCATGGCGTCGCGGACGAGCATGGACGGAGCCACCTCCTACGAATCCCTCGCGCTTGCGAGCGGATTCACAAATTCACAAGTGGGGGGATTCTCAGGGTGGCAGTTAAAGAGAGGGTCAACAAGAGGGCGCGTGCGGCGAGTTCGGGGCGCCCGGGGAGTGTGCGCAGGAGTCCCGGTTCAGTACCGCTGGTTCAAGTACCCCAGCAGTTCGTCGTGCAGGACGCCGTTCGACGCGGCCGCGTTGCCGCTGTGCGGGCCCGGACGGCCGTCGAGGCCGGTGAACGAGCCGCCCGCCTCGGTCACGACGATCGCGTTCGCCGCCATGTCCCAGAGCGACAGCTCCGGTTCGGCGCAGATGTCCACCGAACCCTCGGCGACCATCATGTACGGCCAGAAGTCGCCGTATCCGCGGGTGCGCCAGACCGCCCGGGTGAGGTCGAGGAAGCCGTCGAGGCGGCCCTGCTCCTCCCAGCCGCTCAGTGACGAGTACGCGAACGAGGCGTCGGCCATGCGCGAGACGCGGGAGACCTGGAGCCGGGACGCGGAGGACAGACTGCGGCCGGTGAACGCGCCGTGCCCCTTCGCCGCCCACCAGCGGCGGCCCAGCGCGGGCGCGGAGACCAGGCCGACGACGGGCTGGAAGCCGCCCTCGCCCGCCTCCATCAGAGAGATCAGCGTCGCCCAGACGGGCACGCCGCGCACGTAGTTCTTGGTGCCGTCGATCGGGTCGACGACCCAGCGGCGCGGGCCCGTGCCCTCGATGCCGTACTCCTCGCCGAGGACCGCGTCGCGTGGCCTCGCCCGCTGGAGCTGACCACGGATGAGCTCCTCGGCGGCCTTGTCCGCCTCGCTCACCGGCGTCATGTCCGGCTTGGTCTCGACCTTGAGGTCGAGGGCTTTGAACCGGTCCATCGTCGCGGCGTCGGCGGCGTCCGCGAGGACATGGGCGAGACGCAGGTCATCGAGATAGTCGGGCATGACCGAACCGTATCTGCCCGCGTCAGGCCGGGGCTACACGGGCCGAGGATCATTGCGGCACCGGCCGGCGGGCGGGCACCCGGCGCGGGCCGACCTCGACCGGCCGGTGGCCTCCGGCGCCGCGGCACCCGTGCGGCTCGCGCGCCCCGGCCGGTGCGCGTGCCGGACGATGCGCGCCCCTCGGGGCCGCCGCGAACCCTTGACAGTGCCTTTGTGCGCGTCAAATCTGAGCTGCAGACCCGCTCGCCCCAGGGAGGCGATGATGCCTGCAGCGCGGGATTCCCTCTTGGACGCCGCGTACACGGCGTTGGCGCGTCGCGCATGGTCCGCGGTGCGGATGGTCGATGTGGCCGCCGTGGCCGGGGTGTCGCGCCAGACGCTGTACAACGAGTTCGGGAGCAAGGAGGGGCTCGCGCGGGCCCTCGTACGGCGGGAGGCGGACGCCTATCTCGCCGGCGTCGAGCGGGCGCTGGCGGGGCACACCGACGCGCGGGACCGGCTCGTCGCGACCGCCGAGTGGACCGCTTCGGCCGCGCGGAGCAACGCGCTCGTGCGGGCGATGCTCACGGGGTGCTGGAGCGAGCGGCTGCCCGCGCCGACGCTGTCGGCGGTGCCCTCGTCGTCCGCGGTGCCCGCGCAGCGACGGGCCGACGGGCCGCTGCCCTCGCCCGTGGACTTCGTGGCGCTGGTGCGCGACCGTGCCGTGGCGGCGCTCGCCGCCTCTCCGGCGGACACGGCGGAGGTGGCCCGCTCCTGTGAACTCGTCGTCCGTCTGGCCCTGTCCTGCGTGGCGGCACCGCCCGGCGACGGCGGGGTCACCGACCTGGTGAAGACCGCGCTGGCCCCGTCCCACCGGCTGGGCATCTGAGCGGTCCGCACGGGAGGGACGCGTCCGCGGGACGGCGGGGTCGGCGGAGCCTGCGGGCCGCGGCCCGTGTCGCGGTGCCCGGCGGCACCGCGGGACAGCCCTTAGTGGGCCGATCCGGACAGTTGCAGCCCGATGACCCCGATGATGACGAGGCTGATCGAGACGATCTTGAGGGTCGACACCAGGTCGCCGAGGAAGATCATGCCGTAGATCGCGGTGCCCGCCGCGCCGATGCCGGTCCACACCGCGTACGCGGGACCGACGTCCAGCTTCTTCAGGGAGAGGGTCAGCAGGCCGAAGCTGCCGAGCGCGAAGACGCAGAAGGCGACCGTCGGCCAGAGTCTGGTGAAGCCGTGCGAGAGCTTCAGACAGACGGCGAAGCCGGTTTCGAGCAGTCCCGCCACAACGACCAGCAGCCACGCCATTTCTTTTCCTCCCGCGTCCGCACGTCGACTGCTTCGTCTGGGTCGGACCCGGCCGGCGGCCCCGGACGCGGTGCGTGCCGGGCGGCGTGGGGTTTGCCTGAACCTCTCCGGGTCGCTCGGTGCGATTATGCATTTGCCGACCGGCCAAACCCTTACCGACGGGCCGCGGACGCAAACACCGCCGAGGTCAGATCGCCCCTCGGGACACCTGGCCACGGCCGCCGCGGCCCTCCTGGTCAGTCTCCCTCGCGGCGCTCCCGCGTCGCCAGCAGACGGCGCAGGGAGTACAGCCGCTGCGGGTCCGCGTGGCCGTCCGCCACCCACTGGTCCAGCGCGCAGTCCGGCTCGTCGTGGCTGCACGCGCGCGGACAGCCCTCGGTGCCCGGTTCGAGATCGGGGAAGGCGTGGATGACCCGGGACGGGTCGACGTGGTGCAGACCGAAGGAACGGACGCCCGGGGTGTCGATGACCCAGCCCTCGTCGTCCGAGAGCGGCAGCGCCAGCGCGGAGGTGGTGGTGTGCCGGCCGCGGCCGGTCACCGCGTTCACGTGTCCTGTCGTACGCCGCCGGTCGGCCGGGACGAGGGCGTTCACCAGGGTCGTCTTGCCGACGCCGGAGTGCCCCACGAAGGCGGTGATCCTGCCGTCCAGCTGTTCGCGGACCCGGTCCGCCGCGTCGCCGTTCTCCAGCTCCTCACGGCTGGTGACGACGTACGGGATGTCCAACGCGCCGTACAGCTCCAGGAGTTCGTCCGGCGGGGCGAGGTCCGACTTGGTCATCACCAGCAGCGGTTCCAGACCACCGTCGAACGCCGCGACGAGACAGCGGTCGATCAGCCGGGGGCGCGGTTCCGGGTCGGCGAGCGCGGTCACGATGGCGAGCTGGTCGGCGTTGGCCACGACCACCCGCTCGTACGGATCGTCGTCGTCGGCCGTGCGGCGCAGGACCGAGTCGCGCGGCTCGATGCGGACGATGCGGGCGAGCGTGTCCTTCTTGCCGGACAGGTCGCCGACCAGGGCGACCCGGTCACCGACGACGGCGGCCTTGCGGCCCAGCTCGCGGGCCTTCATCGCCAGCACCACGCGGTCCTCGACGAGGCAGGTGAGACGCCCCCGGTCGACGGTGAGGACCATGCCCTCGGCCGCGTCCTCGTGCTTGGGGCGGATGTTCGTACGCGGACGGTTGCCCTTGCGGTTGGGGCGCGCGCGGATGTCGTCCTCGTCGGTGTGCTTGCCGTAACGGCGCATGATCCCGGTCCGCCCGTCAGTTCCCGAGCATCCCGGTCCACAGCTCGGGGAAGTCCGGCAGGGTCTTCGCCGTCGTCGCCACGTTCTCGATCCGCACGCCTTCCACCGCCAGACCGATGATCGCGCCCGCGGTGGCCATGCGGTGGTCGTCGTAGGTGTGGAAGACGCCGCCGTGCAGGGGGCGCGGGCGGATGTGGAGGCCGTCGGCGGTCTCGGTGACGTCGCCCCCGAGTTCGTTGATCTCCTTGGTGAGCGCGGCCAGCCGGTCCGTCTCGTGCAGACGCAGGTGGGCGACGCCGCGCAGCGTGGAGGGCGAGTCGGCGAGCGCCGCGACCGCCGCGATGCCGGGGGTCAGCTCGCCGACCTCGCCCAGGTCCACATCGATGCCGTGGATCGCACCCGAACCGGTGAACTCGAGTCCGATGTGGGTCAGTTCGCAGGAGCCGCCCATCTCGGTGAAGATCTCCCGCAGCCGGTCGCCCGGCTGGGTGGTGCGCACGGGCCAGTCGGGGATGACGACCTTGCCGCCGGTCACCAGGGCGGCGGCCAGGAACGGCTGAGCGTTCGACAGGTCCGGCTCGATGATCAGGTCGCGGCCGAGCAGTGCGCCCGGCGTGACCCGCCAGACGTTCGGCTCGCCGCCCGACTCCGGGGTGTCCACCTGGGCGCCGACCGCGCGCAGCATGTCCACGGTCATCCGGATGTGCGGCATGGAGGGCAGGGTGGAGCCGACGTGCCGCACCTCCACCCCCTGGTTGAAGCGCGGGCCGGAGAGCAGCAGGGCGGAGACGAACTGCGACGAGGAGGACGCGTCGATCTCCACCGGGCCGCCGTCCAGGGCGCCGCCGCCGTACACGGTCAGCGGCAGCGCGCCGCGCGCGTCGTCGTCGATGCGGGCGCCGAGCAGGCGCAGGGCGTCGATCACGCCGTTCAACGGGCGCTCGTACGAACGCGGGTCGCCGTCGAAACGGATGGGGCCGTCGGCGAGCGCGGCGACCGGCGGGAGGAACCGCATCACGGTGCCCGCGTTGCCGACGTCGACCGTGGCCGGGCCGCGCAGGCCCGAGGGGATGACCCGCCAGGCCTCGCCGGAGGAGTCCGGGCCCGCGGCGACCGTGGAGCTGGAGGCCACCGTCTCCTCGATGCCCACGCCCATCGCGCGCAGGGCGCCCGCCATCAGCAGGGTGTCGCGGGAGCGCAGCGGGCGGCGCAGCCAGCCCGGCTCGGAGGCCAGCGCGGCCAGCACGAGAGCGCGGTTGGTGACCGACTTGGACCCCGGCACGTGGACCGTCGCATCGACGGCTCCGCTCGCGTGCGGGGCGGGCCAGAGGGCGGTGTGGGCGGGGTTCACGGTCATGCGCCCCACTTTAGTGGCTGGCGATGGATGGAAATCTTGATCAAAAGCGGCGAAACATGAGCGAAACAGCCCTCGGATGCGTGCCCGGGCGCGTGCTGTGTCAAGTGCGGCGCCGCCTCTTGCTCACTCCGGCGCGAAAGTGGCGCACTTCCCGGTCCGCACGACGTCCCGCGCTCTCACGCGGCGCCACGCCCGCGCGCACGCTCACGACCCCACGCGCACGTCCACGCCCGCACGCCCGGACGGTGGCCCGGCCGTCACACCTCCAGCAGCCACCGCCCGCCGCCTATCAGCGAGCACAGCGACACCGCGTGGAAGAGGAACAGCCACATCCCGGCCGGCACGTGCGTGAGCCGCGACAGCTGGTCCGCGTCGGAGTCGCCCGCCCCGCCCCGGCGCCGCTTGGCCTGGAGCTCGAAGGCGGGCCGGACACCGCCGAGCAGCAGGAACCACACCACCGCGTACGCGAACGCCGCCTGCACCTGTGGTCCCGCCAGCCAGGACACCAGCAGGAAGGTGCCGCCGGTGGCGATCACGGTGAGCGCCCCGTACGCGTTCCGGATCATCACCAGCATGGCCACGAGCAGGGCCGTGGCCAGCCACAGCAGCGCGGTGATGTGACCCGCGGCGAGCAGCGCGGCGCCGCCCAGGCCGAGCAGCGGGGGAGCGGTGTAGCCCGCGGCGGCGGTGAGGATCATGCCGAGCCCGGTGGGCTTGCCCCGGCTCACCGTCAGGCCGCTGGTGTCGGAGTGCAGCCGGATACCGCTGAGGCTGCGCCCCGTGAGCAGGGCCACCAGACCGTGGCCGCCCTCGTGGGCGATGGTGATGGCGTTCCGGGACACCCGCCAGACGCCGTGCGGGACGATCACCGCGAGGGCGGCGACCAGAGTGGCGATCACCACCCACAGGTCGGGGTCCGGCTGACTGCCGAAGACCTGGTCCCAGAGGCTCGCCAGCGAGGTGGATGCGGTGCTGTCCATTGTCTGCGGTGGCTCCCTGTGGTGTCGCGGAATCTGGCAGTGTGGCACGTATGTGCGGACGGTATGCAGCGAGTCGCAGGCCCGAGGATCTCGCAGGAATCTTTGAGGTCGAGAAGTGGGAGCCCGAGGAGACCCTGGCTCCCGACTACAACGTCGCCCCGACGAAGGAGGTGTACGCGGTTCTCGACCGTCCTCTCAAGGACGCGGACAGCCCGAAGCCGGTTCGCCAGCTGCGCCGGCTCAAGTGGGGACTCGTACCGTCCTGGGCCAAGACGCCCGAGGGCGGCGCCCGCATGATCAACGCACGCGCGGAGACGGTGCACGAGAAGCCCTCGTACCGCCGTGCCTTCGCGGCCCGGCGCTGCATCATCCCCGCCGACGGCTACTACGAGTGGGTCACCGCGGCGGCCGAGCGCGAGCTGGAGGTCGAGGGCAAGAAGAAGCGTCCGCGCAAGCAGCCGTACTTCGTCACGCCGGCGGACGGTTCGGTCTTCGCGATGGCCGGGCTGTACGAGTTCTGGCGCGACAGGACGCTCCCCGACGACCACCCGCAGGCCTGGTGGGTGACGTGCTCCGTGATCACGACGGAGGCGGAGACCACACCCCTGGCGGTCGCGCCCGCCGACGGGCCGTACGCGCTGGCGGACATCCACCCCCGGATGCCCCTGATGCTGACCCCGGACCGCTGGGACTCCTGGCTCGACCCCGCCCGCACGGACGCCGAGGATCTCCGTGGACTGCTCGCGCCGCCGCCCGCCGGACTGATGCGCGCCTACCCCGTCTCCACGGCCGTCAGCAACGTCCGCAACAACGGCCCGGAGCTGCTGAAGGAGCTGGAGGGCCCCGAAGAGGGCACACTCTTCTGACGTGACCGAGACCACTGGGACCACTGAGACCACCGGGACGACTGAGACGACCGAGACGACCGAGACGACCGGGGCGAACGAGACCACCGTGACCACCGAGACGATCGACACCGACGCCGGTACGGCCCGGATCACCTGGCACCGGGCCGCGAAGCCGCGGATCGTCCTCGCCGCGAGTCACGGCGCGGGCGGCGGCATCGAGGCGCGCGACCTCCGTGCGCTGGCCGCGGCGCTGCCCGCGCACGGCGTGAGCGTCGCGCTCGTCGAGCAGCCCTGGCGGGTGGCGGGCAAGAAGCTCGCGCCCGCGCCGAAGACGCTGGACGTGGGGTGGCGCGGACTGTGGCCGGCACTGGTGCGGCCGGGCCTGCCGGTGATCGCCGGGGGACGCAGCGCCGGCGCCCGCGTCGCCTGCCGGACCGCGACGGAACTGGGCGCCGCCGCCGTGCTGGCCCTCAGCTTCCCGCTGCATCCGCCGGGCAAGCCGGAGAAGTCCCGCGCCGACGAACTGCTCGGCGCCGGGGTGCCCACGCTCGTCGTCCAGGGCGGCAACGATCCGTTCGGGAAGCCGGAGGAGTTCCCCGAGGGCCCGTACGAGCTGATCGAGGTGCCGTACGGCGATCACGGCTTCGCGGTGCCGAAACGGGCCCCGCTCGGCCAGGACGAGGCGCTGAAGGTCATCACCGACGGTGTCGCGAAGTGGACCGCGTCACTCGGGTGACGCACGGGAATGCCGGGCGGCGGACAACTGTTGTGTGGAGCAGACAGCACGAACCGTGCTGACCGTTCCGAGGAGAGGAAGTCCGCCGCATGGGTTCGACCATCTGCCCGAGCCGTCGCAGCAGCGCTGACCTGGACTGGACGGTGCTGCACGCGGGTAAGAACGCCCCTATTCGGGCGGCGGGTGGGCCTGATGTTCGTCTATCCTCCGATTCCAGTGGGACCGGTCTCGGTCTCACGACATCGCTTGAGGAGGTGGGTCCGGTCACTGGGACCGACGCAGGGACCGAACACGGCCAGGCGGAGCAGCCCGAGGGCCAGGGCACGAGCACGGAGTCGTCCGCCGAGCGCGCCGCGCGCTTCGAGCGGGACGCGCTCGAATTCCTCGACCAGATGTACTCGGCCGCCCTGCGTATGACGCGCAATCCGGCCGACGCCGAGGACCTGGTGCAGGAGACGTACGCGAAGGCGTACGCGTCCTTCCACCAGTTCCGCGAGGGGACCAACCTCAAGGCGTGGCTCTACCGCATTCTCACCAACACCTTCATCAACTCGTACCGCAAGAAGCAGCGCGAACCTCAGCGCAGCGCGGCCGAGGAGATCGAGGACTGGCAGCTCGCACGTGCCGAGTCGCACATGTCGACGGGACTGCGCTCCGCCGAGTCGCAGGCGCTGGACCACCTGCCCGACTCGGACGTCAAGGAGGCGCTGCAGGCGATCCCCGAGGAATTCCGCATCGCCGTCTATCTCGCTGACGTAGAGGGCTTTGCGTACAAGGAGATCGCGGACATCATGGGGACACCCATCGGTACGGTGATGTCCCGGCTCCACCGGGGCCGTCGCCAATTGCGCGGCATGCTTGAGGACTACGCGCGTGACCGCGGGCTGGTTCCGGCCGGCGCCGGAGAGTCGAACGAAGCGAAAGGCTCGGGCTCATGAGCTGCGGAGAGCCGCACGAGACGGATTGCAGTGAGGTACTCGACCATCTGTACGAGTTCCTCGACCATGAGATGCCGGACGCGGACTGCACCAAGTTCGAGGTGCACTTCGAGGAGTGCTCCCCGTGCCTGGAGAAGTACGGCCTCGAGCAGGCCGTGAAGAAGCTGGTCAAGCGGTGCTGCGGCCATGACGACGTGCCGACGGACCTGCGCGCCAAGGTCATGGGCCGCATCGACCTGATCCGCTCCGGGCAGGCCGTGCCCGAGCACGACGTGACCGCGACGCCGCAGGAGTCCTGACTCCCGGCGCGGCGTCGCCTCCTCACGGAGATCGTCCACCAATCACCCGAACGTGCTAATCCGCGGGCTCCGAGCCCGCGGATTCGTTCATACGCGTCCCCGTGCAGTCCCCACCGCCCTAGGCTCCGGTGCCGGAAGCCGGGGAGGGGGCGAGGAGATGGGGTCGGTCCAGGCGTGGGCCCGCGTCTACGTGGCGTGTGTCGCCCTCGCGGCCCTTGCCTGTCTGGCTCCGCTGCCCGACCTGCGCGCCCCGTGGTGGATCGTCGCGCTGATGGCCCTGCTCTACGCCGGGTGCGAGCGGATCCCGCTCCGGCGCGCCTCCGGATCCGCCCATGGCCGCGATGCCCCGCCGGGAATGGGCACGTTTCTCCCCGTGCTGCTGGCCGGGGCCTTTCTGCTGCCGCCGCCCGCCGCCGCGCTGGTCGCCGTGCCCGGCGCCCTGCTCACCCGGGTCGAACAACGCCCTCGGTGGCTGCGCCGCGTCTGGCGCGCCTCTCAACTCGCCGTCGCGGTCTGGGCGGCCTCCCGTGTGCACGGGGTGCTGGGCGGCCGGGACGCGGTCCTCGCGCCCGACTTCCCGTACGCCCTGCTCCCCGCCGGGGCGGCGGTGCTCACCTTCTGCCTCGTCCTGACCGTCCTCGACGGCGGCATCCTGGCACTCGCCGAACGGGTGCCGGCGCGCACCGCCTGGCGCGGGCTGTTCGCACGCTCCCTCGCACCGGTCGGCGTGCACGGGCTCGCCGGGCTGATGATGGCGGTCCTGTGGCGCAGCCCGTACGGGCCCGTCGCCGCGCTGCTCGTGCTGCTGCCGATGTACGTGTCCTGCTGGGTGTTCGCCCAGTACCACCGGGAGCGGGCCGCCCATCAGGCCACCATCCGCGCGCTCGTCCAGGCCGTCGACATCAAGGACGGCTACACCCGCGGGCACAGCGAACGGGTCGGCCAGGCGGCCATGATGATCGCGCGCGAACTGGACATGGACGACCGGCGCGTCGAGGTCCTCCGGTTCGCCGGCATCCTCCACGACGTCGGCAAACTGGGCGTCCCGACGCGGCTGTTGCGCAAGGACGGCCCGCTCACCCCCGAGGAGCGGCGGGTGATCGAACTGCATCCCGAGTACGGGCACGAGATGGTGCGGGGCATCGGGTTCCTCGGGGAGGCCCGGTCGGCGATCCTCCACCACCACGAGCGGCTCGACGGAAGCGGATACCCGTACGGCCTGGTCGGGGCGCAGATTCCCGAGTTCGCGCGGGTCGTGGCCGTCGCGGACGCCTTCGACGCCATGACGTCCACCCGCTCCTACCGGCGAGCCCGGCCGGTGCCCGCCGCGCTGGAGGAACTGGAGCGGTGCGCGGGAGCGCAGTTCGACCCCGGGATGGTGCGGGCGCTCGTGCGGGCGCTCTCCCGGCACGGCTGGCATCCCGTGGTCACCGCGGACACCGCGTCACCGGCCGGCGCCCCGGCGGGCCCGCGGGAAGCAGGGGTCCACCAGGTCCCCGCACCCGGCGGCCCCTGCCCGAACGGCTCCCGCCCGCCCGGCCCGCCCGCACCCGACGCAGGCCCCGCCGCCACGCGCGCGACCGACCTCCGGACGGACGGCCCGCGTACGGGCGACAGCCGGGCGGACGGTCCGCGTGAGGCCGGTACCCGGTCGGACGGTCCGGGGGTGAACAGGGCGCGGTCGGACGGTCCGGGGGCGAACGGGACGCGGTCGGACGGTCCGCGTGTCACTGCATCCCCGGCCGGTGGCGCGCGCGTCGCCCAGCCCCGGGCGGGTGACTCGGGTACGGCCGGCCCTCGGGCGGACGGTCCGCCGGTGAACGGCACGCGGCCGGATGGGCTTCGGGCGACCGACGCCCGGGCCGGTGGCCCACGTACGGCCGAGTCCCGGGCGGACGGTCCGCCGGTGAACGGCACGCCGCCGGATGGGCTTCGGGCGACCGACGCCCGGGCCGGTGGCCCACGTACGGCCGAGTCCCGGGCGGACGGCACGCGGGTGAACGGCAGGCGGTCGGGTGGCTCGCATGCCGACGAACCGCAGGCCGGCGGCCCTGGCGCGACCGAACCCCGGTCCGGCGGTTCGCGTGCGGCCGGTACCGCGCTGGACGGTTCGCGTGCGGCCGGGGCCCGGCGGGTCGGTCCGTGGGCGGGTGATGCCGAAGGGGGCGGCCCGCCCGTGAGTGAGGAGTCACCCGGTGCCGGCGGTGGGCCGGAGTGCGGCCCGGGTGTGAACCGGCGACCCTCCGCGGGTGCGGCGTCCGGCGCCGGGCCGGGGGACGGTGCGGCGCAGGTGGACGGTGTCCGGGGCGGCCCCGAGGACATCGGGATCGGGAGAGGCCCGTGAGCCTGTCCCGGCCGCTCCCGGCGCCCGCCCTCACCCGTTCGGGCACAGCCTCGTTCAGCGCCGTCGCCCGCACGGGTGCCGCCCTGCTCGGGCTCGCCGCCCTCGCCTCCACGCTGTGGAACGGGCTCGACGACCGGGGCACCGCTCTCGCCTTCGGCCTCCTCGTGACCCTCGGGGAACTCACCCGCTGGAGCGGCACCGAGGAACGCGAGTCCGCGCCGCTCGGTGCCGCCGCGGCCCTGTCGTACGCCCTGCTCGGAGAGCAGGCGGGACGGCCCAGCGAGCACGGTGCCCTCCAGGTCGTCGCCGTGGTGTCGGCCGCCACCCTGCTCGGCAGCGTGCCGCACGTGGCCAGGGGCCACGCGCCCACCACGGATCACCTCACCCGGCGGGTGCTGACCGTCTCCTTCGCCGCCGTCTGCTTCCAACCCCTGTACAACCAGGGCAGGTTGCTGGAGTGGGGCGGTCCGGCGTACGCGGTGCTCCTGGTCGCCCTGCTGGTGCTCACCGCGCTGTGCGACGCCGTCCTCACGGCGGCGATGGCGCACTCGCGCGCCCGGTGGCCGTTCGGGCCGCTGCTGCGGGACGAACTGCGGGCCACGCTCGGCATCGGGTCGGCGGTCTGCGCGACCGGGGCCGTGATGTCGCTGGCGGTCGCCGTGGTCGGACTGTGGGCCCTGCCCGTCTTCTCGCTCCCCCTGCTGCTCACCCAGCTCTCCTTCCGCCGGTACGCGGCCGTGCGGGTCACCTACCGGCAGACCATCGCCTCCCTGGCACGGGCGACCGAGATCGCCGGGTACACGCCCGTGGGGCACGCACGCCGGGTGGCGGCCCTCAGCCGGGCCGTCGGCCGGGAGCTGGGCCTCACCGCGCCCGATCTCGTGGTGCTGGAGTACGCGGCACTCATGCACGACATCGGCCAGCTCAGCCTCGTCGACCCCGTTCCCGCCGGGGCCACCGCAGCGCTGTCCGCGGACGAGCAGCGGCGCATCGCGCTGCTGGGCGGGGCCGTCGTCCGCCAGACCGGAGTGGACGCCGAGGTCGCCGTGGTCGTGGAGCGGCAGGCCGACCCGTACCGGGAGCAGCCGATGTCCGCGCGGATCGTCCGGACCGTGAACGCATACGAGGAGATGGCCAGGGAAGCAGGACCCGGAGGGCCGCTGGCCGCGCTGGAGAGACTCCGGCTGGCCACGGCCCACGACTACCAGCCGGAAGTGGTGGAGTCGCTGGCCAGGGTGCTGTCGCAGAACGGGGCCGACGGGTGAGAGCCTCGGACCGGATCGGCGACCGGGCACCGACGGCCGGTCTGACCTCGCCCCGGGCGGGGTAACCCATGGGTAATGAGCGCCTGTCCGACGGTACGTGGTTGGATGCGAGGAAGAGGGTGTTCGGGGGCACGGGCCAGCCCGGGGCTGCACTGTCTTCAAGGGACTCTTCGAAGGACCAGCAGGCGGGAAACGCGAGGAACTGGCAGGCGGGAATCGTGAGGATCTTCGGCAAGGGACGGCACCGGCCCTCCGCCTCATGGCGGCAGGCCACCGACCGTGCGTTCACGCTGATCGGCGACGGCCGGTACGAGGACGCGGGCGCGCTGCTGACACGCGCCGCGGACCTGGAGCCGTGGCTCTCCGAGTCCTGGTTCAACCTGGCTCTGCTGCACAAGTTCCGGCACGACTGGGAACAGGCACGGGCGGCGGGCCTGCGGGCCGTCGCGCTGCTCGACCGGGAGACCGGGGCGCCCGACTGGTGGAACGTGGGCATCGCGGCCACCGCGCTTCAGGACTGGCCGCTGGCCCGGCGCGCCTGGCAGGCGTACGGGCTGCGGGTGCCGGGCGGCGCCGCGGTCTCCGGGGAGCCGGTGGGCATGGACCTCGGCAGCGCTGCCGTACGACTGTCCCCCGAGGGGGAGGCCGAGGTGGTGTGGGGGCGGCGGCTCGACCCCGCCCGCGTGGAGGTGCTGTCCATTCCGCTGCCGTCCTCCGGACGGCGCTGGGGCGAGGTCGTGCTGCACGACGGGGTTCCCCACGGGGAGCGGACCACGGCCGCCGGACACGCCTATCCGGTCTTCGACGAGATCGAGCTGTGGGCGCCCTCGCCCGTCCCCACCTGGGTGGTCCTCCTGGAGGCCGCCACCGAGGACGACCGTGACGCGCTGGAGCAGCTCGCGGCGGACGCGGGCTTCGCCGCCGAGGACTGGTCGTCCTCCGTACGGCTGCTGTGCCGGATGTGCTCCGAGTCGCGGATGCCGTCCGACGAGGGTGACGGCGAGCACCTGGACCCGCACGACCACAGCGAACCGGGCCACCCGGGGCCGCTCGGTCACCGCACCGACGGGCAGCTGTGGGTGCCCGAGCGGGAGTGCGGTCTCGCGGCGCCGGCCTCGCTGGTGCGCGGTCTGCTGGACGGCTGGGTGGCCGACAGCCCCGACTCCCGGGACTGGCGGGACCTGGAAGAGGTCTGCTGAGCGCGCCGGTCCGAGGGCCGCGGACGCCGGCCGGGCTGCGACCGTCCCGCGGGATCGCCGGGAAGTCACCCGGTCGCTCCCCGTAGGCTGTACTCGCAGAATTTCCCAAGGTTTGAGGAAGGCGTACGTCGTCATGGCGCAGCAGGACACCGATCAGCAGCACGCGGGCGTGCTCCCCGTGGACGACGACGGCTTCGTCATCGACACCGAGGACTGCGAGGAGCGCGAGACGGCCTACCGCGAGCGCGGGACCTCGCGGCCGATCACGGTCGTCGGGAATCCCGTGCTCCACAAGGAGTGCAAGGACGTCACGGAGTTCGGCGCGGAGCTGGACCAGCTGGTCGCGGACATGTTCGCCAGCCAGCGCACCGCCGAGGGCGTCGGCCTTGCCGCGAACCAGATCGGCGTGGACCTGAAGGTCTTCGTGTACGACTGCATGGACGACGAGGGCAAGCGGCACGTCGGGGTCGTCTGCAACCCCGTGCTGGTCGAACTGCCCGCCGAGCTGCGCCGTCTGGACGACAGCAACGAGGGCTGCCTCTCGGTGCCGACCGCGTACGCGCCGCTCGCCCGCCCCGACTACGCCGAGGTCACCGGGCAGGACGAGAAGGGCAACCCGGTCAAGGTGCGGGGCACCGGCTACTTCGCCCGCTGCCTCCAGCACGAGACGGATCACCTGTACGGCTACCTGTACATCGACCGTCTCTCCAAGCGTGAGCGCAAGGACGCGCTGCGGCAGATGGCCGAGAACGAGCCCCGCTACCCGATCGTGGCGAACGACTGAGCGGTCCGGCGACCCTCCCGGGAGCGGCCGAGCCACGCGGCGCCCGCCCTCGCGAACGACTGAGACAGAAAATGACAGGTGGGACTCACGGCCTCTCGTGAGCCCTCTCGAACGGCGCCTGGTCAGGGAACCTTCCTGACCAGGCGCCGTTCGTGTGTGCGTCGCACGTTCGATCCCTTGTGCTCCTCTAGTGATCCATATTCAGTCACACAAGGGGAGATTCTCGGCACCGTGGGGTAGTGAGTGAAGCAAATCCGTTCCCAGAACGGTCAGTTGTGGTGCTGAATGGGAAGGCGGGGATACGCAACGGCGCACGCCCGGCACAGGGAGGGGCGTACCGCCAACAGGCGGCTGAGAGGGGTTTGTTCGTGCATGCTTTCTCACACGGCACTTCATCGACACCGACAGCGGTCGCGGTTCCACCAGCGCTCTCTCTTCCGGTGATCGAGTCAGAGTTTCCCCGTCAACTCCACCCGTATTGGCCCAGGCTCCAGGAGAAGACCAGGGCTTGGCTCCTCGAAAAACGGCTCATGCCGGCGGACAAGGTCGAGGAATATGCCGACGGCTTGTGCTACACGGACCTCATGGCGGGCTACTACATAGGCGCCCCCGACGACGTCATGCAGGCGATAGCGGACTACAGCGCCTGGTTCTTCGTCTGGGACGACCGCCACGATCGGGACGTCATCCACGGCCGGACCGACGCCTGGCGCAGGCTCAGGTTCCGGCTCCACGCGGCCCTCGACTCCCCCGGGGACCACCTGCACCACCCCGATCCCCTGGTCGCGGGGTTCGCGGACAGCATGGTGCGTCTGTACTCGTTCCTCGGCAAGAAGTGGAACGAACGGTTCGCACTCCACTTCCACGCGGTGATCGAGGCGTACGACCGAGAATTCCGCAACCGTACGTCCGGCACCGTCCCCACGGTCGACGCATACCTGGAACTACGCCGACTGACATTCGCGCACTGGATCTGGACCGATCTGCTGGAGCCCAGCGCGCAGTGCGAACTTCCCGTCGCCGTGAGGAAACACCCGGCCTATGAGCGTGCGGCACTGCTCAGTCAGGAATTTGCCGCCTGGTACAACGATCTGTGTTCGCTTCCCAAGGAAATAGCGGGTGACGAGGTCCACAATCTCGGAATCAGCCTCATTCATCACGACGGGCTGACACTCGAAGAGGCGGTCACGGAAATAAGGCGGCGCGTCGAGGAATGCATCAATGAATTCCTTGTCGCCGAACGGGACGCATTACGGTTCGCCGACTCCCTCATGGACGGCACCGTGGAGGAAAAGGTGACGGGCGTCGCCGTCAGGGCGTGCATCGGAAATATGCGGAACTGGTTCAGCTCCGTGTACTGGTTCCACCACGAGTCGGGCCGGTACATGGTCGACAACTGGGACGACCGCTCCACACCCCCGTACGTCAACAATGAAGCGGCAGGTGAGAAATGACCGTCGAGTCATCCCCCGAGCTCTCGGCCGCGCCCGACCGGGCGGCACGCCCGCGGACTCCGGCCCCCCGTGCGCCGGAGCTGTCCGTCCCGCCCCTCGCGGGCGGCGGTGTGCCGGGGCTCGGCCACGGCTGGAAACTGGTCCGCGACCCGCTGGGCTTCCTGGCCCAGCTGCGCGACCACGGCGATGTCGTCCGGCTCAAGCTGGGTCCCAAGACGGTGTACGCCGTCACCACCCCCGCCCTCACCGGTGCGCTGGCGCTCGACCCCGACTACGAGATCGGCGGCCCGCTGTGGGAGTCCCTCGAAGGACTGCTGGGCAAGAAGGGCGTCGCGACCGCCAACGGGCCGCAGCACCGGCGCCAACGGCGCACCATACAGCCGGCGTTCCGGGCCGACATCATCCCCGAGTACGGGCCGATCATGGAGGAGGAGGCACGTGCGTTCGCGGCCCGCTGGGAGCCGGGGACGACGGTCGACTGCACCTCGGAGTCGTTCCGTGTCGCCGTCCGGATCGCGGCCCGCTGCCTGCTGCGCGGCAAGTTCATGGACGAGCGTGCGGAGCGGCTGAGCATCGCGCTCACGACCGTCTTCCGCGGTATGTACCGGCGCATGGTCATCCCGGCGGGGCCGCTCTATCGGCTGCCCCTTCCGCCATTGCGTAAATTCGACCACGCATTGGCTGATTTGCATGACCTCGTCGACGAGATCATCGACGAACGACGGTCATCTGGTCAAAAGCCGGACGATTTGCTGACGGCATTGCTGGAAGCGAAGGACGACAACGGCGACCTCATCGACGAACAGGAGATCCACGACCAAGTCGTCGCGATACTCACGCCCGGCAGCGAAACCATCGCATCCACGATCATGTGGCTCCTCCAGGTCCTCGCGGAACATCCGGAACAGGCGGACAAGGTGGCCGCAGAGGTCAAATCCGTCGTGGGGGACCGGCCCGTCGGATTCAACGACGTCCGGAAGCTGTCCCACACGAACAATGTCGTCGTCGAGGCCATGCGGTTGTGCCCCGCCGTATGGATATTGACGCGGCGGGCGGTGACCGAAACCGAGCTCGGCGGCTATCGCATTCCGGCCGGTGCCGACATCGTCTACAGCCCGTACGCGATCCAGCGCGACCCCCGCTCGTACCGGCGGCACCTGGATTTCGATCCCGAGCGCTGGCTTCCGGAACGGTCCAAGGACATCCCGAAGTACGCGATGCGCCCGTTCAGCCTGGGCAACCGGAAGTGCCCGAGCGACCACTTCTCGATGGCGCAGCTCACCCTGATCACCGCGACCGTGGCGTCCCGCTGGCGCTACGAGCAGGTGTCCGGGTCCAATGACACGACCCGTGTCGGCATCACCCTGCGCCCGCACAAGCTGCTGCTCACGGCACGTCCGCGCTGATCCCGCGCGCCCACCGGCGCATCTTCAGGCCGCCCGCGGGCCCCTGAAGGTGCGCCGGTACGTCTGCGGGGTGGTGCCCAGGCTCCGGACGAACTGATGGCGCAGGGCCGCCGCGTTGCCGAACCCGGTCCGGCTCGCGATCGCATCCATCGTCTCGTCCGTGGCCTCCAGCAACTCCTGTGCCAGCAGCACACGTTGGCGCAGGATCCAGCGGTACGGGGTGGTGCCCGTCTCCTGCTGGAAGCGGCGCGCGAAGGTGCGCGGGGCCAAGTGGGCTCGGGCCGCGAGCTGTTCGACGGTCACGTCCTCGGAGAGATGCCGCTCCATCCAGGCCAGCACGTCGCCGATCGTGTCGCCCGGGGAGCGGGGCAGCGGGCGCTCGATGTACTGGGCCTGACCGCCGTCGCGGTGCGGGGGCACCACCATCCGCCGGGCGATGGCGTTGGCGACCTCCGGGCCCTGCTCCTTGCGGACCAGGTGGAGACAGGCGTCGATGCCCGCGGCGGTGCCGGCGGAGGTGAGCACCGGGTCCTCGTCGACGTACAGCACGTCGGGTTCGACGATCGCCCGGGGATGGCGGCGGGCGAGCTCCTCCGCCTGCCGCCAGTGCACGCTGCACCGCCGTCCGTCGAGGAGCCCGGCCGCGCCGAGAGTGAAGACCCCGGAACAGACGCTGAGGACGCGGGCTCCGCGGTCCACGGCCCGGCGCAGGGTCGCCAGCAGGGCGGGCGGGTACTCCCGGCCGATGTAGTTCTCGCCGGCCGGGACGACGACGAGGTCGGCCTCGTCGACCCGGTCGAGGCCGTAGGGGGTGGACAGGGTGAGGCCCGCGACATGCGTGCCCAGGTCCGGGCCCTCGGCCGAGGCGACGGCGAAGTCGTAGACGGGCAGGCCGTCGTCGCTGCGGTCGAGCCCGAACACCTCGCAGACCACGCCGAGTTCGAAGGGATGCACACCGTCGAGCAGGATGGCCGCCACGTTCTTCAGCATGCGCCCCAGTGTGCCGTGGAAGTGGCAGTAATTCGAGGGTGTGCGGCAGTACTGCCACTGACGGTAAGGAGTGAACGGCGCGACACTAGTGTCCATGAACGCACTCATGGACAACTTCGTCGGAATCCTGACCGTCCTGGGGATCTTCGTGGCGGTGGCCTTCCCGTCGCTGATCGGTCTCGCCCACGAGCGGCGCGTGGACCGGCAGCTGAGGGAGGCACGCTCCCGCGCGGAGGCCCACCACCCCGGGCGCGGGGCCCTGCCCCCCGCGGGCGGTGAGCGCTCCGCACGGACTCAGGGCTTCGTCACCACCACCGTGACCGCCCACTCCTGAAGCCCGTCGCACGAGATCCGGGCCGGATCGCTCGGGCACAGCGGGCGGGACGAGGTGAGCCGCACCGTACCCGTCGAGACGGCCTTGAACGCGGAGGACGCGTCACCGGCCTGGAGGACGACACCGCTGTTGGTGGCCTCCAGACCGCTGCCGCCGGCCTTGACGGGCGCCCACGGCCGCGCGGACGTGCCGTCCAGCCCGATCCGGATCACCTCGCCCACGGACAGGCAGAACGTACGGCCGGTGTCGGTGGCGGCGAGCTCCGCCCGTGCCGCGGCGCAGCCCTTCGGGGTGGTGGGGGCGGGTGACACGGTGCCGCTGCCGCCCGCTTCGCCCCCGCCCTGCGTGCCGCAGCCCGCGAGGAGCAGTGCCAGCGCGGCGAGGGCCGGCATCCGGTTCTGGGTCGTTCGGCGCATGAGATGACCTCCTTGCCGCTTGGACGTGCCACCCGCGCCACAGGATCCCCTCGCTTTCCGGACGCGGCGCCACGGCCGGGCCCCGTCGGCCCTGCCGTACGCGCGACACAGCGCCGTGGTGAGGGCCCCGCCGGTCCGGCTGCGCGCCGCGGGGTGGGCACGACACGACGACGCCGGGCCGCACAAGCGGCCCGGCGTCGCCCACGGTGCACCCGTCAGAAGTCCTCGTCGAGGTCGACGGTGCCCTCCACGGCGACCTGGTACGCGGACGGCCGCCGCTCGAAGAAGTTGGTCAGCTCCTGCACGCCCTGGAGCTCCATGAAGGAGAACGGGTTCTCCGAGCCGTACACAGGAGCGAAGCCCAGCCGGGAGAGCCGCTGGTCGGCGACGCACTCCAGGTACTGGCGCATCGAGTCGGTGTTCATGCCCGGCAGACCGTCACCGCACAGGTCGCGGGCGAACTGCAGCTCGGCCTCGACGGCCTCCCGCAGCATGTCCGTCACCTGCTGCTCCAGCTGGTCGTCGAACAGGTCCGGCTCCTCCTTGCGGACCGTGTCGACCACCTCGAAGGCGAACGACATGTGCATCGTCTCGTCGCGGAACACCCAGTTGGTGCCGGTCGCGAGGCCGTGCAGCAGGCCGCGGCTGCGGAACCAGTAGACGTAGGCGAAGGCTCCGTAGAAGAAGAGCCCCTCGATGCACGCCGCGAAGCAGATGAGGTTGAGCAGGAAGCGGCGGCGGTCCGCCCTGCTCTCCAGCCGGTCCAGCTTCTCGACCGAGTCCATCCACTTGAAGCAGAACTCGGCCTTCTCGCGGATGGAGGGGATGTTCTCCACGGCCGCGAAGGCGGCGGTCCGGTCCTCCGGGTCGGGCAGATAGGTGTCCAGCAGCGTCAGATAGAACTGGACGTGGACCGCCTCCTCGAAGAGCTGCCGGCTCAGGTAGAGCCGCGCCTCCGGGGAGTTGATGTGCTTGTACAGCGTCAGCACCAGGTTGTTCGCCACGATCGAGTCGCCCGTCGCGAAGAAGGCGACCAGACGGCCGATCAGGTGCTGCTCCGCCGGGGACAGCTTCGCGAGGTCGGCGACGTCCGAGTGGAGGTCGACCTCCTCGACGGTCCAGGTGTTCTTGATGGCGTCCCGGTAGCGCTCGTAGAAGTCGGGGTAGCGCATCGGGCGCAGAGTCAGCTCGAAGCCGGGGTCGAGCAGGCTCTTCTCGGTGTTCGGGGCGGTGGTCACTGGCAGGCCTCGCAGGACTCGGGGTTCTCAAGGGAGCAGGCGACGGCGTCGGGGTCGGCCACCTGCTGGACGGGGATGGTCTTCTCAGGCTGCGCCTGCGCCTGGGCCGCGCGGGCGATGCGGGTCGCCGGACGCGAGCGCAGGTAGTACGTCGTCTTGAGCCCCTGCTTCCAGGCGTACGCGTACATCGAGGAGAGCTTGCCGATCGTCGGCGTCTCCATGAACAGGTTCAGCGACTGCGACTGGTCCAGGAACGGGGTGCGCGCCGCGGCCATGTCGATCAGGCCGCGCTGCGGGATCTCCCACGCCGTGCGGTACAGCGCCCGGACCTCGGCGGGGATCCACGCGAAGTCCTGCACGGAGCCGCTGGAGTCGCGCAGCGCCTCGCGGGTGCGCGCGTCCCAGACGCCGAGTTCCTTGAGGTCGGCGACCAGGTAGGAGTTGACCTGGAGGAACTCGCCGGAGAGCGTCTCGCGCTTGAACAGGTTGGAGACCTGCGGCTCGATGCACTCGTACACGCCCGCGATGGACGCGATGGTGGCGGTGGGCGCGATGGCCAGCAGCAGCGCGTTGCGCATGCCGACGGCGGCGATGCGTTCCCGCAGTGCCGCCCAGCGCTCCGGCCAGGTCAGCTCGGCGTCGAAGTGGTCGGGGTGCAGCACACCGCGCGCCGTACGGGTCTTCTCCCAGGCCGGCAGCGGGCCGTTGCGCTCGGCGAGGTCCGCGGAGGCCTCGTACGCGGCGAGCATGATGCGCTCGGCGATCCGGGTGGACAGCGCCTTCGCCTCGGCCGAGTCGAAGGGCAGCCGCAGCTTGAAGAAGACGTCCTGGAGGCCCATCGCGCCGAGGCCCACCGGGCGCCACCTGGCGTTGGAGCGGCCCGCCTGCTCGGTCGGGTAGAAGTTGATGTCGACGACCCGGTCCAGGAACGTCACGGCCGTGCGGACGGTCTCGTCCAGCCGCTCCCAGTCGATGTCGCCGTTGCTCACGAAGGCGCCGAGGTTGACCGAACCGAGGTTGCAGACCGCCGTCTCCCCGTCGTCCGTGACCTCCAGGATCTCGGTGCACAGGTTCGAGGAGTGGACGGTGTGGCCCGGCTCGGCGGTCTGGTTGGCGGCCCGGTTGGCGGCGTCCTTGAAGGTCATCCAGCCGTTGCCGGTCTGCGCGAGGGTGCGCATCATCCGGCCGTACAGGTCGCGGGCCGGGATGGTCTTGCGGGCGAGCCCGGCCTCCTCGGCCTTGCGGTACGCGGCGTCGAACTCGTCGCCCCACAGGTCGACCAGCTCCGGCACGTCGGCCGGGGAGAACAGCGACCAGTCACCGTTCTCGTTCACCCGGCGCATGAACTCGTCCGGGATCCAGTGCGCCAGGTTCAGGTTGTGCGTGCGCCGGGCGTCCTCACCGGTGTTGTCGCGCAGCTCCAGGAACTCCTCGATGTCGGAGTGCCAGGTCTCCAGGTAGACGGCCGCGGCGCCCTTGCGCCGGCCGCCCTGGTTCACCGCGGCGACCGAGGCGTCGAGGGTCTTCAGGAACGGGACGATGCCGTTGGAGTGCCCGTTCGTGCCGCGGATCAGCGAACCGCGCGAGCGGATGCGGGAGTACGACAGCCCGATGCCGCCCGCGTGCTTCGAGAGCCGGGCCACCTGGTGGTAGCGGTCGTAGATGGAGTCGAGCTCGTCCAGCGGGGAGTCGAGGAGGTAGCAGGACGACATCTGCGGGTGCCGCGTACCGGAGTTGAAGAGCGTGGGGGAGGAGGGCAGGTAGTCGAGGCGGCTCATCAGCCGGTAGAGCGCGGCGACTTCGTCCACGGAGCGGATCGTGTCGTCCTCGGCGAGACCCGACGCCACCCGGAGCATGAAGTGCTGGGGCGTCTCGATCACCCGGCGGGTGATCGGGTGGCGGAGCAGATAGCGGCTGTGCAGGGTGCGCAGGCCGAAGTAGCCGAAGCGGTCGTCGCCCTCGACGTCGACGAGCGCGTCGAGGCGGGCCGTGTGCAGGCGGACGAACTCCGCCGTGCGGTCCGCGACAAGACCCTCGCGGTGGCCGACGGCGACCGACTCGGAGAAGGACGCGACGCCCTGCGAGGCGGCCTCGGCCGCGATGCTGATCGTCAGCAGCCGGGCGGCCAGCCGCGAGTACGCGGGGTCCTCGGAGATGAGTCCCGCCGCCGCCTCGGTGGCCAGCTCACGCAGCTCCGCCTCGTCGGCCCGGGCGGACCGGCCGCGCAGCGCGGCGGCCGCGACCCGGCCGGGGTCGGCGTCGGGGAGGTCGGCGGTGAGATCGGTCAGGATCCGCAGCAGCGCGGTACCGGGACCGTCCGTCTCCACCGGGGCCTGCTGCGCGGACGCTGAAGCCGGATCGGCTGGCGCGATGGTCACGTGGGGCTCTCCCTCGCTCGGCACGGGGCCTGTCGGGAGGCACGGAGGCACACGGGGGCGCCGGCCGGAGGGCAGCGCACCGCGTCCACCGGCCCATTCCGCGAGGCCCGGACGTCGTCGGCACCCGGGCCGGACGGCCGGGGTGCGCTGTCGGCAGGTCCTCGGACTGAAGCCAGCGCGTGCAGGCGGATACGCGAACACACACAAGTACACCGTTGCGGGACAGTTCCGGATTCGCACCGGATTCCCCTGCGGCGACAGCGAGCATGAGCATACATCTTGTGCCGGGCTGCGGGACCACCCCCACATGTTGTGTCGTGTCGGCTTCGGAGGGTGGCTGAAGAGCTGTCAGAGCGTCAGTTCGTAGGTGAGCAGCCGGATGTCGTCCAGCTCCGGGATCGGGTTCCAGTCGCGGCCCGGGGTGCGGGTGAAGCCGAGGCGCTCGTAGATCCGGTGGGCGGCGTGCATGGAGTGCTGGGTGGACAGCACGATGCGTACGCAGCCCTCCGTGGCCCGGGCGCGGTCGACGCAGGCGCGGACTAGTGCCTCCCCGGCACCCCGGCCGCGTGCCTCGCGGGCGACCGCGAGCATGCGGATCTCGGCCTCACCGGGGCGGGCGATGTCGGCCATGGCGCCGCCGCGCGGCACGAAGGTCACCCCGCCGAGCAGTCGCTGCGTGCCGGGCGTGGACTCGCGTTCGACCGCGACGAGCACGTCGGCCGCGGCGGCGCGCTTGGCCACGTCCCGCAGCTCTCCCAGATATGCGTCGCTCTCCCCGAAGTCGAGCAGTCCGTCGCGGAGATAGGCCTGGGCGGTGATCTCGCCGAGGCCCGGGTACTCCTCGGGACGCGCGACGCGGATGACTGTGTCCATGCGCACAGTCTGTGGGAGATCGCGGGGGAGGACCGCCGAATTTCCGGGGGGCGGGAAAAGACCGCGGCGCCCCCCTGACCGAGGGGCGCCGCGGAGTGTGGAACCGCTGGGTCAGTGGGCCGCCACCGGCAGCTCCACCTCGACCCCCGGGTCGCCCGCGTCCGCCGTGTAGTCCTCGGCGGACGTCTCGTCGACGCCGTCCGGGGCCTTGAACGCACGCAGCGCGAACGTGAGGACGACCGTCACGACCACGTTCAGGGTGAACGCCGTGAAGCCGATGTAGCCGATCTCCCCGATGCCGGGGATCTCCTTGGCGCTGCCGCCGAAGTGCTTCTGCGTCGGCGAGGCCACCCCGTACGCGGCGATCGTGCCGTAGAGCATGCCCACGGCCCAGCCGACGAGGAGCGCCCAGCGGTGGAACCAGCGGGTGAACAGGCCGCCGACCAGGGCCGGGAAGGTCTGCAGGATCCAGATGCCGCCCAGGAGCTGGAAGTTGATGGCGACCGTCTTGTCCATGGTGAGGACGAAGACCAGCGCGCCCACCTTCACCAGCAGCGAGACCAGCTTGGAGACCTTGGTCTCCTGCTGCGGAGTGGCGTCCGGCTTGATGAAGTCCTTGTAGATGTTGCGCGTGAAGAGGTTCGCGGCGGCGATCGACATGATGGCCGCGGGGACCAGCGCGCCGATACCGATGGCCGCGAAGGCCACACCCGCGAACCAGTCCGGGAACATGTTCTCGAACAGCTGCGGGATCGCGAGCTGGCCGTTGGTGACCTTCACCCCGGCCGCGATCGCCATGAACCCGAGCAGCGCGAGCAGGCCCAGCATCAGCGAGTACAGCGGGAGGATCGTGGTGTTGCGGCGGATCACCTCGCGGCTGCGGCTGGACAGCGTCGCCGTGATCGAGTGCGGGTACATGAACAGCGCGAGCGCCGAGCCGAGCGCGAGCGTGGCGTAGGTCCACTGGCCCGCCTCGGGAGGCACGAGCCCGCCCGCGCCGGCCGCGGAGTACTTGTCGCCCGCCGCCTTGAAGATCTCGTCGAATCCGCCCAGCTTGATCGGGATGTAGATGATGGCCACCGCGATCACGATGTAGATCAGGGTGTCCTTCACGAACGCGATCAGGGCGGGGGCGCGCAGGCCCGAGGAGTAGGTGTAGGCGGCCAGCACGCCGAAGGCGATGAGCAGCGGAAGGTCCTTGACGAACCAGTTGGTGTTGTCACCGCCGCCCACGCCCATCACGTCCAGGACGGCCTGGATGCCGACCAGCTGGAGCGCGATGTACGGCATGGTCGCCAGGATGCCGGTGATCGCCACGGCCAGGGACAGACCCTTGGAGCCGAAGCGGCCGCGCACGAAGTCCGACGTCGTCACGTATCCGTGCTTGTGGGACACCGACCACAGGCGCGGCAGGAAGGTGAAGATCAGCGGGTAGACCAGGATCGTGTACGGCACGGCGAAGAAGCCGGCCGCGCCCGCCGCGTAGATGGCGGCCGGTACGGCCACGAACGTGTACGCGGTGTACAGGTCGCCGCCGAGCAGGAACCAGGTGATCCAGGTTCCGAACGACCGTCCGCCCAGGCCCCATTCGTCGAGGCTGTGCTCGTTGTCGGCCTTGCGCCAGCGCGCGGCCAGGAACCCTATGACCGTGACGGCCAGGAAGAAGAAGATGAAGACGCCGAGTGCGACGCCGTTGACGCCGTCCTTCATGCTCCGGCACTCCCCTCGGCGGATGCTCCGGCACCCTCGGCGGAGGCCGGGGCGCCCTTGGTGGAAGTGCGGGTGGCGGCGGAGGCGCGGGCCCGCTGGTCACGCCGCCACAGCTGGTACGCGACCATCGTGAGCGCCGTCGAGATGAGCACCCACGCCATCTGGTACCAGTAGAAGAACGGGATGCCTATGAAGGCCGGGTCGGCCTTGGCGTAGGAGCCGACCCACAGCATCGCCACGAACGGCGCGAGCAGACACAGGGCGATCACCACGCGAACCGGTGTGACCACCGGTGGTTTCACTTCAGGCACATCTGACATACGGCGACTCCGTCCCCTCGCTGATCACCTGTGTAACGCGCAGGCAATCTAGGCGACGGCGTCAGCAAAGCGGAACCCCTCGTCCGCATATCGGTCCCCAACAGCAATGAGACCGCGACGCCCCGTCAACTCGACAACACCCGGAGCGGCGTCCCGGACGCCGCTCCCGACGGGGTGCGCAGGCCCGTGCCGGCGCCGCCGGCCGGGACCTCCTAGTCCTGGGGCCGCTTGAGGCGGGCCACGAACTTGTACCGGTCGCCCCGGTACACCGAGCGCACCCACTCCACCGGTTCGCCCTGCTTGTCGAGCGAGTGACGGGAGAGCATCAGCATGGGCAGGCCGACGTCGGTGCCGAGCAGCCCCGCCTCGCGCGGGGTGGCCAGCGAGGTCTCGATGGTCTCCTCGGCCTCGGCGAGATGGACGTCGTACACCTCGGCGAGCGCGGTGTAGAGGGAGGTGTACTTGACGAGCGACCTGCGCAGCGCGGGGAAGCGCTTCGCGGACAGGTGGGTCGTCTCGATCGCCATCGGCTCGCCGCTCGCCAGGCGCAGCCGTTCGATGCGCAGCACCCGGCCGCCGGCCGAGATGTCGAGCAGGCCGGCGAGCGTCTCGTCGGCGGTGATGTAGCCGATGTCCAGGAGCTGCGAGGTGGGTTCGAGGCCCTGCGCGCGCATGTCCTCGGTGTACGAGGTGAGTTGGAGCGCCTGGGAGACCTTCGGCTTGGCGACGAAGGTGCCCTTGCCCTGGATGCGTTCGAGGCGGCCCTCGACGACCAGTTCCTGAAGGGCCTGCCGCACGGTGGTGCGCGAGGTGTCGAACTCTGCGGCGAGGGTGCGCTCGGGCGGTACCGGCGTACCGGGCGGCAGGGTCTCCGTCATGTCGAGCAGGTGCTTCTTCAGGCGGTAGTACTTGGGCACGCGCGCGGTACGGATGGGCGCGCCACCCTCGTTCTCCGCACTGCTGACGTCGGTGCTCATGCTCTGCCTTCCCGGCTCCGGATGCCGAAGCGGCCGACCTACGCATCGGCCACGGCTCACATCGTGGCACGGCTTCATGTGCGAGTACCCCCCGCACCTTCCGTGATCCCCTCTATATACCGTCGGCTCACCCGTTGGTCTAGTCCATCACGGACGTGCGACCCGTGCGCCGTGCGCGCGTGGTCCAGTCGGGGCACCGGGCCGGACGCTTGAACACTCCTGCCCGATATGCCGATTACCTAGTTAAAGGTCCCTGCATATGTAGGTCCCATAACGGACGGTCGGGGTGCTCGCGAATGTCTTGACACCCCCCTAGGTCTAGGCCAAGCTCCCCGTACTGGTCTACACCATTGGTCCAGTCCCGGCCCCACGGGCGGTACGGCGTATGTCACCGCGGGGAGGCAGGGGGGTTTGTGGCATCCCTGAGGAGGGTGGCGTGAAGCGCAAGCTGATAGCCGCGATCGGTATCGCGGGCATGATGGTCTCCATCGCGGCATGCGGGGACAGTGACAACAAGTCCGGGGGGTCGGACAAGGGCGCGGACGCCAAGGAGCTGACCGTCTGGCTCACCGTCGACGCGCAGAACAACTGGCCCGAGCTGGTCAAGGCCGCCGACGCGGCCGTCAAGGCCAAGCACCCCGGCATCAAGATCAACCACGAATACTACGGCTGGCCGGACAAGAACACCAAGCTCGACGCGGTCCTGGCCACCGACAAGGCCCCCGACGTCGTCGAGATGGGCAACACCGAGATGCTCGGCTACATGGTCAAGGGCGCCTTCGCTCCCCTGGACGCGAGCAAGTTCGAGAACTCGGACGCCTGGCTGGACGGCCTCAAGGCCTCCGTCACGTACGAGGGCAAGACCTACGGCGTGCCGTACTACGCCGGTGGCCGCGTCGGCAACTGGCGCAAGGACCTCGCCGCCTCGGTCGGCGTGAAGACCGCGCCGAAGACGTACAAGGAGCTCACCTCCGCCCTGGACAAGATCCAGAAGAAGGAGGGCAACAAGTTCAACGCCTGGTACCAGCCCACCCGCGACTGGTACGCCGCGATGTCCTTCGTCTACGACGCCGGCGGCTCCATCGCCAAGGAGGAGGGCGGCCAGTGGAAGGCCAACCTCTCCTCGCCCGAGTCGATCAAGGGCCTCACCGAGTTCAAGAACGTCGTCGACAAGTACATGCACGGCGACAAGACCAAGGACGAGTCCGACCGCTACATCGTCTACGGCCAGGGCAAGTCCGGCATGATCTTCGGCGCCGCCTGGGAGGGCGCGACCGCGGAGGACCCGAAGAGCGACAAGACCGGCAAGCTCAAGGGCAACCTCGAGAACTTCGTGATGCCCGGCCCGTCCGGCAAGAACCTCCCGGTGTTCCTCGGCGGCTCCGACCTCGCCGTTCCGGTGAAGTCCGACGCGCAGGCCGTCGCCGGCGAGTGGATCAACGCCTTCACCGGCGCCAAGGGCCAGAAGGGCCTGATGGGCAAGGGCAACCTGCCCAACAACAAGACCGACCTCGCGACGCTGAAGAGCGACCCGAAGACGGAGGTCCCGGCCACCGCGGCCGAGTCCAACTGGTTCGTCCCGATGGCGCCGGGCTGGGGCCAGGTCGAGAAGGCTCAGGTCCTGCAGACCATGCTGCAGAGCATCGGCACCGGCAAGAAGTCGGTCGAGGCCGCCGCGAAGGACGCGGACGCCGCGATCGACAAGGTCATCAACACCAAGTGACCTGAGAGCAGGGCCCCGTCGGTCCTCCGCCACGGAGGGGCGGGGCCCTGCCTTCCGTACGGCACGGCCGTGCGGGGCTCTGCTTACGTACGACCAGAGGGACCGCTGAGGAGCGCGCGATGAGTGCCGCAGACACGACCACCCCTGCCAAGGTGCCGCCCCCGCGGCAGGCACCGCCACCAGCCGTCGCGAAAGCGCCACGCGCGCGGCGGAGCCCGGGTGGAGCCGCGCTTCCCTGGATGCTGCTCGCGCCCTGTCTGCTGATCCTCGCGCTCGTCCTCGGCTATCCGCTCGTCCGCCTGGTCACGCTGTCCTTCCAGAAGTTCGGACAGTCCCAGCTGTGGGGCTTCCAGCCCGCCGAGTCGGTCGGCTTCGACAACTTCAGCAAGGTGCTCGGGGACGGCGAGTTCTGGGCGGTGGTCGTCCGGACGTTCGTCTTCGCGGCCGAGTCCGTCATCTTCACGATGGTCGTCGGCATGCTGATCGCCCTGCTGCTCCAGCGGGTCTCGGGCTGGGTGAAGACGCTCATCAACATCGCGCTGGTGGCCAGCTGGGGCATGCCGATCATCGTGGCCACCACCGTCTTCAAGTGGCTCTTCGACTCCGACTACGGCATCTTCAACGCGCTGCTCAGCAGGCTGCCCGGCGTCGACATGATCGGCCACAACTGGTTCGCGAGCGGTCCGCAGGGACTCGCCGTGATCATGCTGCTGGTGGTCTGGGGCGCGGTGCCGTTCGTCGTCATCACGCTCAGCGCCGGGCTCACCCAGGTGCCGAAGGAGCTGGAGGAGGCCGCACGCCTCGACGGGGCGGGCTCCTGGGGCGTCTTCCGGTACGTCACGCTGCCGATCCTCAAGCCCATCGTCGTGATGCTCACGACGCTCTCCGTCATCTGGGACATGGGCGTCTTCCCGCAGGTCTTCGTCATGCGCGGCGGCCACCCGGAGGCCGAGTTCCAGCTGCTCACCACCTACTCCTACGACCGCGCGTTCGTCGTCAACGACTACGCGCAGGGATCGGCGATCGCCCTGCTCACCGTGTTGATCCTGCTCGGCGTGGTGGCCGTGTACATGCGTCAGATGCTGAAGATCGGAGAGGTCGAATGAGCGCCGTCGCCACCCCGGGACGTACGTCCTCCCCGCAGCGCGAGGGCTCCGGGCCCAGCAAGGCCCGCAAGTCCAAGGCCGGCTGGAACCTGCTCGGACTGCTCGTCTTCGTCACCGCGGGATTCCCCGTCTACTGGATGCTGAACACCGCGTTCAAGCCCGCCAAGGACGCCATCGATCCCGATCCGAGCCTGCTGCCCACCGGCCTCACGCTCGACAACTTCCGGCGCGCCCTCGACATCGCCGACTTCTGGGGACCGGTCGGCCGCAGCCTGATCGTCTCCCTGGCGGTGGTCGTGATCGGCGTCGCCGTCGGCCTGCTCGCCGCACTCGCCATCTCCCGCTTCGCCTTCCGCGGCCGGAAGATCGTGATCGTCGGCATCCTCGCCGTCCAGATGGTCCCGCTGGTCGCCATGATCATTCCGGTCTTCCTGCTGCTGAACGACCTCGACCAGTACGACAAGCTCTCCGGCCTGATCATCACGTACCTGACCTTCATCCTCCCGTTCACGGTCTGGACGCTGCGCGGCTTCATCGTCAACATCCCGAAGGAGCTGGAGGAGGCGGCCATGGTCGACGGCTGCAGCCGCACGGGCGCCTTCGTCCGCGTGGTCTTCCCGCTCCTCGCCCCCGGCATGGTCGCCACGTCCGTGTACGGGTTCATCCAGGCGTGGAACGAGTACCTCTACGCCCTCATGCTGATGAGCCAGAAGAACCAGACGGCCACCGTCTGGCTCGGCAACTTCACCACCAAGCACGGCACCGAATACGCCCCGATGATGGCCGGTTCCACGATGATGGCCGTGCCGATCGTCGTCCTGTTCCTCATCGTCCAGCGCAAGATGGCCGCGGGGCTGACCGCGGGCGCCGTGAAGGGATAACGCCACCCGATGACGACACTCGCCAGTGGTACCACCGCGTCCAATTCGGCCCAGGACGGTCCGACACGCGACGCCCTGACCGTCCTCCAGCCCGGCTTCACGGGCACCACGGCCCCCGACTGGCTGCTCCGCCGCCTGGGCGAAGGCCTCGCCTCGGTCGGCCTGTTCGGCCGCAACATCGCCTCGCCCGAGCAACTGTCCGCCCTGACCGCCCAGTTGCGCGCGGAGCGCGACGACGTCCTCGTCGCCATCGACGAGGAGGGCGGCGACGTCACCCGCCTTGAGGTGCGCACCGGGTCCTCCTTCCCCGGGAACCACGCGCTCGGGGCGGTGGACGACGTCGCGCTCACCCGGGACGTCGCCCGCGAACTCGGCCGCCGCCTGGCCGCCTGCGGGGTGAACCTCAACTGGGCGCCGTCCGCGGACGTCAACTCCAACCCGGACAACCCGGTCATCGGCGTACGGTCCTTCGGCGCCGACACCGACCTGGTGTCCCGGCACACGGCCGCCTACGTCACCGGACTCCAGTCCGCCGGCGTCGCGGCCTGCACCAAGCACTTCCCGGGACACGGCGACACGGCCGTCGACTCGCACCACGCGCTGCCGCGCATCGACGCCGGGCTCGACGTGCTCCAGTCCCGTGAACTCGCCCCGTTCCGCGCCGCGATCACCGCGGGCACCCGGGCCGTGATGAGCGCGCACATCCTCGTCCCGGCGCTGGACCCCGACCGGCCCGCCACCCTGTCCCGCCGCATCCTCACGGGCCTGCTCCGCGAGGAACTCGGCTACGAGGGGCTCATCGTCACCGACGGCATGGAGATGCAGGCCATCGCCGCGACGTACGGCATCGAACGCGGCAGCGTCCTCGCCATCGCCGCCGGCGCCGACGCGATCTGCGTCGGCGGGGGACTCGCCGACGACGAGACCGTGTGCCGCCTCCGCGACGCCCTCGTCGCGGCGGTCCGCAGCGGTGACCTCCCCGAGGAGAGGCTCGCCGACGCCGCCGCCCGGGTGCGGGCGCTGGCCGGCTGGACGGCCGCCGCCGCACGCGAGGCGGCAGCCGCGGACACGGAGGAACGGGCCGACATCGGCCTGGTCGCCGCCCGCCGCGCGCTCACGGTCACCCACTCCGAGGCCTACGCGCCGCTCACCGAGCCCCCGTACGTCGCCGCTCTCACCCCGGTCGCGAACATCGCCGTCGGTGACGAGACCCCCTGGGGCGTGGCCGCGGAGCTGGCCCGGCTGCTTCCGGGGACCGAGACGGGCAGCTTCACCGGTGAGGGCGCGGGCCCCGCCGCCCTCGAAGCCGCGGGAACCCGCCGCATCGTCGCCGTCGTGCGCGACGAACACCGTCACCCGTGGATGGCGGGCGCCCTGGACGCACTGCTCGCCGCCCGCCCTGACACCGTTGTCGTGGAGATGGGAGTGCCCCAGGCCGCGCCCCGGGGCGCCCTGCACATCGCCACCCACGGTGCGGCGCGCGTGTGCGGCCAGGCGGCGGCGGAGGTCGTCGCCGGGGCATGACCCACGACGTGCGAAGGCGCCGGGTGCTCTCGGGGGAGGAGCACCCGGCGCCTTCGTGTGCACGCCTGTGGGGGATCGCCTTCGCGTGGACGGCGCGGTGCGAACGCTTCCGTGCGGTCGTCCCCGCACCGACCGGCCGCGAGCCGTCGGCACCGGCGACGGTACGGGCAGCGGTGCCGGCACGGGCGGACGGCGCGGGGACCGGCACCGGCAGCAGCGGCGGCACGGGCGGACGGCGCGGGGACCAGCACCGGCACGGGCGGACGGCACGGGCGGACGGCGCGTCGGCCGGAGACCCGTCGGCCGGAGACCCGTCGGCCGGAGACCCGTCGGCCGGAGACCCGTCGGTACCGGCAGCGCAGGGGGCAGGAGAGAGCAGGTGGGTGTGCCGGACCTCGTGGTCCGGTGCGATCCGCTCGGCGGCGGAGCCTCAGGGCTGTCCCGTGATCTCCGGTGGACCGCCGCACGACGACAGCTCTACGGCACCTCGCCGCGTTGGAGGGGCGCCCGAATACGCCCAGTACGAGGACGGCCGCCCCCTGCCTTCGACGGGGGGACCCCACCGCCTTGCGATGCACCGCATGCGACGCCGCGCGGCGGTCCACCGGGGATCACAGGACAGCCCTTAGATCACCCTTAGATCCCCTGCCAGTCGGGCTTGTTGGCGAAGGTGTGCCGGAAGTAGTCCGCGAGCTTCAGCTTGGAGGCGGCGGCCTCGTCCACGACGACGGTCGCGTGCGGGTGGAGTTGCAACGCGGACGCCGGGCACACCGCGGCCACCGGTCCCTCGACCGTCGCGGCCACCGCGTCCGCCTTGCCCTCGCCGGTCGCGAGCAGCACCAGGTGCCGTGCCTCCAGGATCGTGCCGATGCCCTGGGTGATCACGTGGTGCGGGACCTGCTCGATGTCGCCCTCGAAGAACCGGGCGTTGTCGACCCGGGTCTGCTCGGTCAGCGTCTTGATCCGGGTCCGTGAGGCGAGCGAGGAACACGGCTCGTTGAACCCGATGTGCCCGTCCGTGCCGATCCCGAGGAGCTGGAGGTCGACCCCGCCGGCCGACGCCAGCGCCTTGTCGTACGCCTCGCACGCGGCCTGCACGTCCGCGGCGGTGCCGTCCGGGCCCATGAACGCGTCCATGCCGAGACCCAGCGGCTCCAGCACCTCGCGACGGAGCACCGAACGGTACGACTCGGGGTGCTCGGCCGGCAGTCCCACGTACTCGTCGAGCTGCGCGATCCGCGCCCGCGAGGCGTCCACGGCGCCGGAGCCCACCTTGGCCGCCAGCGCCTCGTAGATGGGCAGCGGGGTCGAGCCGGTGGCCACGCCGAGCAGGGCGTCGGGCTTGCGACGGAGCAGCTCGGCCATGGCTTCGGCGATCAGCTCGCCGCCCGCCTTGGCGTCCGGGACGATGACAACTTCCACGCTGGGCCTGCCGATCTGGAGAGGGGACTCAGGGGACTCAACCGGAACCCGAAAGGGGACACATGTGGTATAGACCAATCTAGCAGAGGCCCCGCCTCACGTCGCCCCCGGAGAACCCGCCCGGACACCCCCGCCCCCCACCGGACATGTCCGCTCCCGTTCACACCACCACCCCTGCCCGGACGCGCGTGGCCCCGCTCCCGGGAGTGCAATGGAACCCGCACACCGACTCACGAGGAGGCGCCATGACCGCCACGCCCCCGGAATCCCAGGGCGACCGCCCCGGCCGGATCATGGCCCGTGAGATGGCCGAGCAGCCCGACGTGATGCGCCGGCTCCTCGACACGGGCGCGCCGCGGATCCAGGACGTGGCCCGGCAGGTCGCCTCCCGCTCGCCGCGCTTCGTCCTGCTCGCCGCGCGCGGCACCTCCGACAACGCGGCCCTGTACGCCAAGTACCTTCTGGAGATCCGTCTCGGCATGCCCTGCGGACTCACCTCGATGTCCACGATCACGGCGTACGGCGCACGGCCCGACCTCAGTGACGTCCTGGTGATCACCGTCAGTCAGTCCGGTGGCTCGCCCGACCTCGTCGCCTCGACCCGGGCCGCCCGCGAGGCAGGTGCGATCACCCTCGCGGTGACCAACAACCCGGACTCGCCGCTCGCCGCCGTCTCCGAGTACCACATCGACATCATGGCCGGGCCGGAGAAGGCCCTCCCCGCGACCAAGACGTACACGGCCTCCCTTCTCGCGCTCTATCTCTTCGCCGAAGGTCTGCGCGGCGGGGACGGTGCGGCCGCGCAGGTGCTGCCCGAGCTGGCCGCGGGACTCCTCGCCCGCCAGGACGAAGTCAGGGCCCTCGCCTCCCGCTACCGGTTCGCCGGGCGCATGGTGATCACCTCCCGCGGCTACGGCTATCCCACCGCCAAGGAAGCCGCCCTGAAGCTGATGGAGACCAGCTACATTCCCGCGCTGTCCTACTCCGGTGCCGATCTCCTGCACGGCCCCCTCGCCATGGTCGACAACATCTCCCCGGTGATCGCGGTGGTCACCGACGGCCGCGGCGGTGAGGCGCTCCAGCCCGTCCTCGACCGTCTGCGCGGACGCGGCGCCGACCTCGTCGTCGTCGGCCCGCGGGCCCAGGTGGAACAGGCCTCGGCCGGTTTCGTGCTGCCCACCGAGGGCGTCGCCGAAGAGGTGCAGCCGATGCTGGAGATCCTCCCGCTCCAGCTGCTGGCCTACGAGGTCACCATCGCCCGCGGCCAGGACCCGGACGCGCCGCGTGCCCTGGCGAAGGTGACGGAGACCCACTGACAGAGGTGCCCCGCATCGGCACGACCTGCCGTCGCCGCACCAGGTCGGCGCCCCCGCCCCGGCACTACGTCAGCGAACCCCCTGTCGCGTCCAGCCAGGCCCCGGTCACCCAGCGCCCGTCGTCCGAGACGAGGAAGGCCACCACGTCCGCGACGTCGGCCGGGGTGCCCACCCGGCCGAGGGCGGACAGTGCGGCGGCGCCCGCCCAGGCCGCGTCGTCGGCCCGCAGCCAGTCGGCATTGACGTCGGTGTCGATGATGCCGGGCGCCACCGAGTTCACGGTGATGCCGCGGGGGCCGAGGACCTTGGACAGGTCGCGCGTGAAGACGTCCAGGGCGCTCTTCGTCATCGCGTACGCCATCTTGTCCGGCATCACCGCGTTGCGAGCGAGTCCCGACGATATGTTGACGACCCTGCCGCCGTCGCGCAGACGGGAGGCGCCGTACTTGGTGATGAAGTGGGGCGCTCGCACGTTCACCGCGAAGACCCGGTCGTACTCCCGCTCGTCGATCGCGCCGAAGGGCTGCGACGTGCCGATCGCCGCGTTGTTCACCAGGATGTCCAGGCGGTCCGCCTGCCGGTCGAAGGCCTCCCACAGCGCCTGGGCGTCGCCCGGCGGCCCCAGCTCCACGCCGATCGTGAACGCCGAGCCGCCCGAGGCCTCGATCGCCGCGACCGTCTCGTCCGCCGCCGCCTCATTGCTGCCGTAGTGCACGGCCACCCGTGCGCCGTCCCGCCCGAGCCGCTCGGCGATGCCCCGCCCGATGCCCCTGCCGCCACCCGTGACGAGTGCCGTCCTGCCCGCGAGCACACCCATGTCGACGCCCCCTCCGCATTTGCCTAGTGATCGCTACAGAAAAAACCGTACAACGACCCGACGACATTTCTCTAGTACCCGCTATAAAATCCACCCCATGGTGAGCAGGCAGCAGACCGAGTCCGGAACCACCGCGCGCACGGGCGCCGAGGCCGTGACCAAGCAGCGCGGCCGGCCCCGCTCCTTCGACCGCGAGACCGCGCTGGAGAAGGCGATCCTGGCGTTCTGGGAGCACGGGTACGAGGCGACGTCCGTCTCCGACCTCACCCGGGTCATGGGCATCGGCGCCCCGAGCCTTTACGCGGCCTTCGGCGACAAGCGGTCCCTCTTCGACGAGGTCGTCCGCGTGTACGGCACGCGGTACGGGTCCTTCGGCGAGCGCGCGCTGGCCGAGGAGCCCACCGCCCGTGCCGCGGTCGAGCGGATGCTGCGCGAGGCCGCGGCGGAGTACACCGCTCCGGGCCGCCCGCACGGCTGTCTGGTCATCCACGCCGCCACCAACTGCACGTCCCCGGAGGTCGAGGAGGACCTGCGCGAGCGGCGCAACGCGAACATCGCCGCGTTCGAGAGTCGTATGAAGGCGGGCATCGCCGCGGGCGAGCTGCCCGCCGGAACCGACGCCGCCGCGCTCGCCCGGCACACCGGCGCGATCGTCCAGGGCATGTCGCAGCAGGCCCGTGACGGCGCCACGAGGGAGCAGTTGGAGGCCCTCGCCGCGCTCGCCATGGCGGTCTGGCCCGATTCATCGGCCAATCCGGCCCGTTCACGAACCGAAGCGGGTTAGTCTGCGTGATGGACAGTGCTGCATGTTGGATAAACAGACAACGGTGAACACCTGCCGGCGCATGGACAGAACGCATGCGGGCGCAGGAGCATGGACGCGGCAGCATGGTCTAGTCCACAATGATGGTGCGACTGAACAAGCCTCCGTCTTCCCCGCACAGGAAGGCGGACCGAGGAACCGGCGCTCTCTGCCCTGACTGCACCGGGTCCTCTCTTCGGCCGACCGGGACCGCACACCCCGCGGCCGTTGTTGCTCCGGGCTGCGGTGCCGGGAGGGTTGAGGGTCCCTCCCAGGCGCCGCGGCCCGCGGGTGTCTCCGAGGCCCTCCGAGGCCGCCGCAGGAGCCCCGGGACGGCCGTTTTCGAGGCCTGCCGCATCCGCCGGGTACGCTCGCACACGTGCCCTCCATGAACGACCTCGTACGCCAGCACACCGCCCTCGGTGACTCCGATCTCGAGTGGCTGCACCTGCTGGTCTCGGAGTGGCAGTTGCTCTCCGACCTCTCCTTCGCCGACCTCGTGCTGTGGGTTCCCACGCGTGACGGCACCCGCTATGTCTCCGTCGCCCAGATGCGGCCCAACACCGGCCCCACCTCGTACCAGGACGACATGGTCGGCCACCTCGTCCCGCGCGGCCGCCGGCCCATGCTGGACGCCGCGCTCGACGAGGGCCGGATCGTGCGCGAGGGCGATCCCGAGTGGCGCGAAGAGGTCCCGGTACGCGTCGAGTCCATTCCGGTACGGCGTGAGGGGCGCGTCCTCGGCGTCATCGCCCGCAACACCAACCTGCTCACGGTGCGCACCCCGAGCCGGCTGGAGCTGACGTATCTCCAGAGCGCCTCCGACCTGGCGCAGATGATCGCCGCGGGCACGTTCCCGTTCCCCGACCAGCAGGTCGACATGGACGCCTCCCCACGGGTGGGCGACGGGCTGATCAGGCTCGACGCGGACGGCATCGTCCAGTACGCCTCACCGAACGCGCTGTCGGCCTACCACCGCCTCGGTCTGGCCTCCGACCTCGTGGGGCACAACCTCGGCGTGACCACCTCCGAACTGGCTCCGTCCCGCGGCCCGGTGGACGAGGCGCTGTCCAAGGTCGCCAGCGGCTGGGCGCCCCGCGAGTTCGAGATCGAGAGCAACGACGGCGTGATCCAGCTGCGCGCCATCCCGCTCAAGCCCAAGGGAACCCGGGTCGGCTCTCTCGTCCTGCTCCGCGACGTCACCGAACTGCGGCGCCGCGAGCGTGAGTTGATCACCAAGGACGCGACCATCCGGGAGATCCATCACCGGGTGAAGAACAACCTCCAGACCGTGGCGGCGCTGCTGCGCCTGCAGGCCCGGCGCATCGAGTCGGACCGGGGCCGCGAGGCGCTGGAGGAGGCCGTGCGCCGAGTCGGTTCGATTGCGATCGTGCATGAGACGCTCTCTCAGAATCTGGACGAGCGCGTGGAGTTCGACGAGATCGCGGACCGGGTGCTCGCCATGGTCGCGGAGATCTCGCCCGGCAAGGTCACCGGACGGCGCACCGGCCGCTTCGGGATCCTGGACGCCGAGGTCGCGACCCCGCTGTCGATGGTCCTCACGGAGATCCTGCAGAACGCGCTGGAGCACGGCTTCCGCGAGGGCGACCGGGGCACCGTCGAGGTCTCCGCGGTGCGCGGCGGCACCAGCAAGGAGGCCCGACTGCTGGTCACGGTGCAGGACGACGGGGTGGGCCTGCCCGACGACTTCGACCCGCACCGTTCGGGCAACCTCGGCCTGCAGATCGTACGGACGCTGGTGGAGGGCGAGTTGGGCGGCACCTTCGACATGGTGGCGGCCCCGGAGCGCGGCACCCAGGTGATCCTGGACATTCCGGTGCGGGGCCACAAGTAGTCGCTCCTGGCCGGCCCGGCCGGGCGGGGGCGGTTCGATCTGCGCCCGGCATGCGCGGCGCTGGAGCAATCCACACGGTCGCAAACAGCAATGAGCCCCGGATCACCAGGTGATCCGGGGCCGAAAGCTCGTTGCTCAAATGCGCATCGGGGGTACTGCGCGCTGCGGCTCGGGGGCGGGAGATGCGTACTCGCTGTACGCGCCGCCAAGCTCAGGCTCGTGCGGGGTGGGGTGTCAGGCGGAGGCCTGACGGGCCCGGTTGCGGGCGGCGCGACGCTTCATGGCACGGCGCTCGTCCTCGCTGAGGCCACCCCAGACGCCGGAGTCCTGGCCGGACTCGAGCGCCCACTGCAGGCACTGCTCCATGACGGGGCAGCGGCGGCAGACGGCCTTGGCTTCCTCGATCTGCAGCAGCGCAGGACCGGTGTTGCCGATGGGGAAGAAGAGCTCGGGGTCTTCCTCGCGGCAAACGGCGTTGTGACGCCAGTCCATGGCTGCTACCTCTCCTTGGTATTACATGCAAGTTGCTTGTGAATGTGAACGCTTTCACGAATCCCTCAACAAGTGAAGGGCCGACTGCCAGGTTGCCCTGACGTGGTCCTGTGATTTGAGGAGGGGTTCTGGCTCTCTGTGGGGCCGATGTTGCGGGCCGTCCCGATCGCCACGTAGAGACTCGCAAACCTCAGCGGCGGATACAACCCCTTCCGGAAAGTTTTTTTTGATTCCTCGGTGTCGACTAGGTCACAGCCGTACTTCCATGGGGTGGATCCTGGCCTAAACGTTCGAGTGAAAGGACTTTGGCCCCTTCTACTCACACAATCACACGCAGTGCACGGCGTACGCCTGTGAACGTCACGCTTGTTCGCAGCCCCAGGTGGTCACCGTCCATCTGGAGGGGCAGCGGGACCTTCGAATGCAAGGTGAAGTCTGTCAAGTCGTGCAGGGAGACAGCGTGCTTGCCATGGGGGCCGCGCTCGGGGGACGAAGTGAGCAACTGTGTGGCATACCGGGCAACCGCGGCCGTCGACATGCGGCTGAGGCCGAGTACGTCGAGTCCGGTATCGAACGAAGCCTTAGGCGAGGCGTACACCGGACGATTGCCGAGAAACGTCCACGGCGAGGTGTTGCAGATGATGGACAGGACCAGATCGGTCACCGGGTCCACGCCGGGGCGCTCCAGCGTGATCGTTCCGTGCCGGCGGTGAGGTTCGTCCAGAAACTGGCGCATCACCTGGCGGAGATACAGCGCATGGGTGGAGCGCTTGCCGCGCTCGCGCTGCTGTTCGACGCGCCCGACCACCCCCGCGTCGAAGCCGAGCCCGGCGCAGAAGGTGAACCAGCGGGACGGCACGGCTTCGTCCTCCGTGCCGGGAGTGCCCGAGGCGAGACCCAGGCCGACCGTGCGCTCACGGTTCTCGCGCAGCGCGTCGAGCAGGGCGCCGGTCGCCTCCACCGCGTCGTTCGGCAGGCCGAGGGCACGGGCGAAGACGTTGGTGGAGCCGCCGGGGACCACCGCGAAGCCGGGCAACCGCTCCGGGGCCGGGCCGTCGTGGAGCAGTCCGTTCACGACCTCGTTGACCGTGCCGTCGCCGCCGAGGGCGACGACCAGGTCTATGTCCTCGCTCTCCGCGGCCTGCCGACCGAGGTCCCGGGCGTGCCCGCGGTACTCGGTGGTGACCGCCTCCAGCTTCATCTCGCTGGCGAGCGCGTGGATCAACACGTCGCGCGTGCGCGCACTCGTGGTGGTTGCTGCCGGATTGACGACGAGAAGTGCACGCATGGGTTGCAGCGTACCTACTGGGGGGTACCGGGCCCAGAGCGAGGTAGGGATCGGGTAAGAGATCGCACCGTGAGCCTGCGCACGTCGGACGCCCTCCGGCGCGGCCCCCGCGCCCCGGCCGCCGCATCGCCGACGGCTACCCTTCAGGGGTGAGCGCTGAGCAGAACCCCACCACTTCGCACGACCCCGCCGCGGAGCCCCGCCCCGCGCGGCTGACCGCCGCGGCGGCGCTGGCCGCGCTGGAGGGCCTCGCCCTCGTCGCGGGGGGCGTGTACGTGCTCGTCCGGGGTTTCACGGGCAGCCCGGACAGCCGGGGGCAGGCCGTCACCGGCGGCGTCACGCTGATCGTGCTGGCGCTGCTGCCCCTGCTGGCGGCGCGCGGACTGCTGCTGCGCCGCTCCTGGAGCCGGGGCCCGGCGCTGATCACCCAGATCCTGTCGCTGCCCGTGGCCTACACCCTGCTCCAGGCCGACAGCGTCGCGATCCCGGGCGGCATCGCCCTGGCGGTCGTCGCGATCGTGGGCCTGGTGCTGCTGCTGAACCCGGAGACGACGAAGGCCCTCGGCATCCGAGGGCCCGGCGCCGAAGCGCCCGACCAGAAGTGACCGCCCGGGGCGCCGGCCGACGGGGGCTGTAGCAGGCCTCCGCCCGGGGCCGAGGCGGCCGACGGGACCGGGAGCGACGGTGAGGCTGCGTAGCCGACCGGGTCGGTGGACCTGTGCCACTCGTCGGTTCCGTCGCGGGATGCGGTGTGACCGGCAGTGACCGGTCGGGATGCGTGTGCCGACCGAGTCGGCGCAGCTGTGCCACCGGTCGGTTCCGTCGAGGGATCCGGTGCGACCCGGAGCGACCGGTACGGATGCGTATGCCGACAGGATTGGCCCAGCTGTGTCACCGGGCGGACCCGTCCTGGGATGCGGTGCGACCGGCAGCGGCCGGTCGGGATGCGTGTGCCGACCGAGTCGGCGCAGCTGTGCCGCAGGTCGGTTCCGTCGCGGGATCCGGTGCGATCGGGGGTGACCGGTCCGTGCGCGGGGCCCGGGCAGGCGCGGAGGTCTTCACCCGGTGCGAGAGGTGTCCGGGTCGTGTCCGGTGGGACCGGAAGCGACCGTGGGCGCGCTGGTCGGACGGGACGTGGTCGGTTGTGGCCGGTCGTGACCGACTGCGGTGACTCTGTGGGACCGGAAGGGGCCGGTGGTGGGTCCCGATGAGACCGGAGGTGACCGGTCGGTGCGTGGGACCCGCGCGGACCGGAAGCGCCCGGTGGGGCGCCGAATTGTCCGGTGAGGCCGGGGCGACCGGGGACGTGTCCGCCGGACCGGGGTGACCGGTGGGCGCGGAGCGGTCCCGCGGAGCCAGTGGCGTGGATCGGTCCCACAGGCCGGTGGCGTGGATCGGTCCCGCCGCGTCGACGATGCGGAGCCGTCCCGCAGGGCCGGCGGCGCGGAGGTCTCCCACGAGGCCGGCGGCGCGGGGGTGCCGCGCGGGGAGGAAGGGGTCGGCCGGGGCCGGCTCACTCCTCGACGAGGAGCTTCTCCCGCAGCTGGGCCAGGGTGCGGGCCAGCAGCCGTGACACGTGCATCTGGGAGATGCCGACCTCCTGGGCGATCTGCGACTGCGTCATGTTCCCGAAGAAACGGAGGAGCAGGATGCGCTTCTCCCGCGGCGGCAGATCCTCCAGCAGCGGCTTGAGGGACTCGCGGTACTCGACGCCCTCCAGCGCCTCGTCCTCGGCGCCCAGGGTGTCCGCGACGGCCGGCGACTCGTCGTCCGTGTCGGGCACGTCCAGGGACAACGTCGAGTAGGCGTTGGCGGACTCCAGGCCCTCCAGTACCTCTTCCTCGGAGATCGCGAGCTTCTCGGCCAGCTCGTGGACCGTGGGGGAGCGGCCGTGCAGCTGCGAGAGCTCCGCGGTCGCCGTGGTCAGCGCCAGCCGCAGCTCCTGGAGACGGCGCGGGACGCGGACCGCCCAGCCCTTGTCGCGGAAGTGCCGCTTGATCTCGCCGACGACCGTCGGCGTCGCGTACGTCGAGAACTCGACGCCGCGCTCGGGGTCGAAGCGGTCGACCGACTTGATCAGGCCGATGGTGGCGACCTGCGTCAGGTCGTCCAGCGGCTCGCCGCGATTGCGGAAGCGGCGGGCGAGATGCTCCACGAGCGGGAGGTGCATGCGGACGAGCTGGTTGCGCAGCTCCGCGTACTCGGCGCTGCCCTCTTTGAGCTTGCGCAGCTCGACGAACATCGCCCGTGCACCGCTGCGGTCCTGAGGGTCGTGCTCGATGTGCTGGGCGCTCGGCCCGTGCTGCGCGCCCTGCACGCTGTGTGCCCCTGGTTTGTCGTGTCGCTCGTGCTCGCTCATAGTCCCGCCCGTCACCAGCCGCCGCCCTCCCGAGGACGTGCTCAGCGCGGCACCCTCCGGATCCCGTTGTCCATCGCCCCGGCCGGAGAGCTCCTCCCGTTCGTCCTCGTCGGTCCGCGGTTCCGCCGCGGCCTGCGCGACGACCGGTGAGGCGCCGTCCTCCGGATGCGGCCGGGCCTGCTCGGGAATGCCGTCGACGCCGTCCGCCGTCCGCCGCGGCCCGTCGAGGCCGTCGACGCGCCCGGCCGGAAGCTCCCGTGTGCCGCGCTCTTCGTCCCGCACCGGCCCGTCCCCGTTCCTCACGCCGGCCCGGGTCCCGCGCCGCGCTGTTTGTAGAGGCTGATCGACACGGTCTTGTCCTCGGCGACGGAGGAGTCGACCTTGCCCGCGAGCGCCGAGAGGACGGTCCAGGCGAAGGTGTCCCGTGACGGAGCGTGACCGTCGGTGGTCGGCGCGGAGACCGTCACCTCCAGCGAGTCGTCGATGAGCCGGAAGACGCAGCTGAGCACCGAGCCGGGGACGGCCTGTTGCAGCAGGATCGCGCAGGCCTCGTCCACCGCGATACGCAGGTCCTCGATCTCGTCGAGGGTGAAGTCCAAACGGGCCGCGAGCCCGGCCGTGGCCGTACGCAGCACCGACAGGTAGGCACCCGCGGCCGGCAGCCGGACTTCCACGAAGTCCTTCGTCGCGGGCTCGCCTGCGATCTGGGACACCCTCACCTCCATGGTGGTACAAGCTCTTTCGGGGGCCGAGGGTCGCCCCCCGGGTAACGCGCTATGTCGTTCAGCCGTGACGCTACCGCGCTCCCAAGTGTCCTGTCCTGGGGACCCCGCCCCTTGCTGTCACTCATAGTAAGCCTATGAGTACGGACAGTGGCTAGGGGTCTGCGGGCCCAATTAGGAAGAGCGCGCGCCGGGTTGACGTACCCAAGCGTCAGACGGTCGAACCGTCCGGATCGCCGGTCACACGTGTATGCGATCCGCGGGCTGTTCCAGTATGCCTGCGTCGTGTCATACGAGTACGTGGTCGACGAAGCACCAACGCCAGTTCTCCCCGAGCTCGAACGTGCGCATGATCGAATGCCCGGAGGTCTTGAAGTGCTCCGTCGCGTGTTGCAGCGGAGAGGAGTCGCAGCAGCCGAGGTGCCCGCACTCCAGGCACAGGCGCAGCTGTACCGGGTGCGTGCCGGCCGCGAGGCACTCCAGGCACGTCTCGCTGAGGGGCTGGGGTTCGGGGTGCGGCAGCGCTTCGGCGTGCGTGCACTGTTTCATGATTGCCAGGTTACGTCGGGTGTGCGGCACGCCGCGCGAAAACGAGGGCGGGCGGAAAGACGATGCACGTTTTGCCATTGCTGTTGCTGGTCGCGGGAAGCGCCGCGGTCGCCGGGGCGGCTCGCCGCACACCGGTGCCCGCGCCGCTCCTGCTCGTCGCGGCGGGCCTGGTCTTCGCGTACATCCCGAAAGTGCCCGTCTACGAACTCGATCCCGAGGTCGTGCTGCCGCTGGTGCTGCCCCCGCTGCTGTACACGGCGGCCACCGACAGCTCGTACCTCGACCTGAGGGCACAACTGCGGCCCGTCGCGCTGCTGTCCGTCGGCTACGTCCTCTTCGCCACCCTCGTGGTCGGCTGGGCCGCGTACCTGATCGTGCCGAGCCTGCCGCTGACCGCGGCGCTCGTCCTCGGCGCGGTGGTCGCGCCCCCGGACGCGGTCGCCGCGACGGCGGTGGCGCGGCGCGTGGGCCTGCCCTCGCGGATCACCACCATCCTGCAGGGCGAGTCCCTGGTGAACGACGCGACCGCGATCACCGCCTACAAGGTGGCCCTCGCCGCCGCGATCGGCGAGGGCGCGACGTGGGCGGGCGGCATCCGCGAGTTCCTGATCGCGGCGGTCGGCGGTGTGGCCGTCGGGCTCGTCCTGATGATCCCGATCCACTGGCTGCGCACCCACATGAAGGAGGCGCTGCTCCAGAACACGCTGTCCCTGTTGATCCCCTTCGTCGCGTACGGGGTCGCCGAGCAGCTGAAGGCCTCCGGTGTGCTCGCGGTGGTGGTCGTCGCCCTCTACCTCGGGCACCGTGCCTGGGAGGTGGACTTCGCGACGCGGCTCCAGGAGGAGGCCGTGTGGAAGATGGTCGCGTTCGTCCTGGAGTCGGCGGTGTTCGCGCTGATCGGACTCCAGCTGCCGGTCGTCCTCAAGGGGCTCGGGCAGTACGAGGGCACGAGCGCCGCCTGGTACGCGGTCGCCGTCTTCCTGGTGGTGGTCGCGGCGCGGTTCGTGTGGGTGTACCCGGCGACGTTCCTGCCCCGGCTGTTGTCCGCGCGGATCAGGAAGCGCGAGGACAACCCCACTTGGAAGGGCCCCTTCATCATCGGCTGGGCCGGCATGCGCGGTGTGGTCTCGCTCGCCATCGCCTTCTCGATCCCGCTCACCGTCCACGGCGGCGAGGACTTTCCCGACCGCAACCTGATCCTGTTCCTGACCTTCACGACGGTCATCGGGACGCTGGTCGTGCAGGGACTGACCCTGCCGCCGCTGATCCGCCTGCTGAAGCTGCCGGGCCGCGACGTCCAGGCCGAGACGCTCGCCGAGGCCAACGCGCAGGCGCAGGCGTCCCGGGCCGCCGAGCAGCGGCTCGACGACCTGCTCACCGACGAGCGCAACGCGCTGCCGCCGCCCCTCGCCGACCGGCTGCGCGGAGTCATGGAGCACCGCCGCAACGCCGTCTGGGAGCGGCTCGGCGCCGTCAACCCGGTGACCGGCGAGTCGGCCGACGACACCTACCGGCGGCTGTCCCGGGAGATGATCGGCGCCGAGCGCGAGGTCTTCGTGAAGCTGCGCGACCTCCGCTTCATCGACGACGAGATGCTGCGCACGCTGCTGCGCCGGCTCGACCTGGAGGAGGCGGCGGCCTACCGCGAGACGGCGTGAGCACTGTTCCGAAGCTGCGGAGGCCCGGATCTCAGGACGGTCCGACCTGTGCTTCCGCGATGCTGAGGAGCAGAGCGTCGAATGATGTCCCGACTTCGGCGAAGTGCGGTTCGGCCGCCTGCCGGGTGGCCGCGAGCAACACGTCGCCGGTCCGGGCGACGAAGTCCCGCGCCCGACGGCCGATGATCTCGTCGGGGATGGTGCGACTCGCGGTCAAGACCCGGACTTGCATGAGCCGCAGGGCCGTGCGCTCCGTATCCGCGCCGGCGGTCGACCAGGCTTCGGGACCGGTCCGGGAAACCTTGATGATCTGCTGAAATGCTTCTTCCGCGAGCGTGGCCAGAGAAGCGAGGCGCTGGTAGGCCCGGTCGTGCTCGGCCTCGGTCCTGCGGTCGGAGGTCTCGTCACGCGCCTTTCGGTCCTGGGCGCGCACGCTGATGGCTGCAACCCCTGCGGCACCGCCGGCTCCGACGACGGCGCCGAGGAACGTTCCCAGCGGAATGAAGAGATCCTTGATGGAGAAGCCACCCGCCTTACTGGAAGTGTCGCGTACGACAACAGTGATGGGGGTGGCCGTGGAATTCGGGCTGGGCGAGGCGGCCCGGGCGGCAGCCTGGCCACAGGCAAGACCGAGGAAGGTGAGAGTTCCGAGGGCCGTCAGGGCGCAGATCGCCATGATTCGCACGGTGACCTCACCGGATCGCGGCGGCATGTCTCCTCAGGATCCTCTCCAGTTCGGAGAACCGTAGATCCTCCACGCTTAGATCGAGATCGGAATCATCCAGGTAGTGCGTGCGAGCGACCAGGGTGGCTGCCTGGACGGATTCGACGAGTTGAGCCGCTTCTCCGAACGGCTTCGGTGAAATTCCGAGATCTCGGCAGTAGGTCTTCAGATAGCCCACCGCCTTGGTCTCCTCGGGGAACAGCTCGCGCAGGCAGGAGTCGACTGCTCCCACCACGGTCAGGAGCTCCTCGCTGTGGGACATGGCGTAGAGAGATTTCGCGTTGAGGGCCAGCTGGTTGAGGGAGATGGCAATGCGTCCGCTGGTGATGGGGGCGGGGCTGACGCGGTCCGCGAGCGAGATCGCGGCCGCGCCCACGCCTTCCGCGTAGCGCGTCGCGCTCCCCAGCGCCGTGGCGAGTTCGTGCCAGGCCCCGCGGACGTACTTCCGCCAGTCGGCCCAGGATCTCTGGTCAGCCAGGGAGTCGAGGATCGGTCTCCACACCTCTTCCTCGGCCAACTCCACCTGATCGGTTTCACGGAGCACGGTGGACAGGGCGATTCGGTTGCTCAGCATGCGCGGCTGCGCGCGTACGGCCTTCCGGCACCTGCCGACCGCAACGCTTTTCACCCGCGGTGTGAACTCTGAAGAGAGCTTTCCCTCATTGAGCAGGCGGCGGCCGATGTCGAACATCTGGCCGTACCCGGTCAGGTAGACCGATCTGTCGCCGACTCGTACGGTCGCGTCGATCAGCGCGTCCAGGTCCGATTCCAGGGCCAGGGAGCTTTCATCGGAGAGTGCGATTTCGAGGATGCTGCGCGCGATCTTCGGATGACGAATGTGTACGACGTACCCGCCGTTGCCGGTGACCGCCTCTCGGCCCAGCGGGCCCTCGATCTGCGTTCGCAGCTGACTCTCCGAGATCTCGGCAAATTCCGCCAGGATCTCCCGCGCAATCCCGTCGGTTCCCGCTTCTTCGGCGGTGGCAAGAATCAGGAGCACACTCGCCAGCGTTTTGTCGGCACCGATTTCTGTCGCCTGGAGACGGGTGAGCAGCGAAGCGAGATGGGCCCGCAGTCCGGCGGCGCCGAACCTGAGATCCAGTAGGGCACCCAGTAGCGCGCCGCCGCGGCCCTGACGCAGACTTGCCGCCCGCAGTTCCCGGGCCGCCTGCTCGCGACTGCGGCCGCGCAGACGCGGCGGAAGTGCGCCAGTACACGCGACCCAGGCCTGCACGATGAGCTGGGCGTCGCCGAGCGGAACGCCCTCCCCGCGGTCGGGACAGGCGATCGGCATACGCGCCTGCCACTGCTGTACCGGATCGAGCTTGAAGCCCGCGTTCCGGCGCGCGCGTGTCCAGTCGGTGTCGCGGGCGGCCAACAGCAGTTGCAAGGTTTTGCCGGCGGGGACGGACACCTGGTTGATGACGGCGTCCAGGTCCCGGATGAGTGTCTCCGCCCTGTCCGCGGCCAGCACGATGTCCGCGTGCCCCTGGGAGAGCAGCGTCCGGACGGAGTCGACGGTGAGTTCGCTGCCGAGGTCGTCGCACCACAGCACTTCCGAGACGGATGATCCGGCGAGCAGCACCGCCACCAGTTGCCTCAGTGCCGTGGATTTCCCTTCTCCGCTCGGGGCGCGCAACAGCGTCATCCCCCAGGTTCGATCCGAAATCCTCTCCTGCGTCGCGTTGATGGCCTTGGACGCCAGTGCGAGAGCGGGGAGCTCCGGGCGCAGAACCGTCTGCCAGTCCGGCTCCATGCCGTCGAAGTACGCGGCCAGCGGCTGTGTGGACTGCTGGACCCGTAATGCGTCCCAGGTGAGAGTTCGCCACCCTGCCGGAGGGCGTGTCGGCCCGGTCGCGAAGAGGTTGCCGAAGGCCTGACCATGCTCTGAAGTCGACACGCGCTCCCCGCTTGATTCGCTACGCCTGCAACGGTGCTCCCGTGATCACGGCCGCTACCGTCGTCCCCCGCGTGAAGGTGCCCTCCCGGGCCAGGACGGCGAGCCCATACAGCATCTTAGCGACATAGAGACGTTCGACGGGCAGCCCGTGCCGGTCCTCGAAGTCCTCGGCGAACGCGTCGAGTTCAGGAGTGGTGCGGGCGTAGCCGCCGAAGTGGAAGCGGTCGTCCAGGGACCACAGCCCGCGGCGGGCGCCGAACGCGGCCTGCTGGAGGGCCAGCACGTCGGCGTCCAGGAAGCCGCCCTTCAGGACCGGGATGCCGAGGGCGCGGCGGCCGGGGGCGAGTCCGGCGGCGAGGCCGGCGAGGGTCCCGCCGGTGCCGCAGGCGACGGCGACCACGTCGGCCGCGTCGCCCAGCTCGCGGCCGAGTTCCTGGCATCCGCGCACGGCGGGGGAGTTGCTGCCGCCCTCGGGCACCACGTACGCGTCCTCGGCCTCCACCGCCCGCAGGATCGCGGCCAGCGTCTCCGGCTCCCCCTTGGCGCGGTACGTCCGTCTGTCGACAAAGTGCAGGCGCATGCCGTCTGCCGCGCACCGGGCGAGCGAGGGGTTGAGCGGGCGTTCGGCGAGCTCCTGGCCGCGGACCACGCCGAGCGTCCGGATGCCGAGGAGACGGCCGGCGGCGGCCGTGGCCCGCAGATGGTTCGAGTACGCACCGCCGAAGGTGACCACCGTGCGGCCCGCCGCCGCCTCCAGGTTCGGGGTCAGCTTGCGCCACTTGTTGCCGACGAGCTCCGGGTGGATCAGATCGTCCCGCTTGAGCAGCAGCCGGACGCCGTGGCGCGCGAACCGCTCGTCCCGGGCCTCCACCAGCGGCGACGGCAGCCGCGGCCGCAGCACGGCGGTGCCGGCCGCCCCGTCGGAGGGAGGCTCGGGGTCGCCGGCGGCGTCCTGGACGTCGGGGCTGGTCATCCGCCCATTGTCGGACATGTGTCCGGAGCGGGCGCGGGCTGGGCTCACGGAGAGCGCCACCGTCCCGGGGCTGCAGCGATGCCGCCCCGCGACGGAAGCGCTACTGCCCCACGGCTGAAGCGCCACCGCCCCGCGGCTGAACGGCCCGCTACGGTGCCCCCGGTGACGTACGCCCGTCTCGTCGCCCCTGGGCAGACAGCACCGCACGGTCCCCGCTGTCGGCCAGGCCCCCGCCGGCCGACGGGGGCCACTCGGCTGTTTCCCCTCCGGCCGACGCGACGGTTCACCGCTGTCGGATCCCGAGGCCCGGGTCCCGCACCCGGTCCGAACGGGCTGTCGCCGCACGCCGGTCACCACTGCCGCCAACCCCGGCCCGGGCCGCCCGGCTCCCCTCGGCCCCGGACCCTCCGGATCGCCCTGGGCCGCTGCGCCACGGCCGCCCCGGCCGGACCGGACAGGGCCGCGGGCGCTCGGCGTGACCGGGGGAACCGGACGACGCGTCGGCGCCCGCGCCCGCCGCCGGTCCGGGGCGGCGGGCGTCCCGTCACTTCAGGCGGTCGCGGATGCGCTCCCGCATGGATCGCATCGTGAAGCCCCGCGGGTCGATCTTGCCCGGCTGCCATTCGAGATGGCCGATGACCGAGCGTTCCGTCCAGCCGTGGTGGCGGCAGATCGCGGCGGAGACCCGCTCGACGGCCTCCAGCTGTGCCTCGGGCCACGGGTCCTTCCCGTCGCCGAGGTTCTCGCACTCGAAGCCGTAGAAGTGGCGGTTGCCGTCGGTGTTCGCCTCGTTGTCGTGGGGGAGCGCCTTCTCCGCGATCACCGCCCGCAGGACGTCGTCGTCGCCCAGGCCCGCGTGGTTGGCGCGTCCGTAGCCGACCAGGTGGACGACGCCGTCCTTGGTGATGACGCCGTGGCACAGCGGCCCGGGCAGTTCCGAGTGGCCCTTGCGGCAGATTTCGACGGTGCGCTCGCTCCCGGAGGTCACCGTGTGGTGGATCATCACGCCGTGCACCGGGCCCCACGGGCCCTTGTGGTTGCGGTTGTGATGTTCCCAGTCGCCGACCTCGACGACCGTGACGCCTTCGTCCCTGAGCCGGTCCAGGAAAGTACGCGCGGACATGGGTGGGGCCACGGCCGCCTCCTTCGTGCTGCGCGGCGGCCACCTTTCGCGGCCGTCTCGTACCGCAGCTTGTACCCGCAACAAGGTGGCCGGTACTACTCGTTCGCACAGCGTGCGAGCCGATCCGGACATGCGGGACGGAAGCGGTGGAACCGGTGGATCGGGCGGCCGGGTGGACCGCCCCACCGGCCCGGCGGACCGCCGAACGGCCGGTCCGGTGGCCGCCGGGACCGCGAGATCCGGCCGGGCTGCTCAGGAGTGCAGGAACGCGTCCCCGTGCGCGGCGATGTGGCTCTCCAGGGCCTGGAGGGCCTGCTGGGTCGCCTCGGGGGTGCCGCTGCCGCGCCGCTCCGCGAAATACGCCGCGCCGAGCTTCTTCAAGAGGTCGCTGCCGGCGCGCTGCGCCTGCACCTCGTCGATCTTCTGCTTGCCCTGTGTGAGGCCGCGCTGCGCCTGTTCCTTGGCGCGGTCCAGGAAGCCTGCCACTGCCGTCTCCCTTCGTTGTCCGTCGCTGGGTCAAACGGTTGGCCGGATCTTGGAGTTCCCTGGACAGAATCGCGGCCGTTGCCCAATCGCCCCGTGATCCATTCCCCCTCATTCGTGTAATAGCACCGGCACGCTCCGTGATGGAAGGCTGGTCCGCGCAGATCAGTGCACGACCGGGAGGGCAATTCATGTCGGTAGGCGAAGAGGTCCGCGCGCAGCAGGGCAAGCCGCAGCAGAGCCTCGGCACATCCGCCGCGCGGAACCTGGCCACCACCACCAAGTCCGCACCCCAGATGCAGGAGATCAGCTCCCGCTGGCTGCTGCGCATGCTTCCGTGGGTGAACGTGCAGGGTGGCACGTACCGAGTCAACCGGCGGCTCAGCTACTCCGTGGGCGACGGCCGCGTGACGTTCGTGAAGACCGGCGACCGGGTCGAGGTCATCCCGGCGGAGCTCGGCGAGCTGTCCGTGCTGAGGTCGTTCGAGGATCAGGAAGTACTGGGCGAGCTCGCCCAGCGCTGCCGGCAGCGGGAGTTCGCACCCGGCGAAGTGCTCGCCTCGTTCGGCAGCCAGGCCGACGAGGTGTTCCTGCTGGCGCACGGCAGGGTCGAGAAGATCGGCACCGGTCCCTACGGGGACGACGCGGTCCTCGGTGTCCTCGCCGACGGCGCCTACTTCGGCGAGCAGGCGCTCATCGACCCGGACGCGATCTGGGAGTACACGGCTCGCGCGGTCACCTCGGTCACCGTGCTCACCCTGCCCCGCCAGGACCTCGAACAGGTCGCGGAGCGCGCCGAATCCCTGCGCGACCATCTCCAGAGCCTGCGCTCCATTCCGGCGCAGCGCACCAACAAGTACGGCGAGAAGGAGATCGACCTCGCGGCGGGCCACACCGGCGAGCCGGACATCCCCGGCACCTTCGTGGACTACGAAGCGGCGCCGCGCGAGTACGAACTGAGCATCGCCCAGACCGTGCTGCGCCTGCACACGCGTGTGGCCGACCTCTACAACCAGCCCATGAATCAGACCGAGCAGCAGTTGCGGCTCACCGTCGAGGCGTTGAAGGAGCGTCAGGAGCACGAGCTCATCAACAACAGGGAGTTCGGACTGCTCAACAACTGCGAGTACGACCAGCGGTTGCAGCCGCACGACGGCGTGCCCAGCCCCGACGACCTCGACGAACTGCTCAGCCGGCGGCGCGGCACCAAGCTGTTCCTCGCGCACCCGCGCGCGATCTCCGCATTCGGACGCGAGCTCAACAAGCGCGGTCTGGTCCCGGAGACCGTCGAGATGGCGGGCAACCGCATCCCGACCTGGCGCGGGGTGCCGATCTTCCCGTGCAACAAGATCCCGGTCAGCGACACCCGTACGACCTCGATCATCGCCATGCGTACGGGCGAGGCCGAGCAGGGTGTGATCGGCCTCCAGCAGTCGGGCATCCCGGACGAGATCGAGCCGAGCCTGTCGGTGCGCTTCATGGGCATCAACGAACAGGCGGTCATCTCCTACCTGGTGACGGCGTACTACTCCGCCGCCGTCCTCGTGCCGGATGCCCTCGGCATCCTGGAGAACGTAGAGATCGGCCGCTGGCGGTGACGTCACCGCATGCCGGGCGTCGTGTCCCCGTCCCGCGGGGCGGGTGCACGAGGGGGCGCGCGCCCGCCAGCCGTGGAAATGCCACTGTCCGCAGACCCTCCGAGGCGGTCCCATGGGTGAATTCATGACGGACACGAAGCAGGGCCCGGCCGAGATCCTGGAAAGGCGGAGCCCCACCGGGAGGCCCATGGACCGGCAGGCCCCACCGGGTCCGCTCGACGGACAGGAGGCAGCGGGCATCCTGGAGCGCGCGCGGGCGTCCGTCGACCCCGAGCTGCGCAGGGCGATCGACACACTGCCCGGCTCCATGCGCCGGGTCGCGCTGTACCACTTCGGCTGGGAGCACGCGGACGGCACCCCGGCGGCGGGCAACGCGGGCAAGGCGATCCGGCCCGCGCTCGTGCTGGCCGCGGTCAGGGCGCTCGGCGGGCGGCACGGTGCGGCCGTGCGGGCCGCGGCGGCCGTGGAGCTGGTCCACAACTTCACGCTGCTGCACGACGACGTCATGGACCGGGACACCACCCGCAGGCACCGTCCCACGGCGTGGACCGTGTTCGGTGACGCCGACGCGATCCTCGCGGGCGACGCGCTCCAGGCGCTGGCCCAGCAGCTGCTCGCCGAGGACCCGCATCCGGCGTCCTCGGCGGCCGCCGCCCGGCTCGCCGCCTGTGTCGTCGAGCTGTGCGCGGGCCAGCAGGCGGACACGGCCATGGAGAAGCTGGGCCCGGACGAGGTCACCCTCGACGACTGCCTGGTCATGGCCGAGGCCAAGACGGGAGCCCTGATCGGCTGTGCCTGCGCGGTCGGCGCGCTCTACGCGGGGGCGGACGACGAGGACGTCGCGGCGCTGGACGCGTTCGGCAGGGAGGCCGGGCTCGCCTTCCAGCTGATCGACGACGTGATCGGGATCTGGGGGGACCCGAGCCGCACCGGCAAACCGGCCGGGGCGGACCTCATCGCCCGCAAGAAGTCCCTGCCCGTGGTCGCCGCGCTCGGTTCGGGGACCCCGGCGGCGGACGAACTGGCCGCGTTGTACGCGGTGCCGTACGGGGAAGGAGACGCGGGGGAGATGGAGCGCACGGTGCTGGCCGTCGAGCGGGCGGGCGGCCGTGACTGGGCGCAGGTCCAGGCGGCCGACCGGATGTCCCGCGCGATGCACGAGCTGTCCCGGGCGATCCCGGACCCGGAGGCGGCGGGCGGCCTCCTCGCGCTGGCGGAGTTCGTCACGCGGCGCAGCAACTGACCGGAGCGGCGCGCAGGTCGTCCGGCCCGCGCGCCGGCCACAGGCCCCGGGGCCCGGTTCCGTACGGCACCTGACCTCCGTACGGCGCCGGGCTCCGGACGGGGCGGGTCCCGCACATCCCCACGGTGTGCGGGCTCCGCCCCACTTTCGTCGTCCCCGCCGCGTGACCTCCGGTGCCTGCCCTCCACGGGGACCGACTAGGCTGCAACGGCCATACGATCAAGGTGAGTTGGGGCGAAGGGCGGGGCGGGACATGGGCGTGGCGATCCGGGCGGCGGACGAGGGCGACAGAGAGCTGGTCGTCCGGCTGCTGGACGAGGCCTTCCAGGACGATCCGGTCAGCGGCTGGGTCTTCCCGGACGAGGCGGACCGCCGTGCGACGCACCACAAACTGATGGCCGCCTTCCTCGACGCCGTGCTCGCCGAGGGCCGGGTGGACCTGGCCGAGGACGGCACCGCGTGCGCCTTGTGGCTGTCCGTCCCCGCCGGTGACCACGGTGGGGGAGACACGGACGAGGACGGTCCGGCGCAGCTGCGCGAGGCCGTCGACCCGGGCAACGAACGCGTCGAGCTGATCGGCCGGCTGACCGCGGACATCCACCCCGCGGGCCGCGCCCACGAATATCTGTGGATGATCGCCGTGGCACCGGAACGGCAGGGCGAGGGACTCGGTACGACGCTGATCCGGTCCGTCCTCGACCGCTGTGACCGGGAGGGCCTGCCCGCGTATCTGGAGGCGAGCAGCGCACGCAGCCGGGCGCTGTACGAGCGGCTCGGGTTCGCCTTGGAGGGCAGCCCGCTCGACCTGCCGAACGGGCCGCAGATGTGGCCCATGTGGCGCGAGCCGCAGGCCTGAGGCGTCAGGCCTCCGGCACGATCGTCGCCACGATCCGTTCCAGCAGCTCGTCCGGGACGGCGACACCCGGCAGCACCCCGTCCAGGACACCCGGCAGGGTCAGCTGCTCCAGGAGCAGCCCGAGCACGGCCAGGTAGAGCACCGTCACGGTCTCGTCGCCGCCGGGCAGCCCCGCCGCCCGGTGGAACGCCATGCCCTGCTCCAGGTCGCCGCGCACCGACTCGGTGTACGAGGCCCGCAGGGCGGGGCGGCGGGTGGCCTCCAGGCGCATCTCGAACAGGGCCAGGTAGCCCGTGCGGTCGCCGGTGGCGCGGGCCAGCAGGTCCCGCATGAACTCCAGCACCAGTGAGCGGTCCTTCGGTCTGGTGAGCAGTTCGGCGAGCACCGCCGGGTCGGGGGCGAGGCGCGTGTGGAGGTGGGCGTCGACCTGGTTCAGCAGGTCGTCCCGGTCGGTGAAGTAGTTCGACGAGGTCCCCACCGGCACGGCGGCCTCACTGTCCACGGCGCGGAACGTCAGCCCGCGCGCCCCCTCGCGTGCCAGCACCGCCACGGCCGCGTCGACGAGGGCGGCCCTGCGCTCCGGGTTCCTTGCCATCTGGACGTCCTCCGGGAATCCCCTTGTAACCACTACAGGTGAAGCACTATAACTGGAGTGGTTCGGCAGAGGTGGCCGGACCACCCCAACGCGTCGTCCACGAAAAGAGACCCGCTTGCGCAAGCTCACGTACTTCATCGCCTGCTCGATCGACGGCTTCATCGCAGACCCGAAGGGGGACTGGCAGTTCTTCATGCCGTTCGTCGACGAGGAGTACTTCGACTTCCTCAAGGCGGAGTACCCGGAGACCCTGGCGACCCACGGCCGGCAGGCGCTCGGCATCGACGATCTGGCCAACCGCCGCTTCGACACGGTGATCCAGGGCCGCGTCAGCTACGACCTGGCGCTGGACATCGGCGTGACCAGCCCGTACGCCCATCTGCGCGAATACGTCGCCTCGCGCGGCCTCGACGAGTCGCCCGACCCGAACGTGACGGTCGTCGGGGACGACGTCCTCGGGAAGGTCCGCGAACTCAAGGCCGAGGACGGCGAACTCGGGATCTACCTCTGCGGCGGCTCGCAGCTCGCCGGAGCCCTGATCGACGAGGTCGACGAGCTCGTCATCAAGACCTACCCCGTGGTGCTCGGCTCGGGCATGCCGATGTTCGGGTCCGGGTTCGACGTCGCCGAGTTCGCGCTCGACTCGGTGCGCACCTTCGACAACGGTGTGCTCGTGCGGACGTACAGCAGGAAGCGCTGAGGCCGTCACCGCAATACCCTGGGGTCATGGGCACCGACGAGCACGTCTGCCCCTCCTGCGGGCAGCCGGTCGACACCGTAGTGCGACGCCACAAGACCCTGGGCGCCTGGGTCCCCGTGTGGGGCCCCGGCCCCTGCCACAACCCCGAGTGCGAGGCAGGGCCCGCCGAGCGCGGCCGGCACCCCGTCCACCAGCCGGCCGACGCGCCGGGCCGCACACCGGACGACGCGTCCGGCGAGCGGGCCGACCGAACGGCCGGCGACCGGCCGGAACAGGGACCGGACGACCGTGCCGAGGAGCCGGCGCCCCCGAACGCCTCGCGCCCTTAGGGAGCGGGCACGGTCCGTGTGCGGGCCGCGGACGGGGGACCGTAGCGTGGGCGCATGCCTGAACCTCTGCTGCACATCACCGAGCGCTCCCTGTGGGACGCGGCCCGCGCGTCCGGCACGTACGAGATGTCCACGCGCGGCCGCACCCTCGGCGAGGAGGGATTCATCCACTGCTCCACACGCCGCCAACTCCCGGGCGTGGCCTCCTTCCTCTACGGCTCCTACGCCGGTCCCGACGAGCTCGTCGTCCTCGTCATCGACGCCGAGCGGGTCGGCGCGCCGGTGCGCCACGAGGCGATGAAGCCCGGGGGTGAGGAGTTCCCGCACGTCTACGGACCCATCCCGGTGGAGGCCGTCGTGGACGTGGAGACCTGGGACCCGCAGACCGCGGGGACGGCCTAGGGGAGGCTGCCCGTCGCGGGATCCCGGGGCGTCAGGCAGTACGTGCCGCCGGCAGGGTCCCGCATGACGTTCCAGTGGGCGCCGCGCGCGACGAGGGCGGCACCGAGACTCTCGTGGTGGGCCCGGACCGCGTCGACGTCCGAGCACGCGATGTCGTGGTGGGCGGACGCGGGACGTTCGTCGCCCAGGCGTTGCAGGAGGATGCGGAACGGCAGCGTCGAGGGCGGCCCGACCACGTGGAACTCCGGGAATGCGCCGGGCCGGGACACCCAGCCGGTCAGCTCGCCCCAGAAGGCCACCTCGGCGTCGTACACGGACGGCGCCAGGTCCAGGCACACCTGGTCGAGGCGGCTGGTCGCCCCGCCGCCCGGGACCTCGACCACCGGCGGGCGCGTCGACTCACCCTGCCAGGGCACCACGCAGAACGACTGCCCGCCGGGCGAGCGCAGTACGGTCCATCCCTCGTGCCCGGCGACAACCTCGGCACCCAGGCGCCGCGCCGACCGCACCAGCGCGGTCACGTCCTCGACGGCCAGGTCGAGGTGCGCGCCCCCGTCGCCGTCCTCGACGCCCTGCATCTTCACGCACGCGTCCGCCCCGTCGTGCAGCAGCGTGACGAACTCGTCCCGGTCGCCGCGCGGTCCGGACAACCGCGTCCCCGTGACGGCGGTCCAGAAGTCGTGGGCGGTGCCGGACTCCTTCAGCGGCCGGTCGACGAAGGCGTAGGTCCACCGGATCGGTTCGGTCATCGGGGCGCTCCCTCTCGGTCGGCCGGTACGGTTCGTACCGTCTCCCGCGCGATCAGCCCGTGCAACGAGGTTTTCACGCTCGCGACGAACGAGTCCCGGACGCCGGGCGAGAGCACGTCCAGGGAGAGGTACGGGTTGAGGTCCTCCAGCTCCACGAGGAGCAGTTCACCGCCGGGGGCACGGCAGGCGTCCACGCGCTGGATGCCGTGGTCGATGTCGTTCCAGTCGACGAACCGCTGGGCGAACTCACGGTCGGCCGCGGTCGGCTCGTACGGCTCCAGGGCCCACCGCCGGTCCGGGTCGGGGGCGTACAGGGCGTAGTGGAAGGTGCGGTCGACGAAGTAGAAGGACACCTCGTAGCGGAAGTCGATACGGGGCTGGACGAGGACGTCGCCGTACGCGCGCCCGGCGAGCTGCTCGCGCGGGACGAACTCCAGGCCTATCGAGTCCGCGCCCAGCTTGGGCTTCACCACATACTGGCCGGCGACGGGCAGCAGGCCCAGGTCCTCGGCACGGTCGACGGTGGGGATGACCGGGTACCCGGCGGCCGTCAGATCGAGCAGGTACCGCTTGCCCGCCATGTCGCCCTTGCCGGAGAGCTCGTTGAACACGCGCACACCGTCCGCCACCGCCCGGGCGCGAAACGCGTCGTACTGCTCCTGGTAGTTCAGCACCGGCCCGCTGTTGCGCACGACCACCACGTCGAAACCGTGCATCAGCCGCTCCGCGTCCAGCGGATGGCACAGGGCGACGTCGAACTCCTCGCGCAGCCGGGAGGTGAGGAAGATGTCCTCGTCGCAGTAGCGGCGGCCCTTGGCCGGATAGGCCAGGTCACTGACGAACAGGACGCGGGGGCGCGCGGACGGCATGGGGGACTCCTCGGCGTTCATCGTGCTTTCTCGAACGCACTCTCTCAGGGACCGCCGCGTCCGGTGAAGCGGGGGAGGCCGCCGGCCGGGACGGGCCCGGCCGGCTCGGTCACTCGGCGAGCGCGTCGCGCGACGCCGCGTGACGGGCGCGAGCGATGTCGGGGAAGCGCACCGTGAACAGGACGGGGAGGACGAACGCGGCGACCGTGAGCAGGGTGCGGGCCGTGTCCGCCTCCGGCCGGTAGTGCCACAGCAGCGCCCCGCCGATGCCGCAGAGGGTGAAAGCCGTGGCCCATACGACGGTGATGACACGGTTGACGTGCAGGAAGAGCGGGCTGTTCCACCGGTTCTCGGACACCTGGGTGCGGGCGATGCCGAGCGTGAAGGGGCGGCCGATCGCGAGCGAGGCCCAGGCGGTGACCGCGAGCCAGAGCGAGGAGAGCGGCGGGCCGTAATGGACGACGGCGGACGAGCCGGGCGCGACGCACGCGGCGACGGTGTAGGCGGCGAAGAACACGACGGCGCTTCCCTCGATCACCTGGGCGTCCCAGCCGCGGCCCGCGCGGCGCTGGACCGCGACGAGTCCGGCGGCCAGGACGAGGCCGGTGAGCGCGGCGACGCGGATGTCGACCGTGCCGGTGAGCGCGGCCACGGCGATCCACGGGACGAAGCTGCGGATGTAGCCCATGACGATGGTCCCCCTGTGCTTGTGCGACCCGGGTTCGGTCGGACCCGGGCCCTCAGCTTCTCGGTCACATGTGCGCCTCGGCACGGGGAGAAGCTGCAAGACTCGGTGCAGGAAGCTGCACGGGACGGGGGGACCGATGGGCCTGGAGAGCCTCGGGCTGACGCATGATCAGGAGCGGGTCTACCGCTATCTCCTGCGTACACCGCACGCCGACCCCGACGAGGCCCGGGCGGAACTCGGCCTGCCCCGCCTCGCCGCGGTCCTCGACGAGCTGCGGACGCTGGGCGTGATCGACGGCTCCCTGGCCCCGCTGCCGCCCGCCGCCACCGTGGACCTGCTCGTCCGCCGACAGGTGGAGCGCACGTCGCGCGAACTGGCCCGCCTGGACGCGGCCTTCGACGTGGTGCGCGATCTGGCCGAGGAGGCCCGCCGCGGCCGCCCCGTCGAACTCGTCGAACGCATCGAGGACAGCGCGGGCGTGAACCGGCGCATCGACGCGATGCGCGACCGGGCCGAGACGATGAACGCCAAGCCCCTGCCGCGCGGCCGGCACCACTCCGAGGAGGCCACCCGCCGCTACCGCCGTCGGCTCGCCGACGGTCTGGTCAGCCGGACCCTGGTCGGCGCGGCGGCCCTCGACCTGCCCGAAGAGCTGGCCTACGCCCGGCACTTGCACGGCCTGGGCGATCTGCACCGCGTCACGGCCGAGCCGTTCCTGCCGCTGCTCGTCATCGACCGGCGGGTCGCCTTCGTGCTGCTCGAACCCGGCCGGTCGGACACCGACGCGCTGATGATCCGCCAGCCCGGGATCGTGGCCGCGCTCGTCGCGCTGTTCGAGAAACTGTGGGAACGGGCCGCGGACCTCGACGGGCTCGGTCTCAGCGCGGCGGAAGCGCGGGTCCTGCGCGCGCTGGCCGAGCACGACAAGGACGAGACCGCCGCCCGCGCGCTGAACATGTCCTTGCGCAAGTACCGCGCACACGTGGCCGATCTGATGACCCGGCTGGGTGCCACCACCCGCTTCCAGGCCGCCCTGCGGGCGAAGGAGCGCGGCTGGCTGTGACATGACGACCGCACCCGGCCCGTGGCGGACGCCGTGCTCGGCGCCCTGTACGGACCGGGTGCGGTCGGGAGACGCTGCGGTGTCGGAACCGCGGCGCAGAAGGAGGTGATCCGGGATCAGGCCTTCTTGGTCTCCCAGAAGATCTTGTCGATCTGGGCGATGTAGTCCAGCGCCTTCTGGCCCGTCGCCGGGTCGGTGGACGCCTTGGCGGCCGAGAGGGCCTTCAGGGTGTCGTTGACCAGCTGGTGCAGCTCCGGGTACTTCTCGAAGTGCGGGGGCTTGAAGTAGTCGCTCCAGAGCACCGACACGTGGTGCTTGGCGAGCTCGGCGCGCTGCTCCTTGATGACGGTGGCGCGAGCCTGGAAGTGCGGGTCGTCGTTGCCGGCCATCTTTTCCTGGACGGCCTTCACCGACTCCGCCTCGATGCGGGCCTGGGCCGGGTCGTACACACCGCAGGGCAGGTCGCAGTGTGCGCTGACCTTGACCTTGGGGGCAAACAGGCGGGAGAGCATTGAGCTGTCCTTCCTCGTGATCGTCTTCTCAGGTGGGACATTACTCCGTGGAAGACGGGTTTTCGCGAGTGCCCCCATGGGCTTAGGACAAAAGTCCAGGGTGAAACTGGGACTGGTGGAGGATAGGACCGGGGAGGTGCCGGTGATGCCGGAGCTGTCGCAGGAGACCGAGCGTGGGAGGGCCGTCTTGCCGTTCGGCGCGGCCGAGGTGACGGGACCGTCCATGGTGCCCACGCTCCAGCACGGGGACCGGCTCGTCGTGCAGTGGGGGGCGCGGGTCAGGGCCGGCGACGTCGTCGTCCTGCGCCATCCGTTCCAGCAGGACCTGCTGGTCGTCAAACGGGCCGCGGAGCGGCGCGAGGGCGGCTGGTGGGTGCTCGGGGACAACGCCTTCGCGGGCGGGGACAGCACCGACTACGGAACCGTCCCCGAGGAACTCGTCCTCGGGAAGGTGTGGTTCCGCTACCGGCCGCTGAAGCGGGGTCAGCGCTCGCCGGTCGCGCTGGCGCGCTGGGTGTGGGGCGCGGCCAGGCCCGTGCTGTCGGACCGGTCCGCCTCCAGGCGCTTGCGGGCCCGGTAGGCCGCGACATTGGCGCGGGTCGCGCAGCGGTCCGAGCAGTAGCGCCGCGAGCGGTTGGTCGAGGTGTCCAGGTAGGCATTGCGGCAGGGCGCCGCCTCGCACAGGCCCAGCCGGTCGACGCCGTACTCGGTGAGGTGGAAGGCGAGCCCCATCGCGGCGATCGCCGCGTAGCCCGCGGTCGCGTTCGACGGGTGGTCCGCCAGGTGCATGTGCCACAGCGGGCGGCCGTCGTCGTCCCGGTGGTCGTGGCCGGAGATCTGGGGGCTCACCGGGAACTCCAGGAGGAGTGAGTTCAGCAGGTCGACGGCGAGGGTCTCGTCGCCGCCGTCCGCCGCCTCGAAGACTCCGCGCAGCCGCGCCCGTACGGAGCGGAAGCGGGTGACGTCCGCGTCCGTGGCACGGCGCGCGGCCGAGGAGTTGCCCTCGAAGAGGTCGCGGACCGCCTCGACCGAGGTCAGCGCGTCCTTGCCCCGGGCCGGTTCCTCGCTGTTGACGAGACGGACGGCGTAATCCGAGTAATAGGCCAGTTCCACTTGTAGTCCTTACGGGCGCGCTCTATCGTCATGTCTGCGGTTGGGTAACAGCTGATCGTGCTTCCAGGGTATTACGAGGCGCGGCGAAGAAGGGGACTCCATGACCACCACGACCGGAACCACACCGGGAACCGACTGGGCAGCCTGGCAGACGAGCTGGGACCGGCAGCAGGAGTGGTACATGCCGGACCGCGAGGAGCGCTTCCGGGTCATGCTCGACATGGTCGAGGCCCTCGTCGGTCCCGAGCCGCGCGTCCTCGACCTGGCCTGCGGCACCGGCACCATCACCGCCCGGCTGCTCGCCCGCTTCCCGAAGGCCGTCAGCACCGGAGTCGACCTCGACCCCGCCCTGCTCGCCATCGCCGAGGGCACCTTCGCGGGCGACGACCGGGTCTCCTTCGTCACGGCCGACCTCAAGGACCCGGACTGGGTGTCCCTGCTGCCGTACGACTCGTACGACGCCGTCCTGACCGCGACGGCCCTGCACTGGCTGCACAGCGAACCCCTCGCGGCCCTCTACGGTCGGATCGCGGGACTCGTCCGCGACGGCGGTGTCTTCATGAACGCCGACCACATGATCGACGAGACGACCCCCAGGATCAACGCGGCCGAGCGCGCCCAGCGGCACGCCCGCATGGATCAGGCCAAGAAGGACGGCGCCCTCGACTGGGCCGAATGGTGGGAGCTGGCCGCCGCCGACCCCGTCCTCGCCGGCCCCACCGCCCGGCGCTTCGAGATCTACGGCGAGCACGCCGACGGCGACACCCCGTCCGCCGACTGGCACGCGCGCGCCCTGCGCGCGCAGGGCTTCGGGGAGGCCCGGACGGTCTGGCGCTCCCCCTCGGACGCGCTGGTCCTCGCGGTCAAGTAGCCGCAGCAGCACGCCGATCGAGAGGCGGTACGGAAAATCCGTACCGCCTCTTCTGCAACCCCCGCAGGAGCCCACCGCACTGGAAGGGTGAGACGGCCCGCGACCGCGGGCCGGGGAAGGGGGCAGGATGACGCGCGGCGAGGAAGCCGCTCTGCACGCCTTCGTGGAGGGCAGACGGACGGCGCTGTTCCGCAGCGCCTATCTGCTGTGCGGAAACCGGGACGAGGCCGAGGACCTCGTCCAGACGACCCTGGTGAAGGTCGTCCTCGGTGCGCGCCGGCACGGCCGCCTCGACAACCTCGAGGCCTATGCGCGCAGAACGCTGGTCAACACCTTCATCTCCGCGCGCCGCCGCTTCTGGCGGCGCGAGCAGGCGTACGGCGACGTGCCGGACATCGCGGACCTGTCGGTCGACAGCGACACCGGACTCGTGGTGCGGGCCGCCCTCGCGCAGCTCGCGCCCAAGCAGCGCGCCGTACTGGTGCTGCGCTACTGGGAGGACCTGAGCGTGGCCGCCACGGCCCAGCTGCTCGGGATGCGGGAGAGCACGGTCAAGAGCCACACGGCCAGGGGACTCGCGGCGCTGCGGGCCGCGGTGCGGGAGGAATACGTATGAATCTTCAGGAGATGGAGACGGAGCGCGTCCGGGAACTGCTCGGACGGGCCGTGGACGACGTCCGGACGCCGCACGGCCGCGACAGCGAGACCGTCTTCGCACAGGCCTCCCGGCTGCGGTGGCGGCGCCGGGCGGCGACGACCGGCGTCACCGCCGCGGCCGTGGCGGCGGCACTGCTCCTCGGACCGGGACTGCTCGACGACCGGGGCCGGGAGACGAGCGTGGCCGGCCGGCCCACCGCCGGCGAGCTCACCTCCAGGGCGGGCCGGTTCGCGAAGCTGCTGCCCGCCGGGACCGGCAGGATCAGCGAGGTCTCGCTGCTGCGGCTGGTCAAGCAGGTGCCGAAGGCCCCGCTGCCCAAGCCCGTCGGGCCGTACGACGGGGACTACGCCATCAGCCGGGACGGCGGAGTCGGCTACATCAGCGTCCACCTGTCCACGGCCAAGGAGGTCGAGGCCAAGACGGGCGGCCTGGGGCTCCAGGACCCCTGCAAGGACTCGCCCCGCGACGGCACCGTGGACTGCACCAGCGAGAAGCTCCCGAACGGGAACGTGCTGGGCATCCACCGGACGGGCGCGCCGGATCCCGGCACCTACTCCTATCCGACCTGGGGCCCGGAGTTCGTCGCGACCCTCCAGCTGAGCGACGGCAGGGTCCTGCACGTGCGCGCCAACGGCGGCTTCCAGGGCAAGGGCCAGCTCGGCCCGCTGCTCAAGACACCGCCGCTGGACCGGGACCAGCTGCGCAAGCTGACGCTGAACCCGAAGCTGCTGCCGTAGCCGGGCGGAACGAAGAAGGGCGGACACGGGGGGAGGGCGGACACGGAGAAGGGGCGGTACGGGAGACTCCCGTACCGCCCCTTCTCGTGCTCTCGCGGTATCGAACGCCGAGGTCAGAGGACCTTCGACAGGAACGACTTGGTGCGCTCGTGCTGCGGGTCCGTCAGGACGTCACGCGGGTGGCCGGACTCGACCACCACGCCGCCGTCCATGAAGACCAGCGAGTCGCCGACCTCACGGGCGAAGCCCATCTCGTGCGTGACGACCACCATCGTCATGCCGGACTCGGCGAGGTCGCGCATGACGTCGAGGACATCGCCGACCAGCTCCGGGTCGAGTGCCGAGGTCGGCTCGTCGAAGAGCATCAGCTTCGGGTCCATCGCCAGCGCGCGGGCGATCGCCACACGCTGCTGCTGACCGCCGGACAGCTGCGAGGGGTAGTTGCCCGCCTTGTCGGACAGACCCACCCGGTCCAGGAGCTCCATCGCCCGGTGGTGCGTGTCCGACTTCTTGGCGCCCTTCACCTGGATGGGAGCCTCCATGACGTTCTCGACGGCCGTCATGTGCGGGAACAGGTTGAAGCGCTGGAAGACCATGCCGATGTCCCGGCGCTTCAGGGCCACCTCGCTGTCCTTGAGCTCGTACAGCTTGTCGCCCTTCTGGCGGTAGCCGACCAGCTCCCCGTCGACGTACAGGCGACCGGCGTTGATCTTCTCCAGGTGGTTGATGCACCTGAGGAAGGTGGACTTGCCGGACCCGGACGGGCCGATGAGGCAGAACACCTCGCCGGAATTCACCTCCAGGTCGATGCCCTTGAGGACTTCGACCAGGCCGAAGGACTTGTGGACGCCCTCGGCCTTCACCATGGCGGTCATCACACGGCTCCCCTCGGGCTGCCCTTCGAGAACAGGTTCGCCTTGATCTTCTCGAAGATCGTCGGCGGCAGGCTGCGGCTGGAACCGCGGGCGTAGTAGCGCTCCAGGTAGTACTGGAAGACGCTGAACACGCTGGTCATCGCCAGGTACCAGATGGAGGCCACGAAGAGCATCTCCATCACGGCGTAACTGGTGGAACCGATCGCCGACGTCGAACGCAGCAGCTCGTTGTAGGTGACCGCGTACACCAGCGACGAGGTCTTCAGCATGTTGATGAACTCGTTGCCCGTGGGCGGCACGATCACGCGCATGGCCTGCGGGATCACGATCCGGCGCAGCGTCTTGGCGTGGCTCATGCCCAGCGCGTGCGCGGCCTCCGTCTGACCCTCGTCGACGGCCAGCAGGCCGGCGCGGCAGATCTCCGCCATGTACGCGGCCTCGTTCAGGCCGAGGCCCAGCAGGGCGCACATGAACGGGGTCATGACGTCCGTCATCTCGTTCTTGTAGATCGGACCGAGATTGAGGACCGGGAAGATCAGCGCCAGGTTGAACCACAGCAGCAGCTGGACGTAGACCGGGGTGCCGCGGAAGAACCAGATGTACAGCCAGGCGACGCTGCTGGTCACCGGGTTCTTCGAGAGCCGCATCACCGCGAGGAGGATGCCCAGCAGCACACCCACGATCATGGCGAGCACGCTGATCAGCAGCGTCCGGCCCGCGCCCTTGACGACGCTGGACTCGAAGAGCTGGTCGCCGACCGTGTGCCACTGGATGTTGCCCTGCGAGAACGCGTACCCGAGCGCCACCAGGAGCGCGACCACGATGACGGCGCTGACCCACCGGCCGTAGTGCCGCACGGGGATCGCCTTGATGGCCTCCGGGCCGCCCGCGGGCACCGACGTCTTGGAGAACGTCGGCCCCGAGGGCGGAGTGTCCGCGGGGGACTTGTCGAGATTGTCAGTCACGTGACTGCCCTTCAGTGGTGCGCTCGGCTCACTTGCCGCCGTTGATCGCGGACTGGTCGATCGCGCCCGACTGCGCGCCCCACTTCTCCAGGACCTTCTTGTACGAGCCGTCCTTGATGATCGCGTCGACGGCTTCCTTCAGGACGTCGCGCAGCTCGGTGTTCTTCTTGCTGAGGACGATGCCGAACGGGCCGGCGTCGTACTGCTTGTTGATCACCTCGAAGGCGTTGCCGCCGTCCGCCTTGCGGGCCAGGTCGACCGCGACCGGGTAGTCGTTGATGCCGGCCACGGCACCGCCGGACTTCACACGGGTCTGGGCCTCGGTGTCGTTCTCGAACGACTCGATGCTGATGGCCTTCTTGCCCGCGTCCTTGCACTTCTTGGACTGGTCCTGGAGGGCCTTCTCGTACGTGGTGCCCCGCTGGACGGCGGCGGTCCGGCCGCACAGGTCCTCGAGCCCCTGGATGTTCTCCGGGTTGCCCTTCTTCACGTAGATGGCCGTACCGGCGACGAAGTAGTCGACGAAGTCGACGCCCTCGCCGAGCTTCTTGCCCTTGTCGTCCAGGCCCTCCTGGCGCTGCTTGTTGTCCGTGATGGACGACATCGCGATGTCGTAGCGGCCGGAGTTGACGGCCGTGATCAGGCCGTCGAAGGAGCCGGAGGTGAACTCGAACTTCACGCCGAGCTGCTTGCTCAGGGCGTCCGCCAGGTCGGGGTCGACGCCGACGATCTTGCCGCCCTCGGTCGACTCCATGGGGGCGTACTCGGCGTTCGTGCCGACCTTGATGACCCCCGCGTCCTGGATCTTCTTCGGCAGCTTGGAGAACAGCGGAGCGCTGTTCGACTTGGCGGTCTCCGAGGAGCTGCCGCCCTTGTCGGTCTGGTCACCGCAGCCGGTGAGGATCAGGGCGCCAGCGACCGCGATCGCACCGACCGCTGCTATCCGGGACTTCGCGGTCGTACGACGGGTGGAGCTTGCGGTCATGGTGGGTTCCTCCGGCGGATGAGGGAGTAGCCGATAGGTCGACGAGAACACACACCTTCGGGTGTCGCGACCTCGTGTGATGACCGCATCTTGCCATTCGGACCGCGCGATTCAGGGAACTCGCTATGTCAAAATCGGATAACGGGTGACCCCCGAACCGCTACCGACCGGTACACCGATGCCGGATCTTGTGCGGGAATCTTTCATTCCGGCCGGAAGATCTTCGGTGTATCCCGCGATGCGGGCGACCGTTACTCCGCGCTCGCGACAACATGAGTGCATGTCCGGACTTGTCAATGCATCTGGCCATGAGTCATGTCACCGTCGTGTGACCTTCACGTTATGGACTCGTCGGCGGCACTGTCAGTCGGGTAAGAAGGTTCTTTACACCCCTCATCCGGGGCTCAGGGCGCGTGTGCGGCGCGCCCGTCGCGCACGGCCCGTACGCAATCACGGCGGCAGGGTCTGCGCGGTGCCCGCCCACCCCTCAACCAGGAGTGGTCACCCTCAACCCATGAAGATTTAAGGGGTAAAACAAAGTGGCAGCGGAGATCGTCAATCCTCGCAGCGACAGCAATACGGATCAGGACGGAGGGGCCGAGCCCCTCGATTCCTTCGATCCCGCATTCGCGCTGCACCGCGGCGGCAAGATGGCCGTGCAGGCCACCGTGCCCGTCCGTGACAAGGACGACCTGTCCCTGGCGTACACGCCCGGCGTCGCGAAAGTGTGCAGCGCGATCGCCGAGCAGCCCGAACTCGTCCATGACTACACCTGGAAGTCGTCCGTCGTCGCCGTCGTGACGGACGGTACGGCTGTCCTGGGTCTCGGGGACATCGGTCCCGAGGCCTCCCTCCCGGTCATGGAGGGCAAGGCGATTCTTTTCAAGCAGTTCGGCGGCGTGGACGCCGTCCCGATCGCGCTCGACTGCACGGGCGTCGACGAGATCGTCGAGACCGTGGCCCGGCTCGCGCCCTCCTTCGGCGGAGTCAACCTGGAGGACATCTCGGCACCGCGGTGCTTCGAGATCGAGCGGAAGCTCCAGGAGCGGCTGGACATTCCCGTCTTCCACGACGACCAGCACGGGACCGCGGTGGTCACCCTCGCGGCCCTGCGGAACGCCGCGAAGCTGACCGGGCGCTCGCTCGGCGACCTGCGTGCGGTGATCTCCGGCGCCGGTGCGGCCGGGGTCGCGATCGCCAAGTTCCTGCTGGAGGCGGGGCTCGGCGACGTCGCCGTCGCGGACCGCAAGGGTGTCGTGTCGCGCGACCGGGACGACCTGACGGACGTCAAGCGTGAGCTGGCGGAGATCACCAACAAGGCCGGGATCACCGGGTCGCTGGAGTCCGCCCTGGCGGGCGCCGACGTCTTCATCGGCGTCTCCGGCGGTACGGTGCCGGAGCCGGCGGTGGCCTCGATGGCCGAGGGCGCGTTCGTCTTCGCCATGGCCAACCCGAATCCCGAGGTGCACCCCGACATCGCCCACAAGTACGCGGCCGTCGTCGCGACCGGGCGGTCGGACTTCCCGAACCAGATCAACAACGTGCTGGCCTTCCCCGGGATCTTCGCCGGAGCGCTCCAGGTGCGGGCGTCCCGGATCACCGAGGGAATGAAGATCGCGGCGGCCGATGCGCTGGCCGCGGTCGTCGGGGACGACCTCTCCGCCGACTACGTGATCCCCTCGCCGTTCGACGAGCGGGTCGCTCCGGCGGTCACCGCGGCGGTTGCCGCGGCCGCGCGGGCCGAGGGTGTGGCTCGACGCTGACGGGGCGCGTCGCCGCTGACGCGGTTGCGTGCGCTGCGGCCCCGCCGGGTTGTCCCGGCGGGGCCCTTTCCTTTCCCGGGGGCCGGTCGGTTTCCTTTCCCGGAGGCGGGTCGGTCCGGTAGGGCTCTGTGTCCGGGGTTGGTCCGGGCGGGTGGTGTTTCGCCCCCTCCGCCCCTGCCCGTCCCGTGTCCCAGGGGGCTCCGCCCCCAGACCCCCGATCGGCCTGGACGGCCTCGTCCTCAAGCGCCGGACGGGCTGAAATCAGCCCCTCCGGCGTGTGAGGGGCGGGGTCCGGGGCGGAGCCCCGGGTACGGGACGGGAAGGGGCGGAGGGGGCGAAACACGCCGGGGAGCGGGCCGCCGGGCGTGGCGGGACCTGTGTCACACCGGGACATGGTTCCGTGCGGCGGGGGCGGAGCCTATCGTCAAGGTCATGTTCGCTGCCTATGCCGCCCGAATCGACCGTGACCAGCCGCTGAGCGGCCTGGAGTTGGGGGAGCGCCCGGCCCCGGAGAAGAGGCCGGGCTGGACCACCGTGAACGTGCGGGCCGCCTCGCTGAACCACCACGACCTGTGGTCCCTGCGCGGGGTCGGCCTGGCCGAGGACAAGCTGCCGATGATCCTCGGCTGTGACGCCGCCGGAGTCGACGAGGACGGCAACGAGGTCGTGCTGCACTCCGTCATCGGCCAGAGCGGACACGGGGTCGGCCCCGACGAGCCCCGTTCCATCCTCACCGAGCGCTACCAGGGCACCTTCGCCGAGCAGGTCTCCGTCCCGACGTGGAACGTCCTCCCGAAGCCCAAGGAACTGTCCTTCGAGGAGGCCGCCTGTCTGCCGACCGCCTGGCTGACGGCGTACCGCATGCTCTTCACCAACGCCGGGGTGCGGCCCGGCGACTCCGTGCTCGTGCAGGGCGCGGGCGGCGGCGTGGCCACCGCCGCGATCGTGCTCGGGAAGGCCGCGGGGCTGCGGATGTTCGCCACCAGCCGGGACGAGGCCAAGCGGAAGCGCGCCGTCGAGCTGGGAGCCGTCGAGGCCTTCGAGTCCGGCGCGCGGCTCCCGCAGCGCGTGGACGCCGTCATCGAGACGGTCGGCGCGGCCACCTGGTCCCACTCGGTGAAGTCGCTGCGCCCCGGCGGCAGCCTGGTCATCTCGGGCGCCACCAGCGGCGACCGGCCGTCCCACGCCGAGCTGACGCGCATCTTCTTCCTCGAACTCAAGGTCGTCGGTTCCACGATGGGCACCAAGGACGAGCTGGAGGACCTGCTGTCCTTCTGTGCCGCGACCGGTGTGCGTCCCGTCATCGACGAGGTGTTTCCGCTCGACCGTGCCCGCGAAGGGTTCGAACGCCTCGCGTCGGGCGACCAGTTCGGGAAGATCGTGCTGACGAACGGCTGACGTCTTCTCTTCTCTCGCGCTTCCTTCACGGCCGGTCCGGGTTCCCGGGCCGGCCGTCGGCATGTGTCAACCATGGTTGACATGAGCGGGCGTGTCAACGTAAGTTGACATCATGACCGAAGCAACAGATCTCGCCGAGCGCGCGGGTGATCGCGATCCGCGGATCGGGCTGCGGGCCGTCTCCGCGCTGCGGAGGCTGCTGGAGCAGCTGGAGGCGGTACAGGTGCGCAGTGCGCGCAATCAGGGCTGGTCCTGGCAGGAGATCGCTGCGGAACTCGGAGTGAGCAGGCAGGCCGTGCACAAGAAGTACGGGAGGCAGTGATGTTCGAGCGGTTCACGAAGGATGCGCGTGCCGTCGTCGAGGGGGCGGTGCTGCACTCCGAGAGGACGGGCGCCGACACCGTGGCGGAGGAGCACATGCTGCTCGCGCTCCTCGACCGGGAGGGCAGCCGGGGCTCCTTCGCCCTGGCCGCGCTCGGTCTCGCCGACCGCCGGGACTCGGTCGAGCGCGACCTCGCCGAGGTGCGCCGTCGCGGTGGCCTGTCCCGTGCCGACGCCGAAGCCCTGTCCGGGCTCGGTATCGATCTGTCGGAGATCGTCTCCCGGGTCGAGGAGGCCCACGGGGAAGGTGCGTTGGGGCCGGGATCCGGAGCGGGGGCCAAGTCCGGGGACGGGCGGCGGACGCGACGGCGGCCTTTCGCGCCGGAGGCCAAGGGGGTGCTGGTGCAGTCCCTGAGGATGGCCCATGCCCGCCGGGACCGGCACATCGGTGACGAGCACCTGCTCATGGCACTCACCGCGCGAGGCGGTGTCGCCGCGGAGGTCCTCGCCGACCACGGGGTGACGTACGAGACGGTGACGCGGGTGCTGTACGGCGACGGAGGCGCGGCCGAGGCGGGGTGAGGTCCGGGGGCGTAGAGCGCCTCCGCGACCGAGGCGGCCCACCGCTTGCCCGGTCCCCGCGTCAGGCCGCCGTGCCGGGTCCGCTCCCGCGCGACGCGGAGACGGTGGAACGGGCATCGATTCCAGCGGAGCGGACACTCCGTGCCTTGGATGGCTCGGACGGGGCCGGGGCGGAGGAGTGCCGGGGCCCCGCGGACCCGGGGCCCGAGGACCTGGGGTGCCGCGTCCGGCAGCCTGGCTTGGCGGCTTGGCGGCCGTCAGCCCGCGCGGCTTGGGTGGCTGGAGGGGCTTGGGGCGCGTGCGGCTCCGGTGACCCTGGTCCGCTCTGGGCCGCCTCGGGCCGTGCGGGGCGAGAAGTCCCGACCCGCCGGGCCGGGCCATCTCGCCAGGCCCCGGCGGCGCGGACCCCGGGGTCGACGGTCCTGCCCGCCTCGGGGGTCGACTGTCCAGGGTCCGGTGACCCTGGTCCGCCTCGGGTCGAGCGGGGCGGGAAGTCCCGACCCGCCGGGCCGGGCCATCCCGCCAGGCCCCGGCGGCGCGGACCCCGGGGTCGACGGTCCTGCCCGCCTCGGGCGTTGGCGGTCCGCAATGTCGAGGACCGGGGCACGGCGCTGGTCCCGAGGTCAGCGCTCGTCGGAGGCGAGCGGCCCCCGCAGCGCCGCACCGATGTGGGCCGCCGCCGTCGACAGGTGGCGGCGGGCCTCCCGCAGTTGCTCCTCCGTGACCCCGTGGTCGCGGGAGGCGTCGCGGATGTCGTCGCGGAAGCGGTCCAGCAGGCGGTCGAGGTCGCGGGCGGGGTTGCCGGTGGACTCCTCGTGGGCCCACGAAGGTTCGTAGCCGGCGGGGAAGTCCTTCGGGGTGTCCGTGTACTCCGGATCCGTGGGCGCCCCGGACGGGGTGCGGCCGAAGCCGAAGTCCTTGCCGAAGTTCTTGCCGAACTCGCCGAACTCCTTGGCCAGTTCACTCAGGCCCTCACGCACGCCCGTGGGCCAGTCGCCCCGGGCGAAATGGTCCTGGACCTGCTCCTGGACCCGCTTCGCCATGCGCTGCATCTCCTCCTGCGCCTGGGCGCGGGCCCTCTCCTGGGCCTCCTTGGCCTGGCGGCGGGCGCGCTGGGCCTCGTCGCGGGCGCGGCGGCTCTCGTCCTTGGCGCGGCGGGCCTGTTCCTTCCACTCCTGGCGGACGCGTCGCATCTCCTCCTTCGCCGCCCGCCACGACTCCTTGTCCTGGAAGTCGCCGATGCCGCCGAAGTCGCCCGCGGAGCCGTCGCGTTCCTTCGCCCCGCCGCCCTTCGGGCCCCGCCTGGCCTCCGTGGCCGCCGCCCTCATCTCGCGGCGCAGGTCGCCCGCGGCGCCCCGGACGTCGGCGCGGATCTCCGCCGCCAGCTCCGCCACCGACTCGCGGATCTCCAGCTCCAGATCGGCCAGTTCGCCGCTGCGGTCGGCCAGTTCGGCGCGGCCGGCGTCCGTGATCGCGTACACCTTGCGGCCGCCCTCGGTGGTGTGGGTGACCAGCCCCTCCGCCTCCAGCTTGGCCAGCCGCGGGTACACGGTGCCGGCCGACGGCGCGTACAGCCCCTGGAAGCGCTCCTCCAGGAGCCGGATCACCTCGTACCCGTGGCGCGGGGCCTCGTCCAGCAGCTTGAGGAGGTAGAGGCGCAGACGGCCGTGGGCGAAGACGGGAGGCATGTCAGAGCACCTTCTTGTCGGTCGATGCGTCCTTGTCGGCAGTCGAGGCGTCGGTCGATGCGTCGGTCGATGCGTCGGTCGATGCGTCGGACGGGGCGGTGCCGGGCGTCGGAGCGGCGTCATCGGCTGCGGTGTCGTCGGTCGCCGTGCCGTCGGCCGGGTCGTCGGTCCCGGCGGCTCCGCCGGCCGGGGGCTGGGCCACGGTGTCCGCGGGGACCTCGACCGGGGTGTCGTCGAGCGGCTCCGGGCCGTCGTCGTACGGATCGTCCTCGGCCGGTGGCCTGCGCAGCAGTGCGATGGAGCCGGAGGCGGTGATCGCCTTCAGCCTGCCATTGCCGGCGCCGAGCCTGCCGGTGATCTTCTTGGCGCCCCACTGCCCGCTGACCCTGAGGTCCTCGAAGGCGTTGGAGACGGTGCCGCTCGCGGTGTTCGCCTCCACCTCCGCGTCCGCCGGGTGCGGGAGGCGGATGGCGATCTCGCCCGAGACGTTCGTCAGCTGGACGTTCGTCGGGGTGCCCGTGGGGTCGAGATCCACGATCATCGAGCCGCTCACCGAGTCGGCGCGCACGGAGGCCCCGGAGCCCTCGACCACGGTCAGGTCGCCGGAGACGGAATTGAAACGGAGGTCGCCCGTGACGGCCTGCGCCTCCAGATTCCCGGACACCGTGTCCACGCGCACGGGCCCGGCGACGCGGACGAGCGTCGTGTCGCCGGTGACGCCCTTCACCTCGACGCGCCCGTCCATCCCGGAGACCACGGCGGCCGCGCCCACCACCCCGACCTCGACCCGGGTGTCGCTCGGGACGGCGAGCGAGACCACCACGTCACGACGCCACCCCTGGCGGTCGAGCCATTTGAGGAAGCCCTTCCAAGGAAGGTCCTCGTACGCCACGGTGAGGGTGCCGTCCTGCTGGGTCACCCGTATCGGCGGGCCCTCCAGATCGGAGACCTCCAGGCGGGCGGAACCCTCGTCGGTGCCCACGACGTTCACCGTTCCGTTGACGACGCGCACGTGCAGTGCCGTCACCGGGTCGTCGAAGGAGAGCTTCTGCGGCTCTGCGACGGACCACTCGGACATGGTGCAGACCTCCTCGACCGGGCCGGACCCCCACGCGAGCCCGAACGCGACGCGCCATATCGCGTCTTCTGCCATTCACGATATATCGCGGATCGCGAAAGTCAAGACACCCGTTCCGGGTATCAAGTGCGGTTTGGAGCAGGCAAATCGCCCTAAAATGTGACTATGTCGACTGCGTCCGGTGGGCCCTCGGCCCGAGGTCCCGGTGCCCTGCTCCTGTGCCGTGCGCACCCCGCGTCCGTCGGTCCCGCCGCCCGGCTGCTGCACGAGCGGATACTGTTCGCCGGCGCCGGACCCGAGTGGAGCGTGCTGGTGCCGGAGGGCGGTCCCTGGCGGCACGGCGCCGAATCCGTCGACCGGGTTCTCGCCGGGTGGGCCGCGGCCCTGGCCGTCAGCACCCCCTGGCCCGTACTGGCCCTGTGGTGGGACGCCGACCGCAGCGGCTGCACCCTGGCCTCCGGGTTCCGCCGTCCCGTCGGCTACGAATGGCTGGCGGACGGCACCCCGGTCGGCGAGGACGAGGCGATGCGCACCTTCGCCGCCCGGCTCGGCCTGGACCCGGTGCTCGACATGCAGGACCTGGAGCACCTGACGAAGCCCGACCCCGGTGCCGACGGGCACGCGCGCGTGCGCGTGCTCCTCGCCGTCCTCACCCGCACGGGAATGGTGCTCCCCGCCGGGCTCGGCCCGGGGGTGCCCCTGGACCGGCTCCGTGAGGTGGCCCGCATCCTGCCCGGGGCCGAGCAGACGGAGTGGGACCGTCGGATCGCGGCCGTGCACGCGGAACCGGGCACGTCGGAGGACGGAGTCCTGGGGTCCTGGTTCCGCGGCACGAGGGCACGTGTCCTGGCCTCCGCCGAAGTCGGCGCCGGCCTCCCGCTCACCGCCTGGGGCGTACGGCGGCGAAGCGCCGGGTGGATCGCCGCGGGAGCGCTCCTGACGGTCCACGGCGGTCTCGGCCTGGCCTACGACCGGCTGCGCGCCTTCGACTGACGCGGCGAACCACACGTCCCGGCGTGGCCGCGGCCACAGGCCCGCGGAGGAGGCGCTGCGGGCCGGGCCCACACGCCCGCGGAGCCGGCGATGCGCCAGCGGGTTCGCCGGGGGCGCACAGAGCGGCCTCGGGACCCGTCACGGTGCGCTGTGCGATCGCGTCATGGCGGCCACGGTGCGCACCCGTCGCGCGGGCTCCGGGTATGCCCCTGGTCGAACCCGGCACGTTCCTCGGAAGTGGCTTCTTCATCGCTCCGAACCGGGGTCCGACCTGTCTCTGCGGATCCGCGGCACGGTGCCGGTGCTCTGCCGCCGGGGCGACCGGCTTCACGACGACCAGAGGGGAGTGCCTTGTCGCACACATCGTTCAGGGCGGCCCCGGGTCGTGCCGTGACGGGGCCGGCCCGATGCCGTGTGCGGGGAATTCCACCGGTGGGAAGGCCGGGCGCTGACTTTCCGGGCCCACGGCATCGCCCTGTTCTACGACGACCCGTACCCGCCGCTGCCCGACGCCGGACACCTGCTGGAGGGCCCCGTGCAACACCTGACAGTCGTGTCCGATCGCCCGGTACGGTCCCGCAGACGGCAACGGCCTTGCAGGAAAGGGATGTCGAGTCTCTTTCGCTGCGGCCCTGCGCTCACAGGTGCCGTCACGCGTGGTCCGACGCTCCGACGAAGGGAGGAGGAGACGAGTGCGGCCCCCTGCGCTCACAGGGGGCCGCGTGCGTAGCCCGACAGCTCCACCGATCAGGGAGAGAACCATGGGTTGCCCACCCGATGCTACGAGTGACCCGGAAGACACGTCGATCTGCCCGGTTCACGGGCGTCCGACGGACACCTCGCCGTCGTCCCACGCCGGACGAGGCCTCCGGGCGAAGCGACGAAGCGGTCTGCGGTCCTTGGGCCGCACCGCCGGTCACGGTCTGGTCCAGGGCCTGACGTCCGCGCTCGGCGCGGCCGTGGTGACCGGCCTCGTCTGGTGGACCCAGCGGTGAAAGGCGGGGTCCGCCGTCTCTTCGGGCGGCGGGCCCCGTTCCCACAGGCGGCACAGGCGGCACAGGCGGGGCCGCAGGCGCCGTGGGCGGCGCCGCCGTCCCGCGCCCGGGGCAGGGCCTGAGGAACCTCCCGCCTACTCCTCGTCGTCCTCGTCGTCCAGTCGTGCCAGCCAGGTCGCCAGCCGCTCCACGGGCACCTCGAAGTCCGGGTTGAGGTCGACGAACGTGCGCAGCTGCTCGGCGAGCCACTCGAAGGTGACCTCTTCCTCGCCGCGCCGCTTCTCAAGTTCCTCGATGCCACGGTCGGTGAAGTACATGGATGGTGCTCCGTCGGTGAAAGTGAAGTGCAACGCTGGGAAAAGGATAGGTGGGGCGGGCGGCGCGCGGAGGTCCTCTGTCGTGGGCGCTCCCCTGCGGCTAGCCTGCAAGGTCGGCGGTACCACGGGGGCGTGGGGGAACGGGGGATGCCATGGGTGACGCAGTGACCCGGATCGCACGGATCGAGTTGCCGGACGGGACACCGGTGTGGGCACGGATCTCGGGGGCGGAGGAGCTGGAGCTCTCTTCGGGCGAGCTGTCGTTCACGGACACCGGGTTCGGTGAGCGGATCGAGGCGCAGGTCGAGAGCCTGCAGTCGGTGATCACGGGAGTCGCGCGTTCGCTGGCCGCGCCGCTGCGCGCCGTGCGGCCGGACGAGGTCAGCGTGGAGTTCGGGATCGAACTGACGGCGAAGGCCGGCAAGGTGGTCGGCCTGCTCGCCGACGGGGAGGCCAAGGCCGGGATCACGGTGACGCTCACGTGGAACGGCGGCCCGCCGGACCTCGACGGCACCGGGGGCGACACACGCACCACGGCTGCCGACGCGACCGCCCGGGCGGACGGGACGGCCGGCCCGCACGCGGGCGCGTCCCCCGGCGCCCCGGCGCACGGCGGCCCCGGTGACTCCGCCGCCGGGGGCGGGGCATGACGGACGGGCACGCCCCGGGCGCACCGGGCGGCCCCGGGAACGCTCACCGTGCGCTGCGTGATCTCGTCATGGCGGCCACGGTGCGCATCCATCGCGCGGGCTCCGGGTATGCCCTGGACGAACCCGGCACGTTCCTCGGGAGCGGCTTCTTCCTCGCTCCGAACTGGGTTCTGACCTGCGCGCACGTGGCTCGGAGCGGCGAGGGGGGCGAGGTGACGGTGGTCTACGAGACGGGGCCGGGCCGGGGTACGTCCGCCGTGGCGGGCGAGGTCGCGGCGGCCCTCCCGGAGCACGCCGAGCGTCCCGTCCGCGGCACGTGGCCGGCCCCGGACCTCGCGCTCGTGCGGCTGCGCGAGCCGGTGGACCACGACTGCGCCTATGTCACCGAGCGGCCCGCCGCGTACTACGAGGAGGCGGTCGTCCTCTACTCGGGCTGGTCCGTGGTCGGCGGCGAGCTGCGCCGGCTCAGCGGGACGTGCAAGGTCCAGGGGACCCTCGGCGGCTGGTCGGACGACGAGCAGATCCGGCTGGGCGGCGACGTGCTGCCGCCCGGCGTCTCCGGCGGGCCGGTCGTCGATCTCGCGCGCGGGGAGGTCGTGGGTGTCCTGAAGTCCCAGGCGGACCGCGGCCTCGGCGGCACCTGCACGGGAGTGGAGCAGTTACGGTCCCTGCCCGTGCCGGCGGACGAGGTGCCGGCCGAGCACGACGACGTCTATCAGGCCGTCTTCCACGCCCACGACCGCTACCACCGTGACCGGCAGCGGCACCCCGACACCGCCCGCAGCACCTGGGCCGACGTGCAGAACGAGCTCGGTGCGCGGCCCGGACGGGCGCTCAGCCCGGAGGAGCGGACCCAGCTGCTCGGCAGGCTGGCCGACCTGCCGCCCCCGGTCAGCACCCGCTCCCTGCTCGGTCTGCTCGAATCGCTCCTCGGCGGCCGGGCCGCGATCCCGCATCCGGCGCCGCGCGGCTGGCGCGACGCCTTGGGCGCGCTGTACGAGAGCTCGCGACAGGACGGCGCCCTGGAACTCGTCCTCGACTACGCGATGCGGGCCATGTCCGCCGAGCGTCCCTTCGTCACCCCCGGCACCCAGGCAGCCGAGCGGGCGCTGTGGGAGTGGGTGCGGCAGATCGCGGAGGGCCGCCCGGGTCCGGCGTACCGGCGGCGCCTGAGCCAGCAGTGGATCGAGCGGCTCCAGGTGCCGCGGCACGACCCGTCCCCGGCCGATGCACGGGCGGCGCGCGCGGCGGCGCATGCGGCCGATCGCGCGCCCCGCATGTTCGTCCTGCTCGAACTGGAGCAGCTCGGCTGGGAACCGGGCCGCTGCGACTGGCACGTCTCGGTGGGCCACCCGACCGGTGAGGTGGCGCGGCTGCGCGACGGCGAGCGGGTCCCGCTGGAGGATCTGCCCGGTGTCCTCGCGCAGCCGCTCGCGGAGGCGTTCCGCCAGTGCGACGAACCGGGGCGGCCCGCGGACCTCCAGGTCGCGCTGCCCCATCTGCTGCTCGGTCTCGACGTCGACGCCTGGGAGCTCGGCCCGGACGAGCCTCCGCTCGGCGCCCACCGGCCCGTCGTCGTGCGCTGCGCCGACCGCGAACAACTGCCCGACGGAGACGCACTCTTCGCGGTCGGCGGGAAGGAATCCGCCCCGGACGACGAGCAGGAGGAGCGGGAGGCCAGATGGCGGTGGATCCATGCCTACGGCGCACGGGCCGAAGTCCTCGACTGCGAGGACGGGTTGCGGGTACCCGTGCCGCCCGGCGAGTGGCTGCGCGGGCTGCCGCACCGGACGATCCCCGTGCTGTGCCGCTACGGCGACCACCGCTTCGACGGCGACCCCGGGGCGCTCGTGCGGATCGTGCACGGCGGGTACGGAGTCGCCCTGTGGCGGCGCTGGCGGGGCCAACCCGACGCAGTGTGCGGTGAGTTCCACCGAAGGGCCGGGGACACCGTGGCCGGTGCGGGCAGCGCGGACCGGCTCCCGGAGCTGGTGCACGCGCTGCGCGCCGGACTGCGGGCGGGCAAGCCGGAGACCTTCTGGGCCGACGGAATCGCCCTGTTCTATGACGATCCGCGCCGGCCGCTGCCGGGGACCGGTGACCTGTTGGAGGCGCCGTGACCGTGACCGCCGGAGGAACCGGGCCAGGGCCGCACCGAGTCACCGTCAGGAGCCCCTTCCGGGCTCTTACGGCGGTCACCGAGGGTCGATACGGTGAAGCACGATCGACGGCTGTCGTGGGGGGTCGAGTGACGACGAGGACTGGGCAATGACCGAATCCAGTGAGTGGCTCATCTACCGAGGCGCCGGCGAACCCCATGACGGCCTGGCCCGTCTCCCCGCACCGCCTCCGTGGCGGGACTTCGCGAGCCGGGACACGGCCGGGAGCGACGGCGACGGCTCCGAGGACCGCAGGCTCGGTGCGCACCGGCACCTGGCCGAACTGCACCGGCCCGGCGCCGAGGAACTCGAAATGATCAACGCGGCGCTCTACCTGCGCCGCCCGCTGCTGGTCACCGGCAGCCCCGGGGCGGGCAAGAGCACCCTCGCGCACTCGGTGGCGTACGAACTGGGCCTGGGCAACGTGCTGCGCTGGCCGATCGTCAGCCGGTCCAGCCTCCAGGACGGGCTGTACCACTACGACGCGATCGCCCGGCTCCAGGACGTCCAGATCGCCGCACCGCTGGGCAGCGATCCGGCCACTCCCGGGGCGCCGGGCTCCGTCGAGGGCATCGGCAGCTACATCCGTCTCGGTCCGCTCGGCACCGCGCTGCTCCCCTCCGACACCCCGCGGGTGCTGCTCATCGACGAGCTCGACAAGAGCGACATCGACCTGCCCAACGACCTTCTGAACGTGCTGGAGGAGGGCGAGTTCGCCATCCCCGAGCTGGAGCGCGTCGCCGACCGGCTGCCCGGCGGCGAGGCCGAGGTGCTCACCGCGGACGGCACCAAGGCGAAGGTGCGCGACGGCCGGGTGCGCTGCCGTGCCTTTCCCTTCGTCGTGCTCACCAGCAATGGCGAGCGCGATTTCCCCGCCCCGCTGATGCGCCGCTGCATCCACCTCGAACTGGGCCGGCCCGACCACAAACGGCTCGCCACCTTCGTACGCGCGCACCTGGGCGACGAGGCCGCGCGGGCCGGGGACGACCTCATCACCCACTTCCTGGAGCGCTCGCGCAGCGAACTCGTCGCGGCCGACCAGTTGTTGAACGCCATCTACCTCACCGACGCGGCGGCACCGCCCAGTCGTGACCGGCTCGCGGATCTCCTCATCCAGCGACTCGACCGTCCGAGGTGAAGCGCTGATGCCTGATGCCGCGGCGCGCCACGGGCCCGAGCCCGCCGTGCCTGCCGTACCCCCCGGACCCGACGGCCCGTCCGGGCCCGCCGACTCTGCCGGCCCGTCCGGGCCCGCCACGCCGTCCGGACCCGCCGGACCGTCCGGCTCCGGTGGACCCGCGACGGCCTCCGGCGGTGATCCGATCGCCGAACTGGTCGCCAGGATGCGGCAGATCGGCCTCGACCCGGACGCCGGACAGCTCTGCGACACGCTGTGGCTCGCCCGCTGGGCGCGTCCCACCGACGCCGCCGAACCGCCGGCGGGCCGAGGCGCGCCCACCGGTACGACGCCGGGGACGGGGCGCGACCCGGTGCCGGAACGCGCGGACCCGCGCGATGCCGTCCCGCCCGTGACGGACGACCGGCCCGCGCCACCGCCGCAGGACGAGAGCGCGGACCGGCGCGTCGCGCTCTACCCGGTGCCCCGGGACGGCGCGCCCCGGGGGTACGGACAGGGCCGGGTGACGGTGCTCCCGGTCGGGGTCCCGGCGGCCCCCGCGTTCCCCTCCCCGCTCGAACTCCAGCGCGCATTACGCCCCTTGCAGGGATACCGCACCGCGGCACCGCCGCTGCGCACGGTCCTCGACGAGACGGCGACGGCGGAGCTGAGCGCGCGGGCCGGCGGACTCGTCCTGCCGGTGTTCCGCGGTGTGACCCGGGCCGACGCGGCGCTCCAGCTGGTGATGGACGCCTCCTCGTCGATGCGTGTCTGGGACCGGATGTTCGCCGAACTGGAGCAGGTTTTCGGCCAGTTGGGCGCCTTCTGGGACATAGAGGTCAGTCATCTGCACCAGGGGCCGGACGGCGAGCCCGCCGTCAGCCGCAGCGCCGAGCCCGGCGCGGCCCCCCTGCACTCCGCCGACCGGCTCAGCGATCCCACCGGCCGCCGGATCACTCTCCTGGTCAGTGACTGCGCGGGCCCCCTGTGGCACAGCGGGCACGCCCACCGGCTGCTGCACCACCTGTCCCGGCTGGGCCCCGCCGCCGTGCTCCAGCCCCTGCCGCAGCGCATGTGGAACCGCACCCGGCTGCCCGTCTCGTACGGGGACCTGACGCGCGGCGAGGCCCTCGCGGGCGCCGCGACGCTCAGGGTCCGGCTGCCGGCCGGCAGCCCGCCCGAGGCCCGTGCCGGGGCGCTCCCCGTGCCCGTCCTGCCGCCCGAGCCCGCCGCGCTCGGCGCCTGGGCCCGCCTGCTGTCCGGGGCGGGCGCGGGACCCGTGGCCGGAGCCGTCGGCTGGGTGCGCCACGACCATCCGCCCGCCCGGGCCGCCCGCCCCGGCCGCCGGCTGTCCGCCCTCGAACTGGTCAGCCGGTTCCGCTCGAACGCCTCGAAGGCGGCCGGGCGCCTCGCCGGCTATCTGGCCGCGGCGCCGCTCAGCCTGCCGGTGATGCAGCTGGTGCAGCGGACCATGCTGCCCGACTCCGGGCCGTCCGAGCTGGCCGAGGTGCTGCTCAGCGGCCTGGTGTCGCGTGCCAAGGCCGAGGAGCACGGCGCGGACGGCACCCAGTGGTACGAGTTCGCGCCCGGCGTGCAGGAGGCGCTGCTGTCGCCGCTGGGCCGCGACGAGGCCATGCTGGTGCTCAAACACTGCTCGGAGTACATCGAGTACCGCTTCGGCAAGGGCGGCCCGAACTTCCCGGCCCTCGCGCTGGCGCAGCTCGGCGACGCCGGCTCCGGACGGCCCTACGCGCCGGGCACCGGATATCCGGGCGGCCACGGGGACAACGGCGACAACGGCGGCGCCACGCTGGTCCCGCAGCCCTTCGCGGAGGTCGCCGCCCGGGTCCTGGAGCGGTTCATGCCGCTGCCCGAGCAGTTCGCGCTGTACGGCGGCCGGGGGCGAGCGGACCTGGCGGACGAGCGGCCCACACACACGGCGGTGATCCGGGCCCGCACCCTCGTCGAGCAGTTCGACACGGACGGGATGGTGCAGGACCTCATCGACGCGGTGCAGTTCCTGCGCGGCGCCACCGAGCACGAACGGCCCGCCGGCGCCGACCCGGAGCTGTGGGCCGAGTACGCCAACTGCCTGCTGCGGCTGTGGGAGGTGCAGGGCGGCGCCGAGCTGCTGCGCGAGGCGGAGACCGCCGCCGAGCGGGCCGTCGCGCACCCACGGGCCCTGCGCGAGCGGGCGGTCCTGGCGCGGGTGCTGCACGCCGCCGCCACCGACCGCAGGCGGCGCGGCGACCGGCGCGGCGCGCTCGACCTGCTGCGCCGCGCCGACCGCGAGTACGCGGTGGCCTGCGCGGCGCCCGGACTGGACGCCGCGGAGGCGCTGCGGCTCACCCTGGAGCGGGTGCGGGCGCTGGAGGCCCAGTGGCGCCTCGGCGGCGACAGCGCCTTGCTCCAGGGCGCGGTCGGGATGCTGGAGGCGTTCGCGGACGCCTGGCCGGACCGGCGCCACCGGCCGCCCGAACTCCCGCTGGCGCACGGCCGTGTGCTGCTGCACCTGTCGCGGGCCACGGCCGACCACGAACAGGCCAGGCTGTACGCGGAGCAGGGCGCGCGCTCCCTGCGGGCCGCCCTGGAGGCGGGGCCCGGGGGCGACCGGCCGGCCGGGGCCGAGACCCCGCGCGAACGCGTCCGCGTGCTCCTCGACCTGGTCGACGCGCTCCTGAAGTCGGGCGGCGCGCTGGAGGACGCGCAGGCCCATGTCGACGAGGCGCTGGGCCTGACCCGTGAACAGGGGCTGCGCGCACAACTGGCCGTCCGCGCCGGGCGCATCAAGGTCGCGCGCTACGGCGAGTCGGGCGACCCGCGCGAACTCCAGGACGCCGCGGAGCGGTTCGAGCACGCCGCGCGCGGTGTGCCCCGGGACGCCCTCGCGCACGCGGACGTGCTCGCCGAATGGGGCGAGGCGCTGCTGCGCCGCGCCGTGCTGGACGACAGCGACGGCACCCGGGAGACGCTCTCCCGGGCCATCCGGGTGCTGCGGGACTGCCGGACCGAGACCCCGGCGGGCAGCGCGGAACTGGCGCACCGCCTGCTGCTCCTGGGCCGTGCCCTGATGCTGCGCTACCGGGTCCGCGGCGACCGGGTGGACCTGAGGGAGGCCGAGCACCTCTTCGGGCTCGCGGCCCTGGAGGCCGGCGAACCGCTGACGGCCGCGCGTTGCTGGCTGGAGCTCGGGCAGGCGCAGTTCGAGGCGTACCAGAGCCTCGGCCGGCCGGCGCGGCTCGACGAGGCCATCGACGCCTTCCGCGCGGCGGCGGAGTCGGCGCGCGAGGCCGAGGAGGACGCGGAGACGGACCGGCGGCGCCAGGAGGCCGTGGAGCTGGGCGCGCAGGCGCACCACTGGCGGGGTATGTCCTACGAGGCGGCGGCGCGTCCGCGTGCCGCGCGTGAGGCCTACCGGGCCGCCAGGAGCGAGTGGTCCCGGCTGCCGGACGGCGCCGTGAGCACGGGCGAGCCGACGGCCCGGCAGACGGCTCAGCGACTGGCCGAGCTGGAGTGAGGGAGCGCGTACCGGCGGCCGCCGGGGCGAGTGAGGATGAGGGGGAGGACATGGGTGCACGGGACGAAGCACTGGATTCCGACGTCGCCGCGGAGCGGCTGCCCGGTCTGGCGGACCGGCCGGCTCCGGAGGAACTGCCGGACCTGCTGGAGCTGGACCTCGCCGATCTCAGGACGATCCAGCACCCGGTGCTGGCCGAGGTGCTGACGGAGCTGAGGGACCGGGCCGGGCAGCCGAGCGAGATGCTGTGGGGGTTCAACAACGCGTTCTGACGGTCGAGCGAGGCTGGTGAGCCGAGCGAAAAGCGGTCAATCTTCGCTCATTAAGCGTCAGTTCCGGTCGGCGCCGTGGTTGAACCGGACAAGTTCCAACGTGCCGCGTTTGTGTCGGGCCCCTGCCAGGGAATGGCGCCCCGTACGGACCGCCGGGGACGGCGCTCCGTACGGGCAGGGGCCCGTGGCACGGACCGTACGGTCGAAGCCGCGGGCCGGACAGCATGGGGGTGCCGGAGTGTCTGACGAGGTGACCTCCGTGATCCCGACGACACCCACCGATCCTCCGGCCCCTGCCACACCTCCGCCCCACACGGGGGCTCCGGCCCCCGCCGGTGCTTCGACACCGACCGGTGCTCCGCCCCCCGTCGGTACATCGACGCCGGCCGGTGCTCCGGCCCCGGCCGGTACTTCGACGCCGACCGGTGCTCCGCCCCCCGCCGGTACTTCGACACCGACCGTTGCTCCGACCCCCGCAGCCGTCACGGCGCAGGTGGCGTCCGCCGGGCCGCCGGCGCGCTCCCCGGTCCCGCGCGGCCGCGTGAGTGCTCATGAACCGCCGTTCCCCTTCCGGCAGTTCATCGTGAAGATGCACGGCCGCTGCAACCTCGCCTGCCGCTACTGCTACCTCTACGAAGGCCCCGACCGCGGCTGGCGCACCCGCCCCGCCGCCGCCCCGGCCGCCGTGCTGGAGCGGACCGCGGGACGCATCGGCGAACACGCCCGCGCCCACCGGGCCACGGCCGTCTCCCTGGTGCTGCACGGCGGCGAACCGCTGCTCGCGGGCGTGGACACGCTCGCACGCTTCACCGATCTCGTGCGGACCCGTGTTCCGGGCGCCTGCGCCGTCCACGCCACCGTCCAGACGAACGCCACCCTGCTCGACGAGCCGCGGCTCGCCGTCCTTGCCCGGCACGGCATCCGGGTCGGAATCAGCCTGGACGGCGGCCTGCCCGCCCACAACGCGCTGCGCACCGACCGCGCGGGGCGCCCGTCCTGGCCCGCCGCCGCGCGCGGCGCCCGCCTGATCGCCGACCGCCACCCCGAGGCGTACGCCGGCATCCTCACCGTCGTGGACCCCACGACCGACCCCGTCGAGGTCTACGAGTCCCTGCTCGCGCTGCGGCCACCGGCTCTGGACCTGCTGCTGCCGCACGGCAACTGGTCCGCCCCGCCACCGGGCAGGGACGGCACCGGAACCCCGTACGGGGACTGGCTGTGCGCCGTCTTCGACCGCTGGTGGGGAGCCGGACGCCGGGAGACACGGGTACGTCTCTTCGAGGAGTGCGTCGCGCTGCTGCTCGGGCTGCCCGCCGCCACCGAGTCGCTGGGCCTGGCCCCCTTCGACGCCGTGGTGGTGGAGACCGACGGGTCGATCGAGCAGGTCGACTCACTGAAGTCCTGCTACGAAGGAGCGGCCGAGACGGGCCTCGACGTCTTCCGGCACAGCTTCGACGACGCCCTGCGCCACCCCGGTGTGGTGGCCCGGCAGGCCGGCTCCGCCGGGCTCGCCACGACCTGCCGCGCCTGCCCGCTGCTCTCCGTCTGCGGCGGCGGACACTACGCGCATCGATACCGGGCCGGCCACGGCTTCGCCAACCCCTCCGTCTACTGCGCCGACCTCCAGCGCTTCATCCGCCACGTGGCGGAGAGGCTCGCCGGGGCCGCGCCCGTCCCCGCCTCTCGCGAAGGAGGCATCCCGTGATCCTGCCGGCGGTCCCGGAGCGGGCCCTGACCGAACTCGGCCGCACCGAAGGCGGCCCCGAGACCCTGGGACTCCTCGTCCGCGACCAGCACACGCGACGGCTGCTGTTGCTGCGGGCGGTGCTCGACGCGGCGGAGGCGGCCGGCCCTGCGGTCTGCTCCGCCGCGGCACGGGCCCGGCTGCGGGACGACTGGGCGCTCCTGGAGGAGGCCGACCGGGTGGAACGGCCGGGCCGGGCGCACCGGGGCCCGTTGTCCTCCGAACGGGCGCCGGACGGGTACGCCGGGACGCATGGCGATCTCGGCACGCGGGGTGACCTCGGGGCGTACGGCGATCGCGGGACGCAGGACGACCATGGGCTGCACGGCGATCGCGGGACGCGGGGCGCCGTCGGGACGTACGGACACCCTGGGCTGCCCCCGGACCCCGCACCGTACCTGGATCCCGTCGTGCACGCGGAGCCCGCGGCGCACGCGGATCCGGTCGCGCACGCGGACGCCGTGGTGCGTGGCGCGGCCGAGGCCGTCTCCGCCCTCGCCGCCCCGCCGTTGTCCTCCGTCCGAGCCCTCCTGCTGCATCCGTTCGTGGGCCCGTGGGCCCGGCACTGCCTGAGCGGACTGGGTACCCCGCCGGGGCCGCGCACGGACCGCGACGCGCGTGAACTGGCCTGCGGGCTCGCCCACTTCGGGGCACTGGCCGCCGCCGCGGCCACGCGGGCCGGCATCGCCTTCGCGGTACGGCTGACCGCACTCGACGGCGTGCTCACCCTGCCCTCGCTCGGCGCGCTGCGCACGACCACCTCGGGGGACACCCCGGTGGACGTGGTGCACCGCCGCGGGCGTCTGACGTTCCGCAGGGCCGGTGCGGCGGACGTGGTCGTGCGCCTCCAGACCGGTGTCGGAGCGTGGTCCGACGCCGCCGCCTGGACCCCCGCGCACGCGCTCCCCGGTCTGCTCCCGGGCTCCGCGCCCGTCCCCCTGGACGACCTCGACCCCTACCGCACCGCACGCGGCGGACCCCGCCCCCACACGCTCAGCGGCCCGGTGACGCTCGACGACGAGGAACGCAAGCACTGGCTGCACGCCTGGTCGGGTACCGCGTCCGCCCTCGGGCTCGGCGGCACGCAGCGGCTCGCGGAGGCCGTGTCCCTGCTGCGCTGTCTGGTCCCGCTGTCCGCGCCGCCCGGCTCGCTGCCCGGCGGGCGCCCCGGCGGCAGTTGCAGCGTCACCCGGCGCGAGGCCTTCGGCGCCGTGCTCAGCAGCACCCCAGCCGGGCCCACCGCACTGGCCGCCACCCTCGTCCACGAGGTGCAGCACACCAAGCTCGCCGCGCTCACGGACATGCTGACGCTCCATCACGCAGGTCCGAGCGCACGCTACTTCGCGCCGTGGCGGTCCGATCCGCGGCCGTACGACGGCCTGTTGCAGGGCACCTACTCCCATCTCGCGCTGGCCGACTTCTTCCAGCGCCGCGCCCTCGCCGCCGACCGCCCGGCCGACCGGGACGCCGCCTGGGCCCAGCACGCGCGTTATCAGGAGCAGGTCGGAGCCGCCCTGCCGACGCTGGTCGGGTCGGGCGATCTCACCGAGCCGGGACGCAGGTTCGTGAACCAGATGGTCCGGGTGTACGAACGACTGGCCGAGTGCCCCGCACCCCGGGGCCAGGCCGCACGGGCGGCGGCGTACGTCCGGGCGGCGCGCGCCCTGTGGACGCAGCGCCATGCACCCGCCGAATAATCCCGGATGCCAGCCGTTTCAAGATCCTTGCGCGAAGATCGTCGCGTTTGAGGAAACGAACCACGGCAGCAGCTACTGGTGGCAGGCCACTGGTTGTTGCCGGGCTCAGGTTCTAAAATCACGCGGGGAGGCCGCTGCATGTCTGGAGCTCGTACGCCGGTCGGGCCAACCGAGAGGGGGGCCGCGAAGCAGACCGTCACGATCAGCTTCGCCGGTTTCAACCGGGCCTGGGCGGCCTGGATCGGGGACCGCCTGGAGCGGCGCGGCCATCGCGTCGTGTACCAGCGTTGGGACTCACCGGCCGAAGTCGCGCTCGTGGACCTGCTGCGCGACCTGATGCTGGCCCAGGGCCGCATCCTCGTCATCGTCAGCGAGTGGTACTTCCAGCTGGGCCCGCGCACCCACGAGGAGTGGAACACCGCCCTGCGCGAGGTCGTCGCCCCCGATCCGGCCCGGTTCGCGGCCGTCTCCGTCACCAACAGCACCCTGCCCGCCGCCGCCGCCGTCCTCGGCGCGGTCGAGCTGAACAACATGGGTGCCGATGAGGCCGAGCGGCGCGTCCTGGACCGTCTCGACCTGCCCGCCGACCCGCTCCCGGTCCCCGCCGACGGCGCCCGCCAGGGCCCCCGCTTCCCCGCGGCCATGCCCGAGGTGTGGGGCGGAGTACCGCGCCGCAACACCCGCTTCACCGGCCGTGAGCCGCTCCTGAACGACGCCTACCACCTGCTCCAGGGCGCCGAGCCGGGCGCGGGCGTGGTCACCCTGCACGGCATGTCCGGCGTGGGCAAGACACAGCTGGCGGCCGAGTATGTCTACCGCTTCGGTTCCGAGTACGACGTCGTGTGGTGGGTCAACGCCGAGAAACGCGTCACCTACCGGCGCCGACTGGCCGAACTGGCACCCCAGTTGGGGCTGAGCACCGGCGCCGAGTACGGCGAGCGGCTGCGCGCCGTGCGGGACTCGCTGCGCCGCGGCGACCCGTACGCGCGCTGGCTGCTCATCCTGGACGGCGCCGACGAACCGGACCAGATCTGGGACCTGGTGCCCAACGGTCCCGGACACGTCCTGATCACCTCGCGCAACCCCGAGTGGAGCGAGCACAACAGCCGACTGCTGGAGGTCCCGGTCTACGGCCGCGACGAGTCGGTCGCCTTCATCCGCCGGCGCGCCCCGCGGCTCTCGGAGGCCGAGGCCGACCAGCTCGCCGAGGCACTGGAGGACCTGCCCCTCCTGCTCGACCAGACCGCCGGCTGGCTCAACGACTCGGCGCTCTCCGTCGAGGAGTACATCGGCCTTCTCGAAGGCGGCATCGACCAGGACGTCGTCAAGATCTCGACCGACTTCCCGGTCGCCTTCCAGACCGCCTGGTCGATACTGCTGAACAAGCTCCGCGACACCGTCCCGGAGTCCGTGGACCTGCTGCGCCTGTGCACCTTCTTCGCACCCGGATTCATCCCCGTGCGGCTGCTGAAGGAGATGCCGCACGACGAGCTGCCCGAACAGATCGCCGGCCTCCTCAACGACCCGCTCCTGTGGAACAAGGCGATCAACCAGCTCCGCCAGTACTCCGTCGTCCGCCTGGAGTCCCACGAGTCCGCCGGCGACGAGACCTCCTCCTCCGGCGAGTCCCTCTACCTGCACCGCATGGTCCACCAGATCGTCCACAAGGACATGCCCGACGAGGACCGCGCCGAGTTCATCGAGGTGGTGCGGCGGGCCCTGGCCGCGGCCGACCCCCGACGGCCCACCGACACCCGGCTGTGGCCCGGCTACGCGGAGATCGTCCCGCACCTGAAGTACGCGGACGTCCTGCAGAGCAAGGACCCGGCCGTGCAGACGCTGGTCTTCAACTGCCTGCGCTACATGTACATCTCGGGCGAGTACCGCGCGGGCATCAAGCTCGGCGAACGCGCACTCAAGGCCTGGCGCAGACTGCTCGGCGAAAACCACCCGAGGATCTGGGAGCTCACCCACCACTACGCCAACCTGCTCCGCGCGGTCGGCGACTACCAGCGCACCGAGGCCATCGAGCGTGCCGCCGTCGACCATCTGCGCGAGCAGCGCGGCGAGCAGGACCTCGACCACTCCCGCGCCGTCAGCGGCCTCGCCGCCGACCTGCGCGGCCTCGCCCGGTACGACGAGGCCCTGGCGCTCTCCCAGCGGCTCCTGGTGACCTACCGGGACCTCCTCGGCGAACAGGACTCCCGCACCCTCGGCGCCCAGAACAATCTCGCGGTCTCGCTGCGCCTTCTCGGCCGGTACCAGGAGGCCCTCGACACCGACCGGCGGACGCTGGAGGCACGCAGACTGCTGCTGCGCGCCCGCCACCCCTGGACGCTCAACTCGGAGAACTCGTACGCCACCGACCTGCGGCTGCTCGGCCGCTACGCCGAGGCGGCGTCGATCCAGACCAAGAACATGCGGGAGAACCGCATCGTCATGGGCGCCGACCGGCCGCAGACCCTGGACGCCGAGCACAACCTCGCCCTGTGCCACTACCGCAGCGGCGACCGGGCCACCGCCGGACCCATGCTCAGCCGCGTCCTGGAACGCTGCGAGCGCGTCCTGGGCGAGACCGACCCGCAGACACTGCGCTTCGCGACCACCACCAGCTGCTTCGCCCGCGAGCACGGCGACATCGACCAGGCCCGGGAGCTAGGCGAGTCCGTCGTCGCCCGCTACGAGGTGATGCTCGCCGAGGGCCACCCCTACATCGCCGGGGTGCGCGCCAACCACGCCCTGGTGCTGCGCAGTGTCGGCGAGCGGGACCACGCCCATGTCCTCATCGAACAGTCGCTGGCCGACATGACCGCCGCGGTGGGGGAGGCCCATCCCTGGACGCTGGGCTGCGCCATCAACGCCGCCGCGCTGCGCAACCTCGTGGGTGACCCCGAGGGCGCCGCCGCGCTCAGCCAGATCGCGGTCACCCAGGCCGGCGAGACGCTCGGCCGCACCCACCCCCTGACGCTGTCCGCGCGCATCGCCCTCGCCGCCGACCTGCGCGCCCTCAGGGAGCGCCGGCAGGCCGAGAAGATCGAGCAGGAGGCCCTCGCCGACCTGGCCGCCACCCTCGGGGACCAGCACGTCCACACCATTTCGGCGCGCTCCCGCAACCGGCCCTACTGGGACTTCGAACCCCAGTCGACCTGAGCGTCACCGCACGCCCGCCGAAGGCCCGTACCCCTGGTGGAAGGGGTGCGGGCCTTTGTGGTGCGCACTGTCGAATACCAGGTCGACTCCCAGAAGTGTGGGGCAAGCACTTTCAAGTTGTCGCGGACCGTACGCCTTCGGAAGTTCACTGCTGAACGGGAGAAAACCGCAGTGCCGAAGGGAGAAGCTGTGCCGCACGACGATGAGCCGGCCAAGCGGAATGTGGCGCTGGTCGAGCGGATGTATGAGCTCTTCAACACCGGGGACCTGAGCCTCCTGAAGGAAGAAGTCTTCGCGGCGGACCTCGTATGGACGCTGCCCGGACGCAATCCGGTCGGTGGGGTCAAGAACGGACCGGACGAGGTCATCGCCTTCTTCGGCGGTCTCGTCAATTCGGGAATCAAGGTCGACATCGTTCAGATCGACGCCTGGGGCGACGACACCGTGGTCGAGGTGCACCGCGGATACGGCGAATCCCGGGGCGCCGTGCTGGACGCGCTGAACTGCACGCACTACCGCATTCGCGACGGGCGCATCGCGGAAGTCCAGGTCTACATGAGCGACCAGTACGCGGCCGACAACTTCTTCTGGGCCGCTTACGACTTGGCCCCCATTCCGGACAGGTGGGCCAAGTAGCAGGCCCGCACCCTTAGGTCGGAACCCAGACAGGAGACACACATGCCCATCATCGAGCTCACCCTGGTCGAGGGATTCGCCGACGACGACCAGAAGTCGGATGTCATCACCCGGCTCGCGAACGTGGTCGTCGACGTCTTCGGCGAGATCACCAAGCCGAACATCTTCTCCCTCATCCGGGAAGTGAAGCCCGGCTCCTGGTCCATCGGCGGTGTCGTCGCGGACGCGGAGATGGTGGCCGGCGGCAAGGCCATCTCCAACGAGCAGATCGCCCACCGTCTCGACGAGGCGCGCGTGGTCGCCGCCTACGCGGCGCTGGCGAGCGGCGACCGTGCCGAGATCGACACGTACTGGGATGCCGACATGACGTGGCTGGTTCCCGGTGAGGCGCCGGTCTCGGGCCTCAAGCAGGGCCTCGACAACTTCCTCTCCTTCATGGGCGAGGTGGGCGCGCTCGCCGACAACTCCTTCGTGATGGAGCGTTCGGCCACCCTCGTGCTCGGCGACACCAGCGTCGACCTGACGCACAACACCGCCACGCGCGCCGGTGACACGTCCCGCAAGCTCGACATCGACGTGGTGCACGTCATGCGCTGGCGCGACGGCAAGATCGTCGAGGGTCGCGGCGCGATCTTCGGCAGCGGCACCACCGAGTACAACGAGTTCTTCGCCTGAGCCGCCCGGCCGCGGCCCGCGACGCGGGCCGCGACCGGACGACGGTGGGCCGGGAGGCAAGTGCCTCCCGGCCCACCGTCGCGTGTGCGTCGGCCCCGCGTGCGGGCCCGGGTGTCAGCGACCGCGCGGGACGACCCGGTGCCCCACCGAGCCGTAGACCCACTGGGCCGTCTGCTCGATGAAGTCGAGCGGGAACCCGCGGCTGAACTCCGTCGGCGCCTCCAGCCGGGTCAGCTGCTCCGCGGAGAGCGACAGGCCGGCGGCGCCCAGGTTGTCGGTGAGCTGGTCGAGGGTGCGGACGCCCACGATCGGATGCACCGCCCGGTACCGCGCGCGCGTCCAGGCGATCGCCACCTGGGAGGGCGTGGCGTCCAGTTCGTCCGCGACCTCGGCGACGGCCTCCGCGACGGCACGGTCGCGCGGACTCATGTCCTGCGCCGACATGCGGGTCGGTCCGGTCGGCCTGCGGTCGGGCCGGGTGTACTTGCCGGACAGGGCGCCGCTGGCCAGCGGGCCCCAGCCCGCGACGGACAGCCCGGTCGCCTCCGCCATCGGCAGCACCTCGCGCTCGACGTCCCGGTTGAGCAGGTTGTACGGCACCTGGACCGCCGAGAACGGGGTCCAGCCGTGCTGCTCCGCCAGTGTGTTGGCCCGCGCCACCACCCAGGCGGGGGTGTCGGAGATGCCGAGGTAGAGGACCTTCCCCGAGCGCACCACGTCGTCGAGGGCGCGCATCGTCTCCTCGATCGGGGTGTTCGGGTCCCAGATGTGCACCCAGTAGAGGTCGATGTAGTCCGTCCGCAGCCGGCGGAGGCTCGTTTCGAGGGACAGCCTCAGGTTCTTCCGGTGATTTCCGGAGGCGTTGGGGTCCGAGGCGTCGCGGTAGAGCGTGTACTTGGTGGACAGTACGAATCGGTCCCGGTCCTTCTTCAGTAATTCCCCGAGAATTTCCTCGCTTTCCCCTTCGCCATAGTTCACCGCGGTGTCGATGACATTTCCGCCGGCCTGCGCATAGGCTTCGACGATACGTTCGTATTCCATGTGCGCATTACCGTCGCGGTCCCGTCCGTGGAACGTCATGGCGCCGAGGAACAGTTCAGACACCCGTAGCCCCGTCTGCCCCAGCAGTTGATAGAGCATGTCTGTCCTCCTGTGTAGAACTCGGCCGCATGCTAGACGCCTGAGCTGCCGTGACACGCGTAGCACCGCGCGAGGCGGCCGCACTGCGTCAGGTCGCGGCGCCCGGCGGTGCCCGCACGGCACACCACCGCGGGCGGTGCGCCGCGGCCCGCGGAGGGCGTCATCACGAAGCACCGGCGGCGACTTGACGCAGTTCCCGCACGGCGGCCACGGCCGCGGACGGGCCCGCATTTCCGGTGCTAGCAATAAGAGCGGGCGATATCGCCTTCGTATGCCGGACAACCGGAAGGATGCATCGCATGCGCATCGGCGTATTGGGCACCGGAATGGTCGGAAAGGCCATAGCTTCTCGCCTTGTGGAAGTCGGACATGAAGTGCGTCTGGGGTCGCGGACCTCGGACAACGAGAATCTGCTGAACTGGGTCGAGGAGAACGGCGAGTCGGCCAGTGGCGGTACGTTCGCCGACGCCGCCGCCTTCGGCTCCGTCGTCGTGAACGCCACCCGGGGCATCATCTCGCTCGACGTGCTGGAGGCGGCCGGCGAGGAGAATCTCGCCGGCAAGACCATCATGGATGTGGCGAACCCGCTGGTCATCACCAGTGAGGTGGAGCCGCCCTCGCTCGGCATTCTCAACGACGACAGCCTCGGCGAGCGCATCCAGCGCCGTTTCCCGACGGCGCGGGTGGTGAAGACGCTCAACACCATGAACTGCGACATCATGGTGAATCCGAAGGTGCTGTCCGGACACCACAACGTCTTCGTGAGCGGCAACGACAAGGCCGCCAAGGACGAAGTCGCCTCCCTGCTCGGCCAGTTCGGCTGGGGCGAGGACACCATTTTCGACCTGGGTGACATCACGACGGCCCGGGGTCCCGAGATGTTCGTCGCTCTCTATTCCCGGATGTTCCTGAAGATCCGGCACCTGCACTTCAACATCTCGGTCGTCTGGGACCCGAACGTGGAGCCGTTGCTGCCCGAAGGGGTGTGACGGAAGGCGGCTCGGTCCCCACGGGGCAGAGTTCAGAATTCGAGGAGCGTATGACAGCCGTGAAATCGGTAATCGACCGGCGCTGGGGTGTCTTCACCCTGCTGGCCATAGCGCAGTTCGTGGTAATCCTGGACATCAGCGTCGTCAACATCGCACTGCCGTCGATGCAAGCCCCGCTGGGGTTCACCCAGGACGGTCTGCAGTGGGTTGTCGACGCCTACATGCTGACATTCGGCGGCTTCCTGCTCCTGGGCGGGCGTGCGGCCGACCTGTTCGGCCGCAAGCGGGTCTTCCTGCTCGGCCTGACCCTGTTCGGCCTCGCCTCCTTCGCCTGCGGTTTCGCCGACACCAGCGGCCAGTTGGTGGCGGCGCGTGCGGCACAGGGTCTGGGCGGTGCGCTGATGTCGCCCGCGGCCCTCTCCCTGGTCGTCGTGACCTTCCCGGAGGAGCGTGAGCGCAACCGGGCGATGGCCCTGTGGGGCGCCGTCGCCGCCGCCGGTGGCGCGGCCGGCGTGGTGCTCGGCGGTGTGCTGACCGACGCCTTCGGCTGGGAGTGGGTCTTCTGGATCAACGTGCCCCTGACGCTGGGCGGCGCGCTGGTCGGCGTACGCCTGCTCACCGAGGCCGAACGCAGCGGCAACGCACGCCACTTCGACCTGCTCGGCGCGATCAGCGTGACGGCCGGTCTGTCCGCGCTGATCTACGGGTTCGTGCGGATCGGTGAGCACGGCTGGGACGGGCGCGCGGGCGTGGCACTGGCCGCCGCGGTGGTCCTGCTCGCCGTCTTCGTGGTCACCGAGCTCAATGTGCCCGAGCCCGTGGTCGACTTCAGCATCTTCCGGGTGCGGGGGCTCAGCGCCGCGAACGTCATCATGCTGATGTTCTCGGCCGGCGCCGTGGCCATGACCTTCTTCGTCACCATCTACGTCCAACGCGTGCTGGACTACGGTCCGATCGCGGCCGGGCTGTGCTTCCTGCCGATCGCGGTGGGCCAGGTGATCACGTCGCAGGTGGTCGTCGGCCGGCTCATGGGCAAGCTGCACATCTTCACCATCCTCGTCATCGGGCTCGGCCTGACCGCCGTGTCCTTCCTGTGGTTCGCCCAGCTGTCGACGGACGGCTCCTTCCTCCGGAGCATCCTCGGCCCCGGGCTCCTGCTCGCGGTCGGCAGCGGGTTCGCCTTCACGGCGCTCGTGGTGTCCTCCGTGTCGGGTGTCGACCCGGAGCGCTCCGGCATCGCCGGCGGCATGATCAACATGTCCCAGCAGATCGGTGGCGCCCTGGGGCTCGCCATCCTCGCCTCCGTGGCGAACTGGCGGAGCGACCGGATCGCGGACGGGCCGGTGGACGACTCCGCGCTCACCGCCGGGTTCCGGCTCGGCTTCCTCGTGGCCGCCGCGATGATCGTCGCGGGTGCGGTGATCGGCTGGCTGGCGACGCGTACGCGGCAGGCCGCGCAGAGTGCGCCCGCCGCGCGGGTCATCGAGACCGCGGTCGACGAACAGCACGCCTCGGGGGCCGCCTCCTAGCGAGTCGCGGGCCCACGTCACACCGAACGTGGCCGCCCCCCTGCCCCCGCCGTCATCTCCTCCCCCCGACGGCGGGGGCCTTCGCATGCGCCGGCCCACCCGGGAACGGTCGTTCCTCGCCCCCTCCGCCCCTGCCCGTCCCGTACCCGGGGCTCCGCCCCGGACCCCGCTCCTCACACGCCGGAGGGGCTGATTTCAGCCCGTCCGGCGCTCGAGGACGAGGCCGTCCAGGCCGTTCCGGGGGTCTGAGGGCGGAGCCCCCGGAGGGCGCGCACACGTGTGCACCGGGCGGCGTGTTTCCGGTGCCGCCCGGTGCGGGTGGGGGGTTCTGCGGTGCGGGTGGGCCGTCAGGCGTTCGCGCCCAGCGCGCTCACCACGTACTCCAGGGCGCCCATGGCCTTGGCGGTGCCGAGGCCGTCCATGTAGTCGCGGGCGTGGACGATCCGGCCGTCCCGGACCCGCAGGACCAGGATGCTGGGGACGAGGAAGGACTCGCCCGTCGTCGAGATCGTCCCCTCGAAGAAGCGCTCCGCGATGACGAGTTCGCGGTCCTTGCCCTCGTGGACGGCGACCTCGACGACCTTCTCCGTCCGCGCCGGGCTCTGCTCCCAGGCGGCCCGGTAGCCGGCCCGGACCTCTTCGCGGCCGTGGTAGTCGGTGACCCCGGGGAACAGGAACGGGAACTCGTGGACTGCGTCGACCGCGTACAGCTCGGCGACGGCGTCCGCGTCCGCCGCGACGATCGCTCGGTGGTAGGCCTCCAGGACCTCGCGGGGGCTCAGGTCCGTGCTCGGGGTGTCGGGCATGGCTGGGGATCCTTTCGGTCGGCGCACGGTTCGGGCGGCGCACGGACGCTCCTCGTCCGTCGGCGCACAGCCGGTTCTCATCCTTGGCCCCGGGGACCGGCGCGACCGGGCTCCCGGGCGACAGCGGGCGTACATCGCCAAGTCGGGGCGGAGACAGGCTGATCTCGGCCCGGGCCGCCCGCGAACCGCACCGCACATGTCGCCGGGACCCGGCCGCGACCCGCGCGGAAGGCCGCTCCGGCCCGCACCGGAACACACCCCGACCTGCGGCGGAACCGGTCGACGCCCTTCCGGGCACCGGCCCGCCGGCCACCGGGACCGCGCCCCGCCCGGCCGGCACCGGAGGAATGCCCGATGTGCGGAAGTGTTTCCGGCCACTTGCCGATATGGACCCATCACATCAGCCACTCGTGGTCGGCCCGAACCCGCGGAACGTAGACATGAGTTCGACGGTTCGCGGACCGAACCGAACGAGAGGACATCCCCATGAGCAAGCGCATCCTCGTCGTCCTGTCCGAATACGGATACTGGGGCGAAGAGTTGATCGGCCCTCTGGAGACCTTCGACAAGGCCGGGTACCACGTCAGTTTCGCCACGCCGACCGGAAAGCGCCCCGTGGCGCTGCCGCCGAGCATGGACCCCGACTACATCGACCCGCCCCTCGGCCGCTCGGTCACGACGCCCGAGATGGCGGCGAAGGTCCGGGCCATCGACAGCTCCTCCCGCCTCGACGACCCGCTCGACCTGTCGTCCTGGCTGCCCGACCGCCCCTACCGCAGCAAGCCGTACTTCCTGCGGGACTGGGAGGCGTACAACACCCGCCTGGAGCAGATCCGCGAGCAGATCGCGGGCCGCTACGACGCGCTGCTCGTCGTCGGCGGCAGCGGCCCGATCGTCGACCTCGCCAACAACTGGCGGGTCCACGACCTGATTCTCGCCTTCCACGCCCTCGACCTGCCGATCGCCGCCGAGTGCTACGGAGTGGCCGCGCTGGCCTTCGCCCGCGACCAGGAGGACCGCCGCTCCATCATCCGCGGCAAGCACGTCACCGGGCACTGCATCGAGTACGACTACAAGGACGGCACCGGCTTCATGGGCACCGACTTCGTGATCGGCCCGCCGCCGTACCCGCTGGAGTACATCCTGCGCGACGCGACCGGCCCCGACGGCGCCTTCCACGGCAACTTCGGCAGGACGACCTCCGTCATCGTCGACTACCCGTTCATCACCGGCCGTTCGACGCCCGACTCGTACCTGACCGGCGAGAAGGTCGTCGAGGTGCTGGAGAACGGCCTGCGTCAGTGGGGTTTCAGGGCCGCCGGCTGACGGACCGGGCACGGCCGGGGGTCCGGGGGACCTCCGGAAGGCACAGTCGATCGAGAGGTGGACGCATCATGGTCAGCAGGCCCGCGCGGGTCGCGATCCTCGAACAGCTGCGGGCCGACGGGGTCCGGTACATGTTCGGAAACCCCGGCACGGTCGAGCAGGGTTTCCTCGACGAGTTGCGCAACTTCCCAGAACTCGAATACGTCCTCGCGCTGCAGGAGGCCACCGCCGTCGGCATGGCGGACGGCCACGCACGGGCCACCCGCACGCCCACCGTCTGCCAGCTGCACACCGGCGTCGGCCTCGGCAACGGCATCGGCATGCTCTACCAGGCGATGCGCGGACACGCCCCGCTGGTGGTGCTCGTCGGCGAGTCGGGCCTGCGCTACGAGGCCATGGAGGCGCAGATGGCCGCCGACCTGGTCGGCATGGCGGAGCCGGTCACCAAGTGGGCCACCCGGGTCGTCGACCCCGAGTCCACGCTGCGCGTCCTGCGCCGCGCCTTCAAGGTGGCCGCCACACCGCCGTACGGGCCCGTCCTCGTGGTGCTGCCCGCCGACGTGATGGACCGCGACACCTCCGAGGCGGCCGTACCGACGTCGTACCCGGTCACGGACAGCGTCCCCGACGCGGAGACGCTCGACCGGGCCGCGGGGCTGCTCGCCGGCGCGGAGCGGCCGATCGTCATCGCCGGCGACGGCGTCCACTTCGCCGGGGCCGAGAAGGAACTCGGCGACCTCGCCGAGACATGGGGCGCCGAGGTGTGGGGCGCGGACTGGGCAGAGGTCAACCTGCCGGCCGAACACCCCGCCTACGCGGGCCAGTTGGGCCACATGTTCGGCGAGTCCAGCAGGCGCGTCACCGCCGCGGCCGACGCCGTGCTCGTCGTCGGCACGTACACGCTGCCCGAGGTCTACCCGCTGCTCGACGGGGTCTTCGCCGACGGCGCCCCGGTCGTCCACATCGACCTGGACACGGACGCGATCGCGAAGAACTTCCCCGTCGACCTCGGCCTGGTGGCCGACCCGCGGCGGACCCTCGCGGCACTCACCCGTGCGCTCGGCACCCGCATGGACGACGCGGGCCGCGCACGCGCCGGGGAGTGGCTGCGCCGCAGGACCGCCGAGCGGGAGCGGCAGATCGCGGACGCCCGCCGCCCCGACGACGGCGAACTGGCCCCCACCGCCCTGCCGACCACGGCGTTCCTGCGCGAACTCGCCCGCCGGCTCCCCGAGGACACCATGGTGTTCGACGAGGCGCTGACCGCCTCGCCCGACATCTCGCGGCACCTACCGCCCAACCGCCCCGGCCACTGGTTCCAGACCCGCGGCGGCTCCCTGGGCGTGGGCATCCCCGGCGCGCTCGGCGCCCGGCTCGCGCACCCGGACCGTACGGTCGTGGGCTTCACCGGCGACGGCGGATCCATGTACACCATCCAGGCGCTGTGGACGGCGGCCCGCCACGGCATCGGCGCCAAGTTCGTCATCTGCAACAACAGCAGCTACAAGCTCCTCGAACTCAACATCGAGGAGTACTGGAAGTCGCAGTCCATCGACGCGCACGAGCAGCCGGAGATCTTCGACCTCTCGCAGCCCGCGATCGACTTCGTCGGACTCGCCCGCTCGCTCGGCGTACCCGCCGTGCGTGTCGAGAAGCCCGATCAGGTCGAGGCGGCCGTCGCCGAGGCGCTGGGCACCGACGGGCCGTTCCTGATCGACCTGGTCACCGGCAGGGGGAGGGACTAGCCGTGCGGCTTTCCGGCCACAAGATCGCCGTCCTGATGGAGAGCGACTTCTACGAGCCCGAGATTCTCTACTACCAGTTCCGCTTCCCGGAGGAGGGCGCCGAGGTCCACTTCCTGTCCCGGCTCTGGGGCCAGGACTCGATGACCTTCCAGGGACATGAGCACCGGATGCCCTTCGAGGTCTCCGAGTCCTTCGAGGACATCGACGAGTTCGCCCTCAAGGAGTTCTCCGCCGTGATCGTCCCCTCGGGGATGGTCTCCGACCGGCTCCGCTACACCGAGGACCCGGACAAACTGCCGCCCGCGTCCGCATTCCTGCGCCGCGCCTTCCAGGACCCGGCCATCGTCAAGGGCATCATCTGCCACGGCATGTGGCTCACCGCGCCGCTGCCCTCCCTGGTGCGCGGGCGGCGCGCCGTCGTCCACAACAACCTCCTCGGCGACCTGCGCAACATGGGCGGCGAGTACGTCGACGAGGACGTCGTCGTCCACGACGACCTGGTCACCGCGCGCACCGGCCAGCACTGTCACGTGTTCGCCCGCACCATCATCGACCTCCTCGCGAGCAAGGAGAGGCCGGGCGTCCCGGGGCGCCGGACACCGGTGAGGAGCGGGACATGACCGCCATCGTGCCCTCGCACGCCCACCCGACGACACGGGAACGCATCCCGATCAGGGACATCCGCCCCCAGGTGCGCGGCGGGCAGGTGCCCGCCAAGGCGGTGCGCGGCGAGACCCTCACCATCAGTGCCACCGTCTTCCGTGAGGGCGCCGGCGCGGTCGGCGCCAACGTGGTCCTCTACGACCCGGCCGGCCGCCGGGGCCCCTGGACCCCGATGACCCTCGTGGACGCCGACTCCGACCGCTGGGAGGCCACGGTCGTCGTCGGGGCGGGCCGCACCGGACTGTGGACGTACACCGTCGAGGCCTGGGCCGACCCGATCACCACCTGGCGTCGTGACGCACATCTGAAGATTCCCGCCGGGGTCGACGTCGAGCTGATGCTCGCGGAGGGGGCCCTGCTGCACGAGCGGGCCGCCCTCGGCATCCCGGACAAGGACCGCCGGGAGGCGGTGACGGCAGTGGCCGGAGCGCTCCGCGACGAAGCGAGCCCCTCCCCCCGCCGGCTCGAAGCGACCACCGGCCGTGAGGTGGTCGCCGCGCTGGAGAGCCACCCACTGCGCGAACTGGTCACCGTCTCCCGGCCGTTGCCCCTGCTCGTCGAGCGGCGGCGCGCCCTGGTCGGCTCCTGGTACGAGATGTTCCCGCGCTCGGAGGGCGCCGTGCTGCGGCCCGGCGCGCCCCCGGTGAGCGGCACCTTCGAGACCGCCACCCGGCGGCTGCCCGCGATCGCCGCCATGGGCTTCGACGTGGTGTATCTGCCGCCCATCCACCCCATCGGGCACACGCACCGCAAGGGGCCGGACAACACGCTCACCGCCGGGCCCGACGACGTGGGCTCGCCCTGGGCCATCGGCTCGGCCCGGGGCGGGCACGACGCCGTGCACCCGGACCTCGGAACCCTCGACGGCTTCCGCCGGTTCGTCGCCCGGGCGGGGGAGCTGGGCCTGGAGATCGCCCTCGACTTCGCGCTGCAGTGCTCGCCCGACCATCCCTGGCTGGCCGAGCACCCCGAGTGGTTCACCCAGCGCGCGGACGGCACCCTCGCCCCGGCCGAGAACCCGCCGAAGAAGTACGAGGACATCCATCCCCTCTCCTTCGACACGGACTTCGAGGGGCTGGTCGAGGAGACGCTGCGGCTGCTGCGCCACTGGATGGACCAGGGCGTGCGCATCTTCCGCGTCGACAACCCGCACACGAAGCCGGTCGCCTTCTGGGAACGGGTCATCGGCGACATCGCGCTGACCGACCCCGACGTGGTGTTCCTGTCCGAGGCGTTCACCCGCCGGGCCATGGTGCACGCCCTCGCCCAGGCCGGATTCCAGCAGTCGTACACCTACTTCACGTGGAAGAACGACAAGCGGGAGCTCACCGCGTACGCGACCGAACTCGCCCACGAGAGCTCCGACTTCCTGCGCCCCAACCTGTTCGTCAACACCCCGGACATCCTGCACGCCTACCTCCAGGACGGCGGCCGGCCCGCGTTCGAGGCCCGTGCGGTGCTCGCCGCGACCCTCGCGCCCACCTGGGGCGTCTACGCCGGGTTCGAGCTGTGCGAGAACGACGTGCTGAGGGGCGGCACCGAGGACTACCGGCATTCCGAGAAGTACGAACTGCGCCCGCGCGACTGGGCCGCGGCCGAGGCCGGGGGACGCACCATCACCCCGCTCATCACCCGCCTCAACCAGCTGCGCCGCGCCCACCCCGCCCTGCAGGAACTGCGCAACCTGCGCTTCCACCCCACCGGCCACGACCAGGTGATCGCCTACTCCAAGCAGGTGGTGCGGCCCGACGGCGACACCGACACCGTGATCGTCGTCGTCAACCTCGATCCGCACCGCATGTGCGAGACCACCGTCGACGTGGACCTCGCCGCGCTCGGCCTGCCCGAGGACGGCTCGCTGAAGGTGCGCGACGAACTCACCGGCGAGATCCACAGCTGGGGCCGCCACACCTACGTACGCCTGGAACCCGGGCTGACGCCCGCCCACCTGCTGGTCCCGGCCGGATCCGGGGAGGCGTCATGACCGTCGCCGTCGCGGAGCCCGTGCTCGAACCCCTGCTGCCCGCGCTGACTCCGTGGCTGCGCACCCGCCGCTGGTTCGGCGCCGGCGGCGGGGACCCGGCCGCCGTCAGGCCCGTCGTGGTCTCGGTCGTCCACGACGAGGCGCCCGTCCTCGTGCACGCCGTGCTCGGCGTCCCGCGGCCGGACGGCACCGAACAGCTCTACCAGCTCTTCCTCGGCCTGCGCCCCGCGCTGCCGGCACGCCTCGCGGGCGCGGCCATCGCCACCGTGCCCGAGGGCCGCTGGCAGGGCTGGACGCTGTACGAGGCCACGGAGGACGCCGCGCTGATGGGGGTGCTGCTGCGCTCCCTCGCCGTCCGCGGCCGACGCGACGGCCCCCGCCTGGAGCGCACCTCCGCGCACCCCCTGCCCGTCGGTCTGGTGCCCCGCCCGCTGTCCGCCGACCAGAGCAACAGCGCGGTGGTGTACGGCGACCGGCTGCTGTTCAAGATCTACCGGCGTCCCGAGCCGGGGCCGCACCTGGAGGTGGAGGCCCTGCGTGCCCTCACCGAGCGGCACTGCGCCCGTACCCCCGCGCTGCACGGCACGCTGTACACCGGCGCCCCCGGCGGCGAAGGCCTGGTCCTCGGCATGTTCGAGGAGTTCCTGCCCGTCGAGGCGGACGGGTGGCAGACCGCCCTGCGCCGGGTCGGCGACTGCCTGGAGGGGCGGGACGGCGCGGCCCCCGCCACCGGCGGCTTCACGGCGCACGCCCGCGCCCTCGGCGAGGCCGTCGCCGAGGTGCACGCCGTGCTCGCCGACGCCTTCCCGCGGACCAGGGTCACGCCGGAGGAGGTGGCCGAGGAGGCCCGGCTGATGAAGCAGCGGCTGAGGCTGGCCGCCGAGGAGGTGCCCGCCCTCGACCGCTACCGCGGCCGGATCGGCGCCCTCTACGACGACTACGCCCGCCACGCGGGACGCGGCTGCCCTGTCATCGCCCAGCGCGTCCATGGCGATCTGCACCTGGGGCAGGTGCTGCCCACGGCGGACGGCTGGCGCCTGATCGACTTCGAGGGCGAGCCGGACCGCTCCGCCGCCGAGCGCGCCGAGCCCCAGCCCGTCCTGCGGGACGTCGCCGGGATGCTGCGTTCCTTCGACTACGCCGCGCAGACCGGCCTCGCCACCGCGCTGAAACGGTCCGCCGACCGGACCCCGGCTCTCCGCCTGCGGCACGCCCGCCGCGCGGAGGCCTGGGCGATCCGCAACCGGCGCGCGTTCGTCGCCGGATACGCCGGTGCCGGGGGCGCCGACCCGCGCTGCCACCCGGTGCCGCTGCGCGCGTTCGAGGCCGACAAGGCGGTGTACGAGGCGGTGTACGAGGCCAGGCACCGCCCGGACTGGCTCGGCATCCCGCTCACCGCCGTCCACCGTCTCGCCGGAGTGCGCGGCTGAGTGCCGCGTCGCCCGACCCGGGCCGCCCTGGAGGACCCCCCGCACGGAAGTCACGCCGATCCGACGGTTCGCCCGGCACCGGCCCGGCGCCACGCCCCGACCGGTACCGGTAGCCACCGACAACGAGAGGACCCCCACCGTTGCTGCAGACACGGGACGCCGACGCCCTCACCGCCGGACCCGGGCTCGCCGGGACACGGATGGCCGACGCCGAGCTCGACCGGCTGCTCGCCGGGGCGCACCACGCCCCGCACGCGGTCCTCGGCGCCCACCGGGCCGAGGACGGCTCCGGCGTCGTCGTACGCGTGCTCCGTCCGCTCGCCGGCGCCGTCGCCGTGCTCACCGACCGCGGCGCCCGGATCGACCTGGTCCACCAGTCGGCGGGGCTGTTCACCGGCAGGCTGCCGATCGCCGAGATCCCGCGCTACCGCCTGCTGGTGACGTACGGGGAGGGCGAGGAGGCGCACGACGACGGCTACCGGTTCCTGCCCACCCTCGGCGAGCTCGACCTGCACCTCATCTCCGAGGGCCGCCACGAGGAGCTGTGGCGTGTCCTCGGCGCCCGGGTGCTGACCCTCGACGGCGTCACGGGCACCGCCTTCGCCGTCTGGGCGCCGAACGCCCAAGGGGTGCGCGTCGTCGGTGACTTCAACGGCTGGGACGGCGTGGCCCACCCCATGCGCTCACTCGGGTCCAGCGGGGTCTGGGAGCTGTTCGTACCCGCGGTGGGCGCCGGCACCCGGTACAAGTACGAGATCCGCACCCGCGACGGACGGCTGATCCAGAAGGCCGATCCGCTGGCCCGCGCCGCCGAGTGCCCGCCGGCCACGGCGTCCGTCGTCCACACCTCCACGTACGAGTGGACGGACGCGGAGTGGATGGCGAGCCGCGGCGGGCAGGACTGCCGGCTCACCCCGATGTCCGTGTACGAGGTGCACCTGCCGTCCTGGCGCCCCGGACGCACCTACCGGCAACTCGCCGAGGAACTCCCCGCCTATCTCGCCGACATGGGATTCACCCATGTCGAGTTCATGCCCGTGATGGAGCACCCTTTCGGCGGCTCCTGGGGATATCAGGTCTCCGGTTTCTACGCCCCCACCGCGCGGATGGGCGGCCCCGACGATTTCCGGCATCTGGTGAATGCGCTTCACACAGCCGGAATCGGAGTCGTCGCCGACTGGGTCCCCGCGCATTTCCCCCGGGACGACTTCGCCCTCTCCCGATTCGACGGAGAGCACCTCTACGAACCCTCCGACCCGCGGCGCGCGAATCATCCGGACTGGGGCACCCTCGAATTCGACTACGGCCGCCGCGAGGTCCGCAATTTCCTTGTGGCGAACGCGGTCTACTGGTGTTCCGAGTTCCACATCGACGCGCTGCGGGTGGACGCGGTCGCCTCCATGCTCTACCTCGACTACTCGCGCCCGGAGGGCGGCTGGGCCCCCAACGAGCGCGGGGGCAGGGAGAACCTTGCCGCGGTCGCCTTCCTCCAGGAGCTGACCGACACCGTCCGCCGCCGGGTGCCGGGCGCCCTCACGATCGCCGAGGAGTCCACCGCCTGGCCGGGAGTGACCCGGCCCACTTTCGACGTCGGAGCCGACGGATTCGGCGGACTCGGCTTCGATCTGAAATGGAACCTCGGCTGGATGCACGACACGCTCGGCTATCTGGAACGTGACCCTGTGCACCGGGTCCATCATCACGGCGACATGACCTTCGCCATGGTCTATGCCTATAGCGAGCGGTATCTGCTGCCGCTCTCCCACGACGAAGTCGTGCACGGCAAACGCGCCATGGTGGCCAAGATGCCGGGGGACTGGTGGCAGCAGCGGGCGAATCTGCGGGCCTGTCTGGCATTCATGTGGGCCCACCCCGGAAAGCAACTCCTGTTTATGGGACAAGAGTTCGGCCAGGGCGCCGAGTTCGACCACGACGCGGGCCCGCAGTGGTGGCTGCTGGACGAGGACTGGCCCGCGCACGACGACCACCGCGGCGTCCAGTCCCTGGTCCGCGACCTGAACCGGGTCTACGCGGCAACCCCCGCCCTGTGGGAACTGGACACCTCACCGGACGGCTTCGCCTGGATCGACGGGTCCCACGCGGAGGCCAACGTCCTGTCGTTCGTCCGCCGTGACGCGGAGGGGCGCTCGCTGGTGGCCGTCTGCAACTTCTCCCCGGTGGTGCGCACGGGCTACCGCGTCGGGCTGCCGGAGGCCGGCCCGTGGCGGGAGGCCCTCAACACCGACGCCGTCGCGTACGGCGGAACCGGCGTACGCAACGGCGGGGTGATCCGGACGGAGCCGCTGCCCTGGCACGGGCAGGCGCGGAGCGCGGCGCTGACGCTGCCGCCGCTCGGGGTGATGTGGCTGTCGCCCGCCTCTTCGGACGGCGGCGGGGGAGCCGGTCGTGAGCAGTGACGCAAGGGGTGTTGCGGGCCGGTGCGGGACGGCCGCTATCCCCGGTCGTCGGCGAGGGACGCCTGGATGTGGGGGGTGCGGGCCATACCCGCCGAGGAGAGCGCCATGTCGTAGGCCTTGAGCGCTTCCTTGACGTCCCCGCCGTGGCGCTGCCACAGGTCGCCGATGTAGCGCCAGTTGAGGGCGGTCTCCCGGGACGGGGGGAAGTGATGCAGATGCCGGGCGGCCGCCCGAAGGTAGGGGAGTGCCCGGTCGGCGTCCTGTCGCAGGAAGTGGACCTCGGCGAGCGTCGCCCGTGCGGCGGCCGACAGGACGCGCGGCTCGGTGCCGAGCAGCCCGAGTGCGCGCTCCGCGTGGGCCAGCGCCTCGTCCCACTGGCCGCGAGCCTTCTCCGCGTCGGCAAGGAGGATCTCGCAGCGGGCGAGTTCGTCGGCGTTGCCGACCTCGGCGAGGGACTGCTGGGCGGATTCGAGCATGCCCTTGGCCCGGTCGGGATCGGGGTGGCCGCTCTGCAGCAGCAGGAAGCCGAAGTTCATCTTGAGCGAGGCGACATGGCGCTGGTTGTCGCCCTCGGCCATCATCGCCAGGGCCCGTTCGACGAGCGCGAGCGCCTCGTTCAGCCTGCCTCGTGAGTTGGCGACGAGCCCGGCGTTCCAGTAGACGGCGCCGCGCGCGGCGTAGGAGCCCTCCGCTTCGGAGGCCGGGATCAGGCGCTCGCCCAGGAGGTGGGCCCGGGTGAGGTCGCCCCGCATGTGGTACGAGGCCATGAGTGTCGAGCCCAGCTGGATGTGATCCATCGTCACGTCGAGCCCCAGCGAGTCGAGCTTGGTCAGAGCCCGCTCGCCGATCTCGATGCTGACAGCGATGTCCCCTGCGTTGCGGTAGCACCGGCACAGGGCGACGGCGACCTGGCACCACTCGTCCGAGCCGGCGGCCAGCGCCGAGTCGTTGAACACGTCGTCGAGGATCGGGATCGCGGCTTCCAGGCGGTCGAGCTTCTCGAGCGCGGTGGCCTGTCCGATCAGGGCGCGGCGGACCGCCGCAGCGTCCAGGGCGGAGCGGCGCGCCAGCACCTCGCTGAAGGTTTGCAGAGCCTCGCCGTTGGCACCGTTGCGCAGGGCCATCTCGCCGAAGGCCAGCTTGAGGTGCGTCTCGCCGAGTTCCTCACCATTTCGGCCGGTGCGGAGGTATTCGACGGAGCTCCCGAGTTTGGCCGCGATGGTGGCCAGCACGCCGTCCGACGGAGTGCGCTTCCCGGCTTCGATCAAGGAGATGTAGCTGATCGACACGTCCTGGGAAGCCAGGTCCTGCTGTTTTAGTCCATGCCTCGTGCGGAGCGTCCTTATGCGATCGCCAAGGCCTGTGGGGGCGTGCGCCTCGGTGTAGTCCACCTGGACTCCTTCCGGAGCTATCACAGTCCAGATTACAAAGCTAAGTTACCAGCTTGACCACCCTCTGTCAAAAAGTCAACAGACCAAGAAGGTTTGCATTTGACAATTAACTCGGAGGACTCCCGGGCAAAGCGGGGGTGACCATTCGAAGTGGATGTAGGTATTCCGATTCCAGTCAAAGATCATCTTTTGCCAAATCAAGACTTGACTGAGCGAGTAATTTGAACTTGACTCATGGAGTCAATTCACCGCGTGATTTTCGAGAGGTGAAGTAATGAGGGGACGGATCTTTCTGCTCGTCGCGGCCTTGACTTTCGTAGTCGGGATTCTTTTCAGCGCATTAGGGATAATGGCCGCTGGGTCGCACGGGAAGGCCGAGTCCGTGGAGACGTCGTACACACCGCAAGGCGTCGGCGGTGCTTCGGGTTGCTGCTGACGACCGCGTCGCGGCCCCGTGTGGACATCCTCACCCGCGAATACCCGCCCGAAATCTACGGCGGAGCGGGTGTCCACGTCACCGAACTGACCAGGAGCCTGCGCAGGCTCACCGATGTGAGGGTGCGATGCCTGGGAGCCCCCAGGACGGCACAGGACGTGGAAGCGTATGGACCACCCGAGGAACTCGCCTACGCCGACGGGGCGCTGAAGTTCCTCGGGGCCGACCTGGCGATGGCGGGTGACTGTGCCGGTACGGGAGTCGTGCACAGCCACACGTGGTACGCCAACATGGCCGGCCATCTCGCGGGACTGCTGCACGGGGTACCGCACGTCGTGACGATGCACAGCCTGGAACCACTACGCCCCTGGAAGGCCGAGCAGTTGGGCGGCGGGTACGCGCTCTCGTGCTGGATGGAGCGCACCGCCGTCGAGTCTGCCGACCAGGTCGTCGCGGTCTCCGCCGCGATGCGGGAGGACATCCTCCGGGTCTACCCGGAGGTGTCGCCGGCGCGGGTCCGGGTGATCCACAACGGCATCGACACAAGGGAGTGCAGAGCCGATCACGGCACCGAGGCGCTCCGCCGCTTCGGGATCGCCGAGGACAGGCCGACGGTGTTGTTCGTGGGGAGGGTCACCCGGCAGAAGGGGTTGCCGCACCTGTTGCGTGCGGCGTTCGACCTGCCGCCGGACACCCAGCTCGTGCTGTGCTGCGGCCGGCCGGACACACCGGAGATCGCCGCCGAGGTGGCGGCGCTCGTAGAGGAACTGCGCAGGGAACGGGACGGCGTGATCCGCATCGACGGGATGCTGGACACGACGTCGGTACGACAACTGCTGACCCACGCCACCGTGTTCGTGTGCCCTTCGCTGTACGAGCCGATGGGCATCGTGAACCTGGAGGCGATGGCGTGCGGTACGCCCGTGGTGGCGTCCGCCGTAGGCGGGATCCCGGAGGTCGTCGACGACGGGACGACCGGAACGCTGGTCGGTTTCGAGGCACATTCCGATGCCTCGGGCGAGCCACGGGATCCGGAGAAGTTCGCGGCCGGACTGGCCGCGGCGATCGGTGAACTGCTCGACGATCCCGTACGGGCCGCTGCCTTGGGGACAGCGGGCCGGGCGCGGGCGGTCGAGGAGTTCTCGTGGGACCGCGCCGCCGAGCGGACGATGGAGGTCTACCAGGACGTCCTCTCCGCACGGTGACCAGGGGCGCCGGCCAGGCGCCCCGCCGGATGCTTCAGAGATGCCCCTTCGACGCCGGCCGGTGTCGGAGGGGCACTTTGACGTCCGGGTGGGGGAAATGGCAGGCGGCCACGTGCGGGTCGTCGGCGCTCCGGCCGGCCGGCTCGGGCGTCTCCCGCTCGCACAGGGCACGCGCTTCGGGCGCCGCCGCCTGGTACACCGGGCAGCGCGCACGGAACAGGCAGCCGGCCGTGCGTTCCCCGGCCCTGGGCGGGTCACCGGGCAGGATGATTCGCTGCCGGGCCCGTTCGGCACGCGGGTCGGGCAGCGGGACCGCGGACAACAGGGCCTTGGTGTACGGGTGCCGGGGCCGGGTGAACACCTCGTTGACGCCCCCGGATTCGATGGTGCGGCCTCCGTACATCACCACCAGCCGGTCCGCGATCTGTCGGACGACCGCCAGATCGTGCGTGACGAAGAGGCAGGCCGGGCCGAGTTCCCGCTGCAGCCGGCGCAGCAGGTCGAGGATGCCGGCCTGCACGGAGACGTCGAGCGCGGAGACCGGCTCGTCGAGGAGCAGCAGTTCCGGCTCGACGGCCAGGGCGCGGGCGAAGGCGATGCGCTGGCGCTGGCCGCCGGAGAACTCGTGGGGATAGCGTCCGGCGGCGGAGGGGTCCAGGCCGACCTGCCGGAGCAGCTCCGGTGTGCGGGCGGCGGCCCGCGCCTTGTCGGTCCGCTGGGCGAGCAGCGGTTCGGCGATGATGGCGCCCACCGTCATCCGCGGGTCGAGGGCGGCCATGGGGTCCTGGAGGACCAGCTGGACGCGGCCGCGCAGCCGCCGTACGTCCCCCCGGCGCAGGTGGGCCGTGTCGTGGCCGAGTATCTCGATGCGGCCCGCCTCGGGTGCCGCGAATGCGATGACCTCGGACAGGGTGGTGGACTTGCCGGCGCCCGACTCGCCCACCAAGGCGACTGTCTCGCCGCGCCGGACGTCCAGGTCCGCCCGCTCCACGGCGTGCAGGGCGTCCGCGGGCCTGCGGCGCAGTCGCAGCCCGGACCGGTGGGGGAGCGGGTAGCTCTTGCTGAGCCCGGTGATGCGCAGTACCTGGTCCGCCCCGGGTCTCAGTCCCGGGGCCGTCGCCTTCGCTCCGGCAACCGCCGCCTTGGCCCCGCCGGACCCCGGTCCGGCCCCGGCGACCGGCCCGCCGGACCGGTCGGTCAGCACCGACGGGGGGAACAGCTCCTGCGCGGTGTGCCGGGCGGTCGTCGCGGTGTGGAAGCAGGCGGCCAGATGCCCGCCCCCGGCCGCCGGTTCCGGCACGGCGGCCGCCTCGGCCACGCGGGCGAGCGGGGGCTCCGCCTGTTCGCAGCGCGCGTCCGCGATCGGGCACCTCGGCGCGAAGGAACAGCCCGGCGGTGCGGCGCCGGGCGCGGGGGGCGTGCCGGGGACCGGGGTCAGCGTCCCCACGTCGTCCAGCCGGGGGACCGAGCCGATCAGGCCGAGGGTGTAGGGCATCCGGGGGCGGGCGAACAGGTCGTCCACCGGCGCCGACTCCACGATGCGTCCCGCGTACATGACCGCGACCCGGTCGGCCGCGCCCGCGATCACCCCCAGATCGTGGCTGACCAGGAGCAGTGCGGCGCCCGTCGCCTTGCGGGCCACCGCGAGGGCGTCGAGCACCTGCGCCTGCACGGTGACATCGAGGGCGCTGGTGGGTTCGTCCGCGACGATGACGTCGGGGCGGTTGGCGACGGCCATCGCGATCATGGCCCGCTGGCGCAGGCCGCCGGACAGCTCGTGCGGGTACGCGCGGGCGGCCCGGTCCGGCTCGGGCACCCCCACGCTCTCCAGCAGCCCGACGGCTCGGCGCAGGGCCGACTCCCGGGTGGGCCGGGGCCGTTGGTGGATGCGGAGCGCCTCGCCGATCTGGTCCCCGACGCGCCGCACCGGGGTGAAGGCGGTCAGCGGATCCTGGAACACCATGGCGATCCGGCGCCCGCGCTGCTGCGCCAGCTCCCGGACGGGGAGCCCGACGAGTTCGGTGCCGAGCAGCCGGACCGAGCCGCGGACGACGGCACCGGGCGGGGTCAGCCCGAGCAGCGAGAGCGCCGTCATGGTCTTGCCGGCCCCCGACTCCCCGACGATGCCGAGGACCTCGCCGGCGCGCAGGGTCAGGCTCACACCGCGGACGACCGGAACGGGCGCGGACCGGCGCCCGCCCGGCAACGAGACGTGCAGGTCACGGACTTCGAGTATCGCGCCCCCCGTCATGCGCGTACCTCCGCGCGGACCGCCACCGGGTCGAGCGCGTCACGCAGTGCCTCGCCCACGAGGTTCACGGCGAGGACGAAGCAGAGCAGCAGACCGGTCGGGAAGAAGAACATCCACGGATAGGTGAGGGCCACGTCCGTGCTGTCGGCGATCAGCGTGCCCAGGGAGACGTCCGGCGGCTGCACCCCGAAGCCGAAGTAGGAAAGGCCCGTCTCGCTGATCACCGCGCCGGCCACCGCGATGGTCGCGTGGGTGATCAGGAAGGACGCCATGTGCGGCACGACATGGCGCCGGATGATCAGGAAGGGCCGGACGCCCATGTGCCGTGCGGCGACGACGTAGGGGCGTTCCTTCAGCGAGAGCGTCATGGCGCGCACGGCCCGCGCCGTGAGCATCCAGCCCAGCGCGGCGAGCAGCCCCACGATGGCCATCCAGCCCGCGTCGCGCAGGGCCGGCGCCACCACGACCAGGACCAGGAAGCCGGGGATCACCAGGAGCAGGTCGACCAGGAACATCAGGAGGCGGTCCGTCCAGCCGCCGAAATACCCCGCGCAGGTGCCGACCGCCGCGGCCAGCCCCGTACTGAACAGGGCCACGAACAGACCGATGAGCAGCGACTTCTGCAGCCCGCGGACCGTCTGCGCGAAGACGTCCTGGCCGATCCGGCTGGTGCCGAACCAGTGCCGCGCGCTCGGTGCGGACCGCAGCGCGCCGTAGTCCACGTCGGTGTGGCTCCAGGAGGTCAGGTGAGGACCCACGAAGGCGAGCAGGAAGAGGGCGACGATCAGCACCGCGCCGGCGACGGCACGCGGTGAGTGCGCCAGGCCGCGCAGTCCCGGCGTCACCCGCGTCGCACCCTCGGGTCGAGCACGACGAGCAGGACGTCGGCGACCAGGCCCGCGAGCAGGACCGCCACGGAGGCGAACAGATTGACCGCGACGACCGAGTTGACGTCGCCCTTCTGCGCCGCGTCCATGAACCAGCTGCCCATGCCGGGCCAGCCGAAGATCTGCTCGGCGAAGACCGAACCGGTGAACAGGGTCAGGAACCCGAAGGAGAAGAAGGTCGTCATCGGGATGAGCGAGGTCCGCAGCCCGTGTCGCAGCAGGGCCCGGCCGGGGGTGAGTCCCTTGGCCTGGGCCGTACGCAGGTGGTCGGAGCCCAGCACGTCCAGGGTGGCCCCTCGCTGGTAGCGGCTGTAGGACGCGATCGAGCCGAGCGCGACCGTGGCCGTCGGCAGCACCAAGTGGCCCACCCTGTCCTGGAGATGGGAGAGGAGACCGCCGGAGCGTCCCGGGGTGCTCTCTCCCGTGTAGCGGATGACCGTATGGCCCACGGCCTGGTTCAGCTGGAGCGCGCCGTCCTTGAGCAGCAGCGCCAGCACGAAGGTGGGCACCGAGAGGACGAGGAAGGAGAAGACCGTCAGCATCCGGTCCGGCAGCCGGCTTCTGCGCACCGCGGCCCACACACCCGCGAGGACGCCGAGTCCGGTGCCGACGAGCGTGCCGATGAGCAGCAGCCGTGCCGAGACACCCACCCGGCGGCCGAACTCGTCGTTGACCGAGTCCCCGTCGATGGTTCGCCCCAGATCGCCGTGGAGTGCGTGCCAGGACCAGTGCGCGAACCGGTGCAGGACCGGCTCCCGTTCGTCGAGCCCCACAGAGGCGAGTTCGCGGTCGACGGAGGCCGCGGGAGGCGGCGGCTGACGGTCCGCGAAGTAGGCCCGCGGGTCGAGTGCGGCGGAGCTGACGAGGTACGAGAGAAGGGCCGAGACCGCGAGCAGGATGGCGCTGTGGATGAGACGCTGGGACAGGCGGCCGACCATGCGACTCCTCATGGTCAGTGGGGGTCATGGGCTTCACCGGTGTGACACTCGGCAATGCTATGGTCTCCGCGCGTAAATCGTAGATCAGTTCGCCCAGTTCACCTCAATGTCAGTGAAGGAGCTGGTGTGGGGCGTTTGCGTCGGGTGTGGCTCGCGTTCGGTCTGGCGATGACGGTGCTGCTGGCGGGATGTACGTCCTCCGGAGGAGCGCATCCCGACGGAGGGACCCCGTCGAAGCCGGTCGAATTCGGCACCCAGGACATCAACGCCCGCCCCGCGAGCGAGCTGCGCGCAGGCGGCACCTTCACCCTGGCGAACCCGCAGTGGGCGACGCAGTACAACTTCAATCAGACCAGTGGCGCACTCGACCAGGTCGCACAGATCGACAGCCTGGTGGAACCGGTCCTCTTCCACCTCGACGCGAAGGGCGTCCCGCACGCCAACCCGGACTACCTCACCTCCGCGGCCCTCACCTCCACCTCGCCGCAGACCGTCACCTACCGGCTGAACCCCAAGGCCCGCTGGTCCGACGGAAGGCCGCTGTCCGCGACGGACTTCCAGGCCCAGTGGCGAGCCCTCGGCACCGGCGACGAACGGTACGACATCGCCGATCCGTCCGGGTACGACCGGATCAAGGAGGTGCGGGAGGGGGAGGGACCGCACGAGGTGAAGGTGGTCTTCCGCACCCCGTACGCCGACTGGCAGCGGCTGTTCACACCGCTCTTCCCGGCCTCCGCCATCGGCACCCCGGAGCAGTTCAACAAGGGCTGGGTCAACCGGATCCCGGTCACCGCGGGCCCCTTCAGGATCGCGTCGATCGACCGCACGGAGCAGACCGTCACCGCGGTGCCCGATCCGCACTGGTGGGGCACGCCGCCGCGGCTCGACAAGGTCATCTTCCGTACGCTGCTGCCCGCCGCCGCCCAGCAGGCCTACCTCAACGGAGAGATCGACGCGGTCAACGCGGCGACCACGGAGGACTACGGGAAGCTCAAGGGCGCCAAGAACAGCGACATCAGGATCGGTTCCGCCTGGGACGAGGTCCATGTGTCCCTCAACGGCGCCGGCGGTCCGCTGGCCGACATCGACGTCCGGCACGCGGTCCAGCGGGCCGTGAACCGGCAGGCCCTCGCGGACGTCGCCGCCGAAGGGCTGCCCGTCGGCGTCCCGCTGCTCGGCAACCACATCTTCATGACCAACCAGCCCGGCTACGTCGACCACTCCGCGCCGTGGGGCAAGTACGACCTGGCGGAGGCCGGGCGCATCCTGGACCGGGCGGGCTGGAAGAACCGGGGCGAGGGCCGGCCACGGGTCAAGGACGGCAAGGAACTGCGGCTGCGGTTCGTGCTGAGCAACGCCACCAACCGCCTCGGACTCGACCTCGCCCAGCTGGTCCAGCAGATGCTCGCCCAAGTGGGCATCAGGGTGGACATCATCAAGGTGCCCGCCAACGACTACGGCCCGAAGTACCTGTTCACCGGCAACTTCGACATGGTGATCTTCCGCTTCACCGGGCTCGTCTACCCCAGCTCCACCGTGTCGATCTACCAGCAGCCCCAGGGCGACCAGGCCTACCTGAACTACGGGCGGGTCTCCGACGCCAAGCTGGACCACCTGCTCAAGCAGGCCGCCGGCACCCTGGACCGGACCCGCGCCACCCAGCTCTACAACCAGGCCGACGCCGAGATATGGCGGCTCGGCCACGACGTCGAGCTCTACCAGCGCCCCCAGGTGATGGCCGTGCGCAAGGGCCTCGCCAACTTCGGCGTCCCGGGACTCGGCGACATCGACTTCGCCAAGGTCGGCTGGGTGAAGGGTGCCCCTGGCGGCTGAGGAACCGCCGCCGGGGGCACCCCCTCAGGTCGTCACCGGGAGCCGTCCGTGTCGTCCGGCAGGGACACGAGGAGGACGACACTGCGGCCGTGCGCGTGCAGGGAGTGGCCGTCGACCGGCTCCTCCCGGCCCTCCGCGAGGACGTCGTGCGGTCCGCGGCAGGCCGTGTCGAGGACGCGGTGCCACCGGTGGCCGCGTATCAGGGGCAGCTCGAAGTCCAGCCCCAGGTGGTACATGTTCAGGACCAGATGCAGGTCGGGATCGCCCTCGAACCCGCCGAGCGTGCACGCCAGCACCCGGGCGTTGGTGTCCTCCCAGCCGGGCTGCTCCAGCCGGGTGCCGTGCCAGGTGACGTCGGGCAGCCGTCGCGCGTTGAGGTGCCCGTTGAAGAACCGGGCCTCGCGGAAGGTGCGGTAGCGCCGGCGCAGCTCGATGATCCGGCGGGTGAAGTCCTTGGTCTCCTGCTCCTTCTCGGCCTGGTCCCAGTCCAGCCAGGACGTCGCGTTGTCCTGGCAGTAGGCGTTGTTGTTGCCGCCCTGACTGTTGCGGAACTCGTCGCCGGCCAGCAGCATCGGCACACCGCGGCTCAGCATCAGCACGGACAGCAGGTTCTTGATCTGCCGTACCCGCAGCCGCTCGACGTCGTGTTCCTCGCTGGGGCCCTCGACCCCGCAGTTCCAGCTGAAGTTCTCGTTCGCGCCGTCGGCCTCGGCCTCTCCGTTGGCGTAGTTGTGCTTGTGGTCGTACGACACCAGGTCGTTGAGCGTGAAGCCGTCATGGCAGGTGATGAAGTTGATGCTGTTGGTGGGCAGTTCGTTCTGCGGGCCGAAGAGGTCCTCCGAGCCGCCGAGCCGTTTGGCGACCTCTCCGACGAGTCCGGCGTCGCCGCGGACGAAGCGGCGCACGTCGTCGCGGAACGGTCCGTTCCACTGGGACCAGCGCTTCCCGGGGAACCGGCCCACCTGATAGAGCCCGCCGCCGTCCCAGGGCTCCGCGATGATCTTCGTCTCGGCGAGCACCTTCGACAGCTCGATCGCCCACAGCACGGGCGGCACGGCCATCTCGTAGCCCTTGTCGCCGCGGGACAGTTCGGAGGCCAGGTCGAAGCGGAAGCCGTCGACGTGATGCTCGGTGACCCAGTACTCCAGGGACTCGACGATGAACTTGGAGACGAAGGGATGGTTGGCGTTGACGGCGTTGCCGCAGCCCGTGAAGTCCATGTAGTGGCTGCGGTCCTGCGGCCACAGGTGGTAGTACGCCTCGTTGGCCTGGCCGCGGAAACTGATGGTCGGGCCGAACTCGTTGCCCTCACTGGTGTGGTTGAAGACGACGTCGAGGATGACCTCGATGCCCGCCTTGTGGAAGGCCTTCACCATGTCCCTGAACTCGCTGATGTGCGTGTTCAGATGGGGCGAGGTGCAGTAGCCGGTGTGCGGCGCGAAGAAGCCGTAGGGGTCGTAGCCCCAGTAGTTGGGCAGCCGTTCGCCGTCCGGGCCGACGCGCAGCACCTGCGTCTCGTCGAAGTCGAAGACGGGCAGCAACTCGACCGCGGTGATGCCCAGTTCCTTCAGGTACGGGATCTTCTCGACGACCGCGGAGAAGGTGCCGGGGCTCGCCACGCGCGAGGTCGACGACGCGGTCAGACCGCGCACGTGCATCTCGTACAGGACGGTCTCCGCCATCGGCAGCCGCAGCGGCCGGTCGCCCTCCCAGTCGTAGTCGTCGAGGTCGACGACCAGACTGCGCATGGAGTGCGCGACGTTGTCCTCCAGGCCGATGGCGGCGGTGCGGTCCCAGCGGCTGTTGATGTTGGCGCGGGCGTACGGGTCCAGCAGCACCTTGCGGTGGTCGAACCGCGCGCCCGACCTGCTCGTGTCATGGGGGCCGTCCATGCGGTACGCGTAGACCTGCCCCGCGCCGATGCCGCCGACGTGGCAGTGCCAGAAGTGGAAGCTGCGGTGGGTCTCCGCGTGGAGCTGGACGGTGCGGGAGGGCTCGGGGTCGTCGCAGTGGTCGAAGAGCAGCAGGTCGACACGTGTCGCGTGCTCCGAGAAGACGGAGAAGTTGACGCCGTCCGCGTCCACGGTGCTGCCCAGCGGCTGCGGACGTCCTGCTGTGATGTCCGGCGCCTCGGTCATGATCTCTCCCCGGTCTCATGACAGGGATGTCGAGTCACCCCTGGTCATCTGCCTCGCTGGTGTGCGGATGGTCGGTCGCGCTGGTCGCGTGACGCCCGGGGTGAACCGGGCCGGTCGGAACTCTCAGACGGCAGGGCTGTACACGGCTTCGACGCAGGCCTCGGCGAGGTCCTGCCCGGTGAGCCGGCCGGGCCGCACCACCGTGCAGGGCAGCCCCGACGCGCGCACCGCGGCCTCGCCCGCACGGCTGAGCAGGACGAACCGCGGTCTCCCGGGGACGGCCCCGCTCCGCAGCACGTCCAGCGTGTTGACCACCCCGGTCTCCATGGAGTCCCCCGGGGCGTCGGGGCCCGGCTCCACGGCGTAGACGACGGCGCCGCAGCCGTGCAGCGGGGTGCGCAGGGTCTCGGGCCGCCGTAGGTCGGCAAGGAAGTACTGGGCCAGGGGCGGCAGATGACGGTGGGCGCGCAGGGTGCTGCGGCCGATGACGCGGATGGTCTCACCCCGCGCCATCAGCTCGCGTGTGACGAGCCGGCCCACGCTGCCGGTGCCGCCGATGACGGCGATGGGACTCTTCACGGAACTCTCCCGAGCAGGCTTCATATCCACTGCAACACGTCGTCCGAGCTGGTGAGCTGGGTGCCGGCGGGCACCCCCGACAGGGCGGGGACGCGCAGCCGCGGATAGACACTGACCCCGGACAGCCGGGTGCCCGGCCACAGGTGCGCGCCGTCCCCGACCGCGCTGTGCTGTTCCAGCCGGACCGGGGCACGGCGGTCCGACTGCACCTGGACCATCGGGCCGACGTAGGAGTCGCTGATGTGCGCGTGCGGGCCGATGACGGCTCCGTCCCCGATGACGGTCCGGTCCAGCCGTACGCCCTCGGCGACGTCGACACCGTCGCCGATGTCCGTGTACTGGAGGTGGACGCCGGTGCCGATCTCGGCGTGCCGGCCGATGCGCACCCCGGGGCCGAGGACGACGCTGCCCTCGGCGATCTTCTGGGCGAGGGTCGTCCCGCTCACGCTGTCCTTGGTGCGCAGGCTCGTCTCGTGGATCCAGTAGCGCGGCTTCTCGCTGAGCGGGTCGCCGAGTGCGCGGTTCAGGTACGGGTAGAGGCCGTTGAGGGCCTCGCCGAGCGTGCCGAGGTAGTCGCCGATGCTGCCCAGGTCGCCCAGGCGGGCGATGGGTTCGACCGCCACCGGCTGATCGTGACCCACCAGCCAGGGCAGCAGGTCGTGCCCCCAGTCCAGACGCTGCTGGGCGAGCCGGATCAGCTCGGGGGTGCGCGCGGCGAGCCGCAGCCGGGCGCAGTCGATCAGGTACATCCCGGCGTTGGTGGGCAGCGTGGACGACGCCCACGGAAGGCCGGCGCCGGCGAACTCCTCGTGGATGCGGCCCAGTCGGGGCTTCTCCAGGAACCCCGAGACGAGGCCGTCGCGGGTGGTCCGCATGACGCCGTACTTCCCCGCGATCTCCTCCGGGGTGCGGGGGACGGCCGCCACGGTGACCACCGCGTCGGTCGCCTCGTGGGTGGCCCGCAGGTCGTCGAGCGAGTAGTCGAACAGCGAGTCAACCGGCATGACAAGCGCGGAGCCGGTCAGGTTCCATTGCTCCAGATTGTGCAGCGTGGCCGCTCCGGAGCCCACGTTGTACTGGTCGAAGCGGGCCCGCGAGTAGTCGATCTCCACGCCGTAGCGCTCGCCGTGGCCGAGGACGAGCTTGATCTGACTGCGGTTCTCCGCTCCCTGCGCCACTACGTAGAAGCAACGGATGCCCTGGTCACGGCAGGACTCGACGATCCACTCGATGAGCGGTCTGCCGGCGAACGGGATGAGTGCCTTGCTGCGGATGTAGTCGGCGGACTGCAGGGTGATGGGCTTCGCCCTCTCCCCCCGGCCGCCGGCCAGGATGATGCCGACTGTGCTGTCGTCCCCCATCGCTGTCCTGTCTCCTCGACCGACTTCCCGATGCATCAATTTCAACAGTCGCGGTCATCCTCAGTCAAGTTTCTTGTCAAGAGGGTGGGCTGCTTCCGCATGTGTGCCGGGGCGGCTCCCCGGGACGCCCGGCGGCCGATGGCCGCGACCGCGCGCGAAAAGCCCGAAGGGCCCGGTGCCGAACCCCGCGGACGGGGATCGGGCACCGGGCCCTTCGGGCTGTCGTGCTCCGAGGACTAGGCCTCGTACACCTCACGGACCAGCTGCTCCTGCTCCGCCTGGTGCCGCTTCGCGGAACCGACGGCGGGGGAGGAGGAGTGCGGACGCGAGATCCGGCGCAGGCGCTCGCCGTGCGGGACGTCCGCGCCGACCGCCAGGTCGAGGTGGTCGATCAGGTTGAGCGCGATGAACGGCCAGGCACCCTGGTTCGCCGGCTCCTCCTGGGCCCACAGGTACTTCTCGGCGTTCGGGTACTTGTTGACCTCCGCCTGGAGCTCGGCACCCGGCAGCGGGTACAGGCGCTCGATGCGGATGATCGCCGTGTCCGTGACGCCGCGCTTCTTCCGCTCGGCCTCGAGGTCGTAGTACAGCTTGCCGGCGCAGAAGACGACCTTGCGGACCGCCGAGGCGTCGACCGAGTCGTCGCCGATGACGGGGCGGAAGGCGCCCGTGGTGAACTCCTCCGTCTTCGACGCGGCGGCCTTGAGACGCAGCATCGACTTCGGGGTGAAGACCACCAGCGGCTTGTGGTGCGGGTTGTGCACCTGCCACCGCAGGAGGTGGAAGTAGTTCGACGGCAGGGTCGGCTGGGCGACCGTCATGTTGTTCTGCGCGCACAGCTGCAGGAAGCGCTCGATGCGGGCCGAGGAGTGGTCCGGGCCCTGGCCCTCGTAGCCGTGCGGGAGCAGCAGGGTGACGCCGGACGTCTGGCCCCACTTCTGCTCGGCGGCCGAGATGTACTCGTCGACGACGGTCTGCGCGCCGTTGACGAAGTCGCCGAACTGCGCCTCCCACATGACCAGCGCGTCCGGGCGGGCCAGCGAGTAGCCGTACTCGAAGCCCATGACCGCGTACTCGGAGAGCAGCGAGTCGTAGACGTTCAGGCGGGCCTGCTCGTCGGACAGGTACTGGAGCGGGGTGAAGTCCTCGCCGGTGACCCGGTCGATCAGCACCGCGTGGCGCTGGCCGAAGGTGCCGCGGCGGGAGTCCTGGCCCGACAGGCGGACCGGGGTGCCCTCCAGGAGCAGCGAACCGATGGCGAGGGTCTCGCCCATGCCCCAGTCGATCGTGTCGTCCTCGATCATCGCGGCCCGGCGCTGGAGCTGCGGCAGCAGACGCGGGTGGACCGTGACGTGGTCGGGGATGTTGACCTGGGACTCGGCGATCCGCTTCACGATCTCCTGGGAGACCGCGGTCTGCACGGCCACCGGGAACTCGGCCTGCGGGTCGGGCACGTGCGCCTCGGCCGGGGCCGAGATCGCCTCGCGGACCTCGGTGAAGACCTTCTCCAGCTGGCCCTGGAAGTCCTGCAGCGCCTGCTCGGCCTCTTCCAGCGTGATGTCGCCGCGACCGATCAGGGACTCGGTGTAGAGCTTGCGCACCGAGCGCTTCTTGTCGATCAGGTCGTACATCAGCGGCTGCGTGAACGCCGGGTTGTCGGACTCGTTGTGTCCGCGGCGGCGGTAGCAGATCAGGTCGATGACGACGTCCTTGTTGAACGCCTGGCGGAACTCGAAGGCCAGGCGAGCGACGCGGACGACGGCCTCGGGGTCGTCGCCGTTCACGTGGAAGATCGGCGCCTCGATCATGCGGGCCACGTCGGTGGCGTACATGGACGAGCGCGACGACTCCGGGGCGGCGGTGAAGCCGACCTGGTTGTTGATGACGATGTGGACCGTGCCGCCCGTGCGGTAGCCGCGCAGCTGCGACATGTTGAGCGTCTCGGCGACCACACCCTGGCCGGCGAAGGCCGCGTCACCGTGCAGGGCGACCGGCAGGACCGTGAAGTCCGTGCCGCCCTTGTTGATGATGTCCTGCTTGGCGCGGGTGATGCCCTCGATGACCGGGTCGACCGTCTCCAGGTGGGACGGGTTCGCGGCCAGCGAGACGGCGATCTGCTCGCCGTCCAGGCCGGTGAAGGTGCCCCGGGCGCCCAGGTGGTACTTCACGTCGCCGGAGCCGTGCATCGACTTCGGGTCGAGGTTGCCCTCGAACTCGCGGAAGATCTGCGCGTACGACTTGCCGACGATGTTCGCGAGGACGTTCAGGCGGCCGCGGTGGGCCATGCCGATGACGACCTCGTCCAGGCGCGACTCGGCCGCGGAGTCGATCACCGCGTCGAGCAGCGGGATGACGGACTCGCCGCCCTCCAGGGAGAACCGCTTCTGGCCGACGTACTTGGTCTGCAGGAACGTCTCGAACGCCTCGGCGGAGTTCAGCCGGCGCAGGATGCGCAGCTGCTCCTCGCGCTCGGGCTTGGCGTGCGGGCGCTCCACGCGGTCCTGGATCCACTTGCGCTGCTTCGGGTCCTGGATGTGCATGAACTCGATGCCGGTGGTGCGGCAGTACGAGTCGCGCAGCACACCGAGGATGTCGCGCAGCTTCATCATCGACTTGCCGGAGAAGCCGCCGACGGCGAACTCGCGCTCCAGGTCCCACAGGGTGAGCCCGTGCTCGGTGATGTCCAGGTCGGGGTGCTTGCGCTGCTTGTACTCCAGCGGGTCGGTGTCGGCCATGACATGGCCGCGGACCCGGTAGGAGTGGATCAGCTCGAAGACACGGGCGGCCTTGGTGACGTCGTCGTCGTGGCTGGCGTCGATGTCCTTGAGCCAGCGGACCGGCTCGTAGGGGATCCGCAGCGACTCGAAGATCTCGTCGAAGAAGCCGTTCTCGCCGAGCAGTAGGTTCGCGACGATGCGCAGGAACTCGCCGGAGGCGGCACCCTGGATCACCCGGTGGTCGTAGGTCGACGTGAGCGTCATGACCTTCGAGATGCCGAGCTTGTTCAGGGTGTCCTGGGAGGTGCCCTGGAACTCCGCCGGGTAGTCCATGGAGCCGACGCCCATGATGACCGACTGTCCGGGCATCAGACGCGGCACGGAGTGGACGGTGCCGAGGCCGCCGGGGTTGGTCAGGGAGACCGTGACACCGGTGAAGTCGTCCATCGTCAGCTTGCCGTCACGGGCGCGGCGGACGATGTCCTCGTAGGCCTGCCAGAACTCGAAGAAGTTCAGCGTCTCGGCCTTCTTGATGCCGGCGACGACGAGCTGGCGGTCGCCGTTGGGCTTCACCAGGTCGATGGCGAGACCGAAGTTGACGTGCTCCGGCTTGACCAGGGTCGGCTTGCCGTCCTTCTCCGCGAAGGAGTAGTTCATCGACGGCATGGCCTTGATGGCCTGCACCATCGCGTAGCCGATGAGGTGGGTGAAGGAGATCTTCCCGCCCCGGGCACGCTTCAGGTGGTTGTTGATCACGATGCGGTTGTCGAAGAGCAGCTTCACCGGGACCGCGCGCACGGACGTGGCCGTGGGCAGCTCCAGGGACGCGTTCATGTTCTTCGCGACCGCGGCGGCGGGGCCGCGCAGCGTGACGAGCTCGGGGCCTCCGGCGGCCGCGGTGGCCTCGGCGGCCTTCGGCTTGGCGGCGGCCTTCGCGGGAGCCGGGGCGGCGGCCGCGGGCTTCGGGGCCGCGGGAGCGGGCGCGGGAGCCGCCGGAGCGGTCCTGGCCGGAGCCGCGGGCGCGGCGGCGGCGGGCGCGGCAGGGGCCGCGGGAGCGGCCGGAGCCGGCGTGATCGTGGTCCCTGCGGCCCCCGCGGCCGCAGTACCCGCCGGAGCCGAGGCGGCAGCCGCCCCCGGCTTGTAGTCGGCGAAGAAGTCCCACCAGGCACGGTCTACCGAATTCGGGTCCTGGAGGTACTGCTGATAGATCTCGTCGACGAGCCACTCATTGGGACCGAACGCAGCAGCGGGGTTCTTCCCGGCTTGGTCGTCGGTGGAGATGCTCGAGTTACTGGGGGACTGTGGCGACACGGCGGCAACCGCCCTCTTCCGCTTCACAAGGTGATGGACAGCGGAAATAAAGGCTACGCCCCCATGGCCGAGAAGGTCAGGCCGGGCCCGTCCAACGTCGTGTAAGTCACATCGGAAAGCGTGTTTCGGGCATGGAAATGGCGGGAAACAAGCGAGGTTCCGGTACGGAATGGGTACGGCGACTCAGGGTCGCGGCAGTCCTCACGCGGCCCTCTGCCTGATCACACGTGTCCGCCAGCGCCGACACGGATGGATCTTGCGGCTCCGGTTCGAACTTTACGTCAACTTGGCAGAGAGGGGAGCCCCGGAAGGGTGACCTGGATCCGGCAACCCCGCTGAGATTCGGCCACACCGATCCGGCCGCCGTGCAGATCGACCGCCCAGCGCGCGATCGCCAGGCCCAGTCCCGTGCCGCCGTCGCTGCCCGGACCGTGCGGCGCGGGCACCCCGCCCCGGTTGAACCGCTCGAAGACGCGGTGCCACTCCGACTTCGGGATGCCCGGACCCTCGTCCAGGACCTCCAGGGCCAGCGACTCCGGGTAGTCGCCGCGCCGCGCCTTGACCGTCACCCGGCCGTGCGGCGGACTGTGCTTGACCGCGTTGTCGATGAGATTCGCCACCACCTGGTGGATCCGCTCCGGGTCCGCGTGCGCGGTCAGCTCGGGCGGGGACACGTCGAGGTGCAGATGCACGTCGGTGCGCGTGTGGCTGCCGGAGCCCGAGGCGATGCCCGCGCGCGCGGAGGAGACCATGTTGGCCTCCTTGAGCACGCCCGACAGATACGGCCAGACCTCGAAGCGCCGCATGTGCAGCGGCACCACGCCGTTGTCCAGCCGCGACAGGTCCAGCAGCGTCTCCACGAGCCGCCCCAGCCGCTCCGTCTGCTTCAGGGCCGTACGCATCGTCTCGGGGTCCGCGGCGGAGACGCCGTCCACGACGTTCTCCAGGACGGCGCGCAGACCCGCGATGGGGGTGCGCAGCTCGTGCGAGACGTTCGCCACGAGCTCCTTGCGCTGGCGGTCCTGGGCCTCCAGCTCGTCGGCCATGAGATTGATCGTCTCGGCCAGGTCGCCGAGCTCGTCGCGGCGGTTGTCGCTCACCCGGCGCGTGTAGTCGCCGTGCGAGATGTACCGGGCGACCGCGTTCATCTCGTCCAGCGGCGCGGTGAGCGAATGCGCCACGAACTGCGTGATCAGCAGCGTGGCGATCATCGAGAAGACCGTGATGAAGCGCAGCTCGGTCTTGGTGTGCACCGCGATCATCGACAGCCCGGTCGTGATGAACACGGAGACGACGACGAGCGTGCCGAGCTTCGTCTTGATCGAGAAGGGCCGCAGGCCGCCCCAGGGGCTCACGCTCCTGCGCTCTTCGAACTCGTGCCGGCCGAACTCGCGCCGGCCGGCTCCGCGCTGACCGAGCCCGCTCATCACATCAGCCCCCTCGAAGGTCCCGACGACCCGGCTCAGGGAGTCGGGGTCTCCAGCGCGTAGCCGACACCGTGGACCGTGCGGATCCGCTCGGCGCCGATCTTCCGGCGCAGGGCCTTGATGTGGCTGTCCACGGTGCGGGTCCCGGAAGCGTCCGCCCAGTCCCACACCTCGGCGAGCAGCTGCTCGCGCGAGAGTACCGCGCGCGGGGTGTTCGCCAGGCAGACCAGGAGGTCGAACTCGGTGGGCGTCAGGTGCACGTCCTCGGAACGGACCCGAACCCGGCGCTGCGCGTGGTCGATCTCCAGCTCGCCGAGCCGCAGGATGCCGCTGCGCGGCGTCGACGCCGCGACCACGGCGCGCTCGACCCGCCGCAGCAGGACGTGCACGCGGGCGGCCAGCTCACGCATCGAGAACGGCTTCGTCATGTAGTCGTCGGCGCCGACGCCGAGCCCGACCAGCATGTCCGTCTCGTCGTCGCGCGCGGTGAGCATCAGCACCGGCACCGGGCGCTGGGCCTGCACGCGACGGCAGACCTCCAGGCCGTCGAAGCCGGGCAGCATGATGTCGAGGATCAGCAGGTCGGGCTGCCAGGCCTCGGCGGTGTCGACGGCGGCCGGGCCGTCGCCCGCGGTTTGCACCAGGAATCCCTCGGCACGCAGGCGGGCCGCGATGGCGTCGACGATCGTCGGGTCGTCCTCGACCACCAGCACCCGGCGTTGAGCGCCCGGAGTCGCCGCCGTGCCGTTTTGGGAGGTGTGTGTCTGCTCCATCGCCCGCCCCTGAGGTGTGCTTTCCGGAATCCGTGGGGTGATCCCATGACTGCGCTTGACGCTTGAATGATCCGCGTCAGGGAAGCAGAGTACGGGCAGTCACCGTGCCGCGGCTATCCAGGCCTGACCGCGAGATGCACGACGTCCGGAACGCCCCGGGCAACCGGGATCTCTTCGGTACGCACCCGTTGGAACCCGGCATTCCGCAAGGTTCCTTCAAATTCCGGAGAGGGCTGGGCCGACCAGACCGCGAGCACTCCGCCGGGCTTCAAAACCCTTGCGCAGCTTGCCAGTCCGGCGTTCGCGTACAGCCCCTCGTTGCTCTCGGTGACCGTCCAGTCGGGCCCGTTGTCGATGTCCAGGCAGAGCGCGTCGTACGTGTCGGATGTCTCATTGACGTACGTGAGCAGATCGGCCTCGACGATGTCCGTGCGCGGGTCGGCGAGGGCCGCCGCGGACAACTCGCCCAGGGGACCGGCCCGGTGCCAGCCGATGACGGCGGGTTCGCGTTCGACGACGGTGATGCGCCCCCAGCGCGGATCGGCGGCGGCGTGTGCGAGCGAGAACCCGACGCCGAGACCCCCGATGAGCACGTCCGGATCCCGGCGCCCGTCGAGGGCGTCGTACGCGGCGTCGACGAGGAGACGCTCCGAGCGGCCGTCGGACGTGTCCATCAGGAAGCATCCGTTGGCGATGATCTGCAGCAGCGCACCGTGTCGCCGCAGCACGACCTCGCCGTAGGGGCCCTCGCTGCGGTCGATGACTACAGGAGCGTCGTACGAGGTGGTCATGGCGCCCATCCTGGCAGGTCCGCCGGGACAGGCATCCGAATATTTGTATCCGGGGCGGTGCCCGCGGGGCACGCCCGGCGCCGGACCCTCCGGCGAGGGGTGCCGGCGCCCCCTCCGGCGCGGCAGCCCGCCGGGGCCGCCCGCGGGATTCATCCGAACGTGTCCCGGCGGGGCGCGGGCCACCCGGTCCGGCGGTCGGTCCCGGCGGTCGGCCCCGGTGACCCCGCGGGCCGGGACTTCGCGCGGAACGCCGAGGGGCGTGCGGTCGGCGGGCCCGCGCGTGGCGACGGTCATGGACAGGGGCGCCCGGGACGCGAAGGGTGGGGTGCGACGGAAGGAGCGCCGCACCGTGGACCGGAGCACAGCCGTGGAACGGAGCACGACAGAGCGGGCCGACACCGCGCTCGCCCACCCGGAGGCCGGCGCACCCCTCGGCGACGTGCTCGACGGCCTGCCCCACCAGCGCGCCGGCCACCGTGCGGCGTCGGCGTCGGCGTCGGCGCCGGTCCCGGCCCGGGCGCCCGGACGGGACGCGCCGACCGCGACGGCGACGGAACCGGCTGCGGCAGAGGCCGCGGTCGACGGGGCTGGGGCACCGGTCCGAGCCCCGCGCCTCTGGGAACTGCGGGAACTGTTCCCCACGCCCGCCGGTACGCCCTTCACCTTCACGTACGCGGTCGTCCTGGCGGCCGTCTCGGTCGCCGCAGGGCACGCGGACCCCTCTCTCGTGCACGCGCTGCACCAGGGCTCCAGCACGGACGTGGCACACCTCGCGGTGCACCCGATGCTCGTGCTGATCGCCAGCGCCCTGTGGATCGCCGGCGGCATCACCTCCCCGTACGCGATCGGCTTCCTCCTCGTCCTCACCGCGCTGGAGCGGCGGACCGGCGGCCTGCGCGCGGCCGGTGTCTTCCTGCTCGGACACATGGCCGCCACGCTGGCCACCGAGGTGCCCGTCGGTCTCGCGGTCCTGGCCGGCCACCTGCCCGGCAGCTCTCTGCACCGCCTCGACTACGGCATCAGCTTCGGCGTCGCCACGAGCGCCGGCGCGCTCGCCGGACTGCTGTCCCCGTGGCTGCGCCTGCCGCTCCTGACCGGCTTCGGCGCGATGCTGGTCGCGGACCTGATCGCCTTCACCGACCCCATGACCGAGTGGGGGCACCTGATGGCCCTCGCCGTGGGGATCGCCACCTGGCCCCTGGTGCGGCGCGCACGGGCGGCACCGGAGGCGCCCGTGCCGCCGGCCCCGGCCCTCGCCTGATCGGGACCATGGTCCTCGCCCGGCGTCGACCACCGGCCTCACCAGGCACTCTCCGGACGAACGGCCCCCGCCGGGCCCCCGGGCCGGGCCCGGAAATGAGCGATCGCTCACAGCGAACGGAACCCGGGGAACAATCGGAGCGCGCCCAGCATTGAGTCGGCATAGCTCAACTTGACTGCCGAAGGGGAGATCATGGCTTCGACGTCCACACCGCTCACCTTGCCCGTGCTGCCGCTCGATGACGAGGTTGTGCTGCCCGGAATGGTGGTTCCGCTGGACCTGAACGACACCGATGTACGCGCCGCGGTGGAGGCCGCCCAGGCCGCCGCCCGTTCGACGCCCGGCAAGCCGCAGGTGCTGCTGGTTCCACGGATCGACGGGACGTACGCGGGCACCGGCGTGCTCGGCACCGTCGAGCAGGTCGGCCGCCTGGCCGACGGCGACCCGGGCGCGCTGATCCGCGGGCGCGGGCGTGTGAAGGTCGGCGCGGGGACGACGGGCCCCGGTGCCGCACTGTGGGTGGAGGGCACCCGGGTCGACGAGACCTTGCCCGAGCCCCTGCCCGGCCGGGTCGCCGACCTGGTCAAGGAATACAAGGCCCTCGCCACCAGCTGGCTGCGCAAGCGCGGCGCCTGGCAGGTCGTGGACCGCGTACAGCAGATCGACGATGTTTCCGCCCTTGCCGACAATTCCGGTTACTCCCCGTTCCTGTCCATCGAACAGAAGGTGGAGCTGCTGGAGACCGCCGACCCGGTCGCCCGGCTGAAGCTGGCCACCGAGCAGCTCCGCGAGCACCTCGCAGAGCAGGATGTCGCCGAGTCCATCGCCAAGGACGTGCAGGAGGGCGTGGACAAGCAGCAGCGCGAGTTCCTGCTGCGGCGCCAGCTGGAGGCCGTGCGCAAGGAGCTGCGCGACCTGAAGGGCGAGTCCGCCGAGGACGAGTCCGACGACTACCGTGCCCGCGTCGAGGCCGCCGATCTTCCGGAGAACGTCCGTGAGGCCGCGCTCAAGGAGGTCGAGAAGCTGGAGCGGTCCAGTGACCAGTCGCCCGAGGGCAGCTGGATCAGGACCTGGCTCGACACCGTCCTCGAGCTGCCGTGGAACGAGCGGACCGAGGACCAGTACGACATCCAGGGCGCGAAGGCGCTGCTGGACGCCGAGCACGCCGGTCTGGAGGACGTGAAGGAGCGGATCACCGAGTACCTCGCCGTGCGCAAGCGGCGCTCCGAGCGCGGTCTCGGAGTGGTCGGCGGACGTCGCGGCGGTGCCGTGCTCGCCCTCGTCGGCCCGCCCGGCGTCGGCAAGACCTCGCTCGGCGAGTCCGTCGCGCACGCGATGGGCCGCAAGTTCGTCCGTGTCGCCCTCGGCGGCGTCCGGGACGAGGCGGAGATCCGCGGCCACCGGCGTACCTACGTCGGAGCGCTGCCCGGCCGTGTCGTCCGTGCCATCAAGGAGGCCGGGTCCATGAACCCGGTGGTCCTGCTGGACGAGATCGACAAGGTGGGGTCGGACTTCCGCGGCGACCCGGCCGCGGCCCTGCTCGAAGTGCTCGACCCGGCACAGAACCACACCTTCCGCGACCACTACCTGGAGGTCGAACTCGACCTCAGCGACGTGGTGTTCCTGGCCACGGCCAACGTGCTCGAAGCCATCCCGGAGGCCCTGCTCGACCGTATGGAGCTGGTCCGCCTCGACGGCTACACCGAGGACGAGAAGGTCGTCATCGCCCGGGACCACCTGCTCCCGCGCCAGCTGGAGCGGGCCGGTCTCAAGCCGGACGAGGTCGCCCTCGACGAGGGTGCGCTGCGCAAGCTGGCCGGCGAGTACACGCGGGAAGCGGGCGTGCGCAACATGGAGCGGGCCGTCGCGCGGCTGCTGCGCAAGGTCGCGGCCCAGCACGAACTGGGTGAGCGCGAGCTGCCGTTCACGGTGACCGAGGCGGACCTGCGCGGTCTCATCGGACGGCCGCACCACGTGCCCGAGTCCGCTCAGGACCCGGCGGAGCGCCGCACCGCGGTGCCCGGCGTGGCGACCGGTCTGGCCGTCACGGGCGCCGGCGGCGACGTGCTGTTCGTGGAGGCGTCGCTCGCCGACCCGGAGACGGGCGCGGCCGGGCTGACGCTGACCGGTCAGCTGGGCGACGTGATGAAGGAGTCGGCGCAGATCGCGCTGTCCTTCCTGCGCAGCCACGGCGCCGAGCTGGAACTGCCGGTCGGCGACCTGAAGGACCGGGGTGTGCACATCCACTTCCCGGCGGGCGCGGTCCCCAAGGACGGGCCGAGCGCGGGCGTCACCATGACGACGGCGCTGGCGTCCCTCCTGTCGGGCCGGCTGGTCCGCACGGACGTGGCGATGACCGGTGAGGTCTCCCTGACCGGTCGGGTGCTGCCGATCGGCGGCGTGAAGCAGAAGCTGCTCGCCGCGCACCGGGCGGGTGTCACCACGGTGATCATCCCGAAGCGCAACGAGGCCGACCTGGACGACGTCCCGGCCGAGGTCCTGGAGAAGCTCGACGTCCACGCCGTCACGGACGTCCGCCAGGTCCTCGAACTGGCCCTCGCCCCGGCGACGAACGGCGCGAGCCCGCGGGTACCGCTCGCGGCATGACCCCGGAGGCACCGGTGGTGGCGTGACGGCCGCCGCCGGTGCGTCCGGTACGGGAAGGCCCGGGTCCGTGAGGGAGCCCGGGCCTTCCCCATGTCCGCCCGCGGTGTCAGCCGTTGGCGAGTGCCTGCACCCGGTCGAGCGCTCCGTTGAACTTGTCGTGGTCGCCCACCGTCGGTCCGGACGACGTGTACTGCCACATCGTGTAGTAGGACCAGCCCGCCGGCAGGGTGCCCGGCGCGGAGGCGTACCGGGCGATCCACAGCGGGTTCGCCGAGGCGAAGCCGCCGTAGTTGCCGGTGCAGTCGACCCACCAGCTGGTGGCCGTGTAGATCACGGCGTCCCGGCCGGTGCGGGCCTTGTACTGGGCGAGGAAGCTGCTGATCCAGCTGACCATCGCGCTCTGCGTCTTGCCGTAGCAGGCGGCGCCGTACGGGTTCCACTCGATGTCGAGGACACCGGGGAGCGTCTTGCCGTCACGGGACCAGCCGCCGCCGTGGTCGACGAAGTAGTTGGCCTGGGTGGCGCCGGTCGTCGTGTCGGGGGTCGCGAAGTGGTACGCGCCGCGGATCATGCCGATGTTGTACGAGCCGTTGTACTGCTGGGCGAAGTACGGGTTCGTGTAGTACGTCCCCTCGGTCGCCTTGGTGTAGGCCCACTTGACCCCGCTGTTCCACAGGGTCGACCAGGCGACGTTGCCCTGATGGCCGGAGACGTCGACGCCTTCGGTCTGGGTGGCGTCGCCGCTGTTGGGGGTGCCGCCCTGGCCGTCGTGCGCGACGACACCCATGCCCATACGGGCGGTGCCCCGCGCCGGGGTGTCGGCGGCGGACGAGGGGAGTGTGCTGAGCGAGGAGAACGCGGCGAGCAGGATTCCTACCGCGAGCAGACGCAGGCGGTGGGCCGTTCCGGATCTGTGCACGGGCATGTGCGTGCCTCCGAAGGGCTCGGTGGAGCTCGGTGGGGGGAGTGCGCGGGCATGCGCGCCGCCGTGGCACTGGGGAGTCAGGTCTTCGTCGACCTGGAGTGGCGTGCGCATGCCAGTAAGTGCCTGGTAAAGAAGCTACGCACGTAGAGCGCGGCGTGGGAAGAGGGGCCGGAGGCTGCCGTTGGTCTACGCCTGCGAAATACTGACGGAGCTGCGGCAATGGCGAGTTCTGGCGGAAACTTTCAGGATCGGGAAACCGGGTCAGGGGTGCTGACGTGCACGACAACGGAAACGGCGGCGGGCAGCGTGTCGAATCCGCGGCGTCGGGAAGTGGTGTGGACCAGGAATTCCCGGCACTGGAACGCGAGTTGACGGTGTTCCTGCGGCGCGCCCGCGCCTCCTCCGGCGAGATGGCCCGGGAGGTCCATCCCGACCTGGAGTCCTCGGCGTACGGGCTGCTGTTCCGGCTGGAGGAGTGCGGCCGGCAGCGCGCCACGGAACTCGCCGCGTACATCGGCGTCGGCAAGGCCACGATGTCGCGGCAGCTCCGGGCCCTCGAAGACCTCGGCCTGGTCGGCCGCGAGCCGGACCCCGCCGACGGCCGCGCCTGGCTCGTCCACCTCACCGACGAGGGGCGGGAACGCTTCCGCAAGGTCCGCGAGGCCCGCCGGGCGCGCTACGTCCGCCAGCTCGCGGACTGGGACCCCCGCGAGGTCGCCGAACTCGCCCGTCTGCTGCACCAGCTGAACACGGGCATGGAGCAGCGCTGAGGGCTGTCCCGGGTCGGCCCGGGGCCCGCACCCCGCCCGCGGTCCGGCCTGGCCCGGGCCCCGCACCCCGCCCGCGGGCCCGCCCGGCCCCGCTCACAGCTCCACGTACACGACCGTCGCGTCGTCGTGCGTCTTGCTGCGGCGCAGATGCACCCGCTCCTTCGCGTCCGCGGCCTCCAGGGCCCGTACGCGGTCGACGAGGGCCTGCGCGCCCTCCTTCCGCACGAGGCCGAGCAGTTCGGGCCAGCCGCCCGCGCGGAACTTCTCCGTCCAGCGGGTGGCGCCGTCCGTGAGTGCGGCCAGGGCGCGGACGGAGTCCCGCGGCAGTGTGCCCGTCACCGCGCGGGAGGCCACCGAAGGATCCGCGGCCGCCGTGAAGAAGCCGCCCTCCTTGTTGCGCACGGTCGCGTCGGCGACGGTGTCCGTGGCGAGGGAGGCGCGCGGCAGGCGGGACAACCGGTCGTCCAGCAGCGCCGTCACCTCGCCGGCGTGGGACTCCACCAGCAGGGCCGAGTCCGAGAGGACCAGGTACTCCACCTCGGTCGCGGACCACCGGGCGAGGACCACGGTTGCCTGGGGCGTGCGCGGGTGAGAAAGGTCACATGTGTCGGCATGGGTCTCGGCCACCCTCCGAATGGCACACGACAGGACCTCGCTCAGGGTCAAATCCCTGAGCGAAACGGACAGTTCGGTCAGGGCGCCGCCGAGCCGGGCGGAGAACCAGGAGACGGAATGCAGACAGCCGTACTCCCCCTGGGGAGGTGTCACTCCGTCGAGGACGACCAGTGAACCCCCTTGTCCCGAGGCGGGAAGTCCGACCGATGCGAAGTCCTCATTGGGGCGGCCCGGGTCGCCCGGCTCCGAGACGAGTTCAGTGCGCATCCAGCCAGTCTGCACGAGCCCTTCACAAGGCCCATGAAAGGGCGACATCGGTTGCCGAACACCTGCGGACCAGCAGTTCAGGCGCCGGGTTTGGCATGGAATGATCGACTCCGGGAATGCGTGGCGGCGAATACTGCCAAAGGGCGTCGCCGACGTCCAACCGGCCCGCCGCACGAGGCGTCGGCGGGCGCCGGAGGAACTTGCCCGCCAACTCCCGTCCGGGGTTCACTCCTTCGAGTGGCGGGTCAGATGATGCGGGACCACTGCCCACCGGCACTGGGAGGGTCGGGGCCGTACCGGGCGGACGCCGCAGTTGACGGGATGTCACCCGGGCCCATGGGTTAACGAGTCAGGAATGCGAGCACCGGTGCAGAAGACGCGGCCGAGGCGCACAGGCAAGCAGACGGCCACCGGGCCCTCGGGGCCCGCGGGCCCATCGGCAGGGGCCGCCACCGGCGACGGCGCCGACTCGGCGGGCCGGGGGAGGCGCGCCCACGTACGCAACCGGCTGATCGTCGCCGTGGCGGTCGTCGCGGCTGCCATCGCCGGCGCGGGAGCCCCGACCGTGCTCGCCGCCTCCGAGCAACTGAACGACTCCCAGAACCTCGTGACGCTCGCCCAGCGGACCCAGCAGGCGCTGACCCTCGCGCACTCGCTGGCCGACGAGCGCGACGAGGTCACCTCCTACGTCGCCGCGGGCCGGCCGAAGGACAAGGCGCCCTCGGAGCAGCGCAGCGCCCGGGTCGACCGGCAGGTCGAGGAGCTGCGGGCGGACGAGGACGCGCCCGCGACCCTCCTGAAGGACCTCGACGGCATCTCCGCCCTGCGCAGGTCCGCGCTCACCGGCAAGAGCACCGCCCTCGAAGCGCACCAGGCGTACTCCGCCGCCATCACCGAACTCCACGCCCTCGCCGAGGACCTGGCCGACCAGCTGCCGCCTCGCGCGGGCTCCGGCGCGCACGCCCTCGCCGAACTCGACTCCGCGGTCCAGCAGTCCGCCGCCGCCCGGGGCCTGCTCCTCGCGGCCCTCGGTGTCCCGCGCTCCACGCAGACGGTCATCGATCCGGCCACCGGTCTGCCGACCACGACCAGCACGTCGTCGGCCGCCGACACCAAGCAGCGGGACGCGCTGAGCGCGGCGGCCCAGCAGGCCCGCCTCCGCTCGGACGCGGCCCTCGCGGACTTCCGGGAGACGGCGCCGAAGAGCGCCAAGGCCTCCTACGACTCCACGGTCACCGGACCCGACGTCGGCACCGCCGACCGGTACCTCGCGCGCCTGACCGACCAGCCGACGCTGTCCGGCGCCGAACTCGACACGTCCGTGAAGAAGCTGGACGCCGCGCTGTCCGCCCGTATCGAGCTGATGCGCGGCGCGGAGGCCTCCCTCAACGAGCACCGCACCGAGGACCTCGAACAGCTGCGTGACGACGACGTCACCGCGCTGGAGATCCGTATCGCGCTGATCGGCACGCTGCTGCTCGTCGCGGTCGGCGTCTCGATGGCCATGGCCCGCTCGCTGACCCGCCCGCTGGCCGTGCTGCGTCTGGGCTCCGCCCGGCTCGCCGCCGACCCGGGCACCGAGGAACCGGTCAAGTTCACCGGCCGCAACGACGAGTTCGCCCAGGTGGTCCGCTCCGTCAACGCGCTGCACGCGCACGCGTCCGGACTCCACGAGCGACTCGCCACCCTCGAGGGCGACCGCAAGCACCTCATCGGCCAGCGCCAGCTGATGGCCGACGAACGCGACCGGCTGCGCGGCGAACTCGCCGAGGCCGCCACCCACCTGGAGCAGGTGCGCGGCACCATCCACGGCACCTTCGTCAACCTCGCGCTGCGCACGCTCGGCCTCGTCGAGCGTCAACTCGGCGTCATCGAGGGCCTGGAGGACCGCGAGCAGGACCCGGACCGCCTCTCCACGCTCTTCAAGCTGGACCACTTCGCCACCGTCATGCGGCGGCACAGCGAGAACCTGCTGGTCCTCGCGGGCGCCGAGCACGTCCAGCACCACGCGGGCCCGGTCCCGCTCGTCGACGTCGTCCGTGCCGCGGTCAGCGAGATCGAGCGCTACGAGCGTGTCCGGATCGCCGCGCTGCCGCCGCACGCCCACATCGCCGGTTTCGCCGCCGACGACATGAGTCACCTGCTGGCCGAACTCCTGGAGAACGCGACGTCGTTCACGCCGCCCGACCTCCCCGTCGAGGTCTCCGGCTGGCTCCTGGAGAGCGGCGAGGTGATGCTCTCCGTGCAGGACGAGGGCATCGGCATGACGTCGGAGCGGATGACCCAGCTCAACGACCGCCTCGCCGCCTTCGACCCCGAGGACACGTACGACCAGGAGAGCGGCGAGGGCCTCGGACTCGGCCTGTACGTGGTGGCGCGGCTCGCGCACCGGCACGGCGTGCGGGTGCAGCTGCGCGAGCAGAAGCAGGGCGGCGTCGCCGCCGTGGCCGTCCTCCCGAAGGCACTGCTCGCCGCCGCGCCCTCCGCGGCCGTCCCCACGACCGCACGGCACGTCGGGGGCGCCCCCTCGGTGACCCTCCCCGGAGCGGACGCCGAGGCCAACTCCAACGTGCTGCGGGGGCGTGCGGCGCTCACTGCCTCGGACCCCGCCGGGGACGAGGACCCGCTGATCGCCGCGGCCCAGGCGGCCGTCCGCGAGGCCGACACCGAACCCAGGCCCGAGGACACCGATCAGCCCCAGGACACCGGCCGGATGCAGGACACCGACCTGCTGCGGGCCACCGACCTGTCGCAGGACGCCGTCGCTCCGGAGCCGGAGCGGACGCCGGAGCCGGAGCAGGCACCCGAGGCGCCGGCCGCCGCCGAGCCGCACCGCGTGCCCGGACCCCGGCGCGAGGCCGAGCCCCGGACCGCGCCCGAGGCGGACTTCGCGGACACGTCGGCACCCGAGACCACGATGGAGCTCCTGCTCCCGTTCCCCCCGGCCGAACCGGCGGCGCCGGAACCGGCCACGCCCGGACCGGCCACGCCCGGGACCGGAGCGCCGGAGACCGCGGCCCTCGCGCCGGAGCCCGGTCCGATGGCACCCGAGCCGGAGACCGAGCCGGTGTCCGAGCCGGTGTCCGAGCCCCGGGCGGAGACCTCCCGGACCACGGGAACGGCCCCCCGGTTCACCGGCCCCGCCGGCACCGCCGAGGACGCGGACGGAACCGCCGAGGCAGCCCCGGACCCGTACGCCATAGGCCCGGACACCCACGAGCGGGTCCCGGACGAGACCCCGCGGATCACCGACAAGGGCCTGCCCAAGCGGACGCCGAAGATCTCCGCGCCCGCCCCGGCCCCGCGCCCGCGTACCGGGGGTGTGGACGCCGAGGCACTGCGGCGCAGGCTCGGCGGCTTCCACCGGGGCGCCGTCGAGGGCCGCCGCGACGTGGAGGCGGAGATCGCCGAACGCACCACGGAGACCGACGCGCCACAGACGCTCAACGCGCGAGACGCAGAAACATCGGGGGGCACCGTCGAGGAGGCAAGCAGTTGACCGCGCCCAGTACCTTCGGCCTGAGCAGTGAGGCCCGCAATCTGCACTGGCTGCTGACGAACCTCGTCGAGGAGGTGCCGGGACTCCTGTCGGTCGCGGTCGTCTCCTCCGACGGTCTGCTGCTGCTCTCCTCCGACCCCGGCAGGAACGCCGAGGCCCGGACGGCGGACACGGAGCGCCCCAGCGGCCCCAAGGGATCCTCCGCGGACCTCGCCACCATCGTCTCCGGCATCGGCAGCCTCACCATCGGCGCCGCCAAGCTGATGGACGCCGGCGGGGTGAAGCAGACGATGGTCGCGATGGACGAGGGCAGCGTCTTCGTCATGTCGATCAGCGACGGTTCGCTGCTCGGGGTGCACGGTTCGCCGGACTGCGACATGAGCGTGGTGGCGTACCACATGGCGCTCTTCGTGGGCCGTGCCGGACATGTGCTGACCCCCGAACTGCGCAGTGAACTCCGAAAATCCCTTGAGTCCGACTCGATGGGGAGTACCCGATGAGTACGTCGAGCAGTTCGTCCGCCGCCGCCCGGCTCCCGGTGCGCGGCGGCGATCGCAAGCCCGCCCGCGTACGGCCCTATTCGCTCACGGGCGGCCGGACCCGCTTCGGGCACGTCCTGCTCGTCGAAACGTTCGTGGCGGCGCTGGAAGCTCCTGAGGAGCGCAAGGAACTCACCGACGGCCGGCCCGCGCACCGGGTGATGCCCGAGATGCGTGCCATCGTCGAACTCTGCCGCCGGATGCGGACGGTGGCCGAGATCGCCGCCCTCCTCAGGATGCCGCTCGGCGTGGTCCGGGTCCTCCTGAGCGACCTGGCGGACCAGGGAAAGATCCGCGTGTACGGAACAGGTCACGGCCCGGGACAGCCGGACCGCGCTCTGCTGGAAAGGGTGCTGAGTGGACTCCGTCGTCTCTGACGCCGCCCCTGGCGTCGCCCCTCTCCTCGACGAAGAGGAGAATCTGCAGGCCTGGCAGACGGACCGCACCCGCGCCCCGATCGCCACCAAGATCGTCGTCGCGGGCGGCTTCGGCGTGGGCAAGACCACGCTGGTCACCGCGGTCTCCGAGATCCAGCCCCTCCAGACGGAGGCGCTGATGACACAGGCCAGTGAGGAAACCGACGACCTCACCGGTACGCCGGACAAACTGACCACCACCGTGGCCATGGACTTCGGCCGTATCACGCTCGACGACGACCTGGTGCTCTACCTCTTCGGTACGCCGGGTCAGCAGCGGTTCTGGTTCATGTGGGACGACCTGGTGCGCGGCGCGATCGGCGCGGTGGTCCTCGCCGACACCCGTCGCCTGTCGGACTGCTTCCCCGCACTGGACTACTTCGAGAGCTGCGGACTGCCGTACGTCGTCGCCGTCAACCACTTCGACGGCAGCGAGCGGTTCGAGCCCGAGGACGTGCGCGAGGCCCTCACGGTGCCTCCGCACATACCTGTCATGATCATGGACGCGCGTCGCCGGATCTCGGTCGTGGAGACCCTGCTGGCCCTGGTCGGCCACGCGCTCGAAGTAAGCCCCGAATAGGGACGCCTAGGTCCTAGGAGAAACAAGCCGCATGCGGAAGATACTCGTCGTCGGAGCCGGTCAGTCCGGACTCCAGCTCGCCCTCGGCCTCCAGTCGCACGGGTACGAGGTCACCCTGATGTCGAACCGGACGGCGGACGAGATCCGGACCGGCCGTGTCATGTCGACGCAGTGCATGTTCGACACGGCCCTGCAGCACGAGCGCGATCTCCAGCTGAACTTCTGGGAGTCCCAGGCCCCGAAGATCGAAGGGCTCGGCGTCTCGGTCGCCGCCCCCGGCTCCTTCGACCCGGGCCCCTCGCAGCGCGCGATCGACTGGGTGGGCAAGCTCGACGGGTACGCCCAGTCGGTCGACCAGCGGGTCAAGATGGCCGGCTGGATGGAGACGTTCGCCCAGCGCGGCGGCCAGCTGGTCATCCACGGCGCCGCGGTCTCCGACCTCGACTACTTCTCCCGCACCTACGACCTGGTGCTGGTCTCGGCCGGCAAGGGCGAGCTGGTGTCGATGTTCGGCCGTGACGCCTCGCGCTCCCCGTTCAGCGAGCCGCAGCGCGCCCTCGCCGTCGCCTACGTCCACGGTCTGGGCCCGCGCCCCGAGCACCCGGACTTCGACGCGGTCCGCTGCAACCTGGTCCCGGGCGTCGGCGAGCTCTTCGTGATGCCGACCCTGACCACCTCCGGCCGCGCCGACATCCTCTTCTGGGAGGGCATACCCGGTGGCCCGCTCGACGCCTTCAACGGCGTCAAGGACCCCGCCGAGCACCTCTCCCTGACCCTGGAACTCATGGAGCGGTTCACGCCCTGGGAGTACGCGCGCGCCACCAAGGTCGAACTGACCGACGCGAACGGCACGCTGTCCGGGCGCTACGCCCCGACCGTGCGCAACCCGATCGGCCGGCTGCCCGGCGGCGGCCTGGTGCTGGGCGTCGCCGACGTCGTCGTGGCGAACGACCCGATCACCGGCCAGGGCTCCAACTCGGCCTCCAAGTGCGCGGCCGCGTACCTCGCTTCGATCCTCGAACAGGGTGACAAGCCCTTCGACGAGGAGTGGATGCAGGCGACCTTCGACCGTTACTGGGACACCGCCCAGCACGTCACGAAGTGGACCAACGCGATGCTGGGCGTGCCGCCGGAGCACGTCCTGAACCTCATCGGCGCGGCCGGTCAGCTCCAGCCGGTGGCGGACCGTTTCGCCAACGGCTTCGACAACCCGGCCGACTTCGAGAACTTCTTCTTCGAGCCGGAGAAGGCGGAGGCGTACCTGGCGTCGGTCGCCGGGGCGTGACATCCGCCTGACCGGCGACCCGGCCGTTCGCTGCCGGTTGCCGCCGGTCACGCTCGGACGGCCCACGGACGGCCGGCGTGACCCGTCACGTACGAGACTCAGAGCCCCTGGACCTTGCGTCCGGGGGCTTCCGAGTCTGGGTCGAGTCTTGATCAGGTCATGCGAGGTTGACGGTCAGGGAGCCGTTCGCGGGCTTCTTGATCGGGATGTTGCCGACCTTGTACGTGTTCGTGTCGCCTTCATCGTCGACGCAGACAACCTTGGCGGTGCCGACCGTGCCGCCCTTCGGAATGCCTCCGAGGCTGACGGTGTACTTCTCGACCTTGGCCTCGCCAGGCGGTTCGTCCGAGTCGGCGGCCCCCTTCTTGGGGGTGATGGTCACCGTCTGCGGTGCTGAACCAGGGAATTTGGCGCAGCTCACGGTTCCGGTGACGGTGACCTTCACGGCGGCATGCGCTGTGCCGATTGTTGCCAGGGAAGCGGCGAGCGTCAGCGAGGCCACGACCGCGACGGGGCCGAGTGCCTTTCTTCTGATGCTGCTGAAATTCCGCATTTCAGACTCCCGTACTGAATTCAGACAGCTTTGTCGAGAGTGTCGGGCTACGTAAGACGCAGGCCGCAGCGTTGCATCGCGCTGGATGACGCTGAATGTCATTGGTGAACCGGTTGACTCCGGATTTCAACGCCAACTTCCTTGTGTGCCCCGTGCTTCTTCGGGCGTGGCGTTCGTCATTCGAGCCTAACGAGGGGTGGGTGCCGTGTCCACTTTTGGCCCAATGTGCGCGATAGGCGGCCCACGGCCCGCAATGAGTCTCCTGTTGGGGACATCTTGCCGGTGAACGGCCTACAGGGCCGTGGGCGCGCGCCTTCGCGCCCACGGTCCGAGGCGACCCTGGCGTCGGTCGCCGGAGTCGCCCGATCGTCGGTCGTGGGCTACAACGACCTGTTGTTGCCCGTGTCCGAGCCCTTCGTTGCCGGTGCCGGCAGCTTCGGCGGGGTGTAGTGCCGCAGGGGCTTCCCGGCGGGGTCCGGGCGGACCGCGCCGAGCAGCGGGTTCGCCGCGATCGGTGACACCTTCACGTTGGTTCCCGGGCGCGGCGCCTGCACCACCATGCCGTCGCCCAGGTAGAGGGCGACATGGGTGGCCTCGGGGAAGTAGATCACCAGGTCGCCGGGGCGCAGCTCGCTCAGCGGGATCCGCGGCAGCCGCGCCCATTGCTCCTGGCTGGTCCGGGGGATGGGGTCCCCGGCGTGGACCCACGCCTGCGAGGTCAGCCCCGAGCAGTCGTACGACTTCGGGCCCTCGGCGCCCCACACGTACGGCTTCCCGATCTGCCGCACGGCGTACCGCACCGCCTTCTCGCCCTCCCGCGACGGCGGCTTCGCGCTGCTGAGCGAGCCCGAGGCCAGGAACTTCTTCTGTGCCTCGGCCACGCCCGACTTCTCGAACCGGTCGAGTTCGGCGAGCTGATCGGCCGTCAGCGAGGCCAGCACGTCCTGCACCGCGTCGAGCCGCTTGTGCACATCGTCCTGGTCCTTCTTCTGCCGTTCGGCGAGGCCGAGTTGGGTGTCGAGCGCCTTGCGGGCCGCAAGCGCCAGCGTCTCCGTGCGCCGCTCGCTCCCGGTCACCCGCCGCACCGTCTCGGCGCGCTCCAGCGACAGCTGCCCGAGTACGTGGCCCTGGTCGAGGGCGTGCTGCGGATCGCGGGCGAGCAGCAGCCGCACGTACGAGGAGATCTCGCCGCTGCCCTGGTACTGCTGGCGGGCCAGCCGCCCCGCCTCCCCGCGGCTGTCGTGCAGGGACAGGCGGGCCTGCGCGAGGTCGGCGTCGAGCCGGGTGACCTCGGCGCGCTGCTTCTTCAGCTTCTCCTCGGTCGCGTTGTACGTCTCGGTGGCGCGTTCCGCGTCCCGGTACAGCCGCTGAAGGTCCGTCAGCAGCTGGGCGACGGAGCGCTGTCCGGAGCCACCCGCCTGGGCGCCCGTACCCGGGCCCGGTTCCGGGACGGCCACCGCCGGGGTGGGCGCGAGCAGCGTCCCGGCCGCGACCGCCGCCGTACAGACCAGACGCAGAAGCCTTCCTGACACGTCATCACCTCCGGTGCCGGGGTGGTACCTCCACCTCGCACCGGCAGGATGGGACGAGCGCATCCCGATCGCGCGCAGACTGGCCGCTTCGGCCCAAGAAGGTCACTCGTCGGCGTGGGGGCCCGGCGTGGCGCCGCCGGCCGTCTCCCCGCTTCCGCCCCCGGCCCCGGACGTGGTCCCGCCCTTGTTCCTGGACCACGGCCAGACCGGCCCGCGTCCCCGTTTCCCCTCGGGGTCGTACTCGTACTTCCAGCCCTGGTGCAGTCCGAGCCGCTTGCTGCGCCCCGCTTCCACGCGCCGGTAGACGAGCACGGTGGGCGGGCCGCCGTCCTTGTCCGGCACCGGGACCCGGTAGGTCTTCGGCGGATGTCCGGTCGGCCCGAGCAGGATCGGCAGCACCCGCCCGTCGAGGGGGCCGCCCACGAAGGGGGTGTCTTGGCTCTTCACGTCCCCAGTGTCACAAACGTCGCGGTGGCACCGGCCCATGAGCCCCGGCCGCGGCGGTACGCGCGTCACAGCAGGTGCGCGGCGTCCCCGAGCACCGGGACCACGCGGCGGGCCAGCGAGCCCACCGCACCGTCCGCCGTCTCCATGGCCAGCGCCGCCTTCACCACCGCCGCGGTCTGCGCGTCCCTGCCCGCACCCGCCGCGAGCGTCGCGACGAACTGCTCCACGAGCCAGTCCCGCAGCTCGTCGAGCGGCGGCTCCTTGTCCTCGTCGAGCCAGATCAGCGAGGCGGCCTCCACGGCGGTGATCCACATCCGCACGGTCATGCGCAGCCGCGGCCCGGGGTCGCGGACGGCCAGATGGTCGAGGATGTGCTGGGCGGCGGCCCGGCGCACCCCGTCCACGATGGCGGTGGTCCGCGAGGTCTCCACGACGCTGCCGCCCTGGAGCAGGGCGCTGAACCCGGCGTCGTGCTCGTCGACGAAGGCGAGATAGCGGTCGAGGGCCCGCCCGAGCCGCTGGGTGAGCGGCCCCTGCGGCGGCTCCGCGAAACACTGCTCCAGCTCCTCCGCGGCGGACCGCAGGGCGGCCTCGTACAGCTGCTGCTTGCCGCCGGGGAAGTACCGGTACACCAAGGGCCGGGACACCCCGGCCGCCTCCGCCACGTCGTCCAGCGAGACCTCCTCGGGCGCTCGCTGGGCGAACAGCGACAGCGCCGCGTCGAGGAGCTGGCTGCGCCGTTCCTCGACGCTGAGCCGACGGTATGCGGGGGTGGGCGCCTGCGAGGTCATGTCCGGCAGCGTAACCGGACAGCGACGGACGGCCCTCACGCGCCCGCGACCACCCCGGGCCGGGGCGCCGGCGCGGGCGTACAGGCCCGTGGCCGCCCGGGCGGGCGCCCGTACGCCGGGCGGACGGGCGTCAGGCCAGCAGGCCGGACGACTTCCACAGCCGGCGTCCGGCGCCCCGCAGCACGCCGATGTCGTCGAGGAAGTCCGTCAGCCGCTTGGCGCCGGTCTGCATCACCTCGCGGCGGTGGCCACTGGCCTTGACCTGGGCCAACGCCTCGCGCTTGTCGAGCCCGACGTTCGTGTAGACCTCGGGATTGACGAAGGCGACCGAGAAGACGCGCGCGAACTCGCCGGAGGTGAGCCGCGTGAACTCCTGGGACCAGCGCGGGGCGGTCACCATCTGCCGCCGCAGCTCCTCCCGCGCGTACCGCACGTGCCGGGCCTCCTCGACCACGTGGATGCGGGTGACGCCGCGGATGAGGGTCTGCACCCGCTCGTCCGGGAAGGTCAGCCGCTGCATCCAGTCGAGGATCTCCTCGCCGAGCAGCGTGGCCGTGAAGGACCCGGGCGTGGTCGAGATGGTCTTGAAGAGCCGCCCGAGGTTCTGATGGGCGCGGCTGACCGGGTAGTACGGCGTTCCACCGCGCGTGATCAGCCGGGCGAACATCTTCGAGTGCCGGCACTCGTCCTCGATCTCGGTCAGCGCGTAGCGCACGTGCGCGCTCGTCGCCGCCTTGTCGTAGATGTGCCGCACCAGCAGCTGCATGAGGATGATCTCGAACCAGATCCCCAGCGACGCCAGGGCCGCGGCCTCGTGCTGCGAGAGCGCGATCCGCTGCTCCTCGCTCATCCGCCGCCACAGCGGGGTGTCGTACAGGGACACCAGCTCCGGGGGCCAGAACCACTTGCCCTCCTCGAAGGGCGCCTCCCAGTCCAGCTCCTTGTCCGGATCGAAGGAGTGCTTGGCGGAAGAGTCGAGCAGCCGCTCGGCCACCTGTTCCCGGTCCTTGAGCCGACCGAGCGCGTCGCGGAGACCATCGAGTGCGTCTTCCGTCACCGTCGTCATGACTGTTCCCACCTCGTCGTACGGGATCTACAGGAGTTACCGGCGGTCACGTCTTATGAGACTGCTTGTCAGCAAGCTCGTCAATCCCTTGCGCGCGACTTGTTGACGACGCGTCTACCCCGTGTGAGCCTGCGATGTATGTCCACTCATGAGCTGTACGCGAAGGACGCGGGGGATCCCCACTGGGAAGTTCCGGCCTCCGGGGCGGCACGTTTCAGCTGGGAGTACGACGACGGTCGCGACCGGCTGCTCGCCCTCTACCAGAAGGGCAAGGACAAGCAGTGGGACGGCCAGAAGCGCATCGACTGGGCGCTGGAGGTCGACCCGCACGACCCGCTGGGCACCCCCGACGAGTCGATGACGCTGTACGGAACCCCGTACTGGGCGAAGCTCACCGACCGGGACAAGGGCGAACTGCGCATGCACTACGCCTCCTGGCAGTTCAGTCAGTTCCTGCACGGCGAACAGGGCGCGATGGTCTGCGCGGCGCGCATCGTCGAATCGGTCCCCGACCTCGACGCCAAGTTCTACTCGGCCACGCAGACGATGGACGAGGCCCGGCACGCGGAGATCTACGCGCGCTTCCTGCACGAGAAGATCGGCATGCTCTACCCGATCAACGACAACCTCCAGGCACTCCTCGGCGACACCCTCCGCGACTCCCGCTGGGACATGCCGTACCTCGGGATGCAGGTCCTGATCGAGGGGCTGGCCCTCGCCGCCTTCGGCATGATCCGCGACACCACCGACAAGCCGCTGCCGCAGCAGATCCTCGCCTACGTCATGCAGGACGAGGCCCGCCACGTCGCCTTCGGCCGCATGGCCCTGCGCGACCACTACCGGCAGCTCTCCGACGCCGAACTGCGCGAGCGCGAGGAGTTCGTCATCGAGGGCTGCTACCTGATGCGGGACCGGCTGCGCGGCACCGAGGTCCTGGAGAACTTCGGCATCCCGAGGGCCGAGGCCGAGGAGTACAGCGAGCAGTCGGAGTTCCTGCACCTGTTCCGCCGGCTGCTCTTCAGCCGCATCGTCCCCTGCGTCAAGGACATCGGCCTGTGGGGCAAGCGCCTCCAGCAGGCCTACGTCGACATGGGCGTATTCGAGATGGGCGACTCCAACCTGGACCTGCTGATGGCCCAGGACGAGGAGATCGCCGAACAGCTGGACGCGCGGCGGTTCGCCGAGGAGGAGAAGGAACGCGTCGCCGAGGTGGCGGACGCCATCGAGCAGGGCGGGCGGTCCTGACCGGCCGGACCGGGCCGGTCCCGGCCGGCCCGATACGAACGAAACTCCCTAGCCCTGCGCAGGGAACGACGTCCGCAGGGTGAACGCGTGCGCCGTCGGCCCGTGTTCACGCAGGTGGAGAAGACGGCCCTCGGCCTCCCGCACGGTCGGCCGGTGGCCCGCCGGGACCCACCACAGCGCCGTCATCGCCTCGTCGAGGCGTTCGAACCACTCGCGGCGGCGGGCCAGCAGCTCACGGTGCTGCCCCTGGTACATGAACGCGGTCAGCGCGTTCGTGTCGCGCCAGGTGGACATGTTGACGATCATCCAGTCGTCCCCGAACACGGGGACGTCCGTCGCGTTGCCCGACTCGCTCTGCAGCCGCCAGACGAAGCCGTCCGCCGCGTCCGCGACGGCGTTCACGGGGTCGAGCGCCTCCACGAAGTCCTTCAACTGAGGCGAGTCCAAAGGGGCTTTGAGACGGGCGATGTTCACCTGGGCGAGCTCGTGCGCGGCAGTGGACCGAGTCATGACCGAACGTTAGGTCGGCTGGGCGCCGGACGACACCCCCGTCTCAGAACCCGAGCACCGCCTTCATCACCGCCTTGGCGATCGGCCCCGCGTTCCCGCCGCCGCTGATCTCCCCGCGGTCGGCGGCCGCGTCCTCGACGACGACCGCGACGGCCACCGCCGGCTCCAGCGAGCCCTCGGCCTGCGCCCAGGAGATGAACCAGGCGTACGGCACCCCGGAGTTGCCGATCCCGTGCTGGGCGGTGCCGGTCTTGCCGCCGACGGTGGCGCCGGGGATGGCGGCGTTCCTGCCGGTGCCCTCGCGCACGACGTCGGTCATCAGCTCGCGCATCTGCCGCGCGGTCGCCGGGCTCATCGCCTGGTGGAGGGTCCGCTGCCCGGTCGTGGCGATCGTGCGGCCCCCCTGTGTGGTCGTCCGCTCCACCAGGTACGGCGCCTTGACGGAGCCGCCGCCCGCGACGGCCGACGAGATCATCGCCATCTGGAGGGGAGTCGCCCGGGTGTCGAACTGCCCGATGGAGGAGAGCGCCAGCTGCGCCCTGTCGAGCGTGAGGTCGAAGTTGCTCGGCGAGACGGAGAACGGGATCTTCAGCTTCCGGTCGTTGAAGCCGAAGTCCGTCGCCGTGCGCGTCATGTCGCCGAGGCCGATGTCCACTCCCAGCTTCGCGAAGACCGAGTTGCAGGACCATTCGAAGGCGTACCGCACGGAGGCGTTCTGGCAGCCGTCGACCTCATTGGTGAGCGAGGTCGTCGTGCCGGGGAGCCGGTAGGGGTCGGGCGACTCGGTCGGCGCGTCGAGGTCCCTCACCACGCCCGCGTCCAGCGCCGCGGCTGCGGTCACCACCTTGAACGTGGACCCGGGCGGATAGGTCTGCCGGATCGCCCGGTTGAGCATCGGCTTGCTCGGCGCGTCGTTCAGCCGGTTCCAGGCCCGCGTCGCCGCCGGTCCCGTCCCGGACAGCTCCGCGGGGTCGTACGACGGCGTGGACACCAGCGCGAGGATCTTCCCCGTGGCCGGCTCGACCGCGGCGACCGCGCCCCGGCGCCCGGCGAGCCCGTCGTACGCCGCCCGTTGCGCCGCCGAGTTCAGGGTGGTGACGATCTTCCCGCCGGGGTTCTGGGCGCGGGTGACGTCGTTCCACAGGGGGAGCGGGGCGAGCATCGGGTCGGTGCCGGAGAGGATCTCGTCTCCCGCGTTCTCCAGGAACGTCGTCCCGTACAGCTGGGAGGCGAAGCCGGTGACGGGCGCGTACAACGGGCCGTCCGTGTACGTCCGTTCGTAGCGCAGCTGCTCGCCCGTGTCCGCGGAACCGGTGATCGTCCTGCCGTCGACGAGGATGTCCCCGCGCGGCTGCTCGTAGCGTGCGATCGCCTGACGGCGGTTCGCCACGTTGTCGTCGTAGGACGAGGCCAGGAAGACCTGGACGCGGGCGGCGTTCACGAGGAGCGCGACGAGCAGCACGGCACACAGTCCGGCGGCCCGGCGGATGTACTTGGTCATGGCGCGACCTCCCGGCCGTTCACGGCGCCGCCGTCCCGTCGTACTGGCTGCGGGCCACGTCGCTGATCCGGATCAGCAGCGCCACGATGATCCAGTTGGTGACGACCGAGGAGCCGCCCTGCGCGAGGAAGGGCATCGCCATCCCGGTCAGCGGGATCAGGCCGGTCACCCCGCCCGCGATCACGAACACCTGGAGCGCGACGATCGACGCCAGGCCGATCGCGAGGAGCCGCCCGAACGGGTCGCGCAGCGCGAGGCCCGCCCGGTAGCCGCGCTCCACGAGCAGGGCGTAGAGCAGGAAGATCGCCGACAGGCCGGCCAGCCCCAGCTCCTCGCCCGCGGTCGCCAGGATGAAGTCCGACTTGGCGGCGAAGCCGATCAGGATGGAGTGGCCGAGCCCCAGACCGGTACCGGTCACCCCTCCGGCGGCGAACGAGAAGAGGGACTGGGCGAGTTGGTTGGGCCCCTGGCCCGCCTCGATCGAGGCGAAGGGGTGCATCCAGTCCTGCACCCGGCCGTGCACATGCGGTTCGAGGCGGCCGACGGCCATCGCGCCGGCGCAGGCCAGCAGCAGCCCGACGGCGATCCAGCCGGTGCGGCCGGTGGCGACGTACAGCAGGATCACGAACAGTCCGAAGAACAGCAGGGACGTCCCCAGGTCCCGCTCCAGCACCAGCACGCCGACGCTCAGCAGCCAGATCGCGACGATCGGTCCGAGCACCCGGCCGGTCGGCAGCTGGAGCCGCTCGAACCGCCAGATCCGGCGGCCGGCGTAGGCGAGCGCGTTGCGGTTGGCGGCGAGGTATCCGGCGAAGAACACCGCCAGCAGCACCTTCGCGAACTCGCCCGGCTGGATGGAGAATCCGGCGATCCTGATCCAGATGCGGGCGCCGTTCACCGCCGGGAAGAAGATCGGCAGCGTCAGCAGGCCCAGCGCGGCGACCACGGAGACGTACGTGTACCGCTGGAGCACCCGGTGGTCGCGCAGGAAGAGCACGGCCGCGATGAAGAACGCGACGCCCAGCGTCGACCAGATCAGCTGGATGGGGGCGGCCTGGTCGGCCGGGGTGTCGAGGTCGAGCCGGTAGATGAGGACCAGTCCGAGACCGTTGAGGAGGACGGCGATGGGGAGCAGCAGCGGATCGGCGTACGGCGCCCGGAACCGCACGGCCACGTGCGCGAGGAGGGCGAGCACGCCGAGCCCGGCGCCGTATCCGGCGGCGCCGGGCGGGACGGTGCCGTTCCGTGCGAGACCCACGGCGCAGTAGCCGCACACGCAGAGCAGGACGGCTACGACGATGAGGGTGAACTCGATGCCACGGCGCCGGGGCAGGCGTACGGCCGGGGCGGGCGGGTCCGCCACCACGGTCGTTCCGGGCAGTCCGGGCTGGATCATGTCCGGAACGTAGCAAGCGGTGAACCTGATGTCCCGTTATGTAGTGATAAACGGGCTGTTCCGGTGTACCTCACGGGGTGCGATCCCGGTGAGGTACACCGGTGAGCCGGACCTCAGCACCACGGGGGCGTGACGCCGAAGGTCTCGATGGAACGGGCCGGAGCCCAGGACCAGGTGCCGTCGGCGAGCAGGTACCAGAGCGTGTCGCCGTCGACCGGCTCGCCATTGGTCCTGCAGAAGATCCCGACCGGCTCGCCGTGCCGGGCGATACGGATCAGCCGCCCGCCGCGGAACGGGTCGCTGCGCAGCGCCAGCCCGCGAGGGGCGTCGACCCTGCCCCGGGTCACGAACCCCGCGTCGATGCCGCTGAACCCGAAGCCGAACTCGTCGTCGAAGCCGATGCTGCGCCCGATGCCCGTGTCGAAGTCGGCACCGGCCTCCAGGCTGCCGGCGACGTCGAGCCCCGAGACCGTCGCCTCGTCGGCGAGAGCGGGGCCGGCTCCGGCGAGGGCGAAGAGGCTCGCGGCGGCGACCGCTATGCCGAGCCTGCTGCACGTGGACCGCAGGAACATGGGGGACTCCTCCGAGTAGGCGCGGATCTGACTTATCGCCACATTAGGAGCGGAGTCGGGCGCACGCAGGTCACGCTGAGCCATCGGGGACCGGGAGCGGCCCGGGCTGCTCCGTACGGTCGTCCGCCGGGCCCGGCACGGGTGCGGCACTCAGACGGGACCGGACTGAGGGAGCATCAGCGTCGCGACCGCGCCGCCGTCGGGCGCGTTGGCGAACAGCAGCCGGGCGCCCAGCACCTCGGACTGGCCCAACGCGATCGTCAGCCCGAGCCCGTGTCCCTTCGCCCCGCCCTCCGTGCGGAAGCGCTGCGGCCCGTGGTCCACCAGGTAGTCCGGATAGCCCTCGCCGTGGTCCCGCACCGTGACGACCGGCCCGTCGACCGTCAGCACCACCGGGCCCGCGCCGTGGTTGTGCGCGTTCACCACGAGATTGCCGAGCACCCGCTCCAGCCGCCGCCGGTCGGTCTCCACCCGCGCGTCCCGTACGACCCTGACCTCGGTGTCCGTCCCGGACGCGCGCACCACCCGCTCGGCCAACGGGGCGAGCTGCTCCGAGTCCAGGTCGAGGCGTTCGCTGCGCGCGTCCAGACGGGAGATCTCCAGCAGGTCCTCGGTCAGCGTGCGCAGTGCCGCCACCCGGTCGCGCACCAGCTCCGTCGGCCGTCCCGGCGGCAGCAGTTCGGCCGCCGCGTGCAGCCCGGTCAGCGGGGTGCGCAGTTCGTGCGCCACGTCGGCGGTGAAGCGCTGCTCGCTCAGCAGCTTGCTCTGGAGCGACGACGCCATGGTGTCGAGGGCCCCCGCGACGGCGGCCACCTCGTCCTGCGGGCGCGTGGGGTCCTGCGCGCACGGGTCGTTGACGCGGGCGTCCAGATCACCCGCGCTGATCCGCCGCGCCACCAGGGCCGTCGCGTGCAGCCGTCGCGTCACCCGCGTCACCGCGAACGCGCCCACCAGCAGCGTCGCGCCGATCGCCAGCGCCGACGACCACACGATCGACCGGTCCAGGGTCTCGATGGTGTGGGCGCCCTGCGCGTAGTCGTACTGGACGGCGAGCGCGCGTCCCCCGTCCGCGGGCCCGGCCGCCCACATGGTGGGGTGTGCGGCCCGGTCGGCGACCATCGTGCCGCGCTTGCCGCCCGCCGCCAGCGCGCGCAGGGTGACCGGCAGTCCGGGCGGGTCGACGCCCGCGCCGGGCGGCAGCCGGTCGCCCGCCTCGTACGCGGCCGTCACGTCGTCGAGCCGGTCGAGCGCGCGCCCGCGTGCCTCGCCGACCGTCTGGTTGGTCACCGAGACGTGCACGAGGATCCCGAGGAGCGCGGCCAGTCCGCAGCAGATCACCGTGATGAAGGCGGCTGCCTTCCAGGTGAGGGTGGCGGTCCAGCGCGGCAGCCGCAGGAGGGGCCGCCTCATGAGGCCCTCGCGGACGGTACGGGCGTGCGTGCCGACCCGGACGGCGAGGACGACGGCGCCGACGCGGACGGCGGGGCCGGAGGCGCGGCGGACGGCGTGGGGGTGGCTGAGCGTGTGGGAGTGGCTGAGGGCGTAGTGATGACGGTCCCGGAGGGAGGCCCGACGCGGAGGATCTCGTCGCGCGTCGCGAGCATCGCGTTCTGGTGCGGATCCCAGCTCCAGACCGTGCGGAACTCGTAGCCCGGCAGCGTCGACGGCGAGCGGATGATCACCTCGCGGCCCGCGAGCTCCACGCTGACCACCCTGTCCGAGGTCCCCATCACCTGCACCAGCCTGTGGTCCAGGAACGTGTAGACGCGCACCGCGAGCTGGTCCGCGGGGAAGCGGATGCCGAGCACCATGTCGTCCTTGCCGTCGCCGGTCAGATCGCGGTAGTACGCCTGCAGGACCGGGCACTTCTCGCCGGTCGCGCCCTTCTTGCCGCAGTCCTTCAGCCGGTCGGCCGTCTGCGCGTACGCCGCGTGCGGACCGTTGTACTCGGCCGGGTGCGCGGCGACCTCCGCGCGCACCACGGCGAGCGGGTCCACCTTGTGGATGTCGTCGCCGGGCGCCGTGATCCCCTTGACCGTCTCGGTGTCGGCCTCCCCGTAGTCGATGGCGGGCGTGGAGGCCGGCGGCAGCTCGGGCCACAGCCGGGTCGGGCCGACGGCGGTGGGCGTCGCGCCCGCGCCGCGCAGGTCACCGGAGTCGCCGCAGCCGGCCGCTGCCGCCACCAGCAGGGCGGTCGCGGCGGCGGCACCGAGGGCCGTGCGCGCACGGCGGCTGTGGATCACTGCACTCCCGCGTCCGGGCCACCCCGGCCCGCAGGCGCTCCGGCACGGGGTCGGCATGGAGAACGATGTCGTCGAAGCGGTGACCGTCCGCGGCCGGTTCGCGACGGGTGTGCGGACACGGCGCGGAGAGATCGATCGCCGTATACACCTTATTCGTATGGAAGTCCTTTTTGTTCACTCGCGGGGTCGCGCCCGCCGTCCCGCGGGCCGTGCCCGCCGAGCTCTGCCGGGCCGCTCCCGCCGAGTCCTGACGGGTCGCGCCCGTCCTCCCGCGGGCCGCACCCGTCCTCCCGCGGACTGTGCCCGCTGCCCTGCGGGCCGCGCGCTCCTGCCAGGCGGTGTGCCCGTCCGGTGGCGGCATCGGGTTCACCCTCCCGGCCGGGCCACGCGCGATCCCCGAGGGTGCCCCGTGGGTGCGGTCGCGTGCGAGCCTCCCGCCGGCTCACGGCTCCGCGAGCTCCTCCAGGAGCCGGGCGGTGGCGAGCCCGGCGCGCAGGTACTCCTCGAAGAGCTCGTTGTGCAGTGCCCAGGGCGAGCGCCGGCTCCGTATCAGACGGATCGCCTCGTCGGTGGTGTGCCCGGCCAGGACGAGCGCGTGCGCCACGACCAGTCCCGAACGGTTGTAACCGTGGTAGCAGCGGACCAGGACCCGGCGCCCCGCCTCCAGCGCATCGTCCGCCGCCTGCGCGAGCCGGATCACGCCCGCCAGCTGCGTACCGTCGAGGGGGCCGTCCGGAATCGGCCATACATGGTGCTCCACCCCCGGGTCCGGCCCGTGCCCCGGCAGTCGCAGCAGCGTGAGCACAAGGTCGAACTCGTCGTGCACGACGGCGAATTCCGGCTGCCCGGCGCGGCCCGCGAACGCGTGCCCGCCCATCCACAGGCCGGGCACGATCTCGCTCCACGGGCTGTCCGGAGCCGGTACATCGGGTTGTGTCCTGCGGGTCCGCAACGGCGCCTCCCACCCAACTCCCCAGCTGTCCACAAAGGTATCCGGGTTCTTGCCCCTGGAGCACCCCGCCTGTTCCCATGGTCAAGGGGTGATGGTGCATGAAGGGACTGCGCGTCGTACCGACCTGGCGGCACGGTCAGGAGCGGCTGTACGTGTGCCTGACGGACGGCAGGAACGTCGCCTGGTACGACCGCGAGACGGCCCGGGTCAACCTGCTCAGCGAGGACCGACGCGAGGACGTGCTCGACGCGCTCGGCCCGTTTTTGTCCGGCCCCGTGACCGTGGGCCCGCCGCCCGTCCCGACCCCGGCCGAACTGGCCCGGCTGACCCTCCACCCCGACGACGACCTCGCGCCCAACCGGCCCGGCGAGGCCCTGGTGGTCGCCCTCGACCGCGACCCCGGCCCGCCACGCCGCCTGCGGCCCGACCCGCGGCGCCGCGCGCTCGCCGCCGAGCAGACGGTCGGCGAGGCCCTGGACCGCATGGAGGGCGCGGGGTGGCACACCCTCCACTCCGTGCCCCTGCCCGGCGGCGAACGCATCCACCACCTGGTCGTCGGCCCGGCCGGCATCTTCGCCGTGCACACCCTCTACGCGCGCAAACAGCGCGTCCTCGTCACCGACCCCATGGTCACCGTCGGCCGCCACGAACCGCGTCCGCTGCTGCGCCGGCTCCGCGCGGACGCCGACCGCGCCGCGTACGCGCTGACCGCCGAGGTCCACCCCGTGCTGGCCGTGGCGGGCCCCGCCACCCTGGACGTCGTGGCACCACCGCGGGAGATCCGCATCCTCCTGGACACCGACCTGCCGAACCTGGCCCGCCTCGGCGGCGTCCTGAAGCCGGCCGACGTCGAGGCCCTCCACGCCATGGCCCGCGACCGCCACACATGGCTGCGCGTCTAGGGCAGCGAGGGCGAGGAGCCGTCCCGGGCCGTGCGAGGCACCACCCCGGGCCATGCGAAAGCGCCGCCCACGGCCATGCGAGGCGCCACCCCGGGCCGTCACGGCAGGGCGGCCGCCCGCCCCGCCTCAAACAGGGGCGCCAGCAGATCCCCGTACCGCTCCAGCCTCGGCACGACGTCCGGAGCGAGGAAGGCGAGCTGTGACGCCCGCGTGCAGGACGCGACCTCGTCCCACGTCACCGGCGTGGACACGGTGGGCTCGGGCCGCGCCCGCAGCGTGTACGGCGTCGCCGTGGTCTTGCGCGCCGCGTTCTGGCTGAAGTCGACGAACACCTTCCCCGGCCGCAGGTTCTTCGTCATACGGTGCGTGACCCGCCCCGGCATCGCCCGCTCGGCCTCGACGGCGAGTCCCTTCGCGTACGCGCTGACGTCCTCGGACGGCGTCGGCGCGACCGGGGCGAGCAGATGCAGCCCCTTCGCCCCGGACGTCTTCGCGTACGCCTCGATCCCGTCCGCGCCCAGCCGCTCCCGCAGCCACAGGGCCACCTCGCAGCACTCGACCACCGTCGCCGGCGCCCCCGGGTCCAGGTCGAGGACCAGCCGGTCGGCGATCCCGGGCGTGCCGATGGTCCACTGCGGCGTGTGGAACTCGGTCACCAGGTTCGCCGCCCACATCAGGGAGGCGAGGTCCTGGACCAGGACCATGCGGGCGGGCCCCTCGATGCGCGGCACCTCGGCGGTCGTGACCCAGCCGGGCGTACCCGGCGGCACGTTCTTGGTGAAGAAGACCTGTCCCTCGGGCCCGTCCGGATAGCGCAGGAAGGACACCGGCCGGTCGCGCAGGTGCGGGAGCAGGGCGTCCGCCACCGTCGCGCAGTAGTGCAGCACCTCGCCCTTGGTGAAGCCGGTGGCGGGATAGAGGACCTTCTCCAGGTTGCTGAGCGCGAGCCTTCGCCCCTCCACCTCCGTGATCGGCGTCATACGATGAGAATCCCACGAAACCGGCTGATATCGGATATCGATCGGAAGGATGCCGCACGTGCGATCCATCTGGAACGGCGCCATCTCCTTCGGCCTGGTCAGCATCCCCATCAAGCTCGTGAACGCCACGGAGAGCCACTCGATCTCCTTCCGCCAGATCCACACCGACGACGGCGGCAGGATCCGCTACCGCAAGGTCTGCGAACTGGAGGACCGCGAGGTCACGACCCCGGAGATCGGCAAGGCGTACGAGGACGCCGACGGCACGCTCATCCCGATCACGGACGAGGACCTGGCCTCGCTGCCGATCCCCACCGCCCGCACCATCGAGATCGTCGCCTTCGTGCCGGCCGACCGGATCGACCCGCTCCAGATGGACACCGCGTACTACCTCTCCGCCAACGGCGTGCCCGCCGCCAAGCCCTACACCCTGCTGCGCGAGGCCCTGAAGCGCAGCAACAAGGTCGCCATCGCCAAGTTCGCCCTGCGCGGGCGCGAGCGGCTGGGCATGCTGCGGGTCGTCGACGACGTCATCGCCATGCACGGCCTGCTCTGGCCGGACGAGATCCGCGCCACGGACGAGGTCGCCCCGGACACCGGCGTCACCGTCCGCGAGCAGGAACTGGACCTCGCCGACGCGCTGATGGACACCCTCGGCGAGGTCGACCTCGACGACCTGCACGACGACTACCGCGAGGCCGTCGAGGAACTCATCACCGCCAAGGCGTCCGGCGCGGAGACGCCCAGCGTGCCCGAGCGCGAGGCGGGCGGCGGCAAGGTGCTGGACCTGATGGCCGCGCTGGAGAAGAGCGTGCGCGCGGCCAAGGAGTCGAGAGGCGAGGCGGCGGGCGGGGAAGCGGGCGGGGAGCAAGCGGGCGCGGCGGAAGAGGGCGGGGTGCAAGAGGGCGGGGAGGCGGAGGTCACCCCGCTCCCGGCCCGCCGCAAGCCCGCCCGTACGGCCCCCAAGGAGGTCGGCGGCAAGAAGTCCACGTCGACGAAGCGGACGGCGGCCAGGAAGACCACGGCCCAGAAGTCGGCGGCGCACAAGTCGACGGCCCAGAAGACGGCCGGCCAGAGGACGGCGTCCGGCACGGCGTCCAAGAGCACGGCCAAGAGCACGTCCAAGACCGCCAAGAGCACCGGCAAGGAGGCGACGGCCAAGAAGACCGCCGCCAAGAAGACGGCCGCGAAGAAGACGACGGGGCGCAAGCGGGCTTCCGCCTGAGGGCGGGGTCGGTGACCTCGGCGGACGCGCCGCGGATGGAGCTGCTCGGAGACCGGCCTTGGGCTGCCGAGGCCCAGTGGAGACCGTTGCCACGGGGCCCGTTCCAGAGGCCCGGGGCACTTGCTCCCGTGGCCCGGCGGGCCGGAGCGTGAGCCTCTCCGGAGCGACCGGCCCCGTATGCCGGAGGACCCGTCCTCGCAGGTGGGCGCCCCATGCGCCCGAGCGCCCGCCCTCGTAGACGGGTCCGAGGGGTTCGAAAGGGCCGATGGATCCAGCGGGACCGGCGGGCCCCGGGGTCAGGCCGTACGGCGCAGGGCCAGTACCGCGTTGTGGCCGCCGAACCCGAAGGAGTTGCTGAGCGCCAGGTCACCGAGGGCCGGAAGGGCGCGCGGAGCCTTGGTCACCACGTCCAGTTCGATGGCGTCGTCCTGCTCCTCGCAGCCGATGGTCGGCGGGATCAGGCCGTGATGGAGCGTGAGCACGGTGGCCACCGCCTCCACCCCGCCCGCCGCGCCCTGGAGATGACCGAGGTGCCCCTTGAGCGCGGTCACCGGGACGTCCCCGCCCAGTACGGCACGCAGGGCGCTCGCCTCGGCGAGGTCGCCGTCGGTGGTGGCGGTGGCATGGGCGTTGACGTGCACGACGTCCACCGCGTGGGCGCCCGCGTCCCGCACCGCCCGGCGCAGCGCGAGCGCGACACCACTGCCCGAAGGGTCCGGCGCCGCCATGTGGTGGGCGTCGGCCGACAGCCCCCAGCCGGCGGCCTCGCAGTAGATCCGCGCGCCCCGGGCCCGCGCGTGCTCCTCGGACTCGAGCAGCAGGAAGCCCGCACCCTCGCCGTTGACGAAGCCGTCACGGTCCTTGGCGAAGGGCCGCGAGGGGCTGGTGGCGCCGAGCTCATGGGTGGACAGGGCGCGCATCGCCGCGAACGAGGCCATGATCGCCGGGGTGACCACGGCCTCCGCGCCGCCGGCCAGGGCCACGTCGACGTGCCCGTACCGGATGCGGTCGATGGCCTGCCCGATGGCCTCGGTGCCGGACGCGCACGCGCTGGTCACCGTGCGGGCCTCGCCCGTGATCCGCAGCGCGAGCGACACCTGGGACGCGGCCTGCGAGGGCACCGTCATCGGCGTGGTCAGCGGTGACACGGCACGCGGTCCCTTGTCGCGGAGCTTGCGGTCGCCGCCGACCAGCACGGAGGCGTCGCCGAGAATGGCGCCGACGCTCACCCCGACCCGCTCGGGGTCCAGCCCGCTCTCGGCCGTGCCGGCCACGTCGAACCCGGCGTTCTGCCAGGCCTCGCGCGCGGCGAGCACCGCCAGCTGGGCGGCGCGGTTCATCCGCCGTGCCTGCGGCCGCGGCAGCAGCCCGGCCGGGTCGACGGGGACGCTGCCCGCCACCCGTACGGGCAGTTCGGCGAACTCCTCGCCCTCCAGCTCCCGTATCCCGCAGCGGCCTTCCACCAGCCCCTGCCAGAGCTCCTCGACGCCGATGCCGAGCGGCGTGACGGCCCCCAGGCCGGTGACGACGACCCGCCGGGGCGCGAGGCCCCCGCCCGCCGCGTCACGCCGCGGCCGGGGGAAATGCCGTACGACACAACCGTCCTGGGCCGCGGCGTCGAGGCGCTCGCGCAGCACGACGTCCGCCACCGGCTCCTCGGCCCGGCTCTCCAGGTCCCGGTGCCAACGGCCCCACCGGCGGGTGTACGACTCCTCGACGGCCTGGGGATCGACGGTGCGCAGCGAGGTGACGCGATCGCCGTCACGGAACTCCACCTCGGTGAGATCGGCCGACGTGATCCGCGGAATTCCGGAGACGTCCATGCGACGGCAGGCCACCGTCACCCGGTGCCCGCGCTCGAGCACCTGATCGTGATCGATTCCCCCGAGGGGCGGCCGCAGCGTGAGCCTGATGGTGTTCGGGTTTTCCGGAAGTGTGTGCATGACCACGTGCCATGTGTCCTCCGCCACCTCTTGTTCCGAGAGGGCGAGGAGATCACCGGGAATCACTTCGGCGACGGTGACGGCGTGGGGCTGTACGGGGACGTCGGACGAATCGCGCATGGCGGAGCCTTCGGTGCATGGGGGGAATGTCGGCATCAACTGTCGACGATGATTCGCCAGTTGCCTAGGTTTCCGTGCCCGGTAGTGCGCAAGGTCACGAATGCCGCGTACTCAATTCCCGTACCGCCAGGGATGGCGAAGTACCGCACGGAATATGCCACTGACATATGTTGACGCGGGCTGCAATTCCCCACCTGCCCGCAGATCCGACGGAAAGAGAATTACCACCGCAGTAAACGGCAGCGACATCTCACCGTCCACCCAGCAAACACCCTGTCATTTCCGTTCCCCGAAACCGTACTTGGAGCCTATCGGGAGAAGCCCACGCCCTGCGCCAGCGCCACCCGCCCTGAATAGTTCGCGGTGTTGGTCGCCCGGCGCATGTACGCGCGCCAGGTGTCGGAGCCGGACTCACGGCCGCCACCGGTCTCCTTCTCACCGCCGAACGCGCCCCCGATCTCGGCGCCCGACGTGCCGATGTTCACGTTGACGATGCCGCAGTCAGCGCCGCCCGCCGCGAGGAACCGCTCGGCCTCGCCCTGGTCGCCGGTGAAGATTCCCGACGACAGCCCCTGCGGTACGTCGTTGTGCGGCGCGATCGCCTCGTCGAGATCGCGGTACGTGAGGACGTACAGGACCGGCGCGAAGGTCTCCTCCCGCACCACGGGGGTCTGCGCCGGCATGCGCACGAGAGCGGGACCGACGTAGTAGGCACCCGGCGCCTCCTGCGCGAGCCGCCGCTCGCCGCCCGCGCACACGGTGCCGCCCTCCTCGACCGCGCGACCGAGGGCGGACGCATCCGGTCGTACGCCGTCTCGCCGATCAACGGCCCGACGAGCGTCGCCCCGTCGAACGGGTCACCGACCGGGAGCCGGCCGTAGGCGGCGCCGAGCCGCTCCACGACGGTGTCGGCGACGACCTCGTGCACGATCACACCTCGACGGCCCGGTCGACATCCGCGGGGGAGTTCCCGCGCAGCCCGAACAGCTCCGCACCGGTCACCGGCGTACGCGCAACCAAGCCATCGCCTTTGACCGCGGAGACCTCCACCCCACAACGCGCCAGGGCGCCCGCCGCCAGGGCCCGGATGTCATCGCTGCCGCTGATCACTGGCGCCATGGCGACTCCTCGTCCGTCGGTGTCCCTCGGTGTCCTTTGGTGCCCTCGATCGAACGTGCCTGGAACCGGTGCGCGTCAACTCGCGTGGATTCTCACCGGTTTCGCCTTGGTGACGCCCGGGGGCGCGTGGGGAGAGGTCCAGGTGAAGGTGGGACGGCTCGGGTTGCTGCTCTGGGGCGCCGGGGCTCTTGTGCTTGCGGGCAGGGGCGTGGTCGCGCCACCCTCACCGCCTCGTGTAAGAACGGCTCCGGAGCACAATCGGAGTTCGGCTTGTGAATCGGCTCTGATCAGCGGGTTCCTTGATCCCAGGAGGCGTCCGGTGCCCTCGTGTATCGCAGGTAGTGCGAAGTCGGATGTGGCCTCCGGCTCCTGCGCCCATTGAGAGGTCGGCTCCGCCGACGGGCTGCAACACCTGCCCGGGGGTTGCAGCCGTCTGTGAAGGGACAGCCCGGACAGCTGTCCATCGGGCTGTCCGGGGTATCCGTGCAGTTCAGGGCCATAACCGGTCAGTCGGACACCTGGGACACCCCTGTTCGGAGTCGCGGTGCGCGTCCGATCAAGCGCCATCGATTCGGTCGAGCAGAGCCTGAGCCTCGACTGTGCGGCGATGGTCCGGGCCGAATGAGGCCAGACAGGCATCGTGAGCATCCGCGGCCTGAAGGCGAGCTTCGGTGCCGCGGCGCAGTCCCAGGAGGGCGGTGGCTACCGCCAGTTCGATGGCGCCGGTCTCTTGGCGGCTCTCTGCCGCGGGCAGGCTACGGCGCAGCTCAAGGGCGCGCTCCGCCTCGGCGAGGGCCTCCTCGTGGCGGGCTTGGCCGTTGAGGCTGCGTGCCAGGTTGAGCCGCAATGACAGTGTCAGCCGGTCCGGTTCAGGATGGGCGCCCAGGGCCTCGCGGGCGCGTGCCTCGGCCTCCGGGTGGCGCTCCTGCGCGCTGAGAGCGAAGACCAGCCCGTTGCTGGCGGCCCTTGCTACGTTTTGCAGCTCCCCTGTACCGCGGCTCGCGATCTGAGCGACGGCCGCGCACTCTGCCGCACACTCGGCGTACCGACCGAGCGAGGCCAGTGTCTGGGCGCGGTCGGAGCGCAGTTTCAGGGTCTGCCAGTGATCAGCTCCGAAAGTCTTTCCGACGGCCGGCAGCACTTCGTCGTAGATGGCGAGAGCGTCGGCGTGGCGGCCCTGGGCGCCCGTCGCGTTAGCGGTGATGCTCAGTGCCAGCGGTGCGTACGTGTCAGCGAGTGGCAGCGACCGGGCCACGGCGCGGGCCTCGGTCACCGCCTCTGCGTAGCGCCCGGCCCTGTACAGGGCCATGGCCCGCGACACAGGGGGTTCAGTCGTCCGCTTGGCGCGCGATCGGAAGAGTCTCATGGCCGGAGGATATGGATATTGCGCCTGGTGTTCGACCAAGGAGCGGGAATCGTCGGCAGCACCGGATGGGCCAACTGGGGTGCGCGGCGGCCACCTAGCGTGCTCAGCCGACTGAGTTCGCTACTGCGGCAGGGATCCGGGCTTCTCTTGTCCAACCGTGCGCAGACGTGCCTGATGCTTCGGGACTTGCAAGGCGCGGACGCGCTCAGAAGACGCTTGGCCCTTGCGACGCTTGTTGGAGCGCGCGCCGGGCAACTCGCCAGACCTCCGAGCACGCTACGGATTCCACGTCAGGGGACTCGCAACAGGCCATGCTGCTACACGGGTCTGAGGTGCCTGCTGATGCTGTGCATAGGCGCGGCGTCAGCGCTTGACCTCCCGCAATAGGCTGATGCTTCGCGAGCTTGAGCGCCGTATCAGCAGCGGTGCTGAGCGCTCCTGTCGCCGGTGACGACACGTTGTGGCGCGGTCGTACCTGGTCATGCGGCACATCAAGCGTCGGCACACCCAAACGAGGCCTAGCGCACGTGCGTTTCCCTCAGCCGGCCGACACGGTTCCGGAGAGCATGCTCATGACGCGCTCACTGATGGCGCTGACCTGCATGTTCTCCCACGAATGCGCCCACAGCGATGAGACTCACGCGCTGCTCACGCGCAGCATTCCGCCGGACAGTAGGACAGTTGCGGCTACGGTGTTGTATCCCTTCGTTCAGACCAGGGGTTAGGCCGTGCAGTCGGACACCAGGGACGCCCAACTGCGGCCCAGTTTGTGAGCCGCAGCACGATGGTTGTCACATAGGCACGATGGTTGTCACCGACGGTGTTGTGGGCGATTGAGCCTGAGCGCGACAGGTCGACGACTGTGATCATCCGTGTCCGGCCTCCTGGATCACGTCACCTCGTGCCCGGCAGCGCGGACACCTGAGCCCGGCCGGCCGCAACCATTTCCGCGCCTCGCGGGTCACACCTGTGAAGCACGGCGGGCCGGGACCTCCCGGCGCACGGGGAAGGTTTCGGTCGGATGGCACGACGATCACGGGTACGCGCGGTCGCAACGGCGGCGGCGGGCGCGGTGGCGCTGGTGGCGGGGGTGTTCGGCACGGGTCCGGCCCGCGCCGACACGGCGGACGCCGCACGAGAGATGACGGTCCGGTTCGCCGAGCACGAGCTCTTCATCGGGACGGAGCCGGCGAGCGTGAACCTGTCCTACCGGTGGAAGGTGGCCGGCGGGGGCACGGCACACCACGTCCACCTGACCGTCGACCTGTCCGGAGTGGCCGACTTCGCCGAGCCGGCACCGTCGGAGCACTGCGAGGGCAACCTCTGCACGCTGGACCTGGCGTCCGCCACCTCGGACTTCCACGCCATCACGCTGGTGCCGAAGCCCGGTGCGGCCGTCGGCAGCAGCGGCACCGTGACCGTCTCCGGCACGGCGTCGGACGCCACCGTCACCGGCGACCACCTCACCCTGACCAACGGCAAGACGCAGCTGAAGGTGAGCGCGTCCGCCGAGCAGCTGCACCAGGTGCCGGGCGACACGCTGACCTTTCCGCTCGACGTGTGGAACAACGGCCAACTCCCGGCGGCCAAGGGGGTGCAGCTGCGGATCGACACCACGGCCGGGCTGCACCTCCAGGGCTCCTGGGCCAACTGCCGCGACGTGCCCGCGGGCGACCGCGGGGGGCACATCGTGCGCGAGACCCTGTGCGACTTCCCCACCCCGGTGGAGCCCGGCCGGCAGTACGCGCTGTCGTCGCCGCTGCGCGTCAAGGTCGGCGACGAGGCCCTGCGCGACAAGATCTTCTACGAATTCACCCCGCTGACCGGCGCCGCCCCGGCGAACGGCCCCGGAACCCCGCTGACCCTGGTCCCGAAGGGCGCGATGCCGTCCGACGGGAACATCGACCCGTACTTCACCACCTACGTCAACAGCGTCAACCACGCCGACTTCGCCGTCACCGGGGACACCGTCACCGGGCGGCGCGGCGGTCACGCCACGCTGCACGCCACGGTGATCGACCGGGGGCCGGCGGTGGTGCAAGACCTCCTCGACGACGACATCTTCCTCCCGGTCCTCGTCAAGCTGCCGCCGGGCACGAAGGCCACGAAGATCCCGGACAACTGCCAGCCGCCGCCCACGGACGACGGGTCGGACCCCGGCCCCCGGATGGGCCGGTCCACCTACCAGTGCTACTTCGGCGACCCCGCCCCGGGGGACAGACACGTCCTGTCGTTCACCGTCGCCATCGGCCCCCGTACCCCGGCCGTCTCCACGGGCCAGGTCCGCACGCTGGAGATCATGAAGGGGCTCGACCCCGAAGCCTCCAACGACAGCGCGGCGCTGACCCTGCGGCTGGCGCAGGGCGGCTCCGCGGGCGGCGGCACGGCCGGCGGGTCGGGGGGCGGCGGTACGCCCGGCGGGTCCGGCTCCGGCGGCGCGGCCGGAGCGTCCGGCTCCGTTTCGGGCGGCCCTTCCGCAGGGTCCGGACCGCTGGCCGACACCGGATTCGGCGGCGGCTGGATCGTCTGGGCGGCCGGCGCGCTGTTGCTGACCGGTGGTGCGGCCGTAGCGCTCTCCCGACGGTCCCGCGGCTGGAACTGACACGTCGTCCGGGGGTCCGGAGGGGCCCCGGACGGGTCAGGGACGGAAGCTGTCGGTGATGGTCGCAGCAGCAGGCCGCGCCCACGACGTCATGCTCTACGCCGACCCAATGCAGCCCGGCACCGGGATCGGGGCTGTGGTCCCCGAGGGCTGGAGCGCGCTCGGCTTCACATCGCCCGGAGCTGGCCTCACTCAGTTCCCGGGGGTCCCCCTGGTCAGGGTCTTGCACCCTTGTGCGGGGGTGCCGCCCTTTCGGGCATGGCCTGCGGGGGCTGTCAAGCTACGTCGCTGACCAGGCAATTTGACGTTCGCTGGCGTTGGTTGCCGTTGAGCCCGCGGGAAGCCGTTGTGCGCCCGTTTGCCCTCCAGATGCGGCGTCCTGGCTGGAGGGTTCAGCGAGGTTCGCTCTTGTACGGATGCTGCGGTCCGGCAGGGCGAGGTGAACGACTCCGGAGGCCGATGAGGCTTGTGGGATTGCTACTGGTCACAGCGCCGGTCCGGCTTACTCGTTGCCCTCTTGTCCACAGGTGGTCCGCGCTACTGTGACGCCACGCAGCCTGCAGTGACCAGACTGGGAATACGCTGGCGGCAGGTACTCGCACGGCCGCTGATCTCCGCCCTGGCTAGTCAACTAGGTTTTCCTCAAACCATTCCCAGCTGGCGTAATCACTATCGACTGGACGAATGGCAGTGAAGAGCCGCCCTTCGAGGTGGGCTGCGATTACGCCGTTATCTTCTCTGTTCATCTCGTCACGGCTCAGCTGAGTTGTTGGCAGCTGTTCAGCCAAAATGCCTACAAAAATTTCATGGGTCGGTGTGCCCAGCGAATCTGCGGGCTTCCACTCTCCGCGGACGCTCACGCCCCGCAGGGTTCGGCTTGGCGGAGGTGCCGTTTCGTAAAGTTTCTTCACCGTAGCCTGCAATTCCGTCCTTGTTCGCTCGATTGCTCCTGCGATGGCGACCGGAGGCGCGGCGAACATCCGTGCTTGCTCCAGGTCTTCCTCACGGTTCATTGGCTGGGTGTCACGCCGCGACCGGTGCTCTGCAGTGCGAATATACCAGCGCTTACGTCCGGGCTCCTGAAGCCAATCGAGGTTAACGCGTAATGAAGCGCCATGACGATCGTCGATCCATGGTACGAAGATGTCGGCAGCGACCCCCGACCGGCTAATCCAGACCCAACTCATGAAGTAAGGATGGTCTTGCTTGTTAACGGACCATTCTGCGAGTTGAAGCAGACGGTTCTTCTGCTGACTATCTGGGTTGTCTGGGAATATTTTCTTCTTCGCTGTGCGGTGGCGACCGCGAGCCTCCCCAGCGATCGGCCCGCCCGGCGCGTGGAACAGTAGGTCCGGCCTGACGCCGGCGCTCCCGTACCTTGGAACAAGGTGGCCGGGAAGGACGTCAAAGCTGTGCAGTGCTCCGGATCTGTTCCTCCACCTAAACAACGCCTTGCTACTGGCCGTCATTACGCCTAGCCCCGAACACTCGCTGACGAGACGCCGGATATGCAGAGAGCTGGCACGAAAGGCAGGGTAGTCGACCGTGAGGGGGCTATGGGCGCCTCTACCTGCTAGGTAGCTAGTTAGAATCCGGGCCTCGTGTTCGATCACTCGGTGGTCGACTACCTTGTAACTATCGCACGCTAGGGCGTTGATGTGTACGAGTCGAGCGAGATCGACGGGCAAGGATCCCCTGCCAATTTCTTCGGCCTCAACCTCGGCCCCGTCTGCTCCAGGAATCACCCCAAAGCGCCAAAGCCTTGCCTGAACAGTATTCATGACCCACTCCTCTGGCTGGACCGTGTGCCTGCGTGCGAGGTTCGCGAGATGGCGTAGAGACGTGTGAGCACCGGTCTTTGGTCACCGTGACAGTGTTGAAGGTTCCGGGGGCCGATCGCCCCTTGTGGAGCCTCGCTGGTCAGCGAAGTAAGTACCCGGGATGGGTCGGAACTCGTCCACAACTGGCCCGCTAGCTGGCAGGGCTTGCCTTGCTGAATCTGCTTCAGAAAAGCCATTGAAGGGACGGGGCCCCGTCACCAAGTAGAGGTAGTCATGCTGTGATGCTCTTTGACCGCGTCTCGATCAAGAACGGCGTCCGTTGGAAGGTGCATTCGGCTGCCCTGCAATGCCTTATACGTTGGATGGCCGAAGAGGCTTGGGGCGATACACGCCTCGAGGTCGGTACTGAAGGTCAGTAGACCGCTGTCGAAGAGACGATGGATGTCGGCCCTCAACAATAGTCCTTCCTCAACTCGATGCCGCTCAGTGCTGGCGAATGGCCTTATATGTGCAGCTTCAAGAGCTTCTGCTGGGGTAGGTCCAGTGACGGCACATATCATCCCGTATTGGCGAACGAGAGCTCTACGGAATGCATTTTGACCATGCCTAGCGGCCATTGTCGTGCGTCGGCGACCGCCGGGCAGTTCCATTGGATGTTGGCGGTTTGGTTTCGCTGGGCCCTGCTGAGGCGGGAGGCGGACACCACGTGCAGCAATGGCAGCCAGGGTTCGTTCCACGTCCATCGCCTTGATCGATTGCTGATCGGACCGGCTCAGACTGAGTTCAGCCAGCTGAATCTTGTCGAGGCAACCCTCCAAGGGCTGCCACGACCCTCCATAGTGAGCCCGGAAGGTGGTAACCCGTATGAGTTCTTCCTCTGGCTGGTCGAATTTGGTGCCACACGGGCTACACCGGAAGCGAGGCTTCTCCGTGGTCCGCACTTTGAAGTTAGTACTCCGGCAGGTTGGACAGCGACTCCGTAGTTTTTCCTGATGCGGTACTGTCTCCAGCTCCTCGATGTAGCCGATGCCCAGGGCCTCGTGGCTGTTCCGGACGACCACCAAGTCGCCAGACTTCACCCGTCGGTGGTTGCCTACGGTGGAGTCGTAGCTGTAGCACTCCTCGGCTATGTCCTCGTAGCCGTCGTTTCCTTGGAATTGTCGCTCCTCACCAGCGACGAGGAAGGACCAAGCCTTACCACCTGCGACATCCGTCAAGACGTACACCCCCATTCGCGGCGCGATCATAGGTGCTCTTAGCTCGGGAAGCTCGACTGATCTAGGGAGAGTTGGGCGTGTGACCTATGGGGGAGCGGCTCCCCGCACAATCCGACACACACTGCACGGTCCGCTCATTCCAGCGCTGCGGGCGAGGCCTTAGACCGTTGTCAAGGAGTCACGACAGGTGGCGCCGCGTCACACCTCTTGTCCGTCCCGCTCCATCGGGGCGGCACTAGGTGAGGGAATCTGTTCATTCAGAGGCTCTCGGGCAGTCCCGTGGGTCGATGGCACTGCAGGCTGTGCTTCTGTCTGCTTCTTTCCCTTGCCGATTCCGAGTTCCTCGTGCAGCCCCTGCCAGTTGATGTCCGGGGTGCCGATACGGCCAACGGCACGGCTGTGCCCTGTCAACATTGCCTCGGCGAACGGACTGTCGAGCGTCGCGATCCTGGTCCAGTCGCCTTCCTCGCTGAGCCAGATCCTGAGATCCTTGAGCTGGACAGACCTGATGTTCTCGAAGTCGACCATCAGGTCTGGGATGTCAAGGTACTTGGGAAGGGCTCGAAACCTGTTGTGGTCAGGGCCGAAGGCGGCTTTGAAAGCGTCCCTGTCCTTGCTCAAACCACTCGCCTGTGAGGCGACGGCGAGGGGGGATTCGCTCACGAAGTCGGCCTTGGCCAGCCGCACGTATCCAGCCTTTGCCGTCCTTGGCTTGGCAACATTCGGCGGGTCCTCGTACAGGTCACAGGCAGGAGTGAGCACGAGCCACCACTGTCCGTCTGGATCACGAAGCAGATCGGCAGCGGTGAGATGACGCGTCACGGGCGGTTTGAGATACACCCGAGCGGCTGACGAGTGACCGACCGCAACGCCTCCGGAAGTCGCAAGAACGCCATCCAGCTCCTGGATCGCGTTCTCCTTGAGCCATGCGGCGAGCCGGTGGACCAAGACGGGTGCGATCTCCCTCTGGTCGCCTTCCGCCATCTGCTCCCACTGGGGCGCGATGACGTCTCGAAGGAACGAGCGCATCTGCTGGTCGACGAGTTCGCCGAGGCGACGGGTCAGTGACGGCACGCCTGAGTTGAGGCCGGCACGGACTGCTTCGGTGATTTGTTCGAGCCTATTCTTGGCGACAACCTCGACGAGCGGGGGTGCCGTGAGATGTCGTACCTGCTCTGGCACGCCCGTGAAGAAGATGACCGGGATCCAACGGGTCTTCTTGATCCGCTCGTACAGCTCCCGTCCCCGTCCCTCGATGGCATGGGCCGCGCCGCCCTGTGACGAGTCCCTGACATCGAGGATGACCAGGTCGAACTGCTCGTTACTGAGTCTTCGTTCCGCCTCGTCGAAGTCCTGCTCGATCTCGAAGGCGATGGTTCCCAGGTCGACGAGGTCCTCCCCCAGCATCGACTCGAGCCTCTCCGCTATCTCCTGCTCGTCATCGACGATGAGCAGGCGGAACGCCCCCGCCCCTGTGGTCACCCGACTCTCCTTCGCAGACGCGCCTTGAAACATGCCCCGGGTAGTCGTCCCGGAGGCACTAGGTACAGGTCGCCGTCATAGAAGTCTTTGACGACGCTTCCGGCGATGCTTAGCCCGAGACCAATCCCGTCGGGCTTGTCGCTGAAGTAAGTGTCGAAGATCAGGTCCTTGATCTCCTCACGGACCCCCGGCCCGCTGTCACTCACGTTGATGTCGACCTCGCCTTCGGCGGTGCGCTCGGTCTCGATCAGGATGGAGCGTTCGGCTTCCTCGGAAACGGTGGACAGCCAGTAGACGGAGTTACCAACGAGGTTGATGATCACCTGGGTGATGTCACCTGGCTCAGCCGTCACCCTTACGTCGTCTCCACCGATCGTGACGGTGATGCCCTGACGCCTGATGTCCGCCTCGTGGACGGAGACCGCCTCGGCGATGGTCTCGTGCAGTGAGATCTCCCGTGGTCGCCCACGGCGTCTCCCGCTCAGCGGTTCGATACGGGTGAACAACCGGTCAAGGGCCTTTTCCTGCGCACTGAAGTCGGTGTGGGTCTTCTCGAGCGCCGCGGAAAGGTCCGCGTCCTGGTCCCGCGTCCTCTCCACCAACTTCTTGAGGCTTCTCAGCACGAAGGCGATGTGGGACAGGGCGGTGCGGCCGTCATGCAGGACCACGTCCACGAGAGTACCGAGGGTGGCAAGCCGGGAGAACTGGGAGAGGATCTCCTGGACCTTGCGTACGCCCTCGTTGATCGTCTCGGTGGCCTCGTCGAGGGCGCGGCCGAGGACTGCGTCGTCAGGGTGGCGCCGGGCGACGACGTCACGGAGTGGGCCGAGGTCGAAGGTCTCAAAGACGCCGTGTCCACGACCCCCGGCCGACACCACAAACGGCTCGTCTATCGGACCGGCAGGGGACGCAGGGCGCCGGAGCTTGTACCGCCAGGTTTCCATCTCGGTCACAGCGTGGTGTATGAGGGTCTTAAGTTCCTCGTACTCCGGTGTGTCGATCAGTCCCTCACGGTGGGAGCGGTCTTGGAGGAGTGGATTCCCGTCTGCTGTGATGTAGACAAAGCCGACGACTTGGTTGTTCGACAGACGGAGGGTGGGGTTGTTGACCCGTCGCTGATCGAACCGCAACCAGTCGAACTCGGGCTCGCCGAAGGGCTGGACGCGGAATCCGTCGCGGTACAGGGTCACTCCGCTGTTGGCCCGGATGAGGCTTCGGATCTCCGAGATGTTGCGGGCGCCGAAGTCCAGTTTGAGGAGCTGTAGAAGTGATCGGCTGTCCAGGTCCCATGCGCGGATGTCGAGCTTGATAGGGCCGCAGCTAGGTCGCTTCTGGTCTTGACGGAGGCTCCGTTCGACGAAGACCTCGGGAACGTCTTCTGCCGCACGAAGAGTTAGGCGGGCGAAGCCGCCCTCGTCGACGGTCCCGATCAGTTGGTAGTGGGGATGGGCCAGAGCCTCGCTCGCGCTGACGAATCCTGAGAGGTGTTGCAGTTCGCCTGGCGGAGTCTTCACATAGATCGCGAACTCAGGCTGGTCTGACACTTGGAGCTCAGTGGGAGGCGGGGGAGGGAGCAGCCTGGAGAGGGTCCTCTTCAGGGCCTGGATGGAATCGACGTCCCAGTTCTGGCGCAGCCCTTCGAGACGTACGACGGTTCCGTGCGGGCCTTCGCCGATCTCAGGATCCGTGGGAGCGGATGGGGCGGGCGACGTGCAGTTACCACCCGCGTGCAACTCCCGTATGGCACCGTCTAACAACTCCTGAGACTTCCCGTCGACCGTGAAGACCTCAGGAGACCCCACCATGCACTCGATGGGTACCTGGTCGAGGTAGGCGTCCTCCTGGGCGAAGTCACCCCAGTCGATGCGTAGGGCCACCTCCTCTCCGCCACTGCGACGCGTGGTGACCGACGTCACGTGCGCCAGCTTGGCGGCGGAGAACCGCCCGATGCCCTTGGCCCCCAAGACCCTGCGCCCCAGCTTCTCGCTGCGGGGTGTCCGGTGCCGATGGGGAGTGGCGATGTCCAGCCAGGTTCCGCGAACCGTTTCCGGGGACATGCCATGGCCGTCGTCCCAGACCTCGATGGAACCCGCGCCCTCCTCGAGGGGAGCTTCGAAACGGATCACTACGAGACTTGCGTCGGCGTCGTAGGCGTTCTTCACGAGTTCGGTGAGAGCGACTCGCTCGTTACTGATCAGTTCCTCGCCCAGGGTGCTCATCAGTCGCGCCCGTGGCCGGAGATACGCCTTCGCGTCCTCGGACTCCACCCGTGCTCCCGCTCCTGGTGATCGTCAGTCGGCCCCACCAGTAAGTGGGTGGGGGGCGATTCTATCCGCGGCCGAAGTGATCCACGCCATATCCTTGTTGGAGTCGGCTAGGACGGCTGAAGGAGCTGTGGGAGGCGAACACCTGAGTGTGTCTTCCCGGCCGGCTCCGTCGTTCTCCGTGTGTGACGTGAAGGAGGACAGGAGCCGCCTCGTGATCTTGTCTGTGTCATCGCTTATCATTGACCGCCTCAGACTGCACCAGAACACCGTTTCGGGGCCAGGGCCTGGGAGCCTCGCGGATCGGCGCAGGCACCTGGGGGAACGCGTCAGGTGATCACCGGTTTCCTCGGTGTCCCCATGGCCGGAATCCTTGCCTCCACCAGCGCGTCCGTGATCTCCTGGTGCTCGTTCTTGTCGTCTCGTTGGTGTGGAGGTTCGTGCTGTGGCGAAGCAGTACTACGGCGTACCTCTCGAGCGGAGCGACTATCTGAAGCTCAAGCCGAACAAAAACAGCTGCAAGCCCGAGGGGTTCACCAAGTGGCTCGAAGGGTTCGGTAGTGGAAAACGGCTCGCGGTCGACCTCTTCTCTGGAGCCGGCGGGCTGAGCCTTGGGCTCCAACGGGCCGGTTGGACCGTTGCGGCCTCGGTCGATTTCGACGAGCGAGCTCTGGAGACGCACGCCGCGAACTTCCCCGGCATGAGCCTCCACATGGACCTCGGAAATCCCGACGAGCGAGACAGGCTCGTGGACCTGCTGGCACCGGCCAAGATCGACCTAGTAGCCGGAGGGCCTCCGTGCCAGCCGTTCAGCAGGGCAGGGCGGAGCAAGATCCGCAGCCTTGTCGAGCATCATGGGCGTGACCCCCATGACCGCCGCAAGGAACTGTGGAGCGCCTACCTCGACGTCGTGAAGCGGATACGGCCGCGCGTGGTGCTCATGGAGAACGTGCCCGACATGGGGCTTGGTGACGACTTCTTCGTGGTTCGCACGATCGAGCAGCAGTTGGAGGAGCTCGGTTACGCGACGCAAGTGCGGCTCGTGGACGCGTGGCGCTATGGAGTGCCCCAGCACCGCAAGCGGCTGATCCTTCTGGCGCGGAACGATGTGGAGAGGTTCCAGTGGCGTCCCGAGGTGAAAGAACGCACCACGCTGCGAGACGCCATCGGTGACCTGCCGGAACTGCCCGTCGTGGCCACGGAACGTGTCGGGCAGCGTGAGTGGCCCTACAGCGAGCCTGAAGACTTGCCTGCCTTCGCTGCAGAGATGCGGAAGCGCGCACCGAAGGACCACGTCTGGGACCACATGACCCGTCGGGTCAGGGAGGACGACTTGGAGATCTTCTCTGAGATGGACTCCAAGACGCTGTACTCGGACATCGACCCGAAGCTCCAGCGGTACAGCGCCGAACAGTTCACGGATAAGTACAAGAAGCTTGACTGGGGTGATCTGAGCAGGTCGATCACGGCACACATCGCCAAGGACGGTTACTGGTACATCCACCCGGAACAGAACCGCACGCTGACCGTCCGCGAGGCGGCACGGGTTCAGACGTTCCCTGACCGGTTCCGGTTCGCCGGGACCCGCAGTGACGCTTTCCGGCAGATCGGCAACGCCGTACCGCCCCTGCTCGGCCAAGCCGCCGCGGAAGCGCTGCTGCCCTCGGACGAGAAACAGCGTGACGGAGTTGTGCTCAAGCCGCACTGGCGCACGGTGCGCAGGGACCTGACCGCATGGGCGGAGCACCAGCGCGACACGGGCGCCTGGTACCAGCTGCCGGGTGAGGGGATGTCCCCGCTCTCCGCGGCGGTCGTGGCCATACTCTCCGGTACGAAGCTGCGGCCCGACCAGATCGAGGCGATGGCCGAGGTCGTCAAGGAATGCAGGATCCTGACCAAGACCGCCTTCTCGTCCCTCATCGAGGCGGCTCCCAGTACGGCCGCGCGTGCTCGGGTCGACCGACTGGCGGCCGTGGTGGCTAAGTCGGCTGTGTGGAAGAACCCGGAAAGCATCCCCGCACATCTGGAGATGAAGCCGGCTGAACGGACTCTCTACCGACTTCTGACCGGTGAGGATCTCCTCTGGGTGGGACAGGGGGCGCTGAGGGTCGCTGCTCGTCTGAACGATAGCGACTCGGACCGGACGAACAAGCTCAGCGACGGCCGGGTGGACCTAGTGAAGCTGGTTGGCGCCGGGGAGGATGCGCCTTTGCGCATGGCGGCGCTGCGCCTGATCGGGACCACCCTGTGCCGTGCGAAGGAGCCGCTCTGCGACGAGTGCCCCCTGAGCAGGTACTGCGCTGGACGAGACGAAGCCTCGGGTGACCTGTTCACCCACGCGTTGAGCGAGACACAAAGCCAGACCCTGGCGCCCGCTCAGGCTCGTGAGCCTGAGCGTCGCACACCCGGACGAGGCTGAATCGCAGCGGTAGTACCTCGGCGCGGGCATGCAGGGCTTTGGGGTTTGCGTCTTGGGACCGCCTCGTCAAGTCCGAGTCGCTGTCCGCCGAATTGGCCAGCCCCCGCTGCAAAGGTCGCAAAGGCTGCCAGCGGCTCTACTCGTCTGCGAGCTCCTCGAGTAACTCAGCGAGCCCTTCGGTCCACGGTGGCTGGGGCAGCGCATCGAAGGCATCACGCGCAGCCAGCACTGCCCTACCGAGGCCGTGCATGTCTTTGATGGAGTTCCCGTAGATGTACCATCGCCCGAACTTCTGATCGACGCCGCAGCCGTTTTCTTCGATCAGCCTGGCGAGTAGGCCAGCGCGTTCATGATCGGGCACAGCGCCGACCGTTGGATACTCGGCGTGATGACGCTTGTCGAGCCCACTCGAGCAGGAGTAGAAGGTGGCGATCCGGGCGGCGCTGAGCGCCAGACTGAGGCCCGCCACCCCGACGTCGTTCCAGTGGAACGTGTACGCCATCAGTTCTGCGTAGCCGACGTCATCGGCGTCTTGCAACTCGTCAAGGATCGCCGGCACCCCGTCGGGCACGTCAGACCTCCCCGCCCGTTCCAGGAGGGCGGCCTCCTCCGTCAGGCATACTGAGGCCTCTTCCCACCTCGGGAGCCCTAGGCATTCGTACCCGTGGTGATCCGTGAAGCCCCTGGCCACGTCTTCTACGCTCAGGCCAGTACGTAGCGTTTCCAGATCGTAGTCGCGACGGATGTCCACATCGAACTCGGGAATCATGCCTCTATCTTGGCGAACTGCCCTTTGACATGTCGGTGGTTCGCGCCCAAGGTGCGTGCGGACCACGCGCTACGGGTGGGGCGTGAACCCCAGCCGCAGCGCCTCGGTACGGGCGTGCAGGGCCTGGACGGCCTGCGTCTCAGGAACCTCCTGCTCCAGTTCGAGACGCCTTCCGACGAACTGGGCCAGCTGGCGCTGCCAGGGCTCGAGGTTGCGGGTCTCCTTGGCCCAACGCTCGATCGCGTACCACTCGTCGGCGTGGATCAGGGCTGCCTCCTCGCCCGCTCCCTCCTCAGCTCCGGTACCGCCGGCGAGTGCCGCCTCGTCGAGCGAATGGTCGAGCAGCTCCGTCGTCAGAGCGCGAGGAGGCGTCCAGGGCACCCGGGACACGGCGTCCCAGCACGCTACCTTTTTGGCCCACTCGCCCACGTGATTCCCCTCGAGCGGAGAGGTCACCGCCCGCATGATGCGGGGACACAGATCGTGGATCGCGGCCTCTAGCACCGGTGAGACGCCCTGCTCTCGCCAGATCCAGTCTAGATCGATCCGGCGGTCCGTCCCCAGGGACAGGCGAGCCACGGTGTACGTGGTGATCACGCTTTTGTGGCTTCCTGCTCCGTGGATGGCGGCGATCCGGTCTACCGCCTTGAACAGGATGGCCATTGCGATCACCCGCTGGCAGTACTGAACGTCGACTCGAGGCGGCGCCTTGTCGATGTTGAACATGAACTCGACGAAGTTCTTCTGCGCTCCACGACTCACGTGGTACGGCAGCTGGTTCCAGGAGTGGACGAACTTGGCGAGGTCCGCCTTCGTGAATTTCTGCTTCGTCGGGTTCAGCTTCTTGAACTGCCGTTGCCTGGCGGGCGTGCGGACCTTCGCCAGCTCGTCTGTGTACTGGCCGCGCGCACGCTCGTAGAACCAGTGGGTCTCCTGGCCGCTGCCGTCCGTCGCCGGCGCCCACAGGGAGCGGGTGATCCGTTGCATGTCCACGTGATAGTCGTGGTTGGAGCTGAAGTCGACCTGGGTCACCCGGTTCTGCGTGTTCGAGTACTCCGAGATCTTCGGGACGATCTCCGCGAGCCGCTGCGGTGCCACCTCCGTCAGCTTCATCTGGACCCGGACGTGGGACAAGTCCGCCTTGTCGCGGCTCAGCGCGTAGTGGAGCGAGGCGGTTGTCTGGCCGCCGTTCACGATCTGGAGGCCGTGCACCCCGGAGATGTGGGTGGGCTCGCCGTCCGGGCCCCTCACGAAGTCGACCTGCGACGCGGTCGCGGTGATTCCGTTGTTGTAGGCCAGGAACCTGCCCGGTGCGTGCAGCAGGGTCTCCCGGATACCCCGGTTGACCGCTCCGCGGGTCTGGAGGAAGGAGCGGACGTTGAGCTCGAGGAGCCGGGTGCCGTACTCCGCGTATAGCTCGGCGAGCATCTCCCCGGGTATGACTGCCAGGACCACGGAGTGGTCCTCTTCCGAACTCGGTGCGGAGACACAGGGAAGCGGAGGGCTGAAGGGCACCATGATGGGCTCGCCGAGGGCGCCGGACGTCGCGTGACGGTGAAGTCGCGCCAGGTCCCACACCTCGTGGGTCACCGGGAGGCCGTCGAAATGCGAAACCGGGACCTCGGTCGAGGTGCTCACCCGGTTGCTGAGCAGGAAGAGCCTGATCCGCTGTACCTCGGTGAGGGCCTTCTCGACCGCGGCACACATGTCGTACACGTCGAACGACTCGTCGATGTGCTGCTGCAGCCCGTCCCGGCAACGCTGTACGAACGCCAGAAGCCGTCGGAAGGACGTCTCGGTCTGTGCCTTCGTGAGCTTTGTCTCCAGCGGTGCCAGCTGGAAGTCCGTCACGAACAGGTCCAGGGACTCGCCTGACTCTCCGATGCCGTAACCGTGTACCTCGTGGCCGTGCATCTTGTGGTAGGCGGTGAAGGTGTTGGACACGACGCCGGCCTGCTCCAAGTCCTCGAAGACCCGCCGTGTGAACGCCTCCGGGGTGGTCGTCCCCTCGGCGTCAGCCGTCGCCTGGACGTCGGCGACGAGGCTCCGCGAGAACTCGGTCAGGTCGAGCTCAGCCATGGGATCCCCCGATCAGTTTCTTCACCTCGTCGGCCGTGGCACGGTAAGCGTCCAGGCCCGACGCGCTCACGTGGTACGTGCAATCGCCGACGCCCTCCGGCAAGTCCGACTCGACCAGCCTGGGGAAGCCTTCCCGTACATGCCAGAACCGAAGCTCGCGGAGGGTGTAGCGAGGCTCGTCGTACAGATCGCGATGCCCGGGGAGGTACCCGGCCTGGATAAGCAGACCGTCGAAGCGGGCACGGGCGGCGGGGTTCGCCAGCTGCCGCCGTATCTCGTCCACCTGCTGGTTCAGGCTCTCTCCAGATCCGCCGCGTCGTTCGTCGAGCAGCGCGAGCGTGAGCAGCAGAGCAGGGGTGCCCGTGTCATCTAGCTGTCTCTCGCTCGCGATGCGGATGCTGCGGGGGCGCTTCGCGATGCTGGCCTTGGTCTCGATTGCCACCTCGGGCAGTTGGAAGTCCTGGTTGCTCCCCGTGGGACCGGTCCATGCCTCGACGGCCTCGGACTGGGATGGCGAGGCCATGAGTATGTTATTTAGCACCAACAGCTCCCCGTGGAGACCGCGGCGCGCCTCGGCGCTCAGCCCGTCCCGGCTAACGGTGCGCAGTAGGTCCTGCCACCTACCGAACCTCTCCACGGCGGCAATCAGAGCCTCCGGGGCCGCCGAAGCGGCTCTGACAGTGTCGGCGACGTCGGCCACGAGAGGGTTGAAGACCTCTCGGAGCTCGTTCGTGGTCAGGACTACCTGGAGTTCGTACTCCAAGCGGGACACAGCACTCAGGTTCATCTCGATGCCAGCGGCTCGCGGGAGACGGCCCACCGACCGTATGACGGGGTCCGCCGAGCGGGCGTCGGTCCTCAGCACGAGCATGCGCTGCCTACCGGGATGGGAAACGGTGAGGAAGATGTCGAGAGGGGATTCCGGATGCAGGCGGAGACTGGACCGTCCCGGGGTCTCCTGGGGGCTCTCCAGCTCGTGCCATGCCTCCTCCGTCACGGTCACGCCCCGTCCTCCTCGACGATCGAGAAAATGTCCTCTTGGAGCCAGACGGAGTTGGCAACGTACTCGGTCTTGGACTGGTGTTTCGAGTGAGGGAAGCTCACCTGGAAGCCCACGAGAGGCGTGGTCGACGCCGCGATGCCATCGGAATCGACGGGCATGACGGGGTAGATCAACAACAGGCCCTGTTCGGGGCGACGCTGCCGCCGGATGTACGCGCCCGACGGGTTCTGCGGGGGTGCTGCCTTCTCCGCCTCCTCCGCAGCCTTTCGAGCGGCTTCGCGTGCCCTCCCTACCTGGATCTTGTCGAGGCCGATCAGCTCGTCCTGAGGGCTGATGACCCGGCGGATCGTGTATCTGCCCTCGCTCACGAAGTCGTCCTTGAGGGCGGCTCGCTTCACGGAGCCGACGGTGTGTCCGGCGATCTCCTTGGGCCACTTCGACGTCGTGCTGCTGACCAGAACCACCGTCCAGTCGGTCAGCTCCTTCACCTTCGCGCACTGGTCGATGTACTTCGCAATGAGCCTTGGCCGGACCCGCTGCGCCATGGGGTCGGTCTCGTAGTCGGAAAGGAACCCCGAGACCAGCTCGGGAGCGACACCCTCCCACTGCACGTTGCCGCCCTTGGGTGTCATCTTGAGCCCCTCGGCGCTGTCGAGTCGTCGGACGAGGTCCTCAAGGATCCTGAAGTTGTGAGCGACGGTCCGGTCGGCGAGCTTGAAGATCACGGTTTCCGGCCCTTCGCCGGAGTAGCTGAGGAGGATCTTCTTGCCCTTGCGCATCTTGTTGGGTGCGGTCACTGTCAGCCCCAGTGACGAGGACCGTACCTTCAGCCCGAACGCCGTCGGCTCGAGACCGAGTGTGGCCATCTCCTCGACTTCCCGGCGCAGTTCGTCAGTGGCGGCGGTAACCTCCACGTAAGCGGCTTGGAGCTCGGGGGTCGTGTACAGACGGCACAGGTCCTCGTGATGCGGCCGGTACCCGAACCACCGACCCATCTGGAGAAGGGCGTCGTATGACTTCGACCAGCGCAGGTAGTAGCTGACCGTCAGACCTTCCAGGGTGAGGCCGCGGGAGAGTTTCTGCCCTCCGACGGCGATCACGGAGAGACCGTCCTTGCGGTTCAGGTAGTAGTCGAGTGCGTCCTTGGACGTGCCGTTTACCGCTTTGACCTGGATCTTCCGGATGGCGTCCAGGAGTCCCGCTGAAACCTGATCCCACGTGAGGCGTTCGGCCTCGTCGGTAGGGAAATGTTCCGTGGTGGGGACGAATTCCCGCTCCCAGAGCGCCCGGAGTTCCTCGCGGAGCGCGGGGCCCTTGCCGTACCGGTCCCTGAGTGTGTCGACCAAGAGACGCAGGTGGTCGTCGACTTGGTCCCGCACCAGCCCCTGCACCGAGGTGAAGCGGGTGACGTGCACCAGCATCGAGTTGTGCACCTTCGTCTGTCTCCTGGCCCGCCGAGCCGCGCAAGCTAGCACGAACGAGGAGATCGCCTCGCGCAGGGACCTAGGCAGCTCGGCGCGGGGAACGTGGCCCGCCTTGTGCTTGGCGGGAAGCCAGACCTCGGCGTCCCTCACGTGGCGCACCAGCGGCAGAGGCGGCGTGTCCTCTTCGTCATCGTCGTCGACCTGGAGGCCGAAGACCCGCTCGGGGCCAAGGTAGTTGGAGGGCGAGGGGAGGCTGCGGATGAAGCTCGCCGGAAAGAGATCCTGCCCGACCTTCTCGTTGTTCGCCTCCGGATTGATGTAGATGTTGGCGAACGGCGTGGCCGTGTATCCGACGTAAGCGGATTGGTCGAAGACGTTGACGAGGTCACGTATAGCGGCGTTGGTCTTAGTCGGGTCTGCGTCGTCGTCCTTGGTCGTGTCGATCGAGGCGTTGTCGGCCTCGTCGTCGATGACGAGCAAGGGAAGATCCTTCACGACCTTCTTGCCGTTCTCGTCCTCTGTCCCATGAACGTCGATCACCCAATTACGCACGTACTCGAGAAGCTTCCAGTGCTTCTTCACGACGAGCACCACTGGGAAGCTGCCCAGCGGGAAGTTGGTGTGGGAAGCCGTCTTCTTGCCGAAGTCCCCCTTCGCGGTGCTGTTCGTCGGTGAGGCGATGTCGAGCTTCTTCGCGAAGGGCATCCGTCCTGCGCCGATGAGTCGGGACTTTCCGACCTCGTTGGACCGCCTGTAGTGCTGGGTGTCGAACCCCAGGAGTCCCTCGTCGATCCGCAGCTGTGTCTGGCTGCGGAGGTCGTCGTGGATGCCGGCAAGCACCACGATGAGCCGGTAGCCAGCGTCCACCGCCTTTGCGGCGAGCCCGATGTACTGACCGGTCTTGCCCGACTGAACCTGGCCGATTACTAGCCCCTTGCGGCTCCAGGAACCCGGGCGGCGTGGATCCTCCAGCTGGCTCAACACCTCGTCGGAACTCTGGTCCAGCCGCCTCACGACCCAGGGCGGAAGGCTCACCACGTCCTCGAGGTAGCGCCGATAGCGCTCCCAGAAGTCCCAATCACGGTCGTTCTTCGCCTCCGGCAGCCAGGGCTCATGGCCCTTGGAGTCCGTGAGGCCTGAGGACCGCTCCTGGAACACGGCGGTCATGGCCTCGATCTCCTTGGCCAGCTGGTCCCGGTCCAGGGATTCACCCTGTGCGGCCAGCATCCCGAAGATGGCGTTGACCGCGTTCTGTACCTCCTCCGTCTTCGGCTGACGGTCCTGTGGCAGAAACCCGAGAACCAAGCGCTTGGCCTTGGCGATGGGGTCGTCGGGTACGGCTGTCACGTGGGACCTCCAGCTGGACTAGGACGGTATCGAGGGGAGTAGAGTCGACCACCGATAATGGCTCTACCGGCTCCAGAAGCCCCGTAGTTGGTCGAAGGGTGGCATGGTCCGCAACCTGTCGCGTGCGGCAGCCGGTGAGCGGCCGCCGGAGACCAGCGACTCGTAGATGCGCTGTGCGACCTCGATCGCGGCCTCATCGGCGGGCCCAGGTCCACCGAACGGTTCAGGATCGTCGCTGGTGTCCGTTTCGTGCATTACTCGGAGAGCGGCGACCGGCACTGTTTCCTCCAAGAGACGGATCAACGCACGTACGTCGGCTGTGCTGTTGGCGCTGGGTCTCAGCGCGGCCTGAACCAGTGGGTGGTTGCGGTTGATCCTGCAGGTGACCCTGCCGTCAGGCCGACGCACGGTCCAGGCGTAGGACAGAGGATCACCATGTGTACGCGCAGCGACCTGTCCTCGATGTCGCAGCACATCCGCGGCCCTTGCCCGCGCCTGCCGCGCGATGCGGTTCAGGTGTGGGCGGAGACCGACGGGCGGGACGACGCTCGACTTCCTCACATCGACGCCCCACTCGGCGTCCGTCTCGGCTGGGATGTCGACTGCGATGCGAGCCAGGTTGTACTTCTCCTCACGGCGCATCCCACGGTGGCCCAGCCAGTCACCCGCCAGGATCAGACGGTTCCTGCGGTAGACGTAGAACCCCTGCTGGTCGAGCCAGCCCTGTGGTCCTGCGGCTCTGGCGTACTCCTCGGGGGTGAGCCGGTGGGCACTGGGGAGGATGAACGCCTCGACCCGTACGGGATGTCCATCGAGCAGCAGTTCTTCGGTGGGGAGCCGCTGTACCGAGGGGTGGTTGCCCATGAACGGATCCCAGGGTTGCACCGGGGTCCCGGACACTTGCAGATTCCGGCGTCGGCTCCCAGTGAGGAAGCGGGCGAAGACCATTCCGAGGTGCGACTCCGTGCGGGCCGCCTCGGCGTAAAACTGCTTCTGGGTGCCTTCGTCGCCCTCGGTGACGTCGCCGCCGTGGTAGCCGTTGAGCCGGCGCCAGAGCACGATCGTGCCGTGACCGGCGGCACTCCGGACCCTGTCCAACACCGCTGTCGTTTCGCCGTCGGCTCCATGGAGCAATCGCCACTCGCCGGACGCCTCGACGACGTCTAGGTCCCAGGTCCGTGTGTGCCATTCACAACCAGCCTTGGCGGTAGCCACGGTGAGTTGCCTCGACTGCGAGAACGAGGCCGACTTCAGGCCGACGCCGAAGCGGCCCAGATCCGTGGAGGAGCGCGACGTCGAGGGCCCGCGAGCGGCCACGGTCATCGCCGTGACGAGCTCTTCAGCGGTCATGCCCCAGCCGTCGTCGACCACCGCGATCCATGAGTCACGTCCTGCCCAGGCGAACTCGACGTCGATGTTCTGGGCTTCTACCGAGATGCTGTTATCTACGAGGTCCGCGACGGCTGCCGGCAGTGAGTACCCCAGGGAGCTGAGCGATGCCACCATTCCCGCGGGCTCAGGGGCCGCGATGTCGTACGTCATGGGTGGTTCCAGCCCTGCTTCCCCGTTACGAGCATTTCTCGGAGTGCAGTTGTCCCGGGAACCCAGCGGTACCGAGCGGGCAAGCACCCCCCCCATTTGGGAGACGCCCCACCGCGCGCTCGGTTCGTTGCACACGACAGGCCCCCACCCAAAACCGATGGTACGGGAGCCATTAGCCGTAGGTCCGGGTGTTCTGAGACATCCCGTGCGGGCCCGGCAAGGCGAAGAGCCGCGACAGCCACATCCGGCTGGATCGGCTAGTAGCAGCATCGTGGGGCAGACGCCTTTGGATCTTCCTCCGATCGTGAAGACGGCGGGCACCGTGTGTCCGCCGTCTTCACAGGCCTCCCCTGATCACTGATGAACGTCCGCTGGATGTGGGTGACGAGCGCGGCCTTCTGGATCCGTGCGGCGGCACCTCCTCGGCGGTCGCCTGCCTGGACTCTGGTTGCTCATACGACGAAAGTGCCTTTCTGCCCAGCACACCTTCATGTCCGCGCGGAATGGGGACCTTTGGGGCTGCTCGCATGCCGATGAACGGACCACCCGCCCCGCTGCCGGGGCTCAGCGAACGTACGTGCGCTGCAAGACACAACCTAGGTGTCTTATAGCCCTGAGTTTTGTTGGGGATCTTACTGACCTGCGTTTCCGCTGCTCAGGAGCAGTGGACTCGTGCGCCTAGTGGTCGTCCTTGGCCGTCGTCGAGCCACCCAGGGCGGCCCAGAGACGGCTCGCCTTCGGCGCGGTCAGCTGACACCAGCACCTTCGATGCGCCCTGCTTGAACCTCGGCCGACGGCAGTCAGCCACGATGGCGGGGGCGCCATCCGACCACGCTCGCGTATGCCTCGCTGCACCCCCGCCGACCTAAGCCACGCTGTGTTGTCGTCGACCACAGCAAGCGGCGTCGGCTGGCCGTTGGCCCTCAGGATCCGCCTCCTCAGGACCATGAGCTTGGGAAGCGGCGATCATCTGCAGCTGGTTCGAACGTTGACCTGGGCGGATGACTGGATCTGGAGCCTCTTCGGACTGCGCCCTTTCACTTTCACTGTGATTCCCCGCCGTTCCCCGCACGATCTTGTGTGGTTGCGGTGCGGCAGTGGTGTCTCCTCAGGCAAGGGCACGACCAGGCAGCGATAAGGCCGCGCGGCTTTCGACACTCTGTCTCCGTCTCCTGGGAGGTGCCGGCCGAGTCTGGGACCGCCAGTACGGCGACAACGATGGCCTACGCGATATGTGGTCGGTGCCGCACAGCCCTCGCGCTCGCCGCGACGTCGCTTGTTCCGTTCCCGCATCACTACCTCGCCGTATCATCCGTGTCCCTACTCGGCAGTAGCAAACCGCTGTCAGCCTATGAAGGTGGATGTTTCCGAAGTTGTGGTGACGCGGCAGGCTCTTCCCATACTCTTACAGTCCGTGCAATCTTCGTGACAGAATTCTGCGCAAGGGGGATCGGTGAGCGGGCTGCCTTTCACATACGAAGAGTTCAGTGAGTGGTTTGATGTCTATTCCAGGAAGTATCTTGAACCGGCGAAAGACTCTGCCTCGCGAGCTTTGAGTGAACACTTGGATGGAGAGCTGCCAGAAATTGAGCGAGTTCGACTAAAGGTATCGCCCGGGCGAGTAAAGGGGAAGGAGAGGGCCTGGAAGAAGCTTGAGCTTGCCAAGTATAAAGACAGGGTTAAATCTCTGGAGGAGGTTCCTGAAGTAATTGATGATCTGGTTGGTTTGAGGGTTACCTGTAATAATAAATCTGATGTTCAGCGTGTAGTCGATCTCGTAAGAGCTCTAAGGGTTTTTCAAGCGGGTCAGGAGCCCGTACTGGAGCAGCAGGATGATTCTTTTCGCGATTACCTAGAGCAGCCGAAACCAAGCGGCTATCGCGCGATTCACATAAACCTGTGTACGTCGGTGCCGGCCGGATTGAAGCGAAAGGTAATTACATGTGAACTACAGATTCGAACCCTGCTTCAAGATGGTTGGGGTGAGCTGACCCACGAGGATACGTATAAACCCGGGAGTACGCCTCCTGCACTCGTTAAAACACTGAGCCGACGGATGGCTGACCTGCTGGCTGCGGTTGACGACATTGCGCAGGATCTAAGGCAGGAGCTAGACCGTCTGTCCACGAAGGACATTGAAACTTCGCCGGAAATTCCTGTAGCCGCTTCGACCGCTGGGAGTCCGGATGTATTCGCATTTCAGCCCGCTATCCGGGATGCAGCATCGGAGTATCTTCGCAACCGTGTGACACAGCTTCAGAGGCCAATGGACCTAGCGAGCCTGGCATGGGAATTGAGCAGGAAATTCGGTCAAGAGGTGAGTCAAGGATGGTTCGGCCTCGGGAATTTTAAGAGCTTCCTCAAGGAGTCAATTCCGAACGTCAGGGTGACGGATGAGCCCCCCTCTTACGTTCTTCCTGGAGACTATCGGAGCGGTGAGACTTCCAAAGCTTCAACGCCGCCCGGGGTTCCGCCTGCGGCAATGGTCCTCAGGGATGTCGATCGATCTTTCCCGCTACTTGATTCGAATCGCTTGAATGCGGCCTATAGGCAGCTTGCTGAAGCGTCGCAAAGGATCAACTGGGCTGATGAAACAACAAACGATATTGGACGCCTCAACGAGATGACTCGTAGGGCTCGTGAGTTGAACTCGGAAGATCTTTCAATTTCGCGAACGCACCTTGACTACATCGCAAAGTCCCTTCTGTTTTCCGGCAATTTGGGCCGCCCTTTGTCGGCGGATGAGGTCAAGTCCATCTATGCGATTTGGACGATTAAGAGGCTGCGTAGTGTCGGGAGTCCAAGTAATCGTCAGGTCGGCGCAATTAAGAAATGGCTCTCGTGACCTCTGGCATATCTCCAGGTATTTCAGGTCGGCAGTGTGATTTTGGCTTGGAGCTGCTTTGGCGCGAGTGATCACGCCCCGCGAGCTCCGGCGCGTCGGGAAGTCTGTGGATTTGCCCGGTAAGGCAGGTCGTTGGGGCCGTGTTCTTCGAGGCCCGCGCCAGAGTGGCTCGATAAAATCGCGGAGCCGACCGCCCCAGCGACGATGTACCTCTTCTCTGGACACAGCCAGCTGATTGCTCAGGGCGCGGCACGGGCGCCGACCGGGCTGGAGTGGGGCGGAGACAGGAGCGCAGGCCCGGCCGGGGGCCGGGCCGCGCGCGGGGAGCGGAGCGAGCCGCCTGAACCAGTAAGGAAAGTTGTAACTCACTGGGCTGCAGGAAGTGTGGCCGGTCCCGGGAGTTGCTTGGCGGCTCGGTCCCAACTGATGGTTGGCACCTTGCCTCGGCTTGGCTGTGTGCGTCTGACAGGCGCGGGCGCGGTGCCATCAACATTGACGGTGGGCATGCGAGCATCGGGGGCATGCTCACAGGCGCACACGTGATCCTCTACTCCCAGGACGCTGAGGCCGACCGGGCCTTTATCAAAGATGTCCTCGGCTTCGCCCACGTTGATGCGGGACATGGCTGGCTGATCTTCAAGCTGCCGCCCGCCGAGGTCGCCGTGCACCCCACCGATGGCGCGCCGAAGCATGAGTTCTACCTGATGTGCGATGACCTGGACGCCGTATGCGCCCAGCTCGCAGAGCGCGGAGCGGAGCTCACCGGCGAGGTGACCGAAGAGCGGTGGGGACGCCTTACCGCCGTACGCCTCCCCAGCGGCAGTGAATTGCCCCTGTACCAGCCGCTGCACCCCATCGCGCACAGCCTCGACTGAACCGTCGCCACGGCGCCGTCTCCGCCGAGGCTGCGCCGACCCCTTCGTCTTGAGTCACGTGGACACCTCGCGTGCCCTGGGCCAGCCCACTTCCACTACATTCCGTAGGGGTATGTTCACTGGCCAAATGCTCGACCAGTGTCGTAGCGCCGGAGCCGGTACTGATCAACTGAGGTTCGCTCCTTCTGTGGCGGCACTGAGCGTGATGTGGCGGACCTTTCAGCTGAGTCTGTGTCCGGGGGTGCTTTTCGGCGTCCGCCATCAAACCCGGCGGATAGCTGCTTTAGGGCCTCAGCCCGGCTATGGCGCCTACGCCCGGACATGGGCCTCGTTCGTGTGGCTGCCGACAGCCTGGCCTCAAAGTCCCGGCGCTGCTGGGTGCGGCGGACGCGCTGCTAGAGGCGGGCGAGGAGCCGGCCGACCCCTTCCTGTGACGCTCGCTGGGATGCACGGCGGGCCCGGCTTCCGTCCTGATCAGGGCTGACCGGTGGCGGCTCAGGGATGAGGGGCTCCGCCCTGCGCTGAGAGTGACTTCCTGGGGTGGGCGACTCGGGGCCAACGGGGGCGCAAAAGGATCAGAAGCCATTTATTTCGTGACGTCAGTCACAGTGCTCTACGAATCAACCGGTGCACTTAGTAGATGAGGCATTGCGTACATCTGAGTATTTGTCCGTCTTGAGCTGGATGTGGATCCTGCGGTGTGTGTGGGGAATTCTGCCCAGCCTCCCCGCACGCCCACTGCCGTGCGCTGTAAGGCTTCTGACGCGGCGACAGCTTTTCCTCCTGTCGCTGTGTGGGGACCGGAGGCCCGCGTACGGCCCTGGCGAGGTCCTGAGATCTACGAAGCGGCGTAGTGGTGGGGCCCATTGCGTGCCTTGTAGGGCCGTTCTAAGAATGTCGACCCACAGGACGTCGCTGCAGTTCGGAACCGGTGTTCACGCCGAGTCGACCGCGCGCTGTGGCGCTCGGCGTCACCGAGTGAGTAGGAGCCCCCCACACATGAAGTCGTCCCGAATGTCTCCGAGATTCCTCGCCCTCGCTCTCGGCCTGGGTCTGGCCTCCAGTGCGCTGGCCGTGGCGGTGCCGGCGAGCGCCCAGCCCGCCGCCACCCCTTCTGATTCCGGCGATACCTCCGTGGCGGGGTACGACGGGTCGGCTGGGGAGGCTGCGAACAACAAGGCGTTCTTCGAGGCTGTGCTCAAGTCGGTCGCCGCGAAGAGCGCCGCTCAGCCCAGCGGGCAGGCGGTGACCCTCCACTACGACGCCTCCAAGGCGCCGAGCTTCCGTTCGCAGATATCGAGCGCGGCCGAGATCTGGAACAGCGCCGAGTCCAACGTGAAGCTCGAGGAGGCTTCGAGCGGTTCGAGCAGCGCCGACTTCTCCTACACCGAGGGCAACGATCCCCGCGGGTCCCACGCCTCCACCGACGGCCACGGAGGCGGCCAGATCTTCCTCGACTACACGCAGATCCAGCAGTACGACTCGATCCGCGTCGTCACCCACGAGACCGGGCACGTGCTGGGCCTGCCGGACGACTACAGCGGGCCGTGCAGTGAGCTGATGTCGGGCGGCGGCCCTGGCCCGTCCTGTACCAACCGCCAGCCGAACGCCACCGAGCGTGCGCGTGTCGATGAGCTGTGGGCCGGCGGAGGCGCGCAGGCTCCGGGTACGGGGAGCCAGTCCGGTGGCGGCTCGAGTACTGCGCCGTCGGCACCGTCCGTGGCTCCGGGTACGGGGAGCCAGTCCGGTGGCGGCCCGAGTGCTGCACCGTCGGCACCGTCCGTGGCCCCGGGCACAGGGAATCCGTCCGCTGGCGGCCCGAGCGCTGGATGGCCGTCATGGCCCGTGGGGCCGGGTCACGGTCCGTGGCGTTCGCACCACCGCACGCTCTGGAACTGATCGCGTTCCCACTCGTCGCGCGCCCAGGCGTGTTGTCGGGTGGGAACTCACTAGTCGATCTTGATGATCGCCTGACAGAAGATCGTCCGGGGTCGGCGTCAAACATCACCTGACGCCGACCCGTCAAGCATCGACTGAAACCTGGACCTCTTCGGCTGGGATGCGCCACAGCGGAGCGGCGTACTGCTCCGGCCGGCTGCTGAGCAGGAGAGCTCTCAGGTCCTGACGCTGCTTGCCGTTGAGGCCCAGGGCCTCGGTGATCCTGCGGAACGTCGTGTGTGTGATGCCTCGACCGCGGGCCTTGGCCTCGAACTGGGCGAGTTGGCGGAGTGCTGCTTCCGGGGCGAGCTTCTGTTTGGGCTGGCTGCCCAGCCAACTGGCCTTGTTTCGCTCGTAGTCGATCTCTGAATATCCGCAGACCTCGCGGCTGTATTGCTCCGCCTCGGTAAGAGTCTCGGTCGCGAGGATGGCGCGCGCGAGCTCGTTCCGGTTGAGGGCGTCGTCCAGATCCGCTTCGTGGACGGTGGGACCTTCGTCGGTGAGGGGGACTGGGAGGCCGGCGTCCCTGACCTCGCACAGCCCGCGGACTCCGCGGGCCGTGGCGGCCAGCATCGCTGTCGCCTCGGACGGGTGCCACTCCAGGACGGAGCCGATCGGTTCGACGTGCTCCGCTGTGAGTGTCAGGGTTGCCGGACCCATCCGGTCGGCCAGAACCTCGGCCGGGAGCTCTCCGTCCAAGCCGGGACCGGCGACCAAGAGCCGTACGGGCGCGTCGACTTGGCAGCATGCGGCCAACGTGAGGGCATCACCCAGTGGGCTGCGCAGGGTGGGCTCGTCACCCTGGGCGAGGATGTCGCCGCCCACGTCCAGGAGGTCGATCGACTCGGGAGCCAGGTGCTCGATGAGTTCTTCGAGCTGACGTGTGATGCCTTCGGCGCCCTGCTGGGGATCGATCAGGGCGAAGGCCTGGGGGAGTTCGGCTGCCAGTCGGGGGAGCGTAGAGCCCGCTGGTGCGACCGGCCTTGCGTCGGCCGGGACGGTCCAGACGCTTCGCGTGAGGGGCCGTAGACCAGTGAAGTTCGCTGGCCCTCGCGGTCCTGGCACCGGATCGATCAGGAGACGGTCCCACGCGTACGTGAGGATCACCGCCGGACTCTCTCCACCCCCATAGAGGGCGGCGTCGAGCATTGCGGCGGCGACTGCGTCGCCCCCTCCTCCTGCTGCCACGGTCAAGCGGGTCACCCGCGTCAGCGTACGGGGTCCGCTGCTGGCCACTCACCCTATAGTGGCTACTGGTAATAGCCACTTAGGGAGGGGTTCCGATGCCGCAGATCGAAGAGACCCAGCCCAAGTACCTCCAGATCGCACACCACATCCGCGATCAGATCTTGCGAGGCGACTTGAGGCCTGGTGATGAGGTTCCGTCGGAGCGTCAACTGGCCGCCGACTGGAGCGTTTCACGCCCCACGGCGGCGAGGTCGCTGGAAGCCCTCAGCCACCAGGGGCTGGTGGAGAAGCGTCAGGGCTCGGGCACCTACGTGCGCGGTCTCGCGGTGAACCGGCGTGCCCGGGAGCTCTACGGCCGCGCCAAGCAGACCGGCAAGATCTACACGCCGGGTGAGTACGCGGTGATCACCTCCGCCGGTTGGCTGGAGGCCCCCGACTATGTGGCTGAGGCGCTGAGTCTGACGGGTGGAGCCCGAGCTGTTCATCGTCGTCGTGTGACCAAGAACGAGTCGGGGCCCATCACCATCTCCACCTCGTGGTTCGGCGCTGATGTCGGTGAGCGGGCCCCCAAGCTCTGTGATCCTGACCGGATTCAGGAGGGGACGCTCATGTACGTCGAGAGTGCCACGGGGCGCCAAGGGAGCTACGCCGAAGATCGGATGTGCGCTCGGCTGGCCACCGAGGACGAGGCCGCTGACCTCGAACTTGAGTCCGGTGCGGCTGTCTTGATCGTCCATCACGTGGTCTATGACATGCAGGATCGGCCTCTCGAGTTCGCCGAGGCCACGTACCCGCCTGGGCGTTGGGCCTTCGAGCAGGGCTACCCGATCAGCTAGAAAGTCGCGCTTCTCTCGGTGAACCGCTTGTGGCTTCGAGTGGCTAATGCCACTATCCAGTAAGTGGCTAAGGCCACTTGACCGGAAGGGGCATGGGCGTGAGCCAGGAGTGCGGGGAGTTACGGCACGTCTCGCGGGATGCGGTCTGCCGTGGGTGCCGGGGGCGAGGCTGGAAGCGCGTGAGCTCCCGCTCCGCCCTGGCGCTCTCCGTCGCTGACGCTCGCGCCCGTGCTACGTCCAAGCGGCGCTGTCTCGACTGTGACGGCACCGGTAGGGAGTAGTGGCGCTCATGGCGGATCCGCGTGAAGAGTCCAAAACCGCGGTAGGCGGAGCATCGCCGATCGGGGGGATGACCCTCTATCCCGTGCCCGAGTCAGTCGCTCGGGCGAGGCGATGGTTCCGGAAGTTCACCGCCCCGTACAACCTGGCCTGCCCGATCGACGACTGTGTCCTGATGCTCTCCGAGCTGGTGACGAACGCGGTTCTCTACGGGGAGGCCGAAGAGCCGTGGCGCGTTCGAGTGGAGTGGTCGCGCCTGGGGGAGGCCCTGCGGGTCGACGTCCACAATCCTGGGTTCCCGGCGGACGTTCGACTGCGAACCCCCGCCGCCAACGACGCGCATGGCAGGGGTCTCTGCCTGGTGGACGCGCTTGCGGACTCCTGGGCAGCCGGCCCCAGCCGCTTCGGTGGAACCGTCGTGTGGTTCCAGATCGATGAAGCCTGGAAGCCGTGAAGCCGTTCCGAGGCAGTAGTGCCGCCGAGTCCGCAGCGATGTCGGACCGCCCAGTCCCCAATCCGGTGGTCGAACGCAGGAGCGCCGATTGCTGAGGTGGCACTTCGTGTCGGTAACTCGCCTGAAGTGATTCACCGGCGCTATCACGGTTGCATCGGTGGCCAGGAGGGAGCCGCCAACGTGAAGATCGCAAAGACCCTAGAAGTAGAGGGGGATAGCTCGAGTAGGGGCTGCCGAGGAGGAAACCACCGCATCGGCACGTGGTGTGCAGACTCAGATGGGCCAGCGGTCTTCGATCCAAGCGTTCTATGCTCCGCCGAGGACGAGTTGGGGGAGGATGGTCCGGATGAGTGGCGACTCGGGGGACGGTCCAAGAAGACACGCACGAGGACTACAGCGACCACGGTTGGGACCGGGGCCGTTGAGGGAGCTGAAAGATCTTCTCTACGAGCTGTACGTGGCGGCAGGCGCGCCTTCTCTCGATGCCATCGCTTCTGCAGTAGCAGACGACGATCACCTTGCCGCAGCGCCGGGTCGAGACTCTATCCGTCGTTCCATCAGCGAACCGGACCTTCCAGCCCGTCAGGTCGACGTCGTGTCGACCGCCATCGTGCTTGCCCGTATGGCGGCCTGGGACGCCGATGATGTGGCGGCACGTGTGCGCAGCTTGTGGGTCAAGGCTCGTATGGCAGTTCCCGCCGGCAGGCCGCTTGCCGAAATCTCAGATCCATTCGCCCTTCAAGTGCATCGGGCATTCGATCCCGGCCTCGTGGCTGACGGTGCAGGCGTATCAGCTCTGCCCGTCTATGTCATTCGCGATCACGACATTGTGCTGCGGCAGACGGTTGCAGATGCTGTTGGCGGGGTGAGCCAGCTGGTGGTGCTCGTAGGAGAATCGTGTACAGGCAAGACTCGGGCGTGCTGGGAAGCGATTAGGCAACTGCCCAGCAGTTGGCGACTTTGGCACCCTTTTGCCCCTACCCGCACTGAGGCCGTTCTGGAGGGAATTTCGCAGGTCGGACCTCGGACCGTGGTCTGGCTCGACGAAACTCAGGAGTACCTGAGCACATCATCTGACCACGGTGAGCGAGTTGCGGCTGAACTGCGTTCCCTGCTCTACGACCACAGCAGGGCACCAGTATTGATTCTGGGCACTGTCTGGCCCTCGCATCTTGCCGCTCTGAGTGCCCAACCTTCTATCCGCAGCGCGAATGACTCCCATGCCCAAGCCCGCGCCTTGCTAGACGGCCACACCGTGCACGTGCCCTCCGCGTTCACCGAGACTGATCTGGTGACTCTCGCGAATTTGGCTGAGAGCGACCCTCGGCTCGCGCAAGCTGTAGAACAGGCTAGTCAGGGCAGGGTCGTCCAATTTTTAGCGGGTGCACATGAGTTGTTGCGTCGGTGGGACCAGCATGTTGCTAGCGGCTTGGGAAGGTTGCGTGGCGCGGGGCGGCCGCTCGCAGGTTTGGGCAGCGACGCTCCAAGTAGGTCGGACCTGCTGGGCGACGGCGCAGATGCCGCTGTGCTCGCTGAATTGATCGGAGCGCGCGGCACACAACCTCCACTTGCGATTGCCCTACTGGGCGCTTGGGGGGCGGGAAAATCGAGCCTGATGTTGCAGATTGCCTCCCACGTACAGCAACTTGCCGACCAATCGCTCGGCAATGACAGCGCATTCAATGCGCATGTGCGCCAGGTGAGTTTCAACGCCTGGCACTACTGCGACGGCGAGGTGTGGACTGGCATGATCGAACACCTCTTCCGAGAACTGCGCACCCCTGACTCAATCTCGGCGACGACCGCAGGCGGTGAACAGGCTGAACGCCACCGACTGAGGGAGCGCCGGGGAGAACTTGCGGACGAGGAAGACAGACTCGATCGTCTGTTGGACCAGTCTCGAGGAACCCCCGCGCGGTCAGTGGGCGGCTGGGGCAGTCCGCGCGCCGTGGCCAGACTGGCGGCGGAGGTTGGTAAGAGCCTGGCGCGTGATGCTCGCGCCCGGGTGGTGGTCGTTGCCAGCTGGGTTGCAGTTCTCGTGGCGATCGCGCTCCTAATGCGCTGGAGCCAACCGATGTGGGCGTCTCTGGGAGGTCTGCTTGGTATCGTCGCGACCCCGGTTGCTGTGGCTCTCGCACGACTGCGGCACTGGCGGGCCGAAGCGGAAAGAACTGCCAAGAGCTTGCGAACGACTGCTGAGCAGCGTCGTGAGGTACTCAAGGCCGAGGCCGCTGTTCTCAACGGGCGGCTTGCCGAGATCGATGCAGCCCATCGACTCGAGCAACTCATTAACGACCGTGCCGGACCGAGCGGCTACCGCCAGCGCCGAGGGCTTCTGGGCGAGGTGCACCGCGATTTGGCGCAGCTTGGAGAAGATCTAGACGCTGCACACCGTCAGTGGCGTGACGCTCCCACGGGCGAGCCTCCGCTCCAACGGATTGTGCTCTACGTAGATGATTTGGACAGATGCCCGCCCGCGCGGGTCGTTGAGGTTCTTGAGGCTGTTCATCTCATGTTGTCGCTCCCGCTGTTCGTTGTGGTCGTTGCAGTTGACCCGCGCTGGTTGCTCCGCGCACTCCGCGCCCACCATCGAGAGTATTTCGGTACCGATGACGGTGATGAAGGCGATGACCTTGCCACTCCGTTGAATTACTTGGACAAGATCTTCCAGATTCCTTTCGCCGTCGCAGCTTTCAACAGTGAAACTGCTCGCACATACGCTCGGCAACTCCTCTCGGCCCACACCGACGATGAAGCTGCTGGCGAGGATCGAGAGCCGACACCGCCCCAAGCACCTATGTCAACAGGGGATGACAACGCATCGTCGGATCCGGAAGGCTACTCGACTCAATTGCTGGACGAATTGGGACCGATCGTCGCCGAGCAGAGCCAGCCAGGGCTTGACCTGCAACCGGTCAGCCTGCGGCTGAGGCGTGAAGAAGCTGAGCTGCTTGCCTCCTTTGCTGGGCTCACTCCGACACCACGCGCAGCGAAGAAGCTCACCAACCTGTACCGGCTGATCCGAATCGGAATCCCCGATGACGATCTGCCTAAATTCACTGGTCCCCACTCAGAGACAGGCCGCCCTCCAGATTTCTCAGCGGTGCAGGTCCTCCTACTCGTCCTCGTATCAGCCCCTGAATATGCTCGCACTTTCTACGCGCGCGTTCTCGATCACGACGGCGGTGCAAATAGTCTGGTCAGCCTTCTCCGTGAGGGGCTTCCTTCCGATATTGAGGTACCTGCAAGCCGCCGTTTCCGGCACGGCCTTGCCGATCTCCTGGATGGGCCGATCAGTAGTCTTACGGCGGAACAGCAGGAACTCATTCCACCGGACTTGGTTGCTTACCGATCCTGGATCCCACGCCTATCGCGATTCAGTTTCTACACCCACTCTCCTGGTACCGCCCCCAACCACTAAAGGTGGAGCGGCCTATAATGCTGGAGGGCTCTGGAGCTGGAGTCGATCCTTCCGGGCCTCACAGCAAACGTGAACGTCTGGGGTGACGGCGTGGTGCGCCTTGGCAGCGTCCAGCCCGAAGCGGCTCTGGTACTGGCCGAGCTGATTACGCTGGGTGGTCGAGCGCACCATGTCCTGGCTCGGCGGATGCCGTCGGCTCCACCGACGCTACGAACGCAAGCCCGAGCACTTCCTGGCCTTCACCGCCATCGCCACCAGCCTCATCAATCACCGCCGACTCACCAAGTGAAACGACGTCTAAATCGGGCCGCGGCGGAGAAGCCGATACAGACCGAGACTCTGCCGTATGAAGCAAGGCGGGCGGCCCGCCCCAACACGTCGGCTTCCTGACCACTTTGCCTCAGAGGCAGGTCGCTCGCGGTTCGAGCAGGCTCCCACTACCGGCCAGCGTGGCACCGTACGCCACCGCTCCCCGGACGGCTTATGCGCTGGGCTCTCTGCTGTGCAGGGTGCCTCGCCGAGTCGTGGTCTGCTCTCGGCGGGACGGGCGCCCCAGCGCCGCAGCCCGGACGAAGCGGCAGACCAGCACGCGCGGTGAGGCTGGCCTCCTTGCGCAGGTCATCAGAGAGAAGCCGTCAGCTGGGGAAGCTACCGTGATTCGCGGCCGGGTTGGTTGCTGACCTGGTCGAACGCCTGGACTGCGGCGTCGTCGGCGGTGCCTCCGTCGCCCGTGATTCCCCGCTGTTCCCCGCTCGAACTAATGCGGCTGTGGTGCGAGGCGGAATGACTGCGCCTAACGGTCGATCAGTGGCAGGCCCGTTGTCAGAGCCTATGGATATGGTCTCAGCGCGCGATCGGCTTCCAGGGGTCCAACTACCGGGCCTGGTCACCCCGGGGCAGCGACGAGACAATGAACCGCTCACCGCCATACACGGACTCATAATGGACGTCGATCGCCAGACGACTGCTGACGAGGTCCCAGAAACGTTCTAGTCGGTCCGGGACGTCGGAGTCGTACCGTACGAGAAAAGTCTGCTCACCATTGAGGACCACAGCCCCCTGCCGCAGCGAATACGTCATGGGCCAGTCCGAGGCCGCGAAGATTCGGCTCTTGACGTCGCGGTCCCACCTGCCCACGACCTCACCGTTCAGCCTGACCACTGTGTCCGTGACAATGGCAGGACCGAGCCCGGCGTTGATCACCTGGAGCCCAACCCTGCCGTCCTCGTGGATGCGCCGTATCTGCAAGATGGGCCGGACCGACTGCCGGTTGTGCAGACGGGTTGCCCTGCCTTGCGAATGGGAGACCCAGAGCGAGCCGAGCGCTATCACCGTCGCCGCAACGGCAATGACCGTTTCCGCACGCATACAACTCCCCTGCACCGGCCTTCACGACATCGGTGATTCTGCCCGGCTCGCATCTGCACAACCGGTGCCTCGTCAACAGCGCGCCGAATCCAGGGCAATGCCCCAGCAGTCCGCAGCTCACCGTTCTCGGAACGCCTACTACGAGCCTCCCTGTGCCCGGCCCCGCCACAATCGCCGTCCGCCGGCAGCTCCCCGGATGCAGGGGCGCCCGAAGAGTGGTCCTTCTTGCTCAAGCAGCGTCGGTTTTCAAGACCGCCCAAAAGGCATGAGCCAAGGCACAGTGACCAGGTTGTTCGCTGTCTCCAGCTGGCTGCGTGGGCGAATCTGGCGAGAGGATGGCCGCGCGAGGGCCGCTACGACTCCCAATGTCGGCGACGGCTGAAAAGTGGTTCTGGATCACTTTCAGTGCAGGAGCCACGGAGGGTCACCGAACCCGTGATCATGAACGGCCGTGGGTGACGTCTTCCTTGAGGGCCTGTGGTTTCACCGGGTCGATGGTATTCGGATCGAAAACGTAGTGGTGGAAGGCGAGTTGGTGGTTGTGCGGGCCCGGGCGACTGCGGAGCGGGCCGGGTGTTCTGGCTGCGGGGTGAGGTCCGCGCGGGTGCACAGCCGGTATGTACGCCGCCTTGCGGACAGTGCGGTCGGGCACCGCCGGGTGGTGATCGAGTTACAGGTCCGTCGGTTCCGCTGCGGTGAGGGCGCGTGTCCGCAGGGGACCTTCGCAGAGCAGGTCAGCGGGCTGACCTTCCGCTATGGTCGGCGCAGTGCCGGTCTGCAGGTGGTGTTGGAGAAACTGGCGCTGATGCTGGCCGGCCGGGCGGGGGCCCGGCTGGTGGACACGCTCGCGGTTCCGGCGAGCCGTTCCACGCTGCTGCGCCTGATACGGGCGCTGCCCGAACCGGCACCGCACACGCCGAGGGTGCTCGGGGTGGACGAGTTCGCGCTGCGCAAGGGGCATGTTTATGCCACCGTGCTGGTGGATGTCGAGACCAGGCGCCCGGTGGATCTGTTGCCCGACCGGAACGTGTCGACGGTGGCCAAGTGGCTGGCCGACCATCCCGGTGTCGAGGTGATCTGCCGCGACCGTTCCCTCGCCTTCGCCGAGGCCGGACGGCTCGGCGCCCCCAACGCCATCCAGGTCGCGGACCGGTGGCACATCTGGAAGAACCTCGCCGAGGCCGCGGAGAAGGCCGTCGTCCGCCACCGTGCCCTGCTGCGCGAACCGCAGGAGAACAGCTCCCAGGCCGTCGCGGTCCCGGACGTGGCAGAGCCAGCACCCGGCGCTGCGGCCGGGCCTCGGCGGTCCGGCCGTCTCTCTGACCGGGTCCGCAATCAGCACGAGGCCGTCCACGACCTACTTGGTCAGGGCATCGGACTGCGCGTTATCGCCCGGCAGTTGGGACTGGCACGTAATACCGTCCGCCGCCTCGCCCACGCGGCGACCGCGGATGAACTCCTCGTCGGACGGTGGACGGGCCGCACGAGCATCCTCGATGCCTACAAGCCTTACCTGCACCAACGGTGGAGCGAGGGCTGCACCACGGCCCGCGGTCTGTTCGAGGAGCTCCGCGAGCGCGGATACGAAGGCGGCGAGAGCGTCGTCAAGGAGTACGTGCGAAAGCTCCGCGAAGCCTTCCCTCACGACGATCCGCCCCGCAGGAATCCCTGGGTGCGGGACGTGACCAGCTGGATCACCCGGCACCCCGACCGCCTCGACGACGACCAGGCCCAGCAACTCAAAGCCGTCCTGGCCCGCTGCCCGGAGCTGGAGCAGACCGCCCAACACATCCGGGCGTTCGCCGAGTTGATGAACAACCGGGAAGGCCGGCACCTCGGCCAGTGGATCGACCGCGTCCAGGCCGACGACCTGCCCGCCCTGCACAGTTTCGTCAACGGTCTCGGCCAGGACCTCGACGCCGTCGTTGCTGGCCTGAGCCTGCGCTACAGCTCCGGCGCTGTCCAAGGCCACAACAACAAGATCAAGATGCTGAAGCGCCAGATGTTCGGCCGCGCCAACTTCGACCTCCTGCGCAAGCGTGTCCTCCTCGCGGCATGAGGCCGTTCATGATCACGGGTTCGGTGACCCTCCGTGGCTCCTGCACTGAAAGTGATCCAGAACCACAATTCAAGCGTCGCCGACAGGCGCCCCCGGCCGGAAGCTGAGGAGCCGGCCCCGGGCCCCGCCCGGGACTCCCGTACCGGCGCGGGCCCGGCGGCCGCTGTATGTCCGCTGTACGGGCCGGTCTATGGCGCGTGCGTACCGTCTGCCGAAAGGAGGAGGGGAACTCATGATGCCGTCATTGAGCAAGGTCGCCGACCGGGTGCTCGAGCGTTTCGTGCCGAAGGCGTCCGCGTCCGCGGACACCAGCTGGTGGGAGTACTGCTACTGCACCGCCGACTGGCGCAAGATCTACCGCCTGTGTCACGTGGTGGGCGGACGGACCTCGTGCGGAAAGTGCGAGAACGTCCGCTACATCGGCTGCTGACAGAACACGAGTGCGGGGCGGGCGGCGCTGGCACGCGTCCGGGCCGTCCGCTCCCGTGCCCCACATACGAGGACTTCGCGCATGACCTACGTTGCTTTCGCATGCCGGATTCTCTTGTTCGGTGTCTTTCTGCTGGCGCTCGCCGGAAAGGTGCGCAGCAGGACCGCCTTCGCCTCGTTCGCCCGGTCGATCACTGACCTGCGGCTCTTTCCCCGGAAGGTGTCGAGGGCGGCGGCCGCTGCGGTGATCGCCGGAGAAGTCGCGGTACTTCTGCTGCTCGTGCCCCCGCGAACGGCGCCCCTGGGGCTGGCGGCCGCGGTGCTCCTGCTGCTCGCCTTCACCGCGGGCATCGTGGTGGCACTGCGCGGCGGACGCCGCGCCCCGTGCCGTTGCTTCGGAGCATCGGCCACTCCGCTGGGACCGCTGCACGTGGTCCGCAACCTGATCCTGGCCGGAACGGGCGCGGCCGGCTTCGCGGTGATGACCGCGCTGCCCGCTGCCGGATGGCCGGCTCACGCCGGCGGCGGCGCGGTCGCGGCGGTCGCGGCGATCGTCGCGGCCCTGCTGGTCGCCCGGCTCGACGACCTGGCCGCCCTCTTCCGCACCGGCCGGCCAGCCCCGGTCGCCGCCCGTCCACGCGCCGTCCACAAGTGAGGTCCCCTTCATGCCTTTTCTGATTGCCGCCGTCGTCCTGGTCGGTGTGCTGTGCCTGTTCGACCTGCTCCTCACCTTCGCGGTGCTGCGCCGGCTGCGCGAGCACACCGCGGAACTCGAACGGCTGGCGGGTCGGCCCGGCTTCTCCTCGTACGACCCGGGCATGCTGGTGGGCCACCGGCTTCCGGAAGCCGCCCGGGCATCCGGCGCCACCCTCGTGGCCTTCTTCGACGCGCAGTGCGACACCTGCCACGACCACGCGCCGAAGTTCGCCGTCCGGGCCCGCCGGTACGGGGCGCTGGCGGTGGTGTCGGGCGACGGGGCGCGCGCCGACGAGCTGGTCGCCGCGGTGGGTCCGGACGCGGCGGTGATCCGGGGTGAGGACGCCCACGCCGTGGCCGACGACATGGGCATCCAGGCCTTCCCCACCTTCGTCCTGGTCGACGGGGAGGGCTCCGTGGTGCAGGCGTCCACCGAGCTGGCCGAGCTGCCCGAGCCGGCCCCGGCGGCGTGAGCGTGGAGAACGGACCGCAGGCCGGGCCCGCCGGGCGGGCGGTCACGGCGGGGCCGAGGCGGACCGTGCGGCACCTCGGGGTCGCCTGGTCGATGTGCTGGCGGGCGGGACCGTGGCACGCGCTGGCGTACTCGCTCGTCACCGTCGTCCTCGGCCTGCTGCCCACCGCCACGGCATGGCTGACGAAACTCGTCGTGGACGACCTGGCCGGCGGACGACCGGAACACATGCTGGAGTTGGCGGCGGGCCTGGCCGCCGTGGGCCTCGCGGCCGGTGTGCTGCCGCACCTGAGCGGTTACCTGCAGAACGAACTGGGCCGCCGGCTGGACCGCTTGATGCAGGACCGCCTGTACGGCGCCGTCAACCGGCTCCAGGGGCTGTCCCGGTTCGAGAACCCCGGGTTCCGTAACGACCTCAACATGGCCATGCAGGCGTCCGGGGGCGGGCTCGGCCCCGTCACCACGGGCCTGTTCGACACCGCGCGCAACGTCATCACGCTCGTGAGCCTGCTCGGGACGCTGGCGCTGCTGAGCCCGTCGATGGCCGCACTCGTCACGGTGGCCGCCGTCCCCGCGCTCCTCGCGCGGCTCTCCCTGTCCCGGCGCAGGGTCGGCATGCTCGCGGGAGTCTCCCCCGCGGTCCGCCGCCAGGTCTTCTACTCGCTGCTTCTCACCGACGTCCGCAGCGCGATGGAGACCCGGCTGTTCGGCCTCGGCGACTTCCTCAAGGGGCGCATGCTCACGGAGCTCGCGATCCGGCAGGAGGGCGAACAGCGGCTCGACCGCCAGGAGGCGCGGACGCAGTCCCTCCTCGCGCTGCTGTCCACGGTGGTCGCGGGACTGGGACTCGTGTGGGCGGTGCGGGCCGCCACGACCGGGGCCCTGAGCGTGGGCGACGTGACGGCGTTCGTCGCCGCCGTGGCCGGTACCCAGGCCGCCCTGACCGGTCTGGTGGACAACGTCGCGATGGCGCACGAGGCGCTGCTCGTCTTCGGGTACCACGACAAGGTGATGTCGCTCCCCGACGACCTGCCGTCGGCGGACCCTTCGGGGCGACTGCCGGCCCTGCGCCGGGGCATCGAACTGCGCGGCGTCTGGTTCCGGTACGCCGAGGACCATCCGTGGATTCTCCAGGGCGTCGACCTGACCGTCCCGCACGGAACCGCGGTCGCCCTCGTCGGGCTGAACGGCGCGGGGAAAAGCACCCTGATCAAACTGCTCTGCCGTTTCTACGATCCGACCCAAGGGGCGATCTACTGGGACGGAGTGGACATCCGCGACGTGCCGCCGGCCGAACTGCGCCGTCGTATAGGCGTGTTGTTCCAGGACTACATGTGTTACGACCTGACGGCGGCGGAGAACATCGGCGTCGGGGAACTCCAGGCGCTCGACGACCGCCCGCGACTGCGCGAGGCCGCCCGGCTCGCCGATGCCGACGGCACCGTGGAGCGGCTGCCCCGTGGCTACGACACCATGCTCAGCCGCATATTCGCCGACCAGGCCGAGGACGACCCGCAGTCCGGGGTCGTGCTCTCCGGCGGCCAGTGGCAGCGGCTGGCGCTCGCCCGCACCCTGCTGCGCGACGACCGGGACCTGCTGATCCTGGACGAGCCCAGTGCCGGCCTGGACGCCCAGGCGGAGGCGGAGATCCACGCCCGGCTGCGCAAACACCGGGCGGGGCGCACCAGCCTGCTCGTCTCCCACCGGCTCGGCGCGGTCCGAGAGGCGGACGCGATCGTCGTGCTGGAGGGCGGCCGGATCGTGGAAAGGGGAACGCACGAGCAGCTCATGGCCGGGGAGGGCGAGTACGCGCGTCTGTTCGCCATCCAGGCCGAGGGCTATCGCGCCCCGGACGCACCCGAGGCCGTGGACGCCCCGGACGCACCGCAGGCCCCGGACGCACCGGCTCGTCCGGACGTGGCGGACCGGCCCGGGGCACCGGCGGCGGAGCCGTCGCACGCGGTCATATCGCCGATCGGCTGAGCACCGGCTCCCTGTAGCGGACCTGGTCGCGGGCGGCGAGCTCTCTCGCGTACAGGCCCGCGAGATCAGGCATCCGGAACCCCTCGCGCGCCACCGGAGTGAGCAGCCCGACGGTCACCAGGCAGTCCAGGGCCCGCTCGGTGGCCGGCAGGGCGGCGCCGATGGCCTCGGCGGCGCGCGTCGCGCTGAAGGGCGCCTCGAGGGTGCACAGCCGGCGGAACGCCCGTGCGGCGGCGCGGTGTTCGGGGTCGTGGGCCGACAGCTCCCGGTAGCTCCTGGCGTACGACGAGCGCATCGTCAGGTCGGCGACCCGTAATTCGTCGAGAGTGCGCGCCGGGTCGCGCAGCCGGGCGGCGAGTCCGGCGAGGCTCCCCTGCGGGCGGCCGGCGCAGCGGGCGCCCGCGATGCTGAGCGCGAGGGGGTTTCCGTGGCAGAGCCGTGCGATCTCCCGCGCCGCCCGGGGCTCCGCGGTGACGCGCGGGTCCCCGGCCAGCAGGGACAGCAGGCGGACGGAGTTCGTTTCGTCCAGGGGGTCCACCGGCACATGCACCGCGTCCAGCGCGGGCAGGACGCTCCGGCTCGTGACCAGCACCGCGCACCCCGGGCCTGCGGGCAGCAGCGGAAGGACTTGGCCGCGGTGGAAGGCGTTGTCGACGACCACGAGGACGCGCCGGCCCGCGACCATGGACTGGTAGTAGGCCGAGACCTCGGAGAGGGCGGTCGGCACGTCCGCCCTGGGCATGCCGAGCGAGCGGAGGAAGTGGCGCAGCACGGTGACCGGGGTCAGGGGGCCGGCGCCGGCCCGCGGGCTGTCGAGATCGACGTAGAGCTGGCCGTCGGGGTAGTCCGCGGCGGCCCGGTGGGCGACGTGCAGGGCCAGCGCCGACTTCCCGCGTCCGGCCGGCCCGTGCAGTACCACGACCGGCGCCCCGGCGGTCGTCCCGTCCCGGGTGCGCAGGGCGTCCCGCACCAGGGACGTCTCGTGCGCCCGTCCGGTGAACGGCCCGGGAGCCCGGGGGAGCTGGCGCGGCACCGTACCGGTGGCCGGGTGCGCGGGCCGCGCCGTCGTCAGAGCGGTGACCTCCGGGACGGACATCGGATCCGGTTCCCGGCGCAGCACGGCCTGTTGGGTGCGGCACAGCTCCGGCCCCGGGTCCAGGCCGAGTTCGTTGCGCAGCGTTTCGCGGGCGTCGGTGAAGGCGGCGAGCGCGCCGGCCGTGTCGCCGCTGTGGTGCAGGGCGAGCATCAGGCGGCTGCGCAGCCGTTCGCGCAGGGGATGCCGGCGCACGGCCCGGCGCAGGGTGTCGACCACGGCCGCCCCGGTACCGCGCGCGAGTTCCACGTCCGCCTGTGCCTCGATCGCGCTCAGGTACCGCTGGGTGAGGTCCGCCGCGATGCCCTCCAGGGCGGGTCCTTTGACGACGTTCTCCAGTGGCGCCCCGTGCCAGAGTGCCAGGGCGCCGCCCAGTGCGCGGGTGGCCCCCGCCAGGTCGTGCCCGGCCGCCGCCTGCCGTGCCCGCTCGACGAGGGCCTCGAAGCGGGCGATGTCGGTCTCGCCGTCGTCCGTCCGGAGCGCGTAGCCGGAGCGGGACGTGATCAGCCGGGGGTGCGTGCCGTCCGCGGCGGGCGGCAGGAGCCGGCGCAACTGCATCACATACGTGCGCAGATTGGGCACCGCCGACCGGGGCGGGGTGCCGCCCCAGAGTTCTTCCACGAGGGCGGGCACGGAGACGACGCCGCCCCGGTGGGCGACCAGCATCGCGAGAATGGTGCGCTGTTTGTCAGCGGCTATACGGACGGTCTGGCCACCGTCCACGATTTCCAGCGGGCCGAGGGCCCGGAACTCGACGGTCATGCTTGTGGCTGTCCCCCGGTATGTGATTTTTACAAAGCACTGCCGCCCAGTCGGCGGACCGCTACGCCCATGATCCGGTCGGCCTCGAAAAATCCCCGATGACGGGAATCAATACTGTCCGGATTATCGCCGAGCACCACCAGCCGCCCGTCCGGGACCTCGGTGAGGTCTCCGCCTCCCGGTATTCCTTCCGGAATACGGTCCCCGGGAAGCGCGGCGGCCCGCTTGATGTTCCATGCGCGGTCGCTCAGCGGTTCGTAGTCGCCCGTCCTTCGCGGGGGCTGCAGTACGACGATGTCCCCGGTCCGCACCTGGTCGACGGTGCGGCGTTCCACCACCACCCGGTCGCCGGGCGAAAGCGTCGGCGCCATGCTGGTGCCTTCCACGGTGACCACGGTGTATCGGCCGCGTATGCGGAGCGCGGCAAGGACGGCGCCGGCGAGGCCGACAAGGAACCCAACGGCAATCAACAGAACAGGCACAGACACCCCCCGTGGGTTCCGCCGGTCGGTGTGATCGTGCCCGCCCGCCGTATTGCCTGTCAATGTATTTCTTCTTGCCCTCGCGGGAAACCCGGGGGTGCGTCGCGCCCTGTTCGCCCCCTTTGCAATTCGCGTGGAAGTTGGGTGGCTATGGGTGTATCGGGCGGTTCGCTGGACACGGTTTGCGGACCGGTCTCTTCCGCTCGCTGTATCCGAACTGTACGAAGCGCCGTATCTGCCGTTGCTACGGTCGAATCTGCTTCTTCCGGCAGTGCGTACTCGAAAGGAAACGGCAGTGATGGGATTCATGGGGACGATGGGCGACAAGATTCTGGGCAGGCTCGTGCCCAAGGCCGTGGCCCAGGCGGACACCACCTTCGAGAAGATCTGCTACTGCAGCCAGCGCAACAGCTTCTACTACCGGCAGATCTGCCATGTGGTCGGTGGCTACACCTCCTGCGGCACCTGCTACCTCAGCTCGCCCTGCCGGCCGTCGGCCTGACGGTGACATGGCGATCGGGCCGCGGACGCGCCGTCCGCGGCCCGATCGGCGCGCTGTTCGTCCGGAGGCCGCTCAGCCGTCGTCCCGCACCCGCTGCCGGGGGACGGCGGCGGCGTCCTTCAGGACCCCGAGAGAAGCTTCCCGCTCCTGAAGGACGGTCTGCCAGAGGATGCCCTGCTGCCCCTGGGGCGACCGCTCTGACAGATCTTGCAGTCGGTGAGGTTCTTCGAGCTGGCCACCGATCAGGTGACGGTCGATGAACCGCAACGAGCGAGGCCCCCGAGCTGTTGATCGAGATGTCTGACGTCTCAACCACGCTGCTCGGGGGCCTCGTTGGTCATCTATCCTGCCGCACTCGACCTGCCCCATGCGCTCGTGGAGTGGGTCACCATGCTTCTCGTCACCCGCGAGGGTGACCGGCGGTGCAAGCTCCGCCCGTCCCAACGCGCGACGGTGGCACTGGTGGTGTACCTGCGCGAACACACGACCCTGGCGAAGATCGCTGCTGGGTTCGGGATCAGCGAGTCCACCGCTCACGCCTACACCAGCGCAGTCATCCACCTGCTCGCCGAACGAGCGCCAGGTCTGCTGAAGGTCCTGCGCGAGGCCGATGTGGACTTCGTCCTGCTGGACGGCACGCTCGCCGAGTGCGACCGGATCGGCGACGGACGGGCCGACTACTCGGCCAAGCACCGCCGACACGGAGTGAACGTGTAGGTGGTCACCGACCCGGACGGCCGGCTGCTGTGGCTGTCACCCGCCCTGCCGGGCCGAGCTCACGACCTGACCGCTGCCCGTACACACCGGATCATCCGCATCTGCGAGCGCCAGGGCGTTCCCGTCCTGGCCGACCTCGCCTACCAGGGCGGCGGCCCTTGGCTGACCACGGGCATCAAACGCAGACCCCTGCAAGAACTCACCCTCACCGAGAAGACCGTCAACCGAGCCCTGGCCGCGACACGGGCATCGGTCGAACGCGGCGTCGCACGACTGAAGTCCTGGCGGATCTTCCGCAGATCCCGATGCAGCCCAAACCGCATGACGTCAATCGCCAAAGCCATCCTCACCCTGGAGCGGCAATGCTGAAGAAGCTCAGTGAAGATTGATGCCACGATCTTGGGATGGCTGGCGTGATCACGGTGCCGGAGTCGCCCTGGACAACCCCGTTCACCGGGCTCGGCCCGCGGCAGTTCACCAGGCTGGTTGCCGCACTGCGGTGCGAGGGTGGCGACGCGGTGGGGCGAGGCTGGGCCTGGGGTCAGCCGCGAGATTATTGACGGGACAGACTCAAGGGGGGCCGATACCGCTTCGCGATGCGGCCCCGCGCTCGTCCGGGGTCGCGTTGCTTTGGCGGGGCTCACCTGCGGCAATGCCTCAAGATCCCGTCCACGCCTCGTCCATAGACCCTGACATGAAGCCGCTTCGGGCTGCACTCGTCTGCACATACGCGAAGACCCCGGCCTCAGCGTTTCCGCTGGTGACGGGGTCTTTGGGCACCTCATACAGGGTGCCCCCGGCAGGATTCGAACCTGCGCACACGGCTCCGGAGGCCGTTGCTCTATCCCCTGAGCTACGGGGGCGTGTCGGGCGCGGTGTTCGCGGCGACGGGTAGAACCCTACCAGCTCTTTCGGGGGTGATTGCCACGGGTTTTGGTGGTCGGAGGCGTCGTGTTGTGAGGGGTCGGGTGGGCAGGCCGGGGGTGTCCGGGAGGGCTGGCTGGGGGAGCGGTGCGGGTCCCGCAGGGGTGGAAGTCGGGAAAACCCGGACGCGGCGGTGGGCGCGGACCTACTCTCGAGTTGTGCCAGGCGCGTCCGGCCGGGTGCTTGTTGTGGACGACAACAAGGTCATCCGGCAGCTGATCAGGGTCAACCTCGAACTGGAGGGTCTCGAGGTCGTGACCGCGGCCGACGGTGCCGAATGCCTGGACGTCATCCATCAGGTGCAGCCCGATGTCGTCACCCTCGACGTCGTGATGCCCCGGCTCGACGGACTCCGGACCGCCGCCCGTCTCCGTGCCGACCCGCGCACGCGGAACGTGCCCCTCGCCATCGTGAGCGCCTGCACCCAGCACGAGGTCGACAGCGGCCTCGACGTCGGCGTCGACGCCTTCCTCGCGAAGCCGTTCGAACCCTCCGAACTCGTACGGGTCGTCCGGCAGTTGATGGACCGACGTGAGCCCGACCGCGAGCGTGCCATGAGTGTGGGGAGCCACGAGGGGACTGCGGGCGGTGGTCGTGAGGGCGCCTCACCCGACCCGTCCTTCGAGGACTCCTCTTTCGACGCGGATCCCTTCGGCGGGCGTCGCTTCGACGACGCCTTCGGGACGGGCAGCGGGCCCGACGCCGGCCTCGGCCTCGACGAAACCGAGCGCGCCGGACGCGCCGGGCACTGACCGAGGGCGCCTGTTGTTCTGATCAGCGTCCCGCCCTGATCAGTGCCGCTCTTCCTGCTCGGCACCCTCACCTGATCAGCGCCGTCGTCCTGATCGTCGTCGGTAGCTCCCGTAGCTCCCGTAGCTCCCGTAGCTCCCGTGGCTCCCGTGGCTGCGGTGGCTGCGGTGGCTCCGGTCAACCGAGGACCCCAGCCCCACCAGCCTGCCCGTAGAGCCAAGATCCCGGCGCCAGCCCCAGCCGCTGCAGGCCCTCAGCCTCCTCGCCCCACGACCACACCGATACCCCCGCCGGGCACAGCCCCCGCCCCGCCGCGGGCACCCGCCCCCACCCCGAGACCGCACCCGACCCCCACCCCCACCCCCGACCCCTAACCCCCACCCCGTCCACATCCCGGACCCCACCCCAAACCCATTAGCCTCCCCACCCCCCTCCTCCCATACGCTTGTCCCGTGACCCCCGTCGAGCTGTCCCGGACCGTGCTGTGCGCGGTGCGGCGTGCTGTCGATTCGGGGGAGCTGAATGTGGCCGTGCCCGCACGGGTCGTGGTGACGGTGCCGGGGCCCGGGGGGTGCGGGGACTACGCGACCAACGTCGCGTTGCAGCTCGCGCGGCCCGCCGGGCGGCCCGCGCGGCAGGTCGCCGAGATCCTGCGGCCGCACATCGGCGGCGCGCCCGGCGTCGCGGGCGTCGAGATCACCGGGCCCGGTTTCCTGAACATCAGCCTCGGCCGCGAGGCCTCCGCCGCCCTGGTGGCGGACGTGCTGGCACGGGGCGCCGAGTACGGACACGGTGACGCCCTCGCCGGACAGGTCGTCGAGCTGCGCGTGCCGTTCGACACCCGTGCCGAGGTCGTCGCCGACGCGCTGGTGCGGATCGTCGCCACCCAGGGCGGTCGCGCCGAGGTACGCCACGTCGAGCGGGTGAACCTGCGACCGGTGCCCGCACCGGAGGACCGGGCACGGATCGCCGGCACCCCGGACGGTCGTGGCGTCGCCCCCCAGGGCGGTCGTGTCATCGCCGCCCAGGATGGTCGTGGCGTCGCCCCCCAGGGCGGCCGTGTCATCGCCACCCAGAACGGTCACGCCGTCGGCACCCCGACCGGTCGCGCCGAGGTGCGGCACGCCGAGGTGCACCACCACGCCGCCCCGGTGAACCTGCGCCCCGTGCCCGCCCCGGAGGACCCCGCTCCGCTCGGTGCGGACGCCGCCCGCTGGGCCCTGCTGCACCCGGCACCGCACGACCGGCCCCGGATCAGCGCGGACCACCTCGTCCAGCGCGAGAGCAACCCTCTCTTCCGGGTCCGTTACGCCCACGCCCGCACCCGGGCCCTGCTTCGCAACGCCGCGGCGCTCGGCTACACCGGCGCCCCCGGCGACGTACACGACCTGGACCGGGCCGGGGACCTGCTCGGCGCCCTCGCCGAGTACCCGCACGCCCTGCGCGTCGCCGCGACCGACCGCACCCCCGACCGGCTCGCCCGGCACCTCGTCGTCACCGCCGATGCCCTGCTCGCCGTCCAGCACACCGTGCTGCCGCTCGGCGACGAGAAACCCATGGCCGCCCACCGCGCCCGGCTGGCGCTCGCCGACGCCGCCGGGACGGTGCTGGCCGGCGGCCTGTCCCTGCTCGGCATCAGCGCACCCGACCACCTCTGACTGCCTCAGACACCGCAGAAAGCCGACACCTGAGATGAGCCGTTCCGCACACCCCGCCGGGCCCCGTCACGCCGATGTGCTTCCCGAGGGCCACTACACCGCGCCGCCCGCCGACCTCAACGCCCTCGACCCGAAGGTCTGGTCCCACACCGTGACCCGTACGGCCGACGGGGTCGTCAGTGTCGGCGGTATCGAAGTCACCCGGCTCGCCGAGGAGTTCGGCACGCCCGCCTACTTCCTGGACGAGGCCGACTTCCGGGAGCGCGCCCGTGCCTGGCGTACCGCGTTCGGGCACGACGCCGACGTCTTCTACGCGGGGAAGGCCTTCCTGTCGCGTGCCGTCGTGCGCTGGCTGCACGAGGAGGGCCTCAACCTCGACGTGTGCTCGGGCGGCGAGCTGGCCACCGCGCTCTCGGCCGGCATGCCCGCCGACCGCATCGCCTTCCACGGCAACAACAAGTCGGAGACCGAGATCCGCGCGGCGATCGAGGCCGGGGTCGGGCGCATCGTCCTCGACTCCTTCCAGGAGATCGTGCGGGTCTCGCACATGGCGCAGTCGCTCGGCAAGCGGCAGCGGGTGCAGATCCGTGTCACCGTGGGCGTCGAGGCGCACACCCACGAGTTCATCGCCACGGCGCACGAGGACCAGAAGTTCGGCATCGCGCTCGCCGACGGGCAGGCCGCGGAGGCGGTGCGCCGGGCCCTGAATCTGGACGGCCTGGAACTCGTCGGGATCCACAGCCACATCGGTTCGCAGATCTTCGACATGGCGGGCTTCGAGGTCGCGGCCCGGCGCGTGGTGGGGCTGCTCGCCGCCGTCCGTGACGAGCACGGCATCGAGCTGCCCGAGATCGACCTCGGCGGCGGTCTCGGTATCGCGTACACCAGTGAGGACGACCCGCGCGAGCCGCACGAGATCGCCAAGGCGCTGAGCGAGATCGTGACGCGGGAGTGCGAGGCCGCGAGGCTTCAGACGCCTCGGATCTCGGTGGAGCCGGGCCGGGCGATCGTGGGCCCGACCGCCTTCACGCTCTACGAGGTCGGCACGATCAAGCCCCTCGACGGGCTGCGTACGTACGTCTCGGTGGACGGGGGCATGTCCGACAACATCCGTACGGCGCTGTACGACGCCGAGTACAGCGTCGCGCTGGTGTCGCGCACCTCGGACGCCGACCCGATGCTCGCCCGTGTCGTCGGCAAGCACTGCGAGAGCGGCGACATCGTCGTGAAGGACGCCTTCCTGCCCTCCGACCTGGCTCCGGGCGATCTCATCGCGGTGCCGGCGACCGGGGCGTACTGCCGTTCCATGGCCAGCAACTACAACCACGCGCTGCGCCCGCCGGTCGTCGCCGTGCAGGACGGGGCGGCCCGGGTGATCGTGCGGCGCGAGACGGAGGAGGACCTGCTGCGCCTCGACGTGGGCTGAGCGGCGTTCGAACCGGTGTCGGTGATGTCGGCCGAGCGGTGGCCTGTCCGGGAACTCGGCCGACATCGGGGGACGCCGGCTGAGAAGCTTGACCTGCGGCGGAAGATCTCCTGCGGTCCGCCGCCGGAAAAATGAAATAGACGTCTCACGATCCGGACGATGGATAGAAACTCCAGTCCGGTGAGTGAGACTGGTCGAACCGAGAACGGTATGAGGAAACGAGGTCGGATGATGCGTACGCGTCCGCTGAAGGTGGCGCTGCTGGGCTGTGGGGTTGTCGGCTCAGAGGTGGCGCGCATCATGACGACGCACGCCGACGATCTCGCCGCCAGGATCGGAGCCCCGGTCGAGCTCGCGGGTGTCGCCGTCCGGCGCCCCTCGAAGGTCCGGGAGGGCATCGCGCCCGAGCTGGTCACCACGGACGCCACCGCGCTCGTCAAACGCGGGGACCTCGACGTCGTCGTCGAGGTCATCGGCGGCATCGAGCCCGCCCGTACGCTCATCACCACCGCCTTCGAGCACGGTGCCTCCGTCGTCTCCGCGAACAAGGCGCTCCTCGCCCAGGACGGCGCGGCTCTGCACGCCGCGGCCGACGAGCACGGCAGGGACCTCTACTACGAGGCCGCCGTCGCCGGTGCCATCCCGCTGATCCGCCCGCTGCGCGAGTCCCTCGCCGGCGACAAGATCAACCGCGTGATGGGCATCGTCAACGGCACGACGAACTTCATCCTCGACAAGATGGACTCCACCGGCGCCGGCTACCAGGAGGCCCTCGACGAGGCCACCGCGCTCGGGTACGCCGAGGCCGACCCGACCGCCGACGTCGAGGGGTTCGACGCGGCCGCCAAGGCCGCCATCCTCGCCGGGATCGCCTTCCACACGCGCGTGCGCCTCGACGACGTCTACCGCGAGGGCATGACCGAGGTCACCGCCGCGGACTTCGCCTCGGCGAAGGAGATGGGCTGCACCATCAAGCTGCTCGCCATCTGCGAGCGGGCCGCCGACGGCGGGTCGGTCACCGCGCGCGTGCACCCCGCGATGATTCCGCTGAGTCACCCCCTCGCCTCCGTGCGCGGCGCGTACAACGCCGTGTTCGTCGAGTCCGACGCGGCCGGGCAGCTCATGTTCTACGGGCCGGGTGCGGGCGGCGCCCCCACGGCCTCCGCGGTCCTCGGCGACCTGGTCGCCGTGTGCCGCAACAAGCTCAACGGCGCGACCGGACCGGGTGAGTCCGCATACGCCGCGCTGCCGGTCTCGCCCATGGGCGACGTCGTCACCCGCTACCACATCAGCCTCGATGTGGCCGACAAGCCGGGTGTTCTCGCCCAGGTCGCCACCGTCTTCGCCGAGCACGGTGTGTCGATCGATACGGTTCGCCAGCAGGGCAAGGACGGCGAGGCCTCCCTCGTCGTCGTCACCCACCGTGCGTCCGACGCGTCCCTCACCGGGACCGTCGAGGCGCTGCGCAGCCTCGACACCGTGCGGGGTGTCGCCAGCATCATGCGGGTTGAAGGAGAGTAACCAGCAATGACCCACCAGTGGCGCGGAATCATCGAGGAGTACCGGGACCGGCTGCCGGTATCCGACAGCACGCCGGTCGTGACGCTCCGTGAGGGCGGTACGCCGCTCGTGCCCGCGCAGGTGCTCTCCGAGCGCACGGGCTGCGAGGTCCACCTCAAGGTGGAGGGCGCCAACCCGACCGGGTCCTTCAAGGACCGCGGTATGACCATGGCCATCACGAAGGCGAAGGAGGAGGGCGCGAAGGCCGTCATCTGCGCCTCCACGGGCAACACGTCCGCCTCCGCCGCGGCCTACGCGGTACGCGCCGGGATGGTCTCCGCCGTCCTGGTGCCGCAGGGCAAGATCGCGCTCGGCAAGATGGGCCAGGCCCTCGTGCACGGCGCGAAGATCCTCCAGGTCGACGGCAACTTCGACGACTGCCTCACGCTCGCCCGGTCGCTGTCCGACAACTACCCGGTGGCGCTGGTCAATTCGGTCAACCCGGTGCGTATCGAGGGCCAGAAGACCGCCGCTTTCGAGATCGTGGACATGCTCGGCGACGCGCCCGACATCCATGTGCTCCCGGTGGGCAACGCGGGCAACATCACCGCGTACTGGAAGGGGTACACGGAGTACGCCGCCGACGGCGTCGCGCAGCGGACCCCGCGCATGTGGGGTTTCCAGGCCTCCGGTTCCGCGCCCATCGTGCGCGGCGAGGTGGTCAAGGACCCGTCGACCATCGCCACCGCGATCCGCATCGGCAACCCCGCCTCGTGGAAGTTCGCGCTGGCGGCCCGGGACGAGTCGGGCGGTCTCATCGACGAGGTGACGGACCGTGAGATCCTGCGCGCCTACCGGCTGTTGGCCGCGCAGGAGGGCGTCTTCGTGGAGCCCGCGTCCGCCGCGTCCGTCGCCGGTCTGCTGAAGGCCGCAGAGCAGGGCATGGTCGACCCCGGCCAGACGATCGTCTGCACGGTCACCGGCAACGGCCTCAAGGACCCCGACTGGGCCGTCGCGGGCGCCCCGCAGCCGGTCACCGTCCCCGTGGACGCGGCGACGGCGGCGGAGCGGCTCGGCCTGGCGTGACCCCGCCCGCGGGGGCCGGTCCTTGCTGGTCCGCCCCCGCCGGCCGTGGTCCGGCCCGTACCGGCCGTCGGGTGCGGGCGCAGGCCCGATGCGGGTGTGCGCACCCGCCGGAAGCAGGGGCACGCACCGGGCGGAAGCGGGTGCGTGCACCGGCCGAAAGGCGCTCGCGGACCGACTTGGCGGAAAGCCGCCTGGCGTAAAGCCGCCACGTCGTCGCCGAAACGGCGCCGGGAGGCCCGGGAAACGGGCGGATCCCCTCGGGCACGGGTGGAAAATCGCCAGAAGCCGACGGAAACCGCCCGACGAAGGGGTCACCCTCGTGGCAACCCGACAGGGGGTGCACAGGGGGCTTACGACACGCATCGTGCGCCTCCTGTGCGCCCTATGTCGCCACAGAACCTTCCTTCGATAGGCTGTACCGAACCCGCCCGCCGCATATGCCGCGGTGCCGCGCCGTCATTGCGGCCTCCGGGTCTTCGGTACGTATCGCAGTTCATCGAGAATCTCGCACATCACGCAGCTCAAGGAGAGTCATCGAGCGATGGCCGGTCCAGCGTTCCGCGCCGCCGCCGTCCGGGTGCGCGTCCCCGCCACCAGTGCCAACCTCGGCCCGGGTTTCGACGCCCTCGGCCTGTCACTGGGGCTCTACGACGACGTGGTCGTCCGGGTGGCCGACTCCGGGCTGCACATCGACATCGCAGGTGAGGGCAGTGACACCCTGCCGCGCGACGAGAGCCACCTCCTCGTACGCTCCCTGCGCACCGCCTTCGACCTGCTGGGCGGACAGCCGCGCGGACTGGAGATCGTCTGCGCCAACCGCATCCCGCACGGACGGGGCCTCGGCTCCTCCTCCGCCGCCATCTGCGCCGGCATCGTCGCCGCGCGCGCGGTCACCATAGGAGGGGACACCAAGCTCGACGACACCGCGCTCCTGGAGCTCGCCACCGAGATCGAGGGACACCCCGACAACGTCGCGGCCTGTCTGCTCGGCGGCTTCACGCTCTCCTGGATGGAGGCCGGCGCGGCCCGTGCCATCAGGATGGATCCCGCCGATTCCATCGTTCCGGTGGTTTTCGTACCGGGAAAGCCGGTCCTCACCGAGACCGCGCGCGGACTGCTGCCGCGCACCGTGCCGCACGTCGACGCCGCCGCCAACGCGGGCCGTGCCGCGCTGCTCGTCGAGGCCCTCACCCGGCGCCCCGAGCTGCTGCTGCCCGCGACCGAGGACCGACTGCACCAGGAGTACCGGGCCCCGGCGATGCCGGAGAGCGCGGCACTGGTGGAGCGTCTGCGCGCGGACGGAATTCCCGCGGTGATTTCCGGCGCGGGCCCCACAGTCCTCGCTCTGGCGGACCGGGCGTCGGCCGACAAGGTCGCCGATCTCGCAGGTCAGGGCTGGGCCGCCAACCGGCTGGACCTCGACGCCCAAGGGGCGAGCGTGTTGCCGCTCGCGCCTGTCGGGGTCAATTGACGGCGCACGGTTGCCGGATTTGGAGAGGGGGAATGTTTGTTGGATCCGGTAGTGTTAACCTCAAGTCTGCACCCGACCCCACCATGGCGAGGTGCTTCGTGTCCCCGTCCGGGACAACCATTCTTCCGGGAGCCTCCCAAACTGCTTTGTGCCATGCATTGGGTGCTATGCGCTGAGCAGTGCTGAGCACGCTCCGGAACCGGCGTGACCGAGCCGATGACACCGCAATTCAGTGCCACGGGCCCGGAATCGTCATCACCAGATATGTCTTCCGCCGCTTTGGCGGACCACCGCCCCGGCACGGTCCACACAGCAAGGACCAACGTCGGACAGCACAACCGGTCGCCGAGCCAGACAGGCCGACGTCCGCTCCAGGGAAGGACCCTTCGTGAGCGACACCACCGATCTGATGGGCGCACGTGTCGAGGAGACCGCTGCCGCGCCCGCCACGGACGCCTCCGCGCCTGCCACCGGTGCCGGCTCCCGGCGGCGCCGCGGTACCGGCCTCGAGGGCATGGTGCTGGCCGAGCTGCAGCAGGTCGCATCCGGCCTCGGCATCAGGGGCACCGCGCGCATGCGCAAGAGCCAGCTGATCGAGGTCATCAAGGAGGCGCAGGCCGGGGGTGCTCCGGCAGCCAAGGCCGAGGCCGCCACCGAGACCAAGCCGAAGCGCCGGAGCACCTCGAAGGCTCGTACGGGCGAGGACGCCGCCGCTCCGGCCGAGAAGAAGGCCGAGAAGCCCGCCGCCGAGAAGGCCGTGGCTCAGCAGCAGATCGAGATTCCCGGCCAGCCGGCCAGCGAGGACGCCCCCGTGGAGCGCCGTCGTCGCCGTGCCACCGCCGAGGCCGGCAGCCCCGAGACGGTCGCCGCCGAGGCGAAGGGCGAGCCGAAGGCCGAGGCGAAGGCCGAGACGCAGGGCGAGGCCAGGACCGACACCGCCGAGGGCACCGACGGCCGTCAGGGCCGTCGCGACCGTCGTGACCGCGACCGGGGCGGCCGTGACCGCCGCGGCAAGGGCGACGAGCAGCAGGGCGGCGGCCAGCAGCGTCCGGACCGTCAGCAGCAGGGCGGTGGCGGTGGCCGCCAGGACCGTCAGCAGCAGCGTGACAACGGACCGCGGGTCGACGAGGACGACGACTTCGAGGGCGGCCGCCGCGGCCGGCGCGGGCGCTACCGGGACCGTCGTGGCCGTCGTGGCCGTGACGAGATCGCCGAGCCGCAGCTCGCCGAGGACGATGTCCTGATCCCCGTCGCGGGCATCCTCGACATCCTCGACAACTACGCCTTCATCCGTACGTCGGGCTACCTGCCGGGTCCCAACGACGTGTACGTCTCCCTCGCCCAGGTCCGCAAGAACGGCCTGCGCAAGGGTGACCACGTCACCGGTGCGGTCCGTCAGCCCAAGGAGGGTGAGCGCCGCGAGAAGTTCAACGCGCTGGTCCGCCTCGACTCCGTCAACGGCATGGCGCCCGAACACGGCCGCGGCCGCCCGGAGTTCACCAAGCTGACGCCGCTGTACCCGCAGGACCGGCTCCGCCTGGAGACCGACCCGGGCGTGCTGACCACCCGCATCATCGACCTCGTCGCGCCGATCGGTAAGGGCCAGCGCGGTCTGATCGTGGCCCCGCCGAAGACCGGCAAGACCATGATCATGCAGGCGATCGCCAACGCGATCACCCACAACAACCCCGAGTGCCACCTGATGGTCGTCCTTGTCGACGAGCGTCCGGAAGAGGTCACCGACATGCAGCGGTCGGTCAAGGGCGAGGTCATCTCCTCGACCTTCGACCGCCCGGCCGAGGACCACACCACGGTCGCCGAGCTCGCCATCGAGCGCGCCAAGCGCCTGGTGGAGCTGGGCCACGACGTCGTCGTGCTGCTCGACTCGATCACGCGTCTGGGCCGTGCGTACAACCTCGCCGCCCCGGCCTCCGGCCGCATCCTGTCCGGTGGTGTCGACTCGACGGCCCTCTACCCGCCGAAGCGCTTCTTCGGTGCCGCGCGCAACATCGAGGACGGCGGCTCGCTGACCATCCTGGCGACCGCGCTCGTCGACACCGGCTCCCGCATGGACGAGGTGATCTTCGAGGAGTTCAAGGGCACCGGCAACGCCGAGCTCAAGCTCGACCGGAAGCTCGCCGACAAGCGCATCTTCCCGGCGGTGGACGTCGACGCGTCCGGCACCCGTAAGGAAGAGATCCTGCTCGGCAGCGACGAGCTCGCCATCACCTGGAAGCTGCGCCGCGTGCTGCACGCGCTCGACCAGCAGCAGGCGATCGAGCTGCTGCTCGACAAGATGAAGCAGACGAAGTCGAACGCCGAGTTCCTGCTCCAGATCCAGAAGACGACGCCGATGCCGGGCAACGGCAACGACTAGTCCGTAGGACAAGCAGGACAAGGGCCGCCCCCGTCACGCAGGTGACGGGGGCGGCCCTTTGCGCTGCCCGGGGCAGGTGTACGATCTCGCTTCTTTCAGCATTCACTGAATTCCAGCATTGAATTCACCTGTCTCAGGGGGGACTTGAGTGGATACATCCATATCCGGCCGGGGTCGTCACAGACGTCGGATGCGCATCGTCGTGCCCGTCGCGGCGGCAGGCCTGGCGGCAGCGGTCGCCGGCGCGCTCCTGATGTCGTCCGCGAACGCCGCCACGTCGCTGCCCACGCCGACCGTCAAGCCCAGCACGTCCTCGCCCTCCCTGAGCGAGCTGACGAAGCGGGTCGCGGGAGCCGTGGCGGGCGACGACACCGCGGGCGAGACGACCAAGAAGTCGTCGCTGAGCGCGAGCACCGACAGCGCGAGCGTCGACCCGAAGATCATCGGCGGCAGCCAGACCACCATCACCACCGCCCCGTGGATGGCGCAGCTCTGGTACTACGACGACAAGGGCACCACGAGCGAGAGCGACGACCTCGGCTTCTTCTGCGGCGGCTCCGTCGTGTCGCCGACGAAGATCCTCACCGCCGCGCACTGCGTCAAGGGCTACGACTGGCACGCCAACGGCGCCGTCGTGACGGGCACCGCGCAGCTGCCGACCACCGACTCCTCCGGCAACACCGACCTGCACGGCGGCACCGTCTCGGGCGTCTGGCGGCAGTGGAACCACCCCTCGTACAGCTCGACGACCATCGACAACGACATCGCGGTCATCACGCTGGCGAGCCCCGTCAAGGCCAAGCCGATCCGCATGACGACGTCCGGTGACACCACCTCGTACGCGTCCGGCACCAAGGCCACGCTGTACGGCTGGGGCCGCACCAGCTCCACCAGCGAGGACATCTCCGAGACGCTGAAGACGGCCACGCTGCCCATCAAGTCCGACACCACCTGCGCCGGCTACTACGGCAGCGACTTCGTCAAGGGCCACATGGTCTGCGCGGGCGACGCGGCGACCGGCAGCGACACCGGGACCACCACGGCGTGCAACGGCGACTCCGGCGGCCCGCTGATCGTCGGCGGCCGTATCGTCGGCGTCGTCTCCTGGGGTGTGAAGGACTGCGTCGAGAAGGGCGCGTACAGCGTCTTCTCCAAGGTGAGCACGTACGTGGGCGCGGCCTGGCCGCGGGTGGAGGACACCAACCTCAGCGGCGACCACAAGGCCGACCTCTGGGTGCGCAACTCCTCCACGAAGACCGGGTACGAGAAGGACTCCAAGGGCACCTCGTTCGCCGCCCGTCAGTCGTGGGGGAACTGGAACGGCGTCAACGTCGTGCTCCAGACCGACCTGAACCGTGACGGCTACCAGGACCTCGTCGTCCGCGACAGCAGCAGCGGCAACGTCTACTGGTCGCACTACGTCCCGGCGAGCGAGAGCTGGTCCACCGACCAGATCTTCAGCAGCTGGGGCACCCGCACCCGGATCATCGCCCCCGGCGACATCACCGGCGACGGCCTGCCCGACATGCTCTCCGTCGACTCCGCCGGAGCGATGTGGGAGTACCCGGGCAAGGGCAACGGCACCTTCTCGGCGCGTATCCAGGTCCGCACCGGCTGGAACCAGTACAACTCCATCCGCGGGCACGGCGACTTCACCGGCGACGGCAAGGCCGACCTGATCGCGCGCAGCAAGACCGGCTCGTACGTCTACCTCTACAAGGGCACGGGCAAGACCGGCAGCGAGGCCTTCTCCAGCCGCATCAAGGTGCGCACCTGGAGCGGCTACAACGCCTTCGACGCCCCCGGTGACGTGACCGGCGACGGCAAGGCCGACTTCCTGGCCCGCACGCCCGGCGGCACGCTCTACCTGTACCCGGGCACCGGCAAGGCGACCACGGAGATCTTCGCCACAAGAATCTCGGTCGGCACCGATTTCAAGCAGTACGACATCTTCGGCTGAAATCGCAGGTGAGCGCGGGTTCGCCCGCTTTCGCCGGTGACGCAATGTGCCCATCGCGCCACGCGATGGGCACATTGCGTTGTGCAACCCTTTCCCGGGTTTCCCCGTCTGACCGTACGGAGTGACCATGGAGCGGTACCCGTAGTCACGACCTGATGGGCTTGGCCCTGAAAGCAGGGGGTAACCGACCGCAGACACAGGACTGAGGAGCACATGCCTGCCGAGAGCACGCCGGAACCCGGCATACCGGGGGAGCCCGGCACCAGCGCCCCGCGTCAGCGCGGGAAGGGCCGACGCCGCAAGGCACGCAGCACGCGGCGCAAGGCCCTCCTGATCACGGCGTGGACGGCCGCGGGTGTGGTCGTGCTGGGGGGTACCGGCGCGGGAATCCTGTACTTCAAGCTCAACGGCAACCTCAAGAACGTCGACATCAACGGCGCCCTCGGCACGGACCGGCCGACGAAGGTCGACAACGGCTCGGAGAACATCCTCGTCCTGGGCTCCGACACACGCTCCGGCAGCAACAAGAAGCTCGGCGGCGGCGCCGACGACGGCAGCGCCCGCTCCGACACGGCGATGATCGTGCACGTGTACAAGGGCCACAAGAAGGCGAGCGTCGTCTCCATACCCCGCGACACCCTCGTCGAGCGGCCCTCCTGCACCGACCCCGAGGGCGTCACCCACGACGCGGCCTCCGGCGTGATGTTCAATTCCGCCTACTCGACCGGCGGCGCCGCCTGCGCGGTCAAGACCGTCGAGTCCATGACCGGCATCCGCATGGACCACTACCTCGAGGTCGACTTCAGCGGCTTCCAGAAGCTCATCGACGACCTGGGCGGGGTGGACATCACCACCACCAAGGACATCTCCGACCCGGACAGCCACCTGCATCTGAAGGCCGGCCGGCACACGCTCGACGGCGAGCAGGCACTCGGCCTGGTCCGCACCCGGCACGGCGTGGGTGACGGCTCCGACCTCGGCCGCATCCAGCTCCAGCAGGCCTTCATCAAGGCCCTGGTGCAGCAGGTCAAGGACGTCGGCGTGCTGACCAGCCCGAAGAAGCTGTACGACCTCGCCGACACCGCGACCAGGACCGTCACCACCGACTCCGAGATCGGTTCGGTCGCCGAGCTCGCGTCCTTCGCCGACGGCCTCAAGGGCATCAACTCGTCCCGCATGACCATGGTGACGATGCCGGTCCAGTACGACGCCGCGGACGCCAACCGCGTCCTCGTCGACAAGGCCAAGTCGAAGCTGGTGTGGGACGCCCTGAAGAACGACCGGGCGATCCCCGCGGCGGCCACCAAGGGCACCGCCACCGGCTCCGCCAAGGGCGTCGTCACCTCCTGAGACGCCGGGCCGGCTCCCGAGGCGTACGCCGGGGCTCGTGGAAGCGCCCCGAAGAGGCCGGGGAGAGTCCGGGGAGAGGTCCGGGGGCGGTCCAGGGAAGGCCTGGGTGCGGTCCGGGGACGGGCGCGGGGAGGGCTCGCGAGCGGCCGGGAGACGACCCGGGAGCGGCCCCCGGGCGGCCCGGGAATAGATCCTCCGCCACCCCGGTTTTGGGGGATGCGCCCAGTCCTGGCAGACTGGTACGTCGGCTCCGGTTCACGCTCCCGCATCCCGCGGCGGCGACCCGGCGCCCTCCCGAATCTAGGAGACACCTTGAAGCGCGACATCCACCCCGAGTACGTCGAGACGCAGGTCAGCTGCACCTGTGGCGCGTCGTTCACCACGCGTAGCACGATCGAATCCGGCACCATCCGTGCCGAGGTCTGCTCCGAGTGCCACCCGTTCTACACGGGCAAGCAGAAGATCCTCGACACCGGTGGCCGCGTGGCCCGCTTCGAGGCCCGCTTCGGCAAGGCTGCCGCTGCCAAGAAGTAGCGAGCCCACAGCGCCGGTCTCCGGTGTCCCCTGCACGGGGGCGCCGGGACCGGCGCTTTGCGGTGCAGCCCCCTCCCCCGAACTCGCGCACCTGCCCGAGCAGGGGGGACCCCCATGCCGTACCTACGTCCCGAGCCCATGATGGAGCTGGGGACAGTCCATTGGAGCCGGAGATGTTCGAGGCGGTCGAGGAACTCATCGGCGAGCACGCCGACCTGGAGAAGAAGCTCGCTGACCCGTCGGTCCACGCCGACCAGGCCAACGCGCGCAAGCTCAACAAGCGCTACGCCGAGCTGACCCCGATCGTCGCGACGTACCGCTCCTGGAAGCAGACCGGGGACGACATCGAGACGGCGAAGGAGCTCGCCGCCGACGACCCCGACTTCGCCGCCGAGGTCAAGGACCTGGAGAAGCAGCGCGAGGAGCTCACCGAGAAGCTGCGCCTGCTGCTGGTTCCGCGCGACCCCAGCGACGACAAGGACGTGATCCTGGAGATCAAGGCGGGCGCGGGCGGCGACGAGTCCGCCCTGTTCGCCGGCGACCTGCTGCGCATGTACCTGCGGTACGCGGAGCGCGTCGGCTGGAAGACCGAGATCATCGACTCCACCGAGTCGGAGCTCGGCGGCTACAAGGACGTCCAGGTCGCCGTGAAGACCAAGGGCGGCCAGGGTGCCACCGAACCCGGTCAGGGCGTGTGGGCCCGTCTGAAGTACGAGGGCGGGGTGCACCGCGTGCAGCGGGTGCCGTCGACCGAGTCGCAGGGCCGCATCCACACCTCCGCCGCGGGCGTGCTGGTCACGCCGGAGGCCGAGGAGGTCGACGTCGAGATCCACGCGAACGATCTGCGCATCGACGTGTACCGCTCGTCGGGTCCCGGCGGTCAGTCCGTCAACACGACCGACTCGGCCGTGCGCATCACGCACATTCCCACCGGAGTCGTCGCTTCCTGCCAGAACGAGAAGAGCCAGCTGCAGAACAAGGAGCAGGCGATGCGTATCCTGCGCTCCAGGCTCCTCGCGGCGGCGCAGGAGGAAGCGGAGCGGGAGGCCGCGGACGCCCGCCGCAGCCAGGTTCGTACTGTCGACCGCTCCGAGAAGATCCGTACGTACAACTTCCCGGAGAATCGCATCTCGGACCACCGGGTCGGCTTCAAGGCGTACAACTTGGACCAGGTGCTCGACGGGGAGCTCGACGCGGTGATCCAGGCCTGCGTCGACGCGGACTCGGCGGCCAAGCTCGCCGCCGCGTAACAGCGGCGGCGACAACCAGCACACGACAACAGCTCAGCCCCGGAGGACCAGCGTGAACCTGCTGCTCGCGGAAGTGGCCCAGGCCACCCAGCGGCTGGCCGACGCCGGCGTGCCCTCGCCGCGCAACGACGCGGAGGAGCTCGCCGCCTTCGTGCACGGCGTCAAGCGGGGCGAGCTGCACACCGTCAAGGACGCGGACTTCGACGCCCGTTACTGGGAGGTGACCGCGCGCCGCGAGGCCCGCGAACCGCTCCAGCACATCACCGGGCGGGCCTACTTCCGCTACCTGGAACTCCAGGTCGGGCCCGGAGTGTTCGTGCCCCGGCCGGAGACCGAGTCGGTGGTCGGCTGGGCCATAGACGCCGTCCGCGCGATGGACGTCGTCGAACCCCTGATCGTGGACCTGTGCACCGGTTCGGGCGCCATCGCGCTCGCCCTGGCGCAGGAGGTGCCGCGCTCCCGCGTGCACGCCGTAGAGCTGTCCGAGGACGCCCTGCGGTGGACGCGCAAGAACGTCGAGGGGTCCAGGGTCGACCTGCGCCAGGGAGACGCCCTGGAGGCCTTCCCGGACCTCGACGGCCAGGTGGACCTGGTGGTCTCCAACCCGCCGTACATCCCGCTGACGGAGTGGGAGTACGTCGCCCCCGAGGCCCGGGACTACGATCCCGAACTCGCCCTGTTCTCCGGCGAGGACGGACTCGACCTCATCCGCGGCATCGAGCGCACCGCGCACCGGCTGCTGCGCCCCGGCGGCGTCGTCGTCATCGAGCACGCCGACACCCAGGGCGGACAGGTGCCGTGGATCTTCACCGAGGAGCGGGGCTGGGCCGACGCGGCCGACCACCCGGACCTCAACAACCGGCCGCGGTTCGCGACCGCCCGCAAGGCGATGCCGTGAGCACGCGCATCACGTTCCCCAGCCAGCAGTACGTGTACGAGGAGGCCCGCTAAATGGCACGGCGATACGACACCAACGACGCGACCGACCGCACCACCGGTCTGCGTGAGGCAGCGTCCGCCGTCCGCCGTGGCGAGCTGGTGGTCCTCCCGACCGACACCGTGTACGGCGTGGGCGCCGACGCGTTCTCCTCCGAGGCCGTCGCCGACCTCCTGGAGGCCAAGGGCCGGGGCCGCAACATGCCCACGCCCGTCCTCATCGGCTCCCCGAACACCCTGCACGGCCTCGTCACGGACTTCTCCGAGATGGCCTGGGAGCTCGTCGACGCCTTCTGGCCGGGCGCCCTGACGCTCGTCACCAAGCACCAGCCGTCCCTCCAGTGGGACCTCGGGGACACCCGTGGCACCGTCGCCGTGCGCATGCCGCTGCACCCGGTCGCCATCGAACTGCTCACCGAGGTCGGCCCGATGGCCGTGTCGTCCGCGAACCTCACCGGCCACCCGGCGCCGGAGGACTGCGACGCCGCGCAGGAGATGCTCGGCGACTCCATCTCGGTCTACCTGGACGGCGGCCCCACCCCGGGCAACGTGCCCTCCTCGATCGTCGACGTGACCGGCAAGGTGCCCGTGCTGCTGCGTGCGGGCGCACTGTCGGCGGACGAGCTGAGGAAGGTCGTACCCGACCTCGAGGTGGCGAATTGACAGCCCCTGAAACCTCCCGGCCCGCGGCTCCGCTCGACCAGGGGGCACCCCCATGCGTGGCATAGGCGAGGGGATCACGGAGGCCGGCGGGCTCTCCGGCGGGTCCTTCCGCATCCTCCACGTCAGCACCGGCAACGTGTGCCGTTCGCCGATCACCGAGCGGCTGACCCGGCATGCCCTGGCGGACCGGCTCGGCGACCCCCTGTGGGGCGGCCTGATCGTGGAGAGCGCCGGCACCTGGGGCCACGAGGGCGCGCCCATGGAGGCCAACGCCGAGACGGTCCTCGCCGACTTCGGTGCGGACGCCTCCGGCTTCGTCGGCCGGGAACTCCTCGACGAGCACGTCATCCGCGCCGACCTGGTCCTGACCGCCACCCGTGACCACCGGGCCCAGGTCATCTCGATGGGCCACTCCGCGGGCCTGCGCACCTTCACCCTGAAGGAGTTCACCCGCCTCGTACGGGCGATAGACCCGGCGACGCTTCCGCCGCTGGACGACGGCGTCGTCGCACGCGCCCGCGCCCTCGTGCGGGCCGCCGCCGCGCTGCGCGGATGGCTGCTGGCCCCGACCGCCGAGGCGGACGAGGTGTACGACCCGTACGGGGCGCCGCTGCCGTTCTTCCGGTCGATCGGGGACGAGATCAACGAGGCGCTGGACCCCGTGGTGACCGCGCTGACGGGTGTGCCGGCCCGGGCCTGACGGCAACGACCGCGCGCGGTGCGAATGGTGGTGATACCGGGCGCCCCACCGGCCCCGGTTCTACATTGGGACGTAGCGTCCCCCCGCCGAGGTCCGGAGTCCACCATGCCGGTCACACAAACGCTCGAAGCGGATGTCCTGCGTCGCCAGGACCCCGAGCTCGCCGAGATCATCCTCGGGGAGCTCGACCGGCAGTCCACCACGCTCCAGCTGATCGCGGCCGAGAACTTCACCTCGCCCGCCGTGCTGGCCGCGCTCGGCTCGCCGCTCGCCAACAAGTACGCCGAGGGCTACCCCGGCGCCCGGCATCACGGCGGCTGCGAGATCGTCGACGTCGCGGAGCGTCTCGCCGTGGACCGCGCCAAGGCGCTCTTCGGGTCCGCCCACGCCAACGTGCAGTCCCACTCGGGGTCTTCCGCGGTCCTCGCCGCGTACGCCGCCCTGCTGCGGCCCGGTGACACCGTGCTCGCCCTGGGACTGCCCTTCGGCGGTCACCTCACCCACGGTTCGCCCGCGAACTTCTCCGGCCGCTGGTTCGACTTCGTCGGATACGGCGTCGAGGCCGACAGCGGGCTCATCGACTACGCCCAGGTGCGCACGCTCGCCAGGACGCACCGGCCCAAGGCGCTGGTGTGCGGATCGATCGCCTACCCGCGCCACATCGACTACGCCGTCTTCCGTGAGATCGCCGACGAGGTGGGCGCCTATCTCATCGCCGACGCCGCACATCCCATCGGGCTCGTGGCCGGGGGAGCCGCGCCCAACCCGGTGCCGTACGCCGATGTCGTGTGCGCGACGACGCACAAGGTGCTGCGCGGTCCCCGCGGCGGCATGATCCTGTGCGGGGCGGAGCTGGCCGAGCGGGTCGACCGGGCGGTCTTCCCGTTCACGCAGGGCGGCGCCCAGATGCACACCATCGCCGCCAAGGCCGTCGCGTTCGGCGAGGCGGCGACCCCGGCCTTCACCGCCTACGCCCACCAGGTGGTCGCCAACGCGCGAGTGCTCGCGGAGCGGCTGGCGGCGCAGGGCCTGCACATCACCACCGGCGGTACCGACACCCACCTGCTGGCCGTGGACCCGGCGCCGCTCGGCCTCGACGGACGCACCGCGCGCGGACGCCTGGCCGCGGCGGGCATGGTCCTCGACACGTGTGCGCTTCCCCACGGGGACGCGCGCGGTCTGCGGCTGGGCACCGCCGCCCTGACCACACAGGGCATGGGCGAGGCGGAGATGGTGTGGATCGCGGACCTGTTCGCCGGGGTGCTGCGCGAGGACGTCGACGCCAAGACCGCGCGTGAAGATGTGCGGGAGCTCACCGGAAGATTTCCGCCCTATCCGGACTGAGCAGGGGTACTCGCTCACTCGTGCACAGCCACTCGTGCAACCATCGTCGCTACCCGGAAGTCCCCAACCATATGCGTGCATCGCTAGGGTGTGGGGCTGAGATGGCCAGCGAGACCTGTGGGGAAGCCCGTGCGTGAATACCTGCTGACGCTCTGCATCACGGCCGCGGTGACGTACCTGCTGACAGGACCGGTACGGAAATTCGCGATCGTGGCCGGAGCCATGCCGGAGATCCGTGCGCGCGACGTGCACCGGGAACCCACTCCGCGCCTCGGCGGGATCGCGATGTTCTTCGGGCTGTGCGCGGGACTGCTGGTCGCCGACCACCTGACGAATCTCAACGCGGTCTTCTCGAACTCCAACGAACCGCGGGCACTGCTGTCCGGTGCCGCGCTGATCTGGCTCATCGGCGTCCTCGACGACAAGTTCGAGATCGACGCGTTGATCAAGCTGGGCGGTCAGATGATCGCCGCGGGCGTGATGGTCGTGCAGGGTCTGACGATCCTGTGGCTGCCCATCCCCGGCGTCGGCCTGGTGGCGCTCACCCAGTGGCAGGGCACGCTGCTGACCGTGGCCCTCGTCGTGATCACGATCAACGCCGTGAACTTCGTGGACGGCCTCGACGGCCTCGCCGCGGGCATGGTGTGCATCGCCTCCGCCGCGTTCTTCCTGTACGCGTACCGCATCTGGTACAGCTACGGCATCGAGGCAGCGGCCCCGGCGACGCTCTTCGCGGCCATCCTCATGGGCATGTGCCTCGGCTTCCTGCCGCACAACATGCATCCCGCGCGGATCTTCATGGGCGACTCCGGCTCGATGCTGATCGGGCTGGTGCTGGCGGCGGGCGCCATCTCCATCACCGGGCAGATCGACCCCGACGCGATGAACCTGTTCTCCGGTTCGGAGCGCAACACCGTGCACCAGACGGTGCCCGTCTACATCCCGCTGCTGCTCCCGCTGACGATCATCGCGGTGCCGGCCGCCGACCTGGTGCTGGCGATCGTGCGGCGCACCTGGCGCGGCCAGTCCCCGTTCGCCGCCGACCGCGGGCACCTGCACCACCGGCTCCTCGAGGTCGGGCACTCGCACAGCCGCGCGGTGCTGATCATGTACTTCTGGTCCGCGCTGATCGCCTTCGGCGCCCTCGCCTTCTCGGTCAACTCGGCGTCCATGTGGATCGTGCTCGGCATCGCCGCGCTCAGCGCGGTCGGCCTCGTCCTGCTCCTGCTGCCGCGCTTCACCCCGCGCGCCCCGCAGTGGGCCGAGCGCCTCGTGCCGCCGCGCTACCGGCGCCGCAGGGCGGCCTCCTCGGCCGCCGCGGAGGCGGGGCAGGAGGTCACGCACGGGACGGCGGAGGCCGAGGAGCCGGACGAGGCGCGCGAGCACCGTCCGCCGGTCGTGGCGGGTGTCTCGGGAGTCAACGGAGCGACGGCCATCGGCCCCCGTTCGCGCTTCCTGGATGGGCGCAACGCCGGGTCGTCGCGCTGACGCGAAGGTAAGAATCTGACTAACGCGTGACCAAGTCGTGGGGGTGCAAAGCACCCCAATAACAGACAAGTCCACGCTGTTCTTGCACAGACGCGCAGGTTCACTCTCATGTGTGACAGCGAGCACACCAACCAGGTAAAGACCTCATCAAATAGTTTGTGATACGGTTCACGAGAACCCGGGATAGAGCCGAAGGACCGTAGTGCGACGGTCCCTTGGCGTGAGGTTCTCTCTCAGCCCGGGACTACGCTCGTCCATGACGACACGCCCCCCTTACAAGCGGAGTTGCCGCCATGCCGTCCAATGACGCCCGGATCCTCCTACAGGCCGCTGTGCCCACAGCTGCCGTCGGCGCGATTGCCGCCGTCGTCAGTGGTGTGGTCGCCGGCGGCAAGGGAGCGATCGGGGCGGTCGTCGCGACGCTGGTCGTGATCCTGTTCATGGGGCTCGGGCTCTACGTCCTGCAGCGCACCGCCAAATCGCTTCCGCACCTGTTCCAGGCGATGGGTCTGCTGCTCTACACGGCGCAGATCCTGCTGCTGTTCGTCTTCGTCGCCGCGTTCAAGAACACGTCGCTGTTCAACCCCAAGGCCTTCGCGCTCACCCTGGTCGCCACCACGCTCGTGTGGATCGGCGCACAGGCGCGTGCCCATATGAAGGCCAAGATCCTTTACGTCGAACCCGACTCCTCGAAGGGCGACAAGCCCGAAAAGTCGGGGCACTCGTCGTGAGGGGTAGGGCCGGGATAAGTGCGCGTAAGAGATCCTGCTATCGTCCGGTGCCAACTGCGGCATCGCGGGCGCGGGCATCTGAGCTGACGCCTGCTCAATCGCGAGGCTTGATGCCCCACAGCCGCCCCCACATCCGTAACACCAGTCCAGTGCCGAACCGCGGCTGCGCGCCGCGCCGACACAACGAGGTTGCCGTACCTATGCGCCACGCTGAAGGAGCCCGCGGTGAGTGCTGACCCGACGCAGGTGCTCGCCTTCGAGACCGACTGCCACATCTTCGACGGCTGTGGCTTCCCGGCTCCCGGCCTGCACTCGTTCCTGTTCGAGCCCCTCTGGGGCGACGGCGACAGCAACGTGTACTTCAACAAGACGATGCTGCTGGCGCTGCTCGGCTCGATCATCGTTATCGGCTTCTTCTGGGCCGCCTTCCGCAAGCCGAAGGTCGTCCCGGGCAAGCTGCAGATGGTCGCCGAGGCGGGCTACGACTTCATCCGCCGCGGCGTCGTCTACGAGACGATCGGCAAGAAGGAAGGCGAGAAGTACGTTCCGCTGATCGTCTCGCTGTTCTTCTTCATCTGGATGATGAACCTCTGGTCGATCATTCCGGTCGCCCAGTTCCCGGTCACGGCGATCATCGCGTACCCCGCCGTTCTGGCACTGATCGTCTACGTCCTGTGGGTCTCGCTGACCTTCAAGCGGCACGGCTTCGTCGGTGCGCTCAAGAACTTCACCGGCTACGACAAGTCGCTCGGCCCGGTCCTCCCGCTGGCCATGTTCATCGAGTTCCTCTCGAACCTGATCGTCCGGCCGTTCACGCACGCCGTGCGACTCTTCGCGAACATGTTCGCGGGCCACACGCTGCTGCTGCTGTTCACGATCGCCAGCTGGTACCTGCTCAACGGCATCGGTATCGCGTACGCGGGTGTCTCGTTCATCATGACGCTGGTCATGACGGCCTTCGAGCTGTTCATCCAGGCCCTGCAGGCGTACGTGTTCGTGCTGCTGACCTGCACCTTCATCCAGGGCGCGCTGGCCGAGCACCACTGAGCGCCGCCCCTCTCGACCCCGCACTCGTCCGGTGGCCAACCCCCACCGGTCCGTAAAGAAAAGGAAGAACTGGCATGTCCCAGACCCTTGCCGCTGTCTCCGGCTCGCTCGGCTCGATCGGTTACGGCCTCGCGGCCATCGGCCCCGGCGTCGGCGTCGGCATCATCTTCGGTAACGGCACCCAGGCGCTCGCCCGTCAGCCTGAGGCCGCCGGTCTGATCCGCGCCAACCAGATTCTCGGCTTCGCCTTCTGTGAGGCGCTCGCCCTCATCGGTCTGGTCATGCCGTTCGTCTACGGCACCTGATCGACCGATCAGCAACAGCCCACTAGACGAAAGGCACTGAAATGAGCCACCTGCTCATTCTGGCGGCCGAGGAGAAGGAAAACCCCCTCGTCCCGCCGATCCCCGAGCTTGTCATCGGCCTGATCGCCTTCGTCATCGTCTTCGGCTTCCTGGCCTGGAAGCTCCTCCCGAACATCAACAAGGTTCTGGAGCAGCGTCGCGAGGCCATCGAGGGCGGTATCGAGAAGGCCGAGGCCGCTCAGACCGAGGCCCAGAGCGTTCTTGAGCAGTACAAGGCGCAGCTCGCCGAGGCCCGGCACGAGGCGGCCCGTCTGCGCCAGGAGGCGCAGGAACAGGGCGCCACGCTCATCACCGAGATGCGTGCGGAAGGCCAGCGGCAGCGCGAGGAGATCGTCACCGCCGGTCACGCGCAGATCGAGGCGGACCGCAAGGCTGCCGCCCAGGCGCTGCGTCAGGACGTCGGCCAGCTGGCCACCGCCCTGGCCGGCAAGCTGGTCGGCGAGTCCCTCGAGGACCACGCCCGGCAGAGCCGTGTCATCGACCGCTTCCTCGACGAGCTTGAGGAGAAGGCCGAGGCAGCTCGATGACAGCGCACGGAGCGAGCCGCGAGGCATTCGCAGCAGCCCGTGAGCGTCTCGACGCGCTGACGGACTCGGCGTCCGTGGACGCGGCGCAGCTCGCCGACGAGCTGGCCGCCGTCACCGCGCTGCTCGACCGCGAGGTGTCGCTGCGTCGGGTCCTGACCGACCCGGCGCAGCCCGGCGAGGCCAAGGCCGAACTGGCGCAGCGCCTGCTCGGCGGCCAGGTGAGCGGCACGGCCGCCGACCTGGTGTCCGGCATGGTGCGTTCCCGCTGGTCGCAGCCCCGCGACCTGGTGGACGCGCTGGAGGAGCTGACCGCGACGGCCGACCTCACGGCCGCGCAGCGCAGCGGTGGCCTCGACAACGTCGAGGACGAGCTGTTCCGGTTCGGCCGGATCGTCTCCTCGAACACCGAGCTGCGCGCCGCGCTGACCGACCGCGCCGCCTCCAAGGCGGCCAAGAGCGAGCTGCTGCGCAGCCTGCTCGGCGGACGGGCCGACGTGACCACCGAGCGTCTGGTGACGCGCCTTGTGACCGCTCCGCGTGGACGTAGCCTGGAAGCGGGACTCGAGTCCCTGTCCAAGCTCGCCGCAGAGCGCCGCAACCGCGTGGTCGCCGTCGTCACCTCGGCGGTCCCGCTGAGCGACGGACAGAAGCAGCGCCTCGGCGCCGCTCTGGCGAAGCTCTACGGCCGTCAGATGCACCTCAACCTCGACGTGGACCCCGAGGTCCTCGGCGGGATCCGGGTGCAGGTCGGCGACGAGGTCATCAACGGCTCCATCGCGGATCGACTTGAGGACGCGGGCCGCCGCCTGGCCGGCTAGCAGCAACTCAAAAAGAAGTACGTAATTACGGCCCTCGTTGGGCCGTGCAGAGGATTCACCTCTCTTAGGGGGGAGTCCCCATCCCCCCAAAGTGAAACTTCGGGCCCAACAAGGAGAGCAGGGAACCCAGATGGCGGAGCTCACGATCCGGCCGGAGGAGATCCGGGACGCGCTGGAGAACTTTGTCCAGTCGTACAAGCCGGACGCGGCCTCGCGCGAGGAGGTCGGTACGGTCACCCTTGCCGGCGACGGCATCGCGAAGGTCGAGGGCCTGCCCTCGGCCATGGCCAACGAACTGCTGAAGTTCGAGGACGGCACCCTCGGCCTCGCGCTGAACCTGGAAGAGCGCGAGATCGGCGCCATCGTCCTCGGCGAGTTCAGCGGCATCGAGGAGGGCCAGCCGGTGCAGCGCACCGGAGAGGTTCTGTCCGTCGCCGTCGGCGAGGGCTACCTCGGCCGCGTTGTCGACCCGCTCGGCAACCCGATCGACGGCCTCGGCGAGATCGAGACCACCGGCCGCCGCGCCCTCGAGCTGCAGGCCCCCACGGTCATGCAGCGCAAGTCGGTGCACGAGCCGATGGAGACCGGCTACAAGGCCGTCGACGCGATGACCCCCGTCGGCCGTGGCCAGCGTCAGCTGATCATCGGCGACCGCCAGACCGGCAAGACCGCCCTGGCCGTCGACACGATCATCAACCAGCGCGACAACTGGCGCACCGGCGACCCGAAGAAGCAGGTCCGCTGCATCTACGTCGCCATCGGCCAGAAGGGCTCCACCATCGCCTCGGTGCGCGGTGCCCTGGAAGAGGCCGGCGCGCTCGAGTACACGACCATCGTCGCCGCCCCGGCGTCCGACCCGGCCGGCTTCAAGTACCTGGCGCCGTACACCGGTTCGGCCATCGGCCAGCAGTGGATGTACGAGGGCAAGCACGTCCTCATCATCTTCGACGACCTCTCGAAGCAGGCCGACGCCTACCGCGCCGTCTCCCTGCTGCTGCGCCGCCCGCCGGGCCGCGAGGCCTACCCGGGTGACGTCTTCTACCTGCACTCCCGTCTGCTGGAGCGCTGCGCGAAGCTCTCCGACGACATGGGCGCCGGTTCGATGACGGGTCTGCCGATCGTCGAGACCAAGGCGAACGACGTGTCGGCGTTCATCCCGACCAACGTCATCTCCATCACCGACGGCCAGTGCTTCCTGGAGTCGGACCTCTTCAACGCCGGTCAGCGCCCCGCGCTGAACGTCGGTATCTCCGTCTCCCGTGTCGGTGGTTCCGCCCAGCACAAGGCGATGAAGCAGGTCTCCGGCCGACTGCGCGTCGACCTCGCCCAGTTCCGTGAGCTGGAGGCGTTCGCCGCCTTCGGTTCCGACCTGGACGCCGCGTCGAAGTCGCAGCTGGAGCGCGGTCAGCGCATGGTCGAGCTGCTCAAGCAGGCTCAGTACCAGCCGATGCCGACCGAGGACCAGGTCGTCTCCGTGTGGGCCGGTACCACCGGCCGGATGGACGACGTGCCGGTCGCCGACATCCGCCGCTTCGAGAAGGAGCTCCTGGAGTACCTGCACCGCAAGGAGCAGGGCCTCATGACCTCCATCAAGGAGGGCGGCAAGATGTCGGACGACACGCTGACCGCCGTGGCCGACGCGATCGCGGACTTCAAGAAGCAGTTCGAGACCTCTGACGGCAAGCTGCTCGGCGAGGACGCTCCGGCCGCTGCCGCCAAGTGACGTAAGGAAGGGACCTGACTCATGGGAGCCCAGCTCCGGGTCTACAAGCGTCGCATCCGATCCGTCACCGCGACCAAGAAGATCACCAAGGCGATGGAGATGATCGCCGCCTCGCGCGTCGTCAAGGCGCAGCGCAAGGTGAGGGCCTCCACGCCGTACGCGACCGAGCTCACGCGCGCGGTCACGGCGGTCGGTACCGGTTCGAACACCAAGCACCCGCTGACCACGGAGGCGGAGACGGCGACCCGTTCCGCGGTGCTGCTCCTCACGAGCGACCGCGGACTGGCCGGCGCCTTCAACTCCAACGCCATCAAGGCCGCCGAGCAGCTGACGGCGCGCCTCGAGGCGGAGGGCAAGCAGGTCGACACGTACATCGTCGGCCGCCGCGGTGTCGCCCACTACAACTTCCGCGAGCGCAAGATCGCGGAGCAGTGGACGGGCTTCACCGACGAGCCCACCTACGCGGACGCGAAGAAGGTCGCGGGTCCGCTCATCGAGGCCATCGAGAAGGAGACGGCGGACGGCGGCGTGGACGAACTCCACATCGTCTACACCGAGTTCGTCTCGATGATGACGCAGACGGCCATCGACGGCCGACTGCTTCCGCTTCGCCTCGAAGAGGTGGCGGAGGAGGCGTCCGGCAAGGGCGAGATCCTCCCGCTGTTCGAGTTCGAGCCGTCGGCGGAGGACGTCCTCGACGCCCTGCTGCCGCGCTACGTCGAGAGCCGTATCTACAACGCGCTGCTCCAGTCGGCTGCCTCCAAGCACGCCGCCACGCGCCGCGCGATGAAGTCGGCGACCGACAACGCGGGCGAGCTGATCAACACGCTCTCCCGTCTTGCCAACGCGGCCCGCCAGGCCGAAATCACCCAGGAAATCAGCGAGATCGTCGGTGGCGCGAGCGCCCTTGCCGACGCGACCGCGGGGAGTGACAAGTAATGACGACGACTTCAGAGACGGCCGTTGCCACGGGCCGCGTCGCCCGGGTCATCGGTCCGGTCGTCGACGTGGAGTTCCCCGTCGACGCGATGCCGGACATCTACAACGCCCTTCACGTCGAGGTGGCCGACCCGGCCAACGCCGGCGAGAAGAAGACGCTGACCCTGGAGGTCGCCCAGCACCTGGGTGACGGCCTGGTCCGCACGATCTCCATGCAGCCCACCGACGGTCTGGTCCGCCAGGCCCCGGTCACCGACACCGGCGACGGCATCACCGTCCCGGTCGGTGACTTCACCAAGGGCAAGGTGTTCAACACCCTCGGTGAGGTGCTGAACGTCGACGAGCAGTACACGGGCGACCGCTGGTCCATCCACCGCAAGGCCCCGAACTTCGACGAGCTCGAGTCGAAGACCGAGATGTTCGAGACCGGCGTCAAGGTCATCGACCTTCTCACCCCGTACGTCAAGGGTGGAAAGATCGGTCTGTTCGGTGGTGCCGGCGTCGGCAAGACGGTGCTCATCCAGGAGATGATCTACCGCGTCGCCAACAACCACGACGGTGTCTCCGTGTTCGCCGGTGTCGGTGAGCGCACCCGTGAGGGCAACGACCTCATCGAGGAGATGTCGGACTCGGGCGTCATCGACAAGACCGCCCTTGTCTTCGGTCAGATGGACGAGCCCCCGGGCACCCGTCTGCGCGTGGCCCTGGCCGGTCTGACCATGGCGGAGTACTTCCGCGATGTGCAGAAGCAGGACGTGCTGTTCTTCATCGACAACATCTTCCGCTTCACCCAGGCCGGTTCCGAGGTCTCCACGCTGCTCGGCCGCATGCCCTCCGCGGTGGGTTACCAGCCGAACCTGGCCGACGAGATGGGTCTCCTCCAGGAGCGCATCACCTCGACCCGTGGTCACTCGATCACCTCGATGCAGGCGATCTACGTCCCCGCGGACGACCTGACCGACCCGGCCCCGGCCACCACGTTCGCCCACCTCGACGCGACGACGGTTCTGTCCCGTCCGATCTCCGAGAAGGGCATCTACCCGGCCGTGGACCCGCTGGACTCCACGTCCCGCATCCTGGACCCGCGCTACATCGCGCAGGACCACTACACCGCCGCGATGCGCGTGAAGTCGGTGCTGCAGAAGTACAAGGACCTCCAGGACATCATCGCGATCCTCGGTATCGACGAGCTCGGCGAGGAGGACAAGCTCACCGTCCACCGTGCCCGTCGCGTGGAGCGCTTCCTGTCCCAGAACACCCACGTCGCCAAGCAGTTCACCGGCGTCGACGGGTCGGACGTCCCGCTGGACGAGTCGATCGCGGCCTTCAACGCGATCATCGACGGTGAGTACGACCACTTCCCGGAGCAGGCGTTCTTCATGTGCGGTGGCATCGAGGACCTCAAGGCCAACGCCAAGGAGCTCGGCGTCTCCTGAACCTCGTGTTCTGTGTGAGGGGGGCGGGGCCGCACCTCGCGGGGCGCGTCCCGTCCCCCTCCGTACGCCTACTAGACTTTGACCCAACACCCGGCAGCAACGCCGGGTGGTGACCCGAGGAGCCCACCTTGGCTGCTGAGCTGCACGTCGAGCTCGTCGCCGCGGACCGCAGTGTCTGGTCCGGCGAGGCCACCCTGGTCGTCGCGCGTACCACGTCCGGCGACATCGGCGTCATGCCCGGTCACCAGCCGCTGCTCGGTGTGCTGGAGTCGGGCCCGGTGACCATCCGTACGAGTGATGGTGGAACGGTCGTCGCCGCGGTGCACGGCGGTTTCATCTCGTTCGCCGACAACAAGCTGTCACTGCTGGCCGAGATCGCCGAGCTGTCGGACGAGATCGACGTCCAGCGTGCGGAGCGGGAGCTCGAGCGCGCGAAGGCGGAGGGCGATGCCTCCGCCGAGCGTCGCGCGGACGTCCGCCTGCGGGCGGTGGCGGCACGCTGACCCCAGCGTGCACGGAATGACATGACTCAGCCGCGGCCGGGACTGGAGACATCCAGACCGGGCCGCGGCTGAGGCGATGCGGGTACTTTTTTCCGTTTCATTACCTGCTTTACCTAGGAGACGAGGAGGTCGGTGTCGATGGTCCTCGCTCTGACTGTGTGCGGGTTGGTAGTGGCGCTCGTGGTCGTGGGCCTTTTCGTCTTCGGTCTCCGCCGACGGCTGATCCAGCGGTCCGGCGGCACGTTCGACTGCAGCCTGCGGTGGGACGTCCCGGAGGACGGCGACCCCAGCGGCAAGGGCTGGAGCTACGGGGTGGCCCGCTACAACGGCGACCGCATCGAGTGGTACCGCGTCTTCTCCTACGCACCGCGCCCGCGTCGAGTGCTGGAGCGTTCCGCGATCGAGGTGGCCGGCCGTCGCGCCCCGGAGGGCGAGGAGGAGCTGGCCCTGCTCTCCGACGCCATCATCCTCGCCTGTCTGCACCGCGGGACACGGCTCGAACTGGCGATGAGCGAGGACGCCCTGACGGGATTCCTCGCGTGGCTGGAGGCCGCTCCACCCGGACAGCGGGTGAACGTGGCCTGAGAGGTCACGTCCACCCGCCGGGTGAGATGTCCCGGACGGGGTCCGGGGAGGGGCGTCAGTGACGCCCGGTGGTTCCGACTTTCCTACGACAGGCCGCTGTTGATGGCGCTGACGAGTTCACCGTTGCTGGTGTCGCCGCTGAACTCCCAGAAGAAGGCGCCGCCCAGGCCCTGGTTCTTGGCCCAGGTCATCTTGGTCCCGATGGTGGCCGGGGTGTCGTAGCTCCACCAGTTGCTGCCGCAGTGCGCGTACGCCGTCCCGGCGATGGTGCCGGTGGCGGGGCAGGACGTCTTGAGGACCTTGTAGTCCTCGATGCCCTGCTCGTACGTGCCGGCGGCCGGTCCGGTCGCGGTGCCGCCGGGGGCGTCCTGGGTGACGCCGGTCCAGCCGCGCCCGTAGAAGCCGATGCCGATCAGCAGCTTGCTCGCGGGCACGCCCTTCGCCTTGTACTTGGCGATCGCGTCGGCCGTGGTGAAGCCGGCCGTCGGGATGCCGCTGTACGAGGTGAGCGGGGAGTGCGGGGCCGTCGGGCCCTGGGCCGCCCAGGCGCCGAAGAAGTCGTACGTCATCACGTTGTACCAGTCGACGTACTGTGCGGCGCCCGCGTAGTCGGCGGCGTCGATCTTGCCGCCGGAGGAGCCGTCCGCGGTGGTGGCCGCGGTGACCAGGTTGTTCGAGCCGAACTTGGCGCGCAGCGCCTGCATCAGGTTCTTGTAGGCCGCCGCCCCGCTGGTGTCGCAGCTCAGGCCGCAGGCGTTCGGGTACTCCCAGTCGATGTCGATGCCGTCGAAGACGTCGGCCCAGCGCGGGTCCTCGACCAGGTTGTAGCAGGACTGGGCGAAGGCGGTCGGGTTGGCCGCCGCCTGCGCGAAGCCGCCGGACCAGGTCCAGCCGCCGAAGGACCACAGCACCTTGATGTTCGGGTACTTGGCCTTCAGCTGGCGCAGCTGGTTGAAGTTGCCGCGCAGCGGCTGGTCCCAGGTGTCGGCGGTGCCGCTGACGGACTGGTCGGCGGTGAAGGCCTTGTCGTAGTCGGCGTAGGAGTCGCCGATGGCGCACTGGCCGTTCGTGACGTTGCCGAAGGCGTAGTTGATGTGCGTGATCTTGGCGGCGGAGCCGGACGTCACCAGGTTCTTGACGTTGTAGTTGCGGCCGTAGATGCCCCACTCGGTGAAGTAGCCGAGCCTGACCTTGTTGCCGGTGGGCGGCGGGTCGGTGGTGCCGCCCGTGGTGTGCACGGCGACCGCGCCGCTGACCGGTCCGGTCTGGTCGGCGGTGTCACGGGCCTGGACGGTGTACGAGTAGTCGGTGCCGGCGGTCAGCCCGGTGTCCGAGTACGAGGTCGTGGTCACGGTCGCGACCTTGGCGCCGTCGCGCAGGACGTCGTAGTTCTTGACGCCCTTGTCGTCGGTGGCCGCGGACCAGGACAGCTTCACCGAGGTGTCGGTGATCGAGGAGGCGGTCGGGGTGCCGGGCGCGGAGGGGGCCGCGTCCCCGGGGACGGTGGTGCCGTCACAACTGTCGCCGTTGAGCTTGCAGTTGGAGGGCGAGCCGGAGCCCGAGCCGTTGAAGCCGAAGGAGATGGAGGCGCCCGCGGCGAGGGTGCCGTTGTAGGACTTGTTCTTGGCGGTCCAGTGGTTGCCGGAGGAGGTGACGTCGGCGTCCCAGGCCGAGGTGACCGACGTGCCGGAGGGGAAGTCCCACTCGACGGTCCAGGAACTGATGCTGGTGGTACCGGTGTTGGTGACCGTCCACTTGCCTTCGAAGCCGGTACCCCAGTCCTGGGTCTTGGTGTACGTGGCCTTGGCGCCGGCGGCCGCGTGGGCGGGGCCCGCGAGGCCGACCAGTGCGGCGAGGGGGAGGAGCAGGGTGGTGAGCCCTGCCACGGTTCTGTGTCGGGCTCTCTGCCGGAAGCGCATGATGCCTCTCCTCTTGAGTCTGATCGCCTGTGGGGGCAGGCGGTGTCGTGGGCATGGCTAAGCGCAGTGCGGCGAGAATAGAAAGGTCTGGACCATAGGTCAATAGGTCTGGACCAGTGAGGATGATGCGGTGTCGGTACCGGGTGCTAGACGCCCAACTCCTGCGCCAGTACCGCCGCTTGGACCCTGTTGCGCATCTCCAGCTTCCCCAGCAGACGGCTGACATGGGTCTTCGCCGTCGCCTCCGCCATGTCCAGACGTGCCGCGATCTCCGCGTTCGACAGTCCCTCGCCGAGGCAGGACAGCACCTCGCGCTCCCGCCGGGTCAGGGTGTCCAGCACGGCCGCGTCGACGGACGGGTCGCGCACCGGCGAGGCGGCGAACTCCGCGATCAGCCGGCGCGTGACCGCCGGTGCGACGATCCCCTCCCCGCGCGCCACCGTCCGTACCGCCGTCAGCAGGTCCCGCGCCTCGGCGTTCTTCAGCAGGAAGCCGGCGGCGCCCGCGCGCAGCGCACCGAACACGTACTGGTCGAGGTCGAAGGTGGTGAGCACCAGGACGTCGGCGAGCCGCTCCGCGACGACCTGACGGGTGGCCGACACCCCGTCCAGCCGGGGCATCTGCACGTCCATCAGGACCAGGTCCGGCCGGAGCAGGCGAGCCTGCCGCACCGCCTGCTCGCCGTCCGCCGCCTCGCCGACCACCTCGATGTCGGGCGCGCTGCCCAGGATGAGGACGAGCCCGGCGCGCACGGCGGACTGGTCCTCGGCGACGACCACCCGGATCATGCGGCTGCTCCTCGGTTCAGGGGCAGGGCGGCCCGCACGGTCCAGACCCTCCCGCCGGGGGAGTCCTCGGGACCGGCCTCGAACGTGCCGTGCAGCAGGGCCACCCGTTCCCGCATGCCGACGAGGCCGGCCCCCGATCCCGGTGCCCGCGGACGGTCCCGGCCGGCGTACGGACTGCTGACACGCGTGGTGAGCCAGTCGTCCCGCAGCGCCAGCGCGACCGTCACCCGGCCCGGTCCCGCGTGCTTGAGTGCGTTGGTCAGGGACTCCTGGACGATGCGGTACGCGGCGAGCTCGACCGGCGCCGGCACCTTGCCGTGGTCGGCGCTGAGCGCGACGTCCAGCCCGTTGGCGCGGGCGCCGTCCACCAGCGCGCCGAGCCCGTCCAGGGTGGGCGCCGCGGCCGGCTCGTCGTCCCCGCTGCCGTCGCGCAGGATGCCGATCAGCCGCTGCATCTCGGCGAGCCCCTCGACGCTGTTCTCCCGGATGACGGCGAGGGCGTCCTCGGACGTCCTCGGATCGCGGAGCGAGAGCGCGGCCGTGGAGTGGATGGCGATGGCGGACAGGTGGTTGGCGACCATGTCGTGCAACTCCCTTGCCATCCGGGCTCGTTCGGCCGTGACCGCCTGGACCCGGTCCATCTCGGCCAGCAGCGCCGTCTGTTCGGCCCGCAGCCGTTCCGCGACGGCGGTGTCACGGTGGTTGCGGACGATCCAGCCGGTGGCCGCCGGGGTGAAGGTCACCAGACCGGTGAACGCCCCGATCAGCAGGCCCTCCGGCTTGCGCCACAGGACGACCGGCCACACGGTCGCGATCACCGTGACCAGCCCCGTGATCCAGGGAATGCGGCGGGCCGCGGCCGGCGAGCCGTACAGGACCGCCGCGTACACCAGGTCCGTGAACATCACCACGCTGGCCAGGCTGCCCCGCGTCAGCAGATCCGCGACGAGGGCGACCGTGCCGATGAACAGGGCGGTCCGCGGCCGGGTGCGCCGCATCAGCTCACAGCCGGCCAGGACGACCAGCGGGACGAGGACCGCCCAGCGCTGGTCGACGCGCGCCATCGGATCGCTCGGGCCACGGCTGTGGAGACCGACGCCCCACAGCGCCAGCCCGCCGAGCAGCCCGCCGACCGCGATGCGTACGTCGTCGCGGTGCGGGCGGGGGAGCGTCAGAGCCATGCCCTCCATCCAACACGGCCGCCGGACCGCCCGCGTGCTCCCGGGGAACGGTCCCCGACTGCATCTTTCGGTGTACCGCGGTTTCGTCACCGCCGACGACGAAGCGCGCATCCGCAGCGGCGAGCCTGGAACGACGAGCGAGAGGAGCGAACCGTGATCGTCGGACTGGTCATCGCCTGCGAGGTGGGCTTCTGGGTGCTGCTCGCCGCCGGCCTCGGTGCCCGCTACCTGCTGAGACTGCGGCGCACCGGCGCGGCCCTGTTGCTGTGCGAGCCGCTGCTGGAGGTGGTGTTGTTCGTGGCGACGGCAGTCGACCTCAGGAACGGGGGCGAGCCGGGCTGGGAACACGGCCTGGCGGCGCTCTACATCGGCTTCACCGTCGGCTACGGGCACTTCACGGTCCGATGGCTCGACGGCCATGCCGCCCACCGGCTGGCCGGCGGCCCGCGCCCGCCGAAGCCGCCGCGCCACGGGACGGCCCGCGCCCGGTACGAGGGCCGGCTCTGGCTGCGCACGCTGCTCGCGGCAGCCGTCGCCCTCGCCCTGCTCCAGTCCGCGGTCTGGTACGTGGGCGACGCCGGCGACACCGGCCCGCTGCGCTCCTGGCAGTGGGTCGCCCTGCGGATCGTCGTGATCCACGGGCTGATCGCCCTGTCCTACCTGTTCTGGCCCAAGCGGAGCCCGGCCGCCGCTGCCGCCCGCGAGAAGGAGGGCCGTACCCTGACCGGGCGATGAGGAGGGGCGAGGCGCATGAGCGGTGCGGTGCTGGTCGTCGACGACGACGCGGCGATACGACGGTCACTGGAACGCGGGCTGCGACTGAGCGGCTTCCGGGTCCGCACCGCCGACAGCGGTCCCGAGGCGCTCGACGCGGTCCGCGACGAGCCGCCGGACGTACTCGTCCTGGACGTCTCGATGCCCGGCATGAGCGGCATCGAGGTGTGCACCCGGCTCCGCGACGACGGGCGGGACCTGCCGGTGCTCATGCTTTCCGCGCTCGACGAGACCGCCGACCGCATCGCCGGACTCCAGGCGGGCGGCGACGACTACCTGGTCAAGCCGTTCGCCCTCCAGGAACTCGTGCTCCGGCTGCACGCACTGCTGCGCCGCCGCCCCCCGACGGGCCATGAGGTGCTGCGGGTGGCGGGCCTGGTCGTCGACCCGGCCGCCCGCACCGCAGAGCGCGACGGCAGGGCCCTGGAGCTGACCCGGCGGGAATTCGAACTCCTCGAGGTGCTCGCTCGCAACGCCGGGCTCGTCCTCACCCGCGACCAGCTCCTGGAGCGCGTGTGGGGCTACGACTTCGATGTGCGCACCGACGCCGTGGACACCTTCGTCAGCTACCTGCGCCGCAAACTGGAGGCCGGCGGCGCCGGGCGGCTGGTGCACACCGTGCGCGGGGTGGGCTTCGTCCTGCGGGAGGAGCCGTGAGGCTCTCGACCCGCATCGGGCTCGCCGTCGCACTCACCGTGCCACTGCTCGTCCTGGCCTCCGGCTGGCTCCTGCTCCAGCTGGTCTCCCGGGACCTGCACCGGGTGGAGGACGACCACCTGCGCAAGCGGGCCGCGGCCGTCGTCCCCGACGCCCTCGCGCTGCTGCGAGCCGGTGCCAACGACCGGCCCAAGGCGGCCGACACCAGGGAACGGCGGCTCTACAGCGCCGCCCTCGACGTCGGCGTACGCGTCGTCGGACCGGAGACGACGTACAGCGGCGGACCGCAGCCGGACCCCTCCGTCCCGCTGCCGGACCACACGTCCGCTCCGGTGACCGTCCGCGCCGACGGCGACAGCTGGCGGGCGCTTGCCGTGCCGGTCGCGGGCGCCCGGGTCTCCGGCACCCTGTGGGTCTTCGCGCAGGACACCGCCGACCGCGCCCAACTCCAGCTGGTGCGCAGGCGCGTGGTCACCACCGCGCTGCTCGCGGCCCCGCTCTCCGGCCTGCTCGCGTGGGGTGTCGCCGCCGGGGCGGGCCGTCCGCTGCGCCGCCTCAACCGTCGCGCCGCCGGCCTCGACCCGCGGACGAGCACCGCGCGGCTGCATCACGAGCCGACCGGGCTGACCGAGGTGGACGAGCTGGCCGCCACCCTGCAGACGGTCCTCGCCCGCTACGACGCCCAGGCCGTGCGCACCGGTGAGGCCCTGGACACCGCGCGCTCCTTCGCCACCGCGGCCTCGCACGAACTGCGCACCCCGCTGATGAGCATGGGCACCAATCTCGACATCCTCGCCGACCATCCACGCCTCCCCGACCCGGACCGCACCGAGGTCCTCACCGACCTGCGCCGCGAACACGCACGGCTGCTCGGCCTGCTGGTGATGCTGCGCGAACTGGGGCGCGGGGACCTGGTGGAGGCGGAAGCGCTGCGGACCGTCGACCTGCCGGAGGCCGCCGACGCGGCAGTGGCCGAGGCCCGGCGGCGCGCACCCGGAGCCCGGATCACCCTGGACGCGGCCCCCGGGCTCACCGTCCACGGCTGGGAACCCGGCCTGCGGCTGCTGCTCGACAACCTCCTCGCCAACGCGCTCGCCCACGGCCGGGAGGGGGAGCGGCCGGCCGAGGTGACGGTGGCCGTGCGGGGAGCGGGGGAGCAGGTGGTGATCACGGTGGACGACCGCGGACCGGGGGTGCCCCCGGAGGCCCGCGCCCAGATCTTCGAACGCTTCCGGCGGGGCCCGGCCAGCACCGGCTCCGGCCTCGGCCTGACCCTGGTCGCCCAGCAGACGGCACTGCACCGGGGGAGCGTCACGGTGGCCGACGGCCCGGACGACACCGGGGCGCGCTTCGAGGTGCGGCTGCCGCGAGCGGGCGGCGAACTGCCCGGACGCAGGGACTGGCTGATCGGCACGGTGGGGGCAAACCGGTCACAGAGTTTCCCCAAGGACGCCTCCTAGCCTCCGCTGCGGCGGACGGACGACGGGGCCGTCCGGGGAACGGAGACGCACATGTACGTACGACGGCCGCTCATCGCGGGGCTGGCCACGGTGGCCCTGCTCGCGGGTGCCACGGGCGCGGCCACGGCGGAGAGTTCTCCCGCGGCGGGGCCGACGGGCGACGGGGCGCAGGCGCTGTGCAAGCGGGCGCCGAAGATCGACCACCGGATCGACCGGGCGCTCAAGCGCCTCCAGGCCGGCCCGGGCAGGCGTGGCTCGGTCGCCCGGCTGGAGCAGCGCGTGGCCAACGCGAAGAAGGCGGGTCACGACGAGATCGCCACCTACCTGAAGGACCGGCTGACCTTCCGCACGTCGCTGGTGACGACGCTTCAGCAGCGGCAGAAGGATCTGAAGGACGTCCGCACCTGGTGCGCGGACCACGACAACGGGGCGAGGTGATGCGCGCGCTGCGGGTCCTGCCGGCGGTTGTGCTCGCCCTGGGGCTCGCCGTGGGCTGCGGGGCGCACGACGGTCCGGCGGCCGAGCCGTCGTCCGCCACCCCTTCGGGGTACGCCGACATGCAGAAGAAGGTGGACGCCGCCGAGTCGGCGGCGGCGGAGGCCGACCGGGACGCGCGCACCGACAAGTGACGGGCGCGGGCCGGTGACCGGCGGGAAGGAAGAAGGCGAGGGACGCCCACGGCACGTGGGTCCGCGTGACGCGGACCGGCCGGGGCGCCCCTCGCCGTCCGGATGGTTTCGGGCGGGAGGTTGAGGGCTGTCCCGTAATCCCCGGCGGGCGCACGACGACAGCTACGGCACCTCGCCGCGTTGTCGGATCGCCCGAATACGCCCGGTATGAGGACAACCCTCCGCCTTGCGACGCACCGCATCTGACGCCGCGCGCTGATCCACCAGGGATTACGGGAGAGCCCTCAGCGCTCCCCGCCGGGGACCCAGAGCACGTCCCCGACCTCGCCGTTCGCCGTGCGGGCGAGGATGAACAGCAGGTCGGACAGCCTGTTGAGGTAGGTCGCGGTGAGCGGGTTCATGGCTTCGCCGTGCACTTCCAGCGCGGCCCACGTGGACCGCTCCGCACGGCGGACCACCGTGCAGGCCTGGTGCAGCAGCGCCGCCCCGGGAGTGCCGCCGGGCAGGATGAAGGAGCGCAGCTTCTCCAGCCGCTCGTTGAAGCGGTCGCAGTCCGCCTCCAGCTTGTCGATGTAGAACTGCTCCACCCGCAGCGGCGGGAACTGCGGGTTCTCGACCACCGGCGTCGACAGGTCCGCGCCCACGTCGAACAGGTCGTTCTGCACACGGGTGAGGACCGTGATGATCTCCTCGTCGAGCCCGCCGAGCGCGATCGCCGTGCCGATCACCGCGTTCGCCTCGTTGGCGTCGGCGTACGCCGAGATCCGCAGGTCGGTCTTGGCGACCCTGCTCATGTCGCCGAGGGCCGTGGTGCCCTGGTCGCCGGTCCTGGTGTAGATGCGTGTCAGATTGACCATGAGGCCAGCGTAGTTACGCTCCGGCCGTCCGGAAGACCCGTGTGCCCACCGTCACGGAGAGCGCGGTGAAGCCGAGGGCCACGACGACGCCGTACAGCATGTGGGCCGTGGCGTACGAGCCCACGTACGCGTCACGCACCGCGTCCACCAGATAGCGGAACGGGACGAAGTGCGAGAGCACGTCCAGCCAGCCCGGCGCGAGGCTCATCGGCAGCATCAGGCCGGACAGGAGCATGGACGGCATGGTCAGGGCGTTGACCGCGGGACCGAACTCCTGCGGGGTGGCGACCTTCATCGCCATCGCGTACGACAGCGAGCCCAGCGAGACGGTGAGCAGCGCGACGAACGCGAATCCGATGAGCACACCCGGCAGCGGGGCGCGCAGCCCCATCGCCACCGCGGCCAGCACCAGCAGCACCGCCTGGAAGACGAAGACGGTGGCGTCGCGCAGCACCCGGCCGAGCAGCAGGGCCAGCCGGCTGACGGGTGTCACCCGCATCCGCTCCAGCACCCCCTGCCCGTTCTCGATGATGACGGCGAAGCCCGCGAACGCGGCGCCGAACAGGCCGAGTTGGAGCAGCAGTCCGGGCACGAGCAGCTGCCACGAGCTGCCCCGCCCGCCCAGTGGCAGCCCGGTGAGCAGGGGGCCGAAGAACAGCAGGTAGAGCAGCGGCATCAGCACGCCGAAGAGCAGCGCGAAGCGCGAGCGCAGCGACTGGCGCAGATACCGGCCGTAGATGAGCGCGGTGTCGTGAAGAAGCATCGGGGCGGTCCTATACGGCTACGGGGGCGGTGTCGGCCGGGGCCGGCCCGCGTCCGGTGACGGCGAGGAAGGTGTCCTGGAGCGAGGCGTCGGCCGAGCCGGCGTACGCCAGTTTCAAGGCGCCCGGCGTGCCCTCGGCGGCGACCACGCCCCGGTCGACGATCACCAGGCGGTCGGAGAGGGCGTCGGCCTCGTCCAGATAGTGGGTGGTGAGGAACACCGTCGTGCCGTGGTCGTCGCGCAGACGGCGGATCAGGTCCCAGAGGTCGGCGCGGCTGCCCGGGTCCAGACCGGTCGTCGGCTCGTCCAGGAAGAGCACCCGAGGCCGGTGCGTGAGGGCCATCGCGATGTCCAGGCGCCGCCGCTGGCCGCCGGAGAGCGCCGACGTCCTGCGGTCCAGCAGCTCCGTCAGGCCGAGGTCGTGGGCCAGTTCCTCGGCGCGTGCCACGGCCCGGTCCTTCGGCAGGCGGTACAGGCGGCCCTGGGTGACCAGTTCCTCCCGCGCGGTGATCTGCCCGTCGACGCCGCCCGACTGCGCGACATAGCCGCAGGCCCGGCGGACCCCGGCCGGATCGGTGGCCAGGTCATGGCCCGCGACGGTGGCGGCGCCGCCCGTCGGCGCGAGCAGGGTGGTGAGCATCCGGAGCGTGGTCGTCTTGCCCGCGCCGTTCGGGCCGAGGAATCCGAGGATCTCGCCCGGCCGCACGGTGAGGTCGATGCCGCGCACCGCCTCCACGGGGCCGCTCTTCGTCCGGAAGGTACGGGCCAAGCCGGCCGTACTGATGATTGCCATGCCGCCCAGAAAAACAGAGTCACTGAAATTTTGCAATGACTCCAAGATTTCAGGAGCTCCAGCGAAAGTTACGATGCGGGCATGGCTGAAGGGCTCAGGGAGCGGAAGAAGCGCCAGACCAGGCAGTACATCTCGGACGTCGCCACGGGGCTGTTCCTGGAGCGGGGCTTCGACGCGGTCACGGTCGCGGAGGTCGCTGACGCGGCGAACGTCTCCGTGAACACCGTCTATAACTACTTCCCGGCCAAGGAGGACCTCTTCCTCGACCGCTCCCGGGGGGTCGTCGACCGGCTGGCGCGCTGGGTGCGCGGCCGGAGCGCGGGAGAGTCCGCCGCCGCCGCGGTCCTGCGCGAACTGCGCGAGGAGGCGGAGGCCGTCTCGCCCCGGCTCGGCCTGATGGCCGGTTATGCCCGCTTCATGCATGTCATCCACGAAGCCCCCGCGCTCCGCTCGCGGTTGTGGGCGATCGCCCAGGAGGTCCTCGACAACCTGGAGGAGGCGCTGCGCGAGGAGACCGGCGCGTCCGACGACGACCCGCTGCCCGGTCTGGTGGCCGGCCAGATCAACTGGATCCACCAGACCGTGATGTCCGTCATCGGCAGGAAGATGATGGCCGGTCGAGATCCTGGCGAAGTGTCGCGCGAGGTGCTCGTCCTCCTCGACGACATGGAGGACCTTTTGAGCGAGAAGGTCCTCAACTACGCCGTACGGGGGGCGCAATGACCCGTGCCGGTGTGATGTCCGTCAGATGAGACGTGACGCGCATTACTTACCGGTCACACAGGCCCTCACGAGCGCTAGGGTCCGCCGGAGAGGCAACTCAGGGTTACCCGGGGTCGCCTTGCGAAGTCAGCGCCGGTCGACCCAGCTGACCTTTCTTTCGGCTGGGGGTCCGGGGGGCGTCCCCCGGGGAAACGCAGTAGGGGAGTCGGAGTGGCACGGAAGCTTGCCGTCATCGGAGCCGGACTCATGGGGTCCGGCATCGCCCAGGTCTCCGCGCAGGCGGGCTGGGACGTCGTCCTGCGCGACGTCACCGACGAGGCCCTCACCCGTGGCCTCGACGGCATCAAGGCCTCGTACGACAAGTTCGTGAGCAAGGGCAAGCTGGAAGCGGCGGACGCCGACGCGGCGCTCGCGCGCATCACCGCCACCACCGACCTGGACGCGGCCGCCGACGCCGACGTCGTCGTCGAGGCCGTCTTCGAGAAGCTCGAGGTCAAGCACGAGATCTTCCGGACGCTCGACAAGATCGTCCGCGACGACGCCGTCCTCGCCTCCAACACCTCCGCGATCCCGATCACCAAGATCGCGGCAGTCACCGAGCGCCCGGAGCGCGTCGTCGGTGTGCACTTCTTCTCGCCGGTGCCGATGATGCAGCTCGTCGAGCTGGTCCGCGGCTACAAGACGAGCGACGAAGCGCTCGCCACCGCCCGGGAGTTCGCCGAGTCCGTCGGCAAGACCTGCATCGTCGTCAACCGCGACGTGGCCGGCTTCGTCACGACGCGCCTCATCTCGGCCCTCGTCGTCGAGGCGACGAAGCTGTACGAGTCCGGCGTGGCGAGTGCCGAGGACATCGACCTGGCCTGCAAGCTGGGCTTCGGACACGCCATGGGCCCGCTGGCCACGGCCGACCTGACGGGCGTCGACATCCTGCTGCACGCCACCGGCAACATCTACACCGAGACCCAGGACGAGAAGTTCGCGCCGCCGGAGCTGATGCGCCGGATGGTTGACGCCGGTGACATCGGGCGCAAGAGCGGGCAGGGCTTCTACAAGCACTGAACGACCCCGCGGCGCCCGGACACCGGGCGCCGCATCCGGCACGGGATCCGCACGAGCCTCTGGAGCATCACTCCATGAGGTGAATTCGGTATCGGTTCGCTTACAGACGGCAACCTCTGCGGGCCTCAGCCAGTCAGACGATGCAACACAGACACAACGCGGAGTACGAGACGCACTCTCGGGGAGCGCATATGTACATCAGGGGCGACCACGCCGAGCTGGTCGTCGGGGGCCGCCTCGACGTACGCAGCGCGGCGGACGCCCGTACCGTCCTGCACTCGGCCGTCGACGACGGAGCCGGCGACCTGGTGCTGGACCTGTCCCGACTGGACTCCTGGGACGCCACCGGACTCGGCGTCATCATGGGAGCCCACCGACGGGCCGGGCGGTGCGGGCGACGACTCGTGCTGCGCGGCGTGCCACCACAGATGCAACGCCTGCTCGTCGCCACCCGGCTGCACCGGATCCTGGCGATCGAGGGCGGCATCGGCGTCGACTCCCTGCCCCGGGTGTGAGCCCTCGTACCCGTCCCGACCGGCGTACCAAAGGCACCACGCGCACAATCCTCACGAAGCTGTGACGTCTCGGACGGCGCGGTACCCCGCCTGTTCATAGATACTGTGCGAAGGTTTAGGGTTCGGCTGCCCGCCGCCCGAAACCCTGAGAGCGGGCACCGGACCAGAAGCGACAGCGCGGTGTGCAGCAAGGCCGGGAGGGGCTTGGCACACGACGCTTTTGGGGGGCTTGGAACATGGACCCGAACAACCGGGGACCCGAAGAGTACGGCCATGAAGACGACGGCCAGGCGCCTCGTTCGCGCCCGCCTCGTGACCCGCTCACCGCTGACCTCGGCCAGCACTCGCCCGCACTCGCCCGCACCGTCCAGCTCGTCGCGGGCGACTTCCTGCTCACGGTCAATCCCGTCGACGGCAGCGAGATCGAGAACTGCCCGCCCAACGAGCGGCCGCAGCCGCCGGTGAAGTTCAGCGCCGCCGAGCGGGCCGAGCTGGCCCGCGCCGCCCGGCCACCGGTGCCACCCGGCCCGGCGCAGCCCAGGCTGCCGCTCCTGGAGCGCCAGGAGCAGCGTGAGCGGCTCGTACGCCTCCTCGCGCGCGGGCGCTCGGTACGCCTGACCGGGCCGTCGGGATCGGGCCGCACAAGCCTGCTCGACGCCGTCGCCGACGACTGCGCGGACCTCGCCCCCGACGGCGTCGTCCGCCTCTGTGGCCACCGGCGCACCGCGGACGACCTGCTGCACGACCTGTTCACGGCCGTGTACTCCGCACCCCTGTACCGCCCGGAACGCGAGGAGCTGCTCCGGCACGTCCACGAGATCGGCGCGGTCGTCGTCCTCGACGACGCCGAGATCGGCGGCAGCGCGCTCGACGAACTGCTCGACGCCACCCCCGAGTGCGCCTTCCTGATCGCCACGACCCCCGACGTCCCCGCGGCGTCCGCCGACTCGCTCCTCGAAGAGGTGCTCCTCGGCGGCCTCGACCGCAGCGGCGGTCTGGAACTGCTCGAACGGGCCGTGGGGCGCGAGCTGACCGAGGACGAGGCGAACTGGGCGGGTGACCTCTGGTTCGAGTCCGAGGGCCTGCCCCTGCGCTTCGTGCAGGCCGGGGCGCTGCTGCGGCAGCGCGACCGGCTGCGGGCCAGCGAGGAGGCCTTCGACGAGTTCGGCGTCTTCCAGGAGGCGCCGGTCGACGCGCCCTTCGACGCCGGCGACGGCCACGACGTACCGCTGCCCTCGCTCGCCGAGGGTGCCGCGCCCGCCGCGCTGCTCGCGTCCCGGCTGAGCGACTCGGCGCGCACCACCCTGCGCTTCGCCGTCGCGCTCGGCGGCGAGGTCCCGCACCAGGCGCACCTGCCCGCACTCGTCGGCGACACCCACGCCGACGCCGCGCTCGCCGAGCTCGCGAACTGCGCGCTGGTCTCCCCGGTCGGCTCCCGCTACCGGCTCGCCGCCGGCGTGCTCACCCAGCTGGAGGCCGCCGGATACGCGGACGACCTGGAGGAGCGTGCGTTCACCGCCGCCCGGCACTACACCTGGTGGGCCGGCCACCCCTCGGTCACCCCGGAGCGGGTGTGCGCCGAAGCCGACGCCCTGCTCGCCGCCCTGACCGTGCTCGTGCCGCTCTCCACGGCTCCGCTCGACGACGAGGACGAGGAGAACCAGGGCGTACGGCTGGCCCGCACCGCGGCGCCCGCCTTCGCCGCCGGCCTGCACTGGAGCGCCTGGGAACGCATGCTGCGCGCCGGCTCCGAGGCATCCCGGCTCTCCGGCGAGGTCGCCGAACAGGCCTACTTCCACCACGAGTTGGGCATCCTCGCGCTCTGCGGAGGCCAGCTCGACCGGGCCCGCGCCGAGCTGGAGGCCTCCATCGGGCTGCGCGGCGCGCTCGCCGACAAGCGCGGCACCGTCGCGGGCCGCCGCGCCCTCGCGCTGGTCGCCGACCGCTCCGGGACCGTCGGGTCCGGTGCCGGCACGGCTGCCGGGGAGGAGGTGTCCGCCGCGCGCTACGAGGAGTCGGCATCGCCGCCCGGCGGGGTGCCGGCGGCCTTCGTGCTCGCCGAGCCGCCCGCCGAACCCACCACGCTGGTCACCCACCGGGCGGAGCCCGACCGTTTGGCCGGCAAGCCCATGGGCGTCGCGGGCCGGCTGGTCAGCGGCACCCGCCGCAATCTGGTGGCGGCCGGGGCCGGCGCGCTCCTCGTCGCGGTGCTCGGCACCGTGGTGACGCTCGGCGCGACCTCGAACCACGAGGACAACCCCCCGTCCGAGAAGGTCGGCGTCAACCCCTCGGCCACCCAGGGCGGCGACGACGACAGCCTGGGTGCGGACAAGGCCAAGAAGGACGGCGACTCCGACTCCGACACGGGGTCGGTGCCCACGCCCACCGATCCGGGCCCCGACGGCACCTACGGGACGTCGGACGACCCGACGCCGCCGTCGGCGACCGACAGCGGCGAGCCGTCCGACAAACCGAGCGGTTCGCACAGCTCGAAGCCGTCGACCAAGCCGCCGTCCTCGTCGTCGAAGCCGCCGTCGTCCACGTCCAAGCCGCCGTCGTCCACCTCGAAGCCGCCGTCGTCCACGTCGAAGCCCCCGACGACGCCCTCGACCCCGACTCCGACGGAGACGCCGACGACCACCACGCCGACGACGACACCGACCACGTCGGACAGCGCGAGCGGCCCCGCGTCGAGCGCGCCGGCCAGCACCACGGCCGGCGCCCCCGAGAGCAGCGGCACCGCCGCGTCGCCGGGCGGCGCGCTGATCTGACCGCACAGGGCAATGGGAGTGGGCCCGCACCGTCCACGGACGGTGCGGGCCCACTCCCATTGCCCCGGCGGGACCCTCAGGGGGTCAGAACAGCCGCAGCTTGTCGTCCTCGATGCCGCGCAGCGCGTCGTAGTCCAGGACCGTGCAGCCGATGCCGCGGTCGGTGGCGAGCACGCGGGCCTGCGGCTTGATCTCCTGGGCGGCGAAGACGCCGCGCACCGGCGCGAGGTGCGGGTCGCGGTTCAACAGCTCCAGGTAGCGGGTGAGTTGCTCGACACCGTCGATCTCGCCGCGCCGCTTGATCTCCACGGCGACGGTCCGGCCCTCCGCGTCCCGGCACAGGATGTCGACCGGGCCGATGGCCGTCATGTACTCGCGGCGGATGAGCGTGTAGCCCTCGCCGAGCGTCTCGATGCGGTCGGCGAGGAGCTCCTGGAGGTGCGCTTCCACGCCGTCCTTGATCAGGCCGGGATCGACGCCGAGTTCGTGCGAGGAGTCGTGGAGGACCTCCTCCATCGTGATGATGAGCTTCTCGCCCGCCTTGTTGATGACGGTCCAGGTGCCTTCCTCGTCACCGGAACCCTCCTTCAGCGTGCAGGGCGGCGACATCCAGTTGAGGGGCTTGTAGGCCCGGTCGTCGGCATGGATCGAGACGCTGCCGTCCGCCTTCACCAGGATGAGGCGGGGGGCCGACGGGAGATGGGCGGTGAGCCGGCCCGCGTAGTCCACGGAACAGCGGGCAATGACGAGACGCATGGTCGGCAACGCTACTCGACGGGCCCGGGTGCACGCGATTCGCCCTGGAAGGCGCATGTTCCGTGGTGGCTGATTGTGTGCCTACTGGGAGTTCGCTATGTGCGCATTCTCCTGGTGCCGTCACCGTCCGTTGCTTACCGTATAAACGGGAGGTCGCGGTGTGTGTACTCACCGTGTTCGACATCGCGAATTCCCTGTCCCTGTCCGGCAACCCCCGAGGTCTGGGGGTGCGAGAGGAGAACCCATGTCGCTCGACGTCTCACCGGCCCTACTCGAACAGGCCGAGCGAGGCGAGGTCGACGAAGCTGAATTCGTCGACTGCGTCCGGACCTCCCTGCCCTACGCGTGGGAGATGATCAGCTCCCTGGTGGCCCAGCTGAAGGTGGACGGCGGCAACTTCGCCGACAACCAGACGCCCCCGCCGGACGAGCAGGCACGTGGGCAGCTGCTGCGTGCGCTCGCGAGTGACGCGATTCGCGGCGCGTTGCAGCGGCACTTCGGAGTGCGGCTGGCCTTCCAGAACTGCCACCGGGTGGCGGTGTTCCCGCTGGACGCCTCGGTGGACGACACGCTGGCACGCTTCACCTCCGTCCGCAGTCAGGTGCTGAACCAGTCCCCGGAGTTCCGGGACTGCTGACACGGTGATGCCGTATGGCTTGCCGCTCCGTACGCGGGAGGTGCATTCGTACTGGGCGGCAAGCTCCCCGCACATCCGGCCCGTGGGGCCGGCCGCGTCACGTCAGCCGAGGTGGGGCAGTACTTCGGCCCCGAGCCGGCGGACGTTCTCCTCGGTCGCCGCGAGGTCTCCCGAGCCTTCGACCAGCAGGGCGAAGCGGGTGATGCCGGTGCGCTCCGAGGTCGCCGCGAGCCGGTCGGCGCACAGCCGTGGGGTCCCCACCGGGTGCAGGCCGCAGAGCAGTTCGGTGTACGCCAGGGGGTCGCGCATGGAGCGGGTGCGGCCGTCGACCGTCACATGGGCCTCCAGACCGTGCTTGAGCCAGCCCGGCATGGCCTTGACGAGCGTCTCGACGGCGTCGGTACGTCGGTCCGCGATCTGGCAGACACCGGCGGACACATGGGCCGCCCCGTACACCTCGTCCGCCGGGCGTCCCGCCCCACGCGCGCACTGCCGCCACAGGGCCACCATTTCGGCCTTCTCCTCGTCCCCGACATGCATGCCGAGGAGCATCGGCAGCCCGCGCTCCGCGGCGAGCCGCACGCTCGCCGGAGAGGTGCAGGCGACGACCACCTCGGGGCCGGGGACGCCGCTCAGTGCCTCCGACGGCCGGGGAACCACGGGGACTTCACGGAATCGGAAGCGCCCCGAGTCGCTCGCCACGGACGGCTCGCGCAGCCAGCGCACCAGCAGATCGAGTGATTCCGGGAACCCCTTCTCGTACGCGTCGAGACCCGAGCCGAAGACCTCCAGATCGACCCAGGGGCCGCCGCGCCCGACACCCAGCGAGAACCGTCCGCCGGACGTGAGGTGCAGCAGCGCGGCCTGTTCGCCGAGTGCCACGGGATGTGCGGTGGGCAGCACACTGACCGCCGTGCCGACGCGGATCCGGCTGGTGCGGCCGAGCAGATACGCGGCGAGCGTGACGGCCGACGGGCACGTGCCGTACGGCACGAAGTGGTGTTCGGCCAGCCAGACCGAGTCGAGGCCCGCTTCTTCCGCGACCTCGGCGGACCGCACCGCACGGTGCAGGGCCTCCCCGTGGCCCTGTCCCGGGAACTGCGCTGCCAGTACAAAACTTCCAACGTGCATGGCACTTCCTGCTTCCTCGGCTCCGACACGGAGCTCCCCCACCCGGCATAACCGCGTGACACGTGCCGAAGTCACGGCCTGGCGGAGAGATTTGCGGATTGTCTGCGAAATGGGCCGCCCGGTGGGCGATCTGTGCGGGTTGGTGCAGTACGCGTACCCCTGTGCGCGCCGCGTAGGCTGGACATGGCCGCTGCTCCCTGTATAGCTCCGTGAGGTGTTCCGTGTCCCCGCGTCGCAACCGTTCGAAGGGCGCCGGCAGCCCCGGCCGCAGCGCGTCCGCAGAGGACGACCGGGCCGACCGCTACGGCGGCTGGCAGTCCTCGGAGAGCTGGCAGGGCGAGGAGTGGAGCGTGCGCCACGTCGCGGGCGCGAGCGCCGAGGGCAAGACGTACCGCTGCCCCGGCTGCGACCAGATGATCCCCTCGGGCGTACCGCACGTGGTGGCGTGGCCGGAGCACTCGGGCGTCGACGAGCGGCGCCACTGGCACAAGGCCTGCTGGAACGCGAAGGACCGCCGTACCTCGCGGGTGCAGCGGCCCCGTAACGCGCCCAGGTTCTAGCGGGGCCCGGGAGCCCGGCCGAGCGGGTGCCGGCGGCTCGTCGGCGCGGCTTTTACCTGTGGTCTCGTGTGCCGTCAAGCCCCGAATCCTCGGAGCGTGACCCTGTCGCGGGATGCGGGCCTACTTGAAGTGCGGACCTCACCGGAAGAAACCGAGGCTCCGGAGGCGCGGAAGCGCCTCTCACTTCAGGAGGAGAGAACCATGACTCGCATGACCAGCAAGCGTGACGGCGTTCGTTCCAAGGGTCTGCTCGGCCTGGCGACCATGACCGCGTCGGCTGCCGTGATCGGCGGAGCCGTGATTCTGCCGGCGACCGCCGCGACGGCGGCCCCGATGTCCGCGACGTCGGCCGTGACCACGGTGGACGGACACAAGGGTCACCACAAGAACTACTGCTGGGACAAGAAGTCCAAGCACTTCAAGTCCTTCAAGCAGCACAAGAATCAGAAGTACTCGTGCTGGTACAAGACCTACAAGTTCTACTGGGACGACCACCACAAGTGCTACTACGTCGTCAAGAACCATGAGCCGCGGTACTTCGTGGCCAGCCGCAACAACCCCAGCTTCTTCGTTCAGCACGTCACCAACATCACGAACGTCAACATAAACAACGTCAATATCAACATCACGATCAACATCAACGACCCGAAGCAGTTCAAGGACGAGGACGGGATCAAGAAGGAGGGCGACGAGAAGACTCCGCCGGACGAGAAGACTTCGCCGGACGAGAAGACCTCGCCCGATGAGAAGACTCCGCCGGACGAGAAGACCTCGCCCGACGAGAAGACTCCGCCGGACGAGAAGACTTCGCCGGACGAGAAGACGCCGCCCGATGAGAAGACTCCGCCGGACGAGAAGACCTCGCCCGACGAGAAGACTCCGCCGGACGAGAAGACTTCGCCGGACGAGAAGACGCCGACCGATGAGAAGACTTCGCCGGACGAGAAGACTTCGCCGGACGAGAAGACCTCGCCCGATGAGAAGACTCCGCCGGACGCGCAGGGGACTGGTGACGCGCAGGGCACGGGTGACGCGCAGGGGACCGGCGACCAGCAGGGCACGGGTGACGCGCAGGGCACGGGCGACGCGCAGGGCACTGGCGATGCCCAAGGCACCGGCGACCAGCAGGGCACGGACCCGGCGCAGCAGGGCACCGGCGACCAGCAGGGCCAGGAGCAGGTTGTCCCTGAGCAGGACGCGACCGATCAGACCGCGACCGAGCAGGGTGCCACTGACCAGGGTGCGACCGACCAGGGTGCCACCGACCAGACCGCGACCGACCAGGGCGCGAGCGACCAAGGTGCGGCCGACCAGGCTCCCGCGGACAGCGGTGCGGAGGCGGACGCCGCCGCCACCGACGGCGGGGTGTGACGGTCACAGGACAAAGGCGACGGGGCGAAGGTCTTCACGACCTTCGCCCCGTCGCCTCTGCGCGCCCCTCTTCGGGGGGCGGACTCACACGTCCCGGCGCTCCAGCAGCACGAACGCGCCGATGATCGCCGCGGCCGTGACCCCGGCGAGCAGGCCGAGCTGCGCCCCGCCGTGACCGCTCTCGGTGTCCAGCTGGAAGATCCGGGCGAGGGCGTTGGGCGCGTTGTACTCCTGCATCTTCTCGCCGATGGTGCGCATGCTGTCGGACATCATCAGGAACGCGGGCATGATCGCGGGCACGAGCACCACACCGAGCATGGTGGTGATCGCTCCGGCCGAGTGGCGCAGCATCGAGCCGACCGCGAGCGCGAGGACGCCGAGCAGCGAGACGTACAGCGCGCCCATGATCACCGAACCGCCCCAGCCGACGTCCGAGGAGCCGCCGTGCATCCCGGAGGTCATCATGCCGACGAGCGCGATCGAGAAGGCCGACACGACGAACGCCACCGCGAAGAAGATGATCAGCTTCGCGGCGAGCACCCGGTGCCGCTGCGGCGAGGCCGTGAAGGTCGTACGGATCATGCCCGTGCCGTACTCGGAGGAGACCACCAGGACGCCCAGCGTGATCAGGCAGATCTGCCCGAGCATCAGGCCGAAGAAGGCCGGGATGGTGTACGGGACGTCGGTGAAGTCCTCGTTCGTGGTCTGCGCGGCGACCAGGAAGCCGATGCCGATCACCAGCAGCAGGAAGATGCCGAGCGTCCACATCGTGGAGCGCACCGACTTGATCTTCGTCCACTCGGAGGTGAGCGCGTGACCGATGTGGGTGCGGGTGACCGGGATCGGTGAGGTGTACGAAGCGCCGGGCGCCGCCTGCCAGTTGGGGGCAGCGGCGGCCTGCTGCGGCATCGGGGGCTGGGGCGTGCTCATCGGGCGTCCTCGGGCTTGGTCAGGTCGGGTGCGGCGGCGGGAGCGGCAGGAACAGCCGGTGCGGCGGCGGGCGGTTGCGCGGGAGCCTGCACGGGCGCCTGGGGCGCGGACTGGGCGTACGGGTTGCCGTCCGCGCCCGCGGGTGCGGACGGAGCGCCGTACGGGCCCGGAGCGCCGCTCGCGGGGGCGCCGTACGGGCCGGGCTGCCCCTGCGGCATCGAGAACGGCTGCCCGCCCTGCTGGGGCGGCGGCGGGGCGTACCAGCCCGGCTGCCCCTGGCCGGCGACCGGCATCTGCGGCTGGGGCACGGCGCCCGGCGGCAGCTCCTGCTGGAGACCGGCCTTCTGGTCGATGGTCGAGCGGTAGTCGACGGCGCCCTGCGTCATCCGCATGTACGCCTCCTCCAGCGAGGCCTGATGGGGCGACAGCTCCCACAGGCGTACGTCGGCGGAGTGTGCGAGATCGCTGATGCGGGGCAGCGGCAGACCGGTGACGCGCAGGGCGCCGTCCTGCTCGGGCAGCACCTGGCCGCCGGCCTCCGTCAGCGCGGCGGTGAGCTTCTCGCGCTGCTGGGGCTCGGTGTCCGGGGTACGGACCCGGGCGAAGTCGGCCGAGTTGTGCGAGATGAAGTCCTTGATGTTCATGTCGGCGAGCAGCTGGCCGCGGCCGATCACGATCAGGTGGTCGGCGGTCAGCGCCATCTCGCTCATCAGGTGCGAGGAGACGAAGACCGTCCGGCCCTCCGCCGCGAGGGACTTCATCAGGTTGCGGACCCAGAGGATGCCCTCGGGGTCGAGGCCGTTGACCGGTTCGTCGAAGAGCAGCACCTGCGGGTCGCCGAGGAGCGCGGCGGCGATGCCGAGCCGCTGCCCCATGCCGAGCGAGAAGCCCTTGGAGCGCTTCTTGGCGACGTCCTGGAGGCCGACGACACCGAGCACCTCGTCCACCCGGCGGGCGGGGATGCCGGACAGCTGGGCCAGGCACAGCAGGTGGTTACGGGCGTGGCGGCCACCGTGCACGGCCTTGGCGTCGAGCAGCGCGCCGACCTGACGGGGCGCGTTCGGCAGCTTGCGGTAGGGGAAGCCGCCGATGGTCACATGCCCCGAGGTGGGGTTGTCCAGGCCGAGGATCATCCGCATGGTGGTCGACTTGCCCGAGCCGTTGGGCCCGAGGAAGCCGGTGACGGCGCCCGGCCGCACCTGGAAGGAAAGGTTGTACACGGCCGTCTTGGCGCCGTAGCGCTTCGTCAGGCCGACTGCCTCGATCATGCTCCGCACCCATCGAAAGGTTCAGGACGTCGGGGCACACGCCCCCGTAAGGGTTAGGAGGATATCGGGGCGCTGACGGTTCCACTCAAGGGGAAGTAAAACTACGCAGGTCACACGGTCGCGTTGTCAGGTACGCGTCTTCGCAGGCCAGGGGCGAAACGGAACCCCGGGGAGCAGAAACCGCCGTGTTCCGGAAACGTTCCGGAGGGCCCGGAGACACGGCCGGAACCCGGCCCCCCGGGTGTCCGGCCCGGCGTGCGCTACGGCAGCGAGTCGCCCAACGGCGGCAGGTCGTCGTACAGCCGCAGGTCCGCCGACTCGTCGACGTAGGGCAGGAAGTCGGTCTGCGGCAGGACCCAGCCCTCCTCGCCGAAGACCAGCGTGCCCCGCTCCCGCAGCGACCGGTCGGCTCCGGCGCGCCGCACCCAGGTGGCCGGGTCGGGCCCGAGCAGCTCGCGCAGCCGCGCCGAGTCGGCGAGCAGATGGGCGAGCAGCTCGGCCTGGTCGCCGCCGCCCGCGCGCGGCCGTCCGGTGGCCGGGTCGGCGAGCACGCCGTGCGCGCTGAAGTAGATGTACGCGCCGCCGAGGCGCTCCCCGGACGGCATCGTCATCGCGAACGCGTCGCCGGGGAGTATCGCCCGCCGGTAGTCGGGGAACTCGGTGTCGTCGACCGCCTTCAGCTGTGTCGAGTCCAGCCAGGTCACCACCAGCGTGGCCGAGGCGTCCCGGTCCACGTAGGGCGTCCCCGCCACATAGCCCGCCGGGCTGATGTGTCCTGAGCAGCCCACCGCGATGCCGTGCACCCGCACCGGGACCATCGGCACCGTCGCGGGGATGCCGAGCCGCGTCAGCTTGTGGGCGACCTGGCCGGGGGAGGCGTTGGAGCCGACGGCGATGACCGGATGGCGGCGCCCCGTGGCCACCTGGCCGAGGTCGGCGAGCGCTTCGTCGAGCCGCTGCTGCTCCTGCCGCTCCTCCACGTACCACTCGCCCAGGCGCAGCGGCCGTACGTCGAGCTGGAGCAGCTCCCCGCCGGTCAGCAGGGACGGCTCCGTCGTGGGCCGGCCGGGATAGGTCAGCGGCTTCTTCGCGGGCACGTCGTCCAGGCCCAGCGCCTCGAGGCTTCGGTCCTTCGTCGTCACGGTGACGCCCTTCGGGGGTGGTCGCGCGATACGGGCACAGCCTTCCACGCGGGATGTACCCGGGGCGGGGGCTCATCTCCCCACGTGGACGGGGTTGGCCGGAACGGACACCGGGAATGATGCCGTCCCATTGTACGAGTGGGACCAAGTCGGCTACGGGGGATGCGAGTTGAGCTTACTGAGGCGCTCGGGGCGAAGCCGGGCGCATCCGCGGTTCCGTACGTCCGTTCGCTGGTGGATCGCAGGCCGCACGGTCCACGCCCTGGTGCTGATGACGCTCGGCGCGCTGGCCGGGCTCTCCGTGCTCATCGCGGTCGGCTGGACCCTGACCGAACACTCGACCCGGTCGATGGCGCAGCGCTTCTCGGACGGCGAGCGGCTCTTCGACCTCAGCCTGTCCGTGCTGCGCGCCGGCGTCGGCACCGACAACCTCAACCCCGAACCGGACAGCACCGCGCACCAGCTGCTCGCCACGGTCGCCTCCGTCACCGGCGCGCTGGCGCCCGCGGCGCTCCTCGGCATCGTCCTGATCAAGCTGTTCGCCCTGCGGCCCTTCGTCTGGCGGCAGCGGGCGAGCATCTCGCACGCCTGGACCGCGGACTTCCCCGGCTACTCGCGCCGGCACGCCCACAGCGACGACGCGATCATCGCCGTCCGCTTCTACAACCGCTTCGACAACCTCTCGGTCGTCGACCTGCGGGCCCGGGCGCACCTGCGCTACCTGGAGGAGTCCCCGCACGACGGCAGCCTCGTGATCTACAAGCAGTGGCTGAAGGTGCTGGACGCGCAGGGCGAGCCGGCCGACGAGCGCTACTGGCTCGCGGTCGAGCGCGGGGCGCCGTTCACCGTGTGGATACCCGTCCAGGCGCCGGTGTCCGAGCTGCCGTTCCGGCACATCCAGGGCAAGGACCTGTCGGACTCCCACGGTGTGAAACTGCTCGTGCGGCTCACCGCGCGGACCGTGGGCCTGGGCACCGAGGTCGCCGACGAGCGCTGGTTCGATCTGGAGGCCGGCGACTTCGAGCTCGGCCGCTTCGTGCCCCTGCAGCCCGAACTCGACAAGGACGTCTGGCGCTGGGAGGGGTGGACCGACTTCGACGGCCTGCTGGCACCCCGCCCGGACGGCCGGGACCCTGACACACCCCGCCCGGACGGCCGGGGTCCCGACGACTGAGGGCCGGGACCGCACGGACGGCGGGACCCTGAAGAACCGAGAGGGGCCGAGCCCCGCCCGGACGGTGAGGACCCGTACGGCCGTGAGGCGGTGCGCCCACCGCCGGGTGGGCCCTAGGCGTCCCGCTTCTTCAGCAGGGCGTACCCCCCGAGCAGCGCCGCGATCACCCACAGCACCATGATCCCGAAGCCGCCCCAGGGCCCGTACGGGGTGTCGTCGCCGAGTGGCGTCACCACCTGCATGATCTTGCTGCCGGCCTGGTCGGGCAGGTAGCGGCCCACCTTCTTGGTCGCGGAGACCGCGCCCAGGATGTTGGAGATCAGGAAGAAGAACGGCATCAGGATGCCCAGCGAGAGCATCGGACTGCGCAGCATCGTCGCGACGCCCATCGAGAACACGGCGATCAGCGTCATGTACAGCCCGCCGCCGATCACCGCGCGCAGGACACCGGGATCGCCGATCGACGCCCGGTGCGGGCCGAGCGCCGCCTGACCGAGGAAGAAGGCGACGAAGCTGGTGACGAGGCCGACCAGGAGGGCGAGCACCGCGGCGACCGTGATCTTGCCGGACAGGAACATGCCGCGCTGCGGGACCGCGGCGAGCGACGTGCGGATCATGCCGGTGCTGTACTCGTTGCTCACCACCAGCACCCCGAACACGATCATCGCGAGCTGCCCGAGGCTCATGCCGGCGAAGCTGATGAACGTGGGGTCGAAGGACAGCCGGTCCTTCACGCTCATCCGGTCGAACTCGTTCTTCGACAGCAGCGAGATCAGGATGCCCAGGGCGATCGTGACGACCGCGGCGAGGCTCAGGGTCCACACCGTCGACGAGACCGACCGGATCTTGGTCCACTCGGACCGCAGGACCTGGGACGCGGCCATGGTCAGGCCCCCCTCTTCCAGTCGCTGCCCCACTCCCGGCGGGGTTCCGGCGGTGCGTGCGGGGTGTCCGCGTGCGCGTGGTACTCCACCGACTCCGCGGTCAGCCGCATGAAGGCCTCCTCCAGGGAGGCCTGCTGCGGACTGAGCTCGTGCAGCACGATCTGGTGCTGGGCGGCCAGCTCACCGATGTGCTCCGGCTTGCCGCCGTCCACTTCCAGCGTGCCGCTGCCCGACTCGACGACGGTGATGCCCGCGCCGTGCAGCACGTCGAGCAGCCGTTCGCGCTGCGGGGAGCGGATCCGCACGTAGGACCGCGAGTTCTGCTGGATGAAGTCCGCCATGGACGTGTCGGCGAGCAGCCGGCCCTGGCCGATGACGACCAGGTGGTCGGCGGTCAGCGCCATCTCGCTCATCAGGTGCGAGGAGACGAAGACCGTACGCCCCTGGGCGGCTAGGGACTTCATGAGGTTGCGGATCCAGTGGATGCCCTCGGGGTCGAGGCCGTTGACCGGTTCGTCGAACATCAGGATCCGCGGGTCGCCGAGCAGCGCGCCCGCGATGCCGAGCCGCTGGCCCATGCCGAGCGAGAAGCCCTTCGCCTTCTTCCTCGCCACCGCGGTGAGCCCCACCGTGTCGAGGACCTCGTGCACCCGCGCCCTCGGGATGCCGTTGCTCTGGGCCAGACACAACAGGTGGTTGAAGGCGCTGCGCCCGCCGTGCATGGCCTTCGCGTCCAGCAGCGCGCCGATGTACGTGAGCGGGTCCTTGAGATGGTCGTAGTGGAGGCCGTCGATCCGTACGTCGCCCGTGGTGGGGTGGTCGAGCCCGAGCACCATCCGCATCGTGGTGGACTTGCCGGCGCCGTTCGGGCCGAGGAAGCCCGTCACGATGCCCGGTCTGACGGTGAAGGTGAGGTTGTTGACCGCCACCTTCTCGCCGTACCGCTTGGTCAGCCCCACGAGTTCGATCATGCGGCCACGCTAAGACGGGGTGCAGGGGCCTGCCACTTGAGCATTCCGGCACGACGAAGGCCCGCACCCCCGAGGAGAGGGTGCGGGCCTGCGGCGTCGTCAGCCGGTCCTGCGACTAGCGGGACTGCTGGGCCGGAACACCACGGGAGATCGGCTCGTCCTCGGCCGGCGTGCCGGCAGCGGCCACCGCGGCGCCCGTGAGCGTCGCGAGCATCTCGCGGACGTTGGTGAGCTGGGCGTTGATCGAGTCGCGGCGGTTGGTGAGGGCCGCGAGCTCGCGCTCGGATTCCGAACGGATCCGGTCGGCCTTCGCGTTCGCGTCGGCCACGATGTCCTCGGCCTGGCGCTGGGCCGTCTCCACCGTCTGGCGGGCGCGGCGCTCGGCGTCCGTGCGCAGCTTCTCGGCCTCCAGGCGGAGCTGCTCGGCGCGGTGCTCGATCTCCGCGAGACGCTTCTCGGCCTTGGCCTGACGCGAGGCCAGGTCCCGCTCCGACTGCTCGCGGCGCTTGGCGAGGTTCGTCTCGAAGTCCGCGGCGGCCTGCGCGGCCTTGGCGCGGGTCTCCTCGAAGAGGGCGTCCGCCTCCTCGCGCTTGGACTGCGCGTCCTTCTGCGCGTCGGAGCGCAGCTGGGAGGCGTCGCTCTTGGCCTTCTCGACGATCCGGACGCCCTCGTCCTCCGCCTTGGCCTTGCGGTCCGCGGCGAACGATTCTGCGTCGTTGCGCACCTGCTGGGCCGCCGACTCGGCGAGCTCGCGGTGCTGCTCGGAAGCGCGACGAGCCTCCTCGCGCAGGTCCTTCGCCTCCTCCTCGGCGAGGCGGAGGATCTTCTCGACCCGCGCGCCGAGACCCGCGTACGACGGCTCTGCGTCGGTGACCTGGGCCTGGGCGTTCTGCGTTTCGAGGTGGAGCTCCTCGATGCGCTTTTCCAGAGCAGTGATGCGGGCCAGAGCGCTGTCACGGTCGGAGACAAGCTTCGAGATGCGTTCGTCCACCTGCGCGCGGTCGTACCCACGCCGCACAAGCTCGAAGCCGTAGGGGGAAGTGTCGCTCATGGGGTTCCTGTCGAATGAGACCGGTGAGGTGATAGGGGAATCCTAGGGGCCAAAGCGGTGTGTCATCGAGCGGATACGTGTTTGATCTGGAGAATGACACTCCTTTTGGGTGGCTAGCTGTCGGAGGGCTTGCCAGAGCCTGTGCGAAAGGTCACGGCAAAGCACGGAATCGGTGCTTCTGGCTAGCCCTCTGACGTCTTGCCACTCGAACGGGTTGCGCCGGCGGCGGCCCCCGCCTTGACCCCGCTGTCCTTGCCGCCGGACGGCGCCTCGAAGGACTCCAGCGCCTCCAGGACGTCCTGGACGCGGGAGATCTCGGCGTTGATGTCCTCGCGGCGCCGCACCAGGACCTCCAGGTCGCGCTTGCCCTCCTCGACGGCCGCCTTGGCCTCCTGGATGGCCTCGGACCTGATCTTCTCCGCCTCGGCGACGACCGAGTTCTTCTTCTGCTCGGCCTCCTTGAGGAGACCCTCCGCCTTCTTCACGGCGGCGATGCGCACCTTGCTCGCCTCGGAATTGGCCTCCGAGACCAGGTCCTTCGCCTTCGCCTCGGCCTCGGCGAGCTGGTCCTCGGCGGCCTTCACCAGCGTGTCGCAGCGCTCGCCGGCCGTCTTCATCGCCTCGGCCGACTCGCGTCGCGCCCGCTCGTGCAGGTCCTCGATCTCCGAGGTGATCCGGTCGCGCAGCTCCTCCGCGCGCTCCCGGATCGCCGTCGCGTCCCGGCGCGCGCCCACCAAGAGCTCGTCCGCGTCCGTGCGGGCCCGCTCCACCATGGTGTTGCCCTCGACGGTCGCCTCGGAGACCAGGCGCTCGGCCTCGCCCCGCGCGACGCCGACCATCGTGTCGGCCTGCGACTCGGCGTCCGCCGTGGTCTTCTGCGCGCTCTGCTGCGCCTCGGCGAGCAGCTTGTCCGCCTCGGACGCCGTCTCCGAGATGAGCGTGTCGACCTGCTCGGCGGCCTCCGAGCGCCGCTTGTTGGCGTCCTGGCGCGCCTCGTCCAGCGTCCGCTCGGCCTCCTCGCGCGCCGACGAGGTGAGCCGCTCGGCCTCCTCCTCGGCCTGCGTCTTGACGCGCTCCGCCTCGGCCCGGGTCCGCTCGGCGTGCTGCTGCGCGGACCCGACCGTCTCGGCGGCCTCGGCGCGCAGCCGCTCCGCGTCGCCCGTCGCGTCCGCGATGAGCTTCTCGGCCTTCGCCACGGACTCGGCGCGGACCCGCTCGGCCTCGGCGGCGGTCTCGGTCGCGAGCCGCTCGGCCTCCGAGGCCGCCTCGGTGATCAGGGTGTCGGCCTGCGTGGCCGCGTCCGAACGGATCCGGTTCGCGTCCTCACGGGCGTCGGCACGGGTGCGCGAGGCGTCCTGGTCGGCGCCCGCGATGGTGTCCGACGCCTCGGTGCGTACGCGCTGGGCGTGCTCGGCGGCGTCCGAACGCAGCCGCTCCGACTCGGCGACCGCCTCGGACATCGTGCGCTCGGCGAGCGACTTGGCGGCCTCCGTCTCCTCGGCCGCCTCACGGCGCAGACGCGCCGCGTCCTCGGAGGCCCGCTCGCGCTCCGCGTAGGCGTCGGCGCGGACCCGGTCCGCCTCCTCCTGCGCCTCGCTGCGCGTACGGTCCGCCGCGTGCTCGGCCGCCGACCGCAGCCCGGTGATCTCCTCCTGGGCCTGCTCGTGCAGCCCGGACACGGCGTCGCGCACCTGCTGGGCGGTCTGCTCCGCGTTCGACACCATCTCGGTGGCGCGCCGGTCGGCCTCCTCGACCAGGCGAACCGCCTCGGCCTGGGCCTCCTCGACACGGTTGCGGGCGGACGCGAGGAGCTCCTCGCTCTGCTCGCGGGCCCGCTCGCGCTCCTGGTCGGCCTCCTGGCGCGCGGAGCCGAGGAGTTCCTCCGCCTCGCGGCGCCGCCGGGCGGCCTCCTCCTGCGCGGCGGCCAGGGTCTCGGCGCCCTCGGTCGCCAGCCGCTCGGCCGCGGCCTGCGCCTCGGCCCGCACGCGGTCCGCGGTGTCCTGCGCCTCCGACTTCAGCCGCTCGGCCTCCGTGACGGCGTCCGACCGCAGTCGTACGGCGATGGCCTCGCCCTCGGCCCGGGAGGCGGACGCGTCCGCCGCCGCTTCGGTGCGCAGCCGGTCGGCCTCGGTCTCGGCCTGCGCCTGGAGCGTACGGATCCGCTCGGCGGCCTCCGACCGCAGCCGGTCCGCCTCCTCGGCTGCCTCGCGCCGGATCCGCTCGGCCTCCGCACGCGCGTCCGTCAGCGCCTGCTCGGCGTTGGCGAGGCGCTCCTCGGCCTCCGTGTGCTGCCGGGTCAGCCCCTCGGCGGCCTCGGCCTGGCGTGCCGCTATGGCCCGCTCGGTCTCCTCGCGCAGCCCCTCGGCGGCCCGCTCGGCCTCCGCCTTGATCGTCTCGGACTGCTCGACGACCTCCGCGCGGTGCCGCTCGGCCTCCGCCCGGGTGCGCTCCAGCGTCTCCTCGGCCTGCCGGCGCAGCGTGGTGGCGCGCTCGATGGCTTCGGTGCGGACCTTCTCGCTGTCCGCCGTGGCCTTCGCCCGCAGCTCGTCCGCGTCCGCCTTCGCCTTGGCGAGCAGCTCCTCGGCGGTCCTGGCCGCCTCCTCGATCTGCTGGACGGCCTCGCGCCGCGCCTCCGCACGGATGCGCTCACCCTCGGCGACCGCGTCGGCACGCAGCTGCTCGGCCTCGCCACGCAGCCGGCGCGCCTCCTCCTGCAGCTCGACGGTCTTGGCGCGGTACTCCTTGGTGTCGTCCTTGGCGGCGCCCTTGAGCTCCTCGGCGATGTCGTGCGCCTGGCCGCGCAGCCGGTCGGCCTCGGCCTCCGCCTCGGAACGGATCCGCTCGGCCTCGTCGGCCGCGGCCTTCGTCGTCTTCTTGGCGTCCTCGGACGCCTTGTTCAGCACGTCCTCGGCGGTGCGGGCCGCCTTGGAGAGCTGGGAAGCGGTCTCCTCCGCGGTGAGGCTGCGGGCCTTCTCGCTGGCCGTCGCGATGATGCCCTCGGCCTCGGTACGGGCGTCGGCGACGAGCTGCTCGGCCTCGGACTTGGTGTTCTCGGCCTCCTTGGTGGCCTCGCTGACCAGGCGGGCGACCTGCTCCTTCGCGGTCCGCGTGCGCTGCTCGTTCGTCGACTCGGCGCTCGCCAGGGCCTTGGTGGCGGCCTCCTTCGCCTCGGCGACGACCTTGTCCGCCTCCGTGCGCGCCTCGCGCAGCGCCGTCTCGGCCTCCGTCATGCGCTGCTCGGCGGCCCGGCTCAGCTCCGAGGCCTGGCGGCGGGCGGTGTCCGACTCGGTCGCCGTGGAGCTGCGCAGCTGCTCGGCGTGGTCGGTGGCCTCCTGGGCCTGCGTGGACGCGGCGTTCAGCAGCCGCTCGGCGTCGGTGCGGGCCCGGCGCAGCAGCGCCTCGGCCTCCGAGCGGGCCGACTCGGCGTCGTTGGTGAGCCGCTGGCGGGCCTCGCCGGCGATCCGCTCGGCCTCGGCGCGGGCGGTGGCCAGCGCCTGCTCCGCCTCGGCGCGCGACTCGTCGAGGAGACGGCGGGCCTGTGACTCGCTGCGGGCCCGCAGCTGCTCCGCCCACGCCACGTTCTCGTTGACGTGCGACTCGACGGTCTGACGGCGCTCGGACAGCTCCTGGTCGAGCTGCTGGCGACGGTTGACCGCCTCCTGGTGCAGCTCGGCCTGGAGCCGGGCGGCCTGCTCGGCGTGCTCCTGAAGGATGCGCTGGGTCTGCGCGCGCGCCTGGCTGAGTTCGCGCTCGGCGTCCGAGCGCAGCTGGTCGGCCTGGATCTGCGCATTACGGAGCAGCTGCTCGGCCTGATAGCCGATGTCGGCGCCGTCGTAGGCAGGACGGGTCGCCAGACTGCGCCGCGCCTCGTGCAGCTTGGCACGCAGCACCTCGACCTGATAGCCGAGGTCCTCGGCGTGCTGGACCGCCTTCTCCCGCTCGGTCTTCAGCCGCTCCATCTCGGCCTCGAACCGAGAGAGGTGGTCGACGTCAGCCGCCGGCTCTCGCTCCTGGCGTTCGTAGCCCCGCACTGCGCGGTCCCATCCGTCCCCTGGTCGCAAGTCTTTCCGAACGAGCTCCGTCCATCCGCCGAACGGGGCCCCCGGGGAATGGTGTCAGATCAACGGCGGAGCACGGGCTGCTGCCCCGACGCTCGACCCCCGAAACCTGGACCCCGGCCCTCGGTCCTGCTCGCTGGAATACGGCAGGACCTCGGCCGTCACCGCACTGAGGCGACGGCCGCCCCCAACCCTACCGGCCCAGATATACGGAGGTCAGTGCTCAGGTGACTCAACAGCCGCCGAAGTGACCAGTTCTGTCAGGACACCGTGGCAATCCTTCGGGTGCAGGAAGGTGATCCGGGACCCCATGGACCCGATCCGAGGCTCGTCGTAGAGCACCCGTACGCCCTTTCCGCGGATGTCGGCGGCGTCGCCGTCCACGTCCGCCGTGCCGAAGGCGATGTGGTGCACACCCTCGCCGTTCTTGGCCAGCCACTTCCCGACGGCGGAGTCCTCGCGGGTGGGTTCGAGCAGCTGGAGGTAGGAGGCGCCGCCGTCGGACGTCTCGTTGATCTTGAGCATGGCCTCGCGCACGCCCTGCTCCTCGTTGACCTCGGAGTGGAAGACTTCGAAGCCGTACGTGGCCCGGTAGAACTCGACAGTCTTGTCGAGGTCGAAACAGGCGATCCCAATGTGGTCGATTCGCGTCAGCATGGAGTCAGTGCAGCGCTCCGCGAGTGGTTACGCAACGTGCGCGCGATCACACCGCGGGCCGGATGACGCGTGGCTTACCGCTCAGTACATTCGAGTAAACCCTCGTTCACTCCTCAGCTGTGCAAGCTGGAAGGGGATCGCACCTCATGTCTGGAACGAACAGCACGACTTCCGTGATCGTCGCGGGTGCCCGCACCCCGATGGGACGGTTGCTGGGCTCCCTGAAATCCTTCTCCGGAGCCGAGCTCGGAGGCTTCGCGATCAAGGCCGCCCTCGACCGTGCGGGGATCGGTGGCGACCAGGTGCAGTACGTGATCATGGGCCAGGTGCTCCAGGCCGGGGCAGGCCAGATCCCGGCCCGCCAGGCCGCCGTCAAGGCCGGCATCCCGATGGGCGTCCCGGCGCTCACCATCAACAAGGTGTGTCTGTCCGGCCTCGACGCCATCGCGCTGGCCGACCAGCTGATCCGCGCGGGTGAGTTCGACGTGGTGGTCGCGGGCGGCCAGGAGTCGATGACGAACGCGCCCCACCTGCTGCCGAAGTCCCGTGAGGGCTTCAAGTACGGGGCGATCGCGATGCTCGACGCCATGGCGCACGACGGACTCACCGACGCCTTCGAGGGCATCGCCATGGGCGAGTCCACCGAGAAGCACAACGGACGCCTCGGCATCGCCCGTCCGGAGCAGGACGAGATCGCGGCTCTTTCGCACCAGCGCGCCGCCGCCGCCCAGAAGAACGGCATCTTCGAGGCGGAGATCACGCCGGTCGAGATCCCGCAGCGCAAGGGCGAGCCCGTCGTCTTCAGCAAGGACGAGGGCATCCGCGGCGAGACCACCGCCGAGTCGCTCGGCAAGCTGCGTCCCGCGTTCACCCGCGACGGCACGATCACCGCGGGCACCTCGTCGCAGATCTCCGACGGCGCCGCCGCCGTGGTCGTGATGAGCAAGGCCAAGGCGCAGGAGCTGGGCCTGGAGTGGATCGCGGAGATCGGTGCCCACGGCAACGTGGCCGGCCCGGACAACTCTCTCCAGTCGCAGCCCTCCAACGCCATCCTGCACGCGCTGAAGAAGGAGGGCCTGGAGGTCGAGGACCTCGACCTCATCGAGATCAACGAGGCCTTCGCCGCGGTCGCCGTCCAGTCAATGAAGGACCTCGGCGTGTCCACGGAAAAGGTGAACGTCAACGGCGGTGCCATCGCCCTCGGTCACCCGATCGGGATGTCCGGCGCGCGACTCGTGCTGCACCTCGCGCTGGAGCTGAAGCGGCGCGGTGGCGGTGTCGGCGCGGCCGCGCTGTGCGGCGGCGGCGGTCAGGGTGACGCGCTCATCGTGCGGGTACCCAAGGCCTGACACGCGTTTTCCTCGTAGAACCCTCGTGAACGGAGCTGTGATGCAGGACGTCTCCTCGCTGGTGGCCCAGGCCAGGGAAGGCCGGCCGCGAGCCGTGGCCCGGCTGATCTCCCTGGTGGAGGGGGCGGCACCGCAGCTCCGCGAGGTCATGGCGGCGCTCGCGCCGCTCACCGGCAACGCCTACGTGGTCGGGCTGACCGGCTCGCCGGGCGTCGGCAAGTCGACGTCCACGTCGGCGCTGGTCACGGCCTACCGGAAGCAGGGCAGGCGGGTCGGAGTGCTGGCCGTCGACCCGTCCTCCCCGTTCAGCGGCGGAGCGCTGCTCGGCGACCGCGTACGCATGTCCGAGCACGCCTCGGACCCCGGTGTGTACATCCGCTCGATGGCGACCCGCGGCCACCTCGGCGGACTCGCCTGGGCGGCCCCCCAGGCGATCCGGGTGCTGGACGCGGCGGGTTGCGACGTGATCCTCGTCGAGACCGTCGGAGTCGGGCAGTCCGAGGTCGAGATCGCCTCCCAGGCGGACACCTCGGTGGTCCTGCTGGCGCCCGGGATGGGTGACGGCATCCAGGCCGCGAAGGCCGGAATCCTGGAGATCGGCGACGTCTACGTCGTCAACAAGGCCGACCGGGACGGCGCCGACGCCACCGCCCGCGAGCTCAATCACATGCTGGGGCTCGGGGAGTCGCGGGCGCCCGGGGACTGGCGTCCCCCGATCGTGAAGACGGTCGCCGCCCGGGGCGAGGGGATCGACGAGGTCGTCGAGGCGCTGGAGAAGCACCGGGCCTGGATGGAGGAGCACGGGGTGCTCGGCGAGCGGCGCCGGGCGCGGGCCGCGCAGGAGGTCGAGACGATCGCCGTCACCGCGTTGCGGCAGCGGATCGGTGACCTGCACGGGGATCGGCGGCTCGGGGCGCTCGCGGAGCGGATCGTGGCGGGGGAGCTCGACCCGTACCGGGCCGCGGACACGTTGGTGGAGGGGCTCACCGAGGGCTGACGTCTTCCTGTGCGGAAGGGCCGCCGGCGGGGTGGCCCTCTCCTGCGTGGGAGGGCCGCCCGCGGGGTGCCCCTCCTGCGTGGGAGGGCTGACCCCTCCTGCTCTGCTCTTGCCCGGCCCCGGAGACCGCTGCCCAGCGGTGCCCGGGGCCGACGTGTTTCGCCCCCTCCGCCCCTGCCCGTCCCTTGTTCCCGGGGGCTCCGCCCCCGGACCCCCGGATCGGCCTGGACGGCCTCGTCCTCAAGCGCCGGACGGGCTGACGCGCGTCCCCGGTTCTCAAGGGGCGCCGGACGGGCTGGAATGTATCGGCCTGGACGGCCTCGTCCTCAAGCGCCGGACGGGCTGAAGCGCGCCCCCGGTTCTCAAGGGGCGCCGGACGGGCTGACGCGCGCCCCCAGTTCTCAGGGGGCGCCGGACGGGCTGAAGCGTGTCCCCGGTTCTCAGGGGGTGCCGGACGGGCTGTGGGCAGCTCGTCCGGTGATCGAGGGGCGGGGGGACCGGTGGTCAACTCGTCGTGTCCGCTGTTAAGTTAGGGCGCATGTTCCTCCTCTGTGCGTAGGGCCCGCCCAGGCCCGCGATCGGTCGGCAGCACGCAGGCTGCGCCGTCGCGGTCCCTCGGTGTCCCCTTTTCGCCTCGACAGAGGAATCGTGAGCATGTCCACGCCTTCCACCGGGCGGCCCTCGTACGCCGCCGTGCTGCGCATCCCGTACGCCCGCCGCACCTTCGGCGCCGCCCTGCTGGGCCGCCTGTCGTACGGGATCGTCTCCCTCTCCGTGATGCTGGCCGTGACCCGGGCCACCGGGTCGTACACCGTCGCCGGCACGGTGATGGCGCTGTTCGGCGCCACCAGCGTCTTCCTGTCCCCGGCGCGCGCGGCCCTGGTCGACCGGCACGGTCCGCGCGCCGCGCTGCTCCCCATGGCCCTGCTCTACGCCGCGCTTCTCGGCACGCTCGCGGCGGCGAGCTGGCGGCCCGGTGCGCCCCCGGTGGTGCTCGGTGCCGTCGCGGTCGCGGCGGGGTCCTGCACACCTCCGCTCGGCCCCACGATGCGCGCGGTGTGGGGTGAACTCGTCGGCGACCGGCTGCTGTTGCAGCGCGCCTACAGCCTGGACGGTGTCGCCGAGGAGGTGCTGTTCGTCTCCGGCCCGCTGCTGGTCGGCGCGCTGGTGCAGATCGCGCCCCCGGCGGCAGGCGTCGCGCTCAGCGGGCTGTTGGTGGGCGCCGGGACGCTCGCGTTCGTCGCGTCTCCGGCCGTCCGCGACGTACGGCCGTCCGGTGGGCGCAAGCCGGGGCGCGGCGCCGTCCGGCCGAGCGCCGCGCGGGCGCTGGTGCGGCCCGTCGCCGTCGCTGCCGGGGTCGGGCTGTCGCTGGGCGCGGTCGACCTGCTGGTCCTGGCCTTCGCCGAGGAACGGCACCACGGCGACGACGTGGTCGCCTGGGTGCTCGCGGCGCTGTCGGCCGGCAGCGCGGTCGGCGGCCTGCTGAACGGCGCCGTCGACTGGCGGACCAGCGCCCGCGTCCGGCTGCCGCTGCTGGCCGTCGGACTGGGCCTGGCCCTGGCCGCCGCCGGACTCGCCCCCGGCCTCGGCACGCTGACGGCCGCGGTGGCCTGCGCGGGCTTCTTCGTGGCTCCGGCGCTCACCACGGCGTATCTGCTGGCGGACGAGACGGCTCCGGAGGGTTCCCGGACGCAGGCGGGCGCCTGGGTCAACACGGCCGTGAACGCGGGCAGTTCGGGAGGCACGGCGGCGATCGGTCTGCTGGTCGGGCGGCTGCCGCTGAGTGTGTGCTTCGCGGTCTCGGGGGCCGTGGCGCTGATCGCCGCACTGGTCTCCGGCTGGGGCGGCCGGGCCTCGGCGGAGAGGGCGGCGCCCCTCGTGGGCCCGGAGGGTGAGGAGGAGAGGGCTGCGGAGCCGGGCCGGAGCCGGCGCTCTCGGCCCGCCGTGCCGTCCGGGGCGCCGTCGGCCGCGGAGGGGCCGGCGCCGTCTTCCGTGAACGGTGGTTCGGCGGGGTCCTCGTCCCGATGAGAAGCGGCGGGCGGCGGGACGGTGTTCCCGCCGCCCGCCCGCTCCGTCAGGGCTTTCCGCGCTGTCCGCGCAGATGCTCGGCGATCGGCCGCAGCGACTTGTGGAGGTCTTCCAGCGCCTCGGGGGACAGCAGGTCGATGAAGTGCTTGCGCACGGACGCCACATGATGGGGCGCGACCTTCTTCATCGTCTCCATGCCGTGCGGGGTCAGGACGGCATACAGTCCCCGGCGGTCGGACTCGCAGTTCTCGCGGCGCACCAGGTCCGCGTTCTCCATACGGGTGATCTGGTGCGAGAGCCGGCTCTTGGACTGGAGGGTGGCGGACGCGAGGTCGCTCATCCGCATCCGTACGCCCTCCGACTCGGAGAGGTTCACCAGGATCTCGTAGTCGTTCATCGTCAGCCCGAACGGCTGGAGGTCCCTCTCGAGCTGGTACGTCAACAGCCTGTTGACCTCCAGGTGGGTGCGCCAGGCGCACTGCTCCGCATCGGTCAGCCAGCGCGTGGCCGTCTCGGTCTCCATGAATGAAGTCTACCTAAAAAGTTGAAAGGCGAACTAGTGAGGGTGGTGTGACGGTGCGCACGCGTTCGATGTCACACTCCGCAGACTACCGCTCACAGCCCGAAGCGACGCTGGAGGTCCCCCAGCTGTCCGGGAAGACGCGGTGCGCCGGCTTGCGCCCCGTGCTGACCCGGTACCCCGCCCGCGCCCGGTACTCCGGCCTGCTGCGGAACCACCCCCGTGGCCTGCTCGGCCATGAGGGTTTCGGTGGACTGGAGCAGTACCGTGCCGGCCCCGACGAACTCGAACTGGTGCTCCTCTCCGGAGGCCCCGCCGAGGCCCGTCATCGCACGTAGACCGCCCATTACACCTGTCATGTACCCGTGGTCGTAGTGGTGGCAGGGGGACGGGCAGTCGGCCCAGCCGACCAGGGCCTGCGGGTCCACCCTGATCGGGGGTTCCATGAACACCACCGGACCGTTGGATGCGGCCACGAACTTTCCGGTTCCGATCAGGGTCAGAAAGCCCGGCACGATCGACTGCTTGAGGGCAAGACTTGGCTGAAAAGCGAGCAGGTTGCCCGAGCGAATGGTCAGGTTGCCCTCGTCGAGGTCGTACGAATTCACGTCGAAGGCCCGGTCGGCGAGGAGCATCTTGCCCGAGCCCTCCGCCACGACCCAGTCGCTCGCGTGCAGAGGCGAATGGAATGACGTTCGCACCAGACGGTCCAGCCGGCCGTGCCCGACGCCGTTGAACTCCATCGAGCCGTAGTAGGCGATCATCTTCCCCTTCTGCAGGAACCACTGGCTCCCCTTGAGCTCCACGCAGAAGGTGTAGTTGTTCACGTTGTCGTCGACCGGCAGGGTCATCGGGTCGTGGATGACCGGGCCGCCCGGGGTCCCGTACGCGCTCACAGCTTCTCCTCCGAGGCCTGGACGTACACCGCGCCGTTGCCGCTCAGCTCCAGCTGGAAGGCCTCGCCCGAGCCGCGTCCGACCATGTCGCGCCAGCCCAGCGCCGTCGACAGCTTGTTGCGCACGTCCCCGTGGTGGGCCACGTACGCCTGCGGGTCCACGTGCACCGGGCGCTGCGGGGTGATCGGCACCTCGAAGACGCCGCCGTGCGCCATGACGGCGACCGCGCCGTGCCCCTTGAGCGTCGTCGTGAACAGGCCCTGGCCGGTGACCTGGCCGCGCACCATGCCCATGACGCCGCCCTGCGAGCCGAGGAACATCGTCCCCTGCTGGAGCGTGCCGTCGAAGGCGAGCAGCCGGTCCGCCTCCACGTACAGGGTGTCTCCGGTGAGCTCGATGACCTGGACGTGGTGGCCACCGTGCCCGAAGAGCACGGTGCCCGAGCCCTCCACGGTCATCAGCGGCGTCGCCTCGTTCGCCAGGCGGCGGCCGATCATCGACATCACACCGCCCTGACCGCCCTGGATGTTGGGGGTGAAGGAGACCTCGCCCCGGTAGGCGAGCATCGCGCCGCGCTGACTGAACAGCCGCCGGCCCGGCAGCACCGTGGCCTCGACCATCTTCGAGTTCACCTCACGGAACGGCATGTCACACGTCCCCCGCGATCGTGTTGCGCTCACTGGGCTGCACATAGACCAGACCGTCGCCCTCGAAGCGGATCTGGAACGCCTCGCCGCCGCCCTCGCCGAGCAGTGTGCGGAACGTCACGCCGGACTGGAACGACTGCCGCACATTGCCCTGGTGCGCGATGTACGCGCCCGGGTCGACCGTCAGCGGGTACTGGGAGCTCACCCGCAGCACCACCGCCGGGCCGTCCGACGTGATCGCCGCCTGCCCGTGCCCCTCGACCGTGGTCGTGAACAGCCCGTTGCCCTGCGAGGCGCCGCGCAGCCCGGTGAAGGTCGTGCCGGTGCGCAGCCCCGCGTCGGTCGCGAGCAGATTGCTCGACTCCACGTACAGCTTGTCCCCCTGGAGATTCACGAGGTTGATCTCGGAGGCCCGGTCCGCGAACCAGCAGGTCCCGTGCCCCTTCACCTCCATCACCGTCATCTGCTCACCGGTGAGGCGCCGGGTCACCATCCCCCGTACCCCCTCACCACCCCCGCTCAGCTTCTTGAACGCCATCTGGCCGTCGTACGCGACCATCGAGCCGTTCTTCGCCTTCACGGCGTCCCCGGTCATGTCGACCGCCAGCACCTTGCTGCCTTGAAGTCGGAACATCGCCACGGTGTGAAGGTAGCCGCAGGGTGGGGCGGCCGACAGGTCCCCGGGGAGGATCCCGACCCCGAGGACACCCCGACACCCCCCTGCCGGGGCGGCCGGAGTCCGGGTGCCACAATGGACCGACGCTTGTGCTTGCGTTCACAAAGCGAGCCCCGGCGCCGCCCGTACGACCACCACGCGACGATCAAGTCGACAGCGAATCTCTCACCGAAGGTGAACCGTGGACATAAAGACCGCCTCCGCCCTCCGCCGCCTCCGCCTGGTCTCGGCCCCCGAGGCCGTCTCCTTCCTGCTGCTGCTCGTCTGCTCGGTGCTCAAGCGGACCACGGACTTCAACGCGGTGCCCGTCATGGGCGCCCTCCACGGTGTCCTGTTCATCCTGTACGTGATCTTCTGGGCGGACGCCTGGAACCGCGCCAAGTGGAGCGCCGGGACCGGCATCCTCTACTTCGTCCTCTCCGTCCTGCCGACCGGCGGCTTCTTCGCCGAGCGCAAGCTCAAGCGCGAGGCCGAGGACGCCGTGATCGCGTCCCGCGCCCGCAAGGAAGGGATCGTGAACGCATGATCGTCGCCTTCTCCGTGACGCCGCTGGGCGTCGGCGATGACGTGGGGGAGTACGTCGCCGACGCCGTCCGGGTCGTCCGCGAGTCGGGTCTGCCGAACCGCACCGACGCGATGTTCACCTCCATCGAGGGCGAGTGGGACGAGGTGATGGACGTCGTCAAGCGCGCCGTCGCCGTGGTCGAGGAACGCGCGCCACGGGTCTCGGTCGTCCTCAAGGCGGACATCCGCCCCGGTGTCACGGACGGTCTGACCTCCAAGGTGGAGACGGTCGAGCGGCACCTGTCCGAGTAGGCCCCGCGCCCCCTGGACGCTTCCGTACCGGGTCTCTTGTCGAACCCCGGCCCCCGGGCCGGGGTTTCTTCGTGTCTCGTGGCCCGCGCAGGCCGGCGCGCCCCGGCCGGCGCCGTGGGCGCGCAGCCCCTGCGGTCATCCCGCTCCGGACGCCAGCGCCAGGCCCAGGGGTGTGTGCTCGTAGAGGACCTGGTGGCCGTAGCGGCGGGAGGTGAGCAGGCCCGCGTCGCGGAGCGTCGCGAGGTGGGCCGACACGGAGGACGGCGCGAGCCCGAGACGCCGCGCCAGGGTCGTCGTGGTGGCGGGCTCGGCCAGCGCGGTGAGGACGGCGGCCCGCCCCCGCCCGAGCAGCCGGACGAGCGGGTCGGGTGCCCGGTCCGACGGTTCGGCCCACAGACCGCCGATGCCCCGCGCCGGATAGACGAGCGTGGGCTGCCAGGGCGGGTCGTAGGAGCTGACCACGTCGGGCCAGATGAAGACGCTGGGCATCAGGACGAGCCCCTGTCCCGCGAGGTTCCGCTCGTGGAGCCCCTTCCACTCGACGGCCAGCGTCCGGGCGCGCCAGCCGAACCGCGGGTCGATCTCCGGCAGCAGCCCGCCGAGCCCGACCTCCGCGAGCCGCCGTGAGTGGAACGAGACGTCCGCCTCCAGCAGGGCCCGCAGCCGCGGCCAGTCCGGTTCGAGCAGGGTGTGCCAGGCCTCCTCCACCAGGTCGGCCAGTTCCCCGACCATGCGGACGGGGTCCTCCAGCAGGGCCCGTCCGCGGGCGGACGTGAGGGCGCCGGGGGTGTCCGCGAGCGACCGCGCGGTCTCCTCGCGGGCCGCCGTGGGGTCGGCCGCGCGGACCGCGGCGATCTCCTCCTCGAAGCCGGCGGCCGGGCCGATCGGCGGCCGCCCGAGCCAGTCGGGGGTGTAGCCGCGGTGCGGCATCAGCATCCACAGGGGAGCGAGGTCGAGCCCCGCCGCCGCGGCACGGATCCGGCGCAGCCAGTGCGCGTGGTAGCCGTGGCGCGCGGGACGGTTCAGGGTCCGCACCGCCTCCACGGTCTCCCACAGCGGGGACACCGCGAAGCGGCAGTTGAGGAGGTCGTCCTCCCCGAAGTGCAGCAGGGACGGCACGGCGCCTCCCGCGCGCGATTTCGAAGATTCGGCTGACGCCGAAACTCTACGGGTCCCGCCGGCGTACGGGCACGCTGCTGCCCATGCGGGAAGTACAGGGCACGGAAGTACAGGGCACGGAAACGCAGGGCACGGAAGCGCAGGGCACGGAAGCGCAGGGCACGGAAGCGCAGGGCACGGAAGCGCAGGGCACGGAAGCGCAGGACGCCGGGGGAACGGGGCCGACAGGACCGGCGGGCCCCCCGGTGCCGTCCGCCGGGGACGCCGACTCCGGCGTCACGGGCTACGGCCGTGTCTTCGCGGTACGGGAGTTCAGGGCCGTCTTCGCCGCGCACGCCCTGTCGCTGCTCGGGCTCGTGGTCAGCGAGATCGCCCTGTCGGTCCTGGTCTACGACCTGACGGGCTCCCCGCTGCTGAGCTCCCTCACCTTCGCGCTCGGCTTCCTGCCGTACCTCGTCGGCGGGACCCTCCTCGCGGGCGTGGCCGACCGATTCCCGGCCCGGCGGGTGCTGGTGGTGTGCGACCTGCTGTGCGCGGGGTGCGTGGCCGTGATGGTGACGCCGGGCGCGCCCACGGCCGTACTGCTCGCGATGCGGTGCGCGCTCGCCGTGGTCTCGCCGGTCTTCCAGGGGACACGGACGGCGACCCTCGCCGACGTGCTCGGCGACGGGGACCTGTTCGTACTCGGCCGTTCCCTGCTGCGGATCGTCTCGCAGAGCGCGCTGCTCGCCGGTTTCGCGGCCGGCGGCCTGCTGCTGACCGTCGTCACGCCGCGGCACGCCCTCGTCGTCACCGTGTGCACGTTCCTGGCGTCCGCCGCGCTGCTGCGTCTCGGCACGCGGCGGCGCCCGGCGCGGGCCCGGCAGTCGGGGGCCCTGGTGCGGGACTCGCTGCGCGGCACCCGGCTCGTGCTCGCCGACCGGCGGGTGCGCGCGCTGCTCCTGCTGTTCTGGGTGCCGCCGATGTTCGCCGTGGCGCCGGAGGCGCTGGCCGCTCCGTACGCCGACGGGCTGGGCGCCGGTCCGGCCGGGCTGGGCCTGCTGATGTGCGCGCTGCCGGTCGGCACGATCGCGGGGGAGCTGTACGCCGGGGCGAGGCTGCGGCCGGCCACCCGCACCCGGCTCGCCCTCCCGCTGGTCTGCGTCACCCTGCTTCCCTACGTGGGCTACGCCCTGCGGCCCGGACTCGGCTGGTCGCTGGTCCTGCTGCTGCTCGCGGGTGCCGGGTCGGCGTACACGCTCGGCCTCGACCAGTGGTTCGTGCGGGCCGTTCCGGAGGGGCTGCGGGGGCGGGCCATGACCCTGAACACGGCGGGGCTGATGACCGTCCAGGGGCTCGGGATGGCGCTGGCGGGGGTGGCCGCGGAGTTCGCGGGGGTGCGGGCGGCGGTCGCGGGCGCGGGTGTGCTGGGCACCGTCTGCTGCGTCCTGCTGGCGGTGGAGGCGCGACGGGCGGAATCGGCGCGGCTGCGAAGCGCGGAACGGGAGGTCGCGCGGAGCACGGACGAGGGGGCGGCGGCCCTGGCCGGAGAGGGCGGAATCCCCGTAGGGCCGGGGCCGGCGACCGAAAGGCGAGACGGGGCTGACCACGATGTGACCGGCCGGTAAGGTCTTTGGCGTGCCGAAGCCCCTCAGTCTTGCCTTCGATCCGATCGCCCGCGCCGACGAACACTGGAAGCAGCGCTGGGGATCGGTTCCGTCCATGGCCGCGATCACGTCGATCATGCGCGCGCACCAGATCCTGCTCGCCGAGGTGGACGCCGTCGTCAAGCCGTACGAGCTGACGTTCGCGCGGTACGAGGCGCTGGTGCTGCTCACCTTCTCCAAGGCGGGCGAGCTGCCGATGTCCAAGATCGGCGAGCGGCTGATGGTGCACCCGACGTCCGTCACGAACACCGTGGACCGGCTGGTGCGGTCCGGGCTCGTCGACAAGCGGCCCAACCCCAACGACGGGCGTGGCACGCTCGCCTCCATCACCGCGAAGGGCCGTGAGGTCTGCGACGCGGCCACCCGTGATCTGATGGCGATGGACTTCGGCCTCGGCGTGTACGACGCGGAGGAGTGCGCGGAGATCTTCGCGATGCTGCGGCCGCTGCGGGTCGCGGCGCACGACTTCGCGGACGAGTAGGACCGCGCGGGGCGCACGGCACCGCGGACGAGCAGGACCGCCGATGCGTACGGCACCGGGGGCGCCGGGCCCGCCCCGGCTCGCACGGCGCCGCGGGCGTGTGGCGGAGCACACGTCCGGTGGACGGGGGCGGGGGTGCGCGAAGATCGCGCAAATGGGGTGGTTACGCTCGTCCCCATGAAGAAGAGCGTGCTGACCAGGTACCGCGTGATGGCCTACGTCACCGGTGTGCTGCTGGTCCTGCTGACCCTCGGTGTGATCGCCAAGTACGTGCTCGACATGGACGGTGCCGCGGACTTCACGCGCGTCGTCGGTATCGCCCACGGCTGGCTCTACGTCGTCTACCTGGTCTTCGCCTTCGATCTCGGCTCCAAGGCGAAGTGGCCGGTCGGCAAGCAGCTGTGGGTGCTGCTGGCGGGGACGATCCCCACGGCCGCCTTCTTCGTGGAGCGCAGGATCTCGCGCGAGCTGGAGCCGCGGGTCGCGGACGACGCTCCCGCGGTCGCCGAGGCATAGTTCACACCGCCGTACGACACCGTACGGCGGTTCCCCATCGACATTTACTAGGACGTCCTAGTAAATTCGAAGCATGGACGCTGACGCCATCGAGGAAGGCCGCCGCCGCTGGCAGGCCCGCTACGACGCCTCGCGCAAGCGCGAGGCCGACTTCACCACGCTCTCCGGCGACCCCGTGGAGCCGGTGTACGGTCCCCGGCCCGGGGACACATATGAGGGCTTCGAGCGGATCGGATGGCCCGGTGAGTATCCCTTCACCCGCGGTCTCTATCCGACCGGCTACCGAGGGCGTACGTGGACCATCCGGCAGTTCGCCGGGTTCGGCAACGCCGAGCAGACCAACGAGCGCTACAAGATGATCCTGGCCAACGGCGGCGGAGGCCTGTCCGTGGCCTTCGACATGCCCACGCTCATGGGCCGCGACTCCGACGACGCGCGCTCGCTCGGCGAGGTCGGGCACTGCGGTGTCGCGATCGACTCGGCCGCCGACATGGAGGTCCTGTTCAAGGACATCCCGCTGGGCGACGTCACGACGTCGATGACCATCAGCGGACCGGCCGTCCCGGTCTTCTGCATGTACCTGGTCGCCGCCGAGCGGCAGGGCATCGACCCGGCCGTCCTGAACGGCACCCTGCAGACCGACATCTTCAAGGAGTACATCGCGCAGAAGGAGTGGCTCTTCCAGCCCGAGCCGCATCTGCGCCTCATCGGGGACCTCATGGAGCACTGCGCCTCCTCGATCCCCGCGTACAAGCCCCTCTCCGTCTCCGGGTACCACATCCGGGAGGCGGGGGCCACGGCCGCGCAGGAGCTGGCCTACACGCTGGCCGACGGCTTCGGGTACGTCGAGCTGGGCCTGTCCCGCGGTCTCGACGTGGACGTCTTCGCCCCGGGCCTCAGCTTCTTCTTCGACGCGCACGTCGACTTCTTCGAGGAGATCGCCAAGTTCCGTGCGGCCCGGCGGATCTGGGCCCGCTGGATGCGCGACGTGTACGGCGCGAAGTCGGAGAAGGCGCAGTGGCTGCGTTTCCACACGCAGACGGCCGGAGTCTCGCTGACCGCCCAGCAGCCGTACAACAACGTGGTGCGTACGGCCGTGGAGGCGCTCGCGGCGGTGCTCGGCGGGACCAACTCGCTGCACACCAACGCCCTCGACGAGACCCTCGCCCTGCCGTCCGAGCAGGCCGCCGAGATCGCCCTGCGCACGCAGCAGGTGCTGATGGAGGAGACCGGCGTCGCCAACGTGGCCGACCCGCTGGGCGGTTCCTGGTACATCGAGCAGCTCACCGACCGGATCGAGGCCGACGCCGAGAAGATCTTCGAGCAGATCAAGGAGCGGGGCCTGCGGGCGCACCCCGACGGGCAGCACCCGATCGGGCCGATCACCTCCGGAATCCTGCGGGGCATCGAGGACGGCTGGTTCACCGGCGAGATCGCCGAGTCCGCCTTCCAGTACCAGCGGGCCCTGGAGAAGGGCGACAAGCGCGTCGTCGGCGTCAACGTCCACCACGGCTCCGTCACCGGCGACCTGGAGATCCTCCGGGTCAGCCACGAGGTGGAGCGGGAGCAGGTGCGTGTGCTCGGCGGGCGCAAGGCCGCACGCGACGAGGCGGCCGTGCGCGGGGCGCTGGACGCGATGCTCGTGGCCGCGCGCGACGGGTCGAACATGATCGCCCCCATGCTGGAGGCCGTCCGGGCGGAGGCCACGCTGGGCGAGATCTGCGACGCCCTGCGGGACGAGTGGGGCATCTACACGGAGCCGGCGGGCTTCTGACCCTCTTTCCGCTCCCCGGCCCGGCCGGGGGTTCCCTTCCCCGGGGTGGCCGGGGGCCGGTCGCACGGCCCCCGGCCACCCCTGTGCGTTTCCGGGGAAGTCCTCAGGGCTGGGCCGAGGCGCCCGCGAGGCCCAGCAGCAGCACCCGGGTGAAGCTGTGCACCCACTCCTCGTCCGCGGGCTCCGCGCTGACCAGGGTGCGGTGCACCACGGCACCCGCGACCACGTCGAAGATCAGGTCGGCCGTGCGGGCGGCGGTGGCCGCGTCGGTCTCCGGGGGCAGTTCCCCGCGCGCGGTGGCCCGGGCGCGCCCCTCCAGGACCAGCCGCTTCTGGCGGTCCACGATCGAGGTGCGGATGCGCTCGCGCAGGGGCTCGTCGCGGGTGGACTCGGCCACCACCGCCATCAGCGCGGTCTTCGCCTCCGGGCGGTCCAGGATCGCCGCGAACTGGAGCACCACACCCTCGATGTCGGCGGCGAGACTGCCCCGGTCGGGGAGCTGCAGCTCGTCGAAGAGGACCGCCACCGCGTCGACCACGAGCTCGTTCTTGCCGGCCCAGCGGCGGTAGAGCGTCGTCTTGGCGACCCCCGCGCGCGTCGCCACGTCCCCCAACGTCATCTTGGACCAGCCCAGTTCGACCAGGGCCGCGCGCGTCGCCTCCAGGATCGCGGCGTCCGCGGCGGCGCTGCGCGGGCGCCCCGTACGAGGGGCTGAAGTGCGACTCTGCATGTCAGTGACCATATCCGGCAATCTCGATGGCCGAATCCGGCGGTTGTGTGAAGCCGTGAGGGAGATCACCGGGGGAGGGTGCACAGCGGCGCCCCGGGACAGTTACGCTACGACTCGTAGCGAAAGCACGTGCAGCATGATCACGCACGGGCGACAACCACAGTGACACACCAGTACGCCACTGGCGCCGGGTGGGGACCCGGCGCCGAGCGGACCCGATCAAGACGTAACAGGTCTGGCTTTCACCACGCTTTTCACACGTGCGCGCGGAAGGGGGAGGATGTACTCATGCAGCCACGGAACATGTCCATGAGCGGAGTCGTCGACCTCGCCGCGGTGAAGGCGGCCCAGGAGGCCAAGACGAAGGCGGAGCAGGCGCGCGCGGAAGCGGCCAGGCAGGGCGGCGGAACAGGGGCCGTGTCCCCCGACAGTCTCGTCATCGACGTCGACGAGGCGGGCTTCGAGCGCGATGTCCTGCAGCGGTCCACCGAGGTTCCCGTCGTCATCGACTTCTGGGCCGAGTGGTGCGAGCCGTGCAAGCAACTGAGCCCGGTGCTCGAACGGCTGGCCCTCGAATACGCCGGACGCTTCGTCCTGGCCAAGATCGACGTCGACGCCAACCAGATGCTGATGCAGCAGTTCGGGGTCCAGGGGATCCCGGCCGTCTTCGCGGTGGTCGCGGGACAGGCCCTGCCTCTCTTCCAGGGGGCCGCCGGCGAGGCGCAGATCCGGGGGACCCTCGACCAGCTCGTCCAGGTCGCCGAGCAGCGCTTCGGGCTCACCGGTCTGACGGTCGACCCGGACGCCGCGCCCGGCGACGCCCAGGCCGCGCCCGAGGTGCCCGCCGGCCCGTACGACGCGCTCCTCGAAGCCGCCGTGCAGGCCCTGGACGCGGGCGACTTGGCGGGTGCCGTCCAGGCGTACAAGAACGTGCTGAGCGACGACCCGGCCAACACGGAGGCCAAACTGGGTCTCGCCCAGGCCGAATTGCTCCAGCGCGTGCAGAGCGTCGACCCGCAGCAGGTGCGCAAGGACGCCGCCGACAAGCCGGGCGACGTGCAGGCGCAGATCACCGCCGCCGACCTGGACCTGGTGGGCGGGCACGTGGAGGACGCCTTCGGGCGGCTGATCGACACGGTGCAGCGCACGGCGGGTGACGACCGCGACGCGGTACGGCTGCGGCTGCTCGAACTGTTCGAGGTGGTCGGGGCCGACGATCCGCGGGTCGTAGGGGCGCGCCGGGCGTTGGCCAGGGCTCTGTTCTGACCAGTCCCTAAACGCCGGGGCTTGTGATGCCCAGGTGAAAGATTGGCCGACAGGTCGACACGTGGCCGCGCTTTACCAAATCTTGGTAAACGCGGCCGCTGTTACTTGGAGTAAGTCAGGGCCGTTGATCTGTCGGATTCCGTCCACTAATCAACCGTTGTGTCACCCCACCCGATGCCACCCTGCGTCGCCACCCGATACCGACGGGTCGTTGTTCGGTTATCCGGCCGTTACTAGCGAGTAACGAACCCCCTTGTGCGGGCGGCGAGAATGCACCACGATCGGCGACGCTCGGTCCATTCCCGTACCCCGACAACCAATCGGGTCAACGGATTTTCTGGGTCCCCACCGAGTAGAGCCGACGGCAGTGGCGCCGGCTCTTGGACAGGGGGGTCTCTGCCGTTCGGCGGAGCCTGTCCAGCAGGTTGTGCGTGATGTGTGTCAGGCGCGACCAGTGGTTGTCGCTCGGGGGTGATCGCCGGTGATTCGGGTGCTCTACGCACCTCCGAGTACGGGCGCTCTCCTTCCCGAGGACGTAGCACTTCTCCCATCCCTGCCCGGCTGAGCCGCCGACTTCGGGGCAGTCAGGGCCAGGAGATGTACGTCCGAGAAGGAGGAAATATGGAGTCCCAGGTGCGTGGCGGGACCAGATGGAAGCGGTTCGCGGTCGTGATGGTGCCCAGCGTGGCCGCCACGGCAGCGATAGGTGTCGCCCTCGCGCAGGGTGCTCTCGCCGCGTCGTTCAGCGTTTCCGGTCAGTCGTTCAAGGTGACGGCGGACCGACTCGACGGTACGGGCTTCTCGCAGTACGGAGCCATCGACTCGGGCTACACCCTGGACGGCAAGAAGACGGCTCACCCCGTCGCCGTCTCGGCGTTCAAGTCCGCGACGATCAAGGGCATGTGCCAGTCCGTGGTCACCCCGGACATCCCGCTGCTCGGGTCCGTCAGCCTCGTGCTCAAGGCCGGCGGTGGCGACACCCCGGTCGAGGCCGAGAACCTGTACATCGACGTCGAGGACCTCGAGGCCAACGCGACCTTCCGCGGCATCGACATCGGTGTTGCGGCCAAGGACGCCAGCAAGGGTCCGGGCATCGCCAAGGGCGACACGGCGAACCCCTACGGCTTCGCTCAGCAGGCCGACTCGGCCACGCTGACCGACGTCAAGCAGACGGCGTGGGCGACCACCGCCGGCACGTTCAAGCTCAGCGGCCTGAAGATGTCGCTGTCCAAGGGCGTCAAGGAGTGCTACTAGGCACTCCCTGGGGCGGGTGAGGAGGCTCCGGCAGCCTCGCCCGCCCCGCTCCGCACCGCCGTACGCGGACCACTCACGCGTACTTCTCACAGCAAAGCTGTTCCAGGGAGCTGTTTTCCATGAGCGCCGAGACCCCTGCCGCGCCCGGACACAACGAGCACTACCTCCGGGTCTTCCGGCGGAACTTCCGTACCTGGAGGGGCGACCGTCCCTTCTGGGCCGGCCTGTTCGTCCTGCTCGGCGGTTTCCCGATCGCCTACTTCCCGTACGCGAATCTCCAGATCGGTCACCTGACGCTCGCGATGGCGACCACCGCCGGCGCGGGCTCCCTGATCATCGGCGTTCTGCTCGTCGTGCTGGGCATCAGCCTCTGGTTCCAGAAGCACGTCCGCACCTTCGCTGGTGTGGCGGCGATCCTGCTGGCCCTGGTGTCCATCCCGGTGTCCAACCTGGGCGGCTTCCTGATCGGCTTCCTGTTCGCCATGATCGGCGGCGCGATGGCGGTCTCCTGGGCCCCGGGCGCACCTCCCGCGGAGGAGCGGCCCGCGTCGGCCTCCCTCGCCAAGGGGGACGGCCCGGAGGGCGTGGACGCCGAGCCCGCGATCGCCGCGAACGGTGTGGGTGAGCCGAACGATCTGTCAGGAACGAGCCCGACCAACGGGGCGAACGGGAGGCACAGTGCCGGCTGACGAGGTGACCCACGGGACTGAGGTGGACGAGTCCCGTGTGAGAACCGGGCCGCGCCACGCGGCCCCCAGGAAGCCGCTGTTCACCAGGTTCCACATGCCGGCCGGCAAGGCGATCGCCCTGGCGGCCATGCCCACGGCTGTCCTCATGGGAATGGGCCTCACCCCCACGCTGGCCCAGGCCGAGGACCACCCGACCGCGAAGAGCCTGACGGCCGACGAGTACCAGAAGTGCGTCGAGGCCGTGACGGGCTCCGAGGACGGCAAGGACGCGTCGGACACGGCGTCGCCCTCCGCCTCGTCCTCGCCGAGCGCGAGCGAGTCCGCGGACACGGCGACACCGAAGCCCTCGTCGAGCTCCGGCTCCTCGGACGAGACCTCTTCGTCGGATTCAGGTTCCGACGACAAGGCCGAGCCGACGCCGTCCGCCTCCTCGTCCTCCGCGGGCACCTCGCAGAACTCCTCGGACGGAGCCGCGTCCACGCCGGCCCCGTCCGCGTCCGAGAGCAGCAAGAACCCGCTCGACCCGCTGGGTGTCGGCGACGCCCTCAAGGACCTCCTCACGCCCGACGACACGGCGAGCCCCACCCCCACGCCGTCCGCGTCGGCGAGCGAGAGCAAGGACTCCTCCGCGTCGGACGACAAGAGCGTCTCGGACACCGTCAAGGACACGACCGACAAGGTCACCAAGACGGTCGAGGACACCGTGAAGGACACCACCGACACGGCCTCCAAGGCGGCTTCGGACGCCACGGAGAAGGTCCAGGAGGCCGCCGACGCGGCGACCGCCTCGCCCAGCCCGTCCGCGAGCGAGAGCACCGACGCCTCGGACTGCCCGGTCGCGACCGACGACGAGGGCGGTGTCGACAACCCGGTGGCCCTGCCGGACGACCCCTGGTACCTGAACGCCAGTTCGCTGCTGCTCAAGGGTGCCGACTACAAGGGCATCGTCAAGGTGAAGACGGCCAACGGCAGCACCAAGAGGGTCCTGAAGTACGTCATCTCCGACGGCACGGACATCGGGGACCTGCACCAGACGGTGAACGACAAGCAGTCCGGCAAGACCTACCACGTGCAGGCCGCCAAGGGCTCGACGTCGACCATCCGCGACGGCAAGACGATCATGTACACGGAGAGCATCTCCGGCAATCTGCTCGGGCTGATCCCGATCACGTTCGACCCGGACAACCCGCCGCCGCTGAACATCCCGCTCATCTACTTCACCAAGGTGAAGGTCGTGCAGGCGGGCCAGTTCGGCGGCACGCTGACCGTGCCGGGGCTGCACCAGTACACGACCGACTGAGCGCCGCCGAGAGCCCTTCCGGGAGCCGCAGAAGACGCTGAGGGCGCCCCCTGTCACAGGGGGCGCCCTCAGCGGCGTACGGGCCCGGCGGTCAGCCGTGGTGGCCGCCCTCGCCCAGGTGGTGCACCCGGACCATGTTGGTGGTGCCGGGGACGCCGGGCGGCGAGCCGGCGGTCATCACGACGATGTCGCCGTCGTTGAACCGCTTGAGCTGCTGCAGCTGCTGGTCCACGAGGTCGACCATCTCGTCGGTGCTCTGCACGAACGGCACGATGTGCGACTCGACGCCCCAGCTCAGCGTGAGCTGGTTGCGGGTGCCCTCGTCCGTGGTGAAGGCGAGGATCGGCTGGGCCGCGCGGTAGCGGGACAGCCGACGGGCCGTGTCACCGGACTTGGTGAAGGCCACCAGGCCCTTGCCGCCGAGGAAGTCCGCGATCTCGCACGCGGCGCGGGCGACCGAACCACCCTGCGTGCGCGGCTTCTTGCCCGGCACGAGCGGCTGGAGGCCCTTGGAGAGGAGCTCCTGCTCGGCCGCGACGACGATCTTCGACATCGTCTTCACGGTCTCGATCGGGTACGCGCCCACGCTCGACTCCGCCGACAGCATGACCGCGTCCGCGCCGTCCAGGATCGCGTTGGCCACGTCGGAGGCCTCGGCGCGCGTCGGACGCGAGTTGGTGATCATCGACTCCATCATCTGGGTCGCGACGATCACCGGCTTGGCGTTGCGGCGGCACATCTCCACGAGGCGCTTCTGCACCATCGGGACCTTCTCCAGCGGGTACTCCACCGCCAGGTCGCCACGGGCCACCATCACCGCGTCGAACGCGGCGACGACGCCCTCCATGTTCTCGACCGCCTGCGGCTTCTCCACCTTGGCGATGACGGGGACCCGGCGGCCCTCCTCGTCCATCACCTTGTGGACGTCGTTGACGTCGTTGGCGTCGCGCACGAAGGACAGGGCCACCATGTCGCAGCCCATCCGCAGCGCGAAGCGCAGGTCCTCGACGTCCTTCTCGGACAGCGCCGGCACGTTCACGGCCGCGCCGGGCAGGTTGATGCCCTTGTGGTCCGAGATCACGCCGCCCTCGATGACGACCGTCTTGACCCGGGTGCCGTCGACCTCGACGACCCGCAGCTCGACGTTGCCGTCGTTGATGAGGACCTGGTCGCCCTTGGCCACGTCGCCGGGCAGGCCCTTGTAGGTCGTGCCGCAGATGTGCTTGTCGCCGGGCACGTCCTCGACGGTGATGGTGAACTCGTCACCACGTTCCAGCTCGACGGGACCCTCGGCGAAGGTCTCCAGCCGGATCTTCGGGCCCTGGAGGTCGGCGAGGACACCGATGGCCTTGCCGGTCTCGGCCGAGGCGGCCCGGACGCGGTCGTACCGAGCCTGGTGCTCCTCGTGCGTGCCGTGGCTGAAGTTGAAGCGGGCCACATTCATGCCGGCTTCGATCAGCGCGACCAGCTTCTCTTGGGAGTCGACCGCGGGGCCGAGAGTACAGACGATTTTCGAACGGCGCATGGGGCGATCCTATCGGTTTGTTTCGCTACGGAATATTCCGTCTGGCGGAAGATACAAATGGGCGGACAGCCGCTCAGGCGTTGCCTTCTCCGAGTCCGGCGCCGCTCCCACCGCTCTCTCCGACCAGCGCATACGTCTGTGTGGCGATCTCCAGTTCCTCGTCCGTCGGCACCACGGCGACGGCGACCCGCGCGTCCCGCGGAGAGATGAGCCGCGGCTCACCGCCGCGGACCGCGTTCAGGTCGCCGTCGACCATGAGGCCCAGCTGCTCCAGCCCGGCGACGGCCGCCTCGCGCACCGGCGCGGCGTTCTCGCCGACCCCGGCGGTGAAGGCGACGGCGTCCACCCGGCCGAGGACCGCGTAGTAGGCGCCGATGTACTTCTTCAGGCGGTGGATGTAGATGTCGAAGGCGAGGCGGGCCTGCTCGTCGCCCTCGTCGACGCGGCGGCGTATCTCCCGCATGTCGTTGTCGCCGCACAGACCGATCAGACCGCTCCGCTTGTTGAGAAGAGTGTCGATCTCGTCCGTGGACATCCCGCCAACACGCTGCAAATGGAAGATGACGGCCGGATCCACGTCACCGGAGCGCGTACCCATCACGAGCCCCTCCAGCGGCGTGAGCCCCATGGAGGTGTCGACGCACCGGCCGCCCCGCACGGCCGACGCGGAAGCGCCGTTGCCCAGGTGCAGCACGATGACGTTCACGTCCTCGGGCGCCTTGCCGAGCAGCCTCGCGGTCTCCCGGGACACATACGCGTGCGAGGTCCCGTGGAAGCCGTAGCGGCGGATGCGGTGCTCGTCGGCGGTTCGCACGTCGATCGCGTAGCGCGCCGCCGACTCCGGCATCGTCGTGTGGAACGCGGTGTCGAAGACGGCGACCTGGGGCAGGTCCGGGCGCAGCGCCATGGCGGTGCGGATGCCGGTGAGGTTCGCCGGATTGTGCAGCGGCGCGACCGGGATGAGCCGCTCGATCTCCGCGAGCACGGCGTCGTCGATGACCGTCGGCTCGGTGAACCGCTGCCCGCCGTGCACCACCCGGTGGCCGATCGCGGCCAGCTCGGCGGAGTCCAGACCGAGCCCGTCCGCGGCCAGCTCCGCGGCGACGGCCTTCAGCGCGGCGTCGTGGTCGGCGATGGGGCCGATCTGCTCGCGGCTCCGGCCGCCGGTCAGCGGAGTGTGCTTGAGCCGGGAGGTCTCCTCGCCGATCCGCTCCACCAGGCCGACCGCCAGCCGCGAGCTGTCGCGCATGTCGAGCAGCTGGTACTTCACCGACGAGGAGCCGGAGTTGAGGACGAGGACGCGCGAGGCACGGGTGGCCGGGCGCGGCCCGCCGGACGCGGCGGTCGTGGGCGACGGATGGGAGCTCACTGCTGGGAAGCCTTCTGGTCGGGGGTCTGGGCCTGGATCGCCGTGATGGCGACGGTGTTGACGATGTCCTGGACGAGCGCGCCGCGGGAGAGGTCGTTGACGGGCTTGCGCAGCCCCTGCAGGACCGGCCCGACGGCGATCGCGCCGGCCGAGCGCTGCACGGCCTTGTAGGTGTTGTTGCCGGTGTTGAGGTCCGGGAAGATCAGCACGGACGCCTGCCCGGCGACCTCCGACTCCGGGAGCTTCGTCGCGGCGACCGACGGCTCGACGGCGGCGTCGTACTGGATCGGCCCCTCGACGCTCAGATCGGCGCGGCGCAGCCGCACCAGCTCGGTGGCCTCGCGCACCTTGTCGACGTCGGCGCCGGAGCCGGACGTCCCCGTCGAGTACGACAGCATCGCGATCCTCGGCTCCACACCGAACTGCTCGGCGGTGGCCGCCGACTGGATGGCGATGTCGCTGAGCTGCTCGGCGTTCGGGTCGGGGTTCACCGCGCAGTCCCCGTACACCAGGACCTTGTCGGCGAGACACATGAAGAAGACCGACGACACGATCTTGGAGTCCGCCTTGGTCTTGATGATCTCGAAGGCGGGCCTGATGGTGGCGGCCGTGGAGTGCACCGAGCCGGAGACCATGCCGTCGGCGAGCCCCTCCTCGACCATCAGCGTGCCGAAGTAGTTCACGTCGGCGACCACGTCGTGCGCCAGCTCCACGGTGACGCCCTTGTGGGCGCGCAGCCGGGCGTACTTCATCGCGAAGACGTCCCGCAGCTCGGAGGTCTGCGGATCGACGATCTGGCATCCGCCGAGGTCGATGCCGAGGTCGGCGGCCTTCTTGCGGATCTGGTCGACGGGCCCGAGCAGCGTCAGGTCGCACACCCCGCGGCGCAGCAGCACCTCGGCGGCGTGCAGCACGCGCTCCTCGGTGCCCTCGGGGAGGACGACACGCCGCTTGTCGGAGCGGGCCTGCTCCAGCAGCTTGTGCTCGAACATCATCGGCGTGAGCCGGTCGCTGCTCGGGGCGGAGACCCGCTTCAGCAGATCGCTCGTGTCCACGTACCGCTCGAAGAGACCGAGCGCGGTCTCCGCCTTGCGGGGCGTGGCGGCGTTCAGCTTCCCCTCCAGGGAGAAGAGCTCCGCCGCGGTCGGGAAGGAGGTCCCGGCCACCGAGACGACCGGGGTGCCCGGTGCGAGACGCGCCGCCAGGGTGAGGATCTCGTCGCTGGGCCGCTCGTTCAGGGTGAGCAGCACGCCGGCTATCGGGGGAGTGCCGGCGCTGTGCGCGGCGAGCGAGCCGACGACGAGGTCGGCGCGGTCGCCCGGGGTGACCACCAGACAGCCCGGGGTCAGGGCGCGCAGGAAGTTCGGCAGCATCGCACCGCCGAAGACGAAGTCGAGCGCGTCGCGGGCCAGTCCGGCGTCGTCGCCGAGGAGCACCTTGCCGCCGAGGGCATGGGTGATCTGCGAGACGGTGGGCGCGGAGAGCGCGGGCTCGTCGGGCAGCACGTAACAGGGCACGGGCAGACGGGAGTCGAGCCGTTCGAGGATCTCGGCGCGGTCCTCGGGCGCCACCCGGTTCACGACCATGGCGAGCACGTCGCAGCCCAGCCCGTCGTAGGCGCGGTAGGCGTTGCGCGTCTCGGCGCGGACCGACTCGGCGTTCTGCCCGCGACCGCCGACGACCGGGATCACGGAGGCGGCGAACTCGTTGGCGAGCCGCGCGTTCAGGGCCAGCTCGTCGGGGAGCTGGGTGGCGGCGAAGTCGGTGCCGAGGACGAGGACGACGTCGTACTCGCGGGCGACACCGTGGAAACGGTCGACGAGCGTCGACACCAGTTCGTCGGTGCCCTGCTCGGCCTGGAGCGCGGACGCCTCGTGGTAGTCCATGCCGTACACCGTCGCCGGGTCCTGGGACAGCCGGTAGCGGGAGCGCAGCAGCTCGAAGAGCCGGTCCGGACCGTCGTGCACAAGCGGACGGAACACCCCCACCCGGTCGACCTGGCGGGTCAGGATCTCCATGACCCCCAGCTCGACGACCTGGCGGCCGTCACCGCGGTCGATTCCGGTCACGTACACGCTGCGCGTCACGCGTGCTCTCCGTTTCATCCCGATCGTGCACTTCGGGGCATCGTGGTCTTCGCGGTCTGTGCTCTTCGCGACCCTGCCCGCTTTACGGCGCGGAAAAATGGCCCGCTGGGGTGAGCAGAACCCCCTTGACAATACCCCCGCGGCTGGATAAGGCGCCCGCCGGACCCGAGGTCACGAGGTGCAGACCGGGATGCACAGGACGGAAGCGACGCTGCCGGGGAGCCGTGAAACAATCGGATCGGCTCACCGGCATCAACAGCGAGCAGGAGACACAGCACGATGCGCATCGGAGTTCTCACCGCAGGCGGCGACTGCCCGGGGCTGAACGCAGTGATCCGGTCGGTCGTGCACCGAGCGGTCACCAACTTCGGCGACGAGGTCATCGGCTTCGAGGACGGGTACGCCGGCCTGCTCGAAGGCCGCTTCCGCACCCTCGACCTCGACGCGGTCAGCGGCATCCTCGCCCTCGGCGGCACCATCCTCGGCTCCTCGCGTCTGCAGCGCGACCGGCTCCGTGAGGCCTGCGACAACGCGCAGGACATGGCCCGTGAATTCGGTATCGACGTCCTCATCCCGATCGGCGGCGAGGGCACGCTGACCGCCGCCCGCATGCTCGCGGACGCCGGCCTGCCGGTCGTCGGCGTCCCGAAGACGATCGACAACGACATCTCGTCGACGGACCGCACCTTCGGCTTCGACACCGCCGTCGGCGTGGCCACGGAGGCCATGGACCGGCTGAAGACGACCGCCGAGTCGCACCAGCGCGTGATGGTCGTCGAGGTCATGGGCCGGCACGCCGGCTGGATCGCCCTGGAGTCCGGCATGGCGGCCGGCGCCCACGGCATCTGCCTGCCCGAGCGCGCCTTCGACCCCGCCCACCTGGTGGCGATGGTCGAGGAGCGCTTCTCGCGCGGCAAGAAGTTCGCCGTCGTCTGCGTCGCCGAGGGCGCCCACCCCGTCGAGGGCACCATGGACTACGGCCACGGCGAGATCGACCAGTTCGGTCACGAGCGCTTCCAGGGCATCGGCACCGCCCTCGCCGGCGAACTGGAGCGCCGCCTCGGCAAGGAGGCCAAGCCGGTCATTCTCGGCCACATCCAGCGCGGTGGCACGCCGACCGCGTACGACCGTGTGCTCGCCACCCGCTTCGGCTGGCACGCCGTCGAGGCCGCGCACCGGGGCGACTTCGGCAGGATGACGGCACTGCGCGGTACGGACGTCGTGATGGTGCCGCTCGCCGAGGCGATCACCGAGCTGAAGACCGTGCCGAAGGACCGGATGGACGAGGCCGAGTCGGTCTTCTGATCGTCCCCGGAGCCCGGAGCCCGGAGCCCGGAGCCCGGAGCCCGGAGCCGGGTATCGGGCATCGGAGCCGGGCATCGGGGCCGTGAGCCGATGTCGGACGGTCGCGGCTCCGGCGGGCCCCGGCGCTGTCATGGCTCCGGCGGCCCCGGCGCGGTCACGGTCGCGGGGCGGCGGGCGCGTGCGTCAGGCGGTGGTGCTCTGGACCATCGTCCAGAAACGATCGACGATCCGGTCGAGGAAGTCGCGTCCCGACTCGCTGGAGTCGGCCGCGGCCGAACCACCGCCCCAGCTCAGTGTGGCGACCATCTGCCCCTGATAGTCCGCGTGCATCTTCTCCAGGACGACCTCCAGGAGGTGCCGGTCCAGCGGCACCATCTTCCCCACCGGTCGCACATAGGCCTGCCAGCGCGTCGTCATGGCACTGCGCAGCAGGTCCGCGAGCTTCTCGTCGCGCCCCGTCACGGTGATGAAGTCGGGCAGCGACAGTTCGAGGATGTCGGCGAGCGCGGTCGACTGCCGCTCGTTGCCGCGCCACGCGTCGGACTCCTCCATCCGCTGGTACGCGAGGAGTTCCAGACCGGCCGCGCGGGCCACGTCCTCCTGCGCCAGCCCCCGTGCGACCCGGTGCTCGCGCAGGGTGCGCGGCGCCCCGATGAGTTCGCCCGGCGAGCACCACAGCACCCCCGCGAGCGCTGTCAGTTCGGGCGAGCTCGGGGCGGCGATCCCGCGCTCCCAGGCCGTGACCAGGTCCGGAGTGACGTACGGCAGTCCGTACGAGGCCCGCATGCCGTACGCGACGTGCTCGGGCCCCATGCCGAGCGCCGCCCGCAGTCTGCGGGCGGCGGGGGCGTTGAAGGGCGGGGTGGGCTGATGGGCTTGCGGTAGCTGCACGCGCACAAAGTATGGGTACGGTGCAGCGGTGACTACGGGCTGTTCGGCCACAATCACGGATTGTAGGAACATACGGTTCCGGCCGTCGTCGGGACGGCCGAGGGCCACACCCGTGCCGCCTCGCCGGTTCCGTCGTGGCGCGCTCCATACGGTATCGCCAAGTCCCCTGTCCAGCACGGGTGTTGGGTCGGCCGGCGCGGCGTACTGTGATGTCGGGCGAGGTTCGGAGGCGGCACGGGGGACAGCACGATGACCGAGTACGACGGGGACCATCTCGACTTCCGGGGCGGGAACTTCACCGGTCCCTTCACGGCGAAGGCCGAATTCCACGAGCACGGGCCGGCGCCCACCGCGCTGGACGCGCTGCCCATGCGCGTCGGCGGCTTCACCGGCCGGGACAGCGAGCTGCGGGTGCTGCTGGACGTGCTGGCCCCCTCCAAGTCCGGCGGTCCCGCGACGGTCGTCGTCACCGCCGTGTCGGGGCTCGGCGGCATCGGCAAGACGGCGCTCGCGGTGGAGGCGGCGCACCAGGCATGCGAACGGGGCTGGTTTCCCGGCGGGGTGCTCTTCGTCGACCTGCACGGATACGACTACAACGAGGAGTCCGTCAGCGCCGAACAGGCCCTGGAGGCTCTGCTGCGGGCCCTGGGCACCGCGTCCCAGCACATCCCGAGCAGGGCGGAGGAGCGGGCCGCGCTGTACCGCTCGGCGCTGGCCGAGCGGGCCCGCGAGCGGGGCCCGATGCTGATCCTGGCCGACAACGTCGGCCTGTCGGAGCAGGTACGGTTCCTCCTTCCCGGCGGCGGCGTCAACCACCGCCTGCTGGTGACCTCCCGCGAACGTCTGCCCCAGCACGGGGCCAGACTCCTGCCGCTGGACGAGCTGACACCCCGGGCCGCGTTCGACCTCCTCGACCGGGCCCTGAGGCTGGCGGATCCCCACGACCACCGGATCCGTCACGAGGCCGCGGCCGCCGAGGAGCTCGCCTCCCTCTGCAAGCACCTGCCGCTCGCCCTCCAGATCGCGGCCGCCCGCCTGGCACTGGACCGGTCGAAGCCGGTCGCCGAACTCACGGCCGAACTGACCGGGCTACGGGACCCGCTCGCCCTCGACGACGGCGAGCGCAGTGTCCGCGCCGCCTTCGAACTGTCCTACCGCCGGCTGTCGCCCGAGCAGACCCGCCTCCTCGGACTGCTCGCGCTCGCACCCGGACCCGAAGTCACCACACAGGTCGTCAACGCGCTGATCGGCGCCGAGAGCCCACCGGTGCGGACCCTGGAGGCACTGGCTCGCGCCCATCTCGTCGAACAGGGCACCCAGCGCGGCCGATGGCGGCTGCACGACCTCGTGAAGGCGTTCGGGATCGACATGGTGAAGCGGGACCCGGCGCTCGCGGAGGAGGGGGAAGCGGCCCGCTCGCGGGTGCTCGCGTTCTTCTGCCGGTGGACGGAGGCCGCGGACGCCCGGCTGCGCTGGCTGGACGGAATGCCGGAGCCCGAGCTGTTCGCCGACCGGGCGGCGGCGCTGAAGTGGCTGGACGAGCAGCGGGCCGGACTGGTGGCGGCCGTGCAGTGGGCGCAGGAGGCGCGGTACGCCGCCGCGGCGGTGCGGCTGGCCGAACTGCTCGCCGTCTACCTGGACTGGCGGCGCCACTTCGACGACCTGATCGTGGTGAGCAGCGCCGCCCAGCAGGCCGCGGAACACGCCGGGGAACACCGCAGCGAGGCCGCCGCCTGGAGCAATCTGGGCAACGCTCTGGGCGGCGCGGGCCGAACGGGGGACGCCATCGAGGCCCTCACCCACGCCCGGCAGCGCTATCAGCTGGCCGGCGACCGGCACGGCGAGGCGATCGCCCTGAGCAGTCTCGGCGCGGCCCTGCGCGACGAGGACCGCCCCGCGGACGCGATCGACGCGCTCAACAGCGCTCTCGCGCTGTACCAGCTCACGGCCGGGGACCGGCACCGCGAGGCGATCGCCTGGACCACCCTCGGTCTCGCGCTGGCCCAGGACGGCAAGGCGGAGGCGGCCATCAACGCGCACACCCGCAGCCAGGGACTGTTCAGGGAGACCGGGGACCGTCACCGCGAGGGCATCGCGTGCAACAACCTCGGCAGCGCGCTGATGCAGGCGGGACGCGTGCGGGAGGCGATCGAGTCGTACCGCAGAGCCGTGGGGATCTACCAGGAGTTCGAGGACTGGTACCGGACCGGCCGGGCCCTGGAGAACCTCGCGCGGGCCCATGGAGCGGCCGGCGCCCCGTACCAGTCACGGGACTGCTGGCTCCGGGCCGCCCGGGCGTTCACCGAGGCCGACGCGCCCGACCGGGCCGCGCGGGCGCTCGCCGAGGCCGAGGTGCCGGTGCCCGCACCGGCCGAATCCGGCTGGGGATACCCGCACGGGTCCGGTCTGCCGTTCCCGGGCCTGCCGGGTCTCTCAGCCTTTGACGGCACCTCCCAGCGCGAATCCTCCGCCGAGGCGGCGGGCGACCAGTACGTACAGGAGCAGGACCGGCGTTGAGTAGATGATCGAGAACGCCGCCAGCTGCCCGTACACCACCATGCCGCGGTTGCCGAAGAACTCGTTGATGCTCACGGACGCCGGCATCTGGTCCGGTGTCAGCAGCAGCATGAAGGGGACGAAGAAGTTCCCCCACATCATGACGAAGGAGAAGACCGTCACGACGGCCACGCCCGGCCCCATCAGCGGCAGCACGATGCGCACCAGGGACTGGAGGGAGGACGCCCCGTCCGTCCAGGCCGCCTCCTCCAGCTCCTTCGGCACCCCGTCCATGAAGTTCTTCATCAGCCAGATGGCGAAAGGCAGTTGGGAGGCGGCGAAGAAGTAGATCGTGCCCTGCATGGTGTCGATCAGATTCACCTGCACGAACAGCGCGTACACCGGAACCATGATCGCCGTGATCGGCAGGCTCGTCGCGAAGAGGATCGTCAGGAGGAACGGGCGGTTCAGGCGCGAGCGGAAACGCGACAGCGGATAAGCCGCCAGCGCCGCGCACACCACCGTGAGCAGGGTGCCTCCGCCGCACAGGATCAGGCTGTTGAGCAGGGGGGTGAAGGTGATGTCCGGTTTCAGGACGGCGTCGAAGTTGGACAGGGTGAGGCCGTCCGGCGCCTTCACCCGCAGATCGGCATGCGCGTCCAGCGAGGACAGGACCACCCAGGCCAGCGGCAGCGAGAACGCCGCCGCCACGACGAGGAGCCCGGCGTCCGCGGCCAGCCTCCGGCCCGTCCGGCGCGACTTGAGGGTCACGCCCCGCCCGGTGGGACGCGACTTGAGCGTCGCCCCGCGTGTCAGTACGGCCATCTCACACCTCCGTCCGCAGCAGGCGCATGTAGACCAGCGAGAACAGCGAGCCCACCACCAGGAGCAGCAGCGCCACCGCCGTCCCGTACCCGATCATGCTCTTCTGGAAGGCCTGCTCGTACATGAACAGCGGGAGGGTCTGGCTGCGGTTGCCCGGGCCGCCGCGCGTCATCACCCAGATCAGCCCGAAGACGGACAGCGTCTGCAGGGTGTTGAGCATCAGGTTCGTGCCGATGGAGCGACGGATCATCGGCAGGGTGATGTGCCACAGGCGCCGCCAGCCACCTGCCCCGTCGACCTCGGCGGCCTCCGTGATCTCCTTCGGGATCTCGTTCAGTGCGGCCGAGTAGACCAGCATCGAGAAGGCCGTCCCGCGCCACACGTTGGCGAAGGACACCGCGAGGATCGGCAGGGTGAACATCCAGTTCTGGGTGGGGAGATGGAGCCATTCGAGGATGGCGTTCAGCGTGCCCTCGCGGCGGAAGAAGGCGTACAGCAGGAATCCCGCCACCACCTCCGGCAGCACCCAGGCCGTGATGACGATCCCGCCGACCACGGTGCGGACGGGCTTGGACGCACGCTGCATGAGCGAGGCGAGCGCCAGACCCAGCGTGTTCTGGCCGAGCAGCGACGACACCACCGTGAACACCAGCGTCAGCCAGACGGCGTTGCGGAACGCGTCGTCCCGGAACGCCGCACGGAAGTTCTCCAGGCCGACGAAGGACGACTGGGCCTGGCCGGTGAGCTGGAGGTCGGTGAAGGCGATGTACGCGCAGTAGGCGATCGGGCCGGCGAGGAAGAGCAGCAGGAGGACGACGGCCGGGGCGAGCGGCAGGGCGCGGGTCAGGGAGCGCAGGAGACCTCCCCGGCGCACGGGGGGCGGGGACGTCTTGCCCACCGTGCCGACCGGGGACGCCGTGTGCGTACCGACGCTCACTTCTCGATCACTTGGTCGTCGGTGGCCGCCTTCAGTTCCTCGTCGTAGCCGCTCGCCGCCTTGTCGACCGAACTGTCACCCGTGGTGACACTCTCCATGGCCTCCTGGATGGCGGTCGAGACCTTGGGGTACGCCGGGTACGCGGGCCGGTAGTGCGTGCTCGCCACCAGGTCGGTGAAGAACTTGATGCCGGGCTGCGCCTGCACGTAGGCGGGGTCGGCGGCGACGTCCTTGCGGACCGCGATGCCGGAGTTGGCGATGTACCACTTCTGGGCGTTCGCCTTGGTCTGCATCGTCTCGATGAACTTGAAGGCCAGGTCGGGGTTGGCCGCCTTGGCCGGGATCGACCAGGTCCAGCCGCCCGACATGCTCACCTTGCCCGGTGCCTGGCCGTGCTGGGTGGGCATGTGGGCGAGGCCGAGCTTCTGGGACCACTCGGGCCACTCGTGCCCGGCCCCCTTCAGCCAGTCCTGCGGCAGCCAGCTGCCGTCGAGGTTGATGCCGAGCTTGCCCTCGGGCAGCAGCTCGCCGCGGATCCGGGTCTGGATGTTGGGGTCCAGGGCGTCGGGGACGTCGAGGCCGAGCTTCTCCTTGTAGACCGTCTCCACGAAGCCGAGGGAATCCTTGAAGGCCTGGCCGGAGGCGATCCACTTCTTCGACGCGGAGTCGTACAGGGGGTCGGACTGTCCGTCGCCCGTCCCGTACAGCAGCATCTCGAAGCCCTGCATGGTGGCGGCCTCACCGGCGGGTTTGCCCGTGTAGACGTTCAGGGGCGTGACGCCGGGGACCTTCTTCTTGATGGTCCGCGCGGCGGAGAGGACGTCGTCCCACGTCTTCGGCTGCCAGTCCTCGGGCAGACCCGCCTTCTTGAATATCCCCTTGTCGAACCAGAGACCGCGGGTGTCCGTGCCGTCCGGGACGCCGTACGTCTTCCCGTCCTGCGCCTTCGCCGCCGCCTTCGCGGTGTCGATGAACTGGTCCCAGTCCGACCACTTGTCCAGATAGGGGTCGAGGGGCTTCAAATACCCGCTCGTGATGTCGGAGTTGATGAGGAAGGTGTCCTCGTAGACCAGGTCGGGGGCCGTCTTGGGCGACCTGAGCATCTGCTGGAGCTTGGTGTAGTACTCCGAGTCGGGGGCCTTGATCGGGACGAGCTCGACCTTCTTGCCCGGGTTGGCCTTCTCGAACTGCTTCTTCATGTCGGCCAGGTAGGTGTCCATCACCCGGACCGAGTTGTCGGTCGACTGTTTGAAGGAGATCTTCACGGTGTCGGGGTCACTCCCGGACCCGGATCCGCATGCGGTGAGTGTGGTGGCGGCGAGCACTGTCGCGAGCAGAAGTGGGGCGGCGGTGGGGCGCACGGGCACGACCTCCTACTGACCGACATCGTTGTCGGGCGAGCCGAGTTGTCTGCTCGGTGAACTTAGGAGGTGTGCGTATGTCAGGTCAATGACCTTGCGGCGGCTCGGGCTTGGGCGGCCTCCTCGGGCGCGCCGGCTCGGCTGAGGGCTTCGGCGGCTTGAAGGTAGTGGGCGCGGGCCGCTGTGGGCATATTCGCACCTTCGTAGATGCGAGCGAGATTCAGCGAGGTTCGGCCCGCTCCTTCCCAGTCCGTGAACTCCCGATACATTCGGAGGGCCGTCGCGCACGCCTCGATAGCCTCTTCCCGCCGCATCGCCTCCTGCAAGGCCGATCCGAGGCCGGCCCATGCCATGGCTTCGCCAGGGAGGTCGTCAACGACATGGTGCAGGTGGCACGCATGAGAGTAGGCGTCGATCGCCTCAGTAAGACGACCCACATCCTGAAGGGTGTTGCCGAGGTTGTGGGAGGCTGCGGCTTCGCCGCTGACGAAGCCAGTGGCACGGTGCAGATCGCGGGCGTGGGTAAGGGCCTCGGCTGCCTCCGTCGGTCGGCCGAGGTCTGCCAGCGTGAGCCCGATGTTGTTCCAAGCGCTGGCTGTACCGTGCGGATCGTCGGTGGTCTGGTATAGGTCACGTGCGTCTGTGTGGGCGTCCATTGCCTCCGCCAGTTGATTGAGCTCTCGCAGGGCGAAACCCAGACTGTTGAGGATGCGTGCTTCGGCGATCCGGTCACCGGTCCGCTGAGCTGCGGCGCGCGCGGGGCGGCTCATGGCGATCCACTCGACACAGTCCCTACGCCAGTTCAGTCCGTAGTCCATGAGGTGCAGCGTCAATCGGACCGCCTGGTCAGCATGCCGCCCTCGTTCCGACCACTGAACAGAGGCCACCAGGGCCGTCCGTTCCGCATCGAGCCAGGCCAGCGCCTCATGTCGGCTTGTGAAATGTTCGGGCGCCGCACCCGGGGGCGCTTCCGCAGCAGGGCATCGGCGTCCCGTGCCCTTCGGCAGTAGAACTCCAGCAACCGGTCGCGGGCGGCCTCGCCTTCCTCCCTCTGGACAGGGGTGCTCACTGCTGCCGCTGCCCCATAGTCACGCACCAGGTCGTGCAGCCTCCACCGCACACCGCCGTCCGTCGGTGCGGGCGTGACGAGGTGCGAGGCGGCCAGTTCCTCCAGCAGCGCGAGCGTGCGATCGGTGGGGAGGTCTGCCAGCGCGACCGCGGCGTGCGTATCGACCTCGGCCGTGGGCGCGAGGGCGAGCAGGCGCAGCAACCTCGCCTGGTCCGGCGGAAGTTGTCCGTACGCCGAGTCGAAGATCGGCCGTACTCCCAGCGTCGTGGTTCGGTCGCCGGTTTCTTGGAGGTCGTCCACGAGTGAGGCGATGCTGCGGTACCGGCGTTTGCGCAGCATGCCGACGGCGATGCGGAGGGCGAGCGGGTGGTGGCCGCACACCGCGGCGAGCGCGGCGACGGCCTCGGGCTCGCGGGCGGGTCGGTCGTCCAGATCGTCGCTGAGGCGCAGAGCCTTGTCGACGAGGTCGGCCGCCGCCGCGGGATCGAGGACGTCGAGGTCGATGAGCCGGGCCGGGAGATCCGTCAGCCGGCTGCGGGAAGTGATCAGCACGCGATGGTGATCGGTTCCGGGCATGAGCGGCGTGAGCTGCGCCGGGTCGGAGGCGTTGTCCAGGAGCAGCAGGGTCGGGTCGCGCCGCTGTGCGAGCAGGGTGCGGTACAGGGCGTACTGCGCGGATGGCGTCTGGGGCAGGTCGGAGCCCCGCACCCCGAGCCCGTCCAGCAGTGCGAGCAGTGCCTGGTCGGCCGTCACCGGATCGGGGTCGTAGCCCCGGAAGTCCACGAACAGGGTTCCACCCGGGAACCAGCCGTGCCTGAGCGCCTTGTGCGCGGCGGACAGGGCCAGCGACGACTTGCCGATGCCGCCCAGCCCGGACACCGCACAGATCACCACGGGCAGGTCGGACTCGGCGGCCGGGTCCAGAACCCGCAGCAGGCGGGCCAGGGCGTCGTCCCGCCCGGTGAATCCCGCGGGCACGGCCGGAAGCGCAGCGGTCGCCACCGGGACCGGCCCGTGAACGCGGCCGGAGTTCGCCTTCGCCCTATCCCTTGTCCCCTCGTCGTCCGACCGACTTCGCCACGAACGGCCCGTGGAACGTGCTGCCCCGGAAGTCGAGGTGGTCGCCGCCGTACTCGGAAGGGGGAAAGGGACCCTCCTGGGAGTCGGAGTCGTCCGGGGTGCCCGGACGGGCCGTGCGGTCGCGCTGGGGCCGGTGCTTGCGCAGGATCGCGACCATCGCCGCCGCGGCCTCGTCGGCGGCGCGCGGCTGCGACCCCGACGCGTCGGCCGCCGCCTTCCCCACGTCGGCGTAGTCACTGATCCCGCGGATCACGAGTGCGTCCAGCCGATCGCTGAGGTGCGCCGCATGGGCGACGCCCGAGCCCTCCATCTCGATGGCGGCGGCGTCGTTGTAGTGGGTCCTGAGATGCTCGGCGACGTCCGACTTCGCGTCCGCCAGCACGACATCGCCGACGGCGATCGGTTTCAGGTGCACCTTGCCGCGCAGGGCGAACCGGGCGGCCTGTTCCAGGCGGTGGGAGGAACGCCAGGCCTCGGGGCGGACGTGGAAGCCCTTGTCGGTCTGTTTGCCGCCGTGGATGCCGTACACCTTCGTGCCCACCACGACGTCGCCGATCTCGATGTCGTCCTTGAGGCCGCCCGCCACTCCCACGAACAGCAGCGCCTCGGGGCGCAGCCAGGCCACGATCCGCTCGGTGAGCACGGCCGCGTTCAGGGCGCCCTCGCCCAGTTCCGCCACGGCCACGTACCAAGGGGTGTCGGCGAGCCGGCCCCGCTCCACCCGCGTCCCCGCGGGATGTTCCAGTTCCTCCGCGTCCGAGAGCCGCCGGCGCACGGCCTCGTACTCGGACGGGAGTGCGGTGAGGACCACGACGGTGGGTTCTGTCTCCGGCACACTCTTAAGGTACTGCCAAGTCGCCTGCCCAGAGGGCGTGTTGGTGCTCGCAGGAGAAGGGAGAGGCGCACGTGTCGGAGCAGGGCGTCAACGGAGGGCAGTTGCTGCTCGCCGAGTACCAGAGCGTGAAGGACGAGCAGCGGGCGCGGATCGGGTTCCGGGACAATCTGTTGTACGTGACGCTCGCGGTGGTGGCCGCCGTCGTCGCGGCATCCGCGCAGGCCAGGCAGGCCGCCATGATGCTGGCGCTGCCGCCCGTCTGTGTCGTGCTCGGGTGGACCTACCTGGTCAACGACGAGAAGATCTCCGCGATCGGGGCGTACGTCAGGGGCGAGTTGGGCCCGCGACTCGCCGAACTCGCGGGCGCCGAGGCCGCCTTCAGGTGGGAGACCGCCCATCGCGGCGACGCGCGCAGAGCGTCGCGCAAGGTCATCCAGTGCGGGGTCGATCTGCTCGCGTTCTGTCTCGTGCCGCTCGCGGGGCTGGTCGTGTACTGGGCGAGCGGCCAGGTCTCCGCCGGGCTGGTGGTGCTGTCGGTCGCCGAGGCGCTGGCGGTCGCGGGTCTGGGAGTCCAAGTGGTGCTGTACGCGCAACCTTTCGCCGCGCCGGCGGGTCCACCTTCTGTGAGTTGACGGCCATTGGTCCGTTTCACGCGTCTGGGGGGAGACGTCATGCCGGACGACGAGGGGCGAGGGTTTGCCGCGAGTGTGCGCCGTTTCTTCCGGTGGCCGCGGGCGGTCCCGCGAGGTCCCGCGCCGGTCGTGCCGCTGGCCCGCGTGGGGCTCTTCGGCGTCGCCGCGGGGGCGGGCATCGCCGCCCTCGGGTGGGGTGACCAGGTGGTGCTGATGGCGCTCGGTCCGGTGTACGCGATGGCCGACGACGTGCTCAAGGGCGTGCGGCACCGGTGGCCGGGCTTCGCCGTCGGCCTGGCGGCAGGCTGGGGAACCGTGGTCCTCGTGCGGGCGACGACCGCCGTCCCGGCCGACCCCGACTGGGCCGACTGGCCCGCCCTCGCCGCCGGGAGCCTGGTCGCCCTCGCCGCCTTCGTGGCGGTCACCCGCCTGCCCGACCGCCGAGAAGGCACACATCCGTAGTCATGTCCCGTTGGGACTCATGTCCCGGTGAGCCTCGTGTCTCGCTGGGACATCTTCGGGTGTACGGTCGGAGGCATGAAGGCCAAGGAGCCCACCGAGCCCGCCGAGGGCGCCGTCGAGGACCGCAGAGCGCGCAAGGCGCGGCTGACGCGCAACGCGCTGGCCGCCGCGGCGCTCGACCTGATCCTCGAGCACGGCCTGGAGGACGTGACCGTCTCCGCCGTCGCGGAGCGCGCCGACGTCACCCGCCGCACGTTCAGCCGCCACTTCGTGGGCAAGGAGGACGCCGCCCTCGACTTCGTCCGGGGTGACGGCGCCCGCATCAACGCCTGCCTGCGGGACCGGCCCGCCGACGAGCCCCCGCTGCTCGCCTACCGGCGGGCCGTGCGCGACTGGCTCGCCGACCGGGCGAACCCGGCCTGGCACCTGCGCCCCGACATGCGCAGACTCCTCGCCCTCCTGGACAGCGAACCCGCGCTGTTCGCCGCGTACGAGCGCATCCGCGTCGACGCCCAGGAGGAGTCGATCCGCATCATCGCCGACCGGCTCGGCACCGACGACGTCCAGGACGTACGCCCCGCCGTCGTCGTCGGCGCGGCCGCCGGCGTGCTCACCGCCGCACTGCGCCTGTGGGCGCGCGGCACCCGCGACCACGCCGACGACTCCGCCGCCGCGGACCTCGCCGCCCTCGTGGAACGGGCCTACGACGCCCTGATGGACGAGGCGGAACTCGCCGCCTCGCCCGGCACCCCTCGCACAGCAGGAAAGTGACCAGCATGAGCACCACCGCACCCGCCGCCCCCGTCACCGACTACTCCACCGAGTTCTCCGGCAGGACCGCCCTCGTCACCGGCGCCGCCTCCGGCATCGGCCTGGCCACCGCCCGCCGCCTCGGCCACGGCGGCGCGAACGTCGTCATCGCCGACTACGACGCCGAGGGCGCCGAGAAGGCCGCCGCCGAACTCCGGACCGACGGGATCCTCGCGTCCGCCGTCGCCGTCGACGTGACCCTCCCCGAGTCGGTCGAGGCGGCCGTGCGGTTCGCCGTCGACACCTTCGGCGGACTCCACCTCGCCGTGAACAACGCGGGCATCGGCGGCCCGGTCGTCCCCACCGGCGATTACGACATCGACGCCTACAACCGCGTCGTACGCACCAATCTCGACGGCGTCTTCCACTCGCTGCGCTACGAACTCCCGGCCATCGAGGCGGCCGGCGCGGGCGGGGCCGTCGTCAACGTCGCCTCCATCCTCGGCTCGGTGGCCTCCGCGGGATCGTCCGCGTACGTCGCCGCGAAGCACGGCGTCGTCGGCCTGACCAAGACGGTCGCCGCCGAGTACGCCCCCAAGGGCATCAGGGTCAACGCCGTCGGCCCCGGCTTCATCGACACCCCCCTGCTGAAGGGGATGGACCGGACCCAGTACGACGGGCTGGTCGCCCTGCACCCCGCCGGCCGCCTCGGCCGCGCCGAGGAGGTCGCCGAACTGATCGTCTTCCTGCTCTCCGAGCGCGCCTCGTTCGTCCACGGCAGCTACCACCTCGTCGACGGCGCCTACACCGCCGTCTGAGCCGCCCGCCGTACGAAACCCCCGCAAGGAGCACCACCATGAAGGCACTTCAGTACCGCACCATCGGCGCCGCCCCCGAGGTCGTCACCGTCCCCGACCCCGAACCCGGCCCCGGACAGGTCCTGTTGAAGGTCACCGCCGCCGGCGTGTGCCACTCGGACATCGCGGTGATGAGCTGGCCCGCCGAGAACTTCCCGTACCCGCTGCCGCTCACCCTCGGGCACGAGGGCGTCGGCACCGTCGCCGCCCTCGGCGCCGGTGTGACCGGACTGCGCGAGGGCGACGCCGTCGCCGTGTACGGGCCGTGGGGGTGCGGGATCTGCGCCAAGTGTGCGGAGGGCAAGGAGAACTACTGCCTGCGCGCCGATGAACTCGGCATCCGCCCCCCGGGACTCGGCGCGCCCGGATCCATGGCCGAGTACCTCCTCGTCGACGACCCGCGGCACCTCGTGCCCCTCGACGGTCTCGACCCGGTCGCCGCGGTCCCGCTGACGGACGCGGGACTGACGCCGTACCACGCGATCAAGCGCGCACTGCCCCGGCTGCTGCCCGGCTCGACCGCCGTGGTCATCGGCACCGGCGGCCTCGGCCACGTCGCCATCCAGCTGCTGCGCGCCATGACGGCGGCTCGTGTGATCGCCCTCGACGTCAGCGAGGACAAGCTCGCCCTCGCACGGCAGGTCGGCGCCCACGAGACGGTCCTGTCCGACGCGGACGCGGCGGCGAAGGTCCGGGAGATGACCGCGGGCGTCGGCGCCCAGGCGGTCTTCGACTTCGTCGGCGCGGAGCCGACCGTACGGACCGCCGGTGCCGTCGCCGCCGTCGAGGGCGACATCAGCATCGTGGGCATCGGCGGCGGCGCCCTGCCCGTCGGCTTCGGGGCCCTGCCCTTCGAGGTGTCCGTCAGCGCGCCCTACTGGGGTTCCCGCGGCGAACTGATCGAGGTCCTCGACCTCGCGCGTGCCGGTGCCGTCTCCGTCCGCACCGAGACGTACTCCCTCGACGAGGCACCCCTCGCCTACGAGCGCCTGCACGCGGGCAAGGTCAACGGCCGGGCCGTCATCCTCCCCAACGGCTGACGCGGCCGCCCGGTCAGCCCTTGACCCAGCGGTACTGCAACTCCGGCCGCCCCACCTGACCGTACTGCGGAGCACGCGCCGCCCGCCCGGCCTCGACCAGGTGCTCCAGATAGCGCCGGGCCGTGATCCGGGAGATTCCGACGGCCTCGGCGACCCCGGCCGCCGTCAGTCCGTCGGCGCAGTCCCGGAGGACGACGGAGACCCGCTCCAGGGTCGGGGCGCTCAGCCCCTTGGGAAGGGCGGCCGGACCGGGGGCGCGCAGGGTGGCCAGGGCGCGGTCCACCTCGTCCTGGCCGCTCGCCTCGCCGGCCGCCGCGTGGAACTCGGCGTAACGGACCAGCCGGTCGCGCAGGGTCGCGAAGGTGAACGGCTTCAGCACGTACTGCACCACACCGAGCGACACCCCCTCGCGCACGACGGCCAGATCCCTGGCGGACGTCACCGCTATCACGTCCGCGTGGTGACCGGCGGCGCGCAACGAGCGGGCCAGTTGCAGCCCGTGCACGTCGGGCAGATGCAGATCCAGCAGCAGCAGGTCCACCGGAGTCCGGTCCAGCGCGCGACGGGCCTCCGCGCCCGTGTGGGCCTTGCCCACCGCGGTGAACCCGGGCACCCGCCCGACGTACATGACGTGCGCGTCGGCGGCGACCGGGTCGTCCTCGACGACGAGCACGCGGATCGGGTCGGTCATGCGTCGCCTCCGGGCAGAGCGGGCTGGGCGGCCTCGGGCCGCGCGGGCCCGGGCACGGTGGACATTGTGGACCGCTCGGCCGGCGGCACCGCGGGCAACGGCAGCCGCACCTCGAACTCCGCCCCGCCCCCGGCCGCCTCGCGCACCGTCAGCCTGCCCGCGTGACGCTCCACGGTCTGCCGTACGAGCGCCAGCCCCAGACCGCGTCCGCCGGGTCCCGCCGGCTTCGTGGTCCAGCCACGCTGGAAGAGCTGTTCGGCGTGCGCCGGATCCACCCCGGCACCGGTGTCGGCGACCCGCATCACCAGCACGGACTCGTCGGTGAACGCCGTCACCGTGACCCGGGCACCGGTCGTCCCCTGCGCCGCGTCCACCGCGTTGTCGATCAGATTGCCCAGGACGGTGACCAGGTCCCGGGAGGGCAGGGAATCCGGGAGCAGACCGTCGTCGATGGCGCTGTCGTCGGACACCACCAGCTCCACACCCCGTTCGTTCGCCTGCGCCGCCTTGCCGAGCAGCAGCGCCGCGAGGACCGGCTCACTGACCGCCGCCACCACCTGGTCCGTCAGCGCCTGCGCCAGCTCCAGCTCCGCCGTGGCGAAGTCGACGGCCTCATCGGCACGGCCCAGCTCGATCAGGGACACCACGGTGTGCAGGCGGTTCGCGGCCTCGTGCGCCTGGGACCGCAGAGCCTGGGTGAAACCGCGCTCCGAGTCGAGCTCGCCCGTCAGGGCCTGGAGCTCGGTCACGTCGCGCAGGGTGACCACCGTGCCACGGCGTTCACCACCGGAGACCGGCGACGTGTTGACGACCAGTACGCGGGACGCGGTCAGATGCACCTCGTCGACGCGCGGCTGCGCGGACAGCAGCGCGCCGGTCAGCGGAGCGGGCAGTCCGAGGTCCGCCACCGAACGGCCCACCGCCTCGTCACTCACGCCGAGCAGCTCCCGCCCGCCGTCGTTCATCAACGCCACCCGGAACTGCCCGTCCAGCATCAGCAGTCCCTCGCGCACGGCGTGCAGCGCGGCCTGGTGGTAGTCGTGCATGCGGCTGAGCTCGGCGGCGTTCATGCCGTGCGTGGAGCGGCGCAGCCGGGCGTTGATCACGTACGTGCCGATGCCGCCGAGGACCAGGGCGCCCGCCGCGACCCCGACGAGGGCGGTGACCTGGTCCTGGACCCGCTTGGTGATGGCCTCGACCTTGATGCCGGCACTGACGAGCCCCACGATGCGGCCGTCGTCCCGGATCGGGGTGACGGCGCGGACGGACGGGCCGAGCGTGCCGGTGTAGGTCTCGGTGAAGGACCGGCCCGCCAGTGCGGGACCGGTGTGGCCGAGGAAGTGCTGGCCTATCCGGTTCTCGTCCGGGTGGGTCCAGCGGATGCCCCGCGGGTCCATGATCGTGACGAAGTCGACGCCGGTGTGCCGCTGCACCCGCAGCGCGTACGGCTGGAGGTCCTTCGAGGGGTCCTCGGTGCGGATCGCCGCGTGCACCGAGGGCGCGTCCGCCACGGAGCGCGCCACGCCCATGGCCTGCCGGCCCGCGGACTCCTCGGCCTGGCTGCGGTCGCTGACGTAGGTGAACAGCGCGTACCCGGCGACGAGCACCGCTATCAGCACGGCCTGCATCGCGAAGAGCTGCCCCGCCAGGCTGCGAGGGCGCGGGGCGCGGACGAAACGCATGCCGTCAGTCTGCCTCGGCCTATAAGCGTGAACTAAATGTACGCAAGGGTGACCGCCCTCACAGCCCGGGAGATAGTCACCGCATCGCCCGGGAGTCCACGCCTCCCGGATTCCCCGGACGTGAGCCGCACGCCGGGTTCCGCCGGACGTGAGCCGCACGCCGGATGATGCCGACGACGTCGTCAAGGAGGGCAGCCGTGGCCAGTACATCCCCAACGGCACCTGCCGCACCCGCTGTGAAGCGGGACCGTACGCACTACCTCTACATCGCCGTGATCGCCGCGGTGGGCCTCGGCATCGCCGTCGGGTTCGCCGCGCCGGACTTCGCCGTGGAGCTCAAGCCGCTCGGCACGGGCTTCGTCAACCTGATCAAGATGATGATCTCGCCGATCATCTTCTGCACGATCGTGCTCGGCGTCGGCTCGGTGCGGAAGGCCGCCAGGGTCGGCAAGGTCGGCGGGCTCGCGCTCGGCTACTTCATCGCCATGTCCTTCGTGGCGCTGGCCATCGGCCTGGTCGTGGGCAACATCGTCCACCCGGGCAGCGGGATGCACCTGACCGAGGCCGTGAAGGGCGTCGGGCACACCCAGGCCGAGGCCGCCGCCGAGGGGCCGGTCGACTTCCTGCTCGGGATCATTCCGACCACGTTCGTGTCGGCCTTCACCGAGGGCCAGGTGCTCCAGACGCTGCTCGTCGCGCTGCTCGTCGGCTTCGCCCTGCAGGCCATGGGGCGCCAGGGCGAGCCGGTGCTGCGGGGCGTCGAGCACATCCAGAAGCTGGTCTTCCGCGTCCTGGGCATGATCATGTGGGCGGCGCCCGTCGGCGCCTTCGGCGCGATGGCCGCGGTCATCGGCGAGACCGGCATGGACGCGCTCAAGGCGCTGGCCACCATCATGTTCGGCTTCTACATCACCTGCTTCCTCTTCGTCGTGATCGTGCTCGGCACGCTGACGAAGCTGGTGGCCCGGGTCAGCCTCTTCCAGCTGCTGAAGTACCTGGGCCGTGAGTTCCTGCTGATCGTGTCCACCTCGTCGTCCGAGTCCGCGCTGCCGCGGCTGATCGCGAAGATGGAGCACCTGGGCGTCAGCCGCCCCGTCGTCGGCATCACCGTGCCGACCGGCTACTCCTTCAACCTCGACGGCACGATGATCTACCTGACGATGGCCTCGCTGTTCATCGCCGACGCGATGGACCAGTCGATGAGCATCGGCCAGCAGATCGGGCTGCTGCTCTTCATGATGGTCGCCTCCAAGGGCGCGGCCGGTGTCTCGGGCTCCGGCATCGCCGTCCTGGCCAGCGGTCTCCAGTCGCACAAGCCCGCCCTGGTGGACGGTGTCGGCCTGATCATCGGCATCGACCGCTTCATGAGCGAGGCCCGCGCCGTCACCAACTTCGCGGGCAACGCGGTGGCGACGCTGCTCATCGGTACGTGGACGGGTGAGGTCGACAAGGACCGCGTCAACCGTGTCCTCGCCGGTGAACTGCCCTTCGACGAGCGGACGTTGCTGGACGACGACAGCGCCGGCCGGAACGAGCTGCCCGAGCAGGGCGGCGAGAAGGAGCTGGCGAAGGCGTAGGACTTCCGCGAACAGGGCGTGCCTTCCTGAACGGGGCGCGCCCTGCCGACGGGGGCGTCCGCCCGATCGGGCACGCCCCCGAGGTCGCCGAGCGGCCGGGTTCTTCCCCCGTGGACCCGGCCGCTCGGTGCGTCAGGCGCTCAGTTCGGCCACCAGTTCGGTGGCGCGCGAGGCGGGCACGCCGGCCGTGGTCAGGATGGTGACCGCGGCGGAGCGGCCCGCCTCCCGCGTGGGCAGCAGTCCGTCGTTCACGGCCTCCATCAGGGCGAACAGTGTCTGCTCGTGCACGTAGGCCAGTGCGTACGGCGGCAGCGGCGACTCGAAGACGCCCTGGTCGAGGCCCCGTTGCAGGATGTCCGCGCAGGATTCGCGGACGGGGGTGAGGCGGTCCCGGATGCCCTGCATGGTGACGCTGCGCTGGGCGAGGGCGACGAGCAGCCGGTAGCGGTCGGCGATCTCCCAGACGGCGAGCGTGGAGCGGACGAGCGACTCGGCCGGGTCGGTGACGCCTTCGCGGCCGGCCGCGTGTGCCGCCGCCACCGAGTCCACCGCCTCGTCGACGAGGTCGCTGATCAGGGCCTCACGGTTCTGGAAGTGCCCGTACACCGTGCGCCGTACGACGCCCGCGGCCCGTGCGATCTGGTCCATGGACGCGTCGGGGTCGCGCAGCAGCTCGGCGAGGGCGACGTCGAGGATGCGGCGGCGGTTCACGTCCGCGCGGCTGAGGTTACCCGTGGTCATGAATGCCATTCTGCCTGCCCTTCGCCGGCCCCCGTCCGTCGTGCGCCGACCTCCCGTCCTAGGCCCTGTCGTCAAATTCCCGTCTGCCCCTCGACGTCATGCACGCACTCTCGCCGCACCGGGCACAGACCCAAGTACATCCAGTACGAGGGCCTGTGCCCGGCACGCCGAGAGCACGCACCTGACGCCGCAGGGCCCGCCCTCCGGGCGGACGACGGGAATTTGACGACAGGCCCTAGCTTGATCTTTAACCTGTGCGGCGGGGTCGTGGGGTGGTTGGCTTCTTCGTCCGCGGCTTCGTCGCCGGTGTTTTGCGGGGTGTGTGCACGTCGTGGCGGGGTGTGGGCCGGGTGTTCTTTCTGCCTGGAGGTCGTCCGGGGCCTGGATGGGAGGGTTTCGGTGCTTGGGCTGGGCAGCTGGTCTTGGGGCGGATGTGCCGAAAGTCGCGGCGGACTCGGGCGGGGGTGAGTCTGTCCGGCGGGGTCGGCTGCTCCCAGGGCCGACGTAGGTCGGCTGCCAGCGTTCGGGCGAGCCGCAGTTGGGTGTAGCCGGCGAGGATCAGCCATGTCCATCGGTCGGCCGCCTCGGGGCTGCGGATCTTCGGGGAGGTCCAGCCGAGGGTCTGCTTGAACAGGCGGAAGGTGTGCTCGATGTCGAAGCGTCGCAGGTATGCCTGCCAGAGACGGTCGGCGTCCGCCGGGGTGGCGTCGGTGCCTGACCACCACAGCCAGACCGGCTTCGGGGTTGCTCCGCTGGGCAGGTGGCCGATGTCCAGGCGGATCACCGTCCCTTCGACGATGGGGAGGGTGCCGTCGGCGGCTGCCCAGGAAGAGCGGTGGGTCAGTTTGGGGTGGAGTCGGTTCCAGGAACGGGCCCTGGCGGTGCCGTAGAGACGTGTGTCGGTAACCGTTTCGGTGTCCGCGGTGCCCCAGGTGTCAGGCTGCCCGAAGACGAACTCGCCGCCGTGCCGCGGCGGTCGGCCCTGGGTGTGTGGGAGCCGCGGTGGGACAGCCCTGCGCAGGACGCGGTCGGATCGCATCCTGGCCAGCACCTGGACCGGCAGGTCACTCAGGAGGAAGCCGAGGCGGGGTGCGTCGTATCCGGCGTCCGCGACGATGAGGATGTCCGGGTCGCCCGTCTGCCACTGCCCTGCGGTGATCAGTCGCTGAAGCAGATCGCGCAACTGCCGGGCGGTGACCGTGGCGGTGTCGTCTTCGGGCCTCAGACGCAGTGCGTCCAGCGGTGCGGTCCATGAGCTGCGGCCCGGCTCGAGCGCGCAGATGATCGAGTAGGGCCAGCCGGGGACCGGGATGTGCTGGTCCTTGCCCCGGCCGTAGGTGTGGCACAGGATGCGTTCCGGTGAGGTGTGGGCGTCGGGCCGCAGCCAGCAGGTGACATCGACAGCCAGGACCAGCCGGCCGTCGGCAGCCCGCGGCAGTGGCACTGCGGCCAGTGCCCGTCGCAGCCCGCCGGCATCGATGCGTCCACGAGCCACTGCCGCGTAGAGCCCTCCATGGCCGCGGCGGTGTTCACCCACCAGTGACAGCTCGGCCAGCGATCTCACCGGCCCGTCGCCGCACAGAACGGCATCAGCCAGCTCGAACAACGTGTCCGAACGAGCGGTCAGACAGGCGTAGAACTCGCCCCGGAAGCATGACAGTTGTGCCAATGCCTCCGATCGGGCGTTGTGATGCAGCAGACTCATCTTCACGGCCTTCGTGCTGGACGTGTGTGTTCCTTGGTCGGAACACATGTTCAGCCGAAGGCCGCTTCTGCGTACGGCGGTTACCGAACCGAGTGATCAAGTTCGACGCACCATTCGACATCGAGCGTTAAAGATCAAGCTAGGGCACAAGGCCTCCACCTCCTCGATTTGCACAGCACTGTGCAACGCCGTACATTGCACATCGTTGAGCAAATACACAGTGCTGTGCAAGTGGATCTCGCTGTACACGTGTCCGCGCCGGCCGACCGCCGTGCGCGTCGACCGAGGAAAGGGCGACCCGTACCCATGCGTCTCGTCATGAACGAACCCGTCGAGAGGATGGAGCGTCCCTACGCCCGGCGCTGGTGGGCGCTCCTGGTGCTCTGTCTGAGCCTGCTGATCATCGTGATGGCGAACACCGCCCTCACGGTCGCGGCGCCCGACATGACCCAGGACCTGGGCCTGTCCAGCGCCGATCTGCAATGGGTGATCGACGGCTACACCGTCCCGTACGCCGCGCTGATGCTGCTGCTCGGCGCGATCGGCGACAAGTACAGCCGCCGCGGCGCCCTGATCCTCGGGCTCGTCGTCTTCGGGGGCGGCGCCGTCGCCGGGTCGCTCGTCGACGGCTCCACCGGGGTGATCGCGACCCGCGCCGTGATGGGTGTCGGAGCCGCGCTGATCATGCCCGCGACCCTCTCCCTGCTCGCCGCGACCTTCCCGCGCGCGGAGCGGGCCAAGGCGATCACCCTGTGGACCGCCACCGCCGGACTCGCCATCGCGGCGGGCCCGCTGGTCGCCGGAGCGCTTCTGGAGCACCACGGCTGGTCGTCCACCTTCCTCATCAACGTCCCGATCGCCGCGGTCGCGATCGTCGGCGCCCTCGTCCTCGTGCCGCCGTCCAAGGCCGCGCACCAGCACCGCATCGACTACGTGGGCGGCCTGCTGTCGGTGGTCTGGATCGGCTCGCTGGTCTACATGATCATCGAGGGTCCGCACTTCGGCTGGGGCGTCAACGCCCTCACCGCCGCGGTCGTCGCGGGCGTCGGCCTCACGCTGTTCGTGGTGTGGGAACTGCGCCATCCGCGGCCCGTGGTCGACGTGCGCCGTTTCGCCGACCGCGGCTTCGCGGGCTCGAACCTCGCCGTCGCGCTTTTCTTCCTGGCCGTCTTCGGCGCCTTCTACTACCTCACCCAGCACCTCCAGTTCGTCCTCGGCCACGACGCGCTGGACACCGGGGTGCGCATGCTGCCGCTCGCCGGGGCCGTCTTCGTCGGCTCGGCGCTCACCGGCTACCTCACCCCGCGCGTCGGCATGAAGATCACGGTGACCGCGGGCATGGTCGGCGGCACCGCGGCGCTCGCCCTGCTCACCCGGGTCGACGCGGCATCGTCGTACGGCGACCTCGTCCTGCCCCTCGTGGTCCTGGGACTCGCGATCGGGCTCGCCCTGTCGCCCTGCACGGACGCCATCATGGGCGCGTTCCCCGAGTCCGACCTGGGCGTCGGCGGCGCGGTCAACGACACCTCGCTGGAACTCGGCGGCTCGCTCGGCATCGCCATCCTCGGCTCGGTCCTGTCGAGTGCGTACTCCTCGCACCTGTCGGACGCGACGGCGGGCAGCAAGCTCCCGGCGAACGCCCTGTCCACCGCGCAGGATTCGGTCGGTGCCGGATACGCCGTCGCCCAGGGCATCGGGGACAAGGCCCGCCAGGCCGGTGAACAGGCCGCCCACGCGGGCAGCCCCGAGCAGGCCGCGCAGTTGAAGGCCCAGGCCGGCGAACTCGCCGAGGGAGCACGGCAGATGGCGGACGCGGTGGGCTCGTCCTTCGCGGACGCGGTGGCACACACCAGCCTCGTCGGAGCGGTGATCCTGGGCGTGGGCACGGTGCTCGTCGCCTTCCTCCTGCCCCGGAAGGCGCGTACGGCGGCCGAGGGTCCCGGAGCCGGAGCCGGAGCCGAGACCGAGACCGAGACCGAGGACGAGACCGAGGACGGCGCCACGCAGGGCGCGCCCGACAGTGCGGCCGAGGAGACGGACGCGCCCGAGCCCGCGAGCGGAGCCCGTCGCTGACCCTTTCTTGAACATCCGTTCGGAACCGTGACCCTGAGGGCCGCCGTCTCGTAGGACATGCATCACCGTGCCGTGCCGGTCGGACCGGCACGGCACGGCACGTTCGGCAAAGGACACGGAGCATGAAGATCGACTGGGACCGGCGCACCTGCGCCCGGCGCGGTCACGTCACGTACGCCCCCGACGAGCGCGCCCTGCGCGAGCGGCTGCGCGCCGAGACGGGTCTCGGCGAGGCCTGGCGCTGTCTGCGCTGCGGCGACTTCGCGCTCGGCGACCCGCACGGCTCCGGGCCCGCCGACGAGGCCCCGCTCGTACCGCGTGGCAAGGTCCTGCGCGATCTGTTCATCCTGCGCTTCCTCGCCGTCGAGCGGGCCGTGCGCGGGGTGTTCATCGTGCTGGTCGCGGCGGCCGTGTGGAAGTTCAGCAACAGCCAGGACTCGGTGCGCCGGCTCTTCGACGAGTACCTCGACGTCTTCCGTCCGGTCTTCCGGCACTTCCACTACGACCTCGACCACTCACCCGTGGTCGGCACCGTCCAGAAGACCTTCGGCTACCGGCACTCCACCCTCGTGCTGGTGGCCGTGCTGCTCCTGGTGTACGCGGCGATCGAGCTCGTCGAGGCGGTCGGCCTCTGGTACGCCAAACGCTGGGCGGAATACCTCACGGTCGTCGCCACCGCCGCCTTCCTCCCGCTGGAGATCTACGAACTCACCGAGCACGTCAGCTGGTTGAAGATCACCACGCTGATCCTCAACATCCTCGCGGTGCTCTACATCGCCCTGGCCAAGCGGCTGTTCGGACTGCGTGGCGGACACCGGGCGTTCGAGGCGGAGCGGCACAGCGCCTCGCTGCTGGAGGTGGAGGAGTCGGCGGGCCTCGAACCCGCCCACGCGTAGCGGCGCCGTGCCGTCCCGTCGCGGCGCGCCCCGAGCCCTCGCGCGGGCACGGGGCCGCCCGCGGGACTCCGAGGCCGCCGCATGCTTACCTTTGGGTCAGTAGCTGACCAAATAGTCGGTACTTGTGGGAAGTTGTCCCCCCGACCAGCATGGCCGGCATGACGAACGACCTTGAGAACACCTCTGCCGCCTCTGTCGCCGTGCTGGGTCTGGGTGCCATGGGACAGGCCCTCGCCGCGGCCTTCCTCCGCGCGGGGCACCGCACCACCGTCTGGAACCGCTCGCCCGGCAAGGGCGACGACCTCGTCGCGCAGGGCGCCCGCCGCGCGGACAGTGCCGCGGAAGCCGTCCGCGCCGCCGAGCTGGCCGTCGTCTGCGTCGTCGATCACGGCGCGGTGCGGGCCGTCCTCGACGCCACCGCGGACGAGCTGCCGGGACGCGTCCTGGTGAACCTGACGTCGGACACCCCCGAGCGCGCCCGCGCCACCGCCGCCTGGGCGGACGAGCGCGGCATCGACCACCTCGACGGCTCGATCATGGTCCCGGTCCCGGCGATCGGCGGACCCGACGCGCTGGTCTTCTACAGCGGGCCGCGGGCGGCGTACGACAAGCACGAGAGCGCGCTGACGGCGCTCGGCGGGCGGCCCGCGTACCTGGGCGAGGAGCCGGGCCTCGCCGCCGTGTACGACTTGGCGCTGCTCGACTTCTTCTACTCCAGCATGGCGGGACTCGTGCACGCCTTCGCGTTGGCCGGGGCCGACGGCGTCCCGGCCGCCTCGCTCGCCCCCTACCTGGACACCATCGCCGCCATCCTGCCGCCCATCGCGGCCGGCACCGCCGAGGACATCGACGCGGGCCGCTATCCCGGCGCCGCCGCGAACCTCGCCATGATGGCCGCGGGGGCGGGCCATGTGCTGGAAGCCGCCGAGCACCGCGGCCTCGACGTGAGCACCCTGCGCTCGGTCAAGGAGATCGCCGACCGTGCCGTCGCCCGCGGTCACGCGGCCGACAGCTGGGCGAGCACCGTCGAGGTCGTGCGGGGGTGACCGGCCGGGCGGCGCGCCCCGGCGCCCTGGCGGGCCCTACCGGCCCGTCGTCGCGTCGAGGCGGGCCAGCTCCTGCGGGGTCAGGACCAGGTCGGCCGCCGCGGCCGAGTCCCGGATCGTCTCGGGGCGGCTCGCGCCCGGGATCGGGATCACGGCCGGCGACCGCGCCAGCAGCCAGGCCAGACAGACCTGCTGGGGGCTGACCCCGCGTTCGCGGGCCACCGCGTGGAAGGCCCCGAAGGGGCCGGACTCCGGCCCGCTCCCCGCCGCGGACGGCGCCGTGGGCGGGCCGTCCAGGGAGCTGCGCGAGATCCCGCCCAGCGGGCTCCACGGCAGGAAGGCGATGCCCAGCTCGGCGCAGAGCCGCAGCACGTCCTCACTGTCCCGGACCGCGGGCGAGTACTGGTTCTGCACCGAGACCAGCCGGTCGCCGAGGATCGCACGGGCGGCGCGGATCTGGGCGGTGGTCGTGTTGGAGATGCCGGCGAGCCGGACGGTGCCCTCGTCGAGGAGTTCGCGCAGGGCGCCGACGGACTCCTCGAACGGCACGGACGGGTCGGGCTTGTGCAGCTGGTAGAGGCCGATCGCGTCCACCCCGAGGCGCTTCAGCGAGGCCCGCGCGGCCGACTTCAGATGACGCGGCGAGCCCGTCACCGTCCAGCTGCCGTCGGCGGGTCTGCCGCGTCCGCCCTTCGTGGTCACCAGCACGTCGCCCGAGTCGCCGCCGTACGTCGCCAGCGCGCGGGCCACCAGCCGCTCGTTGTGGCCGGGTTCGGCACCGGGCAGATGGTAGGAGTCGGCCGTGTCGAGCAGGGTCACGCCCGCGTCCAGAGCGGCGTGCACCGTGGCCAGGGCCCGCGCCTCGTCCGGGCGGCCCTCGATGGACAGCGGCATCGCGCCGAGGCCGATCGCGCCGACGCTCACCTCTCCCAGAGTGCGGTGGCGCATGTCAGCCGTTCTCCTTTCCGAGTGTCTCGGCGACCGCGCGCGGCAGCCAGTCGTCCGTCCCGCCGAAGGTGAAACCGAGCTTCGTGGCCCGGGAGTTGTCCATGCCGTAGGAGCGGGCGAACGAGAACGGGGAGACCTCCCCGACCTCGACGCTCCGGAAGACGGTCCGGCCCCCGGGGACGTGGACCGCCACCGCCGCGCACAGCTCCTCGGTGGTGAGCACCCCGTGGGAGGCGGCGTTCACCGGGCCGGTGAAGTCCTGGCCCGCCACCCAGACGAGGAAGTCCGCGATCTCCTCGACATGGACGTAGGTCGCCGGGCGGTTCACGGCGGGCACCGCGATCGGATCGCCCGTGCGGATGCGGTCGGCGTAGTGGTCGAGGCGCCCGGTGAAGTCGTCGTCGCCGCCCAGCACATGGGCGACGCGGACGGCCACGTACGGGAAGGCGGGACCGGACGCGAGGACCGCCTCGGCCTGCCGCTTGCCCTCGCCGTAGTGCGTCTCCAGGAACTCGGGGTCGTCCCAGGGCAGCGTGAGGTCGACGGCGACCGTACGGGGATCCACGGCGTCCTCGCCCACGAGGTCCGCCGAGTCCTCGTACTCGTACACCTCCACGGTCGACGTCATCACATAGCGCCGGGTGCGGTCCGCGAAGACGCGCCGCGCGATCCGGGCCTGCCGCGGCGTGTAGCAGACCTGGTCGATCACGACGTCGAACGTCCGCGAACCCAGCGCGTTCTCCAGGGACTTCTCGTCATTGCGGTCCGCGACGAGATGAATTGCCCCGGCGGGCGGTGCCGACGACCCCCGGTTGATCACGGTGACCCGGTCTCCCGCGGCCAGCAGCCGGGCTATCAGACGCTTTCCGAAATACCGGTTTCCGCCGATGACGCATATCTCGCGCATGACGAACGCCCCCCATCCGCTTCGCATTCCGTGTACCCCGGCGTGCTTCGAAGCCTTCGGCGCGCCGGTCCTTGTGGTGATAATTCTCCCGTCGTACGCAGGAGGTCTGAAGGGGGAGACATGGGAGATCCGGCCGAGGCACAGAAGGAACCACGGCATCTGCGCGCAGCCGCCAACGAAACGTCGGTGGCCTTCGACGCGCTCGACCGGCAGATCCTGGAGCAGCTCCAGAGCGACGGCCGGATCAAGCTCAGCGAGCTCGGCCGCCGCGTCCGGCTGAGCCCGGCGGCCGTCGCCGAACGCGTCCGCCGCCTGGAGTCGGCCGGCGCCATCACCGGCTACGGCGCCCATGTCTCGCCGCCCCGCCTCGGCTACGGCATCCAGGCCTTCATCCGGGTCAATCCGCACGGCGGCTACACCCTCAAGCACCCAAGGACGCTGGAGCTGCTGGAGCGACCCGAGGTCGTCGAGGTCCACCACGTCGTCGGCGAGGACTGCTGGATCCTCAAGGTGGCCGTCGAGGACACCATCCACCTGGAGGAGATCCTGGAGCAGACCTCCGCGCTGGGGCGTACGACGACGTCGATCGTGCTGTCCTCCCCGGTGGAGCGGAAGCCGCTGCTGCCGCCGGCCTGAACCCGCGGCGGCCGGGCCGGCTCCGGACGGGCCGGTCCGGCGCCCGGAGGGTTTGCCTTGACGTCGGCGTCAAGGACTACCGTCGCAGGCATGCGAATCGGCGAGCTGGCGGCACGCGCCGGGACGACCACCCGGACCCTGCGCTACTACGAGTCGCGGGGGCTGCTGCCCGCGCGGCGCGGCGAGAACGGGTACCGCACCTACGACGAGCACGACCTGCGGCTGCTGCGGCAGATCAGGACGCTGCAGGACTTCGGGTTCGACCTGGAGGAGACGCGCCCCTTCGTGGAGTGTCTGCGGGCCGGCCATCCCGAGGGCGACTCGTGTCCCGCGTCGCTCGCGGTCTACCGCCGCAAGCTCGGTGAGCTCGACACGCTGATCGAGGAGTTGCGGTCGGTGCGCGCGCAGGTCGCCGGGCAGCTGGTGCGGGCGGAGCAGGCGCGGGACGAGCTGGCGGCCGAGTCGCGGGTTCCGGGCGGCCCGGAACCGGAATGCGAACTGGGAGGGCAGACGTGGTGATCAAGGCGGCGGGTGTGGCCGAGGTGACGGACGCGGACTTCGAGGCGGAGGTGATCGGGGCGGACCTGCCCGTGCTCGTGGAGTTCACGGCCGACTGGTGCGGACCGTGCAGGCAGCTCGCCCCGGTGCTCGGCGACATCGCCTTCGAGGAGGGCGACCGGATCAAGATCGTCCAGCTGGACGTGGACAGGAACCCCGAGACGACCGTCGCGTACGGCGTGCTCTCGATGCCCACGCTCATGGTGTTCCGCGGCGGGGAGCCGGTGAAGTCGATGGTGGGCGCCCGGCCCAAGCGACGGCTGCTGGAAGAGCTCGCCGACGTGCTCTGACCGAACCCGGCGAACGAGCCCGCATCCGGGCAGATATACGAGAAATCCCCCTGGCGATTGCGCTCGGGGGATTTCTTTGCGTATATTCGATGGTTCGCGACTTCAGGAGAATTGAGTCGCGGAGAAGTTCACTGGCCACAGTATATCCGGGCGGGAGCGGAATTGTCAAACAGGGGCTCACACACAGAATTTCCCGACGATGAATTGCGGAGAGAGCAGGAATTCATCGACGGGCTGTACGCGCGCGTGGACGCCCTGCGCGGGGTCACCGAGGCGTCCGTCGAGGACGCGCTCGCCCAGGGCAACACGCCCATGCAGGCCCGGCTCGAACGGGACGTGCTGGTCGCCGAGCGCTCCGGCCTGCTCGCCGCGCTGAACGCCGTCGACGGATCGCTCTGCTTCGGCCGCATCGACCTCGCCCCCGACCCCTCCTCCTCGCCCGGGCAGGGGGAGTCCCCGTCAGGGGTCAGCCACCACATCGGCCGCATCGGCATCCGCGCCGACGACACCGAACACACCCCGATCCTCATCGACTGGCGGGCCCCGGTCGCCCGCCCCTTCTACCTGGCCACCGGCCACACCCCGATGGGCCTGCGCCGCCGTCGGCACATCACGACCGAGGGCCGGCGGGTCACCGGCCTGCACGACGAGATCCTCGACCTGGGCGACCGCGAACGCACCGGACACGAGGACCCCACCGGCGACGCCGTACTGCTCGCCGCGCTCAACGCGGCCCGTACCGGCCGCATGAGCGACATCGTGCAGACCATCCAGGCCGAGCAGGACCGGATCATCCGCGCGCCGCACCGGGGCGTGCTCGTCGTCGAGGGCGGGCCCGGCACCGGCAAGACCGCCGTGGCCCTGCACCGCGCCGCCTACCTCCTCTACGAGCACCGCGAGCTGCTGGCCAAACGCGCCGTCCTCATCGTCGGCCCCAACCCGGCCTTCCTCGGCTACATCGGCGAGGTGCTGCCCTCGCTCGGCGAGACGGGCGTCCTGCTCGCGACCGTCGGCGAACTGTTCCCCGGTGTCCACGCCACGGCCGGCGACACCCCCGAGGCCGCCGCCGTGAAGGGCCGCGCCGACATGGCCGACGTCCTCGCCGCCGTCGTCCGCGACCGCCAGGCGCTGCCCGACCCGGTCATCGCGATCGAGCACGACCGGGACGTCCTGATGCTCGACGCGGGCCTCGTGCAGGTCGCCCGCGAACGCACCCGCGAGGCCGGGCTGCCGCACAACGTGGCGCGCGAGCACTTCGAGGGCCACATCCTCAACACCCTCACCGACATGCTCGCCGAACGCATCGGCACGGACCCGTTCGACGGGTCCAACCTCCTCGACCCCAGCGACATCACGCAGATCCGCGACGAACTGGCCGAGAACCCCGAGGTCTGGTCCGCGGTCGACCAGCTGTGGCCGCGGCTGACACCGCAGCGCGTCGTCGCGGACTTCCTCGCCGCCCCCGAGACCCACCTCGGCGAACAGGACGCCGCCGCCGTCCGCCGGCCCGTCACCCGGGAATGGACCACCGCGGACGTCCCCCTCCTCGACGAGGCCGCCGAACTGCTCGGCGAGGACGACCGCGTCGCCCGTGCCCTCGCCGACCAGGAGCGCCGCACCCAGGTCGCCTACGCGCAGGGCGTGCTCGATGTGTCGTACGCCTCGCGGACGTACGAGTTCGAGGACAAGCACGAGGAGGACTCCGAGATCCTCTCCGCGCACGACATCATCGACGCCGAACGGATGGCGGAACGGCACGAGGAGGACGACCACCGCAGCGCCGCCGAGCGGGCCGCCGCCGACCGGACCTGGGCCTTCGGCCACATCATCGTCGACGAGGCGCAGGAACTGAGCCCGATGGCCTGGCGGTTGCTGATGCGCCGCAGCCCCACCCGGTCGATGACCCTCGTCGGCGACCCGGCACAGACCGCGGAGTCGGCCGGGGTGGGCTCCTGGGAGGAGATCCTGGCCCCCTACGTGGAGGACCGCTGGGAGCACACGCGTCTCGCCGTCAACTACCGGACCCCGTCGGAGATCATGGAGCTCGCCGCGTCCGTGGTCCGGGCCGAGCAGCCCGGCTTCGAGCCGCCGCGGTCCGTGCGGTCGACCGGGGAACGGCCCTGGGTGCGGGACGCCGGCGCCGATCTGCCCGGAGCCGTCGCCAAGGCGGTGGCCGAACTGACCCCGGCCGAGGGGCGGCTCGCGGTGATCGCGCCGCGCCCGTTGCACGGCGCGCTGGCCGAGCGGCTGGACGGGGTCACCGCGGGGGCCGAGCCCGACCTGACACGGGACGTGGTGCTGCTCGATCCGCGGCAGGCCAAGGGGCTGGAGTTCGATTCCGTGCTCGTGGTCGACCCGGCGTCGTACGGCACGAGCGACCTGTACGTCGCGCTGACCCGCGCCACCCAGTCGCTGGGCGTGCTCCACACGGGGACGCTGCCCCGGTCCCTGAGCGCACCCGAACCGGCCTGAGCGGCCGCGTCGTCGAGCGCCGGACGGCCGGAACCAGGCCGTCCGGCGGTCGATGCCGCTACCGGGCCCAATCGCAGTGCACCTCCCTTTAGGGCGGTGGTGAAGCGATTCTGAGAAGTGCTCTAACCCGCAGTTCAGAGCGGACGACTCTGCTATTCGATGTGCTGACGGACGGTCGACAGCGGAGCGCCGCCGACCGATCCGGCGAAGTGGGAGCCGGACCATAGACGCTGTGCCCGCCAGTAGTGCCGGACCAGTTCGGGCTACGGTGATGGGCATGCAGTTGAGGTACAGCTTCCGCCTGTACCCGAACGGTCCTCAGCGCTCCGCACTGGCCCGGGCGTTCGGGTGTGCGCGGGTGGTCTACAACGACGCGCTGCGGGTTCGTGAGACCGCCCGTGCCGCAGGTGGGGCATTTCCCAGGACCGGGGACCTGTCGAAGCTGCTGATCACCCAGGCCAAACGCACCCCCGAGCGGGCATGGCTGGCCGACGTGTCCGCCGTAATCCTCCAGCAGTCCCTGCGGGACCTGGACACCGCGTACCGGAACTTCTTCGACGGCCTGAGGGGCAAGCGCCCGCGCATGGGTGCGCCCCGGTTCAAGTCCCGCAAGGACAACCGGCAGGCCGTACGGTTCACCGCCAACGCCCGCTGGAAGATCACGACCGGCGGGGATCTGTCGTTGCCGAAGATCGGCGATGTCCGGGTGAAGTGGTCCCGTTCTTTGCCCTCGGTCCCGTCCACGGTGACCGTGGTCAAGGACGCAGCCGGCAGGTACTTCGCCTCATTCGTGGTGGAGACCGGGCTGGATGAGACGCTGCCCGGGACGGACGACGTGGTCGGCATCGATCTCGGCCTGACCCACTTCGCGATCCTCTCGGACGGCACGAAGATCGAATCCCCGCGCTTTCTGCGCCGGGCGGAGAAGAAGCTCAAGCGGGAACAGCGCCGCCTGTCTCGCAAGGCCAAGGGCTCCCACAACCGTGCCAAGGCGCGGATCAAGGTCGCCCGCGCTCATGCGCAGGTGGCCGACGCGCGGCGCGAGTTCCACTACCAGCTCTCAACGAAGATCATCCGCGAGAACCAAGCGGTTGCTGTTGAGGACCTGGCGGTCAAGGGACTCGCGCGTACGCGCCTGGCCAGGTCCGTGCATGACGCCGGCTGGTCCGCGTTCGTCACGATGCTGGAGTACAAGGCCGCCCGGTACGGGCGCACCTTCCACCGCATCGGACGGTTCGAGCCGACCTCTCAGGTCTGCTGCGTGTGCGGTGTCAAGGACGGCCCCAAACCCCTCCACATCCGCTTCTGGCAGTGCCAGGAGTGCGGGGCCGTCCTCGACCGGGACATCAACGCGGCAGTGAACGTCGCCAAGGCCGCCGGACTGGCGGTGTCAGCCTGTCGAGCGCAGGTAAGACCGGTACGTGTACCGGCACAGCGCGATGAAGCAGGAACCCACCGAGACGGTCAACCGACCGTGGTAGGGATCCCCGGCCTTTAGGCCGGGGAGCGGAAGTCAAGCGGGCCGGAGCCAGATCGTGGCGAGCGGGGGCAGGGTCAGCCGGATGCCGGCCGGGCGGCCGTGCGCCGGGTGGGGTTCGGGTTTGACGGGGTCGGGGTTCAGGACATCGCTGCCGCCGTAGCGGCCGGCGTCGGTGTTGAGGACTTCGTGCCAGGCGGGAACGTCCTCGGGGACGCCGATGCGGTAGCCGTGCCGCACGACGGGGGAGAAGTGCGAGACGGCGAGCAGGGGGGTGCCGTCGGCGTCGTACCGCAGGAAGGCGAGCACATTGTCCTCGGCGGCGTCTCCGGCGATCCAGCTGAACCCGGAGGGCTCGGTGTCGCGCTGCCACAGCGCGGGCTCGCGGCGGTAGACCGCGTTCAGCTCGCGGACGAGGTCGCGGACACCGCGGTGGTCGGGTTCGGCGGGATAGGCGGGATCGAGCAGCCACCAGTCGGGGCCGTGTGCCTCGGACCATTCGGCACCCTGGGCGAACTCCTGCCCCATGAAGAGGAGTTGCTTGCCGGGGTGGGCCCACATGAAGCCGAGGTAGGCGCGCACGGTGGCCCGCTGCTGCCACCAGTCTCCGGGCATCTTGGAGACCAGTGAGCCCTTGCCGTGGACGACCTCGTCGTGCGAGATGGGCAGGACGTAGTTCTCGCTGTAGGCGTACACCATCGAGAAGGTCATCTCGTCGTGGTGGTACCTGCGGTGGACCGGATCGTGGGCCACATAGCCCAGCGAGTCGTGCATCCAGCCCATGTTCCACTTCAGCCCGAAGCCCAGCCCGCCGAATCCGCCCGGACCGTTGTGGTGGGTGGCGCGGGTGACACCGTCCCAGGCCGTGGACTCCTCGGCGATGGTGACGACGCCGGGGTTGCGGCGGTAGACGGTGGCGTTCATCTCCTGGAGGAAGGCGACCGCGTCCAGGTTCTCGCGTCCGCCGTGCTCGTTGGGGACCCACTGCCCGGGCTCGCGGGAGTAGTCGAGGTAGAGCATGGAGGCGACCGCGTCGACGCGCAGGCCGTCGATGTGGAACTCCTCGCACCAGTACACGGCGTTGGCGACGAGGAAGTTGCGGACCTCGTGCCGCCCGTAGTCGAACTCGAGGGTGCCCCAGTCGGGGTGGGCGGCACGCAGCGGGTCGGCGTGCTCGTACAGCGGACGCCCGTCGAATTCGGCGAGGGCCCAGTCGTCGCGGGGGAAGTGCGCGGGCACCCAGTCCATCAGGACGCCGATGCCGGCCCGGTGCAGGGCGTCGACGAGGTACTTGAAGTCGTCGGGCGTGCCCAGCCGTGCGGTGGGGGCGTAGAAACCGGTCACCTGATAGCCCCACGACCCGCCGAAGGGATGCTCCGCCACCGGCATCAGTTCCACATGCGTGAAGCCCAGGTCCGACACGTAGGCGGGGAGCTGCTCGGCGAGCTGGCGGTAGGTGAGACCGGGGCGCCAGGACGGCAGGTGCACCTCGTACACGGAGAACGGCGCCTCGTGCGTCGCCCGCAGCCCCCTGCGCGACATCCACTCCGCGTCCCGCCACTCGTGATGGGACGCGTGGACGATCGACGAGGTACGGGGCGGTGTCTCGGTGCGCCGGGCCATCGGGTCCGCGCGCAGCGTGCGCGTCCCGTCCGGGCGAGTGATCTCGAACTTGTAGAGCTCGCCCTCGCCGATCGCGGGCACGAACAGCTCCCACACCCCGGAGGAGCCGAGCGACCGCATCGGATGACCCGTGCCGTCCCAGAAGTTGAAACCGGCGGCGAGACGCACCCCGCGCGCGTTGGGTGCCCACACGGTGAACCGCGTGCCGGTCACGCCCTGGTGGACCATCGGCTCCGCGCCCAGGGCCCGCCACAGCTCCTCGTGCCGGCCCTCGCCGATCAGGTGCAGGTCGAGTTCGCCCAGCGCGGGCAGGAAACGGTACGCGTCCTCGGTCTCCTGGACCGTCTCCTCGTACGCCACGAGCAGCCGGTACGACGCGGGGACGTCACGCAGCGGCAGCAGTCCGGAGAAGAACCCGTCCCCGTCGTCCTGCAGTTCGGCGCGCAGCCGGTCCGTCACGACGGTGACCCCGAGCGCGTACGGGCGGAAGACGCGGAAGGCCACGCCGTCCGGCACCGGATGGGCTCCGAGCACGCCGTGCGGATCGTGGTGGGTGCCGTCGAGCAGCCGCTCCCGGTCGCCGGGGCCGACGCCCGGGAAGAAGGGCACGGGGTCGGCGACGGGTCCCGGCGCCTGCTCCGGGATGCGGGCCGGTTCCGGGACCGGTGCCGGGGCCGCGGTCCCCTCCGGGCGGGGAAGCTGCCTCGGGACCTTCGCGGAGCTCGTGGACTTCCGCGTCTTCGCGGCCTTCGGCGCCTTGCCCGCGGCGGACTTCCCGGCCGCCGCCTCGGCCGCGCCCTTCCCGGCCGCGGTCTTCCCCTTCGCGTCCCTGGCCGCGGCCGGCCCGGCAGCCCCCGCAGCCCCCTTCGCCGCCCCGGAATCCTTGGGGGTCTTCCCGGCCGCCGTCGGGCCGGCCGCCGTCTTCTTGGCGGCAGCCGACTTCTTCGCGCCGGACTTCTTCGCGCCGGTCTTCTTCGGACTGTCGTCGGACGGAGGGCGGGGCGTCACGGGCAGGGCCTCCTCGGCAGGATCGGGTGACATCGCGGGACCAGGTGGATCGAAGGAACCAGGGGAGTTCGAAGGGAGGAGCGGGGTTCAGGGCGACGCGGCCAGCCGGCGCACCGCCGCCATCGGCACCGGCAGCCAGTCGGGCCGGTGCCGGGCCTCGTACAGCACTTCGTAGACCGCCTTCTCCGTCTCGTACGCCCGCAGCAGGACGGGGTCGGTGCGCGGGTCGACGCCGGCGGCCTCCGCGTAGCCGGTGCAGTACGCGGCGCGGCAGGCGTCGGCCCAGCCGGGTATCAGGGAGGCGGGCGCACCGGTGGCGCCCGGGGCACCGGGGACCGAGTGGGCGGCGTAGTCGAACGAACGGAGCATGCCCGCGATGTCACGCGCCACGGGCTGCGGCATCCGGCGCTCGGCGAGCGGCTTCGACGGCTCGCCCTCGAAGTCGATCAGCGACCACTCCCCGGTGGGGGAGCGCAGACACTGCCCCAGGTGCAGATCGCCGTGGATGCGCTGCGCGGTCCAGGTGTGTCCCTCGCCGGCCAGATCGGCCAGCGCCTCGAACGCGGTGAGCAGGCCGGGCGCGTACGGACGCAGGGCGGGCACCGCCTGCGCCGCCGCCTCCAGACGCTCGGTCATGCCGTCGACGAGCAGCTCCATCTGCGCGCGGCCCAGCGTCACCGTGGGCAGCGTACGGGCGAGCGCCGTGTGCACCTCGGCGGTGGCCCGGCCCAGCGCACGCGCCTCGCCGGCGAAGTCCTCGCCCTTGGCCAGTTCGCGCAGCGCCAGCTCCCAGCCGTCCGACGCGCCCTGGACGAACGGCTGGAGCACACCGAGGACGGACGTCTGTTCGCCCAGGTCCGCGAGCATCCACGCCGCGGGGGCCGGTACGCGCGCGCAGCCCGCCCGGGACAGCGCCAGCGGCAGTTCCAGATCGGGATTGGTGCCCGGCACGATCCGGCGCAACAGCTTGAGAATGAACGTATCTCCGTAGACGATCGACGAGTTGGACTGCTCCGCCGTCATCAGGCGGGGCACCAGATCCCTGCGGATCTCCTGGCGCGTGTCGCGCTCGAAGCGGAGCTCGCCGACCCGGGCCCGGCTGCGCAGCGCTTCCAGCAGCAGCCCGGCGGGGCGCGGGTCGTACAGCGCCTCGTACACGGTGCGCCCGGCCAGCGGCCCCCCGTCCGGATGCCCGATCAGCGCGGGCGCGAGCCGCGGCGGCAGCGCCTCCCGGACACCGATGAGCAGTTGGTAGCAGTCGCCCGGCTGCGGGGCGGCACCCTGCGCCGGAGTGAACGGCTGATGTGCGCGTAAGAGAAGGTGGAGCAGGCCCGCCTTCGCCCCGGGCGGCAGCAGTTCCACCGCCGAGACCAGCGAGAATCCGGTCACCGGACGCCCCTTGCCCGCGAACCAGCGCTGCCGCGGCAGCCACTCCCGCAGCAGTGGATCGAGGGACGCGAGGAGCTCGGGGCGTGCGACGGGGGCCGTTGCAGAGTGGGTTGCGGCTTCCGACATGGCGTCGCGTCCTTTCCCCGGAGTCGGGGTGTTACTGATGCGTGCCCAGGGCGGGGCGGGGGAAACCGCCCCGCCGCCCGGGTCCTAGAGGGCGTCCTTGCGGAGCCGGAACCAGTAGAAGCCGTGTCCGGCGAGGGTGAGCAAGTAGGGGAGTTCTCCGATGGCCGGGAATCGCACGCCGCCGATGAGTTCGACGGGGTGGCGTCCGTTGAACTCGCGCAGGTCGAGTTCGGTGGGCTGGGCGAAGCGGGAGAAGTTGTGGACGCACAGGACGAGGTCGTCGTCGGCTTCGCGGAGGAAGGCGAGGACGGCGGGGTTGGAGGAGGGCAGTTCGGTGTAGGTGCCGAGTCCGAAGGCCTTGTTCTGTTTGCGGATCTCGATCATGCGGCGGGTCCAGTGGAGCAGGGAGGACGGCGAGGACATGGAGGCCTCGACGTTGGTGACCTGGTAGCCGTAGACGGGGTCCATGATCGTGGGGAGGAAGAGGCGGCCGGGGTCGCAGGAGGAGAAGCCCGCGTTGCGGTCGGGGGTCCATTGCATGGGGGTGCGTACGGCGTCGCGGTCGCCGAGCCAGATGTTGTCGCCCATGCCGATCTCGTCGCCGTAGTAGAGGATCGGGGAGCCGGGCAGGGAGAGCAGCAGGGCGGTGAAGAGTTCGATCTGGTTGCGGTCGTTGTCGAGGAGGGGGGCCAGGCGGCGGCGGATGCCGATGTTGGCGCGCATGCGCGGGTCCTTGGCGTATTCCGCGTACATGTAGTCGCGTTCCTCGTCGGTGACCATTTCGAGGGTGAGCTCGTCGTGGTTGCGCAGGAAGATGCCCCATTGGCAGTTGGAGGGGATGGCGGGGGTCTTGGCGAGGATCTCGGAGACGGGGTAGCGGGACTCGCGGCGGACGGCCATGAAGATGCGGGGCATGACGGGGAAGTGGAAGGCCATGTGGCACTCGTCGCCGCCGGAGGGGAAGTCGCCGAAGTAGTCGACGACGTCCTCGGGCCACTGGTTCGCCTCCGCCAGCAGCACCGTGTCCGGGTAGTGCGTGTCGATCTCCTTGCGGACCCGCTTGAGGAACTCGTGCGTTGCCGGAAGGTTTTCGCAGTTCGTTCCCTCGACCTGGTACAGGTACGGCACCGCGTCCAGCCGGAACCCGTCGATCCCCAGATCCAGCCAGAACCGCAGCGCGGAGATGATCTCCTCCTGCACGGCCGGGTTCTCGTAGTTGAGGTCGGGTTGGTGGGAGAAGAAGCGGTGCCAGTAGTACTGCTTGCGGACGGGGTCGAAGGTCCAGTTGGAGGCTTCGGTGTCGACGAAGATGATGCGGGCGTCCTGGTACTGCTTGTCGTCGTCGGCCCAGACGTAGTAGTCGCCGTAGGGGCCGTCGGGGTTGGTGCGGGACTCCTGGAACCACGGGTGCTGGTCGCTGGTGTGGTTCATGACGAAGTCGATGATGACGCGCATGCCGCGCTGGTGGGCGGCGTCGACGAACTCGACGAAGTCGGCGAGGTCGCCGAACTCGGGCAGGACGGCGGTGTAGTCGGAGACGTCGTAGCCGCCGTCGCGCAGGGGTGACTTGAAGAACGGGGGCAGCCACAGGCAGTCGATGCCGAGCCATTGCAGGTAGTCGAGTTTGGCGGTCAGGCCCTTGAGGTCGCCGACACCGTCACCGTTGCTGTCCTGGAAGGAGCGGACCAGGACCTCGTAGAAGACGGCGCGTTTGAACCAGTCGGGGTCGCGGTCCTTGGCCGGAGTGTCCTCGAACGTGTCCGGGACGGGCTCGTTGACGATCATGTTGTGGGTGACCCTCCGATCTGCGGTGAGGACGGTCGCAGGACGGTGAGGATGTGCGCGGGGCTATGCCCGGGTTCCAGACGCACATAGTTGGCCCTGCCCCAGTGGTAGGTCTCGCCGGTGAGCTCGTCGCGCACCGGCACGGTCTCGTGCCAGTCCAGGCCGAGTCGCGGCATGTCCAACGAGACCGTGGCCTCCTGGGTGTGGCGGGGATCGAGGTTGACCACCACCACAACCGTGTTCGAACCGCGTGCGTCCACGGCGGACTTCGAGAAGGCGATCACCGCATCCTGGTCCGCGTGGTGGAAGTGGAGATCGCGCAACTGACGCAGCGCGGGACTGCGCCGCCTGACCGCGTTGAGCGCGCGCACCAATGGTGCGATGCTATGTCCGTTTCGCTCCGCGGACTCCCAGTCACGGGGTCGCAGTTGGTACTTCTCGGAGTCCATGTACTCCTCGCTGCCGGCCCGCAGCGGGGTGTTCTCGCACAGTTCGAACCCGCTGTAGATGCCCCAGGTGGGGGAGAGGGTGGCGGCGAGCACGGCCCGCAGCTCGAAGGCCGGACGGCCGCCGCGCTGGAGGAACTCGTGCAGGATGTCCGGGGTGTTCACGAAGAAGTTGGGCCGCATGTAGGACGCCGCCTCGCCCGACAGCTCGGTCAGGTACTCGGTCAGCTCCTGCTTGGTGTTGCGCCAGGTGAAGTACGTGTACGACTGCTGGAAGCCGACGGCCGCGAGCGTACGCATCATGGCGGGCCGGGTGAACGCCTCGGCCAGGAAGATCACGTCGGGGTCCGTGCGGTTGATGTCGGCGATGACCTGTTCCCAGAACACCACCGGCTTGGTGTGCGGGTTGTCGACGCGGAAGATCCGGACGCCGTGGTCCATCCAGTACCGCAGGACGCGCACGGTCTCGGCGACCAGCCCCGGCATGTCCTTGTCGAAGGCGATCGGGTAGATGTCCTGGTACTTCTTCGGCGGGTTCTCGGCGTACGCGATCGTGCCGTCGGGGCGGTGGTGGAACCACTCCGGGTGCTTGTGCACCCACGGATGGTCGGGCGAGCACTGCAGTGCGAAGTCGAGCGCGACCTCCAGACCCTCCCGGCCGGCGCGGCGCACGAAGGCGTCGAAGTCGTCGATGGTGCCCAGGTCCGGGTGCACGGCGTCGTGCCCGCCCTCCGGCGAGCCGATCGCCCAGGGCACCCCCACGTCGCCGGGGCCCGCGGACAGGGTGTTGTTCGGGCCCTTGCGGAAGGTGCTGCCGATCGGGTGGATCGGCGGGAGGTAGACGACGTCGAAACCCATCGCGGCGATCGCGGGCAGCCGCTCGGCGGCCGTACGGAAGGTGCCGTGCACGGCCGGGGCCGACGGGTCGCTCCCCGACCGGCCGCTCTCCGACCGCGGGAAGAACTCGTACCACGACCCGTACAGGGCGCGCTCACGCTCCACCAGCAGCGGCAACGGCTCGGACGACGACACGAGTTCGCGCAGCGGGCGGCGGGCCAGGACCGCGTCCACCTCCGGGGTGAGCGCGGCGGCGAGGCGGGCCGCGGCGGGGCGGTCCACGTCGCGCAACGCGTCGACGGCGCGCAGCAGCGTGTCCCGGCGGCCCTTGCTCTTCGGCACCTGTGCGGCGGCCCGCTCGTACAGGCGCGCGCCCTCCTCCAGGACCAGTTCCGTGTCCATCCCGGCCGGGATCTTGATGCCCGCGTGGTGGCGCCAGGTGGTGACGGGGTCGCTCCACGCCTCCACCGTGTACGTCCAGCGGCCCTCCTGCCCGGCGGTCACGGTGGCGCCCCAGCGGTCGGTGCCGGGGGCCAGTTCGCGCATCGGGGCCCAGGGGCCGGCGTGTCCGTCCGGATCGCGCAGGACGACGTTGGCGGCGACCGCGTCGTGGCCCTCGCGGAAGACCGTGGCCGAGATCTCGAACGCCTCGCCGACGACCGCCTTCGCGGGCCGTCGTCCCTGGTGGACGAGCGGCCGGACGTCGAGGACGGGGATGCGCCCGACGGTCGGTCGGGACGTGTCGGCCGTCCCGTCGTCGGCGACGGCGGGTTCTGCCGCGAGGGCGGCGCTGCGGGCGGGGGGTTTCTCCGCGGTGCGGGAAGTGCCCTCGGCAGGGGCGGGGGGTTTCTCCGCGGTGCGGGACATGCCCTCGGCGGGGGCGGCGGGGTTCTCCGCGACGGGCGAACCGTCCTCGGCCGCGGTGGCGGGTTTCTCCGTGGTGCGGGAACCGGCGCCGGGCCTGCCTGGTCCGGATGCGCCGGGAGTGCTCGTCGGGGGTGGCGACGTCTGGTGCGTTGCGGGCATGACCGCTCCTGTCCGCGTCAACGTGGGTGGGCGGATGAGGGTGTGGGGAGGTGGGGCCTGCGGGGTGTACCGGAGGAGCCTTCCCACCCTATGCGGGTGCGCATTCCGGCACTTTGTTAACTACTCACGCGTATGTCTACGCACAAGACCGGCCTCGTCCCGTGCGGGCGAGGCCGGTCCCGTGCGGCCGTGTCACCGGGGTCCTGTCACGGTCCTACCAGGCTCGATCGACGTGCAGGAGTTTGTTCGGTGAACCGAGACCGGCGCCCGAAATCCTTCCCGGAACGGCCTGTTTCACCAGTGCTTTGGATACTTGCGCCGGGGTGGCCTTCTTGTGGCCGGCCAGGTACAGGGCCGCCGCGCCCGCTACGTGCGGGCTCGCCATGGACGTGCCGGAGAAGGTCGCCGTGCCCGTGTCGCTCGCGTACGAGGCCGAGGTGATCGCCACGCCCGGGGCGAACAGGTCCAGCGCAGAACCGGTGTTCGAGAAACCGGCCCGTGCGTCGTTGCGGTCGCTCGCGCCGACCGTGAGGGCCTGGCCGACCCGGGCCGGGGAGTACAGACCGGCCGGGAGTCCGTCGTTGCCCGCCGCGACCGCGTAGGTGACGCCGGAGGCGATGGAGTTGCGTACGGCGGCGTCCAGTTGGGCGTTCGCGTAGCCGCCCAGACTGAGGTTGGCGACGGCCGGCTTCTTCGCGTGCCGGGTCACCCAGTCGATGCCGGCGATCACCTGCGCGGTGGTGCCCGCCCCGTTGTTGTCGAGGACGCGGACCGCGACGACCTTCGCCTTCTTGGCGACGCCGTACCTGGTGCCCACGACGGTTCCGGCGACGTGCGTGCCGTGGCCGTTGCCGTCCTTCGCCGTGCGGTCGTCGTCCACGAAGTCCCAGCCGTAGCTTGCCCGGCCGCCGAAGTCCTTGTGCGTGATCCGGATGCCCGTGTCGATGACGTACGCCGTCGCGCCGGCACCCGCCGACTCGGGCCAGGTGTAGCTCTTGTCGAGCGGCAGGTTGCGCTGGTCGATCCGGTCCAGGCCCCACGAGGGCGGGTTCTTCTGGACGTGGTCGAGCGCCACCCGGGTGTCCTGCGCGACCGAGGCGACGCGGGAGTCCGCCGCGAGCCGCCGGGCCTGCTCCTCGCCGACCCGCACGGCGAAACCGTTGAGGGCCGTGCCGTAGGTCTGGCTGATTCTCGCTCCGTACTTCGCGGCGATGTCCTTTCCCGCCGACGACGGAGCCTTCGTTCCCCCCTTGAGCGTCACGATGTAGCTGCCGCTGACGGAGCCGGGTGCGCCGGCCCCGAGTATCCGGCCCTGCGGGGCGGCGTGCGCGGGTGGGGCGATGGCCGAAAGCACCGCGGCCGTCGTGACCGCGGTGAGACCCGCCGCCCAGCGCAGACGCCTCTTTCTCGTCCGTGCCATGGCTTGAGTTCCCCTCCTCAACTCGGCGTACGGAGGCCGGACCGGCCGGTGTGGGCCAGGCCCGGCCGTACGCCACGTGGCGAGCCTCTCGTGCGGTGTGAAGCGCCACAAGGCCGCCCAGGCGGGCGGAATCGGCCATATCGGCCGTGGAGTGCACGTGAAGGTTGCGGCGAGTTTCCGCCGATGTCACGCAGTACGCCCGTTCGGGGGCGGCCTTCGAGGCGCCGTAGAGGTGGCGGCGCCGTGGCCGGTACCGTCGGGAGTGGTCTTCCGAGGGACCACTCGGCACCACCCGTAATTGAGGTACCCCGACCGCGATCGACCGGCCCGCGCCAGCGGCGCCGGTCCAGGCGCAAAGAGGTGCAGCCTGTGAAGGCGATCCGCAGATTCACCGTACGTCCCGTACTTCCCGAAGCCCTTCACCCGCTCAGTGACCTGGCGCGCAATCTCCGCTGGTCCTGGCATGCCGAGACCCGTGACCTGTTCCAGTCCGTCGACCCGGAGCGCTGGGCGGCCTCCGACGGCGACCCCGTACGCCTGCTCGGCAGCGTGCCGCCGGCCCGGCTGGCGCAGCTCACCCAGGACGAGGGCTTCCTGAACCGGCTCGCGACGGTCGCCGACGACCTGCGCGAGTACGTGACCGGCGACCGCTGGTACCAGCAGCAGGTCTCCGAACTCCCCTCCGCCATCGCCTATTTCTCGCCCGAGTTCGGCATCACCGCCGCGCTGCCGCAGTACTCCGGCGGCCTCGGCATCCTCGCCGGCGACCACCTCAAGGCGGCCAGCGACCTGGGCGTCCCGCTGATCGGCGTCGGGCTGCTCTACCGGCACGGCTACTTCCGCCAGTCCCTGTCCCGCGACGGCTGGCAGCAGGAGCACTATCCGGTCCTCGACCCGAACGAACTTCCCCTGGTGCCGCTGCGCGAACCCGACGGCACCCTCGCCCAGGTCTCCCTGGCCCTGCCCGGCGGCCGGGCGCTGCGGGCCCGTATCTGGCTGGCACAGGTGGGCCGCGTCCCCCTGCTGATGCTCGACTCCGACGTCGAGGAGAACGACGTCGGCGAGCGCGGCGTGACCGACCGGCTGTACGGCGGCGGCAGCGAACACCGTCTGCTCCAGGAGATGCTCCTCGGCATAGGAGGTGTGCGCGCGGTACGGACGTACTGCCGGCTCACCGGTCACGCCCCGCCCGAGGTGTTCCACACGAACGAGGGCCACGCGGGCTTCCTCGGCCTGGAGCGGATCGCCGAACTCACCGACGGGGGCCTCGACTTCGAGGCCGCCCTGGAAGCGGTCAGGGCGGGCACCGTCTTCACCACGCACACCCCCGTCCCGGCGGGGATCGACCGCTTCGACCGCGAGCTGGTGGCCCACCACTTCGGCCCCGACGCGGAACTCCCGCGCATCGACGTCGAACGCGTCCTGGCCCTCGGCATGGAGACCTACCCGGGAGGCGAGCCGAACCTCTTCAACATGGCCGTGATGGGGCTGCGGCTCGGCCAGCGCGCGAACGGCGTCTCCCTGCTGCACGGCCAGGTCAGCCGGGAGATGTTCGCGGGCCTGTGGCCGGGCTTCGACCCCGAGGAGGTCCCGATCACCTCCGTCACCAACGGCGTGCACGCACCGACATGGGTGGCGCCCGAGGTGTTCCGGCTGGGCACCCGGCAGATCGGCGGCAGGCGCACCGAGGACGCGCTGACCGTCGGCGGCTCGGACCGCTGGGACGCGGTGGCCGAGATCGAGGACCAGGAGATCTGGGACCTGCGGCGGGTCCTGCGCGAGCAGCTGGTCGTGGAGGTGCGCGAGCGCCTCTACGCGTCCTGGCGCCAGCGCGGCGCGGGCACGGCCGAACTCGGCTGGATCGACGGCGTACTGGACCCGGACGTCCTGACGATCGGCTTCGCGCGCCGTGTCCCGTCGTACAAGCGGCTGACCCTCATGCTGCGCGACCGCGACCGTCTCATGGACCTCCTCCTGCACGCCGAACGTCCGGTGCAGATCGTCGTCGCGGGCAAGGCCCACCCCGCGGACGACGGCGGCAAGCGCCTGGTCCAGGAGCTGGTCCGGTTCGCCGACGACCCGCGGGTGCGCCACCGGATCGTCTTCCTCCCGGACTACGGCATGGCGATGGCGCAGAAGCTGTACCCGGGCTGCGACATCTGGCTGAACAACCCGCTGCGTCCGCTGGAGGCGTGCGGCACGAGCGGCATGAAGGCGGCTCTCAACGGCTGTCTCAACCTGTCCGTCCTGGACGGCTGGTGGGACGAGTGGTTCCAGCCCGACTTCGGCTGGGCGATCCCGACCGCGGACGGCACGGCGACCGACGACGACCGCCGGGACGACCTGGAGGCCGCGGCCCTCTACGACCTCCTCGAACAGCGCGTGGCACCCCGCTTCTACGAGCGTGGCCGGGACGGGCTGCCCGACCGCTGGATCGAGATGGTCCGCAGGACGCTGACCCACCTCGGGCCGAAGGTGCTCGCCGGCCGGATGGTGCGCGAGTACGTGGAGCGGCTGTACACGCCGGCGGCGCGCGCGCACCGCGCGCTCACCCCGGACACCGCCCGTGAGCTGGCGGACTGGAAGTCCCGCGTCCGGTCCGCCTGGCCGCAGGTCACCGTCGACCACGTGGAGGCCTCGGCCGCCACCACGACCGCCGAACTGGGCACCACGCTCTCGCTGCGCGTCCGCGTCGGACTCGGCGATCTCGTCCCCGACGACGTCGAGGTCCAGGCCGTGGCCGGCCGCGTCGACACGGAGGACCGCATCGCGGACGCGATGTGCGTGCCGCTGAAACCCGCGGGCGGACCCGACCTGGACGGGCGCTGGGTCTACGAGGGGCCGCTGTCCCCGGACCGCACGGGTCCCTTCGGCTACACGGTCCGCATCCTGCCCGCGCACCGGTTGCTCGCGTCCAGTGCGGAACTGGGCCTGGTGACGGTGCCCTCCGAGGAGACCGGGGAGGGAGCAGGTCTGCTCATGCGGTGAGCACCGGGGGCTTCACTCGTCCAGGCCCGCGCACAGGCGGCGCAGCACCTTGCCGCACCTCTGGGCGTAGGCGTGCTGGAGCCCCCGCGTCGCCGGTCCGCCCGCGCGGGCGTACCACTTGGCCGGACGGCTGAAGGCGGTGATCGTCAGCCAGACGGTCCCGTCGCCGGTACGGTCGACGGCGAACGCCTCCTCACCGCACTCGGGATGGCCGGACAGCGTGCCGTAGGCCCAGGCGGTGCGCCGGTGCTCCTCGGCCGTCCAGACCACACGGCAGGGGGCCTTGATGGGGCCGAGGCCGACGGTCACGTCGACGCCGGGAGCCGCCTTGTCCGCGTCGGAGGTGATGCCGACGCCGAGGGCGCGGTGCATCTCCCAGGTCATCAGGGCTTCGGAGGCGCGGCGGAAGACGGCCTCGCCCTCACCTATCCGGGCGCGCACGTGCAGTCGGTGGAAGCCCGGCGGGCAGCGGTCCTCGCGGGTCGCGCCCACGTCCTCGTACGTGTAGGGCATGGGGGACAGAGTAAGGCGGCACCCGGAGCAGCCCTCGCTCCGGGTGCCGCCTCGTCCAGCGGGCCGCGCGGCTCGCGCCGCACGCCGTGGACTAGTTCACGTTGACCGCGGACCAGGCCGCGGCGACCGCCTTGTACTCCGTGCTGGTGGAGCCGTACAGGGCCGATGCCGCGGAGAGCGTGGCGGTGCGGGCGCCCGAGTACTTGGTCGTCGACGTCATGTAGGTCGTCAGCGCCTTGTACCAGATCTGCAGCGCCTTGGCCCGGCCGATGCCGGTGACCGTGGTGCCGTTGGACGTCGGGGAGTTGTAGCTGACCCCGTTGATCGTCTTGGCGCCGCTGCCCTCCGAGAGGAGGTAGAAGAAGTGGTTGGCGACACCCGACGAGTAGTGCACGTCCAGGTTGCCGACACCCGAGGACCACGAGTCGGCGGAGCCGCCGTCCTTGCTGGGCTTGTCCATGTAGCGCAGCGGGGTGCCGTCGCCGTTGATGTTGATCTTCTCGCCGATGAGGTAGTCGCCCACGTCGGAGGAGTTCGCCGCGTAGAACTCGACGCCGGTGCCGAAGATGTCGGAGGTCGCCTCGTTCAGGCCGCCGGACTCACCGCTGTAGTTGAGGCCCGCGGTGTTGGAGGTGACACCGTGGCTCATCTCGTGGCCCGCCACGTCCAGCGAGGTCAGCGGGTGGGTGTTCCCGGAGCCGTCGCCGTACGTCATGCAGAAGCAGCTGTCGTCCCAGAACGCGTTGACGTACTGGTTCCCGTAGTGGACGCGGGAGTACGCGGCCACGCCGTTGTTCTTGATGCCGCTGCGGCCGAAGGTGTTCTTGTAGAAGTCCCACGTCACCTGCGCGCCGTACGCGGCGTCGACGGCCGCGGTCTGGTCGGCGGTGGAGCTGGAGGCCGAGCCGGTGCCCCAGGTGTCGTCCGCGTCGGTGAACAGGGTGCCGGCCGAGGAGCTGGTGCCGTGCGCCTTGTTGTAGGTCTTGTGGCCGCCGCGGGTGCCGTCGGTCAGCTGGTACGTCGAGCCCGACTTCGTGGTGTTGAGCGTGACGGTGCCCGAGTAGAGGCTCTTGCCGGTGCCGGTCTCGATGCCCTGGTACTCGTAGAGCTTCTTGCCGGTTGCGGCGTCGGTGATGACGTGCAGCTCGTTGGGGGTGCCGTCGTCCTGGAGGCCGCCGACGACGGTCTCGTAGGCGAGGACGGGCTTGCCGGTGGCGGCCCAGATCACCTTGCGGGGCGCCCGGTCGGCCGCGGTCTTCTCCGAGCCCGCGGCCTTGGCGGCGGTGAGCGCCTGCTTCTCGGCCTTCGCGGTGGTGACCGCCGGCTTCAGCGAGGCGACCTTGATGGCCGCCTTGGTGGCCTTGGTCACGCCCTCGGCCTTGCCGGACTTCGACTGGTGGACGACCAGGTCTCCGCCGAGGACCGGAAGTCCGTCGTAGGTGCGCTCGTAGCGGGTGTGGACGGTGCCGTCGGCGTCCTTGACGACGTCTCTGACGACCAGCTTCTCCTTGGCGCCGAGGCCTATCTCCTGGGCCGTCTCCGCCTTGGCGGCGTCGGCCTTCTGGATCAGGGCGGTCCGCGCGGGGGCGGAGAGCTGGACGGGGGCGCCGGCGAGGGTGGTCGCGCCGGCAGGGGTCGCCGCGTTCTGGGCGGCGGCACCGGTGGTCATACCGGTGGCGAGCAGTGCTCCGGCCGCGACGGCGGTGGCGATGGCCAGAGTGGTGCGCTTGTGACGCGCGTAGAGGGGGGTCACGCAAGCTCCTTCTGTGGGGGCGCCCGGGCGGCTTTGGGGTGGCCGGACGGGCGATGTGAAGTTGCGGTGCGGGTGAGCCGTGCGGTGGAAGCGTGCCATCTGGGGCGCGTACATGTCAGGAGGCCCTAAAGACCTTGGCCGAAAGTCGACCATTGGGTGAACACCGAGGTGCTCCCGAGTGGAGTCGATCTCCTTCAAAGAGGAGTCAAACCAAACCCCTGGACGGGCAAAGAGGGCGCCGCCCCGGGGAGTTGAACCTCCGGGACGGCGCCCTGTCCTGTGCGTCACCGCGACGCGCTCCGGGGGAGCGCGGTGCGGTCTACGGGAACGTCAGCTTCCAGCTGTTGATGTAGCCGACGTCCTGCGCCGCCTGGTCCTGGACCTTCAACTTCCAGGTGCCGTTGGCGACTTCGGAGGACGCGTTGACCGTGTAGGTCGCGTTCACGTTGTCCGCCGAGTCGGACGAGCTGAAGTTCTTCAGGCGGTACGTCGACCCGTCCGGGGCCACCAGGTCGATGACGAGGTCACCGCGCCAGGTGTGCACGATGTCGACGCTCACCGCGAGGTTCGACGGCGCGTTGCCGGTACGGCCGGTGACCGTGATCGACGACGTGACCGCCGCGCCGTTGTCCGGAATTGATACGTCGGCGGTGTTCTCGAACGACGTACCGCCGCCACCGCCGGGACGCGAGCCCACGTTCACGGCCGCCCAGGCGTTCTGCACGGCCGTGTACTCGGCGCTCGTGGTGCCGTACAGCTCGCCCGCCGCCGCGAGCGTGCCGGTGCGGGCCGCCGCGTAGTTGGTGGTCGAGGTGAACTTCGTGGTGAGCGCCCGGTACCAGATCTGCAGCGCCTTGTCGCGGCCGATGCCGGTGACCGGAAGGCCGTCCGACGTCGGCGAGTTGTAGCTGACGCCGTTGATGACCTTGGCGCCGCTGCCCTCGCTCAGCAGGTAGAAGAAGTGGTTGGCGACTCCGGACGAGTAGTGCACGTCGACGTTGCCGACACCGGAGTACCAGGAGTCCTTGGAGGCGCCGTCCTTGCTCGGCTTGTCCATGTAGCGCAGCGGGGTGCCGTCGCCGTTGATGTCGATCTTCTCGCCGATGAGGTAGTCACCGACGTCGCTGCTGTTGTTGGCGTAGAACTCGACGCCCGTGCCGAAGATGTCGGAGGTCGCCTCGTTCAGGCCGCCGGACTCGCCGCTGTAGTTGAGGCCGGCGGTGTTGGAGGTGACACCGTGGCTCATCTCGTGGCCGGCCACGTCCAGCGAGGTCAGCGGGTCCGCGTTGCCGGAGCCGTCGCCGTACGTCATGCAGAAGCAGCCGTCGTCCCAGAACGCGTTGACGTACGCGTTGCCGTAGTGGACGCGCGAGTACGCTCCCACGCCGTTGTTCTTGATGCCGGAACGGCCGAAGGTGTTCTTGTAGAAGTCCCAGGTCTCCGCGGCACCGTAGTGCGCGTCGGCGCCGGCCGTCGCGGCGTTCGACGTGGTGCCGTTGCCCCAGGTGTCGTTCGTCTGCGAGAACAGCGTGCCGGTGCCGGAGGTGCCGCGGTTGAGGTTGTACGTCTTGTGGTTGCCGCGCGCGCCGTCGTTCAGCGTGAAGGTGGAACCCGACTGGGTGGTCGTCAGGGTCACCTGGCCGCTGTACTGGGTGTTGCCGATGCCGTTCTTGATGCCCTGGTACTCGTAGAGCTTCTTGCCGGTGGCGGCATCGGTGATGACGTGCAGTTCGTTGGGGGTGCCGTCGTCCTGGAGGCCGCCGACGACGGTCTCGTAGGCGAGGACGGGCTTGCCGGTGGCGGCCCAGATCACCTTGCGGGGTGCCCGGTCGGCGTCGGTCTTCTTCGACCCGGCGGCCTTGGCGGCGGACAGCGCCTGCTTCTCCGCCGCGGCCGCGGCGACGGCCGGCTCGACCGTGGCGACCTTGATGGCGGCCTTGGTCGCCTTGTACACGTGCCCGGTCTTCCCGGACTTGGCGGTGTCGACGACCAGGTCGCCGCCGAGGACCGGAAGCCCGTCGTACGTCCGCTCGTAGCGGGTGTGGACGGTGCCGTCGTGGTCCTTGATGACGTCACGGGCGACGAGGCGCTCCTTGGCGCCGAGGCCGAGGTCCTTGGCCGTGTCCGCCTTGGCCGAGTCGGCGTCGCGTATCAGCTCGGCGCGCTGCGAGGGCGTGAGCTTCATGGCGACGGCACCCGGGTTGATTTTGCCCGAGGGCGCCTTGGCCGGTGCGGCGCTCGCGGCGCCGGACTGGACGGCCGCGGCCAGCAGGGCGGAGACGCCCACGAGGGCGACGCCGGCGACACGGCGCTTGGTGATGTGGGAGGTGCGTCTGTGGGAGGAACTGCTACTCAACACTGACTCCTTCTGCGTGGCCGCGGGTCGCGCGGCCAGGGGAGACCGGACGATGGGTGACCCGTCCGGGCAGAACAGGGCTGTACGCGGAACCAGGTGCATGGGGTCGTGCGAGCGCTTCACGGCGAGCGAACTGTGGGGTTGCTGTGAAGCGGTCGTGGGAAGAGTGGCAGGAGATCGCACCTTCTGTCAGGAGCGCGTCAGGAACTTGGCCAGAAATGGTTCGTTGTCCGGGATGTCATGTTCGGTATACGGACTCGTCGCCGGGTGGACGCACAAGGCCGGACCGGCGCCGCTCCCCGTGCCATGAGTGCCACAGCGCCGCATACGTCCCCTCGGCCGCGACCAGCTCGTCGTGCGTGCCGAGTTCGGTGAGCCGGCCGGCCTCCATCACCGCCACCCGGTCGGCGTCGTGCGCGGTGTGCAGCCGGTGCGCGATGGCGATGACCGTGCGGCCCTTGAGCACGGCGGCCAGCGCGCGCTCCGTGTGACGGGCGGTCGCCGGGTCCAGCAGCGCCGTGGCCTCGTCGAGGATCAGTGTGTGCGGGTCGGCCAGCACCACACGGGCCAGGGCGAGCTGCTGGGCACGGGAGCCGTCCACCCGGTGGGCCTCCGGACCCAGCTCGGTGTCCAGCCCGTCCGCCAGCTCCGCCGCCCAGTCGTCCGCGCCCACCGCGGCCAGGGCGGCCCACAACTCGGCGTCCGTGGCCCCGGGTTCGGCGATCAGCAGGTTGTCGCGCACCGTGCCGAGGAACACGTGGTGCTCCTGGGTGACGAGCACGACCTGCCGGCGCAGCTGCTCGGGGTCGAGGCCCACGACCGGCACGCGCCCGACGGTCACCGTGCCGCTGCCCGGCGCGTCGACACCCGCCAGCAGCCTGCTCAGCGTGGTCTTGCCGGCGCCCGAGGGCCCGACCACGGCCAGCCGCTCCCCGGGGCGCACGGTCAGGTCGACCCCGCGCAGCACCTCGCCCCCGCGGTCGTACGCGTAGTGCACCCCGGTGACGTCGATCCGGTCGTCCACCGGCGACGGCGATCCGGCCGGCACCGCCCGCGGGGCCGTGCCGAGCCCCTCCACCCGGGCGAACGAGGCACTGCTGGCCTGGAGTTGCTCGACCCGCATCAGGATCTGGTCGAGCGGTTCGGCGAGCTGGCGCAGATACAGCGTGGCGGCGACGACCGCGCCGAGGCTCGTCGCGCCCCGCGCGAGCAGCGCACCGCCCACCAGCAGCACCGCGACCACGGGAACGACGTACGACACCTCGACGGCCGGGAAGAACACGCTGCGCAGGAACAGCGTCCGCATCCGCCTGCGGCGGGACGTCTCCAGCGCCTGCCGGCTCGCGTCGATCCGGCGCCGCTCCAGACCGAAGGCCTCCACCGTGCGGGCACCGGACGCGGTGGCCGCGAGGATCTCGGCGACCTCCGACGTGGCCGCGCCCTCGGCGAGATAGGCGGTCCGCGCCCGGCGCAGATACCAGCGCAGGGCGAACCAGATGCCGGCCAGACCGAACACCCCGCAGCCGCCGAGCAGCGGGTCGATGACGAAGACCGCGCCGAGGATGAACGCGGCCTGCGCCGAGGAGATCAGCAGTTCGGGCCCCGCGTCGCGCAGGGTGTTGCCCACCACGGTGACGTCGGCGGTGCCACGCGCGGTCAGATCGCCGGTGCCCGCGCGCTCCACGACCGAGGCGGGCAGCGACAACGCCCGCTCCACGAACTCCTCCCGCACCCTGGCCAGCGTCCGCTCCCCGAAGCGGTGCCCCACGAACCGGGCCCACCTGGCCAGCAGCAGCTGGGCCAGCGAGCACAGCAGGATGACGCACGCGAGCCGGTCCACGACTCCCACGCCGTGCCCGGCCCGCACCTCGTCGATGATCCGCCCGAGCAGCCAGGGGCCGACCAGACCGGCGGCCGCCGCCAGCGCGTTGAGGCCGAGGACGGCGGCGAAGGCCCGGCCGTCCGCCCGGATCAGCCGCACCGACGCCCGGCGGACGTCGCCGGGCTCGGCGATGGGCAGCTGCGCGCTCATCGCACGGCCCCCTCGGTGTCCACCACGGTCCCCTCGCCGTCCACGACGGCTCCCTTGGCCGAATCCGTGCCTGTATCGCTGTCGCTGTCGCTGTCGCTGTCGCTGTCGCTGCCGCAGTTGCTGTTGTCGTTGCTGCCCGAGTCGCTGTCCGAGTCGGCGCCGGTGCTCGTGCCGGTCGTGGCGCCCGGGTCGCTGCCGGTACCGGTACCGGTACCGGTGCTCGTGTCCGTGCCCGGCGGCACCAGGTCCGCGTCCCGTGCCACCAGCGCCCGGTACCCCGGCTCGCCGTCCAGGAGGTCGCGATGGCTGCCGCTCGCCGCCACCTTCCCGTCGACCAGGTACAGCACGGTGTCCGCCTGGTCGAGCAGCAGGGGAGACGTGGAGGTGACGACGGTCGTGCGGTCCGCGCGGGCGGCGCGCAGCCGGGCGGCGACCGCGGCCTCGGTGTGCGCGTCGAGCGCCGACGTGGGCTCGACCGCGAGCAGCACCTCCGGATCTGCCAGCAGCGCCCTCGCCAGGCGGACCCGCTGCCGCTGGCCCCCCGAGAGACTGCGGCCCTGCGCCTCGACGGCCGAATCGAGACCGTCCGGCAGACCGAGGACGATGTCGTCCGCCACGGCCGCGTGCACGGCACGGGCGACGGCCTCGTCATCGTGGTCGTGGCGCCCGCGGACCAGTTCGCGCAGGGTGCCCGCGAACAGATCGGCCTCGTTGTCGGCGACCAGGACCCGGTCGCGCACCCGCGGCAGGGCGATCTCGTCGAGTCGTATGTCGCCCCAGGTCACCGCCGACTCCGCGTACCGGCCGAGCCGGTCGACGACGGCCTCGGACTCCGCGGGGCGGGCCCCCGCCAGCGCGGTCAGCCGCCCCGGCACCACCCGGACGCCGGACTCCGGGTCGTACAGCGCCGCGGGCGACCCGGGCGCCTCCCGCGCGTCGGAGCGGACATCGGCGGGCTCCAGCGCCAGGAACCGTACGACGCGCCGGGCGGCGACCACCCCCCTGCCGAGCTGGTAGCCGCACTCGATGAAGAAGGACACCGGCATCACCAGGACCGCGACATAGCCGTACACGGACACCAGCTCGCCGACGGTGATGTCCCCCTGGGCTGCCAGCCGGGCCGCGAGCCAGGTCACCACGGCCAGGAACAGCGTCGGCAGCCCCATGCCCAGCGCCTGGATCCAGCTGGTCACCGCCCCGACCCGGTACCCCTGTTCCCGCAGCTCCCGCGAGTCGCGGCGGAAGGTGTCGGCGAACAGCCCCTTGCCGCCGAGGCCGTTGAGCACGCGCAGACCGCCCGCGAGGTCCCCGATCCGGGCGGTCAGCACGCCCTGCCGCTCACGGTACGCCGTCTCCGTGCCCTGGAGCCGTCCCATCAGCGGTCCGACCAGTACGGCGATCAGCGGCACCCCGAGCAGGATCACCACCGAGAGCTGGAGCGAGACCGACAGCAGCACCGCGGCCACCACACCGTAGGTGAGCAGCGCCGCGACGCCGGGCCCGACGACCGTCAGGGACTGGCTGATCGTCTGGACGTCACCGACGCCGATCGTCACGACCTCCCCGGTCCCGACCTGGCGCGGCAGAGCGGCACCCAGCCGGACCGACTGGCCGACCACGACCTTGACCGTGCGGAAGTTGGCGTCCATCCGGACCTTCGTCATGATGCGGTGCCGCACGACGCCCAGCCAGGCGTTGAACACCCCGGCGCCCAGCACCGCGGCGGTCCAGCCGAACAGCGCGGTCCGATCACCCGGCTCCAGGCCGTCGTCGACGGCCCGGGACAGCAGATACGGCGTCAGCGCCAGGAGCCCCATCCAGACCCCGGCCACCAGCGTGCCGGCCGCCGAACGGCCCGCCTGCCGGGTGACCAGCCACCACAGGTAGTGCCAACCGCCACGACGATCCGGTGTCCCGGGGTCCTCGTACGCGTCGATCATCCGTCCCCCTCCGCCGTCCGCCTGCCGCGCCGCCCGCCCTGGCAGCCGCTCCTCCCGGCACACGCCCGCCCCACGGCCCGCCCGCCGCTAGACGAGACTGTCGCGCCACGCCCGGTGCAGGTCCGCGAACCTGCCCGTGCCCGCGACGAGTTCGGCGGGCGTACCGTCCTCGACGATCCGCCCGTGCTCCATCACCAGGACGCGGTCCGCGATCTCCACCGTCGACAGGCGGTGCGCGATGACCACCGCGGTACGGCCCCTCAGCACCGTCGCCATGGCGCGCTGCACCGCCCGTTCACCGGGGATGTCCAGGGAACTGGTCGCCTCGTCGAGGATCAGGACGGCCGGATCCGCGAGCAACGCCCGGGCGAACGCCACCAGTTGCCGCTGGCCTGCCGAGATCCGGCCACCCCTCTTGCGGACGTCCGTGTCGTAGCCGTCGGGCAGCGCGGTGATGAAGTCGTGGGCGCCGATCGCCTTCGCGGCCCGTTCGATGTCCTCCCGACTCGCGTCGGGACGGCCGATCGCGATGTTCTCGGCGACCGTGCCCGAGAACAGGAACGCCTCCTGGGTCACCATCACCACACCGCGCCGGAGCTCGGGCAGGGACAGCTCGCGCAGATCCACGCCGTCCAGCAGGACACGGCCGTCCGAGGGGTCGTAGAAGCGGGCCAGCAGCTTGGCGAGCGTCGACTTGCCCGCCCCGGTCGATCCGACGACGGCGACCGTCTGCCCGGCCGGCAGCGTCAGCGAGAACGTGGGCAGGACCTCGCCGCCGGTGCGGTACGCGAATCGGACCCCGTCGAAGACGACCTCCCTGCCCGGGAGTTCCCGCCGGGGAGCGGGCAGCGGCCGGGGCCCGGACGGCTCCGGCACGGACGGCGTCTGGGCCAGCAGACCGGAGATCTTCTCCAGCGAGGCCGCCGCGGACTGGTACGAGTTGAGGAACATCCCCAGCCGGTCGATCGGGTCGTACAGGCGGCGCAGATAGAGCACCGCAGCGGCCAGCACCCCGAGCTCCAGCGAACCCGACGCCACCCGCTGGGCGCCCCACAGCACGATCCCCGCGACCGCCGTGTTCGCGACCAGACGGGAGCCGACCACATAGCGCGCCATCTCCAGCAGCGTGTCGCCGTTCGTCCGCTCGTGGCGCTGGTTGAGGACCTTGAAGTCGGCGTCGTTCGCGGCCTCCCGGCGGAAGGCGCGCACCGGGCGGATGCCGTTCATCGTCTCCGCGAACTTCACGATCACGGCGGCGATCGCCGTCGAACGCAGCGCGAAGATACGGCCCGCACGGCGCTGGTAGAGACGGATCAGGAGGTACAGCGGCACGAACGAGACCACCGCGACCGCGCCGAGGCCGAGATCCAGCCAGAGCAGCATCGCCGAGATGTAGACGAAGGACAGGATGACGGTGACGAGTTCCTGGAGACCTTCGCTGAGCAGCTCGCGCAGCGACTCGACGTCCGTCGTGGAACGCGAGATCAGCCGGCCCGAGGTGTAGCGCTCGTGGAAGTCGACGCTGAGCGCCTGCGCGTGGCGGAAGATCCGGCCGCGCAGATCCAGCAGCACGTCCTGGTTGACCCGGGCGGAGGCGATGATGAACCCGTACTGAAGCCCTCCGGAGGCCAGCGAGCACAGCAGGTACGCGACGCCGACGGCGATCAGCGGGCCGTGGTCGTCGTGCCGGAACGCGGGCACCGCCCGGTCGATGGCGTACGCCACCAGCAGCGGGCCCGCCTGCACCGCGGCCTGCTGGAGCAGCAGGAGGACGGTCGTGACGACCACCCGCGCGCGGAGCGGTGCGAGCAGGGAGCGCAGCAGCGCGGCGGTCGCGCCCGGAGGAGCGGGCAGCGTGTCGCGGTCGAAGGGGTCCTCGTGCCGGTCCTGGTCCGGAGCCGGCCGGTCCTGGTCCGGCGCGGTGGTGGTGGGCGCCGTCATCGCTGGTCCTCCTTCGTGCGGTCGGTGACGTCCGCTGCCTCGGCGCCGGTGTCCCCGTCCGCCCCGCGTTCCCCGCCGATGCCGGTGTCCCCGTCCGCCCCGGATGCCCCGCCGGTGTCGGCACCCGACATCAGCCAGGCGTACTCGGCGTTCGTACGCAGCAGTTCGTGATGGGTGCCGACCGCGGCGATGCGGCCGCCGGAGAGGAGGGCCACCCGGTCGGCGAGCAGCACCGTGGACGGGCGGTGCGCCACGATGAGTGCCGTCGTCTCGGCCAGCACCCGGCGCAGTGCCGCCTCGACCGCGGCCTCCGTGTGGACGTCCAGCGCCGACAAGGGGTCGTCGAGCACCAGGAAGCGCGGGCGGCCCACCACTGCCCTGGCCAGGGCGAGGCGTTGCCGCTGCCCGCCCGAGAGGCTCAGCCCCTGCTCGCCCACCTGGGTCGCCGTGCCGTTGGGCAACCCGTGCGCGAAGTCGGCCTGCGCGACGGCCAGCGCGCGGTCCAGCTCCGTCTCCCCGGCACCGTCGGCCGCCCCCATGAGCACGTTCTCCCCGACACTCGCGGAGAAGAGGGTGGGCTCCTCGAAGGCGACCGCGACGAGTTCGCGGAGCTCCTCGCGGGGCATCGCCGTGATGTCCCGGCCGTCCAGGGTGATCCGGCCGGAGGTCACCTCGTGCAGCCGGGGGACGAGCGCGGTGAGCGTCGTCTTGCCGGAGCCGGTCGCACCCACCAGGGCCATCGACTCACCCGGGCGGACGTGCAGGTCGATGTCGTCCAGCACCGGGGCGGAGTCCACGGCGGCGTCCGGGTAGCGGAACCGCACCGAGCGGAACCGGAGACCGCCGCCGTCCCCGGCCGCCACGGCGGCGACGTCCGCGGATTCCGGCCGGGCGTCCATGACCTCGAAATAGCGCTGTGTCGCGGTGGCCGCCTCCTGGCTCATCGCGAGGAGGAAGCCGATGGAGTCGATCGGCCAGCGCAGCGCGAGGGCCGTCGACAGGAAGGCGACCAGCGTCCCGGCGGAGAGGTCGCCGTCGGCGACCTGAACGGTGCCGAGGACGAGCGCGGCACCGATCGCGAGCTCCGGAAGGGTGACGATGACGGCCCAGATGGAGGCGAGCAGACGGGCCTTGGCGAGTTCCGTGCCGCGCAGCGTGCGGGACAGCTCGTGGAAGGCACGGGCCTGGCTGCGATGACGGCCGAACCCCTTGATGATGCGGATGCCGAGCACGCTCTCCTCGACGACCGTCGTCAGGTCGCCGACCTGGTCCTGGGCCCGCCGCGCCACCTCCGCGTAGCGCCGCTCGAAGACCCAGCAGACGATCATCACCGGGACCGCGGGAGCGAGCAGCACCAGCCCGAGCGTCCAGTCCTGGGCGAGCATGATGCCCACACCCGCCAGGATCGTCACCGCGTTGACCAGCAGGAAGGTCAGCGGGAACGCCAGGAACATGCGCAGCAGCATCAGGTCCGTGGTGCCCCGGGACAGCAACTGCCCCGAGGCCCACCGGTCGTGGAAGGCGACGGGCAGGCGCTGCAGGTGCCGGTACAGGTCCGCCCGCATGTCCGCCTCGACTCCCGCCAGGGGCCGGGCCACCAGCCACCGCCGCAGTCCGAACAGACCCGCCTCGGCGAAGCCGAGCAGCAGCAGCCAGAGCGCGCCGAGCCAGACGCCCGCCGGATCGCGGTCGGCGACGGGACCGTCCACCATCCACTTCAGGACGAGCGGGAACACCAGCCCCGTACAGGAGGCGACCACCGCGATGCCCGCGGCGCCGAACAGCCGCGCGCGCACCGGCCGCACGTACGGCCACAGGCGCAGCAGACTGCGCACGGTCGAAGCGCCGGCACCGCGCGCGTCCGCGGCGCGGTCCCCGGTCCCGGCGCCGTCCCCGGCCGGGACAGGATCCTTGGTCACTGCATCTGTTGTGGGCATCAACGGCGAGCCTACGGTTCGGCACCGACAGCGCCCACCGAGTTTTGGCCGGACCGCACGCGGCCGGCGGGCGGCGACCGCAGCGTTCGGAAACCGGCGCGCCCCGCCCCTCAGACGACCCTGAGCAGCAGGACGGACCGCGCCGGCACCGTGATCGAGGCCCCTGCCGGGTGCTCGACGCCGGGCGCCTCCCCCTGCTCCTCCCGCGAGGTGTCCACGACCACCTCGTACCGCGCGGCCCAGGGTGTCCCCGGCAGCACGAAACCCACCGGCCGGTCGCCGGCGTGGAGCACGGCGAGAAAGCTGTCGTCCACGACGGGCACTCCCCGGGCGTCCCGGCCCGGGATGTCCCGCCCGGACAGATACATGCCCAGCGTCGCGGCGGGTGCGTACCAGTCCCGCTCCGTCATCTCCGTCCCCCTGGCGGTGAACCACGCCAGGTCCCGCAGCCCGTCCGCCGAGTGCGCCCGGCCGGAGAAGAACGCGCGCCGCCGCAGCACCGGATGCTCGTGCCGCAGGGCGATCAGCCGCGACGTGAGGTCGAACAGCGCCCGCCATCCCGGGTCGTCGAGGTGCGACCAGTCGACCCAGCTGATCTCGTTGTCCTGGCAGTACGCGTTGTTGTTGCCGCGCTGGGTCCGCCCGAACTCGTCGCCCGCGACCAGCATCGGCACCCCGGTCGACAGCAGCAGAGTGGTGAGCAGGTTCCTCAGCTGCCGCCGCCGCAACGCCCCGACACGGTCGTCGCCGGTCTCGCCCTCGGCACCGCAGTTCCAGGCGCGGTTGTCGTCGGAGCCGTCGCGGTTGGCCTCGCCGTTCGCCTCGTTGTGCTTGCGCTCGTAGGAGACGAGGTCCCGCAGCGTGAACCCGTCGTGCGCGGTCACGAAGTTCACCGACGCGTACGGCCGCCGCCCGCCCCACGCGTACAGGTCGCTGGACCCAGACAGCCGGTAGCCCAGGTCGCGCACATCGGGCAGCGCACCCCGCCAGAAGTCCCGCACCGCGTTGCGGTACCGGTCGTTCCACTCCGTCCACAGGGGCGGGAAGGCCCCCACCTGATACCCCCCGGATCCCACGTCCCAGGGCTCCGCGATCAGCTTCACGCGCCGGAGCACCGGGTCCTGGGCGATCACGGCCAGGAACGGCGACAGCATGTCGACGTCGTGCATCGAGCGCGCCAGGGCCGCCGCCAGGTCGAACCGGAAGCCGTCCACGCCCATCTCCGTCACCCAGTAGCGCAGGGAGTCGGTGATGAGCCGCAGCACATGGGGCTGCACCACGTGCAGTGTGTTCCCGCACCCCGTGTAGTCGGCGTAGCGGCGGGCGTCCGACTGGAGCCGGTAGTACCCCCGGTTGTCGATGCCGCGCAGCGACAGCATCGGGCCCAGCTCGCCCGCCTCCGCGGTGTGGTTGTAGACCACGTCGAGGATGACCTCGATGCCGGCCGCGTGCAGCGCGCGCACCATCCGCTTGAACTCGCCGACCTGCTGGCCGGTCGTCCCGGAGGCGGCGTACCCCGCGTGCGGCGCGAAGTAGCCGATCGAGTTGTAACCCCAGTAGTTCTTCAGGCCCTTCCGCAGCAGATGGTCCTCGTGCGCGAACTGGTGCACCGGCAGCAGCTCCACCGCCGTCACCCCGAGCTTCACCAGGTGCTCGACCGCGGCCGGGTGCGCGAGGCCCGCGTAGGTGCCCCGCAGTTCCTCCGGCACCCCCGGGTGCAGACGGGTGAATCCGCGGACGTGCACCTCGTAGATCACCGAGTCGGCCCACGGGGTCTTCGGGCGGTGGTCGTCCGACCAGTCGTCGTCGTCATGCACCACGACGCCCTTGGGCACGTACGGGGCCGAGTCGCGGTCGTCCCGCACGGTGTCGGCGACCTGCTGCTGCGGCCAGTCCCGCACATGCCCGTACACCTCGGGCGGCAGGCTGAAGTCGCCGTCCACCGCACGCGCGTACGGGTCGAGGAGCAGTTTCGCCGGGTTCCAGCGGGCGCCCGTCCACGGATCCCAGCGGCCGTGCACGCGGTAGCCGTAGCGGCGGCCGGGGAGCACGTCGGGCACGAAACCGTGCCAGATCTCATGGGTGAGTTCGGTCAGCGGGACGCGGGTCTCCGCGCCCCGCTCGTCGAAAAGGCACAGCTCCACGGCCTCCGCACCGCCCGCCCACAGGGCGAAGTTGGTGCCGGCGACGCCGTCCGGCCCGACGCGGAAGCGCGCGCCCAGCGGGGTCGGGGCGCCCGGCCACACGGCCACGGCGGGTGCTGCCGCGGACGGGGCCTCGGCGGCGTCCCCGGGAGGCGGCACGACCTGCCGCGTCCGGGCGCCGTTCGACACGGGGGCCGACTGCGTGGGCAGTCCGCCGCCCGCGGCACGTCCCTCCTGGACGGCCTCCTGCTCGGGTGCGCTCGACACCGGTCAGCCTCCCGCGGCTCGATGGAACGACGCGAAAAGGGGCGTACGGAGTCCCGGCCGCAGCTCCCCGTCGCGTCGTCCTCCCCACTGTTCTGCCCAGAGCATGGCTCGCACTCACGTTTCCCCGGAGGGGCGCGGTCGTTGGGACCCGTGTACCGCAGTTCCCGGGGACGACCCCGGACCCCCGGCCGGAAAGACAGAGGTTCGAGTGGGACACATGACATGGGGCCCGCGGCGCGCCGGCACCGCACTGGCCGCCGTACTGATCTGGGCCGGCCTGCTGGCCGGAGCCGCCGGCTGCACCTCGGGGGGAATCGACGAGGTGCTGGGCAAGGCACCGTCGTCCAGGGACGTCATCCGCGTCTCCCCGGCCGACGACAGCAAGGACGTACGACCGGACAGGACGCTGGAGGTGCGGGTGCCCGACGGGCGCCTGGAGTCCGTACGGGTGGTCAAGTACCAGGACGCGCAGGAGTCCCAGGTGCCCGGGCACCTGACGAACGACGGCCTGGTCTGGAAGCCCGACGACGCACAGCTCGCGCTGGCCGCCAAGTACACCGTCGACGCGGTCGCCCTGGACGGGCACGGCCGGCGCTCGGCGCGCCACACGACGTTCACGACCGCCGTCCCCGACGAACGGTTCATCGCCTACGTCACTCCGGAGAACCGGTCCACCGTGGGCACCGGAATGATCATCTCGCTGAAGTTCAACCGGGAGATCACCGACCGGGCCGCCGTCGAACGCGCCGTCCACATCGACACCCGGCCCGCCGTCGAGGTGCGCCCGCACTGGTTCGGCAAGGAACGCCTCGACTTCCGGCCGCGGGAGTACTGGAAGCCCGGCACCAAGGTCACGGTCGGCCTGCGGCTGCGGGACGTCGAGGGCGCCCACGGCGTGTACGGACTCCAGTACAAGACCTTCTCGTTCACCGTCGGGCGCAGCCAGGTCTCGCTCGTCGACGCCGCCGCGCACACCATGGAGGTACGGCGCGACGGCGACCTCTTCGCCACCGTGCCGATCAGCGCCGGCGCCCCCAAGAACCCCACCTACAACGGGAAGATGGTCGTCACCGAGATGCTGGAGGTGACACGGATGAACAGCCAGACGGTCGGATTCGGCGGCGAGTACGACATCCCCGACGTCCCCCACGCGATGCGGCTCACCGACTCCGGCACCTTCCTGCACGGCAACTACTGGGCCACGGACGTCTTCGGCAACAGCAACACCAGCCACGGCTGCGTGGGCCTGCGGGACGTGAAGGGCGGCGGCTCGGACACCCCCGCCGGCTGGTTCTTCGACCGCAGTCTCATCGGCGACGTCGTCGAGGTCGTCAACAGCGAAGACAAAACGGTCGCTCCCGACAACGGGCTCAGTGGCTGGAACATGGGCTGGAAGCAGTGGAAAGCGGGTGGGGCGGTGAGGTAGCCCGACAAAGGGGTACGCGCACGACGCACTCCAGCAGCGCCCCGTACGGCCGAAGTTGGGACTGAACAGTGACATTCCCGGGGAGCCATCCCTCCTGGCCGTGTGATTAATTAGCGCGATACGCGCGTGGGACGCGCTGGAGTGCGGGCCTGATCAGGCCGTGCGAGGGGAGAACGACTTTGAACGGGCGACCGATATCGGGGGCGTCGGTTGGCGCGCGCACACACCGGAAGCGGGGGGTGTCGGCGCTGCTGCTCGCGTCCCTCCTGCTCGCGGTGAGCGCCTGCGGCGGCGGAGGGGACTCGGACTCCGGGTCCGAGAAGAGTGACGGCAAGGGCAAGGCCTCCAGTTCGGCGGACACCAAGGCCTCGCAGGCCGTCGTGACCATCGCCCCCAAGGACGGCGCCGACGACGTGAAGACCAGCGGCGCCCTCAAGGTGACCGCGGCCAAGGGCAAGCTGACCGAGGTCAAGGTCGAGGACACCAAGGGCAAGGCGGTCGAGGGGACCATCACGGACGGGGGCGCCAGCTGGACGCCCTCCACCCACCTCGCCTCCGCCACCAAGTACAAGGTCCACGCGGTGGCCAAGGACTCGGAGGGCCGTGAGGCGGCCGAGGAGTCCGCCTTCACCACCCTCACCCCGAAGAACACCTTCGTCGGCATCTACACGCCCGAGGACGGCTCGAAGGTCGGCGTCGGGATGCCGTTCTCCGTCCACTTCACGCGGGGCATCACGCACCCGGACGCCGTCGAGAAGGCCATCCGGATCAAGACCGAGCCCGCGGTCGACGTCGAGGGCCACTGGTTCGGCAACGACCGCCTCGACTTCCGTCCCGAGGAGTACTGGAAGGCCGGCACCGAGGTGACCGTGAGCCTCGACCTCGACGGTGTCGAAGGCCGTCCGGGCGTCTACGGCGAGCAGACCAAGACCGTGAAGTTCACGATCGGCCGCAGCCAGGTGACCACGGTCGACGCCAAGACCCACAAGATGGTCGTCAAGCGCGACGGCAAGGTCCTCAAGACCATCCCCATCACCACGGGCAAGCCGGGCTACGACACCTGGAACGGCCAGATGGTCATCAGCGAGCGCCTCAAGGTGACCCGCATGAACGGCGAGACGGTCGGTTACGGCGGCGAGTACGACATCAAGGACGTGCCGCACGCCCAGCGCCTGACCAACTCCGGCACGTTCATCCACGGCAACTACTGGGGCGGCGGCGCCTTCGGCAACTACAACGCCAGCCACGGCTGCATCGGCGTGCGCGACGTGCGCGGAGGCTACGACAGCAAGGTTGCGGCGGCCTGGTTCTACGACAACTCCATCATCGGCGACGTGGTGGTCGTGAAGAACTCCCACGACAAGACGGTCGCCCCGGACAACGGCCTCAACGGCTGGAACATGTCCTGGTCCGACTGGACCAAGTAGAAGCTCCACCGGTACGGGCCGGGTGTGCTGTGACTCAGCACACCCGGCCCGTCGCCGTTAACGCCCACTAACCTGCTCCCATGACTGTGCATCTCGAAGTAGCCGAAGGCGTGGGCACCATCCGCCTGGACCGCCCGCCCATGAACGCGCTGGACGTCGCCACGCAGGACCGGCTCAAGGAGCTCGCCGAGGAGGCCACGCGCCGGGCGGACGTCCGCGCGGTCGTCCTGTACGGCGGGGAGAAGGTGTTCGCGGCGGGCGCGGACATCAAGGAGATGCAGGCCATGGACCATGCGGCGATGGTCGTGCGGTCCCGGGCCCTGCAGGACTCCTTCACCGCCGTCGCCCGCATCCCCAAGCCGGTCGTCGCCGCCGTCACCGGATACGCGCTCGGTGGCGGCTGCGAACTGGCCCTCTGCGCCGACTACCGCATCGCCGCGGAGAACGCCAAGCTGGGCCAGCCCGAGATCTTGCTCGGCCTGATCCCCGGTGCCGGCGGCACCCAGCGGCTGTCCCGTCTGATCGGCCCGTCCAAGGCCAAGGACCTCATCTTCACCGGCCGGATGGTCAAGGCCGACGAGGCGCTCTCCCTCGGCCTGGTGGACCGGGTCGTCCCCGCCGACGAGGTGTACACCGCCGCGCACGCCTGGGCGTCGAAGCTCGCGCAGGGTCCCGCGATCGCGCTGCGCGCGGCCAAGGAGTCGGTCGACGCGGGTCTGGAGACGGACCTGGAGACCGGGCTCGCCATCGAGCGGAACTGGTTCGCGGGCCTGTTCGCCACGGAGGACCGGGAGCGGGGGATGCGCAGCTTCGTCGAGGAGGGCCCCGGAAAGGCCAAGTTCCTCTGAGCGTCCACCGCGCAATGCAGCGAAAGTCACTTTACAAATTCCGCTGATCCACTTGCAGTTGACGCGGTGTCTTATCCGGCATCCCCCGAAGGGACGGTTTATGGCTGCCTTAACGCAGCCTTAAGCCGACCTTGTCGGGGGTCGTCGGCGATTGCCCCGACGGGGTGTGTCCGCCCAGGTCAGCCGGGCTCTCGAAAGACCTGAACTGCCTCTGGCATATGCCGATCGGATGTTGCGGAATGAGGTGTTCCGGGGGGCGTATTCCTCCGGAACGCCCCCGAAGGATGCTGTGGGCGGCCATGATGGGGGCATGGCGGGGCTGGAGGGTATCGAACAGCCGCGGCGGCACGGGAGTGCGACCGCGGCGCGCTGGACGCCTGCGGTCGAGGACGAACGGGCGCTCAAGGCCCTGGAGTTGTTCGGCAATCCGACCGAGGCGGAAGTGCCGCTGCCGTCCCGCCCCGAGTCCGCGGCCACCGCGCGGCGGCTCACCCAGGTCGTGGTCCTGCGTCACTGGGGGCTGTCGCCCAAGATGACCGAGGACACGGTCTTACTCGTCTCGGAACTCGTCGGAAACGCCGTGCGGCACACCGGCGCCCGCGTCTTCGGGCTCCGGATGCGCCGCCGCCGTGGCTGGATCCGCATCGAGGTCCGCGATCCTTCGCGCGGGCTGCCCTGTCTGATGCCCGTCCAGGAACTCGACCTGAGCGGCCGTGGCCTCTTCCTCGTCGACAAGCTCTCCGACCGCTGGGGCGTCGATCTCCTGCCCCGCGGCAAGACCACCTGGTTCGAGATGCGGGTGGCCGACCGCTGATCTGCGGGACCCCGGCCGCCGTGCAGCCGGGGTCCAAGGGCGCCGCGGAACGAATTGGGGTGTGATCCGCGGCGCCGGCGACAACCATGGCCCGGGTCAATGGGTGGAGGTCGCACCGCTGACTATCGCAGACGGGCCCGACTGATCCAAAAGCACCGCCGAACCTGTACGCCCGCTGTGCACCCCACGTTCACCTCCCGCCCAACTCCCGCGCCGACGCCCCCACATACCCCCGGGCACCCCCGCTCCCGCGCTCCCCGGCACCCCTCGAGATCGGCCTGAACGACCTCGTCCTCAATCGCCGGACGGGCTGAAAGGTGCGGGCCCTCGGCTTTCACGTGGACGGGGCCAGGGCTGCCCCCAGCTCCCGCGCTCCCCGACACCCCTCGAGATCGGCCTGAACGGCCTCGTCCTCAATCGCCGGACGGGCTGAAAGGTGCCCCCGACTCTCAAGTGGACGGGCCCGCGGCACACTCCGCTCTCACGTGGACGGGGTGGTGGCGCCCTCCGCTCTCAGGTGGGACCGGGGGTCGGTCTTCTTGGGGGACGCGCGCCCCCACACACGTGCAGCCGGCCGCCGGCCGGAGGGGCCGTGCCGGTGAATCAAATGCCCGTCGCGGACGGCGACACGGACACACCGAGGATCCACCAGCTCCCTCCGCACGACGGCTGCGACGGGCGGATCACCGGCACGGACCCGCCCCACCCACCGGACCGAACCCGCACACCACGGACCCCCACCACGGCCACGGCGGGCTGATCACCAGACCGGACCCGCGGACCCCGGACCCGCACGACGGCCACGGCGGGCTGATCACCAGACCGGACCCGGAGCGCTGCAACAGAGGCCGCCCACCGCCCCGGCCCCGGGGCGGACCGGATCGGACCCGGCGCGGTACCGCGGACCGCACACGCGACCCGTACATCCCCCACTAGGGCCAATCAGCAGTTTCACGGGCGTTTCGCCCTTAAATGGTGCGGGTGACCACGCCGCCCGCACACCCCCCGCAGTCACCGCCCGCACCCCCCGCCCCGGACCGGCGGACGGCGCTGCGATCCGGGGCCGCGCTGGCCGCCGGAACGCTGACCGCAGGCTGCTCCACCGCCGGAGCCGCCGCACCCCCGCCGACGCCCACATCCACGTCCCCCCGACCCGCCGACAGCCACCCGGCCACCCCGACCCCCACCCCCGGCACCGCGAGCCCCACCGCCCCCACCGCCCCCACCGCCTCCACCCCCCGCACCTTCCCGTCCCAGCCCGCCGAGATCACCCACGGCCCCCGCACCCGCCCGCAGGTCGCCCTCACCTTCCACGGCCAGGGCGACCCGGCCATCGCCGCATCGGTGCTCGGCGAGGCGGAGAAGGCCGGCGCCCGCGTCACGGTGCTCGCCGTCGGCACCTGGCTCGACGAGCACCCCGACATCGCCCGCCGCATCCTCGACGGCGGCCACGACCTCGGCAACCACACCCTCCACCACCTGGACATCAACTCCATGCCGGAGGCGGACGCCGACGCGGAGATCCGCGGCTGCGCGGACCGCCTGAAACGGCTCACCGGCTCGATCGGCACCTGGTTCAGACCCTCCCGCACCGCCCGCGCCTCCCCGGAAGTCGCCCGGCTGGCCCGCCGCGCGGGCTACCCCCACGTCCTCTCCTACGACGTCGACTCGCTCGACTACACCTCGCCGGGCGCCCCCGCCGTCACCCGCAAGGTCATCGGCGAGGTCCGCAACGGTTCCGTGGTGAGCCTGCACTTCGGCTACGCGGACACGGTGACGGCCCTCCCCTCCCTCCTGCACGAACTCGACCGCCGCGGCCTGCGCGCGGTCACCACCACGGAGCTGCTGAGCTGATGCAGATGCACCCCACCGCCGCCGGGCGCGCACGGACCACCGGCGTCGCCGTCACCGCGTTCACCGCGCTCGCCGCCCTCGCCGCGCTCACCGGACTCACGGGCTGCGGCAGCGACTCGACGGACCACGCGACCGAGGCCCTGGGCAGCAAGCCGGCCGTCCAGCCGCCGCCCCCGTCGAAGAAGCCGCAGGTGCGGGTCCTGCCCGGTATGCCCCCGGTGCTGAACCCCAAGGACGTCTACGCCGCGGACCGCCCGAACAAGCTCTCCCCGGTGGTCAAGGACTTCCCGTCCCGCGTCTACGTGCCCAACACCAACTCCAACACCGTCTCGGTCATCGACCCGAAGACGTACCGGGTCGTCAAGACGATCCCTGTCGGCACACAGCCCCAGCACGTCGTCCCGTCGTGGGACATGAAGACGCTGTGGGTCAACAACGACAAGGGCAACTCCCTCACCCCCATCGACCCGAAGACCGGCAAGGCGGGCAAGCCGGTCCCGGTGCACGACCCGTACAACCTGTACTTCACCCCGAACGGCAAGTACGCGATCGTCATGGCCTCGCTCGACCGCGAGCTCGTCTTCCGCGACGCGCACACCATGAAGCGGGTGAAGACGGAGCCGGTGAGCTGCTACGGCGTGAACCACGCGGACTTCTCCCTGGACGGCCGCTACTTCATCGCGTCCTGCGAGTTCAGCGGCGAGGTGCTGAAGGTCGACACCGAGAAGATGAAGGTGGTCGCTCAGGAGAAGATCCCGTTCACGGGCTCGATGCCGCAGGACGTGAAGATCTCGCCCGACGGCAAGAGGTTCTACATCGCCGACATGATGGCCGGCGGCGTATGGGTCCTGGACGGCGACAAGTTCTCCAAGCCGACCCTGCTGCGCACCGGCAAGGGCACGCACGGCCTGTACGTCAGCCGCGACTCCCGCCGGATGTACATCTCCAACCGCGGCGAAGGCACCATCTCCATCTTCGACTTCACGAAGAACCGGCTCACGGAGAAGTGGCCGCTGCCGGGCGGCGGCAGCCCGGACATGGGCGGGGTCTCGGCCGACGGCAAGGTCCTGTGGCTGTCGGGCCGTTACGACTCCGAGGTGTACGCCATCGACACCCGCACGGGCACGCAGCTGGCCCGCATCCCGGTCGGGAGCGGCCCGCACGGCCTCGCGGTGTATCCGCAGCCGGGCCGCTACTCGCTGGGCCACACCGGCATCTTCCGCTAGGACCTGACACGCCGCCGTACGGGTGACGGTCCCGGGCCCGCCACCGCGGACCCGGGATCGTGCTGCCATGATCACAACTCGCCTGCGGCGCAGGGCCGCTGCCGTCGTCCTCTCCTTCGCGGCCGTCTTCGCGACGTCCGCCGCGACGTCTGCCGCGGCCCCCGCCGGGACCTCCGCCGCCCCGGCGGCCGGGGCCGCGGCCCCCGCGTGCCCGCAGTTCGCGGATCCGGTCAAGGCCGCCGCCGACCGCCGGGTGGACGTCGACCGGATCACCCCCGCCCCGGTCTGGCGCAAGACCTGCGGCACGCTGTACCGCAGTGACAGCCGCGGCCCGGCGACCGTCTTCGAGCAGGGCTTCTACCCGAAGGACACGGTCGGCGGGCAGTACGACATCGAGCAGTACGTCCTGGTCAACCAGCCCTCGCCGTACGTGTCGACGACGTACGACCACGACCTGTACAAGACCTGGTACAAGTCCGGCTTCAACTACTACATCGACGCGCCCGGCGGCGTGGACGTCAACAAGACGATCGGTGACACGCACAAGTGGGCCGACCAGGTCGAGGTCGCCTTTCCGGGTGGCATCGCGCGCCAGTACATCATCGGTGTCTGTCCGGTCGACAAGAAGACCAAGACCGAGATCATGAGCGACTGCGAGAGCAACCCGTACTACGAGCCCTGGCACTGACCTGAACTCGGCTGCCGCCCGGGCGGGCCGGGCGGCAGCCGGGCCCCGGCCGAGTGCCACGGTTCACGCGGCGACGAGCAACGCCTCGGACCCCACCGGCAGGTACCCGGCCGCCTGGAATGCCCGCAGACTGCGGGCGTTCCCCGGCGAGATCTGGGCCCACACCGGCTCACCCCCGCCCAGATGCCGGGCCGCCGTCACCAACTGCCGCCCCAGCCCGCGTTGCCGGGCGTGCTCGTCCACCTCGACCGCGACCTCCAGACGTCCCGCGACCCCGCGCCCGAGGACCAGGACGCCGCCGTCGGCCGCCCACACCCGTACGGCGTCGCGTCGTTTCCGGGCGCCGGCCACGCGTGGATGGCCGGGGTCCTCGATCTCCGTGAGCCGCAGCGGCGGCGCACCCGGCAGCGGGGAGCCGACGGCGAGCAGGTCGATCGTGTCGGTCGTACGGCCCGTGCGGTCCAGGAACGCGGTCAGGAACCGTGCGTTCATGCTGGCCGCGAGTGCGTCGCAGCGCGCGGCGCGCATCGCCTCGCGCACCCACCCGGGGTCCTCGTCGGTGAAGACGACGGAGTGCGCGGTGAGGGCGAGGACCCCGGCGTCGCGGTGGCTGGGCTGGGGCACGACGGTCGTACCGCCGTCCGCGGGCGGGAAGTCACCCCGCGCGACCGCGTCCAGAATGTCCCGCAGGTTCTCCGTCGCCATGGCGCTCCCTTGAGTCTCCACCCACTGGAAGGCCCAGACTCGCAGACATGCAGTCTTCCCCGGGGGGCCACCCCCATGACCCCCCGCACGACGGCACCGGTCTCTTCACCATCGGAGAGCTGTCCCGGAGCACCGGCCTGTCCGTCCGTACGATCCGGTACTGGTCGGACGAGGGGGCGCTGCCCCCGGTGACCCGTTCCCCGGGCGGCTACCGGCTGTTCGACGCCGCGTCCGTGGCCCGGCTGGAGCTGATCCGCACGCTGCGCGAACTCGGCCTGGGGCTGGACGACGTGCGCAAGGTGCTGGCCGGCGAGACGACGGTCGCGGAGGTGGCCGCCGCGCACGTGGCGGCGCTGGACGCGCAGATCCGCTCGCTGCAGGTGACCCGGGCGGTGCTGTCGACCGTGGCGCGACGCGGCTCGACCGCTGAGGAGATGACACTGATGAACAAGCTGGCGCGGCTCTCGGCCGCGGAACGCAAGCGCATCGTCGACGACTTCATGGAGGAGACGTTCGGGGGCCTGGACACGGCGGACCCCGACATCCGCACCCGGATGCGGTTCACCCTGGCGGATCTGCCGGAGGAGCCGACGCCCGAGCAGGTGGACGCCTGGGTGGAGCTGGCCGAGATGATCCAGGACCGGGGTTTCCGGGCGCGGATGCGGAAGATGATCGAGTTCAACGCGGCGGACCGGGGGCCCGAGGTGCCGGCCGGCACCTCCGTGTGGTTCATGAGCCGGCTGGTGCAGCTCGCCGGTGAGGCGCTGGAGCGGGGCGTCGAGCCCGGGTCGCCGGAGGCGGAGGAGGTGCTGCGGGGGCTGCTCGGCGACGCCGACCGGGCCGCCGTCCTGGAACGCATGGAGTCCGCCGCGCATGTCGAGATGGCCCGTTTCCGGGAACTGAACGCGCTGGTGCGGGGGACGGAGCCGCTGTCGGCCCACCGGGAGGAGTTCGCCTGGGTACTCGCCGCACTCCGTGCCGGGGCGGCCCGTTAATCTGACGTCCGTAAACACGGCAGTACTACATGCAGTCATGCACGACGAAGGGGCGGATCGGTGGCGGACATCGAGGAAGCACGCAAGCAGTTCCAGCGGATCGATACGGATGGTGACGGTTTCATCACCGCAGCCGAGTTCAAGACCGCCCTGGCCCAGGAGGGCGACTGGAACGTCACCGAGTCGGTCGCCGAGGTGATCATCAAGACCCGCGACCTCAACGGGGACAAGGTCCTCTCGTTCGACGAGTTCTGGGCCCACCTGAACAAGTGACGCCGCCCCGTGCGACGCGTGCAGAGGGCGCCCACCGGGTCTCCGGTGGGCGCCCTCTGCCGTGCTGCCGCGGGTCTGCGCGGGCGCCGGTGCGGTGGGCGCCCTCTGTGGTACCGCCGCGGGTTCGGTCCGGTGGTCGGGCCGCCGTGGCCGTGGTGGGGGTCCGGGGTCCGCGGGTCCGGTCTGGTGATCAGCCCGCCGTGGCCGTGGTGGGGGTCCGTGGTGTGCGGGTTCGGTCCGGTGGGTGGGGCGGGTCCGTGCCGGTGATCCGCCCGTCGCAGCCGTCGTGCGGAGGGAGCTGGTGGATCCTCGGTGTGTCCGTGTCGCCGTCCGCGACGGGCATTTGATTCACCGGCACGGCCCCTCCGGCCGGCGGCCGGCTGCACGTGTGAGGGGGCGTGCGCACATACACCCCGCGTCCACGTGAAAGCCGAGGGCCACACCGCTCAGCCCGTCCGGCGATTGAGGACGAGGCCGTTCAGGCCGATCTCGGTCAGCGCGGGGGACCGCCGGGCCGTAGGCCCACGGAAACGCACCGGGGGATCCCGGAGAGGCCCCGCCCGAATGCCGTACACGACGGAATAGCGTGCCCGGAACCGGGGTTGGTGATCCCCATCAGGAGCATCAACCCTGGAAGGGCGTTGCACTCATGAAGATCGGCATCATCGGCGCGGGCAACATCGGCGGCAACCTCACCCGACGGCTCACCACCCTCGGCCACGACGTCTCCGTCGCCAACTCCCGCGGTCCCCACACGCTCACCGCGCTCGCCGAGGAGACCGGCGCGACACCCGTCGAGGTCCGGGACGCGGCACGCGACGCCGACCTCGTCGTGGTCACGGTCCCGCTGAAGGCGGTGCCGGACCTGCCGGCCGGGCTCTTCGACGGGGCCGCGGACGGTGTGGCCGTCATCGACACCGGCAACTACTACCCGCAGCAGCGCGACGGCAAGATCGCCGCCATCGAGGACGAGGGGCTCACGGAGAGCGGCTGGACGGCCCGGCAGATCGGCCACACCGTCGTCAAGGCCTTCAACGGCACCTACGCCCAGGACATCCTCGACCGCCCCCGGCCGGCCGGCGCACCCGACCGCATGGCCCTCCCGGTGGCGGGGGACGACGAGGCGGCCAAGCGCGTCGTCCGCGCCCTCATCGACGAGCTCGGCTTCGACACCGTCGACGCCGGGAGCCTGGCCGACTCCTGGCGCCAGCAGCCCGGCACCCCGGTCTACGGCCTCCAGGAAGGCACCGACGCGGTGACGAAGGCGCTGGCCGAGGCGTCGCCGGAGCGCTCGGCCGACTTCCGGGCCTGAGAACCCACCCGACGGAACGCGGGCACCGGTGCGGCCCGGCCTGTCCTCGGGCCGCACCCTTCCGGCATGATCATGACGTGAACAGCGAGAGCGTGAGGCAAGCCCCGGACACGGCCACCGGACCGTACGTCCTGTTCGACGTCGACGGCACCCTGATCGACGCGGTGGACAACCAGCGCCGGGTCTGGCACACCTGGGCCGAGCGGTACGGGCTGGACCCCGAGGAGGTCCACCGGGTCGCGCTGCGCACCCGCCCCCTGGAGACGTTCGGGACCGTCGCCCCGGACCGCGATCCGGCGGAGTGTCTGGCCGCCCTGCACGCCCTGGAGGACGAGGACGTACGCACCGGCACCTACTCCGCCTTCGCGGGCGCCGCCGGCCTGCTCGCCGCCCTGCCGCCCGGCAGGTGGGGCCTGGTGACGTCGAACTACGCGCACCGGGTGCGCGGCCGGTTCGCCCGGACCGGCCTGCCCGTGCCCGGGGTCGTCGTGGACGCCGCCTCCGTCGCCGAGGGCAAGCCGTCGCCCGTGCCCTATCTGCTCGGGGCGGAGCTGCTCGGTGCCCGTCCGGCGGACTGCCTGGTGGTGGAGGACGCGCCGTCCGGAGTGACGGCCGGGCTGCGGGCCGGGATGACGGTCTGGGGCGTCAACGGGCCCGAAGTGGACGGCGTGCACCGCCACTTCGGGAGCCTCGACGAGGCGGCACCCGAGATCCTGGCCTTCGTCAGGGGAGCAGGCCGGGGCCGCGCCACCGGCGCCTGATCACTGCTTCAGGGCCCAGGCGCGCAGCGCGGCCTTGTCGGCGAAGTTCGCGACGTCCTTGTCCAGCGGGTCGTCGGTGTACTGGTGGAAACGCCACGAGGCCTTGATGCGGGGCTTGCCCGCGGTCACGTAGTCGGCGATCCACAGTCCGTCCCCGGCGTACGAGGTGGTGTCGACGTTCAGCCAGTAGTTGCGGTTCGTGTACAGCACCACCCGGTGCTGGGGCCGCAGCTCCTTCACCTTGCGGATGAACCGGTCCTTCTCCGCGTTGCTCGCGTGCGTGCCGTCGCCCGTCGTCTCCCAGTCCACGGCGAGCAGGTCGCCGGCCTTCTCCGGGGCCTTGCCCACGAAGTACTCGGCCTGCGCGGTGATGTTCCCCGGCCACAGGAAGTGGTAGAACCCGACCACGCATCCGGCGTCGCGCGCCGTCTTCACCTGCGCGGTCAGCTTCGGATTGACGTAGGAACGGCCTTCCGTCGCCTTGACGAAGACGAAGGAGAGACCGTCGGTGCCGTACGCGGACGACTGATAGGCGCTGACGTCGACGCCTCGCAGCATGGGGGCTCCCTGGGGTCGTGGGGGGACAGGGGATGCGCGGGTGCGCTAGCCTCCGCTTTCCCTCCGTCGGGTCGTCCCACCCCCGTGCGGGGTGCCGGGGAGTCCGTCGGCCCGGGTCAGCACTCGATGATGTTGACCGCCAGGCCGCCGCGCGCCGTCTCCTTGTACTTGACGCTCATGTCCGCGCCGGTGTCCTTCATCGTCTTGATGACCTTGTCGAGGGAGACCTTGTGGGAGCCGTCGCCGCGCATCGCCATCTTCGCGGCGGTCACGGCCTTCACGGACGCCATGCCGTTGCGCTCGATGCACGGGATCTGGACGAGGCCGCCGACCGGGTCGCAGGTCAGGCCCAGGTTGTGCTCCATGCCGATCTCGGCGGCGTTCTCGACCTGCTCCGGGCTGCCGCCGAGGACCTCGGCGAGGGCGCCCGCCGCCATCGAGCAGGCGGAGCCGACCTCGCCCTGGCAGCCGACCTCGGCGCCGGAGATGGAGGCGTTCTCCTTGAAGAGCATGCCGATGGCGCCGGCGGCGAGCAGGAAGCGGACGACGCCGTCCTCGTCCGCGCCCGGCACGAAGTTGATGTAGTAGTGCAGGACCGCCGGGATGATGCCCGCGGCGCCGTTGGTGGGGGCGGTGACGACGCGGCCGCCCGCCGCGTTCTCCTCGTTCACGGCCATCGCGTAGAGGGTGATCCACTCCATGGCGTGGGCCAGCGGGTCGCCCTCGGCGCGCAGCTGGCGGGCGGAGACGGCGGCCCTCCTGCGCACCTTCAGGCCGCCGGGCAGGATGCCCTCGCGGCTCATGCCGCGCGAGACGCACGCCTGCATGACGCGCCAGATGCCGAGGAGCCCCTCGCGGATCTCCTCCTCGGTGCGCCAGGCCCGCTCGTTCTCCAGCATCAGCGCGGAGATCGACAGACCGGTCTCGCGGGTCAGCCGCAGCAGCTCGTCGCCGGTGCGGAAGGGGTACTTCAGGACGGTGTCGTCGAGCTTGATGCGGTCCTCGCCGACCGCGTCCTCGTCGACGACGAAGCCGCCGCCCACGGAGTAGTACGTCTTCTCCAGCACGAGATCGCCGGAGGCGTCGTACGCGAAGACGGTCATGCCGTTGGCGTGGTACGGCAGGGCCTTGCGGCGGTGCAGGACCAGGTCGTCGTCGAAGGCGAAGCCGATCTCCCGCTCGCCGAGCAGGTTGATCCGCCCGGAGGACTTGATCGCCTCGACGCGTTCGTCGGCGCCCTCGACGTCCACGGTGCGCGGGGAGGCGCCCTCCAGGCCGAGCAGGACCGCCTTGGGGGTGCCGTGGCCGTGGCCGGTCGCGCCGAGGGAGCCGTAGAGCTCGGCGCGTATGGAGGTCACCTGGTCGAGCAGTCCCTCGTTGCGCAGGCGGCGGGCGAACATGCGGGCCGCGCGCATCGGGCCCACGGTGTGGGAGCTGGACGGGCCGATGCCGATCGAGAACAGGTCGAAGACCGAGATGGCCACGGGAACTCCTTGGTGGTCGCGCCGGACGCCGTTGTCCGGTGGAGGTGGTGCAGGGACTGCGGGGACTGCATGGAACGGGGCACCGCGCTCGGTATCCAGTGTGCGCGGTGCCCCGGACGTCCGTACGAAGGGGACCGTACGAACCAAAACGTACGCCAGAAAGCGTACGAAATTACTTCAGGCCGGGGTACAGCGGGTGCTTGTCCGCCAGAGCGGACACGCGGGCCTTCAGGGACGCGGCGTCGTGGGACGGCTTGAGCGCCTCGGCGATGATGTCCGCGACCTCGGTGAAGTCCTCGGCCTGGAAGCCGCGGGTGGCGAGGGCGGGCGTGCCGATGCGCAGGCCGGAGGTGACCATGGGCGGACGCGGGTCGTTGGGGATGGCGTTGCGGTTGACCGTGATGCCGACCTCGTGGAGGCGGTCCTCGGCCTGCTGCCCGTCCAGCTCGGAGTTGCGCAGGTCCACCAGGACCAGGTGCACGTCCGTGCCGCCGGACAGGACGTCCACGCCCACGGCCTTCACGTCGTCCTGGACGAGGCGCTCGGCCAGGATGCGGGCACCCTCCAGCGTGCGCTGCTGGCGCTCCTTGAACTCGTCCGAGGCGGCGACCTTGAACGAGACGGCCTTGGCCGCGATCACGTGCTCCAGCGGGCCGCCCTGCTGACCGGGGAAGACCGCGGAGTTGATCTTCTTGGCCAGCTCGGCCGTCGAGAGGATCACACCGCCGCGCGGGCCGCCCAGCGTCTTGTGGGTGGTCGTGGTGACGACGTGGGCGTGCGGCACCGGGTTGGGGTGCAGACCCGCGGCGACCAGGCCGGCGAAGTGCGCCATGTCCACCATGAGGTACGCGCCGACCTCGTCGGCGATGCGGCGGAACTCCGCGAAGTCGAGCTGACGCGGGTAGGCCGACCAGCCCGCCACGATCAGCTTCGGCCGGGACTCCTTGGCCAGGCGCTCGACCTCGGCCATGTCGACCTGGCCGGTCTCGTCGTCCACGTGGTAGGCGACCACGTCGTACAGCTTGCCGGAGAAGTTGATCTTCATGCCGTGGGTCAGGTGCCCGCCGTGCGCGAGGTTCAGACCCATGATCGTGTCGCCCGGCTTGAGCAGCGCGAACATCGCGGCCGCGTTGGCCTGGGCGCCCGAGTGCGGCTGCACGTTCGCGTGCTCGGCACCGAAGAGCGCCTTGATGCGGTCGATGGCGATCTGCTCGACCACGTCGACGTGCTCGCAGCCGCCGTAGTAGCGGCGGCCGGGGTAGCCCTCGGCGTACTTGTTGGTGAGGACCGAACCCTGGGCCTCCATGACCGCGACCGGAGCGAAGTTCTCCGACGCGATCATCTCCAGGGTGGACTGCTGGCGGTGCAGCTCGGCGTCGACGGCGGCGGCGACGTCCGGGTCCAGTTCGTGAAGGGGCGTGTTCAGAAGCGACATGCGGTGACTCCTCAGCCGGCGGTGAAAGCGGTGTACTCGTCCGCGGACATGAGGTCCTCCGGCTCGTCCGTGACGCGTACCTTGAACAGCCAGCCGCCCTCGAAGGGGGCGGAGTTCACCAGCGACGGGTCGTCCACCACGTCCTGGTTGGCCTCGACGACCTCGCCGGTGACCGGCGCGTAGAGGTCGCTGACCGACTTGGTCGACTCCAGCTCGCCGCAGGACTCGCCCGCGGTCACCGTGTCACCGACCTCCGGAAGCTGGGCGTAGACGACGTCGCCGAGCGCGTTGGCCGCGAACTCGGTGATGCCGACCGTCGAGACGCCGTCCTCGGCGACCGACAGCCACTCGTGCTCCTTGCTGTAGCGCAGCTGCTGGGGGTTGCTCATGGCCTGAATTCTCCTGTACGCGGGGGACTGCTGATGTCGGGGGTACCCCGTGCCCGGACGAAGCCGGGAACGGGGGAGGGGTGGTCATGGGATACGAGACGGCACGCCGGGGCACAGGTCACGCACCAACGCGCGCGGGTACCCCCGCGGCGCTCCCTCGGTCCGCTTCCTTCCGGTGCCCATGGCGCCCGTCGCGCGCCCGGTGCCTACTTCTGGCGCTTGTAGAACGGCAGGGCCACGACCTCGTACGGCTCGTGGCTGCCCCGGATGTCCACGCCGACCCCGGCGGACCCGGGCGCCGCGTGCGCGGCGTCGACGTACGCGATCGCGATCGGCTTGCCCAGCGTCGGGGAGGGGGCGCCCGAGGTGACCTCGCCGATCACCGTGCCGCCGGCGACGACGGTGTACCCGGCGCGCGGCACACGACGGCCCTCGGCGATCAGGCCGACGAGCACCCGCGGAGGGTTCTTCTCGGCCCGCTCGGCGGCGGCCTCCAGGGCCTTGCGCCCCACGAAGTCGCCCTCCTTCTCGAACTTCACGACCCGCCCGAGCCCGGCGTCGAAGGGCGTCAGCGAGGTGGTCAGCTCGTGCCCGTACAGCGGCATGCCGGCCTCCAGGCGCAGCGTGTCGCGGCAGGACAGGCCGCAGGGGACGAGGCCGACGGGGGCGCCCGCCTCGGTCAGTGCCTGCCACAGCCGCTCGGCGTCCGCGGGCGCCACGAACAGCTCGAAGCCGTCCTCACCGGTGTAGCCGGTGCGGGCGATGAGCGCCGGGACGCCGGCCACGGTGCCCGGCAGGCCCGCGTAGTACTTCAGGCCGTCCAGGTCCGCGTCGGTGAGCGACTTGAGGATGCCGGGGGACTCGGGGCCCTGCACGGCGATCAGGGCGTACGCGTCGCGGTCGTCGCGGACCTCGGCGTCGAACCCGTCCGCACGCTCGGTGAGCGCGTCGAGGACCACCTGGGCGTTGGAGGCGTTGGCGACGACCATGTACTCGGTCTCGGCGAGCCGGTAGACGATCAGGTCGTCGAGGATGCCGCCGTCCTCCTGGCAGATCATCGTGTAGCGCGCGCGGCCGACGCCGACGGAGGCGATGTTGCCGACCAGGGCGTAGTTCAGCAGGGCGGCGGCCTGCGGCCCGGTGACGGTGATCTCGCCCATGTGCGAGAGGTCGAACAGACCGGCATTCGTGCGGACGGCGAGGTGCTCGTCGCGCTCGGAGCCGTACCGCAGGGGCATGTCCCAGCCTGCGAAGTCGGTCATCGTCGCGCCGAGCGAGCGATGCAGGGCATCGAGCGCGGTGTGACGGGGTGCGTTGCTGCTCATCGGTGGGGCTCCCAAGGCATGACGGCGAGGTCGTTCCTCCCCATCTGTCATCGGAACCTGAGAGGTTCGCCACGACCCCACGAAACGGTGGTCATGACTTGCACCTTGGGTGGAGCCACTGGTCAGCGGCCCGCTTTTCAGATGTGCCTCGCCCGCGCGGTAACGGGGCCTGAGAGATTCAAGGGAGGGACTTGCTCCTTCGGCGCCCGGGGACTCGTACCCCAGGACTCTCCCGCGCGGATTCAAGCGGCCGGTATGCAGTTGGCGCGCACATCATTGCACGCGCCGTCCGATCGGGGCAGTCCGCATCTGTAACCGGCCTGTGGCAGTCCGAGTACGGAAACGAGAGAGACGACGCATTACCTTCTCTTTACACTCGACGGGGATGGGACTCCACACCCAAGGGGAGGACGATCACGGTGAACAGGACCACGGCGTACGCGACGACCTCGGGAATTGCCCTGCCCAAGCAACCCGGCGCCCCGGCCCGGGAGGCCTGCGGCCCGCTCCCGGCGGCCGTCGTCCGCGACCTCAGGGCCCGCGCCGGGCACAGCCCGCACGGCCTGCTCTTCGGGGCGTCCGACGTCGTGGTGGTCACGGGGCTGCCCGGCAGCGGCAAGTCGACCCTGATGCGCCGTGCCGTCACGGGCCCGCGCATCGACTCCCAGGACACCCGTGACCGCTGGGACGCCGGGATGGCCCGATGGCTGCCGTACGCGGTCTACCGCCCCTTCGTCCGCCTCGCGCACTACGCGGGGCTGCGTCGCGCGCTGCGCTCCGGCGCCGGCGTCGTCGTGCACGACTGCGGCACGCAGGCCTGGGTGCGCCGCTGGCTGGCCCGGGAGGCCCGGCGCCGGGGCGGCTCGCTGCACCTGCTGCTGCTCGACGTCCCGCCCGGCACGGCGCTCCGGGGCCAGCACGACCGGGGCCGCGGTGTCTCGCGCTACGCCTTCGCGCGGCATCGCGGAGCCGTGACCCGGCTGCTGCGCGCCGTGGAGAAGGGCGACCTGCCCGAGGGGTGCGGCTCGGCGGTGCTCATCGACCGTGAGGCGGCGGACGTGCTGCGCCGGATCGACTTCGACGGCCGGGCCGTCACCGGCGCCCACTAATCTTTCCAGCCGGAACAGTGGTTCGAAGCAGGCGGTAGACAGATGGACTTCCCGGCACAGGCGCACCCCCATCCGCACGGCGGATGGCCCGGCAACGAGCTGGAGGAGGTGCTGTCCGCCTCGCTCGGCGTGCCCTCGGCCGGTGCCCGCATCGTCGAGGTCCTCGGCCGCAGCTTCGTCTGGGTGCCCCTGCCGAAAGGCGGCGGTCCGCACAGCGGCCCCCTCGACCTGCCGACGCTGGAGATCGAGGGCCAGGCGTACGTCCCCGTGTTCAGCTCCGAGGAGCAGTTCCGCCAGGTCACCGGCGGCCGTCTCTCGTACACGATCGCGCCCGCCGTCGAGTTCGCCCGGGGCTTGCCGCCCCAGGTCGGCATCGCGGTCAACCCGGACGGCGTGGTCGGCGTACCGCTGCCGCCCCTCGCGGTGGCCGAGCTGTGCCGGGCGGGGCGGACCCCGCTGGACGGGCCGGCGAGCGGCGGCCGGGTGCGGCTGTTCGAGCCCGACTGGCAGGACGACCCGGTGGACTTCCTGTCCGCCGCGTCGGCCGAGTTCGCCGCGACCGGCGTCGTGATCAGCGCCCGCCGCTGCCTGGCCAGCATCGAGGGCGGCGACCCGGTGATGTTCATCGGCGTCGAGCTCTCCCAGTGGGAGGGCGACGCCCGCACCCTCCCGCTCGACGCGCTGGGCCGTGCCCTCGGCCGGGTCCCGGTCGGCCACGCCGTGAACCTGGTTCTCCTGGACGTCGCCCAGGACCCGGTGGGCGACTGGATGCGCGCCCAGGTGCGGCCCTTCTACCAGCGCGAGCACTGACCCCGGCACGCGCGTGAGCGGTGACACCACGGAGACCCGTGACGCCGTGCGTCAAGTCGCTGTCAGGATCGCCGCTTAAGCTGGTTTCATGGCTCGGTCGAGGTGTTGACGCAGGTTCGTCACCGGTGGCTCGGGCGTATTGGATGAGTTCGTCGTGAATTGTTCGCGAAGGGGCGGTTGAGGGTGAGCGCGTCGGGCACGGCCGCGGCCGGGCAGGTCGAGCACATGCTGCGCCAGGTGACCCCCGGGCGCTACGACGCCTACGAGGCGCTCCTTCGCGCGCTCGCGACCCCGTCGTCCGGTCAGGTCTGGATGCTCCTGTGGCACGGCCAGGCCGGGTCCCCGGACGCCCAGTACGGGAACATGGAGGTGGACGGCTTCGGGTACGCGCCGTGCGTCACCTCCGCCCAGGAGCTCTCGGCCAGCGGCTGGAACCGCTCGTACGAGGTGGTCGACGGCCTCGACGTCGCCCGCACCCTCTACCCCGACCATTTCGGCCTCTGGCTCAATCCGCACGCGCCCGGCGGCGGCCTGGGCATCCCCTGGCTGGACCTGCGGCGCATCGCCGCGGGCCTGGAGCGGCAGCCCGCCGGACCGCTGCGACTGTCCGAACCGGGCATCGAGATCCCGCAGTTCTACGCCCTGCTCACGCAGAACGCGCACCGCACCTCCGCCGTGCGGTCGCTGCGCCGCGCCTGGGTGCAGCCGGCGCTCGGGGCGCCCTATCTCGCCATCGGCCTTGACGTGTACGACACTTCGCCGCCCGCGGTCGACTCGGTGCGCGCCATGATGCAGCAGTCCATCGGCGCGGTCCCCGACGGGCTGCCCGTCTCGACCGTGGCGATGTCCGACGAGTACGACCCGGTGGCCATGTGGCTGCGGGCCAACGCCCGGCCGTTCTACGACCGTGAGGCCCACGCGGCCCCGGCCCAGGCGCCGATGGCGGGCGGCTACGGTTATCCGCCGGCCCGCGGCGGATACTGACGGCGCACGCCGACGGCCCGCCGTCCGTGGCAGGGCGGTCGCGGAGGCGTCCCCCGCGGCGGTGTCTCACGCCTGACCTGCACGGGAACCGGCGTAAGGGCTGCTTGTCCGGGTTGGGGAGGACGCGTGCCGAAAGAGGGCCTCATGGCCCCTTCCGGCGCAACTGCCCCCCGTCCGTCTCGCGTTACCCACTGTTCGGATAACGGAATCCCCCTAAGAGCATCACGGTTGCGCATACTTTCTCCATCAGACCTGGCACGTGATCGTGGCGGCACTGAAGACTCGCCCATCAGACATGGGGTCATCGATCCTGTGAGCGAGTGCAAGTCGAACGATCAGCCGGGTCACCAGGCCGCACCATCTGCGGCCGACCTCCCGGCACGCAAGTGAACCAAGCCGCAGACAGCGGCGGGCGTAGGCCGGTCACCACCGGCGAGAGGGGTCGGGTCACTGTGACCGCACCGATCGAGACCACCGGGGCGGGACCGGAAGCGCAGCCGGAGGCTGTGCTTGCCGGTGTCGAAAAGGGGCAGATCGAGGGCCGTTCCCTGGGACAGATCGCCTGGACGCGCTTCAAGCGCGACAAGGTGGCGGTTGCCGGCGGTGTCATCGTCGTGCTGCTCATCCTGCTGGCCGTGCTCTCGCGGCCCATCCAGGCGATGTTCGGGCTGGACCCGAACGCCTTCCACCAGGATCTGATCGACCCCAACACCTCGCTGCCCAAGGGCGGCCTCGGCGGCATGAGCGCGGACCACCCGCTGGGCGTGGACCCGAAGTTCGGCCGCGACATCGCCACCCGCATCCTGGAGGGCTCCTGGGTGTCGCTGGTGGTCGCCTTCGGCGCCACCATCCTGTCCAACGTGATCGGCGCGATCCTGGGCGTCGTCGCCGGCTACTACGGCGGGCGGGTCGACTCGATCATCAGTCGCCTGATGGACACCTTCCTCGCCTTCCCCCTCCTGCTCTTCGCCATCGCCATCTCCGCCACCCTCCAGGGCGGCGCGTTCGGGCTCGAAGGGCTGCCGCTCCACCTGAGCGTGCTGATCTTCGTCATCGGCTTCTTCAACTGGCCCTACCTGGGCCGTATCGTCCGCGGTCAGACGCTTGCCCTGCGCGAGCGGGAATTCGTGGACGCCTCCCGGGGCATGGGCGCCAAGGGCCCGTACATCCTCTTCCGGGAGCTGCTGCCCAACCTGGTCGGCCCGATCATCGTCTACTCGACGCTGCTCATCCCGACCAACATCCTCTTCGAGGCGTCCCTGAGCTTCCTCGGGGTCGGCATCCAGCCCCCGCAGGCGTCGTGGGGCGGCATGCTCAGGGAGGCGGTCACCTTCTACGAGGTGGACCCGCAGTTCATGATCGTGCCTGGTCTCGCCATCTTCGTGACCGTCCTGGCGTTCAACCTGCTGGGCGACGGTCTCCGCGACGCTCTCGACCCGCGCAGTCGCTGACGCCTGCCGACAACGAGAGTCCATCAAGTTTCCGACAATGGAGGGGAACCCGACCATCATGCGAAGGTCAGCGCTGGCCGCTATCGCGGCCATCGGCTCCGCGAGCCTGCTCGTTGCAGGCTGCAGCAAGGCCGATGACAACAAGAACGACAACGGCAACAAATCGGCTGGGGCCAACGCCGCGACCAAGGATGTCGTCAACGCCTCCACGAAGAAGGGCGGGACGGTCACCTACGAGCTGTCCGACGTCCCGGACTCCTTCGACCCCGGCAACACGTACTACGCGTACATGTACAACCTCAGCCGGCTGTACGCCCGCCCGCTGATGACGTTCCAGCCCGGCGCCGGCGAGAAGGGCAACACCCTCGTCCCGGACCTCGCCGAGAGCAAGGGCGTCCCGAGCGACGGCGGCAAGACCTGGACGTACAAGCTGCGTTCGGGCCTGAAGTACCAGGACGGCTCCGCGATCACCTCGAAGGACGTCAAGTACGCCGTCGAGCGCTCGAACTTCGCGCGTGACGTGCTCTCCCTCGGCCCGAACTACTTCCAGCAGTTCCTGGCCGGCGGCGACAAGTACAAGGGCCCCTACAAGGACAAGAGCGCCAAGGGCCTGTCGTCGATCGAGACCCCCGACGACACCACGATCGTCTTCCACCTGAAGACGGCCTTCCAGGAGTTCGACTACCTGGTCGCCGCCCCGCAGACTGCTCCGGTGCCCCAGGCCAAGGACAAGGGCGTCGACTACGTCAAGAGCATCGTCTCCTCGGGCTCCTACAAGTTCCAGAGCTACTCCGAGGGCAAGCAGGCCGTCCTCGTGCGCAACGAGAACTGGGACGCGAAGACCGACCCGCTGCGCAAGCAGTACCCGGACAAGATCGTCGTCAACCTGAAGGTCAACGCCGAGACGATCGACAAGGACGTCCTCGCGGGCGACGCGATCGACCTCGGTGGTACGGGTGTCCAGGCCGCGACCCAGGCGCAGCTGCTCAGCTCCGCCGAGAAGAAGGCCGGCACGGACAACACCTACGGTGGCCGTCTCGTCTACATGGCGATCAACACCAAGGTGAAGCCGTTCGACAAGGTCGAGTGCCGCAAGGCCGTGCAGTTCGCGATCGACAAGGTCTCGGTGCAGACCGCCGAGGGCGGCCCGATCCGTGGTGACGTGGCCTCCACCGTTCTCCCGCCGGACATCCCGGGCTACGAGAAGTCGGACGTCTACGCGTCCGCCGGCAACAAGGGCGACGAGGCCAAGGCCAAGGAGCAGCTGAAGGCCTGCGGCAAGTCGAGCATCAAGACGAACATCTCCGCGCGCAGCGACCGCCCGCAGGAGATCGACGCCGCCACCGCGATCATCAACTCGCTGAAGAAGGTCGGCATCGACGCCAGCCTGAAGCAGTACCCGTCGGGCAAGTACTTCACCGACTACGCGGGTGTGCCGAAGTTCACCGAGAAGCAGAACATCGGCCTGATCATGATGCAGTGGGGCGCCGACTGGCCGTCCGGCTACGGCTTCCTGCAGCAGATCCTGAACGGCTCCGCGATCGGCGACTCCGGTAACACCAACCTGTCGCAGTACGACAACAAGGACGTCAACGCCCTCCTCGAGAAGGCGATCGGCACCCAGGACGACGCGGCGCGCAACACGCTGTACACGCAGATCGACAAGCAGACCATGGACGACGCGGTTCTCGTCCCGCTGACCTACTTCAAGGTCCTGCTGGCCCGCCCGCAGGGCTACACCAACCTGGTGTCCACGGCGGCCTTCAGCGGTCAGTACGACTACCTCAACATCGGCACCACCAAGAAGTAGCAGCCCCGGAAGGCAGGTGAAGGCATTGGTGCCCGCGGGCTCAGCCCGCGGGCACCAGCGCCGATCCCCGTGATCTCGTACATCCTCCGTCGGACGGTAGCGGCAGTGATCCTGCTGCTGGTCGTCTCCGCGGTCACCTTCGCCATCTTCTTCCTGCTGCCACGGCTCGCCGGCCAGTCCGCGGACCAGCTGGCGCAGCAGTACATCGGTAAGAGCCCGTCGAAGGCCGACATCGCCGCGGTCAAGCACAACCTCGGTCTGGACCAACCCCTGTACGTCCAGTACTGGCACTTCATCAAGGGGATCGTGGCCGGCGCCACCTATGACCTGGGCCCCACCACGGTGCACTGCAACGCGCCGTGCTTCGGGTACTCGTTCAAGACCCACGTCGCGGTGTGGCCCCAGCTGACCTCCCGCCTTCCGGTGACCATCTCGCTCGCAGCGGGTGCCGCCGTCCTGTGGCTGATCTCGGGCGTGGCGGTCGGTGTGATCTCCGCGCTGAAGCCGCGCTCGTTCTTCGACCGCGCCTTCATGGGTGTCGCGCTCGCGGGCGTCTCGCTGCCCATGTTCTTCACGGGCAACCTGGCGATCCTCCTCTTCACCTACCAGTGGCCGATCTTCGGCCGCACGTACGTCCCGTTCACCGAGAACCCGGCGCAGTGGGCCAACACCCTCTTCCCCGCCTGGTGTTCACTGGCGCTCCTGTACTCCGCCATCTACGCGCGGCTCACCCGCTCGGGCATGCTGGAGACGATGAACGAGGACTTCATCCGCACGGCCCGCGCCAAGGGCCTGCGCGAGCGCAACGTCGTGGTCCGGCACGGACTGCGCGCTGCCCTCACCCCGATCATCACCGTCTTCGGCATGGACCTCGGTCTGCTGCTCGGCGGTGCGCTGATCACCGAGACCGTGTTCTCCCTGCACGGTGTCGGCCAGTACGCGGTGCAGGCCATCGAGGACAACGACCTGCCCCCGATCCTGGGCGTGACCCTGCTCGCCGCCTTCTTCGTCGTGATCGCAAATCTTCTGGTGGACCTGCTCTACGCGGCCGCCGACCCGCGGGTGAGGCTCTCGTGACCGAACTCTCCAAGACCGGCGCCGCGGTGGGCGAGCCCGTCAACGCCCCCTCGGACGCGCCGAGCGCGTTCCTCGAAGTGCGTGACCTCAAGGTGCACTTCCCGACCGACGACGGCCTGGTCAAGTCCGTCGACGGGCTCAGCTTCGCGCTGGAGAAGGGCAAGACCCTCTCCATCGTGGGTGAGTCGGGCTCCGGCAAGTCCGTCACCTCGCTGGCCATCATGGGTCTGCACCGGCTCGGCGCGCGGGGCAAGAACGTCCAGATGTCCGGCGAGATCTGGCTGGACGGCAAGGAACTGGTCAACGCCGACCCGGACGAGGTGCGCAAGCTCCGCGGCCGCGAGATGGCGATGATCTTCCAGGACCCGCTCTCGGCGATGCACCCGTACTACACGGTCGGCAGCCAGATCGTCGAGGCGTACCGGGTCCACCACAAGGTCGACAAGAAGACGGCGCGCAAGCGTGCCGTCGAGATGCTCGACCGCGTGGGCATCCCCGAGCCCGGCAAGCGGGTCGACAGCTACCCGCACGAGTTCTCCGGCGGTATGCGCCAGCGCGCGATGATCGCGATGGCGCTGGTCAACAACCCCGAGCTGCTCATCGCGGACGAGCCGACGACCGCCCTGGACGTGACCGTCCAGGCGCAGATCCTCGACCTCATCCGTGATCTGCAGAAGGAGTTCGGTTCCGCGGTCGTCATCATCACCCACGACCTGGGTGTGGTCGCCGAGATCGCCGACGACGTCCTCGTGATGTACGGCGGCCGGTGCGTGGAGCGCGGTCCCGTCGACACGATCTTCGAGCGCCCGCAGCACCCCTACACCTGGGGTCTGCTCGGCTCGATGCCGCGTATCGACCGGGAGACGTCCGACCGGCTCATCCCGGTCAAGGGTCAGCCGCCGAGCCTCATCAACGTCCCCTCGGGCTGTGCCTTCCACCCGCGCTGCCCGTACGCGGACCTGCCCAAGGGTGACGTCACCCGCACCGTGCGCCCCGACCTCCAGCTGGTCGGCAGCGGTCACTACACCGCCTGCCACCTCTCGCAGGAGGACCGGACGCGGATCTGGACCGAAGAGATTGCGCCGAAGCTGTGAGCGAAACGAAGAAGACGGACGCCGCCGACGCGGTGATCCCGCAGCAGGCAACGGCCACCGAGGACCGCGCGAAGTCCGCGGAGGGCTCGGACGACCGTGAGGTCCTGCTCCGGGTCCGGGGGCTTCAGAAGCACTTCCCGATCCGCAAGGGAGTCCTCCAGCGCCAGGTCGCCGCGGTCAAGGCCGTCGACGGCATCGACTTCGAGGTCCGCAAGGGCGAGACCCTCGGCGTCGTCGGCGAGTCCGGCTGCGGCAAGTCGACCATGGGACGGGTCATCACCCGCCTCCAGGACCCGACCGGCGGCACCATCGAGTTCGAGGGCAAGGACATCACCCGGCTCAGCGCGGGAGGGATGCGCCCGCTGCGCCGGGACATCCAGATGATCTTCCAGGACCCGTACGGGTCGCTGAACCCCCGGCACACCATCGGCTCGATCGTCTCGGCGCCCTTCCGGCTCCAGGGCGTGGAGCCCGAGGGCGGGGTGAAGAAGGAGGTCCAGCGGCTCCTGGAGCTGGTGGGTCTGAGCCCCGAGCACTTCAACCGCTACCCGCACGAGTTCTCCGGCGGTCAGCGGCAGCGCATCGGCATCGCCCGCGCGCTCGCCCTGAAGCCGAAGCTGGTCGTCGCGGACGAGCCGGTGTCCGCGCTGGACGTGTCGATCCAGGCGCAGGTCGTCAACCTGATGGACGACCTCCAGTCGGAGCTCGGCCTCACGTACGTGATCATCGCGCACGACCTGTCCGTCGTCCGCCATGTCTCGGACCGCATCGCCGTGATGTACCTCGGCAAGATCGTCGAGCTCGCCGACCGCACCTCGCTGTACGAGGCGCCGATGCACCCGTACACCAAGGCCCTGATGTCGGCCGTGCCGGTGCCGGACCCCAAGCGCCGGGGCGCGAAGAGCGAGCGCATCCTGCTGCGCGGCGACGTTCCCTCGCCGATCTCCCCGCCGACCGGCTGCCGTTTCCACACCCGGTGCTGGAAGGCCACGGAGGTCTGCAGGACGACCGAGCCGCCGCTGCTGGAGCTGAGGCCCGGTCAGCGGGTCGCCTGCCACCACCCGGAGAACGCCGAGGACCAGGCGCCGCAGGACACGGTGCTGCTGTCGGTGGCGAAGGAGGCGGTGGAGCTGGTGGTTCCGGCCGCCGCCGAGACGCCGGCCGAGAGCGGCGAGGGTGCTGCCGAGGCGACGGCCGAGGCCGACGCGGAGGAGACCGCGGCTGTCGCGGACACCGCCGCCGAGGAGAAGGCTCCCGTCGAGGCTGAGGCTTCCGCCGACGCCGACGCCGACGCCGACGCCGAGACCGCGGAAGCGGAGGCTTCTGCCGAGGCGGAGACGGTGGCCGAGGCCGCCGGCGACGAGGCCGCGGAGGCTCCCGCCGACGCCGCCGAGTCCGAGTCCGAGGCCGAGTCCGAGGCCGGGGACGAGACCGAGGGCGAGTCCTCCGGTGAGGCCGAGTCCGAGTCCGCGTCCGGCTCCGGGTCGGAGGCCGACGCCGAGGCGAAGCCCGAGGCCGCGGAATCCGATCGTCAGGAGTCAACCGGCAAGTAGGCCATGACGACTTGGCAAAGTCATGAACACGCCTGAACGGGAGAGTGCAGAGTCTCGCGTGTCCGTTAGTTCGGAACACGTTCGAAAGGGACGCTCATGGCACTCTCCCGTTCGGCACGTTTAGGGGCCCTCGCCACCGCGGCGGCCTCCTTCCTCGTCATCGCCGCCTCCTCCGCCCCGACCCCGGGCGCCGACGGCATCGGTGACCCGTACTTCCCGCAACTGGGCAACGGCGGCTTCGACGCCCGCCACTACGACCTCGACGTGGCCTACAACCCGGACACCGACCGCCTCGACGGCCGGACGACCATCACCGCCCGCGCCACCCAGAGCCTGTCCGCCTTCGACCTGGACCTCCAGAAGCTGGATGTCACGAAGGTCGAGGTGAACGGCAGACGCGCCGACTTCACACGCGCGGGCGACGAGATCCACATCACCCCGCGCGGCACTCTGCCCAAGGGCAAGAACTTCACGGTGACCGTCACCTACGGAGGCGTCCCCGAAGCCCTCAACGGCCCCATCGTCTTCGGCTCCGACTACGGGTGGATGAAGACCACGGACGGCGTCTTCGTCGCCTGTGAACCCAACGCCGCCTCCACCTGGTTCCCGTCCAGCGACCATCCCTCCGACAAGGCGACGTACGACATCAGGATCAAGGCTCCCCAGGGCCTGACCGGGGTCTCGAACGGCCGTCTCGTCTCGACGTACGACAAGGGCGGCCAGACCGTCGCGCACTGGCGCGAGAGCCGGCCCATGGCCACCTATCTCGCGACCGCGACCATCGGCAAGTTCGACGTGAAGACCGGGAAGACGCCGGCCGGGACACCCGTCTACGTCGCCATCGACCCGGTGCTGGCCAACAGCAACAGCGTCGACGTGTACGGCGTCACGGCCGAGGCCACCGACTACTGGTCGCAGGTCTTCGGTCCCTACCCCTTCGAGGAGACCGGCGCCATCGTCGACGACATGCCGCAGGCCGGGTTCTCCCTGGAGGTCCAGTCCAAGCCCGCGTACTCCGCCGTGCGCTCCGAGTCGACCATCGTCCACGAGCTGGCCCACCAGTGGTTCGGCGACTCGGTCTCGGTGGAGCGCTGGAAGGACATCTGGCTCAACGAGGGATTCGCCACCTACGCCCAGTGGCTGTGGTCCGAGCACAAGGGCATCCGCTCGGCGCACGACTCGTTCCTCGCCGGATACAACGCGCGGCCGGCGGACTCCTCCTTCTGGCAGATCACGGTCGCCGACCCGCAGCGCGACACGATGTTCGCCTCGGCGGTCTACCAGCGTGGTGCGATGACGCTCCAGATGCTGCGCGAGCGCATCGGCGACCAGGCGTTCTTCAAGCTGCTGCCCGCCTGGACGAAGCTGCACCGCTACGGCAACGCGAACACCGCCGACTTCGTCCGGCTCGCCGAGAAGATCTCGGGACAGCAGCTCGACGATCTCTTCCAGACGTGGATCTACACGACGGGCAAGCCGGTGGTGTAGGCCGTATCACCTGTCGCGGGCCTTGCTTTGTAAGGTTCAGGCCCGTCGGCGGGTGAGAATGTTCGGGTGCTTCAGGAACTGTTCAGCCCCTCCGTCCAGCATGTGCTCGACCTCGTGGGGATCTTCGTCTTCGCGATCTCCGGCGCGCTGCTGGCCGTCCGCAAGAACTTCGACGTCTTCGGCATCGCCGTGCTCGCCGAGGTCACCGCGCTGGGCGGAGGGCTGTTCCGGGACCTGATGATCGGCGCCGTGCCGCCGGCCGCGTTCACCGACCTCGGCTACTTCAGCACCCCGCTGCTCGCCGCCCTGCTGGTCTTCTTCCTCCACCCCCATGTCGAGCGCATCCAGGTCGGCGTCAACGTCTTCGACGCGGCCGGTCTCGGCCTGTTCTGCGTCGCGGGCACCACGAAGGCGTACGAGTACGGGCTCGGTCTGCCGCAGTCCGCCGCGCTCGGCCTGGCCACCGCGGTCGGCGGCGGTGTGCTGCGCGACGTGCTGGCCAACGAGGTGCCCTCGCTGCTGCGCTGGGACCGCGATCTGTACGCGGTGCCCGCGATGGTCGGCGCCACGATGGTCGTGCTGTGCATCTACTACGACGTGCTGACCCCGTTCACCAGCGGCCTCGCGGTCGTCACGGCCTTCGTCCTGCGACTGCTGGCGATGCGGTACCACTGGCGGGCGCCGCGCGCGTGGAACCGTCGTTCGACGGTGACCGAGGAGGAGACCCCGTAGGACGGGCCGAGGGCGCCGGAGGTGACGATGTCACACGAGCGCACCATGGAAAGCTACCGCTTAGTAATTACCTGTTGTACTGTTCACGCATGGCAGAAGCAGCTTCGGTACAGGCCGTACGGGCCACGATCGGCGACAGCGAGTTCGACCGCGACACCGCGGTCACCCTGCGCGAACCCGGCGTCTACGACATCGACCTCTCCGCCGGATGGACGATCATCAACGCCGTCAACGGCGGCTACCTGCTCGCCGTCCTGGGGCGCGCGCTCGCGGACGCCCTGCCGCACGCCGACCCGTTCACCATCTCCGCGCACTACCTGACCGCGTCCCAGCCGGGGCCGGCGGTGGTCCGCACGGACGTCGTCCGCACCGGCCGGACCCTGTCGACCGGCCAGGCGTCCCTCTTCCAGTACGACGACGAGGGCCGCGAGGTCGAGCGCATCCGCGTGCTCGCCTCGTACGGCGACCTCGACGCCCTGCCCGACGACGTCCGTACGACCGCGCGACCGCCCGCGTTCCCGCCGATGGACCAGTGCTTCGGCCCGCAGGACGCCCCCGCACCGGTCCCCGGCAGCTCCGCGATCACCGACCGGCTGTTCCTGAAGCTCGATCCCTCGACCCTGGGCTGGGCGCTCGGCGCGCCGTCCGGGAAGGGCGAGATGCGAGCCTGGTTCGGCCTCTCCGACGGCCGCGACGCGGACCCGCTCTCGCTGCTCCTCGCGGTCGACGCACTGCCGCCGACGGCCTTCGAGATCGGTCTCTCCGGCTGGGTGCCGACGGTCGAGCTGACCGTGCACGTGCGCTCCCGTCCCGCGCCCGGCCCGCTGCGGGTCTCGATCACCACCCGCAACCTGGCCGGCGGCTTCCTGGAGGAGGACGCGGAGGTCTGGGACAGCGAGGACCGGCTGGTCGCACAGTCCCGGCAGCTCGCGCGGGTCAGGCTCGGCTGAGCGGCGTCCGCCCCAGCCAGGCCGCCAGCCGTTCGTAGGCGTCGGCCCCCTCGGGGGCCGGCACCGCCGAGCCGAACGGCAGCTCCGGGTCCTCCCGCTGTGCGTCGGGCAGCACCTGCCGGGCGACCGCGAACGCGAACTCGGCGAGCTCCGGGTCCAGTGCGAGCGGCCGGCCGAGCGCGTCGGAGAGGTCCCAGGTGTGCGTGACCGCCTCCATGACGTAGCCGGACAGCGCCTGCCGTCCGGGAGCCTCTCCCCACGGGACCCGGACCAGGGCGTCCAGCCGCGCGTCGTCCGCCCATGCCTTGTCGACCTCGGTCCTGGCCCCGTCGTACGTGGCGCTCCACGCGTCGTCCGGCACCCCGTCGACGAACGGCCGCACGGCCAGTCCGTCGCCGCCCGCCCCGATCACCGCGATACGACGGGTGCCGCCGACGATGTGCGACAGCAGCGTGCGCACGTCGAACTCCGCGCACGGGGTGGGGCCTGCGAGCTGCTCCGGCCGCACCGTCCCGACCAGGGCGGCGATCTGCTCGGCGGTGCGGGTGTACAGGGGGCGGGGATCGACGTTCATCGCTGACCTCTTCCGTGTCTCGGTGTGCCCCCAGCGTCGGCCCATAACCTGACAGTTTCCGTCAACATTTGCGAAGGGCTTCCGGCGGGCGCGATCCTGGGGCCCGTGAAGTCCGACCGCCTGCTCTCGATCCTCCTGCTGCTGCAGACCCGCGGCCGCGTCCCGGCGCACGAGCTCGCCGGCCGGCTGGAGGTGTCGGTCCGCACCATCTACCGCGATGTCGAGGCACTGTCGGCCTCCGGCGTCCCGGTCTACGCCGAGCGCGGCCGGCACGGCGGCATCGAGCTGCTCGCCGGATTCCGTACGGACGTCACGGGCCTGACCGCCGACGAGTCCCGCGCGCTGTTCATCCTCGCCGCGCAGGGCGCGCACGCCGCGCTCGGTCTGGACGCGGCGCTCGGCTCCGCGCTGCGCAAGGTGATGGCGGCGCTGCCCGCACCGCACCGGCCCGCCGCCGAGGTGACCAGCCGGCGCGTCCTGGTCGACGCGACCCGCTGGAAGGGCGGGCCCCAACCTGCCGTGGACCTGGACGTGTTGCAGGACGCCGTCTTCTCCGACCGGCGCCTGCGGCTGCGGTACCGGCACAGCGGGGACCCCGAGGCGCACACGTACACCGTCGACCCGTACGGACTCGTGTCCAAGGCCGGTGTCTGGTACCTGGTCGCCGACCGGCGCGCGAAGCCGCGATTGTTCCGTGCCGACCGGGTACGCGCGGCGACCGTACTGCCCGATCCGGTGCGCCGCCGGCCGGGAGTCGAACTCGCCGACGCCTGGGAGGTGTTGCGCCGTCAGGTGGAGGAGCGTCCGGGCGGTGTCGACGTCACGGTCCGGGTGCGGCGCTCCCGCCTCGATCTGTTCCTGCGCCTGAACGCGGCCACGCTCGCGGAGCTGCCCGAGGACGACGGGACGAGCGACTGGGTGGTGGCCCGGCTGTCCTGTGGCGCGGTCCGCGAGGCCCGCACCCTGCTGGCCTTCGGGGACGCGGTGGAGGTCCTCTCACCGCCCGAGGTCCGCGCGGAGCTCGCCGCGACGGCCGCCGCCGTCCGCGCGGTGTACGAGGGGGACTGAGGCCGGCGCGCGGGCCGCCCGTCCACAGCAAGACACAGCCCCGGCACAGCGCGGGCCTACCTGGATCTGGTGCTCTTGGCCCCCGCTCATCCGGTTCTCATCGACCGGTCCCCTTGACCTGCCTGGGAGTTGCCCTCATGAACCGTCGCGCACGACACGGTGCCCTCGTCCCCGCCGTCGCCCTGCTGGTGCTCTCACCGCTGCTGACTGCCTGCGGCTCGGGCGATTCCTCGTCGTCGTCCGACGGCGACTCCGGCGGGCAGAGCTGCCGGCGGCCGTCCGGCATGCCGAGCGGGGGTCCGTCCGGACGTCCCGGCGGCGCGCCGTCCGGAATGCCCACGCCGTCCGGGACGCCGTCGGCCATGCCCACCGGCAAGGCGCCGTCCGGAGCGCCCTCCGGGATGCCGAGTGGGATGCCCGGTGGTGGCGCGGGTGGCGGACAGGGTGGCTGCGGCGGCCCCGGAGGCGGTCAGGGACAGCGGGCGCAGGGCTGAGCCGGGCCGGCGTGACCTGGGCGGCCCGCTCCGGAGGGGTGGCGTGACCCGGGGAGCGCGAACGGCCGTCGTACGGCAGGGGCGGCGCACCCGGTGAACGGGTGCGCCGCCCGCCTGTGCGTCGCCCCCCGGACCGCGAGGGCGTCCCGCGTCCCGCCGGCCAGTGGTGGCATGACGCGTCACCTCAGCCAGTGCTGGCGTCTCGCGTCACCTCAGCCAGTAGTGGCGTCCCACGTCACCTCAGCCAGTGCCGGCGTCCCGCGTCACCTCAGCCAGTGGTGGCGGCCGATGCTGATCAGCCGCATCTGCCGGCTCGCCGTGCGGGCCACGCGCTCCCGCTCCGCCTCGGGCGCCTCCAGCGCCTCCAGGAAGGCCGACGCCGCCATCAGCATGTGGTCGACGTACAGGCCCGCGAGCATCAGCAGGTCCTCGTCGTTCCACCCCTTCGACTCGGGGTGTTCGGCCAGCGCGACCTTCACCTCCTCGGCGAACCGGGCCAGTTGCTCGCGGATCGCGTCCCGCACCGGCTGCACGCCGCCGTGCCGCTCCCGCGCGATGAAGCGGACGTGCGCCGGATACCTCTCGACATGACGGGCGATCAGGTCGACGGCCCGCGTGATGCGTTCGTCGCTGTCGCCGGCCGCGGAGACTGTGTCCTCGATCATCGGGTGCAGACTGCCCAGTGCCTCCTCGACGAGCGCCACCCCGAGGTCCGCCGTCGAGCGGAAGTGCCGGTAGAAGGCGGTCGGGGCGACGCCGACCGCGCGGGTGACCTCTCGCAGGCCCAGGCTGCTCAGACTCTGCTCCTCCAGGAGACCCAACGCCGCGTCGAGGAGCGCCTGTCGGGTCTTCTGCTTCTGGGCCTGGCGGATGCCGAGAGTGTGACTCATGCCATGCAGTTAACAACTGTTCTCCGTAATTGGAAAGCCGGGAGACGCGCTAGACTCAAGAGTCAGTGAACAACTGTTACTACAACCGTTCACTGAGTCGTCAAGTCCCGGAAACATTCGGGCCTCACCGTCGAGGTCCCGTGCCTCCGGGACGGGACTTCGAGACTTCCACGAGAGGCATCTCATGTTGTTCCTCGTCGCCGCCCTCCTGCTGCTGGGTGTCGTCATGGGTTCCGTGGCCCACGCGCCGCTGCCCGTCACCCTCGTCGCCGCCGCCGTCATCGGCGTCTGGCTGGCCGTCTTCGCGGTCCGCGAGCGCCACGCCCGGCGCCGCCACACCTCCGCCAACTGACCGTCGGTGCCCCACCACCCGCGCCGACCGACCGTTGGTGACCACCTCGACCAACCGATCGTTGGGAGCTGAACCACCTCATGGAACTCACCGCTCAGGCCACCCGCAGCAGCGCCGCCCGGGACGCCGACGGCATGGCCGTCGCCTCCTTCATCCTCGGCCTCCTCGGCCTGCTGGTCCTCAACGTCTTCCTGGGCCCGATCGCCATCGCCCTGGCCTCCGTCGCCCTGTGGCGCAGCACGGCCCGCCGCGGACGCGCCTTCCTCGGCCTCGGTCTCGGCGTCGCCGACCTGCTCGTCCTCGTGGCGTTCATGCAGTTCGACTCGACGGTGTCCTGGAACTTCTAGGCCCCGTCGACCCCCGGCTGCCGGCCCGCCCGGCGGCCACCCCGGTGGGGGCCGAGCCGCGTACGGCGGGCCCGTAGAATCGGGCCCACCATGGCTTACCTCGACCACGCCGCGACCACCCCGATGCTCCCCGAGGCGGTAGAGGCACTGACCGCCCAGCTGAGCGTCACGGGCAACGCCTCCTCCCTCCACGCCGCCGGCCGCCGCGCCAGGCGCACGGTCGAGGAAGCCCGCGAGACCCTGGCGGAGTCCCTCGGCGCCCGCCCCAGCGAGGTGGTCTTCACCTCCGGCGGCACCGAGGCCGACAACCTCGCCGTGAAGGGTCTGTACTGGGCCCGCAGAGACGCCGACCCGGCCCGCACCCGGGTCCTGGCGAGCCCCGTCGAGCACCACGCCGTCCTCGACGCCGTGCACTGGCTCGGCGAGCACGAGGGCGCCACCGTCGAGTACCTGCCCGTCGACTCCCACGGTCGCGTCCATCCGCAGGCGCTGCGCGAGGCGCTCGCCCGCAATCCCGACGACGTCGCGCTCGCCACCGTCATGTGGGCGAACAACGAGATCGGCACCGTGATGCCGGTGCGTGAACTGGCCGACGTCGCCGCCGAGTTCGGCGTCCCGCTGCACGCCGACGCCGTCCAGGCCTTCGGTCAGGTCCCCGTCGACTTCGGCACCTCCGGGCTCGCCGCCATGACCGTCTCCGGCCACAAGATCGGCGGACCGTACGGCATCGGCGCGCTGCTCCTCGGCCGTGAGTACAGCCCCGTGCCGGTGCTGCACGGCGGTGGCCAGGAACGGCACGTCCGCTCCGGCACCCTCGACGTGCCCGCGATCGCGTCCTTCGCCGTCGCCGGACGGCTGGCGGCCGAGCAGCGCGAGTGGTTCGCCCGGGAGATCGGAGCCCTGCGCGACCGACTGGTCGAGGTGGTGCGCAAGGCGGTGCCCGACGCGATCCTCGGCGGCGACCCCGCGGCCGGCGGACGCCTGCCGGCCAACGCGCACTTCACCTTCCCCGGCTGCGAGGGCGACTCGCTCCTGCTGCTGCTGGACGCACAGGGCATCGAGTGCTCCACGGGTTCCGCCTGCACCGCGGGCGTCGCCCAGCCCAGCCACGTCCTCCTCGCCACCGGAACCGACCCCGACCTCGCCCGGGGCACCCTGCGCTTCTCCCTCGGCCACACCTCCACCGAGGCGGACGTCGAGGCGGTGTCGAAGGCGATCGGTCCGGCGGTGGAACGCGCGCGCACGGCGGGTCTCATTTAGGGGGGAAGCCCCCTGGCCCGGCCACGACCGGTCCTGGCCCCGGTCGGGACCGGCCCGGGCGGCGACCCGCCCCGGCCGCGCGGACCGGCGCGGGGTCAGGCCTTGGCCGTACGGGCCTGCCGGACGAGCCGTATGTACCGGTCCCAGTCCCAGTGCGGCCCGGGATCGGTGTGGTCCGTGCCCGGCACCTCCACGTGCCCGATGATGTGCTTCCGGTCGACGGGGATGTCGTAGCGCCCGCATATCCCGGCCGTGAGCCGCGCGGAGGCGGCGTACATCGCGTCGGTGAACGAGGAGGCGCGCTCGACGAAGCCCTCGTGCTCGATGCCGACGCTCCGTTCGTTGTACTCGCGGTTGCCCGCGTGGAACGCCACGTCCAGCTCGCGGATCATCTGGGTGATGTGCCCGTCCCTGCGGACGACATAGTGCGCCGCCGCGCCGTGCCCCGGGTCCTGGAAGACCTTCACCGCGCTCCGGAAACTGCCCTGGGTGACATGGATGACGACCCGGTCTATCGCGTAGTCGGCGGGCCGGTCCGCGCGGCGCCAGTTCGCCGGGGACGCCGCCACCCACTGGGCGCCCCGGAAGTCCACCGCCCCCGCCACCCGCGGTTTGTCCACGCCGGGCAGCCGCCACCACAGGTGCCCGAGCTCCTCCCGGGCCAGCGCCGCCGTGCCCAGGGCGGCCGCCGCACCGCCGACGAGCAGCGCCCGGCGCCCGACGCGACGGTCCGCGTCCCCTGCCCCGCGGCCCCGTGGCTTCGCCTTTTTCTCCCCCATGCGATCTTCAACGCATATGCGGGGGCTCCGGTTCCCGCGGCCCCGTACCCTGGAGGGGTTATGACTGACACCTCGCAGCGCCCCCTCCGCGTACTCGCCGCCATGTCGGGCGGTGTGGACTCCGCCGTCGCCGCCGCCCGCGCGGCGGAAGCCGGCCACGACGTGACCGGCGTGCACCTCGCCCTGTCGGCGAACCCCCAGTCGTTCCGCACGGGCGCGCGTGGCTGTTGCACGATCGAGGACTCGCGCGACGCCCGCCGCGCGGCCGACGTCATCGGCATCCCGTTCTACGTGTGGGACCTCGCCGAGCGCTTCCGCGAGGACGTCGTCGAGGACTTCATCGCCGAGTACGAGGCCGGGCGCACCCCGAACCCGTGCCTGCGCTGCAACGAGAAGATCAAGTTCGCCGCGCTGCTCGACAAGGCGCTCGCCCTCGGCTTCGACGCGGTCTGCACCGGCCACTACGCCAAGGTGCTCGTGAACGAGGACGGAACGCGCGAGCTGCACCGCGCCTCCGACATGGCCAAGGACCAGTCGTACGTCCTCGGTGTCCTCGACGACCGCCAGCTCGCCCACGCGCTGTTCCCGCTCGGCGACACGGTCACCACGAAGGACGAGATCCGCGCGGAGGCGGAGCGCCGCGGCCTCGCCGTCGCCAAGAAGCCCGACTCGCACGACATCTGCTTCATCGCCGACGGCGACACCCAGGGCTTCCTGGCGGACCGGCTCGGCCGGGCCGAGGGCGACATCGTCGACGAGGCCGGTGCGAAGCTGGGCACCCACGAGGGCGCGTACGGCTTCACCATCGGCCAGCGCAAGGGACTGCGCATCGGCACCCCCGCTTCCGACGGCAAGCCGCGCTACGTGCTGGACATCTCGCCGGTGAACAACACGGTGACGGTCGGCCCGGCCGCCTCCCTCGACGTGAGCGCCCTGACGGCGATCAAGCCGCGCTGGTGCGGCGCCGCCCCGGCCGGCCCGGGCACGTACACGGCGCAGCTGCGCGCGCACGGCGGCGAGACCGAGGTGACGGCGGAACTCGTGGACGGCGAACTGCGCGTCGCTTTCACCGAGCCGGTCCGCGGCGTCGCCCCCGGCCAGGCGGTCGTCCTGTACGACGGCACGCGCGTGGTGGGGTCGGCGACGATCGCGACGACCACGCGCGCGACGGCCTCGGTCTAGGGGGCCGCCGGGCGCGGCACCCCGGCCTGGCCGAGCGGCCCGGCCGGCGGCGGCCCGGCCGGTGCTCGCCCGCCGGGAGCCGGTAGCGCCCTGCCAGACCGGACCCGCGGAGTGCTGATCCCCGCCGCCGCGGAGTGCGGGTCCCCCCCGGCCGCGCTGCCTCAGCCGGCCTCGGCCGCGCCGCCGAAGAAGTCCGCCAGCACCGGGGCGAGGACCTGCGGGTCCACCATGTGGGTCTGGCCGTCCAGCACCCGGTACGTCCCGTCCGGCGCCGCGTCCGCGACGGTCCGCGCCGCCTCGCGCATCCATTCGGGGCTCGCGCCGCCCGCCACGGACAGCAGCGGGACGCCGATCGCGCCCAGCCGCTCCGTGGGCACCGGGCCGTCGCCCAGTGCGGCGTCGTCGTACGCCAGGGTGGGGGCGATGGCCTCCATGTCCGGCCACGCGGGGGAGCGGCGGGTGCCCGCGATCATCTCCGGGGGCATGCCGGTGAGCGACAGGAACAGCTCCACGGCGTCGCCGCGCCGGTCCTCGGCGAGCAGCCCGGTCAGCCGCTCGGTGTACTCCCGCCGCTCCGCACGCGCCTCGTCGTGGACGGCGAACGGTGTTTCGTAGACGGCGACTTCGGTGAGGGGCAGCCCGCTCGCGGCCGCCTCCAGGGCGAGCGCGCCGCCCGAGGAGACGCCGAAGAGCGCGGCGCTGCCGCCGCACGCCTCGATCAGCGCCGCGATGTCCTCGACCTCGCGGGCGACCGCGAACGGCGCGGTGTCGCCGCTGGCGCCGCGCCCGCGGCGGTCGTAGACGACCGCTCCGAAGCGGTCCGACAGGGCCGCGGCGAGCGGCGCCAGCGTGGCGCCCGTGCACATGGCTCCGGCGACCAGGATGATCGCCGGGCCGTCACCGAGACGTTCGTAGGCGATGGGGGTCCCGTCGCGCGAGACGGTCTTCTTGTCCATACCCGTAGAGACTGCCGGGCGGACCGGAACTCATCGGGTCACGACACCTCCACCTCGTAGAAGCAGAGGTGATCCTTGATCTGTGCCACGTCGGGCTTCGGCTCGGGGTAGGACCAGACGAGGTCCGTCGCGTCCGGCAGCGACCAGTAGGACGCCGTGCCCTTGAACGGGCAGTGGGTGTGCGTTTCGGAAGGGGTCAGCAGGTCGAGGCGCACGTCCTCGGCCGGGATGTAGTACCGCGCGGGACAGCCGGTCTCGCGCAGCACGAGGGAGCGGTCGCTCTCCGCCAGGACCTGGTCACCGCGCACCACGCGCACGTGCCGGTCGTTCTGCTCGATGGTGATCGTGTGTCCTTCAGCCATACTCGGGGAAGCGCTCGCGGAGCCCGTGTTCTTCCCGCGTACGGTGAACCCATGAACATCTGCGTCTTCCTCTCCGCCGCCGACCTCGACGACCGCTACACCCGACCCGCCCGCGAGTTCGCCGAACTCCTCGGAAAGGGCGGCCACACGCTGGTGTGGGGCGGCTCCGACGTCGGTCTGATGAAGGTCGTCGCCGACGGCGTGCAGGAGGCGGGCGGACGGCTGCTGGGCGTCTCGGTGGACTTCCTGGCCGCCAAGGCCCGGGTGGGCGCGGACGAGATGGTCGTCGCCCGTGACCTCGCCGAGCGCAAGGCGCTGCTCCTGGAGAAGGCCGACGCGGTGGTGATCATGGTCGGCGGCACGGGGACCCTCGACGAGGCCACCGAGATCCTGGAGCTGAAGAAGCACGGCAAGACGGACAAGCCGGTGGTCCTGCTGAACACCGCGGGTTTCTACGACGGTCTCAAGGAGCAGTTCCGGCGGATGGACGCCGAGGGCTTCCTGCCCCGCCCGCTGACCGAGCTGGTGTTCTTCGCGGAGGAGCCGGTCGGCGCGCTGGCGTACCTGGAGGAGAGCCGGGGCGTCCGGTGACCATCGGGTGATGCGAGCATGGCGGTCATGGCTACACATGTGATCACCGGGGCGGGCTCCGGCATCGGCGCGGCCGTCGCCCGCCGCCTCCACGCGCGCGGGGACGAACTCGTGCTGCACGCGCGCGACGCCGGCCGCGCGAAGGAACTCGCGGCCGAGTTCCCCGGGGCCCGGACCCTGGTCGGCGACCTGGCGGACCCGGACAAGCTCTCCTGGGCGTTCTCGCACCAGACCCTGCCGGACCGCGTCGACTCGCTCCTGCACATCGCGGGCGTGGTCGACCTGGGCCCGGTGGGCGAACTCACCCCGAAGTCCTGGCGCCACCAGCTGAACGTCAATCTGATCGCCCCCGCCGAACTGACCCGGCACTTCCTGCCGCAACTCCGCGTCGCCCAGGGCCACGTGGTGTTCGTCAACTCCGGCGCCGGCCTCAACGCGCACGCCGACTGGTCCGCGTACGCCGCGTCCAAGCACGGTCTGAAGGCCCTGGCGGACTCCCTGCGCCACGAGGAGCACGCGAACGGCGTCCGGGTCACCTCCGTGTACCCCGGCCGCACGGCGAGCCCCATGCAGGCCAAGGTCCACCAGCAGGAGGGCAAGGAGTACGACGCCGCGAGGTGGATCGACCCCGAGTCCGTCGCGACCACGATCCTGATGGCCCTCGACCTGCCGAAGGACGCGGAGGTCAACGACCTGACGGTGCGTCCGGGACGCTGACGTTCCGCGCCCACGGTCCTCGGTGCCGGCACCTTCGTCGGCCTCGCCCCGGGAGCGTTACGTACGCTTCCGGGGTGAGTGAAAACAGCGAGTTCAGGTTCGGCGGCGCCACCGGGGTCGGGTCCATGCCGGGCGGTGACGCGCGGGAGGCCGCGAAGACCGTCACCGGCTCCTTCGAGGACTTCCCGTTCCTTCCGGAGCTGCCCGCCCGGGGGCCCGGCGCGGACATGATCGGGCGGACCGCGGGGATGCTGGTCGAGCTGTACGCGCGCGTGGAGCCCAGCGGCTGGCGGATCGGGGACCGGCCCGGACGGGACACCAAGCGGGCCAGGTCCTGGCTCGGCGAGGACCTCGACGCCCTGGAGGAGTTCACCCAGGGATACGAGGGACCGCTCAAGGTGCAGGCCGTCGGCCCCTGGACCCTCGCCGCCGCCCTGGAGCTGAGGAACGGCGAGGCGGCGCTCTCCGACGCCGGCGCGTGCCGTGACCTCGCCGGGTCGCTCGCCGAGGGCCTGCGGCTCCATCTCGACGAGGTCCGGCGGCGCGTCCCCGGCGCCCGGCTCGTCCTCCAGCTCGACGAGCCGTCACTCGTCGCCGTGTTGCGCGGGCAGGTCAGGACGGCCAGCGGCTACCGCACCCACCGTGCCGTGGACCGGCAGGTCGTCGAGGCCACGCTCCGGGACGTCGTCGGGGTTCACGGCGACGGGCCCGTCGTAGTCCACTCGTGCGCACCGGACGTGCCCTTCGCCCTGCTGCGCCGGGCGGGCGCGGCGGCCGTCTCCTTCGACTTCTCGCTCCTCACCGAGCGTGACGACGAGGCGATCGGCGAGGCGGTGGAAGGGGGCACGCGGCTCTTCGCCGGTGTCGTGCCGAGCGTGGATGCCCCGTTGTCGGACCCTGCCGGTAGCGTCATGGGTGTCAGGACGCTGTGGCGCAGGCTGGGGCTGCGACCGGGGCTTCTCGCGGAATCGGTCACGGTCACTCCGACGTGCGGGCTCGCGGGGGCTTCCCCCGACTTCGCGCGCAAGGCGCTCGCCCACTGCGTCCGGGCGGCGAGATCCCTCGCGGACAACCCTGAGTAACGGGAGGACATACGGTGGCCGGCGAAAAGCACGCAGAGACCGCCTCGGCTTCGGATTCGGTGCCCGCCGAGGCACGGGAGAAGCACGCGCTGCTCGCTGAGCAGATCGAGGAGCACCGCTTCCGGTACTACGTGAAGGACGCTCCGGTCGTCAGCGACGCGGAGTTCGACACACTGCTGCGCTCCCTGGAGGCGCTGGAGGAGGAGTACCCCGAGCTGCGCACCCCGGACTCGCCGACCCAGAAGGTCGCCGGGGCGTACGCGACGGAGTTCACCTCCGTCGAGCACCGCCAGCGCATGCTCTCGCTCGACAACGCCTTCTCCGACCTGGAGCTCGCCGCCTGGGCGGAGCGCGTCGCCAAGGACGTGGGCACCTCCGTCCACCACTTCCTGTGCGAGCTGAAGGTCGACGGCCTCGCGGTGAACCTCACGTACGAGCGCGGCCGGCTCACCCGCGCGGCGACCCGCGGCGACGGCCGCACCGGTGAGGACATCACCCCCAATGTGCGGACGATCACGGAGATTCCGGACCGGCTGCACGGTGACCGCGTCCCCGACCTCGTGGAGATCCGCGGCGAGGTCTACTTCCCGATGGAGAAGTTCGAGGAGCTGAACGCCCGTCTGGTGGCGGCCGGCGACAAGCCCTTCGCCAACCCCCGCAACGCGGCGGCGGGTTCGCTGCGCCAGAAGGACCCGCGCGTCACCGCGACCCGCCCGCTGCACATGGTGGTCCACGGCATCGGCGCGCTGGAGGGCTTCGAGGGGCTCACCCGGCTGTCCGAGGCGTACACACTGCTCCACGAGTGGGGCCTGCCGACCACGCGGTACGCGAAGGTGGTCGACGACCTCGACGGCGTACGGGAGTTCATCGCGTACTACGGAGAGAACCGCCACTCCGTGGAGCACGAGATCGACGGCGTGGTCGTCAAGCTCGACGAGATCCCCCTCCAGGGGCGGCTGGGCTCCACCTCGCGTGCGCCGCGCTGGGCGATCGCCTGGAAGTACGCGCCCGAGGAGGTCAACACCAAGCTGGTCAACATCCGCGTCGGCGTCGGGCGCACCGGCCGCGTCACGCCGTACGCACAGGTCGAGCCGGTCACCGTCGCCGGCTCCGAGGTCGAGTTCGCCACCCTGCACAACCAGGACGTGGTGAAGGCCAAGGGCGTCCTCATCGGGGACACGGTGGTGCTGCGCAAGGCGGGCGACGTCATCCCGGAGATCCTCGGCCCGGTCGTCGACCTGCGCGACGGCAGCGAGCGGGAGTTCGTGATGCCCGCCGAGTGCCCCGAGTGCGGCACGCCGCTGCGGCCCATGAAGGAGGGCGACGTCGACCTGCGCTGCCCGAACGCCCGCAGCTGCCCGGCCCAGTTGCGCGAGCGGCTCTTCTATCTCGCGGGCCGCAAGGCCCTGGACATCGAGCACTTCGGGTACGTCGCCGCGGCGGCCCTGACCAAGCCGCTGGAGCCGTCGGACCCGCCGCTGGCCGACGAGGGCGACCTCTTCGCCCTCACCGTCGAGCAGCTGCTGCCCATCAAGGCGTACGTCCTCGACCAGGACAGCGGTCTGCCCAAGCGCGATCCGAAGACGGGCGAGGAGAAGATCGCCACGGTCTTCGCCAACCAGCAGGGGGAGCCGAAGAAGAACGCGCTGGCGATGCTGGACAACATCGCGGCCGCCAAGGAGCGTCCCCTCGCCCGCGTACTGACCGGTCTGTCGATCCGTCATGTCGGGCCGGTGGCGGCCGAGGCGCTGGCGCGCGAGTTCCGTTCCATCGACCGGATCGAGCAGGCGACCGAGGAGGAGCTCGCCACCACCGAGGGCGTCGGGCCGATCATCGCGGCCTCCCTCAAGGAGTGGTTCGCCGAGGACTGGCACCGCGAGATCCTCCGCAAGTGGCGGGCCGCCGGGGTCCGGACGGAGGAGGAGGGCTCCGGCGAGGACGAGGGGCCGCGCCCGCTCGAAGGGCTCACCGTCGTCGTCACCGGCACGCTCGAACACCACACGCGGGACGGCGCCAAGGAGGCACTGCAGAGCAGGGGAGCGAAAGTGACCGGTTCTGTCTCCAAGAAGACGTCATTCGTCGTGGTGGGTGACAATCCTGGTTCGAAGTACGACAAGGCGATGCAGCTGAAGGTTCCTGTTCTGAACGAGGAGGGCTTCGCCGTCCTTCTGGAACAAGGACCCGAGGCCGCGGCGGAAGTTGCGCTTCCGATCGAGGAGTAGCGGTTGAAGACCACCCGTTCGGCGCATATCAGATGCATACGGGTGGCCGGGTCGCATTCGGGCAACCGTCGACGACCGCTGCCCGTGGAAGCCTTCCGCGGCCTACTGTTGAGGTGTGCACCTGCCGTGCCCAGCTGCGGTCGGGGCATCCCCTGCTCATCACGAGTGCCGGGGAAGGCTTTCAGACGCACCGTTGGCAGTCGTGGCCGGCAACGGACCGCGTGGCGTGGGCACCGCCGGCTGTGAGAGGGACGGGAATGGAACCGACCGAGAGCGCCGCCCCCGATTCACGGCTGCGCCTGCGCCGGATGACCGGCGCGTGGATGGCCGGACTCCGGACGGGGCGGACCGAGGAGCGTGCCGGGCAGCGCGACTCCGGACCCCTCATGGCACCCGCCGCACCCGGCGTCGGCCCGCTCGACGCGGGGCGCGGCGACGGCCTGCCCGGTCACGACTCCGAACACGATTCCGAACCGCACATATCGTGGCCCGCGCTGCCCGCGGCGGTCGTCGCGGCGGCGGGCTTCGTCCTCGGAGCCGGTTTCTACCGGGCGTTCAGCGGCAACCACGCGCTCTTCCCGTGCGGCACCGTCGGCTGGGCGCTCGCCCTGCTCACCGGCATCATCGTCGGCCACCTGGTCGCCCTCGGCCGGGCCCGGTGGTGGGGCGGCACCGGCTCCGGCGCCGCGCTCACCCTCGCGGTCCTGCTGCTGTACGGCTGGGTACCCGCCGGAATGGTCAGCCTGACCGTCGTGGTCCTGGTAGGCGCCGCACGGCGCAACCGCTGGCGGCAGGGCGTCCTGCACGGCGCGGTCGACATCCTCGGCATCGGGGCGGGCGCCCTGGTCCTCGCCGTGTTCGGACGGTTCCCGACCGTCGAGACGCCCTGGGACCCGAGGACCTGGACGCTCTACGCGGCACCCGAGGTCGTGCTCGTCGCGGCCGCCTACCTCGCCGTCACCCGGGCCCTGCTCTGGTACCTGCACGCGCCGCGCACCGGCGGTCTGCCCACCGTCGCGCGCACCGCCCTGGTCAGACAGGGGCTCGTCGCCGTCGCGCTCCTCGGGATCGCGCCGCTGGTCTGCGTGGTCGCCGTCGCGCTGCCGATCCTGCTGCCCCTCTTCGCGATCCCGCTGATCGCCCTCGACTCCACGCTGTGGATCGCCCGCGCCCGGGCGGAGGAGCAACTGCGCGACCCGCTGACGGGGCTGCCCAACCGTCAGTGGCTGCTGGAGCGGACCTGGACGGCCCTGGACGACGCCGAGCGCATCGGTGCGCGTTCCGCCCTGATGCTGATCGACCTCGACCGTTTCCGGTCGGTGAACGACACGTTGGGGCATCTCGCGGGGGACCGGCTGCTCCTCCAGATAGCGGACCGGCTGCGGCTGGCGCTGCCGCGCGGGGCGGCGGCCGCGCGGCTCGGCGGCGACGAGTTCGCCGTGTTGCTGCCGGTCGCCGACTCCACGACGTCGGCCACCCGGGTCGCGCGCAACCTGGTCGCCGCGCTCGGCTCCCCGCTCGACCTCGACGGCCTCACCCTCGTGCTGGAGGCCAGTGCCGGTCTCGCCGTCTTCCCCGACCACGCGCTCGACGCGGAGGGGCTGCTGCGGCGGGCGGACGTCGCCATGTACCAGGCGAAGCGGGACCGTACGGGCGTCGAGGTGTACGAGTCCAAGCGCGACTCCAACACCCCTGACCGGCTCGGCCTGCTCGGCGACCTGCGCCGGGCCCTCGACGCCGGCGACGTCGAACTGCACTACCAGCCCAAGGTCCGTTTCAACGGCCAGGTCGCCGGACTCGAGGCACTGGTCCGCTGGGTGCACCCGGAGCGGGGGAAGGTTCCGCCGGACGAGTTCATCGCCATCGCCGAGTCCTCCGGACTGATGCCCCATCTCACCGAGTACGTACTGGAGACGGCGCTCGGACAGGTCGCGCGATGGCGGGCGCAGGGCCTGCACGTGCCGGTCGCGGTGAACGTCTCGCCGCGCGATGTGCACACCCCCGGCTTCGCCGGCGCGGTCGCCGCCCGGCTCGCCCGGCACGGGGTCCCGGCGGGGGCGCTCCAGCTGGAGATAACCGAGCACGTGCTCCTGGAGGACCCGCAGCGCGCCGCCGACACCCTCGCGGGGCTGACCGGCCACGGCGTGAAGATGTCGCTGGACGACTTCGGCACCGGGTACTCCTCGCTCGTGCACCTCAGGCGCCTGCCGGTGAGTGAACTGAAGATCGACCGGTCCTTCGTGGCCCGGCTCGCGGTGGACGCCGAGGACGCGGAGATCGTGCGCTGCACGGTCGACCTGGCGCACTCGCTGGGCCTCCTGGTCGTCGCCGAGGGCGTGGAGGACGACGAGACCTGGGAGCGCCTGCGCGACCTCGGCTGTGACGCCGTACAGGGCTGGCTGGTCGCGGCCGCCATGCCCGCCGACGAGGCCACGGCCTGGTTGCGGGCCCGCGGCAGCCGTGGCTGGCAGCGCCCGAAGGCGGCCCTGCCGGCGTCCGCCGCGGACGACCCGGGCCGGATCGTGTAGCCCAGCCCTCACCGACCCGTCCGGCCGAGCGGAGCCGGGCCGCGCAGCCCCGTCGACGGCGCCCACGGCAGCCACCTGAGCGGCCCCGGCCGGAGACGGCTCCGGCAGCTCCGCCGATGTCGCCCGCAACAGTCACCTGGGCCGACCCGGCCGGAGACAGCTCCGGCAGCTCCGCCGACGGCGCCCACGACAGCCGCCTGAGCCGCCCCGGCCGAAGGCAGCTCCGGCAGCTCCACCGACGGCGCCCCCGGCCACCTGAGCGGCCCCGGGCCGACCCTTGGCAGGGCGGCCGTTCCCGCGGTGACGGCGGTCGGTCCCGGTGACCTCGGCCGGCCCGGTCGGGCAGCTCCGCCGATGTCGCCCGCGGTGACCTCAGCCGTCTTGGGCCGCCTCGGGCTGCCCCGGGCCGGTCGCCCCGTCCCCGTCGACCGCGGCGGGGGCGATCCCGGTGGCAGTCCCGACGGCCTCGGCCGGAGTTGCTCGGGGCAGCTCCGCCGACGGCGCCCGCGGCCACCTGGGCGGTCTCCGGCAGCCGCCGGGCGACTGGTCCTGCGCGGGTGCGAACCAGGGGCGGTGACCTCGGCCGGTCCAGGCCGGGACGTGGGGCCGTCGGGGACCGGCCCAGGTCAGTCCGACGCGGTGAAGTGGGCGGTCAGCAGGGCCAGTCGGCGGTCATGGGCGTCCTCCGGGAGGCGACCGCTGCGCATCAGCGTGGTCAGACCGTGCAGCCCGGCCCAGTACGTCTCCGTGAGCAGGCCGGGATCCTCCCCGCCGGCCGCGACGGGCTCGACGGCCCGGAGCAGCTCGCCGAACGCCGCGTGCAGCGCCGAGGGGGCCTCCGGCGTGGCGAACGGCAGGTCCACGGTGTGCGTGAACATCGCGTCGTACAGTGCGGGCCGCCGCCGCGCGAACGCCGTGTACGCCTCGCCCACCGCCGCGAGGGCCGCCCGTGTCCCCCGGGCCGCCGTGCGCGCCTTCCGCAGCTCCTCCGCCATCTCGGCGAAGCCCTCCACCGCGACCGCCGCCATGATGGCGTCCTTGCCCTTGAAGTGGCTGTAGAGGACGGGCTGGCTGTACTCGATCTCGGCGGCCAGCCGTCGCGTGGTGACCGCCTCCCAGCCCTCGGCCTCCGCCAGTTCCCGTGCGGCCGTGACGATCAGCCGCTCTCGTTCCGCCCGCTCGCGCTCCCGGCGCGTCTGAATCGACATGACCAGAATTCTAGCACCGCTAGCGTTCATGTCGATGCTCTGCTAGCTTCGCTCTTGTCACTAGCACTGCTAGCAAGGAGATCCGGCATGACCGTCACCGCGTACACGCTCGCCGTCGTCCTCGACCTGCTCGTGCTGTTCATCGGGGCCCGGTTCCTGTTCCAGCCGCAGGCCGCCGCCGCCGGCTACGGCGTCCCCGCCAAGCCCGACGGAGACGCGGCCTACCTCACGATCAAGGGCCTGAGGGACGCCGCCCTCGGCGTCATGGGCCTGGCCCTGCTGGCCTTCGCCGGTGCCCGGGCGGAGGCGTGGTTCATGCTCATGGTCGCGATCGTCCCGCTCGGTGACACGCTGATAGTGCTGCGCCACGGCGGCACCAAGGCCGTCGCGTTCGGCATCCACTTCGCCACCGCCGCCGTCGTGCTCGTCAGCGCCGGTCTGCTCTTCGCCGTCTGATCGCCTCACCCGACATCCACAGGGAGCCCGACATGTCGCTGATCGTTCCGACGTTCGACTCGACCGTGATCGTCCGCGAGGCGGAGGCCGAAGTGGTGGGCCGGGCGCCCACCACCGTGCGGCTGCTGGCCGACAGCAGCGCCACGGGCGGGGCGCTGTCCACCCAGCGCGTCACCCTCACGAGCGGCGCCGACGGCGCCCACCCCCACTGGCACGCCAAGTCCGCGGAGATGTTCTTCGTCCTCGACGGCCGCGCCGAACTCCTGTCGGGCGAGGAGGTCGTCACCGCCGAACGCGGCGACCTGGTCGTCGTCCCGCCGGGCGTACCGCACGCCTTCGCCGCCGCGCCCGGAGCCGACGCCGACCTCCTCGTCGTCATCACCCCGGGCGTGGAGCGCTTCGAGTACTTCCGTCACCTGCGGCGGGTCGCCCTCGGAGAGGCCGCGCCGGAGAGCCTGCTGGACGTGCAGGAGCTCTACGACAACCACTTCCTGCACAGCCGGGCGTGGGACGGCCGCCGCTGAAGGGGCCCGGCAGGGGAAACCGTTTCACGGGCACCGGGCCCGGCACCCTAGGATTGGCCCCAAACCACACACACTCACCCCAGAGGAACGCTGCATGCCTGGCATCACGCGCGAGGAGGTCGCCCACCTCGCCCGGCTGGCGCGTCTGGAGCTGAAGCCCGAAGAGCTCGATCACTTCGCGGGACAGCTGGACGACATCATCGGCGCGGTCGCCCGCGTCAGTGAGGTCGCCGACCAAGACGTACCGCCGACCTCTCATCCGCTGCCGCTGACGAACGTCATGCGCGTGGACGAGGTCCGTCCGTCGCTCACCCCCGAGCAGGCGCTGTCCGGCGCCCCGGCCCAGGAGCAGCAGCGTTTCAAGGTGCCGCAGATCCTGGGGGAGGACTAATCACCATGACGGACACCAACGTCAACATCATCAAGCTCACCGCGGCCGAGATCGCCGAGAAGATCGCGGCCGGCGAGCTCACCGCCGTCGAGGTCACCGAGGCCCACCTGGCGCGCATCGAGGCCGTCGACGAGAAGGTGCACGCCTTCCTGCACGTCGACCGCGAGGGAGCCCTCGCCCAGGCCCGTGCCGTGGACGCCAAGCGGGAGGCCGGCGAGAAGCTCGGCCCGCTCGCCGGCGTTCCGCTCGCGCTCAAGGACATCTTCACCACCGAGGGCGTCCCGACGACCGTCGGCTCGAAGATCCTCGAAGGCTGGATCCCGCCGTACGACGCGACGCTCACCAAGCGGCTGAAGGCCGCCGACGTCGTCATCCTCGGCAAGACCAACATGGACGAGTTCGCCATGGGGTCCTCCACCGAGAACAGCGCCTACGGCCCCACCGGCAACCCCTGGGACCTCACCAAGATCCCCGGCGGCTCCGGCGGCGGCTCCTCCGCCGCCCTCGCCTCCTTCCAGTCGCCCCTGGCGATCGGCACGGACACCGGCGGCTCCATCCGCCAGCCCGCGGCCGTCACCGGCACGGTCGGCGTCAAGCCGACCTACGGCGCCGTCTCCCGCTTCGGCATGGTGGCGTTCTCGTCCTCCCTCGACCAGGGCGGTCCCTGCGCCCGTACGGTCCTGGACGCGGCCCTCCTGCACGAGGTCATCGCCGGGCACGACCCACTCGACTCGACCTCCATCGACGCGCCGGTCCCGCCGGTCGTCGAGGCCGCCCGCAACGGCAGCGTGGCGGGCATGCGCGTCGGCGTCGTCAAGCAGTTCCGCGGCGAGGGCTACCAGGCCGGCGTCATCCAGCGGTTCGACGAGTCCGTCGAACTGCTCAAGGAGCTGGGTGCGGAGATCGTCGAGCTGGACTGCCCGTCCTTCGACCTCGCTCTTTCGGCGTACTACCTGATCGCCCCGTCCGAGTGCTCGTCCAACCTCGCCCGCTTCGACGGCCTGCGCTACGGCCTCCGTACGGGCGACGACGGCACCCGCTCGGCAGAGGACGTCACCGCCCTCACCCGCGAGGCCGGCTTCGGCGCCGAGGTCAAGCGCCGCGTCATGCTCGGCACGTACGCGCTCAGCTCCGGCTACTACGACGCGTACTACGGCAGCGCCCAGAAGGTCCGCACGCTCATCACGCGCGACTTCGAGAAGGCCTTCGAGCAGGTCGACGTCATCGTCTCGCCGACCACGCCGACCACCGCCTTCGCGATCGGCGAGCGTGCCGACGACCCGATGGCGATGTACCTGGCGGACCTCTGCACCATCCCGACCAACCTGGCGGGCAACGCCGCCATGTCGCTGCCCTGCGGTCTCGCGCCGGAGGACAACCTGCCCGTCGGTCTCCAGATCATCGCTCCGGCGCTGAAGGACGACCGCCTGTACAAGGTCGGCGCCGCCGTCGAGGCCGCCTTCGTGGAAAAGTGGGGGCACCCGCTGATCGAGGAGGCTCCGTCGCTGTGAGTGCACTGAACAAGGCCAAGGGCTTCAAGAAGTCGAAGTCCGGTACGTATCTGTCGATGGCCGGGACCGCGTTCGGCGCGTTCGGGGTCGCCAAGCAGATCAAGAAGGCCCGCGCCGAGCACGACACACTGCGGCTCATCGACGCCACCGTGTCCGCCGTCGCGATCGCCACCGGTCTCGCCATCCTGTACCGCGAGCTGAAGCGGCTGGGCGACGACGACGTCCTGCTGGGCTGAGAGGGAAGTTTCACCGTGACCACCACGACCGACCTGGTGTCGTACGAGGACGCGCTGGCGTCGTACGACCCCGTCATGGGCCTCGAGGTCCATGTCGAACTCGGCACCAAGACGAAGATGTTCTGCGGGTGTTCGACCGAGCTGGGCGCCGAGCCCAACTCGCAGACCTGCCCGACCTGCCTCGGCATGCCCGGCGCACTCCCGGTCGTCAACGCGACCGGCGTCGAGTCCGCCGTCAAGATCGGTCTCGCGCTGCACTGCGAGATCGCCGAGTGGTGCCGCTTCGCCCGGAAGAACTACTTCTATCCGGACATGCCGAAGAACTTCCAGACCTCCCAGTACGACGAGCCGATCGCCTTCAACGGCTATCTCGACGTGCAGTTGGAGGACGGCGAGGTCTTCCGCGTGGAGATCGAGCGCGCCCACATGGAGGAGGACACCGGCAAGTCGACGCACGTCGGCGGTGCCACCGGCCGCATCCACGGCGCCTCGCACTCCCTGCTCGACTACAACCGTGCGGGCATCCCCCTCATCGAGATCGTCACCAAGCCGATCGAGGGCGCGGGGGAGCGGGCCCCCGAGGTCGCCAAGGCCTACGTCGCCGAACTGCGCGAGCTCATCCGGGCGCTCGGTGTGTCGGAGGCCCGCATGGAGATGGGGCAGATGCGCTGCGACGTGAACCTGTCGCTGCGTCCGCACGGCCGCGAGAAGTTCGGCACGCGCTCCGAGACGAAGAACGTGAACTCGCTGCGCTCCGTGGAGCGTGCCGCCCGCTTCGAGATCCAGCGCCACGCCGCGGTGCTGAACTCCGGCGGCACGATCATCCAGGAGACCCGCCACTTCCACGAGGACACCGGGTCCACGACCTCGGGCCGGGTGAAGGAGGAGGCCGAGGACTACCGGTACTTCCCGGAGCCCGACCTCGTCCCCGTCGCCCCGTCCCGTGAGTGGGTCGAGGAGCTGCGCGCCGGTCTGCCCGAGCAGCCGCTGGCCCGCCGCAACCGGCTGCGCGAGGAGTGGGGCATCGGCGCCCACGACATGCAGTCGATCCTCAACGCCGGTGCCATCGACCCGATCGTCGCCACGATCGAGGCCGGTGCCGACGCCACGTCCGCCCGCAAGTGGTGGATGGGTGAACTGGCCCGCAGCGCCAACGAGTCGGGCAAGGCCCTGGAGGACCTGCCGATCACCCCGGCGCAGGTCGCCCGCGTGACCGCCCTGGTCACCGAGGGCTCCCTCAACGACAAGCTGGCCCGCCAGGTCATCGAGGGCGTGCTCGCCGGCGAGGGCGAGCCCGACGAGGTCGTCGAGAAGCGCGGCCTGAAGGTCGTCTCGGACGAGGGCGCGCTCACCACCGCCGTCGACGAGGCCATCGCCGGGAACCCGGGCATCGCCGACAAGATCCGTGGCGGCAAGGTCCAGGCCGCGGGCGCGCTGGTCGGCGCGGTCATGAAGGCCACGCGCGGCCAGGCCGACGCGGCCCGCGTCAAGGAGCTCATCCTGGAGAAGCTGGGCGTCAGCGAGGGCTGAGCCCGTCCTTCTCAGAACCCCAGGGGGGTGCATCGGTTCCGATGCACCCCCCTGGGCATGCGCGCACCTTCTCAGGGACACGCGCTACGCTCCCGCGCCATGAGCGGAAGCAGTGACTCCGAGATACCCGACGTGGAGCCCGGTGACGTCGAGGACCCGACGCACGAGGTGCGGCGGGCCCGTTGGACGGCGGTCTGCGCCGGAGCGCTGCTGACCGTCGCCGGGCTGGCCGCCTCGGCGCTGCGCTCCACCGGCTCCGCGCCCGCGCTCATACCCGTCTCGTACGCCTCGGGTGCCGCCCTGTGCGCGATCGCCTCGGTTCTCGGTTCTCGTGGTCGCACGCGGCGGGCATTGTGGCTGATGGTCGCCGGGGTGATGGTCATGGCCGTGGGTGACCAGTTCGACTGACCGACGCCTCGCGGGGCGACAGAGTTCACGGGAATGTCCTGTGAGTTGGCTCGCACTCTCGTGAGAAGCCCCGCGAACGGGGCAGACGATCACTACCGGCTGCAAGAGTGATGACGCATAAGTCATGCGTTCTTTGCGGGCAGTTCCCGATAAAGATCCACAAATCACTCAGGGAGCTCGTCCGTGGCAGCCCTCGCACGCTGGTGTGTCCGACACCGCCTCGTGGCCGTACTGCTCTGGCTTCTCGCCCTCGGCGGCGTCACCGCCGCCGCTGCCGTCACGGGCTCCGCCTACTCGAACGACTACGAAGCCCCCGGCACCGAATCCGGCCGCGCCGCCCGCCTCCTGTCCGACGGCTTCCCCGGACTCGGCGGCGACAGCGACACCGTCGTCTGGCACACCACGTCGGGCACCGTGCGCTCCTCCGACGTCGAACAGACCATGACCCGGACCCTCGACCGGATCGCCGACCTGCCAGGAGTGGCCTCCGTCGTCGGCCCCCACGGCAGCCGCGGCAGCGACCGGATCAGCTCCGACGGCCGCACGGCCTACGCCACCGTCACCTTCGACGACCGCGCCGAGCACATCGACAAGGCCGAGGCCCGGGCCGTCGTCGACACCGCGAAGGCCGCCGAGAGCGAAGGGCTCCAAGTGGAGCTGGGCGGCAGCGCGATCGGGCTCACCCAGTCGTCCGGCGGGCACCTCGCCGAGGCCGTCGGCGTGGTCGTCGCCGCCGTCGTCCTCTTCCTCGCCTTCGGCTCGCTCGCCGCGTCCCTGCTGCCCATCGCGACCGCACTGGTCGGCGTCGGCACCGCGTACGCCGGAATCGTGCTCCTCGGACACGCCATGACCGTCGCCGACTTCGCGCCGATGCTCGGCATGCTGATCGGACTCGGCGTCGGCATCGACTACGCGCTGTTCATCGTGACCCGGCACCGGCGCGGCCTCAAACGCGGCCTCCCCGCCGACGAGGCCGCGCGGAACGCCGTCGCCACCACCGGCCGCGCGGTCGTCTTCGCGGGCGCCACCGTCTGCATCGCGCTGCTCGGGATGCTCATCCTGCGGCTCGGCTTCCTCAACGGCGTCGCGGTCGCCGCCTCCCTGACCGTCGTCCTCACCGTCGCCGCCTCCGTGACCCTGCTGCCGGCCCTGCTCTCCTGGATCGGCCCACGTGCGCTGAACCGCCGCGAACGGCGCAGGCTCCACGAGCACGGGCCCGAACCGGAGCTCCCCACCGGGTTCGCCGCCCGCTGGTCCGCCTTCGTGGAACGGCACCCCAAGCTTCTCGGCACCGTCGCCGTCGTCGTCATGGTGCTCCTCGCCCTGCCCACGTTCTCGCTCCGCCTGGGCACCTCCGACCAGGGCAACGACCCGGGGCACACGACCACACGCCAGGCCTACGACCTCGTCGCGGACGGCTTCGGACCCGGCGTCAACGGCCCCCTGACCCTCGTCACCCGGGTCGGCGGGGCAGAGGGCCGGCTCGCGCTCGACAACCTGGACGCCACGCTCCGGGCGACCGAGGGCGTCGCGACGGTGACACCCGTGACCTACGACAGCGGCGGCGACACCGCCTACCTCACCGTCGTACCGGAATCCGCCCCGCAGTCCCGGCAGACCAGCGACCTCGTCGACCGGCTGCGCGCCGAGGTGCTGCCACGGGCCGAAGCGGGCACCACGCTCGACGTGCAGGTCGGCGGGGTGACGGCGAGCTACGACGACTTCGCGGACGTCGTCGTCGGCAAACTCCCGCTCTTCGTGGGCGTTGTGATCGGGCTCGGCTGCGTCCTGCTGCTGCTCGCCTTCCGGTCGATCGGCATCCCCGTGAAGGCCGCCGTGATGAACGTCGCCGCCGTCGCCGCCGCCTTCGGGGTCGTCGTCGCGATCTTCCAGTGGGGCTGGGGCAGCGAGCTGCTCGGACTCGGCCGCGCCGGACCGATCGAACCCTTCCTTCCCGTGATCATGGTGTCCGTCCTGTTCGGGCTCTCCATGGACTACCAGGTCTTCCTGGTCAGCCGGATGTACGAGGAATGGCTGGAGACCCGGGACAACCGGCGCGCCGTCCGGGTCGGACTCGCCGAGACCAGTCGCGTGATCAACTCCGCCGCCGTCATCATGATCTCCGTCTTCCTCGCCTTCGTGCTCAGCGGCGACCGCGTCATCGCGATGTTCGGCATCGCCCTCGCCTCGGCGGTCGCCCTCGACGCCTTCGTCCTGCGCACGCTGCTCGTGCCCGCCCTCATGCACATGCTGGGCGGCGCGAACTGGTGGCTGCCCCGCCGCCTCGACCGTTGCCTGCCGCGCATCAGCATCGAGCCGCCCGAGTGCCGCGCCGCCCATGAGAGGCTGGCCGAAGCGGTGGACGCCGACGTGGCGGACGTACTGGAGAAGGAGCGGAAGCGGGATGTACGCGATATCCCTGGGTGACGACGGAGCGGAGCTGCGGCCCCTGGAGCCCTGGCACGCCGAGGAGTTCTTCACGCACATGGAGCGTGGCCGGGACTACATCGGCCGCCATGTGTCGCTCCCGGACCACGTGACGGACCTCGACTCCGCGCGGAACTATCTCCAGCTGTACGCCGACAAGCGCGCCGCCGACAGCGGCAGCCTGCACGGGATCTGGCTGGACGGGAAACTCGTCGGCGGACTGCTCTTCCGGATCTTCGACACCGCCATGGGCACCTGTGAGGCCGGCTGCTGGCTGGAGCCCGCCGCGGCCGGCCGCGGACTCGTCACCCGCGGCATGCGCGTCCTCATCGACTGGGCCGTCGACGAGCGCGGCATGCACCGCGTGGAGTGGATCGCCCCGAGCGCGAACACCCCCAGCCTGAACGTCGCCCGGCGGCTCGGCATGACCCGGGACGGCGTACTGCGGCAGAGCTACGTCTACCGCGATGCGCGCCACGACATGGAGGTCTGGTCCGTCCTCGCGCCGGAATGGCGTGCCGCACGCGCGCGTGCCGCCCACGACGATCATTAAGAGACTTCTCAGACAGCGTCCGTACGGTGCGGGGCATGGGTACCAAGACAGTTGACGAAGCCGGGACCGACACCGGGGCCACGAGCGACGAGAAGACCGTGGACGTCACCAAGAAGGACGTCACCGAGGCGGACGGCAGCGTCACCGACGAGGCCACGCCGACCGGTGCCGGGACCGACGGGTCGGCCGAGGCCGACGACACCACCGGCGACGACACCACCGGCGACGACACGGCCGGGGACGACGCCCCGGGCGACGGTGAGGGAGCCACCGGCGTGGGCCAGGGCGCGGCAGCCGTCGTGTCCGCCGGGCTCGGCGTGGTCTCGCTCACCGGCAGCTGGGTCGCCACCGTCGCCGCCGCCCGCGAGACGCTCGTCGGCCAGCTCCAGACCTCCTCCTCCGCCAGCGTCGCCAAGCAGGTCAAGGAGGTCTACGGCGACGCCTGGGCGGCGACCGCCCTGGTGGGCGGCCTGTTCGCGCTGGCCGCACTGATCGTCGGCGTCGTCGTGCTCGCCCGCCCCGCCTTCGGCGCACCCGGCAGGCCGCAGGCCGCCTGGATCAAGTCGGTCGCCTGGGCGGGCGTCTCGCTCGGCGTCATCGGCCTCGTGCTCGCGGTGGCCAAGTACTCCGACATCCTGCTCGGGCTGCCCTCCACCGGCTGACACACTCCGTCCGTCCCGCACGTCTGAGGGGCCTTAGGGCCGGCGCCGGTCATCCGCGTCCGCCCTAAGGCCCCTCACGCGCGCAAGATGCGGAACTCTCCCGATGTGACACACCCCCCTGGGAGGCGAAAGTTGAGGCATCGCGAACAAGCGAGGCCGAAACCGACTCCTCACGAGGGACACCAGATGTTCGAGTACGAGCTTCACCAGATCCGTTCCGCAGAGCTCATCCGCGAGGCCGAGAACCACCGGCTCGTCCGGGAGGCGCGCCGCGTCCGCCGGGCCGCCCGCAACGCCGCCGCGCGTGAGGCAGGACGCAACGAGAACGAGGGACATAGCAACCACCCCCGCAGGCACCGGTTCGCACGCGTCGCGTGAACGCCGGGGCACGGGCGGGCGGCCGTACCGGGGGCGGCCGCCCGCCGCGGAACACGACAGGGAACCTCCCCGGCGAGGCGCCGACCGAGAAGGTCGGCGCCTTCGTCCGTACGGCCCCCGCCGCGGGCGCCGGCACCGCGGACGTCGTCGCGATATCCGGTGCCGCACCGCCGGACCCCTGTGCGATGCTCGGGCCTGTGGAGACCAGGTCCGTCAGCCCGGTGTTCGTCGGACGCGCCGACGAGATGGGGGAGTTGAACGACGCGCTCGCCCGCGCCGCCGCGGGCGAGCCGCAGGCGCTGCTGCTCGGCGGCGAGGCGGGTGTCGGAAAGACCCGCCTGCTGGAGGAGTTCGCCACGGCGGCCACGCGCGCAGGCGCCGTCTTCGCCTGCGGCGGCTGCGTGGAGATCGGCGCCGACGGCCTCCCCTTCGCGCCGTTCTCCACCGCCCTGCGCGCCCTGCGCCGGCAACTCCCCGACGAACTCGCGGCCGCGGCGGCCGGACAGGAGGAGGAACTGGCCCGGCTCCTGCCGGAGCTCGGCGAGACCTCCGGCCGCCGGTACGAAGAGGAGGGCATGGCCCGCCTGTTCGAACTCACCGCCCGTCTCCTGGAGCGCGTCGCAGCCGACCGCACCGTCGTCGTCGCCCTCGAAGACCTGCACTGGGCCGACGCCTCCACCCGCCACCTCCTCGCCTACCTCTTCCGCACGCTGCGCAGCGGCCGTCTCGTCGTCGTCGCCAGCTACCGCGCCGATGACATCCACCGCCGCCACCCGCTGCGCCCCCTCCTCGCCGAACTGGACCGGCTGCGCACCGTCCGCCGCATCGAACTGAGCCGCCTCAGCCGCGCCGAGGTCGGCCGTCAGATCGCCGGGATCCTCGCCCACGAACCCGACCCGGCCCAGGTCGACGACATCTTCGGCCGCTCCGACGGCAACGCCTTCTTCGTCGAGGAACTCGCCGTCGCCGCGCACGAGGGCTGTCCCACCGGGCTCACGGACTCCCTGCGCGACCTGCTCCTCGTACGGGTCGAGGGCCTGCCCGAAAGCGCCCAGCGCGTCACCCGGATCGTCGCCGAGGGCGGCTCCACCGTCGAGTACCCGCTGCTCGCCGCCGTCGCACGGCTCGCCGAGGACGACCTCATCGAGGCGCTGCGCGCCTGCGTGGGCGCCAACATCCTGCTCGCCTCACCCGGCGGCGACGGCTACCGCTTCCGCCACTCCCTGGTCCGCGAGGCCGTCAGCGACGACCTGCTGCCCGGCGAGCGTTCCCGCTTCAACCGCCGGTACGCCGAGGCCCTGGAGGCCGACCCGTCGCTCGTGCCGGCCGACGAGCGCGTCACCCGCCTGGCCAGCTACTGGTACCACGCCCACGACGCGGCCAAGGCCCTCCCCGCCGTCCTCGACGCCTCCGTCCAGGCCCGCCGCCGCCACGCCCCCTCCGAGCAACTGCGGCTCCTGGAGCGGGCGATGGAGCTGTGGGAGGTCACCCCGGACACCGTCCGCGCCGAACTGCGGCCCGTCGACTACGTGGAGGTCTACCCGCCCTGCGGCTGCGACCCGGCCACCACACCCCTGCGCTACCTCGACCTGATGGCCGAGGCCGCCGTCGCGGGCCGGCTCTGCGGGGAGCGCGAGCGCGCCCTGAAGATCACCAAGCGGGCACTGCACCTCCTGGAGGACGAGGCCGCGCCGTCCCCGAACTCCCCGCCGGGCGCGGTCAAGGGAGACCCCCTGCGCGCCGCCTGGTTCTGGATCCAGCGCTCCCGCCTCATCCAGGCACAGGCCCGCGGCGACGGCTGGACGGAACTCGCCACCGCCCAGGACCTGGTCCGGGGCCTTCCGCCGTCCGAGGTGCACGCCGACGTCCTGTCGAACGTCGCCGCATGGTGCATGCTGCACGAGCCGGGCCCCGGCGCTGTCTCCGCCGCCGAGCGCGCCGTGGAGTACGCGCGCATGGTGGGCGCCCGCGACATCGAGCTGAACGCGCGGCTCACCCTCGGCGGACTCATGGTCGACTCGGGCGACGTCGAGGCGGGGCTCGAAGAGCTGTACGAGGTCAGGGAGCAGGTGGTCCGGCAGGACGTCTTCCTCGTGATGGGCCGCGTGCACATCAACCTGCCCTCCCACCTGGAGTCGGTCGGCCGCTCCCGGGAAGCCGTCCGGATCCTCCGCGAGGGCGCCGAACTCGCGCGGAAGCACGGGCTGCTGGACACCGAAGCCTGGATCTGGGGGAACCTCTCCGAGTCGCTCGGCTCCCTCGGCCACTGGGACGAGGCCACCGAAGCGGCCCGGAACGCGCTGGGCATCGGGCTCAGCGGCAAGCCGTCCGGCGTCGGCGCCTCCCGGCTCGCCCCCCTCGCCCTCGCGCGCGGTGACCTCGCCGAGGCAGGACGCCAACTGGTGGCCGCCGGCGACCACTTCGGAACCCATGACATCCAGCCGCAGCACGCCCTGCCGCTGCTGCGCACCGCCCTCGGCGTCGCCGCGGCCGAGGGCCGTCTCCTCGACGCCCGCGCCGTCCTGGAACAGGCCCTGGGCTGCGGCTTCCCGCCCGGCACCCAGCGTTACGCCTGGCCGCTCCTGCTCGCCGCCGCCACCGCGGAGGCGGACGCCCGGGGACTGCCCCTCGCCGAAGCGGGCCGCTCCGACACCGTGGAGTGCGTCCGCACCATGGCGAAGCGGCTGGCCACGGGAGCGCCCGTGTGGCTCGCCCACGAGGCCTGGGTGCGCGCCGAGCTCCGGCGCGCCGAGGGGATCACCGCCCCGGACGACTGGTCCGAGGTCGTCACCGCCTTCGAACTCCTGGAGCGCCCGTACGACCTCGCCCGGGTCCGGTACCGCCTCGCCGAGGCCCTGCTGCTCTCGGGCACCGAGGAGGACGACCGCGCCCGCGCCACCGAACTGCTGCGGCTGGCCCGGGCGGCGGCCGATCACCTCGGCGCGCGTCCGCTCGCCGACGCCGTCGCACTGCTCGCCCAGCGGGCCCGGCTGACCCTGACCGCCGCGCCCGCACCAGGCGCACCTGCCCCCAAGGACCCGGCGCTGGCCCTCGGCCTCACCAGCCGCGAGCGCGACGTGCTGCGCCTCGTGGCCGCCGGCCGCAGCAACCGGCAGATCGCCGAGGAGCTGTTCATCTCCCCGAAGACGGCCAGCGTCCACGTCTCGAACATTCTGGCCAAGCTGGACGTCTCAGGACGGGGGGAGGCCGCCGCGCTCGCACACCGGCTGCGGCTCTTTCCCCCGGAGGCCCCGGCCGCCAGGGCGACGGGCTGAGATCTACGCTGTGAAGGATCCGGGCCGAGGGAGGCGCTGTGTTCAACATGTTCGAGGAGCTCTTCGCACCAGGCCGCAAGCACACCAATGACGAACGCAAGCGACTGGAGCTGAGCCGGGTCGACCTGACGGACGGCGACCCGGGGCGCGGCCCCATAGACCTGTCCTCGGGCAAGGTGGTCGTACGACTGCCGAAACACGAGCAGGGGTCCGAGCAGGAACAGAACACCGACCACGAGCCGGACGGTGGACCCGAGTCCGAGTCCGAGTCCGAGCCCGAGGCCGAGTCCGGGCAGGGGCGCGAGGCCGGGCATGACCCCGGGGCCGAGTCCGCTCAGGACGCACAGCCAGAGTCGGGACAGGGATCCGAGCCGACGCAGGACTCCGAGCCCGAATAGGCCGCCGACCACGACCCTGATCCCGACCATTGGCCTGAGGCCCGGGCAGCACGCCGCGGCCTGAGGCCCGGGCAGCACGCCGCCGGCCCGGGCACCACGACCCCGGCCGGCACCCCGACGCCGGCGGGTACCAGGGCCCTGGCCAGGCGGCGGGAATCGGCCCCGCGCAGGCGCACGACGCGTGGCCGCTGGACGGCACCGGAGACAAGCACCGCGGCGAAGAGCGGCCCCGCCCCCTAGCTCACCTTCAGCTCCAGGATCTTGTCGTCCCCCTGCGCGGGGCTGCCGCGACCGTCCGTCTCGCTCGTCGTCAGCCAGAGCTTGTCGCCGCCGGCGGAGACGACCGTCCGCAGGCGGCCGTACTCGCCCTCGAGGAAGGACTCGGGGGCCGCCGACGCCTTCGTGCCGCTCAGGGGGATGCGCCAGAGCCGCTCGCCCTTGAGACCCGCCATCCAGATGGAACCCTCGGCGTAGGCGATGCCGCTGGGGGAGGCGTCGTCGGTGTGCCACTGGGCGACCGGGTCGTGGTACTCGGCTTCGCCGCCGCGGCCCTCGACGACCGGCCAGCCGTAATTGTCGCCGGGCTTGATCTGGTTCAGTTCGTCCCAGGTGTCCTGGCCGAACTCGGAGGCCCACAGCCGCTGTTTGTCGTCCCAGGCCAGTCCCTGCACATTGCGGTGGCCGTACGAATAGACGACGGACTCGCCGAAGGGATTGCCCGGCGCGGGATCGCCGTCCGGCGTCATCCGCAGGATCTTGCCGCCCAGCGCCTTCTTGTTCTGGGCCTGCCCCCGGTCACCGGTCTCGCCCGCGCCGGCGTACAGCATCTTGTCCGGGCCGAACGCGATCCGGCCGCCGTTGTGGATCACTCCCTTGGGGATGCCCTTGAAGACGGTGTCCGGGGCGCCGAGCTGCTCACCCGGCGGCTTCTTCGCGTCGTACAGCATGCGGACGATGCGGTTGTCCGAGGCGGTGGTGAAGTACGCGTAGACCATGTGGTCCGAGGCGTAGTCCGGGGAGAGCGCGATGCCCAGGAGGCCGCCCTCGCCCGCGGGCGCGACCCCCGGGACCTCGCCCAGCTCCGTCTTCCGGCCGGTCTTCTCGTCCACCCGGACGATCGTCCCCTCGTCCCGCGACGACACCAGGAGCCCGCCCTCAGGCAGCGGTGCCAGACCCCAGGGCGTCTTCAGGCCCTCGGCGACCGTCCGCACCACCTTCACCGAACCCTTCGCGGGGGGTGCCTCCTCGGTGGGGCTCCCGGAGGACGACGGCGCGGGCGTCGAACTCCCGATGCCCGGGAACGCGCTCTTCCCGTCGTCCGGCGCGCCCCCGTCCCCGGAGGAACAGCCGGCCGTCACCAGAAGCGCTGCCGCGGCCAACACGGCCGTCACCACTCGTCGTTGCACGATCAAGGTCCCTTCGACGCGGCGGTCCTACTGTTCATACACCGCCGGTGCCGCGGAGGTTCCCGATCACCGAAGCCCGAGGCGGACGGCCCCGCGGCGGACGGACTCAGTCCCAGGATCCCCGGGCCCCGGGCAGCGCCGAGACCTCGGCGAGGTCCGCCGCCGTCAGCCGCAGTCCGGCCGCCCCCGCGTTCTCGTCGACCCAGCGCTCCTGCTTGGTCCCCGGCACGGGAACCACCTGCGACCCTTGTGCCAGCACCCACGCCAGTGCCACCTGTGCGGGCGTCACCTCGTCCCCGTGCCGCCGGGCGATCCGCCGCAGCCCCGCCACGATCGGCTGGTTCGCCGCCATCATCTCCGCGGTGAACCGGGGGTGGCGGGCGCGCACGTCGTCGGGCTCGAACCCTTCGCCCGGGGTCAGCGTGCCGGTCAGGAAACCGTTGCCGAGCGGCATCGCCGACAGGAAGCCGACCCCGCGCGCCGCGCACCACGGCAGCAGCGCGTCCAGCGCCTCCGTCGACCACACCGACAGCTCGGCCTCGACCGCGCTGACCGGGAAGACCTGCTGCACCCGCTCCAGCTGCCGGATCGTCCCGTCGTGCAGCCGCGCCCCCGAGCGGCGGCCGGACCGGGCGCCCACCGCACACAGGCCGAGCGAGCGGACCTTGCCCGCGGTGACCAGGTCGGCCATCGCGCCCCAGGTCTCCTCGACCGGGACCTCCGGGTCCGCGCGATGCAGCTGATAGAGGTCGATCACGTCGGTCTGGAGCCGGCGCAGCGACGCGTCGCACGCTCGTCGCACGTAGCCGGGGCGGCCGTTGGCCACGATGTGCTGCTCGCCGACCAGCAGACCGACCTTGGTCGACACGAAGGCGTCGGAGCGCCGCTCCTTCAGTACTCGTCCCACCAGGAGCTCGTTGGTGAAGGGGCCGTACATGTCGGCCGTGTCGAGCAGCGTCGAGCCCTGGTCGAGTGCCGTGTGCACCGCGCGCAGCGATTCCTCGCCGCGCTGTCGCGAAGCGGTGTACGCCCAGCTCATCGGCATGCACCCGAGCCCGACCGCGCCCACCTCGAGCGCCGCCGCCCCGATCGTCCTGCGCTCCACCTGGCCGTAATCCTCCCCTTGCTGGCACCCCAACCTAACCTCTGCGCCTGCGGGTGCCTGGCATAGCCTCCTGACCATGACTCCCGATGTGTGGCTCCCGATTCGCGCCGACGAGATCGAAGGCCTCCCCGAAGGCCTGAACTATCGCTTCTGGGACGGCGGCGAGGACTTCCCCGCCGACCCGGCCGAGTGCGCGTTCTACGTCGTCCCCTACATGAAGCCGCCCGCCGTCTCGCAGCGGCCGATGCCCGGGATGACGTCGGTCCAGGTCGTGCAGACGCTCTCCGCCGGGGTCGACCACGTCCTGCCGAGCCTCGGGCACCTGCGTCCGGGAGTACGGCTGTGCAACGCCCGCGGTGTGCACGAGGCGAGCACGGCGGAGCTCACCCTCGCCCTGATCCTCGCCTCACTGCGCGGCATCCCTGACTTCGTGCGCGGCCAGGACAAGGGGGAGTGGCGCTCGGGCTTCCGTCCCGCGCTCGCCGACAAGTCCGTGCTGATCGTGGGCTACGGGTCCATCGGGGCCGCCATCGAGGACCGGCTCGCGCCCTTCGAGGTGGCGCGGGTGGCGCGCGTCGCGCGCTCCGAGCGCACCATGGCGCGCGGTCTGGTGCATCCACTCACGGAACTTCCCGCCCTGCTGCCCGAGGCCGACGTCGTGGTGCTGTCCACGCCCCTCACCAAGGACACAAGAGGCCTGGTGGACGCCGAGTTCCTGGCCCGGATGAAGGACGGCGCGCTCCTCGTGAACGTCGCGCGCGGCCCCGTCGTCGACACCAAGGCCCTGCTCGCCGAGCTGGAGAGCGGCCGGCTCACCGCGGCCCTCGACGTCACCGATCCCGAGCCGCTGCCGCAGGGACATCCCTTGTGGCACGCGCCCGGCGTGCTCATCAGCCCCCATGTCGGCGGTCCCACCTCGGCGTTCATGCCACGCGCCAAGCGGCTCCTGGCGGACCAGTTGAACCGTTTCGTGAACCGGGAGCCGCTGCGGAACGTGGTCCTTACCACCGGCGCTTAGGTCACGTCCCGTTCGCGCACCGTCCGCTTCGAGCACCCTCCGCAGTTCCCCGAACGCGGGCAGTTCCGACATCCGCGCTGGTCGTTACGGAGCGTAGAGGAACTATGTCCCTGAGTGACGAGACTGGTGTATCGTCCCGACAGGGGCTGCGCCGCGCACCGTTCGGCGCCGGGGTTGAACATTCGGACTGCGAGGGGGGCGACGGGCGATGCACGGCCTATGGACCAACGATCCGACGCGGCGGAGCCGCCGACGACGGCCCTTGCGCGCGGCCACGCGCAGACGCGGCCACGCCGGGCACGGCGGCCACGGACATGGTGGCCATCCCCACCGCAGGCACGGCGGCCGCCGGAGGCACGCGCACCCGGCCCACGGCGACCAGCGGGACTCCGGAGTGCGGACCGGGTGGCCCCGGTGAGCTCGCCAGGGGCACTGCTGACCCGCCGGCCGGTGTTCGGCGGTGGGACGGGTCTGTACTCACAACTCGCACTGGCCCTCGTGTGCGCGGCATACGCCGTCGGTTCCGCGCTCGGCTGGGGCTCCGCCGGACTTGCTTTGATCATGGGCGACTTCGGACTGAGCGCCGCGGCGGGCACCGCGGCCGTCTCCTGCTTCCGCTACGCCCGTAGCCGGCACAGCCGTTTTCGACCGGCGTGGCTGCTGTTCGCGCTCTCCTCCGCCATGGCCTCGCTCGGGAACCTGGTCTGGGGGTGGTACGAGGTGGTCCTCGACCGCCCAGTCCCCAGCCCGAGCTATGCCGACCTGTTCTTCCTGTGCTTCGCGCCACCCGCCATCGTAGGACTGCTCGTGCTCGCCAAGAGGCCCGTCACCAAGGCGGGTTGGGTGTGCCTCGCGCTGGACGCCTGGCTGATCGGCGGCTCGCTGCTCACGCTGTCGTGGAGCCTCGCGCTCGCCCAGGCCGCGAAGTTCGACGGCCCGAGCGTCGCCCACACCGCGCTGTCCCTCGCGTACCCGCTGCTGGACATCGCGCTGGTCAGCATGGTGCTCGCGCTGCACTTCAGGCGTTCGTCGGTGAACCGCTCCGCGGTGAACACGGCGATCGGGGCGCTCGCCCTGACCGTGATGTGCGACGCCCTGTTCACCTCGCCGCTCCTGCACAACAGCTATCACTCGGGCCAGCTCCTCGACGCGGGCTGGTTCGCCGGCTCACTGCTCCTCGCGTACGCGCCCTGGGTCGGCACCCGGCACGGACAGCCGGACGCCGACGACCACCCCGCGGACGGGCACGCGCGCGTGGTCCACGAGCACATCCCGGGGCAGCGCCGGAAAGAGCGCGCCGGGCAGCGGGCGGACCACGCCGCCCACGGATTCCAGGGCCCGGAAGGGGCCGACGGACCACAGGGGCACGACGGACCACAGCCGTCACAGCCCGACGGACAGCAAGGGGGACACGGGCACGTGAACCCCCAGGACGAAGGCCACGGCCGGTATCCGGCCTCACGCCCGATCGCCGGCTCGCTGGCCGCCCTCACGCCCTACCTGGCCGCCGCCGTCTGCACCCTGGGCATCCTCTACAACGTCCTCAACGGCCACAACGTGGACCGCGTGGTCCTGATCACCGCGGGCCTCGTCGTGCTGGCCCTCGTGGTGCGCCAGGGCATCATGCTGCTCGACAACATCACCCTCACCCAGGAGCTGGCCCAGAAGGAGAACCACTTCCGCTCCCTGGTGCAGGGCTCCAGCGACGTCATCATGATCGCCGCGCCCAACGGCGTCCTGCGGTACGTCAGCCCGGCCGCCGCCGGAGTCTACGGACGCGACGCCGACGATCTCGTCGGCTCCGAGCTCGCCACGCTCATCCACCCCGAAGACCTCGGCTGCGTAGTTCACGAAGTACGACGTTTCCTCGCGGCCAGCCACACCGAGGAACCCACCACCCGGATCGAGTGCCGGTTCCGGTCCGGCGACGGCGGCTGGCTCAACGTGGAGTCCACGGTCAACCGCCACCACGGCGGCCTCATCTTCAACAGCCGCGACGTCACCGAACGGGTCCGCCTCCAGGCGCAGCTGCAGCACAACGCCGAGCACGACCCGCTCACCGACCTGCCCAACCGCGCGCTGTTCACCCGGCGCGTCCAGCAGGCGCTCTCCGGCCGCCGCTCCTCCGACCGCGGCACCGCCGTCCTCTTCATCGACCTCGACGGCTTCAAGGCGGTCAACGACACCATCGGGCACCAGGCCGGCGACGAACTCCTCGTCCAGGCCGCCCGCAGACTCCAGGACTCGGTACGGCAGGGCGACACCGCCGCCCGCCTGGGCGGCGACGAGTTCGCGGCCCTGATCGTCGGTGACGGCAACCGCGACCGCAGCGCCCGCGAACACCACATCATGGAGCTCGCCGACCGGCTGCGGGTCACCCTCTCCCAGCCCTACTCCATCGACGGCAACGATGTCCGGGTGGCCGCGTCGATCGGTGTCGCCTTCGCCGAACCGGGCCTGGGCGCCGGAGAGCTCCAGCGCAACGCCGACCTGGCGATGTACCGCGCCAAGGCGGCGGGCAAGGGACGCGTCGAGCTGTACGCGCCGCAGATGCAGCAGGACGTCGTACGCAAGGCGGAGCTGGCGACCCGGCTGCGGTCGGCCCTGCAGGACGGCGAGTTCGCGCTGCTGCATCAGCCCGTGGTCTCGCTGGAGAGCGGCCGGATCACGTCGGTCACCGCTCAGGCGCGCTGGCGATCCGCCCAGGGTGTGCTTTTCACGCCCGCGGAGTTCCTGCGCGTCGCCGAGGACAGCGACAAGACCGCCGAGCTCGGCCGCTGGGTGCTCGAGGAAGCCGTCGAGCAGGCCGCCCAGCGCACCGCCGCGGGCGTCACGGTGCCCGTCACCGTCCGGACGAACGCGCGGCGGCTGCTGGACCGCTCGGGCCCCCTCGGCTCCGTGGAAGCCCTGCTCACCCGGCACGGGCTCGCCTCCGGCGCCCTGATCATCGAGCTGTCCGACACCGATCCCCGGGTCTCCCTGGACGAGCTGGAGCGCCGGCTGAACGCGCTCAGGCGCCTCGGCGTCCGTATCGCCCTGGACGGCTTCGGCAGCGGCTACGCGGCCATCACGGCGCTCAGGAGACTCCCCGTCGACGTGCTCAAGCTCGACAGGAGTCTGGTCGAGGGAGTGGTCGAGTCCGCCCGGCTGCACAAGATCACCAGTGGGCTGCTGCGGATCGCCACCGACCTCGGGCTCCAGTCCGTGGCCGACGGCGTCGACCTTCCGGAGCAGGTCATCGCATTGCGCGCGATGGGCTGCACCCACGGGCAGGGCATGGCGTTCTCCGGGCCGCTCGACGAGTACCGGCTGCGCAGAGCGCTGTCTTCCGGCCATTATCCGGTGCCCCACGGCCCCGTCGAGCCTGCGTTCGCGGGCGGCGGCTCAGGGGTGTATACGAGTGGTGTGCCGGCAGTTTTCGGGGGCGGTACGGCCCTCCGCTCACATAATGAGACTCCCGTCCCACCCACTTGACAGTCGGTGCGTGCCGGGGGGAGGGTCAATGCCATGCGCACCCGAATTCTCGTACTTGGAAAGCGCGTCGGCTGAAGCTAGGTGGCCACCGGACGGACCCGGGACACCCAGCGACCGCACCCGGCGCGCTCCCCTCGCTTGCCTCACGGCACGAGGGGTTTTTTGTTGCACAGGCACATGTCGTACACCGCACAAAACTCGCAAAAACCCTCAGCATCGAGAAGAGAATGCCGATGACCGAGCAGGCCACCGGGGCCCACCATCCGCAGCCGCGGCCCCGTTCCGGAGGACAGCAGTCCGCCCCCGAGCACGTCACGGGCGCGCAGTCCCTCATCCGCTCGCTTGAGGAGGTCGGGGCCGAGACCGTATTCGGCATTCCCGGCGGTGCGATCCTTCCGGCGTACGACCCGCTGATGGACTCCAAGCGGGTGCGGCACGTGCTCGTCCGCCACGAGCAGGGCGCCGGCCACGCGGCCACCGGTTACGCGCAGGCCACCGGCAAGGTCGGTGTCTGCATGGCGACCTCGGGCCCCGGTGCCACCAACCTGGTCACCCCGATCGCCGACGCGCACATGGACTCGGTGCCGCTCGTGGCGATCACCGGGCAGGTCGCCTCCAAGGCGATCGGCACGGACGCCTTCCAGGAGGCGGACATCGTCGGCATCACCATGCCGATCACCAAGCACAACTTCCTGGTGACCAAGGCGGAGGACATCCCGCGGACGATCGCCGAGGCCTTCCACATCGCCTCCACCGGCCGTCCCGGCCCCGTCCTCGTCGACATCGCCAAGGACGCCCTCCAGGCGCAGACCACCTTCCAGTGGCCGCCCGTCCAGGACCTGCCCGGCTACCGCCCGGTGACCAAGCCGCACGCCAAGCAGATCCGCGAGGCCGCCAAGCTGATCACCCAGGCCAAGCGGCCCGTCCTGTACGTCGGCGGCGGCGTCCTCAAGGCGAACGCCACCGCCGAGCTGAAGGTCCTCGCAGAACTCACCGGAGCGCCCGTCACCACCACCCTGATGGCGCTCGGCGCATTCCCCGACAGCCACCCGCTGCACGTGGGAATGCCGGGCATGCACGGTGCGGTCACCGCCGTCACCGCGCTGCAGAAGGCCGACCTGATCGTCGCCCTCGGAGCCCGCTTCGACGACCGCGTCACCGGCAAGCTGGACAGCTTCGCCCCGTACGCCAAGATCGTCCACGCCGACATCGACCCGGCCGAGATCGGCAAGAACCGTGCCGCCGACGTGCCGATCGTCGGTGACGCCCGCGAGGTCATCGCCGACCTGATCCAGGCCGTGCAGAAGGAGCACGGCGAAGGACACGCCGGCGACTACTCCGCCTGGTGGAACGACCTGAACCGCTGGCGCGAGACGTACCCGCTCGGCTACGACCAGCCCGACAACGGCTCGCTCTCGCCGCAGCAGGTCATCGAGCGCATCGGGCAGCTCGCGCCCGAGGGCACGATCTTCGCCGCGGGCGTCGGCCAGCACCAGATGTGGGCCGCGCACTTCATCCAGTACGAGAAGCCCGCCACCTGGCTGAACTCGGGCGGCGCCGGGACGATGGGCTACGCGGTCCCGGCCGCGATGGGCGCCAAGGCCGGTCAGCCGGACCGCGCGGTCTGGGCGATCGACGGCGACGGCTGCTTCCAGATGACCAATCAGGAACTGACCACCTGCGCCCTGAACAACATCCCGATCAAGGTCGCCATCATCAACAACGGCGCCCTCGGGATGGTCCGCCAGTGGCAGACCCTCTTCTACAACCAGCGTTACTCCAACACCGTGCTGCACTCCGGCCCGGAGGCGGACGGCAAGCAGCCGAGCGCCGGCACCCGCGTCCCCGACTTCGTGAAGCTGTCGGAGGCCATGGGCTGCCACGCCATCCGCTGCGAGTCCCCGGACGACCTCGACAAGGTCATCGAGGAGGCGAACTCGATCAACGACCGCCCGGTCGTCGTCGACTTCATCGTCCACGAGGACGCGATGGTGTGGCCGATGGTCGCCGCCGGCACCTCGAACGACGAGATCATGGCAGCCCGGGACGTCCGCCCCGACTTCGGCGACAACGAAGACGACTGAGAGAGAGCCGAGTCAGATCATGAGCAGCAAGCACACCCTCTCCGTCCTCGTCGAGAACAAGCCCGGCATCCTCGCCCGGATCGCGGCCCTGTTCTCCCGTCGCGGCTTCAACATCGACTCGCTGGCCGTCGGTGTCACCGAGCACCCCGACATCTCCCGCATCACCATCGTGGTGAACGTGATCGAGGCACTGCCGCTCGAACAGGTCACCAAGCAGCTCAACAAGCTCGTCAACGTGCTGAAGATCGTCGAGCTGGAACCCGGTTCGGCCGTTCAGCGCGAACTCGTTCTGGTGAAGGTCCGCGCCGACAACGAGACGCGCTCCCAGATCGTCGAGATCGTTCAGTTGTTCCGCGCCAAGACCGTGGACGTCTCCCCGGAGGCGGTCACCATCGAGGCGACCGGTGGCAGCGACAAGCTGGAGGCCATGCTCAAGATGCTGGAGCCGTTCGGCATCAAGGAGCTCGTCCAGTCCGGCACGATCGCGATCGGACGCGGGGCGCGTTCGATCACGGACCGGTCGCTGCGCGCTCTGGACCGGTCGGCCTAATCCCGGAAACCGTCTCGGTGCGGGCGGACAGCGCACACAGTCCGCCCGCATACCGAGACCCGAAGACTTCCCTTCCCCCGCCCGCCGTACGGTGGGACGCAACACGAGCACACCAAGGAGAACCCCAGTGGCCGAGCTGTTCTACGACGACGACGCCGACCTGTCCATCATCCAGGGCCGCAAGGTCGCGGTCATCGGCTACGGCAGCCAGGGCCACGCCCACGCGCTGTCGCTGCGTGACTCGGGTGTCGACGTCCGCGTCGGTCTGCACGAGGGCTCCAAGTCCAAGGCGAAGGCCGAGGAGCAGGGCCTGCGCGTGGTGACGCCGTCGGAGGCCGCCGCCGAGGCCGACGTCATCATGATCCTGGTGCCGGACCCGATCCAGGCCCAGGTCTACGAGGAGCACATCGCCCCGAATCTGAAGGACGGCGACGCCCTGTTCTTCGGCCACGGCCTCAACATCCGCTACGGCTTCATCAAGCCGCCGGCCGGTGTCGACGTCGCCATGGTCGCCCCCAAGGGCCCGGGCCACCTGGTGCGCCGCCAGTACGAGGAGGGTCGCGGCGTTCCCTGCATCGCGGCCGTCGAGCAGGACGCGACCGGCAACGCCTTCGCGCTCGCGCTCTCGTACGCCAAGGGCATCGGCGGCACCCGTGCCGGCGTCATCAAGACGACCTTCACCGAGGAGACCGAGACCGACCTGTTCGGTGAGCAGGCCGTCCTGTGCGGTGGTACGGCCGCGCTGGTCAAGGCGGGCTTCGAGACCCTGACCGAGGCCGGCTACCAGCCGGAGATCGCCTACTTCGAGTGCCTCCACGAGCTGAAGCTCATCGTCGACCTGATGTACGAGGGCGGCCTGGAGAAGATGCGCTGGTCCGTCTCCGAGACCGCGGAGTGGGGCGACTACGTCACCGGCCCGCGCATCATCACGGACGCCACCAAGGCCGAGATGAAGAAGGTCCTCGCCGAGATCCAGGACGGCACGTTCGCCAAGAACTGGATGGAGGAGTACCACTCCGGTCTGAAGAAGTACAACGAGTACAAGACCCAGGACGAGAACCACCTCCTGGAGACCACGGGCAAGGAGCTGCGCAAGCTCATGTCGTGGGTGAACGACGACGAGGCGTGAGCCGAACGACGCGGGGGCCGGAGCGTGACGCTTCGGCCCCCGCGTCGAACCCCGGGTAACGCCGCGGACGCGGCGTTGTCCATCCCGTCCAGCCACGGACGGGTGATCCTTCCGCAGCGGCGTAAGACGTACGGCGTGACGCCACTACACTGCTGCACAACATACGCGTCAGGCCCACAGCGTCGTGCGTCTTCCACGCGGCTAGCCAACCTCCACCGCCTGCGGCCGTCGGGACGGCCGTCCGCATTGGACTTGTGAGGACTCACGTGAGCTCGAAACCTGTCGTACTCATCGCTGAAGAGCTGTCGCCCGCGACCGTCGACGCCCTGGGCCCGGACTTCGAGATCCGGCACGCGAACGGCGCGGACCGCGCCGAGCTGCTGCCCGCGATCGCGGACGTCGACGCGATCCTGATCCGCTCGGCCACCAAGGTCGACGCCGAGGCCGTCGCCGCCGCCAAGAAGCTGAAGGTCGTCGCACGAGCCGGCGTCGGCCTGGACAACGTCGACGTCTCCGCCGCCACCAAGGCCGGCGTGATGGTCGTCAACGCCCCCACCTCGAACATCGTGACCGCCGCCGAACTGGCCTGTGGTCTCCTCCTCGCCACCGCGCGCAACATCCCGCAGGCCAACTCGGCCCTGAAGATCGGTGAGTGGAAGCGCAGCAAGTACACCGGTGTCGAGCTCGCCGAGAAGACCCTCGGCGTCGTCGGCCTCGGCCGCATCGGCGCGCTCGTCGCGCAGCGCATGTCCGCGTTCGGCATGAAGGTCGTCGCCTACGACCCCTACGTGCAGCCCGCCCGCGCCGCGCAGATGGGCGTCAAGGTGCTGTCGCTGGACGAGCTGCTGGAGGTGTCGGACTTCATCACCGTCCACCTCCCCAAGACCCCCGAGACCCTCGGCCTCATCGGCGACGAGGCGCTGCACAAGGTCAAGCCCTCGGTGCGCATCGTCAACGCCGCGCGCGGTGGGATCGTCGACGAGGAGGCGCTGTACTCGGCGCTCAAGGAGGGCCGCGTCGCAGGCGCCGGCCTCGACGTGTACGCGAAGGAGCCCTGCACGGACTCCCCGCTCTTCGAGCTCGACCAGGTCGTCTGCACCCCGCACCTCGGCGCCTCCACCGACGAGGCGCAGGAGAAGGCCGGCATCGCCGTCGCCCGCTCGGTCCGCCTGGCCCTCGCGGGCGAGCTCGTCCCCGACGCGGTGAACGTCCAGGGCGGTGTCATCGCCGAGGACGTCAAGCCGGGCCTGCCGCTCGCCGAGCGTCTCGGCCGCATCTTCACCGCCCTCGCGGGCGAGGTCGCGGTCCGTCTCGACGTCGAGGTGTACGGCGAGATCACCCAGCACGACGTCAAGGTGCTCGAACTCTCCGCGCTCAAGGGCGTGTTCGAGGACGTCGTCGACGAGACGGTGTCGTACGTCAACGCCCCGCTGTTCGCGCAGGAGCGCGGCGTCGAGGTCCGGCTGACCACCAGCTCGGAGTCCCCGGACCACCGCAATGTCGTCACCGTGCGCGGCACGCTCGGCGACGGCCAGGAGGTCTCGGTGTCCGGCACGCTGGCCGGGCCGAAGCACCTCCAGAAGATCGTCGCCGTCGGCGAGTACGACGTGGACCTCGCGCTCGCCGACCACATGGTCGTGCTGCGCTACGAGGACCGTCCCGGTGTCGTCGGCACCGTCGGCCGCATCCTCGGCGAGGCCGGCATCAACATCGGCGGCATGCAGGTCGCCCGTGCCGCGGTGGGCGGCGAGGCGGTCGCCGTCCTCACCGTGGACGACACGGTCTCGCCGGCGGTGCTCGGGGAGCTGTCGGAGGAGATCGGAGCGGCTTCGGCTCGCTCGGTCAACCTCGTCTGAGGTCGCCCGCACCCCTGGGGGCTGCCGCCCCCAGACCCCCGCATCGGCCTGGACGGCCTCGTCCTCAAGCGCCGGACGGGCTGGGAGCTTCCGCACTCCGGGAGCACCGGCGTGTCCGGCGTTTGCGGTTTCTGTGGTGCTGTTCGTCGTGCGTCCTCGGGTCCCTGCATCGGCCTGGACGGCCTTGTCCTCAAGCGCCGGACGGGCTGGGAGCTTCCGTGTTCCGGGGGCACCATCGTGTCCGGCGTTGTCGTATCGGCCTGGCGGCCTCGTCCTCAGGCGCCGGACGGGCTAGGGGTTTCCGTGCTCCGGGAGCACCGGCGCGTCCGGCGTTTGGGGCGCCAAAAAATAGCCCCTCCGGCGATTGAGGAGCGGGGTCTGGGGCGGAGCCCCAGGGCAGGGGACGGGTAGGGGCGGCGGGGGCGAAGGAACCCGGGGTGGCGCCGACCTGGGGCCGAGGCATCCTGGGGCGAGGTAATCCCGGGCCGAGCCATCCGGTCGGGGGCGTCCGATCGACGCCGGCGGAGCGTCGCGGCCGGGGTCAGGGGGGCGTTCCGGCCGGGGAAAGGAGCCGTCCGGGCGGGGGTCAGGGGCTGTCCGGGCTGACGGCAGGGGCGTTCCGGGCGGGGGTCAGGGGCTGTCAGGGCTGACGGCAGGGGCGTTCCGGGCGGGGGTCAGGGGCTGTCCGGGCTGACGGCAGGGGCGTTTCGGGCGGGGGTCAGGGGCTGTCCGGGCTGACGGCAGGGGCGTTCCGGCCGAGGGCAGGAGCCGTCCAGGCCCAGGTCAGGGGCGCTCTGGCCGGGGTCAGGGCCCGTCCGGGCCGGGGGTGACCAGGCCCTGTCGGTAGGCGATGGCGACGGCCTCCGTCCGGCTCGCGGCACCCAGCTTCGCGAGGATGTTGGACACGTGCACACTCGCCGTCTTGCCGCTGATGAAGAGCTCCTCCCCGATCTGACGATTGGTCCGCCCCCGCGAGAGCAGCAGCAGGACATCGCTCTCCCGGGCGGTCAGCACGGGGGAGCGGTCCGCGCCGGACGGCGCCTCGCCCAGCCGCCCGCGCCGCACGAGCGCATCCACGGCCTCACGCAACGGCACCGCCCCCAGCCGGACCGCGGTCCCACGGGCCTCCCGCGCCTGCTCGGCGGCCTCCACCCGTCGGTCCGCCGCGAGCAGCGCCTCGGCGAGCCGCCACCGGCAACGGGCCAGCTCGTACGGATCGCCGTAGCCGAACGCGGTGACGGCCTTCTCCCAGGCCGGCACGTCCGGCCCGGAGTGCGCGCGCAGCCACTCCGCCTCGGCCCGCGCCAGCCAGGCCAGTCCCTCCGGCCCCTGCCGTGAACCGTCCTCGCCCCGGTCCGCGGTGACCCGCGCGGTCTCCACCAGCTCGGCCGCGGTGTCGGTCCACCGGCGCGCCCCCGCCTCGTCCCCGGTCAGCCGCAGCTCCACGGCCGTGTCCGCGACCGCGGACAGGGCGAGCGCGGCCAGCCGGACCCCGACGTCGGGCCGGTCGGTGGCCGTGTTCCCGGTGAGCGCGCTGATCGTGTCGCGCATCCGCCCGACGGCGGCGTCCGCGTCCCCGCGCAGTGCGGCGGCGTCCGTCAGCACGATCCCGCCGATGAGCGTGGCCAGCCAGTCGAACGGCCCCGCCAGCAGGGCACGGGCGCGGTCGTCGGCGTCCTCGTCGCCGCGCGCGACAGCCACGTACAGGGCGGGTCCGGTCGTGAACCCGGCCGCGGCGGGCAGCCGCTCCGCATCGGACGCCGCCGCGGTGACGCACTCGTCCCAGCGGCCCAGGGTGTAGAGCACCAGGGACTGGAGGTAACGCAGCTCCAGCGCGTACGGCGAGGAGACGAGACCGGAGCGGCGGGCACGGTCCAGGCCCTCGCCGAGCCAGTCGAGGCACTCGTCGAGGTCGCCCGATTCGTAGCAGCCGATGGCGAGGTTGTAGAGCGCGCGCATCTCGACCGGGACGTTGCCGGAGCCGCGCGCCAGTTCGCGGGCCTGCCGCAGCCGGTCGCGGCCCCTTTGCGTACGCCGGTTGTCGGGCTCCAGCCCGACCAGGGAGACCAACAGGTCGGCCTGCGCGTCGACGAGCCGGAGCTGTTCGGCGGTGCGCAGCGCCTGCCGGGCGACCCGCTCGGCGTCCTCGTCCCGGCCCACGTACCGCGCCGCCATGACATGGGTGGCCGCCGCCCACACCCAGGTGTACGACGGAGGCTCCTCGGGGATCATGGCGAGCGCTTCGCTGCTGTAGGTGAAGGCCGCCTTCAGGCTGTCGATGCGCATCAGGTTGCCCGCGAGGGTGTAGCGGACGCGTGCCGCGAGTTCCGAGTCGGCGTCCGAGCCCGCCCGGGCGAGCGCGGCGCGGGTGAGGTGGACCGCCCGGTGGGACTCGCCGGCCCGCGCGGCTGCCGCGGAGGCGCGCAGGGTGAGGGTCACCGGGTCGCCGTCCCCCGGGCGGGCCGCGGCCTCCACCGCGGGCCACAGTTCGAGGGCCATCTCCACGTGGCGCAGTTCCTCGGCGGGCGCGCCGACCTGCTGGGCGTGGTCGGCGGCTTCGAGCGAGGCCGTCAGCGCGTCGGCGAGGTCGTGGCTCTCGCGCGAGTGATGGGCCCGCTCCGCCGCGCTCCGCGCCGAACGGCCGTTCTCCGCGAGGAGTCTGGCGAAGGTCCCGTGCAGCCGGACCCGCTCGCCCGGCAGCAGGTCGGCGTACACGGCCTCGCGGGTCAGGGCGTGCCGGAACGAGTACGCGGCAGCTTCGTCGGGGACGAGGAGCTGCCGGCCGACGGCCTCGCGCAGCGCCGACTCCAGCGCGTCCTCGGGCAGTTGGACGGCGTCGCGCAGCAGGTCGTGCTCGACGCGGCGGCCGGCGACGGCGGCCGTGCGCAGCACCTGCTGGGCGGTCTCGGAGAGTTGCTCGATCCGGATGAGGAGGACGTCGGCGAGGCCGCTGGGCATGGCGGGGGAGGCGGGGTCGACGCCGCCCGGCAGCGCGGCGAGCAGTTCCTCCGCGTAGAAGGCGTTGCCCTCGGCGCGTTCGACGATGCGGGTGACCGTGGTGTCCGGCACGGGGTCCGTGCGCAGGGCGCGGACGAGGCGGGCCACCTCGGCGTCGGGCATGGGCCGCAGTTCGAGGCGGTCGACGGCGGGCAGTCGTATCAGCTCGGCGAGGAGGGGGCGCAGGGGGTGGCGCCGGTGCAGGTCGTCCGCCCGGTAGGAGGCGAAGACCGCGAGGCGGTGGGTGAAGGCGCCGGCCGCCGGCCGTTGCAGGACGCCGCGGCTGAGCAGGAAGCGCAGGAGGTCGCGGGAGGACTGGTCCGCCCAGTGCAGGTCTTCGAGGACCAGCAGCAGCGGGCTGATGTCGGTGACGGCGGCGAGGAGTCCGGCCAGCCCCTCGAAGAGCTGGAGCCGCCCGCCGTGGTCCGCGCCGGTGCCGGGGCCGGCGCCGAGCAGCGGGCCCACGGCAGGGTGCGCCGCGAGGGCGGGGGCGAAGCGTTCGTCCGCGGCGAGGGCACCGAGGATCTCGGTGAACGGCAGGTACGGCAGGCCTACGTCGCCCAGGTCCACGCAGTGGCCGGTGAGGACGGTCATGCCGGTGTCGGCGGCGTGCGCCGAGGCTTCCGCGAGGGTCCGGGTCTTGCCGACGCCGGCGTCGCCCGCCACCAGCACGGCGCGCGGGTCGCCCTGCTTCGCCCGCTCCAGCACGTCGGTGAGCCGGGCGAGTTCGTCCGCGCGGCCTATGAACGGCGTACCGAAAGTCTGTGCCACGGGGACATCCTGGCACGCGGTTCGGACAGGACGGCTCCGGCCGACGCACTCGGACCGACGGGCCGGGGAGGCGGAGAGGGGGGAGTGGCGGCTCCGGCCTGTGCCCTGGGTCCGGCCGGGACCTCAGGGGTGCGACCGGAAGCGGCGGCTCCGGCCTGCGCACTCCGACCGACGGCGCGCTCGGCGGGAGGCGAACCGGCGCGACGGGCTTCGGTGGGGCGACCGGTGCGGCGGGCTCCGGTGGGGCGACGGGCTTCGGTGGGGCGACCGGTGCGACGGGCTCCGGTGGGGCGACCGGCGCGACGGGCTTCGGTGGGGCGACCAGCGTGACAGGCCCCGGCAGGTGGCGGACACGGCGACTGGCCTCCAGCACGTGGCGACCTGAACGATGGATCTCGGCAGACGGCGATCCGAGCACCGGGCGACCCGAGCACCCGGCCCAGAGCCGGTTCCGACCCGTTCCGGCCCGGGCGTGCCCCGTGCGCGGGTCTCCGAGGGGCGGGTCTTCGGGGGCGAGGCTCCCAGTCCCGCGTACGCGAGGGGTGGGCCTCCGGGGACGAAGGACCCGGTCCCACGCACGCGAGGGGCCCGGATCCACCCTGCGGTGGTCCGGGCCCCTCGCGGAACGTGCTCGGTGGACCCGTGTCAGGCGGTCGCGCCCTCCGCCTCCGGGTGCGTGGCGTCCGGGGCTTCGGCCTCCCGGACGTGCACCTTCCGCAGGGTCGCGGTGGCCAGGGCCGCCGCCCCCAGCAGCACGACCGTGCCCGCGATCGCCGCCGCCTGCATGCCGTGGGTGAAGGCCTCGCGGGCGGCCGTCACCAGGGCCTGGCCGGTGTCGCCGGGGAGCTGCCGGGCCACGGCCAGCGCGCCGCCGAGGGTTTCGTGGGCGGGGGCCGGAACCCCGGAGGGCATGTCGTGACGGTAGACCGCGGTGCCGATGGAGCCGAGGACGGCCATGCCCAGCGCGCCGCCGAACTCGGCGCCCGTCTCCAGCAGGGAGGACGCGGCACCGGCGTTGCCGATGGGGACCGTGCCGAGGGCGAGGTCCATCATCTGCGACATCACGGTGACGATGCCGGAGGCGAGGACGCCGGCGCCGGCGAGGACGAGCCACATCGAGTCGGTGCCGGCGAGGGCGAGCAGCGCGTAGCCGCAGGCGCCGGTGACGAAGCCGCCGGAGACGACGTGGGCGCGGTGCACGCCCTTCTGCACGAGCTGCGCGGCGACCGGCGCGGCGACGCCGACCAGGACGGTGGGGAGCAGTGCCCACAGCGCGGCCTCCATGGAGCTCTTGCCGAGCACCGACTGGAGGTACTGCGTGGTGAAGAACGCCGATCCCATCATCCCGAAGGACGAGACCAGGTTGAGGACGACGGCGGGGGCGAAGCCCCGGCCGCGGAACAGGGCGGGAGAGATGAGCGGGGACTTCGTGGTGCGCTGGCGGTGGACGAAGAGGGCGCTGAAGAGCAGGCCGACGGTGATGGAGACGACGTAGCGGACGTTCCAGCCCTCGGAGGGGATCTCCTTGATGCCGTAGATGACGGGGAGGACGGCGGCCATCGACAGCGGCACGCCGAGCAGGTCGAAGCGGCCGGGGTTCGGGTCCTTGGACTCGGGGAGCAGGATCGGGCCGAGTATCAGCAGCAGCGCCATCGCGGGCAGGTTGACCAGGAAGACCGAGCCCCACCAGAAGTACTCGACGAGGACGCCGCTCATCACCGAGCCGAGCGCGATGCCGCCGGTCATGACGCCGGACCACAGTCCGATCGCCTTCGCGCGCTGTCCGGGGTCGGTGAACATCGTGCGGATGATCGCCATCGTCGACGGCATCAGGGTCGCTCCGCCGATGCCGAGGACCGCGCGGGCGGCGATCAGCATCTCGGCGCTGTCGGCGTAGGCGGCGATCACGGAGGCCGTGCCGAAGGCCGCGGCACCGATCAGCAGGAGCTTGCGGCGGCCGATGCGGTCGCCGAGGGAGCCCATCGTCATCAGCAGGCCCGCGAGCACGAACGCGTAGATGTCGAAGATCCAGAGCTGCTGGGTGCCGCTGGGCTCCAGGTCCGCGCTGATCGCGGGGATCGCGAAGTAGAGGACCGAGACGTCCATGGAGACCAGGAGCAGCGGAAGCATCAGGACGCCGAGGGCGGTCCATTCGCGGCGGCCGGCGGGGGCGCCGGACGCGAAGGCGGTCGTGCTCTTCGGGTTCGTCATGGCAGTGACTGTACGAGCGTCTTAAACGCTTGTCTAGTACGAGCGTATAAGACGTTGGTTTGATACGTGCGTATAGGACGCTTGTCTGGATCGGGGTACGCTGACCCGCATGGGACACCGCGAGGATCTGCTCGAAGGCGCCAAGCGCTGCCTGCTGGCGAAGGGGTTCGTGCGCACCACGGCGCGCGACATCGTGAAGGAGTCGGGGACGAACCTGGCCTCCATCGGCTACCACTACGGCTCCAAGGACGCGCTGCTCGCCCAGGCCTACGTCGAACTCATCTCGGACGTCGGCGGGACGTTCGAGTCCATCGGCGCGGGCGGGGCCGTCGGGGAGCCGGGCTCCCTCGCCCGCTTCCAGGAGGTCTGGACGAACGTCACCAGGTCCTTCGTCGAGGACCGCGCGATCTGGATGCTCACCTTCGAGGTCATCACCAACACCGACCGGCTGCCCATGGTCCGCGATCACCTGGTGAAGGCCTCGGACGAGGGGCGCCGGGGCCTCGTCCCCCTGCTCATGGGCGGATCGGAGGACGACGTGGACGAGGAGACGCTGCGCACGGTGGGCGGCTTCTACCAGACCCTGCTCAACGGACTCAGCGTGCAGTGGCTCTTCGACGCGGACTCGGCGACGACCGCCGAGCAGCTGACCGAGGGCCTGCGACGGGTGCTCGACGGCGCGGCGAAGGGCGGCCGGGGGGAGACGGCCGCCGGCTGACGTAGTACGGGCGGGCCCCCGGCGCCTTGGGGCCTCGGCACGGCGCGCTCAGCACGACGGCGGCGCGGGTGCGTCCGTGTGCCGGTCGCGCACGGCGGGCACCACTGCCACCAGCATCAGCACGGCGGTGACCGCGAACGCCCAGGAGTAGCCCGTCCAAGCGGCGAGCGCGCCGAAGCCGACCGCGCCGACGCCCATGCCACCGTCGTACGCGAGGTTCCAGAGCGCGGTGACGGTGCCGTACCCGGAGGCCGTGACCCGTGTGTACATGAGCGTCAGCGTCGCGTTCTGGGCGATGCCGAAGCCGATCCCGAACAGGGCGACCCCGGCGAGCACGGCGGCCGGACTGCCGGTCGCGGCGGTGACCAGCATGCCCACGGCGGACAGGACCAGGCCGGGCAGCACCAGCCGCGCGGGCCCGTGCCGGTCGGCGTGGCGGCCCGCCGCCCAGCGTGCCGCCGTCGACGCGGCGGGCTGGACGAAGAGGGCGACCGCGACGACGCCGTCCAGCGCGGCGGGCACCGCGAGCGGCAGGAACGTGACGACGATGCCGGTCGCGACGGCCGTGACCGCGAAGACCGCGGCGGGCCGCACCAGGCCTCCGGTGCGCAGGCCGGCCACCATGCCCACCGGCTTCTCCCCACCCGGCGCGGTCGCCTGACGGCCCGGCAGACCGGGCACGGAGGCGACCGCGGCCAGCGCCGCCACACCCGCGGCGACCGCGACGGGCGTGTACCCGACGTGCGTGGCGAGCCACACGCCCAGCGGCAGGGCGATCAGCGAGGGGACCCCGGAGACCACTCCGACCAGGGCCAGTCCCTCACCGCGCCGCTCGGCCGGGATGAGCGAGGCGGTCAGTGCCCCGCCCGCCACCAAGGTCAGGGCGAAGCCGAGGCCCCGCACCAGGCACACCGCCACGATCCATGCCAGGTCGTGCGAGAGGGTCAGGACCAGGGCGGGCGCGCCGAGCAGGACGAGCCCGACGACCAGCGCGAACCGGTGGCCGTAACGGGCCACGAAACGAGGGGCGGCCAGCTCGCCGAGGACCGTGGACAGCATCAGTGCACCGGTGGCCGGGCCCGCCCCCGACGCCGTCGCGTAGCGGGGGACGACCGACAGGAGCAGGAAGAAGCCGGTCGAGGCGCCGACCATGCTCACCAAGCGGAGCAGTAGCGGACGGGTGACCAGGCGCGGGCGGGCCGGGGAGTTCGTCGCGGTAGTCGTCATGGGAACGACGCTAGGTGCGCGCCGGACCGCCGGTAAGCTCCAATTCCATGCCGTTGCAGTGGGCCGGTCTGTCACCCGAACTGCTCCTGTCCGTCGACCGGGACAGCGGCGAGCACCTGCGTGCCCAACTGGAGCGCCAGGTCCGCGACGCGATCCGCACCGGCCGCCTCGGCCCCGGTGAGCGCCTGCCGTCCTCCCGCGAACTGGCCCGCACGCTCGGCCTGTCCAGAGGTCTGGTCCAGGACTGCTACGCCCAACTCCAGGCGGAGGGCTACCTGGTGACCCGGGTCGGCTCGGCCACCCGGGTCGCGACGGTCGCCCACGTGCCCGCCGCGCCGGTCTCCGCGCCCCCGGCGGCCCCGCGGCTCATCGCCGACTTCCGCCACGGCGTACCGGACCTGGGCGGCTTCCCCCTCACCGACTGGCTCTGGGCGATGCGCGAGGCGGGCCGGGCCATGCCGACCTCCGGCCTCGACTACGGGGATCCGCGCGGGAGTTCCGTCCTGCGCGAGGTGCTGGCCGGCTATCTGCGCCGGGTGCGGGCCGCCGCGGCCGACCCCGAACGGATCGTGGTCTGCTCCGGCTACGCGCAGGGCCTGGGCCTCGCCCTGCGCGCCCTGGCCCGGACCGGCGTGCGCGTCGTGGCGTACGAGGACCCGGGCGCGCCCGCCACGGCGACGGCCGCGGCCGAGGCCGCGGGTCTGACGGCGGTGCCCGTCCCGGTCGACGAGGACGGCGTCGACGTCGCCGCGCTCGACGCGACCGGAGCGCGGGCCGTCATCGTCACCCCGGCCCACCAGTGGCCGACCGGAGTGGTCCTCGCCCCCGGGCGCCGGCTCGCCCTCGTCGACTGGGCGGCACGCCGGGACGCATACGTCGTCGAGGACGACTACGACGCGGAGTTCCGCTACGACCGCGAGCCCGTGGGCGCGCTCCAGGGGATCGCGGCGGACCGGGTGATCTCCGTCGGCACCGTCAGCAAGTCCCTCGCGCCGGCCCTGCGCATCGGATGGCTGCTCTGCCCGCCCTCGCTCACCGACCCGCTCACCCGGGCCAAGCACCTCACCGACCGCGGCTCCCCGACCCTCGACCAACTGGCCCTCGCCCGGCTGATCGAGTCCGGCCGCCACGACCGTCATCTGCGCCGCATGCGGACGGTCTATGCGGCCCGGCGCGCGGCCCTCGTCTCGGCGCTCGGCGAGCACGCCCCCGCGGTGCGCCTCACGGGCCTCGCCGCCGGCTTCCACGCGGTCGCCCATCTCTCCCCGGACGCCGACGAGCAGGCCGTCGTGGCCGCGGCGCGGGAACGCGGCGTCGGCCTCTACGGCATGAGCCCGTGCCGCTCGGCCGGCGGGAGCGAGCCGCCCCGGCTGGTCCTGGGCTTCGGGGACGTGGGCGAACGGGCGATCACCGAGGGCATCGCGGCCGTCGGCGACCTGCTGGCGGGCCCCTGACGGCACACCGGCCCGCACGGCCCCTACAGCCGGGCCCCCTTCAGGGCCATGTGCAGCAGCAGTCGGTCCTCGCCGTCGTCCAGGTCCAGGCCGGTGAGCTGTTCGACCCGGGACAGGCGGTAGTAGAGCGTCTGGCGGTGGACGCCCAGCTCGGCGGCGGTACGGCCGGCCTGGCCCGCGCAGTCGAGGAACACCTCGGCCGTGCGCGCCAGTTCGCGGTGGGCGGGCGCCAGCAGCCCCTTCACCACGGGGTCGTGGGCCACCTCCGGGGGAAGGGAGGTGAGCAGTCTGAAGGGGCCGATGGACGCCCACTCGGCGACCGGGCCGAGCCGCGGCTCGGCGAGGACGGCACGGGCGGCGGCGGAGGCCTCCTGCCAGGCGGCCCCGAGCTCCGCGAGACCCACGCGGGCCGTGGCGACCCCGGCCGCGGCCCGGCCTCGTCCGCCACGCGCGCCGGTTCTGGTCCGTCCGCCCTCCGCGGCGCCCGGGAGCCGTCCGTCCTCCCCGCGCGTCGCGTCCGGGCCGCCCGCCGACGGCCCGCTCTCCGCGCGCCCGCCCTCCGCTTCCCGCACGAACCGTGAGGCCGCCGTCAGCGCAGGGGAGAGGACGTCCGCCGACCTCAGCCGCACGAGCAGCGCCAGGCTCTGCCCGGTGTCCCCCGCTTCCTCGGGGGCGCCGGAGGTACCCCCACGCCACGGCACCGTGCACAGTGCGGTCGCGCCCGGCACCGTGCGGGCGGAGGGGGCGTCGTCCGGGCCGGCCGAGGGCCATGGCGCCACGCAGACGACGGTGTGCAGGACGTCGGCGCGCGGCCCGAGCGCCGACCGCAGCTCGGCCACGGCCATGTCGCGCTGCCAGCCGCGCTCCGCGGTGAGCACCGCGCGCAGTTCGCGGGTGAGGTCCGCGCCCGCCTGCGCCTCGTCCGCGAGCAGGGCGCCGATCCGGGAGGCGACCTGCATGGCGGCGGCGAGCTGGGCGGCGGTGGGGCCGGGGTCGTCGTCGAGGAGCCAGACGTAGCCGAGGACGACACCCCGATGGCGTACGGGCAGACAGATCCTTCCGCGGTACACGCCCGCCTCCGGGGTGGGCGGGATACGGACCGGACCGGTGGCGCGGGTGATGCCGAAGCCCTCGAACCAGGTGCGGACCGCCGCGGTGGAGCGGCGCGTGAGGATCGAGCGGGCGCGCACGGGATCCAGGGCCGACGGGTCGAGCTCGCCCTCGGAGTCGTAGGCGCCGAAGGCGATGAGCTCGAAGTCCCGGTTCTCCAGCGTCGCCGGCACGCCGAGCAGTGCCGAGATCTCGTCGACCAGCTCCTGGTAGTCCCCTCTGTATTCACCCGTCACCCGGGCATTCTCCCGCATTTTCGCGCGGCCTTCATACATCTGTCTGAGATCCAGGGCACGGATGCGTGACAGCTGTCGATGGCAGAGGATCGGAGCGATCCATAGGTTTCACGGTGGTTCTCCGTGCCGTACCCGAATGGTCGGGATTCGGCCTCCTGCTGGCTTTGTTGTGGAGGTGCCCCGTGCTGGGTCCCGTGATTCTCGCCGCCTCGCGCAGCGACAAGATGCGCCGTCTGATCTCGGCGGCCCCGGTGACCAAGCCGGTCGTCGACCGCTTCATACCCGGCGAGACCGTCGACCAGGTCGTCCCCATCATCCAGGACCTCACGGGCAAGGGCCTCGAGGTCACGATGGACGTCGTCGGCGAGGACATCACGACCCCCGAGCAGGCCACCGCGGCCCGTGACGCCTACCTGGACCTGATCGAGCGCCTCAAGCAGCTCGACCTCGGCACCAAGGCCGAGATGTCCATCAAGCTGTCGATGTTCGGCCAGGCGCTGGAGGGCGGCCACGAGCTCGCCCTCGCCAACGTCCGCCCCGTCGTCGAGGCCGCCGCCGCCATCGGCACCACCGTCACGCTGGACGCCGAGGACCACACCACCCTCGACTCGATGTTCGCCATCCACGAGGAGCTGCGGAAGGACTTCCCGCAGACCGGCTGCGTCATCCAGGCCTACCTCTTCCGCACCGAGGCCGACGCCCGCCGCCTCGCCGAGAGCGGCAGCCGCGTACGCCTGGTGAAGGGCGCCTACAAGGAGCCCGCCGAGGTCGCCTACCAGCAGAAGGCGGAGACCGACAAGGCGTACGTGCGCATCCTGAAGATCCTGATGGAGGGCGAGGGGTACCCGATGATCGGGTCGCACGACCCGCGGCTCATCTCCATCGCGCAGGAGCTCGCGCGCAAGGCCGGGCGCAAACTGGACGAGTACGAGTTCCAGATGCTGTACGGCATCCGCAGCGACGAGCACCTGCGGCTCGCCGCCGAGGGGCACCGCATGCGTGTGTACACCGCGTACGGCACCGACTGGTACGGCTACTTCATGCGCCGCCTCGCGGAGAAGCCCGCCAACCTGCTCTTCTTCGCCCGCTCGATCCTCACCAAGGGCTGAGCCCGAACCACCCGCTCACTAAGGAGTACGGAACACATGGACGCTGTGACCCAGGTCCCCACCCCCGTCAACGAGCCGGTGCACGGCTACGCCCCCGGCTCGCCCGAGCGCGCCCGCCTGGAGGCCAAGCTCAAGGAGCTGGCCGAGAACCCGATCGAGCTGTCGATGACCATCGGCGGCGAGAAGCGGCTCGGCGGCGGTGAGCGCTTCGAGGTCGTGCAGCCGCACAACCACAAGGCCGTCATCGGCACCGGCGCGCACGCCACCCAGCAGGACGCGCAGGACGCCATCGACGCCGCCCTCGCGGCCGCGCCGGCCTGGCGCGCGATGTCCTTCGACGACCGCGCCGCGATCATCCTGCGCGCCGCCGAGCTGCTCGCCGGTCCCTGGCGCGAGACGCTGGCCGCCTCCACCATGCTCGGCCAGTCGAAGACCGCCCAGCAGGCCGAGATCGACACCCCGTGCGAGCTCGTCGACTTCTGGCGCTTCAACGTCCACTACGCCCGCCAGATCCTCGCCGAGCAGCCGCCGGCGAACTCCCCGGGCGTGTGGAACCGCATGGACCACCGTCCGCTGGAGGGCTTCGTCTACGCGATCACGCCCTTCAACTTCACGGCGATCGCGGGCAACCTGCCCACCGCTCCGGCGCTCATGGGCAACGTCGTGGTCTGGAAGCCGTCCCCGACGCAGACCCACGCCGCCGTGCTGCTGATGCAGCTCCTGGAGGAGGCGGGCCTGCCCAAGGGCGTCATCAACCTCGTCACCGGTGACGGCATCGAGGTCTCCAAGGTCGCCCTGGAGCACCGCGACCTCGCGGGCATCCACTTCACCGGCTCGACCAAGACCTTCCAGTACCTGTGGAAGACGGTCGGCAACAACATCGAGAAGTACCGCTCCTACCCGCGTCTGGTCGGCGAGACCGGCGGCAAGGACTTCGTGGTCGCCCACCCGTCGGCCGACCGCGCGGTCCTCAAGACCGCCCTGACCCGCGGTTCCTTCGAGTACCAGGGCCAGAAGTGCTCGGCGAGCTCCCGCGCCTACATCCCGGCCTCCATCTGGAACTCCGGTTTCAAGGAGGAGTTCGCGGCCGAGGTCGACTACCTGACCATGGGTGACGTCACCGACCTGTCGAACTTCATCGGCGCGGTCATCGACGAGCGCTCCTTCGCCAAGAACAAGGCGGCCATCGACCGCGCGAAGGCCGACCCGTCCTGCACGATCGTCGCGGGCGGCAGCTACGACGACTCCGTCGGCTACTTCGTCCGCCCGACCGTCGTCGAGTGCACGGACCCGGAGAACGAGGTCTTCACGACCGAGTACTTCGGCCCCTTCCTGGCCGTGTACGTCTACGAGGACGACAAGTACGACGAGATGCTGACCCAGATGGAGTCGGCGTCCGACTACGCGCTCACCGGCTCGGTCATCTCCGGCGACCGCGCGGCGGCCGCGTACACGATGGAGAAGCTCCGCTACGCGGCGGGCAACTTCTACATCAACGACAAGTCGACCGGCGCCGTCGTCGGCCAGCAGCCCTTCGGCGGCGGCCGCGCCTCCGGCACCAACGACAAGGCCGGTGCCCCGCAGAACCTGATGCGCTGGACGCTGACCCGCGCCATCAAGGAGACGCTGGTGCCGCCGACCGACTACGGCTACCCGCACATGGGCTGACCGCTAGCGGACATGCCGGGCCAGGAAGTCGCCGATCAGGGCGGCTGCCTGGCCCGCGTGCGTTTCCAGGGCGAAGTGGCCGGCGGGGAGCAGGTGGATCTCGGCCTGCGGGAGGTCGCGCCGGAAGGCCAGGGCGCCCGCCGGGACGAAGATCTCGTCGTGCGCGCCCCAGACGGCGAGCAGCGGGACCTGGCTGTCGCGGAAGTACTCGTGGAACGCGGGGTAGAGGGCGAAGTTGGAGCCGTAGTCGGAGATCAGGTCGAGCTGGATCTCGCTCTGGCCCGGGCGGGCCATGCGGGCCGCGTCGTGCTCGTAGGCGTCGGGGCTGACGAGCGTCGGGTCCGGGACGCCGTGCAGGTACTGCCACTTGATGCCGTCCGGGCTGCTGATCTCCCTGACCGGCGCCTCCGTCTCGGGCGTGCGCCGCGCGATCAGCGCGAGCACCGGTGCCCACGCGTCGGCGCCCAGGCCCTCCTCGTACGCGTTGCCGTTCTGCGTGATGATCGCGGTCACCCGCTCGGGGTGCGCGAGCGCCAGGCGCAGACCGATCGGGGCGCCGTAGTCCTGGATGTAGAGCGCGTACTCCTTCAGCCCGAGCTGCTCGGTGAACTCGCCGGTGATCTCGGCCAGTCGGTCGAAGGTGTAGCGGAACTCGTCGGCGGCGGGCGTCGCCGAGCGGCCGAAGCCGATGTGGTCGGGGGCCACGAGGTGGTAGCGGTCGGCGAGGAGCGGCATCAGGTCCCGGAACATGTGCGAGCTCGTCGGGAAGCCGTGCAGGAGGAGCAGGACGGGGGCGTCGGCGGGGCCCGCCTCCCGGTAGGCGATCTCCAGGCCTCGGACGGTGGTGGTGCGGTGGTGGATCCGGTGCGCGGTCATGGCGGTTCCCCTAACCCCTGAAGTTCCCCTTGGTGGTGAGATCACCTCATCACACCCATGGCTAACCGGTCAAGGTATTTTTAGAGGTTAGACCGACAGGTGGTCGACTCCCCGGCGATACTGGCCCGATGACCACGCGACTGCGCACGGCCCACACCGCGGATCTCGCCCCGGGCGACCTCCGTGCCGTCCGTGAGCTCCTGGACGCCGCCTTCGACGGGGACTTCGGCGACCACGACTGGGACCACGGACTCGGCGGCCTCCATGTCCTCGTGCACGACGCGCGGGGCCTGGCCGCCCACGGTTCGGTGGTCCAGCGCCGCGTCCTGCATCGCGGCCGTTCGCTGCGCACCGGATACGTGGAGGCGGTCGGTGTGCGCGCCGACGTGCGGCGCACGGGCCTGGGCGGGCGGGTGATGGCCGAACTGGAGCGCATCGTCGACGGCGCGTACGCACTGGGGGCACTCTCCGCGAGCGAGGAGGGTGCCGCGCTCTACACGGCCCGCGGCTGGCAGGTCTGGCCGGGCCGGATCAGCGTGCTCGGCCCGGACGGCGTGGTGCGCCTGCCGGAGGAGGAGGGTGCCACCTTCGTCCGCCCCTCGTCGGCCGGCCCGCTCGACCCCGCCCACGAGCTGGTCTTCGACTGGCGCGACGGCGACGTGCTCTGAGGGCGGACCCGACGCGGCGGCCACCCCGCGGCCGCACCCATCCGTGAGTGATGTGGCCGGTGGGATCAGTGCAGGTCAGAACGGTGTGACCCGAACCGCCGTCTCAGATAGTAGGAAGTCCGACTAACTGTGGAGACAGATGCCCGCTCCTCGCCTAGTTTTGTAGGAGCCGAACGTCTCGCTCGACCCAGCGAATGGCGGTCGTGAGCCGGAGCCCCTGGCAGGTAACCCCTGCGGCACCGCTCCCCGCCCCATCCGGCGTCTCGTAAATCCCTCACCGCACTTCCGGACCAGCGCGTCCGGAGGCAAAGGAGTCGATTCATCATGGCCGAGACGACCGTCCGCCGAGTCCGCCACATCTCCCGTACGAGCGATTCCGACCGCAAGAACGCGGCAGCGGCCCTCCAGCGCGCCCTCGACCGCCGGGACAACGGCGGCGAGACGGGCCACTGAGCCGACCGCACGCCCCGGCCGACGGCCGGGCCGCACACCGGGAGCCGCACCCGCACGGGGTGCGGCGCGGGGCTCACGCGCCGCGCCGCACCTCGAAGTGGTCGATGCGCTCGCCGCTCTGCGCGAGCGCCGACACCTTGAGCCGGGGAGCGGTGCCCGCCTCCGCCTCCACCGAGAGGAAGGAGAAGCCGGTGTACCGCACCCGTGACCACTCCACGGTCTCGGCCTTCTGCTGCCGGGAGCCGGTCCAGTGGAAGGTCTCGACGGACTCGCGGTTTCTGACCTTCCCCTCGTGGCTGTCCTTCACCCCGGTGGGGAACCGGTACAGGCTCTTGCCCGCGCCGCCCGCCGTGACGTAGACGATCCCGTCCCGTGTCGGGTCCGTCGACGCGCCGACCGGGACGCGCCTGCCGACCTTTCCGCCCTTGATGGCGTCGGTCCGCTCGTACACGTGGTTGTGGCCGTTGATCACCAGGTCCACCTGGTGCTTGGCGAACAGCGGCCCCCAGGTGTCCCGCACCCCGCCGTCGGAGGCGTGCGTCGCCGTGGAGTACGCGCAGTGGTGGAAGAAGACCACCACGAAGTCGGCCGTCCGCCGCAGCTCGCCGAGCCGCTTGTCCAACCAGGCCGTCTGCCGCCCGCCCGAGTAGCCCTTGTTGGCGGGGATCTCGTACGACACGTCGTTCGCGTCCAGCGCCACGATCCCGACATTGCCGTACGTGAAGGAGTAGACGCCCGGCGCCCTGCGCGCGTCGAAGCCGTTGTCCGGGAGCGACCAGCGGGCCGACTGGCCCCCGTACCCGTTCGGCGAGTACCACGCCTCCATGTCATGGTTGCCCGTCGTCACCATCCACGGCACCGACTTCGCCACGGACTCGGTCTGCTTGAGGAACAGGTCCCAGGCGCTGGGGTCGTAGATGTCGGAGTCCTTGCCGAGCCCGACCGAGTCCGCGTAGCAGATGTCGCCCGCGTGCAGGTGGAAGGCAGGGTGGCGGCCGAGGATCAGCTTGTCGTTGGCGAGCGCCTCGGGGGTGACCCCCTGGTCGCCGAAGGCGGTGAACACGAACTTCTCGGCAGCGGCGGGCGCCGTGCGGAAACGGCCGACCGTCGCGTGCCGTTCGCGTGCCGCCGGGTCGAACCCCTCGTGGCCGACGCCGTAGTAGTACGTCGTGCCGGGGCGCAGCCCGTCGAGCGCCGCGTGCAGGTAGTACTGGTCCAGCGCGAACCGCCGGCCCGCCAGGCCGGGCGTGTGCAGGGTCCTGACTTCGGCCTCGATCTTCCGGCTCAGCTCCCACGGCGTCAGCCCCACCCGCACGTACGGCTTCCTGACCGCGAGGGGCACCTGCCAGGAGACGCGCATCTGGGTCCGCGGGTCCGCGCCGAAGGCCAGGTGACGGCCGAAGGGCGTGACGACGGAGCCGTGCACCTGCCCGGTCGCCGTGCGCACGGACGGGCCGGACGTGCGCGTCGCCACCCCCGCCCCCTGCGAGCAGCCGGCCAGCAGACCGCCGCCCGCGAACGCGCCCGCGGTGACCAGGGCGCGCCGGCGGGTCAGCTTCGTCCGCAGGTACTCGTGCTGCTCGGCCATGCTCATACGGCGCGCGAGCTGTTCCGGGATGCCGACGTCAGGGGTGTCCATGTCGGGAAACTTCCCAGGACGCCCCAACGGCCGCGGGACGTAAGGGTGAACGGTGGGCGTCGGGTCGGCGTTCCGCGGGGCCGTGGCGGCGAACGTGATGTCCGGATGGCGGACATGGCGTGTCATCCCATGGGACAAGGAGTACGGTGCCGTCATGTCTCGCAGCATCAATCTCGCAGTGATCCCCGGTGACGGCATCGGCCAGGAAGTCGTGGCCCAGGGTCTGAAGGTCCTCTCCGCCGTCCTCCCGCAGGATGTGAAGCTGGAGACCAAGGAGTTCGACTTCGGTGCCAAGCGGTACCACGCCACCGGTGAGACCCTCACCGACGCGGACCTCGACGCCCTCAAGCAGCACGACGCGATCCTGCTCGGCGCGATCGGCGACCCGTCGGTCCCGTCCGGCGTCCTGGAGCGCGGCTTCCTGCTGAAGCTCCGCTTCGCCTTCGACCACCACGTCAACCTGCGTCCCTCGAAGCTCCTCCCGGGTGTCGAGACCCCGCTCGCCGGCCAGCCCGAGATCGACTTCGTCGTGGTCCGCGAGGGCACCGAGGGCCCGTACACCGGCAACGGCGGCACCATCCGCAAGGGCACCGAGCACGAGGTCGCCACCGAGGTCTCCGTGAACACGGCCTTCGGCGTCGAGCGCGTCGTCCGCGACGCCTTCGCCCGCGCCCAGGCCCGCCCGCGCAAGAAGCTCACGCTGGTCCACAAGAACAACGTGCTGACCTTCGCGGGACACCTGTGGACCAACATCTTCAACCGGGTGGCCGCGGAGTTCCCCGAGGTCACCACGGACTACATCCACGTCGACGCCGCGACGATCTACCTCGTCACCGACCCGGCCCGCTTCGACGTCATCGTCACCGACAACCTCTTCGGCGACATCATCACCGACCTCGCCGCGGCCGTCTCCGGCGGCATCGGCGTCGCCGCCTCCGGCAACATCAACCCGAGCGGCGAGTTCCCCTCGATGTTCGAGCCGGTGCACGGCTCGGCGCCCGACATCGCGGGCCAGGGCAAGGCCGACCCCAGCGCCACGGTCCTGTCCGTCGCCCTGCTGCTGCGCCACCTCGGCTACGAGACGGAGGCCGTCCGCATCGAGGAAGCCGTCTCGGCCGACCTCGCGGAGCGCGTCGGCAAGCCGGCCCGGAGCACCGACGAAATCGGCGACGCGCTCGCCGTACGGGTAGCCGGCTGACCCGCCGCCACTCGCTTCACACAGGAGCCGCCGGGTCGCATCCGCACCCGGCGGCTTTTGCTATGCCCTCGCCGGGTGCCACCATCAACCCCTGGGCAAGCCCAAGGGCCGCATTCACGCAGTTTTCGTCCCCGGCGCCCCGCGCGCGATAATCGAACGCGGAGCCGCGGAATGAGGGAATGCTCGGACGTCCTAACACTGGCCACTGGCAGTTCGGGCGTGAGCGCGGCCCGTCACACACAACCGGTGAAGGACAACCACTCATGACGCAGCCCACGATCGAGCTCAAGCCGTCCGCCAGCCCGCTCTCCGCCGCGGAGCGCGAGGCGATCCTGGCCAACCCCGGCTTCGGCCGCCACTTCACCGACCACATGGTGACGATCAAGTGGACCGAGGGCCGCGGCTGGCACGACGGACAGCTCGTTCCGTACGGCCCGCTCTCCCTCGACCCCGCGAACATGACCCTGCACTACGCGCAGGAGATCTTCGAGGGCCTCAAGGCGTACCGTCAGCCCGACGGCTCCGTGGCCACCTTCCGCCCCGACAAGAACGCCCGGCGCTTCCAGGCCTCGGCCCGCCGCCTGGGCATGCCGGAGCTGCCCGTCGAGACGTTCATCGAGGCCTGTGACGTGCTCGTCCAGCAGGACAGCGACTGGGTGCCCGCGCACGGTGGCGAGGAGTCCCTCTACCTCCGTCCGTTCATGATCGCGACCGAGGTCGGGCTGGGTGTGAAGCCCGCGAACGAGTACCTGTTCCTGGTGATCGCCTCGCCCGCCGGCGCCTACTTCGCCGGTGGCGTGAAGCCGGTCTCGATCTGGCTCTCGGAGGACCGTGTCCGCGCCGTCCCCGGCGGCATGGGCGACGCCAAGACGGGCGGCAACTACGCGGCCTCCCTCCTCGCCCAGGCCGAGGCCGCCGCCAAGGGCTGCGACCAGGTCTGCTACCTCGACGCGGTGGAGCACAAGTGGGTCGAGGAACTCGGCGGCATGAACCTGTACTTCGTGTACGGCGAAAGGATCGTGACCCCGTCGCTGACCGGCTCCATCCTGGAGGGCGTCACCCGTGACTCCCTCCTCACCGTCGCCCGTGACCTCGGCTACGGCTCCGAGGAGGGCCGCGTCTCCATCGAGCAGTGGCAGAAGGACGCCGCGAACGGCACCCTGACCGAGGTCTTCGCGTGCGGCACCGCCGCGGTCATCACCCCCGTCGGCACGGTCAAGCGCTCCGGCACCGAATGGCAGCACTCGGACGGTGAGCCCGGCGAGGTCACCCTGAAGCTGCGCAACGCGCTGCTGGACATCCAGCGGGGCGTGACCGAGGACAAGCACGGCTGGATGCACCCGCTGGGCTGATGCGACCCGACGCCCGTGTCCGCCCCGGTTTTTGAACCGGGGCGGACACGGGCGTTCCGGTTCACCGGCCCGGTTCGCCGACCCGGACCCCGCCGTCGGCGTGGGCGAGTTCGTCCCCGGCGAGGACACGGTCGGACGTCTGCCGGGGCGAGAGCAGCAGATAGGCCACCCCGCCGACCGCCCCCGACAGCAGGAAGCTGCAGTCCACCCCGCCCGTCAGCGACAGCAGGGGCCCCTCGTACGAGGGGAGGGACACGGCCAGCAGGCCCACGAAGGCGCCCAGTGCCCAGGACACCGTGGCCTGGATGTTCCAGCCGCCCCGGAACCAGTAGATCCCGCCCCGCGAGCGGCGGTTGAAGACCTGGAGGGCGTCCGGGTCGTAGACGCCCCGGCAGCGGACGAAGCCGATCAGGGTGATGACGGCCCACGGGGTGCCGATGGCGGTCAGCAGGAGGACGAAGGACGTCATCGCGGACTGCGCGTCCCAGGCGTAGTGGCCCACGAAGACACAGGCGGTGGCGACGACGGCGACCGTGCAGGTGGCGCGGGCCCGCGAGGCACGGGGCAGGATCGCGTCCAGGTCGAGGCCCATCGAGTAGAGCATCAGGCCCGCGTTGCCGACCGAGCCGGCGGAGGCCGCCAGCAGGAGCGGGACCAGGTACCAGGTGGGGGAGGCGGTGACGAGGGGGCCCGCGTAGTCGAGGGCCGCCCGCGCCGCGTACGCCGTGAAGGTGCCGAACAGCTGGGGGACGAGGAGTCCGGCGATCAGTCCGAGCCAGGTGGCGTGCAGGACGGTGCGCGAGGAGTGGCGGGCCGGGGAGATGTAGCGCGTGTAGTCGCCGAGGAGCGTGATGAAGGCGATCGGGCCGGACAGGCCGGCCGCCACGGCGGCGAGCAGCCAGGTCGGCCAGAAGGAGCCGAGCAGATAGCCGCCGGCCTCGGGGAGCGCGGCCGTGGTGAAGTGCGGCGCGTACGCGATCACGCCGAGGACCAGCAGGGCCGTCATCGCGAGGGCCAGCACGCGCGACATGGCGAGGAGCACCCGGTAGCCGTACACGGCGCCGGCGACGGTGGCGGCGGCGAGCAGCGCGTAGACGACGGCGTACGAGAGTCCGTCGTCCGGCAGTCCGAAGAGGCGGCCGAGCACGCTGACCATCACGTCGCCGCCGATCCACACGGTCAGGGCGGTGTAGCCGAGGGCGAGGAGCAGGCCGACGACGGAGCCGACCAGGCGCCCGCGGACGCCGAACTGGGCGCCGGAGGACGTCGACAGGTTCGTCGCCGTGCGCAGCGAGACCAGGGCCAGCGGGGCCGTGAGCGCGGTGCCGACCACCGTGCCCGCCACGATCGAGCTCACCGAGGCCCACCAGCCGAGCCCGAAGGACGGGGGCAGCCAGCCGAAGATGATCACGCCGAGGCAGAGGTTGGAGCCGAGCAGGATCGACACCAGATCGCGGGGACCGCTGGTGCGTTCCTCATCGGGGATGGTGTCGACTCCGCGCTGTTCTATCGGCATGGCTGGTCTCCTTCGACGGCCGCCTGAAGTTTGAGCGACGTTCAATGTGGACCGTACGAACGTCGTCCGTCAATGTTTCCGTTTCATGAATCCGGCGTTTAGAGTGATGCTCTAATCAGTGGGAAGCAAGGAGGTGCCGCGTCGTGAGACTGACCCCCACGGAACGTGACCGGCTGCTGCTCTTCGGAGCCGCGGAGCTGGCCCGCGCCCGCCGCGCCAGAGGCCTGCGGCTCAACGTCCCGGAGGCGACCGCGCTGATCGCCGACACCGTGTGCGAGGCGGCCCGCGACGGACGCAGGCTCGCCGAGGCCGTCGAGGCGGCCCGGTCCGTGCTCGGCCCCGACGACGTGCTGCCCGGTGTCGCCGACGTCGTCACCGAGGTGCACGTCGAGGCCGTCTTCGACGACGGTTCGCGACTCGCGGTGGTCAGCGACCCCATCGGCGGCGGCCTCGGCGACCAGGCACCCGGCGCCCTGCTGCCGGGGCCGGAGCACGCAGAGCCGGAGGCGGCCGTCCGTCTGACCGTGACCAACACGGCCGCCGTCCCCGTCTCCGTCACCTCCCACTTCCACTTCTTCGAGGCCAACCCGCGGCTCGACTTCGACCGCCCCGCGGCCTACGGCATGCGGCTCGCCGTGCCCGCCGGCTCCTCCGTCCGCTTCGGCCCGGGGGAGAGCGCCGAGGTCGGGCTGCTGCCTATCGGCGGCGCGCGCGTCGCGATCGGTTTCGCCGGGCTCGTCGACGGGCCGCTGGACGCCCCCGGAGCCAGAGAAGAGGCCCTGCGCCGGGCCGCCGCCTGCGGCTACCTCGGCGTACCGGAAACCCGTGACCAGGAGGTCGAGCGATGAGCCGCCCCGGAGGCCACCCCGCCGAGGCCCGCCGCCTCACCCCGTACGAATACGCCGCCACCCACGGGCCGCGTGCCGGTGACCGGATCCGTCTCGGTGACAGTGGGCTGACGGTGCGCGTGGAGTCCGACGCGCAGTTGTACGGCGACGAGTTCCTCGCCGGTTTCGGCAAGACCGCGCGTGACGGACTGCATCTGAAGGCCGCCGCCGTCCGTGAGACGTGTGATGTCGTGATCAGCAATGTGGTGGTGATCGACGCGGTGCAGGGCATCCGCAAGGTCTCCATCGGGATCCGGGAGGGCCGGATCTGCTCGATCGGCCGGGCGGGCAACCCGGACACCCTGGACGGTGTCGACGTCGTGGTGGGCACCGGCACGTCCATCGTGTCGGGCGAGGGTCTGATCGCGACCGCCGGGGCCGTGGACACGCATGTCCATCTGCTGTCGCCGCGGATCATGGAGGCCTCGCTGGCCTCCGGGGTGACCACGGTCATCGGCCAGGAGTTCGGCCCGGTGTGGGGTGTGGGTGTCAACTCGCCCTGGGCGCTGCGGCATGCTTTCAGCGCCTTCGACGCCTGGCCCGTCAACATCGGCTTTTTGGGCCGTGGTTCGTCCTCCCACGATGCGCCGCTGGTGGAGGCGCTGGCCGAGGGTGGTGCGTCCGGTTTCAAGGTGCATGAGGACATGGGCGCCCATAGCCGTGCCCTGGACACGGCGTTGCGGGTGGCCGAGGAGCACGACGTGCAGGTCGCTCTGCACAGCGACGGTCTGAACGAGTGTCTGTCCGTGGAGGACACCCTGCGGGTGCTGGAGGGCCGCACGATCCACGCGTTCCACATCGAGGGCTGTGGTGGCGGTCATGTGCCCAATGTGCTGAAGATGGCGGGTGTCGCGAACGTCATCGGTTCCTCGACCAATCCGACGCTGCCGTTCGGCCGGGACGCGGTCGCCGAGCACTACGGGATGATCGTCTCCGTCCACGACCTGAAGACGGATCTGCCGGGCGACGCGGCCATGGCCCGTGACCGCATCCGTGCCGGCACGATGGGTGCCGAGGACGTGCTGCACGACCTGGGCGCGATCGGGATCACCTCGTCGGACGCGCAGGGCATGGGCCGTGCGGGCGAGACCGTGCGCCGGACCTTCGCGATGGCCGGGAAGATGAAGGCCGAACTCGGCGCCCCCGAGAGCGACGACAACGCGCGCGTCCTGCGCTACATGGCCAAGCTGACCATCAACCCGGCCATCGCGCACGGCCTCGCGCACGAGGTCGGCTCCATCGAGAGCGGCAAGCTCGCCGACATCGTGCTGTGGCGGCCCGAGTACTTCGGCGCCAAGCCCCAACTCGTCCTGAAAGCAGGGTTCCCCGCGTACGGCGTCGTCGGCGACCCCAACGCCGCCACCGACACCTGCGAACCCCTCGTCCTGGGGCCGCAGTTCGGGGCACACGGCGCCACGCCCGCCGAGATCTCGGTGGCCTTCGTCGCGCAGGCCGCGCTCGACCAGGGCAACGACCGGATGCCCACCCGCAGGCGGCGCGTCGCCGTCCGCGGCACCCGCGGCATCGGCCCCGCCGACCTGCGGCTCAACTCCCGTACCGGAGCCGTCGACGTGGACCAGCGCACCGGACTGGTCACCCTCGACGGTGAGCCGCTGCGCTCGGAGCCCGCCGACTCGGTGTCCCTGAACCGCCTCTACTTCCTGTAAACGCCACGGCCTTGAGGACCTTCGCCATGAACACCCCCGCCTCCGACGGCTTCCGCATGCCCGCCGAATGGACCCCGCACGAGCGGACCTGGATGGCGTGGCCGGGCGCCAACCCCACCTTCGACGACCCCGACGACCTCGCCCGGGCCCGGGAGGCCTGGGCGGCGGTGGCCCGCACGGTCCGCCGCTTCGAACCGGTCACCGTCGTGTGCGGCCCCGGGCAGTCCGCCGAGGCGCGGGCCCTGCTCGGCCCGGACGTCGACACCGTCGAGCGCGAACTCGACGACGCGTGGATGCGGGACATCGGCCCCACCTTCCTCACCGACGGCAAGGGCGCGCTCGCGGCCGTGGACTGGACGTTCAACGGCTGGGGCGCCCAGGACTGGGCGCGCTGGGAGCACGACGCGAAGATCGGCGCGCACGTCGCCGACCTCGCCGGGGCCCGTACGTACGCCTCGAAGCTGGTCAACGAGGGCGGCGCGATCCACGTCGACGGCGAGGGGACGGTGCTCCTGACCGAGACCGTGCAGCTCGGCCCCGAGCGCAACCCCCACTGGACGCGTGAGCAGGTCGAGGCGGAGATCCACGCCCACCTCGGCACCCGCAAGGCGATCTGGCTGCCCCGCGGACTGACCGGCGACTACCCGCCCTACGGCTTCGGCACGCTGGGCCACGTCGACATCGTCGCCGCCTTCGCGCGCCCGGGCGTGGTCGTCGTCCACTCCCAGCAGGACCCGGCCCACCCGGACCACGAGGTCAGCAAGGAGGTCGTCGGGCTGCTGGGCGCGCAGACCGACGCGCGGGGCCGCCGTCTGGAGGTCGTGGAGGTGCCGGCCCCGACGGTCCTGGAGGCCGACGGCCACTGGGCGGACTACTCGTACATCAACCACTACCTGTGCAACGGCGGTGTCGTGCTGTGCGGCTTCGACGACCCGCGTGACGAGATCGCGGCCGGGATCTTCCGCAGGCTGTTCCCGGAGCGGACGGTGACGCTGGTGGACGCACGTACGATCTTTGCCGGGGGCGGTGGCATCCACTGCATCACCCAGCAGCAGCCGAGGATCTGAGACCCAGGAGTCAGTCGTGGCCGACAGCCGCACACCGCGGAGGAAGAACGCTCCGCCGCGGGAGGATGTGCTGGCCGTGGCCATGGACATGATTGCCGAGCGCGGTCTGGAGAAGCTGACCATGGCGGCGCTCGGCCGCGAGGTGGGCATGAGCAGCGGCCATCTCCTCTACTACTTCCACTCCAAGGACGAACTCCTGCTGCGGACCCTGGAGTGGAGCGAGGGCCGCCTCGGCGCCGAGCGCGCCAGGCTGCTCACCCGGGACGCGCCCGCCCGCGAGCGGCTGGACGCGTTCGTCGACCTGTACGTCCCCGACGGCCACCGCGACCCGCACTGGACGCTCTGGCTGGAGGTCTGGAACCGCTCGCAGAACGCCGACGAGGACGCCCGGGAGCGGCAGGTCGCCATCGAGGGCGCCTGGCACCGGGACCTGGTCGCGCTCCTCGCCGAGGGCATCTCGCGCGGCGAGTTCCGCGCCGTCGACCCGGACCGCTTCGCCGCCCGGCTGCGCTCCCTCCTCGACGGCTTCTCCATCCATGTCGCGATCGGCCTGCGCGGCACGGACCGGGCGCACGTTCTCGGCCATGTCAGGGAGTTCCTGGACGAGTCGCTGGGGCGGGCGGGGCACGCGGACACCTGATCAGGGCCTCAGGGCTCCGGCGCGCCGCCAAAGGCGGGCCGGCGAGCGTCGACGGGTTCGTGCGCCGGCCGCGCCGAGCTGCGTGGTGTCCACCGTCGCGTAGCCCGCTGTTCGCATCCTGAGACGCCCGGTGAGCACACGGGCGGTATGTGCCAGACTGCCCCCGTGCTCTCGTTCGCCATGATTATTGGCAGCAGGCGCGCCGGTCCGCAGTGACCGCCTCGTACCACCACGTACGGGCGGACACCGTCGTCCTCGACCCGCGCGCAGACCTCTCGCACCCGCGAGAGGTTTTTCGTTTTCCTGGCCCACCTCAAGCCGGGAAGGGAGCGCGAGGGACCATGGGGGGACGGTGGAGCCGGTCATTCCGGTAGACCGAGATCCAACATCAGGAGCCAGAGACCATGACGGAAACCAGCGAACTCGACGATTCCTTCCACGTCTTCGACACGACCCTGCGCGACGGCGCGCAGCGTGAGGGCATCAACCTCACCGTGGCGGACAAGCTGGCCATCGCACGGCACCTGGACGACTTCGGGGTGGGCTTCATCGAGGGCGGCTGGCCCGGCGCCAATCCGCGCGACACCGAGTTCTTCGCCCGCGCCCAGCAGGAGATCGACTTCAAGCACGCCGCGCTCGTGGCGTTCGGCGCCACCCGCCGGGCCGGCGCGAAGGCTTCGGAGGATCCGCAGGTCAAGGCGCTCCTGGACTCGGGCGCCCAGGTGATCACCCTCGTCGCCAAATCCCATGACCGCCATGTCGAGCTCGCCCTGCGCACCACCCTCGACGAGAACCTGGAGATGGTGCGCGACACCGTCTCCCACCTGCGCTCGCAGGGCCGCCGCGTCTTCGTCGACTGCGAGCACTTCTTCGACGGCTACCGCGCCAACCCCGCCTACGCGAAGGCCGTCGTCCGCGCGGCGTCCGAGGCCGGCGCCGACGTCGTCGTCCTGTGCGACACCAACGGCGGCATGCTCCCGGCGCAGGTCCAGGCCGTCGTGGCCACCGTCCTCGCGGACACCGGCGCCCGGCTCGGCATCCACGCCCAGGACGACACGGGCTGCGCGGTCGCCAACACCCTCGCCGCCGTCGACGCGGGCGCCACGCACGTCCAGTGCACGGCCAACGGCTACGGCGAGCGCGTCGGCAACTCCAACCTGTTCCCCGTCGTGGCCGCCCTGGAGCTCAAGTACGGCAAGAAGGTGCTCCCCGAGGGAGCCCTGCGCGAGATGACCCGCATCTCCCACGCGATCGCCGAGGTCGTCAACCTCACCCCCTCCACGCACCAGCCCTACGTGGGCGTGTCCGCCTTCGCGCACAAGGCGGGCCTGCACGCGTCCGCCATCAAGGTCGATCCGGACCTCTACCAGCACATCGACCCCGAGCAGGTCGGCAACACCATGCGGATGCTGGTCTCCGACATGGCGGGCCGTGCCTCCATCGAGCTCAAGGGCAAGGAGCTCGGCATCGACCTCGGCGGGGACCGCGAGCTGGTCGGCCGTGTCGTCGAACGGGTCAAGGAGCGCGAGCTCCAGGGCTACACCTACGAGGCCGCGGACGCGAGCTTCGAACTGCTGCTGCGCGCGGAGGCCGAGGGCAGGCCGCTCAAGTACTTCGAGGTCGAGTCCTGGCGCGCCATCGTCGAGGACCGCCCGGACGGGTCCCACGCCAACGAGGCCACGGTCAAGCTCTTCGCCAAGGGCGAGCGCATCGTCGCCACCGCCGAGGGCAACGGCCCGGTCAACGCGCTGGACCGTTCGCTGCGCGTCGCCCTGGAGAAGATCTACCCCCAGCTCGCCAAGCTGGAGCTCGTCGACTACAAGGTCCGCATCCTGGAGGGCAAGCACGGCACGTCCTCCACGACCCGCGTGCTCATCTCCACCTCCGACGGCACCGGCGAGTGGTCCACGGTGGGCGTCGCCGAGAACGTCATCGCGGCGTCGTGGCAGGCCCTGGAGGACGCGTACACGTACGGCCTGCTGCGGGCCGGGGTGGAGCCGGCGGCGTAGGCGTACCGAAGGCCGGAGGGGCCGGGGAGGGCCCCTCCGGCCTGCCGGACGGCGGGCGCGGCGCACACGGCGACCGGACGTCGTCGCGCCGGCGCCCGCACGGTCCTACTGGAGCCGCCACTTCTGGTTGGCCGCTCCCGTGCAGGACCAGATCTGCGCCCGCGCCCCGTTCGCGGACGAGTTGTCGGTCACGTCGAGGCACTTGTTCGCCGCCGCGTTCACCACGTCACCCGTGGACGCGTTGTACGACCACTGCTGTGCCCCCGTGCCGTTGCAGTCGTACAGCTGCACCTTGGCCCCGTCGGCGGTGGAGCCGCCCGTCACGTCGAGGCACTTGCCGAGCGCCCGGACGGAGCCGTCCGTCTGCACGGTCCAGTTCTGTGCCGAGGACCCGTTGCAGTCGTAGAGCTGCACCGCCGTGCCGTTCGCGGACGAACCGCCCGCCACGTCCAGGCACTTGCCGGCGAGTCCGGCGAAGGCCCCCGACCGGTTCCCGCCGCCCGACTGCTTGCCCGACCAGGTGAAGGTCGCCGACGTCCGGCCCGGCAGCGAGTAGGTGGCGTGCTGGCCGCCCCAGTTGACGGTCACCGTCTTCGCGGACGACGCCTCGTTGTACGCGATCAGCGCCTTCGACCCGTCGGGATTGCGCCAGGCCACGTTGGGCACCGCGGACGACGCCGTGGAGGCGATCCGCTGCGCTCCGGGCCGCACGAACTTCGTCAGGTGCCCCATCGTGTAGTACTCGATCGTGTAGTCGACGGTCCCGCTCGCCCCGTCCCCGTTGTGCACGGTGATCAGCCCGGAGCAGGTGCCGCAGCCGCCGTTGTGCGGCCCCCGGTTCTGGTCCACGGCCAGCGACCACTTGGTCACCGACTTCGCCCAGTTCCGGGTGTAGTCGACGATGTTGAGCATGTCCTCGCGCTGCTGGTCGGCGATCCAGGTGCCACCGGAGTGCTCGGTGCCGAAGGCGTCGAGGCCCGGGTACTGGTTGTGCACGCTCGTCTGCTTGCCCACGTCGCCGCCGTACCCGTGCCAGGCGATGCCGCCGAAGTTCGGGTGCGAGCGGACCGCCGCGTCGTCCACGGTCTGCGCGGCGTACGCGTCGTACACGTCCCAGTTCCAGTCGTGCGCGAGGACCTTCGTGGACAGCCCCGCCTCCTGGAGCTTGGGCAGCAGCTCGCTCTTGGTGAAGTAGGCGAGCCCCGAGGCGTTCCAGCTCATCGAGGGGTAGCCCGAGCAGCACGTCGGCTCGTTCTGCGCGGTGACGTACGCGACGGGCACGCCCTGGTCGCGGTAGGCCTGGAGGTACTTCACGAAGTACGAGGCGTAGGCGCCGTAGTCCTCCGCCTTCAGCCAGCCGCCGTTGAGCTGGCCGCTGTCCTTCATCCAGGCGGGTGCCGTCCACGGCGAGGCCATCACGGTCAGCGACGGGTTGAGCTGGAGCGCCTGCTTGGTCAGGGGCACCACGTCCGCGAGGTCGTGGGCGATCGAGAACTTCGACAGCGAGGGGTCCGTCTGCCCGGCGGGTACGTCGTCGTAGGTGTAGCCGTACCGCGCGAGGTCGGAGGCACCCATGGGGTTGCGCAGGAAGGACAGCCCGATGCCGTCCGTCGGCGAGAACAGCTTTCGCATCGTGGCGTCCCGCGTGCTCTGCGACAGCGCTCCGCTGCTGTTCATCAGCCAGGCGGCGGTGTCCGTGAAGGACGCGCCGCCGCCGGTGAAGGTCTGGTACCGGGTGTTCTCGTCGACGGTGATGTTCTCGCCGCTTCCGCCGCTGCCGGACTGGAAGGCGAACGGCGTCTGGGCCTGGAGCCCGCGTACCACGTGCCGCCCGCCGGCGTCGTCGGTCGTGGTCAGCCAGGCGGTCACCTGTTCGCCCGCGGCCTGCGCGGGCACGGTGCCGACGGCGGTCAGCCCGGCGGTCGTCAGCAGCCCGGCGACGAGTAGCCGGGCCGCCCGGATGGATCTCCTCATGGCGCGCCGCCCTTCTGTGTGGGGGTGGGGGACGGGGCGTGCGAGCCGTGAGTAAATGACGGCTTCGGGTGCGCGTCAAGGGGGTGCGCGTTCAGTTTCCGAAGGAACAACTCCCCTGATCCGGCCGTGAGTTGCGTGTGTACCGGTTCTGACGTGAAGTCTTGACGGCTGCCTGGGACACCAGTTAACTCACGCCGTGATCTAAGTCGTAAGAGGAGTGTACGAGTTCAGTCACCGCACGGAGAGACTCGAGGGAAGGTCCATGCGAAGAACCGCCCTGCTCGTGTCCGCCGCCCTGCTCACCGGACTGCTGCCGCTGGCCTCCGCGAGTGCCGCGGCAGGAGCCGAGGAACCGGCCCCCGTCCCCGTCGACCGCTTCGAGGGCGAGGTGCCCTTCGCCGGCCAGCCCGCCGACGGCATCTTCACCTGGGGGAGCGACTCCGACGACCCGCCCCGGCTCGCTCTGACCGCCCGCACCGACGCGCCCGAGGGCGACAAGGTCCTCACCGGCTCCTACGACATCAGCGGCTACGGCGGCTTCACCCACGACTTCGCCGCCGCCCTGCCCGCCCACGACTGGTCGGCCCACAAGGGCATCCGCTTCTGGTGGGAGGGCCGCGGCAGCGGCAAGAAGATCAGCTTCGAGATCAAGGACGGCGGCGCCCACGGCGAGGCCTCCGAGCTGTGGACGACGTCCTTCGCGGACGACTTCACCGGCTGGAAGCAGATCGAGATCCCCTTCACCGACTTCACCTATCGCACGGACTACCAGCCCGTCGGCGGCATCGACCAGGTGCTCGGCCTCACCCAGATGTGGGGGTACGCGGTCACCCTGCCGGTCGGCGTCAAGGGCGACTTCGCCATGGACGGCGTCGAGCTGTACGGCAAGGCGGACCAGTCGCTGCGCGCCTCCGTGACCACCGACGCCGCGGTCCACCCGGTGAAGGAGGGCGGCACAGCCGACGTGCGCGTCTCGGTCGCCACCACCGGCTCCGCCCCGATCGACGAACCGGTGACCGTCGCCTACGAGAGCGCGGGCGGAACCGCCGATCCGGACAAGGACTACACCCCGGTCAGGGGGACGATCACCTTCCCGGCGGGGACCGTCTCGGGCACCTCCCGGACGATCCACGTACGGACGCTGAAGGACAGGTCCGCCGAACCCGCCGAGACGATCCCCCTCAAGCTCACGGTCACCGGCGCCAAGGCCCCCGCCGAGAGCCCGCAGGTGGTCGTCGACGCGCACGGCCTGCCCTACCTCGACCCGAAGCTGCCGGTGCGGAAGCGGGTCGCCGACCTCGTCTCCCGGATGTCCCTGGAGGAGAAGGCCGGCCAGATGACCCAGGCCGAGCGCGGCGCGATCGGCACGGGCGGCGACATCGCCTCCTACGACCTCGGGTCCCTGCTCTCCGGCGGCGGCTCCACGCCGACCCCCAACACCGCCGAGGCCTGGGCGTCGATGATCGACGGCTACCAGCTCCGGGCGCAGGCCACACGGTTCCAGATCCCGCTGATCTACGGCGTGGACGCGGTGCACGGCCACAACAACCTCGCCGGCGCGACGGTCATGCCGCACAACATCGGCATCGGCGCGACCCGTGACCCCGAACTGGCCGAACGGACCGGCGCGGTCACGGCCTCCGAGGTCCGCGCCACCGGCGTCCCCTGGGACTTCGCCCCCTGCCTGTGCGTGACCCGCGACGAACGCTGGGGCCGCTCCTACGAGTCCTTCGGCGAGGACCCGGCGCTCGTGAAGTCCATGGAGACGGTCGTCCAGGGCCTCCAGGGTGCCCGCGACGGCAGCGACCTGAAGGACGACGACAAGGTCCTCGCGACCGCCAAGCACTTCGTCGGCGACGGCGGCACCGGGTACGGCACGTCCACGACGGGCTCCTACACCGTCGACCAGGGCGTCACCAAGGTCACCCGGCAGGAGCTGGAGGCCGTTCACCTGGCGCCGTTCCGGACCGCGGTCGACCGGGGCGTCGGCTCCGTCATGCCCTCGTACTCCTCGCTCGACGTCATCGGTGACGGCCAGGGCCCGGTGAAGATGCACGCCCGCGCCGACATGATCAACGGCGTGCTCAAGGGCCGGATGGGCTTCGACGGCTTCGTCATCAGCGACTGGAACGCCATCGACCAGCTCCCCGGCGACTACGCCTCGCATGTGCGCACCTCGGTCAACGCGGGCGTGGACATGATGATGGTGCCGTACTCGTACAAGGACTTCCGTACGACGCTCATGGACGAGGTGAAGGCGGGCCGCGTCACCGAGCGGCGGATCGACGACGCCGTGTCGCGCATCCTCACCCAGAAGTTCGAGCTCGGCCTCTTCGAGAAGCCCTACGCGGACACCAGCGGTGCCTCGCGCATCGGCTCGCCCGCACACCGCGCGGTGGCCCGCGAAGCCGCCGCCGAGTCCCAGGTCCTGCTGAAGAACTCCGGCGGCGTCCTGCCCCTGAAGAAGTCCCAAAAGGTCTACGTCGCCGGATCGAACGCCGACGACATCGGCAATCAGACCGGCGGCTGGACCATCACCTGGCAGGGATCGTCCGGAAACATCACCAAGGGCACGACGATCCTCCAGGGCATGCGCAACGCCGGCGGTGACGTCACCTACTCCAAGGACGCCTCGGCACCGACGAGCGGGTACGACGTCGGTGTGGTCGTCGTCGGCGAGACCCCGTACGCCGAGGGCGTCGGCGACGTCGGCAACGGCAACGACCTGGAGCTGACCGCCGCCGACAAGGCAGCCGTGGACAAGGTGTGCGCGGCCATGAAGTGCGCCGTGCTGATCGTCTCCGGACGGCCGCAGCTCATCGGCGACCGCCTCGGCGCCGTGGACTCGCTCGTCGCGTCCTGGCTGCCGGGCACCGAGGGCGACGGCGTCGCCGACGTGCTGTACGGGAAGCGGGCCTTCACCGGCCGGCTGCCCGTGACCTGGCCGAAGTCCGAGTCCCAGCTGCCGATCAACGTCGGTGACACGGCCTACGACCCGCAGTTCCCCTACGGCTGGGGTCTCACCACGCTCACGAAGGTCCCGGCCGGCGGCACGGCGACCCTGCGGGCCCTCGCCCTCGCCGCCGCCGCGGCGGACCGGGCCGGATCGGGCTCGGCGGGCCGCGCGGCCGTGACCAAGGCCCGCCTCCTCGTCCAGCAGAGGATCGGCACGACGATCACGTCCGCGACCGCCAAGCCCTTCGCGGACGCCGACCACCTCCTGCTGACGGGCCACTACGCGAGTGCGGTGGCGAAGCTGAAGGAGGCGTACGAGGCGGCCGGCTGACACCCGGGCGCGAGAACGGCGGGGGCGGCGGGGGACGGAGTGCCCGACGCCCCCGCTCCCTGTCCGCCCGGGCCCGCCCCTGGTCCGGGACCGGGCGACGTCCGGGCCCGGACGTCGCCCGGGGCCGCCGCCTGTCCACCGCGCCCGCGCCCCGTCCGGGGCCGCCCTCGGTCCATCGGGTCCGCTCCTCGTTCCGAATCCCGCAGCGATGCCCAATTCGGGGTATTTCGGGTAGCTTCGAAGACATGAAGCCCGCTCGCACCCGAGGTCTCCCGGGATGGCGGGGACTCCCGGGACTGCTCGTCGCGCTGGTTCTCACCGCCCTGGCGGTCCTCGCGACCGGCATCTCCCGCGCCCAGGCGGCCACCGACGTGGACACGGTGGCCGCCGCCCTGCGCGAAAGCCCCGTGTACGTCGATCCCGCGGCCGCCGCGCAGCTCCCCAAGGCGGACGCGGACGCCCTGGCCAAGAAGATCAAGGACGCGGACAAGCCCGTCTTCGTGGCGGTCCTCCCGGCCGGGTTCCCGTCCCAGAGCCTCTTCCAGAACCTGCGCACCGCCACCGGCATCACCGGCCTGTACGGGGTCCGGCTCGGCGACCGCTTCGACGCGCGGGCCGACGCCGCGGTGATGTCCCGCACCGCCGTGCAGAACCTCGTCACCAGCGTCCAGGGCGAGGACGCGAAGACCCAGCTGAACGACTTCACGGACCGCGCGCTCGCCAACATCCGGGGCTCCGCCCCCGCGAGCTGGGACAGCGGCTCGGCGGGCGGCGGCGTCTCGACGGCCGCCCTGGTCACCGTCGCCGCGGTGGTCGTGGCGGGCGGCGCGGGCGCCTACACGCTCGCCCGCCGCAACCGGCGCCGCAAGGAGGAGGAGCGGCAGGCGGCGCTCGACAGGCTCCGCGTGGTCGTGGACGAGGACATCACGGCCTTCGGCGAGGAACTCGACCGGCTCGATTTCCATCCCGCGGAGGCGGGGGCGGACGACGCGATGCGCGCGGACTACGAACGCGCGCTGGACGCCTACGAGCAGGCGAAGTCGTTCATGGCGGCGGCCACCCGGCCCGAGGACGTCAGCGCGGTGACGCAGGCCCTGGAGGACGGCAGGTTCTCGCTCGCCGAGCTGGCCGCACGCCGTGAGGGCCGCCCCCTCCCCGAGCGTCGCGCCCCCTGCTTCTTCGACCCGCGGCACGGCCCGTCCGTCGCCGACGCGACATGGACGCCGGCGGGCGGCGCGCCCCGGCAGGTGCCGGTCTGCGCGGCGGACCGGACCCGGCTGGCCGACGGGGTGTCCCCGGCCGTCCGTGAGGTCGAGACCGACTACGGACGCCGTCCGTACTGGGACGCGGGCCCGGCGTACGGCCCCTGGGCGGGCGGCTACTTCGGCGGCGGCATCCTGCCCGGCCTGCTCGTCGGCACCCTGCTCGGCAGCGCGATGGCCAGCCCCTCGTACGCCTCCGACTACGGCTCCGGGTACGGCGACTTCGCCGGCGGTTACGACGGCGGCGACGTCTCCGGCGCCGATTTCGACCCCGGCGACTTCGGCGGTGGCTTCGGGGACGGCGGGGGCGGCGACTTCGGCGGGGGAGGGGACTTCGGCGGCGGCTTCTGAGCCGCGCCCCCGCCCCCGGACGGGGCCGGAGGTCACTTGAACGCCGCGGCGTTCCGTCCCGCCCAGTGCGTGAAGGCGTGCCCGGGCCTGCCGAGGAGCCGCTCCACGTCCGGGCTCACCCGCTGTTCCTCGGCGACCGGCGTGCCCAGGATGTCCAGGGTGGTGTCCACCACCGGCCCGGGCATGAACCGCAGCATCTGCGCCCTGGCCTCCTCGCGGGACTGCTCGACGAACCGCACCGGCCCGCCGACGGCGTCCGCGATCGCCGCGACCTGCTGTCGGGGCGACACCGGCGCCGGGCCCGTCAGCTCGTAGGTCATGCCCGCGTGGCCGGGTTCCCGCAGGGCGAGAGCGGCGACCTCGGCGATGTCGAGCGGGTCGACGGTCGGCAGCGCGACGTCGCCGAAGGGCGCCCCGGCCGTCCGCGCCGCGCGGACCGTGCCGGCCCACGCCAGCGTGTTGGAGTGGAAGCCCGCCGGCCGGAGCAGGGTCCACTCCAGCCCCGAGCGCTTGACCGCCTCCTCCTGCCCGGGCGGGTGACGCCGTGTGCCGACCCCTTGCGAGGAGAGGAGGACGACGCGCCGGACGCCTTGGTCCCGAGCGGTGTCGAGGACGCGGGACAGGTCCCCGCCCGACGCCAGGAATTCACCGGTGACCAGCAAGAACAGCGCCTCGGCCCCGTCGAACGCGGACCGCAGGCTCAATGGGTCGGCCAGGTCCGCCCGGACGTGCCGCACCCCCGCCGGCAGGTCCGCGCCCGTCGCCGAGGTGCCGCGCGACACCGCCGTCACCCTCTCGCCCGCCGCGTCCAGCGCCCGCACGAGCGGCCCGCCGACGTTGCCCGTGGCTCCCGTCACCACCAACACGATTGCTCCCCTTTGTCGTGTCGGCAGGCCTGCCGGCCGATTTCAGCCGGTTCCTGCCGTTTCCCTCGGACAAAAAGAAAGCTACCGTCCTCGGCATAGTAGGTACCTAGAGGAAAGTAATGGAGAGAGGGGTCCATCGTGACCGACGCCACATCCCGGCCGGTCGCCGTCGACGTCGACCCCGAGACGGCCTGCCCGGTCGCCCCCGTCGTCGACATCGTCTTCAGCCGCTGGACCACGCCCATCCTGTGGGCGTTGCACGAGTACGGACGGCAGCGCTTCGTGGAACTGGAGCGCCGCATCACCCGGATCACGCCGAAGGTGCTGACCCAGCGGCTGCGCCGGCTGGAGCGCGACGGGCTGGTCGTGCGCACGTACCACCCCGAGGTCCCGCCGCGGGTGGAGTACGAGATCAGCGAGCTGGGCCGCAGTCTGGCCCCCCTGTTCGCGACGCTCGCGGAGTGGGCCGAGGCCAACCTGGACAAGGTCGAGGAGGCCCGGGTCGCCTACGACGCCGACTGAGCCGCCGACGCTCAGGCGTCGGGCAGTCGGAGCCACTCGCTCCAGGAGAGGTCACGTCCGATGAACCGGGGCCGCTCGAAGGGCCAGTCCTCGGCGATCCAGCGCGGCACGAGCGCGTCCAGATCGCGCTCCAGCGCGCTGCCGACGCGGGCGTCCACGACCCACCAGGAGATCTCGGCGTCGGCGCCGGCCTTCTCCGGCGGATCGATGTAGACACATCCGTACTCGGACGTGCCCGCGTCGTCGAACAGCACGTAGTTGAAGGACTGGTGGGCGGCGATCTCCGCCTCGTGCCGCTGGAGGTCCTGGAGATTCGCCTCGTACGTCATGGTCTCGGCGGGCCATCCCCAGGCCTGGCCGAAGAGGGACCAGAGCCGTTCGCGCGACCCCATGACGGCCGGATAGTCGATGGCGGCGTCCGCGCCGGTGATCGGGCGCAGGTGATGCCCTCCGGGCACGTCGACGCGCAGCGGGTGGACGAAATCGGCGGGCAACCAGGTCATGCCCGGAGGCTAACGGCCGGGCGGAGCACGGCGCACCGGGTTATCGGCCGTGACGCCGGGCCCCGCCGTGACGCCGGGCCCCGCCGTGACGCCGGGCCCCGCCGTGACGCCGGGCCCTGCGCGGCGGCGGGGCTCGGCGTCACGGCCGTTCGCGCACGGGAGGACCGCGTCCGTGGGGGCGCTACTTCCCGGCGCGCTTCCCGTGCCCCGTCACGCGGGCGATCCACGTGATGAAGTCGCCCGGGTCGGTGTTCGAACCGTGTCCCTCGTCCCAGTAGTAGAGGTGGTCGACGTCGTCGCCCAGGCCGTCCAGCGCGGCGGCGAGGTTGGCGGAGACGGTCAGCGAGGTGTCCGAGTCCTTGGTGCCCAGACGGATCCACCAGTGCCTGGAGCGGCCCGGGTTGGCCGCCTCGAGGTGATGCATGGGGTTCATCAGATCGAGCTTGCCGGGGATGTCGGCGTCCGGACGGCTGCCGGAGACCCCGGTGGTGTCGTGCTTCAGGCCGTACGCCGTGAAGTGGCGTGCCTGGGTCCTGTCCTTGCCGAACTCGTTGTTCTCGCCCGAGGAGAGGTCGAAGGCGTCGAAGGCCGGCGCGGACTTCTTGCGGGCGCCCACGTGCGTCAGGAAGTCCGCCCAGGAGAAGGCCGCCCGGCCTTCGGACCACGTGATGAACGTGTTGTCCGCCAGGTAGGCCGCGCGGTCCGTGTCCGACAGCCCCGCGAGGTACTCGGTGGCCGACGGCTGGAGGTAGGTCTTCACCAGGTACTCGTCGTAGTTGCGGGCCGTGAGGGGGCCGAAGCCCTTCAGTCCGTGCAGTCTGAGGGAGGCCTGGTACTCGGCGAACTGAGCGCGCAGTTCCTTGGAGACCTTCTGGTCGACGACCTTGCCGGTGCTCTGGGTGACGTTGCCGCCCCAGTTCCACTCGTAGGCGCCGTCGGCGTGCTCCAGGTCGGTGATGGGGCACCAGGCGCCGACCGCGAACACGGCGTCACTCGCGTCGGCCGCGCCGAGCTCATCGAGGTGGGAGGCGTACGCGCGGCTGTCGCCGGACGCGCCCAGCAGGGCGGACAGGGCTCCGCCGGCGCTGGTGCCGGTGGACACGATCCGGTCGGTGTCGCCCGGGATCACGCCCTTGTTGGCGCGCACGTACCGCACGGCCGCCTTCAGGTCCACGATGGCGGCCGGGGCGGTGCCGTAGTAGGTGCCGTCGGCGTCGGTGAGGGTCCGGCCGCGGGCACCGGGCTCCACGACGACGTATCCCGCCGCCAGAGCCAGCTTTGCCAGGTCGACCATCTCGCCCTGGCCGTTCAGCATCGCGTTGCCGCCGGACTGCACCTCTGCGGCCCCGCCGCCGCTCGACGCCGTGGCACCGGGGGACGCGGAGGACCCGCCCGCGGGGAGGCCCGACATCCCGCCGCCGCCCACACCGGTCGCGTCGGCCACGGACGACGGCATGTAGCCGCCCACCGAGTTGGCGAGGAGGACGGGCGCGTCGCCCGCGTCCACGGCGACGCCGTCGATCCTGACGGGGACGCTGACGTTCAGGCTCTGGTACTTCGCGTCCACCGGATCGGCGACATAAGTGAGGGCCTTCCAGAAGTGGTAGACCACCTTCTTGTCGTCGCCGGCCACGTCGGTGATGGTCGTCGTCAGCTCGGTGTATGCGTCCTTGTCGAAGACCAGGGCGTCCGACGGCGTACCGGACGCGTCCGACGCGTTCGCACTCAAGGCGAGGCCGCCGACGGCCGCGGCTCCGGCCGTCGCGCCGAGGCCCATGACGACGGTCCTGCGCTTCACTGCCCTGTGCTTCACTGAGGTCACTCCTCTTCGCGGCATGTCCGAACTGCCGTCCTGTCGGCTGCGTTGCGAACGTAATCCGGCCGCGAAAAAAGTGTCAACAATTCTGTTGACTTCATGGGTGACCCTTATCGATTCCCAGTCGGCTCACAGGGAAGCCCCCGGACGTGCCGGAGCGCCCGTCCTTCTCGTGCGAGAAGAGCGGGCGCTCCGGATGTGCCGCGGGGGGTGCGGCGGGCCGGGCGGTGCGGCCCGGTGCGGCGGGCGGAAGACGCTCAGTCGGCGTTCCGGATGGCCGAGATGTCGAAGTTCAGCTTGATCTTGTCGGAGACGAGGACGCCGCCGGTCTCCAGCGCCGCGTTCCAGGTGAGGCCCCACTCGGAGCGCAGGAGCTCGGACTTGCCCTCGAAACCCACGCGCTCGTTGCCGAACGGGTCCTTCGCGGCACCGTTGAACTCCAGGTCGATGGAGATCTCCTTGGTCGTGCCGAGGATCTCCAGGTCGCCCGTGATCCGGTAGTCGTCGCCGCCCAGGGCCTCCGCCTTGGTGGAGCGGAAGGTCATCGTCGGGAACTCGTCCGTCTTGAAGAAGTCGGAGCTCTTCAGGTGGCCGTCGCGGTCGGCGGACCCGGTCTCGATGCTGTCCATCTTGATGTCGAGGCTCGCCGTGGACTTGGACGGGTCACTGCCGTCCAGGTGCAGCGAACCCGTGAAGTCGAGGAACGAACCCTTCACGTTCGTGACCATCGCGTGGCGCGCGACGAAGCCGATCGACGAGTGCGACGGGTCGATCGTGTAGTCGCCGGTCAGCGCGGCGAGGTCGGCGCTGACGGCGGCGGACGCCGGGGCGGCCGAGGCGGTGTCGTCGGTGTTCTTGCGGCCGAAGATGCCCATGACGTGCTCCTTAGGGGGACGGGTCGCGGATCCGGTCGGAAGCCGCGGTGCAATCTGTTGAATCTTCAACGAGGGGAACAAGAAGCACCGTAGACCTATTCCGTTCAAGTTTCAACATCATTCGCGGCGTGTCTACGACGTTACGGCGTGTCATGCCCTTCCGCCTTTCGGGGGAGGGTGATCCGGCCGCCGGGCGAGGGTGCTTCGGCAGGGCTGGGGGAGAGGGCTCCGGCCGGTCCGGGGAGGGTCCTCCGGCCGGTCCGCGGAGGGTGCTCCGGCCGGCCCGGGAGGCTGCTTCAGCCGGATCATGTCGGAGCTCCGGTGCCGGGGCGGCGCGCTCCGGCCGTCGGAGACGGGGCGATCCGGTGCAGTTCGGTCCTCCCGCGCAGACAGGTCCCGACGCCCTCTGGCGAACGCGCGTAGACCTCGGGCACCATCTCTCTGCACCTGCACCGCCTGCACAACCGCCCCACAGGAAGCACGGTCGTCCGCAGGAAGGTTCCCCCATGAAGCTCCGCTCCGTCCTGACCGCCCTCGCCCTCGTCGTCGCCCCGGGCGTGGCCGTCATCGGCACCTCCACCGACGCCTTCGCCGTCACCAAGATCAGCCACGCCACGGCGACCTCGATGTTCCGCTCGTCCGGCGTCACCTGGTCCTCGTCGGGTGGCTGCTCCGACCGGAACAACCCCACCTGTACGTCCTTCGAGCAGCTCAACCTCGCCACCGCGCAGGGCGCCCAGACCCTCAAGGGAGCCAGCGGCTGCGCGCTCAACATCACCGGCGGCACCGAGACCGGCCACGCGAGCGGCACGTACTCGCACTGGAACGGCTACAAGCTCGACTACGGCAAGAACACGTGCGTCACCGCGTACATCAAGAACAACTTCACCTACATCGGGCTGCGCGGCGACGGAGCCCCGCAGTACAAGTCCGGCTCCGGCAACATCTACGCCGACGAGGGCAACCACTGGGACGTCCTCTACTACAACTGCGGCGGCTGCTAGGCATGACGGCCAGCCGCCGTACGTTCCTGCTGGCGGCCGCCCTCGTGGCGGCCGCCGCACCCCCGGCGGGCGCCGCCTCGGCGGACGACGAGTACGCGCTGCTCCGCCGGCGCTGGCTGGGCATCGCGCTCGGCACCGGCTACGACCCCACGGCCGAGCCCTACGCCTCCCGGCTGCGCCGCACCGGCGAACTCGCCCGCGGCTTCGCGCGGTCCATGGCCCCGACGGCCGCGTCCCTCTGGCCGGACCACCCCTTCGACCCGCCCGCCGGCATCACCGCGAGCTACTCCAGGCTGTGGACGATGACCCAGGCGTACCTCCAGGAGGGCACCGGGTCGGCCGGCGACGAGAACCTCCTCGCGGACGTGATCCGCGGCCTCGACCACCTCTCCGCGACGGTCTACAAACCGTCGACCACCCGGTACGGCAACTGGTGGGAGTGGCAGATAGGCAGCCCCCGGCTGCTCATGGACATCGTCGCCGCCCTCGACGAGGACCTCACCGACGCGCATCGGGCGGCCGCCTGCGCGGCCGTGGACCACTTCGTCCCGGACGAGATGCTCCGCGACTACTCCGGCACCTCCACCGGCGCCAACCGCGTCGACCTGTGCCGGTCCGTGGCGCTGCGCGGCGTCCTCGGCCGGGCCCCCGACAAGATCGCGCTGGCCCGGGACGCGCTCTCACCCGTCTTCCCGTACGTGACGTCCGGGGACGGGCTGTACGAGGACGGCTCCTTCGTGCAGCACGTCCAGGTCGCGTACTCGGGAACGTACGGCCAGGTCCTGCTCGACGGACTCGGCCGGCTCTTCGCGCTGCTCGCCGGATCGACCTGGGAGGTGACGGACCCGAACCGGCAGATCGTCCTGGACTCCGTCGAGCACGCCTTCGCGCCCCTCATCCACGACGGACTGGTGATGGACACCGTCAACGGGCGTGCCATCAGCCGGGGTTACCTGAAGAGCGACGACCAGCACGTCCTGCGCAGCGACCACTTCCACGGGCAGGCGCTGATCGCCGCGATCGCGCTGCTCGCCCAGGGTGCGAGCCCCGCCGAGCGGCAGCGCTGGCACGGCCTGATCAAGGGGTGGATCGCCCGGGACACGGTGAGCCCGATCCTCACGGCACCCCAGTTCGAGGTCGCCGACCTCGCGCGGCTGCACGCCGTCGCCGGCTCCGCGGCCCCGCCCGCGCCCGAACCCCTCGGCCCCCGCCTCTTCCCCGCGATGGACCGTGCCGTGCACCGCGGCCCCGGATTCACCGCCGCGGTCTCGATGGCCTCCGAACGGATCGCGCACTACGAGTGCGGGAACGGCGAGAACCCGCGCGGCTGGCACACCGGCGCCGGCATGACGCTGTGGTGGGCCGACGGGCACGCGGACCAGTACACGGACTGGTTCTGGCCCACGGTCGACTGGTACCGGCTGCCCGGAACGACCGTGTCCACCAGACGGCTCGCCGACCGCGAGGGCGGCGAGTGGGGTGCGCCCCGACCCGCGGTGCGCTGGGTGGGCGGCGCGACGGACGGAAGCTGCGCGGCCGTCGGACAGCATCTGAAGGGGCTCGGCTCCACCCTGGAAGCCCGCAAGTCCTGGTTCTGCGTCGTCGACTGCATCGTCTGCCTCGGCGCCGGCATCACGGCCGCCGACGGGGTGCCCGTGGAGACCGTGGTGGACAACCGCAGCCTGGGGGAGGGCGGCACCGGGACGCTGACCGTCCGGCGCGGCTGGGCCCACCTCGAAGGCCACGGCGGGTGGGTCTTCCCCGGCCCTGCCGGTACGTCGGCCCTGCGCACCCTCCGTGAGGACCGCACCGGCGCCTGGTCGGACATCAACACCACCAGCACCGCCGAGCGGCGCACCCGGCGCTGGCAGACGCTCTGGCTGGACCACGGCACGGACCCGGTGGGAGCCGGCTACGCCTACGTCCTGATGCCGGGTGCCTCGCGCGCCGCCGTCGCGGCCCGGGCCGCCGATCGCCACTGGCTGCGCGTCCTCGCCAACGACGCCCGCCGGCAGGCCGTCGACGTGCCGTCCCTGGGGCTCACGGCGGCGAACTTCTGGCAGGCGGGCAGCGCGGGCCCGTTGAGCGCCACGGCCGGCGCCTGCGTCCTGGTACGCCGCCGTGGGCGCACCGCTACGCTCTCTGTCAGCGAACCGCCCCGTACGGGCGAGCCGCTGGAGGTCGTCTGGGACCGGCCGGTGCGCGCGGTCCTCCGGGCCGATCCGTCGGTCGAGGTGCTCGCCACGGGCCGCCGACTGAGGGTCCGTGTCACTCCGTCGATGGCATGCGCCACACAGGAATGTGAGGTGGCTCTCAGCTGACGGCTTTGTGTGACCTCTACAAGCCGAAGGCCCTCTGAGCAGTCAGATCGCCTGCATGGGGTCGCGGTTCTGTTCAGGGCTACCAGTAAAACGGGCCGGAGACTGTACGGAGTCGACGGCTCGCTTTCCTTGCCGGGCTTCGTAAGGTCACTACATGACCGTTTTGGACGAGGCCGGCCCGACAGACTCCACGAGCGCCACAGGCGAACCCACGGACGCGCGCGGGCGCGTGGCCGAACTGCACGCGATCCGTGCGGAGGCGCTGCGGGGTCCCAGCGAGAAGGCGACCGAGGCGCAGCACGCCAAGGGCAAGCTGACCGCCCGGGAGCGCATCGAGCTGCTGCTGGACGCGGGCTCGTTCCAGGAGGTCGAGCAGCTGCGCCGGCACCGGGCGACCGGCTTCGGCCTGGAGGCCAAGAAGCCGTACACCGACGGTGTCATCACCGGCTGGGGCACGGTGGAGGGCCGCACGGTCTTCGTGTACGCCCATGACTTCCGCATCTTCGGCGGCGCGCTGGGCGAGGCCCACGCCACGAAGATCCACAAGATCATGGACATGGCCATCGCGGCCGGTGCGCCGCTGGTCTCCCTGAACGACGGCGCGGGCGCCCGGATCCAGGAGGGCGTCTCCGCCCTCGCCGGCTACGGAGGCATCTTCCAGCGCAACACCAAGGCCTCGGGCGTCATCCCGCAGATCTCGGTCATGCTCGGCCCGTGTGCGGGCGGCGCGGCCTACAGCCCCGCCCTCACGGACTTCGTGTTCATGGTCCGCGAGACGTCGCAGATGTTCATCACGGGCCCGGACGTGGTCAAGGCGGTGACGGGCGAGGAGATCACCCAGAACGGCCTGGGCGGCGCCGACGTGCACGCCGAGACGAGCGGTGTCTGCCACTTCGCCTACGACGACGAGGAGACGTGCATCGCCGAGGTGCGCTACCTCCTCTCGCTCCTCCCGCAGAACAACCGGGAGAACCCGCCGCGCGTGTCCTGCGAGGACCCGGCGGACCGCCGCTCGGACGTCCTGCTCGACCTGGTGCCCGCCGACGGCAACCGCCCGTACGACATGGCGAAGGTCATCGAGGAGCTCGTCGACGACGGCGACTATCTGGAGGTCCACGAGCGCTGGGCCCGCAACATCATCTGCGCGCTGGCCCGCCTCGACGGCCAGGTCGTCGGCATCATCGCCAACCAGCCGCAGACCCTCGCCGGCGTCCTGGACATCGAGGCATCCGAAAAAGCTGCGCGCTTTGTCCAAATGTGTGACGCTTTCAATATTCCGATCGTCACGCTGCTGGACGTACCGGGGTTCCTCCCCGGCGTCGACCAGGAGCACGGCGGGATCATCCGGCACGGCGCGAAGCTGCTGTACGCGTACTGCAACGCGACGGTCCCGAGGATCTCGCTGATCCTGCGCAAGGCGTACGGAGGTGCCTACATCGTCATGGACAGCCAGTCCATCGGGGCCGACCTCACCTTCGCCTGGCCGACGAACGAGATCGCCGTGATGGGTGCGGAAGGTGCCGCGAACGTCATCTTCCGCCGTCAGATCGCCGACGCCGCCGACCCCGAGGCCATGCGCGTCCGCATGGTCAAGGAGTACAAGGCCGAGCTGATGCACCCGTACTACGCGGCGGAGCGGGGCCTGGTCGACGATGTCATCGACCCGGCGGAGACCCGCGAGGTGCTGATCAAGTCGCTCGCGATGCTGCAGACCAAGCACGCGGACCTGCCGTCGCGCAAGCACGGCAACCCCCCGCAGTAACCCAGCGGATCCTCCGCGGTACCCCCGCGGAAACCTCTCTCACGGAGACTGAACCTATGAGCACCCCGGACATTCGCGTCGAGAAGGGCCACGCCGAGCCCGAGGAAGTCGCCGCCATCACGGCCATCCTCCTGGCCCGCGCCGCCGCCCAGCCGGACACCGCCCCGACCCACCGCGGCCGCGCCAAGGCAGGCTGGCGCCGCCTGGAGCGCGAGCCCGGCTTCCGCGCTCCGCACAGCTGGCACTGAGCCCCGGGCCCGCCCGGGCCGACGCAAGGCCCCGCCTCCCTCGGGAGCGCGGGGCCTCGGCGTTTCCGGAGCAGCGCTGCCGGAGAGGGCTGCCCGGGCGAGAGGCGTACGAAACGGCCCCCGCGCCGCCAACAGGAGGCGCGGGGGCCGTTCTCGGGCTTGTGCGGTGTCCGCGCTAGCGCAGCCGCGCCATCAGTGCGTGCTCCACGAGCGTGATCAGCGCCGACTTGGCGTCCGCGCGGTGGCGGGCGTCCGTCGTGATGATCGGGGTGTCCGGGCCGATCTGGAGCGCCTCACGGACCTCGTCCGGGTTGTACGGCTGGTTGCCGTCGAAGCCGTTGAGGGCGATGACGAACGGCAGACCGCTGTTCTCGAAGTAGTCGACCGCGGGGAAGCAGTCGGCGAGACGGCGGGTGTCGACCAGGACGATCGCGCCGATGGCGCCGCGGACCAGGTCGTCCCACATGAACCAGAAGCGGTCCTGGCCGGGGGTGCCGAACAGGTAGAGGATCAGGTCCTGGTCCAGGGTGATGCGGCCGAAGTCCATGGCGACGGTGGTCGTCGTCTTGTCTCCGGTGTGCGTGAGGTCGTCGATGCCCGCGGAAGCGGACGTCATGACGGCCTCGGTGCGCAGCGGGTTGATCTCCGAGACGGCGCCGACGAACGTGGTCTTGCCCACGCCGAAGCCGCCCGCCACCACGATCTTCGCGGACGTGGTGGAGCGGGAAGGCCCTCCGCTAGAGCTTGCGAAGTCCACTGAGCACCCTTTCGAGCAAAGTCACGTCTGGCTGGCCACCGGCGTTTTCGTCGCCGCCGGGCTGATGGATGGCGACCAGTCCCGCCTCCGCCAAGTCGGCGACGAGGATCCTGGCCACGCCGAGGGGGATCGTCAGGAGGGCCGAGACCTCGGCCACCGACTTGATCTCTCGGCAGAGATTGCAGATCCGCTGATGCTCGGGCAACTGGCCCTGCATCTGGTGCGGCTGCGCGGTGGTGTGCACCAGCGCCTCGATGGCGAGCTGGTAGCGGGGCCTGGTGCGGCCGCCCGTCATGGCGTACGGGCGCACCAGCGGATTGTTCGACGCCCCGGCCGGCGACGGCTCGGGCGAGCGCCGCTGCGGCTGCACGGGCTGGATGCGCGGCGCCGGTGGCTGGTCGTACGGCGACGGACCAGGACCCTGGGGGCCCTGGGGCGCGTACGGCTGGCGCCGGTGGCTGGGCGCGGAGGGGAAGTTGTACCGGTTCGGGTTCTGCGAACCGTCACCCTGGCCGCCCTGCCCCTGACCGGGGCCGTACGACCAGTTACCCGAAGACGAACCGCCTGGGGGTGTTGCCACTTTCTCCTCCTCCGACTGTGCCGGGCACCCAACGCTGTGGGACCGCGTCCCGAAACCTTACGGCCCCGGGACGCCAAAACGCACCGTCTGTCTGCTAGTTGAGAAGGCTCCCCTGGAGCTCTGCTCGAAGATCTGGGGTCAGGACCGTGCCCGCACGGTCCACCAGAAGTGCCATCTCGTACCCAATGAGACCGATGTCCGCCTCCGGGTGTGCAAGGACGGCGAGCGAGGAACCATCAGAAACGGACATGATGAAGAGGAATCCCCGCTCCATCTCCACAACTGTCTGGTTCACACTGCCGCCCTCGAAGATGCGGGAGGCGCCCGCGGTCAACGAGGTCAGGCCGGACGCGACGGCCGCCAGCTGGTCGGCACGGTCACGGGGAAAGCCTTCGGACATCGCCAGAAGGAGTCCGTCGGCGGAGACCACCACCGTGTGGGACACCCCGGGGGTGTTGTCCACGAAGTTGGTGATCAACCAGTTCAGGTTCTGTGCCGCCTGGCTCATCGGGCTCACACTAACGCTCCTGGTTGTAGGTGCTGTCAGGACCGAAGCCCTGGCCGTTCGTGTCACTGCTTGCATTGCGTCCCCGCTGTACGCCACGGCGCAGGTTGCTCAGCCTGCCCCGGACGTCCTCGGGTGCGCGGGAGACCTGGGGGCCGCCCTGTGGGGTCGAGTCCGCGGTTCCCTCGACCAGGTTGGCCTTGGGCACCCGCCGCGGCAGGCCGGAGGAGGTGACCCCGCCCGCCTTGGGCTTGCGGAGCTGCGCCGCCTGCTGCCAGCGGTCGTCGTTGGACGAGCGCCACTCGCCGTTGCCGTCCGAGGCCGGAGCCTTGGGCGCAGGCGCCGCCTGCTCCCGCTGCTCCGCGGGACGCCGGCCGTTGCCGTTGGCACCCGCAGAGGCGCCACGGCGCGGCAGCCCGGCATCGGTCAGCTGGTGGCCGCCCGAGGGGGCCGGTCCCGGACGGGTGAAGCCTACGCGGTCCTGCTCACTCACGTCAGCGGCCTGCGAGGATTCCGTTTCCGGAGCGTAGCCGGATCGGTACCCGCCCTCGTACGCGTTCTGCTGCGGCCAGTCGTCCTGGTAGGACGGCTCCTCGAAAGCGGAGAACGTCTCCGGGGCGGAACCCTGGACTCCCGCACGGGCATCCTGGCCCGGCTCCGCATACGCGGGCTCGGGGTAGCCGCCGTTGGACGGGAAGTACGTCTCGTCATACGCCGGCTGCTGCGGGTCCTCGTACGCCGTCTGCTGGTCGTACCGGGCCTGCTGCTCGTCGTACGCGCCCTGACCGTCGTCGTAGGCGGGGCCGCCGTTGTCGAACGCGGGACGCTCCGCGAAGTCCGCCTGGTAGCCCTGCGGTGCCTCGATGGCCTCGTGGCCCTGAGCCTGGGCCTCCAGGGCGGCGCGGCGCTCCTCGCGCATCAGCGAGCGGCCCACGGGGTCCAGGTCACGGATGTCGTCCGGGACCTCGTAGCGGCTGTCGTCGAAACCGAGTTCGGCGGCCGTGCGCAGCGGCTGCTGGCTGCCGAAGTCCTCACCCTGGAACGACTGCTGCTCGGGGATGATCTGGGACACGGTGAACTCGTCGCGCATCGGCTGCTGCTCGCCACCGCCACCATGGGTGATCGCGTCGGGGAGCATGACCAGCGAGGTGGTGCCGGCCTGCTCGCCCGAGGGACGCAGCTGGACGCGGATGCCGTGCCGGTCGGACAGCCGGCCGACCACGAACAGGCCCATGCGCTGCGAGATCGCGGCGTCCACGGTCGGCGGGTTGGCCAGCTTGTGGTTGATGTCCGCGAAGTCCTCGGCGGTGAGGCCGATTCCCTTGTCGTGGATCTCGACCATGATGCGGCCGTCCGGGAGACGGGTCGCGGTGACGCGGACCTTGGTCTGCGGCGAGGAGAACGTGGTGGCGTTCTCCAGGAGCTCGGCGAGCAGGTGCACGAGGTCGGTCACGGCGCGGCCGTGGATCTCGGCCTCCGGGACGCCGGAGAGCTCGATGCGCTCGTACTGCTCCACCTCGGAGGAGGCAGCGCGCAGCACGTCGACCAGCGGGACCGGCTGGTCCCAGCGGCGGCCGGGCTCCTCGCCCGCGAGGACCAGGAGGTTCTCGCCGTTGCGGCGCATACGGGTCGCGAGGTGGTCCAGGCGGAAGAGGTTCTCCAGCTGGTCCGGGTCGGCCTCGTTGTTCTCCAGGTCGGTGATCAGGGTCAGCTGGCCCTCGATCAGCGACTGGTTGCGGCGCGACAGGTTGGTGAAGATCGCGTTGATGTTGCCCCGCAGGAGGGCCTGCTCGGCGGCGAGCCGGACGGCCTCGCGGTGGACCTGGTCGAAGGCGCGGGCGACTTCGCCGATCTCGTCCGTCGTGGTGATCGGGATGGGCTGGACCCGGGTGTCGACGCGGCCCGGGTCGGTGCGCGAGAGCTGGTCGACCAGCATCGGCAGACGCTGCTCGGCGACACCGAAGGCCGCGTTGCGCAGCTGGCGCATCGAGCGGCTCATCTGGCGCGCCACCATGCCGGCCAGGATGAACGCGGCGAGCAGGGCGACCACGACGACGGCACCGGTGATGATGGCGTCGGTCTTGGCACTGGCGGAGATGTCCGCGGCCTCGGCCACGGCCTTGTCGGCGAGGTCCGACTCGATCTGGCGGTAGGCGTCGTACTTGGCCGTGTTCACGACCCACCAGTTCTGCGCGGTGACGCCCTTGGCGGCCAGACCGTCGAGCTCGGTCTGCTGCGGGGACCTCAGACCCGCCAGCATGGTGACCATGTCGGTGGGCTTCGCCGGCGGCGGGGTGTAGGTCTTGCCCTTGGCGGCGGCGGCCGCGCCGGCCTCCTTCGCCTTGGCCGTCAGGTCGGTCTTGATCTGGGCCTGGGCCGCGTCGAGCTTGTCGGCGTCGGCCTGGGTGCCACCGCCGAGGTACTCCTCGACGGCGATGCCCTCGAGGTAGGCGTAGGAGGAGAGGGCGACGCGCTGGGAGGCGAGGCTGCCCTTGCCCGGACCGGGCTTGACCAGCATGTGCATACCGATGGACCGCTCCAGCGACAGCGCGGCCTTGGACAGCGAGATCGCGTAGACCGTACGGCCGTAGCTGGTGATGTTTCCGGTGCCCAGACCGAGTTCGTTGGCGAACTCCATCAGCGGGTGCTGGATCTGGAGGTAGCCCTCCTCGGTCTTCACACCGTCGGTCCTGGAGGAGTAGGCGATCTTGCGCAGGGAGTCCAGACCGGGCTCGACCTTGCGGAAGACATCGAGCCGGCGCTCCAGGCCCGCCGTCTTCGGCATGTTCTGGGCGGCCTCGTCGAAGACGTCGGCGGCCTCGTCGGTGGCCTTGCGGGCCTTGACGACCGTCGGGTCGTCCTGGCCGGCACCGCTCAGCAGGGGCTGGGCGGTGATGTCGCGCTCCTCGAACAGCTTGTCGCCGTAGTTCAGCGCGGCCTGCACCAGACGGGCCGTCTTCTCGGCGTCCTGGGCCTCCTGCCAGGTGTTGATCGAGCTCTTCACCTGGAAGCCGCCCATGACGAGGCCGACCACCACGGGTATGAGCAGGATCGCGTTCAGCCTGGTGGGCACACGCCAGTTGCGCGGGGAGAAACGGCCGCCGCTCGGAGCGGGCGCCGCCATGGGCTCCTGAACGGGCACTTGTGCGGGCGCCGCTCCGCGCGGCGGCGGGGTGAAGTTGCCCCGTGCCGACGGCTCGGGACCGTTCTTGCTTCGCCTCACTCGACCAACAACCTCTCGGCGTCGGCACCTACGTTGTGCCGCGGTATCTCCAGCGCCCTTGACTACTGGGCAGTTCAGCGCATTCCAGCACGTCAGGCGGCGCCCTTCCAAACACTCGGAATCGACGGTTCCGAGTGGCGCAGGCCCCAGATAAAACGGTCATAAAGAGCGAGCCCCGCCAAAAGGCGGGGCTTTTGTGAGCGCAGCGGTACCGGGTGACCGCGATGCGTGTCTGAGTCTGCGAAATTCTCTGTCGAAACGTTATGAACACTGTGGCCGACCGTGTCAAATGACACAGCCGGCTCCAATGTGTCTACGACAACTTCCGTACAGAGCCTCCGACTTGGGTGCTATCGCAGCCGAGCCATGAGGGCGTGCTCCACCAGCGTGATCAGCGCGCTCTTCGCATCCGCACGGTGCCGGGCGTCCGTCGTGATGATCGGGGCGTCCGGTCCGATCTGGAGCGCCTCGCGCACCTCTTCGGGGTTGTACGGCTGGTGTCCGTCGAAGCCGTTGAGGGCGATGACGAACGGCAGACCGCTGTTCTCGAAGTAGTCCACCGCGGGGAAGCAGTCGGCGAGACGGCGGGTGTCCACCAGGACCACCGCACCGATGGCACCGCGGACCAGGTCGTCCCACATGAACCAGAAGCGGTCCTGGCCCGGCGTACCGAAGAGGTACAGGATCAGGTCCTGGTCCAGGGTGATGCGGCCGAAGTCCATGGCCACCGTGGTGGTGGTCTTGTCCCCGGTGTGGGTCAGGTCGTCGATGCCCGCGGAGGCGGACGTCATGACGGCCTCCGTGCGCAGCGGGTTGATCTCCGAGACGGCACCCACGAACGTGGTCTTGCCGACGCCGAAGCCACCCGCCACCACGATCTTCGCGGAGGTGGTCGCCCGGCCTCCGTCAGAGCTTGCGAAGTCCACTGAGCACCCTTTCGAGCAAAGTCACGTCCGGCGCGCCGCCGTTGTTCTCGTCGCCGCCCGGCTGGTGAATGGCGACGAGTCCGGCCTCCGCGAGGTCCGCGACGAGGATCCTGGCCACACCGAGCGGCATGGACAGGAGGGCCGACACCTCGGCCACCGACTTCACCTCACGGCAGAGGTGGCAGATCCGCTGATGCTCGGGGAGCAGACCCATCAGCTGAGCCGGGTCGGCCGTGGTGCTGATCAGCGCCTCGATGGCGAGTTGGTACCGCGGCCGGGTCCGGCCGCCGGTCATCGCGTACGGACGTACCAGCGGCTGGTCGCCCTCATCCTCGTACGGCTGCGCGTACGGATCATGAGAGGCGGTGGGCGGGGTCATGAATCCTCCGGGCTGGACAGCAAGTCGGTCAGTCGTGCCGTCTGTTGGGGCCGGTGGGGGGATTGTGTCGGCCGGACGGTGATTTCGTGCTGTGGGTAGAACCCAGGGCCGTCAGTGGAGCAGACTTCCCTGTAGCTCGGCGCGCAGGTCCGGCGTGAGCACTGCGCCCGCGCGGTCGACGAGCAGCGCCATCTCGTAGCCGACGAGACCGATGTCGCACTCCGGGTGGGAGAGGACCGCCAGGGACGATCCGTCCGAGATGGACATCAGGAAAAGAAAACCGCGTTCCATCTCCACGACCGTCTGCGCCACGGTGCCGCCCTCGAAGATCCGGGAGGCCCCGGCCGTCAGCGAGGTGAGACCGGACGCGACGGCCGCGAGCTGGTCCGCGCGATCGCGGGGAAAACCTTCGGACATCGCCAGAAGGAGTCCGTCGGCGGACACGACGACGGTGTGGGACACCCCGGGGGTGTTGTCCACGAAGTTGGTGATCAACCAGTTGAGGTTCTGTGCCGCCTGGCTCATCGGGCTCAACTAACGCTCCTGCTGGTGAGTGGGGCTGGGGAAGCTGCCGGTCTGGCCGGTACCGGCCTGGCGACCCTGCTGGATGCCCCGACGGAGATTGGTCAGCCGGCCGCGTACGTCATCGGGCGCACGCGAGACCTGCGGACCGCTTTGGTGCGATTGCTGCTGTGCCGTACCCGCGACGAGGTTCGCCCGCGGGACGCGGCGCGGCAGGCCGGAGGTGGTGACCCCGCCCGCCGACGGTTGACGGACGCGTTCTGCCTGCCGGACGAGGTCGTCGTTCGGCGAGGTGCGCCACGAGGCAGCGGCCGGTGCGGCAGCCGGACGCTGCGGAGCCGAGGGAGCCTGCGGCTGCTGCGCAGCCTGCGGCGAACCCTGGGAACCGTTGTTCTGGACGCCCTGGGAGTGGGCGCCGTTCGCCTGACCGTGGAACCAGTTGGTCTCCAGCGTGTCGTACAGCGGCGTACGTCCGTCACCGGGGCCGGGCGCCGGCGGCAGCGCCTCGGGCTCCTGACGGGGGGCCCGCTGCTGCGGCTGCGGGCGCTGGGGGGCGCCGGGCCGCTCGAACTGACCGGTGGAGGACGGGTCCTGGCCGTTGCCGTAACCGGGGACCGCGAACTGGCCGGTGGACGAGGGGTCCTGGCCGTTGCCGTAACCCGGGCGGGCGAACTGGCCGGTGGAGGACGGGTCCTGAGCGTTGCCGTAACCCGGCACCGCGAACTGGCCCGTGGACGACGGGTTCTGCTGCGCGGGGGCCTGGTGGGACGCGTTGAAGACGTCGGGACGGACGAACTGCCCGGTGTTCTGCCCGGAGTTCTGCGGCACACCGGCACCGGGGCGCGGGGCGTCGAAGTCGGGACGGGCGAACTCGGACGTGGAGCCCGGGCCCTGACGGTCGTCGATCCGCGGCATGCGCGAGGTGGTGTCGGGCTCCTCGTGACCACGCGGGGCGTCGAGAGACGCGCGCGGCACCGGCGGCTGCGCGTTCTCGTCGCTCCAGCTCGGCACTCGGGGCTGCTGGTCGCCACCGGGCAGCTCGGCACGCGCACCACCGCGGCCGGGAAGCTGCGGCCTGCGGCGACCGGTCTTGCCGCCCGTGGGCTGCTGCTGCGTCGGCGCGGCCGCGGGGCCGCTGTCACCGAAGCCGCCCTGGCGCGTACCGGCTCCGCCCTGACGGGCACCGGGCGCGTCGCCGAAGCCGCCGCCCTGGCGGGAAGCGTCACCGAAGCCCTGAGCGGAACCGGGCCCGGTGGACTGCAGACCCTGCGGCGCACCCTGCCCGAAGCCACCGGCGCCGGCACCGGCCGGAGCCGGCCTGCCCTGCTGACCGGAAGCCGGACCCTGCTGACCACGCGCTCCACCCGGAGCACCCGGACGACCGCTCTGGTTGCTGCCCGGCAGCGCGGCCCGCGGGCCCTGCCCCGAGCCGACCTGTCCGCGCTGCGGCGGGGCGCCGAGACGGCCACCGCCGGCGGCCGGAGCACCGGCACCGAGCGAGGGGCCACCCTGCGAGCCGTTGCCGCGGCGGGCCGCGGCGACACCGGCGGCCGCCTGCGCGGCGGCGGGACCGCCACCGCCCGGGGCGCCCTGGCCGGGCTTGCCCGGAGTGGGCTTCTTGGCGCCCTGGGCGACGTCGACGGGCAGCATGACCAGCGCGGTCGTACCACCGGAGTCGGACGGGCGGAGCTGGATACGGATGCCGTGGCGCTGCGACAGACGACCGACCACGAACAGACCCATGCGGCGGGACACCGAGACGTCCACGGTGGGCGGCGAGGCGAGCCGCTCGTTGATCGCCGCGAGGTCCTCGGGGGAGAGGCCGATGCCGGTGTCGTGGATCTCGATCAGCACGCGGCCGTCGGGCAGCGCGTGACCGGTGACCTTGACCTTGGTCTGCGGCGAGGAGAACGAGGTCGCGTTCTCGAGCAGCTCGGCGAGGAGGTGCACGAGGTCGTTGACGACGCGGCCGGCGACCTCGGTGGTCGGCACGGCGGCCAGTTCGATGCGCTCGTACTGCTCCACCTCGGACGCGGCGGCGCGGAGGACGTCGACCAGCGGGACCGGGCGGGTCCAGCGGCGGCCGGGCTCTTCACCCGCGAGGACGAGGAGGTTCTCACCGTTACGGCGCATGCGGGTCGCGAGGTGGTCGAGCTTGAACAGCGACGACAGCTGGTCCGGGTCGGCCTCGCGGGACTCGAGCTCGGAGATCAGCGACAGCTGGCGCTGGATGAGGCCCTGGGAACGGCGCGAGAGGTTGGTGAACATCGCGTTGACGTTGCCCCGCAGAAGGGCCTGCTCGGCGGCGAGGCGGACCGCCTCGCGGTGCACGTCGTCGAAGGCCGCGGCCACCTGGCCGATCTCGTCCCGGGAGTGCACACCGACGGACTCCACGGACGTGTCGACGTCCTGCGGGTCGGACTCGGACAGCTGCTTGACCAGCTCGGGCAGGCGGTCCTGGGCGACCTTGGTCGCGGTGTCCTGGAGGCGGCGCAGCGAGCGGATCATGGAGCGGGCCACGACGAAGGCGCCGACGAGGGAGACACCGAGGACGAGGAGGATCAGCGCACCCGAGATGATCGCTTCGCTCTCGGACTCGTTGCGCAGCTGACGGGCCTTCTGCTCCATCTGGCCGAGCAGCGTGGTCTCGATCTTCGACATCTGCTCGATCTTGGCGGAGTCGTCGTCGACCCAGTCCTTGTACGAGCGCTTGGTCTGCGTCTTGAGACCGTCCGGGCCGCCGAGCACGCGCTTGGCGTACTGGTCGGCGGACTGGATGGTCGGGTTGTCGCCCTCGACGGGCTTGAGGAGCTCGGTGACGCCGTCGCCGTAGATGTTCTTGAAGCCGCTGATCTCCGACTCCTGGCTCTCCTGGGCGGAGAGCGCGTACTGCCGGTCGTTCTCGGACAGCGTGCCGAAGGTGGACTTGGTCTCGGGCAGCGCTGCGGCGATGACGGCGCGCTGGACGGAGGCGTACTCCTTGGCGGAGGAGAAGGCGGACAGCGCGCGGGTGCGCTGGATCATCTCCGGGTTGCTGGTCGCCTCGGCCATGTCCTGCGAGAGCGCGAGCAGCTGGGTGACGAGGCGGTGATAGGCCTCGACCGTCTGCGTCGAGTTCTTAGGGTCGTTGTAGGCGTCGCTGCGGATGCTGCTCAGCTTGTTCAGCTCGCCCGCGATACCGACGAGGCTGTCACGGACGCCGGACAGCTGTCCCTTCGCCGTGGCGTCGTCGATCTCCTGCGTGCCCTCGAGGAAGTGCTTCTTGGCGACATCCGTGGCGTCGCGGACGCCCTTGACCGTGTAGTCGGTGGCCGGGGCGCCGTGCGCCAGCGGGCCGGCCGACTGGTCGCGTTCCTTCTGGAGCGCGGCGGCGAGCTCGGTCGCCTGCTTGGTCATGTCGGTCAGCAGCTTCATGTTGTCGAGCTGCTGGATGTCGTCCATCGACTGGTTGATGCGCAGCGCACCCAGCGAGGTCGCGGCGACCACGGGGAGCGCGAGCAGCGAGACCAGTCGCGTCGAGATGCGCCAGTTGCGCAGGGCTACGCGTGAGCCCGGGCCGGTCGGGCCCTTCGGCTTCGCGGCCGGTGTGGCGGGAGCCTTGGCCTTGGCGCCGGGGCGAGCGGAGTCACCGCTGCCGCCGAGCTCTGCCGGTCCCGGGTTCTGGGCGTGCTGGGGCGAGGAACCGCGGTCGGTCCCGCCGTGCGGCTCCGGCTCCGCCGAAGCGCTGCCATCCCTCTTGAAACGTCCCTGCACTAGCGTCGCAACCTCTGGACCAGGCGTCCCACCGGTGATACGGCGGGACGGTGTCGGCGTCGTTCAAGGGCGCAGATGCGCCCCCTGGTGGTCGTGAGTGACCGGCGCAGGTTCCCCCTTACCGCCGCCAATCGGCGCTGCGTTGCGCCCCTGCGCGCCGGTTCGATCCCGCGGCGGTCCGTGGAATTCCAGCACAGTGCAGGATCTCCAACAAGGCCCGAGAGCCAGGCTGTGACCTCCGTGACACCTTGTGAGTGCAGCGTCACGAGACGTAGAAAGTGATCTCGTACATAACGGGCGTATGCCTACGAGGTGTTGGGGTGTACCGGGTGTCCCAGTCGACATGATCAGGAGCGGAATGTTTGCTTCAATGGAGCAATGTCCGTTTCGCCAGGCCGAGTTGGGGGTCTGAATTGACCGGTTTGCCTGCTAGTAAGTGAGGAAACTCACATGGCGATCATGGCCTCTTCGCGGCTTCGCCGGGGAATTGCATGTTTAGCCTGGCGCTTTACAGGGATGGCGAATCCGACAACCCGCGCCGGAATGGGGGCTTTTGGGCCCGCCCGGCGCCCCTCACGACAAGGTCGAGTACACCGGTGAAGACGACGATGATGTTCCGCAACATAGCCAACCCGCGACGCACGACGCTGGCGCACCTCGAGGACGCCGACGCGCTGCAGACGCCGGACCAGCCGGAGCACTCGGTCGATCTTCCCGCCCAGACCGCCAACCCGCGCCGCACCGTCCTGATGGAAGCCCCGGTCGCGGCCTCCGTCGCCCAGTAGTACGCACGCGGGCGGCCGGCCGCTCAACACGATCCGCACGGATCATGGCGCCGGCCGCCCCGTCTCCGCGGACCGGCCCGCACGCCGGAGGCGTCCCGCGACGCACCCCGGAAGGCCGGCCCGCCCGCCGACGGCGCGCAACGGCGTCCGGAAGCGCGGCCAGGTACGCACCACCCGGTGTGCCCGCGGATATGCGCGAGGCGCGGAGCCCTCCCCGCGTTAGCCTGGAGCGTCAGACTCCAGCCAGCTCAGTGAGGGGCGCAAGGATCCCGTGCGCATCGCCAGATTCTCCATCGACGGCAACGTCGCTTTCGGCGTGGTCGAGGGCGACAAGCCGGACGAGCTCGTCCTCGACATCATCAAGGGCATCCCGTTCGCGGACTTCGAGCTCTCCGGTACGAAGGTCCCGCTGAGCAAGGTCAGGCTGCTGCCGCCCGTGCTCCCCAACAAGGTCGTGGCCTTCGGCCGCAACTACGCGGAGCACGCCAAGGAGCTCGGCAACGAGGTGCCCGACGCCCCGTTCGCCTTCTTCAAGCCGTCGACCTCGGTGATCGGCCCCGGCGACGAGATCCAGTACCCCTCCTTCTCGAACGAGCTGCACCACGAGGCCGAGCTGGCGGTCGTCATCGGCCGCATGTGCCGCGAGGTCCCGCGCGAGCGCGTGAAGGACGTCGTCCTCGGCTACACCTGCGCCAACGACATCACCGCCCGTGACGTCCAGAAGCGCGAGAAGCAGTGGGCGCGGGCCAAGGGCTTCGACACCTCCTGCCCGCTCGGCCCCTGGGTCGAGACGGACCTGGACCCGAGCGACCTGACCATCCAGCTCACGGTCAACGGGCAGCAGCGCCAGCTCGGCCGCACCAGCGAGATGATCCACTCCGTCGAGGACCTGATCGTCAACATCACCGAGGCCATGACGCTGCTCCCCGGCGACGTGATCCTCACCGGCACCCCGGCTGGGGTCGGCCCCCTGAACGTCGGCGACGAGGTCGCCGTCACCATCGAAGGCATCGGCACTCTCACCAACAAGGTGATCAAGCGTGGCTAACGCGACCGTCCGCGTACGTTTCTGTCCCTCCCCGACCGGCAACCCCCACGTGGGCCTGGTCCGCACCGCCCTGTTCAACTGGGCGTTCGCCCGGCACAACGAAGGCACCCTGGTCTTCCGCATCGAGGACACCGACGCGGCCCGCGACTCCGAGGAGTCGTACAACCAGCTGCTCGACGCGATGCGCTGGCTGGGCTTCGACTGGGACGAGGGCCCCGAGGTCGGCGGACCGCACACGCCGTACCGCCAGTCGCAGCGCATGGACATCTACAAGGACGTCGCGCAGAAGCTCCTGGACGCCGGGCACGCCTACTACTGCTACTGCTCCACCGAGGAGCTCGACGCCCGCCGCGAGGCCGCCCGCGCCGCCGGCAAGCCCTCCGGCTACGACGGCCACTGCCGTGACCTGAGCGCCGAGCAGACCGAGGCCTACAAGGCGGAGGGCCGCACGCCCATCGTCCGCTTCCGCATGCCGGACGAGACGATCACCTTCGACGACCTGGTCCGCGGCGAGATCACCTACCTCCCGGAGAACGTGCCGGACTACGGCATCGTCCGTGCGAACGGCGCGCCGCTCTACACCCTGGTGAACCCGGTCGACGACGCGCTGATGGAGATCACCCACGTCCTGCGCGGCGAGGACCTGCTCTCCTCCACCCCTCGCCAGATCGCCCTCTACAAGGCGCTCACCGAGCTGGGCATCGCCAAGGAGACCCCGGCCTTCGGCCACCTGCCGTACGTCATGGGCGAGGGCAACAAGAAGCTCTCCAAGCGGGACCCGCAGTCCTCCCTCAACCTCTACCGGGAGCGCGGTTTCCTCCCCGAGGGTCTGCTCAACTACCTCTCCCTCCTGGGCTGGTCGCTCTCGGCGGACCGCGACATCTTCACCATCGGGGAGATGGTCGCCGCCTTCGACGTCGCGGACGTCAACCCCAACCCGGCCCGCTTCGACCTGAAGAAGGCCGAGGCCATCAACGCCGACCACATCCGCATGCTCGACGTGAAGGACTTCACCGAGCGCTGCGCCCCCTGGCTGCGGGCACCGTTCGCGCCCTGGGCACCCGAGGACTTCGACGAGTCGAAGTGGCAGGCCATCGCCCCGCACGCGCAGTCCCGCCTCAAGGTCCTCTCCGAGATCACGGAGAACGTCGACTTCCTGTTCCTGCCGGAGCCGGTCTCCGACGAGGCGTCGTGGGCGAAGGCGATGAAGGAGGGGTCGGACGCGCTGCTGCGCACCGCGCGCGAGAAGCTCGCCGACGCCGACTGGACCGACCCGGAGTCCCTCAAGGGGGCCGTCCTGGCCGCCGGCGAGGAGCACGGTCTCAAGCTCGGCAAGGCGCAGGCCCCGGTCCGTGTCGCCGTCACCGGCCGCACGGTCGGCCTCCCGCTCTTCGAGTCCCTGGAGATCCTGGGCAAGGAGAAGACGCTGGCCCGCATCGACGCCGCGCTGGCGAAGCTGTAGCCGTCCGTCCCGGAGAAGGGGGCGGCGTCCGGACCGGACGCCGCCCCCTTCTCCGTGTCTTCCTCGTCACAGCCCGGACGCGGTGTTCCTCGCGCGAGCGAGGGACAGGCGAGCGGGCCGCGCGTTACGGTCGGACCATGGACATCGAGGCCGTGGTCTGGGACGTCGACGACACGATCTTCGACTACACGGCCGCGGACCGGGCCGGAATGCGCGCCCACCTGGACGCCGAGGGCCTCCTGGAGGCCTACGAGTCCGTCGATCAGGCACTCGCACGCTGGCGTGAGGTCACCGACCAGCAGTGGGCCAGGTTCTCCGCGGGGGAGTCGGACTGGGAGGGGCAGCGGCGCGAACGGGTGAGGGTCTTTCTGGGGGAACGGCTGAGCGACGCCGAGGCCGACGCCTGGTTCCGGCGCTACGCGGGGCACTACGAAGCCTCCTGGGCCCTCTTCCCCGACGTGGTGCCCGCCCTGGACGCCCTCGCCGCCAGCCACCGCCACGCCGTCCTCTCCAACTCCAGCCTGCAGAGCCAGGACCGCAAGCTGCGCGTCCTCGGCGTGCGCGACCGCTTCGAGTCGGTCCTGTGCGCGGCCGAGCTGGGCGTCTCCAAGCCCGCCGCGGCGGCCTTCCACGCGGCCTGCGACGCGCTCGCGCTGCCCCCGCACCAGGTCGCCTATGTCGGCGACCATCCGGAGATCGACGGCCGGGGCGCCGCCGACGCCGGCCTGCTCTCCGTCTGGATCGACCGTGGTGGCGCGCACACCGTGGTGGACGGCGCGGCACCCGGTCCGCGCCGCATCGCCTCGCTCGCCGAACTGCCCGCGATCCTCGGCGCGGATACCCGTTTTGGAGCGCCGTCCACCTTCAGGTAATGTTCTTCCTGCGCCGCCGGGGAGCGGGCCGAAAGGCCGGGAACCGGAGGAGCGAACTAGAACAAGAACCCCTCCGGGGCTTGCGTTCCAGTGGCCTATGGTGTAATTGGCAGCACGACTGATTCTGGTTCAGTTAGTCTTGGTTCGAGTCCAGGTAGGCCAGCTCGCAGAGCTCATCTGCAACCGCGGAGATCGACTCCGCAAAGCCCCCGTTGTGTAGCGGCCTAGCACGCTGCCCTCTCAAGGCAGTAGCGCCGGTTCGAATCCGGTCGGGGGTACAGATCCTTCCCAAGGGAGACAGTCCGGGTCGCACCCGCTGACTCTCATGCAGGATCGCTAGGGCCCCCGTTGTGTAGCGGCCTAGCACGCCGCCCTCTCAAGGCGGTAGCGCCGGTTCGAATCCGGTCGGGGGTACGCAGTTGGTCTAAACCATATTGGTCTATGGTGTAATTGGCAGCACGACTGATTCTGGTTCAGTTAGTCTAGGTTCGAGTCCTGGTAGACCAGCTCGGATCTGCGGAAACGCAAGATCCTCGCCCCCGTTGTGTAGCGGCCTAGCACGCCGCCCTCTCAAGGCGGTAGCGCCGGTTCGAATCCGGTCGGGGGTACCACAACAAGGCCCTCCGCTTCGGCGGAGGGCCTTCGTCGTGCCCGGCGCCGGCTACTCGAAGCCGTACCGCCGCGTCGTCTCCTCCTCCTGGGCCAGCCGGTGCAGCGCCTGCAGCACCGGCTCGATGAGGATCGCCCCCAGGACCGCGAACTCGATCTGCTCCGCCCCCGACGGTTGTGTCTCCAGCAGGTTCAGGTCGAGAACGGCTGCCCGGTGCATCAACTCGGCGTACGGCTCCAGCAGTTCGGCCTCCCAGTCGTAGCCGATCCGGCGGAGCGCGGCCATCGCCACCACCAGTGAGCGATACGCGGAGGAGATGGTCGTGAGCCGCTTGGTGTTCTCCCAGCCGAGCCGGTCCAGGAGTGTGATGACCTCCTGCTCTGCGGCCTGGACGAACTCGTCGTCCTCGTCCGGCTCGGGAACCTGCGGGAGCGCCCACATTGCCGCGCCGAGGCGGATCGTCCGGCCCAGGGAGTCGTCGTCCACGTGCCCGAGCACCTCGCGCACCTTCGCCACCGGTACCCGGCCCACCTGGATCATCGCCCGCACGAGCCGCAGCCGGCGCAGATGCTCCTCGTCGTACTCGGAGGTCCTCGCGTTGATCTGGCGGCCCGGCGCCAACAGTCCCTCGCGCAGGTAGTACTTGATCGTCGCGATGGGCACACCGCTGCGCTCGCTCAACTCGGCCAGCCGCATCCTCTTGCGCCTCTCCTAGGGAAGTGCCACTATCCAATCACTGCACAGAAGGATAGTGCCGGTATCCAATTCTGGAATCAGGGGGCACCATGTTCGCAAAGCCGCTTCCGGGCCTCAGTACCGCGGCCGTCGAGGGCGATGCGGTGGTCCTGCTGATCGGCATGCGCATCAATCACTTCTGGGCGGTGCACCAGTGGCTGCCGGTCATGCTGTCGATGAAACGCATGCTGGGGGAGCTTGCTCGCGACAGCAGCCGGGGGCTGCTGGGCCACGTCCTGCTGACCGCCTCGCCGCGGATGTACTACGTGGTCCAGTACTGGGAGTCGAAGGAGAAGCTCTACGCCTACGCGACCTCGCCCGACATGTTGCACCACAAGGCGTGGGCGACCATCAACCGCATGGACCGTGCCGGGAAGCTGCGTCAGCACGTGGGGCGCTGGCACGAGGCGTACGTCGTGCCCGAGGGGTCGTACGAGTCCATCTACGCGGACATGCCGGCCTTCGGGCTGGCGGCCGCGCACGGGGTGCTGCCGGTCGAGAAGCGGGGGCGGCGGGCGGCGGACCGGTACGCGTACCGGTCGTCCGGGGCGGCCGAAGGGGCCGAGCCGGCCGAGAAGGCCGGGTGACCCGGGCGCTGACCAGGGGGGACGGGGGAAACGGGGAGGGCCTGCCGCGGCGTTGAGGCAGGCCCTCCTCGGTTGTCGTACCTGGAAGGTCAGCCCGTGCGGCGCAGGGCCTCGGAGAGGCGGGCGGCGGCGTCGATGACCGCCTGGGCGTGCATACGGCCCGGGTGGCGCGTGAGGCGCTCGATCGGTCCGGAGACCGAGACGGCGGCCACGACGCGGTTCGAGGGGCCGCGCACCGGCGCGGAGACGGACGCGACGCCCGGCTCGCGCTCGCCGATCGACTGGGCCCAGCCGCGGCGCCGCACGCCCGACAGCGCCGTCGCCGTGAAGCGGGCGCCCTGGAGGCCGCGGTGCAGCCGCTCCGGCTCCTCCCAGGCCATCAGGATCTGGGCCGAGGAGCCGGCCTTCATTGTGAGCGTGGAACCGACCGGGACCGTGTCCCGCAGGCCGGACAGCCGCTCGGCCGCGGCGACGCAGATGCGCATGTCGCCCTGGCGCCGGTAGAGCTGCGCGCTCTCGCCCGTGATGTCGCGCAGATGCGTGAGCACCGGGCCCGCCGTGGCGAGGAGGCGGTCCTCACCGGCGGCCGCGGCCAGCTCGGCGAGGCGGGGGCCGAGAATGAAACGGCCCTGCATGTCGCGCGCCACCATGCGGTGGTGTTCAAGTGCCACGGCGAGGCGATGTGCCGTGGGTCGTGCCAGTCCGGTCGCCGCGACCAGGCCCGCGAGGGTGGCCGGACCGGACTCCAGAGCGCTCAGGACAAGGGCTGCCTTGTCCAGAACGCCGACGCCGCTACTGTTGTCCATGCAACGATACTCGCGTCTCACTCTGTGAAACGCAAGTTCAATTTTCCGTGGAACGCGCCACCCTTGTAGACACAGCGGCCCGCGGACCAACGGGCCCGGCGGACGACGTCCGGTACGAGGGGTACGGACGTTGCCGCCCCGGAAATCTCTAGTTGGGCCGGCGCCACACAGGCCGGCCGGAGGGAAAGCGATGGGTAGGACACTCGCGGAGAAGGTCTGGGACGACCACGTCGTCCGGCGCGCCGAGGGCGAGCCCGACCTCCTCTTCATCGATCTGCACCTGCTGCACGAGGTGACCAGCCCGCAGGCCTTCGACGGCCTCCGCCAGGCCGGGCGTCCCGTGCGCCGCCTCGACCTCACCATCGCCACCGAGGATCACAACACCCCGACCCTCGACATCGACAAGCCCATCGCGGACCCGGTCTCCCGGGCCCAGCTGGAGACGCTGCGCAAGAACTGCGCCGAGTTCGGCGTACGACTGCACTCGCTGGGCGACGTCGAGCAGGGCGTCGTCCACGTGGTGGGGCCGCAGCTGGGCCTGACCCAGCCGGGCACCACCGTGGTCTGCGGTGACTCCCACACCTCCACGCACGGTGCCTTCGGCGCGCTGGCGTTCGGCATCGGCACCTCGCAGGTCGAGCACGTGCTGGCCACGCAGACGCTGCCGCTGGCCCGCCCGAAGACGATGGCCATCACCGTCGACGGCGAGCTGCCCGAGGGCGTCACCGCCAAGGACCTGATCCTGGCGATCATCGCCAAGATCGGTACGGGCGGCGGCCAGGGCTACATCCTGGAGTACCGCGGCTCCGCCATCGAGAAGCTGTCGATGGAAGCCCGGATGACCATCTGCAACATGTCGATCGAGGCCGGTGCCCGCGCGGGCATGATCGCCCCCGACGAGACCACCTTCGCCTACCTCAAGGGCCGCGCCCACGCGCCCGAGGGCGAGGACTGGGACGCCGCGGTCGCCTACTGGAAGACCCTGAAGTCGGACGACGACGCGGAATTCGACGAGGAGGTCGTCATCGACGCCGCCTCCCTGTCGCCGTTCGTCACCTGGGGCACCAACCCCGGCCAGGGAGCGCCGCTTTCGGCGGACGTCCCCGACCCGGCTTCGTACGAAGACGCTTCGGAGCGCCTGGCCGCCGAAAAGGCCCTGGAGTACATGGGGTTGGCCGCCGGACAGCCGCTGCGCGACATCAAGGTCGACACCGTCTTCGTAGGTTCCTGCACCAACGGCCGCATCGAGGACCTGCGCGCCGTCGCCGCGATCGTCGAGGGCCGCAAAGTCGCCGACGGCGTACGGATGCTGGTGGTCCCGGGCTCCGCGCGGGTCGGTCTGCAGGCCGTCTCCGAGGGCCTGGACGTGGTCTTCAAGGAGGCCGGCGCCGAATGGCGGCACGCGGGCTGCTCGATGTGCCTGGGCATGAACCCCGACCAGCTGGCCCCCGGTGAGCGCTCCGCGTCCACCTCCAACCGCAACTTCGAGGGCAGGCAGGGCAAGGGCGGCCGTACGCACCTGGTCTCGCCGCAGGTCGCCGCCGCCACCGCCGTGCTGGGCCACCTGGCCTCCCCGGCCGACCTGTCCGACGCGTCCGCCGCCCGTACGCCCGCTGGAGTCTGAGAAGTCATGGAAGCATTCACCACGCACACCGGCCGGGCCGTACCGCTGCGCCGCAGCAACGTCGACACCGACCAGATCATCCCGGCCCACTGGCTCAAGAAGGTGACCAGGGACGGCTTCGAGGACGGGCTGTTCGAGGCCTGGCGCAAGGACTCGTCCTTCGTCCTCAACCGGCCCGAGCGCCAGGGCGCCACGGTCCTGGTCGCCGGCCCCGACTTCGGCACCGGCTCGTCGCGCGAGCATGCCGTCTGGGCCCTGCAGAACTACGGCTTCAAGACCGTCATCTCCTCGCGGTTCGCGGACATCTTCCGCGGCAACTCGCTCAAGAACGGCCTGCTCACGGTGGTTCTGGAGCAGAAGATCGTGGACGCGCTGTGGGAGCTGACCGAGCAGGACCCCGAGGCCGAGGTCACGGTCGACCTGGAGGCCCGCGAGGTGCGCGCCGAGGGCATCACCGCCTCCTTCGAGCTCGACGAGAACGCCCGCTGGCGCCTGCTGAACGGTCTGGACGACATCTCCATCACCCTCCAGAACGAGAGCGACATCGCCGCGTACGAGGCCAAGCGGCCGTCGTACAAGCCGAAGACGCTGCACGTCTGAGCTCCGGTCCCACGGGCCCGGCCCACGGCTGATTTCGGCCACCGCAACACCCCTCTGTACCCCCAATCGTGGACGGTTGGGGGTACAGCTGTGTCTGCCCCCGAACGGCCCCCGGACACCCCGGGAAAGGGCCTCAACTCCCTTGGTTACAGGGGAGATTGCCTGGGTACCCGCATTCCGCTGCCGCGCCGCGGCGAGCTGCCCAGGACCCGCCCGAGGGGCGGCAGTTGCCCCCTGAGCAGGCGACAACTCGCCCCAGATGGCACAATCTGTGCATGGAACACGACGGCCAACTCGAGCTCTACGTGGCAGTCGCGGCCCAACTCAAGGAAGCGCACACAAGAGTGCGCGCACTGCAAGTCCCGGAGGGCGTACGGATGGCGCTGACCCGGAAGCTGCTGGTCATTACGGCCGTGGCCAAGCACGATCTCGCCGACGCGACAAGGCGGCTGGAGCGGTTCACCGACGACCTCGACGAGGGTCGATTCCTCGAAGAGGAACGCTGAGGAACTCCGCGCCGGTCCGAGTTCGTTGCGGCACAAGGGTGATTAGCCCGTTTCGTGTTTGATTTGCGGTATATATCTGCCTAACGTGCGAAAAAGCTTGAACGCATTCGTTCGGGCAATGTCTCCGAAGGGGAAGACGTGAACAAGGCGCAGCTCGTAGAAGCGATTGCCGACAAGGTCGGCGGGCGTCAGCAGGCCGCCGACGCGGTCGACGCCGTACTGGACGCGATCGTCCGTGCAGTTGTCGGCGGGGACCGGGTCTCGGTCACCGGCTTCGGTTCCTTCGAGAAGGTCGACCGCCCGGCCCGTTACGCCCGCAACCCGCAGACGGGTGAGCGCGTCCGGGTCAAGAAGACCTCCGTACCGCGTTTCCGTGCGGGCCAGGGCTTCAAGGACCTGGTCAGCGGCTCGAAGAAGCTCCCGCGCGGTGGCGAGGTGGCCGTCAAGAAGGCGCCCAAGGGCAGCCTGACCGGTGGCGCCGCGGCGACGGTCAAGAAGGCCGCGGCCAAGAAGGCCACCGCCAAGAAGGCGGCGGTCAAGAAGACCACGGCCGCCGTGAAGAAGACCGCGGCGAAGAAGACCACCGCCGCCGCGAAGAAGACCACGGCGAAGAAGACCACCGCCAAGAAGACCACGGCGGCCGCGAAGAAGACCGCGGCGAAGAAGACCACCGCCAAGAAGGCGACGGCCAAGAAGGCCCCCGCGAAGAAGGCGACGGCCAAGAAGGCCCCGGCCAAGAAGTCGACGGCCCGCAAGACCACCGCCAAGAAGGCCACCGCCCGCAAGTAGCAGCGGCGCAGGGCACCTCACGCGCCGGGCCGGGCTCCCCTGGGGAGCCCGGCCCGCGGCATGTCCGCGCCCTGCTCAGAAGGTCTGCAGGGTGATCAGGGTGATCCGGCGGGTCTCGCCCTCACCCTCGGTCTCGATGCGCACGCGCTGTCCGGGGCGCAGCAGCCTGAGCCCGCCCGCCTCGAACGCCGGCCCGTCGAAGGGCACCGGCGTGCCGTCGTCGAGCAGCACCTGGCCGCTGTGGGTCTCGGGGTCGTACGTGTACGCGGTCGCCTGCATGGGGGAAGCCTATCCACCGCCCCGCGACACCGGGATCGGCACCGGTCGCAGGGGGAGCGGGCGCGGTCCCGCGGAGCGCCGCGGGGGGAGCGGAACCGGGGCCGTCCCGCCGTCAGCGGCCCGGTGGTCCGGGAAGCAGCAGGTGTGCCGCCACCGCCGCGGTGCGCGGGCCGACACCGAGGGCCAGCGCGGCCCGCAGGTCGTCGCCGGTGTCCACGTCCTGGCGTACGGAATCCACCGCGTCGAGGCCGATTTCCACGGCGCCCGAGGCGCGATGACGGGCACGGGATTCGGTGCCGAATGCGGGAAGCAATTCCCGGCCCGGGGACGCGGCCAGCAGAGTCGTACCGATTGCGGCCGCATCGGGGAGAAATGAGCGGGGGAATTCGGCGGCGGCGTCGAGCACCCGAGCCAATTCCGTGGGGCGCAGCGCGGGCAGATCGGCGTTCAGCGCGGCGACGGCGCTTTCGGGACTCCGGGAGCGGACGACGGTCGCCGCGTGGGCCAGGGCGGCGTTCAGTCCGCCGCCGGGCTCGTCCGGGACGACGCGGGCGCCGAGGGCCGCCAGCTCCCGTCCGGCCAGCACATCGTCCGTGACGACCGCCACATCCAGCACGGCCGTGCAGGCCAGCACGGCTGCCACGGTGTCCTGTGCGAAGGCGAGCGCGAGGCCGGGGCGCAACCCGTCCGCGGCGGTGTCCGCCAGCCTGCTCTTGGCCCGCGCCAGGGGTTTGAGGGGTACGACCACAGTCCACCGCACGAACGCTCCACCCTCCCTAGTCGCGTCCCCATTGTGACCCGGCGGCCCTGGCGGTACGGATGTCGGGGCGTACGGTGTTCTCGACAGACAGGCGGCCTGGGGCGACACTTGTGCGGCCCCCCAGGCCCTAGAGGAAGGTGTCCGCGTGCCCCGCCGCAGAATCAGCTTCTGGTACCGCTTCGCAGCGGTCCTCTGCAAACCACCGTTGGTGGTTCTGATCAAGCGGGACTGGCGTGGAATGGAGAACATTCCGGCCGAGGGCGGATTTATCACGGCGGTGAACCACAATTCGCACGTCGACCCGTTCGCGTATGCGCACTATCAGTACAACACCGGGCGCGTTCCTCGTTTCCTCGCGAAGGCCGGCCTTTTCAAGAAGGGATTCGTGGGGGCCGCCATGCGCGGCACCGGACAGATCCCCGTCTACCGCGAGAGCACGGACGCCCTGAGCGCCTTCCGGGCCGCGATCGACGCCGTGGAGCGCGGTGAGTGCGTGGCCTTCTATCCCGAGGGCACCCTCACCCGTGACCCCGACGGCTGGCCGATGACCGGCAAGACCGGCGCCGCCCGGGTCGCCCTGCAGACCAAGTGCCCGGTGATCCCGGTCGCCCAGTGGGGCGCCAACGAACTGCTGCCGCCGTACGCCAAGAAGCCCAACCTCCTTCCGCGCAAGACCCACCACGTGCTCGCGGGCCCGCCCGTGGACCTCTCGCGCTTCTACGACAGGGAGATGAGCCCGGAGCTCCTCAAGGAGGCCACCGAGGTCATCATGGCCGCCATCACCGCGCTGCTGGAGGAGATCCGCGGCGCGAAGGCCCCCGAGAAGCCCTACGACCCGCGCGAGGTGCGTATCGCGCAGCGCCGCAGGGCCGCTGAGACGGAGCGGGCGAAGGTACAGCAGGAAGAGGGGCAGGGCACGTGAGCAGTCCGGTCAAGGCGGCCGTCTTCGGGACCGGATCGTGGGGGACGGCCTTCGGCATGGTGCTCGCCGACGCCGGGTGCGACGTCACCCTGTGGGCGCGCCGCGGCGATCTCGCCGACGCGGTCAACTCCACGCGCATGAACCCGGACTACCTGCCGGGCATCGAACTCCCGGAGAACCTGCGGGCCACCACGGACCCGGCCGAGGCGGCGCGCGGCGCGGACTTCACCGTGCTCGCCGTGCCCTCGCAGACGCTGCGCGGCAACCTGGCCGAGTGGGTTCCGCTGCTCGCCCCGGACACCGTGCTCGTCTCGCTCATGAAGGGCGTCGAACTCGGCACGGTGAAGCGGATGAGCGAGGTCATCGAGGAGGTCGCCAAGGTCTCGTCCGACCGGGTCGCCGTGGTCACCGGGCCCAACCTCGCCAAGGAGATCGCCCAGCGGATGCCGGCCGCCGCCGTGGTCGCCTGCCGTGACGAGTCGGTGGCCACGCGCCTCCAGGCCGCGTGCCACACGCCGTACTTCCGCCCGTACACCAACACCGACGTGGTGGGCTGCGAACTCGGGGGCGCGGTCAAGAACGTGATCGGTCTCGCGGTGGGCATCGCCGACGGCATGGGCCTCGGGGACAACGCCAAGGGCTCGCTGATCACCCGCGGCCTCGCCGAGACCACCCGCCTCGGGCTCGTGATGGGCGCCGACCCCATGACGTTCTCCGGCCTCGCGGGACTCGGCGACCTCGCCGCGACCTGCTCCTCGCCGCTGTCGCGCAACCACACCTTCGGCATCAACCTGGGCCGAGGCATGACGCTCCAGGAGACCATCGCGGTCACCCGGCAGACCGCCGAGGGCGTCAAGTCCTGCGAGTCCGTGCTGGATCTGGCCCGCAGGCACGGCGTCGACATGCCCATCACGGAGACGGTCGTCAGCATCGTCCACGAGGGCAAGCCGCCGGTGGTCGCGCTCAAGGAGCTGATGTCGCGCAGCGCGAAGCCCGAACGCCGCTGAACGGCCCGGCCGGCGGTGCCGGGAACGGTCCGGCGGGCGGTCGCCCGCGGCCGCTCGCGCGACGCTGAGCGACCGTCCGCGCGACGCTGAGCAACGGCCGTCGTGGGGCGCTGACTCACCGCACTACCAACGGGTACTCTCAACGCGATATGAGCACCGAGAACCTCCCCCAGAGCCCTGAGCAGCCGCCTCGCAAGCCGCGCGTGGCCGTCGTCTTCGGCGGCCGCAGCTCCGAACACGGGATCTCCGTGGTGACCGCCGGCGCCGTCCTGAGCGCCATCGACCGGACGAAGTACGACGTACTGCCGATCGGCATCACCCAGGACGGCCGTTGGGCGCTCACCGCGGACGAGCCTGAACGCATGGCGATCGTCGACCGCAAGCAGCCCAGCGTCGAGCAGCTCGCCGAGTCGAGCGAGGGCGGCGTGGTGCTCCCCGTCGACCCCGCCAACCGCGAAGTGGTCTACAGCGAACCGGGTTCGGTCCCCAAGGCCCTCGGCGAGGTCGACGTCGTCTTCCCCATGCTGCACGGCCCGTACGGCGAGGACGGCACCCTCCAGGGCCTCCTGGAGCTCTCCGGGGTGCCCTACGTCGGTTCGGGCGTGCTCGCGTCCGCCGTCGGCCAGGACAAGGACTACATGAAGCGGGTGTTCACCTCGTTCGGCCTGAAGGTGGGCCCGTACGTGGTGATCCGGCCCCGCGAGTGGGAGCGCGACGAGTCGGCCGCCCGCAAGAAGATCATCGACTTCGCGGGCGAGCACGGCTGGCCGCTGTTCGTGAAGCCCGCGCGCGCGGGCTCCTCGTTCGGCATCACGAAGGTGGACGACCTCTCCGGCCTCGACGAGGCGATCGCCGAGGCCCAGCGCCACGACCCGAAGATCATCGTGGAGGCGCTGCTGCGCGGCCGCGAGATCGAGTGCGGCGTCCTGGAGTTCGAGGACGGCCCGCGCGCCTCGGTCCCGGCGGAGATCCCGCCCGTGCAGTCGCACGCGTTCTACGACTTCGAGGCCAAGTACATCGACTCGGCCGACGGCATCGTCCCGGCGCCGCTCACCGAGGAGCAGACGGCCGAGGTACGGCGGCTGGCCGTCGAGGCCTTCGAGGCGGCCTCCTGCGAGGGCCTGGTCCGCGCGGACTTCTTCCTCACCGAGGACGGCGAGTTCGTGATCAACGAGATCAACACGATGCCCGGGTTCACGCCCATCTCCATGTACCCGCGCATGTGGCAGGAGACCGGGGTGAGCTACCCGGAGCTGGTCGACCGCCTGGTGCAGGCGGCGCTGCGCAGGTCCACCGGCCTGCGCTGAGCACGCGTTCCGGACGACGTCCGGGTCAGTCGGCGATCCCCTTGGGGATCGCCTTCTTGATGGAGGCGGCGAGGTCGACGAGCATGCCCGAGGTGTCCCGTCCCTCCGGCACGGTCACCTCGACGTAGGCACGGCGTTGTGCGGTGGTGAAGCGGGTCGATCCGTCGTCCCGCTTCTCCATCAGCCAGTCGACGCCGTTCACTCGGCCGCCGACGGCCTTCGGGTCGTCGCCGAGCGCCACCTTGGGATCGACCATCTTCGCGGGCCGCTCCACACCGCAGCGCAGTATGATCGCCGGGCTTCCCCAGCCCGCGGTCAGCGCGGACCGGGGCTCGGGGTCCTGGCGGCCGAGGCCGTCCACCTTCCGCGGCAGCGCCTTGTCCAGGTTCTGACACAGCTCGGTGACCTTCGTGTCCGGACTCGGAACCGCGACGGAGTCACCGTCGTCTGCTGAGGAGCAGCCCGCGATCGTGATCAGCACGGCCAGGGCGGGCAGTCCGAGGAAAGCGGAGCACCGGTGACGGAAGAAGTTCACCGGCCAAGGGTAGACGGGGGCTACAGGTGCACGACCGGGCAGGTCAAGGTACGGGTGATGCCGTCCACTTGCTGGACCTTCGCGACCACCATGCGGCCGAGTTCGTCGACGGTATCGGCTTGGGCGCGCACGATGACGTCGTACGGTCCTGTCACGTCCTCTGCCTGGATCACCCCCGGGATCTTGCTGATCGTCTCGGCGACGGTCGACGCTTTGCCGACCTCCGTCTGGATCAGGATGTACGCCTGTACCACGGAACCTCCAGGGCGGCCACGAGGATCATGTGGGGAAAAGGAACGCCACGGTATCGCGTCGCCGCTCGCCGCGGGGAGACCCACGGTGACTGGGGCTTGCGCGCCGGGGTGGGCGGACTGCACAAGTTGACGGTCAACTCGACCGTACCGAGTACGGAGACGGCTCGCGACCGGGCACGGGCAGCGAGAGAGGGAGCAGTGCGATCATGAAGGGCACCGTGGGCGAGTTGGGGGAGTTCGGGCTCATTCGAGAGCTCACCTCGCGTCTCACCACCACCCCGGCCGTCCGGGTCGGTCCCGGCGACGACGCCGCGGTGGTGGCCGCGCCGGACCGCAGGGTCGTGGCGAGCACCGACATCCTGCTGGAGGGACGGCACTTCCGCCGTGACTGGTCCACGGCGTACGACGTGGGACGCAAGGCGGCCGCGCAGAACCTCGCGGACATCGCCGCGATGGGCGCCGTACCGACCGCGCTGCTCCTCGGCCTGGTCGTGCCGGCCGAACTTCCGGCGACCTGGCCGTCCGAGCTGATGGACGGACTGCGCGACGAGTGCCAGGTGGCGGGCGCGGCCGTGGTCGGCGGTGACGTCGTACGCGGTGACACCATCACCGTCGCGATCACCGCGCTCGGCGATCTGCGCAACCACGAGCCGGTCACCCGGGCCGGCGCCCAGCCCGGCGACGTCGTCGCGGTGACGGGCTGGCTGGGCTGGTCGGCGGCCGGGTACGCGGTGCTCTCGCGGGGCTTCCGCTCGCCGCGGGCCTTCGTGGAGGCCCACCGGCGCCCCGAACCGCCGTACCACGCGGGTCCCGCGGCGGCCGGACTCGGCGCCACCTCGATGTGCGACGTCAGCGACGGCCTGATCGCCGATCTCGGGCACATCGCCGAGGCCAGCAAGGTGCGCATCGACATCCGCTCCGGCGACATCGACATCCCCTCCCAGATGAACGACATCGGGCAGGCCGTCGGCGTCGACCCCCTCCAGTGGGTGCTCAGCGGCGGAGAGGACCACGCGATAGTGGCGACGTTCCCGCCGGACGTGAAGCTGCCCGCCCGCTGGAAGGTGATCGGCGAGGTCCTCAACCCGTCGGCACTCCCTCAGGTCACCGTGGACGGGGCGCCCTGGACGAACAAGGGCGGCTGGGACCACTTCGGCGACATGGAGGCGTGACCCTGGCGGCCCCGGGGCCGCGGAACACGAAGGGGGCCGCCCGTGGGCCCGGCACAGTCCGTGCCGGGCCCACGGGCGGCCTCGTACGTGCCGGAGGCGGCGGTGTTCGCCATGGCACCTGTGTCACTTGTGTCGGCCCGTGCCCGCCGGGAGAGCGTGCCCGGTGCCGCGGAAGCGTGCACGGTGACGTGTCCGCCGCGGTGCGGGCACAGCAAAAAACCGGCCCACCCGGAAAGGTGGACCGGTTCAGTGCAAGCGAACCAGCAGTGGCCGCGCGCTAGCGGTTGTCAGCGCGAGACCTTGCCGGCCTTGATGCACGAGGTGCAAGCGTTCACGCGCTTCGGCGTCCCGCCGACCACGGTACGGACGCGCTGGATGTTGGGGTTCCAGCGACGGGGCGTACGGCGGTGCGAGTGCGAGATGTTGTTGCCGAAGCCCGGCCCCTTGCCGCAGACGTCGCAGTTGGCAGCCACGGGTCACTCCAAAGACTTCAGATGCACTTACGGTTGATCCCGGCATGCCGGGATCAGGATCTAGGATCTGAGTGGCGGTGCCAGGGGGAAGGCCCGATCGGATCGGGCAACTGGAGCAGCATACAACGACTGCGTCCGGAGAACGAAACTACCATGACCGGCCCGCCACCAGGTCCGCGCCCTCATCAGGGGCCCTACCGGCAGTAACCCGTTCTGGGTCTACGCTGCGTCCCACGTTCAGCAGCTCAAGGAGGCGCAGGTGCCGCAGGTGCCGCAGACACTCGATGCTCTCGCGGTGCGCACCTGGTGCGGGCTCGCGCTCGAAGCGCTGGGACGGGCCCGCGAGGAGATCGACGCGATCAACGTCTACCCGGTGGCCGACGGGGACACGGGGACCAACCTGTATCTGACCGTGGAGTCGGCGTCAGCGGCCGTCGAGGCGGTCTTCGCGGGCCACGAGACGATGGCGGTCACGGACGCCCGGGACCCCCACGACACCGGTGCCCCGGCCGGCACCGGCACCGATGTCGACACGCGCGGAGGTCCGGGGGCGGTGCGGGCGGCCGGCGGCCCCAGCCTCGCCGACGCCGTGCGGGCGATGGCCCACGGAGCGCTCATCGGGGCACGCGGCAACTCCGGGACGATCCTCGCGCAGCTGCTGAGGGGCATGGCACAGGTCCTCGCGGCCGACGGTGACACCACTCACACCGACGGGCAGGGACTGCGGCTCGCTCTGCGGCACGCCGCGGACTCCGCCCGCCTGGCCGTCGCCCACCCCGTCGAGGGCACCGTCCTCACGGTCGCCGCCGCCGCGGCCGACGCGGCGGACGGCGCCGAGGGCGACTGCGCGGCGGTCGCGCGCGCGGCCCACGAAGGGGCTCGCGCCGCACTCGCCGCGACCCCCGGGCAGCTGGCCGTCCTGCGGCGCGCCGGAGTCGTCGACGCGGGCGGGCGCGGGCTGGTGGCCGTTCTCGCGGCCCTCGTGGAGACGTTCACGGGGGAGTCGCCCGGCCTGCTCGCGGTGCCCGCGCCCGCCCGCGCGCGTGACGGGACGACCACGGCCCAGGCGTCCCCGCCCGCCGACGCGTGCACGGACGACGGACCGGAGGACGGCGGGCCCGCCTTCGAGGTGATCTACCTCCTGGAGGCGGAGGACGCGGCCGTGGAGCGGCTCCGGCAGCGCCTCGACGGTCTCGGGGACTCCCTCGTCGTGGTCGGCGGGGACGGGCTGTGGAACGTCCATGTGCACGTCGACGACGCCGGCGCCGCCGTGGAGGCGGGGGTCGAGGCCGGGCGCCCGTACCGGATCCGGATCACTCACTTCGGGCTCGGCGACGTCCACACCGCGGGCGCGGCCGGGCGTCCGCCGCGGGAGCGTGCCCAGCGCGCGGTGGTGGCCGTCGTGCCCGGCGAGGGACTGGCCGGGCTGTACACGGAGGCCGGGGCGACCGCCGTGCTCGCCCGGCCCGGGGAGCCGCCCGCCAGCGGGGAGCTCGTCGAGGCCGTACGGCGGGCCCACGCGCGTGAGGTGGTGCTGCTGCCGAACGACGCCGAGCTGCGGCACACCGCGGCGGCGGCCGCGGAGCAGGCCCGCGCGGAGGGCGTCCGGGTCGCGCTCATCCCGACGCGGTCCGCGGTGCAGGGCATCGCCGCGCTCGCCGTGCACGAGCCGGACCGCCGATTCGACGAGGACGTCGTCGCCATGACCTCGGCGGCCGGTGCCACCCGCCATGCCGAAGTCGTCGTCGCCGAACGGCAGTCCTGGACCATGGCCGGCATCTGCCAGGCCGGGGACGTCCTCGGCCTCATCGACGGCGACGTCGCCGTGATCGGCTCCGACGTCACGGCCACCGCCGAGACGGTCATCGACCGCATGCTCGCCGCCGGCGGCGAGATGGTCACGCTCGTCCTCGGCGACGAGGCCCCCGAGTCCGTGGTGCCCCGTCTGGAAGCCCGGGTCAGGGAGTCGTACCTGGCGGTCGACACAGTCGTGTACCGGGGCGGCCGGCAGGGTGCGCTGCTGCTGATCGGGGTGGAGTAGCGGCGGCGCCCCGGCCCTCGTCCTCAAGGGCAGGACGCGCTGAAGTCAGCCCGTCCGGCGTTTGACGACGAGGCCGTCCAGGCCGAATCGGGGGTCCGGGGGCGCAGCCCCAGGAGCGAGGGACGGGCAGGGGTGGAGCGGGCGAGTTCTCCGGTCCGCGGAAGGCGGCGAGCCCTCCGGTCGGTGGAGGGGACACCCCGGTCCGCGGAAGGCGGCGAGCCCTCCGGTCGGTGGAGGGGACACCCCGGTCCGCGGAAGGCGGCGAGCCCTCCGGTCGGTGGAGGGGACACCCCGGTCCGCGGAAGGCGGTGAACCCTCCGGTCGGTGGAGGGGACACCCCGGTCCGCGGAGGGGGCGAACCCCGCAGGCCCGGCCGCACCGGCTCAATCCCCCGGGAGCCCCTCGACCAGCCCCAGCATCCGCTCCGCCTCGGGCCGCCGGGCCCCCGCCGTCTCCCCGTCCAGCCCCGTGCAGGCGGAGAGCACCGCACGCGCGCGTGCGGCAGCCGCAGAGGGGCGGCCGAGGTCGGCCTCCAGCCAGCCTGCGGCGAGTTCGGCCCCGGTCCGGGCGCCCACGCCGTCGTCGCCGAGCGAGGTGAACACGGCGATCGCCCGCGTGACATGGGCGAGGGCCTCCTCCAACGCCGCCCCGGCGGAGGCTTCTTCCTCGTCCCCGGACACGGAACGGGCCACGAGATCACCGAACTGGCGGTAGGTGTGGCCGAGTTCGGCGACTAGGCGCTCCCGCGCGTCCTCGTCCTCCGGAGCCCCGGAGGCGGAGCCGGACGCTGAGGCGGACTCCGCCCGGAGAGCCGACTCGCACGCGCGCACGGCCGTCTCCATGAGCTCCCGCGCGGAGTCGAGCCCGGCCTCCGTGCGCGTCGCGGTCCACGCGCGCGCCCGCAGCGACCTGACCAGCCCGTGGACGTTGCCGAGCGCGCGCCACAGGTCGCCGGCACGGGCGTACGCCTGCTCGGCCCGGTCGGCCAGACCGGCGTGCCCCAGGGCCTCGGCGGCCAGATGCGCGAGCATCGCGTGGTCGTGCTGTTCGGGCCAGTGCCGGGCGATGTCCGCGGCCCGCAGCCAGTGCCCGGCGGCCTCACGGTGTTCGCCTAGTTCGGTGAGACAGTCACCGAGCCACCACCGCGTCTGGACGATCGCGCCGTCCCCGTGCATCTCGGCGGTCAGGTCGGGCAGCGCCGACTCCAGCACCTCGGCCGCCTCGGCCCACCGCCCCTGGCGGAGCAGCAGCCCGCCGAGCTGGTGCCGGGCCCAGGCGCCGAGCGTGCCGGCCTCGCCCGCCTCGTCGGCCCAGTGCGCTGCTTCCAGTGCCTGTTCCGCGGCGGGCCCCAACTGCCCGCCGGCGCCCAGGATCTCGGCGAGCTGGAGATGCAGCTGGGCGTGGCCGATCGGCTCCAGGTACGCGCCCGAGTGCTCCAGCGCCGCGCGGGCCGCCCGTTCCGCGGCGGCTGCGTCGCCCAGCTGCATCGCGATGCCGGCGAGCCGGGAGTCGTACTCCACGGCGAACCACGGCAGCCCGGCGGAGACGAACCCGTCCACGGCGGCCGAGAGGTGTTCCACGGCGGCCTCGGCGTCGTCGGCGCGCGCCGCGAGCTCGCCGAGCATCGCCCGCGCCTCCGCGGCCCGCGAGGCGAGCGCCACGTCCTCGCCGACGTGGGGCCCGACGAGCGCGAGCAACTCCCGCGCGGCCGCCCCGGCCGTCCGGGTCGCGGCCGCGGCGTCCGGGCCCGCGGCCTCGCCCGCGCTCTCCAGTTCGTCGACCCGGTGCATCCACGCCCGCGCCCGCCCGATCAGCACGGACGCCGTCTGAGGCACTCCCGTACCGCCCCGGGCGTGGAGGGCGAGCACCTCGGCGTACAGCTCCGCCGTCTCCGCCAGCGCCTCCTCGGTTCCGGCGGACAGGGCGTGGACGTACGCGGCGCGGGCGCGGGCCGCGAGCGCCTCACCGGGGTCGCCCGCCTCCGCGTACAGCTCAGCCGCGCGGCGGAACAGGCCGGCACCCTCGGGACCGCGGCCCATCGCCTCGTGGTCGGCGATCTCCGCGCGGTCGCGGGCCGTCAGCTCGTGACCCTCGGCGGCGCGTGAGACGGCCGCCCACGCCTCCACCGCGTCCGGGCTGCGCAGCCCGGACAGCCGCCGGGCCTCCGCGAGCAGCGCCGGCAGGTCCGGTGCGGCGACGGCACCCGCCGCCTGCGGCCGGTGCTCCGGCGCCGGCTCGGCGCGACCGGCGGGCGCGGGGCGGGCGGAGCGCACGCCCAGCGGCAGCCGGTCCACCAGCGGCGCCCGGTCCATGCGCGCCCGGGCCCGCTCGCTCACGTAGGAGGTGCCGTTGCGGGAGTCGAAGCGCGCGGCCAGCGCGAGGGTCTCCCCGCGCGCGTGGACGGCCAGTTCCGCCGCGGTCCACGCGCGTCCGGCGGGGCCGGGCACCGTCTGCCCGCCGAGGCCGAGGGAGGTCAGGCGGTCCATCAGGAGGGCCACCACCGCCATGAAGTCCAGCTTGCTGCGCGGGTCCCCGGAGTCCGTGAAGTACGCGGGCCGCTCGGCGAGGAGCTCCAGGGCACGGGCCTCGTTCCCGGACAGCGCGCAGAACTCCACGTGGTCCGCGTACGCCCCGCGCATGCTCTCCATGGCGCGCACCAGCCGGAAGCCCCGGAGGTGGTGGGCGCGGGCCTCCTCCAGGCGGCCCAGGCGCAGCAGGGGGAGCAGCGACGACGCGAGGACGGTGTGCGGCTCGTGGGCGCACGTGTACGCGCCCTCCAGGACCGGAGCCCACAGGTCGAGCGCCTCCGCGTCGGCGTCCCGCTCCGCGCGCCACCATCCCTGGCTGTGCAGCTCGCACGCGTGGCAGTCCGCCATGCTGTCCCGGTCGGCGGCCAGCCACGCGGCATACGCCCGGTCCGCGCGCTCCAGGTCCCCCAGATGCGCGGCGACGCTGAACTCCGCGCCCCGCACGGCCCGTTCGGAGTGGCCGGCCAGCCGGTAGCGGTGCTCCATCTCGCCGAGCCACTTCTCGATCGAGGCGAGCGGGATGTGCGGCTGGTCCAGCATTCCGGCCGACATCCACTTGAACACCCAGTGCAGCGAGTGGATCTCGTACTCGTCGAAGTCCTCCGGGTGCTCGTCCCACATGCGCAGCAGGCGCGCGAAGGGGACGAACATCTTGTCCTTCTCGGAGCTGTAGTTGTAGACCTTCAGCTGGTGTCCGAGCGCCTCGACGACCGCGAGCGGGATGTTCAGCTTCTCGGCCTCGACGAGCAGTTGCTCCGCGCGCGCGTTGCGTGCGGGCCCCTCGGGCTGCTCGTGGTTGTCCGCCATCTCCTGGCGCAGGGTGTCGAAGTCCATGGCCCCGCTCATCCGCGGTCGTCCCTCCCCGGGTCGGTGTGGGTGGCCCACTCGAGGAGGCCGATGAACGAGCGGTTCAGGAGCGCGGAGTCCGCGGGCCGCAGCGGGCGCTGGGCCATCAGCAGTGCCTGACCGTACAGCGACTCGGTGGCGGTGCCGATCAGCTCCGGGTCGGCCAGGGAAGCGATCCGCCGGACGAGCGGGTTGAGGTGGTTGAGCACCAGCCGCGCGCGGGGCGCGCTGCCGCGCAGCGAGCCGAGAATGCCGGCCCACAAGTCGTCGGCCTGCTCCTCGGCCTCCGCGCGGGCCTGCTCGTGCCGGGCGGCCCGGTCGTCCAGGTGCAGGGCCGGGACCGAGAGCGGGTGGAAGGCGCGCAGGACGACGTCGCAGCCCAGCGGGTCGAGCTTCGCCCGCGCCGCCGCCAGGAAGGCCGACAGGGCCAGTTCCTCGCCCGGGTCGACCGCGTCCAGGTGCGCGGTCACCGTGTCGGCGTCCAGCTCCGAGACGACCGTGCCCGGGCGCACCGAGGGCAGCGCCTCGACCAGCTCGCTGTCGTACGTGTAGCCGCCGTTGACGACGCCGACGCCCTGCGCGGACGCGATCGGCGCGACCTGCCGGTACTCCTCGACGGTGCGCGTGAAGTGCACGACGGGGTGCCGCTGCGCGAACTCCTCCAGGGACAGCCGGCCGTCGGTCGTCTCGAAGGGCAGCCACGGCAGCATCGTGCGCAGCATGTCCGTGTCGTGCCGGGCGAGGGACTTCACCCCCAGGTGGTGCACCGACAGGAACGCCGACAGCCGCTCCGGGTCCCCGGCCGCCAGCCCGGTCAGCCAGGACCGGATGCGCTCACCGAGCGCCTCGCGCACGGCGGCGAGGGTCTCGTCCTCGTACAGCGACTCGCGGGAGGCGGTGGGCCGCAGACTGTCCGTGTCCAGCACGCAGCGCACGAAGAACGCCCAGTCGGGCAGCAGTTGTTCGGCCCGCTCGGTGAGCAGCATGCCCTTGAGATGCACCCGGTGGCTCGCCCGCTGGGCGGGACTGACGGCGGTCGGCAGGACGTACGCGACACCGCGGATGCCGGCCAGCGGCACCTTCAGGTCGATCGCGTCCAGCGGGGTGAACCCGAACAGGTCGTGGCAGTGCCGGGCGAGGGCCACCCGCCGGGTGGCGGGGCTCGGGTACGCGCGGTCCCACGGCGCCGGCAGGTCGGTGACCGCCTCGTCGCCCACCCGCAGGTCGTACGGCAGCAGCGAGCCGAAGTCCCGCGCCAGCGACCGGACCCGCTCCTCGGTGAGCCACTCGCCGGCCCCGGCGCGGGCCACCAGGTGCACGGTGGTGCCCGGTTCGGGGCGCGCCTCGGCGGGCAGCGTCCGCACGGTGTACGAACCGTCGTCGGCCGCCGTCCACTCCACGGGCGCCGCGTCGGGCGTGCGCGCGCTGCGGCTGACGACGCGGATGCGCTCGGCGACCACGAAACAGGCGAGCAGGCCGATGCCGAACTGGCCCAGGAAGTCCGAGCGCGCCGACTCCAGGCCGTCGTCCCGCTTGGAACTGCGGCCGATGGTCGCGAGGAGGCTGTGCACGTCGGCCTCGGTGAGCCCCACACCGGAGTCCTCCACCCGCAGCGCGCCGCCCTCGGCATGCAGGCGCACGGTGGCCGGGGCGTCCGGCTGCTCGGCCCGCCGCGCGGTGATCGCGTCCACCGCGTTCTGCAGCAGCTCGCGCAGATAGACCTTGGGGCTGGAGTAGAGGTGATGGGAGAGCAGGTCCACCAGACCGCGCAGGTCGACCTGGAACGTATGAGGTGACTGAGGTGCCTGGGATGACTGTGAGGTCTGGGAGTCCATCGTCGCTGCGCCGGTGGGTGGGGGGACGGGCGACGGCGCGGGGTCGGGCGGTCCCGGCGGACGGTGACCGCGAAGAGGGCCGGAACGCGTCATCCTAGGCCCGGAACGACCCGCCTGACCAGCGGATTTCCAGGACGTATACGGCATTGTCAGTGTGGTGGTGTGCAATGGATCTCGTGCCCGTGCTCGAAGAACCACTGAAGAAGGTGCTCGGTCCCGCCACCGCGAAGGTGATGGCCGAGCACCTCGGCCTGCACACCGTCGGCGACCTCCTGCACCACTATCCCCGCAGGTACGAGGAGCGCGGTCAGCTCACCCACCTCGCCGACCTGCCCATGGACGAGCATGTGACGGTGGTCGCCCAGGTCGCCGACGCGCGCCTGCACACCTTCGCCTCGTCCCGGGCGCCGCGCGGCAAGGGCCAGCGTCTCGAAGTCACCATCACGGACGGCAGCGGCCGCCTCCAGCTGGTCTTCTTCGGCAACGGCGTGCACAAGCCCCACAAGGACCTCCTGCCGGGCACGCGTGCGATGTTCTCCGGCAAGGTCTCCGTCTTCAACCACCGTCTCCAGCTGGCCCATCCGGCGTACGAGCTGCTGCGCGGCGACGGCGACGAGGCCGCCGAGAGCGTCGACTCCTGGGCCGGCGCCCTCATCCCGATCTACCCGGCCACGGCCAAGCTGGAGTCCTGGAAGATCGCCAAGTCCGTGCAGACGGTGCTGCCCAGCGCCCAGGAGGCGGTCGACCCCCTCCCGGACTCCCTGCGCGACGGCCGCGGGCTGGTCACGCTCCCCGAGGCCCTCCTGAAGATCCACCGCCCGCACACCAAGGCGGACATCCACGACGCCCGCGCCCGGCTCAAATGGGACGAGGCCTTCGTCCTCCAGGTCGCCCTGGCCCGCCGCCGGCACGCCGACGCGCAGCTCCCGGCAGTCGCCCGCGTCGCCCGCGCGGACGGCCTGCTCACCGCCTTCGACGCCAAGCTGCCCTTCACGCTCACCGAGGGCCAGCAGAAGGTCTCCAAGGAGATCTTCGACGACCTCGCCACCGAACACCCCATGCACCGGCTGCTCCAGGGAGAGGTCGGATCGGGAAAGACGATGGTCGCCCTGCGCGCCATGCTCGCCGTCGTCGATTCCGGCGGACAGGCCGCCATGCTCGCGCCCACCGAGGTCCTCGCCCAGCAGCACCACCGGTCCGTGACCGAGATGATGGGGGAGCTCGCCGAGGGCGGCATGCTCGGCGGGGCCGAGCACTCCACCAAGGTCGTGCTGCTCACCGGCTCCATGGGCGCGGCTGCCCGCCGCCAGGCACTGCTCGACCTGGTCACCGGGGAGGCCGGCATCGTCATCGGCACGCACGCGCTGATCGAGGACAAGGTGCAGTTCCACGACCTGGGCCTGGTCGTCGTGGACGAGCAGCACCGCTTCGGCGTCGAGCAGCGCGACGCCCTGCGCGGCAAGGGCAAGCAGCCCCCGCACCTCCTGGTGATGACCGCCACCCCGATCCCGCGCACGGTCGCGATGACCGTCTTCGGCGACCTGGAGACCTCCGTCCTCGACCAGCTCCCCGCCGGGCGCTCGCCGATCGCCAGCCATGTCGTCCCGGCCGCCGACAAGCCGCACTTCCTCGCGCGCGCCTGGGAGCGCGTGCGCGAGGAAGTGGAGAACGGCCACCAGGCGTACGTCGTCTGCCCCCGCATCGGCGACGCCGCCGACGCCGCCGACGCCGCCGCCGACGCCGACGCGAAGAAGACCAAGAAGAAGTCCCCCGAGGACGAGGCCGAGAAGCGCCCGCCGCTCGCCGTCCTCGACATCGCCGACCAGCTCGCCCAGGGCCCCCTGCGCGGACTGAAGGTGGAGATCCTGCACGGACGGATGCAGCCCGACGACAAGGACGCCGTGATGCGCCGCTTCGCCGCGGGCGAGACGGACGTCCTCGTCGCCACGACGGTCATCGAGGTCGGCGTGAACGTACCGAACGCCACCGCGATGGTGATCATGGACGCCGACCGCTTCGGCGTGTCCCAGCTGCATCAGCTGCGCGGCCGCGTCGGCCGCGGCTCGGCGGCCGGACTCTGTCTGCTGGTCAGCGAGATGCCGGAGGCCAGTGCGGCGCGCCAGCGGCTGAACGCGGTGGCGTCCACCCTCGACGGCTTCGAGCTCTCCCGCATCGACCTGGAGCAGCGGCGCGAGGGCGACGTCCTCGGCCAGGCCCAGTCCGGCGTCCGCTCGTCCCTGCGGATGCTCGCCGTCATCGACGACGAGGAGATCATCGCCGAAGCCCGTGAGGAGGCCACCGCGGTCGTCGTCGCCGACCCGGCCCTGGAGCAGCTGCCGGGCCTGCGCACCGCGCTGGACGCGCTGCTCGACGAGGAGCGCGAGCAGTACCTGGAGAAGGGCTGACAGACTGGACCCGACACATCCCCGCAGCAAAGGACCCTCATGACCCGCGTGATCGCCGGCCGGGCCGGAGGACGCCGACTGGCCGTCCCGCCGGGCACCGGCACCCGGCCCACCTCCGACCGGGCGCGTGAGGGCCTCTTCTCCACCTGGCAGTCACTGCTCGGCGGCCCCCTCGACGGAGAGCGCGTCCTCGACCTCTACGCGGGCTCGGGCGCCGTGGGCCTGGAGGCGCTCAGCCGCGGCGCCGGACACACCCTGCTCGTCGAGGCCGATGCCCGGGCCGCCCGGATCATCCGGGAGAACGTGAAGTCGCTGGGCCTGCCCGGAGCCGAGGTCAGGTCGGGCAAAGCGGAACAGATCATCCGCACGGCACCGCCCGCGTCACCGTACGACCTGGTCTTCCTGGATCCCCCGTATGCCGTCACGGACGACGATCTTCGCGAGATTCTGCTCACACTCCGCTCGGAGGGCTGGCTCGCGGCCGAAGCGCTCGTCACCGTGGAGCGCAGCACCAGAGGCGGCGCATTCGGTTGGCCGGACGGCTTCGAAGCGATCAGGGCCCGTCGTTACGGCGAAGGCACGTTTTGGTACGGTCGCGCCGCCTCTACGTGCGAAGACGCACGATGACCGGACCGGAGAGCGAGGGACCACTGTTGCGCCGCGCCGTCTGTCCGGGGTCATTCGACCCCATCACCAATGGACACCTCGACATCATCGCCCGCGCCTCCAGGCTCTACGACGTCGTGCACGTCGTGGTGATGATCAACCAGGCGAAGAAGGGCCTGTTCAGCGTCGAGGAGCGGATCGAGCTGATCCGCGAGGTCACCGCCGACTACGGAAACGTCCAGGTCGAGGCCTACCACGGCCTGCTGGTCGACTTCTGCAAGCAGCGCGACATCCCCGCCATCGTCAAGGGCCTGCGCGCGGTCAGCGACTTCGACTACGAACTCCAGATGGCCCAGATGAACAACGGCCTCTCCGGCGTCGAGACGCTCTTCATCCCGACCAGCCCCACCTACAGCTTCCTGTCCTCCTCGCTCGTCAAGGAGGTGGCGAACTGGGGCGGCGACATCTCTCACCTGGTGCCGCCGGTGGTCCTGGAGGCGCTCACCGAGCGGCTCGGCAAGGGCTGAGACCCTGACAGTCCGTCACCAGGTGTCGGGAGGGGCGGGAGTGGTCGTACAGTCGACCCGTCCGTCTCCAACACAGCTGTAGAGAGTGGCGAGCACACGGTGGACGTGCAGAAGAAGCTCGACGAGATCGTCGCGACGGTCGGCGGCGCCCGTTCCATGCCCATGTCGGCCTCGTGCGTGGTCAACCGCGCCGAGCTGCTCTCGATGCTCGAAGAGGTGCGCCAGGCGCTGCCCGGCTCCCTCGCCCAGGCCCAGGAGCTGATCGGCGGGCGCGAGCAGATGGTCGAGCAGGCCCGCCAGGAGGCCGAGCGGATCATCGAGTCCGCGCACGCCGAGCGCGGTTCCCTGATCTCCGACACCGAGGTCGCCCGCCGTTCGCAGAACGAGGCGGACCGGATCCTGGCCGAGGCCCGCCAGGAGGCCGAGGAGATCCGTGTGGAGGCCGACGACTACGTCGACTCCAAGCTCGCCAACTTCGAGGTCGTCCTCACCAAGACCCTCGGCTCCGTCGGCCGCGGCCGCGAGAAGCTCCTCGGCACCGGCCCCGGCCTCGACGAGCAGGGGTACGAGGACGAGGATGCCCCCGAGCGCAGCCACGACCCGGAGACCCTGCGCCGCAACGCCGACGAGTACGTCGACGTCAAGCTCGGGGCCTTCGAGGCCGTCCTCGCCAAGACCCTGGAGGCCGTCGGCCGCGGCCGCCAGAAGCTGCACGGCCGGATCGCCTCCGACGACCTCGGCGACCTGAGCGCCTTCGACGAGGACGGGACGCCCGGCCGGCACACCAGCGACGCCGACTACCTGGCCGGACTGGCCGAGCTCGCGGACGCCGCCCCCGAGCAGCCCACCCAGGCCCCCGAGGTCCCCGCTCAGCCGTCCTACGGCCAGCAGGAGGCCTACGCCTACCAGCAGCAGCCGGCCGACCCGTACGGCTACCAGCAGCAGTACGCCCAGCAGGACGCCTACGGCTACCAGCAGGCCGACCCGTACGCTGCCTACCCGCAGCAGCAGGCCTACGGCCAGCAGGCCGCCTACGACGGCGGCGGACAGGCCTACGCCGAGCCGCAGGGCCACGCCGCGGACCAGCAGGCGCACACCCTCGACGAGACCAGCCTCTTCGACACCAGCATGATCAGCGCCGAGCAGCTGCGGGCGTACGAGCAGGGGCGCGGCGGGCACTGAGGCCGGCGCGGGCCGGTCGCCCGGGCGGGACACGCACGGGCGCGCTCCGGCGCCCGGAACCGGGGACGGGCACCGGATTGGGCCGAGAGCGAAAGGTCCAGTATCCTGGCTCTTCGGTCGCGCGTACGTCCGCGATCACCGCTGCCCGGAACACCAGGGGCAGTGGCTCTTGAGCTTCGAGGATCGAAAGCAGGAATGGCCCTGAACACCCACCACGACCACCGCAACCCTCTCGTGTTCGACACACACGAGCTGGGGCGGCGTCCTGGTGCGATGCAGCGCCTGACCCGCACGATCGACGCCCCCGCGGATCTGGGGATCCCGGGAGTCATCGGAGTGCCGGAAGGCGCCCCGGTGGAGCTCGAACTCCGGCTTGAGTCGGTCATGGAAGGGGTGCTTGTCACAGGCACCGCCCGTGCGTCGGCCAAGGGGGAGTGCGTAAGGTGTCTGGAGCCGCTGGAGCAGGAGCTCGAAGCGGACTTCCAGGAGATGTTCTCGTACCCTGACGCCGACGACCGGGGCCGCGTCAAAGCGGAGCCGGCCGACGACGCCGAGGAAGACGAGGACAGGCTCTTTGTCGAGGACGGCTTGTTCGACCTCGAAGCCGTGCTGCGTGATGCGGTGGTGCTCGCACTGCCGATGCAGCCGGTGTGCCAGGACGACTGCCCCGGCCTGTGCTCCGAGTGCGGAGCCCGGCTCGCGGACGACCCGGACCACCACCACGACGCCGTCGACATCCGTTGGGCGGCACTGCAGGGACTCGCCGGTTCACTCGAAGATGGCGAGAAGGACGAGATGAGCGGCGGCGCGCTTCCTTCAGCGCACGTCGACGAGAAGCAGGAGAAGTAGCCGTGGCTGTTCCGAAGCGGAAGATGTCGCGCAGCAACACGCGCCACCGCCGGTCGCAGTGGAAGGCTGCGGTCCCCACCCTGGTTGCGTGCGAGCGCTGCCACGAGCCCAAGCAGCAGCACATCGCCTGCCCGGCTTGCGGCACCTACAACAAGCGCCAGGTCCTCGAAGTCTGAGTGGCTGGTGAGAGGTCTGATGTCTGACGCCAAGGCGGAATCAAACGCCAAGAAAAAGGCGGACAACACAGCCTCGTCCCACACGCTTCTGGAAGGGCGGCTCGGCTACAAGGTCGAGTCCGCCCTTCTGGTGCGTGCACTGACCCACCGTTCCTACGCGTACGAGAACGGCGGTCTGCCGACGAACGAGCGCCTGGAGTTCCTCGGGGACTCCGTGCTGGGCCTCGTCGTCACGGACACGCTGTACCGCACCCACCCCGACCTGCCCGAGGGCCAGCTGGCCAAGCTGCGGGCCGCGGTGGTCAACTCACGTGCGCTGGCCGAGGTGGGCCGCGGGCTCGAACTCGGCTCCTTCATCCGGCTCGGCCGGGGCGAGGAAGGCACGGGTGGCCGGGACAAGGCATCCATCCTCGCCGACACCCTCGAAGCGGTGATCGGCGCGGTCTATCTCGATCAGGGCTTGGACGCGGCGGGCGAGCTCGTCCACCGTCTCTTCGACCCGCTGATCGAGAAGTCCTCGAATCTGGGCGCGGGCCTGGACTGGAAGACCAGTCTCCAGGAGCTCACCGCGACGGAAGGGCTCGGCGTTCCCGAGTACCTCGTCTCGGAGACCGGCCCGGACCACGAGAAGACCTTTACTGCTGCCGCCCGCGTCGGAGGCGTCTCGTACGGCACCGGCACCGGCCGCAGCAAGAAGGAGGCGGAGCAGCAAGCCGCGGAGTCCGCGTGGCGTGCCATCCGTGCCGCCGCGGACGAACGCGCAAAGTCGGCCGAGGCCGCCGCCGAACAGGCGGCCCGGGCCGCCGAGGGGACCGCCGACACCCCCTCGGCACCGACGAGCGACGCGGCCACGGCCTGACTCCTTCACAGCCGGACGCAGTACCCGAACCCCGTCGCAGCGCTCGCGCCGCGACGGGGTTCGGGCGTCGGGGCGCCGTCCGCAACGGCCGCGCCGTCGCGCGCCGTTGAGCGCGAGGTACCCTTCGGGCACTACCCCCTCGTACCACCCCTCCGAAGGAGTCCCGTGCCCGAGCTGCCCGAGGTCGAAGTCGTGCGGCGGGGCCTGGAGCGCTGGGTCAGCGGACGCGTCGTACAGACCGTCGAGGTGCGGCATCCACGGGCCGTGCGCCGCCATCTCGCGGGCCCCGAGGGCTTCGCGAAGGCCCTCGCGGGGCACCGCGTGGGTGAGGCCCGACGGCGCGGCAAGTACCTGTGGCTGCCCCTCGACGACTCCCCGTTCTCCGTGCTCGCGCACCTCGGCATGAGCGGACAGCTCCTCGTGCAGCCGCAGGACGCCCCGGACGAGAAGCACCTGCGCATCCGCATCCGCTTCGAGGACGGCCTCGGCACCGAACTGCGGTTCGTGGACCAGCGCACCTTCGGCGGGCTCTCGCTGCACGAGAACACCCCCGACGGCCTGCCGGACGTGATCGCGCACATCGCCCGCGACCCGCTGGACCCCCTCTTCGACGACGCCGCGTTCCACACGGCGCTGCGCGCCCGCCGTACCACGATCAAGCGGGCCCTCCTCGACCAGTCGCTGATCAGCGGGGTCGGCAACATCTACGCGGACGAGGCGCTCTGGCGGTCCCGGCTGCACTACGAACGCCCCACGGGGACCTTCACCCGTCCCCGCACCGCGGAACTCCTCGGGCACATCCGTGACGTCATGAACGACGCGCTGGCCGCCGGCGGCACCAGCTTCGACAGCCTGTACGTCAACGTCAACGGCGAGTCGGGCTACTTCGACCGCTCGCTCGACGCGTACGGCCGCGAGGGCGAACCGTGCCGGCGGTGCGGGACGCCGATGCGGCGACGCGCCTGGATGAACCGGTCGAGCTACTTCTGCCCGCGCTGCCAGCGGGCGCCACGCCTCCCGGCCTGACGACAGGCGTGCGCTCCCGTGGGCGTACGCCTCGTCTTCTCCCCGCGACCGTGACGGTGGCGCGGCACTCCCTAGGGCTCGCGTGTCCCGTCGTAGCGCTCGCGGGCCTCCAGCACGTCGTCCATGTGCCCCTCGACGAAGTCGATGAGGGTCAGCAGGCGCTCGGAGACCTCGCGGCCCAGCGGCGTGAGCCGGTAGTCGACGCGGGGCGGGTTGGTGGGCTGGGCCTCGCGGTGCACCAGACCGTCGCGCTCCAGCGCGTGCAGCGTCTGGGAGAGCATCTTCTCGCTGACGCCGTCGACACGGCGGCGCAGCTCGTTGAAGCGGAACGTGCCGTCGTGCAGCGCGCCCAGCGTCAGTGAGCCCCATCGCCCGGTGACGTGCTCCAGCGTGCCCCGGGACGGGCAGCTGCGGGCGAACACGTTGTACGCGAGGTCCTTGCCCTGCACGCAGGCGGCGCTCCGGCCGCTGTCGGTGCCCTCGGCGGTCTGCGCGACAGATTCCATACCTGGAGCATACGCGGAGATAGCGCTAACCAGAAGGTTGCACTAACTAAAAGTTAGTGCTTTCCTTTCGTCATCTTCAGTGAGCAGCGCAGATGGCGCTGCCCGCTTTCGTCCCTGAGGAGAACGAACCGTGACGACCCCCCTTGTCTCCATCGCCTACCACTCCGGCCATGGCCACACCGCCGTGCTCGCCGATGCCGTCCGCGCCGGTGCCGCCGAGGCCGGCGCCCAGGTCGAGCTGATCAAGGTCGACGAGATCACCGACGCGCAGTGGGAACTGCTCGACGCCTCGGACGCGATCGTGTTCGGCTCGCCGACGTACATGGGCACCGCTTCCGGCGCCTTCCACGCCTTCGCCGAAGCGTCCTCGAAGCGCTGGTTCGGCCAGGACTGGCGGGACAAGCTCGCCGCCGGATTCACCAACTCCGGTTCCAAGAGCGGCGACAAGCTGCACACGCTTCAGTTCTTCCAGATCCTCGCCGCGCAGCACGGCATGAACTGGATCAACCTCGGTCTGCACCCGGGCTGGAACAGCAGCACGGCCTCCGAGCACGACCTCAACCGCCTCGGCGTCTTCGCCGGCGCCGCCGCGCAGACCAATGTCGACGAGGGTCCGGACGGCGTGCACAAGGCCGACATCGCCACCGCCGAGCACCTCGGCCGCAGGATCGCCGAGGCGGCTCGCGTCTTCGCGCTGGGGCGCGTGGCGGTGGCCGGGGTGGCCGCCTGAGGTGATACCCCTCGCGGTGTCCGCGCCGCGGGGCGTGAGGGGGTGATGCTGCCGGTGCGCGCCTTGATGCAAGAAAAATCGAACACATGATTGAATCGCGTCATGCGACCGTTTCCCGACGATCTCGTCCAGACGCAGCAGGACTGGAGCGCCACCTACCGTCGGCTGGCCGAGCAGCCCGGCCGGACCGAGCTGCGCCGGCGTCTGTACCGGCTGTCGACCGCAGTGCTGTTCCATCCCTACTGGCAGGAGCGGGGCCGGACCCCGGCGGCCTGGTGGGAGCTGCGCAGCCTGGGGCGGCGGGGGAGCGGCCAGGGGTGAGCGGCCGCCCGAACCCGGCCCGCGCGGGCGGCCCCTCCGGGTGTACACGCCGACGGCGGCCCCTGGGGACCGCGTGGAAGAAGCCGACGGCGGCCCCGAGGGACCGCCGTGAAAGTCGCTGACGCCGGCCTGTAGGGACCGCCGTGGAAGAGGCCGTGAAGCAGTCGCGGCCACAGGCCACGGAACCGGCGGCCGTCCCGGCCACCGGACTCCCGTGTCTCAGTAACCGAAGTCCTGCGTCCACCAAGGGCCGCCCGAGCCGAAGTGGGCCCCGACCCCGAGAGTCTTGAAGTCGCAGTTCAGGATGTTGGCGCGATGGCCAGGGCTGTTCATCCAGGCCTCCATCACCGCCTCGGCGGTGGCCTGGCCACGGGCTATGTTCTCGCCGCCCAGGCCGGTTATCCCGGCCTGCGCCGCACGGTCCCAGGGGCTGAGCCCGGCCGGGTCGGTGTGGTCGAAGAAGTCGCGCAGGGCCATGTCCTCGCTGAACGACTGGGCCAGCTCGGACAGGGAACTGTTCGCCGCCACCGGGCTGCAGCCGACCTTGGCCCGCTCCTCGTTGACCAGGCGCAGCACCTCGGCCTCCGCCGCCGTCTCCGCGGACACCGCCACCGGCTCCTTGGTCTTCGGCCCCTTGGTGGCCTGCTTGGCCGGCTTGCTCGGCTTGGGCGCCTTCGTCTTGGCGGGCTTGGAGGGGTGTTCCTTCGGGGGTGCCGTGGTGGTCGGCGCGGCCGGCGACGTCGACGGGGCGGCCGGGGGCGAGACGGAGCGCTGGGCGTCACGGCTCGTCGGGGTGCCGTCGTCGCGGGAGTCGTCCGCGGTGCCCGACGTGCCGCCCTGCTGGGTCTCCAGGGAGGAGGGGGAGCTCGCGGCCTGCACATTGTCGGAGTTGTTGCTGCCGCGACCGAGCGAGTAGTTCTCGCTGCCCGGCAGTACGCCGGTCGCGACGGCGACGGTGCCCAGTGCCACGGCCGCCGACACACCGAGCAGACCCGTGCGCACGGGCGTCACCGTCTTGCGCTTGCGGTGCGAGCGGGCGGCGGCGGTGGGCGGGAGGTCGGCGACGGCCGCGTAGCCGTACAGATTCTCCGGGCCGTAACTCTCCGTGCGAGCACCGTGTGTGTCCGTGACCCCGGTGGCGCGCCCTGTGGCGGCGCGGCCGGCGGCGGAGCGTCGGTGGCGTCCCATCTCCTGGGCCTTCCTCGATCTTGCGGTCAGCGATCCCCAGATGAACCTCACTCGAAAGAGTGAGTTTCCTGTGAGGCTCATTGGGTCGGGACGGTACCCCATGCCGCGTGGGGGGGAAGTGCTCCGAGAGACATTGTCCGGTTAGCGTGCACCCATGAACGAGGTTGCACGGCTGGTCGTCTGGGTGCGCGGAAGGGTCCAAGGTGTGGGTTTCCGCTGGTTCACGCGCGCCAAGGCCCTGGAGATCGGCGGGCTGAGTGGTTTTGCTCTCAATTTGGACGACGGACGCGTCCAGGTCGTGGCGGAGGGCCCGCGGGACGACTGCCAGAGTCTGCTCGACTGGCTCCAGGGCGACGACACGCCCGGCCGGGTCGACGGAGTCACTGAGATCTGGGACACGCCCCGCGGGATCTACGACGGCTTCGCCATCCGCTGACGACATCCACCCCGGTGACCTCGCCGGACGGGGGCCGGGCATGCCACAGGCACCTGCCGGGAGCAGAAATGACCTGGTGGTTGCCAAGAACGGCGAGAAGTGGCAGGCTCCCCAGAGAAGGATGATCTCCACGCCCCGAGGGCCCCGCAGGAGTCGCAGCGCAGCCGTCACAGGGCCGCGCGACAGCGGGTTGCCCCCCAATACGGGGCGTGATCGTGTTGACCGTCAAACTTTTTGGTGAGACGCTGAAAGCCCCGCGCACCTTAGCTGTTTGGCATGTGGAACGGCAGCAGGACATCAGCAGTGTCAAGCATCGCGGGTGCGATTCCCTCACGACCCACACCGCTTCGGTCGGTCACTCAGTGTGGAGGACCATCCATCATGGCAAAGGCGCTTCTCGGTTACGTCGGCGGTTCCGACCCGCGACTCATTGCCGAGATGCGACGGCTCCAGCAGCGCGTACAGGACCTCGAATCCGAGCTCGTACGGATCCAGGCCGAGAACGACGCGCTCGCGGCTGCCGCTTCTCACGATTCGCTTCTTGAGAGCATCGACGTACCCCAGGCGGAGCCTGCGCTCACCTGATCACTGCACCGCACCACGACAGCAGTGGTTGGGCTGCCCGTATCAACCGCTAAGTTGTCAGATTTGCAAGGGACGCCTCTTCGGCGTCCCTTCTTTCTTGCCCCCGCGTCCCCTTCCCCTCTCTTCACCGTCTGGTGTGCCCTGCACGTTCATGGGTGAAACCGCGCGTTCATGGAGTGAGACCCGGCCCGAAAGGTAGAGTCCAGCGGCGTGCACCTCAAGGCCCTGACCCTGCGCGGGTTCAAGTCGTTCGCCTCGGCGACCACGCTGCGGTTCGAGCCGGGCATCACGTGCGTCGTGGGCCCCAACGGCTCGGGCAAGTCCAATGTCGTGGACGCGCTGAGCTGGGTCATGGGCGAGCAGGGGGCCAAGTCGCTGCGCGGCGGCAAGATGGAGGACGTCATCTTCGCCGGCACCACCGGCCGCCCGCCGTTGGGCCGCGCCGAGGTGTCCCTCACCATCGACAACTCCGACGGGGCCCTGCCCATCGAGTACGCCGAGGTCACCATCACGCGGATCATGTTCCGCAACGGCGGCAGCGAGTACCAGATCAACGGCGACACCTGCCGGCTCCTCGACATCCAGGAGCTGTTGTCCGACTCCGGCATCGGCCGCGAGATGCACGTCATCGTCGGGCAGGGCCAGCTCGACTCCGTCCTGCACGCCGACCCGATGGGCCGCCGCGCGTTCATCGAGGAGGCCGCGGGCGTCCTCAAGCACCGCAAGCGCAAGGAGAAGGCGCTGCGGAAACTGGACGCGATGCAGGCCAACCTCGCCCGCGTGCAGGACCTCACGGACGAGCTGCGGCGGCAGCTGAAGCCGCTCGGCCGGCAGGCGGCGGTGGCGCGCCGGGCGGCGGTCATCCAGGCCGACCTGCGCGACGCGCGGCTGCGGCTCCTCGCCGACGACCTCGTACGGCTGCGGCAGGCGCTGCAGACCGAGATCGCCGACGAGGCCGCACTGAAGGCGCGCAAGGAGTCCGCCGAGGCCGAGTTGAAGAAGGCGCTCCAGCGTGAGGCCCTGCTGGAGGACGAGGTGCGGCAGCTGACTCCGCGCCTCCAGCGGGCCCAGCAGACCTGGTACGAGCTGTCGCAGCTCGCCGAGCGGGTGCGCGGCACGATCTCGCTGGCCGACGCACGCGTGAAGAGCGCCACGTCCGTGCCAGCCGAGGAGCGGCGCGGGCGCGACCCCGAGGACATGGAGCGCGAAGCCGCGCGCATCCGCGAGCAGGAGGCCGAGCTCGAAGCGGCGCTGGAGGCGGCCGAACGGGCTCTGGAGGACACGGTCGCGCACCGTGCCGAACTGGAGCGCGAACTCGCGCTGGAGGAGCGCCGCCTCAAGGACGTGGCCCGTGCCATCGCCGACCGCCGTGAGGGCCTCGCCCGCCTGAACGGCCAGGTCAACGCCGCCCGTTCGCGTGCCGCCTCCGCCCAGGCCGAGATCGACCGCCTCGCCTCCGCCCGCGACGAGGCCCAGGAACGCGCCTTCGCCGCCCAGGAGGAGTACGAGCAGCTGAAGGCCGAGGTCGACGGCCTCGACGCGGGCGACGCCGAACTCGCCGAGCGGCACGAGGAGGCCAAGAAGCAGCTCTCCGAGGCGGAGGCCGCCCTGACCGCCACCCGCGAAGCGGTCACCACGGCCGAACGCAGGCGCGCCGCCACCCAGGCCCGCCACGAGGCGCTCGCCCTCGGCCTGCGCCGCAAGGACGGCACGGGCGCGCTGCTCGAGGCCCGCGACCGGCTCACCGGCCTGCTCGGGCCCGCGGCCGAACTGCTCTCGGTCACACCCGGTTTCGAGGTTCCGCTGGCCGCCGCGTTCGGCGCGGCCGCCGACGCGATCGCCGTGACCACCCCGGCCTCCGCCGCGGATGCCATCCGGCTGCTGCGCAAGCAGGACGCGGGCCGGGCGGCCCTCCTGCTGACCGGAGCGCCGGACGAGCCCGCAGACGGCACCCCGGGTGCCTCCCCGGCACAGCCGGACGGCCCCCCGTACGCCGCCGAACTGGTCCGCGGTCCAGCCGAGCTGATGCCCGCCGTACGGAGGCTGCTGCGCGGCATCGTCGTCGTCGGCACCCTCGAGGACGCCGAGGACCTCGTCTACGCGCGGCCCGAGCTCACCGCCGTCACCGCGGAGGGCGACCTGCTCGGCGCGCACTTCGCGCACGGCGGTTCCGCCGGGGCGCCCAGCCTGCTGGAGGTGCAGGCGTCCGTGGACGAGGCGGCGGCCGAGCTGGAGGAACTCGCCGTCCGCTGCGAGGAGCTGACCGAGGCACAGCACCTGGCGGCCGGAGTGCGCGGTGAACGGGCCGCGCTCGTCGAGGAACTGGGTGAGCGGCGGCGGGCCGCCGAGCGGGAGAAGTCGTCTGTCGCGCAGCAGCTCGGGCGGCTGGCCGGCCAGGCGCGTGGCGCCGCCGGAGAGGCGGAACGGAGCACGGCCGCCGCGGCGCGGGCCCAGGAGGCTCTGGACCGGGCCGTCGAAGAGGCCGAGGAGCTGGCGGAACGGCTCGCGGTGGCCGAAGAGATGCCGGTGGAGGAGGAACCCGACACCTCCGTGCGCGACCGGCTCGCCGCCGACGGCGCCAACGCCCGGCAGACCGAGATGGAGGCCCGCCTCCAGGTGCGTACGCACGAGGAGCGGGTCAAGGGGCTCGCCGGGCGTGCCGACGGACTCGACCGGGCCGCGCGCGCCGAACGCGAGGCACGCGCGCGTGCCGAGCAGCGGCGTGCCCGGCTGCGGCACGAGGCCGCGGTCGCCGAGGCCGTCGCCTCCGGCGCGCGCCAGCTGCTCGCCCACGTCGAGGTCTCGCTGACCCGCGCGCAGGAGGAGCGGGCCGCCGCGGAGAACGCGAAGACGCACCGGGAGCAGGCCCTCGGCGTGGCCCGGGGCGAGGGCCGCGACCTGAAGGCGGAGCTCGACAAGCTGACGGACTCGGTGCACCGCGGCGAGGTGCTCGGCGCGGAGAAGCGGCTGCGGATAGAGCAACTGGAGTCGAAGGCGCTGGAGGAACTCGGTGTCGAGCCGGCCGGGCTCGTCGCGGACTACGGTCCGGACCAGCCGGTGCCGCCGTCGCTGCCCGCCGAGGGCGAGGAGCTGCCGGAGGACCCGGAGCACCCGCGCAACCAGCCCCGGCCGTTCCACCGCGCTGAGCAGGAGAAGCGGCTCAAGTCGGCCGAACGGGCGTATCAGCAGCTCGGCAAGGTCAATCCGCTCGCCCTGGAGGAGTTCGCCGCGCTGGAGGAGCGTCACAAGTTCCTCAGCGAGCAGCTGGAGGACCTCAAGAAGACGCGCGCCGATCTGCTTCAGGTGGTGAAGGAGGTCGACGAGCGCGTCGAGCAGGTGTTCACCGAGGCGTACCGGGACACGGCCCGGGAATTCGAAGGGGTCTTCAGCCGGCTGTTCCCGGGAGGGGAGGGGCGGCTGATCCTGACCGATCCCGACAACATGCTCACCACGGGTGTGGACGTCGAGGCCCGGCCGCCGGGCAAGAAGGTCAAGCGGCTCTCCCTGCTGTCCGGCGGCGAGCGGTCCCTGACCGCGGTGGCGATGCTCGTGTCGATCTTCAAGGCCAGGCCGAGTCCGTTCTACGTGATGGACGAGGTCGAGGCGGCGCTCGACGACACCAACCTCCAGCGGCTGATCCGGATCATGCAGGAGCTCCAGGAGGCCTCCCAGCTGATCGTGATCACGCACCAGAAGCGCACGATGGAGGTCGCCGACGCGCTGTACGGCGTCTCCATGCAGGGCGACGGTGTGTCGAAGGTCATCAGCCAGCGTCTCCGCTAGCGCCACAAAAGTGCGTGTAGCCCACACCGGTCTTGACCTGGGCTTCCTTCTGCCTTCACTTTTACTTCAAGTGTTGAACACAACACTGGGAAGGCTGTGGCCCAAATTCATAGCTGGCCGCCGGTTGACTTCGAAACTTGAAGGCATAGTCTCTGCAACGTTGCTTTTGCCTTCAGGTGGTGGGCGGCGTGAACCTGTGCGCCACTGGAACCACCAACGAAGGGCTCGCCCCCACCCCCGGCAGTGACGCCGGTGGCCCGAGGAGTTACCCGTGACCAGCACAGCGCAGGCACCTCAGTCAGGAGCCAGGTCGGCTCACCCCGAACATCTCGGGCATGTCATCTTCATCGCGGCGGCGGCCGCCATGGGCGGCTTCCTCTTCGGTTACGACAGCGCCGTGATCAACGGTGCCGTCGAGGCCATCCGCAGCCGCTACGACATCGGCTCCGCGGCCCTGGCCCAGGTCATCGCCATCGCGCTGATCGGCTGCGCCATCGGCGCCGCCACCGCGGGCCGCATAGCCGACCGCATCGGCCGCATCCGGTGCATGCAGATCGCCGCGGTCCTCTTCACCATCAGCGCCGTCGGTTCGGCGCTGCCCTTCGCGCTGTGGGACCTCGCCTTCTGGCGCATCATCGGCGGCTTCGCCATCGGCATGGCCTCCGTGATCGGCCCCGCGTACATCGCCGAGGTCGCCCCGGCCGCGTACCGAGGTCGTCTCGGCTCCTTCCAGCAGGCCGCCATCGTCATCGGCATCGCCATCTCGCAGCTGGTCAACTGGGGCATCCTGAACGCCGCGGGCGGCGACCAGCGCGGCAACCTGATGGGCCTGGAGGCCTGGCAGGTCATGCTCGGCGTCATGGTCATCCCGGCCGTCCTCTACGGCCTGCTCTCCTTCGCGATCCCCGAGTCGCCGCGCTTCCTGATCTCCGCCGGCCGTCAGGACCGCGCCCGCGAGGTCCTCAAGGAGGTCGAGGGCGACAAGATCGACCTGGACGCCCGCGTCGCCGAGATCGAGCACGCCATGACGCGTGAGCACAAGTCGACCTTCAAGGACCTGCTCGGCGGTTCCTTCTTCTTCAAGCCGATCGTCTGGGTCGGCATCGGTCTCTCGGTCTTCCAGCAGTTCGTCGGCATCAACGTCGCGTTCTACTACTCCTCGACGCTGTGGCAGTCGGTCGGCGTCGACCCGACGGACTCGTTCTTCTACTCGTTCACCACGTCGATCATCAACATCATCGGCACCGTGATCGCGATGATCTTCGTGGACCGGATCGGCCGCAAGCCGCTCGCCCTCATCGGCTCCGTGGGCATGGTCATCGGTCTCGGCCTGGAGGCCTGGGCCTTCTCCTTCGACCTGGTGGACGGCAAGCTGCCGGCGACCCAGGGCTGGGTCGCCCTGATCGCCGCCCACATCTTCGTCCTCTTCTTCGCCCTCTCCTGGGGTGTGGTGGTCTGGGTCTTCCTCGGCGAGATGTTCCCGAACCGCATCCGCGCCGCCGCGCTCGGCGTCGCCGCCTCCGCGCAGTGGATCGCCAACTGGGCCATCACCGCGAGCTTCCCGTCGCTGGCCGACTGGAACCTCTCCGCGACCTACGTGATCTACACGATCTTCGCCGCCCTCTCCATCCCCTTCGTGCTCAAGTACGTGAAGGAGACGAAGGGCAAGGCCCTGGAGGAGATGGGCTAGGCCCCGCCGCCGCCCCCTCGAAGAGGTCCCCGACTCGGGGAGAAGGGCCAAGTCCCCGCTGCCCCTCTCCTCGTACTCGTAAGAGGCGTACCGCCCCGGCTCAGCCCTTCAGGGCATCGAGCCGGGGCAGCACGTTCTCACAGAACAGGTGCAGACTGCGCCAGCCCTCGTCGACCGGCATCCCGCCGGACAACGGGTGCAGTACGTAGTTGTCGAGGCCCAGGGCCACGCACGCGTCCGGCGTCAGGACGCGGTAGACGCCCTCGGCGCGCAGCTCGTCGACCGTCGTGGCCGCGGACTTCACCGCCGAGCGGATGTCCCCCGACTGCCAGGAGGCGTAGGTCCGGGCCTCGTGCAGGAAGTGCCTGCCGTGCTCGGCCCAGGTGCGGTCGGGGTCCTCGGAGACGTGCAGCAGCGGGGTCTCGGCCGCGGGCATCATGGTCCAGCCCTCGGTGCCGTACTCGGTCAGCCGCTCCTTGTAGTACGCCTCCAGTTCCGGGAGGTGCGCGCTCGGGAAGAACGGAAGCCCGAGACGGGCGGCACGCCGGGCCGCCGCCTTCGACGAACCGCCGACCAGCAGCAGGGGATGCGGATCGGAGAACGGCCGCGGGGTGACCCGGACCGTACGGCCGCGGTAGGAGAACTCCTCGCCGCTCCACGCCTTCAGCACGGTCTCCAGGAGTTCGTCCTGGAGCCGGCCGCGCCGCTTCCAGTCCACGTCGAACTGGGCGTACTCCTCGGGCCGGTAGCCGATCCCGGCCACCGTCACGAGCCGTCCGCCGCTGAGCAGGTCGAGCACCGCGACGTCCTCGGCGAGGCGCAGCGGATCGTGCAGCGGGCCGATGACCGCCGACACGGTGACCGCTATGTGCCGGGTCGCGCCGAAGACGGCGCCCGCGAACGCGAACGGCGAGGGCAGCCAGTTGTTGGCGACGCCGTGGTGCTCCTCGGTCTGCACGGTGGTGATGCCGCGGTCGTCGGCGTAGGCGGCCATCTCGACGGCCGCCTTGTAGCGGGCGCTGAGGGAGGCGGGGGTGGCGTCGGGCTCGACGAGGTTGAAGCGAACGACCGTCACGGGCATGGGGTGCCCCCCTTCGTGTGTGGGGGAGGACGCTAGCTGACGGTGCGTCAGACGGCCATAGTCGTGGCCTCTTCGGCGGAATCCGCGGGCCCGCGGACCGCCGGTTTCGGCAGCACGACGTACAGCAGGAACGAGACCGCCGCGGTGGCCACCCAGCCGAGGCCGTACTCACCGACCGGGTTGCCGGACGCGAGCGGCCCGCTGAACCAGTCCGACGTGGTGAACAGCACGCCCGAGCCCAGACCGGCCGCCCACGCGAGAACCGCGGCCGGGCTGAAGCCGCCCCGGTACCAGTAGGCGCTGGTGCGCGTGGTGTCGAGCAGCGCCTCGCCGTCGTACGCCGGGCGGCGCAGCATGTCCGCGCCGAAGACGCCGACCCAGGCCGAGAAGGCGACCGCGAGCAGCGACAGGAAGGCGAGGAAGGAGCTCAGGAAGCTGGTCGCGACGAGCATCAGGACGCCGCCGAGGACCAGCGAGATCGCGGCGTTGACCGAGACCGCCCAGTGGCGCGGCACCTTCAGGCCGAGGGTCTGCGCGGTGAAGCCCGCCGAGTACATCGACATCGCGTTGATCAGCAGCATGCCGACCAGGGCGATCAGCAGGTACGGCACCGCCATCCACAGCGGCAGGACCTCGCCGAGGAAGGAGACCGGATCGGGTGCCGAGGCGAGGTCCGGGGTGGACACCGCCATGACCGCACCCATCAGGATCAAGGGGAGCACGACGATCATGGCTCCGCCGACGGTGTTGCGCACGATCGCCACCGACGACGCCGTACGCGGCAGGTAGCGCGTGAAGTCGGGCGAGGACGGCGCCCAGCTCATGCCGCCCGCCGCGATCAGCCCCACCCCCGTGACCATCAGAGCCGTGGGACCCGCCGGCTGAGCGAACACCCGGCCCCAGTCCGTGTCGCCGACGAGGTGGCCGAGGACGAGCACGGAGAAGACGCCGAACAGGTACGTCGCCCACTTGGCGCACCGGCGCACCGCGCCGATCCCGAGCCCCGAGATCGCGAACGTCGCGACGACGAACAGCAGCAGGGCCGCGACGACCAGGACCGTGCTGCTCCGGACGCCGAAGAGGATGTCGAGCACGGTGAGCAGGGCGTAGGCGCCGGTCACCGCGTTGATCGTCTCCCAGCCCCACCGGGCGACCCAGATCAGCGAGCCGGGCAGGAGGTTCCCGCGCTGGCCGAAAACCGCACGCGACAGCGCCATCCCCGGGGCTCCGCCGCGCTTGCCCGCGATGCCGACCAGTCCGACCAGCCCGTACGACACGGCCGGCGCCGCGACGCCGACGACCAGGGCCTGCCAGATGTTGAGCCGGAAGGCGACCGACAGGCTCGCCCCCATGGTCAGCAGCAGGACGGTGATGTTGGCGGCGACCCAGGTGGGGAAGAGCCCGCGAGTCCTCGCCCGGCGCTCGCCGGGCGGGACGGGCTCGATGCCCCGGGTCTCCAGGGCGCGCGGCGCGGGCGCGCCGGGGGTGTCCCCCGCGGGAGGTTCCGGGGTGTCCTCGTCGCGCGGACCGCGACCGGCGCGGGCATGTGCTCCGGGGGAGTGCGGGGCGTGCGGTTCGCGGGAGCCGCGGGCACGAGGTCGGTGGGCGCCATCGGTCGATGCGGTGGAGCTCATGGCCCACAATCGTACGTTGGTCCTACTAAATCCTCTAAATGGCTTATGTTCCCTGGAGGAAAACACAAGCTGGGTTCCCGTGAGGGGCATGGCCGATACTGGGTGGGTTATGGAAACCGTCATCCTTGCTGTAGTCATCGCCTTGGTCGTGATCGGCGCGCTCGGCGGGCTCGTCATCGGCAGCCGCAGGCACAAGCAGCTGCCCCCGCCGCCCCCGGCCGCCCCCGACATCACCGCCCCTCCGGCCGAGCCGCACGTCGGCGACGAGGCCGAGGCACCGCACGACGAAGAGCGCCGCACGATCGAGGAGGTGGATCTTCCCGAGGGCTCGGCCGCCGCGCCGGTCGTCGTCGAGGAGCCCCTCCCCATCGAGGCGCCCGCCGTCGAGATCCCGGAGCCGACCGCCGGGCGCCTGGTGCGCCTGCGCGCCCGGCTCTCCCGCTCCCAGAACGCGCTCGGCAAGGGGCTGCTCACGCTGCTCTCCCGCGAGCACCTCGACGAGGAGACCTGGGAGGAGATCGAGGACACCCTCCTCACCGCCGACGTCGGCGTGCAGCCCACCCAGGAACTGGTCGAGCGGCTGCGCGAGCGCGTGAAGGTGCTCGGCACCCGGACGCCGGACGAGCTGCGCGGCCTGCTGCGCGAGGAGCTGCTCCAGCTCCTCGTCCCCGAGTTCGACCGCGTGGTCAAGACCGACTCGAACCTCGACACCCCGGGCATCGTCATGGTCGTCGGTGTCAACGGCACCGGTAAGACCACGACCACCGGAAAGCTCGCGCGCGTGCTCGTCGCCGACGGCAAGAGCGTCGTGCTGGGCGCCGCCGACACCTTCCGTGCCGCCGCCGCCGACCAGCTGCAGACCTGGGGCGAGCGCGTGGGTGCCCGCACCGTGCGCGGCCCCGAGGGCGGCGACCCCGCCTCGATCGCCTTCGACGCGGTCAAGGAGGGCATCGAGGAGGGCGCCGACGTCGTCCTCATCGACACCGCGGGCCGGCTCCACACCAAGACCGGCCTCATGGACGAGCTCGGCAAGGTCAAGCGTGTCGTCGAGAAGCACGCCCCGCTCGACGAGGTGCTGCTCGTCCTCGACGCGACCACCGGCCAGAACGGTCTGGTCCAGGCGCGCGTCTTCGCCGAGGTCGTCGACATCACCGGCATCGTGCTGACCAAGCTGGACGGCACCGCCAAGGGCGGCATCGTCATCGCCGTGCAGCGCGACCTGGGCGTGCCCGTCAAGCTGGTGGGTCTCGGTGAGGGCGCGGACGACCTGGCGCCGTTCGAGCCCGAGGCGTTCGTGGACGCGCTCATCGGCGAGTGACGCCACCCCCGGCCGGGGGCCTGTCCCGCGGGGCACGCCCGGGCCGCGGGAACGCGGCCGTCCGGCCGTCGAAGAGAAGCGCCCGCCCCCAAGGTGCAGTTGGGAGCGGGCGCTTCGTCATGCGGCCCCCGTGACGGGGAAGGCCGGGGGTGTCGCTCGGATCACCGCGGGCCCCGGGGGACCCGAACGACACGCCCCGAGCCCGCCGGGCATCACGGAACAGCCCTCAGACGCGCGAGCGGTGCGCCACGTACGCCAGCGTGCCCAGGAGCAGCCGGGCCTGCGGCGGCCGGGTCGCCGAGTCGAGGGCGGGGGAGCGCAGCCAGCGCACGGGGCCGAGGCCGCCGCGGTCGGAGGGCGGCGCCGTGATGAAGGAGCCCGGGCCCAGACCGCGCAGGTCCAGGGACGGATCGTCCCAGCCCATCCGGTAGAGCAGCTCGGGCAGCTCGGCGGCGGCGCCGGGGGCGACGAAGTAGTGCGCGCGGCCGTCCGGCGTCACCGTGACCGGGCCGAGCGGGAGGCCCATCCGTTCCAGGCGGGCGAGTGCGCGGCGCCCGGCGGGCTCGGCGACCTCGATCACGTCGAAGGAGCGGCCGACCGGCAGCATCACCGCGGCGCCGGGGAAGTCGGCCCAGACCTCGGAGACCTCGTCGAGCGTGGCGCCGGCCGGGACGGTGGGGGCGAAGTCCAGGGGGTGCGCACCCGGGGCGACGCAGTCGGCCCTGCCGCACGAGCACGTCCCCGCGGCGGCACGGGCGCCCGGGACCGCGTCCCAGCCCCACAGTCCGGTGAACTCGGCCACGGCGGTGCATTCCGACGAGCGGCCGCGGCGCCGCGTGCCGGGCCGGATTTCGCGCAACCCCCGGCTGCTGCCGATCGTGAAGCCCATGCCCCCTCCAACGGGTCCGACGCACCAGTGGTTACGTGGAGGAATCGGAATGTGACCCTCTGTTCCCGACTTCCCCGTGCCGCCCGGTCCAGGCGGCGCGTTGTGGTGCACCGGGTGGTGTGCTCGGCTCCGCGCGCCCCGGCGTACACCGCTCCACCCACCCCTGCATTTCCTGTGTCAAGTGAATCGCGCGCAGGCCAGGCGGAGTTCATTCGAAGGGGTGGCGAATGGTGGCGTTTCATGGATCGCCATGGCTGGAGCGGTGATCGTAGGATTACTTTGAGTACACGAGTCCTGGGGGCGTGTGCACTCGTGGGTATGCCAAGGGCAAGTCGGCTTCCCGTTCGAAGGGTGAGAACTACGGGACGGGCGGCCGTATTTACCGGCATTCTGATAGGGCTTGGCGCACGCAGCGTACAAGTGGTCTCAGGGATGGGGGCGTTCCAGTGGGCGGCAACGGCGGAAGCAGTACGAACGCTGACAAGCGCCCCAATGAGCTGCTCGGCTCATGGTTCGTGCGCAGCGGCTGGTCCAAGGGCGAACTCGCACGTCAAGTGAACCGCAGGGCCCGCCAATTGGGGGCCAACCACATCTCCACGGACACCTCGCGGGTGCGCCGCTGGCTGGACGGGGAGAACCCGCGCGAGCCGATCCCGCGCATCCTGTCCGAGCTGTTCTCCGAGCGGTTCGGCTGCGTCGTCGCCGTCGAGGACCTCGGCCTGCGGGCCGCCCACCAGTCACCGTCCGTGTCCGGCGTGGACCTGCCCTGGACGGGCCCGCAGACGGTGGCCCTGATCAGTGAGTACTCGCGCAGCGACCTGATGCTGGCGCGACGCGGCTTCCTCGGCAGCTCGCTGTCGCTGTCCGCCGGACCGGCCCTGATCGAGCCGATGCAGCGCTGGCTCGTCCCCACCCCCACCGCACCCCACGAGGAGCCCGAGCCTCCGGCCTCGGCACGCCGCGGCGGCCGGCTCTCCAAGCCGGAGCTGGACCTGCTGGAGTCCACCACGGTGATGTTCCGCCAGTGGGACGCGCAGTGCGGCGGCGGTCTGCGCCGCAAGGCCGTCGTCGGCCAGCTGCACGAGGTGACGGACCTGCTCCAGGAGCCCCAGCCCCCCGCGACCAACAAACGTCTGTTCAAGGTCGCCGCCGAGCTGGCCGAGCTCGCGGGCTGGATGAGCTACGACGTGGGACTCCAGCCCACCGCGCAGAAGTACTTCGTGCTCGCGCTGCACGCCGCGAAGGAAGCGGGCGACAAGCCGCTCGGCGCGTACATCCTGTCCAGCATGAGCCGCCAGATGATCCACCTCGGGCGGCCCGAGGACGCCATCGAGCTCATCCACCTCGCGCAGTACGGCAGCCGTGACTGCGCGAGCCCGCGCACCCAGTCGATGCTGTATGCGATGGAGGCCCGTGCCTACGCCAACATGGGCCAGCCCGGAAAGTGCAAGCGGGCCGTGCGGATGGCCGAGGACACCTTCTGCGACGTCGACGAGTGGGACGACCCGGACCCCGACTGGATCCGCTTCTTCTCCAAGGCCGAGCTGTACGGCGAGAACTCCCACTCCTACCGCGACCTCGCGTACGTGGCCGGCCGCAGCCCCACGTACGCGTCCCTGGCCGAGCCCCTGATGCAGGAGGCCGTCGACCGCTTCGCCAAGGACTCCGAGCACCAGCGCTCGTACGCGCTCAACCTCGTCGGCCTGGCCACCGTGCACCTGATGCAACGTGAGCCCGAGCGGAGCGTGGCGCTGGCCAAGGACGCCATGAAGATCGCCAAGAAGGTGCGCTCCGAGCGCGTGAACACTCGTATCCGAAAGACGGTCGACGCCGCGGTCCGCGACTTCGGGGACCTCGCCCAGGTCATCGATCTCACCGACCAGCTCGCCATCGACCTGCCCGAGACCGCAGAGGCGGTCTGACCCGGGGCCGCGGCAGCGGCCCCGCCCCGTACCCCGGCCACGGCCGGTCGTCCCGAACTGCCCGACTCGGCTCCCCCATGCCAGGTCATCGGACGACCCGCCGTGGCCGGTTCTTTTGCCTTCGAAGAAGGTTGCGCCACGATAACGATCGCTCGGCCCGGCAGCAGGCAGTTCATCGACGCGTAACACACAGGACCTCTTCGTCACTGCGGCGAAACAACGAGGGGCTTCGACCGAAACCGCGCTGCGCCAATCTCATGGCGCATAACCGGCCCACCCCTCACGACCACTCAGGCTTCGCCCGCACGGGGCCGTACCAACGACGAGGAGACGCCGATGGCACCAGCCATCACCCTTGCCGCAGAGGCACCCAAGCTGTCTGCCGCCAACACAGGGTTCATGCTCATCTGTTCCGCCCTGGTGCTGATCATGACACCCGGACTCGCCTTCTTCTACGGAGGCATGGTCCGCGTCAAGAGCACCCTGAACATGCTGATGATGAGCTTCATCAGCATGGGGATCGTCACCATCCTGTGGGTGCTGTACGGCTTCTCGGTCGCCTTCGGCACCGACAAGGGCTCCCTCGTCGGCTGGACCTCCGACTTCGTCGGATTCAGCGGCATCGGCAAGATGGAGCTCTGGGACGGCTACACCATCCCGATCTACGTCTTCGCCGTCTTCCAGCTGATGTTCGCGATCATCACGCCCGCCCTGATAAGCGGCGCCCTCGCGGACCGCGTGAAGTTCACCGCCTGGTCCCTGTTCATCGCGCTGTGGGCCACGGTCGTGTACTTCCCGGTCGCGCACTGGGTCTGGGGCACCGGCGGCTGGGCCTTCGACCTCGGCGTGATCGACTTCGCGGGTGGTACGGCGGTCCACATCAACGCGGGTGCGGCAGCACTCGGCGTCATCCTCGTCATCGGCAAGCGCGTCGGCTTCAAGAAGGACCCGATGCGCCCGCACAGCCTCCCGCTGGTCATGCTCGGCTGCGGTCTGCTGTGGTTCGGCTGGTTCGGCTTCAACGCCGGCTCGTGGCTCGGCAACGACGACGGCGTCGGCGCGCTGATGTTCGTCAACACGCAGATCGCCACCGCCGCCGCCATGCTCGCCTGGCTCGCCTACGAGAAGATCCGGCACGGCGCGTTCACCACCCTGGGTGCCGCCTCCGGCGCGGTCGCCGGTCTGGTCGCGATCACCCCGTCCGGCGGTGCCGTCTCCCCGCTCGGCGCGATCGCCGTCGGCGCCATCGCCGGTGTGCTGTGCGCCATGGCCGTCGGCCTCAAGTACAGGTTCAACTACGACGACTCCCTCGATGTCGTCGGCGTCCACCTCGTCGGCGGTGTCGTCGGCTCGCTGCTCATCGGCTTCTTCGCCAGCGGCGGCGGCCAGTCCGACGTCAAGGGCCTGTTCTACGGCGGCGGACTCGACCAGTTCTGGAAGCAGTGCGCCGGTGTCTTCGCCGTCCTCGGCTACTCCCTCGTCGCCTCCGCGATCCTCGCCTTCCTGATCGACAAGACGATCGGCATGCGGGTCACCGAGGACGAGGAGATCGCGGGCATCGACCAGGCCGAGCACGCCGAGACCGCATACGACTTCAGCGGCGCCGGTGGCGGCGCGGCCCGGACCGCGGTCCCGACCCCGGTCGCCGACGCGCAGACGAAGAAGGTGGACGCATGAAGCTCATCACCGCCGTCGTGAAGCCCCACCGGCTCGACGAGATCAAGGAGGCCCTCCAGGCCTTCGGAGTACACGGACTGACGGTCACCGAAGCCAGCGGCTACGGTCGGCAGAGGGGCCACACCGAGGTCTACCGCGGTGCCGAGTACACCGTCGACCTGGTCCCCAAGATCCGCATCGAGGTCCTGGCCGAGGACGACGACGCCGAACAGCTCATCGAGGTCGTCGTCAAGGCGGCCCGGACCGGCAAGATCGGTGACGGCAAGGTCTGGTCCCTCCCGGTCGACACGGCGGTCCGGGTCCGGACCGGCGAGCGCGGCCCGGACGCGCTCTGATCAGCACGAGGACAGGAGTCGCTGGGTGACGAGTACGGACGTGCGTGCGGAAGCAGAGGACTCGGGACCCAGCGGCTACGCGGCGGCCCGGCTGCGCCTCCTCCAGGAGGGGGCGCGGTCCGGGCCGCCGCGCCGTACGGCCCTCGCCGAACTGACCGACGACTGGCTCACCGGCCTGTTCACGGCCGGCTCCGAGGGGCTGCGCGGCGTCTCGCTCGTCGCCGTCGGCGGCTACGGCCGCGGAGAGCTCTCCCCCCGCAGCGACCTCGACCTGCTGCTCCTGCACGACGGCAGCGACCCCGGCGGCGTCGCCGCGCTCGCCGACCGCGTCTGGTACCCCGTCTGGGACCTGGGCCTGGCCCTCGACCACTCCGTGCGCACCCCCGCCGAGGCCCGCAAGACCGCGGGCGACGACCTCAAGGTGCAGCTCGGCCTGCTGGACGCCCGGCACATCGCGGGCGACCTCGGCCTGACCGCCGGACTGCGCACGGCCGTCCTCGCCGACTGGCGCAACCAGGCACCCAAACGCCTCCCCGAGCTCCAGGAGCTGTGCGCCGAGCGCGCCGAACGCCAGGGCGAGCTCCAGTACCTCCTCGAACCGGACCTGAAGGAGGCGCGCGGCGGGCTGCGCGACGCCACCGCCCTGCGCGCCGTGGCCGCTTCCTGGCTCGCCGACGCGCCCCGCGAGGGCCTCGCCGACGCCCGCAGGCGCCTCCTCGACGTCCGCGACGCACTGCACCTCACCACCGGACGCGCCACCGACCGCCTCTCGCTCCAGGAACAGGACCAGGTCGCCGCGGAGCTCGGGCTGCTGGACGCCGACACCCTGCTCCGCCAGGTATACGAGTCCGCCCGGGTCGTCTCGTACGCCAGCGACGTGACCTGGCGCGAGGTCGGGCGTGTGCTGCGCTCGCGTGCCGTACGTCCGCGTCTGCGCGCCATGCTCGGCGGCGGCAAGCCGGTCGCCGAGCGCTCGCCCCTCGCGGAGGGCGTGGTCGAGCAGGACGGCGAGGCGGTGCTCGCCCGTGCCGCACGTCCGGAGCGCGACCCCGTGCTCCCGCTGCGGGCGGCGGCGGCCGCGGCGCAGGCCGGGATTCCGCTGTCGCTGCACGCCGTGCGGCGCATGGCGGCCGTGGCGCGCCCCCTGCCCACCCCCTGGCCCGCGGAGGCGCGCGAGCAGCTCGTCACCCTCCTCGGCTCGGGCCGCCCGACCGTCGAGGTCTGGGAGGCGCTGGAGGCGGAAGGGCTGATCACCCGGCTGCTGCCCGACTGGGAGCGGGTGCGCTGCCGGCCGCAGCGCAACGCCGTGCACATCTGGACCGTCGACCGCCATCTCATCGAGACGGCGGTACGGGCCTCCGAGCTCACCCGGCGCGTCGGCCGCCCCGACCTGCTGCTCGTCGCCTCCCTGCTGCACGACATCGGCAAGGGCTGGCCCGGCGACCACTCCGTGGCCGGCGAGATCATCGCGCGCGACGTGGCCGCCAGGATCGGCTTCGACCGCACGGACGTGGGGGTCCTCGCCACCCTCGTACGCCATCACCTGCTCCTCGTCGACACCGCGACCCGGCGCGACCTGGAGGATCCGGCCACCGTCCGCTCGGTCGCCGAGGCCGTCGGCTCCCAGGGCACCCTGGAGCTGCTGCACGCCCTCACCGAGGCCGACGCGCTCGCCACCGGGCCCGCCGCCTGGTCGTCCTGGCGCGGGTCCCTCGTGGCCGACCTGGTCAAACGGGTCTCTGCGGTGCTCGCGGGCGACGATCCCGAGGAGCCCGAGGCCGTGGCGCCCACGGCGGAGCAGGAGCGGCTCGCGATCGAGGCGTTCCGGACCGGCGGCCCGGTGCTGGCGCTGCGCGCGCAGACGGAACCGGCCGACGCCGACACCCCCGCGGAGGATCCCGAGCCACTGGGCGTGGAGCTCCTCATCGCGGTGCCCGACCAGCCCGGTGTGCTGCCCGCGGTCGCCGGCGTGCTCGCCATGCACCGGCTGACCGTGCGCACCGCGGGGCTGCGCGCCCTGGATCTGCCCGAGGAGGTCGAGGGCTCGGTGCTGCTGCTCGACTGGCGGGTCGCCGCCGAATACGGCTCGCTGCCGCAGGCCGCCCGGCTGCGCGCCGACCTCGTCCGCGCCCTGGACGGCTCCCTCGACATCGCGGCCCGCCTCGCCGAGCGCGACGCCGCCTACCCGCGGCGCCGGGGCACGGTCGCGCCGCCGCCCCGGGTGACGGTCGCCCCCGCGGCCTCCCGGCACGCCACCGTCATCGAGGTCCGCGCCCACGACGCCCCCGGGCTGCTGCACCGCCTCGGCAGGGCCCTGGAGGACGCGGAGGTCCGGGTGCGGAGCATGCACGTCTCCACTCTCGGCGCGAACGCCGTGGACGCCTTCTACGTGACCGGCACGAAGGGAGCGCCCCTCCCCGGAGAGGAGGCCGCCGCGGTGGCCCGCGCCCTGGAGGAGGCACTGCGGACGTGAGCCCGGCCCGGGTCAGGCCCGGTGGTATGCCCGCCTGACCCTGAGCCCTGCCCGGCGGGCGGGTCCGCCGAGCCCGGGCTCGCCCTGGCTGGTGGGCCCGGCCCATGTTCGGCGTACGTGCACGGCCCTGTAGCCGGTGTGGTCGGCGCGCCTGGCGTCGGCCCGGCGGGGCACCCCGCGCATGCCGGATCGGGAGCCGATGTCCTGGCCGGTCACCGGTCTCGTACGAACGGGGTGGAGACCCCACCGCACGCGGCCGGATACCCTGGAGGGCGATTCCCAACGACCCCGACCCCTGAGGACCGACGAGCGCCGTGTTCGATACTCTCTCCGATCGCCTCTCAGCGACGTTCAAGAACCTGCGGGGCAAGGGCCGGCTGTCCGAAGCTGACATCGACGCCACCGCACGCGAGATCCGTATCGCGCTCCTCGAGGCGGACGTGGCCCTGCCGGTCGTGCGGGCCTTCATCAAGAACGTCAAGGAGCGCGCGCTCGGTGCCGAGGTCTCCAAGGCGCTGAACCCGGCCCAGCAGGTCCTGAAGATCGTCAACGAGGAACTGGTCACGATCCTCGGCGGCGAGACCCGTCGTCTGCGGTTCGCCAAGAACCCGCCCACCGTGATCATGCTCGCGGGTCTGCAGGGTGCCGGTAAGACGACCCTCGCGGGCAAGCTCGGCAAGCACCTCAAGGACCAGGGCCACTCGCCGCTGCTCGTCGCCGCCGACCTCCAGCGCCCGAACGCGGTGAACCAGCTCAGCGTCGTCGCCGAGCGCGCCGGCGTCGCGGTCTACGCGCCCGAGCCGGGCAACGGCGTCGGCGACCCGGTCAAGGTCGCCAAGGACTCCATGGAGTTCGCGAAGACCAAGGTCCACGACATCGTGATCGTGGACACCGCGGGCCGCCTCGGCATCGACCAGGACATGATGCAGCAGGCCGCTGACATCCGTGACGCGGTCTCGCCGGACGAGATTCTCTTCGTCGTCGACGCGATGATCGGTCAGGACGCGGTCAACACCGCCGAGGCCTTCCGTGACGGCGTCGGCTTCGACGGTGTCGTGCTCTCGAAGCTCGACGGCGACGCCCGTGGTGGTGCCGCGCTGTCGATCGCCTCGGTCACCGGCAAGCCGATCATGTTCGCGTCGAACGGCGAGAAGCTCGACGACTTCGACGCCTTCCACCCTGACCGGATGGCCTCCCGCATCCTCGACATGGGTGACCTGCTCACCCTGATCGAGCAGGCGGAGAAGACGTTCAGCCAGGAAGAGGCCGAGAAGATGGCCTCCAAGCTGGCGTCCAAGAAGGGCCAGGACTTCACCCTGGACGACTTCCTGGCCCAGATGGAGCAGGTCCGGAAGATGGGCAGCATCAGCAAGCTGCTCGGCATGCTCCCGGGCATGGGCCAGATCAAGGACCAGATCAACAACCTCGACGAGCGTGACGTCGACCGCACGGCCGCCATCATCAAGTCGATGACCCCGGCCGAGCGCCAGGAGCCGACGATCATCAACGGCTCGCGCCGGGCCCGTATCGCCAAGGGCTCCGGCGTCGAGGTGAGTGCCGTCAAGAGCCTGGTCGAGCGCTTCTTCGAGGCCCGCAAGATGATGTCCCGCATGGCCCAGGGCGGCGGCATGCCGGGTATGCCCGGGATGCCGGGCATGGGTGGCGGCCCCGGCCGCACCAAGAAGAAGCCGAAGCAGGCCAAGGGCAAGCAGCGCTCCGGCAACCCGATGAAGCGCAAGCAGCAGGAGGAAGAGGCCGCCGCGCGCCGCGAGGCCGGTGCGCAGCCGGGCGGCGCCTTCGACCTGCCGCAGCAGGGCGGCAAGGACTTCGAGCTCCCGGACGAGTTCAAGAAGTTCATGGGCTGACGGCTCGCGAAGTCCCCGGCCCGTCGGCCCGCACCGGGCCGGCCGACTCTCGTACGTCATCGAGGGCGCCCCTCTCCGAAGGGGCGCCCTCGGCGTTTGCCGGAGCGGGGGACCGGCCCGGGTGCCGGGCCCGCCCGAAGGGGAGCCTCCCTTCGTGTCCGCCGAGGTGCCGGTGCCGACGCCGAGGTCCACTGGGGTGCCGGGTGCCGGGTGCCGGGTGCCGGGTGCCGGATGTCGGGCGTCGGCTGGGGTGCCGGGGGACGGGGCCCGTTGGAGCGCCGGGTGCCGGAGCCCGCTGGGGTGCCGGTGTCGCACACGTGTCGTAACGTCCCGATATGGCCAACCCCGCGCCACCTCGCAAGTCTCCCGACCAGCCCTGGCGTACCGAGGGCACCCCGGAGGAGACGCCGAAGCCGACGCCCGGCGGGCGGAAGATGCGCGGCGGCTGGTGGCGGCTGGTCCTCACCGCCCTCGTGGTGTTCCTGATCGCCAACCTCGTGCTGTCCTTCTTCAACGAGGGCGACGAGCCGACGATCTCCTACACGGAGTTCAGCAAGCAGGTCGACGCCGGGAACGTCACCAAGATCTACGCCAAGGGCGACGCGATCCAGGGGCAGCTCAAGAACGCCCAGGACAACCCCGACGGGGGCGGCAAGTACACCAGGTTCAACACCCAGCGCCCGTCCTTCGCGGACGACCAGCTCTGGCAGGACCTCACCAAGAACAACGTCACCGTCACCGCGCAGCCGGTCGTCCAGCACCGCAGCTTCCTGGCGAACCTGCTGATCTCGCTGGCCCCGATGATCCTCCTGATCGTCCTGTGGATCTTCATCGCCCGGCGGATGAGAGCGGGCATGGGCGGCACGGGCGGCATGCTCGGCCGCAAGCCGCCACCCAAGCCCGTCGAGCTGCAGCCGGGCGCCGAACGCACCACGTTCGGCGACGTGGCGGGCATCGACGAGGTCGAGGGCGAGCTCAACGACGTCGTCGACTTCCTGAAGAACCCCGACGCCTACCGGAAGATGGGCGCCAAGATGCCCCGCGGCGTGCTCCTGACGGGCCCGCCGGGCACCGGGAAGACGCTGCTCGCCCGCGCCGTCGCCGGAGAGGCGGGCGTACCGTTCTTCTCCGCGTCGGCCTCCGAGTTCATCGAGATGATCGTCGGCGTCGGCGCCTCACGCGTGCGCGAGCTGTTCGCCGAGGCCCGCAAGACGGCCCCGTCGATCATCTTCATCGACGAGATCGACACCATCGGACGGGCTCGGGCCGGGGGCTCCGGCATGGGCGGTCACGACGAGCGCGAGCAGACGCTGAACCAGATCCTCACCGAGATGGACGGCTTCTCCGGCTCCGAGGGCGTCGTCGTCGTCGCGGCGACGAACCGCGCCGACATCCTGGACCCGGCGCTCACCCGCCCCGGACGCTTCGACCGGGTCGTCACCGTCTCGCCCCCCGACCGCGGCGGCCGGGAGGCGATCCTGGAGATCCACACCCGGGACATCCCGCTCGCCCCGGACGTGGACCTCTCCCAGGTGGCCCGTACGACCCCGGGCATGACCGGCGCGGAACTCGCCAACCTCGCCAACGAGGCGGCCCTCCTCGCGGTCAAGCGCAAGCAGCAACAGGTGACGCGGACGGACCTCTCCGAGGCGCTGGAAAAGGTGCAGCTGGGCGCCGAACGCCCCTTGGTGATGCCCGACGAGGAACGCCGTCGCACCGCCTACCACGAAAGCGGCCACGCCCTGCTCGGCATGCTGCAACCTGGCGCCGACCCGGTCCGCAAGATCACCATCGTCCCGCGAGGCCGCGCCCTGGGCGTCACGCTCTCCACCCCGGAGTCGGACCGGTACGCGTACACGGAGGAGTACCTCCGCGGCCGCATCATCGGAGCCCTCGGCGGCATGGCCGCCGAACAGGTCGTCTACGGAGTGGTCACCACGGGCGCGGAGAACGACCTGGAGCAGGTCACGAACATCGCCCGCGGCATGGTCGCCCGGTGGGGCATGAGCGACCGCGTCGGCCGTCTGTCCGCTCTCCCGACCGACGCCCAGCAGGCCTACGGGCTCGCCGCGGCACCCCGCACCCTCGACGTGATCGACGGGGAGATGCGCCGCATCGTCGACGAGTGCTACGAGGAGGCCTGCCGCAAGCTCCGTGACCACCGCGGCCAACTCGACGCGCTGGCCGAGGCGCTCCTCGCGAACGAGACCCTGGAGGAGGCGGACGCCTACCGGATCGCGGGCATCACCCGCCTGACGAAGGAGACGTAGCGCTCCGGCGCCCGTCAGGCCGTGCGGGCGATCAGGTACCGGAAGACGTTCGGCATCCACACCGTGCCGTCCTGGCGCAGGTGCGGGTGCAGCGCCTCGGCGAGCTCCTTGTCGACCTGTGCCCGGTCGGTGGCCTCGACCGCCGCGTCGAACAGCCCCGTCGACACCAGTCCCCGCACCGCGCTGTCCACGTCGGCGTACCCGAAGGGGCAGGCGACCCGCCCCGATCCGTCCGGCCGCAGCCCGGCCCGCTCGGCGACGTCCTCCAGGTCGTCGCGCCGGGCCGCCCGCCAGCTCCCCGCCCCCGGCAGGGGATCGGCCAGCTTGGCGGCGATCCGCAGCACGCCCGAGGTGGCGCAGCGCTCCGGCGGCCCCCATCCGACGAGGACCACGGGCGTTCCCCGCTCCGCGAGCGGTGCCGCCCGGCCGAGCAGCGCACCGAGCGCCTCGGAGTCCCCGGCCGTGCATCCGACCGGCTCGAAGGCGGTCACCAGGTTGTACGCCGGCGTCCCCGCGGCGACGGCCGCGTCCTCGGGGGAGCCGTCCACCAGCCGCGTGTCCGCACGCGCGCGCGTGCACCAGCCCTCCGGCAGCAGCCGCTCGCGCGCCAGGGCCGTCAGCTCGGGCGACGCGGAGTCGACGCCGGTCACCGTCGCACCGCGCGCCGCCGCCATCAGCAGCGCGAGTCCCGATCCGCACCCCAGTCCCAGCAGCCGTGTCCCACGGCCCACTTCCAGTCTTTCGTAGACGGCCTCGTAGAGCGGCACGAGCATCCGCTCCTGGATCTCGGCCCAGTCACGCGCGCGTGCACACAGGTTCACGCGAGGCGATGGACCCGCGTGAGGCAGTTGCTGCCGCACGAGCGTAGGTGTCATCGAAAGCGCCCCAATCCGCCGAGAGTTGCCGCCTTGCCTGTTTCGCCGCCCCCCGTGCAGTGCGCTCGCACTCCCCCCGTATGTCAGGTAACTCCGCACTCGACCCGGCGTCCAGGGGTTGCGGGGCCCGGCTTGTCCACCGACCGCGCCCGCCACGAGAATTCACATTCCGGCAACGTGGGCCCGTACGATCGCCGCATGGCAAAGGCACCCGTTCTCACGCCCCGCGCAGACGACTTCCCCCGCTGGTACCAGGACCTGATCAACAAGGCCGAACTGGCCGACAACGGCCCGGTGCGCGGCACCATGGTCATCCGGCCGTACGGGTACGGGCTGTGGGAACGGATGCAGCAGGAGATGGACGCCCGCATCAAGGAAGCGGGTGCCTCGAACGCGTACTTCCCGCTCTTCATCCCGCAGTCGTACCTGACGAAGGAGGCCGAGCACGTCGAGGGCTTCGCTCCGGAGCTCGCGGTCGTCACGCACGGCGGCGGCAAGGAGCTGGAGGAGCCGGTCGTCGTCCGCCCCACCTCCGAGACGATCATCAACGACTACTTCTCCAAGTGGGTGCAGAGCTACCGCGACCTGCCGCTGCTGATCAACCAGTGGGCCAACGTGGTGCGTTGGGAGATGCGCCCGCGCGTGTTCCTCCGTACGACTGAATTCCTCTGGCAGGAGGGCCACACCGCCCACGCCACCTACGAGGACGCCCGGGACTACGCCGCGTACATCCATCGCGAGGTGTACGCCGACTTCATGGTGAACGTCCTCGGTATCGACGTCGTCCTCGGCCGGAAGACGGCGAGCGAGCGGTTCGCCGGCGCCATCAACACCCTGACGCTCGAAGGGATGATGGGCGACGGCAAGGCCCTCCAGATGGGCACCAGCCACGAGCTCGGACAGAACTTCGCCAAGGCCTTCAACACCCAGTACCTGTCCAAGGAGGGCCGGCAGGAGCTCGTCTGGCAGACCTCCTGGGGGTCCTCGACCCGCATGGTGGGTGGCCTGATCATGTCGCACGGCGATGACAACGGGTTGCGGGTGCCCCCGCGGCTCGCCCCCGTGCAGGTCGTCGTCCTCGCCATCAAGGGGGACGAGGCGGTTCTGGCCAAGGTCCGCGAGATCGGCGACCGGCTCAAGGCGGCGGGCGTACGCGTCCAGGTGGACGACCGCACGGACACCCCCTTCGGCCGCCGCGCCGTCGACTGGGAACTCAAGGGCGTACCCGTCCGCGTCGAGGTCGGGCCCCGTGACCTGGAGAACGGCACCGCGATGCTCGCCCGCCGCATCCCCGGCGGCAAGGAACCGGTCGCCATCGACGCCCTGGCGGGTCTGCTCCCCGCGGTCCTGGAAGAGGACCAGGCACTGCTGCTGCGGCAGTCGCGCGAGCGCCGCGAGTCCCGCACCTCGGACGTGACCACGATCGAGGAGGCCGTCGAGGCCGCCGCCGCGGGCGGCTGGGCCCGCATCCCCTGGGTCGACCTCGGCGAAGAGGGCGAGGCCAAGCTCGCCGAGCACTCCGTGACCGTACGGTGTCTGGTCGCCGAGGACGGGTCGGTGCCCGACGCCGACGACGCACCGGGTAACGTCGCCGTCGTGGCGCGCGCTTACTGAGTAGGTCCCGGGCCGACCGAAAGGCCTCTTGCGCATCTGCTGACTCCAGGTGCCCCGGCGCGCCGACCCCGTCTACGCGCCGGGGCGTACGTGTCCCTACGTACCGCCTTGGTACGAGCTGTGAGGCTTATCCGCAGATCAGCGCACCCGCCCTCGTCAGGACACATCAGCGGCAACTGACGGGTACGTGCAAATTATTTGGGATGCCCCGGAATAGGAACACAGAGGCACCCCGGCTCGTTGTCACGACGTGAGCACGACACCACCTGTTCTCGCCGCAGAGCTGGCAGGGGCGTGGGCCGACATTCAGCGGCACCACCCCGAGCTGCCCGATCTTGCCGCGCCAGAGTCCCTGATCGGGGAGTCGTCGTCCGCCTGCGGGCACGAACTCTCCTTCGAACGACTGCTTCACGAGGCAGTCCACGGCATCGCCGCCGCCCGCGGAGTCCGCGACACCTCGCGCGCCGGCCGGTATCACAACCGCAGGTTCCTCGCGATCGCCGAGGAGTTGGGTCTCGACCACCCCGAGGAGCCGCATCCCAGCAGCGGCTTCTCCCTGGTCACGCTCAACCCCGAGGCGAAGCGCCGGTACCGCCCGACCATCGAGCGGCTGCAGCGCGCGCTGAAGGCGCACTCGGCCGCGACCGCCGCCGACAGTGCCCGGTCGTTCCGCGGCCCGGCCGCGCGCCACGGCTCCTCCGGAGGGGGCGTCCGCGTCAAGGCCGTGTGCGACTGCGGCCGCAATGTGCGGGTCGTCCCGTCGGTGCTGGCCCAGGCGCCGATCGTGTGCGGAGGGTGCGGCAAGCCCTTCCGGATCCCCGAAGTGGTGGGCGCGGCGGCGTCCTGAGAGCACGGCTGCTCGTGGCAGCCGTGCTCAGCCATCCAGGACGGCGGCACCGTGGGGCGCCGGGCGGCGTGACGGGCGCCCGGGGGCCGGCGCCCGGTGCCGATGAGCCATGGCCGGGCACACCCCGCGGGTGAAGGCGAACCGCCGGGATGTGGCACAATGGCTAGCTGTACTCGACAGCCGCACAGGACCCCTCTCTCCTCCGGCTGACGCGTCCATCGGGCACTCGGGTACCGCAACCCCACGCGGCCATCTCGCCGTGCCCAACCACGTCAAGACCAGGAGACACCACTTCCGTGGCAGTCAAGATCAAGCTGAAGCGTCTGGGCAAGATCCGTTCGCCTCACTACCGCATCGTCGTCGCCGACTCCCGCACCCGCCGTGACGGCCGGGCCATCGAGGAGATCGGTCTGTACCACCCGGTGCAGAACCCCTCGCGCATCGAGGTCGACTCGGACCGCGCGCAGTACTGGCTGGGTGTCGGCGCGCAGCCGACCGAGCCCGTGCTCGCCATCCTGAAGCTGACCGGCGACTGGCAGAAGTTCAAGGGCCTGCCGGCCCCGGCTCCGCTGCTCGTGGCCGAGCCGAAGGCCACGCGCCCGTCCTTCGACGCCCTGGGCGGCGAGGACGAGGGCAAGGGTGAGGCCATCACCCAGAAGAAGAAGGCTGAGAAGAAGGACGAGGCCAAGGCCGAGTCCGAGTCGACCGAGGCCTGAGCATGCTCGAGGAGGCTCTCGAGCACCTCGTGAAGGGCATCGTCGACAACCCCGACGAAGTGCAGGTCGCCTCGCGCAACCTGCGCCGCGGACGCGTACTCGAGGTCCGGGTGCACCCCGACGACCTCGGCAAGGTGATCGGCCGCAACGGCCGCACCGCGCGCGCTCTGCGCACCGTCGTGGGCGCCATCGGCGGCCGCGGTGTCCGCGTCGACCTCGTCGACGTGGACCACGTCCGCTGACGTAACAGGCAGCACCGGCTCGGGCCGGGGAGGGCTTACGAGCCTTTCCCGGCCCGTAGTCGTATCGACAGGAGATCAAGCACAGTGCAGCTGGTAGTCGCTCGCGTCGGCCGCGCCCACGGCATCAAGGGCGAGGTCACCGTGGAGGTGCGTACGGACGAGCCGGAACTCAGGCTCGGACCGGGCGCCGTCCTGCTCACCGACCCGGCCTCCGCCGGACCGCTGACCATCGAGACGGGCCGCGTCCACAGCGGCCGTCTCCTGCTGCGCTTCGAAGGCGTACGGGACCGGAACGCCGCCGAGGCGCTGCGCAACACCCTGCTCATCGCCGACGTCGATCCGGAGGAGACGCCGGAGGACCCCGAGGAGTACTACGACCACCAGCTGATCGACCTGGACGTGGTCACCGCGGACGGCGTCGAGGTCGGGCGGATCACGGAGATCTCGCACCTGCCCTCGCAGGACCTGTTCGTGGTCGAGCGGCCGGACGGGACCGAGGTCATGATCCCGTTCGTCGAGGAGATCGTCACCGGCATCGACCTCACGGAGCAGCGGGCCGTCATCGACCCGCCGCCGGGACTGATCGACGACCGCGCCGAGATCGCCTCCGCAAGGGACGAGGCGTAATGCGGCTCGACGTCGTCACGATCTTCCCCGAGTACCTGGAACCCCTGAACGTCTCGCTGGTCGGCAAGGCACGCGCGCGTGGACAGCTGAACGTGCACGTGCACGATCTGCGGGAGTGGACGTACGACCGGCACAACACCGTCGACGACACCCCGTACGGCGGCGGTCCCGGCATGGTCATGAAGACCGAGCCCTGGGGCGACGCGCTGGACTCCGTCCTGGCCGACGGCTACGAGACGGGCTCCCACGGACCCGCCCTGGTGGTCCCGACGCCCAGCGGACGCCCGTTCACCCAGGAACTCGCCGTCGAGCTCTCCGCATGCCCCTGGCTGGTCTTCACCCCCGCCCGTTACGAGGGCATCGACCGTCGGGTCATCGACGAGTACGCCACCCGCATGCCCGTCCACGAGGTGTCCATCGGCGACTACGTGCTCGCCGGCGGCGAGGCGGCCGTCCTGGTCGTCACCGAGGCCGTGGCGCGACTGCTGCCCGGTGTCCTCGGCAACGCCGAGTCCCACCGCGACGACTCCTTCGCCCCCGGCGCCATGGCCAACCTCCTGGAAGGCCCGGTGTACACCAAGCCTCCGGCCTGGCGCGGCCGCGAGATCCCGGAGGTGCTGCTCAGCGGCCACCACGGGAAGATCGCCCGCTGGCGCCGCGACGAGGCGCTGCGCCGCACGACGGCCAACCGTCCCGACCTGATCGAGCGCTGCGACCCCGCCGTCTTCGACAAGAAGGACCGCGAGATGCTCTCGATCCTCGGCTGGCAGCCGGGCCCCGACGGCCGATTTTGGCGCACGCCCGACGCCGTGGAACAATAGGGCGCTGCTGTACGTCGTCCGGCGTGCGCCCCTGCCACAGGGGGACACGACGCCCGTCCCGGCGCGGCAGCGACTTCCGGAAAACCTATCTCCCGTTGATGACCTGTGGCATCAGCGAAGAAAGCAGACGAAATGTCTCACCTGCTCGACTCCGTCGACAGCGCGTCGCTGCGCAGCGACATCCCGGCCTTCCGCCCGGGTGACACCGTCAACGTCCACGTGCGCGTCATCGAGGGCAACCGCTCCCGTGTGCAGCAGTTCAAGGGCGTAGTCATCCGTCGCCAGGGTGCCGGTGTCCGCGAGACCTTCACGGTCCGCAAGGTCTCGTTCTCCGTCGGCGTCGAGCGCACCTTCCCGGTGCACACCCCGATCGTCGAGAAGATCGAGCTCGTCACCCGCGGTGACGTGCGTCGCGCGAAGCTGTACTACCTGCGTGACCTGCGCGGCAAGGCGGCGAAGATCAAGGAGAAGCGCGAGAGCTGATCTCGCGCCGCCGCACGGGAAAACCGCTGGTGAACCCGTCGGCGCGAAGGTGCCACAGCGGGGCCGGATAACATCTGGCCCCGATGGACACCGAAGCACAGCACGTGGAGCGCGACCGCTCCTCCCGCCCTTCCGGATCCGAGGAGATCCCGGACACAGAGGGGCCGGAGGGACGGTCGCGTTTCGCGTTGGTGGACCGCGTCGCCGACTGGCTTCCGGGCGGGCGGATCACCTTGACCGTGCTGGCCTGCCTGGCCTTCCTGCTCCTCGTGAGCCGCTTCGTGATGCAGCCCTTCGAGATTCCCAGCGGCTCGATGGAGTCCGGATTGAGGATCGGGGACCGCGTTCTCGTAAATAAGTTGGCGTACCGTTTCGGTGCCGAGCCGCGACGGGGCGATGTCGTCGTGTTCGACGGCACCGGCTACTTCGGAGACGCCGACTACATCAAGCGCGTGGTCGGTGTGGGGGGAGACCATGTGGTCTGCTGCGACCAGGAAGGGAGGCTCGAAGTGAACGGCCAGTCGGTCGACGAGTCGGCGTTCGTGCATCACGGGGACAGCCCGTCCGACGTTCCCTTCGACGTCGTCGTGCCCGCCGGCACCCTCTTCGTCCTCGGTGACCACCGCAGCGACTCCAGCGACTCCCGCGACCACCTGGGCTCACCCGGCGGCGGCATGGTCCCCGTCGACGGCGTCATCGGCCGGGCCGACTGGGTCGCCTGGCCCGCCGGTCACTGGACGCGGCTGACGCGCCCCGACGCCTACGCGCGCGTGCCCGCCGCGGACGGTGCCCATGGGTAACCGCGGCAAACCGCGTGGCGTGCCGACCAGCGCCGCAGAGAACCTGCTGCCCACCGGCACCCGGCGGGCCTCCGGCGGCGTCGCGCGCACCGGACGCGCCGAGCGGCGCAAGCTCCAGCGCAAGGTCAAGCGGCGCAGGCGCCGCTCGGCCATCAAGGAGATACCTCTCCTCGTCGGCGTCGCCGTCCTGATAGCGCTTGTGCTCAAGACCTTCCTCGTCCAGGCTTTCGTGATCCCGTCGGGCTCCATGGAGAACACGATCCAGATCGGCGACCGCGTCCTGGTCGACAAGCTCACTCCGTGGTTCGGTTCCGAGCCCCAGCGCGGTGACGTCGTGGTCTTCAAGGATCCCGGAGGCTGGCTCACCGCCGAGGAGACCAAGAAGAAGGACGACCCCGTCGTCGTCAAACAGGTCAAGGAGGGGCTCACCTTCATCGGTCTGCTTCCCTCCGACAACGAGAAGGACCTGATCAAGCGCGTCGTCGGGGTCGGCGGCGACACGGTCAAGTGCTGCGACGCGCAGGGCCGGGTCACCGTCAACGGCACGCCGCTCAGCGAGCCCTACATCCACGCCGACAACAAACCGTCGGACTTCGCCTTCGAGGTGAAGGTGCCACAGGGCCGCCTGTTCGTCATGGGCGACCACCGCGCCAACTCCGCCGACTCCCGCTACCACCGCTCCGACAAGTTCAGCGGCACCGTCTCGTTGAAGTCGGTCGTCGGCCGCGCCAGGTACATCGCGTGGCCCCTCGGACACTGGACCAGCCTGGACGAGCCGGGCACGTACGCGTCCGTGGCCGACGCGCCTGGAGGGTCGACCTCCGTTCTCGCTGGGTCGCATAGGGTGGCCCCTGCGGATCCAGACGGATTGACCCCGCTCCCGACCCCTGCGGAACTCCCGCTCGTTATGGGAGTGGTGGGCCTGCGCCGAATACGGCGTGGGCGGCGGCACGGAGTGAGGAGTGGATGTGGGGGATGTGGCGGTCGGCGCACGGTCCGGACAAGACGGTCCCGAAGGGAAGCCGGAGCGGCCCGACGATTCGGCTTCCCCGGCCGTAGAGGACGCGTCGAATACCGGGAGTGACGCCGAGGGCGGCGGAGCCGCGGCCGAGCGGGACGCGAAGTCGAAGAAGCAGCGCTCCTTCTGGAAGGAGCTGCCGATCCTCATCGGCATCGCCCTGGTCCTCGCGCTGCTCATCAAGACCTTCCTGGTGCAGGCGTTCTCGATCCCCTCGGACTCGATGCAGATCACGCTCCAGCAGGGAGACCGCGTCCTGGTCGACAAGCTGACCCCGTGGTTCGGCTCCGAGCCGGAGCGCGGCGAGGTCGTCGTCTTCCACGACCCCGACAACTGGCTCGCGGGTGAGCCCACGGCGAACCCGAACGCCCTGCAGACGGTGCTCAGTTGGATCGGTCTGATGCCGTCGGCCGAGGAGAAGGACCTCATCAAGCGCGTCATCGGCGTCGGGGGCGACACCGTCGAGTGCAAGGGCTCCGGCCCGCTGACCGTCAACGGCAAGGCGCTGAACGAGGAGTCGTACGTCTACCCGGGCAACACCCCGTGCAGCGTCGACGAGGACGGCGGCCAGTTCAAGGTCAAGGTGCCCAAGGGCATGATCTGGGTGATGGGCGATCACCGCCAGAACTCGAAGGACTCGCGCTACAACCAGATGGACAAGCACCACGGCATGGTTCCCGTCGACAAGGTCGTCGGGCGCGCCATCGTGAAGGCCTGGCCCATCAACCGCTGGGGCACCCTGCCCGTTCCGGACACCTTCGACCAGGACGGTCTGAGCGGCCAGGCGGCCGCGGCCGTGACCTCGCCCGGCACCGTGGCGCTGGTCGGGGCCGTACCGCTGGTGCTCCTCGGGCGCCGTCGCAAGGCGTCCGAGCGGAAGACGGACGAGTCCTAGGGCGCAGCCGGTGATCGTGATGCCGGCCATGGGCTGACCGCGGACCGTACCCCCGGGTAAGGTGCGGACCCATGGGTGGCGAGAGCACGACGCGTACGGCCCCGCGCAGCGGTGGCACAGACAAGGGCCCGGCGGGCGGCCGGACCGGACAAGTCCTGTCCGGACTGGCTGTCGCGCTGGGCATTGTGCTGTTCCTCGGAGGGTTCGCCTGGGGGGCGGTGGTCTATCGGCCGTACACCGTGCCCACCAGTTCGATGACGCCGACGATCGACGCGGGCGACCGCGTGCTGGCACAGCGGGTCGACGGAGGCGAGGTCAAGCGCGGCGACGTCGTCGTCTTCAAGCAGTCGTCGTGGGGTGACGTGCCCATGGTCAAGCGCGTGGTCGCCGTCGGCGGCGACAAGGTCGCCTGCTGCACCGACGGCAAGCTCACCGTCAACGGCAAGCAGATCGACGAGTCGTATCTGCCCAAGGGGTCGGCGGCCGAGCTGACGAAGATCCCGACCGTCACGGTCCCGGACGGCAATCTCTTCCTGCTCGGTGACGAGCGCAGCGGCTCCCTGGACTCCACCGCCCACCTGACCGACGCCGCCAACGGCACCGTGCCGCGCAAGGCCGTCAAGGGACGCGTCGACGCCGTCGTGTGGCCGATGAACGGCATGCTGGAGCGGCCGACCGGCTTCGAGTCGCTGGGCAGCCTCTCCGAGCCGGGTCCGCTGCGGCTGATCGTCTCGGCGGTGATCGCCGGTGCGGTGCTCGTCCTGGGCGGCGCGGCCTACGGCCCGATCGCCAACCGGGCGCGCCGGCGGGCCGGGGCCCGCACGGAGCTCGCCGGTGCCCGCTGAGGTGCCGTACGACGCGAGGGGCGAGCACGGGCAGGACTCCTTGCCCGCCGTCGCCGACGAGGAGTACCGGGGCGGGCTGCGGAAGGTGGCCCGTGTGGTGCTGCTCGACCCCGAGGAACGCATTCTGCTGCTGCATGGGCACGAGCCCGGTGACCCCGCCGACGACTGGTGGTTCACCCCGGGCGGCGGCCTGGAGGGCGACGAGACCCGAGAGCAGGCCGCGGTCCGCGAGCTCGCGGAGGAGACCGGCATCACCGAGGTCGAACTGGGCCCGGTGCTGTGGCGGCGCAGGTGCTCGTTCCCGTTCGCGGGCCGCCGCTGGGACCAGGACGAGTGGTACTACCTGGCCCGTACGACCCAGACGGCGACGGCGGCCGCCGGTCTGACGGAGCTGGAACGGCGCAGCGTCGCCGGAGCGCGCTGGTGGACGTGCCAGGAACTGACCGAGGCACATGAGACGGTGTATCCGACCAGGCTCGCCGAGCTGCTGCACAGGCTGCTCGACGAGGGTCCCCCGGCCACGCCCGAGGTCCTCGACACGGAAATCGTCTAGGGGCCCGCGGGGCTGGCGCACAATAGGGGGACGCACGGCTGAAGGGGAACATGCCATGAGCGCCGAGGACCTCGAGAAGTACGAGACCGAGATGGAGCTGAAGCTCTATCGGGAGTACCGCGATGTCGTCGGTCTGTTCAAATATGTGATCGAGACCGAACGGCGCTTCTACCTCACCAATGACTACGAGATGCAGGTGCACTCGGTCCAGGGAGAGGTTTTCTTCGAGGTGTCCATGGCGGACGCCTGGGTGTGGGACATGTACCGACCCGCACGCTTCGTGAAGCAGGTCCGCGTCCTGACGTTCAAGGACGTGAACATTGAGGAGCTCAACAAGAGCGATCTGGAGCTTCCGGGCGGCTGATGACGGGAGCGCCGGCGCGCCGGGAGCCGCCGGCGGTCGCCCCCTGGAGTCCCTGACGTGGAGTGGTCACCCCTGCGGGTGACGGGGTTTTCCACAATCGCGCGTTCGTCCACCAAGATCCACAAGCGGGGCGGGACGACCGCAGTGTTGGCGCCGGAGGTGGTGCCGACATGAACTCGTCCCAGGCACGCAACGCACTCGGCAGGTACGGAGAGGACCTCGCCGCCCGCCGGCTGACCGAGTCCGGCATGACGGTCCTGGCGCGCAACTGGCGCTGCGGCAGGACCGGCGAGATCGACATCGTGGCCCGTGACGGCGACGCGCTGGTGGTCTGCGAGGTCAAGACCCGCAAGGCGGGCTCCTTCGAGCATCCGATGGCGGCCGTCACACCGGCCAAGGCCCAGCGTCTGCGAGGCCTCGCCGAACGCTGGGTGCAGGAACACGGAGGGGCGCCCCCCGGCGGCGTCCGCATCGATCTGATCGGCGTCGTCCTGCCCGGCCGCGGCGCGCCCGTCGTCGAGCACGCGCGGGGGGTGGCCTGATGGGATTCGCGCGGACGTGTGCGGTGGCACTGGTGGGTGTCGAGGGCGTCGTGGTCGAGGTCCAGGCCGACCTGGAGCCCGGCGTAGCGGCCTTCACCCTGGTCGGCCTCCCCGACAAGAGCCTCACGGAGAGCCGCGACCGGGTGCGGGCGGCGGTGGTCAACTCGGGCGCCGACTGGCCCCAGAAGAAACTCACGGTCGGCCTGAGCCCGGCGTCCGTCCCCAAGGCCGGATCGGGCTTCGACGTCGCCGTCGCCTGCGCGGTGCTCGGCGCCGCCGAACGGATCGACCCACGGGTGCTCGCCGACATCGTGATGATCGGCGAACTGGGCCTGGACGGCCGGGTCCGGCCGGTGCGCGGTGTCCTGCCCGCCGTCCTGGCGGCGGCGGACGCGGGATACGAGCAGGTGGTGGTGCCGGAGTGCGCCGCCGCCGAGGCCGCGCTCGTGCCAGGGGTCTCGGTGCTCGGGGTCCGCAGCCTGCGCCAGCTGATCGCGGCCCTCACCGACGAACCGATGCCCGAGGAGGACCCGGACGAGCAGGGCCGCCCCGACCCGCTGCTGGCCGGACTGCGCGTGCCCGGCACGGGGGAGGCCACCGGTCTGTGCGGCAGCACCCTCCCCGACCAGGACCAGGGGCACGATCTCGCGGACGTCGTCGGCCAGCTGTCGGCGCGCACCGCGATGGAGGTGGCCGCGGCGGGCGGACACCACGTGTTCCTGCAGGGGCCACCCGGCGCGGGCAAGACCATGCTCGCCGAGCGCATGCCGTCCCTCCTGCCGGCCCTGAACCGGCAGGAATCCCTGGAGGTGACGGCGGTCCACTCGGTCGCGGGCCTGCTGCCGCCGGGCAAACCCATGGTGGACGTCCCGCCCTACTGCGCACCCCACCACTCGGCGACGATGCAGTCGCTCGTCGGCGGCGGCAGGGGCCTGGCACGACCCGGCGCCGTGTCGCTGTCGCATCGCGGCGTGCTCTTCCTCGACGAGGCACCCGAGTTCAGCGGCTTCGCCCTCGACGCCCTCCGCCAGCCCCTGGAGGCGGGGCACGTCGTGATCGCGCGCAGCGCCGGAGTCGTGCGGTTCCCGGCGAAGTTCCTGATGGTGCTGGCGGCCAACCCCTGCCCGTGCGGGCGCTTCAGCGTGACCAACGACCGCTGCGAATGCCCGCCCTCCGCCATCCGCCGCTACCAGTCCCGGCTGTCCGGACCCCTGCTCGACCGGGTCGATCTGAGGGTCGAGGTCGAGCCGGTCACCCGCTCGGAGCTGACGGCGCTCGGCGCCCGGGGCGAGTCGACGCGCACGGTGGCCGACCGGGTGCGAGCCGCCCGCGACCGGGCCGCCGACCGTCTGTCCGGCACACCGTGGCACACCAACGCCGAAATGCCCGGACGCGAGCTGCGCAGCCGCTGGCAGGCGCTGCCCGGAGCGATGGACGAGGCGGAGCGCGGACTGGAGCGCGGCCTGCTGACCGCGCGCGGCCTGGACCGTGTGCTCCGTGTCGCGTGGACCGTCGCGGACCTGTCGGGGCACGACCGGCCCGACGCCGGTGACGTCGCCCTGGCGCTCCAGTTGCGCACCGGCGTCCCGCGAGGGGTGCCGATGACGATCGGCTCGCCGACATGAGTGACGAGGCACGCATGGCCCGCGTCGCCCTCGCCCGCATCATCGAACCGGGCGACGAGGTGGGCGGACGGTGGCTGCGCGAGTTCGGGCCCGTGGAGGTGGCCCGGCGGCTGGTCGAAGGGGGCAGACCGCTGCCGGGGGTGACCGGGAAGCGATGGGCGGGACTGCGGGGACGGGCCGGGCGGGTCCGCCCCGAGCAGGACCTCGCCCAGGCGCGGGCCGCCGGGGTGAGGTACGTCTGCCCCGGCGAGCCCGAATGGCCCGCACACTCGACGACCTGGGCGATGCCCGGCCCACGGGCCTGTGGGTGCGCGGGAGCCCCAGTCTGCGGATGTGGGCGCTGCGCTCCGTCGCCGTCGTCGGCGCCCGGGCCTGCACCGAGTACGGCGCCCACATGGCATCCTGCCTCGGCGCCGGCCTCGCGGAGCGGGGCTGGGTGGTGGTCTCCGGCGGCGCCTACGGCGTGGACGGCGCCGCGCACCGGGGAGCGCTCGGGGCGGGCGGGGCCACCGTCGCCGTGCTGGCCTGCGGCGTCGACCGGCCCTACCCGCGCGGACACGCCACCCTGATCACGAGAATCGCGGAACAGGGCCTCGTGGTGGGGGAGTTGCCGCCCGGCGACCATCCGACACAGAGCAGATTCCTCCTGCGCAACCGAGTCATCGCCGCGCTCACCCGGGGCACGGTGGTCGTCGAGGCGGCGTATCGCAGCGGCGCACTGGTCACGGCCCGTGCGGCACAGCGCCTCGGGCGGTTCACCATGGGGGTGCCGGGCCCGGCCACCAGCGGACTGTCGGCCGGAGTGCACGAACTGCTGCGCGGCGACGCGGTCCTCGTCTCCGACGCCGCGGACGTCGTGGAGCTGGTGGGTGACATCGGCGAGCTGGCCCCGGACCGGCGTGGGCCCGTGCTGCCACGGGATCTGCTGGACCCGGGTGCCGGACGCGTGCTGGCCGCGCTGCCTGCGCGCGGCCGGGCCGGAGCGGAGGAGATCGCCCGGGGCGCGGCGACCACGCCCGACGACGCGGTCGGGAGGCTGTACGAACTCCGAGCACTTGGTTTCGTCGAACGACACGGCGACGGCTGGAAGTTGACACGCCAGGCGGTGATCCCCGTCCATGAAGATCCCCGAGGCTGCTGACCGAGCGTGTTCGGCCGTCCGGGCTAACGCCGACAGCCTTGGGATTTCCCGCAGTTGGCGTCTCCCGGCAGTCACGCAGGGCGACCACCGTCACGCGGAGGCAGGTCACGTCAAGTGACTCCGCGTGAGGGTGATCCCCCCTTCTTCGCGCACTGCGACTCCTCAGTCACGCTACGCTCACGAGGATTCCGGCTCAGACGGACAATTCTCGACACCAGACCGACAGGTCACTCAGGCAGCCCCAGTTCACGGCAGAACGGCACAAGGCGACGAATGCCCCAGCACACCTCCGGGTCCGACCGGGCGGCGATCCCGCCAGCCGCTCGCGACGGCGGTAGCGTGCGCCCGCCCGCTCCCGCGACACTCGACGAGTTGTGGCGGTCGTACAAGGCGACGGGTGACGACCGGCTGCGGGAGCAGTTGATCCTGCACTACTCACCGCTGGTGAAGTACGTCGCGGGACGGGTGAGCGTCGGACTGCCGGCCAATGTCGAACAGGCGGACTTCGTCTCGTCGGGGGTGTTCGGGCTGATCGACGCGATCGAGAAGTTCGACATCGAGCGGGAGATCAAGTTCGAGACGTACGCGATCACCCGGATCCGGGGCGCGATGATCGACGAGCTGCGCGCGCTGGACTGGATCCCGCGCTCGGTGCGGCAGAAGGCCCGCAATGTGGAGCGGGCCTACGCGACGCTGGAGGCACGCCTGCGCCGCACCCCGTCGGAGGGCGAGGTGGCCTCCGAGATGGGCATCGCGGTGGAGGAACTGCACGCGGTGTTCAGCCAGTTGTCCCTGGCGAACGTGGTGGCCCTGGAGGAGCTGCTGCACGTCGGCGGCGAGGGCGGTGAGCGCCTGAGCCTGATGGACACGCTGGAGGACACCGCGGCCGACAACCCGGTCGAGGTGGCCGAGGACCGAGAGCTGCGCAGATTCCTCGCACGGGCCATCAACACGCTGCCCGACCGGGAGAAGACCGTGGTCACGCTCTACTACTACGAAGGACTCACGCTCGCGGAGATCGGCAACGTGCTCGGGGTCACCGAGAGCAGAGTGAGCCAGATCCACACCAAGTCGGTGCTCCAGCTGCGGGCGAAGCTGGCGAGTTTCGGCCGCTGACGGGTGGCGGGCGCACGCCGAATCGTCCCTGCCCCGCCGCTGTCGGGGCGCCGCCGCCACCGCCGGGTGGGCGGAGTGGCTGCCGTCCGGGGCGGTCCGTCCGTACAGTGGTTGACGTGCCAAGGATTCGAGCGGCCTCCGTGGCCGAGCACCGGTCGATGCAGCGAGCCGCCCTGCTGGACGCGGCGCGGTCCCTCCTGTCCGAAGGCGGGACGGAGGCGCTGACCTTCCCTGCCCTCGCCGAACGCACGGGACTCGCGAGATCGTCCGTCTACGAGTACTTCCGCTCCCGCGCGGCCGTCGTCGAGGAGCTGTGCGAGGTCGACTTCCCCGTGTGGGCGGCCGAGGTCTCCGCCGCGATGGAGCGGGCGGACACCCCCGAGGACAAGGTCGAGGCGTACGTACGGCAGCAGCTCGCGCTGGTCGGCGACCGGCGGCACCGCGCCGTGGTCGCCATCTCCGCGAGCGAGCTCGACGCCGGAGCGCGGGAGAAGATCCGCGCGGCCCACGGCAGCCTGGTCGCGATGATCGTCGAGGCGCTCGGCGACATGGGACACGCGGAACCACGGCTGGCCGCGATGCTCCTCCAGGGCGTGGTCGACGCCGCCGTGCGCCGCATCGAGCTGGGCGCCGCGGAGGAACCCGACGCGATCACCGACGCGGCCGTTTCCATGGTTCTGCGGGGCGTGCGGGGCTGAGTCCGACGCTTCCCTGTACGCGGACGTGACGGCGGGATCCGTGGGGCTCGGGCGTGACGCCGGGACCCGTCCTCCTTGCGCGGCGGGCGAGCGACGCCGGGACCTGTGGTGCGCGGATGTGGCGCCAGGCCCGTGGCGCGACGGCCGGGACCCGTGGCGCGGCCGAGGCCGGGATCCGTGGTGCGCGGACGTGACGCCGGGGCCCGTGGGGCGTGGGCGAGGCCGGGATCCGTGTTGCGCGGATGTGACGCCGGGACCTGTGGGGGCGAGGGTCGGGACCCGTGGCGCGCGGGCGGGGCCGGCATCCGTGGTGCGCGGATGTGACGCCGGGACCCGTGGGGCGAGGACGACGCCGGGGCCCGTGGCGCGAGGGCCGGGACCGTGGCACGCGGAGGCGACGCCGGGACCCGTCCTCCTTACGCGGCGGGTGTTCGCGGCGCCCCCGCCACCGGCAGCAGGCGTGACGGGCCCGCGCGCAGCAGCCAGGGCGGGAGCAGCGACAGCGGGTCCAGATACGTACTGCCTCTCAGCAGCCCCCAGTGCAGGCACGACCTGGCACAGTGCGAGCCGCCGCCTTCGACAGTGCCGAGCAGGTCGCCCGCCGCGACCTCGTCGCCCTTGCGCACGGACGCCAGCACCGGCTCGTACGTCGTCCGCAGCGGCGGAGTGCCCGTGCCCGGCAGTTCGACCGAGACGACACCACGGCCCGCGACCCGGCCCGCGAAGGACACCCGGCCCGCGGCGACGGCACGGACCGGCGCACCCGGGGCCGCCCCGAGGTCCACACCGCGATGGCCCCGGGAGTACGTCGTCGCCGGTGGCTCCCAGCCCCGTACGACCGGAGGGCGCGCGCCCACGGGCCAGACGCGGCCGGCCTTCGGCACCGGGTCGGCCGCGGATCTCGGCACCGGATCGGTAGCAGTCCGCGGCACCGGGTCGGCGGCCGAAGCGCTTCCCGGCTCCGATCCCGAGCCCGAGGTCGAGCCCGAGCCCGGATCTGGGCCTGGCGCCTGATCCGGACGCGACTCCTGATCCGGGCCCGGGACTTGGGCCGGGGCCGGGGCCGAAGCCGGGGCAGGGGACACGGCCGGCGCCGGGGGCGCGGGGCCGTTCGCCCGGGCGGGGGCCGACGGGCCCGCCGCGCCCAGGACGGTCGCCGCCAGCCCCAGCCCCAGCAACAGCCCGAGCCACGTACGCACACATCGTTTCGCTCGCATGCCGACACCGTCCCGCAACCGGGCCGATCATGACCGGGATCTGTGGAGTACCGGCCGGTTGTGGACAGCGGCGTCACCCGGCGCCTCTCGGGTCCCGTACACTTCTGATGGCGATCCGGGTCACCGGGTCGACTTCGCACGCCCCGACACCTGGTCGTCAGCGACCGGTGTCAGCGCCTCTCGGTCCCTCGTGGCAAGGCGCATCGCGGGCGTCAGGCGCGAGTGCCGTCCGGCACACGCGGCACAACCGAGAACACCAAGGAGAACGGCCATGGCCGTCGTCACGATGCGGGAGCTGCTGGAGAGCGGCGTCCACTTCGGTCACCAGACCCGTCGCTGGAACCCGAAGATGAAGCGCTTCATCTTCACCGAGCGCAACGGCATCTACATCATCGACCTGCTCCAGTCGCTGTCGTACATCGACCGCGCCTACGAGTTCGTCAAGGAGACCGTCGCCCACGGCGGCACGGTCATGTTCGTCGGCACGAAGAAGCAGGCGCAGGAGGCCATCGCCGAGCAGGCCACCCGCGTCGGCATGCCCTACGTCAACCAGCGCTGGCTGGGCGGCATGCTCACCAACTTCTCCACCGTCTACAAGCGTCTGCAGCGCCTCAAGGAGCTCGAGCAGATCGACTTCGAGGACGTCGCCGCTTCCGGTCTCACCAAGAAGGAGCTTCTCGTGCTCTCGCGCGAGAAGGCCAAGCTGGAGAAGACCCTCGGTGGTATCCGCGAGATGCAGAAGGTGCCCAGCGCCGTCTGGATCGTGGACACCAAGAAGGAGCACATCGCGGTCGGCGAGGCCCGGAAGCTCAACATCCCGGTCGTCGCCATCCTCGACACCAACTGTGACCCCGACGAGGTCGACTACAAGATCCCGGGCAACGACGACGCGATCCGCTCCGTCACCCTGCTCACCCGCGTGATCGCCGACGCCGTCGCCGAGGGCCTCATCGCCCGCTCCGGCGCCGGCAAGGCCGAGGGTGACAAGGCCGCGGGCGAGCCGCTCGCCGCGTGGGAGCGCGACCTGCTCGAGGGCGAGAAGAAGGCCGACGAGGCCGAGGTCCAGACCTCCGCCGAGACGGAGAAGGTCGCCGACGCCGAGCAGGCCGACGCTCCGGCCGCCGAGGCCGAGGCTGTCGCCCCCGCCGCCGAGGCTCCGGCCGCGGACGCCGAGCAGGCCTGACCCCTCACCCCTTCGGGTTTGTGAACGGCGGGGGCCCACGAAGCCCCCGCCGTTCATCCCGTAGATCTTCAGACTCCGAGAGAGATTCCAGGAATCATGGCGAACTACACCGCCGCTGACGTCAAGAAGCTCCGTGAGCTCACCGGCGCCGGCATGATGGACTGCAAGAAGGCGCTGGACGAGGCCGACGGCAACGTCGACAAGGCCGTCGAGGCGCTGCGCATCAAGGGCCAGAAGGGCGTCGCCAAGCGCGAGGGCCGCTCCGCCGAGAACGGCGCTGTGGTTTCCATCATCGCTGACGACAACACCTCCGGTGTCCTGGTCGAGCTGAAGTGCGAGACGGACTTCGTCGCCAAGGGCGAGAAGTTCCAGGCCGTCGCCAACCAGATCGCGCAGCACGTCGCCGCGACCGCCCCGGCCGACCTCGAGGCGCTCCTCGGCTCCGAGATCGAGTCCGGCAAGACGGTTCAGGCGTTCGTCGACGAGGCCAACGCCAACCTGGGCGAGAAGATCGTCCTGGACCGCTTCGCCCAGTTCTCCGGCGCCTACGTCGCGTCGTACATGCACCGCACCATGCCCGACCTGCCCCCGCAGATCGGTGTCCTGGTCGAGCTGGACAAGGCCGACGCCGACCTCGCCAAGGGCATCGCGCAGCACATCGCCGCCTTCGCGCCGAAGTACCTCTCCCGTGAGGACGTCCCGGCCGAGGTCGTCGAGTCCGAGCGCCGCGTCGCCGAGGAGACCACCCGCGCCGAGGGCAAGCCCGAGGCCGCCCTCCCGAAGATCGTCGAGGGTCGCGTCAACGGCTTCTTCAAGGAGGCCACCCTGCTGGGCCAGCCCTACGCGCTGGACCAGAAGAAGTCCGTCCAGCAGATCCTGGACGAGGCCGGTGTCGCCCTGAAGCGCTTCTCGCGCATCAAGGTCGGCATCTGAGTCCGTACCGCGATCGACGCGCGACCCCGATAGGGTCGACAGCAGTCGTCCCGGTACGCCGGCACCCACGCGTGCGTGCCGGACGACAGCAGATCTGACGAGGAGGCCATTGCCGAGCATGGGATGCGAACGACACCCCACCGGCAATGGCCTTCTTCGTATGTGCGACACGTAAAAGAGGCGAGATCTCCATGACCACCACCCAGGCCGACAAGGGCGAGAAGACCGACGACGGCAAAGGCGCGGGACGCTTTCTGCTGAAGCTTTCCGGTGAGGCGTTCGCCGGTGGCGGCGGGCTGGGCGTCGACCCCGACGTGGTGCACAAGATCGCCCGCGAGATCGCGGCCGTCGTGCGCGGCGGTGCCCAGATCGCCGTCGTCATCGGCGGCGGCAACTTCTTCCGCGGCGCCGAACTCCAGCAGCGCGGCATGGACCGGGCCCGCTCCGACTACATGGGCATGCTCGGCACCGTGATGAACTGCCTCGCCCTCCAGGACTTCCTGGAGAAGGAGGGCATCGACAGCCGTGTGCAGACCGCCATCACCATGGGGCAGGTCGCCGAGCCGTACATCCCGCTGCGCGCCGTGCGCCACCTGGAGAAGGGCCGCGTCGTCATCTTCGGCGCCGGTATGGGCATGCCGTACTTCTCCACCGACACCACCGCCGCACAGCGCGCCCTGGAGATCGACGCCGAGGCGCTGCTGATGGGCAAGAACGGCGTGGACGGGGTCTACGACTCCGACCCCAAGACCAACCCCGAGGCAGTCAAGTTCGACTCGCTCAGCTATGGCGAGGTCATCACGCGTGACCTCAAGGTCGCCGACATGACGGCCATCACGCTGTGCCGGGACAACAAGCTGCCCATCCTGGTCTTCGAGCTCCTGGCCGAGGGCAATATCGCGCGGGCCGTCAAGGGTGAGAAGATCGGCACACTCGTGGGCGACCAGAGCGGCCGGGCCTGACGGGGACCGTCCCGGACGGGGAACCGACCCCGGGACGGGGACGGACCCCGGCCGAGGACGGACCCTGACCGGGGGATGGACAATGTCCTGCCGGTCCGGAACCGTGCAGGAATAAGACGCGACGCAGCCGGCCGCCGACCCGACGAGGAAACAGCTGCCGGGCCTACTCAAGACACGCAGGAGCAAGTGGTGATCGAAGAGACCCTCCTCGAAGCCGAGGAGAAGATGGAGAAGGCCGTCGTGGTCGCCAAGGAGGACTTCGCCGCGATCCGCACCGGCCGTGCGCACCCGGCGATGTTCAACAAGATCGTGGCCGACTACTACGGCGCACTGACGCCGATCAACCAGCTGGCCTCGTTCGCGGTGCCCGAGCCGCGCATGGCCGTGGTGACCCCGTTCGACAAGAGCGCGCTGCGCAACATCGAGCAGGCGATCCGCGACTCCGACCTGGGCGTCAACCCCAGCAACGACGGCAGCATCATCCGGGTGGTGTTCCCCGAGCTGACCGAGGAGCGCCGCAAGGACTACATCAAGGTCGCCAAGACCAAGGGCGAGGACGCCAAGGTCTCGATCCGTTCCGTGCGCCGCAAGGCCAAGGACGCCATCGACAAGCTGATCAAGGACGGCGAGGTCGGCGAGGACGAGGGCCGTCGTGCGGAGAAGGAGCTCGACGACACCACCGCGAAGTACGTCGCACAGGTGGACGAGCTCCTGAAGCACAAGGAAGCGGAGCTGCTCGAGGTCTGATGAACGACTCTTCCTGGGGAGCGCCGCCACAAGCCGGGTACTGGGGGGCGTCCGAGCAGGGGCCTGTCCAGGGGGCAGGTCCGGCGGGTCCCACGTACGATGCGCATGACGCGCAGCAGACTCGCCCCATGCCCATCGTGCCCGACGAACCCGCACACGGCGGAGACCAGGATGACGACCCGGGGGCCGCTCAGCTGGGTGGCCCCCTGTTCCGCGACGACCCATCGTCGACGGTGCCCTTCGGGGAGCCGTCGCACCACCCGCAGAGCCCGCAGGAGCCCATGCCCAGCGCCACCCCCCAGCCCGCCCCCGCGCCACAGAAGAAGAGTGCGGGACGCGACCTGGGCGCGGCCATAGGTGTGGGCGTCGGGCTCGGCGTCGTGATCGTCGCGTCGTTGTTCGTCGTCAAGGCCGTGTTCGTCGGCGTGGTGGCGGTCGCCGTGGTGGTGGGGCTGTGGGAGCTCACTTCGCGGCTCGAGGAGCGCAAGGGCATCAAGGCGCCGCTCGTCCCGCTGGCGCTCGGCGGGGCGGCCATGGTCGTCGCCGGCTACGTCCGCGGCGCCGAGGGTGCCTGGGTGGCGATGGCGCTCACCGCGCTGGCCGTCCTGGTCTGGCGGATGACGGAGCCCCCCGAGGGCTACCTGAAGGACGTCACGGCGGGGGTCTTCGCGGCCTTCTACGTGCCGTTCCTGGCGACGTTCGTGGCCATGATGCTGACCGCCGACGACGGGCCGCGCCGCGTCCTGACGTTCCTGCTCCTGACGGTCGTCAGTGACACGGGCGCGTACGCGATCGGCTGGCGCTTCGGCAAGAACAAGCTGGCGCCGCGCATCAGCCCCGGAAAGACCCGTGAGGGCCTGTTCGGCGCGGTCACCTTCGCGATGGCGGCCGGCGCGCTGTGCATGCAGTTCCTGATCGACGGCGGCAGCTGGTGGCAGGGTCTGGTCCTCGGCCTCGCGGTCGCGGCCAGCGCCACGCTCGGCGACCTCGGCGAGTCCATGATCAAGCGGGACCTGGGCATCAAGGACATGGGCACGCTGCTGCCGGGGCACGGCGGCATCATGGACCGGCTGGACTCCCTGCTGCCGACGGCTCCGGTGGTCTGGCTGCTCCTGGTGATCTTCGTGGGCTCCGGCTGACCTCCACATCCGTCACCGGCCTGCTGTTTTGAGGGTGAGGGCCCGCCGTTCCACGGAACGGCGGGCCCTTTCCGTGCCGAGCAGTGTGCGGCCGCCGTGCCGAGTCGTGCGCCGTCGGCCGGCGGGTTTCGTGTGCCGTCGCCGGGCCGGAGTGCGCGGGTGCGGGTGCGGGGCCGGGGCGACTGATCTAGCGTCGGAAGCAGAAGGGCGCTCCGCCGAGCCGACGGGTGCGGGGGCCCGGGGCCACGGCCGTACACCGGCCGCGCCCGGTGCTCGGCGCCGAGCATGCACGAGCCCCGACCCCGAAGAGCAGGTGTCCCCATGCGTATGTCGGCCCGAATCGCCGGTGTCCTCATCGGTCTGCCCCTCGTCCTGGGCGGCGTGGCCTTCGCCGCCCCCGCCGCCCACGCGGACATCCCGGCCTGCACGAACATGGTCAAGCAGGCGGGCGTCCAGGTCTCGGACGCCGTCACGGCGGCGTGCACCCGAGGCGTGCACAGCGACCTCACGGGCTGTGTGAACGCCCTGACCGCCGCGGGCGTGCCGGGCGGTGCCGCGAACGGTGCCTGCCGGCTCGCGGCCAACCCGCCGTGACGGCCCGCCCCCGCCCATCGACCGGCCGAGGCCATGGCCGGATGAGCGCCTGACGCTGCGGCCGTGCACTCCGGCCGCAGCGATCGGTGGGGTGGACGCATGCCACGGTCACGGCGCGGTGCTCGCTGGGGCGGCCGTCCGTCCCGGCCGCAGCGATCGGTGGGCCGGCCGTCCGCCACGGCCGCCGCGATGCGACGGCCGCACGTGAGGGCCCGCCGCCGTCAGCAGTGGCAGAGCAGATCGACGACGACGGCCTCGGCATGCAGGTCGTCGAGGTACGCGTTGGCCCGCTCCCAGTAGTCGTCGCTCTGCCCGTCCGACCACGTGCCGTCGAGGGCGAGCAGGGCGAAACCGGGCACGGCGCACTGGACCGCCGACCGCCGGGCCTCCGCGTGCTGCTGCGCGAAGTACGCGATCGGATCGTTCAGCAGGAACGACATGTCGAAGTGCGGATCGCCTGCGACGGCCCGCTGCGCCACCTCCTGCACCAGCGGCTGGGCCAGGTGATCCTTCTTGGCGTCCTCACGGGAGTAGCCGTCGGGGTCGGAGTCGTGACGGGCGACGAAGTGGGACAGCGGCCGGGCCTCGGGGTGCTGTGCGGTCAGTTCGTCCCAGGCGGCGAGCAGCGCGTCGTACTGGTGCGCCGACCGTCGCCGCATCGCGTCGAAGTCGAGCATCCCCCGTGGCCCGCCGCAGCACTCCAGCGGACCGAGCGGTTCGAGCTCCGCCTTCCTGCGGGGGACGGTGGAGGCCGTGACGAGCCTGCGGTCGCCGTCGTGGGCCGGCAGGACGAGGTACGGGGTCCTCGCATCGGAGTGGATGGTCCACCAGTCCCACTCACCGACCGGATTCCACTCGTCGGTGAGGTTGATGTCGTAGGGCGCCATGGCGGTGGCTATCGCCTCCGGAAGCTTCCGTGGCTTGGTCGGTGGCAGGCACACCGTGACGATGAACTTGGTCATACGCGGGATCGTAGAGCCGGGGCATTCGCCGCGGTCGTGCGGCCGTGGCGCACGCGGTCGTCCCCGTGCCGTCGCCCGGCGCGGCGGCGTACGGCGGTGTCGGCCCGGCTCAGTCGAGGACCCCGAGCTCGCTGTCCGGCCGGCAGTGCGAGCAGGCGTCGACCCCCTCGGTGAGGGCCCGCAGCGCCTGGTCGCGCGGGATGCCGCGTACGCGCTTGCCGGCCATGTGGCAGCCGCCCACGTGCACCGCGACCGGTGGTTTTTCGCTGCCGATGCCCACTTCGAGCAGCCAGTCGGGCACCGGTGGCCGTGCCTGCCGGCCGCGGTCCCGCTCCACCTCGCGCCGCTCGATGTCGGCGATGCGTCGCTGTACCCGGGTGAGCGAGAGGATCAGCCACGTCTCCAGCGTGCGGAGCCTCGGCAGGTCGGGCGGCAGGTCATCGTGCACATGTTCGATTCTATGACTGCATCGGGCCGGAGGCACTCCTCACCCCGAAGGCCTTGGGTGCGCCCCTCTCGCCCGAAGATCGTGGTGCACCCCTCCGTCCCGAAGGCTGTGGTGCACCCGTCCGGCCTGAGGGTCGCGGTGCGTCCCTCAGGCCCGCAGTCCTCTGGGGTCGCCGCAGGGGCAGGCGCCCCGGTTGTCGCACGCGAGGCGGAGCTTTCCTCCGGGTTCGGATTCGGGCCGCTCGCGGCGAATCCTCGCTGCGACTCGCCCGTCACTGCCCGCTTGTGCACCGAAAATGCCCGGATTGGTATGTTGTGCCGCGATCACAGACAGTTACCTACCGCAGGCATCCACGCCGAGAGGGCCGGAGATGGGCGATCTGACGCGCCGCGATGTGTTCAAGGGAACGGGGGCTCTCGGCGCCGCCGCCATCGTCGACGGAGCACTGGGGACGCCGGCCCGGGCGCGTGCGCGGGGCGACGAGACCGACGTCGTCGACGTCGCGGTCATCGGCGCCGGGGTGTCCGGGGCGTACGCCGCCTGGCGTCTGCTCGGTCCGGAAGCCGAGCGCAGCGGCGCGCTCAAGAAGCTTCGGCGGCGTGGCCGCGGTCCCCTCAAGGTGCACCTGTTCGAGGGCAGCGAGCGCGTCGGCGGCCGCCTCTTCTCGGTGACGCCGCCCGGCATGCCGCACCTGCACGCCGAGCTGGGCGGGATGCGCTACCTCGACAACCAGCCCGTCGTGGCCGACCTGGTGGAACATCTCGGGTTGCCGACGGATCCCTTCCCGGTCGACGAGCCGCAGAACCTCGTCTACCTGCGCCGGCACCGCTTCACCCAGGCCCAGTGGAACGACCCGGCGGTCGTGCCCTACGACCTGCCGGCCGCGATCCGGGGCAAGTCGCCGGACGACGCGCTCGTCTCGGTCATCGAGCGTTTCGTCCCCGGCGCCGCCGGCATGAACCAAAAGGCGTGGGACAAGATCAAGCCGACGGCGTCGGCCGACGGCCGGCACCTCTACGACATCGGGTTCTGGAACCTGCTGCTCGACGCGGTCGGGCAAGAGGGGTGGTCGTTCCTCCGGGACGGCTTCGGCTACGGATCGGTCGTGGCCAACGTCAACAGCATCGAGGCCATGGAGGCGTCGGTGGCGGACTTCGTCGGCTCCCCGGCACCGCAGTACCTGCTGCTGCGCAACGGCTACCAGACGGTGCCCGAGGAACTCGTCCGGCGGTTCGAGGCGGAAGGCGGGACCGTCCACCTCCACCACCAGGTGCGCCGGATCGACCGGGAGACCGTCCATGGCGAGGAGGTGCTGGCCCTTGCTCTCTCCGTCTGGCCCACGGGCCGGCCGCTCACGGTCCGGGCACGCCACGTCGTTCTGGCGATGCCCCAGCGCTCGATCGAGCTGCTGGACCCGGACACCTTCCTCTTCACCAGCGACCGGTTCCTGTCCGACCTCGGCTCGATCGTCCCGAGGCCCGCCTCCAAGCTCTTCCTCGGTTACGACCGGCCGTGGTGGGAGGATCTCGGCCTGCGCGCCGGCCGCTCGGTGACCGACCTGCCGCTGCGCCAGACCTACTACTGGGGCGTCGAGGGCAAGCAGCCCGGGGCCGACCCGGCCGACCGCAACGCCCTGCTGCTGGCCTCCTACAACGACCTCAGCGACGTGGAGTTCTGGAACGAGCTGCTGACGCGGCCGCACCGCCTCGCCCCGGTGGCGGTGACCCGGCCGCCACGGCCGATGGACGCTTCGGCGCCGGGGACGCTGGTCGACGAGGCTCAGCGGCAGTTGCGCGAGCTGCACGGCCCCGACGCCCGTATCCCCGACCCGACGTCGGCCTACTTCCAGGACTGGGTGCAGGACCCGTACGGAGCGGCCTTCCACTTCTGGCAGGTGGGGGCGAAGAGCTGGGAGATCATGCCGCGCATGCGCCACCCGCTCCCCGACGCCAACCTGTACGTCTGCGGAGATGCCTGGTCGACCGGACAGGGATGGGTCTACGGCGCGCTCACCCAGGCCGAGCTGATGCTCGAGGAGCACTTCGGCCTGCCCCGTCCTACGTGGCTCTCACCAGGCACCTACCTCGGCCCGTGACCGCCGGCCCGTCAGCCCGCGAGTGCAGCCAAGTCCGGCGAATCGACCGGGGGTGCCCGGCTCACGTCCGAGGAGGTGGGCGAGCGCATGGCCATCACACCCCATAATCCAGATCCCGACCACCGCTGGCCGCGATCAGCCAGAACAGCGAACCGCTGCCGAACGGCCAGCCGGTGGTGGCCACATCGACCCAGCCGTTGCCCGGCTCATCGGACCCCGAGTCCCACCACCACCAGCTGCGGTCGTCGCCCATTCCCTCGTCGGTCGGGTCGAAGTAGTAGAGCCAGCCCGACAGCGTCCAAGGCCCTTGGCCGAACGCTGATTTCTGCTTGGGTGTCGTCGCCCGCCACTTTCGCAGCCAGGCTTTGGCATCGAAGGGCCGGCCGGGTTCCGGCTCCGCATGCTCAGGCGCGCAGCGCTGAACGAACCCCGCCGGCAGTAGCTCCGGCCATCGATCGAGCGCCGGCCAGTCATTCGTCCGCCGGAGCACACACGCCAGCACGGCACGGGCGTTCGCGATGACTCGCGCCGGATCCTCGGCGGTGAACCGGACACGCACGAGGAACGGCCGCTGTCGGCCGTCATCGGCCCCGAGCCCCGACTGAAGACGCCGCAGCTCGCCCGTGATGATCTCCACGGCGAGGAAGTGTGCACCGTCGCCGGCTTCGGCGCACCTCAAAAGGGCTCACTACGGCCCCCAGGTCTCGATCGGCTGGTCGTGCCGGCCGCCGCCACCGTGGCGGAGGGGGGCGCGGCAAGCGACGGCCCGTGAGTAGAGACCCGGACACGAAGTGTTTCGGTCAAGAACGTGCCTCCGGCGGGGCGCTCAGGCTCCGAGATGGCGGGGGCGCCGTTCGCGAGTGCCGGCCGAGTGTGGCGTGTGTGGGGTGCCCCCATCCCGTCTGCCGTCGGCCCAGGCAGAGCCGAGCAGGCGCGGCCCAGGGCGTCAAGGTCGTTCGTCCAGCAGGGCGCTCCACGTTGACGCCCTGAACCACGCCCGCTCCACGGTGTGTGGGTCGACGGCAGACGGGATGGGAGCCGAGGAAGTCTGTCGCGTTCCGGTGTGTTCGGGAGTGCCGACGAGGTACGAATCTCGCATCGTTGAGGAGCGTACGCTGCTGGAATCCGGCAATGACCTGGAGCGACGGATGTGCGAAGCTCCGGGCCGTGCGAAGAACTTTCACTGTGCGCAGCGGAACCTTGTTCGGGTTGAGCGTCGCCCTCCTGTCGTTCGTGGCACTCACCTGGCTGCCGGGGCCCTCTCCGATCGACGGCACAGGCTGGACGATGGCGGTGATGATGTTGTCCTTCGTGCTTTGTCTGTGTGCCGCGGTGCCCGTGATCAATTCCGAGGCGAGCAGGTCTCCGAAGTGGTTCCTTGGACGAGGCCTGCCTGGCCATGTGCGCGCCACACTCGGGCTGCTGATCGTTTCGGGCGTAGTGCTGCTTGTCGTGAACGTATTGGACGGCGGAGGCGCCTTGGAGACACCGCAAGCCTTGGGCGACCGGTACTTCGCTACCGATATGACGGCCTCGCCCCGCGTCGAGGTGGAGATCTCGCGGAGCCGGTACGAGTTCGAAGTCGAGGACGAGCAGCGCATGATGCTCGTCCTGACGGGTCTACTCTGCGCCGGGGCCACCTGGCTCATTCTCGCAATCGGTGCACCGTACCGACAGGAAGCCGCTTCCAGGAGACCGCCGCATTGGGCTGACATCAGCGGCTGACACCAACGTGCGCGAACAACGGCGGCCGACGCCGGATCTCTGCGGACGCTCGACCAAAGCGACAGGCCGGTTAAGCGCTGTCGACAGCCCTTGGTATTTGACCTGATAAGGATGAGGCCACGCTTCAAAGGTCGGCGACCACGCGGGGCGTCACCGTTAACCGATGGGCGGCGCCTCGCCGGCTTGACACGGGTCATTGAGACTCCGGCGACGTTGAGTTCGAGGACATGCAGGAGAACGGGACCAGCGATCAGGTGATCCGACCGGAGGGGCTTACGATCACCTCTCATGGCCACAGTGATCTTGACCGTCGGGGTGGCGTTCATCGGCTACCTGGCGACCTATCTCAACGGACTGCGACTGGCGCAGAGAGAGGCCCGACTGACGCGGGTCAATGTCCAGTTGAGCGACTTCTACGGTCCTCTGTTCGCGCTGATGGAAGCCAACAGCCGCGTCTATGACACCTTCTCTGAGATGTACGCCCGCCCCGACGGGCGCGATCCCTTCCACCACGACATACCTCCCACCGAGCAGGAACTCGCGCGGTGGCGCACATGGGCCACTACCGTCTTCATCCCCAACATTCAGGCAATGCGTGACGTGGTGGTCACGAAGGCCGATCTTCTGATCGAGGAGGAGATGCCTTCGGCACTGCTCCAGCTCTGCGCGCATGTCGCTGGATACGAGATCACCGCCGCGCAGTGGGCCGAGGGCAATTACGAAGAACACCTGTCACTCATACCGTTCCCTGGCCGGGAGCTGAGGGAGTACACCCGCGACCGGTTCACTCACCTGAAGAGCGAGCAGGCAAGGCTGCTGGGGCGCCGACGCTCAAACCGTCGACGCTGAAGCGGAGGGGCGAAGCCGTGCCACAGCCGTGCCAGAACAGGCGGTCACTCACGGGGAGTCGGGGTACCAAGAGCCCAGGCGGTCCTGCACGGCTGGCCTTGCCGGGCGATTCCCCGGCAGTGCCGAGCAGCGATCGAACTTACAGGGCGGATGTCGGCGGTTCGAAACCGTCCGCGCCCACCGGTCTCAGGACACGAACAAGGCCCAGGTCAACCGGTGTGAATCCGGATGCCTGGGCCTTGATCTTTCTCAGCGGCTCTTCGGCGCCGTGCCACTCACGTGCCAGATGGGCCGTGCGGAGGCCGCTTCACCTTCCTGATCTGAACGTCGATGTAGTCGGCGATCGGGTGGTCACGGCGGGCGTGTCGGCTGGAAGTCCTCGTAGTGGATGTACGTGGGCTTTCGGCCAACCGCTACTCGCCTCCTTCTGCCCCACCGGCGGGTGCGACGTTGGTAGCGGCCACCGCACGGCGCAGGGCCCGCGCAAGTTTCACGGCGTTTCCGACGGCCCAGACGTGGATGAAGAACATGCGGGGCGTGTCGGCCAGGCCATGGTTGTGCAACTCGACGATCCCGATTCCGCCGCGCTGGAGCGCGTCCAGCACGTCCTGCGCCTCCCCGGCCAGCACGGCGAAATCCCCGCTGACCGCGGCACAGCCTCCTCCCACCGGCTGGAAGCTGAGGGCCGTGGTCGCCCCGGAACCGAGCGGCAGGATGTAGTTGCCGTCGGTCATCGTCTCGCGGCGCCGGAAGACGGACTTGTAGACGCTGCCATAGACGGTACCTGCGGTGCCCAGGGCGGCGTCGATGCCCGCTGTGTCCAGCTTCAGCTTCTTTGCGGGGGTCGTCGAAGACTTGGCGGGCGGCGTGCCTGTGCAGGCGAACGCGGCGCGCAGGCCGCGGGCCAAGGGCAGGGCATCCGGACCGTGCCCGTGCGTATGGATCCACACGAGACGGGGAGTGTGAGCGAGCAGGTGGTTGTGAATAGCCGTCTGCTCGATGCCGTGTGACTGCAGTGCGCCGGTCACACGGTGCAACTCCGTCTCGGTGACGGCCAGTTCTCCCATGGTCAGGATGGTGTTGTCGGCATAGCGGATGAAGGACACGTGCGAGCCGATGGCGAGTTGCGGCGACACAGTGACGCCGTGGGAGACGACATGCAGGTCGGTGCGAGGGAAAGCCGTCCGGTAGATCTGCCTGCCCAGCATGCTTCCCTCGCGGCCCAGCTCCGCCGCAACGTGAGCCCAGTCCTTCGCCGAGCTCTCGGCCGGACGCACCAACGCGCCGCCATCCCGGCCGGCCCTGCCGTCAGCGCCTGCACGCTCACCGCCGCGGTCGTGATCCGTGCCGCCATGCGCCCCTTCGCGTGAGGCGCCCGGCTCGGCGCCGACAGCCCGTCCCGGCAGTGCCGCGAATGCCGATCCCAGCGCAGCCGTGGTCAGGACGCGGCGTCGTGATGCCCCTGCACCTGTTCCGGCCGGCACCGGCCGCGCTTCAGTAGCCATGTATTCGCCATCCCAACCACATTGTGGAGGAGCCCGCCGGATCCTCTCGACGAGCCGTGATCGATAGGCGCAGCATGACGGCTTAAACAGCCAATAACCCCCTATTACGCTAAAAGTGGCATGTCACAGCATCATGCAATGTGGAGCCCGATCACACCGGAAACACGTACATCTCGGATCAGGCGGGGAGTCACGGGGAACTACCGATCAAGGTTCCGATGATCCCCACAAGAGAGAGGAGCGGTGAGTCGGTGCCGGCGCAGCTCGGTACGGCCGGGCCGCTCGGCAAGCTGCCGGTAGGTGGCGCTCCACTCCTGCTGCGCCTGGGCAAGGTCGTCGGGGAACGATCGCATGGCCAAATTCAAGCACGTGTTCGAATTTCTCGGCCACCAGTGGGCGCGGTACGCGACGCCATGACGCTCCGACCGAGTACCGAGCTGGGCCGTCCCTGGGCTGTGCGAGGTCGACCAAAGCTGACAGACGGCACCCGTGGGTGACCGTCCCCACCCCGCTCCGGCCTGGGCCGGTCGAGTTGATCTGCGACACTGGAAGGGTTATGCCGAAGCCCGGAGAACTCACTTTCGTCGCCCCGCGCGGAGCCAAGAAGCCGCCGCGGCACCTTGCCGATCTCACGCCCGCCGAGCGCAAAGAGGCTGTCGCCGCGATCGGCGAGAAGCCGTTTCGTGCCAAGCAGCTCTCGCAGCACTACTTCGCGCGGTTCGCGCACGACCCCGCGGAGTGGACGGACATCCCGGCCGCGTCGCGCGACAAGCTCCAGGAAGCGCTGCTTCCCGAGCTGATGTCCGTCGTGCGGCACCTGTCCACCGACCAGGACACCACCCGCAAGACCCTGTGGCGCCTCTTCGACGGCACGCTCGTCGAGTCCGTGCTGATGCGGTACCCGGACCGGGTGACCATGTGCATCAGCTCCCAGGCCGGCTGCGGGATGAACTGCCCGTTCTGTGCGACCGGCCAGGCCGGCCTCGACCGGAACCTGTCGACCGGCGAGATCGTGCACCAGATCGTGGACGGCATGCGCGCCCTCAGGGACGGCGAGATCCCGGGCGGCCCGGCGCGGCTGAGCAACATCGTCTTCATGGGCATGGGTGAGCCGCTCGCCAACTACAAGCGGGTGGTCGGAGCGATCCGCGCCCTCACCGACCCCGAGCCGGACGGGCTCGGACTCTCGCAGCGCGGCATCACCGTGTCGACGGTGGGACTGGTCCCCGCCATCCACCGGTTCGCCGACGAGGGCTTCAAGTGCCGGCTCGCCATCTCGCTGCACGCACCCGACGACGAGCTGCGCGACACGCTCGTGCCCGTCAACACGCGGTGGAAGGTGCGCGAGGTGCTGGACGCCGGATGGGAGTACGCGGCGAAGTCCGGGCGCCGGCTGTCCATCGAGTACGCCCTCATCCGCGACATCAACGACCAGGCATGGCGCGGTGACCGGCTCGGGCGGCTGCTCAAGGGCAAGCCGGTGCACGTCAACCTCATCCCGCTGAACCCGACCCCGGGGTCGAAGTGGACCGCCTCGCGGCCCGAGGACGAGAAGGCGTTCGTCGAGGCGATCGCGGCCCACGGCGTGCCGGTGACCGTCCGGGACACCCGCGGCCAGGAGATCGACGGGGCGTGCGGACAGCTCGCGGCCACCGAGCGTTAGACCTCCGGCACGACACCGGCCCGGCCACCGGGTGCGCCGGGCCGGCGGAAGCACCACGACGCGGGCCGCCGGGCGCACCATGATCCGGGCCGGCGGACGGCACACCGGCGGTCGCGTCTCGACCCCGGATGCCGCGTGTCGGCCCCGCGGTCACCGCCCGCCGGGCCCGCAGGGGCCAGACGGTACGCTGAGGCCTGTACGTACATCTTCATATTCCGACAGGGGAGCGCCACAGCGCTGAGAGTGCGGGACAGACCGCAGACCCTCTGAACCTTGCCCAGGTCATTCTGGGTAGGAAGTTCGGTCATCACTCAAGCTGTTGCGCCCTGCCCGGGAACTGTCAGAGGTCCCGGGCAGGGCCGCGTCTCTTCCTGGTCCCCCAGGAGGAAATCAGTGAGCACCACCAAGAAGTTCGCAGCCGTGGCCGTAGGCCTCGGCCTGGCCGCGCTGTCCGCGTGCGGATCGTCGGGCGGCGGCTCGGCGGACCCGAAGACCGTCACGCTCGTCAGCCACGACTCGTGGGCCGTGTCGAAGAGCGTGCTCAAGGACTTCGAGAAGCAGTCCGGCTACAAGGTCAGGGTCCTCAAGGACGGTGACGCCGGGCAGGCCGTGAACAAGGCGATCCTCACCAAGGACAACCCGCAGGGCGACGTCTTCTTCGGCGTCGACAACACCCTGCTCTCCCGCGCCCTCGACAACGGGCTCTTCCAGCCGTACGAGGCGAAGGGCTCGGACCTGGTGCTTCCGCAGTACCGCGTCGATCAGGACAAGCACCGGGCCACGCCCGTCGACTCGGGCGACATCTGCGTCAACTACGACAAGGCCTATTTCAGCGAGCACAAGCTGACGCCCCCGCAGTCCTTCGACGACCTGATCAAGCCCGAGTACAAGAACCTCCTCGTCACCGAGAACGCGTCCACGTCCTCGCCCGGCCTCGGCTTCCTGCTGGGCACCGCCGCGAAGTACGGCGACGGGGACGCCTCCGGATCGAGCGGGGGAGGCTGGCAGGACTACTGGAAGAAGCTCAAGGCCAACGGCGTGAAGGTCGTCGACGGCTGGGAGCAGGCCTACGACGAGGAGTTCTCCGGGTCCGCCGGCGGCAAGAAGGCCAAGGGCGACCGGCCGCTGGTCGTCTCGTACGCCTCCTCCCCGCCCGCCGAGGTGATCTACGCCAGCCCGAAGCCGAAGACGGCGCCCACCGGCGTCGCCACCGGCACCTGCTTCCGCCAGGTCGAGTACGCGGGACTGCTGAGCAACGCCGGGAACGCCAAGGGCGGCAAGGCGCTCATCGACTTCATGCTCACCAAGGAGTTCCAGGACGACATGCCGCTGAACATGTTCGTCTACCCGGTGCGCGAAGCCGCCCAGGTGCCCGCGGAGTTCGACCAGTACGGCCCGCAGGCCAAGAACCCCGAGACCATGGCGCCCGACAGGATCGCCGCCAACCGTGACCAGTGGGTCAAGTCGTGGACCTCGCTCGTACTGAAGTAGCCGACGCGTCCGAAGCCGTCGCCAAGGCGCCGACGCCCCGGGAGACCGGGAGCGGGCGGCGCGGAGGCGGCAGCTTCGGACGCGAGGGACGCGGCGGACGGCGCGGAGCGGGCGGGCGCGCGAACGTGGCCCGGCTCGGCCTCATGGCCGTGCCCGTCGCGTTCTTCGCCGTCTTCTTCGCCTACCCCGTCGCCGCCATCGTGGCCCGCGGCCTCAAGACCGACGGGCAGTGGCGGCTGGGCCGGATCGCGGACGTGCTCACGCAGTCCGACATCCGGCACGTGCTCTGGTTCACCACCTGGCAGGCGCTCGCCTCGACGGCGCTCACGCTGCTGATCGCGCTCCCCGGCGCGTATGTGTTCGCACGCTTCGATTTCAGGGGCAAGCAGGTCCTCCGAGCCGTGGTGACGGTGCCCTTCGTGCTGCCGACCGTCGTCGTCGGCACGGCGTTCCTGGCGCTGGTCGGCCGAGGCGGCCTGCTCGACGAGCTGTGGGGCGTGCGGCTCGACACCACGGTCTGGGCGATTCTGCTCGCGCACGTCTTCTTCAACTACGCGGTCGTCGTACGGACCGTCGGCGGGCTGTGGGCGCAGCTCGACCCCCGCCAGGAGGAGGCCGCGCGGATGCTCGGCGCCTCGCGGTTCGCGGCCTGGCGCAAGGTGACGCTTCCGGCGCTGAGCCCGGCCGTGGCCGCCGCCGCGCTCATGGTGTTCCTCTTCACCTTCACCTCCTTCGGCGTGGTGCAGATCCTCGGCGGCCCCACCTTCTCCACCCTCGAGGTCGAGATCTACCGGCAGACCTCGCAGATCTTCGACCTCGCCACCGCGGCGGTGCTGACGCTCATCCAGTTCGTGGCGGTGGGCGCGATCCTCGCCGTGCACGCGGGGACGGTGCGCCGCCGGGAGACCGCGCTGCGCCTGGTGGCCCCGGAGACCACCGCGCGCCGGCCGCGGGGTGCGGGCCAGTGGGCGCTGCTCGGGGGAGTGCTCGTGAGCGTCGCCGTCCTGCTCGTGCTCCCGCTCGGGGTGCTCGTCCAGCGCTCGCTCGACACGCCGGGCGGCCATGGCTTCGCCTACTACAGGGCGCTGGCCTCCGACGACGGAGGTGCCTTCCTCGTCGCGCCGGTCACGGCGATCGGCACCTCGCTGGAGTACGCCCTCGCCGCCACCGCGATCGCCGTCGTGATCGGCGGACTGGCGGCCGCCGCCCTCACCCGCCGTGACGCGGGCCGTCTCGTGCGGGGCTTCGACGCGCTGCTCATGCTGCCGCTCGGCGTCTCCGCCGTGACGGTCGGTTTCGGATTCCTCGTCGCGCTGGACGAACCGCCGTTGGACCTGCGGAGCAGCTGGATCCTGGTGCCGCTCGCGCAGGCGCTGGTCGGGGTCCCCTTCGTGGTGCGGACGATGCTGCCCGTGCTGCGGGCGGTGGACGGACGACTGCGCGAGGCGGCGGCCGTGCTCGGCGCCTCGCCCTGGCGGGTGTGGCGCGAGGTCGACCTGCCGATGGTGCGGCGGGCGCTGCTGGTCGCGGCCGGGTTCGCCTTCGCGGTGTCGCTCGGCGAGTTCGGGGCGACCGTGTTCATCGCGCGGCCCGACAACCCGACGCTGCCGGTCGCGGTGGCACGTCTGCTCGGGCGGGCGGGCGACCTCAACTACGGCCAGGCGATGGCCCTTTCGACGATCTTGATGGTGGTGTGTGCGGTGGCGCTGCTGCTCCTGGAGCGGGTACGGACGGACCGGACGGGGGAGTTCTGACCATGCTCGAACTCGCAGGCGCGACCGTGCGCTTCGGCGCGCGGGCCGCGCTCGACGCCGTCGGTCTCGACGTGGCGGAGCACGAGATCGTCTGCGTGCTCGGGCCGAGCGGCAGCGGCAAGTCGACACTGCTCCGTGTCGTCGCGGGACTGCAGGCGCTGGACGCCGGGCGGGTGTGCCTGGACGGTCGGGACCTCGGCGGTGTTCCCGCGCACAAGCGGGGCGTGGGCCTGATGTTCCAGGACCACCAGCTGTTCCCGCAGCGGGACGTGGGCGGCAACGTCGCCTTCGGGCTGCGGATGCACGGTGCAGCGAAGGGCGAACAGGCCGCACGGGTAAGGGAGTTGCTGGAGCTCGTGGGGCTTCCGGGGGCCGCGTCCAGGCCCGTCGGGGAGCTGTCCGGCGGCGAGCAGCAGCGGGTCGCGCTGGCCCGCGCGCTCGCCCCGCGCCCTCGTCTGCTGATGCTGGACGAGCCCCTCGGTCAGCTGGACCGGTCCCTGCGCGAGCGGCTCGTCGTCGAACTGCGCCAGCTCTTCGGCGAGTTGGGCACGACGGTGCTGGCCGTCACGCACGACCAGGGCGAGGCCTTCGCGCTCGCCGACCGGGTCGTGGTGATGCGCGACGGCCGCATCGCCCAGTCCGGTACACCGCTGGAGGTCTGGCAGCGCCCCGCGGACGCCTTCGTGGCCCGCTTCCTCGGCTTCGACAACGTCGTGGAGGCGACGGTGAGCGGTGAGGCCGCGGACACGCCATGGGGCAAGGTGCCGGTGCCGCAGGGCTCCCGGCAGGGGGTCGGCACGCTCCTCGTGCGGCCCGCCGGCGTACGGCTCGTGGACGGGGCCGACGGGCTGCGCTGCACCGTAGCCGCACGCACCTTCCGGGGCACGCATGTCGCCGTACAGCTGCAACCGGAGGGCGCGCCGCGGCTCGAGGCGGCGTGCGCGCTGCGCGACGCGCCGGCGCCCGGTGATGTGGTCGGAGTGGCGTTCGACGCCGCCGAGATCGCCGTGCTCGGGGGGCCGGGCGGCGCATAGGGTGCGCCCCGCGCCGCTGCTCGGACCAGACGCCCCCGCGCCGCCGGCCGCCCCGGAGACGGCCCGCGGACACGCGTGTGGCCCGCCCCCGGGAAGGGGACGGGCCACACCTGCGTACGGTGGTGCGTCAGCCGGCCTTCGAGGCGCGACGGCGCATGCCGAAGAAGACCGCTCCGCCGCCGACCACGACGAGCGCGCCGGCGATACCGGCGATCATGCCGGTGTTGGAGTTCGCACCGGTCTCGGCGAGGTTGGAGTCACCGGTCGCGGGCGACGGGGAGTTGTCCCCGGTCGTCGCGGGAGCGGTGGTGCTCTCGGAGGCCGACGGGGTCGGCTCGTCCGAAGGCGTCTCCGAGGGAGCGGGAGTCTCCGACGGCTTGGGGGTCTCCGAAGGCGACGGCGTCTCCGTGGACTTGCAGGCCTCGGAGGGCGCGGTCAGGTTCGGGGAGATGTCCTCGTCGACGATGTTCCCGGCCTTGATGTGCACGCGGTACACGGCCTTGGGGGACCAGTCCTCCGAGAACGTCACGGTGGCGCCCTCGCGGGTGCCGGTGACCGTCTTGGTGCCGACCAGCTTCTCGTCGGCGCCGTTCGACTCGAGGTAGACCGAGACCTCCGCCTCCTTGCCCGAGGAGTCGGTGTCGGTCACGGTGATGATGCCCTTCCCGTTGTCGTCGCAGGAGGCGACGGCCGAGAAGTCACGGATGTTGCAGGCGAGTGCGTTGCCCGCGACACCGAGCGCGAGCGCGGCCGAGGCGGATGCAACACCGAGGATGCGCACGGAACGTGCGGTACGGCGAGATATGGACACGATTGCCCTTCACAGATTGCGCAACTGCGGGGGGTGAGGGGGGATTTGTTGTGCATCATGCGGCGGCAACAGCTCCCCCAGGAGTCTCACTGGTTTATAAGCGCCACCTAAGGGCTGTCAATGCATATGCCCTGCCCTGCCGTCGGCTTTTGCCTTGTCATTAACCACCGAGGCGTTTGAGCGCCTCCGGAGCGTCCTCGATACGGTCCACGAGCGTGATGCGCGACTCCATCGAGCGGTCCCGGGCCAGTGCCTGGAGCAGCGGCCAGGTGGGGTACTTCTCGGTCCAATGCGCCTGGTTCACCAGGACCATGGGGGTCGGCTCGCCGCGCGACTCGTAGTAGTTCGGGGTCGCGTTGTCGAAGATCTCCTGTACGGTTCCGGCCGCGCCCGGCAGGAAGACGACGCCGGCGTTCGAGCGGGCCAGCAGGCCGTCCTCGCGGGTCGCGTTGGCGAAGTACTTGGCGATGTGCGCCGCGAACGCGTTGGGCGGCTCGTGGCCGTAGAACCAGGTGGGGATGCCGACCGACGCGCCGCCGGAGGGCCACCGCTCCCGGACGTCGAAGGCGGCGCACGCCCAGTCCGCCACCGACGGGCCGAACGACGGTGCCTTGGCGAGCAGTTGCAGGGCCTCGCCGAGCATGCGGTCGTCGAACGGGGCCGCGTACGCACCGAGGTTCGCGGCCTCCATCGCGCCGGGGCCGCCGCCGGTGGCCACCGTGTAACCGGCACGCGCCAGCTCCCGGCCGAGTCGCGCCGCCCCCGCGTACTCCTCGGTGCCGCGTGCCATCGCGTGGCCGCCCATCACGCCCACCACCCGTGCGCCGACGAGGAGTTCGTCGAGCGCGTCCGAGATGGCGTCGTCGTGGACGGAGCGCAGCATCGAGGCGAATATGTCCCCGTCGGCCTTGGTCTGCTGGAACCAGGCGTACGCGCGGGCGTCCGGCGTCGCCTCGTAGCCCGCGTCGAGCGCCTCGAAGAGCTCGTCGGGGGAGTAGAGCACGCCGCGGTACGGGTCGAAGGGCAGCCCGGGCACGGGCGGGAAGACCAGGGCGCCCGCCGCCCGGACCGCGGCCGCCGCCTCGGGGTCCATGGGGCAGCCGAGGAAGACGGCTCCCGCGCTGTCCACGGACAGCAGCGTCTTCGTACGGTCCGTCAGATCGACGGCCTGGACCCGGAACCCGGAGAGCGAACTGCCGGCCGCGACGACCTCGTCGAACTCGGCGAGGGACTCGATCTCACGGTCGTCGGACGTGTGTGGTGGTGTCGGCTGCACCCGGTCATGCTAAGGGCTGTCCGTGATCCCCGGCGGGCGCACGACGACAGCTACGGCACCTCGCCGCGCTGTCGGATCGCCCGAATACGACTCGTATGAGGACGGCCCTCCGCCTTGGGATGCACCGCATCCGACGCCGCGCACTGATCCACCGGGGATTACAGGACAGCCCCCAGGGCCTGAACGGGCCGCACCCCGGGGCCGGGACGGAAATCCGTCCCCGGCCGGCCGGGGTGCGCGGGGCGTGCGGCTCAGCCCTGGACGGCCGCCGGGTCCATCCACATGACCTCCCAGGTGTGGCCGTCCGGGTCGTCGAAGGCGCGGCCGTACATGAAGCCGTGGTCCTGCGTCTCGCCGCCGGCCGAGCCGCCCGCCGCGATCGCCCCGTCGACCAGTTCGTCGACCTTCTCGCGGCTCTCGGCACTCAGACACAGCAGCACTTCGCTGGTCTTCGTCGCGTCCGCGATCTGCTTCTTCGTGAAGTCCGCGTAGCGCTGCTTGCTCAGCATCATCGCGACGATGGTGTCGCTGATCACGACACAGGCGCAGTCGTCGGTCGTGAACTGCGGGTTGATCGTGTAGCCGAGCTCCGTGAAGAACTTCTTCGAGGTGTCGACGTCGGCCACGGGCAGGTTCACGAAGATCATCTGCTGGTACATGCGAGGTCTCCCGTCGGTGATGTGGCGTTCGGAGAGGTAGACCGCGGGTCCGCGCGGAACTCATCGCCCGGCGCGGACTTTTTTCGTACGGGCTTTCACTGCACCAGGGGCAGTGCGGCCAGTTCGGCGATCACCCAGGTGAGCGGGACGAACAGGGCGAGCACCGCGGCGACCCGGAGTGCCGCGGCGCCGCGCAGCACGGTGGCGGGCGCCCCGAGCCGCAGCAGCGCGGCCGTGGTGTCCGCGCGCGCCTGCTTCGCCTCGACGGCGGCCGTCGCCAGCGTCAGCAGGGTGGACCCCGCGACCAGCAGGGCTCCGAGGGTGGTCAGCGGCCCGAACCCGGGCTGTTCGCCGGTGTACAGCGTGGCCATGGCGTAGCCGCCGCAGGCCACCGCGCACACCACGCCGAGCGGCTGCCCGATGCGCCGGGACTCCGCCTGGAGGACGCGTCCGGCGAGCAGCCGCAGCGCACCCGGCCGTACGGCCTGGAGCAGCCGGCCGCACAGATAGGTGAGCGCCGGTCCCGCCATGGCCAGGCCGAGCGCGGTGAGCACCCAGCCGACCAGCACCCCGGCCGGGCCGTCGGCGAATCCGCCGGGCAGTGTGAGTGCGGCGGCGGACGGGGAACGGCCCGCGTACGTCTCCACGGCCAGCCCCGCCGCGATCGTCGCCGCGCCCCAGGGCAGGCCGCCGGGCGTGGTCTCGACGGGCGGCAGACGGCGCGGGTCGAACTCGACGGCCGGGCGGATCTGCCGACGGCGGCGGGCGGGGGCTTGAGCGGCCTCCTGAGCGTCCGGCGCGTCGGGGAGGGAGTCCTGGGAGTCCCGCCGGTGGCCGGCCCGCGCACGGCCCCTGCGCTCGTCGTGGACCTCCGTGTCGACGTGCGCCTGGGTTCCGTCGCGCTCCGTGTCGCCGTACGCCTCCGCGGTCCAGTGGAAGTCGGGACCCGTGGCGGCCACGTCGTCGTCGGCGACGGCGTCGAGGATGTCGGAGTAGAAGTGCGCGTCCGGGACGCGGGAGGCCTCCCCGCCGGTGCGTGCCGCCGTGTCGTCGTCGGCGCCCCGGGCGGCAGGCGCGCCGGTGTGTCCGGGGGTGTCCGCACCGGCGGAGCCCGCCGTGGTGTCCGTCTCCGCCGTGGCGCGTTCCGTCCGGCCGGCGGCGCGGCTCGCGGAGCCGCCCGCCGCGATCTGTCGTGCCGTGATCCAGGTGCGGCCGTAGGAGTCCACGACGCGGCGCGGCCTGCCGCCCCGCGGGCGCAGGGCCACCGCGACCGCGGCGGACGCCGCGAGCGGCACCAGCGCCAGCAGGGTCAGTGCCGCGGGCAGCGGCAGGGAGCTGTCCGTGGCGAGGAACTCCGCCGCCGCGCCGTCCAGGGGCATGCCCGTGAGGTCGCCCCGCAGATGCAGGAACAGGAGCAGGGCGAGCAGCGAGCCGAGTGTCGTGGACAGGGCGGTGGTGGCCGCCGAGATGGCCATCAGGCGCCCCGGGCCGAGCCCGATGGCCGCGAGGCCGGGGCGCGGCCGGGTTCCGGGGTCGGTGCGGGCGACCGCGACGGCGAAGTACACGGTCGTCGCCACGGGCACCGCGCACCAGGCGAGCCGCAGCGCCGAGCCGGGCGAGCCGTCCGGGTGCGTCATCGCGTACCCCAGCGTGCACAGCAGCAGGAACCCGGTGCCCGTCGAGGCGGCGGCCACCAGCAGCCGGCGGACCTGGACGAGGGGCCGCGCGCCGCGGGCTAGACGGAGAGCGAGCACGCGGCCCGGCCTTCCGTCTCGGTGACCGGGGGCAGGTGGACGGTGTTCACGCGCCGTCCGTCGAGGAGCGAGACCGTGCGGTCGGCGAGGGCCGCGGTGTCCGCGTCGTGCGTGGCGAGGACGACCGTGATGCCGTGCGAGCGGGCGGCCGCGGTGAGCGTGCGCAGCACATGGGTGCGGTCGGCGCGGTGCAGCGAGGCGGTCGGCTCGTCGGCGAAGAGCACGGTGGGGGCGGGGACGAGGGCCCGCGCGATGGCGACGCGCTGCCGCTCGGCCTGGAGCAGGGTATGGGGGCGCTTGCGGGCGCAGGCCCCGATGTCGAGCCGTTCCAGCCACTCCAGGGCGGTGGTCTTGGCGGCCCTGCGTCCGGTTCCGCGCAGCATCAGCGGCAGCGCGGCGTTCTCCCAGGCGTTCAGCTCGGGGATCAGCACCGGGGCCGGGTCGATCCAGCCGAAGCGGTCGCGACGCAGGCGTTCGCGGCTGAGCGGGCCCATGGTGTGCACGGGCACGCTGTTGAACCAGACCTCGCCCTCCTGCGGCAGCAGCTGGCCCGACAGGCACTGGAGCAGGGTCGTCTTGCCGCTGCCGCGCGGGCCGCCGACGGCGAGGATCTCGCCCTCTCGGACACCGAGCGAGACACCGCTGAGCGCGGGCGAGCCGTTGTGATTGACGTGCAGGGCGCGTGCCCAGAGCACGTCGTTGTCCGGCGGGGCCACCATCGCGTACACCTCGGTTCAGATCTGATTTGCCAGGCCAAGTCCCCCGGACGGGGGAACGAAGGCAGGGCCGATCGGTCACTGGGCACGCTAGGGAGTCGGGGCCGGGAGGCCGGACAGCACGCGGCCCCGGGCCGCCCATTCTCACTCGAACGGGGGGCACCGGGGCCGGTGTTGATCAACCACAAGGAAGATCGGAGCTTCGCCGGGACGCCGTGGCCGCGGGGTCGCGTCCCGGGGTCACGACGCCGGGGACGCGCCTCGGGCGCACGGCCCGCGCGTGGATCAGAGCTTCGCCCACGCCTCCGTCAGCACCTGACGGATGATCCCCTCGATCTCGTCGAAGGTCGACTGGTCGGAGATCAGCGGCGGCGACAGCTGGATGACCGGGTCACCGCGGTCGTCGGCGCGGCAGTACAGGCCGTACTCGAAGAGCTTCTTGGACACGAAGCCGTAGAGCACGCGCTCCGACTCCTCGTCCGTGAAGGTCTCCTTGGTGGTCTTGTCCTTCACGAGCTCGATGCCGTAGAAGAAGCCGTTGCCGCGGACGTCGCCGACGATCGGCAGGTCGTGCAGCTTCTGGAGGGTGCTCAGGAAGGCGCTCTCGTTGTCCAGCACGTGCTGGTTGAGGCCCTCGCGCTCGAACAGGTCGAGGTTGGCGAGGCCCACAGCCGCGGAGACCGGGTGGCCGCCGAAGGTGTAGCCGTGCAGGAAGGTGTTGTCGCCCTTGTAGAACGGCTCGGCGATGCGGTCGGAGACGATGCACGCGCCGATCGGGGAGTAGCCCGAGGTCATGCCCTTGGCGCAGGTGATCATGTCCGGCACGTAGCCGAACTTGTCGCAGGCGAACGTGGTGCCGAGGCGGCCGAAGGCGCAGATGACCTCGTCCGAGACGAGCAGCACGTCGTACTGGTCGCAGATCTCCCGCACGCGCTGGAAGTAACCGGGCGGCGGCGGGAAGCAGCCGCCGGCGTTCTGCACCGGCTCCAGGAAGACGGCGGCGACCGTCTCCGGGCCCTCGAAGAGGATCTGCTGCTCGATCTGGTCGGCGGCCCAGCGGCCGAAGGCCTCCGGGTCGTCGCCGTGGATCGGGGCGCGGTAGATGTTCGTGTTGGGGACCTTGTGCGCGCCGGGTACCAGCGGCTCGAAGGGGGCCTTCAGGGCCGGCAGGCCGGTGATGGACAGGGCGCCCTGCGGGGTGCCGTGGTAGGCGACCGCACGCGAGATGACCTTGTACTTGGTGTGGTGGCCGCGCAGCTTCCAGTACTGCTTGGCGAGCTTCCACGCGGTCTCGACGGCCTCGCCGCCGCCGGTGGTGAAGAAGACCTTGTTCAGGTCGCCGGGCGCGTGGTGGGCGAGGCGCTCGGCCAGCTCCACGGCCTTGGGGTGGGCGTACGACCACACGGGGAAGAAGGCCAGCTCGGCGGCCTGCTTGGCGGCCACCTCGGCCAGCTCGTGGCGGCCGTGGCCCGCCTGGACCACGAACAGGCCCGCGAGACCGTCGAGGTACTTCTTGCCCTTGTCGTCGTAGATGTAGGTGCCCTCACCCCGGACGATGGTGGGAACGGGCGCGTTCTCGTACGAGGACATGCGGGTGAAGTGCATCCACAGGTGGTCGTACGCGGTCTTGCTGAGGTCCTTGGTGCTCACGGCTATCGGGTTCCCCACATGTAGGTCTGCTTCTTGAGCTTCAGGTAGACGAAGCTCTCGGTGGAGCGCACCGCGGGCAGGGCCCGGATGCGTTTGTTGATGACGTCCAGCAGGTGGTCGTCGTCCTCGCAGACGACTTCTACGAGGAGGTCGAACGAGCCCGCGGTCATCACCACGTACTCGACTTCCGGCATGGCGGTCAGCGCGTCGGCCACCGGGTCGAGGTCGCCCTCGACATTGATGCCCACCATCGCCTGCCGGCGGAAGCCCACGGTGAGCGGGTCCGTGACGGCGACGATCTGCATCACGCCCTGGTCGAGCAGCTTCTGGACGCGCTGGCGCACGGCCGCCTCGGACAGGCCCACGGCCTTGCCGATCGCGGCGTACGGGCGGCGTCCGTCCTGCTGCAGCTGCTCGATGATGGCGAGGGAGACGGCATCCAGCTGGGGAGTGCCGTTCCTGGACTCGCGGGAGTCCCTGGGGTCTGCGCTTCGACTGGCCACGGCCTCACTGTGCACGACGTATCGACAGTTCCGCAAGGCCGTAGCGATGAAATTCGTTGTTTTCGAGGACGTGTCTTGCGGATTTCGCAGCTCTGGCCGGACCGGGGGTGTTGAAAACGTGGATCCACGGATTAGGGTGGGCTCCTCAGGTATCTCAGGTAGTGGACACCTGGGTGTCCCAGGTAACCGGACAACTGAGTCAACGCACATCTGACAGGAGGGCCGGGCAGTGAGCACCGAGCTGCGTCGTCTGCGCAATTACATCGACGGAGAGTTCCGCGATGCCGCCGATGGGCGGACCACGGACGTGGTCAACCCCGCGACCGGTGAGGCGTACGCGACCGCGCCGCTCTCCGGACAGGCCGACGTCGACGCCGCGATGGCGGCCGCGGCCACGGCCTTCCCGGCCTGGCGCGACACGACGCCGTCCGAGCGCCAGAAGGCCCTCCTGAAGATCGCGGACGCCTTCGAGGAGCGGGCCGAGGAGCTCATCGCGGCCGAGGTCGAGAACACCGGCAAGCCGATCGGGCTGACCCGCTCCGAGGAAATCCCGCCGATGGTGGACCAGATCCGCTTCTTCGCGGGCGCCGCGCGCATGCTCGAGGGCCGCTCGGCCGGCGAGTACATGGAGGGCATGACCTCGATCGTCCGCCGCGAGCCGGTCGGCGTCTGCGCGCAGGTTGCGCCGTGGAACTACCCGATGATGATGGCCGTGTGGAAGTTCGCCCCGGCGCTGGCGGCCGGCAACACGGTCGTCCTCAAGCCGTCGGACACCACGCCCGCCTCCACCGTCCTGATCGCCGACATCATCGGCGGCATCCTCCCCAAGGGCGTCTTCAACGTCATCTGCGGCGACCGCGACACCGGCCGCGCGATGGTCGAGCACCCGACCCCGGCGATGGCGTCCATCACCGGCTCCGTGCGCGCCGGCATGTCGGTCGCCGAGTCGGCGTCCAAGGACCTCAAGCGCGTCCACCTGGAGCTCGGCGGCAAGGCCCCGGTCGTCGTCTTCGAGGACACCGACATCGCCAAGGCCGTCGAGGACATCTCCGTCGCCGGCTTCTTCAACGCCGGCCAGGACTGCACGGCCGCCACCCGCGTACTCGTCCAGGAGTCCATCCACGACGAGTTCGTCGCCGCGCTCGCGAAGGCCGCCGCCGAGACGAAGACCGGTCAGCCGGACGACGAGGACGTGCTCTTCGGCCCCCTGAACAACCCGAACCAGCTGAAGCAGGTCTCCGGCTTCATCGAGCGCCTGCCCGCGCACGCCAAGGTCGAGGCGGGCGGCCACCAGGTCGGCGAGAAGGGCTACTTCTACGCCCCGACCGTCGTCTCCGGCCTCAAGCAGGACGACGAGATCATCCAGAACGAGGTCTTCGGCCCGGTCATCACCGTCCAGTCCTTCGCGGACGAGACGCAGGCCGTCGCGTGGGCGAACGGCGTCGACTACGCCCTCGCCTCCTCCGTGTGGACCAAGGACCACGCCCGCGCGATGCGCCTGTCGAAGTCGCTCGACTTCGGCTGCGTCTGGATCAACACCCACATCCCGCTGGTCGCCGAGATGCCGCACGGCGGCTTCAAGAAGTCCGGTTACGGCAAGGACCTGTCGGCGTACGGCTTCGACGACTACACGCGCATCAAGCACGTGATGACCTCGCTCGACGGCTGACCGCCCGCCGCATCGGCCCGCGCCGCCGCCATGGCGGCCGGGTCCGGCGGCCGGGCATGTGAAGCGAACAGTGCGGCCCCGGACGGGAATCGACCGTCCGGGGCCGCACTGCCGTGCACGGTCCGCCCGCCCGGCCCGGGCCGGTGATCGACAGGGTGTCGGGTCGGCGCGCGACCGCTCGACGCAGCGTCCATTGTCGGCGCGCAGCCGTCGGCGGCATGCTGCCCGCGTGCCAGCGATTCGGAACACCTCAGCCCTGTCCCGCCGGTCCCTGCTGCGTGCCCTGGGCGGGGGCGCGGCCCTCGGCGCCCTCGCCGGCTGCGGGGTGCCCGCCGCGTACGTCGCGCCCGGCGACCGGACCGGAGCGGACCTCTCCGCCACGGACAAGCGGCTGACATGGGCGAACTGGCCGCTCTACATCGACACCGATGACGACGACACCAGCAGGCGGCCCACCCTGGACGCCTTCGAGAAGCGCACCGGCATCTCCGTCGACTACATCGAGGAGATCAACGACAACGACGAGTTCTTCGGCAAGATCAGTCCGTCGCTGATGAACCACCAGCGGACGGGCCGCGACCTGATCGTCATCAGCGACTGGATGTGCGCCCGCTTCGTCCGTCTCGGCTGGGTCCAGGAGATGGACCGGGCCGCGCAGCCCAACGTGACCAAGTACCTCGACCCGCTGCTGCGTTCGCCCGCCTTCGACCCCGGCCGCAAGTCGACGGTGCCCTGGCAGTCGGGCATCACCGGGATCGCGTACAACCACCGCAAGCTCGGTCGCGAGATCCGGCACGTCTCCGACCTGTGGGCCGACGACCTCAAGGGGCGCGTCACCCTGCTCTCCGGCCTGGACGAGGCCTTCGCGCTGCTCATGCAGGGCAACGGGGTCGACATCACCCAGTGGACCGCGGACGACTTCCACCGGGTCTGCGACCAGGTCGAGAAGCATGTGCACGGCGGTCAGATCCGGCGCTTCACCGGCAACGACTACATCAAGGACCTCTCCAGCGGCGATGTCCTGGCCTGTCAGGCCTACTCCGGCGACGTGATCCAGCTCCAGGCCGACAACCCCGACATCCGTTTCGTCGTCCCCGAGGAGGGCGCCGAGCTCTGGGCGGAGTCGCTGATGATCCCCAACCTGGCCCGTCACAAGGCCAACGCGGAGAAGCTCGTCGACTACTACTACGAGCCGGAGGTCGCCGCCGAGCTGGCCGCCTGGGTCAACTACGTGTGTCCGGTCCCCGCCGCCCAGGACGTCCTCGCCTCCTCCAAGGACAAGGACACCGCCGCCCTCGCCGAGGACCCGCTGATCTTCCCGGACGCGGCCATGCGCAAGCGGCTCGCGATCGCCCGGGACATCGAGTCCGGCGAGCGCGCCGAGTTCGCGAAGCGCTGGAACGCCATCGCCGGGCTCTAGCCACGGGGCGGGCCGCCCGTCGAGCACCGTGCGCCCTCCGAGCCGGCCGGCGCGTCCCCGCTACGCTTCGCGCCCGCCGGCGCGTCCCCTCTACTTGAGGCCGCTGAGCATGACGCCGCGGATGTAGTGCTTCTGCAGCAGCAGGAAGAGGATCAGGACCGGCAGGACGCTCAGCACGAGACCGGCCATGACGATGGGCATCGTGCGGGTCGGGTCGACGTGGTCCTGGAGGAGCTGGATGCCGACGGGCAGGGTCATCACGTCCGGGTTGGCGGTCGAGACGAGCAGCGCCCAGATGTACTCGTTCCAGGCGTCGACGAAGGTCAGCAGCCCGAGCGTCACCACGACCGGCTTGGTCTGCGGCACCACGATCCGCCACCACACGGTGAACTCGCCGGCCCCGTCGATGCGTGCGGCCTCCAGGACCTCGTCCGGGACCGAGAGCATGAACTGGCGTGTCAGGAAGATCCCGAAGCCGTTGACGAGGAACGGCATGGCCAGCGCCGCGATGCTGACGGTCAGGCCCGCACCGCCGCGGCCGAACAGGTCGTTGCCGCCCGCCAGCGGCCAGTGCACCAGGATCAGGAAGTGCGGGATGAAGAAGAGGAACGGCGGGAACATCATCGTCGACAGCACCAGGCGGAAGATGAAGTTCCGTCCGGGGAAGCGGAGTTTGGCGAGCGCGTAGCCGGCCAGGGACGACGTGAGCAGCACCGATCCGGTGATCAGCGCGGTCGCGACGACGCTGTTGCGGAAGAGCACCGGCAGATCGAGCTGGTCGACCGCGGCCCGGTAGTTGGACAGGTCGAACGCCTCGGGCAGGAAGCGGTACGGCAGCGTGCCCGCCTCGCCGGGCCCCTTGAAGGACGTCATCACCATGTCGAGGAACGGCACCACCGTGAGCACGGCGCCGGTCACCACCACCAGATACGACAGCCACGGGAAACGGCGGCGGATCATGCGTCCTCCCCCTTGCGCCGGAAGATCCACAACTGCACCAGGGTGACCACGAGAACCACCATGAACAGCACGAAGGCGGCGGCACTCGCGGCGCCCCAGTCGCCGTAACTGAAGGCCTGCCGGTACATCTCCAGCGCGGCCACGTTGGTCGCGTCCCCGGGCCCGCCCTTGGTCATCACGATGATCAGCGCGAACGACTGCAGGCCGGTGAGGAACTGGGTGATGCACACGAACAGCAGGGACGGCCGCAGCAGCGGCAGCGTGATCCGCCAGAAGACGGTGACGGGTCCGGCGCCGTCGAGCGCGGCGGCCTCGTAGTACGACTCGGGAATGGACTTCAGCCCGGCGGTCAGGACGAGGATCGCCGAGCCGAGCGACGCCCAGGCCTGGACGACCACGACCGAGGGCAGCGCGGTGTCCGGGTCCTGAAGGAACGCCACCGAGCCGAGCCCGAGGGCGTTCAGGACGCCGTTGACCAGGCCCCCGGGCTCGTACATGTACTTCCACACGTTGCCGACGGCGACGACGGTGGTGACGATCGGCAGGAAGTACAGGGTGCGCCACAGGCCCTGGAACCGGAGCTTGTCGATGCAGGTGGCCACGAGCACCGATCCGGCGAGCGCGAGCGCCACGGTGCCCAGGGCGAACAGCAGGGTGTTGGTGAGGATCGGCGCCAGGAACGTCGACCCCTGCGCGAACAGGCCGGTGAAGTTGTCCAGGCCGACCGGATCGATGCCGCCGAGCTCGAACCCGGCCCAGCGGGACATCGACAGCAGCAGCGCGAAGCCGAGCGGCAGGATCAGGAAGACGGCGAAGAACAGCAGCGTCGGCGCCAGGAAGAGATAGGCGACGGCCACCTGACGGCGCCGGGCCCGGGGCCCGGTCCGCCGACCGTCCTCGACGGGGGGCCAGGCGGACCGCACACCGCGGGCCCGCTCCGTGGTCTCGGGCGCCAGGGTGTTCACCATGAGCGCGACACCTCCTGATCGACCTGACGGCGGGTGGTGCGCAGTGCCTCGTCGACCGACTGCTGACCGGTCCACAGCGCCTCGATGTTCTTGCGGAGCAGCGACTTGGCCTGCTGCGCGCCCGGCACGTTCGGCTCCGGCACCGCGTATCCCAGCGCGTCGAGGAACGGGCGCAGGTTCGGATCGCCGCCCTTGCCGAGGAGTGTCCGCATGTCGTCGGCGCGGCCCGTCAGGGAGCCCACCGACACCTGGAGGGTGCTCATCCGGGTCGCCGTCGCGCCCTTTCCGGCGCCTTTCACGCCCACCTTCTCGGTGTTGAGCCAGCGCAGGAACTCCCAGGCCTCGCGGGGGTGTTCACTGGCCGCGTTGACCCCCAGCATGAAGCCGGTGGAGAGCGTGGCGCGCGTGTCGTCCGCCGCGGGCACGGGCAGTGGCGCGACGCCGACGTCACGGTAGCCCTCGCCCATCTGGGCCTTCAGGCTCCCGGTCCACCAGCCGGCGCTGATGACCATGGCCACCTGCCCGGACTGGAACGCCTTGTAGACGTTCACGCCGGGGGCGCTCGCCCCCTTGGTCACGAGGCGGTGCTCCAGGTCGAACACGGCCCGGCCGGCCGGCGAGTCGATGGCGGTGCTCCTGCCGTCCGCGGCGACGAACGCCCCGCCGGCGGCGTTGAGCAGGGCGAGCGTCTGGCCGACGGTGGTGGAGTCGTCGTAGGTCGACAGGCCGAACCCCTGGACCAGGGTGTTGCCGTACCCGTCCCGCTTCGCGGTGCGGTAGGCCGTCTCCTCCAGTTCCGGCCAGGTGCGCGGGGGGTGCTCGACACCGGCCTCGCGCAGCAGCCGCTTGTTGTAGTACAGGGCGTACGTCTGGACCTCGGTGGGGTAGCCGTAGACCGTGCCGCCCACCGACGAGGAGCCGACCGCGGCCCGGCCGTAGCCACGCCTGATCTCCTCGGCGTGCTCGGGCGGCGCCGGCCGCAGGACGCCGGCCCGGACGAGCTGGCCGTTCCACAGGCAGTACGGGTGCAGGATGTCGGCGCCCTGGCCCGCGGCCTGCCGGACCATGAACGTCGTCAGCAGGTCCGTGAACTCGACCGCCTTCGTCCGCACCTTGACCCGGTCGTGCAGCGCGTTCCACTCGTCGACCGGACCCCGCAGGGCTTGTGCCGACTCCCCGCTCGCGTAGTGCGAGAGCAGGGTGAGGAGGATCGGATCACCGGGCCGCCCGGTGCCCTGGTGCGGTCCGGCGCATCCGGAGACGAGCAGCGCCGAGGGGAGTGCGAGCGCGAAGTGACGCCGGCTCAGGCCACCGGTGCGGCGCGACGGCGTCATCCGGCGGCCTCCCGGCGCATCACACGGAACACCCTGGTCGTGGTGAAACCGGTCCTGCGGTACAGGTGGCCCGCGGGGGACTGCTCGCCGGTCCACAGGAACCACGCGGAGTGCGCGCGGCGCGCCCGCATCCGCTCCAGGACCAGGTGGAGCAGGACCTTGCCGAGGCCGGTGCCGCGCAGGTCCTCCAGCACGCCGAACGGGCCGAACCGCTCGTCCACCTTGTCGAAGGTGCCGTGCATCGCCCAGCCGACCAGCCGGTCCGAAGGGTCCCGGGCGACGACGATCCGGTCCAGCGGCGTGCCCGCGGCCAGGGACTCCCGGATCGTGCACGCCCAGTCCGGGCCGAAGTGGGTCCCGGCGAGCGCGAACAGGTCCACCAGGTCGTCGTCGCGCGGTGTGGCGAAGCGGTACCCGGACGCCGTCAGTTCGTCCCGGCGGCGGGCGACGTCCTCCGGGATGCGATAGCCGACCAGGCCGCGGTGCATCGCCGCAGCCTCGTACAGCGTGCGGAAGCCCAGGGATTCGAGCAGCCCGGCCGCTTCCGGGTACGCCTCGGCGTCCAGGCCGGGGAGGACGTAGTTCGGCGTGTACGAGGAGAAGTCCACCCGGGTGCGGCCGTGCCGGTGCAGCCAGTCCAGGGCGTCGGTGAGCAGGCGGCGGCCGAGGCCGCGTCCGCGGGCGGCCGGGTCGACGAAGAAGAACGGGATCCAGCCGTGGTCCGGCTCCAGATCGGTGCCGGTCATCGGCGTCAGACGGCGCACCGCGTAGGCCGCGCCCACGATCCGGCCGCCGTCGACGGCGACCCGCAGACCCTCCGGATCGAAGTTGGCGTCGAGCAGCACCAGTGAGCGGAAGCGGTCCGGGGTGATCGCGTCGGCCGGCGCGCTGCGGCGCCACGCCTCCACCAACTCCGGGCCGTCGCCCGCGCGAAAGCCACGCGTCCCGGTCCGTGAGGTCGTCGTGGATGTCGTCGTGCGGTCGGTCATCGACGGGGGTGTCCTTCCATATGCGGGTCGCGGACGGCGTCGGGCGCCGACCGCGGCCCTGCTTCGGTCCGGTGCGGGGCGCTCGGTGCCACGGCGCTCGGCACGCGGTCCGCGAGGGCGAGCCGGGCGGCACCGCCGGGGCGGGAGGTCTCAGGCGTAGAGCAGCACGTCGTCCCCGGCCCACCGGCCGGGCGGCCCCGGCGGATCGCACAGCGGCAGCGGGTCCTCGCCCGCGTCGACGGTGCGCCGCAACCGGTCGGACCCCCACAGCAGGTCGACGAAATGACGGTGGCCGGTCCCCTCCGCGCCGCCGTCCGTGCTGCGCCAGGCGAAGTCGTCGGGGTACAGCCGCCGCAGCGTGGCGAGCATCGCGACGGCGGTGCGTACGGGGGCGAACGCCTCACGGTCGATGATGTGGAGCTGGACCCCGCGCAGCGGCCGTCCGGCGTGTTTGTGGAAGGTCGGTACGTAGCGCAGATCACGGAAGTGCACTCCGGGCAGGGCGAGTTCGGCGAGCGCGGGCGCGAACCGCGCGTCGATGTACGGGGCCCCGACGATCTCGAAGGGCTGCGTGGTGCCCCGGCCCTCCGAGAGGTTCGTCCCCTCGAACAGGCAGGTGCCGGGGTAGACGGTGGCGGTCGCGGGCGTCGGGATGTTCGGCGAGGGCGCCACCCAGGGCAGGCCGGTGGCCTCCGCGTCCGCGGCACGCTGCCAGCCGGTCGCCTCGACGATCGTCAAGTCGGCTGCGGTGCCCGCCACTTGGGGGACGAGCGAGGCGTTCAGGAGGCGGGCGACCTCACCGCAGGTGAGGCCGTGCCGGACGGGCATCGGGGCGCGCCCGACGAAGCTGGCCCATCCGGGGTCGAGCAGTGGGCCCTCGCTGACGAGTCCACCGAGGGGATTCGGACGGTCCGCGACGACGAACCGCACGCCCGTGCGGGCCGCCGAGACCAGCAGGTCGAACATGGTCCACACATAGGTGTAGAACCTCGCCCCGATGTCCTGGAGGTCGTACACCAGGGCGTCGACGCCGCTGTCGAGCAGCAGTTCGTCCAGGCGCTCGCCGTCGCACCGATAGGTGTCGTGGACCGGCAGTCCGGTGGCGGGGTCGGCCCACGCGGCCTCGCTCTCGCCCGCCTGGCCGGTTCCGTGCAGTCCGTGCTCGGGACCGAACAGGGCGACCAGCCGCAGGCCGGCGTCGAGCAGCGCGGGCGCGGCCGGACGCAGGTCGGGGAGGACGCCGGTGTGGTTGGTCACGAGCCCGATGCGGCCGGGTCCGGCGAGTCCGGGCGAGGCGTGCAGTCGCGCGATCCCGGTCGTCACCACGGCGCGGTCGTCCGTGCTCATCCTCTGCCCCCGTCTGCCGGTGACCTCTCTCAGCGGTAGCTGGAAATGTACTGGGATGTCCTGGAATTCTGGGGAACCGAGGGGGCACGTCGAGCCGGACGCGCCGCGACGCGGTCGCCGGGGCCGGCATCCCGCCCCCTGCCGAGGCCCGGGCAGCCCATGACCGGTACCCCTCCCCGCCGCCCCCCGGGAATCCGGACGGCCGGCGGCTTTGCCCGTTCTTTACAACCTGCCCCGGTGCCGCCTCGTCTCTCCGCTCGATCCGTGATTCCGCCCGGCACCGGCCGGGCGGACCGACGAGAGAGAGCGATCCCATGCGCCGAACTGTCCTCAGCGCCGCGGCACTCGCGTGCACCGCCGTACTGGCGGGCACCGTGCCCGCGTTCGCCGACGGCACGTCCCCGAGCCCGAGCGCCGCCCCCACCCGGGCGAGCAGCGAGCCGTCCCCGGTGCCCAGCGCCGAGCCCACCCGCGCGCCGAGCCCGGTGCCCACGCGCGCGTCGAGCCCGGCGCCCACCCGCGCACCGTCCCCGGGTCAGGTCTCGGTCAGGCCGTCGGGTGCGCCCGACACCGGCGTGACGGCTGCCGAGTCCTCGGGATCGGGCTCCGGGGGCGGGCTGATCGGCGGAGCCGCCGCCGCGGCGCTCGTCGCGGGCGGCGGGACGGTCCTCGCCGTACGCCGCCGCCGGGCGACCGGGGCATGACCCCGCTCTCCAGGCGCGCCTTCGGCACGGCGACGGCGGCCGCGCTGCTCGCGGGCTGCGGCGGCCGACCGGCCCACGGGACGGCGGACCCGCGGAACACCCGGAGCACGCCGGCGCCGTCGCGGGCCTCCTCCACGGCCCCGCACGCCCTCGCGCGTTCGGCCCCGGTCCGGCTGCGGATCCCGGCGATCGGGGTCGACACCCCGGTCATGCGGCTCGGCCTGGCGGCGGACGGCACCGTGCAGGTGCCCCCCGTCACCGCGCACGACCGGGCGGGCTGGTACCGGCACTCCCCGACACCCGGTCAGACCGGCCCGTCGGTCATCCTCGGCCATGTCACGGTCGGGGCCTACGGCGACGGGGTCTTCCGCCGTCTGGCACGACTGCGCCGGGGCGACCGGATCGTGGCGCGCCTGGAGAACGGCACGGCGGCGGAGTTCGCCGTCAGCGCCGTACGGACCGTCGCCAAGGCGGACTTCCCCGCGGACGACGTGTACGGGGACGTGGACCGCCCGGAACTGCGCCTGATCACCTGCGGCGGCGCCCGGACCGGCGACGGATACCTCGACAACGTCATCGTCTTTGCCGCGCTGAGCTCCACCACTCCCTGACCCGACGGCAGCCGTGCCGGGCCGGCGGAACGTACGCCGTCGGCCCGGCATCCTCCCCCACGAGTGCCGTACGAGTGCCATCACGACCATGGAGAGCGTTGAAACGGTCCCGCGACAAGGCAGCGTCCGAACTGTTCGCCGCCCTCTACCCGCGCCTCGCCGGCTGGTGCCGCCGTCTCGTCGACGACGACGAGACGGCCCACGAGATCGCCTCGGAGGCGTTCACCCGGCTGTGGGCCCGCTGGACGTCCGTCGAGGAGCCGCGCGGTTTCCTCTACGTCACCGCGGCCAACCTCGTCCGGGACCACTGGCGCAAGCTGGAGCGCGAGCGCAGGGCCGTACGCCGTGCCACCACCGAGGCGGCCGTCCGCCCCCACACCGAACAGGCCGATCCGTCGGTGCGGTTGCTGGTGCAGTCGCTGCCCGAACGGCTGCGCGTCCCGATCCTGCTGCACTACTACGCTGACATGCCGATCCGGGAGGTGTCCGAACTGACCGGGCGCAAGGAAGGAACCGTCAAGGCCGACCTCCACGCGGCCCGGGAACTGCTCCGTGTCCACCTGAGGAGAAGCCTTGACCACACGCTTTGACGACGGCCCGGAGCCCGGACCCGACGACCCCCTCGCGGTCGTCCTGCGGCCGCCCGCCGAATTCCTCGGACCGCCCGCCGGCCGTTACGAGGCGGTCCGCCGTGCCGCGGCCCGCCGCAGACTGCTGCGTGCCGCGGCCGGGCTCGGCGTGTCCTGCGCGGTCGCCGCCCTCGTCGCGCTGCCCCTCCACCTGGCGGCGCCCTCGGCCCCCGCCTCCCCGGCGGTCCCCCTGGCACCGCCGCCCGCCGACGGCCGTACGGTGCCTCCCGCCCCGTCGCCGACCCCCACGCCGTCCGCGTCCCCCGTCCCCTCGCGGCCCACCGGCTCGGTCACGTCCCGTCCCACCCGGAGCCGACACACCGAGGAGTCCCGCACCCCGGACGGCCGGGTCGTGCCCACCCCCGCCGCCTCGGCGACGCCGACCGTCGCGCCGTCGGCGGCCCGGAGCGGGGCGAGCACACCCGAGAGCGGCCCCCGGCGGTAGCCGCCGGCGGCAGCCGGGCCGCGGTCAGGGCGCGGTGACCCGTCGGGCGGCGTGCGCGGCGATGCGCGTGGCGACGTACTCCGTACCGGCCACGAACCGCATCATCGGCCCGTACGTCGGGGCGGCGAGCGAGCCGGCGAAGTACAGGCCGGGGACGGAGGATTCGAAGCCCGCCTTCAGACGAGGTGCCTTCGAACCCGGGACGCACGCCAGGGCACCGCGCACCGTGGGGGACAGGAAGGGCACCGCGTCAAGGTCGAGCCGGTAGCCCGTGGCCGCGAGGACATGGTCGACGGTGAGGGCCTCGGACGCACCGCGTGGCCCGGCGACCTCCAGGCGCACCCCGGACCGGTCGGCCTCGGCCCGGGTGACACGGCACGAGGTACGCACCCGGAAGACGCCCTCCACGCGGTCCCGCAGCCACCAGCCGCCCGACGGCCCGAGCGCCCGCCGGAACAGCAGCATCCGGACCGTGGCGGGCAGCCGCCGCACCGCGCCCGGAGCCCTGCACACCGCCGCCAGGATCCAGCCCGTGCCCAGCGGCGAATAGGGCCGGGCCATCCGTCGCCACCGGGCGCGCGCCGGGCCCGGCGTCCTGCCCCACAGCACATGGTCCTCGCGGACCAGTACCTGCACCTCGGCGCCTGCCTCGTGCAGCAGCGCGGCGCTCTCCAGCGCGGACTGGCCGCCGCCGATCACGGCGACGCGCCGGCCGGCGTACGGCGACAGGTCGGTGTGATGACTCGTGTGGGACACCAGAGCCCCGCGCCCCGCTCCGTCGGGGCACAGGTGCATCAACTCCGCGGGAACATGGGCGAGTCCGTTCAGGCCGGTGGCCACGACGACGGCAGCGGCGACGAGTTCCCGGCCGTCGTCCAGCCGGACCGTGAACCCGGAGTCCGTCGCGGCCCGGTCGACGCTCACGACCCGGCCGGGGTCCACCTCGCCGACGTGCTGCTTCTGGAACCACTGCCCGTAGCGCACGAAGACGTCGCACGGGATCGGCGTGAGCTCGGTCAGTTCCGGCTCGCCGTGTGCGCGGCGGAAGTCCGCCAGCCGGGCACCGGGCACCGGGGCGGACAGATCGACGGCGTCCGGTGTCGACTTCAGGAACATCCCGGTGGCCATGGCGTGCCGCCAACTGCCCAGCGTCACACCGAAGACGAGCACCGGAACGCCGGTGGCCCGCAGGTGCGCCGCCACCGACAGTCCGTACGGGCCGGCCCCGATCACGACGACCGGAGGCGGTCCACTCCCCGCGAACGCCCGCTCCCGGGCAGGGCGTTGCTCAGGAAGCGACTGCGTCATGCATTCCCCCCGCTGGTCCCCGCGCAGCCTTCCCCAAGGCGGCGCGACACGTCGGGATGGCGCGTCCGCAGAGCTCTCGTCGCGCCTGTCCCCCCTCCGCCGCTCAGTGTCGCCCGTATTCCGCCGTCGCACAGCGATATCGGCGCACGTTGCCCAAAACATGGTCGAACCGTGAACATGCGACGCCTCGCGGTTCCCCACCGCCCCACGGGACACGGCGGACGCGTACGCGGAGGGTGCCGGGCGCCGCCGGTGGACCGGGAGCGTTCCGGACGCCACCGGCGGATCCGGAGCGCTTCGGGACGACAGGGGGCCGGCGCCTGCACCGGCCCCCTGAAGCGGAGTCCTGAAGGCGTCAGCCCTGGCCGAGGAGCTCGTTCATCTCGGTGATCTCGGCGTTCTGGGCCGTGATGATGTCGTCGGCCATCGACGTGGCAGGTCCTGACCTGCCCTTGGCCTTCTCGGTGCCGGCCATCTCGACCGCGCCCTTGTGGTGCTCGACCATCATGGTCAGGAACATGGTGTCGAACTCCTTGCCGGAGGCGGCCTTCAGCGCGGCCATGTCCTTCGTGGACATCATTCCGGACATGCCGGAGTGGCCGGAGTGGTCCATGCCGGGCATGGAGGCCGCAGAACCCGCGGCCGGCACCTTCGCGCCCCAGGACCTCAGCCAGCCGGTCATGGTCGTGATCTCCGGGTCCTGGGCCTTCTCTATACGCGCGGCGAGGTCCTCGACCTCGGCGGAGGCGGCCCGCCGGGAGGCGAGCGCCGCCATCTCCACCGCCTGCCGGTGATGCGGGATCATGCCCTGCGCGAAGGAGACGTCCTGCGCGTTGTGGGGGCCGGCGGCCGGGTCGGCGCTCGCGGACGGGGACGCCGCGGAGTGATCCGAGTGACCGCCGTCGCCGCCGCAGGCGGTGAGGACGAGCGCGGCGGTCGCGGTGACCGCGACGAGAACGGCGCGGCGTGCGCGGGTGGACTTGTCGGACATGCGTGAACTCCTGCAAGGGAAAGGTGACGTACTGATCCGGGCGTGCGTGAGCGCCGCGCCGGTGTCGGCGCGGTGCCGGGTGCCTCTAGATCCGCAGGAGTTGGAGTTCGGCGAGTGAGGGTGGCGCGCGGGCGCCGTCGGGCGCATCGGCCGTGGACGGGCACGCGGCGTCGGCGCGGGCGGGCACGGCCACCGGGTCGGGCGCGAGCGCGGGCAGCACCGGTCCGCCGCCGACGGCCCCCGACGCGCAGGTCGAATCGGCGTGCCGGACGTGGCTTCCGCCGCAGTGGCCGTCGGGGCAGTCGTCGTGCGGGGCGGCGGTGGCCGCCATGGGCCGGGCGTGATGGTGCTCCGGGACGCCGCCGCCGGGGGCGAGCGCGTGCATGCCCAGCAGTCCGGCGAGCAGGCCGAGGACGAGCAGCGTCCGCCACCGCCGCACGGGCGGCCGGGGAGCGGGGGCCTGCTCGCGGCTCTTCATCGGGTTCATCCTAGGACCTGTCGGAACGGTGCCCGACGGGTGGCCCGGCACCCTGTCCGGCGTCGCCCGATGGACGGCCCGGCGGCGTCCGGGGCGTGCACCCGGCGTGCCGGGTGATGTACTCGGGACCGCGTCCGGTGCGTCGAGCGTGCGTGCGGGGCGTCGCCGGGCGGGCGGGAGCGGTCGGACAGGCCATGTGCGGGGCACGGGTCCGCCGGGGCCGCAGGGGAGCCGCCCTGGAGCGGGGCCACACCCCATAAGGCCGCCTTATGAGGTCATAGCCCGGACCCGACTACTGACTTAGGCTTGCCTTAGCTTAGGCTTCCCGTCGAGTCCGCCTGCCCCTGCTCGAAGGGAACCTGATCATGCCTCGCCCTCTGCGGGTAGCCATTGTCGGAGCCGGCCCGGCCGGGATCTATGCCGCCGATGCGCTGCTGAAATCCGCAGTGGCCGCCGAGCCCGGAGTGTCCATCGACCTCTTCGAGCGGATGCCGGCCCCGTTCGGTCTGATCCGTTACGGCGTCGCGCCCGACCACCCCCGCATCAAGGGCATCGTGACGGCCCTGCATCAGGTGCTCGACAAGCCGCAGATCAGGCTCTTCGGCAACGTCGACTACCCGCGGGACCTCAACCTGGACGACCTGCGCGCGTTCTACGACGCGGTGATCTTCTCCACGGGCGCCACCGCCGACCGGGCGCTCGACATACCCGGCATCGGCCTCGACGGCTCGTACGGCGCGGCGGACTTCGTCTCCTGGTACGACGGGCACCCGGACGTGCCGCGGACCTGGCCCCTCGAAGCGCGCAAGGTCGCCGTCCTCGGCGTCGGCAACGTGGCGCTCGACGTGGCACGCGTGCTGGCCAAGACCGCGGACGAACTGCTGCCGACCGAGATCCCCCCGAACGTCTACGAGGGCCTCAAGGCCAACCAGGCCCTGGAGGTCCACGTCTTCGGCCGTCGTGGCCCCGCCCAGGCGAAGTTCAGCCCGATGGAGCTGCGGGAGCTCGACCACTCGCCGAACATCGAGGTCGTCGTCGACCCCGAGGACATCGACTACGACGAGGGCTCCATCGCCACCCGGCGCGGCAACAAGCAGGCCGACATGGTCGCCAAGACCCTGGAGAACTGGGCCATCCGCGACACCGGGGACCGCCCGCACAAGCTCTTCCTGCACTTCTTCGAGTCCCCCTCCGAGATCCTCGGGGAGGACGGCAAGGTCGCCGGACTACGCACCGAGCGCACCGCCCTCGACGGCACCGGCAACGTGAAGGGCACCGGCGAGTTCAAGGACTGGGACGTCACCGCCGTCTACCGCGCCGTCGGTTACCTCTCCGACAGCCTGCCCAAGCTGCCCTGGGACGTCGACTCGGGCACGGTCCCCGACGAGGCCGGCCGTGTGATCGAGGACAGCGGGGAGCACCTCCGGTCGACGTACGTCACCGGCTGGATCCGGCGCGGTCCGGTGGGTCTGATCGGTCACACCAAGGGCGACGCCAACGAGACGGTCGCCAGCCTGCTGGACGACCACGCGAACGGCCGGCTGCAGACTCCGGTGTCGCCGGAGCCGGAGGCCGTGGACGCGTTCCTCGCGGAGCGGGAGGTGCGCTTCACCACGTGGGACGGCTGGTACCGGCTCGACGCCGCGGAGAAGGCGCTGGGCGAACCGCAGGGCCGCGACCGCGTGAAGATCGTCGAGCGTGAGGACATGCTCAAGGCGAGCGGCGCCTAGGACTTCGGCTGAAGCACGCGAGGCCCGGACCATGACGGTCCGGGCCTCCGTCGTTCCCGGCGCGGCCGGTCCGTCGCTCGGCCGGGGGCGGTTTTGAACACGTTCAAGAATGGGCGTACGCTGCAGCCATGAGCGACAGAGCCGCCCTCCTCAAGGGCATCCGCGCATGGCTGGTCTTCTTTGTCGTCTGCCTGGTGCTCAGCGGCGCCACGGCCTTCCCCCTGGTGCACGAACTGCGCTGGACCGAGGACCTGTTGAGGTCCCTGTCCGTGCCGGAGCACCTGCCCGCCCTGACGGACTGGATCGAGCGGGTGCGGCAGGGTCTGGACACCGCCGACTCCGACTACCCCTTCCTGCTCTACGGCACGGACTGGCTGGCCTTCGCCCACCTGGTGATCGCCACCGCGTTCTGGGGGCCCTACCGCGATCCGGTCCGCAACATCTGGGTCGTCGAGTTCGGCATGATCGCCTGCGCTGGCATCGTCCCCCTCGCTCTGATCTGCGGACCGATCCGCGGAATTCCCTTCTGGTGGAGCGTGATCGACATGTCCTTCGGTGTGCTCGGCGTGATCCCGCTCCACATCGTCCGCAAGAGGATCAAGCGGCTGGAGGCGCTCACCGCGAACCCCGCTCCTTCACCGGCTCCCGGTCCGCACGTCCCGCCGGCTCCGGCTGCCTGAGCGCGGCCATCGCGATTCGCTGGGCCACCGGGTTCATGGACTCGCCTTTCGCGTCGGTGGAGTTCACCGAGTAGACGAGGGTGCGCGACAGGTCCCGGGTGGCCGCGACGGCCGTGCTGTAGCCGTACCGGGCACCCGACTTGAGCCAGTAGACCGTGCCGCCGTACTCGAAGCGCTGGAGCCCCGCGCTCATGTCGGCGCCCTCGATGCCCGCCGGCACGGTGAACATCTCCTCCAGCTGCGGTCCGGGAACGAGGTCTCCGCGGAAGAGACGGGTGATCAGCCGTTCCAGGTCGGCGGTCGTCGAGATCATGTCGCCGGCCGCCCACCGGTCCGCCTGGTTCCAGTCGGTGACATCGACGAACTCCGTGGTGCCGTCCGCCTTCCGCACGGCCTGGTACCCGTGGTTGTGCGGCCCGCGGATACGCGGATCCGTGCCGGGGAAGTACGTGTGGCGCATCCCGGCGGGCCGCAGGATCCGCCGCTCCGCCTCGTGCGCGTACGAGCGGCCGGTCACCTTCTCGATCAGCATGCCGAGGACGGTGTAGTTGATGTTCAGGTAGTCCTGCCGGCTCCCCGGCCGGAACTCCGGCCCCTTGGCCACCGCCGAGGCCACCACCTGTCGCGGCGTGAGCGTGTCGAAGCGGTGCGCGTACACGTCCTCGAAGGAGTCGCCGAAACCGTCGCCCGCCTGGATGCCGCTCGTGTGGTTCAGCAACTGGCGTACGGAGACGGGCTCGAAGGCGGACGTCAGCAGCCCGGGGAGATAGCGCTGCACGGGAGCCTCCAGGTCGATCCGGCCCTCGGCCGCCAGCTGGAGGACGACCGCCGCGGTGACGACCTTCGTGGTGGAGCCCGCCCGGAACCGGGCGTCCGGGTCGGCCGCCCGCCCGCTCCGCAGATCGTGCACGCCCGCACTGCCGCGCCAGACGCCGTCGGTGCCGCCGACGCGCACGAGAGCCGCGGTCGCGTCCCCGTCCGGGAGGCCGGCCAGCGCGGCACGCAGCGCCCCGGCGTCGGGTCCGCCCGTCCGCTGCGCGCTCGCCACGGGGCCCCGGGCGGTGGGGGAGCCGAAGGCGGGCGTGCTCAGCGGTCCGGCGGCGAGGCCGACACAGACGGCGGCGGCGACGACAACTGCGGTGCGGCGGTGGGGCATCGGCACTCCTGCGGGTGGTGGGACGGTCGAGGTCGATGCCGCTCATCCTCCGGCCGTCTGCTGCCCGCCGGATCCTCACCAGGGAGGGGGCGGTCCCTGGCGCCCGTCCGAGGGTCGCCCCTAAGGGCCGTGTCCGGCGCCGTCCGCAAGACCCCTTCCTCCAGCGGCCGTTCGCGCCAGCCAGCCAGCCAGCCAGCCAGCCAGCCAGCCAGCCAGCCAGCCCGCTCGCCCGCCCACCCGACCCATCCCTCAGAACCCTCGTGCCGTCACTCCCCGGTCCCCTCGGCGCGCTCCTGCGCGGCCATCACCTCGTCACCATGGACATGGGCCCACGCCCCGAACGCCTCGATCGGGTCGAGCAACGTCCGTCCCAGCGGCGTGAGGCCGTACTCCACCCTGGGCGGCGAACCGCCGTACGCGCACCGGGTCACCAGGCCGTTGAACTCCAGCCTGCGCAGCGTCTGCGTCAGCACCTTCGCGCTGATCCCGCCGATCACGGCGCGCAGTTCCCCCGGGCGCCGCGGCCCGTGCCGCAGTGCCCACAGCACCACGGAGTTCCAGGTGTTGCCCAGCAGGTCGAAGGCGAGCCGGGCCCGGCAGTCGGCGAGGAACGCGTCGGTGGTCACTTACCGAATGGTGCCCGAGCGGCTTCCTACTGTCGTTCCCGAGCCACGGATCCGGCGGCCGCGCGGATGCCGGGACGGCGACGACCGCGCACGGGCGCGGTGCGCGACGACGGAAGGGACACGAGGCGGATGAGGATCGGGACGCTCGGCGCGGGCAACATGGCGGACGCGCTCGCCACGCAGTGGGCGCGCGCCGGGCACGACGTGTGCGTGGGCGCGCGGGATCCGGGCCGGGCGGCCCGGCTGGCCCGGCGGATCGGCGGGCGCGCCGGAGATCTGCGCGAGGCGGCCGAGTTCGGCACCGGCGCGGTGCTGCTCGCGCTGCCCTACGCGGCCGTCACCGAGGTCGTCGCGGGTCTCGAAGAGCCGCTGCGCGGCAGGGTGCTGATCGACTGCGTCAATCCGGTGGGACCGGGATTCGTCCTGCGGACCGCGGGCGGGCCGTCGGCCGCGGAACGCGTCGCCGCCGCCGCGCCCGGCGCCCGCGTGGTCAAGGCGTTCAACCTCTGCCACGAGGACGTCTGGCGGCTGACACCGCCGGTGTTCTCCGGGCGCCCGCTCGCGGTCCCGCTGTGCGGCGACGACGCGCAGGCGCTCGACGTCGTCCGCCGACTCGTGCGGGACCTGGGGTGCGAGCCGCTGGACGCGGGCGGGACGGCCAGGGCCGGCCTGCTGGAGGCGACGGCGGCCCTGCTGATCGGACTGTGGGTGGGGGAGGGGGCGGACGCCCAGGCCATCGCCCCGCCGCGGGAGTTCGCGGGCGAGCGCTGACGCCGGGGCGCGCCGGGGCCTTCCGGCGCGACGGCCGCCGGACCGTGCGACTGCCTCGGGCACGGTCCGGGAAACGGATCCGGTCACGGTCCGGGAGACGGCTGGTCGCGGTCCGGGAGACGGCTCCCGTCACGGTCCGTGGGGCGGCTTGGGTCGCGTGCTGCATGGTGCCCGTGAACTCCGGTGGCGGGCCGGCCGGTCGCCGCACGGACCCAGGCCGGTTCAGTCCCTGCGCAGGGAGCAGAGCGCGTCGATGCGGTTCGTCGTGATGGAGTCGACCCCCACGTCGAGCAGCCGCCGCATGGAGCGGCGGGTGTCCGGCGTCCACACGGAGAGCAGGTGGCCGCCGCGGTGGACGCGGGCGGTGAGTTCCCGGGTCACCAGCCCGAAACGGTAGTTGAGCCAGCGCGGACGCACGGCGGCGAGGAGGCCGGGCCGCGGCGGCGCGAGCGTCGTCCAGGTCAGCGCGATCTCCGCGCCGGGATCGGCGGCCCGCACCGCGAGCATCGCCTCGGCGCCCGCGCAGTAGTACACCCGCTCCTCCGCGCCGCACGCCCGGACCACGTCGACGACCGTGCGCGCCGCCCTCACGTCGACCGGGCCGGGCAGATCGACCATGATCCGGGTGTCCCCGGTCGCGGCCAGGGCGTCGGCGAACGTCGGCACGCCGCCCCCGGTGAGCCCGCGCACCTCGTCACAGGAGAGCGAACGCAGCGGCCGGTCCTGCTCCCACAGCCGCTTCAGCGTCGCGTCGTGCAGCAGGACGGGTACGTCGTCGCGGGTGAGTCGTACGTCGATCTCGACCGCGTCCGCGCCCAGTCGGAGCGCGGAACGCAGGGAGTCGAGCGTGTTCTCGCGGACGCGGTAGGGGGCGCCGCGATGGGCCACGGCAGTCACGGTGCGCATGGGCCCATTGTGTCGGGTCAGGGAGTGAGCCAGGTCGAGGCGTAGGTGTCGATCTCGGCGGAGAGGCGGGACTTGCCGCCCGCGTCCAGGAACGAGGCCTCGACCGCGTTCTTGGCGAGGGCGGCGAGACCCTGCTCGTCGAGGGCGAGGAGGCGTGCGGCGACCGCGTACTCGTTGTTGAGGTCGGTGCCGAACATCGGCGGGTCGTCGGAGTTGATGGTGACGGGCACCCCGGCCTCCACGAACTCCCTGAGCGGGTGCTCGTCGAGGGTGCGGACCGCACGGGTGGCGATGTTGGAGGTCGGGCAGACCTCCAGCGCGATGCGGTGCTCGGCGAGGTGGGCGAGCAGCTTCGGGTCCCGGGCGGAGCTCGTACCGTGCCCGATGCGCTCCGCGCGCAGGTCGTTCAGCGCGTCCCAGACCGTCTCGGGACCGGTCGTCTCGCCGGCGTGCGGCACGGAACGCAGTCCGGCGGCGATGGCCCGGTCGAAGTACGGCTTGAACTGCGGCCGCGGCACTCCGATCTCGGGGCCGCCGAGTCCGAAGGAGACCAGTCCCTCCGGGCGCAGCCGGTCGTCGGTGGCCAGCCGCACCGTCTCCTCCGCGGCCTCCAGCCCGGCCTCGCCCGGGATGTCGAAGCACCAGCGCAGGACCACGCCGAGCTCGGCCTCGGCCGCCTTGCGGGCGTCCTCGATCGCGTCCATGAAGGCCCGCTCGTCTATGCCGCGGCGCGTGGAGGACCAGGGAGTGATCGTCAGCTCGGCGTAGCGGACCTGCTGCCGGGCCATGTCCCGCGCGACCTCGAACGTCAGCAGCCGCACGTCCTCCGGGGTGCGGATCAGGTCGACGACGGACAGGTACACCTGGATGAAGTGGGCGAAGTCCGTGAACGTGAAGTAGTCCGCGAGGGCCTCGGGGTCGGTGGGCACCTTGGAGTCGGGGTGCCGGGCGGCCAGGGCGGACACGATGCGCGGGGAGGCGGAGCCGACGTGGTGCACGTGCAGTTCGGCCTTGGGCAGTCCGGCGATGAAGGCGTGCAGATCGCGGGCGCCGTCGCGTGCGATGTGGTGGTCGGTCAAGGTTCCTCCCCGGAACGGCGTCCCCCGACCGTGGTCGGCGGGACGCGGGTGATCGGCTGATCGGTGACTCGGGGATCATCGTAGGCGGACGCCCGAGCGGCCCGGCCCCGGTCCCGGGCCTTAGCATGACGGAACGTACGACTGAGGGGACTCGCGCATGCCCGACGACGCCCGGACGCCGGAAGCGCCCCGCGACGCCGCCGCCTGGGCCTCACCGGGCGGCCCGTCCCCGGACAGCGCGCCGCCCGCGTCGGAACGGTCCCCCATGGCGGACGAAGCTGCCGATTCGGAAGAGTCCCCTATATCCGGACAAGATTGGCCGCCGGTACCGCAGGAGACCCGCTCTCCGGAACAGCCCCACACGTCGGACGGCCCCCCTGCGCCGGGCCAGGCCTTCGAGCCGGGGCACGACGACACGTCGGTCCAGGCCTTTGAGCCGGACCAGGCCCCCGAGCCGGGACAACACGTCACTTCGGACCGGCCCGCCGCGCCGGGGGAGCACCCCGTACCGGGGGACGCCCGTGGGTCGGTTCAGGCTTCCGAGCCGGGACAGGACCACCCCTCGGACCGGCCCGCCACGCCAGGGGAGCCCACCGCGTCGACCGAGCCCCGCGGGTGGGAGCCGGGCCCCGGGCCGGAGCGTGCGGGAGCGGACCCGGTGTCGCTCGGCAAGCCGGACCGCACCCCGCCGCAGGCGTTCGATCCGTGGACTCCGCCCGCGGAGCCCACGGACACGGTGCCCTCCGGGTGGGGCTCCGCGCCGGCGCCGCACCCCGTGCACGACGGGCCCACGGTCACCTCCGTGCCCGGCGCGCCGGGGCCCGGGACGCCCGGCGTCTGGGACAACCCCTTCGCCCCGCCGTCGCAGTCGGCCTTTCCGGGCGGCCCGGTGCCGGGAGCGCCGGGCAACCCCTTCGCGCCCCCCGCGGCCCACACTCCGTACCCCCGGCCCGACCCGGGCGAGCCGGTCCCGCCGCCGCCCATGGCCCCCGACGGCCCCGGCCGGTTCCCCTACGACCACACGTACTACGCCCCCGCCCCGCCGCAGGGCCCCTATCAGGGCTTCCCCGGCTACGGATGGCCGGGGACACCCGCGCCGAGCAATGGCATGGGCACCGCCGGTCTGGTGCTCGGCATCATCGCGGCGGCCGTGTTCTGTCTGTGGCCGCTCGCCATCGTCCTCGGCGTGCTCGGGGTGGTCTTCGGAGCGATCGGGCGGCGCAAGGCGCGCCGGGGCGAGGCCACGAACCCGGGGCAGGCCCTGGCCGGGATCATCTGCGGAGCCGTCGGCATCGCTCTGGGGATCGCGATGCTCGTCCTCTTCATCGTGACCCCCGACGACGACGGCGACGGCGACCCGGGCGGTGACGGCGGCTTCTCCACCTCGCTCGTGACCGAGTGGTCCCGGTAGGACCCCGCACGAAGACCGCTGCGTCGCGTCGGTCCTTGAGGGCGACGAGGGATTCGTCCGTGTCGGGTGCGGCGCGGGGTGGCGCGCTAGCGGAGCCGGTCCCGGGCCTCCATCAGCGCGAACCCGAGCAGATTGGGTCCCCGCCAGCGGGCGGGATCGGCGGCCCGCTCGTCGTCCGCCGCCAGTCCGATGCCCCACACCCGGTCGAGCGGGCTCGCTTCGACGAGCACCCGCTCGCCGGTGCCCAGCAGGAACTCCCGCAGATCGGCGTGGGCACGGAACTTGTGGACGCTGCCCTCGACCACGATCCCGAACCGCTCGCGCTCCCATATGACGTCGTCGAAGTCGCGCACCAGACGTCCGGCCTTCTTGGCGAGCGCGGGGTTCGCGGCGTCCAGCGCCAGGCGCTCCGCCTCCGCGTCACCGAACAGCCGCGCCTTCGAGGCCATCATCCAGTGCTCCGCCGTCGCGTATTCGACGCCTTCGGCCATGAACGGTGACGGCCACCACTGGCTCAGACAGCTCGTGCCCACCCTCCCGTCCGGTCGTGGACGGTGACCCCAGAAGTGCAGGTACTTGACCCTCGTCCCCGATTCGACCTCGCTGACCAGCGCTTCCCAAGAATCGATCTTCCCCATGCACGCCACTGTGGCACGCACCACTGACATTCCGTCCCGCCTTTATCAGCGGGACTCGACACCTGGTCGACAGATTCCGTCGCGTAACCAAAAGGCAACAACGGAATCACTTGTTGGCGTCCCCTAGCTCTGTCAGGATCGGCACTCAAATCGAGCTGGAGCTACGCCGACCCCTCGCGGAGACGGGGAGGACGGCGGAGGAGAGCGACATGCACAATCCGGGCCATCGCTTCCAGGCGCAGGACCGCTTCGCGGACGGCGCGCAGTACATCGCGGGCCGACTGACCAAGGGCACTTCCGGCCGCACGCACGCGGTCGTCGACCCCGCCACCGGCGACGAGGTCTACACGTACGAACTGGCGGGCACCGCCGACGTCGACGCGGCCGTCGCCGCCGCGCGCGAGGCGTTCCCCGGCTGGTCGGGCGCCACCCCGGGCGAGCGCTCCGACGCGCTGCACCGCTTCGCCGCCGTGCTCGCCGAGCGCGCGGAGGAGTTCGCCCAGGCCGAGTCCCTCCAGTGCGGCAAACCGCTCAAGCTGACGCGCGAGTTCGACGTGCCGGGCACCATCGACAACGCCGCGTTCTTCGCGGGCGCGGCCCGGCACCTCCAGGGCCAGTCCGCAGGGGAGTACTCCGGCGACCACACGTCGTACGTCCGCCGTGAGGCGATCGGCGTCGTCGGCTCCATCGCGCCGTGGAACTACCCGCTCCAGATGGCCGCCTGGAAGATCCTCCCGGCCATCGCCGCGGGCAACACGATCGTCCTGAAGCCGGCCGAACTGACCCCGCTCACCTCGCTCCTGTTCGCCGAGGCGGCCACGCAGGCGGGGATCCCGGACGGTGTCGTCAACATCGTCACGGGCCTGGGAAAGGAGGCCGGCGAACACCTCGTCGGGCACCCCGACGTCGCCATGACGTCCTTCACCGGGTCCACCGCCGTCGGCAAGCGGGTCGCCGAGATCGCCACCTCGACCGTCAAGCGGCTGCACCTGGAACTGGGCGGCAAGGCCCCCTTCGTGGTCTTCGACGACGCCGACCTGGACGCCGCCGTGCACGGCGCGGTCGCCGGGTCGCTCATCAACACGGGCCAGGACTGCACGGCCGCCACGCGCGCGTACGTACAGCGGCCCCTCCACGACGAGTTCGTGCGCCGGACCGCCGCCCTGATGGAGAGCGTGCGGCTGGGCGACCCGTTCGCCCCCGGCACCGACCTCGGCCCGCTGATCTCGCACGCCCAGCGCGACCGCGTCGCCGGTTTCGTCGACCGGGCCCGCGGCTACGCGCGCGTGGTGACCGGCGGGGTCGTCCCCGAGGGCGACCTCAAGAGGGGTGCGTACTACGCGCCCACGCTCGTTGCCGACGCCGCCCAGGACAGCGAGATCGTGCAGGCGGAGATCTTCGGCCCGGTGCTCGTCGTGCTGCCCTTCGACAGCGACGACGAGGGCATCGCCCTCGCCAACGACACCCCGTACGGGCTCGCCGCCTCCGCCTGGAGCCGCGACGTCTACCGGGCGAACCGCGCGACCCGCGAGATCAAGGCGGGCTGCGTCTGGGTCAACGACCACATTCCGATCATCAGTGAGATGCCGCACGGCGGCTACAAGGCGTCCGGCTTCGGCAAGGACATGTCCGCGTACTCCTTCGAGGAGTACACACAGGTCAAGCACGTCATGTTCGACAACACCGCGGTGGCCGAGAAGGACTGGCACCGCACCATCTTCGGGGACCGGCCCTAGCCGGTGCGACGTTCGGCCACGGCCGAGCGGCAGACCAGGCCGCGACCACGGCCGCGATCCTTCCGAAAGGGCATCAGAGCATGGAGCACCACGAGCCCGAACGCCTGTCCCCGGTTCAACTGGCCGCGATACGGCGCAGCTTCCGGAACGGCAGGGCCTCCCTCACCCGCCGTTCGCTGCTGCGCGCCTCCGCGGGCGGAGCCCTCGCCGTGGGCGGTCTCGGGGCATTGAGCGGCTGCGGGATCCCCGCGGCGGGCAAGACGCAGGGCGGCACGTCCGCCGAGGACCACTCGGCCAAGGAGAAGACCGTCAACTTCTCCAACTGGACCGAGTACATGGACGTGGACGACAGCGAGAAGCACCACCCCACGCTCGACGCGTTCGCCCGGCGTACCGGCATCAAGGTCAAGTACACCGAGGACATCAACGACAACAACGAGTTCTTCGGGAAGATCAAGCCACAGCTCTCCGCGGGCCAGGACACCGGACGCGACATCATCGTCCTCACCGACTGGCTGGCGGCCCGCCTGATCCGCCTGGGCTGGGTCCAGAAACTGGACCCGGCCAACCTGCCGCACGCCTACACCAACCTGTCGGCGCAGTTCCGCAACCCCGACTGGGACCCGGGCCGCGCCTACTCGTACCCGTGGCAGGGCATCTCCACCGTCATCGCCTTCAACAGGAAGGCGCTCGACGGCATCGAGGTGAAGTCGGTCTCCGACCTGCTCGACAACCCCAAGCTCAAGGGGCGCGTCGGCTTCCTGTCGGAGATGCGCGACAGCATCGGCATGACGCTGCTCGACATGGGCAAGGACCCGGAGAAGTTCACCGCCGACGACTACGACGCGGCGATCGCCCGCATCCAGAAGGGCGTCGACAAGGGCCAGATCCGGCGCTTCACGGGCAACGACTACACGTCCGACCTCACCAAGGGCGACCTGGCGGCCTGCGTGGCCTGGGGCGGTGACATCGTCCAGCTCAAGGCGGACAGCCCGGACGTCGACTTCATCATTCCGGACAGCGGATACATGACGTCGACCGACAACATGCTGATCCCGAACAAGGCGCGCCACAAGACGAACGCCGAGCGGCTCATCGACTACTACTACGAGCCCGAGCCGGCCGCCCGGCTCGCCGCGTACATCAACTACGTGTCGCCCGTCGACGGAGTGAAGCCCTACCTCGCGAAGATCGACAAATCCGCGGCGGACAATCCGCTGATCATTCCCGACAAGGTCATGGCCGCGAAATCGCATTCCTTCCGCGCACTGTCGCCGAAGGAAGAGACGGCCTACGAAGCGAAGTTCGCGAAGCTCACAGGGGCGTGACGAAGATGACGACAGACAACAGCGGCGACGTCCGCCTCTCCGGGATCAGCAAGACGTACGGCTCCTTCACGGCCGTGCACCCGCTCGATCTGACCGTGCCGCAGGGCTCGTTCTTCGCCCTGCTCGGCGCCTCCGGCTGCGGCAAGACCACCACCCTGCGCATGATCGCCGGCCTGGAGGACCCGACCTCGGGCACCGTCTTCCTCGGCGACCAGGAGGTCACCCACCTGCCGCCGTACAAGCGCCCGGTGAACACGGTGTTCCAGTCCTACGCCCTCTTCCCGCACCTCGACATCTTCGAGAACGTCGCCTTCGGTCTGCGCCGGCGCGGCATCAAGTCGGTGAAGAAGCAGGTGGAGGAGATGCTCGACCTGGTGCAGCTGGGCGAGCAGGCACGCAAGAAGCCGCACCAGCTCTCCGGTGGCCAGCAGCAGCGCGTGGCCGTGGCCCGCGCGCTGATCAACCACCCCAAGGTGCTGCTCCTCGACGAGCCCCTCGGCGCCCTCGACCTCAAGCTGCGCCGTCAGATGCAGCTTGAGCTCAAGCGGATCCAGACCGAGGTCGGCATCACCTTCGTCCATGTCACGCACGACCAGGAGGAGGCCATGACGATGGCCGACACGGTCGCCGTGATGAACGCGGGCCGCGTCGAGCAGCTCGGCGCGCCCACCGACCTGTACGAGAACCCGCAGACCACCTTCGTCGCCAACTTCCTCGGCACCTCCAACCTCATCGAGGCCGAGGTCGACTCCCGCAGCGGCGACGAGATAGTCCTCAAGGCGGGCGGCGGCAAGCTCACCCTGCCTCAGGCGCGATGTTCCGCCCCGGCGACCACCGGCGGCAAGGTGCTGGTCGGGGTGCGCCCGGAGAAGATCTCCCTCACGCACGCCGAGGACGCCGGTGAGATCCCGGCCGGCCGCAACCGCATCACGGGCCGCATCGCCGACTCCAGCTTCATCGGCGTGTCCACGCAGTACGTGATCGACAGCCCGGTCTGCCCCGAGTTCGAGGTCTACGCCCAGAACATCGACCGCGACTCCCGGCTCGTGCCCGGCGCCGAAGTCGTCCTGCACTGGAACCCGGCCCACACCTTCGGCCTGGACGCCGCTCAGGACATCGACGCGGGCGTCGAGGAGGAGGCCGCCTGATGTCGACGCTCACGGAGGCGCCGCCGCCTCTCGACCCCACCGTCACGAAGACCCCGCAGAGCAAGCCCCCGCGCAAGAGGGGCCGCTTCACGCCGTACTGGCTGCTCCTGCCCGGCATCCTGTGGCTGCTGGTCTTCTTCGCGCTGCCGATGATCTACCAGGCCTCCACGTCCGTGCAGACGGGCTCCCTGGAGGACGGCTACAAGGTCACCTGGCACCTCGCGACCTACTGGGACGCCCTGTCCGAGTACTGGCCGCAGTTCGTGCGCTCGGTGCTCTACGCGGGCTCCGCGACGATCCTGTGCCTGCTGCTGGGGTACCCGCTGGCGTATCTCATCGCGTTCCGCGCGGGCCGCTGGCGCAACCTGATCATGATCCTGGTGATCGCGCCGTTCTTCACCAGCTTCCTGATCCGCACGCTGGCCTGGAAGACCATCCTCGCGGACGGCGGCCCGGTCGTCGGCGCCCTCAACTCGCTGCACCTCCTGGACGTCACCAGCTGGCTCGGCATGACGTCGGGGGACCGCGTCCTGGCCACGCCCCTCGCGGTGGTCTGCGGTCTGACGTACAACTTCCTGCCGTTCATGATCCTGCCGCTCTACACCTCGCTGGAGCGCATCGACGGCCGGCTGCACGAGGCGGCGGGCGACCTGTACGCCAAGCCGTTCACGACCTTCCGGAAGGTCACCTTCCCGCTGTCGATGCCCGGTGTCGTCTCCGGCACGCTGCTCACGTTCATTCCGGCCTCCGGCGACTACGTGAACGCCGAACTCCTCGGCTCCACCGACACCCGCATGATCGGAAACGTCATCCAGACGCAGTTCCTGCGTGTGCTCGACTATCCGACGGCCGCCGCGCTCTCATTCATCCTCATGGCGGCGATTCTCCTCATGGTCACCCTCTACATCCGCAGGTCCGGGACGGAGGATCTGGTTTAAATGGCCTTCGTCAACTGGCTCAAGCGCCATCTCGTCGTCATAGCGGGACTGGTGACACTCGGATACCTGCTCCTGCCGAACGTCATCGTCACGGTGTTCTCCTTCAACAAACCGAAGGGGCGCTTCAACTACGAATGGCAGCAGTTCTCCACCGACGCCTGGAAGGATCCGTGCGGCGTCGCCGACATGTGCGGCTCGCTCTCGATCAGCCTCCAGATCGCCCTGTGGGCGACGGTCGGAGCGACCGTCCTCGGCACGATGATCGCCTTCGCGCTGGTCCGCTACCGCTTCCGCGCGCGTGGCGCGATCAACTCGCTGATCTTCCTGCCGATGGCGATGCCCGAGGTCGTCATGGCGGCCTCGCTGCTCACGCTCTTCCTCAACCTCGGTGCCCAGCTGGGCTTCTGGACGATCCTGATCGCCCACATCATGTTCTGCCTCAGCTTCGTCGTCACCGCGGTCAAGGCACGAGTGATGTCGATGGACCCGCGCCTGGAACAGGCGGCGCAGGACCTGTACGCCGGTCCCGTGCAGACCTTCCTCCGGGTCACCCTGCCCATCGCGGCACCCGGTATCGCGGCGGGCGCGCTGCTGTCCTTCGCGCTCTCCTTCGACGACTTCATCATCACCAATTTCAACGCGGGTTCGACTGTCACCTTCCCCATGTTCGTGTGGGGATCGGCGCAGCGCGGAACACCCGTTCAGATCAATGTCATCGGTACGGCCATGTTCCTCGTCGCCGTACTGTTCGTCCTGGCCGGCATGGTCGTAGGAAATCGCCGGAACAAGCAAAAGGCATAACGCTCGTAGGGAGTTGAAATCATGGCCCCTAGCGCCATGACCCGTGGTAATCAGTGGACGAAGTCTCTTTCCGACGTCCAGCCGGTCTCGTACTGGCTGGACGACCCCGGCAAGCCCCACCCCGAGCCCGCGCTCACCGGCGCCGAGACGTGTGATCTGCTCGTCGTCGGCGGCGGCTACAGCGGACTGTGGACCGCGCTGCTCGCCAAGGAGCGCGATCCCGGGCGCGAGGTGGTCCTCGTCGAGGGCCGTGAGGTGGGCTGGGCCGCCTCCGGCCGCAACGGCGGCTTCTGCGCCGCTTCCCTCACGCACGGCCTGGCCAACGGTCTCACCCGCTGGCCGGACGAGATCGGCACACTGGAGGAGCTGGGCGCCCGCAACCTCGACGAGATCGAGGCGACGGTCGCCCGCTACTCCCTCGACTGCGACTTCGAGCGCACCGGCGAGATCGACGTCGCCACCGAGCCGCACCAGGCGTCCGAGCTGCGCGACTGGCACGAGAAACTGGAGCGGGCCGGCCTCGCCGACGGCGTCGAGTTCCTGGACACCGACGCGGTGCGGGAACAGGTCGACTCACCGACCTTCCTGGCCGGTCTGTACGACCGTCGGGGCGTCGCCATGCTCCACCCGGCCAAGCTGGCCTGGGGCCTGAAGGAGGCGTGCCTCCGGCTCGGCGTGCGGGTGTACGAGCACACGCCCGCGCTCCAGCTGAAGGCGTACGGCGCGGGGATGGCCGTCCGCACCCCGTACGGCTCGGTCCGCGCCCGCCGGGTCGCCCTCGGCACCAACATCTTCCCGAACCTGGTCAAGCGCGTCCGCTCCTACACCGTCCCGGTCTACGACTACGCCCTGATGACCGAGCCGCTGACGGCGGACCAGCTGGCGTCCGTCGGGTGGAAGAACCGCCAGGGCCTCGGCGACTCGGCCAACCAGTTCCACTACTTCCGGCTGTCGGCCGACAACCGGATCCTGTGGGGCGGCTACGACGCGATCTACCCGTACGGCGGCCGGGTGCGCGCCGAGTACGACGACCGCCCGGAGACGTACGCGAAGCTCGCGGAGCACTTCTTCACCTGCTTCCCGCAGTTGGAGGGCGTCCGCTTCACGCACGCCTGGGGCGGCGCCATCGACACCTGCTCGCGCTTCTCGGCCTTCTTCGGCACCGCCCACCAGGGCAAGGTCGCATACGCGGCTGGGTACACGGGCCTCGGCGTGGGGGCGACGCGGTTCGGTGCGGACGTGATGCTCGACCTGCTGGCGGGGGAGCGCACGGAGCGCACCGAACTGGACATGGTCCGCAGGAAGCCGCTGCCCTTCCCGCCCGAGCCCTTCGCCTGGACCGGGATCGCCCTGACCAAGTGGTCGCTGGCGCGGGCGGACGCGCACGGCGGCCGGCGCAATCTGTGGCTGCGGACGATGGACAGGCTGGGGCTCGGCTTCGACAGCTGACCGGCGGGCGGGGCGAGCCGACCGGCGGGGCGTGTGGACGCGTTCCTGATCCATCGGCGTACGCCCTGCTCGCACGGTGTGACCCGGTTCACTGCCCACGAGGAGCCGGAACCCGCGTAATGCCCGGCCCGAACCTCCCTCTCCCCTGTGACGCGACCGGCGTCGCAGCAGAGAGGGAGGTTCCGTCATGACAGGGGTGAAGGCGGCGGTCGAGTGGCTGACGTCGGTGGCACCGGACCCCGAGGCCTGCCGGTGGGAGTGGGAGCGCAATCCGATGGGGGTCGCGCTGCTGCCCGCGGGCCGGGCCTGGGACGTGCTCATCCTGCCGGGCGAACTCGGCTATCCGACGCTCGACGTGCTCACCCGGGTGATCGACCAGCCGGGGCCCGTGCTCGTCGACTTCGGTGACGCCCGGATGGGGTTCTTCGTGCCCGCGGGCACCGCGGCGCGGTGGCTCGGCACCGGGGTGCGCACGGCGGGCAGCGGTACGTGGATCGTGGTGCCGTACCCGGGCCGGTCGACCGGCGGGGTCCGCTGGCTGGTCCCGCCGGACGGCTCGGGCACGCTCACCGATCCGGCACTGCTCGAACTGGCCATGCACGAGGCGGCGGCGGGGCCGGCCGGGAACGAGGGTCGCTAGGGGGTTTCGTTCGGATCAGCCCGGGTCCGCGACCCCCGGCACGGCACCTCGCCGCGTTGTCGGACCACCCGAGTACGCCCGGTACGCGGGTGATCCTCCGCCTTGCGATGCACCGCACCGGACGCCGCGGCCCGATCCGGCCTGATCCGAACGAAACCCCCTGGAGGCGCGCCGGCGGGTCCGGCGCCTGTCAGAGGTCTTGACAACCGAATTGGTCTGGACCAAGTTGGGCGCGCTCCACCCTCCCATTTCCCCCATGCCCGGAGGCAGTTGTGGATCGCACCGGACGCGCCGGACCGTTCTCGCGTCGCAGACTCATCGCCGTGTGCACGGCGACCGCCCTGGCCGTGCCCGGCCTTGCCGCACTCTCGTCGGCCGCCCGTGCGGCCGACGCCGACCTCGCCCGCAACGGCGGGTTCGAGTCGGGCCTGGACGGCTGGACCTGCACGGCGGGCAGCACCGTCACCTCACCCGTCAGGAGCGGCAGTTCGGCGCTGAAGGCGACCCCGGCCGGCAGCGACTACGCGCAGTGCTCGCAGACCGTGACCGTCAAACCCGACGCGCAGTACACCCTCTCCGGCTACGTCCGGGGCAGTTACGTCTACCTCGGCGCCACCGGCACCGGCACCACCGACGTCTCCACCTGGACCCAGTCGGCCGCCGACTGGCAGAAGCTGGCCACGACCTTCCGCACCGGCCCGTCCACCACCAAGGTCACGATCTACACGCACGGCTGGTACGGCACCGGCACCTACTACGCCGACGACGTCTCCCTGGTCGGCCCCGGCGTCGACGCGGGGCAGCCGCCCGCCGCGCCCGCCGGCCTGACCGTCGGCACCGTCACCTCCTCGTCCGTCGCCCTGTCCTGGTCCGCGGCGGCCGGCGCGACCGGGTACGCCGTCTACCGCGACGGCGTCAAGGTCCAGACCGCCGGCGGCACTTCGGCCACCGTGAGCGGACTGACGCCGTCCACCGCGTACTCCTTCCAGGTCGCCGCGACGAACGACGCCGGCGAGTCCGCCAAGTCCTCGACGGTCACCGCCACCACCTCGGCGGGCTCCGGCGGCGGCTCCTCGGACCTCCCCCCGCACGCCCTCGTCGGCTACCTGCACGCCAGCTTCGCCAACGGCGCCGGCTACACCCGCATGGCCGACGTGCCCGACAGCTGGGACGTCATCGATCTCGCCTTCGGCGAACCGACCTCCGTCACCTCCGGAGACATCCGCTTCAACCGCTGCCCGGCCACCGAGTGCCCCACCGTCGAGAGCGACGCCGACTTCAAGGCGGCGATCAAGGCGAAGCAGGCCGCGGGCAAGAAGGTGCTGATCTCGATCGGCGGTCAGAACGGCCAGGTCCAGCTCACCACCACGGCCGCCCGCGACACCTTCGTCTCCTCGGTCTCGAAGATCATCGACACCTACGGCCTGGACGGCCTCGACATCGACTTCGAGGGCCACTCGCTCTCCCTCGACGCGAGCGACACCGACTTCAAGCACCCGACCACACCGGTGGTCGTCAACCTCATCTCGGCGCTGAAGACCCTGAAGGCCAAGTACGGCTCGAAATTCGTCCTGAGCATGGCCCCCGAGACCTTCTTCGTGCAGCTCGGCTACCAGTACTACGGCACGGGCAAGTGGGGCGGCCAGGACCCGCGCGCCGGCGCGTACCTCCCGGTCATCCACGCGCTGCGCGACGACCTGACCCTGCTGCACGTCCAGGACTACAACTCCGGCCCGATCATGGGCCTCGACAACCAGTACCACTCCATGGGCGGCGCGGACTTCCACATCGCCATGACCGACATGCTCCTCACCGGCTTCCCGGTCGCGGGCGACGCGAACAACGTCTTCCCGCCGCTGCGCCCCGACCAGATCGCCATCGGCATGCCCGCCTCCACCAACGCGGGCAACGGCTACGTCGCCCCGGCGGAGGTGACCAAGGCCCTCGACTGCCTCACCAAGAAGACGAACTGCGGCTCGTACGCCACCCACGGCACCTGGCCGGGGCTGCGCGGCCTGATGACCTGGTCGGTCAACTGGGACCGGTTCGGGAGCTGGGAGTTCTCGACGAACTTCGACCGCTACTTCGGCTGAGGAACATCCACAGCCCCGTCAGCAGCGCCGTGCACAGGCACCAGCTCGCCACCACGTCCAGCGGCCAGTGATAGCCGCGGCGGACCAGGCCGCAGGCGACCAGGGCGTTGAGGACGAGACAGACGGCGACCAGGGCGCCACGGGCGCCCGGGGTGCGCAGACGAGGGAGGAGGAGCAGGGTGGCGGCGCCGTAGGCGATGGCGGCCGTGGCCGTGTGGCCGGAGGGGAAGAAGCCCGTGCCGGGACCCATGACCGGGGGTCCCGGACGGGCGACGAGCTCCTTCAGCGGGACGATCAGCGCCGGTACGGCCGCCATCAGCACCGCCGCGGCGGTGGGTGCGAGCCACCAGCGGTCCGCGCCCGCACGGCGGGCGTGGCCGGCCACACCGACGAGGACGACGGCCAGGACCGGGACGGCGACGGCGATGTTGCCGAGGTCGGCGAGGAGCTCGGCCGTGCGGCCCGGACGGACCAGCCGGCCGCTGAGGCGCTCGTCCGCCCGGGCGAGCGCGCCATGGGCGGCCACCTGCCAGGTGATCAGCGCGAGGAGGAGAACCGGAAGTCCGAGGAGGAAGGTCGGCCGCCCCGGAACAGGGGGGGTGGTTCCGGGGCGGCCGTCCTGATCGGATTGCCGCGCGCCCCGGGGGGTTTGGGGCGGGCGACTGTCCGATCGGTGAGGAGATCCGGAGCCGGAAGCCCCGGGTGTGTGCGCGAGGGCACGACCAGGCGGAAGCTGGGGATGCCCCGACCCGGTGTCACCCACAGTCCCCTGTGGGCGGGGTGTATCTCTCATCTGGGTAGAACCTACGACAGGGGGTGCGGCTCCGACAGACGGAATCGCGTCCCGTCATGCACCTCGCACACGTTCTTCACACGCCCTCACGCCGAGTGCCCCGGCACCGGAACCGGCCGGATCCCGGCGGGGCCGGTGGACCGTGTTCCGGTGCCGGGGCGGGTGGGGCGTCAGATGCGGGCGAAGGCCTGCTCGATGATGTCGAGGCCCTCGTTCAGGAGGTCCTCGCCGATGACCAGCGGGGGCAGGAAGCGGAGGACGTTGCCGTAGGTGCCACAGGTCAGGACCAGCAGGCCCTCCTGGTGGCAGGCCTTGGCCAGCGCGGCGGTCGCCTCGGGGTTCGGCTCCTTGGTCGACGGGTCCTTGACCAGCTCGATGGCGATCATGGCGCCACGGCCGCGGATGTCGCCGATGATGTCGAACTTCTCCTGCATGGCGGACAGGCGCGCCTTCATCGTCGCCTCGATCGCCTTCGCCTTGGCGTTGAGGTCGAGCTCCTTCATCGTCTCGATCGCGCCGAGCGCACCCGCGCAGGCCACCGGGTTGCCGCCGTAGGTGCCGCCGAGGCCGCCCGCGTGCGCGGCGTCCATGATCTCGGCGCGGCCGGTGACGGCGGCGAGCGGCAGGCCGCCCGCGATGCCCTTGGCGGTGGTGATCAGGTCCGGGACGATGCCCTCGTCCTCGCAGGCGAACCACTGGCCGGTGCGGCAGAAGCCGGACTGGATCTCGTCCGCGACGAAGACGATGCCGTTGTCCTTGGCGAACTTGCTGACGGCCGGGAGGAAGCCCTTGGCGGGCTCGATGAAGCCGCCCTCGCCGAGGACCGGCTCGATGATGATCGCGGCGACGTTCTCGGCCCCGATCTGCTTGTTGATCATGTCGATGGCCTGGGCGGACGCCTCGGCGCCGGCGTTCTCCGGGCCGGTCAGCCAGCGGTAGCCGTACGCCACCGGCACGCGGTAGACCTCGGGCGCGAAGGGACCGAAGCCGTGCTTGTACGGCATGTTCTTCGCGGTCAGCGCCATCGTGAGGTTGGTGCGGCCGTGGTAACCGTGGTCGAAGACGACGACGGCCTGGCGCTTGGTGTACGCGCGGGCGATCTTGACGGCGTTCTCGACGGCCTCGGCGCCCGAGTTGAACAGGGCGCTCTTCTTGGCGTGGTCACCCGGGGTCAGCTCGGCCAGCGCCTCGGCGACGGCGACGTAGCCCTCGTACGGCGTGACCATGAAACAGGTGTGGGTGAAGTCCTGGAGCTGGGCGGAGGCCCGGCGTACGACGGCCTCCGCGCTGGCGCCGACGCTGGTCACGGCGATGCCGGAGCCGAAGTCGATCAGCCGGTTGCCGTCGACGTCCTCGATGATGCCGCCGCCCGCGCGCGTGGTGAACACGGGGAGCACGGAGCCCACACCGGCCGCGACCGCGGCGGTACGGCGGGCCTGAAGCTCCTGCGACTTCGGGCCGGGGATGGCGGTGACGACGCGGCGCTCCTGCGGAAGTGCGGTCATGAGGGGCTCCCTGATGATCTTGCGTGGGGGTGTTTCGGACGCTTGCCTTCTTTTCTCGCAGGCTAGGACGGTAGGTGCGGACTGGGCATGCTCCATGTGGGCGTTGTCCGGGAGGACGCTTGTCCGCGGTGGACATAGCGGAGCAACCGTGCATCCCCGCGAGCCCGGCCGCGTATGCGGTGAACTCCCCTTGCGGGGGCGTTAGATTGACTCGCTGATGGTGGACGGAACGGCTGGTCAGGGGGCAAGGGCGATGAACAGCGACGGGACGCAGGACGCGCGGGGCACGCATGCCGATTCCGTGCCGCGTCCGGCACGGCCGCCCGAGGTGCCCGCGATGCCGCCCCGGCCCGCCCGGGCACCCGGCATGCCGCCACCGCCGGACGGATCCGCCTTCCTGGCCTGGCTGCGGGCGCCGCGCCCGGAGGCCGCACCGGGAGTCTGGCGCTTCGGACACCGTCCCCGGCCCGAGCAGGAACCCGAGCAGATCCCGGCCCGTCAGCTGCTGAGCGGCGCCGTGATCGCCTTCCTGGTCGGATGGCTGGTCTGGTCGCTGCTGTGGAACGGCTACCTGGGCGGCTGGTGGGTGCTGCCGCTGGAACTGTTCACCCCCGACTCCTGGCGGCACAGCGACGACCGCGTCGGCAACGCCTTCCTCTGGTACGGCTACTACACGCTGATCGCCCTCGTCATCATGATCGCCGTGGGACGCCTGGGCCGATGGGGTGAGGTGTGGCGGCGCTACGGACTGCCGGCCTGGCAGCGCGCCGCACCCGTGAGCGAGCGCCCGCCGGCCCCCGAGGAGGACCCCGCCCAGTGGAACCAGCTGCGCGCGGCCGGGGCCGGCGAGGCCGCCGACCGGCTCGCCACCGAGGCCGGCGCCGGGCTGATGCGCGACGTCGACCATGCCCGGATCGCCCGGGCCTGGCAGGGCGTACGCAGCGGACGGCACAGCCTCGCCACCTTCACCGGTGCGGTCCTCAAGGACGGCGCCGCCGCCTGCCTGCACCCCTCCGGGGAGCGTGACCTGCCCGGACGGCTCGCCCGGCACGACCTCGTCACCGGACAGGTGCGGCTCGGCACGACCGCCGACGACCCGCGCAACCCGTACGCCTACCGGGGCACCGGACTCGGCCTCGGCCCCGAGCTGCTCGGCACCTCACTCCTCGCCGTCGGGCCCGCCGGGTCCGGCAAGACCGGTGACGTCGTCTGGCCGCTCGCCGAGTCGCTGTGCCTGCACGCGCTCGCCGGGCGGGCGGCGGTCGTCGTCGTGGGCGCCGCGGGCGCCGGGCTCGGACCCGCCGATGCCTACGACGTCGTCGTACGGATCGGGAAACCCGAGTCCGTGTACGACCTCGACCTGTACGGCGGCACCACCGACCCCGACGAGGCCGCCGCCGTCCTCGCCGAGGCACTCGTCGGCGACCTCGCCGACCCGCACCCGGGGAGCGACAGCCGCCGGTCGACCACCGTGCTCGCCCAGCTGCTCGGGCCCTTCCAGGCCGTCCACGGCCGCTTCCCGTCCGTGCCGGAACTGCGCCAGCTCCTCGACGGCACCCCGGGCCCCCTCGCCGCCCTGCGCAAGGGGCTCCAGGACACCGGACAGGAGTCGCTGCTGCGGGAGCTGGACGCACGGGAGCGGCAGCTCGGACACCCCGGCGACGTGGGGGTCGTCCTCGCCGACCGGGTCGCCCTGCTCGACCGGCCCGCCTTCGCCGGGTTCTTCGACACCTCCGGGCAGTCGCGGCCCTTCTCGCTGCGCGCCCTCGACCACCCCGTACGGGTGCGGATCGACCTGCCCGCGCGCGGCCACGCCGACGCCTCGCGGATCCTCGCGCGGCTGGTGCTCGCCCAGTTCACGGCGAGCGTGGCGATCCGGGAGGACCGGTCGCTGTTCGCCTGCCTGGTGCTCGACGATGCCACCGGCGTCGTGACCCCGGAAGCCGTACGCGGCGTCCAGCGGCTGCGGTCCGGCAACGCCGGGGCCGTCCTGACGCTCCGCACCCTGGACGACGTCGCCCGGCCGCTGCGCGGCCCCCTGCTCGGTGCCATCGGCTGCCGCATGGCGCTGTCGGGGCTCACCCCTTGGGACGGGCAGGACTTCGCCGAGGTCTGGGGCAAGGAGTGGATCGAGGCCCGTGACGTCACCGACCGCCAGATCATCGCCGAGACCCCGGCGGGCAAGGCCCTGCACATGGTGCGCAGGGTGATCACGGGGCACGCGCCCACCGCCCGCGCCGTCACCGTGCGCCAGGTCGAGCGGGAGCGCTGGTCCGCGTCCGAACTGGCCCACGCGGTGCCACCGGGGCACGCGGTGCTGTCGCTGACCAATGTGAAGGGGGAGCACGCGCCGCCCCTCCTGGTGGATCTGCGCGGCTGAGCAGGACGAAGGGGCATCGGGTCACACGGCGACCGTACGGTGAGGCAGAATCGACACAGGTCGTTCATACGCCGCGGCCAAAAGATCACAGAGATCACACAGACCTGAAGGCCCCATGCCCCCCACGCTCGCCTCGCTCGTCCACCACTCCGCGCTCAAGCTGACCGTGCGCGCGGGCGAGGACCGCCTGGACGTGCCCGTCCGCTGGGCGCACGTCAGCGAGCTCGCCGACCCCGTGCCGTACATGGAGGGCGGGGAACTGCTCCTGATCACCGCGCTCAAGCTGGACGCGGAGGACCCGGAGGCCATGCGGCGCTATGTGAAGCGTCTGGCGGGGGCGGGGGTCGTCGGACTCGGCTTCGCCGTCGGCGTCAACTACGAGGAGATCCCGAAGGCACTCGTCGACGCCGCCGAGGAGCAGGGGCTGCCGCTCCTCGAAGTGCCGCGGCGCACGCCCTTCCTCGCCATCAGCAAGGCCGTCTCCGCCGCGATCGCCGCCGACCAGTACCGGGCCGTCACCGCCGGGTTCGCGGCGCAGCGCGAGCTCACCAAGCAGGCCCTGAACGACGGCCCCGAGGGGCTCCTCGCCGCGCTCGCCGGACAGGTCGACGGATGGGCGGCGCTCTACGACGCCTCCGGGGCCGTCGTCGCCACCGCACCCGAGTGGGCGGGCCGCCGGGCCGCGCGGATCACCCCGGACGTGGAGCGGCTGCGGGAGCGGCCCGCACCGGCCAGCTCCGTCGTCGGCGGCGACGACCGGGTCGAACTCCACTCCCTCGGCACCGGGCGACGGCCGCGCGCCGCGCTCGCCGTGGGCACCGCGGCCGCCCTCGGCACGGCGGAGCGCTACGCCGTGCACTCGGCGATCGCCCTGCTCACGCTCACCACGGAGCGGTCGCGGTCGCTGCACGCGGCCGAACAGCGGATCGGCGCCGCCGTGCTGCGCATGCTGCTCGCCGGGGAGCCCGACCACGCCCGTGCCGTCGCCGGGGACCTGTACGGGGAGCTGCTGGACGCCCCGTTCCGGCTGATCCTCGCCGAATCGGCGTCCGCGTCGGCCGCGCGGGCGCACGCCGACGGGCACGCGCGCGTGGGCGCGGCGGCGCCCGCGCAGACCGCCGTGACCGTGCCCGACACCAACGGCGACCCGCTCGGCGGGCTCGCCGAGGTCGTCGAGTCCGCCGCCGCGCGCTCCGGGGAGTCCGTGCTCGTCGTGCCCGACGGCGAACGGCTCGTCGTGCTCGCCGTGGACGGGGGCGCCGCGGTCGCCGCGTGCGGGGAGTACGCCGCCGCGCTGGAGGCCTCGCGCGCCGCCGTGCGGGAACAGCCCGCCGGGGACGAGGACGAACTGGTGGTCGGGCTGTCGGCGCCCGCCGGCCCGATCGCCGCGGCGGCCGCCTACAAGCAGGCCGAGCAGGCCCTGTCGGTGGCGCGGCGACGCGGACGGTTCCTCGTCGAGCACGAGGAGCTGGCGGCCGGATCGGTCCTGCCGCTGCTCGCGGACGACGCGGTGCGGGCCTTCGCGGACGGCCTGCTGCGCGCGCTGCACGAGCACGACGCGACCGGGCGGGGCGACCTGGTGGCCTCACTCCGGGCCTGGCTGTCCCGCCACGGTCAGTGGGACGCCGCGGCCGCCGACCTCGGAGTGCACCGCCACACCCTCCGCTACCGCATGCGCCGCGTCGAGGAGATCCTCGGCCGCTCCCTGGACGACCCCGACGTCCGCATGGAACTCTGGCTCGCCCTGAAGGCGACGTCGGCCCCGGGGGAGTAGCCCTTCTCCGCCCCATCCGGCGAGCGGCTGGCTCCGACCCGTCCGGCGAGCGCGCGGCTCCGGTCCGCCCGGCGAGCGCGCGGCTCCGGTCCGCCTGGCGGCAGCGAGGTTGTGGCCCGTCCGGCGTGCGGTTCGCTTCGGCTCGTCCGGGGGCGGGGAGGTTGTAGCCCGTCCGGCGCTTGAGGACGAGGCCGTCCAGGCCGATCCGGGGCCGGGGGCTGCGCCGTGCACGTACTGCCGGTGGTGAGCTCCAGCCCGTCTGGTGACCGGTTCGCTTCGGCTCGTCCGGCGAGCGCGCGGCTCCGGTCCGCCTGGCGGCAGCGAGGTTGTGGCCCGTCCGGCGTGCGGTTCGCTTCGGCTCGTCCGGCGAACGGTTCGCTTCGGCTCGTCCGGGGGCGGGGAGGTTGTAGCCCGTCCGGCGCTTGAGGACGAGGCCGTCCAGGCCGATCCGGGGTCGGGGGCTGCGCCGTGCACGTACTGCCGGTGGTGAGCTCCAGCCCGTCTGGTGACCGGTTCGCTTCGGCTCGTCCGGGGGCGGGGAGGTTGTAGCCCGTCCGGCGCTTGAGGACGAGGCCGTCCAGGCCGATCCGAGGCCGGGGGCTGCGCCGGGCACGCACCGCCCGAGGCGAGCTCCAGCCCGCCCGGCGAGCGCCTGGCTCCAGCCCGCCCGGCGAGCGCCTGGCTCCGGCCCGCCCGGCGAGCGGCTGGCTCCGGCCCGCCCGGCGAGCGGCTGGCTCCGGCCCGTCCGGCGGCGGAGCGGCCGTAGCCCGTACGGTGCGAGAGGACGAGGCCGTCCAGGCCGATCCGAGGGCCCGGGGGCGGAGCCCTTGGCGACAGGCACAAGCCACCCACCGTGCCAAAGCGGAGCATCCCACCCGCTGACTGCTACGACTCGGACAAGCGACCGTCCCGCGCCCCGGCCCTACCGTGGATCGTGAAAGCGCAGGACCATCCAGCGACACCCCCCAACACGGAAGGGCCGGGACTCGACAATGACTTCCACCCACGCCTTCTGGCTCGCCGGCCGCCAGGCCACCGGTGAGACCACGTTCGACGTCACCTCGCCGTGGGACGGCCGGATCGTCGGCCAGGTCAGCGTGCCGACCGAGGCGCAGGTCGAGGAGGCCGTGGCCGCCGCGTACGCCGTGCGGGACGAGTTCGCCGCCACCCCGGCCCACGTGCGCGCCGCCGCCCTCGACCACGTCAGCAAGCGCCTGGTCGAGCGCACCGAGGAGATCGCGCAGCTCATCTCCGCCGAGAACGGCAAGCCGATCAAGTGGGCGCGCGGCGAGGTCGGCCGTGCGGTGTCGGTGTTCCGGTTCGCGGCCGAGGAGGCCCGTCGCTTCAACGGCGGCGAGGCCCAGCGCCTCGACACCGACCTCGGTGGCCAGGGGCGCCTCGCCCTCACCCGTCGCTTCCCCAAGGGCGTCGTCCTCGGCATCGCGCCGTTCAACTTCCCGCTGAACCTGTGCGCCCACAAGATCGCCCCGGCCATCGCCGCCGGCGCGCCGATCATCCTGAAGCCGGCGCCCGCGACCCCGCTGTCCGGCCTGATCATCGGTGACCTGCTCGCCGAGACGGAGCTCCCGGCCGGTTCGTGGAGCATCCTGCCGGTGTCGAACGAGCGGATGCCCGCTCTGGTCCAGGACGAGCGCCTGCCCGTCATCTCGTTCACCGGCTCCGAGAAGGTCGGTTACGCGATCATGGACTCGGTGCCGCGCAAGCACTGCACCCTGGAGCTCGGCGGCAACGGCGCGGCCGTCGTCCTGGCCGACTTCGCCAGCGACGAGGACCTCGACTGGGCCGCGACCCGCATCGCGACCTTCTCGAACTACCAGGGCGGCCAGTCCTGCATCTCCGTGCAGCGCGTGATCGCCGACGCGTCGGTCTACGACCGGCTCCTGCCCCGCATCGTCGCCGCCGTCGAGGCCCAGGTCACCGGTGACCCCTCCGACGACAAGACCGACGTCGGCCCGCTGGTCAGCGAGGACGCGGCCAAGCGCGTCGAGGCGTGGGTGGACGAGGCCGCCGCGGCCGGCGCCCGTGTGCTCACCGGCGGCAAGCGGGACGGTGCCTCCTACGCGCCGACCGTGCTCGCCGACGTCCCGGCGGACAGCACGATCTCCTGCGAGGAGGTCTTCGGTCCCGTCCTCACCGTGCGCAAGGTGGACGGCGAGGCCGCTGCCTTCGCCGCGGTCAACGACTCCAAGTACGGCCTCCAGGCGGGTGTGTTCACCCACGACCTGCAGACGGCCTTCCGCGCCCACCGTGCGCTGGAGGTGGGCGGCGTCATCGTCGGCGACGTGCCGTCCTACCGTGCCGACCAGATGCCGTACGGCGGTGTGAAGCAGTCCGGCGTGGGCCGCGAGGGCGTGCGCTTCGCGATGGACGACTACACCTACGAGCGCGTGATGGTGCTGACGGGCCTCGCCCTCTGACCCACACGTCCCGAGCCGACGGCCGGAGCCCGCTGTGCGGGGGCTCCGGCCGTCGGCGTATGCCCGCACGTCGTGACCTGGCGACGGCCGGCCCCGGCCGGTGCCCGGGCAAATCGGCAACAAGGCGCGGCGGCGGGGTCCGGCTCGTAGGCTGAAGGCGCCTGGCACGGACGCGTGCCCTCGGACGGAGATCAAGCGATCGCATCACAGGAGGAACCGTGGCCGGTCAGTTCGAGGCGACAACCGAGGTCGACCGCCCCATCGACGAGGTCTTCGCGTTTCTCGCCGCGGGCACGAACGATCCGAAGTTCAGCCCCCGGGTGCAGGAGATCACGAAGACTCCGGACGGCCCCACGCAGGTGGGCACGGTCTTCACCAGCACGGTCAAGGACGCCGGCATGAAGACGGGCCGGCAGTTCCGGATCACCGAGTTCGAGGCGCCCCGCCGGATCCGCTGGGCGGAGATCTCGAAGAACGTCGTGACGGCCGACGAGGGCGGCTACGACCTGGAGTCCACCGGTGAGGGCACGACCCGCGTCAGGATCTTCAACGTCCTCGAAGGCCATGGCATCGGCAAGCTCCTGGTCGGGTTCGCGCTGAGCGCGGCGCGCAAGGACGCGGACGCCTTCGGCCGGCGCATCAAGGCGGCGGTGGAGGCCTCCTGAGGCGAGCCCGGCCCCTGCCCCGCCGCGGGCCGAGCCGGCGCCCTGGGTGCCCCGGCCGACGACGGCCGGGTGCGTGAGGCCCGTAGCCCGAAGGCCCGGCACCGGTGCTTCCGCGTGCCGCACTCCGCACCGTACGCGGAGGTACCGGTGCTTCCGCGTACCGCACCCCGTGCCGCATGCGGACAGTGCACCCTCCCGGTGTCTCGCTTGCGCCGGACGCGCCCCGCCCCGTACGCGGAAAGGGGCCGGTCCCGATGCCTCGCCCACGCCGGACCCGCCCCTCCCGAAAAGGGCCCGGCACCCGTGTCCCGGTGCCGGGCCCTCCGTCGGCTTCCGCGGACCCTCAACCGGAGAAGCCGACGTGCGCGAGCCGCAGCGGCCCGCGCAGCCTGAGGTGGACGTCGCGCACGCCGTCGGCGGTGACGGCGGCGCCGAGCCTCGCGTAGTCGTACCGCCCCTTCGTCGCGGCGACGGTCAGCGCGACGTACGACCGGCCGCCGTCCAGCGACAGTTCCACGACGCCCTCGCCCGCCGCCTCGACGGAGACGTCCGTGACCCCGGTCCCGAAGTCGCACGCGGTGAAGACGAGTTCGGCCGTTTCGCCGTCCACCGGTGAAACCGCGTCCCCCGCCGTCCGCGTACGGTCGACCAGGATCGCCCCCCGCTGCTCGTCGAAGTCGCCCGCGTTCAGGCCGTGTTCCAGGACGGGGCGGGGCGCGGCCGGCTCACCGTCGAACTCGACCGTCGTACGGAGCCGGACATCCTCGCTGGACGCACCGGCGAGCAGCTCGTAACCGCCCGGTTCCAGGCGCGGCCGGCTCAGCGCCACGTCCCAGAACTCGAAGGCGGAGTGTGGGACTTCGAAGGAGAGCTCCGCCGAGGCGCCGGGTGCGAGGCGGAGGCGGCGGTGCGCCGCCAGCTCGCGCCGGGGCCGCGGCACGGACGGGGCGACGGCGCGCACGTAGAGCTGGGCCACCTCGTCGGCGGTGGTCCCGCCGGTGTTGGTGACGCTGAACGAGACCGTCAGCCCGCCCGGCTGCCTGCGGACCCTGAGGTCCGCGTAGGCGAACGACGCGTACGACAGGCCGTGTCCGAAGGGGAACAGCGGCGTGCCCTCGAAGTACAGGTAGGTCTGGCGGCCGCCGATCACGTCGTAGTCGAGGAGGTCGGGCAGGTCGTCGTCGAAGGCGTACCAGGTCTGCGGGAGACGGCCCGCGGGCGAGACGTCCCCGGCGAGGGTGCGGGCCAGGGCCGTGCCCGCGGCCTGTCCGCCGTGCGCGCTCCACAGGACGGCCGGCAGCCCGGCGACGTCGACCGCGTACGGGTACGCCGACACCAGGACGAGGGCCGTCGCCGGGTTGGCGGCGCGGGCGGCGCGCAGCAGCCGCTCCTGGTGCGCGGGCAGCCGCAGGGTCGTGCGGTCCTCCGTCTCGCGGCCGTTGATGTGCGGGTCGTTGCCCGCGACGACGAGGACGACGTCCGCGGAGGCCGCCGCGCGCGCCACGGCGTCCGTGCCCCGCTCGGTGAAGTCGAGGAAGAGGACCGCCGGGTTCTCCGCGGCAACCTTCACGCCGTCGGCGGCGACCGTGACGTACCTGCCCGTCCCCAGGTGCTTCAGGAGGTGGCCGTTCTCGTGGGACTGAGAGGGTTCCAGGCGGAAGGTCTCCTGGACGACCCAGCCTCCGGGCCGGTCGGCGGAGGCGCGCACGAAGCCGTCCTCGGCGACCGACAGGTAGCGGCCGTCCGGGGCGCGCAGGGTCAGCACGCCCTCGCCCCAGTCGATCAGCGCGAACTCGGTGCCGGGGCCGTCGGCGGTGAGCGGCGGCAGGTCGGTGCGGCCGGACAGCAGGGCGGGGTCCAGGGCGCCCGCGGCGCCGCTCACCTCGTCCGCGGCACCGTCGGCGGCGGGCACCGACAGGTGCGTGCCCTGCGTGGTCCGCAGGCGGACCCGGTCCACGCCTTCGGCGAAGTCCACCCGGTCGGCGCCGAATCGCTCGTACAGCCCCTCCAGCGGCGTCGAGCGGTGGATGAGCGTGCCGCTGTACCAGTCGAGCTTGCACTCGTCGGCGAGGAGCCCGACGACGGCGACGCGGACGTCCGGGCCGAGCGGCAGCAGTCCGTCGTTCTTCAGCAGGACGATCGCCTGTTCGGCGGCCTCCTGGGCGAGCGCCCGGTGGGCCGGGGTGTCGAAGTCGTCGGTGCCGGCGTACGGGTCCGACCCGGGGTCGAACTCGCCGAGCCGGAAGCGGACGTCCAGCTGGCGGCGGACCGCGGTGTCGATGTCGGCTTCGCTCAACAGGCCCTGGACGAGGGCGCCCTGGACACGGCCGACGATCTGCGAGCTGTCCGTGCCGTGGTCCGTGAAGCTGTCGACGCCGGCCAGGACGGCGGCGGCGGTCGCCTCCTCGTGGGTGTCGAAGTAGTGCTCGGTGTCCACCAGGTTGGAGGGGGCGCCGGCGTCCGAGCAGACCAGCAGCTCCTGGTCGGTCCAGGTGCGCAACTGCTCGCGCAGGTACGGCGAGACGTGGTTGGGGCGGCCGTTGACCAGGTTGTACGCCGGCATCACCCCGGCCACCGCGCCCGCCTCGACGGTCGCGCGGAAGGCGGGCAGGTCGTACTCGTGCAGCACGCGCGGGCGCACCGAGGACGACGTGGTGTCGCGTCGCGTCTCGTTGTTGTGCGCGAGCCAGTGCTTGAGGACGGGCGCCGTGCGCCAGTAGAGCGGGTGGTCGCCGCGCAGGCCCCGCGTGTACGCCGTGGCGATGGCGGAGGTGAGCCGCGGGTCCTCCGAGTAGCCCTCCTCGTTGCGGCCCCACAGCGGGTGGCGCAGCAGATTGACGGTGGGGGACCAGACGTTGAGGCCGACGCGGTCGTCGCGGGCGCGCATGGCGCGCGCCTCCGTCGAGACCGCTTCGCCGACCCGGCGCACGAGGTCGTCGTTCCAGGTCGCGCCGAGCCCCACGGCCTGCGGGAACACGGTCGCGGGGCCCATCCAGGCGACCCCGTGCAGGGCCTCCTGCCCGGTCCGGAAGGCGGCGATGCCGAGCCGTTCCACGGCGGGCGTGAACTGGTGCAGGAACGCGATGCGTTCGTCGAGGGTGAGCCGCGCCAGCAGGTCGTCGATGCGCTTCGCGAACGGCAGTCGCGGATCGCGGAAAGGCGGCGTAGGAGGCGTCTGTGCGGTCACTTGGTGATCCCTTTGCGACGGGGCGACGAGAGGCTTTCGAAGCGCTTCGATGCTGATTCGACCGAGGGGCAGGTGTCAAGACACCCCGGTGCAACAACTCCGTTTCCTCGTCGTGATGTCAAGTGCCAGAAGGCGGGCGCAGATTGGTCCACACCTCCGAGGAATCTTGGAAACGACTCTTGTGCGCCCCCAGGTGTTCACTTAACCTCGCAGCAACATCGAAGCGCTTCGACTGGCGGGCCTGCCGCTCAGGAGTCCGCATCTCCGAGGACCGCTTCAGCTCAGCCAGTTCCACTGAAGACACCGCAGCCGACGGCTCCACCGCCGGGTGTCCTGCTGTGCGCCACGAAGGGTTGACGCAATGACGCCGAACTCCGCCACCTCCGCTCCCAGCCGGAGAACCTTCCTCGCCTCCACGGCGGTCGCCGCGGCCGCCGTGGCCGGCGGCATGCCGCTGCTCACCGCCTGCGGCGGGCAGGACGGCAACAAGGAGGGCACGACCTCCGGCAAGGACGCCCAGAAGATCCTTCCGGCCTTCGTGGCGACGAGCGTCGTGACGCCCGACATTCCGGCGAAGAACGGTTCGGCGGCGGGGTTCACCCAGGCGATCGCCCTGGACGGGCTGAAGTCGTCGGTGCCGAAGAAGCTCGGCAGCGGCGGCAGGCTGAAGGTCATGGCACCCCTGTGGGGCACCCCGCCGTCCAACGGCAACGCCTACTACAAGGCCATGAACGCGGCCGTCGGCGTCGACGTGACCTGGCAGAACCAGGATGGCAACACCTACGACGAGAAGCTGGGCGCGGTCCTCGCCTCCAGCGACATCCCGGACGTGGTGGTCGTCCCGGGCTGGAACCTGATGGGCAAGATCCCCAGCGCCGTCAACGCCAAGTTCGCCGACCTCGGCCCGTACCTGTCGGGCGACAAGGTCAAGGACTACCCGAACCTCGCGGCCGTCCCCACCGACGCCTGGCAGCGCGCCATCTTCGGCGGGAAGCTCCGCGCGATCCCGATGCCCGCCTCGTACGTCAACAACATCGCGCCCTTCTACCGCAAGGACCTCTTCGCCAAGAAGGGGTACCAACTCCCCAAGACCGCGGACGAGTTCCTGTCCTGGGCCAAGGACGCGACGAGCGCCAAGGCGAAGGTGTGGGCCTGCGACGACCTGAAGTGGACCGCCTTCAACATGTTCGGGGTGCTGTCCGGCAGTGACAAGGCGCTGTGGTGGAACCTCGACGGCGGCAAGCTGATCAACCGCATCGAGACCGACGAGTACCTCGAAGCCCTGGAGTGGACCCGCAAGCTCTACGCGGCCGGCGTGGTCCACCCCGACGCCAAGGCCGTCAAGGGCGACGCGTCCAACCGGTTCGGCGCCGGACAGGTGCTCGTCTTCAACGGCGACCTGTCCTACTGGTACGGCAAGACCGCCGAACAGCGCACCCAGAACGCCGACTTCGAGATGGCCGCGTTCGACATCTTCGGCCACGACGGCGGCGACCCCACCCTGTGGGCCGTCCAGCCCGCCAACATCTTCACCTTCGTCAACAAGAAGGCGTCCGAACAGCAGATCAAGGACTTCCTCGCGCTGGCCAACTTCTGTGCCGCCCCGTTCGGCACCAAGGAGCGCATGCTCACCGACTACGGGGTCGAGGGCGCCGACTTCGAGCTCAAGAAGGGCCTGCCCACCAAGACCACGCAGGGCACCAACGAGGTCAACGGCGCCTACGACTACACCGGCGACCCGGCCGCCTACCTCGCCCACCCCGACCTGCCCGAGATCGCCAGGCTCCAGGTCGAGTGGCAGCAGCGCATGGGCGCCTTCACCAAGAAGTCGTCCTTCTACGGCCTGACCGTCACCGAGCCCAACCGGTGGACCAACCTCGCCAACGACTTCGAGCAGCTCGAGGACGACATCGTGCGTGGCCGCAAGAAGATCGCCGACATGCAGCAGGCGGTCTCCGACTGGAAGCAGAAGGGCGGCGACGGCCTGCGCGCCTGGTACAAGAAGCTGCTCGACGACAACGGCTCCGCGGCCAAGTGAGCCAGGGCTGAGGCAAGGAGGAGGCCGTGTCCCACAGCACGGTGCCCCGGAGCAGGGCCGAGGCGAAGACGGACGGGCGGACGCCGGGCGGGAACCCGCCCGGCGGCAGCGCCGGGAAGGCGGCCGCGAGACGCGCGGCGAGGCGGGCGGGCCGGCGCACCGGTCGGCTGGATCTGCGGCTGCGCTTCAGACGCGACCGCACCCTGATCCTGATGACGCTGCCGGCGGTCGCGCTGATCCTCGTCTTCACCTACATACCGGTGCTCGGCAACGTCGTCGCCTTCCAGGACTACGACCCGTACCTGAGCGACAACGGCTTCGTCGCCATGTTCCAGAGCCCCTGGGTCGGCTTCGACAACTTCCAGCGGATCTTCGAGGACTCGGCCTTCTGGCACGCGGTGCAGAACACCTTCGTGCTGTTCTTCCTCCAGCTGGTGCTCTACTTCCCGATCCCGATCCTGCTCGCGCTGCTCATCAACAGCGTGGTCAGGCCCCGGGTCCGGGCGGTCGCCCAGGCGATCATGTACCTCCCGCACTTCTTCTCGTGGGTCCTCGTCGTCACCGTCTTCCAGCAGATCTTCGGCGGCGCGGGCATCATCGCGCAGACCCTGCGCCAGCACGGGCACAAGGGCATCGACCTGATGACCGACCCGGGGATCTTCAAGTTCCTGGTGACGGCGGAGGGCGTCTGGAAGGACGCGGGCTGGGGCATCATCGTCTTCCTCGCCGCCCTCTCGTCCGTGTCGAACGACCTGTACGAGGCCGCCGCGATGGACGGCGCCGGACGCCGGCGGCGGATGTGGCACGTCACGCTGCCCGCCCTGCGCCCGGTGATCGCCCTGCTGCTGGTGCTCCGCGTCGGCGACGCGCTGACGGTCGGGTTCGAGCAACTGCTGCTCCAGCGCGACTCCGTGGGCCCCGGGGCCGCCGAGGTCCTCGACACCTACGTGTGGTGGAACGGCATCCGCAACCAGGACTTCGGATACGCCGCTGCCGCAGGCCTCGTCAAGGGCGTCGTGGGCCTCGGACTCGTCCTGACCGCCAACAAGGTCGCCCATCTCATGGGTGAGCAGGGGGTGTACAAGAAATGACCGCCGTCATCGACAAGTCCGCCGTCGGACCGGCCCGCCCGCCGGGCCGGTGGGCGGCGCCGCCCCGGCCGCCCTGGGAGGAGGAGCCGAGCACGGCCGGGATCGCGGGCAAGGGGTTCGCGCTCACGCTCGCCGCCCTCGCGATCCTCTTCCCGCTGTGGATCGTGATCGTCACGAGCCTGCAGTCGAAGAAGACCATCGACGCCGCCGGGGGCCTGGTGGTGATCCCCAAGGGCGTCACCTTCATCGCCTACCAGGAGCTGCTCGGCGGCGGCCAGGTGCAACGCGCCGCCCTGGTCAGCCTCGGGGTGACGCTGGTCGGCACCCTCTTCAGCATGGCCGTCTCGGTCCTGTGCGCGTACGGACTCTCGCGCACCGGCTCGCTCGGCCACCGCTGGCTGCTGATGCTGCTGCTCGCCACCATGTTCTTCGGCGCGGGACTCATCCCGACCTATCTGCTGGTGCAGGCGCTCGGCCTCACCGACACCTATCTCGCGCTGATCCTTCCGAGCGCGGTCAGCGTCTTCAACATCCTGGTGCTGCGCGCGTTCTTCATGGGCATCTCGCCGGAACTGGTCGACAGCGCACGCATCGACGGCGCGGGCGAATGGCGCATTCTCTGGAAGATCGTGATGCCGCTGTCGCGGGCCGTGCTCGCGGTGATCTCCCTCTTCTACGCGGTCGGGTACTGGAGTGCCTGGTTCAACGCCTCCATCTACCTCACCGACCAGGACATGATGCCGTTGCAGAACGTCATGATCCAGCTGGTGCAGAAGCAGGAGCGTCCGGTCGGTCTCGCGACCCAGGTGAACACCGGGCAACTGTCGCCGCTCGCCATCCAGATGGCCGTCATGGTGCTGGCGCTGCTGCCCGTCGCCGTTCTCTCGCCCTTCGTCCAGCGGCACTTCAAGAAGGGGATGCTCACCGGGGCGGTGAAGGGCTGACCTGGGGTCCGCCCGCTCTCCTTCGGTTCGCCGCTCCGGCCCGTCCGGTCCGGTTCGCCCGCTCTGCTTCGGTTCGCCGCTCCGGCCCGTCCGGTCGGGTTCGCCCGCTCTGCTTCGGCTCGTTGTTCCGTCCGGTCCGGTCCGCCCGTTCTGCTCGTCGCTCCGGCCGGTTCGGTGCGTCGGCCGTGGGTGGTCCGGTCGTCCTTCCGGGGCGGGTGCGTCGTGGCTGGTCGCGCAGTTCCCCGCGCCCCTGACCGGTGCTGCTCGTGCCGCCCCCGGCCCGTGCGGCCTCGCTCCGTCGACCCTGTCCTCTCCACGAACGAGGTATGTCATGCGCACGCCCCGACCGGGCAGAAGAGCCGTGCTTGCCGGAAGCGCCGCCGCGGCCGTGCTCGCCGTCACCCCCGGCGGTGCCACGGCGGCACCGGCCGGCCCGACGAACGGAGCCGACGCGGACCCGGCGCCGTACCGCTGGCGCAACGCCGTCGTCGGCGGCACCGGCTTCGTCACCGGTGTCCTCTTCCACCCCGCCGTACGCGGTCTCGCCTACGCCCGCACCGACATCGGCGGCGCCTACCGCTGGGACGACCGGGCGGCCCGCTGGACGGCGCTGACCGACCACCTCGGCTGGGACGACTGGAACCTGCTCGGTGTGGAGGCACTGGCCGTCGACCCCGCCCACCCGGACCGCCTGTACCTCGCCGTCGGCACCTACGCGCAGTCCTGGGCGGGCAACGGCGCCGTCCTGCGCTCCGAGGACCGCGGCGCCACCTGGGCGCGCACCGACCTGTCCGTGAAACTCGGCGCCAACGAGGACGGGCGCGGCACGGGGGAACGCCTGCTCGTCGACCCCCGCGACAGTGCCGTCCTGTGGCTGGGCACCCGGCACGACGGGCTGCTCAGGTCCACCGACCGGGGGGCCACCTGGTCCGCCGCGACCGGTTTCCCGGCGAAGGCGAACCCCACCGGACAGGGCGTCACGTTCCTCGCCGCGGCCGGGCGCACCGTCTACGCCGGCTGGGGCGACGGCGACGGCACCCCGGGCACGCCGAACCTCTACCGCACGGCCGACGGCACCCGCTGGGAGGCCGTCCCCGGGCAGCCCGCGGGCAGCTCCGCCAGGATCCCGCTCCGCGCCGCGTACGACCCGCACACACGGGAGCTGTACGTCACGTACGGCGACGCGCCCGGCCCCAACGGCCAGACCGACGGCAGCGTGCACAAGCTGCGCACCGCCACCGGAGCATGGACCGAGGTGACCCCGGTCCGGCCGGGCGGCACCACGGCCGACGGCTCGGCGGACACCTTCGCCTACGGCGGGGTCGCGGCCGACGTCCGCAGGGCGGGCACGGTCGTCGTGTCCACCAACAACCGCTGGGCGGACGGCGACACCGTGTTCCGGACCACCGACGGCGGCCGTACCTGGACCTCCCTGAAGGACACGGCCGTCCTCGACGTGTCCGAGACCCCCTACCTCAAGTGGGGCGGTGACCGGCCCAAGTTCGGCTGGTGGATCCAGGCGGTGGCCGTCGACCCGTACGACTCCGGGCACGTGGTGTACGGCACCGGAGCGACCCTCTACGCCACCCGCGACCTCAGGCACTGGGCGCCGCAGATCCGGGGCCTGGAGGAGTCGGCCGTACGCCGGCTGATCTCGCCCCCGTCCGGCGCGGCGCATCTGATCAGCGGAGTAGGGGACATCGGGGTCCTCCACCACGAGCGGCTCACGGCGTCCCCCTCGCGCGGCATGGCCACGAACCCCGTGTCCGGCACGGCGACGGGACTCGCGCAGGCCGCGGCCGAGCCGTCGTACGTCGTCCGCACGGGCTGGGGCGACAACGGGAACGGCGCCCACTCCCACGACGGAGGGCGGACCTGGACGCCCTTCCCGGCGCAGCCCGCCCTCGGCAAGGACGCGCCGGGGCCGATCGCCGTCAACGCCGACGGCAGCGTCCTGCTGTGGTCCTTCGTCCACTGGGACGGCACCAAGTACGCGGCGCACCGCTCGACGGACGGCGGCGCCACCTGGGCCGAGGTCCCCTCCTTCCCGAAGGGCGCCACACCGGTCGCCGACCCGGTGGACCCGACCGCGTTCTACGCGTACGACACGGACACGGGAACCCTGTACGCGAGCACGGACAGCGGCGGCTCCTTCGGCGCCCGCGCCGGCGGACTGCCCTCCGGGGACGACCAGTTCAGGCTGGCCGCGGCACCGGGACGCAGCGGCGACCTGTGGCTGAGCCTGAAGTGGAACGGGCTGTACAGGTCCACTGACGGCGGCACCGGCTTCGACAAGGTGACCAGCTGCTGGGCCTCGTACACCCTCGGCTTCGGAATGGCGGCCGACGGCGCGGACTACCCCGCCCTCTACCAGGTCGGCTCGACCGGGCCGGGCACCGCGGTCCTCCGCTCCGACGACACCGCCCGGACCTGGATGCGGATCAACGACGACGCCCACCAGTGGGGCTGGACCGGTGAGGTCATCGCCGGCGACCCCCGTATCCACGGCCGCGTGTACCTCGGCACCAACGGCCGGGGCATCCAGTACGGAGACCCGGTCTGATGCGCGCACACCAGCGGCCGAGCCTCGCCGACGCGACCCGCGGCCGCATCCTCTTCGGCGGCGACCACAACCCCGAACAGTGGCCCGAGGAGACCTGGCACGAGGACGTCCGCCTCATGAAGGAGGCCGCCGTCAACTCCGTCACCCTCGGCGTCTTCTCCTGGGCGAAGCTCGAACCACGCCCCGGAGCACGCGAGTTCGGCTGGCTCGACCGGCTGATGGACCTGATGCACGACCACGGCGTCGGCGTCGTCCTCGCCACCCCCACCTCCTCGCCCCCACCGTGGATGGGCCGCCTGCACCCCGAGACCCTGCCCCGCGACGCGGAGGGCCGCACCGAATGGTGGGGCTCCCGCCAGCACTTCTCGCACTCCAGCGCCGTCTACCGCAGGTACGCCGCCGCCATCACGGACGACCTGGCCGCCCGGTACGCGGGCCACCCGGCCCTCACGATGTGGCACATCAACAACGAGTACTGCACCTACGACTACGGCGACGAGGCGGCCGCCGCGTTCCGCCGCTGGCTCCAGGACAAATACCAGACCCTCGACGCCCTCAACCACGCCTGGGGCACGGCCTTCTGGGGCCAGGGCTACGACCGCTGGAGCGAGATCCTCCCGCCCCGCCACGCCCACTACATGAAGAACCCGACGCAGGTGCTGGACTTCCGCCGCTTCACCTCCGACATGCTCCTGGAGTGCTTCGTCGCCGAACGGGACATCGTCCGCCGGCACACCCCGCACATCCCGGTCACCAGCAACTTCATGCCTCTGTGGGCGGGACAGGACGCCTGGCGGTGGGCGCGGGAGGAGGACGTCGTCTCGGTCGACCTCTACCCCGACCCGCGCGACCCCCTCGGCGCCCAGCACGGGGCACTCGTCCAGGACATGACGCGCTCCCAGGCGGCCGGCGGCCCCTGGATGCTCATGGAGCAGGCGGCCGGACCGGTCAACTGGCGCGGCGTCAACCACCCCAAGCCGCGCGGCCTCAACCGGCTGTGGTCCCTGCAGGCCGTGGCGCGCGGCGCCGATGCCGTCTGCTACTTCCAGTGGCGCCAGTCCCGGCAGGGCGCCGAGAAGTTCCACTCGGGGATGGTCGGCCACGCGGGGGAGCAGGGGCGCACCTTCCAGGAGGTCAAGCGGCTCGGCGCCGAACTCGCCATGATCGGCCCCGAGGTGGCGGGCACCCGCATCACCGCCGACGTCGCCGTGCTGCACGACTGGAACTCCTGGTGGGCGGGGGACCACGACGGCCGCCTCTCCCAGGAGTTCGACCACCCCCAGATCCTGCGGGCCTGGCACCGCGCCCTGTGGGAGGCACACCTCACCACGGACTTCGCGCACCCCGAGCACGACCTGTCCGCGTACCGGCTCGTCGTCGCCCCGCAGCCCTATCTGCTCACGGACGCCGCGATCGACAACCTCCTCGCCCACGTACGCGACGGAGGCACCCTCGTCTGCGGCTTCCTCACCGGTGTCGCCGACGAGGACGACCGGGTCCGGCCCGGCGGCATGGACGCCCGGCTCCGAGAACTCTTCGGCATCCGCACGCTGCACGAGTGGTGGCCGCTGGACGCGGGGGAGATCGCCGAGTGCGACGGCTTTCGCGGAACGCTGTGGTCCGAGGAGCTGGAGGCCGCGGACGAAGCGGTCGTCGAGGCCGTGTACAAGGGTGGCGAGCTGGACGGGCTGCCCGCGGTGCTGCGCAGGGGCACGGCCTGGTACCTCTCCACCCAGCCCGAACCGGACGCGCTGCGCGCCCTGCTGGCCGGCGTCGCGGACCGTGCCGGCCTGCGTCCGGTGCTCGACGGCCTTCCGGACGGAGTCGAGGCCGTCCGGCGCGGCGCACTGCTCTTCCTGCTCAACCACCGGCCCGACGCCGTCACGGTCGAGGTGCCGGGCCGCCACCGCGACCTGCTCACCGGCGACCGTGTGACCGGCTCGGTGCGGCTGGAGCGCCACGGAGCGGTGGTGCTCCAGCCATGACCGGCCCCACCCACGACCGGAGCGGGTCCGTGCCCGGCACGGACCACGGTGCCCGCCGGGCGAACGGGCGCGGCGGCGGCCCGGCCCCCTCCGTGCCCGGGACGAGCGACCGCACCGGGCCCGTCCACGGCACCTGGGAGCCGCTGCCCGCCGCCCGCTGGGAGGACGCCTTCCTGAGCGGGAACGGCACACACGGCGCCATGGTGTTCGGAGATCCGAACAGTGACCGGATCATCGTCAACCATCACCGCCTGGTCCGACCGAACGGCAGCGCGGACGCCCGTCCCCCCGCGCTCGCCGACCGTCTTCCGGAGCTTCAGGACCGCTTGCTGGCCGGGGACGTCACGGCCGGGGAGGACTTCACCGACGGGCGCCCGCTGCTGTGGGTGCAGCCCTTCCACCCCGCCTTCGAGGTGCGGCTGCGCCGCCCGGCCGCGCGGTGGCAGGCCTACCGGCGCGAGGCCGACTTCACCACCGGCGTCGTCGGCGCCGCGTGCGGCGGCTGGCGCAGCGACGTCTTCGTCTCCCGCGCCGACGACGTCGTCGTCCAGTACGTCACCGACGCGGACCTCACCGTCGACGTGACCCTGGACCACCGGCTGCCCGGGGCCCCCGCCGGCCTCGCCGTGGGGCACGGCACGGTCCTGACCCGCGAGGGCGCCGTACTCACCCTGCGGGCCCGCTACCCCGACAGCGACCTCGCGTACACCGGGGTGACGCTGGTCGTCGTCTCCGGCGGCCGGACCCGGACCGCGCTGCCCGGCGTCCGGATCGAGGGCGCCCGCTCGGTCCTCCTGCTGACGCGGGTGAGGCGGCACACGGGTGAACTGGACGCGACGGCGGAGGCCCGCGCACTCCGCGACCTGCTGCTCCCGGAGGAGCGGCACGACGATCCGGAGCGGCTCGGTGACATGGGCCGATACGACGATCCGGAGCGGCTCGGTGACCTGGGCCGACACGACGATCCGGAGCGGCTCGGCGACCGGGACCGGCTCGACGATCAGGATCGTGACGGGCACCGGGACCAGGTCCGCCGCAGGGACGGGGACAGAGACGGGCACCGGGACCACGTCCGTCACGGGGACGCGGGCCGAGACGGGCACCGGGACCAGGTCCGCCGCAGGGACGGGGACAGAGACGGGCACCGGGACCAGGATCGGCACCGGACGGAAGACGCCGCGCCGGACGGCGGTGACGCGTACGCCCGGCTGCTCGCCCGCCACACCGCGCTGCACCGCCCCGCCTACCGGCGGGTCACGCTGGACCTGCGCGCCGACGCCGCCGAACGCGGCCTGCCGGGCTCGGAGCTGATCCGCCGTCCCGAAAGCCCGGCTCTCCTGGAGCGGCTCTTCGCGGCCGGCCGCCACCACCTGCTGTCCGCGGCCGGCACTCTGCCGCCACGGCTGACCGGGCTGTGGACGGGCGACTGGGACACCGCCTGGTCCGGGGCGTTCACCACGGACGCCAACCTCAACCTCCAGACGGCGTCGGCGGCTGCGGCGGCGCTCCCGGAGGTCACCGAGGCACATGCCGCACTGATCCACGCCCAGATCCCCCAGTGGCGCGACAACGCGCGCGCCGTCTTCGGCACCCGGGGCGTCGTCGCCCCCGCACACACCGACGGCGAGTCCGGCCACCTCTACCACCTCAGCCGCGAGTACCCGCTGCACGTGTGGACCGCCGGCGCCGACTGGCTCCTCAAGCCGCTCGTCGACCACGACGAGACGCGCGGCGCCCGCGACCCCCGCCTGGCCGCCGCACTCGTCGAAGTGGCCCTCTTCTACGAGGACTTCCTCACCCGCACCGACGACGACGGCCGGATCGTGATCGTCCCGTCCTACTCCCCGGAGAACCGGCCCGCGAACGCCGGCTGGATCACCGTCAACTCCGCCATGGACCTCTCCGCGGCCCGCCACGCACTGCGCACCGCCGCCGACTACCACCCCGGACCCGCCGCGGAACGCTGGCGCGCGCTCGCCGACCGGCTGCCGCCGCACCGCGTCAACGCCGACGGCGCGCTGGCCGAATGGGCCCGGCCCGGCCTCGGCGACACCTACGACCACCGGCACCTCAGCCACCTCTACGGCGTCTGGCCGCTCGACGAGATCACCCCGTACGACACCCCCGGACTCGCCGCGGCGGCCCGCCGGGCCCTCGAACTGCGCGGCTCCGAGAACGACTCCGCGCACGGTCACCTCCACCACGCCCTGGTGGCCGCCCGCCTCGGGGACGCCGCCCGGGTGACCCGGGCCCTGCACGAGGTCCTCGCCGGGGACTTCTTCCACGTCTCCCTGATGAGCGGGCACTACCCGAAGCGGCACGTCTACAACGCCGATGCCGCGCACACCCTCCCGGCCGTGCTCATCGAGGCACTGATCCAGTCCACCCCGCAGCGGCTCGTCCTGTTCCCCGCGCTCCCCGCCACGCTCCCCGCCGGTGAACTCCACGGCATCCGCACGAGGTTCGGCGCCGAGGTCGACCTCGCCTGGAGCCCCGCGGGAGCGACGGCCGTGGTGAGACCGGGCCGTACCTGCCGCGTCGACCTCAGGACTTCCACCGGCGCGCGACCGCTCTCCCTGAGCGCCGGAGAAGACTGCGTCCTCACCCTGGGGCCGCAGTGACCGAGTGAATCCGCAGTTCCCCCCACCCATGGAAGGGACACCATGGCACTTCGCACACTGAAGAGGATCACCAAGGCCCTCGTCGCCCCCGCGCTCGCGCTCGGCGCCACGGTCGGTCTCGCCTCCGCCCCCGCACAGGCCGCCGTCTGGTCCTCCTGCGACCAGTGGGGCAACACCACGCTGAACGGCTACACGCTCTACAACAACATCTGGGGCTCCGGCGCCGGCAGCCAGTGCATCTGGGCCAACTCCGGCACCAGCTGGGGAGTATGGGCGAACCACCCCGACACCGGTGGCATCAAGTCCTACCCCAACTCCAAGAAGTACGTCGGCAGGACGATCTCGGGGCTGTCCTCCCTCACCAGCACCTACAACGTCACCGTCCCGTCCTCCGGCGCGTACAACACGTCGTACGACATCTGGGACACCGACTACGACTACGAGACCATGCTCTGGGTCAACTACAACGGCGCCGTCGGCGCGCTCGGCACCTCCCAGGGCACGCTCACTCTCGGCGGCAACACCTGGACCGTCTACAAGGGCAACAACGGCTCGAACGAGGTCTTCTCGTTCCTGCGCAGCTCGGACTCCACCTCCGGCACCATCGACATCCTCCCGATCCTGAAGTGGATCGCGAACACCAAGGGCTGGATGTCGAGCGGCGAGACCATCGGCGACGTGCAGTTCGGCTTCGAGATCACCTCGTCCTCGGGCGGCCTGGACTTCGCCGCCAACAACCTGACGGTCAGCAGCAGCTGACCCGCTCAGGGGAGTGCGGCCGGTCCTCTCGGGGACCGGCCGCACTCGGCTGCCGGACTACCCGGCCACGGGCAGCCGAGCCCCGTCCCGCAGGAACAGCGGGATGCGGTCGAGCGGCGCGTCGACCGTCACCGCCGCGCCGCCCTCGTACGTCTCGCCCGTCCACGCGTCCGTCCAGCGGGCCCCCGCCGGGAGGTACGCCGTACGGGCGGTCGCCCCCGCCGTGAGCACCGGCGCGACCAGCAGATCGGGGCCGAAGAGGTACGCGTCGTCCACCGACCAGGCGGCCTGGTCGTCGGGGAACTCCAGGAACAGCGGGCGCATCACCGGCAGCCCCTCCTCGTGCGCCTGCCGCATGACGTCCAGCACGTACGGCTTCAGGCGCTCCCGCAGCAGCAGGTACTTCTCCATGATCGCGCCGGCCTCCTCGCCGTACGACCAGACCTCGTTCGGGCCGCCGGTCATGTCCGGGCCCAGCGGCGTGCCCGGGTCGCGGAAGCCGTGCAGACGCATCAGCGGGGACAGCGCGCCGAACTGGAACCAGCGGACCATGACCTCGCGGTACGCGGGGTCGTCCGGATCCCCGCCGTGGAAGCCGCCGATGTCGGTGTTCCACCACGGGATCCCGGACAGCGCGGTGTTGAGGCCCGCCGCGATCTGGCGGCGCAGGGTCGGGAAGTCCGTGCCGATGTCGCCCGACCAGAGGGCCGCCCCGTAGCGCTGACTGCCCGCCCACGCCGAGCGGTTGAGGGTGACGACATCCGTGCGGCCGGCGGCGAGCAGGCCCTCGAAGAAGGTGCGGGAGTTCTCCCGCGGATAGAGGTTGCCGACCTCCAGTCCGGGCCCCGCGTGATAGCGCAGGTTCTCCTGGAAGCCGGGCTTCAGCTCCGGCTCGCAGGCGTCCAGCCAGAAGGCCTTGATCCCGTACGGGTCCAGGTAGTTGTCCTTCACCCGCGACCAGAGGAAGTCCCGCGCGTCGGGGTTCGTCGCGTCGTAGAACGCCACCTGGACGGTGGACGCGACCCCCTTGTCCGGCCAGTCCGCGTGCGCCATCGGTCCGTACTGGGTGCCGATGAGATGGCCCCGCTGCTCCATGAGCTGGTGGTTCTCGGAGAGCGGCGAGACCGAGGGCCAGACGCTGACCACCAGCTCGACGCCCAGCTCGGACAGCTCCCGCCGCATGGCGGCCGGGTCCGGCCACTCGGTCGGGTCGAACTTCCACTCGCCGAGGTGCGTCCAGTGGAAGAAGTCGCACACGATGACGTCCAGGGGCAGCCCGCGGCGCTTGTACTCCCGTGCCACAGCGAGGAGTTCGTCCTGCGTGCGGTAGCGCAGCTTGCACTGCCAGAAGCCGGCCGCCCACTCGGGCAGCATGGGCGTGCGGCCGGTGGCGGCGCTGTAGCGGCGCTGGGCGTCGGCCGGGGCACCGACCGTGATCCAGTAGTCGATCTGACGGGCCGAGTCGGCCACCCATCGGGTGCCGTTGCCCGCGAGTTCCACACGGCCGATCGCCGGACTGTTCCACAGCAGGGTGTAGCCGCGGCTGGAGGTGAGCACCGGGATGGTGACCTCGGCGTTGCGCTGGACGAGGTCCAGGACCGCGCCCTTCTGGTCCAGCAGCCCGTGCTGGTGCTGTCCGAGGCCGTACAGCTTCTCGCCCTCGTACGCGGCGAACCGCTGCTCCAGGCGGTGGTGGCCGTTCCCGGTCGGGGTGTACAGGCGGGAGCCGGGCCACCAGAAGTGGGCGCGCTCCTCGGCGAGCAGCTCGCCCCCGTCCGCGGTGCGCACGAAGCGGATCAGGCCCTCGGCGTCGACCTCGACGGTCAGCGTACCCACCGTCAGCCGGCCCTCGCCGTCGAGGATCTTCACGGTGCTCTCGGTGGCCGGCGGCTCGTCGAGCAGCGCGCCGGGGAGGCCTTCGAGGAGCGGTCCGCCGAGGCGCGCACGGACCCGGACCGCGTCCGGCCCCCATGGTTCGATGCGGACGGTCTCCTGGCGTCCGCTCCACTCCAGCGCGCCGTCCCGCTCGCGGAACGTGCCGACGGTCGGGGAGGACTGCGCGAGGCTGACCGAGCTCGACGGGGTCTGGTTTTCGGCAGGCTGATTCACGTGGAGTGCTCCTGAAGGAAGGAGTGACGAAGAACCCGGCGCGGCCGTGACGGCCGCCGGGGCAGAAGGGACTACCGCAACGCCTTTACAGACCGGGGCGGTTGCGCGGTACGTGGACTCGGGGAGCGGCCGGAGCCGTCCGGTGCCTTCGGGAACCGGCTGCTGCCGGTCCCGTTCTTTCGGGGACGCGGCCGGAGCCGGTCCCGCGCCCTGACGGGCGCGATCGGTGCGGTGGCGCCTCGGGCCCGCCGGTCAGGGGCGGGCCGGTTGCCCACGCGGCGGCCCCGGCCGGGCCGCCGGTGCCAGTCCGTCCGTCTCCGGGGGACGGACGGACACCCTCCGCGACCGGAGCCGACGACCGGCCCGGCCCGGTCCGAGCCCTGCGGGTCTCGGTCTCGGTCCGGGAGCCCGGTCCCGGACCGGATCCCGGGGCCGAGTGGTGTTCGGCGCCGCTCCCTCGGCCGGGGAGCGCCCGGTGCCGCACCCGTGCCCGGGAGCCGTCCGGGCCCCACCGCCGGGGCCCCTTGTGCGGGGGAGTGGACCCCCGTGCCGGGGAGCCACCCGGTGCCCGGACGCCCTCCCGGGCCGGCCCGGGCGGTGTCAGGAAGCGGACGGCGCCGGACCCGTACTCGCCCGTACCGTCAACTCCGGTGCGATCAGGACGACTTCGTCCTCACCCTGTCCGTCGAGCTTGGCGATCAGCTGCTCGACGGCGTGCCGGCCCATCTCCTGTGCGGGGATGGCGACCGAGGTCAGCCGCACCGAGGCCTGCGTCGCCACTTGGTCCGGGCAGATCGCGATCACCGACACGTCCTCGGGTACGGCCCGGCCCTGCTGGCGCAGCAGGGCGAGCAGCGGTTCCACCGCGGACTCGTTCTGCACGACGAAGCCCGTGGTGGCCGGGCGTTCGTCGAGGATCCGGGCGAGGGTCACGGCCATCGCGTCGTACCCGCCCTCGCAGGGGCGGTGCAGCACGCGCAGGCCCAGCTCCCGCGACCGGGACCGGAGCCCGTCGAGGGTGCGTTCGGCGAAGCCGGTGTGCCGTTCGTAGACGGCGGGCGCCTCGCCGATGACAGCGATGTCACGGTGCCCCAGCATCGCCAGATGCTCGGCGCACAGCGCGCCGGTGGCACCGAAGTCGAGGTCGACGCAGGTCAGCCCCGAGGTGTCGGCGGGCAGACCGATGAGCACGGACGGCTGGTCGGTCCCGCGCAGCAGCGGCAGCCGCTCGTCGTCGAGTTCGACGTCCATCAGGATCATCGCGTCGGCGAGCCCGCTGCCGGTGACCCGGCGGACCGCGTCGGGGCCCTCCTCGCCGGTGAGCAGCAGGACGTCGTACCCATGGATGCGGGCGGTGGTCGCCACCGCGATGGCGATCTCCATCATCACGGGTACGTACATGTCGGTGCGGAGCGGAACCATCAGCGCGATGATGTTGGACCGGCTGCTCGCCAGGGCGCGGGCGCCCGCGTTCGGGTGGTAGCCGAGCTCCTGGATGCTCTGCTCGACCCGCTGCCGGGTGTTCGCGGAGATGGACCGCTTGCCGCTGAGGACATAGCTCACCGTGCTCGCCGAGACTCCGGCGTGCTGGGCGACCTCGGCGAGGGTGACCATCCAGCTCTCCAAGCTTTGTGAAGCGCTTCGACAGTGCGCGTGTTGCGGACAGGGGAGTGAGGGTGGCTCGACAGTAGCCCGGTGGAGATGGTGTGTCCATAGGTTGTCGAAGCGCTTCGACAGCGAAATTCCGGCGCCGGGAATCCCCGGTGGTCCCCGGCGAGCCGCAGGGCGCGGGGCCGGGCGCTCCCCGACTCCTCGCGGGGCGCGATCCCGGACGCTCCCGGCAGTCCGTGAGGGCCGCCGTCCCGTGGACTCCCCGGTGGCCTTCGCCAAGGGATCCCGGCAGGCTCCCCGGCGCCCCGGGAAGGATGCGGCGGCCGCTCGGTGGCCTGTGCAGACGTTCCCCCGAATGGCCCCCTGGCGCAACATCGCGGACAGCACCCGTCCAGGGCGTCCCGCACATGGCGCACCGGCCCCGAACCCGGGGGCGCGTACCGGCCGAACGCCGCGCGAGGACTGGTGGGGTCACCCCGGATCGGGTACATACGATCGAGTAGCACCGGTCGGTAATGATCGATGCTGATCAGCGATGAACGGCCCCCAAGATCCCTATTCGCGGCGAGGTGAGCCTCATGTCCGCAACACCCCACAAGCCCACGGTCACGGAGCGTGAGGCCCGACAGGTCGCCGAGGCCGCGCGTGAACAGGACTGGCGCAAGCCCAGCTTCGCCAAGGAGCTGTTCCTCGGGCGCTTCCGGCTCGACCTGATCCATCCGCACCCGATGCCGTCGGACGAGGCCTCGCAGCGCGGCGAGGAGTTCCTCGCCAAACTGCGCGACTTCTGCGAGACGAAGATCGACCCCGCCCGCATCGAGCGTGAGGCGCGGATCCCGGACGAGACGATCGACGGGCTCAAGGAGCTCGGCGCCCTCGGTATGAAGATCGACACCAAGTACGGCGGCCTCGGGCTGACGCAGGTGTACTACAACAAGGCGCTGGCCCTGGTCGGTTCGGCGAACCCGGCGATCGGCGCGCTGCTCTCCGCGCACCAGTCGATCGGCGTCCCGCAGCCGCTGAAGATCTTCGGCACCCAGGAGCAGAAGGACGTCTTCCTGCCGCGCTGCGCCCGCACCGACATCTCGGCGTTCCTGCTGACCGAGCCCGACGTGGGCTCCGACCCGGCGCGGCTCGCCACGACCGCCGTGCCGGACGGCGACGACTACGTCCTCGACGGCGTGAAGCTGTGGACGACCAACGGTGTCGTCGCCGATCTCCTCGTCGTCATGGCGCGGGTGCCGAAGTCCGAGGGCCACAAGGGCGGCATCACGGCCTTCGTGGTCGAGGCGGGCTCCGAGGGCATCACCGTCGAGAACCGCAACGCCTTCATGGGCCTGCGCGGCCTGGAGAACGGCGTCACCCGCTTCCACCAGGTCAGGGTGCCCGCCGCGAACCGGATCGGCGCCGAGGGCGCCGGCCTCAAGATCGCCCTGACCACCCTCAACACCGGCCGGCTCTCCCTGCCCGCGATGTGCGTCGGCGCGGGCAAATGGTGCCTGAAGATCGCCCGCGAATGGTCGGCGGCCCGCGAACAGTGGGGCAAGCCGGTCGCCCTCCACGAGGCCGTCGGATCCAAGATCTCCTTCATCGCCGCGACCACCTTCGCGCTGGAGGCCGTCGTCGACCTGTCCTCGCAGATGGCCGACGAGGACCGCAACGACATCCGGATCGAGGCGGCCCTCGCCAAGCTGTACGGCTCCGAGATGGGCTGTCTGATGGCGGACGAGCTCGTCCAGATCCGCGGTGGCCGCGGCTTCGAGACGGCCGCCTCGCTCGCCGCCCGCGGCGAACGCGCCGTGCCCGCCGAGCAGATCCTGCGCGACCTGCGCATCAACCGGATCTTCGAGGGCTCGACCGAGATCATGCACCTGCTGATCGCCCGCGAGGCCGTGGACGCCCACCTCTCGGTGGCCGGCGACCTCATCGACCCCGACAAGTCGCTGTCGGACAAGGCGAAGGCGGGCGCGAACGCCGGCGTCTTCTACGCCAAGTGGCTGCCGAAGCTGGTGGCGGGACCGGGTCAACTCCCGCGGTCGTACCACGAGTTCAACCAGCAGGTGGATCTGTCGCCGCATCTGCGGTACGTCGAGCGCAGCGCACGCAAGCTCGCCCGCTCCACCTTCTACGCCATGTCCCGCTGGCAGGGCCGCATGGAGACCAAGCAGGGCTTCCTGGGCCGGATCGTGGACATCGGCGCCGAGCTCTTCGCGATGAGCGCGGCCTGCGTCCGCGCCGAGCACCTGCGCGCCACGGGCGAGCACGGCCGCGAGGCCTACCAGCTCGCCGACGCGTTCTGCCGCCAGTCCCGCGTCCGCGTCGAGGAACTCTTCGGCCGCCTGTGGGCCAACACCGACGACCTCGACCGCAAGGTGGTCAAGGGAGTCCTGTCCGGCACCTACACGTGGCTGGAGGAGGGCATCGTCGATCCGTCCGGCGAGGGCCCCTGGATCGCCGACGCCACACCCGGACCGTCCCGGAAGGAAAACGTCCGCCGGCCCATTCGCTGACCATTTTCCCCAGGAATTCACTGGGGTCCCGTTCGCCATTCCGCTGCTTGCCGCACCGAACGTGTGCGCCGACAATGAACGGAATGGCGAACGGGGACGGCAGATGCGCCAAGGAGTCGGGGAAGAATACAGTCACGGTATTTCCGTACAGCTGACGCGCGCCCGCGGGGACGCGTGGCGTCAGCTCGACGAGATGGATTTCGTACGGGCGCTGCGGACGGTGCGCGACGAAGTGCAGCCGCTGGCGCAGAAACTGCGCGAAGGAGCGCCGGAGACCTTCGAGGCACACCGCGACGCGCTCGCGGTCCTGCTCAACGACTGCGCGCTGGCCGTGGTCGACGTGGAGCCACGGCCGCCCGTGGCCTCCTTCGACGCGGTGCGCATCCGGAGAATCGACCTCCGTGACGTCGACGCTCTGCTCGACGCCGGACGGCCGGGCGAACGGCCCGTGATCCAGCAGCTCTTCCGCGCCGCACTCGACGTCGTCGACGACCCCGTGCTGCGCGAAGTGATCATCGCGAATCAACAGGGCGTCCATATTCTCCAGCGTGCCAATCGCTGGATCCGGATGCTCGCGGACGCCGTTTAGTAGCGGGGGAATTCCCATGTCAGGTAAAGGTCTCGACGCCCTGACCGGAAAAATCATGCGGGCGGGTGAGGGCAGGATGCTGCGGCGGCTGGAGCGCACAGCCGCCCAGGTGAGTTCCCTGGAGGAGGAGTTCAAGGCTCTCACCGACGAGGAACTCCAGGCGCTCACACCGGAGTTCAAGACGCGATACGCCGACGGCGAGAGCCTGGACGATCTGCTGCCGGAAGCCTTCGCCGCGATGCGCGAGGCGGCCCGGCGCACCCTCGGCATGCGCCACTTCGACGTGCAGGTCATGGGCGGCGCGGCGCTCCATCTCGGCAACATCGCCGAGATGCACACGGGGGAGGGCAAGACGCTCGTCGGCACCCTGCCCGTCTACCTGAACGCCCTGACCGGCAAGGGAGTCCATCTGGTCACGGTCAACGACTACCTGGCCGAGCGGGACGCCGACTGGATGGGCCGGGCCTACCGGTTCATGGGGCTGACCGTCGGCGTGATCAAGACCGGGTCGACCCCGGCGGAGCGGCGCGCGCAGTACGCCTGCGACATCACCTACGGAACCAACACGGAGTTCGGCTTCGACTACCTGCGCGACAACATGGCGTGGTCGCAGGACGAACTGGTCCAGCGCGGCCACCACTTCGCGATCGTCGACGAGGCCGACTCGATCCTCATCGACGAGGCGCGCACCCCGCTGATCATCTCCGGCCCCGCCGACCAGCCCACCCACTGGTACGAAGCCTTCGCCGGCTTCGCGCGGCGGATGAAGGGCGTACAGGTCCAGGAGGAGCAGTACACCACCCAGACGGACAAGGACCGCCTTGCCGAACTGCGCACCCGGCACGACTACGAGTACGACCCGAAGAAGCGCACGGTGGCGATCCTGGACCGGGGCGTCGAGTACCTCCAGGACCAGCTCGGCATCGACAGCCTCTACGAGTCCGACCACACCCCGCTCATCGGCCACCTGAACAACGCCCTCAAGGCCAAGGAACACTTCAAGCGCGACAAGGACTACGTGGTGGTCGACGGCGAGGTCCTCATCGTCGACGAGCACACCGGACGCATCCTCGCCGGACGCCGCTACAACGAGGGCCTGCACCAGGCGATCGAGGCCAAGGAAGGCGTGACGATCAAGGACGAGAACCAGACGCTCGCCACGATCACCCTGCAGAACTTCTTCCGCCTGTACACGAAGCTCGCCGGGATGACCGGCACCGCCATGACCGAGGCGGCCGAGTTCCACCAGATCTACAAGCTGCACGTCGTCCCGATCCCCACCAACCGGCCCATGGTCCGCCGCGACGACCCCGACCAGATCTACCGCACCGAGGAGGCGAAGTACGCCGCGATCATCGCGGACATCGCGGAGAAGCACGAGCAGGGCCAGCCGATCCTGGTGGGCACCACCTCCGTGGAGAAGTCCGAGGTGCTGTCGGCGCGGCTGAGGAAGCAGGGCATCCGGCACGAGGTGCTCAACGCCAAGAACCACCAGCGCGAGGCGCAGATCGTCGCCCAGGCCGGACGCAAGGGCGCCGTCACCGTGGCCACGAACATGGCGGGACGCGGCACCGACATCATGCTCGGTGGCAACCCCGAGGCGATGGCGCTCGCGGAGACCGGGGACGAAGCGGACCCCGAGGAGCGGCACCAGCTCCTCGACCGGATCACCGCCGCGGTCGCGGCCGAGCACGACGAGGTCAAGGAACTGGGCGGCCTCTACGTCCTCGGCACCGAGCGCCACGAGTCCCGGCGCATCGACAACCAGCTGCGAGGGCGCTCCGGCCGCCAGGGCGACCCCGGCGCCTCCCGGTTCTACCTCTCGCTCCAGGACGACCTGATGCGCCTGTTCCGCGCCAACGTGGTCGACCGGGTCATGGCCATGGCGAACGTGCCCGACGACATCCCCATCGAGAACAAGATGGTCACCCGCGCCATCGCCTCCGCACAGGCGCAGCTGGAGCAGCAGCACTTCGAGTCCCGCAAGGACGTCCTGAAGTTCGACGAGGTCCTCAACCGCCAGCGCACCCTCATCTACGCCGAGCGCCGCCGCGTCCTGGCGGGCGAGGACCTGCGCGAGCAGATCGTCCACTTCATGGACGACACCGTCCGCGCGTACGTCGAGGTCGAGACCGGCGAGGGCTTCCCCGAGGAATGGGACCTGGAACGGCTGTGGAGCGCGCTGAGGCAGCTGTACCCGGTGGGCGTCTCCGTCGAGGAACTGGAGGACGCCGCGGGCGGCCGGGACGCCCTCACCACCGAGGGGGTGACCGACGCGATCACCGAGGACGTCCACACGCGGTACGAGGAGCGCGAGGCCGAGCTCGGCGCCGGGGCCCTGCGCGACCTGGAACGCCTGGTGGTGCTCTCCGTCCTGGACCGCAAATGGCGCGAGCACCTCTATGAGATGGATTACCTCCGCGACGGCATCGGACTGCGCTGGACGCTCGGCCGCGAGCCGATCGTCGAGTACGAGCGCGAAGGCTTCGACATGTACATAGCCATGACCGACGCCATCAAGGAGGAGTCCGTCGGCTACGTCTTCAACCTCGACGCGGCGGGCCCCGGCGCCGAGACCCTCGACCGCCGGGACCGCACCGACAGCCTGCACTTCACCGCGCCGACGCTCGACACGGCGGACGGCGTGGTCGAGGGCGCCTTCGCCCCCGCCGACGCCGCGCCGGCCGGCACGCCCCCCGCCGACGCGCCCGGGACGGCGCCCGCACCCGACGGCCCCGGCCCGGCGCCGCGCGACGCCTCCCCGCGGTCCCGCGCCCGCACCGGGAACCGCAAGCAGCGCAGGCGCAGGCGCTGAGGGCTGTCCCGTGATCCCCGGTGGATCAGCTCATCCCCGGGGGATCGGCGCGCGGCGTCGGATGCGGTGCGTCGCAAGGCGGAGGGCCGTTCTCGTACTGGGCGTATCCGGGCGACGCTCCAACGCGGCGAGGTGCCGTAGCTGTCGTCGCGCGCCCGCCGGGGATCACCGGACAGCCCTGCGGGGACGTCCACGACCACGAGGGACGATGCCGCCCCGACCGGACCCTCCGGGCGGCAGCACGGCGCGAAGTGGGGGAGCCCTGTCCTGCCGGGGACGCGTTGCGGCCACAATGGGGGGATGAGCGACAGTCCAGCCCCCCTCGCTGATCCGCACCTTGTCTTCGACCCCGTGGACGGAGTCAGGGATGTCGTCATCCTCGGCTCCACCGGCTCGATCGGCACCCAGGCCATCGACCTCGTGCTGCGCAACCCCGACCGGTTCCGGGTCACCGCGCTGTCCGCCGCCGGCGGCAGGGTCGGACTGCTGGCCGAGCAGGCCCACCGGCTCCGGGTCCGGGAGGTCGCCGTCGCCCGCGAGGACGTCGTCCCCGCGCTGCGCGAGGCTCTCGCGGCGCAGTACGCCCCCGGAGAGACCCTTCCCGAGATCCTCGCCGGGCCGGACGCCGCCACCCGGCTCGCCTCCTCCGACTGCCACACCGTGCTCAACGGCATCACCGGTTCGATCGGCCTCGCGCCCACCCTCGCCGCCCTGGAGGCGGGCCGTACCCTCGCGCTCGCCAACAAGGAATCGCTCATCGTCGGCGGCCCGCTGGTGAAGGAGCTGGCCAAGCCGGGGCAGATCATCCCCGTCGACTCCGAGCACGCGGCGCTGTTCCAGGCGCTGGCCTCCGGCACCCGCGCCGACGTGCGCAAGCTGGTCGTGACCGCCTCCGGCGGCCCCTTCCGCGGCCGTACGAAGGCGGAGCTGGCCGACGTCACCCCCACCGACGCCCTCGCGCACCCCACCTGGGCCATGGGACCGGTCATCACGGTCAACTCCGCGACCCTCGTCAACAAGGGGCTGGAAGTCATCGAGGCGCACCTCCTCTACGACATTCCCTTCGACCGCATTGAGGTCGTCGTGCACCCGCAGTCGTATGTCCACTCGATGGTGGAATTCACGGACGGATCGACGATCGCCCAGGCGACGCCCCCCGACATGCGGGGGCCGATCGCCATCGGCCTCGGCTGGCCCGAACGCGTCCCGGACGCGGCGCCGGCCTTCGACTGGACCAAGGCGTCGAGCTGGGAGTTCTTCCCGCTCGACAACGACGCGTTCCCGTCCGTCGGGCTCGCCCGGCACGTGGGGCAGCTCGCGGGCACGGCCCCGGCGGTGTTCAATGCCGCCAACGAGGAGTGCGTCGACGCGTTCCTGAACGGCACACTGCCGTTCAACGGGATCATGGAGACCGTCACACGGGTGGTCGAGGAACACGGCACCCCGTCCACGGGAACTTCCCTGACCGTCGCGGACGTCCTCGAAGCGGAGACCTGGGCGCGCGCCCGGGCCCGGGAACTGACCGCCCGGACGACAATCGCGGAGGCTCGTGCATGACGACCCTGATGATGATCCTCGGCATAGTCGTCTTCGTGGTCGGCCTGCTCATCTCGATCGCGTGGCACGAGCTGGGGCATCTGTCGACGGCCAAGCTCTTCGGCATCCGCGTGCCGCAGTACATGGTCGGCTTCGGCCCGACCATCTGGTCGCGCAAGAAGGGCGAGACGGAGTACGGGATCAAGGCGGTTCCGCTCGGCGGCTACATCCGCATGATCGGGATGTTCCCGCCCGGCCCGGACGGCCGTATCGAGGCCCGTTCGACGTCACCGTTCCGCGGCATGATCGAGGACGCCAGGTCGGCGGCCTTCGAGGAGCTCAAGCCCGGCGACGACACCCGCCTCTTCTACACGCGCAAGCCGTGGAAGCGCGTGATCGTGATGTTCGCGGGCCCCTTCATGAACCTGATCCTCGCCGTCGTGATCTTCCTCGGCGTGATGATGACGTTCGGCGTCCAGACCCAGACCACCACGGTCGGCAAGGTCTCGGACTGCGTCATCCAGCAGAGCGAGAACCGCTCGAAGTGCGAGTCCGGGGACCAGGCGGCGCCCGCCAAGGCCGCCGGACTGAAGGGCGGCGACAAGATCGTCGCGTTCGACGGCAAGGCCGTCGAGGACTGGTCCGTCCTCCAGTCCGACATCCGCGCCAACCCCGGCAAGGACGTCACGATCACCGTCGAGCGCAAGGGCGAGAAGGTCGACCTGACCGCGCACCTGATCAAGAACCAGGTGAGCAAGACCGACGGCAACGGCGGCTACGTCGAGGGCAAGTACGTGTATGCCGGATTCCTCGGCTTCACACCGGCCTCCGGCATCGTCGAGCAGTCCTTCTCGCAGTCCGTGGACCGCATGGGCGACATGATGCAGAACGGCGTCGAGTCGCTGGTCGCGCTCCCCGGCAAGGTCCCCGACCTGTGGGACGCCGCCTTCGGCGACGGACCGCGCAAGGCGGACTCCCCGATGGGCGTGGTGGGCGCGGCCCGCATCGGCGGCGACGTCTTCACCCTGGACATCCCCGCCTCGCAGCAGGTCGCGATGATGCTGCTGCTGGTCGCCGGCTTCAACCTCTCCCTGTTCCTCTTCAACATGCTCCCGCTGCTCCCGCTCGACGGCGGGCACATCGCGGGCGCCGTCTGGGAGTCGCTGCGGCGGAACACGGCGAAGGTGCTCCGTCGCCCCGACCCGGGTCCGTTCGACGTCGCGAAGCTCATGCCCGTCGCGTACGTGGTGGCCGGGATCTTCGTCTGCTTCACGCTCCTGGTGCTCATCGCGGACGTCGTCAACCCGGTGAGAATCTCCTAGGACGTGTCTTCAAATGATCTTGGATGGTGGATCATGGTTGGGTGATACGCCGCCATGAACTGTCCGATGCTGAGTGGGAGTTCGTCCGGCCGCTGCTGCCTGCATCCTTGCGGGGGCGGAAGCGGTTGGACGACCGACGGGTCCTCAACGGGATCGTGTGGAAGTTCCGTACCGGGACGGCCTGGCGTGATGTGCCCGAGCGGTACGGGCCGTGGGCCACGCTGCACACCCGTTTCCGGCGGTGGGCGGCGGACGGCACCTTCGAGCGGATGCTCCGTAGCGCCCAGGCGCGGGCCGACGCGGCCGGGGACATCGATTGGCTGGTGTCGGTCGACTCGACCGTCGTCCGCGCCCACCAGCACGCCGCCGGAGCTCGAAAAGGGGGCTCCGCAGCCCCGCCCTCGGACGCTCCCGCGGCGGCCTGACCAGCAAAATCCACCTCGCCTGCGACAGCGTCGGCCGCCCGCTCGCTTTCACCCTCACAGGCGGCAACACCAACGACTGCACCCAGTTCACCGCCGTGATGGAAGCGATCCGGGTGCCCCGCATCGGCCCGGGACGACCCCGCGTGCGACCCGCCCATGTCCTGGGCGACAAGGGCTACAGCTCCCGGGCCATCCGCACCTGGCTCAGGCGGCACGGCATCGCCCACACGATCCCCGAGCGGGCCGACCAGGTCCGCAACAGGCTCAAGCGCGGCAGCCGTGGCGGGCGCCCGCCGGCCTTCGACAAGCAGCTCTACAAGCGTCGCAACGTCGTGGAACGCTGCTTCAACCGACTCAAACAGTGGCGCGGCATCGCGACCCGCTACGACAAGACCGCCGAGTCATACCAGGCAGCCGTCACCCTCGCATCGCTCCTGATGTGGGCGTGACATTTGACGACAACTCCTAGCGGCACGAGCAATTCGGGGTGGCCGGACACACGTCGTGTCCGGCCACCTTCCATTGAGTGGGTTTGGGGGCGTGATGTGCTCGGCCGCGCGCCGGTGCCGTAATCTCGAAGCCTGGAGCCCACGATTCCGGGACCTTGATCCACAACTTGGGGTTGCACAGCAGATGACTGCGATTTCTCTCGGCATGCCGTCCGTTCCGACCAAGCTGGCCGAGCGCCGCAAGAGCCGGCAGATCCAGGTCGGAACGGTCGCCGTGGGCGGAGACGCACCGGTGTCGGTGCAGTCGATGACGACGACGCGTACGTCGGACATCGGTGCCACGCTCCAGCAGATCGCCGAACTGACCGCTTCCGGCTGCCAGATCGTGCGCGTGGCGTGCCCCACCCAGGACGACGCGGACGCGCTCGCGACGATCGCACGCAAGTCGCAGATCCCGGTCATCGCGGACATCCATTTCCAGCCGAAGTACGTCTTCGCCGCGATCAACGCCGGCTGCGCCGCCGTCCGCGTCAACCCCGGCAACATCAAGCAGTTCGACGACCAGGTCAAGGAGATCGCGCGGGCCGCCAAGGACACCGGCACCCCGATCCGCATCGGCGTCAACGCCGGCTCCCTCGACAAGCGGCTGCTCCAGAAGTACGGCAAGGCCACCCCCGAGGCGCTCGTAGAGTCGGCGCTGTGGGAGGCCTCCCTCTTCGAGGAGCACGACTTCCGCGACATCAAGATCTCCGTGAAGCACAACGACCCGGTGGTCATGGTCAACGCCTACCGGCAGCTCGCCGCCGCGTGCGACTACCCCCTCCACCTCGGTGTGACCGAGGCCGGCCCCGCCTTCCAGGGCACCATCAAGTCGGCCGTCGCCTTCGGCGCCCTGCTCTCCGAGGGCATCGGCGACACGATCCGCGTCTCCCTCTCCGCCCCGCCGGCGGAGGAGGTCAAGGTCGGCCTCCAGATCCTGGAGTCCCTCAACCTCAAGCAGCGCGGACTGGAGATCGTCTCCTGCCCGTCCTGCGGCCGCGCCCAGGTCGACGTCTACAAGCTGGCCGAGGAGGTCACGGCCGGCCTGGAGGGGATGGAGGTCCCGCTCCGCGTCGCCGTCATGGGCTGCGTCGTGAACGGCCCCGGCGAGGCCCGCGAGGCCGACCTCGGTGTCGCCTCCGGCAACGGCAAGGGCCAGATCTTCGTCAAGGGCGAGGTCATCAAGACCGTGCCCGAGTCGAAGATCGTGGAGACCCTCATCGAGGAGGCCATGAAGCTCGCCGAGCAGATGGAGGCCGACGGAATCGCCTCCGGCGAGCCTTCCGTGTCGGTCGCCGACTGACCCGCCTTGTGGCGCAAGGGACCCGGGTGCCCCTCCGGAGGTGGCGCCCGGGTCCCCTGCGTGCGGTGCTGCTCGGCATATCCGGTTAAAGTACGGAGATCAGCAGACCGTGTGACTCCGCCCGAGGGGGCTTCTCGCAGTGATGCGACGGCCAAGCCCTGAACGGTGCTCACGAGCGAGCACACCGCGACGCTAACAGGGTGCGCGACGCGCTGTCGTTGCCCGCAAGGAGTGATGGAGCCGCCTCGTTGTTGACCCAGACCACCACCAGGGTCCTCGAACCGAGCGACCTGGACGCCGCGCTCGCCGTCCTCGACCGCGAGCCGGTCGCGAACGCGTTCGTCGCCTCCCGGGTACAGATCGCCGGCCTCGACCCATGGCGTCTCGGCGGCGAGATGTGGGGCTGGTACGAGGACGGCATGCTCCGCTCCCTGTGCTACGCGGGCGCCAACCTGGTCCCGATCTGCGCCACCCCGAGGGCCGTGCGCGGCTTCGCCGACCGGGCCCGCCGAGCCGGCCGCCGCTGCTCCTCGATCGTCGGCCCCGCCGAGCCCACTGCCCAGCTGTGGCGGCTGCTCGAACCGAGCTGGGGCCCCGCCCGGGAGATCCGGGCCCACCAGCCGCTGATGGTCACCGACCGGCTCCCCGACACCGTCGCACCCGATCCGTACGTCCGCCGCATCCGCAAGGACGAGATGGAGACGATCATGCCGGCGTGCGTGGCGATGTTCACCGAGGAGGTCGGCGTCTCGCCGCTCGCCGGGGACGGTGGCCTGCTCTACCAGGCACGGGTGGCCGAACTCGTCGGTTCCGGAAGGTCGTTCGCCCGCCTCGACCAGCACGGCAAGGTCGTCTTCAAGGCCGAGATCGGCGCCGCGACCACGCAGGCCTGCCAGATCCAGGGCGTCTGGGTCGCGCCCGAGTACCGCGGCCAGGGCATCGCCGCCCCGGGCATGGCGGCCGTCCTGCGCTACGCCCTCGCCGACGTGGCCCCCGTCGTCAGCCTCTACGTGAACGACTTCAACACGGCGGCCCGCGCAACGTACCGCCGTGTGGGCTTCCAGGAGGTCGGCGCGTTCATGAGTGTCCTGTTCTGACGCCCCGCACAGGCTTCACCGCACCTCACGCGCCTCACCCTCAGCCAGGTAGTCTCCCCGGCATGCTGCGCATTCCCGGTCAGGGCTTCCGCAACCCCGACGACGTGGTCATCGGCCCGCTGGATCTCGCCGCGCGCGTGGACGAGGCGCTCGCCGTGCAGGCCCTCGCCTTCGGACTCGGCGCCGACGAGGTCGCCGTACGCCGCCAGATCGTGCTGCGCCACCTCACCTGCCCGGGGGCCCGCGCGCTGGGCGCCACCACCGCCGACGGACGGCTCGTCGGCTTCGTCTACGGCATGCCCAACGACCGCGCGCACTGGTGGTCCACCGTCGTCGAACCGTATCTGCGCGCCCAGGGCCACGAAGGCTGGCTCGACGACTCCTTCGTGATCACCGAACTGCATGTGCACCCCCGCTACCAGAACCGGGGCATCGGCCGCACCCTGATCACCCGGATCACGGACACCGCCGCCGAACCCCGCTCGATCCTGTCCGCGATCGACACGGACAGCCCGGCCCGTGGCCTCTACCACTCCCTGGGCTACGAGGACCTCGCGCGCCAGGTCCTGTTCCCCAGCGCACCCAAGCCGTACGCCGTGATGGGCGCCCTTCTGCCGCTGCGCAGGCACTAACCGATTTCCACCGTCCCGTCCCGCCCGGCTAACCTCCTGCCATCACCCTTACGCAGCAGGAGTCGAGAATCATGGCCCAGGTCCAGCGCATGTCCCGTTTGATGGTCAAGACACTGCGTGACGACCCGGCGGATGCCGAGACGCTCAGCCACAAGCTGCTCGTCCGCGCCGGTTACGTGCGCCGCAACTCCGCGGGCATCTGGACCTGGCTGCCCCTGGGCAAGAAGGTCCTCGACAACATCTCCCGCGTGGTCCGCGAGGAGATGGACGCGATCGGCGCCCAGGAGGTCCTGCTTCCCGCGCTGCTCCCCAAGGAGCCGTACGAGGCGTCGGCGCGCTGGGAGGAGTACGGCGACCTGCTGTTCCGCCTCAAGGACCGCAAGGGCGCGGAGTACCTGCTCGGTCCGACCCACGAGGAGATCTTCACCCTGGTGGTGAAGGACCAGGTGGCCTCGTACAAGGACCTGCCGGTCATGCTGTACCAGATCCAGACCAAGTACCGGGACGAGGCCCGCCCGCGCTCCGGCGTGCTGCGCGGCCGCGAGTTCCAGATGAAGGACTCGTACTCCTTCGACACGACCGACGAGGGGCTCGCCGAGTCCTACCGGCTGCACCGCGAGGCGTACCAGAAGATCTTCGCGCGTCTCGGTCTCGACTACCGCATCGTCTCGGCCGTCTCCGGCGCGATGGGCGGCTCGGCCTCGGAGGAGTTCCTCGCCCCGGCCGCGGCCGGCGAGGACACCTTCGTGGACTGCCCGTCCTGCGACTACGCGGCCAACACCGAGGCGGTGACCTTCAAGCTCACGCCGGTGACCGAGGAGCACGGCCCGGTCGAGGAGCTGGACACCCCCGACACCCCGACCATCGAGTCGCTCGCCGAGCACCTCGGCGTCCCCGCCTCCGCGACCCTGAAGAACCTCCTGGTCAAGGTCGACGGCGAGATCGTCGCGGTGGGCGTCCCGGGCGACCGCGAGGTCGACCTCGGCAAGCTGGGCGAGCACCTCGCCCCGGCCGTCGTCGAGCTCGTCACCGCCGAGGACTTCGAGGGCCGCGGCGACCTCGTCCGTGGTTACGTCGGCCCGCAGGGCCTGGAGAAGGTCCGCTACATCGCCGACCCGCGGGTGGCGCCCGGCACCGCCTGGATCACCGGCGCCAACAAGGCCGACACGCACGCGAAGAACGTCGTCGCGGGCCGTGACTTCGAGGTCGACGACTATCTCGACGTCGTCGTGGTCGAGGAGGGCGACCCGTGCCCCGCGTGCGGCACCGGCCTGAAGCTGGACCGCGCCATCGAGATCGGCCACATCTTCCAGCTCGGCCGCAAGTACGCCGACACCTTCCAGCTCGACGTCCTCGGGCAGCAGGGCAAGCCCGTGCGCGTGACCATGGGCTCGTACGGCATCGGTGTCTCCCGTGCGGTGGCCGCGCTGGCCGAGCAGTCGGCGGACGACCAGGGCCTGTGCTGGCCCGAGGAGATCGCTCCCGCCGACGTCCACGTGGTCGCCGCGGGCAAGGCCCTGCAGACCGAGCTGGCGCTCGACGTGTCCGAGAAGCTGAACGCCGCGGGGGTGCGTGTCCTGGTGGACGACCGTGCCGGGGTCTCGCCGGGTGTGAAGTTCACCGACGCGGAGCTCATCGGCGTGCCGAAGATCCTGGTCGCCGGGCGTCGCTCCGCCGAGGGTGTCGTCGAGCTCAAGGACCGGCGGACCGGTGAGCGCGAGGAGCTGACCGTGGACGAGGCGATCGCCCGTCTCACGGCGTAGGCCGTGGCCCGTGGGCCCGCGCGGCGGTGAGCTGCCGTGCGGGCCCTCGGCGGTTTTCGGTCCGTGTTTCTCCGCCGGTGCGATGTGGCGGGGCGCGCCGTTCCAAGCGCCCCTTTCGGGGCGCTTGGGTGCGCGGTGCTGTTCGCGTGCCGAGGGCTGCCGGTCTGTGTTGCCTGTGCGGGTGCGTTGTGGCTGGGCGCGCCGTTCCCCGCGCCCCTTTCGGGGCGCTTGCGTGCGCGGTCCTGTTCGGTTACCCGGGGGTGCCGATCTGTGTGTCTCCGCGCGTGCGTCGTGGCTGGGCGCGCCGTTCCTCGCGCCCCTTTCGGGGCGGTGTCCTGTGCTCGGTGCTGGGGGCCGGTGTCGGTGTCAGAGCCAGTCGGCGAATTCGAGGAGGAGCTCTGCGTCCTGGGGGCGGCCGACGCGGCGGGCTCGGACGCCCGATTCGACCGCTCGGAACAGGGTCCAACCGCGCAGCCGTTCCTGGTCCACGTCGAGGGACTCGGCGAGCCGTTTCACCCGGCGCCGGGTGATCGACGACCCCGACGGGGACGCGATCAGGTCCTCGACCCGGTCGCGGACCAGCCGGGCCAGATCGAAGGCGCACTCGCCGACCACCGGGTCGGGGCCTACGGCCAGCCACGGCATGCGCTCCCCGGCGAGCACCTTGCTCTGCCGGAACGTGCCGTGCAGCAGCCGTTCCTCCGGCGGTGCGGTGAGCAGTTCCTCGCGGGCCGTGAGCGCCGCGTCGACCAGCGGAGCGACCTCCTCGTCGGCGGACGCGGACGCCCGCATCGCCTCCGCCTGCCGGCCCGTCCGCTCGGCGACCGTCTCGAAGACGTGCGCCGCGGGCGGCTCGACCCACAGCCGCCGCAGCGTGCCCGCGGCCTCCAGCAGGGCCTTCGCCTCGGGCAGCGACCGCACGGACATCTCCGGGTGCAGCCGCTCCAGCAGCAGTACGCCGTGGGTGTCGCCGGGGTTGAGCAGCCGCACGGCGCCGCGTCCGTCCCAGTGGGCCAGGGCGGCGCGCTCGCTCTCCGGACGGGCCCGCTCGGGCGCGAGCTTCAGCACGGCGGGTGTCCCGTCGGTCTGCCGCACCAGCAGGACCAGGCTGCTCCTGCCGCCCGGCGCCTGCACCCGCTCCACGGTCAACTCGCGTACATCCGCGGCCTGTCGCGCCAGCTCGGGCAGCTCGGCGAGCCATTCATCGGTCCCGTCGGCGCCCTCGGCGCCGCCCCGCTGGATCTCGCCGAGCGCCCGGACGAGACGCTGCGGCGGTTCGAAAGCCATGCCCGAGTTGTTCCCTTCCAGGTCGCGTCACGTCTGCGGGGACGCGGACGCGGAGGCAGTGGCCGCCCGCTCCGCGAGCCCAGGGAAGGCTACGCTCTCGCCGCTCCAGCGCACCGCCCGCACCGCCGCCTCGCGCAGCGCCTCGGCGGCGGCCCGTCGCCGGTCGCCGGTGGCGGCGCGCACGAGGTCCGAGTAGACGCCGGCCACGCGCTCCTCCAGCTCCGCCGCGAGCCGGACCGCCGCGGCCGAGTCCTTGACGGCGAACGGCAGCGCGTACGCGGCGGAGGCGGCCCGCGGTGTGCCGTCCAGGTCCCGTACGGCCCGCGCCAACTCGTCCCGTCGCGCCCGGTGCGCGTCGTAGGCCGCCCGCGCCTCGTCGCGCCGCCCCTTGTCGATCTTGCCGCCGACGACGCCGTATCCGTAGACGGCGGCGTGTTCGGCGCCCAACGCGGCTTGCAGGGCCCCGAGTTCGGCCTTCTCGGCCCGCTCGGTGCGGCCCGAGCCCGTGGTGCGGGAGGTGTCGCTCACTTCGCCCCTTCCGACAGCAGGTACGCGTGGGCGGCGCCCGCGGCCGCCACCGAGGCCAGCAGCCTGGCCAGTTCACCCGGCATCTCCACCAGGGCCTTCGTGCGCGCGTCCGCCAGGGTGCGTTCGGCCGCGGCGAGTTCGCCGACCGCGTCCTTCGGCTCGGCGGGCACGGTGGGGGAGGCGCTCGCGGACGCGGACGCCGGCGCGCCGGCCGCCGTGGCGGAGACGGTCGCGGAGGGCGAGGCGGTGGCGTGCGCCCCGTCCCCGAAGGCCTTCGCGTGCCGGACGACCTCGGCCCGCAGCGGGGTCAGCCGCTCCGCCAGGGCCGGATGCGCGGCGATCACGGCGGCGTAGTGGTCGGCGAGCTCCTCGCTGTCGCGCGCGGCACGCGCGCGTGCCCGGTCCGCGGCCGAGGGGCTGCCGCCGGCCGTGTCCGTGGACGGTTCGGAAGCGGAACAGCCCGCGAGCGCGAAGGCGCCCGCGGCCGAGGCGAGCAGGGTCCTTCGGCGCGGACCCGACGGGGCGCGCGACGGCAGGGTGAACGGCACGGCAGTCGTCCTTGGAGGGCTCGTACGGAAGGAGAGGGCGAGGCGCCCGTGATCACGGTACCCGCGCCCCGGCCGAACCGGTGCCAGCGGCTCTCCCGAGCCGGTCCCGGCGGGTGGTTTCCGCCCTTCCGCGCAGGGCACCGGGGAGGCAGCGGGCGGCTGAGGGCCGCACCCGGCCGGTTCCCGGTGGACGGCAACACCCCCCGCGACCGGATACCCTTTGACCTGACACACGACCTAACCACAACAGCACACGCGGCCGAGGAGTCACCCGGATGAGCACCACCCAGAGCGAGAGGCTGCGAGAACTTCTGGAACCGCTCGTAGGCTCTCAGGGACTCGATCTCGAAGAGATCGCAGTGGACTCGGTAGGCCGCAAGCGTGTGCTGCGTGTAGTCGTCGACTCGGATTCCGGCGCAGATCTGGACCAGATCGCCGATGTGAGCCGCGCGCTCTCGGCGAAGCTCGACGAGACGGACGCGATGGGCGAGGGCGAGTACACCCTCGAGGTCGGAACCCCCGGTGCCGAGCGTGAGCTCACGGAGCACCGTCATTACGTGCGCGCGACCGACCGCCTGGTGAAGTTCCAGCTGACGGAGGGCGGCGAGCTGGTCGCCCGGATCCTGAAGGTCGACGACGACGGTCTCGACGTCGAAGTCCCGGGTGTGAAGGGCCGTAAGCCCACCGCCCGGCACCTCGCCTTCGGGGACGTCGCCAAGGCGCGTGTCCAGGTCGAGTTCAACCGCAAGAACAAGAACGAAGAGGAGGCGTAGCCGTGGACATCGACATGAGTGCCCTGCGGGGTTTGGTACGGGAGAAGGAGATCTCCTTCGACCTGCTGGTCGAGGCGATCGAGTCGGCCCTCCTCATCGCCTACCACCGCACCGAGGGAAGCCGCCGCCACGCGCGCGTGGAGCTGAACCGGGAAACCGGCCATGTGACCGTGTGGGCGAAGGAGGACCCCGAGGACCTGGAGGAGGGGCAGGAGGCCCGCGAGTTCGACGACACCCCGTCGGGGTTCGGGCGGATCGCGGCGACCACCGCGAAGCAGGTCATCCTGCAGCGTCTGCGGGACGCCGAGGACGACGCGACGCTCGGCGAGTACGCCGGACGCGAGGGCGACATCGTCACCGGTGTGGTCCAGCAGGGCCGCGACCCGAAGAACGTGCTCGTCGACATCGGCAAGCTGGAGGCCATCCTGCCGGTGCAGGAGCAGGTCCCCGGTGAGAACTACGAGCACGGCCTGCGTCTGCGCTCGTACGTCGTCCGGGTGGCGAAGGGTGTGCGCGGTCCGTCCGTCACCCTCTCGCGCACGCACCCCAATCTGGTGAAGAAGCTCTTCGCGCTCGAGGTGCCGGAGATCGCCGACGGCTCCGTCGAGATCGCCCACATCGCCCGTGAGGCCGGCCACCGTACGAAGATCGCCGTCCGGTCCACCCGCAGCGGTCTGAACGCCAAGGGCGCCTGCATCGGTCCCATGGGCGGCCGTGTGCGCAACGTGATGGCCGAACTGAACGGCGAGAAGATCGACATCGTCGACTGGTCGGACGACCCGGCCGAGATGGTGGCGAACGCCCTCTCCCCGGCCCGCGTCTCGAAGGTCGAGGTCGTCGACCTCGCGGCCCGCTCCGCACGCGTGACCGTCCCCGACTACCAGCTGTCGCTGGCCATCGGCAAGGAAGGGCAGAACGCCCGGCTCGCCGCCCGGCTCACCGGCTGGCGGATCGACATCCGTCCGGACACCGAACAGCAGCCCGAGCAGGGCGAGGAATAGATCCAAGCCGCGGGTGGCTCAGATCACGACAGTTCCCGCCGAAGCAACTGTTCGATTCTTGCCCCAAAGGGGTGAGGTCGCTACGGGGAGGTAGACTTAAGAGTGTCTGGCCGGACGCGAGCCCGCGCATGCCCTGAGCGCACCTGTGTGGGGTGCCGGGAGCGAGCGGCCAAGAAGGACTTGCTGCGCATCGTGGCGGTCGAGGGCGAATGTGTCCCCGATCATCGCGGTACGCTGCCCGGCCGGGGTGCATATGTGCACCCCGCCCTGGTCTGTCTCGACCTGGCGGTCCGCCGCCGGGCGTTCCCGCGGGCGCTGCGCGTCCCGGGACCGCTCGACACCGCGGCGTTGCGCCTCTCCGTCGAGCAGGCAACACCGTAAGACGCGTCGTACGGAACCCCCGTGCGGCCCTGGTACCCCGCGAGTTGGAAGTAGGTCGAGATTGCGATGAGCACTCGATGAGCACGCGATGAGTACGCCCATGAAGTAGCGACGGTCCGGACGCAAACCCGGACCTAAAAGGAGCGAAGTGGCTAAGGTCCGGGTATACGAACTCGCCAAGGAGTTCGGCGTGGAGAGCAAGGTCGTCATGGCCAAGCTCCAAGAACTCGGTGAATTCGTCCGTTCGGCGTCCTCGACGATCGAGGCGCCCGTTGTCCGCAAACTGACTGACGCCCTCCAGCAGGGCAGCGGAGGCGGCAAGTCCGCCCCCGCCCGCAAGGCTGCCCCGGCCAAGCCGGCAGCCCCCTCTCCCGCGCAGGCGGCCCGTCCGGCTGCCCCGCGCCCGTCGGCTCCCAAGCCGCCCACGGCCGAGCGCCCCGCGGCTGCCCCGGTCACGCCGGCTGCCCCGGGTCCGCGCCCGACGCCGGGCCCCAAGCCCGCGCCGCGGCCCGCTCCGGCGACCCCGGCTCCGGCGGCGCCCGAGTTCACCGCGCCCCCGGCGGCCTCCCCGGCTCCGGCCGCAGGCCCCCGTCCGGGTGCCCGTCCCGGCGCGCCGAAGCCCGGCACCCGTCCGGCCGGTCCTGGCCAGGGCGGCCAGTCCCGCGGTGACCGTCCCGAGCGCGGCGACCGTCAGGGCGCCCCGCGTCCCGGCGGCCAGGCCCCGCGTCCCGGTGCTCGTCCGGCCGGCCCGCGTCCGGGCAACAACCCCTTCACCTCCGGTGGCTCCACCGGCATGGCGCGCCCGCAGGCGCCCCGTCCGGGTGGCGCGCGTCCCGGTCCCGGTGGTCCCGGTGGCGCGGGCGCCCCGGGTGGCCCGCGTCCGCAGGGCGCCGGTCAGGGTGGTCCCCGTCCGCAGGGCGGTCCCGGCGGCGCTCCGCGTCCGCAGGGCGGTCCGGGCGGCGCCCGTCCGACCCCGGGCGGCATGCCCCGTCCGCAGGCCCCGCGTCCCGGCGGCGGCCCCGGCGGCAACCGTCCGAACCCCGGCATGATGCCGCAGCGTCCGGCTGCCGGCCCGCGTCCCGGTGGCGGCCCCGGTGGCCGCGGTCCCGGCGGCGGCGGTCGTCCCGGTGCCGGTGGCGGCGGTCGTCCGGGCGGCGGCGGCTTCGCCGGTCGTCCCGGTGGCGGCGGTGGCGGCGGCTTCGCCGGTCGTCCCGGTGGTCCCGGTGGCGGTGGCGGCGGCTTCGCCGGTCGTCCCGGTGGTCCCGGTGGCGGCGGTGGCCGTCCCGGCTTCGGCGGTCGTCCGGGTGGTCCCGGTGGCCGTGGTGGCACGCAGGGCGCCTTCGGCCGTCCCGGCGGTCCGGCGCGTCGTGGCCGCAAGTCGAAGCGGCAGAGGCGCCAGGAGTACGAGGCCATGCAGGCCCCGTCCGTCGGCGGCGTGATGCTGCCTCGCGGCAACGGACAGACCGTCCGCCTGTCGCGCGGTGCGTCCCTCACCGACTTCGCGGAGAAGATCAACGCCAACCCGGCGTCGCTCGTCGCCGTGATGATGAACCTCGGCGAGATGGTCACTGCCACGCAGTCCGTCTCCGACGAGACCCTCCAGCTGCTCGCCGGCGAGATGAACTACGTCGTCGAGATCGTCAGCCCGGAGGAGGAGGACCGCGAGCTGCTCGAGTCCTTCGACATCGAGTTCGGCGAGGACGAGGGCGGCGAGGAATTCCTCATGCCGCGTCCGCCGGTCGTGACCGTCATGGGTCACGTCGACCACGGTAAGACCCGACTGCTGGACACCATCCGCAAGACGAACGTCGTCGCGGGCGAGGCCGGCGGTATCACGCAGCACATCGGTGCGTACCAGGTCGCCACCGAGGTCAACGACGAAGAGCGCAGGATCACCTTCATCGACACCCCGGGTCACGAGGCGTTCACCGCCATGCGTGCCCGTGGTGCGAAGTCGACCGACATCGCGATCCTCGTGGTGGCGGCCAACGACGGTGTGATGCCCCAGACGATCGAGGCGCTGAACCACGCCAAGGCGGCCGACGTGCCGATCGTGGTCGCGGTCAACAAGATCGACGTCGAGGGCGCCGACCCGACGAAGGTGCGCGGTCAGCTCACCGAGTTCGGTCTGGTGGCCGAGGAGTACGGCGGCGACACGATGTTCGTCGACATCTCCGCCAAGCAGGGTCTGAACATCGACCAGCTGCTCGAGGCCGTGGTCCTGACCGCGGACGCCTCGCTCGACCTGCGGGCCAACCCGGAGCAGGACGCGCAGGGCATCGCGATCGAGTCCCACCTCGACCGTGGCCGTGGTGCCGTGTCGACCGTCCTCGTCCAGCGCGGCACGCTGCGCATCGGTGACACGATGGTCGTCGGCGACGCGTACGGCCGTGTCCGCGCGATGCTCGACGACAACGGCAACAACGTCGAGGAAGCGGGTCCCTCGACCCCCGTCCTCGTCCTCGGTCTCACCAACGTCCCGGGTGCCGGCGACAACTTCCTGGTTGTCGACGAGGACCGCACGGCACGTCAGATCGCCGAGAAGCGCGCGGCGCGTGAGCGCAACGCCAACTTCGCCCGCCGGGGTGTCCGGTTCTCCCTGGAGAACCTGGACGAGGCCCTCAAGGCCGGTCTGGTGCAGGAACTCAACCTCATCATCAAGGGCGACGCGTCCGGTTCGGTGGAGGCTCTCGAGTCCTCGCTGCTCCAGCTCGACGTCGGCGAAGAGGTCGACATCCGCGTCCTGCACCGCGGCGTGGGTGCGGTCACCGAGTCGGACATCGACCTGGCGACCGGCTCCGACGCCATCGTCATCGGCTTCAACGTCCGCGCTGCGGGCCGCGCGGCGCAGATGGCGGAGCGCGAGGGCGTCGACGTCCGGTACTACTCGGTGATCTACCAGGCCATCGAGGAGATCGAGGCGGCCCTCAAGGGCATGCTCAAGCCGGAGTACGAGGAGGTCGAGCTCGGCACGGCGGAGATCCGCGAGGTCTTCAAGTCGTCCAAGCTGGGCAACATCGCCGGTGTCCTGGTCCGCTCGGGCGAGGTCAAGCGCAACACGAAGGCGCGCCTCGTCCGCGACGGCAAGGTCATCGCGGAGAACCTCACCATCTCCGGTCTGCGTCGCTTCAAGGACGACGTCACCGAGATCCGCGAAGGCTTCGAGGGTGGTATCAACCTCGGAAACTTCAACGACATCAAGGTCGACGACGTCATTGCGACGTACGAGATGCGGGAGAAGCCGCGCTCGTAACAGCAGTACCTCTTGGTGCGACCCGGGGCCGGTCGGCGGCAGTAAATGCCGTCGATCGGCCCCGGCCGTTCGTTGTACGGTTCTTGATGTCCCGGGCAAGCATCTGGCCGGGCCATCTACCCCGTACCGGCGGGACATCCGGATACACACATGTACGTGGGGACTCTGTCCTTCGACCTCCTGCTCGGCGACGTACGGTCGCTGAAGGAGAAGCGCTCCGTCGTCCGTCCGATCGTGGCCGAGCTCCAGCGCAAGTACGCGGTGAGTGCGGCGGAGGTCGACCACATGGACCTGCATCGCAGGGCCGGTATCGGCCTCGCGGTGGTGTCCGGGGACGCCGGCCATGTGACCGACGTGCTGGACCGGTGCGAACGACTGGTCGCCGGTCGTCCCGAGGTGGAGCTGCTGTCCGTGAGGCGGCGTTTCCACGGCGACGACGACGAGTGACACACAAGCTTGAAACGCAGAACAGGAAGAACGAGGGAGACGGACCAGTGGCCGACAACGCGCGGGCGAAGAGGCTGGCGGACCTCATCCGAGAGGTGGTGGCCCAGAAGCTGCAGCGCGGGATCAAGGACCCGCGGCTCGGTTCGCATGTGACCATCACGGACACCCGGGTCACCGGGGACCTCCGGGAGGCGACCGTCTTCTACACGGTGTACGGGGACGACGAGGAGCGCGCGGCGGCCGCCGCGGGCCTGGAGAGCGCCAAGGGCGTGCTCCGCTCCGCGGTCGGTGCGGCGGCCGGCGTGAAGTTCACGCCGACCCTGACGTTCGTCGCGGACGCGCTGCCCGACACCGCCCGGACCATCGAGGACCTGCTCGACAAGGCGCGCGCCTCGGACGCGAAGGTGCGCGAGGTCTCGGCGGGCGCCACCTTCGCCGGTGAGGCCGACCCGTACAAGAAGCCGGGCGAGGACGAGGACGACGCCGCCGAATGACCCAGAAGCACCGGACGCCCGACGGGCTTGTCATCGTGGACAAGCCGTCGGGCTTCACTTCGCACGACGTGGTCGCCAAGATGCGCGGGATCGCCAGGACCCGCCGCGTCGGACATGCCGGAACCCTCGACCCCATGGCGACGGGCGTGCTCGTCCTCGGCGTCGAGAAGGCGACCAAGCTCCTCGGGCACCTCGCGCTGACCGAGAAGGAGTACCTCGGCACGATCAGGCTCGGCCAGAACACGCTGACGGACGACGCGGAGGGCGAGATCACGTCGTCCACCGACGCCTCCGCCGTGAAGCGTGACGCCGTCGACGCCGGGATCGCCAAGCTGACCGGCGCCATCATGCAGGTGCCGTCCAAGGTCAGCGCCATCAAGATCGACGGCGTCCGCTCGTACAAGCGGGCACGCGAGGGCGAGGAGTTCGAGATCCCGGCCCGGCCGGTGACGATCTCGTCGTTCGCCGTGTACGACGTCCGTGACGCCGTCGCCGAGGACGGCACGCCCGTGCTCGACCTGGTCGTCTCGGTCGTCTGCTCGTCCGGCACCTACATCCGGGCGCTCGCCCGCGACCTGGGCGCGGATCTCGGCGTCGGGGGTCATCTGACCGCCCTGCGCCGCACCCGCGTCGGCCCGTACAAGCTCGACTCGGCGCGCACGCTCGACCAGCTCCAGGAGGAGCTGACCGTGATGCCCATCGCCGAGGCCGCCGCGGCCGCGTTCCCGCGCTGGGACGTGGACGCCAAGCGGGCGCGGCTGCTTCTGAACGGCGTGCGGCTGGAGATGCCCGAGGAGTACGCGGGCAAGGGCGCCGTGGCGGTCTTCGACCGCGACGGGGTCTTCCTGGCCCTCGTCGAGGAACAGCGGGGCAAGGCGAAGAGCCTGGCGGTGTTCGGCGCCTGAGGGCTGTCCCGTGTTCCCCGGCGGGCGCACGACGACAGCTACGGCACCTCGCCGCGTTGGAGGGTCACCCGAATACGCCCGGTATGAGGACGGCCCTCCGCCTTGCGATGCACCGCATCCGACGCCGCGCGCTGATCCACCGGGGACCACGGGACAGCCCTTAGCTCGTCCGGCCCCCGGGCGGGAACCGGTCGGGGGCGTGGGGCGTCGTGCGGGGGAGTGCTGCCCGAGGAGCGGCGGTCACGGGGTCTCGGTGCCCGCCGCTCCACGGTCCCCCCTCGGTTCCCCCACCCAAGGGTGTATCCACCCACCCCCGCCTGTTCACCCCTTCGGGCGGGCGCTCGGAGTGAACCGAGGGTGTGGAAGGGGGCGCGTTCGCCGCGCGATCTGTCCCGCTGATCACCTCACGCCTACCTTCGGAAGAAGGAGCACGGCGGGGAGGTTCGAGCATGGCGGGACGGGGCCCGCGGACCGTGGGCCGGCAACCGGCGGAGGACCGCGGCGATGCGCGGGACACGGCCCTGGTGCGCATCTGCGACCTGGCGGGCCGTCCCCGCGGCACGGGTTTCGCCGCCGACCTCCACGGCACGGTGATCACCAGCCACGAGGCCGTCGACGGTCTGGCCCGCCTCGTCCTGCACGCCCCCGGCGAGCGCACCTGCGTGGTCGCCGCCGACGCCGTGACCCCGCTCCCCGACGCCGATCTGGCACTCGTACGCACCGAAGGTCTCGGCCTCGACCCGCTCCCCGTCACCGTGCGGGACAGGATCGCGACCGGTACGTACGTCCGGATCGCCGCCGGCGGCTGGCGCGAGGCGCGCCTGCTCGGCACCTCCCCCGCCACGTACACGGCCACGGACCGTTTCCACCTCCTCGGCGACGTCCAGGAGCTGGCCATCGGCACCGCGGGCGCGGACGCGCTCCGGCTGGGCGGGGGAGCGGCCGGGGGGCCGGTCCTCGACGCCGCGACCGGCGCGGTCGTCGCGGTGCTCGGCACCGCCCTGCACACCGGGCACCGGGCCCCCGGCTTCGCCGTCCCGCTGCGCGGCGTGCCGGGCCTCGCCGCGCTGCTCGCCCGGAACGCGGCCTCCGTACCGGCCTACGGCGCGGACCTGAACCTGGCGGGCGCCCTGGAACTCACCGCGACCTCGGTGGGATCGGACGGACCGGGCGCGGCGACCCCCCTCGGCTCCGGCGGCCCCGGACGCGGTCCTGTCGAACGGGCCGACGTCGTCAGGGAGTTCACCGCATTCGAGGACGGCCCGGCCGCCGTCCTCGGGCTCGTCGGCCGGCCCGGCAGCGGCCGTACGACGGAACTGGCGGCCCTCGCCGCCCGCCGCACCTCGGGCGCCGAACCGGCCCCCACGCTGTGGCTGCGCGGCGCCGACCTGCTCGGCACCGACACCTCGGTGGCCGACGCGGCGACGCGGGCCCTGGAGAGGGCGGGCCGCATCGTGGCGGCGTCGGGGGACGAACAGGAAGCCGCCGGGGGACCGTCCCCGCGAGACCTGGCGGACGGCGAACCGGCCGCTGATCCGGCGACGGTCCAGGGGATCCCGCCCGATGCCGGTCTCCTGCCGCCCGGCAGATACGAGGGAGAGCTGGGCGACATCGGGCCCGAGCGGCTGGCCCGGCTGGCGCGCGAGACGGGGCGGCCCCTGCTGCTCCTCCTCGACGGCCCCGAGGAGATGCCCCCCGACCTCGCCCACCGGTTGCCCGAGTGGACCGCGGGGACCGCCGACTGGCTGCGCGAGACGGGGGCACGGCTCGTCGTCGGATGCCGGGCCGAGTACTGGGAGCAGGCGGGCGCCGGCTTCCCCGCCGACCTGCTGCACGGCGGGGTCCCGGGGACCGCGTCCCCGGAAGGGCGGCTGCCCGCCTGCGTACGCCTGGGGGACCTGACCGAGGACGAGGCACGGCTCGCCCGGTCCCGCGCCGGGATCGCCGAAGGCGCGCTCGCCGGGGCCGACGCACGCCACCCGCTCGTCCTGCGGCTGTTCGCCGAGGTGCGGGCCGCGCTGCCCGGCCATCCGGCCGGGCGACCCGACCGGGACGAGGTGTTCGCCGCCTACCTCGACCTGATGTGCCTGCGCGTCGCGGTGCGCCTCGCCGCGGCGAACGGCCGGCGCGGCAACGCGGTGCGCAGACTCGCCGCCCTCGTCTCCGGCCAGGTCCACGAGGCCGCGCGGCGCTGCCTGGGCCCGGGGCAGGGCCAGCTGGACCGCGCGTCCTTCGAGACCGTCTTCCCCTGGGGCCCCGCCCCCGGAGGACGCCTCGCCGGGACCTGCGGCTGGGCCTCCGCCGTCCTCACCGAGGGCCTCCTCGTCCCCGCGGGCGACGGCTACCGGTTCGCCCACGAGGAACTCGCCGACTGGATCCAGGGCAACCATCTCGACCTGGGAGCCGCCCTGCACGCCCTTGTGCACCGCAGGCGCCCACCGGCGTCGCCGCAGGTGCCCGCCCAGCGGACGGCACCCTCGCGCCGCCCCAGGCCCTCCCGGACCGCCGACGCCCGCACGGTCCCCGTCCCCCGTCACCGCATCGGCCCCGTCGTGGAGACACTGCTCCTGCTGGCCCGGCAGCAGGGCGCCGCCGAACTGGCCCGCCGGCTGGACGACTTGGCCGACGCCGTGGACGACCTGCTGCCGAAGACCCCCGGACCGTTCGGCGACCCCGCCTGGTGGGCGACCCGGCTCTGCGCCGAGGTCCTGCTGCGGGTGCCCGACGCGATGCCGTACATCGGCGTACTGCGACGGCTCGCCCAGCGGATCGTGACCTGGCGGGAGACCGGGCGGGGCGTACCCGCGGAGTTCGGGCCCGGTTTCTGGGAGGCGCTGCCCGTCCCCGACACCGAGCGGTTCGACCTGCTGAGGCGGCTGGTGGTCGCCGACGAGGTGCCCCGTCCGCGCGCTGCCGGGGGCACGGAGGAACCACGCCGCGCCGGGCCCTCGGGAAGCGGCGACGGGACGGCCCGGCCGACTGCGCGTCCGACGGCACCGCAGGACGGCTTCCCGAGGACCGCAGACGCAGGGGGCGCCGGGGACGCCGGGGGCACCACGGTTCTCGGCGGCACCGGGGATGTCGGGGACGCCGCCACGCGCGGCGCGCGCGAGAGCGGGTTCCGCGCCGCCCCGACGGCCCCGCGCTGCCTGGACGCCGTCGCCCGACTGCTCGCCGCCGACCCCGCCGCCGTACAGCGGCACCTGACGGGCTGGTTCGACGACGAGCGGCCCCTCCCCGCGGCCCCGGACGCGACCGTGGCGACCGCCGCGCAGGCCCTGCTGTACGCGCACCGGGGAAGGGCACTGGACGACCTGGCCGAGGCGCTGGTCGACAGCGCGCACCGACGAGGCGACGAACTGCTCGCCGTGCTGGCGGAGGAGGAGCCGTCGGCCGTGTGCCGGGCCGTGGACCGCTGGGCGCACGACGAGCGGCCCGCGCGGCGCGTGGCGGCGGTGACGTACGGACTGCGGGCCGCGCCCTTCGTGCGGACCGAGGCCGACCGCGAACTCCTGCGCTACGCGGCGCTCGCCCTGCTGTCCCGTCCCGCGGACTGCACTCTGCACGGCGGCGCGCTCGGCCTCCTCGTCCGGGACCCGCGCACCCGCGCCCGGTACCTCCCGCAGGCACTGGACCGCTTCACCGCCGGCGACCCCGGCCTCCCGCCGGGCGCGCTGGTCGCGGCGCTCACCACTCACCCGGACCCCGTGCTCGACGCGATCCGGACCCGGCTGCGCGGGCCGGGCCCGGGCACCGGCGAGACGCTGCGCACCCTCGCCGACGTCACCACGCCCGCCCTGGCCCGCCGCGTCGCCGCTCTGGTGCGGGAAGCCGTGGAGCTGCGCCCCGACGCCGCCGCCCACGTCGCCGCGTACGTGGACCGGCGGCTGGAACAGGGACCCGCGGTACGCGCCGTGCTGCTGCCGCTGGTCGGCGGTCTGCTGGACGGCTGCCCCACCCCGGTGCGCGCGGCGCTCGCCGAGGTCCTCGCGGCGCCCGGCAGCCGCACCTCGCGCCCCCTGCGCCGCGAGCTGCTGGACCTGCTCCTCGCGCGGGAACACGAGCCTGCCGTTCTCGGCAGCCTGCTCAAGGCCGCCGCGGACGGAGCGGACCGCCGGGGCGAGGAGCCCACCCGGGAGCTGGTGCACCGGGCGGGCCTCCTCCTCGTGCGCACCCCGGCCGGAGCCACCGGCTTCGACCGCGGCCTCGTCGACCTGGCCCGGCACGTCCCGGGATTCGCCGTCCTGCTGGCCCGCTGGCTGACCGGTTCCCCCGAGGAATGGGCCGCGGTGGTCGGACCGAGCACCCGCCGCATGATCGAGAACCTGGCCGGAGTCCGGGTCCCCGCCTGACGGCGAGCCCCGTCCGCTGCCCGCTCCGTGTCCGTGCTCCTCGTCACAGCTCGATGCCGATGCAAGCCGAACGCACACGGCATGGCACCCTTAGAGCTGCGAATGAGGCATTCACGGACACGGGTTCGACAAGGAGCGGTCACAGTGCAGCGCTGGCGTGGCTTGGAGGACATCCCCCAGGACTGGGGGCGCAGCGTCGTCACCATCGGTTCCTACGACGGAGTCCACCGCGGGCACCAGCTGATCATCAAGCATGCCGTGGACCGGGCCCGGGAGCTGGGCGTGCCCTCCGTCGTCGTGACGTTCGACCCGCACCCGAGCGAGGTCGTGCGCCCCGGCAGCCACCCCCCGCTGCTCGCCCCGCACCACCGCCGCGCGGAGCTGATGGCCGAGCTGGGCGTGGACGCCCTGCTCATCCTCCCCTTCACCAGCGAGTTCTCGAAGCTGTCGCCCGCCGACTTCGTCGTGAAGGTCCTGGTCGACAAGCTGCACGCGAAGGCCGTCGTCGAGGGCCCGAACTTCCGCTTCGGCCACAAGGCCGCGGGCAACGTCGACTTCCTGCGCGAGCAGGGCGAGACGTACGACTTCGAGGTCGAGGTCGTCGACCTGTACGTCACGGGTGAGGCGGGCGGCGGAGAGCCGTTCTCCTCGACCCTGACCCGGCGGCTCGTCGCCGAGGGCGACGTCGAGGGCGCCCGGGAGATCCTCGGCCGCCCGCACCGTGTCGAGGGCGTCGTCGTCCGTGGCGCCCAGCGCGGCCGGGAGCTCGGGTTCCCGACGGCCAACGTCGAGACCCTCCCGCACACGGCCATCCCCGCGGACGGCGTGTACGCCGGCTGGCTGCACGTCGCTGACGAGGCGATGCCCGCCGCGATCTCCGTCGGCACGAACCCGCAGTTCGACGGCACCGAGCGCACGGTCGAGGCCTACGCCATCGACCGCGTCGGCCTCGACCTCTACGGCCTGCACGTCGCCGTCGACTTCCTCGCCTTCGTCCGCGGCCAGGCCAGGTTCGACTCGATCGAGGCGCTGCTGGAAGCCATCGGGGACGACGTGAAGCGGTCGCGCGAACTCATCGAGGCCTACGAGGCCGACTCCGCCCCTCCCGCGTAGCCGCCCAGCCCTCTTCGACACGGCGACGGGGGCGGCCGGTGCTCCGAAGCACCGGCCGCCCCCGTCGCCGTTGTCAGCCGGCGGCCGTCGCCCGGGCCCAGTGGCAGGCCACCTGCGTCCCGCCGGCGCCGTCGAGCACCTCCAGGTCCCGGCCGCGGCAGGCGTCCGCCACACCGGCCCGCTCGGCCTCGCCGCTCGCGAGGACCTGGCAGCGGGCGTGGAAGCGGCAGCCCGCCGGGATGCGGGACGGGTCCGGGGGCTCGCCCGTCAGCACGACCGGATCGCCCGGGGCCTCCGGCAGCACGGAGAGCAGGGCCTGGGTGTAGGGGTGCCGGGGTGCCGTCAGGACCTGCTCGACCTCGCCCGTCTCGACGATGCGGCCGAGGTACATCACCGCGACCCGGTCGGCGATGTTCCACGCCAGACCCAGGTCGTGCGTCACCACCAGCGCGGACAGGCCGAGTTCGGTGCGCAGACGCAGCAGCAGGGCGAGGATCTCGCCGCGCACCGACGCGTCCAGCGAGGCCACCGGCTCGTCCGCGACGATGAGTTCGGGTTCCAGGACGAGGGCTCCGGCGATCACCACGCGCTGGCGCTGGCCGCCGGACAGCTCGTGCGGGTACCGGAGGAAGAAGCGCTCCGGCGGGCGCAGTCCGGCCCGGGAGAGGGCCTCCGCGACGGCCGCCCGCTCGTCCCCGCCGTACCCGTGGATGCGCAGACCCTCCGCCACCGCGTCGTACACGGTGTGCCGGGGGTTGAGCGAGCCGCTCGGGTCCTGGAGGACGAGCTGGACGCGCTTGCGGTACGCCTTCAGGGCGCGCGAGGAGTAGTCGAGCGGCTTGCCGTCGAAGGTGACGTGCCCGCCGGTCGGCGGGACGAGACCGAGGAGCGAACGCGCGAGTGTCGTCTTGCCGCAGCCCGACTCGCCGACCAGGGCGACGATCTCGCCGCGCCGGATGTCGAGGTCGACGCCGTCGACCGCCCGCGCGCGGGCGGCGCCGTTGCGTCCGGCGAACGAGACGTGCAGGTCCTCTGCGCGCAGCAGCGGAGCGGCCGGCGCGGCGGTGTCAGTGGTCATGGCGTGCTGCTCCTGGCTTCTTCCGCCGGGCTGCCCGGCTGGGGGACCGACGCGCCCGCGTGCACACAGGCCGCCCACCGCGCTGTGCCCGCGTCGCGGAGCTCCTGGTCCTCGGTCATGCAGGAGTCCAGGGCCACCGCGCACCTCGGGTGGAACGTGCATCCGGACGGCAGCGCGGACGGGTCGGGCGGATCGCCCGGCAGGCCGCGCGGCGCGAACCGCGACGCCGTGTCGCCGATACGGGGGAAGGCGGCCGACAGGGCCTTGCCGTAGGGGTGCCGGGCGTCCTCGTACACCTGCCGGGCCGGGCCCTCCTCGACGACCCGGCCCGCGTACATCACGGCGAGGCGGTCGCAGGTGTCGGCCAGCACCGCGAGGTCGTGGCTGATCATGACGAGGCCCAGGTCCTGCTCGCTGACCAGTTGCTCGATCAGACGGAGGATCTGCGCCTGGATCATCACGTCGAGCGCCGTGGTCGGTTCGTCGGCGATGACCAGCCGCGGGTCGCAGGCCAGCGCCATGGCGATCATGACGCGCTGGCGCTGACCGCCGGACAGCTCGTGCGGATAGGCGCTCGCGCGGGCGGCGGGCAGGCCGACGTGTTCGAGCAGTTCACCGGTCTTCTTCCGGGCGCCCGCGGGCGTCGCCTTCTTGTGCAGCAGGATCGGCTCGGCGATCTGGTCGCCGATGCGGTGGACCGCGTTCAGCGAGTGCATGGCGCCCTGGAAGACGATCGAGGCGCCCGCCCAGCGGACCGCCCGCACCTGCCCCCACTTCATCTTCAGGACGTCCTCGCCGTCGAGCAGGATCTCCCCGCTCGTGCGCGTGCCCGCGGGGAGCAGCCGCAGCAGCGCGAGCGCCAGCGTGGACTTGCCGCAGCCGGACTCGCCCGCGACACCGAGCTTCTGGCCCGCGTCGAGCGACAGGTCCACGCCGCGGACGGCGGCCGCGCCGCCCGCGTAGGTCACTTCGAGGTTCCTGACCTCCAGCAGGGTCAACGTGCCACTCCCAGCTTGGGGTTGAGGACGGACTCGACGGCGCGCCCGCACAGTGTGAACGCCAGCGCGACCACCGCGATCGCGACACCGGGCGGTACCAGGTACCACCATTTCCCGGCGCTGACCGCGCCGGCCTCCCGCGCGTCCTGGAGCAGCCCACCCCACGACACCACCGTGGGATCGCCGAGCCCGAGGAAGGCGAGGGTCGCCTCGGCGAGGATCGCGGAGGAGATGATCAGGGTCGTCTGCGCCAGCACCAGCGGCATCACATTGGGCAGGACGTGCCGGGTCATGATGTGCCAGTGTCCGCCGCCGAGCGCCTTGGCCCGTTCGATGTACGGCCGCGACTCCACCGCGAGGGTCTGCGCGCGCACCAGACGTGCCGTCGTCGGCCAGGTCGTCACGCCGATCGCCAGGATGATCGTGCCGAGCGACCGGCTCATGACGGTGGCCAGCGCGATCGCGAGGACCAGTGTGGGCATCACCAGGAACCAGTCCGTGATCCGCATCATCACGGTCGCGTACCAGCCCTTGAAGTGTCCGGCGGTGATGCCGATGAGCGCGCCGATCGCGACCGAGAGCACGGCGGCGAGCAGCCCCACGAGCAGTGAGACCCGGGCGCCCCACACCACGAGCCCGAGCAGATTGCGCCCGAACTGGTCGGTTCCCAGCGGGAATTCGGTGCTCGGGCTCTCCATGGGACCGCCCGGCGCGTCGGTCACGCTCTGCACGTCGGAGCCGACGGTCAGCGGCGCGGTCAGCGCGATGAGCGCGCAGAGCCCGAGGGCGGCTAGTCCGAAGACGCCGGCGTGGTGGGTGCGGTACTGCTTCCAGAAGCGGGCGGCGGAGTGACGGCGGCGCTGCCAGGCGAGGGCACGGGGGCTCCGCGCCGTCGCGGGTCCGCCCTTCGAAGCCGCCGTTGGTTCGGTCGTCATCGGCCCGTCCGACTCGGTCGTGGTCATCGGCCCACCCGTGGGTCCAGCAGCGGATAGATCAGGTCGGCGAGCGTGTTCATCACGATCACGGCTGCCGCGAAGACGAAGAACAGCCCCTGCACCAAGGGCAGGTCCGGCACGCTCAGCGCCTGGTAGAACAGCCCGCCGAGGCCCGGCCAGGAGAAGACGGTCTCGACGAGGATCACTCCCGCGACCGTCCGGCCGAGGTTGATGAAGATCAGCGTCACGGTCGGCAGCAGCGCGTTGGGCACGGCGTGCCGACGGCGTACGAGGTCGTCCCGCAGCCCCTTGGCCCTGGCGGTCGTCAGATAGTCGCTGCCCATCTCGTCCAGCAGGGCCGACCGCGTGACGAGCAGGGTCTGCCCGTACTCGACCGCGACCAGCGTCACCACCGGGAGGATCAGATGGTGGGCCACGTCCATGACGTACGCGAAGCCCTCCTTGCCCCCCGACTCCATGCCCCCGGTGGGGAAGAGACCGGGGATGGGGCCCATGCCCACCGAGAAGACGATGATGAGGAGCAGGCCCAGCCAGAAGGACGGAATGGAGTAAAGGGTCAGCGCCAGACCGGTGTTGACCCGGTCGCTCAGCCCGCCGTTGCGCCACGCGGAGCGCGTGCCGATGAAGATGCCGAGCGCGGTGTACAGCACGAACGCCGTGCCGGTGAGCAGCAGGGTGTTCGGCAGCGCCTCGGTGATCTTGTCGATGACGGGGGCCCGGAACTGGTACGAGGTGCCGAGATCGCCGGTGAGCGCCTTGCCGCAGTAGTCCGTGAACTGCTCCCACATCGGCAGGTCGAGGCCGAACTCCTTGCGGTAGTTGGCGAGTTGCTCGGCGGACACCTGACGGCCGCCCGTCATGTACTTGACCGGGTCGCCGGGGATGAGCCGGAACAGGAAGAAGCTGGTGACGAGGACGGCCAGCAGCGAGACGGCCGCGCCGCCCAACTTGCCCGCCACATACCGCAGATACGCGGTTCTGGTCCGCGCCCTGGGCCCGCGGACCGACGGCCCGGCCTCCGCCGGACCGTCGGTCGCCTCGACCAGCGAGGGTGTTGCCTCAGCGGTCATGGACTACTCATTCGCTCGTGCGTTCAGGGGGACCCCGGATGCGTTCCCGGGGGTTCCCTCGGGGGCGGTGCGGGTCCTACTCACGGTCCTCGGCCGTCGTGCGCCTCCGCATCGCGAAGAACGCCCCGATGCCCGCGAGGACGACGACGCCCGCGACGATGCCGATGATGACGCCCGTCGAGCTCGAACCGTCGGAGGACTCACCGGAGGACCCCGCGGGGACCGCCGACCACCAGCTCCAGTAGCCGTCCTGGCCGTAGATGTTGCCCGCGGCCTTCGGCATCGTCTCGATCGACTTGATCTGGTCGGTGCGGTAGGCCTCGACCGCGTTCGGGTACGCCATGACGTTCATGTACCCGGTGTCGTACAGCCGCGACTCCATCTGCTGGACGATGTCCGCCCGCTTGGCGGTGTCGTACTCGGCGAGCTGCTGGTCGTACAGCTCGTCGTACTTCTTGTCGCAGATGAAGTTGTCCGTGGCCCCGGTGTCCTTGGGGGTGGCGGGCAGCGCTCCGCAGGTGTGGATCGACAGGACGAAGTCGGGGTCGGGGTTGACGGACCAGCCGTCGAACGCCAGGTCGTAGGTGCCCGCCAGCCAGGGGTCGGTCACGTTGTCCAGGCAGTTGAGGGTGACACCGATGCCCAGCTTGCCGTACCACTCCTTCAGGTACTGTCCGACCGCCTTGTCGTTCGGGTCGGTGGCGTGGCAGAGGACCCGGTAGTTGATCGGCTTGCCGTTCTTCTCGACGCGCTTGCCGTCACCGTTCTTCTTGTAGCCCGCCTCGTCGAGGAGCTTGGCGGCCCTGGCCGGGTCGTACGCCAGCTGCTGGCTCGCCTCCGGCTTCCAGAAGTACGTGGAGAAGCGCGGCGGGATGTAACCCTCGCCCTCCACGGCGTGGCCCTGGAAGACCTTGTCGATGAGGGTCTTCCGGTCGATCGCGAGGAAGAGTGCCTGCCGCACCTTCTGGTCGAGCAGCGACTCGGCGCCGTCACCGAACTTCTTGCCGTTCTTCGCCTGCGCGCCGGGGTTGGTGGCGAGGGCGTAGAAGCGGCGTCCGGGGGCGTCGTTCACCTTGATGTTCTGCTGGCTCTTGAGCGCCGTCGACTGGGCCGGCGTGAGGCCGGAGACGAAGGACACCTCGCCCTTCTGGAGAGCCGCGACGGCCGCGTCGCCGTCCTTGTAGTACTTGAAGACCAGCTCGTCGAACTTGGGGGCACCCCGCCAGAAGCTCTTGTTGGGCTTCAGGCGCACGTAGCTGTCCGGCTTGTAGTCCGTCAGGATGAACGGACCGTTGCCGACGATCGGGAACTGCTTGTCGTTGTTGAACTTCGTGAAGTCCCCGACCTTCTCCCAGACGTGCTTGGGCACGATCGGCACGTCGAGCGCGGCCATCGTGGCCTGCGGCTTCTTCAGCTCGATGACGAGCTTGGTGGCGCTGGGGGCGGTGACCTTCTTGAAGTTCCCGACGAAGCTGCCGTTCGCGGTGGCCGCGCCCTCGTCGGTCATCATCTTGTTGAACGTCCAGGCCGCGTCCTCGGCGGTGGCCTGCTGACCGTCCGACCACTTGGAGTTCGACCGGATCGTGTAGGTCCAGGTGAGCTTGTCGGCGGACGGCTCCCACTTGGTGGCGAGGCCGGGGATCGCATGGTTGTCCGCCGGGTCGTAGTTGGTCAGGTACTCGTACATGAGCCGGTGGATGCTCGTACTGACCAGCCGTGACGCCAGGAACGGACTCAGCGAGTCGACGCTCTGCGCGACCGCGACGGTGAGGACCTTCTTGTTCTCCTTGGCCTGGGCCTGGTGCGGTGCCGGGTTGAGCGGGGTCGCCAGACCGGCGGTGAGGGTGAGCGCTGCGGCACCTGCGGCGGCGACGAGCCGCGGACGCAGGAGCCCTCTGTGGTGCTGATCCTGTGTGTTCATGGGTCGGTGACCTCACGTCATCGCTTGCGCAGAGATGGCTGGTTGAACGACTTGATCGGATGGCGCCGGCGGGGTTGATGTGTGTGTCTATCAGCGGCGGTCGACGCGAGTCAACGGCACATGAACCCCATGTGGCCTGCGGAAATAACGAGTTGGCGCGGATTTTTCGCTCATTGGTTCAGACCGGTGAAGCCGCCCAGGTGACGGCCTGACGGCTCAAGACGTCCCTGGACACACGAAGGGCCCGCACCGTCCGTGGACGGTGCGGGCCCGAGCGTGAATCGGTCCCCCGGAAGGGGCCGATCGGGTTACTGCTGAGGCGGCGGGGGCGGCGTCCGGCCCTGGTTCTGCTGGTACGGCTGCCCCGGTGCCGGCTGCGCGGGCTGGTACGGCTGCCCGGGCTGCGCGTAGGGCTGTCCCGGCTGCGGCTGCGGAGCCTGGCCCTGGGGGGCCTGCGGGTACGCCTGACCGGGCTGCGGCGGGTACGGCTGTCCCGGCTGCGGGTAGGGCTGCCCGGGCTGCGGCCCGCCCGGCTGCGGAACCTGTCCGGGGTTGTGCTGCCCTGGAGCCTGCCGGCCCGGTACGGGCTGTCCGGGAACCGGCTGCCCGGGCACGTACTGGCCCGGCATCGGCGGGGCGGCCACCGGCGGCGGGTTGCCGTCGTTCGTCCACAGCCCGTGCGACTGCTGATGCCGCGCGAAGTCCTCGGCCACCATCGCCGAGAGGTTGAAGTAGGCCTCCCGCACCTTGGGCCGCATCATGTCGAGGTCGACCTCGGCACCCGCCGACAGGTGCTCGTCGAACGGCACGACCACGACGCCGCGGCAGCGCGTCTCGAAGTGGCTGACGATGTCGTCGACCTTGATCATCTTGCCGGTCTCGCGCACTCCGGAGATCACCGTGATGGACCGGGACACGAGGTCCGCGTACCCGTGCGCGGACAGCCAGTCCAGCGTCGTACTGGCGCTGCTCGCACCGTCGACGGACGGCGTCGAGATGATGATGAGCTGGTCGGCGAGGTCGAGCACGCCGCGCATGGCGCTGTACAGCAGACCGGTACCAGAGTCGGTCAGGATGATCGGGTACTGCTTGCCCAGTACGTCGATCGCGCGCCGGTAGTCCTCGTCGTTGAAGGTCGTGGACACGGCCGGGTCGACGTCATTGGCGATGATCTCCAGCCCGGAGGGGGCCTGGGAGGTGAACCGCCGGATGTCCATGTACGAGTTGATGTACGGGATCGCCTGGACGAGGTCACGGATCGTGGCGCCGGTCTCGCGGCGCACGCGGCGGCCGAGCGTACCGGCGTCCGGGTTGGCGTCGATCGCGAGGATCTTGTCCTGACGCTCGCTGGCGAGCGTCGCACCGAGCGCGGTGGTCGTGGTGGTCTTGCCGACACCGCCCTTGAGGCTGATCACGGCGATGCGGTAGCACGACAGCACCGGCGTACGGATCAGCTCCAGCTTCCGCTGTCGCTCGGCCTCCTCCTTCTTGCCGCCCAGCTTGAACCGCGACGACGCGGCCGCGGGACGACCGCTCTTGGGCTTCTGCTTCTTGTTGTTGAGCAGTCGGTCCGAGGAGAGCTCCACCGCGGCGGTGTAGCCGAGCGGGGCCGCGCCCGGGTTGGTGGGCTGGCGCTGGTCGTGCTGCACGGGCTGCGGCCAGGCCGTCCCCGTACGGGGATCGACGGGAGCGGCGCCCGTGGGCTGCTGCGGCACGTGCGGGGCGGCGGGCTGCGGCTGCTGCTGCGCCGGGTAGGGAGGAGCCGCCTGGGCCGACGGGAGCGGCGGCTGCGCCACGCCGGGCGCCTCCGGCTGCGCGGGCTCCGCGGCCGGTCGGGGGAGGTCGTAGCCGGGCTGCGGGACGGGGGCGGCGGCGGCCTGCGGGAATCCGTAGCCCTGCCGCGGACCCTGAGCCTGCGGTGCCGCCGGGGGCGTGGTCGGCTGCGGGAAACCGTAACCGGGCGCCGGGGCGGGCGGGTTGGGCGCCGGCACGTCCTGGGCCGGGGCGCTCTGCTGCGGGAAGCCGTAACCGGAGCCCGGAGCGGGCGGGTTGGCGGCAGCGGGGGCCGGCGGTTCAGGGGTGGCGGCCGGCGTCGGCGCGGGGGCCGGAGCGCCCGGCTGCGGGAAGCCGTAGCTGCCCTGCGGAGTGGGGCTCGGGGCCGGAGTGCTCGGCTGCGGGAAGCCGTAGCTGCCCTGCGGCGGTACCGGAGCGGAGGCCGCCGCGGGTGCTTCGGGGGCGGGGGCGGGGGCGCCCGGCGCCGGTGCGTGACTCTGCGGCGGAACCGGCACGGGGTTGTCGTGGGCGGGCGGCGTCACCGACACGGGTCCCTGCGCCGGCGGCGTCGGCGCGGGCCCACCGGCGGAGGGCCACGCGGGAGGCGCGGGCTGCGGGGCCGGCGGCTGGAACGGCTGGCCGGGAGCCGGAGTCGGAGCCGGAGGCTGGAAGGCCTGACCGGGAGCAGGAGCAGGAGCGGGCGGCTGGAAAGCCTGACCGGGAGCCGGGGCGGGCGCAGGAGGCTGGAAGGGCTGCCCGGGCGCCGGCGGCTGGAACGGCCGGCCCGGGGCGGGCGCCGACGGCTGGATCTGCGGCGGCGTCTGTGCCTGCGCGGGCTCGGCCGCCGAGGGCTCGGGCTTCGCGGGCTCGTCGGACGCCGGCCACTGGGCCGCCGGAGCGGGAGCGGCGGGCTGGTACGCGGGCGGCAGGGGCGGCAGCCCGCCCTGCGGCAGCGGCGGGGGAGCCCAGGCGGGAGGCGCGTCCTGCACGCCCTCGGGCGCGCCGGGCCGGTCGACGGGCACGGCGTCCTGCGGCTCGTCCAGCGGCCGGGCGTCCTCGGGCTCCGCGTCGGTTGCGTCGTCCGCGTCGGCATCCTGCGGCACCGCGTCGCTCACGTCGTCACGGGCCTCGTCGCCCGCCTCGTCGCGTACGTCGTCATGGACGGCGTCGCTCACGGTGCCGTCGGCCGCGTCAGCGGGGACCGCGTCGTGCGGTACGGCGTCGGCGACCTCGTCGGTCCCGTCGCCGGCGTCGGCGGACACCGGCGCGACGTCCGCGACGACATCCGGCTCCGCGGAAGCGTCGGAACCGTCCGAAGCGTCGGCGGTGTCGGAGGCATCGGCGACACCGGGCCCGTCCGCGCCGTCGGAGACGTCGACGGAGTCGGCCGTGCCGGCCGCGTCGTCCACGGCCCCGGCAGCAGCCGCCGGCTCGTCCGCCGCGGCCTCCTCGGCACCCACGTCGGAACCGCCGCCCACGACGTCCTCGGTGTCGGCAGCGGCATCCGCCTCACTCACCGTCTCCGGTGCGTCCTCCCGCGCGCCGGCCACGTGCCGCGCGTCGTCACCGACGTGGGCCTCCGCTGCTGCTTCGGAATCCTCGGAAGCGTCCACGACGGAGTCGGCGTCCGACGCGGCGGAGCCGGGCGCGGACGTGACGTCGGCCGCGGCCGGAGCGTCCGGGTCCGGCTCGGACCCGGCCCCGGACTCGCCCGCGTCCTCGGTCTCGGGCTGCTCCTGGCCCGCGGCGGCGGCACGCTCCGCGAACTCCCGCTTCAGCGCGACAGGGGAGATCCGCATGGTGGCGCCGCTCTCCAAGTCCCCGTTGCCGGGCTCGACCTCGTCGGAGGCGCCCATGGGAGCGACGGGTGCCACCGGTGGAACCGGAGCCACCGGTGGAACCGGAGCCACCGGTGGAGCCGGGGCCACCGGAGCGGCCGGAGGCGGCGCCCACTGGCTCTGGTATCCGCCCACGGGAATGTTCGGCAGCGCCGTCGGACTGCCGGCGTCCGCGACGGGCGCCGCACCGGGAGCCTGCGAGGCGGGTGCCTCCGCCGTCTCCGGCACCGCTGAAAGCGCCTCAGGGGCCGCTGAAAGGGCCTCAGGAGCCGCGGGGACCGAAGGAGCCCCAGGCACCGGGGAAGTTGACGGAGCCGAGGGGGCCGCAGCGGTCGAGGGAGCCGGGGCCGACTCCTCTTCCTCCGCCGTACCACCGGAGTTGGCCGGAGTCCCCGACGCGTTCTGCGTGTACCAGGCGGGCGGCGCGTAGTCGATGGTGAACTCGCCCGTCGTCTCGACGGCGGACTCCGCGTCGGACTGGTCATCGCCGGGTGTGGCCCAGCCCCCGCGGATCCCGTCCCGATCGCTGTTCACAATTCCTCCTGGTGTGGTCGAGCACCCTCAAGCCGTGCCGGGGCGACCGATTTCTTGTCGTCCGCCGGCGTCCGTTGACGCTTTTGGTCGTCCGAAGTCGTACGAGGTCGTCCGAATTGACCCGGCTCCCCCTGAGACGCGCGCGGCCCCTCCACGGGTTCTGGCGTCGCGCCCTGTCCCAGCCTAATCACCATGACTGTCACAAGGGCAGGCCCGTCCACCCCACCGCGGCCGCCCGCTACGTCACACCCTGCCCAGAAGTGGCTTGCGCACGCTCACTATTGACCTTCAATGCGGACAAACGAAGCCATCGCGACAGACCCGCTGCCCGCTGTATGTACACGATCAAGCGGCATGCATAGTAGGGGCTTCCCCCGCCACCCGACGGTTCCCTCCGAAAGGACTTCTCCGCGTGAGCTTCGGCCCGCCTCCCTCCCCGTACACCCAGTCCGCGCTGACGGCGGACAACGAGCGAAGACGGCGCCGCACAAGGCTGTTCGGCATCGTGGCCGCCGTACTCGTCGTGGCGCTGTGCGCGGGCGGCTGGCTCCTCATGCACGCGAACGGTGACGACGGCCCGGCGAAGAAGGCGGTGGCCGCCCCGCAGGCTCCCGACGAGATCAGGGAGACGGTCGAGCGGGTCCCGCGCACGCCGGAGGGCGAACTCGTCGTCGAGTACGGCGAGGAGAAGTTCAAGGACGACGAGACGCGGTACGCCCCCGGCACCTGGGCGACCGACAAGATCTTCGCCAAGGGCATCAAGAACCAGCTCATGGGCTTCAAGTTCGGCGAGTGGGACAAGAAGGCCTGGACCATCGAGCTGGACGGGCACATCTGCGCGACGACGAAGCACGTCACCGCGGACGGGCGTACCGCCGTCGTCGTCCAGCCGGCCAAGCGCAAGGGCACCAAGGACGCGAGTGTCTGCGACGAGGTCGTCTTCGTCGACCTCGACACCGGCAAGAAGCTGTGGACGGCGACGATGCCCGACGCGAAGAGCGCGTACGTCACCAACACGAACCTCACCATGGCGCGCGGCACGGTCGCGGTGGCGTGGGGCAACGGCTCCGTCGCCTACGGCATGGCCGACGGCAAGCAGCTGTGGAGGAGCACCGGCGTCACCACGTGCGAGGACAAGGGGTTCGCGGGCGGCCGCAGCCTGCTGGTCCTGCTGCGCTGCGGAGACGAGTCCGAGCACGCGTACCGGGTGCAGAAGATCGACCCGCGCACCGGGAAGCCGCAGTGGACCTACAAGATGACGAAGAACATCTCGGAGGTCTACCTCCCGTCCTCCGATCCACCGGTCATCGCGATCGGCGCGGGGGACTACACGGTGACCGACCTGATCACCCTGGACGACCAGGGCCGCCACAGCGCCACCATCTCCATGAAGGGCGGCCGTTTCGACCCGATGTGCGGCAGCTCCTTCGACGGGACGCAGTACTTCGGAGCCATGGAGAACTGCTACGCGCTGGTCGTGGGCAAGGACGCGCTCTTCGTCGCGAGCAAGGACGACGGCGAGATCGACCAGCCGGCGAACTGGATCGTGGCCTACGACGTGCACACGGGCAAGAGCCTGCGGAAGTTCGACGGACGGCCGCTCCAGCCGCTGTGGCCCGTGAAGATGAACGGGGACCAGCTCCTGGCCTACCGGCCGAGTGCCGACACCGTCGGACCCGCCGCCGTCGTGAGCATCGACCCCGCCACCGGGAAGCAGACGCCGTTCCTCTTCTTCAATCTGCCGGACGGCACCACGCGCATGGAGACCCCCGAGTGGTCCGACATCCTCTTCGACCACGGCAGGGCGTTCTTCTCGCCCCGCCAGCTCTCCGCGTCCGCCGCGCACCCCGACGACCCGGTGCCGGCCGCGATCGGCATCGGGAACGTGCGCTGACCCGTCACGCCGAAGGCCGACCCGTCACGACGTAGGAGGCCGGCCCGTCACAGCGACGAGGGCCGGCGCGGAGACTCCGTCCCGTACCGGCCCTCGCTCGTTTCCGGCGGCCCCTCGGGCCGCGGTGTCTGCGGACCGCTAGAGCGTCGCCGGACCGCCGTTGTGCGGGGCAGGTTCCAGGTCGAACTCCCCGTCCCGGGCGCCGAGCACGAAGGCCCGCCACTCCGCCTCCGTGTACCGAAGGACCGCGTCCGGGTCGAGGGAGGAGCGCATGGCCACCGCGCCCTCGGGCAGATACGCGATCTCGACCCGCTCCTCGTGCTCCTCCGTACCCGGCGCGCTGTGCCATTCGACGCCCGAGATGTCGAGGGCGTAGAGCTCGTTCTTCTCCCGCTCCTTGCGCGCCTTCACGTCCTTGTCCGCTTCCTCGGCCATGTTCCGGCGGCCCCTTCCCCACGTGCGAATGCCCTGTGCCGTCACAGTAGTGGCCAGGTCCGCGCGGTCGGCCGGGTTCCGGGAGGCGGACGGACTGGTCCTGCCGGGCTGGTACCCTGTGTGACGGCCGTTTGTGTACGCACCCCCGGAGCCTCGCGCTCTGGAGGCCGCGCCCAGCGGATCCCCGCCTCCCGAGTAACGGAAGCTCCCCTGAGAAGTGGACCAGGGGCACTCGGTGGCCACTCAGAGACTACGAGGAGTACGCGTGTCGCTCGACGCCGCTACGAAGAAGCAGATCATCAGCGAGTTCGGTCAGAAGGAGGGCGACACCGGCTCCCCCGAGGTCCAGGTCGCCATGCTCTCGCGCCGCATCTCGGACCTGACCGAGCACCTCAAGACCCACAAGCACGACCACCACTCCCGCCGTGGTCTGCTGATCCTGGTCGGTCAGCGTCGCCGCCTGCTGCAGTACCTGGCCAAGAAGGACATCCAGCGCTTCCGTGCGCTGGTCGACCGCCTGGGCATCCGCCGCGGTGCGGCGGGCGCCAAGTAAGACGCCGTGAAGGGAGCGGTTCCCACATCTTTTGGGGACCGCTCCTTTTGCTGTACGTGCTGCTGTACGTCTCTGTACGTGCGGAGTGTCACTGACGCTTTGTAGTGTGGTAGCACAACGCAATACGCAGGACACAGCACGTACGACACAGCGTGATGGGGCCGTGCCCGCCGGGTAGGGCCCGTCACGACACGAACGAGGAGAAGCGCACCTCGCCGCCGCCGGTCCTCGGTAGTGGCCCCCGGGGGGAAGCGAGCCCCGGGTGCTTCGATCGAAGACCGGCCCGCACCAGAAGGCGCGTCTCTCCGCCACCGTCCCCCTGCCACACGGGCAGGACAGGACGAAGACGAGGAGAAAACGCTAGTGGAGAACGAGACCCACTACGCCGAGGCCGTCATCGACAACGGCTCCTTCGGCACCCGCACCATCCGCTTCGAGACGGGCCGCCTGGCCAAGCAGGCCGCCGGCTCCGCCGTCGCGTACCTGGACGACGACACCATGGTGCTGTCGGCCACCAGCGCTTCCAAGAAGCCCAAGGACCAGCTCGACTTCTTCCCCCTCACGGTGGACGTCGAGGAGCGGATGTACGCCGCCGGCAAGATCCCCGGCAGCTTCTTCCGCCGTGAGGGCCGTCCCTCCGAGGACGCGGTCCTCACCTGCCGTCTCATCGACCGTCCGCTGCGTCCGTCCTTCAAGAAGGGCCTTCGCAACGAGATCCAGGTCGTCGCCACGATCATGGCGCTCAACCCCGACCACCTGTACGACGTCGTGGCGATCAACGCCGCCTCCGCGTCCACCCAGCTGGCCGGTCTGCCCTTCTCCGGCCCGGTCGGCGGCGTCCGCGTCGCGCTGATCAACGGCCAGTGGGTCGCGTTCCCGACGCACACCGAGCTCGAGGACGCCGTCTTCGACATGGTCGTCGCCGGTCGCGTCCTGGAGGACGGCGACGTCGCGATCATGATGGTCGAGGCCGAGGCCACCGACAAGACGATCCAGCTGGTCAAGGGTGGCGCCGAGGCGCCGACCGAGGAGGTCGTGGCCGCCGGTCTCGACGCCGCGAAGCCCTTCATCAAGGTCCTGTGCAAGGCGCAGTCGGACCTCGCCGCGAAGGCCGCCAAGCCGACCGCCGAGTTCCCGATCTTCCTCGACTACCAGGACGACGTCCTGGAGGCCCTGACCGCCGCGGTCAAGAGCGAGCTCGCCCAGGCGCTCACCATCGCCGGCAAGCAGGACCGCGAGGCCGAGCTGGACCGCGTCAAGGAGATCGCCGCCGAGAAGCTGCTCCCGCAGTTCGAGGGCCGCGAGAAGGAGATCTCCGCCGCCTACCGCGCGCTGACCAAGAAGCTGGTCCGCGAGCGCGTCATCAAGGACAAGGTCCGCATCGACGGCCGCGGCGTCACGGACATCCGTACGCTCGCCGCCGAGGTCGAGGCCATCCCGCGGGTGCACGGTTCGGCGCTGTTCGAGCGTGGCGAGACCCAGATCCTGGGCGTCACCACCCTCAACATGCTCCGCATGGAGCAGCAGCTGGACACCCTCTCCCCGGTGACCCGCAAGCGCTACATGCACAACTACAACTTCCCGCCCTACTCCGTCGGTGAGACGGGCCGCGTCGGCTCCCCGAAGCGTCGCGAGATCGGCCACGGCGCGCTCGCCGAGCGTGCGCTCGTGCCGGTCCTGCCGACCCGCGAGGAGTTCCCCTACGCGATCCGCCAGGTGTCCGAGGCCCTCGGCTCCAACGGCTCGACGTCCATGGGCTCGGTCTGCGCCTCCACCATGTCGCTGCTGAACGCCGGTGTGCCCCTCAAGGCCCCCGTCGCCGGTATCGCCATGGGTCTGATCTCCCAGGAGATCGACGGCCAGACGCACTACGTCGCCCTGACCGACATCCTCGGTGCCGAGGACGCGTTCGGTGACATGGACTTCAAGGTCGCCGGCACGAAGGACTTCGTCACGGCCCTCCAGCTGGACACGAAGCTCGACGGCATCCCGGCGTCGGTCCTGGCCGCCGCGCTCAAGCAGGCCCGCGACGCCCGCCTCCACATCCTCGACGTGATGATGGAAGCGATCGACACGCCGGACGAGATGTCCCCGAACGCCCCGCGGATCATCACGGTCAAGATCCCCGTGGACAAGATCGGTGAGGTCATCGGCCCCAAGGGCAAGATGATCAACCAGATCCAGGAGGACACCGGCGCCGAGATCACGATCGAGGACGACGGCACCATCTACATCGGTGCCGCCGACGGCCCGGCCGCCGAGGCCGCCCGCGCCACGATCAACGGCATCGCCAACCCGACCATGCCGGAGGTCGGCGAGCGCTACCTGGGCACCGTCGTGAAGACGACGACCTTCGGTGCGTTCGTGTCGCTGCTCCCGGGCAAGGACGGTCTGCTGCACATCTCGCAGATCCGCAAGCTCGCCGGCGGCAAGCGCGTGGAGAACGTCGAGGACGTCCTCGGTGTGGGCCAGAAGGTCCAGGTCGAGATCGCCGAGATCGACTCCCGCGGCAAGCTCTCCCTGATCCCCGTGATCGAGGGCGAAGGCGACGATGAGAAGAAGGACGACACCGACAAGTGACGTCGAGTAGCTCCACGACGACGGCCCGCACCTCCTCGGAGGCGCGGGCCGTCGCCCGTACCCAAACCCTCATCAAGGGCGAGAACGGCATCGGCACGGTCCGCAAGACCACCCTCCCCGGTGGCCTGCGCATCGTCACCGAGACCCTGCCCTCGGTCCGCTCCGCCACCTTCGGCATCTGGGCGCACGTGGGCTCGCGCGACGAGACGCCGTCGCTGAACGGCGCCACGCACTACCTGGAGCACCTGCTCTTCAAGGGAACCGCCCGCCGGTCCGCCCTGGACATCTCCGCCGCCATCGACGCGGTCGGCGGCGAGATGAACGCGTTCACGGCGAAGGAGTACACGTGCTACTACGCGCGCGTGCTCGACACCGACCTCCCGCTCGCCATCGACGTGGTCTGCGACATGCTCACCGGCTCCCTCATCCTCGAGGACGACGTGAACGTGGAGCGCGGCGCCATCCTCGAAGAGATCGCGATGACCGAGGACGACCCGGGCGACTGCGTGCACGACCTGTTCGCGCACACGATGTTCGGCGACAACCCTCTCGGCCGCCCGGTCCTCGGCACGGTCGACACCGTCAACGCCCTCACCGCGGACCGCATCCGCCGCTTCTACAAGAAGCACTACGACCCGACGCACCTGGTCGTGGCCTGCGCGGGCAACGTCGACCACAACAAGGTCGTCCGCCAGGTCCGTGCCGCCTTCGAGAAGGCCGGCGCGTTCCGCAGCCCCGCGGCGGCCCCCATCGCCCCGCGGGACGGCCGCCGGTCCATCCGCACCACGGGCCGCGTCGAACTCCTCGGCCGCAAGACCGAGCAGGCCCACGTCGTCCTCGGCATGCCCGGCCTGGCCCGCACGGACGACCGCCGCTGGGCGCTCGGCGTGCTGAACACCGCCCTCGGCGGCGGCATGTCCTCGCGCCTCTTCCAGGAGGTCCGCGAGAAGCGCGGCCTGGCCTACAGCGTGTACTCGTACACCTCGGGCTTCGCCGACTGCGGCCTCTTCGGCGTGTACGCGGGCTGCCGCCCGAGCCAGGTCCACGACGTGCTCAAGCTCTGCCGCGACGAGCTCGACCAGGTCGCCGAGCACGGCCTCTCGGACGACGAGATCGGCCGCGCCATCGGCCAGCTCCAGGGCTCCACCGTCCTCGGTCTGGAGGACACCGGTGCGCTGATGAACCGTATCGGCAAGAGTGAGCTCTGCTGGGGCGAGCAGATGTCCGTCGACGACATGCTGGCCCGGATAGCGGCGGTCACCCCGGACGAGGTCCGGTCGGTCGCCCGCGACATCCTGGGACAGCGTCCCTCGCTGTCGGTCATCGGCCCGCTCAAGGACAAGCAGGCGTCCCGTCTGCACGAAGCGGTCGCGTAAATCCCGTCTCTGTAAGGAACGAAGCAATGAGCAAGCTGCGCGTGGCGGTCCTCGGTGCCAAGGGCCGGATCGGATCCGAGGCGGTACGAGCCGTCGAGGCCGCCGAGGACATGGAGCTGGTGGGTGCGCTGGGCCGCGGCGACAAGCTGGAGTCGCTGGTCGAGGCCGGCGCGGAGGTCGTGGTCGAGCTGACCACGCCGGGCTCGGTGATGGGCAACCTCGACTTCTGCGTCCGGCACGGCATCCACGCCGTGGTCGGCACGACCGGCTGGACCGACGAACGCCTCGCGCAGCTCAACACCTCGCTGGCCGCGTCCCCGGAGACGGGCGTGCTCATCGCGCCCAACTTCTCCATCGGCGCCGTCCTGACCATGAAGTTCGCCGAGGTCGCCGCGCCGTACTTCGAGTCCGTCGAGGTCGTCGAGCTGCACCACCCGAACAAGGTGGACGCTCCCAGCGGCACCGCCACGCGCACCGCTCAGCTCATCGCCGCCGCCCGCGAGCGCGCGGGCAGCGCCCCGCAGCCCGACGCCACGGTCACCGCCCTGGACGGCGCCCGCGGCGCGGACGTCGACGGCGTCCCGGTGCACGCGGTCCGCCTGCGCGGCCTGCTGGCCCACCAGGAGGTCCTGCTCGGCGGGGAGGGCGAGACGCTCACCATCCGCCACGACTCGCTGCACCACAGCAGCTTCATGCCGGGCATCCTGCTCGGTGTCCGCCGCGTGGTGACCACGCCCGGCCTCACCTTCGGCCTGGAAAACTTCCTGGACCTCGGCTGAGCCGGGGGACGGACAACAGATAGCCGGCAGACATGCGCGCGAAGATCACCTATGCCGTCACGGCAGCCGCCCTGGTCGTCTACTTCGTCCTGGTCGGCAGCCGAGGCGTGCTGCTCATCCAGAACGGCACCCTGATCACCGTCACCTTCGGTGTCGCGGTGCTCATCCTGCCGGTCATCGGGCTCTGGTTCCTGTGGAAGAACACCCAGTTCGTCCGCAAGGCCAACCGGCTGGCCGCCGAGCTCGACGCCGAGGGCGGACTGCCCGTCGACGAGCTGAAGCGCACCGCGGGCGGCCGCATCGACCGCGACTCGGCCGACGAGGTGTTCGCCAAGCGCAAGGCCGAGACCGAGGACGCCCCGGACGACTGGCGCAGCTGGTTCCGTCTGGCGGTCGCCTACCACGACGCCCGCGACACCCCGCGCGCCCGCAAGGCGATGCAACGTGCCATCGCGCTGCGCGAGGGCAGAACCCTGGAGGCGTAGCCCCCGGGCCCGACCGCCGTCGCGCGGGAGGAGCGGGCGCTCCGGGACCCGCGCGTCCCGGGAACGAGCGACGCGAAAGGGCCGGTCCGCCACCGCGGACCGGCCCTTTCGTCATGTCGTGAGGCGCGTGCGGCGTAGCCGTCGCCGTGCCGCGCCGGCGTGCGTGTCAGCCGTGCCGGTACTCGTCCGCCCACACCTCGATGGTGTCCGCGGCCCGGTCGAAGGCCTCCGAGCGCGCCAGGAAGTCGGCGTTGTGCGTGGTCAGCAGCGGCGGCAGGTCCTCGGGGGAGCGATCCCGGCGTACGAGGACCAGCGCCTGGCCCTGGACGGTGCGCGGCAGACCGAGCCAGCGCACCGGCTGCTGCACGGTCCGCACGGCGACGACCTGCTGCCACCGCGCCGTGTTCGTGACGAAGAAGCCCACTCGGCGCAGCCCCCGCGCACTGACCCAGACGCCCATGCGCAGCAGCCGGAGCGCGGCCAGTATCGCGACCAGGGCACCGGCCAGACAGGCCGCCGCCGCGGCGAGGGTCCCGGCCACGGCGATGATCACCGCGGCGACGAGCACGTACGACGCGAGCAGCAGGACGAGCGCGGCCGCGCCCACCCGCCATGGTCCGGGCCGGTAGGGGCGCCGCCAGCGGTCGAGGTCGTCGAAGGGCAGCGCGAGGTCGTCCGCCGCCTCGTCAAAGGCACGGTCCGCCGTCAGGAAGGGCAGGGGCACGACTGATCCTCACTCGATCCACGCATGGGCTGTGCCCGGTGAGGCTATCGAGCCCCATGGCCGCTCACCACCCTTGGGGGTCCGGAAGAGTCAGCGGCCGTCCGACGCCTCGGAGTGCTGCGTCGTGGCAGGTGACTGGTCCTGCGAGAGAGCGGGCATCCCGAGGATCAGGGAACCGGCGAGTCCGGCGACCACGGTGAGCCCTATGAGCCACCGGCCGGCTATCTGTCCGGCGGACGCCCGCTCGCGGGGCGGGGGAGTGACGTTGCTGCGGAACGTGTCGGCTTCGGCGATGAAGGCGAACGGGACGGGCTCGCGCCGACGGAACATGGGGCGGCTTCCTCTGAGACTCGTGGGTGTTCGGGCGGCGGTGACTCGAACGCAGTCACCGTCACCCATACAGACGAGCGATTGTCTCAAGAGGTGCCCAGAATCACCGAATTCGCAGAAGTTCGCTGCCGAATGTCGCGGCACGGTACCGAACGCCCCGTTGTCAGTGGCGGCCCGTAGAGTGGGCGCCGCCCGAGCCTGTGATGGGAAGGACCCTCCGCACCGTGACCGACACCCCCGCCGACGACCTCAAGCCCAGCTTCCGCAGCGATGTCACCGTCGAGCTGATCAAGCACACCGCGTCCGACGCCGACGTGCTGTTCGCCGCCCGTGTCTCCACCGCGGGGGAGCAGTCCCTGGACGAGCTGCAGAAGGACCCGGAGCGCTCCAAGGGCCTGATCAACTACCTGATGCGGGACCGTCACGGCAGCCCCTTCGAGCACAACTCGATGACCTTCTTCATCAGCGCCCCGATCTTCGTCTTCCGCGAGTTCATGCGGCACCGCGTGGGCTGGTCGTACAACGAGGAATCGGGCCGGTACCGGGAGCTCCAGCCGGTCTTCTACGTCCCGGACGAGTCCCGCAAGCTGGTCCAGGAGGGCCGCCCCGGCAAGTACGTCTTCGTCGAGGGCACGCAGGCGCAGCAGGAGCTCACGGGCCGTGTGATGGAGGACTCGTACCGCCAGGCGTACGAGGCCTACCAGGAGATGCTCGCCGCCGGTGTGGCCCGTGAGGTGGCCCGCGCGGTCCTCCCGGTCGGCCTCTTCTCCTCGATGTACGCCACGTGCAACGCGCGCTCGCTGATGCACTTCCTCGGCCTGCGCACCCAGCACGAGCTGGCGAAGGTGCCGTCCTTCCCGCAGCGGGAGATCGAGATGGTGGGCGAGCGGATGGAGGCGGAGTGGGCCCGGCTCATGCCGCTCACCTACGCGGCCTTCAATGCGAACGGTCGCGTGGCGCCGTAACGCGCGCCCCGCGCGCCGCGCGGTACAGATGTACGGATCAGCCGAGCGAAGTGTCCGTATTGCGGCATTTCGAGAAGTTCATCTAGCCTGATCAAACGGACCCGGCACTGCTTGAACCCCCGAGCAGGCAGTGCCGGGCTCCGCATTTGTCGGGCTTTGTCGTGTCCCCCGAGGGCAGACCACGCGTTGAGCAGCGAGTAGCGTGTTACCCATGGCTCCGACCTCCACTCCGCAGACCCCCTTCGGGAGGGTCCTCACCGCCATGGTCACGCCCTTCACGGCGGACGGCGCACTCGACCTCGACGGCGCACAGCGGCTCGCCGCCCATCTGGTGGACGCAGGCAACGACGGCCTGATCATCAACGGCACCACCGGCGAGTCCCCGACCACCAGCGACGCGGAGAAAGCGGACCTCGTACGAGCCGTACTGGAGGCGGTCGGCGACCGCGCCCACATCGTCGCCGGCGTCGGCACGAACGACACCCACCACAGCATCGAGCTGGCACGCGCCGCCGAGAAGGCCGGCGCACACGGCCTGCTGACCGTCACGCCGTACTACAACAAGCCCCCTCAGGAGGGCCTCTACCGGCACTTCTCGGCCATCGCCGACGCGACCGAGCTGCCGGTGATGCTCTACGACATCCCGGGCCGCAGCGGCGTGCCGATCAACACGGAGACGATCGTGCGCCTCGCCGCACACCCGCGCATCGTCGCCAACAAGGACGCCAAGGGAGACCTCGGCCGAGCCAGCTGGGCCATCGCCCGCTCCGGCCTCGCCTGGTACTCCGGCGACGACATGCTGAACCTGCCCCTGCTCTCCGTGGGCGCGGTCGGCTTCGTCTCCGTCGTCGGCCACGTCGTCACCCCGGACCTGCGCGCCATGCTCGACGCCTACCTCTCGGGCGACGTCCAGAAGGCCACGGAGATCCACCAGAAGCTGCTCCCGGTCTTCACCGGTATGTTCCGCACCCAGGGCGTCATGACCACCAAGGCCGCGCTCACCCTCCAGGGTCTGCCCGCCGGGCCGCTGCGCGCCCCCATGGTCGAGCTGTCGCCCGAGGAGACCACCCAGCTCAAGATCGATCTTGCCGCCGGCGGGGTACAGCTCTAATCACAGACTTCACAACTGAATACGCATGATCCCGCAGGCCATCGGCCTGTACCCCACACAGACAACTGCTATTGCACGAACGTCACGCGCGCCACGTGCCCTACCAGGTACGTGGCGCGCGTGGTGAGGAGAGTCTTTTGAGTCATCCGCATCCTGAACTCGGTCCGCCGCCCAAGCTCCCCGAGGGCGGCCTCAGGGTCACGCCACTCGGCGGCCTCGGCGAAATCGGCCGGAACATGACGGTCTTCGAATACGGCGGCCGCCTGCTGATCGTCGACTGCGGAGTGCTCTTCCCCGAGGAGGAGCAGCCCGGAATCGACCTGATCCTGCCGGACTTCACGTCCATCAGGGACCGCCTCGACGACATCGAGGGCATCGTCCTCACGCACGGCCACGAGGACCACATCGGCGGTGTCCCCTTCCTCCTGCGCGAGAAGCCGGACATCCCGCTCATCGGCTCCAAGCTGACCCTCGCCCTCATCGAGGCGAAGCTCCAGGAGCACCGCATCCGCCCGTACACGCTCGAAGTGGCCGAGGGCCAGCGCGAGCGCATCGGCCCCTTCGACTGCGAGTTCATCGCCGTCAACCACTCCATCCCGGACGCCCTCGCGGTCGCCATCCGCACCCCTGCGGGCATGGCCGTCCACACCGGCGACTTCAAGATGGACCAGCTTCCGCTGGACCGCCGTCTCACGGACCTGCACGCGTTCGCGCGGCTGAGCGAGGAGGGCATCGACCTCCTGCTCTCGGACTCCACGAACGCCGAGGTCCCGGGATTCGTACCGCCCGAGCGCGACATCTCCAACGTGCTGCGCCAGGTGTTCGCAGGCGCCCACAAGCGGATCATCGTCGCGAGCTTCGCCAGCCACGTCCACCGCATCCAGCAGATCCTCGACGCGGCCCACGAGTACGGCCGCCGGGTCGCCTTCGTCGGCCGCTCGATGGTCCGCAACATGGGTATCGCGCGCGACCTCGGGTACCTGAAGGTCCCGCCGGGCCTGGTGGTCGACGTCAAGACGCTGGACGACCTCCCGGACAACGAGGTCGTGCTCGTCTGCACGGGTTCCCAGGGCGAGCCGATGGCGGCCCTGTCGAGGATGGCGAACCGGGACCACCAGATCCGCATCGTCCAGGGAGACACGGTCATCCTGGCCTCGTCCCTGATCCCGGGCAATGAGAACGCGGTCTACCGCGTCATCAACGGCCTGTCCCGCTGGGGCGCGAACGTCGTCCACAAGGGCAACGCCAAGGTGCACGTCTCCGGCCACGCCTCCGCCGGCGAGCTGCTGTACTTCTACAACATCTGCAAGCCGCGGAACCTGATGCCCGTCCACGGCGAATGGCGTCATCTGCGCGCCAACGCCGAACTCGGCGCTCTCACCGGCGTCCCGCACGACCGCATCGTGATCGCCGAGGACGGCGTCGTGGTCGACCTCGTCGAGGGCAAGGCCAAGATCTCCGGCAAGGTCCAGGCCGGATACGTGTACGTCGACGGCCTCTCGGTGGGCGACGTCGGCGAGCCCGCGCTCAAGGACCGCAAGATCCTCGGCGACGAGGGCATCATCTCGGTCTTCGTGGTGATGGACTCCAGCACCGGAAAGATCACCGGCGGCCCGCACGTCCAGGCACGGGGCTCCGGTATCGACGACTCCGCCTTCGGAGACGTCGTCCCGAAGATCACCGAGGTCCTGGAACGCTCCGCCCAGGACGGCGTCGTCGAGCCCCATCAGCTGCAGCAACTCATCCGCCGCACGCTGGGCAAGTGGGTCTCCGACACCTACCGCCGACGCCCGATGATCCTCCCGGTCGTCGTCGAGGTCTGACCTCGCACACGCGCCAACCAGGAGCGGGGCGCCTCGATTTGCATCGGGGCGCCCCGCTCCAGTACGTTTACGGCTCCGCCTGACCGGGAACCCGGCACAACTGTGTGCCTGGAACCACCCGAGCGGGGCGGGAATTCCGACTCAGAATCTCTGATAAAGTCGGAGTCGCCGGAAAGGGAAACGCGAAAGCGGGAACCTGGAAAGCACCGAGGAAATCGGATCGGAAAGATCTGATAGAGTCGGAAACGCAAGACCGAAGGGAAACTGCCCGGAGGAAAGCCTGAGAGAGTCTCTCGGGTGAGTACAAAGGAAGCGTCCGTTCCTTGAGAACTCAACAGCGTGCCAAAAATCAACGCCAGATATGTTGATACCCCGTCTCCAGTCATTCGGCTGGGGCGAGGTTCCTTTGAAAAAGTCCTGCCGGGCACTGCCTGGCAGGCGCACAGCGAGGACGCTGTGAACCGAGGGGATCATTCCTCCTCTTGGTTCCGCTCTCGTGGTGTTCGACCGGATTACCGGTAAACATTCACGGAGAGTTTGATCCTGGCTCAGGACGAACGCTGGCGGCGTGCTTAACACATGCAAGTCGAACGATGAAGCCCTTCGGGGTGGATTAGTGGCGAACGGGTGAGTAACACGTGGGCAATCTGCCCTTCACTCTGGGACAAGCCCTGGAAACGGGGTCTAATACCGGATACGACCTGCCGAGGCATCTCGGCGGGTGGAAAGCTCCGGCGGTGAAGGATGAGCCCGCGGCCTATCAGCTTGTTGGTGAGGTAGTGGCTCACCAAGGCGACGACGGGTAGCCGGCCTGAGAGGGCGACCGGCCACACTGGGACTGAGACACGGCCCAGACTCCTACGGGAGGCAGCAGTGGGGAATATTGCACAATGGGCGAAAGCCTGATGCAGCGACGCCGCGTGAGGGATGACGGCCTTCGGGTTGTAAACCTCTTTCAGCAGGGAAGAAGCGAAAGTGACGGTACCTGCAGAAGAAGCGCCGGCTAACTACGTGCCAGCAGCCGCGGTAATACGTAGGGCGCAAGCGTTGTCCGGAATTATTGGGCGTAAAGAGCTCGTAGGCGGCTTGTCGCGTCGGTTGTGAAAGCCCGGGGCTTAACCCCGGGTCTGCAGTCGATACGGGCAGGCTAGAGTGTGGTAGGGGAGATCGGAATTCCTGGTGTAGCGGTGAAATGCGCAGATATCAGGAGGAACACCGGTGGCGAAGGCGGATCTCTGGGCCATTACTGACGCTGAGGAGCGAAAGCGTGGGGAGCGAACAGGATTAGATACCCTGGTAGTCCACGCCGTAAACGGTGGGCACTAGGTGTTGGCGACATTCCACGTCGTCGGTGCCGCAGCTAACGCATTAAGTGCCCCGCCTGGGGAGTACGGCCGCAAGGCTAAAACTCAAAGGAATTGACGGGGGCCCGCACAAGCAGCGGAGCATGTGGCTTAATTCGACGCAACGCGAAGAACCTTACCAAGGCTTGACATACGCCGGAAAACCCTGGAGACAGGGTCCCCCTTGTGGTCGGTGTACAGGTGGTGCATGGCTGTCGTCAGCTCGTGTCGTGAGATGTTGGGTTAAGTCCCGCAACGAGCGCAACCCTTGTTCTGTGTTGCCAGCATGCCCTTCGGGGTGATGGGGACTCACAGGAGACTGCCGGGGTCAACTCGGAGGAAGGTGGGGACGACGTCAAGTCATCATGCCCCTTATGTCTTGGGCTGCACACGTGCTACAATGGCAGGTACAAAGAGCTGCGAAGCCGCGAGGCGGAGCGAATCTCAAAAAGCCTGTCTCAGTTCGGATTGGGGTCTGCAACTCGACCCCATGAAGTCGGAGTTGCTAGTAATCGCAGATCAGCATTGCTGCGGTGAATACGTTCCCGGGCCTTGTACACACCGCCCGTCACGTCACGAAAGTCGGTAACACCCGAAGCCGGTGGCCCAACCCCTTGTGGGAGGGAGCTGTCGAAGGTGGGACTGGCGATTGGGACGAAGTCGTAACAAGGTAGCCGTACCGGAAGGTGCGGCTGGATCACCTCCTTTCTAAGGAGCACTTCTTACCGAGTCCTTCGGGACGAGGTCAGAGGCCAGTACATCGGCGAACGTCCGATGCTGGTTGCTCATGGGTGGAACGTTGATTATTCGGCACTCTTGACTGTCTTCTCCTTCTAGTACTGCTCTTCGGGGCGTGGAACGAATGAGGGAAGCAGCGAGGGTGTCGGGCACGTTGTTGGGTGTCTGAGGGTACGGCCGTATGGCTGCCTTCAGCGCCGGCCCCAGTGAACTTGCCTTGTAGGGCAGGGTGATGGGTGGTTGGTCGTTGTTTGAGAACTGCACAGTGGACGCGAGCATCTGTGGCCAAGTTTTTAAGGGCGCACGGTGGATGCCTTGGCACCAGGAACCGATGAAGGACGTGGGAGGCCACGATAGTCCCCGGGGAGTCGTCAACCAGGCTTTGATCCGGGGGTTTCCGAATGGGGAAACCCGGCAGTCGTCATGGGCTGTCACCCGCTGCTGAACACATAGGCAGTGTGGAGGGAACGCGGGGAAGTGAAACATCTCAGTACCCGCAGGAAGAGAAAACAACCGTGATTCCGGGAGTAGTGGCGAGCGAAACCGGATGAGGCCAAACCTCAAGCGTGTGAGACCCGGCAGGGGTTGCGCTTGGGGGGTTGTGGGATCTCTCTTCTGTCGTCTGCCGGCGACAGGACGAGTCAGAAACCGTTGATGTAGGCGAAGGACATGCGAAAGGTCCGGCGTAGAGGGTAAGACCCCCGTAGTCGAAACGTCAGCGGCTCGTTTGAGAGACACCCAAGTAGCACGGGGCCCGAGAAATCCCGTGTGAATCTGGCGGGACCACCCGCTAAGCCTAAATATTCCCTGGTGACCGATAGCGGATAGTACCGTGAGGGAATGGTGAAAAGTACCGCGGGAGCGGAGTGAAATAGTACCTGAAACCGTGTGCCTACAAGCCGTGGGAGCGTCGGGCAAGCACTTGTGCTTGCCTCGTGACTGCGTGCCTTTTGAAGAATGAGCCTGCGAGTTTGCGGTGTGTTGCGAGGTTAACCCGTGTGGGGAAGCCGTAGCGAAAGCGAGTCCGAATAGGGCGATTTAGTAGCGCGCTCAAGACCCGAAGCGGAGTGATCTAGCCATGGGCAGGTTGAAGCGGCTGTAAGAGGTCGTGGAGGACCGAACCCACCAGGGTTGAAAACCTGGGGGATGACCTGTGGTTAGGGGTGAAAGGCCAATCAAACTCCGTGATAGCTGGTTCTCCCCGAAATGCATTTAGGTGCAGCGTCGTGTGTTTCTTGCCGGAGGTAGAGCACTGGATAGGCGATGGGCCCTACCGGGTTACTGACCTTAGCCAAACTCCGAATGCCGGTAAGTGAGAGCGCGGCAGTGAGACTGTGGGGGATAAGCTCCATGGTCGAGAGGGAAACAGCCCAGAGCATCGACTAAGGCCCCTAAGCGTACGCTAAGTGGGAAAGGATGTGGAGTCGCACAGACAACCAGGAGGTTGGCTTAGAAGCAGCCACCCTTGAAAGAGTGCGTAATAGCTCACTGGTCTAGTGATTCCGCGCCGACAATGTAGCGGGGCTCAAGCGTACCGCCGAAGTCGTGTCATTGCAGCAAGAGGGCCAACGCCCGCTGTGATGGGTAGGGGAGCGTCGTGTGCCGGGTGAAGCCGCGCCGGAAGGCAGTGGTGGACGGTTCACGAGTGAGAATGCAGGCATGAGTAGCGATACACACGTGAGAAACGTGTGCGCCGATTGACTAAGGGTTCCTGGGTCAAGCTGATCTGCCCAGGGTAAGTCGGGACCTAAGGCGAGGCCGACAGGCGTAGTCGATGGATAACCGGTTGATATTCCGGTACCCGCTGTGAAGCGTCAAACATCGAACCAGGCGATGCTAAGTCCGTGAAGCCGCCCCGGAGCCTTCGGGCAAAGGGGAGTGGTGGAGCCGACGGACCAGACCTGTAGTAGGTGAGTGATGGGGTGACGCAGGAAGGTAGTCCATCCCGGGCGGTGGTTGTCCCGGGGTAAGGGTGTAGGCCGTGCGATAGGTAAATCCGTCGCACTTGTGGCTGAGACCTGATGCCGAGCCGATTGTGGTGAAGTGGATGATCCTATGCTGTCGAGAAAAGCCTCTAGCGAGTTTCATGGCGGCCCGTACCCTAAACCGACTCAGGTGGTCAGGTAGAGAATACCGAGGCGTTCGGGTGAACTATGGTTAAGGAACTCGGCAAAATGCCCCCGTAACTTCGGGAGAAGGGGGGCCATGTCTGGTGATGAGTCTTGCACTCTGAGCTGGGTGTGGCCGCAGAGACCAGCGAGAAGCGACTGTTTACTAAAAACACAGGTCCGTGCGAAGCCGTAAGGCGATGTATACGGACTGACGCCTGCCCGGTGCTGGAACGTTAAGGGGACCGGTTAGTCACTCTTCGGGGTGGCGAAGCTGAGAACTTAAGCGCCAGTAAACGGCGGTGGTAACTATAACCATCCTAAGGTAGCGAAATTCCTTGTCGGGTAAGTTCCGACCTGCACGAATGGCGTAACGACTTCTCGACTGTCTCAACCATAGGCCCGGTGAAATTGCACTACGAGTAAAGATGCTCGTTTCGCGCAGCAGGACGGAAAGACCCCGGGACCTTTACTACAGTTTGATATTGGTGTTCGGTTCGGCTTGTGTAGGATAGGTGGGAGACTTTGAAGCGGCAGCGCCAGCTGTTGTGGAGTCGTCGTTGAAATACCACTCTGGTCGTGCTGGATGTCTAACCTGGGTCCGTGATCCGGATCAGGGACAGTGTCTGATGGGTAGTTTAACTGGGGCGGTTGCCTCCCAAAGGGTAACGGAGGCGCCCAAAGGTTCCCTCAGCCTGGTTGGCAATCAGGTGTTGAGTGTAAGTGCACAAGGGAGCTTGACTGTGAGACCGACGGGTCGAGCAGGGACGAAAGTCGGGACTAGTGATCCGGCGGTGGCTTGTGGAAGCGCCGTCGCTCAACGGATAAAAGGTACCCCGGGGATAACAGGCTGATCTTCCCCAAGAGTCCATATCGACGGGATGGTTTGGCACCTCGATGTCGGCTCGTCGCATCCTGGGGCTGGAGTCGGTCCCAAGGGTTGGGCTGTTCGCCCATTAAAGCGGTACGCGAGCTGGGTTTAGAACGTCGTGAGACAGTTCGGTCCCTATCCGCTGTGCGCGTAGGAGTCTTGAGAAGGGCTGTCCCTAGTACGAGAGGACCGGGACGGACGAACCTCTGGTGTGCCAGTTGTCCTGCCAAGGGCATGGCTGGTTGGCTACGTTCGGGAGGGATAACCGCTGAAAGCATCTAAGCGGGAAGCCTGCTTCGAGATGAGGACTCCCACCCACTTGATGGGGTAAGGCTCCCAGTAGACGACTGGGTTGATAGGCCAGATCTGGAAGCGCCGTAAGGCGTGGAGGTGACTGGTACTAATAGGCCGAGGGCTTGTCCTCAGTTGCTCGCGTCCACTGTGTTGGTTCTGAAACCACGAACAACCCCGTACAGGTCACGTACGGTGCGGTTGACAGTTTCATAGTGTTTCGGTGGTCATAGCGTGAGGGAAACGCCCGGTTACATTCCGAACCCGGAAGCTAAGCCTTACAGCGCCGATGGTACTGCAGGGGGGACCCTGTGGGAGAGTAGGACGCCGCCGAACTAATATTGAAAGAGCTGGTCCCCGAACTTCGGTTCGGGGACCAGCTCTTTTTTGTTTCGCGTCACTTCGCGTTCACGTTGCGCGACCAACATCCGTGACATGGGTACTGCTGCAATGCTCAGGGCCGCGGGCGTCGGGACGGGCGACGAGGTCATAGTGCCGGCCTTCGGCAACGTGGAGGTTGCCGAGGCCGTGACCCAGGCCGGCGCGACCCCGGTCTTCGCCGACATAGACCCGGCGACCTACTGCCTCGACCCGAGCATGGCGGAAGCCGTCCTCACTCCCCGGTCGGCCGCCCTCGTCGTCGTGCACCGCTTCGGGCGCACGGCCGACATGGCGCGGCTGAGGGACGTCGGACAGCGGCACGGGCTCCTGGTGCTCGAACAGGGCGAGTCCGAGGCGCCGTACGACGAGACGGCGCAGCGCCGGCAGCGGGCCGCATACCTCGACGGACGGCTGAACGGCGTGCGGACGCCGTACGGGGGTGACGGGCACACGTACCAGCAGTACGTCGTGCGCGTGCCGGGCAACGGACGCCCCGACCGTGACGCGTTCGCACGGGCCGTGCGGGCCAGGGGAGTCGAGTGCCGGGTGCCGGTGAAGACCCCCGTGCACCGCATGCCCGCCTTCCGTCGCGACATCCAGCTCCCGGAGACGGAGCGGGCCGCCGACGAGACCCTCGCGCTGCCCGTGGACGCGTCGCTGACGAAGCGGGAGATGCACCGGATCGTCTCCGCGTGCAACGCGCTGGGCGGTCTGCTGCAGCCCGCGTTCTGACCTGCCGGGACTCCAACGGGACTGATACGGGACCGATTAGGAGCACACCTCTGTCCGGGGTATGATCTATTCCGTTGCCGCGGGGGAAACCTCGGAAAGCAACAGGCCCCTATAGCTCAGTCGGTAGAGCGTCTCCATGGTAAGGAGAAGGTCAACGGTTCGATTCCGTTTGGGGGCTCAGAGAAAAGGCCTCGCCCATCTGGGCGGGGCCTTTTGCATGTGTCTTCCGCGGTAGGGCTGTTCAGCCCGCGGGGCCCGGCCGTCGCGTGCTCGTGGGCCCCGCCGTCAGTCCGCCGCGTCAGTCCTTCTGAAGTCCCGGCACGCGCATCGCCAGAATCGCCATGTCGTCCGACGGGGCGTCGGAGGCGAAGCGTTCGACCGCCCGCATGATCCGCGCCGCGACCGCGCCGGCCGTCAGACCCGTACAGGTGGTGAGGACGTCCGTGAGACCGTCGTCGCCGAGCATGCGAGTGCCCTCGCGGCGCTCCGTCACGCCGTCCGTGACGCACAGCAGGACGTCGCCCGGGTCGAGCGTGACGGTCTGCTCGTACAGTTCCAGGTCCTCCATCACGCCGAGCAGCGGCTGCGGTTCCGCGGCCGGTTCGACCGTGCCGTCCTGGCGCAGGCGCAGCGGGAGCGGATGGCCGGCGCAGACGACCTTCAGGACCGCCGAACCGTCCTCCTGGGGCCACAACTCGCCGTACAGGAGCGTCAGGAAGCGGCTGCGGGCGCCCTCGTCGAGGATCGCCGAGTTCAGGCGCTCCAGGACCGCGGGGCCGCCGTAGCCCTCGCGGGCCAGCAGCCTGAGCGCGTGCCGGGCCAGGCCGGTCACCGCCGCGGCCTCCGGGCCCGTGCCGCAGACGTCGCCGATGGCGAAGCCGTACGCGCCGTCGCGGATCGGGAAGAGGTCGTAGAAGTCGCCCCCGACTTCGTTGCCCTCGCCGGCGGCGCGGTAGATGACCTCGACCTCGACGCCGTCGATGAGGGGGAGCTCCGGGGGCAGGAGGCTGCGCTGGAGGGACTGGCTGATGGCCATGCGCTCCGAGTACAGGCGGGCGTTGTCCAGTGCCAGGGCCGCCCTGCGGGACAGGTCCTCCGCCAACTCCAGGATCTCCTGGCGGAAGTGCTCGTCCGAGGGCTTGCCGAGCGTCAGCATGCCGATCACGCGGTTGCGGGCCACCAGGGGGAGGACGACGGTCTCGCCGCCGACCGCGGAGGCCGTCGCCAGCGTCGTGCCGATGCCGGAGGACACCGAGGGCTGCTCGCCCAGGCCCAGACTGCGCATGGAGGTACGCAGGGCCGCCTGGTGGGCGGCCTCGGCCGGCGCGGACCAGACCCGGGCGCCCGGGGTGGGGACCGGGTCGGGTGGGGCGATCTTCGCGAGGAGCGCCTTGAGGCCGTCGATGCGCTCCTCGTCCTCGTGCAGGACGTACGAGAGGTAGGGCTCGGAGGCCTGGTCGGCGATCGTGTAGACGGCGCACCAGGTCGCCAGGGTCGGGACCGTCATCTGGGCCATGAGGGCCAGCGTCTGGTCGCGGTCCAGGGTGCCGGCGAGGAGGTCGGAGGCCTCCACGAGGAAGCTCAGCGAACCGCGGCGCAGCCGTTCCAGTTCGCCGAGGCGGGCGGATTCCACGGCCAGCGCGATGCGGTCGGCGGCGAACTGGAGGCGCAGGGCCTCCTCGTTGGAGTACCGGCCGGGCGCTTCGGCGGCGACGCCGAGGGAGCCGGTGAGACGGCCCTCGACCTTCAGCGGGACCGTGACGACCGAACGCATGCCGGTGCCGCCGAGCAGGGGTACGGCACCGGGGACGACCGTGAGGTCCTCGTGCACGGCGGGCATGCGGGCCGAGCCGTAGCGGCCGGGGCCCGCCTCGACGGGGACGCGGGCGAAGCGCTGGCGAGCGGAGGGCAGGCCCGTCGAGGCGCGTACCTCCAGCTCCGTCTCGTCGTCGGTGGCCAGCAGGAGGAAGGCCGAGTCGCCGTCGAGCATGTCCCGGGCGCGCTCCACCGTGCGCTGGAGGAGACCGTCGAGGTCGTCCGGGGCGGGTGAGCCGATGAAGACCTCGAAGGCGTCCGCGGTGGGGCCGTCGGGGCCCGCGGCCGTGTCCGAGGCGGGCAGGCGCAACGGGGTCTGGAGGACGGCGCGTTCGTGGTCGCGGACCAGGAGGCAGACCGTGGAGGGCTCGCCGGCCGTGTCGCGGACGCGGAGATGGGAGGCGTAGACAGGTGTCACCCGGCCGTCGGCGCCGCGGATGCCGTAACTGCCCTCCCAGCGGGAGAGTTGGAGGGCCTCGGCGATGCCCGTGCTGGTGCCGGGCGTGTGCGGCCAGGCGGCGAGGTCGGTGAGGGGCTTGCCGACGACCTGCTCGGCGGCGTACCCGAAGAGTTCCCCCGCGTCCTCGCTCCAGGCGCTGATGCAGCCGGAGCGGTCGATCTGGACGACCGCGACACGGACGCGTCCGTCGGCGAGCGGAAGGAGGTCGGCGGGCAGGGAGGGGCCCGCCGCGCGGGTGCCGACCGGGCGCTCGGGGAGGTCGAGCTGGAACCAGACCTGCTTGTGCGTCGGCGTGTACTCGACGCCCCAGCGGCCCGCCAGCGCGGCGCACAGCTGGAGCCCGCGGCCGCCCTCACGGTCGGGGCTGCCCATATTGATGGCCGCCGCCTGGAGTGGAATCTCGCGTTCCGGGTAGCGGTCCGCCACCTCGATGCGTACGCCCTCGTCGCTGCGCAGACACAGTACGTCCGCGGAGGTGCCCGCGTGCACAACGGCGTTGGTGACGAGTTCGCTGGTCAGGACCACCGCATCGTCGACGATGTCGCCGAAGCCCCAGCCCTGGAGGGTGTCACGGACGAAGGAGCGGGCGGTCGCGACGGAGCGCCCCACGGGCTCGAAACTGGCGGCCGCGCGCGCGGTGATCACAGAACTCCTCGTGCGGTTGTCTGCGTGCAGGGCTCCGTGGCCGACCTGCTCCTGCCGGAGCAGGGCGTGGTTCCCCGTCGGCCGGGGATCCTGGGGGTGTCCCTCAGGACGCAGTCCGGTGGTCATGGTGCGGTGCCCCTCCGATGCCTGCCCGCTCGTGCTCGTGCCACCGTCCAGGCCGGACGGGACCGGCACGGCTGGACAGCCGCATGCAAGGTTACTTACCTTCGCCGTCCATGCGGATGCCGGTCACCAGTGTTTCCGCCCGAGGGTGTGCGGACGATGTGCGAAGCTGCCGAACTGTTATGGCCTGGTTCAGCCGGGGTGAAACACTGGGCAGGCTTCATGGAGAAGGTCCGGGCAGGCTGAATGCCGTCCAGCACGCCGAACAGAAGTACCCGAGTACGCCGAGCAGTAATGGTCGACCCTTGCGGGAGGGACACAGTGGAGTCTGGCGCAGCGACGCGGGGCAGTAAGACGCGCGCGAAAGGCGGACAGTCCCTGGAGAACGGGCGCACACCGCGCAACGGTACGACGGAGGTCGACACCGCTGCCCTGAACCGCCTGCTGGCGGCCCTCGTGTCGATGCGGGACGGCAACTTCCGCAAACGGCTCACCGTCTCCGGCGACGGAGTGATGTCCGAGATCGCCGCGGTCTTCAACGAGGTGGCCGACCGGAATCTCCATCTGACGGGTGAGCTGTCCCGGGTGCGTCGCATGGTCGGACGTGAGGGGAAGCTCACGGAACGGCTGGAAACAGGCGCCTGCGAAGGCTCCTGGGGCGCGGCGATCGACGCGTCCAACGCGCTGGTCGACGATCTCGTACGGCCCGTCTCCGAAGTCGGCCGGGTACTGTCCGCGGTCGCCGAGGGCGATCTGTCGCCCCGTATGGAACTGCGCGCGCAGGCGGCGGACGGCAACGGGCATCCGCTGCGCGGCGAGTTCCTCAAGGTCGGGCGGACCGTCAACAATCTGGTCGACCAGCTGTCCACGTTCACCGACGAGGTGACGCGGGTGGCCAGCGAGGTCGGCACCGAGGGCAAGCTCGGCGGGCAGGCCCGGGTCCGTGGGATGTCCGGTTCGTGGAAGGACCTCACGGACTCGGTCAACACCATGGCGTACCGGCTGACGGCCCAGGTGCGTGACATCGCCCTGGTGACGACGGCGGTCGCCAAGGGTGACTTGTCCCGCAAGGTCACGGTTCACGTGGCCGGCGAGATGCTGGAGCTGAAGAACACCGTCAACACGATGGTGGACCAGCTGTCGTCCTTCTCCTCCGAGGTGACGCGAGTCGCCCGCGAGGTGGGTACGGAGGGCGAGCTGGGCGGCCAGGCGCAGGTGCCGGGTGTGGCCGGCGTGTGGAAGGACCTCACCGATTCGGTGAACCTGATGGCCGGCAACCTGACGGCGCAGGTGCGCGGCATCGCGCAGGTGACGACGGCGGTGGCCAACGGTGACCTGTCGCAGAAGGTGACGGTCAGTGCGCGCGGTGAGGTCGCGCAGCTGGCCGAGACGATCAACCAGATGACCGAGACGCTGCGTACGTTCGCCGACGAGGTCACGCGCGTGGCCAACGAGGTCGGCGGTGAGGGCCGGCTCGGCGGGCAGGCGAACGTGCCGGGCGCGGCGGGGACGTGGAAGGACCTCACGGACTCCGTCAACACGGTGTTCCGCAACCTGACGACCCAGGTGCGTGACATCGCCGCGGTGACGACGGCGGTGGCCAACGGTGACCTGTCGCAGAAGGTCACCGTCGACGTGGCCGGCGAGATGCTGGAGCTGAAGAACACCGTCAACACGATGGTGGACCAGCTGTCGTCGTTCGGTGCCGAGGTGACGCGGGTCGCCCGCGAGGTCGGTGTCGAGGGTGAGCTGGGCGGTCAGGCGCAGGTGCCGGGCGCGGCGGGGACGTGGAAGGACCTCACGGACTCCGTCAACACGGCCTTCCGGAACCTGACCGGTCAGGTCCGCAACATCGCGCAGGTGACGACGGCGGTGGCCAACGGCGACCTGTCGCAGAAGGTCACCGTGGACGTCTCCGGCGAGATGCTCCAGCTGAAGAACACCGTGAACACGATGGTGGACCAGCTGTCGAGCTTCGCCGACCAGGTGACGCGGATGGCACGTGACGTGGGCACGGAGGGCCGTCTCGGTGGCCAGGCCCGGGTGGACGGCGTGTCCGGCACCTGGAAGGAACTGACCGACTCCGTCAACTTCATGGCGGGGAACCTGACTTCGCAGGTGCGTCAGATCGCGCAGGTCACCACGGCGGTGGCGCGCGGTGACCTGTCGCAGAAGATCGACGTGGACGCGCGCGGCGAGATCCTGGAGCTGAAGAACACCATCAACACGATGGTCGACCAGCTCTCGGCCTTCGCCGACCAGGTGACCCGGGTCGCCCGTGAGGTGGGTACGGAGGGCCGTCTCGGCGGTCAGGCGCAGGTGCCCGGCGTCGCCGGTGTGTGGCGCGACCTGACCGACTCGGTGAACGGCATGGCCGGCAACCTCACCGCCCAGGTGCGCAACATCGCCCAGGTCGCGACGGCGGTGGCGCGCGGTGATCTGTCGCAGAAGATCGACGTGGACGCGCGCGGCGAGATCCTGGAGCTGAAGAACACCCTCAACACGATGGTGGACCAGCTCTCGAACTTCGCCGAGCAGGTCACGCGCGTGGCCCGTGAGGTGGGCACGGAGGGCATGCTCGGCGGGCAGGCGGAGGTGCAGGGTGTCTCGGGCACCTGGAAGGACCTCACCCAGTCCGTGAACTTCATGGCGAACAACCTGACCATCCAGGTGCGCAACATCGCCGAGGTCACCACCGCGGTCGCCAAGGGCGACCTGTCGAAGAAGATCACCGTCGATGCCAAGGGCGAGATCCTCGAACTGGTCACCACCGTCAACACGATGGTCGACCAGCTGTCCAACTTCGCCGAGCAGGTGACCCGGGTGGCCCGTGAGGTGGGTACCGAGGGCAACCTGGGCGGTCAGGCGCGGGTTCCGGGTGTCACGGGCATCTGGAAGGACCTCAGCGACAACGTCAACGTGATGGCCAACAACCTGACCAACCAGGTGCGGAACATCTCGCAGGTCGCGACCGCGGTGGCCAACGGCGACCTGACCAAGAAGGTCACGGTCGAGGCCAGCGGTGAGGTCGCACAGCTCGCCGACACCGTCAACACCATGGTGAAGACGCTGAGTTCGTTCGCCGACCAGGTCACCCGGGTGGCCCGCGAGGTGGGCACGGACGGCATCCTCGGCGGTCAGGCACGCGTACCGGGCGTGTCGGGTACGTGGAAGGACCTCACCGAGTCCGTGAACGGGATGGCGTCGAACCTGACCGGCCAGGTGCGCAACATCGCGATGGTCACCACGGCCATCGCCAAGGGCGACCTGACCAAGAAGATCGACATCGACGCGCGCGGCGAGATCCTGGAACTCAAGACCACCATCAACACCATGGTCGACCAGCTGTCGTCCTTCGCCGAGGAGGTCACCCGGGTCGCCCGCGAGGTGGGCACCGAGGGGCAGCTGGGCGGCCAGGCACGCGTGCGTGACGTCGACGGCACCTGGCGCGACCTCACCGAGTCGGTGAACGAGATGGCCGGGAACCTCACCCGGCAGGTGCGTGCGATCGCGCGCGTGGCGACCGCGGTGACCCGCGGCGACCTGAACCTGAAGATCGACGTGGACGCCTCCGGCGAGATCCAGGAGCTTCAGGACTACATCAACAAGATGATCGCCAACCTGCGCGACACCACGATCGCCAACAAGGAGCAGGACTGGCTGAAGGGCAACCTGGCCCGTATCTCCGCGCTCATGCAGGGCCGCCGCGACCTCGACGACGTGGCCTCGCTGATCATGAGCGAGCTGACGCCCGTGGTCTCCGCGCAGCACGGGGCGTTCTTCCTCTCCATGCCCCTCGTCGACGGCAAGGAGCCGGGCACCGAGGACGAGGACGCCTACGAGCTGCGCATGCTCGGGTCGTACGGCTACTCGATGGGCTCCATGCCGACGTCGTTCCGGCCCGGCGAGGCGCTGATCGGCACGGCCGCCCAGGAGAAGCGCACGATCCTCGTGGAGAACGCGCCGAGTGGCTACCTGAAGATCTCCTCCGGGCTCGGTGAGGCGCCCCCGGCACAGGTGATCGTGCTGCCGGTGCTCTTCGAGGGGACCGTGCTCGGCGTCATCGAGCTGGCCTCGTTCACGCCGTTCACGCAGATCCAGAAGGACTTCCTGAACCAGATCGCCGAGATGATCGCGACGAGCGTCAACACCATCTCCGTCAACACCAAGACGGAGGTGCTGCTCCGGCAGTCGCAGGAGCTCACCGAGCAACTGAGGGAACGTTCCGCGGAGTTGGAGAACCGGCAGAAGGCGCTCCAGGACTCGAACGCCGAACTGGAGGAGAAGGCCGAGCTGCTGGCGCAGCAGAACCGCGACATCGAGGTCAAGAACACCGAGATCGAGGAGGCCCGTCAGGTCCTCGAGGAGCGCGCCGAGCAGCTTGCGGTGTCCATGCGCTACAAGAGCGAGTTCCTGGCGAACATGTCGCACGAGCTGCGTACGCCGCTCAACTCCCTGCTCATTCTGGCCAAGTTGCTCGCCGACAACGCGGACACGAACCTCACTCCGAAGCAGGTCGAGTTCGCCGAGACGATCCACGGCGCGGGGTCCGACCTGCTCCAGCTGATCAACGACATCCTCGACCTGTCGAAGGTCGAGGCGGGCAAGATGGACGTGTCGCCGACGCGTATCGCGCTCGTCCAGCTCGTCGACTACGTGGAGGCCACGTTCCGGCCGCTGACCGCGGAGAAGGGCCTCGACTTCTCCGTACGGGTCTCGCCGGAACTGCCCGCCACCCTGCACACCGACGAGCAGCGGCTCCTCCAGGTGCTGCGCAACCTGCTCTCCAACGCGGTGAAGTTCACCGACTCCGGAGCGGTCGAGTTGGTGATCCGGCCCGCCGGTGCGGACGTTCCGGTGGCCATCCGGGAGCAGCTCCTGGAGTCCGGTTCGCTGCGCGACGCGGACGCCGACCTGATCGCGTTCTCCGTGACGGACACCGGCATCGGTATCGCGGCCAGCAAGATGCGTGTCATCTTCGAGGCCTTCAAGCAGGCGGACGGCACGACGAGCAGGAAGTACGGCGGTACGGGCCTCGGGCTCTCCATCTCCCGCGAGATCGCGCGGCTGCTGGGCGGCGAGATCCACGCGCAGAGCGAGCCGGGGCGCGGTTCCACCTTCACGCTGTATTTGCCGCTGCACCCGAGCGAACTGCCGCCCCAGGGTTATGGGCAGCTCGCGCCCGCGCTGGAGGCGGGGGAGCTGCTCGCGTCCGAGGCGGAGCTGGCCGGGTCCGACATCGAGACGCCGGCCGAGGTGAAGTCGTACCGGGAGACCCAGAACGGCGCGGCCGCGCTCTTCAGGCGGCGTCGCAGGGCGGTCTCCGCGCCCGAACAGCGGCCCGTGCTGCCCGAGCAGCCTCCGGGCGCCACGGCGGCGGCACAGGAGCAGTGGCAGGCCGGGAGCCGGCCGGAGGCCCCGGCACAGCCGCAGCGGGGCATCCGCTTCGAGGGCGAGAAGGTGCTGATCGTCGACGACGACATCCGCAACGTGTTCGCGCTCACCAGCGTCCTGGAGCAGCACGGACTCTCGGTGCTGTACGCGGAGAACGGCCGTGAGGGCATCGAGGTCCTGGAGCAGCACGACGACGTGACGGTCGTCCTGATGGACATCATGATGCCGGAGATGGACGGGTACGCGACGACCACGGCGATCCGGCGGATGCCGCAGTTCGCCGGGCTGCCGATCATCGCGCTCACCGCGAAGGCGATGAAGGGCGACCGGGAGAAGGCCATCGAATCGGGTGCTTCCGACTATGTGACGAAACCGGTCGACCCCGATCACCTGCTCACCGTGATGGAACAGTGGATGCATGGCGAGTGACGGAGTCTGATCGGACGTTCCGGTCGTCACGCACCGTCAGCGACCGGAACGTTGGGTTCCGCGTGCCGTGCCGGCGGTGCCGCAGGCCCTGTGTCGCATAACTGACTGTGCCTGAAGCCGTGTAGAAGTACGGGATACGGGGAACCTTCTGGTCTCCCGCTACGTTTCTGCTACGTGCACAGTGACATCGCGGTGACAGGGTGTGGCGACAGGCGGGGTGCGGCTACCATGACCGGCACAAGGACGGACGACGCAAGGGAGTCGTCCCCTGGGGCGGCGCCCGGTGCCACCTCAAGTCCTTCGGACAGGGGAGGCCCCATGCCGGGGCGAGGAGGGCGGGCCATGGTGCAGAAGGCCAAGATCCTCCTGGTCGATGACCGGCCGGAGAATCTGCTGGCGCTGGAGGCGATTCTCTCCGCGCTCGATCAGACACTGGTTCGGGCATCGTCCGGGGAGGAAGCGCTCAAAGCGCTGCTCACGGACGACTTCGCGGTCATTCTGCTGGACGTCCAGATGCCGGGCATGGACGGTTTCGAAACCGCCGCGCACATCAAGCGCCGGGAACGGACCCGGGACATCCCGATCATCTTCCTTACCGCGATCAACCACGGCCCGCACCACACCTTCCGGGGTTACGCGGCCGGCGCGGTCGACTACATCTCCAAGCCGTTCGACCCATGGGTGCTCCGCGCGAAGGTCTCCGTCTTCGTCGAGCTCTACATGAAGAACTGCCAACTCCGTGAGCAGGCGGCTCTGCTGCGCCTCCAGTTGGAGGGCGGCGGCAAGGCGGCGCTGGGTGAGGCCAAGGAGCCCGCCGGACTCCTCGCCGAGCTCTCCGCGCGGCTCGCGGCCGTCGAGGAGCAGGCCGAGGCGCTGTCCAAGCAGCTCGACGACGACTCCGCCGACGCGGCGGCGGTCGCCACCGCGGCCCATCTCGAACGCAAACTCACCGGCCTGCGCAGGGCGCTGGACGCACTGGAGCCGGGCACGGGGAGCGGGGCGCCCTCGGTGCCGTCGCAGAACTGAGCGCCGTCCCTCCCGTCCCTCCAGGACGAATCCGGACGTCAGGCCTCCCGGGTGAGGTGGCGTCAGTTTCCGTCCCTCGCAAAGGCGACACGAACGGGTGAAGCGGTAGGCACACGTGTCCGCTGCCGTCTCCACCGGTAACCTCACACACATGGCCTCACGTCAGTCCGCAGCCAAGAAGCCGCCAGCGAAGAAGGCGGCCGCTCCGACGAAGGCTCCGGCGAAGAAGGCCCCCGCGAAAAAGGCGGCCGCCAAGAAGGCGCCCGCCAAGAAGACCGCGGCGAAGAAGCCCGCTCCCGCGCCGGCGCCCAACCCGACCGGGGGCGTGTACAGACTCGTACGCGCCCTCTGGCTGGGCATCGCGCACGCCGTGGGAGCGATGTTCCGCGGCATAGGGCGGGGTGCGAAGGGTCTCGACCCGGCTCACCGCAAGGACGGGGTCGCGCTCCTGCTGCTCGGCCTGGCGCTGATCACGGCGGCGGGCACCTGGTCCAACCTGCGCGGCCCCGTCGGCGACCTCGTCGAGATGCTGGTGACGGGCGCCTTCGGCCGCCTCGACCTGCTCGTCCCGATACTGCTCGGCGTCATCGCCGCGCGGCTCATCAGGCACCCCGAGAAGCCCGAGGCCAACGGCCGCATCGTGATCGGCCTGTCCGCGCTCGTGATCGGTGTGCTCGGCCAGGTCCACATCGCGTGCGGGGCGCCCGCGCGCAGCGACGGCATGCAGGCCATAAGGGATGCCGGCGGGCTCATCGGCTGGGGCGCGTCCACCCCGCTGACGTACACGATGGGTGACGTCCTCGCCGTACCGCTCCTGGTGCTGCTCACCGTCTTCGGACTGCTGGTCGTCACCGCGACCCCGGTGAACGCCATTCCGCAGCGGCTGCGGATGCTCGGCCAGAGGCTCGGCGTCGTCCAGGCCGACGCCGACGAGGACGACCTCGGCGACGAGGGCTACGACGAGCAGTGGCGCGAGGCGACTCCCGCGCGCCCCCGCAGGCGGGCGAGCGCCCCCGAGGCCTACGACCCGGACAGCGCCGAGCAGGACGCCCTCAGCAAGCGCCGGAGCCGCCCCAGGCGGTCCGCCGTGCAGCAGCCCGACATGAACCGCCCGATGGACGCGGTGGACGTCGCCGCCGCCGCGGCGGCCGCCCTCGACGGAGCCGTGCTGCACGGCATGCCGCCCTCGCCGCTGGTCGCCGACCTCACGCAGGGCGTCAGCGTGGAGCGGGACGGATACGAGGAGACGACACCCGTACCGGCCGCGCGCGCCAAGAGCCCCAAGGCGGCCAAGGCGCCCAAGCAGGAGGCCCTGCCGGTCGACTCCGTCGTGCCCGACCTGACCAAGGCCGCGCCCGACGAGGCCCGCGAACTGCCCCCGCGCGCCGAGCAGCTCCAGCTGTCCGGCGACATCACCTACTCGCTGCCGTCGCTCGACCTGCTGGAGCGAGGCGGCCCCGGCAAGACACGCAGCGCCGCCAACGACGCGGTCGTCGCCTCCCTCCAGAACGTCTTCATGGAGTTCAAGGTCGACGCCGCCGTCACCGGCTTCACCCGCGGCCCGACGGTCACGCGGTACGAGGTCGAACTCGGCCCCGCCGTCAAGGTCGAGCGCATCACCGCTCTCACCAAGAACATCGCGTACGCCGTCGCCAGCCCCGACGTCCGGATCATCAGCCCGATCCCCGGGAAGTCGGCGGTCGGCATCGAGATCCCGAACACGGACCGCGAGATGGTCAACCTCGGTGACGTCCTGCGCCTCGCGGACGCGGCGGAGGACGACCACCCCATGCTGGTCGCGCTCGGCAAGGACGTCGAGGGCGGCTACGTGATGGCCAACCTCGCGAAGATGCCGCACGTCCTCGTCGCCGGCGCCACCGGCTCCGGCAAGTCCTCGTGCATCAACTGCCTGATCACCTCGGTCATGGTCCGCGCGACGCCCGAGGACGTGCGGATGGTCCTCGTCGACCCCAAGCGCGTGGAACTCACGGCCTACGAAGGCATCCCGCACCTGATCACACCGATCATCACCAACCCGAAGCGGGCCGCCGAGGCCCTGCAGTGGGTCGTCCGCGAGATGGACCTGCGCTACGACGACCTCGCGGCGTTCGGCTACCGGCACATCGACGACTTCAACGAGGCCATCAGGAACGGCAAGGTGAAGCTGCCGGAGGGCAGCGAGCGCGAACTCCAGCCGTACCCCTACCTGCTGGTGATCGTCGACGAGCTCGCCGACCTGATGATGGTCGCCCCGCGCGACGTCGAGGACGCGATCGTCCGCATCACCCAGCTCGCCCGCGCGGCAGGCATCCACCTCGTGCTCGCCACGCAGCGGCCGTCCGTCGACGTCGTCACCGGTCTCATCAAGGCCAACGTGCCCTCCAGGCTCGCCTTCGCCACCTCCTCGCTCGCCGACAGCCGGGTCATCCTCGACCAGCCGGGCGCCGAGAAGCTGATCGGCAAGGGCGACGGACTGTTCCTGCCGATGGGCGCGAACAAGCCGACCCGTATGCAGGGCGCCTTCGTCACCGAGGACGAGGTCGCCGCGGTCGTCCAGCACTGCAAGGACCAGATGGCGCCCGTCTTCCGGGACGACGTCACCGTGGGCACCAAGCAGAAGAAGGAGATCGACGAGGACATCGGCGACGACCTCGACCTGCTGTGCGCCGCCGCCGAACTGGTCGTCACCTCGCAGTTCGGGTCGACCTCGATGCTCCAGCGCAAGCTGCGCGTCGGTTTCGCGAAGGCCGGTCGTCTGATGGACCTCATGGAGTCGCGCAACATCGTCGGCCCCAGCGAAGGGTCCAAGGCGCGCGACGTCCTGGTGAAGGCGGACGAACTCGATGGAGTGCTCGCCGTGATTCGTGGGGAAGCTGAAGCGTAAGGAAACAGGACAGGTCGGTCATCGGACGGATGAGTCCGCGACACGCGGGTATTCGAACGTGACTCACCTGTGAGGAAACCGCGAGCAACCGTTTCCCGTCGTCGCACGTCAAGTTGAGCGAAGGGGCGCGAAGGTGTCCCGACATCAGGATGACCGGCCATTCTGATGGCGTACAAAGTCCTACCGCCCGGTTGCCCCACCCTTTCGTACCCCCCCTAGACTGAACGTCCAGCACAGGTGGCTACACGCTCGAAAGGCGCCCCCGTGTCCATCGGCAACTCCCCTGACGGCAACTTCCCCGAAGACGAGCGTCCGTTCGAAGATGACCGCGATGCCGAGCAGTTCCTCTCGATCGGCCGTGCCCTCAAGCAGGCGCGCATCGAGGCGGGACTGAGCGTCGACGACGTCACCAACGCCACCAGGGTCCGCATCGCCATCGTCCACGCGATCGAACAGGACGACTTCGCCCCCTGTGGCGGTGACGTCTACGCCCGCGGTCACATCAGGACCCTGGCCCGCGCCGTCCACCTCGATCCGGCCCCCCTGCTCGCCCGGTACGACGCCGAGCACGGCGGGCGCCCCGCACCCACGCCGGCCGCCCCGCTCTTCGAGGCGGAACGTATCCGCCCGGAGCGGCGCGGGCCGAACTGGACCGCCGCCATGGTCGCCGCGATCGTCGCGGTGATCGGCTTCGTCGGGTTCACCGTCGTCAAGGGCAGCGGCGGCGACGAGGACGGTTCGAAGACACAGGTCGCCGAGGGCTCCAAGCCGACCGCCAGCAAGACCGCCTCCTCGGCCGGCCCCGAGACCACGAAGCCCGCCGACCCCAAGCCCGACCCCTCCGACAGCGCCATCGCGGCCGCGCCGCAGGACAAGGTCACCGTCCAGGTCAGCGCCGCCGACGGACGCAGCTGGATCTCCGCCAAGGACCACAACGGCCGGATGCTCTTCGACGGCCTGCTGAAGCAGGGCGAGTCCAAGACCTTCCAGGACAACTCGAAGATCAACCTGATCCTCGGGGACGCCGGAGCCATCCAGCTGTACGTGAACGGCAAGAAGATCGAGGACGACTTCCAGCCCGGCGCGGTCGAGCGTCTCACCTACACGAAGGGCGACCCCCAGGTCGGATAAACCGTCCGAAGGGGACAGCCGGTACGGGGTTGGCCAAGATCGGCCAACCCCGTCGACGTGGGCTGTCGGAGAGACAAAGTAGTCTTGAGCCCATGCCTGAACGCCGTACCGTCGCACTCGTCACCCTTGGCTGCGCCCGTAACGAGGTGGACTCGGAGGAGCTCGCAGGCCGCTTGGAGGCGGACGGCTGGCAACTCGTGGAGGACGCCGAGGAAGCGGACGTCGCGGTCGTCAACACCTGTGGCTTCGTCGAGGCCGCCAAGAAGGACTCCGTCGATGCCCTCCTCGAGGCCAATGATCTCAAGGGGCACGGCAGAACCCAGGCCGTCGTGGCGGTGGGCTGCATGGCCGAGCGGTACGGCAAGGAACTCGCGGAGGCCCTGCCCGAGGCCGACGGCGTGCTCGGCTTCGACGACTACGCCGACATCTCCGACCGCCTCCAGACCATCCTGAGCGGCGGCGTCCACGCCTCGCACACCCCGCGCGACCGGCGCAAGCTGCTGCCGATCAGCCCCGCCGAGCGGCAGACCGCAGGCGAGGAGGTGGCCCTTCCCGGCCACGGCGCACCCGAGGACCTTCCCGAGGGCGTGGCCCCGGTGTCCGGCCCCCGCGCCCCCCTGCGCCGCCGCCTCGACGGCTCGCCCGTCGCCTCGGTGAAGCTCGCCTCCGGCTGCGACCGACGCTGCTCGTTCTGCGCCATCCCGTCCTTCCGCGGCTCCTTCATCTCGCGCCGCCCCAGCGACGTGCTGAACGAGAGCCGCTGGCTCGCCGAGCAGGGCGTCAAGGAGATCATGCTGGTCTCCGAGAACAACACCTCGTACGGCAAGGACCTCGGCGACATCCGCCTCCTGGAGACGCTGCTGCCCGAGCTCGCCGAGATCGACGGCATCGAGCGTGTCCGCGTCAGCTACCTCCAGCCCGCCGAGATGCGCCCCGGCCTCATCGACGTGCTCACCTCGACACCGAACGTGGTGCCCTACTTCGACCTGTCCTTCCAGCACTCCGCGCCCGGCGTGCTGCGTGCGATGCGCCGCTTCGGCGACACCGACCGCTTCCTGGAGCTGCTCGACACCATCCGCGCCAAGGCCCCGCAGGCCGGCGTGCGGTCCAACTTCATCGTGGGCTTCCCCGGCGAGACCGAGGCCGACCTCGCGGAGCTGGAGCGCTTCCTCACGGGCGCGCGCCTCGACGCGATCGGCGTCTTCGGATACTCCGACGAGGAGGGAACCGAGGCGGCGACGTACGAGAACAAGCTCGACGAGGACGTCGTCGCCGAGCGCCTCGCGCGTGTCTCCCGCCTCGCCGAGGAGCTCGTCGCGCAGCGCGCCGAGGAGCGGGTCGGAGAGACCCTGCACGTGCTCGTGGAGTCCCTGGACGACGAGGACGGCGCCTACGGCCGCGCCGCCCACCAGGCGCCGGAGACGGACGGACAGGTGCTGTTCACGAGCGGCGAGGGGCTCACCGTGGGCCGTATCGTCGAGGCGAAGGTGGTCGGCACGGAAGGTGTCGACCTGGTGGCCGAGCCCCTCCTGGTGGGCTCGCTGTCGTGTGCTGAGGAGGCGGCCAGATGACCGGAGTCCCGGCGTCCGCGGCGGGCGGCTCCTCCAGCGCGCAGGGCGCGGCGGGCGCCCCCGGCGCATCCGGTGCTCCGGGAGGTGCCAAGCCGGTGCGGGGCGGGAAACTGGGCGCTGCCGCCGTCAACGAGGCCAGCCTCTGGAACATCGCCAACATCCTGACCATGGTCCGGCTCGTCCTCGTCCCCGGCTTCATCGCGCTGATGCTGGCCGACGGCGGGTACGACCCGGCGTGGCGTGCCTGGGCCTGGGCGGCCTTCGCCGTCGCCATGATCACCGACATCTTCGACGGTCACCTGGCCCGGACGTACAACCTCGTCACCGACTTCGGGAAGATCGCCGACCCCATCGCCGACAAGGCGATCATGGGCGCGGCGCTCATCTGCCTCTCGTACCTCGGCGATCTGCCCTGGTGGGTGACCGGGGTGATCCTCGGCCGCGAGCTCGGGATCACGCTGATGCGCTTCCTGGTCATCCGGTACGGGGTCATCCCGGCCAGCCGCGGCGGCAAGATGAAGACGCTGGCCCAGGGCACGGCCGTCGGCATGTACGTGCTGGCACTGACGGGGCCGCTGGCCACCCTGAGGTTCTGGGTGATGGCCGTGGCAGTCGTCCTCACCGTGGTCACAGGACTCGACTACGTGAGACAGGCCATTGTGCTGCGCAGGCGCGGAATCGCGGAGCGCCGGGCGGCCGCGGAGGAGGCGGAGCGGTGACGTCCCCGGCCACTGACGTGGTGCGACTACTCACGGTGAGGGGTGAGACCCTGGCCGTCGCGGAGTCGCTCACCGGTGGCCTGGTGGCCGCGGAGATCACCGCGGTTCCGGGAGCCTCCAAGGTCTTCCGAGGCTCGGTGACCGCCTACGCCACCGAACTCAAGCACGAGCTGCTCGGCGTCGACGCCACTCTGCTGGCCGAGCGTGGTGCGGTGGATCCGCAGGTCGCGGCCCAGATGGCGGTCGGTGTGCGCAAGGCGCTCGGCGCGGACTGGGGGATCGCGACCACCGGTGTGGCCGGTCCGGACCCCCAGGACGGCCAGCCGGTCGGCACCGTCTTCGTGGCCGTCGAAGTGCCTTCCCCGACGACTTTTGAACCCGCCCGTGGCGGGAAAGTGATACCGCTGCGGTTGAACGGCGACCGGGCGGAAATCCGTATGGAGAGTGTACGGAGCGTACTCGCACTGCTCCTGAAGGAGCTGGCGGGCGAACAGACCGGGAATGAGCGGGCACAGGATACGGAACAGAACGGGGGGTTTTGATGTTTGCAGCCCTGAGTGAACACGACATCGCTCCCCGCACGGCCGCGGCGCGAGGCGGTACGGTGGGGCGTGAAGGATGCGGCTACGCGGTCCGAGGAGGGAGCCACCGATGATTCTGCTCCGTCGCCTGCTGGGTGACGTGCTGCGTCGGCAGCGCCAGCGCCAGGGCCGTACTCTGCGCGAAGTCTCCTCGTCCGCCCGAGTCTCACTCGGCTATCTCTCCGAGGTGGAGCGGGGGCAGAAGGAGGCATCCTCCGAGCTGCTCTCCGCGATCTGCGACGCGCTGGACGTACGGATGTCCGAGCTCATGCGGGAAGTGAGCGACGAGCTCGCCCTCGCCGAGCTGGCACAGTCGGCTGCGGCCACCGAACCGGTGCCCGCACCGGTACGTCGCCCGATGCTCAATTCCGTGTCGGTCACCGGCGTGCCACCGGAACGGGTCACGATCAAGGCGCCTACAGAAGCGGTCGACGTCGTCGCCGCCTGACACCCGCGGGCTCACGCTCGTGGGCCGAGGAAGTGTGTGAGAGCCCCGGCCGGGGCTTCTCCGGGGGGACCTGGAGGAGTGCGGCCGGGGTTTTCACGTTGTACGGGTGTCCTCTATGCGTCCATTTGCCGGTATCCGGCGCGGCGGCCATGGTGGAGGGGCAGCTCGGTAGCGGCCGGCGGCCGCCGCCGGATGTCTTGATCGCGATCGATCGTCGTAATCGGAGGATGTGGATGTACGTCGTGAAGAGCCCGCTGTCCGACGCGGACCTGAAGACCGTGGCCGATGCGCTGCAGGGCGCACTGGTCGACCTGGTGGACCTCTCGCTCGTGGCCAAGCAGGTCCACTGGAACGTGGTGGGGCCGCGCTTCCGCTCCATCCACCTCCAGCTCGACGAGGTCGTGGACACCGCCCGGCTGCACTCCGACACCGTGGCCGAGCGCGCCGCGACCCTCGGAGTCCCGCCGGACGGGCGGGCCTCGACCGTGGCCACCAGCTCCGGCATCGATGTGACGCCGGAGGGCTGGGTGCGGGACACCGACGCCGTGAAGACGCTCGTGGACGCGCTGGACGCGGTGATCGCGCGGATGCGTGAGCGGGTCGAGGCCACGGCGGAGCCGGACCCGGTGAGCCAGGACATCTTCATCGGGATCACGGCCGACCTGGAGAAGCATCACTGGATGTTCCAGGCGGAGAACGGGTGACCCTCCGCGGGGCCGCGCCCGGGGCGTGCCCCGGTGGCGCCGGTGTGCCCTGCTCGTGTGCCGGGAAAGCGATCTAGCGTCGGGCTGGAGGTGGCGGCATGGCAGGGCGAATAGCGCGCTGGGGGACCGCACTGGGGCTGGGGGTGCTGTGGTGGTGGAGCGTGCTCAGGCTCGCGCTGGTGCCGGGCGCCGGGATGCTGGAGGGCGCGGTCGCGGCCGGCGGCTGGGGGCTGAGCGTGCTGCCGGTGCACTGCGTGCCGAAGTCCCGGACGGCGCGTGCCGCGAGGCCGGCGCGGGTCGCCGTGGCCGCGCGGCCGGACTCGTGACCGCTACCAGGGCATCGACACGCCGCCGTTGGGGCGCAGGATCTGACCCGTCGTGAACGCCGAGGCGTCGGAGGCCAGATGCAGCACCGCGTGGGCGATGTCCTCCGGTTCGCCGACCCGGCCCAGTGGTGACAGGCGCGCCATGAACGCCTCCGTGTGTGCCTGCGCCTCCCCGTGACGATCGGTCATCGCCGTACGGGTCCAGCCGGGCGCGACCGCGTTGACCCGGATGCCGTGCGGGCCGACCTCGGTGGCCAGCGTCTTCGTCAGCTGCACCACGGCTGCCTTCGCCGCTCCGTAGCAGAACAGCCCGGGGCCGCCGGTGTCGATGGCGCCGGACGCCATCGTGATGACACTGCCCCTGATGCCTTTCGCGATCATCAGGCGGGCGGCTTCCTGGCAGGCGTACCACACGCCCTTGAAGTTGACGTTCAGAACGCGGTCGAGGTCCTCGTCCCGGGTCTCCAGAACCGGGCTGCTGTGCATGATCCCGGCGACCGCGGCCATGACGTCCAGGCGCTCGCAGGACGCGACGGCCTGCTGGACCTGGGCGCGGTCGGAGACGTCGAGCGGGTGCGTGTGGGCCGTGCCGCCCTCGTCCTTGATCTGCACGGCCGTCCGGTCCAGGCCCTGTGCGTCGCGGTCCGCGCAATGGACGGTGGCTCCGGCCCGGGCGAGCAGGAGGGCGGAGGCCCGGCCGATGCCGCTGGCGGCGCCGGTGACGAATGCGGTGCGTCCGGTGAGGTCGTACGCCGTGAGGGGCATGAAGTGACGGTACGAGGGTTTCTGACGGGTCGTCAATTAGTCGTGTGCCGGGGACTTGTACGCAGTCGGCCGGCGCCCGGCGGCGGGGTGGGGCCGGGCTGGCACCTCGGGCACCAGTACGTGGGGCGCTCGCGGGAACCGTCTCCCTGGTCGGCCGACCGGATCGGGGTGCCGCATCGAAGGCAGGGGCGGGGCGTGCGGCCGTACACGAACAGGTTCTGGTCGCGCCGTCCCGTGGTGACGCGGGTGGGGCGGTCGCGGTTGGCCTCCAGCAGCCTCTTGGCGAGGACCGGCAGTTGAGCGGCGCGGTCGGCGGGAAGGTCGCCGACGGGGAGCCAGGGGGTGAGGCCCAGCAGGAAGCACAGCTCGCTCTTGTAGACGTTGCCGATGCCGGCGAGATTGCGCTGGTCCAGCAGGGCCTCACCGAGAGGGCGGGCCGGGTCGCGGAGGAGGTTCGCGAGGGCCTTGTCCGGGTCCCAGTCCGGGCCGAGGAGGTCGGGGCCGAGATGGCCCACCGCCCGCTGCTCCTCGCCGGTGCGGATGAGGTCCAGTACAGGGAGGCGGTAGCCGACGGCCGTGCGGTCGGCGGTACCGAGGACGGCCCGGATCTGGTGCGCGGGGCCACCGCTCCAGCGCTGGCCGGGCGCGTACACCTTCCAGGAGCCGTCCATCCGCAGATGCGAGTGGAGGGTCAGCCCGCCCTCGATCCGGGTGAGGAGGTGCTTTCCGCGCGGGGCGACCTCCAGGACGGCACGGCCGGTGAGGTCGGCGGTGGCGTACCGGGGCACCCGCAGGTCGGAACGGACCAGCACCTTGCCCGCGAGGGCGGTGTGCAGCCTTTTCGCCGCCTGCCAGACGGTGTCTCCTTCGGGCATGGCTCCAGGGTGGCATGCGTCGGGGGGTGGTGGACGGGGGTGCAGTCGTGGGGTGCGGGGGTGCGGGGGTGCGGCGCGCGCGGGGTGTGAGTGTGCGGGTGTGTGGGGTGTGTGGGGTGTGCGTATGGCCCGGGCCGGTGGCGCGTCGCGCGCGGTGGGGCGTGGGTAGGTGGCTCGGGCCGGTGCGCGTGGCCCGTGCCGTGGTGCCGGCGGGCGGCTCGGGCGGGTGGCGCGCGCGAGGTGCCTGCGGGCGGCTCAGGCGCGCAGGCGCAGTCCACGGGGGGTCGCGATGAAGCCCGCTCCTTCCAGGAGGGTGCCGAACGGGGAGGTGAGCGCGGAGGCGCCGTTGACCCGCTCGACCGTCACCGTGCCGAGAGAACCCGCGCGGGCGGCACCGGCGAGCGCCTCGGCGGCACTGAGCAGCCGGGCGTCCTCCATGACCGACGCGTCCGGGTCCGAGGGCCAGGCGAGCAGGGTCTTGCCGCCCCGCTCCATGTAGAGGGCCAGCTCGCCGTCGACGAGGACCACGAGCGAGCCTGCCTTGCGGCCCGGCTTGTGTCCCGCACCGGTCGGGGGCTCGGGCCAGGACAGCGCCGCGCCGTACGCATTGGCCGGGTCGGCGGCCGCCAGCACCACCGCCGGGGAGGCCGCTCGGGTACGGGAGCGGCCACCCTGGAAGCCAGGGCCGCCCGGACGGCCGGTGCCGTCGCCGTAGCCCGATGGGGGGCGGGCGGAACCGTAGGCGCCGCCCGAGCGGGCCGGGAAGGCGGGACCTGCCGAGAACGCGGAGTCGGCGGAGTAGGTGTGATCGCCGTCGGGGCCGTGCTCGTCTGGGAAGCCCGCGACGTCCGGGAAACCGAGGGCGTCCCCGAATCCGGGGTCGCCCGGGAACGCGGGGGTGTTCGCGGAGCCGAGATCGCCGGGGAAGTCGGGGACGGCCGGGAGACCGTCCGGGAAGCCCGGGAATCCGTCCGACATGCCCTGGGCGGACAGGGCCTCGCCCCGGTCCCGGGCGTTCGCCGCCGCGCGCAGGCGGTCCACCGCGCCGTCCATCGCGAATTGGGCCGCGCCGAGTCCCTCGACCACATAGCCGCGCCGGGCCTGGCCGCTGTCCTCGAAGGCGGACAGGATGCGGTACACCGCCGAGAAGCCGCCCTCGACCCCCTCCGCGGCGACGGCACCCCGTGTCACCACGCCGTGCCGGTCGAGCAGGGTGCGGGCCAGGGCATGAGCGCGCACCGTGGCATCCGGTTCGCGCTCGGGGAGCAGCGACCAGCGGCCCGCCACCGTCGGCGGACCGGTCCGGGACTGAGGACGCGCCCCGCCGGTCAGTGAGCCGTAACGCCCGCGCGGGACGGACCGTTTGGCGCGGTGCGCCGTGGACCCCGCGGTGCGGCCGGAGCCCAGGACGGAGCGCATCGGCGCGAGCGTGTCGTTCGTCAGGCGACCGGACCAGGCCAGGTCCCAGAGGGTGTCGGCGAGCTGGGGGTCGGTGGCGTCGGGGTGCGTGGTGGCGCGCACCTGGTCGGCGATCTGGCGGAAGAAGAGGCCATACCCTCCGGACAGGGAGTCCAACACCGACTGGTGGAGCGCCGTCAGCTCCAGCGGGTGCGGGGCCGGCAGGAGCAGCGGGGCGGCGTCGGCCAGATACAGCGAGACCCACCCGTCCTTGCCCGGCAGCGACCCGGCCCCGGCCCACACCACCTCTCCGGCGGCGGTGAGTTCGTCGAGCATCGCGGGGGCGTAACCCGCGACCCGGGAGGGCAGGACGAGCTTCTCCAGCGCGGACGCGGGCACGGACGCGCCCTGCAACTGCTCGACGGCGCGCACCAGTCCGTCGACGCCACGCAGCCCGTGCCCCTGGCCCATGTGCTGCCACTGCGGCAGGAACTGGGCGAGCGCGGCCGGCGGCACCGGCTCCAGCTCGTGACGAAGGGCCGCGAGGGAGCGCCGCCGCAGTCTGCGCAGCACCGCCGCGTCGCACCACTCCTGGCCGATGCCCGCCGGATGGAACTCCCCCTGCACCACACGCCCGCTCGCCGCGAGCCGCTGCAGCGCCCCGTCCGTGACGGCCGTGCCGAGACCGAAGCGGGCCGCGGCCGTCGTGGAGGTGAACGGGCCGTGGGTGCGCGCGTACCGGGCGAGCAGGTCGCCGAGCGGATCCTTGACCGGTTCGGTGAAGGCTTCCGGGACACCGACGGGCAGCGCCGTGCCGAGTGCGTCGCGCAGCCGGCCCGCGTCCTCGATGGCGGCCCAGTGGTCCGCCCCGCCGATCCGCACCCGGATCGCCCGGCGGGCGGCGGTCAACTCGTGGGCCCACTGCGGCTCGGCGCCGCGCTCCGCCAGCTCGCCGTCCGTGAGCGGACCGAGCAGACGCAGCAGGTCGGCGACTCCCTCCACGTCCTTGACGCGGCGGTCCTCCGTCAGCCACTGGAGCTCACGCTCCAACTCGGCCAGGACGTCGGCGTCGAGGAGCTCGCGCAGCTCTGCCTGACCAAGGAGCTCGGCCAGCAGCCGCGAGTCCAGCGACAGGGCGGCGGCGCGCCGCTCGGCCAGCGGGGAGTCCCCCTCGTAGAGGAACTGCGCGACGTACCCGAAGAGCAGGGAGCGGGCGAAGGGGGAGGGCTCGGGTGTGGTGACCTCGACGAGCCGCACCTTGCGGGACTCGATGTCGCCCATCAGTTCCGTGAGGCCCGGCACGTCGAAGACGTCCTGGAGGCACTCGCGGACCGCTTCGAGGACGATCGGGAACGATCCGTACTCGCTTGCCACTTCGAGGAGTTGGGCTGCGCGCTGGCGCTGCTGCCACAGCGGGGTGCGCTTGCCGGGATTGCGGCGCGGCAGCAGCAGCGCGCGGGCGGCGCACTCGCGGAAGCGGGACGCGAACAGCGCGGAGCCGCCCACCTGGTCGGTGACGATCTGGTCGACCTCGCCCTTGTCGAAGGCGACGTCCGCCGCTCCCACGGGCGCCTGCTCCGCGTCGTACTCCGTGCCCGCCTTCGTCGGGGTCTGGTCGAGCAGGTCCAGGCCCATGAGGTCGGCGTCGGGCAGCCGCAGCACGATGCCGTCGTCGGCGTGCATCACCTGGGCGTCCATGCCGTACCGCTCGGAGAGCTTGGCGCCCAGCGCGAGCGCCCAGGGGGCGTGGACCTGGGCCCCGAACGGCGAGTGCACGACGACGCGCCAGTCGCCCAGCTCGTCGCGGAACCGCTCGACGACGATGGTCCGGTCGTCGGGGACGTGACCGCACGCCTCGCGCTGTTCGGCCAGGTACGACAGCACGTTGTCCGCGGCCCAGGCGTCCAGACCGGCGGCGAGCAGCCGCAGCCGCGCGTCCTCCTTGGAGAGCGAGCCCACCTCGCGCAGGAACGCGCCGACCGCGCGGCCCAGTTCGAGGGGACGGCCGAGCTGGTCGCCCTTCCAGAAGGGGAGCCTGCCCGGGACGCCAGGGGCCGGCGACACCAGTACGCGGTCGCGCGTGATGTCCTCGATGCGCCACGAGCTGGTGCCGAGCGTGAAGACGTCGCCGACGCGGGACTCGTAGACCATCTCCTCGTCGAGCTCGCCGACCCGGCCGCCGCCCTTCTTGGGGTCGGACCCGGCGAGGAAGACGCCGAAGAGTCCCCGGTCGGGGATCGTGCCTCCGGAGGTGACGGCGAGGCGCTGGGCGCCGGGCCGTCCGGTGACCGTGCCGGCGACGCGGTCCCACACCACGCGGGGCCTGAGCTCGGCGAACGCGTCGGAGGGATAGCGGCCCGCGAGCATGTCGAGCACCGCGGTGAAGGCCGATTCCGGGAGCGAGGCGAAAGGGGCCGCCCGGCGGACCATGGCGAGCAGGTCGTCGACCTGCCATGTGTCGAGCGCGGTCATGGCGACGAGCTGCTGGGCCAGCACGTCCAGGGGATTGGCGGGCACCCGGAGGGACTCGATGGAACCGGTGCGCATCCGCTCGGTGACGACGGCCGCCTGGACCAGGTCGCCCCGGTACTTGGGGAACACCACACCGGTGGAGACCGCGCCCACCTGATGACCGGCGCGCCCCACGCGCTGCAGGCCGGAGGCCACGGACGGCGGCGACTCCACCTGCACGACGAGGTCGACCGCACCCATGTCGATGCCCAGCTCCAGGCTGGAGGTGGCGACCACGGCCGGCAGACGACCGGCCTTCAGGTCCTCCTCGACGAGGGCCCGCTGCTCCTTGGAGACGGAGCCGTGGTGGGCGCGGGCGATGACGGGCGGGGCACCTTGCGCGGCTCCCGAACCGCCCATCAACTGGGCCGGTGCGTGTGCTTCATCGAGCGGTTCCCCGGTGGCCCTCTCGTACGCGATCTCGTTGAGCCGGTTGCACAGGCGCTCCGCCAGGCGGCGGGAGTTGGCGAACACGATCGTCGAGCGGTGGGACTGGACGAGGTCGGCGATCCGTTCCTCGACGTGCGGCCAGATGGAGGGCTTCTCGGCGCCCTCATTGCCGTCGGCGGCGGGGGAGGCGCCCAGCTCGCCCAAGTCCTCCACCGGGACGACCACGGAGAGATCGAACTCCTTGCCGGACCGCGGCTGGACGATCTCCACCTTGCGGCGGGGCGAGAGGAAGCGCGCCACCTCGTCCACCGGGCGGACCGTGGCCGAGAGGCCGATCCGCCGGGCGGGCTTCGGGAGCAGCTCGTCGAGGCGCTCCAGGGTGAGCGCGAGATGGGCGCCGCGCTTGGTGCCCGCCACCGCGTGGACCTCGTCGAGGATCACCGTCTCGATGCCCGTCAGCGCGTCGCGCGTGGCCGACGTCAGCATCAGGAACAGCGACTCGGGAGTCGTGATCAGAATGTCCGGCGGGCGTGTGGCCAGCGCGCGCCGCTCGGCCGCGGGGGTGTCCCCGGAGCGGATGCCCACCTTGACCTCGGGTTCGGGCAGCCCGAGCCGCACCGACTCCTGCCGGATGCCGGTGAGCGGGCTGCGCAGATTGCGCTCCACGTCGACCGCGAGGGCCTTCAGCGGGGACACGTACAGCACCCGGCAGCGCTTGCGCGGGTCGGCCGGGGGCGGGGTGGAGGCCAGCTGGTCGAGCGCGGCGAGGAAGGCGGCCAGCGTCTTGCCGGAGCCCGTGGGGGCCACGACGAGGACGTCCGAACCCTCGCCGATGGCTGCCCACGCCCCGGCCTGGGCCGCGGTGGGCGCGGAAAAGGCCCCCGTGAACCAGCCGCGGGTCGCGGGGGAGAAGCCGTCGAGGGCTCGGTGTGCGGAGCTGACCATGCGTCCATCCTGCACCCGGCCACTGACAATGTGCCTGACCTGCGGAAATGATCGTCGAGATCGGGAGGCCGCGAGCCGGGGGACCGGGAGGTGGGGGTGATGCCGGCGCGATGCGGGGGTGCGGGCGGCCGGGCGGACCGGCCGCCCGGCCGAGGCCGCGTGGCCCGCCGGCGGCCGCCGGAGCCCGCGATCCGGCCGCCACCGCTGACGGAGAATGGTGGGCATGGCGACATCGGCGGAACGGGCACGGCACTGGCAGTACGCGGAGCTGCCCGGCGTCGACCTGCTCCGCGCGCGCTACGTGGAAAAGATCTTCGTGCGGCACACCCACGAGAACTTCGTCATCGCCGCCATCGCCGACGGCGTGGAGGTCTTCCACCACGGCGGCGCCGACCAGTACGCGGGTCCCGGTTCCCTGGCCCTCGTCAACCCGGACACCGCGCACACCGGCCGCGCCGGCGTACCCGAAGGCTGGCGGTACGGGGCGGTGTACCCGTCGCCGGAGCTGGTCGCCGAGATCGCCGCAGAGACCACGTCCATCCGCGGCACCCCCGGATTCGTCGCCCCGGTGCTCGACGACCCGTACACGGTGGGCCTGGTCCACCAGGTGCTGCGGGCCGCGGAGGAGGGCAACGCGCTCGCCGCGGACACCATGCTGCGCGTCGCGGTGACCCGGCTGCTGCGCCTCAACGGCGGACCGCTGCCCCAGCGGGCCGTACGCTCCGCGGGCGCCCGTACCGCCGCACGCGCGCGTGCCGTGCTGGAGGAGCGGATGGCCGAGCCCCCGACCCTGGAGCGGCTCGCCGCCGATCTCGGGACCAGCCCGTTCGCCCTGCTGCGCGCGTTCCGGGACGCCTACGGCATGCCTCCCCACACCTGGCTGACCGACGCCCGGGTACGCAGGGCGCGGCACCTGCTGGACGCCGGTTCCGCGCCTGCGGAAGCGGCGGTCGCCGTCGGCTTCACGGACCAGCCGCACCTGAACCGGCACTTCAGCCGGATCGTGGGCGTGCCCCCGGGTGCCTACCAGCGCGAGCGCAAGAACGTACAAGACCATCACGGACGCCTGGCCCTACCGTCCGGGGTGTGGCAGAACAGACAGCTCTCGCAGACATACGCAGTGAAGGACGCGGAAAACCCGACGCCGCCGTCGTCCGGGACGCCCTGGGAGTCGGGGTCGCCGTCGGACTGTCAGGTTTCGCCTTCGGGGTGACCTCGGCGGGCAGCGGGCTCACCCTGCTGCAGACCTGCGCGCTCAGTCTCCTGGTGTTCACCGGGGCCTCGCAGTTCGCGCTGGTGGGCGCGCTCGCGGCCGGAGGCAACCCGCTCACGGCCGCCGCGGGCGCCTTCTTCCTCGGGGTCCGCAACGCCTTCTACGGACTGCGTCTGTCGCAGCTGCTGGCCCTCCCGCGCGCGGTGCGTCCCCTCGCCGCCCAGTGGGTCATCGACGAGACCACGGCGGTCGCGCTCGCCCAGCCCACCCGGCGCAGCGTCCGCATCGGCTTCACCGTCACCGGACTCACCCTCTACGTGCTGTGGAACCTGACCACGCTGCTCGGGGCCGTCGGCGCCGAGGCCATCGGCGACACCGACGCCTGGGGGCTGGACGCCGCCGGACCCGCCGTCTTCCTGGCTCTGCTCGCGCCGATGCTGAGGACCGGCACGGAGCGCGCGGTCGCCGGAGCCGCGGTCCTGCTGGGACTGGGCCTGCTGCCCGTGCTGCCCGCCGGAGTGCCCGTCCTGGTGGCGGCGCTCGCCGCGCCGGTGGCTCTCTGGCTGCAGGGGCGCCGCGGGACGAAGACCGCCGACGACGGACCGAGGGAAGAGCGTTGAACATCTGGATCGCCATCGGCGCCACCGCCGTGGGCTGCTACGCCGTCAAGCTCATCGGGCTGCTGGTCCCGGCCGGAGTGCTGGAACGCCCGCTCGTGCAGCGCCTCGCCGCCCTGCTGCCCGTCGCCCTCCTCGCCGCGCTCACCGCCCAGCAGACCTTCGCCGACGGACGCGTCCTCGTCATCGACGCGAAGGCCGCGGGGCTCGCCGCCGCCGCCGTCGCACTGGTCCTGCGGGCGCCCTTCCTGCTCGTGGTCGGCGCCGCCGTCGTGGTGACGGCGGGTGTGCGGGCGCTCACCGGCTGACGCCCCTCTCGCGGAAGCCGCCGGGTGGACGTCCCGGCCGTCAGCCGATGGGCCGGCCGTACGCGCGCAGTGTGCGCAACGCCTCGATGGTCACCATGGGGCGGCACTCCAGGGCCGTGCCGGGCGCCCACTGACGCCAGCGGATCGGCCACCCTCCGTCCGCCTCCTGCTCGTCCGCCAGGTGATCCAGGGAGCGCGACATCTCCTCGTCGGTGAACCACGCGCGCGCGAGCGACTCGGGGGTCTTCGCGTAGTCGTGCGGGAAGTGGTGCTCGCCCGGCGCGTATCCGGACGCGACCGGAAACGCCTCCAGGCGTTCGGGATCCAGCGCCGCGAGCCGATGCTCGCGCACCATCCGGCCCAGCCGGTCGGCGGCGGCCTTCGCGCGGGAGCGGTCGGGCGCGGAGTCCAGGAAGGCGACGGCCGCCTCGATCTCGTAGGGATGCGACTTGTCCAGGGAGTCGACCGCGTGCCAGCAGAAGTCGGTGGCCCGGAACAGCCAGGCGTGCCACACCTCGTTGCGGTGCAGCAAGCCCACCACGGGTCCGGTGGCGAGGAGTTCGCTGGGCGGGTCGTCGACGATCGGCATGAAGGGGGCCGTCGGATAGCCGCGCTGGCCCGGGTGGATCGCCGGCAGGGCGCCGTCCGCCGTGGACACGGAGGTCAGGTAGCGGCACACACGTTCCACGCGCTGTCCGCCGCAGCGCCCGATGGAGTCGAGCACGCGCAGTGCGTGACCGGTGTGCAGTGGCTGGCTGACCGGACCGCGCAGATCGGGTTCGAGCGCGTGACCGTACCCCTCGTCCTCATTGCGGTAGGCGGCCAGCGCGGTCTCCACCGCGTCGGCGTCGCCGCGGAGGAAGTGGTAAGCGAAACGGCGCTGCTCCAGCACGCGCGCGGTGAGCCAGACGAAGTGCTCGGCGCGCGCGAGCGGGGAGTGCGCCGGGGGCGTCGGGGGGAGTGGGGATGCTCCTGTATCGGCCATGCGACAGACCGTAGGACGGAAAGCGGTCTCGGCAAGCGGTCCCGGCTCGGGCCCACTCTCAGGGGCGGGATACTGGAGTCATGCGGTTGACGGTCTTCTGGCAGCGGATGGCGGATCACTTCGGTGCGGGGTACGCCGACACTTTCGCGCGCGATCATGTGATGACGGATCTCGGTGGGCGCACCGTGCACGAGGCGCTGGACGCGGGCTGGGAAGCCAAGGATGTGTGGCGTGTGGTGTGCGCGACCATGAACATTCCGCACGAAAACCGCTGACCGGCCACGAAGATCCGGGGCCGGGTCCCGATTGTCGGTGGCGTGGGCGAGACTTGCTGGGTGGCCCCGACAGACGAGACCGCGCAGGTCGCCCCGCAGGCATCACCGTTCGGCACGACGCCGCCCGACCCGCCCCCGGGCGGAGACGCCGACGCGCGCGGCGGACGCATGCCGCGCTGGCTGCCGCGCGCCATGGTGCTCGCCCTCGCCCTCATCGCCGTCTTCCAGCTGGGCAGTTGGGCCTTCCACCAGCTCACCGGCCTGTTGATCAACATCCTCATCGCGTTCTTCCTGGCGCTCGCCATCGAGCCCGCGGTGAGCTGGATGGCCTCGCACGGCATGCGCCGGGGGCTGGCCACCTTCCTCGTCTTCATCGGGTCGATGATCGTGATAGCCGGGTTCATCACGCTGCTCGGCTCGATGCTCGCGGGCCAGATCATCAAGATGGTCGAGGGCTTCCCCGAGTACCTCGACTCGGTCATCAACTGGATCAACACGCACTTCCACACCGACCTGAGACGGGTGGACATCCAGGACAGCCTGCTCCACTCCGACTGGCTGCGGAAGTACGTGCAGAACAGCGCCACCGGCGTCCTCGACGTGTCCGCGCAGGTGCTGGGCGGCCTCTTCCAGCTGCTGACGATCGCGTTGTTCTCGTTCTACTTCGCCGCCGACGGGCCGCGCCTGCGCCGGGCGCTCTGCTCGGTGCTGCCGCCGGCCCGGCAGGCCGAGGTGCTCCGTGCCTGGGAGATCGCGGTCGACAAGACCGGCGGTTATCTGTACTCGCGCGGCCTGATGGCGCTCGTCTCGGGCATCGCCCACTACATCCTGCTGCAGGCCCTGGGCGTGCCCTACGCACCCGTGCTCGGCGTGTGGGTGGGCCTGGTGTCGCAGTTCATCCCCACCATCGGCACCTATCTCGCGGGCGCCCTGCCCATGCTGATCGCTTTCACGATCAACCCCTGGTACGCGCTGTGGGTGCTCATCTTCGTCGTGGTCTACCAGCAGTTCGAGAACTACGTGCTGCAGCCCAAGCTGACCGCCAAGACCGTGGACATCCATCCCGCGGTCGCCTTCGGGTCGGTCATCGCGGGCACCGCGCTCCTCGGCGCCGTCGGCGCGCTGATCGCCATCCCGGCCGTCGCCACGCTCCAGGCGTTCCTCGGGGCCTACGTGAAGCGGTACGACGTCACGGACGATCCCCGGGTTCACGGGCACCGGACGCGGAGTTCGAGCACCTTCCTCGGGCGGGTGCGGGGCCTGTTCACCCGCTGATGTCCGCCGGGCCGCTCACCGGGGCGCCCGCCCGTGCGGGCGCCCGGCGGTTCACCAGGTGAGGGCCGCCCACACGCCGGCGCCGAGGACGGCCGCCGTGTAGCAGCCGACCGCCGCATACATGACCCGCTGCCGGGCCGCGCCGCTCCAGGCGGTGCGGGAGAGCAGCCGGGCCAGCGCGGGCAGCACCAGCACGGCGTGCAGGCTCACTCCGTGCAGCGGCTTGAGCGGGGCCGTCGAGTGGTACGCCGCCTCCTGGTGGCCGGTCCGGGTGAGGACGACCCCTCGCGCGATCATCGCGGCGCCCGACAGCAGGGCGACGAGCAGGATCGCGAACCCGGAACGGAGCGCGAGCGGCATGCCCGCCGGGCCCGTGGGCCGGCCGCGGAACGAGGCGACGGCGAAGACGGTGAGCAGGACGACGAGCACCCCGCCGCCCACGGCGAGCGTCATGGAGACCGCCGTGTCGAAGCCGGTCTCCATGTTGAGGTGCGAGGGCACCCGGCGCCATGCCTGAAGCGTGATCCCGCCGACCTCCACCACGCAGTCCGCGGCGAACACGACCAGCAGCACCGTGCGCAGCCGGCTGCCGACGCGCAGGTAGGACGTGACCCAGGTGATCGCGATCAGTGTCAGCCCGAAGGAGAGTCCGAAGGTGACGGGCTTGCGCCAGGAGACGGGACCGTCCCAGGGGCCGCCGTCGACGGCGAAGACCGCCAGGTGCGCGCATCCCGTCAGGACGAGCAGCGCGCCCGTCGCGTAGCAGAGCCGCTCGGCCGGTCGGGGCGTGGTCCTCACCGGTGCCGGCGGTCGGGACGTGGTGGTGGTCTCCATGGCTCACAGCCTGGCGACCGGGCCCCGCCGCGTCGTCGTACCCCCGAAGGCACCGGCCGTACGCCCGGGGGAGTAGCCCGGCCGCCGGGTGGGCGCGGCGCGGGAGCGACCGTCCGGCGGGCCCGGACGATCGGTGTCCGGCCGGTGGAGGACCGGGCGTCGTCCGGTGGAGGGCCGGGGCGTTGTCGGAGCGCCGCCGTACTCTCGGAGATGCGCGTGGTGCGCTTGACACAAAAATCGAACATCCATTCTTATGGAGGCTCCAGCGAGGCTCTCGGCGGGCATTTCGACAGGGTTTTGATGGAGATGTGCCCGAGTTATCCACAGGCCGGACGGGCGTCGGGGCGCATTGTCAGTGGCAGGCGTTAGCGTCTTTGACGTGAAGCGATCGACTCAAGCAAACCGGGTGGAACCCATGGCAGGAACCGACCGCGAGAAGGCACTCGACGCCGCGCTCGCACAGATTGAACGGCAGTTCGGCAAGGGCGCCGTGATGCGCCTCGGCGAGCGGCCGAATGAGCCCATCGAGGTCATCCCCACCGGGTCGACCGCACTCGACGTCGCCCTCGGTGTCGGCGGCCTGCCGCGCGGCCGCGTGGTGGAGGTGTACGGCCCGGAGTCCTCCGGTAAGACGACCCTGACCCTGCACGCGGTGGCGAACGCGCAGAAGGCCGGCGGCCAGGTGGCCTTCGTGGACGCCGAGCACGCCCTCGACCCCGAGTACGCGAAGAAGCTCGGCGTCGACATCGACAACCTGATCCTGTCGCAGCCGGACAACGGCGAGCAGGCCCTGGAGATCGTGGACATGCTGGTCCGCTCGGGCGCGCTCGACCTCATCGTCATCGACTCCGTGGCCGCCCTGGTGCCGCGCGCGGAGATCGAGGGCGAGATGGGCGACTCGCACGTGGGTCTGCAGGCCCGCCTGATGAGCCAGGCCCTGCGGAAGATCACCAGCGCGCTCAACCAGTCGAAGACCACCGCGATCTTCATCAACCAGCTCCGCGAGAAGATCGGCGTGATGTTCGGCTCCCCGGAGACCACGACGGGTGGCCGGGCCCTGAAGTTCTACGCCTCGGTGCGTATCGACATCCGCCGCATCGAGACCCTGAAGGACGGCACGGAGGCGGTCGGCAACCGCACCCGCTGCAAGGTCGTGAAGAACAAGGTCGCGCCGCCCTTCAAGCAGGCCGAGTTCGACATCCTCTACGGCCAGGGCATCAGCCGCGAGGGCGGCCTGATCGACATGGGCGTGGAGCACGGCTTCGTCCGCAAGGCCGGCGCCTGGTACACGTACGAGGGCGACCAGCTCGGCCAGGGCAAGGAGAACGCCCGCAACTTCCTCAAGGACAACCCCGACCTCGCCAACGAGATCGAGAAGAAGATCAAGGAGAAGCTGGGCGTCGGCGTGCGTCCCGAGGAGCCCGTCACCGAGCCCGGCACGGACGCAGCGGTCTCCGCCGGCGCGGACGAGGCCGCGAAGACGGTGCCCGCACCGGCTGCCAAGGCGACCAAGTCCAAGGCCGCGGCGGCCAAGAGCTAGTCCATGACGCGACGAACCGACTGGGCCGAGTACGCGTACCCCACCGCTCCGGAAGGGCCGGGGCAGGGGTACGACGGGCGGGACGGCGGCTCGGCCGGACACGGCGACAGCGCGTACGACACCGCAGCGCACGACGGGTTCCATGGCGACCCGGACGGCGATGCGCCGGGCGGTGCCTCGCCCGGCGGTGGCTCGCGCCGCGGCGGGGGCCGGCGCGGCGACGGGGGGCCACGCGGTGGCCGAGGGCGCCGAAGGCGTGGCGGTTTCGGCGAGGCGTCCGGCGACCCACAGGACGGAGACGCCCCTGCCTCGTCGAGGGCCGAGAAGGGGGAGTCTTCAGGGGACCCGGCTGAGCGGGCGCGGGCAATCTGTCTGCGCCTGCTCACCGGGACCCCGCGCACGCGGAAGCAACTCGCCGACGCGCTGCGCAAGCGCGAGATCCCGGACGACGTGGCGGACGAGGTGCTGACACGGTTCGAAGAGGTCGGCCTGATCAATGACAGTGCCTTCGCGGACGCCTGGGTGGAGTCCCGGCACCACGGCCGGGGGCTGGCCAGACGGGCGCTCGCGCAGGAACTGCGGACCAAGGGCGTCGACTCGACGCTGATCGACGAGGCCGTCGGACAGCTCGACTCCGAGCAGGAGGAGACGACCGCGCGGGAGCTGGTCGCCCGCAAACTGCGTTCCACCCGCGGTCTCGACCGCGACAAGCGGCTGCGCCGGCTCGCGGGCATGCTCGCCCGCAAGGGCTACCCGGAAGGCATGGCCCTGCGCGTGGTCCGCCAGGCGCTGGAGGAAGAGGGCGAGGACACGGAGGGGCTGGACGACGCGGGGTACTGACCGGCGCGGCGGCAGAGCTCGCACACCGGCAGACGTACGAGGGCTCTGAGCACGGTCGACGCGCGGGGGCGCCGATCGCGTTCAGAGCCCGCTTGACGTCCGGGCACGTCGGAGCGCGCGTCGGAGCGCGCGGCGCGGTGCAGCGCCCACGCGCTCGACGCCAGCGGCTCAACTCCCCTCGGCCGGGGTGGGGTTAACCCCCGGTCGAAGACGCCGGGCCGCCGCACTGCACAGACACCTGTGCACAGACGACTGTGTACGCATGGCACAGGAACCCGGCGCGCGAGCGGAATCCCCCTCGAAGGCGCCGCACGCACCCACCGAGCTCTCCGACCTCGCCACGCTCAAGGCGCTCGCGCAGCCCCGCCGGCAGCGCATGCTCCAGCACCTCACCCTGCACGGCCCCGCCACGTCCGCCACGCTCGCCCGGGCGCTGGGACTCAACACCGGATCCACCAGCTACCACCTGCGCGAGCTCGCACGGTACGGCTTCGTGGAGGAGCTGCCCGAACCGCGAGGCCAGCGCAGGCAGCGCTGGTGGCGGGCCGTTCCCGGAGACCGCCGCTTCCCGCCGCGCAGTCGGCAGAGCCCCGAGATGCGGCTCGTCATGGACGAGCTGAACCATCACGCCTACGCCGCCGACCTCGAACTCTTCGAGCGGACCCAGCTCCAGGCAGGCGGACACGAAGACCCCTGGGCGGACGCCTTCCCCTACTCGCGCGGCAGCATCCGGCTGACGCTCCCCGAACTCCGCGCCTTCTTCGAGGAGTACATCGCGCTCCTCAACCGCTACAAGCGCCCGGACGCGGACACCCCGAGCGGAGCGCGCACCGTACTCACCCGATTCCTCGCCTTCCCGGCCCCCGGCGCCGCTCCCGAGACGCACCCGGCGCCCCACAACAGAAGAGAGAGCGACCCCTCATGATGCTGCGGTACGCCCTGAAGACCGTCCGGGCCCGCAAGGGCGGCTTCCTCGGAGCCTTCCTCGCCCTGATGTGCGCCGCCGCTCTGATCACCGCATGCGGCACCCTCCTCGAAACCGGCCTGCGCGGCACGGTCAGCACCGAACGCTATGCGGCGGCCCCCGTCGTGGTCTCCGCCGACCAGAACGTCCACCGGACCACGGTCAAGCACAAGAAGGGCAAGACCAAGGTCAAACACAAGGCCAAGCCGATCGCGGAACGGGCCTGGCTCGACGAGGGCCTCGCCGCACGGCTCCACCGGGCACCCGGCGTGGGCTGCGTCGTACCCGAACTGACCTTCCTGGCACAGCCGTTGATGTCCGGCACCGCTGTCGAGGAGAGCCGGCCCGCCTACGGTCACGCATGGGACTCCGCGGTGCTCACCCCCTACACGCTGAGCGCCGGAACGGCGCCCGCGGCCACGGGTGACCTGGTCGTCGACAGCCGTTTCGCCGAGCGCGCCCACCTGGAGCCCGGCGACCGTCTCACCGTCCAGTCGACGCAGTCGCCGCGCACCTACCGGATCACCGGAATCGCCCAGGCCGCCGCGGACGTACGCCACCAGACCTCGCTCTTCTTCTCCACCGCCGAGGCACGGCGCCTGGCCGCACACCCCGGACATGTCACCGCCTTCGGCGTCCTGCCCGCCAAGGGAACCGGCACCACCGCCCTGGAGCGGTCGGTGACCGAGGCGCTGCACGGCACCACCGCACAGGTCAGCTCGGGGGACGCCCGCGGCCCGGTCGAGTTCCTGGACGCGGCCGCCGCACGGACGAAGCTGGTCAGCATGGGCGGCGCGATGGGCGGTACGTCACTGCTGGTGGCCGTGCTGGTGGTCGTCGGCACCTTCGCCCTCTCCGTGCAGCAGCGCCACCGCGAACTCGCCCTGCTGCGCGCCATCGCCGCCACACCGGGCCAGATCCGCGCACTTCTCGGCAAGGAGGCGCTGATCGTCGGGGCGGCCGCCGGGGTGACCGGCGCGCTCGCCGGACTTCCGCTGGGCGCCTGGCTGCACAGCCGGTTCGTCGCCATGGGGGCCGTCCCGGCCACGCTCCAGCACTCGGCCGGCGTCTTCCCGCCGTTCGCAGCGGTGGCCGCCACGCTCCTCGGCGCCTGGGCCGCCGCCCGTATCTCGTCGCGCCGGGTCGCCCGGATCCGTCCGGCCGAAGCACTCGCCGAAGCCCGCGCCGAGCGGACCCGCCCGGCCTGGGGACGCCTCCTCACCGGCTTCGCCCTGCTCGCCGGAGGCGCCGTACTGGTGGCCGTGCTCAGCGTGCTGCGCACCGAGCCCGCCTCGACTCCCGTGACCTTCCTGGCCGTCGTGGTCCTCGCCTGCGCCGTGGCACTGCTGGGGCCACTGCTGGTCAAGGCCACCGCGACCGTGCTCGCGGGCCCGCTGCGGCTGAGCGGCCCCGGTGGCCGCCTCGCGCGCGCCAATCTGCGGGGCAACGCGGCACGCATGGCCTCCGTCGTCACCCCTCTCACCCTCCTCATCGGCATGACCTGCACGGTGCTCTTCGTCCAGCCGACCCTCGGCGACGCGGCCCGAGCCCAGGCCCGCGAAGGAATCCGTGCCGACTGGGTGCTCGCCGCACAGGGACCCGGTGTCCCGGCCGAGGCCGCCCGGGCACTGCGCACGCGGCACGACGTCGTCACCGAAGTGGTCCGCACGACCGTCCGCGTCGGCCTCGACACATACGCGGCCCAGGGAGTGACGCCGGCCGGTCTCACCCGCACCTGGGACCCGGAGGTCACCGCGGGCTCCCTGAAGGACCTCGGGAACGACACCGTCGCCGTCAGCGAACTCGCCGCGCAACAGCGCCACTTGAAGCCCGGAAGCGCCCTGAAACTCACCCTCGGTGACGGCACGCCGGTCACCGTGACCGTCGCCGCCGTCTACGCGAAGGGACTCGGCTTCGGAGACCTCACCTTCGCCCACGATCTGATCGCACGCCACGTCGACAACCCGCTCGCCACCTCCGTCCTGGTCGGCACGGACCGTACACAGACACAACTCGCGACTACGCTCCGTGAGTTCCCGGCGGTCCGTGTTCTCGCACCCGCGACCGCAGACTCGATCCAGGCCGAACGGCAGCAGGCGAACGCCGAGGTCAACTACCTCGCCATGGGCCTGGTCCTGGCGTTCACCGCCATCGCCGTCGTCAACACGCTCGCCATGTCGGTGTCCGAGCGGGTCCGTGAGTTCGCGATGCTCCGCCTCGCCGGGGCGACCCGACGCCAGGTCCTGCGCATGCTGCGGACCGAAGCCCTGTCGGTGCTGCTGCTCGCCACCGCGCTCGGCAGTTCCATCGCGCTCGCCGTCCTGACCGCCTTCAGCGTCGGTATGACGGGCAGCGCGGCCCCGGCGGTCACGCCTCTGGTGTACGTGACGGTCGTCGCGGTCGCCGGAGTGCTCGCCCTCGTCGCCACCGCGCTGCCCGGCCGCGTCGCGCTGCGGGTGCGCCCCGTGGCGGTGGCCACGGCCAAGGAGTAAGGGGCGATACGCAATGGTGGGCGCCCCTTACCTCCAGGGGCGCCCACTGGTGCGTACGGACATCGAGCGGCGCCCAAGGCAGGCGGGTGCACCAGGCGTTCCGGCCTAGGCGGCGGTCACCGGGAACCCTGCCGCCTTCCACGCCTGGAACCCACCGACCAGATCGGTGGCCCGGTGCAGCCCCAACCGGCGCAGGGACACGGCGGCGAGGCTCGACGCGTACCCCTCGTTGCAGATCACCACGATGCGCAGGTCGTGGCTCGTGGCCTGCGGGGCGCGATGACTCCCCTGTGGATCGAGGCGCCACTCCAGTTCGTTGCGTTCGACGACGAGGGCGCCGGGAATGACACCGTCACGCTCGCGCAGCGCGGCGTACCGGGTGTCCACCAGCAGCGCCCGGCCGGCCAGCGCGGCCGCGTAGGCCTCCGCGGCCTCCACTCGGTCCAGGTCCTCTCGGGCCCGCTCCAGCAACTCGTCGATCCCCAGGGGGCGCGGGCCGCTCACTGCCAGTCCTCCGGACGCTCGACGTGCTCCAGGCGCAGCACCGGACCCGTGCGGCTGTACCGGCGGATCTGCGGCAGCGGCGGGTAGTAGGCGTGGACCGAGATCGCGTGCTCCTCGGTGGACTCGTTGAGCACCTCGTGGACATGGTGGCGGCCGAAGGAACGCCCCTTGCCCGCCGGCAGGGTCCTCTCGCGGTCGATGCCTTCGGACAGTTCCAGGGTCTTCCAGCCGTCCGCGGGGAGGCGGGCGCCGAGGGAGTTCTCCTTGAGCTCGCCGGACGCGGTGAGGAAGGCGCCGACGGATTCGGCGTGGTCGTGCCAGCCGGTTCCGGTTCCGGGCGGCCAGCCGATGAGCCAGGCCTCACTACCGCCCGGCCCTTCGAGGCGCACCCAGGTGCGGCCCTCGGGGTCGAGGGGCAGCGAGGCGATCAGTTCGGCGTCGGCGGCCGTACGGCGCACGAAGTCGAGCAGGTCGGCCTGCGTGGGGGTTTGCGGGAGCGTGCCGACAGCGGGGGACACAGACACTCGTACCGTCCTGAGGGTTCGCGTGGGAGCGCGCGGCAGCGAGAGCGCGGCGCGCACAAGGAAGGAGGATGCGAATTCAGCAGGACGGGCGACACACGCAGCCCGCATAGCGGACGAGGTCCATATGGACCCTCCGCCACAGGCGTACACGGGTGTCGGTCACGTTCCGGAGTAGACCATGACGGCGTAGACCGGTCAACTCACCGTCACTATGTGGACGCTCGGTAGTCGTGGAGGCCCGGATCGCCTGGATGCCGCCGTCGCACAGCGTGCGGCAGCGGGTCACCCGGTGACCGGGTGGCCGGGCGGTCGGTGCCGGCATGAGGCACACCGACTCGCATCACGGCACTGCCCGGGTTCCACGGCGGACGCGGGACCTGTGGGGGCTCATTCGGTGCCGGGGCGTGGCACTCAGCCCGTGCTCGCGGTGGCCTCCGTCTTCGTGGGACCGCCGAGCGCGGCCTCGGCCGCCTCGTACAGATCGGCCGGGCGCACCCCGCCGAGCGCGGTGACCAGGTGTCCGTCCGGGCGGACCAGGAGCACGGTGTGCGCGGCGGCGCCGGGGTAGTTCTCGGCGACCAGCAGTTCGGCGGGGTGGGGGAGTGCGGTCACGGCCGCCGCGAGCCGGGGCATGATCCCCGCCGTCACCCAGTGCTTCCGTTCCCACACGCCCGTACCGGGAGCGACCAGCACCACGAGGAGCACCCCGCGTCCGAGCCGCTCACGCAGCGCCACGAACGAGCCGTCCTCGGCGGTCACCCGCACGTCGACGACGGGCGCGCCCGGAGCGGTGTCCACGGGGGTCTCCGACTCGGCACGCGGAGGCGCGAGCGGCGAGTCCGCGTACGTCCCCGGCGCACCCAGCGTGCCGCGTCCCAGATGGCCGTCCGTGAGCAGCGCGTCATGACCGCGGGCGGACCCGGGTACATAGGCGCGCAGGCCTCCGCCGCCGCGGAGCAGCGGCAGCGCCTGGTCGGCGGCGCGCAGCCGGGCGGCGACGACCGCGCGACGCTCCGTCTGGTAGCTGTCCAGCAGCGACTCGTGCGGTCCGTGGTGCCAGGCGAGCGCCAGCTTCCAGGCGAGGTTGTCGGCGTCGCGCAGGCCCTCGTCGAGGCCCTGGGTGCCGAGCGCGCCCAGCAGGTGCGCGGAGTCACCGGCGAGGAAGACACGTCCGGCGCGCCACCTGCGGGCGAGCCGGTGGTGGACGGTGTGGACTCCGGTGTCGAGCAGCTCGTACGGGGGTGTGGGGCCGCCGCTCCAGCCGGCGAGGGTCTCCCGGACACGGGTCACCAGCAGTTCGGGCGTCACCAGGTCCTTGCCCGGGGGCAGCAGCCAGTCGAGGCGCCACAGGTCGTCGGCGAGCGGGCGCGCGGTCACCTCTGCGGCCGAGGGGCTCGACGTCCGCCACGGCGGCGTGCGATGCAACAACGCCTCGCCGGGCCAGGGAAGTTCCGTGCGCAGTGCCGCGACCGCGTGCCGCTCCACGGCCGTGCGTCCCGGGAACCGGATGTCCTGGAGCTTGCGCACGGTGGAGCGGGGGCCGTCGCAGCCGACCAGGTAGCTGCCGCGCCACCATGTGCCCTTGGGGCCCTTGGTGTGCGCGGTGACGCCCGAGGGCTCCTGCTCGATGGCGTCGAGGCGGCTGTCCACGGCGAGCTTGATCAGCCGTTCGTCGCCGATGGCGTCGCGCAGGGCGCCGGTCAGCTCGTGCTGCGTGATGTGCAGCGGGGCGGCGTACGTCCCGGCGTCGGCGCCACCCTGGGGGGATGCCGTGCCGGGTGTCCCGGCCGGGCCGTTTGCCGCGGGTGCCTCGCCGCCGAACGTGATCTCGCGCGTCACCTGCTTGCGCCGCAGAGACCGCCATCCGGCCCAACGGAACCCCAGCTCGGAGAGCGGGAATCCGGTCAGCCGCTCGACGAGCGCGACCGTGTCCTCGCGCAGCACGACCGTCCTGGCGAGCCGCTGTTCATCCTTGCCCGGCCCCTCGTCGAGGACCACGCACGGCACCTCCTGGCGTGCCAGCGCAAGGGCCAGCGCGAGCCCCACGGGGCCGGCGCCGACGATGATCACCGGGTCCACGACGCGGCGCCCCCTGCCCGGTGCGGTGCCCTGAGGGACGTACGGGAACAGGCAGTTGGAGCGGGGTGCACGATCACAGAACGTATGCAACAGACTGTGCGCCACCTGGTCAAGCCGGACGCACGAATGGTCCCCTTGGCGCCGGATGGTGCGAGGAGTGCGCGACGCGCACCTCGTCCGCGCGGTGCGCGCAGGTCGCGAGAGGCCGGTGCACGTACCTCCGGCAAGCGGCGAGGGGCAGTGGCGCGATCGCCACTGCCCCTCGGTCACCGCCCGGATTGACTGCCCGTCAGACGACAGTCGCACCGGCGGCGGTCGCGTCTCCCGTGTCGGCCGCCGGGAGTACCGTGCCCGTCGACTTCTTGCCGCGCCGCAGTCGGCCCTCGAGCCAGGACGCGAAGCTCGTGAGGGCGAAGTTCAGCACGATGTAGATGACGGCCACCACGATGAAACTCGGAATGACGTTGGCGTAGTTGGCCGCGAGCGTGCTGCGGGCGTTGAGCAGCTCGGTGAACTGGAGCAGCACGCCGCCCAGCGCCGTGTCCTTCACGATGACGACGAGCTGGCTGACGATGGCGGGCAGCATGACCGTGACGGCCTGCGGGAGCAGGATGCTGGTCATCGTCTGGTTCTTGCGCAGGCCGATGGCCATGGCGGCTTCCGACTGCCCCTTGGGCAGGGCGAGGATGCCGGCGCGCACGACCTCGGCCAGGACCGAGGCGTTGTACAGCACCAGGCCCGTGACGACGGCGTAGAGCGGGCGCTCCTCGCTGCTGAGACCGCTGGAGCGGACGTACAGCTCGTTGGCGAACAGCATGAGCAGCAGCACCGGGATGGCGCGGAAGAACTCGACCACCACACCGGCCGGCACGCTGATCCACCGGTGGTCGGACAGGCGGGCGATGCCGAAGAGCGCGCCCAGCGGAAGGGCGATCACCATGGCCAGCGCCGCGGCCTTGAGGGTGTTGCCGAGTCCTGGCAGCAGGTAGGTCGTCCACGCCTCCGTGGTGGTGAACGGCTCCCACAGGGACCACTTCAGCTGTCCCTTGTCGTCCATCGTCCGCCAGATCCACCACAGGAAGAGGGCGAACAGGACGAAGGAGACCACCGACACGATCAGATTGCGCCGCTTGGCCCGGGGGCCGGGAGCGTCGTAGAGAACGGAAGTCATCGCTTCACCGCCAGTCGCTTGCCCAGCCAGCCGAGGATGAGGCCGGTGGGCAGGGTCAGCACCACGAACCCGAAGGCGAAGACGGCACCGATGAGCAGCGTCTGGGCCTCGTTCTCGATCATCGTCTTCATCAGGCTGGCGGCCTCGGCCACGCCGATCGCCGCCGCCACGGTCGTGTTCTTGGTCAGCGCGATCAGCACGTTCGCCAGCGGGGTGATGACGGAGCGGAAGGCCTGGGGCAGCACGATGAGCCGCAGGGTCTGGCTGAAGCTGAGCCCGATCGCACGGGCGGCCTCGGCCTGTCCCACGGGCACCGTGTTGATGCCGGACCGCAGGGCCTCGCACACGAAGGCGGAGTGGTAGGCGGCGAGGCTGAGGACAGCCAGGCGGAAGCCCTGGATGTCGAAGTTCTCGGTGCCCATCGTCACGCCGAAGATGTCGGCGAGGCCCAGCGAGCTGAAGACGATGATCACCGTCAGGGGGATGTTCCGGACGATGTTCACGTAGGCGGCGCCCGCTCCACGCAGCAGCGGGACCGGGCTGACCCGCATCGCGGCCAGCAGGGTGCCCCAGACGAGGGAGCCGACCGCGGACAGGACGGTGAGTTTCACCGTCATCCAGAACGCCCCTAGGACGTCATAACCTTGAAGAAAGTCGAACACGATCTCCCGCGCTTCCGGGTCTGTGGCGTACGTGGAGGACGCGGCGCGCCGCCGCCGTGATCGCGGTGAGCGGCGGCGCACCCGCGGAGCCCCGCGTTGCCCGCGGGAGTCCTGCGTCGGCGGAGTTCCGCCTTACTTGACGATCACGCCGATCTTCGGGGCCGGCTCGTTCTTGTACTGGGCCGGGCCGAAGTTCTTGTCGACCGCCTTCTGCCAGGAGCCGTCGCTGACCATCTTCTCCAGCGCCTTGTTGATCTTGTTGATGGTGGCGGTGTCGCCCTTCTTCACACCGACGCCGTAGTTCTCGTTGCTGAGCTTGAGCCCGGCGAGCTTGAACTGACCCTTGTACTTGTCCTGCGCGGCGAAGCCCGCGAGGATCGAGTCGTCGGTGGTCACCGCGTCCACGGCACCGCTCTGCAGACCCGCGATGCACTCCGAGTAACCGGCGTACTGGCGCAGGTTGGCCTTGGGGGCGATGGTGTCCTTGACGTTCTGCGCCGAGGTGGAGCCGGTCACGGAGCAGAGCTTCTTGCCGTTGAGGTCCGTGCCCTTGGAGATGTCCGAGTCGGCCTTGACCAGCAGGTCCTGGTGGGCGAGCAGGTAGGGGCCGGCGAAGTCGACCTTCTGCTTGCGCTCGTCGGTGATCGAGTACGTGGCCGCGATGAACTTGACGTCGCCGCGGGCGAGCGCGTTCTCACGGTCGGCGCTCTTGGTCTCGACGAACTCGATCTGGTTCGGCTTGTAGCCGAGCTCCTTGGCGACATAGGTCGCCACGTCCACGTCGAAGCCGGAGAACGAGCCGCTGGGCTCCTTCAGGCCGAGGCCCGGCTGGTCGTACTTGATGCCGATCTTGATCTTGCCGCCGCCGGAGGACGACCCGTTGTCGTCCTTGTCGCCGGAGCCGCACGCCGTGGCGGTGACCGCGAGCGCGAGGACGGCGGCCGAAGCGGCGGTGACCTTGCGGAGCTTCATGGTGAACATCCTTTGACTGGTGAAGAGATGCAGTTCTTCAGGAACGAACGAGGGACTTCGGGGACCGGCCTCCGTCGACGAGGGCCGGCCGTGAAGAAGTGCAGGACGTCAGTGGTGCAGGATCTTCGACAGGAAGTCCTTGGCGCGGTCGCTGCGCGGGTTGCTGAAGAACTGGTCCGGCACGGCCTCTTCGACGATGCGGCCGTCGGCCATGAAGACAACCCGGTTGGCCGCCGAACGGGCGAAGCCCATCTCATGGGTGACCACGATCATGGTCATGCCGTCCCTGGCGAGCTGCTGCATGACCTCGAGGACCTCGTTGATCATCTCGGGGTCCAGCGCCGAGGTCGGCTCGTCGAAGAGCATGACCTTGGGGTCCATGGCCAGCGCCCGGGCGATCGCGACGCGCTGCTGCTGGCCGCCCGACAGTTGTGCGGGGTACTTGTCCGCCTGCGTACCGACACCGACGCGGTCGAGAAGCGTGCGGGCCTTCTCCTCCGCGGCCTTCTTGTCGGCCTTACGGACCTTGACCTGCCCCAGCATCACGTTCTCGAGCACCGTCTTGTGCGCGAAGAGGTTGAAGGACTGGAAGACCATGCCCACGTCGGCCCGCAGCCGGGCGAGTGCCTTGCCCTCCTCGGGCAGCGGCTTGCCGTCGATCGAGATGTCACCCGAGTCGATGGTCTCCAGACGGTTGATGGTGCGGCACAGCGTGGACTTGCCGGACCCGGAGGGTCCGATGACCACGACGACCTCGCCGCGGGCGATCGTCAGGTCAATGTCCTGGAGCACGTGCAACGCGCCGAAGTGCTTGTTGACGCCCTTCAGGACGACCAGTTCCTCGGCCGCGGCCACGGCGTCCTTGGCCACCGATGCTTCGGTCATCGCTTTTTGGCTCCATCCTCCTCGGTTTCGGAGGACAGTAGTAACCCCGCACGACCAGCGTCATTACATCTGAGGGGAACTTGAGCATCACGATCCGGTAGCAATCGGACACGTGTCGTAGCAGGGGGTACGCGGTCGCGTACCGGCTGGGTAACGGAAGCCGTCGGCAACCCGATGGCTCTTGACGCCATCCTTATCCATCGGCGTGACTTCCACAGTGCACGCGCGCGTGCGTCGCGTTTCTACAAGCCGAGACCGTACGACCGATGAACCGGAGGGGGCCGGAATGAGACTGCTCCTCGTCGAGGACGACAACCATGTCGCCGCCGCCCTGTCCGCGGTGCTGGCGCGACACGGTTTCGACGTCACGCACGCCCGCAGCGGCGAGGAGGCGCTCCAGGCGCTGGTGCCCGAGTGCGACGGCTTCGGGGTCGTCCTGCTCGACCTGGGCCTGCCCGACCAGGACGGCTACGAGGTGTGCGGCAAGATCCGCAAGCGGACCAGCACCCCGGTGATCATGGTCACCGCCCGCTCCGACGTACGCTCCCGCATCCACGGCCTCAACCTCGGCGCGGACGACTACGTGGTGAAGCCGTACGACACCGGAGAGCTGCTCGCCCGTATCCACGCGGTCAGCCGGCGCAGTGTACCGGACGAGGCCGCCACCCACGGCGAGACCGCGCTGCGCCTCGGACCCGTGCACATCGAACTCCCCAACCGCCAGGTCACCGTCGACGGTTCGACCGTCCAACTGACCCGCAAGGAGTTCGATCTCCTCGCACTGCTGGCCCAGCGGCCCGGAGTGGTCTTCCGCAGGGAGCAGATCATCAGCGAGGTGTGGCGGACCAGTTGGGAGGGGACCGGGCGCACCCTGGAGGTGCACGTCGCGTCCCTGCGTTCCAAACTGCGCATGCCGGCGCTGATCGAGACCGTACGCGGCGTCGGGTACCGGCTCGTCGCCCCGGTGCCGTAGCGGGGCCGGGTGCGCACGCGTCTTCTGCCGCTGCTCATCGTCCTGATGGCCGCCATGCTGCTGGCGCTCGGCGTCCCACTGGCCGTGAGCGTGGCGGCGGCCGAGCAGCAGCGGGTGGTCGTCGACCGCATCGACGACACGGCGCGCTTCGCGGCCCTCGCCCAGTTCGTCACGGACCCGCCGACCGCGGCCCCGGAGAACTTCACCGACGAACGCGGCCAGACCCTGCGCACGGAACTCGCCCGCTACTACAGCGTGTACGGCATCCGGGCCGGCGTCTTCTACCGCAACGACACGCCCATGGCCAACGCGCCGGACACCTGGTTCCTGCCCAAGAAGGGCGAGGCGCGCGACGCGTTCAACGAGGCGCGCGTCAGCCGGCGCAGCCACGACCCGCAACAGGTCTGGCCCTGGCAGCGGCACCGCCTCGTCGTCGCCTCCCCGGTCATCAGGGACGGTGACGTCGTCGCCGTCGTCGTCACCGACTCGCCGACCGGGCAGATGCGCTCCAAGACCCTGCACGGCTGGCTGATCATCGGCGCGGGCGAGATCGCCGCGATGCTGCTCGCCCTCGGCGCGGCGCTGCGCCTCACCGGCTGGGTCCTCAGGCCGGTACGCGTCCTGGACGCCACCACCCACGACATCGCGACCGGGCGTCTGAAGTCCCGGGTGGCGGCCGCCGGCGGCCCGCCGGAGCTCAGACGCCTGGCCCGGTCGTTCAACGAGATGGCGGACAACGTCGAAGAGGTCCTGGAGCAGCAGCGCGCCTTCGTCGCCGACGCCTCGCACCAGCTGCGCAATCCGCTCTCGGCGCTGTTGCTGCGCATCGAGCTGCTCGCCCTGGAACTGCCCGACGGCAATGAGGAGATCGCTTCGGTCCGCACCGAGGGCAAACGGCTCGCCCAGGTGCTCGACGACCTCCTCGACCTGGCGCTCGCCGAGCACGCCGAGGCCGACCTCCAGCTGACCGACATCGGCGCCCTGACGGCCGAGCGCGTGGCGTCCTGGCAGCCCGTCGCCGAGAGCAGGGGCGTACGGCTCGGGGGTGCCTGCCCTGCCACCACGGCCTGGGCGGACCCCGTCACACTGTCCAGCGCCCTGGACGCGGTCATCGACAACGCAGTGAAGTTCACGCCCGAGGGAGGAAGCGTCGACGTGGAGGTCGCCTCGAACGGGGAGGCCTCGACGATCGTCGTGACCGACGGCGGTCCCGGCCTCAGCGACGAGGACCTGGCCCGCATCGGGGACCGCTTCTGGCGCAGCGCGGGACACCAGAACATCAAGGGCTCGGGCCTCGGCCTGTCCATCTCGCGCGCACTGCTCGCGGCGGGCGGCGGCTCGATCGCGTACGACCACCACGAGCCGCACGGCCTGCGGGTCACGGTGAAGGTGCCGAGGTCGGGGCCGGCCGCCTGAGCGACCGCCGTCGTGCCGAGTCAGGGCTGGGGGGTTTCGTTTCGATCAGCCCGGGTCCGCGACGCCCGGCACGGCACCTCGCCGCGTTGTCGGACCACCCGAGTACGCCCGGTACGCGGGTGATCCTCCGCCTTGCGACGCACCGCACCGGACGCCGCAGCCCGATCCGACCTGATCCGAACGAAACCCCCTGGATCGACCGCCCTTGTGCGCAGCCTCGGCATGCGGAGTCCCGGCTCGAAGAGCGACCGTCCCAGACGCGGCCCGGCCCCGCGGCGGGGGCTCGAGCGGTATCAGGGCTTGATCGACCGGTAGTAGCGGCGGGCGCCCTCGTGCAGCGGCAGGGGATCGGTGTAGATGGCCGTGCGCAGGTCGACGAGCTGCGCCGCGTGCACCACGGCGCCGATGCGGTCGCGACTGGCGATCACCGTGCGGGTGAGCTCCTGGGTGAGCTCCGCGTCCGCGTCCTCCCGGGTGATCAGGTAATTGGCCACCGCCAGCGTCTGCACGGACATGCCGCGCTGAGCCTTGGGGTAGGCGTCGGCGGGCATCACCGCGGCGCGGTAGTAGCGGGAGGCGCCGCCCTGCTCGTGCAGCTTCTTGATGAGTTTGCTGCCGATCGGCACGAGCCTGACGCTGTCCGTCCTGGACAGTTCCACCACGGCGCTCGTCGGCAGGCCGCCGGACCAGAAGAAGGCGTCTATCTTGTGCCGCTTGAGCAGGTCCGGCATGGTCGCGATGCCGTCGGCCACCGGGCGGATGTCCTCGTCGGGGTCGAGCCCGGCCGCCTGGAGCACATGGTTCGCGATCAGCCGTACCCCGGAGCCGCTCGGTCCCACGGCGACGGTCTTGTTCTTCAGGTCCGCCACCGACTTCACGGACGACGAGCGCGGGACCACCAGGTGCACGTAGTCGTCGTAGAGCCGGGCGCAGCCCCGCAGCCGCTTCGCCCCCGGCCTGCCGTGCAGCAGGTACGTCTCCACCGCGTCGGCCGCCGCGATGGTGAAGTCGGCCTGCCCCGTGGCCACCCGCTGGACGTTCTCCTGCGAGCCGTCGCTGTTCTGCAGCTGCACGTCCAGGCGGGGTAGGTCCTTGGCGATGGCGTCCTGAAGGAGGGTGCCGTACTTCTGGTAGACCCCTGTCGGCGTGCCCGTGCTGAACCTGACCGTCCCGCTGGGCGACTCCTCGCCCAGCGGCAGCAGCCACCACAGCAGCAGCCCGAAGACCACGAACGCGGCCGCCGAGCCGAGCAGCGCGCGGCGCCGGCCGATACGGGGGAGTGCCTGAAGCATTCCGCGATCCTGCCAGCCGGGGGCTGCCATGACCAGGGCCGCCCCCGCCGACCGCGCGGGCACCTCCCGGATCGGTAGGGTCGCCGGATGCAGTCCTCCCGCCCGTCCCAGGACCCCGCGCCCGTCGTCCCGGACCCCTCCTCCGCCGCCCCGGACTCCTCCTCCGCCCTCCCGGACTCCTCCTCTGACGTCCCGGCCCCCTCCCCCTCCGTCGCCGCGCCTTCGCCCCGTACGCCCGGTGCTCCCGCCGCGTCGCCCGCGTCCCTGGTGCGCGCGTTCCACCTCGCGTTCGGTCTGGACGCCCGCAGCACCCCGACCGAGGTGTCCCCGGCCCTGGCCGCCCAGCGCGGTGACCTGCTCGCCGAGGAGGCCGCCGAGGTCGCCGAGGTCTCGGTCGGCGGCCCACTCGACCGGCTGGCGCACGAGCTGGCCGACGTCGTGTACGTGGCCTACGGAACCGCGCTCGTCCACGGCATCGACCTGGACGCGGTGATCGCCGAGGTCCACCGGTCGAACATGACGAAGCTGGGCCCCGACGGCCGGGTCGCCCGCAGGGCCGACGGCAAGGTGCTCAAGGGGGACCACTACAGGGCCCCGGACGTCGCCCGGATCCTTCGCGGTCAGGGCTGGACGGCCGCTGAGGCATAGGGCGACAGGAGGTACCCCGGGTACCGCCTACCCTTGTCACATGAGCAGCAGCGACCGGAGTCAGGCAGTGGACGTTCAGGAACCCAAGACCTACGAAGTGCGCACTTACGGGTGCCAGATGAACGTGCACGACTCCGAACGGCTCTCCGGGCTCCTCGAGGGCGCCGGCTACGTGCGTGCGCCCGAGGGTTCGGACGGTGACGCCGACGTGGTCGTCTTCAACACCTGCGCCGTCCGGGAGAACGCCGACAACCGGCTGTACGGCAACCTCGGCCGCCTCGCTCCGATGAAGTCGAAGCGCCCCGGGATGCAGATCGCCGTCGGTGGCTGCCTGGCCCAGAAGGACCGCGACACCATCGTGAAGAAGGCGCCCTGGGTGGACGTCGTCTTCGGGACGCACAACATCGGCAAGCTGCCGGTCCTCCTGGAGCGCGCCCGCGTCCAGGAGGAGGCCCAGGTCGAGATCGCCGAGTCCCTGGAGGCGTTCCCGTCGACGCTGCCCACACGGCGTGAGAGCGCGTACGCCGCCTGGGTCTCCATCTCCGTCGGCTGCAACAACACCTGCACCTTCTGCATCGTCCCGGCGCTGCGCGGCAAGGAGAAGGACCGCAGGACGGGCGACATCCTGGCCGAGATCGAGGCGCTGGTCGGCGAGGGCGTCTCCGAGATCACGCTGCTCGGACAGAACGTGAACGCCTACGGGAGCGACATCGGCGACCGTGAGGCCTTCAGCAAGCTGCTGCGGGCGTGCGGGCAGATCGAGGGCCTGGAGCGCGTCCGCTTCACCTCCCCGCACCCGCGCGACTTCACGGACGACGTGATCGCCGCGATGGCGGAGACCCCGAACGTGATGCCGCAGCTGCACATGCCGCTCCAGTCCGGCTCGGACACCGTGCTGAAGGCGATGCGCCGCTCGTACCGCCAGGACCGGTACCTGGGGATCATCGAGAAGGTGCGCGCGGCCATCCCGCACGCGGCGATCACCACCGACATCATCGTGGGCTTCCCCGGCGAGACCGAGGAGGACTTCGAGCAGACCATGCACGTGGTCCGCGAGGCCCGGTTCACGCAGGCGTTCACCTTCCAGTACTCCAAGCGCCCCGGAACGCCGGCGGCCACCATGGAGGGGCAGATCCCCAAGGAGGTCGTCCAGGCGCGCTACGAGCGTCTCGTCGCCCTCCAGGAGGAGATCTCCTGGGACGAGAACAAGAAGCAGGTCGGCCGCACCCTGGAGCTGATGGTCGCCGAGGGCGAGGGCCGCAAGGACGGCGCCACCCATCGGCTCTCCGGCCGCGCCCCCGACAACCGCCTGGTCCACTTCACCAAACCGGACGAAGAGGTACGCCCCGGCGACGTGGTCACCGTCGAGATCACGTACGCCGCCCCGCACCACCTGCTCGCCGAGGGTCAGGTCCTGAAGGTGCGCCGCACGCGCGCGGGGGGCGCCTGGGAGAAGCGCAACGCCGCCGAGGCCGCGAAGCCGGCGGGTGTCATGCTCGGGCTGCCGAAGATCGGCGTGCCCGCACCGCTCCCGGTCGCCACGGGCAGCGGCTGCGGCTGCGACTGAACCCGCCCGACGCGCCCGCGCCCCTTCCTGCGCACGGGCCGGAAGGGGACCTGCTCACGGGCCGGAAGAGGACTCGGGGCTGATCACCCACCGGGCGCGTTACGCTGCGGATCATGCTTGTAGCCGCCGCAGTGTGCCCCTGCCCTCCGCTGCTCGTCCCCGCCGTCGCCGCCGGCGCGGCCCCCGAGCTGGACGCCGCGCGCGCCGCGTGCACCGACGCGGTGGGACTGCTGGCCGCCTCCCGTCCCGACCTGCTGGTCGTCGTGGGGCCTGCCGACGAGTCCGGGCGCGGGACGTTCCCGCAAGGGGCACCTGGCTCCTTCCGCGGGTTCGGCGTCGACCTCGACGTGCACCTCGGGGGAGAGGGGCCCGCCTCGGCCGCGGCGGAGCGTGGGCTCCCGCCGTCGCTGGCCGTCGCCGCGTGGCTGCTGGAGCGGACGGACTGGTCCGACGCCCCCGTCGAGGGGCTCGGTGTCGGCGAACCGCTCGCGGCCGAGCGCTGCGTCCGGGCCGGGCAGGCGATCGCCGGACGGGCCGAGCGGGTGGCGCTGCTGGTGATGGGCGACGCCAGCGCGTGCCGGACGCTCAAGGCGCCGGGCTACCTCGACGAGCGTGCGGAGGCCTTCGACGCCGAGGTCGCGCGAGCGCTGGGAGCGGCGGACCTGACGGCGCTGAAGGCGCTGGACACCGAGCTGGCGTACGAGCTGAAGGCCTCGGGCCGAGCCGCCTGGCAGGTCCTCGCGGGCGCTGCCGAGGGCGCGGGGCTGGGCGGCGCCCTGCTCTACGACGACGCTCCTTACGGAGTGGGTTACCTGGTCGCGGCCTGGTCGTAAGCGAAGCTGCCGGTGCGCGCGAGCCGACCGGGCGGGCCGGGCGTGAAAACGGCGGACGGCCGGGCGGGCGGGGCGCGAAAACGGCGGACGGCCGGGAGCCTGGTGCGCTCCGCGGCCGTCCGCCGATATGTGGTGCCGATCAGGATGCCGGAGGCGGGGACGGCGCGTCCGGCGGGGGCGTGGGTTCGCCACTGTCCTTGTGCGCGAGTCGGTCCATGGCACCCTTCGCCTTGTCCGTGCCCGTGTGGATCTTGTCGCTGTACTTGTGCTTGGTCTTCTCGTCGACCACCTTCGCGGCCTTGTCCAGACCGTCGGTGACCTTGCCCCCGTGCTGCTGCGCGAGGTCCGAGACCTTGTCCTTCGCAGGCGCCAGCTTGGACTTCAATGTCTCCAGGAGACTCATGGTTCCCCTTCTCTCGCGGGACAGTTACTTGCGGGCGCCCTCACCGGCCTCGTTGTCCGCGGCCTTGTCGGCCGTCTGCTGCTGAGGAATCTCGACGTCCTCCTCGGCGGTGGTCGCCGCGGTCTTCTCCGCGGTGGCCGGGACTCCGGTCTCGGACGATGCCTTCGCCTCCTCCGCCTCGGCGCCGGCCTCACGCGGGCCGGTCCGCACCTCGGCGGTCGACGCCTCCTCCGTGGCCTTCGACTTCCGGAGAAGCCGTGCAAAAACGCCCATATCCACTCCATACGTTACTCGTGAGGGCGAAATCCCGCGTCACCCGGTGCGTCCCATTGCGTCGCCCGGGTCACCGGTCCTCGAAAACCGGCGGCTGGAACCTCGCAACAGGCAACGACGTCGGACCCGTGGCGTCACGTAGCTCGTTCGAGGAGAGCCCGCGGGGTTTGCGAGACTGGGACGGTGAGTAGCGCACCCCCCGCCCCCAGGGTCATCGCCGTCGTAGGACCGACCGCGGCAGGAAAGTCTGATCTGGGCGTTTTCCTCGCCCGACGCCTCGGAGGCGAGGTCGTCAACGCCGACTCGATGCAGTTGTACCGAGGGATGGACATCGGCACCGCCAAGCTGACGCCCGAGGAGCGCGACGGCGTCCCGCACCACCTCCTCGACATCTGGGACGTCACGGTCACGGCCAGCGTCGCCGAGTACCAGCGGCTCGCCCGCGCCCGTATCGACGCCCTTCTCGCCGAGGGCCGCTGGCCGATCCTGGTCGGGGGTTCCGGCCTGTACGTCCGCGGGGCCGTCGACAACCTCGAGTTCCCCGGCACCGACCCCGAGGTGCGGGCCCGCCTGGAGGAGGAGCTCGGCCTGCGCGGATCGGGTGCCCTGCACGCCCGTCTGGCCGCGGCCGACCCCGAGGCCGGCCGCGCGATCCTGCCCAGCAACGGCCGGCGCATCGTCCGCGCCCTCGAAGTCATCGAGATCACCGGGAAGCCCTTCACCGCCAACCTGCCGGGCCACGACTCCGTCTACGACACCCTCCAGATCGGCGTCGACGTGGCGCGCCCCGAGCTCGACGACCGCATCGCCCGCCGGGTCGACCGCATGTGGGACGCGGGGCTCGTCGACGAGGTGCGCGCGCTGGAGGCGCAGGGCCTGCGCGAGGGGCGCACGGCGTCGCGTGCGCTCGGATATCAGCAGGTGCTGGCGGCTCTCGCGGGCGAATGCACCGAGGAAGAGGCGCGCGCGGAGACCGTGCGCGCCACCAAACGCTTCGCGCGCCGACAGGATTCCTGGTTCCGTCGCGACCCGCGGGTGCACTGGCTCAGCGGCGCTGCGGCGGATCTCACAGAACTCCCGGAACTCGCACTGGCGTTGGTCGAACGACCGGTTACAGCCTGATCACGTCATGGCATCGGGACGCTCCGGCCGTCATCGCGGCCTCCGGCGCCGTGCCATCATCGAGCTTCGATCGACCAGTGAAGTCCGAGTTGGGAGGGCGCGTGGCGATGGAGGCCGGCCCTCGCGACACAGCACGAGACACCGAGCACGGCGCAGAACCGGACGGAGACCGTCCGGGCATCGGCCCCGATGGAGATCGTCTGAGCTTCGACCCGGACGGAGACCGTCTGAACCCCGAGCCGGGCGCGGAGCGACTGAGCTCCGACGGTCCCGAGGACACCCCGGGCGGTGTGACCGCCGACGGGCCCGAGCCCGACGAGATGTCCCCGGGACCCGAGGTCGAGGTCGAGCTGCGCCCGCAGCGGAGGCTGCGCATCTGGCAGCTCGCGCCCATCGTGGGGCTGGCCGCGACCGGGTCGCTGATGTTCGCCTTCCCGCTGGCCTTCGAGTTCGGTGACGGCGGAGCCGTCGTCGCCATGCTCGGCCTGCTGATCTGCTCGTGCGCCGCGGGCTGGGGCATGATGGCCGCCCGCCGCGTCGGCTACACCTGGCCCGGCTTCCCGCCGCGGGGCTCCGGCCGCCGCCCCGACTGGCGTGTGGCGATCGCGTACATGGTGGTCGTCGCCGCGGTGGCGGTGCTCGCCGTGTGGCGCGTGGCGCGGCTGCGCTGATCCCGCTCGCGCCCGTGCCGACGGGCCCTGCGGCGGCGGGAGTGTCGTACCGACCCCGTACGATCGAGGAATGAGCACGCGGATCGCCTTCCTCAAGGGCCACGGGACCGAGAACGACTTCGTGATCATCCCGGACCCGGAGAACGCCATCGACCTGCCCCCGGCCGCCGTCGCCGCCCTGTGCGACCGGCGCGCGGGCATCGGCGGCGACGGTCTGCTGCACGTCGTCAGGTCCGCCGCGCACCCCGAGGCCAGGGCGATGGCCGCCGAGGCGGAGTGGTTCATGGACTACCGCAACGGCGACGGCTCGACCGTCGAGATGTGCGGCAACGGCGTGCGGGTCTTCGCGCGCTACCTCCAGCGTGCCGGGCACGTGGCCGAAGGCGACATCGCGGTCGCCACGCGCGGGGGCGTGAAGACCGTGCACCTGGCCAAGGACGGGGACGTCACGGTCGGCATGGGCAAGGCTCTCCTCCCCGAAGGCGACGTGACCGTCCGGGTCGACGAGCGCAGCTGGCCCGCCCGCAACGTGAACATGGGCAATCCGCACGCCGTCGCCTTCGTGGACGACCTCGCGCACGCCGGCAATCTGTTCACGCCCCCGCCGTTCAGCCCGGCGTCGGCCTACCCGGACGGCGTCAATGTCGAGTTCGTGGTCGACCGCGGACCGCGCCACGTGGCCCTGCGGGTGCACGAGCGCGGCGTAGGAGAGACCCGCTCGTGCGGCACGGGCGCGTGCGCGGTGGCCGTCGCCACGGCGCGCCGCGACGGCGCCGACCCGGCCGTGACGGGCACGCCCGCGACGTACACCGTCGACGTGCCCGGCGGTCGCCTGGTCATCACCGAGCGCCCGGACGGCGAGATCGAGATGACGGGTCCCGCGGTGATCGTCGCCGAGGGCGAGATCGACGCCGAATGGCTGGCCGCCGCACGGGGCTGAGCCCCACGGCAACCCGTCCCGCGAATCGCCGGCCGCGAGCCGCACCGAACGGCACCGAACAGCACCGCGGTGCAGTGCGCGCACCGGCCCGTTCCGGCCGGGCCGCACGGTTCTGGCCGGGACCGCACGGCACCGCGGCGCAGCGCATCGCGCCGCACCGGCCCGCTCCGGCCGGGCCGCACGGGTCCGACCGGCACCGCACCGGACCGGGGCGCTCCGCTCGGGCCGCCGTTCCCGGTTCGTTCCCCAACCAAAGATCGAAACCGTAAACCCCCAATCCATCGCTCGAATGGGTGATCCGTTTCACGCTCGGCGAGAGGCGGTCAGTCGAGCGTGATGGGCTCGGTAGCATCAAGCACCGGCCCGGACGGGGGATCGAGGCAATCCCCTGAGCCGTGTTCGCCATGGGGCACCCGTCCGCCGGTCTACGCAGCCGGAGGTGCCCATGAGTGCGGAGGCGACGAATCCCGCGACGCCAGGTCCTGCGACGCCCGCCCCCAAGGTCTCGGCCCCACTGGAGCAGGCGGTCCCCGCGGCACACCGCAGGAAGAGCCGCCCGCGGATCGACCTGCGCCGCCTCGGCAGGGCCGCGCTGCTGGGCCCGGCGGCCCGCGACCGGCTGCCCGACGCCATCGGCCACGTCGCCGACGCGCACCGCGCCCACCACCCCGACGCGGACCTCGAGCCCCTGCGCCGCGCGTACGTGCTGGCCGAGTCCTCGCACCGGGGCCAGATGCGCAAGAGCGGCGAGCCGTACATCACGCACCCCCTCGCGGTGACCCTGATCCTCGCCGAACTCGGCGCGGAGACCACCACGTTGACCGCCTCCCTGCTCCACGACACCGTCGAGGACACGGAAGTGACGCTCGATCAGGTGAGGGAGGAGTTCGGCGAGGAGGTCCGCTACCTGGTCGACGGCGTCACCAAACTGGAGAAGGTCGACTACGGCGCCGCCGCCGAGCCCGAGACGTTCCGCAAGATGCTGGTCGCGACCGGCAACGACGTCCGCGTGATGTCGATCAAACTCGCCGACCGGCTGCACAACATGAGGACCCTCGGCGTCATGCGCCCCGAGAAACAGGCGCGGATCGCCAAGGTGACCAGGGACGTGCTGATCCCGCTCGCCGAACGGCTCGGCGTCCAGGTGCTGAAGACCGAGCTGGAGGACCTCGTCTTCGCGATCCTGCACCCCGAGGAGTACGAGCGCACCCGGGAGCTGATCGCCGAGAACGCGGCGCGCGCCGGCGACCCGCTCGCGGAGATCGCCGACGAGGCCCGCGCGGTCCTGCGCGACGCGGGCATCCAGGCCGAAGTCCTGGTGAGGCCACGGCACTTCGTCTCCGTGCACCGGGTGTCGCGCAAGCGCGGACCGATGCGCGGCGCCGACTTCGGGCGGCTCCTGGTGCTGGTGAGCGAGGACGCGGACTGCTACGGCGTCCTGGGCGAACTGCACACCTGTCTCACCCCGGTGGTGTCGGAGTTCAAGGACTTCATCGCCGTCCCCAAGTTCAACCTGTACCAGTCGCTGCACACGGCGGTGGCGCGCGGGGACGGGGAGGTGGCCGAAGTCCTCATCCGCACCCACCAGATGCACAAGGTCGCCGAGGCCGGAGTGATCGCGCTCGGCAGCCCCTACGCCACGCCGTCGGAGGACCAGGCCGACGGCGACGGGGAACGGCCCGACGGCGAGCGGGCCGACCCGACCCGCCCCGGCTGGCTGTCCCGGCTCCTCGACTGGCAACAGGGCGCCCCGGACCCGGACACCTTCTGGTCCACCCTCCGCGAGGACCTCGCCCAGGACCGTGAGATCACCGTCTTCCGCGCCGACGGCGGCTCGCTGGGCCTCCCCGAGGGAGCCAGCTGCGTGGACGCGGCGTACGCCCAGTACGGCGAGGACGCCCACGCCTGCATCGGCGCCCGCGTCAACGGCCGCCTGGCGACGCTGAGTACGGTCCTCAGGGACGGCGACACCGTCCAGCTCCTCATGGGCCAGGACCCGGCCTCCGAACCGTCCAGGGAGTGGCTGGAGCACGCGCACACGCCCGCCGCGCGGATCGCCATCCAACGCTGGCTGGCCGCGCACCCCTCGCCCGCCGCCGACCCGTCGTCCGAGGCGTCCGCGGCCGCCCGCCGCCCGGCCGTCGAGGCCCCCGCGGAGCGTCCCGTCCAGGACGCCCCCGCGGAACGGCCCGCCGCCAGCGCCGTCGTCGACCAGCCGGGCGCGTCCGTCCGTCTCGCCGGATGCTGTACGCCCGTACCGCCCGACGAGGTGACCGGCTTCGCCGTGCGCGGGGGAGTGGTGACCGTCCACCGGGTGGAGTGCGCCGGGGCGACGCGCATGAAGAGCGGGGGGCGCGCGGAGATCGGCGTGCGCTGGGGGGACACCGCCGAATGCCGGGTCACCCTCGTCGCCGAGTCCTTCGGCCGGCCCCATCTGCTCGCCGACCTCACCGAGGCCATCGCCCTGGAGGGTGTCGCCATCGTCTCGGCCACCGTCGAACCCCCCAGCCAGCAGCGCGTACGCCACACGTACACGCTCCAACTTCCGGACGCGGCGCGGCTGCCCCGCCTGATGCGGGCCATGCGGAACGTGCCGGGGGTGTACGACGTGAGCCGCGCGCAGCACCAGGCGGCGGCCCCGCAATAGGCCGCTGCGCCGACCCGTTCGGGTGGGCCGGGCGCGCGCCGTCACCGTGTGGCGCGTGGGCGCTGGTAGCGGTGTTTCATGCTGCGCAACATCCGCCCCAGGATTCCCCGTCCCCCGACCCGCCGCATCAGGGCCGCCCTGCTCGCCTCGGCCGTCTCCGTCTGCCTGATCGCCGCGAGCGCCCCCTCGCCGGCCACCCCCCTCGGGATCGGCGACCGCCTCTTCCCGCACCTGGGCAACCCGGGATACGACGTCCAGTCGTACGACCTCGCGTTCACCTATCCCGGAGCCAACGACAAGCCGCTCGCGGCTGTCACCACCATCGACGCCCTCACGTCCTCCCGGCTGGAACGCATCAACCTCGACTACGCCCACGGCAAGGTGCAATCGGTCGAGGTCAACGGGGAGCGCGCGGCATTCACGAGCGCCGGGCAGGACCTGGTCGTCACGCCCGCGAGGCCGCTGCCGCTGGGCAGCCGGATGCACGTCGTCGTGCACCACACGAGCGACACGGTCACCGCCGAGGACCAGGACGGCGGCTGGGTCCGCACCAAGGACGGGCTCGCCATGGCCAACCAGGCCGACGCCGCCCACCTCGTCTTCCCGTGCAACGACCACCCCTCCGACAAGGCGATGTTCACCTTCCACGTCACGGCGCCCGACGGGTACACGGCCGTGGCGAACGGACTGGCCGCGGGAGCCGACCGCTCCCGCCGGTCCACCACCTGGACGTACCGCACCCGGCACCTCATGGCCACCGAGCTGGCGCAGGTCTCCATCGGCCGGTCCTCCGTGCTGCGCCGGAGCGGGCCGCACGGTCTGCCCGTACGGGACGTCGTGCCCACCAAGGACGCCAAGAAGCTTGAACCCTGGCTGAAGAAGACCCCCGACCAGATCGCCTGGATGGAGGGCAAGGTCGGCCGGTACCCCTTCGAGACGTACGGGCTCCTCATGGCCGAGGCGCAGACCGGCTTCGAGCTGGAGACGCAGACGCTCTCCCTGTTCGAGAAGGAGCTGTTCACGGAGGCCGCGTACCCGAAGTGGTACGTCGAGTCGATCATGGTGCACGAGCTGTCGCACCAGTGGTTCGGCGACAGTGTCAGCCCGCGCGTCTGGTCCGACCTGTGGCTCAACGAGGGGCACGCCACCTGGTACGAGGCCCTGTACGCGGAGGAGAAGGCACACAAGCCGATGGAGGAGCGGATGCGGGCGGCGTACCGCGCGTCCGACTCCTGGCGCGCCGCCGGAGGCCCGCCCGCGGCACCGAAGGAGCCCGCCCCCGGCCAGAAGATCAGCATCTTCCGGCCGAGCGTCTACGACGGAGCGGCCCTGGTCCTGTACGCGCTGCGCCAGAAGATCGGGCGCTCCGCCTTCGAGCGGCTGGAGCGGACCTGGGTGAGCGCCCACCGCGACGACGTCGCCTCGACGGACGACTTCGTGGCCCTCGCGACCGCCGTCGCCGGCCGTGACCTGAGCGGGTTCTTCAAGGCATGGCTGTACGCCACGAAGACACCGCCGATGCCGGGGCACGAGGACTGGAAGAGCGACCCGCCGAAGGCGCGCAAGGGTGCCTGACAACTCGCGTGACGAGACGGGCCGTGCCGTGCGACCATCTTCGAGTCGCCGGCCCGGCCCCTCAGGGGTTGGCCCGGCGGAATCCGGGAATCTCCCGGTGGCCGGGGACGTTCTCCCCTATGACGGACTACGTCCGCCGAACAAGTGTTCCCATCGACGTAAGGATCCAATGACCTCCTCTTCTTCCCCTTCCCAGGACGCGCAGAGCTTCGCGCAGAACTACCCCGAAGGTCTTCGGGCCGATGCCCTGATGGAAGAGGACGTCGCCTGGAGCCACGAGATCGACGGAGAGCGGGACGGCGAGCAGTTCGACCGCTCCGAGCGCGCGGCACTGCGCCGCGTGGCGGGACTCTCCACCGAGCTGGAGGACGTCACCGAGGTCGAGTACCGGCAGCTCCGCCTGGAGCGCGTCGTGCTCGTCGGTGTCTGGACCACGGGGACCATTCAGGACGCGGACAACTCGCTCGCCGAGCTGGCCGCCCTCGCGGAGACCGCGGGAGCGCTCGTGCTCGACGGCGTCGTCCAGCGCCGTGACAAGCCCGACGCGGCCACGTACATCGGTTCCGGCAAGGCCTACGAGCTGCGCGACATCGTCCTGGAGACCGGTGCCGACACCGTGATCTGCGACGGTGAGCTGAGCCCCGGCCAGCTGATCCACCTCGAGGACGTCGTCAAGGTCAAGGTCATCGACCGTACGGCCCTGATCCTCGACATCTTCGCCCAGCACGCCAAGTCCCGAGAGGGCAAGGCGCAGGTCGCGCTCGCGCAGATGCAGTACATGCTGCCGCGACTGCGAGGCTGGGGTCAGTCGCTGTCCCGTCAGATGGGCGGCGGCAAGGGCGGCGGCCTCGCCACCCGTGGTCCCGGTGAGACCAAGATCGAGACGGACCGGCGCCGTATCCGCGAGAAGATGGCGAAGATGCGCCGGGAGATCGCGGACATGAAGACCGGCCGCGAGATCAAGCGTCAGGAGCGCCGCCGCAACAAGGTGCCCTCCGTGGCCATCGCCGGTTACACCAACGCGGGCAAGTCCTCGCTGCTCAACCGCCTCACGGGCGCGGGCGTCCTGGTCGAGAACGCACTGTTCGCGACCCTGGACCCGACCGTGCGCCGGGCGGAGACCCCGAGCGGCCGGCTGTACACGCTGGCCGACACGGTCGGCTTCGTACGGCACCTGCCGCACCACCTGGTCGAGGCGTTCCGCTCCACCATGGAGGAGGTCGGCGACTCCGACCTGATCCTGCACGTGGTGGACGGTTCGCACCCCGCGCCGGAGGAGCAGCTGGCCGCCGTGCGCGAGGTCATCCGCGACGTCGGCGCCACGCATGTGCCGGAGATCGTGGTGATCAACAAGGCGGACGCGGCGGACCCGCTGGTGCTCCAGCGGCTGATGCGGATCGAGAAGCGCTCCATCGCGGTCTCGGCCCGCACCGGTCTGGGCATCGACGAACTGCTCGCGCTCATCGACAACGATCTGCCGCGTCCCTCGGTCGAGATCGAGGCACTCGTGCCGTACACGCACGGCAAGCTGGTCGCCCGCGCGCACACCGAGGGCGAGGTGATCTCCGAGGAGCACACCCCGGAGGGCACACTGCTCAAGGCGCGCGTGCACGAGGAACTCGCGGCGGACCTCGCGCCGTACGTTCCGGCACCGGCGCTGTAGTCGCACTCCGGGCTCCGCGGCGCCGGAGACCGACGCGCAAGAAGGGCCGCCCCCTCTCGCAGGGGGCGGCCCTTCGTCGTTCCGGTGAGTGCGGTGCCGGTGCGGTGCGGTGCCTGCCGGCGTCGCGTGCGAGCGACGGCGTTCCAGCGGCGCCAAGTGCCGCGGTGGTCCGCCGGTGCCGCGCGAGACGGTGCCCTACTGGCCGCCGTACTCCTCGCTCATGCTCTGGTAGAGCGCCTCGGCACCCTTGCCGAGCTGCGGGCCCGCCAGCCAGGTGTTGTCGGACGGGCCGATCGACGTGTTGGAGACGAGCCTCGTCTCGCCGTCGACGACACGGAACCAGCCGCCGCCGGAGGAACCGCCGGTCATCGTGCACCCGATCCGGTACATCGTCGGGAGCGCGGGGTCGAGCGAGAGTCGGCCCGGCCGGTCGACGCACTTGAACATGTTGAGACCGTTGTACGGCGGTGCCGCCGGGTAACCCCAGGCCCCCATCGCGTCGACGTCCTGGGCGGACGGCGCCGAGAAGTCCACCGCCAGGGCATTGCCGACGGTCTCCTCGAGGGACTTGCTCCCCTGCTCCGGCTTCACGTGCAGCACGGCGTAGTCGTACGGCGCGCCCGCACCGCCCGTCTCGTCACCGCCCGAGATCCACTCGTTCGACGTGGAGGCCCAGTCCGCCCACCACTGGCCGTAGGGCGCGATCTCCGACGCCGTGGCGCTGCCCAGCTCGGACTCGGACTTGCCCTGGTCGTTGTACGAGGGCACGAAGGCGATGTTGCGGTACCAGCCGCCGCTGCCGCCGGCGTGCACACAGTGCCCGGCGGTCCACACGAGATTGGACTTGCCGGGGTGGTTCACGTCCTTGATGACCGTGCCCGAGCAGACCATCGAGCCCTCGGGGGAGTCGAAGAACACCTTGCCGACCGGGGCGGCGTACTCGTGATACGGGGTCTTCTCGGCCTTGGCGTCGACGGGCGCCGGGTCGGGGTCGCTGACGCCCTGGTCGGCGGCCGCGTCCTTCGCGGAGATCGTCTTGTCGGGGTCCTTGGCCGACTTCATCCGCTCGGGCTTCCACAGCCCGTCGATCACCGGGTTGACGAAGTCCTTGGCCTCACTGAGCCACTTATCCTTGTCCCAGTTCTTCCAGCCGCCGCTCTCCCACTGGCCGACATCGATGCCGTGCTCCTTGAGCCGGTCCTTGATGTCACCCGGGATCTTGATCTTGTCGTCGCCGCCCTGGCTGACGGGCGTGCTCGGCTTGTCACTCGCCTTGTCGTCACCGGAGTCACAGGCGGTGGCGGTGAGCGCCAGGGCCGCGACGAGTCCGGTGGCGGCGAGCAGACGCCTTCGCCGGTGAGTGGAACGCATGGTGCTGAAACCCCCGTTGGAGCTGATGTGTCATGTGCTGGTCAGGTGCGGGGTGGCCGTGCGCGTAACCCGCCCGGACGCGACACCCCACTATGCCCGTGCGGTCGAGGACGAACGGCGGTGAGCCGGTGAAGTTCCCGTGAGCCGGTCCACCGCCGTCTGTCCGAGTGCCGCTACGTCCTTCGCGTCACTGCCCGGCGAACTTCCCGCTCACCGAGTCGTACACACCCTTGGCCACACTGCCCAGGCGCGGGCCCGCCAGCCAGCCGAACTTGACCGGGCCGATCGAGGTGTTGGACACCAGCGCCGGCTTGCCGTCCGACCCCGCGGCCACCCAGCCGCCGCCGGACGAGCCACCCGTCATGGTGCAGCCGATGCGGTACATCGTCGGGTCCGCCTGCGTGACCGACAGCCGCCCCGGCTTGTCCGTGCACTGGAACAGCTTCTGACCGTCGAACGGCGCCGCCGCCGGGTAGCCCGTCGCCGTGATGCTCGACACCTTCGGCACGGCCGGAGCGTTGAAGTTCACCGGGAGCGCGGAACCGACGGTCTCCTCCAGGGACTTGCCGTCGCTGCCCTTCTCCGGCGTCACGTGCAGCACGGCGAAGTCGTACGGGGCACCCTGGCCGCCCGTGGAGCCACCCTGCTCGATCCACTGGTCCGACGTCTGCGCCCAGTCGCTCCACCACACGCCGTACGGCGCGACCTGCTGCCGGCCGGCCTTCTCCAGCTGCGCGGAGGCCATCCCCGAGTCGTTGTACGAGGGCACGAAGGCGATGTTGCGGTACCAGCCGCCCTTCTTGCCGGCGTGCACGCAGTGGCCCGCGGTCCACACGAGATTGGACTTGCCCGGGTGCGCCGGGTCCTCGACCACCGTCGCCGAGCAGACCATCGTGCCCTCGGGGGAGTCGAAGAACACCTTGCCGGCCACCGGCACGCTGCCGTGGTACGCGGGCTTCACCGCCTGCGCCGTCACGGGAGCCGGGGTCGGGTCGGTGACACCCTGGTCACCGGAGAGGTCGCTGTCGTCGACGCCCTTGTCCTTGTCGGGGTCGTCGGCCCCACGCATCCGGTCCGGGTCCCAAAGACCCTTGATGATCGGGTTGATGAAGTCGTCCGCCTCGCGCAGCCAGTCGTCCTTGTCCCAGTTCTTCCAGGCGCCGTCCTTCCACTTGTCGACATCGATGCCGTGCTCTTTGAGCTTGTTCTTGATGTCGTCCGGGATCTTGATCTTGTCGTCGCCGCCCTGGGTTGCGGACGCGCTGGGCTCGCCACCCGCCTTGTCGTCCCCCGAGTTGCAGGCGGTGGCGGTCAGTGCCAGCGCCGCGGTGAGGCCGATCGCGGCCAGCACGGGGGAGGTTCTGCGGCGCGCGCTCCTCCCTCGACGGGCGGCGAAGGGCGGACGTATGGATCGCATGGTGTAACTCCCCCTGGACGTCAGAGAACTGTGCGCTGCTGGTGCGGTGCGTACGTCGTCGTGTCGTCGTACGCATACGTACGTGCGGCTTCGTACGGATCGGCCGAACCGGACCCCCGGTTCGGGACCTCGGGGAGCCGATCGACCTTGATCGTTCGATAAGGCTGAACGGCACCACACCTTATGCGGTCGCTGTGGGGGACATCCGACGGAACGGCAACGGTTCCGTCACGGCAAGGATCTTCGACTCACCCGCTTCCCCGGACGCGCCGCGTCGTTGGTACGTACGGGGGGCCTGCCGCCTGTGTTCAGAACCCCTCGCCAACTTGCCTGTGGACAGCGGGAGGACCTGTACCAGTGGCCGTGACCGAGTCTGCGGTGGTGCCGGTGGGAGCGACTGGGCCGTCCGAGGGGAAGCCGGCCGGTGTGCCCGGAACCTCCGACACGGCGCCCGAAGCTGTTCCCGGAGCGTCCGAGAGGGCGCGCGCGGCGCACGAGGGGATTCTGCGGCGCCAATCGGCGCGCGAGTCGGCAGCCCGCACCTATGCGCGTGCCTTGCCGATCGTTCCCGTGCGGGCCCGCGGCCTGACCATCGAAGGCGCCGACGGACGCCGATACCTCGACTGCCTCTCCGGCGCGGGCACCCTGGCCCTGGGCCACAACCATCCGGTGGTCCTGGAGGCCATCAGAAAGGTCCTCGACTCGGGGGCCCCGCTGCACGTCCTCGACCTCGCCACCCCGGTGAAGGACGCGTTCACCACGGAGCTGTTCCGCACACTGCCCCACGAGTTCGCCGACCGTGCCCGGGTGCAGTTCTGCGGGCCGGCCGGGACGGACGCGGTCGAGGCGGCCTTCAAACTGGTGCGCACGGCGACCGGCCGCGCGGGGATGCTCGCCTTCACCGGTGCCTACCACGGGATGACCGCGGGGGCGCTCGAAGCATCCGGGGGCGCGACCGACGTACGGGTCGCACGCCTGCCGTATCCGCAGGACTACCGCTGCCCGTTCGGCGTCGGCGGCGACCGCGGTGCCGAACTCGCCGCGCGCTGGACCGAGTCCGTGCTCGACGACTCCAAGTCGGGCGTACCGCACCCCGCCGGGATGATCCTCGAACCCGTCCAGGGCGAGGGCGGGGTGATTCCCGCGCCCGACGGCTGGATGCGGCGGATGCGCGAGATCACGGCGGCACGGTCCATCCCCCTGATCGCTGACGAGGTCCAGACCGGGGTGGGCCGCACCGGCACCTTCTGGGCCGTGGAGCACAGCGGGATCACGCCCGACGTGATGGTGCTGTCCAAGGCCATCGGCGGCAGCCTGCCGCTCGCCGTGATCGTCTACCGCGACGACCTCGACGTCTGGCGACCGGGCGCCCACGCCGGCACGTTCCGCGGCAACCAACTCGCCATGGCCGCGGGGGCCGCGACCCTCGCCCACGTCCGCGAGAACGGTCTCGCCGAACGCGCGGGCACCGTGGGGGCCCACATGCTGGGCCAACTGCGCCTGCTCGCCGACGACTTCCCCTGCGTCGGCGACGTGCGCGGCCGGGGCCTGATGATCGGCGTCGAACTCGTGCACCCCGAAGCGGCCCCGGACACCGCAGGAGGCCCACGGCCCGCCGCACCCGAACTCGCCGCCGCCGTCCAGCGGGAGTGCCTGCGCCGAGGGCTCATCGTCGAGCTGGGCGGTCGCCACTCCAGCGTGGTGCGGCTCCTCCCTCCCCTCACCATCAGCGACGAACAGGCCACCGCGGTCCTCGACCGCCTCGCCGACGCGGTGGCAGCCGTCGCGCGAGGGGACCTGGGGCAGGGCGCAGTCCGCGCACCCGTCGGCGGTCCCCGGGGCGAGGAGGGACCACCCGGCGACGCAAGCGGTCCGCCGGGCGTGTGCCCGCCACGCACGGAGGGCATGCCGCGCGACGAGGGCGTGGGGCGGTGGCGGATCCCATAGTGAGCGGGGGCGGCGGGAAGCGCTCGGCGGGGGCGGGACCGAGACCAGGGCCGGGGTGCGGGAGCGGGCGGTGCGTCCGGTGCGTCCGGAGCACGCGGCGGGCGCGGCCGGGGCGGTCGAACCGGCGGAGTCCAACGAACCGACAGAATCTGACGAACCGGCAGAGTTTGACGAGCTGGCGGAGTCTGATGAACCGGCAGGGTTTGACGAGCTGGCGGAGCCTGATGAACCGGCAGAGCAGGTGGGGGAGCCGGTCCCGTGCTGACGCGGTTCGCGTGTCCTCCCTCGACGCTGTCCGCCCGTCTCGCCCTCGCCTGGGTCACTTGGCCTGCCTGTCCGTGGGGTGGCCGGCCCGCCACGGCGTGGGGTACCCGTCCCGCCCGTCCGTCGGGTGTTCGGGCCGCCCCGGCGTGGGGTGCGCGTCCCGGCCGGACGTCGGGCGTCCGGTTCAGTCGGCGTTGGAGCAGTGGCCCCGGTCGGCCGGTGAGGTGTTCGCGACGCGTCGGGCCAAGCGTGGTGGGACGGCAGCGGGGCAGGGCCCGCGCCCGGCGTCCGAGCTCGGGGCCCGAGCACGAAGGCCCAGTGCCCTTACGAGTCCGGGTGCCGGCCCGACGCCATCGCTAGCCCGAGCGAAACGTCCCGCCCGGCCTGAACGATCAGCCCGTGCAGGCCGACCAGTCCGAGCGGGCCGACCAGCCCGGCCTGAACCACCAGCCTGTGTAGGCCGACCAGCCCGAGCGGGCCGACCCGCCCCGCCGAAACGACCAGCCCGTGCGGAACGACTAGCCCGTGCGGAACGACCAGCCCGTGCGGAACGACTAGCCCGTGCAGGCCGACCAGCCCGTGCAGGACGGCCCGTCCGTGCAGGCCGACCAGTCCAAGCGGGACGGCCAGCCCGGCCGGAACCGCTTCCCCAGCCTGACAGTCGGCCCAGCCGGCATCGCCAGCCCGTCCCGGACGAGCCGGCCCCGTCCGAACCGACCAGGAAAGCCGAAGGCCCACCTACCCGTAACGACCGACTCGTCGCCGCACGAGTCCGAACGACCCCACAAGGAACTCCCGTGAACGCCACCCCCGCACCAGACGGTCGCCCCGACAGCAACGAGCGCGCGGTCCGCGGCACACAGACCCCGCCGATGCCGGGAGCCGAAACGGTGCCCCGGCAGAAGGAGGGCGTCAGGGTGTCCGAGCGGCTGTGTGGCGCCACCGCCGACCTGCTGGAACACCCTGACGCGCAGACCGCTGCGCAGGCGGCGGCGGTCGAGAACCTGCTGCGCTGCTGGGTGCGGGAGAACGACTTGGCCGCTCCCGACGACGGCACGCTCCGCATTCCCCTCCCCGCCAGCGGCACGAGCCTCCTGGTCCCCGTGCACTACTGGTCCGCCACGGGCTGGCACCGCTTCGGCCCGCCCTGTCTCACCGGCGCCCCCGAGGGCGCACCGCCCGCGGACGCGGTGACCGTAGCCGCCCTGATCACCCGCGAAACGGCCACGGCAGCCGGGGCAGCCGACGGAACCGGAGCAGCCCGGGGAGCCGAAGGAGAAGGACCCGGATCCACCGGGAGAGCCGCGGGAACCGGATCAACGGAGAGGGCCGACGGAACCGGGGGAGCCGAGGCAACCGGAGCAGCCGGGGGAACCGGTGAGTCCGGTCACGGACACGGAACCCGTGCGGAGTACGGCGTCGGTCTTGAGGGAGCCGACCTCGTCGGCCGGGTCGCCGACTCCGTGCACCGCACCGCCGCCTTCATCAGCGACCGCAGACAGCGGCCCACGGACGTGCCCCACCTCTTCCTCTCCGCGGAGCAGGCGCTCCTGCTCGGTCATCCGCTGCACCCCACACCGAAGGGCCGCGAAGGGCTCTCCGAGGCCGAGGCCCGGCTCTACTCGCCGGAACTGCGCGGCTCCTTCCCCCTGCACTGGATGGCGATCGCCCCCTCCGTGCTCGCAACCGACTCGGCATGGACGGAGCGCGGCCGCCCCGTCTCCGCGGAGCAGCTCACCCTGCGGCTGGCGGGCGCGGAACTCCCGCTGCCCGCCGGGTACACCGCCGCCCTGCCCCTGCACCCCTGGCAGATGCGCGAGGTCCGGCACCGGCGCGAGACCGCCGAACTGATGGACGCCGGCCTGCTCAAGGACCTCGGCGCGCAGGGCGCCCCCTGGCACCCCACCTCCTCGGTCCGTACGGTCCACCGCTCCGACGCCCCGGCGATGCTCAAGCTGTCCCTGGGCCTGCGCATCACCAACTCCCGCCGTGAGAACCTCCGCAAGGAACTCCACCGAGGAGTAGAGGTCCACCGCCTGCTGCGCGGCGGTCTGTCCGAGCAGTGGCAGGCCGCCCACCCCGGCTTCGACATCGTGCGGGACCCGGCCTGGCTCGCCGTCGACGACCCGGACGGCAACCCGCTGCCGGGGCTCGACGTCGTGATCCGCCACAACCCCTTCAGCCCGACGGACGACGCCGGCTGCGTCGCCGGGCTGGTGTCGCCCCGCCCGGCCGTCCTGCCCGGCAGCGACAGGACGCTCGCCGACCGGCCCTCGATGCGGTCCAGGCTCAGCGAGATCATCACCGGGCTCGCCGGGCGCACCGGTCGTCCCCGCGGCGCCGTCGCCACCGAGTGGTTCCTGCGCTACCTGCACCACGTCGTACGCCCCGTGCTCTGGCTGGACAGCGAAGCGGGCATCGCCCTGGAGGCGCACCAGCAGAACACGCTGCTCCTCCTCGACGCCGAAGGCTGGCCCCGGGGCGGCCGTTACCGCGACAACCAGGGCTACTACTTCCGCGAATCCCGGCGCGCGGAGCTCGACGCGAGGCTGCCCGGCATCGGCGCCCACAGCGACACCTTCGTCTCCGACGAGGTCACCGACGAACGCTTCGCCTACTACCTCGGCATCAACAACGTGTTCGGCCTCATCGGCGCGTTCGGGTCCCAGCACCTCGCCGACGAGGGTCTGTTGCTCGCCGCCTTCCGCCGATTCCTCGCCGACGTGGCCACCGGACCCGCCCGGCTGCGCACCCCCCTTCCCGCCCGGCTCCTCGAATCACCCGTCCTGCGCTGCAAGGCCAACCTGCTGACCCGACTGCACGGCCTCGACGAGCTCGTCGGGCCAGTCGACACCCAGTCCGTCTACGTCACCATCTCCAACCCCCTTCATTCCTGAGGAACATGCCCCACCCCGTCTCCTGAGAGGAGCGTCGCCGTGCCTCCCACCGACGCGAGCACCGACGCCGACACCGCACCGGCACCCGTCCCGGGACGCGCCGAGGCATCCGGCTGCGAACCCGGCACCGCCACAAGCCCGCCCTCGGACTCCGACCTCGACCCCTGTCTGAGCGCGGACGTCGAGGACACCCTCGACCTGCGCCTCCCCGAAGAGCTCCTCGCGTACTTCGCGGAGACAGCCGACGGGCGGGGCGGGTCCGTCCCGGGAGCCGTGGACGGAGCCGCAGGAGGCGGGGGTGGTGGCGCAGGCACCCCGCAGGGCGGTGCGACGGCGAGCACGTACATCGCGTCGGCGGACGACGACCTGCTCGATCGCGTGGGCGGCTGGGGGCCGACCAGCACTCCCGTGGGCGTCTTCCAGCTCGTCCCCGTGCGCATCGAACGCGACCTGACCCTGATCGCCCGCTGGATGAACGACCCGGTCGTGGCCGAATTCTGGAAGCTCGCCGGGCCCGGATCCGTCACCGAAGAACATCTGCGTGTCCAACTCGACGGCGACGGGCGCAGCGTGCCCTGCCTCGGACTGCTGGACGGCACTCCGATGAGCTACTGGGAGATCTACCGCGCGGATCTCGATCCCCTGGCCCGCCACTACCCCGCCCGACCGCACGACACCGGGATTCACCTCCTCATCGGTGGCGTCGCCCACCGTGGGCGAGGGCTCGGCTCCGCCTTGCTCAGAGCCGTGGCCGACCACGCGCTCGACTGCCGCCCCTCATGCGCGCGTGTCGTCGCGGAACCCGACCTTCGCAACACCCCCTCCGTCTCCGCCTTCCTGAGCGCCGGCTTCCGGTTCTCCGCCGAGGTCGACCTGCCCGACAAGCGGGCAGCCCTCATGGTCCGAGACCGGGCCCTGCGCGATCTGTTGTAGCGCCGTCACTCTTGGTACACCGCTCGTCCCGTTCCGGTTCCCTGTCGAGGAGTCCCCGTGCCGAATTTCTCCGCAAACCCGGCCTCCGCAGCGACGCCCTCCCTGTACGACCCACCCGAGCTGCGCGAAGACCGATGGGAGCAGGCCGGCCGCCGTCTGCTCGCCAAGATGATCGGCGAGTTCGCGTACGAGGGGATCATCGAGCCGGAGCCGGAGCCGGAGCCGGAGCCGGAGCCGGAGCCGGAGCCGGAGCCGGAGCCGGAGCCGGAGCCGGAGCCGGAGCCGGAGGCCGTGGCCGAGTGCGTGCAGGGGCCACAGCACGCCCACGACCCAAGGCACGGGCTGGAGTCCGGCGCCGGGCAAGAGCGGGCTCGCGGTGACCTGCCGAAGCCGCATGAGCACGAGGCGGAGCCAGGGGGAGGACACCCGGCCGCGACCTCCGACCCACGCAGCCCCCACTCTCCCCACACCTCCCACGCCCGCTACTCCCTGCCCCTCGACGACCGGGGCACCCTGTCCTTCCGCGCCCGCCGTACCGCGTACGGCAGTTGGCGGGTGGACCCCGGCTCGCTCACCCTCACGGAGCGGACCGGGGAACCGCGGCCCTTCACCGACCCGGTCCGGTTCCTCACCCGTGCCCGCGGCGTGCTGCGACTCGACGGGGCGACGCTCGGCCACGCCATCCGAGAGATGAGCACCACCCTCGCCGCCGACGCGCGCCTCGACCACGACGCTCTCACCGCGGCCGAGCTGGCCGAGCTGGGGTACGCCGAACTGGAGGGTCACCAGACCGGGCACCCGTGGCTCGTGCTGAACAAGGGCCGCCTCGGTTTCTCCGCACGGGACGCGGGCGACTGGGCGCCGGAGGCCCGGAAGGCGACGGCCCTGCCCTGGATCGCCGTACACACCTTGCTGGCCGCCTACCGCGGTGTTCCGGGCCTCGACACCGCGGAACAGCTCTACGCGCGCGAGCTCGCCCCCACGGTCAGGGAGTCATTCGACGACGCCCTCCGCGCGCGCGGGCTCGCCCCGGAGTCGTACCTCTACCTGCCCGTGCACCCCTGGCAGTGGGACGACGTCGTGCTGCCCCTGTTCACGTCCGACGTCGCCGCGGACCGGATCGTGCCCCTGCACTCGGACGGCGACCTGCGCCTGCCGCAGCAGTCGATCCGTACGTTCCTCAACGTCTCGCGCCCGGACCGGCACACCCTGAAGCTTCCGTTATCCGTCCTCAACACCCTGGTGTGGCGGGGCCTGCCGACGGAACGGACGCTCGCGGCCCCCGCCGTCACCTCCTGGATGCACGGCCTGCGCGACACCGATCCGTTCCTGCGGGACACCTGCGGGGTGATCCTCCTCGGCGAGGTCGCTTCGGTGACCGTCGGGCATCCGGTCTACGACGGCCTCCCGGAGGTGCCCTACCAGTACAAGGAACTGCTCGGGGCGATCTGGCGCGAGCCGCTGTCCCGCCGGCTGGCCCCGGGCGAACGCGCCCGCACTCTGGCCGCGCTGCTGCACACCGACCCGCAGGGTCGCGCTTTCACCGCCCAGCTCGTCGGGCGCTCGGGGCTCGCGCCGAAGGCCTGGCTGCGCCGCCTCTTCGGCGCGCTGCTGCCGCCGCTGCTGCACTTCCTGTACCGGTACGGCACTGTGTTCAGCCCACACGGAGAGAACACGATCGTTGTCTTCGACGACCACGACGTACCGGTCCGGCTCGCCGTGAAGGACTTCGTGGACGACGTCAACGTGAGCGCCGAGCCGCTTCCCGAGCACGCGTCCATGCCCGGCGAAGTACGACGGGTGCTGCTCGCCGAGCCGCCCGAGTTCCTGATCCAGTTCATCCACTCCGGGCTCTTCGTGGGAGTGTTCCGCTACCTCGCACCACTCTGCGAAGAACAATTGGGCGTACCGGAGGACGAGTTCTGGTCCCTCGTACGCGCGGAGATCGTCCGCCATCAGACGCGGTTCCCGGAGCTGAAGGACCGCTACGAGATGTTCGACCTGCTCACGCCCCGTATCGAGCGCCTCTGCCTCAACCGCAACCGGATGCACCTCGACGGTTACCGTGACCGCCCCGACCGCCCGCACGCCGCCGTCCACGGCACCGTCCCGAACCCCCTGCACCAGCCTTGATCACACAACCCGCACCCGTCTCGATCACGTCCGTCGCGGTCGCCGTGATCGCCCGATTGTCAGTGGAGCCCCGTAGGGTGGCAGCGCTATGACGAAGCCCTCACTCCCCGAACTCCTGCATGCCGCCGTCACCGCCGTCGGCGGCACGGAGCGCCCCGGCCAAGTGACCATGGCCGAAGCAGTCGCCGACGCCATCGACGACAGCTCCCATCTGCTGGTCCAGGCGGGCACCGGCACCGGAAAGTCCCTCGGCTATCTGGTGCCGGCCCTCGCGCACGGGGAGCGGGTCGTCGTGGCGACCGCCACGCTGGCGCTCCAGCGGCAGCTCGTGGAGCGCGACCTGCCGCGCACCGTCGACGCGCTGCACCCGCTGCTGCGGCGCCGGCCGGAGTTCGCCATGCTCAAGGGCCGGTCGAACTATCTGTGCCTGCACCGCCTGCACGAGGGAGTGCCGCAGGACGAGGAGGAGGGCCTCTTCGACCAGTTCGAGGCCGCCGCACCCACCAGCAAGCTGGGTCAGGACCTGCTCCGGCTGCGCGACTGGTCCGACGAGACGGAGACGGGCGACCGCGACGACCTCACGCCCGGCGTGTCCGACCGCGCCTGGGCCCAGGTGTCCGTGTCGTCCCGCGAGTGCCTGGGCGCGAGCAAGTGCGCGTACGGAGCGGAGTGCTTCGCCGAGATGGCGCGCGAGCGGGCCAAGCTCGCCGAGGTCGTCGTCACCAATCACGCGCTGCTCGCGATCGACGCCATCGAGGGCGCGCCGGTGCTCCCGCAGCACGAGGTGCTGATCGTCGACGAGGCCCATGAACTGGTGTCCCGGGTCACCGGCGTGGCCACGGGCGAGCTCACTCCGGGCCAGGTCAATCGCGCGGTCCGCCGCGCCGCCAAACTCGTCAACGAAAAGGCCGCGGACCAGCTCCAGACCGCCGCCGAGGGCTTCGAGCGCCTCATGGAGCTGGCGCTGCCCGGACGCCTGGAGGAGATCCCGGAGGACCTCGGGTACGCCCTGATGGCACTGCGCGACGCCGCGCGTACGGTGATCTCGGCGATCGGCGGCACCCGCGACAAGTCCGTCCAGGACGAGGACGCCGTGCGCAAGCAGGCCCTTGCGTCCGTGGAGAGCGTGCACGACGTGGCGGAGCGCATCACCAACGGCTCCGAGTGGGACGTGGTCTGGTACGAGCGCCACGACCGCTTCGGTGCCTCGCTCCGGGTGGCTCCCATGAGCGTGTCCGGGCTGCTCAGGGAGAAACTGTTCGCCGACCGCTCCGTCGTGCTGACCTCGGCGACGCTGAAGCTCGGCGGCGACTTCAATGGCGTCGGTGCCTCGCTGGGACTCGCCCCCGAGGGCACCGAGGGCGACGACCTCCCGCAGTGGAAGGGCGTCGACGTCGGCTCGCCGTTCGACTACCCGAAGCAGGGCATCCTCTATGTCGCCAAGCACCTGTCACGCCCCGCGCGGGACGGTGACCGCGGGGACATGCTGGACGAACTCACCGAGCTGATCCAGGCCGCCGGCGGTCGTACGCTCGGGCTGTTCTCCTCGATGCGGGCGGCCCAGCTCGCGGCCGAGGAACTGCGGTCGCGCATCCCGGAGCACCCGATCCTGTTGCAGGGAGAGGAGACGCTCGGCGAGCTGATCAAGAACTTCGCGGCGGACCCCAAGACCTGTCTGTTCGGCACGCTGTCGCTGTGGCAGGGCGTCGACGTCCCGGGACCCAGCTGCCAGCTGGTCGTCATGGACAAGATTCCCTTCCCGCGTCCCGACGACCCGCTGATGAGCGCCCGCCAGAAGGCGGTCGAGGACGCCGGCGGCAATGGCTTCATGGCGGTCGCCGCCACGCATGCCGCGCTCCTCATGGCCCAGGGCGCGGGCCGCCTCGTCCGGGCGTCGGGGGACCGTGGCGTCGTCGCCGTACTGGACCAGCGCCTGGCCACGGCGCGCTACGGCAGCTATCTGAAGGCGTCGCTGCCGGACTTCTGGTACACGACGGACCGCCATCAGGTCCGCAGGTCGCTCGCCGCGATCGACGAGGCGGCCAGGAAGACGGAAGAGGCGTAACCCGGGGCGGGCCGCCCAACACGGCGGCGGCCCACGCACCGGCCGACGGCCGTCCCCGCGCCTCCTGTCGACCGGGTGGCCGCCCACGTGCCCTCTGGCCTACCGGTGGGCGGCTGTGCGCTCCTGCCGACCGGTGGCCGCCCGGCCGCCCGTGCCCCTATGACTCGGCCGCCCGGTGCACGCCCGGCTGCCCGTGCCCCTACGACTCGGCCGCCCGGTGCACGCCCGCACCGTCTCCGGCCGGCCGAAGGTCTCCCACAACACCCGCAGCCCCCGCGCCTCGTCGGCGGTCGAGGCATCGTCGCGTCTTGTCGCTCTCACCCCATCCCACGCGCCCACCGGCCCACTTGAGTTCCACCAGCAGACGCTCCCGCACGCCCACTTTCTAGCAATGCTAGACATTCAAGCGTCGCTATGTCTAGCATTGCTGCATCAGCTAGCGGCGCTAGAAAAAATCGCGGAGAACTTCGGGAGTGGACATGCAGCACATACTGGCCATCGTCACCGTGGTGGTCGTCGGCCTGATGGTGGGCGTGGAGTTCGCGGTGGCGGCCTTCGTCAATCCGATCCTCGACCGGCTGCCGAACGACGGCGGTCTCGCAGCCCGCAGTGACGGCGCCCGGGTGCTCGGCAAGGTCATGCCGTTCTGGTACATCGGATCGGTCGCGCTGGGGGCCGTCTGGGCGGCCTCGTCGTGGGGCGACGCGGAGGCGGGTCTCGTGGTCACGGCCACCGCGCTGCTCGTGCTGAGCGTGCTGATGTCCATCGCCCTGCTGGTCCCGATCAACTCCCGTGTCGCCCAGTGGACCAGGGAGAGCGTCCCGGCGGACTGGAGGCAGCAGGTCGGTCGCTGGGACCGGTTCCACTATGTGCGGGTCGCTGTGATCGTCGCGGCGTTCGTCCTGCTGGTCGTCGGTCTGGCGTGACACATCGACGGACGATCGCGGGGGACGGTGGACGAGCCGAAGACCGCGCGCGGCGAACGCGTCCACCATGGACCCGCAGCGGCGCAGGCGAGGAGCGCGCCCCGGCCGCGGGGGCGGTGAAGCACAGGGCCCCGGAACCGGCGCAGTTGGTTCCGGGGCCCGGTCATGGGTGGGGCGGACCGTCTCGCCCCTCGCGGGGTGTTACACGCGGCGCAGGACTGCCACGACCTTGCCGAGGATGGTCGCCTCGTCACCGGGGATCGGCTGGTACGCGGAGTTGTGGGGGAGGAGCCAGACGTGCCCGTCCTCGCGCTTGAAGCGCTTGACCGTGGCTTCGCCGTCGAGCATGGCGGCCACGATGTCGCCGTTCTCGGCCACGGGCTGGCGGCGGACGGTGACCCAGTCGCCGTCGCAGATGGCGGCCTCGATCATCGAGTCGCCGACGACCTTGAGGACGAACAGCTCGCCGTCACCGACCAGCTGCCGGGGGAGGGGGAAGACGTCCTCGACCGACTCCTCGGCGAGGATGGGGCCACCGGCGGCGATGCGGCCGACGAGCGGGACGTACGACGCGGCCGGCTTGCCCGCCGTGTCCGTGGGCTGCACCGACGCCTGGTCGGAGCCCCGGACCTCGTACGCGCGCGGGCGGTGCGGGTCGCGGCGCAGGAAGCCCTTCCGCTCCAGTGCCATCAGCTGGTGCGCGACCGAGGAGGTGCTGGAGAGGCCGACCGCCTGGCCGATCTCCCGCATCGACGGCGGGTAGCCGCGCCGCTGCACGGAGTCCCTGATGACCTCGATGACCCGGCGCTGCCGGTCCGTGAGCCCGGAGCTGTCCGCCCTGATGCCTGGAGGTCGACCCGGCAGGGAGCGCTTGGGTCCCTCATGATTCGCGGCTTCGTTCATCGCATGCACCGGCTCGAATCGGCCCTGGGAGCGGTCCTGGGCAGTGATGGTGGCACTGTCTGCGGTCGTGGTCACGTCGGCCCCTCTCGATGGTCTCCCTGCTGGACAACGGTAGTTGCTTTCGAAAGGTTGCGCCAAACACACGTTCGAGTGAAAAACCGTGAAGTAGCTGACGTGATCATGAATCCGGGTGTATGGCTCGCACGGTGCCTGGCGGACAAAAGGGCCCATTGCTGTACTCTTCACCGCCGGGGGCGAAGACCGTGACAGCCGATGTGGGCGCCGACCAGTGTGCCATCCGGCATCCGGCCGGCCGGGGACCGGCCCCCCTTCCGTGCGTCGCCCACGCTATCCCCCGCGTGTCCGTGATGGGTATGTCCATGCGGCACATGCCATTACGTGTGCGACACGCGCGTCGTGTGTGAATTTGAGGACCGAGCCCCACATCTAGTGGTTGGATTGCGGCAGCGGCCCAGAAGTTGTGGTCCCCCGGGTCTTCGGGCCCACGGGAATCGCCTATGCTTGGGGCTGCTTCGAGGGGCCCGTGAGGTCTCCCGAGGTCTATGAGTCGTGCTGTGAAGGAGGGTTGGAGCCATGCACTGCCCCTTCTGCAGGCACCCCGACAGCCGCGTCGTCGACAGCCGTACGACCGATGACGGCACGTCGATCCGCAGGCGCCGCCAGTGTCCCGACTGCTCCCGTCGTTTCACGACCGTGGAGACGTGCTCGCTGATGGTGGTCAAGCGCTCCGGCGTGACCGAACCCTTCAGCCGCACCAAGGTCATCAACGGCGTGCGCAAGGCCTGCCAGGGCCGGCCGGTCACCGAGGACGCACTCGCCCAGCTCGGCCAGCGGGTCGAGGAGGCGGTGCGCGCCACCGGAAGCGCCGAGCTGACCACGCACGACGTGGGGCTGGCCATACTCGGCCCGTTGCAGGAGCTCGACCTCGTCGCCTATCTGCGGTTCGCGTCCGTCTACCGGGCGTTCGACTCGCTCGAGGACTTCGAGGCCGCCATCGCGGAACTCAGGGAAGGCACGAGGCGGCGCCCCGCCGTGGACGACGAAGACGCGGACGCGGAGCGCCCGGAAGACGACCGCGGGTCCGGAGGGGCCGTCCAGGTCCCCGTGCCCGCCATCGCCGCCGACTGACGGACGGGCCGGCACGGATCGGCCCCGTCGGCGGCGACCACAGACCCGTTGCGGGCGGCCGCACAGCGGCGCGCGCAGCACCAGACACACACCGTGCCACGGGAAGAACGAGGCACTTCAGGGCGTTTTAGCCCGATACAGGGAGGCGGCATGACAGAGACGGCGAGCGGTCCGGCACGAGGTTCCCGCGCCAAGGGCGGAGCCAAGGCCAGCAAGGGACTGCGCATCGAGCGCATCCACACCACCCCCGGCGTGCACCCGTACGACGAGGTGGAGTGGGAGCGCCGTGACGTCGTCATGACCAACTGGCGCGACGGCTCGATCAACTTCGAGCAGCGTGGCGTCGAGTTCCCCGGCTTCTGGTCGGTGAACGCGGTCAACATCGTCACCAGCAAGTACTTCCGCGGTGCCGTCGGCACCCCGCAGCGCGAGGTGAGCCTCAGGCAGCTCATCGACCGCATCGTGAAGACCTACCGGAAGGCCGGTGAGGACTACAAGTACTTCGCCTCGCCCGCTGACGCCGAGATCTTCGAGCACGAGCTGGCGTACGCCCTCCTGCACCAGATCTTCAGCTTCAACAGCCCTGTCTGGTTCAACGTCGGCACGCCCCAGCCCCAGCAGGTCTCCGCCTGCTTCATCCTGTCCGTCGACGACTCCATGGAGTCGATCCTCGACTGGTACAAGGAAGAGGGCATGATCTTCAAGGGCGGCTCCGGCGCCGGCCTGAACCTCTCCCGCATCCGCTCCTCCAAGGAGCTGCTCTCCTCGGGCGGCAACGCCTCGGGTCCCGTCTCCTTCATGCGCGGTGCCGACGCCTCCGCCGGGACGATCAAGTCGGGTGGCGCCACACGCCGCGCGGCCAAGATGGTCATCCTCGACGTCGACCACCCCGACATCGAGGACTTCATCGAGACCAAGGTCAAGGAGGAGGAGAAGATCCGCGCCCTCCGTGACGCGGGCTTCGACATGGACCTGGGCGGCGACGACATCACGTCCGTCCAGTACCAGAACGCCAACAACTCGGTCCGCGTGAACGACACGTTCATGAAGGCCGTCGAGTCGGGCGGCAAGTTCGGGCTCACCTCCCGCATGACCGGCGAGGTCATCGAGGAGGTCGACGCCAAGGCGCTCTTCCGCAAGATGGCCGAGGCCGCCTGGGCGTGCGCCGACCCGGGCATCCAGTACGACGACACGATCAACCACTGGCACACGTGCCCGGAGTCCGGCCGTATCAACGGCTCGAACCCGTGCAGCGAGTACATGCACCTGGACAACACGTCCTGCAACCTCGCCTCGCTGAACCTCATGAAGTTCCTGAAGGACGACGGCAAGGGCAACCAGTCCTTCGACGTCGAGCGCTTCTCGAAGGTCGTCGAGCTGGTCATCACCGCGATGGACATCTCGATCTGCTTCGCGGACTTCCCGACCCAGAAGATCGGCGAGAACACCCGCGCCTTCCGTCAGCTCGGCATCGGCTACGCCAACCTCGGCGCCCTGCTGATGGCGACCGGCCACGCCTACGACTCCGACGGCGGCCGTGCCCTCGCCGGTGCCATCACGTCGCTGATGACGGGTACGTCGTACAAGCGCTCCGCCGAGCTCGCCGCGGTCGTCGGCCCCTACGAGGGCTACGCCAAGAACGCCACCCCGCACCAGCGCGTCATGAAGCAGCACGCCGACGCCAACACCGCGGCCGTCCGCATGGACGACCTGGACAGCCCGATCTGGGCCGCCGCCACGGAGGCCTGGCAGGACGTCGTCCGTCTTGGTGAGAAGAACGGTTTCCGTAACGCGCAGGCGTCGGTCATCGCCCCGACCGGCACCATCGGTCTCGCGATGTCCTGCGACACCACCGGCCTCGAGCCCGACCTCGCCCTGGTCAAGTTCAAGAAGCTGGTCGGCGGCGGCTCGATGCAGATCGTCAACGGCACCGTGCCGCAGGCCCTGCGTCGCCTGGGCTACCAGGAGGAGCAGATCGAGGCGATCGTCGCCCACATCGCCGAGCACGGCAATGTGATCGACGCCCCCGGCCTCAAGCTCGAGCACTACGAGGTGTTCGACTGCGCCATGGGCGAGCGCTCCATCTCCGCGATGGGCCACGTCCGCATGATGGCCGCGATCCAGCCGTGGATCTCCGGCGCCCTCTCCAAGACCGTCAACCTGCCGGAGACGGCGACGGTCGAGGACGTCGAGGAGGTCTACTTCGAGGCCTGGAAGATGGGCGTCAAGGCGCTCGCGATCTACCGCGACAACTGCAAGGTCGGCCAGCCGCTCTCCGCCAAGAAGAAGGAGGACGAGAAGGCCGAGGTGACCGCGAAGACCGAGGCGACGATCCGCGAGGCCGTCGAGAAGGTCGTCGAGTACCGCCCGGTCCGCAAGCGCCTCCCCAAGGGCCGTCCCGGCATCACCACCTCCTTCACGGTCGGCGGCGCCGAGGGCTACATGACCGCCAACTCCTACCCGGACGACGGTCTCGGCGAGGTCTTCCTGAAGATGTCGAAGCAGGGCTCCACCCTCGCGGGCATGATGGACGCCTTCTCGATCGCGGTCTCCGTGGGCCTCCAGTACGGCGTGCCCCTGGAGACGTACGTCTCGAAGTTCACGAACATGCGCTTCGAGCCGGCCGGCATGACGGACGACCCGGACGTGCGGATGGCGCAGTCGATCGTCGACTACATCTTCCGCCGCCTGGCGCTCGACTTCCTGCCCTTCGAGACGCGCTCCGCGCTCGGCATCCACTCCGCCGAGGAGCGCCAGCGCCACCTGGAGACGGGCTCCTACGAGCCGACCATCGATGATGTCGAGGTCGACGTGGAGGGGCTGGCCCAGTCCGCGCCGCGCGCGCAGGAGCTGAAGGCCGTCGCCGCCCCCAAGGCCGAGGTCGAGGCGGTCAAGCCCGCCCCGAAGCAGGCGCACACCAGTGCCGAACTGGTCGAGATGCAGCTGGGCATCCAGGCGGACGCCCCGCTGTGCTTCTCCTGCGGCACGAAGATGCAGCGGGCCGGATCCTGCTACATCTGCGAGGGTTGTGGTTCGACTAGCGGCTGCAGCTGATCCTGGGCGCCGCTGAGGCGTGAATTGCCTGTGCAGGGCGGTGGGGCCGGTTCTCGGCTCCACCGCCCTCTGCGTGTGTGACGCCTGCCCGCGTGGCCTGGTGCGGCCGCCGTGCAGCAGACTGTCGCGGCGCCTCGTGCGGCGACCGGGAGGCAGGCTTGTCGCGGCTCCGGCCGTCGTGACATGCTCCGGCCCATGATCAAGAGAATCGAGTCCCCCGTCCGCCGATGAGCGAGACGACCGGGCCCGGACTGCCCGGAACGCGGACCACTCTGTTCGGCCATGCGCTCCGGCTGCATCAGCAGACGCCGGACGGACCCCTCCCGCGTGACGGCGAGCCGTACCCCGACGAGGAACGGCGCCGACGCGCACCACGCCCTGAGAGGCCGCGGGACACGAAGCTCGTGGGAGCCGACGTCGCACGGATCCTCGACGAGCACTTCGCCGGACCGGCAGCCCTGCCGAGCGTGCTGAGCGACCGCTTCCAGGGCATCCACGTACCGATCCACCACAACGAGCACATCGCCGCGGCCGCCAGGGCGGCCGGCGCAGTCCGCGCCCGGCAGGCCGGCCGCTGGCTGGTGCGGCACGGCACCGATACCTGTGCCGTCACGGTGGGGTTGGCGCTGCTCGCCGTCGTCGGCACCGTGGACGACATCCCGTCGATCCAGACCGTCGGACTGCTCTCCTGCACCTTCGGCCCGCTCGCGGCGCGGGCTCTGGAACGCCTGCCCGACGGTGCCGAGGCGCTGATCTGGCTGGCGGAGCGGGTGTCCGGCTGGGGGCGGGTCTACGTGGTGGAGGCGCTGTGCCGACTCGTGGACGCGCATCCGGCCGTCCGGCCCTGGCTGCTGCGCAGAGCGGCCGACGGAGACTTCCTCAACGGCTACTTCGTGGGCCGGGTCGCGCAAGTGACCCGTCTCCACGAGGTCTTCGCGGCGTCCGGCGGCGACGCGGAACTGGTCGACCACACGACCCGGCTTCTCCACGCGATGACGTACTCCGAAGGCATGGGCACTTCGCTGCGCCGCTACGCGCACGCGAACACGGTGCTGGAGGCGCACGTTCGTCTGCTCGGGCAGCTCGGGCCGACTGTCGAGCGCTACTTCGCCGCGGCGACGATCGCCCAGTACCTGGGCGAGGAGACACCCGTCGGGTCCGGGGAGCCCGGCTCCGGGACGCGTCGGGAGCCGATCCGGTCCGCCTACCTCGCCCTGCTCGACCAGGAGGAATGGTGCGAGACGGCGCGGGCGGGTCTCGCCGCCGAGGACGCTCGCCTGACTTTTCTGGCCGACGCCGTGGCGCCGGAACTCGAACTGAGGGCCTTTCGCCGTGATCGGCCGAGCGAGTCCTCCGTCCGCCGATGAGCGGGACGACCCCTGAAGGGCGGCGCGGCCCGCAGCCGTGCCGCACTTCAGGCTTCTCACCGCCCTGAGGGGAGCGCACTTCGGGAAATCCCGGCTCGTAGCAGCGCGACGCTCCCAGGAGGGCGCGCTCAGGCGTCCTGGGCGCTGCCCATGACCCTGGTGAAGGTCGCCGGGTCCGTGTCGTAGCCGCGGACGCCGGGGTGGAACGTCCACCCTCCCGCGCCGTCCCGCACGAACTCCCCGAGAGTGGCGGCCGTGGATCCGAGGACGTCCGCGAAATCGCCCTCCGCGAGCACCGTGTAGTTCTCCCGCATCCGGAAACCGGGGTTCAGCACCCCCACGAAGCTCTTGTGTTCGGCCCGCTGCTGGATGAGGACGCCGACCACCACGCGCGCGTAGCGGCTGTTGAGACGGTCGAGCTCCAGTGTCATGACCTCGTCCCAGCCGAAGCCCTTGCCGTCCTTGCTGTCCCGGTTCAGATAGATGGTGCCGTCAGGCGAACGGCTGTCGAAGTGCACTACGTACTCGGGTGTTTCGCTCGGCGCGTCCGCCGTGTAGGTCGCCGCGATGATGTCGAGATCGGTCGCGGGCTCACCTACGGGACTCGGATCCCATTTCACCGCCAGTTCGACCTTGCGGATGCCCTTGTTGAGGCCGTTCACCGGATCTCCCCTCCCCGTTCCCCAACTGCTCATCGGCCCAACTGCCGTGCTGACAGAGCCGATTGCCCATCGTGCCACGCGCGCCGGGGCGCTCGCGCGGATGTACTCCGCCGGAGCGTGACCGGCGCCACGCTCCGTGGCCTTACGATGGCGCGGTGCTGGTCAAGTGGATTCGCTGCACCGTGGTCGACCGCCGCGGTTTCGAACGGGGGCAGCGAAAGTGGGCGGGGCTTCTGGGGGAGCCGGGTTTCCGGGGACAGGGCGGGGGATGGAGCACGGGCCGGTCCGGCGTCGCGCACATCTTCGCCTTCTGGGAGAGCCGTGCCTTTTACGACTCCTTCATGGCCCGCTCCCACGACCGGCTCGCCGCCGCCCAGTCGGGCACCTTCAAGGACTCCCAGGTCAAGCTGTTCGATCACCGCTTCGACGTGAAGACCGGCTTCGAGCCGCGTTTCACCGACGCCGATCTGGTGCGGGTCGCGCACTGCCGGGTCCACGAGGAACGGGCCGAGCACTTCGCACTGATGCAGGAGAAGGTCTGGAACCCGGCCATGGCGGGCTCGCCCGGCATGGTGCGGGGCCTCTTCGGCGAGGCGCCGGGCAGCGAGTTCGTGGTCCTGTCGATGTGGCAGTCCGCCGCGGAGCACGGCAAGTACCGCGCGGAGCGGGTGGAAAGGCTCGCGCTGCGTGCCCAGATCGAGGCCGACGTCGCGGCCCTCACGGGCGACATCGTGCAGTTGGAGCCCGCCTGGACGGTCTGAGGAGGCTCCCGGAGGTCGTCATCGCGTGGGGAAGCTGTGTGACCTACGCCGTATGGAGCCCGTACGGCTGCTCGATCCGCGGTGACACGATCTAGGGTTTTGGCATGGCACGACCACGGCGCATCGTTCTGGTCCGGCACGGCGAGTCGGTGGGCAATGCCGATGACACCGTGTACGAACGCGAACCCGACCACGCCCTGCCGCTCACCGAGAAGGGCTGGCAGCAGGCGGAGGAGACGGGCAAGAAACTGCGGGAGCTGTTCGGACAGGAGCGCGTAAGCGTTTACGTATCGCCGTACCGTCGTACGCACGAGACGTTCCGCGCCTTCCACCTCGACCCCGCGCTCGTCCGGGTGCGCGAGGAGCCGCGGCTGCGCGAGCAGGACTGGGGCAACTGGCAGGACCGCGACGACGTACGCCTCCAGAAGGCGTACCGCGACGCCTACGGGCACTTCTTCTACCGCTTCGCGCAGGGCGAGTCCGGTGCCGACGTGTACGACAGGGTCGGCGGCTTCCTGGAGAGCCTCTACCGGAGCTTCGAGGCTCCCGACCACCCGCCCAACGTGCTCATCGTGACCCACGGCCTGGCCATGCGGCTGTTCTGCATGCGGTGGTTCCACTGGACGGTGGCGGAATTCGAGTCGCTGTCCAATCCGGGGAACGGGGAGACACGCATGCTCGTTCTGGGGGACGACGGCAAGTACACGCTTGACCGACCTTTCGAGCGGTGGCGTGACCCTGAGTCGTACGGAGCCACCGGATAGAGTGGCAGGGCGATGATCGCTGACTCCTCGACCGAAGGGCGCCTCCGCCGCGCCCTGGCCAGCCTGCGCGGACTCGCCGTGGGAGACGCGCTGGGCTCGCAGTTCTTCGTGCCCGCGAACTACCCGCTGCTCAAGCGCCGTGAGCTGCCGCCCCACCAGTGGCAGTGGACCGACGACACGGAGATGGCCTGCTCCGTGGTGACCGTGCTCGCCGCGCACCGCCGTATCGACCAGGACGAACTGGCCCGCTCCTTCGCCGAGCACCACGACTTCGACCGCGGCTACGGCCCCGCGGTCAACCGGCTGCTGCGACAGGTCCGGGAGGGCGGCGACTGGCGCGAGCTCGCGTCCGCCCTGTTCAAGGGCCAGGGCTCCTGGGGCAACGGCGCCGCGATGCGCATCGCGCCCCTCGGCGCCTGGTACGCGGACGACCCGGAGCAGGCCACCCACCAGGCGGAGATCTCGGCCTACCCGACGCACCAGCACCGCGAGGCCGTGGTCGGCGCCATGGCCGTCGCCGCGGCCGCCGCACTGGCCGCCGACCCGGCGGGCCCCCCGAGCCCCGAGGCCCTGCTCGACGGTGTCGTCGCGCTCGTCCCGCGCAGCGCGGTCGGCGCCGGCCTGCGACGAGCCCGGGACATGCTCGACTACGGGGACGCCGGGACCGTGGCGGCCGTCCTGGGATGCGGTCGGCGCACGTCGGCGCACGACACCGTGCCGTTCGCGCTGTGGTCGGCCGCGCGGTCCTTGGGCGACTACGAGAAGGCTTTCTGGGGCACCGCCCAGGTGGGCGGTGACGTGGACACCACGTGCGCCATCGTCGGCGGCGTGATCGCCTCGGGGCAGGCGGGGGCGCCCCCCGCGACCTGGGTGGAGGCCACGGAGTCCCTGCCGGACTGGGTGCCGGGGGCCGCGTACGGGGCCGCGGCGGGCGGCGCGTAGGTCCCGTTCAACGGGGCGCTGCCGGTGCCGGTGCGATTAGCCAGTGCCAGTGCCAGTGCCAGTGCCAGTGCCGGTGCCACTGCCTGGGCTGTGGTGCCGTCGGGCGCGGTGCCGGGGTCCGCTGGGCGGGTCGCTGCGGAGCCGCCGGGTGCCGGCGGTGGGTGCTCGCCGGGCGCTGCGGAGTCACCGCGTGCCGTGCCGGCTCGGCACCGGCGTCGGCCGTGTCTGTCACAGGCTTGCTACAGCCACGACGCCGCACCGCCGGGCGCCTTGCCCGTGGATACCCTGTCCGCCACGCGGCCCGTTGATCATCGCGGGCGAGCGCCGAACAAGACACCGGTCGTCAGCCTCCGCCGTCAAGGCGTGCCGTGGGCTGTCCGCTGCCGGTTGGGAGGGGGTCCCGTGTCCGACATACCGTCCACGCCCGAGCCGATGGAGCAGGGGCCGCCGAAACCGGGAGCGCCGGAGGCGAAGGAAGCGAGGGAGGCAGCGGACGCCAGGGATCAGGCGGCGTCGACGGAGCCTCCCGTGACCACGGCGAAGGCCACCGTTCCTGAAGCCCCTTCCGACCGTGAGGACACGGGCCCGGACGCGGACGACGTCGACGGCGGGGACGACGACGGGGACGGGGGCGGGAAGGGAGCCGCGGGCGGGGGCGCCGACTGGGCCGTGCCGCCGTCGCCCACTTCCTGGTCGGCCGACCTCCGGGTGAGGGAGCCCGCCCCCGTGCGTACGGCCACGCTGTGGGCCGCGCTGGCCACCGGGCTGCTCAGCATGCTCCTGCTCGGCGACGGCCTGGCGGTCAATCTCCTGCTGGTCGCGATCCCGGCCGCTGTGGCCGCCTACTTCGCCGCCCAGGAGGCAGGACGACGTATGCGCGCCTGGACGGTGGTCTGGGCGGTCGGCGGCATCGGACTGCTGGTCGTTCCGGCCCTCCGTGACGCGGACTGGCCCTCGTTCCTCGCCGTCGTGAGCGCGATCGCGCTGGGCTCGCTCGCACTGCACGGCGGCCGTACCTGGCCCGCCGTCCTGCTGGGCCCCATCGGCATGTTCAACTCCCTGGTCATCGGTCCGGCCTGGGGCTGGCGCGGAGCGCGTGAACGGTTCGGCGGGCGCCGTCGCAGTGTGGGTGCGGTGCTGCGCGCGCTCGTGGTCACCGCGGTCCTGCTGCTGGTCTTCGGGGCCCTTTTCGCGGGAGCCGACGCGGCCTTCGCCAATCTGCTGGGCGACCTCATGCCCGACGCGTCCGTCTCCGGCGGCCCGTGGCGCCTGGTGCTCCTCGCGTTCGGTGTGGTCGGAGCGCTCGCGGCGGCCCACACGGCGGCCGCACCCGTCCAGTGGGACCGGGTCCAGGTGCCCGCCGGCCGCCCCCGCGGCCGCGTCGAGTGGGCCCTCCCGCTGGTCGTGCTCACGGCGCTCTTCGCCGCCTTCAACGCCGTCCAGCTCGCCGTGCTCTTCGGAGGCTACGAGGCCGTCCTCAAGAAGACCGGCCAGACGTACTCCGAGTACGCGCGCCAGGGGTTCTGGCAGCTGCTGCTGGTCACCCTCCTGACCCTGCTCGTCGTGGTCTTCGCGCTCCGCTGGGCACCCCGCGGCGAAGCCCGCGACTGGACCCTGGTGCGGGGCGTGCTGGGAACCCTGTGCGCCCTGGCGATCGTGGTCGTGGCCTCGGCGGTGCGGCGCATGGACATGTACGTGGAGGCCTACGGCCTGACGCGGCTGCGGGTCTCGGTGCTCGCCGTGGAGGTGTGGCTCGGCGTCGTCATCGTGCTCATCATGGCGGCCGGCGTGTGGGGCGCCCGATGGCTGCCGCGCGCGGTCGCGGCCAGTGCGGCCGTGGGAGTGCTGGCCTTCGGGCTCATGTCGCCGGACGGTCTGATCGCCGAGCGCAATGTGCAGCGTTACGAGGAGACGGGCAAGTTCGACCTCGACTACGCGGGAAGCCTGTCCGCCGACGCCGTACCGGCGCTCGACAAGCTGAAGGAGCCGCTGCGTTCGTGCGCGCTCCGGCCCATCGCGAACGACCTGGGGGAGAGCGACGATCCCTGGTACGCGACGAGTTGGGGCGAGGCCCGCGCCCGGGACATCCTGCGTGACCGGCCGCCGGCGACCGACGTGGACTGGTCCGCGTGCCGCCGGGTGAGCGACGACGTGATGTACCTGCGCTGAGAAGGACTGGGTTCCGCAGGGCGGACGGGGCCAGGAGGGCCGACAGGGTGGCAGGGGGGCCAGGTCGGCTCCAGGCAGGGGCGTTCAGGAGGTGTGAAGTTCGCCCAAGGCGTCGTACCCGAACTGGGCCCAAGGCGTCGTGCCCGAACTGGGCCCCAGGCGTCGTACCCGAAGTGGGCCCAGGTGTCGTAGCCGATGGAGGGCGACGACGCGCCCGATGCGGGCCGACGATGTACCGGGAGGGTGCCGAAGGCGTCGTACCCGGGGTACGGCCGCGGCCTCCGGTGACATGCACCGGAGGCCGCGGTTCGCCGTTCGTCCGGCGGACGGCCGGGCCGGAGTCCTCGTTGTCGGACCCCCGGACCCGGCCCGGCCGCCGCGGCCCCCTCGTCAGCCCGCGACCGGTCCTGCCGAACCGGAAAGGGCGTCCAGGTCGCTCTTGCGGACCCTGATCACCAACGCCGCGGTGATCAGCGCCAGCAGGGCCATCGCGGCTGCCGGGATGAAGGCGGTCGAGATGCCCTGGGCGAGCACCTCGTGGCCCCAGGGCGCGGGCAGCTGATGGCTCTTGGCGAACTCCGCCTTCTGCTCGGCCGAGCCGTCCGTCAGGAACTTCGGCATCTGCTTCTCCGCCTCGTCACGGCTGGCCGAGCCGAAGACCGTGGTGAGGATGGAGAGACCCAGCGAACCGCCGACCTGCTGGGTGACGTTGAGCAGACCCGAGGCGGCGCCCGCCTCGTGCTGGGCGACACCCGAGACCGCGGTGACCGTCAGCGTCACGAAGTTCAGGCCCATGCCGAAGCCGAACAGCAGCATCGGGCCGAGCACCCCGCCGACGTACGAGTTGTCCGAGCTGATGAAGGTCAGCCACAGGAGCCCGAGGGCGACGAGCGACGAGCCGACGACCATGAACGGCTTGGGGCCGAGCACCGGCAGGAACCGCTGCGACAGACCCGCGCCGATCGCGATCGCGACCGTGACCGGCAGGAATGCCACACCGGCGGAGATCGGGCTGTAGCCGAGCACGTTCTGCACGAACAGCACGATGTAGAAGAACATGCCGAACATCGCCGCGGCCAGGCTCAGCATGATCAGATACGTGCCCGACCGGTTGCGGTCGGCGAACATCTTCAGCGGAGTGATGGGTTCCTTCGCGCGGGTCTCGACGATCACGAAGGCCACCAGCAGCACCACGGCCGCAGCGAACGACCCGATGGTGAGGCTGTCCCGCCAGCCCTCCTCCGCGGCGCGGATGAAGCCGTACACCAGGGACGCCATGCCCGCCGTCGAGGTGAGGGCACCCGCGATGTCGAAGCGTCCGGGGTGGCGTTCGGACTCGCTGATGTACATCGGCGCGAGCACCGCGATCAGCACACCGATGGGCACGTTGACGAAGAGGACCCAGCGCCAGTCGAGCCACTCGGTGAGCATGCCGCCGGCCAGCAGACCGACCGCGCCACCGCCGGCCGAGACCGTGGCGAAGACGGCGAACGCCCGGTTCCGCGCAGGGCCCTCGGGGAACGTGGTGGTGATGAGCGCCAGCGAGGTCGGCGACGCGATCGCGCCACCGACGCCCTGCAGGGCACGGGCGGCCAGCAACTGCCAAGGTTCCTGGGCGAGTCCACCGAGCAGCGAGGCGAAGGTGAACAGCAGGATGCCGGTCATGAAGACCCGGCGCCTGCCCAGGATGTCACCGGCGCGAGCACCGAGAAGCAGCAGGCCACCGAAGGTGAGGGTGTACGCGCTGATCACCCATGTCAGATCGGTCGTGCTGAAGTTGAGCGCGTCTTGAATGTGCGGGAGCGCGATGTTCACAATCGTCGCGTCGAGTACCACCATGAGTTGGCAGGCCGCGATGACGGTGAGCGCGATACCGGGGTGCCCCTCCCGGCGGGCCGCTCCTGGCTTTGATTCCTGTATCAACTGAGAGGTTGTCACTATGGGTCCCCCACAAGTGCGTTAGTGAACGCTCGCGTTCACTGTCGCGTCAACGGTAGTGAGTCCCCGACAGTGAACGCAAGCGTTCACTGAAGTCGCTGCCATGTGGCGTCAACTCGACCGCACAAACCCCCCGAAAACCCGCTCCCCCCTGCACAACGGAGACAGTCAGATGGTTAGTTCGCGTTGGACGGCCGCCCCCGCTCAGGCGGCCTCTCCACGTCGGCGTGGTGCCGTACTCGAACGCGCGATCCTGGAAGCCGCGCTGGAGCAGCTCGGCACGGTCGGCTGGAACGGGCTCACGATGGAGGGCGTCGCGGCGCGCGCCCAGACCGGCAAGGCCGCGGTCTACCGTCGCTGGCCGTCCAAGGAGGACCTCGTCGCCGACGCGCTCCAGGCCGGGCTGCCGAACCAGACCGAGGCGCCCGACCTCGGAAGTGTCCGGGAGGACCTGCTCGAGCTGTGCCGGCGGGTGCGTGACGCGATGTTCTCGCAGCCCGGATTCGCGCTGCGGTCGGTCCTTTACGAATGCGACGCGGCACAGGCCGAACGCTTCCACCGAGTGATCATCGGCGGGGTCGTCGAGCCGACCATGCATCTCCTGCGAGAGGTCATCGACCGCGGAATCGAGCGGGGAGAGGTACGTCCCGACGCCGCCAACTCCTACGTCTTCGATGCCATCCCCGCGATGATGATGTACCGCTCCAAGGTGTGCGCGAGCGAATGGAGCGACGAGGACCTGTCCGAGATGATCGACCAGCTGATGGTCCCGCTGCTGCGCGGCCGGGCCGTCTGAGGGGCCTCTCGGCGGCGGCCGGGGAGGCATTCGTCCGACGCTCCCGGAGAGGCCCGCTCGGACGGCTGGGCGACCGTCGTGGCGACCCCCGTCCCGACCCCCGCGTCGCGCGGGCAAACCTGGGTGTCGCGAGGGGCTCCGGGCGGCGTAGGCTGAGGGCGCCATGCCGTACGAACCACCCACTCACACCGTCGAGCGCTCCCTCCGCGCAACGACCGGAGCGAAGATCATTGCCGGTGTCGACGAGGTGGGACGCGGTGCCTGGGCAGGCCCCGTCACCGTCTGCGCCGCCGTCACCGGACTGCGCCGGCCGCCCGAGGGCCTCACCGACTCCAAGCTCCTGACCGTCAAGCGGCGGACCGCGCTCGCGGCGGAACTGGAGAAGTGGGTGACGTCGTACGCCCTCGGGCACTCCTCCCCGGAGGAGATCGACGACCTCGGCATGACGGCCGCGCTGCGCCTCGCCGCCTGCCGCGCCCTGGAAGCCCTGCCGGTCCGTCCCGACGCGGTCATCCTCGACGGGAAGCACGACTATCTGGGTACTCCCTGGCGGGTCCGTACGGTGATCAAGGGTGACCGGTCGTGCATCGCCGTCGCGGCTGCTTCGGTGATCGCCAAGGTCCAGCGCGACAAAATGATGGCCGAACTGGGTATCGACCATGCAGACTTCGGTTTTGCGGCCAACGCCGGGTACCCGTCGCCGGTCCACAAGGCCGCGCTGGAGGAGCGGGGGCCCACCCCGTACCACCGGTTGTCATGGGCGTATCTTGATGCGCTGCCCCAGTGGCGGCACCTCAAGAAGGTCCGCAGCTGGGCGGACGGAAGCGTTCCGGAGATCGAGGGCCAGCTCGGCTTCGATTTCTGACGATTCCGCTCGCACTCATGTGCCACCCGCCGACGCGAGTCGCACCGGCGTTTGATAGATATCAGCTCATGCCTCTCATTCCCGAGGAGCCTCAGATTCACGAGAGTGCCCAGGGTCCCCGCGTCACTCCGGCCACCGGCCGCAGCGCGCAGACCCCCCGCCCCGTACCCGGCCCCCGTCCCGCGGCACCGCCGCGTCCCGGCCGTCCGGGTCCTGTCCGGCCGATGCCGGCGCAACGCACGCCGCGCGAGTCGGCCGTGCCCACGCCGGGACCGTCCGCCCCGAAGGCCGCAGCCGCTGCGGTCGCCCCGCAGATCCAGCTGATCCCGGCCTCGGCCGAGGGCGCGCTGGACGCCGCCGAAGAGGCCGTCGACCTGCTGCTGGAGTCGGGCCGCGCTCCGGGTGAGGTGCTGGTGATCACCACCGGCGACCCGCACCCGTGGGCCGCGCACGAGCTCTCCTTCGGCGAGGCCGCGTACTGGACGCAGCACGACGCGGGCGACGACGTCTTCTACGCCGACGCCTCCGTCGCGGGCCGGGCCGCGTCCCGTCCCGTGGTCGTGGTCGCGGTCAACGGTGGTCCCGACACCGCTGCCGCCACCGCGCTGCCCCTGGCCCACGGCCGGGCCGGTGCCCTGCTGATCGTCTGCGGCGACCCGCAGCAGATCAACTCGGTGCTGGGCGCGGGCGTCTGACCGACTTCCGGACACGGTCCGGGAATCGTTCGGAGGGACGCTGAGGGTGCCGCCGCGGCGGCACCCGCACGGCGGTCCTGGTCGCGGCGACACCTGCACGGCGGTCATTTCGGCGTACCCGCGCGCGGGTGACGGGCTGTGCCGCGTGCCGCATCCCTGGTGCGCTGCCGTGGCCGGCAGTCGTCTCGCAGACGGCTCGCCGTGTGCCGGCGCGAACGGAGTGCGTCCTCGGCGTACGTCCGTGCCCGGTGGTGAGCGCCTGGTCCGGCCTGGAGCGCCTGGTCCGGCCTGGAGCGCCACATATCCCGGAGGGCGGCTCGGTCGTCCCGCGACAGCGCGGAGAGCGGCTCGGCCGTCCCGCGACAGCGCGGAGAGCGGCTCGGTCGTCCCGTGGTGTCCGCGAGTGTTCCTGGTGTCTCCGGGCGGAGGCGGCGCCCTCGGACGGATGGTCGTGCACCCGCACTCCGGTTGACCGGGGCGTGGTCATGGGCCTCGGCCGGCGGATCGGCCGAACCCCTCCCGAGCTCGACGGGCGCGAGGCGGCCACCGTCGTGCCTGTCGACGACTGCGGCCACTCCTGCTTGCCTGCCGGTGCCCCGGGCTCCCCCGCCCGGAGCGGGCGCCCACAGGGGCGCCGTGTCTCAGCGGGCGGCTGCCCTGCGAAGGACCTCCGACGCGGCGCCTCCGGTGCGCGGCAGTGGTGGCACCTCGGACAGCGCGAAGGGCTCCGGCGGTGAGTCCGCATGGGGACGGCGTCCGCCACGGCCCTCGCCGAGCACCTGCCACCCGTCACGGGTCAGGGTGATGTACGCCCCGCAGCGCAGCCCGTGCAGCGTGCAGGCGTCCCGCAGCCCCCACATCCAGGCCCCGTCCTCCTCCGTCCAACGCGCGTCGCCGTCACGGCAGTACATCAGTACGGCCGTGCGTACCGGCGTGCGGCGGCGCAGGTCGTGCGGGATGACCCGGCGCAGCTGCGACAGCAGGGCGTTGCGGAACATCCAGCCGTCGGCCGGAGCCGGGCGCCGGATGAACGAGGCACTCGCGCTCAGCCGTTCGTCCGGATCCAGGACGGCCACGATCGCGGTCGAAGGCCGGGGCCGGTGCCTGGCGTGCAGCCCGCTGACGACCTCCCGGGGATTGCGCAGCAGCGGAATCCCCGCGGAGGCCCACTCGGCGGGTTCGAGCATCCGGGCCAGTGGGTTGGTGGACGGGTCGGCAGACGTCGACATGGACGCCGCCGAGGACGGAGCGAATCCGAAGGTCACGGTCCTCCCTTCGGCTACGCGCCCACACAGCGGGCGGGGGTCGGACTTGGGGGAGCGCACGCCGCAGCAGAGCCCTACCGGACCACGGGCGAGCCGTGCGGGGAGCGGACCTCAATTCTTCCTGTCGAACTTGGTTGCGGCAACGAGCAATTGGGACGGCAGACCGTTTTCGGGCTATGTGTGACCTATATCCTTGCCCAAGGTTTCGGGCGGCGATGCACGCGTCACGCCTGAACGGCCAGGACCAGGGGCAACACCCCCTGGGCTCCCGCTCTGCGGAGCATGCGCGCGACCACGGCGAGTGTCCAGCCGGTCTCCGTCGCGTCGTCCACGAGCAGGACGGGACCGTGCGCCTCCTTCAAGGCCGCCACCAGCTCGGGCGGTACGGTCAGCGCTCCGTCGAGCGACTTGAGCCGCTGCGCGCTGTTGCTCCGGGAGATCTGCTGCGCCTCGCCGACGTACTCCACGGAACCCAGCAGCGGCAGCCTGCCCACGTCCGCGATCCGAGCCCCCAAGGACCCGATCAGCTGCGGTCGCCGCCGCGAGGCCACGGTCACGACGCCGACTGGACGGGCCGGTGCGTCGGGCTGCCCCGAAGCCCAGCCGCCGGGCCCCTTCGCCCAGTCCGCCAGCACGCCGACGACAGCCTTGGCGACATCGTCCGGAACAGGGCCGTCGGGGGCCTGGGGCGCGAGCATGGGGCGCAGCCGGTTGCCCCAGCCGATGTCCGAGAGTCGTCCCAAGGCGCGCCCGGGGGCGGCCTGTTCGCCTGCGGGGATACGGCCCTTCAGGTCGACGCCGACCGCGGGCAGGCCCGTGGGCCACATCTTCCGGGGCTCGACCTCCACACCCGCGCGGCCGAGCTCTCCGTTGGCCGCGTCGAGTGCCGCGGGCGACACGGCAGCCTCGAACCGTGCGCCCGCGCAGTTGTCGCAGCGCCCGCACGGCGTCGCACCCTCGTCGTCCAGCTGACGTCGCAGGAACTCCATCCGGCAACCGGTCGTCGACACGTAGTCCCGCATCGCCTGCTGCTCGGCCGCCCGCTGCTTGGCGACCCAGGCGTAGCGCTCGGTGTCGTACGTCCATGGGTTGCCGGTGGAGATCCAGCCGCCCTGGACCCTGCGTACGGCTCCGTCCACGTCGAGCACCTTGAGCATGGTCTCCAAGCGGGACCTGCGCAGTTCCACCAGCGGTTCCAGGGCGGGCAGCGAGAGCGGGCGGTCGGCCCGTGACAGCACGTCCAGCGTGCGACGCACCTGCTCCTCGGGAGGGAAGGCGATCGACGCGAAGTACTCCCAGATCGCCTGGTCCTCCTTGCCGGGCAGGAGCAGCACTTCGGCGTGCTGCACACCGCGGCCGGCGCGCCCCACCTGCTGGTAGTAGGCGATGGGGGAGGAGGGCGACCCCAGGTGCACCACGAAACCCAGGTCGGGTTTGTCGAACCCCATCCCCAGCGCCGACGTCGCGACGAGGGCCTTGACCCGGTTGGCGAGCAGGTCTTCCTCGGCCTGCTGGCGGTCCGCGTTCTCCGTCTTGCCGGTGTACGACGCCACCGTGTGGCCGCTCTGGCGCAGGAACGCGGTGACCTCCTCGGCGGCGGCGACGGTGAGTGTGTAGATGATGCCGGAGCCGGGCAGGTCCTGCAGATGCTCGGCGAGCCAGGCCATCCGGTGGGCCGCGTCGGGCAGCCGCAGGACACCGAGGCTCAGGCTCTCCCGGTCCAGGGGACCGCGCAGCACGAGGGCGTCGGTGCTGGCTCCGGTGCCCAGCTGCTCGGCCACGTCGGCCGTCACGCGCGCGTTGGCCGTCGCGGTCGTGGCCAGGACGGGCACGCCGGGTGGGAGGTCGGCGAGCATGGTGCGCAGGCGGCGGTAGTCCGGCCGGAAGTCGTGGCCCCAGTCTGAGATGCAGTGCGCCTCGTCGACCACGAGCAGACCGGTCGCGGCGGCCAGCTTGGGCAGGACCTGGTCGCGGAAGTCCGGGTTGTTCAGCCGCTCGGGGCTGACCAGCAGGACGTCGACCTCGCTCGCGGCGACCTCGGCCTGGATCGTCTCCCACTCCTCCGTGTTGGAGGAGTTGATCGTCCTCGCGTGGATTCCGGCGCGGGCCGCAGCCTCCACCTGGTTGCGCATGAGGGCGAGGAGCGGCGAGACGATCACCGTGGGGCCCGCGCCCCTCTCGCGCAGCAGCGCGGTCGCGACGAAGTACACCGCGGACTTGCCCCAGCCGGTGCGCTGGACCACCAGGGCTCTGCGCTTGTCGGCCACCAGCGCCTCGATGGCACGCCACTGGTCCTCGCGCAGCCGGGCCTCGCCCGGGCGGGCACCGACGAGTCGGGCCAGTACGGCGTCGGCCGCCGTACGCAGGGTCTCGTCGTCCTTGGCAGGCGTGGGGTCGGGGGCTGTGGGTCGCGGGTCTTCGTTGGTCATGGCCCCATGCAACCCGATGGGTCGGACATCGCGCGAACGAGCCGGACGGGCTGGGGACAACTTCTGTCGTGGTCATGCTCGCGGTTATCCACAGGCTCAAGCGGAACTTCGGCATCCGCGGGATGGTCACGGCATGACGAATCACGACGAAGCGACCGGCAGGTCCGGCGACGAGGACATCAGCGGGCTCGGCGGCGCATGCCGTGGACAGAGCGAGTACACCGTGCCCGCGGGACGCGAAGCGCGCACGGATGCCGCGGCTGGGGCGGCTGGGGCGGCTGGGGCGGCTGGGGCCGAGCCTCCGGCACGGGTGGGGTGTGACGGAGGCGACGGTCGATCGGGAAGCGGCGACACCGAGCCGGGCTCGGACGGAGAGGGGAGCAGCGGACAGGTGGCCGATCGTTGCGGGAGCGCGGGCGGCGCCGCGATGGACACGGGCGGCGCCGCGCTTGACGCGAGCGGCGCCGTGTTTGAGAAGGACGCGGGCGATGGAGGGCCCGCCGTTCGACGGTCGGGCGGTGCCGTGTCGGCTCGAATCGAGGGCGAGGGCGAGGGCGAGGGCGAGAGGGAGAGGGAAGGCGAAGGGGTGAGCGAGGCCGGATCCGGTCGGTTCGTGGGGCTTGGCGCTTCCGAACACTTCGGCGGTCACGGAGTCTCCGCAGCCGTCCACGGGCCCGGTCCCGGCAGCGGGGAGCAGCAGGTCACCCTGCGCACCCCCGCGGAGCTGGCCGACGCCCTGCCCTATCTGCTCGGATACCGTCCCGAGGACAGCATCGTCCTGGTCGCTCTGCACGACCGGGACCGGCGAGGGCGCTTCGGCGGCCGCGCCCGGCTCGGCATCCCCCGCCACGCGGAGGACTGGCCGTCCGCTGCCGAGCAACTGGCACAGGGGTTGGTGAAGGGCAGCGAGCGCAGGGGCGCCCGGCCCGAGAGCATGGTCCTCTTCCTCTGCCGTGAACCGGAAAACGGGGAGTCCGGGCAAGAGGTCGTGGAGCGTCTGCGCCCGCTCGCGCAACTGCTGCGGACGGCGTGCGGCCGCTTGGACGTCCCCGTGGTCGAGGGCCTGTGCATCTCCGACGGCCGATTCTGGTCCTACGTGTGCCCGGGCCAGGGGTGTTGTCCGCCCGAGGGACACACGATGGGGCTGCCCGGGACGTCCGTCCTTGCCGCCGCCGCGACCTACGCGGGACTCCAGGTCCGCGGATCCCTGCGGGAGCTGACCGAGCGGCTCCTCCCATGGGAGACATCGGCCGCCCGGGAACAGGAAGCCGCGCTCGACGCCGCGAGCATGGCGCTCGTCCCGAGGATTCTGGACGAGGAAGGCCGGGCGGCGGTGGCCGAGCAGTCCCTGGAACTGGCGGGGCTTCTCATGAAGCGCCTCACCGACACCCCGCCGGTGTCCGGGACACGCCCTGCGGACCTGCGTGACGACTCGCTCGTGGAGCACGAGGAGGCCGCGACGCTGATCCTCGGTCTCCAGGACCGCACCACTCGCGACCGTGCCGCCCAGTGGATGGAGGGCGACGAGGCCGGCCCGGCCCTGCGCCTGTGGCGGGCGTTGGCCCGCCGCTGCGTCGGCCCCTACCGTGAGCACGCGGCGGCACCCCTCACGCTCGCGGGCTGGGTCGCCTGGTCCACGGGTGACGAACTGGAGGCCCGCGAAGCCCTGGCCATGGCCCTTGGTGCCGACCCCGACTACCTCTTCGCGCGGCTCCTGCACCAGGCGTGCAACGAGGGACTGGACCCCGAGTCCGTCCGGCGGTGCCTGCGTGCGGAGCGCACAGGGCGTGCCTCCGAAGGGCGTGCCTTCGAAGCCGGGGAGGGGGAGCAGCTCACCGGATGCGCGGCACCCGCCCCGGCGCCGGCCGCATCCGACGTGGTGGTGCGCGCCGCAGGGACGCCGGAAGCGAAATCCCGTGCGCTCGCCCCCACCACCCGACGCCGACACCGGTCACGCTCGGCTGCCGGCGGTGCGGCTCGTCCGGGTCGCCGCAAAGCACAGGCGGCGAACGCACGCCGTCGTCGGCCCACCGACGGGACCTCGCCCAGCGGGGACGGACCGGGACGCGCGGAGGCCGAGGCTCCCGGTCGCCCACGCGCGCACCGCGAGGGCGGCCGTCGCGGGGCCGGCGAGGACGACTGAACCAGCAGGGGTGGCCCTTGCGGACAGCTGAGCAGCGGGTGCGGGGTCGGGTGCTCGCGCCGGGGCCATTCGGTCGGCCCCGTCCGCGGAGCGCACCGCCATTCGGTCGGCTTCCCCGGCCGAAGGCGTGACCTGGGGCGGGGACGTTCCGTTCACCTGAGTGGCGGAAGCCGTGGCCGGGCCCCGCCGCCCCTGTGCCCCCCGATCCCCACGGAGTCCACCACCCGGCGCTGAGCGCGCTCAAGGCGCACCGAGCGCGGAGGAACTGTCCATGACCTTGCCCATTCCCTCCCCGGCTTCCGGCGAAGACCGTCCGCCCGCGCGCGAGACGGCAAGGCCCGTCAGCCCTGGGGACAACGCGTCCACCCCGTTCGCCAGAAGCGGCGGTGCCTCGTCCTCCCGCCCGGGAGCGTGCGGGCCCACGGCTCTCCATGCCGCGCACTCCGTGCCGCGCGGCGCGGGGGACCTGCCGCCCGCTCATACGGCCCTGATCTGTGTCGCGCTGCCGGGACTGGTGATCTCCACGGAGCAGGGGCAGCTGACGGGGCGCGGGCTGGAAGGGTTCTACCGAGCGGGGCGGCGCTTGCTCTCCCGTTGCCAGGTACGGATCGCGGGCCGGGAGCCGCTCGTCGTACAGGCGCGGATGGTCGGGGCCGACACGGCCCGCTTCGTGGGGACGCTGCGCGTATCCCCCGACGTCGGCCCGGACCCGGATGTGATCGTCGAGCGCACGCGGTACGCGGACGGCACCGAGCGGATCACGTTGCAGAGCGCCGCCGCCCGTACGCTGCGTCTGCCCGTCGAGGTCGCCCTCGGCACGGATCTCGCGGAACTCGGCTCGGTCGCCCTCGGCCGGTCCGGGCCCGAACTGCCCGCCAGCGTCCACGACTCCGGCCTGCGCTGGTCCTGCGCCACCGGACACTCGGCCGTCACCGCCGACCCCCCGCCCGCCGACGCGCTGGCCGCCGCCGGACTGCTGCGCTGGGAGCTCGAACTGCCGCCGGGCGCGACCCGGAGCGTGGAGCTGCGCGTACGGCCGGACGGAGCGGGATCCATCAGGGCGGCAGGACGTGGCCCCGGGCCGTTCGCCGCGCCCCGTGCGGGGGGCGACGACCCCAGGGCCGGGGCACTCCTGCGCACATGCGTCGACGATCTCCAGGCGTTGCTGCTGCGGGATCCCGAGCATCCGGCCGACGTGCATCTCGCGGCGGGGGCTCCCTGGCGGTGCGGCCTGGCGCCGGCCGAGGCGATCGTCGCGGCGCGGATGACGCTTCCGCTCGGTACGCGTCTGGCCGCGGGCACCATGCGGACACTGGCCCGAACCCAACTCGCCGGTCCGGGAGGCCGGTCCGGCCTGATTCCGGGGCCCCGCCGGGACGCGGGACCACACCTGCCGCCCGGTTGCACGGCGACAGAGGCGACCCTGTTGTTCCCCGTGCTCCTCGCGGAGGCCCGCCGCTGGGGACTGCCGGAGCAAGAGGTGGAGGAGCTGCTGCCCACGGCCGAGCAGTGCCTCAAGTGGCTGCTGAGCGTGGTCGGCGACGGCGTCTATCTGTCCGACCCGCACCCCGGCGGGGCGCTGCGCTGCGAGACACAGGTGCACGCACACCGTGCGGCCCTGCTGGGCGCCGACCTCCTCGACGAAGTCGGCCGGCCGGGCGCCCCCGAGCTGCGGCAATGGGCTCAGGAGCTGCGGACCGCGTTCCGTGACGAGTTCTGGATCGAGGACCTGGGCGGCGGCAGACCGGCCGCTGCCCGTACTCGGGACGGGCGCCTGGTGCCCTATCTGGGTTCGGCCGCGGCACACCTCCTCGACACCGGCCTCCTGGGGGCGGGGGAGCTGGCCCCAGGACTGCTCGACAAGGCGCGGACCGAGCAGCTCGCCCGGCTGCTGGGCGGCCCGGCCATGGACTCGGGCTGGGGGTTGCGCGGCCTGGGCGCCAAGGAGCCGGGGTACAACGCGTTCGGTCACCGTGCCGGAGCCGTGCGAGTCCAGGACTCGGCGATCGCCGTCGCGGGACTCGCCGCCTCGGGCTACGAGAAGGAGGCGAGTTCCCTGCTCAGGGGCGTACTGGCGGCAGCCGAGGCGTTCGGCCACCGGCTTCCCGAGATGTACGCGGGGGAGCAGCGCACGGAGGGCGGTACCCCGGTGCCCCATCCGGCGGCCTCCCGGCCGGCGGCCACGGCGGCCGGCGCCGGCGTGCTGCTGCTCGCCTCACTGGCCGGGATCCGTCCGGACGCCCCGGCCGGGACCGTGACGCTGCGACCGATCCGGGGCGCACCGCTGGGCGAGATCGTGCTGAGAGGGCTGCGGATCTCCGGGGCCCCGTTCTCCGTGCGCGTCAGCCGACTCGGTCTCGCCATGGTCGAGGAGGCGGCCGATGGACTGCAGTTGGGGGTCTGACACGGCGGTCACGTTCCTGGACGGAGACCGACGCGGGCCGATCGACGTAGTACCGGACGGAAGTGGATCAACTGCGTACGCGGCTGACGAAGGAGGTGTTTATCGTCAGGCAGACGACTATGATCGCGGCATGCCCTACGACCCGTCGGCCTTTCCGCCCTTTGCCGTGACCGTGGACCTGGTCGTGCTGACCGTGCGCCGCCATGCCCTGTGCGCGCTGGCGGTACGGCGGGGCGAGCAGCCGTTCCAGGGGCGATGGGCGCTTCCCGGCGGCTTCGTACGGGCCGACGAGGATCTCGCGCAGGCCGCCGCGCGGGAGCTGGTCGAGGAGACCGGGCTGCGGGCCCACGACCCGTCCGCGCCCGCGCAGGACAACGGTGCGCATCTGGAACAACTCGCCACCTACGGCGACCCCAAGCGCGACCCCCGGATGCGGGTGGTCAGCGTCGCTCATCTCGCCCTGGCTCCTGATCTGCCCGCGCCCCGGGCGGGCGGTGACGCCAACAGCGCCCGCTGGGCACCCGTCGAGGAGCTGTTGCAGCAGGGCGGCTACGGCCGGGACGGAGAGCAGGCGGCGCCCCTCGCCTTCGACCATGCGCAGATCCTGTCGGACGGCGTCGAGCGTGCCCGGTCGAAGATCGAGTACTCGTCGCTGGCGACCGCCTTCTGCCCGACCGAGTTCACCGTGGGTGAGCTGCGCCGCGTCTACGAGGCGGTGTGGGCCGTGGCACTCGACCCGCGCAACTTCCACCGCAAGGTGACGGGCACGCCCGGCTTCCTGGTGCCCACGGGCGGCACGACCACGCGCCAGGGCGGTCGCCCGGCCCAGCTCTTCCGTGCGGGCGGCGCCACGCTGCTCAATCCGCCGATGCTGCGCCCCGAGGTCTGAGCAAGGCCTGGAGAGGCAGATCGGGGCGCCGTGGCGAGGGGGTGGCGGCGCGACTTGTCGAGCCCTGCCCGAGACAGGCCGCGAGGTGCCCGGAAAACCCGAATTGTCGCGCTATCTTGCTGTGAGTGATCCAGGCCATCGGACTGACCAGCAACCCCCGCAAGGAGCTTCGGGCCGCCGTCGACGACGTGTCCTTCGAGGCGCGCGCGGGCCGTGTCACAGCGGTCCTCGGGGCCCCCGGTGCGGGCAAGACGACGGTGCTGAAGCTCATGCTCGAACTCCAACAGGGCCGTGGCGTCGCCTGCTTCAGAGGCCGGCCGCTGCATCGCATCGCCCACCCCTCGCGTGAGGTCGGCGTTCTCATGGGCGAGGTGCCCGGCCACCCGGCGCGCACGGTGAGCGGCCAACTCCGCATGCTGTGCGCGGCTGCCGGGGTGCCCGTGCGCCGCGCGGACGAAGTGCTCGAAGTCGTCGGGCTCGCCGGCCTCCGTGACGAGCGCCTGGGCACCCTGTCGCGCGGCATGGACCGCCGCCTCGGGCTTGCCTGCGCGCTCCTGTCGGATCCGCACACGCTCGTCCTCGACGAACCCTCCGACGGACTCTCCGCCCGTGAAGCCCGTTGGCTGCACGGGATTCTGCGCGCCCACGCCGCCCAGGGCGGCACGGTGCTGTTCACCACGAACGACCCCAAGGAGGCCGCACGCACGGCCGACCGGATCGTCACGCTGGAGCAGGGCCGGGTCGTCGCCGACCAGGAGGCCGCCGACTTCGCCCGCACCCGGCTCCGCCCCAGGGTCGCCGTCCGCAGCCCGCACGCCGTCCGGCTCGGTGCGCTGCTGACCAAAGAGGCCCGCTCCGCCCAGCGTTCCGTGGAAGTCGTGCGGGAGGACGGCAACCGGCTCTCCGTGTACGGCAGCACATGCGCCGACGTCGGCGAGACGGCTTTCCGGCACGGCATCCTCGTCCATCAACTCGCCGACGAGATCGGCGACATGAAGCCGGTCCGCGCGCAGGCGGAGGACGATGACGGCGCCGGCGACGGGGGAGGCGTCGTGGGTGACGGCGGTGCGTCGGGACCGGCCGGGACGCCGTCCTCGAACGCCGTCTCCCCCCTGCCGCCTCCCATCGCGGTGCGCCAGGCCCCGAGCCCGCTGCGTCCGCTGCGCTACGAACTGCGGCGCGCCGCGGGGGTGGGCACCGGCTACCTCACGGCGGCGGCCGTTCTCGTCACCTCGGCCCTCCTGTCCGTCATCCTGGCCAGGATCGGTCACACGCCCCAGCCGCGCCTGCTGGCCGCGTGGCCGCGGGAATTTCCCCTGCCGCCCGCCGCGCTCGGCGCCGGGCTGCTCGGCGCGGTGGCCTTCGGTGAGGAGTTCCGTCACCCCGCGCTGGCCACGGACCGCGGCACCGTCCCCCGCCGTCTGGGGCTGCTCGCGGCCAAGCTCCTGCTCGCCTCGGTCACCGCACTGGCCCTGGCCGTCCTCACCGTGGGGTGCGACCTGGAGATGCTTTACCTCGTCTACGGGCGGGAGCTCACCGCGATCCCCGCGGACTGGCCGTCCCTGAGCGTGAGTTGGACCGGGCTGGTGGTGGGCTGCGCCTGGGCGGGGGTGCTGGCCGCCGGTCTCTTCCGGTCCACGGCCGCCGGGCTCGCAGCGGTGCTCGCCGTACCGGTCCTCGTCGTACCGCTCGTACAGAAGGTCTGGGAGGGGCCGTCCGTGCGGACCGCCGCCGGATTCCCCTTGAGGCTGCGCGAGCTGGTGATGATGCAGTGGCCCTTCGGAGGCGAGCGTTTCCTGACGGCCGGTGTGCGGATGGTCGCCCAACCCGTGGGCGGTGCCCTGATGTTGTCGCTCACCGCCCTGCTCTGCGCATATCTGCTCACCACGCTGCGGAGCAGGGTCCGATGACGACCGTCCGCGCCCTTCCGTTCCCGGTGTGCGCACAACTCCCCGGAGAACGCCCATTTCTTTCCGATAAGGCGTCAATTGCGACGGGGTGAGCGATCACCCTTTCGTGTGCTTTTCACCAAAGACCTCAAGGGAGTTGGAGACGACGCCGACAAAGGTCACGTGAGTACCCTTGCGCAGACCATGATGACCGCCGCCCGCTCCGCCGACTCCGGCCTCGCCGGACCGGGCGAAATCGACCGCTACCCCTACGCCGAGACCCCCGGTGTCGACCGCGTGGGTGCGCCCGCGTGGGAGAGCGCGGACCCCGAGCTGGGCCGCGTGGGCCGGCGCGCCGCCGGAAGCCGCGGACGCGGGCTGCACGGCCAACTCGTCCAGCAGCTGGGACAGATGATCGTCTCCGGCGACCTGGGCGCGGACCGGCCGCTCGTCCCCGAGGAGATCGGCCAGCGGTTCGAGGTCTCCCGCACCGTCGTCCGCGAGTCGCTCCGCGTCCTGGAGGCGAAGGGACTGGTCAGCGCTCGCCCGAACGTCGGCACGCGGGTGCGCCCCGTCAGCGACTGGAACCTCCTGGACCCGGACATCATCGAATGGCGGGCCTTCGGGCCGCAGCGCGACGACCAGCGGCGCGAGCTGAGCGAGCTGCGCTGGACGATCGAGCCGCTCGCCGCTCGCCTCGCCGCCGGGCACGGACGTGAGGAGGTGCAGCAGCGGCTCAGCGACATGGTCGAGATCATGGGCCACGCCATGGGGCAGGGTGACTCGCTCACCTTCTCCCGGGCCGACGCCGAGTTCCACTCGCTGCTCATCCAGCTCGCGGGCAACCGGATGCTGGAACACCTCTCCGGGATCGTGTCGGCCGCGCTCCAGGTATCCGGCGGACCCGTCACCGGCTGTGACCGGCCGAACGACTCCACCCTGGGGCACCACGCCCGCATCGTCGACGCCCTCGCCTCGGGCGACGGTGCGGCGGCCGAGAATGCCATGCGCCAACTGCTCACAGTCCACCCCGAGGTGGAGCGTGTGGTGCCCGCGCCGCGCGAACACTGATCGCGTACCGGGGGCGGCGCGGCCGGCGATACGCGTCGTGCGCCCTCGAGCGGCATCGCCCGGTCGGCGGACCCCCTCGCCCGTCGGGACCTCGCCGGATCCCTCCCGGATCCGGCGAGGTCCGGCGGCGCGAGGTGGCCGCGGACCATCGGCTGACCTCGTCTGACCGTATCTGGCAGCTTTTGACCGCTTACGGGGTGTGACTCGGGCCACGCAGATTGGGCGTAACGCTCCTCGGAACAGCGCGATGACCTAAGAGGTGACAGCCGAGGAGGGAATACAGACGCCGCTTGCGGCGCTGTGCCTCTTCCCGGCCCTGCCCGCGCCGTCGGCCCATCCCCAGTCGGCGGTCGTCGGCTCCTGTCCGCAGTGGACGGGGCCGGAAGCCGTTTTCCAACGTTCCGAGAGGTTGTTCGTGTCGGCCAGCACATCCCGTACGCTCCCGCCGGAGATCGCCGAATCCGTCTCTGTCATGGCGCTCATTGAGCGGGGAAAGGCTGAGGGGCAGATCGCCGGCGATGACGTGCGTCGGGCCTTCGAAGCTGACCAGATTCCGGCCACTCAGTGGAAGAACGTACTGCGCAGCCTCAACCAGATCCTCGAGGAAGAGGGTGTGACGCTGATGGTCAGTGCCGCGGAGCCCAAGCGCACCCGAAAGAGCGTCGCAGCGAAGAGTCCGGCCAAGCGCACCGCCACCAAGACGGTGGCCGCGAAGACGGTGACCGCCAAGAAGGCCGCCGCCCCCGCCGCCCCGGCCGTGCCTGCCGCCGACGATCCGGCTGAGGACGCGTCCGCCAAGAAGGTCGCTGCCAAGAAGACGACCGCCAAGAAGGCGGTCGCGAAGAAGACGGTCGCCAAGAAGACGGCGGCCAAGAAGACCACCGCCAAGAAGGACGACGTCGAGCTGATCGACGACGAGGCGGTCGAGGAGACCCCGGGCAAGCCCGGAGCCGAGGAGCCCACCGAGGACGGTGCCCAGGGCTTCGTCCTGTCCGACGAGGACGAGGACGACGCGCCCGCGCAGCAGGTCGCCGCTGCCGGTGCCACCGCCGACCCGGTCAAGGACTACCTCAAGCAGATCGGTAAGGTCCCGCTGCTCAACGCCGAGCAGGAGGTCGAGCTCGCCAAGCGCATCGAGGCCGGTCTGTTCGCCGAGGACAAGCTGGCCAACGCGGACAAGCTCGCCCCCAAGCTCAAGCGCGAGCTGGAGATCATCGCCGAGGACGGCCGCCGCGCCAAGAACCACCTCCTGGAGGCCAACCTCCGTCTGGTGGTCTCCCTGGCCAAGCGCTACACCGGCCGCGGCATGCTCTTCCTGGACCTCATCCAGGAGGGCAACCTCGGTCTGATCCGCGCGGTCGAGAAGTTCGACTACACCAAGGGCTACAAGTTCTCCACGTACGCCACCTGGTGGATCCGTCAGGCGATCACCCGCGCCATGGCCGACCAGGCCCGCACCATCCGTATCCCGGTGCACATGGTCGAGGTCATCAACAAGCTCGCGCGCGTCCAGCGTCAGATGCTCCAGGACCTGGGCCGCGAGCCCACCCCGGAGGAGCTGGCCAAGGAGCTCGACATGACCCCTGAGAAGGTCATCGAGGTCCAGAAGTACGGCCGTGAGCCCATCTCCCTGCACACCCCGCTGGGCGAGGACGGCGACAGCGAGTTCGGTGACCTCATCGAGGACTCCGAGGCCGTCGTCCCGGCCGACGCGGTCAGCTTCACGCTTCTGCAGGAGCAGCTGCACTCCGTGCTGGACACCCTGTCCGAGCGCGAGGCCGGCGTCGTCTCCATGCGTTTCGGTCTCACCGACGGTCAGCCGAAGACCCTCGACGAGATCGGCAAGGTGTACGGCGTCACGCGTGAGCGCATCCGCCAGATCGAGTCCAAGACGATGTCGAAGCTGCGTCACCCGTCGCGCTCCCAGGTGCTGCGCGACTACCTCGACTAGGCCTCGGCGCCACGTCATCGAGGGCCCGGCTCCCGTGGGGGAGCCGGGCCCTCGGCGTCTGTGCGGAGTGCGTGCTTCCGGCTGCTGGATCACTCTGGGTTTCCCATGACCATCCCAGAGTGAGGAGTGCGCATGCGCCGTCCTTTTGCCTCAGCGCTGGCCCTGGTGGCCGCCGCGGCCGTGATACCGCTGGCTTCCCCCGTCCCGGCCGCTGCCGACAGCGTCGTCATAGGCGGGTATCCCGTCGAGATCTCGAAGAGTCCGTGGACGGTGGCGCTGGCCAGTCGTGACCGGTTCGGGGGTACGCGGGCGGGACAGTTCTGCGGGGGAGTGGTGATCAGTCCGTCCAAGGTCCTGACCGCGGCCCATTGCCTGGGTACGGACGTGTTGGGGACCCCGCCGCGGCAGGTGGCCGATCTGAAGGTCATCGCGGGCCGCGGCGACCTGCTGTCGGACAGCGGCAAGGAGATCGCTGTGCGTGACGTCTGGGTCAATCCGGACTACGACAGCTATACGAACGCGGGGGACTACGGCGTGGTGACACTGACCTCACCGCTGCCCGAGAGTTCGGTCATCCGCATGGCTCCGTCCGGGGACTCCGCCTACCAGCCGGGCACGGACGCGGAGGTCTACGGCTGGGGGGACACGACGGGCTTCGGGACCTATCCGCACAGCCTGAGGGCCGCAGGGGTGCAGGTGCTTCCCGACAGCGCCTGTGAGGCGGCCTACCCCGGCGGCGAGGAAGGCACGTACCGGTCGGCGTCCATGCTCTGCGCCGGAGAGGCCGCGGGCGGCCACGACGCCTGCCAGGGGGACAGCGGAGGGCCGCTGGTCGCCCAGGGGAAGCTGATCGGCCTGGTGTCCTGGGGGAGCGGCTGTGGGCAGCCTGGCAGCCCCGGCGTCTACACGCGGGTCGCGGACGTCGCCAGGGCGCTCGGCAAGAGCCGCTGAGCGCCGCGGACGGCGCGCTACGAGTGCGGGCGGCCACTCCCTGTGTCCAGGGGGTGGCCGCCCGGCGTCCGGCCTGTGCCGGCACTCACTCGTCGTCGACGCGAGGTGTCAGCGCTCTTCTTCGGTGGAGCTTGCGGGAACGGTGGTGAGCCGCTCCGTCTCGTCCTGTATCTCGGCGGCGATCTTCTTGAGTTCCGGCTCGAACTTGCGACCGTGGTGGGCGCAGAAGAGCAGTTCTCCGCCGCTCAGGAGGACGACGCGCAGATATGCCTGGGCGCCGCAACGGTCGCAGCGGTCAGCGGCCGTCAGTGGGCTCGCGGGGGTCAGAACAGTAGTCACGTCGCCTCTTCTCTAGCTCGACGAGCTGTCGTACCAGGGTCAACATCCAACCAGGCCGAAAACGTTCCCGCTCGTGGCTTTTCCTCGAAAATTTCTCTCCGGGGCGGCTGTCTGCTGCCGGGTGGCGGCGAATGAGCCGTATCGCAAGTCTTCATGTCGTACGGGTTCGCGCTGTTTGTCAGGTGGTCTGCCCTCCCGGCTGGGTTGCCGGTTGTTCATGAGGACGTGCCCGGAGCCTAAATGGTTCATGCCTGGAAGGGAACGTGATATGTACTTCACTCAATCGAGGGATCGAACACGCATGCGACTCTGGACTAGTCTGAGTTCATGCGAGGGTGGCGTTACATCGGCTCTACCAGGCCTCGGTACCCTCTGAGCGGCGACCGAAGCCGGGGCCTTACCCAAATGGGTCCCATCTGAAATTCAGCGAGGAGCGAACCGCGTGACCGCCGAGACGTCCGTGCCGTCCACAGCCCTGCTGACCGGAGCAGACCGTGACGGTTCCAACTACACCGCGCGGCACCTGCTCGTCCTTGAGGGGCTCGAAGCGGTACGCAAGCGTCCGGGCATGTACATCGGATCGACCGACAGTCGCGGTCTGATGCACTGCCTCTGGGAGATCATCGACAATTCTGTCGACGAAGCCCTCGGGGGCTACTGCGACCACATCGACGTCGTCCTGCACGACGACGGCTCCGTCGAGGTGCGGGACAACGGCCGCGGCATCCCCGTCGACGTGGAGCCCAAGACCGGCCTCTCCGGTGTCGAGGTCGTCATGACCAAGCTGCACGCCGGCGGCAAGTTCGGCGGTGGCTCCTACGCGGCCTCCGGCGGCCTCCACGGCGTGGGCGCCTCCGTGGTGAACGCACTCTCCGCCCGCCTCGACGTCGAGGTCGACCGCGGTGGCAACACCCACGCGGTGAGCTTCCGGCGGGGTACCCCCGGGACGTTCAAGGGGGACGGGCCCGAAGCCGCCTTCGACGCGACCGGCGGACTGCGCAAGCTCAAGCGCATCCCCAAGACCCGCACCGGCACGCGCGTGCGCTACTGGGCCGACCGCCAGATCTTCCTGAAGGACGCCAAGCTCTCCCTCGAGAACCTGCACCAGCGCGCCCGTCAGACCGCCTTCCTGGTGCCGGGCCTCACCATCGTCGTCCGTGACGAGTACGGGCTCGGCGAGGGCGGCAGCAAGGGCGAGGAGTCGTTCCGCTTCGACGGCGGCATCAGCGAATTCTGCGAGTACCTCGCCACCGACAAGCCGGTCTGCGACGTCCTCCGTTTCTCGGGCCAGGGCACGTTCAAGGAGACCGTCCCGGTCCTCGACGAGCACGGCCAGATGACGCCCACCGAGGTCACGCGCGAGCTCGGCGTCGATGTCGCGCTGCGCTGGGGCACGGGGTACGACACGACTCTGAAGTCGTTCGTGAACATCATCGCCACCCCCAAGGGCGGCACGCACGTGGCCGGCTTCGAGCAGGCCGTCGTGAAGACGGTCAACGAGGTGCTGCGCGCCAAGAAGCTGCTGCGCGTCGCCGAGGACGACATCGTCAAGGACGACGCCCTGGAGGGGCTCACCGCGGTCGTCACCGTGCGTCTCGCCGAGCCGCAGTTCGAAGGGCAGACCAAGGAGGTCCTCGGCACCTCCGCGGCCCGCCGGATCGTGACGAACGTGGTCAGCAAGGAACTCAAGGCGTTCCTGACCTCCACGAAGCGGGACGCCGCCGCGCAGGCCCGGGTCGTCCTCGAGAAGGCCGTCGCCGCCGCCCGTACGCGGATCGCCGCCCGTCAGCACAAGGACGCGCAGCGCCGCAAGACGGCTCTGGAGTCGTCGTCGCTGCCCGCCAAGCTTGCCGACTGCCGCAGCGACGACGTGGACCGCAGTGAGTTGTTCATCGTCGAGGGTGACTCCGCGCTCGGCACCGCCAAGCTCGCGCGGAACTCCGAGTTCCAGGCGCTGCTGCCGATTCGCGGCAAGATCCTCAACGTTCAGAAGGCGTCCGTGACGGACATGCTGAAGAACGCCGAGTGCGGCGCGATCATCCAGGTCATAGGGGCGGGGTCGGGCCGGACCTTCGACATCGACGCGGCGCGGTACGGGAAGATCATTCTGCTCGTCGACGCCGATGTCGACGGGGCGCACATCCGGATTCTGCTGCTGACGCTGTTCCAGCGGTACATGCGGCCCATGGTCGAGGCGGGGCGGGTGTTCGCGGCGGTGCCGCCGTTGCACCGGATCGAGCTCAGCCAGCCCAAGAAGGGCCAGGACAAGTACCTGTACACGTACTCGGACCGGGAGCTGCGGGAGACGCTGCTGGAGCTCCAGCGCAAGAACGTGCGGTACAAGGACTCGATCCAGCGCTACAAGGGTCTCGGTGAGATGGACGCCGACCAGCTGGCCGAGACGACGATGGATCCGCGCCACCGGACCCTGCGGCGCATCAACATCTCCGACCTCGAAGCGTCCGAGCAGGTGTTTGACCTGCTGATGGGGAACGACGTGGCGCCGCGCAAGGAGTTCATCGCGAGCTCGGCGGCGACGTTGGACCGGTCGCGGATCGACGCGTAGGGGGTCGGGGCTGGGCTTCGCTGTCGGGCCGGTTCGCCGCCTTCGGTGCGGTGGGCCTGGCCTCGCCTCTGGTCCGGTGGCCGTTTCGGGTCTGTCCGGTGGGCCTGGCCTCGCCGTCTGTCCGGTGGGTGGGTTTCGCCGTCTGTCCGGTGGGTGGGTCGGGTCCGTGCCGGTGATCCGCCCGTTGCAGCCGTCGTGTGGTCCGATGGGTCAGTGCGGTGGGCTTGTGTTGCCGTCCGCAACGGGCATTTGATGCACCGGCACGGCCCCTTCTGTGAGAGGGCGACTGCGGGTGCGTCCGGGGTACGGCCCCTGCGGGGAGAGGGCGACTGCGGGTGCGAGTGGGGCTGGGGTCCACCCTCCGGTAGCTCTCGCTCCGCTCCGTCTCGCGCCGCTCCGTCCCGTCCCGTCCCGCTCCGACTCGCCCTCGCTCCGCCTCGCTCCGCCCCCGTCCGCTTGAGGGCAGAGAGCCACCTTCCAGCCCGTCCGGCGTTTGAGGACGAGGCCGTCCAGGCCGATTTCCCCTGGCCCCGGGGTCGTCGGTGTCGGGGCTGGGGGCAGTGCCTCAGCCCGTCCGGCGATTGAGGACGAGGCTGTTCAGGCCGAATGGGGGTCTGGGGGCGGAGCCCCCAGGGGTTTGGGCTGGGTAGGGGCGGAGGGGGCGAGGGGCGTTTGTCGCGGGTCCGCGTCGGGGGCGGGGGCTCCACCCGTGGGTGGAGGGAAGGGATGGTGGGAGATCCACCCGGGATCCACCCCGGCTCTGATCTGCTGACCTGCAGATTTCCGTAGCGTCGAAGGCGTCGACAGCACCCGCTGTCGCTCCCCCTCGCCCACGGAGGCCGCGATGTCCGGGCTCGTCGATGCTCTGCTGATCTGCGCCGTTGCCGCACTGGTGATCGGCCGCCAGTTCCGCACTCGCAGGATCAGCGACGACAAGCGCTGGTGGATCGTGCCCGTCGTCCTCGCGGTCATGGCGCTGCGGAATCCCGGGCTGATCGACCCGCACCATCGAGCGGGGGCGATCGTGCTGCTGGGGGCGGAGCTGCTCGTGGCCCTGGCGACCGGGGCCGGCTGGGCGTGGACGACGCGCATATGGACGGAGCCGGACGGCTCGGTGTGGAGCCGGAGCACCAAGGCCAGCGTGGCCGTCTGGATCGGGGGCATCGCTTTGCGTGCCGGCCTCTTCGGGACCGGCGTGCTGTTCGGCGTGCATCAGGAGTCCTCGGCGCTGCTGCTGGGCCTCGCCGCCACTCTGCTGGTCCGCGCCGGGTTCCTGGCCTGGAGGACCCGGCTCCCGCACCCGACGCAGGCGCAGACCCCGGCGTACGGTGACGGCGTGCCCGCCTCGTGGAAGGAGCGCGTGTGAGCGAGAACGCCTGGACTCGGTGGCCGTCCCGCGAGGCGCTCCAGCAGCTCGGGGTGTCCAGGCCGAGGCGCGTGCTCGGATGGGTCTCCAGGATCGTTGCCCTGGGCGTCCTCATCGCGACGACCTTCACGAAAGCGGGCCTGAACGGATGGGAGATCGCCGCGGGCATCGCAGGGATCATGGTGTGCGTGTTCCTGCTGTGGGCCTTCTGGCGGACCACGCTCGAACACCGCCTGTTGCCCTCCCTGGGGCTGCTGACCCTGCTGCTGGCCATTGCGACGGTGGGGCATGGCGTGGGCTTCCGAGTGCCGGCCCTCGTGCTGTGGTGCGGGTGCGCCGTCAGCGCCATCGAGCGGCTGCCCCTCGCGGCGGCACTGCCTGTCACCTCCGTGGCGCTGAGCGCGTACGCGGCGGTCAACGACGACGTGTGGCTGACCACCGCGGCCACCACGGCGGGACTCGCCCTCGCCGGGTATGTGCTGCGCCTGGACGCGGAGGCACGAGGGAGCGCACAGCGACTGCTGGCGCAGGAACGCGCGGCACGTGCGGCCGAGGCGGAGTCGGCGGCACTGGCCGAGCGGACGAGGATCGCGCGGGAGATCCACGACGTGCTCGCCCACAGTCTGTCGGCGCAACTCGTGCATCTGGAAGCGGCCCGCCTGCTGATCGAGCGGGGCGCCGATCGGGACGCGATCCTCGAACGTGTCGTGGCGGCACGAGGGATGGCCCGCGAGGGGCTCGCGGAGACCAGGCAGGCGCTCTCCGCTCTGCGAGGTGAGATGTCCCCCCTGGAGGACTTCCTGAGTGAACTCGTCGCCACGGCGGACGGAGCGGACGTCACCGTGACGGGCGAACGGCAGCCGTTGTCCGCCGAGACCTCGCAGGCCGTGCGCAGGGTCGCGCAGGAGGCCCTGACGAACGTGCGCAAGCACGCCCGGGGCGCAAAGGTCCACATGCATCTCGACTACGGCGAGAGCGAAGTGACGCTGGGCGTAAGGGATTCGGGAGGCCCGCCGGGCGATCTCAGCGGCTCGGGAGCCGGGTACGGTCTGCTGGGCATGCGGGAGCGTGCCGAGTTGCTGGGCGGCTCGTTGGAGGCCGGGCCGGAGGAGGAGGGATTCGTGGTGACGCTGAGGGTGCCCGTATGACGGAGACGGAGGAGACGGGCAGGCGGCCGGCGCGGGTCGTGGTGGCGGACGACCAGACGGTGGTGCGCGAGGGCATTGTGATGCTGCTGGGACTGTTGCCCGGGGTCGAGGTCGTCGGAGCGGCGGGCGACGGGTACGAAGCCGTGGCACTGGTCGCCGAACTGGCCCCGGACGTGGTGCTGATGGACCTGCGCATGCCCCGCTGCGACGGTGTGGAGGCCACCCGCCGCATCCGGACCGAGTACCCGGGCACTCAGGTGGTCATCCTCACGACGTACGCAGACGACGAGTCGTTGTTTCCCGCGTTGAGAGCGGGAGCGCGCGGCTATCTCACCAAGGACGCGGGCGGGGACGAGATCGTACGGGCGGTGGAGAGCGTGCTGTCGGGGGACGCGGGGCTCTCGCCGAGCATTCAACGGCGGCTCCTGGAGCGGCTGTCGGAGCCGCCAGCGGAGCCGTTGCCGCCGACGGAGGGGCCGGACGGGCTGACCGCGCGCGAGACCGAGGTGCTGCTGCTGATCGCCGAGGGGCTCACCAACCAGGAGATCGCCCGCAAGCTGCATGTGTCCACGGCCACCGTGAAGACCCACATCAACAACCTGTTCGCGAAGACGGGGCTGAAGGACCGCGCTCAGGCGGTGCGTTACGCCTTCGGGAAGGGGCTCGTCCGGCCACCGGTGGACTGAGTCACCTGATGGGGTGAAGAGCACGGAGAGAAGAGTCCGGGATCTTCCCGATCTGCCCATCCTTGGGCACGCGGCGACATCGGCCCGCGGACAAGGAGAGATCGGTGGAGAAGCACGACGGCGGCGATACCGGAGAGGTCCGGTTCGACGACCCCTGGTACGACGCGCTCGCCTCCGGCTGGGGTGAGTTGGACGGCACGGGAGCGCCGGCACCCGCGGTGCCGGCGGCGCGCGCGCAGTACGAACCGCGGGCGGGCGGAGCGGCCGACGTCTATCTGGAGGTGCAGCGCAGCGCTGCGTTCCAGGAAGTGCGCAGCCGGTACCGGAGGTTCGTGATCCCGGCCGTTGCCGTCTTCTTCTCCTGGTACGTGGGCTATGTGGTGACGGCGACGACAGCGCCGGGGTTCATGGCGCGGCCCGTCGCCGGCGCGGTGAACGTGGCGTTGCTCGCGGGACTCGGACAGTTCCTCACGACGTTCCTGCTCGCATGGGCGTACGCGCGCCACGCGCGGCTGCGCCGGGACCGGGCAGCGCTGGATCTGCGCTGGGACACACAGGAACTGACACGGCACGTCAGAGGCGGTGAGCGGTGACCGGCAACCATCAGACGCTGGCGCTGCTGCTGTTCAGCGCGTTCGTGGCGGTGACGCTTGCGATCACGACGTGGGTGAGCCGCAACCGGCACGGTTCGGAGGAGGAGTTCTACGTCGGCGGGCGGTTGTTCTCGCCGATGGAGAATGGTTTTGCCATTTCAGGTGATTACATGTCGGCGGCGTCCTTCCTGGGTGTCACGGGGTTGATCTCGCTCTACGGCTATGACGGCCTGCTGTACGTCGTGGGGTTCTTCGTCGCCTGGCTCGTCGTGCTGTTCCTGGTCGCCGAGTTGGTGCGCAACTGCGGGCGTTTCACGCTCGCCGACGTCGTCGCGGCCCGGATGAGCGAGAGGCCGGTACGGATCGCGGCGGGCACGTCCTCGGTGACCGTGTCCGTGCTCTACCTCGTGGCACAGATGGTGGGAGCGGGCAGCCTGGTCGCGCTGTTGCTGGGAGGCACGAGCGACGCCGCGCGGAACTGGACGGTGATCGGCGTCGGCGCGCTCATGGTGATCTATGTGTCGCTGGGCGGCATGCGGGCCACCACATGGATTCAGATCGTCAAGGCCGTGCTGTTGCTCGGGGGAGCCGTCGCGCTGACGGCGCTCGTCCTGGTGCGGTTCCACGGGAATGTGAACGAGTTGCTGCGTTCGGCGGCGGATCGCAGCGGGCACGGCATGGCGTTCCTCGCGCCCGGGCTGAAGTACGGCGGTGACTGGACCGCGCGCTTTGACTTCATCAGCCTGGGGCTCGCGCTGGTCCTCGGCACGGCCGGGCTGCCGCACATCCTGGCGCGGTTCTACACAGTGCCGACGGCCCGGGCGGCGCGGCGTTCGGTGGTCTGGTCGATCGGGCTCATCGGTGGCTTCTACCTGATGACGATCGTGCTGGGCTTCGGGGCGGCGGCGCTCGTGGGTCCGGAGACGGTGCGCGCGTCCAACGCGGCGGGGAACACAGCGGTCCCGCTCCTCGCGCTAGACCTGGGCGGCGGCGCCAACTCGACGGGTGGAACGGTTCTTTTCGCGGTGGTCGCCGCCATCGCCTTCGCGACCATCCTGGCGGTCGTCGCGGGCATCACCCTCGCCTCCTCGGCGTCCGTGGCCCACGACCTGTACGCGTCCTTGCGGCGTCGGCACGCGAAGCCGCGCAGCGAGGTGGCCGTGGCGCGGGCGGCTGCCGTCGGCGTCGGCGTGGTGGCGATCGCGCTGGGGCTGCTCGCCCGTGACCTCAATGTGGCCTTCCTGGTGGGCCTCGCCTTCGCGGTCGCGGCGTCCGCGAACCTGCCGGTGCTGCTGTACTCGCTGTTCTGGCGGTCGTTCACCACGCGCGGCGCGGTCTGGGCCGTCTACGGCGGCTTGGTGCCCGCGCTGGTGCTCGTCGTGCTGTCGCCCGTGGTGTCGGGGAGTCCCGAATCGCTGTTCCCGGCCGTGGACTTCCAGTACTTCCCGCTGCAGAACCCGGGCCTCGTGTCGATCCCCTTGGGATTCCTCGCGGGCTGGCTCGGCACGGTCACGTCGGCGGAGGAACCGGACGAGGCCAAGCACGCGGAGACCGAGGTGCGGGCACTCACCGGCGCCGGGGCCGTCTGAGGGCGTCGGCGGGGGCGTAGCCGCCGCTCGGCGTCGAACAGGGACGGTGCCCGCCGGCTCCTCGGGGCCAGGGCGGCTGCTGCCGGGGTCGGCCGGTGCGTCCACCAGCCCCCGTCCGCCTGCCCCTCGACCGGTGCGTCCGCCGGCCCCGTCCGCCGGTGCGTCCGCGTGCCCCTTCAGCCGGTGCGTCCGTGCGACGCGCCGGCCGACTCATCCGCCCGTCTCGTCGGCCGACGCGCTCGCGCGTCACATCCGACGGACGGGTGTGTCCGCCAGCCCCTTCCGCCGGGTGCGCCCGGCAGTTCCGTCCGCCGGGCGGTTCCGGCCCGCGTGGGGGATCTAGGGCGCCACCCACGCGTACCGGTGCTCCGGCCTGCCCGTGTCGCCGTACTTGAGCGACAGGCTCAGGCGTCCGGCCTGTTCGAGGTGGCGCAGATAACGCTGTGCCGTGGAGCGGCTGAGGCCGGTCTCGGCGGCCACCTCGTGAGCCGACAGAGGATGGTCCGCTCGGTGCAGGACGTCGCAGATGAGGTCGGTGGTCGGCTCGGAGTGACCGCTGGGCAGCCCCGGTGACGACGGCACGGGCGTGGTGCGCAGGGCGCCGAAGATCCGGTCGACCTGCTCCTGGCCCGCCACACCGTGGCCGCCCACCCGGTCCACGGTGCGGCGCAGGGCGGCGTACGAGTCGAGGCGGGCGCGCAGGGCGGCGAACGTGAACGGCTTGACGAGATAGTGCAGGGCGCCGAGACGCATAGCGGCCTGCACGGTCACCACGTCGCTGGCCGCGGTGATCATGATGACGTCGGTGCCGTGGCCGCGTTCGCGCATCCGGTGGACCAGTTCCAGGCCCGTCTCGTCGGGCAGGTAGTGGTCCAGCAGCACCAGGTCGACGGGCGCGCGTTCGACCGCGGCCAGCGCCTGGGCAGCGCTGTGCGCGCGGGCGGTCACCCGGAAACCGGGAACCTTCCCCACGTACTTCGCGTTGATCTCGGCGACGCGGAAGTCGTCGTCGACGACCAGGACGTCAATCATCGGGCCTCTTTCCCTCAAGGCCTGGCGGGCGTCGAGCCCGTGTTTCGGCTCCGCTGTTGTAGCGCGAGCAAAATGAGCACAACAGACTCTTGCAAGCAGAAGAAGGCCTTGCGCCCAGAAGACTGATGCTGTGGCCCCCGCCACACCTACGGTCCCGGGCCATGAGCACAGACATCAGCCCCGCCATCGAGCTGCGGGGCGCGAGCAAGATCTTCAAGACGCCGTCGGGGGGTTTGCACACGGCGGTCAGGGAGCTGGACCTCACGGTCGGCCGGGGCGAGTTCGTCGCCGTCGTCGGCCCCACCGGCTGTGGGAAGTCCACCACGCTGACCTTGGTCAGCGGACTCGAAGAGCCCACCGAGGGCGAGGTCCTGGTCGCCGGGGAGCCCGTCGCGGGCGTCGGCGACAAGGTCGGTTTCGTCTTCCAGCAGGACGCCACCTTCCCCTGGCGCACGGTCCTGTCGAACGTGATGGCCGGCCCCCGCTTCCGTGGCGTGCCCAAGTCGGAGGCGAAGCAGCGGGCTCGTGAGTGGCTGGCCCGCGTCGGGCTCGCGGCCTTCGAGGACCGCTATCCCCACCAGCTCTCCGGCGGTCAGCGCAAGCGCGTCGCCCTCGCCGCCACCTTCGTCAACGACCCCGAGATCCTGCTGATGGACGAGCCCTTCTCGGCGCTCGACGTGCAGACCAGGGCGCTGATGTCGGACGAACTGCTGGAACTCTGGGAGGGCACCGGCGCCTCGGTCGTCTTCGTCACCCACGACCTGGAGGAGTCCATCGCGCTCGCGGACAAGGTCGTCGTCATGACCGCGGGTCCCGCGACCGTGAAGCACGTCTTCGACATCGACCTGCCGCGCCCGCGCAAGGTCGAGTCGGTGCGCCTGGAACCGCGGTTCATCGAGATCTACCGCGAGATCTGGGAGTCGCTCGGCGAAGAGGTCCGCATCACCCGGGAGAGGGGCGCGGCCCATGTCGCCTGACACCCTGCCCGAGACGGTCGTCGCCCCGAAGGACGCCGCGCCCGCCAAGCAGAACCGTACGCATTCCCGCGCGCGGGCCGCTCGCCGCCGCAAGATCGTCGTGTCCGCCGCCCGCGCGCTGCTCCTGGTCGCCGTGCTCGGCCTGTGGGAGGGACTCTCCCGGGCCAAGGTCATCGATCCGTTCAACTTCTCGATGCCGTCGAAGATCTGGGACCAGATCTACACGTGGACGACCCATGGCACGGCGCTCGGCTCGCTCGGCGAACAGATCTGGTTCACGCTCCACGAGGCGTTGCTCGGCTGGATCATCGGTGTGGTCGCCGGTGTCGTCTTCGGCATCGCGCTGGGCCGGATCACGTTCCTCGCCGACGTCCTGGGGCCCTACATCAAGGTGCTCAACTCCATACCCAGGATCGTCCTCGCACCCATCTTCGTCATCTGGTTCGGACTCGGGCCGGCCTCCAAGGTGGCGTCGGCCGTGGTCCTCGTCTTCTTCCCGGTCTTCTTCAACGCCTTCCAGGGCGCGCGGGAGGTCGACCGCAACCTGGTGGCCAACGCCCGCATTCTCGGGGCCAGTGACCGCAGGGTGACGCTCCAGGTCGTCATCCCGTCCGCCACCTCGTGGATCTTCACCAGCCTGCACGTCAGTTTCGGTTTCGCGCTCATCGGCGCGATCGTCGGCGAGTACATCGGCGCGACCAAGGGCATCGGCCTGCTCGTCGCGCAGTCGCAGGGCACCTTCAACGCGGCCGGTGTCTATGCCGCGATGGTCATCCTCGCCGTCGTCGCCCTGCTGGCCGAGGGACTGCTCACCTTCGCCGAGCGCCGCATCTTCCGCTGGAAGCCGTCGGACTCCGACCGCTGAACCCGTCGCACCCGCGCACCGCACCCGCTCTTCTCTCACAAGGACGTGAACCACCATGCGCAAGACCGCCAGATACTCCGCCCTGGCAGCCGCCGGTCTGCTCGCTCTCACCTCGCTCACTGCCTGCGCCAACGACGCGGCAAGCACGACGGCCGACTCCGGCGACAACGGAGGTGGCGGCGGTGAGCACGTCAAGATCATGGTCGGTGGACTGGACAAGGTCATCTACCTGCCGGCGATGCTCACGCAGCGGCTCGGCTACTTCAAGGAGGAGGGTTTGGATGTCCAACTCCTGAGCGAGCCCGCCGGTGTCCAGGCCGAGACCGCCCTCGTCTCCGGTCAGGTGCAGGGAGCCGTCGGCTTCTACGACCACACCCTGGACCTGCAGACCAAGGGCAAGTCCGTGGAGTCCGTCGTGCAGTTCTCGCACGCGCCCGGCGAGGTGGAGATCGTCTCCAACAAGCGCAAGGACGACATCACTTCGCCCAAGGACTTCAAGGGCAGGAAGCTCGGCATCACCGGTCTGGGCTCCTCGACGGACTTCCTCACCAAGTACCTCGCGGTCAAGAACGGTGTGCAGGTCAGCGAGTTCACGCCCGTCGCTGTCGGCGCCGGCCCCACGTTCATCTCCGCCCTCGAGAAGGGCGCCATCGACGGCGGCATGACGACCGACCCCACCGTCGCCACGGTCATGGAGAAGAACCTCGGCAAGGTGCTCGTCGATATGCGGACGCCGAAGGGCTCCCAGGAGGCGCTCGGCGGACCGTACCCCTCGTCCAGTCTGTACATGCAGACGGACTGGGTGAACAGCCACAAGGACACGGTCCAGAAGCTGGCCAACGCCTTCGTGAAGACCCTCGAGTGGATGTCCACGCACAGCGCCGCGGACATCGCCGACAAGATGCCCGCCGACTACTCGCAGGGCAACAAGACGCTGTACGCGGGCGCGATCCAGAGCACGCTGCCGATGTTCACCAAGGACGGCGTGATGCCCGAGAACGGTCCCGAGACCGTCGAGAAGGTCCTCAAGGCGTTCAACCCCAACATCAAGAACGCCGATGTCGACCTGAGCAAGACGTACACCACCGAGTTCGTGAAGAAGGCCGCGGGCTGACCCGCCGACGCACGCAGCTCAGACGCGGGTCGCCCAGACGTAGCGATGCTCCGGGCGGCCCGCGTCGCCGTACTTGAGGGTCAGCCTGGCCCGCCCGGTGCGCTCCAGGAGCTTCAGATAGCGCTGCGCGGTCTGCCGGCTCAGCCCGGTCTCGTCGGCGACCTCCTGGGCCGACAGGGGCCCCTCCGCGTTCACCAGCGCGCGGCGCACCAGCTCCGCGGTCGAGGGGGAGTGCCCCTTGGGCAGATCCGGCTCCGCGCCCGCGGACAGCGCGCCGAAGATCCGGTCCACCTCGGGCTGCTCGGCCTCACCGCCGCCGTCCAGGGTGCGCCGCAGGGCGGCGTAGGCCTCCAGCTTGGCCCGCAGCCCCGCGAAGGCGAACGGCTTGACCAGGTACTGGAGCGCGCCCTGCCGCATCGCGGCCTGCACGGTCGAGATGTCCCGGGCCGCGGTCACCATGATCACGTCGGTCTGGTGGCCGCGGCGGCGCATCTCCTGGACCACGGCGAGACCCGTGTCGTCCGGCAGGTAGTGGTCCATGAGGACCAGGTCCACCCGGGGCAGCGCCTCCATCCGGCTCAGTGCCTCCGCCGCGCTGTGCGCCTCGCCCGCGACATGGAAGCCGGGCACCTTCCCGACGTAGGCGGCGTTGACCCGAGCGACCCGGGTGTCGTCGTCCACGACCAGTACCTCGATCACCGCGACTGCTCCTCGGCGTCCGGGGCGGTGGTGGCTCGCGGGCCTGCGGCCTCGGGGGACGGGGTCTGCCGTACGAGACGCGGTCCCAGCGCGGGGACGGGGCCGTCCTCCCGCCCGGCCGCCTCGTCCGGCAGGGGTTCGGTCAGAGCCTCCGGCAGTACCACCGTGAACTCCGCGCCCCCGCCGTCCGCCTCGGCGACCCGCGCGCTGCCGCCCTGCCGCTCGGCCAGCCGTCGTACCAGGGAGAGCCCGATGCCGCGCTTCCCGTGCGCCGGGGGCTTCTTGGTGGTCCATCCGTCCGTGAAGACCAGTTCCCGCTGTTCCTGCGGGATCCCGGGCCCGGTGTCCCGCACGCGGAGCACGGCGGTGCGGCCCTCGGCACGCAGTTCCACCTCCACGCGCGCGTGGGGCTTGCCCGCGACGGCGTCGAGCGCGTTGTCGACGAGGTTCCCCACGACGGTGACCAGTCCCCTGGGGTCGACGAGGCGGTCCGGCAGCAGTGTCCTGTCCGAGATCCACAGGGCCACGCCCCGCTCGGCGGCCACGGTCGCCTTGCCCACCAGCAGGGCCGCGAGCAGCGGGTCGTGGACCTTCTCGGTGACCTGTTCCGCGGTCACCTTGTGGTCGCCGACGACCTCTCCGACGAAGTCGACGGCGTCGTCGTACATCTCCAGTTCGAGCAGTCCGAGGAGCGTGTGCATCCGGTTGGCGTGCTCGTGGTCCTGGGCGCGCAGGGCGTCGATCAGGCCGCGTGTGGAGTCGAGTTCCCGGCCGAGCTGCTCCAGCTCCGTACGGTCGCGCAGGGTGGCGACGGCCCCGCCGTCGTCGGTGGGCATCCGGTTGGCGATCAGGACGCGCTGGCCGCGGACGGTGAGCAGATCCGTCCCGGTCACGCGTCCGGCGAGCACGTCGGTCGTGCGTCCCGGACCGAGCGCGTCGTCCAGCGACTGTCCGATGGCCTCCGAGCCGAGGCCCAGCAGGCGCTGCGCCTCGTCGTTGAGGAGACGTACGCGGCCGGCGCCGTCGAGCGCGACCACTCCCTCCCTGATGCCGTGCAGCATCGCCTCGCGCTCCGCGAGCAGTGCCGAGATGTCGGAGAAGGCCAGATCACGGGTCTGCCGCTGCACCCGCCGGGAGATCAGATAGGCCGCCAGCGCGCCTACGGCCATCGCCCCGCCGGCGTACGCGAACAGGCCCGGGATCGCGTCGATCAGCCGTGCGCGCACGCTGTCGTACTTGATGCCGACCGACACCGCACCGATGATCTTCCCGTCGGCGTCGCGCAGCGGGACCTTGCCCCGCGCGGAGCGGCCCAGGGTGCCCGTGTCGATCTCCATGACGTCCTCGCCGCGCAGCGCCTGGCGGGGGTCCGTGGAGACCTTCCGGCCGATCTCCGAGGGATCGGTGTGCGACCACCGGATGCCCTGCATGTCCATCACCACGATGTACTCGGCCCCGCTGGCCGTCCGGATCCGTTCCGCCTCGGTCTGCACCGGGCCGGTCGCGGACGGCCGTGTCGTGCGCAGATCGTCGGCGATCTGCGGCTGTGCCGCCGTGGTCTGCGCGATCGCCAGCGCGCGGCGCATCGCCTGGTCGTCGAGCTGCGCGCTGAGCGGTGCGAGGAACAGCCCGGTGGCGAGGACGGCGACTCCCGCGGCGATCGCCACCTGCATCAGCAGCACCTGCGAGAACACCCGCCGCGGCAGACCGAGGCGCAGTCGTCGTGCGGGGGGAGTGGGGCTCATGGCTATGACGGTACGGGGGCGGGCGCACCCGGCCGAAGGGAGTGTGGCACGGATCTCTTGATCGTCCGGTGGGGGAGTCGTGGGGACCGGGGCACGGTGCCCCGGTACGAGTCCGGCGAGCGCCGGCGAGTGCGCCGGCCCGGCGTCAGCAGGCCACGGCGACGGTCGCCCGCCCCATCGCCCGCACCGCCACGACGTCCATCCGTGCGGGCGAGCCCAGCACCGAACCGCAGCTCTCCGGGCGCGGCGGCAGCGCGGCGCCCTGGGCGACGAACACGCGCCACAGACGGCCGTCCGTGTGCGCGACGGTGACCTCCCAGCGGGGAGCGGCGCCTTCCGTCCGGACCACGGTCAGGGCCTCGGCCGCGTGCTCGCCCACGGCCGTGCGCACGGCCAGCTCGGCCGCCTGGCCCGGCCGCTCCCACGCGGAGTTCCCGCGGCAGCCCTCGGTGACGATCCGGCCCTCCCGGGCGCCCTGGACGATCTCCTTGACGGCGTGCGCCTCGGCGCGGCCGTACGCGTATCCGTACGGCAGCACGAGCACCGTCGGCGAGAAGCGGTGTCCGCCCAGATGGGTGACCTCCCAGACGCCCGCCGCGCCGGACATGGCGAGTTCGGCGGCGAGGGGGCGTCCCAGCAGAGCGCAGCAGCGGTCGCGCTTGCCGTTGGTGCAGACGAGTGCGAGCGGGTCGCCCGTGTGCGGCGCGCCCTGGAGAACGCTGTCGAAGGTGTGGCTGTCGCCCATGCCGAGTGCGGCGAAGTCGAGGTCGAGCAGGTGCTCGGGATCGGTCGTCACGGCGCTGTGCAGCCACACGTTTCCGGGAGCGGTGTGCGCCGCGTACACCTGGCGCTCCGCGAGCGTCCCGCAGTCGGCGTGCCGTCCTGGGCGGCGGATCAGCGCGATCCGCACGCCCGTGCCTTTCGCCGCCGCTTCGAGGGCACGACCGATCGTGGGGTCCAGGTGGCTCGAAGTGAGAGCCTTCGCACCCCAGGGGCCGGGCTGCTCGATCAGCAGCCATGTCCTCGCGGTGGCCGCAGTCCCCGCAAGGGGCTCGTCGAGGTGCCGCGACGCGGTCGTGCACATACTCACAGAGGTGAGCCTAACCTGACTTGAGCCGGGGCGACTTCCGGCCCCTCCGATGGGGGCGCACTTGGGGTGGTCCAGGCGCATGCGAGAGCGTGCGCGGCTCGGAACGGGAGCCCGTCGCTAGCGAGGGAGTGGCTGCGGAGGGCGTTCCCCCACGTACCGGCCGCTCGGCCGCATGCGCAGGGGGCGCTCCGCGTACTCCTCCAGGGTGTGGGCGATCCAGCCCGCCGTACGGGCGACGGCGAAGACCGTCTCCCCTGCGGAGGCCGACATCCCGGACGAGACGGTGAGGACAGCCAGTGCCAGGTCGACATTGGCGTGCAGGGGCGCGTGACGGGCGGTCGTCGTCACGACGTCCTGGGCCGCCGCCAGCGCGGGTCCGGCGGCGGGGACGTCCTCCAGCAGGGCGAACAGGGCACGCGCGCGGGGGTCCTCGCCGGGGTAGAGCCGGTGACCGAGCCCGGGGACACGGCGGCCGGCGCGCAGTTCGTCGGCGACGACGGGGGCGGCCGTGCCGCGGTCCAGGACGTCGAGGAGCATCCGGTGGGCGAGCCTGCTGGCCGCGCCGTGAAGGGGGCCTTCGAGTGCGCCGAGGCCCGCCGACACCGCGGCGTACGCGTGGGCGCGGGCCGAGGCGGCGACCCGGACCGCCAGTGTCGAGGCGGCGAGGTCGTGGTCCACGAGCAGGCCAAGTGCCGTGTCCAACACCCGAAGTGACGCGTCGTCCGGTGTGCGTCCGGTCAGCCGTCCCCACAGGCGGTGGGCGAGCGGGCCGTCGTCGCGGTGGTCGTGACGCAGGGGCGGAAGGGCCGCCACGAGCGTGGGGATCAGGGTCCGCCCGGTGCCCAGGACGGCGTTCTCGGTGAGGTCGAAGCGCAGTGGATCGGCGGCGGCCGCGGCGATCGCCGCCACGCGCAGCCGGTCGGTCGGGCCACTGTGCTCGGGCAGCGCGTCCACGGCGCGGCGCGCGACGGCGACGGACGCCTCAGGGGCGGTGAACGTGACGCCCGGGCGCAGCTGTCCCGTCCAGAGCCACTCGGTGATCTCCTCGTAGGAGTACGCCGCGGCCAGCTCCGTCGCGTCGACCCCGCGGAAGTAGTACCGGTCCTTGTCGATGAGGGTGATGCGGGTACGCACGGACAACTCGTCACCCGTGCTCGAACTCACCCCGGTGTCACGCCTGTTGCGGCGTGCGAGCGCCTCCACCTCCTTGGCGTCGAAGGTGCTGCCACGGCCGGCCGGTTCGCGCCGGCTGCTCAGCTGGCCGCGGCTCACATAGGCGTACACGGTCTCGGGTTTCACGCCCAGCAGCTCGGCGGTCTCCTTGGTGCTGAGCCGTCGGCCCTCGTGCCCGGACGTTGCCGCTTCCTGATCCCTCATGGCGCCACCGTATCCATGGATCGGCATATTGATCGAATCAATATTGACAGTGATTGAGTCAAGCATGGAAAGTCGAGTCAAGTCCAGGGAGGAAACATGCCGATCAACCGGGCCGCGTCCGCCACCTCCGTCGACGTACCGCGAGGACTCGCGGGCGTCGTCGTCACCGACACCCGACTGGGTGACGTCAGGGGGCTGGAGGGCTTCTACCACTACCGCCAGTACTCGGCCGTCGAACTCGCGCAGACCCGCGGCTTCGAGGACGTCTGGCATCTGCTCGTCCACGGCGGACTGCCCGACGCGGCAGAGCGCGCGGCGTTCACCGCGCGGACGGCGCGGCTGCGCCGGCTGCCGGACGAGGTGCGCACCGCACTGCCCGCGATCGCGGCGGCGACGCGCCTCTCGGGGCCGCTCGCCGGGCTGCGTACGGCACTGTCGCTCCTCGGTGCCGCAGCCGGATTCCGGCCCGTGTACGACATCGATGCCGAGCGGCGCCTCGCGGACACGCTCACGGTCACCGCGGCCGTCCCGACACTGCTCACCGCGCTGTACCGCCTCGGCCAGGGCCTGGACCCGGTGGAGCCGCGTGAGGACCTCGGGTACGCCGCCAACTATCTGTACATGTTGACGGGCTCCGAACCCGATGCCCGGCGGGCCCGTGCAGTCGAGCAATATCTCATCTCAACCATTGACCACGGCTTCAATGCATCAACCTTCACGGCGCGCGTGATCGCGTCCACGGGAGCGGACGTGGCGGCGTGCCTCGTGGGAGCGGTCGGCGCCCTGTCCGGACCCCTCCACGGCGGTGCTCCCAGCCGGGCCCTGGACACCCTCGACGCGATCGGTACCCCGGAGCGCATCGACCCGTGGATCCGTGAACGCGTCCTGGCCGGCGATCGCATCATGGGATTCGGGCACCCGGTCTACCGCACGGAGGATCCCCGCTCGCGCATGCTCCGGGGCATCGCGCAGTCCTTCGGCGGCCCGCTGGTCGACTTCGCCGTCGAGGTCGAACGCCAGGTGGAAGCGATCCTCGCCGAGCTCAAGCCGGGCCGGGAACTGCACACGAACGTGGAGTTCTACGCGGGCGTGGTCATGGAACTCTGCGGCCTGCCCCGGGAGATGTTCACCCCGACCTTCGCCGCCGCCCGCGTCGTCGGCTGGAGCGCCAACATCCTGGAACAGTCGGAGGACTCGAAGATCATCCGCCCGGCGGCACGGTATGTGGGGCCGGGGGCGCCGGCCGCCGTGCCGCAGATGGCCTGAGCCCGGGTCGGCCGCGGGCTCGCCGGCCGGAGGAATCAGAAAGGGCTCGGCACCCAAGTCTGGTGCCGAGCCCGGAAATTCACATCAGGGCGCGAGAGCGCGGTGTCGTCAGGCGTCCGGGATGTCGGCCTTGGCGCGCACCAACGTTTCACGGCTGATGATGACGATGCGTTCGTAGTCCGCACGAGAGGCGTCGGCGGGCAGCTCGTGGTCGAGCTCCGCCGTGGCCTCGGTGCCGATGACGGCGAAGCGACCGTCGCTCAGTTCGAAGATGTCAGGGCAGGTTTGCCCCGTCAGACTGCCTCGCTTCTGAGGCGGCACGCCGAGACGTCGTTCGATTTTCACCTGTTGTCGACCTTCCCTGGATGCGGGTTGTGGCGCAGGCCTGGTGATGGCTACCCCCGAGGGGGCTGCGCCGGGTAGCACGCGGGACGTGTCAAAGTCTGTCGAGGCCACGGGGATGTCGGCCTTGGCGTAAATCAGGGTTTCGCGGGTGAGCAGCACAATCCGTCCGTCCTCGCCGCGGGTTGCGTCGGCGGGGAGCAGGGCGTCCAGAGCTTCTGTGGCATCCGTGCCGATTACCGCGAAGTTCCCGTCGGTCAACTCGAAAATATCCGGGCAATTCTGCCCGGATACGCTCCCTCGAAGTCTCGGAGGAGCACCCAGCCGACGGTTGATCTGACTCACTGTTCAAGTTCCCCTTGGTCTCAAGGCTTTGGCCTGCGCGCTGTGGCTGCGCGGCGCGATGCGACCCTGTGGGGCTGCTACCTCGACGACCGGCGGCATGGAGCGACTGTTCGGTGGGGGTGACCCTTTCGCGATCGCGAGCAGTCAACCCTGTTGGCAACAGCAGCAACGGCTCAATTTACGAGTTCGTTATCGCCCGACGGTGTGATCCCCTGGCACGGTGGTGTGATTCCCCGGCGCGCGGAAGGAATCCACGGCGCGCCGTGGGTCGCACTAGGTCGTGGGAGGCTCCCCCACGACCCACCACTCGTCTATGTCGGTCTCTTCGAGTTGACGCAGCAGGTCGTCGACCATGCGCCCCAGCTCGGCCTCCTCGGACGAGTCGATGAGGGTCGCGCGGTGCGGCCGGGTGGCGTACCAGTACTCGCGGAAGATGCGATTCTGCAGGATGCCGCGGACAAAGCCGAAGAACTCTTCCCGGCTGATGTTGCCGATCCGGTAGTAGCAGAGGGCATTGGTGTAGAGGGCGTTGGCGAAGAGGAACTGACGCTGCTTCTTCGTCGAGAAGGGCTCGTCGTAGGTGTCCAGCACCTCCGCCAGTTCGGGGTCGTCCATGGCCTTGCTCAGCAGTTCCCAGTGCAGGCGCTGCTGGAGGGCGCGATTGGTGTCGTGCTGGGTCTGTGCCTGCTGCTCCAGGTACTCGATGCGCAGGCGCAGCGCGTCGAGCGCGTGCCGCTGCGCGGCCAGCGTGGTGGCGACCCCCGTCACCACACCCATCCCCGCTGCGGCGACGGCACGCAAGCCCCGTATGCCGGTCCTCTGTGTGGTCATGTCAACCCCCGAATCAGGCGACCTTGCGCCGGTCGTCGGTGGTGGGGCGACAGGGAGCGGACCGGCGAGCGGTGGGCGGCGCGCTTGCCGTCTCCCAGTGTTGCCGAGCGGCTCTGATCGGCAGGGAGGCGGAGAGGAGGCGCACGGAGGGAAGTGCGGGTCGTGTATCCCGGCGCCATGTCCAACGTGTGCCCCGCGAGCGCCGCTAACAATCGTTCACTTCGGGGCGTTTCCCCCCACTCGTATGCTGGGTCGGCATTGATTGTCCCTACGCGTGCCGGTGTGTGAGCCGTGCTCGTACGGGAGCCGGTCCGCGAGCCGGTGCACGTACCGGTGTGAAAGAGGTCGCCCGTTGAGCCAGCCGTCCAGTCCCGAGCGTCCGCCGAACGCGCCGGGTGTGCCCGGGCAGATTCCCGTCGTCGTGCTCGCCGGGTTCCTCGGCTCAGGAAAGACCACGCTGCTCAACCACCTCCTGCACCGCAGCGGCGGCAGCCGTATCGCGGCCGTCGTCAACGACTTCGGGGCGATCGAGATCGATGCCATGGCGGTGGCCGGGGCGCTGGGCGACTCGACCGTCTCACTGGGCAACGGGTGCCTCTGCTGCGCCGTCGACGCCGGCGAGCTCGACCAGTACCTGACACGGCTCGCCCAGCCCTCGGCGCGCGTCGACGTCATCGTCATCGAGGCGAGCGGACTGGCCGAGCCCCAGGAACTCGTGCGGATGGTGCTCGCCAGCGAGCACCCGGGGATCGTGTACGGGGGGCTCGTCGAGGTCGTCGACGCGGCCGAGTTCGACTCCACCCGGGAACGGCATCCCGAGATCGACCGGCACCTCGGCATCGCCGACCTCGTCGTCGTCAACAAGGTCGACCGCGCCGCCGACGGAGAACGAGTGCTCCGCACCGTCCGGGAACTCGCCGGGCGCGCCGCCGTCGTCCCCGCCACGTACGGTCGTATCGATCCGGAGTTCCTGTTCGACTGCCGGCCCAGCGAGGAACGCGTCGGACAGCTGTCCTTCGACGATCTGCACGACGAGGGCGAGCACGGGCAGGAGCAGGAGGAGGGGCAGGACGGCCACGGGCGCGCGGCGCCCGGTCACACCGGGCATCTGCACTCCGCCTACGAGTCCGTCTCCTTCAGCTCCGAGGTGCCGCTCGACCCGCGGAGGCTGATGGCCTTCCTCGACAGCCGGCCGGAGGGTCTCTACCGCATCAAGGGGTACGTCGACTTCGGCGTCCAGGACAGCGCCAACCGTTACGCCGTCCACGCCGTCGGACGGTTCCTGCGCTTCTACCCGGAACCCTGGGCCCGCGCCGAGGAGCGCCTCACCCGGCTCGTCCTGATCGGCTCCGGCATCGACGCGGCGGCTCTGGCCAAGGAGCTGGAGGCATGCAACGAGGACGCCCCACACGCCGACGAGCACAGCATGTGGGGCGTCCTCCGCTACGTACAGGCCCCCGACGACACGGACCCCGACACGGACCCCGACCGCTGAGACGCGGTGGCCAGGGGCCCTGACCTCCGGGAGGAGAGGGCCGGCGGACTACACCGGGCCCGCCACCACGGCCACCGTCTTCGCCAGGGACACGCCCGAGCCGTCGCGGCGCGGGTCGACGTCCGGCAGCTCGACCGGTGTGCCGTTCTTCTGCGCGGCCCGAGCGGGCGTCGCGCCGGCCCAGGCCAGCGACAGGCAGTCCTCGCCCTTCAGGAACCGCTGGCAGCGCACACCACCCGTGGCGCGGCCCTTGCGCGGGTACTGGTCGAACGGGGTGAGCTTGGCCGTGGTCTGGACGGAGTCGTCCAGGGTGCCGCGGGAGCCCGCGACCGTGAACACCACCGCGTCGACCGCGGGGTCGACCGCGGTGAAGGAGATCACCTTGGCGCCGTCGGTGAGTTTGATGCCCGCCATGCCGCCCGCCGCCCGGCCCTGCGGGCGGACCTGCGAGGCCTGGTAGCGCAGCAGCTGGGCGTCGTCCGTGATGAAGACGAGGTCCTCCTCACCGGTGCGCAGCTCCGCGGCGCCGACGATGCGGTCGCCGTCCTTGAGCGCGATGACCTCCAACTCCTCCTTGTTCGACGGGTAGTCGGGGACCACGCGCTTGACGACACCCTGTTCCGTGCCGATGGCCAGTCCCGGCGACGACTCGTCGAGCGTCGTCAGGCACACCACCGTCTCGTCCGCCTCCAGGGAGGACAGGAACTCCGAGACGGGTGCGCCTCCGGAGAGGTTGGGCGCCGTGGCCGTCTCCGGCAGCTGCGGGAGGTCGATCACGTTCAGCCGCAGCAGACGGCCGGAGGACGTGACCACGCCCACCTCGCCGAGCGCCGTCGCGGGCACCGCGGAGACGATCACGTCGTGCTTGGTGCGCCGGGCCTCCGCGGCGTCCGCGAACGCGTCGCCGTTCGCCGTGCGCGCCAGCAGGCCCGTGGAGGACAGCAGCACCCGGCACGGGTCGTCCGCCACCTGGAGCGGGACCGCCGCGGCGGGCGTGCCCGCGGACTCGAGGAGCACGGTGCGCCGGTCGGTGCCGAACTTCTTGGCGACCGCGGCCAGTTCGGCGGAGACGAGCTTGCGCAGCTCCGTGTCCGACTCCAGGATCCCGGTGAGCTCGTCGATCTCGCCGTTCAGCCGGTCGCGCTCCGACTCCAGCTCGATGCGGTCGAACTTGGTGAGCCGGCGCAGCGGCGTGTCGAGGATGTACTGCGTCTGCACCTCGGAGAGCGAGAACCGCTCGATCAGGCGCTCCTTGGCCTGCGCGGAGTTCTCGCTGGAGCGGATGAGGCGGATGACCTCGTCGATGTCCAGCAGGGCGACGAGGAGACCCTCGACCAGGTGCAGCCGGTCGCGCTTCTTGCCGCGACGGAACTCGCTGCGGCGGCGGACGACCTCGAAGCGGTGGTCGAGGTAGACCTCCAGGAGCTCCTTGAGGCCCAGGGTGAGCGGCTGACCGTCCACCAGTGCCACGTTGTTGATGCCGAAGGACTCCTCCATCGGCGTCAGCTTGTAGAGCTGTTCGAGGACGGCCTCCGGCACGAAGCCGTTCTTGACCTCGATGACCAGGCGCAGTCCGTGCGCGCGGTCGGTGAGGTCCTTGACGTCCGCGATGCCCTGGAGCTTCTTCGAGCCGACCAGGTCCTTGATCTTCGAGATCACCTTCTCCGGGCCGACGGTGAAGGGCAGTTCGGTGACGACGAGGCCCTTGCGGCGCGCGGTCACGTTCTCCACGGAGACCGTGGCGCGGATCTTGAAGGTGCCCCGGCCGTTCTCGTACGCGTCCCTGATGCCGGAGAGGCCGACGATCCGGCCGCCCGTGGGCAGGTCGGGGCCCGGGACGTACTTCATCAGCGTGTCGAGGTCGGCGCCGGGATGGCGGATGAGGTGCCGGGCGGCGGCGATCACCTCGCTGAGGTTGTGCGGCGGCATGTTGGTGGCCATGCCGACGGCGATGCCCTGCGAGCCGTTGACCAGGAGGTTCGGATACGCGGCGGGGAGGACCCCGGGCTCCTGCTCCTGGCCGTCGTAGTTCGGCGTGAAATCGACCGTGTCCTCGTCGATGGACTCGGTCATCAGTGACGTGGCGTCGGCCATCCGGCACTCGGTGTAACGCATCGCGGCCGGCGGGTCGTCGTTGCCCAGCGAGCCGAAGTTGCCGTGGCCGTCGACCAGCGGCAGGCGCATCGAGAAGGGCTGGGCCAGGCGCACCAGCGCGTCGTAGATCGACGCGTCGCCGTGCGGGTGGAGCTTACCCATGACCTCGCCGACGACGCGGGCGCACTTCACATAGCCGCGGTCGGGGCGCAGGCCCATCTCGTTCATCTGGTAGACGATGCGGCGGTGCACGGGCTTGAGCCCGTCCCGGGCGTCCGGCAGGGCTCGCGAGTAGATGACCGAGTACGCGTACTCAAGGAAGGAGCCCTGCATCTCGTCCACGACGTCGATGTCGAGGATCTTCTCCTCGTACGAGTCGTCGGGCGGCGGGGTCTTCGTGCTGCGGCGGGCCATCGCTGCTGCGGCTCCTTCACAGTCTCTGCCGGGGCATGAACGGGATCTGACGCGGACCATTGTGGACCGCCCCACTGACAACGTGGACCGCGACCCGTCCGTAGCGGGTCTCACGACCCTTCCGTGACAGGTCCCGGACCTGGTCGGTGACGAGTCCCCGGTCCTCGCGAAGACAATCACCGGCACTGTCCACGACGGTCCCACGACCCGTCCACGACCGGTCCCCGGACCTGCCCTCGCCGATTTCCCGGCCGCGTCCACGGCATGCCGGGAGACGCGGCCACGCCGTGCCGGGAAGTCTGCCCACGGCACACCGGGGTTTCCGTCCGCGGCGTGTCCCGCCGACTCGCCCGGCAGGGACCGTAGTACACGTGAGTCTCGCTCTCGGCGTACGGGGTGCGGGAACTTCGCCAGCTTTCCGCGCGCTTGCATACAGTGGCAGGACCGACAGGAAAAGGCAGTTTTCCGCGATCGAAGGGACGTACATGCCCATGGGTCACACGGCCACAGCCGAGGCAGGCTCCGGCGGCCTGACAGCGACCGAGCACCGCCTGGCCAACGGCCTTCGCGTGGTGCTCTCCGAGGACCACCTGACCCCGGTCGCGGCGGTGTGCCTCTGGTACGACGTCGGCTCGCGCCACGAGGTCAACGGCCGTACCGGACTTGCTCACCTCTTCGAGCACCTGATGTTCCAGGGCTCCAAGCAGGTCCACGGCAACGGCCACTTCGAGCTCGTCCAGGGCGCCGGCGGTTCGCTCAACGGCACGACGAGCTTCGAGCGCACCAACTACTTCGAGACCATGCCCGCCCACCAGCTGGAGCTCGCCCTCTGGCTGGAGGCCGACCGCATGGGCTCGCTGCTCGCCGCGCTCGACGACGAGTCGATGGAGAACCAGCGCGACGTCGTGAAGAACGAGCGTCGTCAGCGCTACGACAACGTCCCGTACGGCACCGCGTTCGAGAAGCTGACCGCGCTGGCCTACCCCGAGGGCCACCCGTACCACCACACCCCCATCGGGTCGATGGCGGACCTGGACGCCGCCACCCTGGAGGACGCGCGCGCGTTCTTCCGCACGTACTACGCGCCCAACAACGCGGTCCTGTCGGTCGTCGGTGACATCGATCCGCAGCAGACGCTCGCCTGGATCGAGAAGTACTTCGGTTCGATCCCCGGACATGACGGCAAGCCCGCGCCGCGCGACGGCTCGCTGCCCGACGTCATCGGCGAGCAGCTGCGCGAGGTCGTCGAGGAAGAGGTCCCGGCGCGCGCCCTGATGGCCGCCTACCGGCTCCCGGAGGACGGCACGCGCGCGTGCGACGCGGCCGACCTCGCCCTCACCGTCCTCGGCGGCGGCGAGTCGTCCCGTCTCTACAACCGGCTGGTCCGCCGCGACCGCACCGCCGTCGCGGCCGGGTTCGGCCTGCTCAGGCTCGCCGGAGCGCCCTCCCTGGGGTGGCTCGACGTGAAGACGTCCGGCGACGTCGAGGTCCCGGTCATCGAGGCCGCCGTCGACGCGGAGCTCGCCCGGTTCGCCGAGGAGGGCCCCACCGCCGAGGAGATGGAGCGGGCGCAGGCCCAGCTGGAGCGCGAGTGGCTGGACCGGCTGGGCACGGTCGCGGGCCGCGCCGACGAACTCTGCCGGTTCGCCGTCCTGTTCGGCGACCCGCAGCTCGCCCTGACCGCCGTGCAGCGCGTCCTCGCCGTCACCGCCGAGGAGGTCCAGGAGGTCGCCAAGGCCCGGCTGCGCCCCGACAACCGCGCGGTGCTCGTCTACGAGCCGATCGCCGAGGCCGCTCAGGCCGCCGAAACCACCGACGAGGACGAGGAGTCGGCGAAGTGACCGAGCTCGCGAGCATGGATTTCCACCCGCAGCCCCAGGCGGGCGAGGCCAAGCCCTGGGCGTTCCCGGCCCCCGAGCGCGGCACGCTGGACAACGGCCTGACGGTGCTGCGCTGCCACCGCCCCGGCCAGCAGGTCGTCGCCGTCGAGGTGCTGCTCGCGGCGCCCCTGGAGGCCGAGCCGGCCGGTCTGGACGGCGTCGCCACCATCATGGCGCGGGCCTTCTCGGAGGGCACGGACAAGCACTCCGCCGAGGAGTTCGCCGCGGAGCTGGAGCGCTGCGGCGCGACGCTCGACGCGCACGCGGACCACCCCGGTGTGCGTCTGTCGCTCGAAGTCCCCGTCTCCCGCCTGCCCAAGGCGCTCGGTCTGCTGGCCGACGCCCTGCGGGCACCGGCGTTCGAGGACAGCGAGGTCGAGCGGCTGGTGCGCAACCGGCTGGACGAGATCCCGCACGAGTCGGCCAATCCGGCCCGCCGCGCCGCCAAGGAGCTCTCCAAGGAGCTGTTCCCGTCGACCTCGCGCATGTCGCGCCCGCGGCAGGGCACCGAGGAGACCGTCGGGAACATCGACTCGGCGGCCGTGCGCGCCTTCTACGAGAAGCACGTGCGTCCCGCGACCGGGACCGCGGTCATCGTCGGTGACCTCACCGGCGTCGACGTCGACGAACTGCTCGGCGACACGCTCGGCTCCTGGACCGGCTCGTCCGCCGAGCCGCGCCCGGTGCCGCCGGTGAGCGCCGACGACACGGGCCGCGTGATCATCGTCGACCGGCCCGGCGCCGTCCAGACGCAGCTGCTCATCGGACGTGTGGGGGCCGACCGGCACGACCGTGTGTGGCCCGCCCAGGTGCTCGGCACCTACTGCCTCGGCGGCACCCTCACCTCGCGTCTGGACCGGGTCCTGCGCGAGGAGAAGGGATACACCTACGGCGTACGGGCGTTCGGCCAGGTCCTGCGGGCCGCGCCGTCGTCCTCCGCGGGCACCACGGGCGTGGCGATGCTGGCCATCAGCGGCTCCGTGGACACCCCGAACACGGGTCCGGCGCTCGACGACCTGTGGAAGGTGCTGCGCACCCTTGCCGCGGAGGGTCTGACCGACGCGGAGCGGGACGTCGCCGTGCAGAACCTGGTCGGTGTCGCGCCCCTGAAGTTCGAGACCGCGGCGGCCGTGGCGAGCACGCTCGCGGACCAGGTCGAGCAGTTCCTGCCCGACGACTACCAGGCGACGCTGTACCAGCAGCTGGCCGCGACGGGCACCGTGGAGGCCACCGCGGCCGTCGTGAACGCCTTCCCGGTCGACCGGCTGGTGACGGTCCTGGTGGGCGACGCCGAGCAGATCAAGGAGCCCGTCGAGGCCCTCGGAATCGGTGAAGTGACCGTCGTGACGGCCGAGTAGAGCGGCGTGGCATCTCGGAGGCCCAGGTGACGCATGCGTCACCTGGGCCTCGCTTTGTCCGGACTTCCTCCTCAATTTGTCCGTATTGGTAGAGAGGTTGCCCGTCTGCCCTGTGGCATGCACTACAAAAACCGTGATCCGTTTGTTGTTTGAAAGACGCCCCGTCTAGCGTCGATCCGGCTGTCCGCCAAGCAGTGCGCCGCGCCCGCGGCACCGGACAGTCATCGCCGAGTCCCCGAACGGCGCGAGCCAGGGGAGCCGGGGACCCATACGCAGTCCCTGGGGTGAATCGGACGCCCTCCCGGAGGGGGTCCGTAGGAGACCTTCCTGCTCCGAACCCGTCAGCTAACCCGGTAGGCGAGAAGGAAGGAAAGGACCAGCCCCTACATGGCGTTCACCTGTGGCACCGGGAAGCATCGTCGTCCGAGCCGCGTGAAGCGCACCACCACGAACGCCGTCGGCGTCGCGGCGCTCACCACCACCGGCGTCGTCGGGGCGCTGGCCGCACCCGCGCTCGCCGCGGAGCCCTCCGTCGAGCAGACCGGACTGACCCCGGTCGTCACCCTCGGCGACTCGGTCGCCGAGCAGATCGACGAGCAGGCCGTGGCGCAGCAGCGCGCCGCCGACGAGGCCGCGGCGCTGAAGAAGGCCGAGGAGGCCGCCCGCAAGCGGGCCGCCGAGGAGGCCAAGAAGAAGCGTGAGGCCAAGGAGCGCGCCGCCCGTGAGGCCGAGCGCAAGCGCCTCAACTCCTTCGTCCTGCCGATCACCGGCTCGTACGTCTCCACGGGCTACAAGACCGGTGGCAGCCTCTGGTCCTCCGGCAGCCACACCGGCGTCGACTTCCACGCGGCGTCCGGCACCCCGGTCCACGCCGTCGGCTCGGGCACGGTCGTCACGGCCGGCTGGGGTGGCGCCTACGGCAACCAGGTCGTGATCAAGATGCACGACGGCACGTACACCATGTACGGCCACCTGTCGTCCATCGGCGTCTCCGTCGGCCAGGCGGTCACCCCGGGGCAGCAGATCGCCCTCTCCGGGTCGACCGGGAACACCACCGGACCGCACCTCCACTTCGAGGCCCGTACGACCGCGGAGTACGGATCGGACATGGACCCCGTCGGCTACCTCCGCGCGCGCGGTGTGAGCGTCTGACGCACCTTCGCACGCGGGGCGCGGACGCCCGACGCGCCGCCACGCGCGGCGTGAACCACCGACGTCCGCTCCGCGACTTCTTCACAACTTCGGATGCCCCGGCTCGCCGAGCCGGGGCATCGTCGTTTCGGCCGGGCACCTGTCCAAAAAATATCCATGGATTCCGGCCTCCCGTCGGAAATTCCGGCTGCCTGCAATAGAGTCACTGAACAGGCGTCAATCGATGGCGTTTCGCGGGCATTAAAGCGGAGGTCCGGTCATGCGTATTCCGGCGCACTCGGTATGCACGGCGATCCGTGACGACATCGTCGCGGGTGTCTACGAGCGCGGCAGCCGGCTCACCGAGGAACTGCTCGCCCGCCGCTACGGCGTCTCGCGCGTCCCCGTGCGCGAAGCGCTGCGCACCCTGGAGGCCGAGGGCTTCGTCGTCACCCGGCGGCACGCGGGCGCGTGCGTCGCCGAGCCGACCGAGCAGGAGGCGTCGGACCTGCTGGAGATGCGGATGCTGCTGGAGCCGCTGGGTGCCGCGCGGGCCGCCCAGCGTCGCACCGAGGCCCACCTGAAGGTGCTCCGGGGCCTGGTCAGGCTCGGCCAGGAGCGCGCCAGGAGGGGGCACAGCGAGGATCTGCGCTCCTTGGGCGGCTGGTTCCACGAGACCCTCGCGCAGGCCTCCGGCAGTCCGGCGCTGACCTCCGCGCTCGCCCAGCTACGGCACAAGATCGCCTGGATGTACACCGTGGAGGTGTCGGCCGGCCCGGCGGAGTCCTGGGCGGAGCACGGCGGGATCGTGGACGCCGTCGCGCGGGGCGACAGCGAGCGGGCGCGGTCGATCACGGCTCTGCACGCGGAGCGCGCGACGTCCTCGCATCGGCTCCGTTTTCCCGGCGGCAAGGACCGGGCGGAACGTGTGAGGACTTCGCAACATCCCGTAAACATGACGAGCGCGCGGCATTAACACGCGCGCCGTATACAAAGAGGAGTAATTCGCGGGGGATTATTTCTGCTGCCCGGAAACGGGAAAAGCAAAGGGCTCGTCCGAGATTCTCGGACGAGCCCTTCGGCGGATGTGCGGGACGGCGTTCTTTCGCCTTTCGGGGCGAAGGCCGCCGTCACCGGCAATGCGCTCAGACGGTCTCCGGGAGCTCCTCGAGCCCCTCGGCGACGAGCTTGGCAAGGCGGTCGAGGGCGGTGTCCGCACCCTCGGCGTCGGAGGCGAGGACGATCTCCTCGCCGCCCTGGGCGCCCAGGCCGAGGACCGCGAGCATGGAGGCCGCGTTGACGGGGTTGCCGTCGGCCTTGGCGATCGTCACGGGGATGCCGGAGGCCGTGGCGGCCCGGACGAAGATGGAGGCGGGGCGGGCGTGGAGGCCCTCAGCCCAGCCGACGTTGACGCGGCGCTCAGCCATGTGATGCTGCCCTTCGGTGTTCAGGGTTGTCTAGACCAGTGTCCCATATCGTGAAGACTGCCCGGAGCGGTCCGGAGTCCCGTCCCGAGTGTCGCCGGATCGCGGCCTCGATCCGGCTTCCGTCCTCCACAGACTGCCTCGCGCCGTTGTCGGACGCGAGCCGTACTCTGGGGCCCATGCAGACCTCGCCGGACGGGCACGCGTACCCCGCTCACTGGGAAGCCGACGTGGTGCTGCGCGACGGCGGCACCGCACGCATCAGGCCCATCACCGTCGATGACGCCGAGCGCCTGGTCAGCTTCTACGAGCAGGTGTCCGACGAGTCGAAGTACTACCGCTTCTTCGCGCCGTATCCGCGCCTGTCCGCGAAGGACGTCCACCGCTTCACGCACCACGACTTTGTGGACAGGGTGGGTCTCGCGGCCACGGTGGGCGGCGAGTTCATCGCCACCGTACGCTACGACCGCATCAACGCCGAGGGTCTGCCCGCCTCCGCCCCCGCCGACGAGGCCGAGGTCGCCTTCCTCGTCCAGGACGCCCACCAGGGCCGCGGTGTCGCCTCGGCCCTCCTCGAACACATCGCCGCCGTGGCCCGTGAGCGCGGTATCCGCCGCTTCGCCGCCGAGGTGCTGCCCGCCAACAACAAGATGATCAAGGTGTTCACGGACGCCGGGTACACCCAGAAGCGCAGCTTCGAGGACGGCGTCGTACGCCTGGAGTTCGACCTCGAACCCACCGACCGCTCGCGTGCCGTCCAGTGGGCGCGGGAGCAGCGCGCCGAGGCCAGGTCCGTGCAACGGCTGCTCGCCCCCGGCTCGGTCGCCGTCATCGGCGCGGGCCGCACCCCCGGCGGCGTCGGCCGCAGCGTCCTCGCCAACCTCCGCGACGCCGGCTTCACGGGCCGCCTCTTCGCGGTCAACAAGGCGTTCCAGGAGAAGGAAATCGACGGAGTCCCCGCCTATCGCTCCGTGCGCGACATCACCGAGCCCGTCGACCTCGCGGTCGTCGCCGTGCCCGCGCCGTACGTCCCCGAGGTCGTCGCGGAGTGCGGGGTGCACGGGGTGCAGGGACTCGTGGTGGTCTCCGCCGGATACGCGGAGAGCGGCCCCGAAGGACGCCGTCTCCAGCGCGAACTGGTGCGCCAGGCCCGCTCGTACGGCATGCGGATCATCGGCCCCAACGCCTTCGGCGTCATCAACACGTCCCCGCAGGTGCGGCTCAACGCCTCGCTCGCCCCGGAGATGCCACGCCCCGGGCGGATAGGGCTGTTCGCCCAGTCCGGCGCCATCGGCATCGCCCTGCTGTCCCGGCTGCACCGGCGCGGCGGCGGCGTCACCGGTGTGACCGGCGTGTCCACCTTCGTCTCCTCGGGCAACCGCGCGGACGTCTCGGGCAACGACGTCCTCCAGTACTGGTACGACGACCCGGACACCGACGTCGCCCTCATGTACCTCGAATCCATCGGCAACCCGCGCAAGTTCACGCGCCTGGCCCGCCGGACGGCGGCGGCCAAGCCGCTGGTCGTGGTGCAGGGCGCGCGGCACGGCGGAGTGGCGCCCCTCGGCCACACCGTGCGGCCCACCCGCCTGCCGTACGCCACCGTGTCCGCCCTGCTGCGGCAGGCCGGGGTGATCCGCGTGGACACCATCACCGAACTGGTCGACGCCGGGCTGCTCCTGGCCCGTCAGCCGCTGCCCCAGGGTCCCCGGGTGGCCATCCTCGGCAATTCGGAGTCGCTGGGACTCCTCACCTACGACGCGTGCCTCGCCCAGGGGCTGCGTCCGCTGCCCCCCCTGGACCTGACCACGGCGGCATCGGCGGAGGACTTCCGGCGCGCGCTGGCCCACGCCCTGTCCGAGGGCGGCTGCGACGCCGTCGTGGTGACGGCGATCCCGGCGGTGGGGGAGACGTCCGCCCGGGACGCGGCCCTCGCCGAGGCCCTGCGCTCGGCCTCCGCCGAGGCCCCCACGAAGCCGGTGCTGGTCGTGCACGTCGAGCTCGGCGGACTCGCCGAGGCGTTGTCCGCGGCGGCGAGCACCGCACCCCAGACCGCACCCCAGACCGCGGCCCCGGCTCCCGGAGCCGCGGACGGCATCCGCACCCCCGCCGCCTCGGGCCCGCCCGCGTCGCGGGCCGCCGGTCCGCCCGGCGAGGGGCCGCCCGCACCGGCAGGATCCGCATCGGTGCCGGACCGCCGCCTCATCCCGGCCTACCCCGCGGCCGAGCGCGCCGTCCGTGCCCTCGCCGAGGCCGTCAGATACGCCCAGTGGCGACGCGACGCCGCCCAGCCCGGCAAGGTGCCCGAGTACGAGGACATCGACGAGAAGGGGGCGGCCGCGCAGATCGACGCCCTCCTCGCACGAGGCGAGGGACTGACGCTCGGCACGGAGGAGGCCTGCGTCCTGCTCGGGCGCTACGGCATCGACGTGCGCCGGGCCCTGCCCGCGCCCTCGCCCGACGACGCCGTGCAGGCCGCGCGCACCCTCGGCTATCCCGTGGCCCTCAAGACCACCGCCCCGCACCTGCGGCACCGCGCCGACCTGGGAGGAGTCCGGCTCGACCTGGCGGACGAGGAGCAACTGCGACGGGCGTACTCGGAGTTGACCGACCTGTTCGGGACGCCCCAGGAGCTGCGCCCCGTCGTCCAGGCGATGGCACCGCGCGGAGTGGACACCGTCGTACGCGCCGTCATCGACCCGGCGGCGGGGGCGGTCCTGTCCTTCGGGCTCGCCGGGGCCGCCTCCGAGCTGCTCGGCGACACCGCGCACCGGCTGGTCCCGGTCACCGACCGGGAGGCGACCTCCCTGGTCAGGTCGATCAGGACGGCGCCGCTGCTGTTCGGCTGGCGGGGCTCAGCGCCGGTCGACACGGCTGCCCTCGAAGAGCTGCTGCTGCGGGTGTCGCGGCTGGTCGACGACCACCCCGAGGTGGTCGCCGTGTCGCTGGAGCCCGTGGTGGTCGCCCCGCACGGCCTCAGCGTGCTCGGCGCCACCGTGCGGCTGGCCCGTGCCCCCGTACGCGACGATCTCGGTCCTCGCACGCTCCCCGTGGTCTGACCCCCGCCGCCGTCCGGGCCCGCGGCGGGTGATCCGCGCGGCGCCCGCCCGGTGCCCGGTCCGTGCGCGACGGACACCCGCGAGCGGTGCCTCGCAGTCAGTGGGCCACCGTAGGATGGACGTCATGGCCAAGACCAGTACGACGACCCAGGGGCTGCGAGCGGCGATCGAGCGCAGCGGCTACTACCCGGCCCTCGTGGCCGAGGCGGTGGAGGCCGCGATCGGCGGCGAGACCATCCGGTCGTACCTGGTCCACCAGGAGACGACGTTCGACGCCAATGAGGTGCGCCGGCACGTCACGGTCCTCGTCCTCACCGGAAACCGCTTCATCGTGAGCCACACCGACGAGCAGGCGGCCGACAGCACCTCCCCGACGCCGTACGCCACGACGTCGACGGAGTCGGTGAAACTCGGCCGGATCTCGTCGGTCGTCGTCAGCCGCGTCGTCGCGAACCCGGAGTCGTACACCCCGGGCACCCTGCCCCGCGAGGTCGTCCTGACCATCGGCTGGGGCGCGGTCTCCCGCATCGACCTGGAGCCCGCCGCCTGCGGCGACCCCAACTGTGAAGCGGACCACGGCTACACGGGCAATTCGACGGCCGACGACCTGAGCCTGCGTGTCAGCGAGGCCGGCGACGGCCCGGAGACGGTGCGCCAGGCCCTGGCCTTCGCGCAGTCCCTCTCCGAGGCGACCGCGGACATCACCCGCTGATGTCGCACCCGTTCCCCTCCGCAGCCCACGAGGGCGGGCGTTTCGCGCCCGCCCCGCCGCCGTCCGCCTGGGACCAGCCGGAGCCGCTCGCCTTGGACTCCGCACCCGTCCCGGAGTACGGCGCCGGTTCCCTCGCGGACCTGCTGCCCACGCTGGCCGCGGGCATGGGTGTGCCCGGCCTGACCGCCGCCATACCGGAGCTGGACGCGGCCGACCGGAACTGCGTCTTCCTGATCGACGGTCTCGGCTGGGAGCAGCTCAAGGCCCACCCCGAAGAGGCCCCCTTCATGGCGTCCCTCCTGGCGTCGTCCCGAGGGGGCACGGGCCGCCCCATCACCGCGGGTTACCCCGCGACCACAGCGACCTCGCTCGCCTCCGTCGGGACCGGCCTGCCGCCCGGCGCGCACGGCCTGCCCGGCTACACCGCCCGCAATCCGGCGACCGGTGAGCTGATGAACCAGCTCCGCTGGAACCCGTGGACGGAGCCGACCGCCTGGCAGCCCTATCCGACGGTCTTCCAGCTGGCGGACGCGGCGGGCGTGCACACCGCGCAGGTCTCGTCGCCCACCTTCCAGAACACGCCCCTGACGAAGATCGCGCTGTCCGGCGGCACGTTCCACGGACGGCTGTCCGGCGAGGAGCGCATGGACCTCGCGGCCGAACAACTGGCTGCCGGGGACCGTTCGCTGGTCTACACGTACTACGCCGAGGTGGACGGCAAGGGCCATCGCTTCGGCGTCGACTCGGACCCCTGGCGCGGCCAGCTCATGTACGTCGACCGGCTGGTCCAGCGCCTCGCGGAGCAGTTGCCGCCCCGCACGGCGCTGTACGTGACCGCCGACCACGGCATGGTCGACATCCCGTTCGGCGAGCAGCACCGCATCGACTTCGACGAGGACTGGGAGCTGCGCGCCGGGGTCGCCCTGCTGGGCGGCGAGGGCCGCGCCCGCCACGTCTACGCGGTGCCGGGCGCCGCGGCGGACGTCCTGACGTGCTGGCGCGAGGTGCTCGGCGAACAGTTCTGGGTGGCCTCGCGGGACGAGGCGATCGCCGCGGGCTGGTTCGGCCCGCAGATCGACGAGCGGGTGTACGCCCGCATCGGCGACGTCGTCGCGGCGGCCCGCGACGACGTGTTGATCATCGCGTCCGAGCGGGAGCCGAAGGAGTCCGCGATGGTCGGCAACCACGGCTCGATGACCCCCGCCGAGCAGCTCGTGCCCCTCCTGCACGTACGCTCCTAGGCTGTTCCCGTACGCTGATCACGTACCCCCGCCCCGTGCTCCCGTTGCCGAAAGGTTCTCAACTCCCCATGCCCGAGCTGGTGTTCTTCTCCGGAACCATGGACTGCGGGAAGTCGACACTGGCTCTCCAGATCGAGCACAACCGCTCGGCGCGGGGCCTGCAGGGCATGATCTTCACGCGTGACGACCGGGCGGGCGAGGGCAAGCTCTCCTCCCGGCTGGGCCTCGTCACGGACGCCGTCGAGGTCGCGGACGACCAGGACCTGTACGGATACCTGGTCGACCATCTCTCCCAGGGCGGCCGGGCGGACTACGTGATCGCGGACGAGGCGCAGTTCCTCGCCCCCGCCCAGATCGACCAGCTCGCCCGTGTGGTGGACGACCTGGGCCTCGACGTCTACGCCTTCGGGATCACCACCGACTTCCGGTCCAAGCTGTTCCCCGGCTCCCAGCGGCTCGTGGAGCTGGCCGACCGGGTCGAGGTCCTCCAGGTGGAGGCCCTGTGCTGGTGCGGCGCCCGCGCGACCCACAACGCCCGCACCATAGGCGGCGAGATGGTCGTCGAGGGCGCCCAGGTCGTCGTCGGCGACGTCAACCAGTCCGAGGACATCGGGTACGAGGTGCTGTGCCGCCGGCACCACCGCCGTCGGATGACGGCCGCGACGGCCCGGGCGGGCGCCCTGTCACCGGACGTGCTGCCGGTCGCCTCGGCCTGACCTCGCGGAACGCGGGTCCCGGGACGACACCGGGGCCGGCCGGCTCCAGGCCCGTCAGGGTTCCCGGCGGTCGGTGTGGATGAGCGAGAACATCGCGCCCTCGGGGTCCGCCACCGTCGCCACCCGCCCGTACGGCGAGTCGTGGGCGGACTTGAGGAGATGCCCGCCGAGCTCGACGACATGCCGGGCGGCGTCGTCCACGTCCGCGACCTCGAAGTACGTCAGCCAGTGCGGTCCGCGGTCGCGCGGCAGCGCGTTCCCGACGCCGTGGACGCCGGCCACCGGGTGGCCCTCGATGTGCAGGGTCACATAGTCGAAGTCGGCCGAGACGGTCGGCTCCAGCTCGTATCCGAACACCCCTTGGTAGAACTTGACCACGCTGTCGGTGTCGCGGGTCACGAGCTCGTTCCACGCGGGTGTGCCGGGCACCCCGGTGATCCCCGTGCCCAGGTGTGCGGCGGCCTGCCAGATGCCGAAGACGGCGCCCGTCGGGTCCGAGGCGATCGCCATGCGCCCGGCCTCCCCGGCGTCGAGGGGACCCACGCCCACCGTGCCGCCGCTGTGCCGGACCGTCTCGGCGGTCACGTCCACGTCGTCCGAGGCGAGGTAGGGCGTCCACGCGATGGGCAGATGCCGGTCGGGTGGCAGCTGTCCGATCCCCGCCACCTCGTGACCGTCCAGCAGAGCCCGCACGTACGGGCCGAGCTGCTGCGGTCCCGGCCGGAACTCCCAGCCGAACAGCTGTCCGTAGAACTCCTGGGTCGCGGCCATCCCGTGCACCATCAGGCTCACCCAGCAGGGTGTGCCGGGTGTGTGCCGAGCGTGCGTGGTGCCGTTCAGGCCGGTCGACCCCCGTGCCTCGGTCATCGTCACTCTCTTCTCGGCCCCTCGCGGTGGCCGGTCACCTTCCGCCTACGAACACGGGTACCGCGGTGGCGCCCGTGCAAGCCCCGTGCCGATGTTCGCACCACCGGTCCCACCGCGCGCTCCGGTCGCACCGCCGCTCGGCGGTCCCCGGCCGGAGGATGCCCGGAGTGCCGTTTCTCATCCGTTTCGGCGCGATTGCCGGGTGGTGTCCATCAGCTGTACAGCATGTGCCCGATCCCGTACGCCTCGTGATCGGACCTGTCCGGCCGAGCAGAGTAGCCGGAGCTGGACGACGCGGCCACCCCGTGCGCGAGGATGGTGGACATGAACGCCATCATCACCGCACCTGAACTCGCGAGCGATCTGGCAGGACCGAACCCGCCGGTCCTCCTCGACGTCCGCTGGCAGTTGGGCGGCCCGAATCTGCGCGACGAGTACGAGAAGGCGCACATCCCGGGAGCCGTCTTCGTCGATCTGGATTCCGAACTCGCCGGTCCGGCCGGGGCGGCCGGGCGGCATCCCCTGCCCGATCTCGAGGTCTTCGGCTCCGCGATGCGAGCCGCCGGCGTCTCCGCGGACCGCGATGTCGTCGTGTACGACGGCGGCCAGGGCTGGGCCGCCGCGCGCGCCTGGTGGCTGCTGGGCTATTCGGGGCATCCGTCGGTACGCGTCCTCGACGGAGGGTTCGCCGCCTGGAACGGGCCGGTGTCCTCGGAGCGGCCCGCGCCGGAGCCCGGAAGCTTCGCGCCGGCCCCGGGTGCGCGCCCGCTGCTCGACGCGGACGGCGCGGCGGCGCTCGCCCGTACCGGTGTCCTGCTCGACGCCCGCGCGGGTGAGCGCTACCGCGGGGAGGTCGAGCCGATCGACCCGGTCGGCGGGCACATCCCCGGCGCCGTCTCCGCGCCGACCACGGAGAACGTCGAGGTCGACGGACGGTTCCTGCCCGCCGCCGAACTCGCCGACCGCTTCAAGTCGCTGGGCGCCGTTGCCACTTCCGAGGTGGGCGTCTACTGCGGCTCCGGCGTCTCCGGCGCGCACGAGGTCCTGGCCCTCGCCGTGGCAGGCATCCCCGCGGCCCTGTACGTGGGTTCCTGGTCCGAGTGGTCCCGGGACGGGAGCCGTCCGGTCGCGGTGGGACCCGACCCCCAGTGACAGCGAAGGGGCCCGCGCCGAACCGGTGCGGGCCCCTTCGCTGGACAACTGACTAGTCCTGCTTCTTCCGTCGCGTACCGAAGACGATCTCGTCCCAGCTCGGTACCGCCGCCCGGCGGCCCGGCCGGACGCCGTCGGCCTCGGCCTGCCGGTCGGTCGCGCCGACCAGACGGTCGCGGTGGCTGCCCACCGAACGCGGCATCAGGACGTCCGCGTACGCCGAACCGGCACCGGCCGACGCCGCGGGAGCCGGGGGCTCCTCCGCCTCGGGCTCGGGGTCGGGCTCCTCCGCGGCGGGCCGCTCCGTGGTCGAGGGCCGCTCGGGCACCACCATGTCGCCCCGGAAGCTGGGCACCGCCTCCAGGAGGCTGGTCAGCGAGTCCCGCTCGCCGGACTCCTCGACCGGCTCCGGGGACGGTGCGGGCAGGCTCGGCCGCTCCATCTGCCGGTCCAGGGCGCGGTCCAGCGGACGGTCCCGGGGCAGTCGTGCGATCCGCGGGACGAACGGGAAACTCGGCTCGGGCGCGGCGAGGTCGTCGGACTCGCCGATCAGCGAGCGCGCCTCGTCGTCGACGGCCTGCACCAGACGCCGCGGCGGGTCGTACGTCCAGCTCGCCGAGTGCGGTTCACCCGCGACCCGGTAGACCAGCAGGACCTCCCAGGTGCCGTCGTCGCGACGCCACGAGTCCCACTGCACCGTGTCCTTCTCGGCGCCGCGCAGCAGCAGTCGCTCCTGGACGGCCTCGCCGAGCTGGGGTCCGGCGTTCTCGCCGGGGCGGCGGACCGGGGTCTTCCTCGCGCGCTCGGCCATGAAGGCGCGCTCGGCGAGCACGGGCCCCTCGAAGCGGCGCACGCGGTCGACGGGGATTCCGGCGAGCTGGGCGACCTCCTCCGCGGAGGCGCCGGCACGTATACGCGCCTGGATGTCGCGGGGGCGGAGATGGCTCTCCACCTCGATCTCGATCTGGCCGAGGCGGGGACGGTCGCCGCGTACGGCGGCGCGCAGACGCTCGTCAATCGGAAGCGTGTACTCCGTGCTGTCCGCAGCCTTCAGCACCAGCCGTGTGCCGTCGTTAGAGACGGCCACGACACGCAGTTCGGGCATGGGGACCTCCCGGGTGGTGCCTGCCGACGTCACGTGCGTCGCTGCTTCCGCTAGTCGAGTGTGGCCTGCCCGGGTGCAGCCTGCCACAACCTTGCCGAGTTGCCCGGCGTGTCGGGCATGGGCCCGGGAGCGCCGTTATGGCACGGTTACCTTTTCGCAACGCTAAGTGACGAACTTCATCACCCTGTGCAACGAGCCCCCTCCCGGCGGTCCTGCAAGGCCCCGGACACCCTGGCGGGAGTCCGGACCCAGGGCTCGCAACAGTACTCCATTCGGGCCACCTACGTGGATCGGCGCGCCGCCCAACTTCGGTCGAGGGGTGGTAGTTGGCCGCCCGAAGCGCCGCATTCGTGACCATGGAACGTGGCGCACTTCACCTAATCGTCGGAAACGGAACCAATCGTTTCGCCCGTACGTCCCCTTCTCGTGCAGTCGGTCGACCAAGTTCGGGAAAGGCAGGCAAGGTCCGGGGATGCGTGAGAAGTCCGAAGTCGGCGAGAAGCCGGGTGTCCATGAGCCGGGTGCCGACGAGGGGCCGAGGAGGAAACGGGTCGACCTGAGCCTGCCTCAGGTCGCGGGAAGCGCGGTGGCGGCGGTGGTGGCCGCGAAGCTCGCCTCCTGCTTCGGCGTCTACGGGACGATCCTGGGCGCCGGGCTGGTCAGCGTGATCGCGACCTGCGGAGGCACCCTCTTCCAGCACTTCCTCAAGCGCACCGGAGAACAGCTGCGGGACGTGACGGTGCAGGCCAAGCCGAAACCGGCGCCCCGGCGGACGCCGGGGCCGGGGGAGTTCACCGAAGCGACCGTCTACCGCGCGCGGGTCAGGAGCTGGCGGCGGCCGGTCGTCGCCGCGGCACTCGTCTTCGGCGTCACGATGGCCGGAATCACCACCTACGAGCTGGTCTCGGGACAGAATTTCAGCGGTGCCGGCAGGAGCACGACCGTCGGTGACGCCCTCAAGGGGAGCCGCTCCGGCACCGGCGCCACGACGCCGGAGCCCGCCACGACGCCCTCGGCGGACACTCCTTCGAAGCGGCCGTCCTCCGGAGGCGGCGACACAGGAACCCCCGAGCGGGACGGCGATGCGGGTACGACGGCCGCGCCGACGCCCGAGGCGAGCGCCTCGCCGGACGCGGAGGCCGGGAACGACAGCCCGACCCCCACCCCGACCGCGCCTACGAGCCCAGCACCCGACGCAAGTAGTCGTTCGCAAAGCGCCGGTCCGGGTCCAGCCGGTCCCTCAGCGCCGTGAACTCGCCGAAGCGCGGGTAGACCTCGGAGAAGTACGCGGCGTCGCGCGTGTGCACCTTGCCCCAGTGCGGGCGCCCCTCGTGGGCGGTGAAGATCCGCTCGGCGGCGGTGAAGTACGCCTGATAGGGGGTTCCCCTGAACATGTGGACGGCGATGTACGCGCTGTCCCGCCCGGACGCCGTGGACAGGGCGATGTCGTCGGCCGGAGCCGTGCGCACCTCGACCGGGAAACTGACCCGCAGGGACGAGCGGTCGACCATCGTCCTCAGCTCGCGCAGCGTCTCGACCAGGGCCTCGCGCGGCACGGCGTACTCCATCTCCACGAAGCGCACCCGGCGCGGAGAGGTGAAGACCTTGTAGGGAATGTCGGTGTAGGTCCGCGCGGACAGCGCACGGCTGGAGATCTTCGCGATCGCCGGGATCGTGGCGGGTACGGCGCGGCCCAGCAGATTGGCCACCTGGAAGACGCCGTTGGAGAGGAACTCGTCCTCGATCCAGCCGCCGATCTGCCCCACCGGCTTCTCGGGACCCGCGCTCCGGTTGTTGCGCTTGGTGTTGCAGTTGCCGGTGTGCGGGAACCAGTAGAACTCGAAGTGCTCGTTCTCGGTGAACAGTTCGTCGAAGTCGGCCGTGACCCGGTCGAAGGTCATCGGCTCCTCGCGGGCCGTGAGCAGGAATATGGGCTCCACCGCGAAGGTGATCGCGGTGACGATGCCCAGCGCGCCGATGCCGATCCGGGCCGCCGCGAAGACCTCGGGGTTCTCCTTCTCGGAGCAGGTGAGGACCGAGCCGTCCGCCGTGACCAGCTCAAGGCCCTTGATCTGCGCGGCGATCGAGGCCGAGTCGCGGCCCGTGCCGTGCGTGCCGGTGCTGGTCGCCCCCGACACGGTCTGCTCCATGATGTCGCCCATGTTCGTGAGCGACAGTCCCTCACGTGCGAGAGCCATGTTGAGCCGCTTGAGCGGAGTGCCGGCCTCGACGGTGACGGTGCCCGCCTCGCGGTCGATCCCGCGGATGCCGGTCAACAGTTGAGGGCGGATCAACACACCGTCGGTCGCGGCGGCGGCCGTGAAGGAGTGCCCGGTGCCGACGGCCTTCACCCGCAGGCCGTCGTCGGCCGCCTTCCGTACCGCGGCGGAGAGTTCGTCCACCGAGGCGGGGGTGACCTCCCGTACGGGACGGGCGGTGACGTTCCCCGCCCAGTTACGCCACGTGCCGTTCTTCCCGCTCACTGTGGTGCTCATGGGACCCTCCCCGCTGCGGAACCGGCCTGTTCAGCCGGCGATACCCGAGGAAACCGACCGCGACCGCGACGGCCCCGGACACCGCCGGAACCCCGTACCCGGCCTTCGCGCCGGCGGCGTCGATCACCCAGCCGGACACGGAGGAGCCGAGCGCGACCCCGACCGCGAGTCCGGTGCTCACCCAGGTCATGCCCTCGGTCAGTTTCGCGCGTGGTACGTGCTGCTCGATGAGGGACATCGTCGTGATCATCGTGGGAGCGATGGACAGGCCCGCAACGAACAGCGCCACGGCCAGGAACGGCAAGTTTCCGACCAGTAGGAGGGGGATCATACTCACGGCCATCGCGCATATGCCCAGCAGCCACCGGCGTTCGGGCGCCCCCTTGAAGTGCAGCAGCCCGAACACGGCGCCGGCGACGCACGAACCCGCCGCGTACAGCGCGAGGACGACGCTCGCCGCCCCCTTGTGCCCCTGCTCCTCGGCGAAGGCCACGGTGACCACGTCGACGGCCCCGAAGATCGCGCCGGTCGCCACGAAGGTGGCCATCAGCACCTGGAGCCCGGCCGAGCGCAGCGCGGAGCCGCCGGCGTGGTGCTCGCGCGGGTGCGGCACCGGCTCGGTCGCGCGCTGGGAGGTCAGCCAGAAGACGCCGGCCGCGAGGAAACAGGCGGCGAGCAGCGGCCCCGCCTCCGGGAACCACACCGTGGACAGGCCGATGGAGATGATCGGCCCGAAGATGAAGCAGACCTCGTCCACCACGGATTCGAAGGAGTACGCGGTGTGCAGCTGCGGGGTGCCCCCGTACAGGGCGGCCCAGCGGGCCCGGACCATCGCACCGACGCTCGGGACGCAGCCGATGCCCGCCGCGCACACGAACAGCACCCAGTCCGGCCACTCGAAGCGGGCGGCGCACAGCAGCCCGGCGGCCGCCATGAGGGCGAACAGTGTCACGGGCCGCAGCACCCGCCGCTGTCCGTGCCGGTCCACGAGGCGCGAGACCTGCGGGCCGAGGACGGCCGCGGCCAGCGCCATGGTCGCCGACAGCGCACCGGCGAGCCCGTACCGCCCGGTCAGCTGGGAGATCATCGTGACGACGCCGATGCCCATCATCGACAGCGGCATCCGGCCGAGGAATCCCGCGGCGGAGAAGCCCTTGGAGCCGGGGGCGGCGAACAGGGCACGATACGGGCTGGGCACGGGGGTCTCCGGTCGGCTCGGCTCGGCTGCCCGGTCATCGCGGGCGATGCGAACTCTGTAAGGCGTGAAGGTGGCCGATACAGCTTACGGGTAAGGTCACCCTTACGCACGCCCCCCTGTGCACTCCTCATGCCCGGCTCCGTGCCCCACGCGGCCCCGGCTCCAGCAGGCTTCTCGCGCCCGGCTCGCCGCCGACCTCCGCGCACCGCGTCCCCGCCGGGCGCCCGTCCGGGCCCTCTTCACGCCCGCCACCTGCTCTCCCGCCGCCCCGCCGTTTCCCGCCCGTCAGTGACGGGTGGCAGGATCGGACGCATGCCAGATGCGCTCGATGCCACCCCCTACGACGCCCTGCTCCTGCTCTCGTTCGGCGGCCCGGAAGGCCCGGACGACGTGGTTCCGTTCCTGGAGAACGTGACGCGAGGACGAGGCATCCCCAAGGAACGGCTCAAGGAGGTGGGGCAGCACTACTTCCTGTTCGACGGGATCAGCCCCATCAACGACCAGAACCGCGCCCTGCTGGACGCCCTGCGCAAGGACTTCGCCGACCACGGCCTCGACCTGCCGGTGTACTGGGGCAACCGCAACTGGGCGCCGTACGTGACCGACACCCTGCGCGAGATGACGGCCGACGGCCGCCGTCGCGTCCTCGTCCTCGCCACCAGCGCCTACGCCTCCTACTCCGGCTGCCGTCAGTACCGCGAGGACCTCGCCGCGGCGCTGGCCACCCTGGAGGCGGAGGGGCTGGAGCCGCCGCGGATCGACAAGCTGCGGCACTACTTCAACCACCCCGGATTCGTCGAGCCCATGCTCGAAGGCGTCCTGAAGGCGCTCGCCGACCTGCCCGACGACGTGCGCGCCGGTGCCCACCTCGCCTTCACCACGCACTCCATCCCGGACACGGCGGCGGACACCTCCGGCCCGGTCGAGGGCCACGGCGACGGAGGCGCCTACGTCCGGCAGCACCTGGACGTCGCGCGGCTCATCGCCGACGCGGTGCGCGAGCAGACCGGCATCGAGCACCCCTGGCGGCTCGTCTACCAGTCGCGCTCCGGCGCCCCGCACATCCCGTGGCTGGAGCCGGACATCTGCGACCACCTGGAGGAGCTGCACGGCGCCGGCGTCCCGGCCGTCGTGATGGCCCCCATCGGGTTCGTCTCGGACCACATGGAGGTCCTGTACGACCTCGACACGGAGGCGACGGCGAAGGCGGCGGAGCTCGGACTGCCGGTGCGCCGCTCCGCCACCGTGGGCGCCGACCCGCGGTTCGCGGCGGCGATCCGCGACCTCGTCCTGGAGCGCGCCGCGACGGAGAACGGACGGCACGTCGCCCCCTGCGCGCTCGGCACGCTGGGCGCGAGCCACGACGTGTGCCCGGTGGGCTGCTGCCCGGCCCGTACCCCCAAGCCCGCCGCCGCGGGCGCCGACAGCCCGTCCGCGTGAGGAGCCCCGTGACCGAGCCCCTGCACACCGAACTGCTCCAGCTCGCCCAGGAAGCGGCGCGGCGCGCCGGCGAGCTGCTGAGGGACGGCCGTCCGGCGGACCTCGCGGTCGCCGCCACCAAGTCCAGCCCGATCGACGTCGTCACCGAGATGGACATCGCCGCCGAGAAGCTGATCACCGACCTCATCGCCGAACACCGCCCGGACGACGGTCTCCTCGGTGAGGAGGGCGCCTCCAGCGAGGGCACGAGCGGCATCCGCTGGGTCGTCGACCCGCTCGACGGCACGGTCAACTACCTGTACGGACTGCCGACCTGGGCCGTGTCCGTCGCCGCCGAGCAGGACGGGGAGACGGTCGTCGGGGTGGTCGCGGTGCCGATGCGCGGCGAGACCTACCACGCGGTGCGCGGCCGGGGCGCCTACGCCGTCGGCGCCTGGGCCGGGCAGCGCAGGCTGGCCTGCCGTCCCGCGCCGCCCCTCGACCAGGCCCTGGTCTCGACCGGCTTCAACTACGTGGCCGAGGTCCGGGCCCACCAGGCCGACGTCGCCCGGCAGTTGATCCCGCTGCTGCGGGACATCCGGCGCTCCGGCTCCGCGGCGGTCGACCTGTGCGACGTGGCCGCCGGCCGTCTCGACGGCTACTACGAACGCGGACTGCACCCCTGGGACCTCGCCGCGGGCGACCTGATCGCCAGGGAGTCGGGCGCGCTGACCGGTGGACGCCCCGGAGAGCGCCCCGCGGGCGATCTCGCGATCGCCGCCTCGCCCGGCGTCTTCGAGCCCCTCCAGCGGCTCCTGGAGGACTTCGGCGCCTGGCACGACTGAGGCCGGCCGCGCGCGGCACCACGACCGGTGCCGGAAGCACGCGGGAGCACAAAGGAGCGGGGCCCCGGCACTGGATCGATACCGGGGCCCCGCTCTCTTACGAACCGATCAGACGCGCGACGCGCCGACCTCCACACCGTGCTCGGCGGCGAGGCGGTGCAGGTCGTCCAGCTCGCCCTGCTCGACCTCCGCGAGGAAGTCGTCGCCTGTTTCGCGAGCCCGCGTCAGGTCGGACTCGGTCGCCCTTATGCGCTGCAGAAGTCCTGCGGTGAATGCGTCCATGCTGCGCCCCCTCGTCCTGGGTCGTGGGTCGGGTGGCACGGGGGTGTGCCGTTCGGAAGGGGCGATCACGTCTCCAGATGGGTGCCCAGCGCTGCCCAGGCCGGGCGGCGACGGTGCCGGACATCCACGCCCGCTCTGCGGAAGCGGTTGGACGTACCACAAGGTGGCTTGCCCTGTGCAGAGCGTGATCGCGGGGTGTAAAGCCGTCCTCCCCCCGCTTCCTTCCGTGGAAACCTCAACCCGACGAGAAAATCTGGCATTCCCGGGCACCGGGACCGGAGCCCCGTCCCCCTCCCACTGTCTTACAGCCGGTTTACGGCCGAAAAGGGCAGGATGGAGCCCTCACCCGTGACAATCCCTGCCCGCGTGCGCCCAAGTGCCGTCGCGCGGGTGGACAGAGGAAGGACTAGCGACGTGCGCGTACTCGTCGTCGAGGACGAGCAGCTGCTCGCCGATGCGGTGGCCACCGGACTGCGCCGGGAGGCCATGGCCGTCGACGTCGTGTACGACGGCGCGGCCGCCCTGGAGCGCATCGGCGTGAACGACTACGACGTGGTCGTCCTCGACCGTGACCTCCCGCTCGTGCACGGCGACGACGTCTGCCGGAAGATCGTCGAGCTCGGGATGCCCACGCGCGTGCTGATGCTCACCGCGTCCGGCGACGTCAGCGACCGCGTGGAGGGGCTGGAGATCGGCGCCGACGACTATCTGCCCAAGCCGTTCGCGTTCAGCGAGCTGACGGCACGCGTGCGTGCCCTCGGGCGGCGCACGAGCGTGCCGCTGCCGCCGGTCCTGGAGCGTGCCGGGATCAAGCTCGACCCCAACCGCCGGGAGGTCTTCCGGGACGGCAAGGAGGTCCAGCTCGCGCCCAAGGAGTTCGCCGTCCTGGAGGTGCTGCTGCGCAGCGAGGGCGCCGTCGTCTCCGCCGAGCAGCTGCTGGAGAAGGCCTGGGACGAGAACACGGACCCCTTCACCAACGTCGTACGCGTGACCGTGATGACCCTGCGCCGCAAGCTCGGCGAGCCCCCGGTCATCGTCACCGTGCCCGGCTCCGGCTACAGGATCTGATCCGCCGTGGCCGCGACCCCGGCGCCCCCTGCGGCGCCCCCCAAGCCCACCTGGGAACCCAGAAGGCCGGAACCCCCGTTCCCCTGGCTGCGCCCGACCATCCGCATACGGCTCACGCTGCTCTACGGCGGCATGTTCCTGATCGCCGGCATCATGCTGCTGTCGATCATCTACTTGCTCGCGGCGCAGGCGCTGAACACCGGCAACGAGCCGCTCTTCAGGATCGCCGGCGGCACCGACATCAAGGTCACCAGCGACAACTGCCCCGCGGTGAACTCGGGCCTGTCGCTCGATGCCTTCAACGCCGCGATCAGCCACTGCATCGACCAGCAGCGCCAGGCCGCCCTGGACAACCTGCTCAGCCGTTCGCTGCTCGCCCTGCTCGGCCTCGCCATCATCGCCTTCGCCTTCGGCTACGCGATGGCCGGCCGGGTGCTCTCGCCGCTCGGCCGGATCACCCGCACCGCGCGCGCGGTGGCCGGCTCGGACCTCTCCCGGCGGATCGAGCTGGACGGGCCGGACGACGAGCTGAAGGAGCTGGCGGACACCTTCGACGACATGCTGGAGCGGCTTCAGCGTGCCTTCACCGCCCAGCAGCGGTTCGTCGGGAACGCCTCGCACGAGCTGCGCACCCCGCTCGCGATCAACCGCACGCTCCTGGAGGTGCACCTCTCGGACCCGGGAGCGCCGGTCGAGCTCCAGCAGCTCGGCAAGACGCTCCTCGCCACCAACGAGCGCAGCGAGCAGCTCGTCGAGGGACTGCTGCTGCTCGCCCGCAGCGACAACCAGATCGTCGAGCGCAAGCCGGTGGACCTGGCCGAGGTCGCCGAGCAGGCCGTCGACCAGGTGCACGCCGAGGCGGAGTCCAAGGGCGTGGAGATCCGGGGCGACCGGAAGCCCGCCGTCGTCCAGGGCAACGGCGTCCTGCTGGAGCGGGTCGCCCTGAATCTCGTGCAGAACGCCGTCCGGTACAACGTGCCGGAGGGCGGCTGGGTCGAGGTCACCACGGCGGCCGAGCACGGACAGGCGGTCCTGGTCGTGTCGAACACGGGTCCGGTGGTGCCGGCGTACGAGATCGACAACCTGTTCGAGCCCTTCCGGCGGTTGCGCACGGAGCGCACGGGCAGCGACAAGGGCGTGGGCCTCGGCCTGTCGATCGTCCGGTCGGTGGCCCGCGCGCACGGCGGGCACATCGCCGCGGAGCCGCGTGACGGAGGTGGGCTCGTGATGCGCGTCACCCTTCCGATCTGAGAGCATGTCCCGCACACGCGGCGATGTTCGCTTTGCGCGGAATTTTCCGGCCACCCGTCCGGGAGCGTCGTGTGTGATCGATCACAAGGGCGAATTTCAGGCCATCTACTCTCCGTGATCATGCAGGCTGTCGGAAAGCCGGGAAAATCCGGGTTTTCGGGGGTCTTGATCACGGGAAGTACACGGTGAGACGCCTTTGAAGTGCGCCGTTCGGACCGTGTACGGTCCGCATCGCCATCCAAGCCGATCACTCTTGAGGAGTCCGGTTGGGTGTCGATTGAGTAACAGACCTTGATGTGAGGCAAAATCTCCGCCTCGGGTCGGGCACAAGTCCGGCCTCTCACGCGTTACGTGCGCTGGAGACACCGCAGACACCCAGAGGGGGAGAGCGACATGGCAACGGATTACGACACCCCACGCAAGACCGACGACGACGTCGACTCGGACAGCCTTGAAGAGCTGAAGGCACGCCGGAACGACAAGTCGACCTCGTCCGTCGACGTAGATGAGTTCGAGGCCGCCGAAGGCCTGGAACTGCCCGGTGCGGACCTCTCGAACGAGGAGCTCGCCGTCCGGGTCCTGCCCAAGCAGCAGGACGAGTTCACCTGCATGAGCTGCTTCCTGGTGCACCACCGCAGCCAGCTGGCCCGCGAGAAGAACGGCCAGCCGATCTGCCGCGACTGCGACTGAGGCAGGGTCGGCCGTGACTGGCTCGACCCCTCCTTGGAAGCGCCGCTCCTCCCGGCGGGGAGCGGACGAAGGGCCGTACGGCGGCTCTGAAGGCGTACGTGACGACGAGCGAGGCTCTTCCGCACAGGGATCAGCCTCGCTCGACGAGCCGCCCCCCGGCGGCGCCCTGGAAGCCGCTCAGAGCCCTCCCGCGCGCACGGCCACGCGCCGCGCGGCGGCTGTCAGGGACGGAGTCCTGAAAGGCGTCCAGAAGGGCAGCAGCCGCGCCAAGGCGGGGCTGGCCTATGTCGCCGACAGGATCATCGACAACGCCCCGCGGGTGCCCGTACGGGACCTCGCGACCCTCCGCAGGCAATTCCCGGGCCTGGGGCCCGAGGAGCTCGCGGACAAGCTCGTCGCGGGCGCGGCCGCCGCGACGTCCACGGTGGGCGCCGGGATCGGTGCCGCCGCCATGCTGCCGGTGCCGCCGGCGATGCCCACCGAGCTCGCCGCCGAGATCACCGGCGTGGCCGCGATCGAGCTCAAGATGATCGCCGAGCTCCACGAGGTCTACGGCCTGCGACCGCCCGGCAATCTCAAAGAGCGCACCACCGCGTACCTGAACTCCTGGTCGGGGGAGCGCGGTATCGACGTGACGAAGCCGTCGACGATCAACTCCGCACTCGGCGGCCAGATGAAGCGCGAGATGCGCCAGCAGATCATGAAGCGGACGGTGCGGGACCTGCCCAACCTGATGCCGTTCATGGTCGGAGCGGCGGTCGGCGCGCTCATGAACCGCCGCGACACCAGACGCCTGGCGTCCCGCATCCGCAAGGACCTGCGGAAGATGCAGGTGCCGTGGGACGCGCTGCCCGAACTGCCGCCGCTGGAGAAGCCGGCGGACCCCCTGCGCCTCGGCGAGATCCCCAGAGAGCTGGGGCGCTGAGGCACGTCCGCTCCGCGCGCCCCGGCCGATCGGGCCGGGAGGACGCGCACGGCGCGGTCCCGGGGCCCCTGGAGCCGCCGCAGGGCACGCGCGCGTGTGCCGGGCCCGGCTCGACGGAGCAGGCCGCCGTGGAGCGCGTACGGGGCCGTCGCCGGACGGTGCGGCCGCGGGCTACGCCTCGGCGCGGGACGACTTCAGGGCCGCCGCCAGGCGCTCCGGCTCCCGGGTCGACAGGTACAGGTACGGCGTCGGGTCCTCCGGGTCCGTGACCTGGACGCGCAGGCCCGTGGGGATGTAGGCGCGCAGGAGCATGAAGGCGCGGGGATCGGCCTTGTACGTGCGCCAGGCGCGCGCCTCCTCCTGGTCCATGATCTCGGCGTCGCCGAGGGCCGCGAGAGGGATCTTCGCCTCGCCCGCGATCAGCGAGTCACCGACGACCCGGATGCGGATCGAGCCGTACGAACTGGCCACGACCGCCGAGACCGCGGTTCCGCCGACCAGGCCGCCCAGCAACGGGAGCGTGCCGAACGGAAGCAGGATCAGGGCCATCGCGACCCCGACCATGAAGCACACCAGCCACCAGGAGCGGGGTGCGGTGAGGCGTTCTTCGTACGGCGAGGCGGAGAGCTGCATGAAGCCAAGCTTGACACGGTGCGTACGGTGGGCCGACTCGCGGGTAAGGTCTGCGCCTGTGAGTGGTACTTCCGCAGCTCTGACGCCTCCCGCCGACGCCGTCGCGCCGGTGCGGCACCCCGACGCGCCCGCCCCCGGGGAACTCCTCGGCGCCCACTACGAACAGTGTTTCGGTTGTGGCGGTGAGCAGCCGCACGGGCTGCATCTGGAGGCCCGCGCCGGCGAAGGCGTCCGGATCACCGCGGAGTTCACCGTGCGGCCCGCCCATCAGGGCGCCCCGGGCCTCGCGCACGGCGGCGTCCTCGCCACCGCGCTGGACGAGACGCTCGGCTCGCTGAACTGGCTGCTGCGCACCATCGCCGTGACGGGGCGGCTGGAGACCGACTTCCGGCGCCCGGTGCCCGTCGGCACCGTGCTCCACCTGGAGGCCGAGGTCACCGCGGTGGCCGGCCGGAAGATCTACTCCACCGCCACCGGGCGGATCGGCGGCCCCGACGGGCCCGTGGCCGTCCGCGCGGACGCCCTGTTCGTCGAGGTGAAGGTCGACCACTTCATCGAGAACGGCCGCCAGGAGGAGATCCACGCGGCCATGAACGACCCGGACCAGATCCGGCGAGCCCGTGCCTTCGAGGTGAACCCGTGACCCGTGACCCCGGCGGACAACTCCCCGTGCTGATCAGGCGCGTGGACCCCGACGTACCGCTCCCCGAGTACGCACACCCGGGTGACGCGGGAGCCGATCTGCGCACCACCGAGAGCTGCGAACTCGCGCCCGGTGAGCGGGCCGTGCTCCCCACCGGGGTGTCCATCGCGCTGCCCGAGGGGTACGCGGCCTTCGTGCACCCCCGTTCCGGGCTCGCCGCCCGCTGCGGTGTCGCCCTCGTGAATGCCCCGGGGACGGTGGATGCCGGGTACCGTGGGGAGATCAAGGTGATCGTGGTGAATCTCGACCCGCGCGAGTCCGTGCGGTTCGAGCGCTTCGACCGGATTGCTCAACTGGTCGTCCAGCAGGTCGAGAGGGTCCGCTTCGAGGAGGTGGCGGAGCTTCCCGACACGGCGCGGGCCGCAGGGGGCTTCGGGTCCACCGGCGGTCATGCCGCCGTGGGCAGCACAACGGGTGGGAATCGATACGCTTCGGTCGTATCCGACCGGGAAGGACAGTGACGTGTTCGGACGTCGCAAGAAGGGCAGTGCCGCCGAGGACGCGGCGGGCGAGGCCGAGCAGGTCGTCGACGGCGTCGACACTGAGGCGGACGAGGCGGAGGAGCGGGAGCGCGTGAGGCTCGAGCCCGAGCCCCGCCCCGACGGACCCTGGGACAGCTCCGAGGTCCGTGAGCCGGCCGAGGGCCGGGTGGACCTGGGCGGTCTTTTCGTGCCCGGGGTCGACGGCATGGAACTGCGGGTCGAGGTCGCGGGCGACGCGATCGTCGCGGCGACCGTGGTGCTCAAGGACAGTGCCGTCCAGTTGCAGGCCTTCGCCGCCCCCAAGCGCGAGGGCATCTGGGGCGAGGTGCGCGAGGAGATCGCCTCCGGCATCACCCAGCAGGGCGGTGTCATCGACGAGGTCGAGGGCCCGCTGGGCTGGGAGCTGCGCGCGCAGGTTCCGGTGCAGCTGCCGGACGGCACGGGCGGCTTCCAGGTCGTGCGGTTCGTCGGCGTGGACGGTCCCCGCTGGTTCCTGCGCGGAGTGATCTCCGGGCAGGGCGCGGTGCAGCCGCAGGCCGCGGGTCTGCTGGAGCAGATCTTCCGGGACACGGTCGTCGTCCGCGGCGAGGGCCCGATGGCCCCCCGTGACCCGATCGTCCTGAAGCTGCCGAACGACGCGCAGATGGTCCCCGAGGGTGTCCAGCAGGAGGAGCAGGGCGGCTCCCGCTTCTCCGGCGGCATGGGGCAGCTCCAGCGCGGGCCGGAGATCACCGAGGTCCGCTGACCGGGGTTCTCCGAGACCGACGGACCCGGGACACCGGGCCGCCGCCGGCCGGGGGGCGCAGACGAGCTCGGGCCGTACCTCCCCAGGGGAGGTACGGCCCTTTCGTATGTCCGGGCCCGGCCAAGTTCTCATCCATGAACGGCAGTTGAGCTGCGGGTCTTTCTTCAGGCCTTGACGGAAGCCTGGTCCATACCTATGGTCACCGGCCAACGCGCGTGTTCAGCATTCCATGTGTCGTTCACATACGAGAATGGATGGCCCCCACATGCCCGACACCCCCACACGGCGCCACCGCAGACGGCGCCCCGCGGTCCTCGCCACCGTCGCCGCCGCGACCGCGGCGCTCGTGGGCGCCCTCGTCTCCTGGCCCGGTGCCCATCGGGCCGAGGCCGCGCCCGCCGTCTTCGCGCACCCCGGAGTCACCGTCTCCAAGAGTCAGCTGGACTTCGCGCGCACCAAGGTCAACGCGGGCGCCCAGCCCTGGAAGGGCGCGTTCGACCAGATGATGGCGAGCAAGTACGCCTCTCTGAGCCGCACCGCCAAGCCCCGCGCGACCGTCGAGTGCGGCTCGTACTCCAACCCCAACTACGGGTGCACCGACGAGCGCGAGGACGCGATCGCCGCGTACACCGACGCGCTCGCCTGGTACATCACGCGCGACGACCGGTACGCCAAGAAGGCCATCGAGCTGATGGACGCCTGGTCGGCGGTGATCAAGGACCACACCAACAGCAACGCGCCCCTGCAGACCGGTTGGGCCGGCTCCTCCTGGCCGAAGGCCGCCGAGATCATCAAGTACACGTACACCGGGACGTGGGCCAACTCCGGCCGCTTCGCGACCATGCTGCGCGACGTCTACCTGCCCGAGATCATCAACGGCTCCAACTCCAACGGGAACTGGGAGCTGTCGATGATGGAGGCCGCCGTCGGCATCTCCGTCTTCCTGGAGGACAGGACGTCGTACGACAAGGCCATGGCGAAGTTCCGGACGCGTACCGCCGCCTACGTCTATCTCACCTCGGACGGCGATCTGCCGAAGACCGTGCCGAGCCAGAACCTCGACACCAAGGCGAAGATCGTCAACTACTGGCAGGGGCAGTCCACCTTCGTCACCGGACTCACCCAGGAGACCTGCCGCGACTTCACGCACACCGGCTACGGCATCTCCGCCATCTCGCACATCGCCGAGACCAGCCGCATCCAGGGCCAGGACCTGTACGGCACCGACGTCGGCGAGCGGCTGCGGCAGGCACTCGGCTTCCAGTCCAAGTACCAGCTGGGCGAGGCCGCCCCGAGCTGGCTGTGCGGCGGGTCCCTGAACCTCGGGCTCGGACCGGTCACCGAGGTCGGCTACAACGCCCTGCACAACCGCCTGGGCATCGCGATGACCAACACCCAGCGGCTGACCGAACAGAACCGCCCGGCCGGCAGCAACAACCTGTTCGTGGCCTGGGAGACGCTGACCCACGGTGACAACCTCGGCTGACCCATTGCCCGGCCGGGCGCCCGCTGGACATACTGGCGCCCGGCCGACGGGGGAGGAACATGAGTCAGGTCGCCACCGACACCATGCTGCGGGTCGAGAACGTCCATCGTTCCTACGGCACCGGAGCCGCCGCCGTGCACGCGCTGCGCGGGGTCTCCTTCGACGTGCCGCGCGGCGAGCTCGTCGCCCTCAAGGGCCGCTCCGGGTCCGGCAAGACCACCCTGCTCAACCTCGTGGGCGGTCTCGACGAGCCGGACGAGGGCCGCATCACCGTGGACGGCCTCGACCTGTCGGGCCTCGACGAGAACGGCCTGCTGGGGCTGCGCCGCGACCGCATCGGCTTCGTCTTCCAGTCCTTCGGGCTCATCCCCATCCTCACCGCCGCCGAGAACGTCGGCGTGCCGCTGCGGCTGCGCCGGGCCGACCCGCGCGAGCGCGAGGAGCGCGTGGAACTGCTGCTCTCGCTCGTCGGCCTCGCCGACCACGCGGCGCAGCGGCCCGGCGAGCTGTCCGGCGGCCAGCAGCAGCGCGTGGCCATCGCCCGCGCCCTGGCCAACAACCCCGCCCTCCTGATCGCCGACGAGCCCACCGGGCAGCTCGACGCAGAGACCGGCATCGCCGTGATGGAACTGCTGCGCGCCGTCGTCCGCAGCGAGCAGGTCACCGCCCTCGTCGCCACGCACGACGCGGCCCTGCTCGACCTCGCCGACCGGGTGCTGGAGCTGAGCGACGGCGAGATCGTCGAACACTGACGGCGCCGTCGCGTCCCGCCACGGGCGCGCACCGTCCTCCACGGCGGCGCCCCGGCGCCCGCGCCGAGGCAGATGCCGGCGCTGCTGGTGACGGCCGACCCGGCGCGGCTGGTGACGCCCGACCCCGCGCTCCAGGAGTTCGTGCCGGCCGAGGCGGGGCCGTTGCCGGCGCGCAAGGCGGCCCGGCGCACCGGCTCCGCTCTGCCCCGGCAGCAGCGGAGGGAGGCCTTCGCCTGTATGTGCACGTGCCGCCCCGTACCGCCCGAGGTCGTCCGCCGACCGGGCGTGCCGAACCCGTGACCAGTGCCCCTGCCTGCACCGCCGCGTCAGAGTTGCGTCAAAGACGTCCCCCGTCCGCCCCGACGCCCCCTTTGCCGGAATTCATGGCCGTAAGGTCGACGCTGCGTACACGGCAGTGACAGGAAGACAATAGGGCTCATGGCACGCGGCAAGCTTCGGATCTACCTCGGTGCGGCACCGGGCGTCGGCAAGACGTACGCCATGCTCTCCGAGGCGCACCGGCGCGTCGAACGCGGCACCGACTGCGTGGTCGCCTTCGTGGAGCACCACGAGCGGCCGCGCACCGAGGTGATGCTGCACGGCCTGGAACAGGTGCCGCGCAAGGAACTGGAGCACCGCGGCTCCGTCTTCACCGAGATGGACGTCGACGCGGTGCTGGAGCGCGCCCCGGCCGTCGCCCTGGTCGACGAACTCGCCCACACCAATGTGCCCGGCTCGCGCAACGAGAAGCGCTGGCAGGACGTCGAGGAACTCCTCGCGGCCGGCATCGACGTCGTCTCGACGGTCAACATCCAGCACCTGGAGTCGCTCGGCGACGTCGTCGAGTCCATAACGGGCGTACGGCAGCGGGAGACCGTGCCGGACGAGGTGGTGCGCAGGGCGGACCAGATCGAGCTCGTCGACATGTCGCCACAGGCGTTGCGGCGGCGGATGGCGCACGGCAACGTCTACAAGTCCGACAAGGTCGACGCCGCCCTGTCGAACTACTTCCGGCCCGGCAACCTCACCGCCCTGCGCGAGCTGGCCCTGCTCTGGGTCGCCGACCGGGTCGACGAGTACCTCACCGAGTACCGCAGCGAGCACCGGGTCTCCAAGATCTGGGGATCGCGGGAACGCATCGTGGTGGGCCTGACCGGCGGACCGGAGGGGCGCACGCTGATCCGGCGCGGGGCCCGGCTCGCGGAGAAGGGCGCGGGCGGCGAGGTGATGGCCGTCTACATCGCCCGCAGCGACGGACTGACCTCCGCCTCGCCCAAGGAACTGGCCGTCCAGCGCACCCTGGTCGAGGACCTCGGCGGCACCTTCCACCACGTCGTCGGCGACGACATCCCCGCCTCGCTCCTGGACTTCGCGCGGGGCGTCAACGCCACGCAGATCGTGCTCGGCTCCTCCCGCCGCAAGACCTGGCAGTACGTCTTCGGGCCGGGGGTCGGAGCCACCGTCGCCCGTGAGTCGGGCCCCGACCTGGACGTGCACATCGTCACCCACGAGGAGGTCGCCAAGGGGCGCGGCCTGCCGGTGGCGCGCGGCGCACGGCTCGGCCGCTCCCGGATCATCTGGGGCTGGCTGGTCGGCGTGCTCGGACCGGTCGTTCTCGCCCTGCTGCTGAACACCGTCGACCTCGGCCTCGCCAACGACATGCTGCTGTTCCTGACGGTGACCGTCGCGGCGGCGCTCCTCGGCGGCCTCTACCCGGCACTGGCCTCCGCGGCCTTCGGCACCCTCCTGCTGAACTACTACTACACGCCGCCCCTGCACCGGCTGACCATCGCGGACCCCAAGAACATCGTCGCCATCGCGATCTTCGTCGGCGTCGCCGTCTCGGTGGCGTCGGTCGTGGACCTGGCGGCCCGCCGCACGCACCAGGCGGCCCGGCTGCGGGCCGAGTCGGAGATCCTGTCCTTCCTCGCGGGCAGTGTGCTCCGCGGCGAGACGAGCCTGGAGGCCCTCTTGGAGCGGGTCCGGGAGACCTTCTCGATGGAGTCGGTCGCCCTGCTGGAGCGGGAGAGTGACGTCGACCCGTGGACCTGCGCGGGCAGCGTGGGACCCGAGCCCTCCGTCCGTCCCGAGGACGCGGACGTGGACATGCCGGTCAGCGACCACATGGCGCTGGCCCTGTCCGGACGCGTCCTGCCGGCCTCGGACCGCCGCGTGCTCGCCGCGTTCGCCGCGCAGGCCGCGGTGGTCCTGGACCGCCAGCGGCTCCAGCACGAGGCGGCCCAGGCCAAGGAGCTGGCCGAGGGCAACCGCATCCGCACCGCGCTGCTGGCCGCCGTCAGCCACGACCTGCGGACCCCGCTGGCCGGGATCAAGGCCGCGGTCTCCTCGCTGCGCTCCGAGGACGTCGAATGGTCCGAGGAGGACCGGGCGGAGCTCCTCGAAGGCATCGAGGACGGCGCCGACCGCCTCGACCACCTGGTCGGCAACCTGCTGGACATGTCCCGCCTGCAGACCGGCACGGTCACCCCGCTGATCCGCGAGATCGACCTCGACGAGGTGGTGCCGATGGCCCTCGGCGGCGTCCCCGAGGACAGCGTGGAGCTGGAGATCCCGGAGAGTCTGCCGATGGTCGCCGTCGACGCCGGACTGCTGGAGCGCGCCGTCGCCAACCTGGTCGAGAACGCCGTCAAGTACAGCCCTGCCGACGAACGCGTCCTGGTGTCCGCGAGCGCCATCGCCGACCGGGTCGAGGTGCGGGTCGTCGACCGCGGACCGGGCGTCCCCGACGAGGCCAAGGACCGCATCTTCGCGCCGTTCCAGCGCTACGGCGACGCCCCGCGCGGCGCCGGCGTGGGCCTCGGCCTCGCCGTCGCCCGCGGCTTCGCCGAGGCGATGACCGGCACCCTGAACGCCGAGGACACCCCCGGCGGCGGACTCACCATGGTGCTCACGGTGCGGGCGGTGGACCGCCGCCCCGACCTGGCCACCACACCATCAGGCGCAGAAAGGCAGGTCCCATGCTGAGCTCGACCGGGGGCGACCCGCGGACCCCCACGAGGGTTCTCGTGGTCGACGACGAGCCGCAGATCACCCGGGCCCTGGTGATCAACCTCAGGGCACGCAAGTACGAGGTCGACGCGGCACCCGACGGCGCGACCGCGCTCCAGCTCGCCGCCGCCCGCCACCCCGACGTCGTCGTGCTCGACCTGGGGCTGCCCGACATGGACGGTGTGGAGGTGATCAGGGGGCTGCGCGGCTGGACCCGGGTGCCGATCCTGGTGCTCTCGGCCCGGCACTCCTCCGACGAGAAGGTCGAGGCGCTCGACGCGGGCGCCGACGACTACGTCACCAAGCCCTTCGGCATGGACGAGCTGCTGGCGCGGCTGCGGGCCGCCGTGCGCCGGGCGGAGCCCACCGGGGGCGGCGAGGACGACGTGATCGTCGAGACCGACGACTTCACCGTCGACCTGGCCGCGAAGAAGGTCAACCGCGACGGCCGCGACGTCCGTCTGACGCCCACCGAGTGGCACCTCCTGGAGGTCCTGGTGCGCAACACGGGCCGGCTCGTCGGGCAGAAGCAGCTGCTCCAGGAGGTGTGGGGGCCGTCGTACGGCACGGAGACGAACTACCTCCGCGTCTACATGGCCCAGCTGCGCCGCAAGCTGGAGGTGGACCCCTCGCACCCGCGGCACTTCATCACGGAGCCGGGGATGGGGTACCGGTTCGAGCGATGAGTCGCACAGGGGTTCGCGTGGTGGTGCAGGGGGTACGTACGGGTCGGCGGCCCCCGGTACGCTTTCGGTATGAGTGCTGTTCCTCGTTCCGAAAAGCCGGCGGGCCGGTTCCGGCGGATGATAGACCGGCTCTCCTCGTCCCAGGAGGACCTGGAGTCCGAGGAGCTGCGGGAGGACACCGAGACCACCGGGTGCACCCGCATCGGTGACTGCCACGACCGCCAGATCGTCACGGTTACTGGTACGTTGCGCACGGTCACTCTGCGCCCGCGGGCCGGTGTCCCGGCCCTGGAGGCCGAGCTGTTCGACGGATCGGCCGCTCTGGACGTGGTCTGGCTCGGCCGGCGCTCCATCGTCGGGATCGAGCCGGGGCGCAAGTTGATCGCATCGGGCCGGATTTCGATGAGCCGGGGCCGTAGGGTGCTGTTCAACCCGAAGTACGAACTCAGACCGCTCGGACGGGAGTAGCCGGTGACGTCGCTCGACAAGCCGACCGAAGACGCCCAGCAGGACTCCAGGGCCGTGACCGAGGCCGCGCTCTTCGATGCGTTCGGCGGCGTGCGGGGCATGGTCGAGACGGTCGTGCCCGGCCTGCTCTTCGTCACCATCTTCACGATCAACAAGGACCTGCACTGGTCGGCGATCGCCGCCCTCGGCGTGTCCTTGCTGCTCGTGGTGGTCCGCCTCGTCATGCGGGACACCGTCAAGCACGCCTTCAGCGGAGTGTTCGGCGTCGCGTTCGGCGTGGTCTTCGCGATGATGACGGGCAACGCCAAGGACTTCTACCTGCCGGGCATGCTCTACACGCTCGGTCTGGCCATCGCCTACATCGTCACGACCCTCGCGGGCGTCCCGCTGATCGGCCTGATCCTGGGACCGGTGTTCAAGGAGAACCTCTCCTGGCGCACCCGCAACCCCGGCCGCAAGAAGGCGTACGCCAAGGCCAGTTGGGCCTGGGGCCTGATCCTCCTCGCCAAGTGCGCGGTGCTCTTCCCGCTCTACTGGTGGGCCGACACGACCCAGTTCGGCTGGGTCCTCATCGCCCTGAAGATCCCGCCGTTCCTCCTCGCCGTCTGGCTCACCTGGGTCTTCCTCGCCAAGGCGCCCGCGCCGATCGACGTCTTCGCCGAGATGGAGGCCGAGGAGAAGGCCGAGAAGGAGCGCAAGGCCGCCCTCGCGGCGGAGCGCGGCGACTCGGAACCCGCCCGCCACCGCCGGGGGGCGTAGCCCGCCCCGCCGAGGCGTGGCCCGATCCGGCCGCAGGACGGCACTCCCCGCGGCTGAGTGGGTCCCCGCCACGCCGGCGGGGCCCGAGACTCAAGGGCTCGGTCTCCCCGAGGGGACGGACGCCTGCTCAGGCGCCCGGTCCGCGGGACGGTACGGACAGCAAGGACGGCAGCTCAGGCGGCCGGTCCGCGGGACGGTACGGACAGCAAGGACGGCAGCTCAGGCGGCCGGATCACGCGCAGACGACGGTCCGCGGACTACGGCTGGCGACGGTCTGCGGACTACGGCTGGCGACGGTCCGTAGACGACGGCCGGCGACGGTCCGTGGCCGACAGCCGCGACGGTCCGTGGCCCACAGCCCACACACGACAGCCCGCATACGACGACGGGGCGCCCGGAGATCTCCGGGCGCCCCGTCGTCGTACACGCTCCGCGCCGTCTACTCGGTCGCGTCCTCGCGGCGCACCGACAGCAGGTCCTCCAGCTGCTCCTCGCGGGCCTGCGCGGCCACGAAGAGGAGTTCGTCGCCCGCCTCCAGGGAGTCCTCCTGGGAGGGGGTCAGGACGCGGGTGCCGCGGATGATGGTCACCAGCGAGGTGTCCTGCGGCCACTCGACGTCGCCCACCGTGGTGCCCGCGAGCGCGGACTCCGGCGGCAGGGTCAGCTCGACGAGGTTGGCGTCGCCGTGACTGAAGCGCAGCAGGCGCACCAGATCGCCGACGCTGACCGCCTCCTCGACGAGGGCCGACATCAGGCGCGGGGTGGAGACGGCGACGTCGACGCCCCAGGCCTCGTTGAAGAGCCACTCGTTCTTCGGGTTGTTCACGCGGGCCACGACCCGCGGAACCCCGTACTCGGTCTTCGCGAGCAGGGAGACGACCAGGTTGACCTTGTCGTCACCGGTGGCCGCGATGACCACGTTGCAGCGCTGGAGCGCGGCCTCGTCCAGGGAGGTGATCTCGCAGGCGTCGGCGAGCAGCCACTCCGCCTGCGGGACGCGCTCGACCGAGATGGCGGTCGGCGCCTTGTCGATCAGCAGGATCTCGTGGCCGTTCTCCAGGAGCTCGCCCGCGATCGAGCGGCCCACGGCGCCGGCACCGGCAATGGCGACCCTCATCAGTGACCGGCCTCCTCTTCAGGACCCTTGGCGAACGCCGCCTCGACCTTGTCCACCTCGTCGGAGCGCATCATGACGTGCACCAGGTCGCCTTCCTGCAGCACGGTCTGCGAGGAGGGCAGGATCGCCTCGCCCAGCCGGGTGAGGAAGGCCACGCGCACGCCCGTCTCGTCCTGGAGGCGGCTGATCTTGTGGCCGACCCAGCCGGAGGAGGTGTGCACCTCGGCGAGCTGCACCCCGCCGGTGGGGTCGCGCCACAGCGGCTCGGCGCCCGAGGGCAGCAGCCGGCGCAGCATCTGGTCGGCCGTCCAGCGGACGGTGGCGACGGTCGGGATGCCGAGGCGCTGGTAGACCTCGGCGCGGCGCGGGTCGTAGATGCGGGCGGCCACGTTCTCGATGCCGAACATCTCGCGGGCCACCCGGGCGGCGATGATGTTCGAGTTGTCACCGCTGGAGACCGCGGCGAACGCGCCGGCCTCCTCGATGCCCGCTTCGCGCAGGGTGTCCTGGTCGAAGCCGACTCCGGTGACACGACGGCCGCCGAACCCGGAGCCCAGTCGTCGGAAGGCGGTGGGGTCCTGGTCGATCACGGCGACCGTGTGCCCCTGTTGCTCCAGGGTCTGGGCAAGAGCGGAGCCCACTCTTCCGCAGCCCATGATGACGATGTGCACGACCGTCCTTCCGAATCTGATGGTTACGGCTCAGGGTGAACAGGGTCTCAGACCGCCGCCCAAGCTACACACGCGCGGTCCGTCCGGGGCACCCCTGTGCACGTTCGCCTGCGGGTTTCCGGGCGGCGGCCGAGGAGAGGGAGATCAGCGGCGTGTGATGCTGCGGACACTCACCAGGGTCAGGATTCCGAGGCCGACGAGGGCGGCGGCCGCTCCGATCAGCTCCGCGGTCACATGCATGGATCCTCCACGGCGGGGGCAAGGGCGGGGTTTTGTCATATAGACACGTGGATCTGTCCGGCCACGGAATCCGCAGCCGGACAGGACCCCGTTTTCACTCGGAGAGCAGATGCTGTGCCGAAGCGGGGCGGCGGGTGGGCGGCCCCGTGTTCGAACCCTTACGCTTCTCTGTTGTGTCCAAACTGACCGACGTGCCCAAACGGATTCTGATCGGGCGCGCACTGCGCAGTGATCGGCTCGGAGAAACGCTCCTGCCGAAGCGCATCGCCCTTCCCGTGTTCGCCTCCGACCCGCTCTCCTCCGTCGCGTACGCGCCCGGAGAAGTGCTGCTGGTCCTGTCCATCGCGGGTGTGTCGGCCTACCACTTCAGCCCCTGGATCGCCGTCGCGGTCGTCGTGCTGATGTTCACGGTGGTCGCCTCCTACCGGCAGAACGTGCACGCGTACCCGAGCGGCGGCGGCGACTACGAGGTCGCCAACACCAACCTCGGTCCCAAGGCGGGGCTGACCGTCGCCAGCGCCCTGCTCGTCGACTACGTCCTGACCGTCGCCGTCTCCATCGCCTCCGGCATCGAGAACCTCGGCTCCGCGATCCCCTTCGTCGTCGAGCACAAGGTGGCCTGCGCGGTCGCCGTCATCGTGCTCCTCACGCTGATGAACCTGCGTGGCGTCAAGGAGTCCGGCAAGCTCTTCGCGATCCCGACGTACGTCTTCGTGGCGGGCGTCTTCATCATGATCGCGTGGGGCGCCTTCCGCGGGCTCGTCCTCGACGACACCATGCGCGCGCCCACCGCCGACTATCACATCAAGGCCGAGCACCAGGGGCTCGCGGGCTTCGCCCTCGTCTTCCTGCTGCTGCGCGCCTTCTCCTCCGGCTGTGCCGCGCTCACCGGCGTCGAGGCGATCTCCAACGGCGTCCCGGCCTTCCGCAAGCCCAAGTCGAAGAACGCCGCGAACACCCTCGCGCTGATGGGCCTGCTCGCCGTCACCATGTTCTGCGGCATCATCGCGCTGGCCATGTCGACCAAGGTCCGGATGGCCGAGAACCCGGCCGACGACCTGATCCACAACGGCGCCCCGGTCGGCTCCGGCTACGTCCAGAACCCGGTGATCTCCCAGGTCGCCGAGGCCGTCTTCGGCAAGGGCAGCTTCCTGTTCATCGTGCTGGCCGCCGCCACCGCGCTGGTCCTGTTCCTCGCCGCCAACACCGCCTACAACGGCTTCCCGCTGCTCGGCTCGATCCTCGCCCAGGACCGTTACCTCCCGCGCCAGTTGCACACCCGAGGCGACCGTCTCGCCTTCTCCAACGGCATCGTGCTCCTCGCGGGCGCCGCGACCCTGCTGGTCGTCATCTACGGGGCGGACTCGACCCGCCTCATCCAGCTCTACATCGTCGGCGTCTTCGTCTCGTTCACCCTCAGCCAGACCGGCATGGTCCGCCACTGGAACCGTCACCTGGCCACCGAGAAGGACCAGGCCAAGCGGCGTCACATGGTCCGCTCCCGGGCGATCAACGCCTTCGGCGCCTTCTTCACCGGCCTGGTCCTGGTCGTCGTCCTGGTCACCAAGTTCACGCACGGCGCCTGGGTCGCCCTGCTCGGCATGGTGATCTTCTACGCGACGATGAGCGCGATCCGCCGGCACTACGACCGGGTCGCCGAGGAGATCGCCGCCCCCGAAGGCCCCTCCGACGACAGCGTCCGCCCCTCCCGCGTCCACTCCGTCGTCCTGATCTCCAAGATCCACCGCCCGACGCTGCGCGCCCTCGCCTACGCCAAACTGCTGCGCTCCGACACTCTCGAAGCGCTCAGCGTCAACGTCGACCCGGCCGAGACCAAGGCCCTGCGCGAGGAGTGGGAGCGGCGCGGCATCGACGTACCGCTGAAGGTCCTCGACTCGCCGTACCGCGAGATCACGCGGCCGATCATCGAGTACGTGAAGGGGCTGCGCAAGGAGTCCCCGCGCGACGCGGTGTCCGTGATCATCCCCGAGTACGTCGTCGGCCACTGGTACGAGCACCTGCTGCACAACCAGAGCGCCCTGCGCCTCAAGGGCCGCCTGCTGTTCACTCCGGGCGTCATGGTGACGTCCGTGCCGTACCAGCTGGTGTCCTCCGAGGCGGCCAAGCAGCGCGCCCGCAAGCGGCAGGACTGGAACGCGCCGGGTGCGGTCCGCCGCGGTCCCGCGGAGGAGCGGACCAAGGAGTCCTCCCAGACGAAGGGCTGAGGCCTGTCCGTCCTGCCCGGCGTCGCCCGTCGTGCAGGGCGGACGGGGCCTGGCACCGACGGCCTCGTGGTGAACGGCCGGACGACGTCCACGTAGACTGGTGGGCTGTTGTCCGGCCGTTCCCCCTTTTCGCAACTGGAGTCACCCCGCCATGCAGGCAGAACCGAAGAAGTCGCTGGTGGGGGCCGAGTACGAGGTCGAGATCGGCCCGGTCGCCCACGGCGGACACTGCATCGCCCGCACCAGCGAGGGCCAGGTCCTTTTCGTCCGGCACGCCCTGCCCGGCGAACGGGTCGTCGCCCGGGTCACGGAGGGCGAGGAGGGCGCGCGCTTCCTGCGCGCCGACGCCGTACAGGTCCTGGACGCGTCGAAGGACCGCGTCGAGGCGCCCTGCCCCTACGCCGGCCCCGGCCGCTGCGGCGGCTGCGACTGGCAGCACGCCAAGCCGGGCGCCCAGCGCCGTCTCAAGGGCGAGGTCATCGCCGAGCAGCTCCAGCGGCTCGCGGGCCTCACGCCCGAGGAGGCCGGCTGGGACGGCACGGTGATGCCGGCCGAAGGCGACAAGCTGCCCGCGGGCCAGGTGCCGGCCTGGCGTACACGTGTCCAGTACGCCGTGGACGCCGACGGCAATGCCGGGCTGCGCCGCCACCGCTCGCACGAGGTCGAGCCGATCGAGCACTGCATGATCGCGGCGCCGGGTGTCAGCGAACTCGGCATCGAGGAGCGTGACTGGTCCGGCATGGCCTCGGTCGACGTGATCGCCGCGACCGGATCCCAGGACCGCATGGTGATCCTGGAGCCCCGGCCCGGCGCCCGCCTGCCCCTCGTGGAACTCGACAAGCCCGTCTCCGTGATGCGCGTCGAGGAGAAGGACGGCGGCATCCACCGTGTCCACGGCCGCGCGTTCGTGCGCGAGCGCGCCGACGGCCGCACCTACCGTGTCGGCAGCGGCGGCTTCTGGCAGGTCCACCCGATGGCGGCCGACACCCTGGTCAAGGCCGTCATGCAGGGCCTGCTGCCGCGCAAGGGCGAGATGGCGCTCGACCTGTACTGCGGCGTCGGCCTCTTCGCGGGCGCCCTCGCGGACCGTCTCGGCGACACGGGCGCGGTCCTCGGCATCGAGTCGGGCAAGCGCGCGGTCGAGGACGCCCGGCACAACGTCGCCGCCTTCGACCGGGTCCGCATCGAACAGGGCAAGGTCGAGGCGGTCCTCCCGCGCACCGGTATCACCGAGGTCGACCTGATCGTCCTCGACCCGCCCCGCGCCGGCGCCGGCAAGAAGACGGTCGAGCACCTGTCGTCCCTGGGCGCCCGCCGCATCGCCTACGTCGCCTGCGACCCGGCGGCCCTCGCCCGCGACCTGGCGTACTTCCGCGACGGCGGCTACAAGGTGCGGACGCTGCGGGCGTTCGATCTGTTCCCGATGACGCATCACGTGGAGTGCGTGGCGATTCTGGAGCCGGTGGACAAGGGGCGCTGAGCCGCGCCGAGTCCGGTCGGCGCGGGTGTGGGCCGACGGGGCGTCGGCCCGGTCCTGTGGAGTCGCGGGGCCCGCTCGCCCCGGGCGGCGCGGAGCCGGACACCTGGGCCGTCGTCCGCGCCCGTCGCGTACCGCCCCGCCCCCCTGCGCCCCTCGCGCGCGTGAGTATGCTCGCGGAGTTGTCCGTCCTGGTGTGGACGGAAGGTGGTGGGTGGGGGGCTTTCATGAAGATGTCGCAGCCCGGGGCTGCCGACGTGGTGTCGCCCGCGCTCGATCGTGCCGCGGCATGGGGGGACAAGGAGCCGTCGGTCCTGCTGGTAGAGGACGACCCCGGCGACGCCCTGCTCGTCGAGGAACTGGTGGCCGACAGCGCGCTCAAGATGCGTCTGCGGTGGGTGCGTTCGATGGCCGAGGCATGCGACGTGCTCGCGGCCGAACTGCCGGACTGCGTCCTGCTGGACCTGCATCTCCCGGACGCCCAGGGCCTGGAGGCCGTGTCCCGGGTGCGCGAGCATGCGGAACAGGTCGCCGTCGTGGTGCTGACCGGCCTCGCCGAGGAAGGCACCGGACTGGCCGCGGTGGCGGCGGGCGCCCAGGACTACCTGGTCAAGGGCCGTGTCGAGCCGGAGCTGTTCGGGCGGGCCGTCCGCTACGCGATCCAGCGCAAGCACGGCGAGCAGGACGCGGTGGCGTTGCAGGCCAGCCAGATGCAGGCGCAGGAGAACGCCCGTCTGGAGCGGGGACTGCTGCCGCGGCCGCTGCTGCGCGGCGACGGCGTCGAAGTCGTCACCCGCTACCGCCCCGGCCGCGCGCACGCGCTGCTCGGCGGCGACTTCTACGACATCGTGCAGGGCGCCGACGGCACCGTGCACGCGATGATCGGAGACGTCTCCGGCCACGGACCCGACGAGGCGGCCCTGGGGGTGGCCCTGCGCATCGCGTGGCGCACCCTGGTGCTCAGCGGCGTCACCGGCGCCGACCAGGTGGCCCGGCTGGAGGAGATCCTGATGGCCGAGCGGGCCAAGGCGGGCGTCTTCGCCACCTTGGTCATCCTCACCGCCACACCCGGCGAGCGCCGGGTCCGGATGGTACGGGCGGGACACCCGGGCGCGCTCCTGTGCGGGAGCGGCGCCGTCGAGTGGGTGGAGGTCCTGGGCGGGCCGGCGCTGGGCATCGTGCCCGGCGGGGCGCGCTGGCGGGTGGCGGAACTCTCGGTCCCCGAGGGCGCCGCGGTCGTCCTGTTCACCGACGGCCTGTTCGAGGGGCGCGTCGGCCGGGGCACGGAACGGCTGGGGGAGGAGGGGCTGCTGGCCGTCGCGCGCGAGCTGGTCCCCCTGGCACCGGCCGCGTTCGTCGACGGGCTCATCGAACGGGCCGAGGGCCTGGCCGAGGGGCAGGGCGGCCTGGACGACGACGTCGCCGTGCTCTGGCTGCGCTGGGACTGAGGCCGGTGAAGAGCGTGAGAGGAAGCAGTGAGTCCGAGGACGGGATACGCAGGATGACCGCCGAGCCGTGGGTCGGACGCCGGCTGACCGTGCAGGGCTGGTTCCGGCTGGTGCTGGCGCTGATGGCGTTGCTCGTGGTCGTGGGGACGGCGGTGGGCGCCGCGATGCTTCAGCGGACGGCCTCGGTCACCGACGAGATGCTCCAGCACGTCGAGCCGGCCCGGACCGAGGCGTACCGGCTCCAGTCCGCCCTGTTCAACCAGGAGACGGGCGTGCGCGGTTACGCCATCGCGGCCGACCGGCAGTTCCTGGTCCCGTACACCCAGGGCCAGAAGGACGAGCGGCGCGCGGCAGCCCGGATCCGCGACCTCATCGGTGACCGTTCCGACCTCCTCGGGAACCTGGACGCGGTCGAGCGGCGGGCGGCGGACTGGCGGCGCACCTACGCCGACCCCCTGGTGGCCGGTGTGACGCCGGGCGAACCACGCACGATCGACCGGGCGACCGCGGAGCGCGGCAAGAAGGACTTCGACCGCATCCGTTCGGTGCTGGCCGCGCAGAACACCTCTCTCAAGAAGGCGGTCCAGGACGGCCAGGACCGGCTGGACCACGCCCGGAAGGTGCGCGACGCCGTGCTGATCGGCATGGTCGTGGCGTTCCTGCTGACCGGCGTGGCGCTGACGTTCCTCGTACGCCTGCTCGTGGCGCGTCCGCTGGAGGACCTGCGCACCGCCACCCGCCGGGTGGCGCGGGGCGAGTTCGGGCATGTCATCACCGGCGGCGGGCCGGTGGACGTCACCGCGGTCGCGCGGGACGTGGAGGACATGCGGCAGCGGATCGTCTTCGCGCTCGACGCCTCCCGCGAGCAGCAGGACGTCCTGGCCCGGCAGGCCGCGGACCTGGACGCCCAGGCCGTGGAGCTGCGCCGCTCCAACGCCGAGCTGGAGCAGTTCGCCTACGTGGCCTCGCACGATCTCCAGGAGCCGCTGCGCAAGGTGGCCTCCTTCTGCCAGCTGCTGGAGAAGCGGTACGGCGACCAACTGGACGACCGCGCCCGGCAGTACATCGACTTCGCGGTCGACGGCGCCAAGCGGATGCAGGTCCTCATCAACGACCTGCTCACCTTCTCCCGCGTGGGCCGCGTCAACGACGCGCGCCTGCCCGCCGATCTGGACCAGCTGCTCTCCAAGGCCCTGACCAACCTGGACAGCGTCGTCGCCGACACCGGCGCGGTCGTCGACCGGCCGGACGAACTACCCCGGATCATCGGGGATCCGACGCTGCTGGCCATGCTCTGGCAGAACCTCGTCGGCAACGCCGTCAAGTTCCGTCACCCCGACCGCACGCCGCACGTCCGCATCACCTGCGAGCGCGATCCGGAGGATGCCGACGCCTGGCGGCTGTCCGTGAGCGACAACGGCATCGGCATATCCGAGGAGTTCGCGGAGAAGGTCTTCGTCATCTTCCAGCGGCTGCACAGCCGTGACGCCTACGGGGGCACCGGCATAGGCCTGGCGCTCTGCAAGAAGATCGTCGAGTACCACGGCGGCCGCATCTGGTTGGACACCACGTACACCGAGGGCGCCCGCTTCTGCTTCACCTTCCCGTCCGTCGCCGGCACGGCGGAGGGCGACCGGGCCGACGCTGCGGACGGCGCCGGCACCGGCGGGGCGGACGGCATGCGCGCCGACGCGGGCGAGGGCACGCGCACCTACACCGACGAGGGCACGCGTACCGAGACGACCGAGACGACGGACGGCACGCGCTCCGACACGGGCGACGCCATGCGCACCGGCCACGGCGCGGGCACGCCCGCCGAGACAGGCGACGGCACGCGTACCAGGACGACCGAGACGACGGACGGCACGCCCTCCGCCGCGGACGACCGTACCGACACCGGCGGCAACGCCGGCACCGAGGAGAAGAGCCTGACATGACCACCCCCGCAGCCACTCCCATCGACGTCCTTCTCGTCGAGGACGACCCGGGCGACGAACTGATGACCCGGGAGGCGTTCGAGGACAACAAGATCGGCAACACCCTGCACGTGGTGCGGGACGGCGAGGAGGCGCTCGACTTCCTCTACCGGCGTGGGGCGCACACCGACGTGCCGCAGCCCGATCTGATCCTGCTCGACCTCAACCTGCCCAAGTACGACGGCCGGCAGGTCCTGGAGAAGATCAAGTCCGATCCGGCGCTGTCGCACATCCCGGTCGTGGTGCTCACCACCTCCGCGGCCGAGGAGGACATCCTGCGCAGCTACAAGCTCCACGCCAACGCCTACGTCACCAAGCCGGTCGACCTGGACCAGTTCATCGCCGCCGTCCGCCAGATCGACGACTTCTTCGTCCAGGTGGTGCGCCTGCCCCGCCAGTCCGGCTGATCCGCGGCGCGGACCCGATGCCCGCGCCGGCCGCCGGACTCATCCGGTTACCCGTCCGGGCGGGCCGTCCGTCACCCCGGCGTTCCGCAACGCCCGCCACACCCGGTCGCGGGTGAGCGGCAGTTCGGTGAACCGGATGCCCGTGGCGTCGCGGAGGGCATTGGCGAAGGCCGGCGCGACCGGGTTGAAGGGGCTCTCGCTCATCGACTTGGCGCCCAGCGGGCCGATGGCGTCGGACGTCTCCATGAAGTGGACCTCGGTGCGCGGGACGTCGGCGTACTGGGGGAGCCGGTAGCGGCGGAACGCGGCCGTGTCGACCGCGCCCGTCGCGTCGAGACGCACATGCTCGAAGAGCGTGGCGCCGAGCGCCTGGGCCACGCCGCCCTCGACCTGGCCGCGGCACTGCATCGGGTTCATCACCTTGCCCGCGTCGGCGGCGTGCACGCTGCGCAGGATGCGGATCTCGCCGGTGCCGGGGTCGACGGCCACCCGGAACCACTGGGCGTTGAAGGCGACGGAGCGCGGGGTGCCCCCGAAGTGCCCGTCGGCGCCGAGCTCCACGCCGACCGCGCGGGCCGCGTCGTGGACCGGCGCACGATGCCGCACCACGGCATGACCCCGCACATCTCCGGCTCCTCGCTCTCGGCCCAGGCCCGGTACGCGGCGGGCACCCGGGAGATCCTCGAATCCTGGTTCGCCGGGCGGCCGGTCCGGGACGAGTACCTGATCGTGGACGGGGGAGCCCTGGCCGGCGCCGGAGCGCACTCCTACTCGGTCGGCGGCTGAGCCGTCCCGGACTCCACGCCCAGCTCCCGGGTGTCCAGGCGCAGCCGCCACAGATTGCGGCGGTGGACGGCCGCGAACTCGGCCTCCAGCGGGGACGGCGGCACCGCCAGCACCGCGCAGTCGGCATGGGCGAGGCAGTAGCGGCCGACCGAGGAGCACAAGGCACGGTGCAGCAGGCCGCGCCGTCCCGCGCCGACCACGAGGAGATCGTCCTCGTGGTCGGCGATCTCGACCAGCGCCGGCCCGGGGGCGCCGCGGGCGACGAGCGCGCGCAGGGCGACGTCCGGCGAGCCGCCGAACACCTCGTCGAGGGCGGTGACCAGCCGCTCCCGGGCCAGCCGCTGCCAGTCCTGGACGCTCGGGGAGGCGGCCGGCACCCGGCGGGCCCCCAGGTCCCCGCCGGGCGGTTCCCAGGCCAGAACCGGCCACAGTTCGGCGCCCCGCCGCCGCGCCTCGCCGGCGGCCCGGCACAGCGCGGTGAGACTGCCCAGCGAGCCGCTCACCCCGACCACGACACGGGCGGCAGGGGGCGCGTCGGACTCGGACATCACTCCACCGTTCCTCACCCGCCCGCACGGTCACGCGCGGGCGGTTCTCGTCGGATCCCCCCATCACACTCCTGCTCGCACGCCCCCGAACAGCCCGGACGGCACTTCTTGGCACGCCTCTGACGGCGCGGGACGGGCCGCGCGCGGGGGGCCGTCAGCGTCCCGTCAGCGTTGGCCGGATCGCCGTCAGCGTCCCGTCAGGGAACACCCCGGAGCCGGGGAAGGCGGGCATAACGTCATCGGTGAGCCCGGCCCGCGTCCTCGCGGCCGGGGCGCTCAGGCTCCTCATCAGAACCACCCCGGATCCTCCAGGAGGCATCCCATGCCACAACCTCTGAGCGGCGAAGACCCCGAACCCTGCGATCGGTTCCCGGCCGGCCCCCTGTTCGTCCCGGTCCGGCCGGGCCCCTCCGGATGCGCCGCCCGGCTGTTCCGCACTCCGCTGGGCGACCGTACGGCCGTCGGTTTCACCTCCGTGCGCAGGCTCATCGCCACGCTCGGTCCCGACCAGGAGTGGATCAGGCTCGCCGAACCCGCGCTGCGCGCACTGACCGCCCCGCTCGGCGTCACCACCGTCACGGTGGACCCGCAGTTCTGCGCCCCGGCTCCCGCCCCGCTCCGTCCACCCCTTCCCGAACCGGCCACGGCCGCCGCCGTACGGATCGGCTGAGGAGGCCACCACGATGACCACCGTGCACGAACCCGCCCTGCACACCACCGCCGGCGAGTTGTCGGTGTGGCCCGCCTCCACCACTGAGCCCCGTGCGGGCGATGTGGCGGTGGGCGGTGTACCGCTCGCGGAGATCGCCGACCGTTTCGGCACGCCTGTCTACGTGCTGGACGAGGGCGAGGTGCGCGAGCGCTGCCGCACCTACCGGCATGCCTTCCCCGAGGCCGAAGTCCTGTACGCGGCCAAGGCGTTCCTGTGCCGGGCCATGGTCCACTGGGTGGAGGAGGAGGGGCTCGGCCTCGACGTCTGCTCGGCCGGCGAGCTGGAACTCGCCGTGACCACGGGCTTTCCCGCCGAGCGCATCCTGCTGCACGGCAACGCCAAGTCGCCGCGCGATCTGGAGCTGGCCCTGCGCCTGGGCGTGGGCCGTATCGTGATCGACAGTCCGTCGGAGATCGCCCGGCTCGCCGCGGCCGTCGGTCCGGGCCGTCGCCAGAAGGTGATGGTCCGTGTGGTGCCGGGTATCAGTGCCGGCGGCCACGACAAGATCCGTACCGGCACCGAGGACCAGAAGTTCGGCATGTCCCTGCGCGACGGCTACGCCCAGCACGCCATCGCCCGCGTACTCGACCAGCCCCGGCTCGAACTGACGGGTCTGCACTGCCACTTGGGCTCGCAGATCACCACCGTCAAGCCGTATCTCGCGGCCGTGCGCCGGCTGGTGGGGCTGATGGCCCGGCTGCACGGGCAGCACGGACTCGTGCTGCCCGAATTCGACCTGGGCGGCGGGCACGGCATCGCCTACCGCCCCGGTGAGCCGGCCCTCGACCTCACCGCGCTGGCCCGCAAGGTGCGCGCCGAGCTCGTCGAGGCGTGCGCGGCGGCCTCACTGCCCGTGCCCCGCCTGATCATCGAACCGGGCCGGGCCGTGGTGGGGCCGGCCGGGGTCGCCGTCTACCACGTGCTGTCGGTCAAGCACACCGGCGGGCACACCTTCGTGGCCGTGGACGGCGGCATGAGCGACAACCCGCGGCCCGCGCTGTACGGGGTGCCGTACGCGCCGCGCCTGATCGGCCGGCACAGCGTCGCGGCGCCCGCCCCGGCGACCGTGGTCGGACGGCACTGCGAGGCCGGCGACGTCCTCGCCGCCGACGTCGAACTGCCCGCCGACGTACGCCCCGGCGACCTGCTCGCGGTCCCCGTCGCGGGCGCCTACCACCTGTCCATGGCCTCCGGGTACAACATGGTCGGCCGTCCCCCCGTCGCCGCCGTCCACGCGGGCCACGCCCGGCTCCTCGTACGCCGCGAGTCCCTGGACGACATCCGCAGCCGCGACGTCGGCCTCTAAGGGCTGGCCCGTGCTCCCCGGCGGGCGCACGACGACAGCTACGGCACCTCGCCGCGTCGGAGGGTCGCCCGAATACGCCCAGTACGAGGACGATCCTCCGCCTTGCGATGCACCGCATCCGACGCCGCGCGCTGATCCACCGGGGATTACGGGAAAGCCCTCAGGGACCGCTGCCGACGCCTCCTAGCCGCCCCGCACACCCGGCGGCAGGGTGCGTTCGTCCGGGGCGCCGGCCGGGACCTCCTCCCGGGCCGTGCCGGCGTCGGGCGTCCCCGTGCCCGCCGCGCGCGGGTGCTCGCCCTCGATGTCCACCTCCGGCAGCAGCCGCGCCAGCCACGTCGGCAGCCACCAGGCGGCCCGGCCGACGAGGGCGAGCACGGCGGGTACGAGGGTCATACGGACGACGAACGCGTCGACGAGGACACCGAAGGCCAGCGCGAACGCGATGGGCTTCAGCATGCTGCTGCTCCCCGGCACGAAGCTCGCGAAGACCGCGAACATGATCAGGGCGGCGCCGGTGACCACCCGCGAGGCGTGCCGTGAGCCGGCCAGGATCGCGTCCCGGGGCCCGGCCCCGTGCACGTACGCCTCACGCATCCGGCTGACCATGAACACCTCGTAGTCCATGGCGAGTCCGAACAGCACCGCCATCACCAGGATCGGCAGGATGCTCACCACCGGCCCGGTCCGCGTCACGCCCAGCAGGTCGGCGAGCACGCCCCACTGGAAGACGGCGACGACCGCTCCGAACGTCGCGGCCACCGAGAGCAGGAAGCCGAGGCCCGCCTTGAGCGGGACGACCAGGGAGCGGAAGAGCAGCAGCAACAGCAGCAGCGACAGGCCCACGACGACCAGGGCGAAGGGCACCAGGGAGTCGGCGAGCCGGTCGGAGACGTCGATGCCGACCGCGGTGCTCCCGGTCACCCGTACCCGGGTGCCCGACGCACGCTGCCAGTCGGCCGACCGGTCCCTGATGTGCTCGACGAGTTCCCTGGTCCGTTCGTCGGCGGGCCCGGTCCGCGGCACCACCTGGACGACCGCCGCGTCACCGTGGTCGACGAACTGGGGCGCGCCGACGGTGGCGACGCCTTCCATGGCCTCGAGGTCCTCGGTGAGCGCGGCCGTGGCCTGCCGGGGGTCCGCGGCGCGCGAGGTGTCGGCGAGGATCAGCAGCGGCCCGTTGAACCCGGGGCCGAACTCCTTCGAGACGATGTCGTACGTCCTGCGCTCGGTGCTGCCCGCCGGCGCCGATCCGTTGTCGGGCAGGGCGAGGCGCAGATCCCGTGCCGGGACGGCCACGGCCAGCAGTGCGACGAGCACGGCGGCCAGGGTGAGCAGCGGGCGGCGGATCGCCAGCCGGCCCCACCGTTCGCCGAGGTTCGGCCGCCGCCCGCCGTCGTGGGCGGCGCGCTCACGGCGGGCGGTCCGCGAACCGGGCCGGGGACGCAACCGGTCACCGGCGAAGCCCATCAGGGCGGGCAGCAGCGTGAGCGCGACGGCCACCGCGATCAGCACCGCGGCCGCACCGCCCAGGCCCATCACGGTCAGGAACGGGATGCGGACCACGGTCAGCCCGCACAGCGCGATGACCACGGTGAGCCCGGCGAAGACGACCGCGCCGCCCGCCGTCGCGGTCGCGGTGGCCGCGGACTCCTCGGCGTCCATGCCGGACGCCAGTTGGGAGCGGTGGCGGGACACGATGAACAGCGCGTAGTCGATGCCGACGGCGAGACCGAGCATCGACGCGAGCGAGGGCGCCGTGCCGGAGATCGTCAGGACGCCGGTCAGTGCCTGGAGGCCGAGCAGGGTGACGGCGACGCCGGTCACCGCCGTCAGCAGCGGCATGCCGGCGGCGAACAGCGAGCCGAAGGTCACCGTCAGCACGACGAGCGCGAACAGCAGACCCATCGCCTCCTTGGAGTGACCGGTGCTCTTGTCACTGCCGTACGCGGACCCGCCGACGTCCACGGTGAGTCCGGCGTCCTCGGCCGGCCGGACCGTCCGCTCCAGGGCGGTGAGGCTGTCCGCGGCCAGTCCGGCCTTCGTCACGTCGTAGCGCACCTGCCCGAGGGCGGTCGTGCGGTCGCGGGAGACGAGCCCCGCGGTCATCGGGTCGGTGACGTGGGTGACCTGCGGCGCCTTCCCGGCCCGTGCCATGGTCGCGCTGACGGCCCGTGCGTACGGGGGTTCGGTGATCTCGTGGCCCTCAGGGGCCAGGAAGACGATCTGGGCGCTGGTGCCGGCCGCCGAGGGCAGTTCGGTCCTGAGGGCGTCCATCGCGGTCTGCGACTCGGAGCCCGGGATGGTGAACTCGTCGTTCGTGGTACCGCCGAAGCCGGCCACGCAGGCGACGGCCGCGGCGAGCACGACGAGCCAGCCGGCCAGCACGGCACGGCGATGCCGGAAGGCGCCGCGGCCGAGCCGGTGAAGCAGGGAAGCCATGGGAGAACCACTCCTTGAAGGGGGACTTGCGGGGGCGAGCGGCACGTTCGGGGAGGGGTTTCTCGGGCGCCGGCCGGGGCCGGTGCGGTGGGTGCGACGGGGGCCGGTGCGGTCCCGCCGTCGGTTGTCGGTGCCGACGGGGCGGACATCGGGGGCGGTGGGGATCGACGTGCTCCCGCGCGACCCGGGCCGGCGCCGATCGGGACGGATGCGGGGACGGCGGGGAGCGGTGGTGCGGTCCCGTGTGTCCCGGGCCGGCGCCGACGGGGTCAGACGTCGAGGGTGGCGCGGCCGCCGCGCAGGCTGAGACGCACCCCGTCGTCGGTGACGGCGAGCTTCTGCGGCTTCATGTCCATGGGGAGGCCGGTCAGTTCGACGGTGCGCCGTACCGTGCCGGTGATCTTCGCGGACAGCGCGTCGGGGAGGGGAGCGCCGTCGAACGTCGGCCTGGCGGGCGTGACGCGGACGGTCGTGCCGTCCAGCGACGGGGTGACGGGGACGGTGAGCGCGCCCGTGCGGCCGAGGTGGACGAGGAGCCGTCCGGTTCCCGGGTCGGGGACGACCACCCCGTTCATCCGTCTCAGCTCGTCGCCGCCGAGCCGGTCGGCGCCGACCGTGACGTCCGCTGTGCTCGACCCGACGGTGACCGTCCCCGCGGCCCGCCGTACGTCCCGCAGATGGACGTCGACGCCGAGCCCGGTCATCCGCCGGGCGCTCACCCCGTCGGCCGTGAGCTCGACGTCCGGGAACGCGCCCCGGGACAGCTGCATCAGCACGGGAGTGCCGCCCAGGCCGACGTCCGGGACCGTGCCCAGCCGTTCGGCCGCCGCGGTCGCGAAACGGTCGCCGACCCGGTGCCGGACCACCGCCTCCGCCGTCACCGCGGCACCGCCGAGGGCGAGGGCCGTGAGCGCGGCGACCGCGGTGCGGCGTCTCGTGACGGGGCGTCCTGCGGCGGGGTGTTCCGGGCCGCGACGCCCCGGGGGCCGGCGTGTCAGGGCGCGCAGAGGCAGCCGCCCACCAGAAAGTGTCATGACTGACACGATACACAAAGTGTCATGACTGACACTTTGCTGGGCGGGCGCCCGGCGCCCCACCCGTGGCGTGACAGGATGACCAGGTGAACGACTGGGGCGAGCGCGAACCGGGGCTGCGGGACCGGAAGAAGGCCGCGACGCGGCGGACCCTGCTCCAGGCGGCGGCCCGCATGTTCGCCGAACGCGGCTACCAGGAGACGACCGTCAAGGACATCGCCGCGGCGGCCGGGGTCACCGAGCGCACCTTCTTCCGCTACTTCCCCTCCAAGGAGGACCTGGTCTTCGCCGAGGTCCTCGACCTCGTACCGCTGCTGCGACGGGAGATCCCACGGCGCCCGGCCGGCGAGCCCCCGCTCACCGCCGTCCTCAACGGCCTCGTCGAGGCGGCCGGTGCGCTCGACCAGGGCCTGGCCATCCTGTTCGTCGGCACACCGCCGCGCGCCCTGCCCACCGGCGCCCGGCGCACCCACGTCCTCACCGACTTCGAGGACGGCATCGCCGACGCGCTCGTCGTGCGCCTGGCCGAGCAGCACCCCGACGAGCCGGACGACCGGCGCGCGCGACGGGCCGCGGTACTGGCCCGGGTGTCGGTCGCCGTCATCCGCAGTGCCCTGCTCGCGCACGTGTCGGAGGACGCCGCGGGTCCCGAACGGCGTTCCGTCGACGACTTCGGCACCCTGCTGCGGGAGGCGTTCGACGCCGTACGGGAGGCCGTGTGACCCGGGCGCCGGACCCCGGCCGGCCCGTGCGCCCGCCGTCGCCGTACCGCCGCGCCGCGGGGATGCCGGTCGGCGCGGCGGCCGGACCCGCCGTCACGCCCGTCCGGTGCGCCTGCGGTGGCGCACCCACAGCCACACACCGCCGGCCAGGAACGACGCGACCGCCAGGGCGATCGCCAGCACCGGCCATCTGCTCCCGGCGATGCGCAGGTCCGCCACGACGGCCAGGGTGACCAGGCCGAGCGGCACGAGCAGTGAGACGCACGCGCGCAGTCCCGCGGACAGCACCTCGGGCTCGATCCGGGCGATCCGGCGGCGCGGGGCGGGTGCGCTGACCGCGCCGTACCGGGCGAGCGCCCGTTCCATCAGGCGGTTGTCGGAACGCCGGTAGACGTACGCCAGGTAGGGGAGCCAGACGAGCGGCGCCACCAGGCCCACCAGGAAGACCGCGACGACCAGCGTCCAACGGCCCGTCCGGACGACGATCCTGCGCACCCGCCGCAGGCCCGCGGTGTCGTCGTCGGTCGTGACCAGACCCAGCAGATACGCCATCCGCACGGTGAGCCGCCACATGGCCGGCCAGCGCTTCAGGCGGGGGAGGGGTTCGGCGCGGGCGATCGCCGCGAGCGCCTCCTGCGCCCGCGGGGTGTCCTCGTAGACCCCCTGCAGGGCGAGGAGTTCGGCCACGCGGGCGCCCGTAGTGGGGTCGTGACCGTCGAGCGCGGCCAGTTCCAGAACCGTGCGCCCCTGTCGCAGCAGCGCCGCGCAGAACGCGAAGGGCACCAGCACGAGGAACGGGCCGCCCACCATCGCCCCCTCCGCGACGACCGCGCGATGGCCCCGGGTGATCACCTGGGCCCGCAGTTCCGGGGTGCTCGCCCCAGGGTGGTCGTGGCGCAACCGGGCCACGGAGTCGGCCGCCGCATGCCCGTGCCGCGCGACCGCGAAGGCCGCCAGGATCTCCGGCAGCCGGCCCGGGTCGCCCAGCGCCGATGCCAGCAGCGACCGTTCGGGCGAGGGCCCGGCGGGCCGGCGGGGCGCGGTGCGGCTCATGGGGCACCACACCGCCACGGGCCCGGCCCGGGCCGGCGTGAGCGGACCGGCGCGTGCGGCGTGCGGCGCGTCGGTTCCGGGGCGGAGCGTCGTCGGCCCGGTGCCCGCCGCGGTACGGCGCCCGGGTGCGCGCGCCCGGTCCGCGTGCCCCGGGTGCCACGGGGCGCACGGCTGTCGCGGAAGGGGAGGGCCGGATGCGCCATAGGTCGTATCTAGCACGAAACGCCCGCCTCGGGGTTCCGTACGACCTGCGGTACGGGCCCGGCGACGCCGTCCGCCGCGCGGGCCGGGCCGCCACCGTGCGACCGCCCCGCCGGCGCCGGCGCGACCGTCACCCGAACGGCCGAACCCGTGTGGCGGCGCGACGGGCCGGGACCGAGGCTCGAACTCGACTCGGTGCTCGCCGCACGGGCGGGCCCGGCCGGCACCGCACGCCGACACCACACAAGGGGTCGCACATGAGCCAGGACGCCTCGCAGCCGTCGGACACCCCGCACGCCACCGGCGCCGCAGCCCCCGCCACCGGTTCCGCCGGGGGCGGCGACGCGCCCCTCTGGGGAGACCAGGGACAGTCGGCCCCGGGCGCGCGAGGAACGGGGTCCTCGCACCGGACCCGCGACGCCTGGGCTGCCGGCGGCACCCTCTTCGCGGGTGTCCTCCTGTGCGTGAACGGCGTCCTCCACGTCCTCCAGGGCATCTCCGCCATCGTCGAGGACACCGTGTACACGCGCGTGAACGGTTACGTGTACCGGATCAACCTCACCGGCTGGGGCTGGATCCTGGTGGTCCTCGGCGCCGTCGCGATCGTCGTCGGCTGGGGCATCCTCAAGGACGCCGACTGGGCACGCCTCACCGGCATCCTGCTCGCCTCGCTGAGCATCATCTTCCAGTTCATGTTCCTGCCGTACGCGCCGGTGTGGTCCCTCGTCGTGATCGCCATCGACTGCTTCGTGATCTGGGCCCTCGCCGTCCACAAGCCCGGCCCCAGGACGGGCTGACCGGCGGCCCGCGGCGGGCCGGACGGACGGCTTCGTGCCCGACCGGCCCCCGACCCCACGCAAGGAGCATCCATGGCCAGTTCCGAAGACCACGGGGCCGGACGTACGACGGGCGCGGACGGCGGTACGGAACTCGCCGACCTGCGGGCCAGGGTCGCGGAGCTGGAGCGTCGGGGCGGCCCCACCGCCTCCAGGCACCGGCTGCGCTCGCTCGTCGCCGGTCTGCTGATCCTCCTCACCTTCGTGCTCACCCCGCTCAGCGCGGTGGCCGCCTGGGCCAGGAGCGAGGTCGCGGACACCGACCGCTATGTGGCGACCATGAAGCCCCTCGCCTCCGACCCGGACGTCCAGGCCGCCGTCGCCGACCGGGTGACCGACGCGGTGATGCAGCACATCGACCTCCAGACACTTCTCGAATCCGTCGCGCCCGAGGACCGGCCGCGGCTGAGCGCCGCCCTGGAGAAACTGAGCGGCCCGCTCACCTCCGGCCTCACCGGCTTCGTGCACAGCACCGCCGAGAAGTTCGTCGACAGCGACGCCTTCGCCACCTTGTGGACGGACCTGAACAGAAGGGCTCACGCCGCCGTCGACAAGGCACTGACCGGCAGCGGCGGCGGCGCGGTGAAACTCACCGACGACTCCGTGGTCATCGACCTCGCGCCCGTCATCGACCAGGTCAAACAGGCGCTCGTCGACAAGGGCCTGACGGTGGCGTCGAAGATCCCCGAGGTGCACACCGACTTCACCGTCCTGACCTCCGACTCCGTCGGCAAGGCCCAGAAGGGCTACCGGCTGCTGCAACTCGTCGGGTTCTGGCTGCCGGTGCTGACGCTGGTCCTCGCGGCGGCGGCCGTGCTGGCCGCCGTGCGCAGGCGGCGAGCCCTCGTCGCGGTCGCCGTCGCCGTGGCGCTCGGCGCCGCCGTCCTCGGCGTGGGCCTCTGGATCGGCCGCGCGCTCTATCTCGACGAACTGCCGGCGAAGGTCTCGCAGCCCGCCGCGGGGGCCGTCTACGACGCGCTGGTCCGCTACCTGCGGACCACGGTCCGCATGCTGATCACCCTCGGTGTCGTCGTGGCGCTCGCGGCCTGGCTGACCGGCACCGGCCGGGCCGCCGCCCGGGTGCGGTCCGCCTGGACCGCCGGCATCGGTGCCGTGCGCGAGGCCACGGGCTTCGAGGCGGGATCCGTCGGCACCTGGGTGCACCGGTCGAAGCGCTGGCTGAACTGGACCGTGGTCGCCGTCGCTGCCGCCACACTGCTCGCCTGGAGCTACCCCACCGCGGCCGTGACGCTCTGGATCGCGCTGGGTGCTCTGCTGGGCCTGGCCCTGGTCGAGTTCCTCGACGATCCACCCGAGTCGGGCGGCCTGGAGCTCGCCGGCTCCGGCTGACTCCACGCCCGCAGCCACCAGCGCCGCCGCACAGCACGCGGCGGTCGCCCCACCGCTCAGCCGTGTGCACAATGCTGCGGGTCGATACGGCTAGACGCTGTAGCCGCCGTCGACGCCCAGCGCCTGCCCGGTGATGAACCCCGCGCGGTCGGAGGCCAGGAACACGACCGCCTCGGCGATGTCCGTCGCGGCGCCGAAGCGGCGCAGCGGGATGTTCCGCCGGGTGATCTCCAGCGCGGCCTCGTCGAGCTCGCCGGAGCCGATCAGCCGGGCCGCGTTGCCGTCGGTCAGCATGCCGGGGCCGACGCAGTTCACGCGGACGCCGTACCGACCCTCCTCGGCGGCCAGCGCCCGGGCCACCGCCTCGACGGCCCCCTTCGTGCCGGACGACAACCCGTCGCGGACGGGGAAGCGCCGGGTGGCCACGGTGGTGACCGCGACGATGCTGCCCCGGCTCTCCCGCAGCAGCGGCAGCGCGGGATGCACGAGATTGAAGAACGCCCCCGCGTCCGCGTCGAGCTGAGCGCGGTACTGGCTCGGCGTGACCTTGCTCAGATGCACCATGGGCACGTGCGGACCCGCCGCGTACACGAGGGTGTGCAGACCCCCGGAGGCGGCGGCCTCCGCCACCGCCTGCGCCGTGGCCGCCTCGTCGCTCAGGTCGACGCGCAGTGCCAGCGCGCGGCGCCCCGGCCGGCCGACCTCCTCGGCGAGCGCGTCGGCCGCCGCCCGCCGGCCGCGGTACGTGAACGCCACGTCGCTGCCCCGCTCGGCCAGCGTCCGTACGACCGCCGCGCCGATGCCACCCGTACCGCCCGCGACGAACGCGACCCCCGGCCGCTTCGAGAAGTCCTCCACGCTCACGCCCACAACCCCCGCGTACTCGGCGACGACGACCATCACGACCACACCACCCGTCCGGCCGCGGCCGCGTGCCGCTCGCACGCAACGGCCCCTGGCCGAACGGGAGTTCCAGCATGCACCTCCGTGCGTCGCGGCGGGTCCGACTCCGGTGATCGGGCGTGCGGCGGGTGTCAGGGGCGAAGGCGCCGGAGGTCCGGCACCTGGACGTCGGTGCTCGACAGGGTCATCGGCGCCGCGGAGACCGCCCGCACCCGCACCCGGACACCTGGGCCCGGCAGGACGAACCTCCCGCCGGGCGGCAGGAGTTCGTAGCGGGCCGTGCCATGGGCGCGCAGCACGGCGGGACCCGCCTCGACGCCCCAGTAGCGGCTCATGCCCTGCCCCTTGGTCAGGGTGAAGTGGGGACGCAGGGCCGCGCCGCCCTCGTTGGTGACCCGGACGGTGAGCGCGGTGAGCACCGCCTCGTCACTGCCCCCGTGGTTCATCACCCACCCGCAGACGGCGAGGGTCGCGGCGGTCAGCAGGACGACCAGGTCGAGCCGGGCCAGTGCGCGGCTTTGGCGTACCACCAGGGTGAGGGCGCCGGTCACGAGGATCGAGGCGTAGCAGAGGGAGACGACCGCGGCCACCGGGAGACGGTGGCTCGCGGCCTGGACCCACAGCGAGCGCGTACCGACGAAGAGGCCGATGTCGGCGAGCAGGGTCAGGACGCGGTGCCACTGGGTGGGCGTCCCTTCCTCGTACCGGGGCGCGGACGTCCTGCCGGACGGTTCCTCCGAAGGGGCCTGGCGGGCGGTGGGCGACGGCCCGGTTTCTGCCGAGTACACGGCCCCAGAAGCTAGTTCCCGCAGGTGAGCGGGGTGCGGGAGGACGTGAAGAGTCCGGTGTGAGGCGCGTAAGAGGGCAAGGGCGGCCCGGGCGTCAGGCGTTGGAGAGCGACACCTCGGTGGACTTGATGAGCGCCACGACGCGGGCGCCGGAGACCAGGCCGAGTTCGGTGACCGCGTCCTTGGTGATGGCCGAGGTCAGTTCGCCGCCCGCGACGTCGACCTTGACGCGTGCCATGGCCCCGCCGGTGGCGACGTCCGTGATCGTGCCGGGCAGTTGGTTGCGGATGCTCACTCCGTCGACCGGCCCGGTCGCCAGGGACACCTCCGTCGACTTGACGAGGGCGCGCACCGTGGAGCCGGCGGTCAGGCCCAGGTCCTCGACGGCTTCCAGGGTGACGGCCGCGACGATCTCCTGGCCGCCGTCGAGACGGACCTTCACCGTCGCCATCACCTCACCCGCGGTGACGGAGACGACGGTGCCGGGCAGTTGGTTGCGGATGCTCAAACTCATGGGGAGGCCTCGATCGCTCTACTGGGTGCCTGGTTTGCTGGACTATGCGCAGTTTGCCGCAGCGAGTGGGCGTGCGACCGCGTCGCGGACCGTGTCGCTGTTGGGCCGAACGGGTGACCATGCGTAAGAATTGCCCGGTGCAGATACTGAGTGCGAGTCAGGACGGGGTGGACGGGTGAACAGCCACGACGTCACCGACGAACAGTGGGAGGGGCTCGCCCAAGTCGTTCCGCTGCGGGGCAGGGACGCATGGCCGTCGGCCGTCGGCCACCGGTCGATCCCCGAGGCCCCGACCGAGGCCCGGCGCCGTTTCGTGGTGCTGCGGGTCAATGTCTTCGCGGACGCCCGCGAGGTCGCCGAGACGCTGATGGCGGGCATTCCGGTGCTCCTGGACCTGACCGGCGCGGAGACCGATGTCGCCAAGCGGGTACTGGACTTCAGCACGGGGGTGGTCTTCGGGCTCGCGAGCAGCATGCACCGGGTCGACCGGAACGTGTTCCTGCTGACACCGCCGGGGACCGAGGTGCGCGGACTGATGGAGGGAGCCGGGGTTCCCGGCGTCTGAAGGGGAGTTGGGCGGGTCCGGTACGGGGCCTCGGGGGGTGTGCGGGGCCGGTACGCAGTTCTGGGGCGCGGGGTCCGGTTCGGGGCCCGTGGCCCTGGGGCCTCTCGGGGGTCGGGTCGGACAGGGCGGTGAAGACGGTGAAGGCGGCCCGGTGCCGGAAGCCGGCCGCGGGCCGGACCGGGGCCGGAAGCCGTTGCGGGCGGGTGCGGGACCGGCCCGTCCCGCGGGGGCGGTGGACTGGCCCGTCCCGCGGGACGGTTGGGCAAGCCCGTCCCGCATGAATTGAAAGCCGGAAGCCGGAAGCCGGAAGCCGCAAGCCGGAAGCCGCAAGCCGGAAGCCGGAAGCCGGAAGCCGCAAGCCGGAAGCCGGAAGCCGGAAGCCGGGGTCCGACCGGCGCGGATCGCGGTGCGCGCGCCAGGCCGCGGCGCGCTCCCCCGATCGTGGGAAGGTCTCCGGGCCGGAACGGTTCGCCGCCCGGCGGAGGCCTACGGTCCGGATATGACCGTGTCATCCCCGGAGGCCGTCGTGACGGCGCTGACGCGCCCCGACCGCCCGGGCATCACCGAACTGCGACTCGCCGCCTTCGCCGTCCACCGCCGTGTCCGGCTCCCGCTGGGACCGCTCACCCTCGTCAGCGGTCCCAGCGGCAGCGGCAAGACCGTCGCCCTGCGGGCGTACGAGGCGTTGGCGCGGCTCGGCGGCGGCGCGGAACTCGCCGAGGTGTTCCCCGATCCGGTCACCTGCGTGCCCGAGACGGCCCGGCCGGACGCGCAGCGGCGACGCGGCTTCCGCATCGGATGCACGGTGGACGGCCCCGAGGGCCCGGTGCGGCTCGACGTCGCCGTGCAGGCCGAGCCCGAACTGCGCATCGTGGGCGAGCGGTTGACGGCGGGCGGGCGGATCCTGCTGGAGACGGCCCTGCGCGACCCCGGCCGCCGGTCCGTCCAGGCGGCCTGGCACACGGGAGGGTCGTCCGCGGTGACCCGGGGACCGCTCCCGGACGACCGCCTCGGCACCGCGCTGCTGCCGTTGCGCGTCGCGGGCCGCACGGACGGCGAACGCCAAGTCCTCGCCGCCGCCGAACAGATGGTGCTCGCGCTGCGGTCCGTCTACGCCTGCTCCCCGAGCCCCCGGCGCATGCGCGCGCCCGCACCGGTCGGCCCGGGACGGCTCCTGGGCGGCTGCGACAACCTCGCCGAGGTGCTGTGGCGCACGCGTTCGGAGTGCGCCCACCGCTACGCACACCTGGTGGCGGCGGTACGGGCCGGATGCGCGGGCCCGGTCGCCGACGTGTCGGCCGAACCGCTCGGCGACGGCACGGTCCGCGGACTCCTCGACCGCGGTGACGGCGTGCGCACACCGCTCGGACTGCTCGGCGACGGCGAACTGCGGTACCTCGCGCTCGCCCTGGTGCTGCTCACCGGGCCCGGGGTGCTGGAGGTCGACCAGGCGGGCGAGGTCCCGCAGGCCCTCCAGTCGCTGACGGTCCTGGCCGACGGCTTCGACCACTGCCTGGACGCCCGGCAGGCGCAGGAACTGGTGCGGCTGGCGGTGCGGATGTGCGAGCGCGGGCACATCCGGCTGGTGGGTGCCGTGAGCGACGCCTCCTGGGCCCGCGGGCTGCCCGGCGTCTCGGTGGTAGACCTTCGGTCGTGACGAGAACGGACGCACCGAAGGTGGAACTCTGGCCGTGACGGACGATCTGAACGTGGCGAAGCTCCAGCGCAGACTGGCCGAGTTCGCGGCCGCCCGGAACTGGCAGCCGTACCACACCCCCAAGAACCTGGTGGCCGCACTGAGCGTCGAGGCCTCCGAACTGGTCGAGATCTTCCAGTGGCTGACCCCGGAGGAGTCGGCCCGGGTGATGGACGACGCGGACAGCGCGCACCGTGTCACCGACGAGGTCGCCGACGTCCTCGCGTATCTGCTCCAGCTGTGCGAGGTCCTCGGCATCGACCCGCTCGCCGCCCTCGACGCCAAGATCGACCGCAACGAGCGGAGGTTCCCGGCGCCGGGGGAGGGGTGACGGGACCGGCCGGCAAGCGGGCTCGTCACTCTATGAAGTCATGGAGTTGGCTTCAATCAATTCCGTGTCCACAGATTTCGGGCTTCCTCTGGCTTTTCGTCCCACAGACCCTCACTCTGGGTAGTGAACAACGGAGTTCGGGCGGACGTGCGAAAAACACGTCGGGACAGACGGGGGCAGCGCATGGACGCGGTGCGGCTCATCGTGACGAGCAGGCGTGCCCTGGCGGAGAGCGGCGACACCCCGGAGGTGATGACGGAGGCGTGGCAGGCACACGCCCTGGCTCAGGCGATAGGCAGCCGCTTCGCCGTGTCGGGGCCTCCGGAACTACGGGGCGAGGCCCTGGGATTGACCGAACTGGCGGGCCGGGGCTGCGGGGTCCTCGGCGCGCCCTCCCTCGACCTCGGGGCACTGCGCGCCGCCCAGCTCTCCGAGCTGGGGGACGCCCGGGAGTCGCTGCTGTGCCTGGGGGCACTCCTCGGCGAGGTCGGCATCGCCCTCGTCACCGTCGCCTGCGCGGCGGACGACGAGGGCACGTACTGGCAGTGCATGGAGGCCATCGACGCGGCCGACGAGTCGCGGGACCGCGTCCTGGAGATGCTGCGGCGGCTGGCGGTCAGGGACCAGAAGGCGGTGGTGGAGCGGGACCGGGCCGCCGGGTAGGGGGTGCTCACGCCCCACCGCCGTGCGGCGGCGGGGCGGCGCCCCCGCGGGGGTGTCAGGCGCGGTCCAGCCCGTCCACCGGCACGGGCCGGTTTCCCGAGAGGTCCGCGTCCAGCCGGCACAGGTCCGCGTTCAGCGCGGCCATCAGTTCCCCCATCTGCCGGAGCGGCCCCTTCGGCCGGGCGGGCGCGCCCCGCTGCGGCACGGCTTCCGCGAGCTACACCAGCCGGGGCATCACCTCGGAGGCGATCAGCTCCAGGTGGTCCAGGTCGTCGAGATCCAGCATCTGGAGGTACATGCGCTGCGAACCCACGGCCTGGTAGCGGGCGATCTTCTCGACCACCTCCGCGGGAGAGCCCGCGAGCCCGTTCGCCTTCAACTCGTCGACATCGCGCCCGATGGCGTCCGCGCGGCGCTTCACCTCCGCGTCCGTCCGCCCGACACACGCCACCAGCGCGTTGGAGTACACGAGATCGTCGCCCTTGCGCCCGGCCTGCTCGGCCGCCCCGCGCACCCGGGCGAACTGCTGCTCGGTGTCCGCGACGGAAGCGAAGGGGATGTTGAACTCGTCGGCGTAGCGCGCCGCGAGGGCCGGAGTGCGCCGCGCACCGTGACCGCCGACGAGCACCGGCACCTTCGACTGCGCGGGCTTCGGCAGCGCGGGCGAGTCCTTGAGCTGGTAGTACCTGCCGTCGAAGGAGAATCGCTCACCGACAGGCGTGGTCCACAGCCCGGTGACGATCGCGAGCTGCTCCTCCAGCCGGCCGAACTTCTCCTTGGGGAAAGGAATGCCGTACGCCTCGTGCTCGGCCTCGTACCAGCCGGCCCCGAGACCGAGCTCCACGCGCCCGCCCGACATCTGGTCGACCTGGGCGACCTGGATGGCGAGGACGCCCGGGAGGCGGAAGGTGCCCGCGGTCATCAGCGTGCCGAGCCGGATCCGGCTCGTCTCACGGGCGATACCGGCCAGGGTGATCCAGGCATCGGTGGGGCCGGGAAGCCCGTCGACAGAACCCATGTGCAAATAGTGATCGGAACGGAAGAAAGCGTCGTAGCGCAGGTCCTCGGCGGCCTTGGCGACACGGAGCAGCGTCTCGTAGGTCGCGCCTTGCTGCGGTTCTGTGAAGACTCGAAGATCCATACACCCATCATGCACCGGTCACAACAACCGCCCCGCCGCGAACCGCTGGCGCCTGGTTCACAGTCGTGAAGGAGTCCGCGCGCGGGCGGAAGCAGCGGGTCCGGGGAAAATCCCGAGTCTGCCCAGGATGTTCACTGTACGTTGTCAGGGCGCGCCGAAATGCGTCGCATCCGACCACGTTTCCGCAGCTCAGAAGCTGCTTTAAGGCAGAGCCCCGTGTTCCTGACGATCAGTACCACCGGTACCCCAGAACGCCCCGCCACCGACCTCGGCTTCCTGCTGCACAAGCATCCCGACAAGGCGCAGGCGTTCTCGACGTCCTACGGCACAGCGCACGTCCTGTACCCACAGGCGTCCGACGAGCAGTGCACCGCCGCGCTGCTGCTGGAGGTCGACGCGGTGGCGCTGGTCCGGCGGGGCAAGGGCAAGGGACGCGGCGGCGCGCCCGACGCCGCACTCGCGCAGTACGTCAACGACCGCCCGTACGCGGCTTCTTCGCTGCTCGCCGTGGCACTGAGCAGCGTGTTCTCCAGCGCGATGAAGGGCCAGTGCGCCGCCAGGCCGGAGCTGCCCGCCAGGCCGCTGCCCCTGCGGATCGAGGTGCCCGCGCTGCCCGCGCGCGGCGGTGCCGAACTCGTACGCAAGCTCTTCGAGCCGCTGGGCTGGACGGTGACGGCCGAAGCCGTCGGCCTCGACGACCACTTCCCCGAGTGGGGCGACTCGCGCTACGTGCGCCTGGTGCTGGAGGCGGCGGACCTCACGCTCGCGGAGGCCCTGCGCCACCTCTACGTCCTGCTCCCCGTGCTCGACGACGCGAAGCACTACTGGGTGGCGTCCGACGAGGTCGACAAACTGCTGCGGGCCGGCGAGGGCTGGCTGCCCGACCACCCCGAGCAGAAGCTGATCACCAGCCGCTACCTCTCGCGCCGCTGGTCGCTGACCCGGCAGGCCAACGAGCGTCTCGAACTCGTCCGCCTCGCCGAGGCCGACGACACCGACGTCGCGGAGATCGACAACGCCGTCGACGAGGAGAGCGACACGGAGGAGAAGCCGGTGCCGCTCGCCGTGCAGCGGCGGGACGCGATCCTCGCCGCCCTCGGCGACGCCGGCGCCGCGCGGGTCCTCGACCTCGGCTGCGGACAGGGGCAGTTGGTGCAGGCGCTGCTCAAGGACGTGCGGTACACCGAGATCGTCGGCGTCGACGTGTCGATGCGCGCCCTCACCATCGCGTCGCGACGGCTCAAGCTCGACCGCATGGGCGAGCGGCAGTCCTCGCGCGTCAAGCTCCTTCAGGGCTCGCTCGCCTACACCGACCGCCGCCTCAAGGGGTACGACGCCGCCGTGCTCAGCGAGGTCGTCGAGCACGTCGACCTGCCGCGGCTGCCCGCCCTGGAGTACGCGGTGTTCGGATCCGCGCGCCCGCGGACCGTCCTCGTGACGACACCGAACGTCGAGTACAACGTCCGCTGGGAGACGCTCCCCGCCGGACACTCCCGGCACGGCGACCACCGCTTCGAGTGGACACGCGAGGAGTTCCGCACCTGGGCCCGCGGGGTTGCCGAACGGCACGGCTACTCCGTGGAGTTCACCCCCGTCGGACCGGAGGACCCGGAGGTGGGGCCGCCGACCCAGATGGCCGTCTTCGCACTGACCACGGCCACCCCGTCCCCGAAGGAGGAGAAGGCCGCATGACGCACGACGACACCACCACCCCCGGGCGGGTCCTGCCCGTCACCGACCTCTCCCTCGTGGTGCTGATCGGCGCTTCGGGCTCGGGCAAGTCGACCTTCGCCCGCAGGCACTTCAAGCCCACCGAGATCCTTTCCAGCGACTTCTGCCGCGGGCTCGTCGCCGACGACGAGAACGACCAGAGCGCCAGCGGCGACGCCTTCGACGTGCTGCACTACATCGCGGGCAAGCGCCTCGCGGCGGGCCGCCGGACCGTCGTCGACGCCACCAGCGTCCAGCAGGAGAGCCGCCGCCAGCTCGTCGAGCTCGCGAGGAAGCACGACGTGCTGCCCATCGCGATCGTGCTCGACGTGCCCGAGGACGTCTGCGCCGCGCGCAACGCGGCTCGCACCGACCGCGCCGACATGCCGCGCCGCGTCATCCAGCGCCACATCCGCGAACTCCGCCGTTCGCTGCGCCACCTGGAGCGGGAGGGCTTCCGGAAGGTCCACGTCCTGCGCGGTGTGGAGGAGGTCGAGGGCGCCGAGGTCCGCACCGAGAAGCGGTTCAACGACCTGACCCACCTCACCGGCCCCTTCGACATCATCGGCGACATCCACGGATGCGCCTCGGAACTGGAGAGCCTGCTCGGCAAGCTGGGATACGTCGACGGCGTCCACCCGGCGGGCCGCACGGCCGTCTTCGTCGGCGACCTCGTCGACCGGGGACCGGACACCCCGGGCGTGCTGCGCCGCGTGATGTCCATGGTCGGCTCGGGCAACGCCCTGTGCGTGCCCGGCAACCACGAGAACAAGCTCGGCCGCCACCTCCGGGGCCGCAAGGTCCAGCACACCCACGGACTCGCCGAGACCATCGAGCAGCTGGCGGGGGAGAGCGACGAATTCGTCGTGGGCGTACGGGCGTTCCTCGACGGGCTGGTCAGCCACTACGTCCTCGACGGCGGGCGGCTCGTCGTCTGCCACGCGGGCCTGCCCGAGAAGTACCACGGCCGTACCTCCGGCCGGGTGCGCTCGCACGCGCTGTACGGCGACACGACCGGCGAGACCGACGAGTTCGGGCTGCCGGTGCGCTACCCGTGGGCGGAGGACTACCGGGGCCGCGCGGCCGTCGTGTACGGCCACACCCCGGTGCCCACGGCCACTTGGCTGAACAACACCATCTGCCTGGACACGGGAGCCGTCTTCGGCGGCAAGCTCACCGCGCTGCGCTGGCCGGAGCGCGAGCTCGTCGACGTACCGGCCGAACGGGTCTGGTACGAGCCGGCCAAGCCGCTCGCCACCGAGGCGCCCGGCGGACACGAGGGACGTCCGCTGGACCTGGCGGACGTGCACGGCCGCCGGGTCGTCGAGACCCGGCACGGCGGACGCGTGTCGGTCCGCGAGGAGAACGCGGCGGCGGCCCTGGAGGTCATGAGCCGTTTCGCGGTGGACCCGCGGCTGCTGCCGTACCTGCCGCCGACCATGGCGCCGACCGCGACCTCGCACGTCGAGGGCTATCTGGAACACCCCGCCGAGGCCTTCGCGCAGTACCGGGACGACGGGGTTCCCCGGGTCGTGTGCGAGGAGAAGCACATGGGCTCGCGCGCGGTGGCGCTCGTCTGCCGGGACGCGGCGGCGGCACGCGAGCGGTTCGGTGTCCCGGGTCCGTCCGGTCAGGGCGGGACCGGTCCCACGGGGTCGCTGTACACCCGTACCGGCCGTCCCTTCTTCGCCGACGACACCGTCACCGAGGAGATCCTCGGACGGGTGCGGGCCGCCGCGACGGAGGCGGGGCTGTGGGAGGAGCTGGAGACCGACTGGCTGCTGCTCGACGCCGAGCTGATGCCGTGGTCGCTGAAGGCGTCCGGGCTGCTGCGCAGCCAGTACGCCGCGGTCGGCGCCGCGTCCGGCGCCGTGTTCCCGGGGGCGCTGGCCGCGCTCGAAGGGGCGGCGGAGCGTGGTGTCGACGTGGCGGACCTGCTGGGCCGCCAGCGCGAACGTGCCGCGGACGCCGAGGCGTTCACGGAGGCCTACCGGCGGTACTGCTGGACGACGGAGGGACTGGAGGGCGTCAGGCTGGCGCCGTTCCAGATCCTCGCGGTGCAGGGCCGCAGTCTCGCGGGGCTGCCGCACGACGAGCAGCTCGCGCTCATCGACCGCCTCGTGGAGAACGACGGGAGCGGGCTGCTGCAGACCACCCGGCGGCTGTTCGTCGACACCGGTGACCCCGAGTCGGTGCAGGCGGGCGTCGACTGGTGGCTGGAGATGACGGGCCGCGGCGGCGAGGGCATGGTCGTCAAGCCGGTCGGCGCGGTGGTGCGCAGCGAGCAGGGACGGCTCGTGCAGCCGGGCATCAAGTGCCGTGGGCGTGAATACCTCCGGATCATCTACGGCCCGGAGTACACCCGCCCCGAGAACCTCGCCCGGCTGCGCGGCCGCTTCCTCAACCACAAGCGGTCGCTGGCGATCCGCGAGTACGCGCTGGGGCTGGAGGCCCTGGACCGGCTCGCGGACGGCGAGCCGCTGTGGCGGGTCCACGAGGCGGTGTTCGGCGTCCTGGCCCTGGAGTCCGAACCGGTGGACCCCCGTCTGTGACGGATAGGCACTCGACTCCGGGGGCCGGGGCCTCGGCCCCGACCCCCGGAGCACGCCCCCGTCCTCCCCGGCCGGACGGGCCGGCCGCCGTGCGCCGAGGACCGGGGCGGCCCGGGCGGCGGAACCAGCTCGTGGTGGCCCGGCGTCCCCCAAGTGATCAACTGGAGGAGTACGCACAGTGCGGATCTACATCAGCGCCGACATGGAGGGCATCACCGGACTCGTCGACGCCGACGACGTCCAGCCGGCCGGCCGGGACTACGAGCGGGGCCGGCTGATGATGGTGGAGGACGTCAACGCCGCCGTCCGCGGCGCCCTCGCCGCCGGTGCCACCGACATCGTCGTCAACGACGCGCACGGCCCGATGCGCAACCTGCTGCCCGAGGCCCTGCACCCGGCGGTCCGCCTCGTCCGCGGCAAGCCCAAGCAGATGGGCATGCTCGAAGGCCTCACCCCCGGACACCACGCCATGATCGGTGTCGGGTACCACTCCCGGGCCGGCGTGCTCGGCGTGCTCAGCCACAGCTTCATGGGGCACGAGATCGAGGACATGTGGCTGGACGGGCGACCGGTCGGCGAGATCGGGCTGGCCCACGCCACCGCCGCGGCGATCGGGGTGCCCCTGGTGGCCCTCACCGGCGACGACACCGCCTGCGACGAGGCGACCGCGTGGGACGACTCCGTCACCACCGTCGCGGTGAAGTACGCGCGGGACCGCTTCGCGGCCCGGCTGCGCCCGGCCGACGAGGCGCGCGAGGCCATCGAGAAGGCCGTCACCACCGCCCTGGCGGCCCACGCCGTACGGGCCGAGCCGACGCCCCCGTCGGAACCGCAGGCTCCCCGTGAGCTCACCGTGCGCTGGCAGTCGGCCTCCGTGGCCGCCACGCTCCAGGGCATCCCCGGAGTCACGGCCACGGACAGCCGGACCGTCCGGGCGGAGGGCCGGCTGCCGTCGCTGTACCGGCTGTTCGGTGTGTGGATGCGAGTGGCGGCGTCCCTGACCAACCAGCCGCCGTACTGCTGACGGGACCTCGCGGACAGCCGGGCGCCGTGGCCCGCTCGCCCCGGCGTCATCCCACCAGCCGCAGCCGTACCCCCGCCACTCCCACCCGCACCGTCTGACCCCACACCAGCTCCAGCGCGTCGCCCTCCATCCCGTCCCCGAACGCGATGAGGCGGTCGGACTCCACGGTCAGGGACAGGCGGTCGGACGCCGTGAGGTGGCCGGCCACGAGTGAGGTGCCGGTGGCCGGCGACGGCCAGGCCTCGCGGACGAACCACAGCAGGCGTTCGTCCGTGGGGCCGGGCAGCGTCAGCTCCCCGCCCCGCTCCTGCCACACGGAGCGGAGCCAGCCGCCGGCTCCCGTCCCGGTGCCCACCAGGACCCCGGAGGAGGCCTGGGGCTCGACGGCACCCCCGTACTCGTCGAGCCCCAGCCGGTAGCGGGCCGTCTGATGGCCCGCGGCTCCCAGGTAGATCTCGTTCAGCGCCACCAGGCGCTGCGTGTCGTCCGCGACGGCCTCGACCATGGTCAGCTCGTCGGCCCGGCTCCGGTGTGCCGAGGCGAGCAGCGCCGCCGCGTCCCCGGGGCGGTGCCGCACCAGTACCCCCGGGTTGCGCCCCGGGTCCGAGTCGATGCCGATGACGGGCTGGCCCGCGAGGTACTTGGCGACGTTCGCGACGAGCCCGTCCTGGCCGACCACGACGACCACGTCCTCCGGGGCGAACAGGAACCGGTCCAGGTCGCCGCGTTCGACCCGGGCCTGACGCCAGGTCAGCGGGATCGCCGCGACCACACCGGCCAGCGCCTCGCGGTCCCGCCGGTGCCGCTCGGCCACCTCCGCGATGTCGCGTCCCCGGGAGGAGAGGAAGAACGCCGCCTGCCCGTGCGTCCCGTGCCGGGCGACGAGCTCCTCGTACTCCGTGGTGCGATGGACGAGGACCACCCGGGGCGCGAGGCTCACCGTTCGTCCCCGGCGTCCGGGTGGCCCAGCTTGGCGAGCAGCCCGGTGAGGACGTCGGGCGACACCGTGACGCTGTCGATCCGCGGCAGGTTCTCCGCGAGCCGGGTGCCCGTGAGGGCGTGCAGCGTGCTGACGTCCACGTCCGCGTGGACCCGCAGCCAGGCGGCCTGTGCCTCGGCCCGGGCCGCGCCGACCTCGCGTTCGGCCTGTGCCTCGGCCCCGGCGAGCCGCACCTTGCGGGTGGCCTCCGCCTCGGCGAGGCGCAGCGCGCGGGTGGCCTCTGCCTCCGCGAGCCGCACCGTCCGCGCCGCCTCCGCGCCCGCGCGCACCGCGTCGGCGGCCGCGTGCTCCTCCGCCTCGCGCCGCGCGTTGGTGCCGCGCTGGTCGACCAACTGCTCCTCACGCCGGGCGAGTTCGATCTGGCTGGCGAGTTCGTTCTCGGCGATGGCGCGTTCGCGCTCGACGGCGACGGCGCGGCGCTCGTAGGTCGCCTTGTCGGCGTCCTGCTGGATCTGCTCGCGGGCGGGGGTGCGCAGGGCCCGCTCCACCTCGGGCTCCGGGCGCAGGGCGACCACGCGGACGGCCACCACCTCGATGCCCGTCGCGGGCAGCCGGGGCTCGGCCGCGAGCCCGCCGGCGATCCGCTCCCGCACCGCGGCGACGCCGTCGACCAGGGCGGACGCCAGCGAGGTGCGGGCCAGCACGTCCAGCGCGTGCTGCTGGGCCGTCTCGGTCAGCAGCGATCCCAGCTGTTCCAGGGGAGTGCCGCGCCAGGCGCCGGTGTCGGGGTCGATGGAGAAGTCCAGGCGGGCGGCGGCGATCGCGGGGTCGACGACGCGGTAGGTGACGGTCGCCTGGACGGCGACGTCCTGGAAGTCGGACGTGCGGGCGTGGAACGTCATCGCCAGTTCGCGGTCGTCGACCGGGACCTCGGAGAGCGCGGCGGTCAGGGAGCGGTACCAGAAGCTGAGCCCGGGGCCGTCGTGGACCAGCCGGCCCGACCGGTGGTGCCGGACGTGGGCGGTCGGCGCTCCGCGCAGATGGCGCCAGCCGAACCGGCGCGTGATGTCGGCCATGGGAAACCCCCTCGTCGTCGGGCGTCCCTGGGGCGGGGATGATCTCCCGCCGTCGCGCGCCCGTCGTCCACTCCTCATTGTCGTCAGTGAGACGATAACGGCGAGGCAGGCTTATCGTCAAGGGGACGAAATGAATGCGTTCAGGCTCGTGCGATCGGCGGGTGAACGCGCGTCCGGATGGTCAGGATGGAGGCATGGGATTCCAAGTCGACTCCGAGGCCGGGCGGCTGCGCCGCGTCATCCTTCACCGGCCCGATCTTGAGCTCAAAAGGCTCACCCCCAGCAACAAGGACGCCCTGCTCTTCGACGACGTGCTCTGGGTGCGCCGGGCGCGCGCCGAGCACGACGGATTCGCGGACGTCCTGCGCGACCGCGGGGTCACCGTCCACCTCTTCGGTGACCTGCTCGCCGAGACGCTGGAGATCCCGGCGGCCAGAGCACTCGTCCTGGACCGGGTCTTCGACGAGAAGGAGTACGGGCCCCTGGCCACCGACCACTTGAGGGCCTCGTTCGAGACCCTGCCCGCCGCCGAGCTGGCGTCCGTCCTCGTCGGGGGGATGACCAAGCGGGAGTTCCTGGACGCCCACCCGGAGCCGACCTCCGTGCGCTTCCACGTCATGGACCTCGACGACTTCCTGCTCGGGCCGCTGCCCAACCACCTCTTCACCAGGGACACCTCGGCCTGGATCTACGACGGGGTCTCCATCAATGCCATGCGCTGGCCCGCGCGCCAGCGCGAGACCGTGCACTTCGAGGCGATCTACCGGCACCACCCGCTCTTCCGTGACGAGGGCTTCCACATCTGGTCGGAGGGTCAGGCCGACTACCCGTCCACCATCGAGGGCGGCGACGTGCTCGTCATCGGCAACGGCGCTGTGCTCATCGGTATGAGCGAGCGGACCACGCCGCAGGCCGTCGAGATGCTCGCGCACAAACTCTTCGCCGCCGGCTCGGCGCGCACCATCGTCGCCCTCGACATGCCCAAGCGGCGGGCCCTGATGCACCTCGACACCGTGATGACCATGGTCGACGGCGACATCTTCACGCAGTACGCGGGTCTCGGCATGCTCCGCTCGTACACCATCGAGCCGGGCGTGGAGGACAAGGAGCTCAAGGTCACCGACCACCCCCCGGAGCACATGCACCGCGCGATCGCCGCCGCGCTCGGACTCAATGAGATCCGTGTGCTGACCGCCACCCAGGACGTCCACGCGGCCGAGCGCGAGCAGTGGGACGACGGCTGCAACGTCCTCGCCGTCGAGCCGGGCGTCGTCATCGCCTACGAGCGGAACTCCACCACCAACACGCACCTGCGCAAGCAGGGCATCGAGGTCATCGAGATCCCGGGCAGCGAGCTGGGCCGCGGCCGGGGCGGGCCGCGCTGTATGAGCTGCCCGGTCCAGCGGGACGCCGTATAGGCGGCCGGCGTGTGCGGTATGGCCGGTCGGGGCGCCGCGTATAGGAGGTGGGGGCATCGTGGAGGGAGTGCGGCTGCCGCGCACGAGGCGGGGCACCGTATAGAAATGCTGAGTATCGTATAGAATTCCAAGGTCCTCGTCTTCGTAACCCTGGAGCGCCCCCATGGCGACAGTCCCGACCGCCCTCGCCGGCCGCCACTTCCTCAAGGAGCTGGACTTCACCGAGGAGGAGTTCCGCGGCCTGATCGAGCTGGCCGCGGAGCTCAAGGCGGCCAAGAAGGCGGGGACCGAGACCCAGTACCTGCGGGGCAGGAACATCGCGCTGATCTTCGAGAAGACCTCCACGCGCACGCGCTGCGCGTTCGAGGTGGCCGCCGCGGACCAGGGCGCCTCGACGACCTACCTCGACCCCTCCGGCTCGCAGATAGGACACAAGGAGTCCGTGAAGGACACCGCCCGCGTCCTCGGCCGGATGTTCGACGCCATCCAGTACCGGGGGGACAGCCAGGCGTCCGTCGAAGAGCTCGCCGCCTACGCGGGCGTGCCCGTCTACAACGGCCTGACGGACGACTGGCACCCCACCCAGATGCTCGCCGACGTGCTCACCATGACCGAGCACTGCGACAAGGCGCTGGGCGAGATCGCCTTCGCCTACCTCGGCGACGCTCGCTTCAACATGGGCAACTCGTACCTGATCACCGGCGCGCTGCTGGGCATGGACGTCCGCATCGTCGCCCCGAAGGCCTACTGGCCCGCCGACGAGGTCGTCGCGCGCGCCCGCAAGCTCGCCGAGCGCAGCGGCGGACGCGTCACACTGACCGAGATCCCCTCGGAAGGGGTCGCCGGCGTCGACTTCGTCGCCACCGATGTCTGGGTCTCCATGGGCGAGCCCAAGGAGGTGTGGGACGAGCGCATCGGCGCCCTGTCCCCGTACGCCGTGACGATGGACGTCCTGCGTCTCACCGGCAACCCCGACGTCAAGTTCCTGCACTGCCTGCCCGCCTTCCACGACCTCGGCACCAAGGTCGGCCGCGAGTTGTACGAGACCCACGGCCTGGACTCCCTGGAGGTCACCGACGAGGTCTTCGAGTCGGCCCACTCGGTCGTCTTCGACGAGGCGGAGAACCGGCTGCACACCATCAAGGCGATCCTCGTCGCCACCCTCGCCTGAGCCCGGCGGCCGGTCGCGCCCCGCGGCGCCCCGGTCCCGGCACGGCGCCCGCCGTGCGTGCCGCCGGCCCCCGGTGTCACCCGCCCCGCGCGTGGCGCCCCGGCCCCGGCGGCACGCGCGCCGCGCACGGCACCTCCGTCCGGCGGGGCCCGCGGCACGTGCCGTACGCCGGTCGGGAATGCCGACGCGTCTCGCACACCGGCCCGACCTGCCCGTACCATCCTCGACGGCCCCGGAACCACCCCTTCCGCAGCCCGTCGCGCGGCCAACCCAGCCGCACCCGCACCACCGAAATGAGCACCACCCGCATGCCCGCTCCCACCCTCAGGCCCACCCGCCGCGTCAAGTCCCCCGAGCTGCTGATCGCCGAATCCGGCGCGGACCTCGACGGGCACGGACTCAAGCGCACCATGGGTCTCTTCCAGCTCATCTGCTTCGGCGTCGGCGCGATCGTCGGCACCGGCATCTTCGTCGGCCTGTCCGACTCGGTCGCCCAGGCCGGACCCGCCGTGGTCGTGTCCTTCGTCCTCGCCGCCATCACCTGCGTCTTCACCGCGTTCGCGTTCGCGGAGCTCGGCGGCGCGATCCCGGTCTCGGGCTCGTCCTACTCCTTCGCCTACGCCGGACTCGGCGAGGGCACCGCCTTCCTGGTCGGCTGGTGCCTGCTCCTGGAGTACGGCGTCTCCGTGTCGGCCGTGGCGGTCGGCTGGAGCCAGTACGTGAACGAACTGCTCGGCAGCCTCACCGGCGCCCAGCTGCCCGCCGCGCTCTCCGCCGGCCCGTCGGACGGCGGGATCGTCAACCTCCCCGCGGTCATCGTGATCGCGCTGGCGTCGGTCCTGCTGGTGCGCGGCGTGCGCGAGAGCGCGCGGGCGACGGCCGCGATGGCCGTGCTCAAGCTCGTCGTCCTCGTCCTGTTCTGCGCCATCGGCTTCAGCGCCTTCAAGGACGGCAACCTCACCCCGTTCTCCCCGGCGGGACTCGGCGGCATCGGCGCGGGCACCACCGCCGCCTTCTTCTCCTACATCGGCTTCGACGCGATCACCACCGCCGGCGAGGAGGCCAAGAACCCGCGCCGCAACATCCCCATCGCCATCCTGGTCTGCATCGGCCTGGTCACGCTGCTCTACTGCGCGGTCGCCCTCGCGGCGATCGGCGCCATCGGCGGGGACGAGGTCGGCGGCCGCCCCGCCGCGCTGTCGTACGTCGTGAACGAGGTCACCGGCTCCTCGGTCGGCGGCGGGGTCATCGCCTTCGGGGCCGTGGTCGCCATCGCATCGGTGGTCCTCGCGGTGATGTACGGCCAGACCCGCATCCTCATGTCGATGTCCCGCGACGGCCTCATCCCGCGAGTCTTCGAGCGGGTCTCCCCGAGGACGTCGACGCCCGTCGCCGGCACGCTGATCGTCGCGATCGTGTTCGCGATCCCCGCGGCCTTCGCGTCCCTGGACTCCGTGGTCAACCTGTGCACCATCGGGACCCTCGCCGTGATGGCCGCCGTGAACATCGCCGTGATCGCGCTGCGCCGCTCGGAGCCGGGCCTGGCGCGCACGTTCCGGGTGCCGCTCTACCCCGTCGTGCCCCTGCTCGGCGTGGGCTTCTGCCTCTACCTGATGTACGAGACGGGCTGGACGACCTGGATCCAGTTCGCCTGCTTCCTCGCGGCCGGACTCCTGGTCTACGTGCTCTACGGGCGCCGCAACTCACGGCTGGCGGCCCGGGCCGCGGCGACGGCTACGCAGGCCGCCGCTGACGAGGTACCACAGGCAGTCTGAACCAGACCGCCTTGCCCGTGCCGGTGGGGCGGTGGCCGCAGGACGAGCTCAGGGTGCGGATCAGCAGCAGGCCGCGCCCGTGCTCCTGCCAGGGGTCCGGCTCCCCGACCGGGTGCGGGACCGTGAGATGCCCCGGCGGCGCCGGGTCCGGGTCGTGCACCTCGACCTGGCAGCCGGTCGGCAGCAGCTCCACGACCAGCTCTATGGGGCCGGTGCCCGCGGTGTGCTCCACCGCGTTCGCGACCAGCTCCGCGGTGAGCAGCTCCGCCGTGTCGCTGTCGGCCGCGTGCTCCAGCTCGGCCAGCGCCGTCCGCACCAGAGCACGCGCGACGGGCACGGCCGCGACGGTGTGCGGCAGCGCGATGCGCCAGGAGGCGGGGGCCGGGGTGTCGTGCAAGGCGAGTCCGTTCATGGAGCAGGCTGTCCTGCTTTCAACCTCAGGAATGGTACGGCGCCGCCGGGCCGAGGCGGTCGGCGGGCCGTCGGGGACCTTCCGGTGGTGCTGCGGGACGTCGGTCGGTGATCCGCCGGGACGTCGCCCCGGCATGAGGGTGCGTACCCAGGTGGACGCCCCGTCTCCCCGAGGTGCTCCAGCCGTTACGCGGCTATCGAGGAACGGTGACTCGGTGACGGTCCGCTGTCGCATCGTGACGACAGCCGCGAGGCCCGACACGCCGTCCGGGCTATTGCGTGGTCGTGACGACAGTCACGGATCGGTGATAACTTCGTGAGGGAGGAGCCCTCCGGCACCCGCAGCCCGGTTCCCCCAGGCCGCAGACCGCCGCCCCCGCCCGAGGAGGCCGCACGTCATGAGTCCCTTCACCGGATCCGCCGCCCGCACCTCCGACTGGCAGCACCTCAGGTGCGCGATCGCCGACGGGGTCGCCACGGTCACGCTGGCCCGCCCCGAGAAACTCAACGCGCTCACCTTCGGCGCCTACGCCGACCTGCGCGACCTGCTCGCCGAGCTGTCCCGCGAGAGGTCGGTGCGCGCCCTGGTGCTGGCGGGCGAGGGCCGCGGCTTCTGCTCCGGCGGTGACGTCGACGAGATCATCGGCGCCACCCTCGCCATGGACACCGCCCAGCTCCTCGACTTCAACCGGATGACCGGCCAGGTCGTGCGCGCCGTACGCGAGTGCCCCTTCCCGGTGATCGCGGCGGTGCACGGAGTGGCCGCCGGAGCCGGAGCCGTCCTCGCGCTCGCCGCCGACTTCCGGATCGCCGACCCGAGCGCCCGCTTCGCCTTCCTCTTCACCCGCGTCGGACTGTCCGGCGGCGACATGGGCGCGGCCTATCTGCTGCCCCGCGTCGTCGGACTCGGCCACGCGACCCGGCTGCTCATGCTCGGCGAACCCGTGCGCGCCCCCGAGGCCGAGCGCATCGGACTGATCAGCGAAATGGCCGACGAGGGCGCCGCCGACGAGACCGCCCAGCGGCTCGCCCAGCGCCTCGCCGAGGGCCCGGCCCTCGCGTACGCCCAGACGAAGGCCCTGCTCACCGCCGAACTGGACATGCCGCTCGCCGCCTCCGTCGAACTCGACGCCTCGACCCAGGCCCTCCTGATGAACGGGGAGGACTACGCCGAGTTCCACGCCGCCTTCACGGAGAAGCGGCCGCCGAAGTGGCGGGGGCGATAGCCATGACGACACCGCGCGACACGACGACGGCGGCGCACGACGGCACCTCCGGACGGCCCGGCGACCCCCTGCGGGTCGCCGTGATCGGAGGCGGGCCCGGCGGGCTGTACGCCGCCGCGCTGCTCAAGCGCCTCGACCCGCGCCGCGAGATCACCGTCTGGGAACGCAACGCCCCCGACGACACCTTCGGCTTCGGCGTCGTGCTCTCCGACGAGACGCTCGGCGGCATCGAGCACGCCGACCCGGTCGTGTACGCGGCGCTCCAGGACGAGTTCGTGCGCTGGGACGACATCGACATCGTGCACCGCTCGGTCCGTCACACCTCCGGCGGCCACGGCTTCGCCGCCCTCGGACGGCGCAGACTCCTGGAGATCCTGCACGACCGCTGCCGCTCGCTCGGCGTCGACCTCCGCTTCCGGGCACCGGCCCCACCCGTGGCCGAGCTCATGGCGACCCACGACCTCGTGATCGCCGCCGACGGGGTGCACAGCGCCACCCGGACCGCCCACGCCGACGTGTTCGGGCCGTCCGTCGAGGAGCACCGCTGCCGGTACATCTGGCTCGCCGCCGACTTCGCCTTCGACGCCTTCCGCTTCGAGATCGCCGAGACCGAGCACGGCGTGATGCAACTGCACGGCTACCCGTACGCCCCCGACGCCTCCACCGTCATCGTGGAGATGCGCGAGGAGGTGTGGCGTGCGGCCGGCTTCGCGGACCTCGACGAGGAGCAGTCCGTCGAACAGTGCGGGAAGATCTTCGCCGACACCCTCGGCGGCCGGCCGCTGCGGTCGAACAAGTCCGCCTGGACGACCTTCCGCACCGTCGTCAACGACCACTGGTCGCACGAGAACCTGGTGCTGCTCGGCGACGCCGCGCACACCGCGCACTTCTCCATCGGCTCCGGCACCAAGCTCGCCGTCGAGGACGCGCTCGCGCTCGCCGCCTGCCTGGACGAGCAGCCCGGCCTCCCGCAGGCCCTCGCCGCCTACGAGGAGGAGCGGCGGCCGGTCGTCGCCTCCACCCAGCGGGCCGCCCGCGCCAGCCTGGAGTGGTTCGAGGACATCCGCTTCCATCTCGGCCAGCCCGCCCGGCAGTTCGCCTTCAACCTGCTCACCCGCAGCCGCCGCGTCACGCACGACAACCTGCGGCTGCGCGACGCGCGCTTCACGGAGTCGGTGGAGCGCGAGTTCGGCTGCCCGCCGGGGACACCCCCGATGTTCACGCCGTTCCGGATGCGCGGCCTGACCCTGCGCAACCGCGTCGTCGTCTCACCCATGGACATGTACTCCGCCGTCGACGGCGTCCCCGGCGACTTCCACCTCGTCCACCTGGGCGCGCGGGCACTGGGCGGCGCCGGCCTGGTGATGACCGAGATGGTGTGCGTGAGCGCCGAGGGCCGCATCACCCCCGGCTGCGCGGGCATGTACACCCACCGGCAGGCCGACTCCTGGCGGCGGATCATCGAATTCGTGCACCGGCAGGCCCCCGGCACCGCCATCGGCGTGCAGCTCGGCCACGCCGGGCGCAAGGGGTCGACGAAGCTGATGTGGGAAGGCATCGACGAGCCCCTGGACGACGGCAACTGGCCCCTCGTGGCGGCCTCCCCGATCCCGTACAAGCCGGGCAGCCAGACGCCCCGCGAGCTGTCCCGCGCCCAGCTCACCGATCTGCGCGAGCAGTTCGTGTCGGCCGCCTGGCGGGCCGCACGCTGCGGCTTCGACCTGCTCGAACTGCACTGCGCCCACGGCTATCTGCTCTCCGGCTTCCTGTCGCCGCTGACCAACAGGCGCACCGACGGATACGGCGGAGACCTCGCCCGGCGGCTGCGCTTCCCGCTGGAGGTCTTCGACGCCGTACGCGCCGTGTGGCCCGAGGAGCGGCCCATGACCGTCCGCATCTCCGCCACCGACTGGGCGGACGGCGGCACCACCGGCGACGACGCGGTGGAGATCGCGCGGGCCTTCGCCGCGCACGGCGCCGACGCAGTCGATGTGTCGACCGGACAGGTGGTGTCGGACGAACGGCCCGACTACGGCCGGTCCTACCAGACGCCGTACGCCGACCGGATCCGCCACGAGACCGGCGTCCCGGTGATCGCCGTCGGCGCGATCTCCTCCTGGGACGACGTCAACTCCCTGGTCCTGGCCGGACGCACGGACCTGTGCGCGCTCGCCCGGCCGCACCTCTACGACCCCCACTGGACCCTGCACGCGGCCGCCGAGCAGGGGTACGACGGCCCGGGGGTCGCCTGGCCGATGCCCTACCGGGCTGGCAGCAGGCCTCCGCGGACCGGACGCACCGACGCCCCCAAGCCCCGCCTCACGCTGGGTACTTGAGGACGCCGAGGGTCGCAGGAACGGCCGTCGTGGGCTACGCGGACAGGTCGGCCATACCGGCCGTCAGTGTCGCCCCGTCGGCCGGGTCGACCAGGATGAACGCGCCCGTCCGGCGCACCTCGGCGTAGTCGTCGAGCGCGAGCGGACCCGCGGTGCGCAGCACGATCCTGCCGAGGTCGTTCGCGGTGAGCTCGGCGGCGCCCCCCAGGTCTTTGACGACCGCCTTCACGGTCCGCGTCGTGTGCTTGACCAGCACCCGGTCACCGACCCGCAGCGCGCGGTCCGCCAGATGGCACACCGCCGCCCGGACGTCCTGGGTGAGCGCGGGTGCGTGCGGCCCCGCGGTGATCATGTCGCCGCGCGAGACGTCACGCTGATCGGCCAGCCGCAGCGTCAGGGACTGGGGCGCGCGGGCGATGTCCGCCTCCCGGCCCAGGACGTCGATGCCGGCGATCGCGGAGGTCTCGCCGGACGGATGCACCGTGACACGGTCGCCGACGCGCAGCGTCCCGGACACCAACTGCCCGGCGTAATGGCGGACTTCGCCGTGCCGGATCACGTACTGCACGGGGAAGCGCGCCGGAGCGGCCGACTCGTCGGAGGCCACCGGCACGGTCTCCAGGTGCTTCAGCAGCGCCGGGCCCGCGTACCAGTCCATGTGCGCCGACCGCTCCACCACGTTGTCGCCGCGCAGCGCGGAGACCGGGACCGGCGTGAAGCCGGGCAGACCCGACTCGGCGGCGTGGCCCGCGAAGTCCTCGACGATCCGCTCGAAGGCGGTTTCGTCGTAGTCGACGAGGTCCATCTTGTTGACGGCGAGGACGACGTGGGGGACGCGGAGGAGGGCGGCGACGGCGGCGTGGCGTCGGGTTTGTTCGATGACGCCGTTGCGGGCGTCGACGAGGACGACGGCGAGGTCGGCGGTGGAGGCGCCGGTGACCATGTTGCGGGTGTACTGCACGTGGCCGGGGGTGTCGGCGAGGATGAAGCGGCGGCGTGCGGTGGCGAAGTAGCGGTAGGCGACGTCGATGGTGATGCCTTGTTCGCGTTCGGCGCGCAGGCCGTCGGTGAGCAGGGCGAGGTCGGGTGCGTCCTGGCCGCGGCCGGCGGAGGCGCGTTCGACGGCCTCCAGTTGGTCTGTCAGGACGGACTTGGAGTCGTGCAGGAGGCGTCCGACGAGGGTGGACTTGCCGTCGTCGACGGAGCCGGCGGTCGCGAAGCGCAGAGTGTCCACGCGTATCGGGGTGTTGACGCTGGTCATGTCTAGAAGTACCCCTCGCGCTTGCGGTCTTCCATCGCGGCCTCGGACATCTTGTCGTCGGCGCGGGTGGCGCCGCGTTCGGTGAGGCGGGAGGCGGCGATCTCGGCGATGACGGTGTCGAGTGTGGTGGCGTGGGAGTCGACGGCGCCGGTGCAGGACATGTCGCCGACGGTGCGGTAGCGCACGAGTCGTTTCTCGACGGTCTCGCCGTCCTTGGGGCCGCCCCATGCGCCGGCGGTCAGCCACATGCCGGCGCGTTGGAAGACCTCGCGCTGGTGGGCGAAGTAGATCTGGGGGAGTTCGATGTGTTCGCGGGCGATGTACTGCCACACGTCGAGTTCGGTCCAGTTGGACAGGGGGAAGACGCGGACGTGTTCGCCGGGGGCGTGGCGGCCGTTGTAGAGCTGCCACAGTTCGGGGCGCTGGCGGCGGGGGTCCCATTGGGAGAACTCGTCGCGCAGGGAGAAGACGCGTTCTTTGGCGCGGGCTTTTTCCTCGTCGCGGCGGCCGCCGCCGAAGACGGCGTCGAAGCGTTCGGACTGGATCTTCTCGGTGAGGGGGAGGGTCTGCAGGGGGTTGCGGGTGCCGTCGGGGCGTTCGCGCAGGATGCCGCGGTCGATGTAGTCCTGTACGGAGGCGATGTGCAGGCGCAGTCCGTGCTGGTGGACGGTGCGGTCGCGGTATTCCAGGACCTCGGGGAAGTTGTGTCCGGTGTCGACGTGCAGGAGGGAGAAGGGGACGGCTGCGGGGGCGAAGGCCTTCAGTGCCAGGTGCAGCATGACGATGGAGTCCTTGCCGCCGGAGAAGAGGATCACCGGCCGCTCGAACTCGCCCGCGACCTCGCGGAAGATGTGCACGGCCTCGGACTCCAGCGCGTCCAGATGCGACAGGGCGAAGCCACGCTCCGGCAGGGCCGGCACGGCGGCCGCGGCCCCGGAATGGGTCTGCGTCATACGAGCCCCCTCGCCGCGAGCACCGCGTACACGGACGCCGCGGACTCCTCCGGGGTCTGCAGATCCGTCTCCAGTGTCAGCGCCGGGTCGAGCGGAGGCTCGTACGGATCGTCGATCCCCGTCAGCCCCTTGAGCCGGCCCGCCGCCTGGCGGGCGTACAGTCCCTTCACGTCGCGCACGGAGCACACCTCGACCGGAGTGGCGACGTGCACCTCCACATACGGGGTCCCGCTCGCCTCGTGCCGTTTCGCGACGGCCTCGCGGCTGTCGGCGTACGGCGCGATGACGGGCACCAGCGCGAGCACGCCGTTGCGGGCGAGGACCTCGGCGACCAGGCCGATGCGCTGGACGTTCGTGTTGCGGTCCTCGCGGGAGAAGCCGAGACCGGCGGAGAGGAAACGACGGATCTCGTCGCCGTCGAGGACCTCCACGCGGTGCCCCTCGGCCCTCAGGCGGCTGCCCAGGATGCGTGCGATGGTCGTCTTGCCCGCGCTCGGCAGTCCCGTGAGCCAGACGGTGGCTCCCTGAGCCCTTGCCGTGGTGGTCATGCGTGCTGTCCTCTTCCTCTCCTGGCGTGCGGCTCACGACGCTAGGCAAGAAAAATGAGAAGAGGGACGGAGGAGCCTGAGGGTTCCCTTAGCCACCACTGATGTCACGGGGATCACACCCGGCGGACGCCGGTCGCGCACCGTCGTCCGCACCGGTCACGCGCCGCCGGACCCGCTGCTCACACGCCGCCGGAGTCCCCGGATCCCCCGGGCACCTGCGCGAACTCCTCCCCGGCGTCCCGCAGTCGTGCGTGCAGCGCCCTGAAGACCTCGGCCGAGCGGGCGCCGGGCCAGTCCCGGGGGAGCAGCGCGGCGGGCAGCCCCGGATCGGTGTACGGGAGGTGCCGCCAGGAGTCCAGGGCCAGCAGGTAGTCGCGGTAGGCCTCTTCGGGCGGGGTGTCCGCGCGCCGTTCCCAGTCGTGCAGGACGCGCGCGTGCTGGTCGAGGAACGCCTCGTGCTCCTTGGCGATCGCGGCCAGGTCCCACCAGCGGGCGACCGCGTCGGCCGTCGCCGCGAATCCCAGGTGCTCCCCGCGGAACAGTTCGACGTACGGGTCGAGCCGCAGGCGCTCCAGGGTGTGCCGCGTCTCCTCGTGGAGCCGCGCCGGGGCGATCCAGACCCCGGGGGCCGCCGTCCCGAAGCCGAGCCCGGCGAGCCGGGAGCGCAGTACGTGCCGCTTCTGCCGCTCCGACTCCGGTACCGAGAACACGGCGAGCACCCAGCCCTCGTCCTCGGGAGGCGTCGTCGCGTACACCCGGCGGTCGCCGTCGTCGAGCAGCTGCCGCGCGTCCGGGGAGAGTGCGTACCCGGCCGCGCCCGCCGCCGTGCGGACCGGTTCGAGAAGGCCACGGCGCTTGAGCCGTGACACCGACGACCGCACGGAGGGCGCGTCGACGCCCACCGCGGCGAGGAGCCGGATCAACTCGGCCACCGGCACGGCGCCGGGCATGAATCGGCCGTACGCGCCGTAGAACGTGACGATGAGGGACCGGGGGGCGTGCTGCTCTGACACGTTGATCACTCTAGTGCGCGAAGATCACTTGGAATCGCCGCCGGTGGGCACGCCATCGGCCGCCGGGGGACCGGGGACCGCGCCGGAACCCGTCCCGGTGCGCAGCCGGAACCGCTGGAGCTTCCCCGTCGCGGTGCGCGGCAGCGCGTCCAGGAAGACGATCTCGCGGGGGCATTTGTACGGCGCCAGCTCGGACTTGAGGAAGCCGCGCAGCGCCTCGGGGTCCCGGCGCGCGCCGGGCCGCAGCACGACGTGGGCGACGACGACCTGCCCGCGGTCCTCGTCGGGTCTGCCCACCACCGCGGTCTCCACCACGTCGGGATGGCGCAGCAGCGCGTCCTCGACCTCGGGGCCGGCGATGTTGTAGCCCGCCGAGATGATCATGTCGTCGGCGCGGGCGACATAGCGGAAGTAGCCGTCGGGGTCGCGCACATAGGTGTCGCCGGTGATGTTCCAGCCGCCGCGCACGTACTCGCGCTGCCGCGGGTCGGCGAGGTAGCGGCAGCCCACCGGGCCGCGCACGGCGAGCAGTCCGGGCTCCCCGTCCGGCACCGGCTCCCCGTCGGTGTCGACCACGCGCGCGTGCCACCCCGGTACGGGCACGCCGGTCGTGCCGGGGCGGATGTTCCCGTCGGCGGCGGAGATGAAGATGTGCAGCAGTTCGGTGGCGCCGATGCCGTTGATGATGCGCAGCCCGGTGCGCGCGTGCCAGTCCTGCCAGGTCCCGGCCGGCAGGTTCTCGCCCGCCGACACGCAGCGCCGCAGCGACCCGGTGTCATGGTCGTCCAGCTCGGCCAGCATCGCCCGATAGGCGGTCGGAGCGGTGAACAGCACGGAGACGCGATGCTCGGCGATCGCGGGCAACAACTGCTTCGGGCCGGCCTGTTCCAGCAACAGGGAACAGGCGCCGACGCGCATCGGGAAGACGACGAGCCCACCGAGCCCGAAGGTGAATCCCAGCGGGGGGCTGCCCGCGAAGACGTCGTCCTCCCGCGGCTGCAGCACATGCTTGGAGAAGGTGTCCGCGATCGCCAGCACATCGCGGTGGAAGTGCATGCAGCCCTTGGGCCGGCCGGTCGTGCCCGAGGTGAAGGCGATCAGCGCGACGTCGTCGGCCGCGGTGTCGACGGCCTCGTACGGCTCGTCCGGCGCGCCCGTGATGCGCAGCAGCAGGTCGTCCGGGGTGTCGCCGCCGAAGGTGGTGACCTGGAGCCCGGGGACCTCCGCCTTGACCAGGTCGTCGACCGACCGTACGTCGCACAGGGCGTGGGTCACCCGGGCGATGGCGCAGATCGTGCTCAGTTCGTGCTGCCGCTGCTGGGCGAGCACCGTGACGGCGACGGCCCCGGCCTTCAGGACCGCGAGCCAGCAGGCGGCCAGCCACGGCGTGGTCGGGCCCCGCAGCAGCACCCGGTTGCCCGGCACGACGCCCAGCTCGGCGGTCAGCACATGCGCGATGCGGTCGACGCGGCTGCGGAGCTGCCCGTACGTCCACGGCTCGCCGGAGGCCGTGCGGAACACGGGGCGCTCGGGGCGGGCGCCGCCGAGGAGTTCGGCCGCGCAGTTCAGTCGGTCGGGGTAGCGCAGCTCCGGGAGGTCGAAGCGGAGCTCGGGCCACTGCCCGGGGGGCGGGAGATGGTCGCGGGGGAACGTGTCGACGTGGGCCGAGTCCGTCGGCCGCACGGTGTCACCGGCATCCCTGGGGTCCATGGTGGTTCGCCCCCTCGTCGTGGTGGGCTCGCACAAGGAGCGTATCGTGTTGGTGACGACAGTCAACGGTACGCGATAACGTGGAGGCGCGACCCGACCGGCCCCGACGCGCGGGCCACCGGGGGAGAGGGGACCGGCGATGACCGCATTCTCACTCGATCCGGCGCGGACCGCCTGGTGTGCGGAGCTGCGCGCACTGGCCGGCGAGCGGCTGCTCCCGCTCGCCCGGAAGGGCGAACCGGGCCACGTCAACCGCCCCCTCGTCGCCGAACTCGGCCGACTCGGCCTGCTCGCCCGCCTGTTCACCTCCGACGCGCTCGACCTGTGCCTGATGCGCGAGTCGCTCGCCCAGATCTGCACGGAGGCCGAGACCGCGCTCGCCCTCCAGGGCCTGGGCGCCCATCCGGTGCACGCGTACGGCACCGCGGCCCAGCGCGACCGCTGGCTCCCCGGCGTCCACGCGGGCACGACGGTCGCCGCCTTCGCGCTCAGCGAGCCGGGCGCCGGCTCGGACGCGGCGGCGCTCGCCCTGCGGGCGGACAAGGACGGCTCCGGGGCCTGGCGGCTGACCGGCGAGAAGTGCTGGATCTCCAACGCGCCCGAAGCCGACTTCTACACCGTCTTCGCGCGCACCACCGCGGAGGCCGGCGCCCGCGGCGTCACCGCCTTCCTCGTCCCCGCCGACCGGGCGGGACTCACCGGCACCCCGCTCGACATGCTCTCGCCGCACCCCATCGGGGCCCTCGCCTTCGACGCCGTGCCGGTCACCGCCGACGACGTGCTCGGCGAACAGGACCGCGGCTTCCGGGTCGCCATGAACACCCTCAACCGCTTCCGGCCGAGCGTGGGCGCCTTCGCGGTCGGCATGGCGCAGGCGGCACTCGACGCGACCCTGGCGCACACGAGCCGGCGCGAGGCCTTCGGCGGCCCCCTGAAGGACCTCCAGACCGTCGCCCACCAGGTCGCCGAGATGGCCCTGCGCACGGAGGCCGCCCGCCTGATGGTGTACGCGGCAGCGGCGGCGTACGACGAAGGGGCCCCGGACGTGCCCAAGCGGGCGGCGATGGCGAAGCTGCTGGCCACCGAGACGGCCCAGTACGTCGTCGACGCCGCCGTCCAGCTGCACGGCGCCCGCGCCCTGCGCCGCGGCCACCTCCTCGAACACCTCTACCGCGAGGTGCGCGCACCGCGGATCTACGAGGGCGCGAGCGAGGTCCAGCGGGCGGTCATCGCCAAGGAGCTGTACCGGCCGGCCGGACCGGCCGGGACACCGCCCCCGGGGAACGCCCGGGAGCACAGGCCGCACTCCGGTGCCGAAGGAGAGAGCGAGGCCCCATGACCGCCGAGCGCGTCAACCCGCCCGGACTGTCGCCGCCCACCGGCTTCTCCCACGCGGTCGTCGCGAGCGGCAGCCGTGTGGTCTTCCTGGCGGGCCAGACCTCGCTCGACGCGGACGGGAAGGTGGTCGGGGAGACCTTGCCCGAGCAGTTCGAGCGGGCGCTGACGAATCTGCTGACCGCGCTGCGCGCGGCGGGCGGCGCCCCGTCGGACCTCGCCCGGGTCACCGTCTACGCCACGGACGTCGCCGACTACCGCGTCCACGCGCCCGAACTCGGACGCGTCTGGCGCCGGTTGGCGGGACGGGACTATCCCGCGATGGCCGTGATCGGCGCGGCCCGCCTCTGGGACGAACAGGCCCTCGTCGAACTGGACGGCTTCGCGGTGCTGCCGTAGCCCCGCGGGGTTCAGGCCGCGACGGCGAGCTGCTCGACGAACACCCGGTGCGGCGCGACGATGCTGCCGTCGGGGAGCAGTTCGCCGCTGTCGTCGAAGACGATCGCGCCGTTGCACAGCAGGTTCCAGCCCTGCTCGGGGTGGGCCGCCACGATGTGCGGGGCGATGGAGTCCGCGGACGGGCACGAAGACCGGTGGGAACACATGGTGCACCTCCACGTCGGATGCGATGAGTGTCGGCGGCGGTGTCGTCGCCCTCGCATGGTTAGACCATGCGCGCGCCGCGAACTCATCGGAACAGCCGGCCGTGAAGCGTGACAACACGCGGACAACTCTCGGACGGGCCCGGGACGGACGGTGCGGATCCGCCACGGACTCGCCACCGATGGGGTGACGGTCGCCGCCCCGGGGCCGCCGGGCCGGTACCTGTGGAGCGCCCGTCCCCGCACCCCGCTCCTGGAGGTACTCCATGTCGCTGCGTCATGCCGTCGGCGCGGCCGCCGGTGCCGCGCTGCTCCTGCTCGCAGCCCCGTCCGCGTCCGCCCTGTCCGCGTCCGCCCGTTCGACCCCGGGCGACGAACTCACCGTCGACGCGACCGGAAGCGTCGCCGCCGACGGCACCATCACCCTGTCCGGCACCTATCGTTGCGCGAGCAGCACCGGACCGGTGTTCGTGTCCTCGGCGGTGTCGCAGGGGGACTCCGAGGTGCAGCACGGCATCGGCGGCACCGCCGCGGTCTGCGACGGCGTCCTGCACCGCTGGACCAACTCGGAGAAGCGCGAGCCGGGCACCCTCGTACCCGGCCCGGCCCACGTCGCGGCCACGCTCACGGAACTGAGCTCCGGCCCGCTGCCCCTGCCGATCTTCCACGCGACCCTGCAGCGGGACATCACGGTCGTCGCGGACTGACACCGCGGCGACGACCGGACAGACCGCACACGGCCCGCGCCGCCGCATCGGAACGGCGCGGGCTCCGGTCCCGTCAGATGTCCCGGAACGTCTCGATCTGCGCCCCGACCGAGTTGAGGCGCTCGGCGAGGTCCTCGTAACCGCGGTTGATGACGTACACGTTGCGCAGGACGGACGTCCCGTCGGCGGCCATCATCGCCAGCAGCACGACCACGGCGGGCCGCAGCGCGGGCGGGCACATCATCTCGGCGGCACGCCAGCGCGTCGGTCCCTCGACCAGCACCCGGTGCGGGTCGAGGAGCTGGAGGCGTCCGCCGAGCCGGTTGAGGTCCGTCAGGTAGATCGCCCGGTTGTCGTAGACCCAGTCGTGGATGAGCGTCTTGCCCTGCGCCGAGGCCGCGATGGCCGCGAAGAAGGGGACGTTGTCGATGTTCAGGCCCGGGAACGGCATCGGGTGGATCTTGTCGATCGGCGCCTCCAGCTTGGAGGGCCGGACGGTCAGGTCGATCAGCCGCGTACGTCCGTTGTCGGCGAAGTACTCCGCGCTGCGGTCGTGGTCGAGGCCCATCTCCTCCAGGACCGCGAGCTCGATCTCCAGGAACTCGATCGGCACCCGGCGCACCGTCAGCTCGGACTCGGTGACCACGGCGGCGGCCAGCAGGCTCATCGCCTCGACCGGGTCCTCGGAGGGCGAGTAGTCCACGTCCACGTCGATGTTCGGCACGCCGTGCACGGTGAGCGTGGTGGTGCCGATGCCCTCCACCCGGACGCCCAGGGCCTCCAGGAAGAAGCACAGGTCCTGGACCATGTAGTTGGAGGACGCGTTGCGGATGACCGTGACGCCGTCGTGGCGGGCGGCGGCGAGCAGCGCGTTCTCGGTCACCGTGTCGCCGCGCTCGGTCAGCACGATCGGGCGGCCCGGGGTCACCGAGCGGTCCACCTGGGCGTGGTACAGACCCTCGGTGGCGGCGATGTCGAGCCCGAACCGGCGCAGCGCGATCATGTGCGGCTCGATGGTGCGGGTGCCGAGGTCGCAACCGCCCGCATAGGGCAGCTTGAAGTGGTCCATACGGTGCAGCAGCGGTCCGAGGAACATGATGATGGACCGCGTACGGCGGGCGGCCTCGGCGTCGATCGCCTCCATCTCCAGCTCGCTCGGCGGCACGATCTCCAGGTCGACCCCGTCGTTGATCCACCGGGTGCGGACGCCGATCGAACCGAGTACCTCCAGAAGGCGGTACACCTCTTCGATGCGGGCCACGCGGCGCAGCACCGTGCGCCCCTTGTTCAGGAGCGTCGCGCACAGCAGCGCCACACAGGCGTTCTTGCTGGTCTTGACGTCGATCGAGCCGGACAGACGACGTCCGCCCACGACCCGCAGATGCATCGGCCCCGCGTAGCCCAGCGAGACGATCTCGCTGTCCAGGGCCTCACCGATTCGGGCGATCATCTCAAGGCTGATGTTTTGGTTGCCGCGCTCGATGCGATTGACGGCGCTCTGACTGGTGCCGAGCGCCTCGGCGAGCTGCGACTGTGTCCAGCCCCGGTGCTGACGGGCGTCACGGATGAGCTTGCCGATGCGTACGAGGTAGTCGTCTGCCATGGCGCGACCGTATATCGGATGTGAGATAAAGAAAAATGGAGCGCACCCTTCCGGGTAGTAGGGGGCATCGCCTGTCCGTCACAAGGGAGTTCGGGCGCTGTGTTCCAGCAGCGCGGCGACCGTGGTGGCGCATCCGGGGCGCAGCCAGTTCACGTCCTGTCCGGTGAGTGCCGCGAACAGGCGCTTCCATGACGATTCGTCGGTACTGAGAAGTTTTGTCGCTAGTACGGCGATTTCGTCCGTCGCCTCGCGCACCGCCGTACGGACCGGGTCCGGCAGCTCGCGGCGCACCGCTCCCTCGGCCAGGTAGTGCAGCACCCCTGCCGCGCCCGCGGCGCGGTGCACCAGGTCTGCGCCGGTGAGCAGGCCCCGCTCGACGAGGTGGTCGAACATCGCGGTCCGCACGTCGCGGTGGCCCGTCCGTTCGCGGTGCGCCACGGCGGCGCGGGCGCATTCGGCGCTGCGTCCGACCAGGGCGCGCCTGCGCAGCCGCTGCCAGTCCATCCCGGTCGCGGTGACCGTGTCGGGGGCGTCCGGCAGTTCCCCGAGCGCTCGCCACACGGCGGACGGGAAGGGCTGCTCCTCGTGCGCTTTGCGTAGTACGTCCCAATCGCGTACGTACGGCAGTTCGAGGACGCGGAGTTCCTCGTCGTACGCCTTGCACGACCGCAACCGCGCCACCAGCCGGTCCGCGCCGAGCTCACGGTCGAGGCGGGCGCTGAGCACCGCGTCCGGGTCCGCCGAGCCGAGCGCCTTCACGGCCAGCTTGGCCGCGGCGGGGCTCAGCAGGTCCCGGTCCACGAGCGACCGCAGGTGTTCCGGACCGCCGGACCGCAGTGAGGAGCGTGCGGCGAGCAGATGGTCGAGCTGAGGGCGCCGCTTCCCCCACGAGGCGAGCGCGTGCTCGACGATCTCGGCGTCCGCGGCTTCGAGCTGGACGCGCTGGAGGTGTTCCCGCTGGGCGGAGTAGTAAGAGGAACCCAGCAACTCCCGGCGCAGCTCCGGTGCCAGCGGCAGCAGGTCGTCGGGGTCCTGCGCCGCGCGGCCCTGCGGGCGGCGGGAGAGGATCGCCCGGCGCACGTCCATGGAGGCCGCGCCGCCCAGCGCCCTGCCGTACAGGGCGGTGTTGACCTCGGGTTCGTCGAGGCCGAGGAGTCGCAGCTGCAGTTCGTGGTCGCGGTACAGCTCGCGCCACGAACGGGCGAGCACGAGCAGCGCCGCCCGGTCGTCGCGGGCGAAGAGACACGCGACGAGTGCCTCGGGCAGATGGCCGCTCGCGCACGCGTGCCCGGTCAGCGCGGCCGCCGCCCCGGGGCCGAGCAGGGGGAGCACGGCCGTCAGCGCGTCGACGTCGGCGTGCAGCAGGAGTCGTGCGCCCGACGGGGTGACGGACGTGACCTCGGCGCCCGTGCCGGCCGTGCTGGCCGGCTCGGCCGTGCTGTTCGTCTCGGCCGTGCCGTCCGTCTCGGCCGTGCTGTCCGTGCTGTCCGTCTCGGCCGTACTGCCCGTACCGCCCGCGTCGAGCGCCTCGCCGAAGGTCAGGTCGGCCCCGTCCGCCTCCAGGGCGTCGAGGGCGCGCAGCCAGCGCCCGCCGTCGACGCCGAGCCGCTCGGCGACCAGGGCGCGCGCGGCCCGCAGTTGTGGCCCCTCCGCGCCGTGCGCGCGCCACGCCTTCGGCACGGGGGTCATGGCACGCACGGGCGTCCGGGCGACCATCTCGCGGGGCGTCACGAACCCGTGCCGGTACTCGTCCATGTCGGACAGCGGCCGCAGCGGGGCCCCACGCGGTACCACCGGCTCACCGCCGGCGGCGGAGCCGTGCGCGGCACAGGCCTCGACGAGCCAGTCGGGGCGCTCGACCCCCGGCACGCTGTAGGGGTAGGCGTTCGCCAGGGTGCGCAGCACCTGCCGGTCGGTGGGCACGGGCGCACCCGGCACGAGCGTGCGCAGCAGATGCACCGCGGGCAGCGCCGAGAGGGGCCCCACCTCCTCACGCAGCGAGCGCTCCTGGACCGGCGTGAGGGCGGGAGCGGCCGCGACGGACACCGAGGTCTCCCGCACCGCGGCCAGTTCCCGCGCGTCCCGGCGGGCCAGTTCCTCGGCGTCGGGCCGGAGGCCCGCCACCTGCGCGGCCACCTGGATCAGTTCGGCGAGCGTCCCTTCGTACGTCGGCAGGAGGTGCAGCGCCACGACCCATCCTTCGGGGTGGCCGGCCAGATGCTCGCGTACGAGGCCCGCGGCGCTCGCGCGGGCCTTGGCGGCCACGGCGTCGTCGGGCCGGCGCAGACCGGTGAGCACCGCGCGGGCCGGGCGGGCGGTGTCGACCAGCCGCTCGGGTGCGAGCAGCCCGCGTGCCACCCTGCGCGCGAACCAGGCCCAGCCCGGAAAGGGCGCGGAACGCAGTCGTCCGGCCGGGTCGGTGTCCTGCTCGTCGTCGGCGTCCTCCGTGAACGCCGCCCGGACCGCGTCGTCGACGTCCTCGTGACGCAACAGCTCCTCGACCGGCTCCGGCTGGAAGGGCGTCTCGCGGTGCGCCGCCACCAGCCGTGCGAAGTCGTAGGCGTACGGCTCGTGGACGAGGACCGGCATCAGGCGCCGGGTGGCGTTGCGCCCGCGCGGCTCGGCGAGCAGCGCGGGCAGGGTGTCCGGATCGTCGAAGGGGTACAGGTCCTCCTTCAACCCGTCCGGACTGTCCGTGTCCCGCGCCCTGCGCAGCACGGGGTGGGCGAGAGCCTCCTCGCCGAACAGTCCGAGCAGTCGGCGCACCTCCGTCGCGCCGCCGTGCTCCTGGACCCGGACGACGGCGTAGTGCCGTGCGCGGTCGCTGAGGAACGGCCAGGCATGGTGCACGAGTTCGGGGTCCCCGCTGGTGACGAGCGGCGTCCGCAACTGCTGGAGCGTGTCGCCGAGCAGCGCGGTGCGCAGCTTCTCGTCGAGCGGCACCCGCTCCGAGCGGCCCGGGGTGCGCGGGAGTCCCGAGGCGATCGCGCGGCGCAGCGACAGCGTGGCCTTCTGGTTCAGGAACACGGCGGCGTCGACGGACGGTTCGTCCAGCTCGGTGAGCCGGCGCAGCGCACCGGCGCCGAGCGCGACATTGCCGCCGATGGCGGCGGCGACCCGCGGATCGCCCGCCGCGAGCGCGGTGTCCAGGGCGTGCGGTGGCAGCGAGCCCTTGCCGAGCAGCGCCGTCAGCAGGTCGTCGGGCAGCCGGGGCAGCAGGGCGCTCAGATCGGCCGGCCCGGCCGCGTACAGCAGGAAGCGGTACGGCTTCGTCAGCGCGGGCGGTTTCGCCGATCCGGCGGGTGCGGTGCCCTCGGCGACGGCGTCGAGCAGCGCGGCCAGCGTGCCCTTGTACCGGGACAGGGTGGTGCGCAGCGTGGCCCATCGGTCCGGGTCCGCGCCGAGGCAGCGGTGCAGCAGATCCCGCAACGGAGGAGTGGCGCCCAGCTCGGTCAGGGCCGCGGCGGCCGTGCGGGCGGGTGCGACGGCGTCCAGCACCACGGCGGAAAGGTCGGCGAGAACCGCGGGGGAGGGGGCGGCGGACGGGCCGGTGGCGTCCCCGCTCAGCGCGGCGCAGATCCGGGCCAGTTCCGGGTGGCCGGGGGCGGCCGCGGCGGCCCGCACCAGCGCGGGACAGGCGCGGGCGACGTCGGCCACGACCGCCGGGTGGGTGCGGTACAGCACGGCGAGCGCGGACTCGGGGCAGTCGGGGCGGCCGGCCAGGAACCGCACGGCGGCCTCGGGAAGCGGCTCCTCGCGGTGCGCGGCCACGAGCGCGTCCCACTCCAGCGTCCGGCGCCAGCGCGGTTCTGCCTCGCCCGCGCGCAGTCCCGCGACGAGCCCGTGCGGTCCCTCGGCGGTCACGACGGCGGCCCGCAGCCGGTCGCCGTCGGAGTCGAGCGCCGCGCGTGCGAGCTCGGCGACCGCGGGATGCAGCGGTACGTCCGCCGCTTCGAGCAGCGCGCGCAGCCTGCCGGGACGGGGCAGCAGGCCCTGCACGGCGCGCAGTTGCTCGGCGCTGGTGAGCTCCGTGCCGCGCACCCGCAGGGCGTGCTCCACCACCTCGGGCACGTCGCTCACGACGCCGGCACCCACGAAGTGCGGGACGCCGGGCAGTTCCCGCTGCGTGGCGAGGATGCGTTCGTAAAGCGGTGCGAGGGCCGCCGGGTCGGCGTGCCGCCCGGGCGTCAGGACGAGGCGGCGCATCCACGACCGCGCCCAGCGGTGCTCGTACACGTGCAGGTCGACGACCGGGTCCGGGCGCAGGAGCAGCAGGGCCAGGTCGTCGGAGGTGACGTCCTTGGCCCGGACCAGGGCGCGCCGCACCAGTGGATCGGGGTCCTGGGCGGCGCTCGCGCGGGCCTCGGCGGACAGTGGCACCCAGGTGAGGTGACGGGGCTCCCGCTCCCCGAGGCGCCGTCTGATCCGTCCCGCCTCGCCGGGCCCGGCCGCGGGCGTGAACAGGGCGAGGAAGTGCGCCCCATGGTGGTCGTATCCGGTCGTCGAGCCCGCCGTCACGCAGCGCCCCCTGTGCACGTGATCCCCGTACGGCACCGCCGTGGCGGTGACCGACTGCCGTGCACACTTCATCACAGGGGGCGTGAACGCCTGTACGAGAGGCGGGAGGTCCTCAGCGCCGCCGGGCGTGTGCGAGAGGCGGGAGGTCCTCGGCGCCGCCGGGCGTGTGCGAGAGGCGGGAGGTCCTCGACGCCGCCGGGCGTGTGCGAGAGGCGGGAGGTCCTCGACGCCGCCGGGCGTGTACGAGAGGCGGGAGGTCCTCAGCGCCGCCGGGCGCGTGTGGTGCGCCGCCACCCGAACGGTCCCGGCAGGTCCATCGACGTCGTCCGGCGCCCGGTGCTGCTGTGAGTGTGCTTCGGCCCGTGCCGGCCGCCGGTGGTGATGGACCACGACTTGCGGTTGATGTTGAGCCGGACCCCGGGAAGTATGCGGAAACTCTTGCGGAACGTGAGTGGCATGGCTGCCCCCCTTGTGACGGTTACGCCGGGTGGTTCCCGGCCGACACCGGGTACCCCGCAAGAGGCCGGGCATGACCAGCCCGCGCCCATGTACTAGAGTTATCTCGACATCGAGATATCTGCCGAGGCGCCCCGTAGCCGCCACCTCGGTAAGGGTTACCTAACTTAGCCTTACCTTAGCGGATCGGCCAAGACTGCGTGGCGGCAGGATTGCGGTGGTACGCGCACATCAATGAAGGAGACTGTCGTGTCGGCGAACAGCTTCGACGCCCGCAGCACGCTGCAGGTGGGCGACGAGTCGTACGAGATCTTCCGGCTGGACAAGGTGGAAGGCTCGGCTCGCCTTCCGTACAGCCTGAAGGTGCTGCTGGAGAACCTGCTCCGCACCGAGGACGGCGCCAACATCACCGCCGACCACATCCGGGCCCTCGGCGGCTGGGACTCCCAGGCGCAGCCGAGCCAGGAGATCCAGTTCACGCCGGCCCGCGTGATCATGCAGGACTTCACCGGCGTGCCCTGTGTCGTCGACCTCGCGACCATGCGTGAGGCCGTCAAAGAGCTCGGCGGCGACCCCGCGAAGGTCAACCCCCTCTCCCCGGCCGAGCTGGTCATCGACCACTCCGTCATCGCCGACAAGTTCGGCACCAACGACGCCTTCGCGCAGAACGTCGAGCTGGAGTACGGCCGCAACAAGGAGCGCTACCAGTTCCTGCGCTGGGGCCAGACCGCCTTCGACGACTTCAAGGTCGTCCCGCCGGGCACCGGCATCGTCCACCAGGTGAACATCGAGCACCTGGCCCGTACGGTCATGGTCCGTAACGGCCAGGCGTACCCCGACACCCTGGTCGGCACCGACTCGCACACCACCATGGTCAACGGCCTCGGCGTCCTCGGCTGGGGCGTCGGCGGCATCGAGGCCGAGGCCGCGATGCTCGGCCAGCCGGTCTCCATGCTCATCCCGCGCGTCGTCGGCTTCAAGCTCACCGGTGAGCTGCGACCCGGCACCACCGCCACCGACCTGGTGCTCACGATCACCGAGATGCTGCGCAAGCACGGTGTCGTCGGCAAGTTCGTCGAGTTCTACGGCGAGGGCGTCGCCGCCACCTCGCTCGCCAACCGCGCCACCATCGGCAACATGTCGCCGGAGTTCGGCTCCACCGCCGCGATCTTCCCGATCGACGGCGAGACGCTGAACTACCTCAAGCTCACCGGCCGCTCCGAGCAGCAGGTCGCGCTCGTCGAGGCGTACGCCAAGGAGCAGGGTCTCTGGCTGGACCCGACGGCCGAGCCGGACTTCTCCGAGAAGCTCGAGCTGGACCTGTCGACGGTCGTCCCCTCCATCGCCGGCCCGAAGCGCCCGCAGGACCGCATCGTCCTCGCCAACGCCGCCGAGCAGTTCAAGGTCGACGTCCGCAACTACGTGGACACCGCCGACGAGGCGGGCAAGGAGTCCTTCCCGGCCTCCGACGCCCCGGCCTCCTCCAACGGCGTGCCGAGCAACCCGGTCACGGTCACCGCCCCCGACGGCACGACCTACACGATCGACCACGGCGCGGTGACGGTCGCGGCCATCACCTCCTGCACCAACACGTCGAACCCGTACGTCATGGTCGCCGCCGCGCTCGTCGCGAAGAAGGCCGTGGAGAAGGGCCTGACCCGCAAGCCGTGGGTCAAGACCACCCTCGCCCCGGGCTCGAAGGTCGTCACCGACTACTTCGACAAGGCGGGCCTCACCCCGTACCTCGACAAGGTCGGCTTCAACCTCGTCGGCTACGGCTGCACCACCTGCATCGGCAACTCCGGCCCGCTGCCGGAGGAGGTCTCCAAGGCCGTCAACGACCACGACCTCGCGGTCACCTCGGTCCTCTCGGGCAACCGCAACTTCGAGGGCCGTATCAACCCCGACGTCAAGATGAACTACCTGGCCTCCCCGCCGCTGGTCGTCGCGTACGCCCTCGCCGGCTCCATGAAGGTGGACATCACCAAGGACGCCCTGGGCATCGACCAGGACGGCAAGCCGGTCTACCTGACCGACATCTGGCCGACCGAGGCCGAGGTCAACAACGTCGTGGCGAACGCCATCGGCGAGGACATGTTCAACAAGTCCTACCAGGACGTCTTCGCGGGCGACGCCCAGTGGCAGGCGCTGCCGATCCCGACCGGCAACACCTTCGAGTGGGACACCGAGTCGACGTACGTCCGCAAGCCCCCGTACTTCGAGGGCATGACGATGGAGACCACCCCGGTCTCGGACATCGCCGGCGCGCGCGTCCTCGCCAAGCTCGGCGACTCCGTCACCACCGACCACATCTCCCCGGCCGGTGCCATCAAGGCCGACACGCCGGCCGGCCAGTACCTCACCGGGCACGGTGTGGAGCGTCGTGACTTCAACAGCTACGGCTCGCGCCGCGGCAACCACGAGGTCATGATCCGCGGTACGTTCGCCAACATCCGCCTGCGCAACCAGATCGCGCCGGGCACCGAGGGCGGCTACACCCGCGACTTCACGCAGGACGACGCTCCCGTCTCCTTCATCTACGACGCCTCGCGCAACTACATCGAGCAGGGCATCCCGCTGGTCATCCTGGCCGGCAAGGAGTACGGCTCCGGCTCGTCCCGTGACTGGGCGGCCAAGGGCACCGCGCTTCTGGGCGTCAAGGCCGTCATCGCCGAGTCGTACGAGCGCATCCACCGCTCGAACCTCATCGGCATGGGTGTCCTCCCGCTCCAGTTCCCGGAGGGCGCCACGGCCGAGTCCCTCGGTCTGACCGGCGAGGAGACCTTCTCCTTCACCGGCGTCGAGGAGCTCAACAACGGCACCACCCCGCGCACGGTGAAGGTCACCACCGACACCGGTGTCGAGTTCGACGCGGTCGTCCGCATCGACACCCCCGGCGAGGCGGACTACTACCGCAACGGCGGCATCATGCAGTACGTGCTGCGCAACCTGATCCGCAACTAAGCGGTACGGCAGGGTAGTTGTAGCGCGGTCGAGGGCCGCATCCCCGGTGACGGGGGTGCGGCCCTTCGCGTTTCGCGGTGCCGTTTCGGCTCCGGTGCGGTGGGCCTGGCCTCGCCTCTGGTCCGGTGGGGCTGGCCTCGCCGTCTGTCCGGTGGGCCTGGCCTCGCCGTCTGTCCGGTGGGTGGGTCGGGTCCGTGCCGGTGATCCGCCCGTTGCAGCCGTCGTGTGGTCCGGTGGTTCAGTGCGGTGGGTTGGTGTTGCCGTCCGCAACGGGCATTTGATGCACCGGCACGGCCCCTTCTGTGAGTGGGCGACTGCGGGTGCGTTCGGGGTACGGCCCCTGCAGGGAGAGGGCGGATACGTATGCGGGTGCGGGTGCGGGTGCGGGTGCGGGTGCGGGTGTGAGTGGGTTGGGTGCCGGCCTTCGGCCCGGCCCCCTCCCACAAGCGTGGCCGGTCCCCTGACCCGTCCATCAGACAGGGGCGTCCCCCGGCGGCCCGTCCCCCTGCCGCACGCTCACGGCCCGCCAACCCGCAGCCCACCCTCCACGCGTAGCCCGTCCCCCTATACACGCAGCCCCCCGCCGCCCCTCCCCACGGCCCGTCTCCCCTCGCCGCCCCACTCGCACAGCCCGCCCTCCTCGCGGCCCTGCCCGCAGCCCGCCCTCCTCGCGGCCCGCCGCTCTCGCGCCCCTCCCCGCAGCCCGCCCCCCTCCCCACAGCCCGTCTCCCCTCGCGTCCCGTCCTCCTGGCACCCTGCCCCGGCCTGGGAGCAGGGAGCACCTCTCAGCCCGTCCGGCGATTGAGGACGAGGCCGTTCAGGCCGATACGGGGGTCTGGGGGCGGAGCCCCCGGGGGCATGGGTCGGGTAGGGGCGGAGGGGGCGAGGGACGTCTGTCGGGCCTGTGCCGGGGCGGGCCTCTGGGCGTTCCGTCACGGCGGCGGCCTCGCGCTCCGGCGCGGGGAGGGGCCTGCGCGGCGCCGGACCCCGGCCCTGCACGGCCCGGACCCGCACGGACCCCGTGCGACACCCGTTTACACCGGTCCCCCACCGCGCTAGCTTCACGAGTGGGTGAGGTGGGAGCGCTCCCACAAACCGGTGGACCGGAACCCGCCCCCGGAACCGCTCCCACCTCACGCGATCCGGACACCTTCACCGCGCGCCCGCCCATGGAAGGATGGAATGACATGACCATGACATCAATGCCGCGGCGCCGATTACCGCTCCCCGCCCGGCACAGAGCTCTCTTCCTCGTGCTGCTCGCCCTGCTGACCACCCTGCCGGCGCTGGGGCTGGTGCTCGCGGCCGGCGGTGGTGCGGCGGCGCACGGCACCCCCATGAAGCCGGGCAGCCGCACCTTCCTGTGCTGGCAGGACGGGCTGACCGACACAGGCGAGATCAAACCCGTGAACCCGGCGTGCAGGGCGGCCCAACAGGCCGGCGGCACCACGCCGTTCTACAACTGGTTCTCCGTGCTCCGCTCGGACGGCGCGGGCCGCACCCGCGGCTTCGTCCCCGACGGCGCGCTGTGCAGCGGCGGCAACCCCAACTTCACCGGCTTCGACCTGCCGCGTGACGACTGGCCGCTCACCCACCTCACGTCGGGCGCCACGGTCGACTTCGCGTACAACGCCTGGGCGGCCCACCCGGGTTGGTTCCACGTCTACGTCACCAAGGACGGCTTCGACCCGACCAGGACCCTCACCTGGGACGACATGGAGGAGCAGCCGTTCCTCACGGTCGACCACCCGCCGCTCCACGGCACCCCGGGCACGGTCGAGGCCAACTACTCCTGGAGCGGCACGCTGCCGGCGGACAAGTCGGGCCGCCACATCATCTACATGGTCTGGCAGCGCTCGGACAGCGCCGAGACGTTCTACTCCTGCTCCGACGTCGTCTTCGACGGCGGCAACGGCGAGGTGACGGGCATTCACGACCCGGGCAACCCCACCGAACCCCCGCCCGGCACCTGCTCGGCCACCCGCCGCACGACGAACAGCTGGTCCGGCGGCTACCAGGCCGAGGTGACCGTCACCAACACCGGAGACGTGCCGATGCTCGGCTGGATGGTCGACTGGACGCTGCCGGATGGGCAGTCGGTCGCCAGCCTCTGGAACGGAAACGCCACGTACGACGGCCAGGACGTGATGGTGCACAACGCCGACTGGAACGGAGCGCTCGCTCCGGGCGCCGGCGCGACATTCGGCTACGTCGTCTCCGGATCGGGTGACGACCCGTCGACAGCCCTTCCCTGCCGGGTGGGATGATCCCGAGCCCTTGCTCAGGGCGGACCGGGTGGGTGGTACGCGACTCACCCGGTCCGCGAGCCCGGACAGGTCGGGGGAGGCCCGGCCCGGGACGATGCCCCCTGCTCGCGGGAAACCGGGAGCGCGGGGACGTGGCTTGTGCCGATCGCAGTGTGCGACAACGTTGTCGAACGGTCTTCGGAAAACTCTACCGCCTCAACCGACAACGATGTCAAGCCAGTTGGCCCTGCTGGGCCGTCCGGGGGTGCGACGGACGCGCCCTCCGGGCCGCAGGCGGTCTTCCGTGGTACCCGTGGCGCACGCTACTGTCCCTGCGGCTTGTGCGACCTGTGGTGCGCGACCCGTCCGAAGGAGGAGGGGCCGCGTCATGCGTTTCCGTCCGTCATCCGTCCTGCTGGCCGTCGCCCTGACGGTCGCCGGCGCCACCCCGGCGCTCGCCGCACCCCGGTCCGACCCGCCGGACCTCGTCCGTGACCCGACCACGTACGTCGACCCGCTCATCGGCACCAAGAACGGCGGCAATGTCTTCCCGGGCGCCGTCGTGCCCTTCGGCATGCTGTCCTGGAGCCCCGAGAACACCCGCGGCGACGCGACCCGCACGGCCGCGCCAGGCGGCTACCAGTACGACGCCACCCGCATCCGCGGCTTCAGCCTCACCCACATGTCCGGCACGGGATGCGCGGGCGGCAGCGGCGACATCCCGTTCTTCCCCTACGCCGGCGAGGTCACCTCCTCTCCGGCGAGCGACACCAAGGACGCCGTGTACGCGGCCGGCTTCGCGCACACCGACGAGACGGCCGACCCCGGCCACTACGGGGTCGAACTCTCCTCCGGGGTCACCGCCGACCTCACCGCGACCGCGCGCACCGGCTCGGGCCGCTTCACCTTCCCCGCCGACAAGCCGGCCTCCCTGCTGATCCGCACCGCCAACTCCGAAGTGGGCTCGACCGCTTCGGACGTGCACATCGACCCGGCCACCCGCACCGTCTCCGGATCGGTCACCTCCGGGAACTTCTGCGGATACCTCGACCCCGAGGGCCGGCGCGCCTACTACACGCTCCACTTCACGGCCCGCTTCGACCGCGACTTCAAGAAGACGGGCACCTGGCAGGACGACAAGCTCAGCCCCGGGAGCACCGAGGCGAGCGGCGGAACCGGCGGTTTCGGCCAGGGCGGCAGTCCCGTCGCCGGCAAGGGCGCCGGAGGCTATGTGGAGTTCGAGCCGGGGACCGGTCCGGTGAACGTCAAGGTGGGCATCTCGTACGTCAGCCGGGCGGGCGCCGAGGCCAACCTCGCCGCCGAGAACCCGCCGCACAGGACCTTCGCCGCGGTCCGGGACGGCGCCCGCCGTGCCTGGCGCGACCGGCTCGGCGCCATCCGGGTCGGCGGCGGCACCGACGCGTCGCGGACCACCTTCTACACCGCGCTGTACCACGCGCTCCTGCACCCGAACGTCATCAGCGACGCCGACGGCAGATACAGAGGCAGCGACGACGAGGTCCACAGGGTGGGCCGCGGGCACGAGGCCCAGTACGGCACCTTCTCCGGCTGGGACGTCTACCGCTCCCAGGTCCAGCTGCTGACCCTCCTCGACCCGGACACCGGCTCCGACATCGCGCAGTCGCTGCTCGAACTCGCCCGGCAGAACGGCGGCGTGTGGGACCGCTGGCTGCACGGCGCGAACGGCACGCACGTCATGAACGGCGACCCGTCGGCGGCCGCCCTCGCGGGCATCAGGGCCTTCGGCGGCACCGACTTCGACCTGCGCGGCGCGCTCGACTCGCTGGTGCGGGCGGCGACCGTACCGACGGAGCAGGACCTGTCGTCGGCGGGCAAGCCGGTGCTGTCGGTCGGCCAGCGGCCCTCGCTCGACAAGTACCTCCAACGGCACTACATGCCCTCGGTGTCCAACGCGTGGGGCGGCGCGGCCGAGACCCTGGAGATGTCCGGCGCGGACTTCGCGATCTCCCAGCTGGCCACGGCGGCGGGGGAGCGGAAGACCGCCGACGAGTTCGCCCGGCGCTCCCAGTGGTGGCAGAACAGCTTCAACCTCGCCGCCGACCCCAGCGGCGGCTACATCGCCAACCGCAAGGCCGACGGCAGCTGGGTCACCGGCTTCACCCCGGCGACGGGCAACGGGTTCGTGGAGGGCACCGCCGCCCAGTACACCTGGATGGTGCAGCACGACCCGGCCGGGCTGTTCGCCGCGATGGGCGGCCGTGCCAAGGCGCTGGACCGGCTGGACACCTTCTTCCACAACGCCGACGGCAGCTGGGCGTTCACGGGCAGCGGCGGCGACAAGTCGGAGCTGGACAACGAGCCGTCGATCAACGTGCCCTACCTGTACGACTACGCGGGCGCGCCCTACAAGGCGCAGGAGACCGTGCGCGCGGCGATGACCCGGCTGTGGTCGACCGAGCCGGGCGGCATCCCCGGCAACGACGACCTCGGCGAGATGTCCTCCTGGTACGTCTTCTCCTCGCTCGGCATGTATCCCCAGGTGCCCTCACGCGCCGAACTCACCCTGTCGTCACCGCTGTTCCCGAGGATCGAGATCGAGCGTCCGGGCGGCGCCGACATCGAGATCAGGGCGCGGGGCGCCGCCGTGGACGCCCCGTACATCCGGTCGCTGCGCGTCGACGGCCGCACCGGTGAGCGGCCCTGGCTGCCGGCCTCCTTCGTCCGGGACGGCGGCACGCTCGACTACACGCTGTCCGGCACGCCCGACCGGACGTGGGGCGCCGCCGAGGCCGACGCGCCGCCGTCCTTCCGCACGGGCGAACAGCCGTACCAGATCGGTGTGGGGCCGACCACGGCCACGCTCGCGCCGGGCGGCAGCACCACGCTCGACATCCGCGCCCTCGCGCTGAGCGGCGGCGCGGGCCCCGAGGTGCGCTTCCACGTGGAGGTGCCGAAGGGCGTGACGGCGACTCCCGCGGAGGGCACCGTGACCGACGGCGCGCAGCGGATCACGCTGTCGGCGGGCGCGGACGCCGAGCAGGGCTTCTACGACGTCGACGTCTCGGTGTCCTCGGACGACACCTCGTACCGGCAGCCGGTGGCCCTCACGGTCGCCGCCCCGGACTCGCTGCTCGCCGCCTACAACAACACCGGCGTCTCCGACGACGACGGCGACCACGACGAGGCCGACTACGACGGCGGCGGCTGGAGCTACTCCAGGCAGGCACTCGCCGACGCGGGGCTGACACCGGGCGAGCGGGGCACGGTGGACGGTCTGACCTTCACCTGGCCGAACTCCCCGGCCGGCCGGCCCGACAACGCCTCGGCGGCCGGCCAGACCGTCGAACTCGCCGAGCCGGCCGCCCGGTTGTCCTTCATCGGCAGTGCGGTCAACGGCAACCAGCAGACCAAGGCGACCGTCACGTACACCGACGGCACCACCGACGCCGTGGACCTGTCCTTCACCGACTGGACCGTCGGCGGCGGAGGCGGCACCGTCCAGTACGGCAACGCGACCGTCGCCAAGGCCGCCTACCGCAACGTCGCGGGCGCCGACAAGGACCCGGTGGCGACGTACGTCTTCGCCACCAAGCCCTTCGAGGCGCCGTCCGGCAAGACCGTCCGCAGCGTACGGCTGCCGGACAACGCCGACCTGCACGTCTTCACCCTCGCGGTGGGCTGACGGCGACGGGAGGAAAAAGCGGGGCGGGCGCGGAGTTCTCCGCGCCCGCCCCTTCTCCCGTGGGGGGTGTGCGTCAGCTCAGCAGCTCCACCTCCGCGAGGGTCGCCTCACCGTCGAGGACCAGCCGGTAGTGCGTGTACGCGCCCGGCCGCGCGACGGAGAACGCGCGGGTCTGCTTGTCCCAGGCGAAGGACTCGCCGGAGCGCTTGTCCAGGTCCGTCCACTGCGTGCCGTCGGTGGAGCCCTGGAGCACCCAGCCGGCCGGGGCCTTCGTGTGGTCGGAGGACGTCAGCGTGTACTGGACGCCCTTGGCGGACGCGGAGACCGGCAGGTCCACGGACGTGACGGTCGCGTCGGTCGCCGAGGTGTTGTCGAAGAGCGCGCCGTCGCCCTTGAGGGCGTCCGTGCGGGGTGCGGGCACCTTGTCGTCCTGAGTGATCGACACGGGTGCCGCGTCCTTGCCGGTGCCCCACGAGGAGGGCTTGGCGCCCATGTCGAACTCCAGCACCCCGCCGCGCGAGACGACCGAGTGGGGGAGCGAGGTCGACGTCCACTTCTTGCCGTTGACCCGCAGGCCCTGCACGTACACGTTCTTCGCGCTGTTCTTCGGCGCCTTCACGACCAGGTCGTTGCCGTTCTCCAGGTGGACCGTCGCCTTGGTGAACAGCGGGGAGCCGATGGCGTACTCGCCGCTGCCCATCACCAGCGGGTAGAAGCCGAGCGCGGAGAAGAGGTACCAGGCCGACTGCTCGCCGTTGTCCTCGTCGCCGTGGTAGCCCTGCCCGATCTCGCTGCCGGTGTAGAGGCGGGAGAGCACCTCACGCACGTTCTTCTGCGTCTTCCAGGGCTGTCCTGCCGCGTCGTACATGTAGTTGACGTGGTGGGCCACCTGGTTGGAGTGGCCGTACATGCCCATCCGCACGTCGCGCGCCTCGGTCATCTCGTGGATGACACCGCCGTACGAGCCCACGAAGTCGGGCGAGGCCGTCTCGGGCGTCGCGAAGTACGCGTCGAGCTTCTCGGCGAGGCCGCTGCGTCCGCCGTACAGGTTGGCGAGACCGCGCGAGTCCTGCGGCGCGGTGAACGCGTAGCCCCAGCCGTTGGTCTCCGTGTAGTCGTAACCCCACACGCGCGGGTCGTACTTGGAGGACTCGACGCGCCAGTCGCCCTTGGCGTCACGGCCCTGGAAGAAGCCGGCCTTGGTGTCGAAGAGGTTGACGTAGTCCTGGGCGCGGTTGAGGAAGTACTCGGACTCCTCCTTGTACCGCTTCTTGCCGGTCTTCTTGTAGAGGGCCTGGCCCATCTTGGCGATGCCGTAGTCGTTGAGGTAGCCCTCCAGGGCCCAGGACAGTCCCTCGTGGGTGTCGGTGCTCGTGTAGCCGAGGAACGGCGAGGTCGACATGCCCTTGCGGCCCACGCCCGACGTCGGCGGGACGACCGTCGCGTTCTTCACGGCCGCGGCGTACGCCGACTCCGCGTCGAAGTCGACGCCCTTCACGTACGCGTCCGCGAACGCCACGTCCGAGGAGGTACCGGTCATCAGGTCCGCGTATCCGGGCGAGGACCAGCGCGAGGTCCAGCCGCCGTCCTTGTACTGCTGCACGAACCCGTCGACCATCTCACCTGCCTGACCGGGTGTCAGGAAGGAGTAGGCCGGCCAGGTCGTCCGGTAGGTGTCCCAGAAGCCGTTGTTGACGTACACCTTGCCGTCGACGATCTTCGCGCCGGTGTGGGTGGGGCTGTCGGGACCGGGCATCGGCGAGAACGGCGACGCGTACTGGTACTTCCCGCCGACCTTCTCGAAGCCCGAGTTCGGGTACAGGTACAGCCGGTACAGGCTGGAGTAGAGCGTCGTCAGCTGGTCCGTCGTCGCGCCCTCCACCTCGACCTTGCCGAGCAGGGCGTCCCACTGGTGCTGGGCCCGCGACTTGACCTTGTCGAAGGAGGTGCCGTCCGGGATCTCCTGGCGGAGGTTGTCCTTCGCCTGGTCGACGCTGATCAGGGAGGTGGCCAGGCGCAGGGTGACGGTGTGGTCCTTGGACGGTGTCAGGCGCAGGTAGCCCTTGACGCCGCTGGAGTCCCCGCCGGTGACCTTCTCGTCGAAGACGCCGTACACGAACAGCCGGGTCGCGCCCGTCGACAGCCCGGACTTCACGTCCGAGTAGCCGGTGACGATGCCGTTGTCCTTGTCGAGGGTCAGCCCCGCCTGCTCGGTGACGTTGTCGAAGACCACACTGGCGTCGTCGCCGGGGTAGGTGAACCGCAGCGCCGCCGCGTGGTCCGTGGGGGCCATCTCGGCCTTGAGACCGTTCTCGAAGGTCACCCCGTAGTAGTACGGGCGGGCGGTCTCGTTCTCGTGCCGGAAGGCCAGGGCGCGGGCGCCGCGCCCGGTGTCCGGGGTGCCGGACGCCGCCGACGGCATCACCTGGAAGGTCTGCCGGTCACCCATCCAGGGGCTCGGCTCGTGGCTCGCGCTGAACGCCTGGATGGTGGGCAGATTGTCCGAGTTGTTCGACCGGGCGTAGTCGTAGAGCCAGCTCAGCGAGCCCGCGTTGGTCACCGGCGTCCAGAAGTTGAAGCCGTGCGGGACGGCGGTCGCCGGGAAGTTGTTGCCGCGCGAGAAGCCGCCGCTGGAGTTGGTGCCGCGGGTGGTCAGCGCGTAGTCGGACAGGTGCGCCTTGGGCTTCTCGGGCGCGACCGTCTTCAGCGCGACGTCGTCCAGCCAGCCCCGGAACTTCGCCGGCCCCTTCGGGGAGTCGTACGCGACCAGGATCCGGTCGACCGTCCTGCCCGCCGCGACCGAACCGATCCGCGAGGCGACGTTGTTCCACTGGTTGACGTACAGCACCTTGGCCGCGCCCTGGCCCTGCGGGGTGAGCGCGAAGCCGTGCTGGTCGACCGCGGACAGGTCGCTCAGGTAGGTGCCGTCGGTGAAGGCCAGGTCCACGGACACGTTCGTGGCGTCGTAGTCCCGGTCGCCGTCGGCCATGGACGGGAAGATCCGGTACGACAGCTCTGTGTCGCGCCCGACCGCCACGTTCACGTCGAAGACCTTGTTGTACGAGTACGCCCGGCTGTCCGCCTTGTGCGTGCCGGCGTACCGCAGGGCCCGCTTGCCGGTGAAGCCCGCGCCCGCCTTCGCGGTGGGCGAGCCGCTCGGTCCGCGGTCCACCAGCGACAGCATGTCCTTGGGCGTCGGGTCGTCGCTCTTGCCCGTGGAGAACTGGACGTCGGCGAGCTGGAGGATGTCACCGCCGTTGTTCTTGGTGACGTCGAGCCGGAAGTGCTGGTACTCGGCGGGGCTGTCGAGGTCGTACGACTTGGTCTGGAACCGCTCGCCGAAGGACTCCCCGGTGCGGGTGTCGAGGGTCTTCCAGTCCTTGCCGTCCGTGGACCCCTGGAGGGTCCAGTCCTTCGGGTCGCGCTCGTCGTGGTCGTTGGCCGAGGTCAGCGCGTAGGTCACCAGCTTGACCGGGGCGTCCAGGTCGAACTCCGCCCAGCCGGTGGGCTCGAAGGTCAGCCACTTCGTGCTCGACTCGCCGTCGGCGAGGTTCTCCTTCACCTCGCCCGCGCCGGTGTTCTCACCGCTGGCCCGGACGTCGGTGACGTGGTCGGTCACGTTGCCGGGGATGCCGGTGCTGTAGCCGCCGTCCACACCCGAGGCCCTTTTCGACCCGTCTGCGGCCGTGTCGACCGTGTTGAGCCAGTCCGGTGCCGGATCTCCCGATTCGAAGGAGGAGCTGAACTCCCGGTCCGCGGCCGCCGCCTGGGCGGGCAGTGCGACCGCCACCCCCTGCGAGGCCACCACGAGGGAGAGTGCCACCACCCCCAGCGCGGTCGGTGAACCCCATCTCGGCCGAGTCGAAGAACTCCGTCTGTACCGAGCGCTGTGCTGCATGCGCGAGCACCCTCCCTGTCTCTGGCTCGTTCACCGGCGGGTGGCGAAGCCCGTGTCGAGGGTGCGGCGCGACGGGGCCCCGGGGGCCGCGACGCGCTCACCTCCTTGACACGGGCGCCCCCTTCGGCTCACTCGCGTGGCGTGGACAACGTTGTCAAATTCGATGCGCAAGGACCATTTGTGAATCAAGTTGTCAGCGGTGTCAAGGGTGTTGAGTGAGGCATCCGGTGTGAATGCGATCCGACGAACGGCACATTGCGTTCAATGCGGGAGGTTGCCCCCGACGATCTTCGCGGGGGCGGGGTGTGCGGGCCGCACATTTCCGCGAGGTCTCAACTCGGAAAAGACCGGCGGCCAAACCCGTATTCGATCTTGCTCCGTTGGCGGGAAGTGGACTATACCTGTCGGCGTCCGCCTAGCCGCTCGACGGCCGTGGACAGGCAGGACCCCGGGGGGAAATCGGGAGGCGACGGAGGGTGTCACATACACCGACTGTCGTGCCGGCTCGGTGAATCCCCCACGCACGACCCCAGCTTGACCTAACCGCGGTGCCGGGGAGGATCCGGTTCACCGCCTGAGTCCTGGAGAAGGCGAGGACTTGAGCATGGGATCCACCACCGGCGTAGGCCATCGCGATTTCATCAAGCGGAGCGAGACTGCCGCTCCGGCGGCGGCCCCGGCGACTGCTTTTCCGACATCACTCAGCTGATCACCATCGGTGCCGCTGAGCGGCTCCGAGACGACGGCGAAACGCCCCGATGTGCTTCTCCGCCGCCATCTCAAGCGGAGACCCACACCAGAACGCGCTCAAAGAGAAGTGCGGCAAGCACGGGGCCACCCCGGCCCGGCAGCCGAACACGCAGCAAACCGTACAGATCCAATCGATCAGTGAGGATGCGGAAATGACCATTCGTGCCGGCTCTCTCGACAGGCGGACGCTCCTGCGCGGGGCGATCGCGACCGCGGCCATGGGGTCGTTCGCCGTCGCCTGTAGCTCCCCCTCCGACAGCGGTAATGACGACAAGGGGGCGAAGGGCAAGACGAGCGCCAAGAACCCGTTCGGTGTCGCCGCGAACTCCAAGGTCGACGCGGCCATCTTCAACGGCGGCTACGGCGTCGACTACGTCACCTACGCCGCCAACATCGCCAAGGAGAAGAGCAACGGTCTCGACGTCAAGGTCAAGCCGGTCGTCGACATCGCCCCGGAGCTCCAGCCCCGCTTCGTCGGCGGCAACCCGCCGGACCTCATCGACAACTCCGGCGAGGACCAGATCGGCTTCCTCGGCATCCTCGACCAGCTCGAGGAGCTCGACGACGTCCTCGAGGCGAACAACTACGAGGGCAAGAAGATCGCCGACACGATCTATCCCGGCATCAAGGGCCCCGGCACGTTCAAGGACAAGTTCGTCGGGCTGAACTATGTGATGACGGTGTATGGCGTCTGGTACTCGAAGACGCTGTTCGAGGCGAACGGCTGGACCCCGCCGAAGACGTGGGACGAGGCGCTCGACCTCGGCCAGAAGGCGAAGAAGAAGGGCAAGTACCTCTTCGTCCACGGCAAGGAGGCGGCGACCTACTACCGCACGCTCCTGATCGACTCGGCGATCAAGGAGGGCGGCGACGAGGTCCGGCTCGCGCTGGAGAACCTGGAGAAGGGCTGCTGGTCGCACCCGGCCATCCAGGGCGTGATCAAGGTCATGGCGACCATGGTCAAGGAGAAGATGTTCGTTCCCGGCGGCTCCGGCACCCAGTTCCAGAAGGCGCAGGCGATCTGGAGCAACGACCAGAAGGCGCTGCTCTACCCGTCCGGTGGCTGGATCGAGAACGAGATGAAGAAGGCCACCAAGGCCGACTTCCAGATGACCGGCTTCCCGTCGATGACGCTCACCGACAAGCCGAAGCTGCCCTACGAGGCGATTCGCGCGGCCGCCGGCGAGCCGTTCATCGTCCCCAAGAAGGGCAAGAACCCGGCCGGCGGCAAGGAAGTGCTGCGCGCGATGCTGTCCAAGGACGCGGCCGCCAACTTCTCCAAGACGAAGCTGGCCCCGACGATCGTCAAGGGCACCGTGCCCGCCGACGGTTACGGATCGTCCGCCCTCGTCTCGCAGACGAAGATGCTGGAGGCCGCGGGCACCAACATCTTCACCTACAACTTCGTCGAGGCCTACGGCATGAACACCGACCAGCTGGTGCCGTGGAACTCGTTCCTCTCCGGTGACCTCGACGCCAAGGGTCTGACCTCGGCTCTGCAGAAGATCTCCGACAAGGTCCGGGAAGACGACTCCGTCGACAAGATCAAGGTCAGCTAGCACTGCGATGAAAGACAAGACCACCATCTCCGACACCGCGAGCAGCCGGCCCGTGCCGGCCGCTCGCGGCGGGCGGCCCCGGCGCCGCAAGCTCACGTTCGACCGGGTGACGTTCTTCCTCGTGTTCCTCGGTCTCCCGGTCGCCATCTTCGTGATCTTCGTCCTGTACCCCTTCGCCCAGGCGATCTTCTGGGCGATGACCAACTGGCGCGGTTTCAGCCCGGATTACGACTTCATCGGCCTCGACAACTTCGTCAAGATGTTCCAGGACGATGTCTTCCTGAAGGCGCTGCGCAATGTCGCCCTGCTGGCGGCCTTCGTGCCGCTGGTGACGTTGACGCTCGCTCTCGGGGTCGCGGTGGCCATCACCCTGGGCGGGCCCAGCAAGGGCCCCGTCCGGGGGATCAAGGGGGCGTCGTTCTACCGGATCGTCTCGTTCTTCCCCTACGTCGTGCCGGCGATCATCGTCGGCCTGATCTGGGCGCAGATGTACGACCCGAACGCCGGCCTGGTCAACGGCGTCCTCAGCGGGCTCGGCCTGGACGGCTTCAAGGAGTTCGCCTGGCTGGGCGAACAGGCGACGGCGATGCCGGCCCTGATGTTCGTCATCGTCTGGGGGCTCGTCGGGTTCTACGCGGTGCTCTTCATCGCCGCGATCAAGGGCGTTCCCGCCGAGCTGTACGAGGCGGCCAGGATCGACGGAGCCGGCCGGTTCCGGATGACGATCTCGGTCACGCTGCCGGCGATCCGGGACAGTGTGCAGACCGCGTACATCTACCTGGGCATCGCCGCGCTGGACTCGTTCGTCTACGTACAGGCCATGCTGCCGGGCGGTGGGCCGAACAACTCGACCCTCACGATCAGCCAGCGGCTGCTCAATGTCGCTTTCGCGAAGCAGCAGTTCGGACTGGCCACCGCGATGGGGGTCGTCCTCGCCGTCGTCACCCTGGTGTTCGCGGCGCTGGTGTTCGCCGTCAACCGTCTGACCGGCGGGGGCGAGAGCGAGGGCCGTAAGGAAGCGCGTGGGTTGAAGGCTCGGCGTGCCGTAGCCAAGGGGGGTGTCCAGTGAGCGTCATAGCCGCCGACCGGAAGCAGGCGCGTGACCAGAAGCGGGCGACCGACCAGAAGCTGACGAAAGCCGTCGCGGGCAGCGACCGCAGGTTCGCGGTGATCGCGCACGGCCTGCTGATCCTGTGGTCCGTGATCGTGATCCTGCCCATGCTGTGGGTCCTGGTGTCGTCGTTCAAGACGACCAAGGAGATCCTGTCGTCGCCGTTCGCGCTGCCGAAGCACTGGCAGTTCGACAACTACTCGCGCGCCTGGAGCGACGCGAGCATCGGGAAGTACTTCCTGAACTCCGTGATCGTGGTCGTCTGCGCACTGGTCCTGGTGATGTTGCTGGGCGCGATGTGCGCGTACGTCCTGGCCCGGTTCCAGTTCCCGGGACGCCGGCTGATCTACTACGTGATGCTCGCCGGGCTGACCTTCCCGGTCTTCCTGGCGATCGTGCCGCTCTTCTTCCAGCTGCAGAACTTCGGGCTGCTGAACACACGCCCGGGGCTGATCCTCACCTACGTCGCGTTCGCGCTGCCGTTCACGATGTTCTTCCTCTACGCGTTCTTCCGCTCCCTGCCGCACGACGTGTACGAGGCCGCGCTGATCGACGGCGCGGGGGACTGGCGGGCGTTCTTCCAGGTGATGCTGCCGATGGCGCGGCCGGGCATGGCGGCGGTGGCGATCTTCAACTTCCTGGGCCTGTGGAACCAGTTCCTGCTGCCGGTCGCGCTCAACACCGACCAGGACAAGTGGGTGCTGACCCAGGGCATGGCCGCCTACGCGTCCTCGCAGGCCTACGGCATCGACTACGGTGCGCTGTTCGCGGCGATCGTCGTCACGGTGGTGCCCGTACTGATCGTGTACGTCATCTTCCAGCGGCGGATCGCCGGTTCGGTGTCGCAGGGCACCTTCCGCTGACGCCCACCGTCGCGCCGTACGGCCGGCCGGGTCGCTCGGCCGGTCCGGCGGCCGACGTCATCACGTAACCGCTGCTTCACCCGCTGCGCACAGGGGTCGGGCCCCGGAGAGACAACTCTCCGGGGCCCGACCCCTGTGTACGGCGGATGGAACCGATGTCTGTCAAGGGCTTGACGCCACAGGTGCATCCAGCGGAGTTTGGGGTTCATAACTTGTACAAGGCTCAGTCACCCGCGGTGACGCGAGCCAGGGGCTAAGGGTGGAGAGTCAATGGAGACTCCGGGGTCGCAGTCGTCGCTGCATCGGGCCAATCTGGAGCGCGTCGTACGTGCGGTGCGTCTTGCCGGTTCGCTCACGCAGGCGGAGATCGCGAGGACGACGGGTCTGTCCGCCGCGACCGTTTCCAATATCGTCCGGGAGCTCAAGGACGGCGGAACGGTCGAGGTCACACCCACTTCGGCGGGCGGCCGCAGGGCCCGCAGCGTGTCCCTGAGCGGGGACGCCGGCATCGTCATCGGTGTCGACTTCGGCCACACGCATTTGCGCGTCGCGGTCGGGAACCTCGCCCACCAGGTGCTCGCCGAGGAGTCCGAGCCGCTCGACGTGGACGCCTCCGCCGCGCAGGGCTTCGACCGGGCGGAAGAGCTGGTCAGCCGCCTGATCGCGGCCACCGGCGTCGACCGGTCCAAGATCGCGGGCGTGGGGCTCGGTGTGCCGGGCCCGATCGACGTGGAGTCGGGGACCCTGGGTTCCACCGCCATCCTGCCCGGCTGGACCGGTGCGAAGCCCGCCGAGGAGCTGCGGGGGCGGCTCGGCGTGCCGGTGCACGTGGACAATGACGCCAACCTCGGCGCGCTCGGCGAGATGGTCTGGGGCAGCGGCCGGGGGGCCAAGGATCTGGCGTACATCAAGGTCGCCAGCGGTGTGGGCGCCGGGCTGGTGATCAACGGCAAGATCTACCGCGGCCCCGGCGGCACGGCCGGAGAAATCGGGCATATTACTCTTGATGAATCCGGCCCCGTCTGTCGCTGCGGCAATCGAGGCTGCCTGGAGACCTTTGCGGCCGCGCGCTACGTGCTCCCGCTCCTCCAGTCCAGTCACGGTACGGACCTGACCATGGAGGGTGTCGTCAGGCTGGCGCGGGACGGTGATCCGGGCTGTCGTCGGGTGATCGCCGACGTCGGTCGTCACATCGGGAGTGGAGTCGCGAATCTCTGCAATTTGCTGAACCCGAGCCGGGTGGTCCTCGGCGGCGATCTCGCCGAGGCCGGGGAACTGGTTCTGGGGCCCATCAGGGAGTCGGTCGGGCGCTACGCGATCCCCAGCGCCGCACGTCAACTCTCGGTGCTTCCAGGGGCGCTTGGAGGCCGTGCGGAGGTCCTCGGGGCACTCGCTCTCGCGCTCAGCGAGATGGGCGATTCGACCCTTTTGGACGGGTCGCTTTCCGCGGCAGCCCCTGCCTTCACTTAGAGAACGCATGGCACCGTTGCCATCTCGTTAAGTATTTACTTCTTGACGTCGCACGTGTGGCCGAGTTGACTTCCAGCCACCTCGGCCGCAACGACGCGGCCTCGTCAGGGAGGTTTCTGAAGTGAACACGCGTATGCGTCGTGCCGCCGTTGCCGTTGCCGCTGGTGCGATGGCCGTCTCGCTGGCCGCCTGTGGCAGTGCCAAGGAGTCCGGCGACAAGAGCGACAGCTCCAGCTCCGCCAAGAAGGGCGACGCGATCAAGGTCGGTCTGCTCCTTCCGGAGAACCAGACCGCTCGCTACGAGAAGTTCGACAAGCCCCTGATCACGCAGAAGATCAAGGAGCTGACGAACGACAAGGGCGAGGTCGTCTACGCCAACGCCAAGCAGGACGCCAGCACGCAGAACCAGCAGGTCGACACCATGATCACCAACAAGGTGGACGTGCTGATCGTCGACGCTGTGGACGCTGCCGCCATCAAGAACTCGGTCCAGAAGGCCAAGGACGCCGGCATCCCGGTCGTGGCCTACGACCGTCTCGCGCAGGGCCCGATCGACGCCTACACGTCCTTCGACAACAAGACCGTCGGCAAGACGCAGGGCGAGGCCCTCCTGAAGGCTCTTGGCTCCAAGGCCAAGGACGGCAAGATCGTGATGATGAACGGGTCGGTCACCGACCCGAACGCCGCTCAGTTCAAGGCCGGCGCCCACGAGGTGCTCGACGGCAAGGTGAACATCGGCAAGGAGTACGACACCAAGGAGTGGAAGCCGGAGAACGCCAACTCCAACATGGAGGGCGCCATCTCGGCTCTCGGCAAGAAGAACATCATCGGTGTCTACTCCGCCAACGACGGCATGGCCGGCGGTATCATCACCGCCCTCAAGGCCAAGGGCCTGAAGGTCCCGGTCACCGGCCAGGACGCCGAGCTCGCGGGTGTGCAGCGCATCGTCGCCGGTGAGCAGTACATGAGCGTCTACAAGCCGTACGCCCCCGAGGCCGACGCCGCCGCCGAGATGGCCGTCGCGCTCGCCCAGGGCAAGTCGCTCGACTCCGTCGCCAAGGACAAGGTCGACAGCCCGACCACCAAGGGTGTCCCGTCGGTCCTGGTCGCCGTCACCTCGCTGACCAAGGACAACATCAAGGACACCGTCGTCAAGGACGGCGTCTACACGATCGACGACATCTGCACCTCCGCCTACAAGGCGGCCTGCGACAAGATCGGTCTGAAGTAATCTCCCGCAAGTCCCTTTCCAATCTATGGAATTCACTCTTGAATTCCGGATCGGGACTTGCGTGACGAAGCCCCTCCGGCGCCCCGCATCATCAGCCCCGCAAGCTAGGCGGGGCGCCGGACGGAACACCCCCCTCCAAAACTTCTGCACAACCTCCCGCCGGGTCAGGCGGCGAAGGAGATGGTTCACGTGTCCGCTACGCCTGTGCTGGCGTTGCGCGGGGTCTCCAAGCGGTTCGGTGCCGTCCAGGCGCTCACCGACGTAGAGCTTGAGGTCCACGCCGGTGAAGTGGTCGCCCTGGTGGGCGACAACGGCGCCGGAAAGTCCACGCTGGTCAAGACGATCGCCGGCGTGCACCCCATCGATGAGGGCGCCATCGAGTGGGACGGCAAGACCGTCCAGATCAACCGGCCGCACGACGCACAGGCACTGGGCATCGCGACCGTCTACCAGGACCTCGCGCTGTGCGACAACATCGACGTCGTCGGCAACCTCTACCTGGGCCGCGAGCTGAAGAAGCGCGGTGTCCTGGACGAGGTCGAGATGGAGCGCCGCTCCCGCGAGCTGCTGGACACGCTGTCCATCCGCATCCCCAGTGTCCGCATCCCGATCGCCTCGCTCTCCGGCGGTCAGCGCCAGACCGTGGCGATCGCCCGTTCGATGCTCGGTGAGCCCAAGCTCGTCATCCTCGACGAGCCCACCGCCGCCCTCGGCGTCGAGCAGACCGCTCAGGTCCTCGACCTGGTCGAGCGGCTGCGCGAGCGCGGCCACGCGGTGATCCTCATCAGCCACAACATGGCTGACGTGAAGGCCGTGGCCGACAAGGTCGCCGTCCTGCGCCTCGGGCGCAACAACGGCGTCTTCGAGGTCAAGTCGACCTCCCAGGAAGAGATCATCTCCGCCATCACGGGCGCCACGGAGAACGCCGTGACCCGTCGTGCGGCGCGCAGCAATGGGGAGGCTCAGAAGTGAGCATCGACAAGACCTCCGCGACCCCCGAGGACCACGTCGTGGAGAACCCCGAGGCTGCCGCCAAGGCGGTCACCGCGGTCGACCCGCGACTGCTGGTCCGCGAGCAGGGCCTCGCCGGCTACATCTCCGAGTTCAAGCGCAAGATGAAGGCCGGTGACCTGGGTTCCCTCCCGGTCGTCGTCGGTCTGGTCATCATCTGGGCGATCTTCGCGAGCCTGAACTCGAACTTCCTCACCGCGGGCAACCTCTCCGACATCTCCGTGGCCATGGTCGGCACGGGCATGATCGCCGTCGGTATCGTCTTCGTGCTGCTGCTCGGCGAGATCGACCTGTCGGTCGGTTCCGTCTCCGGTGTCGCGGGCGCCGCCTTCGCGGTGCTGAACGTCACACACGGCATGAACGAGTGGCTGGCCTTCGTGCTGGCCATCCTGACCGGCACGGTCGCCGGTGCGATCCACGGTTTCGTCTTCGCCCGCATCGGTGTCCCGGCGTTCGCCGTCACCCTGGCCGGTCTGCTGTTCTGGAACGGCTTCATGCTGCAGATCCTGGGCAGCAACGGCACCATCAACCTGGACAGCGAGGGCGTGGTCGCCAAGCTGACCAGCTACTACTTCACGGACGTGGCGGCCGCCTACGCGCTCGCCGTCGTCGTGACGGGCGTGTATTTCCTCAACTCCTACTTCGGCAACCGCCGTCGTGAGGCCGCGGGTGTGCCGTCCGCGCCGCTGAGCGAGACCATCGCGCGCACCGCGCTGCTCGCGATCGTCTCCTTCGCCGTGGCGATCATCTACAACCAGTACAAGGGCCTGCCGCTGGCCGTGGTGATCTTCATCGCGGTGCTGCTGCTCACGGACTTCGTGCTGCGCCGCACCTCGTACGGCCGGAAGATCTTCGCGCTCGGTGGCAGCGTCGAGGCCTCCCGCCGTGCCGGTATCAACGTGGAGATGGTCCGGATCTCGGTCTTCGCGATCTCCGGTACCTTCGCCGCGATCGGCGGTCTGTTCATCGCCTCGAAGATCGCCTCCGCCAACCAGGGCGCCGGCGCCGGCGACCTGCTGATGAACGCCATCGCGGCGGCCGTCATCGGTGGCACCAGCCTCTTCGGCGGCCGTGGCCGCACCTGGAACGCCCTGCTCGGTGTTCTGGTCATCGTCTCGATCCAGTACGGCCTCGCCCTCGAGGGCATCGCCTCGCCGGTCCAGTACATGATCACCGGTGGTGTGCTCCTCGCCACCGTCGTCATCGACGCGGTCACCCGCAAGACCCAGAAGACGGCAGGCCGCGCCTAGCGCGACCGGCCCTGCCGGCCCCGTACGAAGTGCCCGGTACCAACGGCGGTACCGGGCACTTCCACGTCCACGTGCGGGGCATACGGCATCACGGTGAAGAGAACGTGTGTACGGAGGTTTTACGGCCGAACGCGTGACGTACAACGTGGAGGCCGGGCACGGGCGCAAAAGACGGAACATTAGACTCGACAGGCCCGGCAAAGCTCGAACAGCTCTACTGCAAGGAGGCACGGGTGCCGCTGCTGACCCGCATCAGGGGACCGCGCGATCTGGACCGGCTCAGCCTGGAGCAGCTGGACCAGCTGGCCGGCGAGATCAGGACCTTCCTCGTCGACGCGGTCTCCAAGACCGGCGGCCACCTCGGCCCTAACCTCGGTGTCGTGGAGCTCACCATCGCCCTGCACCGCGTCTTCGAGTCGCCGAAGGACAAGGTGCTGTGGGACACGGGCCACCAGTCCTACGTCCACAAGCTGCTCACCGGACGCCAGGACTTCTCCCGGCTGAAGATGAAGGGCGGCCTGTCCGGCTACCCCTCGCAGGCCGAGTCCGAGCACGACGTCATCGAGAACTCGCACGCCTCCACGGTCCTCGGCTGGGCCGACGGCCTGGCCAAGGCGAACGAGGTGCTCCGCAAGGACGCCCATGTCGTCGCCGTCATCGGCGACGGCGCCCTCACCGGCGGCATGGCCTGGGAGGCGCTCAACAACATCGCCGACGCCAAGGACCGCCCGCTGGTCATCGTCGTCAACGACAACGAGCGCTCGTACGCCCCGACCATCGGCGGCCTCGCCAACCACCTGGCGACCCTGCGCACCACCGACGGCTACGAGCGCTTCCTGGCCCGCGGCAAGGACCTCCTGGAGCGCACCCCGGTCGTCGGCCGGCCGCTCTACGAGACCCTGCACGGCGCCAAGAAGGGCCTCAAGGACTTCATCGCCCCGCAGGGCATGTTCGAGGACCTCGGCCTGAAGTACGTCGGCCCGATCGACGGCCACGACATCGAGGCCCTGGAGTCCGCGCTGGCCCGCGCCAAGCGCTTCGGCGGCCCGGTCATCGTGCACTGCCTCACCGAGAAGGGCCGCGGCTACCAGCCCGCCCTCCAGGACGAGGCCGACCGCTTCCACGCCGTCGGCAAGATCCACCCCGACACGGGCCTGCCGATCGCGTCCTCCGGCGCCGACTGGACGTCCGTCTTCGGCAAGGAGATGGTCGAACTCGGCAAGGAGCGCGAGGACATCGTCGCCATCACGGCCGCGATGCTCCAGCCGGTCGGCCTCGACAAGTTCGCCAAGGCCTTCCCGAAGCGCGTGTACGACGTCGGCATCGCCGAGCAGCACGGCGCGGTCTCCGCGGCCGGCCTCGCCACCGGCGGACTGCACCCCGTCTTCGCCGTCTACGCCACCTTCCTCAACCGCGCCTTCGACCAGGTCCTGATGGACGTCGCCCTGCACAAGTGCGGCGTCACCTTCGTCCTGGACCGCGCGGGCGTCACCGGCACCGACGGCGCCTCGCACAACGGCATGTGGGACATGTCGATCCTCCAGGTCGTCCCGGGCCTCAGGCTGGCGGCACCGCGCGACGCCGACCAGGTCCGCGCCCAGCTCCGGGAGGCCGTCGAGGTGACCGACGCGCCCACCGTGGTCCGCTTCTCCAAGGGAGCGGTCGGCCCCGCCGTGCCCGCCGTGGGCCGGATCGGCGGCATGGACGTCCTGCGGGCGCCCGGCACCGACGCCCCCGACGTGCTGCTCGTCTCCGTCGGCGCGCTCGCGCCGATGTGCCTGGAGATCGCGGACCTCCTCGACAAGCAGGGCATCTCCACCACCGTCGTCGACCCGCGCTGGGTCAAGCCCGTCGACGAGGCCATGGCCCCGCTCGCCGAGCAGCACCGCGTGGTCGTCACCGTGGAGGACAACTCCCGTGTCGGCGGCGTGGGCTCGGCCGTCGCGCAGGCCCTGCGCGACGCGGGCGTCGACGTCCCGCTGCGCGACTTCGGCATCCCGCCGCGCTTCCTCGACCACGCCTCGCGGGGGGAGGTCCTGGCAGAGATCGGGCTGACCGCGCCCGACATCGCCCGCCAGGTCACCGGGCTGGTCGCCAAGCTCGACGGCCGGTTCGAGCGCACGGCGGCGCACGCCGTGGACTCCGTGGAGCCCGCGCGCGACTGACCGGACGGCCACAGGTCCAAAGGGCCGGTTTCAGCACCCTGAAGGGGTGGTGAAACCGGCCCATTTGCGTGATTCTCTCCCGGCCGGGGCAAGCGGCTAACACGCCCCCTCGATCATGTCGAGGACGTCAAGCGTGGAGGTACGCCCGTGAGCAGCACCCTCTTCAGGACGAAGAAGGTCGAACAATCGATCTTGGACACTGAGGAGCCGGAGCACGCACTCAAGAAGTCGCTGTCCGCTCTGGATCTCACCGTCTTCGGCGTCGGTGTCATCATCGGCACCGGCATCTTCGTCCTCACCGGCAAGGTCGCCAAGCAGAACGCGGGCCCAGCGGTCTCCCTGGCCTTCGTCGTGGCCGGCATCGTCTGCGCACTCGCCGCGCTCTGCTACGCGGAGTTCGCCTCCACGCTCCCGGTCGCCGGATCCGCGTACACCTTCTCGTACGCCTCGCTGGGCGAGCTTCCCGCCTGGATCATCGGCTGGGACCTGGTCCTGGAGTTCGCGCTCGGCACGGCGGTGGTCGCCGTCGGCTGGGCGGGCTACATCCGCTCGCTGATGGACAACGCGGGCTGGCACATGCCCGACGCGCTGGGCGGCCGGGACGGTGCGCACGGATTCGGGTTCGACATCCTCGCCGCGGCGCTGGTGCTCGTCCTCACCTGCATCCTCGTCCTCGGCATGAAGCTCTCCGCGCGGGTCACCGAGGTCGTCGTGGCCATCAAGGTGACCGTCGTCCTCATCGTGATCGTCGCGGGTGCCTTCTTCATCAACGGCGACAACTACAGCCCCTTCATCCCGAAGTCGCAGGCGGTGGAGGCGGGCGGCAGCCTCAAGGCACCTCTCATCCAGCTGATGTTCGGCTGGGCCCCCTCCAACTTCGGCGTGATGGGCATCTTCACCGCCGCCTCCGTGGTCTTCTTCGCCTTCATCGGCTTCGACGTCGTGGCCACCGCCGCCGAGGAGACCAAGAACCCGCAGCGCGACATGCCGCGCGGCATCCTCGGCTCCCTGTTCGTCTGCACCACCCTGTACGTGGCCGTGGCCATCGTCGTCACCGGCATGCAGCACTACAGCAAGCTGTCGGTGGACGCCCCGCTCGCCGACGCCTTCAAGGCCACCGGGCACCCCTGGTTCTCGGGCGTCATCAGCTTCGGTGCGGCCGTCGGCCTGACGACGGTCTGCATGATCCTGCTGCTCGGCCAGACCCGCGTCTTCTTCGCGATGAGCCGCGACGGCCTGCTGCCCCGCTTCTTCTCCCGCGTCCACCCGCGCTTCAAGACCCCGCACCGGCCGACCATCCTGCTCGGCGTGATCATCGCGATCGTCGCGGGCTTCACCAGTCTCAGCGAACTCGCCGAGCTGGTGAACATCGGCACCCTGTTCGCCTTCGTCGTCGTCGCGATCGGCGTGATCATCCTCCGCCGTACCCGCCCCGACCTGCCCCGCTCCTTCCGCACCCCGTGGGTGCCGGTCCTGCCCATCGTGTCCGTCTGCGCCACGCTGTGGCTGATGGTGAACCTGCCCACCGAGACCTGGCTGCGGTTCGCGATCTGGATGGTGATCGGCGCCCTCGTGTACTTCCTCTACGGCCGCTCGCACAGCCGCCTCGGCCGGCACGAGGAGACGACGCTCGAGCAGGTCACCGGCCAGGACCCGGGAGGCAAGCAGCTCTAGGTGAACGACCGGTCGTCACCGGCCCGATCACCCCGGCCCCGTATGTCCGCTTCGGTACGGACTGCGGGGCCGGATAGCGTGCTTCCCATGCTCGCCGCGCCACTCGCCCCGCCACGGTCCGCAGTCGTACGGACGGCGTACTGGACGCGGCTGCTGCCGCTGCTCGCGGTGCTGGCCTGTGTCACCCGGGTGCCGTCCTTCGCCCGGCCCCTGTGGAACCCGGACGAGGGGTACCTCGCCGTGCAGGCGCGGATGCTGGCCGACGGGGGAGAGCTGTACGAGACGGTCGTGGACCGCAAGCCGCCGTTCGTGCCCTGGCTGTACGAGGGGGCGTTCGCGGTGCACGGTTCCGGGTCCCTCACGTCCGTCCGTGTCCTGGCCCTGCTCGCCCAGCTGCTCACCGCGGCGCTGCTGGCCTCGCTGGCCAGGCGCCGCTGGGGCGACGGAGCGGGACGCACGGGCGGCGTGCTCTACCTGCTGGTCTCCGTCGGGCTCAACCCCGAGGACGCGCAGGCCGCCACCTTCGAGGTGTTCATACTGCCGTGCACGGCAGCAGCGATGTGGTGCGCCGACCGGCGCCGCTGGGGCGCGGCCGGGGTGGCCGTGGCCTGCGCCCTGCTGACGAAGCAGACCGGCGGGGCGGTGCTGTTGCCCGTGCTGTGGCTGCTGCACCGGCAAGGTGCGACGCGCGGCGGGCTGCTGCGGCTCCTCGCCGGAATCGTCGTGCCGGTGCTGTGCGCCGCCCTGGTCACCGACCCGGCGGGCTTCGCCTTCTGGACCGTCACCGGCTCGGCCGCGTACGCCTCCTTCACCGGCTCCGAGCTGCACGTCCTGGCGCGCGGGCTGGTCAACACGGCCATTCTGACGGCGGCCTGCGCCGGTCTCGTCCCGCCGGTCGTCCGGGTCCTGCGCGTCGCCCGTACGGGGGCCGTGGACCTGTGGCTGTGGTTCGCCTCCTCCGCGGTCGCCGTCCTGCTGGGCTTCCACTTCTTCGGCCACTACTACCTGCAACTCATCCCGCCGCTGGCCCTGCTGGCGACCGCGGCGCTGCAGATCCTGCCCCGGGAGCGCCTGGTGACGGCGCTGGTCACCTCCGCCTGCTGCTGCTCGGCGTTCCTGGCCTGGGGGCTGCTGGCGCCCCGGTCCGACCTCGCGCACGCCACCCGGCTCGCGGACGCGGTGGCCCGCCGCACGGCGCCCGGTGACCGGGTCCTGGTCTGGGGGATACACCCGGAGACGTACTGGCTGGCCGACCGGACTCCCGCCAGCCGCTATCTGACCGCCGGTCTCCTGACCAACTACAGCGGCGGCCGCAACGGGCCCCAGGTGGGCGAGAAGTACGGCGTGGAGGGCTCCTGGCCCGTCTTCCGGGAGGAGATGAGCACGCACCCGCCCGCGCTCGTCGTCGACGACTCGCGGGCCGCGCCGTACGCCCCGGAACGGATCCCGTCCCTGCGCCGGCTGCTCACCGCGGAGTACGAGGTGGCGGGGGAGGTGGACGGCGCGGTGCTGTACGTGCGGGAGACGGGGTCTCGGTGAGGGAGCCCGGCGGCCCGCGGGGCCCGACGGCCCGTGCTCCGGCGCCCGGCAGGACGGGGGAGTGCGCCGTCAGTCCGGGCGTACGGCGCGCGGGCCCGTCGTGCCGGCGCCGAGCGCGGTGACCCGGCCGCGCAGTTCGCGGTCGGCGGTGACGACGAGGCAGGGGCGGTCCGCGGCCTCGGTCACGAGGCCGACGACGGTGTCGTCACCGCTGCCCGGGGCGGCCACCACCCGGACACCGGGGACGGACTCCACGCCCTTCGCGGCGCCCTCGACGACGAGGACCAGTTCCACGGGCCCGTCGTGCCCGGGCAGCCCGTCCCGGGCCAGCCGGTCGCGCAGCCGCTCCGCGGCACCGCGCCGGTCGCGCCACCAGCCGTCGGGCACGGAGCCGACGACGTTGGCGCCGTCGACGATGACGAGGAGGGGGTCGCCGTGGTCGTCGTCCATGGACTCAGCGTCGCACGCCGGAGGCGGCGTCCCACCGTGAGGTGACGACGCGCACGGCGGCGGCGGCCTCGGCGGCCCGCGTGTCGCTGGAGCGGACGGACCGGGCGAACTCCACGTGCAGGAACGGCACGTCCTCGTCCGCGGCGGTACGGCCCTGGACGTTCTCGTGGCCCTCCAGCGGGCACGAGCGGACCCAGGCGCGGCACACCGCGAAGCCCCGGTCGCGGAGCGCGTCGGCGAGCCGGCGGCCGTCGGCGCGGCCCTCGGAGCCCTTGCCCGTGGAGGCGACGACGTCGTGGTCGGGCGCCGAGTCGTCGGCGAAGCCGTGCAGCTGGACACCCGGGAAGCCGCGCCGGACGAGCTCGGCGCAGACCGCGTGGAACACCGTGTCCCGGCGGTGCGCCACGTCGGACGCGTCCCCCTCACCGGATTTGCGATGTGCTCCAGCAACGACCAGGACGCCGCCCGGTGTGCCGCGCAGGACGCGCACGCCCAGCTGTTCCGTGCCCTGGTCGGCGACCGGGTGGGGGACCTGGACCGACCACCGGGCGCGGTGGTCGAGGTCCACGTAGACGCGGCCCCAACCGCGCGGGTGGGGTGCCTGGTCGACGCGGTCGTACACCTCTGCGAATCGTCGCCCGGTAGCGCTGTCCACCAGGGTGCGGATGCCGAAGTCGACCTCGGCGAGGCGCAGTTCCGCCTGCTCGCGGTGGCCGTCGAGCAGCAGTGCGACGCCGTCGGTGACCAGTCGCCGTTCGGTGCGCGAGGGGGGCAGATAGCCGCCGTCGGGCGTGAACCGGGAGGTGTAGTCGGCGATGTCGCGTGCCAGGTCGACGGTCTGCGTGTCGCCGTCGGGGCGGCCGGAACCCGCGTCCCGGCCGGTGTCGTGGGTGCCGCGCAGGACAAGCGTTCCCAAACCGGCCAGAGCGGTGAGGAGCAGGAGAAGTGTTGCGATCGTTATCGTTCTGGCCCGGAATGCCTTCATGGTTGTATCAAGATATCCCGGTGACCAGACGTCGTAGCCGCCGCACCCTGCCCGCATTGCTGACCCCGCTCGCACTCGTCGCCGCACTGGCGGGATGCGGTCTCGTCGGAGGGGGAGACTCGGGCGACTCGTCGAAGGGGGGCGGACGCTCGTTCACGGTGGCCGCGGCCGGAGACATCCTGATCCACCCGCAGCTGATCGACCAGGCCAGGAAGGACGCCAAGGAGACCGGCAAGGGCGACCACGGTCTGGACTTCGGACCGCTGATGGCCGGCATCAAGCCGGTGATCAGCAAGGCCGACCTGGGGATCTGCCACATGGAGCCGGTGATCGGCAAGCCGAACGGTCCGTTCGAGAGCTACCCCAACTTCCTCGTGCCGCCGCAGATCGCCGGGACGATCAAGGACGTCGGTTACGACACCTGCTCCACCGCCTCCAACCACTCCATCGACCACGGCTACGAAGGCGTGAAGCGCACGCTCGACACGCTGGACTCGGTCGGTCTGAAGCACACGGGCTCCTTCCGCACCCAGAAGGACGCGCTCACCCCGCTGATCATGGACGTCAAGGGTGTGAAGGTCGCGCAGATCTCCTTCGCCTTCGGCTTCAACGCCCACGAACTGCCCAAGGACAAGCCGTGGCTGGTCAACCAGAACGACCTGGGCCGCATCAAGGCCGCCGAGAAGTCGGCCCGCTCCGCCGGCGCCGAGGTCGTGATCCTCTCCATCCACTGGGGGCGTGAGCACCACCCGAACCCCTCGACGCCGCAGCTCGAGTTCGCCCGTCAGCTCGCCCGGGAGACGGGGATCGACCTGGTCATCGGGCACCACGCGCACGTGGTGCAGCCGATGGAGAAGGTCGACGGCACGTGGATCGCGTACGGCCTCGGCAACCAGGTCGCCCGGCACGACGTGCCGACGGGACTGACCGAGGAGGGCGTGATCGGCTGGTTCACCTTCACCGAGCGTGGCGGCAAGTGGGACGTCGAGGCCCGGTACGAGCCGACCCTCGTGGACATCCCGCCGGACCCGGACGTCACCACCGGCGAGACCGCGGTGGAGCCGACGAAGGGCCAGGTCCAGGACTACCGGCTGCTGGACGTGGCCGCCGAGCTCAAGCGCGACGACCTGACGGACCAGGAGCGGGCCCGTCTCCGCCTGGCCTACGAGCGGACCGAGGGCACCATGCTCAACCGCGGCGCGGCCAAGGACGGCCTCAAGCCCCTCACGGAACTGCCGGACTGACCGCGCCCGCGTGACGTCCGGACCGCGCCCGGCCCCCGGCACTGCCGGACTGACCGCGCCCGCGCGACGTCCGGACCGCGCCCGGCCCCCGGCTCTCCGGCGGGCCGGGCGCGATGTCGACATCAGGTGTTCTTCTTCCGTTTCGCTGCGTGTGTGACCGTATGCCGCCCGGACCGGACGCGCGTCGAGGTCCCCGGAGGCGGCCGAACTGAACCCGCCCGAAGCGGAATCGATCGCTCATGCCCGAGTGTGATCGCATGAAACCTCGTGTAGCGCAGATCACGTTCAAATCGTGCAACTTTGATCTGCCCTCGCCGGTCTGACACGCGCGGAGACTCAGTTTTCCCAACCGAGTCTCCGTGTCACGTCCGCACCACCCGCCCGCACCCGCATGCAGGCCGCTCCTCGCGTCCCGCCGCCCGTACAACCGCCTGAGAGGACCCCTCCGTTGGCGCCATCGCCCCCGGCTCGGCAGCACCGTGCCCGCCGCCGAGCCGACATGTCGCTACTGGGCGGCATACGTCCGCCTATTGCGATCCTCTCGGTGCTTCTGCTGTCCCTCGCGGGCATCACCGCCCTCGTGCTCGGCCGGGTCGACGACGCGGCCCTGCCCAAGGCGGTCCAGACCTCGCAGCAGCACTTCGCGGAGGACGGCGCGATCGCCCTGCGGGCGTCCATCGACGAGTCGGTGACCGACCTCAACCGCTCCGCGGCCCTCTTCAGCGCCGGCTCCCCGGTCTCCGGTGACACCGTGCTCGACAAACTGGGCAACACGTACCAGAAGTGGATGGGCACGGCGGTCATCGAGATCCAGTCGGGCAAGCTCGTCGCCACCCGTGGTGAGACCGTCCCGCTGACCTCCCTCGACCGCGCCTCGCTCAGCGGCGAGGACGGGCTCGCGCCCCGCATGGTGCGGCTCCAGAACGGCGAGGTCCGGCTGCTGTCCTTCGCCCTGCTGTCGTGGCCGGACAGGCCGCAGCTCCTCCTCGTCGCCTCCAACAGCCTCAAGTTCCCCGGCATCAGCCTCGGCCAGTTCCGCTCCATCGCGGTCGTGGACCGCTCCGGAACGATCCTGAGCAGCGACGGCATCCCGGAGCCCGAGCAGGTGCTCACCGACCTCCAGCGCCAGGAGGTCGCCGCATCGAACAAGCAGCTCAAGGCGTTCGCCAAGAAGGTCGCCGAGAAGGCCGGCCGGCACCCTCAGAGTACGAAGGAGCCCGGCTCCGGCGGCTACCAGGGCGTGAGCGGCAGCCTGCTCGGCGGCCGCTGGCTCAGTGACCGCTCCGTCGCCGGATACGCCACCCTGACCGCGCCGGAACCCGGCGAGACCACCACCGCGACCAACCTGGGTCTCAGCGTGGTCTCCATGGTGAAGGTCGCCGAGGACCCCACCCGGACCAACTCGCCGCTGTTCGGTCTCGTCGCGGGCGGCGCCCTGCTGCTGGTCGGCGGCATCGCCGTCGCCGTCCTGCTCGGCACGGTGCAGCGGCCCCTCATCCGGCTCTTCCTGGAGTCGCGCCGCCTCACCCGCGGCGACCTCACCCGCCCGGTGAGCGTGCCCCGTTACGGCGAGGCCCGCCGCATCGGCACCGCCCTGGAACGGCTGCGCCGCCAGCTGCTCGGCGAGAGCGCCGGACAGGGCGAGCCCGCGCCGCGCCCGCGCGGCCTGCGCCGCATCGGCAGCCGCGGTCTCCTCGTCGTCTGCGCGGTCCTGCTGCTCGCCTGGTCGGCGCCTCTGCTGCTCGCCCTCAACCGCGCCGACGGCACCGTCGTCGTACCGCAGCAGATCGTCAACGACCAGCGCGAGCGCACCGACACCCTCACCGACCGGGTCCGCCGGGCGCTCAACGAGGGCGAGGCGGACCTCCAGTCCGTAGCCACCCTGATCGGCGACCGCACCACCCCCGCCGACATGACCAAGGTCCTCGACCGCACCCTCAACCAGCACCTGCGCTACCAGTCGCTCTACGTCGTCGACACCGCGGGCGACGTGATCGCCCGGTCCGGCGGCAAACCGCACGAGGTCCGGTCCAAGCCCGCCACCGCCGACCCGATCCAGCTGCTCGGCCAGGGCAGCACCAAGCCCCTCGTGGTCGGCACCGCGGAGATCCCCGGACGCGACGGCGCCGCCCTGGTCGGAGAGTTCCGCATCGACTTCCTCAACTCGCTGCTCAAGCGGCCGGGCCTTGGAGTCGTACGCCTCGTCGACGACAAGAACCACGTCATCGCGGGCAACACGGGATACATCGCCTTCCAGTCGCTGCCCAACGACCGGCTGAAGGACCTGGTCTCCGCGTCCAACCAGAAGGTCGGCAAGTCCGCGCACGCCGCCGGCGTCCTCTACCGCGAGAACGGCGTGCAGATCGCGGCCGCGGCCCCCTTCGTCGGCGGCGGCCCGGCCAAGGCCCTCGGCTGGACCGTCGTCAGCTGGCAGCCCGCCGACCGCCTCGCCATCCCGGAGTACGACGTGCAGCACCGCACGATGCTCGCCGGGCTGCTGGGCGCCGCGGCGGCGGCCGCCTGCCTCGGCTGGATGCACATCGTGGTGGCCCGTCCGCTGCGGGTCCTGGCCGGCCAGGCCGAGGCACTCGCCGAGGGCGATCGCAAGACCGTCCTCTTCCCGCGCAACCACGACGAGGTCGGCGCCGTCACCCGTTCCCTGGAGCTCGTCCGCCAGCAACTCCAGGAACAGCGCAAACAGCAGTCGACGCCGCGCCGGAGCTCCCCCGGGGCCCCGCACGAGCAGCACGTAAGGAACTGATCACCGGTGCTCTTCCTCTACACCGTTCTGCTGGTGTGCTGCGTGATCCTGCTCGTGGCGGGCGTCATCGAGCAGCGGCGGCACTTCACCAACCTGGACAACATCCCCACCCGGGTGCTGGTCAACGGCATCCGCGGCAAGTCGTCCATCACCCGTCTGTGCGCGGGCGCGCTGCGCGGCGGCGGGCTGACCACGGTCGCGAAGACCACCGGTACGGCGGCCCGGTTCATCCACCCCGACGCCACCGAGGAGCCGGTCTACCGCAAGTTCGGCATCGCCAACGTCGTCGAGCAGATCGGCATCGTCCGGCGTGCGGCCGCGTACAACCCGGACGCCATGGTCATCGAGTGCATGGCCGTCATGCCGGCCCTCCAGGAGATCAACCAGTCCAAGCTGATCCGCTCCACCATCGGCGTGCTCTGCAACGTCCGTGAGGACCACCTCGCCGAGATGGGCCCCACCCTGGACGACGTGGCCCGCTCGCTGTCCCGGTCCATGCCGGAGGGCGGCATCTGCATCACCGCGGAGAAGGAGCGCTTCGCGATCCTCCAGGAGGAGGCCGACTCCCGCGACTGCAAGCTGATCTACGCCGACCCCGACTCCGTCACGGACGAGGAGCTGCGCGGCTTCAGCTGGTTCACCTTCAAGGAGAACGTGGCGATCGCGCTCACCGTCGCCGAACTCCTCGGCGTGGAGCGGCAGACCGCCCTGCAGGGCATGTACGACGCGCCGCCGGACCCCGGTGTCCTGTCCGTCGAGCGGTATGTCACCGAGGACGGCAAGCGGCTGCGCTTCGCCAACGTCTTCGCGGCCAACGACCCCGAGTCGACGCTGATGAACATCAACCAGCTGCTCGACCTCGGCGCCATCCACCGACCGCTCAACGTGGTCATCAACTGCCGTCCCGACCGCGTCGAACGCAACGGCCAGATGGGCGAGATCATCCCGCAGCTCGACCCCGAGCAGGTCTTCGTCATCGGGCACCCGGCCAAGAGCGCCATCGACGCGATCCCGGCCGCCTACCGCGACCGCGCCGTCGACCTCGGCGGCGACCGCCGCGACCCCGAGGAGTTCATGGGACAGCTGATCGGCAGGCTCGGCTCCGACTCCTCGCTCGTGGCCATCGGCAACATCCACGGCCAGGGCGAGCACCTGCTGGAGCACCTCGCCGAACTGCCCGCGGACGACACCCCCGACGAGTCCGCCGACCCGCGCGGCGGGCGCGCCGACGACGGAACCGGCGCACGGCAGACGCCCGCACGCGTGCCCGAGCACGTCGAGACCATGCAGCTCTACGCCCCGCGCATCGACCCGTACCAGCCCTACTCCGAGGCGTACGAGACGCGGTACGCGCCCCAGACGGCCGCCGTCCCGGTGCAGCGCAGCGCCGAGCACCCGTACCCGGCCCAGACGCACCAGCACCAGGACCGGACACACCAGCACCAGCAGCAGTCCCGGACGTACCCGCAGCAGGACCCGGCCCACCACAACCAGCCCCACCAGCACCACACGCAGGGCGAACCGGGCTCCTGGGACCAGGGCCGCCGGCAGGCGCACCCGCGCCCCGCCGTTCCCGAGCAGCCGCGGCAGGGCTACCCCGAGCGGACCAGGGAGCAGTGGCCGGCGATCGCGCCGGGCCCCGCCGCGCCACCGTCCCCCGGCCCCGCCGAACCGCCCCCGTCCCGAGGCCTGTTCGAGCCCCGGGTACCCCCCGCATCCTCCGCCGACGACCAGCAGCAGTGGCACAGCCCAGGAGAGCCCCGTTGATCCCCTCCGTCCTCACCCCCGAGATCGCCGCGATCGGCATCGGCCTGGGCCTGATGTTCTCGCTGATCTGCTACCTGACGACCAACCTCTCGCCCGGCGGCATGATCACCCCGGGCTGGCTCGCGCTCACCCTCATCGAGGACCTCCAGCGCGCCGCCCTCGTCATCGGCGTGACCGTCCTGACGTACGTCACCACCCTGCTCCTCCAGCGCGTCGTGATCCTCTACGGCAAGCGGCTCTTCGCGGCCGTCGTGCTCACCGGCGTGCTGATCCAGGCGACCGTGATCATCGTGCTCCAGATGGAGTTCCCGCTGCTGTACGCCAACCAGACCCTGGGCTTCATCGTCCCGGGCCTCATCGGCTACCAGCTCGTGCGCCAGCCCAAGGGAGCCACCCTGCTGTCGACCGGCTCGGTCACCCTCGCCACCTATGTCGTGCTGACCGCCGGAATCCTCCTCGGCGCCATGCCGACCGCCTGAGCCCGCTGCCCACTCGGAAACTCTGGAGCCTTCACCATGCCGAAGAGCAAAGGCCGCCCCGTCCTGCACGCGGCCACGGTCCTCGCGCTGCTCGCGGGCAGCGCGTACTTCACCGTCGAACTCCGCAAGGACGCGGAGGCCAAGGTCCCGGCCGTGCAGTCGGTGACCGACAAGCCCGACCTGGAGAACTCGGCGGGCAAGGCCACCGGGAAGCAGACCTGGGAGCGCCTGAACAACCCGACGCGCTCGGTGCTGCGCGGCAAGGACGGCGAGATCCTCGCCACCTTCACGGACGGCGCCCGCACCGCGACCCTCAGGGGCCCGTCCCGCACCTTCACCGAGCCCGCCAACACGCAGTCCCGGGTGGTGACGGAGGACTGGGTACGGCTGATGCCGGAGGCGTGGCGCAAGGGCGCCGAGAAGGAGAAGTGGTTCAAGGACTGGTTCAAGCAGTACTACGGCAGCGAGGAGGACGACATCTTCGCGTTCGCCTTCCAGTACGTGCAGGGTGCCCCGGTGAAGAAGGACGACGAGGGCGTCCCCTACGCCGGCGACGCGGTCTTCGGCCCGTTCAAGGAGGACGGCGTCGACCGCCTCGAACAGAACGACTTCTACGACTACCTCGGCATCAACTACACCTTCCGTGACGGCACCACGATGCAGGCCCGCAAGGAGCGCTACCGCGCCCTGGACTGCTCCGGCTTCATGCGCATGGTGTGGGGATACCGGGCCCGCTACCCGCTGATGGCCACGAACACGATCGGCGACGGGCTGCCGCGCAGCGCGGACGGCATGGCCCGCTCCAAGGTGGGCGTCGACATCATCAAGCTCTCCGGTCCCTCCCCCTGGTACACGCGCCCCAAGAACATCGACGTGGTCCAGCCCGGCGACCTCCTCTTCTTCAAGATGGACCACCGCACCGGCAACCACCTCGACCACGTCGCCCTGTACCTCGGCGTCGACACCGACGGCCACCGCGTCTTCATCTCCAGCCGCAAGGAGGTCAACGGCCCGACCATGGGCGACAAGGGCGGCGCCTCGCGCATCGACGGCAACGGCTTCTACGCGGGACTGCTCCGCAGCGCCAAGCGTCTGTGAGCGGCTTACTCGGACGGGGGCGGGCCGCCGCGGACGGCACGCCCCCGATTAAGGTGAACCGGTGAACGGCGACTGGCTCATACGCGGCCGCGACGGCAGGCTCAGTGTGTACCTGCTGTCGGAGGCCGCCGTCCGCTGCCGGGCGGAGCGCGGCCCCGGCGGCCCCTGGGACCCCCCGCGCACCGTGGGCGGCGACCAGCGCCTGCACCCCGTGCTCGCCGTCGGCCAGGGCGCCGACGGCTACACCCACCTCGTCTCCTGGCGCCCCACCGTCCGCGACGAGTCCGGCCTCGTCCACTCGACGCACTACCAGCCGCGTCTCGCCGCCCTCGACTGGCACCCGATCGGGCATCCCGACAGGACGGGCGGCCGGACCGGCCCGCCGGCCGTCGCGGTCGACGCCCAGGGACGGGCCCATGTCTTCGTGCGCAACAAGGGCGGCGGGGTCAGCATGGTCGCCCAGAAGGAGAAGGGCGGCTGGGGCCCGTGGCGCGACCTCGGGGGACATGACGTACGGGACGAACTGGCGGCCGTGACGGGGGAGTCCGGCCGGGTCGAGCTGTACGCCGCCGTGCCGGACGGCATCCTGCACTGGAGCCAGCCGGAGCCCGGGGCGCAGCCGGTCCTGGAGGAGGCGCTGGAGGCCCCGGTCCGCCCCGGCACACTCCGCGCGCTCGCGACCTCCGCCGACTCCACTACCGTCTTCTACACCGACGAGTCGGGCGACCTGTGCGCCTGGCGGGCGGGCGGGAAACCGGTGCGGGTGCTCGCCAGCGCGGGGCCCGGCCCCGTGGCGGCGATCCGTTGCGAACTCGACGGCCACGACTGCACGTTGCTCGCCCAGCGGTCGTCGAGCGGACGGGTCGTCTTCGCCGCGTACCCGACGCAGGACGAGGCCGCGGGGGCGTGGTGGGCCGAGTCCGGGCCCGCACTGCCGGGGGACGCGGTCGTCTCGCTCGCGGAGGACGAGGACGGCCGTGTGGTCGCGGCGAGCCTCGCGCCCGGCTCCGGTGAACTCCTCCTCACCCGCCGCAAGTCCGAACCGGGCCTGGCCCTGGAGGCCTGGCGCCCGGTCTGACAGCCGCCATTCGCCCCCTCCGCCCCTGCCCGTCCCGTGTTCCCGGGGGCGCCGCCCCCGGACCCCCGATCGGCCTGACGGCCTCGTCCTCAAACGCCGGACGGGCTGGGCACTCCGGCCCTGGACCCCCGCTCCTCGGTCGCCGGACGGGCTGGGCACTCCGGCCCTCGGCCCCCGCTCCTCAACTCGCCTGAGGGGCTGGGGTACTCGGCTCCCGGACCCCTGATCGGCCTGACGGCCTCGTCCTCAAACGCCGGACGGGCTGAGATTCTCCGCCCCCAGGACGGCGTAGCCCGGTCTCTCCGCCCCTGCCCGTCCCGAGTTCCCGGGGGCGCAGCCGCCGGACCTGCGCTCCTCAAGCGCCGGAACCGTTCCAGCCCGTCCGGCGCTTGAGGACGAGGCCGTCCAGGCCGACCGGGGGTCTGGGGGCGGAGCCCTCAGGTCCGAGGACGCCGGAAGCGGGCAGAACGACCGGTGCCCCGCACACCGACAGGCGTGCGGGGCACCGGCGCGAGGAAGAGCGCTACGCGGGAACGCTGGCGACTCCCGGCTCCAGGAACCGCTTGCCGTTCACCCGCTCGGAGACACCCTCACGGTCCAGGTACGGCGTGATGCCGCCCAGGTGGAAGGGCCAGCCGGCACCGGTGATCAGGCAGAGGTCGATGTCCTGGGCCTCGGCGACGACACCCTCGTCGAGCATGAGCCCGATCTCCTGGGCGACGGCGTCGAGGACACGGGCGCGGACCTGCTCCTCGGTGAGGACGACGTCGCCCTGCTTGAGGAGCGCGGCGACCTCGGGGTCGAGCTCCGGCTTGCCGGAGTCGTAGACGTAGAAGCCGCGCTTGCCCGCCTTGACGACGGCCGCGAGGTTCTCGGAGACCGTGAAGCGGTCCGGGAAGGCCCGGTTGAGGGTCTCGGAGACGTGCAGGCCGATCGCGGGGCCGACCAGCTCCAGGAGCACCAGCGGGGACATCGGCAGGCCCAGGGGCTCGATGGCCTTCTCGGCGATCTCGACCGGGGTGCCCTCGTCGATGACGTTCTGGATCTCGCCCATGAAGCGGGTGAGGATGCGGTTCACCACGAACGCCGGGGCGTCCTTGGTGAGGACCGCGGTCTTCTTCAGCTTCTTGGCGACGGCGAAGGCGGTGGCCAGCGAGGCGTCGTCCGTCCGCTCGCCGCGGACGATCTCCAGCAGGGGGAGGATCGCGACCGGGTTGAAGAAGTGGAAGCCGACGACCCGCTCGGGGTTCTTCAGCTTCGAGGCCATCTCGGTGACCGACAGCGAGGAGGTGTTGGTGGCGAGGATCGCGTGCGCCGGGGCGACCGCCTCGACCTCCGCGAACACCTGCTGCTTGACGCCGATCTCCTCGAAGACGGCCTCAATGATGAAGTCCGCGTCCGCGAAGCCCTCGGCCTTGTCCAGGACACCGGAGACCAGGGCCTTCAGGCGGTTCGCCTTGTCCTGGTTGATGCGGCCCTTGCCGAGCAGCTTGTCGATCTCGGCGTGGACGTAGCCCACGCCCTTGTCGACACGCTCCTGGTCGATGTCCGTCAGGACGACGGGCACCTCGAGGCGGCGCAGGAAGAGCAGGGCGAGCTGCGAGGCCATCAGGCCCGCGCCCACGACGCCGACCTTGGTGACCGGGCGCGCGAGGTTCTTGTCCGGCGCGCCGGCCGGACGCTTGCCGCGCTTCTGGACCAGGTTGAAGGCGTAGATGCCGGAGCGGAGTTCGCCACCCATGATCAGGTCGGCGAGCGCCACGTCCTCGGCGTCGTACCCCTTCTGCAGGTCACCGTCCTTGGCCGCGGCGATGATGTCCAGCGCGCGGTACGCGGCCGGAGCGGCACCGTGGACCTTGCCGTCGGCGATGAAGCGGCCCTTGGCGACGGCCTGGTCCCAGGCCTCGCCGCGGTCGATCTCGGGGCGCTCGACGGTGATGTCGCCCTTGAGGACGGAGGCCGTCCACAGCAGCGACTGCTCCAGGAAGTCCGCGCCTTCGAAGAGGGCGTCGGCGATGCCCAGTTCGAAGACCTGCTTGCCCTTGAGCTGCTTGTTCTGGTTGAGCGAGTTCTCGATGATCACCGAGACGGCCTTGTCCGCGCCGATCAGGTTCGGCAGGATCGTGCAGCCGCCCCAGCCCGGGACCAGGCCGAGGAAGACCTCGGGCAGGGAGAAGGCCGGCAGGGCCTTCGACACCGTGCGGTAGGTGCAGTGCAGACCGACCTCGACACCGCCGCCCATGGCCGCGCCGTTGTAGTACGCGAAGGTCGGGACGGCCAGCGCCGACAGGCGCTTGAAGACCTCGTGGCCGCCCTTGCCGATGGCGAGCGCGTCCTCGTGCTTCTTCAGCAGCTCGACGCCCTTGAGGTCGGCGCCGACCGCGAAGATGAACGGCTTGCCGGTGATGCCGACGCCGACGATGTCGCCGGCCGCGGCCTCCGCCTCGACCTGGTCGATCGCGGTGTTGAGGTTCGCGAGCGAGGCGGGGCCGAAGGTGGTCGGCTTGGTGTGGTCGAAGCCGTTGTCCAGCGTGATGAGCGCGAAGCGCCCGGCGCCGAAGGGCAGGTCGAGGTGGCGTACGTTCGCGGACGTCACGACCTCGTCGGGGAACAGCTCGGCTGCGCCCTTCAGGAGTTCAGCGGTGCTCACTTCTCGCCTCCGGCGTCCTTGTGGTGCGGGTTCTCCCAGATCACCGTGGCGCCCATGCCGAAGCCGACGCACATGGTGGTGAGGCCGTAACGGACCTCCGGCTGCTCCTCGAACTGGCGGGCCAGCTGCGTCATCAGACGCACGCCGGAGGAGGCCAGCGGGTGACCGAACGCGATGGCGCCGCCGTACTGGTTGACGCGTGCGTCGTCGTCGGCGATGCCGTAGTGCTCCAGGAAGGCGAGCACCTGGACGGCGAAGGCCTCGTTGACCTCGAAGAGGCCGATGTCGTCGATCGACAGGCCGCCCTGGGCGAGGGCCTTCTCGGTGGCCGGGATCGGGCCGTAGCCCATGACCTCCGGCTCGACGCCCGCGAAGGCGTACGAGACGAGGCGCATCTTGACCGGCAGGTTGTGCTCTCGGGCGAAGTCCTCGGACGCGATGATCGAGGCGGTCGCACCGTCGTTGAGACCGGCCGCGTTGCCGGCCGTGACACGGCCGTGGACGCGGAACGGGGTCTTCAGGCCGGACAGGTTCTCCAGCGTGGTGCCCGGACGCATCGGCTCGTCGGCGGTCACCAGGCCCCAGCCGGTCTCGCCGACCTCCGCGTTGGTGTTGCGCACCGAGATCGGCACCAGGTCCTGCTGGATCTTGCCGTTGGCGTACGCCTTGGCGGCCTTCTCCTGCGAGCGCACGGCGTACTCGTCGGCGCGCTGCTTGGTGATCGTGGGGTAGCGGTCGTGCAGGTTCTCGGCGGTCATGCCCATGAACAGGGCGGACTCGTCGACCAGCTTCTCGCTGACGAACCGCGGGTTCGGGTCGACGCCCTCGCCCATCGGGTGGCGGCCCATGTGCTCGACACCGCCGGCGATGACGGCGTCGTAGGCGCCGAAGGCGATGGAGCCCGCGGTGGTGGTGACGGCGGTCAGCGCGCCCGCGCACATGCGGTCGATGGAGTAGCCGGGCACCGACTGGGGGAGACCGGCCAGGATCCCGGCGGTGCGGCCCAGCGTCAGACCCTGGTCACCGATCTGCGTGGTCGCGGCGATGGCGACCTCGTCGATCTTCTTGGGGTCCAGGCCGGGGTTGCGGCGCAGCAGCTCCCGGATGGCCTTCACGACGAGGTCGTCGGCGCGGGTCTCGTGGTAGATGCCCTTCGGGCCCGCCTTGCCGAACGGGGTGCGGACGCCGTCGACGAAGACGACGTCCCTGACGGTACGAGGCACGATGGCTCTCCTCCAGATGCGGGATGGCACTGCTGCGCGTCGCACGCGACTGAGCGCGCGCTCACCCCCTCATGCTACTTGCGGGTAACCATGCTGCCCAGTCCCGGAGGCGGGAGCGGCGAAGGTCACATCCGCGAGCCGCCCCCGGGCGGTGCCGTCGATCCCCGCGGCGTCAGCACCGGGGTGGGCACCGGGTGCGACGCGGGCTCCTCGCCGGTGATCACGCCGAACAACGTCCGCGCCACGTCCGCGCCGAAGCCGTGCACGTCGTGGCTCATGGCGGAGAGCGTCGGATGGGTGAGCCGGCACAGCTGGGAGTCGTCCCAGGCGAGCAGGGAGACGTCGCCCGGCACGCTCAGCCCCATCTCGGAGGCGACGGAGAGCCCGGCCACCGCCATGATGTCGTTGTCGTACACGATGGCGGTCGGCCGGTCCGGTGGCGCGGCCGACAGCAGCGAACGCGTGGCCCGCGCCCCGGCGTCGCCCGAGAAGTCGGTCGCCACCTGCCAGGACCCGGCGAGATCCAGCGTCCGGGCCGCCTCGTCGAAGGCCGCCGTACGGATGGTCGTGTGCCCCAGGGGCGCCGCACCGCCGACCCGGGCGATCCGCCGGTGTCCGAGCGCCGCGAGATAGCGCACGGCCTCGGTGACGGCGGTCGCGTCGTCGGTCCACACGGAGGTGAGGGAGCCGGTCAGCGACGGATGGCCGACGGCGACGGCCGGCATGCCGAGCCGCTCCACCGCGGCGACCCTCGGGTCGTCGGCGCGGAAGTCGACCAGGATCGACCCGCTGATCTGCTTCCCCTTCCACCAGGCCTCCTGGAGCCCGACCTCCTCCTCCAGGTTCCGTACGAGACGCAGCAGCAGTGAGCACGAACGCTCGGTCAGCACGCCCTCCACCCCGGAGATGAACTCCATGTAGAAGGGTTCGAGTCCGAGCTGCTTGGCCGGCCGGCAGATCGCGAGTCCGACCACGTCCACCCGCTGGCTGGACAGCGACCGGGCGGTGAGGTTCGGTGCCCAGCCCAGCTCCCGGGCCGCGGCGAAGATCCGGTCGCGGGTGGCGTCCGACAGGCCGGGCTTGCGGTTGAAGGCGAGGGAGACCGCGCCCTTGGACACCCCGGCGCGCGCCGCGACGTCCTTGATGGTGACGCGGGGGGTCGGCACTGTCGTCATCGGGTCGGCTCCACGCAGTACAGGGCGGATCGGGCGGCCGTCTCGGCCCGCTCGTCCAGAGTCTCCCAGCCCCGTACGCCGATCGTGACCCGTTCGCCGGGAAGCAGCGTGACCAGGCCGGTGTCGGCCTCGGCGGCCGGGTCGAGGCGGTCCGCCTGCAGCAGCAGGTCCCGGACGAGGGTGTGGGCCGTCACGGCCACCGCGCCCGGCGTGACCGTGACGTCGAACCGGGGCCTCGGGTAGGGGACTTCACGGTCGGGCACGGGAAAGTGCAGGGCCCGCAGCCCGTCCGCGTCGGCCACCAGGAACTCCTTCGGCCCGGCCGGCCGCAGCTCGGGCGGTACGGGAACCTCGCCGACAGCGCGCGCGGCGGCGGAGAGGCCGAGCGTCGTCTCGCCCGTCGTCACGCCCTCGACGGACATCCGCCGCAGCCTGAGCGTGCCCCGCCAGGGCTGTGCGGACTGGTTGACCGCGGCGAGCACCAGCCCGCCGGGCCGGGGCAGCAGCGTCAGGAGCCGGTCCGCGTAGAGCCGCCGCAGCTCGTGGTAGAGCGGCTTGGCGCGTCCGTCGCCGTCGATCGCGGCCCAGGACGTCACCGGCCAGCAGTCGTTGAGCTGCCAGAGGACCGTCCCGGCGCACACCGGCCAGTGCGCGCGCCAGTGCTCGATCCCGGCGGCCACCGCACGGGCCTGGTTGACCTGGTTGAGGTAGTGCCAGCGGTCGAAGTCGCCCTCGGGCGCCGGGAAGTGGCGGGCGAGTCCGCGCTCCAGCTTGCCGTTCCCGTCGTCGGCCTTCTGGTGGTGCAGCATGCCGGGGGAGTCGGAGGCGAGCGTCTCGCCGGGGAGCGCGCGGCGCAGCGTCGCGTAGGCGGGCGGTGCCTGCCAGCCGAACTCGGCGACGAAGCGCGGGACATGGCGGCGGTAGTCGGCGTAGTCCGTCCTGTTCCACACCTCCCACGAGTGGTGGGTGCCGTGCGCCGGGTCGTTGGGGTGGTGGTCCCAGGAGCCGGACCACGGGCTGCCCGCCGCGTACGGCCGCGTCGGGTCCAGCTCGGCCACCACCCGTGGCAGCAGTCCGAGGTAGTACCCCTCGCCCCACGAGTCCCCGGCCAGCCGTCGTTCCCAGTCCCAGTCCCTGAAGCCCCACAGGTTCTCGTTGTTGCCGTTCCACAGTACGAGCGAGGGGTGCGGCATCAGCCGTACGACGTTCTCCCGGGCCTCGGCCTCCACCTCGCCGCGCAGCGGCTGTTCCTCGGGGTACGCCGCGCAGGCGAAGGGGAAGTCCTGCCAGACCATCAGCCCCAGCTCGTCGCAGGCGTCGTAGAAGTCCTCGCTCTCGTAGATGCCGCCGCCCCACACGCGTACGAGGTCGACGCCCGCGGCGGCGGCCTGGCGGAGCCTGTGCCGGTAGCGCTCACGGGTGATCCGGGACGGGAGGGCGTCGTCCGGGATCCAGTTGACCCCCCGTGCGAAGAGCCGGACGCCGTTGACGACGAAGGTGAAGCCGCTGCCGTGGGCGTCGGCGCGGCGGTCCAGTTCCAGCGTGCGGAAGCCGATGCGGCGGTGCCACGCGTCGAGCGGGCCGTGCGCGTCGCTCAACGTCAACTCGACGTCGTACAAACGCTGTTCACCGTACCCGCGGGGCCACCACAGCTCGGGGTCCGGGATCTCCAGCAGGACCGTCCCGGACGTGCCGTCGATCGTCCCCGAGGCCCGCACCCCGCCGGACCGGGCCTCCACGGTGAGGCCTGCCTCGACCCTGGTCCGCTCGACGTCCACGGCCAGCTCGACGCGTCCGACGCCCCGTTCGACGGTCACCAGCGGCCGTACCCGGGCGATCCGCGCGGTCGACCAGTGCTCCAGCCGCACCGGGCGCCAGATCCCGGCGGTCACCAGCGTCGGCCCCCAGTCCCAGCCGAAGGAGCAGGCCATCTTCCGCAGGTACTGGAAGGGTTCGGGATAGGCGTTCGGCCGCTCGCCGAGCCGGTCCCGCACCGCCTCGGCCGCGCCGTACGCCGAGGTGAAGTGCACCGAGAGCGGGCCGCCGAGCCCGGTGACGTCGAAGCGGTAGGAGCGGTGCATGTTCCGGACCGATCCGAGGAGCCGTCCGTCCAGCCGGATCTGTGCGGCGGTGTCCAGGCCGTCGAAGACGAGGTCGGTCTGCTCGTGGCCGGATGTGGCGGGCAGGGCGACGTCGTACGTCCAGTCCCGCCGGCCCACCCACGCCACCTCGGTCTCGTTGCGGCCGAGGAACGGGTCCGCGATGACGCCCGCCGCCAGCAGATCGGTGTGCACACAGCCCGGGACCGCGGCCGGAAGCGCGGCTCCCTCGTGCCGCAGGGTCCATCCCTCGGTGAGCGGTGTGACGTCCAGCATGCGTACTCCCTAAACCGGTTGAGGCAGTAGACACCAGTGGCTGCGAAAGATTTCGGAATCGTTGGCGGAATAGTGACTTTACCGGTTTAGCGACGGCTGTCAGAGTGCCGAACCAGCCAACCGAGGTGAACGGAGCTGGTGCAGATGAACCGCCGCACGTCATTCGCCGGAACACTGCTCGCCGCCGCACTGCTGGCCGCGGGCTGCACGGGGAGCGGAGGCGCGTCGAAGGGCGCGGACGCCAAGGTCCCCGACGACCCCGCCAAGGTGTCCGGGACCATCAAGGTCCTCACCCAGCGGACCGATCTCGTGCAGGACGGCACGATGAAGAAGTACGCCGCCGAGTTCAACAAGACGTACCCGAGGGTCGAGGTCGAGTTCGAGGCCGTCACCGACTACGAGGGTGAGGTCAAGATCCGCATGAACACGGAGAACTACGGCGACGTCCTCATGATCCCGGCCGTGATCAAGAAGGGCGACTACCCCAAGTTCTTCGCCTCGCTCGGCACGTCCGCCGAGCGCTCCGGGAAGTACCGCTTCACGGACTTCACCACGGTCGGCGGCAAGGTCTACGGACAGAGCCCGATCGGCGTGACCCCGGGCTTCGTCTACAACAAACGGGTCTGGAAGGACGCGGGGATCACCGACTGGCCCACCACCCCGGCCGCGTTCGTCGACGACCTCCGGGCGATCAAGTCCAGGACGAAGGCCGTCCCGTACTACACGAACTTCAAGGACAAGTGGCCGCTCACGTCCTGGACGTCCGCCAACGGGTCCGCGAGCTGCGACACCGGGGCGACCACCGCCCTCGCCGACGGCGACCCCTGGGCCGAGGGCGCCGATCTGCGCGTCGCCGACACCCTGCTCTACGACGTCGTCCACGACGGGCTCGCCGAGAAGGACCCGACGACCACCAACTGGGAAGGCTCCAAACCGCGGTTGGCGAAGGGCGACATCGCCACCATGTGGCTCGGCTCCTGGGCGATCACGCAGTTCCGGGCCGCCGCCGAACAGGCCGGCACCGACCCCGACGACATCGGCTTCATGCCCTTCCCCGTCCAGGCCGGCGGCAGGTTCTGCGCCGTGGTGGCGCCCGACTACAACCAGGCGGTCAACGTCCACTCCGCCCACAAGGAGGCCGCCCGCGCCTGGATCGACTGGTTCACCGACCGGTCGGGCTACGCGGACGACAACCTGACCCTCTCCCCGGTCAAGGGAGCGCCGCTGCCGGACGTGCTGAAGCCGTACCAGGACGCGGGCGTGAAGTTCATCGAACTCGACGACACCGACGGAGCCACCGTCAAGGCCATCGACAACCAGTCCGAGGTCGGCATCTACGCCCCCGACTACCGCCAGAACCTCGTCGACCTCGCCCGCGGCGCCAGGAAGGGCAGCCTCGACGACTTCTTCGCAGACCTCGGCAAGCGCTGGAGCGAGGCGGCCCGGACCGTCGGGTCCGGGTCCTGATGAACGGCGACGACACCGGGACCGTGATGACGGACGCCCCCGGCACGGGGGCGCGGCCCGCGACGGCCCCGCCGCCCGCCGCCCGGGGGCGCGCCCCGCGCGGTGTACGCCTGTGGCGCGGCCTGACCCCCTGGCTCTTCCTCGCCGCCCCGCTCGCCCTGCTGATCACCTTCACGTACGCGCCCGTCGCCAACATGATCGCGTACAGCTTCACCGACTGGGACGGCGTCAGCCCCGACCTGCACTACACGGGCGCCGAGAACTACGTCGAACTCTTCACCCGGCCCGAGCTGTTCCAGGTGTTCTTCGTCAGCGGCTACTACCTGGCCGCCTCGGTCGTGCAGATCGCCGTCGCCCTCTACTTCGCGACGATCCTGAGCTTCGACGTGCGCTTCCGGAACTTCTTCAAGGGCGTGCTCTTCTTCCCGTACCTCGTCAACGGCGTCGCGATCGGCTTCGTCTTCCTCTACTTCTTCCAGGACGGCGGCACCCTCGACTCCGTCCTCGGCCTGTTCGGACATCACTCCGACCGGGCCTGGCTCGGCACCTCGGTGTCCGCCAACACCTCCCTGGCCGGGGTCTCCGTCTGGCGCTACACCGGCCTGAACTTCGTGCTGTTCCTCGGCGCGATCCAGTCGATCCCGGGCGAGCTGTACGAGGCGTCCGAGCTGGACGGCGCCCATCGATGGCACCAGTTCCGGTACATCGTCCTGCCCGGCATCAAACCCGTCCTCAGCCTCTCCGTGATCCTCTCCGTCTCCGGCTCGTTGTCGGCGTTCGACGTGCCGTTCATCATGACCGGCGGCGCGACCGGCACGGAGACCTTCGTGATCCAGACCGTGAAGCTGGCCTTCCAGTTCAACAAGACGGGCCTCGCGTCGGCGGCCGCGGTCGTGCTGCTGCTCATCATCCTGGCGGTGACGTGGGTGCAGCGTCGCCTCGTCCCGGACGACAAGGTGGATCTCGTATGACACTGCCGGGCACGACGCCCGCGCGCCGTCGCCGGGCCGCCCGCACCCTCACGTACCTGTCGCTCGCCGTCGCCTCCGTCGTCGTGCTGCTCCCGCTCGCCGTCGTCCTGCTCACCTCCCTCAAGTCCTCGAAGGAGATGGCGGACGGCAGCGGCGCGCTCGCGCTGCCCGACGACTTCCTGAACTTCCACAACTACGTGACGGCGTTCCGGGACGGCGGGATGCCGGCGGCGTTCGGCAACACGGCCTTCATCCTGCTCTTCTCCGTCACCGGCACGGTGATCATCGGCTCGATGGCGGCGTACGCGATCGACCGCTTCACGTTCCGCTTCAAGAAGCTGGTCGTCGCGCTCTTCCTGATCGCCACGCTCGTACCGGGCGTCACGACACAGGTCGCGACCTTCCAGATCGTCGACCGTTTCGGCCTGTTCGACACCCGCTGGGCACCGATCGTGCTCTACATGGGGACGGACATCGTGTCGATCTACATCTTCCTGCAGTTCGTCCGGTCCATCCCCGTCTCCCTGGACGAGGCCGCGCGCCTCGACGGCGCCAACGCCTTCACGATCTACTGGAGGATCATCCTGCCGCTGCTCAGGCCCGCCGTCGCCACGGTCGTGATCGTGAAGGGGATCACCGTCTACAACGACTTCTACCTCCCCTTCCTCTACATGCCGTCCGAGGATCTTGGCGTGATCTCGACGTCGCTGTTCCGCTTCAAGGGGCCGTTCGGGGCGCACTGGGAGACGATCTCGGCCGGCGCGGTGCTCGTCATCCTGCCGACCTTGATCGTCTTCCTGTTCCTGCAGCGCTTCATCTACAACGGCTTCACCCGGGGGGCGACGAAATGAGCACGGGCCGGGCCGCCGTCCGCGGCCCGGCCACCCGGGGCCCCGGACGTCCCCGGGGCCGGGGCGCCTCGGCCCCTGCGGTCGTCAGCCCTTGGGGGCCTTCGCCGAAAGCGCCGTCACCAGCACCGGGGCGACCTGCTCGACCTGCCAGGGCCGCGCCCCGTATCCGGTCAGCGCGGTGGCCACGGACGCCGTGTCCGGCGCCCCGGGCGGCTCCCAGCACACCCGGCGCACCGTGTCCGGCGTGATCAGGTTCTCCTGCGGCATGCCGAGCTCCTCGGCCAGCGCGGACACCGCGGCGCGGGCCGCGGACAGCCGCGCGGCGGCGGCGGGGTCCTTGTCGGCCCAGGCGCGCGGCGGCGGGGGGCCGGTCACCGGCTGGCCCGGCTGCGGCAGCTCGGCTTCCGGCAGGGCCTTCGCGCGGTCGACCGCGGCCTGCCACTGCTCCAGCTGGCGGCGCCCCATGCGGTGTCCGAAGCCGTTCAGCGCGGCGAGGGCGTGCACGTTGGCGGGCAGGCCCAGCGCCGCCTCGACGATCGCCGCGTCCCCGAGGACCTTGCCGGGCGAGACGTCCCGGCGCTGGGCGACGCGGTCCCGGGCCTCCCACAGCTCCCGTACGACCGCCATCTGCCGGCGGCGGCGCACCTTGTGCATCCCCGACGTACGGCGCCAGGGGTCCTTGCGCGGCGGGGCGGGCTCGGCCTGCGCGATGGCGTCGAACTCCTGCTGGGCCCACTCCAGCTTGCCCTGCCGGTCGAGCTCCTTCTCCAGGGCGTCGCGCAGATCGACGAGCAGCTCCACGTCGAGCGCGGCGTAGCGCAGCCAGGGCTCGGGCAGCGGGCGGGTCGACCAGTCGACGGCGGAGTGTCCCTTCTCCAGGACGAAACCGAGCACGCTCTCGACCATGGCGCCGAGGCCCACCCGGGGGAACCCGGCGAGCCGGCCGGCCAGCTCGGTGTCGAAGATGCGGGTGGGGACCATGCCTATCTCGCGCAGACAGGGCAGGTCCTGGGTGGCTGCGTGCAGCACCCACTCCACGCCGGAGATCGCCTCGCCGAGGCCGGACAGATCGGGGCACGCGACGGGGTCGATCAGCGCGGTCCCGGCGCCCTCGCGGCGCAGCTGCACCAGATAGGCGCGCTGGCCGTATCGGTACCCGGACGCGCGTTCGGCGTCGACGGCGACGGGGCCGGATCCGGCGGCGAAGGCGGCGATCACCTGCGCGAGCGAGGCGTCGTCGGCGATCACGGGCGGAATGCCGTCTCGGGGCTCAAGCAAAGGGATCGGCGCCGATTCGACGTCGTCCGGAGGGGCGCCTCCGGTGGTTCGCAGTGAGCTGTCTGCTGCGGTCTCTTGGGCGTCGGTCACCTGTCAAGGGTATCTGTGTATGGACAACGCCCGCCGACGGAACGTTCCGTCGACGGGCGTCTGGGGGTCGTAAACCAGTCAGGTCAGTGAAACATCAGGTTCACGGGCGGGGGACGGTCGGGGGCGGGGCGGGGTTCAGTGGATGATGCCGGTGCGCAACGCGACCGCCACCATCCCGGCGCGGTCGCCCGTGCCGAGCTTGCGGGCGATGCGGGCGAGGTGGCTCTTGACGGTCAGCGCGGACAGGCCCATGGAGACGCCGATGGCCTTGTTCGACTGGCCCTCCGCGACCAGCCGAAGGACCTCGACCTCTCGTCCGGACAGTTCGCGGTAGCCGCCCGGGTGGCTCGGGGCACCCGGGGGGCGGCGGTGCATACGGGCGGCGGCCGAGCCGATCGGTGCGGCGCCGGGCCGGGTGGGGAGCCCGACGTTTGTTCGGGTGCCGGTGACGACATAGCCCTTGACGCCGCCCGCCAGGGCATTGCGTACGGCGCCGATGTCGTCGGCGGCGGAAAGGGCGAGGCCGTTGGGCCAGCCCGCGGCTCGGGTCTCGGACAGCAGGGTGAGCCCGCTGCCGTCGGGAAGATGGACGTCGGCGACGCAGATGTCACGCGGGTTGCCGATTCGGGGACGGGCCTCCGCGACGGACGACGCCTCGATGACGTCGCGCACTCCGAGCGCCCACAGGTGGCGGGTGACGGTGGAGCGGACCCGGGGGTCGGCCACGACCACCATGGCGGTCGGCTTGTTGGGGCGGTAGGCGACCAGGCTTGCGGGCTGCTCGAGGAGAACGGACACCAGGCCTCCTGGGGTTCGGGACGGGACCGGCTCTGGGGATGGAGCCGGGACGAACCGTGCTTTCAAGGTCACAGACGTCTTCGGCACCAAACCCCTCGTCCTTTAGAGAATGATCACGATTTGGTGAGTAACAATCCGTGCAATTCGGACACGCGATCGATCATCCGAAGATCGAACCGAGTCGATCCGCGTCAAATCACGGCCGAAAGTGGCCGTATCGACAAAGAACCGGTAAGCGTGCGGTGAGAGACGGGCGCGTCGGCGTGCCCGGCCGAGGCCCGGAGGGCAAGGTCACCGCTGACGGCACCGGTACGGACCACTCCGGAGGTGAGGCGTGACGGAGCCGCCCCGAAGAGTGGCACGGCTGCGGAGCCCGCCCCGCCTGGCCGAGGTGCGACGGCTCACGGCGGGGCGGAGGTGGCCGCACTCAGCGGGACTGCGGGCCCCGGCGCTGCGGAAGGGTGACGATCGACCCGTCGCCCGGCCCGGCCGGCGGGAGTCCGGCGACCTGGCACAGCAGGTCGCACCACGCCGCGAGGTGCGCCGCCGTGTCCGGGACGCCCGCCAGTCCCTCGCGGGGCGTCCACGAGGCGCGGATCTCGATCTGCGAGGCGGCGGGGCGCTCACCGAGGCCGCCGAAGTAGTGAGAGCTCGCACGCGTGACCGTGCCGCTCGGTTCGCCGTACGACAGGCCGCGTGCCTGGAGCGCGCCGGTCAGCCACGACCAGCACACGTCGGGAAGCAGCGGATCGGCGGCCATCTCCGGCTCCAGCTCCGCGCGGATCAGGGTCACCAGACGGAAGGAGCCCTGCCAGGCGTCGTGCCCGGCGGGGTCGTGCAGCAGGACGAGCCGGCCGTCCGCGAGGTCCTCGTCGTCCGCGACGACCGCGGCCTCCAGCGCGTACGCGTGCGGAGCCAGCCGCTGCGGGGGACGCGTCGGGTCGATCTCGATCTCCGGCCGCAGTCGCGCGGCCCTCAGCGCGTCGACGGCCGCCCGGAAGGGCAAGGGAGCCGTCTCCACCGCATCACGGTCCCCCTCCTTCGCGTCGTCCATTCCGCCAGCGCCGTCCGACAGTCGTCCCTGAGCCGCAGCCATGCGGGGAAGGTTAAGGGGAACGGAGCCTTCGCGCAGGGAGAGACACCCGTGCGCGGGACCACTGTCCGGATCGTTCCGCGCGAACGCGCCCGCCCGCGCGCCGTGCGCCGGGGACCCGCACCGGCCGGGGGAGGGCGGAGCCCGGGACCTGGACGCCCGTACGCCGTGCGAGACTTTCCGTCGTGAGTGCCAACCACCGCCCCGCCGGGCAGCAGCCGACAGCCACGTACGAGTCCGCCTTCCTCAAGGCGTGCAGGCGCGAGCCCGTGCCGCACACGCCGGTGTGGTTCATGCGGCAGGCCGGCCGCTCACTGCCCGAGTACCTCAAGGTGCGCGAGGGCATCCCCATGCTGGAGTCCTGCATGCGGCCCGAGCTGGTCGCGGAGATCACGCTCCAGCCGGTCCGCCGCCACGACGTGGACGCGGCGATCTACTTCAGCGACATCGTCGTCCCGCTCAAGGCCATCGGCATCGACCTGGACATCAAGCCGGGCGTCGGCCCCGTCGTCCAGAACCCGATCCGCACCCGGGCCGACCTCGCCCAGCTGCGCGACCTGACCCCCGAGGACGTCCACTACGTCACCGAGGCGATCGGTCTGCTCACGGCCGAGCTCGGCCCCACCCCGCTCATCGGTTTCGCGGGCGCGCCCTTCACCCTCGCGAGCTACCTCGTCGAGGGCGGTCCGTCCAAGAACCACGAGCACACCAAGGCGCTCATGTACGGCGACCCGCAGCTGTGGGCCGACCTCCTCGACCGCCTCGCCGAGATCACCTCCGCCTTCCTGAAGGTGCAGATCGAGGCCGGCGCCAGCGCCGTCCAGCTCTTCGACTCCTGGGTCGGCGCCCTGGCACCCGCCGACTACCGCCGCTCCGTCATGCCCGCCTCCACGAAGGTCTTCGACGCCGTCGCCGGGTACGGCGTGCCGCGCATCCACTTCGGCGTCGGCACCGGTGAGCTGCTCGGCCTCATGGGCGAGGCGGGCGCCGACGTGGTCGGTGTCGACTGGCGCGTCCCGCTGGACGAGGCCGCCCGCCGCGTCGGCCCGGGCAAGGCCCTCCAGGGCAACCTCGACCCGGCGGTGCTGTTCTCCACGACCGAGGCCGTGGAGGCCAAGACCCGCGAGGTGCTCGACGCCGCCGCCGGTCTCGAAGGCCATGTCTTCAACCTCGGCCACGGCGTTCTGCCGACCATGGACCCCGACGCCCTGACCCGCCTCGTGGAGTACGTGCACACCCAGACCGCCCGCTGACCGGGGAGCCCCTCGGTTCACCGGCCCGCGCTCACGGCCCGCCGCCTCACCAGCTGTGCCGCGCCCGCCTGCCCCACAGCAGGCGGCGTGGTTCGGGCGGCGGCGGTGTGCCGGGACGCAGCGGCCAGGCGAGCAGCATGCCGGTGAGGAAGCCGACCACGTGGGCGGCGTACGCGACCGTTCCCGCGGTCGAGACACCGCTCCCGGACGAGTACACCGCCTGGAGCACGAACCAGAAGCCGAGCACGAGCCAGGCCGGCAGACGCAGCGGCAGGAAGACCAGGAACGGGACGAGGACCCAGACCCTGGCTCTCGGATAGAGCACCAGATAGGCCCCGAGGACCCCGGCGATCGCTCCCGAGGCGCCGATCAGGGGGTCGCCCGAGTCGTCGTTGAGCAGCGCGAAGCCGTAGGCCGCCGCATAGCCGCAGGCCACGTAGAACAGCGCGAAGCGGACATGGCCGAGGCGGTCCTCGATGTTGTTGCCGAAGATCAGCAGGAACAGCATGTTGCCGAGCAGGTGCAGCCAGCCTCCGTGCAGGAACATCGCCGTGAACACCGACAACGGCGGCGACTTGTCGTAGTCCGGCGGAGCCACCACGCAGCCCATGCCGTGCGGCCCGGCACCGGTCTGTCCCGTCGGCACCAGCCCCGGCATCTGATGATGGATCAACTCCTGTGGCACCGCGGCGTAGTGGTCCAGGAACGCCTGGAGATGGCACAGCTGCGACAGCCCGCTGTCCCCCGCCGCCGAGCCGGCCAGGCCGGGAGTGTAGAGGAACACGAGGACGTCGGCGGCGATCAGCGCGTACGTCACATACGGCGTGCGGCGCACCGGGTTCACGTCATGGACGGGGATGACCACAAGGAACTAGTGCCCTGGATGCCGACGCCGAATGCGCGCGCCCCCGGGGCGTCCCGGCTGAACGCCACCGTGTTCTCGTCCGTATGTCTCCTCAACCGCCCGCGGCGCGGTGCAGACGTGACACGCGGAAGACGTGAGGACACAGGCGATGAACGACCGAGTTGCTCCTGCGATGCACGCCCTGCCCGACGGCGAGGCGGAGATCGCCCTGGTGCTGCACCTGCCCTGGGAGGACGTCGCCGCACTCGGCCAGGAGGCGGGTCGGCTCGCGGCGCGGATGCAGCGTCCGGTGACTCTCGACGAGGCCGTCAGTCACCGGTTGCGCAGCAGCAGGCCCGCTGCCCACGCGAAGCCCGCGCAGTCGCCGCCCGCGGTCGGTGCGGCGGCCTCCGTCTCGTCGTCCGCGGTGCCGTCCGCGTCCATTTCGTCGCTGCCTGCGCGGCCGCCTGCGGAGCAGGCTCGGCAGGCCATCGACCGGATCAACGGGAGTGCGGGGCACGAGTCCGCGTAGGCGCGTTGCCTCGCGGGGCGGGGTGCGGTGCCCGGCGTTCGTGGCCGGGTCCGCGGGCCCCGCGCCGCGGTGGGGTGCGGTCCGTTGTGGACCGCGGGTCGGTTCGTGGCTGGGCGCGCTGTTCCTCGCGCCCCTGGCCGGGTGACGTCTGTGTGCCTGTGCGGGTGCGTCGTGGCTGGGCGCGCTGTTCCTCGCGCCCCTGGTGGGTGTGGGCTATCGGGTGGTGTCGCGTACTGCTGTGACTGCCTTGCGGGCTGCCACCAGGATGGGGTCCCAGACGGGGGAGAAGGGCGGGGCGTAGCCGAGGTCGAGGGCTGTCATCTGTTCCACCGTCATGCCCGCGGTCAGCGCCACCGCCGCGATGTCGACGCGTTTCGCCGCGCCCTCGCGGCCGACGATCTGCACGCCCAGCAGGCGCCCGGTGCGGTGCTCGGCGAGCATCTTCACGGTCATGAGCGCTGCCCCCGGGTAGTAGCCCGCACGGCTCGTGGACTCGATGGTCACGGTCTCGAACCGGAGGCCCGCCCGGAGGGCGTCCTTCTCGCGCAGGCCGGTGCGGGCGATCTCCAGATCGCAGACCTTGCTCACCGCCGTGCCGACGACACCCGGGAAGGTGGCGTACCCGCCGCCCACGTTGGACCCGATGACCTGCCCGTGCTTGTTGGCGTGCGTGCCCAGCGCGATGTGCCGTTCGCGTCCCGAGACCAGGTCGAGCACCTCGACGCAGTCGCCGCCGGCCCAGATGTCCGTGTGGCCGCGCACCCGCATCGCCAGGTCCGTGAGCAGCCCGCCGTGCTCGCCGAGCGGCAGCCCGGCGGCCTCGGCCAGCGTCGTCTCGGGACGTACGCCGATGCCCAGCACGACCACGTCCGCCGGGTACTCGGCGTCCTCGGTGGCGACGGCGCGCACCCGCCCGTCGTCACCGGTGAGCACCTTGGTGACCTCGGCGTCGTCGACCATGGTGATGCCCAGGCCCTCCATGGCCGTGTGCACGAGGCGTCCCATGTCGGGGTCGAGCGTGGACATGGGTTCCTTGCCGCGGTTGACGACCGTGACCTCGTAGCCGCGGTTGATGAGCGCCTCGGCCATCTCCACACCGATGTAGCCCGCGCCGACGACCACCGCCCGCCGGCCCTCCGTGCCGGCCAGCGTGTCCAGCAGGGCCTGGCCGTCGTCGAGCGTCTGCACCCCGTGCACGCCCGGGGCGTCCATGCCCGGCAGGTCCGGGCGGACCGGACGCGCGCCGGTCGCGATCACGAGCTTGTCGTACGCCGTCCACTCCTCGGCCCCGCTGTCGAGGTCCCGGGAGCGCACCCGGGCGCCGGCGACGTCGATCTCCACGACCTCCGTGCGCATGCGCAGATCGATGGCGCGTTCCCGGTGCTCCTCGGGCGTCCGCGCGATCAGCTGATCCCGCTCGGGGACGTCACCGCCCACCCAGTACGGGATGCCGCAGGCCGAGTAGGAGGTGAAGTGGCCGCGTTCGAACGCCACGATCTCCAACGCGTCGGGCCCCCGCAGCCGGCGTGCCTGTGACGCGGCGGACATGCCCGCCGCGTCACCGCCGACCACGACCAGTCGTTCCCGGGCCCCGCCACTGCTGCTCGTACGGCTCATGTCCATGCGAACACGCTACGGGGGCCGGGCATTTCAGTCCTCCTCGCCACCCGTCGCCGAGCCGTCGGCCCGCACCGGACGTGCCACGGGCAGGGACCCGGCGCCCGCCGCCGGTGCCGGGTGCGTGGCGGTGCGGCGCGGCAGCCGGGGCCGTACCAGGCGCACCCACACCAGGACGATCAGCGCCAGGCCCACCGCGAAGGGCAGCACCGCCCCGAACGCCAGGGCGATCCAGCGCAGCATCGTGACCAGCACGTGCCAGCCGCCGGTGAGCGCGTCCACGAAGCCCGGGTCCGCGTCCTTCTTCTCGGCCTTCTTCACCGGCGTCTCGGACAGCGACAGGGTGATCGTGGCCAGACCGGTGCGGTCCTTCAAGGACGCCTGCCGGGCGAGCAGCGCCTCCAGGTCGGACTCGCGGCTGCTCAACTCCCCTTCCAGCGTGACCACGTCACTGAGCTTGGTCGCCTTGTCCATCAGCTCCCGGACCCGCGCCACACTGGCACGCTGGGACTTGATGCGGCTCTCCACGTCCACGACCTGGTCGGTGACGTCCTGCGCCTTGGCGGTCCGCTCGACGACCTTGCCCGTGCCCTCCAGGTCGGAGAGCACCTGCTCGTACCGGTCGGTGGGCACGCGCAGGACGACGCGCGTGCGCTCGTGGCCCCGGCCGTCGCGGGTCGTGGTCTCGTTGCCGACGTAGCCGCCCGCGTCCTCCGCCGTGGCACGGGCGTCGTCGAGGGCCTTGGGCACGTCCTTGACCTGCACGGTCAGGGAGGCGGTGCGGATGATGTGGCTCGGGCTCACCTTGGGCGGCGCGGTGGCCCTGGATCCGTTCGAGCCGCCGCGGCCCGTGGCGCCCGAGTCCTCCTGCCCGGCCTGCGCGGCGGCGGCCTTGTCGTCGGCGGCGGCGCCACCGCCGGCCTTGTCCGCCGAGTCGTCGGCGCCGCTGCATCCCGCCAGAGCGAGCGCGGACGCGAGGAGCACCCCGGCCAGGACCTGGACGGGACGTGCGGAGCTTCGTATGCGCATGTGGGCCTACCCCCGAGGGTCGTGTCGACTCGACTGACGCTCCTTCGACGCACGACCGGACCGGGACGTTGGTCCCGTCCGGTCCCGATGCGGTCACGGTCAGGACTCGTGCCGGACACCGGACGCGCGGCGGGTGGCCCCGGCGCGGTCTGAGAGGGTGGAGGCATGCGCGAAGAGGACACTCGTACGGGTTCGGGACATGTCGTGGTCGTCGGAGGCGGGATCGCGGGTCTGGCCGCCGCCCACCGCCTGCTGGACCGCGGCGTACGGGTCACCGTCCTGGAGGCCTCCGACCGCGTCGGCGGCAAGCTGCTGCCCGGCGAGATCGCGGGCGTCCGGGTGGACCTGGGCGCCGAGTCGATGCTCGCGCGCCGCCCCGAGGCCGTGTCCCTCGCCCGCGAGACCGGCCTCGCCGACCGCCTCCGGCCGCCCGCCACCGCGACGGCGTCCCTGTGGAACCGCGGCACCCTGCGCCCCATGCCCAAGGGACACGTGATGGGCGTCCCCGGCACCGCGTCCGCGCTCTCCGGCATCCTGTCCGAGGAGGGCCTGCGCCGCATCGGACGCGACGCCGACCTGCCCCGCACCGAGGTCGGCGACGACGTGGCGGTGGGCGAGTACGTGGCGGCCCGCCTCGGCCGGGAGGTCGTCGACCGCCTGGTCGAACCCCTCCTCGGCGGGGTCTACGCGGGCGACGCGTACCGCATCTCGATGCGCCTGGCCGTGCCCCAGCTCTACGCCGCCGCCCGCACCCACACCTCCCTCACGGAAGCCGTCCGCGACATCCAGGCCAAGGCCGCCGCGGCGCAGCAGACCGGACCGGTGTTCATGGGCATCGAGGGCGGCGTGGGGCAACTGCCCCTGGCGGTCGCCGAGTCGGTGCGCGCACGCGGCGGCGAGATCGTCACCGGGGCCGCCGTGACGGAGCTGCGCCGGGTCGGCGGCGCGGCGGACGGGGCCGCCGGGCCGCACACCGGCTGGCGGGTCATCGCCGAGGACCGCGTGCTGCACGCCGACGCCGTCGTGGTCGCACTGCCCGCCGCACCCGCCGCCGCCCTGCTGCGCGCCGAGGCGCCCGCCGCCGCGTCCGAACTGGCCGCCGTGGAGTACGCCTCCATGGCGCTCGTCACCCTCGCCTACCGCCGCCGGGACGCCGCCCTCCCCGAGGGCAGCGGCTTCCTCGTCCCGCCGGTCGACGGGCACACCGTCAAGGCGTCCACGTTCGCGTCCCAGAAGTGGGGCTGGATCGCCGAGGACGACCCGGATCTGCTCGTCCTGCGCACCTCCGTCGGGCGGTACGGCGAGACGGAGGTGCTCGGCCGGGACGACGCCGGCCTCGTGCGGGTCTCCCGGCACGACCTGCGGGAGGCGATCGGCCTCGCCGCCGAGCCGGTGGCGACGCGGGTGACGCGATGGGACGACGGACTGCCGCAGTACCCGGTCGGGCACCACGCGCGCGTGGCCCGCGTCCGCGAGCACATCGGCAAGCTCCCCGGCCTCGCCGTGTGCGGCGCGGCCTACGACGGCGTCGGCATCCCGGCCTGCATCGCGAGCGCGTACGCGGCCGTGGACCAGCTCGGCGGCGACCGCGCCGGTCTGGAGGCGCTCAGAGCGAACCCGGTGCAGAGCCTGCACGGCGGAGCGGGAGAATAGGCACATGAGTGACGACGCCCCCACCACCGAGCCCGGCAGGATCCCGAACAAGGGCAAGCTGGCCAAGGACCTCAACGAGGTCATCCGCTACACGCTGTGGTCGGTCTTCAAGCTGAAGGACGTGCTGCCCGAGGACCGCGCGGGCTACGCCGACGAGGTCCAGGAGCTGTTCGACCAGCTCGCCGCCAAGGACGTGACGATCCGCGGCACCTACGACCTCTCCGGCCTGCGCGCCGACGCCGACCTCATGATCTGGTGGCACGCGGAGACCGCCGACCAGCTGCAGGAGGCGTACAACCTCTTCCGCCGCACCAGGCTGGGCCGCGCCCTGGAGCCGGTCTGGTCGAACATGGCGCTGCACCGGCCCGCCGAGTTCAACCGCTCGCACATCCCGGCGTTCCTCGCCGACGAGACGCCGCGTGACTACGTCAGCGTCTACCCCTTCGTGCGCTCCTACGACTGGTACCTGCTGCCCGACGAGGACCGCCGCCGCATGCTCGCCGACCACGGCAAGATGGCCCGCGGCTACCCGGACGTGCGGGCCAACACGGTCGCCTCGTTCTCGCTCGGCGACTACGAGTGGATCCTCGCCTTCGAGGCCGACGAGCTGCACCGCATCGTCGACCTCATGCGTCACCTGCGTGCCTCCGAGGCGCGGATGCACGTCCGTGAGGAGATCCCGTTCTACACCGGCCGTCGCAGGGACATCGCCGATCTGGTCGCGACTCTGGCCTGATCAGGGAGCCTGCCGGGCGGCCTCCTGCTCGTCGGAGCGCGTGGGGCCGCCGGGGTGCTGCGCGTCCCGCGGGCCCTGCGCCCGGCCGCCCTGCCCGGCGGACTTCCGCTCCGACGGCTTCGGTTCCGCGTGCGGCGCGCACTCCGCGTGCCGCTCCGGCAGCCGTCCCGTCAGCAGATATGCCTCCAGGTGACCGTTGACGCACTGGTTGGCGCCGCCCGCGACACCGTGCGTGCCCGCGTCCCGCTCCGTCACCAGCACCGAGCCGGACAGCCTGCGCCGCAGCTCCAGCGCCCCCTCGTACGGCGTCGCCGCGTCCCGTTCCGCGGCCAGGATCAGGGTCGGCGGCAGCTCCCCGGGCAGCGTCCGCACCTCCAGCGGCTTCTGCCGCGGTACCGGCCAGTAGGCGCAGGGCAGGTTCATCCACACGTTGTCCCAGGTCTCGAACGGCGCCACCCGCGCGAGGCGTGTGTTGTCGCGGTCCCAGGTGCGCCAGTCGGTCGGCCAGGGCGCGTCGTTGCACTCGACGGCCGTGTATACCGCGTTTCCGTTCTCCTGCTCGGCGGCCGTCTCCGGGTGCGGACCGGCCGCCTCGATCAGCGGCTTCGGGTCGCCCTTCAGATACGCGGACAGGGCCAGGGCGCGCTGCGGCCAGTAGTCGTCGAAGTACCCGGCCTCCAGGAACGCGCCCTGCAACTGCGCCGGCCCCACCGTGCCGCCCGCGGGCTGCGCGGCGAGCTGCGCGCGCGCCTTCTCGTAGCTGTTCAGCACCTCCGCGGGCGTGGTGCCGAGTCCGTAGACGTCGTCGTGCTCGGCGATCCATGTCCGGAAGTCCGTCCAGCGGGCCTCGAACGCGGCCGACTGGTCGAGGTTGTTCCGGTACCAGATCTTGCCGGGGGCGGGGTTCACCACCGAGTCGAAGACCATCCGGCGGACGTGCGAGGGGAAGAGCGTCGCGTAGAGGGCACCGAAGTACGTCCCGTACGAGGCCCCCATGTAGGTCAGCTTCGGCTCGCCGAGCGCGGCACGCAGCACGTCCAGGTCGCGGGCGTTGTTGAGCGAGGTGTAGTGGCGCAGGCCGCTGCCCGAGCGCCGGGCACAGCCCTGCGCGTACGCCTTCGCCTCCGCGATGCGCTCCTTCTTGTACGACTCCGAGGGGAAGGTCGGCGCCAGTGAGGGAGCCTTGACGAACTGCTTCGGGTCCTCGCAGGACAGCGGGGCGGAGCGTTCGACGCCGCGGGGTGCGTAGCCGACCAGGTCGTAGGCCGCCGCGACGCGCTGCCAGTCGGGCAGCGTGCCGATCAGCGGGAAGTACATGCTGGACGCGCCGGGGCCGCCCGGGTTGTAGACGAGGGCGCCCTGCCGCGGCACCTTGCGCTTGGAGTTCTTCGCGTCCTTGCCGGTGGCCCGGGCCCGGCTGACGGTCAGCTTGATCTTCTTGCCGTCGGGGTGGGCGTAGTCGAGGGGCACGGTGACCGTGCCGCACCGGACGCCGCCCGGCAGGCCCTGTTCCTCGGCGCACGTGCCGAAGCGGATGCCCGCGGCGGCGGCACGCTGGGCGGCGACCGCGGTGCCGCGCGTCTCCGCGGAGCCGGCCGCGGCCCGCCCGGCCGGCGTGCCCCCCGCTGCCGGGGCGCCGACGAGGGCGGTCAGGAGTACGGACCCTGCGGTTCCGTAGAGGACGGCGGCTCTCATCGGGCATCCCTTCGGCTCGCGGCAGCGACAAAGGGGATGTTTCGTTTGCGGGTTGGGGAAGTAAAGCACCGGCCGCCGGTGTCGGCCCCAATGACCCCGATGCGCCCCCGGAGGCGCCCCTCAGCCCCTTCGCGAGCTCCTTGCCGGCTCCGGGGGACGGCCGCGGGCCACCCGTCAGACCCTCGGGCCGCGGTCGCGGTGCGTGAGGGCGGCCCGCAGGTCGGGCTCGCCGATCGCGCGGATGCCGCGTACGGCGACGGAGGTGAGGTACGTACGGTCGTCGCCGGTGGCGTCGGTGTGCCGGGCGAGGGTGCCGAGCAGGCGCTGTCCGGCGGGGGACGCCCAGCGGGTGTAGGGGTGCACCTCGATCCTCGCTATGGCGAGGCAGCTCAGCGTGAGGATCAGCGGGAGCGCGAACCAGACGGCGACCGGTACGTCGTTGCCGGTGCTCTGGGCGGGCAGCAGCAGGGCCACGGCGCCCAGCGCCAGGACGGCGACCAGTGCGGCCTGGACCTGGCGGACGGCTCCGGCGACGGTGGTGCGGGCGCCGTCGGGTACGGCGAGACCCGCGGCGACCAGACGGTCGGCGAGGCGGCGCACCGAGTCCGCGGCCGCGGCGGCCGTGCGCACCGGGGCTATCCGGGACTGACCCTCCGGGCCGATGGCTCCGATGACGGAGCACTCCATCTCGTCGCGTCCCCGCGGGTCCACGACGGTCGCCCAACCGGTGTGCGCGAGCAGCAGGCGCCGCTGACGGGCCATCGACACCAGCGTCAGATCGGCGACCCGGGCCGGACCGCCCGACAGGAACGCCGCCTCGTAGAGCGTCAGGTCGTGACCGCGCGCCGCGTTCGCGTCGGCCGCCGCCGCGCGGACGGCGGCCAGGCAGAGCCGGGTGCACGCGGTGCCGGCCGCGACCCAGGCCAGGAGCAGGAGAAGGACCCAGAACATGGCGTTTTTCTATGCGAACGGCCGCGCGGGCGCCATGGTTTGTTCACTATGTGGACGGAGTGTTGTGAGTATGTGACGTTCCGCTCCGCCGGTTCTGCTAGGAGGTCGCGGAGGGGTCGGGGCGCGAGGCCGCGGGCGGCAGCGAATAGCCGGCGGACGGAGTGACCGGGGCCGGTGAGTCCGGGGACTGCGTCGGGCCGGGCGGGGCCGGGGAGTTGGTGAGCGGCGGCGGGCTCGCGGTGGCCGCGTCCTCGGCGAGGGCGTCGAAGTCGACGTAGCCGGTGGCCTCCAGGACCTTGATGTGGTCGAGCACCGTGGTGTTCGCGTCGTCGGCGAGGTCGCGCACGAGCGAGTTGCGGGTGTTCGCGCGGACCTGGGCGACCACGGAGAAGACCTTGCCGTGCGCCTTGCGCAGGATGTTCGCGAACTGCCGGTCGTAGTCCGTGCCGTGCGACGCGTCGAGCGTGGCGAGCCACTGACGCTGCTGCGGGTTGGGCTGGTTGGGCAGCTCCAGGTTCAGCCGCGCCGCGACGTCGCGGACCCGCGCGTCCAGGAAGGTGTGCCCCTCGATGAGATGCTCGCCCGCCGTCCGTACGGCCTGGGTGGTACCGCGCTCCTGTGCCTGCTGACCGGCGGGCAGCTCCCACAGTCCGGCCAGCCGCACCTTGGTGATGAACTCCCGGTCCAGCGCCGACAGGGGCCCGAACCGGGTCGACACGCTCTGGGCGTTCAGGCTGTCCAGGCCGGTGCCGGAGCGGTCCGCGTACGACCAGATCGGAAAGACCAGGGCGACGAGCGTCGCCGTGAGCCCCGCTATGACGAGCCCGGTTCCACTGATCAGTCCGGTGCGGTTGATGGATCGCATGGTGCCTCCTGCTTGCGGCACCGCACGCTAATGCGCTTCGGGTGCGAGTTGGCATATTACTGCGGGCGCTACGCCAACTGCCGTACGGGAGATTCGGGTTGGGGGCCGGGTGGAAGGTGACGGATGTGGTGGTTCGGGCGCACGCCATACCCCTGTGAAGCGGAGGAATCCGGACGTCCGCGACGGGCTCACAGGATGGCGTGTTAATCCCGGCACACTCGACGGCGCCTCCCGGCCAGACGCGTCTGCCCACCGGCGCGGCGGACCCCGCGCACGGCTCGGGGGCGGCAGCCGGTCGGGTTCCGTCACACGTCCGCGCAGCGGCCCGGCGGCACCCTGCGCACGGGCTCTGCAGTCGCCGGTCGGGGCCCGTTGCGCGTCCGGTCCTGCCGCGCGTCCGCTCACCGTCGCGGCGGCGCCGAGCGCCGGGCGGGAGGCGGCGTCCGTTCTCGTCCCCGGCGCTTCGGTTCAGCCGCGCGGAGGGGTCAGTGGCGCAGCAGCACCCTGCGGGTGGCGCGGGCCAGTCGGGCCGCCGGGCGTCGCGACAGCGGGGCGGGACCCGAGCGCTCCAGCCACCAGTCGCGCAGCCGGCGGCGCGCGGCCGCGTCCTCCGGGAGTCCCGCGAGGAGCAGATGCTCGGCGAAGTCGAGGGCGTCGCGCCGGTAGCCCCCGGTCATCGGATGCCCCTGGGCGTACGCGAGGAACGCCGGCCGGTACTCCCGCTCCAGGATCTCCGGCAGCTCCTCCGCCACCTTCGCCACCACGTCCGCGCGCTTGGCGGCGAGCGCCCGCGCCTGCACACCGAGCCGTACCCGGTCGAACCCCTCCGGCACGGGGGTCCCGGCGACGAGCGCGGACAGCAGCGCGGCCTGCGCCAGCGCCAGCCGCTGCCGGGCCGCCGGGTCCTCGTCCGCCCGGGCGCCGTCGGAACCGGAAGAGGGCTGCCCCACCGGCCCGTTCGCCCGTTCCGCCGCCCCGGCGGTGGAGCCCGTCGTGGCCCGGTCCGCCCGCGGTGCCTTCGCGAGCGTCTCCCGTATCGCCCCGATCTCCCGCTCCAGTTCCGCCGGCTCGGGGAAGTTCTCGTCGCGCTCCAGGAGGACCCCCGGCGGGGACACCCGGGAGGCGAGGTCGGCGAGGATGTCCAGCACGGGCCGGGGCACCGGGTGGGCGTGGCTGTCGTGCCAGACGCCGTCGCGTTCGAAACCGCCGGCGACGTGGACGTAGGCGATGGCCTCCACGGGCAGTTCGTCGAGCGCCTTGGCGGGGTCCTCGCCCCGGTTGACGTGGTTCGTGTGCAGGTTGGCGACGTCGATGAGGAGCCGTACGCCGGTGCGGTCGGCCAGTTCGTGGAGGAACTGGCCCTCGGTCATCTCCTCGCCGGGCCAGGAGATCAGCGCGGCGATGTTCTCCACCGCGAGCGGGACCGGGAGCGCGTCCTGCGCGATGCGGACGTTCTCGCACAGCACGTCCAGCGCGTCCCGGGTGCGCGGGACCGGCAGCAGGTGCCCCGCCTCCAGCGGCTGCGAGACGGTGAGCGGCCCGCCGGCCCGCACGAACGCGATGTGCTCCGTGACGAGCGGCGAGCCCAGCGCCTCGGCCCGCTCGGCGAGCGCGGCCAGACGGGAGGCGTCCGGCCGGTCCGCGCCGCCGAGCCCCAGCGAGACCCCGTGCGGCACGACCGTGACGCCCCGCTCCCGCAGCCGCAGCAGCGACTCGGGCAGGTGCCCGGGGCACAGGTTCTCCGAGACGGCCTCGACCCAGTCGATGCCGGGCATCCGCTCCACGGCCTCGGCGATCTCCGGCCGCCACCCGATTCCCGTCCCCAGTCGGCTCAGCTGCTTCATGGCCCCTCCTCCGTCACGGTCTCGACCAGACGCTGCGTGTCGTCTCCTCACGACGGACCCGTGTCCCCCGGTGTGACGAAGTCATGGCCCCGGGAAGCGGGGCCGAATCCGACACGGAGGACGTTCAGAGCAACATTTGAGGTTCCACGGGGCGGCCACCGGGCAACCGGTCCCGTCCCGTGGCGTCCGCTCGGCCGGTGCCGATCGCGCCGTCGCCGCCGGTCGAGCCCCTGGTGCCGGGGCCGGTGTCGGTGTCGGTCGTCGGGTTGTCGGTGGCGTCGTCGCCGAGCCGCCGGTGTCGGTCCCGCGCGGCGGTCGGCTCAGCGGCCCGGAAGCGGCCATGCCTCCGGGTCGCGGCCCAGCAGCCGCAGCGCCTCGTCCAGGGCGTCGGCGCCGGCCGGAACGTCGCGGGCCGGTGCGAAGGCGAAGCCCGGCCCCCGGAGCGCCGGGTCCGTCGGGACGCGCCGGGCGACGGCCACCGCCGCGTCGAGGACGGCGCCGGGCAGCTCCAGGCGGACGCCGAGCGTGGCGGCCACGTCCCACGCGTGCACCACGTAGTCGACGAAGTGGAAGCCGACGGCCCGCCGCCCGGGGAACGGGCCGCCGAACTCGGGCAGGACGAACTCCCGCTCCTTGACGCCCGGTTCGGCGAAGGCGTCGAGCACCTCGCTCGCCGCCTCCCGGTACGTCCGCCCCGGGTCGGCCGTGTCCGCGGGCTCCCGCCAGTGCGCCTCCTCGTGTCCCGCCCCGCGCGCGGCGGCCGCGAAGCCGCGGTGCTGGGCGGTCATGTGGGCGACCAGCGCGCGCAGTGTCCACCCCGCGCAGGGCGTGTCCCGTTCCCAGTCCGTCGCTTCGGCCCCCGCCAGGACCCTGAGCGATTCGTGCACGGCGATCCGGTCGAGCTCGACGATGTCCGTTCCGGTCGTGGTCATGCCCCGAGCCTAAAACTGAGCGAACGGTCGTGCTACTTGTTTTCCCGCGACTCGTCGGTGCCGTCACCGCACCGACGGCCTTACGGGTCAGGAGAGTTCGGCCACCTGCGACGGATCGACCGCCGCCGCGCGCAGCCGTGCGGAGATCGCGACGCGGGCCCTGCGGTACGCGTCCGCCTCGTTGCGCAGCACGGACACCGCGTTCGCGGCCTCCATCAACGCGATCAGCTCGAAGGCGAGTTGGGCGGCATCCGTGCCCGGGTGGAGCGCACCGGCCTCGCGGGCCGCGGTGACGGCGCCCTCCACATGGTCCGTCCAGTCCCGCTGGGCACGCGCGACGGCGTCGTGCACCGGCCCCGGCCGGGCGTCGAACTCGGCGATGACGCCGTAGAAGAAGCAGCCGCCCGGGAAGACCCGGCCCTCGGAGTACGCCAGCCAGAGCTCGCACAGCCGCCGGACCCGGGCGATCCCGGCCGGCACGTCCGCCGCGGGCCGGACGACCTGCTCGACGTAGATGCGGGCCGCCTCCCGCACCGTGGCCAGTTGCAGCTCCTGCTTGGAGCCGAACAGCGCGAACACCCCGCTCTTGCTGAGCCCGAGATCGGTCGCCAGACGGCCGACGGACAGCGCCTCCAGCCCTTCGACCGAGGCGATGTCGACGGTGCGGCGCAGCACCGACTGCCGCGTACGGTTGCCCCGTTCGACCCTGCCATCCGGCCGGGAGCCGGTCATCGTGACCTCCACATGCTCGTCCTGGGCGGGCCGCGGCCCGCCCAGGACCCCGCCCGGGGTACGGCCGCGGTGCCAAGAGCTGTCCCGTGATCCCTGGCAGGCGCACGACGACAGCCACGGCACCTCGCCGCGTCGTCGGATCGCCCGAATACACCCGGTACGAGGACGGCCCTCCGCCTTGCGATGCACCGCATCCGACGCCACGCGCCGATCCACCAGGGATTATGGGGCAGCCCTCAGCGTCGCAGCGCCGGGTGGTCCGCGACCACCGTGCAGGACCCCGGTGCGATCTCCGTGAAGCCCGCGTCGCGCACCAGCGGCAGCCCCGACGAGGTGAGCGCGCTCCAGCGGTCCGGGTCCGCGGTGCGCACGGCGAGCGAGAAGCCGGCGTCCCGCCAGGCCGCGCGCTCCTCGTCCGACAGCTCCCACCACGCCAGTTGGGCGCCGTGCCCCGCCTGCGCCATCGTCTTGCCGGCCGACATGTCGAGATCGGGGTTGAGCCACAGCACGGGCGCCGACGGATCGGCCTCCACCGGGGGCTCGGGGTCGTCGAGATCGGTGCCGGAGACCTGGAGCTTGGCCAGGTCCTTGGGCCAGCCGTCCAGCGGGACCGGCGGGAAGACGCGCACCTCCGCGGACTTCCCGGTCACCGTGATGCCCGGCAGCGCCGCGGCCCGCCGCCACTCGGCGCCGCGCGCCCGCCGCACCACCTTGCGGATCCGGGCGTCCTGCCAGTCCCGCATCGTCTGCGCCCACTCCCCGTCGTCCAGGGAGCGCCGGTCCGCGAGGATCGTCAGCACGGCCCGGGCGGCGGTCTCCAGGGCGTCCGTACGCGCCGGGGGAGCGGCCTTCTCGATCCGCACGACCAGGGGCAGCACGAACTGCGGTGCCTCGTCGCGCGCGATGCGCTCGGTACGGAAGGGGCTCTCGTCGGCGGAGGCCTCGGAGGCCGGGGAGACGGGGGTGGCCTCGGAGGCCGGGGTCGCGGGGGTCGGGTCGCTGCTCACGCCCTCCAGTCTGCCAGGCGGAAGATCGGTTCTTCTGCGGGCATTGTCCGGCCCGGGCGAGGATGGCCTCCATGCGAGACGATCTACGGTCGGCGGGTGTCGGCCGCCGTTACGGGCTCCGCGGCCCCTGGGTGCTGCGCGGTGTCGACCGGCCGTCGGCGCGCTCACGACCTGGCCGCTGCTGCGCTCCCCGGGCCGCGCGGTCCCCGCGATGCTCCTCACGGCGCTCCTGGCGCTCGTGCTGACGGGCTCGCCCGCCCACGCGGCGCTCACCGGACCGATCACCGGCTCACGGACCGGTACGGTCCCCGTGCCGCTGCTGCCCCTGACGGGCGCGGCCGTCCTCACGGCGGGCGCCCTCGCCGCGGCGTGCGCGCTCACCTCCCGCCGGTCGCCGTGAACCGGCGGCCGACGGGGACGATCAGCCGGAGCAGGCCGTGCGCTGCGCCTCCTGCCACTCGCAGACCGGGCACAGCGTGATCCCCTTGTGCGACTCCGGGTACTCCGTGGGTTTCCGGCACAGCACGCACTCGGCGCGGGGGCCGTCCGCGGGGACGGCCGGGGGAGCCTCGGGGGCCGGGTCCGCCGGGGTGCCGCAGTAGTCGCTCATGCCCCCAGGGTAGGGCGCGCCTCGCGGGACCCGTCAGCGGTGACCGGCGGCCGTCCGCCCGATCAGCTCGGACACCTTCACGAACCGGAAGCCCTGCTTGCGCAGTTCGGGGACGATCGTCCGCAGCGCCTGCTCGGTGGTCGGTGCGGCGCTGCGCGTGCAGTGCATCACGACCACGGAACCGGGCTTCACGCCCTCCAGCACCTGCCGGGCCACGGCGTCCGCGTCCGTCGCGAAGGCGTCGCCGCTCACCACGTCCCACTGCACGGCGGTCACGCCGACCGCGCTCAGCGCGCGCAGCGCCCGCTGGTCGTAACAGCCGCCGGGGAAGCGGAAGTAGGGCATCGCCTTGGGCACCCCCGCCTTCTTGAAGGCGGCGTAGGCCCGCTCGACGTCGCCCCGCATGTCCGCCTCGCCCACGGTCGGAAGCCCGTAGCAGTTGCCGGTGAAGGCGTAGTGGCTGTACGAGTGGTTGGCGACCTCGAACAGCGGGTCCCGCCCGATGGCCCTGGCCTCCTGCGGATACTCCTCGGCCCACCGTCCGGTCATGAACACGGTGGCCGGGACCTTGAAACCGCGCAGCGTGTCGATCAGCTGGGGATTGTCGAAGCGCTCGCCGGCCTCCGCGCGCGGCCCCTCGTCGGCGGTCATGTCGGCGTCGAAGGTGAGCGCGACCGTCTTGTCCCGGGTCCGGGGCCCGTTCGTGAAGACGGGGGTCAGTCCGGCAGGGCCCGGTGCCAGTGTGGGCGGCTTCGACGGTGCGGCGGCGGCCGAGGCGGACTGACCGGGGCGGGCGGCGTGCTGCGGGGAGGGGCCGCCGCAGGCGGCGAGCGCGGCTCCGAGGGCTCCGACGGCACAGGTCACGGCGAATCGTCTGACTGAAATGGTCACATGATGAAACTATCTAGGTAAATGTGACTATTTGCTCCTTATGGGGATGTGTCGTGCGTCCAGGACCGTGAAGTCACCCGGCTGGAGCCGCGCGCGTCCTGGTGACGGCCGCGTGCCCGCCGGCCCTGCGGGAAGGGCCGGCGGGCACGCGACCGTGGTGTCGTGCGAGGGGACGACAGCCCGCGCACCGCACGCGCCGGGAGGGAGCGTCGCGGAAGCGCGGACGGCCGGCGTCGTCGCGGCTCAGGCCGCCTCGTCGAGCAGATCGGCCGCGCGGGCGTCGACGACTCGCCGCAGACGGCTCAGCGCCTCGTCGACCTGACGGGTCCCGAGGCGACGCCCGTCGCGCAGCCGCAGCGAGATCTCGTCGGCGCCCTCCTTCGGGCCGATCACCGCCTGGTAGGGGACGAGGCGGTGAGCACGCACCCGCGCCGCCAGGGTGCCCTGCTCGGGGCCCGCGACCTCGGCCCGCAGCCCCTGGTCGCGACAGCGGCGCACGAGCGCCGCGGCCCGGTCGGCCTCGGCGTCGGAGACCGGCAGGGCCACCAGCTGGGTGGGGGCGAGCCAGGCCGGGAAGGCGCCGCCGTGCACCTCGATGAGATGGGCGACGGCCCGCTCCAGGCTGCCGATGACACTGCGGTGGACCATCACCGGCCGGTGCTTCGCGCCGTCGGGTCCGGTGTAGTGCAGGCCGAAGCGCTCCGGCTGGTGGAAGTCGACCTGCACGGTCGACAGGGTGGACTCGCGGCCCGCGGGGTCCGCGACCTGGACGTCGATCTTGGGGCCGTAGAACGCGGCCTCGCCCTCGACGGCCTCGTAGGCCACCTCCGCGCGGTCGAGGACCTCGCGCAGCAGTGCGGCCGACCGGCGCCACAGCTCAGGGTCGGCGACGTACTTGCCGCCGGGGCCGGGCAGCGACAGCCGGTAGCGGGCCGCCCGCACGCCCATCGCCTCGTAGGCCCGGCGGATCAACCCCAGGGCGGCGTCGGCCTCTTCGGCGACCTGGTCCGGGGTGCAGAAGATGTGCGCGTCGTTGAGCTGGATCGAGCGGACGCGGGTGAGCCCGCCGAGCACGCCGGACGGCTCGGAGCGGTACATGGCGCCCAACTCGGCCATGCGGAGCGGCAGCTCGCGGTAGCTGTGCGCGCGGGAGCGGTAGATGAGCGCGTGATGGGGGCACAGGCTCGGCCGCAGGACGACCTGCTCGCCGCCGAGGTCCATCGGCGGGAACATGTCGTCGCTGTAGTGCGACCAGTGCCCGGACATCTCGTACAGCTCGCGCTTGCCGAGCGCCGGCGAGTACACGTGCCGGTAGCCGGCCCGCCGCTCGGCGTCGCGGACGTACTCCTCCAGGGCGTGCCGTACGGCCGCGCCGTCCGGCAGCCAGTACGGCAGTCCCGCGCCCATCAGGGGGTCGGTGTCGAACAGGTCCAGTTCACGGCCGAGTCGGCGGTGGTCGTGCACGGTGCTCTCCTCGCTCGGGGGAGGCGAGCGCCCACAAGACGAAGCCCCGGGGCACTCGCCCCGGGGCTTCGGACTCAGTCAGCAGTCAGCGCGCCGGGACACTCTCCGGCGTCGTCGTGTTCATGGCGGCACGCTGCATGGTCTCGACCGTAACAAGGCGGCACGGGCGCCGCACCGGATTTATCCGCCGCCCGGTACGTCGCGGTCGGCGGGGTCGTCCCTCCCGAAGATCCCGGGCGGGTCACCCTTCGGGTCGCCGGGGCCCGCGGCGAGTCCGAGCTCGTCCGGTTCGACGGTGAGTTCGAGATCGTCGGGTTCGGCGGTGAGGGCGAGCTCGTCCGGTTCGGCGGTGCGGTCGAGTCCGCCCGGTCCGGCGGCGGGCGGGAGTTCGTCCGCAGCGGCCGTCGGCCGGAGTCCGTCGGGGTCGGCGGTGAGTTCACCGGGGGCGTCGGACCGTTCCGGTGCCGTGTTCCCGGCCGGGCGCGGCAGCCTGTCCGCGGGAGCGGCGGCCTGCGTCTGCCCCGCCTGCGCCTTCTCCAGGAACCTGAGGAGCTCCACCGGGAAGGGGAGCACGAGCGTCGAGTTCTTCTCGGCCGCGACGGCCACCACCGTCTGCAGCAGCCGCAACTGGAGCGCCGCGGGCTGCTCGGACATCACCCCGGCCGCCTCCGCCAGTTTCCTGGAGGCCTGGAGCTCCGCGTCCGCGTTGATGATCCGCGCGCGGCGCTCGCGGTCGGCCTCGGCCTGCCGGGCCATGGACCGCTTCATCGTCTCCGGCAGCGACACGTCCTTGATCTCCACGCGGTCGATCTGCACGCCCCAGCCGATCGCGGGGCTGTCGATCATCAGCTCCAGACCCTGGTTGAGCTTCTCGCGGTTGGACAGCAGGTCGTCCAGGTCGCTCTTGCCGATGATGGACCGCAGCGAGGTCTGCGCCATCTGTGAGACCGCGAACCGGTAGTCCTCGACCTGGATGACCGCGTTCGCCGCGTCGACCACCTTGAAGTAGACGACCGCGTCCACCCGTACGGTCACGTTGTCCCGTGTGATGCCCTCCTGCGCCGGCACGGGCAGGGTCACGATCTGCATGTTGACCTTGCGGATCCGGTCCACGACCGGAACGATCATGGTGAATCCCGGTGGTCGTACGTTCCCCGCGAGCCTGCCCAGCCGGAAGACCACACCGCGCTCGTACTGCTTGACGACCCGGGCCGCCGCGGCGAGGTAGACCAGACCGGCCGAAGCCGTGGCCACGCACGCGACGACGATTTCTTCGACCATGACGACCCCCTTCCGAGCCGCCCGGCACACCCGTCGAGTATGCCCAACATGTCCACTTTACGTCGTAGGGCCGGGCCGCCGTGCGGCGGCCCGGCCCCGTGCGGGAGCCCGCGCGAGGCGGGCTCCCGTGCACGGTTCAGCGCCCCGGCGTGATTTTCACCGGCTCGACCCCCGCCGCGCTGTGCCGCTCCGACCAGGTCTCCAGCGCCGTCCGGCAGGCGTGGTCCAGATGGTGCAGTCCGGACAGGTCCAGCTCGACCGGCCGGTCCTGCGGCAGCGCCTCCAGGCTGTCGAGGATCTTCGGCAGCCGCAGGAACGTCGCGTTGCCCGAGAGGTACACCTGGACGGGGCCCGCCCCCTTGTCTATGACGTCGAGGCGGACCTGGGAGGCCTCGAAGGCCGTCTTGCCCACGGCGAGCGCCATCCCGATCAGGACCCCCTCGAACATGCTGACGGCGACGATCGACACCGCGGTGACCACGAGGACCAGCGCCTCGCCCCGGTGCTCGCGCCACAGCGACGCGATCTCGCGCAGCGGGATCAGCCGCCAGCCCGCGTGCACCAGGACGCCCGCGAGGGCGGGCAGCGGGATGACACCGAGCGCGGCGGGCAGCAGCGCCGCGAACAGCAGCAGCCACACGCCGTGCAGGACCCGGGAGGCCTTGGTCCGCGCGCCCGCCCGGACGTTCGCCGAACTGCGGACGATCACCGCGGTCATCGGCAGGGCACCGAGGATCCCGCAGACCGTGTTGCCCGCGCCCTGGGCCATCAGCTCCTGGTCGTACCGGGTCCGCGGCCCGTCGTGCAGCCGGTCCACGGCCGCCGCGCTGAACAGGGACTCGGCGGACGCGATCAGCGTGAAGGCGAGGATCGTGCCGAGCACACCGACGCGCCCGAGCTCGCCGAACGCGTCGAGCGGCGGCGGCTGGACCGACGCCAGCAGTCCGTGCACCTCCACCCTCGCGACGGGAAGCCCGAACACGGACACGGCAAGGGTGGCGAGGGCGACCGCGCCGAGCGCCGCCGGAACCGCGCGTACGCGCCGCGGCAGCCGGGGCCACAGCACCAGGACGACCACGGTGCCGGCGCCGAGCCCGAGCGAGGTCAGCGCCTCGGTGCTCCGCACGGCGTCCGCCAGTGCCCCCGGCAGTCCGGTGATCTTGTCGAGCCCGGACGCCGGTGCCTTCAGGCCCGCCATCGAGTAGAGCTGCCCGGCGATCAGCACGAGCCCGATCCCGGCCAGCATGCCTTCGACGACGGAGACCGAGATCGCCCGGAACCAGCGCCCCAGCTTCAGGGCGCCCATGAGCAGCTGGAGCAGGCCCGTCGCGAGCACGACGACCCCGAGGACGGGGAGGCCGTACTCCCGTACGGCCTCGAACACCAGGACGGTCAGGCCGGCGGCCGGCCCCGACACCTGGAGGCTGCTGCCGCGCATCGCCCCGGTGACGATGCCGCCCACGATGCCGGTGACGAGGCCGAGTTCGGCGGGTACGCCGGAGGCGACGGCGACGCCCACGCACAGCGGCAGGGCGACCAGGAACACGACGACCGACGCGGCGAAGTCCTGCCGCAGGTGGGGGAAGGTCATCGTGCGCCTCACAGCGCCTCGAAGGTGTCGGTGTCCGGCCGGTGCGCGCGTACGGCACCGGTGTGCACCTCGTAGTACCAGCCGTGCAGACGCAGCCGGCCCGCGGCCGTGGCCCGCCGCACACTGGGGTAGGCGCGGAGCCGGAGCAGTTGCGCGAGGACGTGGTTCTGCACCGCGCCGGCGACGGCGGGGTCGTCGGCCGGCGCGTCCGCCAGGGGTTCGGCCTGGGCGAGCCAGTCGCGGACGGCGGGCACCGCGTCCAGGTCGTCGCCGCGCACCAGTGCTCCGACGGCGCCGCAGTGCGAGTGGCCGCAGACCACGACGTCGCGGACGCCGAGCACGTCCACCGCGTACTCGACGGTGGCCGCCTCGGCGGTCGGCCGGTCCAGGGTGGGGGGAGGGACGATGTTGCCCGCCGTGCGCAGCTCGAAGAGCTGTCCGGGGCGGGCGCCGGTGATCAGGGCCGGGACGACCCTGGAGTCGGAGCAGGTGATGAACAGGACCTGCGGTGACTGGCCGTGGGCGAGCGAGGCGAAGTCCTCGGGCCGCCGGCCGAAGGAGCGGGCGTGGTCGATGAGGGGTTGCATGTCGGATCCTCCTGGCGCGCCCTGTGGGCGCGTCGGCTTGCACAACGGAGCGTGGGGGGAATCGCTCCGCTCAGCATCGGAAGACCTGAAGCCCCTCCGGGGAGTGCGCGGCCGGGGATCTCGGCGTGCGGGGGTGCGAGGCGGCGGCCGGGAGGGGGGAGTGCGTGGCCGCGGGGCCGTCCACCGACAGGGGGTGCGACGGCGGTTCGGGTACGAGGTCCTCGTCGCGGGCGTGCCGACGGGCACCGGGGGCCGGAGCGGCCTTGTGCGGATGTTCGGTCTCGGCACAGGCGACGGTCTCGCCCCTGTGCGCGGACGCGAACGTATCCGCGGGGCCGAGGAGTTGCAGGAAGATCAGCACGGCGGCGAGCGCCGTGAACAGGGTCCGGGCCGTCCTGCCTCGTAACATGCGCCCCCCTTCCGGCGGTTCGCGCACGCCGGGAGTCGGCGCGTACAAGTACGTTAACCCGCCGAGTCGTTTGCGCGGTTAACTCCACGTTTCACCCGCGAAGTGCGCCCGAAAGGGGTCGTGCAGTTGGCGTGATCCCGTGCTCGGGAGACGTCACCGCGAGCGTGCCGTCGGCGAGTCGGGGCCCGGCCTCGGGGGCGCCGCAGGGGCGCCCCCGCAGGGACCTCTAGTTGTGGACGATGTCCTTGGCGTCCCGGGCCAGCGCGGTGAGCCGGGAGATGGCGCGGAAGTACTTCTTGCGGTAGCCGCCGTTCAGCATCTCCTCGCTGAACAGCTGGTCGAAGGGCTTCCCGGAGGCGAGGACCGGCACCTCCCGGTCGTACAGGCGGTCGGCGAGCACGACCAGCCGCAGCGCCGTGGACTGGTCCGGGACCGGCTGCACGTCGGTGAGGCAGACGGCCCGGACGCCGTCCGTCAGGGCGCCGTACCGGCTGGGGTGGACGCGTGCGAGGTGGTCCAGCAGGTGCGGGAAGTCGTCCAGGGAGGCGCCGTCGGTGGCGTACGCGGTCTTGGTGACCTGCTCGTCGGAGAACGGTGCCGGGGCCTCGGGCAGCCCGCGGTGGCGGTAGTCCTCGCCGTCGATGCGCAGCGGCCGGAAGTGCGCCGACAGGCCCTGGATCTCGCGCAGGAAGTCGGCGGCGGCGAACCGGCCCTCACCGAGCTTGCCGGGCAGCGTGTTCGAGGTGGCCGCGAGGGCCACGCCCGCGTCGACGAGCTTGCCGAGCAGCGTGGAGACCAGGACGGTGTCGCCCGGGTCGTCCAGCTCGAACTCGTCGATGCACAGGAGGCGGTGCCCGGAGAGGGTCTGCACGGTCTTCTGGAAGCCGAGCGCGCCGACCAGGTTGGTCAGCTCCACGAAGGTCCCGAAGGCCTTGAGCGAGGGCTCCGCGGGGGTCGCGTGCCACAGCGAGGCCAGAAGGTGGGTCTTGCCGACGCCGTAACCGCCGTCGAGGTAGACGCCGCGGGGGCCGGCGGGCGACTTCTTCGCGCTCTTGCCGAAGCCGAACAGCCTGCGCTTGGGGGCGCCGACGGCGTGCGCCCCGCCGAGTCCGCCGGCGAAGCCTTCGAGGACGCCTACGGCCTCGGTCTGGCTGGGCTGGTTCGGGTCCGGGATGTAGGTGGCGAAGCGGACCGAGTCGAAGCGCGGCGGCGGCACCATCTCGGCGACGAGCCGGTCGGCGGGGACGTGGGGCTCGCGGGCGCACAGTGACAGCGGAGCCGCTTCGGGTATCGGGTCGATCCCGGAGGCGGTGGTGGTGGACGACACGGTCACCCACTCTAAGCGCCGTGCCACACTGCACGTCATGCGACGCCTGTTCCCTGTGACCTACGAAACAGCAGCCCAGGCCTCGGATGAGGCCCCTGTGACGGATGTGACGGACCGGGAATGGGGGCTCGCGGAGCTGGCCGAGGCCTACGCCTATCCGGACGTCCGAGGGCCCTGGCTGCGCGCCAACATGGTCTCCACGCTCGACGGCGCCGCCCAGCACGACGGGCGTTCGCAGCCCATCTCCAGCGCCACCGACATGCGGGTCTTCGGGGTGCTGAGGGGCCTCGCGGACGCCGTGGTGGTCGGTGCGGAGACGGTACGCCAGGAGGGTTACCGGCCGGCCCGCGCGCGTGAGGCCTTCGCGGCCCTGCGGGAGGCCGCCGGACAGGGGCCCGCGCCCGCGATCGCGGTCGTCTCGGCCGGCCTCGACCTGGACTTCTCGCTTCCGCTGTTCACCTCGCCCCTGGTGCCCACACTGGTGCTGACCGGCGCCGCGGCGGACCCGGACAGGATCGAGGCGGCGCGCGCGGCGGGCGCCCGGGTGCTGATCGCCGGGGACGGGGCGGGGGTGGACCCCGCCCGCGCCGTGCGGGCCCTGGGCGACCTCGGACTCACCCGGCTCCTGACGGAGGGCGGCCCTCGTCTGCTGGGGCAGCTGATCGCGGCCGGAGTGCTCGACGAGCTCTGTCTGACGGTGTCGCCCATGCTCACGGCGGGGGGTGCCCAGCGGATCGCCGGAGGGCCCTCGGTGACGGTCCCCGAGCGGTTCGAACTCGTGTCCCTGCTGGAGGAGGCCGGGTTCCTGTACAGCCGATACCGTCGGTCCTGACAAGTCGGCGGAATGCACCGTTCCGTTTATCTTCCGCTGGGCACACTAAAACTCGCAGCCCCCGCGAGATCACGGGGCAGGATGGTTTCAGCAGGGGGCCGGGACGGCCCACGGAGGAGAAGGGCGCCTGTCGTGTTCACAAGCGTATTGATGATCGAGAAGGCCCTGACGTCCGCCGACGTGGAGTTCGTCACCACCTTGCACGGTGACGAATCGGTCGCCTTCCATGTGCTGCTCCAGCCCCGCGGGGACCAGGCGGACCGGCTGCTGCGGGCCATCGACGACGTCGCGCTCGGCGAACTGGACGAGGCCGCCCGCGAGGGCGAGACGCCCGAGGGCGAGGCCGCCGCCGACCAGGGGCAGCAGGCCCTGGACGTGTCGCTGGTGGCGCTGCGTGCCACCGGCAGCGCGGCCGAGGGCCGGCTCGTCGAGGACCACCCGCTGGACGCCCTGAAGGCCCTGGTCGACGAGATCGACGCCGACGAGGTGATCGTGCTGACCGACCCCCACTACGTGGAAGAGTTCTTCCACCGGGACTGGGCCTCGCGGGCCCGCCACAAGGTGGGCGTGCCGGTGCTGAAACTGTTCTCGCACAGCAAGGCATAGGCTTGCCCCCGCGCGCTCCGGCGCCATCCGATCCGCAACACCTCTCGACCCGCTCGACGCTTCCTGGGGAGACACACGCATGGCACCCGGCCTTCCTACCGCCATGGACCGACCGCACTTCATCGGCATCGGCGGAGCCGGGATGTCGGGCATCGCGAAGATCCTCGCGCAGCGCGGCGCCGCGGTCGCCGGCAGTGACGCCAAGGACTCCGCGACCGCCGAGGCCCTGCGCGCACTGGGCGCGACGGTGCACATCGGCCACGCGGCCGGCCACCTCGCCGACGACGCCACCTGTGTCGTCGTCTCCTCCGCGATCCGCGCCGACAACCCGGAGCTGGCCCGCGCGGCCGAGCTCGGCATCCCCGTCGTGCACCGCTCGGACGCCCTGGCCCGCCTGATGGACGGCCTGCGCCCGATCGCCGTCGCGGGCACGCACGGCAAGACCACCACGACGTCGATGCTCGCCGTGTCGCTGTCCTCGCTCGGCCTGTCCCCGTCGTACGCGATCGGCGGCGACCTCGACGCGCCCGGCTCGAACGCCCTGCACGGCGACGGCGAGATCTTCGTCGCCGAGGCTGACGAGTCGGACCGCAGCTTCCACAAGTACGCGCCCGAGGTCGCGATCGTCCTCAACGTGGAACTCGACCACCACGCCAACTACGCCTCCATGGACGAGATCTACGAGTCCTTCGAGACCTTCGTGGACCGGATCGCCGAGGGCGGCACGCTGGTGATCTCGGCGGACCACGAAGGAGCGCGCGAGCTCACGCGCCGGGTCAGGGGCCGCGACGCCCGGGTCGTCACGTACGGCGACTCCGCCGACGCCGACGTCCGGGTGCTCTCCGTGGTCCCGCAGGGCCTCAAGAGCGAGGTGACCGTCCTCCTGGACGGCGCCGAGCTCACCTTCACCGTCTCGGTGCCCGGCCGCCACTACGCGCACAACGCGGTCGCGGCCCTGGCCGCCGGCGCGGCCCTGGGCGTCCCGGCGTCCGAGCTGGCCCCGGCCCTGGCGTCGTACACGGGTGTCAAGCGCCGCCTCCAGCTCAAGGGCGAGGAGGCCGGCGTGCAGGTCGTCGACTCCTACGCGCACCACCCGACGGAGATGACGGCCGACCTGGAGGCCATGCGAGCCGGTGCCTCCGGCCGCATCCTGGTGGTCTTCCAGCCGCACCTGTTCTCCCGCACCCAGGAGCTGGGCAAGGAGATGGGCGAGGCCCTGGCCCTGGCGGACGCCTCGGTCGTCCTGGACATCTACCCGGCCCGCGAGGACCCGATCCCGGGCGTCACGAGCGACCTGATCATCAGGGCGGCACGGGCCGCGGGCGCGGACGTCACGGCGGTCCACGACAAGGGCGACGTGCCCGAGACGGTGGCGGGAATGGCGAAGCCCGGTGATCTCGTTCTCACCATGGGCGCGGGCGACGTCACGGACCTCGGTCCGGAGATCCTGGCCCGCCTGTCGAAGTAGCCACAGCGTTCTTGAGGGGTTGAGCTTCATGTCGTACGACGTCGAAAAGCCGGACGAGCAGTGGCGTGCGGAGCTGAGCCCGGCCGAGTACGCCGTACTGCGCAAGGCGGGCACCGAGCCCGCGTTCACCGGCGAGTACACCGACACCAAGACCGAGGGCGTGTATTCCTGTCGCGCGTGCGGGGCCGATCTCTTCACCTCGACGGAGAAGTTCGAGTCGCACTGCGGCTGGCCCTCCTTCTACGACCCGAAGAACAGCGACGCGGTCGAGCTGATCGAGGACCGCTCGCACGGGATGGTGCGGACCGAGGTGCGCTGCGCCCGCTGCGGGTCCCACCTCGGACACGTCTTCGAGGGGGAGGGCTACCCCACCCCGACCGACCAGCGGTACTGCATCAACAGCATCTCGCTGCGGCTGGCGCCGGACGAGAGCTGAGCAGGGTACCGGCCGGCAGGACCGGGCACGGACCCGCCGCCGCGGCCTGATGGGACCTGATCCGAAACCGCCTAGTCGGCGCGGAGCGTCTGCTCGGCCCAGATGGTCTTGCCCGAACCTGCCTGACGCGTGCCCCAGCGGTCGGTGAGCTGGGCGACCAGCAGGAGGCCGCGCCCGCCCTCGTCGAAGGTGCGGGCCCGGCGCAGGTGCGGCGAGGTGCTGCTGGCGTCGGACACCTCGCAGATCAGCGCCCGGTCGCGGATGAGCCGGAGCTGGATCGGGGGCCCGCCGTAGCGGATGGCGTTGGTGACCAGTTCGCTGACCACGAGCTCGGTCACGAACACGGCCTCGTCGAGCCCCCACTCGGCGAGCCGTTCCCCGACGCGCTGCCGGGCCGTGGCCACCACCGCCGGATCGGACGGCAGGTCCCACACCGCCACCTGGTCGGCGTCCAGGGCGCGGGTGCGCGCCAGCAGCAGCGCCACGTCGTCGGCGGGGCGCTCCGGGAGCAGCGCCTTGAGCACGTTGTCGCAGGCGTCGTCCAGATTTCCGGCGGGGGCCGCGAGCGCGCTGCACAGAGTGGCCGTGCCCGCGTCCACCGCCAGGTGGCGGGCCTCCACGAGTCCGTCCGTGTACAGGGCCAGCACGGACCCTTCGGGGAGGTCCAGCTCCGTGGACTCGAAGGGCAGCCCACCGACGCCGAGCACGGGCCCGGCGCTCACCTCGACGACCTCGACCTCCCCCTCCGGGTAGAGCACGACGGGCGGCGGGTGCCCGGCGGAGGCGACCGTGCAGTGCCGCGCCACCGGGTCGTAGACCGCGTACAGGCAGGTCGCGCCGATCTGGCCGCCCGTCTGGCTGTCGTCGGCCGTGAGATGGCCGACCAGGTCGTCGAGGTGGGTGAGCAGTTCGTCCGGGGGCAGGTCGACGTCGGCGAGCGTCCAGACCGCGGTGCGCAGCCGGCCCATCGTGACGGAGGCGTGGATGCCGTGCCCCACCACGTCCCCGACGACCAGCGCCACCCGGGTCCCGGACAACGGGATGATGTCGAACCAGTCGCCGCCGACACCCGCCCGGGACAGCGCCGGAAGGTAGCGGGAGGCGAACTCCACCGCCGCCTGACCCACCATGGCCTGCGGCAGCAGACTGCGTTGCAGCGCCAGCGCGGTGGTGTGCTCCCGGGTGTAGCGGCGCGCGTTGTCGACGCAGACGGCGGCACGGCTGGCCAGCTCCTGCACCAGTGACACGTCGTCCTCGTCGAAGGGATCGGGGCTGCCTGTCGTGAGCAGCCGTACGAGCACGGCCACTCCGAGCGTCGTGCCGCGCGCCACCAGGGGTACGGCCATCAGCGAGAAGTCGCTGTCCTCCGACGCCCGCGGCCGGGTGGCCCGGCTGTCGTGGCGGGCCAGCCAGATGTCGAGGCCCGGCTCGCCGCTCCTGGTGACCACCACCTCGCCGGTCGCCAGCGCGCGGGCGGGCGGCGAGGCCGGCGGATACACGTCCGCGGAGCCCAGCGCGATCGCCGCCTCCGGCACCCCGGCGGTACGCGAGTGGTGGGCGACGCGGCGCAGCTCCACATCGGCGCCCACCGCGCCGATGCCGGGTTCCTCGCCCCGCAGCACGGAGTCCAGCAGGTCGACGCTGGCGAAGTCCGCCATCCGCGGGACCGCAAGTTCGGACAGCTCCTGCGCGGTGTGGATCACGTCGAGCTTCGTGCCGATGCTGGTGGCCGCCTTGTTGAGCAGCGCGAGGCGCTGTCTGGCCCAGTACTGCTCGCTGCTGTCGAACGCGGCCGCCGCCACCCCGAGCAGATCTCCCGAGGGGCCCCGCAGCGGCCACATCTCGGTGTTCCAGGCGTGCGTGCGCGTCCCGGAGGGGGCCCGCGTCCAGCTCTCGTAGTGCACCGGCCGGTCGGTCTCCACGACCTCCTGAAGATGGCGCACGAAGCCGCGGCTGTGCTCCTCGTTCTCCACGGTGTCCGGGAAGAACCGGCCGACGAACTCGGCCTCCGTGCGGCCCATCAGCCGGGACGCCGTGTCGTTCATCAGCAGGTACCGCTGCTCGGTGTCGAAGACCGACATCGACACCGACGACTGCCGGAACGCCAGGTCCCCCAGGGTCCGGCCCCGGTCGTCCGGCGCCGCGGTGATCACGTATCCCGACGCGTCGCCCCGCTCGCCCAGCAGCGCCCACGCCCGCAGCGCCAGGTCCGTGCGCCGCCCGTCCCGGCACCGCACGGTCACCACGCTTGCGCCGCTCGTCCGCAGCTCGTGCCAGGCCGCTTCCGCGTCGCCGTCGATCAGCTCCGCCAACGGCCGCCCGTGGACCTCGTGGGCCGTGTGGCCCGTCAGCATCCGGGCACCGTCGCTCCAGCCCGTGACGACCCCGTGGGCATCCACCACCGCCATGGCGTCACCGGCCGTGGCCGCAGACCCCGCGGACCTCGGCGTCACCATGTGTACAAGCATGATCCGATCGGGCAGTCCCCTCAACCGGGCCGGTCCGGTCCTGGGCCCGCCCGTCCGCGCAACCGGTCCGGCAGCCGGGGAGACGAGGCGGACGAGGCCCAACGCGCTTGCCGGTGCGGTCTCTTGGAGGTCCGGTGGACGAGCCCCGCGGCCGTCCGCGGTTCGGCGCGGGCAGCCCGTCCGCCGCGGACGACGCAACCCCGCCGCCATCGCCGCACGCGCGGGCCCGCGCCCGGTGCCGGCGAGGTCGGCGCGTCGTCGAACGCGGCACCACCGGACGCACCATGCTGACCTCGGTGAGCGGCTCCGCGGGTACGGGCGCGGCCACCCCTCGCGCGGCGGTGCCGAGCCTCCCGGAGCCGGCCCCGAAGGCAGGCCCGGACCTCAGGGAGCACCATGGACGCCGACAACGAAGACCGCGAGCCGTCCCGCCCCGAGAAGCGCCCGCGCACCCCGGGCGGGGGAGCGGCCGGCGCCGCGGGCGAAGCCGTTGCCGGCAGCGGGGGCGGGACCGGCGTCCCCGGTGGGACACCCGACGGCGAGCCGGGCCGGACCAGCCCCCGCGCCCCGGCCGAGGCCCGTGTCTGCGCGCTGCTGCGGCGTCCCCGGCTGTGGCTGTTCCCCACCGCCATGACCGGGCTCCTCGCACTGCTGCTGTCCCTGCTCTACATGGGCGGCATCGTGAACCCGAGCGGGCATCTGCACCGCCTGCCCATCGGCCTGGTCGACGAGGACCGGGGCCGGCCGCTGCCGGGTCAGCGGCAGAACCTCGGCGCGCAGGTCACCGACAAGATCCTGTCCGGCGACGTCTCCGGCCAGGCCGGCTGGCGTCGGCTCACCCGCGCGCAGGCCCAGGAGCAGATGGCCTCCGGGAAGATCTACGGCGCCCTGGTCGTCCCGGCGGACTTCACCGACTCCGTGGCCGCGCTCACCACCGCGCACGCGACGGTCCGGCCGACGATGACCGTGCTCACCAACCCGGGCATGGGCAGCCTGGGCTCCTCGCTGGCCTCCCGGATCGGCACGACCGCCGCCCAGCAGACCTCCGCGGCGATCGGCAAGGAGCTGACGTCGGCCCCCGCCACCGCGCGGGCCGGCGCCACCGAGCGGCTGCTGCTGGCGGATCCGGTCCAGGTCGTCACCCAGGTCGGACACCCCATCGGCACGCACAGCGGCCTCGGCCTGACCGCGTTCTACTACACCCTGCTGCTCGTGCTCGCCGGATTCCTCGGCGCCAACATCATCAACACCGGCGTGGACACCGCGCTCGGCTACGCCGACGGTGAGATCGGCCCCTGGCACACCCGCCGGCCGACCGTGCCGATCGACCGCACCCGGACCCTGCTGCTGAAGATGGCCATGACCGCCGGGATCTGTGTGCTCTCGGTCTCCCTCGTCATGGTGGCCACCGTCGCGATCCTCGGCATGGACGCCACCCGTCTCCCGTTGCTGTGGATCTACTCGTACTGCGCGAGCCTCGCGGTCGGCCTCGGTGTCCAGGCCATCAACGCGGCGTTCGGCGGGATCGGGCAGCTCGTCTCCATGTTCGTGTTCATCGTGCTGGGCCTGCCGTCGTCGGGGGCCACCGTCCCGCTCCAGGCCGTCCCCGGCTTCTACCGCTTCCTGTCGGTCTTCGAGCCCATGCGCCAGCTCAGCGACGGGGTGCGCGCCATCCTGTTCTTCGACGCGCGTGCCGACGCCGGTCTCGCCCGCGCCTGGACCATGATCGCCGTCGGTTCCGCGCTGGCCCTGCTCTTCGGCTTCGCGATGACCCGCTACTACGACCGCAAGGGGCTGCACCGCATGATCCCCCGGCTTCCCTGACGTCCCGGTCAGGCGGCCCGTCGGCCCGCCGCGCGTTCCGTCGTCCAGTACAGCAGCGCCAGTACGGGCAGGGCCGTGCCGAAGGCGGCCACCGCGGGCCAGCCCGCCGCGTGGTAGGCGACGGAGGCGAGTTGGGAGCCGAGCGCCCCGCCGATGAAGAAGATGGCGATGAACGCGCTGTTGAGGCGGGCCCGGGCGTCGGCGTCGAGCTGGTAGATGGTGTGCTGGCCGAGGATCAGCGTGCTCTGGACGGCCATGTCGAGCAGCACGGCGGCCAGGGCCAGCAGGACGATGTGGTGCCCGCCCAGCCCCGCGACGGCGAACGCGACGGCGGCGACGGCGAAGGCGACGCCGGTCATCGGCCGGGTCAGCCCCCGGTCGGCCCAGTGTCCCGCGACCGGCGCCACCACCGCACCGGCCGCACCGACCAGCGCGAAGAGGCCGACGCCGACGGGGGAGTAGTGGAAGGGCGGTCCGGTGAGGACGTACGAGACGGTCGTCCAGAAGGCGCTGAACGCGCCGAACATCGCCGCCTGGTAGAGCCCGCGCCGCAGCAGCGCGGGGTGGGTGCGCACCAGGCGCAGCGTGGAGCGCAGGACGTGGGCGTACGGGATCGTCGTGGTCGGTGCGTGCGCGGGCAGGGCGGCGCGCAGCGCCACGGCCAGCACGGCCATCAGGACGGCGGATCCGAGGTAGACCACACGCCAGCCCGCCGCGTCGGAGACCAGGCTGCTGAGCGTGCGGGAGAGCAGGATGCCGGTCAGCAGACCACTCATCACCCGGCCGACGATGCGGCCGCGTGCGTGATCGGGGGCGAGGCTCGCGGCGAACGGCACCACGATCTGGGCGACGACCGAGGTGGCCCCGGCGACGAGTGACGCGGCCAGCAGCAGGGGGAAGGTCGTCGCGAGGCCCGCCGCGACCAGGGCCAGCGTGGTGACGCCCAGCAGCACGGTGATCAGGCCGCGCTTCTCCAGCCGGTCGCCGAGCGGGACCAGGAAGAGCATGCCGATGACGTAGCCGACCTGGGTGAGGGTGATCAGGCCGCCGGCCGCCGCGGTGCTGACGTGGAAGACGTCGCGCAGGGACGACAGCAGCGGCTGTGCGTAGTAGAGGTTGGCGACCGTCATGCCGGAGGCGACGGCGAGGAGGGCGACCAGCCGGCCCGGTACGCCGTGCGGGGGCGCGACGGCGGACGGGCTCTGGGACCGGAGCTCGGAGGATTCGGAGGATGCGGACACGGCACCTTCTCGGGAAAAGAACCGGCGGGGACGGTTCGGCGGGAACGCTGTCTGCTGGACGGGCGGCCTCCTTGTCGCCCGTACGGTCTCCTCAGCACCGGACGGGACGTGTCCCTTCCCCTGGCGCGGCGATGATCAGAGATATCGGTTATCTCCGACAGAGATGATGCGGGCCTCGGCGGTCCGGGCGTCGTCCGCGGAGGACGCCCGGGCGGGCGGCCGTCCGCGGGCCGACCGGACTCAGGTCGTCCCGCTCCTGGCGTGACCGCCCTCAGGACACGGGGGTGACCGTCCTCAGGACATGTGGTGCAGCAGCGCGGCGACGGCCGGGGGCGCCTCCCCGCGCGGGCGCACCACCATGACCTTCCAGCTGGGCGCGTGCCGGTCGAAGCGGTGGGTGGCGAGATCCGGGAACCGCGCCGCGATCGACGCCGGCATGATGCAGACGCCCAGGTCGTTGCGGACGAGTTCGGACGCGGCGACGATGTCGTTGACCTCGAAGGTCGTCTCGCGCTCGACACCGGCGGCACGCAACGCCCGGTCCACGCAGAGCCGGATCGCCCAGCCGGGCGTGAAGTCCACGAGCGGCAGCCGGGCGGCCTCGGCGAGCGTCACCGTGCCGTCCGGGCCCTCCCCGGCGATTGCCCGCCCGGGTGCCGACACCAGGACCATCTCCTCGCGCGAGAGCAGCCGTGTCACCAGACCGCGCTGCTGCTGCCGGTCGAGCGCGACGACGGCCAGGTCCACCGTGCCCTCGCGCAGTGCCTGCCGGATGTCGGTGACGGCGGCCTGCCGCAGCCGGACCACCACGCCCGGATGTTCCGCGCGCAGTGCGGCCAGCGGGCGGTGCAGTTCGGCCCAGACGCCCTGCATGGTGCCGACGGTGATCCTGCCCCGCAGCTGCCCCCGGACCGCGTCGACCGTCGCCCGTGCCTGCTCGGCGGCCCGCAGCGCGGCGCGTGCCGCGGGGACGAAGGCCTCTCCCGCCGCGGTCAGCGACACCCGGTGCGTGGTGCGGTCGAACAGCTGGGTGCCGAGTTCACGCTCCAGCGCCCGCACCGTGCCGGACACGGCGGACTGCACCACGTGCAGGCGCTGCGCCGCCGCGGTGAAGCCGCCCTCCTCGGCCACCGCGACGGCGACCTCCATCTGCCGCAGGTCCATGTACGCTCCGCTCCCGGTCCCGAAGCCGCACCCCATCTCCCTCGGAGATGAGCTCGTCCTCCGATTGTCGCAGGCCGCGATCACCTGCCGGCCGTCCCGCGGTCACCTGCCGGCCGTCCCGCGATCGTCCGCGGGCCGGTCGCCGGACGGGAGGACCACTCGTCGGGTCACCAGCCGGGCGGACGCGGGCGAGGGCTCAGGACCGCCGGCCGCCGTTGCGCATCTCCCGGGGGCTCAGCCCGTAGCGCTGCCGGAACGCGGTGCTCAGGGCGCTCGCCGAGGAGAAGCCCGAGGCGTACGCGAGGTCGGTGATCGTCAGGTGTTCGCAGTCGCCGCACCGGAGGCGCTCGCGCACGAGCCGGAGCCGTTCCTCGCGGATCAGGTCGCGGGGAGTGGTGCCCGCCCGTTGCAGGGCCAGCTGGATCTGGCGCAGTGACCAGCCGAGCGCGCGGGCCATGGACGTACCCGTGAGGGCCGGGTCGGCCGCGTGGTCGCGGACGTAGCGGCGGACCATGGTCTCCACGTCGGACAGCTGACCGGTTCCGTCGGGGCGGTCGTCGCCCGTGGCGAGCATGCACAGCAGCTCGACGATGCGGTCGGAGACGGCGTCGAACTGGGCGTCGGTGAGGGCGTCGCGCTCGGCGTGCAGGTCGTTCAGCATGGAGCCGACGACCCGGCCGAGCCCCCTGGTCAGGTCGAGGCCGGTGGCCAGCGGTGACTTGCGGTTGAGGGGGCCGTCCACCTCGCGGGCCGGGATGGTGAGGATGTACGCCTGGGTGGTCGCGTCCTGGAGACAGTCGAAGGGCGAGTCGAAGGAGACGAGTGTGCCGGTCCCCGGGGTGAGCCGTGCCTCCTGGCCGTCCTGCCGCAGGACGATCCCGCCGGTGAGCGGCAGGAGTAACCGGTAGTCCCCGTCAGGGTCCTCGCGGACCTGGCGCGCGGTCCTGCTGTACTCGATCTCGTCGGACCGGAACCTGACGAGCTGGTACTTCTCGGTCCGCTGCCGGACGGTCTCGCCGCCGAAGTCGTCCGGGCGGGCGTACGCGAAGCCCATCCGGGACTGGTACGACCCGATGTGTTCGCTCCAGAAGTCGGCCCGCTCACGCGGTGTCACCTCATGGGTCGACTGCGATTCCACGAGGTAGCTCTCCGCTGGCGACGGCACCTCAACTCCCGTGCTATTGGCGGCAGTTACTCGGAGTCAGCCTACTGCACACGCCCCGTGCGCATGACAGCAACTTCCTTGCGCGCCGGGGCAAGCGCGGGCGCCGCCGCGCGGCTACCGTCGTGCGCCGCGTCAACTCGCGCCCCTCCCATCACCCTTCCAACCCCCTATGACTGCCACCCGTTCAACTCAGCCATGCATGCGGAGACTTGAGGATCCATGACCGAACGCCTACCGGAGGCAGCGTTCTGGTGCCTGGCCGTCGGCCTGCTCGCCGTCACCGTCCTGCTGCTCCGCCAGCGCGGCATCACCGCCCGGCAGCGCAGGCGGACCACCGAACTCGCGGACGGACTGCGGGCCCGCGAAGAGGAACTGCGCCATCTGGCCGCGGTCCGCCTCCCGGCCCTGGAGGACGCCCCGCACCAGGCGGGCCCCGCCGCCGGACTGCTGGACGCCCGGCTGGCCGACACGGACTTCGCCAAGAGCCTCGACAGCGTCGTCGAACGGTTCTCCGGCGCCGTGGAGCACGCGCAGTCCCGCGCCGACCAGTCCGCCAAGGCCGCCCTCAAGGCGTCGATGCGCTCGATCCAGGCCCTCGCCAACGAGCAGCAGGTGTCCATCTCGGAGATGCAGGACCGGCACGACCACCCCGACGTGCTGCGCGACCTGCTCGAGATCGACCACACCAACGCCCAGTTCGGCCGCCGCGCGCAGGCCATCGCCGTCCTCTGCGGCTCCTGGCCCGGACGGCAGCGCTCCACCTCCCCGCTGATCGAGGTCGTCCGCGGGGCGACCTCCCGCATCCGCGACTACCGGCGCGTGCGGATCAACGGGCAGGCGGACATCGCCGTCGAGAGCCGCGCGGTGGAGCCCGTCGTCCTCGCGGTCGCCGAACTGCTCGACAACGCGGCACGCCACTCGCAGCCCAACACGACGGTCGAGGTCAACGTCCAGACGGTGCACAACGGCGCCTGCGTGGTCATCGACGACGCCGGCGTCGGCATGGACGGGCAGGCCTCCGAGCACGCCGCCGCGCTGCTGACCGGCCGGCACGCCGTGGACGTCACCCGCCTCGACGACCCGCCCCAGTTCGGCTTCGCCGTCATCGGCGTGCTCGCCGCCCGGTACGGATTCAGCGTCTCGGTGGACACCCGGTCGCCGTACGGCGGTGTCCGCGCCGTGCTGTTCGTGCCCGCGGCGCTGCTGACCCACATGGACCCCGCGACGGTGGCGGCACCGCCGGCCGCCCCGACCCGCCGGTCGTCCCGGCCCGCCGGAACCGTTGCGTCGCCGGAACCCGCCCCGGCCCCCGTACAGGCCGGACCCGCCACCCCGACCGAGGCGGCGTCCGCCGCCACCACCACTGCCCGTACGACAGCCCGTACGGCCGAGACCGCGGAGGCCACCACGGCCGGAGGACTGCCCAAGCGGCGCCGCCGCACCCCTCAGGCGCCGGTGACCGCGACCGCCGGGGAGCCGCCCGCGGCGCCGGCCGAGGAGGTCGGCGGCCGGACCGCCGAGGAGAACGCGCGGCGCATGGGCGCCTTCGCCCGCGGCACCCGCTTCGGCCGGTCCGCCCACGACGCGTCCGCCGCCGAGGCCTCGCACCAAGCCCCCCACGAGAACGAAGGGAACACACAGGGATGATCGCCCCCATGACCAACGAGCTGGGGTGGATGCTCGACGAGGTCCTCAAGGTGCCGGAGGCGCGTCACGCGATCCTGCTGTCCGCCGACGGCATGCTCCGGGCGCACTCCGCGGACATCGGCCGGGACGACGCCGAACGGCTGGCCGCCGGCCTGTCGGGGGTGCAGTCGATCAGCCGCAGCACGGCCGAGTTCTGCGGCAGCCCGCACACCCCGTGGCGGCAGACCCTGATCGAGTTCGCCCATGGCTACGTCTTCCTCGTCGCCGCGGGGGAGGGAGCCTATCTCGCGGTGTCCACCACCGAGAACGTCGACATGGAAGCGGTCACCTACCGCATGCACAAGCTGGTCGACCGGCTCGGCAAGGAGCTGACCAGCCCGGCCCGGCAGGACACCGGCAGTCCGGCATGACACCCCGCCGCCGTCCCGGGGAGCGGCTCGTGCGGTCCTACGTCGTCACGGACGGCCGCTCCCACCCGTCCCGCAACACCCTCGACCTCGTCACGCTGCTGATCGCCGCCGACGATCTGCCCCTGACGGGACTGAGTCCCGAGAAGCGGCGGCTGATGGAGCTGTGCCGGCCCGGAGCGCTGTCAGTCGCCGAGGTGGCCGGGCATCTGGAGCTGCCGGTCAGCGTCACCAAGGTGCTGATCGCCGACCTGATCGACAGCGGCCACATCGTCACCCGCGCGCCGATCCCGTCCGCCCGCCCCTCCGACACCCGCATCCTCCAGGAGGTGCTCGATGGGCTCCGCGCCCGCCTCTGACGACGTCCGCCCCCGGTCGGGCGGCATGCATCTGCCGCCGACCGTGCAGACCGCGGTCAAGCTGCTGATCGTGGGTCACTTCGCCGTCGGCAAGACCACCTTCGTCGGCGCCCTGTCCGAGATACGGCCGCTGCGCACCGAGGAGGTCATGACCCAGGCCGGCGCGCTCGTCGACGACCTGGCCGGGACGCGCGACAAGACGACCACCACGGTCGCCCTCGACTTCGGCCGCCTCACCCTCAACGACGCCTTGGTCCTCTACCTGTTCGGCACACCCGGGCAGCAGCGCTTCACCGAGTTGTGGCAGGACATGACGCGCGGTGCGCTCGGCGCGCTCGTCCTCGCCGACACCCGGCGCCTGGACCAGTCCTTCGAAGTCATGGGCGTGCTGGAGGAGTTGGGACTGCCCTACGCGGTGGCCCTGAACGAGTTCGACGACGCGCCCGAACACGGCCTGGACGAGGTGCGCGAGGCTCTCGACCTGCTGCCCTCGACCCCGCTCGTGCGCTGCGACGCCCGCGACCGGGTCTCCTCCACCGAGGCGCTGATCGCCCTCGTCGAATACCTGCTCACCCGCACCGGCGAACTGGAGCACGCGTGACCCCCGTACCACCGGAGTCCGTACCACCGCAGAGCGTGCCGGAGGACGCCCCGGCGCCGCGGCCCGCACCGTCGCAGTCCGTGCCGCCGCCCGGCTGCCCGGCCCACGAGCCCATGTACGGACCGGAGTTCGCGGCCGATCCGGGCGCCGTGTACCGCAGGCTCCGGGAGAACGGACCGACCGCTCCCGTCGAACTGGCGCCCGGCGTCCGGGCCACCCTCGTCACCGGGTACGAGGCCGCCCTGCACGTCCTGCGCAGCCCGGAGACCTTCTCCAAGGACCCCCGGCGCTGGCGCGACCTGGCCGACGGCACCGTCCCGATGGACAGCCCCGTCGTGCCGATGATGATGTACCGGCCGAACGCGCTGTTCACCGACGGTGAGGAGCACCGCCGGCTGCGCGGAGCGATCACGGACAGCCTGGCCCTGGTGGAGCCGAACACACTGCGCGGATACGTGGAGCGCAGCGCCGACACGCTCATCGACCGGTTCGCCCCGCTCGGCACGGCGGATCTGCTCGGCGAGTACGCCCAGGTCCTGCCGCTGCTGGTGTTCAACCACCTCTTCGGCTGCCCCGCCGACTACGGGATCCGGCTGGTCGAGGGCATGTCCGGGATCTTCGACGGGGTGGACGCCGAGAAGGCGAACGAACTGCTCAGCACCACCCTGCTCGACCTCGTCACGCTGAAGCGGGCGAAGCCCGGACAGGACATGACGTCCTGGCTGATGGCGCACCCGGCCGCGCTCACCGACGAGGAGATGATCCACACCCTCGTCGTCCTGATGGGCGCCGGCACCGAGCCGCAGCAGAACCTCATCGCGAACAGTCTGCGGCTGCTGCTGTCCGACGACCGGTTCGCGGGCGATCTGTCCGGCGGCAGTCTCCCGGTGGAGGACGCCCTCGACGAGGTGCTGTGGTCCGACCCGCCGATGGCCAACTACGCCGTCCACTATCCCGTGCACGACGTCGTCTACGAGGGTGCGTCGCTGCGCGCCGGTGATCCGCTGGTGGTGAGTTTCGCCGCGGCCAACACGGACCCGGCGCTGACCAGCGATCAGCGGGCGGGCAACCGCGCCCACCTGGCGTGGAGCGCGGGCCCGCACAACTGCCCGGCACAGAGTCCGGCCCGGCTGATCGCGGCGGTCGGCGTCGAGAAGCTCCTCGACCGCCTCCCCGATGTCGAACTCACGGTCCCGGCCGATGAGTTGGTCTGGCGGCCCGGTCCCTTCCACCGCGCCCTGGCCGCACTGCCCGTCCGCTTCCCGCCCACGGCGGCGGCCGCGGCGCCGGACGCCGAGCCGCAGCCGCACCCCGGCGCCCTTCCGCTGCCGGTGGCTCCGCCGCCCGCCGTCGTGCCCGAGCCGCCGAAGAGCGGCTGGGCACGCCTGCTGGCCTGGTGGCGCGGGGAGTGATCAGGAGATCAGTACGGGGAGGGACCGGTGGCCGTTGGAGATGAAGGACTCCACCGGCCGCAGTTCCTCCCCGGGAACCGCGAGGCGCAGGTCCGGGAAGCGGGCGAAGAGCGCCGGGAGCGCGACCCGGGCCTCCATGCGGCCGAGCGGGGCACCGAGGCAGTGGTGCACCCCGTAGCCGAAGGCGAGATGCTCCTTGTCGGCGCGGGTGACGTCGAAGCGGTCGGCGTCCTTCCCGTGGCGCTCGGGATCACGCCCGGCGGCCGCGTACGCGGCGAGGATGGCCTCGCCCTTGCCGATCACCAGACCGTCCGGGCCGCCGAACTCACTCATCGGCAGGTCGTCCACCGCGTAGCGCAGCGGCAGACTGGCGACCGGCGCGTCCACACGCAGCGTCTCCTCGACCACGTCGTCCCAGGTGGCCCGCCCCTCACGCACGGCGGCGAGCTCACCGGGGTGGGTGAGCAGGGCGTGCACGGCGTTGTCGATGAGGTTCACCGTCGTCTCGTGGCCCGCACTGATCATCAGCACCAGGGTGTCCAGCAGTTCCTGCTCGCTGAGCCGGGTGCCGTCGTCCTCGTCGCGTGCCGCGATCAGACCGGTGGTCAGATCGTCGCCCGGTGACTCCCGCTTGGAGGCGACGAGTTCGGCCAGGACGACGTACAGCCGCTCGTAGGCGGCGGTCATCTCGCCCGGGTCGGCGGAGGTGTCGAAGATGCGGTCGACCAGTTGCCGCAGCTCGGGCCCGCGCTCCTCGGGCAGCCCGAACAGCTCGCTGATCACCTGGATGGGAAGCGGATAGCAGAACTCCTCACGCAGGTCCACGACCTGGGAATCGCGGCCGGCCTCCGCGATCCGGTCCAGCAGCTGCGCGGTGATCTCCTCGATCCGCGGCTGGAGCGCGGCCGTACGGCGCGCGGTGAACGCCTTGGAGACCAGGATGCGCAGACGTTTGTGCTCGCCGCCGTACGCGGTGAACATGTTCTGCACGGCGACCCAGGTGAACAGAGGCCATTCCGGGGTGATCTCCCCGCGGGCGAACCGGGGCCAGTGCTGCCGGGCGTCCTTGGACACCCGCGGGTCCGTGAGCAGCCGCTTCAGCAGATCCGGGCTGCTCACCGCCCAGGCCTCGACACCACCGGGAAGCGCCACCAGGGTCACCGGTCCGCCGTCCCGGATGCGGGCGGCTTCCGAGTGAATGTCGCGGCCGGTCGCGTCCATCACTAAGGGGCTTGGATTTCCCACGGGGAGCCTCCCTGGCATTCGCACGTCATGACGGCAGGTCACGCTACGCGGGGGTACGGATCCGCAGCGAGAGCGCCCGTCGCCCGGTGCGTACGCGGGCAATTTCCGTGCGCGTACCGACAAGTCGACCCGGCGCCGGGTCGACTTGTCGGGCTGCCCGGGCCCTGCCGGACCGCGGTGGGGCCGGAGGTCGCACGGGCTCGGGGATCAGGCGTGCCTGCGCCGCAGCAGACGGCGACGGCGGGGCTCCTGGTCCGGGAGCCAGCCGAAGGCGAGACAGCTGCCGACGGCTCCGAGGAGGAGGCCGACGAGGAAGCCGCCGAGGTTGGAGGTGAGCCAGGTGCCGAGGGAGAGCAGGATGCCGACCAGCGAGTAGAAGAGGCGCTGGGCCGGGTTGAAGAGGATCAGCAGTCCGCACAGCACCATCAGGGTGGGCAGCAGATAACCCGCCAGTCCCTGCATGCCGATGTGCAGGACGACCTTCAGGGACGCCTTCTCGGTGAGCAGGATCTCCGCTCCGGCCAGGGTGAGCAGCAGGCCTCCCCAGAAGGGGCGGTGCGCTCGCCACCGGCGGAATGCCGACCGCGGGTCCCGGGCGGACGTCATCAGCAACCCTGGTCGCTGAAGCGGAGCTTGAGCCCGGGCAGCTTGAACACGGCCGCGGTGGTCGCGTAGTTGGTCTGCCGCAGGTTCGCGATGTGCACGGTGTCGGCCTGCTGGCTGAAGACGCCCTTGTTGCCCTGGACACCGGCCTTGCTGAGCGTGCTGGCGTCGTTGCCGATCTCGATGTTGTCGAAGGCCGCGTCGCCCGACAGCTCCGTGGAGTCGGTGGTGAGGTTGCTCGCCTGCACCTTGTCCGCGCCGCTGCCCGCGGTGATGAGCAGGTTCGTGCCGCCCAGGTCGACGCTCTGGCACAGCTTGGTGAGCGTCGCGTTCTTGATGGCGGAGGTCACGACGAGGACCTGGCCGCCGGTGTCGCCGGCGTTGGGGCTGTCCTCCGCCATGTTGTCGAGGTTGCCGAACTGCTCGAAGCCGGTGCCGTTCAGCTCGGTGGCGGTGACCGTGAACGGCATGCCGGAGATGGCGAACTGGACGCCGAGGGCTCCCTGCGCGGTGAGGATCATCAGTCCCGCGGCGATCGCGGTGGCAGGCACCGCCATCACCGCGGCGCGGCGCAGGCGGACCCGCCCGCGTCTGTCCGGACCCTCGGCCGCGGAACCGCTTTCCGGGCTCTCGGGGGTGGAACCGGGGGACGCCGAGGCATCCGAGGACGAGGCCATGTCTGCTCCCTGTGCACGGTCGATGCGGGTACGGGTTCAGTGGCACGTTGTCCTGGCGCGGACAGCGGCTGCGGCGCACGCCCCTCACGCCTCCCGACGGGCGCAAGGGCTTTCTCGTTACGCAGCAGTAGCCGCGGAGGAAGTTACCGGGGGTTACATTCATGGGTCAAGGCGCTTGTGGGAAAAGCGTGATGGTTGTGCCGCAGCTGTGAACGGAGACCGGCCAAAGGGTCGCTTCCACGCTCAACTTCCGTACTGCGCCTTGACGTTGAGCATTCACCAGGTCTACAACTCTGCCTTGATTCCCACGGACCCGTGGCGCCGGGTCCGTCGCGTGACGCGTGGGTCGCCTCCCGGACGCCGTCCTTCCCCGGATGGCGGTGACACCTCCGGACGCGTCGCGCCTCCTCGTCCACTGCACCCCCCACCCCTGGCACCGGCACGGTCGCCTTCCCCCTGAGCCGTGCCGGCGCCCGGCTGTCGCTGCCGGTCCGTGACGTACGGAGAAGGCGTCACGGACCGGCGGCGGATTCCCGCGACCCCGGCGACGAGCACGTTCGCGTCGCCCGCGCACCCGGCTCGCCCCACCGCCTGCGTCGTCCCGCACTTCCGTGTCGCCGCGTACCTGCGCGTCGCCCGCACTTCCGAGTCGCCCCACCCGCTCGCGTCGTCCCGTACGTCCGCGTCGCCCCGCACCTGCGCGTCGTCCGCACGCTCGCGCCACCCCGTGTCGCCCCGCGCCGCCGTGCCGCGGGCGCGTCGGCTCGACACCGCACCCCGCACCCCCGCGCCCCCGTGCGCGGTCAGGCACCCACACCCCCCAATCAGGAGAAGAGGCACCCCCCATGCGCACTCGATCGCTCCTCGCCGTCGCCGGAGTCGTCGCCGCCCTCTCGGTGTCGGCGACCGTCCCCTCGTCGGCGGCCGACGCCCCGGTGCTCACCACCGGCAGCGCGGGCGGAACCCCGGTCGCCGCCGGTGACGTCCTCAACGCGTCCCTGGCGAGCGGCACCGCGGCCACGCTCTACTCCAGCAGCACCGGCACGAGCGGGGTCTCCTGCTCCTCGTCGACCTTCACCGCCACCGTCACCGACAACCCGGCGGCCCCCGGCACCGCGACCGAGTCGCTCACCGGGCACACCTTCGACAGCGCGAGCTGCACCAGCAACGTCGTCGGGGTGCTCGGCGTCACCGGCATCACGGTCGACAACCTGCCCTACAGCACCACCGTCTCCTCGGACGGCACCGTCGCCGTGGCGCCCGCCGCCGGTTCCAGCATCCAGACCACGGTCAAGCTGCGCACCCTGCTCGGCACCGTGACCTGCGTCTACCGGGCGGCCGGCCTGTCCGGTACGGCGAGCAACACCGACAACAGCATCGCCTTCACCAACCAGCAGTTCACCAAGTTCTCCGGCTCGTCCCTGTGCTTCGCCGGCGGCTGGTTCACCGCCAAGTACGCACCCGTGTCGGACACCAGCCAGGCGGGCGGCCCGACGGTCCACGTGAACTGACGGCCCGCCGAGCGCTCAGCGGCGGCGCCGCAGCGTGACGGCGACGCCCGCGGTGAGCAGCAGCGCCGCGGCTCCCCCGGCTGCCAGGGGGAGCGCGGCACTGTGGTCCGACGTGCTGTCGGCGGCGGGCTGGAGGTGATCCGGACCGGCCGCGCCGGCCGGTGACGTGGTCACCAGGGTCGGCGAACCGGACGCCGGTGCCGGCGAGGCGGCCGTCCGCGACGGAGCGGGCGACCGTTTCGCCGGCGCACCGGTCCGCCCGCTCTTGTCCGCGCTCGTGCCGCCCGCGCCGGCGGCGGGCTTCTTCGTCGGCGCCGGCGTCGTGCGGCCGCCGGACAGCACCACGTCCGAGCACGAGTAATAGGTGTCCGTCGTGCTGGAGTTCTGCCAGATCGTGTACAGCATGTGCCGCCCGGTCCGGTCGGACGGCAGCTTCGCCGTGATGCGGTACGCGCCGTCGACCAGAGCGGGGTCGGTGGCGGTGGCGAACGGCCTCTCGGGCAGGTCGGACCACCTCAGCGGCCGGGACGGGTCGTAGCCCGGCTTCGAGAGGTACAGCTTGAACGTCCCGGTGTGCGGGATCGTCGAGCTGTAGCTGAGGGTGAGGTTCGCGCCGGTGGTCAGCCGGGTCGCCGGCCAGTCCGAGCGGGCGAGGTCGAGGCCCTTGTAGGCGGGCAGGCCGCCACTGCACAGCTTCCCGTCGGGGATCACCTGCCGGTCCCGGCCGCCGACACCGGCCACCCGGAGGTTGTCCCACGCGGTGAAGGGCGCCCCGTTCGCGGCGATCGCCGCCTTGCAGGCCGCGGTCCGCGTCATGCTCCCGCCCTCGGGGGAGCAGGCGACCACCCGGCTGACCGGGGACGTCGGCGCGCCGTGCGCCTGGGCGGGCCCCGCGGCCCAGGTGGCGAGGAACAGCGGAGCCGTCACGGCGACAGCGGCCGCGACGGCGGTGCGGTGGGCGGTCATCCGGGGGTCTCCTCGATACGTCGGCGAAGCGGTCCGGCCACCGTGCGGGGCGTGCGGAGGGCACTCCTCACCCGGGGCACCGTGAAGTACGGGACCGCGGAGCCGTGCGTTCAGCGGTGCGAGGGGCGCGAAACGTACCCTTCCCGGCCAACGGCACTGGATCGAGGGTCGATTACCGGTCACATCGAGGGTTTCCCCTGTATCCCCCTCACCTTCCACTTGCCTATCGTTCGGGCACAGCCGCCCCACAGGAAACCCCTCGCAGGGTCGCTCGCGCATGGCCGGCCACCGCGCCGCTTTCCGGATCCGCACCCCCCGCCGCTTCGACGACGAAGCGAATCGACCGCTGCTCCGCGGTACCCCCACACCCTCCGGAGCCGGCCACGAAAGGCAAGCCCTTGCGTCCCTCCCCCTCACCCGACGCCTCCCGCGAGGCGCCCCGCGGCACCGGCCGGAAACTGGTGTCCGTCGCCGCGATATCCGCGGCGCTGCTGGCCGCGACGACGAGCACGGTCGCCGCCGCCCAGACCCCCTCCCCGCGGTCCACCACCGTCGCGGCCGAGTCCACGCCCGCCGCACCCGCCGCCGCTCCGGCCGAGCGCCTGATCGTCGGGTACAAGTCCGGTGCCGCGGAGGCGACTTCGGACAAGGCCGCGGACGCCGACGCCACGGCGAAGGGCAGGAAGGCGGGGGAGGACCTCGACTTCCGGCGCCGCCTGGGCACCGGGGCGGCCCTCGTGGACATCGGCGCCGAGCCGGACAAGGCGGACGTCGCCGACGTCATCGCCCAGTACCGGGCCGACCCGCAGGTCGCGTACGTGGTGCCGGACCGCCTCAACAAGCCCCAGGCCGACCCGAACGACACCGAGTACGCCAAGCAGTGGGACCTCTTCGAGGCCACCGCGGGCATGCGGGTCCCCGGCGCCTGGACCACGTCCACCGGCAGCGGTGTGACCGTGGCCGTCATCGACACCGGCTACGTCGCCCACTCCGACGTCGCCGCGAACATCGTCGGCGGCTACGACTTCATCTCCGACCCGGCGGTGTCCGTCGACGGCGACGGCCGCGACAGCAACCCGGCCGACCCGGGCGACTGGTACGCGACGGACGAGTGCGGTGCGGGCACCGGCTCCAGCGGTTCCTCCTGGCACGGCACGCATGTCGCGGGCACCATCGCCGCCGTCACCGGCAACGGCAAGGGCATCGCGGGCGTCGCCTACCACGCGAAGGTCTCCCCGCTGCGCGTGCTCGGCAAGTGCGGCGGCTACGACTCCGACATCATCGACGCCATCACCTGGGCCTCCGGCGGCACGGTGTCCGGTGTCCCGGCCAACGGCAACGTCGCCAAGGTCATCAACATGAGCCTTGGTGGCCCGGGTGCCTGCACCTCCGCCACCCAGAGCGCCATCAACGCCGCCGTGAGCCGCGGGACGACCGTCGTCGTGGCCGCGGGCAACGACAACGACAACGCCTCCAAGTACTCCCCGGCGAGCTGCAGCAACGTCATCACCGTCGCCGCCACCGGCCGCACCGGCTCCCGCGCCTCGTACTCCAACTACGGCTCCGTCGTGGACATCGCGGCCCCGGGCGGCGAGATGAGCACCGGCACCGCCAACGGCATCCTGTCGACGCTCAACTCCGGCACCAAGACGCCGTCCACGGAGTCGTACGCGTACTACCAGGGCACCAGCATGGCCACCCCGCACATCGTCGGCCTGGTCGCGCTCATGAAGTCGGCCGCCCCGGCCCTCACCCCGGCGCAGATCGAGACGGCCGTCAAGGCCAACGCGCGTGCCCTGCCCGGCACCTGCTCGGGCGGCTGCGGCGCCGGTCTCGCGGACGCCGCCAAAACCGTTCAGGCCGTGGCCGGAGGCGGTTCGACCGGCGGCACGACCTTCACGAGCGCCGGCCCGGTGGCGATCCCGGACGCGGGCTCAGCCGTCGCGTCGCCGATCACCGTCAGCGGGCGCGGCGGCAACGCGCCCGCCGCCCTCAAGGTGGGCGTGGACATCACCCACACCTACCGCGGCGACCTGGTGATCGACCTCGTCGCCCCGGACGGCTCGACGTACCGGCTGAAGTCCTCCAGCAGCTCGGACTCCGCGGACGACGTCAGCGCGACGTTCACCGTCGACGCCTCCGGCGAGGCGGCCGACGGCACCTGGAAACTCCGCGTCCAGGACGTGGCCGCCCAGGACACCGGCACGATCAACAGCTGGAAGCTGACCTTCTGACCCAGGTCACGCTGCTGATCTCCACGGGGGGAGGGGCCGGCCGACGCGCTCGCGTGTCGGCCGGCCCCTTCGGTCCGGCCGGTACGGTGAGCGGCATGCCCGTACCCGCCGAGCCCGCACCCTCCGGCCAGCCCGCCGAGTCCGCCCCGCCCATGGTCGTCAGCGACGTCGTGGGATCGTTCCCCTGGAGCGTGCTGGCCGAGCGGCACCCCGCGCTGATCCGCCAGGTGCGGGGCGCCTTCCCGTACGGTCCCGAACAGCACCGTGCCCTCGACACCCTGCTCGCCGACTGCACCGAGGGCGTCGTCGAACCCCTCGGCCCCGAGGCCGCGGACCGGGGCCAATGGCTGGAATGGGGCCGGGACCGGATCGGCCGGTCCTGGTTCGACGTGCCGTTCCTGTGGTCCGAGAGCTACTTCTACCGCCGGCTCCTGGAAGCCGTCGGATACTTCGCGCCGGGCCCCTGGCAGGGCATCGACCCGTTCCGGCCCTTCAAGCTCGCGGAACTCGACACCGCGGAGGCCGACGAGGAACTCGCCGCGCTCGACGAACTCGCCCCGCGGCCGGCCGAGGAACAGGAAGTGGCCCTGCTGCACGGCTCGCTGTGGGGCAACCGGGCCGACCTCGGCTTCCGCCTGGGCGCCGCCTCGGGAGAGACGCCGACGGTGTCCCGGCTCGTCGCGGACGACGGCGACGCGCTGCGCTCCCTGCTCCACGGCGGCACCCTCTGCCTGGTCGCGGACAACGCGGGCCGCGAGCTCATCCCCGACCTGCTCCTCGTCGACCACCTCCTGCACCACGGCCGCATCACACGGGCAATCCTGCACGTCAAGCCGTACCCGTACTACGTCTCCGACGCCACGACCGCGGACACCGTCGACGCACTGCGCCGCCTCGTCGACGCGAAGGGAGCGGCCGGCGAGGCCGGCCGACGGCTCTGGGCGGCAGCGGCCGACGGCCGCCTCACGGTCCGGGCCCACCCCTTCTTCTGCGCCCCGCTGCCCTACGCCGACCTGCCCGACGACCTCCGCCGTGAGTTCGCCGCGGCCGACGTGACCGTCCTGAAGGGCGACCTCAACTACCGCCGTCTCATCGGTGACCGGCTCTACCCCGCGACCACGCCCTTCGCGGTGGCGACGGCTGATTTCCCCGGCGCGGTGGCCGCACTGCGCACCCTCAAGTCCGATGTGGTCGTCGGGCTCGACGCCCGCACCGAGGCCGCGCTCGTGGCCGCCGAGGAGCAGCGCTGGCGCACCGGCGGCACGCACGCGCTGATCCAGGTCAGGTCCTGAGCGCGGACCTTCCTCGGGTGTCCCCGGACGCGGGGTCAGATCAGGCGCAGGGGAAGCGACTTGAGTCCGTTGATGAAGTTCGAGACGAGACGCCGGGAAGGTCCTGCGATGCCCAGCGCGGGCGCCGCGCGGAGCGTCTCCTCGTACAGCACCCGTAGCTGCAGCCGGGCGAAGTGGGCGCCCAGACAGACGTGCGGGCCGTCGCCGAAGGAGACGTGCGGGTTCGGTGCCCGGCCGAGGTCCAGCCGGTGCGGGTCGGCGAAGACACGCTCGTCACGGTTGGCCGAGGCGTGGAAGACGACGACCTTGTCGCCGGCCCGCAGACGCCGACCGGCCAGCTCGGTGTCCACGGCCGCCGTGCGGCGGAAGGTGAGCACCGGCGGATGCCAGCGCAGCAACTCGTCGACGGCCGTGTGCAGTCCGACCCGCCCCGCGCGCAGTGCCGCGTACGCGTCCGGGTGCTCCGCCAGGGCCAGCAGGCCCCCCGGCGCCGCGCCCCGCACGGTGTCGTTGCCCGCGACGGTGAGCAGGAAGAAGAACATCTCCAGTTCCTCGGGGGCGAGTTCGGGGTCGGCCGCGAGCGTGGTCATCACATCGTCGGCGGGGTGGTTCTTCTTGAGCACGGCCAACTGGTGGGCGTACTCGAACATGTCCCGCAGCATCGCCGGGGAACGCGGATCGACCGGCTTCCCGTCTGTGCCGACCGTCGTCGGGCCCGCCTCGTCCGGGTCCTGGTAGCCGATGACCCGCCGCGTCCAGTCCAGCAGCAGGCCCCGGTCGCGCACCGGCACGCCGAGCAGGTCCGACAGATTCAGCAGAGCGTAGTCGTCGGTGACCGCACCGACGAGATCGCACGTGCCGTCGCCCGCGCGGGCCTCCTCGACCGCCCGCCCGAGCAGCGCACGGGCCCGCTCGCGGGCCACCGCCTCGAACTGCGCGACGCGGCGCGGAGTGAACGCCCGGCTCACCAGCCGCCTCAGCCGGCCGTGGTCCGGCGGGTCCTGATTGAGCATCATGCGCCGGATGAACGGCAGGTCACCGGGGGCCGGATCGCGGATCTGGGTCGCCCCGAGACACGAGGAGTACGTCGCCGAGTCCTTGAGCACCCGCACCACGTCCGCGTGCCGGGTGACCGCCCAGAACCCGGGTCCCGCCGGCCAGCCGAGCACCTCGCGCTCCTCCTGCCAGGCGACGGGAACGTGATCGCGCAGCGCACGGTACGCGGCGTGCGGGACCCCGTCGGCGTACTGCCGGGGGTCGAAGACATCGGGCGGGTCGGGCAGGTGGGGCGTCACCGGCGCATCCGATGCCTCCGCCGTGTCCCGCGGGGCCCGTGGTGTGGACGTCATACGACCACGGTGACCGGCCCGGTCCGGCGGCGGCAAGGGGCTCGCCGGCCATGCCGCGGTGCAGATCCGGGAGGCGGAGGGGCCGCCACCCAGGGGATTCACGCGATGGTGTGATCATGTCCGGGCCCGCGGGTGTCGCCCGGAGGCCATGGGTAGGGCCCGGCCATGACGCAGCCGTTCCGACTCCCGCACTTCTACATGCCGTATCCCGCGCGGCTCAACCCGCACCTCGACGAGGCACGTGCCCACTCGGTCGGGTGGGCGCGGGACATGGGCATGCTGGAGGGCTCGGGCATCTGGGAGCAGTCCGACCTCGACGCCCACGACTACGGGCTGCTGTGCGCGTACACGCACCCCGACTGCGACGGGCCCGCGCTGTCCCTGATCACCGACTGGTACGTGTGGGTGTTCTTCTTCGACGACCACTTCCTGGACATGTTCAAGCGCACCCAGGACCGCGCGGCGGGCAAGGCCCACCTGGACCGCCTGCCGCTGTTCATGCCCCTGGACCTGTCGACGCCCGTGCCGGAACCGCAGAACCCGGTCGAGGCCGGGCTCGCCGACCTGTGGGCGCGCACGGTGCCGTCGATGTCGGCCGACTGGCGCCGCCGCTTCGCCGTCGCCACCGAGCACCTGCTGAACGAGTCGATGTGGGAGCTGTCCAACATCAACGAAGGGCGGGTCTCCAACCCCGTCGAGTACATCGAGATGCGCCGCAAGGTGGGCGGTGCGCCCTGGTCGGCGGGGCTCGTGGAGTACGCCACCGCCGAGGTCCCGGCGGCCGTCTCGCGGACGCGGCCGCTCCGGGTGCTGATGGAGACGTTCTCCGACGCCGTGCACCTGCGCAACGACCTGTTCTCCTACCAGCGGGAGGTCGAGGACGAGGGCGAACTCAGCAACGGCGTCCTCGTGTTGGAGACGTTCTTCGGCTGCACCACCCAGGAGGCCGCCGAGACCGTCAACGACATCCTGACCTCCCGGCTCCATCAGTTCGAGCACACCGCCCTCACCGAAGTGCCCGCGCTCGCCCTGGAGAAGGGGCTCACCCCGGGCGAGGTCGCGGCGGTGGCCGCGTACACCAAGGGCCTGCAGGACTGGCAGTCCGGCGGCCACGAATGGCACATGCGCTCCAGCCGCTACATGAACGAGGGCGCGACGTCCGCGGCGCCCTGGCAGGCGCCGACCGGCCCCGGCACCTCCGCCGCCGACGTCGGCGCGCTCCTGGCCGCCGTGGCCGCGGAACGCCTGCGCGCCTACTCCCACCTCCCGCACCAGCGTGTGGGCCCGTCGCTGCTGCCCGACTTCGCCATGCCGTTCGAGGTCGAGCTCAGCCCGCACCTCGACGCCGCTCGCGGCCGGCTGACCCCGTGGATGCACCGCATGGGCATGCTGGACGAGGGCGTCTGGGACGAGGACCGGCTCGCCGCCGCCGACCTCCCGCTGTGCGCGGCGGGGCTGGACCCGGACGCGACCGCCGAGGCCCTCGACCTCAGCTCACAGTGGCTCGCCTGGGGCACGTACGGCGACGACTACTACCCGCTCGTCTTCGGACACCGCCGCGACCTGGCCGCCGGGCGCGCGACCACCGAGCGTCTGTCCGCCTGCATGCCCCTGGCCGGTGAGGAGGTGCCCCTCCCGGTCAACGGCCTGGAGCAGGGCCTCATCGACCTGTGGGCACGCACCACGGACGGGATGACTCCCGAAGCGCGGCGGAGCCTGAAGGACGCGGTGGACGTCATGACGGCGAGCTGGCTGTGGGAGCTGTCCAACCAGATCCAGCACCGCGTCCCGGACCCGATCGACTACCTGGAGATGCGGCGCGCCACCTTCGGCTCCGACCTCACCCTGAGCCTGTGCCGGATGGGCCACGGCCCCGCCGTCCCGCCGGAGGTGTACCGCAGCGGACCCGTCCGCTCCCTGGAGAACTCGGCCGTCGACTACGCCTGCCTGGTGAACGACGTCTTCTCGTACCAGAAGGAGATCGAGTACGAGGGCGAGATCCACAACGCCGTCCTCGTCGTGCAGAACTTCTTCGGCTGCGACTACCCGACCGCGCTCGGCGTGGTGGGTGATCTGCTGAATCAGCGCATGCGACAGTTCGAGCACGTCGCCGCGCACGAACTGCCCGTCCTGTACGAGGACTTCGGTCTGTCGGAGGAAGCGCGCGAGATCATGGCGGGCTATGTCGCCGACCTGCAGAACTGGATGGCCGGCATCCTGAACTGGCACCGGAGCGTCGACCGCTACAAGGCCGAGTACCTGGCGCGCCGTGCTCACGGCTTCCTCCCGGACCGGCCGCCCGCTCCGGCGCTCCCCGTCGGCTGAGACCGCCCATGCCGGACTGCTCCGGCGGGAGCTTGGGTGGCGACCCCGGTTCGCTGCCGGAGTGCCGGCACGGGGCGGGCACCGGCTGGGGGCGCGGGGAACTGCGCGCCCGGCGGTAGCCGCCCCGCACGGGCGAGCACCGGCCGGTACCGCCCGACCCAGGGGCGCGGGGAACTGCGCGACCAGCCCCCGGCCCGCGGTCGCCCCGCATCCGCTGTCCTCCCGGTCGGGCGGTCTTGACCTGCGCTCGCCCGTGCGGGCCGGGTGTGGCCAAGTGCCCGGTTCCTCGCGCCCCTGGGGCGGCGGGCCCGGGGCGCGTTCACGCGTGCGGGCCGGGTCGGGTCCGGCCGGTCGTCCTGCGTGCCGCCTCCTCGGCCGCCTGCCGCACGGCCGCGGCGCCGACGGGCGAGAGCCCGTCGCGTATCGCGTCGCCGGCCGCGAGAACCTCGCGGGCCTCCTTCGGAAGATCCGCGTCGGCCAGGGCATGGGCGAGGGCATAGTGCTCCTCGGCGATGAACCGGCCGAGGTTGACGCCCTGCCAGTGCGGCAGCGAGTCGTCGCCCGGAGCCGCAAGGATCTTCCGGAGAATCCCGAGGGTGCTCACGGCTCTGTCGAGACGCGCCGCCTCCCGCTCCAGCCGGGCCTGGGTCAGCCGGGCCGAGACCTGGTCCCACGCCCGCTCCTGGAGCCGCGCGTACAGACGCTGGGCGCGCAGCGCCTGGGGGAGGTCGCCGAGCCGCTCGAACTCCCGGGCGAGCGAGCCGAGCGGGGACGGGTCGAGGCGTGTCGGGGCGTCCGGCCGCCGCAGCATGCTCTGGTTCATCTCGATCTCGTCCAGCCGCCGGATCAGCGCCACCCGGGCGAGCTCCGTCAGGCCCTGGTCCAGGGCCAGTTCGGTCCAGGTGAGCAGTGGTTCGTCGGCGGGGTCCGTGCCGAACAGGGAGTCGTCGAGGTCCCGCGCCCACGAGCGCAGGCCGGCGCCGTCCGCGTCCGGTCCGGGAATCCCGCCGAGCCCGCACCGGGTGTCGAAGTCGGTGTCCCGGACCTCGTGGAGCAGGGGCAGGTCCGCGGGGTCTCCGCGCAGACCCACCAGCACGGCGGCCAGCCGCAGTTCGTCCGTCATCGAGGTCCGTGCCTCGTGCCGGAGCAGTCGGCGGAGCAGTCCGATGTCACCGTCCGCGCGGTCGAACTGCGCGGCGCGCAGCGCGACCCGACGCCGTACCGGATCCTCGGCCAGCGCGTCCTCGACCCTCCGCTCGCCCGCCCGCAGCCCGGCCAGATCGGCGTGCCCGCGGGCGAGAACGGCCTCCCACAGGGGTGGGCCGGGCAACTCGTCCAGGAGGCGGTAGGCGAGGAGTTCCTCCCCGTGGATCAGCACGAAGTCGGGCTCGGTGCGCCGCAGTGCCGCGTGCAGCATGCCGACGAGCTCGACCGGGGAACGCTCGGGGAAGCCCAGAGCGGCGCGCAGTTCGGTGCGCTCGTCGTCGAAGCCGTAGCACTCGCGGAGATCGTCCTCGGTCTCCGCGACCGCGGCCAGGATCTTCTCCGCGCCGTCCTGCGGCGACAGTCCGAGATGGTCGTGCCAGCCGGGCAGGCCGACGAATATCTCCAGTGCCTCGTCGGCGCTCGACCCCACGATGCCCGAGCCGCCTTCCGAGTCCGCGTACAGCATCGAGCCGTCCGCGCACAGGAAGAAGGTGCCACCGGTGTCGTCCCCGGCCACCACCTCCAGGGGGCCGCCCGAGGCGAGACGGACCGGCTCGACATGACCGTGGGCCGCGCGGCTCAGGTCGAAGTCGACGGGGAACGCGGCCAGGCCGGCCAGGTGAGGGTCCTGCCGGAGCAGGCGCAGGGCGTCGTCGGTCATGTCACAGAAAGTAACAGCTGCCACTGACAGGGGGACTTGACCGGTGTGCGGCATCGGCACGCAGCGCCGCGTGCCGCGTGCCGTCGCACGGCGGGGCACGGACACACGGGCGCGCACCGTCACACGGCGCGTACCGTCACACAGCGCTCATCCTCATGACGGCGCTCACCCTCATACGGCCGGGCACCGTCACTCGGCACGTACGCGTGCGGCGTGCTCCACCGCGGCCCGCGCGAGCGCCCTGATCAGCGGGTGCGGGCGAGAACCGTCCCCGGACAGCTCCGGCTGGAACAGGGTGGCCAGGAAGAAGGGATGGCCGGGGAGTTCGGCGATCCGGACCTGGCCGTCCTGGTCGTGCCCGCTGAAGCGCAGCCCCCGCGCGCGCAGGGTGTCGAGATGGCGTGAGGGGCCGTACGAGCAGAAGTACCGTTCGACCGTCCGCTCCGCCCCGATCAGCGACTGCGCGAGCGAGCCCGGCTCGACGGTGACGGCGGCCTCGTGCCCCACGAGCGAGCACGCGAGCGGTTCGATCAGGAAGTCGTCCGCGCCGGGGTCGTTCTCGGCGTGCGCGACCCGGGTGAGGCCGCAGACGTCGCGGGCGTACTCCAGGAGGGCGTGCTGGAAACCGCCGCACGTGCCGAGGAACGGGATGCCCTCCTCGCGAGCCGTCCGGATCGCCGTGAGCACGCCCGCCTCGCTGCGGTAGGGGCTCCCGGGAAGCACCCACACGGCGTCGAATCCGTGTACGGCCGTCGCGTCCTCGGCGTCCTCGGAGGGGATCCAGTAGGCGTCCAGGACGATCCGGTCGCGGTGCGCGAGCGCGTCGAGCAGGAGCGGGACGCGGGTGTGCGAGACGACGGTGGGGGAGCGGTCCCCGACGAGGGCGATCCGGGCGCCGCGTGCCGGGCCGGCCGTGCTGCCGCCGTTCGTGGCCGGGGCGTTCGTGGCCGGGGCGTTCGCGGTCGGCCTGTGCGCAGCCGCGTGCGCGGTGTCCGAGTCGCGCGTGGCCGGACCGTTCGTGGTCATGGGGCTTCTCACCAGGCCGTGCGTGGCCGTGCTGCTGTTCGTGGTCATGCGGTTCATCCTCGGCGCGCCGTCGAGTTCACGTCCAACGATGATTTCTGCACCCTCGATAAGCAACGCTGATACGGTGCGCCATCCTTGGCGGCATGGATCCGCATCTCCTGCGTACGTACGTCACCGTGGCGCGGCTCGCGTCCTTCTCGGAGGCCGCCCGCGAGCTCGGTTACACCCAGTCCGCGGTGTCCCAGCACATCGCGGCGCTGGAGCAGGACCTGGGTGCGCCGCTGCTCACCCGGCGGCCCGTCGCGCCGACCGCGGCGGGCGAGCGGCTCCTCGAACACGCGGGCCCGCTGCTGCTGCGTCTGGACGCCGCCCGGGCCGACGTCGCACGGATGGCGGCAGCGCCCGCGCACGGTCTGACGCTCGCCGTGGCGCCGACCGCACTCGGACCCCGTGTCGTCGCGGCGCTGCCCGCCGCGGGTGTGACGCTCAGGGTGCTGGCCCGCGACGAGGTCCCGGCGGCCGTCGCCACCGGCGGCGCGGACCTGGGGCTCGTCGGCGGACTCGCCGCGCCCAGCGACCCCCTGCGGCTGCCGGACGTGGCGCCGCTGACGATCCACGGTGCGGGCGAGGAGCCGGTCTGCGTCCTGCTGCCCGCCTCGCATCCACTGGCCCGGCGCGCGGGGCTGCGGCTGGGCGACCTGGTCGACGCCCGCTGGCTGGACGCTCCCGGCGCGGGCCTGCCGTTGGCCCACCTGCGCGCCGCGCACGGCGGTGCGGGCTTCCGCCCGGCCCTGCGCTACGAGGGCACCGACCTGCGTGCCCTCACCGCTCTGGCCGCGGCGGGGCACGGCCTGGTCCTGCTGCCGCGTACGGCGGCCGTCGGCGTGCCCGGCACGGCGGCCGTGCCGCTGGTGGCTCCCCGGCTCGTGCACCGCACGGAGCTGGTGCACGCCGGATCGCCGCGGGGCGCGGCGGCCGCGATGGTGGACAAACTTCTCGAACGGTCCTGAAAGTCTCACTCGTTAGTGAATCGTCGCGCGCCGGAGCGCAGGGTAGAGCAAGAGCCGGAGGCGGTCCGTAGAACAGCTGCCGGAGGCGATCCATGGAACAGACCGCGTTGCGTCCCAAGCCGATGCCCGGTCAGGAGCCGGACGGTGTCCGCCCGTCCGGCGGCGGCCGGCGACCGCATGCCGCCCGACGTCGCGGCAGGCGTCTGATGACGCTGCTGTTCAGCCTGTTCGTCGGCGTGGTGCTGGTCCTGTCGGGGGTCGGGCTCGGCACCGTGGGTGCCACGGTGATCGGCATGAGCAAACTGGCGGCCCTCCAGCAGAAGGCGGGCGGGGCGGCGGGACCCGGGCCGTCCGTGCCGCCGGGCGCCTCCGGGCGCGCCTCCGGTCCGGCTGCCCCCGGCGGTTCCAAGTCGGCGTCGGCGGGCAGTGGGACGGCTCCGGCGACGGAGTCGGCGCGGGCCACGCTGGGCGTCGAGGCCGTCGACGCCCCGAAGGGCGGGGGCGCGCTCGTCGTCGCCGTCCACGTCCCCGGGCCGGGGTACACCGCGGGCCTGGTGCGCGGTGACGTCCTGCTCGCCCTCGGGGAGAGCAGGGTCGGTTCGGCGGCGGACCTCGCGCGCGCGGTCGCCGCCGCGCGCCCGGGCACGTCCGTCACCCTCTCCGTCCGTCACGCGAACGGGTCGCGAAGCCGACTGTCCACGGTCCCGGGCGTCGTGACCTGATCCCGGCCCCGGCTCAGGCGACCCTGAAGTGGCTCGTCAACCGCCCTTCGTCGTCCAGCACATGAAACGCGAAGCCGGGCGGGGCGTCCCGGTCCGCGGCCCCCTCGCCCTCCCAGGGCAGCCGCAGCGTCCAGGTCACACCGGGGCCGACGACGAGCGGCCGTCCCGCGAACGTGGTGGCGGCCGGCGTGTGCGCGTGCCCGGTGATCAGTCCGGCGATCTCGGGCCTGCGGTCCAGCAGCCCGGCGAGGGCGCCCGGCTCGCGCAGCCGGTAGGCGTCCGGCAGCGGGTGGTGCAGGGCGACCGGCGGGTGGTGGAAGGCGAGGAGTGCGGGCAGGCCGCCGTCCAGGTCGTCGAGCGTCGCCTCGATCCAGGCGTACGTCTCCTCGTCGAACTCGCCCTCGTCCCGGCCCGGGATGCTGGAGTCGCACATGAGCACGGCCGCGTCGTCGAAGACGTGGAGGCTGTTGACCGGGCCGTCACCGGCGGGCCCGCCGAGCAGGGCCTTGCGGTAGGGCGCGCGGCTGTCGTGGTTGCCCGGGCAGGTGAGGACCGGGAACGGGGCCGTGCCCGGTTCGCGCAGTCCCAGCAGACGGGCCGCCTCCTCGTACTCCGCCTCCGCGCCGTGGTCCGCGATGTCCCCCGTCACCAGGAGCGCGTCCACCCGCCCCGCGAGCCCCCACAGCCGGTCGCGCACCCGCTCGGCCCGCTCCGTCGCCCGCTCGGTCCCGTCCAAGTGAAGGTCGCTGATGTGCGCCAGCACGAACATGCCGTCCCCCGTCCCCCGTCCCCGTCGCCGAGGCCTCGAAGCCCCGAGTTCTTTTAATGGAACAACGGCATCTAAGCATTACTGCTAATGGCAAGGCAATGCCCGGCCGTTAGAAGAAGGCCGGGACAGCCCTTGGGTTCGCGCGGAAAAGTGCTGGCCGCCCCGCGGACGCTGCGTCACCATGGCCGCATGCTGAGCACCCTTCTCGCCTTCCTCGGCGCCTGCACGCTGATCGCGGCGTCCCCCGGACCCAGCACCGTGCTGATCATCAAGCAGTCGCTGCGCAGCCGGCGGTCCGGTTTCCTGACCGTCCTCGGCAACGAGACGGGGGTGTTCGTCTGGGGCGTCGTCGCCGCCTTCGGCCTCTCCGCGCTCCTCGCCGCCTCCGAGGTGGCGTACGGGGTCATGCGCGTCGTCGGCGCCGTCGTCCTCGTCGGCTTCGGCGTCCAGACGCTGCGGCAGGCGCGCCGCTCCAAGGACGCCCCGGACAGCGCAGGCTGGGAGGGCACGGAGCAGAGCGGCTGGGCTTCCTACCGGGGCGGACTGCTGCTCAACCTCGCCAACCCCAAGGCGGCCGTCTTCGCGATGTCCTTCCTGCCGCAGTTCGTGCCCGAAGGGGCCCCGCACCTGCCCACCATGGTCGGCCTCGCCGCGCTCTGGGCGGTCTACGAGGTCGGCTACTACGGCCTGTACGTGTGGTTCGTCGGACGGATGAAGGCCGTGCTGTCCCGGACCGGCGTGCGGCGGCGTCTGGAACAGGTCTCGGGCGGCGTCCTGCTCCTCCTGGGTGCCCGCCTCGCCCTGGAGAGCTGACACAAAGGCACCGCAATCGGCTCGCGCACGCCCCACCGGAGGGGCAGGATGCTGCCCGTAGCCCCCTGGGGGACCCCGGACGGTTGGAGGCACGCATGACCGCCACACCCGCGCCCTTCGCGGCCGGTGACTACGAGGCCCGGATGCGGCGTGCGGCCGAGGCCGCCGCGGACGCCGGGCTCGACGGCGTGCTGGTCGCGCCGGGTCCCGACCTGGTGTGGCTGACCGGCTACCGGCCGGTGGAGACCGAGCGGCTCACCCTCCTCGTGCTGCGGCCCGGACAGGACCCGGTCCTGGTCGTGCCCACCCTGGAGGCGCCCGACGCCGCCAAGGCACCCGGCGCGCCCGCCCTGACGCTGCGCGACTGGACCGACGGCAAGGACCCCTACGAGGCGACCGCGCCGCTCCTCGGCCACGAGGGCCGCTTCGGAGTCAGCGACAACGGCTGGGCCCTGCACCTGCTCGGACTCCAGCAGCACCTGCCCGGCACCCGCTACCAGGCCCTCACCAAGGCCCTGCCGATGCTGCGCGCCGTCAAGGACGCCGCCGAACTGGAGCGGCTGGCCGCGGCGGGCGCCGCGGCGGACGAGGCCTTCGACGAGATCCGCAAGGTCCGCTTCTCCGGCCGCCGCGAGACCGACGTGGCCGCCGACCTCGCCGATCTGCTGCGCCGGTTCGGACACTCCCAGGTCGACTTCACCATCGTCGCCTCCGGCCCGAACGGAGCGAATCCGCACCACGAGGCCGACGACCGCGTCATCGAGCACGGCGACATGGTCGTCCTCGACTTCGGCGGCCTCAAGCACGGCTACGGCTCCGACACCTCCCGCACCGTCCACGTGGGCGAGCCCGACGCCGAGGAGCGCACCGTGCACGACGTCGTGCGCGCGGCCCAGGAGGCGGGCTTCCGCGCGGTGCGGCCGGGCGCCGCCTGCCAGGACGTCGACCGCGCGGCCCGGGCGGTCATCACCGAGGCCGGATACGGCGACCGGTTCATCCACCGCACCGGACACGGCATCGGTGTCACCACCCACGAACCGCCGTACATGATCGAGGGCGAGGAGCAGCCCCTCGTCCCCGGCATGTGCTTCTCCGTGGAGCCCGGCATCTACCTGCCGGGCCGTTTCGGGGTCCGCATCGAGGACATCGTCACGGTCACGGAGGACGGCGGGCGGCGCCTGAACACCACCTCCCGCGAGATGGTGATCGTCGACTGACCTGCACCCACCGACCGTGCGGCAGAAGCCCCGCCCACGCCCCCGAACGACAAGGGCGCGACCATGACCCAGGCACCGACACCGACCGAGGACACCGTCCGCGAACTGGTCCGTTCGCTGCTCGCCGGCGGCACGGCGGAGGGAGCCGGCCCCGACGTGCGCCCGGTCGCCGAGGGCGGTGAACACTCCAGCTGGTGGGTGGGCCGGCGCCATGTGCTGCGGCTCGCCCGGGACCGTGACGCGGCCGCGCGTCAGCGCCGCGAACTGCGGCTGCGCGACCTGATCCGGCCGCACGTCGGCGTCGCGGTCCCGGTGAGCGTCGCCCACGGCGAATGGGCGAGCGGACTCGGCTGCACCCTGGACACCCGGCTCGCCGGCGGTTCGGGCGAGGTCCAGGACGTCTCGGCCGTCGGCGAGGCCGATCTGGCGGGCCTGCTCACGGGTCTGCGCGAGGTGCCCGTACGGCAGGCCGAGACGCTCGGCGTGCCCCGCGTCGCCCCGCGCTCCCTGGAGGCGCTGCGCGAGGCCGCCACCGGTGCCGCCGAGCAGCTCGCCGCCGCCGAGGAGTTCGACCCGGCCCGGCTCGCCCAGCTCACCGCACCGGGCGCCGCCCAGCTCGCCGCCCAGCCCGGAGCCGCGTTCCTCGTGCACCACGCCCTCAAGGGCGAACACCTCGTGGTCAGCGCCGACGGGCGGGTGCGCGGCGTCCTCGACTGGACCGACGCGGTGATCGGCGACCCGGCCGAGGACATCGGCGGGCTGGCGATCGCCGTCGGCGCGGGGGCGGCCGTCCGCGCCGCCACCCTGGCCGGGTACGGCGCCCGCCCCTGTCTGCGCGGTCTGTGGCTCGCGCGCTGCGACACGGTGATCCGTCTCGCCGACCGTCTGCGGGGCGGCGACGGCAGCCCCGTCCCGCTCCTGCGGACCCGACTGGGCCGCGCCTGGGAGGCGATCATGCTGGAACGGGTCACCGACCTGCGGGACGATCCCGACGAAGCCTCCTAGGGGGCTTCGTTCGGGTCAGGTCGGATCAGAGCGGTGTCCGGTGCGGTGCGTCGCAAGGCGGAGGATCACTCGCGTACTGGGCGTACTCGGGTGGTCCGGCAACGCGGCGAGGTGCCGTGCCGGACACCGCGGACCCGGGCCGATCCGAACGAAACCCCCTGGGGTCAGGCCTGGGTCAGCACCACGCACGATTCGCCGGGCACGGTCAACACTCCGTCCGTGTCGGGCGCTTCCACCGGTTCCCACTCCGCCAGCACGCGTGCCTGGCGCAGGCCGAGCGGGATCGCCGCGGGCTCCTTGCCGAGGTTCACCGCCACCCGGACGTCCCCGCGCCTGAGGGCGAGCCAGCGGGCCCGGGGGTCCTGGGCCACCCTGACCGCGGCGAGGTCGGGGTCCGAGAGGTCGTGCTGGCGGCGGCGCAGCGCGATCAGCTCCCGGTACCAGGCCAGCACGCGCGCGTGAAGGGCCTTCTCGGGCTCCGACCAGTCGAGGCAGGAGCGGTCCCGGGTCGCCGGGTCCTGCGGGTCGGGCACCTCCTCCTCGGCCCAGCCGTGCGCGGCGAACTCGCGGCGCCTGCCCCTGCGCACGGCCTCCGCCAGTTCCGGATCGGTGTGGTCGGTGAAGAACTGCCACGGTGTGCCCGCGGCCCACTCCTCGCCCATGAAGAGCATCGGGGTGAAGGGCGCGGTGAGCGTCAGCGCGGCCGCGCAGGCCAGCAGCCCGGGGGAGAGGGACGCCGACAGCCGGTCCCCCTGGGCGCGGTTGCCGATCTGGTCGTGGGTCTGGGAGTAGCCGAGCAGGCGGTGCGCCGAGACACGGGTGCGGTCCAGCGGGCGGCCGTGGTGCCGTTCGCGGAAGCTGGAGTACGTGCCGTCGTGGAAGAAGCCGGAGGTCAGCGTCTTCGCGAGCGCCGCGAACGGGTCCCGTGCGAAGTCCGCGTAATAGCCCTGCGCCTCACCGGTCAGCGCGGTGTGCAGCGCGTGGTGGAAGTCGTCGTTCCACTGGGCGTGCAGCCCGAGACCGCCCTCCCCGCGGGAGGTGACGAGCCGCGGGTCGTTGAGGTCCGATTCCCCGATCAGGAAGAGCGGCCGGCCGAGGTCCCCGGAGAGCGCGTCCACCGCCGTCGACAGCTCCTCCAGGAAGTGCAGCGCGCGCGTGTCCCGCAGCGCGTGCACCGCGTCCAGCCGCAGCCCGTCGAACCGGTAGTCGCGCAGCCAGGCGAGAGCGCTGCCGACGAGGAACGCGCGCACCTCGTCCGAACCGGGCGCGTCCAGGTTCACCGCGGAGCCCCAGGGCGTGTGATGGGTGTCCGTGAAGTACGGCCCGAACGCGGGCAGGTGGTTGCCGGACGGCCCGAGATGGTTGTGCACGACGTCGAGGACCACGCCCAGTCCCAGCCCGTGCGCGGTGTCGACAAAGCGCTTGAGCGCCTGCGGGCCGCCGTACGGCTCGTGCACGGCCCACAGCGAGACTCCCTCGTACCCCCAGCCGTGCCGGCCGGGGAACGGGCACAGGGGCATCAACTCGACGTGCGTCACGCCCAGTTCCACCAGATGGCCGAGCCGCTCGGCGGCCGCGTCCAGTGTGCCCTGCGGCGTGTACGTCCCCACGTGGAGCTCGTACAGCACCGCACCGGGCAGCGGGCGCCCCGCCCACGGCGCACGCCATGCGTACCGGTCGTGCTCGACCACCGCGCTCAGCCCGTCCGGTCCGTCGGGCTGGCGCCGCGAGCGGGGATCGGGCCGTACGGGGCCGTCGTCCACCGCGAAGCCGTAACGCGTCCCGTGCTGCGCGTCCGCCTCGCCCGTCCACCAGCCGGCCCGTTCCGGATCGCGCTCCAACGCGCGCGTGGTGTCCGCGCAATGCAGCGTCACCCGGTCGGCCTGCGGTGCCCACACCTCGAACCGCACAGACGGTTCCCCCTTGTCAGCTCACCGTGACGTAATTCGTCCATGGTGCTTCACCTGAGATCAATTCGCTTTCGAATCCACCCTTTTGCCGCGTGTCCGCCGCGCTTGTGTCACACCCGGGCCGCCGAATCGTTCCGGTCGGCCGAGGCGCCCCTTTCCCCGTTTTCTGGACACCCCGCCCGCCCTGTCCGACAATCACCAGCGTGACGTCGTCTTTCGAGTTCCACACGTACCCCGCGCGGCTGTCCGACGCGGAGCGCGACCGGGCGCTGAAGGCGCTCCGCGACGGCGTCGCCCTCGGCCGCCTCTCCCACGACACCTTCGTCCGCCGTATGGAGCTCGCGCTCGCCGCCCGCAGGTCCGACGAACTCGCCGTGCTCACCGCCGACCTGCCCACCGAGGGGCGCTGGGCGAAGCTCGTGTTCGGCACCGTGGAAGCGATCTCCGGCTTCACCGTACGGGTGCGCAGGGCCTGGCAGGCCGAGCGGCTCCCCAAGCTCCAGCTGCCCCACCCCGGGAACACGTACCCGCTGCGCATCGGCCGCGACCCCGCCAGCGGGCTGCGGCTCAACCACGAGACCGTGTCCCGGGTGCACGCCGAACTGAGCCGGCAGGGCGGGCTGTGGGTGCTGCGCGACCTCGGCTCGACCAACGGGACGACCGTCAACGGACGGCGCGTCGTCGGCTCCACCGTCGTCAAGGACGGCGACCAGGTCGCCTTCGGACGGATGGCGTTCCGGCTCGCCTCGGACTGACCCGGTCCGCATCGGGAGTAACCGTTTTCCCCAACATCCGCGGTGTTCCGCGGTGTTGACGAACCCTTACCGCCGTGACTGACTGTGCGTACACCATGCACATCAGGTGAACCGACGGCACCACATGAGTGGAGGTGTGTCCTGCCGCCACTCCTCCGCTACCCGACCGTGGACGAGCTCGGCACCCGGGCGGCCGCGCTCGTCGCCCGCCGCCCCCGGGACGCCCGACTGCGCCGCGTAGGCACTTCGCGGGCCGGCGCGCCGCTCTGGCTCCTGTCCGTCGGACACGGCAGCCGCCAGGCCCTCGTCGTCGCCGGACCGCACGCCAACGAACCCGTCGGCGGCGCGACCGTCCTGCGCCTCGCCGAACGAGTCCTCGCCGACCCCCGGTTGTGCGAGGGAGCGGACGCCACCTGGAACCTGCTGCTGTGCCTCGACCCCGACGGCTCCCGCCGCAACGAGGGCTGGCTGTCCGGCCCGTACACCCTCGGCCGCTACTTCCGGCACTTCTTCCGGCCCGGCTTCCTGGAACAGCCCGAATGGCTGCCGGACGGCGCGGACAGCGCCGTACTGCCGGAGACGCGGACGCTCCTCGACCTCCAGGACGAACTGCGGCCCTTCCTCCAGTGCTCCCTGCACGGCGTCGACGTGGGCGGCGCCTTCGTCGAGCTCACCCACGACCTGCCCGGCCTCGCCCAGCGCGTCGCCCACACCGCCGCACGCCTCGGCATCCCGCGGGAACTCGGCCCGTACGACACCCTGTACTGGCCGGCCCTCGGGCCCGCCGTCTATCGCATCCCACCGCCGCGCCGGGGCGATCTGGCCGCCGCCATCACGGAGGCCGCGGTCGAGTCGACCTGGTTCCACCCGCACGCGTACGGCACGGTGACCGCCGTCGTCGAGGCCCCCATGTGGGGCGTCGCCTCCGTGGAGGACGCCGGCCGGCCCGCCGACGCCGAGGCCGCGCTGCGCTCCGTCAGCCGCAAACTGCGTGACGACACACGGCTCCTGGAAGGCATCCTCGCGCGCGTCAGACCGGGCCTCGGCACCTCCCCGGACACGGCCTGCCTGCTCGCGCCCGTCGACGACTATTTACTGGTCGGACCCGGACTCGCCGACTCCTGGGACCCCGACCTGGACCAGCCCGCCGCGCGCCCGCTGCCACCGCTCGACACCGCCCGCCTGACGGCCCTGCGTCTCGCGGGCCGGCGTGTCGCGCTGCGGACGGCGGGGCTGCTGCACCAGCTCGTGACCGCCTCCGGCCACGACCCCGCCGGGGCGCTGCCGGAACTCGACCGCCTCATCGACGTGTGGTGCGCCGACTACCGCGACGGCTGCGGAGCGCGCTGGATCCCGGTCGCCCGCCAGGTCGAGTACCAGGCGCGTGTGGTGCTCTCCGCGTTCCACCTCGCCGCGCGGCGGGCCCCCGCGCGCTCCCGTTCGAGTGACTCCGGGTGGGGTTCGCCCACCGCCGTGCCGATGCACCTGGAATGACGACAAGCATGCGAGCGGTCCGGGCCCTGGTGCTGGCCGGGGCCGCGCTCCTGACCGCGGGCGCCGTCCCGGCCGAAGCGGTGCCCCGGACGTCCCACGCCGGCGACTGGCTCCACCTGACCGTCACCCACGGGGACGTGGCCACCGGCGGCACCCGCGGCGCCCTGCTGCTCTGCGACCCGCCGGGAGGGCACCCGCACGCGGTCCGGGCCTGCGAGGAACTCGACGCCGCCGACGGCGACATCTCCCGCATCCCGCCCGCCCCCGACGCCGTGTGCTCGCTGATCTACGCCCCGGTGACCGCCTCGGCGCAGGGTGTGTGGGACGGCCGCCGGATCGACTACACGCACACCTTCTCCAACTCCTGCGTGATGGAGGCCGAGACCGGAGCGGTGTTCGCCCTGACGGACTGAGCCGGACGACGGCACCGCGCGGGCAACCACGGCACCGACGGGCCGGGCCGGACGGCCGAGCCGCGCGGGTGCCCGGCGCCGTCCGTCCCGGCCGGCCGAGGACCCGGCCGCCGGTCACGCGCGCGGACGCCGCGGCCGCCCTCAGACCGCCCCGTCGCGCGCGTGCCGGGCCGCCGCGACCACCGTACGGGCCTGGTGCTCGACCTGGTTCTCCAGCGGAACCCAGCGGGCACGGAAGCGGGCGGCGAAGGCGTCGCTCCAGGAGGCGACCAGACGTTCGAGATGGGGCGCCGCACGGTCGTCGGCCTCCTTGAGCACCCGCAGCAGCATCGAGGCGGCCCGCAGCGGGAGCCGGCGGCCGAACGCGTCGACACTGCCGACGTACGCCATCGTCGTGTCCGGGGGCGGCGTGCGGGCCCAGTCGTCGGCAAGGCCCGGCACCAGCTCCAGCGCCCACTTCGCGGCGCGCAGGAGCGGCCCGTCGGGCCCCGGCAACCGCGGCAGCGCCTCCGCGAGCACCACCTCCACCTGGAGCGCGTCGCGCAGCAGCCGGCGCGCCAGCCGGCGCATCGCCGCCACCGGCGCCGGGTGCGGCGCCGGATCGTCCACCAGGTCGCTGGCCCACATCGGCACCTCCACGACGGCGGTGAGACCGCCGTACCGGTGGGCGTGGTACCACGTGCTGTGCCGCGCGTCGTCCGGCATGCTCGGATACGCCGTGTCCGAGCCCGGCGCCGGCATCACGTGCACCCCGGGCCCCGAGGCGGGCCAGCCCGCGGCGTCCGACGCGGCCGTCTCCACCGGGATGCGCAGCTCCGCCGCAGACTTGGCGAACGGTTCGGCGAGTCCGGGGATGTCCTTCGTCAGCTGCACCCAGCTGCCGCCCAGATCGGTCCCGTGCAACGTCACCTGGAGGTAGGGCCGCAGCTCGTCGATGACCCGGGTCAGGGCGCGGGTCTCCGGCGGCAGCCGGTCGGGAGGCAGCACGGACGGAGACCACTCCGGCTGTTCGGGACCCGCCGGACGGAAGAAGCCCCGGTGGTAGTCGAACAGGGTGCGCGGCGCGGGCGTGACATGGAGGTTCGCGCCGTCCGGGTCCGCGCACAGCAGGAAGTGCCAGGAGGTGCCCGCCCGCAGCTCCCGCTCCTGAAGGGCTCGTTCGGCCAGGGCCAGCAGGGTCGAACCACCCGTCGGCTCGTTCGCGTGGGCCCCCGCCACGACGAGGACCGCGCGCCGTGCGTGCCCCACGGAGAGCAGGTGCAGGGGTCTTCCCGCGCGTGAGGAACCCACTTGCCTCAGGGTGCACAGGCCGGGGCGATGAGCGGCCAATGCCCGTGCGGAGGAGACGATTTCGGTCACACTGGGGTAGCGCAACTCCGGCAGGAGACTCACCCCCGACTTGTCCGCCCTGCGTCGCTTTTGGCAGTAGTCCACGGTCTGGATGAACTGTCAAGGATCGGGCCGGGCGGCTCCAGGGGGCGCCAGGTGGCACGTTCCGCCGGCAAGGGGGAGCGCTCGGCCGGTCACCGCTGGTGCAGACCGCGCCCCGCGAGCGTCAGGAACGTCTCCCCGACCGCCTCGGAGAGCGTCGGGTGCGCGTGGATGTGCCGCGCCACGTCCGAGGGTTCGGCGTCCCAGCCCACGATCAGCTGACTCTCCGCGATCATCTCGGACACGTTCGGGCCCACCAGATGGACGCCGAGCACCCGTCCGCCGCCCGCCTCGGTCACCACCTTCACCATGCCGCCCCGGCCGTGCACCATGCCCTTCGCGACGGCGGTGAGCGGCATCGTGCCGACGTCGACCCGGTGCCCGCGCGCGCGTGCCTCCGCCTCGCTCAGCCCGACGGCCGCCGTCTGCGGCGACGAGTAGGTGACCCGCGGCACGGCCGCATAGTCGACCGGCGCGGACTCCACGCCGGCCAGCGTCTCGGCCACCAGCAGCCCCTCCGCGAACGAGGCGTGCGCGAGTCCGGGCGACGGCGGCGGCAGCAGGTCCCCGACCACGTGGATGCCCGGCACGGCGGTCTCCAGCCGGTCCCAGTCCGCGGGTTCGAGGAAGCCCCGCCCGTCGGCCGCGAGGCCCGCCGCGGCCAGGTCCAGTCCCTCGGTCACCGGAGCCCGTCCCACGGCCACCAGCAGCCGATCGGCCGCGACCGTGCGGGTCCCGCCCCGCTCGGTGCGCACCCGGGCCCGTACGCCGTCGTCCACGACCTCCGCGTCGAGCAGCCGCGCCCCCGTCAGCACGTCGATGCCGCGCTTCTTCAGACCGCGCGTCAAGTGCCGGCTCACGTCGGCGTCCTCCAGCGGGACCAGTCGTTCGGCGGCCTCGACGACCGTCACCTCGGCGCCCATGGAACGGTGGAACGAGGCGTACTCGACGCCGATGGCACCGCCCCCGAGGACCAGGACGGACCGGGGGAGGCCGGGGGCGAACAGGGCGTCGTCGCTCGTCACCACGCGCCGGCCGTCCGCCACGAGCCCTGGGAGCATGCGCGGGCGTGATCCGGTCGCGAGCACGATGCCACGGCGCGCGGTGAAGGCGCCCACGCCCTCGACCTGTACGGCACGGACGCCGGTCAGCCGGGCGCTGCCCCGCACCACCCGCACGCCCGCGTGGGCGAGGTGTCCCTCCACGCCCCGGTGGTTGCGCTGCACGATGTCGTCGCGGGTGGCGACCAGCGCGGCCCAGTCGACCTCGTCCAGCGTGGCCTTCACGCCCCATCGCTCGCGCGCCTCGGCGATCCCGTCGACGAGTTCGGCGGCGTGCAGCATCGCCTTGCTCGGGATGCAGCCGCGGTGCAGGCAGGTGCCGCCGACCTTGTCGCGCTCGGCGAGCACGACGTCGAGGCCGAGGGCGGCGGCGCGCAGCGCGGTGCTGTACCCGCCGGTGCCGCCGCCGATGACGACGACGTCGGCCGCGGCGTGGGAGGCGCCGGAGGTGCCGGAGGTGCCAGAGGTGTCGGATGTCCTGGAGGCGGCGGATGCGCCGGAGATGCCGGATGCGCTGGAGGTGTCCATGTCCTCAACCTCCGTCCGCTCCTTGTCATGAGTCCAAGGCAATGTTTGTGTGGAACTCATGCAGAACACTTATGGGTCCTCCGCCGGACGGACGTGCCCGGGATGAGCCTGCGTCAGATGGAGTACTTCCTGACCGTCGTCGAAGAGGCGTCGTTCACCCGCGCCGCCGAGACCCTCCACGTCACCCAGCCCGCGCTGTCCCACCAGATCAAGGCCCTGGAGAAGACCGTCGGCGGGCCCCTCCTGGAGCGCATGCCGCGCGGTGTGCGGCTGACGCCCATGGGACGGGCCTTCCGGCCGCACGCCGAGCTCGCCGTCCGCAGCGCGGCCCAGGCCCGCCGGGCCGCTCGCGCCGCCGCCGGCGCGGAGGGCGGCGAACTGCACATCGCCGCCGTGCACTCGGTGGCCGTCGGCGTCCTGCCCGACGTCTTCGCGCGCTGGCGGGCGGCCCACCCCGGCGTCCTGCTGCACCTTCACGAGTACGCCACCTCGCAGGCGCTGGAGGAGCAGGTAGAGCGGGGCGTCGCCGACCTCGCCGTCGGGCCCGCGCCCGTCGACTGGCCCGGCAGCGTCCTGCCGGTCGGCGAGGAGGAGGCCGTCCTCGTGGTCCCCTTCGACGACCGGCTGGCGGGCCGCACGACGGTGACACCGGCGGAGCTGTCCGACCGTCCCTGGATCCGTTGCGCGATGGAGCCCGTGGTCGAGGGGGAGCGCTTCCTCGACCGGGTGTGCGGCCAGGCGGGATTCCGGCCGCGTACCGCCGTGTTCACCGAGCACACGTCGACGGCGGTACGGATGGCCGCGGCGGGGGTCGGCGTCGCCGTCGCGCCCTCGCACATCGTGCGCGGCGCCGTCGGCGAGGACTGCGTGGTCCTCTCCGCCGACCCGCCCTGGAAGCGTCCCCTGACCGTCTTCACGCGCGTGCCGCCGACGGGCGCCGCGGAGGCCTTCGTGAACCTCCTGCGCGCGGCCTGGCCGCAGGTTCCGGCGCCCCGCCGCGAGGCGGCCGATTCACCCGTACGGGCGCACGGGGACTGCGGTCCGGGGGCGGCGGTGGTCGGCTGATACCAACCGCGCGCGGGTACGGCGCGCAGACCCGAGGCGGGAGGCCCCGGTGCTGTGTTCTCACGGCCTTCCCGGCGAAGACGCGCCCACACCCCTGCACGCGGGACCGCGGCCCGCACGGCCGGCCGCGTGCCGCGAGGGCCCGGCCACGGCGCCGGTCCCGCCCGGCGAACTCCCGTCCGACGAGGGCCTGCCGGAGGGCGGAGAACGGCCCGAGCACGGCGGGCCGCCCGACCCTGCGACCCCCTCGCGCACGACCGCGTCGCCGTCGCCCGGCCCGGCGGCGCCTCCTGGCTCCGCGGTGTCGCCCGGCCGATCCGCTGTCGCCGCTCCGTCGGTACCGCTCGGCCTGCCGGTACCGCTCGGCCTGTCGGTGTCGCCCGGGCCGGTTGGTGCTCCCGGCCCGTCGGTGCCGTCCGGGCCGTTGCCATCCTCTGGTCCGTCGGCTGGTCCATCAGTCCCTGGCGGCCCGTCGGTGTCGTCCGGTGTGTCCGTGTCTTCTGGTCCGGTGGTGCCGCCCGTCCTTGGGGCGTCTTCCGGTTCGACGCCTGGTGGCCCGTCGGTGTTGTCCGGCCCGGCGGTGTCCTCTGGCCCGTCGGTGTTGTCCGACCCGGCGGTGTCCTCTGGCCCGTCGGTGTCCTCTGGTCCGGCGATGTCTTCCGGCCCGGTGGCGGCGCCTGGTTCGGCGGAGCCTTCCGTCCCGGCGGCGTCCTCCCGCCCGGTGGTGTCGCCCGCCCCGGCGGTGTCGCCGGGTGGGGTGACGCCTCCCGCCGCTGCGGCGTCCTCCGGTCCGGTGGTCGTCCCGACCGTCCCGGTGGTGCCCTCCGGACCGCCGGCGGAAGACCCCGTCGCGCCCGGGCGGGGCGGCGGGGGACCGGGCCGGCCGCCGAGTCTGCTCGACGCCGGGACCGAGCACGATCCCCACGCGCTCTACCGCACCCTGCGGACCCGCTTCCCGCTCGTGTACGACGAGCCGTTCGGCGCGTGGCTGATCAGCCGGTACGCCGACGTGCGCGCCGCGCTCGCGGACCCGCGACTGGCCGTGCCGCCGTCCGGGCGCACCCTGGTCCACCGGGAGGGCGGCACGCACAGCGCGCACCGCGCCCTCGTCTCACCGGCCTTCCGCGGTGCCGCACTGGCCGCGCTGACGGCCGGCGTCGAACGCACGGCCCACGTCCTGGCCCGGCGCCTCGCCGCCCGTGAAGAGGCCGACCTCGTCGCCGAGTTCTGCCACTGGCTGCCCACCGCGGCCGTCGTCGGCGCGCTCGGGCTGCCGTACGAGGACACCGCGCGCGTGCACGCCTGGTGCCGCTCGGGCCTGGACCACCTCGGCGGTCACCACCCCGAACTCGAAGCGTTCCTGCGCCCGTACATCGCGCGCCGCCGCGCCCACCCCGGGGACGATCTGCTGTCCGCCCTGTGCACGGCCAGGCCCGACGGGCGCCGGCTGTCGGACGAGGCCGTGGCGGGCCTGGCCGGCACCCTGCTCGGCGCGGGCGGCGAGACCACCGCGCGGGCACTCGGCTCGTTCCTCGCCAACCTCCTCGACCACCCCGGCCAGCTGGCGGTGATCCGGACCCGCCCGACGCTGACGCAGGGCGCCTGGGCCGAGTCGCTGCGCCGGGACCCGCCGCTGCACATCGTGGAGCGGCGGGCCGTCGCACCGGTCGGCGTGATCCCCGAGGGCGCCACCGTGGCCTGCCTGCTGGGCTCCGCGGGCCGCGACCCGGCGCGGTTCGCCGACCCGGACCGCTACGACGCGTTCCGTGCCGATCCGGGAGACCTCGCGTACGGCTCCGGGAGGCACTTCTGTCCCGGCCCCCTGCTGGCCGCGCTCACGGCGGAACACGGTCTGCACGCCCTGCTGGGCGTGGCTCCCGGCCTGCGCTGGGTGCCCGGTTTCCGGCCCGTACCGGAGGGGCCCGTCAGCCCCTCGCCCCGGGCTCTGCGGGTGCTGCTCCACTGAGCGCGCCGAGCCGTTCGAGGAGGGCGGCGGGCGCGTGCTCGAACAGGTCCGCCACGCGCGCGTGCCCGCTGAACTCCCGCCCCGGGGACAGCACGTCGGCCCACCGCCCTTCGGGGAGGGCCAGCAGGGTGTCGCCCCAGCCCCCGGAGTCGGCCAGCCTCAGCGAGAGCCGGGTGACGGCCGTGACCACTTCGCCGGAGCGCACGAACGCCACGCAGTGCGCGGCCCCGGAACCCTCCGCCGGCAGCCGCTCGTACGTCGCCGACTCGCCGAAGGCGGCGGGGCGCCGTGCGCGCAGCCCCAGCGCGGCCCGGGTCAGTTCCGTCTTCTCGGACGGGCTCTTCGGCGGCGCGAACGGCTGCCGGTTGTCCGGGTCCACCAGAGCCAGGTACTCGTCCTCGGTGCCCTGGTAGAGATCGGGCACCCCCGGCATCGTCAGATGGACCAGAGCGGCACCGAGGACGTTGGCCCGCACATGGGGGGCCAGGGACGCCCGGAAGGCGGCCACGCGCCGCCCCGGGGCTCCGCACGGCCCCTCGGCGACGAACGCCGCCACCCTGTCCTCGTAGGCGGGGTTCCGCTCGGTCCAGGCGGTGTGCAGGCCGGCCTCGCGGACGTGCTTGAGCAGCGCGTCGTGCAGCCGTGCCTCGGCGTCGGGGCCCAGCCCCAGCACGGTCTGCCACGCGGCCCACGCCAGCTGCGGGTCGGGAACGCCCGTGCCGTCGCGGGTCACCTCCGCGAGCAGTCCGGCCCAGCGGTCCGGGCACTCGCTGAGCACGGCGAGGGCCGCGCGCACGTCGGCGCTGCGCTTGGTGTCGTGCGTCGACAGGACCGTGCCGGTCGCGGGCCAGTCGCGCTGCACGCGTGCGCAGTAGGCGTGGAAGGCCTCCGGCGGCAGGGCCGGGCTGCCCGGACTGCCGCCCACCTCGTTGGCCGACAGGAGGGGCACGTAGCGGTAGAACGCGGTGTCCTCGACGGACTTGGCGCGCAGCGCCGACGCGGTCTGCGCGAAGCGGACGCGGAACTCCCGGTGCGCGGGCCCGTCCCCGGCCCGCCCGAGCACCAGGTCGCGCACGACGTCGACGGCGTGCGCCTCGTCGGGCACCGTGAACGCGGCCCGGGCCTCGTCGGCGGCCTGCTCGGTCACCACCAGGGAGGCGTCCGTGGACGAGTAGGGGCGGTACACGTCGAGGCGTACGAGGAGCTCTCGCAGCGCGGTGCCGAGGGCCCAGGGCGCGTGGTCGCGCAGCGCCGGATCGGGGGACGCGGCGCACAGACCGCTCACCACGCGGGTGAGGCGGTCGACCTCGGTGGCCAGTTCGTGCGTGACCACCTTGTACGCGGCCCGGCGCACCGTCGCCTCCCAGTGGCCGCCGCGGTCGGGCTGCGGTGCCGCGAACCTCCGGTACTGGCCCAGGAGTTCGCCCGCGCCGGCCGGGTCGGTGAAGAGGCCGTCCACATGGCGCAGCGCGTCGTAGCCGGTGGTGCCCGCCACGGGCCACGCGGCCGGGAGCGGCTCGCCGTCGGCGAGGATCTTCTCGACCACCGTCCAGCGGCCCCCGGACGCCTCGTGCAGCCGGCGCAGGTAGGCGTCCGGGTCGGCCAGGCCGTCGGGGTGGTCGACCCGCAGGCCGTGGACGACGCCCTCGTGGAGCAGCTCCAGGATCTTCGCGTGGGTGGCGTCGAAGACCTCCGGATCCTCGACGCGTACGCCGATGAGCTCCGAAATGCTGAAGAAACGGCGGTAGTTGAGCTCGGTGCGGGCCTGCCGCCACCAGGCGGGGCGGTACCACTGGGCGTCGAGGAGCTGGAGCAGGGGCAGTTCTTCGGTGCCGGCGCGCAGCGGAAAGGCGTGGTCGTAGTAGCGCAGGACGTCGCCGTCGACCTTCAGGTGGTCGATCTCCGTGCCGAGCCTGCGGGCCAGTACGGGCAGCAGCAGCTGACCGCCCGCCTCCCAGTCGATGTCGAACCAGCGCGCGTACGGCGACTCGGGGCCCTCGCGCAGCACGTCCCACAGGGCGCGGTTGTGGCGCGGGTCCATGGCCATGTGGTTCGGCACGATGTCCACGACGAGGCCCAGGCCGTGTGCCCGTGCGGTGCGGGAGAGCGCGCGCAGTCCCTCCTCGCCGCCCAGTTCGGCCCGCACGCGTGAGTGGTCCACCACGTCGTACCCGTGCGTCGAGCCGGGAACGGCCTCCAGGACGGGCGACAGGTGCAGATGGGAGACGCCGAGCGAGGCCAGGTAGGGCACGGCCGCCTCGGCGCCGGCGAACGGGAACTCCGGCTGCAGCTGGAGCCGGTACGTGGCCGTCGGCACGGCCAGAATCGCCGGGCCGGGGGCCGTCGGGTCCGAAATCTCCGGGTCGGGACGCTCAGGTGTCATGCGAACCTACGTACCCTTCTTGTCGCCTTTCGTGTCATCGGCGCGCGCATCCGGACGCCGGGCGCCCGTACCCGGGCCCTTCACGCGCGTGCGCCCCGTGAACGGTGTGCACGCGCGTGTGCCGGTCGTCGGCGGCCCCGAGGCTAGGCGGGCCGCTGGAGCACCGTCATGCTCCGGTCGACCAGCGTCAGCCGGTCACCGGCCGCCACCTTGGTGCCCGTGCCCGGAGCCACCCCCTCGGGGACGGCCGTGTCGACGACCACCTGCCACTGCCGTCCGTGGTCGAGCGGCACCACGAACTCCAGGGGCCGCGGCGAGGCGTTGAACATCAGCAGGAAGGAGTCGTCGGAGATGCGCTCCCCGCGCGGGCCGGGCTCCGAGATCGCGTTGCCGTTGAGGAACATCGACAGGGCCTGGGCCTGGGCGGAATCCCAGTCGCGCTGTGTCATCTCCTTGCCCTCCGGAGTGAACCAGGCGATGTCGGAGAGCTCGTCGTGCGTGCCCTGGACGGGCCGGCCGTGGAAGAACCGGCGCCGCCGGAAGACGGGGTGGTCCCGCCGCAGCCACACCATCGCCCGTGTGAAGTCCAGCAGCTCGCTGCCGTCCTCCGGCCACTGCACCCAGGACAGTTCGTTGTCCTGGCAGTAGGCGTTGTTGTTGCCGTCCTGGGTGCGGGCGAACTCGTCGCCGTGACTGAGCATGGGCACGCCCTGGGAGAGCATGAGCGTGGCGATGAAATTGCGGATCTGACGTCCTCGGAGGGCCAGCACGTCCTCGTCGTCGGTGTCGCCCTCGGCTCCGCAGTTCCAGGACCGGTTGTGGCTCTCGCCGTCCCGGTTGTCCTCCCCGTTGGCCTGGTTGCGCTTGTTGTTGTACGAGACGAGGTCGTGCATCGTGAAGCCGTCGTGGCAGGTCACGAAGTTGATGGAGGCGAGCGGACGGCGGCCGTCGTCCTGGTAGAGGTCCGAGGAGCCCGTCAGACGGGACGCGAACTCCGCCAGGGTGCGTGGCTCGCCGCGCCACATGTCCCGGACGGTGTCGCGGTACTTGCCGTTCCACTCGGTCCACAGGGGCGGGAAGTTGCCCACCTGGTAGCCGCCCTCGCCGACGTCCCACGGCTCGGCGATCAGCTTCACCTGCGAGACCACGGGGTCCTGCTGGACCAGGTCGAAGAACGACGACAGCCGGTCCACCTCGTGGAACTGGCGGGCCAGCGTGGCCGCCAGGTCGAAGCGGAACCCGTCGACGTGCATGTCCGTGACCCAGTAGCGCAGCGAGTCCATGATCAGCTGGAGCACGTGCGGGGAGCGCATGAGGAGCGAGTTGCCGGTCCCCGTGGTGTCCATGTAATAGCGGGGGTCGTCCGTCAGGCGGTAGTAGGACGCGTTGTCCAGGCCCCGGAAGGAGAGCGTCGGGCCCAGGTGGTTGCCCTCGGCCGTGTGGTTGTAGACCACGTCGAGGATGACCTCGATCCCGGCCTCGTGCAGGGCCCGGACGGCCGACTTGAACTCCAGGACCTGCTGGCCCCGGTCGCCCCAGGAGGCGTACGCGTTGTGCGGGGCGAAGAAGCCGATGGTGTTGTAGCCCCAGTAGTTGTTGAGGCCCATCTCCACCAGCCGGTGGTCGTTCACGAACTGGTGAACGGGCATCAGTTCCAGCGCGGTGACGCCGAGTTCGGTCAGATGTTCGATGATGGCGGGGTGGGCCAGTGCCGCGTAGGTCCCGCGCAGTTCGTCGGGCAGCTCCGGGTGCTGCATGGTCAGGCCCTTCACATGGGCCTCGTAGATCACCGTGTGGTGGTACTCGGTGCGTGGTCGCCGGTCGTCGCCCCAGTCGAAGTAGGGATTGACCACGACCGAGGACATCGTGTGGGGAGCGGAGTCCAGGTCGTTGCGCTTGTCGGGCGAGCCGAAGGGGTAGCCGTACACCTCCTCGCCCCACTTGATCGAACCGCTGATGGCGCGCGCGTACGGATCGAGGAGCAGCTTCGCCGAGTTGGTCCGCCGCCCCCGCTCGGGCGCGTACCGCCCGTGCACCCGGAAGCCGTACCGCTGTCCGGGCATGATCCCCGGCAGGTACGCGTGCCGGACGAAGGCGTCGGTCTCGCGCAGCTCCACCGCTGTCTCCGAGCCGTCGTCGTGCAGCAGACACAGCTCGATCCGGTCGGCGGCCTCCGAGAAGACCGCGAAGTTGGTGCCGGCGCCGTCGTACGTGGCGCCGAGTGGATATGCCTCTCCAGGCCAGACCTGCATGGATATGACTCTTCCAGTAGTGCCGAGCCCCTGGGGGCGAGTCCGGGCCGAGTCTCCCTGAAAGTGATGGAACCTCCTGTGACTTACGTCCCTCTTACCCACTGACCAGGCATACGGCGTATGCCGAACCAGTGGGGCTCGAACGACTCCTGATGACATGGGAGGAGTAGGGGGAAATGTGCGCAAGATAGTGCACCGCCACCTGGGCAAGGTGGTGGCGGGTGCGGCCATCGCGGTGGCGGGGACGGCCGTGATGGTCGGGATCACCCTTCCGGGCTCGGCGGGGGCCGAGGAATCGGGAGGCGCCGACGGAAGCGGCGGGACCTCGCAGCAGGCGGCTCAGCAGGGACAGGGAGCGGTGCAGCCGGGCGTGGTCGAGCAGGCCCCGGACGAGGGCGAGAAGGGCAAGGGCCGCGACCCGCTGACCGACGACGAGACCGAGCGGGTGACGCGGATCGCGCTCAGCCGCCAGATGCTCACCGCCGGGGAGAACGTCGAGGGCAAGCGCGGCCCGCAGCGGCTCAGCGTGAACCTCGCCGAGCCCGAGGCGGACGAACTGGACGACCCGAACGCGCCCCGGCGCGCCGACGTCTCGTTCTACGACTACAAGAACGACACGCTCGTCACCCGGACCGTCAACCTCGACACGGGGAAGGTCGAGAAGACGGGCTCCCAGCACGACGTTCAGCCGCCGATCAGCCGCGACGAGATGACCGAGGCCGCCGAGCTGCTGATCGCCGACCCGCTCGGCGCGGGCCTGAAGGCCGACTTCAAGGACGCCACCGGCAAGGAACTGACCTCGCCCGGCCAGCTGGTGCTGAACAGCATGGTCTACCGCGCGACGCCCGGCGCCCAGCCGGCCGCCCTCGCCGCCTGCGGCGAGCACCGGTGCGTGCGGCTCTTCCCGAAGGTCAAGAACGGGCCCTGGATCGACAGCCGTGACCTGGTGATCGACCTGAGCGCCCGCAAGGTCGGCAAGCTCGGCTGACCGCGGCCTTCTCCGACTTCCCACTCTTACTGCTTTCCGCAAGGAGTCACTTCTTCATGCGCGTCAACAGAAACAGCCGTGCTCGCAGCCGGACGGCGGTGGGCCTGACGGCACTGGCCCTGGCCGCCGGCGCGACGACGGCGGCGGGTCCGGCCGTGGCCCAGCCCAAGAGGGCCGCCGCGGCGGCCGCCGACTGCAGCGCGGCCTACCGGATCGAACAGAAGCTCTCCACCGGCACCACATGGCGGATGTGCTGGCACTACGAGAGCGAGGCCGGGCTCGTCCTGGAGAACATCTCGTACCAGCCGCCCGGCGAGGCCCAGCCGATCAAGGTCCTCAACACGGCGAAGCTCGCCCAGATCGACGTCCCGTACGACGACGGCTCGGTCGAGTACAGCGACCTCACCGGTGCCGGGTTCGGGCAGGGTCTGGTCGACATGGCGCCGGCCGAGTGTCCCGGCGGCACCATCAAGACGGTGAAGGTCCCCGAGGCCTGGGACCCGCAGCACGCCGACGTCAAGGGCCTGTGCACGACGACCCGCTCGCGCGGCCACGCCTACCGCATGCAGGCCGACACGGGGAACAAGGTCTTCCAGAAGCAGGGCAAGGACCTGCTGGTCTACACGGTCAACAAGGTCGGCTGGTACGAGTACATCACCGAGTGGCGCTTCCAGGACGACGGCACCCTCAACATGAACGTCGGCGCCACCGGCAGCCTCTCGCCCGGTGACTACGACGCGGGCGACGGCCGTGGCTGGCCGCTGGGCAAGAACGCCAAGGACTACGCCACCAGCCACAGCCACAACGTCTTCTGGCGGCTGAACTTCGGCCTCGACGGTTCCTCCAAGACCAAGGTCGAGCAGTACGACTCCGTGGTCAGCCCGCCGGCCCAGGGTGCCGAGGCCCCGAGCAACAAGACCACGCGGACGAAGATCACCAAGGAACTCGCGGGCGACGCGAAGAACATGCGCTGGTGGCGCATCGTCAGCAACAGCGGCAAGAACAAGGACAACCACGCGCGTTCGTACGAGCTCGTGCCGGGCCCGACCACCAAGTACCTCGGGCGTAACTTCACCAAGCACGACGTCTACTTCACCGAGTACAACAAGTGCGAGCAGTTCGCCAGCGACAACCTGCCCAACTGCGGTGCCGGGCACGGCAAGTCCGTCGACAAGTGGGTGGACGGGCAGACCCTCACCCATCCCGTCGTCTGGGTCAACGTGGGCTTCCACCACATCGCGCGCGACGAGGACCAGCAGCCCATGCCGGTCCACTGGCAGGGCTTCTCCATAGCGCCGCGCGACGTCACCGCTATGAATCCGCTCACTCCGCCGGAGCTCGCGGACCAGAACGGCCATGTGGAACAAGGTCGTTGAGAAACGACCTGCGCATCGGGCTGCACCGCCCACCGCTCCCGGAGTACCCTTCCTTGATCGTTGACTAGGGGAGAGCTCGGGGGAGCGGAAGGCGGTGCGCGGGTGGGCTCGGGAGGGCTGGAGTTGCCTCCTGGTGACGAGGGTCACGAGGGAAACTCCACAGATGTCCCACCCGGCGCGGTGTCCCTGGCACGGCCGATGGAGATGGGATCCATCGGTCCGGAACTGGACTGGGGCGCCGACGCCTGGCGCGAGGTGCGGACGCGCGCCCAGCGGGCCGGACGCGCCTACATCTGGCTGAACCTCGTGGAACAGCGGCTGCGCGCGGTCGTGGCCGCTGTTCTGCGTCCCATCTACGAACCCGTCCACGGGGACGACTGGGTCGTCGCCGCCGCCGGTCCCGCGGGGCAGGAATGGGTGCAGCGCGCGGTCGCCGTACGCGAAGTCAGCCGCCGCAAGGGGTACTTGCTCGACCCCGCCGACGACAATGTGCTCAGTTTCCTGACGCTGCCGCAACTGCGCGAGCTGATGGTGCAGCACTGGCCGTGCTTCGAGCCCTACTTCGACGAGCGCCGGGACGTCGAACTCGCCCTGGACGAGCTGGAAGTGACCCGGAACGTCGTCTCCCGCAACCGCGCCCTGTCGGAGGCCGTCCTCAACCAGGCCGAGCGGGCCGCGGCCAGGCTCCTGGAGATACTCGGCGCGGGCAGTGACGTGCCCTCCGCGCGCCGGCTCCCCGTCGACGCCGTGGAGGACCTGGTCGGCGACCGGTACGCGGACGTGGTCGGGGTGCACCCGGACCGGGTGCGGCTGCTGCGCCAGTTTCCCGCCGAGGACCTCTTTGGCGGCGCCCGGCGTCTCGACGCCATCGGCATCGGCCTCAACCTGCTGGTGCAGAACTTCTCCGGACGGCGCCTGGTGCGGCTCGCCGAGTCCGGCTGCCGGGTGCGGCTGCTGTTCCTCAATCCCGCGTCCAGCGCGGTCAAGCGGCGCGAGCGTGAACTGGGCATCAAGCGGGGCGAGTTGAGCCGCAGTGTGGAGATGAACATCCTGCACATGCGCCGGGTGCGCTCCAAGCTGCGCGATCCGGGCGCCTTCGAGATCCAGGTCTACGACGAGACGCCCCGCTTCACCGCCTATCTGGTGGACGGCGACGGCTCGGACGGCGTCGCCGTCGTCCAGTCGTATCTGCGCCGCACCCGGGGCATGGAGGCGCCGGTCCTCGTCCTGCGCGGCGGCGGACGGGTGGTCAAACCGGGCGACACCGGTGAGGAAGGGCTTTTCCCGACCTATCGCGAGGAGTTCGAGGTGGCTTGGGCCGATTCGCGCCCCGTGTCCTGAGGGCCGGGGTCCGGACGCGTGGAGCCCGCCGGCCCGGGTAAGCGGAAGGCCGTCCTCGGATTGTCAGTGGCTCATGGGATCGTGGAGACCACTGGGGGAAAGCACCACGAAGAAGGGGGGCCGCCGATGGGCTGGCACCGGGAGCTGCTGATCGGCTTCGACCTGGAGACGACCGGGACCGATCCGCGCGAGGCGCGCATCGTCACGGGCGCGGTGATCGAGGTCAGGGGCGGAGAGCCGCTGGGCCGCCGCGAGTGGCTGGCCGATCCGGGCGTGGAGATCCCGGTCGACGCGGTGGCGGTGCACGGGATCACCAATGAGCGGGCGGCCGCCGAGGGCCGGCCCGCCGACGAGGTGGCCGCCGCGATCGCGGACGTCCTCGTCTCGTACTGGAAGACGGGCGTCCCCGTCGTCGCGTACAACGCCGCCTTCGACCTGACCCTGCTCTCCGCCGAGCTGCGGCGGTACGGACTGCCGTCGCTGCGCGAGCGGCTCGGCGGCGTCGACCCCGCCCCGGTCATCGACCCGTACACGATCGACCGCTCCGTCGACCGCTACCGCCGCGGCAAGCGCAATCTCGAAGCCGTCTGCACGGAGTACGGCGTCCCGCTCGAATCCGCCCACGACGCCTCGGCCGACGCGCTCGCCGCGGCCCGGCTCGCCTGTGCGATAGCCGGCCGTCACCCCAAGGTCGCGGGCCTCGGCCCGGCGGAGCTGCACCGCCGCCAGATCGAGTGGTACGCCGCGTGGGCGGCCGACTTCCAGGGCTTCCTGCGCCGCAAGGGTGACGCGGACGCGGTGGTGGACGGCACCTGGCCGCTGCGAGACCTCGCGGACGAGCGGGTCTGAGGGCGGCCGGGCCGCTCGTTCCGGGTCGCTCACCGCGCGGTGTCCGGCGGCGCGCCCCAGCTGCCGCGCGTACCGACGCGCCCCGTCAGAAGGGATACCAGCGCACCGTCTCGTCCCCGTCGCGCAGCGACGCCACCCGCCGCTCGAACTCGGCGCGGGCCTTCGGATTGGCCGGCGCGTGCTGGGCGACCCAGGCGCAGCTCGCGGTCTCCCGCGCTCCGCGGAGCACCGAGCACCCCTCCCACTCACGGACGTCCCAGCCGTACGTCCGGGTGAACGACTCGTACGCCTCGGCCGGCAGCCCGTAGCGGTCCCGGGACAGGGCCATCACCACCAGGTCGTGCTCGCGCAGATCGGCGGAGAAGGTCTCCAGGTCGACGAGGACGGGGCCGTCGGGGCCGACATGGACGTTGCGGGGCAGCGCGTCGCCGTGGATCGGGCCCGGCGGCAGATGCGGGGTGAGTGCCGCCGCGGCATCCGCGAAACCGTCGCGCCGCGCCCGCAGGTACGCCGCGTCCGCGGGGTCGACGGCGTCACCCGCGAGCCGCAGCCAGCGCTCCACACCGCCGAGCAGTTCGCGTGGCGGGAGGGCGAAGGAGGGCGAGGGCAGGGCGTGCACCACCCGTAGCAGTTCGGCCAAATCCCGCGGCTCCGCGGGGCGTACGGGGTCCGGCAGCCGGTGCCACACGGTCACCGGATGACCGTCGGCCAGCAGGGCCTTCGGCTCGGCGGCGCGCACCGCGGGGACGCCCGCCTCGGCCAGCCAGGCCGCGATGTCCAGTTCGCGCCGGGCGCGGTCGAGGAGTTCGGCGTCGCGCCCGACCTTGACCACCAGGTCACCGGCGGCGAACACCGCGTTCTCACCCAGGGCGAGGAGCGTCGCGTCCCGCGCCGGGCCGGGCAGCACCCCCGCCCCGGCCAGTACGTCACGCGCCCGTGCCTCGTCCATCCGTCGCCTCCGTCCTTGTGCGGCACTCGTGCAGGTCCCGCGCAGTCCTCGCGTATGGCGTCGTGTTCACGCCATCCGTCGGCCAGTGTCGCATTCGCACAGGTCGGAGCGCGTGCACGGTGCCTTGACGGCCCACCCCTGCTTCACGACCATGACGGGGGCCGCCCGGGCGGCCAGACCCCCACGAGCCGCCCAAAGGAGCCGATTCCATGACATTGGCGACCGCGACGAGGCGGTCGGTGAAGCGCGCGCCCGTCCGGGCCGGCGGCCGCCGCGCCGCCGACCGCGGCGCCTGGTTCCTGGTCCTGCCCGCGCTGATCCCGATCCTGGTCCTCAGCGTCGGACCCCTGCTCTACGGGATCGCGCTGGCCTTCACCGACGCGCAGTCCGGCCGGACCGCGGCCACGCAGTGGATCGGCACGCTCAACTTCCAGGACCTGCTGCACGACACGCTGTTCTGGGAGTCGTTCCGGATCGGTCTGCTGTGGGCCGTCGGCGTGACCGTGCCGCAGTTCCTCCTCGCCCTCGGGCTCGCCCTCCTCCTCGACCAGGACCTCCGGCTGCGCTGGCTCGCCCGCGCCCTCGCGATCGTCCCCTGGGCCATGCCGGAGGTCGTTGTCGGCATCATGTGGCGGCTCGTCTACAACCCGGACGCCGGCATCCTCAACGAAACCCTGCGCGACCTCGGCCTCGGCGACGGCCGCGACTGGCTGAGCGGCCTCGGCACCGCCCTGCCCGCCGTGATCGTCGTCGGCGTCTGGGCGGGCATGCCGCAGACCACGGTCACGCTGCTCGCCGGACTCCAGAACACCCCGCGCGAGCTCCACGAGGCCGCCGCTATGGACGGAGCGGGCGCCTGGCGCCGCTTCTGCACCGTGACCTGGCCCGCCCTGCGCCCGGTCGCGCTCGCCGTCACCGCGCTCAACTTCATCTGGAACTTCAACTCCTTCGCCCTGGTGTACGTGCTGACCAACGGCGGTCCGGGAGGCCGTACCCGGCTCCCCATGCTCTTCGCCTACGAAGAGGCCTTCCGCTACGGACAGTTCGGCTACGCGGCGGCGATGGGCTGTGTGATGGTCGCGGTGATCTCGGTGATCCTCGCCGTGCACCTCGTCGGCCGTCTGAACGGAGGTGAGGACGCGTGAAGACCGGCAAGGGCGCCCGCGCGGGACAGTACCTCGCGCTCCTCGCCTACCTCCTCTTCCTCGCCTTCCCGTTCCTGTGGCTCGTCTCCACCGCGTTCAAACCGGCACGCGAGCTGGCGAGTCTGCATCCCACCTGGATACCGAAGGACCCCACCCTCGCCAACTTCCGTCAGGCCTTCGACGAGCAGCCGCTGCTGCGCGCCGCGCTCAACTCCCTGGCCGCGGCCCTCGGAGCCGCAGCGATCGCCGTGCTGATCGCCACACCGATGGCGTACGTCCTCGCCCGGCGCCGCACGCTGCTCGCCAAGGCCGCCACCGGGTGGGTCGTGGTCAGTCAGGCGTTCCCGTTCGTGCTCGTGATCATCCCGCTCTTCCTGCTCCTGAAGAACCTCCGGCTGATCGACTCGGTGCCCGGACTGGTCATGGTGTACGTGGTGTGGGCGCTGCCGTTCGCGCTGTGGATGCTGGTCGGGTACGTGCGGGCGGTGCCCGCCGAACTGGAGGAGGCGGCCGCGGTCGACGGCGCGGGCCGGGTGCGGACCCTGGTCTCGATCACCGCACCGCTCCTCGCCCCGGGCATCGTGGCGACGGCGCTGTTCGCGTTCATCAGCGCCTGGAACGAGTTCTTCTTCGCGCTCGTCCTGCTGAAGACCCCGGAGAAGCAGACGCTGCCGGTGGTCCTCACCCACTTCATCGGGGCGGAGGGGGTCGCGGACCTCGGCCCGCTGGCCGCCGCGGCGTTCCTGGCGACCCTGCCGTCGCTGGTCGTCTTCGCGGTCATCCAGAAACGGATCACGGGCGGCATGCTCGCCGGGGCGGTGAAGAGCTGATGCGGACGAGACTCCTGGTGATCCTGGCCGTCTTCGGCCTGTTGCTCACCGCGTGCACGGACAGCGGCCGCGACCCGCACGGAGTGATCACGCTCCGCTTCCAGTCCCTCGCCTGGCAGCAGGAGTCCGTCGCCGCCAACAAGGACCTGGTGGCGGAGTGGAACGCGACCCACCCGGACGTCAAGGTGAAGTACGTCCAGGGGAGCTGGGACAGCGTCCACGACCAGTTGCTCACCTCCTTCGAGGGCGGTGAGGCCCCCGACGTCATCCACGACGCCTCCGACGACCTCGCCGACTTCGCCTACGGCGGCTATCTCGCCGATCTGCGGGGGCTGCTCTCCGATCGCCTCAAGTCCGACATCCCACAGCGCAGTTGGCAGACCACGACCTTCGGCGAGGGCATCTACGGCGTGCCGTTCCTCCAGGAGCCGCGGGTGCTGATCGCCGACGCCGGCCGGCTGCGGAAGTCCGGGGTGCGCATACCGACCCCCGAACGGCCGTGGAGCTGGGCCGAGTTCCGGCAGGTCACCAAGAAGCTCAGCGGGGACGGCAGGTACGGCGTCGCCTGGCCGCTCAAGGAACCGGTCTCCGCGACGCTCAACCTCTCCCTGTCGGCGGGCGGGCAGCTGTTCCACCGGGGCGCGGACGGCAGGGTGACCGTGCGTGTCGAGGCCGGCGACCAGCTCGTGCCGCGCACGATCCACGACCAGGTCGGCACCGACCGCAGCGCCCCCGGCTCGACCCTCGGCAGCGGCGGCTCGGACACGCTGCCCGGCTTCTTCGGCGGCAAGTACGCGATGGTCCCGCTCGGCTTCTCCTACCGCCAGCAGATCGTGCAGCAGGCGCCGAAGGGTTTCGACTGGCAGGTGCTGCCCGCCCCGGCCGGCGCCGACGGGCTCACCCAGGGCGTCAGCCCGCAGACCCTCTCGATCGCCGAGGACAGCCCGCACAAGAAGGAGGCGGCCGAGTTCGTCGACTTCCTGCTCCGGCCGAAGAACATGGTCCGGCTGGCGCTGGGCGACTGGATGCTCCCCACCGGGACCGAGGCCCTGAAGGACCCGGCCCTGCACACGGACAAGTACGGCTGGGCCACCGGCACCGCGCTCGCCGACCGGCTCAGCCCGGCCCCGGCCCAGTCCGTACGCGGCTACCCCGAGTGGAAGGACAAGGTCGCCACCCCCGCGTTCCAGGAGTACTACAGCGGAGCGATCGGGCTCGGCGAACTGCGCCGCCGTCTGGAGAAGGACGGCAATCTGGTGCTGGCGCGCTACCAGCGCTGAGCGCGCCGGGCACGCGGGGCCGGCGCGCCTGCCGGCGGCGGACGGCCGGTCCGCGCCGGGTCAGCCGCTGTGGAGCCAACTGCCGTAAGGTGCACGATCGACCAGCTGGTACAGGCCGAACGCCGCCGGTGCAGCGACGAGTCCGAGCACGCCGAGCCGGACGCTGACCGGGGCCACGACCGTGGGCGCGGAGTGCTGTCCGGTGAGGGTCCGCCAGTCCCGGCAGCGCCGGATGTCGCCGGCGCACACGGCCCAGAAGAAGAGGCCGAAGAGCAGCAGGCCGCCTCCGAACACGAGGCATATGCCCCCCGCCACGGCCAGGAACTCCATGCGGTCGTGGTGGCGGCCGATGAGGGCGGCGGCGACCGCGAGCACGACGATGCCGCCGAGACCGAACAGAGCCCCGCGGAGCAGGACGTCACGCAGCCGCAACCGCGGCAGGAGTACGCCGTCCTCGTCCAGGTCCATGAGGGGGACCGTAGCCGATCGCGGATCCGCCGCGGCCCGCGGGTGCCGGGCTCACGCCCGGCCGGAGCCCAAAAGAATTGGACGAGACGTATCGTCTTGTTTAGTCTCGCTCCCATGACCACTCCCGCACACATCGCCATGTTCTCCATCGCCGCCCACGGCCATGTGAACCCGAGCCTGGAGGTGATCCGCGAGCTCGTCGCACGGGGGCACCGCGTCACCTACGCCATCCCGCCGGTGTTCGCCGAGAAGGTGGCGGAGACCGGGGCCCGGCCCGTGCCCTACACCTCCACCCTGCCCGGCCCCGGCGCCGACCCGGAGGCCTGGGGGACCACGCTGCTGGACAACGTGGAGCCGTTCCTGGCGGACGCCGTCCAGGCGCTCCCGCAGCTGATCGCGGCCTACGAGGGGGACGAGCCGGACCTCGTCCTGCACGACATCGCCTCCTACCCGGCCCGCGTCCTCGCCCACCGCTGGGGCGTGCCCGCGGTGTCCCTCTCGCCGAACCTGGTCGCCTGGGACGGCTACGAGGAGGAGGTCGCCGAGCCGATGTGGGCGGAGCCCAGGCGGACCGAACGCGGCCGGGCCTACTACGCCCGCTTCGAGGCCTGGCTGACGGAGAACGGGATCACCGAACACCCCGACCCCTTCGCCGGCCGCCCGGCCCGCTCCCTCGTCCTGATCCCCAAGGCCCTCCAGCCGAACGCCGATCGCGTCGACGAGCGCGTCCACACCTTCGTCGGCGCCTGCCAGGGCGACCGCACGGCCCAGGGCGACTGGCGGCGGCCGGCCGGCGCCGAGAAGGTGGCCCTCGTCTCGCTCGGCTCCGCCTTCACCAAGCAGCCCGACTTCTACCGGGAGTGCGTGGGAGCGTTCGGTGACCTGCCCGGCTGGCACCTGGTGCTCCAGATCGGCGAACACGTCGACCCGGCCGCACTCGGCGAGCTGCCGGGGAACGTGGAAGTCCACGCCTGGGTACCGCAGTTGGCGATCCTGAAGCAGGCCGACCTGTTCGTCACGCACGCCGGAGCGGGCGGCAGCCAGGAGGGACTGGCCACCGCCACGCCGATGATCGCCGTGCCCCAGGCCGTGGACCAGTTCGGCAACGCCGACATGCTCCAGGCCCTCGGAGTCGCCCGCCGGCTGTCCACCGAGGAGGCCACCGCGCAGGCCCTGCGGGCCACCGCCCTCGCCCTGGTGGACGACCCCGAGGTGGCCCGCCGGCTGAAGGAGATCCGGACGGAGATGGCCCGCGAAGGAGGCACCCGGCGGGCGGCCGACCTCATCGAGGCCGAACTGCCGGGGCGCGCATAGGCGAAGGGCCTGCCGGTCCCCCCGAGGGGGACCGGCAGGCCCATGTCCGAGCGCGGTTGCCGTCCGGTGGTGCCGCGGGCTACACCCCGGCCCGCTCACCCTCCCGGGCGACCGGCGGCGCCACCGGCTCCGGCGACTCGTCGTGCGTGAGGTCCGGCAGCCGGTGCATCCACTTCGGCAGGTACCAGTTGCGCTCGCCGAGCAGGGCCATCACGGCGGGCAGCAGCACACCGCGGATGATCGTCGCGTCGATGAGCACCGCCGCGGCCAGGCCCACACCCATCTGCTTCATGGACTGCATGGACAGCGTGCCGAAGATCGCGAAGACGGCGACCATGATGACCGCGGCGCTGGTGACCACACCCGCCGTGGTGACCACACCGTGCCGGATCGCGTCCCTGGTGGTGCGGCCCCGCAGCCGTGCCTCGCGGATCCGCGAGACCACGAAGACGTGGTAGTCCATCGACAGTCCGAACAGGATCACGAAGAGGAACAGCGGCAGCCAGGTGACGATGGCGCCGACGCCCTCCGCCCCCACCAGGGACGCCCCCCAGCCGTGCTGGAAGACGGCGACGAGGATGCCGTAGGCGGCGCCCACCGACAGCAGGTTGAGCAGGATCGAGGTGACCGCGACCGTCAGCGAGCGGAACGACAGCAGCATCAGCAGGAAGGCGAAGACCACCACGAACGCGAAGACCGGGAGGACCGCGCCGCCGAGCTGGTCGTTGAAGTCGTGCGAGCCCGCCACCTGTCCGGTGATCGGTGCCTGGACGCCGTCCACCTTGCCGAGCGTGGCGGGCCGTACCTCGTCGCGCAGCTTCTCCAGGCTGGCGCCCGCCTTGTCGAGGTCGGAGCCGCCGACCAGCGGGACGTACACGTAGGCGATGTTCTGCGCGTCGTGCAGCTTGATCTCGACCGGGCCGCGCGAGGCGCCCGAACTGATCGCCCGGTCCTTGAAGTCGGCGAGGGCGCTCTTGACCTCGGGGGCGTTGATGTCCGCGGCCTTGACGACGACCTCGGCCGGCTCGGAGCCGCCCGGGAAGGCGTCGTTGACCCGGTTGTACGTCTGCACGATCGGCAGGGAGTCGCCGAACTCCTGGTCCAGCGTGAGGTTCTGCGTCTTCATGCCGACCGCGGGAGCCGCGATCGCCAGCAGCACACCGGCCGCCACCAGCACGGAGACCAGCGGCTTGGCGAGCACGCCGCGCAGGACCGCGGTCCAGAAGCGGCTCTCGCCGTTGGTGCGCGCCGCGCGACGCTGCATGACCTTGTGCAGGAAGGGGATACGGCCCTTCTCGACCCGCTCGCCCAGCAGCGAGAGCAGCGCCGGCAGCACCGTCACCGATCCGACCATGGCGACCGCCACGACCATCAGCGAGGCCAGGCCCATCGCCTCGAACTCGGCGAGCCCGGTGAACAGCATGCCCGCCATCGCCACGCACACCGTGACACCGGAGACGACGATCGCGCGGCCACTGGTGGCGGCGGCGATCCGCAGGGCGGCACCGGCGTCGCGGCCCGCCGCGCGCTCCTCGCGTTCCCGGCGCAGGTAGAACAGGCAGTAGTCGACACCGACGGCCAGACCGACCAGCAGCATCACGGAGTTGGCGGTGTCGCTCATCGGCTGGAGGTGGCTGACGATGCCCATCAGGCCCATCGTCGCCATGATCGCGGTGACGGCCAGCGCCACCGGCAGCAGCGCGGCCACCAGCGCGCCGAAGGCGATGAGCAGAATGCCGAGGGCCACCGGAACGGCGGAGTACTCGGCCTTCTGGAAGTCGTCCCCGAACGCGTCGTCGAACGTCTTCATCATGCTGGCGCCGCCGATCTCCTCGATCCGCAGCTCCGAGTGGTCCTTCTGCACGCGCTCGACGGCGTTCAGGACGGGCTCGACGCGGTCGCCCGCGGTGTCCGAGTCGCCGCGCATGTCGAACTGGACCAGCGCGCTGCGCCCGTCCTCGGAGATCGTCTGCGTGTCGTACGGCGACTGGACGTCGGTGACCTTGCCGGTCGCGTCGACGGCGTCGACGACCGCGCCGACGGCAGCCTTGAACGCGGCGTCCGTGGCCTTCGGGCCGCCGTCCTTCGACTGGACCAGGACGGTCTCGCTCGCCGGTTCCTCGATCCCCGCGTCTTCGATGATCTTGGCGGCGGTGTGCGTCTCGCCCTTGAGCTGATCGCTCTCGCTGACGTCGACGCGGCCGGCGGCCGAGCCCAGCCCCATCGCCAGGACGACGAACAGCACCCATATCCCGACGGCCGCCCATCGGTGCCGGGCGCTCCAGCCGCCGGCCCGCGCGGCGAAGCCCCGCACCCGTGTGTCTCCGTTCCCCATGACGGGCAAGCCCCCTCGTGTGCGGCGACGGCCCCCTGCCGTCACCTTTCGATACGAAGGTATGGGCCGGATAAGCGCGTCTCGTCGTGCTGCCTGGTGAACCCCGGGGCCCGTGAGTCCTACCCGCGGACCCCGGCGTCTCCGCACTGGGGAGGATGGAAGCCCCTTACATGTAAACCGACTTCTCGGGGATGTGGATCAGGGGCGAGCCGCTCCGGGCCCGCTCGCCGTCACGTCCGCCCGGCGCCCCGCGGCGGCCGTATGGTGTGCGGATGACGACGAGGTACGCGGCACTCCTGCGCGGGATCAACGTGGGCGGCGCCAAGAAGGTGCCGATGGCCGAACTGCGCACCCTGATGGAGGGGCTCGGGCACGGCGACGTGCGCACGTATCTGCAGAGCGGCAACGCCGTGTTCAGCAGCGACCGCGGCGACGAGGACTCCCTCGCGGCGGAGCTCGCCGAAGCCGTCGAGAAGCACTTCGGCTTCACCGTCGGCGTGCTGGTGCGCGACCACACCTACCTGAAGGCCGTACGCGAGGCGTGCCCCTTCCCGGCGGCCGAGCTGGAGGCGAAGCAACTGCACGCCACGTACTTCTCCGGCCCCGTCGACGCGCGGCGTTTCGCCGACGTCGCCCAGGACGCGTTCCTGCCCGAGGAGTACCGCCTCGGCGACCGCGTCCTGTACCTGTACGCCCCCGACGGACTCGGCCGCTCCAAGCTGGCCGAGGCACTGGCCCGGCCGAAGCTCCTCAAGGGGATCCTCGCCACCACCCGCAACTGGAACACCGTCGTCAAACTGGAGGAGCTGACCGGTGCTTGAGCGCAACGCCGCCGTCGAGGCGGCCATCGAGGGTGAGCTGCGCCTGCTGGACCCCGCGATCCGCCGGTCGCCCCAGCGGCTCGGGGCGCTGCTGCACCCCGAGTTCCACGAGTTCGGCTCCTCCGGACGGCTGTGGGACCGCGCCTCGATCATCGCCGAGCTGACCGCGGTGCCCGGGGCGGGGACCCGCCCGATCACCGCCTCGCGGATGCGGGGCGTACAGCTCGCACCGGACCTGGTCCACCTCACTTTCGACACGGAGGGGCACAACGGCTCGCGTGCGCACCGCAGTTCGCTGTGGCGGCGGTCGGTGGACGGCTGGCTGCTGTACTTCCACCAGGGCACCCCGTTCAGCGTGGGCGCAGAGTGACCTTCCGTACGCCCTGGTAGGTGGTGTACGAGACGATCTCGTCCGGCACACCGAGCCGGGGGTCCCGGTACAGCCGGCGCAGCTCCTCCTCGGACCCGGCGGCGGCGACCGCGTCGGTCAACGCGAGATCCTCGGCGGTCAGCGACGCGTCGTCGAGGATCTCGGGGCCCCAGCCGTCCCAGGGCAGCACCTCGACGCCGTTGAGCGCGGCGAGATCGTGCAGGACGTTGCCGCGGACGTACCACAGGCCCCTGATCTCCTTCAGCCAGCTGACGCCGAAGCCGGCCGGGTCAGCGCGCCCGGCCCGGCACTCCCGCCAGGCCTGCCCCGCCACCACGAAACGGTCCCTGGGGACGTCCAGCGGATCGAAGTCCACGTCGTAGGGCCCGTGGGCGATCTGCGCGTCGACGAGCCGCAGGCCGCCGTCCGGGAGGCGGTACTCGGTGACCCAGTGGTCCTCGTGGAAGCCCTCGACGAAGTACGTGGCGAACCCGCAGCGCAGCCGGGCGGGCGTGCCCGTCGCGCGCAGCAGCGAGCACAGCAGCAGGGAGAAGTCCCGGCAGGTCCCGACGAACCGCTCGGCCGGCTCCCGCCGCTCGGTCAGCGGACGGTCCGAGCGCTCGCCGAGCAGCCGCAGGATCTCCGTCACATAGCGCGACTCGGCGTCCCCGCGCAGCCGCGTCTCGGGGAGGGTCACGCCGAAGCGTTCCCCCTCGCCCCGGTGGATGATCAGGCCCCTGACGATGCGGGCGAGGCCGCCGGGGTCCCGGGGGAGCCCGGCGACGTCCAGGTCGCCGGGGTCGCTGAACACACTCTGTCTGCGGTGGAGGTCCATGCCCGGGACTCTGCGGTCTGCCCCAGGGGCAAGGTCAACCGCGGGCGCCGGGCGGGGTGTCCGCGAGGGCGTCGAGACGGTCCATGTCCTCGTCCGTCAGCCGGACCCCGCCCGCGTCCAGGTTCTCCTCCAGGTGGACGAGGCTGCCGGTGCCCGGCGTCGGGCAGAGCACGGGGGAGCGGCGCAGCAGCCAGGCCAGCGCGACCTGCCCCGGCGTCGCCCCGTGCGCGGCGGCGATCCCCGCGCACACCGGGTCGGAGGTCAGCGAGCCGTTGCCCAGCGGGAACCACGGCAGGAACGCGATCCCGCGCGCCTCGCACAGCTCCAGCAGCGGCTGGGAGGCACGGTCGAGCAGGTTGTAGCGGTTCTGCACGGAGGCGATGTCCATCAGCTCCAGCGCCGCCGCGAGCTGCCCGTCGGTGACGGTGTCGAGCCCGATGTGCCTGATCTTGCCCTCGGCGCGCAACTCGTCCAGCGCGCCCAGCTGTTCGGCCATCGGCACGTCCGGGTCGAGGCGGTGCAGCTGGTACAGGCCGATGGTGTCGAGACGCAGCCGGCGCAGACTCGCCTCGCACATCGCGCGCAGCTGCTCGGGCCGTCCGGCGATGTGCCAGGCACTGTCGCCGGTGCGCACGACGCCGCCCTTGGTGGCGATCAGCAGATCCTCGGCGTACGGGTGCAGGGCCTCGGCGACCAGCTCCTCGGCGACCGACGGACCGTAGTTGTCGGCGGTGTCGACAAGGGTGACGCCACGTTCCACGGCCCGCCGCAGCACGGCCACCGCGTCCCGGGCGTCGCCGCGCGGACCCCAGTACCCGGGACCGGTGAGCTGCGCGGTGCCGTACCCGAGGCGGCACACGGGCAGTTCGCCGCCCACGAGGAAGGCGCTCGTGCCGCCCTCAGGGCCGCCGGTCCCGGCGTCGGCGGTGGATGTGCTCATGCTGCCGTTCCGATCTCGCGTGTACGCCGTGCTTCGGTGACCTGGTGGCCGATGACGAACAGCAGTCCTGCCGTGCCGAAGACCGCTCCCAGTACGTAGCCGGGGAAGGTGTCGTCGCCCTGCGGGTAGTGGTCCTCGCAGATGCGGACGATGTCGGGCTGCTCGCGGGCCACCTCCAGGCAGACCCGGTCTCCGCGCCGGGGGTCCTGGAGACTGGCGTCGTAGCCCTTCTGGAGGGTGTGGCGCCGCCCGTCGACCGTGTAGGCGATCTCCTTGCTCTTGTTGCCCTTGCCCACGTCGAGGAGCCGGGTGACGGTACCGGTGACCTGCACCCCGGTGTCGTCGATGAGCCTGCCCCGCTGCCACTGGACGGTCGCCGAGTACACCGTGAACACGGTGAGGGCCAGGAAGAACAGGCCCAGGACCAGGGGCACCCATTTGCGCACGGCGGACAGCGTCGCACGGATCGGTGGGGAGTGCACCCATGCGTGTGAGGCTTTCGGCGCGGGGTCCTGCCGGGAAGCTGTCGCGTTTCTTCAAGAGGGCCCGGCGCAAGGTCCCTAGCGTGGGACGCATGAACGAGCCGTACAAGAACGTGCATCCGTACATGGTCGAGTGCGCCACCGAGGCCGCCCGCGTCGCCCGCGGTGTCACGGCGGCGCAGCTGTCCGGGGCCACGCACTGCCCGCCGTGGGACGTCCGCGCCCTGGTGAACCACTGGGTCCTCTACACCTCGCACGGACTGGAGCACCGGGCGCTGCGCAAGCAACTCCCCGAGGAGCTGACCGCGCGGGACTTCACGGCCGACTCCGACTGGGCGCAGGCGTACGCCGACCAGCTCGACCGGGCCGTGGCCGCCTGGGACGACCCCGCCGTCTGGGAGGGCGAGGTGGATCTCGGCATGGCGAAGATGCCGGCCGCCGAACTCGCCCCGATGATCGTCAAGGAGATGGCGGTGCACGGCTGGGACGTCGCGACGGCCACCGGACAGCGGTTCCGGATCTCCGACGGCGCGGCCCGGCTGATCCTGGACGTGGTCGACACGCACGGCGACCTCTACCGGCAGTACGACGGCTTCGCCGACCCGGTGGACGTGCCCGACGACGTCTCCGTCTTCGACCGCGCCCTCGCCCACAGCGGCCGCGACCCGCGGCTGTCCCGGGCCTGACGGGGGTCCGGTCTGAGGCGGGGCAAGACCTGACGGGGGCAGGCCCGAGGGGGGACGCCAGGTCTGAGGAGACACGGGAGGGGGCAAGGTCTGAAAGGGGCCAGGCCCGATTGGACCACGATTTCGACGTCGAATTGGACCGTGATCCTGGGCCACCCGCGGACTAGCCTCGGCGCCATGACGACCACCGCGCCCACTCGCGTCGACTTCTGGTTCGACCCCGCCTGCCCCTTCGCCTGGATCTCCTCCCGCTGGATGCTGGAGGTCGAGCGCGAGCGCCCGCTCGACCTCCGCTTCCGCGTGATGAGCCTCTATCTGCACAATCTCGGCAATGAACTCCCAGACTGGTACCGGGAACTGGTCGACAGGTCGATCGGCCCGGTCAGGGTCGCGGTGGCCGCCGCCGAGCAGCACGGCGACAAGGTGCTGCGCGACCTCTACACCGCCTTCGGCACCCGTATCCACGAACGCCGCATCGAGGACTTCGACGCGGTCGTCACCGAGTCCCTCGCCGAACTCGGACTCCCGGCCGAACTGGCGCACGCGGCGCACGATCCCGCGTACGACGAGGCGGTGACCCGCAGCCATGACGCGGGCAGGGAGCCGGACTCCGGCACCTATGTCGGCACGCCCACGATCCATGTCGACGGGACCGTGTGGTTCGGCCCGGTGCTGCGCGCCGTCCCGAGGGGCGAGAAGGCGGCCGAACTCTTCGACAGCTTCCGGGTCCTCGCCACGCACCCGGACTTCTTCGAGCTCAAGAGGACCCGGACCGGCGGACTCAGCTTCGACTGATCCCCGGCCCCGGCGCTTCGCCCGCCTACGCGCCGAGCGCCGTCAGGACCGGCGTGCGGGCCGCGTCGTAGCGCTCCAGCAGGACCTGGGCCACCTCGGGGGCGGGACCGAGGACGTCGGCCAGGACATCCGCGTCGGCGGCGCCCCGGGCGATGCGGTCCGGCAGGAAGCCCGGCGCCAGCACGTACGGGGCGACCGCCACCCGGGCGCACCCGGCGGCGCGCAGTTCGCGCACCGCGTCCTCGGTGCGCGGAAGAGATGCGGAGGCGAACGCAGGCCGCACGGCGCACCAACCGGTGTGCCGCCACTCCCGCGCGATTTCAGCGATCACTGCGATCGCCTCCGGGTCCGTGGACCCCGCCGAGGCCAGCACGACCCCGGTCGAGGACTTGTCCGCGGGGCTCAGCCCCGCCTCGTACAACCGTCGTTCCAGCGCCGCCGTCAGCAGCGGGGACGGACCGAGCACGTCGGCCTGGCGGATGCGCAGCCGGGAGGGGACCTCCCGGAGCACCGCCGGGATGTCCGCCTTGGCGTGGAAGGCCCGCGTCAGCAGCAGCGGCAGCGCCACCACGTCCCGCACGCCCTCGGCGGCGAGGGACTCCAGCACACCCTGCACGGAGGGGATGTTGAAGTCCAGGAAGCCGGTCTCCACGCGCAGCCCCGGACGCCGGGCCCGCACCTGCCGTACGAGGGCGTGCACCGTCGCGGCATGGCGCGGGTCACGGCTGCCGTGGGCGACGACGACGAGGACGGGGCTGACGGATCGGCGCATGTCGGACTCAGCTCTTGACCAGCAGACCGCGGCTGCGCAGCACCCACCGCTCCAGCGGGCTGAAGATCAGCAGGTCGATGGCGATACCGACGATCAGGATGAGCAGGATGGCGAGGAAGACCATGGACATGGAGCTGGCGGTGCGGCCGTTCTCCAGCAGCTGGCCGAGGCCCACGCCCAGGTCGGGGGAGGAGGCGATGATCTCCGCGGCCATCAGGGAGCGCCAGGAGAAGGCCCAGCCCTGCTTCAGGCCCGCCAGGTAGCCGGGCAGCGCCGCCGGCATGACGATGTGCCAGGTGCCGCGCAGCCCGGTGGCGCCCATCGTGCGGCCGGCCCGCAGGAACAGCGGCGGGACCTGGTCCACGCCGGACACCAGACCGTTGGCGATGGAGGGGACCGCGCCGAGCAGGATCACGGCGTACATCATCGAGCTGTTCAGACCCAGCCAGATCACGGCCGGCGGCACCCAGGCCACCGACGGCAGCGACTGGAGGCCGGACAGGATCGGGCCGATGGCGGCGCGCACGAACCTCACCCGCGCCACCAGCAGCCCCAGCGGCGTGCCGATGACCAGCGCCAGCAGGAAGCCGAGCAGGCCGCGCGAGACGCTCGTCCAGATGTAGCCGAAGAGCTTGCCCTGGAGCCAGGCGTCCTCGACCTCGCCCCACACGTCCCCGGGGGAAGGCAGCTTGGTCGGGTCGTCGACGACCTTGAACGTGATCAGCGCCTGCCACACCACGAGGACGAGCGCGACGGCGACGACGGGCGGCAGGACCTTCTGGACGAGGGTCTGCCGCAACGGGGGCCGGCCCGTGTGGACCGTCTCCAGGGCGTCCAGGCCCGCCTCCAGACCCGCCAGGTCGTGGCTGTCGTCGACGGCCGCGGCGGACTTGGTCTCAGTGCTGGCCATGACGGCGGATCTCCCCACGCAGTTGTTCGGTGATCTCGACGGACAGCTCCGCCACGGCGGTGTCCTCGATGCGGCGCGGCTGCGGTATGTCCACGGTCCACTCGTGCGCGACCCGCCCCGGGCGCGAGGACAGCAGCACGACGCGCTGGGCGAGCCGCACCGCCTCGCGCACGTTGTGCGTGACGAACAGGACGGACAGCCGGGTCTCGCGCCAGATCCGGGTCAGCTCGTCGTGCAGGACGTCCCGGGTGATGGCGTCCAGCGCCGCGAACGGCTCGTCCATCAGCAGCAGCTGGCTGTCCTGGGCGAGCGCCCGCGCCATCGCCACCCGCTGGCGCATACCGCCGGACAGCTCGTGCACCCGCTTCCCGTACGCGCCCTTCAGCCGTACGAGTTCGAGCAGTTCCTCGGCCTTGTCGCGGCGGTCGGCCTTGGCCACCCCCCGCAGCTTCAGCGCGAGTTCGATGTTATTGCCCGCGGTCAGCCACGGGAACAGGGCGTGCTCCTGGAACATCAGGGCCGGGCGCCCGTTGGTCGTGATGCTGCCCGCGGTCGGGTCGTCGAGCCCCGCGACCAGATTGAGCAGCGTCGACTTGCCGCACCCCGAGGCCCCCAGGAGGGTGACGAACTCGCCCGGCGCGACATCCAGCGTGATGTCGTCGAGGACGAGCTGCTGCCCGGCGGGTCCTGCGAACGACTTCGAGACGTTCTCGATCCGCGCGGCGTGCTCCACCGACGTCGTGACGTCGGCGGCCTTGGCGAGAGCTGTTGCCATGGTCGTCACCTCCTGGGAACTCATCGGTGTCCGGGCTTACTTGGCGCCGAGACCGGCGTCGTCGACCGAGCTCTCGCCCGCAGCCGACAGGACCTTGTTGAGCAGCGTCAGGTCGTAGATGCCGTTCAGGTTCGGCTTCTCCAGCAGACCGGCCTTCACCGCGTGCGCCGCCTCGGTGTTGAGGGTCGCGGCCAGCGGGTCATTGGTGATCTGGATCGACTTCCAGGCGGGGTCCAGGACCTCGGCCGGGAGCTCCTTGCCGGAGTCGACCTTGAGCTGCGCGTTCGCCGCGGTCTTCGCCTTGTCCGGGTTGGCGCCGATCCACTTGTTGGTCGCCACGGAGCCCTTGAGGACCGCCTCGACGACCTTCGGGTGCTCCTTGAGGAAGCTCTGCGACACGATGATGTTCGTGATCACGAACTTCTTGTCGGGCCACAGCGTGGACTCGTCGAGCAGTACCTTGCCGCCCTCGGCGACCAGCTTGGACGCGGTCGGCTCCGGCACCCAGGCACCGTCGATGGAGCCGGACTTGTAGGCGTCCGGGGTGATCTTGTTGTCCGTGCGGATGACCGAGACGTCGCCCTTGCCGCTGTCGGCGTCGACCTTCCAGCCCTGCTCCGCGATCCAGTTGAGGAACGCGACGTCCTGCGTGTTGCCGAGCTGCGGGGTCGCGATCTTCTTGCCCTTGACGTCCTTCAGGGACTTGATCTTCTTCGGGTCGACCACGAGCTTGACGCCGCCGGACGCCGAACCGCCGATGATCCGCAGGCTCTTGCCGTTGGACTTGGTGTAGCCGTTGATGGCCGGCGAGGGGCCGATCCAGCCGATGTCGATCGAGCCCGAGTTCAGCGCCTCGATCTCGGAGGGACCGGCGTTGAAGGTGGTGTACTCGGCCTTGGTGGCGCCGAGTTCCTTCTGGAAGAGGCCCTCGTGGCGGCCGACGAGCGCGGTCGCGTGGGTGAGGTTGCCGAAGTACCCGATCTTCACGGAGTCGAGACCGTCGATCTTCTCGGACCCGGCGGCGACCTTCTCCTTCTCGGAGGTGTCGTCCTTCGCCTCGGAGCCGTAGCTGCACGCGGCGAGAGCGAGAAGGGGGAGCGCGGCGGCGACGGCGAGGCCGCGGCGGAGCAAGGCGGAGCGGTTGCGGTTGGCAGGCACGGGAGGTGTTCCTCTCGTTGGCCCGGCGGTCACGGTGTCTCAGGTCGTGGCCGGGAGGTCGGCAGGTCTTCGTCTGTGCAGGCGGTGGGGGGTGAGGGCGCGCAGGCAGTGCGCGTACGTCATCGCGCACATCGCGCCACCCCGCCCTGCCCGCTGCCGAGGGCGCCGCTGCCGACGCGGCCGCCCTCCTTCGCGAACGTGGAGTAGAAGTCGGTGGACGTCATGTCAGAAGTCCCACCCGTCGTCGTCGGCCTCGTCCTTGACCGGCTGCGGCGCGGCGAAGGACTCGCCGACCATGCAGGCGGTCAGGGTGGTGCCGTCGGCGGGGTCGATCAGGATGAACGCGCCGGTGCGCCGGGAGTCGGCGTACGAGTCGACGGGCAGCGGCTCCGCGGTACGGATCTTGACGCGGCCGATGTCGTTGGCGGCGAGCTGACCGGGGTGCGGGTGCAGCGACAGGTCGTCGAGGGTCAGCCGGGACGGGATGTCCTTGACGATCGCCTTGACCGTGCGGGTGCCGTGCTTGAGCAGCACCCGGTGTCCCACGGTGAGCGGCTGGTCGGCGACGTGGCACACGGTCGCCTCGATGTCCTGCGTGGTCGGGGGCGCGTCCTTGCTCGGCACGATCAGGTCGCCGCGCGAGATGTCGATGTCGTCCTCCAGCAGGAGGGTCACCGACTGCGGCGTCCACGCGACGTCGGCGGGCTCGCCCAGCACGTCGATCCCGGCGACCTTGGAGGTGCGCCCGGAGGGCAGCACGGTCACGCTCTCGCCGACACGGAAGGCACCGGCCGCGATCTGGCCGGCGTAGCCCCGGTAGTCGGGGTGCTCGGCGGTCTGCGGGCGGATCACGTACTGCACGGGGAGCCGGGCGTGGCAGTGCCCCAGGTCGTGGCTGACCGGCACGGTCTCCAGGTGCTCCAGGACCGTCGGCCCGCCGTACCAGTCCATGTTGGCGGACGCCTCCACCACGTTGTCACCGGCGAGCGCGGAGATCGGGATCGCGGTGATCTCGGGGACACCCAGCTCGGAGGCGTACGCCGTGAACTCCTCGGCGATCGCCGCGAAGACGGACTCCTGGTAGTCGACGAGGTCCATCTTGTTGACGGCGAGGACGACGTGGGGGACGCGGAGGAGGGCGGCGACGGCGGCGTGGCGTCGGGTTTGTTCGATGACGCCGTTGCGGGCGTCGACGAGGACGACGGCGAGGTCGGCGGTGGAGGCGCCGGTGACCATGTTGCGGGTGTACTGCACGTGGCCGGGGGTGTCGGCGAGGATGAAGCGGCGGCGTGCGGTGGCGAAGTAGCGGTAGGCGACGTCGATGGTGATGCCTTGTTCGCGTTCGGCGCGCAGGCCGTCGGTGAGCAGGGCGAGGTCGGGTGCGTCCTGGCCGCGGCCGGCGGAGGCGCGTTCGACGGCCTCCAGTTGGTCTGTCAGGACGGACTTGGAGTCGTGCAGGAGGCGTCCGACGAGGGTGGACTTGCCGTCGTCGACGGAGCCGGCGGTCGCGAAGCGCAGCAGGGTGGTCGCGGACAGCTGCTCGACCGACAAGGGCTCGGTGGGTTCGGTGGTGCTGGTCATGTCTAGAAGTACCCCTCGCGCTTGCGGTCTTCCATCGCGGCCTCGGACATCTTGTCGTCGGCGCGGGTGGCGCCGCGTTCGGTGAGGCGGGAGGCGGCGATCTCGGCGATGACGGTGTCGAGTGTGGTGGCGTGGGAGTCGACGGCGCCGGTGCAGGACATGTCGCCGACGGTGCGGTAGCGCACGAGTCGTTTCTCGACGGTCTCGCCGTCCTTGGGGCCGCCCCATGCGCCGGCGGTCAGCCACATGCCGGCGCGTTGGAAGACCTCGCGCTGGTGGGCGAAGTAGATCTGGGGGAGTTCGATGTGTTCGCGGGCGATGTACTGCCACACGTCGAGTTCGGTCCAGTTGGACAGGGGGAAGACGCGGACGTGTTCGCCGGGGGCGTGGCGGCCGTTGTAGAGCTGCCACAGTTCGGGGCGCTGGCGGCGGGGGTCCCATTGGGAGAACTCGTCGCGCAGGGAGAAGACGCGTTCTTTGGCGCGGGCTTTTTCCTCGTCGCGGCGGCCGCCGCCGAAGACGGCGTCGAAGCGTTCGGACTGGATCTTCTCGGTGAGGGGGAGGGTCTGCAGGGGGTTGCGGGTGCCGTCGGGGCGTTCGCGCAGGATGCCGCGGTCGATGTAGTCCTGTACGGAGGCGATGTGCAGGCGCAGTCCGTGCTGGTGGACGGTGCGGTCGCGGTATTCCAGGACCTCGGGGAAGTTGTGTCCGGTGTCGACGTGCAGGAGGGAGAAGGGGACGGCCGCGGGGGCGAAGGCCTTCAGTGCCAGGTGCAGCATGACGATGGAGTCCTTGCCGCCGGAGAACAGGATCACCGGCCGCTCGAACTCGCCCGCGACCTCGCGGAAGATGTGCACGGCCTCGGACTCCAGCGCGTCCAGATGCGACAGGGCGTACGGGCTGGACTCCTCGGAATTACCGGCTGCCTCGGAGACAGTGGCTGCGGTCGTCATGCGAGACCCCTCTCGGTGAGCAGCGCGTGCAGCGCGGCAGCGGACTCCTGCACGGTCTGGTTGTGCGACTCGATGCGCAGATCGGGCGACGCGGGCTCCTCGTACGGGTCGTCGACTCCGGTCAGCCCCGAGATCTCGCCCGCCGCCTGCTTGGCGTACAGGCCCTTCACGTCGCGCACGGAGCACACCTCGACCGGAGTGGCCACATGGACCTCCACGTACGGCGTCCCTCCCGTGCTGTGGCGCTCGCGCACCGCCGCACGGCTGTCCGCGTACGGCGCGATCACCGGGACGAGTGCCTTGACGCCGTTGCGCGCGAGCAGCTCGGCGAGGAAACCGATGCGCTGCACATTGGTGAAACGGTCCGCCCGCGAGAAGCCGAGACCCGACGAGAGGAACTCGCGGATCTCGTCGCCGTCGAGCACCTCGACGCGATGTCCCTCCTCGCGCAGCCGGCCGGCCAGCTCGTACGCGATGGTGGTCTTGCCGGCACTCGGCAGACCCGTGAGCCAGACGGTGGCTCCGGTCGTCACTTGCTTCTCCCGGGAGTTCTGGAGGTTGTCGGTGGTGGCGGTGGGCACTGCCGTCCCCGTCGTCGTGGTCATCAGTGCAGCCCGCACTCGGTCTTGGCGCGGCCCGCCCAGCGGCCGGCGCGCGCGTCCTCGCCCTCCAGGACCCGGCGGGTGCAGGGCGCGCATCCGACGGAGGCGTAACCGTCCATCAGCAGCGGGTTGGTGAGGACCCCGTGCTCGGCGACGTACGCGTCCACGTCGTCCTGCGTCCAGCGGGCGATCGGCGAGATCTTGACCTTCTGCCGCTTCTCGTCCCAGCCGACGACCGGGGTGTTCGCCCGGGTCGGGGACTCGTCGCGGCGCAGCCCGGTCGCCCACGCGTCGTACCTGGTCAGGCCCTCTTCGAGGGGCTTGACCTTGCGCAGCGCGCAGCACAGGTCGGGGTTGCGGTCGTGCAGCCGGGGGCCGTACTCGGCGTCCTGCTCGGCGACCGTCTGGCGCGGGGTGAGCGTGATGACGTTGACGTCCATCACGGCCTCGACCGCGTCGCGGGTGCCGATGGTCTCCGGGAAGTGGTAGCCGGTGTCGAGGAAGACGACGTCGACACCGGGGACGGCCCGGGACGCGAGGTGGGCGACCACCGCGTCCTCCATGGAGGAGGTCACGCAGAACTTCTTGCCGAAGGTGTCGGCGGCCCACTGGAGGATCTCCAGCGCGGAGGCGTCCTCCAGGTCGCGCCCGGCCTGCTCGGCGAGGTGCTTCAAGTCCTCGCCCGTACGCTCTTCCTGAATGGTCGTCATATCTGTGCCCCTCCGTCGTCACCCTGCTGGAGCCCACGGGCGAGCAGCCCGAGGAACTTCAGCTGGAAGGCTCGATTGCACGCCGCGCATTCCCATGCGCCGTGACCCTGCTCGCTCGGACGAAGGTCTTCGTCACCGCAGTAGGGGCAGTAGAAGGGGGCGGCCCGCTCGCTCACGACAGGGCCTCCTCTGAAGCCCGCGCAGCCCAGGCGGCGAAGCGCTCGCCGTCCTCGCGCTCCTCCTGGAAGCGCTTGAGGACCCGCTCGACGTAGTCGGGCAGTTCCTCCGAAGTGACCTTCAGTCCACGGACCTTGCGGCCGAAGCCGGCCTCCAGGCCGAGCGCGCCGCCCAGGTGCACCTGGAAGCCCTCGACCTGCTCGCCGCGGTCGTCGAGGACCAGCTGGCCCTTGAGACCGATGTCCGCGACCTGGATACGGGCGCAGGCGTTCGGACAGCCGTTGATGTTGATGGTGATCGGCTCGTCGAACTCCGGGATGCGGCGTTCGAGCTCGTCGATGAGCGAAGCGCCGCGCGCCTTGGTCTCGACGATCGCGAGCTTGCAGTACTCGATGCCGGTGCAGGCCATGGTGCCGCGCCGGAAGGGCGAGGGGTTGACCGTCAGGTCGAGCGCCTCCAGGCCCTCGACGAGGGAGTCGATCCGCGACTCGTCCACGTCCAGCACGATCATCTTCTGCTCGACGGTGGTGCTCAGCCTGCCGGAGCCGTGCGCCTCGGCCAGCTCGGCGATCTTGGTGAGGGTGGCGCCGTCGACGCGTCCCACACGCGGTGCGAAACCGACGTAGTACCGGCCGTCCTTCTGCCGGTGCACGCCGACGTGGTCGCGCCAGCGGGCGACCGGCTGGTCGGGGGCCGGGCCGTCGACGAGCTTCCGCTTCAGGTACTCGTCCTCCAGGACCTGGCGGAACTTCTCGACACCCCAGTCGGCGACCAGGAACTTCAGGCGGGCGCGGGTGCGCAGCCGGCGGTAGCCGTAGTCGCGGAAGATCGAGATGACGCCCTCGAAGACGTCCGGGACCTCGTCGAGCGGGACCCAGGCGCCCAGGCGCTGACCGATCTTCGGGTTGGTGGACAGGCCGCCGCCGACCCAGAGGTCGAAGCCGGGCCCGTGCTCCGGGTGGTTCACGCCGACGAAGGCGACGTCGTTGATCTCGTGGGCGACGTCGAGCAGGGGCGAGCCGGAGATCGCGGTCTTGAACTTGCGGGGCAGGTTCGAGAACGCCTTGTTGCCGATGACCCGGCGGTGGATCTCGTCGATGGCGGGCGTGCCGTCGATGATCTCGTCCTCGGCGATGCCGGCGACGGGCGAACCGAGGATGACGCGGGGCGTGTCGCCGCAGGCCTCGGTCGTGGACAGGCCGACGGCCTCCAGCCGGTTCCAGATCTCCGGGACGTCCTCGATGCGGATCCAGTGGTACTGGACGTTCTGCCGGTCGGTGAGGTCGGCGGTGCCGCGTGCGAACTCCTGGGAGATCTCACCGATGACCCGCAGCTGCGCGGTGGTCAGCCGACCGCCGTCGATGCGGACCCGCAGCATGAAGTACTTGTCGTCCAGCTCCTCCGGCTCCAGGATGGCGGTCTTGCCGCCGTCGATCCCGGGCTTGCGCTGGGTGTAGAGCCCCCACCAGCGCATCCGGCCGCGCAGGTCGTTGGGGTCGATCGAGTCGAAACCCCGCTTGGAGTAGATCGTCTCAATGCGTGTCCGCACATTGAGACCGTCGTCGTCCTTCTTGAACTGCTCGTTGCCGTTGAGGGGGGTGAAGTGACCCACGGCCCACTGCCCCTCGCCACGGTGACGGCTCACCTTGCGGCGGGGCGTGGCGGGGTTCTGCGGGGTGGCGGCCATGGTTGCTACGTCCTTCGAGACTGCGGGACAGGTGTGTCAGCGGCTCTGACCTGCGCATACGGGCGCATACGGAAGTATGGGCGCGTCCTTGCGCAGGGGTGCGGAAGAGAAGAGGTCGGCGGTGCTGAGCCCGTGGCCGAAGGCCACTGAAGGGTTCGTCAGCTCGCCGGACAGATGGCGCTGGACATGCGGCCGAGGTCGACGTGCCGCCGACTCACCAAGGCAATTCCAGTTCCAGACATGACGGAAGCGTGTCACGGGGATCTCCGCACAGTCCACCATCGTCCGTCATGTGGACACCCTTGTCCCGAATGCTGGGACAAGGGTGTCGTCGGTCACACAAGGGCCCTGAACCGGGCCGGAACGGCTCAGACGGCTCGCGCCCCCGGCCACGGTCCCGGTGTGGCGATCTCCGGCTCCTCCTCGACCTTCGTGTCGAAGAGCTTGAAGCCGCGCCGGAGGTAGTTGTCCATCGCGTGCGCGCCGTCCTTGCTGCAGGTGTGCAGCCAGACGCGCTTGGTCTCGGCCCGGCCCGGCCAGCGGTCGGCCAGGTCCCAGGCGCGGGCGGCGCCGTAGGAGAGGAGGTGCCCGCCGATGCGGCGGCCCCGGAACGCGGGGATCAGTCCGAAGTACATGATCTCGACGACGCCGTCGTCCTGCGGGTCCAGCTCGACGTAACCGGCGGGCGTCCCCTGGTCGTATGCGACCCAGGTCTCGACACCCGGCCGGTCCAGAGCCTCCTGCCACTGCGCGTACGTCCAGCCGAGCCGGTCCGTCCAGCGGATGTCGCCGCCGACCGACGCGTACAGGAAGCGGCTGAACTCGGGCGAGGGAACCTCGGCACGCACGATCCTGACGTCGCCGTCGGGCGCGATCGCGGGGAGCAGGTCGGCCGGCGCCGTCTGCTCCAGGGACCAGGTGGTCACAGTGACGTTGCTCATGCGAGCCAGGGAACCACGGAGGCGGGGGCGCATCCAAAAGCGACCGCTGAACGGACACGCGTCCGGAGCGGGCGCCGGATCGGGGGCGGACGCTACTCCAGTGAGCCGTCCACCGCGGACAGCGGCACCGCGTAGAGCGCCCGCCGTCCGGCCGTGCGGGTCAGCGTCCACACCTCGCCGGTCTCCTGCCAGTAGGACAGGGACCCGGTGCGCAGGCCCCAGCAGGCGTGCGACCGGTCCGCGGTGCAGGTGGCCGCCTCGGCGCCGTCCTCGGTCTGCCGCCAGATGCTGCCGTGCCGGGTGGGGGCCTCCGGCGCCTGCCCGAGGTACCACCGCGCCCCGCGCGTGCCACGCGGCGTGTGCGCGAGGACGCCGGACACCCCCGCGGCCTTGGTCTCGTAGGCCTCGACGGCGTCGACCCGGCCGCGGGAATCGGCGAGCAGTCCGGTGCGGTAGGCGGCGGTGCTGTAGGCGTAGCGCCACACCCGGGTCCGTTCGGAGCCGGCCGCGGGGCGCTCGGCGGCGACCAGGCTGTCCGGTGCCGAGCTGCGGTCCAGGGACAGCGAGCCGAAGCAGGGGGTACCGCCGCGGCGGGTGCACGCGCCGCCGGACGGTTCGTACGCGTCGACGGCGGGGAGCACGTACCGGTAGCCGCCCGCGGAGTAGCCGCCGCTCACCCGGCCGACCGCGCCGCTGTCGACATCCGCCCGCAGGATGCGGTGCATGTCGAAGACGAGCAGGCCCGAGCCGTGCGCGCCGGTGACGATCAGCTTGTCCTGGTACCAGACCATGCCGTCCAGTGCGGAGCGGACCGGCGCGAAGTCCCGGCCGCCGTCGCGCGGGGCGACCAGCAGGACCCAGCTGTACCTGAGCGCGCGCGGGTCGGTCGCGTCGACGAAGGCGACCCGTGCCAGTCCCCGGTCCCGCGTCGGTGCGGCGGCCTGGCGGTCCCGGTGCGTCCAGCCGGCCAGGATCACCCGGTGCTCGCCCCAGTGGCCGTCGTCGTCGGCGTCACCGGAGGTGGTCACGGACCGGGGCTGCCACTGCCGGGTCCGTTCGTCGCCCTCGTCCCAGCAGTACGCGCGCGTGGCCGTCGGCTCGACCGGCAGCGCGGCCCGCTCGGCGGTGGAGCAGCCGACCTCGTCGCGCATCGCGTGGTCGGCCCTCCCGAGGACGCCGTCGACGCCCACGTTCCCGCCCATGTCCTTGGTGAGCCGGTCCAGCGTGTCCAGGTCCACCGGCTTCTCGTGGAGGCGCATCGGTGCGGTCCGGGACGCGGTGCCGAGCGCGGTGAGGCCACCGGGACTGCCGCTGCCCGTCGCCTGGGAGGTGCTGATCAGGGTGGCGGCCGCGGTGAGGGCGAGGGCGGTTCCGGCCAGGGTGGCGCGCAGCGCCTGTCCTCTCCTGCGACGACGGTGCCTGCCGCGGTGCTTCATGCGTCCTCCCGAGGAAGGCCAACTGCCTCTCGCATCTCGGCCGTTGACGGAGAGACGGGTGGGGTGGCCTGTGAGGGGATGCTACGGCAGATACCTGCGGGCCAGGTCGAAGACCCCGGAAGACCCCCACGAAATACGCGCACGAAATACGCTGACGACGACATGTGTCCGCGGGGGGTGGGCGTCGGGCGTCCGCCCGCAGGCGGTGCGGCGCGTCCGCCGGGGCGCCCGGTGAGGCCGGCCCCGGCGGGTCTCACAGAGGTGGCCGCACCCGCGCCTCCAGCACCGCCGGTGCCGCCGAGTGCGGCAGCAGGTCCAGCGGGGCGTCCGGGAACAGGACCTCGACGACGACTTCGTCGCGGTAGCGGTACGGCCGGTGGTCGAGCAGGCCCGTGAGGCGGCGCCGTACCCGCGACAGTTCGGCGCGGACCGTCACCGTGCGGGTCGGGTCGCCGAAGATGTCGACCGCGAGCTCGGCGGCGCTGCGCCCCTCGCGGTGCACGGCGAGCACGTACAGCAGCTCGGCGTGGCGGGGGCTCAGGTCCTGCGCCCAACTGCCCGCCGCGCCCGAGACGGTGACCCGGGGCCGCCGGGGCTCGGCGAGGTCGAGTACCACCCGGCTCGCGCACCCCGGGACGTCGGTCTCGGTGACCCGCAGCAGCCAGCCACCGGGCATCGGTTCCACGAAGCACGCCCCGAGGGAGGGCAGCCAGACCCGGCCCGCGCCGAAGGAACTCGGGAGCGGAACCCGGTCGACGGGCGGCATCCCCGTGACGGCGGCGAGCCAGCCGTTGGTGTCCACCACCAGCGCCTTGCCGCCCAGCCGGGACAGCAGCGGCGCGGCCACCGCGCGCAGCCGCTCGACGGCGGCCAGATGCCTGCCGCGCAGTTCACTTTCGGCCAGCCGTGACACCGAGTCGACCAGCGCGAGCGTCGCCGGGTGAAACGTGTGATCGGGCCCGCTGACGTCGACGATGCCGAGCAGACGCCCGTCGCGCGGGTCGTGCACGGGAGCCGCGGCGCAGGTCCAGTCGTGCAGCGTACGGACGAAGTGCTCGGCCGAGTGCACCTGGACGGGCGCGCCCGCGCTGAGCGCCGTACCGATCGCGTTGGTGCCCGTCGTGGCCTCGCTCCAGGCGGCGCCTTCCTCAAGGCAAATGGTGTCGGCCCGGCGCAGCACGCCGGTGTTGCCCGCCCGCCACAGGACCCGCCCCTCCGGATCGGTGACCACCATGATCTGCAGCGACGCGTCGGCGACGGCGGCCAGTCCGCCGCTGAGAAGGGGCATCACGTCGGCAAGAGCCGTGGAGTTCCGGCGGTGTTCGAGTTCGTCCGTCTGCAACAGCACACTGTCCGTACTCTGTTCGGGATCCACTCCGAATCGTTTCACTCTTTGCCATGACTGTCCGATGACCGGGCGAGGAGCGATCGGGGAGGGTTCGCCCCGGAGTGCCGCGGCCCACGTCGCCTGGAGGTGCCGAACCGTTTCCGACGCATCCGGCGGAGCGAAACGGGCGGGGTTGATCGATGTGGTCTTCACAAGGCACTCCCGGAACCAGGACCGCGCACGGGCAGTGACGCCGACGTCACTGCACATCGTGCCTGCTCTGGGCGGGGGACGCCGGGACTTCGCACAAGGAGCACAAAGGAATGCAACGGTCTGCAACTCTCGCCAACGGTCACAAGGTTCCTTGAAACTGACAGCGAGGCCGCTCAGGCGGCGTCCGAGCTCCTTGAACGGGGCCAGAGGCGGGGGTGGTGCCGTGTCGGCGCAGCACCACCCCCGCATCAGCTCCTCACACCACCGGTCGTGCCCGCTCCACGACGGTGGCCAGATCCAGACTGTGCGGCAGGGTGCCGAACGCCGTTCCCCAGTCGCCGCCCAGACGTGAGGCGCAGAACGCGTCGGCGACCTCCGCCGGCGCGTACCGCACGAGCAGCGCCCCCTGGAGCACCAGCGCGAACCGCTCGACGAGCCGGCGGGCCCGGCCCTCGATGCCGTCCAGGTCGGCGAGTTCGGTCAGCAGGTTCTTGATCGCCCCGTCGAGCCGGTGGTCGGCGCCGCGGGCCTGCCCCACCTCGCGCAGATACGCGTCGAGCGCGGCCGGCTCCCGTTGCAGCGCGCGCAGCATGTCCAGGGCCTGGACGTTCCCGGCACCCTCCCAGATGGAGTTGAGCGGTGACTCGCGCAGCAGCCGGGGCATGCCAGAGTCCTCGACGTAGCCGTTCCCGCCGAGGCACTCCAGCGCCTCCGTCACCACCGGCGTGCACCGTTTGGTCACCCAGTACTTCGCGGCCGGCACCGCGAGCCGCAGAAAGGCCCGCTCCTGCTCACCGCCGTCGTCGTAGGCGGCGGCGAGCCGCATCGCGAGGGTCGTCGCGGCCTCGGACTCCAGCGCCAGGTCCGCGAGCACGTTGCGCATCAGCGGCTTGTCGATCAGCTTGCTCCCGAACGCCTCACGGTGGGTGCAGTGGTGGACGGCCTGCGCGACCGCCTGCCGCATCAGCGCCGTGGCGCCGAGCACACAGTCCAGGCGGGTCGCCGCGACCATCTCGATGATGGTGCGCACCCCGCGCCCCTCGTACCCCACCCGGCGCGCCCAGGTCCCGTCGAACTCGACCTCGGCGGACGCGTTCGACCGGTTGCCGAGCTTGTTCTTGAGCCGCTGGATGCGGAAGACGTTGCGGGCGCCGTCCTCCAGGACGCGCGGGAGCAGGAAACAGGTCAGCCCGTCCGGTGCCTGCGCCAGCACCAGGAACCCGTCGGACATGGGCGCGGAACAGAACCACTTGTGCCCGGTCAGTTCGTACGTCCCGTCCTCGGCGAGCGGGCGCGCCACCGTCGTGTTGGCGCGTACGTCGCTGCCGCCCTGCTTCTCCGTCATGCCCATCCCGAAGAGCACCCCGGGCTTCCGGGCGGCCGGACGCAGCTCCGGGTCGTACATCGTGGACGTCAGCCGCGGCTCCCACTCGGCGGCGAGCGCCGGGTCCGTGCGCAGCGCGGGCACCGCCGCGTGGGTCATCGACAGCGGGCAGCCGTGGCCCGCCTCGACCTGCGACCACACCATGAAACCGGCCGCGCGCCGCAGATGTCCGCCGGGCCGGTTCCAGGCCGCGGTCAGCCCCGCGGACACGCCCTTGCCGAGCAGCCGGTGCCAGGACGGATGGAACTCGACCTCGTCGATCCGGTTGCCGTACCGGTCGTGGGTGCGCAGTGCGGGCGGGTTCTCGTCGGCGAGCACCCCCCATTTCTGTGCCTGCGCCGAGCCCGCCGTGCGGCCGAGGACCGACAGCTCCTCACGTACCTCGTCGAGGAGTTCCGGAGCGAGGTGCCGGCCGACCGCCTCCACGAGGGCCCGGTCGGCCGCGAACACGTCATATCCGACCAGGGGCGGAGCCTGGTTGGTCACGGTGTGGGTGCTGGCTGCCATACGGATACGGTAAGGACGTGCACCAGGCAAAAGAAACACCCGAAGGGCCTCCCGCGGGCCGCTTCCACCGCGCTCGCGCGCTGTACCGGAACGTGTCGAAGCGACGGACCGCCTGGCTGCTGCTCAAGGACACCGTCAACTCGTGCATGGAGTACCGGATCCTGGGTCTGGCGGCCGAGGCCGCCTTCTTCACGCTCCTGTCCGTGCCGCCGCTGCTGCTGAGCATGATCGGCATGCTCGGCTACGTGGACGACTGGACCGGCGCCGACACGATCGCCAGCCTGGAGTCCAACATCCTGGAGGCGTCCCGCACGGTCCTGACCGAGAAGGGCGTCCACCAGATCGCCGAGCCGATCCTGCACGACGTGATGAAGGGCGGGCGCCCGGACATCATCTCCCTCGGATTCCTGTTCGCCCTGTGGTCCGGCTCGCGCGCGGTGAACGTCTTCATCGACACCATCACCGTGATGTACGGCCTCGACGGCACCCGCGGGATCGTGAAGACCCGGGTGATGTCCTTCCTGCTGTTCATCGTCGCGCTGCTGATCGGTTCGATCGCGCTGCCGCTGATGGTGGCGGGCCCGGACGCGGTGGTGAACATCGTGCCCTGGTCGACGACCGTGGTGCAGGTCCTGTACTGGCCCGTCGTCATCGTCCTGTCGGTCGTCTTCCTCACGACGCTCTACCACGTCTCCGTGCCCGTGCGCTCACCCTGGGTCGAGGACGTGCCGGGCGCCTTGGTGGCCCTCGCCATGTGGGTGCTGGGCAGCTTCCTGCTCCGCATCTACCTGACCAACACCGTCGAGGGCCCCACCATCTACGGCTCGCTCGCCGCCCCCGTGGCCGTCCTGCTGTGGATCGGTGTGTCCGCCTTCGCGGTCCTCGTCGGCGCCGCCGTCAACGCCGCCATCGACCGGATCTGGCCGGCCGCCGCCACCGCCGCGGCCCGCGCCGCCAACGAACGGCTGCGCGAGGCGCAGGCCGCCGAGTACGTCGCCCGCGTCGCCGCCCACCGGTCGTACGACGCCGATCCCGACGACCCGGACATGCCCTCCGAGTTCCCTGAGCGCTGGTCCCGCTTCCTGCCCCCGGAGGACGTGACCTCCCGGCTGCGGACCCACGCGAGGAGCACCCACCCCGGCCACAAGAACGGCGAGCAGCACCCTCCCGCGGAGTGATCACACCTTCCAGGTGCCGGCCGCCGCGGCCTCCCGCGCGAAGTCCGTGAAGTCGCGCGGCGCCCGGCCGAGGATCTGCCGGACCCCGTCCGAGAGGTAGGAGTTGCGGCCGTCGAGGAGGCTCTCGAAGAGGTCGACGAGGAACTCCACCTCCTCGGGAGGCACCCCGAACCCGGCCAGGTCGTCGCCGTACCGGCGAGCGGTCACCGGCGTGTACGTCAGCTCGCCTCCCGTCGCCTCCGCGATCTCGGCGACCGCCTCGCGGAAGGTCAGCAGCCTGGGCCCGGACACGGCGAGCTCCTGGCCGGCGTACCGGTCGCCCGCCGTCAGCACGGCCACCACGACGTCCGCGATGTCCCGCACGTCGATGAACGGCTCCCGCACCTCACCCGCCGGGAAGACCAGCTCCCCGTGGCGCAGCCCCTCCACCAGCGGGCCCTCGCTGAAGTTCTGCGCGAACCACGCGGCCCGGACGATCGTCCAGTCCGCGCCGGACGCCTTGAGCGCCTCCTCCGTCGGCCGGGCCCGCTCCTCGCCCCGCGACGACAGCAGCACCAGTCGCCGCACGCCGAGCCCGACCGCCTCCCGGGCCAGCGCCCCGATCGCCTCGGTGGCGGCCGTTGAGCCGACGTCCGTCGGGTACACCAGATACGCGGCGTCGGCGCCGCGCAGCGCTCCGGCCCACGTCGACGCGTCCTCCCAGTCGAACCCCTCGGCGCGCGAACCGGCCCGCACCGTCAGCCCCGCCGCCCGCGCGGCCTGCGCCACCCGGCTGCCCGTGCGCCCCGTGGCCCCGCTCACCCATACCGTCGTGTTCCGCGTGTTCTCTGCCATGCCCTCCAGTCAACGGGCGCCCGTCGCGGGCGGCCATCACTGAATGCCTCATTCCCATAAGCGGACGTCCAGTGCGCCGTGCGGCCTGCGTCTACGCTGACGCCATGGACGCACTCGCAGGCCTGCTGGAGGGCCCACGCGCGCGTGGGGCCTTCATGATCCGGGCGTGTTTCGACCCGCCCTGGTCCCTGCGCATCGAGGACCGGGCCCCCCTGACGATCATGCTGGTGGTCCGCGGCGACGCCTGCGTCGTGCCGGACGGGGGAGAGGCGGTGCGGCTGCGGGCCGGCGACCTCGCCATCGCCCGCGGGCCCGACCCGTACCTGTGCGCCGACGATCCCGGGACCGCCCCGCAGGCGGTGATCCTCCCGGGCGGCGAGTGCACCTACCCCGACGGACGCTCGCTGAAGGGCCGCTGGGACCTCGGGGTGCGCAGCTGGGGCGACCGGCTCGACGGCTCCACGGTGCTGCTGATCGGGACGTACATGATGCAGGGCGAGATCGGCGGCAGACTGCTCGACGCCCTGCCGCCGCTGCTCTCGCTCACCTCCGACGTGTGGGAGTGCCCGCTGACGCCGATCCTCGCCGAGGAGATGGTGCGCGACGAGCCGGGCCAGGAGGTCGTCCTGGACCGGCTGCTCGACCTGCTGATGATCGCCGCGCTGCGGGCCTGGTTCTCGCGCCCCGAGGCCGAGGCGCCTGCCTGGTACCGGGCTCTCGCCGACCCCGTCGTGGGACGGGTGCTGCGGCTCGTGCAGGACGACCCGGCCCACCCCTGGACGGTGGCCGTCCTCGCCGCCAAGGCCGGGGTGTCCCGGGCCGCGCTGGCCCGGCGCTTCAGCGAACTCGTGGGCGAACCCCCGATGACCTATCTGACCGGCTGGCGGCTGGCGCTGGCCGCCGACCGCCTGCGCGACTCGGACGACACCCTCGAGTCCATCGCCCGCCAGGTCGGCTACGGCAGCGCGTTCGCACTGTCCAGCGCCTTCAAGCGGGTGTACGGCGTCAGCCCGCAGGAGCACCGGACCCGGGCGGCGTAGCGTGACGTACGTGGCCGTCGAACCCCTCGCCGCCGCGTCCGGGTACGCGGAGCGCCCGTCCCGGCTGGCGGGCGCCGTGGTGTGGACCCGCGCGCCCGCGGGCGGGCCGGTGCGGGCCGTCCTGCCCGACGGGTGCATGGACCTGCTGTGGCACGAGGGACGGCTCATGGTCGCCGGGCCCGACACGCGCGCGTACCACCCGCAGGGCGCACCGGGCCGCTGGGCCGGCATCCGGTTCTTCCCCGGCACGGCTCCCGCGCTCCTCGGCGTGCCCGCTCACGAACTACGCGACCTGCGCGTCGACTTGGCGGATCTGTGGCCCGCCGCGGAGGTGCGCCGCCTCACCCGGCGCGTCGATGCCGCGGCCGACCCGCTCGGCGCGCTCGAGGAGCTCGCGCTGCGCCGGGCGGAGGAGGTTGCACCGCCCGACCCGCTGCTCGCCCGGCTTGTGACGGCCCTCGAAGCGGGGCGCCCGGTCGCCGAGACCGCCGACGGACTGGGCCTGGGCGCACGGCAGTTGCACCGCCGCTCGCTCGCCGCGTTCGGCTACGGGCCCAAGACGCTGGCCCGCGTGCTGCGGCTCCAGCGAGCGCTCGCCCTGGCCCGCGACGGGGTTCCCTTCGCGCAGACCGCGGCCCGGGCCGGCTTCGCGGACCAGGCCCATCTGGCCCGCGACGTACGGCAGTTGGCGGACACGACCCTCGGGGAACTGGTCGGCCGGCCGTAGCGGGCGGAGCTACTGCCCGGGCAGCCGGGCGAACAGGTCGACGCCGTTGCCGTCCGGGTCGTGCACGACGGCGTACCGCATGCCCCAGAAGGCGTCCCACGGCTTCAGTTCGCCGTGGTGACCCGCGCCGACCAACTCCTCGTACACGGAGTCCACCTCCGCCGGGCTGTCGCAGAGGAAGGCCAGGGACGTCCGGCCGCCGCCGCTCGGCGGGCGCCAGCCGGCGTGGAACGAGCGGATCGTCTCCTCCGTGTCCAGCGCCAGCCGCAGCCCGCCGGGCAGTTCCGCCTCGACGTGCGGCTCGGTCTCGGACCCCTCCGGGAAGACGAGCCCGAGGCGCCGGTAGAAGGCGAGGGAGGCGGCCATGTCGGAGACGACGAGGCCGATCACATCGAATCGTGGAGTCATGAGCCCACCGTAGGCGGGGCCCGCCCACCGGGTCTTGAACGAATCGGACACGCCGCGCGACACCGCAGTGGCACCTCCGCCCCGGGGCCGGAGACCTTGCCGGGGCCGCCAGGCACCGGAGTGCCAGGACCCTGGGGCGTCAGGCGCCGGAGTGCCAGGACCCTGGGGCGTCAGGCGCCGGAGTGCCAGGACCCGGGGGCGACCCGGGAGCACCTGGCCCGGGTCTCGCACCCGAGCCCCTGCTCCGGGCCCCGCACCCGAGACCCTGCTCCGGGCCCCGCGCCCGTCCGGAGGCCTTGCCCGGAGCTTTCGCCCGGCGTCCTGTCGGGTCGCCTCGCCCGGGACCGCCTCCAAGTCCCCTGCCCGGCAACCCGTCCTGGCCTCGCGCTCAGCGGTCGCAGCCGGTGGCCGGGCCCCGGCCCCGGCCGTGTCCCGCGCTCCGAAATTTTCGGTTCCGCCGCCCCGTCGGGACCCGCACCGGCCGGGCATAGGGTCGGGGCCATGACCCCGCGCGTCCTCGTGTACTCCCGCACCACCGACTACCGGCACGAGTCGATTCCGGCCGCCGTCGCCGCCGTGCGGTCCCTCGGCGACGCCCACGGCTTCGACGTCGAGGCGACCGAGGATCCCGCCGTGTTCGAGGCACCCCTGGACACCTACGACGCGGTCGTCTTCCTCTCCACCAGCGGGGAGGTGCTGACGCCCACGGGCCGCGCCCGCCTCGCCGCCCGCCTCGACGCGGGCGCCGGATTCGTCGGCGTGCACGCCGCCGCCTGCACCGAGTACGACTGGCCCTACTACGGCGATCTGCTCGGGGCCCGCTTCGCCCGGCACCCGGACCACCAGCCCGGCAAGGCGGTGGTGGAGGACCGGACGCACCCGGCGACCCGGCACCTGCCGCCCGTCTGGGAGTTCACCGACGAGTGGTACGACTTCCGGACCAGTCCGCGTGGCGCGGTGCGGGTGCTCGCCTCCGCCGACGAGTCGTCGTACGAGGGCGGCGGCATGGGCGCCGACCACCCGCTGGTGTGGTGCCACGAGCGAGGCGCGGGACGGGTGTTCTACACCGCCTTCGGGCACGCTCCGCAGGCGTACGAGGACCCGGACTTCCGGGCCCATCTGCTCGGCGGCATCACCTGGGCGACGGGGAGGTAGCCGGCACCGGGGCCGTGCTCGACCGTTCCACCAGACGGGTCGACAGCTCCGTACGCGTGCCCTCCGGGCGGTCGCCTGCCATCATCCGCACCAGCAGCCGCAGCGCCGTCGCCGCCATCTCGGACAGCGGCTGGCGCACGGTGGTGAGCGCCGGGCCGGCCCAGCGGGACTCGGGAAGGTCGTCGAAGCCGACCACACTGATGTCGTCCGGCACCCGCAACCGCCGTTCCGCCAGGGCCTGGTAGACGCCGAGCGCCATCCTGTCCGAGCAGGCGAACACGGCCGTGGGGGGTTCGGGCAGGTCGAGGAGTTCGAGCATGCGGCGGTGGCCTCCCCGCTCGTGGAAACCGCCGTGGCGGACGTACTCGGGCCGGTACCGGAGCCCGGCCGAGGCGAGGGCCGAGCGATAGCCGGCGATCCGGTCGCTGCCGCACGTCCTGCGCCGGTGACCGCCGATGACCGCGACGCGCTCGTGGCCGAGCGCGAGCAGATGGTCCGTCGCCAGCAGACCGCCCTGCCAGTTCGCCGCGCCCACCGACACCACACCCTCAGGCGGTTCGACGACGGGGTCGATCATCACGAACGGGATGCCGTGCCCGTCGAGCCGGGCCTGTTGCCCCGCGGTCAGCTCCGCCAGATGGAACAACACCCCCGACGAGCCACGGGCGGTGAGCTTGTCCAGCCAGCCGTGCCCGGGGCGCCCGCCGCTGCTCCGGGTCGGCCCCGTCGAGACCACGACCTCCAGCCCCGCGTCGGCCGCGGCCCGCTCCGCGCCGTGCAGCACGGCCCCCGACCAGGAACTCTCCAGCGAGTGCACGACGACGTCGACCAGGCCCGGTGGTGTCGGCGTCTCGAACCGAGGTCTGCGCACATAGCCCAGCCGGTCGAGCGCCTCGGTGACCCTGCGCCGGGTCTCCGGTGCCACGTCCTCCCGGCCGTTGACCACCTTCGACGCCGTGGGCACGGACACCCCCGCCGCGCGGGCGACGACCGCCAGCGTCGGACCGGTCGCGCGTCCCGTGCGCACCATGGAACCCGCCCTTCCGGCCCCCGCGGGCCATCGAAAGTTTCGGACAGCGCTGCCCGTGGGCCGGACGCCCCGCCCGGATAGCAAGCGCTTCCTACATTAAGCCCGGCCGGACACGGCGGGAAGCGGCGGGCGTTCATGGAATGAGGTCCCGCCGAAACTTTCGGCACCCCGGACGCGACCCGGCACCGAACGGCTGCGGCACCGGCCCGGGCGGCTGCGGACACCCCTCGCTCAACTTCGCGGCGTGTCCGCCGAATGGGGATGTCGGCAGGAATACCGGGGTGCGATGTGGTGCTCTGAAGTGAACGGTTCGGAGCGGGAGGAGCTGGTGCTCGGATGGCGGTGGACGCGGCGGACGCGGATCTCCCGGCGCACGACCCGGTCGTCGCCACCCCGTACGGAGCGGTGCGCGGCCGGTACGAGAAGGGCGTCGCCGTCTTCCGCGGCATCCCCTACGCGGCGCCGCCGTTCGGCCCCCGCCGTTTCCTGCCGCCGGTACCGCCCGAGCCCTGGGACGGCGTCCGCGACGCGAGTGCCTTCGGGCCGACCCCGCCCAAGCCGCCGTACTCCGAGGCCTTCGCACGCCTGCTCGCCGACCCCGTCGTGCCCGGCGACGACTGCCTCAACCTCAACGTGTGGACCCCGGAACCGGGGCCCGGCGCCCGGCTGCCCGTCATGGTGTGGATCCACGGCGGGGCCCTGACCCGCGGCTCCTCGGCCATGCCCGTCTACGACGGTCACTCCTTCGCCCGCGACGGCGTGGTCCTCGTCTCCCTCAACTACCGTCTCGGAGTGGAGGGTTACGGCCTCTTCCCGGACGCGCCCGCCAACCCGGGCCTGCGCGACCAGCTGGCCGCGCTGGAGTGGGTGCGGGCATCCGTCGCCGAGTTCGGCGGCGACCCGGACCGCGTCACCGTCTTCGGCGAGTCGGCCGGAGCCATCAGCATCGGCGCGCTGCTCGCCGCCCCACGGGCCCGTGGCCTGTTCCACCGGGCCGTCCTGCAGAGCGGGCCGCCCGAGGCGGGCGACCGCGACAAGGTGCGCCGGATGGTCCGCCGGATGGCCGCCCGGCTGAAGGTCCCGGCCACCGCGGAGGCGTTCGCCGCCGTCGACCGCGAACTGCTGCTGCGCACCCAGGCCGACGTGGGCAGACTCAGCAGCCCCGTCCTCGGCGGGCCCGCGTTCGGTATCGTCGTCGACGGCGACCTGGTCCCGCGCGACCCGCTGGAGGCCCTCATCGGCGGTGCCTCGCCCGACGTCGACCTGCTGATGGGCTGGACCAGTGAGGAGTACCGGCTGTGGCTGGTGCCCGGCGGGCTCATGGAGACCGTCGACCGGCTCGGGCCCGTCGCGCTGGCCGGGGCCATGGCCCGCTGCCGCTGCGGCCACGAGGTGCCCCGCGGCTACCGCGCCCTCCACCCGGCCTTGAGCACCGCGGACCTGGTGGGCCAGATGGTCACCGACCACCTGCTGCGCGTCCCGCTGCACCGGCTCGCGGACGCCCGCGGCGGCCCGTCCCGTACGTACGTCTACGAGTTCGCGTGGCCCTCGAACGTGCCGGACCTCGGTGCCTGCCACGCCCTGGAACTCGGCTTCGTCTTCGACACCTCCGACGTGCCCGAGTCGGAGAGACTCGCGGGCGAGGGCGCCCCGCGGGAACTCGCCGACGCGATGCACTCCGCGTGGGTGCGGTTCGCCGTCGACGGCGAACCCGGGTGGCAGACCTGGGACGACACGCATCCGGTGCGCGTCTTCGGCGGCGGCGAACCGCACACCGTGCACGGGCCGCGCGACCGCGAACTCGCCCTGTGGGACGCCGAGTCGGACCGGCCCACGCCGACCGCCGACCTGACCGGCGCCGAGTCCGCCCGGGTGCCGCGCGCGTCCGGCGGACTGCCCATGTGGGGAGCGGCACCACTGTCGGCGGTACGGCGACTGCGGAACTCCGGACGCGCCCGGCGGTCCTGAGGCCGCGTCCGCCGCCTGCCCCGCCCGGCGCGTGTGCGCCGGGCGAGGAGGCTGCCGGGGCGCCGGCGCCACCGGCCCGGCTTCGGTGCACCTGGACCGGCCGGAGCCCGGACCGGCCCCCGGAGCCGGGCGCGGGCCGGTGGGTCAGGCGGGCTTCAGCGTCCGTGCGATGCCGGCGATCGCCTCGGGGCCCACCCGGCAGCAGCCGCCGATGAGGCGGGCCCCGGCCCGCTGCCACCCCGTCACCTGCTCGGCGGTGAAGGTGGAGCGGCCGGTCCACGACCGCGCCCCGGCGTCCCACGCCTCACCGCTGTTCGGGTAGACCACGACGGGCTTCCCGGTCACGCGCGCGGCGGTGGCCACGGCGCCGTCCACGTCCTCGGGCGCGCAGCAGTTCACGCCGACCGCGATCACCTCGTCCGCGTCGGCGGCCGCCGCGAACGCCTCCTCCAGGGGCTGCCCGGCGCGCGTCCGGTCCCCGGCGACGCTGTACGACAGCCACACGGGCACGCCGAGCCCGCGCACCCCCCTGAGCAGCGCCCGCGCCTCGTCCGTGTCGGGCACGGTCTCCAGGGCCAGTACGTCGGGTCCGGCGGCGGCCAGCACCTCCAGACGCGGCCGGTGGAACCGTTCCAGCTCCTCGACACTCAGCCCGTACCGCCCCCGGTACTCCGAACCGTCCGCGAGCATCGCCCCGTACGGCCCGACCGAAGCGGCCACCCACAGCGGCCGTGCGACCCCCTTCGCCCGCGCGCGTCCGGCCGCCTCGCGGGCGAGCGCGACGCTCAGGCCGATGAGCTCGCCGGCCTCGTCCCGCGGGATGCCGCGCTGGGCGAACCCTTCGAAGGTCGCCTGGTAGCTGGCCGTGATCGCCACATCGGCGCCCGCCTCGAAGTAGGCGAGGTGCGCCTCCACGACGGCCTCCGGCCGCTCCGCGAGCAGCCGTGCCGACCACAGCTCGTCGCTCAGGTCGTGCCCGGCCGATTCGAGCTGGTTGGACATGCCGCCGTCGAGGACGACGCTGCCACGGGAGAGCGCCTCGGCGAGGGTGCGAGGGGTGTCGCTGGTCATGTCACGACGCTAGTCGATGCGGTGGGCGGCATCCGGTCCCGTCCATCTGGTGAACGCCCGGCCCACGATGCGGGACGTGGCGGCCGGCCCACGACGCCGGGTCCGTGGTGTGAGGGCTCGGTGCCTGCGGGCGGGTGGGCCCGGGGCCGTGGCACGGAGCGCTCGGTGTTTGTGGCCGGGCGCGTCGGGCTTGTGGCGTGGAGCGCTCGCCGCCCGTGGCCGGGTGCGTCCCGACCTGTGGCGTGGAGCATTCCGGAGCCGCGGCCCGGAGCCATCGGTCCCCGCGGCCCTGGGCACCGGAGTGCGGGCGTCCTGCCGCGAGCGGGGGCTTCCCCTCCGGGGGAGCGCGGCCGCTCCGGCGCCGATCCGGGCCGGGGCGACCGCTGCGGTGTCCCGCGGGTGCTGTCACGCGTCGAACGCGGTGTCCCGCGCCACCTTCTCCCAGGTGGCGATCTCCGTGCGCTGTGCGTCGAGATGGCCGACCACGGCGTCGACACCGTCGCCACCGAGCGGCAGCCGCAGGGGGGTGTTCACATCGGCGAGCGCCGCCAGCACCGCCGCGACGCCCTTCGCGGGGTCGCCGGGCTGATCGCCGTCGCCGCCGGCGATCGCCCGGCGGGTCGGACCGACCGTGTCCGCGTAGTCGGCGATCTCGTCGCTCGTGGTGGCACCGCCCAGCAGATTCGTGCGGAACGACCCCGGCTCCACGATCAGCACCTTGATGCCCAGCGGAGCGACCTCCGCGGCCAGCGCGTCCGAGAAGCCCTCCAGCGCGAACTTGGTGCCGCAGTACGCGGAGAACCCGGGGAAGGTCATCTGCCCGCCCATGCTGCTCATCTGCACGACAGCGCCTGAGCGGCGCTCCCGCATGTGCGGCAGGACGGCGCGGACGAGCGCGGCGGGCCCGAAGAAGTGCAGGTCGAACAGCGACCGCAGTTCGCCGTCCGTGGTCTCCTCGGCGGCGCCGACATGGGTGCGGCCGGCGTTGTTGACCAGGACGTCGATCCGTCCGTGCCGTCGCACCACATCGGCCACGACGGAGTCGATGCGCCCCTGGTCCGTCACGTCGAGGGCGACCGCCTCGACCTGGTCGGGGTGGGCCGCGACGAGATCGGCCAGCGTCTCGGGCCTGCGGGCCGTCGCCACCACCACGTCCCCCACGGCGACGACGGCCTCGGTGAACGCCCGGCCGAAGCCGCTGTTCGCGCCGGTGACCAGCCATACCTTGCTCATGTCCGACTCCCTCGTACAGGTCGTGCTGTCGATGCACCGAGCTTCTCCGCGAACCGGGTCGCCCGTCCAAGACCCTTCGTGATAACCAATGGTTATGGCCATGGACGTGCACGGCAGGGACCTGCGCTACTTCGTCGCGGTCGCCGAGGAACTGCACTTCACACGCGCCGCGGAGCGCCTCTTCGTCTCCCAGCCCGCCCTGAGCAAGCAGATCCGGGCCCTGGAACGGCAGTTGGGCGCCGAGCTGTTCGAGAGGGACAGGCGAGATGTGCGGTTGACGGCGGCGGGCGCCGCCCTGCTGCCGTACGCGCGGCGGATGCTCGCCGAATGGGAAGCGGCGTCCGCTGCCGTGGAGCGGGCCAAGGCCGAGCAGCAGGCGACGATCGCCGTCGGGATGAGCACGAGCCCGGGCCGCGGGGGACTGCTGCCCGCGATCAGATCCCGGTTCAGCGAGACGTGTCCGGCGGCCAAGGTCGAACTGCGGCAGGTGAGTTGGACGGACTCCAGCGCGGGGCTCGCGGACGGTTCGGTCGACGCCGCCTTCGTGTGGCTGCCGGTGCCGGACGAGGAGCGCTACGCGTGGGTGGTGGTGGCCGAGGAGCCGCGCCATGTCGCACTGCCGGACACGCATCGGCTCGCGGACCGCCCGGAGGTCGACTTCGCGGACCTGCTCGACGAACCGTTCATCGCAATCCCGAAGTCGGCCGGGGTGCTGCGCGACTACTGGCTCGCCCTCGACGCCCGCGCGGGGCGCCCGGCCCTGATCGGCGCGGAGGCCGCGAGCGCCGACGAGACGTACGAGGCACTGGTGGACGGCCGGGGCGTCTGCCTGCTCGCCGCGGGCAACGCGCCGCTGCTCACCCGCGGCGGCGTCGTCACCCGGCCCGTGCGCGGTGTCGCACCGAGCCGTCTCGCCCTGGCCTGGCGGGCCGGGGACCGGCGGCCGCTGGTGCGGGCGTACGCCGAGGCGAGTCGCCTGGCGTCGGGCCGGCGCGCCGGATGATCCGTGGCTTCGGCGTGCCGGGCGGCCCATGGCCCCGGCGTACCGGGCGCCCCAGGGCCGCCCTACCGGCCGTACCTGGCGATCCGTGACCGGCCGCACCTGGCGATCCGTGGCCGCCGTTCCGGGCGATCCGCGAGCGTTGCGTCAGGCGATCCGTGGCCGCCGTTCCGGGCGACCCATGGCCTCCGTTCCAAGCGATCCGTGACCGCCGCACCGATGATGCGTGACCGCCCCACCGAATGACCCGTCGCCGCCCCCGGACGACCGGTCGGTGGCGACGGCCCCGCGAAAAGCGACCGACCACTAGAAAGCGCTTGCCCCAGGCGATACGGTCCAGCGGCCAGGTCTTTTGCGATCAGGGCGGGCGGCCCGTGCTCGGCACCTGCGGCTCCCTGCACGGCGCCACCGTGCCGGCGGGGTTCGTCCGTGCCGAACCCGTCACCCGCCGGCCGGTGTCCGAGGGCCTGGCGCAGGAGGGATGGACTCCTGGGGCGCCCCGACCGGAACCGGAGCGCCCCAGGCCCGCCGGAAGGACTGGAACCACTGATGCACCTGCCGCCGCCCGACACCGCACTCAGCCCCCGCACCGGATACACCCGCGCCCACTGGGAGGCCGCCGCGGACTCGCTGCTGGCCGCGGTGGAGCCGTACGCCACCGAGGACCGCGCCCTCTACCACCTGCCCGGTGATCACGAGAGCTGGTCGGGCCGGCTCTCCGACGGACTGGAGGGCTACGCCCGCACCCTGCTGATCGCCGCCTTCCGGCAGGACGAGAAGACCCTCGAAAGGTACGCGGACGGTCTCGCGGCCGGAACCGCGGGCGTCTGGCCGCGCGTCGAGCACCGCAGCCAGCCCCTGGTGGAGGCCGCGTCGATCGCCCTCGCCCTGCGCCTGACCCGGCCGCTGCTGTGGGACCGGCTGGACGACGGAGTCCGGCAGCGGGCGGCCCACTGGCTCGGTGACGCGCTGACCGCCGAACCCTGGGCCAACAACTGGGAGTTGTTCCCGGTGACCGTCGGCGGCTTCCTCCAGGAGGTCGGCCACGAACCCGAGGCGGCGCGCGCCGCCGTCGACCGCGGACTCGCCCGTATCGAGCAGTGGTACCTCGGCGACGGCTGGTACAGCGACGGCCCCGGCCGCGCCTTCGACTACTACAACGGCTGGGCCATGCATCTGTATCCGGTGCTGCACGCCTGGCTGTCCGACGACCGCCGCCTCCTCGACCTGTACGGCGCAAGACTGGAGGCCCATCTCGCCGACTACGCCCGCCTGTTCGGCGGCGACGGCGCCCCCATGCTGCAGGGCCGCTCCCTGACCTACCGCTTCGCGGCCGCGGCCCCCCTCTGGCTCGGCGCGCTCACCGGCCGAACCCCCCTGTCCCCGGGCGAGACCCGGCGGCTGGCCTCCGGCGCGCTGCGTCACTTCCTCGACCACGGCGCCGTCGACGACCGCGGTCTGCTCACGCTGGGCTGGCACGGCCCCGACGAGGCGTTCCTTCAGGGCTATTCGGGCCCGGCGTCCCCGTACTGGGCGAGCAAGGCCTTCGTCGGGCTGCTCCTGCCGCCCCACCACGAGGCGTGGACGGCGCGCGAGGAGCCGGGCCCGGCGGAACGGGCCGACGCCGTCACCCCGGTCGGGCCGCCCAACTGGCTGCTCCAGAGCACCGGTTCGGACGGGGTCGTCCGCCTCCACAACCACGGCAGCGAGGACGCCCGCTACGACCCGTTCTACACACGGCTCGCCTACTCGACGGCGACGCGGCCCGCGTCCGCGCCCGCGTACGACAACAGCGTCGTCGTCGACGGCGACCCGGGGCGCACGGACATCGAGCCGCTGGGCGTCGGGGAGGGCTGGGCCGCCTCCCGGCACACGGTCTCCGGGGACACCCGGGTCGTCGGTCTCGTGGTCGCGCACGAGGCGGTGGAGGTGCGCGCCCATCTGGTGACCGGGGCGGCTCCCGGCACCGGCGTACGGGTCACGGGCTGGACGGCGGCACAGGGGCTGCGGGCCGAACTCCTGCCCGCCCACGGCCTGTCGGGGGAGTCCGCCCCGGCCGGCGTCACGGGCGTCACGGGTGACGGGCCCACTCTGTTCGTCGCCGTGGCCCGGCTCACCGGCGACGCGCACCCCCGGCCCCTCGCGGACCTGGTGTCCGTGGAGGTGTCGCGGGACCGCGAGGTGTCCGTCGACTGGGCCGGGGGCCCGTCGGCGCGGTTCCGGTTCGGGGCGCCGGACGAGCGGTCCGAGCCGTCGGCGTGGACGGTGACACCCGTGTGAGACGGCGCCGCCGCCGGTCCGTGGCACCGGGTACGGTTCGGCGGCGGCCGAAGTGTTCTGCCGTTAGCGTGGCCCGTATGACCTCCCTCGGCACCCCGTTCGCGGCGCTGCACCACGCCGACGCGCCCCTGCTCCTGCCCAACGCCTGGGACCACGCCTCCGCGGCGCTGCTCGCGGGCCGGGGATTCGCGGCGATCGGCACCACGAGCCTCGGCGTGGCGGCCGCCGCGGGACTGCCCGACGGCGCGGCGGCCACCAGGGACCTGACGACGGCGCTGGCGCGGAGTCTCGGCACGGTCCCCTGCCTCGTGTCCGTCGACGCCGAGGACGGGTTCAGCCGGGACCCCGGCGAGGTGGCGGAGCTGGCGCGGGAGCTCGCCGCCGCCGGGGCCGTCGGGATCAACCTGGAGGACGGTCTCGGCCCCGCCGGACTGCACGCCGAGAAGATCGCCGCGGTGAAGGCCGCCGTGCCGGACCTCTTCGTGAACGCCCGCACCGACACGCACTGGCTCGCCGACGGCGACCCGCGGGAGACGGAACGCCGCCTCGACGCCTACGAACAAGCGGGCGCCGACGGCGTGTTCGTGCCCGGACTGACCGACCCGGCGCGCATCGCGAGCCTGCTGAAGACGCTGGACGTCCCGCTCAACATCCTCTTCTCGCCCGCGGGGCCGACCGTCGCGCACCTCGGCGAGCTCGGGGTCAGCCGGGTCAGTCTCGGATCGCTCCTGTACCGGCGGGCGCTGGGAGCCGTCCTGGACACGGTCGGGGACATCCGGGCCGGACGCCGGCCACGCGGCGACGCGCCGACCTACGACGAGGTGCAGGCGCTCAGCCCCCGGACCGGTCCCGCGGGCCGATGAGCGCATGGGCCAGCAGGTCCGCGAACTCCACGGGGTGTTCCAGGCAGCCCAGATGGCCGCCGGGGAACTCCACGAGTTCCGCGCCGGTGAGCCCGGCGAGCGACTCGGCCGTGCGACGCGGCAGTTGACCTCGCGAGTCCCGCCCCACGCCGAGTGCGAGACGCGGGGAGAGCCGCTTCAGGGCGTCCACGTCCGGCGCGTGCGTGGTGAACGGGCGCAGGACATGGGCGAGGAACAGGCCCAGCGGGGAGTCCGGGCCGGGGGTGTCTCCTCCCTCGTCGGCCCGCCCCGACGGCGGGGCGTCGGCGCCGTCCGCCGCCACCGCCTGCCGGGGGCCGGGCCGCCAGGGACGCCCCTCCAGCCCGGCGCCCAGGCGCTCGACGGCCCGCGCCACGCCCTCGGTACGGCAGATCGCGTCCACCTCGCGGACCATCGCGCGCTGCGTCTCCCGGTCGGGGAGCACCTCGACCGTCGGCGGTTCGTGCGCGACCACCCGCCGGACGCGTTCGGGGAAACGGGCCAGCAGGTCCAGGGCGACGATGCCACCGGAACTGGTGCCGAAGACATGAGCGGAGTCGCCGGCCGGCAGGACCGCGTCGAGCAGCCGGCGGGCGTTCTCGCTCCACGTCCCGACCCGCTGGTCCCCGACCGGCCCGTCCACGGGCCCGCGCGACAGCCCGAGCGGGTCGTGCGTCACCACCGTGAACCGTTCCGCGAGGCGCGCCGTGACGCCCTCCAGACCCATCGGATGCCCGGCCCCGCCGGGGACGAGGAGCAGCACCGGACCGCTGCCGCACACGGAGTGGTGGAACTCAGGCACGGTCGTCCTCCTCGGCGCGCGGCCAGTGCTCCAGGGTGATGTGCAGGGCGTCCAGCGCGCGCTCCCAGGACGCCTGGACGTCACGGGGCGCACCGAAGCCGCCGATCGCCTCGAGGTGGCAGTAGCCGTGGAAGGTGCTGCGCAGCAGGCGCACGGCGTCGGTCAGATCGGGCTCGGACAGTCCGTACCACCGGAGCATCCCGTAGGTCACCTCGGCGGTGCGCCGGGCGGTGGACTCCGGGACCAGGTCGGGGTCCAGTTGCATGTGCGTGGCCCGGTAGCGCCCCGGGCGTTCCAGCGCGTAGGCGCGATAGGCGTCGGCGAACGCCACCAGCGCGTCCTTGCCGGCCCGTCCGGCCACGGCGGTGGCGATCCGGTCGACCATCTCCCCGGCCGCGAGCAGCGCGATCCGGGACCGCAGGTCCTGCACGCTCTTGACGTGCGAGTACATGCTCGCGTCCTTCACCCCGAAGCTGCGCGCGAGCGCGGACACGGTGACGTTCTCGAACCCGACCTCGTCCGCGAGGTCGGCCGCGGCTTCCACGACCCGCTCGGTGGTGAGCCCTGCGCGCACCATGACTGACCGCCCCTCCGTGCCGCCCGCGCCCTGTCCGGGCGAGGTTTCCTAGACCTTCTAGGAAATATCCTAGTGCACGAAGCAGCGGGAGGGGTGAACCGGGGAGGCGTGAGCCGCGCAGGACTCGGCGCTCGCACGACGCGGGCCGGGACGACGTGCGCTCCGGAAGACGACTGCTCCGGCAGACGCCGGCTCCGGAGGACGACTGCTCCGGAGGACGCGAACGGCGGAGGCGGAGGAGAGCGTCGGGGGCCGAGAGTCCCGCGGAGCCGGAGGAGCCCGAGGTGGGCGGGGGAGTCCCGCGGAGGCCGCGGCGCCCGTCGCGGGCCGTGGCGCGGGAGCAGTCGGCTGGAACCATCGCGAACGTCCCAGCCGACATCGCTCCCCTCGCACCACGCTACGCACGCCGCCGCCGGCCGAGTCTCCGGTTCCCGCCCGCGGTGCCGCCGATCCGCGCCACGGAACCGGACACCCGCCGTTCGCGTCCACGCACTGAAGGATTCGCGGCACGCGCCGTGCACGGCGCGGTGACAAGGGGGCAGCCCCGTGAACGATCCTCACTTAGGAGCCCTGCACGTACGCCGGGCCACCGTGGGCCAGTTGCAGACCGCGGCGTCCACGATCCTCGCCCCGCTCGCGGTGACCGCGAAGGGCGTGGACGGGTTCCGCGCCGACATCGACGCGGTGGCCGTCGGGCGCCTGTCCGTGGCGCGTATCCGGGGCTCCGGGCACCTCGTCGCACGGACCCCCCGGGTGATCACCTCCACCGATCCCGAACTGCTGAAGATCACGCTGCACCGGTCACCGCGACCCGCGGCGGTGGACCAGGGCGGCGTGCAGTCCCGTGCGCACGGCGGGGACTTCGTGGTGCTCGACATGACGCGGCCCTACCGGCTCGCGGTCGCCGACGGCTGTGACGTGACGGCCGTCGGCATCTCGCGCACCGAGCTCGGCCGCCACGCGGACGCCGTCGCCGGCCGGGCGGCCAGGCGGCTGCCGGCCGGGTCCGGGGCGCAGGCCGTGCTCTCCGCCTTCCTGGACGGCCTCGGCCGGCACCTCGACGAACTGTCCGGAGCGCAGCGGGCCCATATCGGTGACGCCCTGGTGTCCCTGCTCGTCGCGGCTTTCACGGACGGCGCGGTACCCGGCCGGATGGACACCGAGACCGCCCTGGTGGACCGCATCCGCGTCTACACGCTGGCCAACATCTCCGACCCGTTCCTGTGCGTCGACTCGGCCGCCGCGGCCCACGGCATCTCGGCGCGCCAGCTGCACCGGCTGTTCCAGCGGACCGGCGAACCGTACGCGGCCTGGCTCCGGCGCGAGCGTCTCGCGCGCATTCGCCGCGACCTGCTCGACCCGGCCCACGACAGCCGTACGACGGCGGCGGTCGCGGCGCGCTGGGGCATCCACGACCCGCGCCACCTGGCGCGCGCACTGAGGGCGCAGTACGGGCGGTCGGCGCGCGAACTCCGGTACGAGCGGCCCTGACCGGACTCCTCGGCCGCACAGGGAGCGTGACCGTACGGGGGCGGCAGGGGCAGCGGTGACGCGTCGCGGCCCCACGGCGTCACGGTGACCGGCAGGGGACGGTGCCGCCCCTCACCGCGCCGTCCTCCGGGTCAGCGTGATGAGCCACACGGTCGCCGCGAGGGACGCGGCGGACAGCGCCGTCAGCAGCCAGGGCACAGCGTGGATCCCGGACGCCTCGATGCCCACGCCGAGCAGCGGGGGCGCCGCGACACCGCCGATCATCGAGGCGGCGATCACCCACGCCCCGGCCCGCTTCGCCTGCGGGAGGGCCCGGTCGAGCCAGGTCAGCCCGGTCGGGAAGACGGGGGCGATGAACAGGCCCACCCCCGCGTACGCCACCGGCGCCGCCCCCTCCACGAGCGCCAGCAGCAGGCACGCCGTCATCCCGGCGGCGCACACCGTGAGGATGCGTTCGGGCGTGTACCGCAGTGTGACCGGCACGACGAGGAAGCGGCCCGCCGTCATCATCAGCCAGTAGACGGCGGTGGCGGACGCGGCGACCGACGTGCCGTAGCCGACGGTCTCCAGGTGCGTCGGCTCCCAGCCGCCGACACCCGCCTCCACCCCGACGTTGAGGATGTAGAGGGCGAGGAAGCCGACGAGGATCCGGGACGGGCCGAGCGACGCGGAGGCCCGCGGCGGCGCGGTCGCGTCCGCGGTCGCGGTGCGGACGCCTCCCGTGCACAGGGCGAGCACCGCCGCCAGCAGCGCGCAGGCCCCGAAGGCGTATGTGTAGTGCGCGGGCCCCAGCCAGGCGATGAGCGCCGGCCCGAGCACCGCGCCGATGCCGAAGTGCGCGTTCAGGACGTTCAGCATGGCTGTCGAGCGGTCGCCGAACCCCACGGCGAAGAGCTGGTTGAGGCCGTAGTCGATGCCGCCGAAGCCGAGGCCGCCGAGGAAGGCGGCGGCGAGCGCCGAGGGCCAGTCCGGAGCGAGCGCGAAGCCCGCCCCGCCCAGGGCCATCAGCGCGTAACCCGCCGCCAGCAGAGTCCGGTTGCTGATCCGGGAGTGGATCGCGTTGAAGGCGAGGACGCCGGCCACGCCACCGGTGAAGTGCAGGCTCAGACCGAGACCCGCGCCGGACGGGGACAGCCCGTACTCCGCGCGCAGCCCGGGCACGGCGGGGCCGTAGAGCGCCTGGAGCATGCCGATGAGGACGAACGCGACGCAGGACGCGACCGCGGCCGGACGGCTGAAGAGCCGGCCGGCCGCGACGGGCGTGAGGGTGTCAGTCATGGATCTCCGAGAAGACGAACGAGAACTCGGCCGGGCCGGCGTGCAGTTGGTACTGCGGCAGGGCGCCGGGGCCGCACGACTGCGAACCGATGCCCTGCTGCCCGTGATCGAGGTTGACCCAGACCGTGTCGCCGGGCACCAGGTCCGTCAGGTGGTCGGCGGCGTCGAGCTGTTCCGTCGTCCAGCGGCGCGCGGTGAACCAGAAGGACGGTTCGCCCTCGATGCGCAGACCGCCGATCTCCGCCCGGCGCACGTCGGCCCGGGCGCCGTTCTCCTGCGGACGTACGTACGGTGTCTGGAGGTCGTCCACCGAGGACTCCCAGCGTCCCAGCATCGAGGCCGACCCGGTGTCCGGGTAGGCCTCACCGGGGCCACCGCCGAACCAGACCGCGCGGTCCGCCGGGCCCGTGAGCCCCAGCCGGATCCCCAGGCGCGGCAGGGGAAGCGTCCACGCGCCCTCGGGTGCCACGGACACGGTGAGCCGCAGCCGCGTCCCGTCGGACGTCCACCGGTACACCGTGCGCAGGCCGGCCTCCCGGCCGGCGGGCGCCACCCGGGTGCGTACGGTCAGCGCGTCGTCGCCCAGCTCCACGGCGTCCAGCCGGTGACGCATCCGGTGCAGGCCCAGGCCGCGCCAGAGCGGGCCGTGGCGCGCGTCCGGCTGCCAGTGCGCGCCGTTGTCGTTGTCGGTCGGCGCACGCCACACGTCCAGACGCAGACCGGTGACATCGATTCCGCCGATCGTCCGCAGCGCACCCGTGCGGGCGTCGAAGGCCGCCGGTCCGAGAGTGATGTCCCGCAGGCCGGGCACCGGGCCGTCGGTCTGCGCGACACGGGGCAACGGGTGCTCGGACAGCGGCAGTTGGGCCCAGGCCACGACATGACCGCGCGGGCCCCAGGCGGTGTCCTCGGCCAGCACGGCCCGCACTGTCCACCGCGTCTCGGCCCCGCGCCCGTCCGCGGACGGCGGCGGCAGCTTGACCTCCGCCGAATCGCCCGGACCGAGCGTGGGCACCGACAGCGCACCCGACTCGACGCTCACCCCGTCGACCTGGAACGACCACTCGAAGGCCAGCCCGGACAGGTCCGCGAAGTCGTGGGCGTTGGTGACGCGCACCGTCCCGGCCGGACCGTCGCCTTCGATGCGGACCGGTTCGAGCACCTTCTTGTACTCGACGAGTCCGGGCGACGGCGTGCGGTCGGGGAAGAGCAGCCCGTCGCACACGAAGTTCCCGTCGTGCAGCTCCTCGCCGAAGTCGCCGCCGTACGCGAACCCGTACCGTTCGTCCTTGATCCCGTGGTCGATCCACTCCCAGACGAAGCCGCCCTGGATGCGGTCGTAGGACTCGAACAGACGCTGGTAGTCGGCGATCCCGCCGGGGCCGTTGCCCATGGCGTGCGCGTACTCGCACAGGATGAAGGGGAGTCCGCGCCGCTTGTGGGTGCCGCCGTCCAGGCCCCGGCCGATCCGTTCGACCTCCGCGTGCCCGGCGTACATCCGCGCGTACATGTCCGTGTCGCGGCAGTCGGGGTCGCCCTCGTAGTGGATCAGCCGTGAACCGTCCCGGCCGCGGATCCACTCGGCCATCGCCGTGAGGCCGCGCCCCGTGCCGGCCTCGTTGCCGAGCGACCAGACGACGACGGACGGGTGGTTCTTGTCGCGCTCGACCATCCGGGCCGCGCGGTCGAGCAGCGCCGGCGTCCAGCGTTCGTCGTCGACGGGATTGTCGCGCCAGGCCTGCTCGGTGAAACCGTGGGTCTCCAGGTCGCACTCGTCGATCACCCACAGCCCGTACTCGTCGCACAGGTCGAGGAAGGCGGGGTGCGGCGGGTAGTGCGAGGTGCGCACGGCGTTGATGTTGTGCCGCTTCATCAGCAGCACGTCCTCGCGCATGGTCTCCAGGTCGAGCGCGCGGCCGTGTTCCGGGTGCCACTCGTGCCGGTTGACGCCCTTGAAGAGGATCGCCCGGCCGTTGACCTTGATCAGGCCGTCGTCGAGGGCGACCGTGCGGAAGCCGATGCGCAGCGGGACGCGTTCGCCCTCGGTGACCAGGGTGCCGTCGTAGAGCCGTGGCGTCTCCGCGGTCCACGGCCGCACCGGCACGGTCACCGGCTCACCGGTCGCGACGTCGATGTCCAGGCCGGGGACCACGACCCGCCCGTCGACGTCGGAGTCGACACGCAGCGTCCCGAGGCCCTCGACGTGGTCGTAGGAGGCGTGCACGAAGTGGTCGAGGACGCTGCCCGGCGGCCGGTGCAGGAGCGTGACGTCCCGGAAGATGCCCGGCAGCCACCACTGGTCCTGGTCCTCCAGGTAGGAGCCCGCCGACCACTGGTGGACGCGTACCGCCAGCACGTTGCCGGCCGGCTTCAGCAGGTGCCCGACGGCGAACTCGTGCGGCAGCCGGGAGCCCTTGAACTCGCCGATGTCCGTGCCGTTCAGCCACACCCGGGCGCAGGACTCCACACCGTCGAAGCGCAGCACCGAGCCGCCCCGCGCGGGCCAGTCGCCGGGCAGGTCGAAGTGACGCAGATGGTCACCGGTCGGGTTCTCGGTCGGCACCCGCGGCGGATCGACCGGGAAGGGGTAGAGGTGATTGGTGTAGATCGGCGAGCCGTGCCCCTGGAGCACCCAGTGGCCGGGGACGGTGATCTCGGCCCAGTCCCCGGCGTCGTGGTCCGCCGCCGCGAAGGAGCCGTCGTGCGTGTCGGCCGTGGGTGACAGGCGGAAGCGCCAACTGCCGTTCAGCGAGAGGGTCCTGGCGTCCGAGGAGGGGTGGCGGGCGCGTGGCGGGAGAGCGCCGCTGCCCGGCGAGACGTCCTCGACGTAGTCGGTGGCGGTGGTGCGGAAAGACATCGGTCTCCAGGTCGTGGAAGGGACGTGTCAGCCCTTGATGCCGGTCTGTGCGATCCCCTGCACCAGCCAGCGCTGGAGGAAGAGGAAGACGAACACCAGGGGCAGGATGGAAACGGCCGTGGCCATGAAGATCAGATGGAAGTTGACGGTCTGGTTGGTCATGTACGAGGAGAGCGCGACCTGGACCGTCCACGCCTGCGGGTCCTGGCCGATGACCAGCGGCCACAGGAAGGCGTTCCAGCCGCTGATGAAGGTGATGGTCGCGATCGCGGCGAAGAAGTTCAGCGAGTTGGGCACGACGACGCGCCAGTACGCGCCCCAGTACCCGAGCCCGTCCACCCGCGCCGCCTCCTCCAGCTCCTTGGGGAACCCCAGGAAGTACTGCCGGAACAGGAAGCAGGTGAAACCGCTGAACAGCCCCGGGACGACGAGCCCGCGCAGACTGTCCACCCAGCCGAGCGAGGAGACGAGCACGAAGCTCGGCACGAAGGTGACGGCGGCGGGCACCATCAGGGTCACCAGGACCGCGTAGAAGATCTTGTCGGCGTGCCGGTAGGGGATGCGGGCGAGGCCGTAGCCGGCGAGGGAGCAGACCAGCAGAGTGCCCAGGGTGTGCAGCACGCCGACGACCGCGGAGTTCCACAGGGACCGGGCGAAGGGGACCGTGGTGTCGTCGAACAGTTCGCCGATGTTGCCCCATTGGAGGTGGGTGGGGAAGAACTTCCAGTTCTCACCGGTGATTTCGGCGTCGGTGGACAGGGCGTTGCGGACGAGCAGGTAGAAGGGCACCAGGAAGAGCAGGGTCGCGATGCCGGTGGCGACGTACAGGCCGGTGTTCCCGAGGACACCTCGGCGGTCGCGTCGGCGTCCGCGCCCGTTCGGCGGGGCGACGGGGGCCCGGTGGCCCTTGACGACGGTGGTCACTTGGCCTCGTCCCTCCTTCCGAATCCCATGAACCTGCCCTGGAGCAGGGTGACCAGGCAGATCAGCAGGGTGAGGATGACGGCGCCCGCGCTGCCCGCGCCGTAGTCCTGGGCCTGGCCGAGGGCCGTGTAGTACAGCTCGACGAGGGGCGGACGGCCCCAGGTGGTCTTCGACAGCAGGTTGAAGAACTCGTCGAAGGCCTGGTAGGCGGCCACGAGCAGCAGCAGGATCACGGCGGTCGACGTCGCGCGCAGCTGCGGCAGGGTGATGTGCCGGAAGGTCTGCCAGCCGGGCCTGGCACCGTCGATGGCGGCGGCCTCGTAGAGCTCCGGCGGGATGTTCTGGAGCGCCGCCAGGAACAGGATCATGTAGAAGCCGGACTGGAGCCACAGGCGCGCGCTGACGATGACGAGCCAGTACCAGGGCGGGTCGGGGTTCGCCAGCCAGGCGATGTTGTCGATGCCGAACCAGCCGAGGACCGTGTTCATCAGGCCGAAGCGGACCCCGCTGAAGAGGGACATCTTCCAGATCAGCGAGGCGGCGACGTAGCTGCACGCGGTGGGCAGGAAGAACACGGAGCGGAAGAACGCCCGCATGAAGCGCAGCCGGTTCACCATCAGCGCGAGCCCCAGTGAGACGGCCCAGGTCAGGGGCACGATGAGTGCGGCGAAGACGGTGAAGGTGACGAGGGCACCGGTGAAGTTGCTGTTCTCCAGCATCTGCCGGTAGTTGTCGAGACCGACGAACTTGTCGGGGGTGACCGTGAAGCGTGCCTCGAAGAAGCTCAGCCAGAGGCTCCAGCCGATCGGGATGTAGACGAAGACCAGCAGGCCGATGAGGAACGGGCCGGTGAAGACCCAGAAGGCGAGGGTGCTGCTGCCCCGCGGCCCCCGCCTCGGCCGGCCCGGGGAGGCCGGGGCCGGGGCGGGGCGCGCGGCACCGCGTGTCGTGGTGGTCGACATGTCGTAGCCCGCCCGCCGGCCTATCCGAAGAGCTTCTTGAGCTCGCGGTTCACGGTCGTGTCCGCCTTGTCGAGAGCGGCCTCCGGGTCACCGTCCTTGCGGACGCAGTCGGCGAAGACGTCCTCCAGCGCGGTGATCATGCTCTGGGTCCAGCCGATGTTGTCGAAGTGCCCGTACTCGTTGAAGAGGTTGACGCCCTCGGCGGGCAGGCCGGACTTGAGCTTGGTGGCGCCCGCGGCGAGCGAGGAGCGGGGCGGTATGTGGAAGCCGTAGGAGAGCGACCAGTCCTCCTGGTACTTCTTCTGGTCGATCCACAGCCACTTCACGTACTCCTTGGCCAGGTCGACGTTCTTGCCCTTGGCGTTGACGAACATGGACCAGCCGCCGTTGTAGACGGAGGGCCTGCCGTCGTCGGTGACCTTGGGGAAGGGGAAGACGCCGATGTCGTCGCCGAGTGCCTTCTGCATCTGCGGCATGGCCCACATGCCGCAGAACTGGATCGCGCACAGGCCCTGGTCGATCGCGGAGGGGTCCCAGTAGTCGGCCGGGGCGTCGAGGAGGAGATCTCCGCCGGTGAAGAGCTTGCGCATCTTCTTGAGACCTTCCTTGACCCCCTCCGTGTGGTACGCGATGCGGTTCTGGTCGTCGAGGGTGTCGGCGCCGGCGGACCAGATCATCGGGTTGATGACCGCGTGCAGGTCGTTGCCGAGGAACAGGCCCTTGACCTTGCCGGTGGTGAGCTTGGCGGCGGCCTCGATCAGCTCGTCGAGCGTGGCCGGCACCTCGACACCCGCCTTCTCCAGCAGCGACGGGCGGTAGAAGAAGAACTGCGGGTCGTCGATCATCCGGACGCCGTAGATCTTCCCGTCGACCGTGTGCGAGGCGATGTCGGCCGGATTGAAGTCGTCCTTGACCGGCTCGACGATGTCGCTCAGGTCGGCGACCTGGCCGCTCTTGACGAGCTGGATCTGTGGATGGAACTCGAACAGGTCGGGCGCGTTCTTGGTGAGCAGGGAGGCGAAGAGCTTGCTCTCGAAGTCGGAGCCGGTGATCCACTGCGTGGTCACGTCGGCCTTGTCGTAGTCCTTGGCGTACCGCTTGACGGCCTGTTCGGTGCCGGCCTCGCCGTACGCGTGGAAGTACTGGACGAGGCTCTTGCCCGAACCGCTGCCCCCTCCACGGCCGTTGTTGCCTCCGCACGCGGCCAGCGGGCCGAGGGCGGCGAGGCCCGCGGCGGCACGCAGTACGGATCGACGGTCCCAGTTGCTGCTGCTCATTGCCGACATGCTTGACGTCCTTGTCTCGAATACGGCTGCGGCTCGGTCGCTCACGCGCCAACTGGCTCAAAGAACGCTGCGGTGCGGGACGTTAACCTTCGGCTAATACTTCGGCAAGGGGTTGGACGAAGCCCGTTCGAAGAGTTGTGGACGGTTCGGAGTACCGGACAGGACGAGGCGGCGGGGGGTCGGGACGGCCATGAGGACGCCGTCGACTCCCGTGCGATCACCGCGACATGGGCAGGCCGGGGCGCGATCCGCCGGCACGGAGACGGTGGAGTGGGCCGTCGCCGCCGGGAGTCGTGGCCGAACGCCTTCGCTCCGAGGGGCGTCGGCGCCGGACTCCCGGCCGCGGTCAGCCCTTCGAGCCCCCGCGTGCCCGCATCCGTGGCGTGGCCGCGTTCCGCTGGCCGACCGACTGAAGCGCCCCTTCCAGGGCGAACGTCGCGGCGCCGAGGCAGACGGGGTCGGTCGGAATGGGGGAGAGGACGATCTCGGTGGCGGCCAGCGGCCGCTTCAACGCGTGCCGGGCCACCGCGTCGCGCACCTCGTGCAGCAGCGGTTCCCCGAGCGTGGCCGCGACCCAGCTGCTGAGCACGACCACTTCGGGGTTCAGCAGATTCACCAGGTCGGAGATCCCGGCGCCGAGATAACGGGCGGTGTCCCGTACGACCTTGAGCGCCACGGGGTCCTGTGCGGCGACCCCCCGCGCGAGCGCGTCGATGGTGGCGGTCTGGTCCTCCGGGTGCAGCAGCGCGCTCCCGGGGCTCAGTTCCCGCAGATTCAGCATGATCCCCGGGGCCCCGACATAGGTCTCCACGCAGCCGTGATTGCCGCAGTGGCACAGCCGGCCGTCCAGGACCAGCGTCGTGTGGCCCCATTCGCCCGCGCTGTTGCTGACCCCCCGGTGCAGCCCGCCGCCGAGGGCGAGCCCCGCGCCGACGCCCGTGCCCAGATTGACGACCACGGCGTCGCCGCGCCCCCGGGCCGCGCCGAACCAGAGCTCCGCGACCGCGCAGGCGCGCAGCGGATTGTCGAGATGCAGCGGGTAGGCGATGTGCTCGGCGAGCAGGTCGAGCAACGGCACGTCGTGCCAGTCCCAGTTGGGGGCGTACTCGCAGACGCCGCCCTCCCGGTCGACCTGGCCGGGCACGCTCACCCCGACGCCCAGGACCCGGGCCGCTTCCACCCCGGCCTGCGCGACCACCGAGCCGACGGCCGTCGCGACGTGCCCGACGACCTGCTCCGGGCGGCTCTCGCCGGGGCGCATGTCCTCGTCGGCGCGCGCCAGCACGTTCAGTGCCAGGTCGAAGAGCTCGACCCGCACATACGTCTCCGCGATGTCGACGCCGATCAACGCTCCCCCCGAGGCGTTGACGGCCACGAGGCCCCGCGGGCGGCCACCCGCGGAGTCCTCGAAACCGACCTCGGTCAGCATGCGCAGGTCGAGCAGCTCGCCGACGAGCGTGGCCACCGTGGCCAGACTCAGTCCGGTCGCCGCCGCCAGTTCCTGCCGGGAGGTGGGTGATGCGGCGATGATCTGACGCAGCACCTCATAGCGGTTCGCCGTACGGATGTCGCGTGATGTGCGCTTCACCGGACCTGCCACCTCGATCCCCCGGTCCCTCCCCGTCACGGCCGGGCCCAGCGACCCCGGCGCGCCGCAAGGCTATGACTCGGGAAGGGCTTTCGACAAGGGGTTAGGAAAGGGGCTGGAGGAAGTCCCGCACAAACGCGTTGGTGAAGGTCCCCGCCGGGTCGAGGGCACCGGCCAGCGCCCCGAAGTCGGTGAGCCGCGGACTCCGCGCACGCACCACCTCGGACGGCACCGTGAACACCTTGCCCCAGTGCGGCCGGGCGTCGAACGGCGCCAGCGCCTCCTCGACCCGGGCCACCACCGGCAGCACCGCCTGCGTGTCGGCGACCCAGGTGAAGTGCAGGGCCACCGAGTCCCGGCCGTACGCCGGGCTCAGCCACTGGCGGTCGGCGGCCACCGTCCGCACCTCGCAGATCTGCAGCAGCGGCGCGATGACCTGGCGGATCGCGTCGAGAGCGTGCAGCGCGGCCGGGGCGTCCGAGCGCGGCAGCAGGTACTCCGACTGGAGCTCGGCACCGCTGCTCGGGGTGAACTCGGCCCGGAAGTGCGGGAGCCGGTCGTGCCAGGGGCCGGGCACGCCGAGCTGCTCGGTGCAGTTCCGCGCGGGCATGCCGGGCACCGGGTGCATCGCCTCGGTGGCGGGCGCCGCCCACGGGAAGTCCACCGCCGGACGGTCGGTGCGCCGCTTCAGCCACACCTGCCCGAAGCCCGGCTGCCGCCAGTCGGTGAACAGGCTGACGCTGTACGCCGCCGAGGCGACCGCCTCGAAGTCCAGGCCCGCCAGCGGAAGTCCGGTGAAGACGTGCTGGCTCACCTCGAAGGCCGGCTCCAGGTCGAGGGTGAGTGCGGTGACCACGCCGAGCGCGCCGAGCGCCGTCACGGCGCCGTCGAAGCGGGTGTCGTCCCGGCCGATCGTCACGGTCGCACCGTCGGCGGTGACCAGTTCGACCTCGCGCACGGCGGAGGCGAGCGAACCGTTGGTGACACCCGAGCCGTGCGTGCCGGTCGCCACCGAGCCCGCCACCGAGATGTGCGGGAGGGACGCCATGTTGTGCAGCGCCAGCCCGTGCTCGTGCACCCTGCGGGCGAGTTCGGCGTACCGCACGCCGCCGGAGACCCGTACCGTACGGGCCGTCGTGTCGACGTCCACCGCGGGCGGCAGCCCGGTCAGCGACAGCAGTACGCCGCCGTCGCCCGGCTCGGCGATCTCGTTGAAGGAGTGGCCGCTGCCCAGCACCCGCACCCGCGCGCTGTCGGCGACGAGCGCGCGCAGCGCGTCGAGCGAGCGGGGCCGGTGGAGCTCCCCGGCCGTGTACGTGATGTTGCCGGCCCAGTTGGTCAGGGTGCCTGTGGTGCCTGTCATCCCTGTCGTCCTCCGCGGGAAGTCGCCGTACGCGGCCGGGTGGGACGGCCACGTGTGGAACCTGTCCGGCCGGTCCGGCGCGGTGATCGGCTCCTCCGTTGACCCTCTCACGAGGCCACACCTACCGTAGAGACCGCTTGCTGTCGTGGAAGCCGATCACGACACCGATCGCGGCGTCGAGCGCGACACCGATCACGAAGCCGCCGAGCCGGAAGGTCACCTCGTTGCCCGAGCGTCCCCTGGCGATGTTCGCCATGACAGCCCAGAACGTGCCGCTGATCTTCCCGCCCGGGCTGATGGCCCAGCTGCGCGGGCTGGTCGACGTGGACCCCGCCCTGGTGGCGCAGGACTTCACCGATCCCCGCGTCCGCGCCGTCCTCGCGGAGACCGAGATCCTCGTCACCGGCTGGGGCTGCCCCGCGCTCGACGCCGGCACCCTGGACGCGGCCCCGAAACTGCGGGCCGTGCTGCACTCCGCCGGCTCCGTCAAGGGCTTCACCACGCCCGCAGTCTGGGAGCGCGGGCTCCTCGTGTCGTCGGCGGCCGACGCCAACGCGCTGCCCGTCGCCGAGTACACGCTCGCGATGATCCTGCTCGCGGGCAAGAACGTGTTCGCGCAAAGGGACCGCCTGCGTGCCGAACGTGCCTTCCCCTACGGGCAGATCCTCCCCGGCACCGGCAACTTCGGGCGCCGCGTCGGCATCGTCGGAGCCTCGCGGGTCGGCCGCCGCCTCGTCGAACTGCTGCGCCCCTTCGACCTGGAGGTGAGCCTCGCCGACCCGTACCTCGACGAGGCGGGGGCGGCGGCGCTCGGTGTCCGGCTGCTGCCGCTCGACGACCTGCTCGCCGGCAGTGACATCGTGACGGTCCACGCCCCGGAGACGCCCGAGACCCGGCACCTGATCGGCCGCCGCGAACTCGCCCTGATGCCCGCCGGTTCCGTCCTGATCAACACCGCCCGCGGCTCCCTCGTCGAGCACGACGCCCTGGCCGCCGCGCTGCGGGCCGACCGGATCAGCGCGATCCTCGACGTCACCGACCCCGAGCCGCTGCCGGCCGACTCCCCGCTGTACGACCTGCCGAACGCCTTCATCACCCCCCATCTCGCGGGGTCGCAGGGCAACGAGGTCGCCCGGCTGGGCCGCACGGTGCTGGAGGAACTCGAACGCCTGCTGTCGGGGCAGGAGTTGGCGTGCCGGGTCGACGCGGCCGGGCTGGAACACGCGGCGTGACGCGGCCCGCGAGCCCCGTCGCCGGGTGATCCCTGCGGTGCGTCCCGGGCCTTCGCCGCACAACGCCGCCGCTGCTCGCGCGGATCCGGCACGACCGGCTGCCGGTGCGCGGACAGGCCGGGGCCCGTGTGCGGGTGAGCTCCTAAGGGCGGGACACCGCAGGCCGAGATTTCTGCGAGATTCGTTGCAGATGGCCGCATGGAAGACTGATTCCGTCAATGCGTGGTGATGTCGGTGCGATATCGGTAGCGTGCCGGTCATGACCTACGGCCCTCTCCCCGAAACCGCCCTCACCCGCCACCGCCGGCTCCGTGAGCAGGGCAGCCTCGATCGGGCCGACCTGGACGCGATCCTCGACGCGGGGTTCGTCTGCCATCTCGGCGTGATCGTCGAAGGGCGGCCGGTCGTGGTGCCGACCGTGTACGGGCGCGACGAGCGGCACCTGTACGTGCACGGTTCCGTGGCGAGCCGGAGCCTCGCCGCCGAGCACCCGGTGTGCGTGACCGTCACGCACGTCGACGGACTCGTCCTCGCCCGGTCCGTGTTCGAGCACGGGGTCAACTACCGCAGCGCGATGATCCACGGGACACCCCGCAAGGTCACGGACCCGGAGGAGAAGACCGAGGGGCTGCGGCTGCTCACCGAGCACGCGGCACCCGGCCAGTGGGACTACGCCCGTCGGCCCAGCCGCAAGGAACTGGCCGCGACGACCCTGCTCGCGCTCTCCCTGGAGGAGGCCTCCGTGAAGATCCGTACCGGAGCCCCGGACGACGGCGACGGCCCCGACACGGCGCTCGGCCTGTGGGCCGGCACCCTGCCCCTGGTCCCCACCTGGGGCGCGCCCGAGCCCGACCCGCTGCTGCCCGCGGATCTGGCCCCTCCGGCGCACATCGCGCGACGCGGGGGGACCCGGCACGGCTGACGTGCGGGCAGGGGCATACCGTGAGGAGTCGAGCAACGCAGACTGAACTGGTCGGGAGCGAGGAGAACGGGATGGGCAGCCGCACCGCGCTGGTCGAGGATCTGATGGAGCGGTTCCCGCACGTGCCACGGGAAGCCGTCTTCAAGGAGGACCTGCTCCGCGGGGGCGTCGCCTTCGACGCGTCGGCCCTCAGCGACAACGAGAGCGGCGAGGTCAAGCCGAAGTCCTACTTCATCTTCTCCTTCGACCACGGCACCCTGCCCGAACTGGGCGAGGCCGCCCTGCGGCGCCCGCCGGAGGAGATCATCCTCACCGGAGGGCCGTACGACCTGCGGCGCACCGTCGTGTCCGTACGGGTCAACCCGTCCTCGCCCTACCGTGTCGCCGCCGACGCGGACGGCATGCTCGGGCTGTACCTGGACGGGAAGCGGATCTCCGACGTCGGGGTGCCGCCCATGCCCGAGTACTACCGGCACAAGCTCTCCAACGGGAAGTCCGTGATGGAGGTGGCACCCACCATCCAGTGGGGGTACCTGATCTACCTCACGGTCTTCCGCGTCTGCCAGTACTTCGGCGCCAAGGAGGAGTGCCAGTACTGCGACATCAACCACAACTGGCGCCAGCACAAGGCGGCCGGCCGCCCCTACACCGGCGTGAAGGACGTCGAGGAGGTCCTCGAAGCGCTGGAGATCATCGACCGGTACGACACGGCGAAGGCGTCCACCGCGTACACGCTGACCGGAGGCGCGATCACCAAGACGGTCGCCGGACGCGACGAGGCCGACTTCTACGGCCACTACGCCAAGGCCATCGAGGAGCGCTTCCCCGGACGGTGGATCGGCAAGGTCGTGGCGCAGGCCCTGCCGCGCGACGACGTGCAGCGCTTCAAGGACTACGGCGTGCAGATCTACCACCCCAACTACGAGGTGTGGGACCGCCGCCTGTTCGAGCTGTACTGCCCCGGCAAGGAGCGGTACGTCGGCCGCGACGAATGGCACAAGCGCATCCTGGACTCGGCGGAGATCTTCGGCGCGCGCAACGTCATCCCCAACTTCGTGGCGGGCGTGGAGATGGCCGAGCCCTTCGGCTTCACCACCGTCGACGAGGCCATCGCGTCGACGACCGAGGGTCTGCGCTTTTTCATGTCGCACGGCATCACCCCGCGCTTCACCACCTGGTGCCCGGAGCCGACGACCCCGCTCGGCAAGGCCAACCCGCAGGGCGCGCCGCTGGAGTACCACATCCGCCTCCTGGACGCCTACCGCTCGACGATGGAGGACTTCGGGCTCTCCTCGCCGCCCGGATACGGCCCGCCCGGACCGGGCCGCGCCGTCTTCTCCGTCAGCTCCTTCATGGACAGCCTCCCGGCCCGGGACGAAGCGCAGGAACCGACCCAGGTGTGACCCGCGGTCGGCCCGCCGGGGCCCGGTGACCGCCTCCAGGAGTGAAGGAGTGCGGACTTCGGGGCGCGGCCGTCCGGCGGAGTCGGGCAGACTGGCGGCCGCGGTCCGTGCGGGGAGCGGACCTGTCGGAGCCGTGGTGTGGGGTGGGGGCCATGGACGGGTGGGACGGTACGGCCGGTGTCGACGGCGCTTCGCTGACGCTTGCGCACGAGAGGCTGGAGGCCGGACGCGCACCCGTCGCCGTGTTCGCGGAACTCGCGGCACGGACCGGCGACTGGCATCGCTCGGCGTGGGCCGTCTGCCTGGCCCTCGGAATCCCGGCCCCGGAGGTGGCGGGGCGATTCGCCCGCGGCATGGGCGACATCGCCACCGAATTCCACCAGGGCGAAGAAGAACTGTGCGGCGAGGTCCTGGACACCGTCGGGCTGTTCGACGTCCCCCGGCCGCTCGACGAGCGCGGCACCGAGATCGCACGTCTGCTGGCGACCGCTGCCGGGGCACTGGGCGGCATGCCCAGCGGTCACGCGCTCACCCTGTCCCGCAGACGCGTCAGGGGCGAGTTGACCGCGATGTTCCTGTCGCTGGCACGGACGCTCCCGCGGCGCGAGCGGGCCGGACCCGCGGAGTACTGGGCCGCCCTGTCCGCCGCCGGTGACCTGCTGCTCCAGACCGGCGGCGAGGACAGGCGCGAGGTCGAGCGCGCGCTGCAGGAGTGCCGACGACACGCGGCCGAACACCCTTCGAACGGGGAGAAGCCTGCCGCGTCGGGCGCGGATTGATACGTTCCGGCGTTCCATCCGTATCACTCGGGGGACGCCGTGCCCGGACGGTCCGACGGGCCGAACGGGTGCCACCGCGTGCCACGCCATGTGCGTACGGAGTTTGAATACGGCATTTGAATACGCCGCTTGTCAGTTGTGCGGGAACCGTGAAAAGCTCGGGCCCCGTCGCGAGAGACAGGCCCCAACTCCCCCGTGAGAAAAGTCGAGTTGGGCATTGCATGACCTGGCACACGGAAGCAGCGGATGCAGGAGCCCCCATGCCCGACCTGCCGACCCCTCAGAACGCCGCCGAGGCCGCGCTGTTCTCGGAGTGCTGGGACGCCGTCCTGTCGTACGCCGACCTGTGCACGTCCGGCTCCGCGGCGGCCACCCAGCTGGCCACCGAGGCGTTCACCCACGGCATCCGCGAAGCGCGCACGAACACCGGCACGACGAAGAGCAACGGCCGCAGGACGCCCCGCCTGCCCCGGATCCCCCTGCTGCTCACCTCCGTCCGCACCACCGCCGCCGCCTGGGAGGCCCACGGACAGGGGCACCGCCTCGACCCCGACCTCAGGCTGTGGCTCAACTCCGCGAAGGCCGCCCGGTACACGGGACCGCCGCTGCACCGTCCGCTCGCGCTGCGCGGCCTCAAGGACATGCAGGAGGCCGACGCGGCACTCCTGTGGCTCGCCGAGGTCGAAGCACTTCCGCTGCCCGCCGTGGCCCGGCGGCTCGGCCTCGACCCGACAGCCGCGGCCGAGGAACTCGGCCATGTGCGGGCGCTGTTCAGGGACCGCTGCCACCGCAACCACCTCGACACCCCCATGGACGCCGGCTGCCGCAGCTACGCCCGGCTCCTCGACGCCGTCACCCGCTCACCCGGCGCCGAGACACCGGAGGACCTCTCCCGCCACCTCGCGCAATGCGTCGAGTGCGCGGAGGCCGCCGCCTGTCTGCGGCTGCACGGCGGCGGGCTGCCCGCGGCGCTCGCCGGCGGCGTGATCGGCTGGGGCGGCCTCGCCTATCTGGAGCGCCGGCGCCGGGCCGCGGAGGCGGGCCTGGCCGGCGGACGCGCCGACGCGGCCTCGGACACGGGCATCGCCGTGGGCACGGTGGCCCGGCCGCGGCTCGGACGGACCGGGCTCCTCGCCGCGGCCGTCCTGGTGTCGGGCCTCGCCCTCACGGTCTCGCTGATGCCCTTCGGCGACGGGAACGGGCGCGACGCCGTCGCGCGCGGCGACTCCACCGACCGGCAGCCCGTCGCGGACCCGGGCATCCCCTCCCCGTCCGCCACCGCCCGCCCCGCCGACCCCTCGGTGTCGCCGGAGCCGAAGAGACCGGCGCCGGCCACCGCCACGCACACGAGACCGGACCCGGAACCCCAGGGCACGTCCTCCTCCCCGGCCGGTTCCGCCACCCCGGCCGCGCACCCCACCCGGAGCGCGTCCTGCAAGGTGAAGTACGAGATCGTCGACGAGTGGCCGGACGGCTTCCAGGCCACCGTCGCCGTCACCTCCGCACAGGCCCTCGACGACTGGCAGGTCGACTGGACCTTCCCCGACGGCCAGCGCGTCACCCAGATGTGGGACGGCACCTTCACCCAGCACGGCTCCCGCGTCACCGCCTCCGCCGCCACCTACAACAAGTCCGTCGCGGCCGGCGGCACCTTCGCCGTCGGCTTCATCGGCTCCTGGGACGACCACAACGCGGCCCCGGACAACTTCACGCTCAACGGCGGACGTTGCGCCGGCACGGCCTGAGCCGCGGACTCCGGATTTAATCGGTTGACGGACCTCAGGGGGGTCCAGCTACGGTGTGCGTGTTCGAGCGAAGGCCGGTCGCCTTCGCTCCCGGCGAGTGTTCTCGAGGAGGTGTGACCGATGGCTGTCGTTGCGATGGGCGCTGCCCGCATCCCGAAGTTCATCAAGTCCACCTCCGTGGCCGCCGGCTGACCTTCCTCCTTCCTCCGCGCCCGAGTGCGCGTGCCGGGGCCGCCCTTGTGAAGGGTCTCCCTTGACTTCCAGCTCCGCCTTCTCCGCTTCTCCTGCCTCCTCCACCCCCTCCGCCCTCGCCGCCTACGGCTGGGACGACGCATGGGCGGACGAGTTCGCCCCGTACGCCGCCGAAGGCCTCGTCGCCGGGCGGGTGGTCCGGGTCGACCGCGGCCAGTGCGACGTGGTCACCGCCGACGGGCTCCTGCGCGCGGACACCGCGTTCGTGACGCCGCACGACCCGATGCGGGTCGTGTGCACCGGCGACTGGGTCGCCGTCGAACCCTCGGGCAACCCGCGCTACGTACGCACGTATCTGCCGCGGCGTACCGCCTTCGTGCGCTCCACCTCCTCCAAGCGTTCCGAGGGGCAGATCCTCGCCGCCAACGTGGACCATGCCGTGGTGGCGGTGTCCCTCGCCGTCGAACTCGACCTCGGCCGCATCGAACGCTTCCTGGCCCTGGCCTGGGAGTCCGGGGCGCAGCCGGTGGTCGTGCTCACCAAGGCCGACCTCGTGCCGGAGCCCGCGACGCTCGGACACCTCGTGCAGGACGTGGAGACGACCGCACCGGGCGTCCCGGTGCTGACGGTCAGCTCCGCGACCGGCGAGGGCGTCGACGTCCTCGCGGCCGTCCTCGCCGGCGGTACGTCGGTCCTCCTCGGCCAGTCCGGGGCGGGCAAGTCCACGCTCGCGAACGCCCTGCTCGGCGAGGACGTCATGGACGTCCAGGCCACGCGGGACGTCGACGGCAAGGGCCGCCACACCACCACGACCCGCAACCTCCTCGCCCTGCCCGGCGGCGGCGTCCTCATCGACACCCCGGGACTGCGCGGCGTCGGCCTCTGGGACGCCGAGACCGGCGTCGGACAGGTCTTCGCCGAGATCGAGGAGCTCGCGGCGGACTGCCGCTTCACGGACTGCGCCCATGTCTCCGAACCCGGTTGCGCGGTGCTCGCGGCCCTCGACTCGGGTGTGCTCCACGAACGCCGCCTCGACAGCTACCGGAAGCTGCTGCGCGAGAACCAGCGGATCGTGGCCAAGACGGACGCCCGGCTCCGCGCCGAGATCCGCCGTGACTGGAAGCGCAAGGGGGCGGAGGGCCGGGCCGCCATGGAGGCGAAGCGAGGACGCTTCTGAGCCGGCCGGCTCGTCCCGCACTGTCCCGGCCGGCCCGTGCCGCAGGCTCCGGTAGGGGGCCAGGGCCAGGGCCAGGGCCAGGGCTAGGACGGTGCGGGGCCAGGGCCAGGGCCGGGACGGTGCGGGGCCAGGGCCAGGGCCGGGACGGTGCGGGACCGGGACGGTCCGCCGGCCCGCACCCAGCGTCATGTCCGAAATCCGCCGGACCCGTGCCGGGCGACGGCGCACACTGGGAGGGTGATCGACGAAGACACCAGGTACGAGGCCGTACGGAGCAGGGACGCCCGGTTCGACGGGGAGTTCTTCTTCGCGGTGGAGACGACCGGGATCTACTGCCGGCCGAGCTGCCCCGCCGTGACGCCGAAACGGCAGAACGTGCGGTTCTACCCGACGGCCGCCGCGGCGCAGGGCTCCGGCTTCCGGGCCTGCCGCAGGTGCCGCCCGGACGCCGTGCCCGGCTCCGCGGAGTGGAACGTACGCGCCGATGTCGTCGGCCGGGCCATGCGCCTGATCGGGGACGGCGTCGTCGACCGGGAGGGGGTCGGAGGTCTCGCCGTACGCCTCGGCTACAGCTCCCGGCAGGTGCAGCGGCAGCTGACCGCCGAGGTCGGCGCCGGCCCCGTCGCGCTGGCCCGTGCCCAGCGCGCCCACACCGCGCGCGTGCTGCTCCAGACCACCGGACTCCCGGTCACGCACATCGCGTTCGCGGCCGGGTTCGCCAGCGTGCGGCAGTTCAACGACACGATCCGTGCGGTGTACGCGTCGACGCCGAGCGAGCTGCGGGCCGCGGCGCCGCGCACCGGTTCCGACGTCCCGCGCGGGGCCACCCCCACCGCCGGGGTGCCGCTCCGGCTCGCCTTCCGGGGGCCCTACCGGTCCGCCGACGTCTTCGACCTGCTCGCCGCGGAGGCGGTCCCGGGCATCGAGGACGTCGGCGGCCCGCACGGCAGGCGCACCTATCGGCGCACGCTCCGGCTGCCCTACGGCAGCGGCATCGCCGCGGTCGACGAGCGCCCGAGCGGTGCCCGGCGACGCCCCGGTCCCGCGGACGCGGCGCACCCCGGCGGCTGGCTCGACGCCCGGCTCCACCTCACCGACCTGCGCGATCTGACCACCGCCGTGCAGCGGCTGCGCAGGCTGTTCGACCTGGACGCCGACCCGTACGCCGTCGACGAGCGGCTGGGCGCCGATCCGCTGCTGGGCCCGCTGGTCGTCGCGCGGCCGGGCCTGCGGTCACCGGGCGCCGCCGATCCGGACGAGCTCGCGGTGCGCGCGCTGGTGGGGCGGACGGCGGCCGAGGAGCTGGTGCGCCGGTACGGGAAGGCGCTGGACGCCCCGTGCGGCACGCTCACGCATCTCTTCCCGGAACCGGCGGTGCTGGCGCAGGCCGAGCCGGACGGCACCCTGGGCGCACTGGCTGCCGCCCTCGCCGACGGCGCACTGAGGCTCGACCCGGGCGCCGACCGTGACGACGCCCACGAGGCGCTGCTCGCGATCGCGGGCATGGACGAGGACACCGCGGCCGTCATCCGCACGCGCGCGCTCGGCGATCCGGACGTGGCCCCGCCCGGGCAGGACGTGCCGGACGGCTGGAGGCCCTGGCGGTCCTACGCCGTGCGGCACCTGCGCGTGGCGCGGCAGCCGGGGGAGGAGCCGGGCCGGGACCGCACGGTCTGAGCGGGAATCCGTCGGGACGGCGTGCGCAGACCGTCGGGACGAACCCTCGGGGCGGCAGGACGAAACCGTCGGGACCGCGTGGGGAATCCCTCAGGACGAACCGTCGTGACGGCACGACGGAGCCGGCCGGACGGAGCCGGCCGGACGGAGCCGGCCGGACGGAGCCGGCCGGACGGAGCGACACGACGGAGCCGAGGACTCGTCGCGAGGCCCCGCGACGGCTCAGTCCACCGGCGACGGCAGCAGACGCGGTTCGATGCGTTCCTCCACCGCCGCGTCGCCCTCGCGCCTGACCAGGTACGCGCCCTTGCCCGGTATCTCGGTGACGGCCTCGGCGAGTGCGGTGCCGCGGTAGACCAGGCCCACCCCGTCGTCGGTGCAGTGGGTGTCGGGGAGCGTGCCGTCGGCGACGAGCCGGTGCACCAGCGGGCGGCGGCCCGCGTCGCTGTCGTAGTGCACGCCGTTGCCGTACGGCAGGTAGCCGAGCCCGTCGGTGAGCGGGCGCAGCTCGGGGCCGAAGGAGTCCGTGGTGCCGCCCCGGAACCAGCAGAGGGAACCGGCGCTCACCCCGCTGAGCACGACCCCGGCCTGCCAGGCGCGCCGGAAGACCGCGTCGAGGCCGTGCACGCGCCACACCGCGAGCAGGTTCGCCGCCGAACCGCCCATGACCCACACGACGTCCTGTTCGAGCACCGACGCCTCGATGTCCTCGATGTTCGGCATGGGGAAGAGATGGAGGGGAGTCAGGTCGAAGCCGGCCACACGGGCCGCCTCGGTCATCCGGGCGGTGAAGTGCTCGGCGTCGCCGATCGCCGTCCCGACGTACATGACACGGGGGCGGCGACCCCGGACCTCCGCCAGTTCCACGGCGTGGTGGACGAGGGCGTCGAAGGTCACCCGCGTGCGGTCTCCGGGACGATGACCACCCGAGGTGGCCAGAATGGTGGGCTCCGAGGCGGTCATGGCTCGCGACCCTACCAAGGGCGTATCGCCGGGTGATCTTCGACGGGTGGACCGGCCGGACCGGTCAGTCCTCAAGTCCCCAGCTGTGGATCCGCTTCGGGTGGATGCGGATCAGGTCCTCACTGAAGTGCGGGCCCAACTCGTGCGGCCCGGTGAGCAGTTCTGCCTCCCCGCGCATGTCCACGCCGCGCACCTTCCACGGCCGGAGGCTCACGATGTCGTCGACGACGAGGGCGACCTTCGGGTTCTTCTGCAGATTGCGCCACTTCTTCGTCGTGCCCATCGCGTATCCGCCGACCAGGATCGTCCCGTCCTCCTGGGGGAAGAAGCCGACGGGATTCGCCTGCGGCTGCCCGTGCGGGTCGACGGTGGCCAGCCGTCCCAGCCGCTGTGACGTCAGGTACGCGCGCTCGGCCGCGCTGAATTCGGTCATGACAGCAGCCGAACACGCGCGTGCCCGCGGCACATCGGACCTTCGGCCCAGGTCCTGCGCCGGAGGGCCGCCCGCGCGGCACCTGCCCACCGGACCGTCCGGAGCCCTCTCGACGACCTCGGCAGACCGTGCCCGCCCGAGCTCGGCGGAGCCCGCCCGCCCGAGCTCGGCGGAGTCCGCCCGTCCGGCCTCCTGAACCGGCCCGCCGGTTCCCGCGGGGTGCGCCCAATGGTGTGACAGCGTGTTGAGCGGGCCGACGGCCAGGGAAACGATGCCCTCATGACCCGCGCGATCAAGGTCCGGCATCTCCTGGCCGCTCTGGTGACCACCGTGGTTCTCGCGCCGCCGCACGCGAACGCGGACACGGGGCGGTTCCCGGACCGGGCGGCCGCCGGGGCGCGCGGCCCGGCGTGGACCGGCACGTGGGAGGCGGCCGCCTCCGGCACCGCCGACGCCCTGCCCGGTGCCTCGATCCGCAACGTCGTGCACACCAGTGTCGGCGGACACGCGGCCCGCGTCCGCCTGTCCAACCGGCTCGGTACGGCACCGCTGCAACTCGGCTCCGTGACCCTCGCGTTGCAGCGTCCCGGCGCGAAGGCCGGCCCGCGGGCCGTCGCGGGTTCGATGCGCAAGGTCACCTTCTCCGGTGCCGGATCGGTGACGATCCCCGCGGGCAGGGACGTGGTCAGCGACCGCGTCGACCTCACGGTCCCCGCCGACGCGGACCTGCTCATCTCGGTGCACACACCCGTCGACTCCGGCCCCGCGACGTACCACCGCTCCGCGCTCCAGCCCAACTTCGTGGCGGTCCGGGGTGACCGCACGGCCGACGAGAGCGGCGTCGCGTACACCACCACCCTCAACAACTGGTACTACGTCACCGGCGTCGACGTGCTCGGTTCCACCGCCGCGGGCAGTGTGGTCGCGCTCGGCGACTCCCTCACGGACGGCACCGGTTCGACGTTCGGTGCCAACCACCGCTGGCCCGACCGGCTCGCCGACCGGCTGAGCACCCTGCCCGCGCACCGCCGGCTCGGCGTCCTCAACGCGGGCATCGCCGGGAACCGGATCCTCCTCGACGGCCGCGGCCCGAGGACCCTGTCCCGGCTCGACGCCGACGTCTTCTCCCGCACCGGCGTCCGCTCGCTGATCGTGCTGCAGGGCATCAACGACATCAAGGGCCCACCGGAGCAGACGGATCCGCGCGTCATCGAGGACGCCTACCGTCTGATCGTGCGCCGCGCCCACGCCCACGGCATCCGCGTCGTCGGCGCGACGATCACCCCGTACGGCGGTCACAGCGCGTACACGCGGGCCCGTGAGGCCGCGCGGCAGGCGGTCAACGCCGCCATCCGCACACGCGGCCTCTTCGACGCGGTCGCGGACTTCGACGCGACCGTCCGCGACCCGGCCCACCCGAGCCGCATCCGCCCCGCCTACGACCCCGGTGACCACCTCCACTTCAACGACGCGGGCATGAAGGCGCTGGCCGGCACCGTCGACCTCACGGCGCTCGCGCCCTGAACCGCCGGCTACGCGGGCTGCCCCCATCGAGGGGCGGCCTCGGCCGGCCGGACCGGTGCGACGGTGAGGTCAGGGCGGTCGCCGCGCGCGGTGATCAGTGCCGACTCGCCCTTGCGCAGGGCGATGCGGATGGCGCCGTCGCCCGCGTCGGCGGTGTGCAGGGGCCGCCCGTGACCGTCGCGGACCTCGACCGGTCCCGGGATGCCGTGCCGTACGACGCAGGGTGCCCCCGCCTCGCTCGACAGCCGTACCCAGCGGGTCGCGCCGCCCTCGCGGACCGCCGAGAGCAGGAAGGCGCCCTGGGTGCGGAAGTCGTGGACGGCGAGGTCGCGCCAGGCGGCGGGCAGGGCGGGAAAGACGCGGACGACTCCGCCCCATGACTGGCAGACCATGTCGTGCAGGGACTGGGCGGCGGAGAGCGGGGTCTCGATGACCGGGCCCGACTCCTTGTACATGGTGTTGGGCTGGATGAACCGGGTCATCAGCTCGCCCAGGTACGCGAGCGCGTCCTCGCCCTTGCCGAGCAGCGCGGACATCGACGCGGCGCCGGTGAAGGTGTAGCCCTGGAGGGCACCCTCGAAGCCCACCCAGTGCGCCAGCGACCTCTCGATCAGGGCGCGTTCGTCGGGTGTGCGGCCGGTCAGCTCGTACAGCGGGTACACGGCGAGCAGATGCGAGTAGTGGCGGTGCGACTTCGCGAACGGGATGTCGGCGCCGATCATGAAGCCGTTGGCGTCGGTCGGGTAGTCCGCCCGGCGCGCGAGCACGTCGCGCCAGCGGGGCGCCGACTCGTCGTCCACGCCGAGGAGTTCGGCCGACTCCAGGAGCGTGCGGCAGCCCCATGTCAGCAGCATCAGGTCGTAGTTGCAGTCGCGGGTGTTGCCGCCGTACTCGGGGGAGAAGGTCGCCGGGAGGTGGAGCCGGCCGTCCGCGCCCGGTTCCAGGAAGTGCAGGTAGTAGTTGACCGCCTTGCGCAGGAGCGGGAAGAGGACGTCGCGCAGGATCGACTCGTCCATCGTGTGGCGGTAGCTGAGCCAGACGTTGTGCAGGGCCCAGGTGAGGTTGCCGACCTCGGGGGTCGGCGGGTCCTGGCCCGGGATGCCGACGCCGTAGCCGGTGAGGGTGCCGGCCGCGCCATTGACGAGCTGCGGGTCGGTGGTGCGCGGGATGCCGAGCGAGTCGCCCCGGTACCGCTCCGCCACCTCCTTGGCGAGGTTGTCCCGGAACTCGCCCAACGCCCTTGTCACCGCGTCGAGTTCGAGATGGTTGGAGCCGTGGATCAGCCAGTACTCCAGCTGGACGTTGAGGTTCCACCAGGTGTTCGGCCACGGCGTGGGCTCCAGCCAGGGTCCGCTGGTGGCCATCACGGGGGCGTCCCGGCGGGCGGCGGACGCCGTCTTGTACAGCTGGATCCAGTAGAAGCGCTGGAGGCGCGCGTCGGGCAGGGAGAGGAAGCTCTTGCGGTAGTAGGCGTGCCACCGGGCGCGATGCGTCCGTGCCAGCCCGTCGTACGGCAGGGCGGAGGCGCCGCGCACGGCGGCGACCGCGCGCTCCGGCGCCGTGGACTTCGGGTAGGAGTGCGCGACATGGACGTACAGGGTGCGCGTGCCGCCCCTGGTCCGCTCCCTCCAGGCGGTCGCGTGTCCGCCGCCCGACAGCAGCGGCTGCACGGCGGTGAGGACGCCGTCGTCCTCCACGACCTCGGCGGGCGGGTTGCCCCGGTAGCCGTCCGGCAGCGGTTTGAACCCGGCGCGCGGGCTGATGGCGTCCGCCGGATGGAACACCCAGCGGAAGTCGCGCTCGCCGTCGCTGGGCGTCACCTCCACGGCGAGCACCGAACGGGAGTCGTGGACCAGCGCGCGCAGCGTCAGCGTGCCCTTGTCGGTGGTGAGCGTGCCGGTGAGTTCGGCGTCCTCCAGCCGAAGCCGCCAGTCGAGGCCGGTGATCGTGCCGGCCGGCTCCAGCGTGAACCAGCCGATGGGCAGGCGGGCGAGTCCGAAGAGCGAGCCGAACTCGGGGCGGTGGTCCTGCACCTCGGAGTGCTGCACGTTGAAGCGCACGGCCCTGGTCTCGGCGCCCGGTTCGGCGTAGATGCCGGAGCCGAGGAAGCCGTTGCCGAGGAACGGGCCCTCGTACCAGGTGCGCGGCATGCGCTGCCACACCAGGTCGGCGTCGTCGAGGACCGCCGTCCACGGGTCGGCGGCGACGCTGTCCGGGTCGGCGGCCCGGGTCCGCGTCTGTGCCCGGGCCTGCGGACCGCCCGCGAGCAGCGCACCTCCCAGGGCGGGGCCGGTGGCGAGCACGGTACGTCTGGACGGGCTGGGCATGGCGCCTCCTGGCGACTCGTACGGCAACACACGCACGGTGATTCATCGGAGCTATCCCGGAAGGCAACGTAGGGATGGTGCGGTAGTCCGTCAATGGTCGGGGAGAGATCCGATGTGTTGACGCGTACGTGAACTGCGGCCGCATAGCTGCACGCAGGCACGCTTCCAGTACCGGTCCCGATTCCCTCGGCCCGGGTGCCGGGTGCCGGGTGCCGGGTGCGGGGTGCGGGGTGCCGGGTGCCGGTTCCCGCCTCCATGGGGCCGTCGACCCCCTCCGTCAGGGCCTCGGCCTCCCGGGGTCGAGGCCGGCTCCGTGCCCCGGCGGCCCGCTCCTGGCTCCGCCGCCCCGCTCCGGTCGCCTCTGCGGGGGCGTCCACGGCCCCGTCAGGGTCTCGGCGTCTTGGGCCCGACGCCGGCTCCGCGCCCCGGCGGCCCGCTCCTGGCTCCGCCGCCCCGCTCCGGTCGCCTCTGCGGGGGCGTCCACGGCCCCGTCAGGGTCTCCGGGGTCCCGGGCCCTACGCCCCGCCGCCCCGCTCCTGGCTCCGCCGCCCCGCTCCGGTCGCCGGTGCGGGGGCGCCCACGGCCCCGTCAGGGTCTCGGTGTCCCGGGCCCGACGCCGGGCCCCACGTCCCCGCGATCCGCCGCCGTGGGACCGGGCTCTCCCGGCGCTCCGCCGCCGCGGGACCGGGTTCTCCCGGCGGCCCGCCGCCAGGGACCGGGCTCAGCCCCAGATGACCGCCCCCAGCCACGCCCCCAGGATCAGCAGGCAGGCGAAGAGCTCCGTCAGGACGCTCCAGCCGCCCGCGCGCATCAAGGTCCGTACCGCCGTGCCCGCCTGCCCGTGGCCGCCCAGCCGGCGCCGTTCGCACAGGTAGATGCCGCCGAGGAAACCGGGTATCGCGCCGATCACCGGCACGAGGAAGAAGCCGAGCAGCGCTCCGAGACCGGCGTACACCGCCGTCCGGGTGGTGGCTCCGCTCGCACGCAGCCGCCGCGGCGGGAGCGCCCAGCGGATCGCCCGGGACAGGAGCAGGACCCCGGTCGCACCGACCAGCACCCCCCACGACAGGGCACGCGGGTCCTCCAGCGCCCACCACGCGACCGCGGCCCAGACCAGCCACGAGCCCGGTACACCGGGCACCAGTACTCCGGCCAGACCGAGCAGCATCACCACGCCGACCGGCAGGAGTTCCCACGCTCCCATCTGCCCAGGGTGCAGGAGCGAACGGGAAGCCGCAGGTCAGTCCCGCGCCACCCAGCCCCGCTCGTAGGCGTGCCAGCCGAGCTGGAGCCGTGTCGTCACCCCCGTCAGCTCCATCAGCCGCTTCACCCGGCGCTGCACGGTCCGCAGCCCCAGATCCAGCTGCTTGGCGACGCTCGCGTCGGTGAGCCCGGCGAGCAGCAGCGACAGGATCTCCAGGTCCGTGCCGTCCGGTCCGTCGGGTTCCTGCTCCAGCACGCCTCGGCTGCCGATCCGCAGGGGCAGCGCGTCCCGCCACACCGAGTCGAAGAGCCCGGACAGCAGCTCCAGCAGCCCGCTCGCGTGCACGACCAGCGCGGAGGGCTCCGCCGTGTTCGAGGTGAGGGGGACCATCGCGAGCGCCCGGTCGGCGATGACCAGCTTCGTCGGGACCTGGTCCACCACCCGTACCTGTTCGTCCCGGCCGAGCGCGGCGGACAGCTCGGTGATCCCGGTCGGCATGTCGAGGACCGCCCGCTCGACGACCACCCGGTAACCGACACCCCGCCCGGCGGCCTGCTCCTCGGCGTCGTTGTCCATGCCGGAGACGGCCACGGGGTTCCCGGTGACCAGCGCGCACACCTCCTCGCTCGCCCCCAGCTGGAGCTGCAGGAAGCGCTGGGAGACCGCTGCCGCGCCGATCACCACCTCGACCAGGTCGTGCACGGCGGGCTCCGCGGCCTGCGCACGGTACTCCTCGGCGAGCAGTGCGGCCGCCAGCTCCGCCTTGTCCAGCTCGTGCCGCTGCTGGGTGAGCAGGGCGCCGAGCGCGACACCCGGCGGCGCGGCGACCCAGCGCCCGGGCCGGGCCGACGACTGCGCCGCCAGACCGTGCCGCTCCAGCCGGCGCAGGGCGCGCTCCGTGTCGTACTCGCCGAGTGTGAGCCGTCGCGCGAGATCGGGCACGTCGGCGGCGCCCACGGACACGAGCGCCCGGTAGGCCGACTCGTGCGTCTCGTCCAGACCTATCGCTCCCAGCATGCGGCGAAGTCCCTCCCCGAGGATGCGTTCCGGCCGGTCGGTGGCGTCCATGGCGGGAAACAGCCACGGCGCAAACCCGCCTGGGCACATCATCGCCGCACCACCCGCCTCTCTGCCAAGCTCACGCCACCGCAGCATCAACCACCGCCCGTAATGCCCTCCTTGGGCCTTCTTGGCCTGCGCGGACACGGCCTCACCGGTTCGTCCGGGCGCCGGCGGACACGGGTGGAGCGATCTTGGGGAGTGGGATTTTGGGGAAGACGACCGTCCGTACGGCACTGGGCGCGGCGACCGCCGCCGTCCTCGCCGTCACGGCAGCCGTGCCCGCAGGGGCCGCACACGACACGAAGAAGCCGCTGACCGGAAGCGGGGCCGCCGCCTCGGGTGCCGTCGTCACGCTCGTCACCGGCGACCGCGTCCTGGTGACGAAGGACGGGGCGACCGCCCTTCCCGGCGACGACGGCACCACTCCCTTCACACAGACCCGCCGGTCCGGCGAGGACCTGTACGTCTATCCCGCGGGAGCCGTCGCCGCCGTCGCCGCCGGACGCGTGGACGAGGAACTCTTCAACGTCACCGGCCTGGTCCGGCAGGGCTACGACGACGCCCACAGCGCGACCCTGCCGCTGATCGCCACGTACCGGGCGTCGGCCGCCCGCGCGGTCCCGGCCACGCCGCGCGGCGCCGAACGAGGTGTCGCCCTCGAACCGATCGACGGCGTCGCGCTCAAGGCCGACAAGAAGCAGGCCGCGGACTTCTGGGCCGACATCACGAACTCCCGCTCCCGCGCGGCGGGCGGGCTGAAGAAGCTGTGGCTCGACGAGAAGGTCCGGGCCACCCTGGACCGCTCGACCCGGCAGGTGCACGCCCCCGAGGCGTGGGCCGCGGGCTACGACGGCAAGGGCACCAAGGTCGCCGTCCTGGACACCGGTGTCGATGCCGAACACCCCGATCTCAAGGGCCGGATCACCGCCTCGGAGAACTTCACGGACTCGCCGGACACGAGCGACCGCCAGGGGCACGGCACGCACACCACGTCCACCGTGGGCGGCACGGGCGCGGCGAGCGACGGCAGGAAGAGGGGTGTCGCCCCCGGCGCCGACCTGCTGAACGGCAAGGTCCTCAACGACTCGGGCTCCGGCGCGGAGTCGTGGATCATCGCCGGCATGCAGTGGGCCGTCGACCAGGGCGCCGACGTCGTCTCGATGAGCCTCGGCAACCCGGCCCGCACCGACTGCACCGACCCGATGAGCGCGGCCACGCAGCAACTCGCCGAGTCCAGTCGCGACACGCTCTTCGTCATCGCGGCCGGCAACACCGGACCGGCCCTCGACTCGGTCTCCTCGCCCGGCTGCGCGCCCGGCGTCCTCACCGTCGGCGCCGTCGACCGTGACGACTCCACGGCGTCCTTCTCCAGCCGCGGCCCGGCCTACGGCTCGCACACGCTGAAGCCGGAGATCACCGCGCCCGGTGTGGGTATCTCGGCCGCCAACGCGGGCGGCCGCGGCGTCTACGCCTACCAGTCCATGAGCGGCACGTCGATGGCCACCCCGCACGTGGCGGGCGCCGCCGCGATCGTCAAGCAGCGCCACCCCGACTGGGACGCGCAGCAGATCAAGGCCGCCCTCGTCTCCTCCGCGGACACCGGCATCCCCGGCGACGTCCGCGAGACCGGCGGCGGACGGCTCGACGTCAAGGCCGCGATCGACCAGACCGTGCTGGGCGCGCCCGCCGTGCAGGGCGGCAGCTTCGCCTGGCCGCAGGACACCGGCGACCGCACGACCGTCTCGGTTCCCTACACCAACACGGTTGACAAGCCGGTGGAGCTGAAGCTTTCGGTCGGCCGCGTCACCGGCAACGACGGTTCCCCCGTGCGCTCGTCGGTCGCCCGGCTCGGCAGCCGCACGGTGACCGTCCCCGGCGGCGCCACCGTCGAGGTACCGCTCGCGCTCGACCCGAACGCGTCCCTGAGCCGCGCCCAGTACGGCGATGTCACCGGCCGTGTCCTCGCCACCGCCGACGGCGTCTCGGTCTCCACCCCCTTCTCCCTCTACGTCGAACCGGAGACCGTCACGCTGCGGGTCAAGCTCGTCGACCGGCTCGGCCGTCCCGCCACGTCCGGCTCGTCCGTCGACCTCATCGGCACCGACGACGCGAGCGGCGAGCGGCGCTTCAACGAGGGCGCGAACGACCAGACGTACCGCGTACGCCCCGGCAGCTACTTCCTCTCCAGCTTCATCGCCACCCCGGCGACCGCGGGAACCCTGATCGACTCCCTGTCCTACCTGGCCCGCCCGCAGCTGGAGATACGCAAGGACACCACCGTCGTCCTCGACGCCCGCAGCGCCCACCGGCTGAGCATCAGCACCGACAAGGAGTCCGAACTCCGCGGCGCCACCCTCGGGTTCGCCCGCTCCTGGGACGACACCTGGCTGCACGCCGGGACGGCCGCGGGCGGACGCTCGGTGCGCGGCTACTACGCCTCCGTCGAGGGCCGGGCGAGCGACGGCACCTTCGAGTTCGACAGCTTCTGGCGCGCCGCGGCCCCGCAGATCTCCGAACTCGCCGTCGTGGGCGGCCCGACGCTGCACCCCGTGACCGGTTCCACCAACTCCGCCAACCTCGACGGCACCGGACAGGCCCCTCTCGTGGACGCCAAGTCCGGTACGGCACAGGACCTCGCGGGCGCCAAGGGGAAGATCGCCCTCGTCAAGCTGCCGGACGGCGGGAGCGCCACGGCCGTCGCGTCGGCGGCGAAGGCGGCGGGCGCGCTGGCGGTCCTCGCCTACCGTGAGGCGCCCGGCCGCTGGTACCCCGCCACCGGCTTCACCGGCGGTCCGCTGCCCGTCCTCGCCGTACCCACCGAGGAGGCCGAGGCGCTGCTCGCCGCCGGTGACGTGACCCTGCGCTGGAAGGCCACCGCGAAGAGCCCGTACGTCTACAACCTGGCCTTCCCGGAGACGGGTCAGATCCGCGACGCCCGCACCTACCGGGTCCACGACCGCCAACTGGCCGCCACGAGTGCCACCTACCGCGCGGTGGGCACCGCCGCCGACTACGTCGACCTGCCCTCCGTCACCCGCCCGAACGGACTCGGCGGCTTCTTCGGCGACCTGGAGACCGTGCCCGCGCCCTTCAGCCGCACCGAGTACTACTCGGCCGGCACCACCGGCTGGGGACACCAGGTGTCCAGCAGCTTCCCCTGGGGCGAGTTCATGATCGACCCGGTGCGCAGCTACACGAAGGGCGAACGGCGGACCGAGGAGTGGTACGGCGGAGTCCTCTCGCCGACGGCACCCCTGGACTCCTCCGGAGAGCAGGCACTGGCCGCCGAACGGCAGGGCAACCTGATCGGCGTGGCTCCCGGATTCTGGGGCGACGCCCAGCACCAGGGAATCCAGGGCGGGTTCGGTGACATCGGCTCCATGCAGCTGCAGCGCGACGGCGAGACGATCGGCGAAAGCTCCGTCCCCTACGGGGTGTTCGAGGTCCCGGCCGACGACTCCGCGTACGCCCTCACCCTGCACACGATGAAGATCGGCTCGCGCGTCTGGCACCGCTCCCCGCAGACCGTCACCACCTGGTCGTTCCGCTCGCACCTCGACGAGAACGCCTACTCGCAGGGCATCCCGCTGCTCTTCCCGCGCTACGGCCTGCCGGAGGACGGCCTGAAGACCCTGCCGGCCGAGGACGGTCAGCGCATCACGCTCACCGCGACCGGTCACGCGGGCTACCGGCCGGGCACGCTCACCTCGGCGAAGCTGTCGTACTCGTACGACGGCGGAGAGACCTGGAAGCAGGCCGCGACCACCCGCGACGGCGGCAGGTGGACCGCGACCGTCGATCACGGCGGAGCCCAGGGCGAGCAGGTCACCCTCAGGACCGAACTGACCGACAGCAACGGCAACTCGGTCGTCCAGACCGTGACCCGGGCCTACGACGTGCGCTAGGGGGTTTCGGCCCCGGTCACCACAACGCCGCCGGACGGTCCTCCCGTGGGGGGTGGGGCCGTCCGGCGGTCCGCTGTGCGCACGACCGCGCCCCGGTCGCAACACCGTTCGAGGCATCGTCCGACATGCCGTTCGACAGCCAGTCCCTTGGCCGGTTTTTCCGGATGCCCCGTTTTCATCCGGCCCCCGCGGTGGACAATTAGGGGCATGAGCCAGCAGGGGGAGAAGCCCACCGGTCATGAGGACGACTGGTGGAGGCAGTTGTACGACGACTCCACCGAGGACACGGGACCCGCCACCGCGGCCGATTCCCTGGACGACCGGTTCGCCTCGGCCGCCGGGACGGTCGAGCTGCGGTCCGGCACGGGACCGGACGCGCCCGTGGCGGACGTCCCGTCCCCGCCGGAGCGGCCCCCCGCGGTGCCCGGGCAGCGCGGTGACGGCCGCTCCCAGCCCGGCCGGTGGGAGCGCCACGACCCGCCCGCGGCACCTCCCGAAGCCGAGCCCCCGCTCCTGCGCGGCGGCCTCACCCGGGAGCCCGCCCCGTGGGAGCCCCCGCCCCCCGGACCCCCCGCACCCGCCGCCTTCCCGCCCGGACCCACCCCACCGGGGTTCCGCCCGCAGGAACCCGCGAGCGACGCCCGGCCGGAGGCGGGCGACCTCGGGTCCGGCCCCGCGCCGCTCGCGCAGGTACCCGCGTCGAGAACGCCCGCCGCCCCACCGCCCCCGCCTTCGTCCCCGCCGCCCGCACCCGCCGCGGTCCCGGAGGACGCCCCGCCCGCTGCCCCGGTACCGTCCGCCGCACCGGAGGAGACTCCCGCCCGGGAGACCGCCCTCGACCCACCCCCTGCGCCACCCTCCGTCGGGCACGTCGGCTCCGGCCCGCCCACCTATGCCGCCGAACCCACCGCGCTCCCGCCCGCCGACCCGGACGACCTCGGCGACCTCGTCGCCGACACGGTCCTGGACGGCGCCCGCTACGGGACCAGCACCCTGCGGGCCGTGTCCGCGCGCGGCGACTCCGCCCGCTACCGCGGCGAGCCACGCAGGGACTCGCTCCTCACCGCCCGCTTCGGGACGGGGGAACAGGCACTGGTCCTGGTGGCGATGGCGACCGGGGCGCGCGCCACCCCCGGCGCCCACCGGGCGGCCGCCGAGGTGTGCCGGTGGATCGGACAGGCCGTGGGCCGCAGCCACGCCCGGCTGGCCGAGGACATCCGGGCCGCCCGGCGCGGCGACCTGAAGTCCGGACTGCAGCGGCTCACCGACCGCAGCCTCGGCAGGCTCCGGGCGAGCGCGGCAGAGCAGGGCATCGAACCGGAGGAGTACACCGCCAGCCTGCGCTGCCTGCTGCTGCCCGCCGACCCGCACTGCCGCACCCGGGTGTTCTTCGGAGTCGGCGCAGGCGGACTGTTCCGGCTGCGGGACGGCGAGTGGCAGGACATCGAGCCGCGGGTCGCCGAGGCCACCGGCGAGCCCGTCGTCGGCTTCGGATCACTGCCCCACGAGACACCCGAGGGCGACCGGCTCACCATGGACCTGGGCATCACCACACCCCCGAGCCCCTACGAACCGGCCCCCGAGCCGCCGCGCGACCCGTTCCGCTTCCGCGCCTCGGTCGCCCGCCCGGGTGACACCCTGCTGCTGTGCAGCGCGGGCCTCGCGGACCCGCTGCGCGGCGAACCCGGACTCGCCGAACACCTGACGACGCGGTGGTCGGACGCAGAGCCGCCCGGTCTCGCCGCCTTCCTCGCCGACGCACTGGTACGGGTCAAGGGGTACGCCGATGACCGTACGGCCGCGGCCGTTTGGGAGGCGTAACAGCGCGCCGTGTGAATTCATGGACCCAAGGGATCCGAGGAACACAAAGGGGTGCGTGAGGCATGGCCAAGCAGAACGTCGCCGAACAGTTCGTCGACATCCTCGTCCGCGCGGGCGTCGAGCGCCTGTACGGGGTGGTCGGCGACAGCCTGAACCCGGTCGTCGACGCGATCAGGCGCAACTCCGCGATCGACTGGATCCACGTCCGGCACGAGGAGACGGCGGCGTTCGCCGCGGGCGCCGAGGCCCAGATCACCGGGAAGCTCACGGCCTGCGCCGGCTCCTGCGGCCCCGGCAACCTGCACCTCATCAACGGCCTGTACGACGCGCACCGCTCCATGGCCCCCGTCCTGGCCCTCGCCTCGCACATCCCCTCCAGCGAGATCGGTCTCGGCTACTTCCAGGAGACCCACCCCGACCGGCTCTTCCAGGAGTGCAGCCACTACAGCGAGCTGATCTCCAGCCCGAAGCAGATGCCCCGGGTCCTGCAGACCGCCATCCAGCACGCCGTCGGCCAGTCCGGCGTCAGCGTCGTCACGCTGCCCGGTGACATCGCCGACGAACCGGCCCCGGACAAGCCCGTCGAGACGGCGCTCGTCACCTCGCGGCCCAGCGTCCGCCCCGGCGACACGGAGATCGACAAGCTCGTCGCGATGATCGACGAGGCGGAGAAGGTCACCCTGTTCTGCGGCAGCGGCACGGCCGGCGCGCATGCCGAGGTCATGGAGTTCGCCGGGAAGATCAAGTCCCCGGTCGGGCACGCGCTGCGCGGCAAGGAATGGATCCAGTACGACAACCCGTACGACGTCGGCATGAGCGGACTGCTCGGCTACGGCGCCGCCTACGAGGCCACCCACGAGTGCGATCTGCTGATCCTGCTCGGCACCGACTTCCCGTACAACGCCTTCCTGCCCGACGACGTCAGGATCGCCCAGGTCGACGTGCGGCCCGAGCACCTGGGCCGGCGCTCCAAGCTGGACCTCGCGGTCTGGGGCGACGTGAAGGAGACCCTGCGCTGTCTGACCCCGCGCGTGAAGCCCAAGGGGAACCGGCGCTTCCTCGACAAGATGCTGAAGAAGCACGCGGACGCCCTCGAAGGAGTCGTCAAGGCGTACACCCGCAAGGTCGAGAAGCACGTGCCGATCCACCCCGAGTACGTCGCCTCGGTCCTCGACGAACTCGCCGACGAGGACGCGGTGTTCACCGTCGACACCGGCATGTGCAACGTCTGGGCCGCCCGCTACATCTCGCCCAACGGCAGCCGCCGTGTCATCGGTTCGTTCTCGCACGGCTCGATGGCCAACGCGCTGCCGATGGCGATCGGCGCGCAGTTCACCGACCGCAAGCGGCAGGTCGTGTCGATGTCCGGCGACGGCGGATTCACCATGCTGATGGGGGACTTCCTCACCCTCGTCCAGTACGACCTGCCGGTGAAGGTCGTCCTCTTCAACAACTCCTCGCTGAGCATGGTCGAGCTGGAGATGCTGGTCGCCGGACTGCCCTCGTACGGCACCTCGAACAAGAACCCCGACTTCGCGGCGGTGGCCCGCGCCTGCGGGGCGTACGGCGTCCGCGTCGAGAAGCCGAAGCAGCTCGCCGGTGCCCTGAAGGACGCCTTCAGCCACAAGGGCCCGGCTCTCGTCGACATCGTCACCGACCCCAATGCCCTCTCCATCCCGCCGAAGATCAGCGCGGAGATGGTGACGGGCTTCGCGTTGTCGGCGTCGAAGATGGTGCTCGACGGAGGCGTCGGACGGATGGTGCAGATGGCCCGCTCGAACCTGCGCCACGTGCCGCGGCCGTAGGCTCCGCCCCGGCTGCCCGTGCCTGCGGGTCCCCTCGACGGCTGAGGGGGCTCGCAGGCGAGCAGGGCACCGACGGCACGGAGCGAGCGCCGGCGCGGCTACGCCGGGCGCAGCCGCAGGGTCAGGATCTGGAACGGCCTCAGGGTGAAGGGTCCCGTCGTCTCGTGGAGCGGCCGTTCCAGCAGGTCCGTCACCTCGGTACGAGCCACGGGGAAGCCGGCCGTCAGCTCGCAGCGCGCCCGGCCGCCCCGGGACTCGTACAGCCGCACCACCACATCGCCGCTGCGGTCCTCGGCGAGCTTGACCGACTCGACGGTGACGGCCGGATCGTCGACACTCACCAGGGGAGCGAGTGCCGGCGTCCCGGCCACGCGGAGCGGCAGATTGAGCGCTAGTCCCTCCGCGACGGCGTCACCCACCTCCGCACCGGGCAGCAGCGCGTACGTGAACCGGTGGGTGCCGAGATCGGTCTCGGGGTCCGGGCTGTGCGGGGCGCGCAGCAGCGTCAGCCGCACGGTCGTGCCGAGACCGTCCTCGTGCGCGCAACGGGTCACGTCATGGCCGTACGTCGAGTCGTTGAGGACGGCCACGCCGTACCCGTCCTCGGCGACCCGCAGCCACCGGTGGGCGCAGATCTCGAACCGGGCCGCGTCCCAGCCGGTGTTGGCGTGGGTGGGACGGTGGACATGGCCGAACTGGATCTCGGCGGCGGAGCGTTCGGCGTGCACGTCGAGGGGGAAGGCGGCCTTGAGGACCTTCTCCGACTCCCGCCAGTCGACCTCGGTCACCACGTCCAGCCTGCGGGCCGCCGCCGTCAGCCGGATGTCCTGGACGATCCGGGAGCTGCCGAAGGCGCGGGTGACCCGCACGACGGCCCGCAGCGGTCCGCTCTCCACGAGTTCCACCGACTCGGCGTCGGTCAGGTCCGTGCGGGTGCGCCGGTAGTGCCGGTCGATGTCCCAGGCGTCCCAGGCGTTGGGGTGGTCGGGGTGGAGCTGCAGCAGATTGCCGGGACCGCACAGGACTTCCCGGCCGCGCGCGAGGTCCCGTACGGAGGTGAGCAGGCCGTCCCGGTCGATCCGCACCCGCAGCCACTCGTTCTCCAGCACGATCGAGTCGTCCGACCGCTCGGCCCGGACCCGGGCGTTCGCCGGGTCCGCCGTGTCCGGCACCGCGGCGCTCCCCAGTCCGGGCACGGTCACCAGCGCGTCCCCGACGACTTCCGTCCGCTCGTACGGCGAGGCGTTCAGCGCGGCGGGCGCGCCGGAGCCCAGTGCCCGCACCGCCCCGGCGGTCAGCTCGTCCACCTCGGTCAGCACCCGCGCGTACGTCTCCCGCGCCTCGCGGTGCACCCAGGCGATCGACGAGCCGGGCAGGATGTCGTGGAACTGGTGCAGCAGCACGGTCTTCCACAGCCGGTCGAGCACGTCGTACGGATAGGCGTACGACGGTTCGCGCACGGCGGCTGTCGCGCACCACAACTCGGCCTCGCGCAGCGCGTGTTCGGAGCGCCGGTTGCCCTGTTTCGTCTTCGCCTGCGTGGTGTAGGTGGCCCGGTGGAGTTCCAGGTACAGCTCGCCCGACCACACGGGCGCGTGGGCCCCGTACTCCTCCTCGGCCGCCGCGAAGAACGCCGAGGGCCGCTCGATCTCGACGCGCGGCGAGCCCTCCAGGGAGCGCAGCCGCCGCGCCTTCTCCAGCATCTCGCGGGTCGGACCACCGCCGCCGTCGCCCCAACCGAACGGCACGAGCGACCGGGTGGCCCGGCCCTTCTCGGCGAAGTTGCGTTCGGCGTGGGCGAGTTCACGGCCGTGGAACTGCGAGTTGTAGGTGTCGACGGGCGGGAAGTGGGTGAAGACACGGGTCCCGTCGATGCCCTCCCACCAGAACGTGTGGTGCGGCATCCGGTTGGACTGGTTCCAGCTCAGCTTCTGGGTGAGGAACCAGCGGACGCCCGCGAGCTTGGCCAGCTGCGGGAAGGCGGCCGTGTAGCCGAAGGAGTCCGGCAGCCAGATCTCCTCGGTCTCGACGCCGAGCTCCTCCCGGAAGAACCGCTTGCCGTGCACGATCTGCCGGGCCAGCGCCTCGCCGCCGGGCATGTTGGCGTCCGACTCCACCCACATGGAGCCGACCGGCGCCCAGTTCCCCTCCTCCACGGCCTTCTTGATGCGCTCCCAGATGTGCGGCTGGTGCTCCTTCACCCAGGCGTACTGCTGGGCCTGCGAGCACGCGAACACCAGCTCGGGATAGTCACCGGCCAGCGCGGTGACGTTGGCGAAGGTGCGGGACGCCTTGCGGACCGTCTCGCGCAGCGGCCACAGCCACGCCGAGTCGATGTGGGCGTGCCCGGTCGCCGAGATCCGGTGCGCGCTCGCCGACGCGGGCCGGGACAGCACCTCCGTGAGCGCGGCGCGGGCCGCGGGCGCCGTGCCGGGCACGTCGTGCAGGTCCAGGACGTCCAGCATGTCCTCCAGCGCCCGCAGGATCTCGTGCCGCCGCGGCCGGCCCGCGTCCAGTTCGTGCATCAGCTCCGAGAGCACCTCGATGTCGAGGACGAGCCGCCACACGTCGGGGTCGAGTACGGCGAGATCGGCAGCCGCGAATCGGTAGACGGGCCCATCGCCTGCGGTCAGCACGTCCCCGAGGTGCGTAGGCTCGAAGCCGTGCAGGACCGCCGGGTTGGCCGCCGCCTCCAGCAGGAGGTGCACGGCCTCGCCTCCCCTCGCGGGCGCACCGACCGTCAGGTGCCGGTTGCGGGGGTGGATCCCCTTCAGGGGGATGCCGGCGGCGTCGTACAGGAGCCCCTCCGCCTGGAAGCCGGGGCCGTCACCCGTGAACCCGGGGTCGACGACCACCTCGACGTGCCGGCCCGCCCATTCCTCGGGCACCCGGCCCTCGACGCGGAACCAGCTCGTCGACCAGGGCTTTCCCCAGAGCGTGCCGGTGGTGAAGGGCTCGTAGGCGGCCTGGAGCGCCTGGTCGACGGGGACCGGCTCGCCGGGCACGTGCCACACGGACAGGGCGAGCGGGACCCGGTGGGTGTACTGCGCCGGGCGCAGGAACTGCCGCAGCGCGCGCTCCAGGCGCGCCTCCACCAGCGAACGGTCGTCGTGCACGGCGGCTCCTCGGCGCTCGGACGGCTCTGTCCCGAGTGTCCCTTCCCCGCGTGAACACCGCGCACCCGCGCCGCCCCGGCGGGTGGTTGAGGATTCGACATGACTGCCGCGTTCCCGCCTGGGCATGGATCCCCGTGAACGTGTTCGAGCTGGAGGGGAACCGACATCGGCACGCAGGCGGGGGTCATGAAGAGGCAGGCACGAGGAGGTGGTCCCATGGCCATGGGGGCCTCCTCCGCCAAGGCAGTGGAGGAAGCGGCCGACGGGGCGGGCGACGGGGAGGACGGCGCGCAGCTCAGGCGCCGGCTGAGCAGGGCGGACCTGCGGGCGGTGCCCGAGGTGCGCAGGGCTCTGCGGGAGCTGTTACGGCACTGGGGCGGGCCGGGATGCTCCGAGATAGCCGAGCTGCTGACCAGCGAGCTCGTCACCAACGCCCTCATCCACACCGACCGCGACGCGGTCCTGACGGCCACCGTCGGTCCCCGCGGACTCCGCGTCGAGGTCCGGGACTTCGTCGGACGCAGGCCCAGGCTGCGGTTACCGGACGCCGGCGACGGTACGCACGGCAGAGGCCTGGTCCTCGTCCAGTCCCTGGCCGACGCCTGGGGGGTACGGGCGCACGGCGTGGGCAAGGCGGTGTGGTTCGAACTGGACGGCGGCGCGGTGTCGTAGACACCGCGCCGCCGTGGTGTGTCCGGGCCCGGCCGGGATCCGGCCGGGCCGGCCGGATCGTGCGGACCGGGGACCTCAGCCGAACTGCTGCTCGAGATCCTTCAGCTTGCGCTCCAGCGAGTCGAGCCGCGGCAGGGCCATCGTGTCGTCCTCCGCGGTGAGGTCGACGGTGATCGGCTCAGTGCTCTTGCGGACGGGAGTGAGGGACGGCCGTGAGCGCACGGGCAGCTGCTCCGCGGTGGATATGGCAGGCTCCGCGGAGGCCTGGCCCGGCGCCCGCTCCACCGTCGCGGTCTCCAGCTCCCGGCCGCCGCCGCGGCCGGCCAGCCCTCGGTGGCCCCGGCTGAGCGCCTTGAGGTGAGCGCGCTCGACCCGCTCCTGCTCCCGGCGGCGCAGCCGGTTCTGCTCCTTCTGACGCCGGTCCTCGCGGACCTCCTCGACGGCCTCGTCCAGGCTGCGGACGTTCTCCAGGAGCATCAGCGACCAGGCGCCGTACGTCTCCCGGGGCGCGCGCAGCCAGCGGACGATACGGATCTGCGGCAGCGGACGCGGGACCAGGCCCTGCTCGCGCAGCGCGGCCCGCCGGGTCTGCTTCAGCGCGCGGTCGAACAGCACCGCGGCCGACAGGGACATGCCCGCGAAGAACTGCGGGGCGCCCGCGTGGTCGATGCCCCGGGGAGCGTGCACCCAGTTGAACCAGGCCGCGGCACCCGCGAACGTCCACACGAGTATCCGGGAGCCGAGCGCCGCGTCACCGTGGCTGGCCTCCCGCACCGCGAGCACGGAGCAGAACATCGCCGCGCCGTCCAGGCCGAACGGGACGAGGTACTCCCAGCCGTTGGAGAGGCCGAGGTTCTGCTGGCCGAAGCCGACCAGGCCGTGGAAGGACAGCGCCGCCGCGACCGCGGCGCAGCAGAACAACAGCACGTAGGAGGCCGTGCCGTAGATGGCCTCCTTGCGCCTGCGACGCTCCTCGCTGCGCTCCCACGAGTCGTCGCTGCTCGCGCTCTCCCCGGACCGTTTGCCGCGCGCGAGCACCGCCACCGCCGCCAGCAGTCCCAGGAGCAAGACGCCGCCCGGAAGCAGCCAGTTCAGCGATATGTCGGTCAATCTCATCTGGGGTCCCTTGCATTGGGATAGGGCGTAACGCCCGCCATGGTGGCCCAATCCCGTCAGCCCTCAGGGGGTTTCGGGGCAAGAGGCCGCCAAGGGAGTGCAAGGGGATGCGCAGGGCGGCGTTCTGCTCGAACTGCCGTGCGAGGGACGGGAGTTGAGTGCGAATAAGATTACCCGTACGGATGGTTCGACGGAAAGTTCCTGCGGCAGGTGAGGAAGTTGTGAATCGACTGCGATCCGCGGGGCTTCACCGTGCGGGAGGTCGTCGGAGTTGATCTTAGGGCACTCGCGCGCCGCTCCCGTCCGGGACGGCTCAACCGGCCGCGGCCGCCGCCGACTTGGCCACCCGGTCCGCGTCGCAGGTGCGCGGGCAGGTGGTGCAGGTGTCCTCCGGGCGCAGCGTGTAGAAGAAGCAGCAGGTCACCCGGTCGCGGGTGGGCAGGGACTCGCCGTTCGGGCCGGTCAGCTCGCGGAACGCGGCGGAGCCGGCGTACGGCTGGGTCGACCCCGGCAGCAGCAGCTCCAGCTCGCGCATCGCCCGCCGCTCCTCGCCGAGCAGGTGGGCGATGTACCAGAGCCCCTCGACGACCTCGTCGGTGGCCATGCCCCACAGCGCCCGGCCGCGCCGCCGCATGCGGGGGCCGAAGCCGCCGAGGACCGGCTCCAGGTGCTCGGCCACCGCCGCCCGCACCTCCGCGCGCAGCGCCTCCTCGTCGGGGACGACCCGCGCGCCCGGAAGTCCGGCCGCGGGGTCGCCGGGCAGGCAGGCGAACGTCGAGACGCGGACGGCCATGCTGCCGAGCGTGCGCTCGTATGTGACGTCCTCCACAGCGAAGCGGGGGACGCGGCGCCGCAGGAACCACGGCACGGTGATCAGCAGACAGGCCGGCCAGGCGTACCGGTGCAGCCCGAAGCCGGCCACGACGTCGGGGCGCCCCCGCTGTCCGTAGTCCCGCATCACCTGCTCCTCGTCCCATGCGAGGAAGGCGTCGAGGTCGGTCCCGCCCGCCGCCAACCCCGCTGCGCAGACCCATCCCTCGCCCGACGGCGCCGCCTCGCCGGCGCTCAGCTCGCGGACGCTCAGCCCGGAGAAGACCTCGGTCAGCCGGGCGTACGCGTCCCCGACGGCCGACGGTCGCCCGGGGGCGGCCGGGGCGTCCGTGGCCGCTCCGTCGGACAGGGCGGTAGTGGGCATGCGGGACCATCCGCTTCACGATCGTTAGCAGGTAAACCTTACCTTACCCGTCAATTCGGGTGTTTGAACTGAGGCCATGTGCGCCTATGGTGCTTGACGGACGGGTAACAACCGCCGCAATGACCCCCAAGTACCACCAAGCCCGGAGGAGGATCCGTGGAGCAGTCCGGTCCGCGCAGCGCGCACGGCTCCGCAGGCGCGAGGACCCCGGACATCCGTACGGGGGCCGTCCGGGTGCCCGCACAGCCGACGGCTGCGGACATGGACCGGGGCACGGGCAGGGAGCGGACGCGGGGCGGGTTCCCCGACGGTGCCGTGCCCGGTGCGGGCGCAGGTGCCGCCCGGGACGTGACCGGACCCGAGGCCGGGGGCCCGGCCCGCGCCCGCGGCGAGCACACGCACAGCGAGCCGCCCCTCCCGCGCCCGCGGGTCGAGGGCGTCCGACCCGTCGTGCAGCGCTCCTCCGTGCGCGGGCAGATCCTGGACGCCCTGCGCACCGCGCTCGTCGCGGGCGAGCTCGCCCCGGGGGAGGTGTACTCGGCACCCGTGCTCGGCGAGCGGTTCGGGGTGTCGGCGACCCCCGTGCGGGAGGCGATGCAGCAGCTCGCCCTGGAGGGCGCCGTCGAGGTCGTCCCCAACCGGGGCTTCCGGGTCGTCGAACGCGGCACCCGGGAACTCGGCGAGCTCGCCGAGGTCCGCGCCCTGATCGAGGTGCCGGTGATGCTGCGCCTCGCGCGCACCGTGCCCGCCGGGCGCTGGGCGGAGCTGCGCCCCCTCGCCGAGGCCACCGCGCGCGCCGCGTCGTCCGGCTGCCGCGCCACCTACGCCGAGTCCGACCGGGCCTTCCACCGTGCGGTGCTGGCGCTGTCCGGGAACAGCCAACTGGTGCAGATCGCCGACGACCTGCACCGGCGCGCCCAGTGGCCGCTCGTCGGCGGTCCCGTCTCCCGGGGCCGCGCCGACCTGATCGCCGACGCGGCCGAACACACCGCCCTCCTCGACGCGTTGATCGCCGAGGACCTGCCGGTCGTGCAGTCGCTGGTGCGCGAGCACTTCGCCGGGGCGTCCTGACCCCACCGGCAGGCGCCCTTCCCCTCCCGCATGTCACGGAGCGGTATCCGCCGCGCAACACACCGTGACGCCGGGAACCCGGCGCGCGGCGCGGGCGTGGCCCCCGGTACACGGCGAGAGCCGGACCGACACCGGGGGAGATTCCGATGCCCGACCCGTCCTGGATGGCCCAGCAGCAAGCCCAGCAGGCCGCGCAGCAGATCCACCAGAACCACGTACGCAGCCACCGCGAGATGCACGACATGGCCCACGCCCACGCGCGCCACTCCGGGGCGCCCCATCCGCACCGCCCCGTGCCGCACCGCCCGGTGCCGTACGGCGGCGGCCGGAGCGGCGGACTGCGCGGCCTCCTCACCCTCCTGGTGATCGTGGGCGTGGTCGTCTACGTGGCCCGCGACCCCGAACTCCGCACCACGGTCCAGGAGTTCGCCCGCACCCTGCTGGCGCGCGCCCAGAGCGGCTGACGCAGGGGCGGACGCGCACGGCGGCCTGTTCGCCGGTCCGTGTCCGGAGCGGGCCGCCCCGCGGACGCGCGTACTCGGCGACCTCGTGCGCCGGGCCCCGCCCGGACCGGGCGAGCTCGCCGGCGTGCGGTCGCGTACGGCGGCTTGTTCGCCGGTCCGTGTCCGGAGCGGGCGAGCCCGGTGGCGGGCGCCCCGGCGGGATGTTCGTCGGTCGGTCACCGGGAGCGGGCCGATCCCTGGGCGGGTGCACGCGACTGCCTGTTCGCCGGTCCGCGTCCGGAGCGGGCCGCCCCGCGGACGCCCGCACCCGGCGACCTTGTGCGCCGGGCCCCGCCCGGACCGGGCGAGGCCCGGCGGCGGGCGGGGCGGGCCGTCTGTCGTCCCGGCCGCCCGGAGCGGGCGAACCCGCTGACGAGGACGCCGGTGGTCAGGCCGTGGCCGCCGGTGGGGCCAGTTGGCGGGCCAGCCAGGTCGGGACGCCGCCGAGCAGACGGAACAGGCGGCCCGCCTCCGCGCGCAGGCGCGACGCCTCCGGTTCGGCCTCGGCGTCCGCCAGTGACGCCAGGGCGGGAGCCGTGCCCACGAGGTAGCCCAACTCCTCGCGGATCCGCAGTGATTCCGCGAACCCGTGCCGCGCCTCGGCCAACTCGCCGTCCCGCAGGGCGAGTCCGGCCAGATGCCGCCAGGTGAAGGAGAGCAGCAGCGGATCGTCGTGCGCCACCGCGCCCGCGTGCGCGCGCCGGTAGGCGGCGCGGGCGGCCTGCGGGGAGCGCGCCAGGTTCTCGGCGAGCAGTCCGCGCCGGAAGTCCAGCAGGGCCCGGCCCCGGGCCCCGGGCGCGAGCAGCGCGGCGGCCCGGCCGAGCGCGGCCCGCGCCTCGTCCGCCCGGTCGCGCACGCCGAGCAGAGTCGCCGCGTACGCGAGCTGCCCCCGCTCACAGGCCGCCGCACCGCGCTCGTCGTCGCTCTGCGCGATCGCCTCCGCGGTCCGCAGCGCGTCCTCCGCCTCGGCCCAGCCCTGTTCGGTGTACAGGCACCGTTCGACGAGCAGCGACGCCCGCTGGAGCGCCGCCTCCGCGGTGTGCGGCTGGAGCAGCGCGGCCGCGTCGGCCCAGCAGGCTCGCGAGCGCAGCCGCCATACCGCGGTCTGGAGTGGATCGTCCCCTGCAGTCGTTCCGTGACCAGACATGGCGGTATGCGCCACGTTGCCCTCCCCGAGCACACCATTGAGCTGTTGAGTGGTGGCATCTCAGCACGGATCGCGGGGCCCGGCCAAGAGGGTGGGTGAAGGATTTCACAAAGTCATAGGTGTTCGGCCGCCGCCGGCGGCCGTCGCGCGTCAGCTCATGCGCAGTGCCAGGAAGAAGTCCAACTTGTCCTCCAGGCGGGACAGATCACGACTCGTCAACTGTTCGATCCGGCCGACGCGGTAGCGCAGTGTGTTGACGTGCAGGTGCAGACGGGTGGCGCAACGGGTCCAGGAACCGTCGCAGTCCAGGAACGCCTCCAGGGTGGGGATCAGCTCGGCGCGGTGCCGGCGGTCGTAGTCCCGCAGCGGGTCCAGGAGCCGGGCGGTGAAGGCGCGGCGCACGTCGTCCGGCACGAAGGGCAGCAGAAGCACGTGCGAGGCCAGCTCCTGGTGCCCGGCCGCGCAGACCCGGCCGGGACGCGCGGCGGCGACCCTGCGGGCGTGCCGGGCCTCCTCCAGCGCCCCGCGCAGACCCTCCGCCGAGTGCACGGCGGCGCTGACGCCGAGGGTGACCCGCCCGTCGTCGTCGAGGCCGGCGGACAGCGGATCCCGCACCGCAGCCAGGAGGGAGTCGGCGAGCAGTCCCTCCTCGGATCCGTCGTGCTCGGCGGACACCGCCGGGAGCGGGACGAGCGCGATGGCCTCATCGCCCGTATGGGCGACCGCTATCCGGTCGGAGTGCTCGGGGCCGGCGGACAGCGGGTCGACGAGGATCTCCTCCAGCAGCGACTGGGCGACCGGACCGCCCTCGATCTCGCCGCCCTCCCACTCGACGCGCGCCACGACCACCTGCCAGTGCGGGGCGGCGCCGAGGCCGGGCAGCAGGACCGGTGCCGCGACCCGCAGCCGCGCCGCGATCTCGGCCGGCGCCGCCCCCGTCTGCACCAGCTCCAGCACCTCCTGCGCGAGCCGCCGCCGTACGGTGCGTGCCGCGTCGCGCCGGTCCCGCTCCACCGCGATCAGCTGGGTGACCCCCTGGAGCAGGTCGAGCCGCTCCTCGGGCCAGTCCCCGGCGTCCGCCTCGACGGCGAGCAGCCAGTCGGAGAGCACGGTCTCGCGCACGTCCCGCGAGGCGCCGGAGGACCGCCCGGACGCGCGGATCGGGAAGAGCGAGTACGTGGTCGTGCCGACCGTCACCCGGTGCGGGCCGCGGCGGCCGGTGCGGGCCGCGGCCAGGTGCGCGGCGGCCAGCTCGGCGCACACGTCGGCCGGCAGGGCCGCCCCCGAGACCTTCGATCCGGCGATGGGCCGCCCGGTGGGCGACAGGACCCAGGCCCGCAGGTCCAGGTCGCTGCCGAGCAGGTCGAGGACCACGTCGGGGCCGCCGCCGGCCGGGCCGGACGTCATCATCCGCCGGTGCCGGTCCACCACGGCCGCCAGGTCCCCGGCCCGCTCGCCCGAGACCTGGCGCACGACGTGCTCGGTGATCGTCGCGAAGGCCACCGACTCGTTCACCGCGAACAGCGGCAGCCGGTGCCGGGCGCAGGCCAGGACCAGGTCGTCCGGCACGTCGCCCAGCTCCGCCTCACCGGCGGCGAGGGCGGCGACTCCGGCGCCGGCGAGGATGCGTACGAAGGACTCGGAGTCGGCGGCACCGTGCCGCCAGGCGAGGCCGGTGAGGACCAGCTCGCCGCCCGAGAGGTACCGGCTGGGGTCCTTGAGGTCCGTGGTCATCACGCCGCGTACCGCGCGGTCCAGCTCGTCCTCGCCGCCGAGCAGCCGCAGGCCCAGCGCGTCGGTGTCCAGCAGTGCGCGCAGCCGCATTCTCGTCGCCGCCGTTCTGTGTCTCGAAATCTACGATGGTTCTGTGGCGAGGACCCTCGTGGGTCGCCCCCCTCGGGAGCGGGGGCACGGGTCCTCAGGACGGTGGCCGTGGCCGCCGTGTGGCCGTGTCCTGGGCTTTCGTGAGCGGTGCTCCTTGATTCCCAGGTCGTGCCGGATGTTTCCAGAGGAAAGCGAAGAGGTTACTGATGACCTCCGTTCATACGAATCTACAAGATGAGCTCCCTGGCCAGCCAACTCCTTCATGGTTTCGGTGACTGACCCCGGTGCGGGACGGCGCTGTGTACTGGCCCCACTCCGCGTTAACAACTCATGAACGAGCCGGGCCCGCCGCACACGATCTGGCTTGAACAGAACGACCCACGATACGAAGAAGAGAGCCACTCATGGACTTCCTTCGCCCCGCCAGCTGGGAGGAGGCGCTCGCCGCCAAGGCTGAGCACCCCACCGCTGTGCCGATTGCGGGTGGCACCGATGTGATGGTCGAGATCAACTTCGACCACCGCCGGCCCGAGTACCTCCTGGATCTCAACCGCATCGGCGAGCTGAGCGAGTGGGAGGTCGGCGAGGAGAGCGTGCGCCTGGGCGCCTCCGTTCCGTACACCCAGATCATGGAGCACCTGCGCGGCGAGCTTCCCGGCCTGGCGCTGGCCTCCCACACGGTGGCCTCCCCGCAGATCCGCAACCGCGGCGGCGTCGGCGGCAACCTCGGCACCGCCTCCCCGGCCGGCGACGCCCACCCCGCGCTCCTCGCGGCAGGCGCCGAGGTCGAGGTCGAGTCGGTACGCGGCTCCCGCCTCATCCCGATCGACGAGTTCTACACCGGTGTGAAGCGCAACGCGCTCGCCGCCGACGAACTGATCCGCGCCGTCCACGTCAAGAAGGCCGACGGCCCCCAGCAGTACTCGAAGGTCGGCACCCGCAACGCCATGGTCATCGCGGTGTGCGCCTTCGGCCTCGCCCTGCACCCGCGGACCCGCACGGTCCGCACCGGCATCGGCTCCGCGGCACCGACCCCGGTCCGCGCGAAGACCGCCGAGGACTTCCTGAACGCGGCGCTCGAAGAGGGCGGCTTCTGGGACAACGGAAAGATCATCACCCCGTCGGTCGCCAAGCAGTTCGCGGACCTGTGCTCCGCCGCCTGCAACCCGATCGACGACGTCCGGGGCACGGCGAGCTACCGCCGCCACGCGGTCGGCATCATGGCCCGCCGCACCCTGACCTGGACCTGGGAGTCGTACCGCGGCACCGCCGCCGCCACGGAGGGAGTCGCGTAATGCGCGTCAATTTCACGGTCAACGGCCGTCCACAGGAGGCCGACGACGTCTGGGAGGGCGAGTCGCTCCTCTACGTCCTGCGCGAGCGCCTGGGCCTGCCCGGCTCCAAGAACGCCTGTGAGCAGGGAGAGTGCGGTTCCTGCACGGTCCGCCTCGACGGTGTGCCGGTGTGTTCGTGTCTGGTCGCCGCCGGCCAGGTCGAGGGCCGCGAGGTCGTCACGGTCGAGGGGCTCGCCGACTTCGCCAAGCAGCGTGCGGAGCACGGTGGTTGTGCGACCGGCGCCTGCGGATCCGCCGAGAAGGGCGGGACGTCGCTCGACGCGGCGAAGCAGTGGGCGGCCAAGGGCCACGACTCGCAGACCGGCGAGGGCGTCGAACTCTCGCCCGTCCAGGAGGCGTTCATCGACGCCGGTGCCGTCCAGTGCGGTTTCTGCACCCCGGGCCTGCTGGTCGCCGCCGACGAGATGCTGGAGCGCAACCCGAACCCGAGCGACGCGGACATCCGTGAGGCGCTGTCGGGCAACCTGTGCCGCTGCACGGGCTACGAGAAGATCATGGACGCCGTCCGGCTCGCCGCCGCGCGCCAGTCCGAGCCCGAGGGGGTCTGACGCCATGGCCGACACACGTACCACCGGCATCCCGTCCAAGGTGACCCAGGGGTCGCAGACCAAGGGCGGCATCGGGGAGTCCACCCTCCGCCCGGACGGCACCCTCAAGGTCACCGGCGAGTTCGCCTACTCGTCCGACATGTGGCACGAGGACATGCTGTGGGGGCAGATCCTGCGCTCCACGGTCGCCCACGCCGAGATCGTGTCGATCGACACCTCCGAGGCCCTCGCACAGCCGGGCGTCTACGCCGTCATGACGTACGACGACCTGCCGACCGCCGTGAAGAACTACGGCCTGGAGATCCAGGACACCCCGGTCCTCGCGCACGGCAAGGTCCGCCACCACGGCGAGCCCGTCGCGATCGTCGCCGCCGACCACCCGGAGACCGCGCGCCGCGCCGCCGCGAAGATCAAGGTCGAGTACCGCGAACTGCCCGTCGTCACGGACGAGGCGTCCGCGACCGCGCCCGACGCGATCCTCATCCACGAGAACCGCGACGACCACCACATCGGCCACGTCCCGCACCCGAACATCGTGCACCGTCAGCCGATCATCCGCGGCAACGCCGACGAGGCCGCCGAGAAGGCCGACTTCGTCGTCAAGGGCGAGTACACCTTCGGCATGCAGGACCAGGCCTTCCTCGGCCCGGAGTCCGGCCTCGCGGTGCCGGGCGAGGACGGCGGTGTCGACCTCTACATCGCCACCCAGTGGCTCCACTCCGACCTGCGCCAGATCGCCCCGGTCCTCGGCCTGCCCGAGGACAAGGTCCGGATGACGCTCTCCGGCGTCGGCGGCGCCTTCGGCGGCCGCGAGGACCTGTCGATGCAGATCCACGCCTGCCTGCTGGCGCTGCGCACCGGCAAGCCCGTCAAGATCGTCTACAACCGGTTCGAGTCCTTCTTCGGACACGTCCACCGGCACCCGGCGAAGCTCTACTACGAGCACGGCGCCACCAAGGACGGCAAGCTCACGCACATGAAGTGCAGGATCGTCCTGGACGGCGGCGCCTACGCGTCGGCCTCCCCGGCGGTCGTCGGCAACGCCTCCTCGCTGAGCGTCGGCCCGTACGTGATCGACGACGTCGACATCGAGGCCATCGCGCTCTACACCAACAACCCGCCCTGCGGCGCCATGCGCGGCTTCGGCGCGGTGCAGGCGTGCTTCGCCTACGAGGCCCAGATGGACAAGCTCGCCGACGCGGTGGGCATGGACCGGGTCGAGTTCCGGCAGCTCAACGCCATGGAACAGGGCACGATCATGCCGACCGGGCAGCCGGTCGACTCGCCGGCCCCCGTCGCCGAACTGCTGCGCCGCGTCAAGGCGATGCCGCTGCCGCCCGAGCGCCAGTGGGAGAGCTCCGAGGGCGCCGACGTACGGCAGCTGCCCGGCGGCCTGTCCAACACCACGCACGGCGAGGGCGTCGTCCGCGGCATCGGCTACGCGGTCGGCATCAAGAACGTCGGCTTCTCCGAGGGCTTCGACGACTACTCGACCGCGAAGGTCCGCATGGAGGTCGTGGGCGGCGAGCCCGTCGCCACGGTCCACACCGCGATGGCCGAGGTCGGCCAGGGCGGCGTCACGGTCCACGCGCAGATCGCCCGCACCGAGCTGGGCGTCACCCAGGTGACCATCCACCCCGCCGACACACAGGTGGGCAGCGCCGGTTCGACGTCCGCGTCGCGCCAGACGTACGTCACCGGCGGCGCCGTCAAGAACTCCTGCGAGCTGGTGCGCGAGAAGGTCCTGGAGCTCGGCCGGCGCAAGTTCGGCACCTACCACCCCGCGTGGGCGACGGCAGAACTCCTCCTGGAGGGCGGCAAGGTCGTCACCGACGGCGGCGAGGTCCTCGCCGATCTGGCCGACGTGCTCGAAGGCGAGGCCGTCGAGGTCGAGGCCGAGTGGCGGCACCGTCCGACGGAGGCGTTCGACCTGCGCACCGGCCAGGGATTCGGGCACGTCCAGTACTCGTTCGCCGCGCACCGCGCCGTCGTCGAGGTGGACACCGAGCTCGGCCTGGTCAAGGTAGTCGAACTGGCCTGCGCCCAGGACGTCGGCAAGGCCCTCAACCCGCTGTCCGTCGTCGGTCAGATCCAGGGTGGCACCACCCAGGGCCTCGGCGTGGCGGTCATGGAGGAGATCATCGTCGACCCGAAGACCGCGAAGGTGCGCAACCCCTCCTTCACGGACTACCTGATCCCCACGATCCTCGACACGCCGACCATCCCCGTCGACGTGCTCGAACTCGCCGACGACCACGCCCCGTACGGGCTCCGTGGCATCGGCGAGGCACCGACCCTGTCGTCCACCCCGGCCGTCCTCGCGGCGATCCGGAACGCGACGGGTCTGCAGCTCGACCGGACACCGGTACGCCCCGAGCACCTCACGGGCACCGCGTAGGCACCGGGCAGGACTCTCCGGGCGGCGCAGGGAACGTCACACTTCGTCGCGCCGCCCGGAGTACTCAAGCGCCGCACCGCTCGCGGAACTTGAACCATCGGAAAGTGATCATCGTCAGTACCAGCAGCAGATCCTGATCGTTCGTCTCGGGCCGTCCCCCGGGTCGTGCGGCCGAAGCACCTTCCCAAATCCCACAGCCGCACGAGCGGTTGATCAGCCGTCAGGGCGGCTGTCTCGGGTGCCCCTTTGAACCTTGGGAGTAGGCCCACATGACCCAGCAGTCTCTGGAGCCGAAGACCGTCGCGGAGGACGCGGGCGCGGGTAGCCGCGTCCCGGCCGGACGGTCCTGGCTCGACCGGTACTTCCACATATCCCAGCGGGAGAGCTCGATCGCGCGCGAGGTGCGCGGCGGCGTCACCACCTTCATGGCGATGGCGTACATCCTGTTGCTCAACCCCCTCATCCTGTCCGGCAAGGACGCGGCGGGGGACACGCTCGGCCAGAAGGCCCTGATCACCGCGACCGCGTTCGCGGCGGCCTTCACCACGCTTCTGATGGGGTTCGCCGGCAAGGTGCCGCTCGCCCTCGCCGCCGGCCTCTCCGTCTCCGGTGTGCTCTCCTCGCAGGTCGCCCCGCAGATGACCTGGCCGCAGGCCATGGGCATGTGTGTGATGTACGGCGCCGTGATCATGCTCCTGGTCGTCACCGGCCTGCGCGAGATGATCATGAACGCGATCCCGTTGGCGCTGAAGCACGCGATCACCATGGGCATCGGTCTCTTTGTCGCCCTCATCGGCCTGGTGAAGGCCGGCTTCGTGCACCAGGGCAAGTCGACCCCGGTGACCCTCGGCCCGACCGGTGAACTCGCCGGCTGGCCGGTCCTGCTCTTCGCGGCGACCCTGCTCGCGATCTTCATGCTCCAGGCGCGCGGCATCCCCGGCGCGATCCTGATCGGCATCGTCGGCGGCACCGTGGTCGCCGTCGTCCTCAACGCCGCCGGCGTCATCGACCCCAAGCAGTGGGCCAGCGGCGCCCCCGAACTGCACGGCAGCGCCGTCTCGATGCCGGACTTCTCGCTCTTCGGCAAGGTCGAGTTCGGCGGCTGGGGCGAAGTGGGCGCGATGACGGTCGGCATGATCGTCTTCACCCTCGTGCTCGCCGGGTTCTTCGACGCGATGGCCACCATCATCGGCGTCGGCACCGAGGCCAAGCTCGCCGACGCCCAGGGCCGGATGCCGGGCCTGTCCAAGGCCCTGTTCATCGACGGCGCGGGCGGCGCGGTCGGCGGTGTCGCCGGCGCCTCCGGCCAGACGGTCTTCGTCGAATCGGCGACCGGTGTCGGCGAGGGCGCCCGCACGGGCCTCTCCTCCGTCGTCACCGGCCTGTTCTTCGCGGCCTGCCTGTTCTTCACCCCGCTCACGGCGATCGTCCCCGGCGAGGTCGCCGCGGCGGCCCTGGTCGTGATCGGCGCCATGATGATGATGAACGCCCGCCACGTGGACTGGGCCGACCGTGCCACCGCGATCCCGGTCTTCCTGACCGTCGTGATCATGCCCTTCACGTACTCGATCACCGCGGGAGTCGCGGCCGGCGTGATCTCGTACGTCGCCATCAAGATCGCCCAGGGCAAGGCCCGTGAGATCGGGGCGTTCATGTGGGGTCTGACGTTGATCTTCTTCGTCTACTTCGCCCTCAACCCGATCGAAAGCTGGATGGGCGTCCACTGACGCCCGGCCACCCACCACGCAACCGCTGTGAAGGAGACCGAGAGATGCTGGACATCGCCGAAGAGCTGCACCGGTGGGTCGAGCAGGGACGCGAATTCGCCGTCGCCACCGTCGTGGCCGTCGGCGGCAGCGCACCCCGCCAGCCGGGCGCCGCACTCGCGGTCGACTCCGACGGCACGGCGATCGGCTCGGTCTCCGGCGGTTGCGTGGAGGGCGCGGTCTACGAACTGTGCCGACAGGCCCTGGAGGACGGCGAGACCGTCCTCGAACGCTTCGGCTACAGCGACGACGACGCCTTCGCGGTCGGCCTGACCTGCGGCGGCATCATCGACATCCTGGTCACCCCGGTGCGCGCCGGCGACGCCGCCCGGCCGGTGCTGGCGGACGCGCTGGCCGCCGCCGCGGGCGGGCGGGCGGCCGCGGTGGCACGCGTCGTCTCCGGGCCCGCGGAACTGATGGGCCGCGCCCTGCTCGTACGCCCCGACGGCTCCTACGAGGGCGGCTTCGGCGCCCACCCCGAACTCGACCGCACCGTGGTGGGGGAGGCCGCCGCCCTGCTGGACGCGGGGCGCACCGGCACCCTGGAGATCGGGGAGCAGGGCTCCCGCTGCGGAGCACCGCTCACCGTGCTCGTCGAGTCCTCGGTGCCGCCGCCCCGCATGATCGTCTTCGGGGCGATCGACTTCGCCTCGGCCCTCGTCCGCATCGGCAAGTTCCTGGGCTACCGGGTGACGGTGTGCGACGCGCGCCCGGTCTTCGCGACGGCCACCCGCTTCCCCGAGGCGGACGAGATCGTCGTCGAGTGGCCCCACACCTACCTGGAGGGCACCGAGACCGACTCCAGGACGGTGCTCTGCGTGCTGACCCACGACGCCAAGTTCGACGTACCGCTGCTCCGGCTCGCCCTGCGGCGCCCGGTCGCCTACGTCGGCGCGATGGGGTCGCGCCGCACCCACCTGGAGCGCAACGACCGCCTGCGCGAGGTCGGCGTCACCGAACTGGAGCTGGCGCGGCTCAGGTCGCCGATCGGCCTGGATCTCGGCGCCCGCACACCGGAGGAGACGGCCCTGTCCATCGCCTCGGAGATCGTCGCCAACCGGCGTGGCGGCAGCGGCATTTCGCTGACCGGCGCGCACACGCCGATCCACCACGATGCGGCGTCGGTGTCCGCGACGCGGATCGGGTCGGTGGCCTGACCCGCCGTCGTGGCAGGTCACCGCTGGGGGAGAGGCACCCTGCCTATGGCCGGAGCCTTGTCCCGCGCGGGCCCGTCGCCCGGTGCGACGGGCCTTTCTCGTGCAGGCGTATTGACGCGAGCATGGCCTTCGATGACGCTCATGGGAGCGCTCCCGCAAGTCCCTCGTGACCGTTGCGCATCAGGAGTGAACCCCTATGAGACGTGCCTCCACCTGGCTCGCCGCCCTCTCGCTCGGACTGACGGCCCTGTTCGCCGCCCCGTCCGCGCAGGCCGCCGACACCGCCGGGCCGGCCGGCCGCGGCCCCTCTTTGTACGTCCCCGACGCCAACCCGCAGGCGTACCGGCAGGCCTACGAACTCGCCCGCCAGGGCAAGTTCCTGGACGCGGCGGGCATCCTGGCCATGGTCGACACGCCCCAGGCCGTCTGGTTCGGCGACCAGACGCCCGCCCAGGTGGAGCGCATGGTCCGCCAGGTCGTCCGGGACGCCGACGAGGACGACGCCGTCCCCGTGCTCGCGCTCTACAACATCCCCGGCCGCGACTGCTCCAACTACTCCGCGGGCGGGGCCGCCGACACCGCCGAGTACAAGGAATGGATCGACGCCGTGGCACGGGGGATCGGCAGCCGCGACGCGATGGTCACCCTGGAGCCCGACGCCCTCGCGCTGCTGCCGTCGGACTGCGGCCAGGACGACGTGCAGGGCACGAAGACCGCCGCGCGGTACCTGGAGGTCAACTACGCGGTGGACCACCTGGAGCCGCTGCGCGGAACCCGGGTCTACCTCGACACCGGACATCCCGGCTGGCACACCGTCGACTCCATCGTGCCGCGCCTGATCAAGGGCGGGGTCGGGCACGCGTCCGGCTTCTACACGAACGCCTCGAACTACAACACCGACGACGCCAACTCCTGGTACGGCAAGCTGATCTCCTCGTGCATCGCCTACGTGGGCGCGGGCGGCGACGTCGCCGCCTGCCCGAATCAGTGGTGGCCGCGGGCGGACGCGCAGGCCTGGCTCGACGCGAACGTGCACACGCCCCCGTCCCGGATGACGCACTTCGTCACCGACTCCAGCCGCAACGGGCAGGGCCCCTGGACACCTCCGGCCGGCGCCTATCCGGACCCGCAGGACTGGTGCAACCCGCCGGACCGCGGCCTGGGCGCCCGGCCCACCCTGCGCACCGGTGACCCGCTGCAGGACGCCCGGCTGTGGATCAAGACGCCGGGCGAGTCGGACGGGCTGTGCCTGCGCGGTACGCCGGGGCCCGAGGACCCGGAGCGCGGGACGGTCGACCCCGAGGCGGGCGACTGGTTCCCCGAACAGGCCCTGGAACTGGTGCGGTTCGCCAACCCGCCGGTCCTGCCACGCAGCTGAGCCACGGGCGTGGGCCCCTGGTCCTGTCCGCCCACGGCCTGAACGGCTCAGGCCGTCCGGTCCTGGCGTCCGGTCCTGCCGTCCGCCCGGTCCTGCCGTCCGGTCGGTCGGGTCGGTCCGCCCGGTCCTGCCGTCTGGTCGGTCGGGTCGGTCCGCCCGGTCCTGCCGTCTGGTCGGTCGGGTCGGTCCGCCCGGTCCTGCCGTCCGGTCGGTCCGGTCGGTCCTGCCGTCCGGTGGGTCCGTCCGGTCGGTCCGTCCCCAGGGGCGCGGGCGCCTCAATCGGTCCGCAGCAGCCCGTCGACCGCCCGCCCGAACATCCAGCGCGCCGTCCGGTGCAGCGGGCGGTCGGCCGCCCCGGGCAGCCACCGCACGCTCAGGTCCTCCCGCCACACCACCCGGGAGCCGGTGGCGGGGTGGTCCGGTGCCCCCGCCGGGCCGGGCGCCCCCGGCCGCTCCCGGGAGGCCGGATGCACCTCGATCTCCGCCCACCCCGTCACGAACGTGCCGAGCTTCACGAGCCGGCACCGTCCCGGCCGCCCCTCCGCGGGCGGCTGCCAGGTGACGACCTCCATCGGATCGTCGAACGCCAAGGGCCCCATGCCCGACCGTGCCACGAACACCGTGCCCACCCGGGTCGGTGGCGGCGTGCGCACGGTGACGCGGGTCAGCGGCACGACGGCCGCGTGCCGCGGCCAGTCGGTCAGACGGCGCCAGCTCTCCTCGACGGAGTGCGGGGCCGAGCGTTCGAACACGAAGAGAACCACGGCGCGATCGTAGGCCCCGAACGGGAGATGAATCATTGCGCAACCACCCGAAATGTGATGCCACCGCCCCTACCATTTCCTCAAGGGGACGCGCAGTGCCGCCGTCCCCAGGGGGAGTTGGTCACCATGCCGCTGAAGGCGTACGGCGTACTGATCACACGGGCGGTCGACACCCGCCGGGAGGGTTCCGTCGACACCCCGCACTACCAGATCCATCTGACGGACGATCAAGGCGTCCACTACCGTGCCGCCGTCAACGTGAAGTCGCAGGAGCGGCCGTCCGAGCTGCTCTACCTCGTCGACGACGACCTGCACCACCCGGTCACCGCACGGCTGGAAGGCCTGCCCTCCGGCTGGAACGCGCTGCCGTCCGGCCCCGGCGGCCCGAATCTCGACTTCGTCCGCGGCAACCTCTTCGACCCGGCGCGGATGCGCCCGCTGCCGCCCGACGCGCAGGGCCCCGACAACGACCTGGCGGACCTGCTCGACCATTACGTCAGGCGCGCGGTGGACGACCCGGCCGCCCGGGTGTACCTCTTCGGCGAACGCTTCGGTCCCGAACCGGCCGTCAAGGACAAGATCTTCGGATTCCTGCCCGGGAACGGCGTCCACGACATCCATATGAACCAGGGCAACAGCGCCCGCTTCCAGGACGACGACGGTGTCTGGCAGGACGGCGGACTGCTGATCCACTTCCCGGCCCAGTCGCGCTGGGTCGGCGTCTTCCTCGCCTTCCAGAGCCAGTCCTGGCACACGGACGACGTCACGGGGCACGCCGTCGTCCCGCCCGACGACTCCCGTCCGGAGGCCGACGACCGGCCGGTGCGCATCGTGGCGGCCCTCGTCAATCCCCGGGGTCCGGCACCCGAGGCGGAGAACGTCACGCTGCTCAACGCCTCACCCGCACCGGTGGACCTCGCCGGCTGGCGCATCGCGGACCGCCTGGGTCACACCTGCCCGCTGCCCGCCGGTCCGCTCGCCGCCGGCGCGACGCTCCTGGTCCCCGTGTCGGACGGGGTCCAACTGGGCAACGGCGGCGGCCAGATCACCCTTCTGGACGCCCAGGGCCTCAAGGTGCACGGCGTCGCGTACACGGCTCGGCAGGCGGGGCGCGAGGGGTGGACCGTCGTGTTCTGAGCGTCCGGCGGCCCGAGCTCTCAACCGGTCGGCCGGGACGCTGAGTTCGTCGTCACGGAACGGCAGGACCCGGACACCACGGATGTCACGGCGGCGGAGACTCTTCGGCGAGCACCGGCGGCGGGCCCGGGTCGCCCTCACGGGGTCGGGCGCGGCATCGTCGCGGCCGGTGCTCGCCCTGGGCCGGGTGCGCCGGACGTCGCGCCGCGGCTCGTCGACGTCGTCCGACGGGGACGCACATGAGCGAGTACACGCCCCGCACCGGCGTCCTCGGCCTCGACGAGGCGACGGAGAGGGTCGGCCGGATCGTGGACCACATCAGGCCGCACCGGCAGCTCAGGCCGCCCTGTGGCGGCCGGGAATGGGACGCCCACGGCCGGCTCCGCCCCGCCACGTCCGCGGAGCGGCTGTCCTGCCCGACGGCGTGAACCCGCCCCCCTGTCCGGCAACTCCCGCTTATTCTTGATCAGTTGACGTACGGACCGCACCAGGTCCGTACGTCACCCGGCCTGCCCGCCCCACGTGACCTGCCCGCTCCCTGGATCCTCCACGCCCCCACCCACGCTCGCCCGAGACACCGCACCTCGACTGGTGACCCCCACCCCGAGACAGGAGCCCCCGTGCCGGAACAGCCCTATGTCATCGATCCCGCAGGCGCCGATCTCCACGCGGAGGCGGACAGGCTGCGCGAGCGCGGCCCCGTCGCCCTCGTCGAACTCCCGGGCGGGATACGGGCCTGGGCCCCCACCCGGCACGCGGTCCTCAAGCAACTCCTGGCCGACGACCGGGTGTCGAAGGATCCCGAGCAGCACTGGCCGGAACGGATCGACGGCCGGTACCGCGAGACGTGGGTCAGTCTCTGGGTCGGCGTGACCAACATGTTCACGGCGTACGGCGCCGATCACCGCAGGCTGCGCAGGCTCGTCTCGCCCGCGTTCACCAAGCGGCGCACGGACGCGCTGAGGCCGCGCATCGAGGAGATCGCCGCCCGGCTCCTCGACCGTATGGCCGAGGTGCCAGAGGGGCGGGTCGACCTCCGCTCCGCGTACGCGCACCCGCTGCCGATGGAGGTGATCTGCGAGCTCTTCGGTCTGCCCGAAGACCGGCGGGCCGACACCGCACGCCTCATCGAGGCCAACATGGACACCACGATCACCCCCGAACAGGCCATGGCCACCTACCGGGAAGTCCATGAACTGCTCGCCGGACTGGTGGCGTCGAAGCGCGAGCGGCCCGGCGACGACATGACGACCGCCCTGATCGCCGCCCGTGACGAGGAGGGCTCGCAGCTCAGCGAGACCGAACTGATCGACACGCTGCTCCTGGTCATCGGCGCGGGTCACGAAACGACCGTGAACCTGATCGGCAACGCGGTGCACGCACTGCTCTCCCACCCCGACCAGCTCGCTCGCGTCCTCGCCGCCGAGATCCCCTGGAGCGAGGTCATCGAGGAGACCCTGCGCTGGGCCCCGTCGATCGCCAACCTCCCGCTCCGGTACGCCGTCGAGGACATCAAGCTTCCCGACGGCGCACTGATCCCGCGCGGCGACGCGATCCTGGCGACGTACGCGGCGGCCGGGCGCGACCCGCTGCTGCACGGCGAGACCGCGGGCCGCTTCGACGTCACGCGCGCCGACAAGGAGCACCTCGCCTTCGGCCACGGCGTGCACTACTGCGTCGGCGCCCCGCTGGCCCGGCTGGAGGCGTCCATCGCGCTCCCGGCGCTCTTCGCGCGTTTCCCGGATCTGCGGTTCGACGAGTCGGCGGGACCGGCTCGCCTCGCCGAGTCGTTCATCGGCCACGGCCACCGGGTGCTGCCGGTGCGCCTCGGCTGACCGCCGGCGGGGCGGGCGGGTACGCGGGCGTCCGCCGGAGCCCGCGCGTGTCCGCCGGAGCCCGCGCGTGTCCGGCGACGCTCGTAGGCGCTCACTTGCGCATACGAGCTCGTCGGCGCGTACGAGCCCGTCGGTTCGTACACGCTCGGCTGCGCGGGCGAGCCCGTCGGCGGGTACGAGCTCATCGGCCCGTACAGGCCCGTTCACGTTCCTCAGGGCCGGTACACGGTGCCGGGCTCGGCCTTCCCCGGGGCCAGTAGCTGCGGCACCGTCACGAAGACGTACCCGCGCTTCTTGAGCGCGTCGATGATCCCGGGCACCGCGGGCACGGTGCCCGGGTAGAGGTCGTGCAGCAGGATGATCCCGTCCCGGGACGACTGCTGGAGGACGCGCTTCTCTATCAGCGCCGAATCGTTCGTCCGGTAGTCCTTGGCGGTGACGCTCCACAGGACCTCGGCGAGCCCGAGTTCGCGGCTGATCCGGTGCACCGTGTCGTTCGTGCGTCCCTGCGGCGGACGCATCAGCGTCGGCTTGCGGCCGGTGAGCCGCTCTATCGCGTCGTTGGGCCGCTCCAGCTCCTCGCGTATCTGCTCCGGCGGGATGCGCGTCAGGATCTTGTGGTCCCAGGTGTGGCTGGCCACCTCGTGACCCTCGTCGGCCATCCGTTTCACCAGCTCGGGGTACTTCTCGATGTGCCGCTTGCCGAGCAGGAAGAAGGTCGCCGGGACCTGCTTCTCCTTGAGGATGTCGAGCAGCCGGGCCGAGTGCTCGCTCGGTCCGGCGTCGAAGGTCAGCGCGATGCACTTGGCCTCGCGGCAGTCGACGGTTCCGAAGCGTGCCTGCACGTCGGTCGCGGCTCCCGCGCGGGCGGTGCTCGGCGCGGTGGTGTGCACGGTCGTGCACCCCGTCAGCGGAAGGGCCAGCGCGACGGCGGCGGAGATCGCCGCGGCCGTACGGAACCTGGTCCCCGGTCTTTTCATCTTCCTGGGCAGCAAAGGCATGTCGCGACTATACATGCGGTGTATACACTCGATGTATAGCCCTCTGTGCTGCGCCGATGCGGGCTCCGGGCTGCCTTTGTGGGGCGCTGTGAGGGTTCCGTCGCAGGGGTGCGGCGAGGGTGCGGGCGGGGGTGCGCTCGCCGTGCGGCACCGCGTCTTCCGCTGCCGCCGCGCGCCCGGCCGGTCCCGCTCGGGCGCGAACCGCCGCCCCGGTGTGTGTTGTCCGCCACACCTCGTTCGCGTGTCGTCGGCCCCTGGTGGGCGGCTCCGTCCGGTGCGCCCTTTACGAATAAGTCATTGTCTGTAGAATTCTTCCCACCGAGAATTCCTGCACGCCGAGCGGCGGTGAGGCACGTGAACGTGACCGGCAAGGACAGTGCGCGCACGAGGTACGAGGTCGCCGTGATCGGCGGCGGCTTCGCGGGGTCCCTGCTCGCCGCGGTCCTGGCGCGCAACGGGGTGCGGACGCTCCTCGTCGAGGGCGAGGAGGTCCCGCGCTTCGCGGTGGGGGAGTCGATGGTCCCGTACACGGCGGCACTCGCCCGCGTGGTCGCCCGGCGCTACGACGTGCCCGAGGTCGAACACCTCACCAGCCTCGAAGGTGTGCGGCGCGAGGTCTCGTCCCGCTGCGGGGTGCTGCGCAACATGGGGTTCGTCCACCACCGACCGCACCTGCGCCAGCATCCCGGCGAGATCTACCAGGTGGTGAACCCCTCCGTCGTACCGCCCGTGCCGCACCTCTTCCGCGAGGACGTCGACGCCCATCTGCTGGGCGTCGCGCGGCGTCGTGGCGCGGACGTGCGCACCGGCTCCGGCGCACGCGTCGAGGGGATCCGGATCGACCCGGACACGGGGGTGAGCCTGCGCACCGCGGCCGGCGAGGAGTTCACCGCGGAGTACGTGGTCGACGCGGGAGGCCGGCACGGACCCGTGGCGCGGGAACTGGAGGTGCGGGAGGAGCCGACCCGGGCGCGCCATCACTCCCGCACGCTGTTCACCCACATGACGGGCGTGACCCCGTACGACGCCACCACCGCCGGGCGGCTGCACGACCAGCCGAGCCCCTGGCACCAGGGCACCCTGCATCACGTCTTCGACGGGGGCTGGCTGTGGGTGATCCCCTTCGACAACCAGCCCCGGTCCACGAACAGCGTGTGCAGCGTCGGGCTCACCCTCGAAGCCCGCAGGCACCCGGCCCGCGGCCTCGCGCCACAGGAGGAGTTCGACCGGCTGCTGGCCCGGTTCCCCGACCTGGCCGAGCAGTTCCGGCACGCCGCGCCCGCCCGGCCGTGGACCGCGACGGGCCGGCTGCAGTACTCCTCGAAGCGCGTCGTCGGCGACCGCTACTGCCTGGCGTCCCACACGGCCGGCTTCGTCGACCCCCTCTACTCGCGCGGTCTCGCCCACGGTCTGGAGGTCGTCAACGCCCTCGCCCGCCGTCTGATCGACGCGGCGCGCGACGGCGACTGGTCCACCGGACGGTTCCAGTACGTCGAGGACCTCCAGCAGGCCCTGTTCGACGCCCACGACGACCTCGCGTACGCGTCGTTCGTCTCCTTCCGCGACTTCGGGCTCTTCAACGCCGTCGTCCGGACCTGGACGGTGAGCACCGTGCTCGGCGCGCTGGCCGTGGAGAACGCCTGCGCCGCGTACGGCAGGAGCGGCGACGACGCCGTCTTCCGTGACCTGGAGCAGACCCGGCACCCCGGATCCCCGCTTCCCGGCAGCGCGCACTACAACTCCCTCGGCCCCTTGACCCGCACCCTGTGCGAGGAGGTCGAGGCGGGCACACGCACGCCGAAGGAGGCGGCGGACGGGATCCTCGACGCCATCGGGCGGGCCGACTACCTCCCGCCGTCACTCGGACTGGGGGACCCGGCCGACCGGTTCTTCCACAACACCCCGGCGCGTATCGCGCGTGCCGCCCGCTGGGTGCGTACCGACGCGCCCGACGAGATCGGCGCGCTGCTCAAGGGCGCCATGGGAGGGCTGATCCGGGAGCGGCTGCGCGGCGTGCGCCGTCCCGGGTGACCCGGCGGGTGCCTTCCGGGTCACGACCGGAAGGCACCTCCCGGGCCGCTTGGGCGGACCGGGCCGGAGCCGCGCCGTCGACGCGGACCGGCCGCTGTCCTGTCCCACCCGACGACAAGGAGACCGTACGTGAACGCAACGGGCACATCTGAGCTGGAGAGGGAGACGTACGACGTGGCGATCCTCGGATCGGGCGTCGCCGGCTCCCTCCTCGGCGCGATCCTGGCCCGGCACGGGACCAAGGTCCTTCTGCTGGACGCCGGTTCGCACCCCCGGTTCGCCATCGGCGAGTCGACGATCCCGTTCACCCTGGTGTCGCTGCGCACCCTCGCGGAGCGCTACGACGTGCCGGAGATCGCCGCGCTCGCCTCGTTCACCGACACCACCCGCACGATCGGACCGCGCTTCGGCGTCAAACGGCACTTCGGGTTCCTGCTGCACCACGAGGGCGCGCCGCAGAACCCGCGCGAGGTCAACGAGTTCAACACCCCGCCCCAACTGCTGCACGAGGCAGCCCACTTGTTCCGCCAGGACACCGACTCCTACCTCTTCCAGGTGGCGGTCAAGTACGGGTGCAAGGCGCGCCAGAACTTCTTCGTCACCGACATCGACTTCGACGGCTCGGGCGTCACACTGGCCGGGCGCGACGGCGAGTACCGGGCGCGCTACCTGGTGGACGCGAGCGGCTTCCGCTCCCCGGTCGCCGACAAGTTCGGGCTGCGCGAGGACCCCTGCCGGTTCAAGCACCACTCCCGCTCGATCTGGAACCACGTCGTCGACCTGACCCCCACCGACCGGCTCTTCGACCACCTCCCGGACGGCCAGCGGCCCCCGGTGCCCTGGTACGAGGGCACCGTGCACCACATGTTCGACCGCGGCTGGGCCTGGGTGATCGGCTTCAACAACAACAAGTGGTCCAAGAACCCGCTGTGCAGCGTCGGCATGACCGTCGACCCGCGGCGCTTCCCCAAGCCCGACGGGGTGAGCCCCGAGGAGGACTTCGCCCGGCTCGCCGCGCCGTTCCCGGACATCGTCCGGCAGTTCGAGGGCATGAAGGCGGTGCGGGAATGGACCTCCACGGGACGCCTGCAGTACTCCTCGAAGCAGACCGCGGGCGACCGCTGGTTCCTGCTCTCGCACGCCGCCGGTTTCCTCGACCCGCTCTTCTCGCGCGGCCTGTCCAACACGACCGAGGCCCTGAACGTGCTGGCCTGGCGGCTGCTGCGGGCCGTCCGGGACGACGACCTCTCCGGCGAGCGGTTCGCCCCGGTCGACCGGCTCCAGCAGTCGCTGTTCGACTACAACGACTCGCTCGTCAACTCGGCCTTCATCTCCTGGTGCGACTACGACCTGTGGAGCGCGGTCTTCAGGATCTGGGCGTGGGGAGCCAACGCGGGCGTGTACCGGATGCAGAGCGCGCTCACCAAGTTCCGCAAGGACGGCCGGGACCGCCACTTCGTGGACCTGGAGGACGTCCCGTACCCCGGTCTGTACTGGCCCGACCACGACGGCTTCGCCGAGTTGTACGAGACGATGGTGAAGCAGTGCGAGGCCGTGGAGGCCGGCTCCGTGACCGCCGAGGACGCCGCCGACCTCCTGTACGAGCGGTTGCTGGCCGCCGACTTCGTACCCAAGCACTTCGGGTACGCCGAGCGCGAGGTGCGCTTCCTGAACCCGCGGCCCAAGACCCTGCTGAAGATGCTGCGCTGGGCGGCCACCGACGCCGACCCCGTCGTCCGCCGGCTGGTCATGGACAACGGCCGTGAGGCCGTCAAGGCGAGGCTGAAGGGGAGCAAGCTGTTCTGATGCCGCACAGGTGCTGACGAGTCGTCAGGGTTCGTTGGGGCACGAGGGTTTGCCGTCGAAGTCAACGTGTGTAGAATTCAATGCGTACGGAATTGGCGTGCCCCACAGGGAACCCGTTCCGGAACCCATCGTTGGCAATGGCGCTGAACGAGAGGTGCGCGGTGATGTCGGAGATCCTGACGTGGCGTGGACGGCACGGGACGGTGCGACCGTGACGGGCCGGATCCTCCCGCCGCGCGGCCCCGCCCGCACCCTCACCGGAATCACCTTGGTGCACACCATGGGCCAGGGTCTGTGGATGGCGCTCAACGCCGTCTATGCGACAGCCGTACTCGGTCTGTCCCCGGGCCGGTTCGGGCTCGGTGCCGGGGCCGCCGCCGCGGTGGCCCTGGCGCTGAGCACACCCACCGGACATCTCGCCGACCGGGTCGGACCGCGTGCCGTGCAGATCTGGTCCTTCCTGGCCCTCGGGCCGCTGACCGCCGCACTCCTGTTCGTCGACGGTTTCGGCGCCTACCTCACCGTGATGTCCGTGCAGGCGGTGGCCTACAGCGCCAGCCGGAGTGCCCGCATGGCCATGATCGCCGGACTGGTGCCGGCCGCGGAACGGGTCACCCTCCGCGCGCAATTACGCGCCGCCGCCAACGTCAGCGTCTCCGTCGGCGCGGGAATCGCGGGTGCCCTGCTCGCCGTCGGCACCCCGACCGCGTACCGCGGAGCGGTCGTCCTCAACGCCCTCACCTACCTCGCCACCGGCCTGCTCACCCTGCTCCTGCCGGCCGTGCCGCCGCAGCCCGCGCGGCCGGGGCCCGCACTCGTCGTCCTGCGCGACCGCCCCTACCTGGCGTTCGTCGTCCTCGACGGGCTGCTCTCCATGCACAACCTCCTCCTGGACGTCGTCCTCCCGCTCTGGGTCCTGCACCACACCCACGCGCCGCGCTGGATGATCGCCGTCATCCTGCTCACCAACACGGTCTCCGTGGTGCTGCTCCAGGTCAGGGCCGCCCGCGGCACCGACGACCCGGCGGGCGCCGCACATGCCTCGCGCGCCGGTTCCTGGTGCCTGGGAGCCGCCTGCCTGGTCTTCGCGCTGACCGAGGGCGCACCCGCACTCCTCGCCTCGGTCCTGCTGGTCCTCGGCGCGCTCGTCCACGTCCTCGGCGAGGTCAGGCAGTCGGCGGGCAGCTGGGGCATCTCCTTCGGGCTCGCCCCGGACGACGCCCAGGGCCAGTACCAGGGCACCTACGCGATGGGCGCCGACATCGGCAAGATGGCCGCGCCCGCCCTGCTGACCTGGCTCGCCGTCGAACACGGCACGGTGGGCTGGGTGGTGATGGCGGCCGGCTTCGCCGCGCTCGGCTCCGTCATGCCGGCAGTGGTGGCGCTGGCCCGACGGCGCAGCAAGGAGCGCTCCGCCCCTGCCATGGCGTGAACGTCCCGCCGTCGTGAGCCCCGACCGGCGCCCGGAGTCCCGGGCCGTGCGGCACACCATGCCGGGCCCCCCTTCGCTCAAGTCCTTTCTCCCGGGCGACCGTTCGAGCCGGCCGCCGACCGCTCCGCGCCGGTACGTGATCCCGTGCCGGGTGCGCGCCGCGCCCTGCCCCGGGGGCGGTGAGCGCGAGCGCAGGGGCGGTGCGGTGCGCGGCCCCGGTGGCTTGCGGTGTGTGTGCCGGCCGCACCCGGAAGTCGTCCCCACCCCACAAGTCACGTAAGCAGACGAGGAGTTCAGCCCGTGGATGAGATGACCGCCGCAACCGGGCGCCCGGCTCGGCGGCCGGAGTCCGCCGACGCCGCACCGCCCGCCCTCCGGCTGCCCGTCGCCCGCGGCGACCGGGACACCGGCGCCCTCCGAGCCGCGCACTCCTGGTCCTCGGACGCCCGTACGCCCTCGGACGCGGGCACCGGCGCCGCCGCACTGCCCCTGGCCGCGTTCGCGGCCCTGCTGCACCGCTACAGCGGGCAGGGGGACCTCGCGCTCGGCCTGGCGGGGGCACCCGGCCGTGTCGTGACGCTGCGGTCGAGGGCCGGGGCGGACACCGGCCTCGCGGACCTGGCGGCGTCGCTCGCGAAGCAGTGCCACGCGGCGCCCCCGACGGCCCGGACGGCGCACGGCACCGCCGAACCCGGCGACGAGGGTCCGCCCACGCCCGCCACGACCACCGCGGGGCGACCGGCTCCGCACCGCGTCGACAGCCTCGGCGGCGGGCTGCGCGCCGGCATCCTCGACGGCACGGCGGACGGCACGGGTGGCGGCCGGCAACACGTTCGTTTCGAGGCCGAGTTCGACCTGCTGCTCGAACTCGGAGCGGACGGCCGCCGCACCCTGCACTACGACACCGCGCTCTTCACGCCCGAGGTCGTGGCGCGCATCGCCGCCAACCACGAGGCACTGCTGCTGGACGGCGTCCGCCGCCCCCGTACGCCGGTCCACGCACTGAGCCTGTCCGAGCGGGAGACCCGCTTCCTGCTGGACGAGGTCAACGCCACCGCCCGTCCCTACCCGGACGACAGCCCGCTGCACGCCCACGTCGAGGCACAGGCGGCCCGCACCCCCGACGCGCCCGCCGTGGAATGGCGCGGCACCGTCCTCACGTACCGCGAACTCGACGCCACGGCCAACCGCATCGCCCGCGCCCTGCTCGCCCACGGCCTCACCCCCGGCGCGCGCGTCGGCGTCTCGACCGCCCGCTCCCACCACACCGTGTGTCTGCTGCTGGCCCTGCACAAGGCGGGCTGCGCGTACGTGCCGCTCGATCCCGCGTATCCCGCGGACCGGCTCGCCGCCATCGCCGGCACCGCCGGGATGGCCGCCGTGGTCCACGACGACCCCGCGGCGGGGGAGCGGATCGGCTCGGTCGTCGCCACCGCCCTGCCGTGGGACGAGCTGTGGGAGAAGTCCCGTGGCGAGTGCTCCGACCCCCCGGACGTCGCCGTGGGCGCCGCGGCCGCGACCCATCTGATCCACACGTCCGGATCGACCGGCCGGCCCAAGGGTGTGGTCATCAGCCACCGCAACGTGATGGCCCTGCTGGCCTGGGCGTGGGACACGTACACACGGCAGGACGTCGACCGCGTGCTCTTCGCGACCTCGCTCAACTTCGACCTGTCGGTGTTCGAACTGTGGTGCCCGCTCACCATGGGCGGCTGTGTCGTGGTCGCCGACAACGTGCTCGCGCTGACCGAGGACGACACCCTGCGGCCCACCCTCGTCAACACCGTGCCCAGCGCCCTCAACGTGCTCCTCCAGCGGGCCGCCGTCCCGCCGTGCACCACTGTCCTCAACGTCGCGGGCGAACCGCTGTCCAGGGAACTCGTCGGCGCGGCCTTCGAGAACACCTCCGTACGACGGCTGCTCAACCTGTACGGGCCCTCCGAGGACACCACGTACTCGACGTGGAAGTCCTTCACCGGCCCGGTCCGCGAACAGCCCACCATCGGTGTGCCGCTGCCCAATACCGTCGCGTACGTGCTCGACCCGGAGGGCGGCCTCGTTCCCCGCGGCGCCATCGGCGAACTCCACCTGGGCGGAGCCGGGTTGTCCTCCGGGTACCTAGACGACCCGGAACGCACCGCGGCGGCCTTCGTGCCCACTCCCGCCCACCTGGCCGGAGCGCCCGTACGCACCGTCTATCGCACCGGCGACCTGGTCCGCTGGACCGAGACCGGCGAACTGCGCTTCATGGGCCGCGCGGACACCCAGGTCAAGGTGCGCGGCTTCCGCATCGAACTCGGCGAGATCGAAGCCGTACTGCGCCAGGCCGTCGGCCTGCGCGACGTGGCCGCCCTCGCGGTCCGGCGCGGCGACGACACCCTCCTCGTCTGCTACGCGGGCCTGGAGGGCGATCCCGTCACCGTCGACGACATGTCCGCCCTGCTGCGCCGGAAGTTGCCGCACTACATGCAGCCCGCGAAGATCGTGGTCGAGGACCGGCTGCCCCGGCTGCCCAACGGCAAGGTCGACCGCAAGGCCCTCGCCGCCCGCACCGTCGACTGGGGTCCCGCGCGCGACACGGCACACACAGGCGACGGCGGCACGGCCCGCGACCCCGAGGAGGCCGCCGTCGCCCGGGTGTGGGGCGACCTGCTCGGCCTCTCCGCGCTCTCCCCGGACCTCGACTTCTTCACCGTCGGCGGGCACTCCCTGCTCGCCACGCTCCTCGCCGCCCGCCTGAGCGACGAGAGCACGGCCGTGATCCGTGTCGCCGACATCCACGAGAACCGCACCCTCGGGGCCCAGGCCGAACTGCTGCGCCGGGCCCGGGTACGCACCCCCGAGGCGCACAGCGCCACCGGCACCGCCGAGCGCCTGCGCGCCGTCGCCCACACCCTGCACGAATCCGCCCGGGGCCACGGCATCCCCGCCGCCGCGGCGGCCGTCTACGCGGACGGGGCACTGCAGTTCACCTACCACGGCACCGACGACACCGAGACCGGACCCGCCCGCACGGCCGCCTCCCGGCAGCGCGTCACCTGCGTCACCAAGGCACTCCTCGCCTTCGTCGCACTCCGGCTCGTCGACCGGGGACTCGTCGGCCTCGACGAACCGCTCGACGGACGGCTGCCCCGCGCCTGCGCCCGCCGCGACGGCCGCACCCTGCCACTGACGCTCCGTCACCTTCTGTCCCACACCAGCGGGATCGACGACTCCTACGAGGTCTGGCACGACACCCGGCTGCCGGACCTCGACACCTACCTGGCCGGCTTCCGCGCCTACGGGCAGCTCTTCGAACCCGGCAGCGTCTTCGCGTACTCCGCCTGCGGCACCTCCATCGTCGCCGGTCTCGTCGAGAACCTCCTCGGCGTCCCCTGGCGACGCGCCCTCAACGACCTCCTGCTCATCCCCCTCGGCATCACACCGGTCCCGGAGAGCGGGACGGCCGAATCCCACTACGGCACCGTGGCCACCGGATATCTGTGGAACGAGACGGACCGGCGGTACGTACGACACGCACCGGGGCCGCAGACCATCGCCGACGACGCCGCCGGATCCTTCTCGGTCTGCCTCACCCTCCCCGAACTCGCACGCGTCGCCCTGCTCGCGCTGCGCGACGGCGTCACCGAGAGCGGCGAGCGCCTGCTGTCCGCCGAACTCGCCACCCAGATGCGCACCCCGCAGATCGACGTGCCCGGCCACCACTTCATGCACGCCTGGGGCCTCGGCTGGCTGATGTTCGGGCCGAGCGCCTTCGGCTTCAACTCCAACGGCAGCGGCCACCACAACTTCATCCAGATCTTCCCCGAGGACCAGTCCTTCCTCCTGCTCCTCACCAACGCCTACCCCGCCTTCGGGCTCTACGAGGACCTCCTGCGGGCCTTCACCGGCGAGGGACTCGTCCGCACCGGACGCACCTTCGGGACGCCCCTCGACGACTGTGTCGGCGTCTACGCCTCCGACGGCTACCGGCTCGACGTCCTGCCCGGCCCCGGACGCCTCTGCTACGCCTACTCCGAGCGCCGGCCCGACGGCGACTGGCACCTCCTCGACGAGGGCGACCTCGTGTCCTCCGGCGCCGGCGGCTTCACCTCCATGTCCGAGCGGAACATCCTCGCCGGCTCCATCTCCTTCGTCCCCACGCCCGGAACGGACACCCCGGGCTACGTACGCATAGGCCAGCGATTCACAAGGAAGGTCCGATGACAGACCCAGCCAGTGGGCACCCGGCCGTCGCGCACCCCACCGGTGCGCGCACCGCGCGCGGAGCCCGACACGTGGTGTTCGTGACGTGGAAGACCGGCAACGCCCCCGCCTTCCGGGCGGCCGCGCGACTCGGCCACGAGGTGACGCTCGTCCGGTCGCTGCGCATGGAACGCGCCCAGCACATCGACTTCACCACCTCGACCTACCGGCGGGACGTCGACACGGTGCACGTCCTCGACGACGCGACCGACGAGGCGTCGCTGCGGGACTGCCTCCAAGCCATCCACCGGCAGCGGCCGATCGACGCCTTCGTGGCCACCGTCGACGCGCTCGTCGTGCCGGTCGCCCGCATCGCCGAGGAGCTCGGCGTCCCGTTCACCAGCGCGGACGGCGCCGCCACGGCCAAACTCAAGCACCGCTGCCGCGAGGTCCTCGCCGCGGCCGGCGTCGACGACACCCGGCACGCCGTCGTCACGGACCACGCCGCGGCCGCCGCGTTCGCCGCCGGGACCGGCTATCCCGTCGTCCTCAAACCGGCGAGGGGCTCGGCCAGCGAAGGAGCGCACATCGTCCCCGACGCGGACCGCATGCGGGAACTGTGGCGGACCGTACGGCCGGGCCGAGCGCCCTACCAGGACGGCGTGCTCGTCGAGCAGTACCTGACCGGGCGGTTCCTGTCCGCCGAACTCGGCCTGTCCCACGGACGTTTCCTGCGCCTGGCCGTCAGCGAGCGCAAGACCTGGCACCGGCACGAGGCGCTGGAGGTCGGCACCACGATCCCCGCCGCCATCGACGCCGACACCTACGAGCGGGTCATGGCCTTCGCGGAGTCCGTGGTCTCGGCCGTGGGGCTGCGCCTCGGCATCTTCCACGTGGAGATCATGCTGGCGGACGACGGGCGGCCCCGGCTCATCGAACTCAACCCCCGCCTGATGGGCTCCTGTCTGCCGAATCTGTTCCAGCTGGCGGGCGGCGGCGACCCGTTCGAGCTCCTGGTGCGCGTCCACCTCGACGAGGAGGTGGAGACCGGCGACATCGCTTTCGACCGCTTCGCGACGGTCCGCTGGTTCGGCGCCGCCGACCCCGTACCCAGGCCCGCCGACCCGCCGGCCCTCGACTGGGCCGCCGAGTACGGCGACACCCTGCACGCGCTGACCGTGAACCTCCCGGACGCCGAGGTCCTCGCACCCTGCCGGGGCAACCTCGGCAACTTCGGCGAGGTGCAGGTCGTGCACCCCGACCACGCGACCTCCATCGGGGTCGCCGAGGAGATCGTCGCCAGGGCGGCGGCCCAGCTCGGCATCGAGGTGACGCGATGAACGCCACGAACGTCCTGTTCGCCCAGACCCGCGCCCAGCTCGACCGGCTCGGCCTGCCCGACCGCGACACCACGCCCGCCGAGGAGTCCGCCCGCACCTTCGAGGACGGGTGCCACTTCCGGATCGAGGTCCCCACCGTCAACTCCGCGCAGGCGGCCGAGACTCTCCTCGCGGAGAGCCGCCGACGGGGCCTGACCGTCAACCGCGTCACCGAGACCCGCGGCATGTACCGGCACACCGCCGGCGAACTGCGCGCCTACGCACAGCTGGGGGAGGAGTACGGCGCCCAGATCCTGATGTCGGTCGGCCCCCGGGCCCCGTACGACATCGGAGCGGGCGTCCAGACGCCCGAGGGCGCCCGCATCGGCTACCGGCTGCGCGGCCAGGAGCAGGTCGTGCGTGCCGTCGAGGACGTGAAACGGGGCATCGAGGCCGGGATCCGCGGCTTCGTCGTCTACGACGAGGGCCTGCTGTGGGTGCTGCACCGGCTGCGCACCGCGGGCGAACTGCCGGCCGGGATCCATCTGAAGGTCTCCGCGCACTGCGGACACGGCAACCCCAGCTCCGCGCAGATGCTGGAGATGCTCGGCGCCAACAGCTTCAACCCGGTGCGCGACCTTCCGCTGCCGATGATCGCCGCGATCCGCGCGGCCGTGTCGATCCCGCTGGACTGCCACGTCGACAATCCCCGCCTGTCCGGCGGCTTCGTCCGCACCTACGAGGCGCCCGAGTTCGTGCGCGCCGCCGCGCCCGTCCACCTCAAGACCGGCAACAGCGCGCTGGAGGGCCACGGCGTCACCCCCACGCCCTGCCAGCTGGAGGACATCCTGCGGCAGATCGAGATCGTCACCGAGTTCCTGGACCGTCATCTGCCGACGGCCCGCCAGACACCGGCCGGGCGCCGTCACGCACCCGTCGCCGGGTGACCCGGGGGAACCACACATGTGCCGCATCCACGGCTGCTTCGGCGGCGAGCCCGTCGCCCCCGAGATCCTGCACGCGGTCGCCCGCGCCCAGCGCCACGGCGGCCCCGACGCGACCACCCTGCACTCCGGCGACGGCTGGGCGCTCGGCAACAACCGTCTCGCCGTCCAGGGCGTCGCCGACGGCCGGCAGCCCTACGAACTCGGCGACGTCACCTGCGTCTTCAACGGCGAGATCTACAACCACCGGGAACTGCGCACCGAACTCGCCGCCCTGGGACACGAGTTCCGCGGAGACTGCGACGGCGACGTACTCCTGCCGCTGTACGAGCGGCACGGCGACGCCTTCGTACGGCGGCTGGAGGGCATGTTCGCCGTCGCCATAGTGGACCGCCGGGCCGCACCCTGCCTCAAGCTCTTCACCGACCACGCCGGCATGAAGTCCCTCTACTACCACCTGTCCGCCGACGGCCGCCGGCTCAGCTTCGCCTCCGAACTCGGCGCCCTGTCCCGTTTCCCCGACTTCCCCGGCACGGTCGACCCGCTGACCGTCGACCGCTACTTCGGCGGCCGGGCCGTGTGGGGCCCGGACACCGTGTACACAGGCGTCCGCACCCTGCCGCCGGGCGGCGTCCTGCGCTTCGACGGCACCCGGCCGCAGGTCACACAGTGGCACCCGGAGCCGCCGACACCCGCCGACTCCGACGGCTGTGCCGCCGAACTCCTCGACGCGACCCTGCGCCACGAACTCGGCCGGATGATCCGGGCCGACGTGCCCGTCTGCGTCATCACCAGCGGCGGACTCGACTCCAGCTATCTCACCGCGCTGGCCGCCGACGCCGTACCCGAGACGCACTCCTTCACCATCGCCTACCGCGGAGACTGGCCCGGCGACGAACGGCACTTCGCCCGCGAGGTCGCCACGCACTGCGGCACCCGCCACCACGAGGTCGAGCTCGACCCGGCGGACTTCCCCGACCTGGTCGACCGGTTCGTCCGCCACCTCGATCAGCCCAACAACGCCCCCCACGGCCTGAGCACCTTCGCCCTGTTCGAAGCGGTGCACGACGCCGGGTTCAAGGTCGCCCTCACCGGCGACGGAGCCGACGAACTGTTCTGCGGCTACGCCCGCTTCGTGAAGGCGTCCCGCGACGACGGCGCCAACTGGCAGCGCGCCTACCAGGACACGATGGCCGCTGCCGGCACCGCCACCCTGGCCCGCCTCTTCACCCCCGATTATCTGCACCGGATCCGCGCCGCAGGCGGCCACTTCGCGGACCGCAACGGCGACGCCCTCGACCGCCGGGTGCGCACCGGCCCGCACGGGAAACTGGAGACCCTGCTCCGCCACGACCAGGAGCGGCGCTTCCCCTCCTACATCCTGCGGCGCGTCGACCATCTCAGCATGGCCCACGCCGTCGAGGCGCGGATCCCGTTCCTCCAGCCGTCCGTGACACGGCTCGCGCACGCCGTGCCGGCCGCGCACAAGGTCGTCGGCGAGACCGTCAAGGCACCGGTCGCCGAGGCCGCCCGCCGCTGGATCCCCCGCAGCGTCCTCGACCGGCCCAAACAGCCCTTCACCCTGCCTGTCACGGCGATGATCAAGCCCGGCGAGGCGCTGTACGACCTCGTGGGCGACACCCTGCTCGGCCCCCGCACCCGCTGCGCGGCCTACGTCCGCCGCGACACCGTGCGCGAACTGTTCCGGATGCAGACCGAGCGGCCCGACGCGCACACGGCCGGGGTCCTGTGGTCGCTGCTCGTCCTCGAAACCTGGTTCGCCACCAGAAACCTCCACCCCTGACCCGAAGGAGCACCCTGATGCCGCACACCCCGACGACCACGCTCGCCGTCGAGTCACTCCTCGGCAGGGCGACGAAGGCCGACATCTGCCGCGACCCGTTCCCGCACGTCGTCCTGCGCGACCCGCTGAGCCCCGCCCTCTACGAGGCCCTCGCCACGACCATGCCGACCGCCGAGTACATCGGCACCCGCATCGGCAAGCCGCTCACCTCGAACGAGCGCTACAACTACATGTCGGAGCACATCCTGCGCGACGACGACATGCCGCAGGTGTGGAAGGACTTCGTGACGTACCACGCCTCGCCCGCGTTCTACCGGGAGTTCCTCGACCTGTTCCGCGAGGACCTGATCGCCGCACTGCCCGACACCGAGAACCGGTGCGGCCCGCTGCGCTCATTGCGCGTCGGCCGCCGCAACCACGACACGTTCGACACCCACGACATCCTCATGGACTGCACCGCCGTCATCAACTCGGCGGTCACCGGGCGTCCCTCCTCCTACCGCGGTCCGCACGTCGACAAGCCGTACAAGCTCTTCGGCGGCCTCTTCTACATGAAGCGGCCCGACGACGACGCCACCGGCGGCCACCTGGAGCTCTACAAGTACCGCGACGGCGCCCACCGGTTCACCACGAGCCCGTCCGAGTACGGCGACAATCGCTTCGACATCGACCCGAAGTACGTCGAGGAGGTCGGCACCATCACCTACGACAGCAATGTCCTGGTGATGTACCCGATCAACCCGCTCGCCCTGCACGGGGTCTCGGTGCGCAGCGTCACCCCGCACGAACGCCGCTTCGTCGCCCTCGTCGGCGACCTCCAGCACCCGCTCTTCGACCTGGCGCTCTGAGGAGACCCGTTGATTCCCTTCGACCGGCGCACCGGCGAGATCTGGCTCGACGGTACGCACGTCCCCTGGGCGCAGGCCCGCCTGCACGTGCTCAGCCACGGACTCCACTACGCCAGCAGCGTGTTCGAGGGCGTGCGCGTGTACGGCGGCGCCCCGTTCCTGCTGCGCGAGCACGTCGCGCGGCTGCGCGCCTCGGCACCGCTGCTCGACTTCGACCTGGAGCACGACGACGACGTCCTGCACGCGGCGACCCTCGACGTCGTCGCCCGCGCGGGCATCCGCGACGGATACGTCCGGATGAACGCCTGGCGCGGCTCGGAGGTCATCCAGACCGCGGCACTGCACACCTCCGTGCACACGTCGGTCGCCGCATGGGAGATCCCGGCCGGCTACTACGCGGCGGCCGACGCCCTGGACCAGGGCATCGCCCTGCGGACCGCCGAGTACCGCAGGCCCTCTCCGCAGTTCGCGCCGGTCAAGAGCAAGGCCGCCGGGAACTACATGATCGGCACGGTCAGCAAGAACCAGGCGCTGCGTGCCGGCTACGACGACGCGCTGCTGCTGGACGACGCCGGGATGATCGCCGAGGCCACCGGCGCGCACCTCTTCTTCACCCGCGCGGGCGTCCTGCACACACCGACCACCCGGTGCACGATCGACGGCATCACCCGCGCCCAGATCCTGGAGCTGGCGCGCCGCGCCAACATCCCCTGCACGGTGGAGGACCTGAGCCCCGACTTCGTACGGGAGGCGGACGGCGCGTTCGTCTGCGGCACGGCCTGCGAGGTGCTGCCCGTGTCGCGGATCGACGACCACACCTACGAACCGCGGCGGAACGACCTGGTCCGGCGGATGGTCACCGGCTACCGCGCCCTCACCACCGCGGGGGAGGCCGCCCGCGCATGGGGTCGCTGACGGCGCTGGAGAAACTCGTGCCGGTGGTGCTGGCCTTCGGCTGCGGAGTGCTGCTCGCCCGCCGCAAGGCCGTGTCCGCGGACAGTTCGCGGGCCTTCGCCGACTACGCGTTCCTCTTCGCGGTCCCCTGCTATCTGTTCGGCAACATCTACGGCAGCGATCTGGGCGCCCTGTTCGACTGGCGGGCCATCCTCGCCTACGCGACCACGGCCGCCCTCGCGGTCCTCGCCGTCGGTGCCCTCGCGGGCCTGCGCGGTGTCCGCGACCCGCGGGGCGTGGCGCTGCGGATCATGGCCGGGGTGCAGGTGAACACCGCCTACTTCGCCGTACCGGTGTTCATCACGCTCTTCGGCGACGCGGCACCCGTCTTCCCGGTCCTGCTGTTCCAGGTGTGCGTCCTGACCCTCGTCGTCGTCTCCGTCATGGAACTCGGCGGACCGGCGGGCGGCCGGGCCGCGGCGCCGGGAGGGCGGACACCGCTGCGGGCCGTCGGGGCCTCCCTCGTCACCCCCGTCGTCCTCGCCTGCAACGCCGGGATCCTGCTCAACCTGCTCCCGGTGCACGTCCCGAAGGCGGCGCTGGACGCCTTCTCGTTCGTCGGCGACAGCGCCTCCCCGGTGGCCCTGTTCGCCCTCGGACTGCACCTGGGCGGCAGCGGTCTCGGCATCCGGGGCACCACCCGGGAGGAGATCGCGCTGATCGGCTTCAAGTGCCTCGTCTTCCCCCTGATGGCGTGGGTGGTCTGCGGCGCCGTCTTCGGGGTCGGCGGCGACTGGCTGCGCTACCTGGTGCTGATCGCGGCGATGCCCGCCCCGCAGAACCTGTTCCTCTTCGCCCAGCGCTACGACATCGGCGTCGACCTGTCCGCCGCCCTCGTGATCAAGAGCTCGGTCGCGGCCCTGTTCCTGCTCCCGTTGTGGATGCAGTGGGCGGTCCACGTCGGCTGAGCGGTCCTCCATCCCTCGTACGGAAGGCAGCATCATGACCGTGTCCACGACAGCGGGCGCGCCCGCCACCCGCATCGACGTGCGCCGGGTCGCCGGCCACATCGGCGCCGAGATCTCGGGGATCGACCTGCGCGACGACCTGGACGACGCGACGGTCGCCGAGATCCGGCAGGCCGTGCTCACCCACCGCGTCGTCTTCTTCCGCGGCCCCGACATCGGGCACGCCCGGCACATCGCCTTCGGACGGCTCTTCGGCGAACCGACCCGACGGCCCGGGAAGAAGCACGGCGTCGCCCCCGACGGCTTCCCGGAGATCCTCACCGTGGACCCGAAGGCGGACACCGAGCGTTACGGCAGCGACTTCGAGGAGCACTACCGCCGCAAGTGGGTCTCCCCGCTGGCCGGCTGGCACAGCGACCTCACCCAGGCCGTGAATCCGCCCGCCGCCTCCATCCTGCGCGCCGAGCGGACACCCGGGTTCGGCGGTGACACCCAGTGGACCAACACGGTGGCCGCGTACGAAGGTCTGTCCCGGCCGCTGCGGGACCTCGTCGACTCGCTCCAGGCCGAGCACGCCTTCTTCACCGGCGTGCATCTGCGCCACTCCGACGCGCGCGACCGCGAGATCCTCAAGCTGTACTGCGACGACCCGCAGGTCGCCGTCCATCCCGTCGTCCGCGTCCACCCCGAGACGGGGGAGCGGGCGCTGTTCGTGAGCCCCGGCTCCACCACCCGCGTCGTCGGCTTCTCCGAACTGGAGAGCCGCCGCCTGCTCGACCTGCTCTTCGAGCATCTGACCAGCGCCGAGTACACGGTCCGCTTCCGCTGGGAGCCCGGCAGCATGGCCTTCTGGGACAACCGCACCACCTGCCACCTCGCACCCACCGACTTCGCGCAGCTGGGCGCGGACCGCGTGATGCACCGCGTCACACTCCTCGGCGAACCCGCGGTGGGCCCGGACGGTTTCACCTCCCGGCTGGTGGCGGGCGAACCCCTGCGGGCCTGGTAGCCCGCGGGGCTCGCCCCGGCCGCGCGGGAGGACGTGCACGGAGGCCCGGCGGCGTGTGGGGGCCCACGCGCAGTCCCGGCGGGCGTGGCGGGCGTACGCGGAGCACTGGTCAGGCTCCCCGCGCGTAGGAGGCGTTGCGCGCCGTGTCCACCACCTTCCGGCCGTCGCCCGCGAGGAGCAGCCCCGCCGACACCCACGCGTCCACCGTCTCCCGAACCCGCCGCACCAGCGCGCCCTTTCCGTCGAAGGGCGCCGCCGCCCAGATCTCGTCGAGCAGGGTGGTGCCGTCCTCCCGGGCCGGGTTGGCGACGCCGGAGTCGGTGCCGCCGAACACCACCGAGGGTTCGGCGCGCCTGAAGTAGACGTGCGTCGGGTCCTCGGTCCCCTCGGAGAACGGGGCGAACTCCGTGCCGTCCAGCGTGTAGTGCAGAGGTCTCCCGGTGACGGGGGTGAGCGTGGGCAGCAGGTCGCCGGAGAGGGCCGCGTCGCGGTAGAGCCCGAACCGCAGCAGGCCGGTGGCGGTGCTCCGGGCGACCAGGTTGACGGGCCCGTGGAAGAGGGCCTGGAGGGACGGGTCGTCCAGGGCCTTCTCCACCCGCACCCGGAACGGGACGACGACACGGACGGTGTCGCCCGGCCGCCAGGTCCGGGACACGCCGAAGTAGCTGCCGGGCACGGGAGTCCCGTCGACCGCACGGCCGTTGACGGTCACCCGGAACCCGTCCCCCGCCCACACCGGCACCCGCAGCCGCATCTCGAACGCCGCGCGGCCGCCCCCGACGACGAGCGTGGAGCCCTGCTCCCTCGGGTATCCCGTGGTCTGGGTGACGGTGACGCCCTTCTCGGCCCAGGTCAGCGTCGTCGGACTGTACAGATTCACGTAGAGCGCGCTGCCGTCCGCCTCCGTGAAGTACACCGAGTCCTGGTACTTGGTGGCGCTCTCCATGCCGGTGCCCTCGCAGCACGTGGTGCCCTGCTTGGGGGTGTAGTCCCGTACGTGGCCCGGCTCCAGACCGATGAAGTAGGTGACGAGCGGCCGTTCCGCGTCCCCCTTGTCCTGCTTCGAACCGAGCACCTGGTTGTACAGGGCCCGTTCGTAGTGGTCCATGTACTTCGCGTCCCGCGTGTGGAAGAAGAGCATCCGGCTGAGCTTGAGCATGTTGTACGCACAGCAGGTCTCGGCGGTCGTGGCACCGAGCGTGCCCGCGATCACCCCGTGGGCCTTCCAGAACTCGCCGGTGCTCGTGCCGCCGATCGCGTACGTCCGGCCCGGGACGACCATGTCCCAGAAGTTCGTCGCGGCGTCGAGGTAGCGCCGCTCGCCCGTCGCGTCGTACAGCCGCAGCAGTCCGGTGAAGATCGGGATGTGCTGGTTGGCGTGCAGTCCGTCGAGGACGTCGTCGCCGGCCGCGCACGCGTCGATGAGTCGGTCGAGGTCGAACAGCCGGGCCAGCGCGAGGTGTTCGGCCTTGCCGGTGAGGGAGTGCAGGTCGCAGACCGCCTCGACGACGCCGCCGAACTCGCCGCTGGAGAAGATGCCCCACATCCGCTGGAGGGTGGTGCGGGGCAGCCGCGACAGCCGGGAGTACATCCAGTCGCACATCCCGGAGGCGAGGTCGAGGGCCCGTTCGTCGCCGGTGTGCAGATGGGCGTCGAGCAGTCCGCGCAGAATCTTGTGGGCGGTGTAGTACGGCGCCCACACCTTGGTGTAGTCGCCGCTCGTCATCGACTCCAGCAGGATGAACTGCGTCTCGGGGTACGCCGCGAGGAACCCGGGATGGCTCGGCCCGCCCCAGGTGCGGCGCAGGGTGGCGTCCAGCCCGCGGCCGGAGCCGTCCGCGACGGTGGAACCGGCTCTCTCGTCGAAGGCGTACGCGGCCAGGTCACCGCGGCCGGCGGAGGTGTCCGCGGCCCGGCTGCCCTGCAGCGCCGCGATCTCGGCGGCGGTCAGCGCCCGCGACCATATGTAGACCTCGTCGAAGGCGCCGGCGAACACCGGGTCGGCGGAGAAGTTCGAGCGGCCCAGCCAGTTGTTCCGCAGGGCGCCGAGGGCGGCCGGCGTGAGGGTCATCGCCGGGTTGCGGGCGACGGCGGTGCCGTCGACGTAGAGGGTGCCGGTGCCGTCCGCGATCGTGACCGCGAGATGGCTCCACTCGTCCAGGGGCAGCGCGGCGGTGCCGTCGAGGCCCTGTTCTCCGCCGGGGCCCGTGGTGGTGACGGCGAACCGGGGGACCCCGTCCGCGTTGCGGGCGGCGAGGTAGAGGTAGCGGGTGGTGTCGTCACCGAAGTCGAGGACGCGGGCCCAGGCGGCGTCGTGGGCCGGCCGCACCCAGGCCGACAGGGTGATCGCGTGGGCGCCGCCGAGCACTCCGGCGGGCAGGTCGACGTACTGGTGGGAGCCCCGGACATGTTCGGTGGCGGTGCCGAACCTGCCCGCGACGCCGAGGACGCGCGGCTCGTGCCGCAGGGCCTCGCGCACCTCGGTGAGCGCGGTGACCATGGAGCCGATCTTCTCGGCGTGGGCGCGGTCGCCGGTCCCCGCGTACGCCTGGGCGAGCATGGTCAGGAAGTGCCCGGTGTAGTGGCCGCGGAGGTTGCCGTTCGCCTCGCCGTCGAGGCCCTCCCAGCCACCGGGCGCGACCGCCCCGCGGGTGGCGAGGCCGGCGTTCGCGCGGAACACCTGGAGCAGACGGTCGACGTCGTAGCCGCGGGCGTGATCGAGCATGAGGGCACGTTTGGCGGCGAACACCCCCTCGCCGAGGGCGACTTCGCTCAGCGGGAAGGGCCGGACCGCCCAGGAGGGCGGCGTGGGGAGCGCGGCGGAGGCCGCCGGACCGGAGCCGGCGTACGCGATTCCTGGGGCCGCGGTGGCGACCAGCGCGGAGCGCAGCAGTGAGCGTCGGGACAGGGGCGGTGTCATGGCGGGCGTTCCTCGTCTCGATGGGGCCGGCTGCCGGGGCAGGACGGTCGACGGTCCTGTTGTTCGAAATGCCGTACATCGTGCGAAGGGTCGACCAGACCATAGATTTTCGGCAAGGACACGTCAACGCTGTGGACAGGTTTCGACACCGGCCGCCCATCTGCGCCGGGCATCGGGTCGCGGACCCCGGAGCGCCGTGAGGCGACGGCGGCGGAAGGCGGTGAGGCACGGGTTCGGGGATGCGGTGAGGCGCGGGTCCGGGGACGCGGTCAGGTGCGGGCCCCGCAGCGCGCAGCCCGACGCGCGGGGGACACGGCGGGGAAGCCCGCCGGTCCGGGCCCGCCCCGTGCGCAAGCACCAGCCCCGTGGCTCGGCCCCCACCCGTGACCGGGCGCGACCGGCTGAGGGCTCCTAGATTAGGAGAAGGCGGGTCACTAGGACCGGTGGGAATCACGTGACGTCACCTGAGATCGACTACGCGGCACTTTTCGCGGCCACGCCGAGTCCCTATCTCGTACTGGGACCCGACTTGGTGATCGTCGACGTGAACGGGGCCTACCTGGAGGCGACCGACCGCACCCGGGAGAACCTGCTCGGCCAGTACATCTTCGACGCCTTCCCCGACAACCCGTCCGACCCGGACGCGGACGGCGTGCGCAATCTGGGCGCCTCCCTGCGCCGGGTCCTGGAATCCGGCAAGCCGGACACCATGGCGCTGCAGAAGTACGACATCCCGATCGTGCTCCGGCCCGGTGAGTTCGAGGAACGCTGGTGGTCCCCGATCAACACCCCCGTCCTGAGCCCGGACGGCAAGGTGGCCTGGATCATCCACCGGGTGGAGGACGTCACCGCCTTCGTCAAGCAACGCCGCTCACACGACCGGCAGCAGGGCCGGGACGCGAACAGGCCCGGCGAGGAGAGCGTGGGCACGCCCGGCGAGGAGATCGAGGCGGAACTGTACGCGCGCGCCCGGGAGCTCCAGCACCTCAACGAGGAACTGCGTCAGGCCCACGCCCGCGAACGCCAGGTGGCCGTCACCCTCCAGGAGGCCATGCTGCACTCCCCGGACCTCGACCGACACACCGACATCGCCGTGCGCTACCTCCCCGCCGTGGGCTCCCTGAACGTGTGCGGCGACTGGTACGACGTCGTGGACCTGCCCGGCGGCCGCTTCTCCGTCTCGGTCGGCGACGTCGTCGGTCACGGCCTGGAGGCGGCGACCGTCATGGGCATGCTCCGCAGCGCCCTGAGCGCCGCCACCCGTACCGTGGACGGCCCCGCGAAGGCCCTGGAGGTGCTGGGCCTGTACTCGCGCTCCGTCGAGGGCGCGCTGATCACCACCGCGGTGTCGGTGCTCATCGACACCCGCAGGCGCCGGATCCTGTACAGCAGCGCCGGTCACCCACCGCCCGTCCTGCTGCACAGCGACGGCACCTTCCAACTGCTGGACGGCGCCACCGACCCGCCCCTGGGGGCCCGCCCCGCGCACGTGGCCCGCCCCCAGGTCGGCCTCCTGTACACCCCGGGCGACACCCTGGTCCTGTACACCGACGGGCTCATCGAGCGCCGCGGCGAGGACATCGACGTGGGTCTCGGTCGTCTGACCGACTCCCTCGCCGCCTGCAGCAGGCTCGGTCCCGAGCGCCTCGCCGACGCACTGCTCGGCCGCCTCGGCGTCATCGGCGGCGCCCGCGACGACATCGCGCTGGTCGTCGTACGGCTCTGACACCGTGGCCCGATCCCGCGCGGCCGGGGCGGCCCGGACCGGAACGGCCCCCGGGCCGGCCGGGGGCCTCTGTTAGGCTCCCCTGGCCTCCCGCGGGGGAAGTCCGGTGAGAATCCGGCGCTGACCCGCAACGGTGTGCGCGCGGACCGGACGGTCCGTCGCGCGAGCCCGATCGCCCGAGGGTGGCGCGACCCGTTGACTGCTCGCCGTGGACTGCGAGAGGGGACCGCGCGGCGGCGTGTGCCGTCCGGGCCGACTCCTGCTCGATGCCCGGCGGCCCGAGGCGAAGGACCGCCGACCGTGCGCCGACACCCCGGCCGAACACCTGTCCCGCCGACGGTCGGTGCCCTGGGACTCCTGCTGCTCGTGTCGCTCGTGGGCGGGGTGGGACTCGGAGCCGCCGGCATCGGCTGGGGAGAGGTCTTCCGGTTCCTCTGGGCCGGCGCCACCGGCGGAACCGTGCGCGCGGAGGACGCCGCCCCCTACACCATCGTCTGGGAGATCCGTCTGCCGCGTGTCCTGCTCGGCGCCGTCGTCGGGGCGGGACTCGCCACCGTGGGCGTGGCGGTGCAGGCCATGGTCCGCAACGCGCTCGCCGACCCGTTCGTGCTGGGCATCTCCTCGGGTGCGGCGGTGGGCGCCAACGCCGTCATCCTGCTCGGCGCCTTCGCCGGACTGGGCGTCTGGGCGCTGTCCGCGTCCGCCTTCGGCTCGGCGCTCGCCGCCATGGCGCTCGTGTACGCCGTGGCACGCTCCCCGCACGGCCTCACCCCGCTGCGGCTGATCCTCACCGGGACGGCACTGGCGTACGGCTTCGAGGCCGTCACCACCGTCATGGTGTTCGGCGCGGCCCGGGGCGAGGCGGCACGGTCCGCCATGATGTGGCTGCTGGGCAGTCTCGGCGGCGCGACCTGGGCCCGGATACCGCTCGCCGCCGTCACCGTCGCGGCCGGGTGGGCGTGGCTGCGGCTGCGCGCAGAGGCACTCAACGCGCTCGCCATGGGCGACGAGACCTCCGCGGCGCTCGGCGTGCAGCCCGCGCGGCTGCGGAGGGAGCTGTTCCTCGTCACGGCGGCCGTCACCGGCACCGTGGTCGCGGTCAGCGGTGCCGTCGGCTTCGTCGGGCTGATGGTGCCGCACCTGGCACGGATGGCGGTCGGCGCCGATCACCGACGGGTGCTCGCCGTGGCCCCGCTCGCCGGCGCCGTCCTGCTCGTCTGGGCGGACGTGCTGTCCCGACTCCTGCTCGCACCCGCCGAGTTGCCCGTCGGGGTGATCACCGCGGTGGTCGGGGTGCCCGCCTTCCTGCTGCTGATGCGGCGCGCCGGCCACGCGTTCGGAGGTCACTGACCATGCGGCTGGACGTGGACGGCGTGACCGTCGAGGCCGCCGGGACGCGGATCGTGGACGACATCCGGCTCGCCGTGGACAGCGGCGCGTTCGTCGGACTCGTCGGCCCCAACGGCAGCGGCAAGTCGACGCTGTTGCGCTGTGTCTACCGGGCCCTGCGCCCCGCCGCCGGCCTGGTCCGGCTCGACGGGGACGACGTGCACGCCCTGCCGCCCCGCGCCGCGGCCCGCCGACTCGCCGCCCTGCCCCAGGAGTCGTCGGCCGAGTTCGACTTCACCGTCGCCGAGGTGGTGGCGATGGGACGCCTCCCGCACCGCGACCGCACCGCGGCGCACGACCGCGAGATCTGCGCCGGCGCCATGGAACGCACCGGCGTCGCCCACCTCGCCGGCCGCGGCTTCCTCACCCTGTCCGGCGGAGAGAAGCAGCGCGTCCTCATCGCCCGTGCACTCGCCCAGCAGCCCAGGGTGCTCGTCCTCGACGAACCCACCAACCACCTCGACATCGCCCACCAGTTGGACGTGCTGTCCCTCGTCCGCGCGAGCGGCCTGTCCGTGCTGGCCGCGCTGCACGACCTCAACCTGGCCGCCGCGCACTGCGACCTGCTCTACGTGATCGCGGACGGCCGGGCCGTCGCCTCCGGGCCGCCGCAGGACGTGCTCCGGCCGGACCTGCTCGCCGACGTGTTCGGGGTCCGCGGGCACCCCGTGCGGCATCCCGTGACCGGCGCCGTCCAGCTCCTGTTCGACCTGCTCCCGACCACCGACTGAGGACATCCATGCGCAAGCTGCTCGTCGCCGCCGTCTGCCTCGCCGTCACCGCCACCGGCTGTGGCGCGACGGTCGAGCCGTCCCGGAAGGGGGACGCGGGCCCCGCGGCGGTCACCCTCACCAACTGCGGCCGGAAGGTCACCTACGACACGGTCCCCGAGCGCGTCGTCACCAACGACGTCGGCATCACCGAGCTGATGTTCGCCCTCGGCCTGGAGGACCGCATGGCCGGGTTCGCGATGCCCGACGACAAGGGCGACCTGACCGCCGTGCCGTGGAAGGACGGCTACGACAAGGTGTCCTGGCTGTCGAAGGACGAGCTGACCAAGGAGAACGTCCTCGACGCCCGCGCCGACCTCGTCCTCGCCGGCTGGAACTACGGCTTCCGTGAGGACGGCGGCTTCACCCCCGACGCGCTGAAGAAGCTCGGCGTCCCCTCGTACGTCCTCACCGAGTCGTGCCGCAACGGCCGGACGAAGACCTCGCGCGGCATCATGTCGCCCCTGGACGCCCTGTACACCGACCTCACCAACCTCGGCCGGCTGTTCGGCGTCGAACGGCGGGCGGCGAAGCTGATCGCCGGCTTCAGGAAGCGGATCGCCGAGGTCCGCGCGCAGGCGCCGGCCGACCGGCCCACGGTCTTCCTCTACGACAGCGGCCAGGACCAGCCCTTCACCTCCGGCCGCTACGCCGCCCCCGACCAGATCATCAGCGAGGCCGGCGGCGTCAACCTCATGCACGACGTGCTGGACTCGTGGACCACCGTCGGCTGGGAGAGCGTCGTCGAGCGGAACCCGGACACCATCCTGATCTGCGACTACGGGGACGTCAGTGCCGAACAGAAGAGGAAGTTCCTCCTGTCCTACGCACCGCTGCGCGGGGTGGCCGCCGTCAAGCACCGCAGGATCTTCGTGCTCGACTACGCCGACCTCGTCGAAAGCCCGCGCAACCCGTCGGCCGTGGAGCGCCTCGGGGCCCTTCTGCGGACCGTGGCCGGGCAGGACGCGGAGAATCGGGCAGACGCAGAAGGGAACTGAAGCACCGTGCACGTACTGATTCTCGGGGGGACGAACGAGGCCCGCCGCCTGGCCGAGACCCTGAAGGGCCGGGCTCCGGAGCTGCGGGTGACCACCTCCCTGGCCGGGCGGGTGTCCGCGCCCCGGCTGCCACCGGGCGAGGTGCGCGTGGGCGGTTTCGGCGGGGCGGGGGCACTGGCCGTGTGGCTGCGCGCGCACCGGGTCGACGCGCTCGTCGACGCCACCCACCCCTTCGCCCGGACCATCAGCGCCCACGCGGCCGAGGCCGCGGCCGGCGCCGGCGTCCCGCTGCTCGCCGTGCGCCGGCCCGGCTGGGTCCCCGAAGAGGGCGACGACTGGCACGAGGCGGGATCGCTCGCCGAGGCGGCGGGGCTGCTGCCCGCGCTGGGGCGGCGGGTGTTCCTCACCACGGGCCGGACGGGGCTGGCCGCCTTCGCCCACCTCGACGCGATCCGGTTCCTCGTCCGCTCGGTGGACGCGCCCGAGGCCCCGCACCCCCGGCACATGGAAGTCGTCCTGGACCGCGGCCCGTTCACGCTCGAAGGGGAGCGCGAGCTGCTGCGCCGGCACCGGATCGACGTCCTGGTCACCAAGGACAGCGGTGGCGCGGCCACGGCCGCGAAGCTGCGCGCGGCACGCGAGGCGGGCCTACCGGTGGTCGTCGTACGGCGCCCGCCGCTGCCGGAGGGCGTCCGCTGCGCCGCGGGCCCGGACGAGGCCGCCCACTGGCTCCTCACACACGGCCGCTGACCGGCCCCGGCTTCTCACGCACGGACGCCGACCGCAGCCGTGCGGTGCGCGGGTGGAGCTCCGCGGCCCGCCGTGTCGGCCGCCCCGCCGCGGGCCCGCGGCCCGCTACTCCTCCTCGCTCGCGATCGCGTTGAGGGCGGCGGCCGCGATGGCGCTGCCGCCGCGACGGCCCCGGACGACCAGGTACTCCAGGGCGGAGGGGTGCGCGGCGAGCGCGTCCTTCGACTCGGCGGCGCCGACGAAGCCCACGGGCACGCCGATGACGGCGGCCGGACGGGGCGCACCCTCCTCGATCATCTCCAGCAGCCGGAACAGCGCGGTGGGCGCGTTGCCGACCGCGACGACGGCACCCTCCAGCCGGTCCCGCCACAGCTCCAGTGCCGCGGCGCTGCGCGTGGTGCCCAGTTTCGCGGCCAGGTCCGGCACGGCAGGGTCGGAGAGGGTGCAGATCACGTCGTTGCCGGCGGGCAGCCGCTTGCGGGTCACCCCGCTGGCGACCATGGACACGTCGCAGAGAACGGGCGCTCCCGAGCGCAGGGCCTCACGGGCGCGGGCCACCACACCGGCCGAGTACGCGATGTCACCGACGAGGTCGACCATCCCGCAGGCGTGGATCATCCGCACCGCGACCCGGGAGACGTCGGCGGGCAGTCCCGCGAGGTCCGCCTCGGCGCGGATGGTGGCAAAGGACTCGCGGTAGATCGCCGCGCCGTCCTTCTCGTACTCGAACACCGTGCTCCTCCTGGTCGTGCGGACACGGCGGCGAGCATACGCACCCGGCCGCGGGCACCGGACGGACGCCCCGGCTCTCCCGCCGAGGCCGGTCCCGGACAGCCCTGAGGGTGTCCCGTGCTCCCTGGTGGATCGGCGCGCGGCGTCGGATGCGGTGCATCGCAAGGCGGTGGGGGTCCCCCCGCCGAAGGCAGGGGGCGGCCGTCCTCATACGGGGCGTATTCGGGCGGCCCTCCAACGCGGCGAGGTGCCGTAGCTGTCGTCGTGCGCCCGCCGGGGAGCACGGGACAGCCCTCAGAGCCAGTCGCGCCGCTTGAAGATGACGTACAGGCTCACGCACACCACGCCCATCAGGCCGATCGCGAACGGGTACCCGAAACCCCAGTGCAGTTCCGGCATGCTCTGGAAGTTCATGCCGTAGATCGTGCCCACGAGGGTCGGTGCGAAGAGGATGGCCGCCCAGGCCGAGATCTTCTTGATCTCCTCGTTCTGCTCGAAGCCCGCCTCCGCCAGCGCGCGCATCTCGGCGTTCTGCTGCTGGGTCACCAGGGTGGCGTTGACGGTGAGGATGTCGGTGAGGGCCTGGCGGAAGCCGTCGACCCGCTCGCTGGTGTGGGTGACGTGGTCGGCGACGTCACGGAGGTAGCGCTGGAGCTCCTCGTCGGTGCCGTACTTGGCGAAGCCCGCCATCAGGCCGTGCAGCATGCCGACCAGCGGGCGGGTGGCGCGCTGGAACTCCACCATCTCGCGGGAGAGTTCGTAGATGCGGCGGGAGACCTCCGGGTCGCCGCGGAACACCTCGGTCTCGATCTCGTCGATGTCGTTCTGGACGCCGGCGACCACCGGCACGTACCCGTCGACGACGGAGTCGAGGATCGCGTACAGCACGGCCTCCGGGCCGAGTTTCAGCAGCTCCGGGGTGTCCTCCATACGGCGGCGCACCGCGGAGAGGTCCGGCGCCGCCTCGTGCCGGACCGTGATCACGAAGTCGGGCCCCACGAACACGTGCAGCTCGCCGAAGTCGACCTCCTCGGGCGCGTCCAGATACCGCGCCGCGCGCAGCACGACGAAGAGGGTCTCGCCGTAGCGCTCCAGCTTCGGACGCTGATGGGCCTCCATCGCGTCCTCGACGGCCAGCGGATGCAGGTCGAACTCCGCCGCCAGTGACAGGAGTTCCGACTCGGTGGGACGGGCCAGGCCGATCCACGCCATCCCGGCCGGCTGCTCGCGCAGCTCACGGAAGGTGTCGGCCAGCGACGCGGGCGTCGAGACGCGGACGCCGTCGCGGTACAGCGCCGCCTGCACGACGCTGCCCATGTCGGCGGGATCCGGCACCGGCGCTTCGGAGCGGGGTGCGGAGGACGACGGGGGCGGTGCGGCGGGCGGGTTCAGGGCGCGCCGCCAGGCGGACATCCGGGTGTCCTTCCCGCCCCGGGCGTCCACGGCATCGCCCGCGTCGCGGCCGTTCTTCGAGGTCGGGCGGGCACGCCGGTCGGACATCGCGGCTGCCTCCTCCGTCGAACGCGCGTCTGTGTGATCACGGAGCAGGATATACGGGGCAAACGTCCTGGGGTGCCCGCTCCCTCGGGGATCCGGTGAGAATTGAGGACAAGGGTTGTCCGCAAGTGGGGTTAGCGTGCGGAGCATGACGAAGACGACCACGACGGCCCCCGTGCTCGGCACCCGCGCGCTCAACCGCGCGACCCTCGACCGCCAGCTCCTGCTCCGCCGGTCCCCGCTGTCCGCGAAGGCCGCCGTCGAGCACCTGCTCGGTCTCCAGGCGCAGAACGTGAAGCCGCCGTACTACGCGCTCGCCGCCCGCCTCGAAGGATTCGCGCCGCACGCGCTGTCCCGGCTCATGGCCGACCGGGAGGTCGTCCGCATCGTCACTCTGCGCTCCACCATCCACACCGCCGCCGACGCCCTCACCCTGCGCCCCCTCGTGCAGGCCGCCCGCGACCGCGAGCTCGTCACCTTCCGCAAGGGGCTGACCGGCGTCGACCTGGACCGGCTCGCCGCGGTCGCCCGTGAACTGGTGGAGGCGGAGCCGCGCACCATGAAGCAGCTGCGTGAGGCGCTGCTGGCCGACTGGCCGGACGCCGATCCCTTCGCGCTGTCGGTCGCCGCCCGCTGCCGGCTGCCGCTCGTCCAGGTCACCCCGCGCGGCCTGTGGGGGCAGAGCGGACAGGTCGCGCTCACGACCGCCGAACACTGGCTGGGCCGCCCCGCCGAACCGGCCCCGGCTCCCGACGAGGCCGTCCTGCGCTATCTCCGCGCCTTCGGCCCCGCCTCGGTCAAGGACATGCAGACCTGGGCCGGCCTGACCCGCCTGCGCGAGGTCTTCGAACGGCTCCGGCCCCGGCTGCTCGTCTTCCGCGACGAACACGGCGTCGAACTCTTCGACCTCCCCGACGCGCCCCGCCCGGACGCGGACACCCCCGCCCCGCCGCGGTTCCTGCCCGAGTTCGACAATCTGCTGCTGTCCCACGCCGACCGCACCCGGGTGGTGCCCGCCGACCTCAAGGGGCGCTCCTGGCAGGGCAACCAGGCGTACTGCACCCTGCTCGTCGACGGCTTCCTGGCAGGGGTGTGGAAGCTGACGGAGGACGCCCTCGTCATCGAGCCGTTCGGCACCCTGACCAGGGCGCAGCGCGCCGAGGTGACCGAGGAGGGGCAGCGGATGCTCGGCGTCCTGCACGAGGGGGAGCCGGGGAAGACGTACGACATCCGGTTCGGGACCGTCGTACGGGCCTGACTCCCTGGGCGAGCCCGGGAGTCAGTCCGCGCGGCCCGTCACCGCCACCGTCACGCCGAGCCCGATCATCGTGAAGCCGCCCGCGCCGCCGATCAGGGAGAGGCGGCGGTCGGAGCGGGCGAACCAGGCGCGGGCCGCCGACGCGGTCAGGCCCCACAGCGTGTCCGTGACCAGGCCGATCGAGATGGGGACCAGGCCGAGCAGCAGCATCTGCAACGGCACGTGCCCCGCCGCGTGGTCGACGAACTGGGGGAGCACCGCGGCGAAGAAGACGATGCCCTTGGGGTTGGTGACCCCCACCAGCGCGCCGTCCAGGAGCGTGCGGAGGTCGCCACGGGGCGGAGCCGCGGCGTCCGTCCGGATCGTGGAGGCCTTCATCTCCTTGCGGTGCCGGAACGCCTGCACGCCCAGGAACACGAGATAGGCGGCGCCGGCCAGCTTCACGGCGAGGTACACCGTCACCGAACGCTCCACCAGCGACCCGATGCCGAAGGCGACGGCCACGACCAGCAGATACGAGCCGACGACGTTGCCGAGCGCCGTCGCCACCGCGGTGCGCCGGCCGTGCGCGAGTGCCCGCCCGATGACGAACAGCACGCTGGGTCCGGGAATCACGATCACCAGCAGCGACATCGCGGCGAAGGCCAGGAAACGGTCCGTGGACACCATGTCCATCACCCCCAACGGGCCCCATTCAAACAGGCGGTGCTCGGCGAGGCATGCGGTCCGGGGGACGGCGCCTTCGTCGACGCGTACCGGATCCCGGCCGAGCCGGTGCGGGTGTGGATCCACGAGGTGCCGGCGGTCAGTCGGGGTACCGCGGGGAAGCTGACCGCCGGCAGGCGGAGGGGTTGGACAGGAGGCGCTGCGGACCGCTCGTGGAGGCTCGCAGCGCCCCCTGGCTCTCACCTGAGGAATGCCTCAGGAATTCGTGGCCGGCCCGACGGCCGGGGTGGGCGCCGGCTAGGAGTTGACCTGTGCGGTCACCAGGCCGGAGAACGTGGTCAGACGGGTGTAGACGCCCGGGTAGCCGGCCTCCGCGCATCCCTCGCCCCACGAGGTGATGCCCGCCAGGACGCCGCCGATGAGCAGCGGGCCGCCGCTGTCGCCCTGGCAGGTGTCGACACCGCCCGAGGTGTACCCGGCGCAGACCATGTCCGAGGCCACGAAGTCCGAGCCGTACGAGCTCGCGCAGCTGGAGTCGGACACGGTCGGCACGGTCGCCGTGCGCAGCTGGTTGGAGGAGGCGCCGCTCTCGGAGGTGGTGCCCCAGCCGATGACGCGGGCGGTGGCGCCGGTCGCGTACACGCCGGTGTCCGAGGAGGAGACGTACTTCGCGGTGGCGTACGGCATCGACGTGGACAGGGTCAGTACGGCCACGTCGTCGCCGTTGGAGGCGTCCGTGTAGTCGGGGTTGATCCAGATCTTGCTGACCTTGCTGACGGTGCCGTTCGTGCCGTTCAGATAGGTTCTGCCGCCGACGACGCGGATGCTGCCCGTGGTCTCGCCGACCATGCAGTGGGCGGCGGTGACGACCTTGTCGGCGGCGACCAGGGTGCCCCCGCAGAACTGCTTCTGGGAGGCGTCCGTGATCTGCATCATGAACGGGTACGCGGTCGTCGTGGTCGCCGTGCCGCCGACGATCGGCTGCGGGAGGGCCACGGCGGAGGGGGCACCGAGCAGGGCGGTCGTGGCGGCGGCAGCGGTCGCCGCGCAGACGGCGGCTGTCTTCTTGGCGCGGTTGAGCCCGAACATGGGTCTCCTCGGAGGTTTGCCGGTGGGGGGACGCGCGGGTGGGGGGTGGTGCACGACGCCCCTGGCTGGGGAGCCGTGTGCCCGAGCGAGCGGCACGTGGATCACGCTAGAAGCGGATGCCGCCGCTGCCCAATGAGGGAACCCCCTAGGGGGATTGGGGGAGGGAAAACCCTTGGACGGGCGGGGTGGGGTTTGGCGTGCTGTGCCGCCCGTTCGGTCCTGCGACGGGGCTCGGCCGCCGTTCGGCCGTTCGGCCGAACGCTCCGCCGTCCCGCGCCGTTGCGCCGAACGGGGCGCCCGCGCTGCTCCGTTCGGATGCAAAGGGCGCTTCCGGTACGCCCGTTCGGCCGAACGGACCTGCTCCTCGGGCCCGTTCGGCCGAACGGGTCGTGCGCGGGGCAGGGTTCGGCCGAACGGGTAGTGCGCGCGGGCCCGGCCACCGCGTGCCGCGGCCCGCTCCCGACCTCGCCGGCCCTCCGCTGCGGCGGGCTCCCGCCCTGGCCGGCCCTCCGCTGCCGAGGGCTCCCGAACCGGCCGGGCGCTCCGCCCGTCCGGGCCTTCCGTCCGGCCGGTGCGCCGCCCCACCGGTCGTCCGCCCAGCCGGGTGCCGGCTCGGTCGGTTCTCCGAGCACCCGGAGCTCGAACGAGGCCCGGCTGTCGGGAGCTGGGTGGGGTTGTGGGTCGGGGGTTCGACGCGGCCCGGCCGTCGGGAGCTGGTGGGGCCGTGGGTTCCGGGTTCGACGTGGCCGATCGTCAGGCCGGGCGCCGAGTCGTCAGGCGCTCTGCGCGGCAGGGGCCTACGGTCAGCTGGTGCACCGCTCGCCGGTACTCCGCCGTGCCGGGCGCGCGCGGAGCGGGGGCCGGCCGCCGGGCCGGGCCTCGCTCGCCCGGTGTTCCGCTCGGCCGGGTTCTCGGGGCGGCCGCAGTTCCGGTCGGCCGGTGTCCTCCGGCCGGGTGTGCCCGGTGTACCGGGCGTCCGGCCGGCCTCGTTCGGCGGGGCGGCGCGTCAGCCCGGTCTGCGCTCCGCCGCCAGGCGCACGATGTCGACCCGGGAACGGATGCCGAGCTTGCGGTACACCCGGGTGAGGGTCGCCTCGACCGTCTTGACGCTGATGAAGAGCCGCCCGGCGATCTCGCGGTTGGTGGCGCCCTCCATGACGAGCGCGGCGACCTGCCGCTCGGTCGCCGCGAGGGTGTCCAGAGCCGCGGGCGCGAGCGGCGGCGCGGGAGCACCCGCGGCGGACGCCGCCTCGACCTGGCGGAGCCAGGGGAGGGCCCGGCAGCGACGGAAGAGCCGGGCCGCCTCGTCGTACGAGGTGGGCCCGGGGACAGCGGTCCCAGCCGCCCGCGCGAAGCCGAGGGCTTGCGGGAAGGTGCGCAGGGCGGCGAGCGCGTACGCCGCGCGGGCCTCCTCCAGGCCGTAGCCCAGTTTGGCGAGTCGGTCCTGCGCGGAGGCCAACTGCCGTTCGGCGGGACCCTGTTCGCCACGAGCGGCGCGGACGAGGGCCTCGGCTCGGTCCAGGACCGCCAGCACGCTCTCGCGTTCCAGCCGCAGTGCCCGCTCGCGGGTCACGTCGATGACGTCCTGCGCCTCCACGACCTCACCGACGCGCACGAGTGCCTCGGCGAGGTCGCCGTGCCAGCGCCCGCGCGCGGGATCGACGACGCCGAGGTTGCGCTCCAACTCCCGTACCCGGCGCAGGGACTGCACGGCCCCGGCCGCGTCACCGGCGACCAGCCGGGCGTGCCCGAGAGCACCCAGGGCGCGCGAGAGGTAGACCAGGTCGCCGTCCTCCTCGGCGCGGTCCACGGCCTCCCGGGCGAGCGCGAGCGCCCGGTCCACGTCGCCGCCGGCCGCCTCGGCGAGCGAGGTGAACATGGCGGTGGCCGCCTCCCCGATCCCGGTGTCACGGGCGAGCCGCAGGCTTTCCCGGGCCAGGTCCAGCGCCCGGCCGCAGTGCCCGGCGCGCAGCTCGGTCTCCGCGAGCCCGCGCAGGAAGTGCACCTCGCTCTCGACCATCCCGCGGCGCTGCGCCTCGCGCAGCAGCGCGGTGATCGTCGTACGGGCCTCGGCCAGCCGGTCGCCCATGATCAGCCAGCGGAAGCGGGCGGCACCCGCGCCGTTGTGGTCGCAGGCCACCCGCGGGTCCTGCGGCTCGCGCATCGCCCGCTGGATGGTCCCCGGGGCGCCGGGGTGGCCCATCAGGGTCTCCATCTGCGCCTGGAAGCCCAGCGCCAGGAGCTCGGTGCGCCGGTCACCGGCGCGCGCCGCGAGCCGCGCCGCACTCGCCGCCTCCTCGCGGCCCTTGGCCATCTCGCCCTCCACGAGCAGGGCCCGCCAGGCCAGTTGGTAGCGGACCAGGGCGAGCAGCCCGGGGTCCTCGCCCGCGTCCGCGAGCGCCTGCGGGAAGACCGCGTCGACCTCCGCCATGGCCTGCCCCGCCGCGTCGATGACGACGATCCAGGCCCGTACCCGGTCCGCGGGCCCGGTGGCGTGGGACAGCACCTCACGCGCGATGTCCCGCGCGAGATCCGTCTCTCCGGCGGTCAGCGCGTCCTCCGCGGCCTGGAGGCGGCGCTGGTCGGGGCCGGGCACGGCATCGGGCGGGGTGTGCCGGGCGGCCAGCAGTCCGAGGCCCGCGGCGACGGAGGGCGCGCCCCGGTCCCGGGCGGCGGCCGCGGCGTCACCGAGCCGGGCGGCGACGCCCGGGTCCGTCCCGGTGGTCGCCAGGGCGAGGTGCCGGGCGCGTTCGATGGGGTCGGAGGCGGCCGTGGACAGGGCGGTGTGCGCGGCCCGCCGCTCCTGGGCGCTCGCCTCCGCGTACAGCGCGGCGGACACCAAGGGGTGCGCGAACCGGATGCCCGGTGTCTCGCGTTCCGTGGCGAGCAGTCCGAGCGCCGCCGCCGACGCGGTGTCGGCCTCGGCGTTCGCACGGCCCGCCGCGTGCAGCAGCGCCAGGGTCGGCCGGGCCCCCGCGCTCGCCACGAGCAGGGTGCGACGGGCCTCCGCGGACAGCATGTCCAGCCGACTGAGGACGAGCGCCCGCAGGGACGTCGGCACGGGCAGGGGCTCGCCCGGACTCGGCGGGGTACGGGACTCGGCGAGGGCGCGACCCAGTTCGAGTGCGAAGAGAGGGTTGCCGCCACTGGTGCGGTGGATGTCCCGCACGGTCGAGCGGGTCAGGCCGGTGTGACCGCGCCGGTCGAGGAGCCGGGCCACATGGGCGCGGGTGAGCGGGTTGATCCGCAGGGCGAGGGTGTCCGGAGGAGACGCGCGTAGATAGCGGTCCGTCTGCAGTTCCTGCGACTCGGTCTCGGTGCGTACGGCGCACAGCATCCGTACGGGCACACCGCCCAGGCGGCGGGCGGCGAATCCGAGCAGTTCGGCACTGGCCGGGTCGAGCCACTGGAGGTCGTCGGCGACGATCAGCACGGGGCCCCGGGCGGCCAGGGCGCGGAGCACGGACAGCACGGCGAGCCGCAGCGCCAGACCGTCGCGCTGGAGGGTGGACTCGCCGCGGCCGGTGAGGGCGGACTCCAGGGCCGTGCGCTGCGGCGCGGGGAGCCCGTCCGAGACCTCGTCGACGACCAGGCCGAAGAGGTCGGCGAGCGCGAGGAACGGGAGATGGGATTCGGACTCGGTGGCGGAGCACCTCAACACGGTCCGTGCCGTTTCGGCGCATTCCGCGGCCAATGACCGCAGGACGGTCGACTTTCCTATTCCCGCGGGGCCGTGCACCAGCACACTGCCACCGCCGGAGAGTTGCGCACGCGCCTCGGTGAAGAGTTCCTCCCGGCCGATGACCAGGTCGGGGCGGGGTCTGGCAGGTTCGTTGAGGTCCCCTCGCACGGTCACCGCTCCCCTCGTGTGTCGTGTCCGGGCCAATATTAGGCAACGACTCTTTGAATTTCGGACTGTCGACATGGTGAGGGAAATAACAAGCCTGCCGCATAACTGATTTCAGTGCCGAGCGGACTGAATGGACAGCCGCAGAAGGGGAGCGCTCCCGCCCGCCGGCCGGGGCCTTCTCCGCGTCGCGGCCCCCTTCCGTCCGGTGCCGCCGGAGGCTCTCCCGGGCCCGGACAGGCCCTGTTCGCGCCACGGGAGCGGTCCCGCGCTGCGGGGTGGTCCCATCTGTCGCGCACGGGCGGACGCCTGCCCGTGCGCGGGCCGAGGAAACCCCGCCGGGCGCGCCGGGATCGCGCACGGGCGCACCACCGCAACCTGCGCACGGGCGCAGCTCCGTGGGTCGCACGCGGCTCGCGCGCAGGAGCACCACACCCCCGCCGGTTCGTGCGGAGCCCCGCATCCCTCTTCTGGTTCGTGCGGAGCCCCGCGACTCACGCGCGACAGCCGCCCCTCGCCGGCGGGAGCACCGCCCGCGGGAGGTGACCCGTCCGCCGCGCGGGGAAGAAGCCCCGGCCTGCCCCGTACGGGCGGACCCGGCAGGCCACTCCGCATGGCGGGCGGACCCGGCAGGTCACCCCGCCCCGTACGGGCGGACCCGGCAGGTCACCCCGCCCCGTACGGGCGGACCCGGCAGGTCACCCCGCCCCGTACGGACGGACCCCGCAGATCACTCCGCACCACGGGCGGACCCCGCAGGCCACCGCGCGGCTAGGGAAGCAACCCCGCCCGGCGCGCCGCGACCACCGCCTCCAGACGGGTGTGCGCGCCCAGCTTCCGCATCGCCGCGCGCAGATACCCCTTCACCGTCTCCGGACGCAGCCCGAGGCGCTGCGCGGCGACCGCGTTGGTGGCCCCCGTCGCGACACAGGCGAGGACGTCCAGCTCGCGGGGCGCGAGACCCACCTCCCGCGCCGTGCGCCCCGCCTCCCGCACCGGCACGGACGGCGCCGCCGCGTCGGCCAGCCGCCCGCAGACGGCGAGGAGTTCGTCCCGCAGCGCCGGGTCGGCGATCCGCGGAGCCATCGCGCGCAGCGCCCCGTGGGCCTCTCGGACCTCTTCCCATGCACCGTCCGTCACCGACGGCTCCTGCCTGCGCGCGACGGCGAGCAGGTCCCGCGCCTCGTCCCGTACGACCAGCGCCTGCTCCACGTCCCGGGCCGCCGCGACCGCCGCGCCGAGCGTGCGGTCGCCCAGGGGCTGAGCCGTCCGCAGGGCGCCGTACAGCACACCGCGCACCCGCCGGCGTACGACGACGGGCACCGCGAGGACGGAGCACAGCCCCTCGGTGGCGACGGCCACGTCGTACTCGTGGCTGATCTGCCGCGAGGTCGAGTAGTCGGTCACCGCGCAGGGCCGGGCCAGGGCCACCGCCTTGCCGCCCAGTCCGTTCCCCGAGGAGACGGCGAGCGCGCTGAGCGCGGCCGTCGCGGTGCCGCTGAGTTCGCTGATGCGCACGTGCCGGCGCCCGGGATCGACCAGGCCGCCGAAGGCGACCGGCAGCCCCGTCGCGCGGCGCAGCCGCACCAGCGCACCACGCATCTCCACTGCCTCGGCTGCGTCTGCTGCCACCTGTTCGCCCCCTCTTCGCGGCGCACCCCCCGTCCGGGGGTGGTGAGACCTGCATCACGGAATACACGATGTTAGGCGGCGGTCCGGCAACGAGGAGGACACATGACGGCGACGACGGGCGCGACGGACGAGTTCCGCGCCGCGCGGGACTTCCTGCTGGAGCACCGCGAGGACTACCTCACGGCCTACGAGGGTTTCCGCTGGCCCCGCCCGGAGCACTTCAACTGGGCGCTCGACTGGTTCGACGTCGTCGCACGCGGCAACGACCGGACCGCCCTGCACATCGTGGAGGAGGACGGCGACCGCACCGAGGTCTCCTTCGCCGCGATGTCCGAGCGCTCGGACCGGGTCGCCAACTGGCTGCGCGCGCAGGGCGTGGGCGCCGAGGACCGTGTCCTCGTCATGCTCGGCAACCAGGTCGAACTGTGGGAGACGGCGCTCGCCGCGATGAAGCTGCGGGCCGTGGTCATCCCGGCCACCCCGCTGCTCGGCGCCGCCGACCTGCGTGACCGGGTCGAGCGGGGCCGGGTGCGGCACGTCGTCGTCCGCTCCGACGACGCGGAGAAGTTCGACGACGTGCCGGGCCGCTACACCCGGATCGCGGTCGGCGGCGCCCGCCCCGGCTGGCTCCCGTACGAGGAGGCGTACACGGCGGACGCGGCCTTCGAACCCGACGGTCCCACCCTCGCGGACGACCCGCTGATGCTCTACTTCACCTCGGGTACCACCGCCCGCCCCAAGCTGGTCGAGCACACCCACGTCTCCTACCCGGTCGGACACCTCGCGACCATGTACTGGATCGGGCTCAAGCCCGGCGACGTGCACCTCAACATCTCCTCGCCCGGCTGGGCCAAGCACGCGTGGTCGAACCTCTTCGCGCCGTGGAACGCGGAGGCGACCGTGTTCATCCACAACTACACGCGCTTCGACGCGGGCCGGCTGATGACGGAGATGGACCGGGCGGGCGTCACCACCTTCTGCGCCCCGCCCACGGTGTGGCGGATGCTCATCCAGGCCGACCTGACCCAGCTGCGGACGCCGCCCCGCGAGGCCGTCGCCGCGGGGGAACCGTTGAACCCCGAGGTCATCGAGCAGGTCCGGCGCTCCTGGGGTGTCACCATCCGGGACGGCTTCGGACAGACCGAGACGGCCGTCCAGGTCTCCAACAGCCCCGGGCAGAAGCTCAAGACGGGCTCCATGGGGCGGCCCTGCCCCGGCTTCCGCGTCGAACTGCTCGACCCGGTGACCGGCGCGCCGGGAGCGGCGGAGGGCGAGATCTCGCTCGACCTGTCGGACCGCCCGGTCGGCCTGATGACCGGCTACCACGGGGACGGCGACCGCACGGCGGAGGCGATGGCCGGCGGCTACTACCGCACCGGGGACATCGGCTCCCGGGACGAGGACGGTTACATCACGTACGTGGGCCGCGCCGATGACGTGTTCAAAGCCAGCGACTACAAGATCTCGCCGTTCGAGCTGGAGAGCGCCCTGCTGGAGCACGAGGCGGTCGCGGAGGCCGCCGTGGTCCCCGCCCCCGACGAGCTGCGGCTGGCCGTCCCGAAGGCGTACATCGTCCTCGCGGCGGGGTACGAGCCCGGTCCCGACACGGCCAAGGTGCTCTTCGAGCACTCCCGTACCGTCCTCGCCCCCTACAAGCGCATCCGCCGCCTGGAGTTCGGCGAGCTCCCCAAGACCGTCTCCGGCAAGATCCGCCGGATCGAACTGCGTGAGGCCACGGCCGCGGGATCCGCCGCCGAGTACCGCGAGGAGGACTTCCGGTGACAGAACTGTCCTACGCCCACGGCACGAGCACCACACCCCTGCTGGGCGACACGATCGGCGCCAACCTGGACCGGGCGATCGCCGCGCACCCGGAGCGCGAAGCCCTCGTGGACGTGCCCTCCGGACGCCGCTGGACGTACGCCGAGTTCGGCGCCGCGGTCGACGAGGTGGCGCGCGGACTGCTCGCCAAGGGCGTGCTCAAGGGCGACCGCGTCGGCATCTGGGCGATCAACTGCCCCGAGTGGGTGCTCGTCCAGTACGCGACCGCCCGGATCGGCGCGATCATGGTGAACATCAACCCCGCCTATCGCGCACACGAGTTGGAGTACGTGCTGAAGCAGGCGGGGATCTCGGTGCTCGTCGCCTCGCAGGAGCACAAGAGCAGCGACTACCGCGCGCTGGTCAACCAGGTCCGCGAGAAGTGCCCGGAGCTGCGGGAGACGGTGTACATCGGCGATCCGTCCTGGGACGCGCTGACGGCGGGTGCGGCCGCCGTGCCCGCGGAGCGACTGGCCGCCGCCGCGGCCGAGTTGAGCTGCGACGACCCGGTCAACATCCAGTACACCTCGGGCACCACCGGCTTCCCCAAGGGCGCGACGCTCTCGCACCACAACATCCTCAACAACGGTTACTGGGTGGGCCGCACCGTCGGCTACACCGAGCAGGACCGGGTCTGCCTGCCCGTGCCCTTCTACCACTGCTTCGGCATGGTCATGGGGAACCTGGGGGCCACCTCGCACGGCGCGTGCATCGTCATCCCGGCCCCGTCGTTCGACCCGGCGGCCACGCTGGAGGCCGTGCAGCGGGAGCGGTGCACGTCCCTGTACGGCGTCCCCACCATGTTCATCGCGGAACTGAACCTGCCCGGCTTCGCGACGTACGACCTGTCCTCCCTGCGCACCGGCATCATGGCGGGCTCGCCCTGCCCGGTCGAGGTGATGAAGCGGGTCGTCGCCGAGATGCACATGCGGGAGGTGTCCATCGGCTACGGCATGACCGAGACCTCCCCGGTGGCCCTGCAGACCCGGATGGACGACGACCTCGAACACCGCACCGGCACCGTCGGACGGGTCCTGCCGCACATCGAGGTGAAGGTGGTCGACCCGGTCGGCGGCATCACGCTGCCGCGCGGCGAACCGGGCGAACTGTGCACCCGTGGCTACAGCGTGATGCTCGGCTACTGGGACGAGCCGGAGAAGACCGCCGAAGCCGTCGACCCCGGCCGCTGGATGCACACCGGCGACCTCGCGGTGATGCGCGAGGACGGCTATGTGGAGATCGTCGGCCGCATCAAGGACATGATCATCCGCGGTGGCGAGAACGTCTACCCCCGCGAGATCGAGGAATTCCTGTACGCCCACCCGAAGATCGCCGACGTCCAGGTGGTCGGAGTGCCCCACGAACGCTACGGCGAGGAGGTGCTCGCCTGCGTCATCCCGCGCGACCCGGACGACCCGCTGACCCTGGAGGAACTGCGCGGCTTCTGCGAGGGACAGCTCGCGCACTACAAGATCCCCAGCCGCCTGCGCATCCTGGACGCCTTCCCGATGACGGTCTCCGGAAAGGTCCGCAAGATCGAACTGCGGGAGGAGGCCGCGCGGGAGCGGTGACGGGGTGCGGGTCAGCCGGCCTCCCCGGCGGCATCGACGGTGTCCTTCCGGCCGTCGGCTCCCTCCTCCGTCGCGGACGTCGCCTCCCCGCCCAGGGCGTGGCGGAGCCGCTCGGCGACCGACTCCTTGTCCGTGTCGGACAGTTCCGCCGTCGTGGCCGCCGGATGCGGCGGGGCATAGGCGCCGTGCGAGTCCGGAGCCGCGGGGGCACGCTGCTCCTCAAGAGCGGACAGCAAGGTGTCCTGTCCGACCGCGCCGAGCTTTCGGCGGGCCGTGCCGATCGCGGCGAGGATGACCGCCAGCTTGATGTCGCGGCCCGATACGTCGGCGACGTCGGCGAGTTCGTCGACCGACACGTCGTCCCGCACCGGCAGTTCCGGGGGCAGATGGGTCTGCCAGATCCGCATGCGGGCGGACCGGTCCGGCAGGGCGAAGTCGACATGCATGAGCCGGGACTCGATGGCGGCGTCGTAGCTGTGGGGCAGGTTGCTGGCGAAGACGACCAGACCGGTGAAGGTGTCGAGCGCCATCAGCAGTTCCGTGCGCATGGAGTTGATGGCGCTCTCCGCCGCCTGCTGTGGCTGTGCGAACCGGCGCGAGAGCAGTGACTCGGCCTCGTCGATGAACAGGACCGCGTTCTGTTCCCTGGCCGAGGCGAACAGCGCGGCGAGGTTCTTGGGCCCGTCGCCGTGGTACTTGCTTTCGAGATCCGACAGCCGGCAGGACAGCATGCGTCTTCCGAGCCGGTGCGCGATGGCGTGGGCGGCCATGGTCTTGCCCGTGCCCGGCGGTCCGCGGAAGTTCACCGCCGTGGACGGATTGGGCTCGATCGACCGCAGGTTCCAGGTGTCGAAGACGAGCGGAGCCACCTCCACGAGCGACACGCAGTCGAGGAGCCGGTCGATCGTGGCCTGCGGGAGTACCAACTGGTCGAAGGTGTAGAGCGGTTGGACCGCGCTGAGCCCAGGCGTCCGTAGCTCCGGGGAGGGGGCCGCACCCGATGACGCAGGGGGCGGTGTGCCGGTGACCGATGGCGGAGCGCCCGCCTGGCTCGCGTGGGCGAGGTCGTGGCCGTATCCCGCGCTGAAGGTGAAGGGCGCGGGGCGGTAGCGGCGGACGAGGTCGCCGAGCATGGCGAACAGACGCACCCGGAACTTCACCATCTCCAACTCGGGTACTTCTTCGGGGAACCCGGCGAGGAAGAGCTGCGGCGCGGTCCAGGGATCGGGGTGACCGTCGCGGTTCGTCGGCCGAGGCTCATGTCCTGACACGGATGACACCCCCCGATGTGCCGAGTCTGCGGGCGAGTTCGGGGTCCAGGGCGTGGGTGTCCCACGTCCTGGTGGCCGTGCGGACGCCGTTCGGTGCGAAGACTCCGCTGACCACGTGGTAGTCCCCGCCGGCCAGGCGGGTGGAGAGGATCTCGGCGTACCCGCCCCGCATGGCCTGTGCGGAGATCCACGCATCCACCATGTCCCACGTCAGCAGGGCCAGTACGGCGCCGGTGGCGAGGCCGCCCGCCAGGAGGAGCAGGATGAGGCTGATCGGTTCCATGCCGCCCCCTCACTCGTACACGACGAGACCGCGGCCCGCCGCGTGGTTCTGCACGATCTGCCGGCTCGGCTGCCGTGTGCTGGCCAGCGCACGGGCATCGAGCAGTCGGCCGGAAGCCGGGTCGAAGAAGCCCTGGACGACCCTGGTGCTCGCGGCGGCGGAGGTCTTGTTGAATACGCCTCCCACCTTCACGTAGTCCTGGTTCGCGATGCGCTCGGCGAGTGTGAATGCGATGGCGTGAGAGTTCTCGGCCTTGATCCTTCCACGGGCCTGGAACCATTCTGTGACGATTTCGATGGTGATGGCGACGATGACCACCGCTATGTAGCCGAAAAGGGCCACGGCGGCGGCGATGGAAAGCGGATCCATATTTCTCTTTCCCCCGATGATGTTCGTTTTCTTGCGGTTCTTTCTACCTGTGTCGACGGAACCACTGGTTCAGGCCGTCTTCATTCAACGTCCGATTCGAGCGCTGCCTCCGTCGTATACGGAAGGTTGCCAGGAGCATGCCTGCCGCCAGGATCAGTCCGGCGGCCGCGCTCGCCCATTTCAACATCGTTCCCTCCTCGGGGGTCTAGGTGAAGATGACGAGTTCGCGGCCGGCGAGCAGGGATCGGAGTTCGTCGTCCATCCGCTGCGCCACCATGAAGCGCCCGTAGGGGGCTCCTGAAGGGGTCAGGCAGGGGTGGTCGTGGCGGTCGACGAACAGTTGGAAGCACGGGATTCCGCGTGAAAGCCCTTTCCCGGTCAGGAGGGCGCCGTGGTGCACCTCGGGTGCGGGCGGACGGTCCTCGACGAAATAGCGGACGACTTCGTCGAAGGTGAGCAGGTCGAGGTGCAGCGGCCGCGGCATCTGGGCCCTTTTGATCGCGATGCCGCCGAGCAGATGCAGTACGGCCGCAATGGCTTCGGCGGGCTCGGGTGGTGGCTCATTCGCCCAGCGCCTGAAGCGGTGCGGGCGGCGGTTGTGCGGATCATTAGAATTCTGATCATGCTCGCCGTGGCGAGGCGAATATGGATCACCGGCCATGTGTCATCATCCCCCGAAGCCGTATATCCAGGGGAGCGAGTATAGCGGCGGCGCCTGTTTCTCGTGCCGGAGTTTTCGCCGATAATCCCGTCCGACTTGTTGTGCGAATTGTCGAGTGCACGGTGAGTCGGCCGGTGCGGCAGGTGTGTGTGTCACGCGCCGGAGACGGCGAGTTCGTCCGCGACGGTGTTCACGGGTTGAGGGGTTCCCGTGAGGTCGAGGACGAAGAGGGGGATCCCGAGGCTGTCCGCGCGGGCGCGGGCCTCGTCGGCGTAGCCCGCCAGGGAGAAGTAGACGCAGCCCGCCGACTCGGTCATGGCCGTCAGCCACAGGCACTCGACGTCGCGCACCGAGGCCGGGCGCACGGTGGGGTCCACCTGGGCCAGGATGCCGCGGGCGGCCAGCCCGATCCCGGACGGCGGACGCTGGTCCGCCCGCCGGATGTCGCGGTAGCCGAGCCAGCGCAGGTAGAGCGCCGCGGCCGTGACCGCGTCCCGTGCGGTACGGATGGTGACCGGCTGGAACGCCGGCCTTAGCGCCCCCGTGGGGTTGCCCGGCCGGCGAGCCGCGCCCTTCGAGACCCGTGCCGGGCCGCGCCTCTGCTCGCCCCCGGAACCCTGACGCTTCACCGCGCCGGAACCCGGGCCCCCTGCCGGGTCGGAGCCCGGGCCTTCGACCGCGCTCGACCCCGGGCCCCCGGCCGTGCTCGACCCCGGGCTCCCTGCCGCGCCCATGTCCGGGACCCCTGCCGCGTCGGCGTCCGGGACTCCCGCGGCGGGTACGCCCGGGGTGCGCGCCGTCTCCGCGTCCGCCCGGCCGCGACCCCTCCCGCCCTTGCCGTCGCCGGAGTCGATGCCGTCCCGCGGTGCCGCGTCCTCTCGTGTCCCGCCCTCCGGTGCCGTGTCCGCCGTGCCGGTCCGGGCCGGCGGGACCACCGGGATGCGCAGTGTCGTGCCGCAGGGGCAGCCCAGCTCGGGGTGCGGCCACTGGGCGACGTGGCCGCAGGCGCGGCACCGGACCGTGGCCCACTCCTCGTCCCAGATGCGGTGCGTGACGGGCGACGGGTTCGCGAGGCGGTCCAGTTCGGGCGTGACGGGCGCGCCGCACACGCAGGGATAGGGCGGTGCCGCGTAGAGGTGCTCGCGTCGGCAGGCCGGACACCTCACCGGCACGCTCTCGGCCATGGCCCACTCCAGGTCGTCACGTCGGGACAGCGTTCCCATCGTCCTCCTGCCGGAGGTTCGAAGGCGGCGAAACGGTTCGACGTCCACCGTCGGGGTCCCCGCCCGGCCCGCTCTTGACGCCCCTCATCACGCCGCCTACATTGCTTCCAGATAGTAGAAGTTATTTTCCGCAATGTGGAATCCATGGGCTGAGGGGCCCGAGGGTCCGCCGCGGAACCGCAAAGGAATCAACAGCTCTCCGCGGGGCGCGACGGGAGCGCGAATCCGACAGCCGAAGCAGGAGTACTCCATGGCTCGTATGACCGCTGCCCGCGCGGCAGTCGAGATCCTCAAGCGCGAGGGCGTCAGCAACGCTTTCGGCGTGCCGGGTGCGGCGATCAACCCCTTCTACGCGGCTCTCAAGGCATCCGGCGGGATCAACCACACCCTCGCCCGGCACGTCGAGGGCGCCTCGCACATGGCGGAGGGCTACACCCGGACCCACCCGGGCAACATCGGCGTCTGCATCGGCACCTCCGGCCCCGCCGGAACCGACATGATCACCGGTCTCTACTCCGCCATCGGCGACTCCATCCCGATCCTGTGCATCACCGGCCAGGCCCCGACCGCCGTGATCCACAAGGAGGACTTCCAGGCCGTCGACATCGCCTCCATCGCCAAACCGGTGACGAAGATGGCGGTCACCGTCCTGGAGGCGGCACAGGTCCCCGGCGTCTTCCAGCAGGCCTTCCACCTGATGCGGTCCGGTCGCCCCGGCCCCGTCCTGATCGACCTGCCCATCGACGTCCAGCTCACCGAGATCGAGTTCGACCCGGAGACATACGAGCCGCTCCAGGCGTACAAGCCGGCCGCCAGCCGCGCCCAGATCGAGAAGGCGATCGGGCTGCTGAACGCGTCCGAGCGGCCGCTGATCGTCGCGGGCGGCGGTGTCATCAATGCCGACGCCTGCGAACTCCTCGTGGAGTTCGCCGAACTGACGGGCACTCCGGTCGTCCCGACCTTGATGGGCTGGGGCATCCTCCCCGACGACCATGAGCTCAACGCCGGCATGGTGGGTCTGCAGACCTCGCACCGCTACGGCAACGCGACCTTCCTGGAGTCCGACTTCGTCCTCGGCATCGGCAACCGCTGGGCCAACCGCCACACCGGCAAACTGGACGTCTACACGGCCGGTCGCACCTTCGTGCACGTCGACATCGAGCCCACCCAGATCGGCAAGATCTTCGCCCCGGACTACGGCATCGCCTCCGACGCCAGGGCCGCGCTGGAGCTGTTCGTCGAGGTGGCACGGGAGTTGAAGGCGGCGGGCAGGCTGCCCGACCGTTCCGCGTGGGCCGCCTCCGCGCAGGAGAAGAAGGCCACGCTCCAGCGCCGTACGCACTTCGACGACATCCCGATCAAGCCGCAGCGCGTCTACGAGGAGATGAACAAGGCCTTCGGACCGGAGACGCGTTACGTCTCCACCATCGGCCTCTCGCAGATCGCCGGCGCGCAGATGCTGCACGTCTACCGGCCGCGGCACTGGATCAACTGCGGCCAGGCGGGTCCGCTCGGCTGGACGATCCCGGCCGCGCTCGGCGTCGCCAAGGCCGACCCCGACGCGCAGGTCGTGGCGCTCTCCGGCGACTACGACTTCCAGTTCATGATCGAGGAACTCGCCGTCGGCGCACAGCACCGGATCCCGTACGTCCACGTGCTGGTGAACAACGCCTACCTCGGCCTGATCCGCCAGGCCCAGCGGGCGTTCGACATCGACTTCCAGGTCAAGCTGGAGTTCGAGAACATCAACTCGCCCGAACTGGGCGTCTACGGTGTCGACCACGTCAAGGTCGCCGAGGGCCTGGGCTGCAAGGCGATCCGCGTGACCGACCCGGCCGAGCTGGGCGCCGCCTTCGAGCAGGCCAAGAAGCTCGCCGCGGAACACCAGGTCCCCGTGGTCGTCGAGGCGATCCTGGAGCGGGTCACCAACATCGCGATGTCCACGACGAACGACATCGGCAACGTCGTCGAGTTCGAGGAGCTCGCCACCGAGCCGGGCCACGCGCCCACCTCGATCAAGACCCTGAAGGTCTGACACGGCGTCGACACCGGCAGCGCCACGGGGGCGATACCGCCGACTCCCGGACGGGGCGGCTCACCGGAAGGTGGGCCGCCCCTTTCGCGCGCGGTCGACCGCTCAGCGTCCGCGGCGGGCCCGCACCGTGCCCGCAGCCGCCGGGCGGGCTGTGCCGCTTCCCGTGCCCGCGGCCGCCCGGGCCGCTTCCCGTGCCGGCGGCCACGGCGCGCGCGGCGGGCTGTGCCGCTTCCCGTGCCGGCGGTCGCCGGGAAGACAGAGCCGTTTTCCGTGCAGGCGATCGCCCGGAGCCGTTTTCCGTGCCGGCCGTCGCCCGGCCGCCCGGGCCGTTTCCCGTGCCGGCGGCCACGGCGCGCGCGGCGGGCTGTGCCGCTTCCCGTCCCGGCGGCCGCCCGGCGGACAGAGCCGCTTCCCCGGGCCCGGGCCCGCGGACACGGCCGCCCGGCGGCGGCGCTCTGTTCACACCGTGCCCCGACCCGGCATCCTCGCCCCATGCGGATGACCGTCCCCACGCCCCTCGGCGACCTCGCCGTGCGCTGCCACGGCACCCCCGGCGCCCCCGCCCTGCTGCTCCTGCACGCCAACCCCGGGGACGGCCGCGACTACGACGCCGTCCTGCCCGCCCTCGCCGACCGTCTTCGCACGTTCGTCGTCGACTGGCCGGGCTACGGCGACTCCACCGCACCCCAACCGCACCTGGTCACCCCCGAAGGACTGGTGGAGGCCGCGGAGCGGGTCCTCGACGCGCTCGCCGACGAGCACGGGGTGCGCGAGATCGCCGTACTCGGCAACAGCGTCGGCGGCTACGTGGCCTGCCGCCTCGCCGAGGGCCGCCACAGCCGTACGGTCACCGCGCTCGTCCTCGTCGATCCGGCGGGCTTCACCCGGCACACCGCCCTCACCCGCTGGTTCTGCCGCGAGGTGATGGGGCGGCCGGAGCGGGCCCGTCGGCTGGTCGTCCCGCTGGCCCGCGCGTACCTGGGCCGGCTCGGTACGCCGAGCGCCCGGGCGACCTTCGCGCGCGTCCGGCGCCTGCCCGACGACGAGGTGCGGCTCGCCGTGCACTGCGCGCTCTGGCGCGGTCTCGTCGACCCCGGCTTCGGGATGGCGGACCCGGCCGCCCTGGACGTGCCGATCCTGCTCCTGTGGGGCCGGCGCGACCCGGTGGTCCCGGCCGTGCTGGACGGCCGCAGGGCGCTCGGCGCGCTTCCCGTGCGGACGTCGAGCGTGGTGCTGCCCACCGCCCACGAGCCGTACAACGAGCGCCCGGACCTCTTCCTGGGCCACGTCCTGCCGTTCCTGAAGAACCCGAGGGCGGCCGGCGCCGGCCGGTCCCGCGGCTGAACGTCACGCAGCGGCGCGGCGGTCCGGGGCTCGCCCCTCGACCGCCGCGCCGCTGTTCTCGGTGGTTCCCCCGTACCCCGTACCCCCGTACTTCCGATCCCCCGTGCCCCCGTACCCCCGTACTTCCGTACCCCCGTTCCGGAGCCCGCCGCCCCCGTGCCGGCGGGCCCCGTGTGCCGAGAATGTGCCTCATCCGGGGGGAGTTGAAGCCCCCGGGACGGTGTTCAGAGGTTGATTTGAGGGTTCCGTAGGGCGGGTACGCCCGGTTGCGTACGCCGGGGGTCCTTCCGCGCCCTCAGTGGGACGGCTGCGCGGGGTGCCCGGGGTGCTCCGAGAGCCCGGGCCAGTCGTCCGGCCCGCCGCCCTGCCAGTCGATGATGTCGGTCGCCTCGACCTCGACCTCGTCGAGGTCGACGTCGGCGTGCCGCAGGATCTCGACGACGTCGTCGAGGTGGTAGGCGATACCGAGCGTCTCGTCCCCGGCGGTGACCCGCCGCGACCCGTCCAGTGCCGGAGCGTGCACAACGATGCTGGGAAAGTCCATGTCCTCAGGCTGCTGCGCGGCGGCCGTCTCCGCACCCGGAGAACAGGCGAGGCGCCGGGTACGGGACCGTCCGTACCCGGCGCCTCGGGCCGGTGAGCCGTGTGGTGGTTGCCGTCCGACGGCGCGAGGCTGGGCGCGACAGGACATTCGCGCCGCCGGACGGAGTATCAGGGTCCGCACGTGAGTGCGGGGAGGGGCCGCACGGGAGTGCGGCGGGAGGACCGCACCGGGAGTGCGGAGAGAGCCGCTCCGGGAGTGCGCGGACATAAGGAGAGAGCCGCACCAGGGGTACGGAGAGGACCGCGGCGGGTGCGATGGAACCCGGTTCCCCTTCCCTCAGGTCGAGAAGGGGGCCGGTGAACCGTCACCACCGCACTGGCTCGCACGCCGCCGCGGTCCCGGTCCTGCCCGGACGGCGCTGGACCACCCCTCATCCGGGTCCAGTGCCGTCACGGGCGGCTCGTGTCGAGGCTCAGTCCTCGCGCAGGGCGCGGACGGCCTCCTCCACACGCCGGCCGTACTCCGGGTCGGCGGCGTGGAAGTGGGCGAGGTTCTTCTCGATCACGTCGTCGCGGGAGACCTGGGAGAGGCCGCCGGCGATGTTCGCGATCAGCCGGGACCGCTCCTCGGCCGACATCAGGCGGTACAGCTCACCCGCCTGGAAGAAGTGGTCGTCCTTCGTGTGCAGCGGGGCCTCGTGGGTGCCCGTGTGGCCCGACACCGCGAGCGGTGCGGACAGCGGGCGGCCGGTCTCGGCCGGACCGTCGTACGAGTTGGGCTCGTAGTTCTTGGCGTGGCGGCCCTGGCCGTTGGTGGCCATCAGGCCGTCACGGCCGTAGTTGGCGGCGGCCGCGGCCTTCGGGGCGTTGACCGCGAGCTGGGTGTGGTTGACGCCCAGTCGGTAGCGGTGCGCGTCCGCGTAGGCGAACAGACGGCCCTGGAGCATCTTGTCGGGGGAGGGGCCGATGCCCGGGACGAAGTTGTTCGGGGAGAAGGCGGCCTGCTCGACCTCGGCGAAGACGTTGTCCGGGTTGCGGTCGAGGACCAGGCGGCCCACGCGCTGGAGCGGGTAGTCGCGGTGCGGCCACACCTTGGTGAGGTCGAACGGGTTGAAGCGGTAGTCGGCCGCCTCGGCCGCCGGCATGATCTGGACGTGCAGCGTCCAGGACGGGTTCACGCCGCGCTCGATGGCCTGGAGCAGGTCGGTCTGGTGCGAGTTCGGGTCCTTGCCCGCGATCTCCTGGGCCTGCTCGGCGGACAGGGAGCGGACGCCCTGGTTGGTCTTGAAGTGGTACTTGACGAAGAAGGCCTCGCCCTCGGCGTTCGTCCACTGGTAGGTGTGCGAGCCGTAGCCGTTCATGTGGCGGTACGAGGCCGGGACGCCGCGGTCGCCCATCAGCCAGGTGATCTGGTGCGTCGCCTCGGGGGCGTGTGCCCAGAAGTCCCAGACGTTGTCCGGCTCCTGCTTGCCCGTGAACGGGTCGCGCTTCTGGGAGTGGATGAAGTCGGGGAACTTGATGGGGTCCTTGATGAAGAACACCGGGGTGTTGTTGCCGACGAGGTCGTAGTTGCCCTCTTCGGTGTAGAACTTCAGCGCGAAGCCGCGCGGGTCGCGGACCGCGTCCGCGCCGCCGAGGCTGTCGGCCACGGTGGAGAAGCGCAGGAAGACCTCGGTGCGCTTGCCGACGGTGTCCAGGAAGTCGGCGTGGGTGAAGCCCGTGACGTCGTCCGTGACCTCGAAGTAGCCGTAGGCGCCGGAACCGCGGGCGTGCACCACACGCTCCGGGATGCGCTCGCGGTTGAACCGGGCGAGCTTCTCCAGGAGGTGCTGGTCCTGGAGCAGGAGCGGGCCACCGACGCCGGCGGTGGCGGAGTTCTGGTTGTCGGCGACCGGGGCGCCGGACTCGGTCGTAAGCACGCGCTTCGACATCGTGACCTTCCGTACGAGGGGGCAGCGGGGTCGGCGGAAAACTGATTCCGCTTCATGGACCTTCCGCTTGGTGGAGCCTAGGTTCGGGGCGAACTGGGCGTCAACAGTTTGTTGAAGAGGGATCCGGGCCGCGGCGGCGCCTGGGCGCGACAGGACAGGTGTCGACGCCGCCGCGGTCCGGACGTTCGGGAGGACTCAGACCTGGGCGCCGGAGAGGCGCTCGACCGAGCGCAGCAGCGCGGAGTGGTCCAGGCCGCCGTCACCCTGCGCGCGCAGGCTGGCGACGAGCTGCGCGACCATGCCGCCGACCGGCAGCGCGGCGCCGACGTTGCGGGCGGCGTCGGTGACGATGCCCATGTCCTTGTGGTGCAGGTCGATGCGGAAGCCGGGCTTGAAGTCGCGGTTCAGGAAGTTGTCCTTCTTGCGCGTCAGCACGGTGGAGCCGGCGAGACCGCCGTTGAGGACGTCGAGCGCGGCCCTCAGGTCCACGCCGGACTTCTCCAGGAAGACCACGGCCTCGGCGCACGCCTGGATGTTCACGGCGACGATCAGCTGGTTGGCGGCCTTCACGGTCTGGCCCGAGCCGTGCGGACCGCACAGCACGATGGTCCTGCCCAGTGCCTCGAAGATCGGCTCGGCCTCGTCGAAGTCGGCCTGCTCGCCCCCGACCATGATCGAGAGCACGGCCTCGATCGCGCCGGCCTCGCCGCCGGACACGGGGGCGTCCAGCACGCGGATGCCCTTGCCCTTCGCCGCCGCGGCGAGGTCCACGGAGGTCTGCGGGGTGATCGACGACATGTCGATCAGCAGGGCGCCGGCCTTGGCGTTCTCCAGGATGCCGTCCGGGCCGTAGGCGATGGCCTCGACGTGCGGGGAGGCGGGCACCATCGTGATCACGACGTCGGCCTCGCGCACGGCCTCGGCGATCGAGCCGGCCGCGGTGCCGCCGGCGGCGGCCAGGCGCTCCAGCTTGTCCTGCTCCAGCGTGTAGCCGGTGACCTCGTAGCCGGCCTTGATCAGGTTCTCCGACATGGGCGAACCCATGATGCCGAGGCCGATCCAGGCCACCGTCGGGCGGGCGGAGTCTGCGGGGTTGTTGCTCATGGGGGTGCCTCTCTGGCGTCTCTGCTGCGTCTGGGGGTGCCGCGGGGCGTCGGCTGCGTCCGCCCCGGGTGCCGCGCGGCGGGTTGCCCGGTCCGTGCGTGGCGCACGGCGGGGGCGGGCCCGGGGGCTCAGCGGGCGGCGCGGTCCTGCGCGGGCAGCCAGTCGAAGGCCTCCGCGCTCGGGCGGTCGCCGGGCTTGTACTCCAGGCCGACCCAGCCCTCGTAACCGGCCTTCCGCAGCTGGTCGAGGAGGTCCTCCAGCGGGAGGGTGCCGGTGCCCGGGGCGCCGCGGCCGGGGTTGTCGGCGATCTGCACGTGCCCGGTCCGGCCGGTGTACTCGGCGATCACCTGCGGCAGGTCCTCGCCGTTCATGGACAGGTGGTACAGGTCCATGAGGAACTTGGCGTTGCCGAGGCCCGTCGCCTCGTTGACCTTGTCGACCACGCCGATGCCGGCCGGCGCGCTGACCAGCGGGTAGTCCGGGGACTCCGGCTGGTTGAGCGTCTCGACCAGGAGGATCGCGCCGATCCGGTCGGCGGCGCGCGCCGCGAGGACCAGGTTCTCCAGCGCGAGCGCGTCCTGCTCGGCGGGGTCCACGCCCTCGACGCGGTTGCCGTACAGCGCGTTGAGCGCCTTGCAGCCGAGCGACCGGGCGAACTCCGCGGCCACGTCGATGTTGGCGCGGAACTTCTCCGACTCGGCCCCGGGGACCGACAGTGCGCCCCGGTCGGGGCCGGGCAGCTGCCCGGCGTAGAAGTTCAGGCCCGTCAGCCGGACGCCCGCGTCCTCGATCGCCTTCTTCAGGGCGTCGAGCTCGGACTGCTCGGGGGTGGGGGAGTCGACCCAGGGCCACCACAGCTCGACCGCGGTGAAGCCCGCCGCGGCGGCGGCCGCGGGGCGCTCCAGGAGCGGGAGTTCCGTGAAGAGGATCGACAGGTTGACGTTGAAGCGCTGCTCTGCGAATCCCATGGGGGTCGGCGCTCCCTTCCGTTGTCGAGATTCCGTATTACGGAAGTTCGTTTCTGCTTAATGGAAGATTGCCGTCGGGCGTCGTGGCTTGTCAAGGGGGTGCCGCAGGAAACCGGCCCGTACGGGGGGTCCGGCGCGGAGGGGGCTGCCGGGAAAACCGCGGTGCGCAGTAGGTTGAGCCCGTGCGATTGAGAGTGGAGTTCACGACCGAGCCCTTCGACCTCGACGAGGCGCCCCCGCACGCGCTGGTCGCCCGCGAGGTCATCGAGGCGGCCGAGCTGGACGCCGTGGACGTCGGCCCGTTCGGCAACACCGCGGAGGGCGGCGCGGACGCGGTGCTCACCGCGGTCGACGCGCTGCTGCGCCAGGCCCTGGGGGCGGGCGCCACCCGGGTCTCGCTCCAGGTGAACGTGGTCGGGGAGGGTGATAAGTGACCGGTATCGGGGACGACCCCTTCGTCACGGCGGTCAAGCCGCTGGTCGACGCCATGGGGGGCGAGATGCTGCCGCCCGGCGAGGCCGGGGCCGACGACGTCGTGCTGTCCTGGGAGGGCGCGGACGTCGTCGCCGTGCGCCTGCCCCAGCTCGCCGACTCGCTGGACCACATCCTGGCCGCCCTGGAGCGCAAGCAGGGCCGGCCGCTGGCCGATCTCGACCGCAAGGCGAAGCAGGAGGTCGTGCGCATACTGGAAGCGCGCGGAGCATTCTCCGTACGGCACGGCGTGGAGACCGTGGCGAGCGCGCTCGGCGTGAGCCGGTTCACCGTCTACAACTATCTGAACCGCGAAAAAGGGGCCTGACCAGGCACGACGCGGCGAGGGTCGGCTCGCGCGCGAGGCACCGCCGTCCGGACTGCCGGGCGGCGGTTTTTGTTACCCGAAGTTTTCAACAAAGTGTTGACGTGGTGTTTCCGAGGGCGTTAGCTATCCGCAGCCCGTCCAGCACAAGGCCACGGAGGCTTCCCGTGACTTCGAGTACGACACCTGGCGGTCTCGCCCGGTTCAACGCCCTGGAGGAGCAGGCGGCCCTCGCCGCACTCCACGAGGTGTGCGCCTCCACCGCGTGGGCCCGCATCCTGCTCGCCCGGCGCCCGTACGCCACCACCGACGATCTGCACCTGGCGAGCGACACCGCCATGGATGAGCTGACCGCCGCGGACCTGGCGGAGGCGATGGCGGGACACCCGCCGATCGGACGCCCGAAGCCGGGGGACCCCACCTCCTCCCGGGAGCAGCGCGGCATGGCCGGCGCCTCCGCGGAACTCAAGGAGGAGATGCTCGAACTGAACCTGGCCTACCAGGAGAAGTTCGGCCACGTCTTCCTGATCTGCGCCACCGGCCGGACCGGGGAGCAGATGCGCGACGCGGTCAAGGAACGGATCGGCAACTCGCCCGAGCAGGAGCGGGAGATCGTCCGCTCCGAACTGGGCAAGATCAATCGCATCCGTCTGGCCGGTCTCGTAGAGGGAGATGAGGCATGAGCACCGACACCACCGCCTCCGTGTCCACGCACATCCTGGACACCAGCGCGGGACGCCCCGCCGAGGGCGTCGCCGTCCACCTCGCGGCACGCGCCGGCGGTGAGGCGGACTGGGAGGCGCTCGGCGGCTCCGCGACCGACGCGGACGGCCGGTGCAAGGACCTTCCGGCACTGCCGGAGGGGACGACCCACGTACGGCTCGACTTCGCCGTCGAGCAGTACTTCGAAAAGAAGCAAGCCGATGCGCAGCAGGACGCCCCCGCGAATCGGGACAGCGGCGCGCCCGGAGTGTTCTTCCCGGAGGTGGCGATCACCTTCGCCGTCCGGCCGGGCGAGCACTACCACGTACCGCTGCTGCTCAACCCGTTCGGCTACTCCGTTTACCGAGGGAGCTAGCAGACATGCCCACGATTCTGGGACAGAACCAGTACGGCAAGGCCGAGAACCGAGTCGTCAGGATCACCCGCGACGGCGCCACGCACCACATCAAGGACCTGAACGTGTCGGTCGCGCTCAGCGGCGACATGGAGGAGGTCCACTACTCGGGCTCCAACGCGAACGTCCTGCCGACGGACACCACCAAGAACACGGTGTACGCCTTCGCCAAGGAGTACGGCATCGAGTCCGCCGAGCAGTTCGGCATCCACCTCGCCCGGCACTTCGTCACCAGCCAGGAGCCGATCAAGCAGGCGCGCATCCGTATCGAGGAGTACGCCTGGGAGCGCATCGAGGCCTCGGACGCGAACTCCAAGTTCATCGGCGCGGACGCGGTCAAGCACTCCTTCGTCCGCAAGGGCCAGGAGACCCGCGTCACCCAGATCACCTTCGACGGTGAGAACTGGGAGGTCATCTCCGGTCTGAAGGACCTCGTCGTGATGAACTCCACGAACTCCGAGTTCTGGGGCTACGTCAAGGACAAGTACACGACGCTCAAGGAGGCCTACGACCGCATCCTGGCCACCCAGGTGTCCGGCCGCTGGCGCTTCAACTGGAGCGGCGACGAGCAGAAGATGCCCAACTGGGAGAAGTCCTACGACCAGGTGAAGAAGCACATGCTCCAGGCCTTCGCCGAGACGTACTCCCTCTCGCTGCAGCAGACCCTGTACCAGATGGGCGCGCGCATCATCAACAACCGCAGTGAGATCGACGAGGTGCGCTTCTCCCTCCCGAACAAGCACCACTTCCTCGTCGACCTGGAGCCGTTCGGTCTGGAGAACGACAACGAGGTCTACTTCGCCGCCGATCGTCCGTACGGCCTCATCGAGGCGACCATCCTGCGTGACGGCTGCGAGCCGCGCATCCCGGTGGACCTCACCAACCTGTAGGACTGCTCCGCGGGACTACGTGCCCGATTCCCCGACGCGTGCGCCGGCGTCAAGTCCCAGGGGAGAGCGGGGGCATCTGCGCAACAACAGCACCACGGATCCGGTCGTCACCCCGCTCGACCCCCGGATCCGTCCACCAATGGGAAGAACGAGGAACCGCCGTGGCAGTCGAGCGCATCGTCATCGAGAACTGCGCCATCGCGACCGTGGACGGAGGCGACACCGAGTACGCCTCGGGCCACATCGTCGTCGCCGGCAACAGGATCGAGTCGGTCGGCGCGGGCAGGGCCCCCGACGACCTGGAGAACGTGGTACGCCGCATCGACGGCACCGGGCACCTGGCCACGCCCGGCCTGGTCAACACCCACCACCACTTCTACCAGTGGATCACCCGCGGCCTCGCCACGGACCACAACCTCTTCAACTGGCTCGTCGCGCTGTACCCGACCTGGGCGCGCATCGACGAGAAGATGGCGTACTCCGCCGCGCAGGGCTCCCTCGCCATGATGGCCCGCGGCGGTGTGACCACCGCCATGGACCACCACTACGTGTATCCGAGGGGCTCCGGCGACCTGTCCGGCGCCATCATCCGGGCCGCCCGCGAGACGGGCGTCCGCTTCACCCTCGCCCGCGGCTCGATGGACCGCGGCAAGTCGGACGGCGGCCTTCCCCCGGACTTCGCCGTCGAGACCCTCGACGGCGCGCTGGCCGCGACCGAGGCGACCATCGACGAGCACCACGACGCCTCCTTCGACGCGATGACGCAGATCGCGGTCGCGCCCTGCTCGCCGTTCTCCGTCTCCACCGAACTCCTCAGGCAGGGCGCCGAACTCGCCCGGCGCAAGGGCGTACGGCTGCACACGCACGGATCGGAGACCGTCGAGGAGGAGCAGTTCTGCAAGGAACTGTTCGGCATGGGCCCGACCGACTACTTCGAGTCCACCGGCTGGCTCGGCGAGGACGTGTGGATGGCGCACTGCGTCCACATGAACGACTCCGACATCGCCGCGTTCGCCCGTACGAAGACCGGCGTCGCCCACTGCCCGTCCTCCAACGCCCGCCTGGCGGCCGGTATCGCCCGCGTCCCCGACATGCTCGCGGCCGGCGTCCCGGTCGGCCTCGGTGTCGACGGCACCGCCTCCAACGAGTCCGGCGAACTGCACACCGAACTGCGCAACGCCCTGCTCATCAACCGGCTCGGCGCCCACCGCGAGGCCGCCCTGAACGCCCGTCAGGCGCTGCGCCTCGGCACCTACGGCGGCGCCCAGGTCCTCGGCCGCGCCTCCCAGATCGGCTCCCTGGAACCGGGCAAGCTCGCCGACCTGGTCCTGTGGAAGCTGGACACCCTGGCCCACGCCTCGATCGCCGATCCGGTGACCGCGCTGGTCTTCGGCGCCGCCGCACCGGTCACGCTCTCGCTCGTGAACGGCAGGCCGGTCGTCGAGGACGGCCGTCTGCTGCACGTCGACGAGGACGCCATCGCCCGCTCCACGCGGGAAGAGGCGCAGCGCCTGGCGGGCATCGCCGGGCGGGACTGACGCGCCGGCCCGTGCGCCGTGTGGCGCGCGGGCCGTCAACCGGAGATCTCCGGCAGGGGGGGACGGCCCTCTGCCGGTAGCCGTGGACCCGAGCGGGGTCCATGGCGGCCGTGTCCGGGGCGGGCATGGACGTGCACGCCCCGGAACGGTCCCCGTCCCCAACAAACGGGTGCCGTTCGCCCCGAACGCATCCGTCCCGGTCCCGCACGACCGCGCATCACCTCCCTGAAACCCGCGTCAATGCCGACGTGTACCCGACCGGAGGAGCCGCTGTGGCCGCTCAGCCCGCGCCCCGCACCGATGCACGACCGACTGGCCAGCCCAAGCATCCAGTCGACGAGAAACTGCCCGCCCTCAAGATGGCGACCAGCGGCCTCCAGCACGTGGCCGCGATGTACGCGGGAGTCGTCGCCCCACCGCTGATCGTCGGCGCCGCCGTCGGTCTGTCCGCCACCGAACTGACCTTCCTCACCGGCGCCTGCCTGTTCACCGCGGGCCTCGCCACCTTCCTGCAGACCCTCGGCTTCTGGAAGATCGGCGCCAGGCTGCCGTTCGTCAACGGTGTCACCTTCGCCGGTGTCGCTCCCATGACCGCCGTCGTCGCGTCCGCCGACGACAAGAGCGACGCGCTGCCGATCATCTTCGGCGCGGTCATCGTCGCGGGCGTCCTCGGTTTCATAGCCGCCCCCTTCTTCAGCAAGGCCGTCCGCTTCTTCCCGCCCGTCGTCACCGGCAGCGTGATCACCCTGATCGGTGTCTCGCTCCTGCCGGTCGCGTTCGGCTGGGCGCAGGGCCCAGACCCTGCGGCCCACGACTACGGGTCGACCACCTATCTCGGCCTCGCCGGCGCCACGCTCGTCGTCGTCCTGCTGCTGCGCCGCTTCACCCGCGGCTTCGTGAAGCAGATCGCGGTGCTGCTCGGTCTGGTGATCGGCACGCTCGTCGCGATCCCCTTCGGCGTCACGGACTTCGGCCCCGTGGCCGACGCGGACGTGGTCGGCTTCCCGACGCCCTTCCACTTCGGCGCCCCGCAGTTCCAGCTCGCCGCGATCCTCTCGCTGTGCGTGGTGATGGTGGTGTCCATGACCGAGTCGACCGCGGACATGCTGGCGCTGGGCGAGATCGTCGAGCGGCCCGCCGACGAGAAGACCATCGCGGCCGGCCTGCGCGCCGACACCCTCGGCTCGGCGCTGAGCCCCCTCTTCAACGGCTTCATGTGCAGCGCCTTCGCGCAGAACATCGGTCTGGTCGCGATGACGAGGATCCGCAGCCGGTACGTCGTCGCCACCGGTGGCGGTTTCCTGGTGCTGATGGGCCTGTGCCCGATGGCCGCGTCGCTCATCGCCGTCGTGCCCCGTCCGGTGCTCGGCGGAGCGGGCGTCGTGCTGTTCGGCTCGGTCGCCGCGAGCGGCATCCAGACCCTCGTCCGGGCCGGCCTGGAGAAGGACAACAACGTGCTGATCGTGGCCGTCTCGCTGGCCGTCGGCATCATCCCGATCACCGCGCCGGAGTTCTACCACGCGTTCCCCGAGACCGCGCGGATCGTGCTGGACTCGGGGATCTCGACGGGCTGTGTCACGGCCGTGGTCCTCAACCTGGTCTTCAACCACCTCGGCAAGGGTGAATGCCACGACGCGGGCGAGGTGACGCACCCGATGGAGGCGGGCGAGGACCTCAAGGCGGTCCCGGCGCACTGACCGGGGCGCACCCGCCCGGCGGGCCCGCCGAGGGCGCGGCACGAGAACCGTGCCGCGCCCTCGGCCTTCCCGGACCCGTCAGCCGATGTGGTAACTGTCGCCGTAGACCTGCCAGTCCAGCGGCGGATCGAGGTTCAGGTTCCGCTTGCGCACGAAGACCCGCTGTGCGGTGTCGACCCGGCTGGTGTCGGAGTGGGCCTCCTCCTGCTTCATGGCCCATACGCGCGCGTCGAGGAAGGCGTTGAGGTAGGTCACCTCGTCGCCGCCCTGGGACGGCGGCTTCGCCTTGGCCAGCGCGCGCCGCCTGATGCTGCTGAAACTGGTGCTGTCGCCGCCGTCGCCGTGCATCACGATGGCGTCGTAGTAGGTGAACTGGCCGAGCGCGCCGATGCCGTCGGCCTTGCCCTGCCGGACGGCCGGGTCGAAGTACACCCGGTCGCGCTCGTCGTTCTGCGCCTGCTGGAAGGCCGTGTCCTGCGCCGCCCTGCGCCAGTCGCCCGGGAAACCGGGGTCGAGGCCGTCGTGCGAGTCGCTGCCGTTCACCTCGCGCAGCGCGGGCAGGTACTTGGCCAGTACGTTGCCGGGCTTGCGCCGGGTGTAGAGCTCCACCAGGTCGAGCATGTCGCCGGTGCCCGAGCAGAAGCCGATGATCCCGGCGGTGTAACCGCGTCCGTCGCCGATGTCCTCGATGTACTTGTACTGCGCTTTCCAGTCCAGCGAGGAGTTCTCCGCGCTGGAGACCAGCTTCATCGCGATCTCCTTCTTCGCGGGGTCGTCCAGACCGACCGGCGCGGCGGTCGCGGACTGGGTGGCGACGAGGGGACCTGCCACCAGCGATGCTCCGATCAGGGCGAGCAGGGTGCGGCGCGACGTCCGTATGTGGGGGGTGTGCACGGTACCTCCGGAGTGGGGTGTGTGGTTCCGCGTACTGTTAGGAAAGTTTCCTACCAGAGATTCCGAGGGCCGTACACCCGTACGGGCAAAGCGAGTTGGTGCGAGACGGAGGCCGGTCGCTCCGTTACCGTCGGAGCGCGCGGTCGGGACGGCGCACCGGGGTCGGGGTCACGAGGGGGAGTGCGTTTCATGAACGAGTCGGGCCGTGTGGAGGCCTTCAGCGACGGTGTCTTCGCCATCGCCATCACACTGCTGATCCTGGAGATCAAGGTCCCCGAGGTGGGGGAGCACGGCGGTCTGTGGCACGCGCTGGGCGCGCAATGGCCCTCGTACGCCGCCTATGTGGTCAGTTTCCTGGTCATCGGCATCATGTGGATCAACCACCACCAGCTCTTCGGCTACGTCGTCAGGGTCGACCGCACGCTGATGTTCCTGAATCTGCTCGTGCTGATGGTGGTGGCCGCCGTGCCCTGGCCGACCGCGATGCTCGCGGAGTACCTCCGCGAGGACGAGGCCTCCCATGTCGCGGCCGCGGTCTACAGCATGGTCATGGTCGCGATGGCCCTCGCCTTCCAGGCCCTGTGGTGGCACCTGACCCGCACCGGCCATCTCCTCGACGGCCGGGTCGACGTGGCCGCCGCCCGCCGCACCCGGGTCCGCTTCGCCCTCGGATCGCTCGCCTACCCGGCCACGGTCGGCCTCGCCTACGTCTCCGCCCCGCTGACCCTGGCCGCGCACGGTCTGCTCGCGGTGTACTACGGGTTCAACCAGGTCCCCGTACCGACGCGGGAGCCCGACAAGGCCGTGCTGCCGGGAGACGCCCGGTGAAGCGGGACTCCGGCGGGCGCCCATCGGCGTGCGGAAGTCGGCCGCCGGGTCGACCGGCAGCAGTGGCCGGCCCCGGCGAACCGGACGCCCTCCGCGCCCGGTTCGCCGAGGCCGGCCCGCCCGAGGGCTACACCGAAGGGGCCCCGGCGGGCACCGGCGCCTCCTCCGGCTCGGGGGAGGAGGCATTCCCCCGACCCAGGAGCACCGCCGCCAGCACCAGGGCCAGCGCCGCGATCCCCGTGGCCACCGTGAAGGCGAGCCGATAGCCGTCCGCCGTCGCCGCCACGACCTGTTCGCCCCGCGCGGTCAGACGCCCGGTGCGGGCCGCCGCCAGCGTCGTCAGGGCCGCGAGACCCAGCGAACCGCCCACCACCTGCGTGGTGTTGAAGAGTCCGGAGGCGAGGCCCGCGTCCTCCTCGCGGGCGCCCGCCATCGCGAGTCCCGTCACCGCGGGCATCGCGGCCGCGAAGCCGGCGGCGAGCAGGAGCATCGCGGGCAGCACGTCGGTGACGTACGCGCCGTCCGCCGGGATCCTGCTCAGCAGCGCCATGCCCGCCGTGATGAGGACGAGCCCGGCGCACAGGACGCGATGGGCGCCGAAGCGGGCGACGGTGCGCGCCGACAGGCTCAGCATCAGCACCCCGATCAGCACCGGCGCGGGCAGGAAGGCCGTGCCGGTGAGCAACTCGTCGTATCCGAGGACCCGTTGGAGATAGAGCGCCCCGATGTACTGGAAGCCGTACATGCCGGCGATCATCAGGATCTGCACGGCGTTGGCGCTCACCAGGACCCGGGAGCGGAAGAGCCGCAGCCGCAGCAGCGGGCGGGCGGCACGCGCCTGCCGCACGGCGAAGGCGGCGAGGAGGACCGGTGAGAGCGCGGCGAGGGCCAGGGTGGTGCCGGGCCCGTGGTCCCCGGCGCTCACGATCGTGTACACGGTCAGCATCAACGCTCCCGTGACCAGGGCCGCCCCGGGGTAGTCGGCCCCCTTGCCCAGCCCCAGCCCGTCGTCCGGGGCGAGGATCCGCAGCGCGGCGACCCACGCCGCCACTCCGATCGGCAGATTGATCAGGAAGATCCAGTGCCAGCCGAGGCCCTGGGTGAGGGCCCCTCCGAGGAACGTGCCGAGCGCGCCGCCCGCCGCGCCCACCGCGCTGAACACGGCGATGGCACGGGCCCGTTCGCGGGGTTCCGGGAACAGCGCGACCAGCATGCCGAGCACGACGGCCGAGGTCATCGCCCCGCCGACGCCCTGGAGCGCGCGGGCCGCGACGAGTACGCCCCGGTCCGTCGCGATCCCGCACAGCGCGGACGCGACGGTGAACACCACGAGCCCGGCGGCGAACATCCGCCTGCGGCCCACCAGGTCCCCGAGCCGCCCCGCGAGGAGCAGCAGTCCGCCGAAGGGGATCAGATACGCGTTCACGACCCAGGCCAGCCCCGGGCCGGAGAAACCCAGATCGTTCTGGATCGCGGGCATCGCGACCGTGACGATGTTCCCGTCCAGGATCGTCATCAGCGTGCCCGCGCACAGCACGACGAGCGCGGCCCAGCGGGAGTACGTTCGTGGTGTCGGTGACCCACTCAGCGGCGACATGGCGATGACCTCGGCCTTCTCCAAAGGTGCACGACTTGTAACGGGGTACATCGTGGAAGACCATGGAGACCGGCATAAGGAGGCACTTCGATGTCCCAGGGGAACACCGGTGTTACCTCGCAGGCAGTGCTCGCGCAGGCGTGCCCGGTCCGCGAAGTTCTTGACAGGGTGGCCGGGAAATGGAGCGTGCTGATCATCGTGGCGGCGGCCCACGGCCCGATCCGCTTCACCGAACTGGAGCGCAGCGTGGAGGGGATCAGCCGCCGCATGCTGACCCTCACCCTGCGCAATCTGGAGCGCGACGGACTCGTCACCCGCACGGTCCATCCGACGGTCCCGCCCAAGGTCGAGTACGAACTCACGCCGGTGGCACGGGAGTTGCATGCGACCCTGCTGTCCCTGACCGACTGGGCGGAGCGGCACCGGGTGACCATCGCCGAGTCGCGCGCGGCCTACGACGCCGAGCACAGCCCGGAGTTGGAGGCCGCGCAGCCCCGCCCGCGCGAGTCCGCCGCCTAGGGGTTTGGTTTGGATCAGCCCGGGTCCGCGACGCCCGGCACGGCACCTCGCCGCGTTGTCGGACCACCCGAGTACGCCCAGTACGCGGGTGATCCTCCGCCGTGCGACGCACCGCACCGGACGCCGCGGCCCGATCCGACCTGATCCGAACGAAACCCCCTGGCCCCGGACGAAGGCGCGGAACACCTCGGCCGCGCGCATCCGGTTGGCGTGATTCCCTGCTTCGTACGGCACTTCCGGTGCCCCGTAGGGCACTTGGGGATTCCGGGCGGCCGTGAGCCGGTGCGCCGCGCCGGGGCGGACGTTCACACGCGGCGCGGCGAGGCCAGCACGTACCGGGCGCCCGTGCGGGGTTCGCCGTGCTCGCCGACCTGCCAGCCCGCCTTCTCCAGGGTCGCCGCGCAGGCACGCAGCGCCTCGGGGTCCGGCTCGCGCACGGCGACGGCCTCCGGCTGCGGCGTCGCCCGCACCCGGTAGCCACCGCCCTCCGGGCCCGCGGGGCGGTGCCCTGCCGCCTCCAGGGCGAGCGCGGCGGCCTGCACCAGATGCGTGCGCTCCCACCCGCACGGCCGGTCCGTGTCGCCGCCGGGGTTGGTCATGCGGCGCAGCTCCAGGAGTCCCTGCCAGGCGCTCTGCACCTCACGCCCGCGCGCGGGCCCGGCGTCGGGCGGCCCTTCGCCGCCGGTCCGCGCGGCGAACACACCGGTGTCCGCCGGGGTGGACGGCTGCGCGGGCGGTGTCGCGGCCGGCTCCGGGGCCTCGCGTATGCGATGGCCGGCGGGGGTCAGGAAGTGGTCGTGCGGCGGCCGGGGATGCCGGAAGGCGAGCCCGCGCTGCACCAGCGCGGCGAGCTGCGCCGGGGTGCCCTTCAGCCGTCCGGTCACCGGATCGGCGGCGTCGATCACGCGCCGCTGGGCGGCGGTGGGGGGTCGGGTCACGGCGCGCTCCCTCCGGCGCCGGCGGCGCCCCGCCGCCGGTCAGTGCTCCGCGGGCCCCTGTCCGGCGGGGGAGAGCGGCCCATGGGAACAGTACGCGTCGGGTCTGACATTCCAGCCGGCCACCACATGGCGGCGGTGCTCCGTGCTCAGCCGGCTCATCGTGCCGGTGCCGAGCTGGAACAGCGCCCCCGCCCCGGCGGGCAGCCCGAGCCGCCGCGCCGTCAGCACCCGCAGGAAGTGCCCGTGCGAGAACACGACCACACTGCCCTCCGACTCCGCGAGCGCCGCGTCGATCCTGGCGAGCACGCGCTCGGCGCGCGCCCCGACCTCGTCCGGGCTCTCCCCGGGGTGCTCGGGCGGGCCGGCCGCGACGCCGTCCGTGAACAGGAACCAGTCGGGCCTGCTGCGGTGGATCTCGACGGTGGTGATCCCCTCGTAGCCGCCGTAGTCCCACTCGGAGAGGTCGGCGTCCACCACGGCGCCGTCGACCCCGGCCAGCGAGGCCGTCTCGCGGGCCCGCTGCATCGGGCTGACGAAGGCCGCGGCGATGTGGTGCCGGGCGACCAGCGGGGCCAGCTTGCGCGCCTGCTCCCGGCCCCGGTCGGTCAGCGGGATGTCGGTCGACCCGGTGTGCCGCCCGGACAAGGACCACTCGGTCTCACCGTGCCGTACGAGAAGGAGGTCACCCATCGCCGAACCCTTTCTGTCCCGCCGTCCCTCCGTACGGTGTCACCGGCCGGACGCGGGCGCAGCACCGGCTGCGCCGGTCGGCCCTACTGGCGGTACCCGCTCAGGAAGCGTCCGATCCGGCTGATCGCCGCGTCCAGGTCGTCGGCGTGCGGCAGGGTCAGGATGCGGAAGTGGTCGGGGCGCGGCCAGTTGAATCCGGTGCCCTGCACGACCTGGATCTTCTCGCGCAGCAGCAGATCGAGGACGAACTTCTCGTCGTCGTGGATCCTGTGCACCTCGGGGTCGATCCGCGGGAAGGCGTAGAGAGCGCCCTTCGGCTTGACACACGAGACGCCCGGGATCTCGTTGAGCTTCTCCCAGGCCCGGTCGCGCTGTTCGCGCAGCCGTCCGCCCGGCGCCGTGAGCTCGTGGATGGACTGCCGTCCGCCGAGCGCGGCCTGGATGGCGTACTGGGCGGGAGCGTTCGCGCACAGCCGCATGGAGGCCAGCATGGTGAGGCCCTCCAGATAGTTGCGGGCGTGCTGCTTGGGGCCGGTGACGACGAGCCAGCCGGAGCGGAAGCCGGCGACCCGGTAGGTCTTGGACAGTCCGCAGAAGGTGAGGACCACCAGGTCGGGGGCGAGCGCGGCGGCCGAGTGGTGCACGGCGTCGTCGTACAGGATCTGGTCGTAGATCTCGTCGGCGAACACCATCAGCCCGTGGCGGCGGGCCAGGTCGAGGATGCCCTCGACGATCTCCTTCGGGTACACCGCGCCGGTGGGGTTGTTGGGGTTGATGATCACGACGGCCCGGGTCCGGTCGGTGATCTTCGCCTCCATGTCCGCCAGGTCGGGGTACCAGTCGGACTGCTCGTCGCAGAGGTAGTGCACCGCCTTGCCGCCCGCGAGCGTGGTGACCGCCGTCCAGAGCGGGAAGTCGGGGGCGGGGATGAGGACTTCGTCGCCGTCCTCGACCAGCGCCTGCACGGCCATGGAGACCAGTTCGGAGACGCCGTTGCCGAGGAAGACGTCGTCCACGCCGACGTCGAGACCGCGGTCCTGGTAGCGCTGGGCGACGGCGCGGCGTGCGGAGAGGACGCCGCGCGAGTCGGTGTAGCCGTGCGCCCGGGGCAGCATCCGGATCATGTCCTGGAGGATCTCCTCCGGCGCCTCGAAGCCGAAGAGCGCGGGGTTGCCGGTGTTCAGGCGCAGCACGCTGTGGCCCGCCGCCTCCAGTGCGTCGGCGTGCTCGATCACCGGGCCGCGGATCTCGTAACAGACCTCGCTGAGCTTGCTCGACTGCCGGAACTCCATGCGTGCGCCCTCCGGTTCGTGGTGTTGCTTGGTTTTACCAAGTGTGAGCTTGGAAAGTCCAACAAGATGGCTAGACTGCGCCGCATGTCACCTCGCCGAAGCTACGACCAGTACTGTTCCGCCGCCCGTGCGCTCGACGCCGTCGGTGACCGGTGGACCCTCCTGATCGTCCGTGAACTGCTCGGCGGACCGCGCCGCTACACCGACCTGCACGCCGATCTGCCGGGCGTGAGCACGGACGTCCTCGCCTCCCGGCTCAAGGACATGGAGCGCGACGGGCTGACCACACGCCGGCGCCTGCCCCCGCCGGGCGCGGCGTACGTCTACGAACTCACCCGCCGGGGCCGTGACCTGCTCCCCGTCCTCCAGGCGCTCGGGGAGTGGGGCGCACCCGTGCTGGACGAGCGGCGGCCCACCGACGCGGTACGGGCGCACTGGTTCGCACTGCCGCTGCTGCGCGCCCTGGAAGGGGACGGCCTGGTCGAAGTGCGGCTGGACGAAGGCGTGTTCCACATGTGGCTGGGCACCGCGGAGGGACCGGTCTACGGGGAGGGCCCCGCCCACGGCGAGCCGGACGCCCGCCTCACGCTCGACAGCGAGACCTGCGAGGCCGTGAGCCGCGGCGCGCTGGGCCTGCGGGAAGCCGTCCGGCGGGGGCGCGTCGAGGTGACGGGAGACGGCGCTCCGGCCAAGGCGCTCCGCGAGGACTGACGGGGCGCCCGCGCCGAGCGGGCCCGGCCGGGGCCGCTGTCGCACCACCGGTGCCGGAGGCCGGCCCGCGACGCCGGTCCGTACCCGGGCGGGCCCGGGCGTGGGGGGTCTCGGCAGCGGCCGTGCCCGGTCGACGGGCACGGCCGGGAGACCGGGGCGGCGCCAGGACCGAACGGGGCCCGCCGTACCGGTCCGGTACGGCGGGCCCCTCACATGGTTCCGATGGTGCGTCAGGCGCCCGGCGGCATCCGCGACGGCCGCCCCGCACCCCGGGTCAGCGCGTAGCCGCCGATGCCGGCGAGCGCCGCGAGAACACCGCCGATCGCGGTCCACACCCAGCGGTCCGACCACCAGCCCGAGGCCCAGCCGTCGTCGGGCTCGATCGAGGACAGCACGGCCGTCGACGCGTCGGAGTCCTCGTCGGACTTGCCGCCCGTCGTCGCGATGCCCGGCACCAGCGGCTCGGCGAGCGAACCGTCGACCGCCGCCGCGCCGCCGATGTCCTTGGAGCCCACCTCGACCTCGGCGTTCACCGGCAGGCCGAGACCGGACGCCGGCAGACCCGTGGCGGTGAGCCGGATGTAGTACGTGCCCGGCAGCGGGTCGTTGGCCCAGGTCTCCGACCAGGCACGCACCGTACGCAGCGTGCAGGACAGCTCCACGGAGGCCGCGCCGGCCGCCGCCGTCCGCGTCTGCGCCCCGTACTGGCAGGCCTGCCGGCGCCGCAGCCCGTCGTACACGTCGATCTGCCACGTCTCGGCGGCGCTGCGCGCGGCGGACCCGGGCAGCTTCACCGTCGCCTTCACGGTGGGCCGCTGTCCGGCGTCCGCCGGGAAGGACCAGTACAGGTAGTCGCCCGTGGAGGCGCCGGCGGTGGCCCGCTGCCCCTGCTCGATCTCCGTCGCCGTACGGAAGGACGTACCGGCCTCGGTGGGCGCGCCGTCGTCGCCCGACGGGCTCGGCGAGGGCGAGGAGTCGGCGACGGCGGGTGCCGCCGCCACCGCGAGCGCGGCGGGAGCGGCGGCCCCGAGCAGGAACAGTGCCGTGGTCAGCACACGTCGGATACGCATCAGTTGGTCCTCCAGACCGCGACACGCCAGCGCGAGATCCAGCCCCACAGCACACCCGCGAGGAAGCCGGTGAGCACCAGGGCGCCGAGCAGCCACCAGCCGCGCCCGAGACCGAACGAGGCGACGTCGCCCGCCTGGTCGGGCCCGTCGACGACGTCGACGGTCAGTTCCAGCGGCAGTCCGGGCGTGGTCTTCACACCCGCGGCGGCCGAGAAGGAGTTCGACACCTGGAGGCACACGACCTCGGCGGTGGCGTCCTCGTCGTCGCTCTCGGCCTTCGGGTAGCGCAGCCCGGTCGAGATGACGTCGGTACGGCCGTTGCCCGCGGCCTCGCCGCGGACGATCTCCCGCCCGTGCACGGTGACGGCCCGCAGCAGCACCCCGTAGTCGGGGGCGACCGCGCGGTCCGCGGCGACGCTGACCGAGGCCCGCAGCTCCTGGCCCGGCTCGACCTCGACGCGGTACCAGCGGTGCTTGGTGAACTCCTCGCGGTCGGTGTAGAGGCCCGACTTCAGAGCCGGGGCCTGCGCGCACTCGGCGGCACCCTCCACGGCGACGGGCGTCACCACCGGATCGGCGGCCCGGTCCACCAACTGCCCGACCCGGTCGGCCAGTTCCTCCTTGTGCTGGACGGAGGTGTAGGTGCCGCCGGTGGCGTCGGCGATGCAGCTGAGCTGGTCGCGCGTCTTCGCGTCGGGCACCAGTCCCAGGGTGTCGATGGTCAGGCCTATGCCCTTGGACGAGATCTCGCGCGCCACCTCGCACGGGTCGAGCGGCTGGCAGGTGTCCTCGCCGTCGCTGATCAGCACGATACGGCGGGTGCCGTCACCGCCCTCGAGGTCGTCGGCCGCCTTCAGCAGGGCGGGGCCGATCGGCGTCCAGCCGGTGGGCGTGAGGGTCGCGACAGCCGTCTTCGCCTCGGTGCGGTCCAGCGTGCCCACCGGGTACAGCTGCGCCGTGTCCTTGCAGCCCGTCTTCCGGTCGTCGCCGCGGTAGTTGGCGCCGAGCGTCCGGATGCCGAGCTGCACCTCCTCCGGCGTCGCGTCGAGCACCTCGTTGAACGCCTGCTTCGCCGCTGCCATCCGCGAGCCGCCGTCGATGTCCCGGGCCCGCATCGAACCGCTGACGTCCAGCACCAGTTCGACCTTGGGGGCGGCCTGGGCCGTTTCGTCGGCGACCGCTCCGGCCGGGAAGGCGACCCCCGCCGTCAGGGTGGCGAGCAGGGCGCACAGGCCCGCCGCCAGCCGTTGTCTTGTGATCATCGGCGGATCCTAGTGATCAAAGGTGTCGCGCTTCAAAACGAGGGGGTCCCGGGGCCGGATCCGGTGAGCGGATTGGGCAGTTGTGTCCACAGGTCGCCAAAGGTGTGCGGGGAGAGTCGCATCAGGGTCAGCGCCTTGGTGGGCAGCGGCTCGCCCAGCAGGGCGGCGCGGTCCGCGGTGCGCGGCAGATCACCCGCGACCGCCTCCAGCGCTCCACGCAGCGCGGCCGTCGAGCCCGCCGTGGCACCCAGTGCGCCACCCACGAGGGAGCCGAACAGCTTGCGCCGCAGGGCGGTCTCGTCGTCCGTGACGACGCGGCCGGAGAGCGCGGGGGCCGGGATGCCGTGCCGGGCCAGGCGGGCCGGGCTGATCCGGATGTCGGCGAGGTCGCGGTAGACGAGCCGGACCGGGGCGCCCGTGCCGTCGAGGACGACGAGCAGGTTCTGGCCGTGCGCCTCCAGGGCCACGCCCAGATCGAGCAGCCGCAGCCCGGTCGTGAGCACGAGGCGGGTGAAATCGGCCAGCCAGGCGGGCCGTTCGGGCAGGCCCGTCAGCGGGAGGGCGGCCACCGGGACGATCTGCTCGCCCGGGGCCGCGTACCGGTCCGGCGACTCCCGCAGCACCGCCGCCAGATCGGGGCTGTGCGAGGTGGCCGCGCCGAGTGTCCGGGTGATGTGCAGCGGAGCGTCCAGACGGCCGGCCACCGACTCCATGAACGCCGAGACCGTCGCGGCGGTCTCCACCGAGTACACCGAGATGTCGCGCACCGAGGACGTCAGCCGGGCGCTCAGCGCGGTCTTGACGTGCGGGCCGTCCGGCAGGGCGAGTGTGCGCAGGGACATCAACGGGTGCGCGGCGAAACCCTCCTGGACCGGTCCGTCCAGCACGTGCGCCGCCTGCCACGGGTGGACGGGGATCAGGACACGCTCGCCGTCCCGCAGCCACTTCGGCCACTCGCCGGTCACCAGACAGTCGTCGGTGGCCATCAGACCCAGTTCCACGACCGGCCGGTGCTCCGGCGCGTACGCGAACTGCTCGGCCACGGAGAAGCCGGGCCGGGACCGGCAGTTGGGGTGGTACGGATGCCCGTCGACGACCCGCTGCTCCCACCTCCAGCCCGCCGCCGGGTGCTCGGCGGGTCCGCACGCGGCGCCGTCCGCGGGGGCCGGGCCGACGGCGTCACCCGGCACCGGCCCGTCGGCCGTGCCGAACGCCGTCTGCCCTGCCCGGGACAGCGCCAAGGACGCCACACTGTCGGCGAGTTCGGCCGCGAAGGCGGGGCCGTGCGGCACACCGAGCGCCTCGACGAGCCGGTCCGGCCGGTCGTACGGCCGCCCGTCGAGCCGCACTTCGCCGACGTAGTCGGTGACGGCGTACGGGTCCGGGTGCGGGCCGTGCAGCCGCCGACCGTCGGCCAGCCGGACCGTGAGACCGTCACGCCCCGTCTCGTGGCCCGCGATCCACGGCAGCGGCTCGTACGCCAGCGCACGCCACAGACGGGTCAGCACGGCCGCCCTGGCGCCGGGGAGCGCCCGCGCGTACGGCGCCGAGAGCTCGGGGCGCACGGCGCTCGGCCCGCCGGCGGGCGCGGCCTCGGGCGTGGGGGGACGGTGCACGGGCGGGCTCCTTGGGTACGGGGACTGCGTCGCGGTCGTCCACGGCAGCAGACATACTGATCACCAGTGCACCGTATGGAATGAATGAAGCGAATGGACCGAGTGGACTCCCTGCCGCCCCTGTTCCCGTCACTCGCCGGGGAGGACCCTGGCGGCGGCGATGTCGCGGAGGCCGCCGACGCGTACGCCGCGGCGCCCCTGCTGAATTGTCTCCTGCGGGAGACGGCGGAACCCGCGGAGGAGCCCGGGGTGTACCGCCTGAAGGCGGGCGGCGGGCTGCTGCGGGTGCGCGGCGCGCGGCGGCCCGCGCGGCCGGAGGTGCACGCCGCCGGTGCCTGGCACCGGCTCACCCACGCCGAACTGGTCAAACTGACCGCCGAGGAGCTGCGCCGCGCCACCGGCCTGTCCAACTCCGAACTGCCCGCGGAGATGACCGACAGCCGCGACACCGTCGCCGCGCTGCTCACCGCGCGGCAGCGCGCGACACCGCCCGGCGATCCGTACCTGCGCTCCGAGCAGTCCCTGATCACCGGGCATCCCCACCATCCGGCACCGAAGGCGCGCGGCGGCGGCCCGGCCACCGACTGGCTGCCGTACGCGCCCGAGGCGTACGCCCGCTTCCCGCTCGAACTCCTCGCCGTACGCGAGGACGCCGTCGTCGAGGACGGCGACACGACGGCGCTCGACGCCTTCGGCCAGGCCCCGCCCGGCTACCGGCTGCTGCCCGCCCACCCCTGGCAGCTCGGCCTGGTCGGCGCCGGCCCGGAGATCCGGGCCGCGTTCCGGGACGGCCGGCTGCTGCGCGTCGGACGCACCCCGCGCCCGCTCCGGCCGACGGCGGCGATCCGCACGCTGTACGCGCCCGAGGACGACCTGTTCGTGAAGTTCAGCCTCGACGTGCGCATCACCAACGACATCCGCCGGCTGTGGCGGCACGACCTGCTGAAGATGCGCGCCGGCGACGCGGCCACCGCCGCGGCGTTCGCGGGCCCCGGCCCCGCCGCCTGGCTGAGCGACCGCGGCTACCGCACCGCCGACTTCGCCTTCGAGGAACTCGCCGTCCTCGTCCGGGACGGACTGCGCGGCCACCTCGTGCCCGGCGCGACCCCGCTGCTCGCCGCCGCCCTGGTGGAGGGCTTCGACGGCAGCCCCCTGGACGGGCTCGCCGACCCGTCCGCCTGGTGGGCCGCGTATCTGCGCCATGTCGTACCGCCCGTGCTGCACGCGTTCGCGCGCCACGGCGTCGTCGTCGAGGCCCACCTGCAGAACGTGCTGGTGGCCGTGGACACGGCGGGGACGCCCGTGCAGGCGCTGTTCCGGGACGCGGAGGGCGTGAAGCTGCTCCCCGCCGTGACGCGCGAGGCGGGCTGGGAACGGCTCGTGTACTGCCTGCTCGTCAACCACCTCGCCGAGCTGGCCGCGCTGCTCGCCGAGCGTCACCCCGGCCTGGACCCGTGGCCCGCCGTCCGGCAGGAGCTGATCCGCTACGACACGGAGCACGGCCTGCCCGAGATCGCCGGCCTGCTCGCCGCGCCCACCGTCCCCGGCAAGACGAACCTGCTCCTGCGGTGGACCGGCGCGGACGGCGCGGACGCCCGGTACGTGCCGCTGCCCAACCCGCTGGCCGGGTGAGCGCTGACTTACCCTGGCGGGTGTGCTGCGCGACGTGACTGCTGTTCGATACGTGACCCCGCTGAGGGCGGGCGGCTCCGTGCCCGGAGTCGTCGAGGCCGACGACCTGGGGACGTACGTCGTGAAGTTCACCGGCTCCGCGCAGGGCCGCAAGGCGCTGGTCGCCGAGGTGATCGTCGGCGAGCTGGCCCGTGCGCTCGGGCTGCGCTTCCCCGAGCTGGTCCTCGTCCACTTCGACCCCGCGATCGCCGACTCCGAACCGCACCAGGAGGTGCGGGACCTGCACGGCGCCAGCGCGGGCCTCAACCTCGGCATGGACTTCCTGCCGGGCGCGAAGGACTTCACGCCGGAGGTCGCGAAGAGATTCCCGGTCGACGCCCTGGAGGCGGGCAGGATCGTCTGGCTCGACGCGCTGACCGCGAACGTGGACCGTACGGTCCACAGCTCCAACCTGATGGTGTGGCCCACGTTCGGCACCGCGCCCCCGCGGCTGTGGCTGATCGACCACGGGGCGGCCCTCGTCTTCCACCACCGCTGGGACGCCTCCGACCCCGCCAAGGCCTACGACTTCCGGCATCACGCCCTCGGCCACTACACGCCGGACACCCGGGCTGCCGACGCCGAACTGGCGCCGCGGGTGACGCGCGAACTGCTCCGCGCCGTCACGGCGGCCGTACCGGACGCCTGGCTGACCGTCGAGGAGGGGTTCGCGACGCCCGACGAGGTCAGGACGGCGTACGTGGACTACCTCCACGCGCGCGTGGCGGCTTCCGAGGCCTGGCTGCCCACCGACTTCCCGACCCGGGAGGAACTCGCCGCCGAGGAGGCGCAGCGCGCGGCGAGGACACAGCAGGGCCGTCCGAACTGGCTCAAGCGGGTCCCCGACCTGCACGGCAAACCGGCGGCGGAACAGGATTGGTCGGTGCACCTGGGATGAGCGACGTCCAGCGCGTGGAGATCGAGTACTGCACCCAGTGCCGCTGGCTGCCGAGGGCGGCCTGGCTGGCGCAGGAACTCCTCACGACGTTCGAGACCGAGCTGACGGAGCTGGCCCTCAAGCCCGGCACGGGCGGGGTCTTCGTGGTCCGGGTGAACGGCGAGGTGGTCTGGGACCGCCGCGAACAGGGTTTCCCGGAGCCGACCGCGGTCAAGCAGGCCGTACGCGACCGAGTGGCCCCGGGAAGGTCCCTGGGCCACTCGGACAGGTCCGCGTGAGCGTCAGCCCTTGAGCTGCTCGTACGCCGGCAGCGTCAGGAAGTCCGCGTAGTCCTCGTCGAGCGACACCTGGAGCAGCAGGTCGTGGGCCTGCTGCCAGTTGCCCGCCGCGAACGCCTCCTCGCCGATCTCGGCGCGGATGCGGGCGAGCTCCTCGGCGGCGACCCGGCGCGCCAGCTCCGGGGTCGCCGCCACGGTCTTCCCGTCGTGCTCGAAGACGACGCCCGCGTTGATCCACTGCCAGATCTGGGAGCGGGAGATCTCGGCGGTGGCCGCGTCCTCCATGAGGTTGAAGATGGCGACCGCGCCGAGGCCCCGCAACCAGGCCTCGATGTAGCGGATGCCGACCTGCACCGCGTTGACCAGGCCTTCGTACGTCGGCCTGGCGTCGAGGGAGTCGATGGCGATCAGGTCACCGGCGGCGACGGACACGTCCTCGCGCAGCCGGTCCTTCTGGTGGGGCCGCTCCCCGAGGACGGCGTCGAACGACGCCATCGCGATCGGGACCAGGTCGGGGTGCGCGACCCAGGAGCCGTCGAAGCCGTCGCCCGCCTCGCGGTCCTTGTCGGCCTTGACCTTCTCGAAGGCGACCTTGTTGACCTCCTCGTCGCGGCGCGAGGGGATGAAGGCGGCCATGCCGCCGATCGCGTGCGCGCCGCGCTTGTGGCAGGTACGGACGAGGAGTTCGGTGTACGCGCGCATGAACGGGGCGGTCATCGTCACCGCGTTGCGGTCCGGCAGGACGAACTTGGCGCCGCCGTCACGGAAGTTCTTGACGATGGAGAAGAGGTAGTCCCAGCGGCCCGCGTTCAGTCCCGAGGCGTGGTCGCGGAGTTCGTAGAGGATCTCCTCCATCTCGTACGCGGCGGTGATCGTCTCGATCAGGACGGTCGCGCGCACGGTCCCCTGCGGGATGCCGAGGTAGTCCTGCGCGAAGACGAAGACGTCGTTCCAGAGGCGGGCCTCCAGGTGCGACTCCGTCTTCGGGAGGTAGAAGTACGGGCCCTTGCCGAGGTCCAGCAGGCGCTGGGCGTTGTGGAAGAAGTACAGGCCGAAGTCGACGAGGGCGCCCGGGACGGGCGTGCCGTCGGCGTCCACGAGGTGGCGTTCGCTCAGGTGCCAGCCGCGCGGCCGCATGACGACGGTGGCGAGTTCCTCGTCCGCCTTGAGGGCGTACGACTTGCCCGACGCCGGGTCGGTGAAGTCGATGGTGCGGGTGTAGGCGGCGGTCAGATTGAGCTGGCCGACGACCACGTTCTCCCAGGTCGGCGCCGAGGCGTCCTCGAAGTCCGCGAGCCAGACGCGCGCACCGGAGTTGAGCGCGTTGATGGTCATCTTGCGGTCGGTCGGGCCGGTGATCTCGACGCGGCGGTCGTTCAGGGCCGCCGGGGCGGGGGCCACCTTCCAGGAGTCGTCCGCGCGGATCGCGGCGGTCTCCGGGAGGAAGTCGAGGGTGGAGGTGCGGGCGATCTCGGCGCGGCGCTCCGCTCGGCGGGCGAGGAGCTCATCACGCCGGGGCGTGAACTGCCGGTGCAGCTCGGCCACGAAGGCGAGGGCCGCGTCGGTGAGGACCTCCTCCTGCCGGGGCAGGGGCTCGGCGTCGACGATGGCCAGCGGGGACGGCGCTGGTGCGGACATGAGCTGTCACTTCCTTCGGGGGAGCTGTTTCAGCGAACCACGTGCATCGCCACCGTGCCGTGGCACTGGGTGCCGACCGGCGCGAATGGGGCAAAGGGCGCCCGCGGAGCGGTCAGGCGCTTCTGAACAGTGGATACTAGTTTCCTCATGGTGGAAGTTCAATGGTTTGTTGATGTCGAGATTCTCCGGGTCGACACAAGGTGGCGCTCGGTGCCACGCCGTTCACTCAAGGTGGACCAGGTCGGCCGCGGTGTCGATGTCGTACGCCTGCGCCACGTCGCCGCACTCGACGAGCGTGATCGCCTCTTCGTGGGCCTTGAGATAGGCGCGGGCGCCCCGGTCGCCGGTGGCGCTGCGCGCGATGGCGTCCCAGTGCCCGGCCCCGAAGAGGACGGGGTGGCCGCGTTCGCCGTCGTAGGACGCGGCCGCGAGCGAGAGGGGGGAGGCGTACGCGCCGAGGACCCGGACCACCGCCTCCGGGCCGATCCCCGGCTGGTCGACCAGGAGCACCAGCGCGCCGCCCGCCCCCGTGTCCGCCAGTGAACCGAGGCCCGCGCGCAGCGAGGAGCCCATGCCCTCCTCCCACTCCGGGTTGTCCACGAGGACGCATCCGGGCAGCGCGGCCCGCGCCCGCACGGCATCGGCCTGGGCGCCCAGCACCACATGGACGCGCGCGCAGCCGCCGGCCCGCAGGACCTCGACCGCGTGTTCGACGAGTGGCCGCCCGCGGTGTTGCAGGAGCGCCTTGGGGCGCCCCCCGAGGCGACGCCCGCCGCCGGCCGCCAGCAGCAGTCCGACGACCTGGTCCTTGTTGTCCGTCATGCTCCCTGCATACCCGAGCGGGGCGGGAGCGCGCGCCGGAACCCGGCCGGACGGCCCGATGTCCGAGGGCTGAATTTCGGTCCGCGCGGTGGCGCCCGGCGCACGCGGTGGCGTTTACTGACCCGCGTCCCCCCGGCGCCCGACCACCGCCACGGGGAGCTGGGGCCTGGTGAGGACGATCGACGCACAACGGCGTGCGAGGGGGGAGTGCTGTGTTGCGGAGCTTGGGGCAGAGGGCAGTGACCGGCAGCGACGAGGACCCGAGGGTGGCGGAACTGCGCATCGCCGTCTCCCGGCTGCGCCGTGAACTGGCCGCGCATCCGGCCGAGTTCCCCGACCGCGGCATCGCCGAGGACGAGCTCGCGGCCCTCGCCGCGATGGCCGCGGGCGGCATCCCCGAGACCCCTCGGCTGCGCCGCTCCCTGCTTCTGGTCGCGGGTGCGATCGGCTCGGTCAGCGCCCTGTCGACGCGCCTGGCCGACGTGCGCAGCGCGGTGGAGCTGTTCGGGGAACCGCCGCGCCGCTGAGCCGCGGGGCGGATGCCCCGCGGCGCGATGCGGGGCTCAGGCGGCCGGGCCCGAGCTGGCCAGGGCCTCCGACAGCTCCTGCGCCACCTGCTGGAGCACGGGCACGATCTTCTCGGTGGCCGACTCGGTGACACGGCCGGCGGGTCCGGAGATGGAGATGGCGGCGGCGGTCGGGGAGTCGGGCACGGAGACCGCGAGGCAGCGGACGCCGATCTCCTGCTCGTTGTCGTCGACCGCGTAGCCGAGACTCCTGACCTCTTCCAGGGCGGCGAGGAAGCCGTCCGCGGTCGTGATCGTCTTCTCCGTCGCGGCGGGCATGCCGGTCCGGGCGAGCAGGGCGCGCACCTCGTCGGCCGGGGTGTGCGCGAGCAGTGCCTTGCCCACGCCCGTGGAGTGCGGCAGTACGCGACGCCCCACCTCGGTGAACATCCGCATCGAGTGCTTGGACGGCACCTGGGCGACGTAGACGATCTCGTCCCCGTCGAGCAGGGCCATGTTGGCGGTCTCGCCGGTCTCCTCGACCAGTCGCGCCAGATAGGGGCGGGCCCAGGTGCCGAGGAGCCGGGACGCGGACTCGCCGAGGCGGATCAGGCGCGGTCCGAGCGCGTACCGGCGGTTCGGCTGCTGACGCACGTAGCCGCAGGCCACCAGCGTGCGCATGAGGCGGTGGATGGTGGGCAGCGGCAGTCCGCTGCTCGCGGAGAGCTCGCTCAGGCCGACCTCGCCCCCGGCGTCCGCCATGCGCTCCAGCAGGTCGAAGGCGCGCTCGAGGGACTGGACGCCACCACTGGGAGCGGGCGATTTGGCGGCGTCGGTGGTGCTGGCGCTGGACGGCGGCACGGCGGCGGTCCTTTCACGGCTCAGGAACGTCAGGGTCGGCCCGGCGGAGGGCCTCTCACAGGGCGGCGGCGCGCGCCGGGAGGGTAGTGATGCAGCCTACCCGGCGGTTGCTTGACTCCCGCGTTGTGCATAGCTACGTTCTGCTCTTTGGAATTCTACTTCCGCTTTGTGGAAACATCCAGAGTGGGTGCCCCGGGAGCACAGTGGAGGTGTGCGCTCTTGACGGCGCATGGGCCGCGGGGAAGACTCCTTCAACAGATCGTTGAATTCCGTTACGCGGAAGTAAACCCGCGCCACCACGGCGGCGGCAGTGGTCGGCAGCGGCAGAGAGAGGGGTCCGGGTGTCTGGTGTCGCAGGGGTCGACCTGATGCTGCGCTCGACGCGTGTCATCACTCCCGAAGGGACGCGCGCCGCCACGGTCGCGGTCGCCGGAGGCACGATCACGGCCGTGCTCGCGCACGACGCGGAAGTACCGGACGGCGCCCGGCTGGAGGACTTCGGCGACGACGTCCTGCTGCCCGGCCTCGTCGACACCCATGTCCATGTGAACGACCCCGGCCGCACCGAGTGGGAGGGCTTCTGGACCGCGACCCGCGCCGCGGCCGCCGGAGGCATCACCACCCTCGTCGACATGCCGCTCAACTCCCTGCCGCCCACCACCACGGTGGACAACCTGCGCACCAAGAAGGACGTCGCCCGCCCCAAGGCGCACATCGACGTCGGCTTCTGGGGCGGGGCGCTGCCCGGCAACGTGAAGGACCTGCGGCCCCTGCACGACGCGGGCGTCTTCGGCTTCAAGGCGTTCCTGTCGCCCTCCGGCGTCGACGAGTTCCCCGAGCTCGACCAGGAACAACTCGCGCAGTCGCTCGCCGAGATCGCCGGCTTCGGCGGCCTGTTGATCGTGCACGCCGAGGACCCGCACCACCTCGCCGCGGCCCCGCAGAAGAGCGGCCGCAAATACACCGACTTCCTCGCCTCGCGCCCCCGCGACGCCGAGGACACCGCGATCGAGCACCTCATCGGCCAGGCCCGGCGGCTCGACGCGCGCGTGCACGTGCTCCACCTCTCGTCCAGCGACGCGCTGCCGCTGATCGCCGCCGCGAAGGCGGACGGCGTACGGCTCACGGTCGAGACCTGCCCGCACTACCTCACGCTGACCGCCGAGGAGGTCCCGGACGGCGCCAGCGAGTTCAAGTGCTGCCCGCCCATCCGCGAGGCGGCCAACCAGGACCTGCTGTGGCAGGCCCTCGCCGACGGCACCGTCGACTGCGTCGTCACCGACCACTCGCCCTCCACGGCCGACCTGAAGACCGACGACTTCGCGACCGCCTGGGGCGGCATCTCCGGCCTCCAGCTCAGCCTGTCCGCGGTGTGGACCGAGGCCCGCAGGCGCGGTCACACCCTCGAGGACGTGGTCCGCTGGATGTCCACGAGCACCGCCCGGCTGGTCGGCCTCGACGACCGCAAGGGCGCCATCGCTCCCGGCCTCGACGCCGACTTCGCGGTCCTCGCCCCCGACGAGACCTTCACCGTGGACCCCGCCGCGCTCCAGCACCGCAACCGCGTCACCGCCTACGCGGGCAAGACCCTGAGCGGCGTCGTCAAGTCCACCTGGCTGCGCGGCCGGCGGATCGTGGACCGGGGCGAGTTCACCGAACCGGCCGGCCGGCTGCTCTCCCGCCACCCGTGACCCGCACCAGCCCCGCACCCGCAGCGGCCGATCCCGAAAGGCAGACCTGATCATCGTGACGGCGATTCCTCACTTCACCGGCGACGCGAACCCCTACGGAGGCGGCGACCCGTACGCGGACTACCGCACCGCCGACTTCCCCTTCACCCAGTACGCCAACCTCGCCGACCGGCAGCTCGGCGCGGGTGTCATCGCCGCCAACGACGAGTTCTTCGCCCAGCGCGAGAACCTTCTGGTGCCCGGGGCCGCCGAGTTCGACCCCGAGCACTTCGGCCACAAGGGCAAGATCATGGACGGCTGGGAGACGCGGCGCCGCCGCGGCGTCTCGGCCGAGCACCCGTGGCCGACGGCGGAGGACCACGACTGGGCGCTCGTCCGCCTCGGCGCGCCCGGCGTCGTCCGCGGCATCGTCGTGGACACCGCCCACTTCCGCGGCAACTACCCGCAGGCGGTGTCGGTCGAGGGCGCGTGCGTGCCCGGTTCCCCGTCGCCCGAGGAGCTCCTCGCCGACGACGTGAAGTGGACGACCCTCGTCACCCGCACCGCCGTCGGCGGCCACGCGGCGAACGGCTTCGCGGTCTCGGCCGAGCAGTGCTTCACGCACCTGCGGGTCAACCAGCACCCCGACGGCGGCATCGCCCGGCTGCGGGTGTACGGCGAGGTCGTGCCCGATCCGCGCTGGCTGTCGGCCCTCGGCACCTTCGACGTGGTGGCGCTGGAGAACGGCGGCCAGGTCGAGGACGCCTCGAACCTCTTCTACTCGCCCGCGACCAACACCATCCAGCCGGGGCGCTCCCGCAAGATGGACGACGGCTGGGAGACGCGGCGCCGCCGGGACGACGGGAACGACTGGATCAGCTACCGGCTCGCCGGACAGTCCGAGATCCGGGCGATCGAGATCGACACGGCCTACCTGAAGGGCAACAGCGCCGGCTGGGCGTCGGTGTCCGTACGGGACGGGGCCGAGGGGGAGTGGGTTCAGGTGCTGCCGCGGACCCGCCTGCAGCCCGACACGAACCACCGCTTCGTCCTGGACGCCCCCGCCGTCGGCACCCACGCGCGCGTGGACATCTTCCCCGACGGCGGGATCTCGCGGCTGCGGCTGTTCGGGTCGCTGACGCAGGACGGGACGGCGCGGCTGGCCGCCCGTCACCAGGAGCTGGGCGGCTGACTTCGGTCCCTCCTCCGTCTCTTCCGGTTCCCGTGCTCTTCCGGTTCCCGTGCTCGTGGCGGGGGCGTGCTCTTCCGGTCCCTGTGCTCGTGGCGGGGTGGGCGCGCTCTTCCGGCACTCCCTGCTCCCGGCGGGATGGGCGCCCTGTCGCGGGCCGGGCGCCGCTTCGTCGCCGGGCGCCGGCCCGGACCCCCGCACGGCGCGTGCCGGACAGGACTCGATCGCCCTGTCCGGCACGCGTGTGAGGGGAGACGGTGGCCGCTACGCCGCGTGGCCCCCGTCCACCGAGAACTCCGCCCCCGTGACGTAGGCCGCCTCCGGCCCGGCCAGATAGGCGATGGCCGAGGCCACCTCGTCGGCCGTGCCGAAGCGGCCCAGGGCGGTCATCGCCGCCTGGCCCGCGGCGTACGGGCCGTCGGCGGGGTTCATGTCCGTGTCGATCGGTCCGGGATGCACGATGTTCGCGGTGATGCCGCGGTCACCCAGCTCCCGGGCCAGCGCCTTGGTGAGCCCGATCAGTGCCGACTTGCCGGTCGCGTAGAGCGTCCCGCCGGGTCCCGGCACCCGCTGGGTCATGCAGGTGCCGACGGTCACGATCCGGCCACCCCGGCCCATCCGCGCCGCCGCGGCCTGGGAGGCCAGGAAGACACCGCGGACGTTGACGGCGAGCACCCGGTCCACGTCCGCGGGGGACAGCGAGTCGAGCGGGCCGAGGACCCCCACGCCCACGTTGTTCACCAGGACGTCGAGCCCGCCGAGAGCCTCCGCGGCGCGGCCCACCGCTCCGGCCGCCTCCGCGGGGTCCGCCGAGTCCGCCCGCAGGGCGATCCCGCGCCGCCCCAGCGCCTCGACGGCCCGGACGACGTCGGCCGCCTCCTCCTTGCCCCGGACGTAGGTGAGGGCCACGTCCGCGCCCTCCCGGGCGAGCCGTACCGCCGTCGCCGCACCGATGCCACGGCTGCCGCCGGTCACCAGGGCCACCTTGCCGTTCATCGCGAGATCTGTCGTTTCCTGCGTTTCCTGTGAGGTCATGCGTCCATCCCAGCGGGCGCGGCCCGCGGGCGCTGGCGGCGAACGGACACCGTGTTCGATGCGGAACTCTTCCTTCCGTTTCCTGCGTTCTCCCCTCGTGACTCTTCAGCAAAAGATCGTCGGCAACGCCATGCAGATGGCGGTCGTCAACCTGCGCCCCGGCCAGACCGTGTACTGCGAGGCCGGCAAGTTCCTGTTCAAGACGGCGAACGTGACCATGGAGACCCGCCTGTCCGGGCCCTCCGGTGGCGGGGGCGCCCCGCCGGCCGGCAACGGCGGCTCGGGCATGGGCGGCATGCTCCGCCAGGCCATGGGCACGGCCATGCAGGTCGGCCAGCGCGCACTGGCGGGCGAGTCGCTGGCCTTCCAGTACTTCACGTCCACGGGCGGCGAGGGCACCGTCGGCTTCGCGGGCGTGCTGCCCGGTGAGATGCGCGCCCTGGAGCTCGACGGCACGCGCGCGTGGTTCGCGGAGAAGGACGCCTTCGTGGCCGCGGAGTCGAGCGTGGAGTTCGGTATCGCGTTCCAGGGCGGCCGGACCGGGCGCAGCGGCGGCGAGGGATTCGTGCTGGAGAAGTTCACCGGGCAGGGCACGGTGATCATCGCGGGCGCGGGCAACTTCATCGACCTCGACCCGGCCGACTTCGGCGGTCGCATCGAGGTCGACACGGGCTGTGTCGTCGCCTTCGAGGAGGGCATCCGGTACGGCGTCCAGCGCGTCGGGGGCCTGAACCGGCAGGGGCTGATGAACGCGGTGTTCGGCGGCGAGGGCCTGTCCCTGGCCACTTTGGAGGGCAGCGGCCGGGTGATCCTCCAGTCGATGACCATCGAGGGCCTCGCCAACGCGCTGAAGAAGGCCCAGGGCGGGGACAAGCAGGGGCCGACGGGCGGCCTGTTCTCGACCCACGCGGGCTGACGGACGCGACCGGGACGGCGGCCCGGCGGCAGGTCGGCCGGGGCTGACGGAGGCGTCCGGCACGGCGGCCCGTCGGCGCGTCGGCGCGTTCGCCGTCCATCGATGAGTCACGGGCTCCGGCGTCGCCGTCCGCACGTACGAGCGGGACGGCCGTCCCCCGCACGGGAGCCGGTGGGGAGTGTCGCCTCCGGTATCACCCGGGCATCGGCGTGGCGAAACGATGTAGCCCCCACGCACCCCCGCCGGTACGGTGATCGTCCCCGTGGGAGCCGTCGACGTCTCCACGCCCGCCCGTGACCGCTGGAGACCGCTCCCATGTCGTCGATCGCCGTACCCGGCGCGCTCGCGCCCCGCCGCGCCTGGCTCACCGACCTGCCCGTCCTGCTGGTGGCCGTGGTGTGGGGCGCCAGCTATCTCGCCGCGAAGGACATCACCACCGCGCGGACGGTGATCGCCGTCCTCGTGCTGCGGTTCGCGCTCGTGCTGCCGGTGCTGGTGATCGCGGGAGGGCGCGCGTTGAGGGCCCTGACCGCGGCGCAGTGGCGCGGGGCGGCGGTGCTCGGGCTGATCCTGAGCGGGATCTTCCTCCTGGAGACGTACGGCGTCGTCCACACCTCGGCCACCAACGCGGGCCTCATCATCAGCCTGACCATGATCTTCACGCCGCTCGCCGAGGCGGCCGTCACCCGGGTGCGTCCCCCGCGCGCCTTCCTCGCCGCGGCCGGTGTCTCCGTGCTCGGCGTGGTGCTGCTCACCCAGGGCGGCGGCTTCACCCGGCCGTCCCTCGGCGACCTGCTGATGCTGCTCGCCGCTCTCGCCCGGACCGTGCACGTGCTCGCCATGTCCCGCATCAAGGGTGTGCAGGGGGCCGACGCGCTGCCGCTGACGACCGTCCAACTGGGCGCGGCCGTCGCGGTGTTCGCGCTGCTGTCGACCGGGGCCGACGCCACCCCCTGGAGCACCGCCGCGGGCTTCGGCGCACGGGAGTGGGCCGGGCTGCTGTTCCTCTCGGCCTTCTGCACCCTGTTCGCCTTCTTCGTGCAGATGTGGGCGGTGCGCCGGACCTCGCCGTCCCGGGTGAGCCTGCTGCTCGGGACGGAACCCCTGTGGGCCGCCGCGGCCGGTATCGCTCTCGGCGGGGAGCGGCTCGGCGCGGCGGGCCTGGCGGGCGGCGTCCTGGTGCTCGTGGGGACGGCGTGGGGACGCCGCTCGGCAGGTTAACTCCCGGAAAAATCATCGGACTCGGCGGGAGAAAACCGCTTCCTTGACATTGACATGCCATGCTCTACGCGCGTCATCCTGAAGACATGAGATTCCCCCCACGAATCACCCGCATCGGCACGCTCGTCTCCCTCATGTCCGCCCTGCTCGTCGGCGGCACCGCGGTGGCCCCCGCCGACGCCGCGACCGCGGCCGTCGGCAGCATCTGTTACGGCGCACTGCCCTCACAGGCGCACGACACCCTGGACCTGATCGACGCGGGCGGCCCCTTCCCGTACCCCCAGGACGGGACCGTGTTCCAGAACCGCGAGGGTGTGCTCCCCTCCCAGTCCTCCGGCTACTACCACGAGTACACGGTCATCACGCCCGGTTCCCCCACCCGCGGCGCCCGCCGCATCGTCACCGGCCAGGAGACCCAGGAGGACTACTACACCTCGGACCACTACGTGACGTTCAAGCTGGTCGACTTCGGCTGCTGACAGCGTGCTGCGTGTACGGCGGGGCCGGATTTCCACTCCGGCCCCGCCGGTCCCGTCCCGGGGACGCCCCGGCCCCCTGGCAGGGGCCTGCCCGGTCACAAGGCCCCCACGGCGCCGCGGTGTCAGGGGTGCGTGGCGATGACACAGGCAGTGCCTTCACCACCGATCATCACGACCAGCCGGCCGTCGCCCAGCGCGGTGGCGCTCAGGGCGGTGACGGGTCCGGGAGCGTTGATGACGGATCCGACCTGTCCACCGGTCCGCAGGTCCCACACGCGCACAGTGCCGTCGGAGCCACCGGTCACCGCCAGGGCCCTGCCGTCGGGCAACGCCACCGCAGCAAGGGCTGACATGGTTCGCTCGTCTCCGGTGTCGAGCTGGGCGCAGCGTCCGTCACTCAGATCCCACAGCTGCAACATCCCGCGCCCGCCGCACAGGATGTGGGCACGACCGTCCGGGGACACCAGTCCCGTGACCAGCGCCGTATTTCGGCGGATACGGCTCGTCACGCCCACGCAGGTTCTCTGTCCCGTGGTCAGATCCCAGGCCCGCACCTTGCCGTCACCGCCCGCAGTGACAGCAAGGGTGCGATCGTCGGGCAGCACCAGCACGGCGACGTTCTCCACCTGACTCCGGTCGTGGTCGGTCCGGGCCCGGGCCGTGCCCTGCCCGTGTCCGAGGTCCCAGTCCCACAGTGTTCCCTCACTGTCGCAGGAGAGGGCGCGGGCACGACCGTCCGCTGACACGAAGCCCGTCACGGCTTGCACGGCTCCGGGAGGGCCGTCGAGAGGCGGCCGTGCGAGCCGTCCCGTTGCGAGGTCCCAGAACCGCACCCGTCCGGACTGGTCGCCGGTGACGGCGAGCGCGCGGCCGTCGGGCAACACCACGCCGGACAGCGCCCGTACGCCCTCGTCCTGCTCCGTCAGCGGCGGCTGTGTGGGGCGCCCGTCCGCGAGGTCCCACATCCGCACCGTGCCGGACTGGTCGCCGGTGACGGCGAGCGCGCGGCCGTCGGGCAACACCACACCGGACAGCGCCCGTACCTCCTCGTGATACTCCGTCAGCGGCGGCAGCGCAGGGCGCCCGTCCGCGAGGTCCCAGGCTTGCACGGTCCCGTCGGCACCGCCGGTGAGGGCGAGAGCGCGACCGCCGGGCAGCGCCACGCAGGACATCGCCAACACCCTGCCCTGGTGCCCCGCCAGCGGAGGAAATGCCTGCTCCCCCGTGGAGATGTCCCACACCCACACCTTGCCCCCTCCGCCGACCGCGAGAGCGAGCCTGCGCCCACCGGCCACGACGGGACCCGCGAGTACGCGCACGGTCCAGGAGGGAACGTTCAGCGGCGGAGTCACCTGCACGCCGTCGGCCAGATCCCAGACCCGTACAACCCCGCCGTCCCCACCCGTGAGGGCCACGGCACGCTCATCTGGGAGCACGGCCCCCGCGACGGACCTCACCACTCCCCGGTGTCCCTTCAACAGGGGGAGAGCGGGTGTTCCCTTCTCCAGGTCCCACACACATGCCGTGCCGCCCGCCCCCCGTGTGAGGGCCAGGACGCGCCCGTCGGGCAGCACCAGTCCGGCCAACGGCGCCTGCTCATGACCGGCGACGGACCGGAGGGCAGGCTGTCCGTCGGACAGATCCCACGCCTGCACGGTCCCTGCCTCGTCGGTGACCAGGGCGAGAGGGCGCCCGTCGGACAGCAGCACCGTCGACAGCGCCACGACGGCGACGCCGTTGACGACGAGCGGTGGTTTGGCCGGCTGGCCGGTGCCCAGGTCCCACACCCGCACCGTCTCGTCGACGCCGGCGGTGAGCGCCAGAGCTCGCCCGTCGGGCAGAACCAGCCCTGCCGACGCGCGTACCGGTCCTCTGTGGCGCCCCAGGACTTCCGTGCTGCGCAGGGGCCAGTGCGCGGCGAGCACATGCCATGGGCTGTCGGTGGATCCGGCGGCCAGCGGGGTACCGAGGGCCGCCGAGAAGACCGTCAGGGCGATGGCATTCTCCTGGACCCGGGCGAAGTCCCACACATGGGCGAGGCGCCGCAGGGCCGTTGCCGTGGTGAGGCCGGCCGCGGTCGGGGCCGTGTTGAGCAAGGGGCGCAGACGGGCGATGTCCAGGTACGGCAGCAGCCGGGGGGCGAGAAGGCGATCGTCGAGGACGTCGCCCGCGGCCGCGTGTTCGGCGAGATGTCTGCGGATGTAGGGCGCGACGGGGGCGGAGCCAGGGACATCCAGGGTGCGGTGGGCCGAATGCGCCAGCACCTCGGCGATGCCGGCCTCGGCGGCACGGGTTTCGTCCGCGGTGTCCTCCGCCGGCTGTTCAGCGCTCCACAGCTCCCGCCAGTAACTCCGCAGCGTGGTACGCAGACTGTCGTGGAAGAGGCGGTAGACGGTCGTGTCGTCGGCCACGTCCACGGTGAGGTACCCGCCGAGCGGCGACGCCAGCAGACCGGCGATGTCACTGTCGCCGAAGGTGATCTCCGGGTCGCCCGCGAGACAGTCGGCGACGGCGGGCCACAGACGGTTCCACGGCAGACCGTTGCCGCGGGCGAAGGCGAGGGCGCGCAACAGATGGATGCCCCGCAGGCGTTCGTCGGGATCGCGGAGGAGTTGGTGGAGGTCGGCGCTGAACACGCCTCGGACTCCGTTGTCGACGGCACTCAGCCACTCCGTGTCGTCGGGAGCGATCTGACGGGTGTCACGTGCGAGGGAGGCGGCGGCGATCCGCGTGACGAGGAAAGAGCGCTTGGCGTGCGCCGCGAGTGCCTTGGCCGTCGCAGCGGCCTGGTCGGCGCTGCGCGCATAGGGAGAGCCGGGTGTCTCGGTGAGGATCTGGCTCGCGTACGCGGCCAGATCCTCCTGGTCGAACCATGGCTCTTCGTCCACGCGGATCCGTCGCGCGTTCAACTCCTTCTCGATGCGGTCGGCCAGGGAGACGTCCCGGTGCGACGATGCTGAGAGCCTGCGCTCCGAGCGGCCCGGGGAACGGACTCCGAGGAGAAGGCGGAGCTGGGTGCCACGACCGACGTGGAGCTTGGTGAGCAGGTGGCGAATGAGCGCGCCAGGATCGTCGGCCTCCTCGATGGCGTCGATGACGAGCGTGACCGGCGTCCGGCGCCGGATCAGCCACTCCTGCCACCTCCGGGTCCACTCCTTCAAGTGCGGGTCGGCGCCGAATCTCAGACGTGTGCCGATGCCCAGGGCGCTGCTGATCTGTTCGGCGATCTCCGAGGCGGTCTTTCCGGTGGCCAGGACGGCAACGTCGACCATGCCGGGAGGCGGCCTGAGATCGCCTGGGATCCTGTCGATGTGTTCCCGGTGACCGGCCAGGAACGTGGGGTCGGAGAGCGTGACCAGACGCGCCAGGACGGCAGACTTCCCCGTCCCCGCGCCTCCGGTGAGCATCACGGTTTCGTGCTCCCGGAGGACGGCGGCGATCAGATCCCGCATCACCTGGGCTCGTCCCGTGAAGAACCAGCCGGGATCGCCGTCCTGGGCGACCCCGCGGGACCGTGGGCCCCAGTGCGCGTCCACATCCGCCTGCGGCAGGGCCAGATCACGCAGCGCGCCGGCGAGCGCGGCCTGCTCCTCGGGACGGTAGTGAGGATTGGGCAGGCAGGGGTGCGGGCCGCGAAGAAGGCTCCCCGGCAAGGGGATGAGTCGCTGGCCCGCACCGAGTTCTTCCTGGAGCGCTTCGAGGAAGGTCTCCACGCTCAGCAGACGGTTGTGCCGTCCGAAGCGTTCTCCGCGCGGCGAGGTGAGATCGGCCAGCACCTTGGACACCGCTCCGGTCAGCGCCCCTGGTACGGCTTCCTGGCCTTTGGCGGCACTGGGCAGTACGAGCCAGGTCGGCGGGATGTCGTCGTCGAACACGGCTATCTGCGCGGTGACCCTGCCCGCATAGCAGAGGTCGATGATCAGCAGGAGGTGTTCGGTGCCGGAGTCCTTGAGCCAGCCGATCACATCTGCCGTACGTATCGCAGTGCGGTGCCACTGGCCGGGCACAGTGCTCTTCAGAACGATCCAGTGGGCGCCGTCGGCGTACTCTCCGTGGCCGGTGATGAACACGACCGCGGCTTCCGACGCCCGCCACGGAACGTCTTCCAGAACGGTGCGGATCCGGTCCCGGCCGGGATTGCTCGCGAGTGCACGGGTGTCGGTGAAGCGCCGGTCGTCGAGCTCTGCGGCGCACAGCCACGCGCGCAGCGCCGCGACCTCGTCCTCGACAGGGAGGTTGCCCCAGACCGGGGAATCGTACTGACCTGTGGCGATGGCCAGGAACTGCCTGCCGAGGACGTCCGCATCGGCTTCCTGCCCACTCACTCGTCGCCACCCGGCAGGGCGGGCAGCGCGGTCAGGACAGCCTGCCCGGTGGCTCTCTTGCCGAGGTACGCGGAGGCGGAATGGGCATCGCGGCCGTTGTGCACCGGAGGTACGTCCTCCACACCGGGCCACCACTGCGACAACGGTCCGGCGCAGGCCACGGGGTCATGAGGATCGCGCACGTTGACCCATGCCTGTACGGACGGCGGGATCCCGAAGGCCGCACCGTACGGCGCATTGGGCATGAGCGTGCGCACCAGTTGCAGTCCCAGGGGCGAACCCAGCGTCACGAGCAGTGGTAACCGACGGTCGGGATGCCGTCGCAGGTATTCGAAGGCGACCACTGAGCCCAGAGAATGACCGATCATGACACGGCAGCGCGGACTGACGGAGGCGTCGACAGCCTCATCGACGCGTGCCTTGACCGCGGCGTCGCTGAGGTACCGGCGCACCTGAACCAGGTCTCCGAAGGCCAGGAGACCGCCTGCAGGGAAGTGCCGGTCGATGGCTCGCAGGAATCCGGGTATGCGTGTGCGGACCTTCGAAGGGTTCCGCTCCGCCTCCTCGACCGCCCCCGAGGGCAGAAGCTCCCGCGCGACGCTCTCCAGCTCGACGAGGAGTTCCCCTTCCAGGCCGTCCCACCATGATCCGGAGATCGGCCCGGCCTTGGTGGCGGTCCGCTCCGGCTCGGGCAGAAAGACGTCTCCGTAGTAGGCGATGTCCATCGGCACACGGGGAACCCGCAGTCCACGGGCTCGCTCCATCCCGTCCCCCAGGGCGGGCTGCCACACGTCCAGCAGTTGCTGTCGTCCCAGCTGTTGCTGACCGATGCCGTGCACACCGACGATCAATTCCACAGCCCCGCCTCAGTTCCGTCCCGCCCAAGGCAAACCCCGTCGTGCCGCACATTCAGGGACACGACTGGATCTCTTCACCCTGTGTTCGTAGCACATGGTGAGCAAGGCTGAGGCACAACGTCACAAGAAAACGGGGCGCCACCAGGCGCCCACGACGCGGTCGGGCGTGGTCCCTGCTGCCGGGCCGTGTCGGCCGCGCCCGATCAGCCGGACTTCCGGCTCTCCGCCGCCGCGAACAGCGCGACCGAGAGCACGATGAGGGCAACGCTCGCGTACACCTCGTAGCCGTCGAGGAAACCGACCCGGCGCACCACCCCCCCATACCCCCGACACGTGCAGCCGGCCGGTGATCGCCGGTAGCAGGCCCAGGACGCCCTGGACCAGGGCCACGAAACCGAGCACTTCGAGAATCCGCTTCATGGGACGACCCTCGCCCCACGGCCTCCCCCACGACCATCGGCCGTGGGGCGAGTCCTGCCCGTCCCGAGTCCGAGGACCCGCCGCAGCGGCGCACCGAAAGTCTGAAGGGCCGCGACTTTGGTCGACGATCACCGTCGCGATGCGGTGGCACCGGGCGAGCCTGCGTAGATTTGTCGACTGTGAATGGTGACCATCCGGCGCGGCCGGCGCACGACGTACCGGGGCGGACGGCCGTGCCCCGCGCCCAGGCCGCGACGACGGACCCGACGACCCTGCCGCACGTCGCGACCTCCCCGGAGGGACTGGCCCCGGAGCCGGTGGCCTCGCTGCGCATCCGGTCCGCCCGGCGCTGGCTGCTCCCGTCGGCCATGATCGCGGAGCTGGACCTCGACGCCGGCCGCCCGGCCCGTTCCGGACGGCCGCGGCGCACCGTACGCGACTGGATCGTCGACTTCGGCTGCTTGCTGCTCGCCCTGGCCATCGGTCTCGCTGCCGCGAACACGCTGACCAAGGACCCGAACACCCCCCACGCCCTCGCCGTCGTCGACCAGGTGCTCGGCGCGCTGGCCTGCGGGGCGGTCTGGCTGCGGCGCCGGTGGCCGCTGGGGCTCGCCATCGCCCTGATCGCCGTCGGGCTGGTCTCCACCACCGCGGGCGGCGCGGGCCTGGTCGCCCTCTTCACGCTCGCCGTGCACCGGCCCTTCAAGTACGTCGGCACGCTCGCCGGCCTCCAGCTCGCACTGCTCCCGCTGTACTTCTGGCTGCGGCCCGACCCCGATCTGCCGTACCTCGCCGCGATCGCCGTCACGGCCCTGCTCACCGCCACGGTGGTCGGCTGGGGCATGTTCGTCCGCTCCAAGCGCCAGCTCATGCTGAGCCTGCGGGACCGGGCGCGGCGCGCCGAGACGGAGGCGGAACTGCGGGCCGAGCAGGCCCAGCGGCTCGCCCGCGAGGCGATCGCGCGCGAGATGCACGACGTGCTCGCGCACCGGCTCACCCTGCTCAGCGTGCACGCGGGCGCCCTGGAGATCCGGCCCGACGCGCCCCACGAGGAGGTCGCGCGGGCGGCGGGCGTGATCCGGGAGAGCGCTCACGAGGCGCTTCAGGACCTGCGCGAGATCATCGGCGTGCTGCGCGCGGGGGACTCCGACGAGGCCGGGCGACCGCAGCCGACGCTGGCCGCGCTCGACGCGCTGGTCACCGAGTCCCGTTCGGCCGGGATGAAGGTCGCCCTCGACAACCGCGTCGTCGACCCGGCCACCGTGCCCGCGTCCCTCGGACGCACCGCGTACCGGATCACCCAGGAGGGACTCACCAACGCCCGCAAGCATGCGCCCGGCGCGGAGGTGACGGTGACGGTGTCGGGCGCGGCCGGCGACGGCCTGACGCTGTCCGTCCGCAACCCCGCCCCGCCGGGCGACGTCCCGCTCGTGCCCGGCTCCGGCCAGGGACTGATCGGCCTCACCGAACGCGCCACCCTCGCGGGCGGCCGACTGGAACACGGAGCCGAGGACGACGGCGGTTTCCACGTCCGCGCCTGGCTGCCCTGGCCCGCCTGACGTTTTCAGCGTGTCCGGCGTGTGAGGACGAGGCCGTTCAGGCTGATGCGAGGTGGCCTGGGGCGGAGCCTGCGGGTGGTGACTGTGAGGGTCTTGCTCGGGCGTGGGGTCAGGGGCGAGGCTTCAGCCCGTCCGGCGTGTGAGGACGAGACCGTCCAGGCCGATACGGGGGGGGCCGAGAGCGGAGCTCCCGGGGTGTCAGGCGCCCGGACGCAGGATCACCCTGCGTCCGTGGAGCTCACCCCGCTCCATGCGCCGGTGCACCTCCGCCGCCGAACTCAGCGGCAGCACCTCCGTGCTCCGCGGACGCAACAGACCCGCGGACAGCAGGTCGTTGATGGCGTCCGCCGCCGACGCCAGCTCGGCCGGTGTGGCATGGGAGATCGCGAACCCCCGCACGGACCCGTCCTTCATGTAGAGCGGCCCCACCGGCAGCACTGGCTCGTCCTTCGCCCCCGCGAGCAGGACGACACGGCCGCGGTGCGCGAGCAGCGCGACGGCCGAGGCGAGGTCGTTGTGACCGGAGGTGTCGACGTGCAGGCCGACCCCGTCGGGGGCCAGCCGTGACAGCCGCCCCGTGAGATCCGGGTCGCGGTAGTCCACGACCTCCGCGGCGCCCAGGCTCCGGCAGTAGCCGTGGTCCCGGGGCGAAGCCGTCGCGATGACACGGGCACCCGCACGGACCGCGAGGACCACCAGCGCGGCCCCCACGTTTCCCGCCGCGCCGCCGACCACCACGGTCTCGCCGGACTCCAGGCCGCCGTGCGTGAACAGGGCGAGATACGCGGTCGCCGCCGGGTGGACCACGGCCACGGCGACCTCCGGATCCACGCCGGGCGGCAGCGGGTACAGCCGGTCCAGGGACACCACGGCCTGCTCGGCCGCCGCACCCTGACGCCCGCCGTGCCCGAGGCTGTTGCACCACACGGAGTCACCGACCGAGAAGCCGCCGCCCGGCGTCGCGACCGTGCCCACCAGGTCGCGCCCGACGACGAAGGGAAACTCCAGCGGCGTACGGAACACCCCTGAACGCACGAAGGTGTCGACGGGATTGACGGTGGTGGCCCGCACGTCGACGAGTACCTCGCCCGGGCCCGGCACAGGTGCGGCGAGCTCTCCGTAGCGAATGACGTCGGGTGGGCCGAGCTGTTCGGCATAAGCGGCACGCATGGCCATGGATTCTTCCACCGGGTGGGCGCACCCGGGCGAAACGCGCGCGTTCTTCGTCAAGTCGTCCGCAAATCCCTCCCGCCGCACTCCGAAGATGAGGAACCCGGAAGCGCCGCGGACTTGACGGACCCGCACGGGCACTTTTGCCCGCGCTCCCCGAGCGGCGCAGCATTCCGGGCATCAGCCGAAAACACCGGGAGAGACAAGACCGTGGGTGACAACACCGTGAGTGAGAAAGTCCCGGGGGAGACCCCCCTGTTCCGCGCCGCGGCCGACGTGCACGTCGACGCCACGCCCCTCCAGGTCTACTCCGTCGTCAGCGACCTCGGCCGCAGCGGCGACTGGAGCGAGGAGTGCGTCGGAGGCGAGTGGGTGGAGGGCGAGCCGGCCACCGTGGGCGCCGTCTTCCGCGGTGAGAACCACCGCGAGAAGGACGTGGTGGCCTGGGCGCCCGTCGTACGCGGCTCCTGGAGCACCCGGTCCGAGGTGATCGCCGCGGAGCCAGGCGCCACGTTCTCCTGGGCGATCCAGGACTCGGCGGGACGCGCCCAGGAGAGCGTCTGGACCTTCGACATCGAGCCCGACGGCACCGGCAGCCGGCTGGTCCACCACTTCCGGATGGGCGCCGCCACGGAGGGAATCCGCGGGATCACCGCGGAGATGGACGCGGAGCAGAAGCAGAAGTTCTTCGCCGACTGGGGCGCCAAGCTGGAAAAGGACCTGGCGGCGACCGTCAAGCGCATCAAGGACGTCATCGAAGGCGAATTCAAGAGCTGAATTCCGAGCCTGTTGAGCCTGGGTAGGAGAGGGCGAGCACGTGTTGCTGCAACGGATAGGAAACCGGGGAATCCGGCTCGGGACGCTCTTCGAGCGAGCGGCCGCCCGGCACCCCGCGAACGTACTGATACTCGACCACGATCTCGACATCGCGCCCGGACTCGGGCGCCGCGCCACGGTCGCCGAAGTCGCCGACCTGGTCGACGACTTCGCGTCCCGGCTGTGGGCGGCACGGGTCAGGCCCGGCGACCGGGTGGTCGTCTACAAATCCGACGGATTCGACATCACCCTGCTCGCCTGTGCCACGGCCCGGGTCGGTGCCGTACCGGTGCTGCTGTCGCCGAAGCTCGACGGCGAGACGGTGACCGAGCTGGTGCGGCGCACCGACCGCCCGTACCTCGTCACCGACCAGGCGAAGCTGGAGGAGGAACTGCCCGACTCGGTCGTCGGACTGGCCTCCGCCGTACTGCTGACCTCCGGCACGCACCCGGCGGCCACCCCGCTCGCCGACTTCGAGGGCGTCGAGCGGGTCGCGCCGGTGACCATGCCGCCCGAGCGCCCGACGCTCATCACGCACACCTCCGGGACCACCGGCACGCCGAAGCTCGCCGTCCACACCGGGCGGACCCTGCAGGCGCGTTACCGGCCGCAGGCCTCCGTCGTCGGCCCGCTCGTCCGCGGCCGCGAGACGATCGCCATGCACGTGTCGTTCGTGCACTCGCGGCTCTTCACGGCACTCGCGATCTCGCTGCACCGCGGATTCCCCGTCGTGGTGCTCGCCGACTCCGATCCGGCGCACGTGGGGGACCTGTTCGCGCAGCTGCGGCCGGGAATCCTGGAGGCGCACCCCAACTCCTTCATGAAATGGGAGGAGTTGGCCGACGATCCGCGCCGCCCGCTGTCCAACGTCAAGCTGTACAGCAGCACCTTCGACGCCATCCACCCCCGGACCGTGCGGCGGCTGCTGGCCGCCACCGACCGCCGGGCCCCCGTTTTCGGCCAGCTCTACGGACAGAGCGAGATCGGCCCCGCCGTGGTGCGCTCCTTTAGCAGGCGCCGGCCCGAAGAGGCCGACGGACGCTGCGTGGGCATGCCGTTCCCCGGCATGACCGACGTCCGCGTCGTCAGCCGCAACGGCCGGCCGCCGTCCAAGGACAACCCCGGATTCATCGAGGTCAAGAGCGACGGCCGCATCGTCACCTACCTCGGCGAGCAGGAGCGCTACGACAAGCAGCTGTCGGACGGCGGCTGGTGGCGCATGGGCGACGTGGGCTACCGCACCAAGTGGGGCTGTCTGCACCTGCTGGACCGGGAGGTCGACGTCATCGAGGGCTTCGGCTCCACGCTGGCCGTGGAGGATCGCCTGTTCGCCCGGCTCGACGACCTCGCCGAGGTCATCATCATCCCCGGCGCGGACGGCACGGCCGTCCCCGTGGTGTGCACCAAGGACGACGTACCGCTGGACCTCGACGCATGGCGGTCCGCGGCCGAGGGCCTGCCGCCCATGGCGGACCCCGTCCAGTGGCGGCTCGCCGACCTGCCGCAGACGGCCACCACGAAGATCAAGCGCCTGGAACTGGCGCGCGTCCTCACGAACCAGGGCGGCTGACACCATGATCGAGGCAGTCATCACCGGCGGTGGCATAGGCGGGCTCGCCACCGCGCTCGGCCTGGCCCGTCGCGGCCACCGGGCCGTCGTCCTGGAAAGGGCCCCCGAGTTCGCCGAGATCGGCGCCGGCATCCAGCTCGCCCCCAACGGAATCCACGCGCTCGACCGGCTCGGCGTCGGCGCCGAGGCACGATCCCTCGCCGTCCGCATGGACGAACTGCGGTTCATGGACGGGGTGACGGGCGAACACGTCACCAGCGTGCCGCTCACCGAGGAGTACCGCCGCAGGTTCCGCAACCCGTACGTCGTCGTGCACCGCGCCGAGCTGCACGCCGTGCTCCTCGACGCCTGCCGGGCCTGGGACACCATCGAACTGCGCGGTGGCAGCGCCGTCACCGGATACGAGCAGACCCCCACCGGCGCACGTGCCGTACTGGAGAACGGCGAACGGGTCCACGGCGACGCCCTGATCGGCGCCGACGGCATCAACTCCAACGTCCGCGCACAGCTCGTCGGCGACGGCGAACCCCGCGTCTCGGGGATCACCGTCTACCGCGCGGTCATCCCCATGGACCAGGTGCCGCCGGAACTGCGCCGCGACACCTCCGTGGTGTGGTGGACCGGTCCCGGCTGCCACTTCGTGCACTACCCGATCGCCGGCGGCAAGTACCTCAACCTCGCGGGCAGCAAGGACGACGGAGGCACCCGGGCCTTCGCCGGCGTGCCCGTCGAAAAGGCCCACGTACGGAGGCAGTTCGCCACCCTCGGCCAGGACGCGCAGCGTCTCGTCGAGCTCGGCGACGGCTGGCGGTCCTGGATGCTCGTCGACCGCGACCCGGTCGACACCTGGACCGACGGACGCGTCGCCCTGCTCGGCGACGCCGCCCACCCCATGCTGCACTACGCGGCACAAGGCGCCTGCCAGGCACTGGAGGACGCCGTCCACCTCGGCGACCTGCTGGAGGACGGCAGCGGGGACGACGTGTCCCAGCGCTTCGAGAAGTACGCCGCGGACCGCCGCGAACGCACCGCCGCCATCCAGCTCGCCGCACGCGAGAGCACCCGGCTGTGGCACCCCGCAGGGGGCGCCGCGCTGGCAAGGAACGCCCTCCTCTCCAAGCTCACCCCCGGACAACTGCACGACCAGGTCGCCTGGATGCACGGCGCCCGCGACTTCGGCGCCACCACCCCCGCACCGGCCTACCTTCCCACCCACCCGAATCAGAACGGAGTTCAGGAATGAGCAGCAGCCGTCTCCAGGTCGCCATAGTCGGTGCCGGACCGCGCGGACTGTCCGTACTGGAGCGCCTGTGCGCCGGCGAGCGCAAGCGGTCCACGCACACGGAAGTCGTCGTGCACGTCGTCGACCCGTCCCCGGCGGGTGCCGGCGCGGTCTGGCGCGCGGAACAGTCCCGGCATCTGCTCACCAACACGGTGGCCTCGCAGATCACCGTCTACACGGACGACAGCGCGCAGATCGAGGGCCCCATCGAGCCGGGGCCGAGCCTGTACGAATGGGCCCAGGGCCTCTCCCTGCTCGGCCAGTTCGGCGGCTACGACAACGACACCCTCGACGAGGCCGAGCGCCTCGGCCCCGACTCGTACCCCAGCCGCGCCTTCTACGGCCGCTATCTGCACGACGCCTTCAAGCGCGTCGTCGCCCGCGCCCCCCGGCACGTCACCATCACGGTGCACGCCTCCCGCGCGGTGGCCATGGCCGACACGCACGGAGTGCCCGGCGGCCCGCAGGGCCTGCGCCTGGAGGACGGCACCCGTCTGAACCAGCTCGACGCGATCATCCTGGCGCAGGGTCACCTCCCGGCGCGCCTCACCCCGCGCGAGGCCCGCACCGCGAGCCTGGCCCGGATCCACTACCTGACCTACATCACGCCCTGCAACCCGGCCGACGCCGACCTCAGTTCCGTCGCACCCGGCCAGAACGTCCTGATCCGCGGCCTCGGCCTCAACTTCTTCGATCACATGGCCCTGTTCACCCTCGGCCGCGGCGGCAGCTTCGCCGAGGAGGACGGCAAGCTCGTCTACCACCCCTCCGGCCGCGAGCCCAAGCTGTACGCCTTCTCCCGGCGCGGTGTCCCGTACCACGCGCGCGGCGAGAACGAGAAGGGCGCGTACGGGCGTTACTACCCGAAGCTGCTCACCGGCCAGTACATCGAGGACCTCCGCAAGCGCTCCGAGGACGGCGAGCGCATCAACTTCACCGCCGACCTGTGGCCGTACATCTCCCGCGAGGTGGAGAGCGTCTTCTACGGAACGCTGCTGTCCGCCAAGGGCCGTGAGGAGGACCGCGAAGCACTGGTGAGCGCCTACCTCGCCCTGCCGGAGGGCGAGAGCCCCGACGCGCTGCTCGACTCGTACGGCATCGACCGCACCGAGCGCTGGGACTGGGAGAAGCTCTCCCGGCCCTACGGCAACCGGAAGTTCACCGACCGCGACGACTTCCAGGAGTGGCTCCTCGACTACCTGCGCGCCGACGTGACCGCGGCCCGCTCCGGCAACGTCAGCGGACCGCTCAAGGCCGCCCTCGACGTCCTGCGCGACCTGCGCAACGAGATCCGGCTCGCCGTCGACCACGGCGGCCTGGAGGGCAACTCGCACCGCGACGACCTGGAAGGCTGGTACACACCGCTCAACGCCTTCCTGTCCATCGGCCCGCCCGCCGCCCGCATCGAGCAGATGGTCGCGCTCATCGAGGCCGGCGTCCTGGAGATCACCGGACCCGGCACCCAGGTCCGGCTCGACACCCGCAACCAGGTCTTCGTCGCCGACTCCAGCGCCGTGCCCGGCACTCCGGTGCGCGCCACCGCGCTCATCGAGGCCCGGCTGCCCGAGCCCGACATCCGGCGCACCGACGACCCGCTGCTCAGCCACCTGATCAACACCGAGCAGGCGGGCCCGTTCCGGATCGACGGCAGCTGCGGCACCACGTACGAGACCGGCGGACTCGCCGTCACCGAGCGGCCCAACCGGCTCCTCGACGCCCGCGGACGCGCGCACCCGCGCCGCTTCGCCTACGGCGTCCCCACCGAGTCCGTGCACTGGGTGACCGCGGCCGGCATCCGGCCCGGCGTCGACTCGGTGACCCTCGGCGACTCCGACGCGATCGCCCGTGCCGTCCTCGGACTGCCGCCGGCGTCCCAGGTCCCCGCGGGCGTACGGCCGGTGACCGACGAGACCGACACCGACCTGACCGGAGTGATCGTGTGACCCACCCACTGGACGCACATCTGGACGCGGACGTGCCGACCGACTCAGGTCTGCTGTCCCCCGTGCGTGCCGGTACCCCCGTCGAGGCGGCCGTCTGCGACCGGGCATGGCTCCAGGCCATGCTCGACGCGGAGGCCGCCTTGGCCCGTGCCCAGGCACGGCTCGGGACGGTGCCGAAACCCGCGGCCGACGTCATCACCCGCACCGCGCGCGCGGACCGCTTCGACCTGCGGGCCCTCGCACTCGCCTCCCGCGAGACCGCCAACCCCGTGGTCGGCCTGGTCCAGGCCCTCACCCGGGCCGTCGCGGACCGGGACGAGGGCGCGGCGGAGTACGTGCACCGGGGCTCCACCAGCCAGGACGTCCTGGACACCGGGGCGATGCTCGTCACCGCGCGGGCGCTGCGGCTGCTGCACACCGACCTCCAGCGCGTCGCCGATGCGCTGGGCGCACTGGCCCTGGAACACCGCGACACCCTGATGGCGGGCCGCACGCTGGCCCTCCAGGCGGTGCCGACGACCTTCGGCCTGAAGGCCGCGGGATGGCGCGAGCTGGTCCTCGACGCCGCGCTGCGGGTCGAGCGGGTCCTCGACGGGGGCCTGCCGGTGTCGCTGGGCGGTGCCGCCGGAACCCTCGCCGGCTATCTGGAGTACGCGGCGCTCGACGGCGAGGTGGGGGAGGCGGGCGACTATCTCGACCGTCTCGTCGAGGCGTTCGCCGCCGAGACGGGACTCGCTCCGGCCGTACTGCCCTGGCACGCGCTGCGCACGCCCGTCGCCGACGTCGCCGCGGTGCTGGCCTTCACGGCGGGCGCGCTGGGGAAGATCGCCGTGGACGTGCAGTCGCTGACCCGCACCGAGGTCGGCGAGGTCACCGAACCCACGGCGGCCGGACGCGGCAGTTCCTCCGCGATGCCCCACAAGCGCAACCCCGTGCTGGCCACGCTGATGCGCGCCGCCGCCCTCCAAGTGCCCGTCATGGCGTCTGGACTGACGCAGTGTCTGCTCTCCGAGGACGAGCGGTCGGCGGGGGCCTGGCACGCCGAGTGGCAGCTGCTGCGGGAGTGCCTGCGGCTGGTGGGCGGCGCGGCGCACACGGCCGTGGAGCTCGCCGAGGGGCTGGAGGTGAGTCCGCGCCGCATGCGTGAGAACCTCGCGCACAGCGGGGCCCAGCTGGTCTCCGAGCGGATCGCCGCCGTCCTTGCGCCCCGGTTGGGCAAGGTGCGGGCGAAGCAGTTGCTGAGCGACGCGGTGACGGTGGCCCGGGAGACGGGGCGGCCGCTGCCCGACGTCCTGGCCGACGAGCCCGCCGTGGCCCGCCTCCTCGGTGCCGGCGAGCTGGCTGCCCTGTGCGATCCCGGTGGATACACCGGGGGTGCGGGAGCGTTGGTCGACCGCGCCCTGAGCCTGCCGCCGGCCCCGACCGCCGAACGCAACGCCGCGTAGCCGCCCACCCCGGGGCGCCGCCGCCCCGCCCCAGGGCTCATGACGCCGCCGCCCCGCCCAAGGCACAGGGCTTCGCCGCCCCGCCCCAGGGCCCATGACGCCGCCGCCCCGCCCAAGGCACAGGGCTTCGCCGCCCTGCTTCAGGGCAGGGCGCCGCCGCCCCGCCCCAGGGCCCATGGCTCCGCCGTCCCGCTTCAGGGCGCAGGGCGTCGCCCGTCCCGCCCCACGACAGAGGCCCTCCTCCGGACGCACCCGGGGGAGGGCCTCTCCAGTTCTTCGCCCCCTCCGCCCCTACCCGTCCCGTCCCCGGGGCTCCGCCCCGGACCCCGCTCCTCAATCGCCGGAGGGGCTGATTCTCAGCCTCCGTGTCCATTGTGGGAGGCGGACCGAGGGGCTGATTCTCAGCCTCCGTGTCCATTGCGGGAGGCGGACCGAGGGGCTGGTTCTCAGCCTCCGTGTCCATTGCGGGACGCGGACCGAGGGGCTGATTCCCAGCTCCCGTCTCCCATTCGGGAGGCCGGCGCGGCTGATTGTCAGCCGCCGTCTCATACGCGGGAGGTTTCGCTCCCGGTCTCGCTCCTCAATCGCGGGAGGTTGCCTGACGGGCCCCGCTTCTCAAACGACGGAGGGGCTGTTTCTTCGCCGCCCGGCGCTCCCCCTTGTCGCCGTGCCGGAGGATCCCAGCCCGTCCGGCGCTTGAGGACGAGGCCGTTCAGGCCGATGCGGGGGCGGAGAAGCCCCCCGGAAGGCGGGAGTGGGGCTGGGTCCTGTTGCTGGCCGGAGTTGCAGAGTCCCAGCCTGTCCGGCGTTTGAGGACGGGGCCGTTCAGGCCGATGCGGGGGGCCGGGGGCGGAGCCCCCGGGGGTAAGGGACGGGTAGGGGCGGCGGGGGCGAGAGACGTCTCCTGCGGGCCCCGGACAGGGGAAGGCCCCGACCCCCTGGGGGAAGGGGCCGGGGCCTGTGGGGACGGGGTCAGATGGTCTGGAGCGGGGCGTGGGCGTCCTCGGTGCGGACGGGGGCGTGAACGTCCTCGGACTGGAGGGAGGCGCGGGCGTCCTCGGTGGGGAGGGAGGCGTGGGCGTCCTCGGTGCGGAGGGGGGCGTGGACGGACTCGATGAGGGAGGCGATCACGGCCGGTCCGTTCTGGGTGAGCACCGACTCCGGGTGGAACTGCATGGACGCGAACCCGGGCCCCCGCAACGCATGGACCTCGCGATTGCCGGGGTCGCGGCAGACCTCGACCTCCCCGACGCCGGGAACGTCGAGCCGGTCCGCGGCACTGCGCGCGGCGAACGTGTTGTAGAAGCCGACCCGTTCGAGGCGCCCGAAGAGGTCGATCTCCCGCTGGACCCCCTGGTTCGGCACGGCACGCCGGTTGAGGTCGAGCCCCAGCTCCAGGCTGAGGACCTGATGGCTGAGGCAGACCGCGAGGAACGGCTTGCGGGAGTCGAGGAGCGTACGGACGGCCCCGCGCAGATGCGCGATCTTGGGGTGGGCCAGATCCCGCGGGTCACCCGGACCGGGGCCCATGACCACCAGGTCGTAGTCGTCGAAGGAGTACGGCTCGTCGAACCGGCGGACCGTCACCAGCAGCCCCATGGATCGCAGTTGGTGGGCGATCATGGCCGTGAAGGTGTCCTCGGCGTCCACGACGAGGACCTTGCGGCCGTCCGCCACGGGCGTCTGCCGCGCACCCTCTGCCAGCCAGAACCCGGCGATCGTGGTGTTCCGCGCGGCCAGCGCACCCCGCACGCTCGGGTGCTCGGCGAAGCGTGCCGGCTCTTCCGTGCCCAGCGCCGCCAGCAGCCCGGCCGCCTTGGCGCGCGTCTCCGCGACCTCGGAGTCCGGATCGGAGTGGCGCACCAGGGTGGCGCCCACGCCGATGGCGAGCCGGCCCTCGGAGGAGATGTCCGCCGTACGGATCAGGATCGAGGAGTCCAGCGTCCGCCCGCCCTGCGCGTCACGCCCGATGAGGGCCAGCACACCGCTGTAGTAGCCGCGGCCGTGCGGCTCGTGCCGCCGGATGACGCGGGCCGCGCTCTCCAGCGGGGAACCCGTGACCGTCGGCGCGAACAGCGTCTCGCGCAGGATCTCGCGCGGATCGCGGTCCGTCTCTCCCTCGATGAAGTACTCGGTGTGCGCGAGCCGGGCCATCTCCCGCAGGTACGGTCCGACCACCCGGCCGCCCGTCGCGCAGATCCGGGCCATCATCTTGAGTTCCTCGTCGACGACCATGTACAGCTCGTCGGCCTCCTTGCGGTCGGCGAGGAAGTCCATGACGTCGGGCAGGGTCGGACCCGCGGCGGGATAGCGGTACGTGCCGCTGATGGGGTTCATCACCGCCGTACCGCCGTGCACGCTGATGTGCCGCTCGGGGCTCGCGCCCACCAGCGTGCGGGTCCCGGTGTGCACGAGGAAGGTCCAGTACGCGCCGGACTCCTGCTCCATCAGCCTGCGGAACAGCGTGAGCGCGCTCGCCGGCGAGTAGCCGGTGATGTCGGCCGTGAAGGACCGCTTGATGACGAAGTTGGCGCCCTCGCCCTCGCCGATCTCCTCCTTGATGATCCGGCGGACCGTGTCCGCGTACGTCGCGTCGTCGATGTCGAAGTGCCCGCCGGCCAGCCGGATCGGCACGTCGGGGATGCGGGCCAGCACGTCGGCCACCGGCAGGTTCTGCTGTCCCGTGACCGCCATGGCGACGAGCGGGGCCCCGTCGTCGGCGACGTCGAACCCGCGCTCGCCGATCTGCCGGTAGGGGACGAGCGCCAGCACCTCGTGGCCGGGCGCGGACGCGGCGGGAAGCGGGATGCCGTCGAGGGTCTCCGGCTCGCTCACCTCGCCGACGAGCACCTCCAGTGCGGCGCGGCCGGTGGCGGCGGGCCGGTGGACCAGGGCGTACGCGGGTGACTGCCCGGACAGCACCTGGTCGAGCAGGTCGCGCGGAGCGCCGGTCATGCGAAGACCTCCTTTGCGGGGATGACGACGGCACAGCGCTGGGCCGCGTAGTGGAGTGCGGTGCGGTGGTCCTTGGCGGAGAAGTCGGCGACGGCGTCGGCGACGACGAACGGCTGGATGTCGTGCGAGAACGCCTCGGTCGCGGTGATCAGCACACCGACGTGCGCGTACACACCGCAGATGATCAGCTGGTCGCGGTCCGCCGCGCGCATCCGCTCCAGCAGATCCGTGTTGAAGAAGGCGCTGTAGCGCCACTTGGTCAGCATCCAGTCGCCCTCCCGGGGCGCCAGCGGCTCGACGACCTCGCGGTCCGCGGGGTCCACCCGCATGCCCGGACCCCAGAAGTCGGCGAGCAGTCCGCGCTGCCCGGCGTCCATGCCGCCCGGCTGCGCCGTGTACGCGACCGGGACGCCGAGTTCGGCGCAGCGGTCCCGTAACGCCGCGGCGTTGCCCACGAGTTCGTCGGCCGGCCCCTGGTCGGGTATGGGTTTGAGGAAGTAGCGCTGCATGTCGTGGACGAGGAGGACCGCGCGGTCCGGGTGCGCGGACCAGGCCGCCGTGTTCGGCGGCAGGTCGCCCGGCGCGGGCATCGCGTACGGCTCGATGGTCGGAATGCCTGCCATGGCAGTGGAAGTCCCTTCGGATCTGCGTGGGTCGGGCGCCTTGCGGTGGGTCAGGCGCCCAGCGACGCGCCGCCGTCGACGGTGAGCATGTGCAGGGTGATGTGTGCGGCGCGGTCCGAGAGCAGGAAGACCACGGCGTCGGCGATGTGCGAGGGCTGTGCGATGCGGCCGAGCGGGATGCCGACGCGGAAGGCGTCCGCGCGGCCCTCGACGGTGCCCCGGGGACCCGACTCGTCGTGCCACATCGAACTGAGCATCGGGGTGTCGGTGGAGCCGGGCGCGACGACGTTGCAGCGGATCCCGTGCCGGGCCACCTCCAGCCCCAGGCTCCGGGTGAACATGGTGGCGGCGGCCTTGGACGCGGCGTACGCGGCCATCTCGGTGCGCGGGGTGGCCGCGGCGTTCGAGGAGACCGTGACGATCGCCCCGCTGCCTCGCTCCGCCATGCGGTCCACGACCGCGCGGCTGACGTGGAAGACGCCGTTCACGTTGACCGCGAACGTGGTCTGCCAGTCCTCGTCGCTGAAGCCGCGCACCTCGCCGAGGCGCAGCACGCCGGCCGCGTTCACCAGGTACCGCACCGGTCCGAGCCGCCGTTCGACGGCGTCGACCGTCGCCTCGACCTGTGCGCTGCTGCTGACGTCGGTGGCGAACGCCTCGGCCCGCAGCCCGTCCGCCCGCAGCTTCTCCACCGTCTCGCCGAGCGCGTCGGCGTCACGGTCGACGGCCGCGACCGTCGCGCCCCGCTCGGCGAGCGCGCGGCTCACCGCGGCGCCTATGCCGCCCGCGGCGCCCGTGACGAGGGCGACCCGGTTCTCCCATTCCTCGTTTCCTTGCTGGTTCTCCATGTGCGGGACCTCCCTGGTCCGGTCATCCGCGCCAGGCCGAGACCACGGATGCGGCCTGGACCGGGTTGAGCCGCGGGTCGCAGAAGCTCGTGTACTTGTCGCCGACGTGGTCGATGTCGTCCACGCCCGTGACGCACTCCGTGACGTGGTCCGGAGTGGTCTCCAGGTGCAGTCCGCCGGCGATGCCGCCGGAGGTGCGCACCGCACACTGGAAGCCCTCGACCTCCCGGACGATGGTCTCGACGAAGCGGGTCTTCAGCCCGTCGGGGGCCGTCACCGTGTTGCCGTGCATGGGGTCGGTGAGCCAGATGACCGGATGGCCGGCGGCGCGCACCGCCCACACCAGCGAGGGCAGCCGTTCGGAGACCAGGTCGGCTCCCATCCGTGCGATGAGGGTCAGCCGGCCGGGCTGCCGCTGCGGGTCGAGCCGTTCGCACAGTGTCAGCAGATCGCGCACCGACATGTTCGGACCGACCTTGCAGGCCACCGGGTTGACGACCTGGGACAGCAGGGCGACATGGGCGCCGTCCGGCTGCCGGGTGCGCTCGCCGATCCATGGCCAGTGGGTGGAGGTCAGCAGCAGCCGGCCCTCCTCGTCCCTGCGGACCATGGGGAGTTCGTAGTCGAGCAGCAGGGCCTCGTGGCTGGTGAACACCGGCGGGCAGATCACGGACGGGCGTCCGTCGTCGAGCCAGCCGAGGTGGCGTACGGCCTCCTGGGCGGCCGCGTAGCCGTCGAGGAGCCGGCGCGGGTCGGGCCGGCGCAGTTCCGGGTCGGGCTCCGGGCTGTTGACCATGTGTCCGCGATAGACGGGGAGTTCGGTGCCTCCGATCACTTCGGTGGGCCGGGAACGCGGCTTGGCGAACTGGCCGGCCATCCGGCCGACCCGGACCACGGGCGTATGGGTGATCATCTTTAGGGTGCCGGCGAGCACGTCCAGCAAGCCGGCCTTGCGGGCGACATAGCCCGCGGTGCATTCGGTGGGGTCCTCCGCACAGTCCCCGGCCTGGACCACATGGGCTTCACCGACGGCCACCCGCGCGAGCAGGTCGCGCAACGCGGTGACGTCGTCGTGGCCGACGAGTGCCTGACTGTTCGACAACTCCCCTCTGACCGAACGGATCAACTCTGTCCTGTCCCAATCCGGCTGCTGCAGCGCAGTCCGTGATCGGACACTGGGCAGATCAATGTCCACGGTTGTCTCCAAGGCTGTTCCTACGGGTGCTCCTTGGTGACAAAGGGTGCGAGGGCGGCGGGTACCGGCCAACGACGCATCGGCGAATACGTCAGATGAAGCGCATGTCCATCAGGTCGCCCGCCCTTCCCGACGGGCGCCCGCGCAGCACGAGTTGACATTGTCCGCGCAGCGACGTCGCGCAGTGCGGAAGGACCGCGCATGCTGACCCGTCGTCCTCAATCACGGCGCCGGGAGGGGTTATGCGGGGCGGAATTCTGCGTCGTCTCATTTCCGAGGGCGTTTCCCCATGGCTGAACGGATTTCACCGGGGGTTTCTCCAGGCGCGACGGCTGTCCGCGCTGGCGGCCGAGGAGGGCGTGCGTGGCGCGACCGCGCAGCCCGCCCTGCTCGCCGCCGCCCTGTCCGCGGAGCACGCCTACCGTCCGCAGCTGGCCCGGCTGGCCCGTGACGGCAGTGATGCCGGCGCCGCGCTCAGGGCGTTGCAGACCCAGGACGCGCGCCTGGCCTGCGACGAGCTCGGCGCCGTCCACGAGGCCACGGGCCGCCGCGACGGACACGTCTCGCTGGACCTCGACCCGGGGCTCGCCCACGACGCCGCGGCCACCGTCGCCGCGGCCACCGCGCTGGTCGCCGCCGTCGCCCGCCAGAACGCGCTGGTGAAGATCCCGGCCACCGCCGAAGGGCTCACGGCCATCAGGGACTGCGTGGGCCGGGGAATCGGAGTGCACGCGGTCGAGATCTACACACCGCGGCGCTACCGGGAGGTCGCGGACGCCTACTGCGCGGGACTGGAGATCGCCCGGGACGCCGGCCGGGCACTGCACGGCATCGTCTCGCTTGCCTCGGCGCCGGTGTACCGCATCGACATCGAATGCGACGCGCGACTGGCCGAGTTGGGTACCCCCGCCGCGGACGCGCTGCGCGGCGGGACCGCCCTGGCCCTCGCCCGGCTGATGTACCACGACTACGACGAGCGGCTGGGCAGCGACCGCTGGCGCAGGCTCGCCGCGGCGGGCGCCCGGCCGCAGCGGCTGCTCTGGACGGTGGACGGACCGCACACTCCCGACCAGGCCGGATACGCGGCCCGGCTGGTCGGATGGCACACCGCGCTGGCTCTTCCGCTGCGCTCCCTGGTCGCCGCCGACCGGTGGGGAACACCGTGCGGGGACACGCTCGACGGCCGACGCGGGGAGGCCCTCCGCGTGTTGGACGAATTCGAACGGACCGGCCTACGCTTCGAGGCGGTCGCCGGGAGGCTCGCCGCGCATGGCGAGAAACGGCTGGTCCGTTCGTGGGAAGCGCTCCGCGGGACGGTGGGCACCCAACTGCGGCTGCACGGCGCCCGATAGCGACACACCAGAGCACACGCGCGGGGGAGTGGGAGGCAGTGTGTCCCAGGAGCCGACGCGGGACGCCAGTTCCGCCGTACTGGAACTGCTGGCGGCGGGAGCCTCCGGCGACCGCCTCACCTCCCTCGTGGACGAGGCCAGGGTGCGTGGCGTGGATGCCGCGGAGCTCGCGGAACTGGAGCGCGCCGCCCGGCTCGGACTGAGCATCTCCTCGCGCTGGGAGCGTCACCGGCAACGCGAGAGCGGTCTGTCCACGCTGCTGGAGGCCGCTCGCGATCTGGGCGCCGTGCACCAGCCGGAGAGCACGCTGGTCCAGGCGATCGCCCGGCGCGCGCGGCTGTTGCTGGGCCTCGACATGGCGTACGTCTGCTTCCCCGAAGAGGACGACGCGGGCCGGCGCGATCCTTCGGCGCATCAGGGTGCGGAGCTTTCGGAGCCTGCGCCACGGGCCCCCGCGGGCCCGCGGAACGGGGCGCTCACGGGCCAGGCGCCCCCCACCGGGGCGCGGGACGAGGACGCGCGGGCCGGCGAGCCGGCCACGGCACGGGTGCGGGTCCACGCCTCGGACGGACGGATCGCCGGCCTGGACGTCGGGCTGACCCTGCCGGTGTGCGAGGGACCGGGCAGCATGGCGATGACGGACCCGGTGCCCTTCTGGACCCCGGACTACCTCAGCGACGAGCGGATCGAGCGCAGCGCCGCGGTCGACGAGGTGATCGGGGCGGAGGGACTGCGCACCGTGATGGCGGTGCCGCTGAACCGGCAGACCCGGCCCTTCGGCGTGCTGCACATCGCCGCGCGGACCGTGCGGCACTTCACTGCCGACGAGGTGGCGTTGATGAGCGCGTACGGCGAACTCGCCGGCGCCACCCTGGAACGGGCCCGACTCCTGGACCGGGCGGCGGCACTGCGGGAGTCCGGCGACGCGCACGCCAAGATGCTCCAACTGGTGCTCGGCGGCGGTGACTTGAACGAGGTGGCGGAGGAGACCAGCAAGCTCCTCGACGGCGCCGTGCGGATCTGCGGCTCCGACGGCGTGGTCCTCGCCACCGCGGGCGAGGTGCCGGAGGTCGAGTGGGAGCACGCGGCGGCCGGTGCCCTGGACGCGCACGGCGCCTGCCATCCCGTACCGCTGGACGAGGACGGCATGTGGGCCGCGCCGATCTGCACCGGCACCGTCGACCTCGGCACCGTCCTGGTGCACCCCAACCGGCCGCTCACCGACCACGCCGTGCAGCTGCTCGGGTTCGCGACCCAGGCGATGGCGGTGCTGATGCTGCTGGAGAACAGCCGGGCGGCGATCGCCGAGGGGCAGGTGCGGGACGACCTCCTCGACGAACTGCTCACCCATCCCGACCTGTCACCGAAGAAGATACGGACCCGGGCGCGCAGGCTCGGCGTCGAACTGGACGGCCCGCACGTGGTCGTCGTCGCCCGGCCGGAGGAGGAGACGCCGGCCAGGGCCTCGGTGTGGGCGGCCTCGTACGCGTACCGCAAGAGCGGCCTGAAGAGCATCCGGCACGGTACGGCGGTGTTCCTGCTGCCGGGCACCGATCCCGGGGCCGCGGCCCGCGCGCTGTCCGGCGAGCTGGCGCCACTGCTCGGCCATCCGGTGACGGTGGCCGCCTCGGGGCCCGTCGCGGACCCGGCCGGGGTGCGGCACAGCTACCAGGAGGCGGTGCGCTGCCTGGAGGCGATGACGGCGCTGGGGGCGGTGGGAAGGGCCGGCTCGGCCGGCGAACTGGGCTTCCTCGGGCTGCTGTTGTCCGACACCCATGACGCGGAGAAGTACATCCAGTCGGTCCTCGGACCGCTTCTCGCCTACGACGAGCAGCGGCTCTCCGAGCTGACCCACACGCTGGAGGCCTTCTTCGAGGCGGGCGCCAGCCCTACGTACGCGGCGCGGCGGCTGCACGTCCATCCCAACACGGTCGCCCGCCGGCTCGAACGGATCAGTGAACTGGTCGGCCCGGACTGGCAGCAGCCGGGACGGGCGCTCGAAGTGCAGTTGGCGTTACGGCTGTTGAGGATCCGCAACCATCTGGTGAGCCGTGAGCCGTGAGCCGTGAGCCGTGAGCCGTGAGCCGTGAGGCACGAGGCACGAGGCACGAGGTGTAGGGCGTGGGCTGCGGTCCGGGGCGCCGGCGGGCCGCGGCCCCCTCAGGAGGCCTGGCGCACGCCCCCGCCGCTGCGCAGCTCCTCGTCGTACGTTCCGTACGTCCCGTCGAGCGCCGCGACGGCGTGGGCGGCCGAGGCCAGCGTGGCGTGCCGGTGCCAGCCGTTGAAGGAACGGCCCGCGTAGTCGCGGATGCCCACCCGCTCGGAGATCTCCGTGAAGTCCCGGTCGACCCGGCCGAGAAGCTTGGTGAGTCGCAGCAGGGCGACGGGGTTCATGTCGACCAGGTCGGTCAGCCACAGCTCGGCCGGCCACGCCTTGCCGCTGTCACCGATGCCGATGAGCAGCATGTCCCCGCCGCCCCGCATGCCGGGGGCACGGGAGGCGCCGCGGATGCGGACGGCGGCCACCAGGCTGGTGCGCATGGCGTGTTCGGGGCTGTGGTCGCGCCACACCGCGGGACGGCGCAGCAGCTTGGCGGCGGACATGATCTGCTGCGCGGGCAGCGACTCCGGTGCGGGGCGGCCGATCTGCGCCGGGTCCGCGGGCGTCAGCCGCAGGGAACCGCTGACGCGCAGCAGGTGCGGGACACCGGAGGAGCGGAAGCGGCGCACGACGGACATGGCGTCCATGTCCCGGGCGTCCATGACCACCGGCCGGGCCGGCAGCCCCCAGTCCCGCACGGCGAGCATGGCCTCGACCGCGGCCTCCTCCGGCGACTCCTCGCGCACGCTGTCCGGGATGGCGGCCTGACGGCGACGGAGGCCGTTGTCCAGCCAGTCCTGCGGGATGTCCAGCCGCCAGTTGACGGGGACACTGGACTCCTGGGCCGCCGCCCACACGCCCACGGCCTGCTGCACGCCACGGATCTGGCCGAGTTCGGGGACGTAACGCCGGTACACGCCGACCGAGTTGTCTCCCGCCTTCGGGATGACCATGCGGCGGATCACGTAGGCCTCCGGGGCGACGGTCCGCGCGACGTACTGGGCGAGTGCCTTGCGGACCGGCATCCAGTGCCATGTTGAACTGGAAACGAAGTGGTGGAGGCTCTGTTCGCGGGCCGAGCCGCCGGCCGGAGCCGCCATGTTCCTTATGGACTTGCGTCCTTCGGTGGCAAGGAGGCCCTGGATGTATTCCTCGCCCTTCCTGCGCTGATCGCTGCGCGGGAAGGTGGCGAACAACGTGGAAGAGAGTTCGGTGCCGCTCATCGGAATCCCACCTCGGTTCGGAGTCGCTCTGTTGAGCTGGCTCCACAGTGCGCGGCACTCAGTGCCACGCCCAGGTGGTCCGGACACACGGTTGGGGGTGGTCGCGGTGGCCGCGCAACCGTCCCGGGCCGCGATGGTGGGGAGCCCACCACGAGGACCCTCCGGGCGGTGTCCGGACCACCGCATCCGGACCCCCGGAGCGGGATTCTGACGGTCCGTCGGCGCCGGATCCCGTCGCGCGTACGGCTCCGGGAGACGCCTCCGGCAGGGCACCGGCTCCGGATCGCGCCGCGGTGCGTGTTCGGGTCGCGCGGGCTGCAGGGGTGCGGGGGAGTTCAGGTCGCGCGGGCCGCAAGGATGCGGAGCGGTTCGGCTCGGGCGGGCCGCGGGTCACCGGCGCTCGGCTCGAGCGGGCCGCAGGGTCTCTGCCGCGGGCCCGACGGGTTTCGCCGGCCCGCCCGCGGCACCTGCCGGGCGCCGTGGTCGACCGGTCGCACGCCGGACGACATTCGCGCTTCCGCGGCCCCACATGAGATTCGCCGCAGCCGAGTTGACGAGGTCCAACCTTAATTTACAAGGCATTTGACAGCATTCGACACCGCGGGGTTCCATCTCGAACGGAGAGGCTGCGACTAGCGGGGAGGCCTGCATGCCTGGGGCGACGAGCCGGACCGAGGCCGCCATGCCGGCCGGTGGTGGCCGGAGGGAACCGGCACAGCCGGACGCCCTGACGACGACCCGGCGCGCCTGACACCGCCCGGCGCCGGCCGCCCCCGACGACCCGCGGCACCACGCTCGTGGCGCCGCCCCCGACGAAACGTTCCGCGACGAACCGTACCCAGATGAACCGTCCCTGGATGAACCGCCCCAATACGAGGAGGAATCGATGGACAGCCCGGTGGTGGTGATCGGAGGCTCGGGCCGGCTCGGGCGTCTGGTCGTGAGCAGGCTGCTGGACCTGGGTGAGCGCGTCCACGTGGTCGGCCGTGGCGTGCCCGGGGAGGCGTTGCCCGCAGGGGTGACCTACACCGCGGCCGACGTACGGGAACCGGGCTCGCTCGACGCACCGCTCGCGAACTGTTCCGCGCTGGTCTACTGCGTCTCTCCCGGCACCGACGACACCGGGCCGGACCGGCCCGAGACGACGATGTACCTGGGTGTGCGTCATGCGCTCCGGTCGGCCGTCCGGACGGGCCGCCGTCCGCACGTCGTCCTCGTCAGCCAGATCCACACCACGCACTACGGCCACCCGCTCAACGCCTACGGCAAAGTGCTGGACTGGCGTCGCGCGGGGGAGGACGAGGTCCGCGAGTCGGGCCTCTCGCACACCGTGGTGCGCCCCGGCTGGCTCGTGGACGACCAGCGGGCCGGCTCCCGGGTACGCCTGGTGCAGGGCGACCGCGCCACGGGCCAGGTCTCGCGGCAGCACGCCGCGGAAGCCTGCATCCAGGCCATGTACTGCCCTTCCGCGATCGGCGTGACCTTCGAACTCTTCAACGAGACCGGACCCGCGGTCACCGACTGGGAGTCCTCCTTCGCCGCACTGGACTGGGACCGGATTCCCGTGGGCTGAGCCGGGGACGGGAGATCCCTGTCCACGGCCACACCTTTCCACCCCCCATGGAGACAGCGCCGTGCTGCTCATGGCACCCCCCGATGATGGAGGCACCCTTCGATGAGTGCACCCGAGATACGCCGTACGTACAGCGACAGCATCGCCGGATATGTCAGCGCCTACGAGCCCGCTCACCAGCGCTTCGGCCTGCGGACCACCGACGGGCGCGAGTTCACGATCCACCTGGACGGCCTCCTGGGCTCCCAGATCGTGCGCAATCTCGCCGAGGGGCACCGCGACACCAGCGAGGCCACCCTCGACATGCTCGCCGAGGGCCGCTACGTCTTTGTCTACGGAATCTTCTACGAATGGGACGGCGGGGCGCGCATCGAGGCCCGCAACATCACCTTCCCCGAGGAACACCGCGGCTCCTACGTCTTCGAGGACCCCAAATGGTGGGTCCATCAGGCCCGCGAGATCGCGGACTTCTATCTGCGCGGCCAGTTCCCCGACGAGGTCTACGACTGGCGCAAGTTCCGCACACACCTGACGCTGAGCGGAACCCACCTTCCCGAGGGTGCCGGACAGGACGTGCGGCAGGAGACCGACACGATCTCCCGCCTGGTGTACGGCCTCGCCACCGCCTTCCTGCTGACCGGTGAGGACCGTTTCCTGGAGGCGGCCGAGTCGGGCACGGAGTATCTGCGCGAGCACATGCAGGTGGCCGACGACCGCGAGGGCATCGTCTACTGGTACCACGGCATCGACATCACCCGGGCCGGGCAGCGCAAGGTGTTCGCCTCGGAGTTCGGGGACGACTTCGACGCGATCCCCATGTACGAGCAGATCTACGCGCTGGCGGGCCCGACCCAGACGTACCGGATCACCGGCGATCCGCGGATCGCGGCCGACATCGACCGGACGGTCGAGCTGTTCCACCGCTACTTCAAGGACTACGTCCGCGGCGGCTACTTCTCGCACCTGGACCCGATCACCATGGACCCGCGCGCGGACTCCCTGGGACGCAACCGGGCCCGCAAGAACTGGAACTCGGTGGGCGACCACGCCCCCGCCTACCTCATCAACGCCTACCTGGCGACCGGCCGTTCCGACCTGGCCGACATGCTGGAGGAGACCGCCGACACCATCGTCCGGCACTTCCCGGACGAGCCCAACAGTCCCTTCGTGCAGGAACGCTTCCACGAGGACTGGAGCCCCGACCGCACCTGGGGCTGGCAGCAGGACCGCGCGGTCGTCGGCCACAACCTGAAGATCGCGTGGAACCTCATGCGCATCAACAGCCTGGTGGCCAAGCCGGAGTACGTGGCACTCGCCGAGCGGATCGCCGAGATCATGCCGGCGGTCGGCAGCGACCAGCAGCGCGGCGGCTGGTACGACGTCGTCGAGCGGCGTGCCGATCCCCGCTTCGGCGACCACCGGCTGGTCTGGCACGACCGCAAGGCCTGGTGGCAGCAGGAGCAGTCGATCCTCGCCTACCTCATCCTGGCGGGCACGACCGGCGATCCCGACCACCGGCGGCTCGCCCGCGAGGCCGCGTCGTTCTACAACGCCTTCTTCCTCGACTACGAGGACGGCGGCGTGTACTTCAACGTCCTCGCCAACGGCATCCCGTACCTGCTCGGCACCGAGCGGCTCAAGGGCAGCCACGCCATGGCCGGCTACCACTCCCTGGAGCTGTGCTACCTCGCCGCGACCTACGGCAACCTGCTGGTCGGCGACAACGTGCTCACCCTGCACTTCCGGCCGCTGCCCGCGTCCTTCCCGGGCCGCACGCTGCACGTCGCGCCCGACCTGCTGCCCAGGGAGGCCGTCCGGCTCGCCCGGGTGTGGATCGACGGGGAGCGCTACGAGGACTTCGACCCGAAGAACCTCACCGTGCAACTGCCCGAGTCCACCGAGCGGTTGAAGGTACGCGTCGAGATCGAGCCCACCGAGATGCCCATGCGGATCTCCAGCAGCTTCGACGGCCGGACCGCGCGGGTCTCCTGTGAGGGCGTCCTCGGCCGGGACTCGCTGGAGAAACTGCGGCGCACGCTGAACGAAGCGCTGGAGGCCCGGCCCGAGCGGGTCGAGTTCCACATGTGCCGGGTCACCGAGATCTCCCGCGAGCCCATCAACGAGCTGCTGTTCCAGCGCACGAAGGCCGGTCTGGACGTCGACTTCGTCATCGTCGGCGAGGTCCCGCCGGAGGTGACCCGGGCCCTGGCCGCCACGGACGCCTTCCTCACCGACCCGCACGCACGCTGCGACGACGAGTGACGAAGCGGGCGGCGGCAGACCCGCCGCCATGAGTTGCGGGCGCCGCCCCCGCCCGCCCCGGCGGGGGCGGCGCCCGGCATCCGAAGTCCCGGACGGACGGAGAGGTTCACCCCATGGCCACCACGGCCCCATCGGTTCCCGACGCCGACACCCTGGTCGTCGGCGGCGGCCCCGCCGGGCTGTCCGCCGCCCTGTGCCTGGCCCGCTACAACCGCAGTGTGCTGGTCTTCGACACCGGACACGGACGCTCCACCCATCACCAGGTCAACCGGAACTACCTCGGCTTCCCGGGCGGCATCCCGACCGTCGAACTGCGCGAGCTGGGCCGCGCGCAACTGGCCGCCTACCCGCAGGCCCGCATCGTCCACCACGCCGTCGTGCGCGCCGAGGGCGACGCCGGGCGCGGGTTCACGGTGCACGCGCAGACCGGCTCCTGGACCGGCCGCACGCTGATCATCGCCACCGGCGTGCTCGACCACTTCCCGCACTTCCACGGCTGGGAGTCCTACGTGGGCCGCTCCCTGTTCTGGTGCATCGCCTGCGACGGCTACGAGAACCGCGGCAAACGCGTCCTCATGGCGGGCCACACCGACACGACCGCCGCCGAGGCGCTCCAGATGCACAGCCTCACCGACGACATCCAGCTGCTCACCAACAGCCGCAGCGACGAGATCGGCCCGCTGTACCGGCGGCGCCTGGACGCGGCCGGCATCCCCGTCCTGCACGACCGGATCCACTCGGTGGAGGGGGAGGACGGCATGCTGCGCACCGTCGTGACCCGCGGCGGACACCACCTGAAGGCGGACTCCCTGTTCAGCATCCAGGGCGCCACCCCGGAGATCGCCCTGGCCGGCCCACTCGGTCTCGCGCTCGCACCGAGCGGCCACATCGCCGTCGACACCGAGCAGAGGACGTCGGCCGAAGGGGTGTACGCGGCCGGTGACGTCTCCTCGCTCCACTCGCACCAGGTCAGCGCCGCCGTCCACGAGGGCTCCCAGGCCGCCTCGGCCGCCAACTACTTCCTGTACCCGGCCGAACTGAAGGCCGCCTGATCCGGCCACGGAGCGTGACTCGACAGAGTACGCCCCTTGGCCGGGCGCAGATTTGACTCCCCGTTTAACTGCTCGTGAGGATGACAGTCATGGAAGCGGACCGCCGCATCGAGGAGACGCCCATGGTGCGCAGGGCACGCGTGACCTTCGAGAGCGAGGGTGAGCAACTGGTCGGCACCCTCTACCAGTTGGCACAGACCGAAGACGGCGAACCGCGCCCCGCCGTGGTGGTCGCCGGCTCCTGGACCACCGTCAAGGAGCAGATGGCCGGCCTGTACGCCGAACGCCTCGCACGGCTCGGATACCTCGCCCTGGCCTTCGACTTCACCGGCCACGGGGAGTCCACGGGGCACCCCCGGGACACCGAGCTGGTCGGCCGCAAGGTCGGCGACATGAGCAGCGCGGTCAGCCACCTCCTGGAGAACCCGATGGTCGACCCCGAGTCGGTCGGCCTGCTCGGCGTCTGCGCGGGCGGCGGCTACGCGGCGGTCGCCGCCGCCAACGACCCCCGGGTGCGCTCGCTCGCCCTCGTCGCCCCGTGGCTGCACGACGCCTCCCTGGTGCACCAGGTCTACGGCGGCCAGGACGCCGTGCGCCGCAAGCTCGACGAGGCGGCGCTCGCCCGCGAGGAGTACGCCCGCACCGGCACCGTCCGCTATGTGAAGGCGGTCAGCGAGACCGACCCCGAGGCCGCCATGTACGGGCCCTACGACTACTACCTCTCGCCCGCGCGAGGGGGCGTGCCCGAGTGGCCCAACCGGTTCGCGGTGATGGGCTGGTGGGACTGGCTGACCTTCAGTCCGATCCCCTCGGCGCCCCGGATAGACGTCCCCACCATCGTGGTGCACAGCGAGCAGGCCGCCCTGCCCGACGGCGTACGGCGCTTCGCAACCCTGCTGCCCACGGCGGCCCGCGTGCTGTGGCTGGAGGGCACGCAGTTCGACTTCTACGACCAGGAGCCCCAGGTGGGCTCCGCGGTCGAGGCGGTCGACGCGCACTTCCGCCACAGCTTCGACCGGGTGAGGCCCACCGCCGGAGGCTGACATGGCGACGAGCCGCGTCGCACCGCTCATCCAGTCCAAACGCATCAACGTGGCGGAGCACTTCTACGACCTGGTGCTCGTCTTCGCCGTCAACAAGGTCACCCACACCCTCGCCGACGACGTCTCCTGGACCGGCCTGGTCAACGCCTGGGCCGTGTTCACACCGTTCTGGTGGTCGTGGGTGGGCACCGGGATCCTGTCGAACCTGACCGACCTGCACGACGTGAAGAACCGCCTGCGGCTCTTCGCCATCACGCTGATCACCTCGATGATGACCATCGCCGCGCCCACCGCCCTGCACGGGCACGGCCTCTTCTTCGCGGGCGCCTACCTGCTGCTGCGTGCCCTGCTGCTGTGGTGGGCGATCGACGTCTTCGGCGGGCTGCGGCTGAACCCGTTCTCCGTGTCGGCGTTCTTCACCGCGCCGCTGCTGCTGCTCACCGCCGGGCTCGGCCACGAGCAGCAGCGGGCGGCCTGGGCCGTCCTGATGGCCGTCGAACTGTCCAGCACCTTCCTGCTGCGCAAACGCCTCACCCACATACGCGTCGACGTGCTGCATCTGCCCGAACGCTTCGGCCTGGTCGTCATCCTGGCGCTCGGCGTGCCCTTCGTGGACGCCGGGGGGAAGATCCCGCACGACTTCTCCGCGCGCCAGGCCGTGGCGCTGGGCACCGCGTTCCTGCTCGTCGCCTCCCTGTGGTGGATCTACTTCCACCTCAGCAACAGCCGCATCGCCCACCAGCTGCGCACCGAGGACAACCAGAGCCGCGTGGTGCGCGAGCTCCTCGCCTACGGGCACTACTGCCTCCTCGGCTCGGTCTCCGCGATCGCCGTCGGCGTGTGGTCGGCCGTGGCACACCCACGGGCCGCGCCGGAGACGTCCGTCCTGTGGCTGATGTGCGCCGGAGCCGTCGGTTTCCACACCGTGTTCGCCTGGCCGCGCTGGCGACTGCCGCGCTCGGTCGTCACCGTGCGCCTCACCGTCGCCGCCGTCGCCCTGCTCGTCCCGGTCGTGGCGGACGGCCGCTCCGGCCTGCTCGCGCTCGGCCTGCTGACCGTGCCGGTGACGGCCGCGGCCGTCGTCGAGACCGCCCTGGTGGGCATGGCGCCGAGCTGCCACTGCGGCTGCCGGCCGAAGCAGCACCGGCTGGCCGGACTCGGCCGGCATCTGCATCCGGCGCCGGGCGGCAGCGCCCCGTCGTACTCCGCGTCGGGCGATGCCCTGTGACCGACGTCCTGCTCCTCGTGGTCCCCGTGACCCTGCTCGCGGTGGTGGTGCGGCGGGCGGAGATCTCCGCACCGGTCAGCCTGGTCCTCGCGGGTCTGCTCGCCTCCTTCGTGCCCGGCGTGCCCGACTACCATCTCGACCCGCACGTCGTGCTGTTCCTGTTCATCCCGCCGATGGTGTACTCGGAGGCCTGCGAGAGCTCGTTCCTCAGCTTCCGGGTCAACGCGCGCCCCATCGCCCTGCTGTCCGTGGGACTCGTCCTGTTCACCATGACGCTGGTGGCGCTGGTCGCGCACACCGTCGTCCCCGGCATGTCCTGGCCCGTCGCCTTCGTGCTGGGCGCCGTCCTCGGACCGACCGACGTGGTCGCCGCCGTGTCCGTCGCCCGCAGACTCGGGCTGCCCCGCAGACTCGTACGGATCATGACCGCGGAGTCGCTGTTCAACGACTCGACCGGCCTGACCGCGTACCGCATCACCGTGGCGATCGTCGCGGGCGGCGGGTTCTCCCTCCTCGACGGCGTCCGCGACTTCGTGCTCGCCTGCTCGGGCGGCCTCTTCCTCGGCCTGTTCATCGCCTGGCCGGTGCGCCGGCTCCAGTGCTGGCTCGGCGACGCCGTCGCGCACACCGCGGTCTCCCTGCTGGTGCCCTTCGTCACCTACGCGCTCGCCGAGTATCTGCACGCCTCCGGTGTGCTCGCGGTCCTCGCCGCCGGGCTGTACCTCGGACACCACTCCAACCGCGCCTCGCACGCGGCCCGCATCCAGGAACAGGCCTCCTGGAAGCTGATCGTCTTCCTGCTGGAATCCCTGGTGTTCGCCCTGATCGGACTCCAACTCCGCCCGGTCCTCGATTCGTTGGACGGCATTCCGCCCGCGTCCCTGATCTGGTATGCCGCCGCCGTCTCCGCCACCGTCATGCTCGGCCGCTTCCTGTGGGTGTTCCCGGCGACCTATCTGCCGCGCTGGCTGTCGCCCCGGCTGCGCGCCCGGGACCCCTCGCCACCGTGGCAGCTGCCCGCGACGCTGTCCTGGGCGGGCATCCGCGGCGTCGTGTCACTGGCCGCGGCGTTCGCGCTGCCCGACGACATGCCGCACCGCGAACTCGTCCTCTTCCTCACCTTCTCCGTCACCCTGAGCACCCTGTTCGTGCAGGGGCTCGGATTCCCGGCGTTCGTGCGCCTGCTGGGGCTCGCGGGCACGAACGGCGAGCACGACGACCACCTCGCCGAGGCCAAGGCACAGGAGGAGGCGGCCCGGCTCGCGCAGCACCGCCTGGAGGAACTGGTCGCGCACGAACACAAGCACTGCCCGCAGCATGTGGTGCTGCGGCTGCGGGAGGTCGCCGAGTACCGCCGCGTCGCCGCCTGGGAGCGGCTGCGCGACGACGGCCGGCTCGGCAGCCAGTCGCCGTCCGCCGCCTACCGGCTGCTGCGCCGGGAGATGCTGACGGCCGAGCGCGAGGCGTTCATCATGATGCGCAACCAGGGACGCCTCGACGACGAGGTGGCCCGCCAGGTCGTCCACCAGCTCGACTTCGAGGAGGCGGCACTCAGCCGCGATCTGCACCTGTGAGCGCGCACACGGGGGTGCCCCCGCCGGAGATCCGGCGGGGGCACCCCCATGCGGCTCAGGCGCCCGGCAGCGGGGGAGCGATCCCCGCGAACGCCTGCCGGCCCAGGTACTCGATGCGCTCCACACCCAGCAGGGCCGCACAGGTCTCCGCGGTGTCCGGCGTCAGCTCGGGTCCCACGCAGATGACCCGCTCCAGCGGCCCCATCTCGTCGACGTCCTCGGGCGCCGAGGCGACCAGGCTGTAGAGCACGGACTGGGTCACGAAAGCCGTACGCACCCGCTGGGCACGGATCGCGGCGAGCAGCTCGGGCGCGTGCATCAGCTCCGGCACCACGACCACGGCCGCACCGCAGCGCAGCGCGTGCTGCGTCAGGAAGGCGAGGCCGTCCTGCTGCGCGAACGGCACGCCGGCGAGGACCCGTTCGTCCTTCTCCAGACGATTGTCGGAGGCCAGCACGGCGAGGTCCGCGGCGATGTCGGAGTGGGTGAGCTGAGCACGCCGCCGGGAACCCACCGCGTGGTGCACCACGGTGATGTCCGTGACGGGCTCGATGTCCACGATCGGCTCCGGGGACTCCGAGGCGATCAGGTCCTGGACCGAGCGGTGGCCGTCCACCGGCTCCAGCGTGAAGATCTCCTCGACCGGCTGCTGTCCCGCACCGCGCAGACGCTGCGCCTCACGCACGATCGGCAGCAGCGCGGGCGTGGTGAACAGCCATCGCGCGCCGCTCTCCGTCAGCTGGGCGGCCAGTTCCGCCTCGTCGGCCTGGCTGTCCAGCACGCACACCACGGCGCCGGTGCGTGCGCAGGCGTGCGGCACGGCCGGGTACCACAGGGTGTTGGTGGCGAACAGCGCCACGGCGTCGCCCTGCTCGACGCCGGCGTCGGCGAGTCCCGCCGCGAGCCGGCGGGTGGCCCGCTCCAGTTCCCGGTAGCCGATCGCGCGGCCGGTCACGCCGTCGATCAGCGCCGGGCTCGTGCCGCGGGCCGCGGCCTCGCCGAGCACCGTCTCGTACACCGGCAGATCGATGACGAGGTTCTCGTCGAAGGGGCTGATCACGTCGAACGAGTCGAACGGATCGAAGGGTTCGAGCGGGTCGAAGGGATCTATGGTGGTCATTCCTGTCCTCCGGAGGATGCGCTCACGCGCGGTAGGGACGTGGTGGGCGGGCCCGCGTGCAGCAGATCTCCCAGCTGCTGGAGGAACAGCTCCCAGCGCGCGGTGAACCCGGGGTCGTCCGGGCCGAGGCCCGTCGCCATCCGGGTGATCTGCGGCAGCAGGCGCGGATAGTTGGTGAGGGCGAAGGTGAGCAGCCGCAGCAGCTCGGGATCGAGCTCCGGACGCAGCTCTCCGCCGGACTGCCGCCTGCGGATCTCGTCCACCTGCGACTTGATGACGGCGCGGCGCTCCTCCTCGTGCGGTACGGGAGCACTGCCGTAGGCGAGCGCCTCGCGCGTGAGGTAGGTCAGCCAGGCGGCGTCGTGGTGCGCGGACTCGAAGTGGTACACGAAGAAGTCGCCGGCGGCACTCGGAGCCTCGCGGATCTCGCGTTCGCGGCGCTCGGTGACGTGTCCGAGGATCTCGTGGAAGAGCCGGTCACCGATCCGGCCGCCGGTCATCAGGTACATGGAGTAGGCGAAGCCCACCGTGTGGCCGGGCAGCCGTTCCAGCAGGGCGTTTCCGGCGCCGGTGCCGCGGGGCAGCCGGGTGACCATGAACGCGGCGATCAGCGTCACGAGCGCGGCCACCGGCAGCACCTGCGAGAAGGCCGTCGCGTAGGCGGCGTGACCGGTGCCGTCGCCGAGCACCGCGAAGAACAGCAGGCTCATCAGGGCGACTCCCAGGGCGTTGCCCACCTGGAGGGTCGTGGTCACCACGCCCGCTCCGGCTCCCGCGTCGCGCGGCGCGAGGGTGCCGATGATGGTGCCGATGAGCGGGGTCATGCCGAGTCCCTGGCCCAGGCCCGCGATGAACATCGGCAGCCCGAGCTCCCAGCCGCTGAGCCCGGCTCCCTGGGCGGCGCTGGTGGCGGCCACCGAGCACAGTCCGACGGCCGCGACGAGATAGCCCAGCGTCAGCACATGGCGTCCCAGCAGGCGGGTGATCCGCGCGGCCAGCAGCGAGGTGATCAGGAAGCCGACGGCGTTCGGCGTGTACACCAGGGCGGCGTGCAGCGGTGAGAAGCCCAGACCGATCTGCAGGTACAGCGCGAGGACCAGCATGAAGCCGACGTACGAGAAGCTGAACATGGCGGCGATCGGCACCCCGCCCGCGAAACCGCGGTTGCGGAACAGCGAGAGCCTGATCAGCGGATCGAGTCCCCGCTCGGCGACCGCCCGCTCGTGCCGCAGGAACAGGACGGCGGTCAGGGGGGCGGCGGCGAGCGACAGCAGCATCCACAGCGGCCAGCCCGCGTCGCGGCCCATCAGCAGCGGCACGATGAGCAGCACCAGGGTCAGCACCGACAGCGCGGAGCCCCGCCCGTCGAGGTGCGGCCGCGACCGGGGCGGCTCGTCCGGCGGCAGGAGCATCCGGCTCGCCACGATGGTCGCCACGCCGATCGGCACATTGATCAGGAAGGCCGGCCGCCAGTCGAGGCCGAACACGTTCCAGGCGAGCAGCAGCCCGCCGACGATCTGACCGGCGATGGCGCCGACGCCCACCACGCAGCCGAACACGCCCAGCGCGCGGGCGCGTTCGGGACCCTCGAAGGTCACCTGGATGATCGCGAGGACCTGTGGGTACAACAGCGCGCCGCCCACGCCCTGCAGGGCGCGCGCCGCGACGAGGACGCGGATGTCGGGGGCCAGACCGCAGAGCGCGGACGCCGCCGTGAACACCGCGAGACCGGTGATGAACATGCGTTTCCGGCCGATGACATCCCCCAGCCGCCCACCGGTCACCAGGAAACTCGCATAGAGAAGGGTGTATGAGGAAACCACCAATTCGACGGCGCCGAGGCTCGTATGGAGATCACTGCGGATCGACGGCATGGCGACGTTGACGACAGCCACATCGAGAATGGCCATGAATGCGCCGGCCAGGATCACTGCGAGGCTCACCCAGCGGCGCCCGCTGCCGCGCTGTGCGCTCAACATGCAGGAAGTCTCGTGCGCGGAGGGCGAGTACGTCGCCGACCTGCCGAAGTGTCGCCGACGTAGTCCCATGTTGTCGCAGGAGAAGAGGGAGCGCCGTTTCACTCTTACTCGGCGGCGATCCCGCGGAAAGGCAGGAGAAGGGGAACGCCTTTCGGCTGGATTCGCAGGATGCCGCTTTCGAGGGTCTCCCGAAATTCAGGAACGACCAGTTCTTCGCCCGAGCCGGCCGGACCGCGTGCGCCGATCCCCCCTTCACGGCGCAGGGGTCCCGCCGAGCGGCCGCCGGGCCCGGTAACGCGAACCCCCCGCCGGGCCCGGCCGCCGCTGCGAGACAACCACCACGATCCGAGGAGAGCGCTGTGTCGAACACCGACCTGGTTCTGAAGATGTACGAGTACTTCAACTCCGGCCAGCTGGACCGCATCCAGGAGGAGCTGTTCCACCCGGAGATCTCCTGGAAGATGCCCGGCCACCACCCGCTCTCCGGCGACCACCGGGGCGCCGGCCAGGTCATGGCCTTCTTCGGCGAGCTGTTCAAGGCCGGCGTCACCGTCGACAACGTCCACTTCGGCGAGCTGGACGACGGCACCGTCGTCGAGAAGCACCTCGGTCACGCGAAGGCGGACACCGAGGAGTACCTGTTCCCGACGTCCACGACGTACGGCATCCGCGACGGGAAGATCGCCGACGTCCAGGTGCACACCGCGGACCAGCACAGCGTGGACCGCTTCATGTGGACGGTCTTCCAGCTCAAGTCGATCGACGAGCGCATCGCCGTCTGAGCCCTGCCCGAGGGAGACTCACGTGGACACCAGGCAAGTGGTGAACAGCTATTACGAGCTGGCCAACAAGGGTGACTGGGACGCCTGGACGGACCTGTTCGCCGAGCGCCAGACCATGGACGAGCAGCTCGCCGGGCACGTCGAGGGGCGGGAGACCCTGCGCGCCATGATGCAGGGCTTCCCGGCGATGTACGCCTCGTTCACGAACACCCCCCGGCACATCGTGGTCGAGGGCGAGCAGGCCGCAGTCGTCTCGCACATCTCGGCGGCCACGCACGCCGGCGAGCCGATCGAGGCCGACGTCGTCAACTACTTCCGGGTGGAGGACGGTCTCATCTCGTACATGTCCAACCACCACGACACCGTCCCGTTCCGGCCCGTGCTCGGGACCGACTAGAGGCGGGAGCCGCCATGGCGGAACACGAGGACCACAAGGACTACGACTACATCATCGTGGGCGCGGGCACCGCGGGCTCCGTGCTCGCCGCACGCCTCACCGAGGACCCCGCGGTACGGGTCCTGCTCCTGGAGGCCGGCGGCAACCACATCCCGGCCAACGTCGACCAGGCGCCGCTCTGGTTCACGCTGCTGGGCTCCGAGGTCGACTGGGGCTACACGAGTGTTCCGCAGCCCGCCCTCGGCGGACGTTCGACGTACGAGCCGCGGGGCAAGATCCCGGGCGGCAGCAGCAACCTGTACATCATGATGCACGTCCGGGGGCACCCCTCGGACTTCGACGCCTGGGCCTACCAGGGCGCCGCGGGATGGTCGTACGAGGACCTGCTGCCCTACTTCCGCAGGATGGAGGACCAGGAGGACCCGCACGGCCCCGGGACGGGCGTCGGCGGACCCCAGGTCGTCACCAACGCGGGCGCGCACCACCCCAACCCGCTCTCCCGCACCTTCATCGACGCGTGCGTGGAGCTGGGGCACACCGAGCTGGACGACTTCAACGGCTCCCGCATGATCGGCGCGGGCTGGCACCACCTCGACGCCCGCGACGGCCGGCGGCGCGGTGCCCTGGTGTCCTACCTCGAACCCGCCCTGAACCGGCCCAACCTGACGCTGCGTACGGGAGCGCAGGTCGCCCGGCTGGTGGTGGAGGACGGCCGGTGCACCGGCGTCACCTATGTCCAGCAGGACGTGGTCCCGGCCGGCGAGGGGCGCACCGTGCCCAACGCGGGGCCCGGCGAGCCGGGCGAGCACACCGTACGGGCCGGTGCCGAGGTCCTGCTGTGCGCCGGCGCGATCGAATCGCCCAAGATCCTGCTGCTGTCCGGGATCGGATCCCCCGACCAGCTGCGGCCGCTGGGCATCGACGTGACCGAGGCGCTGCCCGGTGTGGGCGAGAACTTCCACAACCACGTGCTCACCGGTCTGATCGCGGAGACCACGGAGCCCGTGGAACAGGGCCACCAGAACCTCTCCGAGTCGGCGCTGTTCGCGACCTCGCGGCCCGGGATGATCGCCCCCGACCTGCAGATCGCCTTCGTGCACGTGCCGTTCGACATCATCGTCGGGCAGCAGCACCCGAACGCGGTCAGCATCCTGCCCGGTGTGGTGCGCCCCAACTCCCGGGGCACGGTCCGGCTGGCGAGCGCCGACCCGTTCGCCAAGCCGCTGGTCGACCCCAACTACCTGGCGGACCGCTCGGACGTGGAGCGTCTGGTGCAGGCGGTGAAGCTGTCCCGCGACATCTTCGCCACCTCGGCCTTCAAGGAGCACCTCAAGGGGGAGCTGCTGCCCGGTCCGGACGTGCGCACGGACGCCGACATCGAGCGGTTCGTGCGCGAGCGGGCGGACAGCTACCACCACCAGGCCGGTTCGTGCCGCATGGGCATCGACGACCTCTCCGTCGTCGACCCGGACCTGAAGGTGCACGGGGTGAGCGGGCTGCGGGTCGTCGACGCGAGCGTGATGCCCGCGGTGCCGTCGGGCAACTGCAACACGGCCATCGCGGCGATCGCCGAGCGCGCCGCCGACCTGATCAAGGGGGACGCATGACCCTTCGGTGGTCCCACGTGGGGCTCAACTGCCGTGATCTGGGCGCGACGGAGGCCTTCTACGAGAAGTGGTTCGGCTTCAGCCGGGCGCGCACCGTGGAACTGGACGACGACCGGATCGTGTTCCTGCGGCAGGGCGACGTGTACCTGGAGCTGTTCCACACCGACACCGAGCCGCTGGTGAAGCCGGCCGGCGACGGCCCCGCGCAGCCGGGCGTGGCCCGTCATCTGGCCTTCCAGACCGACGATCTGGAGGCCTTCCTGGCCAAGGTGGGCGACGAGGTTCCGGTGACTCTGGGCCCGCTGCACTTCGACGACTTCATCCCCGGGTGGCAGACCGTCTGGCTGACCGACCCGGACGGGGTGATCGTCGAGGTCAGCGAGGGGTACCGGGACGCCTCCTGACCACCGGCGGGGGCGGGCCGGCCGCAGCGACGGCCGGCCCGCCCTTCGCCGTGCGGTGCCCGCGGACCTGCGGTGCCCGGACCGTGCGGTGCCCGGACCGTGCGGTACCCAAGAACCGTGCGGTGTCAGCGGATTGTGCGGTGTCCGCGCCCTGTGCGGTGCCTCCCGAAGGTGCGCAGGCCGCGCACGGCGGTGAGGCGGAGAGAAGGCAGGCAGGCCGTCGTCGGGTTCTGTGCAAGGGAGTTGGCACAGTTCGCGCGACGAACCGCCAAGTCGTTGGAAGCGGCCGGAGGCCTGCCTTGACTGAAAGAGACCGATCACACGCGTACGAGGAAGAAGGCTTCCCATGACCGAATCCACGCTGCTCGGCGCCTCGCTGACCGAACAGTCCATCAAGGACGCGGTCCGCGACTGGTACGTCGCACTGGACCAGCACGTCCCGCTGGAGCAGGTGCTGCCCTATCTCGTCCAGGACGGCCTGGAGATGCGCTTCCCCGAGGCGACGCTCACCACCCTGGACGAGTTCAAGGGCTGGTACGAGGCGGTGACCCATCGCTTCTTCGACGAGGTGCACGAGCTCAAGAGCGTCGAGGTGGAGCCCGCCGTCGGCGGTGAAACCCTTGTCAAGGTGGTAGTCAACTGGCAGGCCCACATCTGGAATCCGCCGGCGGCACGCAGCCAGTGGCTCGGATTCGACGCCTACCAGACCTGGATCGTCGTGGCAGGTGAGGACGGTCGCCCGCTGGTGAAGACGTACATCGTGGACGACCTGGACCCCATGGAGGGCTCGGCGTCCCTGTAACACGCGTTCTCCCTCCGCAACGGGCGGAGTCTCCGCAGGTCGGAGGCTCCGCCCGTTGTCGTGTGACGCCCGGTCAACTCCCTGCTTTACTGGCTACTTGACAGATTTTCACAGGGAGAGTTAACTGTCATTGATGCTTCACGCAGGGGGTCTCCATGTCTTTGAACGCTGACCTGAACGCCACGCGGGAGCGGGGCTGGGGAGACGGTCTCTCCGAATACTGCGCGTATCTCTTCTCGCCATTCGCCCGCTCCGACCAGCGTCGCTGGGGTGAGGTCTATGTGCGTGGACTGCTCGATGCCAGTGGCCGCAAGACGCCGGCCCGTATCTCCGAGCACGTCCTCGGCCGCCGCGCCTCGCAGTCGCTGCAACAGTTCGTGAGCCAAAGTCCCTGGGAATGCACCGACGTCCGCAAGCGGCTCGCCGAGCAGGTGTTCCTGGCCGCCGAGCCCGACGCCTGGGTCGTGGACGAGGTCGTCTTCCCGAAGAACGGCAACCACTCGGCGGGCGTCGCCCGCCAGTACGTGCCGGCCGAGGGACGCACCGCCAACTGCCAGCTGGGCCTGGCCGTCTCCCTCGCCACCGAGGAGGCCAGCATCCCGGTGAACTGGCGGCTGTTGATGCCACCGCACTGGGACGACGACGACCGGCGGCGCGGCGCCGCCCGGGTGCCGGACGTCGAGCGCCATCAGCCGCGCTGGCGGCACGTCCTGGACAGCCTCGACGAGATGGTGCAGGAGTGGGACCTCAAGCCCGCCCCGATCCTCGCCGACTGGCGGCACGAGCCCGACGTGCTGCCCCTGCTCGACGGCCTGGAGGCCCGAGGGCTCGGCTATCTCGTCGAGGTCTCCGGCGGTGCGCCGCTGCTCGCGGCGCCCTCGGCGAACGGATCGCCGGTCGTACTGGGCACCGCGGCCGACATGATGCACACCGCCGGCCGGCGCAGCGCCCGCGTCACGCTCGCCTGGCGGGAAGGCGTCGAGAGCCGGGTCCGGCAGTCGCAGTTCCTCGCCGCGCAGATCCCGGCCGGACCCGGCGGGCACATCGCCCGGCACGGCGAGCGCCGCTTCCGCCGGCCTCGCCAGCTCCTGGTCGAATGGCCGGCCGGACGCCCGCAGCCGCGCACCTACTGGGTCACCAACCTCGGCTCGCGCAGGCTGCCGGACCTGGTCTCCACGGCGAAGCTGCGCTGGCGTTCCCGCTACGACCTGGGCCGGCTGCGCGAGGAGTGCGGGCTCGTGGACTTCGAGGGGCGCTCCTTCAGGGGCTGGCACCACCATGTGACGCTGGCCTCCGCGGCCCACGGCTTCCAGGCCCTGGAGCGGCTCGCCACCCGGCGGGCGGCCGGTGTCCTGCGCCGTCACGGGGGAATCCCGGCCATGCCGGCCGTGGCCGCCATGTCCCCGTGAGGAACCCGCGCCACCCGACACGGTGCCGCACCGCGCACCGTGCGGGCAGGAATCACCGGCCCCGCGTCGCGACCGGGGCCAGGGAACTTCCGTGATTCTCCGAGGAGCTGTCGATCCGAATACCCGGGAAACTCGGAACGAACAGATCCGAAAAAGGGGAGCAGCGGAACACGGGAGTCCGGCGGATTCGCTCCGGCGGTCTCCCGCATATTCCCCCCACAGGCCGGGGACGCTTTTTCGAAGCGGCGTCCCCGCACAGCTCCCGCCGCCAGGGGTCGGGCGGCGGGAGCTGTTTCCCTTTTACCGGCTGGTTAGTTAGTGAGAGAGGGACCACCTTGACCACCACGAAGGCCTACCGAATGACCGAACCGGTGCGCCGGGCCCTCACCTCCGGTCGTCTCGCGCACATGGTCACGCTCAACCCCGACGGCAGTCCGCAGGTGGCCTGCGTCTGGGTGGGGCTCGACGAGGAGGACCGGATCGTCTCCGGGCACCTCTACGCGCAGCAGAAGATCCGCAATCTGCGGCGCGACCCGCGGGTCGCCCTGTCCATGGCGGCGGGCGTCAGGAGCCCGGAGGGCATGGAGTACCACTTCGTGGCGCACGGCACCGCCGAGGTCCTGGAGGGCGGCGCCGTCGACCTGCTGGGCCGGATCGCCGCACCGTACCTGGAGGCCGGCAGGACCTGGCCCGCCGACCGCTTCGCCGGAGCCACCGGATTCGTCGTCCGCACCACCGTCGACCGGGTGACCGGCTTCGGCCCCTGGGACTAAGGGCTGTCCCGTAATCCCTGGTGGATCAGCGCGCGGCGTCAGATGCGGTGCATCGCAAGGCGGAGGGTCGTCCTCATACTGTGTGTATTCGGGCGATCCGACAACGCGGCGAGGTGCCGTAGCTGTCGTCGTGCGCCCGCCAGGGATTACGGGACAGCCCTTAGACCCGCGCCCGCACGGCAAGACCCGCGAACGCCCGGACCGGCAGTGCAGACGTCCTGCCGGTCCGGATGCCGCGGGCCCTCGTGGAACACATGTGTACGAGCCGTCGACGCGCCCTCAGGCGGCCTGCGGGGATCGTGCCGCCGCCCAGATCTCGCTCTGCACCGAGTGACTGTCGAAGCTGTCCTCGACGGCCAGCAGGTCCGAGTACGGGGCCTCCCCGTTGACGATGCGGCCCAGCAGCCGGAAGTAGTCGAAGCGGTCGACACCCGGCGTGATGGTGATCAGCAGCTCCGCCTCCGATCCGGGCACGGCGGCGAAGGCGTGCGGCATGAACGGCGGTACGACGACGAGGTCGCCGCGGCCCGCCTCGACGACCTTGTCGTCGTTGAGCAGCTGCACGGCGCCCGAGACGACGTAGAACAGCTCCGAGGAGCGGGCGTGGTAGTGCGGTGCGGAACCGTCGGCTCCCGCGGCGAGCAGCACCCGGTGGCAGCTGAGCGCGCCCGCCGTGCTCGCCGAGTCGGTGAGCAGGAAGGCGGCGCCGGTGGCATGGCTGATGGTCTCGGCCTCGGCGCCCCGTACGAGAACGGGTTCGTGGCGGAATGCGGACATCCTTTTACCCTCCCGAGAAATCCGGTGACTGCCGTTGTATCCACAACGCATTTTCCTGTCCACGGAACTTGACACAGTGCGAAGGCGGCCCCCGGACAATTTCCCGCATCCGCACGGGATTTCGAAACACTTGGTCCGGTCCTGATAGGACGGACGCGTAGCCCTTTCCTCACGACGTACCGCGCAGCACCGCACGGGCACGCCCACGTCCCGAGCACGCAAGCAAGCCATGCCACGCATTCGAAGGGGAATCATGAGACCGCACATGAAACGCAGAAGCCTCCTCGGCGCCGGTGTCGCCCTGGGAGCCGGCGCCGCCACCACCGCCGTGGCGACCCCCGCCAGGGCACAGGCCGTCGACGGCGCCGACGCCATCGTCGACACGGTGGTCGTCGGAGCGGGACTCGCCGGCCTGGCCGCGGCCCGCAAACTGGTCGCCGCCGGCAAGAAGGTGCTCGTCCTGGAGGCCCGTGACCGGGTCGGCGGGCGCGTCCACGACATCGGCCTCGCCAACGGCGGAACCATCGAGCGCGGCGGTCAGTTCACCGGCCCCACCCAGACCCGGCTCCAGGCGCTCGCCGCCGAACTCGGCGTGAAGACGTTCACCGGCTACAACACCGGCGAGAGCATCTACTACACCGCCGACGGCACGGCGATCCGCTACACCGGAGCGCTGCCGCCCATGGACAACGACTCCTACCAGGCGCTCGGTCAGGCCATCTACCAGCTCGACACGCTCGCCTCGACCGTCCCCGTCGACACGCCCTGGGCCGCGCCGAAGGCCGAGGAGCTGGACGGCCAGACCTTCGCGAGCTGGATCGAGGGCAACGTCACCAACGCCGACGCGAAGACGATCCTGCACCTGATGTCCAACGGCGCGCTCTCCGCCGAGTCCCGCGACATCTCGCTGCTCTGGATCCTCTCCTACATAGCCGTCTCCGGGAACGAGACCAACCCGGGCAACCTCACCCGCCTCATCAGCACCCTCGGCGGCGCCCGCGACTCACGCTTCGTCGGCGGCCCGTACCAGATCGCCACGAAGATGGCCGCCGCCCTCGGCAGCAAGGTCGTCCTGAAGACGCCGGTCCGCCGCATCGTCCAGTCCGGCGGTTCCGCCCTCGTCGTCGCCGACAACCTCGCGGTGTCGGCGAGTTCGGTCGTCGTCGCGCTGCCGCCCACGCTCGCCGGCCGCATCGTCTACAGCCCCGCGCTGCCCGCGACCCGCGACCAGCTCACCCAGCGTTTCCCGCTCTCCTCCATCGGCAAGGCCATCGCGGTCTACGACAAGCCCTTCTGGCGGGACGCCGGCCTCAACGGCCAGGTGGCGGCCCTGACCGGGACGACGCGCAGCACCTTCGACAACTCGCCGCCCGACGGCTCGTACGGCGCCCTGCTCGCCTTCCTCGACGGTGACCAGATGCGTGCGGTCGAGGACAAGAGCGATGCCACCGTCAAGCAGCTGATCCTCGACGACCTGACCCGGTACTTCGGTTCCAAGGCGGCCACGCCCACCGAGTTCGTGCTGGGACGCTGGGACGCCGAGGAGTACTCCCGCGGCGGCGCGCCGGGCTTCACGCCGCCCGGTGTCCTCACCCGGTTCGGCACCGCCATCCGGAAGACCACCGGCGTCATCCACTGGGCGGGAGCCGAGACCGCCACCTTCTGGAACGGTCACATGGAGGGTGCCGTCCGTTCCGGGGAGCAGGCCGCCGCGGACATCCTCAAGGGGTGAACCACTTCGCTCCGTGGGCCGCACGGGGCTCGTCCCGGGCGCACCGGGACGAGCCCCCGGCCCGCGGGCCGGGAAGCGGGGAGGGCCGCCCCCGGCTCAGAGGCGCGGTTCGGTGAGCACCACCTCACGCATCGGCAGCTGCTCCAGGGACAGCGGTTCGGACGCCGGCAGCGGATGCAGTCCGACTCCCGCGAGCGCCTGTTGGTAGGCGCCCAGGGCCTCCGCCGACCGGCCCTGGTGCTGTCTCAGGTCGCCGATGCGGCGCCAGAGCTTCGAGGTCTTCCTGCTCGGCGGGATCCCGTCGAGCAGGAGCACCGCGTCCTGGAACGCTCTCTCGCCGCGGCCGGAGTCCCCGGTGGCGAACAGGGCCTCGCCGAGGATGAACCGTGCCTCGACGGCCTCCGGGGAGTCCTGCGCCCCGAACAGGCCGAGCGCCCGCTCGGAGAGTTCCACCGCCTCCGCCGCGCGGCCGCAGCGCAGCGTGGCCCAGGCGACACCCATTTCGGCCAGCGCGCGTTCCGTCCCCGAGCCGACTTCGGCCAGTTCCCGCCGTGCCTCCTCCAGCAGTCGCAACGCCCGTTCGGGCTCGGGGGTGTGGGACTCGAGCAGCAGGATGCCGTACGAGCTCTTGAGCATCGCCTGGTGCCGGACGTTGTCCGTCTCCGCCATGAGCACCAGGGCCCGTTCGATCAGGGCGAGGGCCTCACTGGTCCGGCCGTGGGAGTGGGCCACCAGGCCCGCGTTCCAGTACGCCGAACCACGTGTCACCCGCGAACCCGTGTGCTCCGCGGTCTCGACCAGCCGGGCCGCGAGCATATGGGCCCGCGGCAGATTGCCGCGCAGCTGGTAACAGCCCATCAGGGCGGTGCCCAGCTGCACATGGTCGTCGGTGGACTCCAGGCCGAGCTCGTCGAGCACACGCGTGGCCTTCTCGCCGATCTCGATGCTCATGTCCAGGTCGCCGGCGGCGCGATAACAGCGGCAGAGCGCGGTCGCCAGCTGGGCCCACTCCGCCGAGCCGGGCGTGGTGTCGGGCGATTCGTAGAGGGAGTGCAGGAGTTGGAGGGCGGATTCGGTGTGGCCCAGTCTCTCCATGGTCAGGGCCTGGCCGAGTTTCGCCCTGCTCAGGGCGGGACCGTCCAGGAGGCGGGCCGAGTCGAGGACCTCGCTGTAGGCCTGGAGGGCCTCCCCGTGGGAGCCGTTGCGCAACGCGATGTCGGCGAAGGCGAGTTTGAGCCGGAGCTCCTTGAGCCGGTCGTGGTCACGCCCGGTGCGCAGGTACTCCACGGAGCAGCCCACCCGGTCGGCGAGTGCTTCGAGGATCGCGGGAGACGGCATCCGCTTGCCCGTCTCGATCAGGGACACATAACTGACGGAGATGTCCTCCGAGGCCAGGTCCTGTTGGTTCAGGCCGCGCCGTCGGCGTTGCTCGCGCAGACGCCGGCCGATGCCGCTGGACGCGCTCAATGGCGGTTTCATGTTTCTCCAGGGGCTTACTGACATGCCCTTGTACAGCATGGGGGGTGGTTGCGGGCACGGTGCGACTTCTTGTTTACCGCCAATTGTCAGCGTGTCAATGCGGGTACCCGGGCAATGGCCGAAGTCTGTTCCTCTCCATTTCCCGCCATACCCACTCCGACGTGCTGCGCCGTAGCGGATCGCCACACTGTGTCAGATTTGATTGACTGTCCGAGGTGCATGGACTTGACTACGGAAGTCAAATTCCCGCTGTGGAAGGCTCCAACCATGCCCGGGGCCCCCAATTGTCGACGGCACCGCTGAGGCGACTTCGCGGCCGAGGGCCGCACCCCGGGGCCCGGCCGCCGGCCGGGCCCGCCCGCACGGCCGAGAGCTGACCCGGCACCGCCCCCCACCGCGTCTGGAGGTGTCCCCGTGCCGACCGAACCCTGGCTGTCCCGCACGCCCGCGCCGGAGGCCGCCGCCCGTGTCTTCTGCTTCCCGTTCCCCGGGCTCGGCGCCTCCGCCTACCGGCACTGGCCGGACCGGATCGCCGGCGCCGAACTCTGCCGTGTCCAGCCGCCGGGCCGGGAGGCGCGCCGGGGCGAGGAGCACTACGGCACGTACGAGGCGTTCGCCGCGCGGGCCGCCGAAGCACTGCTGCCCCTGCTCGACCGGCCCTTCGCGCTGCTCGGCCACAGCACCGGGGCGCTACAGGCCTTCGCCCTCACGGTGCACCTGGTCAGACGGCGACTACCGCTTCCACAAAGGCTGTTCGTGTCCGGTCAGGTGGCGCCGCACCACGGCCCCTGGGGCCCGCTGCTGCGCATGAGCGACGCCCAGCTCGTCACCGAGATCGGCAGGCTCACCCGCGCCATGGGCGGCGTCGAGTCCCTCGGCACCATCCGCGCGGGGCTCCCCGTGCTGCGGGCCGACATCACCGCCGCCCAGCGCTACAGCGTCCAGCTCCCGGTGCCGCTGCCCGTCGGCGTGCACGCCATCGGCTGGCGCGACGACGACCAGGTGCCGCCGGAGCGCATGGCGGGCTGGGCGGCCTGCTCCGCGCGGGGCGCCTTCCGGAGCGTGACGCTGCCCGGCGGACACCACGCCTTTCTCGACCCGCCGCCCCGGCTGCTGGCCGAACTCGCCCAAGAGATAGACCGGTTCACCGGTGACAGTGACCAGCATCACATCGACGAACTGTCGCAGCGACGTGCCGTCGCCCGTCCTGAAGTCACCCATCGTTCCCGGGCAGCCGGGGCCTGATTCCTGGAGTAGTCATGCAAGTTCTCGTTGCCGGCGGGACCGGCGTCATCGGTCGGCAGCTGGTGCCGCTGCTGCGTTCGGCGGGCCACGACGTGGTCGTGCTCTCCCGTCCCGGACGCAGCGCGACGGCCGCCGACCGGCTCGGCGCGAAGGTCGTGGAGGCGGACGCGCTGGACCGCGCCGCGGTCGCCAAGGCGCTGCGCGCCGCCGCCCCCGAGGCCATCGTCAACATGCTCACGGCCATCCCGGCCGAGATCAATCCGCGCCGTCTGGCCAAGGACTTCGAGCTGACCAACCGGCTGCGCACGGAGGGCACCCGCAACCTCCTCGAGGTCGCCCGCGACATCGGCGTACGACGCGTCGTCGCCCAGGGGCTCGCCTACGCCTACGAGCCGGGCGGCAGCGGCCCCGCCGACGAGGAGGCGCCGCTGTGGAAGAACCCGCCCAAGCAGTTCGTGCCGGTGCTGGGCGCCCTGCGTGACCTGGAGCGGCAGACGCTGCTCGCCGAGGGTGCCGTGCTGCGCCTCGGGCACCTCTACGGGCCGGGCACGATCTACGCCCAGGACGGCTCCTTCGTCCAGCAGGTGCGGGCGGGCAAGGTCCCGCTGGTCGGCGGCGGCACCGCCACGTTCTCCTTCACCCACACCCGGGACGCGGCCGCCGCGGTGGTCGCGGCGCTCAACTCCGACTACAGCGGTGTGCTCAACGTCGTCGACGACGAGCCGGCGCCGATGAACGTGTGGCTGCCCGAACTCGCCGACATCCTCGGCGCCCGCAAGCCCAAGGGGGCGCCCGCCGCGCTCGCCCGGATGGCCGTCGGCGGCTGGGGCGTCGCCTTCATGACCCAGCTGCGCGGCGCGGACAACTCCCGCGCCAAGCTCCAGCTCGACTGGACACCGCGGTACCCGACCTGGCGTACCGGCTTCACCGCGGAGCTGAGCAGCACCGCGTCGCCCGCGGCGGCCTGACCGGAGCCGGGAAGACGGGGCCCGGCCGGTCCGACGGCGGTCGGTCCGGCCGGGCCCCGCGGGTGACGGCGGCGGCGGGGCGTCTCACGCGACACCGAGACGCACCGCGCCGTCCAGCCGGATCACCTCTCCGTTGAGCATCGGGTTCTCCACCACATGGGTGACCAGCGAGGCGAACTCGTCGGGCCGGCCCATGCGCCGGGGGTGCGGCGTCTGTCCCACCAGCGAGGCCCGCATGTCGTCCCGCAGTCCCGCGACCATCGGGGTCTCGAACAGGCCGGGTGCCACGGTGACCACCCGGACGGCGTGCTTGGCCAGGTCCCGGGCGAGCGGCAGCGTCATCCCGGTGACACCGGCCTTGGACGCGGCGTAGGCGGCCTGCCCGGCCATCCCGTCGAAGGCCGCGATGGACGCCGTGCACACGATGACGCCCCGGTCGCCGTCCTGCGGCTCGTTGCCCGCCATCGCGGCGGCCGCCAGCCGTACGACGTTGAAGGTGCCGAGCAGGTTGACGCGCACGACGTCCTCGAACTCGGTGGCCGGCAGCGGGCCGCCGCGGCCGAGGACCCGGCCGGTGCGGGCCGAGCCCGCGCAGTTGACGGCGATGCCGAGCCGGCCCCGCCGCGTCGCCTCGGCGACCGCCGCCTCGACGTCCTCCTCGCGGGAGACGTCGCCCTGCACGAACCCGATGTCGTGACCGAGCTCGGCCGCCGCCTTCGCGCCCCGCTCGGCGGAGCGTCCGGTCAGCACGACCTGGGCGCCCGCGGCGAGCAGCCGCCGGGCCAGGGCGAGTCCCAGGCCCGAGGTGCCGCCCGTGATGAGGGCGACGTTCCCTTCGATGTTCATGACTCCTCGTCTCGTCAAGTACGTCTCGCGCGCCTCGTCCGGCGTGTCCCGTCCGTGCGTGCGGTGGTCAGTGCCCCCGGAAGGAGGCGGGCCTGCGTTCGACGAACGCGGCGATGCCCTCGGCCGCGTCGCGCGTGCCCGCGGTGGCCCGCAGGGTCGTCGACTCGTCCTCCAGGTGTTCGGCCAGCGCCCGGCGCGAGGCGGCGCGCAGCAGCCGCCCACTCTCCCCGAAGGCGCGGGTGGGCCCCGCGGCGAGCTGCTCGGCGACCTGCCGTGCCCGCTCGGCGAGTCGCCCGGCCGGCACGACCTCGGTGCACAGCCCCCACTCGACGGCCTCCTCGGCCTCCAGCACATGGCCGAGCATCGTCATCCGCTGCGCCCGGCGCAGCCCCACGAGCTGGGGGAGCTGGTGGCTGGTGGCGGCGTCGGGGGTGAGCCCGAGCGCCGCGTACGCGGAGCGGAAGGTCGAGCCCTCCTCGGTGAGCAGCACGTCCGCGAGGCTGGCGACCCCGAGTCCGGCGCCCGCCACATGGCCGCCGGCCGCCACCACGAGAGGGGCGTCGTTCGCGACCAGCCGGGCGAGCGCGGCGTGCAGGTGAGTGGTCACCTCCAGGAGGTGACCGGGGATGTCCGGCTGGGCGCGGAAGCTCTTCAGGTCGCCGCCGACGCAGAAGTGCGGACCCGCCCCGGTGAGCAGCACGCACCGGGCGCGGGCCACCGGCTCCAGGTGCACCGCGTCCAGCAGGTCGCGGGCGAGCGTGAGGTCGATGGCGTTGCGCCGCTCGGGACGGTTCAGCAGGACATGGGCCACCCCGCCGCTCCAGGCGACCTGGATGGTGCTGAACTCCCGGCTCCCGACCGGGAGTTCGGTGGCAGTGGTGACCGTCATCTCAGGCACCCAGCAGGAAGTCGTCTTCCGCGGCCCAGCGCACCACGGTGCCGCCGTGGCTCATGCCGGCGCCGAAGGAGACGAGCACCACGTTGTCGCCCGGCTTGACCCGCCCGGCGTCGATCGCGTCGCGCAGGGCCAGCGGAACGCCCGCGCCCGAGGTGTTGCCGTACCGCTCGACCGTGGTGAACGTACGGTCCGCGGGGAGGCCGATCTTCTCCATCAGGGCGTGGATCATGTGGTAGTTGGCCTGGTGGAAGATGATCAGGTCGATGTCCTCGACCGTCATGCCCTCGGCCTTCACCAGCTGCTCGACGAAGCCGGGGATGTGCTCCAGGGCGAAGTCGCGCACCGAACGGCCGTGCATGTAGGAGTAGTTGTTGCCGAACGCCGACAGCTTGGGGGTGCCGTCCGGCCAGGTGCGGTCCTCGCGCTTGACGTACGCCGTGTGGTACGAGCTCGGGTCGCTGGCCAGCAGTGCCGAACCGACGCCCGTGCCGGGAGCGGTCGGCTCCAGCAGGTAGCAGGCGGCACCGTCGCCGAAGATGACGCCGACCGTGCGGTCCTCCGGGTCGAAGAGCTTGGTGTTGACGTCGGCGAGCACGACCGCGACGCGGCGGTAGTCACCGGACTTCACGAACTTGGCACCCACGTCGAGGGCGAAGACGCCGCCCGGGCAGCCGCCGCTGTTCACGTCGAAGCCGGGCACTCCCTGGATGCCGGCCTTGCGCATGATGCCCACGGCCGCGGCCGGGATCATGTGGTCCGGGGTGTAGGTCCCGCAGATGACCAGGTCGAGCGAGTCCGGGCTGACCCCCGCACGCTCGCAGGCGTCGAGGAGGGCGGCGGCACCGAGGTCGGACGTCCACTCGTCCGGGGCGGACCAGCGTCGTTCCTTGATGCCGATGAACTTGCTGATCCACTCGTCGGTCGTGTCGAGCAGCTGCTCCAGCTCGGCGTTGGTGACCACCCGGTCCGGGATGCGGCCCCCGACGGCCTTGATGCCGACGCCGTGCGAGGTCTTCTTGGTGAGTTCCATCGGACGTGACTCCTGTGAGGCTGAGTACGGATGAAGGCGTGTGCGGCGGAGAAGGGGAAGCGGTGCCGGGCTGGGCGCGGCTCGCGTGGAGCCGCGCCCCTGCCTGCGGAACGGCCTTGGCCTTCTGGGCCCTCGGCCTCCCGGCTCGTCCTTTGTGGAGGCGTTCCGGATTTCCTTGCCGCACCAATAGATTCGCGCATCCCGAGGGGTTCGGTAATGCACTTCCGGGGTGCTCGGTCGGGGTACCCGAACGGGTAGGGTCCGGCCGCATTCATCAATCCGCCCGGAAAACGGGAAAGGGCGTGCCGTCGAGGCGGCACGCCCTGTTTCTCCGACGTACGGTCTACGCCGGTTGCGTGGCTCTGATCAGGCCTTCCTGGAGCGCCAGCGCGACCGCGAGCGTCCTGTTGGGGGCATTCAACTTCGCCAGTAGATTGGTGACATGACGCTTTATGCCGTGCTCGGAAATGCCGAGCCGGCGTGCTATCTGCTTATTACTCAGACCCTCGGCCAGAAAATGCAGGACCTCCTCCTCGCGGGGGGTGATGGAAATGCGTCGCGAGGGCCTGTGCTCCGGCCTTCGCCGGGAACGCGACATGAGATTGCGGGCGAGTGCGGGCGGCAGCGGAATATCACCCGCGTTGACCTGGTCCACCGCCTCACGGAGCTTGTCGACGGTCACCTCCGCCTGCATCAGGAAGCCGTGCGCGGCGAGCACCGTCTCCTCGTCGAGCACGTCGAGGTCGGGCCCCTCCAGCAGGATCAGCGCCCGCGCGCCCTGCCGCACCGCCCCACGCACCAGGCCGGCGGTGTCCGGGCCCGAGCCCAGGCACAGCACGACGTCCGGCCGTTGCGCGGGCAGCAGCGCCATCGCCTCGGACGCCTTGCCGCAGGCCCACACCGACCCCATGGCGGGGATGCTCTTGAGCATGGAGCGGACGCCGTGGCTGAGCAGTTCGTTGTCGATCACGACCAGCGCGGTGGCCCCGGGGGAGCTCAACGTGCCACCCCCGCGAAGCCCTTGGCCACCGTGGCGACCCGCCGGCCCAGATGCCGGGCGGTCTCCGTGTCGGCCTTGGTGACGGCCTCCGGGCCCTCGTCGGTGTTGGCCTGGGCGCCGGCGCCGAGCGTGATCCCGAGACGGTTGAGGTCGTGCTCGGAGCCCGTCGACGAGCACCAGCCCGGCGTCAGGTCCAGGTTGATCCAGTGCATGCCGTGCTGCGAGGCGAGGATCGAGAAGTACTGCAAGGTGTGCAGCTTGTCGCCGTTCATCGCGCCCGCCACGGTGAACCCCGAGGCGAGCTTGTCCTTCCAGGCCCGTGCCGCCCACCGCTTCGACGTCGACTCGGCGAAGACGTGGAAGGCGGCGGACGCGGTGCCCATGTAGGTGGGCGCGCCGAAGACGATCGCGTCCGCGGCGTCGAGGGCGGCCCACTCCTCATCGGTGATGCCGTCCACCGCGATCAGCACGGCGTCGGCACCCGCGTCGGCCACGCCGTCGCGCACCGCCTCCGCGAGGACCGTGGTGTGCCCGAACCCGGAGTGGTAGGCGATGGCGACCGTGGTACCCATGTGCGTACTCCTAAGCGAGGTCAGTCCGGGGCGACGGGCGTGAACGCGACGGCGAGTTCGGTACGCAGCCGGTCCAGGTCCCCTGCGTGCCCGTGCGCCGCGACGTGTCCGTCCGGTCGGATCAGGTGGTAGCCCGCCCGCCGGCAGCCGGTGAGCGGTGCGGCCCGCTCCTTGCGCAGCCGCACCACCGTCAACCGCGGGTAGCCGTCCGCGAATTGCTCTGCCGCTGCGAGTACGTCAGGTCCGGTGACCGCCAGCGTCCAGGCGTTCGGGTCCGCGCCGGGGCCGGACATCCCGTGCTCCACGGCGAGCGGCCGCGGGAAGACGGAACCGGGCCTGAGAGCGCGCCGGCCGCAGCCGCGCCTGCCCGACGGCACCTGGCTGTCCCGCTCGGGCCGGTAGGCCAGCCTGCGCCCCGCCATCACCGGCGCGTACAGCCGGGACACCAGCCCGGTGCGGTCGAGCAGCCTGAACGCGGCGTCGCGGGCCACCACTTTCGGCCGGCTCCCCGCCATCCACGCCCGGGTCTGCAGATCCGTGTCCCGCACGATGCGACGGGTCGCCTCCGCGCGCTCCGGGCCGTAGCTCAGCAGCAGGTCGGCCGGGGAGGTGCCGTGCACGACCGCGGCCAGTTTCCAGGCGAGGTTGTGCGCGTCCTGGAGACCGTTGTTCATGCCCTGACCGCCGGCCGGACTGTGCACGTGCGCCGCGTCGCCCATCAGGAAGACCCGCCCGCGCTGGAAGTCCGTGGCGTGCCGCGCGTGCACCCGGAACACGGTCTGCCACACGGGCTCCGTGATCCGCACCCCGCGCGGGCCCCGCTCGTCGAGGATCCGCTGCATCATCGGGACGGTGACCTCGCCGCCGCCCGCCGGCATCACCGACAGGAACCGGAAGACGCCGTCCGGCATCGGCACGATCACCAGCGTGCCCGACGGTGCCTGGTAGTACAGCACCCGATTCGTCGGCAGCTCGCCCTCGATCCGCGTGTCGATCAGCGCGAACGCCATCTCGTACGTACTGCCCTGGAAGCCGATGCCGAGCTGGCCGCGGACCGAGCTGCCCGCCCCGTCCGCACCGATCACCCACGGCACATGGGTGCGCTCCAGCGTGCCGTCCGGGTGCTCCAGCAGCGCGGTCACACCGTCGGTCGCGTCGATCCGCCCGGAGAAGTCCACCCCGTCCAGGCACAGCAGGCGCACACCGCGCTCCACCTTGCCGCCCAGCTCGTGCAGCCGGGCGGTGAGCAGGCTCTCCGTCACGGGCTGCGGGAGGGTGCGCGAGGCCAGGTCCTCGGCGAAGCCGAAGGTGGCCAGCGGACGGCCGTCGGAGAAGTAGGAGAAGGCGTCGATGCGGTTCGACGACCGCCTCAACTCCTCGCCCACACCCAGGTCTTCGAGGATGTCCATGGCACGCGGCCACAGCGACAGCGCCTTCGGCACGGTCATGGGTTCCTCGGCCCGGTCGACGATCCGTACCCGCACGCCCCGCCTGAGCAGTTCGCAGGCGGCCAGCAGGCCGGTGGGGCCGCCGCCGACGACGAGGACGTCGACGTCGGCCCGCACCACGGGCCGCGCGCTCACGTCTGCTCCTGCAGCCGGCGCGCGAGCTCGATCCGCTGCACCTTCATCGTGGCCGTGCGCGGCAGCTCGCTCAGCGGCAGCTGCACGGGGGCGGAGAGCTGCGGGTAGTCCGCGGCGGCCGCGCGCCAGCGCTCCGGGTCCAGCGGCAGGTCCTTGCGGGTGCTGACCACCGGCACCGGCTCCTGGCGGGGGCCGGGCACCAGGACCAGCTCGGTCAGTTCGGGGAGCCTGGCGAGGACCGCGTCCTCCACCTCCAGAGTGCTGTGCACGCCCGGAATGTGGTCGACCTCGCGGTCCAGCAGGTGCAGACAGCCCCACTTGCTGCGGTAGCCGATGTCCATCCCGCGCCACCAGTCGCCGATCGCCTGCTTCTCGAAGCGTTCCTTCTCCCCGTAGTACGTCACCGCGCGGCCCGGGGTGTACACGTCGATGTAGCCGGGGTTGGCCTTCGAGGGGCGCTTGCCCCCGCGGCCGGTCAGCCGGAACCTGGTGATGCCCGGCATGGCGTAGCCGAGGCAACGGCCGTTGGCCTTGTGGGCGTTCCTGCGGGTGTAGCCGCGGCCGACGAGCGGGCCGCACTCGCTCTGTCCGTAGATCTGGAAGAACAGGGGCGAGCGCCGCTCGGAGGCCTTCAGCAGCCGGTCCATCGTGCCCGGGTGGATCGCGTCGAACGTGCTGCTGAAGTACTTGACGTTGGCGAACGGCCGGCGCGGGTCGTCGGCGATCTCCTCCCACTCCAGGAAGGAGTTGGGGTGGGTCTCCAGGAAGCCCGGCCTGGTCCGCGCGAACAGTTCGGCGGTGCGCTCCGGGTCCCCGTGCTCCATGAGCACGACGGGGAAGGCGCGCGGCAGCAGCACCGCCATGGCCAGGAACATCCGCGAGTGCACGAACGAGACGTGCACGGCGACCGTCTCCCGCTTGCGGATCAGCCCGGCGAGGCGGTTCTGCGGACGGAACCGGCCGCGCAGCGTGCGGGCCGAGTGCACGACGAGCTTCGGCAGCCCCGTGGTGCCGGACGTGTGGGTCATCAGCGCGGGCCGGTCGGGGTCGTTGAACACCGGCTTCTGCCGGGGGGCACCCGCGAGGTCGGTCAGCGAGACCGTCCCCGCGCGGTGCCCGGCGGCCAGCACGATCCGTTCGGTCAGCCCGTCCAGCGGGACGTCCGCGAGCGAGCCGTCGAGCTTCGCCGCGTCCGTCACCAGATACGGCCGCTTCAGCCGCCCGAGCAGCGCGGCGACGCTCTCGCCGGGCAGCGCGGGGGACAGCATCACCGGCACGGCACCGATGCGGGACGCCCCGCTCGCCAGGATGTAGATGTCGAAGTTGGACGTCTTGTGGAGGGCGACGTGGGCGCCGGGCCGGACGCCGGCGGCCCACAGCCGGGCGGCCATGTCGTCCACGTGCTCGGCCAGGGCGGCCACGGTGAACTCCCGGCCCGTACCGGGCAGGACGTCCAGGTCGTGGTCGAGTGTCAGCGGTGTGCCGGCGTTCTTGGCCGCCGCATGCTCGGCGACCACGCCGAGATACAGCCCACTGCGCCGTACAGGGATCCGGGGCATTGCGTGTCTCTCCTCGATTGCCTCGATTGCCGGTCGGGACTGCCCGCGACTACTGGGCGGACTTCTGGGCGGGCGCGGCCTGCTGGGCGGCCGGAGCGGTCGCGAAGCGCTCCCGCAGGAACTGGGCGTCCTCGGGCTGGATGGTCAGCTTGAAGGCGTCCCGCAGGGTCTCGACGACCTCGTCCGCGGTCAGCTCCGCGTGCTCGAGACGGCCGTCGGGGTACTGCGTGGTGAGGACCTGGTTCTTCAGCACGAGCCGGGTCTTGTCGTCGCCGCGCTGCGCGATCAGGTGGCTGAGCCCGCCCGGCGGCATGAACACCGACCGCGGGTCCGCGTACGAGAAGTGGTTGACCATGTCGAAGTCGAGGAAGTAGTGCGGCTCCAGCTGCCAGGCGTACACGTCGAACCAGCCGTCGGCGTGCAGGCTCTGCAGCACCCAGTCCTCGCCGTCGCGCTGCAGGCGCCAGGTCCAGTCGCCGACGGTCACGGTGCCGTCGTGCGTGAACGGCAGCGGCTCCAGCGGGCTCTCGTCGCCGAAGCCGGGGTCGGCGAACCAGAGTGCGCCCTCGACCTCCACCAGCAGGACGGCGTGGGAGCGGGTACGGACGGTCCGGGTGCCGCGGCGCACCCGGGCGAGGTGGCGCACCAGCGGGAAGCCCAGCCGGTCGAGGGCCGCCGCGAACAGCAGGTTGCTCTCCAGGCAGCAGCCGCCCTGGCCGCGGGCCACGATCTTCTCCTGCACGCTCTCGATGTCGAGTGCGATGCGCCGGCCCACGGCCGAGTCCACGATCTCCCAGCTGATGGCGTCGGCGTGCGCGCGGTGCAGCCGGCGCAGGGTCTCCAGGGTGGGGGTGCGCGGCCCGTCGTATCCGATACGGGCCAAGTAGGCGTCGAGATCGAGCAGTTCCGTCTGCCAGTCCGGGTCGGAACCAGGCGGCATGGGAAGGACGCTGCTAGCCATCGGGCAAACCTCTCTTCGAAACACGGGAAGGCATCGGTGAGCTCCACCGGGGAGCTCTGGACGCGCTGTCGGCCGACGACGCACTGGCGAGTCTGCGCGGGCCCGGCGACGGGCGGGAGGACGGCCGGCGCAGTCCGTCAGATGCCCGGGAAGTCAGTCAGGTCGCCCTCGCGCGGGGGCGGTTCCGGCCGACGGCGGCGCGGCCGGGGGCGCCCGACCTGGTTAGGTGGACGCCATGACTGCGATCCGACTGCTGCTCGTGGACGACGACCCCCTGGTGCGAGCCGGCCTGTCCCTCATGCTGGGCGGTGCCGACGACATCGAGATCGTCGGGGAGGCGGCCGACGGCGGCGAGGTGGAGGCCCTCGTCGACCGCACCCGGCCCGACGTCGTCCTGATGGACATCCGGATGCCGACGGTCGACGGACTCACCGCCACGGAGAGGCTCCGCGGCCGCGAGGAATCGCCCCAGGTGATCGTGCTGACCACCTTCCACGCCGACGACCAGGTGCTGCGGGCGCTGGGCGCGGGCGCGGCCGGATTCGTCCTCAAGGACACCCCGCCGGCCGAGATCCTGGAAGCGGTGCGGCGCGTGGCGGCCGGCGACCCGGTGCTGTCGCCCACGGTGACCCGCCAGTTGATCGAGCACGCGGCGGGCTCGACGCTCGACGCCCGCCGGACCGCGGCCCGTACCCGGATCGCGGTCCTGAACGACCGTGAGCGCGAGGTGGCCGTCGCCGTGGGACAGGGCGGCTCCAACGCGGAGATCGCCGGGGAGCTGTTCATGAGCGTCGCCACGGTCAAGACCCATGTCTCCCGCATCCTCGCCAAGCTCGGCCTCAACAACCGTGTGCAGATCGCCCTGCTGACGTACGACGCCGGGCTGCTCGAGGACAACGGGAAGTGACGGCTGCGCGGCACGGCGGCCCCGGATCGGTGGTCCCCGGCGGCACGGCGGCCCGCGGTCCACGGCCCCCGATCCGCGGTCCCCGGGCGGCGGCACGACGCGGCACCGGCCCGGGCCCCCGCGCCGGGCGGGCACCGTTCGGCGGCCGCTGTCGTTGAGATGAGGGACAGGGGACGGGGGACGGGGGAAGGAGCGGAGATGATCGATCTCGGGGAGTTCGGGAAGCGGTTCACCGAGGACCCGCATCCCGTGTATGCCGAGCTGCGCGAGCTCGGACCGGTGCACCGGGTACGGCTGCCGGGCGCCGACGCGCATCACGAGACCTGGCTCGTCGTCGGATACGAGGAGGCACGCGCGGCACTCGCCGACCCGCGACTGGCCAAGGACGGACAGAAGATCGGGCTCACGTTCCTCGACGAGGAGCTGATCGGCAAGTACCTGCTCGTCGCGGACCCGCCGCAGCACACGCGGCTGCGCGCCCTCGTCGCACGCGAGTTCACGACGCGCCGGGTGCAGACGCTCCGGTCGCGCGTCCAGGAGATCACCGACGAACTGCTCGACGCGATGCTGCCGCGCGGGCGGGCCGACCTCGTGGCGTCGTTCGCCCACCCGCTGCCGCTGACCGTGATCTGCGAACTGCTCGGCGTGCCGGAGATGGACCGGGCCGCCTTCCGCGAGATGTCCACCGAGGCGGTCGCGCCCACCAGCGCGGAGAGCGAGTACGACGCGTTCGTCCGCCTCGCCGACTACCTCACCGGGCTGATCGAGGACAAGCGCTGCGCCGCGCCGGCCGACGACCTGCTCAGCGGCCTGATCCGCACCACCGCGGAGGACGGCGACCGGCTGTCCCCGGAGGAACTGCGCGGCATGGCCTTCGTCCTGCTCATCGCCGGTCACGAGACGACGGTCAATCTCCTGTCGAGCGGGGTGCGCGCACTGCTCACCCACCCCGGCGAACTCGCCGCGCTGCGCGCCGACATGACACTTCTCGACGGTGCGGTGGAGGAGATGCTGCGCTACGAGGGACCGGTGGAGAACGCGACGTTCCGGTACGCCGTCGAGCCGCTCGACATCGGCGGCACGCCGATCGGGGCCGGTGATCCGGTGATGGTCGGCCTCACCGCCGCCGACCGCGACGGCACGCGCTTCCCGGCGCCCGACCGCTTCGACATCCGGCGCGACACCCGCGGCCATGTCGCCTTCGGACACGGCATCCACTACTGTCTGGGCGCGCCGCTGGCCCGGCTGGAGGCACGTGTGGCGCTGCGCTCGCTCCTGGAGCGCTGCCCGGACCTGGCGCTCGACGGACCGCCCGGCGGCTGGCTGCCCGGCATGCTGATGCGGGGCGTGCGCAGCCTGCCGGTGCGCTGGTGAGCGGCCCGGTGCCGTCCGACGAGGGGTGCGCGAACGGACCCCGGCCGCGAGAGGAGCGTCGCCCGTGCTGCGTACTGCCGAGATCACCGCGGAGCTGAGCCGCGAGGAGGGGCGCGGCGAGGACTCCCATCAGCTGTACTGGCGCGGCACGCTGGAGTGCTCGCTGGACTGTTTCGTCTGCGAGCGGGTCGGCCGTACGACCGTCTTCGAGCGCGGCACCGAGCGGGCGTTGTGCTCGGGCAGCCGCAGCGGCTTCGCGCGCCACTACACGGCGGCGCGGCTCGCCGCCTTCGACACCACGAGCGGCCGGGACCGGATGGGGCTGCGGGCCGTGGTCGACTTCTGGTGGGCGCCCTTCACGGACACCCGCGACGGCCACAGGTCCGCGGCGCCCACCAGCCATCCCTGGGTCCGGCTGCATCTCGGCTACCACTGCCCGAGCGCCAAGGAGTCGGGCACCGCGAGCGTCCAGACCAATCTGGTGCGCCCGCACCGACTGACGTGCAAGCACTGCGACCGCGAACTCGCGGCCGACACCCGGAGCCCGTCGGTGCGCCTGCTGGTGTGAGACAGCACCGCGCCGGGCACCGCGTCCGTCGCGGTGCCCGGCCCACCGGTGTGAGGGAGCGTCCGCGGGCGCCGCGGTCAGGTCCGCCCGTCCGGGATCTCCGCGAGGCGCACCGGGCGCCGCTCGTGCCGGGACAGTTCGCAGGCCTCGGCGATGCGCAGCGCCTCCAGGGCCTCACGTCCGTCGCACGGGTTGGCGCGTTCGCCCCGGACGACCTCGACGAAGGCGACGAGTTCGGCCTCGTAGGCGGGGCCGAAGCGCTCCAGGAAGCCCGTCCACGGCTTGTCGGCGGGCGGCGGCCCGGCCGGTTCCGTGGAGGCGATCGGCGTGCGGTCGTCGAGCCCGACGGCGATCTGGTCGAGTTCGCCGGCGAGTTCCATGCGGACGTCGTAGCCCGCGCCGTTGATCCGGGCGGCCGTCGCACTGGCGAGCGTGCCGTCGTCGAAGGTGAGCACGGCGGCGGCGGTGTCGACGTCGCCCGCCGCGCGGAACATCGCCGGTCCGGCGTCGGACCCGGTCGCGTAGACCTCGACGACCTCGTGGCCGGTGACCCAGCGGAGCGCGTCGAAGTCGTGGATCAGGCAGTCGCGGTAGATCCCGCCGGAGTGCGGCAGGTAGTCGGCCGGGGGCGGCGCCTGGTCGGACGTCATCGCACGGACGGTGTGCAGCCGGCCCAGCCGTCCCGACCGGACGGCTTCCCGGGCCGTCGCGTAGCCCACGTCGAAGCGTCGCTGGAAGCCCAGCTGCAGAACCGTTCCGGCGGCGTCGACCTCGGCCAGCGCGTCCAGCGTGCCCGCCAGATCGAGGGCGATGGGCTTCTCGCAGAAGACGGGGAGCCCGGAGCGCGCTGCCCGACCGATCAGTTCGGAGTGGGCCGACGTCGCCGCCGTGACGACCACCGCGTCCACGCCCCAGGTGAAGATCTCGTTCACGCTGGGCGCCGCCGTCGCGCCCAGCCGGTCCGCCAGCCGGCGGGCCCGCGCGGTGTCCGCGTCGGTGATGATCAGCGAGCCGCCGACCTCGCGATGACGACTGAGAGTGGCCGCGTGAAATGTACCGATACGACCCGCTCCGATGAGTCCGATGCGCATGGGAACAAAGTGAGGGCGTACCCGGCACCCTGTCAATGCTTTGTCCGGACAATCGAACTTCACAACTTCCCGTCAACATTTCCCGGAGCTACGCTCGGGCCGTGCCGAAACCAGATGTGGATCCGACCGTCTCGCTCCAGCTCAGCGTCGACCGCAGCAGCCCGGTCCCGCTCTACTTCCAGCTGTCCCAGCAGCTGGAGGCCGCCATCGAGCACGGAGCGCTGACCCCGGGCAGCCTGCTGGGCAACGAGATCGAGCTGGCCGGACGACTCGGCCTGTCCCGGCCCACGGTCCGCCAGGCCATCCAGTCCCTCGTCGACAAGGGCCTGCTCGTGCGCCGCCGCGGCGTCGGCACCCAGGTCGTGCACAGCCAGGTGAAGCGCCCCCTGGAGCTGAGCAGCCTCTACGACGACCTGGAGTCGGCCGGGCAGCGCCCCGCCACCCGGGTGCTCGTCAACACCGTCGAGGAGGCCTCGACGGAGGTCGCCGCCGCGCTCGGCGTCACCGAGGGCAGCGAGGTGCACCGGGTCGAGCGACTGCGGCTCGCCCACGGCGAGCCGATGGCGTACCTCTGCAACTTCCTGCCCCCCGACCTCCTGGAGCTGGACAGCGACCGGATGGAGGCCACGGGGCTGTACCGGCTGATGCGCACGGCCGGCATCACGCTGCACAGCGCCCGCCAGTCCGTCGGCGCCCGCGCGGCCACCGCCGAGGAGGGCGAGCGGCTCGGCGAGCCGGCCGGGGCACCCCTGCTCACCATGCAGCGGACGACGTTCGACGACACCGGCCGCGCCGTCGAGTTCGGCACCCACATCTACCGCGCCTCGCGCTACTCCTTCGAGTTCCAGCTCCTCGTACGTCCCTGAGACCGGCTCCGGCCCGCAGCCGCTTCCGGCTCCGCGTACGGCCGCGCCCGTCGCTCGTGCCGGTCGCCCGCGCCCTTCGCCGCGCCCCGCACTTCGGACCCCCACACCGGCTCCCCGCTCGGGCCCCTCGCCGCCCGCCCCTCGCCCGCTCCCGCAGCCGTCCGCGGCGCCCCGGATCCGCCGCGCGAGGAGGTCTCCCGCCGGTCGGCCGACCCCGCCGGAAAGGCCCCACGGCCACCGGCCGAGCCCACCGCGCGCGGGACCCGCTGGTGGGATGGATGATCCCCGTGATTGATACTTGGGCTTTTGGGCCGGTGCGACGCCGGCTCGCGAGGGCCTGACAGAGGGCCCCCGGCCCGGTCCGCAAGGCCCGGCGCACAAGGAGCACAGCAAGAAGGGCACGGCCTCGTGGCACGGACTCGGACCTGGGTAAGCATCGCGCTCGCAGGGGCGCTGGGGGTGTCCCTCGCGGGATGCAGCAGCACCGGCGGGAAGCGGGCCGAGGACGCCCGCAAGGCCGCCGCGGCCCAGGGCAGGGCCGCGGTGAACACGCCCAAGTGGACGTTCGCGATGATCACCCACTCGGGTGATGGCGACACGTTCTGGGACATCGTCCAGAACGGCGCTAAGCAGGCCGCCGTCAAGGACAACATCAACTTCCTGTACTCGCACAACGCCGAGGCGCAGCAGCAGGCGCAGCTCGTGGACGCCGCGGTCGACAAGAAGGTCGACGGCATCATCGTCACGCTCGCGAAGCCCGACGCCATGAAGGCGGCCGTCGCGCGCGCCGAGAAGGCCGGCATCCCCGTGATCACGGTGAACTCCGGCTCCGAGGAGTCGAAGGCGTTCGGCGCGCTCACGCACATCGGCCAGGACGAGACCATCGCCGGCGAGGCGGTCGGCGAGGAGCTGAACAAGCGGGGCCGCAAGAAGGCCCTGTGCGTGCTGCACGAGCAGGGCAACGTCGGCCACGAGCAGCGCTGCGCCGGCATCAAGAAGACCTTCGACGGCGACGTGCAGAACCTGTACGTCCAGGGCACGAGCATGCCCGACGTCCAGGCCTCCATCGGCGCCAAGCTCCAGGCCGACAAGTCCATCGACTCGGTCGTCACCCTCGGCGCGCCCTTCGCCGACACCGCGGTCAAGGCGAAGGACGACGCCGGCAGCAAGGCCGAGATCGACACCTTCGACCTGAACGAGAAGGTGGCCGCCGAGCTGAAGAACGGCACGCTCGGCTTCGCCGTCGACCAGCAGCCCTACCTCCAGGGGTACGAGGCCGTCGACCTGCTCTGGCTGTACAAGTACAACGCCGACGTCCTCGGCGGGGGCAAGCCGGTCCTCACCGGTCCCCAGATCATCACCAAGGACCAGGCCGCCGAGCTGGAGGACTACGCGAAGCGGGGCACTCGATGAGCACGACGGCACCCGCCCCCGCGCCGTCGCCCGGCGAGAGGACCGACGAGCGCCTCCTGAAGACCTCGACCCTGCGCAGGCTGCTGAACCGGCCCGAGCTCGGGTCCGTGGTCGGCGCGATCGCGGTCTTCGTCTTCTTCGCCGTCTTCGCCGACAGCTTCGTCCGGGCGTCGAGCCTCAGCACCGTCCTGTACGCCGCCTCTACCATCGGCATCATGGCCGTCCCGGTCGCGCTGCTGATGATCGGCGGCGAGTTCGACCTGTCCGCGGGCGTCATGGTGACCAGCTCCGCGCTGGTCTCCTCGATGTTCAGCTACCAGATGACCGCGAACGTCTGGGTCGGCGTCCTCGTCTCGCTGATCGTGACCCTGGCGATCGGCGTCTTCAACGGCGTCATGCTGACCCGCACCGACCCGCCGAGCTTCATCATCACGCTCGGCACGTTCCTCATGCTGACCGGCATGAACCTCGGCTTCACCAAGCTGATCAGCGGCACGGTCTCCACGAAGTCGATCTCCGACATGGAGGGCTTCTCGTCCGCCAAGGACGTCTTCGCCTCCACGCTCACCATCGGCGGGGTCGGTTTCAAGATCACCATTCTGTGGTGGCTGGCCCTGGTCGCCGTCGCCACCTGGATCCTGCTGCGCACCCGCGTCGGCAACTGGATCTACGCCGTCGGCGGCGGCGAGGAGGCCGCCCGCGCGGTGGGCGTCCCGGTCGACAAGACCAAGATCGGCCTCTACATGGGTGTCGCCTTCGGCGCCTGGATCTCCGGCCAGCACCTGCTGTTCTCGTTCGACGTCGTGCAGTCCGGTGAAGGCGTCGGCAACGAGCTGATCTACATCATCGCGGCCGTCATCGGCGGCTGTCTGATCACCGGCGGCTACGGCTCCGCCGTCGGCGCGGCGGTCGGCGCGCTGATCTTCGGCATGGTCAGCAAGGGCATCGTCTTCGCCGAGTGGAACCCGGACTGGTTCAAGTTCTTCCTCGGAGTGATGCTGCTCCTGGCCACCCTGCTCAACCACTGGGTCCGCAAGCGGGCGGAGGCGACGAAGTGACGACCGACGCGAACACGACGGCCGGTCGGGCCGCCCCGGAAGGCACGGCACTCGTCGAGCTCGACGACGTCAGCAAGTACTACGGGAACATCCGCGCCCTCGAAGGGGTCTCGCTGGAGGTCCACGCCGGTGAGATCACCTGCGTCCTCGGCGACAACGGCGCCGGCAAGTCCACCCTCATCAAGATCATCGCGGGCCGGCATCAGCACGACGCGGGCACCCTCCGCATCGAGGGCGAGGAGACCCGGCTCGGCTCCCCGCGCGAGGCACTGGACCGCGGGATCGCCACGGTCTACCAGGACCTGGCCGTCGTCCCGCTGATGCCGGTGTGGCGGAACTTCTTCCTCGGCTCCGAGCCGCGCAAGGGCGTCGCCCCCTTCCGCCGCCTGGACGTCGAGCACATGCGCAGGACGACCCACGCGGAGCTGCTGCGCATGGGCATCGACCTGCGCGACGTCGACCAGCCCATCGGCACCCTCTCCGGCGGCGAACGCCAGTGCGTGGCGATCGCCCGCGCCGTCCACTTCGGTGCCAAGGTCCTCGTCCTCGACGAGCCCACCGCCGCCCTCGGCGTCAAGCAGTCCGGTGTGGTCCTCAAATATGTGGCCGCCGCCCGGGACGCTGGACTGGGTGTTGTGTTGATCACCCACAATCCGCATCACGCGTACCTGGTGGGTGATCGTTTCGTCCTGCTGAAGCGCGGGACGATGTCCGGCAGCCACACCCGCGACGGGATCACCCTCGACGAGCTCACCCGCCAGATGGCCGGGGGAAGCGAGCTGGACGATCTCCGTCACGAGCTGGAACGCGGCGCCTAGGAGGCACCCCCTTCCCGGGTACGCGGCACGGTGCGACCGGCCGCGCACGGGCCCCGGCGCACCGGCCGCCCCGCGCTCCCGCGGTGCAGCCCCGCCGGGGCTTAGGGCAGAATCGGCGCGATGAGCACCTACCGCGACCTCGCACACCGCGGCTCCGCGCGGGCCACCGTCCTGCGGACCGTGGGGACGCGTGAGCGCCGATCGCACCTGACGGCGCCCCGCGTCCCCACCGTCGGCATCGACATCGGCGGCACCAAGGTGATGGCGGGCGTCGTGGACGCCGACGGCAACATCCTGGAGAAGGTCCGCGCCGAGACGCCGGACAAGTCCAAGAGCCCCAAGGTCGTCGAGGACACCATCGTCGAACTGGTCCTGGACCTCTCCGACCGGCACGACGTGCACGCCGTCGGCATCGGCGCCGCGGGCTGGGTCGACGCGGAACGCAACCGCGTCCTGTTCGCCCCGCACCTGTCGTGGCGCAACGAACCGCTGCGCGACCGGCTCTCCGGCCGGCTCTCCGTCCCGGTGCTCGTCGACAACGACGCCAACACCGCAGCCTGGGCCGAGTGGCGCTTCGGCGCCGGCCGCGGCGAGGACCACCTGGTGATGATCACGCTCGGCACCGGCATCGGCGGCGCGATCCTGGAGGACGGCCAGGTCAAGCGCGGCAAGTTCGGCGTCGCGGGCGAGTTCGGGCACATGCAGGTCGTGCCCGGCGGCCACCGCTGCCCGTGCGGCAACCGCGGCTGCTGGGAGCAGTACAGCTCGGGCAACGCCCTGGTCCGCGAGGCCCGCGAACTCGCCGCCGCCGACTCCCCGGTGGCGTACGGCATCATCGAGCACGTCAAGGGCAGCGTCGGCGACATCACCGGCCCGATGATCACCGAGCTGGCCCGCGAGGGCGACGCCATGTGCATCGAGCTGCTCCAGGACATCGGGCAGTGGCTCGGCGTCGGCATCGCCAACCTGGCCGCCGCCCTGGACCCCTCCTGCTTCGTCATCGGCGGCGGCGTCAGCGCGGCCGACGACCTGCTCATCGGCCCCGCGCGGGACGCCTTCCGCAGGCACCTCACGGGCCGCGGCTACCGCCCCGAGGCCCGCATCGCCCGCGCCCAGCTCGGCCCCGAGGCCGGCATGGTCGGCGCGGCCGACCTCGCCCGCCTCGTGGCCCGCCGCTTCCGCCGCGCCAAGCGCCGCCGCGTGGAGCGCTACGAGCGGTACGAGCGCTACTCCGAGTCCCGCCGCACCACCCAGGGGTCCCTGTGACGGCCTCGCTGCCGCGCCAGGCGTCCCCGCCGGACGAGCCGCAGCGGCCACCCGAGGACCCGCGCCACAAGTTCCGCCGCCGTGCCCTGACGCTGCTGATCATCGTGCTGCTCATCGGCGTGCCCGCCGGCTACCTGGTGATCTCCGCCAACCAGAGCCGCAACAGCGGCAAGGACAAGGAGGCGAAGTACTCGGCGACCGGCCTCACCGCGGGCTGGCCGTCGCGCGTCCAGCGCCGCCTCTACCAGGTGCCGATCCCGACGAACTCCACCGACGTCGCCTACTACGAGACGAACAACTGGAAGACCAGCCGCCTGTACGTGCAGTTCGGCACCACCCCGACGGGCCTGGACACCTTCCTCAAGGACGTCGGCACCAGCCGTGACGCCCTGAAGAAGGGCGAGATCACGATCAGTGCCCGCAACCAGCAGGTCGTCGGCTGGGAGTTCACCGGACCCGGCCCCTGGGCCGGCCTGGTCCACAAGCAGAAGGACCCGGCCCCCACCCAGGACATCGTCGTGAACTGGAGCACGCCCGAGCACCCCATGGTGTACGTGGTCTCGCGCACCATTCCGTGACCGTGACCGTGACCGTGACCGAGCCCCGGCCGCGTCCGGCGCGACGCGGCCGGCGGGGCCGATTGTCAGAGCCCGCCCGTAGAGTCGAAGACAACTGATTCGACCGATGGGCGGGAGGTGGCAGGACGTATGGCGGACGGGGTGGTCACGGCGACCTTGCAGGCGCCGTCCGTGCGGCTCGCCGCCGTCTTCCTCCCCGCGCCGCTGCCGCGCGAGGGACGGATCGCCTTCTGGGATCCGGACGGCACACCGGCCCCCGGCACCGCACCCGCCGACGGCACGCCCCCGGACCCCCGGACCGGCCTCACGGTGGTACGGCCGCACGGCACCGGCGTCCGCAGAGGCACCGTCCCCGCGGTGACCCTGTCGGTCGCCGAGGCACTTCCCCTGCTGGCCGGGGCGCGCCGCGACCCCGCCGCCCACCCCGCCACCGCCTGCTGGGGCGCCGCGGCGCTGCACGCCCTGCGGCTCGTCGCACGCGGCCGGCTGCTGCCGGGTCTGACCCCCGACGGGTCCGACGCCTGGCGGGCCGGCCCCCTCGACCAGGACGACATCGCCCACCTGCGGGCCGTGGCCGCCGCCCTGCCCTACGAGGGGCACGCCGTTCCCCTCCCCGGCAAGGGCCCGCTGCGCCTGCCGGAACCGGAAGCCTTGGTGCGGGCCTTCCTGGACGCGGTCGCCGACACCCTGCCCCGCACCCCGGCGGCCCCCCACACCTCGGGCAGGCCCTTCGCCGCCCGAGAGCCCCAGCGGCTTCCCGGCGCGCACGACTGGGCCGCCGAGGTCGCCGCGGGCATGGACGCCGGCGTGCGGATCTCGCTCCGCCTCGACCTGTCCGCGTACCAGCTCTTCGACGACGGCGAGGGGGCCCGCCGGGCCGGCGCGGCCGTCGTCCAGGTGCACAGCCTCGCCGACCCCACCCTCGTCGTGGACGCCACGGCCCTGTGGGCGGGGGACGCCGACGCCACGTTCGGGCCCCGCGCGCGCGTCGACGCGGCCCTGGCCGTGCGCCGCGCCGCCCGCGTCTGGCCCCCCTTGGACCGGCTCTCCGAACAGGACGTGCCCGACGTGCTCGCCCTCTCCGAGGAGGAGCTGTCCGACCTGCTCGGCATCGCGGCGACCCGGCTCGGCGCCGCCGGGGTCGCCGTGCACTGGCCCCGCGACCTCGCCCAGGACCTCAGCGCCGCCGCCGTGGTGCGCCCGGCGCCCGGGTCGGCGACGGACGGCACGGGATTCTTCGAGAGCGAGGATCTCCTCCAGTTCCGCTGGCAGCTGGCGCTCGGCGGAGATCCGCTCACCGAGGCCGAGATGGACATCCTGGCCGAGGCGCACCGCCCCGTCGTACGGCTGCGCGACCAGTGGGTGCTCGTCGACCCGGCCCTCGTCCGCAAGGCACGCAAGCGCGAGCTGGGCCTCCTCGACCCGGTCGACGCACTGTCCGTCGCCCTCACCGGCAGCGCCGAGGTCGACGGCGAGACCGTCGACGCGGTGCCGGTCGGAGCGCTGGCCGCGCTGCGCGACCGCCTGACCGCGGGCGTGGGACCGGTCGAGCCGCCACCCGGCCTCCAGGCCCGCCTGCGGGACTACCAACTGCGCGGCCTCGCCTGGCTCGACCTCATGACCTCCCTGGGGCTCGGCGGCTGCCTCGCCGACGACATGGGGCTCGGCAAGACCGTCACCGTCATCGCGCTGCACCTGCGGCGCGCCCGCAGCGAGCCCACCCTGGTCGTCTGCCCGGCATCGCTGCTGGGCAACTGGCAGCGGGAGATCACCCGTTTCGCGCCCGGAGTCCCCGTCCGCCGCTTCCACGGCCCCGAACGCACCCTGGACGGCCTCGAAGGCGGCTTCGTCCTGACGACGTACGGGACCATGCGGTCCGCCGCACCCCTGCTCGCCCAGCAGACGTGGGGCATGGTCGTCGCGGACGAGGCACAGCACGTCAAGAACCCGTACTCGGCGACGGCGAAGGCCCTGCGCACCGTCCCGGCGCCCGCCCGCGTGGCGCTCACCGGCACCCCCGTGGAGAACAACCTCTCCGAACTGTGGGCCCTGCTCGACTGGACGACCCCCGGCCTGCTCGGCCCCCTCAAGTCCTTCCGCGCCCGGCACGCCCGCGCCGTGGAGAACGGCGAGGACGAGGAGGCGGTGGCCCGTCTCGCCCGGCTGATCCGCCCCTTCCTGCTCCGCCGCAAGAAGTCGGATCCCGGCATCGTGCCCGAGCTCCCGCCGAAGACGGAGACGGACCACCCCGTACCGCTGACCCGCGAACAGGCGTCCCTCTACGAAGCGGTGGTCCGGGAGTCGATGCTGGCGATCGAGACGTCCGAGGGCATGGCCCGCCGGGGTCTGGTCCTGAAACTGCTCACCTCGCTCAAGCAGATCTGCAACCACCCGGCGCTGTACCTCAAGGAGGAGGCGCACTCCGCCGCCCACGGGCCCTCCGCCCGCTCCGGCAAGCTGGCCCTGCTCGACGAGCTGCTGGACACGCTGCTCGCCGAGGACGGCTCGGCCCTGGTCTTCACCCAGTACGTGGGCATGGCCCGGCTGATCACGGCCCATCTCACGGCCCGCGCCGTCCCGGTGGAGCTGCTGCACGGCGGCACCCCGGTCGCCGACCGCGAGCGCATGGTCGACCGCTTCCAGAGCGGGGCGACGCCGGTCCTGGTGCTCTCCCTCAAGGCCGCGGGCACCGGCCTGAACCTCACCCGGGCCGGCCACGTGGTGCACTTCGACCGCTGGTGGAACCCGGCCGTCGAGGAACAGGCCACCGACCGCGCCTACCGCATCGGCCAGACCCAGCCCGTGCAGGTCCACCGCCTCATCACCGAGGGCACGGTGGAGGACCGCATCGCCGAGATGCTCGAAGCGAAGCGGGCGCTGGCCGACGCGATCCTCGGCTCCGGCGAGGCGTCCCTGACCGAACTGACCGACCGCGAGCTGTCGGACCTGGTGTCGCTGCGGAGGTCCGCATGACCGGTGACGCAGCCGAAGAGCGCCCGACGACCGACGCGGCGCGGGACCCCCGTCCGGTGACCGGCGCCCGCCCCGCCGACGAGGCCCGCCGCGCCCTGCGGGCCGCACGAGAGCTTGCTCCCGCTCCGGGGCCCGCGTCTGCGCCGGGTCCCGCGTCCGGGTCGAGCCTCGCTTCCGCACCGGACTCCGCTTCCGGGCCGAGCCCTGCAGCTGCGTCGGATTCCGAGTCCGCGCGAGGCCCTGTGCCCACGCGGGACTCCGGTTCCGCGCAGCGTCCCGCGTCCGCGCCAGGCCTTGCTTCCGCACCGGACCCCGATGCCGCACCGGATTCTGGTTCCGCACGGGACTTCGGTTCCGGGCCGGGGTCCGCGTCCGGGCGGGGTCACGTTTCGTCGTCCGGCCACGCGTCCACGTCGGATTCCGTGTCCGGGCCGGCCCCCGCTTCCGCGCCGCGTCCCGCGTCCGGGCCGGCCCAGGCGGCCCGCGAAGCCCTCCGGCGTGCGACGGCCGCGAGTCGCGCTCGGGCTGCGGGCGCGCATGTCGAGAACCCCTCGGGCCCGGAGAATGCCTCGGGTCCCCGGAGTTCCTTGGATGCCGCGGCTTCGCTGGGTTCCGAGACCCCCTCGGGTTCCGAGACCCCCTTGGGTTCCGAGACCTCCTCCGGTTCCGAGACCCCCTCGGACGGCGTGCCCGCTCCGAGTGCCGCTCCGCTCTCCGAGCCCGGCGGGGCCGGCGGACCGGGTTGGGTGCGTGCGGGGGGTGGGCACGGACCGCGTCCGGCGGACACCCCCGCCTCGGGTGCTGCGGGCCGCGGCGCCCGCCCGGGCGACGTGGCGCGTGAAGCGTTGCGTGCGGCGCGGGACGAGGCGCGACGAGGCCGCGCGGATGCCGCGGCGGACGGGGCGGACGGGGCAGACGGGGCAGGGACTGAGAGGCGAAGGCCAATCGCCCCTGTTTCCAAAGGGGTTGAGGGCGGGGTCCGGTCCGCCGAGTCGAGGACCGGCCGCCGGGCGGCCCCGCCCGGGCGGCGCCGCCGGGACCCGGAGCCGCGGGCCCGCGAACTGCGGGAGCTGCTCGCCGGGGCGTTCCGGATGCCCACCGACGACGCCGACGGCACCGAGGACACGTACGCGCCCTCGGAGCGGCCGCACGCACGGCCCCGGGACGTGGGCAGCGAGCCCGCGGCCGGGCATTCCGCGCGCCCCTCGGACCTGCCGCCGACGGCTCCGGACGCCGTTCCCGATGAAGCGGGTGACGTGGACGGCGGAGGGCGCCTCGGCCGCTCCGCGCTGCCCGGAGGTCCGCTCCCGGCGGCCTCGACCCCCACGCCCGGGCGGCCGGGCGACGAGGACGGGACGCCGCGAGCCGCGGACACGGCCGGAAGCGGCGCTCGGTACCGGGCGGCCGCGGACCCGCCGTCCGGAGAAGCCGGCGACCGGAGCGAGCCGAAGCGCGGCGGCCGTACGGCGCGTACCGGCCCCGGGCACGGCGGATCGGCCGACGCACGCGGGGTACGTGCGGGCACCGCGGACCGGGCCGCGCTCACGGGGGACCGGCTGCCCCGTTCCATGGCGTCCCCGGGGCGCGACGGCGAGCTGCGCCGTACGTTTCCGGCCTTCTCGGCGCGAGTGCCGGAGGCCGACGCCTTCGCCGAGACATGGTGGGGGAACGCGTGGGTCAGCGCCCTGGAGGAAGGGGCCCTGGACGCGGCACGGCTGGCCCGCGGGCGGACGTACGCGGGACACGGACACGTGGACGCCATCACCGTCACCCCGGGACAGGTGCTCGCGTATGTGCACGGCACGCGCCCGCGGCCGTATCGCGTGCAGGTCGGGGTCCGGACGTTGTCGGACGAGGACTGGGACCGTTTCCTGGACGCCGCGGCCGAGCGGCCCGGACACATCGCGGCGCTGCTCGACAAGCAGATGCCCAGGTCGCTCGCGGAGTGCGGGGTCGCGCTGCTCCCCGGCCCCGGCGAGCTGGAACCGCGGTGCAGCTGCCCCGACTCCGGCCATCCCTGCAAGCACGCCGCAGCCCTCTGCTACCAGGCGGCACGTCTGCTGGACGAGGACCCGTTCGTCCTGCTCCTGCTGCGCGGTCGAGGCGAGCGGGAGCTGCTCGACGCGCTGTCCCGGCGCAGCGCGGCCCGCGCGGCCCGCGCCGCCCAGGAACAGGAACCGGCACCCGTCCCCGGCGTGCGCGCTCGCGACGCGCTCGTGACACGCGCCCTGCCGCCGCTGCCCGCACCGCTGCCGCCGCCCGCGCACCCCGAGCAGCCGCCGACCTACCCGGGCGTGCCCGGAGGCCCGGACACGTTCGCGCTCGACCAGTTGGCGACCGACGCCGCCGCCCGCGCGCACGCGCTGCTCACCACGGGCCGTGACCCCGTCGCCGAGCTGACGCTGTGGCAGGACGCGGTCCGTATCGCCGCGGCCCGGCCCGGTTCCGGACTCACGGCCGCGACCCGCGCCCTGTACGCGTCTCTGGCATCCGCGTCCGGGCGCACCGCGACCGACCTGGCGCGGGCCGTCGCCGCGTGGCGCCAGGGCGGATTCGAGGCGCTCAGGGTGCTCGAAGAGCCCTGGGACCCTCCGGCGGGCCGCTTCGACCGGGCCCGGCCGCTCCTGCTCGCCGCCGACCTGCCCGCCTTCCGCCCCTGGCGCAACCACCTCACCCACCCGCGGGGGCACGCCCAGCTGCGCCTGGGCCAGAACGGCCTCTGGTACGCCTACGAGTCGGAACCGGGCCACGACGACTGGTGGCCCCGAGGCACCCCCGACCTCGATCCGGTGGGCGCCCTGACCGGCCTCGGGGCACCCGGCGAGCTGTGACCGCCGCGGTGTCCCAGGACCCGTGACCGGCGCGGGCGGCCCGTCCGTGCGCCCCCACCGTCCGGCCCGCGCCCCATCCGCCGCCTCGCCCGCGCGGCCCTCGTCGTCCGGCCCGCGCCACCCCCGCGACATGCGGCGACGAGCCCCGGCCGCGTCACGCGCACATGTGACGGACCCGTGTGGGCGGCGTGGACAAGCGGGGGCCATGTCCGTGACGACTGGCGCGGAAGTTAGCGTGGAGCGGTGAGTGAGACGAAGACCCCTGCCCTGCAATACCGCTTCGACGGCCCGGAAGACGCCCCCGTCCTCATCCTCGGCCCCTCGCTCGGCACCACCTGGCACATGTGGGACCGGCAGGTCCCCGAGCTCGCGAAGCACTGGAGGATCTTCCGGTTCGATCTGCCCGGACACGGCGGGGCGCCCGCCCACGCGGCCGGTTCGGTCGGCGAACTCGCCTGGCGGCTCCTCGCCACGCTCGACGGGCTCGGCGTGCAGCGCTTCGGGTACGCGGGCTGCGCGCTCGGAGGCGCGATCGGGACCGAGCTCGCGCTGCGTCACCCGGAGCGCCTCGCCTCGCTGGCGCTGATCGCGTCTTCGCCGCGGTTCGGTACGGCGGACGAGTTCCGGCAGCGCGGAGTGATAGTCCGCACGAACGGCCTCGACCCGATGGCACGCACCTCGCCCGAGCGCTGGTTCACCAGCGGCTTCGCCGCGGCCCAGCCCGCGATCACGGAGTGGGCCGTGCAGATGGTGCGCACCACGGACCCCGGCTGCTACATCTCGTCCTGCGAGGCGCTCGCCGCGTTCGACGTGCGGCCCGAGCTGGGCCGCATCGTTGTGCCGACCCTCGTGCTCGTCGGCTCCGACGACCAGGTCACCGGGCCCGCCGAGGCGCGCACGCTGGTCGCCGGGATCCCCGACGCCCGGCTCGCGGTCGTGCCCGGCGCCTCCCACCTCGTGCCGGTGGAGCAGCCCGCCGCGGTCACCGACCTGCTCGTCCGGCACTTCTCCACCGCCTGGCAGCCCGCCTTCGACTCGACCACCGGGCAGATGGCGATCCTGGCCGCGCCGGTCAAGCCCGTCCTGGCCGCGCCGCAGCCCGTCGCACCCGTCGCCGAGATCGCCCCGGCCGTCGTGCAGCCCCCGGTGCTGGGCCGCCCCGACCCGTACGACGCCGGGATCAAGGTCCGCCGCGAGGTGCTCGGGGACGCCCACGTCGATCGCGCCCTGGCCACGGCCGACGAGTTCTCCGGCGACTTCCAGGACTTCGTGACGCGCTACGCGTGGGGCGAGATCTGGGACCGGCCCGGCCTGGACCGGCGCTCGCGCAGCTGCGTCACGCTCACCGCGCTGGTCGCGGGCGGCCACCTCGACGAACTCGCCTTCCACACCCGCGCCGCCCTGCGCAACGGACTCACCCCGGCGGAGATCAAGGAGGTGCTGCTCCAGGCCGCCGTCTACTGCGGTGTGCCGGCCGCCAACAGCGCCTTCAAGGTGGCGCAGCAGGTCATCCAGGAGGAGACCACGCCCCAGGAGTGAGCTCCCGGGCCGGGGCAGGGGCAGGATGGACGCATGAAGCTCACGAAGAAGTCGCACGCGTGCGTCCGTCTGGAGAAGGACGGCCGCACGCTCGTCATCGATCCCGGCGGTTTCAGCGAGGAGGACGCCGCCGTGGGCGCGGACGTCGTCCTCGTCACCCATGAGCACGCCGACCACTTCGACGAGGGCCGGCTGCGGGCGGCGCTGGAATCCAATCCGGCGGCCGAGATCTGGACCCTGAAGTCGGTCGCCGAGAAGATCTCCGCCGCCTTCCCGGGCCGCGTGCACACCGTGGGGCACGGCGACACGTTCAGCGCGGCCGGCTTCGACGTCCAGGTGCACGGGGAGCTGCACGCCGTCATCCACCCGGACATCCCGCGCATCACCAATGTCGGCTACCTCGTCGACGGCGGCCGGGTGTTCCACCCGGGAGACGCCCTCACCGTGCCCGACCAGCCGGTCGAGACGCTGATGCTTCCGGTGATGGCCCCGTGGAACAAGATCTCCGAGGTCATCGAGTACGTCCGCGAGGTCAAGCCGCAGCGCGCGTACGACGTCCACGACGCCCTGCTCACGGACCTCGCCCGGCCGATCTACGACCGGCAGATCGGCGCCCTGGGCGGCGCCGAGCACCTGCGGCTCGCACCGGGCGGCTCGGCCGAGGTGTGAGCCTCGCCCGCCACCGCCACCACGCGCTTCGCGGCCCCGCACGGGCCGACGGCCGGCTGCTCCCGCACGGCCGTCGGCCCGTTGTCGTACCCGCCGGGTAGGTTGTGAGGCATGCGCATCGCCACCTGGAACGTGAACTCGATCACCGCCCGCCTCCCGAGGCTGCTGGCCTGGCTGGAGAGCACCGGCACGGACGTGCTGTGCCTCCAGGAGGCCAAGGTCGCCGCCGAGCAGTTCCCCGTGGACCAGCTGCGGGAGCTGGGGTACGAGACGGCCGTGCACGCCACGGGCCGGTGGAACGGCGTGGCGGTGCTCTCCCGCGTCGGCCTGGAGGACGTGGTCAAGGGCCTGCCCGGCGACCCCGGGTACGAGGGCGTCGAGGAGCCCCGCGCCGTCTCCGCGACCTGCGGACCGGTCCGCGTCTGGTCGGTCTACGTGCCGAACGGCCGCGAGGTGGACCACCCCCATTACGCGTACAAACTCCAGTGGTTCGAGGCCCTGAAGGCAGCCGTCGCGGGCGACGCGGCGGGCAGCCGCCCGTTCGCGGTGCTGGGCGACTACAACGTGGCGCCGACGGACGACGACGTCTTCGACGTGGCCGCCTTCGAGGGCCTCACCCATGTCACCCCGGCCGAGCGGGCCGCGCTGGCCTCCCTGCGCGAGACGGGCCTGTCGGACGTCGTCCCGCGCCCCCTCAAGTACGCACACCCCTTCACGTACTGGGACTACCGTCAGCTCGGCTTCCCGAAGAACCGCGGCATGCGCATCGACCTCGTCTATGGGAACGAGCCGTTCGCGAAGGCCGTCACCGACTCCTACGTGGACCGTGAGGAGCGCAAGGGCAAGGGGGCGTCGGACCACGCCCCGGTCGTGGTCGACCTGGAGGTGTAGCCCCCGCGGCGGGCGCGCGGGGCAGGCGCGTCACGCCGTCGGCAGCGGCGCACAGGCGACCACGGGATGGTCGTGCTCGACCGGGCCGAGCGCGGAGGCGCCGCCCGGCGAGCCGAGTTCGGCGAAGAACTCGGTGTCGGCCCTGCGGAAGTCCGCCCACTCCTGAGGCGTGTCGTCCTCGAAGAAGATGGCCTCGACGGGACACACGGGCTCGCACGCACCGCAGTCCACGCATTCGTCCGGGTTGATGTACATCTTGCGAGGGCCCTCGTAGATGCAGTCGACGGGGCACTCGTCGACGCAGGCCTTGTCCTTCAGATCAACGCAGGGCTGTGCGATGACGTACGTCATGAGTGTTCTCCACGGTCCAGGTGTCGTTGCCGGCGAGCAGTGTGGCGAGGTCGCCCTTGCCGTTCTGTTCGATGGCGGTGTCGAGTTGGTCGGCCATCTGGGTGTCGTAGACGGGGCGGTCGACGGCGCGCAGGACGCCGATGGGGGTGTGGTGCAGGGTGTGCGGGTCGGCGAGGCGGGAGAGGGCGAAGGCGGTGGTGGGGGAGGGGGAGTGGGCGTCGTGGACGAGGATGTCCGCTTCGTTGTCGGGGGTGACGGTGACGATGTTCAGGTCGCCGGTGTGGGGGTCGCGGATGACGCCGCGGGTGTTGTCGGTGCCGAAGCGGATGGGGCGGCCGTGTTCGAGGCGGATGACGGCTTCCTGGGCCTGTTGCTGGTCCTTGAGGGCGTCGAAGGCGCCGTCGTTGAAGATGTTGCAGTTCTGGTAGATCTCGACGAGGGCGGTGCCGGGGTGGGCGGCGGCCTGGCGCAGGACGTCGGTGAGGTGTTTGCGGTCGGAGTCGATGGTGCGGGCGACGAAGGAGGCTTCGGCTCCGAGGGCGAGGGAGACAGGGTTGAAGGGGGCGTCGAGGGAGCCCATGGGGGTGGATTTGGTGATCTTGCCGACTTCGCTGGTGGGGCTGTACTGGCCTTTGGTGAGGCCGTAGATGCGGTTGTTGAAGAGCAGGATCTTGAGGTTGACGTTGCGGCGCAGGGCGTGGATGAGGTGGTTGCCGCCGATGGAGAGGGCGTCGCCGTCGCCGGTGACGACCCAGACGGACAGGTCGCGGCGGGAGGAGGCGAGTCCGGTGGCGATGGCGGGGGCGCGGCCGTGGATGGAGTGCATGCCGTACGTGTTCATGTAGTACGGGAAGCGGGAGGAGCAGCCGATGCCGGAGACGAAGACGATGTTCTCCTTGGCCAGGCCGAGTTCGGGCATGAAGCCCTGGACGGCGGCCAGGATCGCGTAGTCACCGCAGCCGGGGCACCAGCGCACTTCCTGATCGGACTTGAAGTCCCGTGCTTTGAGGGCGACTTCGCTCCTCGGTATCAGGGACAGTTCCTCAATGGGCATGGTGGGCCTCCGAGAGAGCCTGCGCGAGCTGTTCGGCCTTGAACGGCATGCCGTTGACCTGGGTGTGGCTGCGGACGTCGATCGCGAAGGCGGCCCGGACGAGCGTGGCGAGCTGGCCGAGGTTCATCTCGGGGATCACCACCCGGTCGTAGGAGCGAAGGACGTCACCGAGGTTCCGTGGGAAGGGGTTGAGGTGGCGCAGGTGGGCCTGCGCGATGTGCTCTCCGGCGTTGCGCAGCCGGCGGACGGCGGCGGTGATGGGGCCGTAGGTGGAGCCCCAGCCCAGGACGAGGGTGCGGGCCTGGCCGGAGGGGTCGTCGACGTCGACGTCGGGGACGTCGATGCCGTCGATCTTGGCCTGGCGGGTGCGCACCATGAAGTCGTGGTTGGCAGGGGCGTACGAGATGTTGCCCGTGCCGTCCTCCTTCTCGATGCCGCCGATGCGGTGTTCCAGGCCGGGGGTGCCGGGGATGGCCCAGGGGCGGGCGAGGGTCTGCGGGTCGCGTTTGTAGGGCCAGAAGACCTCGGTGCCGTCGTCCAGGGTGTGGTTGGGTCCCTGGGCGAACTGGACGCGCAGGTCGGGCAGTTCGTCGGTGTCGGGGATGCGCCAGGGTTCGCTGCCGTTGGCGAGGTAGCCGTCGGAGAGCAGGAAGACGGGGGTGCGGTAGGTCAGCGCGATCCGGGCGGCTTCCAGGGCCGCGTCGAAGCAGTCGGCGGGGGTGCGCGGAGCGACGACCGGGACGGGTGCCTCGCCGTTGCGGCCGAACATCGCCTGGAGCAGGTCGGCCTGCTCGGTCTTGGTGGGCAGGCCCGTCGAGGGGCCGCCGCGCTGGATGTCGACGACCAGCAGCGGCAGTTCGAGCGACACCGCCAGACCGACCGCCTCGGCCTTGAGGGTGACGCCGGGGCCGGACGTGGTCGTGACGGCGAGCGAACCCCCGAATGACGCGCCCAGGGCCGCCCCGACGGCGGCGATCTCGTCCTCGGCCTGGAAGGTGCGGACGCCGAAGTTCTTGTGCTTGCTCAGCTCGTGCAGGATGTCGGAGGCCGGTGTGATCGGGTACGAGCCGAGGTACAGCGGCAGGTCGGCCTGCTGCGAGGCGGCGATGAGACCGTACGACAGGGCCAGGTTCCCCGAGATGTTCCGGTAGGTGCCGGCGGGGAAGGCCTGTGCCGCGGGGGCGACTTCGTAGGAGACGGCGAAGTCCTCGGTGGTCTCGCCGAAGTTCCAGCCCGCGCGGAAGGCGGCGATGTTCGCGGCGGCGATGTCCGGCTTCTTGGCGAACTTGCTCTGCAGGAACTTCTCGGTGCCCTCGGTCGGCCGGTGGTACATCCACGACAGCAGACCCAGCGCGAACATGTTCTTGCAGCGGTCGGCGTCCTTGCGGGCCAGGCCGAAGCCGGCGAGCGCCTCCACGGTGAGGGTGTTGAGGGGGACGGGATGGACGCGATAGCCGTCCAGGGAGCCGTCCTCCAGCGGACTGTTCGCGTAGCCGACCTTCGTCATCGCCCGCTTGGTGAACTCGTCCGTGTTGACGATGATCTCCGCGCCGCGCGGTACGTCCCCGATGTTCGCCTTCAGGGCGGCCGGGTTCATCGCGACCAGCACGTTCGGCGCGTCACCGGGCGTGAGGATGTCGTGGTCCGCGAAGTGCAGCTGGAAGCTGGACACCCCCGGCAGGGTGCCTGCGGGCGCGCGGATCTCCGCGGGGAAGTTCGGCAGCGTCGCCAGGTCGTTGCCGAAGGACGCCGTCTGAGAGGTGAACAGATCACCCGTGAGCTGCATGCCGTCGCCCGAGTCACCCGAGAACCGGATGATCACCCGGTCGAGCCGGTCCGTCTGTTTCGTCACCTGCAAGTGCCTCTCCCTGGGGCGGAGTGCGCGTGCGCGGGCATGCGCACCCGCAGAGCCGTCGCACTGAACGAGGGTTGGGCGCCCGCTGCGAGCGTATGGGGAGCGCCGCATAATTTCAATGGGCGTTGAATTGAGTGCGACGGGGCGCGGGGGAGGTCTGGTGACGCGGACTCGGCGCGTGTCCCGGGTGTCGATCACCAGTGCTGGTAACGTGCCAAACACCCACGCCTGTACGGGTGTTGGCGTGCGACTCGGATGTCGTGAAAGCTTTGACCCAAGAAGTCACTGTGTGTAGACTTCATGGCTGAATGAATTGATGTGGAGGGTGGCGTCACGCTGCCCCGTCGCCGCGAAAGCACCCGTGTGGAGACCGGGCGGGAGGCACGTCCTTCGGGGGAACTCGTGATCGAGAGGAAGTGCCGCCTTGGCCGAAACCAGAGGCGCGGCCGGGAGCCGTCGGGCCATCATGCGCTCCGCCGCGGATCTCTTCGCCGAACTCGGCTACCGCAACACCTCGCTCCGCGCGGTGGCCGCGGACGCGGGCTGTGATCCCGCGCTGATCGGCCACTACTTCACCTCCAAGGAGGCGCTGTACGACGCCGTCGTCGCGGAGACGGTCAGGCCGGCCGAGATCTTCCGCGAGGCGATCGCGCGACGCGATCCGGGTACGGCCGAGTGGCTCCTGCGGCACGCGGTGACCGACTGGGGCGACCCTGTCCAGCGGCGGCGCATCCTCGGTGTGCTGCGCTCCGCGCTCGATCTGCCCGCGGCCCGGGAACGGATGAGCCAGTCCCTGGTCCCGGAAGGGGTCGGGGGAGCGGACGAGATCAGGCTTGCGCTGATCAGCAGTCTGCTCGTCGGGGTCATGACGTCACGTCACATGGGCCTGTTGCCGGACGAGTTGAGTGCGGAGGGCGACTCGTCGGAACTCGTGCGTGTGCTCGCTCCGGCGGTGGCCGCGTTTCTCACGGCGGATCCGACGGGGGCGGTCCCCGCCCCGGCCGGGGACTGAAGGGCGTCGGGGGCCGAAGCCGTCGTTGCACGCACTGGCGCACTGGCGCACTGGCGCATTGGCGCATTGGCGCACTGGCGCACGCGCCCGGCGGCTCACCGACTGACCCGCCCGGCGGCTCACCGACTGACCCGCCCGGCGGCTCACCGACTGACCCGCCCGGCGGCTCACCGACTGACCCGCCCGGCGGCTCACCGATTGACTCGCCCGGCCGCCGCCTCGACCCGCGGCCCGCGGAGGCAGCTTCGCGGCCGTGGATGCGACGACCCCCACCGGTGCGGGGGGTGAACAGGCCCGTACGGGATCAGGGACCCCGTACGGAGCCACGGCCTGTTGCCGCCACGTGCCCCGGCTCCGAACAAGATTCACAGGGCACTTAAGCTCCTGCTGTTGGTCGACTCATCGCAGCGAGGGGCCAGGGGAGCGGGGGACGAGGGCCGATGGACAACGCCACCGAGGTGTTCCAGCCACTTCAGGGGGACGATCCGACGCTGGTGGCCGGGTACCGCCTCGCCGCCCGGCTCGGCGCGGGTGGCATGGGCCGGGTCTACCTGTCCCACACGCGGGGCGGGCGACCGGTGGCGATCAAGGTGGTGCGCCCGGAGCTGGCCGACGACCCGGACTTCCGCCGGCGGTTCCGCCGGGAGATCAAGGCGGCCCGGCGGGTCCGGGGCGCGTACACCGCCGAGCTGATCGACGCCGACGCGGAAGGTGTACCTCCCTGGCTGGTCACGCTGTACGTGTCCGGGCCCTCCCTGGCGGAGGCCGTCGCCCGGCGCGGACCGCTGCCGGTGCCCGCCGTGCTGTGGCTGATGGCCGGGGTCGCCGAGGCGCTTCAGGCCATCCACGGTGCCGGGATCGTGCACCGGGACCTGAAGCCGTCCAACGTGCTGCTGGCCGCGGACGGGCCGCGTGTGATCGACTTCGGCATCTCACTGGCCTCCGACGCCACGTCGCACACCGCCACGGGCGCCGCCATCGGCACCCCGTCGTTCATGGCGCCCGAACAGGCGTCCGCGGGGGAGGTCACCGCGGCGAGCGACGTCTTCGCGCTCGGTCAGACGGCGGCGTTCGCGGCACTGGGCGAGCCGCTGTACGGGGACGGGCCGGCCGTCAACGTGCTCTACCGGATCGTGCATTCGGAACCCGACCTGTCCCTTCTGCCCGAGCAGCTGCGTCCGGTCGTCGCCCGGTGTCTGGCGGCCGATCCGGAGGAGCGGGTCACCCCGGCGGAGGTCGTCGCCTGGTGCCGGCAGCGGCTGGGCGGGGACGCCGACGCGGGTGCGGGGCCGTCCGTCTGGCGGGAGGTCGCCGGGCCGGAGGTGACGGTGCCCCCTCCGCTTCCCGACCCCACCCCGGTGCACACGCTGCCGTTGCTCGCCAGGCCTCAGCCGACCGGAACCGACGCCCGACGGTCCCGCCGCCGGAGCACCGCACTGGTCACGGGCGCCGTCGTCACGGCGGGCGCGCTGCTGCTGGCGGGCCTGGCCGGCCTGGCGTGGGCGGTGAAGGACGCGAACGACCGGCTCGGGCACCGGAACGCGGCCGGACCCTCGGCGTCCGGTCCGGCGGCGTCCGCACGCTCGTCGGCGTCCTCACCGGCACCGGCGGCCACCTCGGGAGCGGGCGGACGGACACCCGGCTCTTCGGAGCCCTCCCGGACCGCGTCCGCGCCGCCGCAGGCCGTTCCGTACCCCTTCCAGTGGCTGGACGAGAAGAACTCGCTGGACATCGAGGAACCGGTCGAGCGGAAGGACCGCAAGGGGGACATCCGCTTCGTCTGCGGCGCGACCTGCGCGCTGGAGAGCGACACCAGTGTGCTCGCGATGGTGTACGGCAAGCCGGGGGCCGGCCTCGACTCGTGCCGTATCGCCCTCGAGCGTCCCGAGGGCCGCCGGCTCCCGCTCGCCGCGGCGGCGGCCGGCAGCGAGATCTGCGTCAAGCACCCTTCCGGTGACATCGCGCTGCTGGTGATCCAGGTGAAGTCGACCGCCCTGCCGAAGAGCGGGTCCAGCTTCGTCACCGCGGACATGACGGTCTGGCGGGCGGCCTGACGGCAGTGCCGGAATGAGGTGCCGGGCAGTCGGACCGGACTGCGGCGCCGTAATGCCGTGCCGGACTGCGGTGCCCCTCCGGTGCCGGACTGCGGTGCCGGACGGTCGGACCGGTCCCCCGCAGCGCGCGGTGCCGGACGGTCGGACCGGTCCCCCGTAGCGCGCGGTGCCGGCCACCGGCCTCGGCGTTTGCGTCCGGCGCCCGGCCCGGGACGGCTTCCGTCCGCTCAGGTGTCAGCTCCCCGGCCGTCGTCCGCCGGCCGGGGAGCCCGTGGACCGTCCATGGTGGTTCCGTCGGGCCCCCGCCCGAACGCGGCGGCGAGCACGGCGGGGAGATCCGTCTCCGGGACCGTCGCGCGCACCTCTGCCAGGACCTGAGGGAAGCGGTCGTCGTCGACGACACCCATGTGCTCCTGGCGCAGTCGGTGGACGACCTCGACGAGTTCGGGGCGCAGCCGCATCCAGCCGCGGGACGTGCGGATCTCCTCCTCGACCTGGTCCATGAACCAGCGCATCACCTCGTACGGCACGTCCAGGTGCCGCCCGGGGTCGAAGCAGACCGTCGGCTCCCGTGCCGGGTCCTCGTCGGGAACGATCGCGGTCACCAGGGCTCGTCGCTCGCCGACGAGCTCCAGTTCCAGGTACCAGGCGTCATCGGGCACGGAGTACAGCACGGTGATCGCATAGGGGGCGCCGCCGGGGTGCGGGACAGACATGACCGCATGCTGTCACGCCGGTCCGGCCACAGGCGCCGGGCGGTTCGGCGGGTGTTGACCCGGTGACGTCACGGAAGCAGGAGGAGGCCGGACTCGGCCGCCCGTCGCTGATCCGGAACGAGCGTGCGCACAACCGCTCCTGACTGTCCCGCAGTAGTACTCGCACGTCAACGAGTCGCGCAAGCCCGGCCGTTGGGGCGGTGAGCGCTGTCCGGAACACAGCCATCGACCTTGCGGATTGGAATTCAGTACTCGTAGACTTCATTGGAGAATGAATAACTCGGGGTGCTGTCAGCGGACGGCGTACCCAAGGAGGGAACATGGAATCGATTGACGCGGGCGTGAAGGCGGCGTCCCCGCCCGGCACTTCGCCCGTCCCGGGATCCCCGGCCAACCCCGCACGCTGGGTGATCCTCGCCGTCACGCTGTCCGCCATCTTCATGCAGATGCTGGACACCACGATCACGATGGTGGCCCTGCCCTCGCTGCAGAGCGACCTCGGCTCGACGTTCGCCGAGATCCAGCTGGTCGTCGCCGTCTACTCGCTCGCCTTCGCGTGCGTCCTGGTGACCGGTGGCCGGCTCGGCGACATCTACGGCCGCCGCAAGATCTTCCTGATCGGCATGCTCGGCTTCACCCTCGCCTCGGCGCTGTGCGGCGCGGCCCCCAGCTCGACCTTCCTGATCGTGTCCCGGGTGCTCCAGGGCATGTGCTCGGGCCTGATGTTCCCTCAGGTGCTGTCGATCATCCAGGTCACGTTCTCGGCCAAGGAGCGCCCCAAGGCGCTCGCGATGTACGGCGCTTCGGTGGGACTCGGCACCGTGCTCGGTCCGGTGCTCGGCGGCTGGCTGATCGAGCTGAACATCATGGACACCGACTGGCGGGCCATCTTCTACGTCAACCTGCCGGTCGGTCTGATCGCCCTGCTCCTCGGCCTCGCCAAGATCCCGGAGTCCTCGGGCGGCGGTGCCCGGCGGCTCGACGTCACCGGCGCGATCATCCTCAGCGCCGGACTCTTCAGCCTGATCCTGCCGCTGGTCATCGGCCGTGAACACGACTGGCCCGGCTGGAGCCTGGTGCTCCTCGTGCTGAGTCCGCTCGTGCTCGCCGAGTTCTTCGTGTACGAGAACAAGCTGTCGAAGCTGGCCGACAGGTCACCGCTGGTGCCGAGCGGGCTGTTCAAGGAACGCTCGTTCACGGTCGGCCTCGTGATCAGCGTGGTGTTCTTCGCCGGCATCCCGTCGTTCTTCATGGTCTTCTTCATGAGCCTGCAGATCGGTTTCGGCTACACCCCGATCTCCGCGGGACTGGTCAGCCTCGGCTTCGCCGCGCTCATCGCGGTCGGTTCGGCCCGTTCGGCGGCCGTGGTGAAGCGGCTCGGCACGAAGACCCTCGCGGTCGGCACCGGCCTGCTGCTCGTCGGCATGTCGGGTGTGATCGGCACCCTGCAGTGGGCCGGATCGGACCTGCACGGCTACCAGTTGATCCCCTCGCTGATGGTCGCCGGCCTCGGCGGCGGCTTCTTCCTCGCCCCCTGCACCGGGATCATCCTGGCCGGCATCCGCTCCCGCGAGGCCGGTTCGGCGTCCGGCATGCTCGCCACCGTGCAGCAGGTCGGCATCGCCATCGGCATCGCCGTCGCCGGCATCCTCTTCTACGGACTGCTCGGGTCGAACGCCGACGGCGCCAGCCGGACCGCGCTGCCCGAACTGCGCGCCGATCTCGCGGCGGCCGGACTCTCCGAGGCGCAGCAGACGCAGGTCACCACCGGATTCCGGACCTGCTTCCACGACAAGATGAACCAGAAGGACCTCACCGCCACACCGGCGAGCTGCGCGCGCATCGAGAAGCAGATGGCGAGCGCGCCGGTGCCCGCGCAGACCAAGGCGCAGGTGCAGGCCGCGGTGCTCGGCAAGGCCGTGCCCGAGGCGCGCAAGTCCAACTTCGGCGACAGCTTCGAGCAGGTGGTGTTCTGGCAGATCGGCTGCTTCGGTCTGTCCTGCCTGCTCGTCCTCGCCCTCCCGAAGATCCGTCCCGAGGACGTCCAGGACGTGCCCGGGGGAGCCTGACCCGGCCGGCCTGACCCGGGCCGGCCTGGCCCGGTGCGGAGCGGCACGCCGCCGGCGGCGGTCGCGACGGGCGCACGCCCGTCGCGACCGGGCGGGCGGCGCCGTCGTGCGCGGCCCCTTGTCCGCCAACTCCTCCCTCTTCTCCCTCCGTCGCTCGTTCTCCCGTTCCCCGTCCTCCCGCTCGTCCCGGCCCTGTGCCGGTCCGCCCTCCAGCACCCGCGCCCGCGCGGTGAAAGGACGAACCGTGTTCTCGGTTCTCGCGCTCGGCGCCGCCTCGGCGCTGGCGTACGCCGGTGCGGCCGTCGCGCAACGGGCGGTGGCCGCCGCGGCGACCGGACACGGGCGCCGTGCCGCCCTGCGCGGAGCGACCTGGTGGGTGTCACTGGCGCTCAACCTGCTGGGCGCGGCGCTGCACACGGCGGCACTGCGTTTCGGTTCGCTGGTGGCCGTGCAGATGCTCGGTGTGCTCACCCTGGTCGCGGCGCCCCTGCTGTCCGCGCTCGTACGGCGGCGCCGTACCACCGCGGCCCAGTGCTCCGGCATCGCCTGCGCCGTCGCCGGTGTCGCCGGACTGCTCTTCCTGACCCGGTCCGCACAGGCCGGCCGGACACTGACCCCGGTGCAGACGGCCGGCGTCCTGGGCCTGACCGCCGCCGTGCTCGGGATCTCCGTCGTGGTGGCCGCCACCGCCCGGCGCGGCATCACCACCAGCCTCTGGTACGCGGTGGCCGCCGGGGTGGCGTTCGGCTCGGCCTCGGCGCTCACCCAGACGGCGGTCCTGGAACTGACCCGGGGCGGCGCACCGCGGCTGCCGCTGTCCGCCGTCGCGCTCGCGGCCGGCGTGGCCTGCCTGGCCGTCGCGGGTCTCACACTGTCCCAACTCGCCTACCGGGGCGGCCTGGAAGCGCCGCTGGCCACCCTCACGCTGGTCAACCCCGGCTTCGCCGTGGTCGTAGGGGTCCTGGTCCTGGGGGACCGCTACCCCGGCGGTCTTCCCGCGGCGCTGGCGGGATGTGCCGCGGCGGCCGTCGCCGCACGGGGCGTCCTCGTCCTCGCGCGCACGCACACCGAGGCCGCCGCCCAGGGACGGCTAGTTCTCCGAGAGCCGGTCGAAGTGCACGTCCACGGCGGGCGCGAACCACTCGACGAGCTCCTCGAGGTCGAGCGAGGCGAGCGGCTCCATCCGCAGGACGTACCGCAGCATCACCAGGCCGGCGAGCTGCGCGGACACCAGTGACGCCAGCGCCTGGGTGCGGTCGCTCCGCTCGGGGACGATCCGCCGCACACAGGCGGCGAAGCCCTCCTCGATACGGTCACGGAACGCCTTCGAGGTCGACTCGTCCGACAGCCCGGTGCGATAGATCGCGACCAGCGCGGGCCGCGTCGACTCGTCCTCCCAGTACGACAGGAACGTACGCACGATCCGCTCGCCGTGGCGCTCCAGGACCGGTTCGGCGTCGTCGCCCGTCAGCGGGTCGAAGAGGGCCGACACATCGAGGCGGGACTGGACGGCGTCCTGGAACACGCCTTCCTTGTTGCTGAAGAAGTGGTGGATGAGGGCCGGGTCGACCTGTGCCTGCTGCGCGATGCCACGCATCGTGGTCCCCGAATAGCCCTTCTCGGCGAAGAGGGCGAGCGCGGCCGACAGGATCTGCTCCTTGGTGCTGCTCTGCCCCGGACGCCGGCCTCCGCCGCGTGAGGACGACCGCCTGCCGCGGGCTGCGTCGCCCGGCTGTGCGTTCGCCTGCGTGGCACAGGGGATCCCGTTTCCGGCGCTCACCAGTCCCCCTTCGGGTATTAATTCATGCGTGTAGGAAATCGACGATATCAGCATCCCACATGGGAAGACTCCCCGGTAGGGAGCATTCCGGCAGGACGCGGCGGTGTCGAGCCCGAATCGCGCTACCGCGCGCGGGCTGGCCGGATCCGATCAGCGGCGGCACCTTGTCGCGTTCCGCGGCCGTCGCGCGCCAAGGAACCGCCGTCCCGGGCCCGTTCGGGCGAGCCTTTGCGGGACGGCGGTTCCTCTGCCCGTTTTCCCTCGATCTCCCCGAAGCGTCCGCCTAGCGCTCCACGTCGGGCAGTACGGTGGCCCCCCGGGTGAGGACCCGGTGGACCATGTACGGTGCCCGGCGCTTCGCCCACAGCAGGACCTTGACCCGCTTCAGCGGGGTGAAGTTGTAGTAGCGGTCGGTGGGATCACCGAAGGCGAACAGCGGCGGCACGAAGGACGCCCTGCGCAACTGGCCGAAAATCCGCTCGGCCGCGACACCCGGCGCCAGCCGGTTGTCGGCCACCTGTCGCGCCAGCCGGTCCATGTCGTCGAACAGGGCGACAAAGCCGGGGTAGACCGGGAACCACAGCCCGGCGCCGCGGTACCGCTCCAACTCCCGCCACCGGTCGGCCCGTTCAGGCGTCGCCAGGGCGTCGTTGCGGGCCCGCTTGAGGGAGAGGGCGGCGAACATGGAGTGCAGCAGCCACACCCGGCAGAAGGCGTTCCAGAGCCTGAAGTCGGTGGTCGCGGTGAGTGCCGTACGCAGCAGCCGGTCGCCGTGCTCGATCAGCGCGGCCTGGAAGGACTCCAGGGGCCGGAATCGCTCCACCGACCAGTCGCCGCTGTCCGCCGCGGCGATGAGGTGCGCGGCGGCCTCGTGGACCAGTTCCGCGGTCAGGGTGACGTCCCGGGACAGCGTGAAGTCGCAGCGGACGGCGGAGCGGTCGAGAACCACGAAACCGTCGCCGGCGGCCGTGTTGGCGCCGTACTGCCACGGCTCGGATCCGGTCCACGCACGCACCGCGGTGGCCTCCGCGAACTGCCACTCCAGATCGGGGAACTGACGTACCAGCTGCTGGAAGTCCTCCTCGGCGGACGCCGACCGCTGCGGCCACAACTTGGCGTCGAGACTCACCGCCACGCTGGTCAGCCCGGTCCCACCGGTGCGGTCGTCGCCGAACGGGACGAGCTGGATCCAGCCGCCCGGGAAGACCACCTGCGTGGTGCCGCCCGTCCAGGGCGTGCCGTCCTCGCCGGGGTCCACCCGCCGCTCCAGCGGACGCACCCCCCGCAGGTGCGCGGTGAGCACCCGCGAGGAATGCCGCAGCGGACGCAGGGCCGGATCGGGTCCGAGGCGGCGCAGCATCGGCGCGTCGGGGCCGGACATGTCGACCACGAACGCCGCCCCGACCTCGCTGCCGTCGGCCAGCTCGATCGTGAAGTCGCCCGCCTCACCCCGTACTTCGGTGAAGACCGGGCGGCCCTGCGGAACCTTCGCGCCGTGTCCCGCCGCGAGCCGGTGCACCCAGGCCTCGACGTCGGGCCGGTACAGATGCGATTCGCCGTGCTCGCTGGGGACGTTGAACTGCACCACCTGGTGCGGCCGTACGGGAGCGCCGGGGCGCGCGTACACGAAGCCGATGCTCGACTTGACCCCGGAGGTCCTGCGCACCTCCGCGGGCAGCTGCCCGAAGTGGCCGAGGGCGGACAGCTCGGGCACGCCGTAGCGGCGCGCGAGCAGTTCGAAGACCTCCGCGGTGTAGGGGACGGTCGTCTCGCCCGCCGGGGTCGTGGCGTCGTGCGGCGAGTCCACCAGCACCACGTCGATCCCGGCGCGGGCCAGGATCGCGGCGAGCATGCCGCCGCCGAGGTGCGCGCCGAGCACGGCCACGGTGTGCCGCGTCCGGCCGCCGGAGCGCGCGGGGCCGGGCCGCGGCGCCGGACGGGCCGGGGCGTCGGCACCCGCGGGCGTGCCGGCGCCGACGGGCTGTGCGGCACCGGTCGATGCGCTCGCGCCGACGGGCCGTGCGGCCCGGGCCGACGCGTCCGCCGTCCCGACCGACGGGCCGGAGGCCGTCGCTTCACCGCCCGTGCGGCCGGGGGTCGTTGCTTCGCTGCCCGCGCCGACGGGCCGTACGGCCCGGGCCGACGCGTCCGCCGTCCCGACCGAGGGGCCGGAGGCCGTCGCTTCACCGCCCGTGCGGTCGGAAGTCGTTGCTTCGCTGTCCGTGCGGCCGGGGGTCGTTGCGTCATCGCCCGGGCGGACGGAGGCCGTCGCTTCACCGCCCTTGCGGACGAAGGCCGGCGCGTCATCGCCCATACGGACGGCGCTCGTTGCGTCACCGCCCTCACGGGCGGCGGTGGTCGACCCGCTGTCCGGGGAGCCGGCAGCCGGCGCCGTGCCGGTCTTCGAGCGGGCGGCGGCCGGCGCCGGCGTACCGGCCGCGGGGGCGGTCCCGCCCGCCCGGATCATCGCGGGCTCCGTGCCGGTCGTCGGCTCGTAGGGCAGCGCCGATTCGGCCGCTCCCACCGCCTCCGCGCCCTCCGCCCAGCTCTGGTCCGGCGGCCGGGCCGGGCCCGCCGGGGATGGTCGCTCCGTGCGTTCTTCCTTGGGCATGCGCCGGTCCTTCCTCATGAGTGCCTGCGCAGCCGGGAGCGCAGGAATCCGCCGAGTGCGCCGGCCACCACGGGGCCGGTGTCCGCGGCCGCGGAGCCGCGCCGGGCCCAGTGCATGGTGCGGATCATGCGGGCCGGATTGGGGTTGTAGAACCGGTTCGCCGGGTCGTGCAGACCGAACGGCGGCGGCGCGTAGCCGTCGTCCTGCAACAGGTCGAACAGCTCGCCGGTGGCCCGGTCCGGAGTCATCAGCCCGGCCTCGACGTCCCGGCAGGCCGCCCACGCGGCATCGGTGATCTTGTTGAAGCCGACGCTCGCGGGGAACAGTGCCCCCGGGTGCGGCTGCGCCTCCAACTCCCGCCAGATCATCGGGTCCTTGGAGCGCTGGAAGCGTACGAGCGCGTCCTGCGCGTTGAGCGTGCCGAGCACCGTGCCGAGCGCCCACATGCGAAACGTGGCGTTCCACATCCCGTAGTCCCGGAACGACGTGAACGAGGAGGCGACCACCTCGTCGTGGGCGCGCACGAGACCCTGCTGGAGCGTCTCGATGTGCCCGAACCGTTCGGCGGAGAAGTCGTCGTCCTTCGCCGCCTCGATCAGCCGCCAGGCCAGCGAGTTGACCACGTCGGTGGTGTTCGTCAGTCCGCGCGAGTACAGCGCGTCCACGAATCCCGCGGCGTGCGAGGTCAGACAGAAGCGGTCGCCGACGACCTGGTGCGAGGAGTACTGCAGACGCCCGGTGGACACCCAGGGGCGCGCGGCCTTGGCATGCCTGAACTGCGGGGCGATGTCCGGGAACCGCTCCAGGAACCGCGCGAACTCCTGCTCCGCCGGCAGATCCGTCTTCGGGTGCTTGCGCGGATCCAGGGTCAGACCGACACTGCACAGCCGGTTGGTGGCGCCGCGGTGGTTGTCGAACGGGATGACCCACACCCAGCCGCCGTCGAAGACATGGTGCAGGGTGCCCTGGTGCCACGGACTCGGGTTGTCGTGCGCCCGGCCGGCCGGGCAGTCGTCGTACGGGCGCACCCCGATCATGTGCGTGAAGAGGGTGCGCGAGTGCGTGCGCTGCTGCGGCACCTCGTCGCGCAGCCCGAACTTCCGTGCCAGCGGCGAGTTGTGGCCGCCCGCGTCGACGACGTAGCGGGCGCGGATCGAGGGCCCGCCGTCCACGGCGAGCGTGACGCCCGAGCCGTCCACCTCGACCTCGGACACCCGGGTGCCGAGCCGCGGCACCGCGCCGTAGCGCACGGCCACGTTGAACATGTACGAGTCGACGTCCTGGCGGAACATGTGGGACTCGGTGGACAGCGCCACCGGGATGACGAACTGGTTGATCTCGTCGGCGACCTGCTTCTCGCCCTCGCGGTGGTAGACGAAGCCGAAGTTGCGTTTCTGGCCGGAGTTCGAGGACACCTTGGAGCGCATCGTCGAGAAGTGGCTCAGATGCGCGATCTCCGGCACTCCGTAGCGGGCGGCGAGGATGCGCAGCATCACGGACGTGTACGGGATCGTGGACTCGCCCACCGCGAAGCGCGGGTGGGTGCCGGCGTCGATCAGGACCGTCTTCACCCCGTTGCGGCTCAGGATGGCAGCGAGGATGGAGCCGGCGATTCCGGCGCCCAGGACGGCGACGTCGTGGACGGCCTTGTCGGGCGAGTCGGACGCGGGCAGCGGTTGCATGATGCTCGTTCCTCCAGGGGTCGGGGCGGAGTGGTGGTACGGGAGGGTCCGGGGCGCGCGGCACGTGCCGCGCGCCCCGGACCCAGGGGTGTCATGCCGGGTCCGTCGGCCGGCTGCCGGCCGGGTACTTCTCCTCGATCAGCTCGTGGAGGAAGGAGCCCCAGTGGATGCCGGGGCAGGCGAAGAAGTCGCGGCTGTTGATCTCCAGACCCAGGTCGTCGCGGCACCGGCTGATCAGCTCCATCACCATGAGGCTGTCCAGGCCCATGTCGGCGAGCCGGGTGTCCTCGGTGAGGGTGTCGAGCTCCAGGCGCAGGATCTCCGACAGCTGCACGCGGATGTACTCGTTGAGCCCGGCCAGCCGCTCGGTACGGCTCAGACCGATCAACCGCGCGGTCAGCGGCCCGAGTCCGGAGTCGTCCGCCCGGCCCGCGGCGGGCGCGCTGCGGACCTCGCTGAGCATGGGCCGCTCCCGGCGCGCCTCCATCAGGTCGCGGAACAGCGTCCAGTCCGCGGCGCACACGGTGCGGTGCGCGACGCCGTCGACCACGGCCTCGCCGAGCAGCTCCAGCGCGTGGTCGGGGTTGAGCTGGTGCAACCCGATGGAGCGCAGGAACGCCATCACCGAGTCGTCCGCGAGCCCGGACCTGGCGGCCCACGGCCCCCAGCTCACCGTCGTGGCGGCCAGTCCCCGCAGCTGCCGGAAGTGGGCGAAGGAGTCGAGGAAGGCGTTGGCGGCGGAGTACCCCGCCAGGTGCTGCGAGCCCCACACCGAGGCGATAGAGGAGAAGGAGACGAACAGGTCCAGGTCCTGGTCGACGGTGGCGTTGTGCAGCGCCCAGGTGCCGTCCACCTTCGCGTGCAGGCAGCGGTCGTAGGTGTCCGGGTCGCTCTCCCGCAGGAACTGCGGCTCCGACAGGCCCGCCGCGTGCACCACACCTCGCAACGGGCGTCCTGCCAGGCCGAGTTGGTCGGTCAGTGAGCGCAGCGCCGTCTCGTCGGCGGCGTCCAGCGCCACCACCCGTACGTCGGCGCCCTGGGCCTCGATACGGCGCACCCCGGCGATCCGGGACGCGGTGGTGTCGTCGTGCTGCGGGTCGTCCCAGGCCGCGCGGTCCGGCAGGCCCGACCGTCCGGCCAGCACGACCGTGCCCGCGCCGTTGCGGGCCAGCCACTCACCCATCAGCAGGCCGAGGCTGCCGAGTCCGCCGGTGACGAGATAGCTCCCGAGGTCGCTCAGCTGCGGGGCCGGCCGGGGTGTGTCCTCGTCGCCCGAGCCGGCCGCCACCAGCCGGGGCACCAGCACGGTGCCGCCGCGCCAGGCCGTCAGATCCTCGGCGCTGCGGGTCGCCACCAGGTCCGCGATCCGCTCCGCCTCGTCCGCCTCTCCGGCCGGATCCAGGTCGAGCAGCCCGCCCCACAGCTCCGGGTGTTCGAGCGCGGCCACCTTGCCCAGACCCCACAGCGGAGCCGCCGGCAGACAGATCTCGTGCTGCCCGGTGCCGGTCCACTGGGCGCCGCGCGTCACCACCCACAGCCGCGTGGCCGCCTCGTCGAGGGCGAGCTGCCGGGCGGCGGCCAGGAAGACGTGCTCCGCCGCGGCCCGCGCCTGCCCCACGGACTCGGCGTCGTACCCGGTCAGCGGTAGTTCCAGTCCGCTCAGCAGGACCAGATGCCCGTACGGACGGCCCGCGTCCAGCGCCTGGAGCACCGCCTCGGCCGACGGCTCGGCCTGCGCCACCACCGCGCCGCGCAGCGTCAGTTGCTTCGCCACCGCTTCCAGCAGGCCGGTGTCCGCGCCGCCCGAACCGACCAGCAGCACCCGCTCGTCGCGCAGACTCCCCTCGGCGAACGCGTCCGGAGCCGCGGGCCGCCAGACCTGCTCCCACACCGTCTCCTCACGAGCCGTGCGCGGCACGTCCGGCGCGGGCTGCGTCGACGACCGCAGATGGACGTCCCGCATCATGATCAGCACGCTGCCGTCGGATCCCAGGATCTCCAGGCCGCCGCGCAGCTCACCGTCCTCCCCGGACGGGTCCAGCCAGCCGTGGACGTAACGCCGGGTGCCCTCGGGCACCGCCGTGGGCACCGGGGTGCCGCCCGGCCGCGGGACGTTCTCGGACTGGCGCAGCAGGCCCAGCGTCAGGTCGAGCAGGGCGCCGCGGGGCAGGTCCTCGGCCGCACGGTTGACCTCGGCGAGCACCTCGCCGGGTCCCTGGTACACCTCGTTGAGGACCGGCTCGGCCCAGCCGGGCACCGTGATGTCGGCCGGGTCGACCGGCACGCACCGGGCCCGTACGGCGTCGAGGTCGCCGTCGGCGCGCCGGGTGTCCGTGGGACGGCGCACCAGCACACCGCGGGCGTGCAGGCGCCAGCTGCCGCTCTCCACCGAGTCGACGCCCTGCCGGGAGAAGCAGAGGAACAGCGAGCGGCCCTCGTCGTCCTGCGGCAGCACGTAGACCCGTATGCGGGCGGGGCGGTGCTCCGCGTCGAGGAGCAGCGGCTCGCCCACCACGAAACGGTCCACGAGGCGGGGCTGCGCACCGGGCAGCTTCGCCGCGCCCGCCAGCGCCCAGTGGCAGAAGCCGCCCGCCGACACGGACCGCCGGCCGTCCGGGCCCGTCTGCACGAACACGTCGGACAGGTCGTCCAGCTGGGGCGAGAAGGTGGGCGCGCCGGACAGCAGATGGCCCTCGAAGAGCGCCCCCGGCGCGTCGTCGGGCGCGAACTCCGGTGCGTCGCCCGGCGCGTCGTCGTTGAACCAGTACCGCTCGCGCTGCCACGGGTAGCTGGGCAGCGAGGTGCGGCGCGGCTTCTCGTCGCGGTGCACCGCGTTCCAGTCGACCGGCACACCACGGTGGTGCAGCGCGCCCAGCGCCTGGCCCACGATGTGCGCGTCCTCCCGGTCACGGCGCAGCGACGGGATCCAGCCGACCCCGTCCTCGGGCAGGCAGCGCGCCCCCAGACCGAGGAGCACCGGCGCCGGGCCGAGTTCGAGGAACGTGCGGCAGCCCGTCTCGTACAGGGTGGTGACGCCCGCGTAGAAGCGCACGGGCGCCAGCACGTGCTCGGACCAGTAGGCGGGGCGCAGCTGTTCGGGCCCCCACTCGCGGCCCGTCACGTTCGAGATGATCGGGTACTTGGGCTGATGGAAGGTCAGCGTCTCGGTGACCTTGCGGAACTCGTCGATCATCGGCGCCATCAGCGGGGAGTGGAACGCGTGCGAGACGACGAGCCCGCGGTGCTTCACACCCCGGCCCGCCAGCACCTCGACGACCCGGGCGACCTCGTCCTCGGGGCCCGAGAGGACCACGTCCGTCGGGCCGTTGACCGCCGCCACCGCGACCCGAGGCACCGGGCCCGCCTCGGCGATCGCCGCGCGCACGGTCTCCTCGTCGCAGACCAGGGTCTCCATCACACCGCCCGCGGGCAGTGCCTCCATGAGCCGGGCGCGGGCCGTTACCAGGCGCGCGGCGTCGTCGAGGGAGTGCACCCCGGCGACGCACGCCGCCGTGATCTCGCCCAGGCTGTGGCCGATCAGCGCGGTCGGCCGCACCCCCCACGACTCCCACATCTTCGCCAGCGCGTACTCCACGGCGAACAGCGCGGGCTGGGTGAACCCCGTCCGGTTGATGCGCTCGCCGTCGGACAGGACCGGGCCGAGCGGCTCGTCCAGGTGGCGGTCGAGGGCCTCGACCACCTGGGCCAGGGCGTCCGCGAAGACCGGCTCCGCCGCGGCGAGGGAGGCGGCCATCCCGGCGTACTGCGAGCCCTGCCCGGTGAACATCCAGCCGAGCCGGCGTGCCTTGGCGCCCGACGGGCCGTGCGCCGTGACCTGGTCGGCCCGCTCGCCGGCGGCGAACGCGGCCAGTCCCGCGGCGAGTTGACCGCGATCGCCGGTCACGCTGAGGCCGTGCTTCATCCGGGCCCGTCCGATGTGCGACGAGTAGCAGATGTCCGACAGGGTCCGCGGGTCCGCCTCCCGCACCCGCTCCTCGTACACGCCCGCCATCGCGCGGAGCGCCTCGGGGCTGTTGGCGCTCAGCGTGAGCAGCCCCACCTCGCGCGGGGTGCCCTCGCGGGGAGCGGGCCGGGGCGCCTCGGCGAGCACGGTGTGCGCGTTGGTGCCGCTGGCTCCGAAGCTGCTCACCCCGGCGATCCTCGGCCCGTCCGGCCAGACGGTCTCCTCCGCGGTCACCTTCAGATTGATGGCGTCCCAGGGGACCTGCGGGTTGGGGTCGTTCAGGTGCAGATGCCGGGGCAGCGTGTCGTGCTGGAGGGCGAGGACGACCTTCAGCAGGCCCGCCGCTCCCGCGGCCGGCTCCAGATGGCCGATGTTCGTCTTCACCGAGCCGACGAGCAGCGGACGGTCGGTCGCCCGCCCGGTGCTGGTGACCGCGTTGAGCGCCTTGAGCTCGATCGGGTCGCCCAGCTGGGTGCCGGTGCCGTGCGCCTCGACATAGGTGAGCTCGGCGGGGGAGACCCCGGCGTCCTTCAGGGCCGAGGTGATGACGTTCTGCTGCGCGGCCGGGTTGGGGACCGTCAGACCGCTGCTGCGCCCGTCGTGCTCCGTCGCCACGCCGCGCACCACCGCGAGGACGCGGTCCCCGGCGGCCTCCGCCTCGCTCAGCCGCTTCAGCACGAACAGCGCGCCGCCCTCACCGCGCGCGTAGCCGTCGGCGGAGGCGTCGAACGTCTTGCACCGTCCGTCCGGCGACAGCGCCCGCAACTTGCTCACCAGGACGAATCCGTACGGCGACAGCATCAGGTTCACGCCGCCGACCAGCGCCATGTCGCAGGCGCCCGAACGCAGTGACAGGACGGCCTGCTCCAGCGCCACCAGCGACGACGAGCACGCCGTGTCGATCACCATGCTGGGGCCCTGGAACCCGAACGTGTAGGAGATCCGTCCGGCCAGGAAGCTCGGCTCGCCGATCAGCTGGTAGGCGTCGACGTCCGCCATCGAGCCCTTCTGCTGCCGCATCCGTACGTAGTCGCTGGTACTCGCGCCGAGGAACACGCCGACCCGGCTGCCCTCCAGCTCGCTCGGCGGCAGACAGGCGTTCTCCATGGCCTCCCAGGCCAGTTCCAGCACCAGCCGCTGCTGCGGGTCCATGCCCGCCGCCTCCCGCGGCGAGATCCCGAACACGGTCGGATCGAAGGTGTCCACCGGACCGTCGAGGAAATTGCCCGACAGCGTGTACGCGGTGCCCGGGTGGTCCGGGTCCGGGTTGTAGAAGCCCGCGACGGAGTGCCGCTCCTCGGGGAACCGGGACGTCGAGTCACGGCCCTCGGCCAGCGACTCCCAGAACGCCTCGGGCGTCGCGCCGCCCGGCAGCCGGCAGGACAGACCGATCACGGCCAGCGGCTGTGGCTGCTGGAGCTCCTGAACCCGCGCGCGCAGACTGCGGATCGTGCCGAGGGAGTCCTTGAGCCGACCGCGGAGGACCTCCTGGCTCGGCTGCTCGGCTTGGCTCTTCGTCATCAGTTCTCCTCAAATCCAAGCGCCCGTGAGTCGGAGATCTCCGCCTCCAGCTGGCGTAGCAGTTCGTCGTCGTCGAGGTCGTCCAGGTCGTCGGCGGGCTCGGCACCGTCCTCGTCGACCGCCACCAAAGCCGCGGCCGCGTCGTCGGAGCCGGCGGCCGGGAGCCCGAGCTGCTCCAGCAGGTGCGCGGTGAGCGCCAGCGCCGTCGGGTGCTCGAAGGCGACCGTCGAGGACAGCTCGGTCTCCAGCTCCCGGGACAGCCGCAGCCGCAGCGTCAGCGACATCACCGAGTCCATGCCGAGCTCGAAGAAGCCCTGGTCGGCCCGGAGATCGTCCTCCGCGAGCCCGAGCACGGCGGCGACCTGCGCGCACACCCAGTCGAGCATCCGGTCCCGGCGCTGCCCGGGATCCAGGCCCCGCAGCCCGGCCACGAACTCGGTGCCGCCGGTCTGCCGCGCCGCCCCCAGGACGGTGCGGAACAGCTCCCGGTGCGGGGCGTCGGCGAGCGCGCTCCCGAACAGCTCCCAGTCCACGTCGGCCACGCAGGCGTGCACGGTGTGGTCCGGGACCAGCAGGTCCAGGGCGGTGACCAGGTCCCGCTCCCGCAGCGGAGCGACGCCGCTGGACTTCAGCAGTAAAGTCGTCCGTTCGTCGAGGAGCCGGCTGCCTTCGAGGGGCATCAGCTCCACGTGCGCCACCGGCAGTCCCGAGGCCCTGCGGCGCGCGGCCAGCGCCCGCAGCGACCAGTCCGAGGGCGCGGCGGCGCCCGTCACGGCGCCGCCCCAGGTGCCGGGAACGGACCCCAGCAGGACGAACAGACGCACCGGGTCCTTCGCGGTGAGCCGGTGCAGCAGCTCCGCCGTCTCCGCGCGGTTCCACTCCGCCCGCAGCGCGGCCTCGGTGGTCTCCTCCAGCGGGGCGGCCAGCTCCGGAGCCGCCGCGCACACCACACCCGCGATTCCGGTGTCGGCACGCAACTCCTCCACCAGCGAGGCCAGTTCCTGGCGTGCGCCGCGGGTACGGACCGTGCGGACCTCGGCGCCCGCGGCGCGCCACCCGGCGATCCGCTCGTCGGCCGGCAGCCGCTCGGCCTGCTCGGGCTCCGTGTCAGCGAGCACGATCCGCCGGGCGCCCGCACCGACCAGCCAGTCCACCACCGGGGGCGCCAGTGCGCCGCCCGCCCCGGTCACCAGATGCCAGCGCTCCGCGGACAGCGGCCGCCTGCCGGGCCGCTCGGGCACGTCGGCCCGCACCAGCGCGCCCACCTGGACGGAGGAGTGCTCGACGCGGACGTGCTCGTCGCCCGGCGCGCACAGCAGCCGTGTCACCAGGGCCCGCAGCTCCTCCGCGCTGCCGCGGCTCAGGTCGACGTGGCCGCCCCAGGCCTCGGGGCGGGTCATCGCCAGGGTCCGGCCGAGCCCGGCGTGCGCGCCCTGGTTCCCGTCGGGGAAGCCCTCGTGCCCGGCCGGCAGCAGGGCGTGCCGGGTGACCAGCCACAGGCGGGGCGGTGTCCCCTCGGCGTCGGCCAGGGCGGCGGTCAGCGCGGTGGTGACACGCCACCCGTCCGGCCGGGAGTCGAGGTCCTCCAGCGGCCACAGGTCGCAGATGCCCGTGGTCCCCTCGTTCGCGTGCACCGCGAGAAACGTCCGCCATGCCTCCCGGTCGGCGGGATCGACGACGAGACCCCCTTCGCCGGGTACGTCCGCGGAGCGCACCCGGCGCACCTCGCAGCCCGCCGCCCGCAGCCCGTCGGCGACGGCACCCGCCAGATGCTCGGTGTCACCGCACACCAGCCAGCGCGTCGCGGGCGCGGCCTGCGCGCCGTCACGGCCGGCCGGCCGCTGGCCCGCGGGGTGCCACACCATCCGGTACAGCAGGTCGGCGACCCGGTCCCGGTCCGCGTCGGCCGCGGCCGGCTCCGGCGGGCCCGCCAGGCGCAGCCCGGCCAGCTCCACGACGGTACGTCCGGCCGCGTCGAGGACGGCCACATCGGCTTCGGGCCGCCCGCCCGAGCCGGCCCGGACCTGACCCCGCAGCAGCCGTACCGTGCCCTCCACGGCGGCGCGGACCCGGACCGCCGCGATGGCGGCGGGCAGCGGTTCGCCGTGTCCTCGCGCGTCGCCGGCGGCGCCGTCCGCGATCAAGTGCAGCGCCAGCCGCAGCAGTTCGGCGGGCAGCCGGTGCCGGGAGGCACCGTCCGCCAGTTCCACGGTGACGTCCGCGCCGCCCCGGCCGCTGCCCGCCGCCCGCACCCCGAGCGCGGGGAAACGCTCGGCCAGCGTGGCCCTGAGGGGTTCGTCGTCGGCGAGCGCCGACGGATCGGGAGCGCTCGGGGCGGGCGCGTGCGACCCGTCGGTCGACGCCGTCAGCGCGGGCCCGTCGCCCTCGCCGTCACCGGACAGCCGGCGCAGCACGACCGTGCCCTGCCGGGTGTCGACGACGGCCTGGAGACCGGCGCGACCGTCCTCGTCCGCTCGCGGCGGCGTGCCGAACCGCACGTCGTGGAGCACCGGCGCGGGGGAGCCGGTCGCCGCGGCCCCGGCGAGGGCGGCCTCCAGGAGCGCGGGCGCCGAGACCGTCGTACCGGCTCCGGCGCCGCTGACCTGCCACGGGCTGCGGGTGCCGTCGACCGTCACCGGGAGCAGCGCCGTCCACGGCGCGGTCGTCGGCCGGACCGGCGCGCCGACGAGGGAGCCCGAGCCGCCGGCACGGTCCACGGGCGTGTCCTGCAGCCAGTGCTCCTTGCGCTGCCACGGATAGCCGGGCAGGTCCACCACCGCGCGGCCGGGGCCGGCGAACGCCGCCCAGCCGACCGGCACGCCCTGTGCGTGCAGCGTGCCCAACGAGCCCAGCAGCGTGCCCACTTCGTCCTCGTCACGGACGAGGGAGGGCAGCACCACGGGCTGTGCCACACCGGCGGCCCGCAACGACTCCTCGGTGCCGGAGACCAGCACGGGATGCGGGGACACCTCCACGAACACCCGGTCCTGCGGGTCCTCGACCGCGCTCACCGCGTCCTGGAAGAGCACGGTGTTGCGCAGATTGCGGCCCCAGTACTCGGCGGTGAGCGCGGATCCCGCCACCTCGCGGCCCTCGACGGAGGAGTGGAACGGGATGCGCGCCTCGGCGGGCACCAGATCCGCGAGCCCCGCGACCAGCCGCTCACGCAGCGGCTCCATCAGCGGCGAGTGCGGCGCCACCGGCACCTTGACCCGCCGGACGAACACGTTCGCCTCGGCGAGTTCCTCGGCCAGCTCCTCCAGGGCGTCGACGTCGCCCGCGACGACCGTGGTGCGCGGCCCGTTGATCGTGGCGACGCCCAGCTTGTCCTCGTACAGCACCAGATACGGCGCCAGTTCCGCACGGGGCAGCCCGACGACGATCGAACCGCCGGTGCCCACGAGCGTGTCGAGGAGCCGCGAGCGCAGGCACAGGATCTCCGTGGCCTGCGCCAGGGTCAGCGCCCCGGCGGCCCAGGCGGCGGCCACCTCGCCCATGCTGTGCCCGACGACCGCCGCGGGCACCACGCCCCAGCTGCGCCACAGGGCGACCAGGCCGACCTGCACGGTGAAGACGAGTTCCTGCGGGATGCCTTCGTCGAAGGGGCGGCTGTCCGGCTCGCCGCGCAGCGAGGCCAGCGGCGACCAGGCGATCCACTTGCGCATCTCCTCCTCGCAGGCCAGCACCGCGTCCCGGAACACCGGCTCGCTCTCCAGGAGCCGGCGGCCCATGCCCGCCCACTGGGAGCCGAAGCCGGAGAACACGAACACGCAGGAGCGCTCCAGCTCGGCCGTGCCGGTGAGGACCTGGGCGTGCTCCTCGCCCTTGCTCAGCGCACGCAGCGCGGACCGCACACCGACCACGTCCCGGCCGACGACGACGGCCCGGTGGTCGAGGTGACTGCGGCGCGCCGACGCCGTGTACGCCAGGTCGGCGAGGGCGGTCGCGTCGCCCGGCTCCAGCAGCGCGAGGTACTGCTTCGCGGCCGCGGGCAGCGCGGCCTCCTGCGCGGCGGACAGCGGCAGCGCGAAGCGTGCCGGGGGCTCGCCGCCGCTCTCCGCGGCCGCCGGTGCCTGGGCGACCAGGACGTGCGCGTTGGTCCCGGTGAACCCGAAGGAGCTCACCCCGGCGACCCGGCGCCGGCCGTCCTCGGGCCATGCCTCCATGCCCTCGGCGATCTCCAGGCCCAGCCGCTCCCAGGCGACCTGCCGCGTCGGCGTGGTGCTCACCCCGATGTGCGGCGCGATCCGGTCGTGATGCACCGACAGGACCGCCTTGATGAGTCCGGCCATGCCGGCCGAGGCCTCCAGATGCCCGATGTTGGGCTTGGCGGAGCCGACCAGGAGCGGGGCGCCGTCGGCCCCTTCGGGGCGCAGCGCCTGGGCGAGCGCTCGCAGTTCGACGGGATCGCCGAGCGGTGTGCCGGTGCCGTGCGCCTCGGCGTAGCCGACGTCGCGTCCGGTCAGTCCCGCCTGGCTCAGGGCCTGTTCGATCAGCGCGCGCTGCGCCGTGCCGTTCGGCACGGTCAGTCCGCTGCTCGCCCCGTCCTGGTTCACCGCGCTGCCGGGCAGCACGGCGTAGATCCGGTCGCCGTCGGCGAGGGCGGTCGACAGCCGTTTCAGGACGACCGCGCCGGATCCCTCGCCGCGCAGATAGCCGTCGGCCGCCTCGTCGAACGTACGGCAGTGGCCGCTGGGGGAGAGGGCGCCGCCGGCCGACACCGCGACCGGGATCACCGGACTGAGGATCACGTTGACGCCACCGGCCACCGCGAGGTCGCTCTCGCCCTGACGCAGGCTCTGCATGGCCAGGTGCACGGCGGTGAGCGAGGACGAGCAGGCGGTGTCCACGGCCATGCTCGGCCCGGTCAGGCCCAGGAAGTAGGAGAGCCGTCCGGACGCTCCGGCGAAGGAGTTCCCGGTGCCGTAGTAGAGGTCGACGTCCTGGAGGTGGCTGCCGACGTGCTGCGCGTGGTCCGAGCTGTTCATGCCGACGAACACACCCGTCGCCGAACCGCGCAGCCGGTCGCGGGTCGCGCCGGCGTCCTCCAGCGCCTCGTAGGCCACTTCGAGGAAGAGCCGGTGCTGCGGGTCGAGGCTGCGGGCCTCGCGCGGCGAGACGCGGAAGAACGCCGCGTCGAAGCCGCGCACGTCGTCGAGGTACCCGCCGCGCAGCGAGGTCATCGTGCCGGGCGTCCACGGCCCGTCCGACAGGAAGGCCTGGCCGTCCCAGCGGTCGGCGGGCACGTCGCGGATGACCTCGCGGCCGTCGAGCAGGAGCCGCCAGTAGTCCCGCACCGTGGGGCTGCCGGGGAACCGGCAGCTCATGCCGACCACGGCGATCGGGTCGTCGGCGGGCGCGGGCGCGCCGGCCTGCGGGGTCTGCGCCCGGCCGGTCGCGGTGAGCTCCGCGGAGGACGGCCGCGGCGCCTTCTTCGCGAGCACCTGCGGCAGCAGATGGTCGACCAGCTCGTCCAGACAGGGGCGTTCGAAGGGGGTCGACAGCGGGATGTCCAGGCCGACCCGCATCCCCAGGCGGTCCACGAACTCCACGATGCTCAGCGAGTCCAGACCGAGGTCGGCGAAGCCGCGCCGGGGCGGGATGCGCCGGCCCGGGTCCTGGCCGAGGGTCTCCGCGAGCACCTCGGACGTCGTCCGCATCAGGGTCCTGCGTTCGCGGTCGGCGCTCGCCGCGTCGGGCGCGTCCGGTGCGGGGCCGGGCGCCGTGGCGTCCCGGGTGTTCCCGGCCTCCGTCGTGGCCGGGCCGGTTCCGGTCCCGTCCGCCACCGCTCCCGCCGGGGGATGGTACGGGGCGGTGACGGACGAGGCGGCTTCCCGGTCGGCCCCGAGGGGGGTGGGGGCGGCGACCGGGGCGGTGCCGCCGGAACCGAGGGGCTCCGGCGGGTCCGTGGCGGCGTCGTCGGGCCCACCGCCGAGGTCGAGTCGGCGGGCGGGCCCGAGCGGCCTGCCCGAGGGGTCGAGCAGCTGTACGGCGAGCCGGGCGGGCGCGGCCTGTGCGTCGGGCCGCGCGGCCGGCGCGTACTGCGTGCCGGGGGTCACGTCGGGCAGCCAGAACGACTCGTGCTGCCAGGGGTGCCGGGGCAGCTCCGTGAGCCGGCCCGGGACGAGGTCCGCCCAGCGGACGTCGGCGCCGGCGCAGTGCAGGGCGGCGAGCGAGGACAGCATCGTCGCGGTGCCGTCGGTGTCCCTGCGCAGCGAACCGACCGCGACGCCCTGGCGCCGCAGCGACGTGAGGGCCTCGGTCAGCGGGCGTACGAGGGTGGGGTGCGGGCCGATCTCGACGAAGTCCGCGCCGCGGTCCTTCAGGAGGGTGCGCACGGCGGGCCAGAAGCGGACGGGGCGGAGCACGTTGGCGGCCCAGTAGGCCGCGTCCAGCGTGGCCGGGGGTTCGTCGGGCCACACGGTGGACACGAACGCCTCGGGCCGGTCGGCCGTCAAGTCGCCCAGTTCGGCGCGCAGTTCCTCCGCGAACGGCGCCATGGCCGGGCTGTGGAACGCGTAGTCGCCGGGCACGAAGCGGGCCGGGACGGACCGTTCGCGCAGCAGCGAGGCGATCGCCGTCAGATCGTCCTCGGAACCGGCGAGCACGGTGGCGCCCGGTCCGTTGACCGTGGCGACCGTGACCGCGCGGCCGGTCCCGGCGGCGGCCTCGGCCGCCTCCTCCTCGGAGAGTGCCACCGCGAGCATCCGCCCGGTGCCCGCGGCGGCGGCCATGATGCGCCCGCGCCGCACGGCCAGGTCGAGCGCCGTGGGCAGGTCGAGAGCGCCGGTGAAACAGGCGGCCGAGATCTCGCCGAGGCTGTGCCCGACGACCTTGGTCGGTTCCACGCCGCGTGAGCGCCACACCTCGGCCAGCGCCAACTGAACCGCCACGACGGCGGGTTGAGCGAGCTCGGTGGCGGAGAGGTCGCTGTCGCCGAGCAGCCGGCGCAGGCCGGGCAGCCCCAGCTCGCGCAGGACGGCGTCGCCGCGTTCCAGAGCCGCCGCGGCGACCGGATCGCGGTCCCACAGGTCCAGGCCCATGCCGCGCCACTGCGAGCCCTGCCCGGAGAAGACGAACACGGTGTGGTGGCGTCGCCGGGGCTCGGCGGTGCCGGTGACGGTGCGCTCGTCCGGGGTGCCCTGGGCCAGGTCGAGCAGCGAGGCGCGCAGCTCGTGCGCGTCCGCGCCGACCACGGTGGCCCGTGCCTCGTGGTGGGTGCGGCGCACGGCCGCGGTGTGCAGCACGTCGGCCAGCGGCCGCGGACCGTCGAGGGTCTCGGCGAGGTCCCGTGCGCGTGTCTGGAGGGCGGTCTCCGTGGAGCCGGAGAGCAGCAGCACCCGGGGGCCGTCCTGCGGGGGAGCGGCGGGCTCGGGTTCGGGGGCCGGGGGCGCGGACAGCAGCAGGTGGGCGTTGGTGCCGCTGAGGCCGAAGGCGCTCACGCCGAACAGCGTGCCCGCGTCCTCGTCCAGCGGCCGGGCCTCGGCGCAGACGCTCAGCGGGCCGTCGTTCCACGGGATGGCGGGGTTGGGCGTGCCGAGGTGCAGCTGCGGTGGTATCACCCGGTGCCGCGCGGTCAGTACGGTCTTGATCAGCGCGGCCACTCCGGCGGCCGCGTCGGTGTGCCCGAAGTTGGCCTTGTGCGAGCCGATGTGGAGCTTGCGGGCGGGGTCGCGGCCGGGCCCGAACACCTCGGACAGGGCGAAGGCCTCGATCGGGTCGCCGAGCGGTGTGCCCGTGCCGTGGGCCTCGACGAAGGCGACCTCGTCCGGGGTGGCGTCCGCGCGCAGCAGCGCCTCCCGCAGCAGCGCCTCCTGCGCGGAGGCGTTGGGCACGGTCAGGCCGGCGCTGCGGCCGTCGTGGTTGAAGGCGCTGCCCCGGATGACCGCGAGCACCCGGTCGCCGTCGGCGAGGGCGTCGTCGAGCCGCTTGAGCACGACGACGCCGCAGCCCTCGCCGCGGACGATGCCGTCCGCGTCGGCGGCGAACGGCTTGCACCGTCCGGTGGGCGACAGGGCCTGCACCTTGCTCATGAAGATGGACAGTTCGGGGGCGGCGAGGACGTTCACACCGCCGGCGAGCGCCGTGTCCGCCTCGCCGCTCGCGAGCGCCCGGCAGGCCAGGTGCACGGCCACCAGGGACGAGGAGCAGGCGGTGTTCACGGCGAGCGCCGGCCCGTGCAGCCCCAGCGTGTAGGCGACGCGGCCCGGCGCGAAGCTGAACTCCTTGCCGCTCGCGTAGTACGGGTCGATGGCCTTCACACCGCGCGTCTTGGAGTGCAGCAGCGTGTAGTCCATGCCGAGCATGCCGAAGAAGACGCCGGTGCGGGAGCCGGCGAGCTGCGGCTTGGTGAGCCCCGCGTGCTCCAGGGCCTCCCAGGAGACTTCGAGCAGGAGCCGCTGTTGCGGGTCCATCTCGCGTGCCTCGCGGAACGAGATGCCGAAGAAGTCGGCGTCGAACCGGTCGAGCCCCGGCAGCACTCCCGCGTAGCGGCAGTAGCCGGTGCCCGGCGCGGACCCGTCCTCACTGATGTACTCGGGTCCCCAGCGTTCGGGCGGGATCTCCCCGATGACGTCGACGCCGTCCCGCAGGACGTGCCAGAAGGCCTCGGGACCGTCCACCCCGCCCGGGTAACGGCACCCGATGCCGACAAGGGCTATGGCCGGATCGGTGGTGATTCCGTTGCGGGCGGGCATGGCTGATCCCCCTCCGGGAGTGCGGCGGACAGTGGGTGCGGACGAGGTCCGGGGCCGGGTGGCGGGAGGGGCGTCCACGCCACCCGGGTCGTGCCCGGCAGCGGTCGGCTGCCGTGGTGCCTGCCGGCCGGGACGGGGCCGGTCGGGCCCGGGTCCGCCGGTACCGGACCCGGCGGACCCGTGGAGCGCCGGCGGGGAGGTGCCGGTGCGGCTCCCTGGTGCCCGGTGTGCGCCGGGACGTCCCCGAGGCCCTTAGAACTTGGCCGCCGCGGACGGCGCCTTGAGCGTCCCCAGGTACTTGTGCCAGAGGTGCGTGGGGTCGTTCTCGACGGCCTCGACGATCTCCCGCATCGCGGCGAGGGCCTTGGGCTCGCCGTCGTACACGTCGCCCTGGAGCATCTTGAGGACGTCGAGGCGGTAGCGCGGGTCCTGGACGAACGCCGTGAAGAGGATGTTGAGGCGGTAGTAGATCGAGATGAACTCGTACCAGTTGTTGACCGCGCCGCGGAGCGTGTTGACGTAGCCGTCGAAGCGCTCCTTGCGGAAGTCGCCGGCCTTGTGCGCCGCGATGATGTCGGCGGCGGCGAGGCGGGCGCTGTTGAGCGCGACGCTGACACCGCTGGAGAAGATCGGGTCGACGAACCGGGCCGCGTCGCCGATCATCACGAGGGAGTCGTCGGCGATCTTGGTGAGCGCGTAGCTGTAGTCGCCCTCGGCCTTGAACTCCTTGACCCGCTTGGCGTTCTTCAGCGCGTCCTGGAGGGCGGGACGGCTCCCGATGGTGTCCCAGAAGAAGGTCTCCAGGTCGTTCTTGGCCTCCTTGAACCGGGCCTTCTGGGTCACGACACCTATGGACGTGATGGTGTCGGTGATCGGGATCTGCCAGACCCAGGTGTCCTCCAGCGGGAGGAAGTGGATGAAGATGTAGTCCGCCTGGTCCTTGTTGACCGCGAGGGCCTTGCGGTCGAAGTCGTCGAACCAGGTGTGCACCGCGTACTGGTTGAAGACCGGGTCCGGCTCCTTGACCTTGAGCTGGCTGCCCATCATGGTGCGCCGGCCGCTCGCGTCGATGACCATGCGGACGGGGACGCCGACCGGCTGGCTGCCGACCTTCGCCTGGATGACGGGGCGGTCCCGGTCGGTGAAGTCGACCCGGTTCACGCGTACGCCGTGGTAGACCTTCGCGCCCAGGCTCTCCGCGTGCTGGAGCAGGATCTGGTCGAACTTGCTGCGGTCCACGTGGAAGGTGTGGTCCCGGTCCACGCCCGCCTGGTCCCGCTCGCTGAACAGGACCTCGGCGGCGCGGAAGTCGTGGTCCAGGCCCTGGAAGCCCATGTGGTCGATGTCCCGGTCCTCCGCGGAGGTCCAGGCGGCACCGTACTTCTTGGGGAAGCCCGCGGCCTCGACCTTCTCCATGGCGCCGGTCTCGATGAGCACCGGAGTCGTGGCCGGGACCAGCGACTCGCCGACGTGGTCGCGCGGAAAGGTCTCCGATTCGAAGACCACCACGGACAGCCCCTCCTTGGCGAGGTAGGAGGCGACGGTGGAGCCGGCCGGCCCGCCGCCGATGATGCCGATGTCGTAGTCGTAGTTCGCCGATGTCTCGGACAACGTGATCTCCTGTCGCGAATTCGGGTGGGTGGCGCTGTGCCGTGGCCGCGAGGGCCCGTCGGGCAGGCCCTGGATCAGTGAGCGGGCGTGCGCAGGGACAGCAGCAGGTCCGTGATGCTGTCCAGGTTCTGGAAGTTCGTGCCGGTCAGCTCGGTCGGCGGGATGTTCGTCCCCAGCTCGTCCCGGATGAAGGTGAGCAGCTGAGCGGTGTTGATCGAGGTGAGGATGCCCCACTCGAGCAGCGGGGTGTCCGGGGCGATGCCCTTGGCGTCGGGCTCCGCGAGCAGCCGCTCCTGGATGAACTCGGTGAGCTGGTCGATCAGTTCGTCGCGGTCACTGGCCACGCCGTACCTCCTGGAGATGCGTTGAGGGGCGGGTGGTCCCGCCGGGGTTCAACGGGGGACCCAATGGAGTTCAACGCCCGTTGATTTCAACACCTGATGATGTCATTTCCTGGTGAACTCTACTAGTGTTGAGTTCATCGTCAAGAGGCCAACGGACAGTGATGACCGACTGGTTGGAGATGCGATGACCCAACTGATGACCCGGACCACGACCGCGCGCAGGCTCGGACCGCCCGCCGGAGAAGTCCATGTCTGGGCGGTGCGGGAGCCCGGCCCCGGGGACGAGAAGGCGCTCTGGCGCTGTCTGGCCCTGCTCTCGCGCAAGGAGTTGCGACGCTGGCGCACGATGGTGCCCTCGCAACGCGCGCTCCACGCCTCGGCGCACGCCGCGCTGCGCTCGGTGACCGCCGCCTACGCGGGCCGGTATCCGTCCGAGGTCGCCTTCGTGCGGGGCCGGCTGGGCAAGCCCCATGTGGCCGGCGACCCGGGCCTGCGGGTCAGCCTGGCGCACACCGAAGGCGTGTCCCTGGTGGCGGTCAGCCGCGACGGCCCCGTCGGCGTCGACGTCGAACGGATCAGACCGCTCCGGGACCCCGCCGGACTGCGCCGTCAGGTGCTCTGCGACGAGGAGGCCGAGCGCTGGCCCGCCGACCGCGAAGGCCCCCTGAACAGTGGTCTGTTCACCCACTGGGCGTGCAAGGAAGCCGTCCTCAAGGCCCTCGGCAGCGGGCTGGCGGGCGATCTCACCGCCGTACGGGTCGACCCGGGCGCACGGCGCGAGGGACCCGTCCGGGTGCACGCCGCGCCCGGCTCCGCCGCACGTGTGTGGAACCTCCGGCTCGTCGACGTGGGCTCCGAGTTCAGGGCCGCCGTGGCCGTGGCGGGCGGAGGCAGGACCGTCCGGCTCTTCGCCCTCGAACCGGGCGAGCGGCCCCGCCCCCCTTTCCGGCCGGGTCCTCCGGGGGCCGGCGCCCGATCCCTGCCTGCCTCCTCGGCCGGCGCCCGCTCTGCGCACGGTTCCTCGGGCGGGGCCGCCCGGTCCGCGTCCGCGGCGCCGCCCGGAGCTCCGGAGCCCGCAGTGCGCGCCTGGCCCTCGCGGCCGGCGAGCCCTTCGGAGTCCGGTGACCGGCCGCGTCCGGCCACCGGCTCCCACCCCACGAAGGAGACCCCGTCATGCCGCAGCTGAGCACCCCCGGCCCGGACACCGGCGCCGTGGCCGAGGACGCCACCCAGGACCTCCCCACACTGCTGTGCCTGCCGCACGCCGGCGGCGCCGCACGGGCCTTCGCCGGCCTGGAGGCGGCGCTGCCGCGGGCGGCGCGGACGGCCCTGCTGGAACTGCCCGGCCACGGCGGCCGGATGGCCGAACCGGTGCGCGACGACTTCGGCGCGGTCTTCGAGGACCTCATCCGCAGCTCCGCACCGCACACCACCGGGCAGTACGTGCTCCTCGGGCACAGCATGGGCGCGGCGTTCGCCTACGAGGCGGGCCGCTACTGGAGCGCCCTGGGCCGCCCCCCGGCCGGAGTCGTCGTGGTCGGCCGCAACGGCCCCACGGCCCGGCGCATCCTGCCCGATCTGCACACACTGTCGGCCCCGGCCTTCCTGGAATCCGTACGCCGACTCGGCGGAACCCCGCCGCAGCTCTTCGAGCACCCCGAGCTGATCAAGCTGTTCACACCGGTGCTGCGCGCCGACTTCACCATCTCGGAGACGTACACACCCCTGCCCGGACCGCCGCTCGAGTGCCCGCTGTGGGTGTGCGCGGGCGTCGACGATCCGATGGTCGACGACGCGGGACTGCGCGACTGGGAGCACCACGGGGCCGGTGACGTCGCCATCGAGTGGCTGCCCGGCAATCACTTCATCCTCGACGACCCGGCGTTCCACGCGTACGTCGCGGGTGTGCTGCGGACCCTGCCGCGCACCGGCACGACGCACTGACGGCCGGACCGCCCCCGGGTGCCCGCCGCCCGGGGGCGGTGGTGTGCTCCGCCGGGCCTTCGGCCGCCGGGGGGCCACATAGGCCGGGCCGACGAGACCCCGAGGCGACGGCCGGACGACGTGGCGGGACACGGCCGCCGCACGGCACGCCGCCGGCCCTCGCCCCGCTGTGCGGGGGGAGGGCCGGCGGCGGTGGAAGGAGCCGGTTCAGGCGGCGGAGTGGGCCTGGAGTTCGGAGAACTGGGCCCGCCAGTACGTCAGCGGCGTGTGCGTGGCCGAGACGTCGCCGTGCACCAGGCGGCCGATCAGCACCTGGTGGTCGCCCGCCAGATGACTGCTCGTCAGAATGCACTCGGCGAACGCCACGGTGTCGTCGAGCACCGGCGCCTCGGTGCGTTTGCCCGGCGTCCACCCGACGCCCTCGAACCGCTCGGGCACCGGTGACGCGAAGGTGCGGGCCGTCTCGGTCATGCCCGCGGACAGGAAGTTCACCGCGAACACCGAGCTGTCGTGGATCGCCTGGAGGGTCGCGCTGGGCTGTTTCACACAGACCAGGAGCAGCGGCGGCGAGGCCGACACGCTGCAGACCGCGCTGCAGGTCAGACCGCGCGGTTCGCCGTCGGCGGTGAGGCTGGTGACGACGCTCACCCCGGTCGGCAGTGAGCCCATCACCGAACGGAAGGTGTGCAGGTCCACCTGGTCCGGCAGGGGATCGGAAGTGCTGAGTCGTTCAGACATGGGCAGGTCCTCGTCTCTGAGGCCGAGGCGGGTCAGGGCCGCGGAGCTCATCGGGGTTCACCGGGTGGCGGTCGTCGGACGGTGCCGTGCGTCGGGCATCGGGGATCACCGGGCGTCGAGCGAGGTGATCTGCCTGAGCAGTGCCTGACGGTCCGTCTTGCCATTGCCGGTCAGGGGGAGTTCGGGCAGGCAGTGCACGGCGTCGACCACCATGTACAGCGGCAGCCGGTCGGCGCAGTCGCGCTTGATCTCCAGCAGGCCGGGTCCCTGCGGCCCCTCCGCCACCACCACCGCGTGGATCTTCGCGTCCAGGCCCTCGCCCACCACGACGCACGCCGCGGTGGCGACCTTGGGGTTGGCGGCGACGACGGCCTCGATGTCGCCGAGCTCGATGCGATGCCCGCGCACCTTGACCATGTGGTCGCGGCGGCCCACGTACTCCAGCATGCCGTCGGGCCCCATCCGGCCGATGTCGCCGGTGAAGTACGGGCCCTTCTGCGGCTCCTGGCCCCAGTAGCCGAGCATGACCGTGGGGCCGCTGACCACGATCTCGCCCTCACGCTCGCGCGGCGGATGGATCCGGATACGGTCGCCGCTGACGGCGGTGCCGATGGGCAGCGGACGGGTGCTGCCCAGGTCGCGGTCGGTGACCTCGTAACTGGTGCAGACGTTCGTCTCGGTCGGCCCGTACCAGTTCAGCATCCGCACGTCCGGCCACGCCTTGCGCAGCTCGTGGACCTGCTGGATCGGGAACGGCTCCCCGGCGAAGACGCACACCCGCAGATCCTGCGGCGGCTCGCCGGTGAGCAGTTCGCCGCGCTGCATCATCAGGACGAGCGCGGACGGCACGGAGTACCAGACGGTGATCCGCTCGCGGCGCAGCAGCGCGCCGAGCTGGGCCGGGTCGTAGGCGAGGCCCTCGGGCACCAGGACCACGGACGCGCCGGCCAGGAAGGTGGCGTACAGGTCGAAGACCGACAGGTCGAAGTTGAACGGCGCGTGGTTGGAGAGCCGGTCATCCGCGGTCACGCCGACCTCGCCGGCGGCCCATTCGACGAACGCGAGGGCGTTGCGGTGGCTGATGCAGACGCCCTTGGGGTCGCCGGTGGAGCCCGAGGTGTAGAGGATGTACGCGGGCTCGTCGGGTTCGTTCTCGTACGGCGGCGGAGCTTCCTCGGGCGGTGCCTCCGCACGCACCTCGGCGAAGGAGGCGATCGGCAGGGCCTCGTCCCAGCCGGTGTCCGCCGCGCGGCGGATCCCGTCCGCGTCGGCCACCACCAGGGCCGGGGTGCAGCCCTCCGCGATCCGCCGGACCCGGGCGGCCGGGTTGTTGGCGCTGACCGGCGCGTAGATCGCGCCGATGCGCAGCGCGCCCTGCATGAGGGCGATGGCGTCGAGGGTCTTGTGGGTCCACAGCACGACGCGGTCGCCGGGGCGTACCCCGCGACGGTGCAGTGCCGCCGCGTACCGGTCGGCGAGGTCGTCCAGCTCGCGGTAGCTGAACACCCCCTGGGAGGAGCGCACGGCCGGGGCGTCCGGGGCGCGCCGGGCCGAGTCGATGACGAGCTGGTGGAGCCTCACAGTCCTATCTCCTTCGCTATCAACTGACGCTGGATGTCCGAGGTTCCGGAGAAGATCGTGCTGGGCACGGCGTCGCGCAGCGCGGCCTCGATGCCGTCCTCGCGCAGATAGCCGCGGCCGCCGAAGACCCGGACCGCGTCGGCGGCGGAGGCCAGGACGCCTTCGGACACGGCCAGCTTCGACAGGGCGATGTGCAGCACGGACGGGTCCTTCCGGTCCATCGACCAGCAGGCGCGGTACAGCAGCAGCCGGGCGCTCTCCAGGCGCACCTTCATGTCGGCGATCCGGTTGGACACCGACTGGAAGTCGCCGATCCTGCGGCCGAACTGACGGCGTTCGCGGGCGTGCGTGACGCACTGGTCGAGGAGCCGGTCGAGCAGGCCGATGTACAGGGCGAAGAGGCAGGCGCGTTCCCAGCCCATGGAGTGCTGGAAGATCGCCGCGCCGGCACCGGCGCCGCCGAGCACCTGTTCCTCGGGCACGAAGCAGTCCTCGAAGGTGACCGCTCCGGCGGGGCAGGAGTGCATGCCCATCTTCTCGTAGGGCTTGCCGACGACGACGCCAGGCGTGTCCCGGTCGACGACCAGACCCGTGACGCCGAGGAAGCCGGCCTTGGGGTTGACCGTCGCGTACGTGACGAACACGTCGGCGGCCGGTCCGTTGGAGACGAAGCTCTTCGTGCCGTTGAGGACGAACCCGCCGTCGGTGGGGGTCGCGGTCATCGCGAGCCGCGAGGAGTCGGATCCGGCCTCCGGCTCCGTCATCGCGTTGCCCGCGATCAGCCGGCCCGCGGCCAGTTCGGGCAGCAGCCGGCGGCGTACGGCGTCGCTGCCGAACCGCTCGATCGGTACGGCGCAGGCGAAGGTGTGCGCCGCCGCACCGAACACCAGGCCGGTGTCCGCGCAGCCGCGTCCCACGGCCTCGACGACGCGAGCGGTGTCGAGCGCGCCGAGCCCCTGCCCGCCGAACTCCTCGGGCAGGCAGGACCCGAGCATGCCGATCTCGCCGAGCCGGAGCCAGTCCTTGCGGGTGTAGAGGCCGTGGCCCGCGCCGGGCGGCGCGGGGAAGGCCGCCCGCGTCGCCTCCAGTACCTCGTCGTAGCGGGCCTGTTGGCCCTCGTTCCAGCCGAACTCCACATCTGCTCCTGGGGTACGGGGAAGGGGGCGCCCTCCCTCATCGGATGCTGGTCAGTTCTGCTCGGGGGAGTGGCGCAGGTTGCGCGGGCCCACGTAGCGCAGCCGTGGATGGATGCGTCCCTGGCGGGCGCGCTGCTCCTCGACGTGGGCGAGCCAGCCGGGCACCCGGGCCGCCGCGAACATCGGCACGAACAGGTCGGAAGGCATGCCCAGCAGGTGGTAGATCGCGGCCGCGTAGCAGTCGACGGTCAGATAGGGGCGGGGCCCCTTGGACGGGTGGGCCGCGGCCCGTACGGCGTCCAGCACCCGCAGGAGGCGGTCGCTGCCGGGGCCCGCGTTGAAGCGCCGGGCGGCGTCGCGCAGCGGCCTGACCCGGGGGTCCTCCTCGGCGGGCGCCACGGGCCGGGTTCGGGTGGCGGACGCCTGGTCGGCCCGCCCGCGCAGATACGCGGCGGCGGTGTCCGGGCTGCCGTCCTCGCGGGCCAGGTCGATCACCTGGTGGGCGGCGCCGCCGTGCAGCGGCCCGGTGAACGTGGCGAGCGCGACGGTGATGGTCGCGAACGTGTCGGCGCCGGTGCCGGCCGCGACACGGGCGGCGAACGCCGAGGCGTTGCAGCCGTGTTCGGCCTGGAGGATCAGGCAGAGGTCGACCAGCCGTACCCGCTCCGGGTCGTGCGGCAGCCCGAGCATGTAGAGGATGTTCTCGGCGTGCGACAGCTCCGGCGCCGGTTTCGGCAGCCGCCGTCCGGCGCGGGCCGCCTGCTGGGTCGCGAAGATCGTCGGAATGCGGGCGACCAGGCGCTCGCGCAGGTCGATGTGGGCGGCCGGGTCGGCGTTCGCCTCCGCGGCGACGCCCAGCGCGGGGACCGCGGTGCGCAGCACCGACGAGGTGCTGGAGCTGGCGTTGAGCACCAGGTTCGTGGCGACCATGGGCGGCAGCTCACGGGCGGCGGCGAGCCGGGCCCTGAAGGCGCTCAGTTCCTCGGCGTCCGGCAGCCAGCCGCGGATCAGCAGGTGCACGACCTCCTCGAAGGTGACCCGGCCGATCAGTTCCTCGATGGGATAGCCCCGGTAGGCGAGTCTGCCGCGGACCGGATCGACCTCGGAGATGCCCGTCTCGCCGACGACCACGTCGGAGATGTCGGTGAGCTCCTGCACGACGGCGGGCGGCACGGGGCCGGGCAGGGCGGGTGCGATGGCGGAGGCGTCCGACGGGGCCTTGACGTACGAGAGTTCGGCGAGCCGTTCGTCGTAGAAGGCGCGCAACTGGCCCACCGAGTCGATGTGTTCGATGAGGTGGTCGTCGAGGGTGGTGCCCAGCTCGTGTTCCAGGTGGACCTGGAGTTCCACTGCGGTGAGATCGTCCCAGCTGGCCACGGCGCGGAGCTGCATCTCGTCGCCGATGAACTCCGACGGCATGTCGAAGACGCGGGAAAGAGTGCTGATGACGGGGTGCACCTGGGCCATCTCCTTGTCTGTGCGTCGCCTCTCCTGCGGGTGCCGAGCGACGAAGGGGGGTGGTGTCGCGCGTCGCGGCCGTGCCGGCCGTCGGCTCCGGGGACGGGCGGGCGCCGGTCCGCGGGCAGGGCCGGGCGCGGGCAGGGCGGACCCGCCCGGGAACCGGGCGCGCGGAGCCCGGCCGGCGGGACGGCCCGGTGATCCGGGCCGCGCCCGGTCATCCGGCCAGGTCGGATGCCTGCTCGTCGACCGGACCGGGGATCCGGACCAGCGGGGAGGCCTTGGCCGGGCCGGCGACGAGGTCCATCCGGGAACGGGGGAGGACGAAGGGGAGGAGGGGACCGGTCATGGCCGTGGTGATCAGCGCCATCAGGACCATCTCGGTGAACAGGGTCTGGTCGAGCACGCCCAGGCTGAGCCCGACGCCGAGGATGATCAGTTCGGTCAGGCCGCGGGTGTTCATCAGGACGCCGACGCCCGTCGACTCCCGCCAGGTGAGCCCGAAGGACTTGGCGGGGAGTCCGGCGCCGAACAGTTTGCCGACGATGGCGGCGGCGAGGATGAGACCGAGCTCGCCCCAGGCGGTGAGCGACATGCCGGCGACGTCGACGGAGAGTCCGGTGACGATGAAGTAGACGGGCAGCATGAGTTCACCGGCGTGCTGGATGGGGCGGAGCATCTTCTCCTCCAGCAGCGCCGTGGGCCTGCGGGGCATGACCAGACCGAAGGCGAAGGCGCCGAAGATGGGGTGGATGCCGATCTTCGACGTCGTGTACGCGGACAGCAGGATGCCCGCCGTGACCAGGGTCGCCAGATACAGGCCGGTGCCGCGCCGGGAGGTCCAGGCGACGGCCCGGGCGAGCAGCGGGCGGACGACGGCGATCATCGCGGCGCCGTAGCCCGCGGACATCCAGAGGGTGTCGGTGAATCCGGAGGGGCCGGAGGCGGTGACGATGGCGACGACCCCGGCCAGCAGGCACCAGGCGAGGACGTCGCCGAAGGCCGCGCTGGTCAGTGCGAGCGCCCCGATCTTCGTGCGGCTGAGGTTGTTGTCCTTGAGGATGCGGGCGAGCACCGGGAACGCGGTGATCGACATGCTGACGCCCAGATAGAGGGCGAACGAACTGAAGGGCACCTTCTCGCCGTTGACGTGCGCGTGGTTGTGGTAGATCAGCGCGGCGACGCCGAGACCGAGGAGCATCGGGGCGAGGATGCTGCCCGCGGTCACCCCGGCGACGGAGCTCTTCCTGCGCCGCATCGTCGTCCAGTCCAGCTCCCAGCCCACGGTGAACATGAAGAGGAGCAGGCCGATCTGGGCGACCATCGACAGTAACGGCCGTACTTCGTCCGGGAACAGACGGTCCGTCGGGTCGCCGGGCAGCAGTCCCAGCAGGCTGGGCCCCAGCAGGATGCCCGCGGTGATCTCGCCGATCACCGCGGGCTGGCGTATGCGTCGTGCGGCATGCGCGAGGGCCGTACCCGCGATCAGGATGACGGCGATGCCGGCGATGGCGGTGGCTTGCAGTGCTTCGGCGGCGTGCGGATGCGTCACGGCATGTCCTCCGGCATCGGAAATGGTCTCGTTTTGAACTTAATTCACTGCCCGTTGAACTCAACTGATGATGAGTTTTGCACGCGGCGCCGTGCGCACACAAGAGGCGTCGATGCGATGTCCGTCGTGAAGTCAAGAGCCGTGCCGGGCAAAGGGATCGGGGCTTGCCCGGGTCTCCGCTTCATGCAAAACTCCCTACTTGTTGAGTTCACTAGTTGTTGAGTTCTTGTCGAGTGTGAACCGCGGAAGGTGGTGCCTGACCATGCGCGAACTGGTGGAGGTGATCGAGTCCCCGGACTCGGCGCCGGCCGATCTGGCGGCCCTGGGAGTCCCCGAGTCCTTCCGGGCGGCCGTCCTCCACAAGGAGGAGGCCGGCATGTTCGAGGGGGTGGAACTGCGCGACCGGCGCCCCGCCGACTCCCTCCACATCCAGGACGTGCCGACCCCCGCCCCGGGACCGGGTGAGGTGCTGGTGGCCGTCATGGCCAGCGCCGTGAACTACAACACCGTCTGGAGCGCCCTGTTCTCGCCGGTCCCCACCTTCGCCTTCCTGGAGCGCTACGCGCGTCTCGGCGGCCTGGCGGCCCGGCACGACCAGCCGTACCACGTCATCGGGTCCGACCTCGCCGGAGTGGTCCTCAAGTGCGGCCCTGGGGTGCGGCGTTGGAGCACCGGCGACCGCGTCGTCGCGCACTGCGTCTCCGTCGAACTGGAGGACGCCGAGGGCCACGGCGACCCCATGCTCGATCCCGAGCAGCGCATCTGGGGCTTCGAGACCAACTACGGCGGACTCGCCGAACTCGCCCTCGTCAAGGCCACCCAGCTGCTCCCGAAGGCCGAACACCTCACCTGGGAGGAGGCGGCCTCGCCCGGCCTGGTCAACTCCACCGCCTACCGCCAGCTCGTCACCCCGAACGGCGCCGGCATGAAGCAGGGCGACAACGTCCTCATCTGGGGCGCCGTCGGCGGACTCGGCTCGTACGCCACCCAGCTCGCCCTGGCCGGCGGCGCCCACCCCATCTGCGTGGTCTCCTCCCCCGAAAAGGCCGCGCTCGCCCGGGACATGGGCGCCGAACTGATCATCGACCGCAAGGAGGAGGGCTACCGCTTCTGGCGGGACCCGCACACCCAGGACCCGAAGGAGTGGAAGCGCTTCGGCAAGCGCATCCGCGAGCTGACCGGCGGCGAGGACGTCGACATCGTCTTCGAGCACCCCGGCCGTGAGACCTTCGGCGCCTCGGTCTACGTCACCCGCAAGGGCGGCACCATCGTCACCTGCGCGTCCACCGCCGGCTACACCCACGAGTACGACAACCGCTACCTGTGGATGAGCCTCAAGCGGATCATCGGCTCGCACTGCGCCAACTACCGCGAGGCCTGGGAGGCCAACCGGCTCGTCACCAAGGGCAGGATCCATCCCACGCTGTCCCGGACGTACGCGCTCGACGAGGTGGCCCGGGCCGTCCAGTCCATCCACCGCAACGAGCACCACGGCAAGGTCGGAGTGCGCTGCCTCGCCCCCGCCGAGGGACTCGGTGTCACCGCTCCCGAATTCCGGGCACTCCACGAGCGTGCCATCAACCGCTTCCGCACCCCGCCGCCCGGGACCACGGCGCCCGTACTGACTGAGGTCGCCGCATGAGCGCCCGGCACGACACCCTCGGCGTCGTCGGCCTCGGCACCATCGGCGGCGCGATCGCCGCCCGGGCCGCGGCGGCCGGCCACCCCGTCCTCGTCCTCGACCCCGGTGCGCGCACGAAGGAGCGGCTGTCACGGCTCCTCGACGCGACCCCCGAGGCGCGCGGACGCATCCGCCTCGTCGACCGCTGGGACGAACTCGCCCCCGCCGCCACGGTGCTGGAGGCGGTCCCCGAACGCCGCGACGCCAAGGCCGAGGTACTGCGCGCCCTCGACCGGGCCTGCCCGCCCGGGACCGTGCTGGCCAGCACCGCGGCGGCCCTCTCGCTCACCGACCTCGCGGCGGCCTCCGGACGTCCCGGACGACTCGTCGGCCTCCATCTCGCGCTGCCGACGGCCGGCCTCGCCGAGATCGGCCGCACGGTGATGACCGACGACAGCGCCCTCACGCGGGTCCGCGACCTCGTCGACGGCATCGGCCTGGGCCGGGTCACCGTGGGCGACCGGCCCGGCCTCATCTCCACCGCGCTCCTGTTCGGCTTCCTCAACCAGGCCGTCACGATGTACGACCAGCGGCTCGCCGGCCGCGACGACATCGACGCGGCGATGCGCCACGGCTGCGGACTGCCCCTCGGACCGCTCGAACTCCTCGACGTCATCGGCACGGACACCGCCTGCGACATCCTCGACGTGCTGTCCGCCCGCACGGCCGAGCCGTCGCTGCAGCCCGCCCGCAGACTGCGGCACATGGCACTGGCGGGCCTGCTCGGCCGCAAGTCCGGACGCGGCTTCTACGACTACCGGCAACCCGTCGACGCCGCCGCACCGCCCGCACCCGTCGGCCCGCCCGCGGACCACGCCCTGCGCACCGTCGGCGTCGTCGGCACCGGCACCATGGCCACCGGCATCGCCGAGGTCTTCGCCAAGAGCGGGATCACCACCGTGCTCGTCGGCCGCACCGACGCACGCGCCAGGACCGCCCGGGAGGCCGTCGCCGCCTCGACGGCACGGGCCGTGCGCCGCGGAAAGCTGACCGAGGCCGAGAGGGAGGCCGCCCTGGAGCGGCTGACCCCCGTCGGCGACCGGACCCGACTGGCCGACTGCGACCTGGTCGTCGAGGCCATCGCCGAGGACCTGGAGGTCAAGAAGCAGCTGTTCGCCGAACTGGGCCGCCTCTGCCGGCCGGGCGCCCTGCTCGCCACCACCACCTCCAGCCTTCCCGTGATCGAGTGCGGTCTGGCCTCCGGACGTCCCGAGGACGTGATCGGGCTGCACTTCTTCAACCCCGCGCCCCTCATGCGGCTCGTCGAGGTGATCCCGTCGCTGGAGACGGCGCCCCGACACGTCGACGCGGCACGGGAGTTGTGCGGCCGGCTCGGCAAGCACCCGGTCCAGTGCATGGACCGGCCCGGCTTCATCGTCAACGCGCTGCTGTTCCCCTACCTGAACGGCGCGGTGCGGCTGACGGAGAGTCACTACGCCACCGCCGACGAGATAGACGAGGTGATGAAGCGGGGCTGCGGCTATCCGCTCGGCCCCTTCGAACTGCTCGACATCATCGGCCTGGACATCTCGCTGAGCATCCAGCGGGTCCTGCACGACGCCGACCGGCACCCCCGGACCCTCCCCGCACCCCTGCTGGGGCACCTGGTGGCCGCCGGCCGTGCGGGCCGCAAGTCCGGCGCCGGATTCCGGGTCTACGGCTGACGGCCCGCCCCGAGGAGGAAGTACATGACGAGCCAGGACTCCGACCACAGCGCCGCCGACGCCCTCGGATGGGCCATGCTGGCCGAACTGACCGGCTGCGCCGACGTGGCCTGGGCCCTCGGCGGCCCCGCGCCCGGCGAATCCGCGGCCACCGCCGACACCGCGACACAGGACGGAGCGGAACGGTGACCGCCGTCGGCACCGGGGGAGGCACCGGTACGACGGGGCCGGGCCGGGCGACCGCGGACGCGACACCGGACACGACGCCGGGCACGAGGACGCCGAGCGCGACGACGCAGGACACGACGCCTCCGGACACGACGCCTCCGGGCACGACGACGCCGGGCACGATGCCTCCGGGCACGACGACGCCGGGCACGAGGACCCCGAGCGCGACGACGCAGGACACGATGCCTCCGGGGACGACGTCCTCGGGCGCGACCAGCCCGGGTGCGGCCACCGTCCGTGAGGCCGCCGTGGCCGCCCGGGCCGCCGCCACCCGGCTGGCCACCACCACGGGAGCGGAACGGAACGCCGCGCTCACCGCCGTGGCCCGCGCCCTGACCGCGCGGGCCCCGTGGATCCTCGCCGCGAACCGGCAGGACGTGCGGGAGGCCGGCGAGGCCGGGCGGTCCGTGACCGTGCTGGACCGCCTCACGGTCACCGAGCGGCAGCTCGCCGGCCTGGCGCGGACGGCGGACGCACTGGCGGCCGGGCCCGACCCGGTCGGCGGGACCGCGAGCGGCTCCGTCATGCCCAACGGCCTGGAGGTACGACGCGTACGGGTACCCCTCGGAGTCGTCGGCGTGATCTACGAGGGGCGCCCGAACGTGACCGTCGACGCCGCGCTGCTCTGCCTCAAGAGCGGCAACGCGGCCCTCCTGCGCGGCTCTTCCACGGCCCGGCACACCAACGCGGCCCTGGTGCACGCCATGCGGGAGGCCCTCGCCGGCACCGCCGTGCCCGCCGACGCCGTCCAGCTCGTGCCCGGCACGACCCACGACAGCGTCCGCGAACTCATGTCCCTGCGAGGCCTGGTGGACGTCCTCGTCCCGCGTGGCGGCCACGACCTCATCCAGGCCACCGTGCGCGACTCCGCGGTTCCGGTCATCGAGACGGGCGTGGGCAACTGCCATGTGTACGTGGACGAACACGCCGATCTGGACAAGGCCCTGGCGATCCTGCTCGACGCCAAGACGCAGCGGCCCTCCGTCTGCAACGCCGCCGAGTCGCTGCTCGTCCACGAGAAGGTCGCGCCGGCCTTCCTGCCCCGGGCCCTGTCCGCGCTCGCGGGCCACGGGGTGACCGTGCACGGCGACGAACGAGTACGGTCCCACCACCCGTCGGTGGTGGCCGCCACCGAGGAGGACTGGGGGCGCGAATACCTCTCCCTGGACCTCGCCGCCGCCGTCGTCGGTTCCCTCGACGAGGCCGTCCGCCACATCCGGCGCCACGGCAGCGGGCACACCGAGGCGATCGTCACCGACTCCCACGGCGCCGCGCGCCGCTTCGTCGCGGCCCTGGACACGGCGGTCGTCGCGGTCAACGCCTCCACCCGCTTCGCCGACGGCGGCGAGATCGGACTCGGTACCGAACTCGGCATCTCCACCCAGAAGTTGCACGCGCGCGGCCCGATGGGACTGACCGCGCTGACCACCACCAAGTACGTCCTCGTGGGCGACGGGCACATCCGGGGCGGAGCCGCCGCCCCGCTGCCCTAGATCGGGAGGTCCGGTCATGTACGTACGCATCATCACCGCGACGGAACCCGCGGGCCGGCTGCTCTACGAGGAGCAGCCGCGCCGGGAACGCCACGTGCTGCCGGCGCCACGGCCGAGGCTGGTGCTCGCCGGGGTCGACGACGACCCGGCCGAGTTCCACATCGTGCGCGGCATCGACTAGCGCGCCCCGACGCGGGAAGCCGCGCCCGCCTCCGCACCGGGAGGCGGGCGCGGCCCGTGTGTCCGGCCGGAGCGGGCGGTGGTCACCCCCGGGAGGGGCGACCGCCGCCCGCTCCGCCGTGCACCGGCCCCGGGCCCTCGACGGGGCCGTGGAGCACATGACATGGACGTGAGCCGCCCGTCACTCAGGAGCGTTCGGGAGGGCACTCCTGCACCGGCCGCAGGACGCACGGTCGGGGCGCGTGGGTGCGGCTCATCGCGCACGACGGGGTACCGCCGGGGCGGGCATACGTGTGCGGGGTGGCTCAGGCGCCGGTGTGGTGGGGGTGTGTTGGCCGGGGGCGTATTCGGCTGCCGTGCGGACGAGGGTCGGGATACGTGTGCGGGGTGGCTCAGACGCCGGTGTGGTGGGGTGTGGTCGCCACGGGGGCGTACCCGGCGATTATGCGGAGAGGGTCGGTATACGTGTGCAGGGTGGCTCAGACGCCGGTGTGGTGGGGTGTGATCGCAGGGGGGGGCGTACCCGGCTGCTGTGCGGACGAGGGCCGGCATACGTGTGCGGGGTGGCTCGGCGACCCGTGCGGTCGGGTGTGTTCCCCGTGCGTGCCTGCTCGGCCGCCGTGCCGACGAACACACGTATGCGCCTGCGGGACCGCTCAGTCGCCGGAGCGGTCGGGTGCGGCGCCCGCGCGGGCGTACTCCGCCGCCGTCCGGATACGGACGCGCACGCGGGCCGGCGCGGGCGGAGGTGTCCCGTCGCCGGACGGCGCAGGCCGTACCAGCGGCACCAGATCGTCCTGGTGGACGACCTCACGCGAGGAACGGCCCTGGAGCCGGGGCAGTTCGCGGGCGTCCAGACCGGCCAGCCCGCGCGCCACCACCCGTCCGTTCTCGTCGAGCAGCTCGACCGGATCACCGGCCACGAAGTCCCCGTCGGCGTGCGTCACGCCGTCGGCGAGCAGCGGCCCGCGGCGCTGGAGGACGGCCCGGGCCGCGGGCGGGGTGAGCCGCACCGTGCCGCGCGGGCTGCTCGCGTGCTCCAGCCAGAGCAGATGGTCGGCGGACCGCTCCCCGGTGCGGTGGAAGAACGTGCCGGTCTCGCGTCCGGTGAGCGCGTCCGCGGCGTGCCGGGCGGCGGTGAGGACGACGGGGATCCCCGCGTCGGTGGCGATGCGGGCCGCCTCCACCTTGGTCACCATGCCCCCGGTGCCGACGCCTGAGCCGCCCGCGCTGCCGATCTCCACGCCCACGAGGTCCTGGTTGCCGCGGATCTCCCGCAGGCGCCGTGACCCGGGCCTGCGGGGGTCTCCGTCGTACAGGCCGTCGACGTCGGAGAGCAGGACCAGCAGGTCGGCGCGGACGAGATGGGCGACGAGCGCGGCCAGCCGGTCGTTGTCGCCGAACTTGATCTCCGCGGTGGCCACCGTGTCGTTCTCGTTGACGACCGGAACGGCACCCATGGTCAGTACCTGGGCCAGCGCGCGGTACGCGTTGCGGTAGTGCGCGCGGCGGCTGATGTCGTCGGCGGTCAGCAGGACCTGGCCGACACGCAGTCCGTGGCGGGCGAAGGAGGCGGTGTAGCGGGCGACCAGCAGGCCCTGGCCGACACAGGCCGCCGCCTGCTGCCTGGCCAGGTCCCGGGGCCGCTCGGTGAGGCCGAGCGGGGCGAGTCCCGCGGCGATCGCGCCCGAGGACACGAGGACGACCTCGGTGTCGGTCGTCCGCGACCGCGCGAGGACGTCCACCAGGGCGTCGACCCGGTCGGAGTCGAGACCTCCGGAGGCGGTGGTGAGCGAGGAGGAGCCCACCTTGACGACGATACGACGGGCCGTCAGAACATCTGCGCGCAGAGCCGGTTCACCTGCCGGGCCGGTGTGCGGAGGGCGGTTCACCGGGTGCCCGCGGCGGACAGGGCGAGGTCTCCCGGCAGACTCCGGGACATCTCGCGCAGCAGTGCGTGCACGGTCTCCACGACGAGCACGGGCCGTTCGTACGGCAGGTCGTGGCCCTGCCCCGGCACGGTCTGCAGCACCGCTCCGGGTATGTCCGCGGCCAGCCGTCGCGCCTGGGCGGGCGGGGTGACACAGTCCAGGGCGCCGACCAGGACGCGTACGGGCACCCGGGCCAGCGCGCCGAGCCGGCCCGCGCAGTCGTGTGTGGTCAGGGCGGCGTAGAACTCGGCGATGGCCATCGCGGGGATGTCCCGGAAGGCGCGGGCCCCCTCGCGGACCGTCTCGGTGTGCGGCCCGGCTCCCAGCACCGCCCGCCACAGGGGCGCGGAACTGGGGTGCGACAGCGGCCCGGTGAGCAGCCGGTGCACGGTCCTGGCCGAGCGCGGTGAACGCATCAGCCCGTCCGCGAGCCGCTGCCGGGCCCGGGTGAGCCGGCGTACGGCCGCCCCGGGCCGGTCGGCCGGGACGGTCAGGCCCTCGGCCACCTCGTTCAGGCAGGTGGAGACCAGGCCCACCGCGGTCACCCGCGCCCCGAACAGGGCGGGTTGCCGGGCGGCGAGCTGCTGGATGGCCATGCCGCCCATGGAGTGGCCGAGGACCACGACGCCGGAGTCGTCCCGGACGGCCTCCTCGATCACGCGGCCGAGGTCCCGGCCGAGGAGCGCCATGTCGAGCGCGGCGCCGCCGCGGGTCGAGCGGCCGTGGCCGCGCTGGTCGTAGCTGATCGCGCGTACCGCCGGGAAACCCTGGCGGGGCCTGGTCAGCGCGTCGATGTGCGGCCGCCAGTCCCGGGCGGACGTCGTCCAGCCGTGGCACAGCAGGACGGTGACGGGCGCGTGGGGATCGCCGTGCGCGTAGACGGCGATCTCGGCACCGTCGTCGGTGGTGACCGGGCCCGCCAGGTGGCGGGGTCCGTCGAGGGCGAGGGCGGTCATGACGCCCCGCCACGGCCGGCGGCGAGCGCCCCGGTTCTGCGTGTACGCGGCCCGCGGGCAGCCGGGCCCGAGGCACGCTCCTCGGGGACCCGGATGTACAAGGACGCCGACTCGGCCGTGTGCCAGGCCTGTTGGACCTGGCCGAAGGTCAGTCCCAGCGCGCCGGCGATTCGCCGGGGACTCCAGCCGCGGCGCCGCAGGAACCACACGTAAGCCGGCCGCTGTCGTGGGTGCGTCTCGATGCGCCGGCCGCCGTTCGCGAGGAACGCGGCGAGTTCGGAGCTGATCGTGCCGAGGGTGGCGGCGACGCGGAGCAGTTCGCGGCGTTCGCGGACGTTGAGTCCGCCCCAGATGCCGGTGCTCTCGCCGTTGCGGAGCGCCTCGTCCAGGCACTGCCGGGCCACCGGGCAGGCGGCGCACCATTGTTTGGCGACGCTCTCCCGGTCCTCGTCCGTGCCGCCGGCGGGCGGGAAGAAGGTCTCGGGGTCGGTGTCACGGCAGGCCGCGCGCTCCACCCAGGGGTCGATGTCCGCGCGGTGGTGCGCCGGTGCGTGCATGGCGGTCAGCCCTTCCTCGTTGTGGGCGGGGACGGTGGGCACGGAACCGAGAGTAAACTCAACATGCAATGATTTCAATGGTTGTTGATATCTGGCCTGAAGTCATGCGCTCCGAGGGGGTGGAAGAGGGGGAAAGTTGAAGGTGGGACGGTCTTCCTGTGGATTCCACGCTTGTTGAAATAGGGGCTTGCTGGCATCAACTCGGCTGGCGTACGGTCACGTTGGCTTCACCCGCCGGGCCCACCGCACGGGGCCTCGGGAAGCGCCGACGGACGTGCTCCGGGCTGTGCCCGGACGCCCCCACCGTCCTCTGCGCGCTCGCGGGGAGCGCCGCGAACCAATGTTCCTGAACGTCATGCGCCATCGAGCTCGACGTATTCCATCCGCGCTGTACGGCGCTCCCAACGGGGGGAGCACGGTCGACACCTGGGGGGTGTTTCGCGTGCGCAGACTTCCATGGCGAGAGCTGTCGAACGCACCGGTGGCCGGCACCACGCTCGGATGATCCGGGCCGTGGCCGCCCCGTCCTGAGCGGGCTCGTTCTCAGTTCGCACCTGTCCGAGAGCTCTTGGAGGTCCCATGTCCGTCGTCACCGCGCCCGTCGTCACGTTGCCGCGCCATCAAGTGACCACCGACGAACTGCTCGACCGCATCACGGAGCTGTACGAGGGCCATCCCGGTCTCGCCGTCGCCCGGCGGGTCATCCGGTCCACCACGGTCCGCGCGCGCTGGTACACCCGGCCGCTGGAGGAGCAGTTCGACGACACCCTGCCGCTCGCGGAGCGTACGCGCAGGCATCTGGAGGACAGCCTGGACCTGGCGGAGAAGGCCGCGCGCGGGGCCCTCGTCGAGGCGGGCCTGACCGCGGCCGACATCGACGGCCTGGTCGTCCTCAGCGCCACCGGTCACACCATGCCGGGGCTCGACGTCTTCCTGATGGAACGGCTCGACCTTCCCCCCTCGGTGCGGCGCATACCCGTCACCCAAGTCGGGTGCGGTGGTGGGGTGTTCGCGCTGGTCCGGGCGATGGACATGGTGGCGGCCCACCCGGGCGCCACGGTCCTGGTGGTCTGCGCCGACGTGTTCAGCCACTATCTGCACCGCGGGGACACCGGCCTCGACGGCATGATCCTCAAGGGGTTGTTCGGCGACGCGGCCGGCGCCTGCGTGGTGCGTCCCGAGGCCCAGGGTCCCCGCATGGAGCTCACCCACTCCTGGGAGTACCTCCACCCCGACAGCCGCGACCTGGTCGGCAGCCGTACGGAGGGGGACGGGCTGCACGCCTACAACTCCCCGAAGCTGCGCAACGTGATCGAGGGCACGATGCCGCGCATCCTCGAATGGCTGGAGCGCGTCGCGCCGCCCGGCACGGACCCCGTACCGCGTTTCGTGGTCTCGCACACCGGTGGCCCCCGCATCCTGGACGCGATCGCCGGCGGCCTCGGCTGCGACCCCGCGATGGTGGACCTGGCCCGCGACTCGCTGCGGGAGCTGGGCAACGTGGGCTCGGTCTCGGTCCTCGACGTCCTGGAACGGACCTTCGTCAAGTCGCCCGCCGAGGGAGATCACGGGCTCGTCCTCGCGGCCGGCCCCGGTGTCTCCCTGTTCGCGGCCCGGGCCGTCTGGCGACCCTGGCAGTGACCCCGGGCCGGCGCGCCACCGACGGCCGCTCACCCGAAGACTGACACACAGTCACATCACTGTGTGCGTAGGGTCGTCGAGGCACAGGCGGACACCGCACCGGTCCTCGCCCCGACCCTCGACCCGACTCCCGTGACCGCGCCGACCCGGTGCGCACGGCTCGGCGATCGCACCGGCCGTACGCCCATGGCCCTCGACCGCCTCGCCCGCACCCGCATGAGTCCGTGACCGTACCGGTCGCACCCGCACGGGTCCGTGACCGTACCGATCGCACTCCCACGGCGCGCGACCGCGTCGGCCGTCCGTGCGCACCCGCACCCGCATCCGCACCAGTACCCGTGCCCGAATCCGCACCCGCGGCAGGCGCCGGTACCGGCGCCTGCGTCGCCCGGGCGAGGGCGGGCCCGTGCGTCACGCGCGGCCCCCGCACCGCCGTGCCGCACGACCACCGTCCCCCGAACGCACCGTCCCGTACGCCCTTCCGGCCCGGCGGTGACCGGCGGCCCTGCGGGGCCTGCCGCCGAACCCGGGCCCGCGAGGGCGTCCGACGTGACAGCCGGGCCCGGGGCCCGGCTCCGTGCGGCGCGTCAGTCCTGCGCCGGGGCCGTGCGCGGCTCCAGCTCGCTGGACAGGCGCTGTTCCAGGGCCGGCACGACCCAGGCGAGGAACTCCTCGAAGTCCATCGAGGCCAGCGGGTGGATCTTGAGCACGTAACGCATGAGAGCCAGGCCGACGAGGTGGCCCGAGGCCAGGGCGGCGCGGGTCTCCGCGTCCGGCCGGTCCTTGTAGCCCGAACTCGCCGCCCAGCTCTTGGTGCTCGCCTCGACACGGGCGCGCAGCGTCTCCGAGGTGGCGCTGTCGGCGAGACCGGCCCGGTAGATGGCGGTCATGCCGTGCCGGGTCTCCTCGTTCTCCCAGAACGTGAGGTACGCGCGGGCGAGCCAGGAGGCCTCCGAGGTGCCCGTCTCCTCCACGGAGGGAGGCATCTCGTCGAAGACGGAGGAGACGCTGAGCGGCGAGTTCACCGCGGCGTCGAACACGCCTTCCTTGTTGTCGAAGAAGTGGTGCACCAGCGCCGGGTCCACCTGGGCGTCCTCCGCGATGGCGCGGATGGTGGTCCTGGCGTAGCCGCGGTCGGCGAAGAGCTGGAGCGCCGACTCCAGGATCTGTTCTCTCGTGCCGCTGTCACCGGGCCGGCGCCCGCTGCGCGCACGCACCGGGCGCGGCTTCTTCGCTGCGGGGGTGGCGGCCCGCCGAGGCGAGCCGGGCTTGCGGGCGGGGGTGGGCGAACCGTCTGTGCGCCTGGATGTCATGGGATCACTGCACTTCGGGGGGTCCGTGAGCGAATAATTCACTGAGTAGTGAAAACTATCCTATCAGGCGGTCCCCCGGGATTCCATCCACAGGAAGCGCTCGGCAAGTACATGGTCATGTCCGGGCGTTGGCGTGCGCGACGACTCCGGTCCGGGTGGTGTTCACCGACGCGGCCGGGGTGTGGTCATCGCGTGGTGTCGCTCCCGAGCAGAGTCTGCCGCAGTCCCGGTGCGATCGTCTCGACGACCGTCTCCAGGTCCGCCGCGGCGACGGAGTCCACCCTCATGAGGTGTCGCACGAAGGCTACTCCGCCGAGCTGCGCCCCGAAGAGCGCGGTGCGCAGCTCGGCCCCGGCGCCGGGCAGCTCGTGGTCGACCTGGCTGTTCAGGGCCCTGCTGACGCGGTCGCGCAGGATCAGGGAAGCTTCCTGGTCGGAGAGTGCGACCCGGTAGAGCTCGACCATCGGGGAGTCCTCCTCGCCGGGCTCCCACAGGGACAGATAGGTGCGGGCGAGGCGGACGGGCAGATCCTCGTCGACGCCTTCGGTCACCGCGGGACGAAGGATTCCGGCCACCTTGACGGTCCGTTCGACGAGGGCGCCGAACACCGCGGCCTTGTCGGGCAGGAGTTCGCGCGCGCGGTCCTCGTCGAGGCCGGCCGCGGCGGCCAGTTCCGTGAAGGCGGTCTGCCGGTATCCGAGCCGGGTGAAGAGGGTGCGGCCCGCGGAGATCAGGGCCTGGGTCGCCTCGGCGCGGGCCTCGGAGGCGGTCGCTGTGTCGGTGGCGGTCATCGCGGCAACTCCCGTTGGTGTGGGGCGTCTCGGTCGGCGGGGCGGGCGGTGCGCGCCGATTAATTCATGCTTCAGTGAACTCTTTCGGTGTTGAATTTGTCAAGCGGCTCTGCGATGATTTCAACGCCTGGTGAGTTAAGGAGTGGCTCGCCGCTGCCCGAGGAGGAATCGTGCAGTCCATCGGCATCATCGGAGTGGGCTCCTACCTGCCCGAGGCCATCATCAGCAACGCGGAGATCGGGCGCGGCGCCGGCGTGAGTGACGAGTGGATCGTCCGCAAGACCGGAATCCGCGAGCGGCGCCGCGCCGCCCCGCACGAGGCCACCTCGGACCTCGCCGTCGCGGCGGCCGAACGCGCCCTGGAAGGTGCCGGACTGACGGCCGATCAGCTGGCCTACGTGGTCGTCGCCACCTCCACCCCCGACCATCCGCAGCCCGCCACGGCCGCCCTCGTGCAGCACCGCATCGGAGCCCGCCGGGCCGCCGCCTTCGACGTCAACGCGGTGTGCAGCGGCTTCGTCTACGCCCTCAAGACCGTGGAGAAACTGCTCGGCGGCGCCCCCGACGGCGAACCGCGCCACGGCCTCGTCATCGGCGCCGACATCTACTCCCGCATCCTCGACTACGGCGACCGCCGCACCGCAGCCCTCTTCGGGGACGGCGCCGGCGCGACCGTACTCGGGCCCGTCGCCCCCGGACTCGGACTGCGCGAGATATCGCTGGTCTCCCGCGGCGACGCGCACCGGCTGATCGAGGTCACCGCCGGTGGCAGCCGCCGCCCGCCCTCCCCGCAGACCGTGACCGACGGAGACCACTACTTCCGCATGGACGGCCGGGGCGTGCGCGACTTCGTCACCCGCACCCTGCCCTACGAGACCGGCCGGCTGCTGCGCCGGGCCGGCGTCCCGGCCGACGCCGTACAGCACTTCGTCCCGCACCAGGCCAACGGCATCATGCTCGCCGAACTCTGGCCCGACCTCGGCCTGCACCGCGCCGCCCTCCACCTCACCCTGGAGCGCTACGCCAACACCGGGGCGGCGTCCGTTCCGATCACCCTCGCCGAGATGAACCGCAGCGGAGCCGCCGCACCAGGAGACCTCGTCGTGCTCGCCGCGTTCGGCGGCGGGATGAGCCTCGGCATCGCCCTGCTGAACTGGTCGATGGAGCCCCGTGCGGGCACCCCCGCGCCCGACGCGGACCCCGCCGTCCCGCACCTCCTCACCGTCGGCGGCCGTGTCGGCCCCCTCGCGCCGTGACCGCCGACGACACGGCCGCCCCCGACATCAGGGCACGCGTGGCGCAGTTGCGCGGACTGCGCGAGCAGGTCCGCCGCGGCCCGGACGAGAAGGCGACCGCATCCCAGCACGCCAAGGGCAAGCTCACGGCCCGCGAACGCATCGAACTCCTCCTGGACGAGGGCACCTTCACCGAGGTGGAGCCGCTGCGCCGGCACCGCGCCACGGGATTCGGGCTGGAGGACCGCCGGCCGCACACCGACGGTGTCATCACCGGCTGGGGCACCGTCCATGGACGGACCGTGTTCGTCTACGCCCACGACTTCCGCATCTTCGGCGGAGCCCTGGGCGAGGCCCACGCCGAGAAGATCCACCGCATCATGGACCGCGCCCTCGCCGCCGGGGCCCCGCTCGTCTCGCTCAACGACGGTGCGGGCGCCCGGATCCAGGAGGGCGTGACCGCGCTGTCCGGCTACGGCGGGATCTTCCGCCGCAACGCCCGCGCCTCCGGGGTGATTCCGCAGATCAGCGTGATGCTCGGCCCCTGCGCGGGCGGCGCCGCCTACTCTCCGGCGCTCACCGACTTCGTGTTCATGGTCCGCGAGACCTCGCAGATGTTCATCACCGGACCCGACGTCGTCCAAGCGGTCACCGGTGAGAAGGTGAGTTTGGGCGGGCTCGGCGGCGCCGACGTGCACGCCGAGGTGTCGGGCGTCGCGCACTTCGCGTACGACGACGAGGAGACCTGCCTGGAGGAGGTCCGCTACCTCCTCTCCCTGCTCCCGCAGAACAACCGCGAGACCGCGCCCGTCGTCCACCCCGAGGACCCGGTGGACCGGCCCTGCGACCCGCTCCTCGACCTCGTCCCCGCCGGCGGACACCGGCCCTACGACATGCGACGGGTCGTGGAGGAGATCGTCGACGACGGCGAGTACCTGGAGATCCATGAACGCTGGGCGGCCAACGTGATCGTCGCCCTCGCCCGCATCGGTGGCCAGGTCGTCGGGATCGTCGCCAACCAGCCCCTGGTCCTGGCGGGTGTCCTCGACATCGACGCCAGCGAGAAGGCGGCCCGCTTCGTCCAGATGTGCGACGCGTTCAACATCCCGCTGGTCACCCTGGTCGACGTCCCCGGGTTCCTGCCCGGCGTCGACCAGGAGCACAACGGCATCATCCGGCGCGGCGCCAAACTGCTCTACGCGTACTGCAACGCCACCGTGCCCCGGATATCCCTGATCCTGCGCAAGGCCTACGGCGGCGCGTACATCGTCATGGACTCCCGTTCCGTGGGCGCCGACCTCTCGTTCGCCTGGCCCTCCAACGAGATCGCGGTGATGGGCGCGGAGGGTGCCGCCAATGTCATCTTCCGCCGCCGCATCCAGGCCGCCGACGACCCCGAGGCCACCCGCCGCCAGCTCGTCAAGGAGTACAAGGCCGAGCTGATGCACCCGTACTACGCCGCGGAGCGCGGACTGCTGGACGACGTGGTCGACCCCGTCGAGACCCGCCGCGTCCTCGCCGAGTCGCTCCGCATGCTGCGCACCAAGCACGCCGACCTGGCATCCCGCAAACACGGCAACCCCCCTCAGTGACCGCGCACCCGAAGGAGCGTCATGACCACAGCCACCGAAACAGCAGCGCCCCTCGTCCGCGTGGTCAGGGGAGGCGCGCTCCCCGCCGAGGAACTGGCCGCCCTGACCGCGGTCCTCCTGGCCCGGGCCACGCCCGCCGCCGACGAGGCGCCACCCGCGCAGGCCGCGCCGGTCGTCCCCCTCTGGGACCGCCCGGCGCCCTACCGTTCGCCGCAGAGCTGGCGCAGCTGACACAGGGGAAGGGGCCCGATGCCGACGGCATCGGGCCCCTTCCCCTGTGCCTCACAGACCGGCCAGCGCGGCCCTCATCGACGGGGCGACCAGGTCGGCCAGGGCCTGCACGGACAACCCGGCGATCGGCTGGAGCCGCAGCAGGTAGCGCGCGAAGGCCACCCCCAGCAGCTGTGCGGCGACCAGTCCGCTGCCGGCCGCCGCCCGCTCCACGCCCAGCACACCGGTCAGACTGCTGGTGAACTGCTCGTGCAGCACGCTGCGCAGCCGCTCCGCGGCCCGCTCGTTGGTGGCCGCCGAACGCAGCAGCAGGCGCAGCGACCCCTCGGCCGTGTCCTGCTCCCACGGCGCCAGAAAATGCGCGACGAGGGCGTGCGGCAGCCGTTCCACCGGTGTGCCCGTCAGGTCGGGCAGCCCCAGATCGACGTCGAGGGCGGCCTCGAACAGCCGCTCCTTGCTTCCGAAGTACCGCATGACCATCGAGGGGTCTATGGCCGCCGTAGCGGCGATGGCCCGTATGGTCGCCCGCTGGTACCCGTCGGCCGCGAAGTGCACGCGAGCGGCGTACAGGATCGCCTCCCGGGTCCGCTGGGAACGAACTGTCACCACGGCCTTCCTCCCTCACCCGGGCCCGGCCCCACCGTCCGGCGGGACCGGGCGCTTCGCCCTCAGGCCTGCTCGACGGGCGAGGGTTCCTGCTCGGCGGCCGTCGCCGCACCGGGCGCGGCGGCGCCCGCCCGGCCTGTCTCCCGGACCGCCGGGCGCGGCGCGGGTCCCTCCTCGCCGCACCACCGGTGCAGGGCCGACCGGATCCGCCCCTCGCGCCCGTCGGCGTCGCCCGTCCCGTCCACCCAGGCGGCGTAACCGTCCGGGCGCACCAACAGGGCACCCACACCGGGCAGTTCGGGCAGCGGGGCGCCGACACGCACCGGGCTGACCCGCGACCCCCACGCCTCCGTCACCGTGGCGCACCGCCCGTCCTCGCCGAGGTCGAGCAGCAGGAACCGCCCGTCGCGCATCAGCGAGTACAGCCGCACCGGAGCACCTCCCGCGCGCGGCACGGTGAGGTCGGGCACCCGCTGCCCCGCCCGCACGGACAGCCGGGCGCCCGGCGCCCCGCGCCGCGCGTACCCGGTCCGCAGCCCGGAGATCGCCTCACCGGCGGTCTTCCGGATCCGCCGGTGGGAAAGGGCCCTGGCCATCGCCGCACGGCGCAGCGCGGTCACCAGCGGGGACGAGGCGGTGGCCAGCCGGGTGGCCCGGTCGGTGGCCGCGAGAATCCGCTCGGCCTGCGGCCGGCGCTCCGTCTCGTAGGAGTCCAACAGCCCGGCGGGCGCCCAGCCCTGCACCTCGGCGGCGAGCTTCCAGCCCAGGTTCACGGCGTCCTGGATGCCGAGGTTCAGCCCCTGCCCGCCCAGCGGCGAGTGCAGATGCGCCGCGTCCCCGGCGAGCAGCACCCGCCCGGTCCGGTACTGGTCGGCGATCCGCTGGTGGATCTTGAACCGGGCCAGCCACTCCGGCTCGTACGGTCCGGGATCGAACCCCAGCGCCCGCGTGAGAACCTCGCCGAGCTCCTCCAGCGTCACCGGTTCCCGCGTCCAGGGCCGGTCGCGGCGTGCCACGGCGATCCGGTACAGCCCGTCGCCGTACGGCACCGAGACCATCACCCCGCCGCCGCCGGAGACGACGAGCACGTCGTCCGGCGGCGGCTTGCGCAGCCGCACGTCGGCGAGGATCGGCGCGATGTCGTACGTACGGCCGCGGAAGGCGATGCCGGCCAGTTCGCGTACGGCACTGTGGGCGCCGTCGCAGCCGACGACGAAGTCGGCGCTCTCCTCCCACTCCCCGTCGGCGGTGCGCACCTGGAGCGTGACGCCGGAGCCGTCCTGCGTCAGGCCGTACACCTCCGCGTCGCGCTCGATGGTGACGCCGAGGTCGAGGGCCCGCTGCTGGAGCACCTCCTCGGTGCGGCTCTGCGGGATGACGTTGAGGGAGGGGAAGCGGGTGTCGAGCTCGGCGAAGTCGACACGGGCTCCGCGCGCCGGCACCATCCGGCCCACCGGCCGGCCGAGGGCCACCAGGGCGTCGGCGTGACCGCGCAGGTCGAGCACCTCCATGGTCCTGCTGTACAGGCCCATCGCCCGGGACTGCGTGGACGGCGCGAGACGACGTTCCAGGACGGTGCAGGACACGCCGGCCGCGGCCAGCTCGCAGGCCAGGGCGAGCCCGGTGGGCCCGGCTCCCACGACGATGACGGACTGCTCAGGAGCGATGGCCACGGATTCCTCCTTGGACGTGGGGCACGGATGACGGCGCGTGCGGCGCGGCGGCCGGGGGTGCGGACGGCGCCGGGGCCGGGTTCGCGTGCGGCGCGACGACCGGGGGTGCCGACGGGGCCGAGCCTGGGTTCGCATGCGGCGGGGCGACCGGGGTTACGCACCGGACCGGGTCCGGGGACGGCGGGTCGGCCGGGTCGGCCGACGGCGCCGCGGGCGGAGCGGTGGTCTCGCCGGCGGACCCGGCGACGGGCGGCGGGCCGGCCGACAGGCCGGCACGGGCCGACCAGACCCCGGCGGCGAGCACGAGGGCCCCGAGCAGCAGCCAGCCCACCGCCCCCTGCCGCACCACCAGGAAGGTCACGACCAGCGGCCCGTAGGTGTTGCGGGCCGCGTTCCCCAGGCCGAAGAAGGCCAGATACACCTGGCGGCTGTCCTCGGGCGCCAGGTCGTACGAGATCGCCCAGGCCCCCGCCTGCTGATGCATCTCGGCGAACGCCTGGAAGGCGACCGCGCCGAGCAGCAGCGCGACGGCGAACGGGGCCGGCACCGCCCCGGTCACGGCGAGCCCGCCGCAGCCCACCGCGAGCAGCAGCCCGCTGCGCCGCAACGCGCGCCCGCCGTCACCGGCGCTCTCGATGCCCCGGGTGGCTCGCACCTGGAAGAGCACCACCACGACCGTGTTCAGGACCAGCGTCCAGGCGATGGCCGCCCGCGGAAGGCGGTCATGGGCGAGCACCCACAGCGGGACACCGGCGGTCAGCACGGTGACATGCAGACTGACCAGCGAGTTGAGCCCGGTCAGGAGAGCGAAGCGGCGGTCTCGGAACACACTGAACCGCCGCTTCCACGGCAGCGGCCGCCCACCGTCGGGTGCGGCCGCCGCCGTCGTCCGCAACCGGGCGACCAGGGCCGCCGCGACCACGAACGAGACCGAATTGGCGTACACGATGCCCACGTACACGCCGTCGCTGTCCGGTACCAGCGCCGCTCCCGCGACCAGGCCGCCGAGGGCCAGGCCCAGGTTCTGCAGGGACCGTGCCCGCCCCATGGCCCGGACCCGCTGGTCCTTGCCGACCGCGGTTGCGAACAGGCCCTGCACCAGCGGCGAGGCCGCGCGGTCGGCGACCGCGAGCAGCGCGATCACGCACAGGAACGCCGGGAAGGCGGAGGCGAACGGATAGCAGGTGAGCAGTGCCGCCCGGGCCAGATGCGCGGCGATCAGCATGCGTCGCGGGCCGGCCCGGTCCGCCAGCATCCCGATCGGCACCAGGGACAGGAGGGACACCGCTCCCGCGACGGAGAGCCCGACTCCCACCTGTCCGCCGCCGAGGTGCAGATACCGGGTGAAGAAGACGACCGACACGGCCATGTAGAGCCCACTGCCGAGGGCGTCGACGAAGACCGCGACGAGCAGGACCGCCGCCGCGCCGTGCAGCCGCCCGCGCCGCTCCCGCTCCGCTGCCTGTGCCATGGCTTCCTCACTCGGTCGGTGGTCAGTAGTAGTCGCGCATCAGCTCGTCCACCCACTCCGGCTGGACGACCTCCTCGCGCGGTCCGAACTGCCGCAGATACGGCTTGATGTCGAGCACCGGGGTGCCGTCGACGGCGTCGAGACCGACGACATGCAGATCGAGTCCGTCCGTCTTGACCAGCCGGCAGCGGGAGACCCCGATGCGGTTGGGGCGGTTCTTGCCGCGCTGCGCGAAGATGCCGGCCAGCGGCCACTGAGGGTTGTTGCGCGGATGACGCGCGCCCTCCTGCACCTTGGCCGGCGGCACCCGGTGGAAGTGGAAGACGACCTCCAGGTGGGAGAACGAGTCGAGGGAGAGCAGCGCGTCCGCGGTGAACCGCTCGGCGTCCAGCCGGATGACGGACGTCACCTTCCCCCAGTGGTCGTCGACGAGTTCGCGCCGTTCGTTGCGCACATGCGCGATGGGCACCAGGTCAGTGATCGGTTCACCGGTCATGCCAGTCCTTCCGTCGTCGCCGTCCAGGGCAGGTCCCGCGGCGTCCTGCTCCAGGGACCACACCCGGCCCCGGACGAGCAACTCCCCATCGGTGGCCCGCTGCACGGTCAGATAGATCTCCTCGCGCGGTACGTCGAGCAGGGCGCCCAGGCGGTCCTGGAGCAGCCGCAGCAGCCGGTGCACCTGCGGCCGGCTGTAGCTCTCCTTGCACACGACGAACCCGACCGGGGCCGGTGCCGCGGCACCCGCGTGCCATTCGGGCCGGTGGAAGGTGTCCGGCTCCAGGCGCTGCCACCACACCCAGCAGTGACCGCGCTCCAGCCCGAGCAGCGCCGTCACCGAGTCGGCCAGCTCGCCGAGCACGGCCGCCCCGGGGCTGGGCGCCGGGGAGAAGAGCCTGATCACCGGCATCTCAGCGCACCCCGCCGAGCGGCTTCACGCCGATCACCATGCAGGTGCGCACGGGGATGAAGTACTCCTCGCCCTCCTGACGGATGCCGAGGGCCTCCCGGTGCCGGGCCGGCGCCTCGGCGAGCCGGGCCCGGATGGCCCGCTCGGCCTCCGCGCCGGACGACGCGATCTCGCACCACCGCCGGACGGGCACCCCGGTGCGGCTCTCCGACTGGGCACCCCGGGCGACCGGCACGTTGAGCCCGGCGTCCTGGAAGAAGCCGATCCACTCGTCCAGGGTGTAGCTGCGCACGTGCGTCGGGTCGTGCAGCATCTCCAGTTCGTGGTTGAGCGCGTCGACGGCGGGGTCCTCGTGGCCCTCCAGGTCGATGACCGCGAGACGCCCTCCGGGGCGCAGCAGTCGTGTCATCTCGCTCACGGCCTTCGGCATGTCACCGAAGTGGTGCGGGGCCAGGCGGGACACCACGAGGTCGAACGAGGCGTCCGCGAAGGGGAGTTCCTCGGCACGGGCCTCGGTCGTCTCCACGGTGATGCCGCGCTCCGCCGCGAGCCTGCGGACGGACGCCAGCATGTTCGGCGCCGGGTCCACCGCGACGAGACGAGCGGGGAGTTCGTCGGCGAACGACAGGCCCAGGTGGCCGGCGCCGCAGGCGACGTCGCAGACGGCGCGCCCGGTCTGCGGGCCCAGCGTCTCGTGCAGGGCCTCCATCGTGGGGCTGGAACGATGCACCTCGCTGGTCGCGAAGTTCTCGGCGATCTTGTCGAATCGCTGGCTGGAGAGCATGTCGTGCGCCGCCTTCTGCGTCGTGTGCCGTCTGTCCGTCACTGAGCGGTGCCCACCAGGTCGGTGAGTGCCGCGATCGCGTCCCGGGACGGGCCCGGGCCGCAGGGATGGAGGGTGTGCCCGAGCCCTTCGAGCAGATGCACGCGGACCTCGAAGGCGCGCCGCCCGACCAGCCGGCTCGCCGACCACCGGCCGTACATGTCCGGGGCGAACACGGCGGGCGGCAGGGTCTCGTCGTCGGCGTCGGCCACGTAGCCCACCAGGTCGAAGCTGCCGTACACCAGGTCGAGGGACGGGACGTGCGAGGTCAGGAAGGCGTCCTCCTCGATCACCGTGCCGACCAGCACCGCGCGGTCCGCCTGCCGGGGTTCGCCGGAGCGCAGCAGCTGGAGCAGGGCGAGCGCGCCCAGGGAGAAGCCGACGAGTGCGAGCGGTCCGGCGGGCAGGTGCCGGTGTGCCGCCAGCAGCCGGGACAGCCGGCCGGCCCGGGTGCGCCGATCGGCCTCCGTGGAGGGCGAGTTCGGCTCCCGCACCGGCATGTCGCAGGTGAGCACCTGCGCGCCCTGGGCGACCAGCCGGCCGGTCAGCTGCTCCAGCAGCAGGTCGTCCCGTCCCTGCCCGTCCAGGACGGAGACGCTGCCGGGACCGGCCAGCAGAACGGTCGCGCGCGCCGGACCGGCGGGGAAGGACCGCCGGGTGCGGTACCGCGTCCCGTCGGTGTCCCGGCGCCACTGGGTGCGCTGATGCACGTTCATCGGCTCACCTGTGGCAGACGGCCTCGGCGAAACCGCCGATGCGCCGGTGGAAGTAGACGCTGATGATCTCCTCGTGGAGAGCCTCGCCGTCCAGGGTGGGAGCGATGCTCTCCGGGGTGCCGGGCACCCGCTCCATGAGGCCCCGTTCGACGAGTTCGGCGAAGACCGCAGCGAACGGTTCGTCGTGGAACAGCTCGACGCCGAACCGCCGGCGGAACCGGCCCGCGTCGACGGGCTGGTTCGCCTTGAAGGCGAAGCCGAGCACCATGCCGATGGCCTGGTAGCCCGCCAGCCGCCGTCCGGAGGCCAGCGGCAGACCCGGGCCTTCCTTGAGCCGGGCCGCGTACCCGGAGATGTCGGCGATGTTGTGGGTCTGTACGACGGTGTCCCCGTCGCCGGTCAGCCAGCCGTACGCACCGGGCCCGTACGCGATCATCGAGTCGTGGCGCTGCCACTTGTTGCAGGACACCCGCGGGATGTTCCCGTCCGGGTAGACGCCGGGCCGGTTCCACCAGCCGCAGGGGCTCGGGTGGTAGCCGCCGTCGAGCAGCAGTTCCACGACGGCCTCGCGCATCGCGTACGTCTCGCCGAGCGACGGGAACAGGTGCTGTTCGCGCAGCCTGTTCTTGACGCTCTCGACGTTCCACAGTGCCCGGTTGCCGATGCCCATCTTCGCCCGGTCCGCGTTGCGCAGGCGGTAGATGGTGATGGTCGGGACGTCCAGGTCGATGAGCCGCCGGATGTCGTCCGCGACCGTGGCGGTCGACTGATGGGGCAGCCCGAACATCATGTCGACGTTGAACGGCCTGCCGGTGGCCCGCAGTTTGGCGACCGCCCGCAGCGACATCTCGGCGTCGTGGCCGCGTCCGGCGAACGCGTTGACCTCGCTCTGCAGGGACTGCACGCCGACGCTGAAGCGGTTGAACCCGATGGCGCAGGCCTCGGCCAGCTCGTCGTGCTGGAAGTTGTCCGGGTTGCCCTCCAGCGAGATCTCGCAGTCGTCGGCGAGCGTGTAGCGGGCGCGTACGTGGTCCAGCAGCCGCTTCAGCTGTTCGGTACCGAGCAGCGACGCGGTGCCGCCGCCGAGATAGACCGACTCGATGGGCGCGTGCGCGAGCCAGGGGGAGTGGGCGAGCCGCCGGCCGGACTCGTCGAGCAGCAGGTCCGTCCAGATCCGCGGGGCCGCCTCGCCCTCGGGGCCGTCCGCGACCTTGCGCTTGACGTAGTTGCAGAAGTGGCAGATGTAGGCGCACAGCGGCACGTGGAAGTAGAGGTGGGCGGGGCGGCCGGCTCCCGGGTGGTCCCGGATGGCGGTGGAGACCTGCGAAGTCGACAGCTGGTCACCGTAGTTGGCCGTCACGTTGATGTTGTAGTCGTCCTGACCGATCCGCAGCGCGGGGTTCTGGTCGAGCAGTCGCGCGAGTCCCGTGCCGGGGCGTGACGTGGTACCCCCGCCGGGGCGGCGCAGTGCTGTGGTGCCGGCCGAAGCAGCCGTCCTGCTCATCGCGACCTCGTCTCCTACAGCCGGCTCCGCGCAGGGAGCTGGGCATGGTGTCCCCCCGCTCCGGGCCGGGCCCGCGCGTCGGGGGAGGAACGGATGGCGTGCGGGCCTCTGCCGTCCGGCGGGGCTTCCCGGCCCGCCCCTCAACGGGCCGGGAAGCGGTGCACCGCTTCGTCGCCTTCGGCAAAGGCGTGGGATCAGACCTCGACCTCGATGACGGTGGCCTCGGTGATGTTGGTGGCCTCCACCAGGGTCTCGGCGGGAGCGGTGGCCGAGGCGGCTCCGACGGCGCTCAGGGTCACGCCCTCCTGCCCCGGCTCCAGGTGGATGCGGATGACCTTCTTCTCTTCGGGCATGGCAGTCTTCCCTTCGGTGGAGGCGGCAGCGGTCGCGCCGCCGTGGGACAGGGGCCCGCTCACGTCGTCGGGAGCGGGAGTCGGGTGGGGCCGGACGGGTCGGCCGACGTCGACTGACGGGGCGTCAGGGTCAGGCGTACGTTGCGCTGTTTGCGGTCGCGCCAGTAGCGGCCGGAGCGCAGCGTGAACTCCTGGAGGTACTCGGTGGCGCCGCAGCCCTTCGGGTCGCCGGTGATGTTCCGGGCCAGCGGCGGGCAGCGGAACTGGCACCAGATGTCCTCCTGGGCCACCGGGCACGAGCCGCATACGGAGTGGTCGCTGAAGCGGATGTCGCGGAACTCGTCGAACCCGTGCCGCCAGATCTCGGCGAACGGCTTCTCGGCGGTGTTGCCGGCCCGGTAGAGCTGCCCCGACATGCAGTTGCTGCACGGGTACACGTCGCCGCGGCTGTTCACGTAGACGACCGAGCGGCCGCACTTCTCCTGGCCCACGGCGCGCTCCAGGCGCTGGCAGAACTGGATGGTGTCCACCCCGCGGATCTCGTCGGCGGCCCGCCGGCCCTCACCGGCGGGCGTCGCGACCGGTTCCTGGTCGGGTTCGGCGGAGTACCGGTCCATGCAGCGCTTGTAGACCTCGAAGACCTCGTCGACGTCCTCGGGGCGCAGCAGCATGTCGGGGTGGAGCAGCGCGCGGCCCACCGGGTGCGTCTCCAGCCACTGGGGCCGGGGGTACCCGCGCTCCGCGCACCAGTCGAAGATCTCCTCGGCGTCCTGGATGTTGTTGCGGTGGACGGAGATGGCGGTGCGGAACACGTGCCCGTGCTTGCGCATCATCTCGAAGGCGTGCTGGAGCTTGGGGAAGTCCATCCTGCCGCGGACGGTCCGCTCGGGGTCCGCGGTGTCGAAGCTGATGAAGAACGACTGGCCGGGCGGGATCCGCGCGAGCCGCTCCTCGGTGACCAGCAGGCCGTTGGTGAAGATCTGCGTGCTGAACGGCTTGCTGCGGGCGTGCTGGATGATCTCGACGGCGTCCCGGTGCGAGAAGATCTCGCCGCCCGTCAGGAACACCTGGAGGACGCCCATCTCCGCGAATTCGTCGAGGAGTTGCTTGATGCGCGCGGTGGATATCTCGTCGGGGCGCTTGAACGCGGAGTCCGCGTAGCAGTGGCGGCAGCGCAGGTTGCAGAGGTTCGTCGTCTCCACGAAGGCGATGGCCGGGGCGGGCAGATGGAACCGGTCGAGCGTCACCAGCGGATCGGCCAGCGCGTGCGTCATCAACTCCGCGGCGCTGACGGCCTGTCCGGAGTTGTGGCGCTCGATCGGCTCCCGTGCGGACGCGGCGAGGAACTCGACATGCCCGTTCGGCAGCAGGGCGACGATCCCGCCCTCGTTCACCTGGAAGGGAATCTTCTGCACGGGCCCTGCCTCTCCTGGTCGTGGGGTGGCGGAACATGAAAGTCAACGAGTGTTGAACTCATGTTGCGTTGAACTCTACGAAGGATGAATACCTTTGGCAAGGGTGTGACGGAGACGGCCGCCGGGGCCGGTCGCGCCGGGGTGGGGCGAGGGGGCGGGGTGCGGGCGGCGGGCGGTGCGGGCGACGTGGGCCCATCGCGCCGGCCGGCGGCCGGCGGTACGAGGTACGAGCGGCGTGCCCTGTTGGCGGCGGTGGCAGCGGCGACGTCGCCGAGCGGTGTCACGCGCCCGCCGCGGGCGTCGGCGAGTGGTGTGGGTGGCGTGACCCTTTCGCGGCGGCCGGCGGTGACGTGCCGGCGGCGTGCCATGCTCGTGACGAGACATGTGGGCCGGGGAGTGACGGCGCCGTGATTCGGATGATTCCGTGATCAACTGCCGCAAGATACATTCTTGGAAATACCGGAAACGCGGAGCTGTCGGAGATCGCACCCCACGGAGAGGCCGGTCATGAACATCCGCTTCTTGGACAGACTGCTCGGGCGCACCCCGCACGAGCACGGACAGAGCCTCGCCGTCGCCTTCGAGAACGACCCGGAGGGCGTGGCCGAACTGCTCTCGGAGTGCGAGTTGCTCCGCTCCCACGCGTCGGCCGCGGGGCTCGAACTCGACGACACCCCCGCCTCGTTGACCGCGCTCGATCAGCTCCTGCCGTGCTGGCGCGACGATCCCGAGGCGCTGCCGTGGCTGGGGAACGACGCGGGCCTGTATCTCGGCACCGTCGTGGTGCGCACCGTTCCCGGGGCCACCTGGCACGTCTGGTCGGGCGGCAGCCCGGTGGTACGGCTCGCCTCCGGCCGCGAGATCCCCGTCGTCGAGGCCGGGCTCGACTGGGCCGTGCAGGGCGTCCCCGAACTCTCGCAGGTGTACGCCGAGGCCGCCGAGGCCTGAGGCGTTCCCTGCGCGCCGTCCGGCCGCGGCGCGGGCGGCGTGATCCGGTCGGCGCCGCGGTCAGGAAGGGACGGCCTGGGACCGGTGGCGCGCCAGCGCCAGCACGCTCAGGCCGAACATCAGGATGCCGAGCGGGACATGGACCGCCGGTACGTGCGCGATGCCCAGCACCACCTGCACCGAGGCGAGGGCGAGGAAGCCCGACGCGTGCAGGACGGGCCGGGGCGAACCTCCGCCCGGCTTCCAGGCCAGCACCGCGGCGAGGACGTACAGCATCGACGCGCCGTACATCACCCGCGCGCCGACGCCGTGCATCACCTCGCCGTAGTGCGCGGTCAGCAGCAGCCCGGCGCTGACGGCCTGGAGGAAGATCGTCGCGGTCTGCAGCGCGACCGCGACCTGGAGGAATGTGGTGCCGCGCGGGACTGCCGTCGTCCGGATGGCCATGATGCGGTCCTCTCTCCTGCCTCGTGGCAGTGGATCTTCTGTACGGTTGCGCTGTTCCGACGACACAGGTTCGGAAAATGTCAGGGGGGGACGGTCTTCGTGACCACAGAGCTGAGCGCTGTCCTCGGCGAACGGCGGCATCTGACCAACATCGCCTACCGGTTGTTCGGGTCGCTGGCCGAGGCCGAGGACGCCGTGCAGGAGACGTACGCCCGCTGGTACGCGCTGTCGTCGCGGCAGCATGAGGCCATCGCCTCGCCCGGCGCCTGGCTGACGACGGTGGCGACCCGGGTCTGCCTGGACCTGCTCGGCTCGGCGCGGGTCAGGCGCGAGCGCTACGTCGGCGCATGGGTGCCCGAGCCGCTGCCCGACCGCACGGAGTGGACCAACCGCGCGGTCGACCCCGCCGACCAGGTCACCCTCGACGAGTCGGTGCACATGGCCTTCCTCGTCGTCCTGGAGTCGATGACACCGGCCGAACGCGTGGCGTTCGTGCTGCACGACGTCTTCCGGTACCCCTTCGTCGAGGTCGCCGAGATCCTCGACCGGTCGCCGGGGGCCTGCCGTGAGCTGGCGTCGTCGGCCCGGCGCCGGGTGCGGGCCGCGCACACCCCGGTCTCGGGACAGGCAGGTCTGGTGCGGGACTTCAAGCAGGCGTGGGAGGCCAGGGACATCGAGGCACTGGTCGGTCTGCTCGCCCCCGGCGCCACGATGACGGCCGACGGCGGTGGCCTGGTCGGCGCCGCGCTCCGTCCGGTCGAGGGCGGCGAGCGCATCGCCCAGTACCTGGCCCACTTCGCCGAGAAGGCCCCCGGCCTGACGCTCCTGGAGCGGACGGTCAACGGTCAGCCCGGCCTCGTGGCCCAGCGCGCCGGGATGACGGTGACGGTGGCGGCCTTCTCCGGCTCCGGCGGCCGGGTCACCCACATCTGGGCGGTCCGCAACCCCGAGAAGCTCGGGGCGTGGGCCTGATCCGACCTGATCCAAACGACCCCCCCCGGGCGACACGCCCAGGCCGACGATCGGATCGTCCGAGGGGGCGCTCAGGGCGCCGCCGTCCGGGGGTGCGCCCCATGGCGGAAGGTTCCGCACCCCCGCTGACCGGGCGCGATCCGGAGGCCGGGCCCTCGCGGCGCCCGGGCGAGGCGGGGCGGCCCCGCTCGCCCGGCGCCGTGATCCGACCGTTATGCAGCCTCAAATACGGTTAATGATCGCGAGTGCGTGTCGTCCCGTAAGTCCCCTTTTGCGTCGATAGTTTGCGTGATCGACAGAGCTGAAAGCAGGCAGGTCCGGTATGGCTGTCGATCCGTTGATCGAGCTGCACGACGTGAACAAGTACTTCGGGGAGCCACATGTCCTGCAAGACATCAGCCTCACGGTCGGCACGGGGGAGGTGGTGTTGATCACCGGTCCGTCGGGCCCGGGCAGATCCACCCTGCGCACAACGATCGACTTTCTGGAGACCATCGGATCAGGGGCGATCGAGCTCGACGGCCGGCCGCTCCCCGACCAGGGCAGGGCCCCGGCCCGGCTCCGCGCCGAGGCCGGCACGGTCTTTCGGCGTCGTGTTCGCACTCGACGGCCGAGTCGTCGAGGACCGCACCCCCGAGGAGTTCTTCACCGACCCGCGCAGTGACCGCGCCAAGGACTTCTTTTCCGAGATGCTCAAGCACTGAACGGGGAGTGCCGCACATGTCCGTACCACACGTGTGCGCCCATGAGGTCCGGCCGCTGCCGGGCGACAGGGCGCTCGTCCGCACCGGGAAGCCGCTCGCGCGGAACGTCGACTACGATGTGCCGTTCGTCCTCGTGCCGGTGGCGCCCCCGTCGTCGCGCACCGGGACGTGCATGCCGCACCACTGGCTCGCCCTCGGGGCGGCCCGGCGGGAGCGGCACGGTCCCAAGACCGAGGCCGTGCACGGTGCACCGGCCGAACCAGAGACGCTGCTGCCGGGTGGGGGTCCCCCCACGGCCCCGAGACCGTAGGGGGAGCAGCAGCTCACAGGGCCAGGCCCGGCCGGCGGCAGCCGGAGATCACTGCTCGCGCAGGGGCACCGTCACATACGACGGGTCGTGCGCCGGCGAGGAGAAGGTCAGCTGCGCGCCGGACGGGTTGTGCTCGATGTAGAGCGGGTCGACCGTGTCGACGACCAGGGCGAGGCGATGCCCTGCCGGAACGTCGTAGGCCGTGGAGTACAACTCCAGGTCCACGCCGAACGGCTTGCCGGGCGTCTGCCCGTGGAAGGTGTACGGCGCGTTGCTGACCAGCTTGCCGAGGCCGAGCGGGCCCACGTCGTACAGGTACGCGACGAGGGTGCCGCTCTCCTTGGTCGCGGTGACCGTGGTGTGCAACCTGGCGGTGCCGCGCACCTGTTGCGCGCTCGCGTACCTCTCCGACTGCCAGACCGCCGCCCACCACCGCGGCAGCAGCGGGATCGAGGCCGTCGGAGGCAACTGGGCGAGCTGGTCGAGGATGCTGGACAGGAACACGATCCCGCCGTCGGCGCCCGAGTCCACGTTCGCGTGGATGGTGGTCGTGCCCGGGAGCGCGAGCTTCTTCGACGTCTTCCCGACCGACTTCCAGTCCGGGTAGGCCTCGTAGCCGCCCGTGGAGCGCGACTTGAGCTGGACCGGCTGCTCGCGGTCGATGCCGTTGTCCTCGCCCTTGAGATAGTGGTCGAACCAGCGTCCGGTGTCCGTCCATACGTCGTTGGGGAGTCCGAACAGTCCGGTCGCCTCGGCCGTGGCGTGGTCGCCGGGGCGGAACTCCAGCCGCTTGGGACCGGTCAACTCCTCGTAGAACTTGGCGTACTGATTGGGCGGGAAGATCGTGTCGCCCCAGGCGTTGGCGAGCATGATCGCCGCGCCGTTGGCGTTGAGCCGGTCGACGTAGGTCTGCGGGGAGCGCTTCTTGCCCCAGGCGATGAGGCTCTGTTCCTTGGAGAGGTCCGAGGAGAAGAAGTCCTTGAAGGTCTGCTGGAGTTCGGCGCTCGGCCGGCCCGTGAGCGCCCCGGCGCCGTTCAGCAGCGCGGCGGCCTGGGAGTGCTGGGTGCGGCCCGAGTAGATCGAGTCGATGAGGTCGGCCCATCCGCTGAGGGCGGCCACCGCCTTGATCCGCTCGTCGTGCGCCGCGGCCAGCAGACTGATGCCCGCGCCGTAGGACACGCCCGCCATGCCGACCTTCCGCGCGTCGGACGGGGTGTTCGCGAGCGCCCAGTCGATCACCTTGGAGGCGTCCGCGACGTCGGGCGGACCCGCGACTTCTATCTCGCCGCCCGACTGCCAGAAGCCACGGACGTTGTAACTGACCACCACATAGCCGGAGTTCGCAAGCTTCTGGGCCTGGACGAGGTACTCGGCCTGGGGCAGGCCCCAGCTCGTCGGCAGCACGATGAGCGGATAGCTGCGGGTGCCGTCGGCGCCCGCGGGCGTGACGACGTTGGCCTTGAGGACCGTGCCCCCGTCCCCGGAGATGTCGACGAAGCGGATACCGGGCGTGCCGGCGGCGGCCGAGGCGGCGGGTGCCAGGCCGAGGCCGGCGGCGAGCAGCGTCGCCGAGACGGCACCGGCGGCGGACGTGCGCAGGGCGTTGCGACCGTGTCCCACGGGTCACTCCTCACTCGTGTCAGCGCAAAGTGACCCGACGGTAACCTCGCCCCCTTACTGGAGGTAACCCGCCGGTAAGTTACGTGGGAGTAACGATTGTTGAACTGTGCATTCAGTGAGTGCCGAGGGGGTCGAAGTGTGCGCTCCAGGTGCTGGACGCCGGGCACGAAATGTGCCGCCAGGGCGCCCGGCGGCACGTGGGGAATCGTCCCTCGGGCTACGAGGCGGACCGGTGCGAGTTCCGCGGCGGGGCGGGCGTGGGCAGCGGGCTCTGGGCGGCCCGGGTGACGTCCGCGACGACCTCGACGACATCGGGGCCGTACGCCTGGGAGTTGACGACCTTCAGCAGCAGGACGAAGGAGCCGTTGTTGTGCTTGCGCGCGAGGCGCTCGTGATTGCGGGCGAGATAACGGGTCGCCGCCTGATTGGTGATCGCGCGCTGGCCGCAGAAGAGGAAGACCGGTCTCGTCGCCCGGTCCTGGCCCGCGACCAGCCGGGCGAGGATCACGTACTCGCTCTTGCCCGACTCCAGACGGTAGCGCTCGCTGCCGATCTGGAAGGCCCCGCGGTCCGGGCCCGGCTCGGGGTCGACGTTGACGCGGATGCCCGGGAGGAGCGAGTGCAGATGCGCGGCCATCCGGCGGTTGGACGACGGCCCGCCCACGCAGAACTCGGTGCGCTCGCCGAAACCCTGCTGCGCCGTGTCGTGCGCGATGACCTGGGCATGCGCACCGCAGTCCTTGATCAGCGCGGACAGTTCGAGCAGCGCGAACACGTCGTGGCGCATTACCGTGAGTTCAGGCCCACCCGCCTCACGGTTGACCACGAGGAGTGACTCGGAGTTGTCCGGCAGTCCGAAGAACGCCTGCTTGCGGCGCAGCTTGCGCTTCCACAGGTAGGTACGGGTGAGCCAGCCGAGCGCGGCACTGAGGCCGGCGGCGACCACGCCGAGGACGATGTTGCGGACGTCGTCATTCATGGGCGCGCATGCTAGCGGGAATGCGGAACGGTGTTCGAGGGGGTCCTGACGGGGACGGTGCGCTGAAGTTACGCTGCGCGGACGGCTGATGACTGGAGGTACGGATGAGTCGCTCTGTTGCGCGGAATCTGGCGGTCCTGGCGGTTTCGGCGGCGGTGGTCTCGGTCGGCGCCGCGGCGCCGACCTCCGCCGGGGCCAAGGGCGCACCCGTCACGCCGGACAAGGTGCCCGTCGCGGTCGGGTACGGCGGCGCGGTGGCGAGCGTCGACGCGGACGCCTCCGCGGCAGGGATCGAGGTCCTGAAGAAGGGCGGCAACGCCGTGGACGCGGCGGTCGCCACCGCGGCGGCCCTCGGTGTCACCGAGCCCTACTCGTCCGGTATCGGCGGAGGCGGCTACTTCGTCTACTACGACGCCAAGTCCCGCACGGTGCACACGATCGACGGCCGCGAGACGGCACCGTCGACCGCCGACTCGAACCTCTTCATGGAGAACGGCAGACCCCTCGCCTTCGCGGACGCCGTCACCAGCGGGCTGAGCGTGGGCACACCGGGCACGCCCGCCACCTGGCAGACCGCGCTGGACAGCTGGGGCAGCAAGCGGCTGACGAGCGTGCTCGCTCCGGCCGAGCGCATCGCCCGCGACGGCTTCACCGTCGACGCGACCTTCCGTTCGCAGACCGAGTCCAACCAGGCCCGCTTCAAGAACTTCCCGGACACCGCGCGCCTGTTCCTCCCCGGCGGCTCCCTCCCCGTCGTCGGATCCACCTTCAAGAACCCCGATCTGGCGCGTACTTACGAAGAGCTGGGCAGCAAGGGCGTCGACGCCGTCTACGGCGGCAGGCTCGGCCGGGAGATCGTCGACACCGTGAACAAGCCGCCGGTCGACCCGGCCTCCGGCTACAACGCGCGCCCCGGCAGGCTCGACCTCAAGGACCTGGAGGCCTACGAGGCGAAGCGGCAGGCCCCGACGAAGGTCTCCTACCGCGGTCTGAAGGTCTACTCGATCGCCCCGTCCTCCTCGGGGGGCACCACGGTCGGGGAGGCGCTCAACATCCTTGAGCGGTCCGACCTCTCGAAGGCCAGTGACGTGCAGTACCTGCACCGCTACATAGAGGCGAGCCGCATCGCCTTCGCCGACCGCGGCCGCTGGGTGGGCGACCCCGCCTTCGAGGACGTGCCGACCCGCGGACTGCTGTCCCAGAAGTACGCGGACTCGCGCGCGTGCCTGATCAAGGACGACGCCGTACTGACCAGCCCGCTGGCACCCGGTGACCCGGACCACCCGGCGACCTGCGCCGCCGCCGGGAAGGCCGCCCCGACGACGTACGAAGGGGAGAACACCACGCACCTGACGGTCGCCGACAAGTGGGGCAACGTCGTCTCGTACACGCTGACCATCGAGCAGACGGGCGGCAGCGGCATCACGGTCCCGCACCGCGGCTTCATCCTCAACAACGAGCTGACGGACTTCTCCTTCACGCCGGCGAACCCGGCGGTGCACGACCCCAACCTGCCGGGCCCCGGCAAGCGTCCGCGCTCGTCGATCTCGCCGACCATCGTCCTGGACAAGCACGACCGGCCCGTCGTGGCGCTCGGTTCGCCCGGCGGCGCGACCATCATCACCACGGTCCTGCAGACCCTCACCGAGTTCGTCGACCGCGGGATGCCGCTGGTGGACGCGATCGCCGCCCCGCGGGCCAGCCAGCGCAACGCCGCTCAGACGGAGCTCGAACCGGGCCTCTACGACAGCGCGACCAGTGCCCGGCTGGCCGCCATCGGGCATTCCTTCAAGCTGAACCCCGAGATCGGCGCGGCGACGGGCGTCCAGCGCCTGGCGAACGGCCAATGGCTGGCCGCGGCGGAGAAGGTGCGCCGCGGCGGAGGCTCGGCGATGGTGGTGCGCCCGGCTTCATAGCCACGGGACACACCGGGTGTACGGCGACGGGGCCGGCGGGGCCGGGCCCCGTGTCGTCCGCGCCCGGTCCCCGTCGGGCCGGTCAGCGGGCCGTGAGGATGCGCGGACCCGCGTCCGTGATGGCCACCGTGTGCTCGGCGTGGGCCGCTCGGGAGCCGTCGTTCGTGCGCAGGGTCCAGCCGTCGGGGGCCGCGTGGTAGCCGTCGGTGCCGCCGCCGATGAGCATGGGCTCGATGGCGAGGACCATGCCGTGCCGCAGCGGGAGCCCCCGCCCTGGGCGGCCCTCGTTCGGGACCGGCGGGTCCTCGTGCATCCGGCGGCCCACGCCGTGGCCGCCGAACCCGTCCGGGATGCCGTACCCCGCGGCGCGGCAGACCGTGCCGACGGCGTGCGCGATGTCCCCGATGCGGTTGCCGACGACCGCGGCCTCGATGCCCGCGGCGAGCGCCCGCTCGGCGGTCTCCACCAGGCGCACGTCGGCGGCCCGCGCCGTGCCGACCACGAAACTGATCGCCGAGTCGCCCACCCAGCCGTTCAGTTCGGCGCCGAAGTCGATGGAGACCAGATCGCCGTCGCGCAGCCGGTAGTGGTCCGGCACGCCGTGCACGATCGCGTCGTTGACCGAGGCGCAGATGACCGCGGGGAACGGCGTGGGGGCGAAGGAGGGGCGGTACCCGAGGAAGGGCGAGCTCGCGCCCGCGTCCCGCAGGACCTGGTGCGCCACCGCGTCCAGCTCCAGGAGCGAGACGCCGACCGCCGCCGCCTCCCGCACCGCGGTCAGCGCACGGCCCACGACCTGGCCCGCCTCGTACATCTCGTCCATCGACGTGTCCGTCTTCAGTTCCACCATGCCAATTACTATACCGGTATTAGAATGGCGGCATGGTGCGTACCCCCTTGACCCCCGAAGAGCGCGAACGCGGCGAGCAGCTCGGCCAGTTGCTGCGCGAGGCCCGCGGCGCCCGCAGCATGGCGGCGGTCGCGGCCGTCGCCGGGATCTCCGCCGAGACCCTGCGCAAGATCGAGACCGGCCGCGCGCCCACCCCCGCCTTCTTCACGGTGGCGGCGCTGGCCCAGGCGCTCGGGCTGTCCATGGACGACCTCGTCGCTCGGTGCGCGCCGGCCGCGGCGGCGTGACGCGCGGGCCGTGCGGGGCCGCACACCTCCGTGCGCCCCGTACGGGAGCCCTCTGCGTCCCGTCCGAAAACTCCCCGTAGCCGTCCCGTAACACGACTCGTGTTGTCTACCGGACCGAAGTGGTCCGTTCGGGCAGGGAGTCGTGTGATGGCCGTAGGACAACTCCCGGTGCAGATGCGGGATTTCGCCGAGTACCTGAACGGGCTGATGGCACGGCTCGACCAGAACGGCGGCTGGTGCGGGGTCTTCTGGCAGCGAGATCCCGACGGCATGCGGGCCTGTCTGGACGGCTGGGAGGTTCCGCCCTGGGACGTCGTGGCGGCGCTCCTCCAGGACCTCGCCGCCGAGTTCGGCGACCGTGCGGCCGACGAGGAGGGCGAGCGGGCCCGTGCCCTGCACGGCGCCTCGCTCGCCGCGTACGACGCCCGGCCGGGCGGCCGCGACGCCCTCAGCGACCGACTCGACGTCATGCTCCGCGAACAGCGCTACGCGGCGGAACGCCAGGCCGAACTGAACCGGCAGCTCCCCTCGGCCGGCTCCCCGGAGGAGGCCGAGTCGATCCGCCTCGACCTCGCCTGGGCCCACGACGACCATGAACGCGCCGCAGCCCGCTGCGCGGAGCTCCGACGCCGCATGGTCGACCTCGACCGCCGCGCCCTGCGCCCCCACGCACAGGGCGCGCCCGCTTTTCCGCCCAGGGCGAGCGGCGACGCGCTGCCGGCACGCGCACCGGGCGGCCTGCCCACGGCGACGGACGACGTCCGGTGGGACGCCGGTGCTGGTGGCGCGGGCACGTCCGCGGAGCCCCTGGCGAGTCCTCAGGGGCCTTCCGCGGCCTCGCGCGGCCCACGGCCCGCCGTCGAGCCCGCGGAAGCGTCCGGAAGCCCTCGCCCCACGGCCGGGACCGCGGGGCCCGTCCCCAGGCAGCGATCGAAACGCCGCCCCCGGGGCAGCGCCCGCTTCGCCGGGATGATGGAGCAGGACGACGCCCCCGAGGCCGTACCCCAGGCCGTGCAGGCGCTGCCCGCCCCGGCCGCCCCGAGCTCCCGGCGCACGCCCCGGGGTGCCCGCTTCGCGGGGGCTGCCGAGGAACCCGAACAGCCACACGCGACCCCGGTGGACGCAGACGCCTCGCGGGCCACCTCCGAGACCGTGGCGGCGCTGACGCGGCTGCGCGGCGAGGGGCGGAGCGGCGAGGCGCACGCCCTGCTCGTCGAGGCCGCGTACTGGCCCGCCGCCCGCTTCCCGTTGCTCGCGGCCGAACTGCACCGCGCGGGCCTCGACGCGGACTGGGCGACGCTGCTGTGGGAGGCGGCCTCGCTCCCCGCCGACCGGCTGGTCGCCGCCGCCGACGCGCTCACCGCCGCGGGCCGCAGCGCCGACGGCCGCCAGATGCTGCGCCAGGGCGTCGCGCGGCCGGCGCCGGAGATCGGGGCCGCCGTGCTCGGCCTGGCGGGGGACGGCCGCGACCGCGAGATCCGCGCGCTGCTGGGCGCCTACGTCCGCGTACGCACCCCGGAGGAGGCGGCCCGAAGCGCGGAGACGGACCCGCGGCGGCTCGTCCCGCTGCTCCTGGAGGCCGCGCGAGAGGTGTCGGACGAGCGTCACTGGGACTTGGTCCACGCTCTCAGAGTGGCGGGCCACACGGCCTGACCCGCTCGCCGGCAGAACGTCGCGCCTGTCGACAGGGCACCCCCGCCCGCGGGGAAGGGCCCGCACCGACCGCCCCACACCCGCACCCGTAGGAACACCCCGCTCGCCCCCGCACCCGCCCGCTCTGCAGGGGCCGACCCCCAGCCCCACTCGCACCCGCAGTCGCCCTCTGACAGAAGGGGCCGTGCCGGTGCATCACATGCCCGTTGCGGACGGCAACACGACCCCACCGCACTGACCCACCGGACCACACGACGGCTGCAACGGGCGGATCACCGGCACGGACCCGACCCACCCACCGGCAGTCGGCGAGACGGCCCCGCAGCTACCCACCGGGAGTCGGTGAGACGGCCCCGCAGCTACCCACCGGCAGTCGGCGAGACGGCCCCGCCCCCCTCCGCGCGGATGTTTCCGCCGGGGCACCCGTGCCGTCACTCACCCGCTGGGGTAAGAAACGTGATCGACTCAGCGGGTTAACGACGATGGTCTTGGCAAGGCTCTCCCCGGGGCTTACTTTCGAGCCTCTACAGCCTTTGTCTACGGGCGTAGAGGCTCTCTGACGTCCCGTCGAAGGAGCAGCTCATGGCCAACGTCGTACGTGCCGCCCTGGTCCAGGCCACCTGGACCGGCGACACCGCATCCATGGTCGCCAAGCACGAGGAACACGCCCGCGAGGCGGCCCGTCAGGGCGCCAAGGTCATCGGATTCCAGGAAGTCTTCAACGCCCCGTACTTCTGCCAGGTCCAGGAGCCCGAACACTACCGCTGGGCGGAGCCCGTGCCGGACGGCCCGACCGTCGCGCGCATGAAGGAGCTCGCCCGCGAGACCGGAATGGTCGTCGTCGTGCCCGTGTTCGAGGTCGAGCAGTCCGGCTTCTACTTCAACACCGCGGCCGTGATCGACGCCGACGGCACCTACCTCGGCAAGTATCGCAAGCACCACATCCCCCAGGTGAAGGGCTTCTGGGAGAAGTACTACTTCAAACCGGGGAACCTGGGCTGGCCCGTCTTCGACACCGCGGTGGGCAGGATCGGCGTCTACATCTGCTACGACCGGCACTTCCCGGAGGGCTGGCGCCAGCTCGGCCTGAACGGCGCCCAGCTCGTGTACAACCCCTCCGCCACCTCCCGCGGCCTCTCCGCCTACCTCTGGCAGCTGGAGCAGCCCGCGGCGGCCGTCGCCAACGAGTACTTCATCGCGGCGATCAACCGCGTCGGGCAGGAGGAGTACGGGGACAACGACTTCTACGGGACGTCGTACTTCGTCGACCCGCGCGGACAGTTCGTGGGGGACCCCGCGAGCGACAAGACCGAGGAACTCGTCGTCCGCGACCTCGACTTCGACCTGATCGAGGAAGTACGTCAGCAATGGGCGTTCTACCGGGACCGCCGTCCCGACGCGTACGAAGGGCTGGTGCAGCCGTGACGGACCTGTACGCACGGCACAAGGCGGTAATGCCGGACTGGCTCGCCCTCTACTACGAGGACCCGATCGAGATCACGCACGGCGAGGGCCGGCACGTCTGGGACGCCCAGGGAAACAAGTACCTGGACTTCTTCGGCGGCATCCTCACCACGATGACCGCGCACGCCCTGCCCGAGGTCACCAAGGCCGTCAGCGAACAGGCCGGCCGGATCATCCACACCTCGACCCTGTACCTCAACCGGCCGATGGTCGAACTCGCCGAGCGGATCGCCCAGCTGTCCGGCATCCCCGACGCCCGGGTCTTCTTCACCACCTCGGGCACCGAGGCCAACGACACCGCCCTGCTGCTCGCCACCGCCCACCGGCAGAGCAACCAGATCCTGGCGATGCGCAACAGCTACCACGGCCGCTCCTTCAGCGCCGTCGGCATCACCGGCAACAAGAGCTGGTCACCGACCTCGCTCTCGCCCCTCCAGACGCTCTACGTCCACGGCGGCGTGCGCACCCGCGGCCCCTACGCGGGTCTGGGGGACGCCGAGTTCATCGCGGCGTGCGTCGACGACCTGGAGGACCTGCTCGGCCATGTCCGCCCGCCCGCGGCCCTGATCGCCGAACCCATCCAGGGCGTCGGCGGCTTCACCACGCCGCCGGACGGCCTGTACGCGGCCTTCCGCGAGGTCCTCGACCGGCACGGCGTCCTGTGGATCGCGGACGAGGTGCAGACCGGATGGGGCCGCACCGGCGACCACTTCTGGGGCTGGCAGGCGCACGCCGACGCGGGACCCCCGGACATGCTCACCTTCGCCAAGGGCATCGGCAACGGCATGTCCATCGGCGGAGTCGTCGCCCGGGCCGAGATCATGAACAGCCTCGACTCCAACTCCATCTCCACCTTCGGCGGCTCGCCGGTCACGATGGCGGCGGGGCTCGCGAACCTCGGCTACCTCCTCGAACACGACCTCCAGGGCAACGCCCGGCGCGTCGGCGGTCTGCTCATCGAGCGGCTCCGCGCGATCGCCGCGCAGCTCGACGGCGTACGCGAGGTTCGCGGACGCGGGCTGATGATCGGCGTCGAACTGGTCAAGGCGGGCAGCGACGAGGCGAACCCGGAAGCGGCCGCGGCCGTCCTCGAAGCGGCCCGCGAGGAGGGCCTGCTGATCGGCAAGGGCGGCGGCCACAACACCAGCGTGCTGCGCATCGCGCCGCCGCTGTCCCTCACCGTCGCGGAGGCGGAGGAGGGCGCGGCGATCCTGGAGCGCGCCCTGCGGCGCGCCCAGTAGCAGCACGGCGAAGGAGAGCCGAGCACGGCCGGCCTCCCCGGCACGGGCGACGGCGCCCCGGAGCGAACCGAGCCAAGGACATAAGGGGAACGTCGCCATGACCACCGCCCTGGAACCCGCCCTGTCGGTACGCCAGGTCCTCACCCTGGACCGGGTGCTCGCCGGAGAGCCCGAGGTGGTGGCCGGGGCGGGCCACCTCGACCGGCCGGTGCGCTGGGTGCACGTCGCCGAGGCCGCCGACGTGGGCGTGATGCTCAGCGGTGGCGAAATGGTGCTCACCACCGGTGTGTTGCTCGCCGGCGACCCCGACGCGCAGGCCGAGTACATCCGTTCCCTGCATCGCGCGGAGGCCGCGGCCGTCGTCCTCGGGCTCGGCCGGGCCTTCCCCGCACCGCCCGACGTGATGCGCCGGGCCGCCGAGCGATGCGGGCTGCCCATGGTGGTGCTGCACCGGCCCTTCCCCTTCGCCGAGTTGACGGAGGAGGTGCAGTCCCGGCTGGTGCGCAGCAAGTTCGCGGCCGTCAGCCTGTCCGAGGCCGTGCGCACGGCGCTCACCGGGCTCGTCACCGCGGGCGCCCCGCTGCAACGGATGCTCGACGAGATCGCCGGGCACGCCGCCTGCCCCGTCGTCGTCACCAATCTCGCGCACCGGGTGCTCGCCACGGCGGGCGAGCGGTCCGCGGTGGACGACGTGCTGCGGGACTGGGAGCGCATCGCGCGGCAGGCGGGCGGCAGCGAGGGCGACGGGTGGATCCGCGCCGAGCTGGGCGGGCGCGGAGAGCGCTGGGGCCGCATCGTGCTGTGCGGGTACCGCGGCGACGGCGCGACCGGGAGGCTGCTCGCCGATCGCGCCGCCGAGGCGCTGGTCCTGCACCGGATGCTCGGCGGCTCCGTGCACACCTGGGAGGAGGAGTCGGCGCAGGGTCTGCTGACCGACCTGGTGAGCGGTGTCGTCCCGGTCCGGCAGCTGCTGCCCAGGGCGCGGGCGGCCGGACTGCCCGTCAACCGGCGGACGTTCGTGCCGCTGGTCGTGCCGGACGGCGACCCGGCACAACTCGACCGCGTCCTCAGGCTGGTGGGCCTTCCCGGGCTCGTCGCCGAACTCGCGGACGGGGCCACGGCCGTCCTGCTCAGCCTCGCCCGCGACCAGGACGCGGAGGCGCTGGCCGGGCACTTCGCCGCCCGGCTGCGCCACGAGACCGGCGCCCGTACGACCGTGGCCGCCGCCTCCCCGCGCATCGCCTGGGACGACGTACCGGGAGGCCTGCGCGAGGCCCTGCACGTCGCCGAGGCCGCGGCCGACGCGCCCGCCGACGAGCACCGGCCGGTGCTGGTGCGACTGCGGGACGTGCACCTGCGCGGCCTGGTCCGGCTGCTGCGCGACGATCCGCACGTCCAGTCCTTCGCCGAGCGGGAGCTCGACGGGCTGCTGTGCGGGGCCGACGCGGAACAGGAGTTGCTGCCGGTGCTGCGGACGTACCTGGCGACCGGCCGCAACAAGTCGCGCACCGCTCAGCTCCACCACGTCAGCAGGCCCGCCCTGTACCGCCGGCTGGAGGCCATACAGACGCGTCTGGGAGTCGACCTCGACGACTTCGAACAGGCCGCGTCCGTGCACATCGCACTGCTCGCGCACGACGCGCAACAACACCGGGAGCACGCCCCGCGCCACCGGTGGGAGCACGACGGGCAACGACACGGAAACACCGGACGACTCAGGTGAAACATGGGACGACGCAAGGGTGACACGGTGGAACGGCCGGGCGTCTCAGACGTGACACGGTGCAACTCAAAGCCGCCGTCCGGGCTTCCTAGGCTCCTCGCACACCGAGCGACCGGAGGTCCCGATGAGCAGAGTGATCCGCGCCGCCGTCTTCCAGACCGCATGGACCGGCGACAAGGAATCGATGATCCAGGTCCACGAGCAGGCGGCCCGCGACGCGGCCGCGCAGGGCGCCCAGGTCCTGTGCTTCCAGGAGCTGTTCTACGGGCCGTACTTCTGCCAGGTCCAGGACAAGGCGTTCTACGCGTACGCCGAGCAGATCCCCGAGGGACCCATTGTGCGCCGCTTCCAGGCGCTGGCGAAGGAGCTGGGCCTCGTCCTCGTCCTGCCGATGTACGAGGAGGAGCAGCCCGGCGTCCTGTACAACACCGCGGCGGTGATCGACGCCGACGGCTCGTACCTCGGCAAGTACCGCAAGACCCACATCCCCCAGGTCCCCGGATTCTGGGAGAAGTTCTACTTCCGGCCCGGCAACTCCGGCTGGCCCGTCTTCGACACGGCGGTCGGCAGGATCGGCGTCTACATCTGCTACGACCGGCACTTCCCCGAGGGCTGGCGCGCGCTGGGCCTCGCCGGGGCCGAGATCGTCTTCAACCCGTCGGCCACCTCCCGCGGCCTGTCCGGCTATCTGTGGCAGCTGGAGCAGCCGGCGGCGGCCGCCGCCAACGAGTACTTCATCGGCGCGATCAACCGGGTCGGCGTCGAGGAGTACGGCGACAACGACTTCTACGGGACCTCGTACTTCGTGGACCCGGAAGCCCAGTTCGTCGGCGAGGTGGCGGGCGACAAGGAGACGGAACTCGTCGTCCGCGACCTGGACCTCGCCAAGCTCCGCGAAGTCCGCGACCGCTGGCAGTTCTACCGCGACCGCGCCCCGGGCACCTACGGGCCGCTGACCACGCCGTAGACACGCCGCGTCCCGCGGGCCCGGCGCACGAGGGGGCGGGCCCGCGGACCCGCCCCTCCCACCGGCTTTCCCCCGAGGAAACAGCGTTGACCCCAGCCCCTGACAGCTTCGGTATTCCCTCAGTGCACGCACGACCGGAAGGAGAGGGAGCATGAGCCGTACCGTCATCCGTGGTGGACTCGTCATCACCGCGTCCGACGAGATCCACGCCGACGTCCTGATCGAGGACGGCCGGATCGCCGCCCTCGCCGCGACAGGCACTCCCGCGGCCGAGGCGTGGACGGCCGAACGGACCATCGACGCCACCGGCAAGTACGTCATCCCGGGCGGCGTCGACGCCCACACCCACATGGAACTGCCCTTCGGCGGGACCTTCGCCTCCGACACCTTCGAGACCGGCACCCGGGCCGCGGCCTGGGGCGGCACCACGACCATCATCGACTTCGCGGTCCAGAGCGTCGGCCGCTCGCTGCGCGAGGGCCTCGACACCTGGAACGCCAAGGCCGACGGCAACTGCGCCATCGACTACGGCTTCCACATGATCGTCTCCGACGTGAACCAGGAGACGCTCAAGGAGATGGACCTGCTGGTGGAGGAGGGCGTCACCTCCTTCAAACAGTTCATGGCCTACCCCGGCGTCTTCTACAGCGACGACGGCCAGATCCTGCGCGCCATGCAGCGCTCCGCCGAGAACGGCGGACTGATCATGATGCACGCCGAGAACGGCATCGCGATCGACGTGCTCGTCGAACAGGCGCTGGCCCGCGGCGAGACCGACCCGCGCTTCCACGGAGAGGTCCGCAAGGCGCTCCTGGAGGCGGAGGCCACCCACCGCGCCATCAAGCTGGCCCAGGTCGCGGGCGCCCCGCTGTACGTCGTGCACGTCTCGGCGCAGGAGGCCGTCGCGGAGCTGACACGGGCGCGCGACGAGGGCCTGAACGTCTTCGGCGAGACCTGCCCGCAGTATCTGTTCCTGTCGACGGACAACCTGGCCGAGCCGGACTTCGAGGGCTCGAAGTACGTGTGCAGCACGCCTCTTCGCCCCAAGGAGCACCAGGCGGCACTGTGGCGGGGGCTGCGCACCAACGACCTCCAGGTCGTCTCGACGGACCACTGCCCCTTCTGCTTCGTGGGCCAGAAGGAGCTCGGCCGGGGCGACTTCTCGAAGATCCCCAACGGCCTGCCGGGCGTCGAGAACCGCATGGACCTGCTCCACCAGGCCGTCGTCGACGGGCACATCTCACGCCGCCGGTGGATCGAGATCGCCTGCGCCACCCCGGCGCGCATGTTCGGCCTGTACCCGAAGAAGGGCACGATCGCGCCCGGCGCGGACGCCGACGTCGTCATCTACGACCCGCACGCCGAGCAGGTCATGTCGGTCGAGACGCACCACATGAACGTCGACTACTCCGCGTACGAGGGCAAGCGCGTCACCGGACGGGTCGAGTCCGTGCTCTCGCGCGGCGAACCGGTCATCACCGAGCGGGAGTTCACCGGACGCGCGGGGCACGGCGTCTACACCCCCCGCTCCACCTGTCAGTACCTTCTCTGAGCGACCAGGAGTGGCGCCATGGACTTCGGACTCGTCCTGCAGACCGACCCCCCTGCCTCCCGCGTCATCGAGCTGATGAAGCGGGCCGAGGACAACGGCTTCACCTACGGATGGACCTTCGACTCCGCCGTGCTGTGGCAGGAACCCTTCGTGATCTACAGTCAGATCCTCGCGCACACCGAGCGGCTGACGGTCGGACCGATGGTGACCAACCCCGGCACACGTACCTGGGAGGTCACCGCCTCCACCTTCGCGACGCTCAACGACATGTACGGCAACCGCACGGTGTGCGGCATCGGGCGCGGCGACTCGGCGATGCGCGTCGCCGGACGCAAGCCCAACACCCTCGCCCGGATAAGCGAGGCGATGAAGGTGATCCGCGCACTCGCGCGCGGCGACGAGGCCGACCTCGGCGGCACCGTCGTCAGGTTCCCCTGGGTGCGGCCCGGCGCCGAACTCCCCGTCTGGATGGCCGCGTACGGCCCGAAGGCCCTCAAGATGACCGGTGAGGAGGCCGACGGCTTCATCCTCCAGCTCGCCGACCTCTACCTCACCGAGTACATGGTCAAGGCGGTGAAGGACGCGGCGGCCGCGGCCGGCCGCGACCCGTCCGACGTGAAGATCTGCGTGGCGGCACCCGCGTACGTCACCGAGGACGACTCGCCCGAGGCGCTCGCCCACGCGCGGGAACAGTGCCGCTGGTTCGGCGGCATGGTGGGCAACCACGTCGCCGACCTCGTCGCCAAGTACGGCGAGCACTCCGGCGCCGTACCCGACGAACTCACCGACTACATCAAGGCCCGCGAGGGCTACGACTACTCCCACCACGGGCGCGCCGACAACCCGGACACCGCGTTCGTGCCCGACGAGATCGTCGACCGGTTCTGCCTGATCGGCACACCCGGGCGGCACATCGAGAAGCTGAACGCGCTCCGTGCGCTGGGCGTCGACCAGTTCGCCGTCTACGACATGCACGACGCGCAGGAGGCCACCATCGACGCGTACGGCGACGAGGTCATCCCCGCCGTCAACGGCTAGCTTCCCGTCCCCCGTACGGGCTCCCCGTCCCCGTACGTCCCCTGTGAACTCCCCCTTCCCGCCGTCCCGGGAAGGGGGTCAGGGCGCTCCGAGCAGGTTCGTCACGGGACACCGCAGCCGGTGTCCCAAGGAGTGCACCCCCCATCGGCGCCACCCGCACGGCCTCTCCCGTCCCGCCTCCTTCGATTGGCCTGCCCATGACCGACACCGCTCCCACGGCCATACCGCCGACCTCCCAAGTCACCCTCGCCGACGGCCGGGTGGAGATCGCCCCTGGTTCGCCGCAGCCCAGCGGCCCCTACGCCAACGAGGACCTGCTGCCGGTCCCCACCGAGAAGCGCACCTGGACCACCTACAACTTCTCGGCGCTGTGGGTCGGCATGGCCCACAACACCGCCTCCTGGACCCTGGCCTCCGGCCTGATCGCCGTCGGCATGGACTGGAAGCAGGCCGTCCTCACCATCGCCCTGGCCAATCTGATCGTGCTGGTCCCGATGCTCCTCACCGGGCACGCCGGACCCAAGTACGGCATCCCCTTCCCCGTCTTCGCGCGTGCCTCCTTCGGTATTCGCGGCGCCAACCTCCCTGCCGTGGTACGGGCGTTGGTGGCCTGCGGCTGGTTCGGCATCCAGACCTGGATCGGCGGCGAGGCCATCTACTTCCTCGCCGGGAAGCTCTTCGGCGACGGCTGGGCGAACGCCTCGCAGATCGGCGGCCACGCCTGGACGATGTGGCTGTCCTTCGCGATCTTCTGGGCGCTCCAGGTCGCGATCATCTACCGGGGCATGGAGACGATCCGCCGCTTCGAGAACTGGGCCGCGCCCTTCGTGCTCGTCGGCGCGGGCGTGATGCTGTGGTGGATGAGCAGCAAGGCCGGCGGCTTCGGCCCGCTGTTCGACCAGCCCTCCGCGCTCGGCTGGGGCGGGGACTTCTGGAAGCTGTTCTGGCCCTCCCTCATGGGCATGATCGGCTTCTGGTCCACGCTGTCCCTGAACATCCCCGACTTCACCCGGTACGGCAGGAGCCAGAAGGCGCAGACGTGGGGCCAGGCCCTCGGCCTGCCGACCACGATGACCCTCTTCGCCTTCCTCTCCGTGCTGGTGACCTCCGGCTCGCAGGCGGTCTACGGCAAGCCGGTCTGGGACCCGGTCCAGCTCGCCGCCAAGACCGACAACGTGGTGGGACTGCTGTACGCGCTGGTGACCGTGCTGGTGGCGACCCTGTCCGTGAACATCGCGGCCAACATGGTCTCACCGGCCTTCGACTTCTCCAACGTCGCGCCGCGGAAGGTCAGTTTCCGTGCGGGCGCGCTCATCACCTGCGTGCTCGGCGTGCTCATCTTCCCGTGGAAGCTGTACGCGGACCCGCAGGGCTACATCTTCACCTGGCTCGGCCTCGTCGGCGGCCTGCTCGGCACGGTGGCCGGCATCCTCATCGCCGACTACTGGATTCTGCGCCGCACCCGGCTCGACCTGGTGGACCTGTATCGCACGGGCGGCCGCTACTGGTACGACGGCGGCTGGAACTGGCGGGCCGTCGTCGCCTTCGTCACCGGCGGCGTCCTGGCCGTCGGCGGCGCCGACTTCCACCCGCTGGTCGACGGACGGCCGATCCCGGCGCTGGAGCCCCTGGCCGACTACGGTTGGGCGGTCGGCCTCGGCACCTCGTTGGTGCTGTACGTGGTGCTGATGCTGCTGCGCGGCAGGCGGGAGACCGCCGTCTGACGCGCCCTTCGGAGGACGGTCAGCCCTTCTGGCCGTCCTCCAGCGCGGCCACCGCCGCCTTGGCCGCCTTGATGGCGCCCTTGTTGATCTCGTCGGTGCCGGGCGCCTTCTTCGTCTCGAAGTCGCTGCCGTTGTAGGTGATGATCACCACCGCGTTCGACGCGCGGACGATCACCACCCCCTCACGCGTCTGCTGCTTGTCCTCGGTGGTCAGGTTCACGACGGAGTACGCCGAGTCGCCGAGCCCGGGAACCGCCCCTCCGCCGCTCTTGTCCGCGATGCGCCCGTCGTACGACTTCTGTGCCGCTTGGTCCGACTCCTTGATCTCGTACGAGACGTCGAGCCAGCGGTAGTCGAACCCCTTCAGGGCGTTCCAGGAGCAGGTGCGGCGTACCGATTTGTCCGTCGACGGGATCTCCTGGCCTGCCGTCTTGGCGCCCGGCACCAGGGACTTGAGCGTGGCCGTCGGCACGCTTCCGCACGGCGCGGGCGACGCCGTGAACGTCTTGGTGGCCGCCGACGTCGACGGCGCGGACGCCGTACTGGTCTTCTTCTGGGACGATTTGTGATCCGCGGTGGGGGCCGCGGCGAACGGCCCGGACGTCAGGGCCCAGCCCGCCGAGGCGAGCACGGCCACCGGCAGCAGACGCGCGGTGAGGGCGAGCGGCAGAGGAAGAGAACGCACGGCTCACTTCTCGTGGGGGACGGTGCGGAGCAGGTCCGCACTGCGGACGGGACGCCAGTGTCACACGAGTCCCTGTGGGGCGGAAGTGCCAACTCGCTCCGTGCCTGTGCGGTGACAGCGGGGACACCCTGCCCGTGCGGTGACAGCGGGACACCGGCTCACGGTCCGTCAGACGCTCCCTCGCGCGCTCCTTCGTCCGGTCACGAGCCACACAGCCGCCCGGAGCCGGACGCCGCGGGCCGTCTCGTACGGGCGCAGGGTGTCCTCCAGCGCGGCACGGGTGCCGGGCGCGATCGACTGCCCCGGCGTGCGGGACAGCAGGAAGCGCACCGCGTCCGGGGCGTCGCGTCCCCACACCGTCTCCGTGTCGACCGGCGTCACCGCCACGTCCTCGTACACGCTCAGCGCCTCGCGGATCCGTGCCGGGTCGGACAGCGAGGACATCGCGGTCATCGCGGAGCGGGCGGACTGCCGGGCCGCACAGGTCCTCCTGTCTTCCGGGGCCGGAGCGGCGTCCGTCCCGGTGCGGGCAGCGGCTTCCGCGGCCGGGTCCGTCCCCTCGCTCGCACCGGAACGCTGTCCGGCGGCCCGTGCGGCTCCTTCCAGAAGGCTCGCGAAGAGGCCGAGGGCCCGCGACTCCTCCACGTCCGGACCCGCCGGTCGCGGGCAGACGAACGCGAGCCGCCCGCCGGGCCGCAACGCCCGCGCCAGATTCCGGAACGCGGCCGCGTGATCCGCGAAGAACATCACACCGCCCCGGCTGATCAGCACGTCGTACCCGGCGGGCGGGAAGGGGTGGACCTGCGCGTCGGCGAGCTCGTACGCGGCGTTCGGGACGCCCTCTGCCGCGGTGATCTCCCGAGCCCTGGCGAGCAGCGGCGCCGAGATGTCCACCCCGACCGCGTGCCCGGTCGCGGCGAGCCGTGCCGCGATCCGCGTGGTCGCCCCGGCGCCGCAGCCCACGTCCAGGACGCGGTCGCCCGCCGCGATGTCCGCGCCCGCGAACAGCGCCTCGTTCACACCGGAGACCATCGTGTCGTACCGCTCCTGATGGGCGGCCCAGTGCGCCCCGACCGGGCCGTTCCAGGCCTCCGCCTGCACGGAGTTGGCGATCGCGGTCACGATGCCTCCCGGACCCGGCGCACGGGCAGGGCGCTCTCGATGCGGTCGACGGCGGCGAACGCGCCGTACGCGACGAGATGCACCAGACAATGGTCGGAATGTTCCGGTCCGCGCCACGCCGTCACGTCCTCGTCCGTGATCCGGTACGGAGCGAGGGCGGCCAGCAGCGCGAGACGTGCCCCGGGGCGGGACCGGTCCGGAAGGGCGTCCCACGCGAGCGGCGGGTGCGTGCCGTCCCACCGCCCGACCACGTCCCGCACGAGCAGCCGGTCGGCCTCGTCGAGCAGTCCCGCGCCCTGGAGGGCGGCGTCGCGCAGTGCGGCGTAGGCGGGACCGACGGAGGTGCCGAGCGCCCAGCCGGGACCGGGGTCCGTGGTGTCGAGCAGCGTCGTCCCCGCGCCCGGGGCCGGGCGACGGCGCACCGTCCGGGAGACCGAGCGTCCCGCCAGACTCCGCACCGCCCGGAACCGCTGCATGTTGCCCGGCAGCAGGTTCTCCGTCAGCAGCGCCGACACGATCCGGTTGATGAAGTGGAAGGAGAGCACGGTGCCGATGAACGCGGGGGCGTGCGCCGCGGGGAAGGGGTACGGCCTCAGCTCCGGCGCGCCGGGGGTCCGGGTCGCCCGGCCCCAGGCCAGCACACGCGCGTGCTCCGCGTCGGCGGGCGTGTCGCCGCGGGCCACCGACTCCGCGAGCGCGTGGTCGCCGGTGGCGTGCAGCAGCATCGTGTGCGCGTCCACACAGAACGGGCAGCGGTTCGCCTGGGACACCCCGAGTGCCGCGAGCTCCTTCTCCGCCCGTCCGCCGGCGCCCGCGACGAGCGACTCGCGCATCAACGCCCAAGAGGCGGCCATCAGTTCGGGTGCGGAGGAGAGGACCACGAAGGTCGGCGGACGCGCGATGCCGAAGTCGTCGGAGAGCTGGGCGTAGACCTCGGCGGTCCGCCCCGTCGCCGCGTCGGGCGGCGGTGGGGTGGTGTACCGGAAGGGGCTGGAGAGCGGCATGTCATGCCTCCTGGGTCGGGTCGGGGCGGCACCTCCGGCGGCGCCGGATGCCATGTGCCGTGCCGTGAGAACCCTCGCCCGGACGGGGCCCCGGGGGCGTCGTACGCCCGGAGGCACTGCGGGCTGCTCCACCGGGCCCGGGAAACGCCCGGCCTACTCCGCCGGGAGTACTCCGGGCGCCCTCCACAGGGCTGACGCGGGTGTCGTCCCCGCCGCATAAAGTGCCGTCCATGCAGCTCGACCGGGCCACCCGCAGGCGCCTGGCCGACACGGCCCTCGCGGTCGTCGTCGGCGCGCTCGTGCTGACCGCGGCCGCCTTCGACGCCGACACGACCCCCGTCGACTTCGCCCTCGTCGCCCTCGGCTCACTGGCCCTCGCCGCGTACCGCAGCACCCCGCGTGCCGTGCTGGCGATCACCACGGTCACCACCACCGCGTACGTCGTGCACGCCCATCCCGGCTCGCTGTCCGCGCTCCCGGTGCTGAGCGCCGTCCACACGGCGGCACGAGCCGGACGCCGCGGCGTGGCCGCGCTGGCGAGCGTCGTGTTCCTCGCGGGCTTCGCGACCGCGGGCCCCACGACCCAGGAACTGGTGGAGCGGACGACGCTGCTCACCGGCTGGTTCCTCTGCGCCCTGGTCACCGGCCTCGCCGACCGGAACTGGCAGGCGTACCTGCGGCAGACGGAGCAGCGCGCCCTGGAGGCCGAACGCACCCGCGAGGAGGCGGCCCTGCGGCGCGCCGGCGAGGAACGGCTCCGCATCGCGAGGGAGTTGCACGACTCGCTCACGCACAGCATCTCGATCGTCAAGCTCCAGGCCGGGGTGGCCGTGCACCTCGCCCGCAAACGCGGCGAGGAGATACCGCCCGCGCTGCTCGCCATCCAGGAGGCGAGCGGCGAGGCGATGCGTGAACTGCGCTCCACCCTGGAGGTGTTGCGCACCGACGAGCCGACCGGCACACCGGCTGTGCTCGTGGAGCGGGCGCGCGCCGCGGGCCTCGCCGTCGACCTCCGGGTGACCGGCGAGGAACGGCCCCTGACGGCGACCGTGGACCGCGCCGCGTACCGCATCGTGCAGGAGGCCCTCACCAACGCCGCCCGGCACGCGGGACCCGCCAAGGTCCTGGTCGAACTCGACTACGCGCAGCAGGAGTTGACGATCCGCGTCGACGACGACGGCACCGCACGGCCCTCCTGCGCACCCGTCCCCGGCATCGGACTGACCGGAATGCGCGAGCGTGTCCAGGCCCTGGGCGGCACCCTGCACGCCGCCCCGCGCACCGAGGGCGGCTTCTCGGTCCGGGCCGCCCTCCCGCTGTGCCCGCCCGGGGACGCCCCGTGATCCGGGTGGCGCTCGTCGACGACCAGGCCCTCATGCGCGCCGGCTTCCGCGCCCTGCTGGAGGCGGAGGACGGCATCGAGGTGGTGGGCGAGGCCGCCGACGGCGAGCAGGGGCTCGCGCTCGTCCGCGCGCAGATCCCCGACATCGCCCTCGTCGACGTGCAGATGCCCGTGATGACGGGCATCGAGGCGACCCGCCGTATCGCGGCCGACCCCGCACTGTCCGGCGTACGCGTCGTCATCCTCACCAACTACGGCCTGGACGAGTACGTCTTCGAGGCGCTGCGGGCCGGCGCCAGCGGGTTTCTGCTCAAGGACACCGAACCGGCCGATCTGCTCCAGGCCATCGAGGTCGTCGCGCTCGGCGAGGCGCTGCTGTCCCCGTCCGTGACCCGGACGCTGATCGGGGAGTTCGTGGCCCGTCCCCCCGACCGGGCCACCGCGCCGGGACTCGAATGCCTCACCCGTCGCGAGCGCGAGGTCACCGCGCTCGCCGCGCGCGGCCTGACCAACGAGGAGATCGCCGCGCACATGGTGATCAGTCCGCTGACGGCCAAGACCCACATCAGCCGCGCGATGACGAAGCTGGGGGCCCGCGACCGCGCCCAACTGGTCGTCTTCGCCTACGAGTCGGGCCTCGTCACGGCACGTGGGCACACGGAGTGAGGGCGTCCGTCGAGGCGGCCTCGTGCGATCATCGGTCCGTGATCGCGACACGCCGGAAGCGAATCCGTCCCGCCGCTCTCGCCTGTCTGCTGACGCTCACCCTGAGCGGCTGCGGGCTCTCCGCGGAGCTGGACCGGGAGCAGAACCCCGCACGGAAACCCACCCCCACCGCCACACGGACCCGCGCCGTCCAGCCGTCCGCCCCCGCGGTCTCCGAGACGTCACCCGCCGTCCCCGGAGGGCCGAAGGCGTCACCTGCCGTCCCGGTCCAGCAGGACCGCGGCTGCCCGCCGTCCGGCCTGCGCGTCGGCACCGGCCCCGTCGACGCGGCCATGGGCTTGCGCGCCATGACCATCACGCTCACCAACTGCGGCAAGAAGCCGTACGAGTTGAAGGGGTACCCGGCCGTCCGGGTCCTCGGCGCGGAGGGCGACCCGATCCCCGGCGTGCGGACCGTGGAGGGCACCGACCAGGTGGCCATGGCGCCCGAGGATCCGGGCCCCGAGGCGCTCACGCTCGGTCCCGGCGAGGGTGCGCGGGCGGGCCTGTACTGGCGGATGGCCGCGGAGGACGGCACCTATCTGCGGGTCGCCCCGGCCGCGGGGCGCAGCACCACGACCGTACGCCTGCCGGACCCCCTCGACATCGGCCCGGAGAACACCCTGGGCACGACGGCCTGGGCACCGGCCACCTAGGGGGTCGTTTGGATCAGCCCGGGTCCGCGACGCCCGGCACGGCACCTCGCCGCGTTGTCGGACCACCCGAGTACGCCCAGTACGCGAGTGATCCTCCGCCGTGCGATGCACCGCACCGGACACCGCGGCCCGATCCGACCCGATCCGAACGAAAACCCCTGGCGGCAGGAGCCGCGCGCGGCACCGGTCACGGCACCCGAGCGGTCCATTCCGGGGCGCCGAACTTCGAGCGGGCCAGCTCCCGCGCCCGCGCCAGCTCCTCCGGCGTCACCTTGCCGTCCACCAGCCCGTACCGCCCGCGGAACGAGTCGATCATCCGCTCGATGACCGCCTCGCGCGCCAGTCCCGTCTGCCGGCGCAGCGGGTCGACCCGCTTCTTCGCGCTCTTCGTCCCCTTGTCGGAGAGCTTCTCCCGCCCGATGCGCAGCACTTCGAGCATCTTGTCGGCGTCGATGTCGTACGACATGGTCACGTGGTGCAGCACGGCGCCCGGACCCCCGCCGGGCCCGACGACCCGCTTCTGCGCGGCGCCCGCGATCTTCCCCTGATCCGTCGCGATGTCGTTCAACGGCTGGTACCAGGCCTTGATCCCCATGTCAGCGAGCGCGCCCAGCACCCAGTCGTCGAGATACGCGTAGCTGTCCTGGAACGACAGGCCCTGGACCAGGGCCTCCGGCACCGAGAGCGAGTACGTGATGGTGTTGCCCGGCTCCACGAACATCGCGCCGCCGCCGGAGATGCGGCGGACCACCTCGATGCCGTGCCGGGCGGCGCCCTCCGGGTCGACCTCGTTGCGCAGGGACTGGAAACTGCCGATGATCACGGACGGGGCGCCCCACTCCCACACCCGCAGTGTCGGCGCACGCCGGCCCGCGGCCACCTCCGTGGTCAGCACCTCGTCCAGTGCCATGTGCAGGGCCGGGGACTGCGGCCCCTCGTGGATCAACTGCCAGTCGTAGTCCGTCCAGTCGGCGGCGTGCGCCAGCGCCCGGCGCACCGCGATCCCGATGCCTTCCGATGTCAGGCCGTACATGACCGTGCCCTCGGGCAGCGCGGCGTCGATACGGGCGGCGAGACCCGCCGCGTCGGTGTCGGCCGGCGCACCCTCCAGCGCGTGATCGACGGCGTCCAGCGCCTCGTCCGGTTCGAGGAAGAAGTCGCCCGCCACGCGCGCGTGGCGCAGCACCCCGCCCTCGACGTCCAGATCCACCACGACGAGCTTGCCGCCGGGGACCTTGTACTCACCGTGCACCGATCCGCCTCCGTTCAGTTCCACGAGGAGCAACGACGGCCGGTGACGAATGATTCCGATCATTCCGGGTTCTTCCGGACCGGCGGGTCCGCTCCGTGGGACGTCCCGGAAGGCGTCCGTCCGCTCCGGGCGGGCCACCCTGCCGCCCGGGCCGCGGCAAGTGCCATAGTCGGGGGCGAGGTTGATCGCTCGGCACAGCGAGGTGGCAGGCATGTTCACGACCCGACCGACGCTCCAGGGCACCTTCGGCATGGTGTCCTCGACCCACTGGCTCGCCTCGCAGTCCGCGATGGCGGTCCTGGAGGACGGCGGCAACGCGTACGACGCCGCCGTCGCCGCGGGCTTCGTCCTGCACGTCGTCGAACCCCACCTCAACGGACCCGCGGGCGAGGTCCCGATCATCCTCGCCCCGGCCGGCGGCGAGGTGCGGGTGCTGTGCGGCCAGGGCGTCGCGCCCGCGGGTGCGACGGTCGCCCACTACAGAGGGCTCGGGCTGGACCTCGTCCCCGGCACCGGGCCGCTCGCCGCCGCCGTGCCGGGCGCCTTCGACGCCTGGATGCTCCTGCTCCGCGACCACGGCACCAAGCCGCTCGCCGACGTCCTCGCCTACGCCATCGGATACGCCGAGGACGGCCACGCGCCCGTGGAACGCGTCGGCGAGACCGTCGAGACGGTGCGCGAGCTGTTCGAGACGGAGTGGACGACCTCGGCCGAGGTGTACCTGCCGGACGGCAGGGCGCCCCGACCCGGCGAGCTGTTCCGCAACCCCGCCCTGGCCGCGACCTGGCGCCGGCTCCTCGCCGAGATCTCCGAGGAGACCGGCCGGGTGGAACAGATCGAGGCCGCGCGCAGGATCTGGCGCTCCGGCTTCATCGCCGAGGCCCTGGTGCGCCAGGCCCGCCGCCCCACCCTGGACACCAGCGGCGAGCGGCACACCGGCACCCTGACGGCCGAGGACCTCGCGGGCTGGTCCGCCGGCTACGAACCGCCCGCGACCTACGACTGGCGCGGCTGGACCCTGTGCAAGGCGGGCCCCTGGAGCCAGGGCCCGGTCCTGCTGCAGCAGCTGGCCCTGCTGCCGCCCGAACTGCCCGCGTACGGCTCCGCCGAGTACGTCCACCTGCTCGTCGAGGGCTGCAAGCTCGCCATGGCCGACCGGGAGGCCTGGTACGGGGACGCCGACGACGTACCGCTCGACGAGCTGCTCTCCGAGTCGTACAACGCCGAGCGGCGGGCGCTCGTCGGCGACAAGGCGTCGTACGAGCTGCGTCCGGGCAGCCCCGGAGGGCGTGCCCCGCGGCTGAGCCGGCACGCGCGCGTGCCCGCTCCGTGGGAACCCGGCTTCGACGCGCTCGCGGCGCCCGGCGCGGGCGAACCCACCGTGGCACGGCCGGCCCGCACGGCCCCGGAACCCGAGGTCGCGGCCGACGGCGGCACCCGGGGCGACACCTGCCACCTCGACGTCGTCGACCGCTGGGGCAACATGGTCGCCGCCACGCCCAGCGGCGGCTGGCTCCAGTCCAACCCCGTCGTGCCCGAACTGGGCTTCCCGCTCGGCACACGGCTCCAGATGGCCTGGCTGGAGGAGGGACTGCCCAACTCCCTCACGCCGGGCCGCCGTCCCCGCACCACGCTCACCCCGTCGCTCGCCCTGCGCGACGGCGTCCCGGTCATGGCGTTCGGCACACCGGGCGGAGACCAGCAGGACCAGTGGCAGACGCACTTCTTCCTGGCCGTGGCGCTGCGCTCCGCCGTACGCGGCGGGCTCGACCTCCAGGGCGCGATCGACGCCCCGAACTGGCACAACGACAGCTTCCCCGGCTCCTTCTACCCGCGCGGCATGCACCCCGGCAGCCTCACGGTCGAGTCCCGCACGGACGAGGCGGTCGTCGACGAGCTGCGGCGTCGCGGGCACGACGTCCAGGTCGGGGAGGCGTGGTCGGAGGGACGTCTGTGCGCGGTCGCGCGGGACCCGGAGACGGGCGTGCTGTCGGCCGCGGCGAATCCGCGCGGGATGCAGGGGTACGCGGTCGGACGCTGAGAGCGGGGCCCTCGGAATTCATCCGGATTCCACCCGGAGTGCACCGGGCATGCCGGGATTGTCAGCGGCGCGTGCTCTCATGGAGCCATGATCGAAGACATCGAAACCATCGACGAGTTTCTCGCCCGGCGCAGCTCCGACGTCGAAGAAGCGGTCCGCGAGGCGGCGGCGGCCGAGATCATGCCCCGCTTCCGGCAGCTCGGAGCGCACGAGATCGACCAGAAGTCCGGCCCGCACGACCTGGTGACGGACGCCGACCGCAAGGCCGAGCAGTATCTGACCGGTGTGCTCACCGCACTGCTGCCCGGCTCGGTCGTCGTCGGCGAGGAAGCGGTGCACGCCGACCCCGCCACCTACGAGGCGCTACAGGGCTCCGCGCCGGTCTGGATCGTCGACCCCGTCGACGGCACCCGTCAGTTCGTGCACGGCGATCCCGGCTTCTGCACGCTCGTCGCGCTGGCCCGGGACGGAGTCGTGCTCGCCTCCTGGACGTACGCCCCCGCGCGCGACGAGTTCGCCGTCGCGATACGCGGCCGGGGCGCCTTCCTCGACGGCGTGCGCCTGCGCTCCGGCTCGCCGGTGCCCGGCCGCGACCTGGACGTCGCCACCTCCCACCCGGACTACACCACGGACGACCAGAAGCGCGCGCTGACCGGCCTGCGTACCGAAGGAGTCGTAACGCGCCCCTGCGGCTCGGCCGGCCTCGAGTATCTGGCCGTGGCACGGGGGGAGTCGGACGCGGTCGCGTTCTCCTGGGAGGCGGCGTGGGACCACGCCGCGGGCCTGCTCCTCGTCGAGGAGGCGGGCGGCGCCCACCTGACGCTCACGGGCGAGCCGTTCCGCGTGACGGGGGGCAACGCGCTGCCGTTCACCGCGGCCCGGGACGAGGCCACGGCCCGCCGCGTGGTGGCCCTGCTGTCGGCGTGAGCCCGACCCGACGCCGACTCGGCCCCTCCCGGCCGCGGCGCCCCGCCCCGAAGGGCGGTGAGCTCGGCTTTCCGGGGTGACACCGAGGCCTGCCCGGTGGCCAGCCCGCCCCGCGGGGCCCGGTGCGCTCGGCCGGCTGGGGTTACGCCCGGTCACGGCACCGGCCATGGTTGCCGGTGAGGTCGGCCTGTGGGGTGACTCGCGCCCGCCGTCGACCAGCGCGGGGTGACTCGCGCCCGCCGTCGACCAGCTCGGCCGCGGGTGACACCGGGGCCCGCCCGGCGGCCGGCCCGTTCGTCGCCGTCGATGTGCTCGGCCCGCCCGGTCCACACCGAGGCCCGCCGCAGCCCGGGTCGGCGTCCGCCCTCCCGGAGCGGCCCGGCCCCCAGCGCCTGCCGGGGCGCAGCCCTCGGCGTCCGCCGTCGCACCCTGGGCACGGTGCGGGCACCACCGCCCGTGCGGAGTCCGTCGCGCGCGGCTGTCCCGAACCCGATGGGGGAGGGGCCCCCGAAAGGAAGCGGCCCTGCCCCGGACACACCCAGGTTCCGCCAAGCCTGGTCCGGGCCTGGTCCGGGTGCTGGACGAGCGCGACCGGGGCAGGGGGCTGACGGCGCCGGGACCAGGGCGCTGCCGGTGGGGCTCGGGGAGATCGCCGGTGCCTCCGCCGAGCCCCTGGGGGCGTGTGCCGCCCCGCGCACGTCGGGAGGTGTCCCCTCCCAACCCCCCGCGCCGCCAAGGCTGTCGGTCCTGCGGCATATCCTGATCCCCAGTGGCCATCGGCTGACAAAGGAGTCCGAAGGTGCCGTCGATGCTCGATGCCGTCGTGGTGGGTGCGGGACCGAACGGACTGACCGCTGCCGTGGAGCTGGCCCGCCGCGGCTTCTCCGTGGCCGTCTTCGAGGCCCGGGACACCGTGGGCGGGGGAGCGCGGACCGAAGAGCTGACCCTGCCCGGCTTCCGCCACGACCCCTGCTCGGCGGCGCACCCGCTGGGCATCAATTCGCCCGCGTTCCGAGCGATGCCCCTGGAGCGGTACGGCCTGGAGTGGCTGCACGCCGAGCTGCCCATGGCGCACCCCTTCACGGACGGCACGGCGGCGGTGCTGTCGCGGTCCGTCGCCGAGACGGCCGCGTCGTTCGGCCCCCGCGACGCCGGGGCGTACCGCCGGCTGGTCGCGCCCTTCCTCACCAAGTGGGACACGCTGGCCCACGACTTCATGTCGCTGCCGCTGACCGCGCTGCCCCGGGACCCGGTCACCCTCGCCCGCTTCGGCCTCACGGGGCTGCCGCCCTCGACCTGGCTGATGCGCCGCTTCCGCGACGAGCGGGCCCAGGCACTGTTCGCGGGCCTCGTCGCCCATGTCATCGCCCCGCTCGGCGGCTTCGCCACCGGTGCCGTCGGCCTCGTCTTCGCGCTGGCCGCGCACGCCCGGGGCTGGCCGGTCGCGCGCGGCGGCTCGCAGTCCATCTCCGACGCGCTCGCCGCGTACCTCAAGGACCTCGGCGGCACCGTCCACACCGACTACGAGGTCAAGCGCCTCGACGACCTGCCGCCCGCCCGCGCGTACGTCTTCGACACCTCGCCCACCGCCCTGGCCCGCATCGCCGGACTCGGCCGGTTCTACGAGCACTACCGGTACGGGGCGAGCGTGTTCAAGATCGACTACGCGCTGGACGGACCCGTGCCCTGGACCGCGAAGGAGGCGCGCGCCGCCGGTACCGTGCAGGTCGGTGGCAGTCGTGCGGAGATCGCCGGTGCGCTGCACGCGGCCTCCCGGGAGGACCGGGCACCGGACACACCCTTCCTCATCACCGTGCAGCCCGGCGTCGCCGACCCCACCCGCGCGCCCGAGGGCAAGCAGGTCTTCTGGGCGTACGGGCACGTGCCGAACGGCTGGAGCGGTGACCTCACGGACGCGATCGAGCGGCAGCTGGAGCGTTTCGCGCCGGGCTTCCGCGACCGTGTGCTCGCCCGCGCGACAGCGGGCCCGCCGGAGCTGGCCACCCGCAACGCGAACTACGTGGGCGGTGACATCGCCTGCGGCGCCGCCTCCGGGCTTCAGCTCCTGCTGCGCCCCAGACTGTCCCTGTTCCCTTACAGCACCCCCCACCCGGCCGTCTTCATCTGTTCGTCCGCCACCCCACCGGGCCCGGGCGTCCACGGCATGTCGGGGCACAACGCGGCGAAGGCCGTGTGGAGGAGACTCAGACAGGCATGACCGCGATCAAGCTGGTCCAGGGCGACATCACCCGGCAGAGCGTCGACGCCGTCGTCAACGCGGCGAACTCCTCGCTGCTCGGCGGCGGAGGCGTGGACGGAGCCATCCACCGCCGCGGCGGCCCCGCCATCCTCGACGACTGCCGCAAACTGCGCGCCTCGCAGTACGGCAAGGGCCTGCCCACCGGCCGGGCCGTCGCCACCACGGCCGGTGAACTCGACGCGCGCTGGGTGATCCACACCGTGGGACCGGTGTACAGCCGCGAGGACGACCGCTCGGCGCTGCTCGCGTCCTGCTACCGCGAGTCCCTGCGCGTCGCCGACGAACTCGGCGCGCGCACGGTCGCCTTCCCGGCCGTGTCCGCCGGCATCTACGGGTGGCCGATGGACGACGCCGCCAGGATCGCCGTGGAGACGGTCCGGGCCACCCCGACGGACGTCGAGGAGGTCACCTTCGTCCTCTTCGACGAGTCCGCCTACCGGGCCTTCGCGGCACAGGTCCCCTCCGAGGAGAAGTAGCCGCCGAGGGTCCGGCGGTGTCCGTGACGGCATCCCACGGCATCCCACGGCGTCCGGCCGCCGGCCGCTGACGCGACGAACCGGTCACGCGGTGGAGGGGGAACGAGCGAGGAAGACGTCCGCGGCGCGGACGCCGGTCCTCACGGCTCGTCCCCGTCGAGCAGCACGCGCAGGGCCGCTTCCTCCCGCGGGCTCAGCCCGGTGACGAAGTGCCGGAGGGCGGCGATCGGATCGGGGCCGCGGTCGAGCGCCTCGTGCATGGCGTCGGCGGTCATCTCGGCCGCGTCCTTCGTGGGCCGGTAGGCGCCGCGCCGCCCGTCGACGTCTCGGAGCACCAACCCCTTGTCGTACAGGCGCTTGAGGATGGTGTGCACGGTGTTGTAGGCGAGACCGCCGCCGATCTCGCCCTGGATCTCGGCGGGCGTCAGGGCGTCGTCGGTGGCCCAGAGGGTGGCGAGCACGGCGCTCTCCAACTCGCCGGCGCCGCGCCGGTCCGCTCTGCCGTGGGGGCTCGTGCCGGCCATGGTCGCCACCTTACAGCGCGTAGGGGGAGCGGAGGCCGGTCCGGGCCTCGGGTGGGACGGGGGGGACCGGGCGGGTGGAGGCGCTCGCCCCGGATGCCGTTCCCGGACTGCGAGGCCCTGAAGGGCGCGGTAATTTGTCCATGATTTCACGGATTTGACCCCTTTCCCGCGTCGCGTGGGACGAGGGAACCCTACAGCTTGTAGGGCTGGAGGGTGGACGATGGTCAGGACCGCGGACATGCCGCTCGCCGGTGCCGGAAGGGCGGCCGGTCCGCCGTCGGGCCACCCGACCGACCGGCACTCCGGCGGACGCCGCGGGATCGCCCTCGTGGCCGTCGCCTTCACCCTGGCCCAACTGCTGCTGGTGGGGCCCGGCATGGGGCTCGGCTGGGACGAGACGGTCTACGTCAGCCAGGTCAGCGGGCACGCGCCGGCGGCGTTCTTCAGCGCACCCCGCGCCCGCGGCGTCCCCCTGCTCGTCGCCCCCGTCGCCTCCTGGTCGTCGTCCACGGCACTCCTGCGCGTGTGTCTGGCCCTGCTGTCGGGGCTCGGTCTCTTCGTGGCGCTGTGCGCCTGGCGGCACCTGTTCCCGGCGCGGCTGCTCGCCCTGGCCGGCGCCCTGTTCGCGAGCCTGTGGGTGACGCTCTTCTACGGCCCGCAGGCCATGCCCAACTACTGGGTCGCGGTCGGAGCCCTGCTGTGCGTCGCCTGCTTCCTGCGGGCACGTGCCGTCCCCCGGGACCGGGCGGCGCTGTGGGGCGTGGGGCTGGGCGCCGCGCTCATGGCGTGGATGCGGCCCACCGACGCGGTCTGGGCGACCCTCCCGCTGCTCGTCCTCGCGGCCGTGGAGCTGCGCCGAGGACGGCCCTGGCTGCCCGTCGCGCTGGTCACGGGCCTGGTGGCCGGAGCGGCCGAGTGGATCGTCGAGGCGTACATCGGCTACGGGGGCCTCGGCCAGAGGCTCGCCGACGGCTCCCGCATCCAGGGCGGCCTGGGCTGGAACATCGCCGTCGCCGACCAGATGCGCAGCCTGGGCGGACGCATCCTGTGCCGTCCCTGCACCGGCGCGATGCCCGACACCGCCGTGACGGTGTGGTGGTTCGCGCTGCCCCCGCTGGCCGTGGCAGGTCTCGTGACCGCGGTCAGGGCCCGGCGCGCGGCGCGCACGCTGGTCCCGCTGGCCTGCGCCGCGACGGCCGCGTTCCCGTATCTGTTCATGATCGGCTACGCCGCCCCGCGCTTCCTGCTCCCCGCCTACGCGCTCCTCTCCCTCCCGGTCGCCGACGCCCTCGTCCGTCTCGTCACCGTCGCGCACGGCGCGTGGCGCCCCGCGGCCGTGACCGCGGTCGTGCTCGGCCTCGCCGGCCACGTGGCGGTCCAGTACGCCGTGCTGGACGACACCGTCCGCGACAACTCGGACTCCCGTCGCGACTGGTCCCGCGCCGCCGCCGGCCTGCGCGAGCTGGGGGTACGGCCGCCGTGCGTCGTGACCGGCCGGGACGCCGTCCCGATCGCCTTCCTCGCCGGGTGCGCGTCCGCCGCGACCTCGGGGCACAACGCGAACACGACCGGGCAGGCCCTCGCGCGGACCGGACGGACCCGGCCGGTCGCGGTGCTGACCTCCCGGCGCGGGCGACCGCCCGCGTTCGCCCGGACCTGGGAACGCCATCGCGTCGGCGTCCTGCACGCCTACCTCGCCCCCACCGGACCGGGAGGCCGGGACTCATGAGTTCTCCACCCGGCACCGTCCCGACCGCCCTGGGCCGCGGGACGCCTTGGCAGGCCGGGGTCGCGCTGGCCGTCCTGCTCGGCACCGGCTGTCTGGCCTGGCGCCACTGGCCGGTGATCGAGACCGCGGCGGGCCGGCTCGCCCACGCCGACCGCGGCTGGCTGCTCGTGGCGGCCGCGGCGACCCTGGCGACCTGGGCATGTTCAGCCCTCGCCCAGCAGGGCGCCGTGGTCCGGCCGCTGCCCACCGGGCGTCTGGTGGCGGTCCAGTTCGCGGCCTGTGCCGCCAACCATCTGCTGCCCGCGGGACTGGGATCCGGGGCGGTCAACTTCCGCTTCCTGAACCGGTGCGGGCTGCCGGTGCCCAGGTCGGCGACCGCGCTCGCCGTCAAGGCGACCGCCGGCGCCGTGGCCCGTGCCCTGCTGATCGCCGCACTGGCGCCCGCCTGCCCCGGCGCCCTGCGCCTTCCGCGTGTCTCCCCGACGGCGTGGGCCGTGACCGTCGTGGTGCTCGCCACCGCCGTGATCGCCCTCTCGGGGCTTCTGCGGCGCGCCCTGCGGGCGGTGCTCGCGGACGTCCGCGCGGTGCACGAGGTCCCCGGACGGGCGGCCGCGCTGTGGGGCGGCTCGCTGGCGTTCGCCGGGCTGCACGCGGCCGTCGTCGTCGCCGTGGCCCAGTCCGTCGGCCTGCCGTTGCCCCCGGCGGAGGTGGCCCTGGCCTACCTCGCCGCGAGCGGCGCCGCGGTCCTGCTGCCCACTCCCGGCGGCCTCGGTTCGCTGGACGCCGCCCTCGCCCTGGCGCTGACCCTCGCGGGGGCGTCCGGCAGCGCGGCGGCCTCGACCGTCCTCGGCTACCGGCTGCTCACCACCTGGCTGCCCCTGCTCCCGGGCCTCATGGCGCTGGGCGTACTGGTGCGACGCCGGGTCCTGTGAGCCACCGCAGGACCGGGCCGGCCACGGGGCCGACCGTCCGTGCACGACCGCTCACGCGCGACGGGCGCGTACCGTCGGAGCATCGAGGCGCACCTCGGTGACTACAATTCCGTAGATGGTCTACTGGACTGTAGACGATGACGGGATGAGGATCGTGCCCATGAGCAGTGCGAAGGACGAACGCCGGCCGGCGGGCGAGCTGGAGGCCGGCGTGCTGGCCGCCCTCTGGGCCGCGGGCGCGCCCCTGACACCCGGGCGCGTCCAGGAGGAGCTGGACTCCGGCCTCGCCCGGACGACGGTGACGACGATCCTGTCCCGGCTGCACGAGAAGGGAATCGTCGGCCGTGAGCGGCAGGGCCGCGGCTACGCGTACTTCCCCGTCCAGGACCCGCACGGCCTGACCGCCCGGCGCATGCACACCGAACTGGACCGGGACGACGACCGGGGGACCGCCCTGGCCCGGTTCGTCGCCCAGCTCAGCCCCGACGACGAACGCCTCCTGCGCGACCTGCTGGAGTCCGACGGCTCGCCGGGGACGGCCGAGCTCGGTCCGGCGGAGCGCGGCGGGGACGGCCGGCCGGAATCGGGTGGGCGATGACGGCCCTGCTCTTCCTCCCGCTGCTGCTGCCCTTCGCGCTGCCGCCGCTCGCCCGCCGCTGTCTCGACCGGCTCGCGCCGGTGACCGCGCTGTGGACGCTGACCTGCGCGGTCCTCGTGCTGGCCGGCGCGTCCGTGGCGGCGCTCGGCGCCCTCGTCCTCAACGGCCTGCTCGAGGTGCCGGTCCTCGCGACCCTCGGCGAACTCGTCCATCCGCTGCGCACCGCCTCCGACCTGGTCGTCCTGCCCGCCGCCGCGGGCGCCACCGGCGTGCTCACCGTCGGCGCCTGGACCCTCGCCCGCTCCGCCGCGCGCCAGCTCCGTGCCTTCCGGGTGGCCCGGACCCAGGCCGACCGCCGCCCCGCCGCGGGCGACCTGTGCGTCATCGACTCACCGCACCCGGACGCCTACGCCCTGCCGGGCCGCCCGCACCGCATCGTCGTCACCACCGCGATGCTCCGCAGCCTCGCCCCCCGCGAACGCGAGGCGCTCTTCGCCCACGAACGCGCCCACAACAACTACGGTCACCACCGCTTCCTCCTCGCGGCCGAGCTCGCCGCGCACTGCCACCCAGGTCTGCGCCCGGTCCGTGCGGCCGTCGCGCTCGCCGCGGAGCGCGCCGCCGACGAGGCCGCGGCCGCCGTGGTGGGGGACCGGAAGCTGACCGCGCGCGCCATCGCCCGGGCCGCGCTGGCCACGCAGGCGGCCCGCTCGGACCGCCCCGACTTCGCCCCCGCGGCCACCACGGGGCCGGTGCCCCGGCGCGTCGCCGCCCTCCTCGCCGCTCCCCGGCGCCGCTCCCGCACCGCCTCCTGGCTGGCCCTGCTCGTGGTCGCCTGCGCCTGCGTGTCGGCCGGAGCCTCGGCGGCCGGGGTGCTCGCCTTCCACCACGAGGTCGAGGTGGCTCAGGGCGAAGCGGCCCGCTGACCCCGCCCGTGTCCCGCCCGGCGGGACGTCACTCGGCCGTGTCGCTGAGGCCGAGCCGCAGGTGTTCGACGTGATAGACCGCCTGGTCGAGGAGTTCGGCGACGTGGTGGTCGTGCAGTGCGTAGACCACCGAACGGCCCCTGCGCTCACCGACGACCAGCCCCAGACCGCGCCGGTGCGTTCATCACCGTCCTGGTCCTGTGGGACCTACTCGGAGACCTGCCGCTGCCGCTCGGCGTCGCAGGTCACGAGGGTTCCACCGTGCTGGTCGGACTCAACGGGCTACGGCTCCTGCGTGCGTCCGCGTGGCGCCGCTGAGCGGAGCGGTCCGGGGGCCCGCAGGCAGGCCGACGTACATGTCGCTTTTTCGCCAGCCCCGCCTTCGCCGGTGCCCGATGCTGGAGACATGCGGAACGGAATGCACACCGACATCGAGCGCTGCGTGCGTGCCGTCCAGTCGAAGGACGCGCGTTTCGACGGATGGTTCTTCACCGCGGTGCTGACGACGCGGATCTACTGCCGGCCCAGCTGCCCGGCCGTACCGCCGAAGCCGCAGAACATGACCTTCTACCCGAGCGCCGCCGCCTGCCAGCAGGCCGGCTTCCGCGCCTGCAAGCGATGCCGGCCCGACACCAGCCCCGGCTCTCCCGCGTGGAACCAGCGCGCCGACGTCGTCGCCCGCGCGGTGCGCCTGATCGGTGACGGCGTCGTCGACCGCGAGGGCGTCCCCGGCCTCGCCGGCCGGCTCGGCTACAGCACCCGCCAGATCGAACGGCAACTCCTCGCCGAGCTGGGCGCCGGACCCCTCGCCCTCGCGCGGGCCCAGCGCGCCCAGACCGCGCGGCTGCTCATCGAGACCACACCCCTGCCGATGGCGGAGATCGCCTTCGCGGCCGGCTTCTCGTCGATCCGTACCTTCAACGACACCGTGCGCGAGGTCTTCGCGCTCTCCCCGAGCGAACTGCGCGCCCGCCGGCCGAAGAACGGTGCCGGCGCCACACCGGGCGTGCTCAGCCTCCGGCTCCCCTTCCGCGCCCCGCTCAACCCCGACAACCTCTTCGGCCACCTCGCCGCGACCGCCGTACCCGGCGTGGAGGAGTGGCGCGACGGGGCGTACCGGCGGACCCTTCGGCTCCCGTACGGACACGGGATCACCGCGCTGACGCCGATGCCGGACCACATCGCGTGCCGCCTCACCCTCAGCGACCTGCGCGACCTGCCCGTCGCGATCAGCCGTTGCCGCCGCATGCTCGACCTCGACGCCGACCCGGTGGCCGTCGACGACCGGCTGCGCGCCGACCCGCTGCTCGCCCCGCTCGTCGACAAGGCGCCCGGCCGGCGGGTGCCGCGCACGGTCGACGAGGCGGAGTTCGCCGTACGCGCCGTGCTGGGCCAGCAGGTCTCCACGGCCGCCGCCCGCACCCACGCGGCCCGCCTGGTCACCGCGCACGGCGATCCCGTCGACGACCCGGAGGGCGGGCTCACCCATCTCTTCCCGGCGCCCGACGCGCTCGCCGCCGTCGACCCCGAGTCGCTGGCCATGCCCCGCACTCGGCGGACCACCTTCACCACGCTGGTGACCCAACTCGCCGACAAGACACTCCACTTGGGCGTCGAGAGCGACTGGGAGGAGAGCCGGGCCCGGCTGCTCGCCCTGCCGGGGTTCGGCCCCTGGACGGTCGACGTCATCGCGATGCGGGCACTCGGCGACCCCGACGCGTTCCTGCCCACCGACCTCGGCATCCGCCGCGCCGCACAGGAACTCGGCCTGCCCTCCACGCCCGCGGCGCTCACCGCTCGCGCGGCGGCCTGGCGGCCGTGGCGGGCGTACGCCGTCCAGTACCTGTGGGCGACGGACGGCCACCCGATCAACTTCCTCCCCGTGTGACCACCGGATCGAGGACCGACGACCAAGGACCTTGCGCGAGATGACAGCGAAACGGCACACCCTGCTCGACAGCCCGTACGGGCCCCTGACCCTCGTCGCCACGGACGGTGTCCTGTCCAACCTCTACATGGTCGGCCAGCGCCACCGTCCGCCGGACGAGACCTTCGGCGACCGCGACGACTCGCTCTTCGACGAGGCGGCCGACCAGCTGGAGGCCTACTTCAAGGGGGAGTTGAAGGAGTTCACCCTCGAACTGAGCCTGCGGGGAACGCCGTTCCAGTGCAGCGTGTGGGACCAGCTGCGCCGCATCCCCTACGGCGAGACCCGCTCGTACGGCGACCTCGCCGACGCCCTCGGCAGTCCCGGGGCCTCCCGCGCGGTGGGCCTCGCCAACGGCAAGAACCCCATCGGCATCATCGTGCCCTGCCACCGTGTCGTCGGCGCCGACGGCAGCCTCACCGGATACGGAGGCGGCCTGGACCGCAAGAAGCGTCTGCTCGACTTCGAGAGCGGAGGAGCCCTCTTCTGAGGGCCGGCCGGGGGTGTCGCGCGGATCGGCGGGACTGAGCGACACCCCTGCCGCCTGCTTCAGCTCCCCAGCCCCCGCAGCAGCTCGGGCAGCGCCGTGCCGATCGGTTCCCGCACGACCTCGTCGGCGAGGTCGTCGTACGGCGTCGGCTCGGCGTTCACGATGATCAGCCGCGCGCCGTGATCGGCGGCGACCCCCGCGAGCCCGGCGGCCGGCTGCACCTGGAGGCTGCTCCCGACCGCGATGAACACCTGACAGGCCTTGGTGATCGCGACCGCCTCGCCGAGGACGACCGGGTCGAGGCGCTCGCCGAACATGACGGTCGCCGACTTGAGGATGCCGCCGCACTCCAGGCACGGCGGGTCGTCCTCCCCGGCCTCGACGCGCGCGAGGGCGTCCTCCATCGGCGCCCGCGCGTGGCACTCGGTGCACACCACGGCCCGCGCGGTGCCGTGCAGTTCGAGCACCTTGCGCGCCGGCATGCCCGCCAGCTGGTGCAGTCCGTCCACGTTCTGCGTGATCACCCGCACCGGCACCCCGGACCGCTCCAGCTCGGCCACCGCCCGGTGCGCCGCGTTCGGCTCGGCCTCCAGCGCCTGGTTCCCACGCCGCATCTGCCACGAGCGGCGCCGGATCTCCGGATCACCCATGTAGTACTCGTACGTGACGAGCTTCTCGGCCTCGGGATCGCGCCGCCACAGCCCCTGGGGACCGCGATAGTCGGGGATTCCGGAGTCCGTGCTGATACCGGCGCCGCTCAGAATGGCGACCAGGGGCCTGTTCATGGGACCGAGGGTAGGGCGGGCCGGGGAGCGGGGCGAACGGATATCGTTCCGCCCCGCACGGAACGAACTTCATCCACCGACGAGTGTCCGTGCGCCTGGGCCGGCGCCCAAGCGCAGTTTCCCCAGGGCGAAGTCACGGTTCGCGACGATGCGCGGACGATGCTCCTCGGGCAGCTTCCCACCGTCCAGCAGCTTCTCGCAGCACTCCAGCGATTCGCGGTACTCGCCCATCCAGTACGACGAGACCGCCAGCTCGTCCAGCGACCGCCACTCGTACCAACCGTGCTCGACGAACAGGATGTCCTGCGGCTGCGGGATCTCGACCGCACGTCGTGCGAACGTGTACGCGAGCGGCCAGCGCTCTCCCTTCACGCGGCACAGGCGCGCGAGTTCGCCGAGCGGTTCGACCCGCGTGGGCCGGGACTCGTGGGCCTCCAGGAAGCGGGAGATGAGCTCGGGCCACCGGCGCTTGAGATCCACCGCGAGCCGGGCCGCGTAGAGCCGGGCGCAGAACGCCTCTTCGGCGAAGCCGCCCATGCCGGCGCGCCGGTCGTACGCGGCGAGCGCCTTGGCGGGTTCACCTGCGTCGCGCCAGCTCTGGGCCAGGTAGAACTGGTACCGGGTGTTGTCCGGCTCCTTGGCGAGCCCGCCCTTGAGGACCGCGGCATCCCGGAGGTACTTCTCCCGCTGGCTGCCCTGGAGGCGCCCGCCGCCGCCCATGATGACCATGCGCGCGCCTTCGAAGGTCGCCCGGTCGAAGCGGGTGTCGCACTCCAGGTACTCGTGCAGCACCCCCACGTACCGCCAGGGGAGGCGAGTCGACACCATCGTCGCCCGCCAGTGGACGAGGGAACCGTGGCGTACCTCGAAGTCGTAGCAGTCGTGGGACAGTTCCGGCATCGTGAAGCCGGGAACGGTCTCCATCACGTCGTCGGCGTCGATGAACAGGAGATAGTCCGCGCGGTCCCGTGCCAGACCGATCGCCTCGCTGCGGCTCAGGTCGAAGCCCTTCCAAGGGCTCTCGTACAGCGCCCCGGGCAGGTCGGCGAGGGCTTCGCGGATGACGTCCTGGGTGCCGTCGGTCGAGCCCGTGTCGAGGATCACCCAGGAGTCGACAAGGGGGCGCACGGATTCGAGGCAGCGCCGGATCACATGCGCCTCATTCTTGACGATCATATTGAGGCAGACCGTTTTCATGACTTTTTCTTTTCTGTGATGAAAAGGATCAGTCGGTGACTTTAGTGAATCATGAAACCCCATGCAAGGACCGTAATCGGAAGTTTGGCGGCCATACAGGTGGTGGCTCGACCTGCCTTTCATCCCGGCCGCCCGTGCCTCTGTATAAGGGAGCAGTTCCTGCTGTCGGGCATGGGAGATTCTCATGGTAATCACCGCGCCGCTCCCCCTTCCGCGCGAAGAGGACCAGAGCGGCGAAGTCACCGAGTCCAGAAGCCGCCGGGCGGGGCTGTGGCTCTGGCCGTTCGCCCTCACGTTCGCCGTGGTCGGCCACGGTATGGCCGACTCTCTGCTGGGTCGCGACGAACTGGTCACCCAGGATATGGTGAACCGCGGCGCCGGCCAGATCCTCGACACTCTCCAGAATGTCGACGCCGTGCACGGCACGTATTATCTGCTGATGCATCTGTGGGTCGGGCTCTTCGGGGATTCCGTCATTTCCCTGAGGCTCCCCACCGTCTTGGCCGTGGCCGGAGCCGCGTCCGTCCTGAGTCTCATCGGAAACCGGCTCTTCGGGTACCGTGCCGGAATTCTCGCCGGAATTCTCTTCGCGATCGTGCCGGCCGTGAGCCGCTATGGCCAGGAGGCCCGGAGCTACGCTCTGGTGATTTTCATGGTCTCCCTGGCGACGCTCCTGCTGCTCCGCGCGCTGGACAACCCTCGCAGCCCCTGGCGATGGGTCGCCTACTCACTCACGCTGGCCGTCGTCGGACTCCTCCACCTGATCGCACTCTCCGTCGTGGTCGCCCATGCCTGCGTACTCGTGACCCAGGCGCGACGGAACCGCTCCCTGTGGTGGAAGTCCGCCCTCGCCCTCCTGGTCGCCGCCGGCTGTGTCACCCCGGTCTTCCTGCTCGGCCGATCCCAGGCCCATCGCCAGCTGTACTGGGTCCCGGAGCCCGACGCGTGGGCACTGCTCTCCATGGTGCGTGACGTCTTCGCCTCCGCCCTGGGGGCCGGAGCGCTGATCGCCCTTGCCCTGCTGGCCCGCTCGCCGCGCAAGGCTCCTCTGTTCCTGTGCGGTACCTGGGCCCTTCTGCCCCCCGTCATCGTCTGGCTCGCCTCACACGGAGAGGTCTCTTACTTCCGCAACGTCTACGTCCTCTTCACCCTCCCGGCCTGGGCGCTCCTCGCCGGCGCCGGCCTCGCCGCGGCCTCCCGCTCCCCGAAAGCCACCGCGGCCCTCGTCGTGGCGCTGGCCGTCCTCACCCTGTCCGACCAGAAGCAGATGCGGGGACCGTTCGAGCATGACGCCCCTGTGACCCTCGACTACGCGGCGGCGGCCGACGTCATCAAGCGGCAGTACCAGTCCGGAGACGCGGTCGCCTACGACCGCGCGAACACCTGGAAGCTCGACGGCGGGGTCCAGTACTACCTGCCCCGCGACCTGAAGTTGCGTGACGTCTTCCTGGCCAAGACCCCCACCGAGATCAACGACCTCTACGCGGTCGAGTGCTCCGCCCCGGTCCAGTGCCTCAAGGGCGAGCCTCGCATCTGGCTGCTGACGCAGGGCACCGAATTCCCCTTCATGGCCATCAACCCGGTGCAGGCGAGCGTTCTGCAGAGCCAGTACAAACTGTCCGCGACTCAGCCGGTGACGGGGATGACCGTGTCCCTGCTCGTACGCAGGGACAAGCGCTAGCCGCCACGCCCGAATGAGACTGCGGCCCGCCCCAGGACTCGGTGTTCCGGGGCGGGTTTGTTGTGAAGGGGCAGTCGCTCTGCCGCCACTGCGTCCTCTTGTGGGTACAGGCCGCGAAAGTCGCAAGGGGTGTCCGGCGGTCTGCCCGTCGGACACCCCTTTTGCGCTCTATCTACAGATCACCCAGCCGGGGCCCCGCCGTCGTTGGCGCCGGCGACCGGCTGGAAGGTCACCTGGGACCAGGTCGCGTCTTCGCACTCCAGGGCCTGCGGGTTGCCACCGCTCTCGTCACACGTGATCTCGTAGACCCGTCCCGTGTCCGTGATGGTCTCGAACTTGACGCCTTCAGACGTCTGGTGCTCGGAGACCGCGGCCCCACAGGGGAAGCCGATGGGACGGCCCTGGCTGTCCGTACCACCCTGGGGGTACCCGTCGTTGACGCTGAGGTCGGTCCAGCGGATATTCCCCGTCGATGCAGGGTCACGAATGCCCGCGTAGAAGATTCCGCCGGTCAGCGCGGCCCGGAGCTCGAAGTTGCCCTGGCCCTGGGCGGAGTCGATGTCGGAGCACGGCCCCGTCGCTCCCGTGCCGCCGGTGGCACCCGTCCCGCCGGTGTTGCCCGTGGCGCCGGTTCCGCCGGTGTTGCCCGTGGCGCCGGTTCCGCCGGTGGCGCCCGTGTCGCCGGTGGCGCCGGTTCCGCCGGTGGCGCCCGTCTCGCCGGTGGCGCCGGTTCCGCCGGTGGCGCCCGTCTCGCCGGTGGCGCCGGTTCCGCCGGTCGCGCCCGTCTCGCCCGTGGCGCCGGTTCCGCCGGTCGCGCCCGTGTTGCCCGTCGCGCCGGTCGCGCCGGTCGCGCCGGTCGCACCCGTCGCGCCCTTGCACTTGTCCTTGCCGTCGCCCTTGCCGTCTTCGCCGTACGGCAGGGCGGACTTCGCCTTGCTGGGCTTCGACTCGTCGCACTTGTCGCCGCCGAAGCGGCTCATCGCAGTGGCGTGGTCGTTCACGGCCCGTGCCGAAGCGGCGGCGGGGCTCACCACGCCGGTCGCCAGGACCAGAGCGAGGGAGGCCACCATTCCGGCCTTCTTGAATCTGTCTCGCGCCAGCGGCCCGAGAAGCGAAGTCGTCCTGTACTCAGGACTCATCAGGGTGCTCCTTGCCTCATCAGGTTCGGGTGATGTCCCGAATCCGAGTGCGAGGTTGGACCCTGAGCGACCGGTCATGGGGTGCGCCCCGGCGAAACGCGCCCCTTTTTCCATAGATTGGTCTAACTCGTGCGTTCTGATGGCTCAATTTTCGGACCACCAGCCCCAGTTGGCCCCCAGGTGCAGCCGTTCGAGGGCACCTTCGGGCCCCTCTCGCGGGTCGGCCTGACGTCGTCGATCCGGTCATGTCAGATTGATGCGGGAGCATCTGACGCCACAAGAGGTGCACTCTCCGGACGGCGACTCCACCGTGAGACAGGCAGCTGCCACGGCCGGGGTGAGGCCGGGCACCGAAGGCCGGCGGTCAGCCCACCCGGTGGCCGTTCTCCAGCTCCGCCGTGCCCCCGCCGTCGGCCAGGACGTCCAGGGCGGCCAGGACCCGTCGGCCCAGGGCGCCCGGCAGATGGTCCGCCAGTTCCTCGCGCGGCACCAGGCGCCAGGACAGCAGTTCCTCCTCCTGGAGACGGATCGACTCGAGCGCGCTCTCGTCGAGGACGCCGCCGTCGTACAGATAGGCCACCAGCGGGGGCCGCGCCGTCCCGTGCACCCAGTCGACCGCGAGCAGCCGGCCCAGGCCGACGTCCAGACCGATCTCCTCGGCGGTCTCCCGGCGGGCGCCCTGCCGCGGGGTCTCCCCGTCGTCGGACTCGACGGTGCCGCCCGGCAGGGCCCAGCCCTCCCGGTAGTTCGGTTCGACGAGCAGCACCCGCCCCTCGGCGTCGCGGAACAGGGCGGCTGCCCCGGCGAGGATGCGGGGCAGCCCCGCGATGTACGTGGCGAAGTCCGGAGTGGTCATGCCCGAAGGGTAACCAGCCCGCGCCGCCCACCCCTGGACTCACCTGCGCGAAGTGCGGGCTCGGCCACGGGCGTTCGGCCACCGGTCCGGAAGCCCGCCGGCCCAGGGGCTCAGGAACCGTTCCCGGCCTCGGCGAGAGCGACCGTGCGGGACGCGAGCTCACTGATCCGCACCCCGTCGAAGCCGAACACCGCACTGCGCACGGTGTCCTCCAGGGGGGCCTTCCACTGCTCCGGAACCGCGTCCGCCCCGCACAGGACCCCGGCGACCGAGCCCGCCGTCGCGCCGTTCGAGTCGGTGTCCAGGCCGCCGCGGACGGTCAGCGTGATGGTGCGGGTGAAGTCCCCGTCGCCGTAGAGCAGGCCCGCCGTGAGGACCGCTGCGTTGGGGACGGTGTGGATCCAGCCGAGGCCCGCGGTCTCCTCGGCGACCGTGCTGAGCGTGTCCTCCCAGGTCATCCGGGTCTCGTGGAGCGTGAGCACCCGGCGCACCGTGCGGGCGAGCCGGCTGCTCGCGGGGATCACCGTCAGCGCCGTGTCCAGTGCGTGCCGCACGGTCGGCGCCGTGAACGCCGCCGAGACCAGCGCGGCCGCCCACATCGCCCCGTACACACCGTTGCCCGTGTGCGACAGGACGGCGTCCCGGCGGGCCAGAGAGGCGGCGCGGCGCGGCAGGCCCGGGCAGGTCCAGCCGTAGACGTCGGCGCGGATGAGCGCCCCGATCCACTCCTGGTACGGATTGTCGTAGGTGGCCGTCAGCGGCGGTTTCAGACCGTTCGCGAGGTTGCGGTACGCGGCGCGCTCCGCCGTGAACGTCTGCAGATACGGCAGCCGCAGCAGCCACAGGTCGCCCACCTGCTCGGTGCTGAAGGAGAACCCGTGGGTCTCCAGCAGGTCGAGCCCGAGGATCGCGTAGTCCACGTCGTCGTCACGGCAGCTGCCGTGGATACGGCCGCGCACGCAACTCCGCCACTCCGGGCGCAGCGCGAACTCCTCGCCGGTGCCGTCGTTGGCCGGCTCGGGGAGGTAGTCGGTGAGCGGCAGGGCCGCGGCCTGCCGCAGATAGCGGTCGATGCGATCCCGCGTCCAGTGGTCGCCCTGCTCGACCGGCTTGCCGAGCATGTTGCCCGCGATCCGGCCCAGCCAGCCCCCGAGGACGCGGTCCGCGAGCTCAGTGCCCACAGGGGTCATAGCTCCGGTTTACCCAATTACGGGCGGCCGCGCGCGGTGTTCGGCAAGGCTGGTGCCTCCGGGCACCGGATCGCTTCGCCGCGTCGCACGTCCCGGGCCGCCGGACGCCGCCGGGTGCCGGACCCCTTGCGGCGCGGACGGGGCCGTACCGCGGTGATCCACGGATCGGACCGTCGCGGTCCACGGAGCGGGACGGTTCCGGCAGGTGGGCGGGGCATGACGGCGGGGGCTTCCTCCGGTTAAGGTCGCAGCGGCGCGACTGCCTTGACGTGAGCAAGGCCCGGAAAGCAAGGGGAATGCAAGGTGGCGGACGCTGCAGTGAATCGGACCCCGCGTGTGCTCATCGCCGCGGACAAGTTCAAGGGATCGCTGACGGCCGTGCAGGTCGCGGAACGGGTGACGGCCGGACTGCGCCGGGTCGCGCCGCGCGCCGAGGTCGAGGCGCTGCCCGTGGCCGACGGAGGCGACGGCACGGTGGACGCGGCGGTCGCGGCCGGGTTCGAGCGGCGCGAGCTGCGCGTCGCGGGGCCGCTCGGCGACGAGGTGACCGCCGCGTACGCGCTGCGCGGCGACACCGCCGTGGTCGAGATGGCCGAGGCGAGCGGGCTGCAGCGGCTGCCCGCCGGGGTCTTCGCGCCGCTCACCGCGTCGACGTACGGCTCGGGCGAGCTGCTGCGCGCCGCGCTGGACGCCGGTGCGCGCACCATCGTGTTCGGCGTCGGCGGCAGCGCCACGACGGACGGCGGCGCGGGCATGCTGGCCGCGCTGGGCGCGCGCTTCCTGGACGCGGACGGCGAGCCGGTGGCACCCGGTGGCGCGGCGCTGCGCGACGTGGCGAGCGCGGACCTCTCCGCGCTGGACGCCCGGCTGTCCTCGGTCGACTTCGTGCTCGCCAGTGACGTGGACAACCCGCTGACGGGCCCCAAGGGCGCCCCGGCCGTCTACGGCCCCCAGAAGGGTGCGAGCCCCGACGACGTGGCCACCCTCGACGCCGCGCTCGCCCATTTCGCCACGGTCCTGGAGAAGGCGATCGGTGCCCGTGCCGCCGAGTACGCGGCGGCACCCGGCGCCGGTGCGGCGGGCGGCATCGGGTACGGGGCGCTCGTCCTCGGGGCCCGCTTCCGTCCCGGCATCGAGGTCATGCTCGACGTCCTCGGCTTCGCCCCGGCCCTCGACCGCGCCGACCTCGTCGTCACCGGTGAGGGCTCGCTCGACGAGCAGACCCTGCACGGCAAGGCCCCGGCCGGCGTCGCCGCCGCCGCGCGAGCGGCGGGCAAGGAGGTCGTCGCGGTCTGCGGGCGCCTCGCCCTTCCTCCCGAGGCGCTCGGACAGGCGGGCATCAGGCGGGCGTACCCGCTGACGGAGGTCGAGCCCGACGTCGCGAAGTGCATCGCGGACGCCGGCCCCATCCTGGAGCGGGTCGCGGAGAACATCGGGCGGGACTTCCTCGGCTGAGACGCCGTGACGGGGGCGCGGCCGGGGCGGTGCTCTCCAGGTACGGGCGAGGCCGGCCCGCGCCGGAGGGGCGGGATCCCTGGTCCGGGGCGGTGCCAGCCCCGGCCGGAGGGATCCGTGCCGCCTCAGGCCGCCGCCCCGCCCCCGGCCAGCCGGTACGCGTCCAGCGCCAGCGTCATCTCGATCAGGTCCCTGGGCCGGGCCAGGGACCTCGACGTCAGCTGTTCCAGCCGCCGCAGCCGGTTGAAGACCGTGTTGCGATGGCAGTACAGCTGACCTGCCGCCCGGCCCGCGGAGCCTTCGCAGGCCAGCCACACGTCGAGCGTCTCCAGCAGCACCGCCCGGTCCGCCGGGTCCAGCGCCAGCAGCTCGCCGAACACGTCCGACACGAGCTGCCCCGCCAGCTCCGGCTGGCTCACCACCAGCGCCGTCGGCATCCGCCGGTCGAGGCGTACGACATGTGTCGCGTCCGGCGGACAGGTGCGTAACGCCAGCTCGGCCAGCCGCCGCGCCCGGCCCAGCTCGGCGAGGCCCGACACCACGGGACTGATGCCGCCCGGTCCGGCATGGCGTCCGTCCAGCAGCTGCGCCACGGCGTCCAGACCCTGCCCCGGGCCCAGCGCCACCACACCGACCTCGCAGTCCGTCCGCATCCGCCAGATGAAACGCAGCCCCGCTCCCCGCATGGGCCGGGGGAACGCGTCCCGTCCGTCGCGGCGATCGGGACGCAGCACCACCACGGCGTACGGCCCCTGCTCCGGCAGGTCGAGCCCCGCCGCGGCCCGCGCCGCCAGCCCGGGCGCCTCCTTGCCTTCGAGCAGGGCGTCGAGCAGGGCCTGCAACTGCTCGTCGGTTCGGCGCCGCAGCTCCTTCTCGGTCGCGAGGTAGGCCTCGGAGGCGATGGCGGCCTGCGCGTCCACGGCCGCCCACACCATGGTCGCGGACCGCATCAGCACCGCCAGCCGTTCCGGCTCCCGGCTCGCGGCACCCTCCAGCAGGGCGTCCCACACGAGATAGCCCGCGGCACGGTAGGCGTGGACGAGGAGTTCCAGCGGCAGCCCCTGCTGGGCGCGGCGCCGCCCCGCGTCCTCGGCGTGCTCCAGGTCGCGGCGCGGGGAGTCCCGGGGTGCCGAGATCGTCTGGATGCCGATGCGCATCGCCGTCTCCGCCTCCTGCCACTGCTGGTCGTACGGCAGCACCTGCCCGTAGACCGGCGAGTGCTCGGCGAGCTGACGCAGGTGCTCGTCGACGAGCTCGGGCAGTCGCTCCAGCAGCGCCGTACAGGACTCCCCGAGCAGTTTCCAGTCATGACCCGTCCGCGGTCTGCGCCGTCCCATGGCCGGAGGATGCCACCGCGGCACCCTGCCGGACAGGCCCCTGACACGCGGTGTTGTGCGCGCGCACAACCGGCCGACGTCACCTCTGGGCTCCCGCCGCGTTTCGTCCGCACCCCGTGGACGGGCGTCCCCGCCGGTGCTGAGGTGAGCGCCACACCGAGCAAGGAAAGGGAGGTGCCATGGGCGGATCCGCTCTGCTCGTGCGGGATCTGTCGGTCGGATACGGACCCGTGCGCGCGTTGCGCCAGGTGTCGCTGGAGGTGCCCGAAGGCGCCGTGGTGGCGGTTCTCGGCAGCAACGGCGCGGGAAAGTCGACGCTGCTGCGGGCGGTGTGCCGGACCCTCTCCTTCCACGGGGGAGCGGTGACCGGCGGCACGGTCTCGCTGGGCGGGCGCCCACTGGACCGGCTCCCGCCGGAACGCGTGGTCGCCGCCGGAGTGTCCCAAGTCCCGGAGGGACGGCGGGTGTTCGCCCGCATGACGGTCGCGGACAATCTGCGTGCCGGGGCGCTCGGCGGTTCGGGCGGCCGGGCGGAGCGGGCCCGCGCCCTGCGCCGCGTGCACGACCTCTTCCCCGTCCTCGCCGACCGGGCCCAGCAGCGGGCGGGACTGCTGTCGGGCGGCGAGCAGCAGATGCTCGCGGTCGGCCGGGCACTCATGGGCTCCCCGAAGGTGCTGCTCCTCGACGAGCCGTCGCTCGGACTCGCCCCGCTGATGGCCGCCCGGATCGCCGACACCGTGCGCGAGATCAACGAACAGGGCACCTCCGTCCTGCTCGTCGAGCAGAACGCCGCGCTCGCCCTGCGGCTGGCGTCCCGCGCCTACGTCCTGGAGGTGGGGGAGGTGGCCCTCTCCGGCCCCGCGGACACGCTCGCCGCCTCCGACGAGGTGCGCCGCCGCTATCTGGGCGTGACCGACGAGGACGCGGCGGCCGACGTGTCCCGAGCGGGCGGCCTGCCGGCCTTGTCCCGCTGGAAGGGGTGAACAGCACCAGTGGAAACACCTGAAACAGCCGCAACACCCGGCCCCGCCAAGGACCGGCCCTCCTCCGACGCCGCCGTGCCGGGCGACGCCGCCGAAGCGCCCGCACCCGCCGGCACGATCGCCGACGTCCCCCCGCTGCACGTCAGGGACGTCACCGTCCGGTTCGCCGGGCTGACCGCGCTGGACGCGGTCGGCTTCACCGTGCGGCCGGGCACCGTGCACGCCCTCATCGGCCCCAACGGCGCCGGGAAGTCCACGTGCTTCAACGTGCTCTCCGGTGTCTGCCGGCCCGCGTCGGGCAGCGTCCGCTTCGGCGACCACGAGCTCACCGGTCTGCCGCCCCACCGCATCGCGGAGCTGGGCGTGGCCCGGATCTTCCAGAATCTCGCCCTGCCGCCGCACGCCACCGTCGAGGACTCCCTGTTGCTCGGCCGCCACCGGCTGACCCGCACCGGTTTCCTCGCCGCGGGGCTGCGGCTGCCCGCGGCGGCGCGCGAGGAACGGCGACACCGCGAACGTGTCCGCGAGATCGCCGCGTTCGTGGGTCTGGAGGACTGCCTCGACCGGCCCGCCGGTTCACTGCCGTACGGGCAGCAGAAGCTCGCCGAACTCGCCCGGGCGCTGTGCATGGAGCCCCGGATCCTGCTCCTGGACGAACCCGTCGCCGGCATGACCGCCGACGAACGGCGCCGCACCGCCGCGGTCGTCGCGGGCGTCCGCGACAGCCTCGGCATCTCGATCCTGCTGGTGGAACACGACATGGGGGTGGTGATGCGGCTCGCGGACGCGGTGACCGTACTCGACTTCGGGCGCCGGATCGCCGACGGCGCACCCGACGACGTACAGAACGATCCGGCGGTGGTGCGCGCCTATCTGGGCGAGCGCGCCGACGAGGAGGAGAGCGCCTCATGAGCACCTTCGCCGAACTCCTGCTCAACGGCATTTCGCTGGGCTCCGTCTACGCACTCATCGCGCTCGGCTTCGTCGTCATCTTCCGGGCCACCGAGGTCGTGAACTTCGCCCACGCCTCGCTGCTGCTCGCCGGCGGATACGTCACCGCGACCCTCCACGACGACATCGGCTTCTGGCCCGCTCTCCTCGTCGGCATCGCCGGCGCCGCGGTGGTGGGGGCCGCCGTGGAGTTCCTGGTGATGCGCCGTTACCGGGGCTCCGACCACAGCGTCCTCGCCATCGTCACGATCGGCGTCGACATCCTGCTCACCACCGAACTGACCCGGCGCATCGGCACCGACGTGCTGGCGCTCGGCGACCCGTGGGGCGACGCCGTGCTCACCGTCGGGCCGGTCTCGCTCGCCCACACACGGATCGCCGCGTTCGTCGCCGCCGCCCTGCTCATCACCGCCTTCCTGCTGGTCTTCCGCTACACGTCCTGGGGCGTGGCGATGCGCGCGGCGGCGGAGAGCCCGGAGACCGCGGCCCTGATGGGTGTGCGGCTGGGCCGGGTGTCGCTCGGCGCCTGGGCGGTGGCCGGAGGCCTCGCCGCCGTCGCCGCGCTGTTCCTGACCGTCTTCCCCACACCGGGACTGGAACGGGCCACCTCCCTCGCCGCGCTGAAGGCGTTCCCCGCGGCGATCCTCGGCGGCCTCGACTCGACGACGGGCGCGCTGGTCGGCGGGCTGCTCGTCGGCATCACCGAATCCCTCGCCACCGGCTACCAGAGCGACCTCACCTTCCTCGGACGCGGCCTCGGCGACCTCGCGCCCTACCTGGTCATGGTCGCGATCCTGCTCATCCGGCCCGCCGGGCTGTTCGGCACCAAGGAGCTCGCCCGTGTCTGACGTCCTCGCCCGTGACGAGACGACCGGCACCACCCGGCCCGCCGGTCACCGCACCCTTCGGCTGCCCGGTGTCCGGACCTGGGTCCGGGTGGCCGGTGCGGTCCTGCTGCTGGCGCTGCCCTTCTACCTCGACCGCTTCTGGCTCCAGGCCGGGCTGTTCGCGATGGCCGCGGCCATCGGCGCGATCGGCCTCAATCTCCTCACCGGCGCGACCGGGCAGCTCTCCATGGGCCATGCCTTCTTCCTCGCGGTCGGCGCCTACGGCTACTGCGTGTTCGCCGCCGACGGGGGCGACGGGCTGACCGGTCTGGGACTGCCGAGCTGGCTGGCGGCGGTGCTGGCCGTACTGGTCGCGGGTGTCGCCGGAGGCCTGTTCAGCCCGATCGCGGGCCGGCTGCGCGGCGCCTACCTCGGCATCGCCACGCTGGCGCTGATCTTCATCGGCCAGCACGTGCTGTTCAACGCGCGCGACCTGACGGGCGGCTTCAACGGCCGTGACGTACCCCCGCTCAGCCTGTTCGGCCTCACCTTCGACGACCGGGAGGTCGTCGTCGCCGCCGTGCCGTTCGGCTCCGCCGAGAAGCTCTGGTACGCGGGGCTGGTGCTGCTGCTGGGCTGCGCCCTCTTCGCCCGCGGGGTGCTGCGCGGCCGGCCCGGCCGCGCCATGAACGCGATCCGCGACCACCGGATCGCGGCCGGGGTGATGGGGGTGCCGGTGGCCCGCTATCGCGCCGCCGTCTTCGTCCTGTCGTCGATGTACGCGGGTCTGGCGGGGGTCCTGCTCGCCCTGGTCTTCCAGCGGACCGTGCCCGACTACTTCGGGATCACGCTCTCGCTCGACTATCTCGCCATGATCGTCATCGGCGGGCTCGGATCGGTGGCCGGGGCGGTGGTCGGGGCCGTCTTCGTCTCGCTGCTGCCCCAGCTGCTGACCCGCTACAGCGATGCGCTGCCCCTTGTCTCGGACCCCGGGACGGGCGGAATCGCACCGGGCGAGGCAGCCCGGTACCTGTACGGCGCCGCCGTCGTGGCGGTGGTGCTCTTCCTGCCGGGCGGCCTGGTCAGGCTGGCCGCCCGGCGCCGCGTCAGTCCCGGTTCAGGGGCCACTCCAGGGGAGGAACGATGAGAACGACATATACGGCCAGGGTGGCCGCCGGGGCGCTGGCGGCACTGCTCGTGCTGGCCGGCTGCAGCTCCAAGGCCAAGGACGACGACGGGGACAAGCAGTCGGCGGGCGGGGTGAAGACCGGTGACGGGATCTCCGGGAAGACGATCTCCCTCGGAGTGCTCACCGACATGACCGGGGTGTACGCGACCCTCGGCAAGAGCGTCACCCAGGCCCAGCAGCTCTATGTGAAGCAGGTCAACGCCGGCGGCGGGGTCTGCGGCTACAAGCTCGCCCTCACGGTCCGCGACCACAGCTACGACCCCCAGAAGGCCGTCTCCGGGTACACCGAGCTGGCGCCCAAGGTGCTCGGCTTCACGCAGTTCATCGGCTCGCCGTTCGTCGCCGCGGTCAAGCAGCGCATCGACGGCCAGGACAAGGGGCTGGTCCTGCCGCAGGCCTGGTCCGCCACCCTGCTCGGCAGCCCCTACATCCGGGTCATCGGCTCCACGTACGACATCGAGACCATCAACGCCATCGACTTCCTGATGAAGGAGAAGGGCCTCAAGAAGGGCGACAAGATCGGCCACGTGTACTTCGAGGGCGACTACGGCGAGAACGCGCTGGCCGGCTCCAAGTACATGGCGAAGAAGGCGGGGCTCCAGGTCGTCGAGCAGAAGATCAAGCCGACGGACAACGACATGACCGGACAGGTCGCGGCGCTGAAGCAGGCGAAGGTGAAGGCCATCGTGATCAGCGCGGGCCCGCGCCAGGCGGCCTCCCTGGTCGGTGTCGCGGCGGCCGGCAAGTTCCCGGTGCCGATCATCGGCAACAACTCGGCCTTCGCCCCGCAGCTGCTCGCCACCCAGGCGGGTCCCGCCCTGACGGCGAACTACTACGTGGCCTCGCCGTCGCTGCCGATCGGGGCCGACACGCCCCAGGCCAAGAAGCTCGTCGAGGACTACAAGGCCGCCTATCCGAAGGACTCCCTCGACAACGGCGTGGTGGCCGGCTGGACCGCCGCCGCCGCGTTCGGCGAGGCCCTGAAGAAGGCGTGCGCGGCCAAGGACCTCACCCGTGAGGGCGTCGACAAGGCCCTGCTGACCATCAACGCCTTCGACCCGGGCTTCGGCATCACGCAGGACTTCAGCGACCCGAAGTCGGCGTCCTCCAAGCAGAGCGTGATCCTGCGGCCGGACAAGAGCGCGGTGGGCGGCATGAAGGTGGTCCGCGAGGCCGAGGCCTCGTCCGCGGCGGAGGGCTACACGCCCGGCTCGTGACACGCCGCTCCCGCACGCGAAGGGCCCCGAACCATCCGGTTCGGGGCCCTTCGGCGACGTACGGGGTGTTACGGCAGCTGCGCCGCGCGTGCCTCGCGACGGTTGTCCCGGAAGTTGTTCACCCTCCGGGCCGTGGCGAAGAGCGGGATGACCGCGCCCATGACCAGCTGCAGCGCGCAGCCCGTCTGCAGGAGCAGCTGGCCGCTCGGGGCGTCGAACGCCCAGGCCGCCAGGAGACCCATGCTGAGCACGATCCAGGAGAGCATCGCGACCGCGAGGCGGCCCCGCGGCTTCGGGTACTCGACCCGGCTCACCATAAGCCACGCGGTGCCGATGATCGCCATGAGCGTGGCGACGAACGGCAGCTCCAGCAGCACGATGGAGACCACGGTCAGCGCGCCGAACGGCGAGGGCATGCCCTGGAAGGTGCCGTCCTTGACCGTGACGCAGGAGAAGCGCGCGAGGCGGAGGACGACCGCGAGCAGGACCACGATGGCCCCCACCGCCGCCACCCGCTGATGCGCGTCGTCCGCGACCATGCCGTAGACGAGCACGAAGTACGCCGGCGCGAGTCCGAAGCTGATCAGGTCGGACAGGTTGTCCAGTTCCGCGCCCATGGGGGAGGAGCGCAGCTTGCGGGCGACCAGACCGTCGAAGAGGTCGAAGACCGCGGCGCAGAGCATGAGGATGACGGCCGTGGCGGCGCTGTGGCGCGCCATGCCCGTCTCCTGGCTGCCCGTGAGGTGCGGGATCAGGATGCCGGTGGTCGTGAAGTACACCGCCATGAAGCCGCACGTGGCGTTGCCGAGGGTGAGGGTGTCCGCTATTGAGAGGCGGAGCGAGAGCGGCATCTCCTCCTCGTCGTCCACGTCCTCGGCCTCCGGCACCCAGCCGGCCTGTGTCTCAGGATCAATCACGGTCAATTCGAGTCACCCCAGCCACGGTCTTCTGACCGACCTCCACATCGACCTCGACACCTTCGGGGAGGTAGATGTCGACGCGCGAGCCGAAGCGGATCAGACCGATCCGGTCGCCCTGCTCGACCTTGGTGCCCTCGGGGATGTAGGGGACGATGCGACGGGCCACCGCGCCGGCGATCTGGATCATCTCGATGTCACCGAGCTCGGTGTCGAAGTGCCAGACGACGCGTTCGTTGTTCTCGCTCTCCTTGTTGAACGCCGGAACGAACCCGCCGGGGATGTGCTCGACCGACGTGACCGTGCCGGAGAGCGGCGCGCGGTTGACGTGGACGTTGAGCGGGCTCATGAAGATGGCGACGCGGGTGCGCCCGTCCTTCCACGGCATGATGCTCTGCACCACACCGTCGGCGGGCGAGATGACGCGGCCCTGGGTGATCTCGCGCTCGGGGTCGCGGAAGAACCACAGCATGCCCGCCGCGAGCGCGGTGGCGGGTACGGCCACGGCCTTGGCGGCGCCGGAGCGGCGCGCGCGGGCCAGGCTGAGTGCTGCGGTGGCCACGGTCGGGAGGAGCCACGGCGATGCTCCGCGCGCGAGGCGGACCCGGCCGCGTTGTGCAGAGGTTTGGCTGTGGGGCATGGATGACCTTCGTAGCGGATGATGCCGCGCTGGAACGGGGGACGGCGGCTTTCCGGCGATCGTACCGGTCGCGGGCCGCAACTGGGCAAGCCAGGAAGCCGAGTCGGCGGCCGAAGAGTGTTGACGGGGTGTGATCTTCTTCGCGAAGAAAACACCCCGAATCACGACATCTAGCCCTGGAGTCGATACTCTTCGAGCAACCTGCGCCCGATGATCATTTTCTGGATTTCGGCGGTACCTTCACCGATCAGCAGCATCGGAGCCTCGCGGTAGAGGCGCTCGATCTCGTACTCCTTGGAGAAGCCGTAGCCGCCGTGGATCCGGAATGCATCCTCCACGACCTCCTTGCAGTACTCGGAGGCGAGGTACTTCGCCATCCCCGCTTCGAGGTCGTTTCGTTCCCCGGAGTCCTTTTTGCGTGCCGCGTTCACCATCATGGCATGGGCCGCCTCGACCTTGGTAGCCATCTCGGCCAGCTTGAACTGGATGGCCTGGTGCTGGGCGATCGCCTTGCCGAAAGTGTGACGCTGCTGGGCATAGGAGACACCCAGCTCGAAGGCGCGCTGCGCGACGCCGCAGCCACGGGCCGCGACGTTGACGCGCCCGACCTCGACTCCGTCCATCATTTGGTAAAACCCTCGGCCGGTCGTCCCGCCGAGTACACGATTGGCCGGAATGCGCAGTCCGTCCATGATGAGCTCGGTCGTGTCGACGCCCTTGTAGCCCATCTTGTCGATCTTCCCGGGAATCGTCAGACCGGGACGGACCTCGCCGAAGCCGGGCTCCTTCTCCACCAGGAACGTCGTCATCGACTTGTGCGGCGCCGTGCCCTCGGGGTGTCCTTCGTCACTTCGCACGAGGACGGCCACCAGGGTCGACGAGCCACCGTTCGTCAGCCACATCTTCTGACCGTTCAGGACGTACTCGTCGCCGTCCTTGACCGCCTTCGACGTGATCGCCGAGACGTCCGAGCCGAGACCCGGCTCCGACATCGAGAACGCGCCGCGCACCTCGCCCAGCGCCATCCGCGGCAGGAAGTGGTCCTTCTGCTCCTGCGTGCCGTGCTGCTTGAGCATGTACGCCACGATGAAGTGCGTGTTGATGATGCCGGACACGGACATCCAGCCGCGGGCGATCTCCTCCACGCACAGCGCGTACGTGAGCAGGGACTCGCCCAGGCCGCCGTACTCCTCCGGGATCATCAGGCCGAACAGGCCCAGTTCCTTGAGGCCGTCGACGATCTGCTGCGGGTACTCGTCGCGGTGCTCCAGCTCGGTGGCGACCGGAATGATCTCCTTGTCCACGAAGTCGCGGACGGTGGAGAGGATCTCCTGCTGGATGTCGGTCAGACCGGCGGTCTGGGCGAGTCGCGCCATGGCTACTTCTCCGTCTTCTTGTCCGCGGGTGCGGCCAGCTCGGGACGGCCTGGCTGCTCGCCGCCGCGCTCCTTGATGTACGTCTCGGTGGGGACCATCACCTTGCGGCGGAACACGCACACCAGCGTGCCGTCCTGCTTGTAGCCCTTGGTCTCGACGTAGACGATCCCGCGGTCCGACTTGGACCGGGAGGGCGTCTTGTCCAGAACGGTCGTCTCGCCGTAGATCGTGTCGCCGTGGAAGGTCGGCGCCACGTGCCGCAGCGACTCGATCTCCAGGTTGGCGATCGCCTTGCCCGACACGTCCGGCACGGACATGCCGAGGAGCAGCGAGTAGATGTAGTTGCCGACGACGACGTTCTTCCCGAAATCTGTCGTCTTCTCCGCATAGTTCGTGTCCATGTGGAGCGGGTGGTGGTTCATGGTCAGCAGACAGAAGAGGTGGTCGTCGTACTCCGTGACCGTCTTCCCGGGCCAGTGCTTGTAGACCGCGCCGACCTCGAACTCTTCGTAGGTGCGTCCGAACTGCATGGTGCTCAGGCCTCCGGGGCTTCGAACTTGCTGGTGCGCTGCATGCCGGCGGCCCGGCCCTTGCCCGAGATGACCAGGGCCATCTTGCGGCTGGCCTCGTCGATCATCTCGTCGCCGAGCATCGCGGAGCCCTTCTTGCCGCCCGCCTCGGACGTGTAGTAGTCGTACGCGTCCAGGATCAGCTCGGCGTGGTCGAAGTCCTCCTGGGAGGGCGAGAAGATCTCGTTGGAGGCCTCGACCTGGCCCGGGTGCAGCACCCACTTGCCGTCGAAGCCGAGCGCGGCGGCGCGCTGGGCGACCTCGCGGTAGCCGTCGATGTTCCGGATCTGGAGGTAGGGGCCGTCGATCGCCTGGAGGTTGTTGGCGCGGGCGGCCATCAGGATCTTCATCAGGATGTAGTGGTAGGCGTCCGCCGGGTAGCCGGGCGGCTGCTCGCCCACGACGAGCGACTTCATGTTGATGGACGCCATGAAGTCGGCCGGGCCGAAGATGATGGTCTCGACGCGCTGGGAGGCCGTCGCGATCTCGTTGACGTTGTTCAGGCCCTGGGCGTTCTCGATCTGCGCCTCGATGCCGATCTTGCCGACCTCGAAGCCCATCGTCTTCTCGATCTGCGTCAGCAGCAGGTCAAGCGCCACGACCTGCTCGGCCGTCTGCACCTTCGGCAGCATGATGCAGTCGAGGTTCTGGCCCGCACCCTCCACGACGGTCACGACGTCGCGGTACGTCCACTCGGTGGTCCAGTCGTTGACGCGCACGACCCGCGTCTTGCCGGTCCAGTCGCCCTCGTTGAGGAACTTCACGATGGTGTGCCGTGCCCCGGGCTTGGCCAGCGGCGCGCACGCGTCCTCCAGGTCGAGGAAGACCTGGTCCGCGGGGAGGCCCTGGGCCTTCTCCAGGAAGCGCGGGTTGCTCCCCGGTACCGCGAGGCAGGAGCGACGCGGACGCAGACGGTTGACGGGCGTGGTCATGCGGGGACCTCCAGGGGGTCGAGCTTGTTCGCTTTCCGGATCTCGTCGACGATACGGCCGATGATTCCGGTGATGTCGAAGTCCTTCGGTGTGAAGACCGCGGCCACTCCCGCGGCCCGCAGCTGCTCGGCGTCGGCGTTCGGGATGATCCCGCCCGCGATCACCGGGATGTCCGTGGCGCCGGCCTCGCGCAGCCTCTCCAGCACGTCCGGCACCAACTGGGCGTGCGAGCCGGACAGGATGGACAGTCCGACACCGTGCACGTCCTCCGCGACCGCGGCGTCGACTATCTGTTCGGGCGTCAGCCGGATGCCCTGGTAGACCACCTCGAAGCCGGCGTCGCGGGCCCGCACGGCGATCTGCTCGGCGCCGTTGGAGTGTCCGTCCAGGCCCGGCTTGCCGACCAGGAAGCGGAGCTTGCCGACACCGAGGTCCCGTGCCGTCAGTTCCACCTTGCGGCGGACCTGGGCGAGCGCGGTGCCCTCCTCGGCGGTGACCGCGACGGGCGCGGAGGAGACACCGGTCGGTGCGCGGAACTCGCCGAACACCTCGCGCAGGGCCCCGGCCCACTCGCCGGTGGTGACCCCGGCGCGGGCGCACTCCAGGGTGGCCTCCATGAGGTTGTCGGTGCCCTTGGCGGCCTCCTTCAGCCGCTCCAGCGCCTTGCACGGACGCGGGTGGTTGAACGGAGGCTGGTAGCGCGTGTCGCGCCAGTTCTCCAGGGCGCCGATCACCCGGGCCTCGACCGCCGGGTCGACCGTCTGGATGGCGGCGTCCAGGTCGGCCGTGAGCGGGTTCGGCTCGGTGGACTCGAAGATGTTGACGCCGACGATCTTCTCCTGGCCGGACTCGATACGGCCGCGGCGCTCGGCGTGCGAGGAGACGAGCTGCGACTTCAGGTAGCCCGACTCGACGGCGGCCATCGCGCCGCCCATCTCCTGGATGCGGTCGATCTCGGCCAGCGACTCCTCGACGAGGGACGACACCTTGGCCTCGATGACGTGCGAACCCTCGAAGATGTCCTCGTACTCCAGCAGGTCGCTCTCGTGCGCGAGCACCTGCTGGATGCGCAGCGACCACTGCTGGTCCCAGGGCCGGGGCAGGCCCAGCGCCTCGTTCCAGGCCGGCAGCTGCACGGCACGCGCGCGTGCGTCCTTCGAGAGGGTCACGGCCAGCATCTCGAGCACGATCCGCTGGACGTTGTTCTCCGGCTGCGCCTCGGTCAGACCGAGGGAGTTGACTTGGACGCCGTACCGGAAACGCCGCTGCTTGGGGTTCTCGATGCCGTACCGCTCGCGGGTGATCCGGTCCCAGATGCGCCCGAACGCCCGCATCTTGCACATCTCCTCGACGAAGCGGACACCCGCGTTGACGAAGAAGGAGATACGGGCCACGACGTCGCCCTTGCGGTCCTCGGCGATCTGGCCGGACGCGAACACCGCGTCCAGGACGGCGATCGCGGTGGACATCGCGTACGCGATCTCCTGGACCGGCGTGGCGCCCGCCTCCTGCAGGTGGTAGCTGCAGATGTTGATCGGGTTCCACTTCGGGATGTGGTTCACCGTGTAGGTGATCATGTCCGTCGTCAGACGGAGGGAGGGACCCGGCGGGAAGACGTGCGTCCCCCGCGACAGGTACTCCTTCACGATGTCGTTCTGGGTCGTGCCCTGGAGCTTGGTGATGTCCGCGCCCTGCTCCTCGGCGACGACCTGATACAGCGCCAGCAGCCACATGGCCGTGGCGTTGATCGTCATCGAGGTGTTCATCTGCTCCAGGGGGATGTCCTGGAACAGACGGCGCATGTCACCGAGGTGGGAGACCGGGACCCCGACCCGGCCGACCTCGCCGCGGGCGAGGATGTGGTCGGGGTCGTAACCGGTCTGCGTCGGAAGGTCGAACGCGACCGACAGGCCTGTCTGGCCCTTCGCGAGGTTGCGTCGGTACAGCTCGTTCGACGCCTCGGCGGTGGAGTGACCGGCGTACGTGCGCATCAGCCACGGCCGGTCCTTCTGACGCTCAGTCATCTGGGGACCTCAGACGTTCCGGAAGCGGTTGATGGCGTCGATGTGCTGGGCGCGCTTCTCGTGGTCGCGGACGCCCAGGCCCTCCTCGGGGGCGAGCGCCAGCACGCCGACCTTGCCCTGGTGGAGGTTGCGGTGCACGTCGTAGGCGGCCTGCCCGGTGTCCTCCAGGGAGTAGACCTTGGAGAGCGTCGGGTGGATCTTGCCCTTGGCGATCAGGCGGTTGGCCTCCCACGCCTCGCGGTAGTTGGCGAAGTGCGAGCCGATGATCCGCTTCAGCGACATCCACAGGTAGCGGTTGTCGTACTCGTGCATGTAGCCCGAGGTCGAGGCGCAGGTGGTGATGGTGCCGCCCTTGCGGGTGACGTAGACCGAGGCGCCGAAGGTCTCGCGGCCGGGGTGCTCGAAGACGATGTCGATGTCCTCGCCGCCGGTGAATTCGCGGATGCGCTTGCCGAAGCGCTTCCACTCCTTCGGGTCCTGCGTGCGCTCGTCCTTCCAGAACTTGTAGCCCTCGGCGCTGCGGTCGATGATCGCCTCGGCGCCCATCGAGCGGCAGATGTCCGCCTTCTGCTCGCTGGAGACGACACAGATCGGGTTGGCGCCGCCGGCCAGCGCGAACTGGGTGGCGTACGAGCCGAGCCCGCCGCTCGCACCCCAGATCAGCACGTTGTCGCCCTGCTTCATGCCGGCGCCGTTGCGGGAGACCAGCTGCCGGTAGGCGGTGGAGTTCACCAGGCCGGGAGCGGCGGCCTCCTCCCACGACAGGTGGTCGGGCTTCGGCATCAGCTGGTTGGACTTGACCAGGGCGATCTCGGCGAGTCCGCCGAAGTTGGTCTCGAAGCCCCAGATGCGCTGCTCGGGGTCGAGCATCGTGTCGTTGTGGCCGTCCGAGGACTCCAGCTCGACCGACAGGCAGTGCGCGACGACCTCGTCGCCGGGGTGCCAGGCGTTCACGCCCGGGCCGGTGCGCAGGACGACGCCCGCGAGGTCGGAACCGATGATGTGGTACGGCAGGTCGTGGCGCTTGGTCAGCTCGCTGAGCCGGCCGTAGCGCTCCAGGAAGCCGAAGGTCGACAGCGGCTCGAAGATCGAGGTCCACACGGAGTTGTAGTTGACCGAGGAGGCCATGACGGCCACCAGGGCCTCGCCCGGGCCGAGCTCCGGCACCGGCACGTTGTCCAGGTGGATCGACTTGCGGGGGTCCTTGTCGCGGGTGCTGAGCCCGGCGAACATCTCCGTCTCGTCCTTGTGCACGGTGATCGCACGGTAGGACTCGGGGAGCGGCAGAGCGGCGAAGTCGTCAGACGTGGCGGTCTGCGACTGAATCGCGTCCAGGATTTCCTTCACTGTGTTGCCTCCGGCGATGAGCGTCCTGAGGGAAGACGCTGAGGGTTACGTCGGTGCTGCTGAGGGTGTGAGGGGTGCCGTCGGTTCGGCGGAGGTGGTGCTGTGGCGGCGCTTGGTCGGCGCAGGAGGTTGCCTGTGACGCAGGCGTCCGGGCGCGCAGCCTGGGGGGCTTGCGGGGACAGCCGGCGTACGAAAGGTCTCTGCACGCCGGCCGCCCGGACTCCTTCAACGTATGACACCGCGTGTCACCTGACAAGGCACTGAGTGCCAGAAGTTGGCCTCAGATGAAATCTTTACGTAACAAATGAGCGATGATCGATCAAAGCTACTGTCGAGTAGGTGGCTATGGGAGGTCTTGTCGTGGTCCGCCGGATGTCACGGCGGGGGCGCTGCCCGTGTGCGTTCCGGACGCCGGGTGAGTGCGCGGAACGGTGCGGCGAGGGCGGGGCGGGGAGGCTGCCCGCGAGCGTCCGTGAGGAGGTGTGGGGCCCCGCTGCTGGACGGCGGGTCGACTGTCTGGAGGGGTGGCGACGGACGCCTTCCCTGCCACCGGCTCCGGACCGGGGTGCCGGGCGGGCGGGCCCGGCGGCCCTCGGGATCGGCGGCACCGGCGAAGGCCGGGATTCTCGCGGCCGGGGAGTCGGGGAGCCGGGGCATGGCGCGGCCCGGGGCGGTGGGCATGGCCCGGGCCGGAGCCCTCATGGCTCGGAGGTGCGAGCCCCGGCGGCCCGGCCGAGGAGTCGCGGGGCCTTGGGTCGGGTTCCGGGGCCCGTCTCGGAGTCCGGGGCGGTCACGGATCCGAGGTGCGGGCCCCGGTGCCGGCGAGGTCGGGGAGTGGCGCGGCCTCGGATCGGGGTTCCGAGCCGTCACGGTTCGGAGGTGCGCGCCGCGGCGTCGGCGCGGCGCGCGGGCGAAGCCGCTACGGACGCTCCTTGAGCGCCTGCTCGATCGTGCGCATGACCTGGTCGAGCGGGGCGTCGACCCGGGCGACGGTCACCAGCACGTCGCCTTCCGTGAAGGAGGAGGCGGGTGCCGAACGGGGAGCGGTCTCCCGCCCGGCGCCGATCCCGTTGCCGAACGTCTTCCGCACGATGGCGAAGGCGTGGTCGAGCTGTGCCTCCACGTCGCCCTGGCCGCCCGCCCGCAGCCAGCGCCGCAGCACGTGGTTGTGGGCGGTGACGACGGCGGACGCGGCCACCTCGGCCAGCAGCGGGTCGTCGTTGGCGTCGTCGTCGTGCGCGTGCTCGTCGAAGTGGCCCAGCAGATAACGCGTGAAGAGTCGCTCGTAGCGGGCCACCGAAGCGATCTCGGCCTCGCGCAGGGTGGGTACCTCGCGCGTGAGCTTGTAGCGGGCGACCGAGATCTCGGGCCGCGCCGCGTACATCTTCATGACTTCCTTGATGCCCCGGCACACGGTGTCGAGCGGGTGCTCGTGCGCGGGAGCCGCGTTGAGCACGGCCTCGGCCCGGATCAGCGTGTCGTCGTGGTCGGGGAAGATCGCCTCTTCCTTGGAGCGGAAGTGGCGGAAGAAGGTCCGGCGGGCCACTCCGGCCTGGGCCGCGATCTCGTCGACGGTGGTCGCCTCGTACCCCTTCGTCGCGAACAGCTCCATGGCCGCGGCCGCCAGTTCCCGGCGCATCTTGAGGCGTTGAGCGGCCGCGCGACTGCCGGCGGCACTTTCCGGTGCGTCGGGCGTGGCTGGTGTACGTGAGGACTTGGCGGGCTGGGACATGACCCGAACGTACTGCATGTGCGCAGGGGAGCGCGCATGTCCGGGGATCCCCCCGCCCTCCTGGGGCGGGGGGTGTCCGGCCGGGTCGAGCAGTCCGCCCCAGTCGGGGCTCTCCGCGAACCAGTCGCCCGTACGCTCAGCGCCGGGCATATTCGCGGAAGCCGCGGCCGGTCTTGCGGCCGAGGCAGCCCGCGGCCACCAGGTGTTCGAGGAGCGGCGCGGGGGCCAGGCCGGGGTCGCGGAACTCGCGGTGCAGGACCTTCTCGATGGCGAGCGAGACGTCCAGGCCGACCACGTCCAGCAGCTCGAAGGGACCCATCGGGTAGCCGCCGCCCAGCTTCATCGCGGCGTCGATGTCGTCGAGCGTCGCGTAGTGCTCCTCGACCATCTTGATCGCGTTGTTCAGGTACGGGAACAGCAGGGCGTTCACGATGAATCCCGCCCGGTCACCGCAGTCCACCGGGTGCTTGCGGACCTTCGCGCAGACCTCGCGCACGGTGGCGTGCACGTCGTCGGCGGTGAGCACGGTGCGCACGACCTCGACGAGCTTCATCGCCGGGGCCGGGTTGAAGAAGTGCATGCCGATCACGTCCTGCGGGCGCGAGGTGGCGCGGGCGCAGGCCACGACGGGCAGCGACGACGTGGTGGTGGCCAGGATCGCGCCGGGCTTGCAGACCTTGTCGAACGTGGCGAACAGCTGCTGCTTGATCGCCAGGTCCTCGGCGACGGCCTCCAGGGCCAGGTCGACGTCGGCGAACGCGTCGTACGTGCCCGCCGGGGTGATCAGGTCCAGGGTCTGCGCGGCGGCCTCGGCGGTCATCCGCCCCTTGTCGACAGAACGCGAAAGCGACTTGCCGATACGGGCCTTGGCGGCCTGCGCCTTCTCCGCGCTGCGGGCGGCGAGGACGACCTCGTACCCGGCCTTCGCGAAGACCTCGGCGATGCCGGACGCCATGGTGCCGGACCCCGCGACGCCGACGGAGCGGACGGTGCGGCCCGGGACCAGGGCGGCGCCCTCCAGCGGCGTGAGCGCGTCCCGCACGACGGTCGCGCTGCCGGGGGCCTCGTACGAGTAGAAGCCGCGGCCCGACTTCCGGCCGGTCAGGCCCGCCTCGCTGAGCTGCTTGAGGATGGGCGCGGGAGCGTGCAGCCGGTCGTGCGACTCGGCGTACATGGCCTCCAGGACCGTGCGCGCGGTGTCCACGCCGATCAGGTCCAGCAGTGCGAGCGGGCCCATGGGCAGGCCGCAGCCGAGCCTCATCGCCGCGTCGATGTCCTCGCGGGAGGCGTACTTCGCCTCGTACATCGCGGCGGCCTGGTTGAGGTAGCCGAACAGCAGTCCGTCCGCGACGAAACCGGGGCGGTCCCCGACCGCGACGGGCTCCTTGCCGAGCTCGATCGCCAGGTCGGTGACGGCGCCGACGGCCTGCGGGGAGGTCAGCACCGACGAGACGACCTCGACGAGCTTCATCGCCGGGGCCGGGTTGAAGAAGTGCAGTCCGAGGACGCGCTCGGGGCGGGCCGAGTCGGCGGCGAGCCGCGTCACGGACAGCGCGTTGGTGCCGGTCGCGAGGATGGCCTCGGGGCGCACGACGGCGTCGAGCTCCCGGAAGACCTGCTGCTTGATGTCGTACGACTCCGGGGTCACCTCGATGACCAGGTCGGCGTCGGCCGCGGCGGCCAGCTCGGTGAAGGTGCGGAAGCGGGAGAGGACGTCGCCGCGCTCCTGCTCGGTGAGGCGCTCGCGCTGCACGGCGCGGGCCGTGGACGCTTCGAGCGCGGTGACGGCCTGGGTGGCCGCGGCCTCGCTGATGTCGATGCCGATCACCTCGCGGCCGGCGCGGGCGAGGACCTCGGCGATGCCGGTGCCCATGGTGCCGAGGCCGACCACGGCGACGGTCTTGAGCTGGGGCAGAGGGGTGTCGGACAGGGGAGTGGCCATCGCGGGACTCCAGGAAGAGGGTGACGACTGAGGAGTGCACATGGGGTGCGCCGACGGGCGCACCGGGTGCGGAGATTGCGGGTGTTGCCGGGCTGACTGGCGCACACGCCCGGTCCGTCCCGAGGCGCTCACAACGCGCGCCCCGACGAACGGTGAAGTCGACCGGCCCTGTCCCAAGCCGTGTCGTACTGCGGTACCTGAGGCACCGAACCGACTGCTCCTGCGGCGGCTGCGTCACCAGGCCACCGCAAGGGTGAGGCGAGTGGGTAACTCGCTCGTCTGAGCTTAACCCGCCGGTAACGAGCGCGCCAGCCCCCGAGTTTGTGATGTACGTCCCGACGTCCCACGCGTTTCTCTAGACTCGGCGTCATGGACGGAGAGTTGCGATCACTCACGGAGCGTCTACGGAACGAGGCCGCAGGCTCGGCGGAGTACGACCGGCTCGTGGCGACCGAGGACGCCGACGCACTGGCGTCCGCGCTCACGGAGGCCGGACAGCCTTTGTGGGCCAGGGAGTTGGTCGCTTTCCGGCTCGGGCTGGCCGGGGACCGGCGGGCCTTCGAGGCACTCGTCCTGCTGCTCAACCACCGCGACCCGCAGCGCTGCGCGTCCGCCGCGTACGCGCTGGCACGGCTCGGCGATCCGCGCACCGCCCGCGCGGCGGCGGCGCTCGCCACGAACGAGCTGCGCGTCGCCTACGCCCTCCATCCGATACGGCTGCTCGTCGAGCTGCGCGCCCCCGAGGCGGTGCCCGCGCTGATCACCACCCTGGAGCGCCGGCTGCGCCTGCACGACCCCTACCGGAGCGTGGCCCTCGCGTGCGTGCAGGGCCTCGGCGCGCTGGGGGACGACCGTGCGAGACCCGTGCTGAGCGAGGCGCTGGCCCATCCGGCCCTCGCGGAGGCGGCGGTCCACGCGCTGGCCCTGCTGCCCGCTCGGAAGGGGTAGGGCGGACCGGAAGGCGCGGGATCGGCCGGAAAGGTGTGCGGGCGCCCGGCGCGCGCGGTGCCGGCCGGAGGGCGCCGGGACGGGACCGTCCAGCGCCTCGCGGGGACGTCGGCGACCCGGCGAGGGCGGCTCAGGTGAGGGCGGTACCGGACAGGGGGCGCGCGTAACGCACCTCGGGTATCGCGACACCGTCGACCTCGAAAGGCTCCTCGGCGCCGTCCGGTCCGAAACCCGACCGCTCGTAGAAACGGCGGGCCGGAGCGTTCTCCTTGAGGACCCACAGCAGCATCCGCTCGTGACCGGCCGCCGCGCACCGGGCGACGGACTCGGCGAGCAGGGCCCGCCCGATCCCGCTGCCGACCCGGCCCGGACGCACGTAGATCGCGTACAACTCGATGTCGCCGGTGCGGACTTCGCCGTCCCGGTACGGACCGTGGCAGGCCCAGCCGACCAGCTCGCCCTGCCGCTCGGCGACCAGGTTCACCACATCGCCGCCGCCCCGCTCGAAGAACGCGCGCCGACGCGCCGTGTCCTCGGCCACGCTGAGCCCGTCGAGGTACGCCTGCGGTATCAGCCCCTGGTACGCGCTCTGCCAGCCGCGCACACGGATCTCGGCGACGTGCGGGCAGTCGTCGAGGGTCATCTCGCGGATCACGAGCCCGCTCACCCGCACACCACCCCGTACGAGCGGTTCCCCCGGCTGTCCCCGTGGGGCGTCGGGGACAGCGGCGTGGCGGCGGGGGCCGGCCCGTCGGGGGCGGTGACGCGCGTCGGTTCGGTCATGGGTCCATGGTGGACCACGGGTCCGACAGCGCCCCCGACGGGCCTTCGGCCTGCGGGGATCAGCCCCGGAAGCCGAGCAGTCCGTGCAGCGTCGAACCCCGCGAGGAGGCGGACGCGGCCTTCGCCTTCAGCGGCTCAGGGTCGGGCAGCTTCTTGCACACCGCGTCGGCCTCACCGCTGCCGTGCGGCACCTTGCCCTCGGTCAGATACGCCGTCAGGTACTTGTCCAGGCAGGCGTTGCCGCTCAGCGTGATGCCGTGGTTCCCGCCGCCCTGCTCGACGACCAGACTGGAGCCGCGCAGCTTGCGGTGGACCGTGACACCGCCCTGGTACGGGGTGGCGGCGTCGTCCGTGGCCTGGAAGAGCAGCACCGGCGGCAGCGACTTGTTGGAGATGTCCACCGGCCGCAGCGAGCGCGTCGGCCAGAAGGCACAGGGCGCGTTGTACCAGGCGTTGTTCCATGCCATGAACGGCGCCTTCTCGTACACCGCCCAGTTGTCCTTGCGCCACTGGTTCCAGTCCTTCGGCCAGGACGCGTCACGGCACTGCACCGCGGTGTAGACGCTGTAGCCGTTGTCGCCCGAGGCGTCCACGGCACCGAAGTCCTCGTACGCCTGGACGAGCGAGTCGCTCTTCTTGCCGTTCGCGTAGTCCGAGAACGCCTGGGCGAGGTGGGGCCAGTAGCCGTTGTAGTAGCCACCGGGGATGAAGGTGTCCTCCAGCTCGGAGGCGCCCACCTTCTTCTGTGCGGGCTTCTTGGCGAGCGCGGCGCGCATCGCGTACCACTTGGCCTCGACCTTGGCCGGGTCGGTGCCCAGCTTGTAGGTCGCGTTGTGCTTGGCGATCCACGCCAGGAAGGCCTTCTGACGGTCGTCGAAGGCGTAGTCCTGCCCGAGGTTGTCGTCGTACCACACGCCGTCGGGGTCGACGATGGAGTCCAGGACCAGGCGGCGCACGCGCTGCGGGTACAGCTTCGCGTACACGGCGCCCAGGTAGGTGCCGTACGAGTAGCCGAAGTAGTTGATCTTCTTGGCGCCGAGCGCGCCGCGGATCGAGTCCATGTCGCGGACCGCGTTGACCGTGTCGATGTACGGCAGCAGGCTCGCGTACTTCTTGCCGCACGCGGTGGCGAAGGCCTTGGCGCGGTCGACGTTGGCCTTCTCCAGGGCCGGAGTGGCGGGCACCGAGTCGGGGCGTACGGGCGCGAAGTGCCCCGGCTTGCAGTCCAGCGCGGGCTCGCTCTTGCCGACGCCGCGCGGGTCGAAGCCGATGACGTCGTACTGCGCGGCCACCGACTTCGGCAGCGAGGAGGCGACGAATCCGGCCAGGGTGAGCCCGCTGCCGCCGGGGCCGCCCGGGTTCACCAGCAACGGTCCCTGGGACTTCGCGGCGGTGTGCGGGACGCGCGAGAGGGCGAGGGTGATCTTCCGCCCGTCGGGGTGCGAGTGGTCCAGCGGCACCTTCACCGACGCGCACTGGAGCGTCGGGTAGTCGCTGGTCGCACACTTCTTCCAGGTGAGCTTGGCGGTCTGGGTGGTGCGCGGTGCGGTCGCGGAGCCGGCGCTCGCGTCGGCCGGGATCGACGTGATCATCCCGGCCACCACGGCGGCTGCCCCGCACAGAGCAGCTGCGCGTTTCTTCATAAGGCCTCCCAGGACGGAGGTTTTGAGCCGTGCACGCCACGGCCTTCGCCGCATCGTGCCGGAAAGGGAGGCCGGAGGAACTGGTTCTGACAAGACTTGACCCGATTGAGCCGGGAGATCGCTCGGATGCCGTTAGAAGTGTTCACGGACGCCGGTGAACCGGTCCTGGGAGTTCATGCGGCACGGGTGGCGCGCCGCGCGGTCGTCACAGCAGCGTCAGCTGGGTCGGCTCGGAGGCCACGGTTTCGGGAGCGGCCGGTTCGGGGGCCGCGGTCCTGCGCGGCATCCCCGCGCGCGTGGGGCCGATGCCGTACTCCTGCGCCAGCTCGTGCACCTGACGGGTGATCCGGCGCTGGTACCACTTCGGGGCGTAGGCGCCCTCCGCGTACAGCCGCTCGTAGCGGCGGACCAGGTACGGGTGGTGCCGTTCCAGCCAGGCCATGAACCACTCGCGGGCGCCGGGCCGGAGGTGGAGGACCAGCGGGGTCACGGACGTGGCCCCCGAGGCGGCGATCGCGCGGACGGTGGCGCGCAGCTGAGCGGGGTGGTCGCCGAGGAAGGGGATGACGGGCGCCATCAGCACACCGCAGCCGATGCCGTGGTCCGTCAGGGTGCGCACCACGTCCAGGCGGCGTTCCGGAGCCGGGGTGCCCGGCTCGACCGTGCGCCACAGCTCGGTGTCGGTGAAGCCCACCGAGACGGAGATGCCGACGTCGGTCACCTCGGACGCCTGCCTGAGCAGGTCGAGGTCGCGCAGGATCAGCGTGCCCTTGGTCAGGATCGAGAAGGGGTTCGCGTGGTCGCGCAGGGCCGCGATGATGCCGGGCATCAGCCGGTAGCGGCCCTCGGCCCGCTGGTAGCAGTCGACGTTGGTGCCCATCGCGATGTGCTCGCCGTGCCAGCGGCGCGAGGCGAGCTGGCGGCGCAGCAGGTCAGGCGCGTTGACCTTCACCACGATCTGGGAGTCGAAGTCGAGCCCGGTGTCGAGGTCCAGATAGCTGTGCGTCTTGCGGGCGAAGCAGTACACGCACGCGTGCGTGCACCCTCTGTAGGGGTTGACCGTCCACTCGAAGGGCATGCGCGAAGCCCCCGGCACCCGGTTCACGATCGATCGCGCCCGGATCTCGTGAAAGGTGATCCCGCGGAACTCGGGGGTGTCGAACGTACGGGTGGTCACCGCGTCCGCGCCGAACAGCGCGGCGTCGCGGGCCGGGTCCCCGGCGGGGTCCACGGTGAGGTTCTCCCAGCGCATGGCGCCTCCTCGGTAGCACTGACCACAGAATAGAACACATGTTCCCTTGATCGTGCGACCGGATACCCGCATCGCCCGGCAGACCCCGCCCGGCCCCGATTTGGGCGGCCGGGCCGCCTGGTGGTTGGCTGGCCGCACACCCCGAGGAACCAAGTGCTGGAGGAAGTGCAATGGCGCAGGTCGAGGCCACGACGGAGCGGGTCATCGCGGCGGACGCGGAGGCGGTGTTCGACGCGCTGGCCGACTACAGCGGCACGCGCGCGAAGCTGCTGCCGGAGCACTTCAGCGAGTACGAGGTGCGTGAGGGCGGCGACGGCGAGGGCACCCTCGTCCACTGGAAGCTCCAGGCCACCAGCAAGCGCGTCCGCGACTGCCTGCTCGAGGTGAGCGAGCCCACCGACGGCGAGCTCGTCGAGAAGGACCGCAATTCCTCGATGGTCACCACCTGGCGGGTCACGCCGGCCGGTGAGGGCTCGTCCCGCGTCGTGGTCACCAGCGTCTGGAACGGCGCCGGCGGCATCGGCGGCTTCTTCGAGAAGACCTTCGCGCCCAAGGGGCTCGGGCGGATCTACGACGCGGTGCTCGTCAGGCTCGCCGCCGAGACCGAGAAGAAGTAGCGGTCCCGGGGAGTAGGCGCCCGGCGCCCAAGGGGCCGCGCTCCAGGGCCCGTTGCGGTCCTCACCGTTTCGAGTGGATCTCCCTCTCGCGCGACGTCGTGCCGTAACTCGTCGCGCTTGCTCGCAGTTGTCGCGATAAGCGGGAATTGTGCGGTGGGCGCGACGAGGGGAGCGGCACGTGGGCGGGATCACTCTGGTGCAGGACGAGCCGGGTACCGCACCCCCGAAGGATGCCGCGGAGGCGGTCGCCCGGCCCGCCGAACTCGACTCGCGCCAGATCCGTCTGGTCTTCTTCGGGCTGATGCTGGCCCTGCTGCTGGCCGCCCTGGAGCAGATGATCGTGGCCACCGCGCTCCCGAAGATCGTCGGGGAGCTGCACGGCCTGGACAAGATGTCCTGGGCGATCACGGCCTACCTGCTCACCTCCACCGTCGGACTCCCGGTCTACGGCAAGTTCGGCGATCTCTTCGGACGCAAGGGCGTCTTCCAGTTCGCGATCGTCGTCTTCGTGATCGGCTCGGCGCTCGCCGGCTGGTCGCGCACCATGGACCAGCTGATCGCCTTCCGCGCGCTCCAGGGCGTCGGCGCGGGCGGTCTCCTCATCGGTGTGCAGGCGATCATCGCGGACATCGTGCCGCCCCGCCGACGCGGCCGTTTCATGGGGCTGATCGGGGCCGGATTCGGCCTGGCATCCGTCGCGGGCCCCCTGCTGGGCGGCTACTTCACCGACCACCTGTCCTGGCGCTGGTGCTTCTACATCAACGTGCCCTTCGGGCTGCTCACGCTGGCCGTCGTGACCGTCGTGCTGAAACTGCCGAAGCCCGAGGCCCGAGGGCGCGTCGACGTCCTGGGCGTGCTCCTGCTCGCCGCCGCGTCCACCTGCCTCGTGCTGCTGACCAGTTGGGGCGGCACGGAGTACGCCTGGGGTTCACAGGTCATCCTCGGGCTCGGAGCCGGCGCGCTCATCGCGACACTGCTGTTCCTCGTGGTCGAGAGCGTCGCGCCCGAACCCCTCATCCCGCTACGGCTGTTCAAGGACGGCGTCTTCAACGTCACGGCGCTGGTGGGGCTCGTCATCGGCGTCGCCCTCTTCGGCGCCGCCAGCTATCTGCCCACCTTCCTGCAGATGGTCGACGGGGCCAGCGCCACCGAATCGGGACTGCTGATGCTCCCCATGATGGGCGGCATCGTCGGCGCGTCCATCATCTCCGGGCAGCTCATCAGCCGCACCGGCCGCTACAAGCCCTATCCGCTCCTCGGCAGCGCCCTCTCCGTCGTCGGCATGTGGCTGCTGTCCCGCCTCGAAGCCGACACGCCCCGGCTGCACTACAGCATCTGGATGGCCGTCCTCGGCGCCGGCATCGGCCTGGTGATGCCGGTCCTGGTCCTCGCCGTCCAGAACTCCGTGCCCCCGGCCGACCTCGGCACCGCGACGAGCGCCAACAACTACTTCCGGCAGATCGGCGGCAGCGTCGGGGCCGCCATCTTCGGCACCCTGTTCGCCCACCGGCTCGCCGACGCCCTCGCCGAGCGTCTGCCCACGCGCGGGCAGGACGCCCTCGGGGACTCCGAGTCCCTCACCCCACAGCTCGTCCACGCGATGCCCGCCGCCCTGCGCGACGACTACATCGGGGCCTACGCGGACGCCATGCCGCGGATCTTCCTCTACCTCGTCCCGGTGCTCGCCCTCGGCCTGGCCATCGCCTTCTTCCTCAAGGAGAAACCCCTGGTGTCCCACAACGCCCCCGCCGCCGAACCGGAAACCGCCCGGACCACCGCCCACATCCCGCCGGGCCGTTCGCCGTACCCGGCCGGAGTCCCCGTCTGCGGCACGGTGCAGCACCCCGACGGCACCGTCGTACCGCGCGCCGCGCTCACCCTCATCGACATCGCGGGAGCCCAGATCGGACGCGGCGCCAGCGGCGAGGACGGACGGTACGCGCTGTCGACGCCGGGATCCGGCTCGTACGTCCTGATCGCCGCGGCCGGCGGCCACCAGCCGCAGGCCGTCTCGGTGACCGTCGGCGAGCGCCCCGTGGAGCTGGACGTCGTGCTCGGCGGCGCGGGACGCCTCGCCGGCAGCGTGCTCACCGCGGACGGCTCCCCGGTACGGGAAGCCACCGTCACCCTCACCAATGTGCACGGCGAGGTGGTGGCCACCACCCGCAGCGGGCGCGAAGGCGGCTACGTCATGACGGAGTTGGTGGCGGGCGAGTACACCCTGGCCGCCAGCGCTCCCGCGTTCCGCCCGGCCGCGCTCCCCGTCTCCGTCCAGGCCGCCCGCGAGACCCGCCAGGACGTCGAGCTCGCGGGCGGTGCCGTGCTGCGCGGCACGGTACGGGCGGGCGGCGGACGCCCCGTCGAGGACGCCCGCGTGACCCTCCTGGACGCCGCGGGCAACGTGGTGGACACCCTGACCACCGGCGCGGACGGAACGTTCCGGTTCGTCGATCTGTCCTCCGGCGAGTACACCGTCATCGCCGCGGGCTACCCGCCGGTGGCGACCGTGCTCCAGGTCGCCGGGGGAGGCAGGACGGAACGGGACCTGCAACTGGGACACGAAGACTGACGCGGGGCGGCGCGGGGCGACACGGACGCGCGGCCGCGGGAGTGCTCGGCTGCGGCCCGGCCGCGGGCTCGGCAGCGGACTCGACGGCGGGATCCGGCGGCGTTGCCGGGCGTGTGACGGAGTACGCCCGCGGGCGGGCGCACCGGAGTCGGCGGCGGATCCGGGTGGCGCGACGGAGCACGCCCGGCACACCACGCGCCGGAGCCGCCCCCGGTGAGGTCAATTCCCGTATTGACACACATCATGACGGGGGGTCGCCGTACGGTAAGGGGGGGCGGCACAGATCTTGCGGAGCCGTGGGGAGAGAGGGCCTGGGCCATGGACCGTGGCACCGAAGTGGGCACGACTCCCAGCCGCGGAGCTGGGAACGGCACGGCGGACCACACCGCCGTCGGCCGCATCCCTCTGGCCGTCGTCCTCGTGGACCGCGGCGGACTCGTCTCCCACTGGAGCACCGGCGCCAGGCGCCTGTTCGGCACCCCCAAGGAAGCCGCGGTGGGCCGTCCCGCCGCCGACCTGCTGCCCGTCTCCGGCGCACTGCCCGAGGACGAGGACACGGCTCCCTACGGGGCCTACGCGGCCTACGACGGCCTCGGCCCGGGCCTGGAGACGTCCCTCGACGGACGGCTCGCGTACCCGGCCGCCGGCCGGGCCCGGCTCAGCGCCGGTGACGGCGACCGGATCGACGTCCTGTGGTGGGCGTACCCGCTGGTGGGCCCCGGTCGCGAACGCCTCCTGGTGCTCGCCGCCGACGCGGCCGCGCTCCGCCTCGGCGACCAGGACGGACCCGGCCGACCGGACGGCCACCCCGTGGCCGGCGCGGGCATCGAACGCATCGCGCCCGGCTTCGCCCTGCACACCGACTTCCCCGGCGCGGAGGAACTGGCCCGCAGGCTCCCCGAGATCCTGCCCAGCATGAGCGTCGGCGAGAGCGCCCGCATCGTCGCCCAGGTCCTCGAACTTGGCTATCCCGTCCTGGAGTTCAGCCAGAACGACCGGGTGCCCGTCACCCCCGACTGGGGCGTCCCCCGGCGCGCCGAGCGCAAGGCGCGCCGCGCCCGGGCCGCCCGGGCCGCCGCCTCCGGCGAGCCCCTGCCGCAGGACGACCAGGACGACCAGGACGAGGCCACGGACCTCGAATACGTCGCGGTGCGCGAGAGACTGGAGTTCCTCAACGAAGTCAGCGGACGCATCGGCACCTCCCTCGACCTGGCGCAGACCATCCTGGAGGTCAGCCGGGCCGTCGTGCCCCGCTTCACCGACGTGGCGGGCACCTACCTGCGCGAACAGGTCGTCGCGGGCGAGGGGTTCCACGACGGTGTGCCGGACACCACCACCATGTGGCACCGCGTCGCCCTGGAGCACACCGACGAGCCGGGCCGCTGGGACGACGTCGTGCCCGTCGGCGAGGCCATGCCCTTCCCCGCCCACACCCCGTTCTTCCAGTGCATGACCACCGGTGAGCCCGTGCTCGTGCCGCGCATCAGCGAGCAGATGGGCCACATGATCGCCGCGCAGTTCGAGAAGCGCGACATCCGGCCGCTCATCACCAACCGGTCCATGCTGGTCGTGCCCCTGAAGGCCCGCAACGTGGTCCTCGGGTTCATGATCCTGCTGCGCCACCCCGAGCGCGTCGAGTTCAACGACATGGACCGCGTCACCGGCGCCGAACTCGCCGCCCGCGCAGGCCTCGTGCTGGACAACGCCCGCATGTACACCTACCAGGAGAGCGTCGCCGAGACCCTCCAGGAGAGCATGCTGCCGCACATCGCGCCCCGCATGGCCGGCTGCGACATCGCGACCCGCTACCTGCCCGGCACGCTCCTCGGCCGGGTCGGCGGCGACTGGTTCGACTCCGTGAAGCTTCCCGGCTCCCGCACCGCACTGGTCGTCGGTGACGTCATGGGCCACGGCCTCAACTCCGCCGCGATGATGGGCCAGTTGCGGACCGCCGTGCAGACCATGGCCGCGCTCGACCTGCCGCCCGCCCAGCTCCTGCGCAATCTCGACGACCTCGCCCAGCGACTCGGCGACACCTATCTGGCCACCTGCCTGTACGCCGTCTACGACCCCATCGCCGGTGAGCTGGAGATCGCCAACGCGGGCCACATCCCACCCGTCCTCGTGCACGCCGGGGACGGGCACAGCGAGCTGCTCGACCTGCCGACCGGTGCGCCCATCGGAGTCGGTGGGGTGCCCTTCGAGTCGGTACGCGTGCGCGTGACGCCCGGCGACCGGCTCGTGATGTGCACCGACGGTCTGGTCGAGGTCCGTGGCGAGGACATCGGTGTGGGCCTCGCCACCCTCTGCGAATCCGCCGCCCACCCCGCCGCGTCCATGGACGACGCCTGCGACACCATCATCCGCTCCCTCAACACCCGCGGCGGACGCAAGGACGACGTGGCCCTCCTGATGGCCCGCCTGAACGGCATCGAGCCCGAGGACGTCGCCGAATGGCGTCTCGTGCTCGACCCGGTCGAGGTCGGCAGGGCGCGCGCGGTGGTCCGCGAACAGCTGCACGCGTGGGATCTGGGCGGACTGACCGACAACGCCGAGCTGATGGTCGGCGAGCTGGTCACCAACGCCGTGCGCCACGCGCACAGCCGGCGCATCGAGCTGCGGCTGGTGCGCGGCGACACCCTGCTGTGCGAGGTGGCCGACGACGACCACACACTGCCGACGCTGCTCAGCGCCGGGCCCACCGACGAGTGCGGGCGCGGACTGCGCGTCGTCAGCACCCTGGCCCGCGAGTGGGGCGCCAGCCGGACCGGCGCGGGCAAGTCCGTCCGGTTCGAACTGACCCTGCCACGACGACACTGAACGGCGGTACCGGCGGCCACCGGGAGGGGGCGCGCGAAGTGCGCCGGGGGTACACGGACCGAAAGTGGCGTGAAGGAACGCGCCGTCCGCTTGTCGCCGCGCGCCGGGCGCGATAGACCGATCTCGCCTGCCAGGTCCCGGCGGGCTGCGGTCTCGACCCGGGGAGCGGGCATGAGTGTGACGAGTCGGTACAGGCAGGCCTGGGAGGGCTTCTGGCAGGAGGCCCCCGACGGACCCGGAGCGGTCTTCTGGGACGCCGAGCCCGCCGTGACCGCCGGTGTCCATCTCGCCCTGTTCGAACCCCACTTGGGGGCCCGGGACCTGCCCGTCGTGGACCTCGGCTGCGGCAACGGCACCCAGACCCGCTTCCTCGCCGACCGCTTCCCGCACGTCGTCGGCGCCGACCTGTCGGCGGCCGCGCTCGCGCACGCCCGCCAGGCCGACCCGGCGGGTCAGGCCGGCTACCGGCAGCTCGACGCCGCGGAGAAGACCGAGGCGCAGACCCTGCACGCGGAGCTCGGCGACGCCAACGTCTACATGCGCGGGGTCCTCCACCAGGCCGAACCGGACGACCGGCAGCCGCTGGTGGACGGGCTGGCGACGCTGGTGGGGGAGCGCGGCCGGGTCTTCCTCGTCGAACTCGCCGAGGCCGCGGGAGCCGTGCTGCGCGGTCTGGCGCAGGGCGCCGACGGCCCGCCCGCCAAGCTGGCTCCGGTGTTCCGGCACGGCATCGCCCCCGGTGAGGTCGCGGACGCCGCCGTCCCCGAGTACCTGCGCGCCGCCGGCCTCACGGTCCTGGCGAACGGTGAACTCCCGCTCGTCACGACCGAGTACACGGCGGACGGCACACGCATCGAGCTTCCGTCGAAATGGCTGGTGGCGGGGCGTACCGGGTGACGTCAGTGGTCTGGACCGGTGAGAGTTGTCCACAGGCTCTGCCGGGTCCGGGCCGAAGCGCGTACGGTTTCGAGTCATGAAGATCCTCATCAGCGCCGACATGGAGGGCGCCACGGGAGTGACCTGGCCGGCCGACGTGCTGCCGGGGACCGAGCAGTGGGAGCGATGCCGCTCACTGTTCACCTCCGACGTCAACGCGGCCGTGCTCGGCTTCTTCGACGGCGGCGCCGACGAGGTGCTGATCAACGAGGCGCACTGGACCATGCGCAATCTCCTGCTGGAGCGGCTCGACGAGCGGGCACAGATGCTCACCGGGCGGCACAAGTCGCTGTCCATGGTGGAGGGCGTGCAGCACGCCGACGTGGACGGCATCGCCTTCGTCGGCTATCACGCGGGCGCCGGAATGGAGGGAGTCCTCGCGCACACCTACCTGGCGAACTCCATCACCGGGGTGTGGGTGAACGACGTCCGCGCCAGCGAAGGTCTGCTCAATGCCCACGTCGTCGCCGAGTACGGAGTGCCGGTCGTCCTCGTCACCGGCGACGACGTGGCCTGCGAGGACGCGCTCGGTTACGCGCCGGAGGCCTTGAAGGTCGCCGTCAAGGACCATGTCTCGCGCTATGCGGCCGTGTGCCGCACACCCGCCAGGACCGCCGCGGACATCCGGGCCGCGGCCAAGGAGGCGGCGGCGCTGGCGGTGCGTCACGAACCGGTAGTCGGCGGCCCGTTCACCGTGGCGCTGGAGTTCGACGCCGAGCATCTGTCGATGGCCGCCACCGTCGTGCCCGGTGTCGACCGCATCGGGGAGCGGAAGGTGGCCTACACCAGCGACACCATGTACGAGGGGATTCGCACCTTCAAGGCGGTCACCACGATCGTCTCGGCCGCGGTGGAGGAGCAGTATGGCTGACGCACAGGCACTCGACGAGGTCGTGAGGTTCACCTCCGAGCTCATCCGTATCGACACGACCAATCGCGGCGGAGGCGACTGCCAGGAGCGCCCGGCCGCCGAGTACGCCGCGGCGCTCCTCGCGGAAGCGGGTCTGGAGCCCACACTGCTGGAGCGCACCCGGGGACGGACGAACGTCGTCGCGCGCATCGAGGGCACCGACCCGTCCGCCGACGCGCTGCTCGTGCACGGCCATCTCGACGTCGTGCCCGCGCAGGCGGAGGACTGGAGCGTGCACCCGTTCTCCGGCGAGGTCCGCGACGGTGTGGTCTGGGGGCGCGGCGCCGTCGACATGAAGAACATGGACGCGATGATCCTGGCCGTCGTCCGGGAGTGGGCGCGCACCGGCGTGCGTCCGCGCCGCGACATCGTCGTCGCCTTCACCGCCGACGAGGAGGCGAGTGCCGAGGACGGCTCGGGCTTCCTCGCCGATCAGCACCCCGCGCTCTTCGAGGGGTGCACCGAGGGCGTCAGCGAGTCGGGGGCGTTCACCTTCCACGACGGAGCGGGCCGGCAGCTCTATCCGATCGCCGCGGGCGAGCGGGGCACCGGCTGGCTCAAGCTCACCGCGCGCGGACGGGCCGGGCACGGCTCGAAGGTGAACCGGAGCAACGCGGTGACCCGGCTGGCCGCCGCGATCACCCGGATCGGGGAGTACGAGTGGCCGCTGCGGCTCACCCCCACCGTGAGCGCGGCCCTGACCGAACTGGCCGCCCTGTACGGCGTGGACGCCGGCCTGGACGACGTGGACGGCCTCCTGGGCAAGCTCGGACCGGCCGCCGCGCTCGTCGAGGCCACCGTGCGCAACAGCGCCAACCCGACCATGCTGGAGGCCGGTTACAAGATCAACGTGATCCCGGGAGAGGCCGTCGCCCACGTGGACGGCAGATATCTCCCGGGCTTCGAGGACGAGTTCCGCACGACCTTGGACCGGCTCACCGGACCCGACGTCGAGTGGGAGTTCCACCACCGGGAGGTGGCCCTCCAGGCACCGCTGGACTCCGCGACGTACGCGAAGATGCGCGCGGCCGTGGAGGAGTTCGCGCCCGAGGGGCATGTGGTGCCGTACTGCATGTCCGGCGGCACGGACGCCAAGCAGTTCTCGCGCCTCGGGATCACCGGATACGGCTTCGCCCCGCTGAAGCTTCCGGAGGGCTTCGACTACCAGGCCCTGTTCCACGGCGTCGACGAGCGCGTCCCGGTCGAGGCGCTCCACTTTGGTGTCCGCGTCCTCGACCGCTTTCTGCGCACGGCCTAGGGGGACGGCATGCAGACCTTGGCGTACGGATCGTGGCCCTCGCCCATCGGCGCGACCCTGGCCGCGGCGCACGACGGCCACCCCGAGTTCGTCGGTTTCGTCGGTGACGAGGCCTGGTGGACCGAGCCCCGCCCCGAGGAGGGCGGGCGCCGCACTCTCGTCCGCCGCCGTGCGGACGGCACGGAGGAGTCCCTGCTGCCGGCCCCGTGGAACGTGCGCAGCCGCGTCATCGAGTACGGCGGACAGCCGTGGGCCGCGGTCATGCGCCCCGAGGGGCCCCTGACGGTGTTCGTGAACTTCGCCGACCAGCGGCTCTACCGGCACGAACCGGGCGGCACACCCACGCCGCTCACCCCCCTCTCGCCGGTCGGCGGCGGACGGCGCTGGGTGGACCCGCAGCTGCGGCCGGAGCGCGGCGAGGTGTGGTGCGTCCTGGAGGAGTTCACCGGGGAGGGCCCCTCCGACGTACGGCGGGTGCTCGCCGCCGTACCGCTGGACGGGTCGGCCGCCGAGGACCGGGACGCCGTCCGGGAACTGAGCGACGGACAGCACCGGTTCGTCACCGGGGCGCGCCTGTCGCCGGACGGCCGCCGGGCGGCCTGGCTCGCCTGGGACCACCCCCGGATGCCGTGGGACGGGACGGAGGTGGTCCTCGCCGACGTGGCCGAGGACGGCACCCTCCACGCCGCGCGGCCCGTCGCCGGCGGTCCCGAGGAGTCCGTGGTGCAGGCCGACTGGGCACCCGACGGCACCCTGCTGTACGCGAGCGACCGCACCGGCTGGTGGAATCTGTACCGCCTGGACCCGGACGGCGACCCGGTGGCGCTGTGCCCGCGCGAGGAGGAGTTCGGCGGTCCGCCGTGGCGCGTCGGACACCGCTGGTTCGCCCCGCTGGAGACCGGCCTGATCGCTGTGGTCCACGGGCGCGGCGCCACCGCCCTCGGCGTCCTGGACCCGGAGACCGGTGAGGTGGTCGACGCGGCCGGTCCCTGGACCGAGTTCGCGCCCACCCTCGCCGTGCACGGCAGCAGGGTCATGGGCGTCGGGGCCAGCCCCCGCAGCGCCTACGAGGTCGTCGAGCTGGACGCCCGCACCGGCCGCGCCCGGGTGACCGGCGCCCGGCACGAGGATCCGGTGGACCCCGCGTACTACCCGGAGCCGCAGATCCGCTCCTTCACCGGTCCCGCGGGGCGCGAGATCCACGCCCACATCTACCCGCCGCACCATCCCGGCCACGTGGCCGCGGGCGACGAGTTGCCGCCGTACGTCGTCTGGGCGCACGGCGGACCCACCGGCCGCGCACCCCTCGTCCTCGACCTGGAGATCGCCTACTTCACCTCCCGCGGGATCGGCGTCGCCGAGGTCAACTACGGCGGATCGACGGGCCACGGGCGGGAGTACCGCAACCGGCTCCGCGAGCAGTGGGGCGTCGTCGACGTCGAGGACTGCGCGGCCGTCGCACTGGCTCTGGCCGCGGAGGGAACCGCCGACCGCGGCCGGCTCGCCATCCGCGGCGGCAGCGCGGGCGGCTGGACCACGGCCGCGTCCCTGGCGAGCACCGATGTGTACGCCTGCGGCACGATCATCTACCCGATCCTCGACCTCGCGGGCTGGGCCACGGGGGAGACCCACGACTTCGAGTCGCGGTATCTGGAGAGCCTGGTCGGCCCGATCGCCGAGGTGCCCGGCCGGTACGCGGAGCGGTCGCCCACCGAGCACGCCGACCGGATCACCGCGCCGTTCCTGCTGCTCCAGGGGCTCGACGACGCGATCTGTCCTCCCGTGCAGTGCGAGCGGTTCCTGGCCAGGCTGGAGGAGCACGGCCGACGCGTCCCGCACGCCTACATCGCCTTCGAGGGCGAGGGGCACGGCTTCCGGCGGGCCGAGACGATGGTGCGGGCCCTGGAGTCCGAACTCTCCCTGTACGCCCAGGTCTTCGGACTGCACCCGCCCGGTGTCCCGACCCTGGAGCTCGCCAAGTGACACCCCTCAGCCAGGAACCGGAGCCCGCCGAGTGACCACCACCGAGCCCCTGACCCGACCCGCACGACTCGCTCCCGGGGCGCGTGTCGCCGTCGTCGCGCCCAGCGGCCCCATCCCCGAGGAGCGGCTCCAGGCGGGCCTGGACATCCTGCGCGGCTGGCATCTCGACCCCGTGGTGGCGCCCCATGTCCTCGACCGGCACCCCGACTTCACCTATCTGGCGGGCACGGACGCCGACCGGGCCGCAGACTTCCAGGCCGCCTGGTGCGACCCGGACGTGTCCGCGGTGCTGTGCGCCCGCGGAGGGTACGGCGTGCAGCGCATGATCGACCTGCTCGACTGGGACGCCATCCGCGCCGCCGGGCCCAAGGTCTTCCTCGGGTTCAGCGACATCACCGCGCTGCACGAGGCGTTCGCGAGCCGAGTGGGCCTCGCGACCCTTCAGGGCCCGATGGTGGCGGGCATCGACTTCCTGAAGAACGCGCGGGCGCAGGAACATCTGCGGGCCACCCTCTTCGAGCCCGAGTCGGTGCTGACGATCGCCTCGGGCCGCGGCACCGCGCTGGTGCCGGGGCGCGCCCGGGGAGTCACCCTCGGCGGCTGCGTGTCCCTGCTGGCCGCCGGCCTCGGCACCCCGCACGCGCGTCCTTCCGCCCGGGGAGGGCTCCTGCTGATCGAGGACATCGGTGAGGAGGCGTACCGGCTGGACCGCATCCTGACGCAACTGCTGCGCGCCGGATGGCTCGACGGGGTCTCCGGGATCGCCCTCGGATCCTGGGAGGACTGCGGTCCCTACGAAGAGGTGCGCGCCGTGTTCGCCGACCGGCTCGGCGGTCTCGGCGTCCCCGTGGCCGAGCACTTCGGCTTCGGGCACTGCGAGGGCGCGCTCACCACACCCTTCGGCCTGTCGGCCGAACTCGACGCCGACGCAGGGACGTTGACGCTGGACGAACCCGCCCTGGTCTGAAGCTCCCGGGCCGCGTCGGTGACCGCCGTGACCGGCGGTCGCCGACGCGGCCTGTTCACTGAATCTCCGTCAACACCATGCAGCACGGTGATTGACCTCCGTCTGACACGTGTCACAGCATGACTTCCGGCCGGTACTTACCGGTCGGTAGTCGTTTCGCGCTCATTCGGGTCGTCCTCACCGTGGAGGTCCATGTGTCCCGTCGCCCGCGAGTGCCCGGATCCCGGGCCCGGCGATCCCGTGCCCCGCTCGCCCTGGCTCTCGGAGCCGCGCTCACGGCTCCGCTCGCGTTCACCGCACCCGCGTCCGCCGCGCCCGTCCCGTACTCCGTCACCGCGCTCACGTTCACGGTCGAGGCCGGCGGGCGCACCTGCACGATCGACGCCGATCTGTACCGGCCCGCGGGTGTGGACCGCGACCACCCCGCACCCGCCGTGCTCGCCACCAACGGCTTCGGCGGCAGCAAGTCGGACGGTTCGACGGACGCGATCGGCAAGGCGTTCGCCGCCCGTGGCTATGTGGGACTCGTCTACTCCGGGCTCGGCTTCGGCGGATCAGGGTGCCTGATCTCCCTCGACGACCCGCGCATCGACGGCGTGGCGGCCTCCCGGCTGGTCGACTTCCTCGCGGGCACACGCGCCGCGGACGACGGCACACGGGCCGACTACGTCGCGCGGGACGGCAAGGCCGATCCCCGCGTCGGCATGATCGGAGGCTCGTACGGCGGCGCCGTCCAGATGGCCACCGCCGCGGTGGACCACCGCGTCGACGCCCTCGTTCCCCTCATCACCTGGCACGACCTCGCGTACTCCCTGGACCCCAACAACGCGGTCGGTGCGAGCCAGGTGCCCGGCGCCTTCAAATGGCAGTGGGCCAACGGCTTCTACCTGATCGGCGAGACCCAGCCGCTGACCGAACCGAACCTGGACCCCTCCCGGATCAACAACCTGACCTGCCTGCACTTCGTGAGCGACGCCTGCCGGACGGTGCGGACCCTCAACTCGGGCAGCTACCCGGCGGCCAGGACCGGGCCGCTGCTGGACTACGCCCGCAGCGTCTCGCCCGTCTCCTATCTGCGGGGCGTGTGCGCGCCGACCCTCCTCGTCCAGGGCCAGTCCGACAGCCTGTTCAATCTCAACGAGGCGACGGCGACGTACAAGGCGCTCAAGGCCCAGGGCACCACGACCAGGATGATCTGGCAGTCGTGGGGCCACAGCGGCGGGCTCACCGACCCGGCGAGCGGTGAACTCAACCTGTCACAGGGCAACTTGGAGACGAGCTACGTCGGCAAGCGGATCCTCGCCTGGTTCGACCGCTATCTGAGGCACCGTGAGGACGCGGGCACCGGACCGGCGTTCGCGTACTACCGCGACTGGATCACCGACCCCGGTCACACCTACGCGACGGCCGACCGGCTGCCCTCGCTCAGCCGCACGCTCTACCTGTCCGGTGACGGCAAGCTCGTCGACGACCGCAAGAAGGTCGCACGCGGCAGCCGGGAGTACCGCAACCTGCCGCTGCCCACGAGCCACTCCGAGAGCTCCCTCGCCGGGGTCGTCGGAGTGCCCGACCCCGCGCCGTACGACACACCGGGCACCTACCTCGGCTGGACCAGCGAACCACTGCCCCGCGCGGTCGACGTGGTCGGGGCGCCCCGGGCCACGCTGAAGGTCGTCTCGCCGAGGACGGAGCGTGTGCAGGACTCCGGCGACGCCGCGGACAAGCTGGTCCTCTTCGCCAAGCTCTACGACGTGGCGCCCGACGGCACGAAGACGCTGGTGCACCGCCTGGTGGCGCCGGTGCGGGTGCCGGACGTCACGCGGAGCTTCACCGTCTCGCTGCCGGGGATCGTGCACCGGTACGAGGCGGGACACCGGCTCCGGTTCGTCGTCGCCGCCAGCGACGACGCCTACTTCGGGAACAAGGGGGTGAAGCCGGTGACCGTCACCAGCTCACCGGGGGACACCGGAGTACTGGAGCTGCCGGTCGTCGGGGACTGACGCGGGGACCGACGGAACCCGGCGACCGGCCAGGGTGACCCGTGACCGCCCGCGGTCACGGGTCACCCGTAGGAACGTCCCACCGCGCGTGCCGCGACCGCGCCGCCCATGCTGGGCGCATGAGCCCGAAGACCTCCGAGAGCGCGGGCGGGAACGGCGGCGGGCCGGCGTCCCCCGGCAGGATCAGCATCGCGGCCCTGGCCCTGCTGACCCTGATCTTCGTCTTCGAGAACAGGCACAGCACGAAGATCCGGCTGCTCGGCCCGGAGGTGACCATGCCGCTGTGGATGGCCCTGCTCGGTACCGGGGCGATCGGCGGGCTCTGCGGCGCGTATGCCGTCAGGAAGCGCCGCAGCTGAAACACCCGTTCGCGTAAGGTGACGGAATGCCTGACTACCTCGCCGAAGGCCCTCGTGTGGGCATACGCCACTTCACCCACGAGGACGGCGCGGAGTTCACCGCCCGGGCCCGCGAGAGCAAGGAACTGCACCAGCCCTGGCTCTTCCCGCCCGACAGCGCCGACGCCTACGCCCGGTACGCGGGACGGCTCATCGACGATCCGACGAAGGCCGGCTTCCTCGTGTGCGAACGCGACCACGGGGGCATCGCCGGATTCATCAACATCAACAACATCGTCGAGGGCGGCTTCCTGTGCGGCGCGCTGGGGTACGGCGCCTTCGCGCACGCCGCGGGCCGCGGGCTGATGGCCGAGGGGCTCGACCTCGTCGTGCGGTACGCCTTCGGCGCGATGGGGCTGCACCGGCTGGAGATCAACGCGCAGCCGGGCAACGCCGGTTCCCTCGCGCTCGCCCGGCGGTGCGGTTTCCGGCTGGAGGGCTTCTCGCCGGACTTCATCCGCATCGACGGCGTCTGGCGGGACCACGAGCGCTGGGCGATCACGGCGGAGATGATCCCTTCCCGTCCGGCGGACGCCGGGAGAGGATGAGCCCATGCGCACCATCGTGGTCCTGGACGCGCCCTCCAACCTGGGCCTGCGGCCCCCGGCGCCGGGCACCGTCCCCGGCTGCTACAAACTGGCCGGCGCCCTGCGCGAGCAGCGCATCGTGCAGCGGCTCGGCGCCCTGGAGGGCGGTGTCGTCGTCCCGCCGCGCTACGACCGGGGTGACTGGCAGGAAGGCGACGGCGTCTTCAACGCCGCCGCCATCGCCGCGTACACCGTCAAGCTCGCCGACCGCATCGAGCACCATGTCCGCGCCGGTGACCTGCCCGTCGTCCTCGGCGGCGACTGCTCCATCCAGCTGGGCGCGTCGCTCGCCCTGCGCCGCATCGGCCGCTACGGACTCGCCGCCGTCGACGGATCCGCGGACTTCCGGCACCCCGGCAACTCCGACCGGATCGGCGCCGCGGGCGGCGAGGAACTCGCCCTGGCCACCGGCCGCGGCCAGGACGACCTGACCGACCTGGAGGGGCTGAGGCCCTATCTGCGCGACGAGGACGTCCGGCTCTTCGGCATCCGCGACTACGACACCGAGCGGGACGAGCTCGCCGCGCTGAAGATCCCGACGGTGACCGTCGGGGAACTGCGCGAGTGGGGTGCCGACGCCCTCGCGCGGGCCACCGTGCAGACCCTCGAACAGCCGCACCTCGACGGTTTCTGGGTGCACCTCGACGCCGACTGCCTCGATCCGTCGGTGATGCCGGCCGTGGACAGCCCCGACCCCGACGGACTGCTCCCCGACGAACTTCTCGCCCTGCTGCGCCCCTTGGTGCGCTCCCCGCACTGCGTCGGCCTCAACGTCACCATCTACGACCCCGACCTGGACCCGGACGGCGCCGCGGGCCGGTTGCTCGCCGACCTCGTCGTCGCCGCCTTTGCGGAATCCTGACCGCATTCTTGCGAGCACAGCCCCTGGTCACTTCCCGCGGGACCATGTTCCATGGTCATCGTGACGACGATCCGACGTGACGTACTGACCCTCCCGGCGGCGGACCTGGGCCCCAGCAATCCGCTGCCTCCGCTGCTGACCCTCGACGAGGCGCACCGTATCGACGAGCGGGACCGCGAGGGCCTGCCGCGCGACATGGCCCGGCAGATCGGCTACGAGCCCCTGCACAGCGTCCTGCCGGAGCGCATCCGGGACGGATACGACAGGGCGCGCGCGCCCCGCGAACTCGACGCCATCGTCATCGAGAACGACCGGCTGCGCGCCACCGTGCTGCCCGGCTTCGGCGGCCGGATCGTCTCGCTCCTGCACAAACCCACCGAGCGCGAACTCCTCTACCGCAACCCGGTGGTGCAGCCCGCCTGCTTCGCCCTCAACGGCGCGTGGTTCTCCGGCGGCATCGAGTGGAACATCGGCGCCACCGGCCACACCACCCTGTCCTGCTCACCCCTCCACGCCGCCCGTGTGCCCGCCCCCGACGGTGGCGAGATGCTGCGCCTGTGGGAGTGGGAGCGCCTGCGGGACCTCCCCTTCCAGGTCGATCTGTGGCTGCCGGACGGCTCCGACTTCCTGTACGTCGGCGTCCGCGTGCGCAATCCGCACGAGCGGCCCGCGCCCGTGTACTGGTGGTCCAACATCGCGGTCCCCGAGGAGCGCAGGGTCCTGGCGCCGGCCGACGAGGCCTGGCACTTCGGGTACGAGCGCCGGCTGCGGCGCATACCGGTGCCGTCGTACGACGACGCCGACCGGACGTACCCGCTCAACAGCCACTTCCCCGCCGACTTCTTCTACGAGGTGCCCGACGGGCAGCGCCGCTGGATCGCGGCGGTCGACGAGGCGGGCGACGCGCTCGTGCAGACCTCGACCGATCTGCTGCGCGGACGCAAGCTGTTCGTGTGGGGCTCGGGACCGGGCGGGCGGCGCTGGCAGGAGTGGCTCACCGAGCCCGGGACCGGCGGCTACTGCGAGATCCAGGCCGGACTGGCGCGCACGCAGCTCGAACACGTACGGCTGGAGGCGGAGAGCGAGTTCTCCTGGCTGGAGGCCTACGGGCCGCTGACCGTGGGAGCCGGAGCGGCACACGGCGAGGACTGGGCGGCGGCGCGTGCGGAGGCCGAGTCCCGGCTGGAGGACGTCCTGCCGCGCCGGGACGTCGACGCCGCGTACGCCGCCTGGCTGCCGCACGCCGACACCGACCCCGGCGAGGTGCTCGCCGTCGGATCCGGCTGGGGAGCGCTGGAGGTCCTGCGCTCCGCCCACAAGCTGCCCGGCACGCCGTTCGAGGAGTCCACGCTCGGCGAGGCACAGGCCCCCTGGCTCGCACTCCTGCGGACCGGAGCGTTTCCCGAGCCCCGGCGGGTCGGGCCGCCCGGTGAGACGCTGGTCGCCCCGCACTGGCGGGACATGCTGGAGACGGCGCCCGCCGTGCCGCTGGCCGAGTACCACCTCGGGGTGGCCCAGTGGCACGCCGGCGACTCGGCGCAGGCCGTGCGCAGTTGGGAGCGTGCCCTCGCACTCGCCCCGTCCCTGTGGCCCTTGCTCCGCTGCCTCGCCGTCGCCGACGCGCAGGCGGGCAACAAGGAGCGGGCCGCCGACCGGTACGTCGAGGCGTTCGACGACCTGTGCCGCGAGCGGCGGGACTCCGGGGAGGTGTGGACCGCGGCGACGACCGCGCTCGGGCGGGAGGCCGTGGAGGCGCTCCTCGCCGTTCGGCGGACCCGTCAGGCGCGGTCCGTGTGGGAGCGGCTCGGCTCCGGCACCCGCGCGCGGGGCCGGTTCCGTCTGATCGAGGCGCAGCTGCTGCTCGCCGAGGGGGACGTGCCCGCGGCCCGCGCCGTCTTCGACGAGGGATTCGAGGTGGCCGACCTGCGGGAGGGCGCCGAGGTGATGTCCCAGGTGTGGGCCCGCCTGACCGACGATCCGCTGCCGGCGCGGTACGAGTTCCGCATGCGGCCGCCCACGGACTGACCGGACCGGCCGGAGGCACACGCCCGGCGTTCCGCCGGGGGGCTCCGTCAGTACCGGAGCCCCGTGGGTGCGGCCGGATCCGCACCGGAGCCCGCCGGGGGCGGCCGGATCCGCGCCGGAGCCCCAGGGGGGCCGGCGGCCGGCCGGATCCGCTCCGGAGCTCCCGGGGGCCGGCCGGCCCCGATCCCGACGGCTACTCCGCTCGGCGGTCCACGTACTCGTACACCGATCCGTCCGGGTGCATGGCGATCAGATTGCGGCCCGCCGGAGTGGCGACGGGACCCGCCAGCACGTGCGCGCCCGAGTCGGTGAGGACGCGGTGGGCCTCGTCGACATCCTTGACCGCGATGGTGGCGGCGACCTTGCGCAGCACCTCCAGTTCGGCCTCGGGCCCGCTCATCAGCAGGAAGCACCCGACCGCGGCCACGGAGACACCGCCGCGTTCGAAGCGGAGGGCGCTCCCGCCGGCGAGTCTCTCGTAGAACGGGACCGAGGCCTCCAGGTCGTCGACGCAGATACGCAGCGTGGCTCCCAGAATCTCCATGGGAGGAGCCTAGTTGGGGCCGCCCGGACGGGAGATCGTTTCGCACGGATCCCGCACAGCGCGGGAGCACCGCACCCGCCGGTCCGCCGGGACGCGCGGCCGCCCGGGCCCGCCAGGGTCCGCCCCGGACCGGCCGCCAGGGTCCGCCCCCGGACCCGCCGCCGACCTCGCGTTATGCCACTGCCGGGCCGGGTACTCGGCGGCCATGGAACGCTTGGATCATCTGGAACACCTGGACAAGGACCTCGTCGACGAGCTGGCGCAGGTGGCCCGCGAGACCGTACGGGACGAGCTGCGCGAACAGACCCGCAAACAGCGCCGCACGGCCACGCTGTACGCGGCGTCCGGCGCCCTGGCCCTGTACGCGGGCGCCGCGCTGGCTCTGGCCATCGGGCTGGGCCTCGCCGCGGGGCTGCCCGGCTGGGCCGCCGCCCTGATCACCGCGGCGCTGCTCGGCGTGGTGGCCTTCGTGCTGCGCGGCATGGCCCGGCCGTCCGCGCACGGGCACTCCGCGCACCCGCACGGGCACACCGACCCCGACCGCGTCGTCGGCGGTTCGGCCCCGGCCGCTCCGCCCAGCGGCCTCGGCATGCCCTACCCGCCGGTCCCGCCCGTCCCGCCGGGCGCCCCGGGCAGCACACCTCACATTCCCGGAACGGACTATCCGGAGGCGCCGCATCACCGCGCGTGACGGACACCGCGTGCGGTGACCGTCCCGCACGCCGCGTGCGGTGACGGCGGGTCGTCGCCGCGGCGCTCCCGACGTGAACCCGGACGAGACGGGTGAGACGCTGGGGGCGCCGGTGTTTGGGTGCCCGCGCCCTGGGGACGCGGAAGAGCCCGTACGAGCGACACCGCCGGAGGCGAACCGTGAGTCGACCCCGCATCCTGATCGTCGGTGCCGGCTTCGCCGGGTACCGGACGGCCCGCGTCCTGTCGCGGCTGACCCGGCACAAGGCCGACATCACCCTGCTCAACCCCACCGACTACTTCCTGTACCTGCCCCTGCTGCCCCAGGTGGCCGCCGGTGTGCTGGAGCCGCGCCGCGTCACCGTCTCGCTCGCCGGAACCCTGCCGCGGGTGCGCCTCGTGCTCGGCGAGGCCGACGGCATCGACCTCGACGCCCGCACCGTGCACTGCATCGGCCCGGAGGGCGACGGCGGCACCCTCGGCTACGACCGCCTCGTCCTCGCCGTCGGCAGCGTCAACAAACTGCTGCCCGTGCCGGGCGTCGCCGAGTACGCGCACGGCTTCCGCGGTCTGCCCGAGGCGCTCTACCTCAGGGACCACGTGACCCGGCAGCTGGAGCTCGCCGCCGCGGCCGACGACCCGAAGAACTGCGCCGCACGCCGCACCTTCGTCGTGGTGGGCGCCGGCTACACGGGGACCGAGGTCGCCGCCCAGGGAAAGCTGTTCACCGACGCGCTGGTGCGCAAGCAGCCGTCGTACGACGGCATGCGGCCCCGCTGGCTGCTCCTCGACGTCGCGCCGCGCGTCCTGCCCGAACTCGACGAGCGGCTCTCGCGCACCGCCGACCGCGTGCTGCGCCAGCGAGGCGTCGACGTGCGCACCCAGACGTCCGTCGAGGAGGCCACGCCCACCGGGGTCCGGCTCAGCGACGGGGAGTTCGTGGACACCCGGACCCTGGTGTGGTGTGTCGGCGTCCGCCCCGACCCGCTGGTCGCGGGACTCGACCGGCCCCTGGAGCACGGGCGGCTGCTCGTCGACCCGTACCTCCAGGTGCCCGGCCATCCCGAGGTGTACGCGTGCGGGGACGCCGCGGCCGTACCGGATCTGGACCGGCCCGGGCAGTACACGCCGATGACCGCCCAGCACGCCTGGCGGCACGGACGGATCGCGGGACGCAACGTCGCCGCCTCGCTCGGTATCGGCAGCCGCCGCGCCTACCACCACCGCGACCTGGGCTTCACCGTCGACCTCGGCGGCGCCAAGGCCGCCGCCGACCCGCTCGGCATCCCGCTGTCGGGGCCCGTCGCCGGAGCGGTCACCCGCGGCTACCACCTCGCCGCCATGCCGGCGAACCGCGTCCGCGTCGCGGCCGACTGGCTGCTGGACGCCGTACTCCCGCGCCAGGCCGTACAGCTCGGCCTGGTCCGCTCGTGGTCCGTCCCCCTGGACACCGCGTCGCCGGAACTGGCACGAGTGCCCGGTGCACCGGCGCAGCACGCCGACCGACCGGAAGGAGCGTCATGAAGACCCGTCAACTCAACGAGCTGGCACAGCAGTTGCGTGTGGACAGCGTGCGCGCGGCCGCCGCCGCGGGCTCCGGGCACCCCACGTCGTCGATGTCCGCCGCCGATCTCATGGCCGTACTGCTGGCCAAGCACCTGCGGTACGACTTCGAACGCCCCCAGCATCACGGCAACGACCGGTTCATCCTCTCCAAGGGCCACGCCTCGCCCCTGCTGTACTCCGCCTACAAGGCCGCGGGGGCCATCAGCGAGGCGGAGCTCCTCACCTTCCGCAAGCGGGGCAGCCGGCTCGAGGGCCATCCCACGCCCCGGCGACTGCCGTGGGTGGAGACCGCCACCGGTTCCCTCGGACAGGGGCTCCCCGTCGGTGTGGGCGTCGCGCTCGCCGGCAAACGGCTGGACCACACCGGCTACCGGGTGTGGGTCCTGTGCGGGGACAGCGAACTCGCCGAGGGCTCCGTGTGGGAGGCCGCCGAGCACGCCGGATTCGAGCACCTCGACAATCTCGTCGCGATCCTCGACGTCAACCGCCTCGGGCAGCGCGGGCCGACTCGGCACGGGCACGACCTGGACGCCTACGCCCGGCGCTTCAGGGCCTTCGGCTGGCACACCGTCGAAGTCGACGGGCACGACGTGGACGCGATCGACCGCGCGTACGGCGAGGCCGGATCCACCGCCGGACAGCCGACCGCGATCATCGCCCGCACCCTCAAGGGCAAGGGCGTCGCCTCCGCCCAGGACCGCGAGGGCCTGCACGGCAAGCCGCTGCCCGACCCCGAGGAGGCCGTCGCGGAGCTGGGCGGGGTCCACGACCGGCACGTGGAGGTCCAGCAGCCGCCCGCCGCGCGGACCGTGCACGCCGCGCACTCCGCACACCTCGACCTGCCCCGCTACGACACCGGCGACGAGGTCGCCACCCGGGACGCCTACGGGCAGGCGCTCGCCGCGCTCGGCAGCGCACGCGGCGACGTCGTGGCCCTGGACGGCGAGGTCAGCGACTCGACCCGCGCCGAGTTCTTCGCGAAGGAGCACCCCGACCGCTTCTTCGAGTGCTACATCGCCGAACAGCAGCTCGTCGCCACGTCCGTCGGCATGGCCAGCCGCGGCTGGGTGCCCTACGCCTCGACCTTCGCCGCCTTCCTGACCCGCGCCCACGACTTCGTCCGCATGGCGGCGGTCAGCGGCTCCGGCATCAACCTGGTCGGCTCGCACGCGGGCGTGGCCATCGGACAGGACGGGCCCTCCCAGATGGGCCTGGAGGACCTGGCGATGTTCCGCGCGCTGTACGGCACGACCGTGCTGTACCCGTGCGACGCCAACCAGACGGCCAAGCTCGTCGCCACCATGGCCGACCTGGAGGGCATCCGCTATCTGCGCACCTCGCGCGGCGAAAGCCCCGTGATCTACAGCGCCACGGAGGAGTTCCCGGTCGGCGGCAGCAAGGTGCTGCGCGCCAGTGGCCAGGACCGGCTGACCCTCGTCGCGGCCGGTGTCACCGTCCACGAGGCGCTGGCCGCCGCGGAGGCGCTCGACCGCGAGGGCATCCAGGTCCGGGTCGTCGACCTCTACTCGGTCAAGCCCGTCGACCGCCGGACCCTGCGCGACGCCGCCGAACAGACCGGCTGCCTCGTCACGGTCGAGGACCACCGCGAGGAGGGCGGCATCGGGGACGCGGTCCTCGACGCCTTCCTGGACGGCCGCCCGGTGCCCCGCCTGGTGCGCCTCGCCGTCCGTACGATGCCCGGTTCGGCGAGCCCGGGAGAGCAGCTGCACGCCGCGGGCATCGACGCCGAGGCGATCGCGGCGGCGGCGCGGCTCCTGGTGGAGACGGCGGTGGTGCGCTGAGCGGCGGCCGAGGACGAAGGACGACGCGAAGGTATGCCGAGCGGCGCGTGCGGGCGGACAATGCCGAAGCCGCGCCGGCCGGGCCCGAAGGAGGAGAGCGCATGACTGGTCTGCGGTACGTCTACGCGATCTGCCGGCCGTTCCCCGCGGCCCTGTCGGCCGAGCTGACCGGTGTCGCCGGAGCTCCGGCGCGCCAGGTCCTGCACGAGGACCTGGTCGCCGTGGTCGGCACGGTCCCGGAGGAGGACTTCGCCGTGGAGCCGCTGCGCGGCCGCCTGCGGGATCCGGAATGGGTGGGCGAGACCGCCCTGGCCCACGAGTGCGTCGTCGACGCGCTCACCACCGTCACCAGCCCGCTGCCCCTGCGGCTCGCCACGGTGCTCCGCGACGACGCCGCCGTGCGCCTGATGATGCAGGAAGGGCACGACCGGTTCGTGCGCGCGCTCGACCGGATCGACGGGCGGGTGGAATGGCGCGTGCGGATCTACACGGAGACCGGCCGGCCCGCCGCCCTCGACGGCGCGGGACCGGACCGCGCGGGGATTTCCGGCGCGGCAGCGGAAGGCCGGGTTCCGGAGAATGCGGAGGAATACGCCCGGCACTTGCACGACGACCTGTCGCGCCGCGCCGAGGGCGCCTGTTTGCATCCGCCACGCAATGTGGCGCTCCCCGGGAAGTCCGGCACGAATGTGCTCGACGCCGCCTATCTGGTTCCTCGAATGAAATCGGAGGAATTCGTGGAGCGTGTGCGTCGCGCACAGCATGAGGAGGAAGGTGTGCGGGTCGAATTCACCGGCCCGTGGGCGGCCTACGCCTTCACCGGAGAATCCGCGTTCGCCGGCGAATTGGCATGGCCCGCCTGCGACACCACCGTCCATCACGCCTGACCTGCACGGGACACGAGACGAGCGGCCCGCGGACCGGATGACCGGTCCGCGGGCCGCTCGTCTCGCTCTCCCGGAACTCTGGACAGCTCCCGGAATCAGACTGGAATGGCTACCACCTGTACCACCGGCCCCTGCCGCCGCCGGCATTCGTGCCGCGCACCAGGAATCCGAGCAGCCACAGGACGAGCACCGCCAGCGCTATCCACCAGAGCAGTTTCACCGCGAAACCGGCACCGAAGAGAATCAGGACCAGAAGCAGTACCAGCAGGATGGGAACCATAGTGTTGACCTCCTGCACGTCCGAGTTTCCCGGAAGCGCAGAATCAGGCCTCCTTACGGCAGAGAATTTCGCCGTGCAGGACCGAGAACCAGCCGTCCTCCCGACGACCCCACTCCCGCCAGGCGTCCGCCACCGCCCGCAGCTGTTCCGCCGTCGCGTGACCGGCCTCCGTGGCCCTCTCCGCGTAGGCCGAGGCCACCGTGCGGTCGGCCCACAGCCCGCTCCACCACGACCGCTCGTCCTCGCCGGCGAAGGTCCAGGTGCTCGACGAGGCCGTGATGTCCCGGACGCCGGCGGCCAGTGCCCACGACTTGAGACGGCGTCCGGCGTCCGGCTCGCCCCCGTTGGCGCGGGCGACCCGCAGGTACAGGTCCAGCCAGTCGTCCATGCCCTGCGACAGCGGGTACCAGGCCATGGCCGAGTAGTCCGAGTCGCGGACCGCGATGAAGCCGCCCGGCTTGGTGACCCGGTACATCTCGCGCAGCGCCTGGACCGGGTCGCCGACGTGCTGCAGCACCTGGTGGGCGTGGACCACGCAGAACGTGTCGTCCGGGTACGCCAGCGCGTGCACGTCGGCGACGGCGAACTCCACGTTGTCCAGGCCGCGTTCGGCGGCCAGGTCGCGGGCCTGGTCCAGGATGCCCGGCGCGTGGTCCACGCCGGTGACGTGCCCGTCGGGGACCAGTGCCGCCAGGTCGGCGGTGATGGTGCCCGGGCCGCAGCCGATGTCCAGGATCTTCATGTGGGGCTTCAGCGAACCGAGCAGGTAGGCCGCCGAGTTGGCGGCGGTGCGCCAGGTGTGCGAACGCAGCACCGACTCGTGGTGGCCGTGCGTGTAGACGGCGGTCTCCTGCGGCTTCGACATGACCGATCCCCTTCGCGTCGTACGGGACCTCGCGGGGCCGCGTGCGCACCCCGCGAGGCGATGGCATCACCGTACGCGTCCATGTCGAATGATGAGACCGGTGTCTTGCCATGTGGACACGCCTTGGTTCACGTGGTGGGGCCTGTGTCCTGGCTGTCGAAGGGGAGCGGGCAGTAGACGGTCAGTGCCTCGGGCGTCTTCCGCAAGGTCACCGGGCCGTCCACCTCGGTGACTTCGCCGTCGTGGGCGAGGAGCGTGCCCGGGGCGATGCCGTCGACGCGCAGGTTGCGCACCCGGACGGCGGCGTGCGCGGGGGAGCGGGTCAGCGGTCCCGCGAAGGCCGCGGCGAGCAGACGTATGGCCGGGTGGCGTCCGCCGTGCACGACCCGCACGTCCAGCTTGCCGTCCGCCAGGTCGAAGCGCCGGGCCGGCGCGAGGCCCATCCGGTGATACGTGCCGTTGCCCGCGAACAGCAGCCACAACGGGTGCTTGCGGCCGCCGAGTTCGGCGTGCAGCGGGTGGCGGTCCGCACGCAGGACGCGGACCGCGCCGACCAGACCGGCCGGCCAGCCGCCGATCCGGGGCGACCAGCGCTCCCGCTCCCGCACCAGTTCCGGGTAGACGCCCAGGCTGAACGTGTTGAGGAAGATGCCCCCCCTGCGGCCCGCCGAGAAGCGGCCCACGTCCACCCGTACCGCCTCGCCCCGCTGGAGGGCACGGCTCAGATCGCGCTCGCCCTCCACGCCGAGGTCGAGCGCGAAGTGGTTGAGGGTGCCGCCCGGCAGGACGGCGAGCGGCAGGCCGTGGCGCAGCGCGACCTCCGCCGCGGCGTTCACGGTGCCGTCACCGCCGCACACGCCGAGCACCCGGGCGCGCGCCGCCGCCTTCTCCAGTTCGGCCCCGACGTCGGCCGGTTCGCACTCGACGACCTCCGCCCGCGGCAGCACGTCGGCCAGGGCCCGGACCCGTTCGGGCGTGCCCGCACCCGTGTTCGCCACCATGACCAGGCCCTCGCCCTCGGGCAGGGCCGGCGCGTCCACGCGGGGCCGCCCGGCCGGGCGGCCCAGGTCACGGGTCGGGACCAGGGCCCGTACGGCGTACGCGGCGCCCACGCCCAGGGCCGCGCCCACCAGTACGTCGCTCGGGAAGTGGACACCGGTGTAGACGCGGGACAGTGCGACGGCCGTGGCCAGCGGCGCCACGGCCGCGCCCCACCCCCGGGACTCCAGGGCGACACCCGTCGCGAAGGCCGCGGCCGAGGCGGCGTGCCCCGACGGGAACGACGTGGTGATCGGCTGGCGCTTCAGCTGCCGCACCAGCGGGACGGGGTCCAGGGCGGGACGGGAGCGGCGCACCGACCGCTTCCCGATCGTGTTGATGGCCGCGGAGGCGAGGGTGAGCGAGGCCAGGCCCCGGACGGCGGCCCGGCGGGCCCGCGGGGTGCGGCTCGCGGCGATCGCCGCGGCCGTGGCGAACCACAGCACGCCGTGGTTCGCACTGCGGCTCAGACGGGGCAGCACACGGTCGCCGCCCGGCCAGTGGCGCGCCGCGACCGCTTCGAAGAGGCCGGAGTCCGTGGAGAGCAGGCGGTCCCGCAGGACGTGGCGGCCCGGGGGACGGAGCGTGAGGTCGACGTCTGGGGTCAGGGTCATGGCACACCGCATACCCCGGACCGGCGATTTCTCGCCCCCGGCCTCCTGTGACGTCCTCCGACGCCCTCGGGTACCCGCCCGCGCGCCCGGCGTCCCCTGTCGCCTTCGGGCGCCCAGGGCACTTCCGACGTCCCCGGACACCTCGCGACCCCCCGACCTCCCGCGATGTCCGGCGTCGCGCCGAATACGCGTTTGCCCCGCGGCACCGGGTCCACCGAGAATGCCTCCCCATGGGACACCTCGAAGCCGCGCACCTTGAGTACTACCTGCCCGACGGGAGGGCGCTGCTCGGCGATGTGTCGTTCCGGGTGGGAGAAGGGGCCGTCGTCGCCCTGGTCGGGCCCAACGGGGCCGGCAAGACGACCCTGCTGCGGCTGATCTCGGGAGAGCTCAAACCGCACGGGGGGACCGTCACCGTCGGGGGCGGACTGGGCGTGATGCGCCAGTTCGTCGGCTCCGTGCGGGACGAGACGACCGTACGGGACCTGCTGGTGTCGGTGGCACCGCCACGGATCCGCGAGGCGGCCGGGGCCGTCGACGCCGCCGAGCACGCGATCATGACCGTCGACGACGAGGCCGCCCAGCTCCGCTACGCGCAGGCCCTCGCCGACTGGGCCGAGGTGCGCGGATACGAGTCGGAGACCCTCTGGGACATGTGCACCACGGCGGCGCTCGGCGTGCCGTACGAGAAGGCGCAGTGGCGTCTGGTGCGGACCCTGTCCGGCGGTGAGCAGAAGCGCCTGGTGCTGGAGGCCCTGCTGCGCGGCACCGACGAGGTGCTCCTGCTCGACGAACCGGACAACTATCTCGACGTCCCCGGCAAGCGCTGGCTGGAGGAACGCCTCAAGGAGACCCGCAAGACCGTCCTCTTCGTGTCCCACGACCGGGAACTGCTGGCCCGCGCGGCCGAGAAGATCGTGAGCGTGGAGCCCAGCCCCACGGGAGCCGACGCCTGGGTGCACGGCGGGGGCTTCGAGACGTACCACGAAGCGCGCCGGGAGCGGTTCGCGCGCTTCGAGGAGCTGCGCCGCCGCTGGGACGAGAAGCACGCCCAGCTCAAGAAGCTCGTACTGAACCTGCGTCAGGCCGCGTCCATCAGCCATGAGCTGGCGTCCCGCTACCAGGCCGCGCAGACCCGGCTGCGGAAGTTCGAGGAGGCCGGACCGCCTCCGGAGCCGCCGCGCGAACAGGACATCCGGATGCGGCTGCACGGCGGACGCACCGGCGTGCGGGCCGTCACCTGCAAGGGTCTGGAGCTCACCGGGCTGATGCACCCCTTCGACCTGGAGGTCTTCTACGGCGAACGGGTGGCCGTCCTCGGCTCGAACGGCTCCGGCAAGTCGCACTTCCTGCGCCTGCTCGCCGGCGACACCGTCGCCCACACCGGCGAGTGGAAGCTCGGCGCCCGTGTGGTGCCCGGTCACTTCGCGCAGACGCACGCCCATCCGGAACTGGAGGGCCGCACCCTGCTCGACATCCTGTGGACCGAGCACTCCCAGGACCGCGGCGCCGCGATGTCCCGGCTGCGCCGCTACGAGCTGACCGCACAGGCCGAGCAGCGCTTCGACAGGCTCTCCGGCGGCCAGCAGGCCCGCTTCCAGATCCTGCTCCTGGAACTGGAGGGTTCCACCGCCCTGCTCCTCGACGAGCCGACCGACAACCTCGACCTGGAGTCCGCCGAGGCCCTCCAGGAGGGGCTGGAGGCGTACGAGGGCACGGTTCTCGCGGTCACCCACGACCGCTGGTTCTCCCGCTCCTTCGACCGCTATCTGGTCTTCGGGTCCGACGGGCGGGTGCGCGAGACGCAGGAGCCGGTGTGGGACGAGCGTCGCGTGGAGCGTGCCAGGTGAGCCGCTGATCCAGGGCCGTGCGGGGCTCGGCCCGGGACATCCGCCCGGGCTCGTCCCGGCCTCCGGCGCACTGCTCCCTCGGCGCACACGGAGGCCGAGGGCCGCGGATCTTCGTAAGGTGGAGGGAGGAAGGCGAGCTCCATGGCCCCTCCCGGATGCCGCTCGGACCAAGCTCGCCGGGCCGGTACCCGGACCGCACCGTAGGACACGACGAGCGGGGTACCACCATGACCGGAGTCGACCCGGGCCGTCTGGACGACCAGCAGCTGATGAAGGAGCTGGAGACGATCCACCGCACGCGCCATGACACGCTCCTGCACGGCTCGAACGACGCCCTGCGCGTCCACAACGAACGCATGGCGCAGCTGGAGGGCGAATACCTGCGCCGCCATCCGCGCCGCCGGGTCGTCGCGGGCCGCACACGCGACGGCGCCCGCGAGCGGACGCCCGGAGGGGCCTGATCCGCATGACTCCCACGACGGAACACAGGACCGGCCCGCTCGCCACCCCGGGTCCTGATCCCCTGCTGGCACGGCACGCGCAGGCCCTGGACCTGTTCGGCGACCGGGTCCGCCAGGTCCGCGCGGACCAGTGGGAGGCGGGCACGCCGTGCACGGAGTGGACGGTGCGCGACCTGGTCAACCACCTCGTCTCCGAGCAGCTGTGGGTGCCCGCGCTGGTGCGGTACGGCGCCACCGTGGAGGCGATCGGCGACACCTTCGACGGTGACATGCTCGGGTCCGACCCGGCGGCGTCCTGGGAGACGGCCGCCCACGCCGCCCGTGAGGCGTTCGGGGCGCCGCGCGCCCTCGACCGCACGGTCCACCTCTCGTACGGCGACACCGGCGCCGACGCCTACTGCGCGCAGATGACCGCCGACCTCGTCGTGCACACCTGGGACCTGTCCCGCGCGATCGGCGCGGACGAGCAGCTCCCCGCCGACCTCGTCGCCCTCACGATGCGTGAAGTGGCCCCGTACGTCGCCCGGTTGGCGGAGAGCGGACTGTTCGCCGAGCCGGTGCAGCCGCCGCCCGGCGCGGACGAACAGACGAAGCTGCTGTGCCTGCTGGGGCGCCGGCCCTGAGCCCCCCGAAGGGCGCGGCCCCGGCTCCGCACCCTTGGGCACGGACCGGCCCGGGGGAACCCTTCGCGGCCCAGACGTCCTGGTCGCGGCCTAGACGTCCTGGTCGAGCGCCGCGGCGAGGTCGCCGAGGGCGACCATCCCCACCGGGCGTCCGTCCTCGACCACCGGCAGCCGCCGCACCTCGTGGTCGCGCATCAGCGTCACCGCGGTCACCAGGGCGTCGTCCGGGCCGACCACCACCGGATGTGGTGTGCACACGGCCCGCGCGCTCACCGTGAGCGGATCGGCGCCGTCGGCCACGGCGCGCAGGGTGATGTCGCGGTCGGTGAGGATCCCGACGAGCTCGTGATCGGCCACCAGGACGTCACCGACGTCCTGGGCGCGCATCAGCTGGGCCGCCTCCACCAGTGAGGCGTCCGGGCGGACCGCGACGACGCCCGGCGTCATGACGTCCCTGACGAAAACTGCCATGTCTGCCGGCCTTCCTGCCGTCCCGGACCGGGGGTGTCCGGGTGGTGGATGATGCCACCCGCAGTACCCCCGGTCCCGGCGGCCATGCCCTCGCTAACGCGCCCGGACGGCTCCCACGACCGATTCGGCCAGTTCGTGGACGGTGCCGTAGCGGTCGTCGAGCGGCAGCAGTTCCAGCGCCTCGACGAGGCTGTCGGGTGCGTTCTTGCCGCGCAGTACGCCGATCAGCTCGCGGGGACCGGCCGGGAACGACGTCCGGCCCAGGAACCGCGCGAGCTCCAGCCGGAGCGTCTCCAGGGAGCCGGGTGACCGGTTCGGCACGACGGGGCCGAGCGTGATCGGCGGATCGTCGTCGGCGACGGGCTCGGGATCGTGCCACTCGTCGGTCCGGGTCGGGTGTCCCGACCTGAGCATGTCCCGCAGTTCGTGCTTCATCTCCTCGTCCCGGTGGACGCTCAAGCGGTCACTGCCTCGCTGCATCTGTCCCTCCAGAGGTTCGGGGGTGGTGAGCGCGTACCCGACGGCCCGCGCTCGACACGTGCGTACGCACGCCCGTTCACGCGCGCGTACATCGGCCTGGTCAGCAGCCTGCTCGGCCGCGCTCCCGGCAGGCGGGGGAGCTCGTTCTCCGTGCGGCAGGCACTCGCCCCGCGCGCTGCATGACCTTCGTCCCGCGTGCGGCCGGGCGTAAGTCCTCTGAGGAGCCGGGCGTTTGCCCCGCATGCGGCGGGGCAGACGCAGCCCCAGTGCTTCGGACAGGAGGCACGTCCGTGGGAGCGGCGAACCGCGCCACGGGTGTACCCGTCCGGCGCACGGGCGCGCTCCCACGGTGACTGTCCAACTCAAGGCACCCCCCGAGGGAGTTGCGACGCATCATGCGAACCAAAGCGAGCGCGACGCACCATCCGCACGACGACGCCCCCGACACCGTCGGGGCCTTCCGCGAACTCGCCGGGCTCCCCCCGGGCCCGGAGCGCGACCTGCTCCGCGAGAGGATCGTCGAGGCATGGCTGCCCATGGCCGAACGGCTCGCGGGCCGCTTCCGCAGCCGGGGCGAGAGCTACGAGGACCTGCGCCAGGTCGCCGCCCTCGGCCTGGTCAAGGCCGTCGACCGCTACGACCCCGAACTGGGCAACGCCTTCGAGAGCTACGCCGTGCCCACCATCACCGGCGAGATCAAGCGCCACTTCCGGGACCACATGTGGACCCTGCACGTGCCGCGCCGGGTCCAGGACCTGCGCAACCGGGTGCGCTTCGCCTGCCAGGACCTCGCGCAGACCGTGCCGGGGCGCAGGCCCACCATCGCCGAGATCGCCGACCACGCCAGGATGAGCGAGGACGACGTGCGCACCGGCCTGGAGGCCCTGGAGAGTTTCACCGCGCTCTCCCTGGACGCCGAACTGCCGGGCAGCGACGACGGCTACTCGCTCAGCGACACGCTCGGCTCGGCCGACCCGGCCCTCGACACCGTCGTCGACCGCGAGGCCGTCAAGCCCCGCATCCAGGCCCTGCCCGAACGCGAACGAGCCATCCTCTACATGCGGTTCTTCGGCGACATGACCCAGAGCCGCATCGCCGACGAACTCGGCATCTCCCAGATGCACGTCTCCCGGCTGATCAGCCGCTGCTGCGACCGGCTGCGCGACCAGGTCATGCGCGACGCGGCGTAGCCCCCGGGCCGCCGGTCAGTTCAACCGCGCCATGGCCAGCGCTATGTGACGCGACATCATGTCCACCGCCTGTGCCTCCGCCATCGAGAACGCCGGCCCGGTCCCGCTCCTGAACAGCGTCAGCACCCCGTGCACCGTCCCGGACGCGCCGGTCAGCGGCACGCACAGCAACGACGTCACGTTCGCGCGGACGAGGACCGGAGCGCCGGAGGTGTCACGGCCGAAGGCCTCCGGGTCCTCGGGCCGCACCTGGAGTGCCGTCGAACCGCCGCGCGCCGCCTCGACCACGAGGGGGCACGCGGCGGGATCCTGTCCGGCCAGGGCCGCCACCTCCTCGGCGCACTCCGACGGCCCCAGGACCGCCGTACGGGCCAGGTGCGCGGCGCCCGCGTCGGCCACCACCCAGTCCGCGAACCGCCCGTGCAGCACCCCCGCCGCGCGTTCGAGGGCCGGTGCGGCGCCCTCGCCGGGCAGGCTCAGCAGCGCCGTGGCCATGGCGTCCACCAGGTCCATCAGCGCCGCGCGCCGGGTGGTCTCGGACAGACTCGGCACCGTGGGGCCCGGCGCGCCCTGCCCCGACGGCACCAGGTCGTCCGCGGGCTGCAGCACGACGAGCACCGCGGTCCGGGGCTCCCCGCCGGGGCGCAGCGCGGTGAGCGTAGCCCGCACCGGCACCGACGGCTCCTGCTGGAGGTGCACGGTGAGGCTGCGGTCGCCCTCGCCGCGCGCCACCGCCGCCGCCTGCGAACGGAACGCGGCCCGGTCGGCGTGCGCCAGGAACCCGGTCAGCGGGCGGCCGGTCGCGTAACCGGCGCGGACACCGGTGAACGCGGTCGCGGCGAAGTTCATTCTGCGCACCACCGTCTCGCTGTCCACGAGCGCGACGGGCACCGGCACCCGCTGGAAGAGCGCCTTGAGGAGCTGTTGCTCCTGGCGGTCCACCGAGGCCGCGGCGGCCGCGCCGTCCGAGGACAGCCGCTGGAACCACGGCCACAACCGGTCCACCACATGGTCGAGTTCGAAGAGCGCCGCGTCGAGGACGGTCGGCAGGTCGCCGGCCGGAACGGACCGCGCCGCCCTCAACTCCGCGACGCGGCGTACGAAATCCGCGAGTTGTTCACCGAATTCGTCCGTCTCCGCCATGCGACGAACGTAACCCGAACCCGCCCTTCCGGGTGGGCCGGGGGGAGATCCCGCCGGCCTCGGTTTTCCGCGCAGGTGAGCGGGAAGGCGCCGAGAGGGAGGAGTGGAGGGAGCGGAGGAGGCGATCATGCCGATCACGCCGGAGAACGGTCGACTCGGCGGTCTGGGCGCGGAGTCACCCGACTCGGCCCATCCGGGACGCCGACTGTCGGAACTCGCCGAGCAGGCCGCGCGCTGCACCGCCGACTGCTGCGGCGCGAGCAGCACGGTGTCCCGCGGCGGCGCGGAGCGCCCCGCCGCGGTGACCCACCCCGATCTCGCCGGGCTCGTCTCGGTGCAGTTGCGGTCCGGCGACGGACCGATCCCGGCCGCCGTGGAACGCGGCGCCCCCGTCGACTCGGCCGATCTGCTCGTCGAGGAGCGCTGGCCGGAGTACCGGGCGATGGCCCTCGACTCGGGCGTCCGCTCCAGTGTCACCATCCCCTTCCGGCGGTCCGGGCTGACCGTCACTCTCAGCCTCTACAGCTTCCGGCCCGGCGCCCTGAAGGACGCCCCGCACGGCCCCGCCCGCGCGCTCGGCGACCTCGCCGCGAGCTGCCTGGTCCGCGACCTCTCCTACCGTGCCGCCCTCACCGAACTGGACCAGCTGGGCACGGCCCTGCGCTCCCGGCCCGTCGTCGACCAGGCCTGCGGCATCGTCATGCACGTCCTCGGCTGCGACGCGGACCGGGCCTTCGCGGTGCTGCGCCGGATCTCGCAGGGCACCAACCGGAAACTCGCCGACGTCGCCTCCGCCGTCGTGGACAGACGCGGCCGCGGGCTGGAGCGCGAGCTGCTCTCCCTGTCCGACTGAGCGGCCGTGGGCGCCGGCCGGCGGCTGTCCCGCGCGGCGCCCGCGGACACCGGGCGTGCCGTGCGGTGTCACCCGCACGGACGCCCGTTTTCCCGCGAATGGTGTCCGGCCGCGCGCGCCCGGCGGCGGGGCGGGCTGTGATGGGCCCGAGGAGCGCGACGGCCGTGCTCCTCGGGAAATCGCCCTGCCGAAGGAGCCCCCTCCATGCGCCGCACCGCCCGTGCCCTGTCCGCCCTCGCCCTGGCCGGTGCCGCCCTGGGTGCCTCCGCGTCGGCCGCGTCCGCGGATCCGGACGCGAAGGTCAGCCCGGGGTCCGTGGAACCCGGCGGCACCGTGACCATCTCCGTGACCTGCGACGAGCTCACCGGTGCCCCGCCGGAGTCCATCGACGCCACCTCGAAGGGGTTCGAGGAGGGCAAGGTCCAGCTGCACCGCGTCCAGGACGGCGCGACCGGAGCGGGGGGTCCGCAGAGCGCGCCGGGCGCGGGACGGACGTCGGGCACCGCGGAACCGGGTGGCGTGCCCGGTCCGACGCAGGCGCCGGGCACACCACCCGGTGTGACGGACCCCGGTGGCGCGGCGGGTCTCACGGATCCGGGAGGCGTGAGGGGTCTGACCAATCCCGATGGTTCCGTGGGCCTGACCAATCCCGATGGTTCGGCGGGTCTGACGGATCCCGATGGTTCGGCGGGTCTGACGGATCCCGACGGTTCGGCGGGCCTCACCGATCCCGACGGTTCGGCGGGTCTGACGGACCCCGACGGTTCGGCGGGCCTCACCGACCCGGACGGCGCGGCCGGTCTGACGGACCCGGGCACCGGGACGGGCCCGACTGATCCCGGAGGCACGTCAGGTCTGACGGATCCCGGCGGTACGAACGGCCTCACGGATCCGGGCAGTTCGTCCGGATCGACCGACGCCGGAGGCACGGCCGGCGTGGCCGAACCCGGTGGCGCCACGGCCGTCTCGTACCGCGGCACGGCCCGTATCCCGACCGGGGACAGCGCCTCCGACGCCGACTCCAAATGGGGCGTCGACGGTGCCTGCCCCGCCGAGTCCGGCGGCCGGTCGAAGCCCTGGAGCGCCTCCTACTCCGTGGCCCGGGGCACCGGCGGGGAACACGGGACGGCCGAGGACGGGGGCGGCACCGAGGACCACGGCAAGGCCGGTGAGGACGGCACCGGCGGGGAACACGGCGCCACCGACGAGTACGGCGCCGCGGCCGTCCAGCGCGGGGTGGACGCCGGTTCGGGCGGCACCTTCACCGATTCCGTCCCGGCCCTGATCTGCGGGAGCGTCCTCATCGCGGGGGCCCTGGGAGCGGCGGTGCACCGCCTGCGCCGCCGGCGCAGGACCTGGGGCCGCTGACACCGCGGCGGGGCCCGGCCCGGCCGGGTGCCCATGGGACGGGGGCACCGTGGGTACGGAGACGGCCGAGGGCCGTGCCGGCACGGAAACCCGGACAGGGCACGGCACCACGGACTGCGCGGAGGCACTCATGCGGCGGACGGATCCGGAAGACCACGGGCCGGTCCGCTACGGCCCGCCCCTGCCCGGCCAGGGCCTGCCCGTGCTGCCCGCCCTCGGCTCCGTGCTCGCCGCTGCCGCCGGCCCGGCCGGTGCCGAGCCCTGCGGCGGCGGACCCGAACTCCTCGCAGCGGCCTGCGCGTACTGGAACCGCCGCGGGCTGCCCGCGACGGCCGACCTGGTGGCCGCCGCGCCCGGCGCTCCCGCGCTGCTCCTCGCCCTGACCGGCGCGCTCGGCGGCGACGTCCTGGTGCCGCGTCCCTGCGCCGCGTGGTGGGAGCCGCAGGCCCGCCTGCTGGGACGGTCCGTCTTCCATGTGGCGACACCCGCGGAGTGCGGCGGCGTCCCGGACCCGTACGCCCTCCTGGAGACCGTCCGCCGGATCCGCGCGGAGGGCGGCGATCCGCGCATGGTCGTCCTGTCGGTGGCCGACGACCCCACCGCCACCGTCGCACCGCCCGAACTGGTGCACGAGACCGTGGAGGCGGCGGCGGGCGAGGGGCTGCACGTCGTCAGCGACGAGACGTGGCGCGACACCCTGCACCGGGCGCACGACACCATGCTGCTCAGCCCGGCCGAGATGCTGCCCGACCGGGTCACCGTCCTCACGGACCTCGCGGGCCCGTTCCTGCCGCAGGGCTGGCCGGCCGCCGTCGCCCGGTTCCCCGACAACGACCTGGGGGCGCGGCTGCGTTCGCAGGTCCTCGACGTCCTCACCGTGCTCGGAGCGCGCGTCGCGGAACCGGTCGCCGCGGCGGCCGCGTACGCGCTCGGCGAGCCGGAGGCGGTCACCGAGCGGCTCGCGGCCGCCGTACGCCTGCACGCGGACGTGGCCCGGGCCGCGCACCGCGCGGTGGTCGGCGCGGGCGCGCTCGCGCGGCCCCCGCAGACGGGCAGACACCTGTACGTGGACCTCGGCCCGTTCCGCACCGCGCTCGGCGCGCACGGTGTGGGCGACGCCCAGGACCTGGAGGACTTCCTCACCGCCCGGCTCGGGATGCCCGCGCCGGGCGGCCACCGCTTCGGCGACGACCTCGCCGCGCTGCGCGTACGGCTGGGCACGGGGCCGTTTCTCGGCACCACGGACGAGGAGCGGGCGGCATGCCTCACCGCCCCCTCGCCGTTGGAACTGCCGCATGTGCACCAGGCGTTGACCCTGTTGGGGTCGGTCTTCGACGATCTCCGCGACGACGCTCAGCGATGGGAGTCTCCTCGATGACGCAGCAGTCCGAGTCGACCGCGAGCACGACCACCGAGGACGCCGACGATCCGGCGTCCGGTGCGAGCCCGGCGGCGGCCGGGCACCTGTCCTCGCCCCTTCCCCTCGCCGCGCCGGCCGAGACCGGCCCCCTCGTCGGCGTCCGTCCTCCCGCGGATCCCCGTCTTCCCGCCGATCCCCGTCCTGCTGCCGCCCCCGGTCCCGCCGCCGGTCCCCGTCCCCTCGCGGAGCCCCGCCCGCTCGGCGAGAAGCGGTTGTGGCCACGGTCCTTCGCGGACCGGCTGACCGCGCCGCTGCCGGGGCTGAGGGCCCTCGCCCGGTTCGCGCGCGAGGGGGCGCTGCGCCCCGGGTCCGCGGGACTGGCCGACATCCCGCGACTGCCCTTCGAGCCGGGGCCGTTGCCCCGTGCCGACGCCCGTACGGTCGCCGTCTCCTGGGCGGGGCACGCGAGTTGGGTGGTCCGGATCGGCGGGCTCACCGTCCTCACCGACCCGGTGTGGTCGCGGAAGATCCTCGGCACCCCGGCCCGGATCACCCCGGTCGGCGTGGCCTGGAGCGCGCTGCCGCGGATCGACGCGGTGGTGATCAGTCACAACCACTACGACCATCTGGACGCGCCGACCCTGCGCCGACTCCCGCGCGAGACACCCGTGTTCGCACCGGCCGGGCTCGGCGGCTGGTTCAGGCGCCGCCGGTTCGGCCAGGTCACCGAGCTCGACTGGTGGGAGGCGGCCGCACTGCGCGGAGTCCGCTTCGACTTCGTCCCCGCGCACCACTGGTCCAAGCGCGGCCTCGCGGACACCTGCCGCACGCTGTGGGGCGGCTGGGTGCTGACCGCGCCCGACGGCCGGCGCGTGTACTTCGCCGGGGACACCGGTTACGGCCACTGGTTCTCCCGGATCGGCGACCGCTACCCGGGCATCGACCTGGCCCTCCTGCCCATCGGGGCGTACGACCCCCGATGGTGGCTCAGCGACGTGCACTGCGACCCCGAGGAGGCGGTCCGCGCGGCGGTGGATCTCGGCGCCCGCCGCATGGCGCCCATGCACTGGGGCACGTTCGTCCTGTCCGCCGAGCCCGTCCTGGAGCCGCTGACCCGGGTGCGGGCGGCCTGGGAGAAGGAGGGGCTGCCCCGGGAGGACCTGTGGGACCTGCCGGTCGGGGCCTCACGCGTGCTGGAGGCCTCACGCGTCCCCGACTGAGCCGCGGGGCCCGCGCCTGCGCGGACGCCGGGCCTGCCGCGTGCCCCGGCGGTATCGGGGCCCGACAGCCGACTTCGGGCCCGGTGCGCCGCCGCGGAAGCGGGCCCCGGTCTACGTGGCCGGCTTCCGCACCCTGCGCCACAGGCTCGGCGCGGCACTGATCGCCAGCGTCACCGCGACCGCCGCGACCACGCCCTCCCACGGCTCGCTGAACAGCGAACCGCCGAGTATGCCGATCAGCTGGTACGTCACCGCCCAGGCGAGGCAAGCGGGCACGTCGCCGCGGGCGAAGGTACGCAGCGGCATCTTCGCGAGCAGACAGGCCAGCATCACCGGGATGCGGCCCGCCGGGACGAGACGGGACAGCACGAGGACGGCGATGCCGTGGTCGTGCAGCTTCTCCTGCGCCTGGCCGAGGCGTTCCTCGGGGGCGCGGTCGCGCAGCGTCGCCAGCCACCGGGAGCCGTTCTTGGACCGCATGCCGCGTTGGCCGAGCCAGTACAGCGCGACGTCCCCGAGGAAGGCCGCGAGTGACGCGACGGCGAAGACCATCAGCAGCGCGAACGGCGCCGTCTGGTGGAAGGCCACCACGGCCGCCGAACTCACCAGCGCTCCCGTCGGCACCACCGGGACGAGCGCGCCGACCAGGACGAGCAGGAACAGCGTGGGATACCCGATGGCCTGCTGGGTCGACTCGGGCGACACGCTGGTGGCCGCGGCGGACAGGGATATCACCGATCGGCCCCCGGTCGTGCGCCGTCGCCGTGCCCCGCGCGGCGCACCGGGCCCCGGGACAGCTCCGTCACCGTCACCGCCGTCACCGCGCGACCTCCGGCCGGACGCTCTCGCCGTGACCGAGCCGGTGCACCGACACCAGGGGCGCGTGTTCGGCGGCGAGGCGCACGAACTCCTCTCCTGGCGCATGGAATTCATGGGGGCGCACGGCATCCATCCCGATCGGCCAGTACGTGCCGTAGTGCACCGGCACCGCGCTGCGCGGCGACAACCGGGCGAGCGCCTGCGCGGCCCGCCCCGCGTCGAGGTGGCCCTCACCGAGGTACGGTCCCCAGCCGCCCACCGGCAGCAGCGCCACGTCGACCGGTCCGACCTCCTGCGCCATCGACGGGAACAGGCCGGTGTCCCCGGCGAAGTACGTGCGTGCCTCACCCTCGACCACGTATCCGAGGGCCGGGGAGCGGTGCGGTCCGACCGGGAGCCTGCGTCCGTCGTGCCGTGCCGGGACGGCACGCACGACCAGGTCACCGACCTGGATCCGGTCGCCGGGCGCCACCTCCGTGAGCAGCAGATGACGCAGCCGGCGCAGCCCGGGCACCGCGCGCGGCGCGCCCTCGGGCACGAGCAGCCGGGTGCCGGGCGCGAGCAGCGCGAGCGAGGGCAGATGCAGATGGTCGGCGTGCAGATGGGAGACGAGCGCCACGTCGGCGACCGCCGCCTCGGGCGGGGGCGGCGCCCCGCGCCTGCGCCGCAGGTGCGCGAGCCGGCGCGCGAAGAGGGGGTCGGTGAGCACGCGTGTCCCGGAGTCCTCCAGCGTGCAGGTGGCATGCCCCCACCAGGTGATCTCCACCGGCACTTCTTTGCCTCCTTCGCGCGACTCCCCCCGAGCCTACGGGCAGGAGTAGGGTCGGCGGCGAAACCCGGAGGTGAGGGGGACGCCATGGGAGACGCGCGCGGTGCCTCGGTCCCGCACGCCGGCCGGTTCCCGCCGGAGGAGAGCGGCGCCGGCCCGCACACCGGCCGGTTCCCGCCGGAGCACGGCGGCCCCGGCCCGCACGCGCCGGACCGTCCGCTCGGACCGGGCGGTGCCCGCGGCCCGCACACGCCGGACCACCCGCTCGACCGGGACCGCTCACGGGCGCTGCGGGTCACGGCGATCGCCAGCCTGATCCCTCTGGAGGAGCTCGAAGCGGACCCGTTCCTGGTCGACTCCCGCAGCCAGCACGCGATCTGTGCCCGCTGGGCCGCCGAGCGGGGCTACGTGGTCACGCGGGAACTGCTCGTGGGCGGCCTGCGCACCGATCACCGCACCCTGTGGGAGGACGTCGAGGCGGGTCTCGTCGACCTCTTCGTCGCACCGAGCCGCCGGGTCCTGGAGCGCGCTCTCGTCTCCGTCGACGAGTTCACCGCCGAGTGCGTGCGCCGCGGGGTGCGCGTGGAGACCGTCGGCTGCGCCGAACCCTCGTACGACGCCCAGATGAAGGCCCGGATCCACCGCCGTCTGTCGATGCCGACGGCGGGCTACGACGGCCGCTGACGTGCGTCCCGCGCGGCGAACGGCCCGTGGTCCGCTGCCGCCGGTGTGACAGGGTGGGAGCAGGCCTCGCGGACCGTGCGGGCCGCGAGGCGAGGTGGACTGGGCGTGGGTGGAGGACGTTGGCGGCGGTTCCTCAGCGGAGTGTGGCGCAGCATCACCGTCTGGGCCGCGTCCACGGCGACGATGCTCGTCCTCGCCGGTCTGCTGCCCGACTTCCAGCTCCAGTCGGACGACGGCGACAGCGCCACGCAGATCGCCGTCACCGCCGCGGCCGGTGCGGGTGTCTTCGGTCTGCTGTCGTCGCTGGTGTGGCCGCTGCTGGTACGGGCCCTGCTGCTGGTGCCCGCCCTCGTGCTCGGCCTGCTCGTGTTCTTCCTCAACGGCTCGCTGCTGCTGCTCGCCCTGCGGATCAGCCCCTCCGGGCAGGGTGAGGTCGCCCCCGAGACCGCGGTGGTCGTCGCCGCCGTGATGTCCGCCGTCGCCTCCGCCACGGGCGGCGCCCTGGCCGTACGGGACGACGACGCGTACCGGCGCCGGCTGTACCGGCTCGCCGACCGGCGCCGCCGCCGGGGCGACGGGCAGGCCGGGCCCTCGACTCCCGGCGCCGTCTTCATCCAGCTCGACGGGGTCGGACACGACCTCCTCGTGCAGGCCGCCGGGAAGGGGCTGATGCCGACCGTCGCGCGGTGGCTCGGCGGCGACCGCCCCACCCACCGGCTGACGCCCTGGCGCACCGACTGGTCCAGCCAGACCGGCGCCAGCCAGCTCGGCATCCTGCACGGCAGCAACCACGACATCCCGGCCTTCCGGTGGTACGAGAAGGACAGCCAGGAGGTCATGGTCTGCAACCGGCCCACCAGCGCGGCCGAACTCCAGCGCCGGGCCGTCGAGCACACCGGCGACGGAGGGCTGCTCACCGTCGACGGCGCGAGCCGCGGCAACCTGTTCAGCGGCGGCGCCGACCAACTCGCCCTCGTCCTCTCCGTGGCCGCGCGCCGAGGCCGGGAGAACCGCTCGCGGGCCGGGTACTTCGCCTACTTCTCCGACCCCGCCAACGCCGTACGGACCGCCATGTCGTTCGTCGCCGAGGTCTTCCGGGAGATCGGCCAGTCCACCCGGGCCCGGGCGAAGAAGCGGCGGCCACGCGTCAAGCGCGGCGGGCTCTACCCCGTCGTCCGCGCCTTCGCGACCGTCGTCGAGCGGGACGTCGTCGTCGCCGCGGTGATCGGCGACATGCTCGCCGGCCGCAACGCCGTCTACGCGGACCTGGTCGCCTACGACGAGGTGGCGCACCACTCCGGACCGCGCGGCCGGGACGCCGAGAAGGTGCTGGAGCGGCTGGACCGCTCGCTCGCGCTGATCGCGAAGATCGCCGAGCACGCCCCCCGGCCCTACCGGATCGTGCTGCTGTCCGACCACGGCCAGAGCCCCGGCGAGACCTTCCTGACCCGCTACGGCCTCAGTCTCGGCAACCTGGTCCGCGCCGGCTGCGGACTGCCCGTGCCACGCAAGGCGCAGCGCACGCACAGCGGCGCCGAGGCGAGGGCCGCCGTACGGGCCGCGCTGCGCCGGCCCGTCGAGGAGGGCGGCGAGCGGCACCTGCCCGCGCGGCGCCGATCCGAGCCCATCGTGCTGGCCTCCGGAAACCTCGGCCTGGTCTCCTTCCCGGACGTGCCGCACCGGATGAGCCGGGAGGAGATCGACCGCCGTCATCCCGCGCTGCTGTCCACGCTGGCCAACCACCCCGGTGTCGGCTTCGTGCTCGTGCGCAGCGAGGAGTACGGCGCACTGGTCCTCGCCGCGAACGGCGCGGAGGTGCCGCTGGACGAGCTGGACGACGAACACCCCGGCCCGCTCGCCGACTTCGGGCCGGGCGCGGCCGACGCCGTACGGCGCACGCACTCCTTCCCGCACACCGCCGACATCATGGTCAACTCCTGGTACGACCCCGAGGAGGGCGAGGTGCTCGCCTTCGAGGAGCAGATCGGCTCGCACGGCGGACTCGGCGGCGCCCAGGGGCGGCCCTTCCTGCTGTCACCGGTCACGCTGTCCCCGCCGGCCGGGGACGGCGCCGTACTCGTCGGCGCGGAGCAGGTGCACCAGGTGCTGAGACGGTGGCTGCGCGAGTGCGACGGCCCTCAGGTGCCGCTGGCGGCGCCCCCGAAGGAGCGTGCCGCCTGACGTGCGCCTGAAGGAGCGTGCCGCCTGACACGGCCCTGAAGGTGCGTGCCGCCTGACGTGCGCCTGAAGGAGCGTGCCGCCTGTGACGTGCGCCTGAAGGAGCGCGCCGCCTGACGGCCCGGCCGTCGGCGTGCGGTGTCGCGCGTACCGTCCGGCCGGGCCCGCGGGGCGTCCTCCGCCCCGTCAGCGCGCCAGCGGTGCGACCACCCAGCGCCGCGTCCTGAACATGCTGTCGGCCTGCCCGATCTCGATGAGCTTGCGGGCCGCCGGGAACGCCTCGTTGCCGTCGATCTCGTAGCCCACCTGCGAGGTGCCCGGCACGTCGCGGATCTCCAGCCGACGGCGAACCTCGTCGGCCGGGCGCTCGGCGTCCGAGCCCACCACGGCGAGATGCTCGACCAGCCGGAGCTGGGCCGCGGCCAGCGACTCGGCCGGGTCGCGGGGCAGCGGCGCCACCGCGGCCCGCGGCCCCTCACCGGACGGCGGGGCCACCACGGAGCTGGGCGTGCGCGTCGAGCCCGCTGTCTCACGCGTCGACAGGTGGGCCTGCACCACGGTCCCGTCGTTGTCCAGCGCCACCCGGATCTCGCCCCGGCCCGGCGTGATCACCGGGATCCCGTCGAAGACCTGACGGAACGTCACATGTGTTTCCAGTGACACGGGTTCACCGAGCCGCGAGCCGTCCTTGGTGCCGGAGTTCTGCCACAGGTCGTGCACGGACTCCACGGCCAGCTCGGCGCCGTCCGCGTGCTGCTCGGCGAAGGCGCGCGCCAGTTCCACCGCCCGGCCGGTGTCCAGCTGCTCGGTGTTGCGGTGGTTGGCCTCCGCGAGCCGCACCCAGCGCGCGGCGAGCGGTGCCGTCGCCACGTACCGGTCGCCGGAACCCGCGCTCAGCACGCCCTGCCGCTCGACCTGGACCTCCTGCAGGGCGGCCGGCGGGAAGTCCGCCAGCCGGCCGAGCCGGGTGAGTTCGGCGCTCGGATCGCGCGGCGCGAGCTGCACGGTCCGCTCCGGCACGACGGTCGCCGCCTCGCGCAGGCTGCTGCGGGCGTAGTACCAACGCCAGGCGTACCACGCGTCGGAGACGTGCTCGCGGAAGAAGGTCCGCTCGGAGTTCAGACGGTTCGTCGCCTCGGCCTGCGTGGGGCCGGTGGCCGCGACCGACGGGGCCTGCCCGTGGTAGATGTCCCACGAGGCGTTCAGCCAGGCGTCGCAGAAGGTCTGTCCGGCCCGCCACTTCTCCCAGAACTTCCGGCCGTAGTCGGGGCTGTCGATGCTCGTCGACTCGAACCCGAAGAGCATCCGCGACCCGAGGTTGGGGCCCGCCCAGGTGCGGATCGGGGTGTGCCCGTCCAGCACACGCACCGAGTTGCAGGTGGACCAGAAGACGTAGTTCGCCTTCTCGTCGCCGAACGCCATACGGTTGGACACGGCGTCACTGCGGCCGTCCCACACCGCGCCGAGCGGCGCGAAGAACACCCCGTTGCCGTCCATGCCGCCGTGTCCGGAGTGGTAGACGGCGACGACGGCGTCCACACCGTAGCGGTCCTGCCAGTTGTCGTACGCCTGCTCGTACGCCCACACCTGCGCGCCACCGTCCGCGAACCAGAAGTTGCGGTCGTAGAACTGCTGGAGATAGGCGAGCCACCCGGTGGCGTCCTCGTGCGTGTGCGAGAGCGGGTTCTGGTTCACGAACTTCTGGATGCTGAACGCGCCCCACCAGCCGAACGTCGAATCCCGGCCGGCCGCAACGGGCTTGCCCGAGTCGAGCGGTGACGGACCACGGTCCGAGTAGATCATGCGCATGGTCAAACCCCCTGATGGTCCACCTCGCCGCGCTCGGTCCCGGAGGGGCGAGGGGGCCTCAAAATGTCACCGCGGCAGGGGTTTGCCCAGCGCGCATACCGGCCATCGGGGCAGCGCCCCGGGCATGCAACGGCGCCTCAGGTGCCGCTTCGGGATAGGTCCCGCGAGCGGCGGGGAGCGGTCCCGCACACGAGAAAATGGGCTGCGACGGCCGGTCACCGGTGCCCACACTGTTCGCATCGGACACCGCGCACCTGCGGCCCCCTGTCGAACACCACCGAGGAGCTTGCGCGTGCAGGCAGCCGTCACCGTCACCCCCGCCCGCATACCGGAACTGCTGCTCGGTCTCGCGACCGTACGGCCGGTCTTCATCTGGGGCGCGCCCGGCATCGGGAAGTCCTCCCTCGTGAGGGAGTTCGCCGAATCGCTGGGCCTGGAGTGCGTGAGCCTGCTCGGTACCCAGCTGGCCCCCGAGGACCTCATCGGAGTGCCGCAGATCCGCGACGGCCGCTCGGTGTTCTGCCCGCCCGAGGCGATCGCCCGCGACGAGCCGTACTGCCTGTTCCTCGACGAACTGAACGCGGCGACCCCCGACGTGCAGAAGGCCTTCTACTCGCTGATCCTGGACCGCCGCATCGGCAACTACGAACTGCCGAAGGGCTCCATCGTGATCGGCGCGGGCAACCGCGCGACCGACAACGCGCTGGCCCGGCCCATCGCCTCGGCCCTCGTCAACCGCCTCACCCATGTGCACCTGGAGGCGTCGCCGAAGGACTGGCTCGCCTGGGCCGCCGCCCACGACATCCACCCCTGGGTCCTCGACCACCTCGCCGACCGGCCCGACCACCTGTGGTCGAAACCGCCGAAGACGGAGGAGCCCTTCTCCACGCCCCGCTCCTGGCACATGCTCTCCGACGCCCTCCACTCCTTCGGCGCCGCCCTCGACGAAGCCACGCTGAAGGTGATCGCGCACGGCACGCTGACCCCCGCGCACGCCGTCGCCTTCTGCGGCTACGTCAAGATCGTGCGCAGCCGCTTCGGCATCGAGGCGATCGTCAAGGGCGACGCCCGCTGGCCCCACCGGCCCGAGGACCGTGACCTGCTCTACTACCTCGCCGAGTCCTTCCGCGGCCGTCTCGTCAAGGAACTGCCCGCCGACCGGGGGCATCTCTCCGAGAACGGCCGCCAGACCGCCTACCGGGCCAAGTCCCTCCTGGTCCAGCTCGCCGAGATCTCCGTCGAGGTCGCCCAGACCGTCATCGCCGGCGACGCCGACGGCAATCCCGTCCTGCCCGCGTGGTTCCTGGTGGAGGCGGCCCGGGACATGCCGCGCCTGGTCGAGGCCCGGCAGTGAGCCGGCGCCACGCCCAGGGCCCCGAGGACAAGCCGGACCCGGCCGCCGAGGCCTTCGCCGAGGGCATGCGGCTGGTGCGCGCCAACCGTGCGCTGGCCGCCGTCGGATTCAGCACCTGCCGTCAGGAAAGCTGCGTGCGGGCGCCCCGGGACGGACTGGTGCGTGTCGACTCCGACGGCGTCCTGCATGTCCACCCCACCCGCCGCGCCGAACCCGCCGCGTGGGCCTGGGCCGTCGCCCACGCCGTCATCCACCTCGGCTTCGGCCACGTACCGGCCGCGACCGGCGAGCGCGAACAGCCCGACCGCTGCGCCCTCGCCGCCCGCTGTGTCGTGGTCAACCGCTTCCTGCTCGGCTTCCCGATCGGCCTGACCCCCGAGGACCTGCCGGCCTCCTACCCCGACGGCGACGAGGAGAAGCTCGCCGCACGCTGGCGCCGGGACGGCATCCCGCCCATGTATGAGCACTGCGGCACGGTCGGCGACGGGCCCGACCAGGTGCTCGTGCCGTGGAACAGCTGGAGCGGCGGCAGCCCGCCGGACTGGCCGACCGCCTTCGCGCACGCCCTGACCCGCACCGTGTCCGCGGCCATGGACCTGGCCGGCGGCCGCCGGGCCTCCATGCGCGGCGGACCCGTCCGGCTCCAGCCCTGGGAGCGGGCGCTGAGCTGGTTCGTCTCCTCCTACCCGCTGCTCGGCGGCGTCGCCGCCGGCATCACCCTCGTCGCCGACGCCGAACTCGCCCGCGCCCACGGCATCTCCGTCGCCGCCGTCGACGCGGAGGCCGCCGAGATCTACATCAACCCGCTCCGTCGGTTCGACGACGAGGAGTGGCGGTTCGTCCTCGCCCACGAGATGCTGCACGCCGCCCTCAGACACGGCGACCGCTGCGGCCCCCGCGACCCCTACCTCTTCAACGTCGCCGCCGACTACGTCGTCAACGGCTGGCTGTGCGAGATGCAGATCGGCACGATGCCCGAAGGACTGCTGTACGACCCGGACCTCAAGGACCTGTCCGCGGAGGAGGTCTACGACCGGATCGCCGGCGACCTGCGACGGGTACGCCGCCTGTCCACGCTGCGCGGCAAGGGCGCCGGCGACATCCTCGGCGGCCCGCTCGGCGCGCCGCGCGACTACGTCGACCTCGACGAGTTCTACCGCCGGGGACTCGCCCAGGGCCTCGACCTCCACCAGCAGCACGAGCGCGGCTACCTGCCGGGCGGACTGGTGGAGGACATCCGCGCACTCAGCCACCCCCCGCTGCCCTGGGACGCCCGACTGGCCCGCTGGTTCGACGAGTTCGTGCCCCGTCCCGAACCGGTGCGCAGCTACGCGCGTCCTGCGCGCCGCCAGGCGTCCACCCCCGACATCCCGCGCGCGGGCCGCCACTTCCCGCCCGAGGAGATCGCCCGCTGCACCTTCGGCGTCGTCCTCGACACCTCGGGCTCCATGGACCGCACCCTGCTCGGCAAGGCCCTGGGCGCGATCGCCTCGTACGCCGACGCCCGTGACGTGCCCGCCGCCCGGGTCGTCTTCTGCGACGCCGCGCCGCACGACGCGGGCTATCTGCCGCCGACCGACATCGCCGGACGCGTCCGCGTGCACGGACGCGGCGGCACGGTGCTGCAGCCCGGCATCGACCTGCTGCACCGCGCCGACGACTTCCCGCCGGGCGCGCCCGTGCTGGTGATCACGGACGGTGAGTGCGACGTGCTGCGGGTGCGCCGCGAGCACGCGTACCTGATCCCGCAGGGCGCACGGCTCCCCTTCACCGCGCGCGGGCCGGTTTTCCGGGTGCGGTGACGCGTCCGCCGCGGGCCGCGGCGCGCCCGGTCCGTGAGACACCCCGCCGAATCCCGTGATTCCCCGACCACTTGACCCGGCCCGCACCGGCTCGGGCCGACGGGCCCGCACTTCACCCCCCGCACTTCACCCCGGCCTTCGCCCCCGCCGGGGAAATCACCTGCACGGTCCGGCAGGTCGGCGTCGTATCCGGTGGGTGCGCGGGGTCCGGGTGTGATCGGATGAGGACACGGCCCCCGCGAGGGGGACCACACGCGAAAGGACACATCGTGGCAACCACGCGCACCGCACACACCGTGTGGGAAGGCAACCTGCTCGAAGGCAACGGCGTCGTCACCTTCGACTCCTCCGGCATCGGCCAGCAGCCGGTGACGTGGGCGTCGCGGGCCCAGGACGCGAACGGCAAGACCAGCCCCGAGGAACTGATCGCCGCCGCCCACTCCAGCTGCTTCTCCATGGCGCTGTCGCACGCCCTGGCCGGCGCCGGTACCCCGCCCGCCAAGCTCGTCACCAACGCCGACGTCACGTTCCAGCCCGGCGAGGGCATCACCGGCATCCACCTCACCGTCGAGGGCACGGTGCCCGGCCTCGACAACGACGGCTTCGTCGCGGCGGCGGAGGAGGCCAAGAAGAACTGCCCGGTCAGCCAGGCTCTGACCGGCACGACGATCACCCTGTCGGCGAAGCTCGCCTGACAGCCGTCCGCATCGCTGCCGCGGTCCCCCTGCCGGGGGCCGCGGCAGCGCCGTGTCCGGGCCGCCGTACCGCCGCGGCCCGCCGGGAGGGCCGTCGCGACGGCCCCGTGCGGTCCTGCCGGGCCGCGGCGGCCCCCGGAGGGCCATCCGTCCCATTGACAACCAGGCACTCAAGTTTTGTGCTGGATATTGGGCAGAGTTCGCGGAAGGGGACGGACATGACACGTGCGGTCGGGATCGATCTCGGGACGACGAACTCGGTGGTGGCCGTCCTGGAGGGCGGCGACCCCACCGTGGTCGCGAACGCCGAGGGCGCGCGCACCACACCCTCCGTGGTGGCCTTCGCCAAGAACGGCGAGGTGCTCGTCGGCGAGGTCGCCAAGCGGCAGGCGGTCACGAACGTGGAGCGCACGGCACGCTCCGTGAAGCGGCACATGGGCGACGTGAGCTGGCGCTTCCCGGAGAGCGGCTCCGTCGACGGCACCCGCTACCGGGCGCAGGAGCTGTCCGCGCGGGTGCTGCAGAAGCTGAAGCGCGACGCCGAGGCGTATCTCGGCGAGGACGTCACGGACGCCGTGATCACGGTGCCCGCCTACTTCGACGACGCGCAGCGCCAGGCCACCAAGGAGGCGGGCGAGATCGCGGGGCTCAAGGTCCTGCGCATCATCAACGAGCCCACGGCGGCCGCCCTGGCGTACGGGCTGGACCGGGGCGAGGAGCAGACCGTCCTGGTCTTCGACCTCGGCGGAGGAACCTTCGACGTCTCGCTCCTGGAGATCGGCGACGGCGTCATCGAGGTGAAGGCCACCAACGGCGACACCCGGCTCGGCGGCGACGACTGGGACCAGCGGATCGTGGAACACCTCGCCCAGCGCTTCAAGGCCGGGCACGGCATCGACCTGGGCCACGACAAGATGGCGCTCCAGCGGCTGCGCGAGGGCGCCGAGAAGGCCAAGATCGAGCTGTCCAGCTCGACCGAGACGACCGTCAACCTGCCCTACATCACCGCCACCGCCGACGGCCCGCTGCACCTCGACGAGAAGCTGACCCGGGCGCAGTTCCAGGAGCTCACCGCGGACCTGCTCGACCGCTGCCGCACCCCCTTCCACCAGGCGGTCAAGGACGCGGGCGTGAAGCTGTCGGCGGTCGACCACGTCATCCTGGTCGGCGGATCCACCCGGATGCCGGCCGTCACCGACCTGGTGAAGGAGCTCACCGGCAAGGACCCGCACAAGGGCGTCAACCCCGACGAGGTCGTCGCCGTCGGCGCCGCGCTGCAGGCCGGAGTGATCCGCGGCGACGTCAAGGACGTGCTGCTGCTCGACGTCACGCCGCTGTCCCTCGGCATCGAGACCAAGGGCGGCATCATGACCAAGCTCATCGAGCGCAACACGACGATCCCGACCAGGCGTTCGGAGATCTTCACCACGGCCGCGGACAACCAGCCCTCGGTGGGCATCCAGGTCTACCAGGGCGAGCGGGAGATCGCCGCGTACAACAAGAAGCTCGGCGTCTTCGACCTCACCGGGCTGCCGCCCGCGCCGCGCGGGGTCCCGCAGATCGAGGTCGCCTTCGACATCGACGCCAACGGCATCATGCACGTCTCGGCGAAGGACCTCGCCACCGGTCGCGAGCAGAAGATGACCGTCACCGGTGGTTCCGCGCTGCCCAAGGACGACATCGACCGCATGATGCGCGAGGCCGAGCAGTACGCCGAGGACGACCGCAGGCGCCGGGAGGAGGCGGAGACCCGCAACCAGGCCGAGCAGCTCGTCTACCAGACGGAGAAGTTCCTCCGCGAGAACGAGGACCGCGTTCCGCCGGACACCCGGACGGAGGTGCAGGCCGCGGCGGCCGACCTGAAGAGGCTCCTGGAAGGCACCACCGACACGGCCGTGCTGCGCGAAGGCATCGAGAAGCTGGCCACCGTCAGCCAGCAGATGGGCCAGGCCATGTACGCGCGGGCCCAGCAGACCCGGCCTCCGCAGGACGAGCCTCCCACAGAGCAGGCACAGGGCGACGAGGAGGGCGTGGTGGACGCGGAGATCGTCGACGAGACCAGGGACGGCGAGGCCAAGGGCGGCGCCGCCTGACCGGCCGCCGGGCGAGCGAGCCCGGCCGCGTGCGGGTCAGGCGTCCGTCCGTTCCCAGCCGCGCCGTGCGGGCCGCGGCCCGAGCTGCCTCGGGTCGCGGGATCGGTACACGATGTACGGCCGGAACAGGTACTGCACCGGGGCGCTGAACATGTGCACGAGGCGCGTGTACGGGACGAGCGCGATGAGCGCCATCCCGATGACCGCGTGGACCTGGTACAGCACCGGTACCCTGTCCATCAGCTCCGTCCTCGGCCGCAGTGTGAACAGGCTGCGCGCCCAGGGGGCGATGGTCTCGCGGTAGTTGTAGCCGTCGCCCGAGGTGTGCGCCAGCTTGGCGACCATGCCCATCACGATGGCGCCGAGCAGCACCACGTACATCAGCTTGTCGTTGACGGTCGTCGCGCGGAAGACCGGCGAGTTGGTGCGCCGGCGGTAGATCAGCAGCACGATGCCGAGCACCGTGAGGACACCCGCCGCCGTGCCCCCGTACAGCGAGAACAGGTGGTAGGTGTGCTCGCCGACACCGAGCGACCGCGTCCAGGTCTCCGGGACGAACAGCCCCACCAGATGCCCGGCGAGCACGAACAGGATCCCGTAGTGGAAGGCGGGGGAGGCGATGTTCAGCAGCCTCGACTCGTAGACCTGGGACGAGCGCGTGGTCCAGCCGAACTTGTCGTAACGGTGACGCCAGACGAGTCCCGCGACGAGCAGCGCGAAGGCGATGTACGGCAGGGCGCCCCACAGGAGTGTGCTCATGAGTTCTCTCCGATGCCCGCGAGGTCTTCGGCGGCGGGCCCGGACGGCGCCCGGCCGCCGAAGGGACCGAGGCCACCGGACGGTTCGGGACCGCCGAAGGGTTCGAGGCCGCCGAAGGGTTCGAGGCCGACCTCCTCGCGCGGCGGCCCCGACCGGGCCAGCGCGAGGGCCTCGGCACGGTCCTTGGGCGAGGGACCGGGGAGCGTGGCGCACACCGCGTCGAGCACGGACGCGTACGGCGTCCCGAAGTCGGTGAGCGCGAGACGCAGCAGCTCCAGCCCGGCGCGGTGCTCGCGCAGCAGGAACGGCCCGGCGTGCGCGGAGAACTCCAGGACCGCCGGGAGGAAGTCCGGCAGCTCCTCACCGGTGAACTCCATGCCGTGGTCCCGGTACACCTGCTTGAAGCGCACCAGCGACATGCCGCGCCGCCGGGTGTCGCCGTCGCGCCACCAGCTCAGGTAGAGGCTGTGCCGGTTCTTGAAGTCGAAGACCTGGACGTAGTGCGCGGCGAGGTCCTGGGCCGGCTCGGCGGCCGCGTGATCGAGGAACTCCGCGAGTTCCGGGGCCGCCGCGCGCAGCAGCCCGAGCCGCTCGCGGAACGTCTCGTCCGGGTACGACAGGCAGTACGCGGCGGCCTGGTAGAGCACGGCGTGCGGCTTCATGTGTCCTCCCGGTCCGTCGTCTGCCGCCGGCGCAGGACGTGGAAGTTCTCCACGGACACGAGCGGCAGCCGTCTGCGGCCCGAGTCCTGGCCGAAGGGCCCGTCGCCACCCATGCCGGGACCGCCCTCGTAGTCGAGGCTGCATCCGTCGGGCAGCGCGGACTCCTCCAGGCGCCGGGCGTCCCCGACGGCGGCCGTCGGAATCACGTACCGCTCCTCGTACTTGGCGATCGCCAGCAGCCGGTACATCTCCTCGATCTCCGTGCCGCTCATGCCGACCGACGCGGCGATCGACGCGTCGGGCTGGTCGCCGAGGTTGAGGGCACGCATGTGGGAGCGCATGGCGGCGAGCCTGCCGAGGGAGGCGCGGACCGGCCCGACGTCGCCCGCGGTGAAGAGTTCGGCGAGGTATTCGAGGGGGATGCGCAGGGTGTCGATCGCACCGAACAGGTTGTCCAGGTCCTCCCCGTCGTGCCCGGTCCCGGTCAGCGCGTCGACGACGGGGGACAGCGGCGGGATGTACCAGACCATCGGCATCGTGCGGTACTCCGGATGCAGGGGCAGCGCCACCCGGTACTTGCTGATCAGGGCGTGCACCGGGGAGCGCCGGGCCGCCTCCACCCAGTCGTGCGGGATCCCGGCCTCCTCGGCGGCACCGCGCACGGCCGGGTCCTCGGGGTCGAGGAACACGCCCAACTGGGCTTCGTACAGGGCCTTGTCGTCGGCGGTGGACGCGGCGGCGGTGACCCGGTCGGCGTCGTAGAGCATCACCCCGAGGTAGCGCAGCCGGCCCACGCACGTCTCGGAGCAGACGGTCGGCAGCCCGACCTCCACCCGCGGATAGCACAGCGTGCACTTCTCGGCCTTGCCGGTCCGGTGGTTGAAGTACACCTTCTTGTACGGGCAGCCGGTGACGCACATGCGCCAGCCCCGGCAGCGGTCCTGGTCGACCAGGACGATGCCGTCCTCGGTCCGCTTGTACATGGCACCCGACGGGCAGGACGCCACGCACGACGGGTTGAGGCAGTGCTCGCAGATGCGCGGCAGATAGAACATGAAGGTCTCCTCGAAGGAGAACCTCACCTTCTCCGAGGCCTGCTCGCGCAGGCGTTGCACCATCGGGTCCTGCTCGGCGAGCTCCGGGGCACCCGCCAGGTTGTCGTCCCAGTTCGAGGACCACTCGATCTTCATCGGCTTCCCGGTCAGCTGCGAGACGGGCCGCGCCACCGGGAAGTCGTCGCCGAGCGGGGCCTCGGTGAGGTTCCGGTAGTCGTACGTCCAGGGCTCGTAGTAGTCCTTGATCTCCGGGAGTTCGGGGTTGGAGAAGATTCCCGCGAGCTTGTGGAGGCGTCCGCCGGCCTTGAGCCTGAGCGCGCCGCGCCGGTTGAGCTCCCAGCCGCCGCGCCACTTCTCCTGGTCCTCGTAGCGGCGGGGATATCCCTGTCCCGGTCTGGTCTCGACGTTGTTGAACCAGACGTACTCCATGCCGCTGCGGTTGGTCCACGCCTGCTTGCAGGTCACCGAACAGGTGTGGCAGCCGATGCACTTGTCGAGGTTCATGACCATCGCGATCTGGGCCATCGGGCGCATCAGTACTCGACCTCCTGGCTGCGGCGACGGACGACCGTCACCTCGTCGCGCTGGTTGCCCGTCGGGCCCAGGTAGTTGAACGCCCAGGACAACTGGGCGTAACCGCCGATGAGATGGGACGGCTTGAGGAGCAGCCGCGTCAGCGAGTTGTGGATGCCGCCGCGCTTGCCGGTGGCCTCCGTCTTCGGGACGTTCACCGTGCGTTCCTGGGCGTGGTGCATGTAGACCGTGCCCGCCGGCATCCGGTGCGAGACCACCGCGCGGGCCACCACCACGCCGTTGCGGTTCACCGCCTCGATCCAGTCGTCGTCCCGCACGCCGATCGCCGCCGCGTCCTCGGGGGACATCCAGATGTTCTGGCCGCCCCGCGACAGCGACAGCATGAACAGGTTGTCCTGGTACTCGGAGTGGATGGACCACTTGTTGTGCGGCGTCAGGTAACGGACCGTCACCTCCGCCTGTCCGTCCGCTCCGAGGCGTGGTTCGCCGAACAGCCGGTGCATGTCGAGCGGCGGCCGGTACACCGGCAGCGCCTCGCCCAGTTCGTGCATCCAGTCGTGGTCCAGGAAGAGGTGCTGACGTCCGGTGAGGGTGTGCCAGGGCTTGAGGTGCTCGGTGTTGAGGGTGAACGCGGTGTAGCGCCGGCCGCCCGACTCGCTGCCCGACCACTCCGGTGAGGTGATCACCGGCACCGGCGCGGCCTGGGTGTCCGCGTACGTGATCCGCTTGCCCTCGTGCTCGGACGCCAGGTGCGCCATGTCCTGCCCCGTGCGCGCCTCCAGGGTGCGGAACCCCTGCGTGGCCAGGCGCCCGTTGGTCGTCCCGGACAGTGCGAGGATCGTGTTCGCCGCCTTCACCGCCGTGTCGAGCGCGGGCCGCCCGTCGGCTGGGCCGCCGCGCACGACGCCGTTCAGCTCCCGCAGGTGCCCGACCTCCTCGTCCGGCCGCAGGGCGATGCCCTTCGCGGGCAGCCCCAGCCGCTCCACCAGTGGGCCGAGCGCCGCGAACTTGGCGCCGATCGCCGTGTAGTCGCGCTCCACCACCGCCAGGTTCGGCAGGGTCTCGCCGGGCACCGGATCGCACTCGCCGCGCTTCCAGTCGCGTACCACCCCACCGGGCTGGGCGACCTCGCCGGGAGTGTCGTGCTGGAGGGCGGTGGCCACCAGGTCCTTGCGCACGCCGAGATGGTCGACGGCGAGTTCGCTCAGCCGCTCGGCCAGCGCCTTGAACGTCTCGAAGTCGGTGCGGGCCTGCCACGGCGGGTCCACCGCCGGGGCGAAGGAGTGCACGTAGGGATGCATGTCGGTGGTCGACAGGTCGTGCTTCTCGTACCAGGTCGCCGCGGGCAGGACCACGTCCGACAGCAACGTCGAGGAGGTCTGCCGGAAGTCGAGGGAGAGCAGCAGGTCGAGCTTGCCCTCGGGGGCCTCCTCGCGCCAGGTCACGTCCCGGGGGCGGACCCCGGGCTCCGCCTCCTCGGCGCGCAGCGACGAGTGGGTGCCCAGCAGATGCCGGGTGAAGTACTCGGCGCCCTTCGCCGACGAACCGAGCAGGTTGGCGCGCCACAGGGTGAGCACGCGCGGCCAGTTCTCCGGCGCGTCGGGGTCCTCGCAGGCGAACTTCAGTGTGCCCGCCCGGAGTTCGGCCACCGCGTTCGCCACCGGATCGCCGAACGCCGCACCCAGCTCCAGCGGATTGCGGTCGAACGTCGGATACGACGGCATCCACCCCACGCGCGCCGACAGCGCCAGGCAGTCCGCCGCCGTCATGCCCGCGAAACGGCCCTCGCCGAGCGGGGAGGCGAGCACGTCGGCCGCGAACCGGTCGTAACGCCACTGGTCGGTGTTGAGGAACCAGTACGCGGTGCCGATCATCTGCCGCGGCGGCCGGCTCCAGTCCCCGGCCCCCGCGAGCGTGGCCCAGCCGGTGGCCGGGCGGCACTTCTCCTGACCGACGTAATGCGCCCAGCCGCCGCCGTTGCGGCCCTGACAGCCGGTGAGCTGGAGCAGCGCGAGGAACGCCCGGTAGATCGTCTCGGAGTGGAACCAGTGATTGGTCCCCGCGCCCATCAGGATCATGCAGCGGCCCCGCGACCGCTCGGCCGTGCGCGCGAACTCCCGTGCGATCCTTACGCACTTGGCCGCCGGGACGGACGTGTGGACCTCCTGCCAGCCCGGCGTTCCCGGCGTCCCGGCGTCCTCGTACGAGGACGGCCAGTCGCCCGGCAGACCGGGCCGTCCGACCCCGTACTGGGCGAGCAGGAGATCGAAGACCGTCGTCACCAGCGGACCCCCGCGCCCGCCCAGCTGCGTCGCCGGAACACCCCGGCGCACGACGTCGCCGCGGCCCTGGCCGTGCTCGCCGCCCTCGGTGTCGAAGCGCGGCAGCAGCACCTCGACCCCGCCCGCCGCCTCATGCTCGTACAGCGTCAACTCGGGCTCGATGTCGCCCAGTTCGAGGTTCCACCGGCCCTTGCCGGACTCCGTCCAGCGGAACCCGAGAGAACCGTTGGGTACCACCGCCCGGCCGGTAACCGAGTCCAGCACCACCGTCTTCCACTCGGCGCCCTCACCGGCCTGGCCCACCTCGGTGGCGCGCAGGAACTTCGCCGGGACGTACGCGCCGTCCTCCTTCTCCGTCAGCGTCACCAGGAACGGCAGATCGGTGAACTTCCGCACGTAGTCGGTGAAGAAGGGCGTCCGACGGTCGACGAAGAACTCCTTGAGGACGACATGCCCCATCGCGAGGGCGAGCGCGCCGTCCGTGCCGGGGTGGGGGTGCAGCCACTCGTCCGCGAACTTCGCGTTGTCCGCGTAGTCCGGCGCGACCACCACCACCTTCTGGCCGCGGTAGCGGGCCTCCGCCATCCAGTGCGCGTCCGGCGTCCGGGTCACCGGGACGTTCGAACCCCACATCATCAGGTACGCGGCGTCCCACCAGTCGCCCGACTCCGGCACATCGGTCTGGTCGCCGAAGACCTGCGGCGATGCGACCGGCAGATCGGCGTACCAGTCGTAGAAGGAGAGCATCGGCGCACCGATCAGGCTCATGAAACGCGCCCCGGCCGCGTGCGACACCATCGACATCGCGGGGATGGGGGAGAACCCGGCGATGCGGTCCGGGCCGTGTGCCTTGATCGTGTGGACGTGCGCCGCGGCGACCAGTTCGACCGCCTCGTCCCAGCCGGCGCGCACCAGGCCGCCCTTGCCGCGCGCCCGCTGGTAGCGGCGGCGGCGCTCCGGGTCGCCCTGGATGTCCGCCCAGGCCAGCACGGGATCGCCCAGCCGCCCCTTCGCCTCCCGGAACATCTCCAGCAGGACGCCCCGGACGTAGGGGTGACGGACCCGGGTGGGGGAGTACGTGTACCAGGAGAACGCGGCGCCCCGGGGACAGCCGCGCGGCTCGTACTCGGGACGGTCGGGCCCCACCGACGGGTAGTCCGTCTCCTGGGTCTCCCACGTGATGATGCCGTCTTTGACGTACACCTTCCAACGGCAGGAGCCGGTGCAGTTCACCCCGTGCGTCGAGTGCACGACCTTGTCGTGACTCCAGCGGTCCCGGTAGAAGGAGTCCGCCTCGCGGCCGCCGGTCAGACCGATGCTGTGCAGGTCGGGTGCCGCTGTGCCGTGGCGGAAGAACCGTCCGGCACGCAGCAGCGCCGCGCCCGGTTCGGTGGGCGGTGTCCGCGTGTCCGTCACGTGCGCTCCCTTGCTCACCCCGTGTCTCGAACCTAGGGGCGGGCGCGGGAGCGCACCCGTTCACGGCACCCGTACGGGTCAGGACTTCACGGCGACCCCCGCGTACACCGGGACGGGACCCTCCGCCTGCGCCGCCAGGTCCTCCTCCTCGGGGCGCCACTCGGAGACCGCGACCACGCCCGGGTCGACCAGCTCGAGACCGTCGAAGAACCGTGTGAACTCGGCCCGCGAACGGGGGTAGAAGGGCGTGCCGCTCCGGCGGAACAGCTCGGCGGCCTTCGCCACCCCCTCCGGGCTGATGTCGGAGGTCACCTGGGACAGCACCAGGAAGCTGCCCGGCACGAGCGCGTCGACATACCCCTTGAGCAGCCCGTACACGTCGTCCTCGCCGGCGTCGCCCAGGTAGTGGGTGAGCGCGACCAGCGACAGCGCGACGGGCCGGGTGAGGTCCAGGGACTCACCGGCCAGCCGCAGGATCGTCCCGGGGTCCCGGACGTCGGCGTGCACGTACTCGGTGGAACCCTCGGCGGTGCCGTGCAGCAGCGCCTGCGCGTGACGCAGCACGATCGGGTCGTTGTCGGCGTAGACGATCCTCGACTCCGGCGCGCTGCCCTGGGCCACCTGGTGCAGGTTCGGCTCCGTGGGGATGCCCGTCCCGATGTCCAGGAACTGGCGTATCCCCGCGTCGGCGGCCGCCCGCGTCGCCCGGTGCATGAACCGGCGGTTGGCGCGTGCCCCGCGCACCGCGGTGCCGTCCGCCGCGAGGATCCTGCGCGCCAGCTCCTCGTCCACCGGGTAGTTGTCCTTGCCGCCCAGCCACCAGTCGTAGACGCGAGCGGGGTGGGGCCGGCTGGTGTCCACGCGGGTGGGCGCGGCTTCACGGTCGGTCATGCGGCTGCTCCTCAAGATGCTCGATGGGTGCGACGGCGACTCAGAAGCTCTCGCGGAACTCCTGGAGGATCTTCCTGGTGCGCTGCACGGACGCCGCGTGGGCGGACATGAGGTCGAGGACCTCCAGGTGCTGCGACACCTCGGGGCGCGAGTCGAGGTACAGGGCGCCGGTGACGTACTCGCTGTACACCATGTCCGGCAGCTCGGGCTCCGCGAAGCGGAACAGCGCGAACGACGTGTACGTCCCCGGGTGCGGGCCGCTCGCGTACTCGGCGACCTGGAGCGTGACGTGATCACCCTCCATGGCCGCGAGAAGCCGGTCGATCTGGTCGCGCATGACCCCGCCGTCGATGCTCACGGGCCGGCGCAGGGCCGTCTCGTCCATGATCACCCACAGGTGCGGCGGGTTCTCGCGGGTGAGCAGTTTCTGCCGGTTCATGCGCAGCGCGACATGCCGCTCTATGGCCTCGGGGCCGGTCTGTCCGACCGTCCCGGCCTCCAGCACGGCGCGCGCGTAGTCCTCGGTCTGCAGCAGACCGGGAACGAAGTGCGGCTCGTACGAGCGGATCATCCGGGCGGCGCCCTCGAGACTGACGTGCATGCTGAACCAGTCGGGCAGCACGTCGTGGAAACGCTGCCACCAGCCCGGCTGGTTCGCCTCCTCGGCCAGCGCGACGAACGCGCTCACCTCGCCGTCGGCCACCCCGTACGTCTCCAGCAGCATCTGTACGTAGGGGATCTTGAGGGCGACCTCGGCCATCTCCATGCGCCGCACCGTCGCCGGGGCGACCCGCAGCACCCTGGCCGCCTCCTCGCGCTTCAGCCCGGCGGCCTCCCGAAGCTCCTGCAACCGCCGCCCCAGCACCACCTGCCCCACGGTGGGCGCAGCCCGCCGCTCACTCACGCCACGCCTCCCCACGCGCCGAAGTCTGCGTGCAGTGTGTCATGTTCGCGGGGAACGCTCAGGGGGTCCGGGCCAACGGGCCTGTGGGCAGCGGGCTTTGTGACCTCCTGGGAGCGGGCGCCGGTGAGTGCGCGATCAGAGATCGACCGGCGACCCGTCGCCGCCGAACGGGGGGCGCACCCGCGTCAGCAGGCACTCCTCCAGTACGGACGCGTAGATGGCGGCCCGGGTGGCGGCGGGGTGGCTCGGCGGCCAGATCCCCCGGCGGAAGACGCAACGGCGACCGCGGAAGTGCAGCACCGTCGTGGCGGCGACGACCACGTCGCCCGCGGCGCCGGGCGCGACGTCGCAGGTGAGCGACTCCAGTTCGGCGCCCCGCCGCTCGCACAGGTCCTGGACGGCCCGGCGGGCGGACCGCAGGAACACATCCGTGTATTCCTGCGGCCCGCCCGGCTCGACGTGGTCGTCAGTCACCGCAGTTGTGCATCGCGCTGTCCGCCGAGGCCAGGACGACGTCACCGCCGCCGGCCGGAAGGACGAGGTGGACGCCGTTGACCTTGACGCCCGAGTCGGCGGCGCTTGAGGGCACTTGTTCGTTCACGATGAGCCGGCCACCTCCGACGAGCGGGATCTCCGTATTCGGATCACCCGACACGTTAACCGGAACTCCCGCGATCTTCAGGGTGAGTGCGGTGCTGCCCGTGGCCTTGCCGCACTGACTCGCGGCGGTCGCGCTGAGCCCGGACACCTCGATGACGGGCACCCCGGGCAGTCCGATGCGGGCCTGCGCCACGGTCGAGACCGCCGTGACCCTGCCGGGAGCGAGCGTCGTGGTGACCTCGGGGCACAGCTTCTGCGCGGACAGCAGCGGCGAGGTGTACGCGGCCGAGCACGGGGTGTCGGTCGCGGTCGCGTCCGCCGTGCGGACGGTTCCGGTGTCGGGCTGCGGCTCGATCTCCAGCAGCGGTACGCCGAGGAGACCGACGTGCGCCGACATGCCGTAGGCGCGCCCTGTCGCGTACTGCAGCTTCAGCTGTGCGGAGGTGTCGGAGGCGAGATAGCCGGCGTCACCGGCGAAGGACGCGCGCAGCGGGACGGTGGCGGCGTCGGTCAGCGGCTGGTCCACCGACGCTACGGTGCAGGCAGCGGTCCCGGTGTCGCTCGTCGTCCCCGTGCACGTCTGCTCGTCGTCCCCGGTGCCGAGGGCGAAGCGCACGGTGCGCCCCGCCACCGCGTCTCCGCGGAAGTCGGTGAGCTCGGCGGCCAGCCGGGCGGAAGTCCCGTTGGCCAGGTGGGTCACGCCGGTGTAGTCGAGGTCGGTCGGCGAGGTCAGGCCCAGTTCGGCGGACGTGCCGGACGGGTTGTAGTCGTCGTCGCCGCCGAAGCTGACGGCGACAGGTACGGCGTTCGACGCCCCCTGCGGCTGGTCGACCGGGTCGATGGTGCAGGTCGCCGTGCCCGATGCCGTGGTGGTGCCGGTGCACGTCTGCTGCGTGGCCCCCGTGCCGAGGGCGAACCGCACGGCACGTTCGCCGACCGGCGTCCCGAAGTCGTTGGTGAGCTTCGCCGAGAGGCGGGCCGGCGATCCGTTCACCGCGCTGTCGGCGCCGGTGTAGGTGAGGGCCGTGTCCACCTTGTGGGGCTGCTCCGGACCGGGGCAGGCGGCAGCCTGGAGGCAGGGCAGGAAGTAGTAGGCCGTGATGATCCCGAACGGCCTTCCGTCGCCCGAGCGCGGATCGTTGTGGGTGACGTACACGACGACGAGGCTGGCGTCCGTGTTGGTGCAGATCACCCGGTTGTCCGGAGCGGGGACGCAGAACCCCTCGGTACCGACGGTCTCCTGGATGTCGTCGTGGTCGGGCACCACACCGTGTTCCAGGATGTGCCGCCTGCCGAAACCGTCCACGGGAGGGTTGCACTGCGGCGCCTTGCAGTCGCTCTGCCCCTCCCGCAACGGGATGTCGTTGCCCGCCGTGCCCCGGAACGAGTCGACGACGGTCCAGTCGATCATGTTCGGATTCGGATCGCCGGGGTCGGCGCTCGCGGTGGCGGGTGCGACGAGGGCGGCCAACAGGCCCAGCAGCACGACGAGTAGGGCTGACGACAGTTGTCGGCGACCTCGGCTGTACGCCGTGGTGCGCGTGGGCGTGCGCGGACGTCCGTGAAGAACCCGCACGGAATCCCCTCCTTGTGACCGGCCCGCCCGGTGACGGCCCGGCGCCCCCGCGACGACCTGACCGCCTCGGGGACACTCACCCTGCCGTCTAGTAGAGGACATGACAAAGGGTTGCTGTGTCATGGCGCGTCTGCGGGTTCGGGGGCCGGCGTGGGGCCAGGGGGTGTGCGGGGCTGGGGCCGGGAGAGGACGGCGCTTGGTTCCCGATGTGGCTCCTCGGCGCACATGCTGTTCTGAAGGCACACTTGTGACCTGGTACGGAGAGTCCGCGGCGTGCCCCCTCGCCATTACCTCCGACGTAATCGACCGGCACCCGGGCCGCCCGGCATGGTGGGCGTACTGGTTCCCGGGCCGGCGCACTCCGGTCCGGGGGCCAGGCATCCCCACTGCAGGAATGCCTGCAGGAGTCCCGCTGGAATCCGACCTCGACGGAGGGTGATCCGCCATGTCCGCAACCCAGTTCGCAGCCCTGGCCCGCACGACCGAGCCGCGCATCGCGCTGCGCCGGTTCCTGGTGCTGGACGCCCTCGTCACCGGCGGCAACGCGGTCGCCTACCTGGCCGCCTCCGGCCCGCTCGCGAGGCTGCTCGGCGTCGGGTCCGGCCTGCTGCTCGAACTCGGCCTCGTCCTCGCGGTGTACGCGGCGGCCGTCGGCCTGCTCGCTTCGCGGCCCGAGCCCTCCACCTGGGCCGTGCGTGCCGTGATCGAGACCAACCTCGCCTGGACGCTGCTGAGTTTCGCAGCCGTCGCCCTGTGGCTGTCGCCGAGCACCGCGGGCGTCGTGTGGGGCGTGCTGCAGGCGCTCACGGTGGCGGGTTTCGCGGCGCTCCAGTACGCGGCACTGCGGGCGCGCGAAGCCTGAGCCGTTGGAGCGTCAGGACAGCATCGATCGAAGGTACTTGACCGTCGCGGGGTCGGCCGGGAGGAACGTCTCGATGGCCAGCTCGGCGACGGTCACGTCCATCGGCGTGTTGAAGGTGGAGATGGACGAGATGAACGACAGGGTCCGCCCCTCGTGCTCGATCTGCATCGGCAGCGCGAAGTACGGGACCGGGCTCATGGGTTCGTCGTCCTCCTCCGGCTCCGGGACCGGGTACGCCGCCACCTCCTCGTACAGGGCACGCAGCGGTTCCGAGCGGCGCAGGGCGATCTGACGGTCCATCTGGGCGAGGAGATGATCGCGCCACGCGCGCAGATTGCGGATGCGCGGTGCCAGACCCTCCGGGTGGAGGGTGAGCCGCATGGCGTTCAGCGGGGGTTCGAGGAGGTGCTCCGGTACGCCGTCCAGGAGCATGGCGATGCCCCGGTTCGCGGCGAGGACGTTGTACGTGGCGTCCACCACCAGCGCCGGATACGGCTCGTAGCCCTGGATCAGCCGTTCCATGCCCTCGCGCAGGGCGTCCATCGAGGGGTCGTCGAGCGGTGTCTCCGGGTAGTGCGGCGCGTAACCGGCCGCGAGAAGCAGCGCGTTGCGGTCCCGCACCGGGATGTCCAGGTGCTCCGCGAGACGCAGCACCATCTCCTCGCTGGGGCGGGAGCGGCCCGTCTCGATGAAGCTGATGTGACGGGCCGAGGATCCCGCGCGCAGCGCGAGCTCCAGCTGGCTCACCCGCCGCTGCTCCCGCCAGCCGCGCAGCAGCGGGCCGACGCCCTCCTCGGGACGGCGCTCCTTGCCCGCGCCGGGCACGGCGCCTCTGCCGGCGGGGGCACTGGGAAGCATGGCGGCTCCGGACGCGACAATCCTCATACGAGGACGGTAGTCGAGGAAGGGCGTCGGCGGCCGGGCAGCAGCCACCGCGGCCGAGGAACGGCTCGTGAGGGAGACGGAGATCGGTGAGTGAGCGGTGCGGAGATCGGTGAGTGAGCGGTGCGGAGATCGGTGAGTGAGCGGTGCGGAGGACGGCGCGTGAGCGGTGCGGAGATCGGCGAGTGAACGGTGCGGAGGACAGCGAGTGAGCGGTACGGAGGACGGCGCGTGAGTGTGACAGGGATCGGGCGTCCGGACTGGCAGACCGAGGCGGTCTACCGCGCGCGCGTGCGCGGCTGCCTGCTCGGCGGCGCGATCGGCGACGCCCTCGGCTATCCGATCGAGTTCGTCTCCCTCGAAGGGATCCGCTCCGCACACGGCCCCCGGGGCGTGACCGGTCTCGTGCCCGACGCCGACGGAGTCGTGGGACGGGTCAGCGACGACACACAGATGACGCTGTTCACCGTCGAGGGGCTCCGGCAGGCGCACGCACGCGAGCGCCGCAAGGGCATCGGCGGCGGCGCCCCGCGGCTGGTGCGCTGGGCCTACGAACGGTGGCTGGAGACCCAACGCAGGCCCGGCCCCGCGGACAGCGCGTTCTCCGGCTCAGGAGGACACGGCCCCGGCGGATACGGCGGCCCCACCGGTGGTCTCGCCGCGCAGTCCTGGCTCTACGCCCGCCGCGCCCCCGGCAACGCCTGCCTCTCCGGGCTCGAACAGGACCACGTCCCCGACCCCGCTCTGCGGCTCGGTCCACCGGGGGCGGTGAACCCCCAGTCCAAGGGGTGCGGTGCCGTCATGCGCTCGGCGCCCTTCGGGCTCGGCCCCGTGACGGAGGACGTCGCCTTCGGGCTCGCGGCCCGCTGCGCCCAGATGACCCACGGCCACCCCACCGGGTACTACGCCGCCGGTGCGCTGGCCGCGATGGTCGTGCACCTGGTCGCGGGGGAGTCCGTCGAGAGCGCCGTCCTGCGGGCGCTCAGGCTGCTCACCCGGCACCCCGGCCACGAGGAGACGTCGGCCGCCCTGCGGCGCGCCCTGGACCTGGCAGACGCGGGTGAGCCCGGCGCGGAGCAGGTGGAGCGGCTCGGCGCGGGCTGGGTCGCCGAGGAGGCCCTCGCCATCGCGGTGTACTGCGCGCTGGCCCGCCCCCGGGTGGCCGACGCACTGCTGCTGTCGGTCAACCACTCCGGTGACAGCGACTCCACCGGCGCCATCTGCGGCAACCTGCTCGGCGCGCGCCACGGCGACCACGGGCTTCCGCAGGAGTGGCTGGAGCGTGTCGAGGGACGGGCGTGGATCGCCGTGACGGCCGACGACTTCGCGGCGGAGTGCGTTCGGCGCTGAGCAGCCGTGTCGGCCACCGTCGCGGTGTGCGTCCCCGGCAGGGGTCCCGTGCCGGGGAAGGCCCGGCCACGGGAAGGCCCGGCACGGGAACGCCCCGGCCACTGGAAGCCCCGGCACTGGAAGCCCCGGCATGGGAAGGCCCGGCATGGGAAGGCCTCGGCCACGGGAAGCGCCGGCCGGGCAGAGCTCCGGTCGGGGGAGCCCTCAGCCGGTGGAGGCCCCGGTCGGCGAAGGCCCCGGTCGGGGCAGCCCGCCACCGTTCCGGTGTTCGAGGCAGCGGGACGGCCCCTGCGACCCTTGCGGAGCGCGGGAAGGCCCTTCCGGAGCGCTGGGCAACGAGGTCCGCCTTTCCGGAGCGCGGGAACGCGGTCGGCCCCTGCGGAGCCCGGGGAACGCGGCCAGCCCCTCCCGACCCCGCGGAACGAGGTCCGCCCTTCCGGAGTGCGGGGAACGAGGTCGGCCCCTGCGGAGCCCGGGCAACGAGACCGACCCTCCCGACCCCGGGGCACGAGGCCAGCCCCTCCGGACCCCAGGCAACCAGGCCGGTCCTCCCGAAACCCGGCGAACGAGGTCGGCCCCTCCGGAACCCGGCGAACGAGGCCGGCCCAGGCCCGAGACCCCGACAACGGCCCGGCGTCCACGGAGCCGGGCGCGAGCCCCTGTGGCACGCTGAGGAATGCGGGAACCCGCAGCCCCCTTCCCCCGAGAGGAGCGAGGTCATGGCCGTCGAGCCGCTGTCGCAGAAGGAGATCGAGGACCGGCTGGCCGAGCTGCCGGGCTGGTCGCTGGACGGCGACCGCCTCGCCCGCTCCTACCGGCTCGGCTCGCACTTCGCGGCCACCGCGATGGTGGTGCACATCGCCCAGGTGCAGGAGGAGCTCGACCACCACTCCGACCTCACCCTCGGCTACAACACGATCCACCTCACCGTGAACACGCACAGCATCGGCGGCGCGGTCACCGAACTCGACTTCCGTCTCGCCCGCAGGGTGGAGGACCTCGCACCGGGGCACGGGGCACACTGACCCACGTGCTGGACTACGACAGGGAAGCGGACGACTACGACGCGACGCGGGGCGGCGAGCCACGCGCCGCCGCGGCGGCCGGCTCGGCCCTCGGGCTGGTGCCGGCCGGCGCGCGCAGCCTGCTCGACGTCGCCTGCGGCACGGGGATCGTGACGCGACGCCTCGCCGCGGGCCGGCCCGGACTGCGCGTGACGGGCGTCGACTCCTCCGCGGGCATGGCCCGCACGGCCGCGTCGCGTCTTCCGGGCGCCGTCGTCCTCGGCGACTCCCGTCGACTGCCCTTCGCGGACGGCTCGTTCGACGCGCTCACGGTCATCTGGCTGCTGCACCTGCTGGCCGACGCGGAAGCCGTGGTGGCCGAGGCCGCACGGGTCCTGCGGCCCGGCGGCGTCCTCGTCACCACCGTCGACAAGGACGCCGCGCACCACGTGGACAGCGACATCGACGTGCTCGCCGCTCCCTACCGCACCGGGCCCGCCACGGACGAGGCCGCGCTCGTCACGGCGTACGCCGCGGCGCACGGCCTCCTGCCGAGCGGAACCGCCCGCTTCCCGGGGCACGGCCAGGGCCGCGTCCCGCGCCGGCTGGCCCGCCGGATCCGGGACGGCGCGATGTACCCCGCCGGGGGCACCGAACTCGCCGACCGCGTCGAGGCCCTGCCGGACCCGGACCTGCCGCGCCCGGACCCCGAGTTCACCCTGCGGGCGTACCGCCGGGTCTGAACCGGCCCGCCGTCACACCGGCTCGCGGCGGGTGAACTCCATGACCCAGTTGGTCATCCACGTCCGCTCCCCGTCCACCGAGAAGGCCTGCTCCCAGCGGGCGGTGGTCGCCGAGATCCCCGACCAGACGAAGCGCACCCGTACGTCCTTCCCGTCGTGCGTGTCGTCACCGAAGAACTCGCCGCGCCCGTCGGGCCCGAACCGCCCGGACACCGGGGGGAAGAGCCTGCCGCTGCGGCTGCTGGACCAGTGCAGCGACCACCGGCGTGTCTCCGGGTCGAAGAGCCGCAGGGTGAGCCCCTTCCAGCCGAGGTCCGGCACGTCGATCTCGTCGATGTCGGCGGCCCCGTCGAACAGGCTTCGGCAGTGGCTCGTGGCGGGGAACTCCTCCCAGCCGCCGTCCGGGTCGAGGAAGTCGGTCAGCCGGCGGTTGTGGACGTCCCAGTCGCCGAGCAGGAAGTCGAAGTCGTGCGGGGTGCTCATGAGCGGTCTCCCGTGGTTCCCTCGGGCAGCGAGTCGGCCAGGTAGGCCTCCAGGTCGGGGGTGTCGGGGGCGAGCAGATGCCGCACCCAGGCGTCGCGTTCGTGCAGGATCGGCGGCAGCTCCCAGACACAGCCGATCCAGGGCCGGCCGGGCACCACGAAGTGCGTGGGGTCACGGTCGGGGCAGCCCAGTACCGGCTGGCCCGCCGCCGCGCCGCCGAACTGCAGGACGTTGTCCCACACCCAGCTGTAGACGTTGAGGTACGCGCCGTCGTCGCCGCCGCGGTGCAGCACGACGAAGCCGGCCGGCGGGGTGCCGTCCGGTTCGGGGAGCAGGCGCGGCAGTATCGCGTACGCCGCCCGCTCGACCTCGGGCGCGATGCCGGCCGGATCCGCGGTGACGTGATAGCGCTTGATGTGCCGCCCCGCCACCTCGATGGGCGGCGGCACGGTCAGGAATTTCTCCCGGAAGCCAGGGGAGGTCACCGGTACGCCGGGGGCGGTCTCTCCGGCATCCGGAGCATCCGGAGCGGTCGCCGTGGCGTGCGGAGCGGTCTTCCCGTGGTGCGGTGCGGTCTCCCGGGGATCAGGGGAGGCCGAGAAGGTCGTCGAAGCCATGACCGGACGCTAGGCCCGCTCCACTGACATCCTGTGTCAGTGAAAGCCGGCCGACTCGTCTCGATCCTCCTCCTGCTGCAGACCCGCGGCCGGATGACCGCCGCCCAGCTCGCCGAGGAGCTGGAGGTCTCGGTGCGGACCGTGTACCGCGACGTCGAGGCGCTGGGCGCGGCCGGCGTGCCGTTGTACGGAGACGCGGGCCACGCGGGCGGCTACCGGCTCCTCGACGGCTACCGCACGCGTCTCACCGGTTTCACCGCCGGGGAGGCAGAGGCCCTCTTCCTCGCGGGCGTCCCCGGACCGGCCGCCGAACTCGGCCTCGGCCCGGTCCTCGCCGCCGCCCGGCTGAAGGTGCGCGCCGCCCTCCCGCACGAGCTGCGCGGACACGCGGACCGGATCAGCAGCCGTTTCCATCTGGACGCGCCCGGCTGGTACGCGGATGCCGACGACACCCCGTACCTGCCGGCGGTGGCCGACGCCGTGTGGAACGGGCGCGTCCTGCGGATCCTGTACCGCCGCTGGCGCGAGCCGACCGACGTGGAGCGCCGGCTCGAGCCGTACGGTCTCGTCCTCAAGGCGGGTCGCTGGTACGTGGTGGCGGGACCGGGCCCGCGCACCTACCGGGTCGACCAGATCCTCGAACTGACCACGACGGAGGAGGAGTTCGACTGTCCCGAGGACTTCGACCTGGCCGCGTACTGGACCGCCTACCAGCAGGACTTCCACCGGCGGCTGCGCCGGGGCCGGGCCGTCGTCCGGCTGGCTCCCGGAAGCCGTCCGAGCGGACCGCTGGCCGACGCGGTGGCCGCCGGCGGCCGCAGGGACGAGGACGGCTGGACACGGGTGACCGTGCCCATCGAGTCCGTGGACCAGGCGCACGACGACTTCCTGCGGCTCGGTGCGGCGGTCGAGGTCCTGGAGCCGCCGCAGCTGCGCGAGCGGATCGCCGCGACGGTGCGCGAGCTGGCGCGCCGATACGGATAGAGAGCGCTTGCTGAGAAGCGGCAACTCCCGTGCGGGTGGCGGCGACTGAGGGGACGGAATCCGTCTGTCCTCCCAGGAGGTACCCACCGTGCAGCACCCGCACAGGCAGCACCGCAGACGCGTGATCGGCTCGGCGACGGCGGCCGCGGCGGCACTCGTCGCCGCCGGACTCACCGCCCTCGGAACCGGAACGGCCGAAGCCGCCACGGCCCGGCAGGTCGAGTCCCTCGACCGGGGCGTCGTCAGCGTCCACACCGACAGCGGCAACCTGGTCAGCTGGCGCTGGCTGGGCACCGACCCGAACGACGTGTCCTTCAACGTCTACCGGGCCGGCACGAAGGTGAACCCGTCCCCGGTCACCGGCTCCACGAACTACTTCCACTCCGGGGCGCCCGCGCAGGCCGACTACACGGTCCGCGCGATCGTGAACGGCGTGGAGCAGGGCGACTCCGTGCACGCCGTCCAGTTCCGCACCGGCTACAAGGACGTGCCCCTCACCCCGCCCGCCGGCGGCACCACACCCGACGGAGTCGCCTACACCTACGAGGCCAACGACGCCTCCGTCGGCGACCTCGACGGCGACGGACAGCTCGACTTCGTCCTCAAGTGGCAGCCGACGAACGCCAAGGACAACTCCCAGTCCGGCTACACCGGCAACACGATCGTCGACGGCATCAAGCTCGACGGAACCCGCCTGTGGCGCGTCGACCTGGGCAGGAACATCCGCTCGGGCGCCCACTACACCCAGTTCCAGGTGTACGACTACGACGGCGACGGCAAGGCCGAGGTCGCCATGAAGACGGCGGACGGCACGACGGACGGCCGGGGCACGGTGATCGGCAGCTCCTCCGCGGACCACCGCAACTCCAGCGGCTACGTGCTGTCCGGACCCGAGTACCTGACCATGTTCAACGGCGTGACGGGAGCGGCCATGGGCACCGTCGACTACGTCCCGGCCCGCGGCACCGTCTCGTCCTGGGGCGACTCGTACGGCAACCGCGTCGACCGGTTCCTCGCCGGGACCGCCTATCTGGACGGCAGCCGGCCCTCGTTGATCATGGCGCGCGGTTACTACACCCGGACCGTCGTCGCCGCCTGGGACTGGCGCGGCGGCGCGTTCACCCGGCGCTGGACGTTCGACACCAACTCCTCGACCAACAGCGGAAAGGGGTACGACGGACAGGGCAACCACCAGCTGTCCGTGGCGGACGTCGACGGCGACGGCAAGGACGAGATCGTGTACGGCTCGATGGCGGTGGACGACAACGGCTCCGGGCTGTGGACGACGAGGAACGGCCACGGCGACGCGATGCACGTCGGCGATCTCGATCCGTCCCGCGCGGGCCTAGAGGAGTTCAAGGTCGACGAGGACGCCGGCAAGCCGTCGTCGTGGATGGCGGACGCGAGGACCGGCGCCGTCCTGTGGTCGACGGCCGCCGACGGCGACAACGGCAGGGGCGTGTCCGGGGACGTCTGGGCGGGCAGCGCGGGGGCCGAGTCCTGGTCCTCCAGGGCCGACGGCGTCCGCAACCCGAAGGGGACCGTGGTGGCGAGCCGCAAGCCGGGCAGCGTCAACTTCCTGACCTGGTGGGACGGCGACCCGGTCCGTGAACTCCTCGACGGCACCCACGTCGACAAGTACGGCACGTCCGCCGACACCCGCCTGCTGACCGGCGCGGGCGTCCACGCGAACAACGGCACCAAGGCAACCCCGTCGCTGTCCGGAGACCTGTTCGGCGACTGGCGCGAGGAGGTCGTGTGGCCGACGACCGACAACACGGCGCTGCGCATCTACTCGACGCCGTACGAGACGACCACGAAGATCACCACCCTGCTGCACGACACCCAGTACCGCACCGCGCTGGCCTGGCAGAACACCGCCTACAACCAGCCCCCGCACCCGAGCTTCTTCCTGGGCGACGGTATGCCGACGGCTCCACGGCCCGTGGTGTACGCGCCTTAGCTGGCCTGAGCCGGGAGAACTATCTCTAGCTTGCCGCCGGAGGCGGCGGTCGCGCAGCCCGTCATCGTGGCCGTCGCCTTCGCGTGTTTGATCTCCGGGGAGGAATTGGGGAGATCTATTTTCAGAGGTCGCCTCAGGTTCCTCAGGGGCCTCGTCCAGCTCGGCGGACACGAACCACCCGATCGCCTCACGAAGTAGTGGAAGCCGGCGCTCGCCGAGGCTGGGCTCATCCCGGCGGCCGAGGTGACCTACGTCGAGCCGAAGCAGGGCAAGAACCCGTGGCCCAGGAACCGTGGGCCATCCCCAGGCGATGATGCTCATGTCCCCTCCTGAGTCAGGTGCTGCCACCGGTACGCGGAACACCGCCGCGTGCCACACTGCCTTCAGGCCCCGCCGGCCCCCCCGTCTCGGTGGGGCTCCCGCATGCGGTTATGCTGCCGCCACTTTGGGGGGTGTCGCGGGTGTGGCGTCGCTTGGTTCGAGCTGCTCAGACTGCTTGGCGCTGGTTCGGCATGTTCTGCGCAATCATGTTCATTCCGGTCTTCGTCGGGCTGCTCGTGGTGGGCTTTCTGTACGGCGACGGAGACCAGGCTGGGCCAGCGCCCACGCCCCCCAAGCCCCCGGCACAGTCGCCGTCGACGCCCATCGATTGGACGTTTCTGGGGTCGGTGTGCGCGGATGGCTGGCCGTCGGATTCGATCGGTAGCCGGGGCGCGTGCAGTCATCACGGGGGCGTGGCGGGCAGCTACCGGGGATCGAACGGCAGCGAGGCGGTCTGCCGAAACCGTCCCCCGCGAACCGTTGAGGAAGTGGACCGACAGCTGGCCAAGTTCGGCAGGATCGTCTGCTGACTGCCGAACTCTCCCCATTCTGGTTGCGGCCCCTCCCGTCTGTCGCTGGTGACAGCGCCATCCTGGGACGTCCGGTAAAGCGGGGCCGCCCAACGCTGCAGCGTTCAATGAACCCTGTCCGCTCGGCTGCCGCTACTGGCGCCATGAACCAACGTTCAGCCTTGCACCGGCCTCAACTTGACGCGAGTGCTCGTGCATGGCCTGACTCAGGCAAGCGGATCCTGAGTGGCTCGGCGTTCGCGGTCGATCCGGTCATTCCACGCGTCTACGTGACTGCGGGGGGATGTTGCTCGTACTACGACGGCGTCACCGTCACCACGCCGGGCGACCTGGACATCGACCACCTATTGCCGCTCGCCGAAGCCTGGGACTCGGGCGCCTGGGCCGTGGAGCGGCGCGGGGCCTACGCAACGACCTTGACGCCGACCGCAGTCTCGTCGCGGTGACGGCCCGCGCCGACCGTTGCAAGGCTGATCAGGACCCCGTCGACTGGCTGCCGCTGCTACTCGACGCCCGCTGCACGTATCCCGCTGACTGGGTTGCGGCGAAGCTTCGCTGGCAGCTGACCGGCGACGATCGGGAACGCGAGGCCCTCGGCACGCTCGCCGCGGACTGTGGGCAGCGGACGGTGGAGTACGAGCTGGCGCCCTGACCCGAGCTCGGGGCAACCCATACATCGGCATTCCAAGGATACTTCCGGTATTGATCACCACATGTGGCAGAACTGCGACAAAAAGCAGTCTTAATCCCTCCCAAAACTAGGGCAGATTACCGCCCACGCACTAACAGGGAGGGGACGCCATGGCTGCAGGAGGAACCGGGGGATCGGGGCGTGGGCCACGGTGGGGCAAGTGGGCTAAGCGGATCGTGCCGCCTGCCATCGGAGCGATCATCGGAGTCGTGGGTACGGCGATCATCAACCCGGCAGACAGGGACGCTCCGGTCGCTGCTGCCGAGGCGCCTAAGCCAACAGGGAAGATCACCAGCCTGGACGGGAGGGCAGTGGGACAGAGCGTCATTCTGAAGGGGAGCATCCAGCACGTGCCGAAGGGCTACGCGCTGTGGGCGTTCGTCGAGGTGGACAGCAACCACTTTTACCCCACCTTCAGTTCGTGCAACATCGACGACAACGGGATCGACTGGCACTGCCCGACGGTCCGGCCGGCCAACTCGGCGGACCCGAAGGACACTGCCGTGACTCTGCATGTGGCCCTCGTCGATGCATATGGCGCGGAGGCGATCGGCCGATACCGGCAGAAGATCCAAGCAGGTATGAAGGCCGATGCCTTCTCGGACATGACCCCTGGAGCCATCGAGATCGATGATCAGGCGGTCGTGACCAAGTAGTCCGGCTGCCGGGTCCCGCACCAGGGCAGGTGCGGCATCCGGCAGCAGCCGCGAAGCGGTTGTGTGGCGACCGTCAAGGGTGCCTGGGAACGGCGTGTCCGGAACGCTCTGTGGTCATAGCCCGGCTGTGCTTGGGGCGATGCCGAGGTCGGTCATGCCCCAACGTGATGCCCGGCGCGGGGGCTCGCTGCTGTCAGGGCGCGTTCTCGGCGTCGCCCATGTGCCGCACCGCGCCGTGATCCGCTGAGGCGGCGCCCGCGGAGAACGGGCCGGGGCAGCCGCGCGATCCCGTCGCGCGGCTGCCCCGGGCGTGTCCGGATCCCCGGCCGGTCAGGTCACCGTGCAGGTCCGGTCGTCGAGCCGGAACGACGTGGGTTTCGTGTTCGAGCCCGTCCAGCTGCCCGTGAAGCCGAAGCCCACCGACGAACCCGGTGCCACGGTGGCGTTCCAGCTGACGTTCCGCGCGGTCACGGCCGTGCCGTCCTGGGTGTGGTCCGCGTTCCACAGCTGGGTGATCCGCTGGCCGTCGGGGAACGTCCAGCCGAGCGTCCAGCCGTCCCAGGCGCTCGTGCCGGTGTTCGTCAGGGACACGTCCGCCTGGAAGCCGCCCGACCACTGGTTGGTGATCCGGTAGGTCACCGCGCAGGCACCCGCCGGTGTCGGATCGGTCCCGCCGCCGTCGCCGCCGCTCGTGCCGGAGGTGTCGCCGTAGACGATCCCGCGCCCGTTCGTCGACACGTACACCCGCCCGTAGACCCGCGGGTCGCCGGTGACGGCCGCGCCGGTCCAGCCCCACTGGTGAGCCTCGTCGTTGATGCGGGTCCAGGTCGCGCCCTTGTCGGTGGACCGGAAGATCCCGCGCACTCCGCCGATCTTCGCGCTGGTGTAGAGCGTCTGGTAGGAGGCGCCGGTGGCGGCCTTGCCGAAGCCGATGGTGTCGGCCTGCTCCACGCCGGCCAGCCTGGTGAAGGTCGCGCCGCCGTCCGTCGAGTGCCACAGCCCGTACGCCCCGTCGCTCGCGCCGCCCGCCAGCCACACGTCGCCCTTCGTGCCGGGCAGTGCCTTGAAGCGCACGCTGTCGCCGCTCGGCAGTCCGCTCGCCGGGGACGCGGTGAAGGTGGCGCCGCCATCAGAACTCACGTAGAACGTGCCGGACTTGAAGCCGTAGAAGGTCTTCGGGTCGGCCCGGTCGGACTCGACCCGCGCCCCGGCCGGAATGCCGGAGGACGCCGACCACGACGTACCGAACCCGGTGGTGTACTGCACCCCGGTGCCGGACGGGCTCCACACGAAGCGGCTGCCGTCCGAGGCCGCGGCGACCGTGCCGCCGCCGGTGACGCCCGAAGGGTCGGTGCCCGCGAACCAGTTGGCGCCGTTGTCGGTCGAGAAGCCGATGTGCGGGCCGGAGTCGAGGTCGCCGACCCGGACCACCGTGTTCGGGTTCGTCTCGGCGTAGTCCAGGCTGGTCGTGGTGGTGAGGTTCGGCGAGGTGTACATCATCGAGGGGACCTCGGTGAGATCCGTGTGCCGGAATCCGCCGATGTCACCGAGCGCGCTGAGCAGCGGAGCACCCGACGGGGGAGAGGCGAGGTCGTTGACGGCCGTCTCCTCCAGTCCCCGGACCATGGGCTCGACCGTGAACCGGCCCCCGGTGTCCCAGTCGGTGAGGTTCTCGGTGCCGTAGATCGTCGCGCCGGTTCCGTACATCATCCGTGCGGAGTCGAACGGGTCGATCTCCAACGCCTCGGTCATCCAGCCGAGTTTGGGGGTCTGCTCGGGCGGTGCGGGATTCGCTCCGAAGGTCAGCCAGGGCACGGAGGAGACGTCCATCGTGTAGCGGTTCGAGCGGTTCGGGTACGACGTGTAGTCCCAGGCCTTCGTCCAGGTGCCGCCGCTGTCCGTCGACCGGAAGATCTGGGTGTCCGGCCACCAGGAGCTGTACGCCGTCGCCATCACGGTGCCGGGGTGCTGCCGGTCGACGGTCAGTCCGCTGAACCCGTAGTAGGTGTCGGCCTCCGCGACCGGGCTGATGTCCGTCCAGGTCCCGCCGCGGGTCGCGTACCGCCACAGCCGGCCCTTGCCGCCGTCGTACGGTCCGCCCTTGTCGCTGTAGGCGAGATACAGGTAGCCGTTCGCCGCGTCGAGCACGCCCTTGTGGGCGAGGTGGCCGGTGGGCTGCCCCGCGAGCCGGGACCAGGTCGTGCCGCCGTCCGTCGAGCGGTAGACCGCGTTGTCCTTGTCGGCGACGCCCACGTAGACCGTCTGCGTCGTACTGCCCTTCGTGCCGGTCGACTCGTCGAAGGTGACCCAGACGATCCCCTGATTGTCGGAGGCGTAGCCGCTGGTGTCGGTGGCGTCCTGGACGTAGTTGCCGGCGTTGGGGAAGGCGGTGACCTGCGACCAGCTCGCCCCGGAGTCCGTGGAGCGCCACAGCCCCTTGCCGCTGGGCGCGCCGAGATACAGCACGCTGTTCCTGTTGGGGTCGACGGCCAGCCGCTCGCCCATCCCGCGGCCGGGCATGTTGCCGCCCAGCTTGAACGGCAGGTCGGCCTTCTGCCAGCTGGCGCCCCGGTCGGAGGAGCGCAGCACGGCGCCGTCGGTCGGGTCCCAGCTGTTCGTGTACGTGCCGACCGCGGCGTACACCTTGTCCGGGTCGACGGAGTCCGAGGCGAGGCTGACGACTCCGGTGTGGCCCCACTCGTCCCAACCGACCGAGTCGAGCAGCGGCGTCCAGCTCTTGGTGGACTCGACCCAGCGGTAGGCGCCGCCGATGTCGGTGCGGGCGTAGGCGAGGTTCTTCTCGGAGCGGTTGAAGACGATGCCGGGGACGAAGCCGCCGCCGTCGATCCGGGCGTTCTTCCAGGTGTAGGTGTCCGCGGCGAGCGCCGTCTGTGCGGTGTCCGGGGAGCCGGTGGCCGTCGGGGCGTCCGCGGCGAGTGCGGGCGGGGTGCCGGCCAGTAATCCGGCCGCGAGCGCGAGCACGGCCGTCAGATTGCGGGTTCTGCGCACGGTGGGGTCCTCTCCGGGGGAATGCGGGGGGAGGGAAAGGCGCGAAGGCCGGGCGGCCCTCAGTGCGGGTGAGGGACCGCCCGGCCGGGGCCCTGCCGTCAGGGACAGGGCCGTGTACACGGAGCCTCAGCGGGGACTATTCGAGCAGCTCCGCGTACGAGCCCATGGCGAGTGCGATGTCCGCCTGGGCCCAGAAACGGTGGTACGTGAAGGAGGGCGCGGCGCCGCCCGCCAGATAGCTCTCGATCTTCGACCAGGCCGGGTCGTTCTTGTAGAAGGACCGGAGCGAGGCGAAGGTCGAGGAAGAGTTGATCTTGTCGCCGTTCGGCATCGTGCCGCTGAAGCCGCTCGGGACGTAGACGCCGTCGTCGAAGCGGTTGTAGTCGGCGCGTGTCTCCGGGACGGCTATGCCCAGACCGTCCTGGTAGTTGCTCCACATGCCGTCGAGGAGCGCCTTCGCCGTCGTCTTCGCCTGGGCGTTGCCGGACTTGGCGGCGTAGTACGACAGGGTCTTGGCGTACGCGGCGGCCACCCCGACGTCGTTCGTGTAGTCGGCGACGGTGACGTGAAGTCCGCTGTTGGCGCCGGGACTCGACGCGTTCCAGGTGTCCGGGGCGCCGGACCACTGGAGGGTGGACGGGATCTGATAGGTGCCGTCCGGGTTGACGGTCGTCTTGGACAGCGCCCAGGAGACCCACTTGTCGAGGATCGCCTTGGCGCTCGCGTTCCCCGTCTGCTGGTAGTACTCGGCGACCCGCTCCATCGACCACGCCTGGAAGCCGAACCACTGGTTGGACGGCGGGTCGTGGTACACCGGTTGCTGGTCGTAGTACATGCCGTAGAAGGTCGGGGTGCCGGCCGGCGGGGTCGCGTAGCGGCCCGCCCAGCTGTTGGTCGCGCCGCCCGCGATCGCGCCCTCGTCCGACTGGAGCCAGCGGTAGAACTCCAGCTGCCGGCCGAGCGACTTGGCCCAGTCCGCCTGTCCGGTGGCCGACTTGGGCTTCAGGTCGGCGTTCGAGCTCAGCGCGTAGGCCGCCAGCGGGTTCTGGTAGCCGCCGTGCGTGTGGCTGGAGCCGATCCGCCAGGCCCATCCCGCGGAGGTGTCGGTGGCGCCGCCCCACGCGTAGTACCAGGACAGCAGGTAGTGCGAGGCGTCCTTGCCGGTACCGGCCGCGCACGTCGACGGGCCGACACAGTTGCCGATCTTCTTGAAGTACTTGTCGTACATGGCGTAGCGCAGATAGTCGCCCATCTTCGCGGCCTTGCCGACGGTGCTGGACACGTCGCCGCCCTTGCCCTGCGCCTTGGCCCACACGTCGGCCCAGTACGCGGCCTGCACCGCGCGCGCGTCGGCGTCGGGCGCGTCGGTGTACTTCCACTGCTTCGCGTACGACGAGTCGCCGGTGAACAGGTCCAGATACCCGTTGGTTCCGCCGTACTTGAACGCGTCACAGGTCGGCTGCGGCACCGTCTCCCACACCGACTCCTGCGCGCCGCGCTGGAAGGTGTTGATGTAGGAGGGGCCGGTCGCGGTCGGGCCCGCCTCGCACTTGCCGGGCTCGTCGCCGTAGCCGTACACGTTGTCGACGTCCTGGAGCCAGTGCATGCCGTACACGTCGTCCGTGCCGTACGCGCTCTTCAGCTCGGAGGCGATCGGGTCCGGTCCCACGGAGACGCCGGTGTCGAGCTTGGCCGGGTACTCGTTCGGGGTGTCCAGCTCAGGGGCGTACGTCGCCGGCTTCGAGGCGTTGTAGAAGGAGTTCGTCGGCTGGTCGGCGTGCGTGGGGATCATGTACGTCTCCATGGTCTGCCACGCGGCGTTGAACTTGGACCAGTCGCCGGTGACCTTCCCGTACATGGCCTGCAGCCAGATCAGATAGCTGTACGCCTCCGACGTCGTCTCGTGTCCCTGGTCCGGCGCCTCGACGATCAGCGTCTCCACCGAGTGGTAGGGGATGCCCTCGGGGGAGAAGTAGCCGTTCGCCGGGTCGGTGATCTTGCCGTAGAGGTCCAGGAACCGCGCGTCGTACGCCTTCGAGGCGGCCAGTTCCGTCACGGTGACGGTGGCCTTGGTGTGGCCGGTGGCCGAGGCCGTGAAGGTGGCGGCGCCGGTGCCGGAGGCGTCGGCGGTGATCGTCACCTTCTGCGCGGTGTTCCAGTTCGACGGTGTGAAGGTGAGCGAGGAGCCGCCCGTGACCGACAGGCCGGTGTTGCCGTCCGTCCGGGCCACGGCGACCGTCACGTTCGCCGACGGCTGGGTGGACAGCTTCACGTCGAAGGTGCCCGTTTTGCCCTGCTGGACGCCGAGCTGGGAGGGCGAGGCCACCACGGCGGGACCCGAGGCGACGGTGATGCCGACCGGCGTGGAGTCGGCGGACGCGCCGAGACTGTCGTACGCCTTCGCGATCAGTGAATGACTGCCCACGGTCAAGCCATTGGCCGACAGCGTGTACGGCGAGCTCGTGTCGGTGCCGAGCAGCGTGGTGTCGTCGTAGAACTCGACCTTGCTGACCGTCGCTCCGTCGGCGGCGGCCGCGGTCGCCGCCAGCGGCACGGCGTCGCCCTGGGAGTAGACGGCTCCCGCGGTGGGACTGGTCAGCACGGTCACCGGCGGCTGGTGCGCGCCGGCGCAGGTGGTGCCGTTGACCGTGAAGGACGTGGGGGCGGTGTTGGTACCGCTGTACGTGAACTGGCCGCCGGTGGTGACGGCGGCCCCGGCGGCGATCGTCCCGTTCCAGTCCGCGTTCTTCACCGTGACCGTTCTGCCGGACTGGGACCAGGTGCCGTTCCAGCCGTTGGTGAGGGTCTGGTTGCCCGTGTAGGCGTAGCTGAGGGTCCAGCCGGCGATCGCGTCCGTGCCGCGGTTGGTGATCGTCAGATCCGCGGTGAATCCGGAGCCCCAGTCATTGGTCCTGTAGTCGACGCTGCACTGAACTGCCGCTGCGTGTGCGGGAGTTGTACCCGTCGCCAAGGTCGTCAGGGGGAGTGCCAGGGCCGCCACGACAGCGGTCCACAGACGTCGCGACGTGCGACGTCCCGGTCTGGGGAGCATGTGCTGGTTCCTCCTTGCGGCTCGGAGAATGGGGGAGGAGCAACAAGCCTTGAACCAGTGGGAGCGCTCCCATAGTGGAGAGCGGGCTGTGAGCGGTCAAGGTGCTCGGTGAGTCGAAATGATTCGATTGATCAACAACGCAACACCTCTGTCCTTTGCGGACACTTGGCGCTAACTTCATCCGCACCAGTGGGAGCGATTCCATCAGTCGACGCGTCCGTCACGACGCGCCCGAGCTGCAAGGAGTCGCTCATGCGACACCCCCCGCGTTCAGGACTTTTACTCGTCGGCGCCGCCGTCGCCCTCGTGGGCACGGCGATCGCGCCGACGGTCACGGCCTCGGGAGCCACTCCCGCGTGCACGGTGGAGTACTCCGTCACCAACCAGTGGGACGCCGGTTTCCAGGGCTCCGTGAAAATCACCAACAACATGGCCTCGGTAAGCAGTTGGAGCCTCACCTTCGACTTCGCCCAGGGCCAGGAGGTCACCCAGGGCTGGAACGCCAAGTGGTCCCAGTCCGGCACGTCGGTGACGGCGGCCAACGAGAGCTGGAACGGCTCGCTGGCCTCCGGCGCGAGCGTCAGCGCCGGCTTCCTGGCCTCGTGGTCCGGGAGCAACACGGCACCGACCGGATTCAAGCTCAACGGCACGGCGTGCAATGTGGACGGCGAGCCGACCCCCACCGATCCACCGCCCACCGATCCGCCGCCCACCGATCCGCCGCCCACCGGCGAGGCGCCGAAGCTCCACGTGTCCGGGAACAAGCTCGTGGACGCAAGCGGCGCCACCCGCCGGATGCTCGGAGTCAACCGCTCCGGCGGCGAGTTCATGTGCGTCCAGGGCTACGGCATCTTCGACGGACCGGTCGACGACGCCGCCGTCGAGGCGATCGCCGACTGGAAGGCCAACACGGTCCGCATCCCGCTGAACGAGGAGTGCTGGCTCGGCCTGTCCAACATCAAACCCGAGTACGGCGGCGCCAACTACATCGCCGCCGTCAAGGACCTGGTGGCCAAGGTCGAGGCGCACGGCATGACCCCGCTCGTCGAACTGCACTGGAGCTACGGCCAGTACACCGGCAACTCCGCCGGCTGCTCCGACGTGCACGCCACCTGCCAGAAGCCGATGCCGGACGCGCAGTACACCCCGTCGTTCTGGGCCTCGGTCGCCGGCACCTTCAAGGACGACCCGGCCGTCGCGTTCGACCTGTTCAACGAGCCCTACCCGGACCGCGCGACGTCCACGACCACCCAGGCGTGGACCTGCTGGCGGGACGGCGGCACCTGCCCCGGCATCTCCTACGAGGTCGCCGGGATGCAGGACCTGGTCGACGCCGTCCGCGGCACCGGCGCCAAGAACCTCATCCTGGCCGGCGGTCTCGCGTACTCCAACGACCTCAGCCAGTGGCTCACGTACAAGCCGTCCGATCCCACCGGCAATCTGGTCGCCGCCTACCACGTCTACAACTTCAACACCTGTGCGAGCGAGAGCTGCTGGAACTCGACACTCGCCCCGGTGGCGGCCCAGGTCCCGCTCGTGGCCGGGGAGATCGGCGAGAACACCTGCTCCCACGGCTTCGTCGACACCGTCATGAAGTGGTTCGACGACCGGAACCTCTCCTACCTCGGCTGGACCTGGAACACCTGGGACTGCTCCTCGGGCCCCTCCCTGATCTCCGACTACGACGGAACCCCCACCTCGTACGGCATCGGGCTGCGCGACCACCTGCGCGCCCTCAACGGATGAGACACACACGTCAACGGATAGGACACCCGCACTCATGAGTCGCACCAGAACAGCGTTACTGGCGAGCCTGGTCCTCCTCGGCGGCGCGACCACGACCGGCACCGCGGCCGCCGTCGTCGCCCCCGAGCCCGGCATCGCCGCCGTCCCCTGCACCGTGGACTACAAGGTGCAGAACCAGTGGGACACCGGCTTCACCACCGCCGTCACCGTCACCAACAACTCGGCCGCCAAGTCGTCCTGGTCGGTGAAATGGTCGTACGCCGGGAATCAGAAGGTGACCTCCGGCTGGAACGCCAGGATCACCCAGAGCGGCACGGCCGTCACCGCCGCCAACGAGAGCTACAACGGCACTCTGGCGAGCGGCGGTTCGGTCAGCTTCGGCTTCAACGCCTCCTACAGCGGCACCAACGCCCTGCCGACCAGCTTCACGCTCGACGGCGTGACCTGCAACGTCGACGACGGTGGCGGCGGCGACCCCGACCCCGGTCCGGACCCCTCCGGCAGGGTCGACAACCCGTACGCCGGCGCCAAGGTGTACGTGAATCCCGAGTGGTCCGCGAAGGCCGCGGCCGAACCCGGCGGCAGCCGGATCTCCAACCAGCCCACGGGTGTCTGGCTCGACCGGATCGCCGCCATCAACGGCGCGGGCGGCAGCATGGGCCTGCGCAACCACCTCGACGCGGCGCTCGCCCAGAAGGGCAGCAACGAAGAGGTCGTCCAGCTCGTCGTCTACGACCTGCCCGGACGTGACTGCGCGGCCCTCGCGTCCAACGGCGAACTCGGCCCGACGGAGATCGACAAGTACAAGACGCAGTTCATCGACCCGATCGCGGCGATCCTCTCGGACAGCAAGTACGCCTCGCTGCGCATCGTCACCACCATCGAGATCGACTCGCTGCCCAACCTCGTCACCAACACCGGCAGCCGCGCCACTGCCACCCCGCAGTGCGACACCATGCAGGCCAACGGCAACTACGTGAAGGGCGTCGGCTACGCCCTGGCCAAGCTCGGCGCGATCCCCAACGTCTACAACTACATCGACGCCGGGCACCACGGCTGGCTCGGCTGGGACGACAACTTCGGCCCGTCCGCGACCCTGTTCAAGCAGGCGGCGACCAGTGAGGGCGCGACCGTCGACGACGTGCACGGCTTCATCACCAACACCGCCAACTACAGCGCGCTCAAGGAGAACAACTTCACCGTCAACGACTCGGTGAACGGCACCACGGTGCGCCAGTCCAAGTGGGTCGACTGGAACCGTTACGTCGACGAGCTGTCCTACGCGCAGGCCTTCCGCAACCAGCTCGTCTCGGTCGGCTTCAACTCCGGCATCGGCATGCTGATCGACACCTCCAGGAACGGCTGGGGCGGCAGCGCACGGCCCACCGGTCCCGGCGCCACGACCAGCGTGGACACCTACGTCGACGGCGGACGCTACGACCGCCGCATCCACATCGGCAACTGGTGCAACCAGTCCGGTGCCGGCCTCGGCGAGCGTCCGCAGGCCGCCCCGGCGACCGGCATCGACGCCTACGTGTGGATGAAGCCCCCGGGTGAGTCCGACGGCTCCAGCTCGGCGATCTCGAACGACGAGGGCAAGGGCTTCGACCGCATGTGCGACCCGACGTACACGGGCAACGCCCGCAACGGGAACAACCTGTCCGGCGCCCTGCCGAACGCCCCGCTGTCCGGGCACTGGTTCTCCGCGCAGTTCCAGCAACTGATGGCGAACGCCTACCCGGCGCTGTAGTCCCGGCGAACGGATGATCCGCCGGGGCCGGGCCGCAACGGCCGGGCCCCGGTGGATCGCGCACCCACCGCGGCGGTCCTCGGCGACGCGGCACCGCACCGCGCCGCCACTCATGGGGACGCCCCGGTCGGACGGAGGACGGACGGGCGGACGGGCCGGGATTTTGCCGTTCGAGCAATACGGCTGGCCGTTTCCGGGAGCGCAGGCGCACGCTGTCGGCATGCCGAACGAGAGGCCCGCGACCATGCCACAGCACCACGACCACACCTCGCACGACCACACCTCGCACGGGCACGCCCCGCACGACCACACCCATGTGGACTTCGCCGACATGCTCCCGCTGCTCGTGCAGGAGGCCGAGTTGTACGCCCCGGCCTACGTCGAGGCCGCGGCCTGGCTGCGGGAGGTACGCCCCGGAGCCGAACTGGTCGTGGACGCGGGCAGCGGCCCCGGCGTCATCTCCTGCCTCCTCGCCGACGCCTTCCCGGCGGCGCGCGTGGTCGCCGTGGACGTGGCCGGATCCCTGCTGGCGCAGGCCCGCGCCCGCGCCGAGCGGCTCGGCGTCGCCGACCGGTTCAGCACGGTCGAGGCCGAACTCGCCGACGGGCTCGGCTTCCTGGACTATCCGGCCGACCTGGTGTGGGCCAGCAGGTCGCTGCACCACGTCGGCGACCAGCGCGCCGCTCTCGCCGGGTTCGCGGAAGGCCTCGCGCCCGGCGGCGTGCTCGCCCTCCTCGAAGGCGGACTGCCCAGCCGGTTCCTGCCGCGCGACTTCGGCATCGGCCGACCCGGTCTCCAGGCCCGGGTCGACGCGGCGCAGGAGGAGTGGTTCGCGAGGATGCGGGCCGACCTGCCCGGCGCGGTGACCGAGCCGGAGGACTGGCCCGCACTGCTGACCGCGGCCGGGCTGCGCCACACGGCGACCCGTACATTCCTCCTCGACCTGCCCGCCCCGCTCTCCGACGAGGCGCGCGCCTTCGTCGTCAGCTCCCTCACCCGGCGCCGCGACGGCCTCGCCGAGGCCCTGGACGCCGACGACGTCGCCACCCTCGACCGGCTGGTCGACCCGGACGACAAGGCGAGCGTGCACCACCGCCCCGACGCCTTCCTGCTGACGGCGATGACCGTCCACGTCGGCGTCAAGCCCGCGTGATCACGAGACTGGGTCGTGTCGTTCGGATCATGCCGGGCCCGCGACGCCCGGCACCGCGCCTCGCGGCGTTCTCGTCAGTCGCCGATGCTCCGCATGGACTCCCTCCTCGGCGTTGCGATGCACGGCACCGGACGCCGCGGGCTGACCCGACCTGGTCCGAAAGACACGCCCCGGGCACCGGCCAGGGCGGGCGAACACCGTGATCCGCGCGCCCCGCACCCGTCGTGTGCCGCACTCCACGAAGTGCTCCGCGAGGGTCAGCCGCTTGACGGCCTCGCCCGGGGCCGCGTCGAGCGGCTGACCCGCCGGGTCGCGGACGGCCACGATGCGGGGCGCCGCCAGCATGCGCGCCCGGATCACCTCCGCGGGCACCTCCGTGCCGTACAGGGTGTGCGAGGCGACCGGATTCCGGTCCAGGGCCAGGTCGCGCAGCCCGCGCACCGAACCGGGATCCGGCAGGGACCACACCCGGCGCCGGGCCGGCATGAACAGCACACCGCCGCCGCCCGTCCTGGCCTGCGCGAGAGCGCGGGCGACCGCCGTGACGTCGTCGGTGCGGCTCTGCGGTGTGCGCAGCTGCAGGCTCGCGGGAAGCAGCGCGAGCACGGCGGCGCCCGCGCAGGCCGCCGCCACCACGCGGGTCCGCCGGGCCCGTACGAGCCGGTCCAGGGCGGCGCCGGCCAGGAGAGCGGTGCCGGCCTGGCAGTAGAGCACGTACCGGTCCACGTACAGGGGTTCGGCCAGGGACACCAGCAGCAGGAGCAGGGCGGGCAGCACGAGGAGGGACAGCGCGAGCACGGGCAGCCGGGCGCGGTGCGCGCCGCCGCGCCCGAGCGCCCGCGCACAGGCCAGGGCCAGGACGCCGGTGCCCGCGAAGCCGGCGATCGCCCCGGTGCCCGGCCGTCCGATCCAGGCCACCTGCGCCGACTGCCCCGCGCTGAGCACGGCGAGCGGCGCCACCGCGGCCAGGACCGCGGTGCCGGTCACGGCCCAGCCGCGGCGGACCGCGCGCGGCACCACCGGAGCGTGTCCCACCAGCGCCAGCACGGCGAACTCGTGCAGCAGGCACGCCGTGAGCAGCACCGCTCCGTAGCCCGCCCAGGCCCGGCGGCCCGGCCGCTCCACGGCCCGCACCAGCAGAAGGGTCGCCCAGACGACCAGGGCGCACACCAGGGCGTAGGACCGCCCCTCCTGCGCGTACCGCTGGACCTGCGGGAGCAGGGCGAACACGGTTCCCGACAGCAGCCCCGTGCCCGGCCCGGCCAGGCGCCGTCCGAGCGCGGCGACCGCGCCCGTCGCCGCCGCGGTGGCGAGGACCGAGGGAAGCCGCAGCACCAGCAGCGGGTCCAGTCCGCCGCACACCGCGAACAGCGCGTGCATCACCAGGTAGTACAGGCCGTGCACGGCGTCGGCACCGGCGAGCGTCGCCCACAGGTCCGGCAGGGCGCGCCGCGCCATGTCGTAGGTGACCGCCTCGTCGCGCCACAGTGTGCCGCCCCGCCGTACGCCCCAGAGCCCGAGGGCGAGGGACACGACGGTGGGAACGAGCACCGGGAGGGGTGCGCGGGGCGCGGGTGCCGTCAACCGTTCGGGGGCGTGCGGCGGTCTGGAAGTGTGTGTGGTGGCGATGACCGGCTCCGGTGCGTGGCGGAACCTCGCGGCCCCCGCTGACGGGGCCCGAGGGCGTACACCGCCGAGTCCAGACGCCGGACCATTGATGGGCAGCCCCGTCGCGCAGCACCCATCAATCCAGGTGGGAGCGTCGGGGCGGCCCGGGCCGCACCGAACGGGGGGAGGAACGGGTGGGACGTCGGGAGAAGCCGCTGGACCCGGCGGACGGCACGGTGCCGGCCTTCGCCCACGAGCTGCGCAAGCTCCGTGCCGACGCCGGGACCCCGACCTACCGCGCGATGGCCCGCCGCGCCGGCTACTCGGGGCCCACCCTGTCCGCCGCCGCGTCGGGCGAACGGCTGCCCACGCTGGCCGTGCTCCTCGCGTACGTCACCGCGTGCGGCGGCGACACCGCCGAGTGGGAGAAGCGCTGGCACGAGGCCGCCGCCGAGCGGGCGGACGCACCCGGGCAGGACGGCGCCGACAGCCCCTATCCGGGACTCGCCCGCTTCGAGCCCGCCGACCACGACCGCTTCCACGGCCGCGACGACCTGATCGCCGAACTGCTGGCCCTCACGGGCCGCGCCAGGTTCTCGGCGATCGTCGGTGCCTCCGGCAGCGGCAAGTCGTCCCTCCTCAGGGCGGGCCTGATCCCGGCACTGCGGCAGGAGACCTCCGGGGCGGCCGTGTCGCCGGGCACGGGACGCGAAGAGGCAGGAGCACCGGGCAGCCCAGGGGTGCCGCCGGGCGGTGGGCGTGGACTGCCGCGTCCCTCCCTCGTGCCCGCCGCCATCCGCATCCTCACCCCGGGCGCGCACCCCGACCGGACACCGGACGCGCTGTTCGTCCCGCACGACGCGCCGGGCGACACCCTGCTCGTCGTCGACCAGTTCGAGGAGGTCTTCACGCTCTGCGCCGACTCCGGTGAACGCGCCCGTTTCATCGACCGGTTGCTCACGGCCCTGGAGCCGGACAACGGACTGCGCGTGATCATCGGGGTGCGCGCCGACTTCTACGGGCGGTGCGCCGACCACGGCAGGCTGGCCGAGGCGCTGCGCGAATCCACGCTGCTCGTCGGGCCGATGACGCCGCAGCGGCTCCGCGAGGCGGTCGTGCGGCCCGCCGCGGCGCGGCGCGTCGTCGTCGAACGCGCCCTGACCGCACGGATCGTGGCGGACGTGACCGGTGAACCCGGTGGCCTGCCGCTGATGGCCCACGCCCTCCGGGAGACCTGGCGGCGCCGCAGCGCACGCACCCTCACCCTCGCGGCGTACGAGTCCGTCGGCGGGGTCCAGGGCGCCGTCGCGCACACCGCGGAAGAGGTGTACGGGCGCTGCACTCCCGCCGAGGCGGTCGCGGTCCGGGCGCTGCTGCTGCGCCTGGTCCACCCCGGCGACGGCGCCGAGGACACCCGGCGTCCGGTGCGCCGCGACGAACTCGGTGACACCGCGCCCACCGGGCGGCTGCTCGAACGACTCGTCGCTGCCCGCCTGTTGACCGTGGACGGCGACACCGTCGAGCTCGCCCACGAGGCCCTCATCAGCGCCTGGCCCCGTTTGCACGGTTGGCTGGACGAGGACCGCGAACGGCTGCGGACGCACCGCCGCCTCACCGAGGCGGCAGGCGTCTGGAGGGAGCTGGGCCGGGAGAGGGGCGCGCTCTACCGGGGTGTACGCCTGACCGAGGCCCGAGAGGAATTCAGCACGCGGCAGGGCGAGTTGAGCACACTGGAGCGGGACTTCCTGGCGGCGAGCGTGGCGGCGTACGAGCACGGTCGCCGCGCCGCGGCCCGTGCGGCGCGCCGGCTGCGGGCTCTGACGGCCGGGCTCGCCGTACTCCTCTGCCTCGCCGTCGTCGCGGGCGTCTTTGCCTGGCGGCAGAGCGGCGTGAGCGAACGGCAGCGGGACGAGGCCGAGGCCCGCCGCGTCGCCGCCTTCGCGGACACCCTGCGGCCCACGGATCCGCGTACCGCGATGCGCCTGGCGCTCGCGGCCTGGCGCACGGCCGATCTGCCCGAGACCCGCGAGGCGTTGCGCGCCGCTGCGGGCCAGAGCGAGCAGGACGCCTTCACCCAGCCCGTGCGGGACCGTGCCACCAACGCCCCTTCCTGGCTGAGCAGGGACGGCCGGCAGCTCACGACCGTCGTACGGGACCAGATCGTTCAGTGGGACGTCCGTACCCATCGGCGCACCCGCGCCGTGACGCTGCCCGGACTGTCGTGGGGGATCGTCGACGTCAGCCCCGACGGCCGCAGGATCGTGTACCGCGAACGCCGTGGCGGCGCCGTGGTCAGGGACCTCGCGACCCATGCCGTCCACCGCGTCGCACCGGGGGACTGGACGGACACCGACGCCGCGTTCGGCCCCGACGGCCGCACCCTCGTCGTACGACGCCCGGAACGGGACACCGGCGGCCGTCGCGCCACCGTCGAGGTGTGGGACGCCCGCCGGCAACGGGTCCTCTTCCGCCACCGCGACGGCGACCCCGACGGGCCGCTGCCGGTACTGAGCCGCGACGGCCGCCTCCTCGCCCGGTGCACGCACGACGGCGCGGAACTGCGCGTCTGGGACGTCGTCGAGCGGCACAGGATCGCCACGGACGTGCCCGCGCGGACCGCGCGGCTGCTGTGCGGCTCGGACGAGCCGGTCTTCACACCCGACAACCGCGCCCTGGCCGCCGGCACCGATGAGGGCGTCGTCACCTGGGACTTCCGCGCCGGCCGTGCCCGGCCCCTGTTGCCGACGCCCGGTGCGGCCGTCCACGCGGTGGAGTTCGACCCCACCGGCGGCTACGCCCTCACCTGGAGCCCGGGCGCACTGGCCCTGTGGCGGACGGACGCACCGGCACCCGCCGACGGCGGTCCCCGGCAGCCGCTCATCACCTTCCCCGTCGGCACCCCGGCCGTCACCGACATCCGGCTCGACCCGCGGGAGGGTGTCCTGCGCTACCGAGAGGGTTCGTCCGGGGCCGGGGTCGTGCACACGCTGCGTCTGCACGGACTCGTCGGTCCGGCCTGGTGGACGAGCCCGGCCGCCGACGCGGCGTTCGGCGCCCACGGGGAGCCCGCCGTCCCCGCGCAGGACCATGCGGCGCGGGCCGTCGCGGCGGACGGCAGCGTGCACATCGCCGTCGGCGTCCGGGACGGGATACGTGTCGTGCGGCAGGGCACGCGCCCCGGCGCCCGCACGGTCCGCACGGGTGACGACGACCCGAGAGCGATCGCCCCCTCCGGGCGTACCGTCCTGACCGCCGAAGGCGTGTTGATCGACGTGGCCTCGGGCGGGTGCAGGAAGGGGTTCGGCGGCGAGGATCTGCTCCGTACCGCGGCCTTCAGCGCCGACGGCCGTCTCGTGGCGGTCGCCGACCAGCAGGGGCGGCTCACCCTGTGGGACGGGGACGGGCGGCACCGGATCGCCGTGCTGACGGCCGCCGGCTCCACCGTCGATCCGCCCGTCCTCGCGTTCTCCTGGGACGGCTCGCTGCTGGCCGCGAGCACGTCGGACGGCTCGGTGCGGGTGTGGGAGACGGCGTCACCGCGGTTGCGCGGGGCGGAGCTGCCCGTCGGCGACGGCCCCGTCCTGGCGCTGGGATTCACCTCGGACAGCCGGGAGTTGCGGGTGGCGACCCCGCATCTCGGTGCGCGCACGGTCGAGTTGGCGCCCGCCGAGGCCACGTCGGTGGTGTGCGCGCGGGCGGGCGGCGGACCGACCCGGGACCAGTGGCGCGCGCACCTGCCCGACGTGCCGTTCCGGCGGACGTGTTGAGGTGTGCGGTGCCGCGACGGGACCCCTGTCTCCGGGCCTCCGCGGCGGGTGGGCGCCGGGCCCGGCGCCCCGCGCCGGTGCCGGACCGGGCTTCGAGGCCTTGACTTCGAGAGTGCTCCAAGTGATGAACTCGCGGCGTTCACCGAACTCATATGGGGGTAACCATGACCGACTCTCCTGTCGCGCTCATCACCGGGGGCGGGAGCGGTATCGGCGCCGCGGTCGCGCGGCGGCTGCTCGACGCCGGGCAGCGGGTGACCGTCACCGGCCGCGGCGAGGGGCGGCTGCACGCCTTCGCCGAGGAACTCGGGCGCCCCGAAGGCCTGTTGACGGTTCCCGGCGACGCGGCCGACTACGAGCACGTGTCGGCGGCGGTCGAGGCGACGCTGAAGGAGTTCGGGCGGCTCGACACCGTCGTCGCCAACGCCGGCTTCGCCACGCACGACACCGTCGCGGAGGGCGACCCGGCGGGGTGGCCCGAGATGGTGCTGACCAATGTGCTGGGTCCGGCGCTCCTCATCCGGGCCTCCATCGAGGCGCTGAAGGAGAGCAAGGGCCGGATCGTGCTGATCGGCAGCGTCGCCGGACACGTCTTCACGCCCGGCAACATCTACGGCGCGACCAAGTGGGCGGTGACCGGACTCGCCGAGAACACCAGGCGGCAGGTCACCGAGCACGGCGTCGGCGTGACGCTGATCTCGCCGGGCCGCGTGGAGACCCCGTTCTGGGACGCCTACGGCAGCCTGCCGCCGGGCCACCTGCTCACCGCGGACCAGCTCGCCGAGTCGATCGTCTGGGCGATGGGACAGCCGAGCGGTGTCGACGTGAACACCGTGGTCGTACGACCGGTCGGCCAGCCCGTCTGACCCGCCGCGCGAGCGCGAGGGGGAATCGCACGACCGGCCGCGCACGGCCTGCGATTCCCCCACGGCACCGGCAGGACAGGTCAGTTGTCCTGCAGGAACTTCTTCGCCAGGGAGTCACCCAGCGACACGGCCGCGCCGTGACTCTCTATGGGGGACACCTGCGAGTTCTTGAAGAGGATGTACGTCACGCCGGAGTCGGTGCCCCCGGTCTCCGGGTCCGGGTCGATGCCGAGCGCCTTCGCGGTGGCGTACGAGGCCTCGCCGATGATCTGCGTGGGGCCGGTGTCGCCGACGACCGCGTACTCGACCTTGTTGTTGTAGATGACGGCGACCACGCCGCCGCCCTTGATGCCCGCGCTCGTGTACTTCCAGATGCTGCTGGAGCTGGGCACCACCACGTAGGGCAGCGAGTCCGCGCGCAGCGGCTTGCCGTCGGACTGGTGGAAGGCGGTGTCGTCCTGGAACCAGGGGTCGGTGTCGCCGTTGCACTTCGTGGTGACCTGGCCGTCGCAGTCGATGTCCATGTCGGCCTTCCAGAACACCGCGCCGTTCTTGCCGCAGACGGGGACGGTGGCCGAGGTCTCCTCGTCGGTCCGGTACTTGCCGTTCGAGATCTGCGAGCAGGACGTCACCTTGGCGAGCAGGTCGGCCGCGCTGACCGAACCCTCCTGCGCCGATCGGGGGGTGGTGGTGCCGGAGGCACTGGCCGGGAGTGCCGCGGTGGCCAGGAGCGCGGCGCCCGCGGCCGCGGCGAGGGTCAGTGTTCGAGAACGCACTGTGGGGGACCCTTCTGTTAGGAAACTTTCCTTACCGGGTTGCCGTACAAGGTGGACCCGCTTGCATGACCGCGTCAACCCCTGCGGGGGACTTGGTCCGGTCCAAGCCGCCGGGGCTCGAAATGCCCGGGGAACCGGGGAGTTGGAAAGAACGCAGGCCCGGACGCACGGTGCGCGTCCGGGCCTGCAGGTGTCCGGGACGGCTCAGCCCATGTCGAACGTCGCCGGGTTGGGACCCAGGCGGCGGTCTTCGTTGAGCGCGCTGATCGCGGCGATGTCCTCGGCGTCCAGGGAGAAGTCGAACACGTCGATGTTCTCCTCGATCCGGGCCGGGGTCACGGACTTCGGGATCACGATGTTGCCCAGCTGGAGGTGCCAGCGCAGGACGATCTGAGCCGGAGTGCGGCCGTGCTTCTGGGAGATGGCGACGATCGCCGGGACCTCCAGGAGGCCCTTGCCCTGGCCGAGCGGGGACCAGGCCTCGGTGGCGATGCCCTGCTCGGCGTGGTACTCGCGGGCCGCGTGCTGCTGGAGGTGCGGGTGCAGCTCGATCTGGTTGACCGCCGGGATGACCGATGTCGCCTCGATCAGCTTCTCCAGGTGCTCCGGAAGGAAGTTGGAGACGCCGATGGCCTTCGCGCGGCCGTCCGCGTGAATCTTCTCGAAGGCCCGGTACGTGTCGACGTACGTGCCCCGGGACGGCAGCGGCCAGTGGATCAGATACAGGTCCACGTACTCCAGGCCGAGCTTCTCCAGTGACGTGTCGAAGGCGCGCAGCGTCGAGTCGTACCCCTGATCGCCGTTCCAGAGCTTCGTGGTGACGAAGAGGTCCTTGCGGGGGATGCCGGAGGCGGCGATGGCCTTGCCGGTGCCCTCTTCGTTGCCGTAGATCGCGGCGGTGTCGATGCTGCGGTACCCGGCCTCCAGCGCGGTGGCGACAGCCCGCTCCGCCTCGTCGTCCGGCACCTGCCAGACACCGAAGCCCAGCTGCGGCATCTCGACGCCGTTGTTCAGGATGATCGGGGGGACCTTGCTCACGAGCTCTCGATCCTTCAGTCGTCGGGTGGTACTCCCATGGTCAACGATCACGCGCCGTGATGCATTCCTGACCCGTGGATTCCCTGTGGATTCATGGTGGGGGCCGGGCGCCGGTGCCGCGCGTCGGCGGAGGTTGGCCGGAAAGGGATCCGGTCCCTCGGTCCGGACCATTGACCGGAACCCGTCATCCCGCGACTCTGTACGCATCGCTGAACATGTCGACGAACAACGTGCATGCATGTGAACGACCCTCGCTTGCGTCCGGGCCCGGCCCGACGCGCACACCCCCCACCAGGACGAGGTGAGTCAGTCATGAGCACATCCAGAAGAGCCCTGCTGGGCGCGGCGCTCGGCACCACGGCGGCGGCCGCGGCCGGCCTGCCTGCCGGCACCGCCCACGCCGCCTCCTGGCAGCTGAAGTGGTCCCCGTCGGCGAGCGCCGACGGCCTGGGCGCCTTCGAGACCGTCGAGGACGACCGCGCCGACTCGCACCCGGCGGGCCGGCCGCACATCCGGACGAGCGGCGACAACTGGCGGTTCACCATGCACACCGTCGACCGCGACACCTCCACGGACCGGCAGCGCCAGGAGGTCACCGGACTGCGCACGAGCGGCAGCAGCTACCTCAAGTGGCAGGAGGGTCAGACCTGGCGGGTCACCTACTCGATGTACATTCCGAGCTCGCTCAAGGCGACGACCACCTTCACCCACATCATGCAGATGAAGCAGCCCGGCAACGGGACCTCGCCCATCGTCGTCCAGTCCCTGCGGCGCGTGAACGGCGTGCAGACCGTCGAGCTCAAACTGGCCGTCGCCGACGTCCTCGTCGGCCGGACCGACCTGGAGCCGCTCCAGAACCGGTGGATCGACGTCGACTTCCAGATCAAGGTCGGCAACGGCTCGGCGGGTTCCGTGCGCTGGATCCTCAAGAACGGCGCGTCCACGGTCGTCGACGCGTCGAAGACGGGCGTCGACACCTTCCTCGCCGACCGGGTGCGGCCCAAGTGGGGCATCTACCGTTCCCTCGGCGACACCTCCGGATCCCTCCAGGACTGCTATCTGCTGCTCACGAACCTGCGCGGCTACCAACTTGTCTGAGAGCGGGGCAACTTGTCCGCACACTGCACGCTCCCACCTGGAACCGCCCAACGAGGAGCGTGCGATGACGGACCATCAGTGCGCGGTCGCGGTACCGAGGTACGCGTCCCTGACCTTCGGGTCGGCGCGCACCTCGGCGGCCGTACCCTCGGCGAGCACCCGCCCGAGGTCGAGCACGACGACGCGGGAGCAGAGTTCCATGACGAAGCCGACGTCGTGCTCGACGAGGAGGACGGCCGAGCCCTCGTCCGCGAGCCGGCGGACCACCGACGCCAGCAGCCGCACGTCCGACACCGGCCGACCGGTGCCGTCCGCCGGACGCCCGCCGTCCGGCGGGTGGCCCTCCCCGCCGGCGGTCATCCCGCTGGTGGGCTCGTCCAGCAGCAGCACCCGGGGCGGTTCCACGATCGCACGCGCCAGCTCGACCATCCGGGCCCGGCCCACCGGGAGGGTGCCCGCGTACACGGCGCTGACGTCGTCCAGCCCGCACTCGTGCAGGACGGCCGCCGCACGCTCCCGGCGGTCCCTCTCGAATCTGCGGCGCGTCGGCGCCGCCAGCAGATCGGCCGCCAGACCGCCGCCCCCGCCGTGCCACTCCTGCGCGACCAGGAGGTTGTCGGCCACGGTGAGCCGGCCGAAGAGCTGCTGTCGCTGGAAGGTGCGGCGCACGCCGTGACGGGCCCGCCAGACGGGCGACCGGCGCGTGATGTCCGCGCCGTCGAGCAGGATGCGCCCCGCGTCGGGGCGGCGGATCCCGGACAGCGCGTCGAAGAGCGTGGTCTTCCCGGCGCCGTTGGGGCCGATGAGCCCGCAGATCTCGCCGGGCCGCAGGGCGAGGCCGACGCCGTCGACCGCGCGGACACCGCCGTAGCGGACGCCGATGCCGACCGCTTCGAGCACCGGGGCGTTCATGACCGGGGCACCTCCTCGGCATCGGTCCTGGGCGTCCCGCCGGCCCCCGGCGCGGCGGCCCCGAGGTAGGCCTCGGTGAGCCGGTCGGCCCGCACCTGGTCGCGCGGACCGCACCAGGTCACCCTCCCCTGGCTCAGATGGGCCACCGTGTCGGCGACGTCGAGGACCTCGGTGGCCTTCTCCTCGACCAGCAGGACCGCGGTGCCCCGCTCCTTCAGTTCGGTCAGCAGCCGGAACACCTCGGCGACCAGGCGTGGGGCGAGCCCGAGTGAGGGCTCGTCCGCGATCAGCACCCGCGGCGGATTCTGCAGCAGCGGTGCGAGGGCGAGCAGCTGCTGCTCACCGCCGGAGAGGGAACCGGCGCCGACGCCGCGGCGCGCGGCGAGGGCGGGGAAGCGTGTGTACACGGCCTCGCGCGCCTCCTTCGCCGGGAGGTGCAGCGCGAGGTTCTCCTCGGCGGTGAGCGACGGGAAGATCCCGCGCCCCTCGGGCGCCAGCAGCACCCCGGCCCGCGACCGCCCGAGGGCCCGTTCCCGCGTCACGTCGACCCCGGCCACGTGCACCCGGCCGGTGAACGGTGTCAGCAGTCCGGCGGCGACGCCGCACACGGTGCTCTTCCCGGCGCCGTTGGGGCCGAGCAGGACGAGGATCTCGCCGGGGCGCACCGCGAGGTCGACGCCGTGCAGGACGGCGGCTCCCTCGTATCCGGCCCGGACGCCGCGCAGTTCGAGCACGGCACCGGGCGACGGGGGCGAGTCGGGCCCGGCCGGGGCGGGCGGCGCGGTGGCCGTGCGCCTGCGGTGGAGACGGGTGGACACGGCCGCCGCGTACCCGTCCGGGTCGTTGGCGAGCGCCAGACCCGCCAGACCGAACAGGACCACCGGCAGCTGCGCCGACTCGGTGACGTGGTCCGCCAGCAGATGCGGTACGACGACGTAGACGAGCCCGGCGACGACGGCGAACTGCGGACGCCGGACGCCCGCCGCCACGACGACCGCGAGCCAGATCAGCCCGGTCATCGCGGTGAAGTCCGTCGCCGTGACGCGGGTGCTGTACGACGCGTACAGCACTCCGCCGAACCCGGCGATCCCCGCCGACAGGGTGAACAGCAGGAGCTTCGTGCGGATCACCGACACGCCCGAGGCCATGGCCGCGGCGGGCGCCGAGCGCACGGCCAGCATCGCGCGCCCCGACGGCGAGTGCCGCAGTGCGCTGAGCCCGGCGACGGCCAGGGCGACGAGTACGGTCATCGCCACACCCATCGCCCGGTCGTCGCCGAGGTCCACCGGGCCGATGACGGGTCGGGGAACCGCCCACCCCGTGTCGCCGTTGCGCAGCAGGCCCGTCTGGAAGAGGACCTGGTCGGCGAGGAACGCCAGCGCCAGCGTCGCGAGGGCGAGCGCACGTCCGCCGAGGCGCAGCGCGGGCAGGGCCACCAGGGCGCCGAGTACGGCGGCGGCACAGGTCCCCGCGGCGAGGGCCGCCGCGAACGGCCAACCGTGGCTCATCAGCAGGCCCGCCACGAGCGCCGCCCCGGTCACGAAGGTGGCCTGCGCCAGGGACACCATCGCACCGAGCCCGGTCACCACGGTGAAGGACACGAACACCAGGGAGAGGGCGAGGCCCTGGGCGAGAAGGCCGCTCCAGAACGGGGTGGTGACCGTGTAGAAGGAGACGGCGAGCAGGATCCCGGCGACGGTCCACGGGCCCCAGCGCCGCGCCCACGAGCGGCCGGCGAGATAGTCGGCGGGCGGCGCGTCGGCGGCGGCGGTGCCCGCCGTCCGCTGCCGACGGGTCAGCACCAGCAGCCCGGCGAAGAGGATCAGGAACGGGACGGCCGTGCGGAATCCCGTGATGCCGTCGGCGAAGGACGCGTATCCGGCGACCAGGTTCTGCAGGACGCCGAGGCCGAGGCCGCCCGCGAAGGCCAGCGGCACGGAGGCGAAGCGGCCGAGGACCGCGGCGGTGGCCGAGACGAAGAGGAAGAGGGTGAAGTCGTGGGCGGACAGGCCCAGAAGGGGGGTGGCCAGGACGCCGGCGAGTCCGGCGAGCGCGGAGGACAGCATCCACGCGACCGACGACAAGCGGTCGGCGCTCATGCCGCGCAGTTCGACGAGCGAGCGGTTGTCCACCGTCGCGCGGAGCCGGAGGCCCAGCGGGGTGTGCCGCATGAGGACCCACAGGCCGACGGCGACCACCGCGGTCGTCACCCAGGTGATCAACTGATCGGAGTCGACGCCGACTCCGTCGACCGGCTGCCAGGACTTCGCGGGACTGGGGCCGACTCCGGGAAGCCCGAACTGGTTCTCCGCGGGCGCGACGGACACGCCCGCGTCCGCGAGGAGTTCGACGACCCACAGACCGAGGGCGGGCAGAGCCACCAACAGTCCGATGGTGGCGACGATCTGGGCGGTCTCGCCGACCCGGGCCAGCTTGCGGAACATCAGCCGGTCCAGGCCCAAGCCCAGCGCGGGCGCGAGGACGCACACCAGCAGCAGGGCCGTGGGCACGGCCGGCCAGCCGAAGCCGGAGTGCAGTTCGTGGAAGGTGAGCGCACACAGGTACGCGGTGGCGCCGTGCGCGAAGTTGAACAGCCCCGAAGCCGAGTACGACAGGACGAGTCCCGTGGCCAGCAGTGCGTAGAGCGCACCGGACACCAGCCCGCTCAGGACGAACCCCAGCAGGTCCGACATTCCCAACCCCCTTTGACGTCGGCTACTTGAAGGGGATGGGCGTGTAGCACTTGAAGGGCGCCGACACGACGTACCGGCCGTCCTTCAGCTGGACCAGGGCCCCGCAGCCGAACGACTCCTTGCGGCCCCTGGGTTCGGCCCGGTCGCCGACCATGGTGCCGGTGTCCGAGAAGGAGTTCGCGGCCTTCTGGAAGGAGGCCACCGTCAGGTCCTTGCCCGCCTTCTCGGCGATGGCCAGGAAGAGGTCGGCCGACATGTAGCCGGTCATCATGTGCATGTTGAGCGGAACGTCCTTGCCCGCCGCCTTCCTGATGTCCTGTTTGAACTGTGCCATCGCCGGGGTGTCCTGTTCGAACGGCTGGAAGGACAGCAGGATGTGCACCCCGTCGAGCGCCTTCTTCGTGGCGCTCTTGGCGAGCAGGGACGGGTCGTAGTCCGTCGGATCGGTGAGCACCCCGTCGTACCCGGTCCGTTTGAGAGCCGTGAACAGGCCGATGTTGTACGGGGTCTGCATCACGGACACCACCGCGTCGGGGGCCTTGCCGCCGTCGCTGCGCAGGATCTCCTTCGTGTACGCCGACCAGTCGCTCGGCACGGCTCCGGCGGGCACGGACGACTTGGCGAAGGTGACCTTGTAGCCGGCCGACGCGAAACTCTGCCGGTAGGTGCGGATGGCGAAGGTGCCGGCGTCGCTGTCGTTGGCCAGGATCGCCACCGACTTGCCCCGCGCACCGCCCGTGACCTGCTTGAGCCCCTCCGGCCAGGTCTGCGAGATGGTGCCCCCGGGCATCGGCACCATGCAGCCGCCGAAGCCGTAGATGTAGGTCGGCCCGCAGAAGGAGGGCAGGGTGCCCCAGCCGAAGGTGGGGACCTTCTCCTTCTGGAGGAAGTCCGCTCCGGAGAAGGTCGTCGAACTCATCGGAGCGATGGCGAACACCTTGTCCTGCTGGACGAGTTTGCGCGCCGCGGCGAGGTTCTTGGCCGGGTCCTGTCCGTCGTCCTCGGCTCCGAGGTAGTCGATGGTGCGGCCGTTGACACCGCCCTCGGCGTTCGCGCGGTCGAAGCGGGCCTTCGCCCCGAGATCGGTGTCCTTCTTCGAGTACCCGGTGGCGGTCGTCATCGAGACGATCCCGCCGACCTTGACGGAGTCCGCGGTCACCCCGCGGACGGAGCCGCCCGCCTTGTCCGAGCTCCCGCCACCGGCGGCCGAGTTGCAGGCGGTGGCGAGCAGCAGTGCGGCCACGGCGACGGTCATGGTGCGGATCGGTCGCGACACGGTCGGTCCCCCTCCTGAGAATGACCGAAAGTGTCCGTGGAATCTGACGGAGCGTCAATATCTGACGCATCGATAAATGACGAACCATCAGCAAGCAAGGCGTGGGTGATGGGGACCGGCGAGACATCGCGAAGGGCTGCGGGGGACGCGTCGGGGGAACCTCTGTGTGCGGGGGCTCCCCCGGGGCGCGGGCACCCTCCTGGGCACGCGCGCGTGCAGGGCCGCAGCCGCTCCGGCCTCCCGAGGTCGCGGGCCGGCGCGGGTGGAGTACGGGCGCGCGCGGAGCCCAGGCCCCGCCGCTACGAGGTCGCGGCCCGTCGCGGTGCCCGGTCTGGCTAGCCGCTTCTCCACGTAACGGAGGAGGCCGGCTGGGCGTGGTTTCCGGCACGCACAGGCCACAGAGAGCAGGAGCGACGCAATGAACCGGCCCGGCGCGCCCTTTCGGGGGCGCCGGGCCGGTTCGGATCGCTGGCCCCTTCTACGGGCCGGTGCCGGCGTCAGCTACCGGGTCAGCGGTGGCAATCGCGGTGGACGGGGCGCCAGACGCGGGTCCAATGGCCGGGGTGCCAGCGGTGGTGCCGGTCCCGGAATGCGGGCTGCCAGTGGCGCGCCCATTGGCCCCGCTCCTCCTGGCAGTGGTGCGACCCCGCCGGTGGCCGGTGGTTCTGCGGCGCGGCCGACGCGGTGCCGACCATGCCGACGACCGCGCCCGTGGCCAGCGCCACCGTCGCCGCCCCCAGGGCCGCAGCCCTCTTCAACCGGTTGATCATGTTCAGGCCTTTCCGTACGAACCGGGGCTGGCGCCCCGTCACTGCCCGAACCGTTCGGCCGGGCACGCTCTGATCCTTGCCCTCCGACACGGCCAAATCGCCATAGAACACCGCCTGTTATGAAATACCAATCAATTTCTCATTGCTCTCAAATACTCATATAAATACGGCAATAGGGCGTAGCGGGATGGTCAGCTGCCAGGAGTCGTGAGCGAGCCGCTCCGGCTGAGGGGCATTGCCGACCGAGCTGCACACGCCGCTTGATCATCCGGTCGACGCCGACGCCAGAATCGGGTTGATCAGGGAAAAGCGAGGCGAGCAGGGTGATTCACCTGAGCGAGTTGCCAACCCGGCCGAGCCCCCTCACCGCCGGGTGTGAGCAGGTGAGGAACAGGAACCCACCGCGCCAGGCGCATGCCGGTTTGCCGTCGAGAGGGGGCCTCGGCGACGGCGCTGACCGCGGCGTCCGCGCCTCAGACCAGTCCTTCGCAGTTCACGGCTTTGGCGAAGCGGAAGGGAACCACTCTCTTCCAAGCCCGTGGCTGCTTTGCGCGTGCCGCGGTCGTGCCACATAGGGCGGTCAGTCACGGTCGACGACGGCTCGACACAGCCGGAACGCGCCGCCGGTCCGGGCTGCCGCTAGGGGGTTTCGTTTGGATCAGCCCGGGTCCGCGACGCCCGGCACGGCACCTCGCCGCGTTGTGGGACCACCCGAGTACGACCGGTACGCGGGTGATCCTCCGCCTTGCGATGCACCGCACCGGACGCCGCGGCCTGATCCGACCTGATCCGAACGAAACCCCCTAAGCCTGGTACAGGGCCTCGACCTCGGTCGAGTACGCCTTCTCGATCGCCTTCCGCTTCAGCTTCAGCGACGGCGTCAGCAGCCCGTGCTCCTCGGTGAACTGGTGGGCCAGTATCCGGAACGTGCGGATCGACTCCGCCTGGGAGACCAGCGTGTTCGCGGCGACCACCGCGCGCCGCACTTCGGTCTCCAGGTCGGGATCGCGCACCAGCTCGGCGGGCGACAACTGCGGCTTTCCGCGCATCCCGAGCCAGTGCTCGACGGCCTCGGAGTCGAGAGTGACCAGCGCGGCGATGTAGGGCTTGTCGTTGCCGACGACGATGCACTGCGCGACCAGCGGGTGGTCGCGCACCCGCTCCTCCAGGATCCCCGGCGAGACGCTCTTGCCGCCGGAGGTCACCAGGATCTCCTTCTTGCGCCCGGTGATGGTGAGGTAGCCGTCCTCGTCGAGCGAGCCCAGGTCGCCGGTGGCGAGCCAGCCGTCGTGCAGGGTGGCGTCGGTGGCCTTGGGGTCGTTCAGGTATCCCTGGAAGACGTTGCCGCCGTGCAGCCAGATCTCGCCGTCGTCGGCGATGTGCACCGTCGTGCCGGGGATCGCCTGCCCGACGGTGCCGAACCGGGTGCGCTCGGGCGGGTTGGCCGTCGCGGCGGCCGTGGACTCGGTGAGCCCGTATCCCTCGTAGATGAACACGCCGGCGCCCGCGAAGAACAGTCCGAGCCGCCGGTCCATCGCCGAGCCGCCCGACATGGCGTGCTTGACGCGCCCGCCCATCGCGGCCCGCACCTTGGAGTAGACGAGCTTGTCGAAGAGCTGGTGCTGCATCCGCAGGCTCGCGGACGGGCCGGGGCCGATGCCCCACGCCTTCGCCTCCACCGCGTCGGCGTAGCGCACGGCGACCTCGACGGCCTTCTCGAACGGCCCCGACTTGCCTTCCTTCTCGGCCTTGCGGCGGGCGGCGTTGAAGACCTTCTCGAAGATGTACGGGACGGCGAGGAAGAACGTCGGCCGGAAGGCGGCCAGGTCGGGCAGCAGGGCGGCCGCGTTCAGCTGCGGCTGGTGGCCGAACTTGACCTTCCCGCGGAACGCGGCGACCTGCACCATGCGCCCGAAGACGTGCGCGAGCGGCAGGAACAGCAGGGTGGCCGCCTGGTCGCCGCGCTTGGAGTGGAAGACGGGCTCCCAGCGTTCGATGACGGTGTCCGCCTCGAACATGAAGTTCGAGTGGGACAGGACGCAGCCCTTGGGGCGCCCGGTGGTGCCCGAGGTGTAGATGATCGTCGCGATCGACTCCGGCGTGACCGCCCGGCGGTGCCGGTGCACCACCTCGTCGTCGATGTGCGCGCCCGCCTCGTACAGCTCCTGGACCGCGCCGACGTCGAGCTGCCAGAGCTGGTGCAGCTGCGGGAGCCGGTCCACGACCGTGGCGATGGTCATCGCGTGGTCCTCGTGCTCCACCATGATCGCCGACACCTGGGCGTCGTGCAGCATCCAGAAGACCTGCTCGGCGGAGGAGGTGGGGTAGACGGGCACGACCTGGGCGCCGATCGTCCACAGCGCGAAGTCGAAGAGCGTCCACTCGTACCGGGTGCGGCACATGATCGCGACCCGGTCGCCGAAGCGGATGCCGTGGGCCAGCAGGCCCTTGGCGAGCGCGAGCACCTCGTCACGGAACTCGGCGGACGTGACGTCGCGCCACTGGCCCTGGTCGTCCTTGCGTCCGAGTGCGACGTGGAGGGGGTCTTCCTGGGCATGGTCGAAGACGACGTCAGCCAGGCCGCCCACCGGCGGCGCCGACGCCAATGGGGGGTTGGTGAACTCGCGCAATCCCGCTCCTTGTGGCGCTCCGCACAGCGCCGTGAAAGCTACCCCACCCGGCCGCCGGGCGGGAGAGGGCTCGGACCACCGGGCGTCCCGGCGAATGCACAGGTCAGCCGCGGAAATGCCCTCACAAGGGGAAGGGCCGGACAGAATCCCTTACGGTTCCGTAAGCTTCTGGCCCGCAATCTCCACGGAATCTGTACGACCCGATTACGGTGGACGGCGTCTTGTAAACCGGATGTGGAGCATCCGATTCCGCGAGAGCGAAGCCTCGGCGGATCCTCTGCCCGAAGATCCGGAACCTATGCCTCCACCCCGCACGACCTGCCTCTCTGCTTCGGCTCGGCCCAGGACGGGCTGTTCGTGCCGCCGTGCGGGCCCGGTCGTTGACGTGCGGGCAGCGGGCAGCGGGCAGCGGGCAGCGGGCAGCGGGCAGCGGGCGGCGGGCGGCGGGCGGCGGGCGGCGGGCGGCGGGCGGCGGGCGGCGGGCGGCGGGCGGCAGGCAGCGGCTTGCAGGCTGTGCGCGTTGCGGATCGCGGGCTGCGGGGGAGAGGCGGCCGTCGACCGCGGGACGGGGCGGTTTCCGGGGCGATCGCCCCGGAAACCGCCCCCGTCCCGGCCGGGTGACACTGCGCGGCGCCGTCACCGCACCGCCCGTGTCACCCGCGCGGTGCCGCCACCGGCTCGCCCGGTGCCTCGACCGGGTTCGCCACGGGGCGCGGTGTCCGCACCAGCACCAGTACCAGCGCCCCGGCGACCATTCCCGTCACTCCCGCGGCCACCGATGCCGTGTCGAGCCCGGAGGCGAAGGCCGCCCGCAGCGTGTGCTCGGGGAACGCGCCGCGCAGGGCCCCCGCGCCGCCGCCCGCGAGCGTGTGCGCCGCGTCGTGCGGCAGCGTGTCGCGCATCCGGGACGTCAGGACCGTGCCGAAGACCGCGACGCCGAGGGCGTAGCCGAGCTGCCGGACCGTGTTGACCGCGCCGGCCGCCATGCCCGCCCGCTCGGGCGGCACCGCGGCGAGCGCGGCGCCCGCGATCGCGGGGGAGACGAAGCCGGTGCCGATGCCCACCAGCACCAGGCCCGGCACCAGTGCCGTCCACCCGCTGCCCGCGTCCAGGACGGCCTGGCAGATCGCGCCCGAGCCGATCAGCAGCAGCCCGCCGCCGATCGTCAGCCGGGCCGGAACCCCGTGCAGCAGCTTGCCGGCGAGGATCGCGACCACCACGGACGCGCCCGTCATGGGCAGCAGCGTGAGCCCGCCGCGCACCGGACTCATGTCCAGCACCGTCTGCATCCAGATCGACAGGTACGGGACGACCCCGAACGCCACCCCGTTGAAGGCGAGCGCGCCCGCCATCACCCCCACGAACGAGGGCGTGCGCAGCAGGGACAGGTCGAGCAGCGGGTGAGCCACTCGCTGCTCGACGAGGACGAACCCGACGGCGGCCAGCGCCGCGACGGCGAACGAACCCGAGGTGACCGCCGACGTCCAGCCGTCGGAACCGGCCCGCACCACCCCGTACGTGGTCGCTCCGGCGAAGCACGCGAACGCCGCCGTGCCCGCCCAGTCGATGCGCATGCCGCGCGGCCCGCGCGACTCCGGCACCACGCGCAGGGTCAGCCACACCGACGCCACGCTGACCGGCAGATTCACGAAGAAGATCCAGCGCCAGCCGGGCCCCTCGGTGAGCAGACCGCCCAGCACCGGCCCGACCGCCGCGGCGCCGCCGCTGACCGCGCCCCACACGCCGAGCGCCGCCGACCGCTGCCGCCCCCGGTAGACGGAACCGAGCAGCGGCAGCGTCGTCGCGAACATCGCCGCCGCGCCCACACCCTGCAGACCCCGCGCGGCCACCAGCATTCCCGGCCCCGACGCCAGCCCGCACAGCAGCGACGCCCCCGCGAACAGCACGACGCCCGCCACGTGCACACGGCGCCTTCCGAGGATGTCGGCCGCCGCCCCGACTCCCAGCAGCAGTGCGGCGAGCGCGAGCGCGTACCCGTCGATCACCCATTGCAGATCGCTCAGCGACGCGTCCAGCGCCCGCGCCATGTCCGGCAGCGCGACGACGGCGATCGTCACGTCCAGCAGCAACATGAACGTGCCCAGGCATATCGCCGTGAGCGGCCCCCATGTACGCATGTCCTCAACTCCTCGTGCCACGGATGCGTATGCCTCCGTACGATGAGCTCCGGACGGATGATCGCGGTCGTCGCGGGGATCGGATCGACGGAATCCGACAGAGGAGGGTCTCGTACCGATGGAATCCCACACGGGCGACGAACTCGACCTGCGGCTGCTCGCCGCGCTGGAGGTCAACGCCCGGGCGCCGTTCAGCCGCATCGCCGAGGTGCTCGGGGTCTCCGACCAGACCGTCGCACGGCGCTACCGCAGACTGTGCGCGGAGGGCGGGCTGCGCGTCGTCGCCGTCCGCGACGCCCAGCGGCTCGGCCAGGACCACTGGATGCTGCGGCTGCGCTGCGCCCCCGACAGCGCGCACGCCATCGCCGACGCGCTGGCCAAGCGCCCCGACACGGCGTGGATCGGGCTCGCCTCGGGCGGCACCGAGGTCGTCTGCATGACGCGTCCGCGCAGCCCCGGTGACCACGACGACCTGCTGCTCGGGAAGCTGCCGCGCACCCCGAGCATCATGGAGATCCGCGCCCACCAACTGCTCCACCGCTTCTTCGGCGGCCCCAACGGCTGGCTCGGCAAGTTCGCCGTACTGACGGACGACCAGATCGCCGCGCTGCGCCGCGACGTGCCCGAGGCCGACGGCACGGCCGGCACCGTCGTGATCGACCCCGAGGACGAGCCGCTGGTCGCCGCCCTGGAGCGGGACGGACGCGCGACCTATCCCGAACTCCAGCGGGCCACCGGCCGCTCGGAGTCCGCGGTCAAGCGCCGCCTGGCCGGACTGCTCGCCTCCGACGCCGTCTACATCGACATCGAGTACCACTCCGAGCTGCTCGGCCACCCCCTCGCCGCCTGCCTGTGGATCACGGCGGCCCCCGCGGCCCTGCGGTCCGTCGGTGAGGCCCTCGCCACCCACGACGAGGTCGCCTTCGCCGCCGCGACCGCGGGGCCCTCCAACATCGTCGTCACTGCCGTCACCCGCGACACGGCCGGCCTCTACGGTTATCTCAGCGAGGGGATCGGCCGTCTCGATGGCGTCCAGCACGTCGAGACGACGCCGTTCCTGCGCCGGGTCAAGCAGCTCACCTACGCGAAGGTGCTCTGACCGCGGCCGGGCGGCTGTGTCACACGCGCCGTCCGCGGTGCAGCCGGTCGCCGCCGGCCAGGATCGCCGCCGCCAGCGCGTCCGCGGCGCCCTGCGCGGACGTGCGCCGCCGCCCGTGCACCAGCACGAAGTCGACCTCGCCGAGCTCCGGCAGCCCCGCCCGTTCCGGTACGCGGACCAGGCCCGGCGGGATCAGCCCCCGGGAGTGCGCCATCACGCCGAGGCCCGCGCGGGCCGCCGCGATCAGGCCGTTGAGGCTGCCGCTGGTGCAGGCGATGCGCCAGGGGCGGCCCTGGCGCTCCAGAGCCTCCAGGGCGAGCGCGCGGGTGATGCCCGGCGGCGGGTAGACGATCAGCGGGACGGGCCGGTCGGGGTCGAGGCGCAGCCGCTCGGCACCGATCCACACCAGCCCGTCGTGCCAGACGAGCTCGCCGCGCGGGTCCTCGGGCCGCCGCTTCGCCAGCACCAGGTCGAGCTTGCCCGCGGCGAGCTGCTCGTGGAGCGTGCCCGACAGTTCGACCGTCAGCTCCAGGTCCACCTCGGGATGGTCGTACCGGAAGCCCTCCAGGATCTCCGGGAGCCGGGTGAGGACGAAGTCCTCGGAGGCGCCGAACCGCAGCCTGCCGCGCAGCCGCGTCCCGGTGAAGAACGCCGTGGCCTGCTCGTGCACGGCCAGGATCCGGCGGGCGAAGCCGAGCATCGCCTCGCCGTCCTCCGTGAGCTCCACGGAGTGCGTGTCGCGGGAGAACAGCTGGCGTCCGGCGGCGTCCTCCAGGCGGCGCACGTGCTGGCTGACCGTGGACTGCCGCAGCCCGAGCCGGCGGGCGGCCTGAGTGAAGCTGAGCGTCTGGGCCACCGCCAGGAACGTACGCAGCTGGGAGGGGTCGTACACGGCGCCACGTTATCGCGAATCGTGATGACAGTCAGAACGGTATGACGGATTCCCGATCGCGGTCCGGGAGAGGACGATGGAGAGGGCACGACCCGACCTCGTGCGACCGACACGACCGACGTACAGAACCGAGCAGTGGAGCACCGTGAAACGCCTGAAGTGGCCGAGCCGGCTGCCGATCGACCCGTACATCCTGCTGTTGCTGGGGACGGTGGGCCTCGCGGCCCTCTTCCCCGCGCGGGGTACGGCCGCCGACGTCGCGTCGGGCGCGTCCACGGCCGCCATCGCCTTCCTCTTCTTCCTCTACGGGGCGCGTCTGTCGACCCGTGAGGCGCTGGAGGGGTTCAAGCACTGGCGGCTCCACGGCACGGTCCTGGCCTGCACCTTCGTCGTCTTCCCGCTGCTGGGCCTGGCCGCCCGCGGGCTGGAACCGGTGTTCCTGACGCACGACCTCTACACCGGACTGCTCTTCCTCACGCTGGTGCCCTCGACCATCCAGTCGTCGATCGCGTTCACCTCCATCGCGCGCGGCAACGTGCCCGCCGCGATCTGCGCGGGATCCTTCTCCTCGCTGGCGGGCATCGTCATCACCCCGCTGCTCGCCGCGGCCCTGCTCGGCAACAGCGGCGGCGGCTTCTCCAGCGACTCGCTCGTCAAGATCGTGCTGCAACTGCTGGTGCCGTTCCTCGCGGGCCAGGTACTGCGCCGCTGGATCGGCGGGTTCATCACCCGGCACAAGAAGGTGCTCGGATACGTCGACCGCGGCTCGATCCTGCTCGTCGTCTACACCGCGTTCAGTGAGGGCATGGTGCAGGGCATCTGGCACCAGGTGAGCCCGGTGCGGCTGGCGGGACTGCTGCTCGTCGAGGCCGTGCTGCTCGCCGTGATGCTCACGCTCACCTGGTACGGCACGAAGGCGCTCCGCTTCGGCCGGGAGGACCGGATCGCGATCCAGTTCGCCGGGTCGAAGAAGTCCCTCGCCTCCGGACTCCCCATGGCCGGCGTGCTCTTCGGCGCGCACGCCTCGCTGGCCGTGCTGCCGCTGATGCTCTTCCACCAGATGCAGCTCATGGTGTGCGCGGTGATCGCCAAACGCCGGGCCCGCGACCCCGAGGCCGCTACGCCCCCGCGCCGGTCAGCCGGAGCGTCACGAATCGCGGTCGGTACAGGGACACGTTCCGGCTGATGTTCGCCTGCGCGGTGGCGCCCGCCGAGGTCAGCCAGTTCACGTCGTAGCTGAGCACGATCCGGTCGCCGTCGCCCAGCTCCGGATGGACCTGCGGGTTGTACGCGGCCACGTCGCCGTCGGGGAGCGCCGGGCTGAAGCCGCGGACGGGCCCGTGCCAGGGGCCGGTCGGTGAACACGCCCAGTACGACGTGATCGTCGTCAGCCCCGCGGTGCCCGCCGCCATGGTGAACAGGACGTACGTGCCGCCGTCGCGCAGCACCGTGAACGCGCTGCCCACCCCCGTGCGCCGCCCGTCCCCGAGGACCGGCGCCGGGCGCCCCCGCACCGTCCAGGCCGAGCCGTCCCAGTACTCCCAGGCGCCCGGCTCCGCGAGCCTGCCGTGCGGCACCCGCGCGACGTAGGCCCGCGACACCGGGCGTGCGGCGGCCTGCCCGTCGTCGCCGCCGAAGACGTACGTCCACTCGCCCGCGTCGACCGCCGAGGTGCCGAACAGCACCCGCCGGGAGGCGTCGGCGACGGCACGCTGGTCCAGGACGGTGGTGATGCCTTCGAGGCGCAGGTCCGGCAGGGAGAGGGTGGCGACCTCGGTGGCGGTCGGCACGCCGTAGATCCAGGGTGCCGGGCCGGCCGTGCGGGTCCACAGCAGGACGCGGACGACCTGGTCCGCGGAGCCGGGGGAGCGGGGCTCCACCCGGGCGGCGACCGGCCAGCGCCACTGCTGCGGCGCCGGGTCGGGGAAGACCGGGGCCGGCAGGGTCGTCCGCAGCCGTCCGCCGCGGGACATCACGACGGCGGAGTTGCGGACGAGCGGGGTGTTCGTGTCGCGCCAGGCGTACGACTCGCCGACCGGGTTCGGCGGCCCGTGCACCTGGCCGAGGTAGGTGTCCGAGAAGAGCCACAGCACCCGCCCGTCGGGCAGCCGCACCGAGTGGGTGCCGTCGCCGCCGGTCCAGTCGTCGGTGCGCGTCGGGTCGTCCCCGTAGCGGGCGAACTCGCCCGTGAGCGCGGCGTCCGCGCTCCAGGACCGCGGCGTGCGGGGCGCGCACGTGCCGCCGCCCTCCCGGTCGCGGTCCGGGAGGGCGGCGAGCAGCACGGCCGTGCAGACCAGGGCCAGCAGGAGGCCGGTCCCGGTCGCGTTCCGCCGTCGTGCTCGTGCGTCGTCGGGCACGGACGGGACGTTAGTGGGCTCCGCTCACCTGGTCCATGGGCAGCCACAGGACGGTGTCCCGGGTCACGGCTTCCTGGTGGGTGCGCAGCCCGGCCAGCTCGGTGTCGCTCAACGCCCGGTCGTGGACGCGGACGTCGTCGATGGCTCCGGTGAAGTACGCGCGGCTGTCCAGCCGTTGGCCGATGTGCACGCCGAACGGCGAGTTGCGGCTGACCGAACCGGGCACGTCCGCCGTGCTGACGGCGGTCCCGTCGACGAACAGCGTCAGCTGTCCCTGCCCGCGGCGCAGTGCCAGGAGGTGCCACTGGCCGTCGTTGTAGGCGCCCGTCGTGCGGACGGAGGCCGTGGTGGGGGCCGACGCGCCGTTGCGGGTGGTGATCAGCCCGGTGATCCGGTTGGAGGCGGGTTCGCCGCGCAGCCACACCTGCGGCTGTGTCGTACCGATGCCGCCCATCCACAGCAGCGGTTGCTCGCCGGTGGTGGCCGTGTAGCGGAACCACAGCGTGGCGGTGAAGTCCTTCGTCCCGAGCGGGAGCCGGTCCTGGTACGGCAGCCGGACGGCGTCGTCCCTGCCGTCGAAGGCGAGGGCGCCGCCGAACACGCCGTCGGTCTCCTGGGCTCCGCCGAGGACCGCGGCGCGCCGGGCGTGCGGGGCGAGGTCGGCCGTCGTGGGGTCCGGTCCGCGCCGCGGGGTGAGCCAGTCCTCGGTGAAGCGGGCGAAGCGGATCTCGTCGCGGGCGTCGACGGCGCCGCCCTCGTACAGCAGTCCCACGGTGCCGGCGTCGGCGCGCACCAGGTCCGAGTATCCGGACCAGTCGGTGGTGACGACCGTGCCGCGGTCCACGCTGTCCCAGGTGCGTCCGCCGTCGTACGAGGAGCGGATCATCATGGTGCGACGGCGGTCCGGGTCGCCGGGGCAGGCCAGCAGCAGCCGCTTGCCCAGGGGCAGGGACGAGCACTGCACCTGCGGGGCGTAGAGGTCCGGGAGGTCGCGGAAGGGGGACACGAAGCTGTCGCCGCCGTCGTGGCTGACGGCCTGGGTGCGGTGGCCGAGGTCGGTGCCGTCCTGTTCGCGGCCGCTCACCAGGACCGAGCCGTCGGTGCGTTCGGCGAGGGTCATCTCGGACGGCTTCTGCCGGAAGGTGCCGTCGTCGGCGATCGGCCACGAGTCCGTCGCCCCGACGTCCCAGCTGTCGCCGCCGTCGTCACTGGTGATGAGGGCCGCGTGGTTGGCGGTGACCCGACTGCCGTTCCACGTCTCGGTGTTGACGCCGAAGACGAGCCGTCCCGCGTGCTTTCCGCGCGTCAGCTGGATGCCGTGCACGGGGCCGGTGGCGTACCAGGAGTTCCACTGGGGCGGGAGGATCTCGTCGCTCAGGTCGCGCGGCGCCGACCAGGTCCGGCCGTCGTCGTCGCTGTACTGGAGGTGCGGTGTGCGGTCACAGGGCACGGAGCAGCTCGCGCTGTCCGTGCGGCCCGTGTTGTACGTCTCGGCGAGGAGGATGCGGCCGGTCTCCCGGTCCACGACGGGCGCCGGGTTGCCGTGGGTGTCGCCGCCGCCGTCGTTGACCACCTGGAGGGGACCCCAGGTGCGTCCGCCGTCGGTGGAGCGTTTGACGACGATGTCTATGTCGGCGGCGTCACCGCAGTTGAGGACGCGGCCCTCGGCGAACGCCAGCAGGGTCCCCTCGGTCGTCCGCACGACGGCGGGAATGCGGAAGCAGGCGTAACCCGGGTCCTGGGAGGCCTTGAACAGCACCTGCTGTTCGAACTCGCCTTGCGTGACCTTCTGTTCGGCGCCGGCGGGGGCCGGCAGTGCGAGGAGCGCGGCTGCGGTGAGCGCGGCCGTGAGGGTGGCTCCGACGGTGGATCTGAGGCGTGCGCGGAGATGTGACGGCATGGTGCGACCTGCCCTTCATCCGTCCGGGCAATCCGGATTCTCTGGACATCCCACGTCCAACGTTCGCGGCACAGACGCTACTTGGGCCCTCAGGCACCCCACAAGAAGCGTGCACCGGTCATGTTCACGTCCGATTGCGCCGCCGCCGTGGCAGGGGGACGAGCGGAAGCACCGCCGCGGACTGCGGAGTCGGCTCCGGGGCGCTCCTGCGGCAGACGAGTGCGTCCGGGTCGCCGGACGGCGCCTGGAGCGTGTACCCGTCGGGGCACACCGGTCCGGGCTCGCCCTTGGGGCCGGGCGGCCCCAGGTCGCCGCGGTCTCCCTTGTCGCCCTTGTCGCCCTTCGTGCCCGAGTTCCCGGTGGTCCCGGGGGCCCCGGGCAGTCCCTGGTAGCCCTGCTCGCCCTGTGGGCCGGGCGGTCCCGCCGGACCCGGTGAACCGTCCGCGCCGGGCGGGCCCGAGGGGCCGGGCCCGCCGTCCGCGCCCGCGGCGCCCGGCTCACCGGGCTGCCCGCGCTGTCCGTCGGCGCCCGGCTTCCCGCCCGCGCCCCGCTCGCCCCTGGCGCCGGGCTCGCCGGGCGCGCCGGGTGCTCCGGCGGGCACGCGCACCCGGTCGATCAGACCGTCGATCGCCTCGGCGGGGTCCGGCGCCGCGGGCGTGCCGCCGCCCGCCTCGACCTGGGCGCGCAGATCGCGCACGTCCTGCGCCAGCGTCGACAGCGCCTTGCCGCGCCGGTCCGCCTCCGAGCGCAGCGCGTCCGCCCTGCGGTCCCCGGCGTCGATGCGTGCCCAGAGGACCACCGCGACGCCGGACAGCGCGACCAGGACGCAGACGAGGGAGACGGTGCGCCACCGCACGGCGAGCACCTGCTGGAATCGGGTCACGGCGCCCCTCCCAGGCGATGGATGTCGAGGCGCAGCCGCGCGATCTCCGTCTGGTCCGCCTGGCGGAGCGTGGCCAGTTCGTCGATGCGCGAGTCACGCTCGGCGACCTGGCGCTCCAGGCGGTCGCGCTCGGACTGCAGCCGCTCGGTCAGACTGGAGTAGCCGGTCAGGGCGTTCTCGCCCCGCTTTCCCAGATACGCCACGAGGGCCGCGCCCAGCGCGCCCGCGCAGGCGAGCAGCGAGCCGAACAGAGTGGTGCCGGCATCCAAGTAAACGCCTCCTACCTGGACGACGGGCCGCGCGGACGAGGCCCGATGGAATTCGCCAGGAGTAACGAGCACGGGCGTACGAGGATGTGCGTACGGCGTCCGATAGCTCGGACGGGTGGTGACGGAACGTCACCGAGCCCGTCCGTGCCGCCGTGCGCCCGGTGTGCCCACCGGGCGCACGCCGGTGCGGGCGCGGGGCGCCGGGGCGGCTCCGCCCTGTGCAGCTCAGGGGCGCAGGACCACCTTGCCGAGGTTGCCGCGCGACTCGATCGCCGCGTGCGCCGAAGCGGCGTCCTCCAGCGTGAACTCCCCGTGCACGGCGGGCCGGAGAGCACCCTGCGTGAACAGCCGCCACAGCTCCTGACGCCACCGCTCGTACCGCTCGGGATCCTCGCGGGCGAACCGCGCCATCTGAAAGCCGGTCACCGACCTGGCGCCCACCAGCAGGTCGTGGGCGCGCACGGTTCCGCCGCCCGAGCTGTACGCGACGAGGCGTCCGCCCGGGGCGAGGGCCCCGATCGCCGGGGTCAGCAGATCCCCGCCGACGGCGTCGAGCGCGTAGTCGACGGGGGCGCCCCAGCCGTCGGTGTAGTACGTGACGACCTCGTCGGCGCCGAGCGCGCGCACGAACGCCGTCTTGCCGGACCCGGACACCGCTCCGACGACGCGCGAGGCCCCGCGCAGCCGGGCCAGCTGTACCGCCAAATGGCCGATCCCGCTCGCCGCCGCCGTGACGAGTGCCGACTCGCCCGGGACGGGGCGCGCCGCCTCCAGGGCGCCCAGCGCGACCAGACCGCTGCGGACGAGCGCCACGGCGTCGACGGCGCCCGCGCCGTCGGGTATCGGCGAGGCCATGGACTCGTGCAGAAGGGTGAGATCGGCGTAGGCGTGCCCGAAGCCGAGCCCGGTGACGCGGTCGCCCGTCCGGAAGCGGGTGACGCCCTCGCCGACGGCGACCACTTCGCCGGCGACCTCGCCGCCGAGCGGGATCGGCTCGGCCGCCTCGGTCACCTTGCGCACCACCGGCAGGGTCACCCCGATGGCCTCGGTGCGCACCTGCAGTTCGCCCGGTCCGGCGACGGGTTCGGGGACCTCCTCCAGGAACAGCGGGCCACCGGTGTGCTCGTAGCGGACGCGACGCATCGCACCTCCAGGGATCGGAGCGGTCGTGGGACATCGAGGAGCACCCACGAAAATCGTTGGGAGTCCCAACGGTATAGCGACATTCGTTGGGAAGTCCAACGGCTTTTTCGCTAACCTGACCGCATGTCCGCCCCCCTGCCCGCGATCCGCGCGCTCCCCAGCTGGCTCCTCGGCCGCGCCGCCGCCCGTGGCCGCGCCCTCGTCGCGGAGGCGCTGGCCGCCGAAGGCATGAAGATGTGGCACCACGTGGTGCTGTCCGCCGTCGCCGACCTCGGCCCCGTCGCCCAGGCCGAGCTCGGCCGCTCGATCGGCCTCGACCCCAAGGACCTGGTCGGTGTCCTGAACGACCTTCAGGCGGCCGGCCTGGTCGTCCGCGCACCCGACCCCGGGGACCGCCGCAAGAACGCGGTCTCCCTCACCGCCGAGGGGGAACGGGTGCTCCGCAGCTGCGAGACGGCGGCCCTGGAGGCCAACGACGTCCTGATGGCCCCCTTGTCCGCGTCCGAACGGGAGCAGTTCATGGGCCTGTTGATCCGGATTTCCGGTACGGACGGGTGACGCGGGCTAACGTTCCGTCATGACCGCACCCGAAGCCGAACCCCGTCTCGCCCTCGACCCGGCGCGCACCGCCCTCGTCCTCGTCGACCTGATGGACCGCATCGTGGCGTTGCCCCTGGAACCCCACAAGGGCACCGACGTGCTCACCACGTCCGAGGACATGGCGGCCGCCTTCCGCGCGGTGGGGGCACCCGTCGTGCTGATCCGCGTGGAGCGGCCCGGGGTCCCCGAACAGCCGCCGGGCAGCGGACTCGTGGCGGGCCTCGCGGCACCGGGCGACATCGAGATCGTGAAGCGGACCATCGGCGGCTTCCAGGGCACCGGCCTCGACGAGCGGCTGCGGGCCCACGGCGTCTCCACGCTGGTGTTCGGGGGTATCGCCACCAACCTCGGTGTCGAGTCGACCGCCCGTGCCGCCGCAGACCTCGGCTACGACCTCGTCTTCGTCGAGGACGCGATGGCCGCGTTCACCGCCCCCGAGCACGACGCCTCCGTCCGTCTCGACTTCCCGCGCCTCGGCACGGTCGTGACGGCGGCCGAGGTCCGCTTCGCGCAGCGCTGAGGCCCGGCGGGGACGGGGCAGACCTCCTGACCCCGGCGGGCCCACCGGCGCGGACGGCCCGGGCCCTGGGCGCGTACGGCACCGGCCCTGCGGCCCGGACGCCCCGGGGCCTCCGGGGCAGGGCGCGAACGCGACGGGCCCCTCGGCACGGCGGCGCGGGAAAGACGGGGCCCCTCCGGCGCAGGGGGCGCTCCCCGCCGTTCGGGGCCCCGCCGCCGTGTCGCGGGGAGCCGGTCAGCCCTGGGCGGCCGCGGCCCGCAGGGCGATGCGGTGCTCGCCCGCGTACACGTTCATGGAGGCGCCGCGCAGGAAGCCGACCAGGGTCAGGCCCGCCTCCGCGGCCAGGTCGACCGCCAGGGACGACGGCGCCGACACCGCCGCGAGCACCGGAATGCCCGCCATCACCGCCTTCTGCGCCAGCTCGAAGGACGCCCGTCCGGACACCAGCAGGACCGTCCGGGACAGCGGCAGCGAGCCGCTCTGCAGCGCGCGACCCACCAGCTTGTCGACCGCGTTGTGCCGGCCGACGTCCTCCCGCACGTCGAGCAGCTCGCCCTCCGGCGAGAACAGCGCGGCCGCGTGCAGGCCCCCGGTCCGGTCGAAGACCCGCTGGGCCGCCCGCAGCCGGTCGGGGAGGCTCGCGAGCAGCTCGGGCTCCAGCCGCACCGGGGGAGTGTCGTCGATCGTCCAGCGGGCCGTCGTGCGGACCGCGTCCAGGCTGGCCTTGCCGCACAGGCCGCAGGAGGACGTCGTGTACACGTTCCGTTCGAGCGTGATGTCCGGGAGGACGACGCCGGGCGCCGTCCGCACGTCGACCACGTTGTAGCTGTTCGAGCCGTCCACGGTCGCGCCCGCGCAGTACACGATGTTCTGGAGCTCGTCCGCGCTGCCCAGCACCCCCTCGCTGACGAGAAAGCCCGCCGCCAGGGCGAAGTCGTCGCCCGGGGTGCGCATGGTGATGGCGAGCGGCTTGCCGTTGAGGCGGATCTCCAGGGGTTCCTCCGCCACGAGGGTGTCCGGGCGGGTGCTCACGGCCCCGTCCCGGATGCGGATCACCTTGCGTCGTTCCGTGACTCGTCCCATGTCCTGATCAGTCCCGGTTCTGTACGTGCTGGTAGCCGAAGCGGCCCTTGATGCAGAGGTTGCCGTGGGTCACCGGGTTGTCGTGCGGGGAGGTGACCTTCACGATCTCATTGTCCTGCACGTGCAGGGTGAGGTTGCAGCCCACTCCGCAGTAGGCGCACACCGTGGTCGTCTCGGTCTGCGCCGACTCGTCCCACGTACCCGCCGCGCGCATGTCGAACTCCGACTTGAAGGACAACGCCCCCGTGGGGCACACCTCGATGCAGTTGCCGCAGTACACGCAGGCCGAATCCGTGAGCGGCGCGTCGTGCTCCACGGCGATCCGGGCGTCGAAGCCGCGACCGGCGACGGAGATGGCGAAGGTGTTCTGCCACTGGTCGCCGCAGGCGTCCACGCACTTGTAGCAGAGGATGCACTTGTCGTAGTCCCGGACGTACAGGTCGTTGTCGACCCTCGGTTCCTCGTTCACCCGGGCCGCGTCCGGGCCGAAGCGGTCCGGCTTCGCCTCGTACTCCTTGATCCACTCGGCGGCCCGCGGAGTCGTCGACAGGTCGACCGAGGAGGCCAGCAGTTCCAGGACAACTTTGCGGCTGTGCCGGGCACGCTCGGTGTCCGTGCGCACCTCCATGCCCGCCTCCGCCCGGCGCGAGCAGGCCGGGACGAGCGTGCGTGCGCCCTCCACCTCGACGACGCACACCCGGCACGCGTTCTTGGGTGTCAGGGTGTCGCCCTGGCACAGCGTCGGTACGTCCTTGCCCGCGGCCCGGCAGGCGTCGAGGATCGTCGAGCCCTCCGGCACCCGGGCCTCCTGCCCGTCCAGCGTGAACTCGATCAGCCGGCGGGGCACTCCCAGCGGTACCACGGTCATGCGGCGGCCTCCGTCCGGTCCATTGCGGTCATCATGCGGCGGCCTCCGCCCGGTCGATTGCTGTCATTCGTACGCCCCCAGACGGTCGATGGCGGACTCCACGGCGTTCCACGCGGTCTGTCCCAGACCGCAGATCGAGGCGTCCCGCATGGCGCGGCCCACCTCGCGCAGCAGAGCGATGTCGTCGGCGGCGGCCGCTCCGGTGCGCTCCGCGATCCGGTGCAGCGCCTCCTCCTGGCGTACGGTCCCCACCCGGCAGGGCACGCACTGCCCGCACGACTCGTCACGGAAGAACTCGGCGATCCGCAGCAGCAGCCGGGGCAGCGGGACCGTGTCGTCGAACGCCATGACCACACCCGAGCCGAGGGTGGTGCCCGCCTCCCTGGTGCCTTCGAAGGTGAGCGGGATGCCGAGCTCGTCCGGCCGTACGAAGCCGCCCGCCGCACCGCCCAGCAGGACCGCCCGCAGCCGCTCGCGCACCCCCGCCCGTTCGAGCAGCTCGCCCAGCGTGGCACCGAACGGCAGTTCGTAGACGCCGGGCCGGTCCACGCTGCCCGACACGCAGTACAGCTTCGGGCCGGTGGAGCCGGCCGTGCCGATCGCCGCGTACGCGGGAGCCCCCATCGTGAGGACGGGCAGCACGTTCACCAGCGTCTCGACGTTGTTCTCCACCGTCGGCTTGCCGAACAGCCCCTTCTCCACCGGGAACGGCGGCTTCGACCGGGGCTCTCCCCGGTAGCCCTCGATCGAGTTGAACAGGGCGGTCTCCTCACCGCAGATGTACGCGCCCGCGCCCCGCCGGATCTCGATGTCGAAGGCGTAGCCCTGCCCGAGGACGTCGTCGCCGAGCAGACCCCGGGCGCGTGCCTGCCCGATGGCGTGCTCCATCCGGCGCAGCGCGCGCGGGTACTCGCCGCGCAGGTACAGATAGCCCTGGTGCGCGCCGACCGCGTACGCCGCGACGGTCATCGCCTCCACGAGCGCGTACGGGTCGCCCTCCATGAGCACCCGGTCCTTGAAGGTGCCGGGCTCGGACTCGTCGGCGTTGCACACCAGGTAGTGCGGATGGTCGGGCTGGGACGCCGTGGCCTGCCACTTGCGGCCGGTGGGGAAGGCGGCGCCGCCGCGCCCGACCAGGCCCGCGTCCGTCACCTCGCGGATCACCGCGGCGGGGCCGATCGCGAACGCCCGGCGCAGCGCGGTGTACCCGCCGTGCGCCCGGTAGTCGTCGAGGTCGGCCGGGTCCACCACGCCGACCCGGCTCAAGAGCACCAGTGAAGGGTCGCCCGCCTGGGGGACGGCCATGACCGCGGGCGGCTCGTCGTCCGCCGAGCCGGGCGCGCCGCCCGCGGCCACCGCCCGCTCGACGGTGGTCGGTGCCGACACCGCCGTGCGGACCGGATCCCCGGCCCTGATCGCGAGCGCGGCCGGAGCGCGCTCGCACAGGCCGAGGCAGGGACTGCGCTCCACCGCGACACCGCTGCCGGCCCCGAGCCGGGCCTCGACCCCGGCGCACAGGTCCGCGGCGCCGGCGGCCGCGCACGCGAGGTCCGTGCACACGTGCAGCACGGTCGCGGGCCGCGGACGCACCGAGAACATCGCGTAGAACGTCGCGACCCCGTACGCCTCCGCGGGCGGCACGGTCAGCCGGCGGCACAGGTAGTCGAGCGCGCCCTCGCTGATCCAGCCGATCCGGTCGTTCAGGGCGTGCAGCCCCGGCAACAGCAGGTCGCGGCGCTCCCTGGCCTCCCGGCCGCCGCGCGCCCACCGGAGATCGGCATCGCTGCGGTCGGCGCCCTCCCACGAGGACTGCGGAGGGCCGAGCAGCGCGTCGACCGCCGCCCGTTCCTCGTCCGTCGGCTTGCTGTCGCCGAAGTGCAGGTCCACCACGTCACCTCACTTGAATCGGGGCCGGCAGCTTCTCGATCCGGATCGCCGAGGCCTTGAACTCCGCGGTGCCGGCGATCGGGCAGTTCGCCTCGATCGTCAGCTGGTTGGTGTCCACCTCGTCGGGGAAATGCATGGTCATGAAGGCGAGACCGGGTCGCAGCGCGGTGTCGATCCACACCGGTGCCAGCACCGTCCCGCGGCGCGAGGAGACCCGGACCTCCTCGCCCACCACGACCCCGTAGCGCTCGGCGTCCTCCGGGCACAGCTCCACGTACTCGCCGCGGCGCAGCGGTGAGGCGAAACCACCGCTCTGCACGCCGGTGTTGTACGAGTCGAGCCGGCGCCCGGTGGTGAGCCGGATCGGGTACTCCTCGTCCGTCAGGTCCACCGGCGGGTCGTGCTGCACCAGCCCGAACGGCGCGAGCCGTCCGCGGTCGGCCGGGTCGGACTCCCACAACCGGCCGTGCAGATAGGTCGGTTCGAGCCGCTCGACGTCAGGGCAGGGCCACTGGATGCCCTGGTGCTCCTCCAGCCGCTCGTACGTCATCCCGTAGTGGTCCGGCGACACCGACCGCAGCTCGTTCCAGACGGCTTCCGCGTCGGCGTACTTCCAGTCGTGTCCCAGGCGGGCGGCGAGGTCGCAGATGATGTCGATGTCCTCGCGGGCCTCACCGGGCGGGGTGACCGCCGCGCGGACCCGCTGGACCCGCCGCTCGCTGTTGGTGGTCGTGCCGTCGGTCTCCGCCCAGCCGGCGGTCGCGGGCAGCACCACGTCCGCCAACTGGGCCGTCTTCGTGAGGAAGATGTCCTGGACGACGAGGAAGTCGAGGGCGCGCAGCCGGCGCACCGCCTGCTCGCTGTCGGCCTCCGACTGCGCGGGGTTCTCGCCGATGCAGTAGACGGCCTTGAGTGTGCGCTCCTCCATCGCCTCGAACATCTCCGTCAGGTTCAGCCCGTAGTGCGGCTGGATGACGGTGTCCCAGGCGGTCTCGAACTTCAGCCGCGTCGGCGGGTCGAGGATGTCCTGGAAGCCGGGCAGCCGGTTGGGGATGGCGCCCATGTCGCCGCCGCCCTGCACATTGTTCTGGCCGCGCAGCGGCTGGAGCCCGGAGCCGTACCGGCCCACGTGTCCGGTCAGCAGCGACAGGTTGATGAGCGCGCGCACGTTGTCCGTGCCGTTGTGGTGCTCGGTGATGCCGAGCGTCCAGCACAGCTGGGCCCGCTCGGCGCGGGCGTAGGCGTGCGCCAACTCCCTGATGGCCGCCGCCGGTACACCGGTCACCTTCTCGGCGAGCGACAGCGTCCACGGCTCGACGAGTTGCCGGTACTCCTCGAAGCCGCTCGTCGCCCGCTCGACGAACGCCCGGTTGGCGAGGCCCGCGTGGATGATCTCCCGGCCGATCGCGTGCGCCATCGGGATGTCCGTGCCCACGTTCAGCCCGAGCCAGCTCTCCGCCCACTCGGCCGTCGAGGTGCGGCGCGGGTCGACCGCGTACATGCGGGCGCCGTTCCTGATCCCCCGCAGGACGTGCTGGAAGAAGATCGGGTGCGCGAACCGTGCGTTGGAGCCCCACATCACGATGAGGTCGGTGTGCTCGACCTCCTCGTACGACGACGTCCCGCCGCCCGAACCGAAGGCCGCCGAGAGTCCGGCGACACTCGGGGCGTGACAGGTGCGGTTGCAGGAATCCACGTTGTTCGTGCCCATGACGACCCGGGCGAACTTCTGCGCCACGTAGTTCATCTCGTTGGTCGCGCGGGCGCAGGAGAACATGCCGAAGGCGCCGCGTGCGGCCCCCAGTCCTGCGGCCGCGCGGGTCAGTGCCTCGTCCCAGGTGGCCCGCCGGAAGGGCTCGTCGCGTGAGTCCCTCACCAGCGGATGCGTGAGCCGGGCGTACGTCTTCGGCTGTCGTTTCCTCATGCGGCGGTCCTCAATGCGAGCAGGTCCGAAATGGCGTGGACGGTGCGGAGCGTGGGCACCGGGACATCGGTGATCTCCGCCAACTCGACGACGGCCGCGAGGAGTACGTCGAGTTCGAGCGGCTTGCCGCGCTCCAGGTCCTGGAGCGTGGACGTGCGGTGGTCGCCCACCCGCTCGGCGCCGGCGAGGCGCCGTTCGATGGAGACGCCGACCTTGCAGCCGAGGGCCTCGGCCACCGCGAGCGTCTCGGTCATCATGATCTCGATGACCTTGCGGGTGCCGCCGTGCAGGCACATCTGCCGCATCGTGGCGCGGGCCAGTGCGCTGATCGGGTTGAAGGAGATGTTGCCCAGCAGCTTGAGCCAGATGTCGTTGCGCAGGTCCTGCTCGACGGGGCACTTGAGACCGCCCGCCTGCATGGCCTCGCTGAACGCCGTGCACCGATCGGAGACCGACCGGTCGGGCTCGCCGATGGAGAACCGGGTGCCTTCGAGGTGGCGTACGACGCCCGGGCCGGCCAGTTCGGTCGCCGCGTACACCACGCAGCCGATGGCCCGTTCGGGCGCGAGCACCGCACTGACCGCGCCGCCGGGGTCCACGCTCTCGACGCGGTGGCCGTCGTGCGGGCCGCCGTGCCGGTGGAAGTACCACCAGGGGATGCCGTTCTGGGCGGCGATGACCGCCGTGGTGTCGTGCAGCAGCGGCTCGATCAGCGGCCCGCACGCCGCGTACGAGTTCGCCTTCAGACCCAGCAGGACGTAGTCGACCGGACCCACCTGGGCCGGGTCGTCGGTGGCGTGGGCACGCGCGGTGAAGTCGCCGCGCGGGCTGAGGACTTGGACTCCGTGCTGCCTCATGGCCGCGAGGTGCGGTCCACGGGCGATGAGATGCACGTCGGCGCCCGCACGGTGCAGCGCGGCGCCGACGTAGGCGCCGATCGCACCGGCGCCGAGAACTGCGACTTTCACGGTGGCTCGCTCCGTTCGGTCGAGGGTACCGAGGAACTGCCGAACTCTGTCGACGAAATATTGTCTACAGTATGGAGGTTGGGGCAGCAAGACTTCGCGCAGCACCTGGGCAGGACTTGTCCGAGGGGCCAAGGACGGGGCGGCCGGGCGTGGTTCGGGGGTGCGCGGTGCCATGGCGACCGGGTCGCGACTTTCGAGGGGGCCTTCGCCGGGGCGGTGGTGCCTTCGCCCTGGTGCGAAGGCGCGGGGTGCGGAACCGTCCCACATCTCAAGATCGTGACATCGCTTGGTGCGGGCTGCGGGCGACGGCACACTGTCCGGGTGCGATCACTGAGGGCCTTCGGAAGTGTCGTGGTGCTGCTGGCCGTGACGGGGTGCGGCGCCGCGGGCGCGCGGGCCGGCGCCACCGACGGCGACGTCGCGAGCCCGGTACCGCGCGACGCCGCGACCGCGGAGCCCCACGACGTCACGAGCCCGGCACCGCGTGACGCCACGAGCCCCGTACCCCGTGTGCCGGTGAAGACGCCCGAGGCGCAACCGTCCATGGATCCCGCCTCGATCACCGTGCTGGTCACCTTCGTCGGCGGTCCCGCCGACGGCCGTACGCGACCGCTGCCCCTCACGGTCGTGCGCGACGGGATCACCGTCCTCGGGACGCACTACGAGCCGGCGAGGACGACGCAACCGGAAGTGATCGACACCTCTGAGGGACCGGCCCAGGTGTTCCGCCCCGGCTGAGCCGCAGCCTTGCCGCGCGCATCCGCCTGCGACGGCGCGGGCGGCACCGTCGGGTCACAGGGCATCTCTGCTGCCCTGCGGCGTGTGCAGGCTCCGCCCCCGGAGGGCGGGCCGTTCGCGCTCGGGGACGCCCGTCCCGTCAGGGGCACTTCGTCCGGGACCGGGGAACCGGCGTCCAGCGGGAGGCGGCGTCCACCGCGAGGCATGCCGGTGACCTTCCGCGGGCGGTGACCGGCCCGCGATCGCGGGGAGCGAGGGGGCGGGATCCGGCCGGGCGGAAGCCGTTCGTCCGGCGTGGACGACCGCTCGTCGCGCGTGGCATACCGCTCACCGCATACGGTCGACCGATTCACGCCGCGCGGGTTCCCAACTCCGGTACCGCTTTCTATCGTCCCGGATCATGAGTCCCCCTGTCGCACCGCCCGGCTGGAGCCGCTGGCTCGTCCCGCCGGCCGCACTGTCGGTCCACCTCGCCATCGGCCAGGCGTACGCCTGGAGCGTCTTCAAGCCGCCACTCGAATCCGCGCTCGGCCTCAGCGGCACCCAGAGCGCGCTCCCCTTCCAGCTCGGCATCGTCATGCTCGGCCTGTCGGCCGCGTTCGGCGGCACGCTCGTCGAGCGCAACGGGCCGCGCTGGGCCATGACGGTCGCCCTCGTCTGCTTCTCCTCCGGGTTCCTGATCTCGGCACTGGGCGCCGCCACCGAGCAGTACTGGCTGATCGTGCTCGGCTACGGCTTCGTCGGCGGGATCGGCCTCGGCATCGGCTACATCTCGCCCGTCTCGACCCTGATCAAGTGGTTCCCGGACAGGCCCGGCATGGCCACCGGCATCGCCATCATGGGCTTCGGCGGCGGCGCGCTGATCGCCTCGCCGTGGTCCACACAGATGCTCAAGTCGTTCGGGTCCGACTCCTCCGGGATCGCGCTCGCCTTCCTCGTGCACGGACTGGTGTACGCCGTCTTCATGTCGCTCGGCGTGCTGCTGGTGCGGGTCCCGCGCGGTGAGAAGCCCGCCGCGTCCGGTCCGAGCGCGCTCGACGGCGTGCAGGTCTCGGCCCGCAACGCGGTGCGCACCCCTCAGTTCTGGTGTCTGTGGCTCGTGCTGTGCATGAACGTGACCGCCGGCATCGGCATCCTGGAGAAGGCCGCCCCGATGATCACGGACTTCTTCGCGGACACGTCCACCCCGGTGTCCGCGTCCGCGGCCGCGGGATTCGTCGCGCTGCTCTCGGCGGCGAACATGGCGGGCCGCATCGGCTGGTCCTCGACGTCCGACCTCATCGGGCGCAAGAACATCTACCGCGTCTACCTCGGCGTGGGAGCGCTGATGTACGCGCTCATCGCCTGGTTCGGCGACTCGTCGAAGCCGTTGTTCATCCTCTGCGCACTGGTGATCCTCTCCTTCTACGGCGGCGGCTTCGCGACCGTCCCCGCCTATCTGAAGGATCTCTTCGGCACCTACCAGGTCGGGGCGATCCACGGCCGACTGCTCACCGCGTGGTCCACGGCGGGCGTCCTCGGCCCGCTGATCGTCAACTGGATCGCGGACCGACAGGAGGAGGCCGGCAAGCACGGCTCCTCGCTCTACGGCACGTCGTTCCTGATCATGATCGGGCTGCTGGCCGTCGGCTTCGTCGCCAACGAACTGGTCCGCCCCGTGCACGCCCGCCATCACATCCCCGCACCGAGGGAGGCCGCCGATGACGACTCCGTCCAGCCCCAGCAGTCCGCCTAGCCGCCGCGCGCTGATCGCCCTCGCCTGGCTGTGGGTGGGGATCCCGTTCGGCTACGGGCTGTACGAACTGACCCAGAAGGCGACCCAGCTGTTCACGGGATGACCGCCGGAGCCCGTGCCGGCCGGTGACCCTGTGTGGGGCTGTCGGCACCGACGCCGTGCGGGAGTGCTGACAGAAGCCGACAAGCCTGGCGCCGCATTCCTGTGGCATCACCTGCCCTCGTACCCGTGAGTCACTGATCAGACTGGTGGATCCCGCTACCCAAGGCAACGAGGGGGACCACCCATGAACGGCTCACGGATCGCCGCCGTCGGCCACTACCAGCCCGCCAAGGTGCTCACCAATGAGGACCTGGCGGGCATGGTCGACACCAGCGACGAGTGGATCAGGAGCCGGGTGGGCATCCGCACGCGCCATGTCGCGGGCCCCGACGAACCGGTCGACGAGCTGGCCGCGCACGCCGCGGCCAAGGCGCTCGCGGCGGCCGGCCTGACCCCCGGCGACATCGACCTGGTCCTCGTCGCCACGTCCACGGCCGTCGACCGCTCCCCGAACATGGCGGCCCGCGTCGCCGCCCGCCTCGGCGTGCCGTCCCCGGCCGCCATGGACGTGAACGTCGTCTGCGCCGGCTTCACGCACGCCCTCGCCACCGCCGACCACGCCGTGCGCGCCGGTGCCGCGACCCGGGCCCTGGTCATCGGCGCCGACAAGATGACCGACGTGACGGACTGGACCGACCGCACGACGTGCGTGCTGGTCGGGGACGGTGCCGGCGCCGCGGTCGTCGAGGCCGCCGACGAGAGCGGCATCGGGCCCGTACTGTGGGGATCGGTGCCCGAGATGGGGCACGCGGTACGCATCGAGGGCACGCCCGCCCGGTTCGCCCAGGAGGGGCAGAGCGTCTACCGCTGGGCCACCACCCAGCTGCCGCCGATCGCCCGGAGGGCGTGCGAGCGGGCCGGTCTCGCCCCGCAGGACCTCGCCGGAGTCGTCCTGCACCAGGCGAACCTGCGCATCATCGAGCCCCTCGCCGAGAAGATCGGCGCCGTGAACGCGGTCGTCGCGCGCGATGTCACCGAATCCGGCAACACCTCCGCCGCGAGCATCCCGCTCGCCTTCTCCAAGCTCGTCGAACGCGGCGAGATCCGCAGCGGGGATCCGGTTCTGCTCTTCGGGTTCGGCGGAAACCTGTCGTACGCCGGGCAGGTCGTGCGCTGCCCCTGACGTGCGCGGACATCCCGGTGTGACGAGTCCAACTCCCGTTCTCCCTGGCCATTGTGCGCCGTAGACTGTAGACGAAAGACAATTCATACTGGCTTTCCGGTGGCGTCGGCTCCCGGCTCCGGCCGACCGGTGGCACCGGTTGTCGGCTGCCGCACCCGCCGCTGCCTCAGGAGGGGGACCGTGATGTTGTCGACCGGACTGCCGCAAGGGTCGGTGCCCAAGCTGGAACGGCCCGGCCCGTTGCGCGACCGCGTCTACGAGGCGCTGCTCGAACTCATCACCACCCGTGCCCTCCAGCCGGGCCAGCACCTGGTCGAGAGCGAACTCGCCGGGCACCTCGGGGTCTCCCGCCAGCCGGTGCGTGAGGCATTGCAGCGGCTGAACACCGAGGGGTGGGTCGACCTGCGTCCCGCCCAGGGCGCGTTCGTGCACGAGCCGACGGAGGAGGAGGCCGACCAACTCCTCACCGTGCGTACGCTGCTGGAGGCCGAGGCGGCGCGCCTCGCCGCCGCCAACGCGGGGAGCGCCGGTATCGCCGCCCTGGAGGAGCTGTGCGCGGAGGGCGAGCGCGCAGTCTCCGCGGACGACGTGGACGGCGCGGTCGCGATGAACGCCCGTTTCCACGCGAAGGTGATGGAGCTCGCCGGCAACACCGTTCTCGCCGAGCTGGCCGCGCAGGTCGACCGGCGCGTCCGCTGGTACTACACGCCGGTCGCCCGGCAGCGCGGCCGGCAGTCCTGGATCGAGCACCGTGACCTCATCGCGGCGATCGCCGACCGTGACGAGCCGCGCGCCACTCAGGTCATGCGCACGCACACGGAGCACACGCGCAAGACGTACCACGAGCGGGAGAAGTAGCTCGGCCCGCCCGGAGCCGCCCGGAGCCCGCCCGGAGCCGGGCGGGACGACGGGCGCGCCCTCGGGACGTCCGCACCGCCCGGCCGCGCCTTCGGCCCAGGCGGCTCCGACAGCCGTACGTCGCCGCCGAGTCGAGGGTGCGCGTGGCGTCCGGCCGCGGTCCGTCCGGCTCCGACGGCTGTGCGGCGCCGGCGGCCGTACGGCGCCGTCGAGGTGAGGCTCGCGCGGTGGCCGACTTCGGTCGGTCCGGCCTCAACGGCTTTGCGCCACCACTGAGATGGCGGGTTACGTGACATCCGCCTCAGGCCCGTCCGGCCCCAACGTCTCTACGACGCCCCCGAGGTGATGGCCTGCGTGGCGGCCGGCCGTGGTCCGCGGGGTTCGGGCGGTGGCGGGCCGCCGCCCGGAAGGCGGCTCGCTCCCGTGGCCGGCGTTCGTCGCCGCGCCCCTTGCCCGGCGCCCATCGGCGCGCCCCCGGGCTCCCGCCCCCGCGGCATCCGGCTCCGATCCGCCCGGCCGCGTCAACAGCCTCACACCTCAGCCCCGTTGAAGACCGCGAGTGCGCCCCAGGCTCCTGCGGGGCGGTCCAGCGCGCCGCCCCCAAGGTGTTCCGCGCCGCGTCGCTCCGTCCGGGTCGTCACGTCCATGAGGCCGCCTCCAACACCCCGGCCACCAGGCGGAGTTCCCCTGAACTCCCCCTCTCAGACACCGCCTGGTGCCGGCCAGGGGGCGCGCCCATGTGCTGTCGGCAGCCTCCGCTTTGTCCTGTCAGTGGAAAAAGTTGAGAGCAATTCGTGCGTGACTTCTTCCCACTCCCGGCAGCCACTGCTACGTTCCCCTCGAAAGCGAGACCGGCGAAGTTGGCCGGATCGCGACGGACGCAGGCCGATTGAGGCGGGGAGGGGCTCGTGAGACGTATGACGGCACGACCTGCCAACGCGCACCAGGCTCGCCTGTTGCGCCTGCTGCGTGACGGAGGGCCCAACTCCCGCGCCCAGCTCGGGGATCAGATCGACCTCTCCCGGTCGAAGCTGGCCGTCGAGGTGGAACGGCTCCTGGAGACCGGGCTCGTGGTGGCCGACGGACTCGCCGCATCCCGCGGTGGCCGCCGGTCCCACAACATCCGGCTCGCACCGGCACTGCGCTTCCTCGGCGTCGACATCGGCGCCACCTCGATCGACGTGGCCGTCACCAACGCCGAGCTGGAGGTCCTGGGGCACATCAACCAGCCCATGGACGTCCGCGAGGGCCCGGTCGCGGTCTTCGAGCAAGTCCTGTCCATGGCGGCCAAGTTGCGCGCCTCGGGGCTCGCGGAAGGGTTCGACGGCGCCGGCATCGGCGTCCCCGGACCGGTCCGCTTCCCCGAGGGTGTCCCGGTCGCCCCGCCGATCATGCCCGGCTGGGACGGCTTTCCGGTCCGCGAGGCACTCAGCCAGGAACTCGGCTGCCCGGTCATGGTCGACAACGACGTGAACCTGATGGCCATGGGGGAGCAGCACGCGGGCGTCGCACGCTCCGTGGGCGACTTCCTCTGCGTCAAGATCGGTACCGGCATCGGCTGCGGCATCGTCGTCGGCGGCGAGGTCCACCGCGGTGCGACGGGCAGCGCCGGCGACATCGGCCACATCCAGGCCGTACCCGACGGCCGTCCGTGCGCCTGCGGCAACCGCGGTTGTCTGGAGGCACACTTCAGCGGCGCCGCGCTCGCCCGCGACGCCGTCGAGGCGGCCCAACAGGGCCTCTCGGCGGAGCTCGCCGCACGACTGGAGACGAACGGCGCACTGAGCGCCGTCGACGTCGCCGCCGCGGCCGCCGCGGGCGACGCCACCGCGCTCGACCTGATCCGCGAGGGCGGCAACCGCACCGGCCAGGTCATCGCCGGCCTGGTCAGCTTCTTCAACCCGGGCCTGGTGGTGATCGGCGGCGGGGTGACGGGTCTCGGCCACACCCTGCTCGCCGCGATCCGCACCCAGGTCTACCGCCAGTCGCTTCCCCTCGCGACCGGCAACCTCCCCATCGTCCTCGGCGAGTTGGGGCCCACCGCCGGAGTCATCGGCGCGGCCCGGCTCATCAGCGACCACCTGTTCTCACCCGCGTAGCCCACCACACCAGCACGCGTCACCAGCCGCACCATCGGCACGTGTCACCAGTACAGAGCCTTGCTTCGCCCTGCCCTGCCTGAAAGCGCTTGCTCGCACACGTCACGCCCTGAAACCGGTCCGCACGCCCGCCAAGGGGAACCGTCATGGCACCAGAACCACCGCTGCTCACCATGTCCGGCATCACCAAGTCGTTCCCCGGAGTCCGGGCCCTCGACGGAGTCGACCTCGACGTCCAGGCCGGCGAAGTGCACTGCCTGCTCGGCCAGAACGGTGCCGGGAAGTCCACCCTCATCAAGGTGCTGGCGGGCGCCCACCAGCCCGACGACGGCACCATCGGCTGGCGCGGCGCACCCGTCACCCTCAAGTCCCCGATCGCGGCCATGCGCCTCGGCATCGCCACCATCTACCAGGAACTCGACCTGGTGGAAGGCCTGTCGGTGGCCGAGAACGTCCACCTCGGACACGAACCCACCAGCGCGGGCTTCGTCGTACGGGGAAAGGCGGCGCGGTCGTCGACCGCCGCGCTGCTCAAGCGACTCGGCCACCCGGAGATCGATCCGGCACGGCTGGTCGGCGAGTTGTCGGCGGCACAGCAGCAGATCGTCTCCATGGCGCGGGCGCTGTCCCATGACGTGCGGCTCATCGTCATGGATGAACCGTCCGCCGCGCTCGACCCCGACGAGGTCGACAACCTCTTCCGCATCGTCGGCGACCTGACCGCGGAAGGCGTCGCCGTCGTCTACATCTCGCACCGCCTGGAGGAGATCCGCCGCATCGGCGACCGCGTGACCGTCCTGAAGGACGGACGTGCCGTGGCCGGCGGACTGCCCGCCAAGTCGACCCCGACCAGTGAGGTCGTGGCCCTGATGACGGGCCGCAACGTCGAGTACGTCTTCCCCGACCGCCCCTCCACACGGCCCCCCGGCGACCCCGTCCTCACGGTCCAAGGGCTGGCCCGCGAGGGGGAGTTCGAGTCACTGGACCTCGACCTGCGCCCCGGCGAGATCGTCGGCCTGGCCGGACTCGTCGGCTCCGGACGCTCCGAGATCCTGGAGACGATCTACGGAGCCCGCAGGCCGACGGCCGGGCGGATCAGCGTCGACGGACGGCCCCTGCGCCCCGGCAGCGTACGCGCGGCCGTCCGGGCCGGACTCGGTCTCGCCCCCGAGGAGCGCAAGGCACAGGCCCTGCTGATGCTGGAGTCCGTCACCCGCAACGTCTCGGTCTCCTCCATGTCCCGCTTCGCGCACGGCGGCTGGATCGACCGGCGTGCCGAGCGCGGCGCGGCCCGGGCGGCGACCCGCGAACTGTCGCTGCGCCCCGACAACCCCTCGGTGCCGGTGCGGACCCTCTCGGGCGGCAACCAGCAGAAGGCGGTCCTGGCGCGCTGGCTGCTGCGCGGCTGCCGGGTGCTGCTGCTGGACGAACCCACCCGGGGAGTCGACGTCGGAGCCCGCGCCGAGCTGTACGCGGTCATCCGCCGGCTCGCCGACGAAGGCCTCGCCGTCCTGCTGGTCTCCAGCGAAGTACCCGAGGTCCTGGGACTCGCCGACCGTGTGCTGGTGCTCCGAGAGGGACGCGTCGTGCACACGGCCCCCGCCCAGGAGCTCGACGAACACCGCGTACTCGACCTCGTCATGGAAGGGACATCATGACGCAGCCCGCGTCACCGCCCCGGCCCGGTGAAACCCTCAAGACATCGCCGCCCGACGGCATCGCATCATGGCGGACCCTCGCGGCCCGCGCCGACGTCCGCACCCTCTCGCTCCTCGGCGTGCTCGCCGCCCTGATCGTCATCGGCGGCATCACGAAGCCCGACGAGTTCCTCGACACCCGCAATCTCCAACTCGTCCTCACCCAGGCGTCCGTGATCGGTGTCGTCACCGTCGGCATGACCTTCGTGATCACCTCCGGCGGCATCGACCTGTCGGTCGGCGCGATCGTCGCGCTCTCCTCGGTCTGGGCGACGACCGTCGCCACCCAGGAGTACGGCTTCGCCGGCGTCCTGTTCACCGCGGTGCTCGTCGGCGTCGGCTGCGGTCTGGTCAACGGACTGCTCATCGCCTACGGCGCGATGGTCCCCTTCATCGCGACGCTCGCCATGCTCGCCTCGGCACGCGGTCTGGCCCTCCAGATCACGGACGGCAAGACGCAGATCGTCACCATCGACGGGATCCTGAAACTCGGCGAGCGCGACTCGTACGTGCTCGGCATACCGCCGCTGGTACTGGTCTTCGCCGTGGTCACCGTCATCGGCTGGCTGATCCTCAACCGCACCACCTTCGGGCGCCGCACGGTCGCCGTCGGCGGCAACGCGGAGGCGGCACGGCTCGCCGGCATCGACGTACGACGCCAGCGCCTGTACCTCTACCTGCTGTCCGGACTGTGCTGCGGCATCGCCGCGTTCCTGCTGATCATCCTGTCCGGATCCGGCCAGAACACCAACGGCAACCTCTACGAACTCGACGCCATCGCGGCCGCGATCATCGGCGGCACGCTGCTCAGCGGAGGCCGCGGCACCATCACCGGCTCCGTGCTCGGCGTGCTGATCTTCACGACGATCACCAACATCTTCGCGCTGAACAACCTCCAGAGCGACGTCCAGCAGATCGCCAAGGGCGCGATCATCGTCGCCGCGGTCCTGGTCCAGCGGCGCACAGCCAGCACGACCTGACACGAGAAGGGTCCACCGCCATGCCAGAACCCACCCGGCACACCAGCCGCAGAGGACTGCTCTTCGGGACCGCCGCCGCCTCGGCCGGTGCCCTCCTCGTCGGTTGCACCAGCAACGACACCAAGGACGAGAAGCCCGCCGCGAACAGCCAGCCGGCCGCCGACGACAAGCCCGGCAAGCACGTCACCATCGGCTTCGCCGGCCCGCAGGCCGACCACGGCTGGCTCAACGCCATCAACGACAACGCCAAGAGCCGGGCGAAGAAGTACTCGGACGTCACCCTGGAGATCACCGAGGGCTCCAACGACACCGCCGCGCAGATCGGCCAGATCGAGACACTGATCAACAAGAAGGTCGACGTCCTGGTCGTCCTGCCCGCCGACGGCAAGGCCCTCACCCAGGTCGGCCTCCAGGCGATGCGGGCGGGCATCCCCGTCATCAACCTCGACCGGATCTTCAACTCCCCGCAGGCGTACCGCTGCTGGATCGGCGGTGACAACTACGGCATGGGCCTCAACGCCGGCCACTACATCGGCGAGAAGCTCAAGGACAAGAAGGACGCCCGCGTCATCGAGCTCGCCGGGCTCGACAACCTGGAACTGACCAAGCAGCGCACCCAGGGCTTCGACGCCGCCCTCAAGAACTACCCGAACATCAAGAAGGTCGCCCGGCAGGCCGCCGAGTTCACCGTCGAGTCCGGGCAGGCCAAGATGGCCCAGCTCCTCCAGGCGCAGTCCAAGTTCGACGCCCTGTGGAACCACGACGACGACCAGGGCGTGGGCGCGCTGCGCGCCATCAAGCAGGCCGGACGCGACGACTTCCTCATGGTCGGCGGAGCCGGGGCGCTCTCCGCCTTCCAGGCCATCGACGCCGACAACAGCGTGCTGAAGGCCACCGTCCTCTACCCGCCGACCATGGCCGCCTCCGCGATCGACCTCGCCCGAGCGCTCGGCCAGGGCAAGGGCATCGGCGGACTCGCCGAGTTCGAGATCCCCGCCTCGCTCACGCTCTACTCGGCCGTCGTCGACAAGGACAACGTCAAGCAGTACATGGCCACCGGCTTCAAGTGAGGCGCCCCGCACCACGGGCCCGGCCCCCGGGCCGGGCCCCCACCCCCCACCGCGCCACGACGACGAGGAGGACATCCGCATGGGACAGCCGCACGAGCCCGACGAGGCAGGGACCGGGTCCGGAAAACCGGCCCTGGGCGTCGGCATGGTCGGATACGCGTTCATGGGCGCAGCCCACTCACAGGGCTGGCGCACCGTGGGCCGTGTCTTCGACCTGCCGCGCCGCCCGGTCCTCGCCGCCGTCTGCGGCCGTGACGGGCAGGCCGTGCGGGCCATGGCGGACCGGCACGGCTGGGCGGCGGCCGAGACCGACTGGCGCGCCCTGATCGCCCGGGACGACGTCGACCTCGTCGACATCTGCACCCCCGGCGACAGCCACGCCGAGATCGCCGTCGCCGCACTCGCCGCCGGCAAGCACGTGCTGTGCGAGAAGCCCCTCGCCAACACCGTCGAGGAGGCCGAGACGATGGCCGCCGCCGCGGCCGAGGCCCGCGAGCGCGGCCAGATGTCCATGGTCGGCTTCAACTACCGCCGGGTGCCCGCCACTTCGCTGGCCCGCTCGATGGTCGCCGAGGGACGGCTCGGCACCCTGCGGCACGTCAGGGTGACGTACCTTCAGGACTGGCTCGTGGACCCGGCGTTCCCGCTCACCTGGCGACTGCGCAAGGAGTACGCCGGTTCGGGGGCGCTCGGCGACCTGGGCGCGCACATCGTGGACCTCGCCCAGTACCTCGCGGGGGAGCCGCTCGTCGGGGTCTCCGCGCTCACCGAGACCTTCGTACGGCAGCGGCCGCTGCCGGCCGCGGCGTCGAGCGGGCTGGCCGCCGTGACGGACACGGGCGGCGTCGGCACCGTCACCGTCGACGACGCCGCCCTGTTCACCGCGCGCTTCGCCTCCGGTGCCCTCGCCTCCTTCGAGGCCTCCCGCTTCGCCACCGGGCGCAAGAACTCCCTGCGCATCGAACTCAACGGCGAGCACGGCTCGTTGGCCTTCGACCTGGAACGGCTCAACGAACTCTCGTACCACGACCACACCGAACCCGGCACCCACGCGGGCTTCCGCCGCATCCTGGTCACCGAACCCGAACACCCCTACCTGGACGCCTGGTGGCCGCCCGGTCACGGCCTCGGCTACGAGCACACGTTCGTGCACCAGGCCCGCGACCTCGTGCACGCCATCGCCGCGGGCCGCCCCCCGGTCCCGTCCTTCGCCGACGGGCTGCAGGTGCAGCGCGTGCTCGCGGCGGTGGAGGAGAGCGCCGAGAAGAACTCCGTCTACACACCCATCGCGGTCTGAGGAGGCCCCCGGTCATGCCGCGCACGTTCACGCTCTTCACCGGCCAGTGGGCGGACCTGCCCCTCGAGGAGGTCTGCCGGCTCGCCCGCGAGTTCGGCTACGACGGTCTCGAACTCGCTTGCTGGGGAGACCACTTCGAGGTCGACAAGGCCCTCGCGGACCCGGCGTACATCGACTCCCGGCACGCGCTCCTCGACAAGTACGGCCTGAAATGCTGGGCGATCTCCAACCACCTGGTCGGCCAGGCCGTCTGCGACGCCATCATCGACGAACGCCACCAGGCCATCCTGCCCGCCCGGATCTGGGGCGACGGCGAACCCGAGGGCGTGCGGCAGCGGGCCGCGGCCGAGATGGCCGACACCGCCCGGGCGGCCTCCGCCTTCGGCGTCGACACCGTGATCGGCTTCACCGGCTCAGCGATCTGGCACCTCGTCGCCATGTTCCCGCCCGCACCCGAGTCGATGATCGAGCGCGGCTACGAGGACTTCGCGACCCGCTGGAACCCCATCCTCGACGTGTTCGACGCACAGGGCGTGCGCTTCGCGCACGAGGTCCACCCCAGCGAGATCGCCTACGACTACTGGACCACCCACAAGGCCCTGGCCGCCGTCGGCAACCGGCCGGCCTTCGGCCTGAACTTCGACCCCTCCCACTTCGTGTGGCAGGACCTCGACCCGGTCGGCTTCCTCTACGACTTCCGCGACCGGATCTACCACGTCGACTGCAAGGAGGCCCGCAAGCGGCTCGACGGACGCAACGGCCGGCTCGGCTCGCACCTGCCCTGGGGAGACCCGCGGCGCGGCTGGGACTTCGTCTCCGCCGGGCACGGTGACGTCCCCTGGGAGGACGTCTTCCGGATGCTGCGCTCCATCGACTACACCGGCCCCGTCTCGGTCGAGTGGGAGGACGCCGGGATGGACCGGCTCCAGGGCGCACCCGAAGCCCTGGCCCGCCTCAAGGCGTACGACTTCGAGCCGCCGTCGGCCTCGTTCGACGCGGCGTTCGGCGGCAACGACTAGCCGCGCCGGCCCGCGCGGGGCCGGTACGACCAGGCCGCACCGGCCCGCCACGGGCCGACGTGACCGGTTCGCACCGGCCCACGGCGGACCGGTGTGAACGACCAGGCCGCACGGCCCACGGCGGACGGTGTGACCAGGCCCGCACCGGCCCACAGCGGACGGTGTGACCAGGCCGCACCGGCCCGCCACGGGCCGGCCCGGCCGCATCGCACCGGCCCGCACGGGCCGAGGTGAGCAGGCTCGTCCCGGGCCCGGACCGGCCGGGAACGACCAGGCCGTCCGGCCCGCACGGGCCGGAGCGAACGGCCGCACCGGCCCCGCGCGGACCGGAGACGAGCAGGCCGTTCCGGCCCCGCCAGGGACCGTAACGCCAGGCCCGACCCGGCCCCGAACGGGGACCGGCGTCAGGCCGACCGGCCCCGCACGGGGCCGCCCAGAGAGTTCCGGGGTGACGGCGCACCCCGGCGTCCCGCACACACCCGTACGACCGGCCCCTTCATGGAGGCATTTCGTGCACCCGAACGTCCGAAACAGGAAGAACACACGCACCAGAGCGAACAAGAGCCACTCAAGGCGTCCCAGACTGCGCGGGACGCTCGCCCTGCTGAGCGGCGCGCTCCTCGCCGCCGCCTCCCTCACGCTCACGACACCCCCGGCCGGCGCAGCCGTCGCCGACGCGGGGACCGCCGCCGAGGACTTCCAGCAAGTCACCCTCGCCAAGGGCGAGCCCGAGGTCGGCGAACCGATGTCCCTCGCCGTCCTCCCGGACCGCTCCGTCCTGCACACCTCGCGCGACGGTGAACTCCGTCTCACCGACGCGGCGGGCAACACCAAGATCGCGGGCAAGCTCGACGTGTACAGCCACGACGAGGAAGGCCTCCAGGGCGTCGGCATCGACCCCGGCTTCAGCGACAACCGCTTCATCTACCTCTACTACGCCCCGCCCCTGGACACGCCCGCCGGCGACGCCCCGGAGACCGGCACGGCCGCGGACTTCGCCCCCTTCGACGGCGTCAACCGCCTCTCGCGCTTCGTCCTCAAGACCGACGGAACCCTCGACGCGGCCAGCGAGAAGAAGATCCTCGACGTCCAGACCTCCCGCGGCATCTGCTGCCACGTCGGCGGCGACATCGACTTCGACGCGGCCGGCAACCTCTACCTGTCGACCGGCGACGACTCCAACCCCTTCCAGTCGGACGGCTTCACGCCCATCGACGAGCGTGCCGACCGCAACCCCGCGTTCGACGCCCAGCGCTCGGCCGGCAACACCAACGACCTGCGCGGCAAGATCCTGCGCATCAAGGTGAACGCCGACGGCTCCTACTCCATCCCCGAGGGCAACCTCTTCGCGCCGGGCACGGACAAGACGCGCCCCGAGATCTACGCGATGGGCTTCCGCAACCCGTTCCGCTTCAGCGTCGACAAGAAGACGGGCATCGTCTACGTCGGTGACTACGGCCCCGACGCGGGCGCGGCCGACCCGGCACGCGGCCCCGGCGGACAGGTCGAGTTCGCGCGGGTCACCGAGGCCGGCAACTTCGGCTGGCCCTACTGCACCGGCAAGAACGACGCCTACGTCGACTACGACTTCGGGACCAAGGCCTCCGGCGCGACGTTCGACTGCGCCGCACCGAAGAACACCTCGCCCCACAACACCGGCCTCACCGACCTGCCCCCGGCGCAGCCCGCCTGGATCCCGTACGACGGCGCGTCCGTCCCGGAGTTCGGCAGCGGCTCGGAGTCCCCGATGGGCGGCCCGGTCTACCACTACGACGCCTCGCTCGACTCGCCCGTGAAGTTCCCCGAGGCCTACGACGGCAACTTCTTCGCCGGTGAGTTCGGCCGCCGCTGGATCAAGCGGATCGTCGAGGACGGCAGCGGCACCGTGCAGTCGATCAACGACGTGCCGTGGACCGGCACCCAGGTGATGGACATGGCGTTCGGACCCGACGGCGCCCTGTACGTCCTGGACTACGGCACCGCCTGGTTCGGCGGCGACGAGAACTCCGGCCTCTACCGCATAGAGAACGCCACCGACGGACACTCGCCCGTGGCGCAGGCCGCGGCCGACCGCACCTCCGGCCAGGCCAAGCTCAAGGTGAGCTTCTCCTCGGCCGGTTCGACGGACGCCGACGGCGACGCCCTCACCTACAGCTGGGACTTCGGCGACGGCGGCAAGTCCACCGCCGCGAACCCGACGCACAAGTACACGAAGAACGGCACCTACACGGCGACGGTGACCGCCAAGGACCCGGGCGGACGCACCGGAAGCGCGAGCGTGCAGATCGTCGTCGGCAACACCGCGCCCAAGGTGACGGTGGAACTGCCCCGCGACGGCGAGCTGTTCAGCTTCGGCGACCCCGTGCCGTTCAAGGTGAAGGTCACCGACCCCGAGGACGGCACCACGATCGACTGCTCGAAGGTGAAGGTCACCTTCATCCTCGGCCACGACAGCCACGGCCACCCGCTCACCTCGGCGAACGGCTGCTCCGGCACCCTCCAGACCAGCGCCGACGGCGGCCATGACGACGACGCCAACATCTTCGGAGTCCTCGACGCCGAGTACACCGACGGCGGAGGCGGCGGCCAGGCCGCGCTGACCACCCACGACCGCAACGTGCTCCAGCCCAGGCACCGTCAGGCCGAGCACTACAACGACTCCTCCGGTGTCACCCTCCAGTCGAAGACCAGCGCCCACGGCGGCCGCACGGTCGGCGACATCAACAACGGCGACTGGATCTCCTTCACCCCGTACGTCCTCGACAAGGCCACCAAGATCACGGCACGTGTCTCGTCCGCCGGATCCGGCGGCACCCTCCAGGTCCGGGCGGGCTCCCCGACCGGCCGGCTCCTGGGCAGCGCGACCGTGCCCGTGACCGGCAGCTGGGACACCTTCCAGGACGTCACCGCGAACCTCGCGGGCGCGCCGCGCGGCACCACCACGCTGTACCTCGTCTTCAAGGGGAGCGGCACCGGAGCGCTCTACGACGTGGACGACTTCACCTTCACGACGAGCTGACGGAAGGGGTGACGGACATGCGCGCATCCGCACGGATGCTGACCGCGGGCGCCGCTGCCGCCCTGCTGCTCGGCTGTGTGTCGGGACCCGCCGCGTCCAAGGGCGCGGACGGCAAGCGAGTCCTCGTCTTCTCCAAGACGGCGGGCTTCCGGCACGACTCGATCCCCGAGGGGATCGCGGCCGTACGCGATCTGGGCACGGAGGGCGGCTTCGCCGTCGACGCCACCGAGGACGCGGGAGCCTTCACCGCCCGCAACCTCGCCCGGTACGACGCCGTGGTGTTCCTGTCCACCACGGGTGACGTCCTCGACGGCCCCCAGCAGAGCGCCTTCGAGAAGTACATCAAGAAGGGAGGCGGCTACGTGGGCATCCACGCGGCCGCCGACACCGAGTACGACTGGGCCTTCTACGGCGGCCTCGCGGGCGCCTACTTCCAGTCGCACCCGGCGATCCAGCCGGCGACGGTGAACGTCGAGGACCGGGCACACCCGGCCACCTCGGAGCTGCCGCAGGCCTGGGACCGCACCGACGAGTGGTACAACTACCGCTCCGATCCGCGCGATCGGGCGCACATCCTGGCCTCGCTCGACGAGTCGTCGTACACCGGCGGCACGATGAACGGCGACCATCCGATCGCCTGGTGCCAGGAGTACCAGGGCGGCCGCGCCTTCTACACCGGCGGCGGTCACACCAAGGAGTCGTACGCCGAACCCGCCTTCCGCCATCACCTGCTGGGCGGAATCCGCTATGCCATCGGGGCCGCACAGGCCGACTGCCGCCCGGAGAACGGCTACCGGCCGCTCTTCGACGGCACGGCCGACTCCCTGGCGGCGTGGAAGCAGGCGGGACCGGGCTCCTTCTCCCTCTCGGACGACGGCACGCTCACGTCGTCCGGCGGGCTGGGGATGCTCTGGTACGCCGGGTCCGCGTTCCGGTCCTACTCGCTGAAGCTGGACTGGAAGGTGGCCGGGGACGACAACTCCGGTGTCTTCGTGGGCTTCCCGGCCTCCGACGACCCGTGGTCGGCCGTCGACAACGGCTACGAGGTCCAGATCGACGCGACCGACGCCCCCGACCGCACCACCGGCGCCGTGTACAGCTTCCAGTCCGCCGATCTCGGCAAGCGCGACCGCGCGCTGAACCCGCCGGGGGAGTGGAACACGTACGAGATCCGGGTCGAGGGCGAACGGCTCCGGGTCTGGCTCAACGGCGTCAAGGTCAACGATTTCACCAACACCGATCCGGTACGGAGCCTGCGCGACGGGCACGTCGGCATCCAGAACCACGGAGCCGACGACCAGGTGTCCTTCCGTGACGTACGGATCAAGGAACTGCCCACGAAGTCCCCCGCACAAGGGGCTTCGCCGGGCGACTGAGCGGCGGCGGGCGGGAGACGCCGTACTCCCGCCCGCCGTCCCCCATCCACTTCCACCGGTCCTCCCGGCCCATTCCGTTCCCGGGATCTCCGGCTTCTTCCGGCTGACGTACGACAAGGAGGCTGCCCATGTCCGCGTCCCTTTCCGCCCCAAGGGTGGGGGTGTGGCTGATCGGAGCTCGCGGCTCCGTCGCCACCACCGTCATCGCGGGCTGCGCCGCCGTGACCGCCGGCCTGCACACCCCCACGGGCATGGTGACCGAGACCGACGTCTTCACCGGCAGCGGCCTGCCCGCCCTGTCGTCCCTCGTCTTCGGCGGCCATGACACGGTGGACTGTCCGCTCCCCAAGCGGGCGGAGGCCCTCGCCGCCGGAGGTGTGCTCCCGCACGGCCTGCCCTCGGCGATCGCCGCCGAACTGGAGGCCGCCGACCGGGAGATCCGCCCGGGCGGGCCCACCCCCGGCGACACCCGCGCACCGGACGAGCTCATCGACGCCTTCGCCACGGACATGCGGGACTTCGTCCGCCGCCGCGGCCTGGACCGGGCGGTCGTCGTGAACGTGGCCTCCACGGAGCCCGCCCGGCCGGGTGCCATGCCGCCGAGCTCGCTGTACGCGGCGGCAGCCCTGCGGGCCGGCTGCCCGTATGTGAACTTCACCCCCTCCACCGGCCTGCACCACCCGGCGCTGACCGCGCCGGCCGAGTCCAGCGGACTGCCGTACGCGGGCCGTGACGGCAAGACCGGTCAGACGCTGCTGCGCTCGGTGCTCGGCCCGATGTTCGCCCAGCGCGCGCTGTCGGTCCGCGCCTGGTCCGGCACGAACCTCCTGGGCGGAGGCGACGGAGCGGCCCTCGCCGACCCGGCCGCCGCCGCGGCCAAGAACGCCGGCAAGGAGCGGGTGCTCGCGGACACCCTCGGCGCGGCCCCCGACGGCGAGACCCACATCGACGACGTCCCCGTCCTCGGTGACTGGAAGACCGCCTGGGACCACATCGCCTTCGACGGCTTCCTCGGCACCCGGATGATCCTCCAGACCACCTGGCAGGGCTGCGACTCGGCGCTCGCGGCGCCCCTGGTCCTCGACCTGGCCCGCATCACGGCCCGCGCGCACGAAGCCGGCCTCTCCGGTCCGCTGAGCGAACTCGGCTTCTACTTCAAGGACCCGGTCGGCGACGGCCCTTCGTCCCTGGGCGAGCAGTACGCGGCCCTGGCCGCCCTCGCCACCCGCCTCCGCCCGCTCCCCGAGGAGACCCGGTGAACCTCCGCGCACTCGGAACACGACGGTCGCCCCGACGCCATGGGCCGGCCGAGGAGCCTCGGCCGACCGGGGAGAGCCCGTCGGGCGAGGGGCTTTCGTCCGGCGGGGAGAGCCGGTCGGGCGAGGGGCTTCCGTCCGGCGGGGGGAGCCGGTCGGGCGAGGGGCTTCCGTCCGGCGGGGGGAGCCGGTCGGTCAGGGAGAGTCCGGCGGCGGGCGGGAGCTCGTCGGCTGAGGGCTGCCGATCGTCCGGGGCGAGCCAGTCGGCCGAGGGCGAGGGTTCTCGGTCGGGCGAGGGGGCCTGGCGGGGGGAAGCGTCACGGCCGGCCGGTTACAACCGAGCTACAGGCGAGGGCCCAGCGGAACGGGAGCCCCGGTCGGCGGGCGAGTCGCCGTCGGCAGGTGAGTCCCGGACGCGAGAGGCCTCCCGGTCGGCGGGCGAGTCCCGGGGGACCGGGCGGAGCCGCTCGGCAGGCGATGGCTGTGAGGCGAGGGATGGCCGAGGGGCTGGCGACGGCCGAGGGGCTGGCGACGGCCGAGGGGCTGGCGACGGCCGAGGGGCTGGCGACGGCCGAGGGGCCGGGGCGGGCACGCGGCCCGGCGGAGCCCGGTCGAGAGGGCCCGGCGAGGCGCGGCCGAGCAGGCGCGCGCGGGTGCGTGCCTGGGCCGAACTGCTGCGCCTGCCCGCCCTGTTCACCGTCCCCGGTGACGCCCTCGCGGGCGCCGCCGCCATCGGCGCCCGCCCGAACTCCCGCACCCTGCTCGCCGTCGGCTCCTCCGTCTGCCTGTACGAGGCGGGCATGGCCCTCAACGACTGGGCCGACCGTGCCGAGGACGCCGTGGAACGCCCGCACCGCCCGCTGCCCTCCGGCCGTGTACGCCCGGCGGCGGCACTCGCGGCGGCGGGAGCCCTGACGGCCGCGGGGCTCGCCCTGGCGTCCCGCGCGGGCCGTCCCTCCCTCGCCGTCGCCGCTCCGCTCGCGGCCACCGTCTGGGCCTACGACCTCTTCCTCAAACACACCCCCGCCGGGCCCGCCGCGATGGCCGCCGCCCGCGGACTGGACGTCCTCCTCGGGGCATCGGCCACCGCCGGACCGGGCGGACCCGCCGGACCGGACGGACCCGCCGGACCGACCGGACGCACCGCACTGACGGGACTGGCCGGCCCGGGGAAACCCGCCGGCCCTGCCGGCCCTGCCGGCCCTGCCGGACCTGCTGGACCCGCCGGACCTGCCGGCCCCGCCGGACCCGCTGGACGAACCGGACTGGCCGGATTGGCCGGACTTGTCGAACTGGTCGGACTGGCCGGACTGAGGAAACCCGCCGAACCCGCCGGACGATCCGGACCGTCCGGCCCCGTCGTTCCGGCCGACCGCGGGGGCAGCCGTGGTGGCCCACGGCCCGGCCGGACGGCCGCCGTCACGCACGGCACCGGCGACCGCCACGCCACCGCGGCCCGGCGCGCCCTCCCCTCCGCCATCGCCCTGGCCACGCACACGCTCGCCGTGACGACGGTGTCCCGCGGGGAGACACAGGGCGGTTCGCCGGTGGCACCGCTGGCCGCGCTGGCCACGACGGGCGCGCTGGCCTGGAGCCTGACGAGCCGTCCGGCCCCCGGGGCGGGACGGGCGGGCGGTGGCCGGGGCCCGGCGGGGTCGGCGCCTTCGCCCTCCGCAGCCGTGTCCGCCCCGACGGACACCCTGCGCACGGCTCTCACCCTCGCCTACGCGGCGACGTCGGCCCGCCCTCTCTTCCACGCGGCCCTGAACCCCTCACCCCCACTCGTCCAACGAGCCGTCGGCGGGGGCATCCGCGCCATGATCCCGCTCCAGGCCACCCTCGCCGCCCGCGCGGGCGCGCCCGTCACCGCTCTGCTGACCGCCGCCCTCGCACCGGCGGCCCGCAGGTTCGCGAAGAAGGTGAGCGTCACATGACATCGAGCCCCGGCCCGGCCGGCACCCCCGCCGCCCCCGTCCTCCGCTTCGGCTACGGCACCAACGGCCTCGCCGACCTCCGTCTCGACGACGCCCTCGCACTCCTCGCCGACCTGGGCTACGACGGCGTGGGCCTGACCCTCGACCACATGCACCTCGACCCGCTCGCCCCGGACCTGGCCGCCCGCACCGCGCGGGTGGCCCGCACCCTCGCGGCGCGCGGCCTCTCCGTCACCGTGGAGACCGGCGCGCGCTACGTCCTCGACCCACGGCGCAAACACGGGCCCTCGCTCCTCGACCCGGACCCGGGCGACCGCGCACGCCGGGTCGACCTGCTCCTCCGGACCGTGCGCGTCGCCGCGGACCTCGGCGCCCACGCCGTGCACTGCTTCAGCGGCGTCACCCCGTCCGGCACGGACGAGGACACCGCCTGGAAGCGTCTCGCGGAGGCACTCGCACCCGTCGTCGAGACGGCCACCCGCGCGGGTGTGCCGCTCGCCGTCGAACCCGAACCCGGTCATCTGCTCTCCTCCCTCGCCGACTTCCACCGGCTGCGCGACGCGCTCGGCGACCCGGCCGCCCTCGGACTCACCCTCGACATCGGCCACTGCCAGTGCCTCGAACCCCTGCCCCCCGCCGACTGCGTGCGCGCCGCCGCACCGTGGCTGCGCCACGTCCAGATCGAGGACATGCGCCGCGGCATCCATGAACACCTCCCCTTCGGCGACGGCGAGATCGACTTCCCGCCGGTGCTCGAAGCACTGGCCGCCACCGGCTACCAGGCCCTGACCGTCGTCGAACTGCCCCGCCACTCCCACGCGGGCCCGCACTTCGCCGCACAGTCCCTTCCGTTCCTCCACCGCGCGGCCCGGGCGATCCCCGAGAGCCCCGAAGGGAGAACCCCGTGAACCACCCGAACCGCACCCAGGACGGCCGGTCCGGCCCGCACGCCCAGGACACCCGCCGGGGGCGAGGTGCCCCCGCCGCCCTGACGGCCCGGCACGCCCGCCTCAACAGCCGCCTGCGCCCGGACGCCCGCGCCTGGTTCGACCGCGCCCTCGGCGAAGCCGCGGACCACCCCGGCACCCACGGCCCGATCTCCACCTGGGAGCTGCGGATAGCGGAGGCCGGACGCCGGTGCGGGCCCGAGCACTCGGACGACGCCCGCGTGCTCCTGCTGTACGCGGCCCGCGCCGACCTGGACGCCCTCACGCGCGTCTACCGGCAGGGCACCGCCGCCGAACGCCTCGCCGTCCTGCACGTGCTGCCCCATCTGGTGGACGGCCCCGACGCGCTGCCCCTCGTCGAGGACGCCCTGCGCACCAACGACACCCGGCTGCTCGCGGCGGCCGTCGGCCCGTACGCCGCACGGCACCTGCCGGCACACCACTGGCGCCACGCCGTCCTCAAGTGCCTGTTCACCGGCGTACCCGTCGACGAGGTCGCGGACCTGCCCCGGCGTGCCCGCGCCGACACCGAACTGGCCCGCATGCTCGGCGACTACGCCGACGAACGCACCGCGGCGGGCCGTCCCGTGCCCGAAGACCTGTACCGCGTCCTGGCCCTGACCGAGCCCACGGCAACCCCCACCGGCACGTCCGGAGGCCCCGGCGCCTCCGGTGCGACCGGCACGTCCGGCAAGGAGTCCTGATGCGCATCTTCGACCCCCACATCCACATGACGTCACGGACCACCGACGACTACGAGGCGATGCACGCGGCGGGTGTCCGCGCCGTGGTCGAGCCCGCCTTCTGGCTCGGACAGCCCCGCACCTCACCGGCCTCCTTCCTCGACTACTTCGACTCGCTCCTCGGCTGGGAGCCCTTCCGCGCGGCGCAGTACGGCATCGCCCACCACTGCACCATCGCCCTCAACCCCAAAGAGGCGAACGATCCCCGCTGCGTCCCCGTCCTCGACGAACTGCCCCGCTATCTCGTCAAGGACCAGGTCGTGGCCGTGGGCGAGATCGGCTACGACTCGATGACCCCGGCGGAGGACACCGCGCTCGCGGCACAGCTCCAGCTCGCCGCCGACCACGAGCTGCCCGCACTCGTCCACACCCCGCACCGCGACAAGCTGGCCGGCCTGCGCCGCACCCTGGACGCCGTCCGCGAGTCCGCCCTGCCGGTGGACCGGGTCCTCGTCGACCACCTCAACGAGACCACCGTCAAGGAGGCCAAGGACAGCGGCTGCTGGCTGGGCTTCTCCGTCTATCCCGACACCAAGATGGACGAGGAACGGATGGTCGCCGTCCTGCGCGCCTACGGCCCGGAGAAGGTGCTCGTCAACTCGGCCGCGGACTGGGGGAGAAGCGATCCCCTCAAGACCCGCCGGGTCGGCGAGGCCCTGCTGCGGGCCGGATTCGACGACGACGACGTGGACCGCGTGCTGTGGCGCAACCCGGTCGCCTTCTACGGGCTCAGCGGGCGGCTGTCCCTCGACGTGACCGCCGCGGAAGCCACCCACGAAGGCAACTCCATCCTCCGCGGCGGGGAGTGACCGATGCGCTTCCGCCACCCGGACGGCTCCACCGTCCACCTCGCCTACTGCACCAACGTCCACCCCGCCGAAACCCTCGACGGCGTCCTCACGCAGCTGCGCGACCACTGCGAACCGGTGCGCCGCCGCCTGGGCCGGGACCGCCTCGGCATCGGCCTGTGGCTGGCCAGGGACGCCGCCCGCACCCTGGTCACCGACCCGTCCGCACTGCGCGGCCTGCGCACCGAACTCGACCGCCGAGGCCTCGAGGTCGTCACCCTCAACGGCTTCCCGTACGAGGGCTTCGGCGCCGAGGAGGTCAAGTACCGCGTCTACCGGCCGGACTGGGCCGACCCCGAGCGACTGGTCCACACCACCGCCCTGGCCCGCGTCCTCGCCCAGCTGCTGCCCGACGACGTCACCGAGGGCAGCGTCTCCACCCTGCCGCTCGCCTGGCGCACCGTGTACGACGACGACCGTGCGCGGGCCGCCCGCACCGCGCTCAGCACGCTCGCCGAACGCCTCGACGCGCTGCACGAACTCACCGGCCGCTCCATCCGCGTCGGCCTGGAGCCCGAGCCGGGCTGCACCGTCGAGACCACCGCCGACGCCGTGGCCCCGCTCACCGCGATCGGCCACGACCGCATCGGCATCTGCGTCGACACCTGCCACCTCGCCACCTCCTTCGAAGACCCGGACACCGCCCTGGACACGCTCGCCCGGTCCGGCGTCCGCGTCGTCAAGTCCCAGCTCTCGGCCGCCCTGCACGCCGAACACCCCCACCTCCCCGACGTCCGCAAGGCCCTCGCCGCCTTCGACGAACCCCGCTTCCTGCACCAGACCCGCACCCGGACCGCGGCCGGCCTGCGCGGCACCGACGACCTCGGCGAAGCCCTGACGGGCGAGGCCCTGCCCGACGCCGCCCCCTGGCGCGCCCACTTCCACGTCCCGCTGCACGCGGCCCCAGCCGCACCCCTCACCTCCACCCTCCCCGTGCTCCAGGCCGCGCTGACCCGCCTCGTCGGCGGCCCGCACCCGCTCACCCACCACCTGGAGGTCGAGACCTACACCTGGCAGGCCCTCCCGCCCGAGCTGCGGCCCCGTGCCCGCGCTCAGCTCGCCGATGGCATCGCCGCCGAACTCACCCTCGCCCGCGACCTGTTGACGGACCTCGGCCTCAAGGAGCTGCCGTGACCCAGCCGTCGGTACCGACACCGCAGCCCGAGCGCGTGGCCGAGCAGCCCCGTCCCACCCCGCTGCTCGTCCTCGACGTCGTGGGCCTCACCCCCCGTCTCCTCGACCACATGCCGCACCTCAAGGCCCTCGGCCAGTCGGGCTCCCGCGCCCACCTGGGCACCGTGCTGCCCGCCGTGACCTGCGCGGCCCAGTCCACCTTCCTCACCGGCGCCCACCCCAGCGAGCACGGCATCGTCGGCAACGGCTGGTACTTCCGCGAGCTCGGCGACGTACTCCTGTGGCGCCAGCACAACGGCCTGGTGTCCGGGGACAAGCTGTGGGACGCCGCCCGGCGCGCACACCCCGGCTACACCGTCGCCAACATCTGCTGGTGGTACGCCATGGGCGCCGACACCGACATCACCGTCACCCCCCGTCCCGTCTATTACGCCGACGGCCGCAAGGAACCCGACTGCTACACCCGGCCGCCCGCCCTGCACGACGAACTCACCGAGCGACTGGGCACATTCCCCCTCTTCCACTTCTGGGGGCCCGGCGCCGGCCTCGTCTCCAGTCGCTGGATCATCGACGCGACCCGCCACGTCAACCGCACCCGGCGGCCGGACCTGACCCTGTGCTACCTCCCTCATCTCGACTACGACCTGCAACGCTTCGGACCCGACGACCCGCGCTCCCTGAAGGCCGCCGCCGACCTCGACGCGGCGATGGCACCCCTGCTCGACGACGCGAGGGCCGAGGGCCGCACCGTCGTCGCGCTCTCCGAGTACGGGATCACGCGCGCGGACCGCCCCGTCGACATCAACCGAGCCCTGCGCCGGGCAGGGCTCCTCGAAGTGCACACCCAGGACGGCATGGAGTACCTCGACCCGATGGCGTCCCGTGCCTTCGCGGTCGCCGACCACCAGATCGCCCATGTCTATGTGCGGCGCCCCGAGGACATGGAGGCCACGAAGGCGGCGCTGGACGGTCTGCCCGGCATCGAGCGGCTCCTCGACGACGAGGGCAAGAAGGCCCACCACCTCGACCATCCGCGCTCCGGGGAACTCGTCGCCGTCGCGGAGCCGGACGCCTGGTTCACGTACTACTACTGGCTCGACGACGCCCGCGCGCCCGACTTCGCGCAGCTCGTCGAGATCCACCGCAAACCCGGTTACGACCCGGTCGAGCTCTTCATGGATCCCCTCGACCCCTACGTCAAGGTGAAGGCGGCCACGGCGCTGGCACGCAAGAAGCTGGGCATGCGCTACCGCATGGCGGTCGTGCCGCTGGACCCCTCACCTATTCGCGGCAGCCACGGCCGCCTCCCCCTGAGCGACGACGAAGGTCCGCTCATCCTCTGCTCCACCCCCCGCGCAGTCACCGGCCGCGTCGCGGCCACCGAAGTGAAATCCCTGCTGCTCGACCTGGCCGGCCTCACCTGACGGGGCCTCACGAGCCGTGACGAGCAACTACAGAAAGTGAACCACGCGCCACTGACAACGCGTCCCGCGCACCCCTGACGCACGACCGCCGTGCGTCAGGGACGCCCTGCCCACGGAACGCGGCGATCACGCGCACGAGCAGCAGACCTCCGGCACCCGACCCAGCTGAACACCGACCCGAAAGAGAGACACCGTGACCGCGTTCAACGACGAATCCGGAACCGGCGAGGCCCTGCGCCGCACCCTCGGCGTCAGCCGCCGCCGGTTCCTCAGCACCTGCACCGCCGCCGCGACCGCGGCGATCGCCGCCCCCGTCATCGGCGCCTCGCCCGCCCTCGCCCAGGAGCGGGGCAGAGGCGGGGACCAGGGCGGCGACGTCCTCGTGCCCGCGAACAAGCGGGGCATCATCCTCTACACCGTCCGTGACGCGACGGGCCGTGACCCGCTCTCCACCGACCTGCCCTCGGGCTTCCGCGAGGTCTTCGCGCAGCTCTCGCGCTTCGGCTACCGGCAGGTGGAGTTCGCCGGATACGGCCAGCACGCCAACGCCCCCGGCGGAGCCAACCTGGAGTCCGTGGAGGGCGCCAAGCTGCTGCGTTCCTGGCTCGACGAGTACGGACTGCGGGCCCAGGGCAACCACGGCTTCATACCCTCGTCCTGGCCCTTCACCACGCCCGACCTGGACACCTTCAAGAAGCATCTGGAGATCGCCAACATCCTCGGCATGGACCACATGGGCACCGGCGGCGACCCCACCGGCAGCGCCTACCGCGCCGACTGGGACGTGGCCGCGGACAAGTGGAACGCGCTCGGCGAGATCGCCCGCCGCGCCGGCCTCAAGCTGTACACCCACAACCACGACGCGGCCTACGGCTTCCTGCTCGACGGGGGCCCGCTGGACGCCCAGGGCCGCCCGACCCGCAGTTCCGGCATCCGCAAGCTGGAGTACTTCCTGAAGGTCACCGACCCGAAGGTGGTCTGGCTGGAGATGGACATCTTCTGGGCACACGTGGCCCAGTACAAGTTCCACACCTACACCGCCCACGACGGCTCCACCCGGGAGAAGGTCTTCGACCCGGCGGGACTCGTCGTGCGCAACAACAAGCGCTACCCGCTCTTCCACGCGAAGGACGGCACGGTCAACACCACGAACGGCATGGGCTACGACATGGTGCCCTTCGGCACCGGCGTCATCGACTACACCACGTTCTTCTCGCGCGTCGGGGCCCGCAACTACCACAACCCGATGGTCGAGCAGGACAACGCCCCGAGCGGCACCGACCCGGCCCAGTCGCTGAACCACGCGAAGATCGGGTACGACAACATCGCGGCCCTGCGCAAGTGCCGCTGACGCACCGGCGTCCCGGCGACGGGCGCCCCTGAGCCAGGAGCAGCGCATCAGGCGGCCCTCCCCACAACGCACCACGTGGGGAGGGCCGCCTGATCCGTGCTCGGTACCGTGCTCGTCTCCCGCCCGCCGGCGAGGCCGGCCGGGAGACGGTCCGTCAACCCGCGGGCTGCGGCGTCGGCGTCAGGACGTCGCTGTCGCGTCCGGGCTGTCGCAGCAGCAACGCGATCGCCGCCGCCACCATCGAGATACCGCCGGCCAGCGCGTACGCGCCGTTGTAGCCCCAGGCGGCGACCACCATCGAGCCGAGCCCGCCGCCGAACAGGCCGCTGATCAGCTTGCCGCTGTACACCAGCCCGTAATTCGTGGCGTTGTAGTTCTCGCCGAAGTAGTCCGGGGTCAGCGCCGCGAACATCGGGTAGAAGGCGCCGCCGCCGAAACCGGAGAGGAAGGCGAAGAACAGGAACAGCCACTCGCTCTTCATGTCGCCCGCCCAGATCACTCCGAACTGCGCGAGCCCCAGGACCACGATGACGAACACCAGGGTCATCTTGCGGCCCCAGGTGTCGGACAGCCAGCCCACGACCGCCCGTCCGATGCCGTTGATGACGGCCATGATGCCCATGGAGGACGCCGCGACCAGCGGGCCGAAGCCGACCTCCTTGGCGAAGTCGACCTGGAAGGAGATCCCGAAGATCGACACGCCCGCGGTCATGACCAGGGTGATCCACATCAAGGGGAGCACCCCCGACCTGATGGCCTCCTTGGGTGTGTACTGCTTCACCGCGGGAGGGTTCTTGGCCAGGCTGGCGGCCGACTTGGCGTCGCCGCCGTGGGTCAGCGGGTCGATGTCGGCGGGCCACCAGTTCTTCGGTGGGTCCTTGAAGAAGAACGCGCAGGACAGCACGACGATCATCACGTAGCAGCCGATGAGGTCCAGGACGCGGTGGTAGTTCCCGGTGTCGAACGCGTAGTTGAAGATGAAGATGAACGGCAGGGAGCCGTAGGCGAATCCGCCGTTGACGAACCCCGTCCTGGCGCCCCGGCGCTCCGGGAACCACTTGCCGACCATGTTGATGCAGGTCGCGTAGACGAGGCCGGAGCCGATGCCGCCGACGACACCGAAGCCGAGGATCGCCAGGAGGACGTTGCTCAGGTGCGAGAGGGCGAGGAAGCCGATCACGCACATGCCCGCGCCGAGGTACATCGCCTTGCGGGCGGTGAGGATGCCCTTCTCCCGCATCCAGCCCGCGGGGAAGGCCACGCCCGCCTGGAAGAAGACCCAGACGCTGAGGATCCAGAAGGTGTTGCTCTGCGTCCAGCCGTGCGCGTGGGACAGGGTGTCCTCGGCGGAGCCGTACGCGTACTCGAAGACGCTGATGGCCATCATGGCGACCCACGGGAGGTACACCATGAACTTGCGGGAGTGTCCGAGGATGTCCCGGTCGGTCTCGCCGATCCGGTAGATGCGGCCCCGGGCGTCGGTGACTTCACGGTACGAGCGGTTCGAGGCGCCGGCGCCGGCCGGTGAGCCCTGTGCGGCGATGCGTTCCGTCGTCATGTCACGCCATCTCCTCGCCGAGCGGTTGCGGGTTGGGGACGATGCCGCGGGCCTTGGGCCGGCCCGGGGACTTCAGGAAGAGCGCCAGCACGGCGGAGGCCAGGCCGATGGAGCCCGCGAGCACGAACGCGCCGTGGTAGTCCCAGGCGCCCACGACGACCGCCCCCATGCCCGAGCCGACGAGGCCCGAGATCAGCTTCGAGCTGTAGACCATGCCGTAGTTGGAGGCGTTGTTGTTCTCGCCGAAGTAGTCCGCCGTCATGGCCGCGAACAGCGGGAAGATCGCCCCGCCGCCGAAGCCGGAGACCATGGAGCAGAACAGGAAGAACGGCATGCTGCCCATCTGGCCGGAGACGAGCACACCGAACTGCGCGGAGCCGAGGACCAGACACACGATGATCAGTGTGTTGCGGCGCCCGAAGCGGTCGGAGATCCAGCCGATCACGCCGCGGCCGGTTCCGTTGACGATGGCCTTCAAGGACATCGCCGTGGCGACGATCCCTCCGGCGAAACCCATGTCCTTGCCGAACGGCACCTGGAAGGCGATGCCGAAGATGTTGATCCCCGCGGTGCACAGCAGACAGAACCACATCATCCACAGAACGGGGGTACGGGCGGCCTCCCTCGGGGTGTACTGCTTGACGGCCGGCGGGTTCTTCTCCAGTGCCCGCCGGATCTTCGGGTCGTCGGACACCTTGAGCGGGTCCACGTGCGGCGGCCACCACCCCTTGGGCGGGTCCTTGAAGAACCAGCCCGCGAAGGCGACCACGGCGCAGCAGATCACGCCGACCGAGACGAGGACGCCCTGGTAGTTGCTGAGGTCCATGTAGGAGGTGAACAGGAAGACGAACGGCACCGAGCCGTAGGCGAAACCGCCGTTGACCAGGCCGGTCTTGCCGCCCTTGCGCTCCGGGTACCACTTGCCGACCATGTTCACGCAGGTCGCGTAGACGAAGCCGGCGCCGATGCCGCTGAACATGCCGAAGCCGATGTACGCGACGGTGACATGCGGTGCGAACGCGAGCGAGAGATATCCCAGAATCGTGCCGAGCGCGCCGAGGAACATGGCGTACCGAGCGGGCAGCCGCCCGCTCTCGCGCAGTTGCCCGGCGGGGAAGGCGACGGCCGCCTGGAAGAAGACCCAGACGCCCATCAGCCAGAAGATGTGCCCACTGCTCCACAGATGGGCGTCGTGCAGGGTGTCCTCGGCGGAGGTGAACGCGTACTCCGAGGAACTGATGCCCAGCATCCCCATCCAGGGGAAGAGCACCATGGTCCAGCGTGGTCGCCCCATGATGTCGCGGTCGGTCTCACCGATGCGGTAAAGGCGGCCGTTGCGATCCGTCACCTCCCTGTAGGGGACGGATGTAGAAAGGTCGGCGGTAGTCATGTCGGATCAGCACCCCTTGCGTCGAAAGATCTGGCCAGCGCCCCCTGTCCAAATGCCTTTCGTGTGCGCACGGGTCCAGGGGGCGGCCGACGCGCACCGTCGACCGCCCCCGCGCTCGGTCACCTCATGAACCGCCCCCCAACAGCCCCGCCGAGCGCGCCCAGCGGTACTTCGCGCCGAGGACGGCCACCGGCCTCTCGGTCGTGTACGGGTAGGCCACCACCCCGCGCTCGTAGAGGTACTGGCAGGCCTCCTCCACCTCGACGTCGCCCGCGAGCGACGCCACGACGGGCTTCTCGATGCCCCGCTCGCGGAATTCGGCCACCACGCGCGCGGTGAGTTCGGCGAACACCATGGGCGGGGTCACGATGGTGTGCCAGTAGCCGAGGACGAGCGCGTGGATGCGCGGGTCCTCCAGGCCCAGGCGGATCGTCGCCTCGTACGTCGACGGCGGCTCGCCGCCCGTGATGTCGACGGGGTTGCCCGCGGCGCCGAACGGCGGGATGAACTTCCGGAACGCCGCGTCGAGGTCCGGCGGGATGTCCATCAGGGACAGGCCGTTGTCGGTGACGGCGTCCGAGAGCAGCACACCGCTGCCGCCCGCGCCCGTGATGATCACGACGTTGTCGCCCTTGGGGGCGGGGAGCACCGGCAACGCGCGCGCGTACTCCAGCATGTCGTTCAGGCCGGGCGCCCGGATGACGCCGGCCTGCCGCAGGATGTCGTCGTACACGGCGTCGTCGCCGGCGAGTGCCCCGGTGTGCGAGCCCGCCGCCTTCGCCCCGGCCGCCGTACGGCCCGCCTTGAGCACCACGACCGGCTTCTTCGGGATCGTCGCGCGGGCCGCCTCCACGAAGGCACGTCCGTCCTTGAGGTCCTCCAGGTGCATCGCGATGCACTCGGTGTGCGGATCCTCGCCGAACCAGGTGAGCAGGTCGTCCTCGTCCAGGTCCGACTTGTTGCCGAGCCCGACGATCGCGGAGACGCCGGTCTTCGTCGTGCGGGCGAAGCCGAGGATCGCCATGCCGATGCCGCCGGACTGCGAGGTGAGCGCGACGCCGCCCTTGACGTCGTACGGGGTGCAGAACGTGGCGCACAGGTCCTGCCACGTCGAGTAGTAGCCGTAGATGTTGGGGCCGAGGAGCCGGATGCCGTGCCGTTCGGCGATGGCCACGATCTCGTCCTGGAGCTCCTGCTCGCCGGTCTCCGCGAAGCCCGAGGGGATCAGTACGGCGTTGGGGATCCCCTTGCGTCCCACCTCCTCCAGGGCCGAGGCCACGAACTTGGCGGGGATCGCGAAGACCGCCACATCCACCTCACCGGGAACGTCCGTGACACTCTTGTACGCCTTGCGGCCCAGAATGTCATCGGCCTTGGGGTTCACCGGATGGATCTCCCCGGAGAAGCCGCCGTCCACGAGGTTGCGCATGACCGAATTGCCGATCTTGCCTTGTTCGTTGGAGGCGCCGATCACGGCGACGGACGACGGCTGCATCAGCCGGCGCATCGAGGTGAGGATCTCCTCGCGGCCGTACTTGCGGCGCTCCTTGGGGGCCCCGTCCGCGAGGATCACGCGGATGTCCGCGGCGACGGCACCCTCCGGGGTGGCGATCACCGGGTTGAGGTCCACCTCGGCTATCTCCGGGAAGTCCGCGACGAGTTCGGAGACCCGGCGGATCTGCTCCGCCACCGCCCACCGGTCCACCGCAGGGGCGCCGCGCACTCCGCGCAGGATCTCCGCCGAGCGGATGGAGTCGAGCATCGACAGCGCCTCGTCGGCGTCCACGGGGGCGAGGCGGAAGGTGACGTCCTTGAGGACCTCGACCAGCACTCCGCCCAGCCCGAAGGCGACCACCTTCCCGAACGTCGGGTCGGTGACCGCGCCGACGATGACCTCCTGGCCCTTCGGGAGCAGCTCCTGCACCTGGACGCCGTCGATACGGGCCCGGGGGTCGTACGCCCGCGCGTTCTCGACGATCTTGTGGAAGGCCGCCCGTACGTCCGTCGCGCCCTGCACGCCGACGATCACTCCGCCGGCGTCGGTCTTGTGCAGGATGTCGGGGGAGACGATCTTCATCACGACGGGTCCGCCGAAGCGCGCCGCGCAGGCCACCGCCTCGTCGACGTCCGTCGCGAGCTCCTCGCCGGGGACGGCGATCGCGTACGCGTCGGCGATCACCTTTCCCTCGGGCGCGGTGAGCGCGGTCCGGCCCTCGGCCCGCACGGCGTCGAGGAGCGTACGCACCCTCAGCACCCGGTCTTCGGCCATCAATCAGATCACTCCGTTCGACTTGAGCAGACGCAGTTCCTCGTCGCCGAGGCCGAGCTCGCCGATGTAGACCTCTTCGTTGTGCTCGCCGAGCAGCGGCGAACTGGTCACGTCCACGGGGGAGTCGGAGAGCTTCAGCGGGCTGCCCACCGTGGTGAACTCGCCGCGCTGCGGGTGCGGCACCGTCACGACCATCTCGTTGGCGACCAGTGACTCGTCCTCGATGATCTCCCTGGTCGACAGGATCGGACCGCAGGGGATGTTGTGGGCGTTCAGCTTCTCCAGCACCTCCCACTTGGGGAGGGTGGACGACCACTCCTCGATGAGCTGGAACATCTTGTTGAGCTGCGGCAGCCGGGCCTCCGGAGTGGCCCACTCGGGGTCGTCCGCCAGCTCGGGGCGTCCGATGAGCTCGCTGATCGGCTTCCAGCCGACGGGCTGCACGATGACGTACACGTAGTCGTTGGGGCCGCCCGGCGCGCACTTGACGGCCCAGCCCGGCTGCCCGCCGCCCGACGCGTTCCCGGACCGGGGAACCTCGTCGCCGAAGTCCTCGTTGGGATATTCGGCGAGCGGGCCGTGCGTCAGGCGCTGCTGATCGCGCAGCTTCACCCGGCAGAGGTTGAGCACGGCATGCTGCATGGCGACGTTGACCCGCTGGCCACGCCCGGTGTTCTCCCGCTGGAACAGCGCCGCGAGAATCCCCGCCACGGCGTGGACGCCCGTGCCCGAGTCACCGATCTGGGCCCCCGTCGCCAGCGGCGGTCCGTCCTCGAAGCCGGTGGTCGACATCGACCCGCCCATGGCCTGCGCGACGACCTCGTACGCCTTGAAGTTGGTGTACGGACCGTCCCCGAACCCCTTGATGGAGGCATAGACGATACGGGGATTGATCTCCTGGATACGGTCCCAGGTGAAGCCCATGCGGTCGACCGCGCCGGGGCCGAAGTTCTCGACCATGACGTCGGAGCGCCGGATCAGTTCGGTGAGGATCTCCTTGCCGCGCTCGGTCTTGGTGTTCAGGGTGATGCTCCGCTTGTTGCAGTTGAGCATCGTGAAGTAGAGGGAGTCGACGTCGGGGAGGTCGCGCAGCTGTTTGCGCGTGATGTCGCCGGTCGGCGCCTCCAGCTTGACGACGTCCGCGCCCAGCCAGGCCAGCAGCTGGGTCGCGGAGGGCCCGGACTGGACGTGCGTCATGTCGAGGACTCGGATGCCTTCGAGAGCCTTGGTCATGGCCGGGTCACCTCACTTGTACATCGTCTGGTTCATGGTTCCGGGGGCGTACGCGTCCGGGTCGACCCAGACGTTGATCAGCGACGGCTTGCCCGACTCGCGGGCGCGCCGCAGGGCGGGGCCGATGTCGGCGGGGTCGCGGACCTCCTCGCCGTAACCGCCCAGCATCTGGGCGAACTTGTCGTAGTGGACGTCGCCGAGGGTGTTGCCGACCCGTTCGCGCTCCAGGCCGTACTTCTGGGCCTGGCCGTAGCGGATCTGGTTCATCGAGGAGTTGTTGCCGACGATGCCGACGAAGGGGAGGTCGTAGCGGACGAGGGTCTCGAAGTCCCAGCCGGTCAGGGAGAAGGCGCCGTCGCCGAACAGGGCGACGACCTCCTTGTCGGGCCGGGCCTTCTTGGCCGCGAGCACGAAGGGGATGCCGACGCCGAGCGTGCCGAGCGGTCCCGGGTCCATCCAGCGGCCCGGCGACTTGGGCTGTACGACCTGCCCGGAGAAGGTGACGATGTCACCTCCGTCACCGATGTAGATCGAGTCCTCGGTGAGGAAGTCGTTGATCTCGCTCACCAGCCGGTACGGGTGGATGGGTGAGGCGTCGGACTTCAGGCTGGGCAGCCGCTTCTCGATGGCGGTCTGCTCGGCGGCCCGCAGTTCGTCCAGCCACTCCTTGCGCTTGGACGCCCCGCCGTTGATGCGTCCGGAGGCCGCCTCGGTCACCGACTTCAGGATCAGTCCGGCGTCGCCGACGATGCCCAGGTCGACGTCGCGGTTCTTGCCGACGGTCCGGTAGTCGAGGTCGATCTGCACGACGGTCGCGTCCGGCGACAGCCGCTTGCCGTAGCCCATGCGGAAGTCGAAGGGCGTGCCGACGATGACGATGACGTCGGCGTTGGAGAACGCGTAGCGGCGGGAGAGCTGGAAGTGGTGCGGGTCGCCGGGCGGCAGCGTGCCGCGGCCGGCGCCGTTCATGTAGGCAGGGATGTTCAGGGTGCGCACGAGGTCGATCGCGGACTCGGTCCCGCGGGTCGTCCAGACCTGGGAGCCCAGCAGGATCGCCGGCTTCTCGGCGTGCACGAGCAGGTCGGCGAGCTTCTCGATCGCCTCGGGCTCGCCGGCCGAGCGGGTCGAGGCGCGGTAGCGGCCGGCCGCGGGGATGCGGGCCTTCTCCAGGGGCACCTTCGCGTCCAGGACGTCCCGTGGGATCTCCAGGAAGGAGGGGCCGGGCGCCCCGTGGTAGCACTCGCGGAACGCCATGGACACCATGTCGGCGGCGCGCGCGGTGTCCGGCACCGTCGCCGCGAACTTGGTGATCGGCGTCATCATGTCGACGTGTGGCAGGTCCTGGAGGGACCCCATCTTGTGCTGGGTGTGCGCTCCCTGGCCGCCGATCAGGAGCATCGGGGACTCGGCGCGGAAGGCGTTGGCCACGCCGGTCACCGCGTCGGTGGTCCCGGGACCCGCCGTGACCACGGCGCATCCCGGCTTGCCGGTGATGCGTGCGTAACCGTCGGCGGCGTGGGCGGCGACCTGCTCGTGGCGTACGTCGACGACCTCGATGCCCTCGTCGACGCAGCCGTCGTAGATGTCGATGATGTGGCCGCCGCACAGGGTGTAGATGACCTCCACACCCTCGGCTTTGAGTGCCTTGGCGACCAGGTGCCCACCGGAGATGAACGTCGTGTTGGTGTCGCTGCTGCCGTCGGGCATGGCGAAGTCCTGTCCCTTCGTAGGGGGTTGGAACGCTCTCGCGGTACATTGCATACAGTCGACGAATACTGTATGAAGCTTGTTATCCCGCATCCGGTGGGTGGTGTCCAGGGGGCGTGCGGCACTTTTCGAACGCCTGGGGGTCGCTCCCCAGATGACTCAGCAGACAGGAGCCGGGAATGGACCTGTACGAGCACCAGGCAAGGGAACTCTTCGAGGAATACGGCATCTTGGTGCCGAGGGCCGAGGTCACAGACTCGCCCAAGGAAGCCCGCGAGATCGCCCGCAGGCTCGGCGGCCGCGTGGTCGTCAAGGCTCAGGTGAAGGCTGGAGGGCGCGGCAAGGCGGGCGGCGTGAAACTCGCCGCGGACCCCGCGGCCGCCGAACTGACGGCGCGCCAGATCCTCGGCATGGACATCAAGGGGCACACCGTCGGCAAGGTGATGCTGGCCCAACCCGTCGACATCGAGACCGAGTTCTACGTCGGTTACGTCCTCGACCGCGCCGCAGGGCGCTTCCTCGCGATCGCCTCCGCCGAGGGCGGCATGGAGATCGAGGAGGTCGCCGCCGCCAGGCCCGAGGCCGTGGCCCGCGTCGCGATCGATCCCGCCGAGGGCGTCACCTCGGCCAAGGCGGCCCACATCGCACAGGCGGCCGGCCTGCCGCCGCAGACGGTGGACGTCCTCGTGCGGCTCTGGGAGGTACTGACCCGTGAGGACGCCGTCCTCGTGGAGGTCAACCCGCTGGTGCGGACCGCCCAGGGACAGATCCTCGCCCTGGACGGCAAGGTCACGCTGGACGACAACGCCCGATTCCGCCAATCGCGTTGGGGCGAGCAGGACACCGCGCACGACGACCCGCTGGAGGCGGCCGCCGCCGCCAAGGGCCTCAACTACGTGAAACTGGACGGCGAGGTCGGCATCATCGGCAACGGCGCGGGACTGGTCATGTCGACGCTGGACGTCGTCGCCGGCTGCGGAGCCCGTCCCGCCAACTTCCTCGACATCGGCGGCGGAGCCTCCGCCCGGGTCATGGCGGACGGCCTGTCCGTCGTCCTCTCCGACCCCTCGGTGAAATCCGTCTTCGTCAACGTCTTCGGCGGCATCACCGCCTGCGACGCCGTCGCCGACGGCATCGTGCAGGCCCTGGAGAGCGTGCGGTTGACCAAACCGCTCGTGGTGCGGCTCGACGGCAACAACGCCGCACGCGGCAGGGCCGTCCTCGACGAACGCGCACACCCCCTGGTCGAACAGGCCACCACCATGGACGGCGCCGCGCGCCGCGCCGCCCAACTCGCCGTCGCCAGCTGAAGGAGCCGGACATGGCCATCTTTCTCACCAAGGAGTCCAAGGTCCTCGTCCAGGGCATGACCGGCGGCGAGGGCATGAAGCACACCCGGCGGATGCTCGCGGCCGGCACGGACGTGGTCGGCGGCGTCAACCCCCGCAAGGCGGGCCGGACCGTCGACTTCGACGGCCGTGCCGTACCGGTCTTCGGCTCGGTGTCCGAGGGCATCGAGGCGACCGGCGCCGACCTCAGCGTCGTCTTCGTGCCCCCCGCCTTCGCCAAGGCCGCCGTCATGGAGGCGGCCGACGCGGGCATCGGACTCGCCGTCGTGATCACCGAGGGCATCCCGGTCCACGACTCCGTCGCCTTCCACGCCTACGCCACCGCACGCGGCACCCGCGTCGTCGGCCCCAACTGCCCCGGCCTGATCACCCCGGGGCAGGCCAACGCGGGCATCATCCCCTCCGACATCACCAAGCCAGGACGGATCGGCCTGGTCTCCAAGTCGGGCACCCTCACCTACCAGCTCATGTACGAGCTCCGCGACATCGGGTTCTCGACCTGCGTCGGCATCGGCGGCGATCCCGTCGTCGGCACCACCCACATCGACTGCCTCGCCGCCTTCCAGGACGACCCCGACACCGAACTCGTCGTCCTCATCGGCGAGATCGGCGGCGACGCCGAGGAACGGGCCGCCGCGTACATCCGCGACCACGTGACCAAGCCCGTCATCGGCTACATCGCCGGATTCACCGCTCCCGAGGGCAAGACGATGGGCCACGCGGGAGCGATCGTGTCCGGCTCGTCGGGCACCGCGCAGGCGAAGAAGGAGGCGCTGGAGTCGGCCGGGGTGCGCGTCGGGGGCACGCCCACCGAGACCGCCCGCCTGGTGCTGGCCCGCCTGGAGGAGCGCGTGACGTCACTCATAGTCGACGCGAGGTGACTGCCGGAAACGGGGCGGCGTCACTACCGTCCTGAAGGAGTACGCGACCACTCCTTCCCGAACAGCCACGCGACCACCGTCCCGCACGGAGCCGGAGCACGGGACCACCGTCCCGTACGGCTCGGCGCACCCGACCACCGTCCCGCACGGCGCGGCCCACCCGACCACCGTCGGTACGGCGCGACGTGCGTGACCGACCTCCAGGTACGTCGTCGCCCCGTGCGACAACCCGCCGGGCACGTCGTCGCCGTGCGCTGCCGCAGGCCCGCAGGCCCGCAGGCCCGCAGGCCCGCAGGACGCCGGCCCGCGCGACCGCGCGACGGCGCGACGGCGACGACCGTCCGGCGCCGGCCCGCACGACGGCGACAACCGTCCGGCGCCGACGTACACGACCACACGTCCGTAAGACCACGACCACACGTCCGTAAGACATCGACGAGCGTCATCACCCGCCCGTATGGCATCGACGAGCGTCACCACCCGCCCGCGCGACAACAACGAGCGTGGCCGATGGCCCGTACGGCACCGGCCCGCGCGACCACCCGACTGTCGGAACCGACAGCCACGCGCGCCCGTCCGGTACGCCGACCGGCACGACCCACGGGCCGAGCCACCCTCTTCGGCCCCGCCGGGCCGGCCACGCCCCCCGCCCCCGACTGTGCACCGAGAGCGGAGACACCCCATGGCAATCCACCACGACACCTCCCCGCCCCAGACCCTCACCCTCAAGTCCGGCACCTCCTGGACCGACGCGTGGCAGCGATGCCTCGCCGTCGCCCCCGAGGCGTTCCGCGACGACCGGGTGCTCAACCTCTGGAACGCGGCATGGCAGGCGGACGGCCGCGCGCTGCCCGCCTCCAGCCCCGTGGACCAGAGCCCCATCGCGGGCCCGCCGCGACTGGACGGCGCCACCGCTCAGCGAGCGGTGCGCGTCGCCCTCGACCAGCACCGCGCCTGGCGCCATGTGCCGCTCGCCGAGCGGAGCGCCCGCGTCGCGGCGACCCTCGACGCGCTCACCGAACACCGGGAACTGCTCGCCCTCCTGCTCGTCTGGGAGATCGGCAAGCCCTGGCGGCTCGCCCAGGCGGACGTGGTCCGGGCGATCGACGGCGTGCGCTGGTACGTCGACGGCATCGAGCCCATGGTGGCCGGCCGCGCCCCGCTCGAAGGCCCCGTCTCCAACATCGCCAGCTGGAACTACCCGATGAGCGTGCTCGTCCACGCCATGCTGGTCCAGGCCCTGGCGGGCAACGCGGTCATCGCCAAGACCCCGACCGACGGCGGTGTCGCCTGCCTCACCCTGGCCTGCGCGCTCGCCGCACGGGAGGGGATCCCCGTCACCCTCGTCAGCGGCAGCGGAGGCGAGCTGTCCGAGGCGCTGGTGCGGGCGCCCGAGATCGGCTGCGTCTCCTTCGTCGGCGGCCGGGACACCGGCGCCGCCGTGGCCACCGCCGTCGCCGACCTCGGCAAGCGGCACGTGCTCGAACAGGAAGGACTCAACACCTGGGGAATCTGGAACTACACCGACTGGGACGCGCTGGCGGCCGTGGTCCCCAAACTCTTCGACTACGGCAAGCAGCGCTGCACCGCCTACCCGCGCTTCGTCGTCCAGCGCGCCCTGTTCGACGAGTTCCTCGCCGCGTACCTGCCGGCCGTCCGTACCCTGCGGGTCGGTCACCCGCTCGCCGTCGCGCAGCGCGACGACCCGTACCCCACCCTGGACTTCGGCCCCGTCATCAACGCGGCGAAGGCCAAGGAGCTCGACGACCAGGTCGCCGAGGCCATCGACCGGGGAGCCGTCCCGCTGCACCGCGGCAGCCTGTCCGACGCCCGCTTCCTGCCCGGCCAGGACACCTCGGCGTACGTCCAGCCGGTCACGCTCCTCAACCCGCCGCCGTCCTCGCCGCTGCACCACGCGGAGCCCTTCGGACCGGTCGACACCATCGTCCTCGTGGACACCGAGGCCGAACTCCTCGCCGCCATGAACGCCTCCAACGGCGCGCTCGTCGCCACCCTGTCGACGGACGACGAGGCGACGTACGAACGGCTCGCGCCGCAGGTCCGGGCCTTCAAGGTCGGGCAGAGCAAGCCGCGCTCGCGCGGTGACCGGGACGAGCTGTTCGGCGGATTCGGGGCGTCATGGCGCGGCGCGTTCGTGGGCGGCGAACTGCTGGTGCGCGCGGTCACGCAGGGTCCGGCGGGGGAGCGGCTGCCCGGCAACTTCCCGGACTACCACCTCATGCCGTGACGGCCCGCCGTCTCCTGCCGTGACCGTGCCGCCCGCTCGTGCGAGGCCTCTCCTCATGGGGCGAGGCCTCGACGTGCCGGGAGGGGTGAGCGGCGCCCGTGCCGGGGCGCCGCTCACCCGCGGTCCCGATGATCTCCGGCGCCGGAGCGAGGGCACCGTCCGCTCCGGCGCCGGAGCACCGGGCACGTGGCGCGCACGCGGCCGGTCGGCCGGAGGCCGGCGGAGGTCGAAGGACAGTGACCTCGCGCACGCTCCGCAATCGTCCCGTTACCCGTGGCGAGGGGCCGGGATGCCCCCTCCGCGCTCCCTCGTAACGCCTCCGGCAGCGCGGAAACGCAGGTGAAAGGCACTCCGAAAGCTTGGTATTGTTGTCCATGTCGCCGCGGGGAACACCCCCGGCCAGGCGGCAGACACCTTGTCCGGGTGGCGGAATGGCAGACGCGCTAGCTTGAGGTGCTAGTGCCCTTTATCGGGCGTGGGGGTTCAAGTCCCCCCTCGGACACCATCATTGACGATGCACAGATGAGGGCCTCGACGTTAGCGTCGTGGCCCTCGTTGCATGTTCGTAGCTGATGGTGATGCCCAGGGCTTCGTAGGGTGGGCCCTGACGGTCAAAGAGCATCCTCGCCTGCTCCCTCCCCACCACGAGCTGCGGTGTCGAACTGCCCACCGGTGCGCCGTCATCGGTCGTCTGTTGGGCGACGTGGCGCAACAACCGCGGTCCCACACGTGGCGAGGGCGGCTCGTCGAGCGTCCTGACGCCGCAGGCGGCGGGCGACGCGGTGTCGCCCGCCGCCCGGCGGAAGGGATTCAGGTTCGGATGCCTGGGGAGCGACGTGGCGTCAGCCGGTCGCGCTGCCCGCGACCCACTCGCCCCACGGCATGTTCCAGTCGCTGAGGCCGTTGTCGGGGGCCAACGTGGTCTTGTCGTCGGAGTTCTTGACGATCACGACGTCACCGATCATCGAGTGGTCGAAGAACCACGCGGCGGGCTTCGTGCCGTCGCCGCCGCCCCTGACGTCCTTCAGACCCACGCAGCCGTGGCTGGTGTTGACCTTGCCGAAGACCGAGTCGGCACCCCAGTAGTTGCCGTGGATGAACGTGCCCGAGTCGGTCAGGCGCATGGCGTGCGGTACGGCCTTGAGGTCGTACGAGGGCTTGCCGTCCTTCTCCGTGAGGCCGACGGTCGCACCGTTCATATGGACCTGCCTGAACTTCTCGGAGATGACCATCCGGCCGTTGTACGTCGGGTGCTCGGGGCTGCCGGACGAGATCGGGATGGTCCTGATCGTCTTGCCGTCCCGTACGACGGTCATCTGCTTCGTCTTGGCGTCGACGGTGCTGATCTGGCTCCGGCCGATCTTGAACGTGACCGTCTTCTGGATGCCGTTGACGTTGAGCTCGACGGTGACAGTGGAGCCGGACTTCCAGTAGTTCTGGGGGCGGAAGTCCAGGCGGTTGTCGTTGAACCAGTGACCGACGACCTGCTGGCCGCTGCTGGAGCTGACCTGGATCTGCGACTCCACGGCGGCCTTGTCGATGATCGCCTTGTCGAAGTTGACCGTCACCGGCATGCCCACACCGACGGTCGAGCCGTCCTGGGGGGAGAGGTGTCCGATGAAGTTGTTCGCCGGGGAGACCGTGGTGATCGTGGCGTTCCCGGTGACGGAGCGGCCCTTGGCGTCCTCGGCCTCCGCGGTGACCTGATACTGGGTGGCCCGCTGCAGGCGGCTGTCCGGCTTCCAGGACGTGCCGTCGGCGGAAAGGGTGCCCGGAACCTCGGCACCGGTCGCGACGGCGGTCATGGTCACCTTGGTGAGCTTGCCGTTGCTGACGGTGACCTTGACGGAATCATTGATCCCGACGCCGTAGACACCTTGCTTGGGCGTGATCGCTATTCGGGCGTCGGAAGCCTCCTGGGGGGCCGCCTGATCCGCCGACGCCTGCGGTTTCGGGCGATTCCCGGCGTCGTTACCGCCGGTATCAGCGTTGCTGGTACCACCGAGGGCCGTGAGCGAGAGTATGCCGCCGAGCACACCCGCCGCAGCCACCAGCCGGGTGCGTCCTTTACGTGCCGTGATCAAACGCTTCTCCCGTGTCACTGGTCGTTGAATCCCTGGAGCTGAATGCCGAGGGAGTGCAGCTGTCTACAAAGTTCTTTATATGGGGTTATCAGTCTTAAATGGGCAAACTGTGGTGGATCCCACGCGTTGTCGAGCGCGTTGCCGAGGCCCTGCTCGACTGACGGATGGCGCGCAGTCGATCCGCTCCCGCCGCCGGAGCCGTTCGGCCGCGAGGTGGTCGCTCCAGAGCAATGCCGACCACATCAGGGCCGGGTGACGTGGTGGTCGGCCTCCGGTTCGTAGAGCTCAGCGCCTTCGTAGAGCTCCGCGTCGATCGAGGGTCGCGGCAGCCGGCCCGCTTTGGCCAGGTCGTCGTCGGCGGCGTCGGTGACGTACAGCTCCGCGGCCGTCTCCGGCAGGTTCTCCGCGAAGGTGGTGGCATCGGGGCGGCCTTCTCGACCTTCTGGTGGAAGGTCATGACGGTGCGCAGCTTGTACGCCGCCGCGTGCTTCAGGAGGGCGAGGCGTCGGCCCCGCAGCGCGCCCTCCCAGAGCCCGGCCGCGGGGGAGGGGTCACGGATCTCTAGGACCCGCTACACCTACCCGGCCCTGAACGGCTTCGACAGGCTCGCCGCACGTGACGGGCTCGCCGCATCCGAAGTGCTCAGCGCCATCGCCGAGACCGAGCATGCCGACGACTCGACGAGGAGGAGTATCCGCACCTGCGACTGACCGACGCGCGAAGCGTCAGCAGTCTCACCGGTAGAGCTTGGCCTGCGCCACCACGACTGCGTCGTCAGTGATCGAATCGCCCCTCGGACACAACCACTGACGATACGCAGACAAGGGCCTCGACCTTACGGTCGCGGTCCTCGTTGCGTTTTCGTAACTGACAGTGATGCCGAGTGCTTCGTAGAGAGGGGCTTTCTTCTCGGTGTCGGCTGTGCGCATGCGCTGTGCGATGTCTCCAGGGCCCTCAGTGACGTCGCGGATCTGCGGGGTGCCGAGCGAGGGTTCCTTCTTCCGGGTGCCGGCGGGGAGCGTGTCGAGTATCTTCCGTGCCGCTTCCTTGTCTCTCTGCGCGTGGTTGATCCATTGGGTGACGACGGTGGGGTCGGCTCCGGCTTCGTGGGCGGCCAGGTAGAGGGCGAGTCGGCGTTCGCAGTCCTTGATCGCCTGGCGGGCTTGGGCCTGCCTCTGGTGTTTGCGTCTCTGCAGCGTTTGCCGCGGCGCTGGCGTGGGTGAGTGCTGTGATGGTTGCGGTGAGCCGATCGGGGCGAAGGCGCGGGCGATCCACTGGTCCAGGGCCCGGCACACGATGTCTTCGCGCAGGTTGACGGTGCGTGCCTCGCTCCTTATCAGGGGCGGGAAATACCACCCCGTCGCACTGGTGGACTGGTCGCTCGAGTCCCCAGAGGATGGTTGCGTCTATGGCTTCTGGGCCGCTGAGGAGACCTGCTTCAGGTGCTGGGTGAGTTGCTGAAGCGTGTTCCAAGTGTGGGGCTCGGTTCCCTCGCCGAGTGGGTAGTGGACGGCGGGTGCGGTTGGTGGGCCTAGTTGGGTGGGGGTGAGGTTGCGAGGTGGGCGGAGGGCCTGGGTGAGGCTGATGTTCCGGACCGCTTCGGAGCCCAGTGTGAATGAGACGGGGATGGGCGGGGCCTCGAAGTGTGGGGGAGTAGTCAGGTCGCGGCGGGCGGTCCGGAGTGAGGTGAGCATGCTGGTGAGGCCGTGCGTCGTGGCGAGGGTTTCCGCGAGGGGCTCGATGACGTAGAGGGGTGGGGTTTCGTTCTTGCCGTAGCCGAGGGTGAGGGTGATGTCCTCCTCGATGCCGGCAGGGGTGCGGGTGATGCGGACCGTGGCGAGGGCCGGGCGGTCGGGGTGGCCGACGGCGATCAGCCAGGTCGACTGGGGTGCGCGGGCGCGGGCGAGGTCGGTCAACTGGCGAGTGGACCAGGGGAGGTTGACGGGCTCGGCGGTGCTCCATCCGGCGGGTGGGGTGCCGGTGAGGGTGTGCCAGGCGGTCTCCAGGGCGCCGCCGAGGATAAGGCCTTCGTCGGCGGGGTGCCGGGTGCGCAGGGAGGCGATGAGCTGGCGTTCGCCGGCGCCGGGGGTGGCCTTGAAGGCTTCGGCGACGGAGGCTGTGCCGTTCTCGTCGAGGATGGGGGTGAAGGTGCCGCCTTTCCAGTGGAGTACGGCGCCGGACAGGCCGTCGTAGAAACCGTGAGCCGGGTCTTGGATGACCCAGCGGTTGGGATGGCCGAGCAGGGCGGTGCGGGTGGGCAGGGTCAGGCGGGTGGTGGATGGGGTGACGATCTGCAGGGCGCGGTCGTCGGCGGTCGCGCCGCGCAGGGCGTCGGAGAGCCAGCTCGTCATGGTGACGAGGGGGCGGTCCTGGATGACCACGGCGGTTTTGGCGGTGATGACGTCCACTGCCGGGGCCGACGTGGCGGGGACGGGTACAGCCGAGACGTCTGTGGCAAGCGGGACGATGTCGGTCGAGGCGGCTTCCGGGGGCCAGACGGTGCCGTTCAGGACGGTGGCGAGGCGTCCAGCGAAGGAGCCCGCCAGTCGGCCGCCTTCCGCGACGGCGGTGGAGGCGCGAGCCTCGGTCCACCACACCGGGCTGTCCGGGAGAGCCGGACCGGTGCCGAGGAGGCGGGTGGTTTCGCCGGGGACCTGGATGAGGATGGGGGCTTCGACGGAGACCAGGGGGCGGCCGTCGGGGGCGCAGAGTTGGATGACGGCGCCGTCGGCCAGGATGTTCACGCCGAGGTCGGGGCCGCCGGCGTAGAGGCCCGCGAGGAGGGTGCGCAGGTCCGGCATCTTGGGGGTGAGGGCGATGACGTCCTTGGTCACGGAGCGGATCCCGGCTCTTCGTCTGCTTCGTCGGTGAGGGCGGTCTGGATGAGCTGGTGGTGGCGGCCTCGGCGGACGAGGGTGCCGCGGCCGGGCGGTTGTGCGGAGGCGTACAGGCCGGGGAAGAGCTGGCCCTCGGTGCGGTCGCCGGTCATGAGGAGGGCGGTGGTGCCGGTCTCGCGCAGGGTGGTCAGCAGGGGTTCGTACAGGGCGCGGGAGGCCCCGGCGGTGCGGCGGGCGATGACGAAGTGCAGGCCGATGTCCTGGGCTGAGGAGATGTACGGCAGGAAGGGGGCCAGGGGCTGCTGGCCGGCGGTGGTGAGGATGTCGTAGTCGTCGATCAGGATCACGATGCGCGGACCATGGAACGAGGGCTCCGCACCGATCGCGTCGGGGTCGGCGGTCTCCGGCAGGCGCTTCTCCAGTTCGGTGGCGATGCCGGTGGCCAGCGCAGCGGCCAGCTTCGCGTTGTGGGCGTAGCCGCCGCGGTAGGGCTCCGGGACGACGCCGCGCAGGCCGCGCCGTGGGTCGAAGACGCCGAACACCAGCTCCTCATCTCCGTACTGGTCGATGAGTTGACGGGTTATCAGCTTCAGCAGGCTCGTCTTGCCGCACCCGTTGTCGCCAAGAATCAGCAGGTGCTGATCGCTTCCGAACAGGTCCAGGAGAACCGGGGCGAGTGCGTCCTGGTCCACGCCGATGGGAATCGTCCCGGGCGCGGTGGCCGGTGAGGGGAGTTTCGCCGCGGGAAGCCGCGTCGGAAGCACCCGGACGGGGGCGGCGACGTCGCCGTGCCAGCCGGCCCGGATCGTGCGGGCGGTCCGCTCCAGGGTGGCCGCGAGGTTGTCCGTGTGGGGGCGGCCGTCGATGCGGGGCAGTGCGACCTGCGCGAACAGTTTCCCGTCGGTCAGCACCCGGCCCGGCACATCGGGTGACAGCGTCTCGGACAGCTTGCGGTCGATGGACGAGTCGGCCGGGTCGTTGAGCCTCAGCTCGACGCGCGTGCCGAACATCGACTGGGTGGCGATGCGGACGTCGTTCCAGCGCAGCATTCCGGCGACGATGTGGATGCCGTATCCGCCGCCGCGCTTGAGGAGGTCGGCGACGGCGTCGTCGAGTTCGGCGAACTCGTCGCGCAGCGCGCCGAATCCGTCGACGAGCAGCACGATGTCGGTCGAGCCGAGCTGCGGCAGCTTGCCCTGGGCGCGCAGGTGGCGTAGCTGGTCGACGGAGTCGATGCCGTACGCGCGGAAGACTTCTTCACGCTCGGCGAGCATGGTGCGGACCTCGGCGACGGTACGCGCGGCCCGCTCGTGGTCGGCGCGCCCGGCGATGCCGCCGACGTGCGGCAACCCGGAAAGGGCCGACAGGCCGCCGCCGACCAGGTCCAGGCCGTAGACGGCCACGTCGTACGGCGTGTGGGTGAGGGCCAGGGACACAGCGAGGGTGCGCAGCAGGGTGGTCTTGCCCGACTGCGGGCCACCGATGACGGCCGTGTGGCCGCCGGCGACGGTCAGGTCCAGTAGCCAGGGCTGCTGCCACTGCTTGGCTGGGTCGTCCAGAGTGCCCAGCGGGACGCGCATCGCACCGTTGCGGTGCACGAGCCGGAGGCCCTCCGGGTCGGCTTCGAGGGGACCGGCTGCCGTATCGAGGGTGACGGCGTCCGGCAGTGGCGGCAGCCAGATTCGGCGTACCGGCGTACCGGCGGTGGCGAGTTGGCCGACCATGACCGACATCACGGTCGGTCCGGTCTCCCGCTTGGTGGCGGCGAGTTCCTTCGCGGCATCCGCATGGGGTGCGCCGAGCGCGTTGTACGTCGGATACGGCGAGGCAAGCGGCTCGTCGTCCTGCTGGTCGGTCAGGGCCGGGCCGCGGTGGGCGCCGGAGACGTACCCGGCCTTGAAGCGCTCGTACGTGGAGGTGTCGACCTTCAGATAGCCGAAGCCCGGCAGCGGCGGCAGGTGGAAGGCGTCAGTGGTGTCCAGTACGGTGCGCGACTCGTCAGCGGAGAAGGTGCGCAGGCCCAGGCGGTACGACAGATACGTGTCCAGACCCTTGAGCTTGCCGCCCTCGATGCGCTGGCTGGACAGCAGCAGGTGGACGCCGATGGAGCGGCCGATGCGGCCGATGGACAGGAACAGGTCGATGAAGTCCGGTTTGGCGGTGAGGAGTTCGCCGAACTCGTCGATGACGACGAACAGGTGCGGCAGGGGTTCGAGGTCCGGGCGCTGGGTGGCGCGCAGAACGGCGTAGTGGCCGATGTCGGCGACGTTGCCGGCGTCCTTGAGTACCTGCTGGCGGCGCTTGACCTCGCCGGCGAGGCTGCTGTGGACGCGTTCGACGAGTCCGGCTTGGTTCTCCAGGTTCGTGATCACGCCGGCCACGTGCGGGAGTTCGGTGAACGGGGCGAAGGTGGCGCCGCCCTTGTAGTCGACCAGGACGAGGGCCAGGTCCTCGGGGGAGTGGGTGGCGGTGAGCGCGAGGACGAGGGTGCGCAGCAATTCGCTCTTGCCGGAGCCGGTCGCCCCCACACACAGACCGTGCGGGCCCATGCCGAGCTCGGAGGACTCCTTCAGATCCAGCAACACCGGCTCGTGACGGTCTGTCAGGCCGACGGGTACGCGCAGGAAGGCTCGCTCGCTGCGCGGCGCCCAGAGTCTTTCGATGTCGAGTGCTGCAGGGTCGTCGATGCCCAGCAGGCCGGGGAAGTCCACCGGCCCGGAGACGGGGGTTCCCTCGGCCGCGGACTCCGCCGACAACCTGAGCGGGGCCAGCATCCGAGCCAGCCCCTCCGCGCCCGCAACGCTCACGGCATCCGATGAGCCCTGTGCCACTGTCGACGTCTCGCGCAGGTCCTCCACGGTGATCCGGTCGCCGTCGACGGTGACGCGGACCGTCACCTGATCCGGCTCGTGTACCTGCTGCTCCAGCAGGTGCAGCACGGTCACGCCCATGTCCGGCAGATCCACCGCCGTGTCAGGACGGGGCAGTTCAGCGGCCGTCTCGCCGTACTCGTCGCTCACGACCAGCAGCCGCCCGGTCAGCCGCAGCGCGTTGCGGTTCGACAGTCCGCGCCGCACCTCCGCCGCGTACGAGGCGCGCTGGCGCAGATCATCGCGGCACAGCGTGGCCAGCTGGGCCAGGCTCGGCGCGATCCGGCGGGCGGCGACCGGACCGTCGTGCTCGTCCGGATCGAGCACGTGGGGCAGCCACTTGGCCCACTCCCAGGCGGCCAGCTTCTCGCCGGGTATGCCGAGCGCGACGGCCACGTCGTCCGGCGCGTGCGTGACCGCGGTCTGGATCAGCAGCGCGCGGGCGACCCGCAGTACCCCCTCGCGGTCCCCGACGATGCTGACGTTGCCCGCCCGGTCCAAGGGCACGGTGAGAGGGAAGTCCGTCGCCGTGGCGAACCTGTTCTGCAGGGCGCGGGCCTCGTTGAGCATGAACGGGTCCGGCGGAGTCAGCACCCCGCCCGCGTTGTTCTGCCCGACCGCCAGCTCCTGCACCGGTACGCCCCCGGTGCCCGCCCGCACCCTCAGGAAGTCCGCGTCCTGGCGGCGCCGCTCCCACAACCGGGCCGGATCGCGTACCAGGTCGTACAAAGCCTCGGGCGGCGGATTGAGCAGCTGGGACTGTCGGCGCCGCTCCCGCTCGCCGGTGCCGAGCTCGTCCCGCAGCTCCTCCAGGTATTCGAGATACCGCTCGCGCTGGGTGCGCCGGGTGCGCTGTGCCTTGCCCCGCTGGGACAGGAACAGCGCCACCGCGCCGAGCAGGGCGAAGACCAGGACGATCGCGCCGAGCGCGGCGAACTGGCTGTTGCGGATGACGGTCATCATCACGACCGAGCCGATGACGCCGGCCATCGGCAGCAGTGCGGTCGCCGCGTTGCCGATCTTTCCCTCGGGCAGGTTGGGCGGCGGTTCGACGGTGCACGGCTGCGGCGGGGTGAGGGGGCGGGTGAAGCGCGCGGGCCGGTGGACGAGATGCTGGGTCACGGACGGGCCTTTTCTTGAACGGGTCCTGAAGCCTGGCTCGTGCTCATCGCACCCTCACGGCCCGGTGCATCGCCTCCGCCGCGAGGCGGACGGCGGCGTCCCGAGTGGCCTGGCCCAGCATGGCGGTGTGGATGGGGCCTCCCTGGGCCAGATGCCGGTCGTAGGGAAGCGGGAGGACGGACACGCCCGTCTCTCGGAGGTGCGCGGCGGCAGTCTTCTCGTCGAGCGTGGTGTCGGGGGAGCTCGCGGAGAGTGCCACCACGGTGCTGGCCAGGGCGGAGTGCGGCAGCTGGGCCAGCCAGTCCAGGACCTGGCGAGTGCCGTTGACGCCCTCAGCGGTCATCGGGGCGACCACCACCCGGGCGTGCGCGGTGTCCATCGCCGTACGGGCGACCTCGCCGGGCAGGGTCTCGCAGTCCACCACCGTCACCGCGAAGTAGCGCCGCAGTGCCAGCGTCACGGTGCGGTAGGTGCGGACGTCCATCGGGGCGCCGACGCGCCCCTGGCTCGCGGGAAGCAGCCAGCCGCCGTCGGTCACTGGTACCAAGTAGCCCGTAATGTCGGTGAGTTGCATCGCAGGGGTGAGGATCTGGGTCAGGTCGGCACATGACCATCGCACCGATTCCGCGCCCATCCGCACCGGCAGGGTGCCGAGTGCGGCATCGGCTTCCAGGGTGAGTACCGGATCGTGCCGGTAGTGGTTGAAGGTTCGGCCCAGCAGGGCGGAGACGGTCGACTTGCCCACCCCGCCCCGGATGGACGTCACCGCGATGACTCGGCCGGTGGTGACCGGCTGCTGCAACTCCCCTGCGAGGCGTGTCTCTTCGGCAACGTCCTGCGAGGCTGACGCGGTGAGTTTGCGAAGTGTGCGTCCGGTCCGGCGGGTCACGGAATCGCCGTGCTGGGGGCGACCCAGGGCGTGCGCCAGGCGAGGGTCGACGGTCGGCACGGACTCCGGGGTGTGCAGGGGAAGGCGGGGATCACGAGGCGCCCGGGCGGCGGGTTCCGACCGCGGCACCGGGGCGGGGAGCTGAGGGAAACCCGGGGAGGCAGCGGGACCTGCACCGGCGGGCGGCTTCGGGGCCGAGTGTATCGGTCGAGGCCGCGCTGTGGGCTCGGTGGCCCCTGCGGCCGGCTTGGCCGATTCGTGTGCCGCATCGTGCTGCCCCAACTGCCTCAGCACGTCCTGCTGCCAGTCCCCTCCCTGAGTCATGAAGTCACCCCTACGCGAAGGTGTCGAGCAGACGCCCGTACACACCGAACGCCCCGATGACGAGCGGGAACAGGACGATGACCCCCACCGACTCGACCACGTCGCCGAAGCGCCGCAGCCGCACTCGCACATGCTCGGCGGGCTGCACCGCCAGGACCATCAGGGGCAGGACAGCCAGCGTGACGAGCACGGCCAACGACCCCACGGCACCAGAGTGCTCCTGCCACACCCCGACGAGCCGGACGGCGACCACGGCACCGGCCCCGAACAGCGCCACGACCTCGGTGACGAGCGGGAAGGCACGGGCCCGCAGTGTCAGAACGACCGCGACCACCACGGCGAGCAACACGGTCCACGCCGAAGGCGCCCGCAGTACGAGAAGCCCCGCCGCCATGGCCGAGGCGGCCAGGACGATCGTCGCGAGAGCCAGACCACGATGAGTGGCGGCCAGGGCGGTGCTCACCTGATAGCGGCTGACGGACGTACCACTGGAGCGCCGGTCGTCCAGCCCTGACAGACCGGATGCCATGAGCGCGAGCCGCGGTAGCACGCCGAGGGCGACAACCGAGACGACGCTCAGCAACGCGCCCACACGGGCCTGCTCCACTGACGTACCCGCACCCGATTGGACCGCCACCGCCACCTGCCAGCAGACGACACAGCCGACCACTGCGGCGGCACCGACGAGCCCACCCCGGCCCAGCGCCGTGAACCAGCCCAGCAGGAGCAGCGACACAACGAGGGCGCCCCCCACTCCGGCCAGCCGCGCCGCGCCGGACCAGGCATGGGCATCGGCCAGCGTCCATACCCCGAGCGCACCGAGGGATCCCCCGGTGAAGAGGAGCGTGGTGGCCAGGCCGCGTTGCCCGGCCCGCCCGAAGAGAGCCCCCGCGAGTGCGGTCACAGCGGCGACGGTCACCAGGGCGCTGCCTACGGTCGACAGCGCGAACTCGCTGCGGGCCAGGGTGCCAGCCGCGACGGCCCAGCCGACCGTGGCGATTCCCGCGACGATGCGCCGGGATGCGGGGCTCCATCGCCACGCACGTACATTCAGGTCGTCAGCGACCTCATCGGTGACGTCGTGCACCACGGGTGTCGCCGGGGCGTCTTCCAGCCGCACGAGCCGCAGGACGGCACCGTCCGGAACCCCGGCCGATTCCAGCGTGCTGTCATGCGCGAGCGCCGAACCATCCGCGGTGACGAGATGCCGCAACTCGGGCCGGGCCGATACCCGATCGTCCAGCAGTCGCATCACTTCGGGCAAGAGCAGCCCGACTGGTTCCCGGGAGGGCAGGACGAGATCGACACGCCGCAGCTCGCCGATCAGAGTGACCCGGCTCAAAGCAGTCCGGTTCGGCGTCGTACGGCTCACGGACCCCGCAGATATCACGCGTTCGAACCTATCATCGAGTCATCGGGTGGAAGACGCCGAAGGCGCCGCGGAAGACGAGGAAGAGGGCACAGAGGTGCCGTACGGGCTCTTCCCTATGACCCGGTGCGAAACGAACGACCAGCCCACGCATCCGGCGCACAACACCGCCGCGACCACGATCCCGGCGAACACCTTGCCGAGCCGCTCGTCCACCGACCGCCGCTGCCGCTGCGTCCCGAACAAGACGGCATCCCTCAGCCGCCGGCGCCGAACCGAAACCGACTCCAGCAATTGGCTGTCGTAATCCTGGGCTGCCATCGATATTTGTTGTCCGTTTCAGTTCTCAGGGTTACTTATCGGTTCTCAGGTGGCGTACTCGCCGACCCAGTTGCGCTGCAGAAGTGCCTTCGGCAGGTACTCGGACTCGACCTCGATGGGGATGTCGTTGTCATAGGCCATGCAGGCGATGGCGAGTGGGCCGAGGGCGACCAGGCCGTCGCTGCTCAGGGATCGTGCTTCGTCGCCGGTCCAGTACTGCTTGTGCCAGGTGAGGGCTTGGGTCAGTGACCTATTGAACTGATCGGTCTCTTGACGGTTGTAGAGCTGGAAGAGCTCGAGTGGTGGATACAGGAGCATCAGCATGGTGTCCCTGTCGGCGACCTGGGCCACGTCAGGGTCTGTGCCGTTGATCGCAGCGACCAGTTTGTCCCACGTGTTTGTAGCCTGGCCGTGCCAGTAACTCTGTAGAGCCTCCACCCAGTCGTAGAGGTACTCGTCGAACAGAGCACCGGAGGCACGAAGGAACGACACAGGTACTTGCATCAGCCGGTCGAGGCGCTCATTCTCACGGCAGATCGTCGCCAGGTAGACCGAGGTGATCCAGGCCCCCGCGTGCGTATAGGACGTCGGGCCGGTCGCAGGGAGGTTCTTCACCTGTCCGGTGCTCCCGATACGGCAGGGCACGGGGCCTTCGGCTGCCGTGGCCGAGTCGAACAAGGCGGAGCCGACCTGCATGGCCGTGACCCACGCCTCCCACGTTTCGAACTTACCCGCATGCGGATCCGTCAAGCAGTACGCCTTGGCCACCGTCAGGGAGCTGCCCAGGGCTCGGGAACGGGACATCTCCGATTCCTCGAGCCGATTGAGCATTCGACCGAGGCTCGCGATGCGCGCGACATTGCCCTCCACCGCAACGCTCTCTGCGGGGAAGTCGTGACGGGAAACGCTCGTGGCCACTGGATCTCTCCTCTAGTAAATCTTGAAATGCTCCAGCACGGCACCAGCGTACGAGATGCCCGCGTGGTCGTTCGCCTTCACCAGGACATACTGCAGCTTGCCCTTCTCCAGGGCCTCGGACAGGTCGTCCGCGATCCTGACGTCCTCTGGGCCTCGTTTCCACATCTCATCGAGGATCGTTTCCACGTACAGCTTGGTGCCTTGCTTGACGCGCATGCCTCTGGCTGCATCGCCCGCCCCGTTGCGCCAGTCGAGATCCCCCTTTGGCGCCTTCGCCTCGACTATGAGGTAATCACCGTTATTGCCGAGCTTGTACACCTGGTCGAACATGTTGGCGCCGTTCGGCGTCTTCGGGAGTTCGACCCACTCGGCGTTCGGGAACTCGTGAGGGGTGACATGTAGTTCGGCAGCCTTCTCGCCGAGTTGCTCGGATATCTTGCTGTTGTTCGGCAGGTCGCCGAGCTGCTGTTGATAGGCGTTCTGGGCGTCTTCGAGGGCCTTCTTCGCTGCAGCAGACGGACTGTCCTCGAATTCCCTTTCCGCCTTGGTGAGGTCCATGGACACCTTGCGGTTCTTCGTCGCCTCGTCGAGATCCGAGCGACGTGCGGGATCGACCGAGTCCGGGCCGAGTGGCGTCCGGCCGTGCCTGATCTCGGACGGCCCGCTCGGCAGGTCGTGTGCAGCGACCCACTTGCCTTGTGCGTTCTTGGCCAGCTGGGGGAGCTCGACGCCGTCCACCAACTTTGTGGTGCCGTCCGCATTCAACAGGTGCCTACGGCGACCCAATATGTCGTAGTGCTCCTTGAACCACGTCTGGTCGGGCTCGTTGGCCTTCCGGACGTGCGCGTCCTGGATCGCCTTCCGCTCTGCGGCGGTCAGCTCCCGCTCTCCGCCGTGGCCGCCGTTCCCGGTGCCCTCGTCCGCATGGTGAGCAGGCGGGACGGCCTCGTCGCCGGCGTGGCCCGCGTCGCCCACGGCGTCGTCGCCTGCCCGGCCGAGGTCGTCCAGCCCGCCGCCGCCGTGGCCGCCGGACCTCGTCCCGACATGGCCATCGCCGACCGGCCCGGCACCCGACCTCGGGGTCTCAGGGCCGACGGGGTGCGAGGCTCCGACCCTGCCGGATGCTTCCCCAACATGAGCAGTGGCACCGGGGGTGCGTGAGGCAGCGCCGACTCCAACGGGCTCCCGCTGCCGCGCGGGTGTCTCCCCAGGCGTGGCCGGTGCCTCCGCGGCTGCTTCCTTGCGTGGCGTGTCCCCGACGACGTTGCCGTGCTTGTCAACGGGGATGAACCTGCCGTCCTCGATGACGACTTTGGAGCCGTCGTCGAGTTCGATGACGCTGTGCAGGCGCTGGGAATCCGCCGTGGCGCCGATGCCGGTGCGGATTCCGGCGGTGAGGTCAGAGAGCTTGGGCAGTGCGCTGACGGCTTTGCCGGTCGCCTTGAGGCTGACGGCGACCGGGTCGATGTACTCGCCGACCTTGGCGGCGATGCCCGCGCCCTTGGCAACCGCGCCGGCTTCACCGCCCTTGGCCGCGATGGCCAGGGGACCGGCGCCGAGGGTGAGGCCGTTGAAGACGACCGTCGCCGCGGCGCGGGCGGGGTTCTCGCCCCACATGTCCCAGGCGACCATGGACTTGACGAAGTCCTTGGCAGCCTTCTTCTGCCGGACCTCGGTGGCGCTCTCCTTGTCCGCGCCGATCGCCCAGTCCATGAGCGCGTCGTACGGCTTGGCGGTGTACTGGCCGATCCCGCTGACGACATCCCCGAGATGACCCCAGGCGTCTCCGGCCGCATCAGAGCCGTTCCAGCCGACCAGAGTACCCAGCCCTTTGATGCCACCCCAGATGTTGTCGATGACCAGGCCGTCCCAGAAGAAGCTCTTGGCCCAGTAGCCGACCTCCCACGCGTGGTGGGACTCGCTCTCCGGGGTTCCCCAGGGCGTCTTCTTCGCGTGCTTGAGGACGTCGAGTTCGTAGCCGTACATCACCGTCTTCTTGTTGACAGTGTGGTGGCCGTCGTCCACCACGAACTCCGGGCCGCCCACGAGCGCCGAAATCTTGGTGGCTGCCCGGCGTTCGGCCTCCCGGAAGGCGCTCTCGGCGGCGGCGACGCCGTCCATGAGTTCCTGGTGACGGTTGATCTTGTCCCCGTCGTACGTCCAGTCGTCGTCGCCCTCGACGCTGTCGACGAAGGCGAAGGCGTCCATCTTGAGCTGGGCAAGATTCTTGGCGAGCGGACGGGCCTCGATCGAGAAGGTGTCCAGAGCGTCCGCGACCGTCTCCAGCCTGGTGGCGAAGGAGTCCGCCTTGTCCATCACCGGCTGCGTGGTGGCGAACAGGTCGTCCGCCTCCGGCGCGGTGTAGAAGGCCTCCAGCATCTGGAAACGCGAATGCACGTCCATGCCGCCGTTGCGGATCCCGATGGCGTCACCGCGCAGCCCAGAGGTGTCCTTTTCCAGCTGGTCGAAGTCGCCGGTGAACACCGGTATGGCCGACGGCTCGATCACTTGGTGCCGCCCTCCTTGCCCTTGCCACCCTGGCCCGGCAGATCGACCTTGGGCGCACCCAGCGCCTTGTGCTCGGCCCGGGCGGCCATCTCCAGATCCCCGACCATGTAGTACGCGGTCGCCTCCCGTGCCCCGTTCACCGACTTCGCCGCCCGCGCACCGAGGAACAGCACGTCACCCGCGGTCTTCTCGACGAAGATGGCCAGCGCCGCCCCGATCGCACCGGTCGATGGAGCCCCGCAGTACGGCGCGCTGATGGTGCCGGCCGAAGTGGCCGCGCTCTCCACGTCCGTTCCGTACGCCTTGACGTCCTTGGCCACGTCGTCCATCGCGTCCGCGACCAGCGAGGTCACGAACTCGACGCCGGACGACGAGATGTCCCACCCCGACATGCCGAACCCCCGTTGAAACGTTCCTGCTTGATACGGCGCTGGTCAGCCGATGTTGTCGACGGCGGCGCGAGCCTTGGCCATGGTCGTCTGGGCCGTGCCGTCGTTCTGCTCCAGCGTGGTACGCACGAGGCGGATGATGTCGCGCACCTCGTTCGCTGCGTGGTTCCAGCGCTTTTCCTTGCCGTGGTACTCATCGGCGACGCCGTCGGCCGTGAAGTCGGCCATCGCGGCCTGTACCGCGCGATCGCGATCTCCGAGCACGCGCTCCAACTGGCCGATGATGCCCTGCAGGCTGCCCTGCACCTCGGTGGAGGCGCCGGTGTCGTACGAGCGGCGGTCTTGGTTCTGCCCCATGGTCAAGCTCCCCCTGTGTTTGCTTATCGGGCGCCGAAGCGGGCGGCGTCGAAGTTGGACTGGCCCATGTTCTGGTGGGCGTTGTCCTCCTGCTCCAGGTCACCGGAGCCGAACGCGGTGTCCATGCCGGACTGGCCGCCCAGGATCGCGCCCAGCGACCCGTTGAGCGCGTTCGTGATCTCGTCCGTGTGCGCCTTGAACGAGTCGAACGCGGCCTTGCCCGACCCGTTGAACTTCCCCTCCAGCGGCTCCGCCGCCTGGACCAGCCACCGGATCAGCGTGCCCAGGTCCTCAGTCGAACCGACCGTGCTCTTGCCGAGATCCGCCAGGGTCGACGACCCCATGTCGAACTTCATCCACCCACCCCCGTAAGTGTGCTGTTTACCACGGCTGTTCGGCCGCCCTGGCGCGTCCGTGCGCCACACAGGCCTCACAGTGTGTCGAACATATTCTCGCATCCCGCGTTGCAGGCGCAACGCAGTAGGGCGCGAAGTGGCGTGATCTATTCCACGGGGCGGTGTGTGACGGTGGGTCGGTCGGCCGAGACGCGGAAGTCCAGTCGGCCCGGCTGATCAAGAGTTTTCGGGAGGACGAGGACGGGTGGCGGCGGTCTGTTTCGTGGGGACGGGGCGTGGTCGACGGATGGCCGTTGCTCTGAGGATCAGCTGCGCGAGGGCTCGCCACTCTGGTTCGTTCACGCCGTGCTCGTCGCTCGTCCAGACCAACACGCCGTTACGGCCGCCGCCGTCCGCAGGAGGCAGCACATCCTGTTCGGCGTACCACTTCAGGCGACGCTGCCATCTGGTGGCGTACTCGGCGTTGTCGAACATGCCGAGGTGTTCCCAGTAGATGGCAGGCCCGGACAGGGGCTTGATCGTGAAGTCCGGGAGGACTGTGCGGCCGTCACTTCCCTTGAACGGCTGCTCGTAGGCCCAGGATCCAGGGGCGACTTGTTCAAGGAGGCGGCGAGGATGACCTCGTTATTGCTGCGCACCATCACGCCGTTCACCGCGACATGGACGAGCCGGGCAACGACGCGTTCGCAGTCCGCGCCGGACGGTGTCTTCACCCTCCGGGGATCCCGGGGTGTCGACGAGGTCGGTGCACCGGCGGGGTGGCGCCGCGAAGAAGGCCGCCGCAGCTTTCCCGGTCGGGGCGGCCAGGGCGACGACCGCTCCGGCCTCGTCGGCGATCTCCACCAGGGTGCGCAGGGTATGGGTCTTGCCGCAGCCGGGGCCGCCGGTCAGAACGGACAGGGGGCGGGGCAGGGTGGTGAGGATCGCCTGGTGCTGCTCGTCGGTCAGCCCGGCGGTCTCCTGGCCGGTCAGCGCGGCCACGTGCTCCGTCCACGGGGCGAGGCCGGCCAGCGGGGATCTGGATGAGAGCAGCCGCCGTACGTGGCAGGCGAGTTGAGACTCGTCACGGTGCCGATGCGGAAGCATGGCGATCTCCATGCCCGCGACCGTGTCGGTGCCGTCCCGCACGGGCATCGGCAGCGTCTCGGTAACCACCTTGCCCTGACCACGCAAAGCCTCCAGAGCGTGGCGCAACACCGCGTCGTCGAGGATCTCCGCACTCGCCGCGTCGTCATCGCTCAGCAGCTGACGAGTGTGGGCGATCAGTACGCGCACCGGCAGGTGGTAGTAGCCGCTTGCTCCTGCCTGGTCGATTTCGTGCAGCAGGGCGGGCTGGAGCCGAGCGTCACTGTGTTTGGGGATGCCGATGGTGAGGGCGAACTTGTCGGCGCTGTGGAAGCCCACGCCGTGTACGTCCCGGCACAACCGGTAGGGGGCGCGGCGGACGATGCGCATCGGGTCGTCGTCGGTGTCGGCGTACGCGGTGTAGATCTTCACGGCGAGCGCCGGGGTGATCTGGAGCCCCTGCAGGAACACCATGACGAGCTTCGTCAACGATACGACGTTGCTGCTCGACCTCGACGGGGTGCCCGGCGTACGGGTCGAGCGGTGCGAGGACGGTGGGCGCCGGGTCCACTGGCCACGGCGGATGCCTCGGCCCGGGTCTGCCCAGCCTGGATAACGGCCAGCATGCGATTCCATCAACCAGGTGTCAGGATTCCCGGAAGGCTTGGGTCAGGAGCCAAGCCGTAGAAAGCCAACTCTGCCGACGGGACGACAGATGCATGGCCGCCGACATTCTTATATCTGGGCGGGTGGACATGTGGCGCAGTGCCAGGCGTCGAGAGGTCAGGCAGCATCTCTGCCAGTGCTTGCGGTGACCTCGCACGCTTTCCCCCGAGTTCTCCCATCGTGATTACATGCGTCCGCAACTATCTGGGGAGTGATCTTGATGTCGCAGGGAAGTGCATTAGCAACTGGCTGTGTCGTTGCTGGTCAGCGGATCTCGTGAACGTCCCACCCGCACAGATGGTGCCGACCGAATACGGTCGGCACCATCTGCGTTCTGCTCTTGCTGTTGCGCGACGTATATGTGATCGCGTCCGCTACGCAGTGTCATCATCCTGCAGTAACCGGAAGCCAACCCCACACGGTGGCAGGGATCTCGGCGCTTGCTGGCCGTACGACAGACGGGAACGCCGCGCCGCTGACTCACCCCGGGATGTCGGCCTCGGTGAGAAACAAACTGGGTTCTCCCGACCAGGAGACGTAGAGGCTATCCCTCGCTCTCGTGCAGGCCACGAACAGCAAACAGCGCTCAGACATCATGTCCGTCTCGTGTTGGATGCTGTCCACATCCGCTGGGGTGACTGCCCGCGCGAACGGCACCGCGCCGTCGTTGACACCGATCACGGCGACACAGCGGAACTCGAGGCCCTTGAACGAGTGCATCGTTCCGACCTGTACGGTTTCCGCTGCGTCCGAGCCTGCGTCGGCGGCCCGCAGCGGTGCGGCCGAGATCCCCGCGTTCTTGAGACGTGCCACCGCCTTCGCGCATGTCTTGTTGAAGCGGGTGCTCACGCCGATCTCCCCGGCGCCGACGCCGGCCTCCATCCAGGACCGCACCTGGGCGACGAGCGCGTCCAGTTCCGCATCCTCCGTCTTCGCCGCGTGTACTGCGGGCCCGTTGCCGTGGAGGGCCGAGCGGTATCCGAGCAGCGTCTCGCCGCGGCCCTCGTCCTCCAGCTGGGCGATCGGGCGGCCGACGAGCAAGGCCGTGGACCAGCGGAGGATCTCCTGCGTGCTGCGGTAGTTCTTGCGCAGCTTCGTAGACCGCCCTGCCACCTTGATGCCGAGCGACTTCAGCGACACCTTCGAGTCGTAGATGCGCTGATGCGGGTCACCGGCGATGAACAGGTCGTCCGGTCGGGCCGGGACCGCCGCCCGCAGCAACCGCCACTGTGCCGGGTGCAGGTCCTGTGCCTCGTCCACCACGACGTGCCGATACAGCGGGCCCCTCTTCTCCAGCAGCCGGGCCGCCTCCGCGCACGTCTGCAGCCAGGTGCGCGCGCCGTCCTCGGCCAGGTCAGACGTGAACCGCTCCACCGTCTCCCACACCAGAGGACGCTCCGCTGCGGTCAGCCGACTGCCGCGGCCACGCCGGTCCGCCACCTCGTACTCGGCGAGGCTCCTGATGTCCTGCGCCAGGACGACGTGCCGGTACTCCTGTGCCAGAAACGGCGCCGTGCCGGTGAAACCCGTGGCCTTGGCCGCCTTCGCCCAGCGGCTCTCCTCCTCGTTGGACATCAGCGGCCGACGAGCCACCGCGCCCGGCGCCTCCGCGACGACGCGGCTTGCGAAGGCATCCACCGTTGAGACGTCCACCCGCTCCCGCAGCCGAGGGTCGTCGACCAGGGACTCCAGGCCCGAACGCAGCGCGTTCACCAAGGCGTTGGTGTATGTCGTGAGCAGGATCCGGTCCCCGTCGCGCAGATGTCCCAGCAGATGCCTGACCCTGTGCAGTGCCACGACCGTCTTGCCCGTACCAGGTCCGCCCGACACCTGGGCGGGTCCCGAGAAGGACGCCCGGTAGGCCACCTTGTGCTGGGACGGGTGCAGAAAGACCCGCCAGGCGGCGAACGGCTTGTCCAGGATCTCCCGCAGCTCCTCGGACGCCGTGACCAGAGCGAAGCGCGTACGCGTGTGCTGGATCGCCGTCTCGTAGTCCGCCGTGTCGACCGGCTGCGTTGCCGCCTGGAGAGCGGGAGCCACGATGTCCTGCCACACCTCCTCGACCGTGCAGCCCTCAGCGAGATACTGCAGCACCTCGCCCTGGTCCTGCGGCAGCAGCGGTGCGAAGACCTCCAGTTGCTCCTTGTCCATCAGCGACCTGGCCTGCCGCAGCGTATCGGCGTCGATACCGAGGGCGGTCAGATCCCCGTCGGAGAACTTCGCGAACAGCCGCTCCTTCGGCGAGGCCTCCGCCACCCGCTCGTACGCCGGTGTGATCTCGTCGAGCGTCGCCGCGTCCCGGATCTCGACGGCTCGTGTCACAGCGTTGATACTGGACTTCTGCTTCATCGCCCAAGCGATCGCCTTGTCGTGCTGCATGACCCTCAGGAGGACGAACGTTTCACCGGAGGACGGAGCGAGGACGACGCCGCGCCAGAACTGGTCGATGCGGATGGTCCGGATCTGCTGGTCCTTCGCCTTCGTCAGGCTCTCCAGCTTCAGCCCCTGATCCTTGAACAGCTGGTCCAGAGTCAGCCGGTTGAACTTCTCCCAGGCGTCGATGACGCTCTTCCGGACCGTGGGCTGAAGCTTGTGGAGTTCGGCGAAGAAGCCTATGTCGAAGGCGAGTTGTGGCATGACTTTGTTCTCTTCCTAAGCCGGAGTCGACACGTTCCTATTGCTGAGTGGCACGCCCTGTGCCGCTCCCCTGTCAATCGCGGCTGGGTTCGTCCTCGGCTGATTCCTCAAGTTCATCAAGAGCGCGCCACGCCAGATCCGCGAGGGTCTCGCCCGTGGCGGTCGCCCACCGGGCCGTTCCTTGGTTGGCCACGGGCCGCTTCTCCCACTCCGCGAGCTCCCACATACGGGTGATCAGGCCGGATGGCGAGTACTGCTTGCCATCGGCTGCCCAGAGGAGCGGCTTGGCCCGGTGGTTGACCCAGGTTGCCCGCGCACGCCGTTCGTCCTCGGCGAGCCAGTCCCGCAGCGCGTCCTCCTCCAACGGGTACCCGGACTTGAGCGTCAGCGGCTCCCCGTTGACGAGCACCTGCTTGTCGATGAGTACGGAGACCGCGTTGGGGCGGCGGCGCTTGCGCTGCGCCTGCACCCGCCGGTATTTGTCCGGAGTCTTGCCGCTCCCACCGTTCACGACGATGTCAAGGACATGCTCGGAGAGTTCGCGGCATCGCTCGATGTCCGAGCACACGGCACGGATCTGCGAACGCTCCTTGAACAGCTCGTCAATCGACGCGGCCACGATGGGCAGCAACTGCTTGACGAGGTTCCCGGTCTTCCCCGTGGCGTCCTTGGACCACTCCAGTTTGGGATCCGGTTCGTCGATGGTCTCGGTGTCCAGCAGCCGGAAGACAAGGTGAGCGATCAAGTAGACGCCGTGCTCGGTCAGGGCCGCACCACGCCCTTCGTAGCGGCTACGCAGCCCGTAGAGGGTGCGGCGGACCTCCCGCAGGACCTGAACCGCGTTCCACAGCAGGTACGCGCCTGGCTGCGGCCGGAAGAGGACGTCGTAGATGCCCTGCGAGCCCCGCTCCCACAGCACATCGAGCGAGACCCCCATACGGGCCGCGTACTGGCTGTCGTTGTGGGCGCAGGCGAGCGCGCAGGCTGCCTCGACCACTGAGCAGCCGGTCTCCTCCGGCGGTTCCAGCTCGCTGCGCCGCACGCTGTACTCCAGCCCGAGCTCGGCTCGCATCTCCTCAAGAATCGCCGCCTGGACCGGGTCGAGGGCGATGAAGTCGCGTGCTCCCACGCTGTTCTGCCGGTTCGTGGCCTTTGTCGTCTCCCTGGCGAAGTCCTCGACCGCGCCCGTCACGATGATGCGTACGCCGATTTGCGCCTGCGCCGCGGCCTCGTCGGAGGCCAGCGCTTCGGCCACGGAACGGACGGTCTGGGCGCCGTTGACCACGCTGGCGTTATGCAGCGTGAGCGTGAGCGGGTGGTGCTGCGGGGCACGCCTGTTCTGCTGGGCCTTCTCGACCGAGTCGCACAGCACGGTGATGCCGTTGTTGAAGTACCAGAAGTAGGACGGTTCTTGGGTAAGCGTTTCGATCAGAGCGTTGTTGATCGGGGTCCGGCCCAGTGGGTTGCGGATGTTCAGGTTGAACAGGTCCGAGCCGCTTGTGGCCCATTCGGCCACCTCTTCGGCCACGACGACGCCCTGGTAGGACTCGTATGGGGAGCTGATCCCGAACCACGGGAAAAGTGTGGCGGTGAGCTGAACCGGGTCCGGGGTGAGGTCTTCCCGGACGGAGGCCCACACCTCAGGCGCCAGGATGATCCGGTGGTCGAGGATCTCGCCGTAGCGGTTGAACTCCTTCTCGCCGTTGGCCAGGGCATCCTGGAAGCCGATACCGGGGTCGTCGGGGCGCATGAGGACGACGACCTGGGTCACTGGCACGGGCCCGCGGTCCATGACGGTCTTGGCGTACTCGGCCAGCTGACGCCCTCGCGGGTTGAACGGGGCGAAGTCCTCGTCGTCGATGAGGCGCAGGCCGGCGAAGAGTTCCAGTACCGCCTTTCGGTCGGCTGCTGCCCTCCCCTCAGGGCTCCACTTGCCCTGGACCAGGTACACATGCGGGTTGGGGCCGTCCACCACTGCAATAGCGTCGATGCCCTGGTCCGCGTGCCCGTCGATGACGGTGCGGGCCGCCTCCTGCGGACTGAAGCCAGTGACGATCCGTACGGCCTGTGCGGTCAATGCCCGCGAGAGCAGACGCGGCTCTTGCTCCTTGGCAGGCATGCCCTCCAGGTCGCCGACGTCCAGCAGACTGCCGTACACCGTCTTCAGCGCCCCACTGACCTGGCGTACCTGCGTGGTCACACTCGGCGTGGACTCCGCGGTCTTCTTCACGCTCATGCCTATGTCCCCTCCCACCGACGAAATGCAGCACGTATGTGCGGCAACGCTGCGCCCGCCAACTTGATCGTTCCATGATGTCGCGAACGCCCTGTGTTTTACGCTTGGATTCGGCCGCGCGACGGCCCGTTCGGTCAGGAGGCGGGCCCGTCGAGGTCCAGGCGGATCACGGCGAGGGTCTCTGCGACCTCGACCGTCAGCTCGTCGTCGGGGCCGTAGACCACACACAGGTCGTCATTGAGCGGTTGGAAGACCTCCAGAGCCTCGGCAGTACGGCCCTGGGCGAGCAGCAGCATGCCGATGTCGCGACGCAGTTCGACGGCCTCTTCGCTCACGTCGCCGTCCACGGAGCGAACGACGTCGAGGACGCCGTGCAGCCCGGCGAGCGCCTCGGTCACCTGGCCGAGTTCACCGCGGCAGCGGGCCGCTTGAGCCCGGCTGTCCCGGGCGTCCTCGCTGCTGGGGCCGCTGACACGCCCGTATGCGTCGGCGAGCGCCTCGAACTCGGGAAGCGCGGCCCGGTGGTCGCCCGCCAGCTGCCAGCTGAACGCCCGCCGCCGACGCAGCCCGAGGACCGCTTTGCTTTCCGGGCCGAGGGCCCGCGCGGCCGGCTCGATCACTTCGCCCACCACCTCGGCGGCCTGCGCGTACCGTTCCTCCTCCATCAGGGCGAGGTAGTGCGCGTTGACCTCGCGGAGCTGCTCGCGCAGCGCCTCCCGTTCGGCTGCGGGAACGGCGGGCGGCACAGCGGCTGCCCCGGCGGCGGGCGTGGCGGACCGCGCGTTCGTGGCACCGGCACGCGCGCGGGGCGCGTAAGGGCGTCGGAAGATGCCCGTCGGATCGGGGGTGCCGGCGGGTCCCGACTCCTCCGGTACGGCGTCCTCACCGGGCGCCGGAAGGAAGGGCCGCAGCCGCTCGTACACCTCCTGCACGTCCGCCGGGCGCGCCTCAGGCGCCTTGCGGAGCAGGTGCAGGACGAGTTCCTCCAGCTCGGCCGGTACGTCGGCGCGCAGCTGCCGCAGCGGGGTGGGCGTCGCGTTGACGTGCTGCATCATCAGGTGGAACTCGCCGTCCCCGCTGAACAGCGGCCGCCCGCTGAGCAGTTCGTGCAGCACGCACCCCAGCGCGTACAGGTCGGTGCGCGGTGTGACCCGCCCGCCGCGCACCTGTTCCGGTGCCATGTACTGGTGCGTCCCGATGGGACTGCCGGTCGCGGTCAGCCTGGTGACGTCCGTCTGGAGGATGGCCGCGATGCCGAAGTCGAGCACCTTCACGGTGCCGTCCCGTGCGACGAGGATGTTGCCCGGCTTGAGGTCGCGGTGCACCACGGGTACGTCGTGCGCGTACGACAGCACGGTCGCGACCTGCGCCGCCACGGACACCGCCCAGCTGACGGGCAGCGGCCGCGTAGGGTCCACGTACGCGGTGAGCGGCACGCCGTCGACCAGCTCCATCACCAGGAACAGCTGCTCGTACGACTCGTCGAGCACCGCGTCGTACACCTGCGGGACACCCGGGTGCTGGATCCGTGCGGTAATCCGCGCCTCGCGCTTGAACCGCTTCTCGAACTCCTCCGCCAGGTGCGGGGACGTCACGGCCTGCGGCCGGATGAGCTTCACGGCGACCGGGCGGTCCAGGACGGCGTCGTAGCCCCGCCAGACATCCCCCATGCCGCCGTGGCTGAACTGCTCCAGCAGCTCGTAACGTCCCGCGATCCGCCGTCCGTCCGGCACCTGGCCCCGCCCCCGTCGAGTGTCCGAAGTGGTCTTCGATGTGTGAGGGATCAGTGTCGCGGGTGGCGGTTTCGTGCGTCCAGTTGGCTTGCTTCCTGCCTACGGCATCAGGCCAAGCCGGGTGGCGGTGCACTCGGCCCAGACGGTCTTGCCCGGACCGCCGCCGGCGCGTGCGGCGCAGCCCCAGCGGTCGGCCAGCGCCTTGACGAGCAGCAGCCCGCGCCCGCCCTCGTCCGGTGCGGCGGTGTGGACGTGGGGGAGGCGCTCTCCTCGGGTGTCGCTCACTTCGAGCCGTACGGTGCCGGTGGCCGGGTCCGCGGTGAGGAGGACGTGGAAGTCCCGGCCGGCCACGTGCCCGTGCCGTACGGCGTTCGCGCACAGTTCCGCCGCGATGAGGGTGACGGCGTCGTGCGCGTCGCTGCCGTACGGGACGCCCCAGGCGTCGAGCCGGGTGCCGCACAGCCGCCGCGCGAGGCGGGCGCCGCGCGGCGTGGAGCTGAAGCGCATCGCGAACCGGTGTGCCGTGAGGGGTGGTTGTGTCGCGGTCATGCACTCACGGTGGCGTTCCGTGGCGTAGCGTGACCAGGGGTGACGCGCTGACGCCGATCCGTCGTACGGGGCGGGCGCGTGGCCTGTACGTGGCGGTACGCGGGGGAGAGGCGGCGGGACGGTGACCATGCGGGACGAGGAAGCGGGACAGCGGGAGCAGCAGCCGGAGGACGATCCGGGGACGGGCATCGTGACCGCGTTCGGGCGGCAGTTGAAGTTGCTGCGGGTGCGGGCCGGGCTGGAGCGCGCGGAGTTCGGCAGCCGGGTCGGGTACGCGGCGGACACGGTGGCGTCGATCGAACAAGGGCGGAGGATTCCGCAGGCGCGGTTCATCGAGCGGGCGGATGAGGTGTTGGGGGCCGGGGGTGTGCTGGCGGCGCTGAAGGAAGAGGTGGGGCGGGCTCAGTATCCGGCGTTCTTCCGGGACGCGGCTCGTCTGGAGACAGACGCACACGAGCTCTTCCTGTACGCGGTGCAGGCGGTTCCGGGACTTCTCCAGACTGAGGAGTACACGCGTGCCCTGCTCGCCATGCGGCGTCCGCTGCTGGATGAGGACACGATTGAACAGCGCGTGGCGTCAAGGTTGTTGCGTCAGGAGATCTTCAACCGGTGGCCGGCACCGCTCGTCAGCTTCGTCATCGAGGAGGCGGTACTCCGCAAGCCGTTCGGCGGTAAGCAGGTTCTGCAAGGGGTTCTCGAAAACATCCTGTTGATCGGGCACAAGCGGAACGTTGAGATCCAGGTCATGCCGAACGACCGTGAGGACAACGCTGGTGTAGACGGTCCGTTCACGTTGATCACCCCGCGGAGGGGTGACCAGATCGCCTATTTGGAAGTACAAGGGCGGAGCATCCTTGTCACCGACCGGAACGAGGTACGGTCCATCTCGGCACGCTATGGGATCATCCGAAGTCAGGCTCTCACTCCGCGAGAGTCCCTGGGATTCGTAGAGAAGGTGCTGGGAGAGCTATGAACACGGGCGAGTCGTGGCGAAAGAGCAGCTACAGCGGCGCGGAGGGCGGCGAGTGCATCGAGGTCGCCGAGACGAGTGGAGCCGTATGGGTGCGTGATTCCAAGCGACCCGAAGAGGCCAAGCTGTCCTTCGGCGAGGAGGCATGGGCCGGCTTCGTGAGGATGGCCGCCGGACGCTGAAGAGGCGGACGTACGACGTCTGGGCCCGGTGCGCGCATCCGCACCGGGCCCGAGCGTGTCAGAAGTCGTCCAGCCCCTCTTCCCGGCGGATCATCCGCCACGCCGCCCTGCGGGCGCTACGGTCGAGGTTGGACTTGAAGTCACGGTCCGCGCCGAAGTAGCGCCTGCCGAGCGTGTCGATCGTGGAGACATGGTCCATCATGTTCTCCTCGAACTTCTTGTCGAAGACGATGCCGAAGTTGGCCTCGTCGTTGACCAGCGCGGCGGCACGGACCTTCGGGTCCTCCTTGGTGGCGTTGAAGGCCGGGAGGACGTCCTCCTTGGTGAAGTCCGTGCCGAACTTGGCGTTGAACTTCTCGATCAGTTCCGACAGCAGTGACTTCTCGGGATCTTGCCCGCCGCCGACCCCGTCGCCGAAACCCTTGAGTTCGGCCGCGCCCTCGGGGTTGAGGGACACGTCGTGCTCGCCGGTCTTCTCGACGCGGAGGTGACTCAGGTCCACCTCACCTATGTCGACTCCGCCGTCGGCCAGGCGGGGGAGACGGTTAAGCAGGTGGCGGCCGTAGAGGTACAGCCGCTCCAGCTCGGCGTCCTGGTAGGGGACGATCTGCGCGAGGAAGCCGTACTTGCGGACGTAGTCGTTGAGGTTGGCGCGGAACTCCTCGGCGGTCTCGACGTCGTCCTCCTCGTTGCTCTCCAGGAGGGCGGTGAAACGGGTGACGGCGGGGGACAGGAGCCGGTACAGCTCGGCGTGCAGCTTCTCCCACTTGGACTGGGAACCGCCCGCCTTCTGCTCCGCCTCGATGTACGCGGCGACGAACTCGTCCATGTCCTGCTCCGAGATGACCGGGGCGGACATGACGCGGCTCTGGGCCGTGTAGAGGAGGTTCGGGTCGGAGGGGAGGGTGTGCGCCTCCTCGAAGTACGGGCGGAAGGCGTCCTGGATGTCCTCGGCCTCGTTGACGAAGTCCAGGACGGCGAGGTCGGCCTGGGACTTGCGTTCGGCGGTGCGGTTGAGGCGGGAGAGGGTCTGGACGGCGGCGATGCCGGTCAGCGTCTTGTTGACGTACATCGTCGTCAGGAGCGGCTGGTCGAAGCCGGTCTGGTACTTCTCGGCGACGACGAGGATCCGGTACTCCTGCTGACCCTTGCCGCCGGCCTTCGCGGCCTTGTCGTCTGCGCGGGTGTAGCCGAAGGCCTTCGGCAGCGCGTTCTCCGAGAGGCCGCCGTTCTCCTTGCTCTCGGTGGTCTCCTCGCCGTCGATGGTGAGGGACCCGGAGAAGGCGACCAGGACACCGAGGTCCGGGTACTTGGTGTCGTACTCGCGGTCGGCGATGTAACTGCGGATGGCGCGGGCCATCTGCACGGCGGAGTGCCGGGAGGCCGTGACCACCATCGCCTTGGCGCGTCCGCCGAGCCGGCCGCGGCTGTGGGCGACGAAGTGCTCGACGATCACCTGGGCGTGCTGCGACACCGTGTGCTCGTGCATGAGCGCGAACCGGGCGAGCAGGCTGTTGGCCTTGGAGGGGTCGACCTCCTTCTCGTCGCGGTTGAGGTTCGCGAGCTTCCAGTAGGTGTTGTAGGTGACGTAGTTGCGCAGCGGGTCGAGGATGAAGCCTTCCTCGATGGCCTGCCGCATGGAGTAGGTGTGGAAGGGGCGGTAGACGGTCTTGCCGTTGTCCACGCCATCCGTGCCGAAGAGTTCGAGCGTCTTCGACTTGGGCGTGGCCGTGAAGGCGAAGTAGGAGAGGTTCGTGGCACGGGAGCGCGCCACGGCCTTCGCCTTCAGCTGGTCGTCCACGGTGACCGTGGACGCGCCCTCGTCGTCCGAGTCCGCGTCCAGGCCGAGGTCGCGCAGGGCGGACTTCACGGCGGTGGCGGCATCGCCGGACTGCGAGGAGTGCGCCTCGTCCACAATGATCGCGAAGCGGGTCCCCTTGATCTCGGTGGGGTTGCGCTTGATGTAGTCGAGCAGCGCCGGGAACGAGTGCAGGGTGACCGTGACGATCTTCCCGGTGTCCCGGGAGAGCGCGCGGGCGAGCTGCTCGCTCTTCGCGCCGTGCTTCTCGTCGACCTTCACGACGAGGCCGTCCGTCTGCGAGAAGCTGCCGACCGTCGCCGAGAGCTGGGCGTCCAGGGCGCGGCGGTCGGTGATGACGATGACCTTGTCGAAGACGGGCTCGCCGGGCTTGATGCGGCCGTCGGCCAGGGCATCAGGCCTGAGAACGTGCGGATCGGTCCGGGCGTGCAGGTCGCTGAGGCGGTGGGCCAGCCAGCCGATGGTGTTCGACTTGCCGGAGCCGGCGGAGGCCATGACCAGGTAGTTCTGGCCGGCGCCGTGGACGGACGCGTGGGCGGTGAGCTTGCGGACCACGTCCCACTGGTGGAAGCGGGGGAAGATCGTCGACTTGGTGGTCCCGCCGCCGGGCGTCTTGTGCTTCTGCTGGTGCACGAAACGCTGGAGGAGGTCCAGCCAGTTGTCCCGTTGCCAGACTTGTTCCCAGAGGTACGAGCTGGCGTACGTGCCGTGGGCTGTGGGCTCCGGGTTCCCGGCCCCGCCGGGCTGGCCGGGGCCGTTCGAGCCGGTGTTGAACGGCAGGAAGCGGGTGCTCTTGCCGCGCAGTTGCGTGGTGACGAAGACTAGGTCCGGGTCGACGGCAAAGTTCGCGATCACGCGCCGCGTGAAGATCAGCTCGGTCGGGTCCCGGTCGGTCCGGTACTGCTCCTTGGCCTGCTCCACGCCCTGCCCGGTCAGCGGGTTCTTCAACTCGGCCGTGGCGACCGGGATGCCGTTGAGGAACAGGGTCAGGTCGAGGCGGTGGCCCCAGTCGGCCTGCTTGGTGGCGTAGGGGAGTTCCCGGACGACGGTGAGGCGGTTGGCCCGGTAGCCGTCGAGGACGGAGTCGGCGGAGATGAGGTTGGGCTTGAAGTACGCGACGCGGAGGCGGACACCGCGGTCCTTGACCCCGTTGCGGAGGACGTGGAGGAGGCCGTCATCGGCGATGGCCCGGTCGAGGCGCTGGGCGAAACCGCGCTGCGCCTCGTTGGGGTTTCCGCCGTAGACGGTGAGGAGTTTGTCCCACTCGTCGGGCTGGGTCGCGCCGATGAAGGTGAGCAACTCGTTGGTGTCGAGGCCGAGGTCGGGGTGGTAGTCCTCGGGGCTCGCCTCCCGCCAGCCTCGCTCGCAGAGGGCGGCGACGATGGCGGATCCGAAGGAGGACTCGCCGTGCACGGGGCTCATACGGTTACTCCTTCGGTTACGTTGCGGCCGCTGGCGGTGGATACGTCGAACTGGCCGGTTACGGCGGCGGTGATGAGGGCTTGGCGGCGTTCTGTAGCACGTAGCTCGAAGCTGTGGATGGAAGTCCTCAGCTTGTGAACCACGCTCAGGTGAAGATCGAGGTCGGCAACAGCCGCATTTTGCTCACGTCTGGGAGGGAGATGGATTGGGAACGACTTGAGTGAGTCGTTGTTGATGATGCGGATACGGGAGTACTGTGCCCATTCCCTGACCTCTGGTTCGGCTGACCAGAGCTGCCAAGCAATGAATCTGCTATTTACATTACTGTGAGTGGTTAGGGCAGTCAGTTGCTGATTTCCGGTCGCCGTATGATCCAGATGGCCAATTTTGCCGAGCGATTCCCCGATTCCGGTGATCAGAATGCTGTCTGCGGGGAAAATGGGCACGCCGGATTCGACCTTCGCGGTTTTCTCGGCCGGGGCGACAGTGAACCAGCCGTCGAGTGCGGCAGGGGTGTACCAGGGAAGGCGATCCAGGTCTGTACGATCGGTGCTGGACGGGGTGAGGTTGGCAGGTGTGCTGCCTGTCTGTACGAACTTAAGCGCACGCCGCAACGGGACGGGGTCATGGGTTGCGCCTGGTTCCCTGAGTCGGACTCGTCCAGTCGACAGTGCTGCTTGAGCGGCCAATCGCTCACCGATCAATTCCACTTGAGTGCGTCGAGAGTGCAACAGTCCATCAATGCGCGCCGTCTCGTCATCGAGGAAGTCGGCGATGCGGCGCTGCTCCTCCAGCGGAGGCAGTGGTACTCGCAGTTGCTCGATATCTGGCATGTAAATGGTCTTGTGCGTGGATCCCGTGGCGACCCGCTTGAGATCTGGGGCCATGCCTCGAAGCGCGTGCAGAAGGTACCGAGGTTCCAGCCTCGGCCCGCAGGTCCAGGTCGCGAAATCCTGACTCGTTGCCATGTCTCGGCCCATGATCGCAGAGAATCCCACTGAGGCGGTACGCGAGAGAATCACGGTTCCCGCTGGGTGCTTGACGGCCGCCGAGTTCGCCAGCCCAAGAGGGCTGACCATTTCCTTTGTTTCTGCTATGACATTGGTCTGGCCGTCACGCAATTGCCAAACGTCGGCGAGCGTGATCCACGGAACTGTGCAGTTCTCCCAGTACTCGGGCTTGCTGCGGCTGGGCGTGTGTCCGGACCCCAGACGCGCCACGAGTCGAATTGGTGCTGTGGGCCATCGTGAAGCAGAGAGCCAAGGTGCCAGGCGTGACTCTGTCATTCGGTGACCTCCCCCAGCAGCTCCTGAATCTCCGCCTCCAGTGCCTTCAACTCCGCGTCGATCTCCGTCAACGGCCGAGGCGGCTCGTAAACGTAGAAATGCCGCGTGAACGGAATCTCGTACCCGATCTTCGTCTTGCCGTGGTCGATCCACGCATCCGGCACATGCGGGTGAACCTCCCGCTTCAGGTACTCCTCGACATCCTCACCCAACGGCACGTTCTCGTAGTCCCGAAGCTCCGCGTCCGGCTCGGGTTGGCCCTTGACGAGCTGAACCTCGCCCTCCGGGTCCCGAACACCGATCGCGTCACGCAGAGCCTTGTTGAAGGGCGCGCCCGTGGGCCATGTCGAGCCGGCTGCGACCACCGCGTCCTTGAGGGCGAGCCAGGCCTCCTGCTTGGTGGCCCAGCTCGCGGCCTCCATCGACTCGAAGGCGTCGAACATGACCGTGGCCTGCGGCAACTTCTGGATGGCCTTGGACGCCTCCAGCGCCGTCAGCGTCTCCTCCGTCACCTCGAACCGCAGCTTCAGCGGACGCTCGACAGTGATCCGCTGGTAGCCGAAGTCCTCGTTGCGGAAGACCTTCACCTTGCCGTGCAGCGAGTGCTCCGGGTCGTCTGCGACAGCCAGCGCCTCACCGTACAGCTTGACCACCGTCGCGATGTGGTCCTTGCCCAGCTCCTTGCGCTTGTCGCCCAGCGACTTGCGCATCTTCTGCCACTGGTCACGCGCGTCCAGCAGTACGACCTTGCCCTTGTGATCCGGGTTCTTCCGGTTGGTGAGGATCCAGAAGTACGTCGAGATACCGGTGTTGTAGAAGAGCTGGTCCGGCAGGGCGACGATCGCCTCCAGCCAGTCGTTCTCCAGGATCCAGCGGCGGATCTCGGACTCACCGGAGCCGGCCGCGCCCGTGAAGAGGGGTGAGCCGTTGAAGACGATCGCGAGACGCGAGCCGCCCCCGCCGTTTACATCCACCGGCTTCATCTTCGAGATCATGTGCTGGATGAAGAGCAGCGAACCGTCGTTGATGCGCGGCAGCCCCGCCCCGAAGCGGCCGGCGTGGCCCAGCTTCTCGCTCTCGGCCTCGACGTCCTCCTTGACCTTCTTCCACTCCACGCCGAACGGCGGGTTGGCCAGCATGTAGTCGAAGGTCTTGCGGGCGTGGCCGTCGTCGGAGAAGGAGTTGCCGAAGGCGATGTTTTCCGGGTCCTGGCCCTTGATCATGAGGTCGGACCGGCAGATCGCCCACGACTCGGGGTTGAGCTCCTGCCCGTACACCTCCACCGTGGCGTCCGGGTTGAGCTCGGTGATGAGGTCGTCCATCGCGGAGAGCATGCCGCCCGTGCCGCAGGCCGGGTCGAGGACGGTGCGGACCGCGCCGGGGAGCTGGAGCGCGTCGCCGTCAGGGGCGACGAGCAGCCGCACCATCAGCTGGATGACCTCACGCGGGGTGAAGTGCTCACCGGCCGTTTCGTTCGACTGCTCGGAGAAGCGGCGGATCAGCTCCTCGAAGATGTAGCCCATGTTGTGGTTGGGCACGACCTCGGGGTGCAGGTCCAGGTCCGTGAACTTGCCGATGACCTTGTAGAGCAGGTCGGCGTCGTCCAGCCGCTTGATCTGCTGCGCGAACTCGAAGCGTTCCAGCACGCCCCGCGCGTTGTCCGAGAAGGCACCCACGTACACCGTGAGGTTCTGCGCCGCGTTCTGCGGATCCGCCGCGATCTTCTTCAGGTTCAGGCGCGACCGGTTGTAGAAGGAGTGGCCCGAGGCCCGGCGCAGGAAGCGGTCCGGGTCGATGTCGCTGTCCTTGTGCTGCTCCGCGATCTCCGCGACCTTCTCGCGCGTCGGCTCCAGCACGCACTCCAGACGCCGCAGCACCGTGAACGGCAGGATGACCTTGCCGTAGTCGGACTGCTTGTAGTCCCCCCGCAGGAGGTCGGCGACGGACCACGCGTGGTTCGCCAACTCCGTGTGCTTACTGCTGTTCAACTGGATCCCCGGATTCCTTCCGAAATGTCTCAACCCCACCGTCCGGGCCGACTGTCGGCCGGGACGGTCCGACAATTGTGGTCTATGTGTGAAGGCCCTCGTGCCTAATGGGGCGAATCGCCACCCCGGCCGCGCACCTCAGCCGTCTCCCGCGACGGCAGCAACTGCCCCCCGGTCAGCCCGCCCGCCAGCAGCCGCGCAGTCTCCTCCGCCAGCCGCGTCGCCCGCTGCGCCTCCGCCCGGAGTTCGTGTACGCGCCGGAACGCCTCTCCGTACCGCCGCTGCTCCTCCAGCGGCAGCAGCGGCACCCGCAGCCGGCCCGGACTCACGGTCACGACCGTGCTACCCGTCGACGCGCCCGCGATGTTCTCCTCCGTGCTCAGGAACCCGGCGAGGAACCAGGGGTCAAGGCGGGCCGGGTCCGGCCGGAAGAGGTGGATGTGAGGGCCGAGCAGTGCGCCGGCTTCCTCCTCGCCCGCCACCCGGGCCATCTGTCCGCCCCCACTCGCCAGCGCCCGTACCAGCACATCCCCGGCAGCGATCACGGGCGTTGTCGCATCGGTCCGCAGCTCCGCCGGATCCCCGGTCGGGCCCGAACCACTCGCGATGTCCGCGCCGGTGAGAACCGGACGGGCCGCGTACTCTTCGCCACCGGCGTTCTCCACCCGTCCCCGCGCGGCCTCCGGCAGGGTCCGCAGCAGTGTCAGCGCAGCACCGCGCGCGAGGTCCGAGGCCGTCGCCGTTCGCCATTCGCGCGCCGTGACGCCCGCGGCGCTCCAGTCGTCGTAGCCCGCCGCCCTCCCAAGGGACCTGGCGGCCCGTACGAGGTTCCGGCGCGTCGCGTCCACCTCCGCCGACAGCTCGGCGGGGTCGACCTCGGCCCGTGACGTCCGTACGAGGCGTGCCGGTGTTAGGTCCACCAGGTCGTCCAGGAGGTCCACAACCCCTACCGCACTGGCTACGCCGGGTTCGCCCTCGAACGCGTCCGGGTTCTTCGTGAACGCCTCCCATGCGTCCACGACCTGTGCCGTGATCCTCGCCCAGTCCAGTGAGCCAGACCGGCTCCCGCCTCGCGTACGGGCGCCGGGCCCCGATGTTCCACCGCGTCCGGAGGCCGCCCCCGTCGCCGCCTCCGCCGTGTCGACGAACAGTACCGACTTGCGCTCCGCACCGCCCGGTTCAGGCCGCTGCAGAACCCAGATCTGCAGCGCGATGTGCAACGGCACGGACGCGCCGACCGGCAGCGCCACCACCGCGCGCAGCGCCCCGCTGCGTACAAGCTCCGCACGTACGCGCCGCCCCGAGGCACGGCCGGCCGTGGCGGGCGGCAGGATCAGGGCCGCGTAACCGCCGGGTGCCAGGTGGGCCAGCGCGTGCTGCACCCAGGCCAGCTCCGAATCGCTGCGAGCCGGTACCCCGTACGCCCAGCGCGGGTCGTACGCCAGCTCGTCATGCCCCCAGTCCCGGTCGCCGTACGGCGGGTTGCACAGCACCGCGTCCGCGACCAGGTCGGGGAACGCGTCCGCTCGCAGACTGTCGCCGGCGCGCACGGTGACCGAGGCCTCCGGTGCCGTAAGCATCAGGCTCACCGAGCTGCGCTGGGCCTGCACCGGAAGCAGGTCCTGGCCGTACAGCTTGCGCGCGCCGCGGCGGGCCGCGGCCGCGAGCAGGGTGCCGCTGCCGCAGGCCGGGTCGAGGACGCGGGCCGGGGTGCCAGGTATCAGGCGGGCGACCAGATCCGCGAGTGGCGTGGGTGTCTGGTACGCCCCGGACGCGGCACTGTCCTCCAGTTCACGCTCCGCGAGCACACCCAGCGCGGCCTGGCCGCCCTCCTCCCGTACACACGCGTACAACGCGCGCAGCACTGCGGCGTCGTCCGTCGTGAAGCGGACGGCATCCGCGCCCGGCACGGCGCCGGCGACCGCCGCCGCGTCGCGCTCGGCGGCAGCGGTGAGTTCCGCGTCCGGGAGCTGGGCGGCGGCCGCCAGCTCCTCGGTCGGGTGACCCGCCGCCGCGAGGACCAGGGGCAGCAGGTCCGTCGTACCGCCACTGCCGCTCTGCGTGTGCAGGCGCAGCGTCGTGCGGAGTTCCTCCGATGGACTCGCCGCCGAGACGTGGCCGCGTGCGGCGAGCCAGGTGCGTACGGCCTCCAGGTCGTACAGCGGACTGCTGTCGGTGCCGCCCGCCGGGGCCGGGAAGTCGTCGTGCCGGCGGCGCCAGTTGCTGACGGTGGCGCGCGTGACCCCCGCGATGCGGGAGATCTCGGCGGCGGTCACCTGGGCGGATGGCTGGGGCATGGCGTGGGTCCTGGCCTCTCGGTAGCGCACGGTTAACAACCTACAGCACTCGTCAAATCTGTCAATGCATTTGACAGTGCTTTCACTGCCATGCTTACCTGGTCATGCTTCCGGTGGAGGGAGTCGCTCGGCAGTCCTCTGCCGTGGCCTCACGCCGCGGGCTCGTGTCCTGCCGATCCGGCACCACGGGGAGAAGCCACCGCAGGCGCGGTCCGTGCCTGTCTGTCCGAGAACGCCGGGGGAGTCTCATGCGCCTCACCATGCCGACCGCCGTCGTCGAAGGAACCCAGCTCACCGTGATGCCGTTCCGCGACGACGCCGTCGTCGGAACGCTGTCCGTGCCCACGCTCGTTCAGCTCGTACCGTCGCCGCGAGCCGAGGAGGATCCGAGGAAGCTGAAGGCTGCCTCGGGCCTGGTGCGCCGCCACGCCGAGCTGCGGGCGACCGTGCAGCGGACGCTGAAGTCCTCGCAGAAGGGCAAGAACGTCGGGCCGTACGCCGAGTACATCGCCGTCGGCCTGAAGGGCGAGCTGGGCGCTGCTTGGTCCACGCCGCCGATCACCCTGTGGCACGCCGGACCGCTCGCCGCGATCAGCGACGAGCTCGTACCGGGCAGCGGCGTGCGCACGCTCACCGTCACGCCAGGCACGATGGTCGTCGCCATCGACGGCGAGACGCAGACCGCCGCGTGGCACGACCTGTACGACGACCCCGAGACGTACGGCCTGACGTACCCGGAACTCGCCCGGGTGCGCCTCCCGTTCGAGCTTTACGTCGGTCTCGCTCCTGCGGACGCGCGGCAGATCTTCTACGATCGCAACGTCCAGGGCGTCGCCGTCGCCAAAAATCTGGCCATGTCCATGGACCGGCGGGACTTCGGCACGCGGCTCGCACATGTCGTCGCCGACTCTGTGAAGGTCGAGGTCGGCGGGCAGCGAGTGTCGTTCGGCAGGCTGGTCAACTCCAGCAAGCGGCAGGTCTCGGCTGGCGACCGCGAGGTCGTCACGCTCTCCGCGCTGCGCGCCCTCGTCATCACCGCCATCTACGGCAATGGCGGTCTCGCCCGCTCCGCCGAGTCGGTGCACGAGGACGAACTGCCCGCCGGTGCCAGGGCCGAGGAGGCCGAGGCCGTCGTCGTGCCGCTGCTGGCGAGGCTGATCTCCGAGCGGTTCCCCGCCTTCGCTGGCCGCAGCGCCCTCACCGCGCCCGCCGTACTCGCGGGAGTCGGCATCGCCGCCCACCACGCCATGCCGTGGAGCGAAGCCGCCTCCCGCATCGGCGCCGAGGAACTGGACCGGTTGCTCGACGGCATCCGTTGGGAGCGCGAGGCGACCTACTGGGACGGTGTCGCCGCCAAGGCCGGCACCTCCGGCCGCCTCAACTTCAGCGGCGGTGTCAAGGGCTCCGGAGGCCGTGTCGCCGACGCGATCATCTACCCCGCCACTGAGGCGGGGCGGAAGATCCGCGGCCTCTGAGCCACGCCTCGCCCGCCACGCGGAGCGACGCGGCATCGCCCGCGCCGAACCCAACGACATCGGACGGCCGCCCAACGCTCGGCCACCTACAACAGAAACGGAGCACTGCCATGACCTTCCAGCAACCCACCCCTCAGTCCGACGGTCCCCAGAACGCCTTCGGCCTCGGCACGCCCGCCGGTCCCGGACAGTCCGCGCAGCGCCGCAGACCGTGGCTGAAGTACGGAGCGGTCGCCCTGGCGTCCCTGTTCATCGGAGTCGGCATCGGTACGAGCAACGGCTCGGCGGAGACGGGTAAGGGGACGGCCGAGACGAAGTCTGCTCCTCGCCCGACGGTCACCGTCACCGAGACCGCCGCGGCGGCCGACCCCGAGCCGGCGCCGACCGTCACGAAGACGGTCGCCGCGAAGCCCAAGAAGACGCAGGAGCCCGGCCTCGCGACCACCTTCTCCGGGGAGGGGGAGTACCTCGTCGGCGAGGACATCAAGGCCGGCACCTACAAGACGGCTGGTCCGGGGGACGAGTTCGGCTGCTACTGGGAGCGAGCGAAGGACGCCAGCGGAGAGTTCGGCTCGATCATCGCGAACAACAACCTGGAGGGTCCCGGCCGCGTGACGCTCAACAGCGGCGAGTACTTAAAGACCAACCGGTGCCAGGAGTGGAAGAAGGTCGGTTGACCCAAGGGTGTCCTGACGGGTCCTCGCCGGGGCGGGAGGGCAGCACGCAGCACTTCTGGACGTGTTCCTGGGGTCGATATATAGCTATATGCGCTCTCTTTTCTGCTGCTGGCAGGTGAGTTCGTATCTTTAGTTGGAACTGCCATCCACATAAGCGCAACCATGCGCTATCACTGGTGGTCCATAGGGTGCAGATTGTGTGGGTGGGGGGTTCCGCTTCGCGACTGTGCGCCGTGGTGGCGAGTGCAGTCATGTCAGAAGGAATCGGACGGGGAGCCGAGGCAGAACGTGGATTTCAATCCGTACGCGTCGTGGCAGAAGGTGCTGGAAGAGGCATTCTTCAGCCCGGCTTGGGACGGTCATCCGGTTGTGATGTACCTAGATGACGACGAGGCCGCGGCCATACAAGGCCAGAACGGTCTCGAAGTGCCTCTCGTGGAAGCGGTGCGCCGCGTCATACGCCCCGACGACCCGAAGCCGTATGAAGCGGTTGAGAAGTACGAGAGCTCCAAGCGCCACGACGACCATGCCCCCGCCGTGCTCCCGCTCCTCGCGTGTTCGGTGATCGCGGCCACCCGTATGGCCAACGACGGGGTGAGGCGGGCTACCAACTACCACAGCCACTTCGCCCAGCTGCTCGGTGGAACTGACGGTGCGCTCACTTCGGCCAAGTACCGGGCTGTGGCGGGCATGTGGCAGCGGCTGGCCTCCTGGCAGCACCAGTGGGGCGCCTACAGGGGAATCTGCACCATCCCCTCGCCGGGAGACCTTCCGCCCAACCAGGCGCGCATCGGTTACGCGCTGTCCCAGGCCATGCTTCGGGCGACGGACCGGCAGCAGCTTCCGAAGTTCTTCGAAGCGGTACGGCGGCACCACGGTTCGGCCTGGCCTCTGCCCGGAGCTGTCCTGGTGGACTATCTGAAGACGTGGGGTCAGGTCTACCACTTCTCTCCGGGGTTCAGGGGGGCGGCCGAGGACGCGGACTTCCGTCCCCTCGTCGAGAAGATCCTCGGGAACTTCGCCAATATCTGGGACGGTTCACCGCACTTCGTTCAGCACGGTGTCCCGCGGGCAGAGCTGCTGGTGCGCTACGAGAACCGCAAGCTGGGCTGGCTGGCCCGGCTTTCCCGGTCGGGCGAGGAGGAGTACGAACTCTCAGGCGGTGTCCGCATGAGACGGTTGGGCGAGTCCGAGTACTACAGTCTCGACGGCCTGAAACTCCCCGATGACCGCACGCTGCGCGGTGGTCTCCAGCTGTCAGGGCAGGGGATCGCTGTTGGCCGACCGGCCTCGTCCCTGGTGCTCCTGCGGCAGAACAACGACCTGGACTGCCTCACCAGCGTGGACAGGTTCGTCCCCGGGGAAGAGCACATGCTGCTAGCCGCCCAGGAGGCCGAGCGTGACGTCGAGACCGTCCTGGCCCGGGCTGCCTCTCCCGGCCGCCGCCGGGAGCCTGGCCGACTGCCGTGGATGCCTCAAGGCTGGACGCTGCACCACCGAGTGATCTTCAACGACGCGGTGACGTTGCGACAGGCGATCCGCGAAGTCAAGGGCGCCATGCTCGCGGTGCAGCCGTCACCGCAGTACAAGGCTTATCTGCAGGGCGGCCTGCCCCTCGCCCCGAAGTTCAACAAGCACTTGTATCTCTCGGGCGCGGAGCCGGAGCTGGTCCTCCCTGACGGTGCGATCGGCGAGGCCCTGCTCGATGGGGAGCTGCCTGACCCGCCGTTCCCGACCCGTGGAATGCCCGTCAGTCTGTGGCAGAGAAGGCTTGCACCTGGCAAGCACCGGATAGAGGTCGAAGACACCGAGATCAGTTTCCTCACGGCTGAGGAAGCGCCGGCGGCGGCAGAGCCTGAACTCGTCGCGGGGTTCGCGCTGACTGGCCACCGAGCGGGCTCCTTCCCGGTAGCTCGGCGCGTGGACGCGGGGTTGGTGCGCGGAGCTCAGCTGGACGGCGCGGGGCAGGGTGCCGTGCCGCGCGTCGTGTTCTGCCGCCGGGGTGCGGACAAGACCGTGTTCGTCGCGGCTGACGGGCGGGCGTGGGAGGTCTCCGAACCCGTCACGCCGGCCTGGTGGGACCGGCTGCCGGATGCCCCCTCCGACTACTACTTCGAGATCGAGCTCCGGGGTCGCGGAGGCTGGATCCTTCAGTTCCGGCGCGGCGCCTGGCACGCGGAAGCAGCGGACCCGGAAGAGCCGGACTTCATACCGGGGCCGGAGCACCGGGGGTGGGTGGCAGCGGTGCTGGACGCTGCTGAGGGCAGCAGGGATCCGCTGTGGCAGTCGTTCGTACGTCGCGCTGAGGAGGCTGGGAAGTGACGACAATGGGGGACCTCTTGATGCGCTGGGCCAGCGAGCTCGGCGGCGGCAAGGTGGCAGACCTGCGAGCGGGCGTCCTGCGGACCGCGCGCAGTCGGGGACTGGACATCCGGCAGGGTGCCGAAGGCCGCTGGATCCGGGACATGTCCGCGCTCGGCCACCTCGACGTGGACTGGAGGCGCGGGGTGTGGTCGGTAGCTCCGCCTGTCCTGACGTGCCTGCCGTTCTCGGACGGGCTGGCACTGATCGCGGGACGGCGAACCGCGGCGCTGGAGCGAGAGATCGCCGCTGCGGCCGACGAGTGGGCCGTCGTGCTGAGCGTCGCTAACGAGACCGCAGAAGGGGACATCCCCGTGCCGACGTCACTGCTCATCCAGTACGACACCCCGGACGAGCTGCCCGAGAGGGCGGCGGCTCTCGGCTGCGCCTACACCCCTTGCGCGGCGTTGCAGACCTTTTCGCTGCTGCCGGACCTCGATGCCGGGCCTCTTGCCGCCTCACCCGCACCGGGCAACGCGCAGACCGTCGAGAAGTACGACCCGGTCAAGCGTTCCTATGAACCCGCGGAGTCCTACAACGAAGAGGGTCTCTACCGGTGGCGCGGGGCCGACTGGTCCAAACTCGTGCAGGTCCGGCGCGGCGCCGAGTTCCACAGCACCGAGCACGAGGTCGGCGTGTACCTGGAGCTGGAGCGCACGGGGGTGAACGCGGTCCGGTGGCAGCCGGAAACGGGGGCCGGACGTGAACGCGTCGGCACGCTCTTCGTGGACTGGGGTGCACCGCTTCCGCCGCTGCACGCGCGGGCCGCGGTGCTGTGCACCGGGCTCCAGCCCCGCTTCAGCAGCGTTGCCCGGACGGTCCGCTATGACAACGTTCCGCGCGCGGCCGCTGAACGTCTCACCCGCTCCCTGCGGCAGGAGCTGGAAATCCACCACCCGCTCACGGCCACCGGGAAGGCGAACTGATGGCGGACAACACGGCCGGGGCAACGAACGTCTCTGGCACCGACATTCCCAGCACGTTCAAGGCGCTCAGGACAGCTCTGATGCGCTACTACGACACACCCTTCGGGGTCGAAGACCGCTCCATCATGCAGGAGCGGCGTGACTTGCTGGACAAGGACGGCGGAGCCTGGCGCGAGCCCCTGCTGGAGCTCCGGCCGCAGTACGTGTCAAGCGGTATGCCGCTCTCTGAGTCCTTCCGTGAGGCCGGAGCACATCCGCAGGCAGCCGACTTCGCCCAGTTCGCGATGCCCCAAGGCGTCGACAGCCTTTACCAGCATCAGCATGAGGCACTCGTCGCCGCCAGCGGTGAAGGCCGTGACTTCGTGGTGACTGCGGGAACCGGTTCTGGCAAGACCGAGGCATTCATGCTGCCCGTCATCGCCGATCTCGTCGGGGAGTCAGTGGGCTGGAGCGGAAACGGTGCTCCACAACCGGCCTGGTGGCGCCGGGGTGCGGACTTCGAGCCGAGCCGCAAGGACGAACACGGTCATCCGGCCGCCGTGCGAGCGCTCATCCTGTATCCGACCAACGCGCTCGCCGACGACCAGCTCGTACGCCTGCGACGCGCCCTCGACAGCAACCCGGCACGGGCCTGGCTGGACCAGCACCGCAAGGGCCACCGGTTCTACTTCGGCCGCTACACAGGGGCCACCCCCGTCGCAGGGGACTCCAGTTCGATGCCGGCCAGGACACGGCTGCGTGAGTACATGCAGGAACTCGACGGCCGCCAGCAGCGGGCGGGCAGCGACATCCACGACTTCATCCCCCGTCTCGGCGGGGCCGAGATGCATGCGCGCTGGGACATGCAGGCGGCCGCGCCGGACATCCTGGTCACCAACTACTCGATGCTCAACATCATGCTCCTGCGCCCGCAGGAAGCCCCCATGTTCGAGTCGACGCGCCGCTGGCTGCACAGCACGCCGGGGGCACGCTTCACCCTGGTGCTCGACGAGCTGCATATGTACCGCGGCACCGCAGGCACCGAGGTGGCGTACATGCTGCGCAACCTGCGCCACCGCCTGGGCCTGGACGAGGCCCCGGACAAGTTCCGGGTGCTCGCCGCGTCCGCCTCACTGGAAGCGGGACGCGACAACGACTTCCTGGAGTCCTTCTTCGCGCTGCCGAAAGGACGACACCGGGTGATCCCGGGGGCGCTTCAACTTCCCCCGGCCGGCCCCGTCGACCTGTCCGCGCACGCGAGTGAGCTGGCCGAGGCCGCTGAACAGGACCTCGACAAGGACGAAGCGGTCGCGCTGCTGTCGCGATCCGCCGCAGGAGATGCCCTGGCACGCGTTCTCGCGCCAGAAGGCAAGCCGAGGGCTGTCCCGATGCCCGCCATTGCAGCCGACCTGTTCCCGGAACTCAAGAGCGCTGACACGCAGAGCAAGGCACTGCACGGACTCCTGCGCGCCCTCAGCAGGGCCGACAGCGGCGCCTTCCCCAAGCTCCGCGCACACATGTTCTTCCGCAACATCGACGGCATCTGGGCCTGCTCAGATCCGGAGTGCCCCCATGTGCCGGTAGAGAAGGAAGAGGGCCGCCGAGTAGGACGCCTCTTCCGGGAACCGACCTCCCGCTGCACCTGCGGTGCCCGCGTGCTTGAACTGCTCTACTGCCAGAACTGCGGCGACGTCATGCTCGGCGGATACACCGCGCCCTCCCTTCTTGGCAAGGACTCCTTCCGAGGCGCCCTGCACACCGACTACCCGGAGTTCGACCAGCTGCCTGATACGGCCACCGGTGCACCGAACGCGGGTAACTACATCGTCTACTGGCCAAGCAAGAATCCGCTCGGCCTGGACAGCTCCAACTGGCAGGTGTCGCGGCTTAACCAAGGACCCACAGCCACCTTCGAGTTCCGGGCTAGTAAGTACCACCCGGGAACCGGCCGTCTCGCCAACGACAAGGCCGCCCCCACGGGATGGTCGTTCCATGTGGTTCCTGACCGCGCCAAAGACGGCAAGTCACAGCTCGACCTGCGCGGCATGCGCGCGTTTCCCACTCGTTGCCCGGCCTGCGGCGATGACTGGGAGACGCGGCGAGGCAGGGATGGGAAGTGGCTTGATCTCGAAGAGCGCCTGCGCAGTGCCCCAGTACGCCGGATGCGTACCGGCTTCGACAAGATCAACCAGGTGCTGACTTCCGAAGCGATCGGACACATGCCCGAGGACGAGCGCAACGTCATCGCGTTCTCCGACAGCCGTGACGACGCTTCGGAGCTCGCCAGCGGTCTCGCGCTGCGTCACTACCAGGACCTTTTGCGGCTGCTGACCGCCCGGGCTGTAGCGGAGCAGGGGGAGCCGTTCGCCGACCTTCAGCTTGTCAAAGCCCACTACGCGGGTCAGACGGCCGACCGGGATCGGTTCATCGCGTCTGCTGGGAGGCTGCGTGATCGCCACCCGCGCGAGTTCGCCGAACTCAAGGACATCCTGACGGACGACCCCATGGCGCAGCCCGACCGACAGCCCGAGCTGGAGTCCGTTCTCGGCCGCCTGCCGTCGCTTACGGACCTGCGGTATGACCTTCGTGGACTCGTCCTTGAGCACGGGATCAATCCAGGCGGTCCAGCCGCCTCTCTCCAGGAAGCCGACGGAATACGGTGGACCTCGCTCTTTGACTGGAAAGGTGACAAGGGGATCCGCAGCGGCCTCGAGCCTGCACAGGAAGAGTTGCTCAAGCGGCTCGAAGACCGTCTCGGACGGGAATTCCTGCTAGGGCTCTTCTCCAGCGCGGGACGGGACTTCGAATCCCTGGGACTGGGCTGGCTCAGCCTGGCGACTGACCGGCTGCCGCCGGACCTGACTCCGGACTCCGACATGGCGCTAGCCCGTACCAGCTTGCGCATTCTCGGTCATATGCGGCGCTTCACGGGCCTTCGTGCCGGATCCGAGAAGCCCCCGGCGCCGCTGTTCCGCTACTGGCAGCATCTTGCCCAGCGCTATGGCGGCGACGCCGAGGCGATTAAGGACCGAGTACTGGCCGTGTGGGGTCAGGCGGTGATCCAGTACACCGTTGACCCGTCAAAGGTTGCTCTGCGCTCCGGTGACGGGAGGGTGTGGATTTGCCCGAGCTGCCGCCGGCCGCACCTCCACCAGGGGACCCTGAGCTGCACCAAGTGCCGCACCGAGTTGCCCGCTGAGCCTGCCAAGTTCAGCGGGGCGCTCAACGACGACTACTACGCCTGGAAAGCGGAGAGCGGTACGGGCAACTTTCCGCTGCGCGCCGTTGAACTCACTGGCCAAACCGACCGGCTGGAGGCTCAGTCGCGGCAGGCCCGATTCCAGGACGTCTACATCGGCGAGGATGATGTTCGCGAAGCGGACGGCATCGAGGTGCTGTCCGTGACGACAACGATGGAGGCCGGCGTGGACGTCGGCTCGCTCAACACCGTTCTCCTGGCAAACATGCCGCCTACGCGGTTCAACTACCAGCAGCGCGTTGGCCGGGCGGGCCGTCGTGACACCGTCACCGCAACGGCCCTGACGGTGTGCCGGGGACGTAGCCATGACGAGCACTATTTCGCGAAACCCGAGGAGATCACGAACGCACCGACCCCGCCCCCGTATCTCGCCCTTGGTATGCGGTCCATCTACAAGCGCGTACTTCTCGGCGAAGTGCTCCGCCAGGCATTCGGTGCCGTGACGGGCGGAGGAGGTAAGGCCGACTCCGACATGACCCGCAACGTCCACGGTCAGTTCGGTCTCGCCAGCGCCTGGCCGGGACACCGAGAGGCTGTCCGAAGGTGGGTTGACCGCAATCGGGAAGCGGTGGCAGCCGCGTCGAAGGCGTTGCAGTCCCACACCCCCGAACCTGTGGCCTCCATCGACCCGATCGCCTGCGTCAAAGAAATGCTGGACGAGATTGACGACGTGGCCGGGACGGTCACCGGCCATCCGGATCTCAGCCAGCGCCTTGCCGAGTCAGGACTTCTCCCCATGTTCGGCTTCCCGACCCGGGCCCGGTTGCTGTACACGGAGCTGCCGCGGCAGAACTTCCCCTGGCCGCCGTCCGGCGCGGTGAACCGCAATCTCACCGTTGCGCTGACCAAGTTCGCTCCGGGATCGGAGACTCCGCGGGACGGCCGTCTGTACCAGTCCATGGGTGTTGTCGACTTCACGCCGGGTCTTCGCTCGCCCAAAGCGGCGGAGGAACCCTTCGGGCCCGAGAGAACGCTTGCCATGTGCCGCCTGTGCGCTCACATCCAGGTCGTGGAGGACGGAACGGAAGCACAGACATGCCCCGCGTGCGGGGCGAGCGGTCGCAATTACACCGCGTTCCCGGTACGCGAGCCGGCTGGCTTCCGCGCTGGCGAGCCCCGTGACTACGACGGAGTCCGCGAGTGGGGCAGCAGCAGTGCGACGCCGCGCACTGCTGCCAACCTGGAGACTGACGCGCCCCGGGTCGTACGGTCGGTTGACGACTGGCTTGTGGTCCACTCGGGCACCGGCGACCGGTACACGGTGAACAGCAACAACGGCCGTCTCTTCCGCTTCAAGAAGGCGGGGTTCCCGTGGAAGGGGTACCACGTCGTCAACAGTCCGCGTGCGTCGTCCGACATTGAAACCGCGCTGGGAGCGACCGAACACACGGACATGGTGTTCGTCGGGGCGCGGGAAGCACTCGACTCCGCGCGCGGCCTGAGATTCGACATGTCGCAGTCCAAGCAGCCCAGCGGATTCCCCGACACCTACCACGGGCGTCGTGCTGCCTGGTATTCCCTGGCTGCCCTGCTGCGCCGCGCTGCCGCACCACTCCTGGATGTGCAGCCAGAGGAACTCCTCTCCGGCATTCATGGTTCCGCCTCCGCGGCCTCACCTGTCATGGCGTACCTCGCCGACAGCCTGGAAAACGGCGCGGGCTTCAGTACCCACCTCGGTTCGGCGGAGCATATCGAGGAGTTCCTGGACGCCGTAGACGAGTACACGAACGCCCTCCGCGGGGAGCACGCTGACACATGCGGAGGATCTTGCTACCGGTGCTTGCGCGACTACTCCAACATGCGCATCCACCCGTTGCTGGACTGGAGGCTCGCGCGCGATCTCATCGGTGTACTTCGAGGCATCCCGCTCTTCGTTGACTGCGGACTTCACGGGAAGCTCTTGGAGCGGTGGGCTGAAGACCGGTCGGAACTGGAAGCGCGAATCCTGGAGACGCCGCTGGGCAAAATCGCTCTGGCGGAGGCAGACTTCGGTGAGGAGGCCGTAGCCGTCGTCGTGAAGCATCCACTGGAGGCCGCTCTCGCTGACTGTATGGCGCCGCGTCTGAAGAGAATCTCTGACCACGTCAGCGACAACGGCCTTGCCCGGCATGTGGCCTTCGTCGACGCCTACTGCCTGGACCGGATCCCGGCGGCGGTGACCACCGATCTCGTTAAGTTCGCAGAGGGGGAGCTGTGACCGCTGAGTCCCTCTTCTCCCACGCCGACCAGGCGACCGGCGGTACGCCAGCGCGGGAGACGCTCACCCGCCAGCAGCTGCTGGAACGCGAACGCAGCCGGCGCATGGCGCTGATCGCGGACAGAACGCGCGGCGGAGCAGCCGCAAATGAACCTCCAGCCTCGGCCGGCGAGGGTGGGACGACGCCGCCGAAGTCCGCGCTCCCCGCGGGCTTCGAAACCGAGGAGCGCTGGCAGGACGCCCTGACAGTGGCGGCCGACATCGCGGGCGCCGCACGCCAAGCGGGTCACCCGAGTGATGCGCTTGAGCGGGATCGGCATGAACTCAAGGCTGACGACCTCGCCAGAGAGGTCGTGGAGGCTGTGAGATTCCTGCCGCCGTTTGAAGGAGTGAGGCTCCTGGCAGCGGCGCACCAGGCGCAGATGCCCGTACTTCCCGATGAGCAGGCAAGGCGCGCACAGTTGCTCCTTGAGGGACTGCCGAACAAGGAATCGGGTGGCCAAAGACCACCAGAGGGACGGGAGCCGGATAGCGTCGTTGAACACGCATGGCGTTTGTATGCCGATTCCGAGCGCTTGCGGTACTCGACCGTCGGGACAGATGAGCAGCGGGAGCTGCTGGAATATCTCCCGCTGCCTGTGATCGATGACTTGATCGACGCCGGACGTCTGACGGCCCGGGCCATACCGGACGACGGCGCTCGCCGTCTTTACCTCCAAGCCAGGCTGACTCCGTCGGACGTCGATCGAGAGGGGTTGGAAGAGCTCGGCTGGCACGACGAACTGGCACGACGCGAGTTCCACACACGGCTGGCGGACGGTGACATCTCTGTACTCGAACAGGACACAGGGCTCACGCGTAGCCAGCGAGAGTTGATCAGTGCCCTCAAGGAAGTCAGCCGGAGCGGTCGGGTCACACCACATCTCGCGGACAAAAGGTGGCTGTGGCGTGCGCTGGAACGTCTGGCGCCCCAGACTCCAATCAACTTGCGCCGGGACAAGACGTTCGCGCCGTGGCTGTTGGTACGACGTATCCAGCGGGCTCTCCGAATGGCTCACCAGGCACATATCAGGGGCGAGGACCAGAAGTACGAGACGATGCTCCGGACCGCCTGGAACGACGCCAACGCTCTTCAAGGCTCCTGGACGTTCGCGGGCTGGGAGGCAAAGAACGTCATTGCGTACCTCCTCGCCCTGCACGGCGACACCGGTCCCCGGTACGAAGACGCGCTTGACGCTCTGAGCCCGGAGCCGGGCAGTGGTCTGCGCGAGGACAGACTGTCCGGACAAGCGCGTTACCGCCTGGAAACCAACCGCGATGTGTTGCGCAAACTGATGCGGCAGCGCGACCGGAGCCATGTCCTGAACCCGTATCTCGTCCTTGGCGTGACAGACGGGGCAGAGGACTGGAAAGGCCGGTGGCGGGAGCTGCGCCGCACGCTAGACATGGACGGTGAGTCCCTGGTCAACGAGGCGAAGGACGCCATCGAGGCCTTGGAACGGGGTCATGCGTCTGTCCCGTCCTACACCGTGCTTCTCATGCCCGAGAAGTGGGCGAACCCACGTACTGAGGCTCCTGAATTGAGCAGGGGAGCGCTGCCGCTGCCTCGCCAGACCGCCTCCGCAACTGAAGACGAGCGTCAGTTCGCCAGACAGCAGGCAGCGGCGGCCATCGTTGGGACTGCGTGCGACAATGTGGGTTTGCCTCCCGTGGGTGAGACCACCCCCGAATACCCCTTCCAAGAGAGCGGCAGAGAGTGACCGAGAAGAAGGGCTCAGATACCGCCCGGCCCGCGCCGAAAGGGAACAGGGCTGGGAACAAAGGACGTCAGGCTGACCCGAAGAGCCATGGGCGCCCGGCTGCCCGTAAGAACAATCCGCCTGCCAGTAAGAACAAGGCGAAGCGGGCCGGCCCGGGGGTACAAAGCAAGCCTGCCGGATCTGGTGGCGGTTCCCCCGCCGAAGGCAGGAAGCAGGCCCCCGTTGTCGTCTGCACCAAGAGCGGTCATCCCCACTGTGCTCCGGGCACCTTTGACGCCGCTGCGCTGCTCAAGTCCGTCCTCGCGGTTGTCGAACCAACGCTCATGAAAGGGCTGGGGTCTCTCGAAGAGGCCCTTTTGAAAGCACAAGGGGAGGCCGGTGCTGAGGCGCAGCTTCATGCTCAGTTCCTACGAGGCGTAGAACGCCAGATCGCCGAGGCCGTGCGTTCGGCGGTGATCGAGGGAATGAGAATCAGGGAGCGGCACCTCGCGCAGCTTGTGGTCATCGACCGCGCAGCTGCGCAGACCGACGCACTGGTACGGCTCCAGGAACGCATTGGGACCGAACTCGCAAGGGCTGGGCTCCGCAGAGTGGTGGACCTTACGGACCTGTCGCTGTTCAACTTGGCGGACAGCGTTGGTCTTCCTCCGGAAGAGGACGCCGATCGTGGCGCCTTGGAACTGGTGACGCCCGCGTACGTTGACGCTGACACGGGGCAGGTGGTCGAACGCGGCTGGGTGCGCCGGTTGCCTTCGGCGGAGTCCTCGCAGCCTCAGGGAAAGAGGTATGGCAGAGCCTCTCACCCGAACAAGGATAAGAAGGACAGAAGTAATAGAAGTAGTGGTCGTCTGGGTGACCTCGATGGAACCAGCGCATCAGAGGTCGGCGAGAGCACTCATACGCAGCAGAGCGCCGCGCCGTTGGCGCAGCCGATATCAGGTGGGGATAACCTGCGCAATGACGCACCCGCGGAGAGGTGCGAGGGGGCTTCGCAGGAAAAGCGGCCGGATGGTGACGCAGATGGGTACGTCACTACGGAGTCCGTTCGCAAGAGCATGAAGCTGGCACCGGGCGAGGCGGATCAGCGGCAGAGTGGACAGCGCAAGCAGCGCCAGCACGGGAAAGACCTGGAGTTCTCCCGTGCCGCAGACGCAGCCGACCGGGCGCCGAGGCACGACAGTCGGCCCGGCTCACAAGAGGATGGCGCTGATCCTTCTGGACAGGATGGCCCCTCGGAATCGGCCGGACGCGAGTCAAGTAGTAAGCGTCAGCCCGGTCCTGAGAGGGTTGCTGGAAAGGCGACGAGGCGTGATCCCGCGGCGCGAGACGCACCACGGATCGCGTCTTCATTCATTGTCAGACGCTTGCTCGGCGACCCAGCCGACAACGGTCAGCCGCCGCGGAGGAGCAGTTGACGTACGGAATTGACTTCGGCACCAGTAACTCGGTGGTCGCTCGGTACAACGGAGAAACGACCGAGGTCCTGCCCGTCGACGGCGGAAATGTGCCAGCCCAGTGGCGGGAACCAGAGTTCGAGGACCTCTTTCCTTCCGTTCTGTCCGTCCGGGATTTCGATCGCACCCTGTGCTTTGGCTGGGCTGCCAAGACGACAACGGGTGAGCCCGTTGATGCGGTGAAGCGCATGCTTGGAACCCGCTCCGCAGGGACTGAACAGATCGACGAGGAATCCCTGTTCCTTGAAGAGCATCATGTCTGGATCGGAGGTGAACCGTTCCGGAGCACAGCTGCCGCAGCTACGTTGTTCGCACAGATGAAGTCAGCCGCGTCAAGGCATCTTCTCGACCTGTCTGAGGCGGTTGTCACCGTGCCTGCTCTCGCGACAGGCGGTGCAAGATACCGGACGCGAGCAGCCGCCCGTCTTGCGGGCATAAAGGTGAAGGCGCTGCTCAATGAGCCGACAGCTGCAGCTATCTCGTATGCCACGGACGTGGATATCCCAGGCCGACTGCTCATCTTTGACTGGGGTGGTGGCACCATTGATGTCACCGTCCTCCACTACGACGGGAAGTACTTTGAGGAGCTCACCTCCCGGGGTATCGCTGCGTTGGGTGGGCTGGAGTTCGATGAGGCGCTGGCACGGATCTTCCTGAGGCAACTTGGACAGGTACCTGAAAAGCTGACATTGCAAGAACGTAACCGCTGGCGACGTGATGTCGAGTTGACCAAGATTGCCCTGTCCCGGCGGGATATTGGAGAAGTTCCCTTCGACTTGCCGGCGTATGGAACAAGCCTGACGGTATCTCGCAACGAGTACGCCGCCGCCGTGGCTCCTCTAATCGAGCGGGCGATGCAGCCGCTGGAGCAGTGTCTCGACGACCTTGGCATCGGTCCGGGCGAGATCGATGCAGTGCTCATGATCGGTGGGACGTCGCAGATCCCTGAGGCGCGAGACGCGGTTGGGACCATTCTCGGTGCCGACCGCATCGTGGACGCGGGACTCTGCCACCCCATGACCGCGGTGGCCAGGGGCGCGGCTGTCTATTCGGCTGCCCTCGATAACCATATGGACCGCGCGAGGTTCAGCCTGGTGACTAACTACGATCTCGGAACAGCCATCGCAGCTGGTGCTCGTAAGGGCTTTGTCCCCATCATCAAGCGCAACCGCACTTTGGCTGCTCGCGGCGAAGGGCGCTTTACCCCGGCAAGGCCGAACGCGGGATCCGTCAACGTAGAGATCATAGAAGGTGAGGCGGGATACGCGGCCGATAGCGATCGATCTTTTCCTCTGGGAACGCTTGAAGTCCGCCTCCCCAAGCCGGAGCGGGATCCCGAGCGAAACGCTGTGATCGTTGATTTCAGATATGACCACAGCGGCATCCTGCGAGTGAAGGTAACGCACGAAGTCACCAAGCGGGTGTTGATGGAGCAGGAGATCGACTCATTCGGCAAGGACGGGACGCCGCTGCAGCAGGGCCTGGAGGGGGAACTGGCCCGTCTGCTCGCCCACGCAGAGGTATCCTTTGTCGGTGGGGGTGGCGGTGAAACCGCGACGGCCGAGGCGATAAATATACCCTCCACCGTTCCTCGATTTCCTCAGGTGCTCGGGTCGCCGGGGCGTGACTCCGACTTGTCGGTCAACGGAGTTCCGCAGAACCGGATCTAGTGTCCTGAGTCGGGAATTCGCTTCAGATATCCGGCGAGGCGTTCAAGGATCTCGTCTGTGGTCTTCGTCCAGATGAAGGGTTTCGGGTCTTCGTTCCAGGTCCTGATTCAGCTGCGGATGTCCTTCTCCAGGGACTGGACGTTCCTGTGGACGCCTCGCCGTATCTGTTTGTCCGTCAGCAGGGCGAACCACCGCTCGACCTGGTTGAGCCAGGAGAAGCTGGTGGGCGTGAAGTGCACATGGAAGCGGGGGTGTGTAGTCAGCCATCGCTGGATGGCCGGGGTCTTATGTGTCGAGGCGTTGTCGCAGATCAGATGCACGTCCAGGCCGGCGGGTACTTCCTTGTCGATACGGACAAGGAACTTCATGAACTCCACGGCACGGTGCCGGCGGTGGATCTGGCCGATCACCCCGCCGGTGGCGGTGTTCAGTGCGGCGAAGAGCGTGGTGACGCCGCCGCGCACGTAGTCGTGACTACGGCGCTCCGGCATGCCCGGCATCATCGGCAGCACCGGAGCCGACCGGTCCAGCGCCTGGATCTGTGTCTTCTCGTCCACACACAGCGCCAGCGCATGCTCGGGCGGGGCGAGATACAGGCCGGCCACATCGCGGACCTTCTCGATGAACTGCGGATCCTTCGAGAGCTTGAAGGTGTCCACCAGGTGCGGCTTGAGGCCGAAGGTCCGCCAGATGCGCGTGATGGCCGACTGAGAGAGGCCCACCTCCTTGGCCATCGACCGCGTCGACAAGTGCGTGGCGTCCTTCGGCGTGGTTTCCAGCGTCCTGACGACCACTTCTTCCACTTGGGTATCGGCGGGGCCCACCCGGGCGAGGCTCGTCGGTCAGGCCCTCCAGTCGGTCCCGCACGAAGCGGGCCCGCCATCTGCTCACCGTGTGTGCTTCGACGTCCAGCAGGGCTGCAACATCCTTGTTCGAAGCACCGGTTGCACACTCCAACGCGATCCGGCACCGCAGGGACAGGGCCTGCGAAGAGGTCCGACGCCTGGCCCAGCGGGTCAACGTCTCACGCTCGTCATCGGTCAGCACCAGCTCGGCCTTCGGCCGTCCCGTCCTTGCCACCTGATCATCATGCCGAACGCACCCAGGCTTATGTAGCGAATTCCCGACTCAGGGCACTAGGCGTTGATATCTATTGGCATTGGGATTCTGGAGCCGTTCAGGTCTTGCTCGCGGCGAGCGCAGCCGCACAACAATTACCCTGAAGGAAATCTCATCCTATGAGTGCAGGTTCATGAAAATTCGGCATGCGTGGAATGCTGTGTGGTGGTATGGCGACTGTGTGGCGGAACAGGGGAAACTCCCTCCTCCCAGTCCCTAAGGGTGTGCAGAACATCCTTGTGCTACCTAAGTAGTGGATGATTCTGCCACTTCATGGCGCCTCGCATGGTGGCTAGCGTCTGTGTTCCAGAGCGAGAGAGTCGGCCTGGTCAGGACTCCCGGGTCGCAGACGCTGGCCTACCGCGTACCCCTCAGTATGAGGCCGTCGGTCAGGTGTCGCTCGGGTCGGTGCCCGCGCGTGAGGCTGGACCTCCCGAGCGCTGCCCGACTGCGTCGCCCTGCGAGCCGCCGCGACGGCGGTTTCCCCATACCCGTTTTCCCCGAGCTGCCACGAGGAGCACAGAACGTCGTGAGCGAGATCCGCACGCTGCGCAACTACATCGACGGACGGTTCGTCGACGCCGAGGACGGGCGCACGCTGCCGGTCGTCGACCCCGCCACCGGCGAGGTGTACGCCAGTTCACCGCTGTCGGGGGCGGCGGACGTGGACGCGGCGATGACGGCCGCGGCGGCGGCCTTCGCCGTGTGGCGCGACTCCACGCCCAGCACCCGGCAGCGCCTCCTGCTGAGGGTCGCCGACGTCGTCGAGGCGCGTGCCGAGGAACTCGTCGAGGCGGAGTGCCGCGACACCGGCAAGCCCCGCGCCGTCACGCGGACCGAGGAGATCGTTCCCATGGTCGACCAGCTGCGCTTCTTCGCGGGCGCGGCGCGAATGCTGGAGGGAAGGTCGGCGGGGGAGTACGCGGAGGGTCTGACCTCCATCATCCGCCGGGAGCCCATCGGGGTGTGCGCGCAGGTCGCGCCGTGGAACTACCCGATGATGACGGCGGTGTGGAAGTTCGCCCCGGCGATCGCCGCCGGCAACACCGTGGTGCTCAAGCCCTCCGACACCACTCCCGCCTCCACGGTGCTGCTCGCCGAGATCGTCGGTGGCGTGCTGGAGGAGCTGGGGCTGCCCGCGGGCGTGCTCAACGTCGTGTGCGGCGACCGCACCACCGGGCAGCTGATGGTCGAGCACCCGGTGCCGGCCATGGCCGCCATCACCGGTTCGGTGCGCGCCGGCGTGCAGGTCGCCGAGAGCGCCGCCAAGGACCTCAAGCGCGTCCACCTGGAACTCGGCGGCAAGGCGCCGGTCGTCGTGTTCGAGGACGCCGACCTCGCCCAGGCCGTCGAGGGCATCACCACCGCCGGCTTCTTCAACGCCGGACAGGACTGCACGGCCGCGACCCGCGTGCTGGTGCACGAGTCCGTCCACGACGAGTTCGTCGCCGCTCTCGCGAAGGCCGCCGCCGGCGTCAGGACCGGTGGCGTCGACGAGGAGGGCGTGCTCTTCGGCCCCCTCAACAACGCCAACCAGTTGGCCCAGGTGAGCGGATTCGTCGACCGGCTTCCCCCGCACGCCAAGGTGGAGACGGGTGGCCACCAGGTCGGCGAGAAGGGGTACTTCTACGCCCCGACCGTCGTCTCCGGTCTGGAGCAGGACGACGAGATCGTCCAGAACGAGGTCTTCGGCCCGGTCGTCACAGTCCAGTCCTTCGCCGACGAGGACCAGGCCGTCGAGTGGGCGAACGGTGTCGACTACGCCCTCGCCTCCTCCGTGTGGACCAAGGACCACGCCCGCGCGATGCGCATGTCGAAGCGCCTCGACTTCGGCTGCGTGTGGATCAACACCCACATGATCCTGGTCGCCGAGATGCCGCACGGCGGCTTCAAGAAGTCCGGCTACGGCAAGGACCTGTCGGCGTACGGCTTCGAGGACTACACGCGCATCAAGCACGTGATGACGGCCCTGTGACCAGCTGACCGGCTGGCCCGCTGACCGGCTGGCCCGCTGACCGGCTGACGCGCTGCGCCGCGCGTCGCGTGGCACGGCGTGGGGCCGGACACCCGGAGGACTGGGTGCCCGGCCCCACGCCGGACGGCCGCGAGCCGCACGGCTCCGCCTCGCACGGCTCCGTGCTGCACGGCTCCGCCTCGCACGGCTCCGACCGCCGCGCCCGCCGTCAGCAGGCCCCCTCGTCCTGCCAGGGGCCCCAGTCCGAGGCTGCCGGCGCCTCGTTCTGGGTCCACCACTTGGCCTTCCAGTTGTGCTTGTTGTACGAGACCTCGTTGCCGGCCGTGTAGACCGCCGTCGAGCTCCAGGCCGTCTTGCACGCGGTGTTCGGCGGGGTCGGCGTCGGGGTCGGCGTGGGAGTGCCGGTGGGCGGGGTGACGCCCGCGAACTTCACCGAGTACTTGGCGAAGTCCCACGCGTTCTGCGCCACGCTGGAGCAAGTGCCCGATGTGCGGCCGCCGTTGTCGGCGGGGGTGCACTGACGGTCGCGGTTGAGGGACCAGAAGGTGAAGCGGTCCATGTTGTGGCTGGTGGCGTAGTCCAGCACCGTCTGGAAGTCGGCCTGCGAGAAGTACTCGCCGGTGTCGCTGCGCCCGTTCATGCCGGAGAAGCCTTCGTGGGCGTAGGCGGTGGCCTGGTCCCAGCCGAAGGTGGACTGGAGGATCGCGTTGAAGTTGGTGAGCGCGCTGGTCTGGGAGGCGGCGCCGTTGAAGCCGCCGTCGAACGGCATGATGGAGAAGTTGTTCGGCGTGAACCCCTGGGACTTCGCCTCCAGCAGCATCTGCTTGCCGAACCAGCCGGTGCCGTCCGCCGTCCCCGCCGTGGTGACGGAGATGTAGAGGCCCGGGTTGTTCTGCTGGAGGATCTTGGCGGCGCCGATCTCGTTCCTGATGGCCGCCGTGTTCTCGTACTCCGGCTCCTCCAGGTCGAAGTCGATGGCGTGCAGGCCGTACTTGGTGATGACCTGCTGGTACGCCGCCGCGGTGGACGCCGGGTCCGAACAGGCCTGACCGAGCTTGGTGCCGCCGTATCCGCCGATGGACACGGAGACGTCGCCGCCCTTGGCGCGGATGGCGTTGACGACCGACTGCACGGCGGTGTCCGAGGAGACCGCCGCGGTGCCGTCCCAAGTCGGCGAGCAGCCACCGCCGTTGGGGGCCAGGATGAACGCCAGCTGGAAGGCCTTGAGGCCGGTCGCGTCCATGATGGCGCCCGCGTCCGGCGGGTCGTTGTCCAGTGGCATCAGATACGGGGCGGCGGCGTACCAGCGGTTGCTGAGCGCGGTGGTCGCGCCCGAGGCGTTGCCCGCGACGAGTGCGGTCGTGCCGACGGCGGCCAGGCTCACCGCGGCCGCGGCGCCCAGGCATGCGCGAAGACGTCTCACTGTGCCTCCAGGGGAGTGGGGGAAGGGCCCCAGCTTCCGGGCGCTGTCGCGATCACGTCAATGAGTTGGACTAGACCAAACACCACTTTGGACTAGACCATGCAATCTCTTTACCCGGGCGTCCACGGGCGGGCCGCGAGCCCGCCGCCTGGTTCCGCCTCGTCGGCGGACCGTCGCCCCCCGGCCCTTTCCGCTCCGGACGCCGTCGCGCCTCTGGTAGGACAGCGTCCATGGCCATCGAGCGGTACATCGGCATCGACCTCGCCTGGTCCGAGGGCGGCCCCCGGTCCGGGCCCAACGAGACGGGCGTCGCCGTCGTCGACGCCTCGGGCGAGGTGCTCGACTGCGGCTGGACCCGGGGGATCGACGAGACGGTGGCCTGGCTCGGCGAGGCGGCCGCGGGCGGCCCGGCGCTGGCATTCGTCGACGCGCCGCTGGTCGTGGACAACCCGTCCGGACAGCGTCCGTGCGAGCGCGAGGTGGGGCGCCGGTACGGCCGCTGGAAGGTGAGCGCGAACAGTACGAATCTGGCCTCGCCCCGCCTCGCCGGCGTGGTGCTGCGAGAGCGGCTGCGGGCGGCCGGCTGGGTCTACGACGACGGACGGGGCGGGCCGCCGAGCACCGGGCGGGTCATGTCCGAGTGCTATCCGTACACGACCCTCGTCGGGGCGGCCGAGTGGGGATACGCGGAGCAGCGCCCCACGTACAAACGCAGGCCCGCGGGGGTGCCCGCGGCCGACTGGCGGGCGGTGCGCGCCGCCGAGTGCGACCGGCTGATCGGGCGCCTGGCGGGTCTGGCGGTGGCCGATCCACCGCTGCGGATCTCCTCCCACCCGGTGTCCCGCCGGCTGGCGGACGAGCCCTCGCCCCTGGCGTCGGCCGCGTACAAGCACCGCGAGGACCTGGTCGACGCGCTGGTGTGCGCCTGGACGGCGGCCCTGTGGGTGCGTCACGGGCGGGAGCGCTGTCAGGTGCTCGGTGGTGACAGTCCGGGCGCGCCGGGGACGGCCGCCACGATCATCGCGCCCGCCCGGCCCGAACAGCGCAGGGGGTCGTCGGGCAACGACCGGTGAGCGTCAGCGCGTCGTGCGGACCCCGTCCAGGGCGACCGCCAGCACACGGTCGCGCTGATCGTCGTCCAGGAAGTTGGTGGCGCTGATGCCCGCCACCATGCGGAGCAGGTCGTCGAAGCCGATGTCCGTGCGCGCCGCGCCGGCCTCCTGCGCGCGGGTGAAGAGCGGGCCGCCGGCCTGGTACATGGACTCGCGGCAGGCCAGGAAGATCTCCGACTCGTTGTTGAGCGCCTCGCGGATGGCCCGCTTGGTGACCGTGTAGTCCACGAAGCGACGCAGCCACGAGGCCAGCGCCTCCCACGGTTCCTGCCCGGCGACCTCCTGGGCCACCCGGCACAGGTCGTTCACCTCGTCCGCGTACACGCTCTCGAACAGATGGCGGCGGGTGGGGAAGTTGCGGTACAGCGTGCCGATGCCGACGCCCGCGCGACGGGCGATGTCCTCCAGTGACGCCTCCGCGCCGTTCTCCGCGAAGGCCTGGCGCGCGGCCGCGAGCAGCGCGTCGTAGTTGCGCGCGGCGTCCTTGCGGTGCGGGCGCCGGGACGCGACGAGATCGCTGACGGGGAACGGCTGTGCCGTCACGGGTGCCTCCCTGAAGGGACCAGGTTGAAGCGGAGGTGAGCCTCCGGTACAGTGGAGGGGTACCTCCACTTTAGCAGTGCGGGGTGCGTTCGCCTCGGCGGTGTGCGGCCGCGCACCGCGCCGGAGCGACAGCATCCCGTACCGCGGCCCGGTGCCGAGACGTCGGCCACCGGCGCGGGCCCCGCGACGCCCGAGTCGTCCGCCGCCCGCATCACCCACACTCCACGTCCTTCAGGGGACCGCTCCGTGTGCTCGTCGGCGTGCTGCGCGCCGCCCCGCGGCGTGCCCCGTCCCCACGATCGCGGTCCGACGACCCCGGCCGCACCTGTTCGCTTGTTCGGAGAGGCTCCTCATGCCCGGAAAATCCACTCGCCTCACCTTCACGGTCCTCGCGACCGGTGCGGGCGTGTTCGCCATGCTGCAGTCGCTGATCGCACCGGCACTGCCGACCGTCCAGAACGCGATGCACACCTCGCAGTCCACCGTGACCTGGGTGATGACCGCCTATCTGCTGTCCGCCTCGGTCTTCACACCGATCCTCGGCCGGGTCGGCGACCTCGTCGGCAAGAAACGCACCCTCGTGGCCGTCCTCGTCGCGGTGCTCGCCGGCTGTCTGCTGGCCGCGCTCGCGCCGACGATCGGCGTGCTCATCGTCGCCCGCGTGATCCAGGGCATCGGCGGCGCGCTGTTCCCGCTGTCCTTCGGCATCATCCGTGACGAATTCGCTCCGTCGGAGGTGAGCGGCAGCATCAGCAACCTGTCGGCGGTCATCGCCGCGGGAGGCGGTGTGGGCATCGTGGCGGCCGGTCCCATCGTGACCGCGCTCGACTACCGCTGGCTGTTCTGGCTGCCCGTCGCCGTCGTCGCCCTCACCGCGCTGATCGCCCTGCGCTACGTGCCCGAGTCGCCGCGCCGCGCGGAGGGCCGAGTCAACTGGCTCGGCGCTGTCCTGCTGTCCGGCTGGCTGGTGGCCCTGCTGCTGCCGCTGAGCCAGGCGACCCACTGGGGCTGGGGCTCCGCCCGGGTGATCGGACTGTTCGCGGCCGCCGTGCTGCTGTTCGCGCTGTGGTTGTCCGCCGAGGCCCGTTCGCAGAGCCCGCTGATCGACCTGCGCATCATGCGGCTGCCCGCGGTGTGGACCACGAACGCCGCCGCGCTGCTCTTCGGCGCGGGCATGTACGCGATCTGGTCCTTCCTGCCCGGCTTCGTGCAGACGCCCGGCACCGCCGGGTACGGCTTCGGGACGAGCGTCACCGGCGCCGGACTGCTCATGCTGCCGATGCTGATCGCGATGTTCTGCTCGGGCGTCCTGAGCGGCCGTCTGGAACCCGTCCTCGGGGCGAAGAAGCTGCTCGTCGCCGGTGTCGCGCTCGGTGCGGTGGCCTGTGGCTTCCTGACCCTCGAACACGACGAACAGTGGCATGTGGCCTTCGCCGCGGGCGTCTTCGGCCTCGGGATCGGACTGGCCTTCGCCTCGATGGCCAATCTGATCGTCGGCAGCGTCCCGCCCGAGCAGACCGGTGCCGCGACCGGGATGAACGCCAACATCCGGACCATCGGCGGATCCATCGGTGCCGCGCTGACCGGCGTGCTGGTGACCAGCCGCCTCCAGCCGTCCGGGCTGCCGTACGAGGCCGGATACACCCACGGGTTCGGCCTGCTCGCGCTGCTGTGCCTGGCCGCGGCGCTGGCCGCGCTCCTCGTGCCCGCGCAGCGTGCCCGCCGTCTCGCCGGCACGCCCCGTGCCTCCGGCGACACCTCGGGCGCCGAGGCGGAGACCGCCCCGGTCGGCGTGCGGAGCTGAGAGGGCACGGCCGACGCGCCGAGCCGGAGCCCCGGCTCGGCGCGCGGAAGCGGAAAACGGACCTGGGGCCGGAGCGAACGTACGCTCCGGCCCCAGGTCCGGCGGACGTCCGGTCAGGCGGACAACTGGTCCGGCAGACGTCGGGTCAGGCGGGCGTCAGGACAGGCCGGCCGAGGACAGCCACTCCTTCGCCACGTCCAGCGGGTCCTTGTTGTCGTTCTGCACCTGGCCGTTGAGCTTGACCAGGGTCTCCGTGTCGAGCTTCGCCGAGACGGCGTTGAGGGCGGAGACGCCCTCGGAGGACAGACCGCTCTTGTACGCGAGCGGCGTCACGTTCTCGAAGCCGAAGAGGCTCTTCGGGTCCTGGAGCACCACGAACTTGTTCTTGGCGATGCCGGGGTCCGTCGAGAAGATGTCCGCGGCCTGGATGTTGTTGCCCTTGAGCGCCGCCACGGTCAGCGGGCCACCCGCGTCGAGGGCCTTGAAGGACTTGAAGTCCAGCCCGTACACGGACTTCAGACCCTTCAGCCCCTGCTGCCTGGTCTGGAACTCGGGCGAGCCGCCTATCACGATGTCCTTCGCCACGTCGGCGAGGTCGGCGATCGTCGACTTGTCCGTCAGGCTGTACTTCTTCGCCGTGGCCTCGTTGACCGCGACCGCGTCCTTGTCCTCGGCCGTGGACGGCTTCAGCAAGGTGAGCTTCGAGTCCAGCTTGGCGTTGATCGCCGTGGTGGTCTCGTCGACCGTCTTCGGGGTCGCCTTGGCGTCGAGGTAGGCGAGCAGGGCGCCGTTGTACTCGGGCAGGACCGTGATGGTGCCGTTCTTGATCAGACCGTAGGTCGTCTCGCGGCTACCGATGTTCAGCTTGTAACTGACCTTGATCCCCTTGGACTTGAGAGCCTCGCCGTAGATGTCGGCGAGCAGGATGCTCTCGGGGAAGTTGTTCGAACCGACGACGACCGTGCCGCCCTTGGCGGTGTCACCCTTCAACGGGTCGCTCTTGCCGGAGTCGTCGGAGGAACCGCAGCCCGTCAGTACGGCCGAGGCCGCAACCAGCAGGGAGACAGCGTACGTTGCGGATTTTCTGGTGCTTCTGGCGATGGTCACTTTGGTCATCCAGACTTGGCATGTGGTGGGGCGGTCTTGGCCGGAGCGCAGGGGTGTGGACGGTCCAGACGATCCAATCGAGCCGTCTCGCGGACCGTCAAGACACGAATAGATCACCGAAGGGGACCGAGCGGCTTCGCCCCGTGTGCGCAACGCGGTCAATAAGCGTGTGAAACAGGCGCGTTCACATGTCACTTTTTGGTTGATCATGGCCGCACTCTTGCGGCAGCGGCTAGTGTGGGCCGCGTCGAGGGCCTTGTTCCACTTGTCGGCCTGACCATGCCGTCACGACCGTTGATCCACACTGCCCTGGCGAACGGGCTTCCACGGGGAACGAAGTCAAGGAGGTTGGGTGCCCGCGCACAGACGAGCCGTCACCCCGGCACAGGCGTCGAAGGCTCCCCGCACGGACAGGACGCCGCCCCTCCTCGACCGCTGGCCCTTCCGCCGGAAGCTCAACGTCCTGGTGATCGTCCCGCTCGCGGTCGTCTCCGCGATGCTCTCCTACGTCGTCTACGGGCAGATCGACCGCGCCCGCTCCGCCGCCGACACCGCCCGACTCGCCCGCGACAGCGTGCAGGTGACCAAGCTCATCGACGGTGTGCAGACCGAGCACCGCCAGGCGCTCCTCGTCTCCCTGCGCCACGAGGCAGCCCGCACGGGCGACAGCGCGCCCGACACCGCCGCCTATCTCCAGTCGCAGCAGAAGGTCACCGCGCAGATCGCGGCCGTCCGGTCGGCCTACGGGGACCGGCTGCCCGAGGCCGAGGCGCAGGCGCTCAAGGAACTGGAGGGCCTCGACAGCCTCCGCAAGACCGTGGAACAGGGCCCCATCCCCGCGGACAACATCGACCCCGCGTACGGGTCCGTCATCGAAGGCCTCATCAACGGCCTCGGCCTCGGCCAGTCCGGCAACGAGTCGTCCTCGTCCGCGGGCAATCTGCTCGACGCGCTTTTGCGCGCCGACACCGCCCACGCCTCCTTCGAGACCAGCGTCTTCGCCGCCCGCACCCGGGACCCCAACGCGCTGATCGAGTTCACCGGCGCCGTCGGCGACTACGACCAGTACACCTACCAGGCCGAGCGGTTCACCCGGTTCGCCGACCAGGAGCAGAGCAACGACCTCGCCGAGATCGAGCACAGCCCGTACCAGAGCGTGATCACACAGCACTGGGCCGCCCTCCAGGTCGACCCCAGCGCCCTGGTCGCCGAGAACCCGACCCAGCTGCGCGCCGCACTCGACGACGCCCTGCGCGCCGACCCGACGTACGAGCGTCAGGCGCAGAACCGGCTGAAGGTCGTCCAGGGGCTCATCGACGAGATCGCCGCCGACACCCAGGACGCCTCGAACAGGGCCTGGTGGCAGGTGGCCTGGCTGATCGCCGGCACGCTGTTCGCCTTCGGGGCGTGGCTCCTGTTCTCCGTGCTGGTGCGCCGCTCGGTGGTGCGGACGGTGCGGACCCTCACCGGTGCGGCCCAGCACGTGGCCACCGCCGCCGAGACCGAGCTCGCCCGGGTCGCGGACGACGACGCCGACGACGCGGGACCCCCGCGGCTGGAGGCCGTGCCGGTGCCCGTGCGGGACGAGATCGGCGAACTCGCCGAGGCCTTCAACCAGGTTCAGATCACCGCGTCCGCCCTGCTGGAGCGCCAGGTCGTCAGCCGCCGCAACATCGCCGAGATGTTCGGCAACGTCGGGCGCCGCGTCAGCAACCTGACCGCCCGTCAACTCGCCCTGATCGACTCGGTGGAGCGCGGTGAGACCGACCCCGAGGTCCTCGACCGGCTCTACCGCATCGACCACATCGCCGTACGTCTCCAGCGCAACGCGGACAGCCTCATGCTGCTCGCCGGGATCAGCGAGACGGGCCAGAACACCGACCCGGTGCGGCTCAGCAACATCGTGCGGGCCTCGCTCGGCCAGATCGAGGGCTACCAGCGGGTCACCCCGCACGCGGAGGGCGACGTCACCGTCGTGCCCGACATCGTCGGCGACCTCACGCTGATGCTCGCCGAACTGCTGGAGAACGCCGTGATGTTCTCCCCGGCGACCAGCGGCGTCGAAGTGGTCATCCGTCCCCGGCACGGGACCGGCGGCGCCCTCGTCGAGATCATCGACCACGGCCTCGGCATGAGCCCCGAGCGCCTGGTGGAGGAGAACGCCCGCCTCATCCGCCGTGAACGGCTCGACCTGGCACCCACCGAGGTGCTCGGCCTGTTCGTGGTGGGCGGACTCTCACGCCGCTGGGGCATCGAAGTCGCCCTGTCCCGCACTCCGGGCGGCGGTGTCACGGCCACCGTCGCCATCCCCGCGTCCCACCTGCTGCTCGCCGGCCCCGCACAGGGCGCGGCGCACATCCTGCCGCCCGCCCGCCGCTCCGGCGCGGGCGAACCGCGCCCCGCGCGGACGGAGACGCCGTCCGGCTCCTCGGGGCTGCCGCGCAGGATTCCGGCACGGCCCCGGCCCGGCGAGGCCCCCGGTCACGCGCGCCACACGGAACCGGCCGGCCACATGGGAGGCGAGGGCGCACTGGCCCACCCCGGGAGCGCCACCGGCACCTCCCGGCCCCGGCCGGGCAGCGGCGGTCAGGGAACGGCCGCGCCGGGCGCGGGAGCCGCGCGCCTCGGGACCGGCGGGCCGGTCACGGGAGCCGGCACCCCCGGAACCCCTGCGCCGAACACCCGCGGCAGGGCCCCCGGATCCCCCGTCCCGGACGCCGGAGCCCGGGTGGCCGGCACGGGCGTCCCGCACAGGGGCGCCGAGGCGTCCCGACCCGGCGGCCGGGGTACGGCACCGGGCGCGGACGGCGGATTCGCCGCGCGCCCCGTCCCCGGCGCGGACCCCGCGCCGGGGACAGGCTCCCCGTTGCGGCCTGACCAGGCCGGCCCGCTGCGCCGCAGAGTGCGCGGCGCGACCCTGTCGGCCACCACCGCGTCCAGCCGGCTGCCCAAACGGCCTCCCGTCACGAACCCGCGCCCGCCCGCCTGGCAGCCCTCGGACGCGGAGGCGGCACGGTCCGAGATCGACGAGTTCGAGGCCGCCGTCCTGCGGGCCCACCGCGAGACCGCCGCCCAGGACCTCGGCACGGGCGCCGGGCCGGGGGACCGGCCCGGCGCCCCGAACGACCCCAGCACGGACAACAGCAGACCCTCATTCCCGGAAGGCACGAGCAAGTGACCATGTGGACAGGCGAGCCGGAGCCCCGGACCGCGGAACCGGCGACCGACGTGAAGGCCGCCGCTGCCGACTTCAACTGGCTGCTCAATCGTTTCGCCACGGAGACGGCCGGTGTCGTCGACGTGATCGGCGTCTCCTCCGACGGACTCCTCATCGCGGTGTCCCAGCAGCGCGGCCAGGCCGACTCCGAGCGGCTCGCGGCGATCGTCTCCGGCATCACCAGCCTGGCCATGGGCGCGTCGGGCAACTACGGCCTCGGCGCACTCAACAAGGTGATCATCGACCTGGAGGAAGGCCACGTCCTGGTGTCCGCCCTCGGCGCCGGGGCGGTGCTCGGCGTCGTCGCCTCGAAGGAGGCGAAGCTCGGCAACATCGCGTACGAGATGACCCTCTTCGCCAACCGGGCCGGTGCGGTGCTGAGCCCGCAGCTGGTCATGGAACTGAAGAACACGGTGGGCGTCACGCCGGCCGGCTGACGTCCGACGGGGCCTCATGTCGACCGGTGACGGCCCCGAGAGGTGAAGGGGGACGACGTGATGACGGCTGGTGAGCCATCGGCCATCGACGACGCCGGGTGGGAAGCGGAACCGCCCGCGTCGTTCGTCCGGCCGTTCCTGCTGACCGCGGGGCGAATCGCCGGGGGCGACAGTCTCGTACCGCCGATCCCGATCGAGACCCAGGTGGTCGCGACCGATCTGGGGCTGGCGGCACTGGACGCGTTCGTCTTCGAGCAGCACCGCGACATCATCGCGCTCTGCCGGGAGCCGCAGTCGCTCGCGGAGATCGCGGCGAAGCTCCGGATGCACCTGAACGTGATCCGGGTCCTCGCCGACGATCTGCGCGCCGACGGCCAACTGGCCTTGTACGCACCGGCCCACTCCAACCGCGATGTCACCGTACTGCGAAGGGTTATCGATGGTCTCCGAGCTGTCCCCGACTCCAGGGGCGCGATCCGTGAGGGCTGACGGCGAGCGGCCCCAGCCGCCCCTGCCCGTGAAGATGGTGATCGCGGGCGGTTTCGGTGTCGGCAAGACCACCACGGTCGGCGCCATATCCGAGATCGAGCCGCTGACCACCGAGGCGTCCATCACCTCGGTCGCCGCGGGGGTCGACGACCTCACCCACACCCCGGAGAAGATGACGACGACCGTCGCCATGGACTTCGGCTGCGTCACCCTGGACCCCACCCTGAAGCTCTATCTCTTCGGGACGCCCGGCCAGGAGCGGTTCGGGTTCATGTGGGACGACCTCGTGGAGGGCGCGCTGGGCGGGCTCGTCATCGTGGACACCCGCCGGCTCGACGACTGCTACGCGGCCGTCGACTACTTCGAGCACCGCGAGATCCCCTTCGCGGTGGCCGTCAACGCCTTCGACGGCAAGGTCGAGCACGATCTCGACGACGTGCGGTGGGCCCTGGACGTCGCCGACCACGTGCCCCTCACCGTGTTCGACGCGCGCGAACGCGGTTCGGTGCGCGACGCGCTGCTCGTCGTCCTCGAACACGCGCTGGCCACCGCGGAACAGTGAGGAGGGGACGGGCCGCGACCCGTCCCCTCCGATACCCGGGGGCGAGGCCACAGCCCGCCCCCACAGGTGCGCCCCCCGCGCCGGCCGAAGCGTACGGCGCCGCCGAGCGCGGCCTCAGGCCGTACGACGCCTGCGCACGCCGGGGGAGACCGCCACCCGGGCCACCGCCCAGAACAGCACCAGCACGAGCAGGGCGAGGACGGCCGTGAGAGTGGCGCCGCCGACCACCTTCTCGTAGTTGCGCTGGTACAGGCCGTCCACGATGTAGCGCCCGACCCCGCCGAGGCTCACATAGGCCGCGATCGTCGCCGTCGACACGATCTGGATCGCCGCCGAGCGCAGACCGCTGAGGATCAGCGGCAGCGCCGCCGGGACCTCCACCTGGAGCAGGATCTTCCCCTCCGGCATGCCCATGCCGCGGGCGGCGTCGACGGGGGAGGGATCCACGTTGCGGACCGCCTCGTAGGTGGTGATGAGCACCGGCGGGATCGCCAGTACCACGAGCGGGATCATCACCGGCGTGACGCCGATGCCGAGCCAGACGAACATCAGCACCAGCAGGCCGAAGGTCGGCAGCGCGCGGGCCGCGGAGGACACGAAGGCCAGCGCGTTGCCGCCGCGGCCGGTGTGCCCGGTGACCAGACCGACCGGCAGGCCGATGGCCGTGGCGATGGCGAGGGCCGAGGCCGAGTACTGGACGTGCTCCCAGACGCGTTGCGGGATGCCGTCGTAGCCGTGCCAGTGGGAGCCGTCGGTGAAGAACGACCGGATGAATTCGAGTACGTTCACGAGACGCTCTCCGGGGTGCGGGCGGCGCCCGCGGTCGTGGCCCTGCCGCGGCCCGCCCTGCGCGCGGACGGCGGCTGCCAGGGCGTCAGCACCCGTCGCAGCAGTACCAGCAGGGCATCGGCCACGACGGCGAGGACCGCGGTGGTGACCACCGAGTTCACCGCCAGGACCGGCCGGTGGTAGAACATCGCGGTGGTGAGCAGATTGCCGAGCGCCCCCTGGTTGCCGATCAGCGCGCCGACGCTGACCAGGCTGATGCTGGAGGCGGTCGCCACGCGCAGCCCCGCCGTGATCGCCGGTACGGCGATGGGCAGTTGGACCTGGAAGTAGCGGCGTACGAGGCCGATGCCCATGGCGGCCGCGGCCGCGTTCGTCTCCTCGGGGACCGACCGGACGCCGTCGACGACCGACGGGACGAGGATCACCAGGCTGTACAGGGACAGCGGGATCATCACCGTGAGCCGGCTCAGCCCGGTGTAGTCGATGAGCACCACGAAGAAGGCGAGCGACGGGATCGCGTAGAGCACGGTGGTGACCCACAGCACCGGCGCGTAGACCCAGTTGAAGCGGACGCACAGCAGACCGATCGGCAGGGCCAGCAGCAGACCGACCAGCACCGGGATCAGAGCCTCCTGCATGTGCCAGGAGATCAGGCCGAGATAGCTGTGCTGGAGGTCGCTCGGTATGTCGAAGAAGCCGTTCATCGCACGGCCTTGACCTGGGACGGGCCCGGCTCGGAGTCCGCGGCCCGCTGTCGGCGCGCCGCACGGATCGCGGCGGCGATGGTCTCCTGCCCGACGACCCCGAGCACCTGCCCCGCGCCGTCCACCGCGACCGCCTGGCCGGTCGGCGACAGCACCGCCCGGTCCAGTGCGACCCGCAGCGAGTCGCGGCCCACCTCGAAGGTCTGCCCGTGCGGCTCCAACGCCTCGGCCTCGCCGTCCCACGCCGTGGGGTCGGCCCAGCCCAGCGGCCTGCCGCCGGCGTCGGTCACCAGCACCTGCGCGGGCGCGTCCGCGCGGCCCGCGATCTCCTGCCAGTCGGAACCCACGGGGAAGACCGGTGTGCGGTCGAGCGTGAGCTCGCGGGTGGACAGGAAGGACAGCCCGCGGATGCCCCGGTCGGCGCCGAGGAACTCCTCCACGAACGCGTCGGCGGGCGACGAGAGCAGCTCGTCGGGCGAGGCGAACTGGGCGAGCCTGCCTCCGGTGCGCATCACGGCGACGCGGTCCCCGACGGTGATCGCCTCGTCCATGTCGTGGGTGACGAACACGATGGCCTTGCCGAGTTCCTCCTGGATGCGGAGCAACTCCTCCTGGAGGCCGCGCCGGACGACCGGGTCGACCGCGGAGAACGGCTCGTCCATGAGCAGGACCGGAGGGTCGGAGGCCAGCGCGCGGGCGACGCCGACGCGCTGCTGCTGGCCGCCGGAGAGCTGGTAGGGATAACGGCGGGCCATGCCCGGGTCGAGGCCGACCCGCTCCATGAGTTCGGCGGCGCGGGCGCGGGCGCGCTCCTTGGACCAGCCGAGGAGCCGCGGCACCGTGGCGATGTTGTCCAGGATCGTGCGGTGCTGGAAGAGCCCGGCGTTCTGGATGACGTAACCCATGGACCGGCGCAGTGCGTTGACGGGCCGGCTGCGGATGTCCTCGCCGTTGACCCGGATCGTTCCGCTGCTGGGCTCGACCATGCGGTTGATCATGCGCAACGTGGTGGTCTTGCCGCAGCCCGAGGGTCCGACGAGAACGGTGATGGAGTGGTCCGGTATCTGGAGGGAGAGGCGGTCGACGGCCACCGTGCCGTCGGCGTACCGCTTGCTGACATCTTCGATGGCTATCAAGAGTCGGAACCCTTCGGGAACGGCTTCGCTCGCACGTGGCGCGATCGTGTGTACGAGGGTGCGTAGTCTAGTCAGTTGATGTTCGATCGCGATTGCCGCAGGTGAAGGATCGCCGGGCGGGGCGGGTTCCGTCACCCGTCGTGCCGGGATCGCGGGGTGAGCTGGCACCGGGCACCCCAAAAGGCGGGGTGCCCGCCGAGCCGGCGCGCATAGGCGTCGAGGCGGGGGTGCAGGGCGAGGGTGTCGGCCAGGACGCCGGCCGGGCCGGCCTGGGTGAGCGCAGCCCACAGATCCACGTCCGCGGCGGTCAGCCGACGGCCCAGTACATAAGGGTGCGCGGACAGTCGGCGGTCCAGCGGCTCCAGCGCCGCGCACAGGACGTCCGCCGAGGCGGCCGGTGTGACGTCACGGTCGAGGAGCCGGGACAGCGCGTCGATGTCCGCGGCGAGCGCGGCCGGGCGCAGTGTGGTGACGTGGGCGGCGTCGGACCCGCCCGGGAGGCCCGCGAGATCGCGCAGGATGTCGGGGGTGTGATTGCTGACGACGCGTCCGCTCCAGCGGTCGCACAGCGTGGGGGCGGTCAACGGGCCCTCGTAGTGGTGCCAGGTGGCCTCGTAGGCACGGCGCAGCGCGGTGAACGCCCCTGGCGTCGCGGCGGGATCGACGAGGACCGTGGTCGCCACCGAGTCCTGAAGGCCCAGCAGACGCACGGTCACGGACAGCCGAAGCGACCGCGGACAGCCCTGCGACAGGTACAACTCGTAGCGGTGGGGCACCGGGTAGAAACCTCCGGCGGCTCCTACTCCGATGCGGCTGCGGATGCGCGGCGCACGGGCCGGCCCGGACGGTGCCCCGCCCCGGGGACGGAGGCCGGGCAGGGACGCGGCCGGGCCCGGGTCCCCGGGGAGCGGGCAACAGGGCGCCGGGGCACCGGGGTTGGAGGTGCTCGCGTCGGCCGCGGCGCCGCCGCATGTGCTGGAGATCCCTGAATCCGAAGCGCGCGACGATGTCTTGGGCATGACTCTCCCTGGGAACGACGAGGTCCCGGCCCCGCCCGTGGGCGGCGGCCGTGGAGGAACGGAGTGACTGCGCTTGCGTACCGGCTCGACGCGGCCGGTCTAGTAGGCGCTGGAGACCCGCTGCAGATCGATGTGCAGACGTCTCGTCAGATCGTTCCTGGGCATTCCCACCGGTCCCGCTCCAGGGTCCGCGCTCCTGCGCGACCACGCTTGCCCCACCACGCCGGCGGGACCCGGTCGTCACCCGGGGCACCCCGTCGCGGTGGAAGGGTTGCCTGTCAGCGGGCCGGGGCCGATCACCGCGTCGCACGGAAGAACCGAGTGACGAGGCGCTGACAATCGTGACCGTCCCCGTCAGTCTCGGCGGGCTCCCCGAAGCCGTCAAGAAGGCGTGGACCCGGTCTCACCAGGTGGTCATCCTGGCCGCCCGGCGTTGACATCGGTTTCCGGAAGTGCCTAACTTACGCCGCAGATCGGTCATGAGTGTCAGCGACAAGCCCTGGCTCGCTGTCCGGCAACCCTCCTGTCGCGGTGGGGTGCCCCAGGTGAGGACCGGACCGGAAGACCTTCGGTAAGCGCGAAGCGCCCACGGGCGGGAACAGCGATGGAGACGGCGATGCACACAGCTTCGAGGGAGGCCGCACGGCGGCCCCGCGGCTGCGTCCTGCTGTGCGCCGACCGCTGCGTCGACCTGCTCCGTGTCAACAGCGCCCTGTGTAGCGCCCCGGGCTGTGCCCGCTGTCGAGGCTGACGGCGTTCTGAACTCCTGACGCGCACCGCCGCAGCGGTGTGCCCACCATCCGCCCAGCCCCCGGTACCGGCGTCCTCCCGCTGTCCGTCGTCCGCGGCCGTCCCACGGCGCCGCGCCGACGTCGCGCCCGCACGCCCGCCCCGGGGTGTCCCTCCTTGCTGGAGCACTCATGAGTGAACCCCCCGGCGCCGCCGTGTCTCTCGCCGAGGCACCGCCCGCCCACCACCCGCCGAAACCGCTCACGGCCCAGCGGGTCCTGCCGCTGCGCAGGCCGGGCCGCTGGATCGGCACGGCCGTCGTCCTGGTCCTGGTCGCCCAGATCGTCCACGGCCTGGCCATCAACCCCTTCTACCAGTGGGACCGCTTCCGCTACTGGTTCCTGCGCCCCACGATCCTCGACGGCCTCGTCATCACCCTCGAAGTGGCCGCGCTCAGCGCCGTGCTGGGACTGCTCGGCGGGGTCCTGCTCGCCCTGGCCAGGCTCTCCGGCAGCCCGGTGCTGCGCGCGGTGAGCTGGCTGTACACGTGGCTGTTCCGCTCCGTGCCGCTGATCGTCGTGCTGATCTTCCTCTACAACTTCAGTGCCCTGTACAAGACGTTGAGCCTCGGCGTCCCGTTCGGCCCGGCCTTCGTCAGCTTCGACGAGTCGCGGCTCGCCACCGACATGGCGGTCGCCGTCGTCGGCCTCGGCCTCAACGAGGCCGCGTACGCCTCCGAGGTCGTCCGCGGCGGAATCCTCTCCGTCGACCAGGGCCAGCACGAGGCGTCCGCGGCGCTCGGCCTGCCGAAGAGCTACCAGTTCACCCGCATCGTGCTCCCGCAGGCCCTGCGGTCCATCACCCCGAACTACGTCAACCAGCTGATCGGCCTGATCAAGGGCACGTCCCTGGTCTTCTACGTCTCGCTGCTCGACCTGTTCGGCTCGGTGCAGACGATGGGCAGCACCTATCCCGGCGACATCGTGCCGCTGCTGCTGGTCGCCACGGTCTGGTACCTGATCCTCACGAGCGCCGTGTCCGTCGTCCAGTTCTACGTCGAGCGGCACTTCGCCCGGGGCGCCACGCGCACCCTGCCGCCGACCCCCCTGCAGAAGGCGCGCGCCGGCCTCGGTGACCTGCGGGCCCGGCTGCGCAAGGAGGCCGCCGTATGACCACCGCATCGACCCTCGAAGCGAGCCCCGCCGCCCTGGAGGTGCACGACGTGCACAAGTGGTACGGCACCCAACGCGTCCTCGACGGCATCGACCTGACGGTCCGTCCGGGCGAGGTCATCGTGATCCTCGGCCCGTCCGGCTCCGGCAAGTCGACGCTGCTGCGGGTGATCAACCATCTGGAGAAGCCCGAGGTCGGCCATGTCAGCGTCAACGGCGAACTGATCGGCGTACGCCGCCACGGCCGGCGACTCAAGGAGCTCGGCGAGCGGGCGATCCTGGCCCAGCGCAGCCGGATCGGCTTCGTCTTCCAGAACTTCAACCTGTTCCCCCATCTGACCGTCCTGGACAACGTGGCCGCCGCACCCGTCGCCACGGGGAAGCTGACGAGGCCCGCGGCCCAGGAACTCGCACGCGAACTCCTCGGCCGGGTGGGCCTCGGCGACAAGACGGGCGCCTATCCGCGCCAGTTGTCCGGCGGCCAGCAGCAGCGCGTGGCGATCGCCCGCGCCCTCGCGCTGCGCCCGGGGATCATCCTGTTCGACGAACCGACCTCGGCACTCGACCCCGAACTCGTCGGCGAGGTCCTGGCCGTCATCAAGGACCTGGCGGCCGGCGGCACCACCCTCGTGATCGTCACCCACGAGATCGGCTTCGCCCGCGAGGTCGCCGACCGGGTCGTCTTCGTCGACGGCGGCCGCATCGTCGAACAGGGGCCGCCCGGCCAGGTGCTGGACGCCCCGCGCCACGAGCGGACCCGGGACTTCCTCAGCAAGGTGCTCTGACCCGCACCCCCGCACCCCTCCCTGACACGCCCGGCGTGCCCCACCGCCCCCTCGCACCACCCGGCGTCAGGCCCCTCTCACCGTCACGTCACGCCCACCCTCACCCAGCGACAAGGACAGCCATGCCTACGCACTTCTCCCGACGCATCCTCGTACGCGGGGTCACCGCGACCACCGCGGTCGTCTCCCTGGCCGCCTCCCTGAGCGCCTGCGGAGGCGACAGCGACGCGGCGACCACGACCGACGCCGCGGGCACGGTGACCGTGGGCCGGCTGTCCAACGGTGCCGCGAAGACAGCCGAGTTGAAGGTCACCGAGGTGAAGTCGATCAGCAAGGAGCTGCCCGCGTCGGTCCGCCGCAGCGGCAGGCTGACGATCGGCGTCGGCGCCCTGCCCGACGGCTTCCCGCCGCTCGCCTACGTCGGCTCGGACCAGAAGACCCTCACCGGCGCGGAACCCGACTTCGGCCGTCTGGTCGCCGCGGTGCTCGGGCTGGAGCCGGAACTGAAGAACTCCACCTGGGAGAACATGTTCGTCGGCATCGACAGCGGCAAGGTCGACGTCGCGTTCGCCAACATCACCGACACCGAGGAGCGCAAGAAGAAGTACGACTTCGCCTCCTACCGCAAGGACGACGTCGGCTTCGAGGTCCTCAAGTCGAGCAAGTGGAACTTCGACGGCGACTACCGCAACCTGGCCGGCAGGACGGTCGCCGTCGACAACGGCACCAACCAGGAGAAGATCCTCCTGGAGTGGCAGACCAAGCTCAAGCAGGAGGGCAAGCAGCTCACCGTCAAGCACTTCGCGAGCAAGAACAGCACCTATCTGGCGCTCAGCGGCGGGAAGATCGACGCCTACTTCGCGGCCAACCCCGGTGTCGCCTACCACGTGACCCAGACCGCCAAGTCGCCCACCCCGACGCGCAGCGCCGGCACGTTCTCCGGTGCCGGGGCATCGCTCCAGGGCCTGATCGCCGCGACGACGAAGAAGGACAGCGGTCTGGCCGAGCCGATCGCCGACGCCGTCAACCACCTGATCGAGAACGGTCAGTACGCGAAGTGGCTGTCCGCCTGGAACCTCTCGAACGAAGCCGTCACCACCTCCGAGGTCAACCCGCCCGGACTGCCCCTCGACAACTCCTGAGCAGGGGCGCACATGTCGCGGAACAGACGGCGCGATCCCGGTGTTGAGCACCACGACGACACGATGCCGGCGCGGCCCCGGGCCCGCCGGACCGGAAGGACGGAGGCGACGGAGATGCCAGGGACGTCCCGTCTCCGTACGCCGGTGATCGCCCCGCGCCGCCGCGTGCGCCTCCACTCGCGGCCGCACATCGACCTCCAGCGCGTGGCCGCCGCGCTCTGTCGTCCCTGACCTGTCACCCAGCCGCCGGGCCCGCGCCGCCGCGGGCCCGGTGATCTCGTACGGTCGATCAGGAAGGCACCCCTCCGTGTCCTCAGCGTCTTCGTTGCCCGCTCCCTCCGTCTCCCCCGCCCTCTCCGCACCCGTCGCCGGCTCCTCCGAAGGCACGCGGGTGCTGCACCTCGCCGTCGCGCTCGACGGCGCGGGCTGGCACCCCGCCGCCTGGCGCGAACCCGTGGCCCGCCCGCGGGACCTGCTCACCGCCTCGTACTGGACCGACCTGGTCACCGAGGCCGAGCGCGGCCTGCTCGACTTCGTGACCATCGAGGACGCCCTCGGGCTCCAGTCCTCGCGCTTCTCCGAACCCGACGCGCGCACCGACCAGGTCCGCGGCCGTCTCGACGCCGTGCTCATCGCGGCGCGCGTCGCACCCCTGACCAGCCACATAGGACTGGTGCCGACCGTGGTGGCCACACACACGGAGCCGTTCCACATCTCCAAGGCGATCGCGACCCTCGACCATGTGAGCACCGGCCGCGCCGGCCTGCGGGTGCAGGTGTCCGCGCGCCGGAACGAGGCCGCGCACTTCGGCCGCCGGGCCTTCCCCGCGTTCCGCTTCGAGGACCTGGAGAGCCCGGCCGTCCGAGAGCTCAGCACCGAACTCTTCGACGAGGCCGCCGACCACGTCGAGGTGGTACGACGGCTGTGGGACAGCTGGGAGGACGACGCGGAGATCCGCGACGCCGCCACCGGCCGCTTCATCGACCGCGCCAGACTCCACTACATCGACTTCGAGGGCAGGCACTTCAGCGTCAAGGGCCCGTCCGTCACCCCCCGCCCGCCGCAGGGCCAGCCCCTGGTCAGCGCGCTGGCCCACGAAACCGGGACGGGCGCGCCGTTCCGGCTGCTGGGCCGCTCCGCCGATCTCGGCTACGTCACCCCGCACGACGCCGGACAGGCGCGCGCCGTCGTCGCCGCGGTCCGGGCCGAACAGCACGCGGCCGGCCGCGCCGCGCAGCCCCTGCATCTCTTCGGCGACCTGGTGGTGTTCCTGGACGACGACGAGTCCACCGCGGTGGCCCGCCGTGAGCGCCTGGACTCGCTCGCGGGACAGCCGTACACGAGCGACGCCCGCATCTTCACCGGCACCCCCGCTCAACTGGCGGATCTTCTCCAGGAGCTGGGGGAGGCGGGCCTGTCCGGGTTCCGGCTGCGGCCCGCCGTCGCCGGGCACGACCTCCCGGCGATCACCCGGGGCCTGGTCCCCGAACTCCAGCGCCGCGGCGCATTCCGGAAGGAGTACGAGGCCGCCACCCTGCGCGGGCTGCTGGACCTCGCCCGCCCCGCCAACCGCTACGCCGTCACCGCCTGAGCCGGAGGGACCGTACGACCATGAGCAAGCCCCTGAAGCAGATCCATCTGGCCGCCCACTTCCCTGGCGTCAACAACACCACCGTATGGAGCGACCCGGACGCCGGCAGCCACATCGAGTTCAGCTCCTTCGCCCACTTCGCGCGCACCGCCGAACGCGCCAAGTTCGACTTCCTGTTCCTGGCCGAAGGGCTGCGGCTGCGTGAACAGGGCGGCGAGATCTACGACCTGGACGTCGTGGGCCGGCCCGACACCTTCACCGTGCTCAGCGCGCTCGCCGCCGTCACCGAACGCCTCGGCCTCACCGGCACCATCAACTCGACGTTCAACGAGCCCTACGAGGTGGCCCGCCAGTTCGCCAGCCTCGACCACCTCTCCGAGGGGCGGGCCGCCTGGAACGTCGTCACCTCCTGGGACGCCTTCACCGGCGAGAACTTCCGCCGCGGCGGCTTCCTGCCGCAGGAGGAGCGGTACTCCAGGGCGAAGGAGTTCCTGAGCACCGCGCACGAGCTCTTCGACTCCTGGCGCGGCGACGAGCTCGTCGCCGACAAGGCGAGCGGCACCTTCCTGCGCGACGCGCGGGCCGGAGCGTTCGTGCACCGGGGACAGCACTTCGACATCGAGGGGCAGTTCAACGTCCCGCGCAGCCCCCAGGGCCGGCCGGTGATCTTCCAGGCCGGGGACTCCGACGAGGGCCGCGAGTTCGCCGCGGCCGACGCCGACGCCATCTTCAGCCGCTACAGCACGCTCCGGGAGGGCCAGGCGTTCTACACGGACGTCAAGAACCGGCTCGCCCGCTACGGCCGCCGCCACGACCAGCTGCTGATCCTGCCCGCCGCCACCTTCGTCCTCGGCGACACCGACGAGGAGGCGGGGGAGAAGGCCCGGGAGGTACGGCGCCTGCAGGTCAGCGGCGCCACCGCGATCAAGCACCTGGAGTTCGTCTGGAACCGGGACCTGTCCGCCTACGACCCGGACGGCCCGCTGCCCGACATCGACCCAGACCTCGGCGAGCACACCGTCGCCCGGGGCCGCGCCCAGGTACGGATGTACCGCGACCCGCTGGCCACCGCCCGCGAATGGCGCGAGAAGGCGGCCGCCAACAATTGGTCGATCCGCGACCTGGTCATCGAGACCGGCAGCCGTCAGTCCTTCGTGGGCACCCCGGCGACCGTCGCCGAGACCATCGACTCCTTCGTCCAGGCCGACGCCGCCGACGGCTTCATCCTCGTCCCGCACATCACGCCGGGCGGCCTCGACGCCTTCGCCGACACCGTCGTCCCGCTGCTCCAGGAACGCGGCGTCTTCCGCACCGAGTACGAGGGCACCACCCTGCGCGACCACCTCGGTCTCGACCACCCCGACGCGGAGGCACCGGGCGAGCGCGTCGCGTCCTGAGACCGACGGCTCCGTTCCTGACGGGGGCACCCTCGGCCGAGGACCGGAGTGCGCGGATCGACTTCCGCGCACTCCGGTCCCTTTGTCTGGACCAGCTGCCATGATGCGGGCCAGGCAAGTCCTCACCGAGAAGACGGGGGAGCGACGCATGAACGGATCGGTCCGGGCTGCCCGCGCACTGGCGTGCGCGGGGGTACTGGCGCTCAGCGCCTGCGGAGGCGGCGGGGACGGAGGAGACGACGCCGACGCCGGAGGGACGACGGCGAGCCCCGCGGAGTCGGCGGCGAACGACTTCGGCTGTCTCGCGGGCAAGCAGCTCAAGAAGTCCACGACGTTCGAGGACACCGAGGGCAACGAGGTCGACGGCTACGAGACGGGCACCGGCACCACCGGCATCGTCCTGTCCCACCAGTCGAACAACGACGTGTGCTCCTGGATCCCGTCCGCCGACGAACTCGCCGCCGCGGGCTACCGCGTGCTCGCCGTGAACAGCAACTCCTCCGAGGTCCCGGAGATCGAGGGCGCCGCCGCCCGGCTGCGCGAGGACGGAGCCGAGAAGGTCGTCCTGATGGGCGCCTCGAAGGGCGGCACCGCCTCACTCGTCGCCGCGTCCAGGATCAGACCGGCCGTCGCGGCGGTGGTGTCGCTGTCGGGCCCGGGTCTGTACAGCGGCATGGACGCCACCGAGGCGGTACCGAAGCTGACCATGCCCGTGTATCTGCTCGCGGCCTCGGGCGACGGGCAGTTCGCCGACGACGCCCGCACGCTGCACAAGCTGGCGAAGAAGTCGCACGGCGAAAAGCTGGAGATGGTCGCGGGCGCCGCCCACGGCAGCGACATCCTGCAGCAACAGCCGTCCGTGTGGGACGAGGTGAAGACCTTCATCAAGAGCCACGGCTGACCTGGGGGGTTTCGTTCGGATCAGCCCGGATCCGCGACGTCCGGCACGGCACGGCACCTCGCCGCGTTGTCGGACCACCCGAGTACGCCCGGCCCGCGGGTGATCCTCCGCCGTCCGACGCACCGCACCGGACGCCGCGGCCCGATCCGACCTGATCCGAACGAAACCCCCCGGCCGCCCGGACCCCCGTCCGTGCCCTGCCTTGGCCTGTCGGGGTGAACACCACCGGGCAGCGCCCCGAAATCGTACGAACATCGGCCCGTCCCGCAGACGATGATCGCCGGCGGGACGGGCCGGTCTCCGCCCTCGACACTCACGCACCGAGGTGGAGACATGCGCGTCAGGCGCGGACCACGGGCCGGACGACGGCTGCTCGCCCTGCTGACGAGCGGTCTCCTGCTGGGCCTGGGCGCGCCCTCGCCGGCACAGGCCGCGGAGCCGGCCCGGGGCGACACCCCGCCCGCGCCCACCGTCGGCGCACCCTCTCGTGCCGCCACCACGCCCACCGTCGGCGCACCCTCTCGTGCCGCCACCACGCCCACCGTCAGCGCACCCTCCCGTACAGGCACCGCGCCCGCCCAGGCAGCGACCGTGGGCACCCGCGCCGCCGATGCGACCACGGTCTCGGTCGACAACCTGCGCACCGGCTGGGACCCGGACGAACCCGGCCTCGCTCCCTCGGAGGTGGCCGCCTCCGACTTCGGCCGGCGGTTCTCCACCGCCGTGGACGGCCAGGTCTACGCCCAGCCGCTGGTGGCCGGGAACACGGTCGTCGCGGCCACCGAGAACGCCAAGGTGTACGGCCTCGACTCGACCACCGGGAAGATCAACTGGACGAAGACCCTGGGCGACCCCTGGCCCGCCTCGGCGATCGGCTGCGGCGACCTGGTGCCCAACTTCGGGGTCACCTCGACCCCCGTGTACGACCCGGCCACCCGGACGGTCTACCTCACCGCGAAGATCAACGACGGCCCCGACACCAGCCACCCCGACTGGTACGTCCACGCGCTGGACGCGTCGACCGGCACCGAACGCAGCGGCTGGCCGGTGAAGGTGCAGGGCGCCCCGGTCAACGACCCCGGCCGCCCCTTCAACGCCTTCACCGCCGCCCAGCGCCCCGGCCTGCTCCTGATGGGCGGCTCCGTCTACGCCGCCTTCGCCTCGCACTGCGACATCGGCCCCTACGTCGGCTATGTGCTGGGCGTCAACACCACCAGCCGCGCCACCACCCTGTGGGCGAGCGAGGACTCGTCCGCCAACGGCATGGCCGGCATCTGGATGAGCGGTGGCGGCCTGGTCTCCGACGGTCCCGGACGGATGTTCCTGTCCACCGGGAACGGCATCTCCCCGGCGCCCGGCCCCGGTTCCAACCCCCCGGGCCAGCTCGCCGAATCCGTGGTCCGTCTCGGCGTCAACAGCGACGGCACCATGTCCGCGCAGGACTTCTTCAGCCCCGCCAACGCCCCGACCCTCGACACGAACGACACCGACCTCGGCTCGGGCGCCCCGGTCGCCCTGCCCGGTCCGGCCTTCGGCACCAGCGGTCATCCCCGTCTCCTGGTGGAGATCGGCAAGGACGGCCGGCTCTTCCTCCTCGACCGCGACCACCTCGGCGGGCGCAGTCAGGGCCCCGGCGGCACCGACGCGGTGCTCGGCACCTTCGGCCCGTACGAGGGCGTCTGGGGACATCCGGCCGCCTACGGCGGAGAGGGCGGCCTCGTCTACACGATCGGCAGCCGGGGACCGCTGCGGGCGTTCACCTACGGCGTCAACGGCGCGGGCCTGCCCTCACTGACCAACACCGGCACCAGCTCCGGCACCTTCGGGTACACCTCGGGCTCGCCCGTGGTCACCTCCACCGGCACCACACCGGGATCGGCCCTCGTCTGGGCGATCTACTCTGACGGCTCCAACGGAGCCAACGCCCAGCTCCGCGCGTACGACGCCGTGCCGGTCAAGGGAACGCTGAATCTGCGCTTCTCCGCCCCCATCGGCACCGCGTCCAAGTTCTCCGTGCCCGCCACCGACGGCGGACGCGTCTACGTCGGCACCCGCGACGGCCATGTCATCGCCTTCGGGCGGCCGTCCACCACCGCGCTCAGCGGCGGGCCCGTCGACCTCGGCAAGGTCGCCGTGGGCGACACCGGGCAGGCCACGGCGAAGGTGACCGCCACCCAGGACGTGACCGTCACCGCGGTGAACACACCGGCCGGCAGCCAGTTCTCCGCCGCACCCACCGGGCTGCCGGTGACCCTGCACGCGGGGGACACGTACTCGGTGCCGGTGTCCTTCTCCCCGACGACGCCGGGGGCGGACAGTTCCGTGCTGACGTTCGCCACCGACGCCGGGTCGGTCGGCCTCGGCCTGACCGGCTACGGCACCCGGCCCGGTCTCACCGCCTTCCCCACCGAACTCGCCTTCGGCACCGTGGCCACCGGCACGGCCAAGACCCTCGGCGTCAGCTTCACCAACACCGGCACGGAGCCCGAGACGATCACCGGCACCGGCCCGCCCGACAGCCCGTTCGGCGCCGAGGGTCTGCCCGCCGACGGCACCGTCGTGCAACCCCAGCAGTCCGTCACGGTCCAGGTGACGTACGCCCCGACGGCCACCGGCGACGACTCGGGAAGCCTCACCGTCACCGGCGCGAACGGCACCGCGAACGTCCTTCTCACCGGCTCCGCCGTGACCGGACAGGCACATCTGACGGTCACTCCGACGTCCACCGACTTCGGCAGTGTCGCGGTCGGCAAGTCGGTCACCAAGACCTTCGACATCAGCAACACCGGCAACATCCCGCTCACCATCACCAAGGCGGCGCCGCCCGCGGCACCGTTCCATGTGACGAACCCGCTCAGCGAAGGCCAGGTGATCGGCCCGGAGGACGTGATCCACCAGTCCGTCACCTTCTCCCCGACCGCGGTCGGGGCGGCCTCCGGCACGTACCAGATCACCTCCGACGACGGGCGCGGACCGCAGAACGAGACGGTCAAGGGCACGGGCACCGCACCCGGCCGGGTCACCGTGCCGGCACCCGGCGCGGGCGGCTGGCGGCTCAACGGCTCCGCCCGCCTGTCGGGCAACGACCTGCAACTCACCCAGACCGGCGCCCACCAGGCGGGCTCGGGCGTCTTCCCCGTCCCGGTGGCCACCGACGGGCTCAAGGCGGCGTTCACCACCGTCATCGGCGGCGGCAGCGGCGCCGACGGCCTCACCTTCGGCCTGCTCGATCCCGCCAAGGCCACCCCCACCGCCCTGGGCACCGACGGCGGCGGCCTCGGCTGGGCGGGCAGGCCGGGCGTGGCCATCACCTTCGACACCTTCCGCAACCCGGGCGACCCGTCCGCGAACTTCGTCGGCATCACCGCCGCCACCAGCGGCGGCACCCTCACCTACGCGGCGACCGCCACGAACGTGCCCGACCTGCGCTCGGGCCCGCACGCCGTCTCCGTCTCCGTCGCCGGGAAGACCCTCACCGTCTCCGTGGACGGCGTCCGGCTGCTCACGACGACGGTCGCCTCACTGCCCCCGACAGCCCTGCTGGCCTTCACCGGCGCCAACGGCGGGAAGACCGACATCCACACCGTCCGGGACGCGGTGATCACCGCCACCTCCTACGCGGTACCGCCGCCCGGGCCCAACGGCTGGACCCTGAACGGCTCCGCCGCGTTGTCCGGCACCGACCTCGTGCTCACGAAGACCGCGCAGAACACCAAGGGATCCGGGATCCAGGGCACCGCCGTACCGTCGGCGCGGCTGAAGGCAAGCTTCACCGCGACCATCGGCGGCGGCACCGGCGCGGACGGCCTGGCCTTCATGCTGCTCGACGCGTCCAAGGCGAAGCCCACGGCGCTGGGCGGGGGAGGGGGCGGCCTCGGCTACGCGGGACTGCCGGGCATCGCGGTCACCCTGGACACCTTCCGCAACACCGGCGACCCGTCGGCCAACTTCGTGGGCGTGGCCACCGGAGGGACGGGCGCGCCGTTCACGTACGCCGCCACCTCGACCGCCGTGCCCGGCCTGCGCTCCGGCCGGCACGTCGTCGACGTGAGCGTCACGACCGCCGGGCACCTGCTGGTGAGCGTGGACGGAACACAGGTCATCGACACCGCGGTGAAGCTGCCGCAGAACGTGCTGACCGGGTTCGGCGGCGCCAACGGCGGCCGCACGGACAACCACACGGTCAACGGAGTCAAGATCACCTACTGAAATTGCGGCCGGGACGACCGCCGAGGCCCGTGCGGCACGTGCGACAGGTCCCGAGGCCGCGACAGAGCGAGGAGAGCATCATGCGTCGACCGGTCACCCCCCTGCTGGCCGCGGTGGCGTTCGCGTCCTGCTTCGGCCTGCCCTACCCCGCGATGGCGGCGCCCGAGCCGCCCCGGCTGACCGTCATGGTCGCCGAGACCGACACGATGGGGCGCGTGCTGACGGACCCGAACGGCCGTACGCTCTACCGCTTCGACCCGGAGGGCTCCGGAACCGTCACCTGTGTGGGCCCCTGCACGGACACCCGCAAGCCGTTGCTCAGCCCGCCCGGCGTCGAACTCCGCCTGCCGCCCGGCATCGCCGGGACGCTGGGCACGGTCCCCCGGCCCGACGGAGGGAACCAGGTGACGTACGACGGCTTCCCGCTGTACTGGTACACCGACGACGTCCAGCCGGCCGACACCAACGGGGTCGACCTGTTCTGGCACGTCATCAACCCTCGGAACGCGCCGGTGCCGGCCGGGAAGCGGAGCTGACCGACAGCGCGAGCACCCTGGTGGCGGGCCGGTCCATGCCGGCGTTCCGGTCGTCGCGGCCCGCCCCGGCGCCGCGGTCCGCCGCCGCGGGCGTCCGGCCGCCCCGGCGCCACAGCCACACGACGTCCCGGCCGAACGACCACACGAGCAGCGCCAGGGCCAGCAGCACCGCCGCCGCGGCCGCCGCGCGCGGCAGGATCCCGGCGCCCGCGACGAGCAGCACGATCCCCTGCATGGCGGCGACCGTCTTGCGCGCCATGCTCGGCGGCAGCGCGGCGTTCAGCCAGGGCAGCACCCGGGCCGCGGCGACGAACGCGTAGCGCATCGTGCCGATCAGCAGCACCCACGGGCCGAGCGACATCGCGACGTACACGCTCAGCACCAGGATCAGGAACGCGTCGACCTCCATGTCGAAGCGGGCACCGAGGGCGGAGGAGGTGCCGGTGCGCCGGGCCACCTTGCCGTCGACGCCGTCGAGGATCAGCGCGACCGCCGTCAGACCGACCAGCAGGCTCACCGGGGGAGAGCTCTGGAACGAGTCGGCGACCAGCGCGGTGACCCCGCCCACCAGGATCGCGCGGCCCAGCGTCACCCGGTTGGCCGGACCGAAGGAGCGCGGTCGTGAACGGCGCAGGGCCCGGGTCAGCACCGCCCAGGTGGCGATCGCGAAGGCCAGACCGGTGAGCCAGCCCGCGGGCCCCATACCGATCGCCGTGCCCAGCAGAGCCAGCAGCACGAGCTGCACACCGGCTCCCACGATGGTCTCCTGCTGGGGAAGCCTCGCGTCGTACGTGTTGTTCAGGGCCACCGCACATCCTCCGGCCGTATGACAGAGTCGATCAACGCCGCGTACAGTGCGCGGCTTGTCACCGCTCCGTACGTGAAGATCTGCTGAATCGTTCAGGGGGACGCTCATGGAACTCACAGCCCGGGCCTTCTGGCTCGGTTCTCCCGGACACGGCGAGATCCGCGAAGTCACCGTGCCCGCGCCCCGCGAGGGGCAGGTGCGGGTGCGCGCGCTCTACTCCGGGGTGAGCCGGGGCACCGAGACCCTCGTCTTCCGCGGCGGCGTTCCGGAAAGCCAGCATGCTTCGATGCGTGCACCGTTCCAGGAGGGGAATTTCCCCGCGCCGGTCAAGTACGGCTATCTGAGCGTCGGCCAGGTGGAGGAAGGACCCGAGTCGCTGCTCGGCCGGACCGTCTTCTGCCTGTATCCGCACCAGACGCACTACGTCGTCCCGGTGGAGGCGGTGACCGTCGTACCGGACACCGTGCCCGCCCCGCGCGCCGTGCTCGCCGGGACCGTGGAGACCGCGGTGAACGCGCTGTGGGACGCGGCTCCGCTGGTCGGCGACCGGATCGCCGTGGTGGGCGGCGGCATGGTCGGCTGCTCGGTCGCCGCGCTGCTCGCCCGCTTCCCCGGCGTACGGGTGCAGCTCGTCGACGCCGACCCGTCGCGGGCGGACATCGCCCGGGCGCTCGGCGTCGACTTCGCGCTGCCCGGGGACGCCGCCGGTGAATGCGACCTCGTCGTGCACGCCAGCGCCACCGAGGCCGGGCTCACCCGGTCCCTGGAACTCCTCACCGACGAGGGGACCGTGCTCGAACTGAGCTGGTACGGCGACCGGCGCGTCAGCCTGCCGCTCGGCGAGGCCTTCCACTCGCGCCGCCTGGTCGTCCGCAGCAGCCAGGTCGGCTCCGTCTCCCCGGCCCGCCGCGCCGGCAGGACGTACGCCGACCGGCTCGCGCTCGCCCTGGAACTGCTCGCCGAGCCGGCGTTCGACGCGCTCGTCACCGGCGAGTGCGCCTTCGGTGAACTCCCCGACGTCATGGCGAAGCTCGCCGCCGGATCCATACCCGGCCTGTGCCACCGCGTGGTCTACGACGACGTTTGAGCCCGCGGCAAGCTGCCTGACCTCCGAGGACTCCGAAGAAAGGGGAACGGGCGGCTGAACAAGGAGAACCAGGCAGCCGTACTACACGACGTGCCCCGGCAGGGGATCAGACGCACCGCACCTGGAGGGTCGTCCGTTGTTCAGCATCACCGTCCGCGATCACCTGATGATCGCCCACAGCTTCCGTGGCGAGGTCTTCGGCCCCGCGCAGCGCCTGCATGGGGCGACGTTCCTGGTGGACGCCACCTTCCGTCGCGCCGAGCTGGACGACGACAACATCGTCGTCGACATCGGACTGGCCACGCAGGAACTCGGCGCCGTCGTGAGCGAACTGAACTACCGCAACCTCGACAACGAAGCCGACTTCAAGGACACCAACACCTCGACGGAGTTCCTGGCCAAGGTCATCGCCGACCGGCTCGCCGACCGCGTGCACGCCGGGGCCCTGGGCGAGGGCGCCCACGGCCTGTCCGGCATCACCGTCACCCTGCACGAGTCGCACATCGCCTGGGCGAGTTACGAGCGTGCGCTGTGACCGACACGACCCTCGACCAGGCCATCCCGAACCGGGGCCCGGCGTCCGGGCCCAGGGACCAGATGTCCCTGACCTACCGGCCCGTGCGGCACACGGCACTCAAGAACGCCGAGATCATCCCCATGTCCCTGCGCTCCGTGCACTTCGTCATGCCGGGCGGTGTCGACGACCCGGCCGCGCCGAGCGGCGGCAACGCCTACGACCGCCGGCTCTGCCTGGACCTGCCCGGCTTCGGCTGGCAGGTGCACCGGCACGCCGTGCCGGGCGACTGGCCCCGGCCCGGGGCAGCCGCCCGCACCGAACTCGCCCGGACACTGGCCGAGTTCCCGGACGGCACCGTCGTCCTGCTGGACGGCCTGGTCGCCTGCGGTGTCCCCGAGATCGTCGTGCCCGAGGCCGAACGGCTGCGCCTCGCGGTGCTGGTGCACCTGCCGCTCGGCGACGAGACCGGGCTGCCGCCGGCGGTCGCCGCGGAGCTCGACGCCCTCGAACGCGCGACGCTGCGAGCCGTACCGGCCGTCGTCGCCACCAGCGACTGGGCCGTACGCCGCCTCGTCTCCCACCACGGCCTCGCCCCGGACCGCGTCCATGTCGCGGCGCCCGGCGCCGACATCGCGCCGCTCGCACCCGGCACCGACGGAGTCTCCCGCCTGCTGTGCGTCGCCGCCGTCACCCCGCGCAAGGGACAGCACCGGCTGATCGAGGCCCTCGCGACCGTCACCGACCTGCCCTGGAGCTGCGTCTGCGTCGGGGGACTCACCCAGGACCCGGCGTACGTCGCCCGACTGCGCGCCCTGATCGAGAGGCACGGCCTCGGCGACCGACTGCACCTCGCGGGACCGCAGGCCGGCGCGGAACTCGACGCGAGCTACGCCGCCGCCGACCTGATGGTCCTCACCTCCTACGCGGAGACCTACGGCATGGCCGTCACCGAGGCGCTCGCCCGCGGGATCCCCGTACTGGCGACCGATGTCGGCGGCCTTCCCGAAGCGGTCGGACGCGCACCCGACGGCGGGGTGCCCGGAATCCTGGTACCGCCGGAGGACCCGGCGGCGCTCGCCGTGGAACTGCGCGGCTGGTTCGGCGAGGCCGACGTGCGCCGCCGGCTGAAGGCCGCCGCCCGCAGCCGGCGCGCCGCGCTCGACGGCTGGGCCGCCACGGCCCGCAGTCTCGCCGGCGTGCTGTCCCGGCTGCCCAGGGAACCCCGGAGGGCGGCATGAGCACGGCGACGAGCCCCGCGGGGGCTCCCGAACCGGGCACGGCCGTGCCCGGGGTGCCTCAGACGACGGGGAGGACCGCTGTGCCCGGTCAGCGCGCGCGTACGGCCGACGCCGACGACGTGACTCGATACGCACCGCAGTGGCTCCGATTGCGGGAGGGGGCCGACGCCTCGGCGCGGGCGCACGACCTGCTCGACCCGCTGCGCATCCGGCTCGCGAACCGGCCGGGGCGCGGCGACCTGGTGGTGCACGACCTCGGCTGCGGCACCGGCTCCATGGGCCGCTGGCTCGCTCCCCGGATCGACGGCGCCCAGCACTGGGTGCTCCACGACCGCGACCCCTACCTGCTGCACTTCGCCACCGCCGGAGCGCCCCGCGCGGCGGCCGACGGCAGCCATGTCTCGGTCACCACGCAGCGCGGCGACATCGGCCGGCTCACCGCGGACGCGCTCGAAGGCGCCTCGCTGGTGACGGCCTCCGCCCTGCTGGACGTGCTGACCGCCGACGAGATCGACCGGCTCGCCGCGGCCTGCGCCGGCGCCGGCGTCCCCGCCCTGCTGACGCTGTCCGTCGTCGGACGGGTCGAACTCACGCCCGCCGACCCGCTCGACGCCGAGATCGCCGAGGCGTTCAACGCCCACCAGCGCCGTGACGAACTGACCGGCCCGGACGCCGTCACGACGGCCTGCGAAGCCTTCGGGCGGTACGGCGCGACGGTACGGGTGCACCCGAGCCCCTGGCGGCTCGGCCCCGACGACGCCGAGCTCGCCCAGGAGTGGCTGCGCGGCTGGGTCGGCGCGGCCGTCGAACAGCGTCCCGACCTGGCACCCCGGGCGGAGTCGTATCTGACGTCTCGCCTGGAAGCCTGTGCGGCGGGCGAGTTGAGGGCGGTGGTCCACCACAGCGACCTCCTGGCGCTGCCGGGCGGTGCGCGGTGAGCGCCGGACTGGAGTCGGTGGGGATCGAGGCGATAGCCGACCGGACCCGCGTCAAGGAGGCCCGCGCGGAGCTGATCCGCGCCCGTCGCGAGGCGCTCGGTGAGCACGCCGGTGCCGATGTCGTCCCGATCCGCGCCGGTGTCGACGTCCCGGAGGGCGGCGCGGCGAACGAGGCACCGGGCGACGGCGGCCGCGGGGCCCTGCGGCGGCGCGGAGTTCCGGCCGCCGTCCGCGCCCGCCTCGGCTCCCCCCGGATACGTACGCACCTCGGCACGACGGCCGGAGTCGTCATCCTCGCCGTGCTGCTCTGGCGACTCGGGACCGGCGTCTTCCTGGACGGACTGCGGCGGATCGACGCGACGACGCTGCTCGTCGCACTCGGAATCGGCCTGCTCACCACGGTGTTGAGCGCCTGGCGCTGGTCCGTGGTGGCACGCGCGCTGCGCATCCGGCTCCCGCTGGGCGCGGCCGTCGCCGACTACTACCGCGCCCTGTTCCTGAACGCGGCGCTGCCCGGCGGAGTCCTCGGCGACGTGCATCGCGCCGTACGGCACGGGCAGAGCGCCGGGGACATCGGCCGCGGCGTGCGGGCGGTCGTCCTCGAACGGACCGCCGGACAGCTGGTGCTGGTGGCCGTGGGAGCGGCGGTGCTGGCCACGCAGCCGTCCCCCGTCCTCACGCAGACCCGACGGCTGGCACTGCTGCTGGCGATCGTCTCCGTGTGCGGTGCGGTGGCCGTCGGCGCCGTGCGCAGGCGCCGGGCGTCCGGTCGCACCGAGCGGTTCCGGGCCGCCCGCACGACCCTGGCTCAGGCGCGGGACGCCCTGCTCGCCCGGGGAAGCTGGCCCGGCGTGCTGCTCTCGTCCCTCGCCGTGCTCGCCGGGCACGTGGCCATGTTCGTGGTGGCCGCCCGGGTCGCCGGATCCGGGGCGTCCACCGTCCGGCTGGTGCCGCTGGCGCTGCTGGCCCTGCTCGCCATGGGCCTGCCGCTGAACGTCGGCGGCTGGGGCCCCAGGGAGGGCGTCACCGCGTGGGCGTTCGGGGCCGCCGGGCTCGGCGCGAGCATGGGCCTGACCGTCGCCGTGGTCTACGGAGTGCTCAGCTTCGCGGCGAGCCTGCCGGGCCTCGTCGTCCTGGTCGTCCGGTGGGCCGCCGCCCTCCGGCGCCCCCGGGAGGAGAGCGCAGGAGGGCGCGACCGATGCCGACGATCAACCACCGCTCACGGCCCGTCGACCGCCGAAGTCCCGTCCGCCGGAGCCTCTTCGCCGAAGGACGCCGTCGGCGAGGTCAGCAGCGAGAAATACGCTCCGAACGCGTCGGTCAGCGCGGCCAGTATTTCCTTCCCCTTCTCGGCAGAAGCCAGCGAAGGACGGCCGATGACACCGGAATCGGTATAGGCGGACATCCCGAGGGTGAGCAGATGCCGCCGGTCGTCCGCGAGGAAATCCGAGGATGCGTAACCGTCCCGCACGCATTCCGGATGGGCGTGCAGAAGAATGGAGGTCTCGATTTCTCCCGCGTGCATGTCGCTGAGCAACGAGGTCTGTACACCGGCCCGTTCACGCGCGGCCTCCCAGTCCTCCACGGCCGGGAAAAGCGCCATGCGGGTACCGGTGCCGGCGGATTCCTGGACGACATTGCCGAGGACGTAGTTCCCGCCGTGTCCGTTCACCACCACCAGGGTGTCGACGCCGGAACGGCGCAGCGATTCGGCGATGTCCCGGACCATCGCGTGCAGGGTGACCGCGGAGATGCTGACGGTCCCGGGCCAGGCGGAGTGCTCGTGCGAGCAGGAGATCGTCACCGGAGGAAGGAGATGGACCGGATAGGCGGCGGCAACCTCCCGCGCCACGGCGCACGCGACGAGCGTGTCGGTGGCCAACGGCAGGAACCGGCCGTGCTGTTCGAAGCTGCCGACGGGAAGAACGGCGACCTGACGGGTGACACCGGCCCCCCGTTCCTTCACGTCCTGGGTGGTGTCCAGCGGCAACAGACCGGATACCGTCGAGCGCGTTCCCGAACCACTCATATTTCCACGGCCCTTTCGACTCTGCTTAGGAACCAGATCATGACAGACAACTTTGGCGTACTCGACGGGAATGCCCCTCTCTCAGGTGTCGAACGAGCCGTGATTGCCCCGTTGCCCACCAAGTACGGCGATTTCCAGGCCGTCGGCTACTTCGACCACGACCGCGGTGAAGAACAAGTCGCCCTCGTGTACGGGGACTTGGCCTCCCTGAAGAAAGGGGACGTGCTGACGCGGCTCCACTCGGAGTGCCTGACCGGAGACGCCTTCGGGTCGACCCACTGCGAGTGCGGCCCCCAACTCGGCGCCGCGCTGCGCGCCATCGTCGCCGAGGGCCGCGGCGTCCTCGTCTATCTGCGCGGCCACGAGGGGCGCGGGATAGGCCTGATCGGCAAACTCCGCGCGATGAAGCTCCAGGCCGAGGGGCTGGACACCGTCGAGGCGAACCTCGCCCTCGGCTTCCCGGTGGACGCCCGCGACTACCGGGTGGCGGCGGACGTCCTGCACGACCTCGGGGTGCGCTCGGTGCGCCTGCTGTCGAACAACCCCCGCAAGCGGGAGGCCCTGGTGCGGCACGGCATCGAGGTCGCCGAGCAGGTCCCCCTGCTGATCCCGCCGTGCGAGGAGAACCTCGCCTATCTGCTGACCAAGCGGGAGCGCCTCGACCACTACCTGCCCCACCTTGACGGGGACGGCTGGGCGGACGCGATCTTTTGCGGATCGGCGAAGACGGTTATCACTGAGGAATGACCGAACACGCCGAGGACGACATCGACGAGGCGGGCCCGCTGTACCTGTCCCGTGCGCGGGTGACCCGGCTGCTGGACCCCGGCGCGGCGATCGCCTCGCAGCGGGCGGCCTTCACCGCGCTCGGTGACGGCACCGCGGAGCTGCCTGGCAAGATCATGCACCCCAGCCGCTTCGACGACAGCGTCGTCTTCGCGTATCTGGCGCGGCTGTCCGCCGGCACCGGGGCCGTCGCCAAGATCGGCAGCGTCAACCCGGGCAACGCGGCGGCCGGACGGCCCACCGTGCACGCGGTGATCACCGTGCTCGACCCGGTCACCGGTCAGCTCGTCGCCGTCATGGACGGCACCGCGGTGACGACGCTGCGCACCGCCGCGGCCTCCGCCGTCGCCTTCGACGTGCTGGCCCACCGCGACGCCACGGAGCTCGGGATCCTCGGCTCGGGCACCCAGGCCCTCGCCCACGCCCGGGCCGTCGCGCAGGTCCGGGACCTGCGGTCCGTACGGCTGTGGAGTCCGCACCCGGGACGCCGGGAGGCCGCCGCCCGGGACCTCGCGGCCGAGCTGGGCATCCTCGTCGAGGCCGTCGACTCGGCCGAGGGGGCCGTGGCCGGTCTGCCGATGGTGGCGGCCTGCACCCTCAGCGCCACGCCCGTCGTGCGGGGCGCACGGCTGGCGGCGGGCTGCACGGTCGTCAGCGTCGGGTCCTTCGAACCCACCCGCAGCGAGGTCGACGCGGACGTGCTGCGACGGGCCGCCGCGGTCGTCGTCGACGATCCCGGCACCGCGGCGGAACACGCCGGGCCGGTGGTCGGGGCGCTACGGGAGGGGTGGCTCGACCGCGAGGACCTGATCCCGCTCGGCGCCGTCCTCACCGGCCGGCGGACGGCACGCACCCGGCGCGACGACATCGTCTTCTACAACAGCGTCGGACTCGGCGTCCAGGACGCCGCCGCGGCCTGGGCCGTGATCGAGGTCGCCCGGGCCCACGGGGCACGGCCGTGAACGGGACCGCGCGCGTGGTCGTCGTCGGGGGCGGTGTGATCGGCACGAGCATCGCCTACCACCTGGCCCGCGCCGGAGTGCCGGACGTGGTGCTCGTGGAGCGCGACGAACTCGCCTCCGGGTCGACCTCGCGCGCGGCCGGCGGCGTGCGGGCGCAGTTCTCCGACGAGCTCAACATCCAGCTCGGCGCCCGCAGCCTGGAGGCGTTCGCCCGCTTCGCGGAGGAGCCGGGCCACGACATCGGACTGCACCGCGTCGGCTATCTGTTCCTGCTCTCCACGCCCGAGGAGGTGGAGGCGTTCCGGGCCGGGGTGCGGCTGCAGAACGCGCTCGGCGTGCCCAGCCGGCTGATCGACCCGGCGGAGGCGCGCCGGCTGTCCCCGCTGATCAGCACCGACGGGCTGCTGGCCGCGGCCTTCTCGCCGGACGACGGGCACTGCACACCCGAGGCGGTGGTCCAGGGGTACGCGGCCGGGGCCCGCCGCCACGGCGCGACCCTGCTGCGGCACTGCGAGGTCACCGGCATCGAGACGCACGGCGACAGCGTCACCGCCGTGCTCACCGACCTCGGGCGGATCGCCACCGACACGGTGGTGTGCGCCGCGGGCGCCTGGTCACGGGGCATCGGCGCGATGGCCGGCGTGGATCTCCCGGTCGAGCCGCTGCGCCGTCAGATCGCCGTCACCGAACCCGTCCCCGGCCTGCCCCCCGGCCTGCCCATGACCATCGACTTCGCCAGCAGTCTCTACTTCCACGCGGAGGGCCCCGGCCTCCTCCTCGGCATGTCCGACCCGGACGAGACGCCCGGCTTCTCGATCCGGACGCACGACCGCTGGATCCCCCGCCTGTACGAGGCCATGCGGCACCGGGCTCCGGCTCTGCTCGACCTGCGCAGGACGGGCGGCTGGGCGGGCCTGTACGAGGTCACGCCGGACCACAACGCGCTGATCGGCGAGGCACGTTCGCTCTCCCGCTTCCTGTACGCGACCGGGTTCTCGGGCCACGGCTTCCTGCAAGGGCCGGCCGTCGGCGAGGTCGTCCGCGACCTGTACCTCGGCCGTGCCCCCTTCGTCGACGTCGGCCCGCTGAGCGCCGACCGGTTCGCCGCGGACGCCCCGCGCCGCGAGGTCAACGTCGTCTGACCGTGCCGCCGCACCGGGCGCTCGGCATGGCCGTGCGGGCCACGTGTCAGTCCAGGACCGCTTCGTGCACGAGCCGCTTCAGCTCGGGGAACAGCGGGTTCGAGCCCGCCGGGCGGACCTGGCTCAGGAACTGCACGGTCAGGTCGCGGCGCGGGTCCACCCAGAACGTCGTGGTGGCGACCCCGCTCCAGCCGAACGCGCCTTCGGAGGACGGGGACCGGGTGATCCCGGGGTCCACCACGACCGAGACACCGAGCCCGAACCCCAGGCCCGCGTTGCCGGGTTCCTGGTGGACGGGGGCGCCGAAGGTGCGTCGGTCGGCATTGCCCGGCAGGTGGTTGGAGACCATCAGGTCCACGGTCCCGGGGGCGAGCAGCCGTACTCCGTCGAGTTCGCCGCGGCGGCGCAGCATCTCCATGAAGCGGTGGTAGTCGTACGCCGTGGCGACCAGGCCGCCGCTGCCGGACAGGAAGCGGGGGCGGCCGTGCAGCGGGAGACCGGGGACCGGCGTGATCCCTCCGTCGCCGCCCTCCCCGTAGAGCTGGGCGAGCCGGCCGGACTGCTCGTCCGTGACCTGGAAGCCCGTGTCGGTCATCCCGAGCGGGCGGAAGATCCGTTCGGCGAGGAAGGTGTCGAGGCCGACACCGGACACCACCTCGACGACGCGGCCGACGACATTGGTGGCGACCGAGTAGTTCCACCCGGTGCCCGGCTCGAACTGGAGCGGCAGCCCGGCGTACACGTCGACGGTCTCGGCCAGGTCCGCGCCGGGCGGCACCGACGGGGTCAGTCCGGCGTCCCGGTAGAGCGCGTCGACGGGGTGGGCGTGGTAGAAGCCGAAGGTCAGCCCGGCGGTGTGGGTCAGCAGATGGCGCAGCAGCACGGGTTGTCGCGCGGGGCGGGTCCGGGTGCCGGGGCCGGACCCGTCGACGTACACCCGCATGTCGGCGAAGGACGGGACGAAGTCCGCCACCGGGTCGTCGAGACGCAGGCGCCCTTCGTCCAGGAGCATCAGCGCGGCCACCGTCGTGACCGGTTTGGTCATGGAGTAGATCCGCCACAGGGTGTCGTCCTCCACTGGAAGTCCTGCCTCACGGTCGCGCAGGCCGTACGTGGTGAGGTGGGCGACGCGGCCGTGCCGGGCCAGTGCCACGAGACAGCCGGGCAGCCGGCCCTCGTCGACCAGCCCGGCGAAGTGCCCGTCGAGGCGGTCCAGCGCCTTGCGGTCGAGTCCGGCCTCGCCCGGCTCGACCTCCTTTCGCAGGTGTCCCATCGTTTCCCTCCGCGCCGCGGCTGTTGGCGTTCATGATCTCGTACGGACCGGTGGAGCGTGCTGTCCGCGCCGACCCCGATCGGCGGTCGTGTCCCTCTTGTGCCCCGGAAACCGCAGGGCCAGCGGCACGCCGACGGCGGACACCGCGGCGAGCACGGTCAGTGGCGGCCCCGTTTCGACGCCGGTGCCGAGCGTCATCAGCGTGGCCGCCGTCGCGACCCCGAAGGTGGGGCCCACGTTCATCGCCGTCTGCTGGAGCCCGCCCGCCACGCCCGCCGCCTCTGCCGGGACGTGCCGCACGACGACCTCCGTGGCGGTGACCATCACGGTGGCGAAGCCGGCACCCAGCAGCAGGAAGCCGACGCCGACGGACAGAGCCGTCGACGTCTCGTCGAGCCGGGAGAGCAGCAGGACTCCGAGGGTGAGCACGCCCGTCCCGGCGACGGCCGTCCGGCGGGGACCGAATCGGCGCGCGAGCATCGCGGCGACGGGGGCGCCGGCCACCATGGCCACGGCGCCCGGCAGCGCCCGCAGACTCGTCTCCAACGGGTTCAGCCCCAGGGTGCGTTGAAGGAAATAGCTGCCGACGAAGAGCGAGCCGAGCATCGCCGCCGACGCGGCTGCCAGCAGGCCGAGTGCCGGGCCGACGGCCGGCGGTCCGAGGACGCCGGGCGGCAGCAGCGGATGCGTGGCGCGGCGTTCATGGCGCACGAACACGACTGTTGCCGCCGCGCACACGGCGGCGCCGAGCACGGTCGCGGCCGGCCGGTCCGTCCCCGGAAACCCGGTCAGCGTGTGCACCAGCGCCACCAGGGCCACCGCGAGCAGGCAGGCGCCGGGCACGTCCAGACCGCCGGCCGGCGTGGTGCCGTCGCGGCGGGCCGGGGCGCGGACGGCGAGCGCCGCGACGACCGTCGCGAGCGCCGGCAGGACGTTCAGGAAGAAGACCGCCCGCCACCCGAGATGGGTGACCAGCGCCCCGCCGACGAGGGGACCGGCGGCCGCCGACAGGCCGATGGCGCTCGTCCGCAGCGCGATGGGCATGCCCAGTCGGTCCGGGGGATACGCGGCTCGCAGCATCCCGAGCGTGGCCGGCTGGAGCAGGGCCCCGAACACGCCCTGAACCACCCGCAGTGCGATCACCCAGCCGATGCCGGGTGCGGCACCGATGCCCGCCGACGCGGCGCCGAAGCCCAGGACGCCGACGGCGAAGACCCGTTGGTGGCCGTAACGGTCCCCGACGCGTCCCGCGAACACGAGCAGGCTGGCCACCGCGATGAGGTAGCCGGTGCTGGTCCACTGGGCCTCTGCGAACGAGGCGTGCAGATCGCGCTGGAGCGCGGGCTGTGCGACGGTCAGCACGGTGCCGTCCAGCGCGACGATCACGGCGCCGACGACACTGGCGGCGAGCGTGAGCCGTCGACGGCCCGGTGACACGGCCGGGTTCACGCGTCGTCCTTCCCGAAGCAGCCGCCCGGATGCTCCGGGCGGAGGCGGGCGTCCGGCCCCTCCGGGCTTTGGCGGCTGCCCGGATCGCCCGAGTGCACGGGGGCGTCCGGATCCTCCGGTCCCAGGTGGGCGTCCAGTGCCGCGCGCAGCAGGGGTGTGAAGTCGTCCGAACCGGTGGTGAGTTGGAGGCTGCCCCAGCCCCACAGCTGGGCGATGCCGTGCAGGTTCGCCCACAGCGCGCCCGCGACGACGGGGGCGTCGGCTCCCGGGCGAGCCCGCGCGACCAGGTCCACCAGCGTGGCGAACATCGGCAGGCTCGTCTCCCTGAGCCCCAGTCGATTGCTCTCCAGCAGGTCGTGACGGAACATCAGCTCGTACATCCCGCGCCGGGTCAGTGCGAAGTCGAGGTAGACCCCGGCGAGCGTGGCCAGCAGGGCCCGGGGGTGCGCGCCGGCGCCGACCGCCGTCTCCGGCGAACCCACGGCCGCCGTCGCGCGGGCCTGCAGATCGGCGAAGCCCCGGTGGGCGATGGCGGACAGCAGCTCCAGATGGGTCGGGAAGTAGCGGCGGGGAGCGCCGTGCGAGACGCCCGCCCGCCGGGCGATCTCGCGCAGGGACAGTGCCTGCGCCCCCTCCTCGGCGACGAGGTCGACGCCGGCCTCGATCAGCCGCTCGCGCAGTCCGGTGGTCTCTTGCTCGCTCATGGACACTGTCTACCACCGCAGCGTAGACAGTGTCTACGCGGTGGTGGGGCCGGAAGGAGTGCCGAGTGCCGAGTGCCGGGCGCCCGGGTGCGCCGAGTGGCCGTCGCCCGGGTGCACGACGGACACGGGCGGCCCCGGCACGGAATGCCGGGCGCGGACGGGGCGTTGATCAGTGCATGACTCAGGAAGCGCCTCAGGACGCGACACAGGACGCACTGCTCAAGCTGCTCTCCGAGTACAAGGGCGGGGTGCTCGTCACCCTCAAGAAGGACGGACGGCCCCAGCTGTCGAACGTCAGCCACGCCTACTACCCCGACGAGGGGGTCATCCGGGTCTCCCTCACCGACGACCGCGCCAAGACCCGCAACCTGCGCCGGGATCCGCGCGCCTCGTACCACGTGACCAGCGACGACCGGTGGGCCTACACGGTCGCCGAGGGCACGGCGGACCTGACGCCCGTCGCGGCGGACCCGCACGACGAGACCGTCGACGAACTCGTCCGCGTCTACCGGGACGTCCTCGGCGAGCACCCCGACTGGGACGACTACCGGGCCGCGATGGTCCGCGACCGCCGGCTCGTGCTGCGGCTGCGGGTCGAGCGGGCGTACGGCATTCCCCGGGGACGCTGAGGCCCCGACAATTCCCGCCTGCCCGGCGGGCGGCGCCGGGAGCTGTCGGACAGGCCACGGGGCGGGTGGTCGGGCGGCGTCACGCGACGGGCGCTCCGCGCACACCGGCCGCCCCTGAACCCGGCCGGGGTGTGCTGAGCGGTTCCCTCGCGTGCGGGCGCGCCACCGGCGCGCCCGTGTCGCCTGCCCGCCCCCTTCGCCGCGCGGCGGTGCCACGCGGCCGTACTGTCACTTCGTGCTCGTTGCGGCCGATGTTCTTGCCGAAGACGTCACCTGTCAACAGTGCCCCTGCCGGGGCGGGCACGCACAAGTCCCCGAACCGCGGTGCGCGGACGGGGACTTGCGCCTGCCCGGGATCACGCCAGGCGGTGGCGCGGAAGGCCCGCGCCGGGGCCGCGGGTCAGACCGTCACGGTCTCGTGCCGCGCGGCTTCCCCCGTCGCGGACTCTCCCAGCCGGTCCGTCGGCACACGGTGCGTCTCGCGCGCGGAGAGCGCGGCGAGCACCGGCGGGACGCACAGTGCCGTGGTGAACAGGGCCACGGACGACCAGTCCGCACCGTCCGGCCCGGCGATCTGCGCGGCGAACGTGACGGCGAACCCGGCGACGGCGAAGCCGATCTGGGTGCCGATCGCCACACCGGACAGCCGCACGCGCGTCGAGAACATCTCGCCGTAGAAGGCCGGCCAGACACCGTTCGCGGCGCTGTAGACGACACCGAAGGCGAGGACGCCGAAGAGCAGGACCAAGGGGTACGAGCCCGTCGAGATGGCCCACAGGTAGGCGAACATCAGGACGGCGCTGCCCGCCGCGCCGATCAGATAGACCGGGCGCCGGCCGATGCGGTCGGAGAGCGTGGCCCAGGCGGGGATGGCGCCGAGGGCGACGATGTTGGCGAGCGCGCCCACCCACAGCATCTGCGTACGGGACAGGCCGACCGTGTCGCTGGTGCCGTAGGCCAGGGCCCACACCGTGAAGATCGTGCTCACCGAGGCGATCAGGGCGCCCGCCACCACGCGCAGGACGTCCGCCCAGTGGTCGCGGCACAGTACGGCGAGGGGCAGCTTGACCACGCCCTCGGTCGCGGCCTGACGGGTGAAGGCCGGGGTCTCCTCGAGGGTGCGCCGGATGACGTAGCCGACGACGGCGACCGCGACGCTCAGCCAGAACGGGAGGCGCCAGCCCCAGGAGAGCAACTGGTCCTCGGGCAGCGCGGCGACGGGAAGGAAGACGAGCGTCGCGAGGAGCTGGCCGCCCTGGGTGCCGCTGAGGGTGAAGCTGGTGAAGAAGCCGCGCCGGTCCTGCGGCGCGTGCTCCAGCGTCATCGAGTTGGCGCTCGCCTGCTCACCGGCCGCCGAGATGCCCTGGAGGACCCGGCAGAGCACCAGCAGCACCGGGGCGAGGCCTCCGACCTGGGCGCGGGTGGGCAGACAGCCGATGAGGAACGTGGACAGTCCCATCAGGATCAGCGTGAAGACCATGATCTTCTTCCGGCCGAGCCGGTCGCCGAAGTGGCCGAGGAACAGGGCGCCGACGGGGCGGGCGGCGTACGCGACACCGAACGTGGCCAGCGAGAGCAGGGTCGCGGTCGCCGGGTCCGACTCGTCGAAGAAGACCTTCGGGAAGATCAGGGCGGCGGCACTGCCGTAGATGAAGAAGTCGTAGTACTCCAGGGCGCTGCCGATCCAGGCGGCCATGGCCGCCTTCCGGGGCTGGCCGGGAGGCGCGTCGAGCGGGGCGGCGGGGTCGGACACGGCGTGCTCCTTCGAGGGAACTCCGGGGACGGGAGTGCGGGCGGGGGAGAGGTGCCGGGGCCCTGGGGGTGTACGGGTCGGCGGTGCCGAGTGGGTGCTCTCCGATGATGACGCACCCCGGCTAATTAACCCACTGGATAGTTAGTAGCGGATGGCTAGGGATGGTGCGCCCGCGTTTCCCGGGTGTCAAGAGGGTGTGCGCGAGGAGTCCGCGGTCCGCGGGCCCCGGAGGATGCCTTCCGCGGGGTGTCAGTCCGCCGCGCGGTCGGCGGTGAGATAGGCGATGACCATGTCGCCGAGCATGGTGCGGTAGTGCTCGCGCTGGTCCGGGGCGACCAGGTCCCGGCCGAACAGCGCCCCGAACGTGTGCCGGTTGGCGACCCGGAAGAAGCAGAACGAGCTGATCATCGCGTGCAGGTCGACCGCGTCGACATCGGCCGTGAACAGGCCCGACCTGCGGCCCGTCTCCAGGATGCGGCCGATCACGTCCAGCGCGGGCGAACCGATCCTGCCCAGCTCCTCGGAGGCGGTGATGTGCTCCGCCTCATGGATGTTCTCGATGCTCACCAGGCGGATGAAGTCGGGGTGCGCCTCGTGGTGGTCGAAGGTGAGCTCGGCGAGCCGGCGGATGGCCGCGACCGGGTCCAGGTGCTCGACGTCCAGCTCCTGCTCGGCCTCCCGGATCAACGAGTACGCGCGTTCCAGGACCGCGGTGAAGAGCTGCTCCTTGCCGCCGAAGTAGTAGTAGATCATCCGCTTCGTGGTGCGGGTGCGGGCCGCGATCTCGTCGACCCGGGCGCCGGTGTAGCCGGCGCGCGCGAACTCCTTGGTCGCCACGTCGAGGATCTCGGCCTTGGTGCGGGCGGCGTCGCGGATCCGCCCGTTGGGTCGTGCCGGTTCTTCGACGCTGGTCATCGGGTTCCTTCGGGCGAGAGGCAGGTGCCCGCGATTGTAGAAGCAGGGACCGCCGGCCCGCCGTCCCGGTCGCGGGCGCCGCCGGCGGGCCCCTTCCCATCGGGCGTGAGGCTTGATATGACTAACGAACCAGTTCGTACATTAGCCAGCATTGCCGTCGCCCGGCCGGTCGTCCGCCGACACCGTCCACCGACCGGTCACCGTCCTCGCCCCTGGAGGCTCCGCCGTGTCCCAGACCTCGTATCTCGTCGGCCTCGTCGGAGCCGGCATCGGCCCCTCGCTCAGCCCGGCACTGCACGAACGGGAGGGCGACCGGCAGGGACTGCGCTGTCTGTACCGGCTGATCGACATCGACGAGCTCGGCGTCGGCCCCGAGGCGGTGGGCGAACTCGTCCGCGCCGCCCGCGACGTCGGCTTCGACGGCCTGAACATCACGCATCCCTGCAAGCAGCTGGTCATCGACCACCTCGACGAACTCGCCCCGCAGGCGCGAGCGCTCGGCGCGGTCAACACCGTCGTCTTCGAGGACGGCCGGGCGATCGGGCACAACACCGACGTCACGGGGTTCGCCGCCTCCTTCGCCCGCGGTCTGCCCGACGTCTCCCTGGAGCGGGTCGTGCAACTGGGCGCGGGCGGCGCCGGCGCGGCCGTCGCGCACGCGGTGCTCACCCTGGGCGCGGGGCAGGTCACCGTCGTCGACGCGGTGCCGGACCGTGCCGCCGTCCTCGCCGCCGCCCTCGAAGCCCACTTCGGCGCGGGCCGGGCCGCCGCCGCGTCGCCGGACGCGCTCGCGGGTCTCCTTCCCGACGCCGACGGCATCGTGCACGCCACCCCCACCGGGATGGCGGCCCACCCCGGACTTCCGCTCCCGGCCGCGCTGCTGCACCCCCGGCTCTGGGTCGCCGAGGTCGTCTACCGGCCCCTGGAGACCGAGCTGCTGCGCACCGCCCGCGCGCTCGGCTGCGCGACCCTCGACGGCGGGGGCATGGCCGCCTTCCAGGCGGCCGACGCGTTCCGGCTCTTCACCGGGCGGGAACCCGACAGCGCCCGGATGCTCGCGGACATCACCGAACTCGCGGGCGCGGAGCCCGCCCGGCACTGACACCGGCCGACCCCGTCCGGCCGCATCGCGTCCGCCCCGTCCGGGCGAGGTCCCGGCCGAGGTCCGTCACCCCGGCGGGGTCGCGGGGCCGGCGCACCGCCGTGGCCCCCGGGCCGCCCACCGTCCCGAAGCAGCGTCGAAGGAGCACCCCGTGCGCACGTCCATCGCCACCGTCTCGCTCAGCGGACCCCTGACGGAGAAACTCACGGCCGCGGCCCGGGCGGGCTTCGACGGTGTGGAGATCTTCGAGAACGACCTGCTCGCGAGCCCTCTCGCACCCGAGGAGATCCGGGCCCGCACCGCCGACCTCGGGCTCTCCATCGACCTGTACCAGCCGATGCGTGACATCGAGGCCGTGCCCTCGGAGGAATTCGCCCGCAATCTGCGCCGGGCGCGGCACAAGTTCGAGCTCATGCGCCGCCTCGGCGCCGACACGGTCCTGGTGTGCTCCAGCGTCTCCCCGCTCGCCGTGGACGACGACGCCCTCGCCGCCGAGCAGCTCCGTGAACTCGCCGATCTGGCCCAGGACTTCGGCATCCGCGTCGCGTACGAGGCACTGGCCTGGGGACGCCATGTGAACACGTACGACCACGCCTGGAGCATCGTGCAGGCGGCGGACCATCCGGCGCTCGGCACCTGCCTGGACAGCTTCCACATCCTCGCCCGCGGCGGCGACCCCAAGGGCATCGCCGACATCCCCGGCGAGAAGATCTTCTTCCTGCAGCTGGCCGACGCCCCGCTGATGGCCATGGACGTCCTCCAGTGGAGCCGCCACTACCGGTGCTTCCCCGGCCAGGGCGGCTTCGACCTCGCCGGTCTCCTGCGGCACGTGATCGCCACGGGATACCGGGGGCCGCTCTCCCTCGAAGTCTTCAACGACGTGTTCCGTCAGGCCGAAGCGGGGGAGACCGCCGTGGACGCCCGGCGCTCCCTGCTCGTCCTCCAGGAGGCGACCGGGCTCGCCGGGCCGCCGGCCCCCGTGGTGCCCACCGGGGTGGCCTTCGCCGAACTGGTCACCCCCGACGCCGCGCCCGTCACGGGGATCCTCGGCGCCCTCGGCTTCACCCGCACGGCCCGGCACCGCAGCAAGCCGGTGGATCTCTGGCAGCAGGGCGAGGCCCGTGTCCTCGTCAACACGGGCCCCGCGGCCAGGCGCGACGGCACGGTGCTCGCCGCCGTCGGCCTGGAGTCGCCGGATCCGGCGGGCGCGGCCCGCCGCGCCGAGTCGCTGCTCGCCCCCGTCCTGCCGCGGCGCCGCGCGCTCGAGGACGCGCCGCTCGACGCGGTCGCCGCACCGGACGGCACCGAACTCTTCTTCTGCGGCCCTTCAGGGTCGCCCGCGCCTCCGGACGAGGGAGACGCTCGCGAACCGCTCGGCTGGACCGGCGACTTCGAACCCGTCGGGGACATGCCGGGCGGCGGCGGAGTGACCCGGATCGACCATCTCGCCCTCACCCAGCCCTGGCACCAGTTCGACGAGGCCGCCCTCTTCCACCGCAGCGTGCTCGGGCTGAGCGCTCAGGAGAGCGTCGACGTCGCCGACCCCTACGGCCTGCACCGCAGCCGGGCCGTCACCAGCGCCGACGGCAGCGTCCGCATCGCGCTCGGTGTCGGTCCAGCCCCCTCCGGTGACGCGGCCCGCACCCAGCACATCGCCCTCGCCACGGACGACGTGGTCGGTGCCGCCCGCCGCTTCCGGGCGTCCGGCGGCCGGCTGCTGCCGATCCCCGCGAACTACTACGACGACCTGGCCGCACGTTTCGAGTTCCGCGACGGCGAGCTGGACACCTACCGCGAACTCGGCATTCTGTACGACCGTGACGAGGCCGGGGAGTTCCGCCACTGCTACACCGGGACCGTCGGCCGCGTCTTCTTCGAACTCGTCCAGCGCGACGGCGGATACCGGGGGTACGGAGCGCAGAACGCCCCGGTGCGCCTCGCCGCGCAGCACGCGGTGCGCCCGGGACGCTGAGCCCGCGGGTCGCGCACGCGCCGTACGCGTGCGCGACCCGCGTCACGTCACCGCACGAGCCGCAGCGAGAACGCGCGGTCCAGCGGCCGGTCCGGGGTGACGACCGTCGTCACCCCGGAGCCCGTGTCGTACGACCAGGCGTCACGCGCGAGCGGCCGTCCGTCGAGGAGGACCTGCCGCGGCGCCGACTCGCCGTGCACGGTGAAGCGGTACGCGCGCGCGGACGGCTTGCCCGCGTAACTCCCCTTGCCCGCACCGACGCCGACCTCCGTGGTGCGAGCGGTGGCGTGCACGGTGACGCGCTGGGTCGCCGAAGCGCCGTCGGCGAAACGCCGCGTCACCCCGTCGTCCTCGTACAGCGTGTAGCTGCTGTCGCCCTTCGGGTAGAGGTCCCAGTCCAGCTCGTGCCGGTCACGGGTCTGCCAACTCGTCGTGCCCTTGGGCCACATGGGGACGACGGCGCCGCCGCGCACGAAGAGCGGGAGGGTGTCGAGCAGGGCGTGGTAACCGTCGATCGTCGTCGGCCCCTGATAGGTGCGGCCGGTCCAGTAGTCGGTCCAGGTGCCCTCGGGCAGATGGATGCCGTCACGGGTCTCGGAGTCCTCGTAGACCGGTGCGACCAGGAAGTCACGGCCGACGAGAAACTCGTACTTGGCGTCGGGGCCCAGGGCCGCGGGGTCGTCCGGGTACTCCAGCCACACCGGGCGCACCGCTCCGACGCCCGTCTTCGTGGCCTCGGCGGACAGCGTGTACATGTAGGGAAGCAGACGCTCCTTCAGCTGGAGGTACTTGCGGTTGATGGAGGTGTACGGCTCGCCGTCCAGCCAGGGCTGCTGGTCGGCGGGCTTGCCGGTGGTGATGTCGGAGGCCCAGCCGTCCATCGTCATGACGGCCGGCAGGAACGCCTTCCACTGGAGGTCGCGGGTGTACATCTTGGCGTCGTGGCGGTAGATGGAGCCCACGTCACCTGTGTTGTACGCGATGCCGGACATGGTGGCCCCGGCGTACGTCGGGATCTGCCAGCGGATGTAGTCCCAGGACAGCTTCTGGTCGCCGCTCCACAGGACGCCGCAACGCTGGGCACCGGCCCAGGACACCGGCAGCCACACGAAGCCGCGCGCGTCGCTGTTCTCCTCGATCCCGGCCTTGGCCCGGTCGCAGGCGTCGAGCGCGAAGCCGTAGCCGTTGCCGACCCAGGCCACGTCCAGTTTGGCGACACGCTGGCCGGCCTTCACCTGGTCGGCGAGCTTGTCGATGCCGTCCTGGGTCCACAGCCCGAGCTGGGCGTGGTGGTCCTGGAGGCCCGCGGCCGTCTCCGCGAGGTTCTCGTAGCCGCAGCCGTAGCCGTCGTTGACGAGCATCCAGCCGAGCGGCATGTCGTGGGAGGTGTAGCCGTCGGCGATCTTGAGGGCGTCGAGGGTGTGGCGCTCGCCGCGGTTGGCGTTGTGGAGGTAGCAGTCGGAGTCGCCCGGTTCCAGTCCGTACACCGGCGGCATGAACGGCTTGCCCACCAGTGCCGTGTACTTGCCGATCACCTGCTTCGCGTCACCGATGAAGTAGTAGGCGTCCAGGCGGCGTTCCTGCTGTCCGGTCCGCACCGGTGAGCCGAAGTCGTAGACGCCCGGTGCGAAGGTGTTGCGGAAGACGCCGTAGCCGGCGCTGGAGAGGTAGAAGGGCTGGGAGTTGTTGTAACCGCCCTCGTTCCAGTCGAAGCTGTTCGCCACGTGCATCGTGCGGTCGCGGTGCGAGAAGCTGCCGTTCTGCTCACCGCCGCCGAAGAACTGCTCGTCGGCGCCGCGTGTCAGGCTCTGCCGCATGCCCGAGGTGGACCAGCGCAGGGGACGGTCCTCCTGCCACAACGGGGTGCGGTTGTCGGCCTTGTAGAGGCCGAAGCGCAGCGGCTTCTTGTAGACGCGCAGCACCGCGTCGGGGGAGCGGATGCCGTAGTACGAGCCCGCGTCGAAGGACGTGGTGTGCCGCTGCGCGGCGGGCGGGGTGCGGACGATGGCGGTGCCCACCGGGTCGGTGAGGGTGCCGGACGGGTCGGCCTGCAGGCGCAGCCGGCCCCCGGACAGGAAGTCGGCGCGTGCCGTCAGCTGCCCGGCTTCGACGGTGTAGCTTCCGTCGCCGCCGCTGAAGGACGTGAGGTCCCCGGCGTCCGTCGTCCTCGGCAGGTAGGCCTTCCCCGTGTACGCGTTGTCGTGCACGTCGTACGGCACGACGAGTACGTGGTAGGTGCCCGACGCGTCGGGGATCACGGTGGCCTCGGGGTCGGCGGTGCCGGCGCTGCTGGCGACCTGCTTGCCCGCGTCGTCGTAGATGTACAGGTCGAAGTCGTCGGTGGGGTGCTGCCATTCGATCGAGACCGGCACGCCGCCCTCGGGGTTGTCGGCCCAGTACCCGTCGGGCACCGAGACCGACAGGTCGAACCGGTCGCACACCTTGCCGTCCGGGTCGTCGGCGGCGGACGGACAGCTCTCGGTGCCGCCCGAGGTGCCCTTGGCGTAGACGGGGCTCTGCCAGTCGACGCTCTGGTGGGTGTCGTCGAGGACGGCGCCGGCCGGGGTCGCCGCGAGCGCGGGCGTCGAGGGGGAGCCCAGGAGGGTGACGGTCAGGGCGGTGGCGAGCCCCGCCATGGCCCAGAAACGGTGTCGGAGTCTTCGCACGGTACGCATCTCCACTCAAAACCAACGGCGTTGTGTTCGCAGGTGTTTGAAACAGCGTCGGATCGTGCATGTTCAAGCATGAAGGGTGCACGTCCAGTCAGGTTCATGTCAATGAATCGGGAGGGAAGTCCCGGCGAGGGGCTCCGTGCGGGGAGGTGGGCCCCCGGGCGCCCCCGGGTGCCGTGCGGGATCGCGTTGTGGCCCGAGAGGCGGATCCGAAAGTGGGCGCGCCGGACACCGGGGAGCCGAAGGGCCCGGGCGGCGCGAGGTCAGGGCGCCGACGGCCTTAAATTACCGGCCAGTTGACCTGGAAAGCGGAACGACCACCGCTATCATCACACCACCCGCGGAGCGACCCTCTGCCCGATGACGGCGGTTGTACGGCATCGACCTTCACACCCCCCACTTCTCACACGGCGTTGTCGGGCGTGCCTGCGCGCCGTGCAGGACGGAAAGCAGCGCGAGCATGAGCAACAACAGGGGCAGAGGGCTCCAGGCCAACGCCCTCGGCACGTTCGACACGGTCGTCATGGCGGTGGCGGGCAGCGCCCCCGCGTACTCCCTGGCCGCCACCACGGCCGTCCTCGTCGGGGCGGTCGGCCTGGCCAGCCCCGCGGCGCTGCTGTACTGCGCGATACCCATGCTGGGCATCGCGCTCGCCTTCAGCTATCTCGGCCGGATCGACGTCAACGCGGGCGCCAGCTACTCCTGGGTCGGCCGCACGCTGCACCCCTTCCTCGGCTTCATCAGCGGCTGGGCCCTGGTGATCTCGGCGACCATCTTCATGGTCGCGGGCTCGCTGCCCGCGGGCGCGATGACCCTGTCCCTGTTCGACGAGGGGCTCGCCGACAACACGGCACTCGCCACCGCCGTCGGCGCGGGCTGGTTCCTGATCATGCTGGTCGTCGTGCTCGGCGGCGCCCGCCTGACCGTCCGCGCCCAGCTGATCATGTCCGGCGTGGAGCTCGCGATCCTGGCCGTCTTCGCCGTCGGCGCGGTGCTGCACGGCGGCACCGCCCGCTCCTTCGAGTGGTCCTGGCTGGGCTTCAGCCACTTCGACGGGCTGGGAGGCTTCGCGTCCGGCGCGCTCATCGCCGCCTTCTACTACTGGGGCTGGGACGTCACCAGCAACCTCAGCGAGGAGACCAGGGACAGCCGCCGCACGACGGGCCTCGCCGGCCTCATCGGCGTCGGCATCGTCTTCCTGCTCTTCGAGGTGTTCACCATCGCGGTGAACGTCATCCTCACCGACCGGCAGATCCAGGAGAACGACGCCAACGTACTGGGTGTCCTCGGCGAGGAGATCTGGCCCGGCTGGGGCGGGAAACTCCTCATCGTCGCCGTCATGCTGTCCACCATCGCCACCCTGGAGACCACGCTCATCCAGGTCACCCGCTCGCTGTTCGCCATGGGCCGCGACCGCACCATGCCGACCGCGCTGGGCCGCGTGCACCGCACGTGGAACACCCCGTGGGTCGCGATCGTCGTGGTCGGCGCGGTCGCCCTGCTGATGTTCGTGACCTCCAACGCCCTCGGCTCGGTCGGCGACATCCTCGCGGACGCGATCGCCGCCATCGGCCTCCAGATCGCCGTCTACTACGGACTCGCCGGCATCGCGGTCGTCGTCGCCTACCGCAAGATGCTGCTGAAGTCCCCGGCCAACTTCCTCTTCGGCGGACTGTGGCCGTTCCTCGGCGCCCTGTTCATGTTCTGGATCTTCGTCGAGTCGCTCGGCGAGCTGAGCGGCGCGTCCGTCACGATCGGCATCGGCGGCATCGCCGTCGGACTCGTCCCCATGCTCTGGTACTGGAAGCAGGGCAGCGACTACTACCGGCCCGCCAGGCTGGACGCCACCCAGGTCGTCGAGACCGAGTACGTCCCCGACGGCTACGCCACCGCGGCGGCCGAACGCTCCCCCGCCCACGAGGGTCTCCCCACCGACTTCTGAGAGGGACCCGATGGCGGGAGACCGCTTCACCCCGGACTTCGACCCCGATTTCGGGGACGCCCCGCTCACCTCCGCCCGCCAGGACATCGTGATCGGCCGGTGGCAGGGACTGCGGGAACTCCTGCGGGCCACCGGCCCCGACTGGGCCGTGCGCGGCCACCGTGTCCGGCTGCTCGCACCGGCCTGCGCGGGCAACTCGACGGCCGAGTCGTGGCTGGCCGCGGAACCGCGCAGCGCCGACGCGCTGGTGCTGCGGGCCGCGACCGACGTGGCCAGGGCCTTCAACGTGGCCATCGCGGCGGGCCGCGGCGTGCCCATCGACCAGCAGCGCATCGACCGGGCCGTGCTCGCCTGCCTCCAGGCCGCCGAGGCGTACCCGGACGACCCCACGCCCTGGATCTCGCTCATCTCGGTCGCCCGCCTCTACCCGACCGGTGTGCGCCGCCGTGAACTGGGCCGCTGGTGGGACGAGTTGCACAGCCGCGACCCGTACAGCATGGAGGGCCATCTGCAGATCCTCCACTACTACTCCTCGCGCTGGCACGGCACCCACGGCCTGATGTACGACTTCGCGCGGGACGCGGCCGGTGTGGCTCCGGCCGGCTGCGCCCTGCCCGTCCTGGTGCAGTTCGCCCGCGTCGAGGAGTACCGCTACGTCCTCGACGGCGCGAAGGGACAGCGCGACGCCGTCGTGGGGCTCGGCCAGCACTGGAACCACGACGCCGCCGTGAACGACGTACGGCGCACCTGGGAGCGCTGGATCACGGCACGCCCGGACGGACCGGTCGCCCCGGAGGAGGTCCGTGACCTCAACCATCTGACGCACGCCGCCTGTTACGCCGGTACGCCGGACATCGCCGAGGCGCTGTTCGGGATGATCGGGCGCCGCGCCAGCCGTACGCCGTGGTCCTGCACCGGCGACCCGGAGAGGGAGTTCGTGCGGTGGCGCGAGCGGCCGTCGCGCGGGGCGTGACCGGCCCGGGACCGCGGGACGGACCGCGTACGCGAACGGGGGCCGGCCCGCCCTGATGGGCGAGTCGGCCCCCGTCGGTGCCGCGGTGGTCCGGGACCAAGGGGGTTTCGTTCGGTTCAGCCCAGGTCCGCGACGCCCGGCACGGCACCTCGCCGCGTTGTCGGACCACCCGAGTACCCGGTACGCGGGTGATCCTCAGCCGTGCGATGCACCGCACCGGACGCCGCGGCCCGATCCGACCTGACCCGAACGAAACCCCCTAGTGCGCCGCGGGCGAGACCCCCGGCTGGTTCCAGGTGGCGATCACCGGGGCGCCGTGCTCCGTGGAGAGCCGGCTCACCGTCGCGGTCGCGAGCTGGAAGAGCCGCCCGGACTCCGCGGGCAGGCCCAGCCGACGGGCCGTCAGCACCCGCAGGAAGTGGGCGTGCGCCACCAGCACCACGTCACCCGGACCCTCGGCGAGCGCCGCGTCCACCCGGGTGAGCACACGGTCGGCGCGCTCTCCGATCTCCCGCGGCGACTCGCCTCGATGCCCGTCCGGCCCCGGCGGCACCCCGTCGGTCCACAGCACCCAGTCCGGCCGGGTCCCGTGGATCGCACGGGTGGTGACGCCCTCGTAGCCGCCGTAGTCCCACTCGTGCAGGTCCGGGTCGGTCACCGCCCCGGTCAGGCCCGCGAGTTCGGCCGTGCGCACGGCACGGCCGAGGGGGCTGGTCAGCACACGGGCGAAGGACTGCCCGGCGAAGAACGGGGCCAGGGACTTGGCCTGCTCCTCGCCGTGCGGGGTGAGCGGAAGATCGGTCCAGCTGGTGTGCCGGCCCGACAGGCTCCACTCGGTCTCCCCGTGGCGGACCAGAATGAGGTCGCCCATGGCGGTCCTACTTCGCCGACTCGACGGCGTGGCCGCCGAACTGGTTGCGCAGTGCGGCGATCATCTTCATCTGCGGCGAGTCGTCCTGCCGCGACGCGAAGCGCGCGAACAGCGACGCGGTGATCGCCGGCAGCGGCACCGCGTTGTCGATGGCCGCCTCGACCGTCCAGCGGCCCTCGCCGGAGTCCTCCGCGTAGCCGCGCAGCTTGTCCAGGTGCTCGTCGTCGTCCAGGGCGTTGACCGCGAGGTCGAGCAGCCAGGAGCGGATGACGGTGCCCTCCTGCCAGGAGCGGAAGACCTCGCGCACGTCCGTGACGGAGTCGACCTTCTCCAGCAGCTCCCAGCCCTCGGCGTAGGCCTGCATCATGGCGTACTCGATGCCGTTGTGGACCATCTTCGAGAAGTGGCCCGCACCGACCTTGCCGGCGTGCACGAAGCCGAAGTCGCCCTCGGGCTTGAGCGCGTCGAAGATCGGCTGGACCTTCGCGATGTGCTCGGCGTCGCCGCCCACCATCAGCGCGTAGCCGTTCTGCAGGCCCCACACACCGCCGGAGACACCCGCGTCGACGAAGCCGATGCCCTTGGCGGCCAGCTGCTCGGCGTGCTTCTCGTCGTCCGTCCAGCGGGAGTTGCCGCCGTCGACGACGGTGTCGCCGGGCTCCAGGAGATCACCGAGTTCGTCGACGACGGACTGGGTGGGTGCACCCGCGGGCACCATCACCCAGACCACGCGCGGGCCTTCGAGCTTGCCGACGAGTTCCGCGAGGCTGCTCACGTCGGCCAGGTCGGGGTTGCGGTCGTAGCCGACGACCGTGTGGCCCGCGCGGCGTATCCGCTCGCGCATGTTGCCGCCCATCTTGCCGAGGCCGATGAGTCCGAGCTGCATGTCAGTTCACTTCTTCCGGAGAGTGCGGTACGCGGCCACGAGGGCGGCGGTGGAGGGGTCGAGACCGGGGACGTCGGTGCCTTCGGTCAGGGCGGGTTCGATCTTCTTGGCGAGGACCTTGCCGAGTTCGACGCCCCATTGGTCGAAGGAGTCGATGTTCCAGACGGCGCCCTGGACGAACACCTTGTGTTCGTAGAGGGCGATCAGCTGGCCCAGCACGGAGGGGGTGAGTTCGCGCGCCAGGATGGTGGTGGTGGGGTGGTTGCCGCGGAACGTCTTGTGCGGCACCAACTCCTCGGGCACGCCCTCCGCGCGGACCTCGTCGGGGGTCTTGCCGAAGGCGAGCGCCTGGGTCTGCGCGAAGAAGTTCGCCATCAACAGGTCGTGCTGGGCGGCGAGTTCGTCGTTCAGCTCATCGACCGGGTTGACGAAGCCGATGAAGTCGGCGGGGACGATCTTGGTGCCCTGGTGGATCAACTGGTAGTAGGCGTGCTGGCCGTTGGTGCCGGGGGTGCCCCAGACCACCGGGCCGGTCTGCCACTGCACGGGGTTGCCGTCGCGGTCCACGGACTTGCCGTTGGACTCCATGTCCAGCTGCTGCAGATACGCGGTGAACTTGGACAGGTAGTGCGAGTACGGCAGCACGGCGTGCGACTGGGCGTCGTGGAAGTTGCCGTACCAGATGCCCAGCAGGCCCAGCAGCAGCGGCGCGTTGGCCTCGGCGGGCGCGGTACGGAAGTGCTCGTCGACCAGGTGGAAACCGTCGAGCATCTCGCGGAACCGGTCCGGACCGATCGCGATCATCAGGGACAGGCCGATCGCGGAGTCGTAGGAGTACCGCCCGCCGACCCAGTCCCAGAACTCGAACATGTTGGCGGTGTCGATGCCGAACTCCGACACCTTCCCCGCGTTCGTCGACAACGCCACGAAGTGCTTCGCGACGGCCTTCTCGTCGTCGCCGAGTGCGTCGAGCAGCCACGAGCGCGCCGAGGTGGCGTTGGTGATGGTCTCGATGGTGGTGAAGGTCTTGGAGGCGATGATGAACAGAGTCTCGGCCGGGTCGAGGTCATGGGTGGCCTCGTGCAGGTCGGCGCCGTCGACGTTGGACACGAAACGGACCGTGAGGTCGCGGTCGGTGAACGAGCGCAGCGCCTCGTAGGCCATCGCGGGGCCCAGGTCCGAGCCGCCGATGCCGATGTTCACCACGTTCTTGATGCGCTTGCCGGTGTGACCGGTCCATTCACCCGAGCGGACCCGGTCGGCGAAGCCGGCCATCTTGTCCAGGACCGCGTGCACGGCCGGCACCACGTTCTCACCGTCGACCTCGACGACCGCGTCCCGCGGAGCACGCAGCGCGGTGTGCAGCACCGCCCGCCCCTCCGTGACGTTGATCTTCTCGCCCCGGAACATGGCGTCCCGCAGCCCGAACACGTCCGTCGCGGTGGCGAGTTCCTGGAGGAGGGCCAGGGTCTCGTCCGTGACGAGGTGCTTGGAGTAGTCGATGCGCAGATCGCCGACCCGCACGACGTACCGTTCCGCGCGACCGGGGTCGGCGGCGAACAGCTCACGCAGCCGCGGGTGCAGCAGAGCGCCCGCGCGATGGTCCTCCAGGGCAACCCACTCGGGGCGCCGGGTGAGCTTGGGGTGGTCAGACATGACGGGAGGTCTCCTTGGTGCCCTCGCCCCGCAGGGCGACGGCGTACATCTCGTCCGCGTCGAGGCGGCGCAGCTCCTCCGCGATCAGCTGGGCGGTGGTGCGCACCTTCAGCGCGAGGGTGCGCGAAGGCTGTCCCGGCAGGGTGAGCGTGGCCAGCGGGCCCTCGGGGCGGTCGATGACGATCTCGCCGTTCTCGGTGCCCAGCCGTACGGCGGTGACCACGGGCCCCGCGGTGACGACGCGTTCGACGGTGACGCCGAGGCGCGCCTCCAGCCAGCGGGCCAGCAGTTCGGCGCTCGGGTTCTCCGCCTCGCTCTCGACGGCCGCCGAGATCACCTTGGTACGGGCCTGGTCGAGCGCGGCGGCCAGCATGGACCGCCACGGCGTCAGCCGGGTCCAGGCGAGGTCGGTGTCACCGGGCGCGTACGAGGCGGCGCGGGCCTCCAGGGCCTGGAGCGGGGCCTCGACGGCGTACATGTCGGTGATCCGGCGCTGGGCGAGCGCGCCCAGCGGGTCCTTGGCGGGGACTTCGGGCGCGTCCACCGGCCACCACACGACGACCGGTGCGTCCGGCAGCAGCAGCGGCAGGACCACGGAGTCGGCGTGGTCGGACACCTCGCCGTACGTCCGCAGGACGACCGTCTCCCCGGTGCCCGCGTCCGAGCCGACGCGGACCTCGGCGTCCAGCCGGGAGTTGGTCCGGTCGCGCGGCGTGCGCGCGACGCGCTTGATGACGACCAGGGTGCGCGAGGGGTGCTCGCGCGAGGCCTCCTCGGCCGCCTTGATCGAGTCGTAGGCGTTCTCCTCGTCGGTGACGATGACCATCGTCAGGACCATGCCCACGGCGGGGGTGCCGATGGCCCGGCGCCCCTGCACGAGCGCCTTGTTGATCTTGCTTGCCGTGGTGTCGGTCAGATCGATCTTCATGGCCTGCGCCAGCTCCGTCCGTCTCGTGCGAGCATCTCGTCGGCTTCCTCGGGTCCCCAGCTTCCCGAGGGGTACTGCGCGGGCTTGCCGTGCTCGTCCCAGTACCCCTCGATCGGGTCGAGGATCTTCCAGGACTCTTCCACCTCCTGGTGACGGGGGAAGAGATTGGCGTCGCCGAGCAGGACATCCAGGATCAGCCGTTCGTACGCCTCCGGGCTGGACTCGGTGAACGACTCGCCGTACGCGAAGTCCATGGTGACGTCCCGGATCTCCATCGACGTACCCGGCACCTTGGAACCGAAGCGCACGGTCATGCCCTCGTCGGGCTGGACCCGGATGACGATCGCGTTCGCGCCGAGTTCCTCGGTGGCGGTGGAGTCGAAGGGGGAGTGCGGGGCGCGCTGGAAGACGACCGCGATCTCGGTGACCCGGCGGCCCAGACGCTTGCCGGTGCGCAGGTAGAAGGGGACGCCCGCCCAACGGCGGTTGTCGACCTCCAGCTTGACGGCCGCGTAGGTGTCGGTCGTCGACGCGGAGTCGATGCCGTCCTCCTGGAGGTAGCCGCGTACCTGCTCGCCGCCCTGCCAGCTCGCCGCGTACTGGCCGCGCACGGTGTGCTCGCCCAGGTTCTCCGGCAGCTTCACGGCCTTGAGGACCTTGAGCTTCTCGGTGAGCAGCGACTCGGCGTCGAAGGCGGCGGGCTCCTCCATGGCGGTCAGCGCCATCAGCTGGAGCAGATGGTTCTGGATGACGTCACGGGCGGAGCCGATGCCGTCGTAGTAGCCCGCACGGCCGCCGATGCCGATGTCCTCGGCCATCGTGATCTGGACGTGGTCGACGTACGACCGGTTCCAGATCGGCTCGTACATCTGGTTCGCGAAGCGGAGCGCCAGGATGTTCTGGACGGTCTCCTTGCCGAGGTAGTGGTCGATGCGGAACACCTGGTCCGGGTCGAACACCTCGTGCACGATCTTGTTCAGCTCGCGCGCGCTCGCGAGGTCGTGACCGAAGGGCTTCTCGATGACCGCGCGCCGCCAGGAACCCTCCGGCGCGTCCGCGAGCCCGTGCTTCTTGAGCTGCTGGACGACCTTCGGGAAGAACTTCGGCGGCACGGACAGGTAGAAGGCGTAGTTGCCGCTGGTGCCCCGCGAGGCGTCCAACTCGTCGACGGCGGAGCGCAGTTGCTTGAACGCCGTGTCGTCGTCGAAGTCGCCCGGGATGAACCGCATGCCCTCGGCGAGCTGCTGCCAGACCTCCTCGCGGAACTCGGTGCGCGCGTGTTCGCGCACCGAGTCGTGGACGACCTGGGCGAAGTCCTGGTCGGCCCACTCGCGGCGGGCGAATCCGACGAGCGAGAAGCCCGGCGGCAGCAGCCCGCGGTTGGCGAGGTCGTAGACGGCCGGCATCAGCTTCTTGCGGGACAGGTCGCCGGTGACGCCGAAGATGACCAGGCCGGACGGTCCCGCGATGCGCGGGAGGCGGCGGTCGCGCGGGTCGCGCAGCGGGTTGTCCCAGTCGGCGCCCGCGAGGCCGAGCGCCTCGGCGACGTCCTGGTGCGTCGCGTCGCCCGTGCCCGTGCCCGGCTCCGCGGCCGGGGCTCCCTGTGCCGTCGTCACGTCACCCGGTTCCACGGCCTGGTCACCGGATCCCTCCGGCGCGGCGGCCGCATCCGCCGTCGTACCCTCGGCACGCTGTCGACTCCTGGTCATTCCCCCTCAACTCCCTTGCCGCGCAGCGACTCCGTCACCGCTTCGAGCAGGTCCTCCCAGGCCGCCTCGAACTTCGAGACGCCCTCGTCCTCCAGCTGCCCCACGACCTCGTCGTACGAGATCCCGAGCCGCTCGACGGCCGCGAGGTCGGCCCGGGCCTGGGCGTAGCCGCCGGTCACCGTGTCGCCGCGGACGTCGCCGCGGGCGGCGGTGGCGTCCAGCGTCGCCTCCGGCATGGTGTTGACGGTGCCCGGCGCGACCAGCTCGTCGACGTACAGCGTGTCCTTGTACGAGGGGTCCTTGACGCCCGTCGAGGCCCACAGGGGGCGCTGCTTGTGGGCGCCGGACGGGGCGAGCGCGGTCCAGCGGGCACCGCCGAAGACCTCCTCGTACGCCTCGTAGGCGAGCCGCGCGTTGGCGAGCGCCGCCCTGCCCTTGAGCGCGAGCGCCTCGTCCGTGCCGACCTTCGCCAGCCGCTTGTCGATCTCGCTGTCGACGCGGGAGACGAAGAAGGACGCCACGGAGTGGATCTCCGACAGGTCCAGACCCCGCTCGCGGGCCTTCTCCAGGCCGGCGATGTAGGCGTCCATCACCTCGCGGTAGCGCTCCAGCGAGAAGATCAGCGTGACGTTGACGCTGATGCCGAGGCCGATGACCTCGGTGATGGCAGGGAGGCCCGCCTTCGTCGCCGGGATCTTGATCATCACGTTCGGGCGGTCGACCAGCCAGGCGAGCTGCTTGGCCTCGGCGATCGTCGCGGCGGTGCGGTGGGCCAGCCGGGGGTCGACCTCGATCGAGACCCGGCCGTCCCGGCCGCCGGTCGCGTCGTACACCGGGCGCAGGATGTCGGCCGCGGCGCGCACGTCGGCGGTCGTCATCATGCGGACGGCCTCGTCGACCGTCACGCCGCGCTCGGCGAGGTCGGCCAGCTGCTCCTCGTATCCCTCTCCGGAGCCGATGGCGGCCTGGAAGATGGACGGGTTGGTCGTCACGCCCACCACGTGCCTGGACGCGATGAGTTCGGCGAGGTTGCCGGACGCGATGCGCTTGCGCGAGAGGTCGTCCAGCCAGATGGAGACGCCTTCGCCGGAGAGGCGCTTGAGGGGTACCGCGGTCGCGGTCGCTTCGGTCACAGTGATCATCTTCCTTCGTGCGAACGGATCAACCGCGGAGGGCGGCAAGGGATTCCCGCGCGGCGGCGGCGACGTTCTCGGCCGTGAAGCCGAACTCGGTGAACAGGGTCCTGGCGTCGGCGGAGGCACCGAAGTGCTCCAGCGACACGATGCGTCCGGCGTCACCGACGTACCGGTACCAGGTCAGACCGATGCCCGCCTCGACCGCCACGCGGGCCTTCACCGACGGCGGAAGGACCTGCTCCCGGTACTCGGCGGGCTGCTCCTCGAACCACTCGACCGACGGCATCGACACGACACGGGTGCCGACGCCGTCGGCCTCCAGCAGCTGCCGTGCCTCGACGGCCAGTGCGACCTCGGAGCCGGTGGCGACGAGGACGACGTCGGGCGTCTCGGTGGAGGAGTCGGCGAGCACGTAACCGCCGCGTGCCGCGTCCGGGTTGACGGGGTAGGTCGGTACACCCTGACGGGTGAGCGCCAGGCCGTGCGGCGCCGGGTTCGTGGCGTGCCGCTTGAGGATCTCGGCCCAGGCCACGGCGGTCTCGTTGGCGTCCGCGGGACGGACGATGTTCAGGCCCGGGATGGCGCGCAGCGAGGCGAGGTGCTCGACCGGCTGGTGGGTGGGGCCGTCCTCGCCGAGGCCGATGGAGTCGTGCGTCCACACGTACGTCACCGGGAGCTGCATCAGGGCCGACATGCGGACGGCGTTGCGCATGTAGTCGGAGAAGACCAGGAAGGTGCCGCCGTAGACGCGGGTGTTGCCGTGCAGGGCGATGCCGTTCATCTCCGCGGCCATGGAGAACTCGCGGATGCCGAAGTGGACCGTACGGCCGTACGGGTCGGCCTCCGGCAGCGGGTTGCCCGCCGGCAGGAACGACGACGTCTTGTCGATGGTCGTGTTGTTGGAGCCGGCCAGGTCGGCGGAGCCGCCCCACAGCTCGGGGATGACGGCGCCGAGCGCCTGGAGGACCTTGCCGGAGGCGGCACGGGTCGCCACGGACGTGCCCTCCTCGAAGACGGGAAGCTGCGCCTCCCAGCCCTCGGGGAGCTGCCCGGCCACGATCCGGTCGAACAGCTTCGCGCGCTCCGGGGAGGCGGTGCGCCACTCGGCGATCCGCTTGTCCCAGGCGGCGTGCGCCTCGGCACCCCGGTCCAGCGCGGTGCGGGCGTGCGCCAGCACCTCGGGCTCGACCTGGAAGGTCTGCTCGGGGTCGAATCCCAGGACCCGCTTGGTGGCGGCGATCTCCTCGGCGCCGAGCGCCGAGCCGTGGGAGGCCTCGGTGTTCTGCGCGTTCGGGGCGGGCCAGGCGATGATCGTGCGCATCGCGATGATCGAGGGGCGCCCGGTCTCGGCCTGCGCCGCCCTGAGCGCCGCGTACAGCGCGTGCACGTCGACGTCGCCGTCGGCGGACGGCTCGATCCGCTGGACGTGCCAGCCGTAGGCCTCGTACCGCTTCAGGACGTCCTCGGAGAACGCGGTCGCGGTGTCGCCCTCGATGGAGATGTGGTTGTCGTCGTAGACGAAGACGAGGTTGCCGAGCTTCTGGTGGCCCGCGAGGGAGGAGGCCTCGGCGGAGACGCCCTCCTCCAGGTCGCCGTCGGAGACGATCGCCCAGACGGTGTGGTCGAAGGGGGACTCGCCCGCGGGGGCCTCGGGGTCGAACAGGCCGCGCTCGTAGCGGGCGGCCATCGCCATGCCCACGGCGTTCGCGACACCCTGGCCGAGCGGCCCGGTCGTCGTCTCCACACCGGCGGTGTGTCCGTACTCGGGGTGCCCCGGGGTCTTCGAACCGTGCGTGCGGAACGCCTTCAGGTCGTCCAGTTCGAGCTCGTAGCCCGAGAGGAAGAGCTGGGTGTACAGGGTCAGCGAGGTGTGGCCGGGGGAGAGGACGAAGCGGTCACGGCCGGTCCACTCGGGGTCCGCGGGGTCGTGTCGCATCACCTTTTGAAAGAGCGTGTACGCGGCCGGAGCGAGCGCCATCGCGGTGCCCGGGTGGCCGTTCCCGACCTGCTGGACGGCGTCGGCGGCCAGGAGACGTGCGGTGTCGACGGCACGCCGGTCGAGCTCGGTCCACTCCGGACCGTCCGGGGAGCCGTCGGGTGTCGGGGTGCTCTGCTGCGTGCTCATCTTCAAGAAGTCCTCGATCGAAGCGTCGTAACTGCTCGGACGCGTTCAAACCTAAAAGTCTGACTTTTGCTCGGGAAGGTGCCCGTGTGTCAGCCTTCGGTGAAAGTGGGACACGCAGGGCCGCACAGAGCCGCACCGAGCCGCCGCGAGAAGGACATGCCAGACAGAACCACCCAAGGCGCTGCCGGGGGCGCCGACGGGTCCCGGGACGGGATCAAGACCTTCCCCTTCCCGGTCGACCTGAGCCTTTCCGGTGTCGGAATGCAGATCGGCTCGATGGGGCCGGAGCGCACCTGGCACGTGGACGCGCCGCTGGAGCGCGTGCACCGCATCGACTTCCACGTCGTGATGCTCTTCGACTCGGGCCCCGTGCGGCACATGGTCGACTTCGCCGAGTACGAGGCCGGCGCGGGCGACGTCCTGTGGATCCGGCCCGGCCAGGTGCACCGCTTCTCCTCGACGGACCGCTACCGCGGCACCGTCCTGACCATGCAGCCCGGCTTCCTGCCGCGGGCGATCGTCGAGGCCACCGGTCTCTACCGCTACGACCTGCCCCCGCTGCTGCACCCCGACGCCGCCCAGCTGGCCGCCCTGGAGCACGCGCTGGCCCAGCTGGAACGCGAGTACGTCGACACGACCACCCTGCCGCTCAGCCTGCACACCTCGGTGCTCCGGCACTCCCTCACCGCGTTCCTGCTGCGCCTCGCCCATCTCGCCGCGAGCTCCGCCGAGGCGGCCCGCGAGCAGACCGACACCACCTTCACCCGCTTTCGCGACGCGGTCGAGAAGCGGTTCGCCACCGTCCACAGCGTCAGCGCGTACGCCGACGCCCTCGGCTACTCGCGCCGCACCCTCGTCCGCGCGGTGCGCGCCGCCACCGGCGAGACGCCCAAGGGGTTCATCGACAAGCGCGTGATCCTGGAGGCCAAGCGTCTCCTCGCGCACACGGAGATGCCCATCGGCCGCATCGGCGTCGCCGTGGGCTTCCCCGACTCCGCCAACTTCTCCAAGTTCTTCCATCAGCACACCGGCACGACTCCGGTGGCCTTCCGGGCCGAACTGCGCTGAGAGGGGCGGGCCGCACGGCCCGCCCCTCCCGGAGCCGGGCATCCGCCGGTGACGGATGCCCGTGGTGCGCCGGTCATGCCGGTGGTGCGTCGGTCGCCGTACGACCGTCGTGCGTCAGTGACCGAAGTCGAACCAGTTGACGTTCACGAAGTCGGCCGGCTGGCCGCTGGTGAAGGTCAGATAGACGTCGTGGGTGCCCGTGACGGCACCGATGTTCGCCGGAACCGTCCTCCAGGACTGCCAGCCGCCCGTGTTGGCCAGCGCGAAGCTGCCGATCGGCGTGCTCGTACGGCTGTCGAGGCGCACCTCGACCAGACCGCTGACCCCGCCGGCCGCGCCGCTCGACACCCGGCCGTAGAACTGGTGCGCAGCGGAGGAGCCGAAGTTGACGCCCTTGTAGACGGCCCAGTCGCCGTTCGCCAGGGCGCCGATGTTCTGACCGCCCCCGGTGTCCGTGGTGCTCTCGGTGAGGGTGCCCGACTGGCTGTCGTAGGACTCGGCCTGGATGGCCGCGTAGGCGTCACGGTTGCCGGTCGGAGGAGGTGTGGTACCGCTCCCATCGGACTGGAGCACCTGGACATAGTCCACGACCATGGGGTGGCCGGGCTCCGTGCTGCTGTAGGGGCCGCCGCCGAAGGCTCCCGGGAAGCCGCCGCCCATCGCCACGTTCAGGATGATGAAGTAGCCGTGGTTGGTGGCGTTCGCCCAGGTCGTCGCGTCGACCTGATTCGCCCGCACGGTGTGGAAGTTGACGCCGTCGAGGTAGAAGCGGATCTCCTCGACGCTGGTCGACTTGTCCCACTCCATCGCGTAGGTGTGGAAGCCCGCCTGGCATGTCGTCCCGGTGCAGGGGGTGTTGCCGCCGATGCCGGACGTCTCGTTGCACGGGCCGCCCGGGTTGGTGCCGCAGTGCATCGTCGCCCATTCGGTGTTGAGCCCCTGGACGTTCTCCATGATGTCCAGCTCGCCGACGCCCGGCCAGTTCTGGTAGTTGCCGCGGTACGGCGCGCCCAGCATCCAGAAGGCGGGCCAGTAGCCCTTGGCCGCGTCGCCGGTCACGTTCGGCATCTGGATCCGCGACTCGACGCGCAGTTTGCCGCCGGCGGCCGGCTGGAAGTCGGTGCGGTTGGTCTCGATCCGGCCCGAGGTCCAGTTGCCGGAGGCGTCGCGCCGTGGCGTGATCAGCAGATTGCCGTTGCCGTCGAGGGCGACGTTGCTGGTGCTGGAGGTCATGGTCTCGACCTCGCCGGTGCCCCAGTTGGCGGCGCCGCCCGGGTAGCTGGTGCCGGTGTCGTACTGCCAGTTGGCGGTGTTGACGCCGGTCCCGGCGGAGCCGTTGAAGTCGTCGAGGAAGACCTGGGACCAGCCGGAGGGGGGAGTGGGTGCGGAGGCGTTCGCGGGGAGGGTGGCGGCCGTGGCGGCGGCGGCCGCCAGGCCGAGTGTGCTGAACACGGCGACGAGCACGCGCCTGAGGGGGCGAGGTCTGCCGGGCGTTTCTCTCATGGGGGGCCTCTTCGGGTACGGAGTGGGGTGTGCGAGTTTTTTGAGAGCGCTCTCAGATCAGCTGCGCGGCCAATGTGCTCTCTGTCACTCCGGTCGTCAAGAGGTAAAGCCCAGAAACTCCTTTCCGTGCAAGGGAGTTCATGAGGTGAAGGGGGTACTTCGCCGGACCCGTCAGCGCAGGGCGCTGCCCGCCTTCCATTCCGTCCACGACAGGTTCCAGCCGTTCAGGCCGTTGGCCGGGTCCACCGTCCGCTCGCCCGAGTTCCGCACCACGACCACGTCGCCGAGCATCGAACTCGCGTAGAACTCGTAGCCCGGCACGGAGCGGTCGGCCGCACCCTTGGCGTCGCGCAGACCGATGCATCCGTGGCTGGTGTTGCTGCCGCCGAAGACCGACGGGGACGCCCAGTAGTTGCCGTGGACGAAGGTGCCCGAGGTGGTCAGGCGCTGGGCGTGCGGGACGTCCTTGATGTCGTACTCGTCGCCGAGACCGACGGTCGAGGACTGCATCCGGGTCTGTTCGAACCGCTCGCTGATCACCATGATCCCGGACCAGGTGGTGTGCTCGGCGTCGCCGCCGCTGACCGGATAGGTGGCGTACGTCGCGCCGTCCCGCTCCACCGTCATCGTCTTCTCGGCCAGGTCCACGGTGCTGACCTGACGGCGGCCCACGGTGAAGGTGACGTCCTTGGACTGCGTGCCGTACACCCCGTCCGCGCCCTCGACGTCCTTCAGGCGCAGGCTCAGCGTGACCTTCGTGCCCGCGGCCCAGTACTCCTCGGGCCGGAAGTCGAGCCGGGTGTCGCCGAACCAGTGGCCGACCACCTCGACGGCGGGTTCGGCCGTGACCGTGATCGCCCGCTCGACGGCGGCCCGGTCCGAGACGGCGTGGGTGAAGCCGAGGGACACGGGCATGCCGACCCCGCAGGTCGAGTCCGCCTCGGGGGTGAAGTACCCCACGAATGTCTCGCCGGGCGCCCTGGTGACGAAGCCCGCCCTGTGCGTGCCCGCACCCGGCACCTTCGCGGTGACCGTGTACTTGGTGCCCGAGTACGGGTTCCGGTCGGACGTCCACCTCGTACGGGCATCGTCGAACGACCCGCTCAGCGTGCTGCCGTCGTTCCCGGCGACCTTCACGTCCGACAAGGTGCCGTCCGCCACGGTGACCTCGACCGGGCTGGTGAAGGCGGCCTTCCGCGTCCCGTCGGCCGGGGTGACGGTGACGGTAGGCGTCCGGGCCCCGGTGCTGCCGCTCGCCTGCGCCGTCGGCGAGCCGCCGCTCCCCTCCGACGCGCCGGCCGCGCCGGCGCACCCCGTCAGCGCGGCCGGCACGGCGGCACCGAGCGCGGCCAGGACCCCGCGCCGCGACCACGCCGTCCGACCCGACCGGTTCGATATCTGAGGGACGCTCACGGCACGCCTTCCCTGGGTTCTTCGATCACCGCCACGACGCGTGCATCCTGCGCCCCTTACCTGGGTTGATTCTTTGAATCCGAGGGCCGCCACCTGAGATTCCTGTGAAGACACGGCAACAGACGGCCGGAAACCCCGGTTGTCCGGCCACCCCCGGAGGTGAACACAGTATGAGCAGCCGACCGGCACCCTGAGTTTCCGGTGAGATCCCCGCCCCGGAAGCCCTCCCCACACCCTTCCGGCCGGACGGTGAAGAAGGAGAACCGCACACCGAGCCCGCCGCAGAACCCGCCGGAGGTATCCGTGAACCCAGCCCGCAAGCGGCACACCGTGGCCATCGTCGGAGCGGGCGCCGCCGGCGCGCTGACCGCCGTCCACCTGTGCGAGACGGCCGCCCGCCGACGGGCGCCGCTCGACCTCGTGCTGGTCGACCCGGCCCCGGAGGCGGGGCGGGGCACCGCGTACGCGACCCCCGACCCGCGGCACCGCCTGAACGTGCCCGCGAGCGGCATGAGCTGCTACCCCGACGATCCCGGCCACTTCACCCGGTGGCTCTGCCGCCACGGCGAACCCGACGTCAGAGGAACCGACTTCGCCACCCGCTACCGCTACGGCGCCTACCTGGCCGACACCCTGGCCGGGGCGATCGTCCGCGCCCACGGCACGGTCGCCGTGCGCCGGCTGCGGACCCGGGCGGACGCCTGCACCGGCGCGCCCGGAGACGCGGTCGAGCTGCACCTCGCCGACGGGAGCCTGCTGCGGGCCGACAGCGCCGTGCTCGCCACCGGGCCCGCGCCCGCGCGCGGCGACCGGGTCCCGCCCGCGCTGCGCGGCAGCGCACGCTTCGTACCGGCGCCGTGGGCGCCGGGCGCCCTCGACGGACCGCTCGCCGACTGTGCCGACGTCCTGCTGGTCGGCACCGGGCTCACCGCCGTCGACCTCGCCCTGAGCCTGGACCGGCCCGGACGCACCGTGCACGCCGCGTCCCGCAACGGACTGCTGCCCCAGCCGCACGCGCTCAGCCCCGCCCCGGCCATGCCCGCGCCGGACGGCCTCGACACGCCCTCGCTGGCCGCGCTGCGCAGGACCGTCTACCGCCACATCGGCCGCGCCGTGCGCACCCGGGGCGACTGGCGTCCCGCCCTCGACAGCCTGCGGCCGCACACCGCCCGGCTGTGGCGCAGCCTGACGCCGGACGAGCGTGCCGCGTTCCTGGAACGCGAGGGCGCGCTGTGGAACACCCACCGCCACCGGATGGCACCCGTGACCGCCGAGTCGGTGGCCCGCGCCCGTACCGCCCGGCGGCTGCGCGTGCACTCCGGCGCCGTCACCGGCGCCGTGGTCCGCGACGACGACGTGCTGGTCGCGCTCTCCGACGGCACGCGGATCCAGGTGGGCTGGGTCGTCGACTGCACCGGGCCCGGGCCCCGTCCCGAAGACCCCCTGTGGCGTTCGCTGTTCGACTCCGGCGCCGCGGTCCCCGGCCCGCTCGGCATGGGGGTGGCGACCCGCGACGGCCGCCTCCTGGACGCCGAAGGCCGCGCCGAGCGCCCGCTGTTCACGCTCGGCGCCCCGCGCCGCGGGGAGCTGTGGGAGACCACCGCCGTTCCGGAGATCCGCGCCCAGGCGGCCGCGCTGGCCGGACAGCTCCTCGCCCCCGTCCCCGGGCCGCGCCGCGGCGCCCGCCGGCGGCCCGTCGACGCGCAGGGGCTCGCGCTGTCCACCCACGCCGAGGCCGCCTCCGCCTACCGCACCGGACTCGACCGGGTCCTCAGGGTCAGGGCCGGTGCCGAGGACGCCTTCGAGCGCGCGGTCGCCCTCGACCCGGGCTTCGCGCTCGGACACGCGGCGCTCGCCCTGCTCGGCCACGAGTGCGGTGCCGCCGTCGACGTGCCGCGGGAACTGGCCGACGCCCAGCGGTCCGCCCGCGACCGGGCCGACGAACGGGAGCGTTCCTTCGTCGACGTCGTCACACGCCGCATCCACGGCGACGACGCGGACCACGGCGCCGGCGCCCTGCTCGGACACCTCGACGCCTACCCCGCCGACGCGCTCGCGCTGTCCACCGCCGTGCCCACCATCGCCTTCTCCGGCCTGCACGACCTCGACGACGGATACGCGCTGCGCCTGGTCGAGCGGACGGCACCCGCCTACCACGGGCACTGGTTTCCCGCCTCCCTCCTCGCCTTCCTGCGCCAGGGGCAGGGCCGCTACGACGAGGCCGCCGAACTGGCCCACCGGGCCCTGGCCGCCGAACCCGCCTCCGGGCACGCCGTGCACGCGCTGGCCCACGTCCACTACGAGTCCGGCGCCCACGAGACGGGCCGTGACTGGCTCGACGCCTGGGTGTCCGGGCAGGGCCGGGGCGCTGTCCACCGGGCGCACTTCTCCTGGCACGTCGCGCTGCACGAACTGGCCCTCGACGACGGCGCGGCCGTCCGCAGACGCTGGTACGCGCAGCTCGCGCCGGGCCGGGTGACCGGGATCCGGGCGCTGGTCGACTCGGGTTCCCTGCTGTGGCGGGCCCGGCTCAGCGACAGCTGGCGGGGCCGGGTGCCCGCCGAGGACGTCCTCGGCACGGTCGGCCGGGAGATCGTGGAGCGGCCCGCGACCGCCTTCACCGCACTGCACGCGGCGGTCGCCCTCGCCGCCGCCGGGGACCTCGCCGCGCTGCGCCGGCTGCGCGACCACGCCGCGGGCGCGGACCCGGTGCAGCGCGAGGTCGTCGTCCCGCTGTGCGAGGCCTTCGCCGCCCTCGTCGAGGAGCGGTTCCACGAGGCCGTACGCGGACTCGACGCGCTCCTGCCGGCGCTGCGCAGGGTCGGCGGCAGCGCGGCGCAGCGCGAGGTCGTCGAGGAGACCCTGCTGTACGCCCTTGTCGCGGCGGGCCGTTGTGACGCCGCCCGGCGGCTCCTGGACGCCCGCCTCGACCGCGGGTCCGCGCCGCGCGATCGCCGTCTGCTCGCCGCGCTGCCAGGCTGAGCGGTCGTCTCGTGGTGGGCCCTGTTCGATCACGTGTCGGACACGAGGGCCCTCGCGGGAGCACGGGCCGGGCAGTCTGCGGACATGGCGAGACGCGGGGGATGCATGCTGAACGGCTGTCTGGCCGTGCTGACGACGGCGCTGGTCCTGGTGCTGTTCGGGATGTGGCGGCTCAGTACGGCTCCTGGACGTGCCGACGACCGGGCACGGCACGCGATGGAGGAGAGCGTGGACGTGTCGCGGGACCGGCTGTCCCGGGCGGCGGGGGACGGAGCCCTCCTCGGGACCGAGATCGACCGGTCGGTGGGCGCCGGCAGAGGCAAGGAGGGCATGCCCGACGTCCGGCGGCGCGGACGGCGGGTCACGGTCACCGCGAGGTTCGCGCATCAGGGGTCGGGCTGGTACGCCGCCCCGGTCAGGGGCTGCTACCGCTTCGAGGTCGTCCAGGCGTCCTCACCACCGCCCGTCTCCGTACACGAACTGCCCGACGCGACCTGCCGGGAGCTGCTGTCGTCCCGGGCTCCGCGCAGTCCCGCGGCGGTCGCCGCGGACGTCGCGGTGGAACTGCGCGCCGCCCTGGCCCGGGGCGGCTTCATGGCCGTCCAGGGGGCGGAGGTCTGGCAGACCGAGGGCGTCCACCGCGCGGACCAGAAGGTGACGGGCGGTCTGCTGACCGAGCTCGTCCTGCTGGACGCGGGCACGAACGAGCAGGTCTGCTACGAGTTCCGGGCGCGGCGGGACACGGACACCGTGACCTCCGAGCAGTCGACCGTGGACGACTGCCGGCGCTTTCAGCGTGAACGCGAGAAGCAGGCCGAGGACGAGGAACGGGCCGTGCTCGACGCGAGCTCCACGGCGATCGTCCGCCGGCTCGACCACGCGGTCGCCGACGGGACGCTCAGGGACACCGAGTTGAGACGGGCCCTCGCGATGCAGCAGACGGACGAGGGGAGGGAGATCGTCGGGTACCCCTCGCCGGTCGCCGTGCCCGTCAGCGTGGAGCGCTCGCCCGCCGAGGTCGTCGTGTTCGCCAAGGTCAACCCGCTGGACACGCAGCGGGTGGCCCTCGGCTGCTACGAGTTCCGCGCGCAGCTCACGAAGCATTCCGTCACCCGCCGCAGGACGGCGGGGACGGAATGCTTCGCTTAACTTGATCTTTAACCTGTGCGGCGGGGTCGTGGGGTGGTTGGCTTCTTCGTCCGCTGCTTCGCCGCCGTTGTTTTGCGGGGTGTGTGCACGTCGTGGCGGGGTGTGGGCCGGGTGTTCTTTCTGCCTGGAGGTCGTCCGGGGCCGGGGCGGGAGGGTTTCGGTGCTTGGGCTGGGCAGCTGGTCTTGGGGCGGATGTGCCGAAAGTCGCGGCGGACTCGGGCGGGGGTGAGCCTGTCCGGCGGGGTCGGCTGCTCCCAGGGCCGACGCAGGTCGGCTGCCAGCGTTCGGGCGAGCCGCAGTTGGGTGTAGCCGGCGAGGATCAGCCAGGTCCATCGGTCGGCCGCCTCGGGGCTGCGGATCTTCGGGGAGGTCCAGCCGAGGGTCTGCTTGAACAGGCGGAAGGTGTGCTCGATGTCGAAGCGTCGCAGGTATGCCTGCCAGAGACGGTCGGCGTCCGCCGGGGTGGCGTCGGTGCCGGACCACCACAGCCAGACCGGCTTCGGGGTTGCTCCGCTGGGCAGGTGGCCGATGTCCAGGCGGATCACCGTCCCTTCGACGATGGGGAGGGTGCCGTCGGCGGCTGCCCAGGAAGAGCGGTGGGTCAGTCTGGGGTGCAGTCGGTCCCAGGAACGGGCCCTGGCGGTGCCGTAGAGACGTGTGTCGGTAACCGTATCGGTGTCCGCGGTGCCCCAGGTGTCAGGCTGCCCGAAGACGAACTCGCCGCCGTGCCGCGGCGGTCGGCCCTGGGTGTGCGGGAGCCGCGGTGGGACAGCCCTGCGCAGGACGCGGTCGGAGCGCATCCTGGCCAGCACCTGGACCGGCAGGTCACTCAGGAGGAAGCCGAGGCGGGGTGCGTCGTATCCGGCGTCCGCGACGATGAGGATGTCCGGGTCGCCCGTCTGCCACTGCCCTGCGGTGATCAGTCGCTGAAGCAGATCGCGCAACTGCCGGGTGGTGACCGTGGCGGTGTCGTCCCCGGGCCTCAGACGCAGTGCGTCCAGCGGTGCGGTCCATGAGCTGCGGCCCGGCTCGAGCGCGCAGATGATCGAGTAGGGCCAGCCGGGGACCGGGATGTGCTGGTCCTTGCCCCGGCCGTAGGTGTGGCACAGGATGCGTTCCGGTGAGGTGTGGGCGTCGGGCCGCAGCCAGCAGGTGACATCGACAGCCAGGACCAGCCGGCCGTCGGCAGCCCGCGGCAGTGGCACTGCGGCCAGTGCCCGTCGCAGCCCGCCGGCATCGATGCGTCCACGGGCCACTGCCGCGTAGAGCCCTCCATGGCCGCGGCGGTGTTCACCCACCAGTGACAGCTCGGCCAGCGATCTCACCGGCCCGTCGCCGCACAGAACGGCATCAGCCAGCTCGAACAACGTGTCCGAACGAGCGGTCAGACAGGCGTAGAACTCGCCCCGGAAGCATGACAGTTGTGCCAATGCCTCCGATCGGGCGTTGTGATGCAGCAGACTCATCCTCACGGCCTTCGTGCTGGACGTGTGTGTTCCTTGGTCGGAACACATGTTCAGCCGAAGGCCGCTTCTGCGTACGGCGGTTACCGAACCGAGTGATCAAGTTCGACGCACCATTCGACATCGAGCGTTAAAGATCAAGCTTAAGGGCTGTCCCGTAATCCCTGGCGGGCGCACGACGACAGCTACGGCACCTCGCCGCGTTGTCGGATCGCCCGAATACGCCCAGTATGAGGACGACCCTCCGCCTTGCGATGCACCGCATCTGACGCCGCGCGCTGATCCACCAGGGATTACGGGACAGCCCCTTAGGGCCCGTCCGGCCGTTCGGGGGGAGACGACCGGACGGGCCCCCGGGGGATGGTCCTCAGACGCCCGTCAGCTGGGGGCGGGGGGCCGGTGCCTCCTCGCTCACCCCGAACCGGTCGTGCGCCCGCCGCAGCGCGGCCGGCGCCCACCAGGCGCGCTTGCCGAGCAGCGCCATCGTGGCCGGTACGAGGAGCATGCGGACGACGGTGGCGTCGATCAGGACCGCCAGGGTCAGCCCGAGACCGATCTGCAGGATGGGCGAGAAGCCGCCGGTCATGAAGGCGCCGAAGACGATCGCCAGGAGCAGCGCGGCACAGCTGACGACACGGCCCGAGCGGCGCAGACCGGTCACCACGGCGTCGTGCTCGTCACCGGTGCGCAGCCAGGTCTCGCGCATCCGGGCCAGGATGAACAGCTCGTAGTCCATGGCGAGTCCGAAGGCGATCGCGATGATCAGCGGAGGGGCCGTCAGACTGAGCGAACCCAGGCCGTCGGCGCCCAGCAGCCCGGCCAGATGTCCGTCCTGGAAGACCCAGACCACCGCGCCGAGTGCGGCACCCAGGCTGAGCAGGGTGGTCACGATCGTCCGCAGCGGGATGAGCACGGAACCGGTGAACGCGAACAGCAGGGCGAAGATGCCGAGGAGAACGGTGGCCGCCGCCCAGGGTGCCCGCTCCGCGAGCATCGAACGGAAGTCGACGAGCCGGGCCGCGACGCCGGTGACCTCGACCGGTTCGCTTCCGCGCACCTCCCGTACGCGCTCGACCAGGTCGGTCGCCGCAGTGCCGTCGACGCTGCCGCCCGGCCGCAGGTGCACCAGGGTGGAGCCGTCCGGCAGGGCACGCGCGTCGCTCGTGTCCGACAGGGCGCGGATCCGGGGCACCGTGTCCGGCCCCGCGCCGGGCCGCACCAGGACGGTGACCGGCGAGACCCCGGTGCCCGGCGGGAAATGCGCCTCCAGCGTGTCGTACATCTGCCGCGCCTCGGTGTCGGCGGGCAGCTGCCTGGCGTCTCCGATGCCGATCCTCATCCCGGCCGCGGGAAGGGCCACGACGAGCAGGGCCGGGACGAGGACGGCCAGTACGGCGAGGGGGCGGCGGGACGCGAAGCGGGCGAGGCGGGCGAAGACGCGGCCCTCCTCGGCGGAGGTGTCCGTGGGGGAACCCACCGGGGCGGCCGCCGCGTCGCCGCTCCCGGCCGCTGCCGTGTCCTTGCTCCTGGCCGGTGCGATCCGTGCGCCGAAACGCGCCAGGAGCGCGGGCAGCAGGGTGATCGCGGCGAGCATGTCGACGACGACCACGGCGGCGACGGCGAGCCCCATGCTGCGCAGGAACGGGCTGGGGAACACCAGCAGTCCGGAGAGGCTGACGGCCACCGTGAGCCCGGAGAACAGGACGGTCCGCCCGGCTCCCGCGACCGTGCGGTGCACCGCGTCGAGGACGTCGTCCGTGTGCCGTCGCTCCTCCCGGAACCGGACCACCATCAACAGCGCGTAGTCCACGGCGAGTCCGAGACCCAGCATGGTGGTGATCTGGATCGCGTACACCGAGATGTCGGTGACCTGGCTGAAGAGGAAGAGCGCAAGGAACGCGCCCGCGACGCCGCTGACGGCGATCAGCAGGGGCAGCCCGGCGGCCCGCAGCCCGCCGAAGACGACGAGCAGCAGCGCCAGGACGACCGGCAGGGAGATCAACTCGGCCCGCTGCACGTCCTCCTGGGCGCGCCCGCCCATCTGCTGCCCGAGCAGCGGGCCGCCGCTGACGTGGACCTCGGGCGCGTCGATCTGCCGGATGCGGTCGGCCGCCGTGTCCACGGCCTTCTTCTCGTCCTTGAACTTCATGTCGCCCTTGAACGTCACCGGGATGACCAGGGCCCTGCCGTCCCCGGCGGTGAGACCGCGGGTGGTGTAGGGGTCGGGCACGGAGGCGACCCCCGTGACCGTGCGCAGGTCGGCGACGGCACGGCCCACCTGGGAGCGCAGCGCCGGGTCGGCGACCGCCGTTCCGGAGATGACGGCGGTGATCGACTCACCGCTGGTGTCGACGCGGTCGAGGTAGGCGGCAGCCCGGTCCGACTCGGTGCCCGGGACGTCGGGCACCGAGTCGACGAGCCGGCCGAACACGCCCGTGCCGAGGCCGAAGCCGACGAGCAGCATGAGGAGCCAGACGAGGATCACGGTGAGTGGGCGGCGGGTCGCCGCCCGGGAGATCGTGGCGAGCACGGTACGCCTCCCGGCGGTCGGTACGGTGAATGACATCGCCACTCAGCGTCGTGCCGGGGGAGGGGCCGGCGGATCGCCGGGGGGAGCGGTATCGAGGGCTCCCCCGTACGACGGATACGGGTCGCCGGCTCACTCCGGGGAGGGAGCGCGGGAGGGAGCGGCCGGCCCGCGTGCGGTCACTTCTCGATCTGCAGCACCGACATCATCCCCGCGTCCTCGTGGTTGAGGATGTGACAGTGCAGGACCGTCTTGCCCGGATAGTCGAGGAACCGGATGCGGACGACCATGTTCCCCCGGGGCGGGACGTCGACGGTGTCCTGGAGGCCGTAGTTGGTCTGCGGCTTGCCGTCGATGCTCATCACCTGGAAGTCGTTGGTGTGGACGTGGAACGAGTGGACCTCGTCGCTGTCGTTCTTGACGGTCCACTCCTCGACGGTGCCGAGCTTGGCCCGGAAGTCGACGCGGTTGTGGTCGAACTGCTTGTGGTTGATGTAGAAGAGCGTGCCCGCCTTGTTCTCCGTGAAGGTGATCGTCTTGCGGTCCGCGACGGTCTCCTTGCCGAGGTCGTCCTCCGGGGCGAACTCCGTGGGCAGGGTGGCGGGCCGCATCGGTTCGCCCTCGGAGCGGACCGTGGCCAGCGTCGCCCGGGGGAACCGGTTGCCGGCCTTTCCGCTGTCGTACGGCAGGGTCAGCAGTTCCGACGTGCCGGCCGCGGGTCCCTGGACGAGCACGTCGTAGCGGGCACCGGCGGGGATGACCAGGGAATCGACCGCGTACACCTTGTTCACCGGGTAGCCGTCCTGGGCGACGACGTGGAACTTGGTGCCCGGCAGCGCCACCTTGTAGAAGATGTTGGCCCCGACGTTCGCGAGCCGCCACAGCTGTGTCTCGCCCGGCCTGATCCTGATCCGCGGGTTCAGCTGTCCGTTGACCGTGCGTGTGGTGGGCGCGCCCATCTTCAGGTGCGCGGTCTTGATCTCGTCGCCGACCAGCTGGAAGTCCTTGAGGGCGACGACGCGTTCGGTGATGCCGCGCAGCGGGCCGGGCAGGTAGTCGTCGAGGCCGTCGACCACGACGAGGCCGGCCATGCCGCCGGCGGTCTGCGCGGCGGACAGCGTGTGCGGGTGCGGGTGGTACCAGTACGTGCCCGGTTCCAGGCTCTTGGGGAAGGTGTACTCGTAGGTGAACTTCTTCCCCGGTCCGATCTTGAGGAAGACGTTGTCCGAGCGGCCGACGGGCGAGACGTGCATCCCGTGCACGTGGAGGTTCGTCTGCTGGTCCAGCTTGTTCTCGAAGGCGACCTCCATGCGGTCGCCGGGCCGCAGGCGCAGCGTCGGCGGCGCGTACATGCCGTTGTACGTCAGCGCCCACACGTCGTTGCCCGCCAGGCGGACCTTCTTGCGTTCGACGACGATCCTGGTCCTGAGCAGCCCGTCCTTGCTCACGATCTGGGGCGGGTCGCGCAGGTCCTCGGTGGCCCTCGCGGTCATGGCCGGCGACGGGGACAGGCTCGCCAGCGGGACGGTCGACGCCGTCGCGCGGCCGTGGGTGCTCGTCCCGGTGTGCCCGGTACAGCCCGCCGCCAGGGCGAGCACGACAAGTGCGGATCCGGTCACGGTCCGGGGTCGACGGGCGGGTGCGGACAAGCTGGACCCCTCTGGGCTGCGGCTACGGGAAGCGGGCGGTCGTGGGCTGCCATCATGCCCCCGGACCGGGAGAAAACGGTCATGACCCGAGGGGGTGGCACGGGCGTCACCTTGATGAGCGAGGCCCCGCCCGGCCTCCCGCGGCCCCGGGACGACACGGGGCCGCCCGGGAGGCACCCGCGCACGGGGCGCAGATGTGCGCACGGCTCCCTACGCTCGTAAGGGAACAGGTTTCTCGGGGCGTGCGACAACGGGCCGTACGACAACGGTCCCGGAGGAGACAGCCATGCGTGCCTCACTGATCCAGCTGTCCGTGGACGCGTCCGACACGGCCGACGAGCGCCGGCACAGAGCGGCCTGTCTGGTCCGCGGCCGGGCGGGCGACGACCTGGTGGTCCTGCCGGAACTGTGGACGGCCGGAGCCTGGGCCTACGACGACTGGCAGCGCGACGCCGAGGGGATCGACGGCCCCACCGCCGAGATCATGTCCGCCGCCGCCCGTGCGGCCGGGACCTGGCTCCATGCCGGGACGATCGTCGAGCGGGACCGGGACGGCACGCTGTACAACACCGCCCTCCTCTTCGACCGTACCGGCGATCTGCGCGGCAGCTACCGCAAGATCCACCGGTACGGCTTCGACACCGGCGAGGCGACCCTGATGGGCGGCGGCCGGGACATCGTCACCGTGCCCACCGACTTCGGTGTCGTCGGCCTCGCCATCTGTTACGACCTCCGCTTTCCCGAACTCTTCCGGGGGCTGCTCGACGCGGGCGCCGAACTCGTCGTGGTGCCCGCCGCATGGCCCGCGGCGCGGCTGAACCACTTCCAGCTCCTCACCCGTACGAGAGCGCTGGAGGAACAGGTCTTCCTGCTGGCCTGCGACGCGGCCGGCACCCACGGCGGCATGCGGCAGGCCGGACACAGTGTGGTCGTCGACCCGTGGGGGACCGTCCTCGGCGAGGCCCGCGCCGGGGAGGAGACGGCGACCGTGGACGTCGACATGGCCGAAGTCGCCCGGATCCGCTCCGAACTCCCCGTCCTGCGCGACCGCGTCCTCGCGATCCAGGCGCCCCGACAGGGCTGACCCGGGCGCGGCATCGCCCGCGACGGCACCGTGCGGGGCCCTGCCCCGGCCGGCGCGGCGCTACGGGGCGGAGCCGGGCGTCACCAGGCCCGTCTCGTACGCGCAGATCACCGCCTGCACCCGGTCCCGCAGCCCCAGCTTGCTCAGCACGTTGCTGACATGGGTCTTGACGGTGTGTTCGCTCACGAACAGCGTCGTCGCGATCTCCGCGTTGGACAGCCCGCGGGCGAGCAGCCGGAGGGTCTCCTCCTCGCGGGCGGTGAGCACGTCGAGCCGGGCGGGCGCCGGCTCGGGGGCGGACTCGGCGCGGCGCCGCCGGATGATGTCGGCGACGAGACGACGTGTCACCGAGGGTGCGAGGAGCGAGTCGCCCGCCGCGACGACCCGGACCGCGTGGACGAGGTCGTCGCGCCGGACGTCCTTGAGCAGGAAGCCGCTCGCCCCCGCGTAGAGGGCCTCGTACACGTACTCGTCGAGATCGAAGGTGGTCAGCATGACGACCTTGCAGCCGGACTCGGCGCACACCAGCCGGGCCGCCTCCAGGCCGTCCATGCGCGGCATACGGATGTCCAGCAGCAGCACGTCGGGCGTGTGCAGCCGCACGGCGGCCACCGCCTCGACGCCGTCCCCGGCCTCCGCCACCACCTCGATGTCGCGCTGCGCCTCCAGGATCATGCTGAAGCCGCTGCGGACCAGTTCCTGGTCGTCGGCGACCACCACGCGGATGCTCACCCCAGGGCCGCCTGCCGGTCGACGGCGGCGGGCAGCCGTACGGCGACACGGAAGCCGCCGTCGGGACCGCCGCCGGTGTCGGCGCTGCCCCCGCAGGCCACGGCCCGCTCCCTGATGCCGATCAGCCCGTGACCGCCGGCCGGGGCCGCCGGACCGCGTGGGCCCGGCGAACGCACCGGCCCCCGGCCGTCGTCCGTCACCGTGAGCGTCAACGCGTCCTCCGTCCAGTCGAGTTCGACCCGCGCCGTGGAAGCGTACGCATGCTTCACGGTGTTCGTGAGCGCCTCCTGCACCACGCGGTAGGCGGCGACCTCGGTGTCGGGATGCAGCGGGCGGGGGCTGCCGGTCGTGCGCAGGTCGACACGCAGCCCGGTGGACTCCGTGACCTGGCGGACCAGTTCGGCGAGGGCGGCGGTGCCGGGCTGCGGCACCCGGGCCGAAGTCCCCTCCGCCGGTTCCTCCTTGAGGACCCCGAGGATCCGCCGCAGCTGCGTCATCGCGTCCCGTCCGCTCGTCGCGATCGCGTCGAAGGCGGCCTCGGCGCGCTCCGGATCGCTGCGCACCACCACCGGACCGGCCTCGGCCTGGACGACCATCAGGCTCACCGCATGGGCCAGGATGTCGTGCATGTCCCGGGCGATCCGGGCGCGTTCCTGCGCCGTCGCCCGCGCCGTGTCGGAGGCGCGTTCCCGTTCCAGACGACGGGCCCGGTCCTCCAGTTCGGCGGTGTACGCGCGTTGCACGCGGGTGAGGATGCCCAGCGCGTAGGCGCTCAGGAAGCTCGTGAGGTGGAACGCGTACTCGAAGGGCTGCGCGTGCTCCTTGGCCATCATCGTGAGCGAGGCGCCGACCAGCCAGGTCACCAGCGTGAGGCGGCGCTGCGCGGGCGGGCACAGCGTGGCGACCGTGTAGAGGACCACCAGTCCGCCGTACGCGACGTTCGGCGGCGGCGCGTGGTAGAGCGCCATCGCGGGCGTGCACACCGACACCGCGCAGGCGGACAGGAAGGGCGCGCGGCGCCGCCAGACCAGTGGTGCCGCCGTGCCGGCCGCCAGCAGGAAACCCTGCCAGGTGAGCCGGTCGTCGCCCTCGTCGGGGAACATCCACTGGAGCGAGGCCGCGAACAGCACGAGCACGGCGAGCGCGGTGTCGACGACGTACGGATGCGTCGTCCGCAAGCGCGAGCGGACCGACCGCCATCGGGAGACGGCGGGGGCGAACCAGGACTGGGCGGGCATACGCGGCTCCTCCGGGCACGGGCCGTCCCAGTATTCCGACCCCGCGATGGCGAAGTCCTCACCGACGAGAGGGATATCCGGAGCTCCGGCGACCCGCACGGCCCACTCAGCGGCCCGGCTCCTGGCGTGCGTCGGGCTGCCAGCCGAGCGCCCGGGAGATGCCGCGCGCGGCCAGCCGGACCGCCGGGACCAACGCCGGCACCTGCGCGTCGGCTTCGGGCACCACCACCGAGACCGCCGCCACGACCGCGCCGCCCGCGCCGCGCACCGGGGCCGCCACCGACAGGGCGTCGTCCGTGACCTGACGGCTGCTCACTGCGACTCCCGTGCGGCGCACTTCGGCCAGCTCGCGGCGGAGCTCCGCCGGATCCGTCACGGTGTACGGGGTGAACGTGGCCAACGGGCCCTCGCAGTACGCCTTCTGGAGACCTGGCTCGCCGTGCGCGAGCAGCGCGAGCCCCACGCCGGTCGCGTGCAGCGGCCAGCGCGCGCCGACCTGGATGCGGACGCCGACCGCGGAGCGCCCCGAGATCCACTCGATGTAGACGACCTCGGAGCCGTCACGGACCGCCAACTGCACGTTCTCGTGGGTGGCTTCGTACAGGTCCTCCAGGTACGGCAGGGCGGTCTGCCGGAGCCCGAGGCCGCGCGGGGCGAGCGCCGCGACCTCCCACAGGCGCAGGCCCACGTGGTACACGCCGTGCTCGTCGCGCTCCAGGGCGCCCCAGTCCGTGAGGGCGCCCACCAGCCGGTGGGCCGTGGTGAGGGTCAGTCCGGCCCGGCGGGCGATCGCCGTGAGGGACAACGCCGTGTGCTCGTGGTCGAAGGCGGCGAGCACGGCGAGCAGACGGCCGGGCGCGGACTGCGCGGACATGCGGCGGGTTCCCGCTACCTGAGCTCGTAGGAGTGGACCGTGGTGGCGACGACGCACGCGCCGGGCTGGACGACCTCGGCGCGCAGCGTGCCGCGCGCGGTGTCGTAGTCGACGCCCTCCGCCTCGTACGTCCCCGTGCACAGGCTGCGCTGCGGCAGGGCGAACAGGCTCGTCCCCCGTCCGGTGACCGGCCCGCCGTCCAGCGCACGCTCCACGTACGCCGTGCCGGTCTCGGTCCAGCGCGGCTCGGCGGCCACGGCGGGCGTGGTGCCCGCCATGACGGCCACCACGCCCGACAGCAATGCCAGTGCGAGAAGCTGACGTCTCATCAATCACCTGCCACGTCGACGAACACCGGGTTGGCATAGAACCACGTATCGGCCCAGGGGTCACCGTCGCCGGGCACGTGCGGGACCGGTCCGTGCGGGTCGACGGAGGCTCCGAGGTATCCGGCGCCGTTGCGGTTGCCGTCGCTGCCGCGCAGCCGGACGTAGAAGGACTCCTCGCCCGCGGTCAGCGGGACCCGCAGGGTGTACGTGCCCCTCCTGCCGCTCACGTCGAGGGTCCGCACGACCCGGGTGTCGGGCGCCCGCCAGTCGTCGCGGTCGGCGGCCGGTCCGCGCACCGCACCGCGGATCACGTCGACGTGGGCCAACTCGGGCAGGATTCCTTGCGGGTTGGGGCGCGAGGCCGACGTCACCGTGACGGACAGCGTGAGCCGGTCGCCCTTGCGCACGCGCAGCCGCCCGCCCGTCGTGACGCCCCGGCCGTGGTCGCAGTCCCGCTTGAGCCGGACGTCGAGCCCGTCCAGCAGGTGCCCGTGGTCGACCCAGACCCGGCCGGCCCGCAGCCCCGCCATCACCGCGCGGTACCCGTACCGGGTCACGCCCACGTGCGTACGGCTGAACTGCCCGGGCCAGAAGTCACCGCCCGGCTGCTGCGTGTCCGTGTTCACCGGGTCGGGCAGGCGACCGGTGTTGTCGAAGTTCCGACCCGGCGCCCAGTCGCCGTTCTTCCAGGTGTCGAAGACGACGCGGTGCACGTCGGAGTTGCTGGTGACGGTGAAGAGCCTGCCCTCCGCGAGCAGGGCGTCCCACATGCCGCCCACGGTCGCCGTCATCCAGTCGAAGCCGCCGTACAGGACGTACGCGTCCTCCGGGTATCCGGGAAAGGAGTTCGGGGACGGCTTGTTGACGTACTCGCCGCGCTGCTGCCCGGAGCCGACCCAGCCCGGTATGCCGCCGCCCTGGGCGCCGGGAGCGCCCTCCATGCCGATCATGATCTCGGGGGCCGCGTCGCGCCAGTTGCGCATCTCGTGCGGGGAGTCGATGCCCAGGCGCAGCGGGTGGTTGGCGAGGACGAGCACGTCGTCGACGTAACCCGTGCGGCGCTGCTCGGCCAGCCACTTGATCGCCTCGACGGCGTGCGCCTCGTTGCGCGCCGTGTCCGGGTGCGAGGCCGCCCCGTCCGTGTAGCCGAGCAGCTTGCCGTCGTAGGCGAGCTCGAACCGGGTCAGCAGGTCCACCTCGTGGGGGCCGGGCGCCGAGAACACCGTGGCGTGCTCGGCGGCCGGGATGTACCACTCCAGACCCTGGAAGATCAGCTGCCGCGGGTTCTCGGTGCGCGCCGCGACGATCTCCCGGTGCTCCAGCCGGGCGCCGTACTGCGCGTGGCCGACGTTGGAGTGCTCGTTGAAGACCATCCAGTCGAGGCCGTATCGGGCCCCCGCCCGGGCGAGCTGGGAGAACGTGTACTTCGCGTCGTGGCTGTAGACGGAGTGCACGTGATGGTCGCCGACGAGGTGGGCGAGACGAGGGTCGTCGCCGCCGTACCGCCGCCCGCCGGCCGCGGCGGGCGCCGCGAGCGGACCGGCCGCGGCCGCGAAGGCGGCGCCGAACAGGCCCGCACGGCGCAGGAGTCCGCGCCGGGACACGCCCTGCGCGTCCAGGCGGGCGGGGGAGACGGACGGATCGGCCCAGGCGGGCAGCCGCTGCTCGGTCATCGGTGTGGGGTCCTCCGGGTCAGTGGTTCACGAACGGCGTGACGGGAAGGGCACGTTCGACGGTCCGCGCGCCGCCGCGCCGGCCCCGCGGGAGGGCGAGGCGGCGGCGCGGGACGGACGGGGCCGCCTCAGAGCAGGCGCAGCGTCCAGGACCAGCGGTGCGTGCCCGCCCGGACGAGATACGCGGCGGACGTGTCGGGTCCGCACGAGGCGGTGCCCAGGCCCCGGTGGGCGGCGTCGATGTGCACGACGCAGCCCGCCCGCGGCACCAGCTCGTCGTGGTGGGCGGCGGCGGCCAGGTCCTCGGCGCCGAAGCGGGTCACGGACACCTGGCGTGGCGCGTCCAGGGCGACGGCGAGGCCGGTGGCGTCCGGCCCCGACAGCGTGAAGTTCCGTACGCCGTGCCGCCCTCCGCTCTCCTGGGGCCGCAGATACGGGGTGAACAGGTCGTCGACGCGGGCCCGGTGGTGGCCCACGGGCGCGCCCGCGCTCCGGTCCGGATACGACTCCCAGGGGCCCTGCCCGAACCACTCCAGGACGTCGAGCCCCGCGACGGTCTCGAACACCGACCCGACGCGTGCCACGTCGTCGAGCCCGTCCGGCAGTTCGGCCGACTCCTCGACCCGCACCCCGCCCGGGACACGTGTGAACACCTGCTCATGACGCATGACACCCGCGGGTGTGCCGTACTCGGCGAGCACGGTGACGTCCTGGCCCGCACGGCGCACCGAGACGACCTCGCGCGTCAGCCGGTCGAGGCCCCACGCGCGCCAGCGCGCGGCCATCCCGCCGAGTTCGTCGTTGTCGGTCGGTGCCCGCCACAGGGAGAGGACCGGGGCCGCGGCCAGCAGCGGATGGACGAGCAGCCCGTCCTCGTCGACCTCGACGGGCGGGCCGTCCACGCCGGCGTCCGGCGCCGCGACGGCGGGGCGCAGCCGGACCTGCGGCACGCACACCTCGGTGCCGCGCGGCGCCCACGGCTCGTCCACCGCCGTGGTCACACGCAGCGTCAGCCACGCCTCGCCGCCGTCGTCCGGCAGGTCGAAGGGGACCGGCAACGCGGCGGACCCGCCCGGTGGTACGTCGGGCAGCTCGGCCGGAGCGGTCAGGGTGCCGCCGTCCGCGAGCGCGAGGCGCCACTCGGCGGCCAGCCGGTCGAGGCCCCGGAAGTGCCGGCGGTTGGTGATCCGCAGTCCGTCGCCCGCGCGTTCCAGCCGCACCGGCGCGGCGATCTCGCGGTGCTCGTACATCACCGGTTTCGGGGTCCGGTCGGGAAAGACGATCCCGTCGGCGATGAAGGCGCCGTCGTGGATCGTCTCGCCGAAGTCGCCGCCGTACGCCCAGCGGTGGCCGGGCGCCGCGACACCGTCGGCGTACTGCCCGGCGCCACCGCGCCCGGCCGGTCGTCCGTCGTTCACGCGCTGCAGGATGCCGTGGTCCCAGAACTCCCAGATGAAACCGCCCTGAAGCCCCGGGGTGGACTCGATGGCCGCCCAGTGGTCCGCGAGCGTGCCGTTGCTGTTGCCCATGGCGTGGGAGTACTCGCACTGGATGAGCGGCTTCGTCTGCTCGCCCGACAGCGCGTGCGCGACGCACTCCTCGACGGGCGCGTACATGGGGCACGCGATGTCGGAGGCGACCGTGGGGTCGGCCCAGCCCTGCTTGGCCGCGCCCTCGTACTGGACCGGGCGGGTCGGGTCGTGGCGGCGCAGCCGGCCCGCCGCGGCATCGTGGTTGGCGCCGTAGTCGGACTCGTTGCCGAGCGACCAGACGACGACGCTCGGGTGGTTCCGGTCGCGCAGCACCATCCGCGTGACACGGTCCACGTAGGCGGCCGTCCAGCGCGGGTCGTCGGCCAGTTCGTGGGCGTGGTCGTGCGCCTCGATGTTCGCCTCGTCGACCACGTAGAAGCCGAGTTCGTCGGCGAGGTCGAGCAGGGAGGGGTCGTTCGGGTAGTGGGCGGTGCGGATCGCGTTGAAGCCGAAGCGCTTCAGCACCGCCAGGTCCGCGCGCATCTCCGCGTACGTCACCGTGCGTCCGGTCAGCGGGTGGAAGTCGTGCCGGTTCACGCCCCGGAAGTAGACCCGCTCGCCGTTGACGAGCAGGTCCCGGCCGCGGACCTCGACCTCGCGGAAGCCCACCCGGTGGTGCGTGGAGTCGGCGACCGAGCCGTCGGCGCGGTGCAGCCGCACGGTCAGGCCGTACAGCTCGGGCGTCTCCGCGCTCCAGAGGCGGACGCCGGGGACGACCGTGCCGAGGCGCGCCTCGCCGAGGAAGCCGGAGACACGGCCGTCCTCCGCGTTGGCCCGGTCGAACGCGGTGTCCGGCGTCAGGGGCCGGCCGTCGAGTTCGCCGGACACGGACCAGCCCTCGGGCAGCGTGCCGGCCGCGTGGCGCACCTGGCAGTCCACCCGCAGTTCCCCGTCGAGCCCGGTACGCGCCGTCACGTCGGCCAGGTACAGCGGGTCCGTGGCGTACAGCAGGACGGAGCGGGTGATCCCGCCGTGCCACCACTGGTCCTGGTCCTCGATGTGCGAGGCGTCCGACCACTTGACGACGGTGAGCCGCACGGTGGCCCGCCGCCCCGGACGCACCACCCGCGAGAGGTCGAACTCGGCGGCCAGGTGCGAGTCCTTGGAGATCCCCACCGGCCGCCCGTCCACATGGACGAGCAGCACGCTCTCGGCGGCACCGACATGGAGGACGATCCGGCGGCCGGCCCACTCGGCGGGCACGTCCACCTCGCGCTCGTACACGCCCGTCGGGTTCGCGGCGGGGGACGCGGGCGGGACGTCGCCCCACGGCATCCGGAAGTTGGTGTACTGCGGCAGGTCGTCGGTGTCCTGGAGGGTCCAGGCGCCCGGGACCTCGGCCCGGGCCCACACGCCGTCGGGCGCGTCGGGGGCCGGCAGCAGCTGGAAGCGCCAGTCGCCGTCGAGCGACAGCGCACCCGGCCGCCGGTCCACGGCGTTCATCGGCAGCCGCCCCCAGGAGGTCACCTCGGGTGCTTCCCAAGGGCGCAGGGCGATCAGCGGATCGAGGGCGTGCGCGCCGCCGGTCGCCGGACCGGGCATCAACGGATGGCCCCCTTGCCGAGGTCGCCGATGATCTGCTTGGCGCCGATCGCGAAGACGGCCAGCAGCGGGAGGAGGGCGAGCAGCGCGCCCGTCATGACCATCCCGTAGTCGGTCGTGCCGTGGACGCCGTTGAGCTGGGACAGGGCGACCTGGAGGGTCACGTTGTGCGGGTCGGTGAGGGCGATCAGCGGCCAGGCGTAGTCGTTCCACTGGCCCATGAAGGTGAAGATGCCGAGGAAGGCGAGGCCGGGCCGGACGACCGGGAGCGCCACGTGCCAGTACTGGCGCAGGAATCCGGCGCCGTCTAGCTTCGAGGCGTCGAGCAGTTCGTCGTGGATGGCGCTCCGCATGTACTGGCGCATCCAGAAGATGCCGAACGCGTTGGCGGCCGCCGGGACGACCAGCGCGGTCATCGAGCCGATCCAGCCCAGCTTCGCCATGATCACGAACTGCGGGATCGCCTGGAGCTGCGCCGGCACCATGAAGATCGCCATCATCAGCGCGAACAGGAACCGGCGGCCGGGGAACCGGAACTTGGCGAAGACGAAGGCCGCCAGGGAGTCGAAGAACAGCACCAGGACGGTCACCGTGCCGGCCACCAGCAGCGAGTTGGCCATCGATCCGAAGAAGTCGACGTTGTCGAAGAGGTGGCGGACGTTCTCGGTGAAGTGCGAGCCGGGCAGCAGCTTCGGCGGGTAGGAGAAGATCTCCGTCGAGGCGTGCGTCGACATGATCACGGCCCAGTAGAACGGGAAGACCGAGACCAGCAGGCCGACGACCAGGACCAGATGGAGCGCGACGCCCCGCTTCCGTGAACCCTTGATGGATGCCATGGTGGCGGGCTCCTAATCTTCGCCCCGGCGCTGCACCAGGCGCCAGTTGACGATCGAGAAGAGGACGACGACGAGGAAGATGCCCCAGGCGACGGCGGCGCCGTACCCGAAGTCGTTGTTGTCGAAGGTCTGCTGGAAGAAGTAGAGGACCATGGTCTGGCCCGCGTGTCCGGGGCCGCCCGCGAAGGACGAGTTGTTGTCCGTGGTCTGGAGCAGCACCTGTGGCTCGGAGAAGCTCTGCAGCCCGGTGACCGTCGAGATGACGAGCACGAAGAGCAGCACCGGGCGCAGCAGCGGCAGCGTGATCCGGAAGAAGGTCTGCACGGGCCCGGCGCCGTCCATCCGGGCCGCCTCGTAGAGCTCGCCCGGGATGGTCTGCAGGCCGGCGAGGAAGATGATCGCGTTGTAGCCGGTCCACTGCCAGGTCATCAGTGTGGCGATGGCGACCTTGATGCCCCAGGGCGTGTTCAGCCAGGCCACCTGGTCGAGACCGACGGCCTGCAGCAGGGCGTTGACCAGGCCGAAGTTGGTGGAGAAGACCGAACCGAAGATGATCGCGACGGCCACGATCGACGTGACGTTCGGCAGGAAGAAGGCGAAGCGGTACACGTTCTTGAAGCGGACCGCGGAGTTGAGCATCACGGCCGTGACCATCGCCAGGAAGATCATGGGGAAGGTGGCCAGCGCCCAGATGACGACGGTGTTCCCGATCGCGCTCCAGAACTGGCCGTCCGCCAGCAGGTACCGGTACTGCGACAGCCCCGCGTACTCCATCGAGCCCAGCCCGTCCCAGCGGTGGAACGACAGATAGAGCGAGAATCCGACCGGGATCAGACCGAAGGCGAGGAAGAGCAGATAGAAGGGGGAGATCGCGGCGTACAGCCGCCAGTGGCTCAGCACGCCCTTCCTGGGGTGCGGAGCGGGTGCGGCGGCCACGGGCGCCGGATGCGTCTCCACCACGGGTGCGGTAGCCATGTCAGTAGCTCACCCCCACGTGGTCCGCGATGCGCCGGCAGCTGCTCATGGCGTCCTTCCAGGCCTTGTCCGGGTCCTTGCCGAGAACGGAGAAGTTCCGCAGCTCGTCGCTGATCGGGGTGCCGAGCGCGATGTCGTAGGGGCTGTTGAAGGCGACGGGGATCTTCCGCGCGGCCGGGCCGAAGACGTCCATCGTGATCTGGCCGCCGAAGAACGCGTCGGGTTCGCGCAACTTGCTCATGCCGTACGACGCGGGGGTCGACGGGAAGAGCACCGAGTCGACGAAGCCCTGGGCCTGGTTCTCGGCGTCGAGCATCCAGGTGATCAGCTCGAAGGCGCGCTCCGGCTCCCGGCAGGCCTTGGTGATCGACAGGAAGGAGCCGCCGATGTTCGACGGTCCGCCCGGACACTGGGCCACCCGCCATTTGCCCTTGGTCCGCGGTGTGTTGAGCTTGATGTCGCCGGCCGCCCAGGAGGCGTTGAGCTGGCTGGGCAGCAGGCCCCGCTCCGTGGCGGATATGTTGTCCGGCGTCCCGTTGACGATCTTCGAGACCAGTCCGCGGCGGGTGGCCTCGACCGCCCGGTCCCAGGCGGTGCGCACATGCTCCTGGTCGCCGATGAAGTGCCGGTCCTCGTCGACGTACCGGCGGGTCGACTGGTTGACGGAGATGCCGAAGACGCTGAGCGCGTCGGTGAGGATGAAGGTGCCGGGCAGACGCTTCTTGAGCTGCTCGCCCGCGGTGAAGAACTTCTCCCAGGTGTCGAGTTCCGCGGAGACGTCCGCCGGCTCGTGGGGCAGCCCCGCCTTCTCGAAGACGGCCGGCTGGTAGTAGTGGGCGACCGGGCCGCAGTCGATGGGGAAGCCCACCATCGAGCCGTCCGGGGCGATGCCCTGATCCCACTTCCAGGGCAGGTACTGGTCCCGGTACCGCGCCGCGCCCAGCGTGCGCAGGTCCACGAACTGGTCGGAGTTCGGCAGGTACGAGGCCATGTCCTCGCCCTTGAGCCCGGCGATGTCCGGGATGTGGGCGCGCCCGGTCATCGTGGTCATCAGCTTCGAGCGGTAGTAACCGCCGATCTGGATGGCCTGGAGGTTCATCGAGTCGTCGTAGCGGGCCTTGGCGTTCTGGACGACCTTCGGACTCAGCCCGCCGCTCCAGTACCACAGGACCATGTTCCGGCCGGTCGAGCCGGTCGGAACGGCACAGCCGGTCGCCAGGCCGCCGAGCGCCGTGGCGGCCGTACCGGCCAGGCCCGCGCGCAGCAGGCCTCTTCGTGAGAGCCGCACAGCTCCCACCGCCTTTCGGATCTGTTCGGGTCTTCGCATGAGGGGGTCAGTGCCGCCGGGCGGGGCCGGGCGGGGTCACGGGTGCGCAGGGGAGGGGCGGGCCCGGGTCGGCAGGGATCCGGTCCGTCAGGAAGCCGTACGCGCGCCGCAGTGCGGGGTCTTCGACGGAGCGCCACCAGCGGTCGACGCCGTACCAGCCGGGGGCGGCCAGGGCGCCGCCGTGCCGTCGCACGGAGAGCCCGGCGCCGAGCACGGCGAAGCGCAGCCGATCTTCCAGCGGCCAGCCGCCGAGCGACGCCGCGACGAAGCTCGCGCCGAAGACGTCTCCGGCGCCCGTCGGGTCGACGACATCGATGTCGAGGGCCGGCACCTCGGCGTACTCGCCGGTCGTCTGGTCCACGGCGATCGCGCCGTCGCCGCCGCGGGTGACGACCGCGACCGGCACCAGCTCGGCCAGCCGGCTCAGGGCGGCGGCCGCGCTGCCGGTGCGCGTGTAGGCCGTCGCCTCGGCCTCGTTGGGGAGGAAGGCGTGGCACAGCGCGAGCTGGTCCAGGAGGTCCCGCGACCACTGCTGGGTGGGGTCCCAGCCCACGTCGGCGTAGATCTGCGTGCCGTTCGCCGCCGCCTTGGCGAGCCAGGCGCGCGGCTCCGCCTCGATGTGCACGAGCGCGGTGCGCGCCGCCGGCGGGTCGCTCATCAGCGCGTCCTGCGAGTGGGGCGGTTCCTGGCCGTGGGTGACCAGGGCGCGGTCGTGGACGGGGGTGTGTCCCGCGGGGGCGGGAGGCCCGGTCCGGGGGAGCGCCAGGGAGACGGTGACCGGGGTGTGCCAGCCGTCCGCGGTACGGGAGAGTGCGAGGTCGACGCCCTCCTGGCCGGCGAGGACGTCATGGCAGTACGCACCGTAGGCGTCGTCGCCGAAGACCGTGGCCAGGGAGGTGCGCAGGCCGTAACGCGCCGCCGCGACCGCCAGGTTGGCGATGCCTCCGGGGCTGACGCCCATGCCCTCGGTCCAGATCTCCTCGCCCGGCGTCGGCGGCTTGCCCAGGCCGGTCAGGACGAGGTCGTAGAAGAGCAGACCGGTCAGCAGGACATCGGGCCGTTCGTCGCCCACGGGTCAGTCCTCTCGTCAAAAGTCTGCAAGCGGTGCACAGGATCGTGCGCGCCGCCAAGGAATTTGGCAAGAGTCGAGCAGAACAGAGCATGGAAATGAAGAAAGATGACGACTATTGTTCAGGGCGTGCTGGCAGAGCGACGACATCAACTCATCCTGCGGGCCCTGCGTTCCGGCGGTCCCGCGGCCGTGACCGACCTCTCCGAACAGCTGGGCGTGAGCCCCGCCACGGTCCGCCGCGACCTGGTGAAGCTGGAGGAGGAGGGCCTGCTGACGCGGGTGCACGGCGGCGCGGTCGTGGACGAGGGCGACCAGCCCTTCGCCGAGGTGGCCGAGGTCCGCGTGCCCGAGAAGGACGCCATAGCCGTGCAGGCGGCGTCGATGATCCAGGACGGCGAGTCCGTGCTGCTCGACATCGGCACCACCGCCTACCGGCTGGCCCGGCAGCTGCACGGCCGCCGGATCACCGTCATCACCAGCAACCTGGTGGTCTACGAGGAACTCGCGGACGACGAGGACATAGAGCTGGTGCTGCTCGGCGGCATGGTCCGGCGCGAGTACCGCTCGCTCGTCGGTTTCCTCACCGAGGACAACCTGCGCCAGCTGCACGCCGACTGGCTCTTCCTCGGCACCAGCGGAGTGCGGCCCGGCGGCCAGGTGATGGACACGACCGTCGTCGAGGTGCCCGTCAAGCGCGCCATGATCAGGGCGGGCGAGCGGGTGGTCCTGCTCGCCGACCGGGCCAAGTTCCCGGGCACGGGCATGGCCAAGGTCTGCGGCCCCGAGGAACTGGACATGGTGGTGACCGACGCGCCGGTGGACGCGGCGACACGTTCCGCGCTGGAGGAGGCGGGCGTGCGGGTGGTCGTGGCATGAGCCCCGGCCACGGACCCGCCACGTGGGCCCGGCCGTGAACGCCCGCCGCGGGCCCGCGCGTACGGCGCCGGGCATGCCCTGCGCGCCCTACGCGCCCGACGCGGGCGAGGCGCACGGCGTGCCCGGCACGTGGCCCACCTGGTGCGGGCGGCATGCGCCGGACGGCCGGTTCGGGCGTCGCGCGTCGGGCAGCCGGCGTGGGCAGCATGCGCCGGACGGTCGGCACGGCGCCAACGCGCCCGACGACCGGCATGGGCGTCACACGCGCGGCGGATCGTACGGGCGCCATGCGCGGCCCGCACCGCACGGGTGTCACGCGCGCGGCGCACCGTACGGGCATCACGCGCGGCCCAGACCGTATGGGCGCCGTGCATGGACCACACCATTCGGGCGCCGCGCGCGGCCCAGACGGAATGGGCGCCAAGCGTGCCCCGCACGGCACGCGCGCCACGCGCGGCCCGCACCGTTCGGGCATCACGCGCGCGGCGCACCGTGCGGGCGGTTTGCGCGGCTCGCAGGGTACGGGCGCCATGCATGGACCACACCATTCGGGCGCCGCGCGCTGCCCGGACCGCGTGGGCGCCAAGCGTGCCCCGCTCCGTACGCGCGCGACGCGCGCCCCGCACCGAACGTGTCGTACCGGCAGGAAGGCGCGCGGCACGCCGAGCGTGCCCGGCGCGCAGAACTCGCAGAACTCGCAAAGGTGGTAATCGCGTGAGGCTGACCATTCTCGGCGGCGGAGGATTCCGTGTGCCGCTCGTGTACGGGGCGCTCCTCGGGGACCGTGCCGAGGGACGCGTCACCCGGGTCGTGCTGCACGACCTGGACCCGGCACGGCTGTCCGCCGTCGCGCGGGTGCTCGCCGAACAGGCGGAGGGCGTACCGGACGCGCCCGAGGTGACCGTCACCACCGACCTCGACGAAGCCCTGCGCGGCGCCGACTTCGTCTTCTCCGCGATCCGCGTCGGCGGCCTGGAGGGACGCGCGGACGACGAGCGCGTGGCGCTCGCCGAAGGCGTCCTCGGCCAGGAGACGGTCGGCGCGGGCGGCATCGCGTACGGACTGCGCACCGTGCCCGTCGCCGACGACATCGCACGCCGCGTCGCACGGCTGGCCCCCGACGCCTGGGTCATCAACTTCACCAACCCGGCCGGCCTCGTCACCGAGGCGATGGCCCGGCACCTCGGCGACCGCGTCATCGGCATCTGCGACTCGCCGGTCGGCCTCGGCCGCCGGATCGCGAAGGTACTCGGCGCCGACCCGCGCGAGGCGTGGATCGACTACGTCGGGCTCAACCACCTCGGCTGGGTGCGGGGTCTGCGGATCGCGGGCCGGGACGAACTCCCGCGCCTGCTCGCCGACCCGCAGCTGCTCGGTTCCTTCGAGGAGGGGCGGCTCTTCGGCCCGGACTGGCTCCGGTCCCTGGGCGCCGTCCCCAACGAGTACCTGCACTACTACTACTTCAACCGCGAGACCGTCCGCGCCTACCAGCAGGCGGACCGGACGCGCGGCGCCTTCCTGCGCGACCAGCAGGCGGGGTTCTACGAGGAGATGACGCATCCCGACGCCGCCGCGCTGAGCGCGTGGAACCGTACGCGCGCCGAACGCGAGGCCACCTACATGGCGGAGAACCGGGACGCGGCGGGCGCGGGCGAACGCGACGCCGACGACCTCTCCGGCGGCTACGAGAAGGTCGCGCTCGCCCTCATGCGGGCCATCGCCCGCGACGAGCGCACCACGCTGATCCTCAACGTCCGCAACCGCGGCACCCTGGCGGTCCTCGACGACGCGGCCGTCATCGAGGTGCCCTGCCTGGTGGACGCCAACGGCGCGCATCCGGTCGCCGTCGAACCGCTGCCGGACCACGCCACCGGCCTGGTGTGCGCGGTGAAGGCGGTGGAGCGGGAGGTGCTGTCGGCGGCCGAGTCGGGGTCCCGCACGACGGCGGTGAAGGCCTTCGCGCTGCATCCCCTCGTGGACTCCGTGAACGTGGCACACCGGCTGGTCGACGGCTACACCGCCGTGCACCCCGGCCTGGGTTACCTGAAGTAGAGACCGAGCGAGGAGACGTACGGCCATGCATGACGAACGCCGCCGCATCGAGGAGCGCGTCGAGCGCATCCACGACCAGCGCATCAAGCCCGCGACCTACGCCGCCACCGTCCCTCTCGTGGTGGAGGCCTGGCAGGCCCCGGGGGAGCCGGTCCCCTTCGAGGAGGCCGCGGCCGCCCCGTACGCACCCTTCGCGATGGACACCCCATGGGGCCCGCCGTGGGGGACGACCTGGTTCCGGATGCGCGGGCAGGTGCCGGCCGAGTACGCGGGCAGGCGCGTCGAGGCCGTCATCGACCTCGGCTTCGTGGGCGACTGGCCCGGCAACCAGGCCGAGGCGCTCGTCCACCTCGCCGACGGCACACCGCTGAAGGCGGTCAACCCGCTCAACCAGTACGTCCCCATCGCCCGTCAGGCGGTCGGCGGGGAGCCGGTCGAATACCTCGTCGAGGCCGCCTCCAACCCCGACATCCTCGCCGGCGACTTCGCCGGCCCGACCCCGCTCGGCGACGTGCTCACCGCGGGCGACACACCGCTGTACACCTTCCGGCGCGCCGACATCGCCGTGCTCGACGAGGACGTCTGGCACCTGGACCTCGACATCCAGGTGCTGCGCGAACTGATGCTGGAACTCGGCGAGCACGACCCGCGCCGGCACGAGATCATGCACGCGCTCGACCGGGCCCTCGACCTGCTGGACCTGGACGACATCTCCGGCTCGGCGCCCGCCGTGCGCGCGGCCCTGGAGCCGGTGCTGTCGAAGCCCGCCCACGCCAGCGCCCACATCGTCTCCGGCGTCGGCCACGCGCACATCGACTCGGCCTGGCTGTGGCCGATCCGCGAGACCAAGCGCAAGACGTCCCGGACCTTCTCCAACGTCACGTCGCTGGCCGACGAGTACGAGGAGTTCGTGTTCGCCTGCTCGCAGGCCCAGCAGTACGAGTGGGTGCGCGACAACTATCCGCACGTGTGGGCCCGCATCCAGGAGTCCGTGAAGAAGGGCCAGTGGGCCCCGGTCGGCGGCATGTGGGTCGAGGCCGACGGCAACCTGCCCGGCGGCGAGGCCCTCGCCCGCCAGCTCGTGCACGGCAAGCGGTTCTTCATCGAGCACTTCGGCGTCGAGACCAAGGGCGTGTGGCTGCCGGACTCCTTCGGCTACAACGCCGCCTACCCGCAGCTCGCCAAGCTCGCCGGCAACGAATGGTTCCTCACCCAGAAGATCTCCTGGAACCAGACGAACAAGTTCCCCCACCACACGTTCTGGTGGGAGGGCATCGACGGCACCCGCATCTTCACCCACTTCCCGCCGGTCGACACCTACAACGCCCGCTTCAGCGGCGAGGAGATGGCCCTCGCGGTGCGCAACTACCGCGAGAAGGGCGGCGCCACCCGCTCCCTGGCCCCCTTCGGCTGGGGCGACGGCGGTGGCGGCCCCACCCGCGAGATCATGGAGCGGGCCCGCCGGCTGAAGGACCTGGAGGGCTCCGCGAAGGTCGAGGTCGAACACCCCGACGCGTTCTTCGCGAAGGCACGCGCGGAGTACCCGGACGCCCCGGTGTGGGTGGGCGAGCTCTACCTCGAACTGCACCGCGCCACCTACACCTCCCAGGCCCGCACCAAGCAGGGCAACCGGCGCAGCGAGCACCGGCTGCGCGAGGCGGAGCTGTGGGCCACCACGGCCGCCCTGCACGCGCCGGGCTACGCCTACCCGTACGAGGAGTTCGACCGGCTGTGGAAGACGGTGCTGCTGCACCAGTTCCACGACATCCTGCCCGGGTCGTCGATCGCCTGGGTGCACCGCGAGGCCGAGGCCGAGTACGCCCGCGTCGGGCGGGAACTGGAGGAGCTGACGGCGGCCGCGATCACCGCCCTCGGCTCCGGCGGGACGCATGTCTTCAACACCAGCCCGTACGACCGCGCCGAGGTGGTCCGCACGACGGACGGTACGCCGGCGTACGTACAGGTGCCGGCGAACGGCAGCGCGCCCCTGGCCGACGCCCGGCCCCCGCAGCCGGTGACGGTGTCCGGCCGCGTCCTGGACAACGGGCTGGTCCGGGTCCGGGTGGGGGAGGACGGCACCCTGTCGTCCGTGCGCGACCTTCGGGCGGACCGCGAGGTCCTCGCGGACCGCGGCAACCTGCTCCGCCTGCACACCGACCTGCCCAACTACTGGGACGCCTGGGACATCGACAAGCACTACAAGAACCGGTACACGGACCTTTTGGAGTCCGACTCGGTCACCGTCGTCGAGGACGATCCGCTGGCCGGCGCGATCCGTGTCACCCGCTCCTTCGGCAAGGGCTCGACCATCACCCAGACGATCACGGTCCGGGCCGGCAGCCCCCGTATCGACTTCGAGACGGACATCGACTGGCACGAGAGCGAGAAGATCCTCAAGGCCGCCTTCCCGGTGGACATCCGCGCCCCGCACTCCTCGGCCGAGATCCAGTTCGGCCACGTGCAGCGCCCCACCCACACGAACACCAGCTGGGAGGCCGCACGCTTCGAGGTGTACGGCCACCGCTGGGTGCACATCGGCGAACCCGGCTACGGCGTCGCGGTCATCAACGACTCGACGTACGGCCACGACGTCTCCCGCACGGTCCGCGAGGACGGGGGCACGACCACCACGGTCCGGCTCAGCCTGGTGCGCGCCCCGCGCGTCCCCGACCCGGGGGCCGACCAGGGCCGCCACCGCTTCACGTACTCCCTGCTGCCCGGGGCGAGCATCGAGGACGCGGTCGCCGAGGGCTACGCCCTCAACCTGCCGCTGCGGCCGGCCGAGGCGCACGGCCCCGCCGAACCCGTCGTCTCCGTCGACGGGGAAGGAGTCACCGTCGAGGCGGTCAAGCTCGCCGACGACGCCTCCGGCGATGTCGTCGTGCGTCTCTACGAGTCCCGCGGCGGCCGTGCCACCGGCACCCTGCGCACCGGGTTCCCGCTCGCCGCGGCGCAGGTGACCGACCTGCTGGAGCGCCCGCTCTCCCGTGCGGACACCGACGGGAACGCGGTCCCGCTCACCCTGCGGCCCTTCGAGGTGCTGACGCTGCGGCTGGCCGTGGAGAGGAAGTGACCGCAGGCGACAGGAATCCGGCAGCACTTCCCATGAAGAATTAAGGAAGAGGTAAGAGGCCTGGTCACGGTGGGTCCGACGCCCGCCGTGACCACGGCCCGTTCCCCACGCGACACCTGGAGTTCGCCCTTCCCCCCTGTGATGCGGGGGAACGACGAGAAAGAGGTGGCACGGTGCGAGACCCGCGTATGTCCGCGATCGGCAAGGGCCTGAGGCGTCGGGGGCGGCTGATGGCCGAGGCGGTACGGCCACCCAGAAGGGCCCTGGACGCGGTGCCCTCGCCCCGCGGGCCGGGCGATCCGGCCGACGGCGGGTACACCGCCCCGCCCGCCCCGCGCCTGGTCGAATCGCCGGTGTTCGTGCTGTCGTCCGTGCGCTCCGGATCGACTCTGCTGCGCGTCCTGCTGAACAGCCACAGCCAGATCCGCGCCCCGCACGAGATGCATCTGCGCACCGTCCACGTCCACCTGTCCCGCGACTTCACCGCGGACGCGATGCGGGCGCTCGAACTCGACAAGACCGAGCTGGAGCACGCCCTGTGGGACCGGCTGCTGCACCTCGAACTGACCCGCAGCGGCAAGCGGATCATCGTCGACAAGACCCCGCCCAACACGCTCGTCTGGCCGCGCCTGCACCGATGTTGGCCGCGCGCCCGTTACATCGTGCTGCTCCGCCACCCCGGGGCCGTCATCACCTCCCTCACGAACCGGCGCACCGATCCCGACCACGCGGAGATCACCGCCGAGGTCCTCGACTACAGCGAGAAGCTGGAGGAGGCCCGCCGGAACCTCGACGCCCACGTCATCACCTACGAAGGGCTCACCGCCGACCCGGAGAGCACCACCCGCGGCATCTGCGGCTACCTGGACGTCCCCTGGGAGCCCGCCATGCTCGACTACGGGGCCCAGGACCACGGCACCTTCCGACCCCAGCTCGGCGACTGGAGCGAGACCATCAGGTCCGGCCGCGTGCAGCCCGCCCGGGCCGCCGATCCTTCGGTCGAACTCCCGCCCAAACTCAGGCAGTTGGCTCGGGCCTGGGGTTATCCGCAGGACTGAGCAGCGCGGCGCCCGCCCGGGCGAGCGTGGCCGGATGACCGAAGAGGCCGGGCAGCCCCCCGGTGTGCAGGAAGACGGTGCGCCGGCCCGGAGTGATGTCACCGTCCGCGACGGCCGCGATCAGCCCGGCCATCGCCCGCCCCGTGTAGATCGGGTCGAGGACGATGCCCTCGGTGCGCGCGGCCAGGGTCAGGGCGTTCATCACCGGCTCGCCGGGCGTGTCGTATCCCTTGCCGACCTGGTCGAGCCGCAGCCGCAAGGCCTCGGCGCCGTCCCGCGTCCCGGACAGCTCGCCGACCAGCCGTGTCACCGTCCCGGCGGGATCGGCGACGGCGCCGCAGTGCACACCGAGGACGCGGGAGGACCCGAGGTGCGCGACCAGGCCGGCCATGGTGCCGCCCGAGCCGAGCGCCACCACGACGGTCGCCAGGTCCGGTGCCTGGCCGAGGAGTTCGCGTGCGCACTCGACGTAGCCGCGGGCACCGAGCGCGCTCGATCCGCCGAAGGGGATCAGCGCCGGGACCTCGCCGCGCGCCCGCTCCTCCTCCACCACCTTGCGGGCGCGGGAATCCAGGGACTCGCCGTCCTCGGCCCAGACGACCGTGGCGCCGAGGAGTCCGTCGAGCGCCAGGTTGCCGGAGGCCGTCCCGCCGGGTGCCCCGGCCAGCACGAGGACGACGCGGAGCCCGAGCCGGGCACCGGCCGCCGCGGTCAGGCGCGCGTGGTTGCTCTGCGGCGCACCCGTGGTCACCAGGGTCGTCGCGCCCTCGGCCAGGGCCGCGCCGCACGTCCACTCCAGCTTGCGGATCTTGTTGCCACCGCCGCCGAGGCCGGTGAGGTCGTCGCGCTTGACCCACAGGTCCTCGGGTCCGAGGCCGAGCGCGCGGGCCAGCCGGGGCGCGGGTTCGAGCGGGGTGGGCCAGGTGCCCAGCGAGGCGCGTGGCGAGGTGTCGTCCTCGGGGTGTGTCGTCATCGCCACGGGCCTTTCCGACGGTTCCGGTGTCGCGGCGAGAGTAACGCGTGACCTGCCCGGACCCCCGGCTCGGGGCCGTCGTGCGGACGGCGGTGGGCCGCCCGGGTGTCCGGGCGGCCCACCTGTGTCTCCTGCTCCGTCCTCCTGGCGGTCGGTCAGCCGGTGAAGCCCGCGGTGATGGAGGTGAACTGCCAGGTGCTCTGGCTGATGCCGGAGCAGTTGCTCACCACGCCGCCGCCGGGGCAGGGCCGGTCACGGTTGACCGCCCAGAAGGCGAGCCGGGCGATGTGGTGGGAGTTGGCCCAGTCGCGGATCTGCGTCCAGATCGCCGGGGTGGTGTTCTCCTGCTGGTCGGACAGGCCGTTCATGCCGGAGATGCCGATGTGCGAGTAGGCCGTCGCGTCGTCCCAGCCGAAGGTCGACTTCAGCTTGGCCTTCAGCCCCTCGGTGGCGTTCACCGTGTTGCCGTACATGTCGGAGCCGCCGCCGAAGTCGAACGGCATGATCGTGAAGACGTCGATGCCCGCGTTCAGGGACTGCGCCTGCTCGATGAGACGGTTGCCGTAGTACGTCGGGCCGGTCGTCGAGGTGCCGAAGGTGACGATGGTCTTCAGGCCGGGGTTGTTGGCCTTGACCGTCTTCAGCGCGGTCAGGATCTTCGCCTGCACGGCCTCGTTCTCGAACTCGTCCGTGTTCTCGATGTCCATGTCGATCGCCTTGAGGCTGTAGGCGTCGATCACCTTCTGCAGCGCTCCGGCCAGGGCGCTGGCCGAGGAGCAGTTGGCGCCGAGCTTGCTGCCCTGCCAGCCACCGAAGGAGGGGACGATGTCACCGCCCGCGGAGCGGATCTGGTTGATGGCGGTCTGGTCGACGCCGCCGGTCAGCGCCCGGCTGCCGTCCCAGGCGGGGTTGCAGCCGCCCGAGTCGAGCACGAACGCCATCGTGAACCACTTGACGCCGGTCGCGTTCATGACCGTGGTCGGGCTCGGCGGGTCGCCCCAGCCCTCGAACAGGTACGGTGCCGCCTGCTTGAAGCCGGTACCGCCGCCACCGCCCGCGTTCGTCGTCACCGACACGGCGTTGGAGGCCGGGGAGGTGTTGCCGGCCGCGTCCCGCGCCTTGACGGTGAAGGTGTAGGCGGTGCTCGGGGACAGTCCGCTGACGGTGGCGCTGGTGCCGGACACCGTGAGCACCTGGTTGGAGCCGCTGTAGACGTCGTAGCCGGTCACGCCGACGTTGTCGCTCGACGCGCCCCACGACAGGGAGACGCTCGACGAGGTCTTGCCGGTGGAGGTCAGGTTCGTGGGGGCGGTCGGCGCCTGGGTGTCGGAGCCACCGCCGCCGCCCGGCCCGTCCAGGCTGATGTCGTCGGCGTAGTAGGTGCCCTGGGCGTACCAGCCGTGCACGTAGATCTTGGCGCTGGTCTGGGAGGCGCCGGTCGTGAAGGACACGGTCAGCTTGCTGTAGGCCGAGGGGGACGTCGTCCAGGTGGAGGCGCCGCCGTCCACGCCGAGGTACACATAGCTCCCGCGCACCCAGCCCGAGAGGCTGTACGTCGTGTTCGGCTGGACCGACACGGTCTGGGTGCACTGGGCGTTGTCACTGGCGCTCACCGCTCCCGAGAGCGCCTTGGAGCCGCCGTGCACGGGGCTGGAGACGACGGAGCCCAGGTTGCCGGAGCAGGACCAGGGGGAGAGGCTTCCGGTCTCGAAGCCGGGGTTGGACAGGATGTTGGCGGCCTGCGCCGTGCCGGGGAGGGCGACCGCCCCGGCCAGGGCCAGCGCGGCGGTGCCGAGCAGGGCCAGGAAGCGATGTCTGGAACGTCTGAGGTCTGCGATGCGCACGCGATCTCCCTGAAGAAATGGGGGTGTTCGGGAGTGCTGAGAGGTGCGCAACCAAGTTGGTATGGACCAATCTCGCTGTCAAGACGCTGCGCGAAAATTGGTCCAGACCGGTAGACGGAACGGGGGTGAAGGAGCGAAGGGGCGAAGGGGCGAGGGGGCGAGGGGGAGGAGGCTAGGCGGGCTGGATGGCCGCCGTCGTGGGGGCGGCCGCCGACGTGGACGGGCCGCCGGGGGAGGGAACCGCCGGCTCCGTGGCCGGGGCCGGCACGGCGGGCAGCGACGACGCGGGCGACTCGGTCCGCTGCTGCGGCAGCGACACCGGACGCACCGCACGGGGCCCCGAGACCACCGTGTAGTCCTTTCCGAGGGACGCCGGAACCACCTCGCCCGTCTCCTCGCCGAGCGCCAGCCGCACCGCGGCCCAGGGCGCGTTGATCCCGCACAGCGCCAGCTGGTGCAGACCGCCCGCCGGACGCGTGTTCACGTCCATCAGGACCGGCTGGTCCCCGAACATGCGGAACTGGATGTTCGACAGATAGTGCAGCCCGAACGCCTCCGCGAGCAGCCGCGCGGGCTCGGTCCACGACGGGTGCAGCGTGAAGCCGCGGCGCCGCCCGTTCTTCGTGCGGCCCACCGCCATGCGGACCCGCCCGTCCGGTGCGGTCAGACAGTCGACGGACACCTCGGGCTGCTCCAGCCGCGGCATCACCAGCCAGTCCACCGGCTCGTCCGCCTCGCGCAGCGCCGCCACGACCAGGTCCAGCGGCACGAAGGGGCTCGGGAAGCCGTTGAGGTGCATGAGCGAGAAGGGAGCCCGCGTGATGACGCGGAAGCCCACTCCGCCCGCTCCGGCCGCCGGCTTGAAGCAGGCCTTGTGACCCGCGGCCTCCAGCGTCTCGACGGCCGTGAGGAGCTCCTCCTCGGTGCGCACCCGCCACCACGGCGGCACCGGCACACCCACCGCCTGCACCGCCTGGTAGGCGGTGGCCTTGTCCTGGAAGACGGCCACCGCCTCGGGGGGCGGCGCCAGCAGAGCCGTACCGAGCGCGGCGAACTCGGCGCGCTGCGCCACGATCGCGGCCTGGTGCAGCACCGGCACGAACACGTCTATGGAGTGACGCGCGCACTGGTCCAGGGCGTACTCGACGTAGGCGCGCGGGGACAGGCCCTCGGGCTCCAGCTCGGCGGTGTCGGCGGCGGCCAGCACGGGGGAGTCCGGGTCGCCGTGCGTGGCATGGATCTCGACCGGGCGGCCCTGCGGATTACTTCGCAGCTGATCCATGAAGAACACGTTCTCCGCGTACGTGCGGTTGAGCCAGACGCGTACGCGGAAATCCATCCAGGCCGCCTTTCGGGGGTTCACGGGCACGGCGGAGCGGGCCGTGCCCGGCCAGGGGAGAGGGAGGAACACCAAGCCGCCGTACGCCAAGAAAGGTTCGTGGCAGCCGTGTTGGGGCGATCATAAGGGGCGCGCACCCCCCGTACGGCTACGGGCGTGTTACGGATTTCCCGGGTGTCGTGTCCGGGCATCCTTGTCCCGTGCCGGGCGTATGTGTTCTTGTGTTGCCATTCGTCTTCTACGGGGGTGCGGAGAGTGCGGTCGATGGACGCCGGGCACGGGAATCTGCTGGCCATCAGCGATCTGCACATCGGATACCCCGAGAACCGCGCACTGGTCGAGAAGATGCACCCGGAGACCGACGAGGACTGGCTGCTGGTCGCCGGTGACGTCGCAGAGCTCGTCGGCGACATCCGGTGGGCCCTGGAGACCCTCGCCGCACGCTTCTCCAAGGTGATCTGGGTGCCCGGCAACCACGAGCTGTGGACCCACCCGAAGGACCCCGTGCAGCTGCGCGGCGTCGCCCGCTACGAGCATCTGGTCGCCGTCTGCCGGGAGTTGGGCGTCGTCACCCCCGAGGACCCCTACCCGGTCTGGGAGGGGCCCGGCGGTCCCGTGGTCGTCGCACCGCTCTTCCTGCTCTACGACTACTCGTTCCTGCCGCAGGGCTGCGTGACCAAGGCGCAGGGGCTGACCTACGCCGAGGGAACGGGCGTGGTCTGCACCGACGAGCACGTGCTGCACCCCGACCCCTACCCCAGCCGCGACGCCTGGTGCCACGCCCGGGTCGCCGAGACCGAGCGCAGGCTCGCCGAACTGCCCGACGACCTGCCGACCGTCCCCGTCAACCACTATCCGTTGGACCGCCATCCGACGGACATCCTGCGCTACCCCGAGTTCGCCATGTGGTGCGGCACCCGGCGGACCGCCGACTGGCACCGGAGGTTCCGTGTGGAGGCCATGGTCTACGGTCATCTCCACATCCCCCGGACCACCTGGCACGAGGGCGTGCGCTTCGAAGAGGTGTCCGTGGGTTATCCCCGAGAATGGCGCAAGCGCCCCGGACAGCCGGGCACGCTGCGCCGCATTCTGCCGATGGAGGTCGGAGCCGGTGATGGAGGAGCTGCTCCCGGAGTCGGCCGTGGCAGTGGAGAGCTACGGTGACGACTGGGCCGAGGGCGCGAGCCTGTACCCCGAGGAGCAGGCGCTGCTGACACGGGCCGTGCAGAAGCGGCGGCGGGAGTTCACCGCCGTGCGTGCCTGCGCCCGCCGCGCCATGGAGAAGCTCGGAGTACCCCCCGCCCCCGTCCTGCCGGGCGAGCGCGGAGCACCCCAGTGGCCGGCCGGCCTGATCGGCAGCATGACGCACTGCGACGGCTATCGCGCCGCCGCGCTCGCCCGCGCCACCGACCTGGCCTCCCTCGGCATGGACGCCGAACCCCATCAGCCGCTCCCGGAGGGCGTCCTGGAGGCCGTGGCCCTGCCCGCGGAGAGGGGCCGCCTCGACCGGCTCGCCGCCGAGCACCCCGCAGTCCACTGGGACCGGCTGCTGTTCAGCGCCAAGGAGTCGGTCTACAAGGCGTGGTTCCCGCTCACCGGGAAGTGGCTGGACTTCTCCGAGGCCGACATCGACCTCCTCCCGGACCCCGGCTCCGCGGGCCAGGGCCCCTCGGGTCGCCTGCGCGCCCGGCTGCTGGTCCCCGGGCCTCTGCTGGACGGCCGGCGCGTCGAGGTCTTCGACGGACGCTGGACCGTCCGACGGGGCCTGGTCGGCACGGTCGTCACCGTGCCTCACGCCTGAGTGGGCTCCGGGCACCAGGTCTGCAACAGCCGGAAGAACGCCTCCTCATTGCCCGCGAGACCTGCCGCAGCCAGGGCCCGCTCCGCCTCCGCGAGCACGGCGGGGGGCACCACGGATGGTCGGCGCCCGTCCGGCGGACCGTCGAAGGCGGCTCGTACGGTCTGGAGGAGGCGGAGGTAGGCCTGCACGGCGGCGCGTTCGTGATCGGTCAGTACGGCGGTCGGCATCGGACGGCTCTCCCCGGGTCGGCTGGTCGTGTCAGGTGCTGCCTGACTCCAGCTTGCCGTCCGCCACTGACAATCCCGTTTCGGTACGTGGAGGTTCGCCCGCTTAGCGGAGGCGAAACATCACGGAAATCCCTTGTGGAACAGGGGTCCTAGGCTGGAGAGCAGAGCTTCGGGGCCGCCCTCGTGACGGCCGGACGGCGCCTGCCCGGGACCGAGCCGGCCGCCCGCGACGTGGGCGGGGCCGGCCGCGACCGGCGGCGCGGGTGCCGCTTCCCGCGCGGCCCGGCCGGCCGCCCGGACGGTGTGCCGAGGAGGACCGGAGCCGCCCGTACGAAGGGCGTGGGAGCCGCCGCACGGCGGCGTGGCGACAGGAGGTGGCCGGTGGCCGACGCACCGCTCGGACGACCGCACAGAACCGTGCGCCTGCGCTCCGTGGGCGACGGGGAACTGCGCCTGCACCACCGCGTCGTGCACGGCTACCGGCGCGCCTACCGGATGGCCGGCGAGGGTCCCGCGCTCGTCCTGATCCACGGCATCGGCGACTCGTCGGCGACCTGGGCGGAGCTGATCCCCGATCTGGCCCGCACCCACACGGTGATCGCACCCGACCTGCTCGGCCACGGTGCCTCCGACAAGCCGCGGGCCGACTACTCCGTCGCCGCCTACGCCAACGGCGTACGCGATCTGCTGGCCACGCTGGACATCGAGTCCGCCACCCTGGTCGGCCACTCGCTGGGCGGCGGCGTCGCGATGCAGTTCGCCTACCAGTACCCCGAGCGCACCGAACGGCTCGTCCTGGTGAGCGCGGGCGGTGTCGGCGGCGAGGTCAACCCCGTCCTGCGGGCGGTCTCGCTGCCCGGTGCGCACCTCATGCTCTCCGCGTTGCGGCTGCCCGGCATGCGCCTGCACGTCGGCCTGTTCGCCCGGCTCATGAGCCTGCTCGACACCGATCTCGGCCAGGACGCACCCGAGTTGCTGACCCTGGTGGACGCGCTGCCCGACGCGACGTCCCGCAGCGCCTTCATCCGCACCCTGCGGGCCGTCGTCGACTGGCGCGGCCAGGCGGTCACCATGCTCGACCGCTGCTACCTCACGGAGGGCATGCCCACGATGCTGCTCTGGGGCGACCGGGACAGCGTGGTCCCCGTCAGACACGCCCACGGCGCGCACCGGGCCATGCCGGGCAGCCGGCTGGAGGTCTTCGAGGGCGCGGGCCACTTCCCCTTCCACAGCGACCCGGCGCGCTTCCTGGCCCTGGTGGAGGAGTTCACCACCACCACGGCCCCCGCGGACTGGAGCCGTGAGCACTGGCGCGAGCTGCTGCGCGCGGGCCGCTCCGGCACGAGCGTGGGCCGGCCGGACACACCCCAGAACCGCGCGGTGGAGCGGGACCTGCGCGAGGCGAGCGAACGCAGCGCGACATGAATTCCGCCGGCCGGTACGCTCCCGGACGTCGCGCTCAGCCGGTACGCTCCCGGACGTCGCGCTCCGGACGCCTCGCGGCCCGCCCGCGGGCGGCCGCCACGACCGGGGACTCGCGCAGGGCGATGGACATGCCCACCAGGTCGCGCGGGCCGTCGGTGGACGCGACCTGGGCGGCCGGCCCCCCGGCGGCCTCCGCCGAGTCGATGACCCTGCCCTCGGGATCGGCGGCCCTGGCCCGCACCGCGGCCGTCACCATCACCGCGTCCGCCTCCGCCTGCGCCCGGTCGGGCGGCGATCCCGCCGCCACGGCCGCGTCGTAGGCGTCGGAGCGCACCTCGGAGTCGAAATAGGGGTACAGGCTCAGCATGCCGTCGTGGATGTCGGACTCCCGCTGGGTGACCTGGAGTTCGGCGGAGGACCACCAGGAGATGCGCACCGCCCGGTCCTCGTCCACGGCGACCGGCTTCAGCTCGCGCCACAGCGGACCCAGCCTGCGGTACGTCGACCAGGTGTTCCAGCTGTCCCCGATGCGCTGGCAGGCCAGCGGGAGACAGAAGCCGACCGCGGTGATCTGGGCTCCGGCGGAGGCCAGCACCGGAGCCACGTTGGTGCTCAGGCCGTCCAGGTCGCCGCCGTTCCAGCGGGCGACCACGGCGATGAACTTGGCGGCCGAATAGGGGATGTTGCACAGCGAGCCGAACGCGATGATCACCAGTCCGGCCCGCAGCCAGCCGTGCACCTGGAGCGCCCAGCGCCAGCACATGATGTTCATCGCGATGCCCGCGGCGGACAGCGCCACGAGGTACAGCACGATCATCTCGCGCAGGAACGGCGTGTTCGCGTAGTAGGTGTCGAAGTCGCGCAGCCGCTCCTCGGGGGCGTCCCCGAGGGCGAAGAGCACGATCAGCGACGCACCCACCAGGCTGTATCCGGCGATCCAGTGGCGCGAGAGACGGCGGGTCACCTCGGGCCGGCCACCACGCCAGTTGATGATCAGCACCAGGCAGGAGGCGCTGAAGGCGCTCAGCAGGCAGTAGACGAGTGGCGCCGAGACGTTCGGGATCCCGGTGACCTCGTTGACCTTGCCGATGGTGGGCGGGGCCGCGAAGAGGAACACCAGGCCCGCGAGCGCCAGGAGCACACCGACGGAGCGCAGCAGCGGATCGCGCCAGCCGCGCAGGAGCGCCGGGCCCTTGAAGGCGATGGCGGCCCCCATGGCGGCGGCGGGGATGTAGTAGCTGGATCCGTCCATGTTCCGGGACCTTCAGCCCTGCGGTCCGCGGTAGCCCAGCGACGCCTCGATGCGGCCGGCCAGGCCGTCACGCTGCACGGGTCCGCGCAGGGGTGAACCGGCCAGCCAGGTACGACACTTGCTGGCGAGCAGCAGACCGAAGCTCTCGGCCTCCTTCTCGTCGTCCATGTCGAAGCGGGTGCGCGCGGCCACCTTCAGGACGGTCTCCTGGAGGTCGGCGCCGTCGCTCAGCAGCCGGGCGGCGACGGCCGCGCCCTCGACGTGGTGGCTGCAGTGCCCGGCCTTCATGTGCCACAGCTCGTGGCCCAGGATGACCAGTTGGTGGTCCGGCGCGGTGCGCTCCTCGATGACGACGAGGTCCTGTTCGGCCATGTCGAGCCAGAGCCCGCTCGCGGTGCCGGGCGGAAAGGCGGCCGTGCGGAACTGGACGGGGCGGCCCCGGCGTCTGCTCATCGCGCCGCACAGCGCCGCGTACAGCTCGGCGGGTTCCGCCGGTGCCGGGAGCGACAGCTCCGCTACCAACTCGCCGCACAGGCGGCGCATTTCCCTTCCGATGCCCACAGCTCTCCCCCGGCTCACGACTCTGGCCGTTTGACGCTCTCCAGGAGCATGTCCAGCCACTCGGCGACCTTGTCCCGGTGCTGGTCGGTGGGCAACTGCGCGGCCCGCCAGGCGATTCCGCGGACGCCGTGGTCCAGGAGCAGCCGCTCCAGCGGGTCGGCGGCGGCCGCCGCGCGTTCGCGGTCGGCGAGTCTTTGCAGGAGCTCCTGCTCCGAGCGCTGGAGGGCGCCCACGAGGGCCTCGGAGTCCTCGGCCGTGAGGAATCCGGCGTGGACCCGGAAGAAGCGCTGGATGGCGTCGCAGTGCTCCATGGTGGGGCGGCGGTCGCCGTTGATGAGGGCACCGGCCTGCTGGCGCGACATGCCGGCGCCGTCGGCGATCTCCTGCTGGGTGTAGCGGCGTCCGTTGGGCTTCAGGCGGGTGCGGCGCAGCAGGTCGAGCCGTTGCAGGAAGCGGGCCTGGAGGTCGGGTTCTCCGGCGTGGCGGCCGCTCAGCAGGGCCTTCACCACGGGTTCGGGGACGCCGGAACCGGCGGACAGGCGCTGGATGTCGAAGACTTCGGAGAGCTGCACGCCGAGCCTGTTGGCCAGGTCGCTGACCCGCGTCACGACGGCCTGCAGCAGAACCGTCGCCGTGGCGCCCGGAACCTCGAAGCCATCCGTCACCGACAGATCTCCTACGTCTCTCTACAGGTCGCTCTCAAGAAGGTCAGGAACCATCGGGAGACTAGCCCCTCGGTCGAACTCGCATCCAGGTCTCGCCACAACTGTGGCGAGATTCAGCCGTCAACGGTCGCCAAATGCCACGATAGTTGACACGCCTGTGCCCTGGGCAGCAGGATCGGGGCGCCGCGTGAAGGCCGCAGAGGCAAGAGGGGTGACCTCCCGATGGCGTACCAGGCAGGAAGGCAGCGGTCCCAGCCGCGACCTGTCCCCGAGACCGTCGAAGCTCAGGCGTACCTCCAGGACTACGCAGCCCTCCTCGAAGCCGTTCAGTTCCCCTCCGTCGTCTTCGACCACCGCTGGGACGTCGTCCTGTCGAACGCCGCCTTCGAGACACTTTTCGGCGGTGTGGGAGCCCATCCGACGGCCATGCCGGGTGACAACTTCCTCCGGTTCGTGCTGTTTCACCCGGACGCGAGCACGGTTCTCGGCGAGCACGAGTCGAGCTGGTGTCTTCCGATGCTGGCGCACTTCGCCGCGGCCGTGGAGCGGCACGGCCAGGACCGCGGCCTCCAGTCGATCCGCCGGGAGATCGCCCAGGACCCCATCATGGACGCCGCCTTCCGGCACGGGCTGCCCCACTGGATCCGCGCGGTCGGCCCGGACGCCGTCGAGCACGACGGCGCCGTACGCCCCCTGGTGCACCCCGATCCCCGCTGGGGCCGCACGGACTGCCGGATCGTCGACGACACCCCCAAGACCCTGCGGGACATGGGGTACACGCGGATGACCCTGGTCCTGCGGGACGCGGCCCGGTCCATGCCGGCCGGCGGGCCGCGCAAGTCGCGCACCACGCGCAACGGCGCGGCGGAGCTGCGGGCGGTCTGAGCGCTCAGCCGGCCGGTGTCACGAGCACCAGCGGTACGCCGTCGCACGGCACCAGCCGCAGCCGCTCGAAGCGCGCGCTCCGCCCGGCCGCGAGGACGGCCCCGAAGTCCGGTCCCCGGGTGAGGGAGCCGGCCAGGTGGTCGGGGTCGGCGGAGGCGGCGACCCGGCCGCGGGCGTTCACCAAGTGGGCGGGACCCGGGAGCCGTTGGAGCAGCGGGACCACGGCCGCCTCGAAGTGCCGGAGATACACGTCGGCCGCGGCCACCCCCACGAACCGACCCTCCACGTGCACGGGCGCGGACAGCGTCAGGCTGTACTCGTCGGAGCACAGGTAGTCGACGTAGGGCCCGGCGACGGCGCGCTGTCCGGTGTCGCGGGGGAGGGCGAACCAGTCCCAGTGCGTGTAGTCGGAGTACGCCGAGTGCCGCGGGTCGAGGTCGAGCAGCAGCGGTCGTACGTCGCCGTCGGGGCCCGTCTGCCACCATTCCAGCCACGCCGGTACGTCGGCGAGCAGCCCGGGCGCCGCGACGAACCCGGCGCCCGACACCAACTCCTGCCGGGCGAGACGCAGATGGAGTCCCGGGCGCAGTGCCGCCAGGTCGACGGTGGCGGGCCGGTCGCCGCGCGCGGCGACCCGGGTGAGCAGGGCCGTGGTGTCGGCGCGGGTCTCGGCGACCGCCTCGAAGACGGCCTCCAGCGTGGAGCGGACCTGTGCGGCGACGGCCGCCCGCGGTGTCGCGTCAAGCGTCGCCGTGGCGCCGACCTGGCCGGGGCTCCTGCTCATGGGTGCCCTCCAGCGGACGGGGACCGGACGCGGTGCGCGGCATCGCGAGGCGGAGGGCGATGAGCCGCGCCGTCGAGTCCTGGACGCACCGCTCGGCCAGCGCTCTGGCCGATTCGTGGGCCCCATCTTGCACCGCCGAGATTACGGAGCGGTGACGGTCGGCGACTTCTTCACGATATTCGTCGTCCCCGAGCACGAGACACAGCAGTGCGCCCACATCCGTCTGGAGCGCGACCTGTTCGCGGGTGAGCCGGGCGGACTGCGCGGCGGCGGCGAGTTCGACGTGGAAGCGGCCGTAGACACGGCTGCGCGCGGCGGCGTCCTCGGCGGACGTGAACTCCTCCAGGGAGCGTCGCAGCGGCTGGAGGTCGGCCGGTTCGGTGCGCTGTGCGGCGAGCCGGGCCGCCGCCCCCGTCACGGCCGCCCAGTGGTCACCGAGATCGCGCAGCTCCTCGGTGCTCCAGCCGGCCAGCCGGGCCAGCAGCCGCTCCTCGCCGGGGACCTCGGGCAGCGACACGAAGCTGCCGCCGCCGCGGCCCCGGCGGGTGGTGACCAGTCCCTGCTGCCGCAGCGCCATCAGCGCCTCGCGCAGGGTGACCGTGGACACGCCGAGCTGCCCGGCCAGCTCCATCTCGCCGGGCAGCTGCTCCCCGTCGGCGAGCAGTCCGAGCTCGATGGCGTCGCCGAGCCTGCGGACCACCGTCTCGACCCGGGCGCGGTTGTCCACGGGTGTGAAGACGGCTCTGCGGACACCGTCGCCCATGTGTTGCTTCACGGTCACCACCTTGTGCGTTGACTCAACCTTTACTCTAAGGGGGTCTTGAGCTTTGAACTATGACTTCATATCTTTCCGGTCAGTGTTTGAACGTGGACATGGACCAGAAAGGTTCCCCACCCATGCAGGGATTGGCGATCCGGCTCCAGGGCCTGCGGAAGGCGTTCGGAGAGACGACCGCCGTGGCCGGAGTCGATCTGGACATCACCGACGGCGAGTTCTTCTCGATGCTCGGCCCGTCCGGTTCGGGCAAGACGACGGTGCTGCGGATGATCGCGGGCTTCGAGACCCCGACCGCCGGCCGCATCGAACTGGCGGGACAGGAGGTCACCGGCCTCGCCCCCTTCGAGAGGGACGTGCACACCGTCTTCCAGGACTACGCCCTGTTCCCGCACATGACCGTCGAGCAGAACGTCGCCTACGGCCTCAAGGTGCGCAAGGTGCCCAAGCCGGAGCGGCTGGTGCGGGCCCGCAAAGCGCTCGCCGACGTACGGCTCGAAGGGTTCGGCAAGCGGCGCCCCGCCCAGCTCTCCGGCGGCCAGCGCCAGCGCGTGGCACTCGCCCGTGCCCTCGTCGGACGCCCCCGGGTGCTGCTGCTCGACGAGCCGCTCGGCGCCCTCGACCTCAAACTGCGCGAGCAGATGCAGGTCGAACTCAAGGCGATCCAGCGCGAGGTCGGCATCACCTTCGTCTTCGTCACCCACGACCAGGAGGAGGCCCTGACGATGAGCGACCGCATCGCCGTCTTCAACCAGGGCCGCATCGAACAGGTCGGCACCCCGGCCGAGATCTACGAACGCCCCGCCACCGGCTTCGTCGCCGGCTTCGTCGGCACCTCCAACCTCGTCGAAGGGGCCTCGGCGGAGCAGGTCGTCGGCGCTCCCGGCACCTACAGCATCCGGCCCGAGAAGATCCGGGTCCTCAAGGAGTCCGCCGAAGCCGACGAGCCGGAGCACTCCACCGCCACGGGCACCGTCGTCGAGGTCGTCTACCTGGGCGACTCCACCCGCTTCCTCGTGGACCTCGACGCGGGCGGACGCCTCACCGCCCTCCAGCAGAACCTGGAGACCTCCTCCGAGGACGTCGCCGCCCTGCGCGGCACCCGGGTCCGGCTCCAGTGGCACCGCCGTCACGCCTTCAAGGTCCCCGACCCCCGCTGACCCCCACGCTCAGTCCCCGTCACGTATGGAGTACGTCGTGCGCCTCACCCGAACCCTCCCAGCAGCCGCCGCCGTCGCGGTGCTCCTCGCGGCCACCGCCTGCGGGTCGTCCGACTCGGGCGGCTCCTCCTCGTCCACCGGACTCAACCCGCCCGACCTGAAGGCGCAGACGAAGCTCGGCAAGACCGAGGGGCAGGTCAACCTGATCGCCTGGGCCGGCTACGTCGAGGACGGCTCCAACGACCCGAAGGTCGACTGGGTGAGCGACTTCGAGAAGCAGACCGGCTGCCAGGTCAACTCCAAGGTCGCGGCCAGCTCCGACGAGATGGTCAAGCTGATGAAGACCGGCCAGTACGACGCCGTCTCCGCCTCCGGCGACGCCTCGCTGCGCCTCATCGCCTCCGGCGACGCGGCCCCGGTCAACACCGGCCTCGTGCCGAACTACAAGAACGTGTTCAGCGGCCTCAAGAACGGCGGCTGGAACTCCGTCGACGGCCAGATGTACGGCATTCCGCACGGCCGGGGCGCCAACCTGCTGATGTACAACACCGAGAAGGTCACGCCCGCCCCCACCTCGTGGTCCGCCGTCTTCGACGACGCCGCCGCGCACAAGGGCCACGTGACCGCGTACGACTCGCCCATCTACATCGCCGACGCGGCGCTGTACCTGAAGTCGGCCCGGCCCGAGCTGAAGATCAAGGACCCGTACGCCCTCGACCAGAAGCAGTTCGACGCGGCCGTCGACCTGCTGAAGAAGCAGAGCGCGAACGTGGGGGAGTATTGGAGCGACTACCTCAAGGAGATCTCCGCGTTCAAGAGCGGCGACTCCGTGATCGGTACGACCTGGCAGGTCATCGCCAACCTCACGCAGGACGAGGGCGCCAAGGTCAAGGCCTTCGTGCCCAAGGAGGGCTCCACGGGCTGGTCCGACACCTGGATGCTCTCCGCCGAGGCCAAGCACCCCAACTGCGCGTACAAGTGGATGGACTGGATCATCTCGCCGAAGGTGAACGCCCAGGTCGCCGAGTACTTCGGCGAGGCCCCGGCCAACACCGAGGCGTGCGCCGAGACCAGCGACAAGTCGTTCTGCGACACCTTCCACGCCGCCGACGAGGGCTACTGGAAGAACATCGCCTTCTGGAACACGCCCATCGAGCAGTGCCTCGACGGCCGCACCGACGTCAAGTGCGTCCCGTACGCGAAGTGGGTCCAGGCCTGGACCGAGATCAAGGGCTGAGAGACACCCATGACCTCCACCGCGCAGACCGCCGGACGGTCCCCCGTCCGGCGGCTCGCCGGGACCCTGCACCGCCGGCCGCGGCTCAGGCTGTCCCTGCTCCTGACCGCGCCCCTGCTCTGGCTCGCCGTGCTCTACCTGGGCTCGCTGGCGGTGCTGTTCGTCTCGGCGTTCTGGACGACCGACTCCTTCACCTCCGAGGTCGTGAAGGTCTGGTCGACCGACAACTTCCACGAGCTGTTCACCACGCCGGTCTTCCGGCAGGTGATCCTGCGCAGCATCGGCGTCGCCCTCGCCGTCACCGCCCTGTGCGCGCTGATCGCCTTCCCGGTCGCCTTCTTCACCGCCCGGATCGCCAGGCCCAAGTGGCGTCCGCTGCTCGTCGTCGCCATCCTCACCCCGCTGTGGGCGAGTTACCTCGTCAAGGTGTACGCCTGGCGGCTGATCCTCTCCCAGGGCGGACTCGCCGACTGGATGCTGGAGCCGTTCGGGCTGAGCGGCCCCGGCTTCGGACTTCCCGCGGCGGTCATCGCCCTGACCTACCTGTGGCTGCCGTACATGATCCTGCCGATCCACACGGCGCTGGAGCAGCTGCCCGACAACCTGCTCGACGCGTCGGCGGACCTGGGCGGGCGCCCCGCGCGCACCTTCCGCTCGGTGGTGCTGCCGATGGTGCTGCCGTCCGTGGCGGCGGGCTCGGTCTTCACCTTCTCCCTCAGCCTCGGCGACTACATCACCGTGCAGATCGTCGGCGGCAAGACCCAGCTCATCGGCAACCTCGTCTACTCCAACATCGAACTGAACCTGCCCATGGCCGCCGCGCTCGGCACGGTCCCCGTCGTGGTCATCGTGGTGTACCTGCTCGCGATGCGCCGCACGGGCGCCCTGAGCAGCCTCTGAGGAGCCCGCAGTGCAACTCTCCCGTCCCGCGCGCATCGCGCTGCGCGTCGCCGCCGGGCTCGGCTTCGCGATCATCTACGTGCCGCTCGCGCTCGTCCTGGTCAACTCCTTCAACCCGGACCGCAGCGCGAGCTGGCCCCCGCCCGGCCTCACCACCCACTGGTGGTCGACCGCCTGGCAGAACGAGGGCGCCCGCGCGGCACTGTGGGTCTCGGTGAAGGCGGGTCTCGGCGCCACGGCCATCGCCCTGGTGCTCGGCACGCTGATCGCCTTCGCGGTGGCCCGGCACCGGTTCTTCGGGCGCGACGCGATCTCCTTCGTGGTCGTCCTGCCGATCGCGCTGCCCGGCATCGTCACCGGCATCGCCCTCAACTCGGCCTTCGGTACGGTGCTCGAACCCCTCGGTGTCGGCCTCGGCATGTTCACCGTGATCGTCGGACACGCCACCTTCTGCATCGTGGTCGTCTTCAACAACGTGGTGGCCAGGCTGCGGCGCACCGCGGGATCGTACGAGGAGGCCGCCATGGACCTCGGCGCGAACACCTTCCGGGCCTTCGCGGACGTCACCTTCCCCCTGGTGCGTTCCGCCCTGCTCGCGGGCGGAATGCTCGCCTTCGCGCTCTCCTTCGACGAGATCGTGGTGACGACGTTCACCGCGGGACCCGGCATCGAGACCCTGCCCATCTGGATCTTCAACAACATGACACGGCCTCAGCAGGCCCCGGTCGTCAACGTCGTGGCGGCGGTCCTCGTCCTGCTCTCGGTGGTCCCGATCTACGCGGCGCAGCGGCTGTCGGCCGACACGGCGACCGGGAGCAGGATCTGAGGGTGCCGTGGGGATCCTCTCCACGGCACCCTGTGCGCGCACAGAAGTATGTGACATAGTACTGGCGTGGCCAAGCCAGTTGCCTGCGATGTCGTGGTCGTCGGAGCCGGAATGGTCGGCGCCGCCTGTGCGCTGTACGCGGCCCGCGCGGGCCTCGACGTCACCGTGGTGGACCGCGGCCCGGTGACCGGCGGCACGACCGGCGCCGGCGAGGGAAACCTGCTGGTCTCCGACAAGGAGCCAGGACCCGAACTCGATCTCGCCCTGCTGTCCGGGCGGTTGTGGGGCGAGCTCGCCGCGGAGGACGGACTCGGACCGGCCGTCGAGTACGAGGCCAAGGGCGGCGTGGTGGTGGCCGCCACACCCCGGGAACTGGCCGCCCTGGAGGTCTTCGCGGACGGCCAGCGGGCGGCCGGGGTCACGGCGGACCCGGTCGCGGCGGACCGGCTCCACGACCTGGAGCCGTACTTGGCCCCGGACCTGGCGGGCGCCGTGCACTACCCGCAGGACTCCCAGGTGATGCCGGCCCTCGCCGCCGCCCACCTCGTACGTGCCTCGGGAGCGCGCGTGCTCACCGGGCGGACCGTGACCGCGGTGCTACGCGCGCCGGCCGGAGCGGTCCGCGGCGTACGGACCGACCGGGGCGACATCCACGCCCCGGCCGTCGTGAACGCGGCCGGGACCTGGGGCGCGGACGTGGCCGGTCTCGCGGGCGCTCCGCTGCCCGTGCTGCCCCGGCGTGGATTCGTCCTCGTCACCGAGCCGTTGCCGCGCCGGGTGCGCCACAAGGTGTACGCGGCCGACTACGTCGCCGACGTGGCCAGCGACTCGGCGGCCCTCCAGACGTCGCCCGTCGTCGAGGGGACGGCGGCGGGGCCGGTCCTGATCGGGGCGAGCCGCGAACGGGTCGGATTCGACCGCTCGTTCTCGCTGCCCGTCGTCCGGGCACTGGCCGAGGGCGCGACCCGGCTCTTCCCCTTCCTGTCGGAGGTCCGCGCGCTGCGGACCTACCTGGGCTTCAGGCCGTACCTGCCCGACCACCTGCCCGCGATCGGCCCCGACCCCCGGGTCCCCGGACTCCTGCACGCCTGCGGGCACGAGGGGGCGGGTATCGGACTCGCCACCGGCACCGGGCAGTTGATCGCGCAGGTCCTGACCGGCGCGGCACCCGCCCTCGACCTCACCCCGTTCCGGCCCGACCGCTTTTCCGAGGAGGCCGTGTGAATCCGCTGCGACTGGCCCGGGCCCGGCCGGAGCCCGCCTTCACCGTCACCCTCGACGGCCGGGAGATCGAGGCGCTCCCCGGCCGGACCGTGGCCGCCACGCTGTGGGCGGCGGGCGTCACGTCCTGGCGCAGCACACGCGGCGCGGGCCGACCACGCGGCGTCTTCTGCGGCATCGGCGTCTGCTTCGACTGCCTGGTCACCGTCAACGGCCGCCCCAACCAGCGGGCCTGCCTGGTCCCGGTGCGTCCCGGCGACGAGATCCGTACGCAGGAGGGCACGGGCCACGATGACTGACCGCCCCCGCCTCGCCGTCGTCGGCGCCGGCCCGGCGGGCCTCGCCGCGTCCCTGGCCGCCGCCTCCCGCGGTATCCACGTCACCCTCGTCGACTCGGCGGCGCGGGCGGGCGGACAGTTCTACCGTCGGCCCGCGGCCGCACTGGGCGCGCTGCGGCCCCAGGCGCTGCACCACGAGTGGCGCACCTGGGAGAGGCTGCGCGACGGGCTCGCCGCGGCGGATTCCGTGGCACACCTGGCGGACCGTCATGTGTGGTGCGTGGAAAGGCGGTCCGACGGCTTCGTCGTGCACGCCCTGCTCGGCCCCGACCAGCGGGAGTCCGAGTCCGTGCGCGCCGACGCCGTGCTCCTCGCCACCGGCGGATACGAGAAGGTCCTGCCCTTTCCGGGCTGGACGCTTCCCGGCGTGGTCACCGCGGGCGGGGCGCAGGCCATGCTCAAGGAGGGACTCGTGGTCCCGGGACGGACCGCCGTCGTCGCCGGGACGGGTCCGCTGCTGCTGCCCGTGGCGACCGGACTGGCCGCGGCGGGCGTCGAGGTGGCCGCGCTCGTCGAGTCCGCCGACCCCAGGGCGTTCGCGCGCCGGGCCGGGGCGCTGGCAGCCCTGCCGGGCAAGGTCGCCGAAGCCGCCGGGTACACCGCCCGCCTCCTGCGGCACCGTGTCGCGCTCATGCCCCGGCACACCGTGGTGGCGGCCCACGGCGAGCGGCGGGTCGAGGCCGTGACCGTCGCCGCGCTCGACGGCGAGGGGCGGGTCGCGGCCGGCAGCGAACGGCGCATCCCGTGCGACACGCTCGCCGTCGGGCACGGCATGCTGCCGCACACCGACCTCGCCGAGTCGCTCGGCTGCCGCGTCGAGGGACTGCGGGTGTACGCCGACGACGAGCAGCGCACCGATGTGCCGGGTGTGTGGGCGGCCGGCGAGACCACCGGTGTCGGCGGCTCGGCGCTGGCCCTCGCCGAGGGACACATCGCGGGCCGCTCGATCGCCGCCCGCCTGACCGGCCGGGTGCCCGACCCGCGGGAGTGGGCCCCGGCGGCGAGGTCCCGCAGGCGCCTGCGGGCGTTCTCCACGCTGCTCGGCACCCTGTACGCGCCCCCGGCGCACTGGACGGACCAGGTCACCGACGACACCGTCGTGTGCCGCTGCGAGGAGATCTCCGCCGGGGAGATCCGCACGGCCGTCGCGGAACTCGGCGCGGGTGACGTCCGGACGGTGAAGCTGCTCACCCGTGCCGGGATGGGCTGGTGCCAGGGCCGGATGTGCGAACCCGCCGTCGCGGGACTCGCCGCGTGCGAACAGACCCCCGCACGGCGGCTGTTGGCCCGGCCGGTGCCGCTCGGAGTTCTCGCCCGGGCGGGCGAGCCACAGGAGGACCGCGGCGGAGAGCCGGGGGAAGCCCGTGGCGGTGATCCGGGGGTGGATCGCGGTGGTGAGGCACAAGAGGCGCACGGCGGCGAGCCGCAGAAGGCCCACGACGGTGAGCCGCACGAAGACCGTGACGGAGAGCCGGGGGAAGCCCGTGGCGGTGATCCGGGGGTGGACCACGGCAGGTGAGCCGCCGTCATCCCGCGCGGGTCAGCAGCCCGAGAGCCGGCTTCCGGCGGCGCTCCGCCGCCCGCCGGTGCCCAGGAAGACGGCCGCGGGCGACCCATGGGCCCGAGAGTCAGTGAAATGTCACACCGTACAGAGAGAGGACCTGTTCATGACCTCCACCGAGAACCGTCCCTGGCGCGGAGTCCTCGTCGCCACCGCGCTCCCGCTGAACGACGACCTCTCCGTGAACTACGCGAAGTTCGCCGACCACTGCGCCTGGCTCGTCGAGAACGGCTGCGACGGCGTCGTACCGAACGGCTCGCTCGGGGAGTACCAGGTGCTCACGCCCGAGGAGCGCGCCAAGGTCGTCGAGACCGCGGTCGCGGCGATCGGCGGCGAACGTGTGATGCCCGGCGTCGCCGCCTACGGCTCCGCCGAGGCACGCCGCTGGGCCGAGCAGGCCAAGGACGCGGGCTGCCGGGCCGTGATGCTGCTGCCGCCGAACGCCTACCGCGCCGACGAGCGGTCCGTCCTCGCCCACTACGAGGCGGTCGCCGAGGCGGGCCTGCCGGTCGTCGCGTACAACAACCCGATCGACACCAAGGTCGACCTGGTGCCCGAACTGCTCGCCAAGCTGCACGCCGCCGGATTCGTCCAGGGCGTCAAGGAGTTCTCCGGAGACGTGCGGCGCGCCTACCGGATCGCCGAACTCGCCCCGGAGCTCGATCTGCTGATCGGGGCCGACGACGTCCTGCTGGAGCTCGCCGTCGCCGGGGCGAAGGGCTGGGTGGCCGGCTACCCGAACGCGCTGCCCGCGGCGAGCGTCGAGCTCTACCGCGCCGCCGTCGACGGCGACCTCGACACCGCGGGCCGGCTCTACCGCCTGCTGCACCCGCTGCTGCGCTGGGACTCCCGGGTCGAGTTCGTGCAGGCGATCAAACTGTCGATGGACGTCGTCGGCCGCCACGGCGGCCCGGTCCGTCCGCCGCGCGTCCCGCTGCTGCCCGAGCAGGAGGCCGCCGTGCGCTCCGCCACCGAGCAGGCCGTCGCCGCCGGACTCGTCCGCGCCCACGGCTGAGCCCCGACCCCGAGGAGAGCCATGCGCAGCACACTCGTCCTGCACGCCGTCGACTCGCACACCGAGGGCATGCCCACCCGGGTGATCACCGGAGGGATCGGCACGGTCCCCGGCGCCACCATGAACGAGCGGCGGCTGTACTTCCGCGAACACCGCGACGACATCAAACAGCTCCTGATGAACGAACCGCGGGGCCACTCGGCGATGAGCGGGGCCGTCCTCCAGCCGCCGACCCGGCCCGACTGCGACTACGGCGTGATCTACATCGAGGTCTCGGGCTACCTGCCGATGTGCGGGCACGGCACCATCGGGGTGGCCACCGTGCTCGTGGAGACCGGCATGGTCGAGGTCGTCGAACCGGTCACGACGATCAGGCTCGACACGCCGGCGGGCCTCGTCGTGGCCGAGGTGGCGGTCGAGGACGGCGCGGCCCGCGCGGTCACGCTGAGGAACGTGCCGTCGTTCTCCGTCGGCCTCGACTGCAAGGCCACCCTCGCCGACGGCCGCACGGTGACCTACGACCTCGCGTACGGTGGCAACTTCTACGCGATCCTGCCGCTGGAGCAGTTCGGGCTGCCCTTCGACCGGGCGCGCAAGGACGACATCCTGAAGGCGGGCCTGTCGCTGATGGACGCCATCAACGCCGAGGGCGAACCCGTGCACCCCGAGGATCCGTCGATCCGGGGCTGCCACCACGTCCATCTGTACGCGCCCGGAGCCACCGCGCGTCACTCGCGGCACGCGATGGCGATCCACCCCGGCTGGTTCGACCGCTCGCCCTGCGGCACGGGGACCAGCGCGCGCATGGCCCAGCTGCACGCCCGCGGCGAACTCCCGCTGCACACCGAGTTCGTGAACGAGTCCTTCATCGGGACCAGCTTCACCGGACGGCTGCTCGCCACGACCGAGGTCGCCGGGATCCCCGCGGTGCTGCCCAGCTTCACGGGCCGCGCCTGGATCACGGGAACGGCCCAGTACCTGCTCGACCCCACCGACCCCTTCCCGGCGGGCTTCGTCCTGTGAAGAGGGCCCCTCGCCGTCGCGGCACCCGCCGCCGCGTAGATACTGGGGGCGTAGTACGTGACATGGCACCAGCCGGCGGAGGACGCTCGGCCCGTACGAGGAGAACCCATGGCCGACCGGCGCAGCAGCGCACCCTCCGCCGCTCCCGTCCTGCCCACGCTCGGCGGGAAGAAGAGCAGCTACCGCGAGCGCGTCGCCGACGCGCTGCGGGCCGCGCTGATCGCCGGTGAACTGCGCGCCGGAGAGGTCTACTCGGCGCCCACGCTGGCCGCCCGCTTCGGGGTGTCGGCGACGCCGGTGCGGGAGGCGATGCTCGATCTCGCCAAGGAGGGCCTGGTCGACACGGTGCCCAACAAGGGGTTCCGGGTCACCGTCGTCTCCGAGCGGCAGCTCGACGAGTACACCCACATCCGCTCGCTCGTCGAGATCCCCACCACGGTGGGGCTGGCCGCCGGCGCCGACCCGGTGTCCCTGGACGCCCTGCGCCCGGCCGCCCGGGAGATCGTGACCGCGGCGGCGGCCGGCGACCTCGTCGCCTACGTGGAGGCGGACACCCGCTTCCATCTGGGCCTGCTGGCGCTCGCCGGCAACGCCCATCTCGTCGAGGTCGTCGGCGACCTGCGCAAACGCTCCCGGCTCTACGGCCTGAACGCCCTGGCCGAGAGCGGCCGTCTGGAGGCGTCCGCGGAGGAGCATCTGGAGCTCCTCGACGCGCTGCTCGCCCGTGACGAGGCCGCCGTGCGCGAGGTGATGACACGTCACCTCGGGCACGTCCGCGGGCTGTGGGCCGCTCGCTGAGCCGGTAGCCCGCCCCGTGGGAGGCCCGGAGCCGAGGCGGCTCCGCCGGACCGGCATCCGCCCCCTCCACGCAAACCGTTTGCATTTCTTGCGCTATTCTTGCGCGCATGACGCGACGACTTGCTCAGGTGGCGAAGAAGGTCGGGGTCAGTGAGGCCACGGTCAGCCGGGTCCTCAATGGCAAACCCGGGGTGTCCGAGGCCACCCGGCAGGCGGTGCTGTCCGCGCTGGACGTCCTCGGCTACGAGCGGCCCACCCAACTGCGCGGCGAGCGTGCCCGGCTCGTCGGCCTCGTCCTGCCCGAGCTCCAGAACCCGATCTTCCCGGCGTTCGCCGAGGTGATCGGCGGGGCACTCGCACAACTGGGCCTCACCCCGGTGCTGTGCACGCAGACCAAGGGCGGGGTCTCCGAGGCGGACTACGTGGACCTGCTGCTCCAGCAGCAGGTCTCCGGCGTGGTGTTCGCCGGCGGCCTGTACGCGCAGGCCGACGCCCCGCACGACCACTACCGGCAGCTCGCGGACCGCAACATCCCGGTGGTGCTGGTCAACGCCGCCATCGAGCACCTCGGCTTCCCCGGCGTGTCCTGCGACGACGCCGTGGCGGTCGAACAGGCCTGGCGGCACCTCGTCTCGCTCGGGCACGAGCGGATCGGCCTCGTGCTCGGACCCGCCGACCACATCCCCTCGGGCCGCAAGCTGGCGGCGGCGCGGGCACTCGCCCCCGATCTGCCCGACGAGCACATCGCCCGCGCCATGTTCTCGATCGAGGGCGGGCACGCGGCGGCCTCCCGGCTCATCGACCGCGGGGTCACCGGTTTCATCTGCGCCAGCGACCCGCTCGCGCTCGGTGTCGTCAGGGCCGCCCGGCGCAAGGGGCTCGACGTGCCGGCGCAGGTGTCCGTCGTCGGCTACGACGACTCCGCGCTGATGAACTGCACCGAGCCGCCGCTGACCACCGTCCGCCAGCCCATCGAGGCGATGGGCAGGGCGGCCGTGGAACTGCTGAACGCGCAGATCGGCGGGACCAGTGTCACTCCCGAAGAGCTGCTGTTCGAGCCGGAGTTGGTGGTGCGAGGGTCCACTGCGCAAGTACCTCGCGACTGAGAGCCACGTGGCTGTCGAATAATTACAGATTCTGCGCGAGATCTTGCGCCGCAATGTCGGTGGTGCTTGAGTGTGCGGCGCCAGACACGGACGCCGCACCACTCGGGTACGGCGCCGTGGGCCTTCCCTGCGCCTGCCCAAGAGGGGTCCACCGATGAGAAGTCCCGGGTTCCGCCGCACCAGTACCACGCTCATGGCCTCCGCCCTCGCCCTGACCGCGATCACGGCCTGCGGCTCAAGCGACGACGACGGATCCGCGGGTGGCAAGACCCGCATCACGGTCAACTGCATGCCGCCCAAGAGCGCCAAGGTCGACCGTTCGTTCTTCGAGGCCGACGTCAAGGCGTTCGAGAAGGCCAACCCGGACATCGACGTCGTCACGCACGACGCGTTCCCGTGCCAGGACCCCAAGACGTTCGACGCCAAGCTGGCCGGCGGCCAGATGGAGGACGTGTTCTACACGTACTTCACCGACGCGAAGCACGTGGTCGACGTCAACCAGGCCGCCGACATCACCAGTTACGTCAAGGAGCTCAAGAGCTACAGCACCATCCAGCAGCAGCTGCGTGACATCTACACCGTCGACGGCAAGATCTACGGCGTTCCCCGCACCGGCTACTCGATGGGCCTGATCTACAACAAGAAGCTCTTCGCGCAGGCGGGCCTCGACCCCGACAAGCCCCCGGCGACCTGGGAGGAGCTGCGCGCCGACGCCAAGAAGATAGCCGCGCTCGGCAAGGGCACCGTCGGCTACGCCGACTACAGCGCGCAGAACCAGGGAGGCTGGCACTTCACCGCCGAGCTCTACTCGCAGGGCGGTGACGTGGTGAGCGCCGACGGCAAGAAGGCGAACATCGACACCCCCGAGGGCAAGGCCGTCCTGCAGAACCTCAAGGACATGCGCTGGAGCGACAACTCCATGGGCAGCAAGCAGCTCCTCGTCATCAACGACGTGCAGCAGATGATGGGCTCCGGAAAGCTCGGCATGTACCTCTCCGCCCCGGACAACATCCCGATCCTGGTCAAGGAGAAGGGCGGCAACTACAAGGACCTGGCGCTCGCCCCGATGCCGGGCGGCAAGGGCACGCTCATCGGCGGCGACGGCTACATGTTCAACAAGAAGGACACCCCGGCGCAGATCCGGGCCGGCCTGAAGTGGCTCGACCACATGTTCCTGACCCCCGGCAAGGGCTTCCTCGGCGACTACGCCCGCGCCAAGCGGAACGACGCGCCGGTCGGCCTGCCCGAGCCGCGCCTGTTCACCGGCGCCGCGGACGCCAAGGACCAGGAGGTCAAGAAGGCCAACGCCAACGTCCCCGTCGAGAACTACCAGGCCTTCCTCGACGGCAACCAGAGCCTCCAGATGAAGATCGAGCCGCCGCAGGCCCAGCAGATCTACTCCGTCCTCGACGGTGCCGTCTCCGCGGTCCTCACCAAGAAGGACGCCGACGTCGACCAGCTGCTGAAGGACGCCTCCGGCAAGATCGACTCCATCCTGGCCCGGGGCTGACCGCGTCCATGAAGACCGCATCGAAGCCCGCGGCACCCCCTCCGGCCGTCCTCGGCGTGCCGGAGGGGGAGCCGCGCCGGGCCGGGCGCCGGACCGGGGGAACGTGGCGCCGGCGCCTGGCCGACCAGTCCCGGGCGTACGCCTTCCTGATCGGCGGACTGCTCTGCTTCGCCCTGTTCTCCTGGTACCCGGCGATCCGTGCGGTGGTGATCGCCTTCCAGAAGTACACGCCCGGTTCCGGCGGCGAATGGGTCGGCACCGCCAACTTCACGCGGGTCTTCCACGACCCAGAGTTCGGCGCGGCCTGGCGCAACACCCTGACCTTCACCCTGCTCGCTCTGCTCATCGGCTTCGCCGTCCCCTTCCTGATGGCGCTCGTCCTCAATGAACTGCGGCACGCGAAGGCCTTCTTCAGAGTCGTCGTCTATCTGCCGGTGATGATCCCGCCGGTGGTCAGCGCACTGCTGTGGAAGTGGTTCTACGATCCCGGCGCCGGCCTCGCCAACGAGGCGCTGCGGTTCGCGCACCTGCCCACCTCGAACTGGTCCAACGGCGCCGACACCGCCCTCGTCTCCCTGGTGATCGTCGCCACCTGGGCCAACCTCGGCGGCACCGTCCTCATCTATCTCGCCGCGCTCCAGAGCATCCCCGGCGAGCTGTACGAGGCGGCCGAACTGGACGGCGCGAACATCTGGCAGCGGGTGCGCCATGTGACGATCCCGCAGACCCGGTTCGTCATCCTCATGCTGATGCTCCTTCAGATCATCGCGACCATGCAGGTCTTCACCGAGCCGTTCGTGATCACCGGCGGGGGCCCGGAGAACGCGACGGTCACGGTGCTCTACCTGATCTACAAGTACGCCTTCCTCTACAACGACTTCGGAGGGGCGTGCGCCCTGAGCGTCATGCTCCTTGCGCTGCTCAGCGTCTTCTCCGCGGTGTATCTGCGGCTGACGCGCTCCACCGGGGAGGACGCATGAGCGTTCGTACGCTGGTCTCGCCGCTCACCCTGGCCCGTCCGCGCGGCCGGGCCGTCTACTGGACCGTCTTCACGGGCGTCGTCCTGCTGTTCGCGCTCGCCTTCCTCTTCCCCGTGTACTGGATGGTGACCGGCGCCATGAAGTCGCCGGACGAGGTGGTGCGGACCCCGCCGACCCTCGTACCGCACGCGTGGCACCTGAGCGGCTACACCGACGCGTGGGACCTGATGGACCTGCCCACCCACCTGTGGAACACGGTGGTGCAGGCCACGGGGGCCTGGCTGCTGCAACTCGTGTTCTGCACGGCGGCGGCGTACGCCCTGTCCAAACTGCGGCCCGCCTTCGGCAGGGTGATCCTCGGCGGCATCCTCGCCACCCTGATGGTCCCCGCGCAGGCGCTCGTGGTCCCGAAGTACCTGACCGTCGCGGACCTGCCGCTGATCCACACCAGCCTGCTCAACGACCCGCTCGGCATCTGGCTGCCCGCCGTGGCCAACGCCTTCAACCTCTACCTGCTCAAGCGCTTCTTCGACCAGATTCCGCGCGATGTCCTGGAGGCCGCCGAGATCGACGGCGCCGGACGGCTGCGCACGCTGTGGTCGATCGTGCTGCCGATGTCCCGTCCCGTCCTGGGAGTCGTGTCGATCTTCGCCCTGGTCGCCGTCTGGCAGGACTTCCTGTGGCCGCTGATGGTCTTCTCCGACACCGACAAACAGCCCATCAGCGTGGCACTCGTCCAGCTGTCCCAGAACATCCCGCTGACCGTCCTCATCGCCGCGATGGTGATCGCGAGCATCCCCATGGTCGCGATGTTCCTGGTGTTCCAGCGGCACATCATCGCCGGGATCAGCGCGGGCAGCACGAAGGGCTGACGACACCCCCTCCAGAAAGGCATTCACCGTGGGACAGCCTTCCCCTGCCCGCACGCGAAGCGACTGGTGGCGCTCCGCCGTCATCTACCAGGTGTACGTCCGCAGCTTCGCGGACGGCGACGGCGACGGCACCGGAGACCTCGCGGGCGTGCGCGCCAGACTGCCGTACCTCGCCGAACTCGGTGTGGACGCCCTGTGGTTCAACCCCTGGTACCTCTCACCGATGGCCGACGGGGGCTACGACGTCGCCGACTACCGTGCCATCGACCCGGCCTTCGGGACGCTCGCCGAGGCGGAGAAGCTCATCGCCGAGGCACGGGAACTCGGCATCCGCACCCTCGTCGACATCGTGCCCAACCACGTCTCCGACCAGCACCCCTGGTTCCGGGCCGCCCGGGCCGCCCCCGTCGGAAGCCCCGAACGCGAGCTGTTCCACTTCCGTCCCGGACGCGGCGAGCACGGCGACGTCCCGCCCAACGACTGGCCGTCCCAGTTCGCCGGCTCCGCCGAACCCGTCTGGACCCGGCTCCCCGACGGCGACTGGTACCTCCACCTGTTCACCCCCGAGCAGCCCGACCTCAACTGGGCGCACCCCGCCGTCCGTCAGGAGCACGAGGAGATCCTGCGCTTCTGGTTCGAGCGGGGCGTCGCGGGCGTGCGCATCGACTCGGCCGCGCTGCTCGCCAAGGACCCGGAGCTGCCCGACTTCGTCGAGGGCCGCGATCCGAACCCGTTCGTCGACCGCGACGAACTCCACGACATCTACCGCTCCTGGCGCGCGGTCGCCGACGCCTACGACGGCGTCTTCGTCGGCGAGGTCTGGCTGCCCGACACCGAGCGCTTCGCCCGCTATCTGCGCCCCGACGAACTGCACACCGCCTTCAACTTCTCCTTCCTGTCCTGCCCCTGGGACGCGGCACGGCTGCGCACCTCCATCGACGAGACCCTCGCCGAGCACGCCCCGGTCGGCGCGCCCGCCACCTGGGTGCTGTGCAACCACGACGTGACCCGCACCGTCACCCGCTACGGCCGCACCGACACCGCCTTCGCCTTCGCCACCAAGGCCTTCGGCACCCCGACCGACCTCGCCCTCGGCACCCGGCGGGCGCGGGCCGCGGCCCTGCTCTCGCTCGCCCTGCCCGGCTCCGTCTACCTCTACCAGGGCGAGGAACTCGGCCTGCCCGAGGTGGAACTGCCGACGGCCAGCATCCAGGACCCGATGCACTTCCGCTCCGGGGGCACCGACCCGGGCCGGGACGGCTGCCGGGTGCCGCTGCCCTGGACCGCCGGGGCACCCCACGCGGGCTTCGGCGGCGAACCGTGGCTGCCGCAGCCCGCCGACTGGCCTGCGTACGCGGCCGACCGCCAGGCCGAGGACCCCGGGTCGATGCTGAGCCTCTACCGCGCGGCGCTCCGCATCCGCCGCGGCGAACGGGGCTTCGGCGACGGACCGCTCAACTGGCTGCCCGCACCCGACGGCGTCCTCGCCTTCGCCCGCACCGACGGGCTGCTCTGCGTCGTGAACCTCACCGCCCGACCCGTCGCCCTCCCCCCGCACACCCGCCTGCTGCTGGGCAGCGGTCCGCTCGACGCGGACGGGCTGCTTCCGCAGGACACGGCGGCCTGGCTGCGCGCCTGAGGCCGCCGGACGGCGCACCGCTGTCCCCGCACCCCCACCTCGAAGGGATCAGCACATGCACAGGAACAGAACTGTCAGGCGCATGCCATTGGCCTGCGCCGCCGCCGTCGCGCTCACCGCGGGCCTGCTCAGCGCCACCGCCGCCCACTCCGCCGTGGCGGCGGCGGGCGCCGACCTGCCCTTCACCTCCGTGGAGGCCGAGTCCGCGAGCTCCACGGGCACGAGGATCGGCCCGGACCACACCCAGGGCACCCTGGCCTCGGAGGCGTCCGGACGGCAGGCCGTACGGCTGACCGCCGGCCGGCGCGTCGAGTTCACCGTGCCACGGGCCGCCAACGCGGTGAACGTCTCCTACAGCGTCCCCGACGGCCAGTCGGGCTCGCTGGACGTGTACGTCAACGGCACGAAGATCTCCAGGACGCTCCCCGTCACCTCCAAGTACTCCTACGTCGACACCCCCTGGATCGCGGGCGCCAAGACGCACCACCTGTTCGACAACGCGCGCCTGCTGCTCGGGCAGAACGTGCAGGCGGGCGACAAGGTCGCCTTCCAGGCGACGTCCACCCAGGTCACCGTGGACGTCGCCGACTTCGAGCAGGTCGCGGCGGCGGGCGCCCGGCCCGCGGGATCGGTGTCCGTCACCGACAAGGGCGCGGACCCCGGCGGCCAGGGCGACTCCACCCAGGCCTTCCGGGACGCGATCTCCGCGGCGCGGGGCGGCGTCGTCTGGATCCCGCCGGGCGACTACCGGATCACGTCCTCGCTGAGCGGCGTCCAGAACGTCACCCTCCAGGGCGCCGGCAGCTGGTACTCCGTCGTCCGCACCTCGCGCTTCATCGACCAGACGAGCTCGTCGGGCGGCGTCCACCTCAAGGACTTCGCCGTCATCGGCGAGGTCACCGAACGCGTGGACTCCGACCCGGACAACTTCGTCAACGGCTCGCTCGGCCCCGGCTCCGGCGTCTCCGGGATGTGGCTCCAGCACCTCAAGGTCGGCCTGTGGCTGACCGGCAACAACGACAACCTCGTCGTCGAGAACAATCGCATCCTCGACACCACCGCCGACGGACTCAACCTCAACGGCAACGCGCGCGGAGTCCGCGTCCGCAACAACTTCCTGCGCAACAACGGCGACGACGCACTCGCCATGTGGTCGCTGTACGCGCCCGACACCGACAGCAGCTTCGAGAACAACACCATCAGCCAGCCGAACCTCGCCAACGGCATCGCTGTCTACGGCGGCACCGACATCGCCGTCAGGAACAACCTCGTCTCCGACACCAACGCCCTCGGCAGCGGCATCGCCATCTCCAACCAGAAGTTCCTCGACCCGTTCTCCCCGCTCGCCGGAACCATCACCGTCTCCGGCAACACCCTCGTCCGCACGGGTGCGATCAACCCCAACTGGAACCATCCGATGGGCGCGCTGCGCGTCGACTCCTACGACAGCGCCATCGAGGCGACCGTCGACATCACCGGCACGACGATCACCGACAGCCCGTACAGCGCCTTCGAGTTCGTGTCCGGCGGCGGGCGCGGATACGCGACGAAGAACATCAGGGTCGACGGCGCCACGGTCGACCGGACCGGCACGGTGGTCGTCCAGACCGAGTCCCAGGGCGCCGCGAGATTCAGCAACGTCAAGGCCACCGGCGTCGGCTCGGCGGGCATCTACAACTGCCCCTACCCGACCGGCTCCGGCACCTTCGCCCTGACCGACGGCGGCGGCAACTCCGGCTGGGACTCGACCTGGAACGACTGCTCCACCTGGCCCCAGCCCGGCACCGGGAACCCGGACCCCGATCCGGCACGCAATCTCGCCGAGGGACGCCCGGCCACCGCCACCGGTTCGCAGGACGTCTACACGCCCGCGAAGGCCGTCGACGGCGACGCGAACAGCTACTGGGAATCCACCAACAACGCCTTCCCGCAGTCCTGGACGACCGATCTGGGCTCCACCTTCGCCACCCGCCGTCTCGTCCTCAAGGTGCCGCCCGCGTCCGCCTGGCAGGCCCGCACCCAGACCCTGTCCGTGCTGGGCAGCACCGACGGATCGGCGTACTCCACGGTCGTGGCGTCCAAGGCCTACCGCTTCGACCCGGCGACCGGCAACACCGTCACCGTGACGCTGCCCGCCGGCACGAACCTGCGCCATCTGCGCATCCAGGTGACCGCCAACACGGGCTGGCCCGCGGCCCAGCTCAGCGAAGTGGAGGCGTATCTTTCCTGAGGTCGTCCGGCTCCCCGCGCTTCGCCGCCTGGATCTGCTCGTACACATGGGTGCGCAGTTCGGCGAAGCGCGGGGAGACCCGTGTGTGCAACTGGTCCCGCTCGTCCGGCAGATCGACCTTCAACTGCTCCTGGACGACCGTGGGGGAGCCGGACAGGATCAGCACCCGCTGCCCGAGGTAGACGGCCTCGTCGATGTCGTGCGTGACGAACAGGACGGTGATCCCGCGCTGCCGCCACAGCCCGCGCACCAGGTCCTCCAGATCGGCACGCGTCTGCGCGTCGACCGCCGCGAAGGGCTCGTCCATCAGCAGCACGTCCGGTTCGTAGGCCAGTGCGCGCGCGATGGCCACGCGCTGCTGCATACCACCGGACAACTGCCAGGGATAGGCGCCCGCGGCGTCCGTGAGCCCGACCGACTCCAGCGCGTCCGCGACCAGTTCGCGGCGCCGCTGCTTGCTCAGCCCCTTCTGCTTCAGGGGCAGCCCGACGTTCTCGCGGACCCGCATCCACGGGAAGAGGCTGCGCCCGTACTCCTGGAACACGAACGCCATCCCGGGCGGCGGACCCGAGACCGGGCTGCCGGCCAGCGACACCTCGCCCGCCGTCGGCGCCAGCAGTCCGCCCACGCACTTCAGCAGCGTGGTCTTGCCGCACCCCGACGGGCCGACCAGGCAGACGAGTTCGCCCGCCGCGACGGTGAACGTGAGATCGCGAACCGCCTCCACCCGGCGGCCCTGCCCCTCGTAGACCTTCCGCAGGCCGGAGACGACCAGAAGCTCCTGCATGGACCGCCCTTTCGCGAGCATCACGGTGACCGCCGGGAGGACGCGCGCAGACCGTGGTACCAGCCGAGCACCCGGCGTTCGATCAGCTGGAAGACGACCGAGAGGACGAAGCCGAGCAGGCCAAGGACGAGGATCCCGGTCCACATGTCGGGGATGGCGAAACCGCGCTGGAACTGGACGATGGTGAAGCCGAGGCCGTTGCTGGCCGCGAACATCTCGCTGATGACCATGAGGATGATCCCGATGGACAGGGCCTGACGCAGTCCGGCGAAGATCTGCGGGCTCGCCGCCGGCAGCACCAGGGCGCGCAGCCTGGCGGCGCCCGTGATGCCGTACGAACGTGCCGTCTCCGCCATCACGGAGTCGACCGCCCGTACGCCCTCGACCGTGTTGAGCAGGATCGGCCAGACACAGCCGCTCGCGATCACGGCGACCTTCATGCCGTCGCCGATGCCCGCGAACAGCATGATGACCGGGACGAGGACGGGCGGCGGGATCGCCCGCAGGAACTCCAGGACCGGTTCGCACACGGCCCGCACCCGGCGGTAGGAGCCGATGAGCGTGCCGAGCGCCACCCCGGCGACGGCCGCCGCCGTGTAGCCGCCGAACAGCCGCAGCAGGCTGGGCCGCAGGTCGCCGCGGAGCCGTTCGCCGGTCCAGACGTCGGGGAAGGTCTTCAGGATGGTGCGCAGCGGCGGCCAGTAGACGTCGGTGCTGTCGTCGGACGCGAACCACCAGAGCACGACCAGGAGCACGGGCAGGGCGACGGCGTACAGCAGTCGGAGCAGGACCCTGCGCCAGGTTCCCGGCCGTGCCCGGCCGACGGGTACCTCGCTCACACCGTCACCTCCCCGCGCACCGACTGGTGCCAGGCCAGCGCCCGCCGTTCCACCGTGCGGGCACCCACGTTGATCAGCAGCCCGAGCAGACCGGTCACCACGATCAGTGCGTACATCTCGGGCACCGCCTGCGAGGTCTGCGCGACCGCGATGCGGGCTCCCAGCCCCGGTGCGCCGATGACGAGTTCGGCGGTCACGGTGAGGATGAGCGCCACCGCCGCGGCCAGCCGGACGCCCGTCATGACATAGGGGAGCGCCGTCGGCCACAGCACGTGCCGCACCCGCGCCCAGGTGCCGAGTCCGTACGAGCGGGCCGTCTCGTCGGCGACCGGGTCGACGTCCTGGACGCCGTACAGGACCTGGACGAGGACCTGCCAGAAGGCCGCGTAGACCACGAGCAGCAGGACCGAGCGCAGACCGGTGCCGTACAGGAGGACGGCCAGCGGGATCAGTGCGACGGAGGGAATGGGTCGGAGGAACTCGACCGTCGAGGCGGTGGCCTCGCGCAGATGGGGCACGACCGAGACCAGCACGCCGGCCAGGATCCCGGCACTCACCGCGATCGCCAGGCCGAGCGCCCAGCCCGTGAGGGTGTCACCGAGCGCGGTCCAGAAGGCGGTGTCGGCGAACTCCTCGCGCAGCGCGCCCGCGATCCGGCTCGTCGGCGGGAAGTACTGCTCCTTGACGAGGCCGAGCCGCGGCACCGCCTCGCCCAGGGCGAGGAAGGCCGCGAGCCCGGCGGCGCCCAGCGCGGTGTTCGTTCCCCTCACGGGAGCAGCTTGTCCAGGTCGGGCTCCGTCTTGAACAGGCCGTCCTGCGCGCCCAGTTTCTCCAGCGTCTCGATCGAGGCGCGATTCGGTTCGGCCGGCCACTTGGGCAGCGTCACCTTCTCCAGCACCGCGGCGGGGATCTTCGTGTACGTGGTGACGATCTGCCGGACCTCGTCCGGGTGGGCGTCGGCGTAGGCCAGGGACTCGGCCGTGGCCTCCTGGAACTTCTTCACCACGCCGGGGTTCTTCTGCGCGTACTGCGCCGAGGTGAAGTACATGGCGACGGTGAGGTTCTGCGCGACGTCGACCAGGGACGAGGCGATCTCCGTGCCGCCCTGGCTCTTGACCGTGGCGAGCGCCGGCTCGACCACCATCGCGGCGTCGATCTGCCCGCTGTCCAGGGCGGCGGGCATCTGGTCGAAGGCGAGCTCGACGAACTTCACCTGGGACGGGTCCCCGCCGGCCTTGCGCACCGACTCGCGCACCGCCGTCTCGTTGATGTTCTTCACCGTGTTGACGGCGACCTTCTTGCCTTCGAGGTCCTTGGCCGACTTGATGGAGCTGCCCTTCTTCACCGTGATGGCGCCGAAGTCCTTGCCCGCCACGCCTGTTGAGGCGACGCCGTTGGCGATGGCCTGCACGGGCACGTTGTTGGACTGGGCGATCATCAGGCTCGTCATGTTGCTGAAGCCGAACTGGAACTGGCCGGAGACGACGCCCGGCACGATGGCCGCGCCGCCCTGAGCTGTCGTCATGGAGAGCTTCAGTCCCCGCTTGGCGTAGAAGCCCTTCTGCTGGCCGAGGTAGACCGGTGCGACGTCGACGATGGGGATGATGCCGACCTTGACGGTCGTGGTGCCGTCGGACGAGGCGTTCTTGTCCGAGGCGCCACCGCCGTCGGACGAGCCGCAGGCCGACGCGGCGACCAGGAAGGTTCCGGCCGCGAGCGCGGCAAGCAGACGACGCATGGCTCCTCCTGTGCAGACGAGGTGTTCCGACAGGCTGTGCGCACACCGCACAATGGTGCTCAGCGCGAAGGTAGAACGCTCGTACGGCCGGGTCAATGGCTCTGGCTGACAATATTGTTGACAGTTAGTGGAGTGTGCTCGTCCCTGCGCGGCGAGCGTGCCCCGACGTCCCCCTGGAGGCGACCATGCCTGCAGCTTCCCGCGCGCCCCACTTCGTCCGGTCCTTCGAACGCGGCCTCGCCGTCATCCGCGCCTTCGGCGCCGACCAGCCGGAACTGACGCTCAGTGAAGTGGCCCGCGCCTGCGACCTGACCCGGGCGGCGGCCCGCCGCTTCCTGCTGACCCTCGTCGACCTCGGGTACGTCCACAGCGACGGCCGCACCTTCCGGCTCACCCCGCGCGTGCTGGAACTCGGCTACGCCTATCTGTCCGGCTTCTCCCTGCCGCAGATCGCGCAGCCGCACCTGGAGCAACTCGCCGAACGGGTCGGGGAGTCGTCCTCGCTGTGCGTCCTCGACGGCGACGACATCGTGTACGTGGCCCGTGTGCCCACCCGGCGCATCATGACCGCCGCCATCACCGTCGGCACCCGATTCCCGGCCCATGTCACCTCCGTGGGCCGGGTGATCCTCGCGCACCGTGCGGACGAGGAGACCGACGCCCGGCTCGCCCGCGCCGACCTGCGGCCCCTCACGGCCCGCACGATCGTGTCGGCCGACGCGCTGAGGGCCGAACTGCGCCGCGTACGGCGTCAGGGATACGCCATCGTGGACCAGGAGTTGGAGGAGGGGCTGCGCTCGGTCGCCGCCCCGGTGCGCGACCGGGACGGCGAGGTGGTGGCGGCCGTGAACATACCCGTGCACGCCAGCCGCAACTCCGTCGAGTCCGTCCGCCGCGACCTGCTGCCGCACCTGCTGGCCACGGTGGCGGCGATCGAGGCCGACCTGCGGATCACAGATCCAGCACGAGCCGCCTCCCGCGACAGCGTGACACACAGATGAGCATGGTCTCGCCCGCCTCCCGCTCCGCCTCGGTCAGCACCGAGTCCCGGTGGTCGGGCACCCCCTCCAGGACGTCCGTCTCGCAGGTGCCGCACGTGCCCTCGGCGCAGGAGTACAGCACCTCGACCCCGGCCGCGCGCACGGTGTCGAGGACGGACACGTCCGGCGCCACGACGAGCGTGCGCCCCGAACGTTCGAGGACCACCTCGAACTCCGTGTTCCCGCCCGGCTCCGCCTCCTTGGGCCGGAAGCGCTCGATACGCAGCAGCCGCGGGGGACAGCGTTCCTGCACCGCGTCGAGGAGCGGCTCCGGGCCGCAGCAGTAGACGAGCGTGCCCGCGGGCAGCGCGGCCAGCACCGGACCGAGGTCCAGCAGCCCGGTCTCGTCCTGGGGCGCGATCCGCACCCGGTCGCCGTACCGGCCGAGCTCCTCGACGAACGCCATCGACGCCCGGTTCCGCCCGCCGTACAGCAGTGTCCACTCCGCGCCCGCCGCCTCCGCAGCGGCGAGCATCGGCAGGATCGGTGTGATGCCGATGCCACCGGCGACGAACCGGTACCGGGGCGCGGGTTCCAGCGCGAAGTGATTGCGCGGTCCGCGCACCCGGACCCGGTCGCCCGGGGCCAGCCGGCCGTGCACGTAGGCCGATCCGCCGCGGCCGTCGGCCTCGCGCAGCACCGCGATCCGCCAGGTGCCGCGGTCGGCCGGATCACCGCACAGTGAGTACTGCCGCTCCAGCCCCGGCCCGAGCACGACGTCGACGTGCGCGCCCGGCCGCCAGGCGGGAAGCTCCGCGCCAAAGGGGTGGCGCAGGGTGAGCGCGAGCACGCCGTCGGCCACGGACTCCCGCAGTCCGACGACGAGTTCCGCTTCGTACAAGGTCATCGCTCGTTTCCTCGGAGGGTGTGTCCGTCGGGGTGGGCGAGCATCCACTCCCACATCTCGACCGGGTCGTGCGCGGTGTGCTCGGCGCCGCAGTGACAGGTGCCGTGCAGCAGGTCCGTGCCCGGCAGCCAGTCGATGCGGTAGATCTGCCCGGTGGGACCGGTCACCGGACCTGCTCCACCGGCTTGTCGCCCTCCTCGACCAGCCGGGCGAGGATGCGGCGGGCCGCGAGTCCGCCGGTGTCGATGTTGATGCTGAGCTCCTGATAGCCGGCGCGCTCCGAACCCAGGGTCCTCTGCAGCAGGTTGAGCGCGTCCACGTCCTGCATCACGACCGTGTGGTTGAAGTCGTGCAGGAAGGCGGTGACTTCCTCGTCGTCGGGAGCGAAGTCCCGGGAGACCGCCCAGAAGTCGTACACGCTGCCGTCGCCGGACGGTGTGATGGCATACGTGATCTCGGTGTGGAAGCCGTTCGGGTCGCTCCCGTCCGCCTCCGGCAGCACGCCGACCGGTGCGATCCGGCTGTGCAGCAGATACAGGCACGGGGCGTGGTACTCGATGTCCTGCCAGCGGGTGATGCGCCCCTCGATCCCGGTGGAGCGGGCGTAGAAGGGCGGGCACTCGGCGTCGTCCATGTGCCGGCTGACCCGTACGATGCCGGCGCCCTCGTCGACCTCGGTGGTGATCGGGGTCTCGGCCACCTCGGGCGTGCCGATGTAGCCGCCGTGCAGATACGTCTCGTGGGAGAGGTCGAGCAGGTTGTCGACGAGGAGACCGTAGTCGGCGTCGATGGGCTCCATCCCGTGGACCGTGACCCAGCCCGGGGAGTCGAGGTGCCGGGCGCGCGGGATCGTCCCCGCGTCGGCGAGCGCCGGGTCGCCGATCCAGACCCAGATCAGGGAGTCCTGCTCGACCAGCGGGTAGGAGGCGACCCGGGCCGTACGCGGTATGCGTTTCTGGCCCGGCACGTACACGCAGGCGCCCGTCGTGTCGTACGTGAACCCGTGGTACCCGCACACGATCCGGTCGCCGTCGAGCCGGCTCTCCGAGAGCGGGTAACGGCGGTGCACACAGCGGTCGGACAGGGCGACCGCCGTCCCGTCGTCCTCGGTGCGGTAGAGGACGAGGGGCTCACCGAGGACGGTCCGGCCGAGCAGCTCGCGTCCGACCTCGTGCGCATGGGCGACGACGTACCACTGGTTCCTGGCGAAAGCGGTCATGTGAGGCATGGCGTTCCCGTCCCTGAGACGCGGGGCCTCGTCGCCCCGCCTGCGCACCAGATTCGTGACGCCCGCCACAGTGCGGCAAGGGTTCTTCCGTCAGACGGAAGGGTTCGTCGACCGGCCGTCGGCCGGAGTCTTCCGCGAGGTCATGGACCGCTCGGGACGACGGTCTGACGCCCTGTCCGAAACCGTTCGCCTCACGTACCGCCGACTTTCACATGGGAGCCACGGGGCCCTTCCCTGACGTTTGGTGCTCTTGGAACACTCCAACCGCGCACCATCACTCACCGTTCGGCCGACCGGGCCCGTCAGGACAAGAGGTCACCCACTCATGAGCCAAGTGAATCGGCGCCGATTCCTCCAACTCGCCGGTGGTACCGCGGCGTTCACCGCGATGTCCGACAGCATCCAGCGTGCCGCGGCGCTGCCCGCCCATCACCGCTCCGGCACGATCGAGGACGTCGAGCACATCGTCGTCCTGATGCAGGAGAACCGCTCCTTCGACCACTACTTCGGCTCGCTGAGAGGCGTCCGCGGCTTCGGTGACCCGCGGCCCGCGACGACGTCGGGCGGCAAGTCGGTCTGGCACCAGTCGGACGGCACCAAGGACGTGCTCCCCTTCCGGCCGGAGGCCGACGACCTGGGGCTCGCCTTCATCCAGGACCTGCCGCACGGCTGGAGCGACGGACACACCGCCTTCAACAAGGGCAAGTACGACAAGTGGGTGCCGGCCAAGTCGGCGACCACGATGGCCTACCTGACCCGCGAGGACATCCCGTTCCACTACGCGCTCGCCGACTCCTTCACCGTCTGCGACGCGTACCACTGCTCCTTCATAGGTTCCACCGACCCCAACCGCTACTACCTGTGGACGGGATACACCGGCAACGACGGCAAGGGCGGCGGGCCCGTCCTCGGCAACGACGAGGCCGGCTACGACTGGACCACCTACCCGGAGCGCCTCGAAGCGGCGGGGGTGTCCTGGAAGATCTACCAGGACGTCGGCGACGGCCTCGACGCGAACGGCTCCTGGGGCTGGATCTCCGACGCGTACCGCGGCAACTACGGCGACAACTCGCTGCTGTACTTCAACCAGTACCGCAACGCCAAGCCCGGTGACCCCCTCTACGACAAGGCCCGCACCGGAACCGACGCCCGCAAGGGCGAGGGCTTCTTCGACCAGCTGAAGGCCGACGTGAAGGGCGGCAAGCTGCCGCAGATCTCCTGGATCGTCGCGCCCGAGGCCTTCACCGAGCACCCGAACTGGCCCGCCAACTACGGCGCCTGGTACATCGCCCAGGTCCTGGACGCGCTCACCTCCGCGCCCGAGGTGTGGGCGAAGACGGCCCTGTTCATCACGTACGACGAGAACGACGGCTTCTTCGACCACCTCGTGCCGCCGTACCCGCCGCAGTCGGCCGCGCAGGGCAAGTCGACCGTCGACGTCGGTCCCGACCTCTTCAAGGGCGACGCGGGCCACGCGGCCGGACCGTACGGTCTCGGCCAGCGGGTGCCCATGCTGGTCGTCTCGCCCTGGAGCAAGGGTGGTTACGTCTGCTCCGAGACGCTCGACCACACCTCGGTCATCCGCTTCATGGAGCGCCGCTTCGGGGTGCACGAGCCGAACATCTCGCCCTGGCGGCGCGCGATCAGCGGTGACCTCACCTCCGCCTTCGACTTCTCGCGCAGGGACACCAAGCCGGTGGCCCTGCCGGACACCGAGGGCTACCGCCCGCCGGACCACGACCGTCACCCCGACTACGTGCCCACGCCGCCCGCGAACCCGGCGCTGCCCAAGCAGGAACGCGGCTCGCGCCCGGCCCGCCCGCTCAAGTACGCGCCCCTGGTGGACGGCGCGGCGGACACGGCGGCCGGCACCTTCACGCTCACCTTCGGCTCGGGCGCCAAGGCCGGTGCCGCCTTCCTCGTGACCTCCGGGAACCGCACCGACGGCCCCTGGACGTACACCACCGAGGCGGGCCGGACGGTCTCGGACACCTGGAACTCGGCCTACTCGAACGGTTCGTACGACCTCACGGTGCACGGCCCCAACGGCTTCCTGCGCACCTTCAAGGGTCCCGGCCGGACGGCGGGCCCGGAGGTCACCGCCCGCCACGTGGGCGACGAGGTGGAGCTGACCTTCAGCAACAAGGGCTCCGGCACGGTGACTCTGAAGCTCACCGACGGCTACGGCGCACGTCCGCGGTCGTTCAAGGTGCGGCCCGGCGTGACCGTGAAGCACACGGTGGACCTGCGGTCGAGCAAGCGCTGGTACGACCTGACGGTGGTGTCGGACGCCGACGCGGGCTTCCTGCGGCGATTCGCCGGACATGTCGAGAATGGCCGACCCGGCGTCAGCGACCCGGCGATCCTGACCGTCTGATGGTCACCCCGGCGCCGGTTGAATTCCGGCCATCTCAGGGTAGTGTGCCCCGGTGACCACGCATTCGAACACTCCTGCAGGTTGGTACCCGGATCCGCACGGGGCGCCCCAGACGTTGCGTTACTGGGACGGCTCGCAGTGGACGGACCACACGAATGCGGACCAGCAGGCCCAGGCCGCGCCGCAGGTGCCGCACCAGGCCCAGCCGCAGCAGGGTTACGGCCAGCAGCCCGCGGCCGCACCCGACCCGCGTGTGCAGCAGCAGGTGCAGCAGCAGGCCGGTGTGGCGCCCAACGCCGCCGGTGGTGGCAGCCTGTTCACCGAGCCGGTCCTGGTGGTGAACCAGAAGGCCAAGCTGATCGAGCTGACCAACGAGTACAAGGTCATGGATCAGCACGGCAACCAGCTCGGCTCGGTCACCGAGGTCGGGCAGAGCGCGCTGAAGAAGGTCCTGCGCTTCGTCTCCAGCCTCGACCAGTTCATGACCCACCGGCTGGAGATCCGTGACGCCCACGGTCAGCCGCAGCTGCTGCTGACCCGTCCCGCGAAGTTCCTCAAGTCGCGGGTGATCGTGTCCCGTCCGGACGGCTCGCCCGTCGGCGAGATCGTGCAGCAGAACATGATCGGCAAGATCAACTTCGCGATGAACGTCAACGGCCAGCAGGTCGGCGCGATCAAGGCGGAGAACTGGCGTGCCTGGAACTTCGCGATCGTCGACCACGCGGACAACGAGGTGGCCCGGATCACCAAGACCTGGGAAGGCCTCGCCAAGACGATGTTCACCACTGCGGACAACTACGTCCTGCAGATCCACTTCCAGCTCCCGGAGCCGCTGCTGAGCCTCGTCGTGGCGACGGCGCTGACCGTGGACACGGCGCTCAAGCAGGACTCCCGCGGTCTGGGCTGAGTCCGATACGCGCAAGGGCGGTTGCGGGGTCCCGCAACCGCCCTTCCGCCGTTTCCGGCGCCCGGGGGCTAGAGCGTGGTCAGATGTCCCGGGTCGGGCTGCTTCGGGACCAACGAGGGCTCGTACGCGGCCGGTCCGGACTCCAGTGCCAGCACTGCCGCGACCGGGTGCTCGTCGTCCACCGCGTCGTGGGCCGGCGCCGGGGCCGCGGGCTCGGGTGCCGAGCGCGACAGCGTCACCACGCCCCACGCCGCGATCCCGGCTCCGGCGAGCGCCAGCAGCAACCCGGCGGCGCCGCCCTGGAGCCGCTCGCCGAGCAGGGACAGTCCGATCACCACCGCCGCCACCGGATTCGCGAGCGTCACCACGGCCAGCGGAGCGCCGAGACCGCCCTGGTACGCGGTCTGCGACAGCAGCAGTCCGCCTGCCGCGAAGGCCGCCACGAGCAGCGCCACCACGATCACTTGGGCGCTGAGCAGGGAGTCCGAGCGGTCCGTCGCCGCCACCGTCACCGTCTGGGTGAGGGCCGACGCGACGCCCGAGGCGAATCCGGAGGCGGTCGCGTGCCGCAGGCCCGGCCGGGTGCCGGGACGGGACAGCCCGCCGATCAGCACGGCCGTCGTACCGGCGACGGCCAGCGCCTCGGGCACGCTCAGCACGTCGTCGGGCGCGGGGCCTGACGCCGTGACGAGCAGTGCCGCCAGACCGATCAGGGTCAGCGCCGTGCCCCGCCATTCGACCGTGCTGACCCGGCGCCCCGCCATGCGCGCGCCGAGCGGGACCGCCGCCACGAGCGTGAGCGCGCCGAGCGGCTGCACCAGGGTGAGCGTGCCGTACTTGAGCGCGGCGACGTGCAGCAGCGCGGCGGAGGCGTTGAGCACGACCGACCACCACCAGGCGCCGCCGGCCAGCAGGCGCAGTGTGCTCGAACCGGCGGACCGGGCGGCGAGCCGCTCCTGGGCGACGGCGGCCGCGGCGTAGGCGACGGCCGAGAACAGGGACAGGACGACGGCGGTGACGGTCGCGTTCATCGCCCCGCCCCCACGAGCTCCGGAAGGTCCGCGACCGGTTCACCGGCGCGCTCCTGGGCGCGTCCCGCGGTCGTCGCCGTCCGGTGCGGACGGTGGATCACCGCGAGGGCGCCGCCGAGCAGCGCGGTCGCGACGATCGAGTCGAGCCAGTAGTGGTTCGCCGTGCCGACGATCACCAGCAGGGTGAGCAGCGGGTGCAGCAGCCAGAGCAGGCGCCACCGGGAGCGGGTGGCCGCGATCAGCCCGATCGCCACCATCAGTGCCCAGCCGAAGTGCAGCGACGGCATGGCCGCGAACTGGTTCGCCATCGCGTCGGTCGCCGGGTGCGCGCCGTACACCGTGGGGCCGTACACCTGGCCGGTGTCCACGAGGCCCGCGGCGTCGAGCAGGCGCGGCGGGGCGAGCGGGAAGGCGAGGTGTCCCACGAGCGCTGCGGCGGTCATCGCGGCGAGGATCCGGCGGGCCCACACGTAGTGGACGGGGCGCCGCAGGTACAGCCAGATCAGGAAGGCCGCGGTCGCCGGGAAGTGGACGGTCGCGTAGTAGGTGTTCGCGAGGTGCACCAGGGTGTCGCTGTGCAGCAGCGCGCCCTGGACGCCGCCCTCGCCGGGGAGGTGGAGGGCCCGTTCCAGGTCCCATACGTGGCCGGCGTTGCGGAAGGCCTCGGCGGTGTGGCCGGTGGCGAGCTGGCGCCCGACCTTGTAGACGACGAACAGGCCCACGACGAGCAGCAGCTCACGCAGCAGCGGCGGTCGGGCCGAGGCGTCGTCGGGCTGCGCGGGACGGCGCGCCCCGGCCCGCGCGGTGCCCGCGTGCACCCGCGGGCCGCCCTCGCGGGGGCGCGGCAGCGCGGCCGCGACGCGCGCGTACGCCCTGGTGGCGGTGCCCGTGGGCACCGCCCGGCGTATGGCCGCGTCGGGCGGCTCCGGTTCCGCGGCGGACTCTCCAGGCTCGGTTCGGGAATTCATCCCCCGGCCCCCTTGCTGACGGTCTTACTGGGTGGTGCGCGGTGAGCCCAGGACAGGATCCACTCGACAGACAAGTGGGTCCTGTCCAAGGCTCATCGATACGAGAGTGTACCGATACGTTGGTGTACCGATACGGGCGTGTACCGATACGCCACTGTACCGATACGAGGCCGTACCGGTACAGTGGCGTATCGATTAGACTGTGTGAAGCCGACCACCGAGACGAGCCGGATTCCGTCCGGACCCGTTTCGGGCCAGCCCGGATCCAACGAGGAGAAGAGCCATGACGTCGCAGGCCGCGGACGGACCGGACTCGGTCGTCGCCTCGCGCCGCTCCAAGATCACGCCCGAGCGTGAGCAGGAGTTCTACGACGCCGTGCTCGACCACATCCGGGCCTGCGGGTACGAATCGCTCACGATGGAGGGCGTGGCCTCGAGCACCCGGTGCAGCAAGTCCACGCTCTACCGGCAGTGGCGGACCAAGCCCCAGCTCGTGGCGGCGGCGCTGCGCGCCAACCGCTGTCCGCGCTTCTCCGGCATCGACACCGGAACGCTCGCCGGGGACCTGCGCGCGGCGGCGCGCGCCGCGGGCGAGTGGTCGGGGCGTGACAGCACCCAGCTCCTCCAGGGCCTCGGCCACGCCGTGACGCAGGACAGGGAGCTCCAGCAGGCGCTGCGCGACGCGCTGGTCGAACCCGAGGTCGCCGAGCTGAGGGAGATGATCCAGCGCGGGGTGGACCGCGGCGAGATCGCGGCCGACCATCCGGCACTGGAGTTCATCCCCGCGCAGCTGCTCGGCGTGCTGCGGGTGCGCCCTCTCCTGGAGGGCCAGTACGCCGACGAGGCGTATCTCACAGAATTCGTCGAGGCCGTCGTGCTACCCGCACTCGGCCTGACCTGAGACTCAGGTCGCCGTCCGCGGGATGACCGGACGTCGGCCTGTACCGCGCCGCACCGTGGGGACGGGGGCGGCGCGCACCCCCCGGCCGGGTGGGGCTCCCCTTGAGCGGAGGGGCGCTCCACCCGGCCGATCGAAGCCCGCACCGCTCCCGGGACCCGGCGGGGTCCCCGGAGCGGTGAGGGTCACACGTTCTGGCCGTTGCCGCCGGCTCCCGGCGCGGCCTTGATGCCCTTGGTGATCGTGTCGATCACCGACAGCTCGGGCGCCTTGGAGCTGACGTCGATGCCGAAGCGCACCACGACGAGGCTCTTGGGCACCACCGGGGACGGGAACACGAGCGACTCGACGTAGCCGTCGTCGCCCTTGCTCGTCACGACCTTCCAGCGGACCAGGTAGCCCTTCTGACCCGCCACCGTGACCGCCTTGGAGGCGAGTTCGGTGTGCGAGGTGATCGTGCCGTACCCCTCGCCGTACGACTCCTTGGCGTTCTTGGAGATGTCCTCCTTGGCCGCCGCCTCCGCGGTGGTCGCCTTCAGGCCCTGCGCCAGGGCGGGAGCCGAGTAGGCGCCGCCCCGCTGGCAGTTCTGCGAGGTGTCGCCGGGGCACTTGTAGGTGTCCTTCGTGGAGACCGAGGCCCCGGCCTGCATGCTCCGGCCCGTCCAGCCGTCCGGCACCGGGAGACTGATGCCGCTGAGCCCGTCGGTCGCGTAGCCGTCCTCGGTCTGCGGCTGTCCGGACGGGTCGGGGGCCGGTGACCGGCCCTCGGGTCCGCCCCGGCCGTCGTCGGGTCCGCCCTGGCCGTCCCCCGGTCCGCCGCTGCCGCCCGGGCCGTTCGGCCCGGCGGAGCCCTGGGAGTTCGAGTTGCCGCCGTCGTCCTTGGTGAGGGCGTACACGCCGCCGCCGATGCCCGCCAGCACCGCGATCGCGGCGGCGACGGCTATGGCCGTGCGCAGCCCGCGCCGCGGCCGGGACTGCGGCGGGGCCGGGTACGGTCCGGCCGCGGGGTACGCCGGAGGACCCCAGGGGGCGGCCGATCCGACCGGGCGGGTCTGGTCCGTCCATGCCATACCGTCCCACCAGCGCTCGGTGGCGGGAGCGTCACTTGTCTGCCCCGGGTCGGGATACCAGCCGGGAGGAGTCGCCTGCGTCATGGTGCCCACCGTATGAGCCCCGGGTGAAAGGCGGATGAGAGGGTGCCCCGGGAATCACTTCAGCACGAGCCGGACCGGCGCCCGGTCGGCGGGCGGCGGCAGCCGCAGCCCGCCGCGGCCCGGGGTGATCGACCCGAGCACGCTGGGGTGCCGGGCCCCGGTGCTCGCCGGTACCGTGCCCGCCAGCCCGTGCAGCGTCAGGAAGCCCAGCACGGCGAAGGCGTACGCCTCCTTGGCGTCCGACGGCAGCCCCAGCTCGTCGGAGGTGCGCAGCGGCACACCCGGCAGTTCCGCGTCCAGCATCGCCATGAGGGTGGGATTGCGGGTCCCGCCGCCGGAGGCGATCACCTCGGTGGCCCCGACCCCGCGCACCGCGTCCGCGACCGTGCGGGCGGTGAGCCGGGTGAGGGTCGCGATGACGTCCTCGGCGGTGAGCGTGCCGAAACCCGCCAGGGCGTCCCGCAGATAGCCGAGGTGGAACAGCTCCTTGCCGGTCGTCTTGGGCGCGGGCAGCGCGTAGTACGGCTCGTCGAGCAGGCGGCGCAGCAGGGGTTCGTGGACGCTGCCGCGGGCGGCCAGCTCTCCGTCCACGTCGTAGGCCAGGCGCCCTCCGCTCAGTCCCCGGGCGGCCGCGTCGACGAGCGCGCACGCCGGGCCCGTGTCGAAGGCGGTGCCGTCGGGGGCGGTGAGGTTGGCGATGCCGCCGAGGTTCAGGGCGACCGGCGTGCCCGGCCTGCCGCGCAGCCACAGCAGGTCGATCAGGCTCACCAGCGGCGCGCCCTGACCGCCCGCGGCGATGTCGCGGGGGCGGAAGTCGGCCACGACGGGCAGCCCGGTCGCCTCGGCGATCCACGCGGGCTGACCGAGCTGGAGGCTGCCGAGGACCTGCCCGTCCTCGGTCCAGTGGTAGACCGTCTGGCCGTGTGAGGCGACCAACTCGGCCGATCCGTCGCACAGTTCACGGTCGGCGCGCACGGCCGCCGCCGCGAAGGACCGCCCGATCAGGGTGTCCAGCCGGCACACCTCGGCCAGACTGGTCGCGGCCGGGGGCAGCGCCGCCGCGAGGGTCTCGCGCAGGGCCGCGTCGTACTTCTCGCCGACGAGCCCGAGCGGGCGCAGGACGAGACCGTCCCCGTCGAGCGTCAGCTCGGCCGCCGCCGCGTCGATCGCGTCGTACGACGTGCCGGACATCAGGCCGATCACCCGCACCTGATCAACTCCTCTGGATCTCCTGGCCCTTGACGAGCGTACGCGGGCGCCCGCCGAGGGTGGCGAGCGCGAGGACGCTGACGGCGCAGGTCGCCGCCGCGTAGTACCCGGGGATGTCCACGCTCCCCGTCCGCTTGATCGTCTCCGTGATGATGAGCCCCGCACAGCCCGAGAACACCGCATTGGACAAGGCGTAGGCGAGTCCCAGGCCCGTGTAGCGGACGCTCGTCGGGAACATCTCGGAGAGCATCGCGGGCCCCGGCCCCGCCATCAGCCCGACGACGGCGCCCGCCACGAGTACGGCGGCCCCCTTCACCGCGTTCGACGCCCCCGGGTCCTGAAGGAGGTTGAGCAGCGGGACCGCGAGCACGGTGACCAGGACGGCGCCCGTGAGCATCACCGGGCGGCGCCCCACGCGGTCGCTGAGCAGACCCGCCGGGACGATCGTGGCCGCGAAACCGAGGTTGGCAAGGACCGTGGCGAGCAGCGCCTGCCGGAAACTCGCGTTCAGGCTGCTCTGCAGATAGGAGGGGAGGACGACGAGGAAGGTGTAGCCGGCCGCTGCCCAGCCCATGACGCGCGCGGCGCCGAGCGTGATCGCCCGGGCCACCTCGCCGCGCGGCGGCCGTTCCCGCGCTCCCTCGTCCGCCGCCTCGCGCCGGAAGGAGGGAGTCTCGTCCAGCCCGAGCCGCAGCCACAGCGCGCCGAGGCCCAGCGGAAGCGTCAGCAGGAACGGCAGCCGCCAGCCCCATGCCTCCAGCTCCCGCGCGTCCAGGACGGTGGCCAGCAGCGCGGCCACGCCCGCGCCGCCCAGCAGGCCCAGCGCGACCGTGAACGACTGCCACGACCCGTACAGTCCGCGCCGGCCCGGCGGAGCGAACTCCGTCATCACCGAGACCGCGCCGCCGAACTCGCCGCCCGCGGACAGCCCTTGGAGCACCCGCAGGAAGGTGAGCAGCCAGGGGGCGAGGACGCCGACAGTGGCGTACGTGGGGAGCGCGCCGATCAGCGTCGTCGCCGCCGTCATCAGCGTGATCACCAGGATCAGCACCGGCCGCCGCCCGATCCGGTCCCCGAGCCGCCCGAACAGCGCCGCTCCCACCGGACGGAAGAAGAACGCCAGCGCGAACGACGCGTACGTCTTGACCAGGCCCTCGACCTCGCTGCCGCCCTCGGGGGTGAAGAAGCGGGCCGCGATGACCGTCGCGAAGTAGCCGTAGACCCCGAACTCGTACCACTCGATGAAGTTGCCCACGGAACCCGCGAGCAGCGCTCTGCGGGAGTGCTCGGGCTGCGCGGCGCGCAGGTCCGGGTCGTGCGCGGGGGCGCTCATGCCGGTTCCTCCCGGGGGCGTGCCGGGGCCGGGCGGTCCCGGCCGGAGGCGGAGACTGATGTTGGAAAGTTAGCTTCATTTCCGGGCCCGCCGGCTGTCAATAACTTTCACACGTGCTGGTGGACGACCCGTGGCGTCGCCTCCGGAACCCCACCGTCACCCGTCTCGGGAACAGCTCCGCGGAGCCGCCTCCACCGGGGCTTCCAGGCGGCTACGCTCGTTTCCAGCACGTCGTTTGGGCGACCTGGGGAGGTAGCGGGATGACGGAGGCACGACCCGGAGCGGTCGCCTCGGCTTCCCTGTGGGAGCGCGACGAGGAAGTCGCCACCCTCGAAGAGGCGATCGGTGCGCTGCGCGCCGATTCGGCGTCCTCGGGGAGCCTGCTGGTGTTCAGCGGCGAGGCGGGCCTCGGCAAGACCGCCCTCCTCGCCGAGGCCCGCCGGATCGCGGAGAGCAGCGGCTGCACGGTGTGGTCGGCACGCGGCGGCGAGACCGTCACGTCCGTCCCGTTCAACGTCGTACGGCAGTTGCTCCAGCCCGCCCTCGTCTCGCTGCTGCCGGAGGAGGCGCGCGAGTATCTCGGCGACTGGTACGACATCGCCGGCCCCGCCCTCGGCATAACGGAACCGGGCGACCGGCAGCCCGACCCGCAGGGCGTGTGCGACGGGCTCGTCGCCGCGGTACGACGGCTCGCCAGGCGCGACTGGCCGCTCGTGCTGCTCATCGACGACGCGCACTGGGCCGACCAGGAGACCCTGCGCTGGCTCGCCGCGTTCGCCGAACGCCTCGACGACCTCTCCGTCCTCGTCGTGGTCGCCCGCCGGCCCGGCGGGGTGAGCGGCGAGAGCGCCCGGCTGCTCGACGCCGTCGCCGCGACGGCCCTCCCGATCGCCACACTGAACGCGCTGACCCCGGCCGCTGCCGCCGGACTGACCCGCGCCACCCTCGGGGAACACGCCGACGCGCCGTTCTGCCGTGAGGTGTGGGCGGTCACCGGCGGAAACCCCTACGAGACCGTCGAACTGCTCGCCAAGGTGCAGGACAGCGACCTGGAGCCCGCCGAGGGCTCCGCCGCCGAACTGCGCGACCTGAACCGCTCGGCCCGTGGCCGCGGGCTCGTCGCCCGCCTCGAAGGACTCGGTATCGACGCCACCCGGTTCGCCTGGGCGGCGGCCATACTGGGCACCGGCATCTCCCTCGACCTCGCCGCCCAGCTCGCCGGCATGCAGACCGACGAGGCCCATCGCTGCACCGAACTGCTCGGCGCCGCCCGCATCCTGACCAGGGTCGACCCCGCCAACGGCCAAGTGGGCGACGGCGAGCTGGAGTTCGTGCACCCGCTCATCGCGACCGCCGTCTACCGCTCCATCCCGGACGCCCTGCGCACCGCGATGCACGGCCAGGCCGCCTGGGCGGTCACCGAGTCCGGGCGCGGCGCCGCCGCGGCCTCCCGCCACCTCCTCGAAGTGCACCCCGACGACGACCCCGAACTCGTCGAGCAGATGCGTGAGGCGGCCCGCGAACACCTCGCCGTCGGCGCGCCCGACGCGGCCAGGCGCTGCCTGGAGCGGGCCCTGAAGGAGCCCCCGCTCCCCGAGGTGCACGCCCGCGTCCTCTACGAACTGGGCTGCGCCACCCTGCTGACCGCCCCCGCCAGGACGATCGGCCATCTGCGCGCCGCCCTCGAACGGCCCGGTCTCGACGACGGCATGCGGGTCGACGCCGTGTTCCGGCTCTCCCAGGCGCTGCTCCACAACGACCAGCTGGAGGAGGCGGTCCGCACGGTCGACGCGGAGGCCGACCGGCTCCCTCCGGGTCCCGCCCGGATGCGGCTCCAGGCCGTCCACTACATGTGGGAAGGCATCCACGCGGGTGAGGAACGCTCCGGACACTCCCGCGGACTCGCCGAACTCGTCCAGACCTGCACCGGACGCGACAACTCCGAACGGGCACTGCTGATACTGCGCGGCTTCGACGCGATGACCCGCGGCGAGAACGCCGAGGAGGTCGTGGAGCTGTGCGACCGCGCCCTCGTCAACGGCCGCCTCGCACCGGGCCTCGGCTGGACCGACACCGAGTGGGGCGTCGAACTCCTCCTGATGCTGGGCAGCGCCTACGCGTACGCCGACCGGCTCGACCGTGCCGAGAGCCTCTTCAGCGAGGCCCTGCGCGCCTATGTGAAGTCCGGCTGGAGCGGCGGCCACCAGTCCTTGGCCAACGCCTACCTCGGACTCGCGCACCGCAGGCGGGGCCGCCTGACCGACGCGGAGCACTACCAGCGCGAATCGCTCCGCCTCGCCGAGCGCGTCGGCCGCGGTCTTCCCCTGTACTGGTCGGCGACCTGCGGGCTCATCGACACGCTGCTCGCCCGCGGCCATGTCCAGGAGGCCGCCGAGATCGCCGAACGCTACGGTTTCGCCCCGCCCTACCCGTCCACGATCGTGCTGCCCGACACCCGCTCGGTACGCGGCCGTCTGCTGATCGCCGCCGGCCGTACGAAGGAAGGCGTCAACGAACTGGAGGCGGCGGAGAAGGCCGCCGGGGCGCGTGGTCACCACAACACCGTGCTCGCTCCCTGGGCACTCGACCTCGCCCGGGCCCTCGCCACCGAGGACCCGGTACGCGCCGCCGCGTTGTCGGCGGACGCCCGGCGGCAGGCCGAGCGGTTCGGCACCGACACGGCCATCGGCGAGGCGCTACGCTGTGCCGCCGCCCTGGAGACCGGCCAGCGGGCGGTGCGGCTGGCCGCCCAGGCGGTCACCTATCTGGAGGCCTCCCCGTGCCAGTACGAACACGCGGCGGCCCGCGTCGAGTACGGCATCCTGTCCCGCTCCGTCACGGAGCTCAACAAGGGCCTGACACTGGCCCGTTCGTGCGGCGCCGACGGACTCGTGACCCAGGCGGAGCACGCCCTGAGGACCCTGTAGCCCGTCGGACGGCCTCGGCGCCCGGCCGGACGGCACCCCCGCCCGGTCAGGCGCCGAGCAGTCGCTCCGTCGTCTCCTCCAGCCGCGCGCGGACCTCCGGGTCGTACGCCGCCGCGTGCGCCCGGGACGGCTTCGTCCCGTCGAAGTACCCGCCCGAGCCCAGCTCCCGCGTCGCGAGGGCGAGCACGCCCGCCGCGCCGTCCGCCACCGTCGACCAGGGAGTGACACCGGCCTCCCGGACCATCGCCGTGTCCATGTAGGTGGCCGGATGCAGGACGTTCACCGAGACGCCACTGCCCGCCAGTTCCCCGGCCAGCGTGAACGTGTGCGCGGCCAGGGCGAACTTGCTGCGGCAGTACGCCGACACACCGTCGTAGCCCCGGGTGAACTCCGGGTCGGCGAAGTCCAGCGGCTCCTGTCCCGCCGAGCCGACGTTGACGACGCGCGAGGGGGCGTTCGCGCGCAGCGTGGGCAGCAGGGCACGGGTCAGGACGACCGGTGCCAGATGGTTGACGGCGAGCCGCAGCTCGTGGCCGTCGAGGCTCACCTCGCGTCCGGAGCCCCGCGCACCGGCGCCCACACCCGCGTTGTTGACCAGCACGTCGAGACGGGGATGTGCGGCGGCGACCTCCTCGGCCAGCCGCCGGACCTGCGCCGTCGAGGCGAGATCGGCGACGAACCCGTGCGCCTCGCCCTCCGCGCGCAGCTCCGCGACGAGCGCCCGCGTCCGCTCCGGGTCACGTCCGTGCGCGAGGACGACATGCCCGGAGCGGACCAGCTCGAAGGCGACGTGACGGCCGAGGCCGGAGGTGGCGCCGGTGATCAGGACAGTGGGCACGACGACTCCGTTCGCAGATGCGCGCAGGTGGTTGCCTTCAGCCTAGGCAGCCGCGGCCGGGCGTACGTGGTGCCGCTGTCACTACGTCTGCCGGTGTCACCCCGACCCGGCGGTCCCCTCCGCCGTCTCCTCCTCGGCCAGCACCCGCTGCGCCACCGCGAACGCCGAGTTGGCGGCCGGAACACCGCAGTACACGGCCGTCTGGAGCAGCACGGCGCCGATCTCCTCGGGCGTGAGTCCGCCTCGCAGCGCCGCGCGGACGTGCATCGCGAGCTCGTCGTAGTGGCCGTGGGCCACCAGCGCGGTCAGCGTGATCATGCTGCGCTCACGGCGCGCCAGCGTGGGATCGGTCCAGATCTCGCCCCACGCGTACCGGGAGATGAAGTCCTGGAAGCGGGCGGTGAAGGGGGTCTGCCGGGCCTGCGCGCGGTCCACGTGCTCGTCGCCGAGCACCTCGCGACGCACCTCCATGCCGCGCCGGGCGCCACCCGAGAAGTGGGCGCGCAGGGCCGTCAGGACCGCCTCCGGGCACTGCGCGGGTGCCAGGTGGGAGGCTCCCGGGATCTCCACGAGCGCGGCACCCGGCACCGCGTCCGCGATCTCCCGCAGATGCGCCGGCGGCGTCGCGGGGTCCTCGCGCCCGGCGATCAGCAGCGTCGGCACGGCGATGGACTCCAGCCGGTCCCGGATGTCGAAGGCGGCCAGGGCGTCACAACAGGCGGCGTACGCCTCCGGGTCGGCGGCACGGTGGTCGGCGACCAGCCGGGGCACGGTGAAGCCGGACGTGAACCACCGGGCGTCGGCGGTCGCGGCCACCGGCGCGAGACCTTCCCTGCGCACCAGTTCGGCACGTTCCTGCCACGGCTTGGCGCCGTTGAAGTGCGCCGAGGAACAGATCACCGCCAGCGAGGAGAGCCGCTCGGGATGGTGCACCGCCAGATGCAGGCCCACCGCACCGCCGAGCGACACCCCGGCGTACGCGAACCGTTCGATGCCCAGGGCATCCGCCAGCGCCAGCACCAGCGCGGCCAGTTCACCGACCGTCTGGCCGGGGTGGACGAGTCCGGCGGGTGAACCGCCGTGTCCGGGAAGGTCCCAGCGGACCACGCGGTGGTCGACGGACAGTTCGGGCGCGACGGCGTCCCACAGGGCGTACGACGTGCCGAGCGACGGTCCGAGGAGCAGCGCGGGAGCTGTGCCGGGGCCCTCGGCGCGGTGATTGAGGAGTGGGTCGGTCAACGTCGCTCCAGAGCACGGTCGGTCAGGGCCCCGGCGGAGCCCGTGTAACGAGTGGGGTCGGTGAGGTCGGCCAGGTCGAGGACCTTGAGATCGGGCTCCTCGCCGAGCACCTCCACGAGGGGCCGTCCCTCGGTGACGGCGCGCCGCGCGGCCGCTGTCAGCAGTTCCTTGGCGCGCGCCCGGCCGAGCACCGGGGCGAGCTCGACGGCCAGCCGCTCGGAGACGATCAACCCGTGGGTGAGGCCGAGGTGTTCACGCATGGCGTCCGCGTTCACCCGGAGCCCCTCCGCCAGGTCGACGGCCTGCTCCGCGGCGCCGCCCGCGAGCCGCAGCAGATCACGCAGCGGCTCCCATTCGGCGTGCCAGGCGCCGGCCGGCCGCTCGTCCTCCGCGACCATGGACGCGTAGAGCGTGGCGGCGAGGCCCGGCGCGCGCCGGGCCGCCGCGGCGATCAGTGTGGCCGTCACGGGGTTGGCCTTGTGCGGCATGGCGGAGGAACCGCCGCCCGAGCCCTCGGCGAGCTCCGCGATCTCGGTGCGGGAGAGGGTGAGGACGTCCGCCGCCGTCTTGCCGAGGGCGCCCGCCGTGAACGCCAGGGCCCCGGCGAGGTCGGCGACCGGTGTCCGCAGGGTGTGCCAGGGCAACGCCGGTTCGGCGAGACCGAGTTCGCGTGCGTACGCGGCCGTCAGGATTTGCGGGTCCTCGGCGCCGAAGGCGGTGAGGGCGGCCAGGGTGCCGGCGGCTCCGCCCAGTTGGGCGGGCAGCCGGACGCCGGCGAGGCGGTCCCGCGCGTCCAGCAGCAGGGACCGCCACCCCGCCGCCTTCAGGCCGAAGGTCGTCGGCACGGCGTGCTGGGTCAGCGTCCGCCCGGGCAGCACCGTGTCCCGGTGAGTCGCGGCGAGCCGGCCCAGCGCAGTCGCGGCGCGCTCCAGGTCCGCCACGGTCAGGTCCCGGGTGCGCCGGGCGACCAGCATCAGCGCCGTGTCCAGGATGTCCTGACTGGTCGCGCCACGGTGGACGTACGGTCCGTGCTCCTCGCCGACCGCCGCCGTCAGCCGCGCGACCAGCGGGATCACCGGGTTGCCGCCGTCCCGGGCCGCCCGGGCGACGGCCCGGGCGTCGAGGTCGTCGGCGCGGACCGCGGACACCGCCGCCGCGGCGGCGGCGGGAACCGCCCCGGAGTCCGCCCAGGCCCGCGTCAGCGCGGCCTCCGCGTCCAGCAGCGCCTGGAGCACGGCCCGGTCCGACGTCGCGGACGACGTGGGGGAGTCCGCCCGGCCCGGGGCGAGCAGCGCCCCGGGGTCACCGAGGGGTGCCTCCCGCCCGGCGGGTGAGCCGGTCACCGGAACTCCAGGAAGACCGTCTCGCCCTCACCCTGCAGGCGGATGTCGAAACGGTACGTGCGGTGCGTGCCCTCGGCGGCGAGCAGCGTGGCGCGCCGCTCCCGCGGCAGCGAGTCGAGCAGCGGGTCGGCGCCGTCGGCGAGGTAGGCCCGGGTGAACAGGTGGTGCACCAGACCACGCGCGAACACGCACACGCTGATGTACGGCAGCCCGCTGTTCCCCGGCGGCAGCGTGCGCAGCGCGTAGTGCCCGTCGGCGTCCGTGGCGACGCGCCCGAAGCCCGTGAAATCGGTGCCGTTGCGGCCCAGGAAGCCGCCGGTCGACGGGTCGCGGCGCATCGAGCCCGCGGCACCGTCGAGGGAACCGTCGGGGGCGGCCTGCCAGAAGTCCAGGAGGGCGTCGGGAATCGGCTCGCCCGCGCCGTCGAACACGTATCCGTGCAGGGTGATCGTGTCCGGGTGGCCCGGGGGCGCCACCTCCCCGCCGCCGGGGAAGGGCAGGGCGTGGCCATAGAAGGGGCCGATGGTGTGGGACGGGGTGGGGAGCAACCGCTCGGTCATGCTCAACGGCCTTCCTCGATCCAGGTGGCGGAGGGACCGTCGAGGACGATGTCCCATGCGTAGCCGAGCGAGAACTCGGGCTCGGAGAGAGCGTGGTCGTAGCGGGCGACCAGACGGTCGCGGGCCGCCCTGTCGGTCACGGACCGAAGAATCGGGTCGTAGGGGAACAGCGGGTCGCTCGGGAAGTACATCTGGGTCACGAGCCGCTGGGTGAACGCCGTGCCGAAGACCGAGAAATGGATGTGCGCGGGCCGCCACGCGTTCGTGTGGTTGCCCCACGGGTACGGGCCCGGCTTGATGGTCGTGAAGCTGTAGCGGCCCTGGTCGTCCGTCAGGGTCCGGCCCACGCCGGTGAAGTTCGGGTCCAGCGGCGCCGGGTGCTGTTCGCGCAGATGCGCGTAGCGGCCGGCCGCGTTGGCCTGCCAGATCTCGACGAGCTGGCCGCGCACCGGACGTCCGTCGCGGTCGAGCAGCCGGCCCGACACGGTCATGCGCTCGCCGATCGGCTCGCCGCGGTGGCGGCGCGTCAGGTCGTTGTCGATCTCGGTGATGTCGGTGACGCCGAAGACCGGGCCGGACAGTTCCACCGTCTCGGGGTCGCCGCCGTTCACCGCGACCAGGGGCTGCTTGGGGTGACGCAGTACGGAACTGCGGTACGGGGCGTATTCGCGCACCGGATGGTGGTGTATCGGGGCACCGCCGGCGACCGCCTTGTCGTAGGCGTCCTGGAGATCCTTGATCTCGACGTCGATGTCCGACTGAGTGAGTGCCATGGTCGACTTCCTATCGTTCCAGGACGAGGGCGAGGCCCTGGCCCACGCCGATGCAGAGGGTGGCGACGCCCGTTCCGCCGCCCTTGCGGGCGAGCTGGTGGGCGACGGTGCCGGCGAGGTCGTCGGGGCGCACCGGCGCCGGCGAGCCGTTGCAGCGCCCGATCGGGGTGCGTACCGCGTCGACGATGTAGACGTCCCTCACGACGTGACCTCCTCGCCGTGGTGCGCGGTGAGTTCGCCCGCGACGCGCACTTCGGCGTCGGTCCTGGCGAGGATCTCCGGCACGGTGACGCCGGGCGCGGTCTCCACGAGGACGAGTCCGTCGGCGGTGACGTCCAGGACACCGAGGTCGGTGACGATCCGGTCGACGCAGGCCTTGCCGGTCAGCGGCAGCGTGCACGCGCGGAGGACCTTCGGGGAGCCGTCCTTGGCGGTGTGCGTCATCACGACGACGACGGTGCGGGCACCGTGGACGAGGTCCATCGCACCGCCGATCCCGGTGATCATCTTGCCGGGGACGGCCCAGTTGGCGAGGTCACCGTGCGCGGAGACCTGCATGGCGCCGAGGACCGCCACGTCGATGTGCCCGCCGCGGATCATGGAGAACGACAGCGCGGAGTCGAAGCAGGAGGCGCCGGGCAGGACGGTGACCGTCTCCTTGCCCGCGTTGATCAGGTCGGGGTCGACCTGGTCCTCGGTGGGGTAGGGCCCGGTGCCCAGGATGCCGTTCTCCGACTCCAGGATCACTTCCACGCCGGCCGGCAGGTGGTTGGGGATCAGGGTCGGCAGTCCGATGCCGAGGTTGACGTACTGGCCGTCGCGCAGCTCGCGGGCGGCGCGGGCCGCCATCTCCTCACGTGTCCAGGCCATCAGCGGTTCACCGTTCCGTCCGTCGCGGGCGCCGTGACCGTCCGCTGCTCGATCTTCTTGTCCGCGGCCTGTTCGGGGGTCAGCGCCAGGACACGCTGGACGAAGATGCCGGGCAGGTGCACCGCGTCGGGGTCGATGGCGCCGGGCTCGACCAGCTCCTCGACCTCCGCGACGGTGACCCGGCCGGCCATGGCGGCCAGCGGGTTGAAGTTGCGGGACGCCTTGTTGAAGACGAGGTTGCCGTGCCGGTCGCCCCGCGCCGCCCGGACCAGGGCGAAGTCAGTACGGATGGCGTGCTCCAGCACGTACTCGGTCCCGTCGAACTCCCGGACCTCCTTGGGTGGCGACGCCAGTGACACGCCACCCTGGCCGTCGTAGCGCCAGGGCAGTCCGCCCTCGGCGACCTGCGTGCCGACCCCGGCGGGGGTGTAGAAGGCGGGGATCCCGGCGCCGCCCGCGCGCAGCCGCTCGGCGAGCGTGCCCTGCGGGATCATCTCGACCTCCAGTTCACCGCCCAGGTACTGGCGGGCGAACTCCTTGTTCGCGCCGATGTAGGAGCCGGTCACCCGCGCGATCCGTCCCGCGGCGAGCAGGACCGCGAGGCCGGAGTCCATCGCACCGCAGTTGTTGGAGACCACGCCGAGGCCGCCCACGCCGTGCTCGTACAGCGCCTCGATCAGCACGTTCGGCACACCGCTCAGGCCGAAGCCACCGACCGCGAGCGTCGCGCCGTCCGGCACATCGGCCACCGCCTCCACGGCCGTGGCGACCACCTTGTCCATGCGTGAAGCCTCATCTCTCCCGGGCGTCCAGTGCCCCAGTTAGTCAGGGCACTGATTATTTCCTTGAGGTTTCGAACACGCTGCCACCCGGACCGGGGTCCGTCAAGACCCCGCTGATACGTGCAGGTGAGGGTGCTGCCGCTGAGCGAGACAGGTGTGGGGGTCTCCGGGTATTGTTCAGTGCACCAACGAATATCGACCCTGGTATGGCGCGGTCGGCCGCGCGTACGCGGAGCTGAGGAGCGGACATGGCCGCGGTGGATCTCTCCACCCACCCCGGGCACCTGGCCCGGCGTCTGCAGCAGGCGCACTACCTGCTGTGGAACACGATGGTCTCCGAGGAGATCACCTCGCCGCAGTTCGCCGTGCTGAACGCGCTCGTCGCGGAGCCCGGCCTGGACCAGCGCACGGTGGGGGAGAGGGTGGGGCTCGACCGGTCCACCATCGCCGAGGTCATCAGCCGGCTCGGCCGGCGCGGGCTGCTCGACAAGGTGCGCGATCCGCAGGACGGCCGCCGCTTCCTGCTGCGTCTCACGGACGAGGGGATGCGCACCCACCGCAAGCTGACCGTCCGCACCGCGCGCATGAACCAGGTCTTCCTGGCCCCGCTCTCCGCCGAGGAGCAGAGCGTGTTCTTCGACCTCATCCAGCGGGTCTCGGACGCCGCGGAGGGGCTCCGCAACCCCTCGGAGCCCCTCGCCGCACAGGGCTGACACCGTCGCCGGGGTCCTGCGGCGCCCGGCCGCTCACGCCTTGGCGAACACCACCCAGACCTGACCCCGGGCGAAGTTCATCGGCGTGCCGTCCTTCGTGGTGAACTCCGTGCCGCCCTCCGCGTCGGGGCGCGACCAGTTCACGTCGTAGGACCGGCCGTCGCGCAGCACCTTCGCCGTGCCCGAGCCCACCGTCTCCGTGTACGGGGTGTTGTTCCCGAGGAAGTCGTGGAACTGGGACTTGCGCACCTTCACGTACTGCACGACCACGGTCGCGGGCGCGACCGTCCTGCCCTGGGCGGTCACGGTCGGCGTCCCGTCCATGTCCACCAGCCAGCGCTTCCTGCTGTCGGACCAGGTGAAGGTGAACCGGGCCGCGGGGTAGCGCACGGTGCGCGAGTTCTCCTTGGTGCCGCCCTCGGGCGGCGCGCCGAAGTGGAAGCCCGTGGTGAGCGCGTCGCCGCCCGGTGCCGATTCCATCAGCCGCTCCGGGCGCAGGTACAGGTTGTGTGGCACCGGTCTGTCCGCCGCCCGGTAGTACGCGCCGGGGGTGGTGTCCGCGGACTGCGCGTGCAACGGCGCCTTGTCGATCAGCGGCAGCAGCTTGTGCTGCGCCCCGGAGAAGGCGAGCGTCGGCCGGTCGAACTGGCCCAGCAGCTCCAGATCCGATTCGCGTGCGCTGCGAACCGGTCCGACGGCCTTCGGCAGTGTGGTCGCGAAGACCGCCATGAGCCGGCTCAGACCGCCCTCGACCTGCTCCGCGTACACCACGTCGGCCGCGTCGAGGCCGGTGGCCGGCCGGGCCGCACGCACGTTGTCGATCTTCACGGCGAGCACCGGACCGGCGCTCTTCGGAACCTCGGGGCTCGGGCTCGCGGTCGGGCTGGGGCTCGGGCTCGGCGTCGGGGCGCGCCCGTCGTCGAGGGCACCCCCGCTGCGCGCGTGGCCACCCCCGCTGCAGCCCGTCAGCAAGGAGCCGGTCACCGCCGCCGCCAGCAGTGCCGCCGTCATCGCGCCGCGCCGCAGCGGCGCCGTCTGTCGCATGCCCACCGTGCCACCCAGTCTTGTGTCATCGATTGTGCGTTCATACGTTCATCGATGGCCATACCCGATCGATTCTGATTGTGCGCGTTAAATCAGCTGATCGGCTCAGCGAAGTCGGTGAAAAGGCGAGAGAGATGGGCGCGTGAAGCGTGCCGCGGGTCGGGGAGCGGACGGAGTCAGGGATTCCGAGGGCTTGCCGGTGGGCGGATGGGTGGTTTCCGGATTCCGGGGTTCGGAGGCTTGGCGGCGGGCGGCCGGGTGGATGCCGGAGCTCGGGCCCGGTGGGCGGGCGGATCGCGGATGCCGGGGACTTGCGGTGGGCGCCAGGAAGCTCCGGAGTTCGGGCCGGGGCGGGCAGATTCCGGATCCCGCGGCTCGGGCCCGCGGTCCGAGGTCAGTCCTGCGGCCCGAAGATCTCCGCGAGGTCGTAGCCCACCGGCTCCTCCAACTGGCCGTAGGTGCAGCTCTCGGCGGTCCGGTCGGGGCGCCAGCGGCGGAAGCGGGCCGTGTGCCGGAAGCGCACGCCGTTCTCCATGTGGTCGTACGCCACCTCGGCCACCCGCTCCGGTCGCACCGGCACCCAGGACAGGTCCTTCTTCCCCGACCACCGGCTCGGCGCGCCCGGCAGCCGGGCCGTCTCGTGCGCCGCCTCGTCCGTCCACGCCGCCCACGGATGCTCCCCGGCGTCCGTCATCCGCAGCGGCTCCAACTCCTCGACCAGCTCCGCGCGTCGCTTCATCGAGAACGCCGCGCTCACCCCCACGTGCTGGAGAGTGCCCGCGTCGTCGTACAGGCCGAGCAGTAGCGACCCGACCACCGAGCCGCTCTTGTGGAAGCGGTAACCGGCGACCACGACGTCCGCCGTCCGCTCGTGCTTGATCTTGAACATGGCGCGTTCGTCCATCCGGTACGGCAGCGTGAGCGGCTTGGCGATCACACCGTCGAGCCCCGCACCCTCGTACTGCTCGAACCAACGCTGTGCGACCTCGCTGTCGGTGGTCGCCGGGGCCACGTGCACCGGGGCCGTCACCCCGGACAGCGCCCTCACGAGCAGGGCCCGACGGTCGCTCAGCGGGACGTCGAGCAGCGACTCGTCGGCCAGGGCCAGCAGATCGAAGGCCACGAAGGACGCGGGCGTCTTCTCCGCCAGCATGCGCACGCGTGAGTCGGCCGGGTGGATGCGTTCCGTGAGCGCGTCGAAGTCGAGCCTCCCCTCCCGGGCGATCACGATCTCGCCGTCCATCACACAGCGCTCCGGCAACCGCTCCCGCAACGCTGCCACCAGCTCCGGAAAGTACCTGGTCAGTGTCTTGCCGGTGCGGCTGCCGAGTTCGACCTCCGCACCGTCGCGGAACACGATCGCCCGGAACCCGTCCCACTTCGCCTCGTAGTGCATGCCGGGCGGGATCTTCGCCACGGACTTGGCGAGCATCGGCTTCACGGGCGGCATCACCGGCAGATCCATGCTCCGATTCTGCGCGGTACCGCGGCCCTTCGCCCGGTGTGCGAGCCGTGCGCCCTGCGCCTACCGTGGCTCGCATGGGCGATGCGGTGGAACTCGAGGCAGCCGGGAGGACCGTACGTCTGTCCAGCCCGGACAAGGTCTTCTTCCCGGAGCGCGGGTTCACGAAGCTGGACCTCGCGCAGTACTACCTCGCCGTGGGCGACGGCATCCTGCGGGCCCTCCGCAACCGCCCCACCACCCTGGAGCGCTACCCGGACGGCGTGACCGGCGAGTCCTTCTTCCAGAAACGGGCGCCAAAGAACATGCCCGACTGGATTCCGACCGCCCACATCACCTTCCCCAGCGGACGCAGCGCCGACGAGATGTGCCCCACCGAGCCCGCCGCCGTCCTGTGGGCCGCGCAGTTCGGCACGCTCACCTTCCATCCGTGGCCGGTCCGCCGCGACGACGTCGACCGCCCCGACGAACTGCGCATCGACCTCGACCCGCAGCCCGGCACGGACTACGCCGACGCCGTGCGCGCCGCCCACGAACTGCGCGCCGTCCTCCATGAGTACGGCGACCTGACGGGCTGGCCCAAGACCTCCGGCGGACGCGGACTGCACGTCTTCGTCCCCATCCAGCCGCGCTGGACGTTCACCCAGGTGCGCCGGGCCGCCATCGCCGCCGGGCGCGAACTCGAACGCCGTATGCCGGACCGGGTCACCACCGCCTGGTGGAAGGAGGAACGAGGTGAGAAGATCTTCGTGGACTACAACCAGACAGCGAGGGACCGGACCATCGCCTCCGCCTACTCGGTCCGCCCCCGACCGCACGCCCCCGTCTCCGCACCCCTGCGCTGGGACGAGGTGGACGACGCCCAGCCGCGCGACTTCGACCTGGCGACCATGCCGGCCCGCTTCGCCGAACTGGGCGATGTGCACGCCGACATGGACGACCACGCCTTCTCCCTGGAGGCCCTGCTGGAACTCGCCGGCCGAGACGAGCACGACCACGGTCTGGGTGACCTGCCGTACCCGCCGGAGTATCCGAAGATGCCGGGCGAGCCCAAGCGGGTGCAGCCGAGCCGCGCCAGGCAGAAGGACGACTAGATCCCTCCGCCGATTCGCGGCACGGGACGTCGCGGACCCGGGTTGATCCGAACGAAGCCCTCTAGCCGTCGAGCGCCGTGAACGCCGCTTCGATCGTCCGGCAGTCCCTCAGCAGGGCCTCGTCCTCGGCCACGTCGTAGCGCACATTGCCCGTGGTGCCGTCGTTGTTGTGGCGGCGGGGCGAGGCCAGCTCCGCGCGTATCAGCGGGAGGGCGGGAGCGGCCGCCCGGCTCATCCCCGCGAGACAGGCCGCCGCGGCCGGGCGGCTCCTGGGCGTGGCCGTCCACTCGTCCAGCAGTACCGGGAGGACCGCTTCGACGTCGCCCGTCACCTTCCACAGGGCCACGGCCGCCGGCACGTCCGTGCCTGTGACGGCGAGTTCGCGCAGGCGCGGGGCCAGGGCGGCGCCCGCGGGGCCCAGCGCGCCGATGATGCGCAGGGCGGCCGACCGTCCGTACCAGTGGGTCGAGTCCAGGCCGTCACGGACGACGGGGAGCACCAGATCCGCCTCACCGGTCACCGCCCAGAGCGCCTCGGCCGCGTCCAGCCGGATCTCCGTCGGGGTGGCCTCGTCCGTCACCGACTCCCGCAGTCGCGGCGCTGCTTGAGCTGCCGCACGGCCGTACCGGGTGAGAGCCTGGGCGGCCGACCAGCGCGCCTGCCGGCCCTGCTCGTCCCCGAGCATCGAGATGAGCAGCTCCAGCGACGGGGCCGGCGCGATGACGCCCAGCGCGTCGATCAGACGGCTCCTGTCGCGGTGGGCTCCCGGCGCGAGCGCGGTCAGACGGCGGTGCAGCACCGGGCCGAGCGGCGCCGCCGCCTCGGCCCCGATCGCCTTCACCCACCGGGCCAGATACTCCGGTGGGTCGCCGCCCTCGGCCATGACGTCGATCAGCGCCGGCACGGCCCGTTCGTCGCCCTGGAGCGCCAGCGCCGCCAGCGCCCTGCCGTAGAGCGTCCGCTCCCAGCCGTCGGGCTCCCACTCGTCGTCCCACTCCCGCACGCAGACGGCGAGGATCTCCGCGACGACATGGGCGATCGGCGCCACGTACGACAGCTCGTTCAGCGCTCGTTCGGACAGGTCCGGTTCCTCCTCCACGAGCTGCCGGGCGAGCAGGGTCACCGGCAGGTCGTTCGCTGCGCGCCAGCCCGTCAGCAGCAGGCCGCTCATGCGGACCGCCGCGACGCGCTGTCCCCAGTCCTGGGAGCACAACTGCCCGTTCAGCAGGTCGAAACGCACATCGACGCGGTCTCCGAGGGCCCGGTGCAGCTCCTCCAGCAGATCGTCGGCCCGGTCGGCGTCGACGCTCTTGCGGTGCGCCGCCTCCAGGTCCCGCAGATACGACACCATCGTGGGGGTGCGCGGCCGCTCCGGTGCGGGCTCCGGCTCCTCCTCGGACTCGCCGTGTCGCGCCTCGCACGCCAGGCGCATGATCTCCAGAGCCGCTTCCGCGGTGTTGTCCGGCAGCAGGTCCGGGGCGCAGCGGGCCAGTTGCGCGAGGACCGTCATGCGCAGTTGCGGGTCGGCCGTGCGGTCGAGGACGTCCCGCAGGACGGGTCCGGCCTGGGAGCCGAGCGTCTCGGCGTGGTCGACGGCCAGGGTGCCGATGGCGCGCGCCAGGCCGTGGGCGGCCTCGCTGTCGGTCTCGACCGGCAGCCGGTCACGCAGGACGGAGAACACCTTCGTGGGCTCGGCGTGCAGATGCGCGAGCGCGCCCGGCAGGGCGGCGCGCAGTTCGGCGTCGGGATCGTCGAGCAGTCCGAGGAAGAGGTCGGCGCGCCCTCGGATCAGCCGCGAGGCGTCGAGGAACGGCTGGATCCACGCGGCGTCCTCCTCCTCGTCCTCGAAGATGCCGCCCAGCTCCTCGGGGTCGGGTTCCTTCTCGCCCGCGATGCTGCGCAGCAGGCGGACGACGGCGTCCCGATCGGCCACCGTGGGCGTCTCGACCAGCTCGAAGAGGAACGGGATGCAGGCGACCGTGCTGTCGTACACGTCGCCCTGGTGGTGCACCGCGCCGTACATGCCGTCCAGGGCGATGTCGCGGCGGGCCGGGTCGTCGGAGGCCAGGCCCCACAACAGGTCGGGCACGTCCGTGGCCGAGTCGGTGTAGGCATGGCCCATCGACGCCCAGTCGACCTCTTCGATCCCCGTGAACACACAGACCTCCCCGTCGTCAGCGGCGTACGGCTGCCGCTGATCACAGCATGCCGCACGCCGCTGACAACGGCTCAGGCGGATCCGGGCTCCCCGGACCTCCTCACAGCTCCTTGATCCGGATGTCCCGGTAGGAGATCACATCGGTCGTGCTGTGCACCTGGAGTCCGACGTACCCGGAGGCGAACCGCCGGCCGTCCGTGCCCGGGTCGTCCGAGCGCGGCGGATAGAACTCCTGGCCTCCGGTGTTGTCGAACTCGTTGATCAGTACGCCGTTGCGGTAGACCGAGTAGTGCTGGTCGACCACACGGATCTCGTAGTCGTTCCAGGTGCCCTTCTGGGTGACGCCGGCACCGGCGAGGCCCACCCGGTCGAAGCCGTAGATCGAGCCCGTCTTGTACATGTCGCCGTCGGGCCGGTCGAGCACCTGCACCTCGTGCCCGTACTCGATGGCGACCCACTCGGGGCGCGACTCCTGCGGGTGGTCGTGGACCCAGGGGAAGCGCACGAACACACCGGAGTTGGCGTTGCCGGTGCCGGGTGCGTCGTCACGCCACTGGAGCTTCAGCGAGAAGTCGCCGTACTTGCGCTGCGGGAACCACAGCATGCCGAGCCCGCCGGTCGAGGTGCCGGAGGTGATCGACCCGTCCGCGTTCAGCCCGAACGAACCGCCGCCCACCTGCTCCCACTTGGCGAAGGACTCCGTCGAGCCGTCGAAGATCTTGCGGTAGCCCTCCGTCTGGCCCGGCTTGCCGATGCCGGACTGCTTCGCGGCCCTGTTGATCCTGTTGTACTCGCGCTGGTCGACGACCCCTTCCTTCAGGAGCCGGTCGAGGACGGTCCTGACGTGCTTGAGGAACAGCGCCTGGGACGTCCATTCCTTCTCGTCCTCGATCAACTCGTTGATGCGGCAGCGGTTTTCGGTGACCCGGTTCGGCACGCCCGAGTCGACCGATCCGACGATCACCGTCGACCGCTCGTCGTACTCGGGGCAGTTCGGCGGGGGCACCCCACCGCCCGGGGCGACGGTGAAGCTCACGGTCCGTGCCTCGGACGTGTTGCCGGCCTTGTCGCTCGCCCGGTACGCCACCGTGTGCGCCCCGACCCGGTCGACCACGACCGGTGCGGAGTAGGCCAGATAGGGGCCGCCGTCCAGCGAGTACTCGATCGCGGCGACGCCCGAACCGCCCTCGTCCGTGGCGCTGACCGTCACCTCGGCGCTCTTCACGTACGCGCCGTCGGAGTTCTTGGTCCCGTCCACGGTGGCCCCGGTCACCGGCGGTGTCGTGTCCGACGCCGGTGGCGCGACCACGGTGAAGTCGACGCTCTTCTCCGCGGCCGTGTTGCCCGCCTTGTCGGTGGCCCGGTAGCGCACCTGGTGTGCACCGAGCGCGTGCACCATCACGGGCGCCGTGTACGGCTGCCAGCCGCCCGAGTCGACGGCGTACTCGATCGTGTTGACGCCGGAACCGGTGTCGGAGGCGGAGACGGTGACCGTCGCCATGTCGATGTACGCCCCGACGGCGTCGCGTTCACCGCTCACCGTCGCCGAGGTCTCCGGCGCCGTGGTGTCGTCGGTCGGTGGCGCGACCACGGTGAAGTCCACGCTCTTCTCGGCGGCCGTGTTGCCCGCCTTGTCGACGGCACGGTAGCGGACCTTGTGGGTGCCGACCTGGTCGACGACCACGGGTGTGGTGTACGGCTGCCAGGCGCCCGCGTCACCGATCGCGTACTCGATCCGGTCGACGCCCGAGCCGGCGTCCGTCGCGCTCACCGCGACCGTGGCCGAACCGACGTACGCGCCCGCGGAGTTCTGCGCCCCGGTCACGGACGCCGAGGTCTCCGGTGCCGTGGTGTCCGAGCCCCCGCCCTCGGTGACCACGAGGATGCCCTGCATCCGCTCGTGGCCCGGCATGGTGCAGAAGAAGCGGTAACGGCCGGGAGTGAGCGTCACCTCGGCGGTGTGCCTGCCGCCCTGGTCGTCGTTCGGGTTGGCCAGGATGTTGAGCGGGACGTCGTTGTTGTACTCCGGGTCGGACACGTCGAACGTCAGCGTGTGCGGCATCCCCGTGGTGTTGCCGGTCGCCGCGCTGTTCTCGAAGACGATCGTGGTGGGCCCCGCGACCGCGGTCTGCGGCACCGAGGCGTACTGGGTGATGTCGTCGCCGGCGGTCCAGGTGAGGACCTGGGCGGCGGCCTCCTTCGGTGCCTCGGACCGCCCGACGGCGGCCGTCACGGCCGTCGCGGACGTCGACGTCAGTCCGAGCACCATCAGCAGGGACGCCACCAGGGTCGTCCACAGACGTGCCGTTCTTCGTCGTGCGAACATCACTCCGCCTTCCTGGCCAGCCGGCCGGCCGCCGGAGTCGGACCGCCGCCGGTGTAAGTGACCTTCCACAGCGCCGACTTGGTGTCGGAGGTGAAGAAGCCGCGGCCGTAGTCGAGGACGTACAGCGCGCCGTCCGGTCCGAACTTCCAGTCCATGAGGTTCTTGATGCCGTCGTTGCCGATCGGCACGATCTTCTTCAGCGACTCCGAGTGCACGGGCAGGCCCCCGTCCCCGGCCGTCCTCGGGTCGGTGAGGACCGCGTTGCGGGGCTGGTCGGAGTCGTAGAAGTCGCCGACGAACCACTTGCCGTCCCAGTAGGCGGGCCACTTGCCGGAGTCGGCGATCGAGGCGTCGTAGCGGTAGACGGGCCCGTCCATGGCCGCCTGGCCGCCGCCCTTGAGCCACGGCAGCAGGTAGGTGGCCTCCTCCTGCTTGTACGACGGGACGCCGTTCGCGTCGCGCGGGTAGTCCGGCGCGCCGCCCTGGGGCGAGTACCAGATGTTGTTCCCGGTGACCGGCGGCAGGTTGACGAGCCCGTCGTTGTTCGGGGACTCGTTCTTCGGGTGGTCGCAGTCGTACCAGCCGAGCGGCTTGGTCGGATCGGGCAGGTTGCGGTCCCGGTAGGGCTGCTTGTTGCCCATGCAGTACGGCCAGCCGCGGTTGCTCGCCTTGGTGATGACGGCGAAGGTGTCGTACTTCGCCGGCCCCCATGTCGTCGACGGCGCCCCGGCGTCCGGGCCGACCCAGCCGGCGTACAGGGTGTCGGTCTTCTTGTCGACGGAGATCCTGGCGGGGTTCCTGACGCCCATCACATAGATCTCTCCGCGCGTCTTGCCGCCGCCCTCCGCGGTCTCCTTTCCGGTGAAGAGGTTGCCCTCCGGCAGGGTGTACGTGCCGTCGGGCTCCGGGTGGATCCGCAGGATCTTGCCGTTGAGGTTGTTGGTGTTGCCCGCGGTGCGGCGCGCGTCCGCGAACGACACGCCCTTGTAGTTGGGCTCCGGGTTGTTGCCCGAGTAACCGTCGCTGAAGCGGCTGGAGTTGTTGTCACCCGTCGCGATGTACAGGTTGCCCTTGGAGTCCCAGGCCATCCCGCCGCCCGCATGGCAGCAGCTGTGGATCTGCACCGGCCACTTGAGGAGGACCTTCTCGCTGTTCAGGTCGAGCTTGTTCGTGGCGAGGTCGAGCGTGAACCGGGACACCCGGCGCTCGGCCATCTGGGTGTCGCGGTTGATCTGGGAATGCGGCGTGTAGTGCAGGTACACCCAGCCGTTCTGCTCGAAGTGCGGATCGAGCTCGATGCCGAGGAGCCCCTCCTCGACCTTGATCAGCTCGTCGCCGCCGCCCTTGTTGCCGAACACGGTGAGCGCGCCGGCCAGGGTGACCTTCTTGGTCTTCGGGTCGTAGACGTGGATCTCGCCCTTGCCCTTGCCGACGTCGGGGTTGTTCCAGTCGGTGATCACGGGCTGGGAGGAGTCGGCGCCACCGCGGCCGATGTAGAGGACGCGGCCGTCGGGGGCGGTGACCAGGCCGTGCGGCTCGCCGATCTGGTCGTTCTGACCCGGCTGGTTGGGCTGGGTGAGCCGCTCCGCCTTGTAGTTGGAGTTGATCGCCGCCTTGCAGTCGGCCTGCGCCAGACGCGTCGTCCAGAGCAGGGCGCCGCGCAGGTGCGTACGGAAGTCGGTCTCGTCGTACGAGGAGACCGTGCCGCCCATCCCGGTGTAGAAGGAGCGGCCTCCGTCGTAGTCCCGGCACCAGCTCACCGGGTGGTCCCAGCCGTTGGCGCTCGCGCCGGGCCGGTACGTCGACTCGCGGACCCGGGCCACCGTGTGGACGTCGCCCGACGGGTTCTTGACCCAGTTGAGCCACTGGTCGGGGCGTTTCCACTGGACCGGCAGATCCTTGGTCGCGGGGTTCTGCCGGTCGCCCACCTCGACGGTGGCACGCTGTACGTCAGTAGGGCTGGTACCGGCCGGGCGGGCCCCGATGAGCCCGGTGAACCAGTCCGAGTACGGCTCCGCGCGGGCCGCGTCGTGGATGCCGACGAATCCGCCGCCCGCCTCCATGTAGGACTCGAGACCGGCCTCCTGCTCGGGATCGAGCACGTCGCCGCCGCCGGTCAGGAAGACGACGGCGTTGTAGCGGCCCAGCCGGGCGTCATCGGTGAAGACCGAGGCGTCGTCCGTCGTCTCGACCTTGAAGCGCTGTGCGGCCGGGCCGGACAGCCCGATCTTCTCGATGGCCTCGATGCCGGCGTTCACGACCGGTGACTCGTCCCCGGACGCCGCCGAACCGTAGAAGATCAGCACTCGCACATTTGCGCCGCCCGGGGGCGACTTGATGGACATCGTTGTCAGGGACGGGTCCGGGGCCGGGCGTGCGCTCGCGGCGGGCGCGGAGAGCGCCCCCGCGACGACGGCCCCGGCGGCCAGCGCCGACGCCCAGGCCCGGCGCCTGCTTCTGCGTCTTTTCGCGCTCAACCCTCGTAGGACTGATGGCTCTTGATGCGATGTGAGCCGCATGTGGTCACCCACTCCTCGTCGGTCACAGCAAACGCCAAGGAAGCTAGACCTCTTTTCGCGGCCCGCCAATAGGTATGACCGCGATTCAACGAACTTTGTCCTGACTGTGGATAAACGACGATGGTGCGGCTACCGTCTCACAGGTTCGCCTCAGTAAATTCCGTACCAGGGTGGGGAGTTCGGCATGGACCGACGCGGTTTCAACCGGCGGATGCTGCTCGGCGGGGCGGCGGTCGCGACCGCCGCGACATCGTTGTCGGCGGCTCCACGAGCCGTGAGCGCCGCGGACGATGTGCGGACCGCTCCGGCCGGCGGCGAGGTCCGGCACATCAAGCTGTACGCGGAGAAACTCGCCGACGGGCAGATGGGGTACGGCCTGGAGAAGGGCAAGGCCTCGGTGCCGGGGCCGCTGATCGAACTCGACGAGGGGGACACCCTGCACATCGAGTTCGAGAACACCATGGACGTGCCGGCGAGCCTGCACGTCCATGGCCTCGACTACGAAGTCTCCAGCGACGGCACGAAGTTGAACAGGAGCGACGTCGAGCCGGGCGGTACCCGCACCTACACCTGGCGCACCCACGCACCCGGCCGCCGCAAGGACGGCACCTGGCGTCCCGGGAGCGCCGGCTACTGGCACTACCACGACCACGTGGTCGGCACGGAACACGGAACCGGCGGCATCCGCAAGGGTCTCTACGGCCCCGTCATCGTCCGCCGCAAGGGCGACATCCTCCCCGACCGGACCTTCACGATCGTCTTCAACGACATGACGATCAACAACAGACCCGCCCACTCCGGCCCCGACTTCGAGGCCACGGTGGGGGACCGCGTGGAGTTCGTCATGATCACGCACGGCGAGTACTACCACACGTTCCACATGCACGGTCATCGCTGGGCCGACAACCGTACGGGCCTGCTGACCGGCCCCGACGATCCGAGCCGGGTCGTCGACAACAAGATCGTCGGTCCCGCGGACTCCTTCGGCTTCCAGGTGATCGCGGGGGAGGGCGTCGGCGCCGGGGCCTGGATGTACCACTGCCACGTCCAGAGCCATTCCGACATGGGAATGGTGGGGTTGTTCCTGGTGAAGAAGACGGACGGGACCATCCCGGGGTACGACCCCCACGAGCACACGGCGCACGAGCACTAGGAGACGCCGCGCACGGGATCCGGGGCCGGGTCCGGCACCGTTCCTCGCCCGCGAGGGTGCTCATGGGCTGCTGCGCACCCCGGCCGCCGTCGCCGGTGAGGTCAGCCACGGCGGTCCGAGTGCCGTCCGCCGTGACGCCAAACCAGCTGCGGTGGCCGAGCAGTTCGCCGGGGTGCCCGACGCAGCTGCCGCCAAGGGGCAACGGGAGTTCCGGCCGGCCCCGACCGGCAGGATCCGTTCGAGGAGGGGCCCTAGAAGGCGTCGAGGTCGAACACCGTCCACTCCGTGAACGGTTCTTCCTGGACGTACACACGGGGGCCCCGGGACACGATCCGGCGACGGCCGAGCGGGCTTCCGTCGGGGCGGACGAGCCGGCGCTCCTCGACGGCGACGAAGTCCTCGTGCGTGAGGCGGCCGACCACGAGCCGGTCGTGTGCGTCGCCGTAGCCGCCGACGAAGGCCGCCCTGCCGGCGTGCACGGCCAGTCCCTGCGCTCCCGAGACCTGGTTCGCGCGGGCTCTCGCCTCCCGTCCGGGAGCGATCTCCAGCAGGGCGAAGTCGGTGTAGGCGCAGGCCCATGCCGAACGGGCCCCGACGTTGAGTGCGTAGCAGTCGCTGATCTCACCGCCGCCGTGCACCGGGTGGTACGACCAGAGAGGCTCCCCGGTCCGGCTCCAGCGCCGCAGACCCGGCCGGGCGAGGTCGTCGTCCCCGTACACGCCCTCGTCGAAGTGGCCCACCCACAGGTCACCGCTCTCGTCGGTGAGCAGATGCTCCACTGCGTCGCCCACGCGGAACGTCCACGAGGGGCGTCCCAGGGCGTCGAGGACCTGTACCTGCTCGTCGCCGGGGCGGCTGCGGGCGTCCGCGACGACGAATCCGCCGTCCGGGAGGGCGTCGAGCAACGGGAACCGGGCGCGCAGCGGACCCAGCCGGGTCTCGTGGGGCAGACCGTCCTCGACCGTGACGACCACGGCGTCGTACGGCTTCGCGCGGCGCCCGGCGGTCGGATCGCCGGACAGCAGCCAGTGCGCGCGGCCGAAGGCGTCGACCGTACTGTGCAGGACGCTCAGGTCCCGGTGGGCGCGGGAAAGCCGGGCGTAGGGAGCCAGCGGGGTGGCCGGGCGGTCAGGCGTCATGGGCCTTTCTCATGGTCATGAGGCGATCCTCGGCCCGCCGCGGGCACGGGCGCAACCGGTTTCGCGCGCGGTGACGCGTCCCCGGCCTCGGTCGGGCCGATCCACGGGTGACGCAGGGGTGTTGGGGCCTCGGACCGGCCCGGATGCGGGCGTGTCGCGGGGGTGTTGGGCGCCTCGGCTCAGGTGGGTCCACCTCGCCGCCGAGGCCGATTCGGGTGTGCCGTGGGGACTCCGGACGCGGGCCGATCCGAGTGATCGCGGAGCGCTCGCACCGTGCCACGGCGGCGCGGTTATCCTGATCCGCAACCGCCGAGGAGGTGCCCAGAGGTGACCGGGACAGCGTCGCGCCCCACGCTGGAGGCCGTGGCCGAGCGGGCCGGGGTCTCCCGGGCCACCGTGTCACGCGTCGTGAACGGCGGTGACGGCGTGCGGGAGCCGCTCGCCGAGCGGGTGAGACGAGCCGTCGAGGAACTCGGTTACGTGCCGAACCAGGCCGCACGCAGTCTCGTCACCCGGCGCCACGACGCCGTGGCCGTCGTGATCGCGGAACCGGAGACCAGGGTCTTCGCGGACCCCTTCTTCGCCCTCCAGCTCCGCGGGATCAGCAAGGAGTTGACCGCGCACGACTCACAGCTCGTGCTGCTGCTCACCGAGGGCCGCGACGATCACGCACGGGTCGGCCGCTATCTCGCCGGGGGACACGTCGACGGCGCCCTCGTCTTCTCCCTGCACCTCGACGACCCGCTGCCCGGCCTGATCCACGGCGCGGGCGTGCCCACGGTGTTCGGCGGCCGGCCCGGCTGGGGCGACGGCCCCCGTGACGCCGTGCCCGCCGTGTACGTCGACTGCGACAACCGGGGCGGAGCCCGCGAGGCCGTACGGCACCTCGTCGGCCTCGGGCGCACGCGGATCGCCCACATCACCGGTGCCCTCGACCAGACGTCGGCCGTCGACCGGCTGGACGGGTTCCGCGACGTCATGCCCGACGCCGGTCCGGAGCTCGTCGTGGAGGGCGACTTCACGCCCGCGGGCGGCGAGCGGGCGATGCGTCGACTGCTGGAGCGCTGCCCCGACGTCGACGCCGTGTTCGCCGCGAACGACCTGACCGCGGCCGGGGCGTTGCGCGTCCTGCGCGAGCACGGGCGGCGGGTGCCCGACGACGTGGCCGTGATCGGCTTCGACGACATGCTGGCGGTGGCCGAACAGACGGAACCGCCGTTGACGACGGTCCGTCAGGACATAGAGGGAATGGGACGGTTGATGGCCCGGCTGCTGCTGCGCCGCATCGACCGCGATGTCACCGAGCCCGGACCGGAGGACTCGTCCGGCGGCATGGTCCTGCCGACCGCCTTGGTGCGACGGGCCTCCGCGTAGTCCTGCCGGCCGCCTTGGTGCGACGGGTCTCCGCGTGGTCCTCGTGCGCATCCGGGCGGCGCCCGCTTCCCGGGCCCTGCCGGACGTGGTGTCGGGTGCGGGCGCCCGGGATCATCGCGCGGCCCTGGTGACGGACCCCGCTGCCGTACGCGTCACTGCCGGTGCGGGCCCAGCTTCCGCAGCACGTCGTCGAGTTGGCCTGCCGAGAGCGGCGGCTCGGGCAGCGGCGCGGAGGCGGGCGAGGCGCGCAGTCCGTCGAGGAGCAGCGCGAGGGGGCGGCGCCACGCGTCCGGTGCGGTCGCCGCCAACGAGGGGACGGCACGGCCGAGCGCGGCCAGCGCGAAGAGGAGGTCCTCGGTGCCGAGATCGCCGCGCACCGTGCCCTGTTCACGGCCTCGTCGCAGCAGCGCGTCCACCGTCTCCCGGTTGTGGGCGTGGACGGCCTCCAGCGTGGTGACGCCCTCCAGGCCGGTGGTCATCAGGTCGATGGCGCCGCGGTCGGCGGCCAGCCCCGCGAAGACGGACTCCATGTAGTCCACCAGCCCCGTCCAGGCGTCGGCCGCGGTGCGGGCCCGTTCGCCCGCAGCCATGGTGGCGGTGAGGGCGTCCGCGAACACCTCGTCGACGAGCGCCGCACGACTCGGGAAGTGCCGGTAGAGCGTGGCGTTGCCGACGCCGGCCCGACGGGCGATCACGTCGAGCGGCGCGTCGAGGCCCTGCTCGGCGAAGAGGTCGCGCGCCGCCTCGACGAGCCGCTCCCGATTGCGCCGGGCGTCGCTGCGCCGTGCCGCACCGGGTCCCTTCCCGTCGACGGTCATGACCTCACCCTTCGGTAGTACCGGGGAGCACTCCCCGGTACTGATGTTATCGTCGACCGGAGAAGTGGGGAGCACTCCCCACTTGGGAGGCGTTCCCCGCTTGGGGAGCACTCTCCGCCCGGGGTGGACGAGGAGCGGTGATGGCGGACACGGCACTGGTGCTGGGCGGCGGCGGGGCGGTCGGCGGAGCATGGATGGCCGGTGTGCTGGCCGGGCTCGCCGAGGCCGGAGTCGACGTGTCGGGCGCCGACACCGTCATCGGCACCTCCGCGGGCGCCGTCCACGCGGCCCGGCTCACCTCGGGCGTCGGCCCCGGCGAGCTGTACGGGGGGCAGCTCGCCGGGGCCGACCCCGTCGACGTCGGTGTCACCTGGGGACAGACGGCACGCTTCCTGTGGGCGGCGCTGGGTTCGCGCGATCCACGGCGGTCGGTCCAGCGCCTCGGCAGGGCCGCGCTGACGGCGCGCACCGGCCCCGAGTCGGTGGTCCACGACACGGTGGGCACCCTGCTGGGCGACGTACGGCGATGGCCCGAGCGGGAGTTGAGGATCACGGCGGTCGACGCGCGGACCGGGAGTCTGGAGGCCTTCGACGCCTCCTCGGGCCTGACGCTCCTCGAAGCGGTCGCGGCGAGCTGCGCGGTGCCGGTGGTCTGGCCGCCGGTCACCGCGGGGGGCCGCCGCTGGATGGACGGCGGCAGCCGCTCGACGGCCAATCTCCACCTCGCCCGCGACCACCGGCGCGTCGTCGCGGTCGCCCCGATTCCGCGAGCGGTGGGCCCGCACCCGAGTGCCGGGCTCCAGGCGGCCCAACTGGCGGGGCACGGTGCGCGGGTGAGCCTCCTGGTGCCGGACCGCGCCGCCCGCCGAGCGATGGGCCGCAACATGCTGGACGACTCCCGCCGCCCGGCCGCCGCCCGCGCCGGCCACGCCCAGGCCGTCGCACTCGCCGAATCCGTCGCCGAGGTGTGGTTCGGCTGACGTCGGTGGGTCGGTGGGTCGGTGGGTCGGTGGGTCGGTGGGTCGGTGGGTCGGTGGGTCGGTGGGTCGGTGGGTCGGTCCCGGTGGTCCCACCGGGACCGACCCGTCAAGCCCAGGGGGCCGTCGACGCGTCGGGCCCCGACGGACCCGCTCGCGGCGCGCCGGAGCCGCCGGGGCCCGACGGGATTCCCGACGCGGCCGTCACGTCTGCTGCGGAGCGCTCTTGATCACCGCGAAGCGTGCCCCGTACGGGTCGGCCAGCTTGGCCATGCGGCCCACGCCCTCCATGTCCGTCGCGGGCATGCGCACCTTGCCGCCGAGCTCCTGGGCCCTGCTCACCACGGCGTCCGTGTCCTCGACCTCGAAGTACGGCAGCCAGTACGCCCCGGACTCCGCCTCGGTGGGATCGTCGGCCAGCGGCACCATGCCACCGAACATCGCCTCCTCCTCGGTGCCCGCGGGGTTGATGCAGGTGTAGACACCGCCCGGGTACGGCATCGCCGAGGTCTCCCATCCGAAGACCGAGTCGTAGAACGCCGCGGCGGCCGCGATGTCCGGCGTGTACAGCTCGACCCAGCACAGCGAGCCCGGCTCACCGGCCAGGTCGAGCCCCTTGGTTCGGGCCGGCTGCCACAGGCCGAACGGCACGCCCGCCTTGTCGGCGAGGATCGCCATGTGGCCCTCGCCCATCACGTCCATGGGCTGCACGAGCACGGCGCCCTTGGACTGCTCGGCCGTCTTGGCCGTGGCCTCCGCGTCGGGGCTCTGGAAGTAGACGGTCCAGGAGGGCGGGCCCTGTTCCGCGGTGGTCTGCATGCCGCCGGCCACGGTCTTCCCGTCGAGCTGGAAGAAGCCGTAGCCCCCGGCATCGGGCCCCGCCGACTGGAACTGCCAGCCGAAGAGGCCCTCGTAGAAGGAGGTGGCGCCGTCGATGTCGGATGTGCCGACATCCAGCCAGTTCGGGGCGCCGGTGACGAAACGGGTGGTGAGCATCATGCCCTCCTTTGAGGGGTCCCGTTGCCTGCTCTGCCGAGTCTGGCACCGCCCACTGACAATCGCCGCCGGGACGCGCACGCCGGGCTACGGGCGGCTCCTTCCGCCGCCGTGGACGGCTCCTCGAAGTTCGTGCGGCTCGCCGCCGGCCCCGCGCGCCGCCGTGCTCTTCACGCCGTACGGGGCCATCATCAAAGGCCGCCAGGTGCCTTGGAACGAGTCGTTGATCCCGCGTTGATCGAACGTTTTTCGTCCCGCGGCACGATCATGCCCATGCACTTGGAAACGATCACCGCGGCCGACCTGGACTGGCAGGAGCAGGCCCTGTGTGCGCAGACCGGGGCCGACTTCTTCTTTCCCGAGCCGGGCAGCTCGGTGCGCGAGGCGAAGCGCATCTGCGCGATGTGCGAGATGCGCCCCGCGTGCCTCGACTACGCGCTCAGCAACGACGAACGCTTCGGCGTCTGGGGAGGCCTCTCCGAGAAGGAACGCCTCGGGCTCCGGCGCACCCGGGAGTGAACGGCGACCCGTCCACCAGGGAGCGGACGCGCTGCCCGGCGTACCGGCACGACTGTCGCCGCGCCTCCTCTTGTACGGCGCCGCGCCGCCCGGGCGTGATCAGAGACCGGCCGCCTGCCGTTCGGCATCCGTCAGCGGGGGAGCGTCCAGCAGCGGCTTCTTCCTGCCGAGGAGGACGCGGAAGAGCATGTCGGGGGCGAGCAGACGGGCCGGAGCCCGCTCCATGCTCATCACGTCGAGAAGCGCCCGCAGGGCGTGCGGGTTGCGTGCGCCGGCATCCACGGCGCGGTCGATGAACGCGGCGGCCAAGCGCTCGGCCCTGCTGGGCGGTTCGTCGGTGGCGCCCGGATAGAAGGCGTCCTGGCCCACGGCCAGATCCCAGGCCTGACCCACGGGGCGCGCGGCACTTCGCTGAATCCGTCGCGCCGTCCCGGCGGAGGCCAGGCCGTGGTCCGCCAGCACCTGCCGGAGCGCGACGACGCTCTGCGCCGCGGCCGTCAGACCGTGCCCGTAGACGGGGTTGTACCCGGCGACGGCGTCGCCGAGCACGGCGAACCCGGCCGGCCAGACCGGCATCTTCTCGAAGTAGCGCCGCTTGTTGGCCGTGCTCCGTGTGGTGACCACGTCGGAGAGGGGCTCGGCCTTCGCGAGGAGATCGCCGATGACGGGATGCGCCAGCAACTGGGCGAATGCGACGAACTCACCGGCGTCACGGCTGGGTTGGCCTCCCCTGGTGCCCGCCAGGGTGACGAGCCACTGGCCGTCCTCGATGGGAAGGATGATGCCGCCGCGGCCCGGCGGCCGCGTCGGGTCCGCCTGGACGTTGACGATGGGGAAGTCGTCCCCGGCGGCGGCCGGCGCCCGGTAGATCCGGCTCGCGTAACCGACTCCGGCGTCGACGACCTTCTCCCGTACGGGCGGGAGACCGAGCTCCGTGAGCCAGACCGGCGCGCGGCTGCCCCGGCCGCTCGCGTCGACGACCAGGTCCGCCGTGAGGGTCTCCTCCTGTTCGGGACCTCGTACGCGCGCCCCGGTCACGCGGTCGGTGCTGCCTTCGAGGCCGACGAGTTCGGTCCGTTCGCGCACCGTGAGCCCGGGCCTTCGGAGCACGGCGGCGCGGATCGTGGCGTCGAGCAGGTCGCGGCTGCACACGATGTTGACGTGGTGGGAGTTGCCGAACCGCCGGAACCACTGGCCGGAGGGCGCCTTGCTGACCATGCCGGACATGATCGGTACACGGCGGGCGCCGCGGGCGATCAGCTCCTCGGTGACGCCGGGCAGGAGGTCCTCCAGGGCCCGTACGCCGCCGGACCACAGCACGTGGGCGTGGCGGGCCTGCGGAAGTCCCTTGCGCGGAGCGGGCTGTTCGGGCAGGACGTCGGTCTCGACGACCGTGACGTGCGCGAGGTCGGAGAGCACGGCGGCGGCGAGCATGCCGGTCGTCCCTCCTCCGATCACGAGCGCGGACGGCCGTGGACCGGACGTTCTCTCAGGCATTGGCGGAAGCACCCTCTCTGTCGGCCGTTCGGCCGTGAAGGCCCCTGGAAGGCAGTAAACGCCAGCAGGGGCGCAGGAGTTCGGAATGGTGCGGATGATGTCCGTCACGGTGACGGCCGTCGCGGGCGGAAGCGGGCGGACATCGCGTCGGCGGGAGGAGAGCCCGTGCGTCGCGGGCGGGAGAGAGGGCGCCGTCTCCGTGCGGTGTCGCCGGGCCCGGGCACGGGAGGTCGTCGGACGTGCCGCCTCCTGCTCGGGCCATCGTCACCAGTCCCTTCGGTCCGTACAGGGCTCATGATCAGGCTGGAGAGGCCGTGTACACATCGGGATGACCCACACCACGCGCACTTGTGGCTTTCCCCTGAGGCGTCATCGGGGCATTCGGTGAGGAACCGGTCAAGTCCCCTTGGGATTACGTCGAGTCGGCCGTGGGACCTGGCACTCCCGCCGGACGCGCCAGGTCGCCCGCCCCGCGCGGTCAGCCGGCGCGGGCGGGGCCGGCCGGTTCGAGGAGCCGGCTCTCAGCCGCCGTCGGGGGCGGGCACGAGGAGCAGCACTCGGCACGCGGAACAGCACGCCGCCGTCCGCCGCCTACCGGCCCTCCGGGGTGCAGGCCGGGCGGTCCGGGCCCAGGGCGCCGGGCGTCGGCGGGACGCCCGGCACCGATGAGTCCCCCGGCTCGGACGGGGCACCGGAGCGGAGCGGGTCGGACAGGACACCGGCGTCGGAGGGGGCCGTGCCGACTCGTGAGGTCATGTGGGGGACTTCTCGCCGTCCTCGACGGAGAGGGGCGACGACTTCGCGGCGTCGGAACGCACCGCCGCGACGACGGGTGAGGTGCGCAGCGTGCGCGAGACGCCCACCAGGGACGCACGCACCGCCGCGACGGCGGAGTCGCCGGGGACGAGCGGGGTCTGCGCGCGGTCGAGGCGGGTGGCCTGGGCCGCCGCCGAGACCATGGCGGCGAGGCCCACGAGATCGGCTTCCTCCCGGCTGCTCCCGGCGGCCTCGGCGGTCGACCGCGCGCAGGCGCGGACCGCGTCGTCGAGGTGGGGCCGGACGAGGCTCAGCCCGTCCTGGATGCCGGCCTCACGCCGGGTCAGGTGCACGTGCGGAGACGCGTACCAGGGGATGGGCGCGGCAAGCGACGAGCGGGGTGAGGCGCTGCTGAGTTCGCTCCACAGCGGCCCGAGCCGGCGGTACGCGGCGACGGCACGTCCGGCCGCGGCCGTCCTGGGCCCGATCAGCGGCAGCAGGAACCCGATGGTGGCGCAGGGTGCGGCCAGCGCCGAGAAGAGCGGGGACAGGGTGGTGCTCAGCATGTCCCAGTCCTGGCCGCTCCAGTGGGCGGCCACCGCCGCGAGCTTGAGGGAGCTGAACGAGAGGTTCAGCAGCCAGCCGAGACACAGGGTCCACAGGCCCGCGCGCAGCCACCCGTGGACCTGGAGGGCCCAGCGCCAGCACAGCACGGTGGTGACGAGGGCGGCGGTCATGTGCGCCAGCAGGTACAGCAGGATCATCTCGCCGATGAACGGCGCCGACGCGTAGTACGTGTCGAAGTCGGTACGGCGCTCCACCGGGGCGTCACCGAGCAGGAACAGGGCGACCAGAGCGGTGATGACCAGCATGTAGCCGATCCGCCAGCGCCGGGAGACGCGCTGGACGTACTCGGGCGGACCGCCGCGCCAGTGGACGATGAGCAGCAGGCAGGAGGCGCTGAACGTGCTGATGATGACGTACACCAGCAGGCTGGAGGCGTTCGGTACACCGCTGATGCGGTTCACGGCGGCAATGGTCGGGGGAGCGGCGAAGACGAAACCGGCGCCTCCCAGGGCGATGACCAGGCAGACGGTCCGTACGAGCGGGTCGCGCCAGGCCTTCAGCAGCGCGGGGAGCTTGACGGCCAGGCACAGCCACAGGGCGGCGGCCGGTATGTAGTAGTCCGAGGAGTCCACGGCTCAGGCCTTCCGGCGCCGGTTGCCCAGTGATGCGTCGATACGCCCGGCGATGTCGCCGCGGTCGGGAGGCGTGCCATCGGGCTCCCCCTCCAGCCAGACGCGGAACCGGGTGACCGCCAGCAGCCCGAACTTCTCCGCGGCGGCTTCCTCGCGGTGGTCGAACTCGGTACGCGCCGCCACCCTGCGCACCGTCTCGTCGAGCCGGGGCAGGTCGGCGCGCGCCGGGAGGAGCCCGGTGGCCACGGTCCCGCCCGGGGCGTGATGGCCGCACGCGCCGTCCAGCATGTGCCAGACCTCGTGGAAGAAGATGGCCAGCCTGTGCAGCGGGGTGGCCCGTTTGTCGACCACGATGACGTCCCGGTCGGGCAGGTCGAGCCACAGGCCGCTGGCCGTGCGGTACGGGAACTCCTCCTGGAGGAGCACGAGTTCCCGTCCCGTCCGCCTGCTCACCAGATCGACCAGGGCGACGAACAGATCATCCGGCTCCGCCGGCACCGGCAGATCGAGGTCGCCGACGAGCTCGTCGATGAGGCGACGCATGACCTTCGCTTTGCGCACTGTTCTCCCCAAGAACCTCACGTGCGGGGACTCCTCGGCGACGTGCCGGAGTTCCTCGCGCTGTGCCTGCCGACGTCCGCAGAACTGTGCACACCGATGACGGACCCACCCCTGCCACCCGTCGCGTCAGCTTATGGCCGACGCCCGCGGCCGGCGGGCCTGAGGACGGTCAGCCAGCAGGCTATGCCAAATCCGACCTCACTCTGCAGGGGAATTGGCCCGAAGGGAACATCCTGGGGGGCATCGTGATGCTGATCAAAACTGACAAAAGCTGACTCATGCGACGAGGGAATGGGTGGCCCGCTGGCTGAATCCTGTCGTGCCGCCCCGGTTCACGGGACAGCGACGGGAAGACGGCCCGTCGCCTGTGCGGCCGCACGACCCCGGACGCGTTCGGCGGGTCCGCACGAGGCCGCGGCCCGCCGGGCGGGCAGGCCCGCTCATCGGTGCGCTGTCCGGGCGCCGTTGTGGTTAGGATCCGGAGGGCGCGCCCGGACGTCGAGCAGAGGCAGACTCGCCGCCTTGGCAAGGCGGATACGCCGGTTCGAATCCGGTCGTCCGGGTGGCGTCCTCCGCCACGGGCCGCGGCGCCAGGCCTGCGGACACGGCCGGGGACGGGGCAGTCCCCGGAAGGGGACGAGCGCACACGGGGTCCTGTAGAGCAGAGGCAGACTCGCCGCCTTGCCAAGGCGGATACGCCGGTTCGAATCCGGCCGGGACCACACGGAACGCAGGACACGCGGGGCGGGAACACATGGACGGCGGCGGGATCACCGACGAGGAACTGGCGGGGTTCCACCGCACGGTCGGGCGGCTGCGCGCGCTGCCCGTCGACGATCCGGTGCGGCTGCGGGCCGAACAGGTCGCCGCCTCGTTCGCACGGGACGGCCGGACCCGGCGACGGAAGGCGCGCGGCGCCGAACTGTCCGCCGCCGACGCCGCCGTGATGGCCGCCACCGCGATGGGCGCGCTCGACCGCAGGGAGGACGCGCCGCTCACCTCCGACGGCTCGGCCGGTGTCTTCGTCCGGCCCCGTGCCTGCTACGTCTGCAAGACGCCCTATCGACAGGTCGACTCCTTCTACCACCGGCTCTGCCCGGACTGCGCCCTCGACAACACCGCCCGGCGCACGCTCGGCACCGACCTGAGCGGCCGCCGCGCGCTGCTCACCGGAGGCAGGGTGAAGATCGGCTTCCAGTTGGCCCTGATGATGCTGCGCGACGGAGCCGAACTCCTGGTCACCAGCCGCTTTCCGCATGACACGGTGCGCCGCTTCCGGGCCGAACCGGGCAGCGCCACATGGCTCGACCGGCTCACCGTGCTGGCCGTCGACCTGCGAGACCCACGACAGGTCCTCGGCCTGTGCGAGCAGCTCAGGCAGGAGGGCGAGCCGCTCGACATCCTGGTGAACAACGCCGCGCAGACGGTACGCCGTCCCCCCGAGTCCTACGCGCTGCTGGCGGCCGGGGAGCGCCCCGGGCTGCCCGAGGGCGTCCGGGCGGCACCGGGCTTCACACCGATGGCGGCCCTGGAGGGCGGCCCGTCGGCCCTGCCGGTGATCCTGCGCGAGGCCGACGAGGCCGGGCTCCTTCCCGATCCCTCACCCGACAACTCCTGGTCCGCGCGGCTGGGGGAACTCGACCCGGCCGAGGTCCTGGAGACGCAACTCGTCAACGCGCTCGCCCCGGCACTGCTCTGCGACCGACTGCTGCCCCTGCTGCTCGCCTCGCCGCACCCCCGCCGCTACGTCGTCAACGTGACCGCCGTCGAGGGCCGCTTCGCCGTCCGCAACAAGACGGCGGGCCATCCGCACACGAACATGGCGAAGGCGGCCCTGAACATGCTCACGCGCACCAGCGCCGCCGAACTGGCCGAGCAGGGCGTGCACATGTGCGCCGTCGACACCGGATGGATCACCGACGAGAACCCCGCCCCCAAGAAGGAACGCATCGCGGGGGCCGGGTTCCGTACACCGCTGGACATCGTCGACGGCGCCTCCCGGGTGTACGACCCGATCGTGCGCGGCGAGGCCGGCGCGCCCGTGTCCGGGGTGTTCCTGAAGGACTACCGGGAGGCGGAGTGGTGAGCACCGGCCCGGCCGGTGCTCAGCGGCTCATCGACACGAATATCCCCGTCCAGAACCGCTGTTGATCCGCCGTCGCCCCGACCAGGTAGGTGGCGCGCAGCTTCGGCGGCAGGAGCGGCACCAGCCGGGCCACCACCGCGCGGTGCTTCTTGAGCTGCGACAGCTCGGCGTTGGCGAGGATCTGGTGGACGACGTCGCTGTCGTCGGCCCCCTCGTCCGAGCGGTCCGCCGCGCGGCGCAGCCGGGCCTCCCAGGCGTCCGCCTCGCGCGCGAGCTCCCGCAGACCGGTCACCGGACGGCCGCGCAGCCGGTCCACGAGCGCCGTCAGCGGCACGGGCGCGTACTCGCCGTCGCCCAGGTAGACCGTCGCCATCTCCAACGGCAGTCCGTGCCGGTGCAGTTTGACGAGCCGCTCCAGGGTCCGCTTGGTGATCCAGGCGCGGCCATCGTCGTCGATGTCGTGCTTCCACCACTCCAGGACGGTCTCGGCGTCGGCGCCGTAACGGGCGAGCAGCCACTCGTTGGCCGGGATGTCCTCGGGCTCCACCGTCAACGAGACCGTGAACCGGCTGGCCTGCGCGATGTTGTTGCGGGAGACCAGGAGTTTGCGGCCCAGGTGGTACGGCGGATTCTGGACCGCGATCTGGGCCCGCAGATTCTCGATCCGGCGCCCCGCGAGCGACCACTCCTGGGTGATCTCCATCAGCTTGGCGAACGCGGCCTTGTCCTTGGGGCGGTTGTACTCGTCCCAGACGATGGCCTTCGGCTCGGGACCGGTGAAGTTCGCGGCGAGGAGGTTGTCCAGGGTGCCGTCCGCGGACGGCACCGGAGCGCACAGGTCCTCGACATTGGTCACGGGCAGCGAGAAGTACAGCGGCTCCCGGCCGAGCCCGTCGCGCACCGTCTCCCGCACGAGCTCCGTCTTGCCGCAGCCCGGCGGGCCCTGGAGCAGCACGGTCCAGCGGTTGCGCAGCGCGGCCCGCACCACCTGACGCACGGGGTCGGGGAGCGTGGCCGGGTTGGACACACCGACGTACTCGGCGATCCGGTTCAGGATCTCCGCCGTGCGGTTCTGACCCGGGGTGCCGTCGGCGCGCGGCTCGACGAGGCGCAGCCGCTCGCCGCCCACCAGCGGCAGGGCCCAGCGGAGCGGGAACCCCTCCTCGGCGCAGGCCAGGACGTGGTCCAGGGTGCGCGGCGACAGGGATTCACGCAGTGCGGGGGACAGGGACGCCCACAGGGAGAAGACCGGAGCCAGGTCCCACGCCCGGTACTTGGCCGCGAGATGGCGCCGCCACGACGTGTCGTTCGCGGTGATCCGCATGGTGACCATGCGGTCCAGCAGCGCGAGGTCGCTGCGCCGCGCCGAGGTCTCCGCCAGCGATTCGTTGTCCGTGAGGAAGACACCGACGCAGCCCAGCGCGCGCAGATCGTGCTCACCGAGCGTCCAGTTGCAGGCGATCTGCATCAGCTGCGACTGGATCGTCTCACCGGCCTGGAGCGAGTCGTCGATGAGCAGCACGAAGGGTTTGCCGGGCTTGAGCTGGCTCATCACCAGCTGCCGCAGCACCAGTTCGCCGGTCCGCGGGTCCCGCACCGGCGCGTTGACGAGGAGATCGTCCGGGGTGAGGTTCGCCGCGGGCACGTAGACCAGCGTCGTGTCCGGGTGGGCGCGCGCGATGTGCGAGAAGAACGTCGCCGTCTTCCCGATGCCGTGCTCGCCGAAGATCTGGCCCGTCTGCCCCATGTCGATCATCGCGTCGATGAACGACTCCAGGCGCGAGGGCGAGGGCGAGGGCGAGGACGAGGGTGAAGGCGTGGGCGCGGGCACGCCGGAGTCCACGGGAGCCGGCACGGCCGAGCGCGCGGGTACGGTGCGGTCGGCGGAGCCGGGGTCGGGATGGGTGGCAGTCGTCATCAGTCCTGGTCCTGTGCTGGTGGGTTACCACGATCCGGTCGTGACGCGATGGCAGGCCATCGCGGGGGTGTGGCTGTCCGGCCACTCGCTGCCGCCCTCGGTGATCAGCCAGATCCACTTGTCGGGCTCGGCGGGCGTGATCGGCGGCGCGTACCCGTCGGTGAGCATCACCACGGCGTCCGGGCGGGCCTCGAAGCGCCGGCCGCCGACCTCGGTGCGGCCCTCCACGTAGTCCATGACGGCCTGGAAGCTGGTGCCGCCTCCGCCGAGCACGCGGCTGCCCGGCTCGAAGGGCATGACCACCGCGTCGAAGGACAGCCAGTGCGCCTCGACCCCGTCGATCCTGCCGACGAGGTCGGTGAGCCACTCGACCACCCTGTCGGGCATGGAACCCGACGTGTCGTAGGCGATGGCGAGGACCTTGTCGCGGACGGGGCCGCGCCGCGACAGCATCGGGTCCTGACCGAGCGCGGCGAGCAGCGCACCGCGCTTCTTCGGGTACACCAGCCGCTCGCCGTCGCGGAGTCTGGAGCCGAGTACATCGACCAGCCAGCGCTGCCACCAGTCGATCTTCCGCGTCGCGACGGTCTCGCCGCGCAGCACACCGGCGCCGAGCTGCCCCCAGATCTTCGCGGTCCGCGCCGAGCCGTCCTCGGTGCGGCCCATCAGGTCCAGCAGTTCCTGCTCGGCACTCGCATGACCGCGGCGCGCCGCGAGCAGTGCGTTGAGCAGTGCCGACGAGGCCACTTCGTCGACGGTCCCCTGGTCGGCGGGCACCGCGCACTCCAGGTGGATGCACAACGACGGTGCCAGGACGGGCGGTTGTCGCATGCGCTTCAGTTCGCCGTACACCGTCATGTCGGTCCGCGTGAAGTCCTCGTACGAGACGGGCTCCAGCTCCTGCGCGAGCAGGTCCGCACGGTACGACGCGTGCACCGCGCGCGGGTCGACGCCGGTCGGCCGGCCGTCCACGAGGGGCAGCCCGGGGCCGCCGAGCCGTACCAGCGCCACATGGTTGACCGACACCTCGGTGGCCACCTCGAACACGGGGTCGGCCCGCAGCTCGGGATCGGCGAAGAGATGGCGCTGCATCAGATGGCGGGCCTCGTGGAAGAGGACGAACTTCACGCCGTCCAGGCCGAGGCGGACGAAGAAGTCGGGGTTGTACAGCAGCAGGCACGAGCCGTCCCCGGAGGCCACCACGGCCGCGGTGTCCACCGCCGTCGTCGCCAGCTGGTGGTGGCATTTCGCGTACAGCCACGAGGCGACCGCCGACTCCGTCAGTCCGAAGTCCAGCAGGGCGGCCTCCTTGAGCCGACGTGCCTCCGCGACGGTCTCGGCGTCGGCCGGCCGGAACCGCTCCAGTGCCCTGCGGTCGGCCAGGTCGACGACCGGCCGCCGCCCGCGCTCTCCGTACGCCATGCCCGCCCCCGTGTCCGATCTTCCCCCGTGCCTCCTTGGTACCAGGTCCCACTGACACACGGCCAAGGCATTAAGCTCGGCGCCAAGGGCGGGGCCGTAGCGCAGAGGCAGGCGCACTGGTCTCCAGAACCGGAACACGCCGGTTCGAATCCGGCCGCCCCGCCCCCCTTTCTCGGCCGGCGGCCGCCCGCGTGCCACCCGCTCCGCCCGCGCGGCAGGTCCGCCAAGGCCCGCCCGGCGGGGCCCGGTTCAGGCGATGGCGCCGGCCATGACGACCAGCTCGGGAACGGTCCCGTGGTAGTTCCCCACCAGCTGCGCCAGGACCGCCCAGGCGTCCTCCCTGCCGCCCAGATGGTCCCGCACGAGCGGCCGGAGGGCGTCCTCGGCCTCACCAAGCCGTGTCGGGAACAGCGTCCGGCCCAGGGAGAGCACGCGCAGGACCCGGTCAGCCGGGCGCCATTCGGTCGCGTACCGCGCCGGTCCGTCGATGACACCGGACTGCCTGAGCCGGTGGGTGAACCTGGCGTGCGAACCGAACCGGGCACGCAGCTCCGGCGGGCAGTCGGGACGTACGGAGAGGGCCCAGCGGGTGTAACCCGGCAGAGGGCGCTCCGCGTCCGCCCCGGCGACCGCCTGCCAGCCGGGGGTACCGAGGACCATGGAGGCCGCCTGCCTGGCCGGCTTCATCGCGGTGGCCGCGCGCAGCGCGCCGACGAGACCGAACAGGCTGAAGGCTCGGGGCACCGGAGGTTCGTCGTTCCGGCTCAACGGCTCGGCCACGTCCACGGCGTGGGTGCGACCGGGGCCGTGCGGTATCCCGTGCACGATCGCCCGGCGCATCGCGTCGTCCGCCGAGACGTGCCGCCACACGAGGGCGTTGAGCTCCGGGTCGTCCTCCTGGAGGACCCACAGCAGCACGGAGGACGGGACGGGTGTCTGTGTCCACCAGGAGGAGTGGGCGCGCGGCGCGCCGAGGGATTTCCAGCCCGGAGTGGCCTGCGGGGCGGCCGGCTGCGGGCGGCCGATCCGTCGCCGCACCCGTGCGGCGTCCTCGTCCTCGATCAGCCCCAGCAGGAACCCGACCGGCCCGTCCGGCGCGCTGTCGTCATGCATGGCCGCATGATGCCCGAGGGACGCGCGCGTCCGCACCGGGAAAAACCACGGCTCACGGCCGTGCCGGGGCACGACCGTGAGCCGGGAGTCCGCGGGAGCGGAAGGCGTCAGCCCGCCGCCCGGGCCGCCATGCGGGCCTTGCGGGCGGCGAGCTTCTCGTCGAACTTCGCGGCCTCCGCGTCCAGACCGCCCATGAAGAAGCCGAGTTCCTCCTGGGCCTGCAGGCCCTCGGGGCCGAGGCCGTCGATCTCCAGGACCTTCAGGTGACGCAGCACGGGCTGGATCACGTCGTCGTGGTGGATGCGCAGGTTGTAGACCTCGCCGATCGCCATCTGGGCGGCGGCGCGCTCGAAGCCGGGCATGCCGTGACCGGGCATCCGGAAGTTGACGACGACGTCGCGCACGGCCTGCATGGTCAGGTCCGGGGCCAGCTCGAACGCGGCCTTCAGGAGGTTGCGGTAGAAGACCATGTGCAGGTTCTCGTCGGTCGCGATGCGCGCCAGCATGCGGTCGCAGACCGGGTCGCCCGACTGGTGGCCGGTGTTGCGGTGCGAGATGCGGGTCGCCAGCTCCTGGAAGGCGACATACGCGACGGAGTGCAGCATCGAGTGGCGGTTGTCCGACTCGAAGCCCTCGCTCATGTGCGCCATGCGGAACGCCTCGAGCTTGTCGGGGTCGACGGCGCGCGAGGCGAGCAGGTAGTCGCGCATCACGATGCCGTGCCGGCCCTCCTCGGCGGTCCAGCGGTGCACCCAGGTGCCCCAGGCGCCGTCGCGGCCGAAGAGCGTGGCGATCTCGTGGTGGTAGCTCGGCAGGTTGTCCTCGGTGAGGAGGTTGACGACGAGGGCGATCCGGCCGATCTCGGTGACCTTGGACTGCTCCTTGTCCCAGGCCTCGCCGTCCTCGAAGATGCCGGGGAAGTTACGGGCGTCGCTGAAGGGCACGTACTCGTGCGGCATCCAGTCCTTGGCCACCTTGAGGTGGCGGTTGAGCTCGGTTTCGACCACTTCCTCCAGCGCGTACAGCAGGCGGGCGTCGGTCCAGGCGGCCGACGGGCTTGCGAGGTGGGGAGAAGTGATCGTCACGGGTGCTCCAGGGGGACGTGTACAGCGAGCGGGGACGGAACCTACGGCATCGTAGGCTACGACTCCGTAGGTTACGAAGCCGTAGGTTAAGTTCGTCGTAAAGACCGCTGATCAGCGGGGGTGTCCCGAGGGGAGCGTGCTCCCCGCCGTATGCCCGAACCGTTCCGGATGCCCAGGTCCCGGCGGCGTCAGGGTGTTCTGTTCACCCGTCAGGCATACAGACCCCGAAGCCGCACCGAGAGACATGTCACACAGCCTTCGAGCTTCTCGAACTCGCTGATGTCGACGAGGACCGGTTCGTGGCCGAGGTCGGCGAACAGCTCCGCCGTCTTCGGGGCGCTCGCCGCCATGAGCAGTTTGCCGCCGCCCAGGAGCACGACGTGCGCGCCGGACTCCTCCGGCACCGGCATGAAACGGGGGAAAAGTGACGGTGTGTCCACCAGGGGCTCGTACCCGATCACCGTCCCGTCCGGCAGTGCGGTGACCGCCGACTTCAGGTGCAGCACCTTGCTCACGGGCACGGCGACCACACGGACGCCGAGCGGTTCGAAGGCGGCCCGCAGCTGCTGGAGTCCGGCCGCGTTGGTGCGCCCGCCGCGGCCCACGTACACCGTGTCGCCGACTTTGAGGACGTCACCGCCGTCGAGGGTGCCCGGCTCCCAGACCCAGTTCACCGAGCAGCCCAGGCGGGCCACGGCCTCCTCGACCCCGGCGGTCTCGCCGCGCCGGGACTCGGCGCCCGGACGGGAGATCAGGGCGACGTTGCGACAGACGACCACGGTGTCCTCGACGAACACGGCGTCCGGACAGTCGTCGGCCGGGTCCACCTCGACGGTCTCCCAGCCGTGCGTGCGCAGGGCCTCCGCGTACGCCTCCCACTGCTCGACCGCGAGATCGACGTCCACCTCCGTGCGCTCGACATGCGTCACCAGGCCCTCGGCGAGGCGAGGGCCGGGTCGGCGGATCAGAGCTTTCTGGCTCGGCACGTGGGGTCTCCGAATCGGCAGGGGGTGTCGGCGCACATCATGCAGCGCCGGTCCGGCGGCACGAAACCCCTTGACATCGGGCCGGTCCGCCCCCTGTGCCGGCCCGGCCGGCCTCCTCGCCCGGACCGGTGGGCTCCGCCACCGGTCCGGGGGCACCCGGTGCCCGGCTCCGGCCCGTACCGCTGCCGGCCACCGCGACCCGACGACGCAGGGGCGCGGTGACCGTGCCAGGCCAGGCCGCGACGGCCGGGCAGGCGGTGCCGCCCGCCCGCCCGGCCGTCGCGGGGGCCGTCAGTGGGTCTCGCTCCGCTCGTCCGCTTCCGCCCCCACGGAGTATCCGGCGGAGTACCCGACCGAATCCCGTGTGAGCTCCTTCAGTTCGCCTCCCTCCATCAGCAGCCAGCGGGTGATCCCGACCGACTCCAGGAACGGCATGTCGTGGCTCGCCACGATCAGGGCGCCCTCGTAGGACTCCAGGGCTGTCGTGAGCTGCCGGACGCTCGCCATGTCGAGGTTGTTCGTCGGTTCGTCGAGCATCAGGAGCTGCGGGGCCGGCTCGGCCAGCATCAGGGCCGCGAGCGCGGCCCGGAAACGCTCGCCGCCGGAGAGCGTCGACGCGAGCTGGTCGGCCTTCGCCCCCCGGAACAGGAACCGGGCCAGCCGCGCCCGGATCCGGTTGTTGGTCGCGGCCGGTGCGTAGCGGGCCACGTTCTCGGCGACCGTCCGCTCGTCGTCGAGCACGTCCAGGCGCTGGGGCAGGAACCGCAGCGGCACATGGGCACGCGCCTCCCCGGACACCGCGTCCAGCTCCCCGGCGATCGTGCGCAGCAGCGTCGTCTTGCCCGAGCCGTTGCGTCCGATCAGCGCGATCCGCTCCGGCCCGCGCAGGTCGAGCCCGCCGTCGACCCGCGCGCCGTACCGCATCCGGAGGTCCTGGAGGGTCAGTACGTCGCGGCCCGGCGGCACGGCCGTGTACGGCAGGTCGACGCGGATCTCGTCGTCGTCCCGTACGGCCTCCACCGCCTCGTCGAGACGCTCCTTCGCCTCGGTGAGCCGCTCCTCGTGCATGATGCGGTGCTTGCCCGCGGACTCCTGTGCCGCCCGCCTGCGCGCACCCATCACGATCTTCGGCTCGCGCTTCTGCTCGAACATCTTCTGGCCGTACCGTTTGCGGCGGGCCAACTTGACCTGTGCGTCGACGAGTTCACGCTTCTGCTTCTTCACATCGGCCTCGGCGACGCGCACCATGCGCTCCGCCGCCTCCTGTTCGCCGGCGAGCACCGCCTCGTAGGCGGAGAAGTTCCCGCCGTACCAGGCGACCTCTCCGGACCGCAGATCGGCGATCTGGTCGACCAGTTCGAGGAGTTCGCGGTCGTGGCTGACCACCACCATCACCCCCGACCAGGCCTCGACGGCCGCGTAGAGCCGCCGTCGCGCGTACAGGTCGAGATTGTTGGTGGGCTCGTCGAGCAGCAGGACGTCGGGGCGGCGCAGCAGCAGCGCGGCCAGTCGCAGCAGCACCGACTCGCCGCCCGAGACCTCGCCGATCGTGCGGTCCAACCCGATGTGGCCGAGACCGAGTTCGCCGAGGGTCGCGCGGGCGCGCTCCTCGACGTCCCAGTCGTCGCCCACGGTGTCGAAGTGCTTCTCGGCCACGTCGCCCGCCTCGATGGCGTGCAGCGCGGCGCGGATCTCGGCGATGCCGAGCGCCTCGTCCACCCGCAGGCCGGTGTCGAGGGTGACGTTCTGCGGCAGATGGCCCACCTCTCCCGCGATCCGGACGGTGCCGTCCGTGGGGGAGAGCTGCTGGGCGATCAGCTTCAACAGGGTCGACTTCCCTGACCCGTTGACACCGACGAGTCCCGTCCTGCCCGGGCCGAAGGCGACCTGGAGGCCGTCGAAGACGGTGGTGCCGTCGGGCCAGGCGAAGGAGAGGGAGGTACAGGTGATGGAAGCGGGGAAAGTAGACATGAGGGCCTCGCGGTTGCTGGATGCGGTCGTGGGTACGCGTGGGGACACCGCGAGGTGACGACGATCCGGTTCGGAGGGAGCCCCGCTCAGGAGAGATCAGGGAAGGTCCCGTACCGGAGGACGGCTCGAACGCCGAGGTCGCACGCTGCGCACACGGATGCCGGCAGAAGGCGGCTGTGTGTGACGCGGTGTCTCTGACCTCAGACGAGCAACGTCCTTCTCCGATCGACGGCAACAGAACCGCTGTACACCGTAGGGGCGGCCGCGGACGCTGTCAAAGGATTAACGTCGCCCCGACGACCCAGGGAGATTCCGTGCCGAACGGCCCCCTCTCGCTGCCCGCCCGGCTCTACCTGCTCGCCCAGGACCCCGGGGAACCGGGCCTCGGCGACGCCCCCGGCCTCGACCGCCTGGTGCGCGCCGGCGCCCTCGCCGACCTCGCGGGGCGGGGACTGCTCGTCGACGACGACGGCATCGTCACCCCCGCCGACGCCGACTCCCGCACCGGGGACACCGTCCTCGACGAGCTCCTCGAACTCGTCGCGGAGTCGCGCCCGCGGACATGGCCCGAGTGGGTGTCGTCGCGGGCACGCCTCACCCTGGACGCCGTACGCGCGCAGCTCGCGGACGAGGGATATCTGCGGGCCGAGCGAAGACGGGTCCTCGGCCTCTTCTCCTCGGTGGACTACGGGCTGGAGCGGGTGCCCGCCGTGCAGGCGCTGCACGCCCGGGCCCGGCAGGTGCTGGCGGGCCCGCTGCCCGCGGCCGAGGTCCCCGGCCGTGACGCGGCGCTCGTCGTCCTCGCCGCCGCGGCCGGGCTGCGCATGTTGGCACCGCCGGACGGCCGGCAGGTCCCCTCGGGCCGCGTGGACGAACTGGCCGGCCGCGCCGGCGCCGAGACGCCGGCCCTGATGAAAGCCGTCCGGGAGGTCCGTGACGCGCTGGCCGTCGCGTCGCCGGCGCCGGGGCGCTGAGGCCGCCGCACGCTCCGGGCGCCCGGCCTCCGGCCTTCACGTACATGTCGAATTCCTGCCAGCTCCGCTGTCGCTCCCCGTGTTTGAGTTGCCGTCATGACGAACACGAACCTCACCGGTGAGCAGCTCGGTTCCCTGCGCGAGACCGCCGCGGGCTTCCGCGCCCTGCACGTGCCCGGCCGCCCGCTCGTCCTGCCGAACGCCTGGGACGCGGCGAGTGCCCGGATCGTCGAGGAGGCGGGCGCACCGGCGGTCGCGACGACCAGCGCGGGGCTCGCCTGGGGGCTGGGCAGGCCGGACGGGGACCGGCTGGACAGGGACGCCGCGCTCGGCGCCGTCGCACGGGTCTGCGCCGCGGTCCGGGTACCGGTCAGCGTGGACATCGAGAGCGGATACGCCCGGGACGCGCAGGACGTCGGGAACACGGTCCGCGCCGTGCTCGCGGCGGGTGCCGTGGGCGTGAACATCGAGGACGCGCTGTACGAGGGCGCCGCCCCGCTGCGCCCGGTCGGCGACCAGGCGGAACGCATCGCGGCGGCCCGCGCGGCCGCCGACGCGGCGGACGTCCCCCTGTACGTCAACGCCCGCATCGACACGTATCTGAGGGGCGCGGGCGGTATCGACGAGACCCTGGAGCGGGCCGCGGCCTACCTCGCCGCCGGGGCCGACGGTGTCTTCGTACCGGGAGCCGCCGACCCGGTGACCGTCAAGGCGCTCGTCGACGGCGTCGACGGCCCGCTGAACATCCTGGTGGGGCCCGGGGCGCCCACGGTGTCCGAGCTGGCCGCGCTCGGCGTGGCGCGGGTCAGCGCGGGTTCGAGCATCGCGCAGGCGGCACATGCCGTGGTCCTCCGGGCCGCGCGGGAGCTGCTGGGCGCGGGGACCTACGACTCGCTGACCGGCGGTTTCGACTACGCGGAGCTCAATGCCCTGATGAGCGGGGGCCGCTGAGGGCGGTACACCGCCCGGCGGTCGGCACCCCGATGCGGGGTGCCGGTCTCAGCAGGTGCCGCGCATCAGCTCCGCCAGATCGTGGTCCAAGTCCACCTGGAGGTGTTCGAGACCCAGCGGCACCAGCTCCATGGTGCTCTGGAGGAAGCGCCGCACCTCGCCGGAGCGCACATGCACCACGGCGGTGCCCTCGGGGGCGTGGAACTCCAGGACGGTGCGGTCGTAGCCGTACGGCCGCACCCGCACGTCGCCGTGACCCACCGACTCCTCGAGCCCGGAGACGAGCAGCTCGCGCGCGAACATCCAGCACACGTCCACGCCCTCCAGCGTGGCGGGGGCGGGGAAGGACATGCGCACGGCGAAGGGATCGCTCCGGTCGTAGTGGAGCGTGGCGGGAATGCTCGGCATCCGCGGCGCGGCGGCGACGAGGCGGGCCTCTACGGGCTGCTCGATGAGGGTGGACAACGCCTTGCTCCCTTGTGACGACTGGACGGACTGCGGGCGAATGAGGCCGGTCATTGAAAGAGACGAAGAAATGAGCCACTGCGTGCACCTGGGACCCGAGTGACCTCTGTCACCGAATCCATGTGCTGTGGCGGCCCACCCCGTGATCTCCCCGTCGCCCTGGCCCCCCGGGCTCCGGCACGCGCTCACCGGACAACCGAGAGGACACTCGGTCCGGGCCCCGAGGTTCCCGCGGAAGGCCATCTGGACGGCACCGGGGGAGTGGGCTAGCTTCGCCCGCCATGAGGGGCTTGGGGAAGTCGAGGCGTACGAGTCGGACGGTCACCGTGGGACTGTGCGCGGCGGCACTCGCCGCCGCGCTCGCGGGGGCGGTGCCCGCTCAGGCACAGGGCGACGCGAAGACGCCGCACTGGGAACTCAAGGACAGCGGCACCGACGTGCGGCTGCGCGGGCTCTCGGCCGTCAGCCGGGACACGGCCTGGGTGGCCGGTTCCAAGGGCACCGTGCTGCGCACCACCGACGGCGGCGCCCACTGGCGGAACGTGTCGCCGCCCGGCGCGGCGGACCTGGAGTTCCGGGACATCGAGGCGTTCGACTCGCGCCGTGCGGTGGTGCTCGCCATCGGCGAGGGCGAGGCGTCCCGGGTGCTGCGCACCGACGACGGCGGCGCGACCTGGACGGAGTCCTTCCGCAACACCGACGCGAAGGCCTTCTACGACTGCATCACCTTCCTCGACCGGCGCCACGGCCTGGCGATGAGTGACCCGGTTGACGGCCGCTTCCGCATTCTGTCGACGAGTGACGGCGGCCGTTCCTGGAAGGTGCTGCCCGCCGACGGCATGCCCGCCGCGCAGGACGGCGAGGCCGGTTTCGCGGCGAGCGGGCAGTGCCTGGTCGGCTCGGGGCCGCGGGACGTGTGGCTGGCCACCGGCGGAGGCGCACGTGCGCGCGTGCTGCACTCCCGGGACCGCGGACTGACCTGGACCGCGGCCGACACGCCGATCCCGGCCGGGGACCCGGCGCGTGGGGTGTTCGCCGTCGCGTTCCGCGACCGCACCCACGGCCTCGCCGTCGGCGGCGACTACCGCGCCGACCAGGCCTCACCGCAGGCGGCTGCCACCACTCCGGACGGCGGCCGGACCTGGACGCCCGCCGCGCACCCTCCGCCCGCCTACCGCTCGGGCGTCACCTGGCTCCCGCACAGCCGCACCGCCGCGCTCGCGGTCGGCCCCACCGGCACCGACCTGACGACGGACGGCGGCCGCACCTGGCGCACCGTGGACACGGGCTCGTACGACACCGTGGACTGCACCCCCGACCGGGGCTGCTGGGCCTCCGGCGAGAAGGGACGGGTGGCCCGGCTGGAGCACTGAGCCGTGCCACGAGGCGGGCCGCGCACCGGAGTCGGTCCGGTGACGCACGGGAGCGGCCCGGGGCGCGGCCGGCACGACGGACGGAGGGTCGGCCGCCGGGCGCACCCCTGAACGCCCGGGCCGCCCGGTGGCCGCCTAGGCTCGTCACCACCATGACGAGTGTGAGGATTCCCGCGGGCTGGCCCGCCACCGAGGAGCAAGCCCGTGCGGTGCAGGACGAGTTGCGGGAGCGGGTGGTGCTCGACGAGGCGGGGCCACCGCCGGGCACCGGCAGGGTGACGGGCGTCGACGTCGCCTACGACGACGAGCGTGACCTCGTCGTCGCGGCGGCCGTCGTGCTCGACGCGGCGAGCCTCGACGTCGTCGCCGAGGCCACCGCCGTCGGGCAGGTCTCCTTCCCGTACGTCCCCGGGCTGCTGGCCTTCCGCGAGATCCCGACGGTGCTCGCCGCGCTGGACGCCCTGCCCTGCGCGCCCGGCCTCGTCGTCTGCGACGGATACGGCCGCGCCCACCCGCGCCGCTTCGGCCTCGCCAGCCACCTCGGCGTCCTCACCGGGCTGCCCACGATCGGCGTCGCCAAGAACCCCTTCACCTTCTCCTACGACGAACCGGGTGCTCCCCGCGGCAGTTCGTCCCCGCTGCTCGCGCACGGACCCACGGGCGAGGAGGAGGTCGGCCGCGCCCTGCGCACGCGCGACGGCGTCAAACCGGTGTTCGTGTCCGTGGGCCATCGGGTCGGTCTCGACACCGCGTGCGCGCACACGCTCGCGCTCACGCCCGAGTACCGCCTGCCGGAGTCCACACGGCTTGCGGACTCCCTCTGCCGGAGGGCCCTGAAGGAGGCAACTCCCTGACGGGGCACGGCCGTCCGGCCGGCCGCGTCGGCGCGGCGGCTTCCCCGGGCCTTCCCGGTGACCGTACCCAGTACCCGCCCGGGGTCCGTCTGAGTACCTGTACGGATGTCTCGGCCCCGCGGGACCGGCAGGCTCGGGCGCATGACGACGCATCGTGCACCGAAGCCCGCCGCCGCTCCCGCCCAGCCCGTCGAGCGGGCGGTGACGGCCGCACTGGTCCTCGCCGCGGTCGCCGGACTCGCCTGGATCGGCGGGATGATCTACACGGTCACCGGGTGGACCTTCTGACCGCTCCCCGGCCCGCGGGCCGGCGACCGACGGCACGGAACGGATGGGATCCGGCCGTCGGTCCGACCGAGCCCGGCCCGGCAACCGTCGGGATCGATCCGGGTCCTGACGGGGCAGGCTGATCCGGGTCCGGACGAGGGCCGAGCCGATCCGGTCCTGGACGGCGGCGGATCGATCCGGCTGCGGCCGTCGGCCCGACCGAGCCTGGCCCCGGCAACCGTTCGGACCGATCCGGGTCCGGACGGGCCGGACCGATCCGGTCCCGGACGGCGGACGGATCGGTCCAGGTCCGGGCCGTCGGTCAGCGGGTGGCCGCGACGCGGAAGGTGATCCCGGCGCGGCGGAGCCGTTCCGTCAGCGCGTCGCCCATCGCCACCGCCGTGGTGACCTGCCCGGACGTCTTCGGCAGTTCGTCGAAGGCGAGCGACAGCGCGGACTCGGCGAGCATCTTCGCGGTCTCGTCGTAGCCCGGGTCGCCGCCGGATACCTCGGTGAAGACGCGACGGCCGCCGCCCTCGCCCACGAACCGCACCGTGAACCAGCTCCTCGCGCGGCGCGCGGCACTCGGCCCCTCGCCCGGCTTGATCCGGTCGGACAGCCAGCGGCGGGCGGGCGGCACCTGGGCCGCCGCGAAGACCGCGCCCACGGCGGCGACGCCGCCCACGACGAACGGCAGCCGCTCGACCGCCGCGTAGTGGCGGTAGCGGAAGTCGGGCCCGTAGCGCTCCAGGGCGCGCGCGGACCGTTTCACCACCTGCGCGTCGATCGTCGGAAGCGGCAGCGCCCAGGCTCCGACCTCCTTGGCGAACCGCGGTGCGCCGAGGGGCGCCTGCGCCCGCCGGCCCATCAGCCGCGGCTCGTGATGCCGGCGGTCGCGCGCCGCCGCGGCCATGTGCCGCCCGCGGGCGAACTGGTTGAGGGCGGAGGCGAAGGTGCCGCCCGAGAACATCGCCTCGGAGCGGACGAATCCGTCGACCCGCAGCGGCACGCCCTCGGGCAATTGCCGCACGGTGAAGTAGGCGCCGAGGTCGTGCGGGACCGAGTCGAAGCCGCAGGCGTGCACGAGCCGTGCGCCGGTCTCCCGCGCGCGTGCGTCGTGCCGGACATACATCAGGTCCACGAACTCGGGTTCACCGGTCAGGTCCACGTAGTCGGTCCCGGTGTCCGCGCAGGCCGCCACCAGCTCCTGGCCGTGGTGGAGATACGGCCCCACCGTCGTGGCGACCACGCGCGCGTGCCGGGCGAGTTCCCTGAGCGCCTGCGGATCGTCCGCGTCGGCCCGCACCACGTCGGGGCCCCCGCCGAGCCGTTCCCGGAGCCGCTCCAGCTTCTCGGCGCTGCGCCCGGCGATCGCCCAGCGCAGCCCTTCCGGCGCATGGGCGGCCAGGTACTCCGCGGTCAGCGTCCCGACGAACCCGGTCGCTCCGTAGAGCACGACGTCGTAGGTCCGCTCCGTTCCGTTCAGCCTGCTCATGACATTCCCCACTCTCGGCCGCACCGGAGCGGGCGGTGCCCCCGCTGCCGTACGCGAAGCGCCGTTGTCGGTGGCTGAGGCTAGCGTGAGGAACGAGCAGCCGGACGACGAGGTCGGGCGAAGAGGCCGGAGGTGACCGTGGCCGTTCCGAAAAGCGCCCTGAAAAAGTGGGAGAAGGTGCGCGAGTTCGCCCTCGGACTGCCGGGCGCCGTGGAGGAGTTCCCCTGGGGCGAGGCCGTGGCGAAGGCCGGCAAGAAGGTGTTCGTCTTCCTCGGCACGGACGACGGCAGTCACCCACTGGGCCTCACGCTCAAGCTCACGGACGACACCGCGCACGCGCATGCCCTCACCTCCCCGGGCGCCGGACCCGCGGCGTACGGCCTCGGGAGATCGGGGTGGGTGCGCATACCCCTGGAGGAGTCCGGTGCCCCCGCGGCGGGGCTGCTGTGCGACTGGGTCGAGGAGAGCTACCGGGTCGTCGCACCGAAGAAGCTGGTCGCGGAGCTGGACCGGCGCTGACGGCGCCGCACACCGCCGGCACTGCGCCCGCGGACCTGTCCGTACGGCTCTCCGGGCGGCCCCTCGCCGCCACGACGCCGCCCAGCGTGGGTGTTTTTGTCCCGTTGCGTCATGATCGGGCACCGAGAAACTAGACTAAGCGCTTGCTCGTCAGGGGCTTGCCCGACGTGGAACACGTTCTTAACATCGCTGATGTCACATCAGTGGTGTCACAGTGCTGGGGGCTCGATGGCAGAGGCAGGAAGGCCGGGACACGGTCCGCTCACCGGGGTGCGCGTGGTCGAGCTGGCGGGTATCGGTCCCGGACCGTTCGCCGCCATGCTCCTCGCCGACCTCGGCGCGGACGTCGTCCGCGTCGACCGGCCGGGCGGCCCCGGACTGGCGATCAACCCGGAGTACGACATCACCAACCGCAACAAACGGTCCGTGATCGTCGACCTGAAGACCGAGGACGGCCCGTCCCACGTGCTCGATCTCGTCGAGCGGGCCGACGTCCTCGTCGAGGGATACCGCCCCGGCGTCGCCGAACGCCTCGGCGTCGGCCCCGAGGCCTGCCACGCCCGCAACCCCGCACTGGTCTACGGCCGCATGACCGGCTGGGGACAGGACGGCCCGCTCGCCCAGCGCGCCGGCCACGACATCGCGTACATCGCCCTGACCGGCACCCTCGGCATGATCGGCGCGCCGGGCGAGCCGCCCGCGGTCCCGGCCAACCTCGTCGGGGACTACGCGGGCGGCTCGCTCTACCTCGTCGTGGGCGTCCTCGCCGCCCTCCACCACGCGCGCGCGACCGGCACCGGACAGGTCGTGGACGCGGCCATCGTCGACGGCACCGCGCACCTCTCCGCGATGATCCACGGCATGCTCGCCGCGGGCGGCTGGCAGGACCGCCGCGGCGCCAACCTCCTCGACGGCGGCTGCCCCTACTACGGGACCTACGAGACGGCCGACGGCCAGTACATGGCGGTGGGCGCCCTGGAGCAGCAGTTCTACGACGAGTTCGTCACCCTGCTCGGCATCGGGGAACTCACCGGCGCCCACAAGGACCTGGCCCGCTGGGAGGAACTGCGCGAAGAGGTCGCGGCCCGCTTCCGGACCCGCACGCGCGACGAGTGGACCGCCGTCTTCGAGGGCTCCGACGCCTGCGTGGCACCGGTCCTCTCACTGCGCGAGGCACCCGCGCACCCCCACCTCGCCGCGCGGGGCACCTTCGTCGACCACGCCGGCATCACCCAGCCGGCGCCCGCGCCGCGCTTCTCCCTCACCCACACCGCCGTCCGCGGAGGTCCCGCCCAGCCGGGCGCCGACACCGCGGACGTGGCCCGCGACTGGGGCCTGCCCCACCTCATGAAGGACGGCGACTGATGGAGCTCTCCCTCCCGCTCGACTACGCGGGCGACCCCCGGCAGGCCGTGGACGAGGTGGCCGCCCTGGAGTCCGCGGGCCTGGACGCCGTCTGGGTCGCCGAGGCCTACGGCTTCGACTCGCCCACGATCATGGGCTACCTGGCCGCCCGCACCGAGCGCATGACCATCGGCGCCGCGATCCTCAACGTCTACTCGCGCACCCCCGCGCTGATCGCGCAGACCGCCGCCGGGCTCGACGCGATCTCCGGAGGGCGCGCCGCCATCGGACTGGGCGCCTCCGGCCCGCAGGTCGTCGAGGGCTGGCACGGAAAGGCGTACGACAAGCCGATCGGCCGGACCCGCGAGGCCGTCGAACTCACCCGCCGCATCCTGCGCCGCGAGGTGATCGACCACCACGGCATCACCGACATGCCCCGCCCCGGCGGCCTCGGTAAGCCGCTGAAGATCCTCACCAAGCCCGTACGGCCCGACGTTCCCCTGTACGTCGCCTCGCTCGGCCCCGCCAACGTACGGATGACCGCGGAGATCGCCGACGGCTGGCTGCCCACGCTCTTCATCCCCGAGAAGGCCCACCAGGTGTGGGGCACCGCGTTGGCCGAGGGTGCCGCGCGCCGCGATCCCGCTCTCGGCCCGCTGCTGACCGTCGCGGGCGGACTGCTCGCCATCGGCGAGGACGCGGCGGCCGCCCGCGACCTCGCACGCCCCAGGATCGCCCTCTACGTAGGAGGCATGGGCGCACCCGGGAAGAACTTCTACAACGACCTCGCGGTGGCCTACGGCTACGAGAAGGAAGCCCGCCTCATCCAGGAGCTGTACCTGTCCGGGCGGAAGAAGGAGGCCGAGGCCGCGGTCCCCGACGAGTTCTGCGAACTCATGTCGCTGTGCGGGCCCGAGAGCTACGTCCGCGAGCGCGTCGAGGCCTTCCGGGAGGCCGGGGTGACCATGCTCAACGTCATCCCCGTCGGCCCGGAACCGGCCCGCCTCATCGAAACCGTCAAGAGCTGGCTCTAGGAGGGCGTTTCCCGCATGAAGCGGCAGATCTTCACCGCCGAGCACGACGCGTTCCGCGACACCGTGCGCACCTTCCTCGCCAAGGAGGTGCTGCCCCACTACGAACAGTGGGAGAAGGACGGCATCGTCGCGCGCGACGCCTGGCGCGCGGCAGGGAGGCAGGGCCTGCTCGGACTCGCGGTCCCCGAGGAATACGGAGGCGGCGGCAACACCGACTTCCGCTACAGCGCCGTGCTCGCCGAGGAGTTCACGCGCGCGGGCGCCTCCGGACTCGCGCTCGGACTGCACAACGACATCATCGGACCGTATCTGACGGGCCTGGCCACCGAGGAACAGAAGCGGCGCTGGCTGCCCGGCTTCTGCGACGGTTCGCTGATCACCGCGATCGCCATGACCGAACCGGGCGCCGGCTCGGACCTCCAGGGCATCAAGACCCACGCCGAGGACCGCGGCGACCACTGGCTGCTCAACGGCTCCAAGACGTTCATCTCCAACGGCATCCTCGCCGACCTCGTGGTCGTCGTCGCCAGGACGACCCCCGAGGGCGGTGCCCACGGACTGTCCCTGCTCGTCGTGGAGCGCGGCACGGAGGGCTTCGAGCGCGGCCGCAACCTCGACAAGATCGGCCAGAAGGCGCAGGACACGGCCGAACTGTTCTTCAACGACGTACGCGTGCCCAAGGAAAACCTCCTCGGCGAGCTGAACGGCGCCTTCGTCCACCTGATGACGAATCTGGCGCAGGAGCGCATGGCCATAGCCGTCGCCGGGATCGCCGCCGCCGAGCACCTCCTGGAGATCACCACGGAGTACGTCAAGGAACGCGAGGCCTTCGGCAGGCCGCTGTCCAAGCTCCAGCACATCCGCTTCGAGATAGCCGAGATGGCTACCGAGTGCGCCGTCACCCGCACCTTCCTCGACCGCTGCATCGTCGACCACTCGAACGGCGGACTCGACGCAGTGCACGCCTCGATGGCCAAATGGTGGGCCACCGAGCTGCAGAAGCGGGTAGCTGACCGTTGTCTCCAACTGCACGGCGGTTACGGCTACATGACGGAGTACCGCGTCGCGAAGGCCTTCACCGACGGACGTATCCAGACCATCTACGGCGGGACCACCGAGATCATGAAGGAGATCATCGGTCGTTCCCTGCTCGGCTAACCCTCCTCGAAAGGCTTATCAGTGAGCACCGAAGCGTACGTGTACGACGCGATCCGCACCCCGCGCGGCCGCGGCAAGGCGAACGGCGCCCTGCACGGCACCAAGCCCATCGACCTGGTCGTCGGGCTCATCCACGAGGTCCAGCGGCGCTTCCCGGGCCTGGACCCGGCCGCCGTCGACGACATCGTGCTCGGCGTCGTCGGACCCGTCGGCGACCAGGGCTCCGACATCGCCCGCATCGCCGCGATCGCCGCCGGACTGCCCGACACCGTGGCCGGCGTCCAGGAGAACCGCTTCTGCGCCTCGGGCCTGGAAGCCGTGAACATGGCCGCGATGAAGGTCCGTTCCGGCTGGGAGGACCTGGTGCTCGCGGGCGGCGTCGAGTCGATGTCGCGCGTGCCCATGGCATCGGACGGCGGCGCCTGGTTCGCCGACCCGATGACCAACATGGCCACCAACTTCGTGCCGCAGGGCATCGGCGCCGACCTGATCGCCACCATCGAGGGCTTCTCCCGCCGCGACGTGGACGAGTACGCGGCGCTGTCCCAGGAGCGCGCCGCCGCCGCCTGGAAGGACGGCCGCTTCGAGAAGTCCGTCGTCCCCGTGAAGGACCGCAGCGGGCTCGTCGTCCTCGACCACGACGAGCACCTGCGCCCCGGCACCACCGCCGACTCGCTGGCCAAGCTGAAGCCGTCGTTCGCGGACATCGGCGAACTGGGCGGCTTCGACGCGGTCGCCCTGCAGAAGTACCACTGGGTCGAGGAGATCGACCACGTCCACCACGCGGGCAACTCGTCCGGCATCGTCGACGGAGCCTCCCTGGTGGCCATCGGCTCGAAGGAGGTCGGCGAGCGCTACGGACTCACCCCGCGCGCGCGGATCGTCTCCGCGGCGGTCTCCGGATCCGAGCCCACCATCATGCTGACCGGCCCCGCGCCCGCCACCCGCAAGGCGCTCGCCAAGGCCGGACTCACCATCGACGACATCGACCTCGTCGAGATCAACGAAGCCTTCGCGGCGGTCGTGCTGCGATTCGTGAAGGACATGGGCCTGTCCCTGGACAAGGTCAACGTCAACGGCGGCGCGATCGCCCTCGGCCACCCGCTCGGCGCGACCGGCGCGATGATCCTCGGCACCCTCGTCGACGAACTGGAGCGCCAGGACAAGCGCTACGGCCTCGCCACGCTGTGCGTCGGCGGCGGTATGGGCATCGCCACCATCATCGAGCGCCTGTAACTCCCCAGCGGACCACCAGACTTCAACGGAGACCGGAGACCCTCCCCATGACCGAGAGCACCACCATCCGCTGGGAACAGGACGAGACCGGCGTCGTCACCCTCGTCCTCGACGACCCCAACCAGTCCGCCAACACGATGAACCAGGCCTTCAAGGAATCGATCGCGGCCGTCGCCGACCGCGTCGAGGCCGAGAAGGACTCCATCCGAGGCATCATCTACACCTCCGCGAAGAAGACCTTCTTCGCGGGCGGCGACCTCAAGGACATGATCAAGGCCGGTCCGGAGGACGCCCAGCAGGCCTTCGACCTGGGCACGGACATCAAGGGCTGCCTGCGCCGCATCGAGACCCTCGGCAAGCCGGTCGTCGCCGCCATCAACGGCGCCGCGCTCGGCGGCGGTTACGAGATCGCCCTCGCCTCCCACCACCGCGTCGCCCTCGACGCGCCCGGCTCCAAGATCGGCCTGCCCGAGGTCACCCTCGGCCTGCTGCCCGCGGGCGGCGGCGTCACCCGCACCGTCCGCCTCATGGGCATCACCGACGCCCTCCTCAAGGTGCTGCTCCAGGGCACCCAGTACTCCCCGCAGCGCGCCCAGGAGAACGGCCTGGTCCACGAGATCGCGGCCACCCCCGAGGAGATGCTCGCCAAGGCACGCGCCTTCATCGACGCCAACCCCGAGTCGCAGCAGCCCTGGGACAAGCCGGGCTACAAGATTCCGGGCGGCACGCCGTCCAACCCGAAGTTCGCCGCCAACCTGCCCGCCTTCCCGGCCAACCTGCGCAAGCAGCTGGGCGGCGCCCCCTACCCGGCCCCGCGCAACATCCTCGCCGCCGCGGTCGAGGGCTCCCAGGTCGACTTCGAGACCGCGCTCGTCATCGAGGCCCGCTACTTCACCGAGCTGGTGACGGGCCAGACCTCGAAGAACATGATCCAGGCGTTCTTCTTCGACCTCCAGGCGGTCAACTCCGGCGCCAACCGGCCCCAGGGCATCGAGCCGCGCCAGGTCCGCAAGGTCGCCGTCCTCGGCGCCGGGATGATGGGTGCGGGCATCGCCTACTCCTGCGCCCGCGCCGGCATCGACGTCGTCCTCAAGGACGTCTCGGCGGAGGCGGCGGCCAAGGGCAAGGCCTACTCCGAGAAGCTCTGCGCCAAGGCCGTCTCCCGGGGACGTACGACCCAGCAGAAGGCCGACGAGCTGCTCGCCCGCATCACGCCGACCGCCGACCCGAACGACCTGGCCGGCTGCGACGCCGTGATCGAGGCCGTCTTCGAGGACACCTCGCTCAAGCACAAGGTGTTCCAGGAGATCGAGAACATCGTCGAGCCGGACGCACTACTGTGCTCCAACACCTCGACCCTCCCGATCACCGTCCTCGCCGAAGGCGTCGAGCGGCAGGACGACTTCATCGGTCTGCACTTCTTCTCGCCCGTCGACAAGATGCCGCTCGTCGAGATCATCAAGGGCGAGCGGACCGGCGACGAGGCACTGGCACGCGCCTTCGACCTGGTGCGCCAGATCAAGAAGACCCCGATCGTCGTCAACGACTCCCGCGGATTCTTCACCTCCCGCGTCATCGGCCACTTCATCAACGAGGGCGTCGCGATGGTCGGCGAGGGCATCGAGCCCGCGTCGGTCGAGCAGGCCGCCGCACAGGCCGGCTATCCCGCCAAGGTCCTCTCCCTGATGGACGAGCTCACGCTCACCCTGCCGCGCAAGATCCGCAAGGAGTCGAAGCAGGCCGTCGAGGAGGCCGGCGGCACCTGGGAGACGCACCCGGCCGAGGCCGTCATCGACCGCATGGTCGACGAGTTCGGGCGCACCGGTCGCAGCGGCGGAGCGGGCTTCTACGAGTACGGCGAGGACGGCAGGCGCGGCAGGCTGTGGCCCGGCCTGCGCGAGCACTTCACCAAGGCGGGACACGAGATCCCCTTCCGGGACATGCAGGAGCGCATGCTCTTCTCCGAGGCGCTGGACACCGTCCGGCTCCTGGAGGAAGGCGTCCTCACGTCCGTCGCCGACGCCAACATCGGTTCCATCTTCGGCATCGGCTTCCCCGGCTGGACCGGTGGCGTCCTCCAGTACATCAACGGCTACGAGGGCGGCCTGCCCGGCTTCGTGGCCCGTGCGCGTGAGCTCGCCGACCGCTACGGAACGCGGTTCACGCCGCCCGCGCTGCTCGTCGAGAAGGCGGAGAAGGGCGAGCGGTTCAGCGACAAGTAACCGCACACACCCGCCTCCCCGGCCGTACCCGACGTACCGCTGAGTGGTCTGCGGGGCTTGCTCCCCGGGGGCGGGGACCGGACGCCGACCGCGAACCGGTCCCCGCCCCCACCGAGGGTCGGCTTCACGCGCGCGCCGACGTCGGCGCCCGGCCCGTACGGCACCACGGCCAGCGCGATCGCGCCGAGCACGGTGCGCACGGCCACCGCCGCGCGGCCCCCCTGAGCGGTCGGCGGTTTCGAGCACGTCCGCGCCCGGCAGGTCGTGCCGAGGACCCAGGAACCGTCCGACCTGCTGTCCACGCTGCTGTACGTGGTCGACCGGGGCAGCGGCTTCCCGACCGGCCAGACCCTCAATGCGGCCGGTGGGTCCGCCTACCTGTGACAGGACCTCCGGGCGGGGGAGCAGGGGCAGGTCAGGACTGCTTGAGCCACTCCCGCAGCTCCTCCTTCAGCGAGCGCTGGAACGTGGTGAGCAGGGCCTGCACGACCAGTGGCTCCATGTGCGCGGACAGCGACTTCACCGCCGCGACGGACTCCTGCTCGCCCACCGCCTCGCGCAGCAGCGCGGACAGCTCGCGGGCCGCCGCGCGGGAGTGCTCCAGCAGGACCGTCCGCGCCGCGAGGACCGCCTCGTGGGCGATGGGCACGTCCAGCAGCTGGACACCGAGTCGCAGCAGCGCCGGATCCACGCGGAAGGAGTCCGAGGTCCGCTCGAGGACCTGCATGGCGGTCAGCCGGTCCAGGTCCTCGTCCTCCAGCGGCCGGCCGGCCCTCCGCTCCAGCTCCTCGCGCGACACCGCCTCCACCGCGTCGGGTGCCCAGGAGGCCACCACGGCGCGGTGAATGGCCAGGTCGTGGGCGCTCAGGCCGGGCGGCAGCTGTGCCAGATGGCGCTCGATCGCCGCCAGCGTCATGCCCTGGTGCTGCAGTTCCTCGATGAGAGCCAGCCGGGCCAGGTGCTGCCGGCTGTAGTGCCCCACGCGCCGCGGGCCGATCACGGGCGGCGGGAGCAGGCCCTTCGCGCTGTAGAAGCGGATCGTCCGGACCGTGACGCCTGCCCGCGCGGCCAGCTCGTCGACGGTGAACGTCGACTCCTCGGTGTCCGTGGTCATGGCAGGTCCTCACCTTCCGGGTGGTGCGGCGCCCGCCCTCCGGGACGGACGAGGACACGGTGCAACAGTATTACTGTCTCACCAACCTTGTGAAAGTGCCCGTGAGGCCTGATATCGCCTTGATCGCGTCCCGTACAGCCCTTGATCACCATGTGAGATGTTCCGCTGTGTGGCATGCGTCATCGCATGCCCGTGATCTCTCGGGGAAGGTGTCGTCTTGGTCCGTACCACCTCATGAAGGGCGGACCGTGACATATCCGGACACCCGAGCCCCGGTGCGTCGGGCGCACCAGAGAGTAGACCCACCCGTGACCAAGGAAGCCGTAGACACGGCCAAGGCCGCATCCCTCACCGATGCGACCCGCGCGCCCGCGGACGCGGGCGACGCCGGCTACAGCAAGGACCTCAAGGCCCGCCACGTCAACATGATCGCCATCGGCGGCGCGATCGGCACCGGACTCTTCCTCGGAGCCGGCGGGCGCCTCCACAGCGCGGGCCCCGCACTCGCCATCGCCTACCTCGTCTGCGGCGTCTTCGCCTTCTTCGTGGTGCGCGCCCTCGGTGAGCTGGTCCTCTACCGGCCCTCCTCCGGATCCTTCGTGTCGTACGCGCGCGAGTTCCTCGGCGAGAAGGGCGCCTACGTCGCCGGGTGGATGTACTTCCTGAACTGGTCGACGACCGGTATCGCGGACATCACCGCGATCGCGCTCTACACGCACTACTGGAGCTTCTTCACCGACATCCCGCAGTGGGTGCTGGCGCTCATCGCCCTCGCCGTGGTCCTCGCCGTGAACCTGATCTCGGTGAAGATCTTCGGTGAGATGGAGTTCTGGTTCGCGATCATCAAGGTCGCCACGCTCGTCGCGTTCATGCTGATCGGCATCTTCCTGCTCGCCACGCAGCACCAGGTCGGCGGCCGGACGCCCGGGGTCGGCGTCATCACCGACCACGGCGGGCTCCTCCCGCACGGTGTGATGCCGGTCGTCCTGGTCATGCAGGGCGTGATCTTCGCGTACGCGGCGCTGGAACTGGTCGGTGTCGCCGCGGGCGAGACCGCCGAGCCGGAGAAGGTCGTCCCGCGCGCGGTGAACTCGATCATGTGGCGCGTCGGCCTCTTCTACGTCGGCTCGGTCGTGCTCCTCGCGCTGCTGCTGCCCGGATCCGTCTACTCCGCCGGCGAGAGCCCCTTCGTCACGGTCCTCTCCAAGGTCGGCATCCCGGCCGCCGGCGACGTGATGAACCTGGTCGTCCTGACGGCCGCCATGTCCTCGCTGAACTCCGGCCTGTACTCCACCGGCCGCATCCTGCGCTCGATGGCCTCGGCGGGCTCGGCCCCCAGGTTCACCGCGAGGATGAACCGCAGCCAGGTGCCGTACGGCGGCATCCTGCTCACCTGCGCGGTGTGCGTGCTCGGTGTCGGGCTGAACTACCTCATGCCGAGCCAGGCCTTCGAGATCGTCCTGAACGTGGCGTCGCTCGGCGTCATCAGCACCTGGGTGATCATCATGATCTGTCACCTGATGTTCGTCCGCCGGGCCAAGGAGGGGCTGGTGACGCGTCCCTCGTTCCGCCTGCCGGGCAGCCCGTTCACCGAGATCGTCACCGTGGTCTTCCTGGTGGCCGTGCTCGGCCTGATGTGGAACGACCCCGAGGTCGGCCGCAAGACGCTCCTGCTCATCCCGGTGATCGGGGCCCTGCTGGTCGGCGGCTGGTTCGCGGTCCGGCGTCGCGTCTCGCAGGCCGAGGACCGGGAGCTCGGCGAACTCATGAAGTAGCGGCCCGGCGGCCACCGACGGTGGCCCCCCGTGATGGCGTCGTCCCGCACATCTTCCCTGTGCGGGACGGCGCCATTTCTCGTACCGTCGACCGCCCGCGACCGCCCGCGACCGCCCGCGACCGCCCGCGACCGCCCGCGACCGCCCGTCTGCCCAACTCCTGCTCCCAGCAGGCACGTTCCGTCTGCAATGCCTTGCAGAAAGATGCTGCAAGGCATTGTCAGGGGCGTCGCGGCGCTGCTTGACTCACGTGCCGACAGGCGCAGCCGACCGAGCGCGGAGCCGAGAGGAACACCCATGAGCAGCCCCGAGATCGACGTCCTCGTCCTGGGAGGCGCGGGCGTGGACACGATCGTCCATGTCCCCGAACTGCCGCTCCCGTTCGCCGACAGTTACATGATCCGGCCCGGCATCGAGACCCGGGCCGGACAGAGCGGGGACTTCGTCGCGCTCGGTGTGCACGCCCTGGGCCTGCGCACGCACCACCTCGACATGATCGGCGACGACCACGAGGGCGAACTCGTCCGGACCCTCCACCGTGACCGGGGGATCCCGCTCACCGACGTCCTTCAGCCCGGCGGCACCAAGCGGGCGGTCAACCTCGTCGACCCGCAGGGACGGAGGCTGTCGCTGTACGACGACAGCCGCTCCGGGGAAACGGACCGGCTGCCCGAGGAGACGGTGCGCGCGCTGGCCGGAGCGAGCCGCCACGCCCACGTCGTCATCACCCACCCGTGCGCCGCCACCCTGCCGGTACTGCGCGAAGCGGGCCTGACGCTCTCGACCGACCTGCACAACTGGGACGGCGACAACCCGTACCACGAGCCGTTCGCCCATGCCGCGGACGTCGTCTTCCTGTCCACCACCGCGCTGGCCGACCCCGAGCGGACGATGCGCCGGATCGTCGAACGGGGCCGGGCCGAGGTCGTGGCGGCCACCGCCGGAGCGGACGGCGCGTACCTGCTCGTGGACGGCGAGGTGACCCACATCCCTGCGGTCACCCCTCCCGCACCGGTCGTGGACTCCAACGGCGCGGGCGACGCCTTCGCCTCCGGCTTCCTCTTCGGCCGACTCGCCGGGGAACCACCGCTGCGGTGCGGGCTGTACGGCGTGGTGGCCGGAGCGTACGCCTGCACGGTGCCCTCGACCCGGGCCGACGCCATCAGCCGCGCCGAACTCCTCTCCCGCGTCACGGAACTGGAGAAGCGAGGCGCCACCACGACCCCGGCAGCCGTCCCCGGCGCGTGAGTCCCCCGGCGGCCCCGTCTGTCGCGCTCCTGGGGCGCCCCGTCAGGGGCGCGGGGAACGGCGAGCTCGGCCCTCACGGAGCCGCGGACGCGTGTCCGGCAGGTGTGCCCCGCCAGGGGCGCGGGGAACGGCGCGCTCGGCTTTCACGGAGCCGCAGACGCGTGTCCGGCCGGTCACCCCCAGCCGGGCGCGAAGGACACCGGGCGCCACGGCGCGGCGCGCACACCCGTCCGCCCGCAGAGGGACGGACGGGCAGCGCCGACGCCGGACCGACCGGCCCGACGTCACTCAGCGGACATGGACGGAGTCCGTCGCAGCGATCCGCTTCCACGACCGCGGCCGCGCCGGAACCCCCTCGCCCCGGGCGACGGACACACTCCGCGCCGCGGACACACCCGGCTTCGACGGCTGGAACAGCCACGTGTCGAACAACGCGGCGAGCGACGTGCCGGACACCTGCTCGGCGTACTTCCGGAAGTCGTCGACCGACGCGTTCCCGTACGCGTGCTTCTTCGGCCAGCCCTTGAGGACGGCGAAGAAGGCGTCGTCCCCGATCTCGTTGCGCAGCGCCTGCACGGCGAGGGCGCCCCGGTCGTAGACCGCGATGTCGAACTGGTCTTCCGGGCCCGGGTCACCGGGCTCGACCGTCCAGAACGCGTCGTCCGCCGGGTGCGAGGCGTACACGTAGTCCGCGAGTTCTTGGGCCGTGCCCTCGCCCTCGTGCTCCGACCACAGCCACTGCGCGTAGCGGGCGAAGCCCTCGTTGATCCAGATGTCCTTCCAGCCCTTCAGCGACACGTCGTCGCCGTACCACTGGTGCGCCAACTCGTGCACGACGACGGACGTGTTCGAGCCGTTCGCGAACTGCTTGGGGCTGTAGTACACGCGGGTCTGCGTCTCCAGCGCGTACCCGGTCGTCGTGTTGGGCACGTAACCGCCCGCCGAACTGAACGGATACGGCCCGAAGTAGCCGCTCAGCCAGTCGACGAGCTCCCCGGTCCGCTCCACACTGGCCCGCGCCGCGCCGTCGTTGTCGCCGAGGTCCTTGCTGTACGCGTTGACGACCGGAACACCGCCCTCGGACGTGCTGGTGGTGATGTCGAACTTCCCGACGGCGAGCGTGGTGAGATAGGTCGCCTGCGGCTTGTTCGAGCGCCAGTTGTAGCGGGTCCAGCCCAGGCGCAAACTCGTCGACTGGAGCGTGCCGTTGGAGATCGCCTGCGTGCCGTCGGGCACCGCCACCGACACGTCGTACGTCGCCTTGTCCAGCGGATGGTCGTTGCTCGGGTACCACCACCAGGCCGCCTCGGGCTCGTCCGCCGCGACCGCACCGTCGGGGGTGCGGTGCCAGGTCGAGAAGCCGTACGCGCTCTTCGTGGACGGCACCCCGCTGTACCGGACGACGACCGTGACCGGCGTCCCCTTGGGCAGCGGCTTCGCCGGGGTGATCTCCAGCTCGTGCTGCCCGGACGTCGCGAACGACGCCTTCGCGCCGTTGACCCGCACCTCGCTCACGTCGAGCAGGAAGTCCAGGTCGAACCGCGACAGGTCCTGCGTGGTGGTGGCCAGGAGGGTCGCCGTTCCCTCCAGTTCGTCCGTCCGCGGCTGGTAGGTGAGCCGCAGATCGTAGTGCGAGACGTCGTATCCGCCGTTGCCGTAGGCCGGGTAGTAGGGGTCGCCGATGCCCGGCGCTCCCGGGGAACTGCCGGCCGCCGATGCCGGGATCGCCAGCAGCAGGAGGGCCGCGAGCGCGCCCGGGGCGATGAGTCTGCGGTGCACGTCAAGCTCCAAGTGGTAGGGGCATGAAGTCTGTCCGGAGCCTATTGAGTCCCTGTGCCCCGAGGCGTGTCCACAGCCACCCCTGTCACACGATCGCCATTCGGCCGACATGACTGACGGTGCCTCATGGACCTTTCACCGACCCTCTTTTGCGCGGGAGTCGACCGGGGTACCTTCCGCGCATGCCGATACCAGTGCGCCGCATGCGCTTCACGACCTGGAGATCGCTCGCGACGGCCGCCACGGCCGCCCTGATGGCTTCGTTCCTCGCCCCCGCCGCTGCACACAGCGCCCCGCGCGAGAGCACCCCCGTCTACTCGTACGAGAACGCGATCCGCGAATCGGTGTGGGTCGACACCGGACTCGACGGCGACGGCGACGGGAAGACCGACCGTGTCGCCGTCGACGTCGTCCGGCCGCGCGAACTCGCCCGGCAGGGCCGCAAGATACCCGTGATCATGGACGCCAGCCCGTACTACTCCTGCTGCGGACGCGGCAACGAGAGCCAGAAGAAGACGTACGACGCGAACGGCAACGTTGTCCAGATGCCGCTCTTCTACGACAACTACTTCGTCCCGCGCGGCTACGCCTTCGTCGGCGTCGACCTCGCCGGCACCAACCGCTCCGACGGCTGCGTGGACGTCGGCGGACGCTCCGACATCCAGTCGGCCAAGGCGGTCGTCGACTGGCTGAACGGCCGGGCCAGGGCGTACACCACGCGCACCGGCACCACCTCGGCCAAGGCCACCTGGACCAACGGCAGAACCGGCATGATCGGCAAGAGCTGGGACGGCACCATCGCCAACGGCGTCGCCGCCACCGGCGTCAAGGGCCTGAAGACCATCGTGCCGATCAGCGCCATCTCCTCCTGGTACGACTACTACTTCGCCAAGGGCGCCCCGCTCTACGACTCGGGCCCGGACTGGCTCTCCGACTACGTCGACAGCCCCGACGCCCGCGCCAAGTGCGCCGCCGTGCAGCAGAAGCTCGTCGACCAGGCACCGCGCACCGGCGACTGGACGCCGCTGTGGACCGAACGCGACTACGTGAAGGACGCGAGCAAGGTCAGGGCCAGCGTTTTCCTGATCCACGGCATGCAGGACCTCAACGTCCGCACCAAGCACTTCGGCCAGTGGTGGGACGCCCTCGCCAGGAACGGCGTCGAGCGCAAGATCTGGCTCTCCCAGACCGGCCACGTCGACCCCTTCGACTTCCGCCGCGCCACCTGGACCGACACCCTGCACCGCTGGTTCGACCACGAACTCCTCGGCTACGACAACGGCATCGACGACGAACCCATGGCCGACATCGAACGGCACCCCGACCAGTGGGTCACGTCGAGCGTCTGGCCGCCGCGCGCCACGAGCACGACGACCCTGCGGCCGGACACCGGCACCCAGGCCGGCGTCGGCACCCTCGGCCTGCGGACGGGCTCCGGAACCGAGACCTTCACCGACAACCCGGCGCTGAGCGAGACCGACTGGGCCGCGCACATCGACGCGCCGACCGCCGAGAAGGCCGGCTTCGTCACCGAGCCGCTCACCCGGGACCTGCGGCTCTCCGGCTCCTCCAAGGTGACCGTCACCGCCACCCCCACCACGTCCACGGCCCACCTCTCCGCCGTCCTCGTCGACCTCGGACCGGACACCATCCGCGACTACGCGGCCGGCGGTGAGGGCATCACCACCCTCACCGACCGCACCTGCTGGGGCGCGAGCACGGCCGGCGACAGCGCCTGCTTCAAGGACACCGAGGCGAAGAAGACCGACGTCGACTACACGGTGTTCAGCCGCGGCTGGGCCGACCTCGGCCATCACGCCTCGGACACGAAGGGCGTCCCGCTGACCCCCGGCCGCGCCTACACCATCACGCTCGACCTGGCGGCCACCGACCACGTCGTGCCCGAGGGCCACCGGCTCGCACTGATCATCGCGGGCACCGACAAGGACCTCATCGACCCCCCGTCGAGCACACCGACCCTGACCCTCGACCTGACCCGCACCTCGGCCAGGGTCCCGCTGGTCGGCGGCTCCGACGCCTTCGAGCGGGCGACGGCGGGCGCGACGGCAGCGGCACCCCGCCCGTCCGTCCTCGACGGGGTGGGCGCACCCCGCACCGCACTCCCGGTGCCCGGGGAGGCCCGTTGAGCGCCTTACGCGCACGAGCCCTGGCCGTGGCGGTCACCGCCACGGCCCTGGCGGCGCCCCCGCTGACCGCGCCGGCACACGCGGCGGACACCCCGCCGCGCACCGGATTCGAACGCAGCGGGGGAGCGCGCTGGACCGGCGAGCGTGAGGAGCGGGACTTCCTCACCGCCGTCGACCGGGCGAGCGACAGGGTCTCCGTCACCCGGATCGGGACGACCGGACAGGGCCGCCCCCTCCGGCTCGTCCGCGTCGGCACGCATCGCACGCCCACGACCGTCCTGCTGGTGTGCAGCCAGCACGGCGACGAACCCGCGGGCCGCGAGGCGTGCCTCAGCACGGTCCGCGACCTGGCGTTCGCCGAGGACGGGCCGACCCGGCGCCTGCTCGATCGCACCACCGTGCTGGTCCTGCCCACCGCCAACCCCGACGGCCGCGCCGCCGACACCCGGGGGAACGCCGACGGCGTCGACATCAACCGGGACCACCTCGCCCTCACGACCGCCGAGGCCCGCGCGACGGCAGCGGTCCTGCGCGACCGCGGACCCGACGTCGTCTACGACCTCCACGAGTACGGCGCCACCCCGAAGTACTACGACAAGGACCTCTTCGACCTCTGGCCGCGCAACCTCAACACGGACGCGGCCGTGCACGACGAGGCGCAGACCCTGTCGGGAAAGTACGTACGGCCCGCCGCCCGGGCAGGCGGGTACTCGACCGGCACGTACGGCATCTGGACCGACCCCGTGACCGGCGATCCCGTCAAGCAGACCGCGGGCGACGGACAGGAACGCATCCTGCGGAACATGTCCGGCGTCAAACACTCCGTGGGCCTGCTCATCGAGAGCCGGGTGGAACCGCTCGACGGCAGCGCGGCACCCGCGAACAACCGTCGCCGGGTCCAGTCGCAGCTCGCCGCACTGGGCGGACTGTTCCGATTCACCCGGGAGCGGGGCGGGCAGGTCGCGGAGGCCACTGCCGCCGCCCGCGCCGCGGGCCACGGCGACACCGGCCCGGTCTACCTCGGCGGCGCCGACAACGACCCGGCCGAACCGGCCGAGGTGATCCAGGACCCGCCCTGCGGGTACCGGCTCACCGCGGACCAGTACGCGGACGTCGGCGACGAACTCGCCCTGCACGGCGTACGCGTACGACGCGGGGCCGACGGCGTGCTCGTCCCGCTGCGCCAGTCCCTGCGTGCCCTCGTCCCCCTGCTCCTCGACGAGCGCGCGCCGTACCACCTCACGGCCGCGGAACCCGCGCCGGACTGCTGAGAACGGGTGCTTCCACGGGGGCGGCCGCTTCTACGGGGGCGGCCGCTTCTACGGAGCTGCTGTTCCTCTACGAGGCGGCCGTTCTCCTACGGGGCGACCGTCCTCCTACGAGGTGGCTGTTCCTCTACGGGGCGGCCGTCCTCCTACGAGGCGGCTGTTCCCCTGCGGAGGCGGCCGTTCCCCCCGGGAGGTGCCCGCTTCCCACGAAGTGGCCGTTCACGCGGAGGCGGCCGGGTGCGCGAGCCCGGCCGCCTGCCACGCACACCCCCACGCCACCGTCACTCCCGCGCCACCGTGCCCGTAGTTGTGCACCAGGACCCTGCCGTCCGGCAGCACCTCGCGCTCCAGCCGTACCTCGTCGCGCACCGGCCGCAGCCCCACCCGGTGGTCGAGCACACGCGCCCCGGCGACCTCGGGACGCAGCGCCGCGCATCGCGCGACGATCGACGCCGCCACCTCCGGGTCCGGCGTCAGGGACCAGTCGTCCTCGTCGGTGGTGCCGCCCAGGACCACCCGGTCCGGCTGCGGGAAGACATACGTCGTCGTCCCGGCGGACGCGTCTGTCGACACGACCCACTCGCGGATCCCCGGGTTCTCCACGATCACCAGCTGCCCCCGCACCGGACGCACCGCGGGATCGGGCACGAGCTCCCGAGCGCCCAGCCCCGTGCAGTTCACGACGACCGGAGCTGCCGCCTCCGCCAGGTCCGTCACCGTGCGTTCCTCGATCACCCCGCCCGCCCTCAGGAACCGCTCGCGCAACCACCCCAGGTGCACCGGCATGTCGACCAGCGGCAGCCGGGCCCACAGCCCCTGCCCCGCGTACTCCGCGGACGTCGCCGCCCGCAGCCCCGCGAGCCGCCCGGCGGCCCACGGCGCCTGCTCGTCCAGGCGTGTCTCACCGAGTACACCCTCGACCACCCGTACGCCCGTCTCCTCCGGACGCCCCGCCAACTCCTCGTACACCGACAGCGATCGCAGGGCCCACGCGCGGGCGAGCTCCTTCGGCTCGATGCGGTACGGCCACCACAGGGCGCCCGCAACGGCCGAGGTGGTCCGCTGCGCGGACTCCCGCGCCCACACCCGTACCCGTGCGCCGCCCTCGGCCAGCACGACCGCCGTCGTCAGACCGACGACCCCGCTGCCGACCACGATCACATCACCACTGCGAGCGCTCTCCACGCGGGGACGTTAGCGGAATACGTCATGCCGTGCTCACATCACCCTCGGTGCGGGAATACTCACAGCATGTCTGCCGAGTACGCGACCTTCGGCCTGGCACCGGCGATGCGTGCCGGTGGAGTCCTCGCCAACGGTGACTACCAAGTGCACCGGGACTTCGTGGACTTCATCGTCGACGGCCGCCCGCTGCTGTTCCGCCTCTCCGACCTCGACGCGGTGTCCCCGCTCGCCTCCGACGTGCCGCCCGCGATCTTCACCGCCCAGGTGCGCAGCCTCCTCCTGGAGGCCGAGGCCCCGCTCGACGGGGACCGCTACATCATCTACGGCTGCCCCGAGTGCGCGAGCCTCGAATGCGGCGCCGTCACCGCCGTGATCGAGCGGGACGGCGACGACTACGTGTGGCGCGACTTCGCCTGGCAGACCGGTGAACCCGCCGATCTCGAACTCAACGGCTACCACGGCATAGGGCCGTTCCGCTTCCGCGGCGCCGAATACCGCAGCGCACTGCACTCCCTCCTCGGCGGCGAGTCGGAACCCCGCCGCCGCGTCCTGCTCATCGGCGCCCGGGTCGCCCTGCTCGCCCGGCTTGCCGCCGCCCTGCGCACCATCGGCATCGGCGCCGACATCACCCGCGACGCCGCCGACGTCCCCGCCGACGAACTGCGCGGCTACGGCGCCGTGGTCTTCGGCCGGACCGTCGGCGAACCCGAACGGGCCGCCGTACGCGCGTCGTTCCGCGACGCCTCCGTCGACGTCGCCTACGTCGACGGACTCGCCCCCATCGTCCCCCTCCTCGTCGCCCAGATCGAGCACGCGCTCGACCGCAGCCCGCGGGAACAGCGCCGGCTCACCCGGCTCGTCGCGGCCGACGGCGAGGCAGGCATCGAGGTCACTTCCACCTGCCGTGTCCAGCTCACCGCGTACCGGCTCGACCGGCTCTCCCGCACCCACGCGCACGACGTCTTCGACGGCATCCTGGAGGCGGGCCGCCATCGAGTCGCACTGGACGCCAAGGCCGTGAAGGGGGAGTCGTTCATCGTGGCCAGGACCTCGGGAAGCGTGCTGGTGGAGGCGATGGCCCACTGAGATCTCCGGCGCGCCACGGCAGGACGGCCCGTTAGGATCGGCGTCCTGATGACTGCCACCCTCGTCGCCAAGAACCTCGCCGCCGGCCACGGCGACCGCTCCCTCTTCGCCGGACTCGACCTCGTCGTCGCGCCCGGCGACGTGATCGGACTCGTCGGCGCCAACGGCGCGGGCAAGTCCACCCTGCTGCGGCTGCTCGCCGGACTCCTCACCCCGGAACAGGGCGAGCTGCGCCTGTCGCCGCCGTCCGCGACCGTCGGGCACCTGCCACAGGAGCCCGAGCGGCGCGCGGGCGAGACCGTCCGCGCGTTCCTCGGCCGTCGCACCGGGGTCACCGAGGCCCAGCGGGTGATGGACGAGGCGACGCAGGCCCTCGTCGACGGAGCGCCCGGCGCGGACGACGCCTACGCGGCGAGCCTGGAGCGCTGGCTCGCACTCGGCGGCGCGGACCTCGACGAGCGGGCCGAGGAGGTGGCCGACTCCCTCGGCCTCGCCGTCGACCTGGACCAGCCGATGACCTCCCTGTCCGGCGGCCAGGCCGCCCGGGCCGGACTCGCTTCGCTGCTGCTCTCCCGCTACGACGTGTTCCTGCTCGACGAGCCCACGAACGATCTCGACCTGGACGGCCTGGAGCGGCTCGAACGCTTCGTCGGCGGGCTGCGCGCCGGGACCGTCGTCGTCAGCCACGACCGCGAGTTCCTGACCCGCACCGTCACCAAGGTCCTCGAACTCGACCTCGCACAGCAGCAGATCACCCTCTACGGCGGCGGGTACGAGGCCTACCTGGAGGAGCGCGAGACCGCGCGCCGGCACGCCCGCGAGGACTTCGAGGAGTACGCCGACAAGCGGGCCGCGCTGAAGGGCCGCGCCCAGATGCAGCGTTCCTGGATGGACAAGGGCGTCAAGAACGCACGGCGCAAGGCCGGCAACGACAACGACAAGATCGGCCGCAAGTTCCGCAGCGAGGCCAGCGAGAAGCAGGCCGCCAAGGCCCGGCAGACCCAGCGCATGATCGAACGGCTCGACGTCGTCGACGAGCCGCGCAAGGAATGGGAGCTGCGCATGGAGATCGCGGCGGCGCCGCGGTCCGGCGCGGTCGTCGCCACCCTGCGCGACGCGGAGGTGCGGCGCGGCGACTACCTCTTCGGCCCCGCGACACTGCAGATCGACTGGGCCGACCGGGTCGCCGTCACCGGAGCGAACGGCGCGGGCAAATCGACGCTGCTCGGGGCGCTGCTCGGCCGCGTCCCGCTGGACGCCGGGCATGCCGCGCTCGGATCGGGCGTGGTCGTCGGCGAGGTCGACCAGGCCCGCAAGCTCTTCCACGGCTCCGAGTCACTGCTCGACGCGTTCTGTGCCGCCGTGCCCGACACCGAGCCGGCCGAAGTCCGCACCCTGCTCGCCAAGTTCGGTCTCAAGGCGGATCACGTCCTGCGGTCCGCCGCGACGCTGTCCCCGGGCGAGCGCACCCGCTCGGCGCTGGCCCTCCTCCAGGGGCGGGGCGTCAACCTCCTCGTCCTGGACGAGCCGACCAACCACCTCGACCTCCCGGCCATCGAGCAACTCGAGTCCGCGCTCGACGCGTACGAGGGCACGTTGCTTCTTGTCACTCATGACCGGCGGATGCTGGACGCGGTGCGTACGAATCGGCGGCTGGAGGTCGCCGCCGGCAAGGTCACGGAGCTCCCCGCGTAACCGCTCCGCGGCGCTTGCAGTCGGGGCCCACTGCCGCGGGGCTCTGCTCGCCCACGAGCCCCGCCGCCCGCAGCCGCGGGTCCGCTGCCGTGGGGCTCTGTTCGCCCACCGGCGCCGCCGCCTGCAGCCGCGGGTCCGCTGCCGCGGGGCTCTGTTCGCCCACCCACCCGCCCTGGCTGTGGGCTGCGGTCCAGGGTCGTGCCCGTGCGCCGGCGTTCGCGGCCGCGGGTCTGCTGCCGTGGGCCTCTGCTCGCCCACCGGCCCGCCCTGGCTGTGGGCTGCGGTCCGGGGTCGTACCGGTGCCCCGGCGTTCGCAGCCGCGGGTCCGCTGCCGTGGGCCTCTGCTCGCCCACCGGCCCGCCCTGGCTGTGGGCTGCGGTCCAGGGTCGTACCGGTGCCCCGGCGTTCGCTGCCGCGGCTCGGCTGTCGCGGGGCTCTGTTCGCCCACCGGCCCGCCCTGGCTGTGGGCTGCGGTCCAGGGTCGTACCGGTGCCCCGGCGTTCGCAGCCGCGGCTCTGCTGCCGTGGGCCGCTGCTCGCCCACCCACCGGCGCTAGCAGCCGCACGCCCGTTGCAGTCGACCTCGGCTTGCCCACCCGGCCGCCCTGAGACTTGCCTCGGCGGGAGTACCGCCACGCGCGCAGCCCCGCACCCCCCGGCTGCGGGCAGCAGCACCGAACAAGGAGGCCGAGGCGCCCCGCGCCGTCAACTGCGGGCAATCGTGCCGCCAGGGCGGCACGGGTGGGCGCAGCGGCACCTCGTCAGCGCCGAGCCGCGCAACCAACCCGACCCGAGCACCAGCGCGGGGTGCCCGACCGAAGCAGACCCCGGCACCAACCTCACCAGTGCCGGACCCCGTGCGCAGCAGGCCCCGACCCGAGCACCAGCGCGGGGTGCCCCCGCATGCAGGCGCCGGCACGAACCGCAGCAGTGCCGGGCGCCTTACGCAGCAGGCCCCGGCACGGTTCGCATCGGCGCGGGGCCCCAGCAGGGAGACCCCGGCACGCACCTCAGCCGCACCGGGCGGCCTACGCCAAGCAGGCCCCGGCACGGCACGCCCCGCACGACCGCCGGGCCCCGCCTCGGACACCTCCGGTACCGGCACCCGTCAGCTGGCCCCTGGGTACCGGCAACCGTCAGCGTGGCCCCCGGTACCGGCAACCGTCAGCTGGCCCCTGGGTACCGGCAACCGTCAGCGCGGCCCCCGGTACCGGCAACCCTCAGCCCCGCCCCCGCTTGGGGTCCACGAGCCCGGCGCGGCGCAGCGCGTCCGCCATCGCGCTGTTGGCCGGTGCCGGCGCCTGGCGGGAGGCGCCGCCACCGCCGCCGCGGCCCTGACGCTGCTGTCCCCGCTGCTGCGGCGGCCGCCCGCCCCGCTGGGGCCGGCCACCGGCCTGCTGGTCGCCCTGAGGCGCGGCCTCGTCGTCGAGCCGCAGGGTCAGCGAGATCCGCTTGCGCGGGATGTCGACGTCCAGCACCTTGACCTTGACGATGTCGCCGGGCTTCACGACGTCCCGCGGGTCCTTGACGAAGGTCTTGGACATGGCGGACACATGCACGAGCCCGTCCTGGTGGACACCGACGTCCACGAACGCACCGAACGCGGCCACGTTCGTCACGACGCCCTCCAGGACCATCCCCGACGCCAGGTCGGAGATCTTCTCGACGCCCTCCTTGAAGGTGGCCGTCTTGAAGGCGGGCCGCGGGTCGCGCCCGGGCTTCTCCAGCTCCTTCAGGATGTCCGTGACGGTCGGCAGACCGAACGTCTCGTCCACGAAGTCCCCGGGCTTCAGCGACCGCAGCGCTCCGGTGTTGCCGATCAGCGCAGCGACCTCGCTGCCCGCCGTCTTCACCATGCGCCGCACCACCGGATAGGCCTCGGGGTGCACGCTGGACGCGTCGAGCGGGTCGTCCCCGCCGCGGATCCGCAGGAAGCCCGCGCACTGCTCGTACGCCTTGGGGCCGAGCCGCGCCACGTCCTTGAGCGCCGTGCGCGCGCGGAAGGGGCCGTGGGCGTCGCGGTGCGCCACGATGTTCTCCGCGAGCCCGGAGGTGATGCCGGAGACCCGGGCGAGCAGCGGCGCGGAGGCGGTGTTCACGTCCACTCCGACGCCGTTCACACAGTCCTCGACCACCGCGTCCAGCGAACGGGAGAGCTTCACCTCGGACAGGTCGTGCTGGTACTGCCCGACGCCGATGGACTTCGGGTCGATCTTCACCAGTTCGGCGAGCGGGTCCTGGAGGCGGCGGGCGATCGAGACCGCGCCGCGCAGGGAGACGTCCATGTCGGGAAGTTCCTGCGAGGCGAACGCGGAGGCCGAGTACACGGACGCGCCCGCCTCGGACACCATCACCTTGGTGAGCTTCAGCTCCGGGTGCCTGGTGATGAGGTCGCCGGCGAGCTTGTCGGTCTCGCGGGACGCCGTGCCGTTGCCGATGGCGATGAGTTCGACCGAGTGCTCCGCGGCGAGCCGCGCGAGCTTGGCGATGGCCTCGTCCCAGCGGTTCGCCGGGACGTGCGGGTGGATCACGTCGGTCGCCACGACCTTGCCGGTGGCGTCGACGACGGCCACCTTGACGCCCGTACGGAATCCGGGGTCGAGGCCGAGCGTCGCGCGGGTGCCGGCAGGGGCGGCGAGCAGCAGGTCGCGCAGGTTCGCCGCGAAGACGTTCACCGCCTCGTCCTCGGCGGCCGTGCGCAGCCGCAGCCGCAGGTCGATGCCGAGGTGGACGAGGACGCGGGTGCGCCAGGCCCAGCGGACGGTGTCCGTGAGCCACTTGTCGGCGGGACGGCCCCGGTCGGCGATGCCGAACCGCCCGGCGACGATCCCCTCGTACGACGACGGTCCGTCGGTGGGCTCCTCCGGCTCCAGGACGAGGTCGAGGACCTCTTCCTTCTCGCCGCGCAGCATGGCCAGGATGCGGTGCGAGGGGAGCTCCTTGAACGGTTCGGCGAAGTCGAAGTAGTCGGCGAACTTGGCGCCGGTCTCCTCCTTGCCGTCGCGCACCTTCGCGGCGAGCCGTCCCCGCACCCACATGCGCTCGCGGAGCTCGCCGATGAGGTCGGCGTCCTCCGAGAACCGCTCGGTGAGGATGGCCCGCGCGCCGTCCAGGGCGGCCTGCGGGTCGGCGACGCCCTTGTCGGCGTCGACGAAGGCCGCGGCGGCGGCGACCGGCTGGACCGTCGGGTCGCCGAGCAGGCCCTCGGCCAGCGGCTCCAGGCCGGCCTCGCGCGCGATCTGCGCCTTCGTGCGCCGCTTCGGCTTGAACGGCAGGTAGATGTCCTCCAGGCGCGCCTTCGTCTCGGCGCCCCTGATCTGCGCCTCGACCTCGGCGGTGAGCTTGCCCTGCTCGCGCACCGAGTCGAGGATGGCGGCGCGCCGCTCCTCCAGCTCCCGCAGATAGCGCAGCCGCTCCTCGAGGGTGCGCAGCTGCGCATCGTCGAGCATCTCGGTCGCTTCCTTGCGGTAGCGGGCGATGAAGGGCACCGTCGATCCGCCGTCGAGCAAGTCGACGGCGGCCTTGACCTGCCGCTCCCGTACGCCGAGTTCCTCGGCGATCCTGCCTTCGATGGACCCTACGAGGGGTGTCGTCACGATCCCGTACCGCCTTCTCCACTGAGGTTGCGCGGCAATTGTGGCAGGTGGCGCCGACAACGGGGGATCAGGGCAGGGTCGTGCCGCGTACCGCGTCGCGAAAGGGAGTGTTCGCACGCGATGCGTCCGGGCGGCGGGCGCCGTGCGGGGCCGACGGCGACCGGCGCTCAGGCCTTCCCGATCATGTCCCCCGGGAAGGCGCCGGCGGCCAGGGCCGTCATGAGGATCCCCTTGGCCAGCTCGGTGAGCCGCTCCACGCCCGCGGCGCCCAGGTGCTCGTACGGTGCCCGGTCGAGCCGGTCGGTCCGTGCCTCGATGTCCTGGCGCAGTGCCACGCCGGATTCCGTCAACTCGCCCTCCGTGTCGAGGAGTCCCCGGTCGCGCAGGCGCGCGGAGGCGGCCTCCCAGTCGCCGCGGGACCAGCCGCGCGTGGACAGGGCCCACTTCGGGGCCATGCCCTTGCCGGTGGCGGTGTGGCTCACCAGGGCTTCGACAGGATCGAGTTCCGCGTCGAGGAGGATCGCGAGATGGCCGTCGCCGCGGTGCTCGCGCAGCAGTGTGGCCGCGTGCCAGAGCGCGAGGTGCGGGGCGTCGGGCACGGGGAGATCGGCGTGGCCGGCGTACAGCGGGCGGGCGGTCCTGACGCAGGCCTCGGTGGCGCGCAGGGCGAGCTCGGCGGCCTCGGCCATCTCCTTGGAGGCGACGAGCTCCTCGCCGAGCAGCCGCCGCAGCGTGGCGTCGACGGCACGCGCGCGTGCCGCGAGCACGGTCTCGGGGGAGACGGTGCGCCACACCTGCGGCAGATGCCGTGCGACCAGTTCGTGGCTGAAGTTGTAGAACGTCGCCGTCACCGTCCCCGGACCGACCGCTCCCATCGCGGCGGCGCGCACCGCGAAGTACGCGGCCCTGCCGTCCTCGACGCCGACGGCGGACATCTCCCGGCCCAGGTCGGGCGAGAAGTAGTGGGTCGAGTGCAGAGGGTTGAGGACGTTGTGGCAGCGCCGCCCGGCGCGCTCCGGCAGTGGAGTGGTCATGCCCGCAGGTTACCGACTGGTCGGTACGTAGGGAACCGCTGAGGGCGCGATGGCAGGAATGGTGGGGTGCCCGTCATTGCGGCCATGTCCCGGCGGGCCAAGAATCGAAGACATGCGAACCGTTCTGATCGTCCTCTTCGACGACGTGCAGAGCCTCGACGTCACGGGCCCCCTGGAGGTCTTCGCGGGCGCCGAGGCCTGGCACGGCGGCTCGTACCGTGTCCTCACCGCGTCCCCGGACGGCGCGCCGGTCCGCACCTCCAGCGGACTCACCCTCGTACCGGACCACGCGCTCGACGACGCGCCCGCCCCGCACACGCTCCTCGTGCCCGGCGGCCGGGGCACCCGGCACCCGGACCGCCGGCTGACCGACTGGCTGCGCGGCCACGGCCCGCGGGCCGAGCGCCTCGTCTCCGTCTGCACCGGTGCCATCCTGCTCGCCGGGGCGGGCCTCCTGGACGGGCACCGGGCCACGACCCACTGGGCCTACTGCGACAAGCTCGCCCGCGACCATCCCGCCGTGGAGGTCGACCCGGATCCCATCTTCGTGCGCGACGGCCGGGTCTCCACCTCGGCGGGCGTCACCTCCGGCATCGACCTGGCCCTCGCCCTGGTGGAGGAGGACCTGGGCCGCGAGACCGCTCTCGCGATCGCCCGGCATCTGGTCGTCTTCCTGCGGCGGCCGGGCAACCAGGCCCAGTTCAGCGCACAGCTCGCCGCCCAGACCGCACGCCGCGAACCCCTGCGCGAGGTCCAGCAGTGGATCACCGAGCATCCCGACGACGACCTGAGCGTCGAGTCGCTCGCCGCCCGCGCCCGGCTCTCGCCCCGGCACTTCGCCCGCGCCTTCCAGTCCGAGACCGGCACGACACCCGGCCGGTACGTCGAGCGCGTACGCCTGGAACAGGCCCGGCGCCTCCTGGAGGACACCGGCGACGGTGTCGAGGAGATCTCGCGCGCCTGTGGCTACGGCACGCCGGAGGCGATGCGCCGCGCCTTCGTGAAGGCGCTCGGCTCGGCACCCGCGGAGTACCGGCGCCGCTTCCGCCCGGCCTCCGCACCCTGATCCGGCCGGCCCATCGACCTGATCCGGCCGGCCCATCGAAAGGAATCCCGATGCAGATCGCCATCGTCCTCTACGACCGTTTCACGGCCCTCGACGCCGTGGGCCCCTACGAGACCCTCGGCCGGCTGCCCGACGCCGAGGTCGTGTTCGTCGCCGAGCGCACCGGACCCGTGCGCAGCGACACCGGTGCGCTGGCGCTGACCGCGGACCGGACCCTGGCCGAGGTGCCGGGACCGGACATCGTCGTGGTGCCGGGCGGCCCGGGCCAGTTCTCGCAGATGGAGAACGAGGTCCTGCTGGACTGGCTGCGCGCGGCCGACGCCACCAGCACCTGGACGACCTCGGTGTGCACCGGCTCCCTGCTGCTCGCCGCGGCCGGCCTCCTCGACGGCCGCCGGGCCACCTCCCACTGGCTGGCCCTGGACTTCCTCAAGGAGTACGGCGCCGAGCCCACCGGGGAGCGGGTCGTGTTCGACGGCAAGTACGTGACCGCGGCCGGCGTCTCGTCCGGCATCGACATGGGGCTCACCCTGCTCGGCCGGATCGCGGGCGACGAACACGCCCAGGCCGTGCAGCTGCTGACCGAGTACGACCCGCAGCCGCCCTACGACGCCGGCGCCCCGCACAAGGCGCCCGCGCATCTGGTCGAGGAGTTCCGTACGAACAGCCGTTTCAGCCTGATGTAGTCAAAGACCGACCCGATGCGTGCAGAACCGCGTCATCCCGGCGTGGTCCAGGTGAAGTGCGGCTGCCGGCGCTCCAGGAAGGCGGCGACCCCCTCCGCGGTGTCGCCGCCGCGGCGCGCCTGCTCCGTCCAGTGGGAGTCCCGGTCCGTGCGTCCGTTCACGAACTCCTTGGCCGCCGCCTGGGTCAGCAGCGAGCGCCCGGCCAGGACGCGGGTGAACTCGCCGACCCGCTTGTCGAGTTCCCCCTCGGGCAGCACCTCGTCCACCAGACCGGTGCGCAGTGCCCGCTCCGTGTCGATCAACTCGCCCGAGAACAGGAGGTACTTGGCGGCCGCCGGGCCGACCAGCGAGGCCAGCCGACGGGTCGAGGAGGCGGGGTAGACGATCCCCAGCTTCGCCGGGGTCACTCCGAAGAGCGCGCCCTCCTCCGCGAACCGCAGATCACAGGCCGCCGCGAGCTGGGACCCGCCGCCCACGCAGTAGCCGCGGATCGCGGCCAGCGTCGGCTTCGGGAAGGCGGCGAGCGCCTCCTCGGCGCGCACGGCCAGCCCCTGCGCCTCGTCCGGGGAGCCGCGCAGCGTCGAGATGTCGGCCCCGGCGCAGAACGTCCCGCCTTCACCGGTGAGTACGAGGACGCGTACGCCGTCGTCGGCGCTCAGGGCGTCGAGCAGGGGCGGCAGCGCCCGCCACATGCCGGTCGTCATGGCGTTCCGCTTCGCCGGATGGTGGACGACGACGGTGGCGACGCCGTCGCCGACGTGGTGCAACAGCTGCGGCTCCATACGCCGCATGCTAACCGCACTCCCCGGGCGCGCGATCAAGAAGGGGGGGGCGGCTCCGGGGCGCCCGCGAAACGGTGCGATCACCCGGAACGGGCCCCGCGAGCGGTGCCAAACCCGTACAACCCGAATAGTTCGCGAAGTCGGCACAACGGGGACAGGAGCAGTCTCACAACTGACCGTGTCATACGCCGACGGTCAGAAACCGTCGATACTTGCTGACTTCTGTTCAGTCATCAGGTATGGACTGGTGCGCTCTCAACACTCGATGCGTGGTGACAATCGAGCGCAAGGGTGGCGACCGGACGATGGACAACCTCGGGCGGGGGTCCGACCCGAGCCCCGAAGCCGGCGGAAACGTGTCTCCGGACCGGAGAGCGACCGTCCCGCTGCCGTACGAGGGCGTGTGGCGGTTCACCGCTCCCGCCGTCGACGCCTCGGTGCCGCAGGCACGGCACGCCGTCCGTGATCTGCTGTTCCGTCAGGGAGTACCCGTCTCGGACGACCTCGTCCAGGGACTCCTGCTGATCGTCTCCGAGCTGGTCACCAACGCGGTCCGGCACGCGGCCCTGCTGTCGCCGATGCTGGCCGTGGAGGTCGCCGTCGGTGCCGAGTGGGTGCGCGTCTCCGTCGAGGACAACCACCCGTACCGCCCGACCGCCCTGGAGGCCGACCACGGGCAGACCGGTGGCCGCGGTCTCCTGCTGGTGCGGGAGGTGACCCGGGAATCGGGTGGGGTGTGCGACGTCGAGCACACGGCGAGCGGCGGCAAGGTGATCTGGGCCGCCCTGCCGCTCACTCCCAGCGTCGTCTAGGGATGTCGTCCGGATCAGGGCGGACCCGGTCCGATCCGAACGGCGCCCTCCTGGTCACCAGCCCGCGGACGGGCCCGTCAGCTCCCTGATCGCGGGACGGGCGGCGTCCAGCACGGTCATGAACCAGGCGGAGAACGTGTCCTTCGCGTGCCGCTCCGCCAGCTCGGCCGCCGTCACGAAGGCCGTCGAGCCGACCTCCTCCGGGTCGGGCCGCAGTGCCGACTGCACCATGCCGACGAAGAGGTGGTTGTACTCCTGCTCCACCAGCCCCGACGCCGGGTCCGGGTGGTTGTAACGGACCGTGCCCGCCTCGGCGAGCAGCGACGGGGACACCCCGAGCTCCTCGAACGTCCGCCGGGCCGCCGCCGCGAACGGCGCCTCCCCGGGATAGGGGTGGCCGCAGCAGGTGTTCGACCAGACACCGGGGGAGTGGTACTTGCCGAGGGCGCGCTGCTGGAGCAGCAGCCGGCCCCGCTCGTCGAAGAGGAACACCGAGAACGCCCTGTGCAGCTGTCCGGGCGCCTGGTGGGCGGCGAGCTTCTCCGCCGTACCGATCGTGTTGCCGTCCTCGTCGACCAGCTCCAGCAAGATCGCTTCAACGGTGCCGTTCGACGAACTGTGCGTCGCGGTGGCAGGTGTGATCGGCATACCCATCCTTCGCATCGGTCTTCGAGCCCCAAGTCTGCCGTACGAAACCGGCACTCCCGGCACTTCGCGCCTCCCGCATGTCCCGCTCCGCGGCGGCGGAGCCGGACCCGCGGCCGACACGCGTCAGACGCCGAAAGCGGCCGGATACCTGATCGTGCCCGGTGCCACCGCCGAGGAACCGTCCAGGACGAGGGCCATCAGATGTTCGGACGGCACGTCGAAACCGGGCCGGATGCCGTACTCCGAAGCGGGCACGAAACCGAACCTCGGGTAGTACCCGGGATGCCCCAGTACGAGGACCAGCCGCTCTCCCCGCGCGCGTGCCGCCTCCAGCACCGCGCGTACGACGGCCGATCCGGCGCCGCCGCGCTGGTGCTCCGGCCGTACGGCCACCGGTGCCAGCGCCGCCGCCTCACCGGCGTCGACATGACAGCGGGTGATCAGGGCGTACGCCGCGATCGTGCCGTCCGGTGCCTCGGCCACGTACGACAGGTCCGGCAGCCACGCCTGCGGGTCGGCGCGCAGGGCGTCCACCAGGTCGGCCTCGTCCGCCCGCTCGAACGCCGTCGCGTTCACGGCGTGCACTTCGGCGCGGTCGGCGGCGGTCTCCCGGCGCGTGCGCCAGACGGAGGCGGGTCCAGTGCTGGTCAATGACAGAGCCTCGCCTCGTGCTCAGCGTGTCCGCTGGGCTCCAGTTGGAAGGTGCAGTGCTCGACGTCGAAGTGGTCACCCAGGCAGACCTGGAGCTCGTGGAGCATCTTCTCGTGGCCGATCGCGTTCAGGACGTCGGAGCTGACGACCACGTGGACGGACAGGACCGGCATGCCGGAGGTGATGGTCCAGGCGTGCAGGTCGTGGATGCCCTCGACGCCGGGCAGCGCCAGGATATGGGCACGCACCTGCGCCATGTCGACATTTTTCGGGGCCGCCTCCAGCAGCACGTCGAGCGTCTCGTGGAGCAGCTTCCAGGTGCGCGGGACGATCATCAGGCCGATGAGGATCGAGGCGATCGGGTCGGCGGCCTGCCAGCCCGTGGTCATGATCACCACGGCGGAGAGGATGACGGCCAGCGAGCCCAGCGCGTCCGCGGCCACCTCCAGGAAGGCCCCGCGCACGTTCAGGCTCTCCTTCTGGCCGCGTACCAGGAGCGTCAGCGAGATCATGTTCGCGACCAGGCCGATCGTGCCGAACACGATGGTCAGGCCGCCCGCGGTGTCGGCGGGCGTCAGGAACCGCTGGATCGCCTCGTACAGCACGTATCCGCCGACGCACAGGAGCAGCAGACAGTTGGCGAGCGCGGCGAGGATCTCGGCGCGCGCGTAGCCGAAGGTGCGGGTCTCGCTCGGCGGCCGGGCGGCGAAGTGGATCGCCAGCAGCGCCATGCCGAGGCCCAGTGCGTCCGTCGCCATGTGCGCGGCGTCCGCGATCAGTGCGAGCGAGTCGGCGACGACGCCGCCGACGATCTCGACCACCATGACGGTGAGCGTGATCGACAGCGCGACGCGCAGTCGCCCGCGGTACGCCGCTGCCGCGGTCCCCGTCGGGGGAGCGCCGTGCGTGTGCCCGTGATCGTGTCCGGCCCCCATGGGTCTGCCTCCTGTGCTCTGCCCGGGATCACAGTGAACTACGGGCGAGGAGCATCGGGCAACGCGGCACTGAACACCGTTGTCATGTGCTCTGACCTGCGTAAACGATACGCAGGTCAGAGCACTGACGTGATCATTCGGACGGCGTCCGCGGGTGGTGGAGCACCCAGCCCTGCCACGCCGACTCGACCATCTCGCGCACCCCGCGGCGGGCGGTCCAGCCGAGCTCCCGCGCGGCCAGCCCGGCCGAGGCGACCGCGCGCGGGGCGTCACCGGGGCGGCGCGGTTCGACGACCGGCGCCCGGTCGTCCCCGCTGATCTCGCCGATGAGGGTGACCAGCTCGCGGACCGAGACGCCCTCACCGCGCCCGATGTTCACGGTCAGGTCGCCGGACACGTCGCCCGTCAGCCGCCGGGCCGCCGCCAGGTGCGCCTCGGCGAGATCGGCGACGTGAATGTAGTCACGGACGCAGGTGCCGTCCGGGGTCGGGTAGTCGTCGCCGAAGATCCGCGGGGCCTCGTCGCGGGTGAGACGGTCGAAGACCATCGGGATCACGTTGAAGACGCCGGTGTCGGCCAGCTCCGGTGCGGCGGCGCCCGCCACATTGAAATAACGCAGGCACACCGTGGCGATCCCGTGCGCCTGCCCCGCGGCCCGGACCAGCCACTCCCCGGCGAGCTTCGTCTCGCCGTACGGGCTCATCGGGGCGCAGGGCGTGTCCTCCGTGATGAGGTCCACATCGGGGTTGCCGTAGACGGCCGCCGACGAGGAGAACAGGAACCTCTTCACGCCCGCCCCGGCGACCGCGTCGAGCAGCGTGGCGAGACCGCCCACGTTCTCCTGGTAGTAACGCGTCGGCTGGGCCACGGACTCGCCGACCTGCTTGCGCGCCGCGAGGTGCACCACACCCGTCACCGCGTACTCCGCGAGCACCCGCTTCAGCAGATCCCCGTCCAGCGACGAGCCCTGCACCAGCGGTATGCCTTCCGGAAGCCGGCTCGGCACTCCGGCCGAGAGGTCGTCGAGGGCGACGACGCGCTCCCCGGCCTCCGCCATCGCCCGCGCAACGTGGGCCCCGATGTATCCGGCTCCGCCTGTGATCAGCCATGTCATGGACGCCCACCCTATGCGGACCCCTCCGGCGCCGGTCCTGCCCCGTCCCCCCGCGGCGCCCGGCTCGTCCCGCTCCGGGGCGGTGCGCCGCATGCCGCACGCACTACCCGGAATGCGCCGGTCCGCCGGCACGGTTTGTGGCACGACCCCCGCATCACCCATGATGATCGCGGCGGAGGCGGCCAGGCAGAACCGGTTGATCGGGCCGTGAACGGGCGATGAACGCCTGCTTCCATTCATCCGATAGCCTCTGCCGACATGCCGCCCGGCCGCCGCAGGCAGGGCCATCCCATCACGCACTTGCCCGGCGCCCCCGCGCCGGCACCCAGGGAGTGAGTTCGCTGTCGACCGCCATCCTCACCGGCCAGCCGGTCCCCGGATCGTCGCTCGAGAGCGATCTGCGGTCGCTCGGCTTCGACGTGCGGCTCGCCTCCGACGCGGGCGAAGCCGAGACGCTGCTCGCCGCCGTGCCGGCTGACCAACGGGTGGCCGTCGTCGACGCCCGCTTCGTCGGGCACCTGCACGCCCTGCGGCTCGGCCTCACGGACCCGCGCTTCGCGGCCGCCGCGCTGCCCGGGGCCATATCCGTGCAGCCCGAGGCCCGCCGCGCGCTGACCCGGGCCGTGGCCCGCGAGAGCTCCGCCAGCGGCGGCCTCGCCGTCGCCACCGACGACCTCGCCGAACGCCTCACCGCCGCGCTGGACGCCGACGGCGTCGCCTTGCACCGCCCGGAACTGGGCACGCTCGTCGCCGCCGTCCCCGCGGACCCGCAGGAGCGCAACGAAGCCCGCCAGGCCGTCTCCGCGGTGGACGACGAGGCCGTACGGCTGCGCAGCGCCGTGAAGGCCCGCGACGGCTTCTTCACCACCTACTGCATCAGCCCGTACTCGCGTTACATCGCACGCTGGTGCGCCCGCCGCGGCCTCACCCCGAACCAGGTGACGACCGCCTCACTGATCACCGCCCTGATCGCCGCGGGCTGCGCGGCCACCGGCACCCGAGCCGGCTTCGTGGCCGCAGGTCTGCTGCTGCTGTTCTCCTTCGTCCTCGACTGCACGGACGGACAGCTCGCCCGCTACTCCCTGCAGTACTCGACCCTCGGCGCCTGGCTCGACGCGACCTTCGACCGCGCCAAGGAGTACGCGTACTACGCGGGCCTCGCCCTCGGAGCGGCCCGCGGCGGCGACGACGTCTGGGCGCTCGCCCTCGGCGCGATGATCCTGCAGACCTGCCGCCACGTCGTCGACTTCTCCTTCAACGAGGCGAACCACGACGCCACCGCCAACACCAGCCCCACCGCGGCCCTGTCGGACCGCCTAGACAGCGTCGGCTGGACGGTCTGGGTGCGCCGGATGATAGTGCTGCCCATCGGCGAGCGCTGGGCGATGATCGCCGTCCTCACCGCCCTGACCACCCCGCGGATCACCTTCTACGCCCTGCTCGTCGGCTGCGCCTTCGCCGCCAGCTACACCACGGCGGGCCGCGTGCTGCGCTCGCTCACCCGCAAGGCGCGGCGCACGGACCGCGCGGCCCGGGCGCTCGCCGACCTCACCGACTCCGGCCCGCTCGCCGAGGTGCTGAACCGCCTCTCCCGCGGGGCGGTGCGCCGCGGCCCCGCCGCCGTCGCCTTCGCCGCCGGCGCCCTCGTCGTCCTCGGCGCCGCACTCGCGCCGTACGGCAGCTGGTGGCCGGTCCTGGGCGCCGTGATCTACGTGCTCCTGTCGCCCGTGGCGCTCGCCCGTCCCCTCAAGGGCGCCCTCGACTGGCTGGTCCCGCCCTTCTACCGCGCCGCCGAATACCTCACCGTTCTGGTACTGGCCGCCAAAGCCGACGTGAACGGAGCACTTCCGGCGGCTTTCGGCCTGGTGGCCGCCGTCGCCTACCATCACTACGACACGGTGTACCGCATTCGCGGAAACGCCGGCGCGCCCCCGCACTGGCTGGTCCGGGCGATCGGCGGGCACGAAGGCAGGACGCTGCTGGTCACCGTACTGGCCGCGCTCCTCGCCGCCACACAGTTCAAGATCGCGCTCACGGCGCTCGCCGTGGCCGTCGCCCTGCTTGTGCTCGTCGAGAGCATCCGCTTCTGGGTGTCCTCCGGGGCCCCCGCCGTACACGATGAAGGAGAACCCGCATGATCGGCCTCGTGCTGGCCGCCGGCGCCGGACGGCGTCTGCGCCCCTACACCGACAGCCTCCCGAAGGCTCTCGTGCCGGTTGGCCCTGCGGGCACGGAGGACAGCATCACCGTCCTCGACCTGACCCTCGGCAACTTCGCCGAGATCGGTCTGACCGAGGTCGGCATCATCGTCGGCTACCGCAAGGAAGCGGTGTACGACCGCAAGGCGGCCCTGGAGGAGAAGTACGGCCTCCGGATCACGCTGATCGACAACGACAAGGCCGAGGAGTGGAACAACGCCTACTCCCTGTGGTGCGGCCGTGACGCCCTCAAGGACGGTGTGATCCTCGCCAACGGCGACACCGTGCACCCGGTCTCGGTCGAGAAGACTCTGCTCGCCGCCCGCGGCGACGGCAAGAAGATCATCCTCGCCCTCGACACGGTGAAGAAGCTCGCCGACGAGGAGATGAAGGTCGTCGTGCACCCCGACAAGGGCGTGCAGAAGATCACCAAGCTCATGGAGCCGTCCGAGGCCACCGGTGAGTACATCGGCGTCACCCTCATCGAGGGCGAGGCCGCCGCCGAGCTGGCCGACGCGCTGAAGACGGTGTGGGAGACCGACCCGCAGCAGTTCTACGAGCACGGCTACCAGGAGCTCGTGAACCGCGGTTTCAAGATCGACGTGGCACCGATCGGTGAGGTCCGGTGGGTCGAGATCGACAACCACGACGACCTCGCCAAGGGGCGTGAGATCGCGTGCCAGTACTGACGAGGCTCATCCCCTCTCCCGTCGTCGTGGACATCCGCCCGGGTGCCCTGGACGACCTCGCCGGTGTGCTCAGCGACGAGCGCATCTCACACTCCGGCAAGCTGGCCGTAGCGGTCAGCAACGGCTCCGGGGCGCGCCTGCGCGAGCGGATCGCCCCGGCACTGCCGGGAGCCACCTGGTACGAGGTCGGCGGCGGCACCCTGGACGACGCGGTCCGGCTGGCCGGTGACATGCGGGCCGGGCACTACGACGCGGTCGTGGGACTGGGCGGCGGCAAGATCATCGACTGCGCCAAGTTCGCCGCGGCGCGCGTCGGCCTGCCGCTGGTCGCCGTGCCGACGAACCTCGCGCACGACGGTCTGTGCTCGCCCGTCGCCACCCTCGACAACGACGCGGGCCGCGGCTCGTACGGCGTGCCGAACCCGATCGCCGTCGTCATCGACCTGGACGTGATCCGCGAGGCCCCGGTCCGGTTCGTCCGGGCCGGCATCGGTGACGCCGTCTCCAACATCAACGCGATCGCCGACTGGGAGCTGTCCAACCGGGTCACCGGCGAGAAGATCGACGGTCTGGCCGCGGCCATGGCACGCCAGGCGGGCGAGGCCGTGCTGCGGCACCCCGGCGGCATCGGGGAGAACGGCTTCCTCCAGGTCCTCTCGGAGGCGCTGGTCCTCACCGGCATCGCGATGTCGATCTCCGGTGACTCCCGGCCCGCCTCGGGCTCCTGCCACGAGATCAACCACGCCTTCGACCTCCTCTTCCCCAAGCGCGCGGCGAGCCACGGCGAGCAGTGCGGGTTGGGTGCGGCCTTCGCGATGCACCTGCGGGGGGCGACCGAGGAAGCCGTGTACATGGCCGAGGTGCTGCGCCGCCACGGGCTGCCGGTGCTGCCCGAGGAGATCGGCTTCACCGTGGACGAGTTCGTCCAGGTCGTGGAGTTCGCTCCCCGGACCAGGCCCGGCCGCTACACGATCCTCGAACACCTCGACCTGAAGACCGACCAGATCAAGGACATCTACTCCGACTATGCCAAGGCCATCGGTAGCTGAACTCCGCCCCGTCGTCCACCCCCCAGGGGTGAAGGACCGGCGCAGCGGTGAGCACTGGATGGGACGCCTCTACATGCGTGAGGTGTCCCTGCGGGTCGACCGCTACCTGGTGAACACCAGGATCACGCCCAACCAGCTCACGTACCTGATGACCGTATGCGGCGTGCTCGCGGCCCCGGCCCTGCTGGTGCCGGGGATCGCCGGCGCGGTGCTCGGCGTGGTGATGGTCCAGCTGTACCTGCTGCTGGACTGCGTCGACGGCGAGATCGCCCGCTGGAAGAAGCAGTACTCGCTCGGCGGGGTCTACCTGGACCGGGTCGGCGCCTATCTGACGGACGCGGCGGTCCTGGTCGGCCTCGGCCTGCGCGCCGCCGACCTGTGGGGCGACGGACGGATCGACTGGCTGTGGGCCTTCCTCGGCACCCTGGCCGCCCTCGGCGCGATCCTGGTCAAGGCGGAGACCGACCTCGTCGGGGTCGCCCGTCACCAGGGCGGGCTGCCGCCGGTCAAGGAGGCCGCCTCCGAGCCCCGGTCCTCCGGCATGGCACTGGCCCGCAGGGCCGCCGGCGCGCTCAAGTTCCACCGGCTGATCCTCGGCATCGAGGCGTCCCTGCTGATCCTGGTCCTCGCGATCGCGGACCAGGTCAGGGGCGACCTCTTCTTCACCCGCCTCGGCACCGCCGTGCTCGCCGGGATCGCGCTCCTGCAGACCGTGCTGCACCTCGTGTCCATCCTCGCCTCCAGCAGGCTGAAGTGAGTACGGCGATGAAGGTCGGCGCGGTGATCATCACCATGGGCAACCGCCCCGACGAGCTCCGGGCCCTGCTGGACTCCGTCGCCAAGCAGGACGGCGACCGGGTCGAGGTCGTCGTCGTCGGCAACGGCTCGCCCGTCCCCGACGTCCCCGCGGGCGTACGGACGGTCGAGCTGCCCGAGAACCTCGGCATACCCGGCGGCCGCAACGTCGGCATCGAGGCCTTCGGTCCCGGCGGCACCGACGTGGACGTCCTCCTCTTCCTGGACGACGACGGCCTGCTGGCGCGCCACGACACGGCCGAGCTGTGCCGGCAGGCCTTCGCGGCCGACCCCGAGCTCGGCATCATCAGCTTCCGCATCGCCGACCCGGAGACCGGGGAGACGCAGCGCCGCCACGTGCCGCGGCTGCGCGCCTCCGACCCGATGCGCTCCTCGCGCGTCACCACCTTCCTGGGCGGCGCCAACGCGGTGCGCACGAAGGTCGTCGCCGAGGTCGGCGGGCTGCCGGACGAGTTCTTCTACGCCCACGAGGAGACCGACCTGGCCTGGCGGGCGCTCGACGCGGGCTGGATGATCGACTACCGGTCGGACATGGTGCTGTACCACCCGACGACCGCGCCCTCGCGGCACGCGGTCTACCACCGCATGGTGGCCCGCAACCGTGTCTGGCTCGCACGCCGAAACCTTCCCGCGCCCCTGGTCCCGGTCTATCTCGGCGTCTGGATGCTGCTGACGCTGGCCCGCCGCCCCTCGGGGCCGGCGCTCAAGGCCTGGTTCGGCGGATTCAGGGAAGGCTGGACCAGTCCGTGCGGGTCCCGGCGGCCCATGAAGTGGCGTACGGTGTGGCGGCTGACTCGACTGGGCCGACCTCCTGTCATCTGACAAGCTCGTTCCTGAGAGCATTCGGGCCGTACTCCGGTCCCTGGCTCATGCCTACGCCCGACCAGCGTGCGCATCTTGAAGACGAAAGTTTCCACTTGTGAGTGAGACAACGCATGACGGCGGAGTCGCGGTGAGCGACCGACCGTCGCCCGATGACGGGCTCTCCGCGGCCGAGCTGGCCGCCCGGTACGGGCTCGCGGTCAGCGGTGCCCGGCCCGGGCTCGTCGAGTACGTCCGCCAGCTCTGGGGACGGCGTCACTTCATCCTCGCCTTCTCGCAGGCGAAGCTCACCGCGCAGTACAGCCAGGCCAAGCTCGGCCAGCTGTGGCAGGTGGCGACCCCGCTGCTCAACGCGGCCGTCTACTACCTGATCTTCGGTCTGATCCTGAAGGCCAACCGCGGACTGTCGCACGACGTGTACATCCCGTTCCTGGTGACGGGTGTGTTCGTCTTCACCTTCACGCAGAGCTCGATCATGGCCGGCGTCCGCGCGATCTCCGGCAATCTCGGGCTGGTGCGCGCACTGCACTTCCCGCGGGCCTCGCTGCCCATCTCGTTCGCGCTGCAGCAGCTCCAGCAACTGCTCTTCTCGATGATCGTGCTGTTCGTCGTGGCGATCGGCTTCGGCAGCTACCCCGGCCTGTCCTGGCTGCTGATCGTCCCGGTGCTGTGCCTCCAGTTCCTCTTCAACACCGGGCTCGCCCTGATCGTCGCGCGGATGGGCGCGAAGACCCCGGACCTCGCCCAGCTGATGCCGTTCATCCTGCGCACGTGGATGTACGCGTCCGGTGTCATGTTCTCGATCAGCACGATGCTGGAGGGGCGTCCGGAGTGGATCGCCCGGGCCCTCCAGGCCAACCCGGCCGCGGTCTACATGGACCTGATGCGCTTCGCGCTGATCGACGGGTACGGCTCCTCGAACCTGCCCCCGCACGTGTGGGCCATCGCCGTCTTCTGGGCCGTCATCGTCGCCGTCGGCGGATTCGTGTACTTCTGGAAGGCTGAAGAGAGGTACGGCCGTGGCTGAGCAGACCTCCCACATCCCGACCGTCATCGCGGACGAGCTGCACATCGTCTACCGGGTCAACGGCGCCAAGACCGGCAAGGGCAGCGCCACCGCCGCCCTCAGCCGCATCCTCAAGCGGGGCGAGGAGCGCGGCGTCCGCAAGGTGCACGCCGTCCGCGGCGTCTCCTTCGTCGCCTACCGCGGCGAGGCCATCGGTCTGATCGGTTCGAACGGCTCCGGCAAGTCCACCCTGCTGCGTGCCATCGCCGGCCTGCTGCCCGCCGAGAAGGGCAAGGTCTACACCGACGGCCAGCCCTCGCTGCTCGGTGTGAACGCGGCCCTGATGAACGACCTCACGGGCGAGCGCAACGTCATATTGGGCGGGCTCGCGATGGGCATGTCGCGTGAGCAGATCAGGTCGCGCTACGAGGACATCGTCGACTTCTCGGGCATCAACGAGAAGGGTGACTTCATCACCCTGCCGATGCGCACCTACTCGTCCGGCATGGCGGCCCGCCTGCGCTTCTCCATCGCGGCGGCCAAGGACCACGACGTCCTCATGATCGACGAGGCCCTCGCCACCGGTGACCGCAAGTTCCAGAAGCGCTCCGAGGCCCGCATCCGCGAGCTGCGCAAGGAGGCCGGCACGGTCTTCCTGGTCAGTCACAACAACAAGTCGATCCGTGACACGTGCGACCGTGTGCTGTGGCTGGAGCGCGGTGAGCTGCGCATGGACGGCCCGACCGAAGAGGTCCTCAAGGAGTACGAGAAGTTCACGGGCAAGTAGCCCATTTCGCCCAGGGCCCCGCCGGAACTCTTCGGCGGGGTCCTGCGTCTGCAAAGGAAACGTCAACTCCGCCTGGGCTTAGGAATCTTGACACCAATCGGTGTGTTGTTGTGATGTGCAGGACACCCCGACGGACGATGCAGCGTTGTACAACGTAAGCTGTACGGGTGCTGATTCGCGGCAAGTGGGGCGATAATGCGCGACACCCGGCACCGGCGCGCCGAGCGGACCCCCGGGCGGCGTGTCCGAAATGGGCAGTGTTGGGTCGGCAGTGTAGAACGGGAGATGTGACGGCAATGGCTACGGGAACTCTCCAGCTCCGTGACGCGTGTGCCGTCTCCGCGCCGGGTGGCGAGCGGTGACCGAAGCCGGGACGGCGCGTACCGGAGACCCGGAGCGCGGCACCCTCGACAAGGCCGCGGACGAGAACTTCCCCGTGGCGCCCTTCTTCCTGCCCAAGGCCTGGCGTGTCGACCTGATGGCCGTGTACGGCTTCGCCCGGCTCGTCGACGACATCGGTGACGGCGACCTCGCCCCGGGCGGCGCGGACGCCCGCCTGCTCGGCGTGTCGCCCGAGGACGCCGGGGACCGGCTCCGCATGCTGGACGCCTTCGAGGACGATCTTCACCGTGTGTTCGACTCGACCCCGCGCCATCCCCTGCTGCGCCGGCTCCAGCCGACCGTCCGCCGCGCGGCCCTCACCCCCGAGCCCTTCCTCGGCCTGATCGCGGCCAACCGCCAGGACCAGCTCGTCGCGCGGTACGAGACCTACGACGACCTCGTCGCCTACTGCGAACTGTCCGCCAACCCCGTCGGCCGCCTGGTCCTCTCCGTCACCGGCACGTCGACGCCGGAGCGGGTGCGCCGCTCCGACGCGGTGTGCACCGCGCTGCAGATCGTCGAGCACCTCCAGGACGTCGCCGAGGACCTCGGCCGCGACCGTGTCTACCTGCCCGCCGAGGACATGAAGCGGTTCCACGTGCGGGAGGCGGACCTCGCCGCACCCACAGCAGGCGCATCGGTGCGCGCACTGGTTGCATACGAAGCAGAACGCGCCATGAACCTCCTGAATGAAGGCACCCCCCTCGTGGGTAGCGTCCACGGCAGGCTGAAGCTGCTGCTCGCGGGGTTCGTTGCGGGGGGAAGGGCGGCGATCCGTGCGATCGCCGCCGCCGAATACGACGTACTTCCCGGCCCGCCCAAGCCCGGCAAGCTCCAGCTGCTGCGCGAGGTGGGAGTGACTCTGCGAGGAGAGGGGTGATCCGGACCGTGGAGTCGGAACAACACGTGTCCGCACCGGTACTCGCCGCGTACAGCTACTGCGAGGCAGTGACCGGTCAGCAGGCCCGTAATTTCGCGTACGGCATCAGGCTTCTGCCGACGCCCAAGCGCCGCGCGATGTCGGCGCTCTACGCGTTCTCGCGGCGCGTCGACGACATCGGCGACGGCGCGCTCGCGCCCGACGTGAAGAGCGCGCGCCTGGAGGAGACCCGGGCGCTGCTCGCGCGGGTCCGCGCGGGGTCCGTGGACGAGGACGACACCGACCCGGTCGCGGTGGCGCTCGCCCACACCGCCGAGGCCTTCCCGGTGCCGCTCGGCGGCCTCGACGAACTCATCGACGGCGTGCTGATGGACGTGCGCGGCGAGACGTACGAGACCTGGGACGACCTCAAGGTCTACTGCCGGTGCGTGGCCGGGGCGATCGGGCGGCTCTCGCTCGGCGTGTTCGGTACGGAACCGGGGGCGCGCGGAGCGGAGCGCGCGCCGGAGTATGCCGACACGCTCGGGCTCGCGCTCCAGCTCACCAACATCCTGCGGGACGTCCGGGAGGACGCCGCGGGAGGACGCACCTATCTGCCCGCCGACGACCTCGCCAAGTTCGGCTGCTCGGCCGGGTTCGACGGACCGAACCCACCGGAGGGTTCCGACTTCGCGGGCCTCGTGCACTTCGAAGTGCGTCGGGCCCGCACCCTTTTCGCTGAGGGATACCGGCTGCTGCCCATGCTGGACCGGCGCAGCGGCGCGTGTGTCGCCGCCATGGCCGGCATCTACCGCCGGCTCCTCGACCGGATCGAGCGCGAGCCCGAGGCGGTGCTGCGCGGCCGGGTCTCGCTCCCCGGGCGCGAGAAGGCGTACGTCGCCGTACGCGGTCTGTCCGGCCTCGACGCCCGCCATGTGTCCCGGCGCGCCGTCAGGAGGCGTGCCTGATGGACAAACTGGGCCAAGGTGACGCCGGCGGCGAAAAGCGGCGCGCAACCCTCCGGAGCCGGGTGGCGTCCCTGACTGAGACGGCCGACCGTGCACCGCTCAACCATCGCGGCGCGGCCGCAGGGGAGGGGGCACGATGAGCGACGTCACGCAGTCCGCGGACATTCCAGGCCGCCCCGAGGGGGCGGCCGCCGTAGTGGTCGGCGGTGGGCTCGCCGGGATCACCGCCGCGCTCGCGCTCGCCGACGCGGGGGTCCGGGTGACCCTGCTCGAAGGGCGCCCGCGCCTCGGCGGGCTCGCCTTCTCCTTCCAGCGCGGCGATCTGACCGTGGACAACGGACAGCATGTGTACCTGCGCTGCTGCACCGCCTACCGCTGGTTCCTCGACCGCGTCGACGCCGCCTCGCTCGCACCCCTGCAGGATCGTCTCGACGTGCCCGTTCTCGATGCCGAGGGCAAGCCGGGACGACGGCTCGGCAGACTCGGCCGCACCGCGCTGCCCGTGCCCCTGCATCTCGCGCGCAGCCTCGCGACCTACCCGCATCTGTCACTCGCCGAGCGCGCCAAGGTCGGGCGTGCCGCGCTGGCGCTGAAGGGCCTGGACCTCGCCGATCCGGCGCTCGACGCGCAGAACTTCGGCGGCTGGCTCGCCGAGCACGGTCAGTCGCGGCGTGCCGTCGAGGCACTGTGGGACCTCGTGGGGGTCGCCACCCTCAACGCGGTGGCCCAGGACGCTTCGCTCGGGCTCGCCGCGATGGTGTTCAAGACGGGTCTGCTGTCCGACCCGGGCGCGGCCGACATCGGCTGGGCCCGCGTCCCGCTGGGCGAACTGCACGACACCCTGGCCCGCAAGGCGCTCGACTCCGCGGGCGTGCGTACCGAAGTCCGTACACGCGTCACCTCCATCTCCCCTAACGAAAACGGGCGTTGGGACGTTCAGGTTCCCGGCGAGCGGATCGAGGCCGACGCGGTCGTCCTCGCCGTGCCGCAGCGCGAGACCCACGATCTGCTGCCCGAGGGAGCGCTCGACGCCCCCGAGCGGCTCCTGGAGATCGGCACCGCCCCGATCCTCAACGTCCATGTCGTCTACGACCGGAAGGTGCTCGGCAAGCCGTTCTTCGCCGCGCTCGGCTCCCCGGTGCAGTGGGTCTTCGACCGGACCGAGGCGTCGGGACTGCGTGAGGGCCAGTACCTCGCGCTGTCGCAGTCGGCCGCCCAGGAGGAGATCGACACGCCCGTCGCCGACCTGCGCGAGCGCTACCTGCCCGAGCTGGAGCGGCTGCTCCCCGCCACACGCGGCGCCGGCGTCAAGGACTTCTTCGTGACCCGGGAGCGGACCGCGACGTTCGCCCCCACCCCGGGAGTCGGCCGCCTGCGGCCCGGCGCCCGCACCAAGGCACCCGGCCTGTACCTGGCCGGAGCGTGGACCGCCACCGGGTGGCCCGCGACCATGGAGGGTGCGGTCCGCAGCGGTGCCACTGCGGCCGGCGCCGCGCTCGGCGCCCTGGGCCGGCCCCGCGATCACCTCCTCGGAGTCTTCGAGGAGGCGGCATGAAGCTCGACCAGAGCACGGCAGGTCCCCGCACCTCCGGTACCGCAACAAGAGGAGAGACTGTGCCCACTGTGCCCCCGGCCGAGACGGCTGCCGACGCGGTGGACGTGACCGCGCTCCTGGAGCGCGGCCGGACCCTGGCCACACCGGTCCTCCGGGCGGCCGTCGACCGCCTGGCGGCGCCCATGGACACCGTCGCCGCCTACCACTTCGGCTGGATCGACGCCGCGGGCAACCCCGCGGACGGCGACGGCGGCAAGGCCGTGCGCCCCGCGCTCGCCGTGCTCTCCGCCCAGGCGGCCGGCGCCGCCCCCGAGGTGGGCGTGCCCGGCGCGGTCGCGGTCGAGCTGGTGCACAACTTCTCGCTGCTGCACGACGACCTGATGGACGGTGACGAGCAGCGCCGCCACCGGGACACCGTCTGGAAGGTGCACGGCCCCGCCCAGGCCATCCTGGTCGGCGACGCCCTGTTCGCCCTGGCCAACGAGATCCTGCTGGAGCTCGGCACCGTCGAGGCTGGCCGTGCCACCCGCCGTCTGACCACGGCGACCCGGGCCCTGATCGACGGTCAGGCCCAGGACATCTCGTACGAGCACCGCGACCGGGTCAGCGTCGAGGAGTGCCTGGAGATGGAGGGCAACAAGACGGGCGCCCTGCTCGCCTGTGCCTGCTCCATCGGCGCGGTCCTCGGCGGCGCCGACGACTTCACGGCCGACACGCTGGAGAAGTACGGCTACCACCTCGGCCTGGCCTTCCAGGCCGTCGACGACCTCCTCGGCATCTGGGGCGACCCGGAGGCCACCGGGAAGCAGACCTGGAGCGACCTGCGCCAGCGGAAGAAGTCCCTCCCGGTGGTGGCCGCGCTCGCCGCGGGCGGACCCGCCTCCGAGCGACTCGGCCGCCTCCTCGCCGAGGACGCCAAGGCCAGCGACTTCGAGAACTTCTCCGAGGAGGAGTTCGCCGCCCGCGCGGCCCTCATCGAGGAGGCGGGCGGCCGCGAGTGGACGGCCCAGGAGGCGCGCCGCCAGCACACGATCGCCATTCAGGCGCTGGACGCCGTCCAGATGCCCGACGAGGTCCGGGCCCAGCTCGTGGCGCTCGCCGACTTCGTCGTCGTACGGAAGAGATGATCATTATCGGTCGAACACACCTCGCGTAGTCGCCGGCCGGTGCGACCCCGAGCCCAGTGATCTTTTGGGCAGGGGCATCGCCATGGAGCGACGCACCGGCCGACGGCGGACCCACAGCAGAGACGTACCACTGCACGAAGGGGAAGCCATGACAGCGACGACCGACGGAAGCACCGGGGCCCTGCCGCCCCGCGCTGCCTCGGCCAGCGAAATCCAGCACGAGACGACTCCCGAGGCGGCCGGGACAGTCGAGACCCGAGACGCCGCCACGCGCGCGATGCGGCGCGCCACCGACTTCCTGCTCGCACGCCAGGACGCCGAGGGCTGGTGGAAGGGCGACCTGGAGACGAACGTCACCATGGACGCCGAAGACCTGCTGCTGCGTCAATTCCTGGGCATCCTGGACAAGCCCACCACCCACGCCGCCGGGCTCTTCATCCGCGGCGAGCAGCGCGAGGACGGCACCTGGGCCACCTTCTACGGCGGCCCCGGCGAACTCTCCACCACCATCGAGGCGTACGTCGCCCTGCGGCTGGCCGGCGACGCCCCCGACGCCCCGCACATGGCGAAGGCCTCCGCCTGGATCCGTGAGCGCGGAGGGATCGCCTCGGCCCGGGTCTTCACCCGGATCTGGCTGGCCCTGTTCGGCTGGTGGAAGTGGGAGGACCTGCCCGAACTGCCGCCCGAGCTGATCTACTTCCCGAAGTGGATGCCGCTCAACATCTACGACTTCGGCTGTTGGGCACGGCAGACGATCGTGCCGCTGACCATCGTGTCGGCCAAGCGGCCGGTGCGGCCCGCGCCGTTCCCGCTCGACGAGCTGCACACCGACCCCGGCGACCCCAATCCCGTCAGGCCCCTTGCCCCCGTGGCGAGTTGGGACGGCGCCTTCCAGCGCCTCGACAAGGCCCTGCACCAGTACCGCAAGGTCGCACCGCGCATGCTGCGCCGCGCCGCGATGAACAGCGCCGCGCGCTGGATCATCGAGCGGCAGGAGAACGACGGCTGCTGGGGAGGCATCCAGCCGCCCGCCGTGTACTCGGTCATCGCCCTGCACCTGCTGGGCTATGACCTCGAACACCCGGTGATGCGCGAGGGGCTCGCTTCGCTGGACCGTTTCGCCGTGTGGCGCGACGACGGTGCCCGGATGATCGAGGCCTGCCAGTCGCCCGTGTGGGACACCTGCCTGGCGACCATCGCGCTCGCCGACGCGGGGCTGCCCGCCGATCACCCGCAGCTCGTCAGGGCCGCCGACTGGATGCTCGGCGAGGAGATCGTCCGGCCCGGCGACTGGGCGGTCAAGCGCCCCCAACTGCCGCCTGGCGGTTGGGCGTTCGAGTTCCACAACGACAACTACCCCGACATCGACGACACCGCGGAGGTCGTGCTCGCACTGCGCCGCGTCAGGCATCACGACCCGGAGCGCGTGGAGAAGGCCATCGGGCGGGGGGTCCGCTGGAACCTCGGCATGCAGTCGAAGAACGGCGCCTGGGGAGCCTTCGACGTCGACAACACCAGCTCCTTCCCCAACCGGCTGCCCTTCTGCGACTTCGGTGAGGTCATCGACCCGCCGTCCGCGGACGTCACCGCGCACGTCGTGGAGATGCTCGCCGTCGAGGGTCTCGCGCACGATCCGCGCACCCGCCGGGGCATCGAATGGCTGCTCGCGGAACAGGAGGCGGACGGCTCCTGGTTCGGGCGCTGGGGCGTCAACTACGTCTACGGCACCGGGTCGGTGGTCCCGGCGCTCGTGGCGGCGGGGCTGCCCGGTTCCCACCCGGCGATCCGCCGGGCCGTGTCCTGGCTCGAAACCGTCCAGAACGACGACGGCGGCTGGGGCGAGGATCTGCGCTCCTACCACGAGGCCGCCGAGTGGAGCGGTCGCGGCGCGTCCACCGCGTCCCAGACGGGATGGGCGCTGCTCGCCCTGCTGGCCGCGGGGGAGCGCGACTCCAAGGCGGTGGAGCGCGGGGTCGCCTGGCTCGCGGAGACCCAGCTGTCCGACGGTTCCTGGGACGAGCCGTACTTCACCGGCACCGGCTTCCCGTGGGACTTCTCGATCAACTACCACCTCTACCGACAGGTCTTCCCCCTCACCGCGCTCGGCCGCTATGTCCACGGCGAACCGTTCGCCGGTGTCCAGGGGGGTTGATGAGCGCGACGACGTCCGGACCGGCACCGCTGCTGATCGCCTGCGCGCTCGGCATCGAGCACCTCGCCCTGCGCAGCGGCGACCGGACCGGGGCCGCCGGACCCGTCACCGTGCTGCGCACGGGTATGGGGCCCAAGGCCGCCGAACGGTCGGTCACCCGCGTCCTCGCCGATCCGGCGCTGCGCGGGGCCGCCGTCCTGGCCACCGGCTTCTGCGCGGGGCTCGCCCCCGGTATGCACCCCGGTGACCTGGTCGTCGCCGAGGAGACCCGGGACCCGCACGGCACGACCCCGTGCGTGGGCACCGACCTGCTCGTCAGGGAACTCGTGCGCGCCGTGCCGGGGCGCACCGTCCACACGGGGCCGCTCACCGGCTCCGATCATGTCGTCCGTGGTCACGAGCGGTCGGATCTGCTCGCGACCGGCTCCATCGCGGTCGACATGGAGTCTGCGTCGACGCTGCTCAGCGCCGTTCGGGTGGGTGTGCGCCCGGTTGCGGCCGTCCGGGTGGTCGTGGACGCTCCGGAACATGAACTCGTCCGTATCGGCACGGTGCGCGGTGGAATATCAGCTTTCCGTGTTCTTCGTGCCCTTCTTCCCGCTTTTTTTGAATGGCACCGTTCTTTGCTGCTCCCTCGGAGGTGAGCCAGATGGCCATGCCGCTTCGGCAGTCCATGAAGGTCGCTGCGTACTTGTTCGAACAGAAGCTCAGGAAGCGGGACAAGTTCGCCCTGCTCGTCGAGTTGGAACCGCTCTTCGCGTGCAACCTGAAGTGCGAGGGCTGCGGAAAGATCCAGCATCCCGCGGGTGTGCTCAAGCAGCGCATGCCCGTGGCACAGGCGGTGGGTGCGGTACTGGAGTCCGGCGCGCCGATGGTGTCCATCGCCGGCGGAGAGCCGCTGATGCACCCTCAGATCGACGAGATCGTACGGCAGTTGGTGGCGAAGAAGAAATTCGTCTTCCTCTGCACCAACGCGCTGTTGATGCGCAAGAAGATGGACAAGTTCAAGCCCTCGCCCTATTTCGCCTGGGCCGTGCACATCGACGGGCTGCGGGAGCGGCACGACGAGTCCGTGGCCAAGGAGGGCACCTTCGACGAGGCGGTCGAGGCGATCAAGGAGGCCAAGCGACGTGGCTTCCGGGTCACCACCAACTCCACCTTCTTCAACACGGACACCCCGCAGACCGTCATCGAGGTCCTCAACTTCCTCAACGACGACCTGAAGGTGGACGAGATGATGCTCTCGCCCGCCTACGCCTACGAGAAGGCGCCCGACCAGGAGCACTTCCTCGGCGTCCAGCAGACCCGGGAGCTGTTCAAGAAGGCGTTCGCCGGCGGCAACCGGCGCCGCTGGAGGCTCAACCAGAGCCCGCTCTTCCTGGACTTCCTGGAAGGCAAGGTCGATTTCCCCTGCACCGCCTGGGCGATCCCCAGCTACTCGCTCTTCGGCTGGCAGAAGCCCTGCTACCTGATGAGCGACGGGTACGTGCAGACGTACAAGCAGCTCCTGGAGGAGACCGACTGGGACGCCTACGGCCGCGGCAGGGACGAGCGGTGCGCCAACTGCATGGCCCACTGCGGCTACGAGCCGACCGCGGTGCTCGCCACCATGGGCTCCCTCAAGGAGTCCCTGCGTGCCGCCCGCGAGACCTTCACGGAAAGCCGCGGGTGACGACGTGACCGCCGTATCCCTGGGCCTCCCCGAGGTGCCGGTCCGGGCGATCGCGGAGCGCCGTGTCTCACGGCGCATCCAGGTCGGACCGGTGGCGGTCGGGGGCGGAGCGCCCGTCTCGGTGCAGTCGATGACGACGACGCGTACGTCGGACGTCGGCGCCACCTTGCAGCAGATCGCGGAACTCACCGCGTCCGGCTGCCAGATCGTCCGCGTCGCCTGTCCCACGCAGGACGACGCGGACGCCCTCGCGACCATCGCCCGCAAGTCGCAGATCCCGGTGATCGCGGACATCCACTTCCAGCCCAAGTACGTGTTCTCCGCGATCGACGCCGGCTGCGCGGCGGTTCGGGTGAACCCCGGCAACATCAAGCAGTTCGACGACAAGGTCAAGGAGATCGCGCGGGCCGCGAAGGACGCGGGGACCCCGATCCGCATCGGCGTCAACGCCGGCTCGCTCGACAGGCGACTGCTCCAGAAGTACGGCAGGGCGACCCCCGAGGCGCTCGTCGAGTCGGCGCTGTGGGAGGCGTCGCTCTTCGAGGAGCACGGGTTCCGCGACATCAAGATCTCGGTGAAGCACAACGACCCCGTGGTGATGGTCAACGCCTACCGGCAGCTGGCGGCGCAGTGCGACTACCCGCTGCACCTCGGTGTGACCGAGGCCGGGCCCGCCTTCCAGGGGACCATCAAGTCGGCCGTCGCCTTCGGGGCGTTGCTCAGCGAGGGCATCGGGGACACCATCCGGGTGTCGCTGAGCGCGCCGCCGGCCGAGGAGGTCAAGGTCGGCATCCAGATCCTGGAGTCGCTCGGGCTGCGGCAGCGCCGCCTGGAGATCGTCTCGTGCCCGTCCTGCGGCAGGGCCCAGGTCGACGTGTACAAGCTGGCCGACGAGGTGACGGCCGGTCTGGAGGGGATGGAGGTCCCGTTGCGCGTCGCGGTCATGGGCTGCGTCGTCAACGGCCCCGGCGAGGCGCGGGAGGCGGACCTGGGGGTCGCCTCCGGCAACGGCAAGGGGCAGATCTTCGTCAAGGGCGAGGTCATCAAGACCGTGCCCGAGTCGAAGATCGTGGAGACCCTCATCGAGGAGGCGATGAAGATCGCCGAACAGATGGAGAACGACGGCGTCGGGTCCGGGGAACCGGCCGTCACCGTGAGTTGATCAGCACGGACCGAGAGGGGGCCCGAGCGTGACGATTCTGGAGAACATCCGGGGACCACGCGACCTGAAGGCGCTGTCCGAGGCGGAACTCGGTGAACTGGCCGAAGAGATAAGGGAGTTCCTGGTGCACGCGGTCGCCAGGACCGGCGGTCACCTGGGGCCCAATCTGGGGGTGGTGGAGCTCTCCATCGCGCTGCACCGGGCCTTCGAGTCACCCGGTGACCGCATCCTGTGGGACACCGGACACCAGAGCTATGTGCACAAGCTGCTGACCGGACGTCAGGACTTCTCCAAGCTGCGCGGCAAGGGTGGCCTGTCCGGCTATCCGTCGCGCGAGGAGTCCGAGCACGACGTCATCGAGAACAGCCACGCCTCCACGGCGCTCGGCTGGGCGGACGGGCTCGCCAAGGCCCGTCAGGTACAGGGGGAGAAGGGCCATGTCGTCGCCGTCATCGGAGACGGCGCGCTCACCGGCGGTATGGCGTGGGAGGCACTCAACAACATCGCCGCGGCCAAGGACCGCCCCCTGATCATCGTCGTCAACGACAACGAGCGCTCCTACTCACCGACCATCGGCGGCCTCGCGAACCACCTCGCGACCCTGCGCACGACGGACGGCTACGAGAAGGTGCTCGCCTGGGGCAAGGACGTGCTGCAGCGCACGCCCGTCGTCGGCAACACCCTCTACGAGTCGCTGCACGGCGCGAAGAAGGGGTTCAAGGACGCGTTCGCGCCGCAGGGCATGTTCGAGGACCTCGGCCTGAAGTACGTCGGGCCGATCGACGGGCACGACGTGGGCGCCGTGGAGTCCGCGCTGCGCCGCGCGAAACGTTTCCACGGCCCCGTGCTCATCCACTGCCTCACCGAGAAGGGCCGCGGCTACGAGCCGGCGCTCGCACACGAGGAGGACCACTTCCACACGGTCGGCGTGATGGACCCGCTCACCTGCGAGCCGCTCGCCCCCTCCAACGGGCCGTCGTGGACCTCCGTGTTCGGCGACGAGATCGCGCGGATCGGGGAGGAGCGCGCCGACGTCGTGGCGATCACGGCGGCCATGCTGCACCCCGTCGGACTCGGCAAGTTCGCCGAGCGGTTCCCCGACCGGGTGTGGGACGTCGGGATCGCCGAGCAGCATGCCGCGGTGTCCGCGGCCGGACTCGCCACCGGCGGTCTCCATCCCGTCGTCGCCGTCTACGCCACCTTCCTCAACCGCGCCTTCGACCAGCTCCTCATGGACGTCGCGCTGCACCGCTGCGGTGTCACGTTCGTCCTCGACCGGGCCGGCGTCACCGGGGTCGACGGCGCCTCGCACAACGGCATGTGGGACATGTCGATCCTCCAGGTCGTGCCGGGCCTCAGGATCGCCGCGCCGCGCGACGCCGACCAGCTGCGGGCCCAGCTGCGCGAGGCGGTCGCCGTCGACGACGCGCCGACGCTCGTCCGCTTCCCCAAGGAATCGGTCGGCCCCGCAATTCCCGCGGTCGGCCATGTGGGCGGGCTCGACGTCCTGCACCGGTCCGAGGGGACACCGCAGGTCCTCCTCGTCGCCGTCGGGGTGATGGCACCGGTCTGCCTCCAGGCCGCCGAACTCCTGGAGGCCCGCGGCATCGGCTGCACGGTCGTCGACCCGCGGTGGGTGAAGCCCGTCGACCCGTCGCTGCCCGGGCTGGCCGCCGAGCACCGGCTCGTCGCCGTCGTCGAGGACAACAGCCGGGCGGCCGGGGTCGGCGCGGCGGTCGCGCTCGCGCTCGGGGACGCGGAGGTCGACGTCCCGGTGCGGCGGTTCGGCATCCCCGAGCAGTTCCTCGCGCACGCCAAGCGCGGTGAGGTGCTGGCCGACATAGGCCTGACGCCCGTCGAGATCGCTGGGCGGATCAGCGCGGGCCTGGCCGTCAAGGAAGAGCTCTCCAAGGAGAAACAGGAATGACCGAACCAGCGGCGAAGGGGGAGTTCGACCTCGGCGCGCTCCTCGCCGAACGCGGCGCCGAGCGCTACGAGCTGCACGGCAAGTACCTGAACCACCAGCTCCCCCGGATGCTGCACACCATCGGCTTCGACAAGGTCTACGAACGTGCCGAGGGGGCGCACTTCTGGGACGCGGACGGCAACGACTACCTGGACATGCTCGCCGGGTTCGGGGTGATGGGCCTGGGCCGCCACCACCCCGTGGTCCGCAAGGCGCTGCACGACGTCCTGGACGCCTCGCTCGCCGACCTGACCCGCTTCGACTGCCAGCCGCTGCCGGGCCTGCTCGCGGAGCGGCTGCTCGTCCACAGTCCGCACCTGGACCGGGTGTTCTTCGGCAACAGCGGCACGGAGGCGGTCGAGACCGCGCTGAAGTTCGCCCGCTACGCCACCGGGAGGCCGCGGGTCCTCTACTGCTCGCACGCCTTCCACGGGCTGACCACCGGCTCACTGTCGGTGAACGGCGAGGACGGCTTCCGCGACGGCTTCGCACCGCTGCTGCCCGACACGGCCGTCCCGCTCGGCGACCTCGACGCGCTGGCCCGGGAGCTGAAGAAGGGCGACGTCGCCGCGCTGATCGTCGAGCCCATCCAGGGCAAGGGCGTCCACGAGGCACCGCCCGGCTACCTGCGCGCCGCCCAGGAGCTGCTGCACAAGCACAAGGCGCTGCTCATCGCCGACGAGGTGCAGACCGGGCTCGGGCGGACCGGGGACTTCTACGCCTACCAGCACGAGGATGGGGTCGAGCCCGACCTGGTGTGCGTGGCCAAGGCCCTGTCCGGCGGATACGTACCGGTGGGCGCCACCCTCGGCAAGGACTGGATCTTCAAGAAGGTCTACTCGTCCATGGACCGGGTCCTCGTCCACTCGGCGAGCTTCGGGGCGAACGCCCAGGCCATGGCCGCGGGGCTGGCGGTCCTGTCCGTCATGGAGAACGAGCAGATCGTGGCCAACGCACGTGCCACGGGGGAGCAGCTGAAGTCCCGGCTCGGCGCGCTCGTCGACCGGTACGAACTGCTCGGTGACGTACGCGGCCGGGGGCTGATGATCGGCATCGAATTCGGCCGCCCCAAGTCGCTGAAGCTGCGCAGCCGCTGGACCATGCTGCAGGCCGCCCGCAAGGGACTGTTCGCCCAGATGGTGGTCGTGCCGCTGCTGCAACGGCACCGCATCCTCACACAGGTCTCGGGCGATCATCTGGAGGTGATCAAACTGATCCCGCCGCTGATCATCGACGAGCGGGACGTGGACCGCTTCGTGGAGGCCTTCACCGCGGTGATGGACGACGCGCACAGTGGCGGCGGCCTGATGTGGGACTTCGGCAAGACGCTGGTGAAGCAGGCGGTGGCGAACCGCTAGGAGGCGTCGTCGCCGTATCGCGCCGGGCGCCCCGCACCGGGGCGGGCTCCCTCGACGGGCCCGCCGCCGGTATGCGGGGCCGGCCCGAGCGTGTTTTGCCTCTCAGGCAAGAAATTTGCCCCAGAGGTAACAGTGCGGCTCAATGGAGGGCATGAACCCTGTCGAGGGTAGCGACCCTTCCGCTCCGCCGGCGGCGGAGGGGCCTGCCGCCGAGCTCCCCGCCGTCGCGCCCCAGCTGCGCGAACTGCGCCGCCGTGCCGCTCTGACGCTGGAGGCCGCGTCCCGCGCGGCCGGGCTCTCACCCGCCCATCTCTCCCGTCTGGAGACCGGGCAGCGCCAGCCCTCGCTCCCGATGCTGCTCACGCTCGCCCGTGTCTACGGTACGACGGTCTCCGAGCTCCTCGGCGAGACGGTCGCCGAACGGCACGCGATCGTACGCGCCGCCGACATGGAGCCGACACCGGCCGGCGGCTGGACGTACTGGCAGGCCGGAGCCCCGGGCCGCGGGATGCAGGCCCTGCGGGTGCACGTCCCGCACGGCTCGCAGGGCGACATCGTGCGCGTCCACCCCGGCGAGGAGTGGCTGTACGTCCTCACCGGGCGACTGAGACTGCGCCTCGGGGACACCGCGCACCTGCTCGCGCCGGGGGACAGCGCGCACTTCGACTCGCTCACCCCGCACCGCATCGCCGCCGCCGACCCCGGCGGGGCCGAGCTCCTCTTCGTACACACCCTGCTTCAGAGTCCGACCGCCGCGCTGTGCCTCGGCCCGGTGGCGGGACACCTCACCCCGGGAGAGCCGTCATGACCGAACCCACTTCGCCCAGGCCCCGCAAGTCCATGGAGGACAAGTTCCCCCGTGCGCTGTGGGTGCGGCTGATCATCTACGTCGCCGTCGGCCACCTCTTCGCGGCCTTCATCTACCTGCTCTTCACGCTGGGCGCGCAGGGCCAGTAGACGTGCCGGGCCGGCGGGCGTCCGACGGGCCGGCCCAGGGCCGCGTCAGTCCAGCAGGCGCTCGCGCAGGCGCTCCCGCAGCTCCGGGGTGACCCGCAACCCCTGCTCCAGGTAGGTGTCGACGCCGCCCCAGCTCTCCTCGATCGTCTCGAAGGCCGCCGTGAGGTACTCGGCGCGCGCGTCGAACAGGGGGCTGAGCAGCTCCATGACCTCCGGGGAGTACGCGGAGGGGGAGGAACTGCTGCGGTGCACCTTGTAGCGGCGGTGCTTGGCGTTCGACTCCAGGTAGTCGGCGACGATCGCGTCCCGCTCGACACCGAGGGCGAGCAGCGTCACGGCTATGGACAGGCCCGCGCGGTCCTTGCCCGCCGCGCAGTGCATCAGCGCGGGCACGCTGTCCTCGGCCAGCGCGTGCAGCACCTGGGAGTGCTCGGTCGTGCGCTCCTTGATGATCGTGCGGTAGGAGACGATCATCCGGTTCGCGGCCTTGCCGTCCGAGAGGATCGAGCGCAGCTGGTCGAGGTCGCCGTCACGGACCATCTTCCAGAACTCGGCGCCGTCGGCCGGGTCGGTGAGCGGAAGGTTCACGTTCCGCACGCCGGGGAGGTCGACGTCGGGGCCCTCCAGCTTCTGGTCCGAGGCGTTGCGGAAGTCGAAGATCGTGTGCAGGCCCAGTGAGGAGAGGAACGCGGTGTCCTTCTCGGTCGCGTGCGCGAGGTGGCCGCTGCGGAACAGCCGACCCTGTTTCACCCGCCGGCCGTCCACGGTGGGCAGGCCGCCCACGTCCCGGAAGTTGCGCACTCCGGCCAGCTCGGGCTCGGTCGACGGGACCTGCTGCGTCACGTGGACTCCTCACATTCGGCCGCCGGCGCCGCCCAGGTCCTGCCCGGTGGCGTGTGTCGACGGGTTGCGCTCTCGACCATACGACATGGGTTCCTGAGGCAATGAGTTGTCCACAGGCGTTGCCCCCGGGGCATGGACGCCAGGACCATGTCGGTGTCTGATCGGGGCCGTTCGGATCTGTGGGGGACCGATGATCGAGACCGGCGCGGACGGTCGCACCTGGCTGCTCTCGGGGCCGACGAGCAGCTACGCGCTGCGGCTCACCGACCTCGACGAACTGCTCCACCTGCACTGGGGCCCGCGGATCTCGCTCGCCGACGCCGAGTCGCTGGCAGCGCTGCCCGCGCCGCCGTACCGCCCCTTCGAGTCGCTGCTCGACGGCCGCGAGGAGTACCCGGTCGAGGGCGGGCCCCGCTTCGTGCGCCCCGCCCTCTCCGTGCGGACCGAGGAACGCCGGGGCACCGAGTGGCGGTTCGAGGGGGCCGGTGAGGCAGGTCACGGCCACGGAGGCGACGAGCTGGCGCTGCGCTTCGCGGACTCCGGGCTCCGCATCACGCTGCACTACCGGATGCGCGGCGACGTCGTCGAGCGCTGGGCCGCCCTGGACAACGACGGACCTCCCGTGGAGCTGCTGCGCGCCGACTCGGCGACCTGGACGCTGCCCGAGCGCGACGGCTGGCGGCTGTCCCAGCTGCACGGCCGGTGGGCGGCCGAGTCCCGGCTGGTGCGCTCCCCCCTCACCTACGGGGAGAAGGTCATCGGCAGCCGGCGCGGCCACACCGGGCACCAGCACCTGCCCTGGGTCGCGCTGGACAGCGAGGCCACCGAGGAGAGCGGCGAGGTGTACGGCTGCGCCCTCGGCTGGTCGGGGTCCTGGCGGATCGCCGTGGCCCAGCTGCCCGACGCCCGGGTGCAGATCACCGGCGGTGCCGGGTACGACGACTCCGGGCTGCTGCGCCTGGAGGCGGGGGAGTCGTTCACCACGCCGGTCTTCGCCGGGCTCTGGAGCGACGGCGGTTTCGGCGGGGCGAGCCGGACCTGGCACGCCTACCAGCGGGAGCACGTCGTCCCGGACACCGGCCGGGACCGCCCGGTGCTCTTCAATTCCTGGGAGGCCACCACCTTCGACATCGCCGAGGACCAGCAGATGGCGCTGGCGGAGCGGGCCGCGGAGATGGGTGTCGAGCTGTTCGTGGTCGACGACGGCTGGTTCGGCGCGCGCACCGGCGACCGGGCCGGGCTCGGCGACTGGACGCCCAACCCGGACCGTTTCCCCGCGGGGCTCAAGCCGCTCGCCGACCATGTCCACGCACTCGGCATGGAGTTCGGGATCTGGGTCGAACCGGAGATGGTCAATCCGGACAGCGAGCTCTACCGTGCGCACCCGGACTGGGTCCAGTTCCAATCGGGACGGACCAGGACGGAGTATCGCAATCAACTCGTACTCAATCTGGCGCGCCCGGACGTCCAGGAGTGCCTGTGGGAGCAGCTCGACCGGCTGCTCTCCGGCGCGCCGGTCGACTATGTGAAATGGGACTTCAACCGCTGTTTCACGGACGCGGGCTGGCCCGGCGAGTCCTATCCGCAGAAGCTGTGGGTCGAGCACGTGCGGGCCCTGTACGCCCTCCTCGACCGGCTGCGGACCGCGCACCCCACGGTCGCCTTCGAGTCCTGCTCCGGCGGTGGCGGCAGGATCGACCTCGGCATCATGGCCCGTACCGACCAGGTGTGGACGTCGGACAACACCGACCCGCTCGACCGGCTCGCCATCCAGTACGGCATCAGTCAGATCCATCCCGCGCGGATCATGGCCGCCTGGGTCACCGACAGCCCGAACACCCAGCTCAACGGCCGGGTCAGCTCCCTGCGTCTGCGGTTCGTGAGCGCCATGGCCGGCGTGCTCGGCATCGGTGGGGACCTGTCCGCGTGGAGCGGGGAGGAGCTCGCCGAGGCGCGGGAATGGGTCGGCCTCTACAAGGAGATCCGCCCCGTCGTGCAGCGCGGGGACCTCTACCGTCTGCGCCCTCCGGAGGGCGGCCTGAGCGCCGTGCAGTACGTCCACGGCGACGAGACGGTGGTGCTCGCCTGGCTCCAGGCCCAGCGGTACGGCGAGCCGGCGGCTCCGCTCCGGCTGCGCGGACTCGATCCGACGCAAGCGTATGAATGCCGCGAAACGGGCGAAATTCACCGAGGTGCGGTGCTGCTGCACCACGGACTGCGGACGAGTCTGCGAGGCGACCTCGATGCCGCAGTCATCCGGCTGCGCCGTATATGACTGTTATGCCGGAATCGGGACCTTCGTTCCAACTGGCCCTGGATTGGGGCATCGTGCGGTGGGCCGCGTGAGCAGCGTCATATTCGTGACGATGCGTCGCGGCCTGCTTTTCGCAACGCTCCCGTATCCACGGGCTGGTTGAGCCGGTGAAAAGATCATCTCTTCACGGAGTGTGACGGGCATTTCCGACATGGATCAAGAAAGGCGGTCGCGCGAAAAAATCACCTGCTTGTGGCCGCGCTCTCGTCTCGCTTACGTTCGCCCTCACTCCGGACGGACGCCCAATCCTGCCGCCGGCCGGAATCCGCACACAGACCCGCACACGGCAGGAGCGGGGGACCCAAGGTTCCATGCCTGTTCCGGTCTCCGGAACGGCTCGGGGTACAGCCACGCCGACGCGTGGCCGGGCATCTCCAGCCCGCACCCGACAGCTCACCTCGCAGGCGCCGGAGAGGAACTCGTCATGCCCGCGAAGGGTAAGCACCGCCGTCCCAAGTCCCCCCGCTTCGCCCGCTCGATCGCCGTCGCCGGAACCGGTGGCGCCGCACTCGCGCTGCCCCTGCTGGGCGCCACGGGCGCCCACGCCGCGGCCCCCGCCGCCGCCGTCGCGCAGAAGGCGGAGAAGGCCGTGACCGCCGCTCCCGTCGCGGCGAAGAAGGTCGTCGGGACCAAGACCTACCGCGTCAAGACCGGCGACTATCTCTCGAAGATCGCCGCCGAGCAGAGCGTCCGCGGTGGCTGGAAGAAGCTGTACTCCGACAACCGCTCGGTCATCGGCGGCGACCCGGCGCTGATCCACCCGGGTCTGAAGCTGACGGTCGGCGCGAAGGCCGTGTCCGGTGGCGCCACCCAGTCCTCCGCCCAGGCGCCCGCCCCGGCCGCGAAGGCCGACAGCGCCCCCGCGCCCCAGGCCGCCGCGAAGAGCACCGCCGGCTACACGCTGCCGGTCGCGGGCGGCAGCGTCGGCACCTCCTACAAGGTGGCGGGCAGCATGTGGTCCAGCGGCTACCACACGGGCGTGGACTTCGTGGTCCCGACCGGCACCACCATCAAGTCCATCGCCGCCGGAACCGTCGTCTCCGCCGGCTGGGGCGGCGCCTACGGCAACCAGGTCGTCATCCGGCACGCCGACGGCAAGTACTCCCAGTACGCCCACATGTCGGCCCTGTCCGTGTCGGCGGGACAGACCGTGACCGCCGGCCGGCAGATCGGCCTCTCCGGCGCGACGGGCAACGTCACCGGACCGCACCTGCACTTCGAGATCCGCACCACGCCGAACTACGGCTCGGACGTGGACCCGGTCGCCTACCTGCGCTCGCACGGTGTCGCCGTCGGCTGACACCTCCCGCAGTCCTCGGCGCCCGCCGCTTCCTGCCGCGGACGCAGGGTCCCGCTCCTGACGGCGGGACCCTGCGTCCGCAAGGCAGGACCGCCTCCGAAGGCCGGACCCCCGATCCCCGGGGTCCGGCCTTCGGTGCGTCGACACGTCAATACCGCGTCACCGGTGCCGGATTGCGGCCCTCCGCGTGCGGACTCGGTCAACGCTCCTGATCAGGGCCCTATTCCGGATTGACCAATACTTGACGAGTGTCTTATCTCACCATCCGTCAACCCTTCCTTACGGTCGCGTAGCTCACATCGAAAGGTGAATCATGGTCCGACGTGGCAGACGATTCGAAGAGTGACAACAGATCAGTGATCGGGTCGTACGTGGCGGTGGGGGACAGCTTCACCGAGGGCGTCGGCGACCCCGGTCCGGACGGGGCCTTCGTGGGCTGGGCCGACCGCTTCGCGGTGCTCCTCGCGGACCGGCGCGCCGAGGGCGACTTCAACTACACCAATCTCGCGGTGCGCGGGAAACTGCTCGACCAGATCGTCGCGGACCAGCTCGGGCGCGCCAAGGAACTCGCCCCGGACCTGGTCTCCTTCTGTGCGGGCGGCAACGACATCATCCGGCCCGGCACCGACCCCGACGAGGTCGCGGAGCGCTTCGAGCGCGCGATCGCCGACCTCACCTCCGCCGTCGGCACCGTCATGGTGACCACCGGCTTCGACACGCGCGGCGTGCCCGTGCTCAAGCACCTGCGCGGCAAGATCGCCACGTACAACGGACATGTGCGTGCCATCGCGGACCGCTACGGGTGCCCCGTCCTCGACCTCTGGTCCCTCAAGACGGTTCAGGACCGCCGCGCCTGGGACGGCGACCGGCTGCACCTCTCGCCCGAGGGGCACACCCGGGTGGCGCTCCGCGCCGGTCAGGTCCTCGGCATCGACGTGCCGGCCGACCCGGACCAGCCCTGGCCGCCGCTGCCGCCCCGCGGCACGCTCGAAGTGCGGCGCGACGACATCCACTGGGCGCGCGAGTACCTGGTCCCGTGGATCGGGCGCCGGCTGCGCGGCGAGTCGTCGGGAGACCACGTGGCCGCCAAGGGCGCCCTCTCCCCGGACGACATCAAGATGCGCATAGAGGCGGTCGCCTGAGCCGCGCCGACGCCGGCGGAGTCCGCCGGCGGCGGCTCGACCAGTGAGGTGACAGCACGGGAGTGGCGTGGGGCGGAGCGCGGCACGCGGTGCTGGGATGACCGCGAACCGCCCCCGCGTCCCGAGGGGCGGGGCCCGAAGGAGACCTCCATGCCCGCCCGCCGCGTGTCCACCGCAGTCGCCGTGACCCTCCTCGCCCTCGCCCTCCCGCAGGCCGCCGCGACCCCCGCCCTCGCGCTGGAGGCCCGCCCCGGAGCCGCCGCCGAGGCCACCCCGTCCACGGTCACCGTCACCGGACAGGGCAGCGCAACCGCCACACCGGACGTCGCGGTCCTCGGCGTGGGCGTCGCGGCCACCGCGAAGACGGCGAAGGAGGCGCTCGCCGCACAGACCACCGCGTCGAACGCCCTGCTCGCCGCCGTGCGCGCCCAAGGCGTGGAGGAACGGGACATCCGCACCGAGAGCCTCTCGCTGTCGCCGGTCCACGAGATCCACGACGGGACCTCCGAGTTGACCGGCTACGAGGCGGCGCAGTCGTTCTCGGTGAAGGTCCGCGACATCTCCGCCACGGGCAGGGTCCTCCAGGCGGTCACGGACGCGACCGGGGACGCGGGCCGCATCCAGTCCGTCGTCTTCGACGTGGCCGACCCCGCCCCGCTGCACACCGCCGCCCGCGAGGCCGCGTACGAGGACGCCCACGAGAAGGCACTCCAGTACGCGCGCCTCGGCGGCCACCGGCTCGGCCGCCTCGTGTCCCTCACCGAGGACAGCAGTGGCGATTCCCGTCCGGTACCGATCGCGGCGGCGGCCTTCGACCAGGGCGGGACGGTGCCGGTCGCGCCCGGCGAGATCCGGGACACGATCACGGTCACGGCGGTGTACGAACTCGGCTGAGCCGGCGCCGGGAACCGCTCGGCCCGGACCGCTCCGGCAGGGACACCGCGGCCGGCGCGCTCCGGGCGCAGCCGTGCGCCCGGGTGGTGCGTGCAGCGGCGACCGCTCCCGAAGAGTGCGGGGCTCAGCGCACCGCCGCCACCAACGCGGCCCGCTCCAGGCCCAGTTCGCGCGCAAGGGCCTCGTCCACCCACTCGTGGGTGCGCGCCCGTGACACCGCTCCCGCGTACGCCGTCATCTGAACGGCCAGACCGTCCAGCAGCGCGGTGAGCCGCAGGGCCGCACCGGTCGGGTCCGGGCAGTGGAACTCGCCCGCGGCCACGCCTTCCGCGATCACCTCGGTGAGCGCGGCCTTCCACTGCTTGTCGAGGTCACGCGTGACCTCCCGCAGCGCCGGCTCGCGCAGCGCGGCGGCCCAGCCCTCGATCCACAGCCGCCAGCCCTTGGCCTGCCCGGTCGGCGCGTACCAGCGCACCGCGGTCCGCAGCCGACGCAGCGCGGTCGTGCGCCGGCCCAGCAGTTTGCGCAGATGGGAGAGGTCGTCCTCGGCCGCGTAGGTGAAGGCGGCGGCGACCAGCTTCTCCTTCGTCGAGAAGTGGTACAGCACCAGGGCGTTGCTCACCCCGAGCGCCGAGGCCACATCGGCGATCCGCACCGCCGCCACACCCCGCGCCTCGATCTGCTCGACGGCGGCCCGCAGCAACTCCTCGCGCCGCTCCGCCACGCTCAACCGCACTCTCGCCACGCCGCAACCCTAGTCCCTCGCCCCCGGTGATGCGGGAGCAGGGCGGTATTGCGGGGCCCCTTCAGGAGTGCGAACGAGGCATGCCCGGCCGGGCGTCGCCCGCCCCGGCGCCCGCACCGCGGCCCGCGGGCCCGCCCGGCGGGCCGATGCCGGACCCCTTGACACCGTCGCGCGGCGGGGACCACAGTACGGCAACTACTGACTGTCCATTCAGTCAGTAGGCGTGTGTCAAGGCGATGTGTGACCCGTCCGTACGTCCCCGTAGCGCCGCAGGAGTCCACCGTGACCCAAGCACCGAGCACCCCGATGCCCCGGCCCGAACCCGACCTGCCCGACCTCTCCGAGGGCTGGGGCGAACAGCGTTCCCGACTGCGCAAGGACCTGCGCCGACTCGACGTGCTGTTCTTCCTCATCTGCACCCTCGTCGGCCTCGACACGATCGGCTCGGTCGCCGCCCAGGGGCCCGAGGGCCTGACCTGGATGGCGATCCTCGCGCCGGCCTTCTTCCTCCCGTACGGCCTGCTCGTCGCCGAACTCGGCTCCGCCTTCCCGGTGCAGGGCGGCCCGTACGTCTGGACGCGCCTCGCCTTCGGACGGCTGGCGGCCGGCGTCAACCAGCTCCTGTACTGGATCTCCAACCCCGTGTGGGTCGGCGGCAGTCTGTGCATCATCGCGCTGACGACCTGGGAGGAGTTCTTCACGCCGCTGCCCGGGCTCTGGAAGTACGCGGCCGGGATGCTGTTCATCTGGGGCGGCGCCCTCGCCGTCGTCCAGTCGGTGCGGATCGGCAAGTGGGTGCCGATCGCCGGAGCCGTGGCCCGCATCGTCCTGCTCGGCTTCTTCCTCGTCTCCGTCGTGGTGTACGCGGTCCGGCACGGCGTCCACGCCCTGCCCGCCGGTGACTTCACCCCCACGTACACCGGATTCGTCGCCCTCGTCCCCGTCCTGATCTTCAACTACGTCGGCTTCGAACTGCCCAGCTCGGCGGCGGAGGAGATGAGGAACCCGCGGCGCGACATACCGCTGTCCATCCTGCGCTCCGGGCTGGCCGCGCTGCTGCTCTACGGCGGTCCCGTCCTCGGCATCCTCTTCGTCCTGCCGGGCGAACGGATCGGCAGCCTCGGCGGGTTCATCGACGCCTGCAAGGCCGTGTTCACCGTCTACGGAGGCTCCATCGCCGCGGACGGCACCGTCACGCTGACCGGGGCCGGTGCGGTCTGCGGCGGCATCGCGGCGGCAGGACTCGTCGTCGGTCTGCTCACGTCCGGCGTCACCTGGGCCATGGGCGCCCACCGGGCGCAGGCGGTGGCCTGCGCGGACGGCGCGGGACCGGCCTGGCTCGGGCACATCTCGGAGAAGCACGGCACGCCGGTCCGGGTGAACCTGCTCTCCGCCGTCCTCGCCTCGGTCCTCTTCGTGGTCGCGCTCAACCTCACGGGCGGCGACGGCGAGAAGTACTTCGCGGCGGGCCTCGGACTCACCATCTGCACGACGTTCATCTCGTACGTGATCACCTTCCCGAGCCTCGCCGTGCTGCGCCGCAAGTACCCCTCGGTTCCCCGGCCGTACGCGGTGCCGGGCGGGCTGTTCGGCGCCCGGCTGGTCAGCGCGCTGGCCACCGTGTTCGTGGCCTTCACGGTGGTGGTGCTCGTCTGGCCCGGCTTCGGTGTCGGCTGGTTCGGCACGACGGGCAGCGCCGCGGACTCGCTCCCCGAGTCCTTCGCGGGGCAGCGGCTGCAGTACACGCTCAGCCAGTTGGTGCCGCTCGTATTGTTCGTGGGCATCGGGCTCGCCTGCTACGCGGCGGGCGCGCGGACCCGGCGGGAGAAGGGCTGAGGAACCGGCCGGTTCCGGCGGCTCCGCGTGATCAGTCGACGAACTGGTAGTCGGCCTCGATGCGGCCGTCCTCGCCGAGGACGAGGAACTCCAGGCCGCCGCCCGTCACCCGGTTCTCGCCCCGGTCGAAGGACTCCCAGCGGAACGTGACGACGTCCCGGAGCACGCGGGCGGGCTCCTGGATCCTGAAGAGGTACGTCCCCGGGGCCACGAACTCCTCGTACGCGCGGGTCACGCGCGCATGCAGTTCCTCGTGACCGCGGGCCTCCAGGACGGCGGTGCCGAAGCCCAGGGCCACTGCACGGTCGTGCATCTCCTGCGGAGGGCGGAGGAGGTGCAGACCGTCCTCCGCCCAGAGGTCGTGGACGGTCTTGCGGCGGATCTCGGGGTCGGGCTCGTTCCAGACGCCGATGTAGCGCTCGATCAGGTCCTGCGCGTCGAAGGCGGGCACGATGCTCCTCCTGCGGGTCGGTGTGCCGGCCGCGGTGTCCCCCGCGGCCGGCGGGTCTTCGTGATGTCACCGACTCTGCTCGGGGCCCGCCCGCGCCTCAATTCCCGCCAGGGAATGGCCGTTCGGCCAGGACTCCGTGGGCGTCCAGGGCGATCGCCCCGCCGGGGTGCGCCAGCAGTGGGTTGACCTCCAGCTCGGCGAGCTCGGGATGCTCGGCGGCGGCTCGGGCCACCGCGCACACGGCGTCCGCGACGGCCCGGAGGGACACGGCCGGCGCACCGCGCCAGCCGGTCAGCAGGGGTGCGTGCCGCAGTTCGGCGAGCAGGGCACGCGCGCGCGTGGCCGTCAGCGGCGTCGGCGCGAGCGCCGTGTCGGCCAGCAGCTCCGCCGTGACGCCTCCGACGCCCACCATCGCCACGGGACCGAAGGCCGGGTCCCGGCGCACCCCGACGATCAGCTCATGGGCGTGCGCGGGCGCCACCATGGCCTCGACGGCGTAGCGGCCGGCACCGGTGGCGGTCCGCATCCGGCGGAAGGCTCCTCGCAGGCCGTCCGCGTCGGCGAGGCCCAGGGCCACCCCGCCCGCCTCGGTCTTGTGGGCCGGGCCCATCGCCTTGAGCACCACCGGGAACCCGATGCCGCGCGCCGCGGCGACCGCCTCGTCGGCGGACGTGACGAAACGGGCCGCCGGGAAACGGAGTCCGTACGAGGACAGGAGCGCGCGGACGGTCTCGTAGGAACCATCGGGCACCGGGGGCGCGGCCGGGGGTGGATCCTGAGGTGCCTCCGGGGCCGCCCACGGCGCCCTCAGACGGGCGACCCCGGCGAGTGCCGTCGCCGCCTGCTCGATGCGTTCGTACACGGGCACGCCCCGCCCGCGCAGCACGGCCAGCGCGGGCGTGTCCCGGGCCATGGTGTGCACGAGCAGGGCGCGGCCCGACGCGTCGGCGGCGTCGGCCAGTTCACCCGCGACCTCGCACTCCCGCCCGGCCTGGGCCGGGTCGGCGCTCGCGTAGTCCCCGAAGTACCCGGTGAGGACGACGGCGTCGGCGTCTCCGCCGTGGAGCAGGGCACGGGCCACGCGCGCGTAGGTGCCGAGATCGGCCTCGCCGGCGCCCGCGAGGTCGACGGGATTGAGACGGCCGGCCCCGGGCGGCAGCACCGCCGACACCTCCTGCGCCGTCGCCGCGGACAGCGGGGGCACGTCGAGGCCGCGTACGGCGCACGCGTCGGCGGCGAGAGCGCCCTGACCGCCGCTGTCGCCCACCACGGCGACCCGGTACGCGTGCGTGCCGGATCGGCGGGCGGCCCCCGACAGCAGGCACACCGCCGTGTCGACCAGCTCGCCCGCCGAGTCCAGCAGCAGGGCGCCCGCGTCCCGGCACACCGCGGCGACCGTGGCGTACGGGCTCACCAGCGCGCCGGTGTGGGAGGCGGCGGCGCTCGCCGAGGCCGCGCTCCGGCCGACCGTCAGCAGGAGCACCGGCTTGCCGGCGTCATGCGCGGCCGCGAGGACGCGGGCGAGGCGGCGCCCGTCGCGGAAGTCCTCGACATACGCGGCGATGACGCGCGTCGGCTCATGGGCGACCAGGGCCTCCAGCGCATCCGCCACGTCGATGTCTCGCTGGTTGCCCAGCGAGACGAAGCGGGAGAAGCCCTGCCCCGCGCGTGCCAGGAGACGGCCGATCTCCAGGGCGAGGTTCCCGCTCTGCGACACGAGGCCGACGGCTCCTACCGGGAACTCGCCCCAGCTGAGCCGGAGTTGTGTGCTCGCGTCGACGAGTCCCATGCAATTGGGGCCCAGCAGCCGGGCCCCGCCCCCGGTGACCAGCTCGGCGAGCGCCCGCTCCTCGGAGCGGGCGCCGCCCGCGCTGATGACGGTGAAACAACGGGCGCCGACGGCGAGTCCCTCCGCGACGACGGCCCGTACCGACGGGGCGGGCACCGCCACGACGACCTGCTCCGGCACGTCCGCCAGGCCGGTCAGACCGGGCCGGAACGGCACTCCGTCCAGGCTGCCGCCGCGCCGGTTCACCAGGTGGACCGACCGGCGGCCACGGCCCGACAGGGCCCCCTTCGCCAGCCAGTAACCCCATTTCCCGGGGTCGCTTGACGCGCCGACCACGGCGACGCAGGCCGGGTCGAAGAGGGCGGCCAACGGCGCCTTCGCCGTCATCCGTACCACCCGAAGCGCTCGGCGATCACCGGCAGCCGCTCGGTGACGATGGCGTGCGCGGCGGCCCGCGGCGTCGTCCCGTCGGCCTCGGCGCGGGCCAGCATCTGGTCGATCAGGGCGCGCATGGAACGTCGTGTGTACGTGAACGCCTCGTCCGCGTCGGCGCCGATGTCGCCGAACAGCGTCCACCACCACCAGGCGTTCGTGCCGGAGTTGACGACGACGTCCGGGAGGACGGTGACCCCGCGCGCGGCGAGCGACTCCTCCGCCTCCGGCAGCACGGGCATGTTGGCCGCCTCGACGATCCAGCGCGCGGTGATCCGCCGCTGGTTCGCGCCGTCGATCGCGTACGAGACGGCCGCGGGCACCAGGACCTCCGCGTCGACGGACAGCCAGGCGTGGCCCGGCAGTTCACGGTCGACGGGCCGCAGCGCGGAGCGGTCGACCGTCCCGTACACGTCCCTGGCCGCGAGGAGCGCCTCGACGTCGAGGCCCTCGGGGTTGGCGATCGTGCCCTTGACGTCGGCGACGGCCACCACGCGCAGCCCCGCGCGGGACAGGAAGCGCGCCGTGGCGCCGCCCATGGTGCCGAGCCCCTGCACGGCCACCCGCGTGCCCGCGTACGGCACCTCCGCGCGGTCCAGCGCCGCGAGCACCGACTCCGCGACACCGCAGCCGCCCACCAGTTCGTCGAGCCCGATGCCGTCGACCTCGACCGCGAAGGCGTCCGCGAGCCGTCGGCGGGCCGTGGCCTCGTCGTCGAGCAGCGGATACACGGCCTGGATGGAGGAGACCAGCCCCGCCTCCTCGACGGCACGGTCGACCAGGTCCTGGGTGAGGCCGAGGTCCTCACCGGTGGTCCAGAAGCGTTCGATGTACGGGCGCATGGCGCGCAGGTAGCGCACCAGGATGCCGTACGCGTCCGGGTCCTGCGGGTCGCAGTCGATGCCGCCCTTCGCGCCGCCCAGCGGGACGTAACGCCCTGCGGGGTCGTAGTGCAGCGCTTCCTTCATGGTCATGCCGCGGGCGAGCCCGGCGACCTCGTCCAGCGTGCATCCCGGGCGCATGCGGAGGCCGCCGCTGGAGACGCCCCGCACCAGCCGGTCGACCACGAGGAAACCCTGGCGGCCGGTGACGTGGTCCGTCCAGGTGAGTGACATCAGGGGGGCGGTCATGGGGTCTCCTCGGGGATGGTGATCAGGGTGGGGCCGGGGGTGCGCAGTGCCTCGGTGAGCGCGGTCGTCAGCTCCCGCGGGTCACGCACGCGCGTGCCCTGCCCTCCGTAGGAGCGGGCCAGGGCGGGCAGGTCGACCGGCGCGAGATCCACCGCGGTGGGGGTGTCGCCCCGTGCGGCCATCTCGTCGCGGATCTCTCCGTAGCCGCCGTTGTCGAACACCAGTACCGGCAGGGGAAGCCCGAGCTGCGCCGCGGTCGCCAGTTCCTGCACCGTGAACTGGAGGCCGCCGTCGCCGCTGAGCGCCACCACCTGGCGATCCGGGCACGCCACCTTGGCGCCGATCGCCGCGGGCAGCGCGTATCCGAGCGTGCCGAAGCCGGTCGGGTGAAGATAGCGGCCCTCGGGGCCCAGCGGGAGGTGGGGGAGGGCTCCGTAGTAGCAGCACTGGGCGCTGTCCGAGGTGACGACCGCGTCGTCGGCGAGGACGGCACGGACCGCCCGCAGGTACGGCAGCCACCGGGCGTCGCGTGCGGAGGTCTCCGCGTCGCGGGCCGCTCGCAGGAGCCGCGCCGCGCGGGCGGGCTCCGTGTCGTCGCGGACGGCGTCGTCGGGGACCGCGATGCGACGGCGGTCCGGGCGCCCGCGGCCGTCGTCGCTGGGGTCGCCGCTGGGGTCGCGGACCGTACCGACGGGCACGCGCGCGTGCCCGCGAGAGACGGGGAGCAGTGCGGTCACCTCGGACAGCAGCGCGCGCAGGCAGACCTGTGCGTCGCCGACGACCTCCACGTCGGCGGCCGCACCGGCGTACATCTGGTCCGGGTCCACGTCGACACGGACCAGCGTGCCGCCCAGGGCCGGGGGCGGCGACCACAGGTCGGACTCGGCGAGCTCGGTCCCCACCGCCAGGACGACGTCGCACGCCGTGAGCCAGCCCTGGACGGACGGGCTGTGCAGCGAGACGCCGAGGGACAGCGGGTGGCTCTCGGGGACGATCCCCTTGCCGTTGGCCGTCGTGACGACGGGCGCGCCGAGCCGCTCGGCGAGCGCGAGGACCGGCGCCGAGGCGGCGCGTGCCCCGCCGCCGAGGACGAGCGCCGGACGACGTGCCGAGGCCAGCGCCTCGGCGGCCCTCCGCACGGCTTCCGCGCCGGGCGCGGCGGGCGCGACGACCGGAGCGACGCGCGTCGGCCCTGTCTCCTCCGCGGTCTCCAGCAGGTCCAGCGGCACCTCGATGTGCACGGGGCGGGGCCGCCGCGCGGCGAAGAGCGTGAAGGCCCGTGCCACCGCCGCGTCGATCTCCGCCACCGAGGAGACCCGGTGGCTGAACGCCGCCACCCCGCGCATCGCCTCGGTCTGGCTGCGCATCTCGTGCAGCAGACCGGTCGCGAGCCGGGGGTGGCGCAGGGGCATCCCCGGCGACACGACCAGCAGCGGCACGCTGTCGGAGTAGGCCTGCCCCACGGCGGCCGCGGCGTTCAGCAGCGCGGGCCCGGTCGTCGTGATCACCACGCCGGGGCGCCCCGTCACGCGCGCGTACCCGTCGGCGGCGTACCCGGCGCCCTGCTCGTGGCGCGGCAGGCTGTGCCGGATGCCGTACGCGGACAGGTGGCGGTAGATCTCCAGGTTGTGCGTCCCCGGGATGCCGAAGACGTGGGTCACGGCGTGCGCGGACAGAGCGCGGACGAGCGCCTCGCCGCCGGTGAGGCGGACGGGTGCCACGCCGCCGGTGACGGGTGCTTCGCCCGCGGCGACGGGGACGGGCGCTGCGCCGCCGGGGGCCTCGCCGCCGCTGAGGGGTCCGGTCATCACAGGCTCCGCGAGACGACGAGCCGCATGATGTCCGAGGTCCCCTCCTCGATCTCCTCCAGCTTGGCGTCACGCATCCACTGCTCGACCGGGTACTCCCGTGAGTAGCCCCAGCCGCCGAGCGTCTGGACGGCGGCCCAGGTGCACCAGGCGGCGGTCTCGGACGCCGTCAGCTTGGCCATCGCCGCCTCCGCGGTCGCGTCCAGTCCGGCGTCGAGGCGCTTGGCGGCCCGCCAGGTCATCAGCCGGGCCTGCTCCACGCGCGTACGCATGTCGGCGAGGCGGAAGGCGACCGCCTGGTGCTCGATGATCGGCCTGCCGAACTGGTGACGCGTGCGGGCGTAGTCGCGCGCGTACTCGTACGCCGCCCGCGCCACCCCGGTCGCCGCCGCACCGAGGACCGTGCGGGAGATGTCGAAGGTGCGCATCAGCCCGCGGAAGCCCTCGCCCTCCGCCCCGAGCCGGTGCTCGGCCGGGACGTGCGCGTCGTCGAGGAACATCTCGCGGCAGACGATCGCGCGCTGCCCCATCTTGCGCATGGGCTCCCCGAAGGAGACGCCCTCGGTGTCCTTGCGGAGCAGGAACGCGGTGACCCCGTCGGCGCGCCGCGCGGGGTCGGTCTTGGCGAAGACGACGTACTGCTCCGCCTCGCCGGCGTTCGAGATCCACGCCTTCTGGCCGTTGAGGCGGTAGCCGGTGTCGGTGCGGTGTGCGGTGGTGACGATGGAAGCGGCGTCGGAGCCCGCTCCCGGCTCCGTGGTCGCCAGCGCCGTCATGGGGGTGCCGGGGCCGGTGAGCGGCGTCAGCCACTCCCGCTTCTGCTCCTCGGTGCCGAGTTCCACGACCGGATCGGCGAAGAAGCCGTTCGAGCACAGCAGATTGCCGATGCCCAGGTCACCGACGCACAGCTCCTCCTGCACCAGGACCTGGGTGAACACGTCGGTGAAGCCGCCCCCGCCGAACTCCTCGGGCAGCATGAAGCCGGTGATCCCGACCTCGGCGGCCTTGCGCCACAGGTCCCACGGCGTCTCGACGTCGGCCTCGTCGACCGCGCGGGCCCGCGGACGGATCTCGTCCCGCGCGAAGGAACGCGTCAGCTCCACGATGTCGCGCTGCTGCGCGCTGAGCGGTACCAGCTCGGTGGGGAGGTCGGACATGGTGCCTCCAGGTGCGGACGGGGCGATGGGGGCGGGGCCGGGGAGGGATCGGGGGTCCGGAGGACCTGAGGACCGTGATCCTGGGACCCGGCGGACGATTACTGAATCGTCAGTCAGTATCGGAAGCGACCTCGTGCCGTGTCAACGTACTGAACGATGAATCAGTAAAAGAGTCCCTCGCGGCCCGGGTGGCGGGCGGTGCGGCGGGTGGGGGTCCGGTGACTTCACGTTGTACGCGGTGCGATGCCTCGGGGGCGACTTCGCCGGCCCGTGGTCGAGTACGGTTCCCTCGCGCGGAAGAAGTGCGTGCGCGGTGGGGTTGAGGGATGCAGAACGAGGCCGGCGGACATCGCGCCGTGACAGGGGCGACCCGGCGCTGTCAGAGGCGACGACCATAATGAAAAGCCTGACCGACTCCATCTGGAGGTATCCGTGACCGGTTTCCGTACGTTGAGCTCCGGGCTCCGCACCTTGCGGCCCGCCGCCTTCGGCGCGGATCCGGGTGGTGAGCGCCTGGAGCGCATCCGCCGGTCCCCGAACTTCGCGGACGGTGTCTTCCAGAATCCGGAGCGTGCCCGGACCCGCCCCGACGGCTCGATGCTGGAGTTCGCGAAGGTCTACTTCCGCTCGGAGGAGCGTGTCCACCGCACCCCGACCGGGACGGTGCCGGTGCACGCGACGACGCTCGCCGACCTCACGCGACCCGCGCCGAGCGGGCTGCGGCTCACCTGGATGGGGCATTCCAGCGTGCTCGCCGAGATCGACGGGCACCGCGTGCTCTTCGACCCCGTCTGGGGCGAGCGCTGCTCCCCCTTCGCCTTCGCCGGCCCCAAGCGGCTGCACCCCGTGCCGCTGCCGCTGGCCGCGCTCGGCCCGGTCGACGTGGTCGTCATCTCCCACGACCATTACGACCACCTCGATCTGCCCACGATCAAGGCCCTGGCCGGCACGGACACCCTGTTCGCGGTGCCGCTCGGCGTCGGAGCGCATCTCGAACACTGGGGGGTGTCGCCCGACCGGCTGCGCGAGCTGGACTGGCAGGAGTCGACGAAGGTCGGCGGCATCACCCTGACCGCCACTCCGGCGCGCCACTTCTGCGGGCGTGGCCTGCGCAACACGCAGCACACCCTGTGGGCCTCCTGGGTCGTCGAGGGCGACGCGCACCGGATCTACCACAGCGGCGACACGGGGTACTTCGACGGCTTCAAGGACATCGGCGCCGAGCACGGCCCGTTCGACGCCACCATGATCCAGATCGGCGCGTACAGCGAGTTCTGGCCCGACATCCACATGACGCCCGAGGAGGGCATGCGGGCCCACCTGGATCTCCAGGGCGGGCAGCCCACCGGCGTGATGCTGCCGATCCACTGGGCTACGTTCAACCTGGCGCCGCACCCGTGGGCGGAGCCCGGTGAGGGGACGATCGCCGCCGCGCGCGCGATGGGCGCGCGCGCCGCGCTGCCCCGCCCCGGCGAGCCCTTCGAGCCGACGGCCGAGACGGTTCCGGCCGAGCCCTGGTGGCGGGGCGTGGCCGCCGCGCCGGCCGGTGGCTGGCCCGCGGTCGGAGCCGAGCGCGCCGATACGCCGGGTGACGTCGCCGAGGGTGCGGCGGAGGGCAGCGGAGAGCCGGAGACGGTGCCCGCGGGCTGACATTCGTATCGACGGCGAGGGCCGGGGAGCGCACCGCTCCCCGGCCCTCGCCGTTTGTTTGCGACCGCTTCTGACCAGGTCCGATCGAATCGAGGCGCCAGGGGAACGCGTGTCCGAGAGGGTTATCGGTCGGTCGTGCGACGCCTCATACCAGAGCGGGACCTCGGCCGGGGGACTTTGTCAACTGCCCACCGCACATGATGGCTTGGCGACTACTGTCAGTTGCCGTCGGGCGACGCGGGGCCGATTTTTTCGGCTCTCCCGACCGACACCGCGATGGCCCATGCCCGAGTCGCGGACCCGCGGGAGCCCCATGCCCCGACGTACCAGTACGAGGACGCCGATGTCTCACCTACGCGCACCGGCCGCACGCGCAGACCGTCGTGAGGGCGGCGGGCGGCACGGACGGCCGGTCGCCCACACCGCTCCCTCGCAGCCCGAGACGCATCTGCGGCCCCAGCTGATGCGCCTCGCGGTGCTGCCGCCGACCGCCGTGGCCCTCAGCGCGTGCGCGGCCGTCCTGTTCATCGTGCGCTCCACCGGAACCCGGCCCGGCCTCGTCCTGTGGGCCGTCCTCGCGGGAGCCGGCGGCGTCGCCCTGGCCGGAATCCTGATCGCCGCCGTGGCCGCCGGCCGCGCCGCCAGGTCCGTACGGGACCGCGTCGGCGCACTGCGGCGCAGCAGCGCCCGCACCGAGAACGAACTGCGCGCCCTCGTCGAAGGACTGCGCCGTGGCGAGAGCCCGCCCGCGCGCAAGCCGCGCCGCCAACCCCCCGCGCACGCCGACGACTTCGAACTGCTCGCCGCCGACCTCTCCCGCGCCCACGACGGTGCCGTCGCCGCCGTCGTGCAGGCAGCCCAGCTCTCCAGCCGGACGGGCAGCGAACAGAAGGTCGAGGTCTTCGTCAACCTGGCCCGGCGCCTCCAGTCGCTCGTGCACCGGGAGATCTCGATCCTCGACGAGCTGGAGAACGAGATCGAGGACCCTGACCTGCTCAAAGGCCTCTTCCATGTCGACCACCTGGCCACCCGCATCCGCCGCCACGCCGAGAACCTGGCGGTGCTGGGCGGCGCCGTCTCACGCCGCCAGTGGAGCAACCCGGTCTCCATGACCGAGGTGCTGCGGTCCGCGATCGCCGAGGTCGAGCAGTACTCCCGGGTGAAACTGGTGCCCCCGATCGACGGCACCCTGCGCGGGCACGCGGTCGCCGACGTCATCCATCTGCTGGCCGAACTCGTCGAGAACGCCACGGTGTTCTCGGCACCGCACACCCAAGTGCTGCTGCGCGCCGACCTCGTCACCTCCGGCCTCGCCGTCGAGGTCGAGGACCGCGGCCTCGGCATGCCCGTGGACGAGCAGAACAAGATGAACGCGCTCCTCACCGACCCCGACCAGGTCAACGTCGCCAGCCTGCTCCAGGACGGCCGGATCGGCCTGTACGTCGTCTCCCAACTGGCCCGGCGGCACGGCATCCACGTCCGCCTCCAGAGCAACATCTACGGCGGCGTCCAGGCCGTGCTCGTCGTCCCGCAGGAACTGCTCGGCAGCCCTCCGGGCGAGCCCGGAGCGCTGCCGCAGGGGCGGCCCGACGCGACGGGAAGGGGACCTCGTCCCGCGCCGGTGGACCCGAATCCGCGTCCCGCGCCGACGGACCCGAATCCGCGTCCCGCGCCGGCGGGTCCGGCCGCGCGGCCCGTGCCCGCATCCGCGGGTGCCCGGGTGGTGGCGCCCGTGCCCCGGCAGGCACAGCGGGAGCAGGCGCCCCGGCGCGTCCCGCAGGCCCGGCCCGGCGATGCTCCCGCACCGCTCCCCGTACGTGGGACCCGGGCGGCGCGGTCCAATCCGGCGGACGCCGTGCCCGGCATCCGGCCGGAGGACCGGCACACCGTCGCGGAGAACGTGACCGCGCCGCCCACGCCACGCGTCGGGACCGTGCGCGGCACCATGGGAAAGCCCCAACTGCCCAGGCGGCGGGCCCAGGAGCACATCGCGCCCCAGCTGCGTGACGGGCCGGCCCCGCGCCAGGACCCCGAGTTCGTCGCCGGCCACGACCCGGGGCTGATGGCCGCCTTCCAGCGGGGCATCGGGCTCGCGGAGGCCGCGCACGCCGAGGCGGCACGCGGGCAGGAACCGCCCGCGGACCGGCCGCACCTGGACCTGGTCCCCACGGACCTGCCGACGCCGCGGGCAGCGGGCACCGCGGATCCCGTGAACGGCGGCGACCACGACGCAAGCCTCGGAGGCACGGGTCTGGGCAGCGAGGGTCCAGGGAGCGGCGGCTCCCCTTACGCGGGTCTCGACAGCCAGGGTCCCGGGAACGGTGGCTCCCCTTACGCGGGTCTCGGCAGCGCGGGTCCCGGCCACGCGGACCCCGGCAGCGCGGACGCCCACCACACGGGCCTCGGCAGTGTGGGCCCCGGGAGCGACGGCGAGCACCTCGCGGGCCTTGCCGGCGTGGGTCCCGGGAGCGACGGCGAGCACCTCGCGGGCCTTGCCGGCGTGGGCCCCGGGAACGGCGGTGACCACCTCGCGGGCCTCGCCGGTGTGGGTCCCGGGAGCGACGGCGAGCACCTCGCGGGGCTCGGGAACGCGGGCGCGGGCCTCGCGCACGTCGGGAACGTGGGCCGCTGGGTCCGGGACGCCGGTCCCGCGGATCTCGAGAGCACCCCTGCCGGCCACCCGCACCTGGGGGACACGGGCGCCGGCCCGACGGACCTCCGGAACACGGGCGCGGGCCACGCAGGGCTCGGGAGCATCGGCCCCGGCCACCCGCACCACGGAAACGCGGACACCGGTCATGCGGAGTCCGCGCGCACCGGCCATGGGGAGTCCGCGCGCACCGGCCATGCGGAGTCCGCGAGCACCCGCAGCGGATTCGCGGACGAACCGGCCACGGCACACATGGCCGAAGCGCCCACGACGCACGGTCTGGCACCGCACGGGACACGACACACGACGTACGCGCCGGCACCGCACGAGACACAGGGGACACGGCACACCCCGCCCACGCCCGGACACGACCTCGCTCCGCGGCACGACGGGAGCGCTCCGGCCGGATGACCAGCCCCCTCACCACCCCCACCTCCTGCGCTCCCGCAGGCCTTCGTACCCCAAGGAGTCGATCCACCATGGCGAGCGATGCGCCGACCGGCCTCGTGTCCGACCTCGACTGGCTGATGAGCGGACTCGTACAGCGCGTGCCCCACACCACGAGCGCCGTACTGCTGTCCTGCGACGGCCTCGTGAAGTCGGTCCACGGTCTCGACCCGGACAGCGCCGACCACATGGCGGCGCTCGCCTCCGGCCTCTACTCCCTCGGCCGCAGCGCCGGCGTCCGCTTCGGGGACGGCGGCGACGTACGACAGGTCGTCGTCGAACTCGACTCGACCCTGCTGTTCGTCTCCACCGCGGGCTCCGGCACCTGTCTCGCCGTGCTCGCCGGACGCGAGGCCGACGCGGCGGTGCTCGGTTACGAGATGGCCATGCTGGTCAAGAGCGTCCGTCCCTACCTGATGACCGCGCCCCGGCAGCACTCCGTCGAACCGCCGGCGATGAGGCCTTGAGCGTGGCCGCGGCCGGGGACGGGCCTTGGCTCGACGACGCGGCCGGACGCCTGGTGCGTCCCTACACGGTCAGCAACGGCCGGACCCGGCCGACGACCGCGCTCGATCTCCTGTCCCAGGTGATGGCCACCGGGGCGACCCCCCTCGGCTACCTCGGCCCCGAGCACACCCAGGCACTGGAACGGTGCCGGGCACCCGTCTCGGTCGCGGAGATCGCCGCCCACCTGCGGCTTCCGGCAGTGGTCACCAAGGTGCTGCTGTCCGACCTCGTCGACTGCGGGGCGCTCACCACGAAGCCCCCGGAGTTCCACCACAACCCCACTGACCGGTCTCTTCTGGAGGCAGTGCTCGATGGACTACGACGACAGCTCTGACCCGTTCCCCACCGCGCTGAAGATCCTGGTGGCGGGAGGGTTCGGGGTCGGCAAGACGACCTTCGTCGGAGCGGTGAGCGAGATCGCACCGCTCAGCACGGAGGAGCTGCTCACCACGGTCAGTGCCGCGACCGACAATCTCGACGGCATCGAGAACAAGGTCGAGACGACCGTCGCGATGGACTTCGGGCGCATCTCTCTCGACCCGGAACACACGCTCTACCTGTTCGGCACCCCCGGGCAGGAGCGGTTCTGGTTCATGTGGGACGAGCTCTCCGAAGGCGCGCTCGGCGCGGTGATCCTGGCCGACACGCGCCGTCTGGAGGATTCCTTCGCGGCCGTCGACTTCTTCGAGCAGCGCGGTCTCGGATTCATCGTCGCGGTCAACGAGTTCGACGGTTCCTACCGCTACGACCCCGAGGAGGTGCGCGCGGCCATCGACCTCGACCCCGAGATCCCCGTGGTGCGCTGCGACGCCCGGATCTCCAGTTCGGGCGTGCAGACCCTGCTCACCCTGGTCCGGCACCTGCTCGCCCACGCCCCCTCCCACGCCCCGAGCCACGGGGCCCACACATGACGCACCCGCCACGTCACGGAGCCCACGCATGACGCCATTCCCGAGCCACGGAGCACGCAGATGAGCTACGACCCGCCGCGTCCGGCCGGTCGTCTGCTGCTGACGCCGGAGGACAAGGACGCGCCGGCCCGGGTGCGGCGGCTGCGTCTGCTGGGGCTGGGCACGTACGCGGAACCTGCCTTCGACGCCTTCGCCGACCGCCTCGCGGACGTCGCCGCGGTGCCGTACGCCATGGTCAACTTCATCGACGAACAACGGCAGTTCTTCGCCGGCCTGCACACCCCGGACGGCAATGTGACCGGCGTCGCGCCGACCGTGCCGGACACCGGGGACGGCGTCGCGACGACCACGGGCGCGACGGCCGCCGCCGAGCCCGGCACGGACCCCGCCGCCGGACGCTACCGGAGCCGCGACTTCGGCTACTGCCCCCACGTGGTGGTCCGCCGCAAGGCGCTCGTCCTGGAGGACGTCTGCGACTACCCGCGGTTCGCCGGCAACGCGGTCGTCGACGAGATCGGCGTCCGCTCCTACCTCGGAGCCCCGCTCATCGACCGCACCGGCATCGCCCTCGGCACGATCTGCGCCGTCGACGTCGAGCCGCGCCCATGGGGGAAGGCGGGCCTGGAGACCATCAAGGCGATGGCCGCGGAACTCGTCGAGCAGATCGGACGACGGGAGGACGGGCGGTCCCTGTGAGGGTGCTCCGGCGTCGCGGCCCGGAGCCGGTCGGGGACACGGCCCACGAAGGACGCGGGTGAGGCGCGGCCCGGCAGCGGTCGAATCCCGGCGCTCCGCGGCCCACAGCGGTCGAATCCCGGCGCCCCGCGGGAGGTTGAGCGTGCCCTCGCCGAGGAACGCTTGCGCCCGGACCTCCTCGACACCGCACGGAAAGGCACACCATGACCGATCTGCGTCTCGGTGCCCTCGGCTTCGGACTGCGCGGCTCCCTCGCACGCCTCGCCCACCGCCCCGGCCGGGGCTCGCGCGTGACCGTCGTCGCCGAGCACGATCCGGCACAGCGGGACCGCGCCGCCGACCACATTCCCGGCGTCCGTACCGTCGACGACCACCACAAGGTCGTCGAGGACCCCGACGTCGACGCCGTGCTCGTCCTCACCCCGGACCACACGCACGCCGACATCGCCTGCCGGGCGCTGCGCGCCGGAAAGCCCGTCCTCGTCGAGAAGCCGCTGGACATCACGATCGAGCGCTGCGACCTGATCCTGCGTACCGCCTTCGAGACGGGCACCCGCCTGTACGTCGGTCACAACATGCGCCACATGCCGGTGATCCGTCTCATGCGCGACATCATCGAGCGCGGCGAGATCGGCACGGTCAAGACCGTGTGGGTGCGCCACTTCGTCGGCTACGGCGGGGACTGGTACTTCAAGGACTGGCATGCCGAACGGCGGTGCACCACCGGCCTGTTGCTGCAGAAGGGCGCCCACGACATCGACGTGCTGCACTGGCTGGCCGACGGTTTCACCGAACGGGTGCAGGCGCTCGGCGACCTCATGGTGTACGGGGACAACCCGCACCGCCGGGCCCCTGGGGAACCCAAGACCGACGACTGGTACACGAAGGACGGCCACTGGCCCGCGCACACCCAGCGCTCCCTGAACCCGGTCATCGACGTCGAGGACGTGTCGCTGGTCAACATGCGCCTCGACAACGGAGTGCTGGCGGCCTACCAGCAGTGCCACTTCACCCCCGACTACTGGCGCAACTACACCGTCATCGGCGACGCCGGGCGTCTGGAGAACTTCGGGGACGGCCCCGGCGCCGTGGTGAAGGTCTGGAACAGCATGCGCTCCGGTCAGCGGGACCGGGCCGACGCCGAGTACCCCGTCCCCGCGGTGGACGAGGACGCCGAGCACGGTGGCGCGGACCCCCTGCTGATCGACGAGTTCCTGCGGTTCGTCCGCGACGGAGGGCGTACCGACACCTCCCCGGTCGCCGCGCGTATGGCGGTGGCGGCGGGATTCCGTGCCACGCAGTCGCTGCGGGACGGCGGCACCCCGCTCGACGTGCCCTCGCTCGACCCGGAACTGGTCGCCTACTTCGAGCGGGGGCAGGTCCGCGAGGAGGCGTGAAGGAAAGCTGGGGCCGCGCTTAAGAAAACCTCGATGGACCGCGAGCACCTGCGTACGGCAGATTTCTCGGGGAATTCACCCCTCTCCCCGGACCGGGCTCCTTCGGCGTGCCCTGACCCGGGAACCTCACCCACAGGAGCCGTCGCGTGAAGGCGCTGGTCAAGGAGAAGGCGGAGCCCGGACTCTGGCTCACGGACGTTCCGGAGCCGCAGGCCGGCCCCGGCGACGTACTGATCAAGGTCCTCAGGACCGGTATCTGCGGCACCGACCTGCATATCCGCAACTGGGACGGCTGGGCGCAGCAGGCCATCAGCACGCCCCTGGTGCTCGGCCACGAGTTCGTCGGCGAGGTCGTCGAGACCGGCCGTGACGTCGCCGACATCAAGGCCGGCGACCGGGTCAGCGGCGAGGGCCACCTGGTCTGCGGGAAGTGCCGCAACTGTCTGGCCGGACGCCGTCACCTCTGCCGGGCCACGGTAGGCCTCGGCGTCGGCCGCGACGGAGCGTTCGCCGAGTACGTCGTCCTGCCCGCGTCCAACGTCTGGGTGCACCGCGTCCCCGTCGACCTCGACGTCGCCGCGATCTTCGACCCCTTCGGCAACGCCGTGCACACGGCGCTGTCCTTCCCGCTGGTCGGCGAGGACGTCCTGATCACCGGCGCGGGCCCGATCGGACTGATGGCCGCCGCCGTGGCCCGTCACGCGGGAGCCCGCAACGTCGTGATCACCGACGTCAGCCAGGAGCGCCTGGAACTCGCCCGCAAGATCGGCGTGAGCCTGGCCCTCGACGTCTCGGAGGCGACGATCGGCGACGGCCAGCGCGAGCTCGGTCTGCGCGAGGGCTTCGACATCGGCCTGGAGATGTCCGGCCGCCCCGAGGCGATGCGCGACATGATCGCCAACATGACGCACGGCGGCCGGATCGCCATGCTCGGGCTGCCGTCCCAGGAGTTCCCGGTCGACTGGTCCCGGATCGTCACCTCCATGATCACGATCAAGGGCATCTACGGCCGCGAGATGTTCGAGACCTGGTACGCCATGTCGGTCCTTCTCGAAGGCGGACTCGACCTCGCCCCCGTGATCACCGGCCGCTACGACTTCCGCGACTACGAGGCGGCCTTCGCCGACGCGGCGAGCGGCCGCGGCGGCAAGGTCATCCTCGACTGGACTGCCTGATCTCCGGATCGGTCCGCCTCCGGGGCGCACGCGCCTGTGCCGAGAGCCCGACCGTGCCCAGCCCTCCGGGCCGCCGCACGCTCGCCCTCTCGACACAGGCGCGCCCCTTCGGCCCACTCGCCCCCCGCACCAGCGCCCCCTGCATTTGATGGAGCCCCCTATGTTCGACTCCGTACGCGACGATCTCCGCGCCACCCTCGACGAGATCCGCGCCGCGGGCCTGCACAAGCCCGAGCGGGTCATCGGCAGCCCGCAGTCCGCGACGGTGAATGTCACCGCCGGCGGCCGCCCCGGCGAGGTCCTCAACTTCTGCGCCAACAACTACCTCGGCCTCGCCGACCACCCCGACGTCGTCGCGGCCGCCCACGAGGCGCTCGACCGCTGGGGCTACGGCATGGCCTCCGTGCGGTTCATCTGCGGCACCCAGGAGGTGCACAAGGAGCTGGAGGCGCGGCTGTCCGCGTTCCTCGGCCAGGAGGACACGATCCTCTACTCCTCCTGCTTCGACGCCAACGGCGGCGTCTTCGAGACCCTGCTCGGCGCCGAGGACGCGGTCATCTCCGACGCCCTCAACCACGCCTCGATCATCGACGGCATCCGGCTGTCCAAGGCGCGCCGCCTCCGGTACGCGAACCGTGACATGGCCGACCTGGAGGCCCAGCTCAAGGCGGCCTCGGACGCCCGTCGCCGGCTGATCGTCACCGACGGCGTCTTCTCGATGGACGGCTATGTCGCGCCGCTGCAGGAGATCTGCGACCTCGCCGACCGCTACGACGCCATGGTCATGGTCGACGACTCGCACGCCGTCGGCTTCGTCGGCCCCGGCGGGCGCGGCACGCCCGAGCTGCACGGCGTCATGGACCGCGTCGACATCATCACGGGCACCCTCGGCAAGGCGCTCGGCGGCGCCTCCGGCGGCTACGTGGCGGCCCGCGCCGAGATCGTCGCGCTGCTGCGCCAGCGTTCGCGCCCGTACCTCTTCTCGAACACGCTCGCCCCGGTGATCGCGGCGGCCTCGCTGAAGGTGCTCGACCTGCTGGAGTCGGCCGACGACCTGCGGATCAGGCTCGCCGAGAACACCGCGCTGTTCCGTTCCCGGATGACCGAGGAGGGTTTCGACATCCTTCCCGGCGACCACGCGATCGCCCCTGTCATGATCGGGGACGCGGCCGTCGCCGGACGCATGGCGGAGCTCCTGCTGGAGCGGGGTGTCTACGTGATCGGCTTCTCGTACCCGGTCGTTCCGCAGGGCCAGGCCCGTATCCGGGTGCAGCTGTCGGCCGCGCACTCGACCGAGGACGTGAACCGCGCGGTGGACGCCTTCGTGGCGGCCCGCGCGGAACTCGACGGCTGAGGAACCCCAGCGACCTGAGAGAATCGGTCGCATGATCGAAGCGCGGCGGCTCCACATCCTCCGTGCGGTGGCCGACCACCGCACGGTCACGGCGGCTGCCGCCGCGCTCTACCTCACGCCCTCGGCGGTCTCCCAGCAGCTGACCGCCCTGGAGCAGGAGACGGGCCATCGCCTCGTCGAGCGCGGCGCGAAGGGCGTGAGACTGACGCCCGCCGGTGAGATCCTGCTCGGCCACACCAATGCGGTGCTGGCCCAACTGGAGCGTGCGGAGGCCGAGTTGGCCGCGTACGGCGCGGGTTCGGCGGGCACGGTGACCATCGCGTCGTTCGCGACCGGCATAGGTCTGGTGGTCGCGCCCGCACTGGCGCGCCTGTCCGGCACGGCCCCCGGGATCCACGTCCGGGTGCAGGACGCCGAGGGCGACGCCAGTCTGCCGATGGTGCTCGACCGGCAGATCGACATCGCCGTCGCCGTCGAGTACCGGGGCGCCCCCGACGCCGACGACCCCCGCCTGACCCACGTCCCGCTCTACGCGGAGCCCTTCGACGCGGTCGTGCCGGTCGCCCACCGCTTCGCGGACGCCGACGAGGTGCCGCTCGCCGAGCTGGCCAAGGACCCGTGGATCGGCCCCTATCCGGGCAACCCCTGTCATGACGTGGTCGTCCTGGCCTGCGAGAACGCCGGCTTCCAGCCCCGTCTCGAACACTCCTCCGACGACTTCCGTGCCGTTGTCGCGCTCGCCTCGGCCGACGCTGGTGTCGCACTCGTGCCCCGCTCGGCGCTGCGCGGCATGGACCTCACGGGCGTGGTCGTACGCCCCGTCGACGGCGTCGCGCCCACCCGCCGTGTCTTCGCCGCCGTACGCCGCGGGGCGGAGGGACATCCGCTGATCCGGCCGGTCCTGGACGCGCTCACCGAGGCCGCGACCGCGGATTGAGCAAGCCGCCGTCCCGGATGTGGGATAGCATCCCGAATGAGGGACACGCGAGGGAGGCGTCATGGGCGACGAGGTCGATGTCCGGCTCGGTGCCCGGCTGGCCGAGCTGAGGGCCGAGCGCGGCTGGTCCCTGGGCGAGCTGGCGGAGCGCAGCGGAGTGAGCCGGTCCACCCTGTCCCGCACCGAGCGCGCCGAGATCAGCCCCACCGCGTCGCAGCTCAACCGCCTGTGCGCGGTCTACGGACGCACCATGTCGCAGCTGCTCAGCGAGATCGAGCCGGAACCCGCCCTGCTGGTCCGGGCGGCCGACCAGGCGATCTGGGAGGACACGTCCTCGGGCTTCGTACGACGCTCGGTGTCGCCGCCGCACGCCGGGCTGCGCGGCGAACTCGTCGAGGGACGGCTCGCGGCGGGCGCGGCCGTCGACTACGACCGGCCCCCCGTACCCGGCCTGGAACAGCACATCTGGGTCCTCGACGGAACCCTGGAGGTGACCGCTCAGGACGTCGTGCAGCGGCTCGGCGCCGGGGACTGCCTCCGGCTGCGGGTGTGGGGGCCGACACGCTTTCGCTGTCCCGGCCCCGAGGCCGTGCGATACGCCCTGGTGGTGGTGCTGCCATGACCGCCGTCGCCCGCCTGGACGCCTCCGAAGTCCTCGCCTGCGCGGGAGAGCTGGCCGAGCTCCTCACCGACGCCGTGCTCGGGGGAGCCTCCGTCGGCTTCCTCGCGCCGCTGGACCGGGCGGCAGCCGTCGCCTGGTGGGAGGAGCGCGCCGCCGCGGTGTCGGCGGGCCGGCTCGCCGTGTGGGTGGCCCGCGACGCGGACCGGCTGCTCGGCACGGTCGGGCTCGCCTTCCCGGACAAGCCCAACAGCCGCCACCGCGCCGAACTGGTGAAGCTGATGGTCCACCGCGACGGCCGGGGACAGGGCGTCGGGCGCACGCTCCTGACCACCGCCGAGGCCGCCGCCGTCCGTTCCGGGGTCACCCTGCTGCACCTGGACACGGAGACCGACAGCCCCGCCGAGTCCCTCTACCGCTCCGCCGGCTGGACCCGGATCGGCGCGATCCCCGACTACGCGGCGGCCCCGTCCGGAGAACTGCGCGCGACGACGATCTACTACAAGCAGGTGGGAGCGGTGGTGCCCGCATCGCCGCTTCGCCCTCGTAGCCAGGCGTGAATGTCAGTGCCTTTGGCTACGGTGCGTCCCATGCCGGAAGCCGAAGACGTACGCCGTGTCGCCCTCTCCCTGCCCGACACGACGGAGAAGATCGCGTGGAGCATGCCCACCTTCAGGGTCTCGGGCAAGATGTTCGCCACGCTCCCGGAGGACGAGACCTCCATCGCGGTGCGCTGCCCGAAGGAGGAGCGCGACGAACTCGTCCTGGCCGAGCCCGGCAAGTTCTGGATCGCCGACCACGAAGCGGGCTTCGCCTGGGTGCGGGTGCGCCTCGCCGCCCTGGAGGACGACGACGAACTGCGTGACATCCTCGCCGACTCCTGGCGCCAGGCGGCACCGCCCCGGCTGATCGACGCCTACCCGGAGCTGGGCCTCCCGTCCGCCGACTGAAACGGCTCCGGCGCCGTCCGTGCCCCGTGGCATGATCCGGAAGCGTGAGCCGGGCGCACGGCGCCCGGTTCCGCGGGGGACGGGTGGGGCATGGGCAGTCAGGGGAGGGGATCGAGCGGGATGGCCGGGACGTCATCGGGCGGGACACCACAGGGCGACGAGCCGGGCGGCGAACGACGGGACGAACCGTCGGACCGCGCGGGGAAGGAGCGTCCCGGAGAGCGGCGGCGTCGCGACATCGTTGCCGCCGGGGCGCCCTCGCCCGTCTGGTCGCGGGACTTCGCCCTCTTCTTCGTCGCACGTGCCCTCGCCCGGCTCGGCGACACCATGCTCCCGGTGGCGCTGGCCGCCGGACTGCTGCGGTACGGATACGGGGTCGGCGCGGTCGGCCTGGCCATGGCCGCGTCGGCGGCCTCGTTCGCGGGCCTGGTGATCTTCGGCGGGGTCATCGCCGACCGGTTCAGCACACGCAAGCTCATGATCGGCGCCGATCTGGTGCGGCTGGTCACCCAGTCCCTCGCCGCCGCGCTGTTCTTCGCCGGCCACGTGGTGCTCTGGCAGATCTGCGTGATCGGCGCGGTCAACGGCGTGGCCGGCGCGGTGTTCCAGCCCGGCGTCGCCAGTACGGTGCCGCGCCTCGCCACCGACGTCCAGGGGGCCAACGGCGCCATACGGATCGCCGAGTCCGCCGCCCAGCTCGCCGGCCCCGCGCTGGCGGGCCTGCTGGTCGCGTTCTCCTCCGCCGGCGGGGTCTTCGCCGCCCACGCGGCGACCTACGCGCTCAGCGCCCTGTGCCTGCTCCTGCTCCGGCTGCCCCCGGCCGCCCCCGGGAGCCGGTCCCACAGCGGCAGCTTCAGGGCCGATCTCGCCGAGGGCTGGCGGGAGTTCAGATCCCGCACCTGGCTCTGGGGCGTCATCGTCATCTGGTGCGTCTACATGATCTCCATCTGGGGGCCGACCGTCCCCCTGGTGGCCACCGAGGTGGTGCAGGAGCACGGCCCGCGCGCCTACGGCCTGGTCAACTCGGCCCTCGGAGCCGGCACCGTCATCGGCGGACTGATCGCGCTGCGGCTGCGCCCCCGCCGCATGCTGCGGGCCGGAGCCTTCGCCCTCTTCGCCTTCGCCTTCTTCCCGGCGACCGTCGGATGGGGACTCGGCGTGGCGGCCATGTCGGCCGGCGCGGTCGTGGCCGGCGCGGGCATGTCGCTGTGGGGCGTGATGTGGGCGACGAGCGTGCAGACACAGGTGGCACCCGACGTCCTCAACCGCATCCACGCGTACGACGTCGCGGGCTCCCTGGCCATGATGCCCGTCGGCCAGGCACTGGCCGGACCGGCCGCCGCGGCGCTCGGCGCCGACCACGTGCTGCTCATCGCCGGCGCCATGACCCTCGTCGTCTCGACCGCCCTGCTGGCGGTGCCCGCGATCCGCAACCTGGTCCGTGTCGACGGCCCCGCGCCGTTGCCCCGCCCGCCCGCCGCGACGGAACCCGTGTCCGCCGCGGCCGGGCGGGAGGACCGCCCGGCCGTGTGAACCCATCGGCGGGCGGCGCGCCGCTCACCCGTCGACCCGTGCCGCCGGGCGCTCGGTCATCCGTGGACCCGGGCTCCCAGGAAGGCGCCGATCCGCTCCCGCAGGGACGCCGGGTCCAGACCGTGCGCGGCGACATGCTCCTCGACCGTCCCGTACCGGCGCAGCTCGCGGCGGCCCACGCCGAGGCCCAGGACCCGGTGCGGCACGTCGGCGAGCGCGTCGGCCGCCTCCTTCGTGGACGTGCCCGCCAGATACGGCTCGACGAGGACCACATCGGTGCCCGCGGTCTCCGTGGCCCTGCGCAGCGCCGCCGCGTCGAAGGGCCGGACGGTGGTCGCGTACAACACGGTCACGTCGAGCCCCTCCGTGGCGGCCAGCGCGGCGTCGAGCATCGGACCGACCGCGACGACCACGCCCGCGTGCCCCTCGCGCACGGTGCCAAAGCGCGCTCCGTCGACGGGCAGCCCCTGCGCGTTCGACTGCACGGACAGGCGGACGTACACCTTGTCGTCCCCGGCCGCGACCGCGTGGCGCAACAGCGTCTCGGCCTCGTCGGGATGGCCCGGGACGTGCACCGTCCAGCCGTCCAGTGTGTCGAGAAGGGCCACGTCGCCGGGCGACATGTGGGTGAAGCCGCCGGCCGGCCAGTCGAAGGACGCGGCGGCACTGACGAGCACCGCGCCCGCGTCCTGGTGCCCGAGGTCCAGTTTGACCTGCTCGAAGGGCCGTTCCACGAGGAAGCTCGCGAAGGTGTGCAGCACGGGACGCAGCCCGGTCAGCGCGAGGCCCGCGCCCGTGCCGATCAGCAGTTGCTCGCGAATGCCCACGTTGACGACCCGGTCGGGATGCCTGCTCCGGGCCTCTGCGAAGCCGTCCTTGCCGATCTCGGCCAGGACGACCGCGACACGGGGGTCCTCGTCGAGCAGTCGCGAGACGACAGGGGCGAAACGGTCACGCATGGTGTCCATGGGATGTGTGTCCTTCCGTCGGCTCAGGCCGACTTCGGTTCGACCTGGGCGACGACCACGCGCGGACGTCCGGGATGGGGGGCCGTGAAGGCGGCGTACAGGGCTTCGTGGTCGCGGCCGTCCACCGTCGCGGCGGACCAGCCGGCCGCCTCGAACCGGGCCGCGATGCCGCCGGGGCGGGCGTGACTGGCGGACGAGTTGTCGACGACCACGGTGTGGAGCCGTTCCAGACCGGCCGGACCGGCGAAGGCGATCGCCTCGTGATTGCTCCCCTCGTCCAGTTCCGCGTCGCCGGTCAGCACCCATACGCGGGGCTCGAACAGTCCCTGCGCGCGCAGCCCGAGAGCCGTTCCGACGCCGATGGGCAGTCCGTGCCCGAGGGATCCGCTGCCGATCTCGGCGCCCGGTACGAGGACACGGTCGGGGTGGTGGCCCAGCGGCGACGCGTAGGAGCCGAATCCGGGCAGCCACGACTCGGGCACGAACCCCTTGGCCGCGAGCACGGCGTAGTACGCCATGGGTCCGTGTCCCTTGGAGAGCAGGAACCGGTCCCGTTCCGGATCGTCCACGCGGTCGGGCGCGACCCGCAGCACCCGGTCGTACAGCACCCACAGGGCGTCCATCGTCGACGTCGCCGCAGGTCCGTGCTTCTCGTCGCCGGTCATCAGCCCCATCAGACGGGGCAGGTCCGTGTACGCGTACCGCTGCGTCGCTGTGATCGTCATGCCGACGATCGTGCAACCTCAACCAAACTTCAGGTCAACCCGCACCCGTCCCGGGCGCGGACCCGCGTAAACGGGTGCGCGACCACAGGCACGAGTGCGGTATTGTTTCCGTGCACGTTCGGCCCGGGGAAACCCCAGGTCAGACGGGCACCGGGACGTGGCGCAGCTTGGTAGCGCACTTGACTGGGGGTCAAGGGGTCGCAGGTTCAAATCCTGTCGTCCCGACGGTGCGAAGGGTCTTCGCGGGCAAGAGCCCGCGGGGCCCTTTTTGCGTTTCCCCGCGACGGCGACGGCGACGGCGACGGCGACGGCGACGGCGACGTCCACGGTCACGAGTGACGGCGACGGGTGACGGTTGTGGGCGTGAGCCGGCCGGGGCCCCGGCCGAACTCGTGGCGCGGGCGGGCGCTTCCGGTCAGTCGGCGCGGCGCGTGAAGCGCGCGGCGATCGTGACGCGGGTCAGCGGCTTGAGCATGCCGGCCTGGTTCCAGGACATGCCGAAGTCTCCGCGGTCCACCGGGAGTTCCGCGGTGAGGGTGACCGCGTCGGCGGAGATCTCGGACGCCTTGGCGGTGAAGGACAGCGCGCGCGTCACGCCGAGCACGGTCAGGTCGCCGGTGACATGGACGGTCGCGTCGCCGGACGGCTTGACCTCCGTGGCGGTGAAGGCGAGCGAGGGGTGCTTCTCGACGTCGAAGAAGTCCACGGAGCGCAGGTGCTTGTCGCGCTTGGCGTTCCTGGTGTCCAGGGACGCGGCGCCGATGGTCACGCTGCCGTGCGCGCCGCCCCCGGCGACGACCTCGCCGTCGCCGCCGACCTCGGTGAACACCCCCTTGACGTTCAACAGGCCCCAGAACGTGCGGTGCTGGAAGCCGACGGTGGTGCCTGCCGGGTCGAGGGTCCAGTGACCCGCCGAGACGTCCGGGAGCGCGCCGGGCCGGGAGGAGGGGGTGGTGTGGGACATGGTCGTCCGTGCCTTTCGTGAGCGGTCCGGTGCCCTGGCGGCGCCGGAGCCGGTGGGGTGCGGGTGGGTCCGGGCCCGGGTGGCCGCGGTCGGGTCCGGTGCCGATCGGTTGAATGATGAATACATCGCCAGCTACTACATCGCCAGCTACTACTACGTCAGCTATTAGGTAGCTCGCGAGATAATAGATGGGCGGGGTATTCTCGGCAAGTGGGTCAGGACTCGGGATCGGAATACGGGAGCCAGCGCATGGGGGAGTCCCAGCAGCCAGTGGAGCGGGCCGGGTGTCCCGGCGCGGCGGACCAGTGTCCGAGCGCCGAGGAGACCGACCTGCTGCAGCGGTGGAACGGCCTGGCGACGGGGTTCCGTGAACTCACGGACGAACTGCTCGCCGAGGCCCAGCGCGAGGTGGGGCTGCCGCCCTCGTCCCTCGAAGTGCTCTGCTTCCTGGTCGCCTCGCCGGACCGGGCCGCTCCGATGCGGCTGCTGTCCCAGACGCTCGGCTTCTCCACCGCGGGGACGACCGGGGTGGTCGACCGGCTGGCCGACGCCGGTCTCGTCGAGCGCCGCCCGTCCCGTTCGGACCGCAGGGTGACGTATGCCGTGCTGACTCCGCTCGGCCGGGAGACGGCCACGACCGCGGCGAAGGTGTTCGCCGACGCGGTGCGCCGTCGTGTCGTGGAACCCCTGGGGGAGGAGGGCTTCGCCGCCTTCACCCGCGCCTTCGTCACGCTGGGCATCGTCGACGCGCCCTGCGAGGAGTCGACGGAGTCCTGCTGACGGCTGCGCCCGGGCCGCGGGTCACGGTGCGGGCAGGCGCCCTCCGGCGTGCCGGGGCCGGCCCCGAGTCGCGAAGTGCCCGCGCGGGTCAGGCTCGTACGCGGCGATTCGTACCGGCCCGGCGCGGGTGCCCGCCGGGAGGTCGCTCGCCCGGTACGGTCGCCTGTCGCCTGTCGCCTGTCGCCTGTCGCCTGTCGCCTGTCGCCTGCCGCGAGGTCGCTCACCCGGTGCGGCTGCTCACTGCCCTCCCTGCGACCGCTAACCCGGTGCGGCTGCTCACCGTCCTCCCCTCGACGGCTCACCCGGCGGCTTCTCGCCGCCTCCGCCCGTCGCGCGGTCGCCCGGCACCCGCCCGGCGCGCCCGGCCGCGTGGTCACCCTCCGCTCCCCGCCGCGCGTTCGTCAGCCGCCCGTCGGCGGGCGGCTGGCCGGACCGGTGCCGACGGCGGCGGCCGACCGGACCGGTGCCCGTCAGGCCTTGAAGCCGACCCCGCCGTACAGGGAGACCGGTGCGTCGCCGATGGAGGTCTCGTCCTCCGCGAGCTCGGGATGCCAGTCCTTCACGGACACGATGCCCGGTTCGGCCAGGTCGAGGCCCTTGAAGAAGCGGCCGACCTGGGCGTGGGAGCGGCCGACGAGGGTGACCCCGCCTTTCGCGTACATCTCGATGCCGCGCCGTACGTTCTCGGGCTCGAAGTCGGCGGTCATCGCCGACAGTGCCAGGCAGCTGCCCGGCGCCAGCGCGTCGACCAGGGTCTCCACCAGCTCGTACGCGCCGCTCTCGTCCGCGATGAAGTGCATCAGGGCGATCAGGGACAGGGCGATGGGCCGGTCGAAGTCGAGGACGCGCCCCGCCTCGGCGAGTATCTTCTCCGGCTCGCGCAGATCGGCCTGGATGTACTCCGTCACGCCCTGCGGGGTCCCGCGCAGCAGCGCCCCGGCGTGGGCGAGGACGATCGGGTCGTTGTCGACGTACACCACCCGCGCGTCCGCGGCGGTGCGCTGCGCGATCTGGTGGAGGTTGGGCTCCGTGGGGATGCCGGTGCCGATGTCGAGGAACTGCCGGATTCCCGCCGCGCCGACGAGATGGCGGGTGGCGCGCTGCATGAACCAGCGGTTGCTGCGGGCGGCCCGCTCGGCGCCCGGATCGAGGGACATGATGTGCCGGCCGAGCTCCTCGTCGACCGGGTAGTTGTCCTTGCCTCCGAGGTACCAGTCGTACACCCGCGCCGGATGCGGCCTGCTGGTGTCGATCCGGTCCACGGTGGACTCGGGCCCCGTCATGCGGCAACTCCTTTGCTAGACCTGCCTGTTCGCCCTGCCAGGGGGTGTTCGGCAGTACGTGCGAGCAGTGTGCCATCCCGGAGGGGCGCCGGGTGTCCGGGTGACGCTGCGGGGTCGGGGGAGCGGGATCTTCCCAGACGGCCGGTCGCGGGGCTATAGTCGAAAACTAGCAGTGCTAATTAATTCCCGCCCCTTCGCCGGTCCCCGCGATCCGGAGATCCCGCGCTCGCGAGACCGGCGACCCGTGATCCGCGCCCGCGGCACACCGTGATCGCGTGATCCGCCGTCCCTCAGGAGTCCTGTCGTGCGTCCCGTCCACTTCGCGGCCGCCCGCCGCACCCCCATCGGAAAGCTGCGCGGAGCCCTGTCCTCCGTGCGGCCCGACGACCTCGCCGCGACCGTCGTGCGCGGACTGGTCGCCGGACTGCCCACGCTCGACCCGGCCCGCATCGACGACGTCTACTGGGGCGCCGCCAACCAGGCGGGCGAGGACAACCGCAACGTCGCCCGCATGGCCGCGCTCCTCGCGGGCCTGCCCGAATCCGTACCCGGCGCCACCGTCAACCGGCTGTGCGCCTCCGGCCTGGAGGCCGTCACGACCGCGGCCCGCGCCATCGCCTCCGGTGAGGCCGACATCGTGCTCGCGGGCGGCTCCGAGTCGATGAGCCGGGCGCCCTTCGTCCTGCCCCGCCCGGACGAGGCGCTTCCCCATCGCATCGAGACGGTCGACACCCGGCTCGGCTGGCGCCTGGTCAACCCCGCGATGAAGGACCTGCACGGTCTCCTGTCGATGGGAGAGACGGCCGAGGAGGTCGCCGAGCGGTACGGCGTCCCGCGCGAGCGCCAGGACGCGTTCGCGCTGCGCAGCCACCAGCGTGCCGCGGACGCCCGCAAGAACGGGTACTTCGACGCCGAACTGCTCCCCGTCGAACGCCCCGACGGCGTCGTCGTCGACACCGACGAATGCGTACGCGAGGACACCTCGCTCGACAAGCTCGCCCGCCTCAGGCCGGTGTTCCGCGAAGGCGGCACGGTCACCGCGGGCAACGCCTCCCCGATGAACGACGGCGCGGCCGGCCTGCTGCTCGTCAGCGAGGACGCCCTGAACGACCTGGGGCTGGAGTCCCTCGGACGCTATGTCGCCGGAGCGTCCGCCGGGGTCCACCCCGATGTCATGGGCATCGGACCCGTCCCCGCCACGCAGAAGGCGCTGGGACGCGTCGGCTGGGGCATCGGCGACATCCAGGAGGCCGAGTTCAACGAGGCCTTCGCCGCCCAGGCCCTCGCCTCCGTGGACAGGCTCGGGATCGACCCGGAACTCGTCAACCCGACCGGCGGGGCCATCGCCCTCGGCCACCCGCTCGGCTGTTCCGGCGCCCGCATCCTCACCACCCTGCTGCACCGCATGCGCCGCACCGGCGCCGCGCGCGGCCTGGCCACCATGTGCGTGGGGGTCGGGCAGGGCAGCGCGGTCCTGGTCGAGCGCGGCTGAAGCCCCGTACGCGGCTCCGGCGGGGGTGGAGCCGCGGTGACCCGTCCGAGACCAGCGAACACCAGCCGCCCCCCGGCGGAGATCAGAAACGGAGCACCCCTCCATGGCCACCCTGTCCCTCGCCGCGATCCTCGCCGAGAACGCCCGCCGCCGTCCCGACCGGGCGGCGCTCGTCGAGGGCGACCTGCGCCTCACCTTCGCCCAGGTGTGGCGGCGTGCCCTGGCCGAAGCCGGCGCCCTGACCGGCCTCGGTGTGCGGCCGGGGGACCGGGTGGCACTGATGGCCCCCAACACGGCGGACTTCCCGCACGCCTACTACGCCGTCGCGGCGGCGGGCGGCGTGGTCGTCCCCGTCCACCTCCTGCTGTCGGCGTCCGAGGTCGAGCACGTCCTGAAGGACAGCGGCGCGACCCTGCTGCTGTGTCACCCGGCTCAGGCCGGGACGGGCGCCGCGGCGGCGCGCGCCCTCGGCGTCCGCGTCGTCATGCTGGGCGCCGAACTGGAGCAGCTCGCGGCGGACGCCGAACCGCTCCCGTCCTACGTCACCCGCGACGCCGACGACCCGGCCGTCGTCCTCTACACCAGCGGCACGACCGGCGTCCCCAAAGGCGCCGTGCTCAGCCACTTCAACCTGGTGATGAACGCGACCGTGAACGCCTTCGACGCCAACGACGTCCGCCCCGACGACATCGCGCTCGGCGCGCTCCCGCTCTTCCACGCCTTCGGCCAGACCGTCTCCCTCAACTCCACCTGGCGGGCGGGCGCCACCCTCGTCCTGCTGCCGCGCTTCGACGCGGCGCGCGCGATCGAGCTGATGGTGAAGGAAGGGGTGAACACCTTCCACGGCGTCCCCACCATGTTCGTCGCCCTCGCGTCCGCCGCGGCGGACGCGGACGTACTGCCAGAGCTGCGGGTCTGCGTCTCCGGTGGAGCCTCGCTGCCGGTGGCCGTCCTGGAGCGGTTCGAGATGGCGTTCGGAGCCAAGGTCTACGAGGGGTACGGGCTGTCGGAGACCTCGCCGGCCGCGACCGTCAACCAGCCCCTGTTCGGCACGAAGCCCGGCACCATCGGCCACCCCCTGTGGGGCGTGGACGTGGAGATCGCGCGGGCGGAGGCCGAGGACCGTGTCGAACTGCTGCCCGCGGGCGAAGTCGGCGAGGTCGTCGTCCGCGGCCACAACGTCTTCTCCGGCTACCTGGGCCGTCCCGAGGCGACCGCGGAGGCCGTGGTGGACGGCTGGTTCCGCACCGGCGACCTGGGGACCAAGGACGACGAGGGCTTCCTGCGGATCGTCGACCGCAAGAAGGACGTCATCATCCGCGGCGGCTACAACGTCTACCCGCGGGAGGTCGAGGAGGTGTTGATGCGGCACCCCGGCATCGCCCAGGTCGCGGTGATCGGACTGCCGGACGAGCTGCACGGGGAGGAGGTGTGCGCGGTCGTGGTCCCCGCACCCGGCCCGGCCGCCGACGGCGACGACATCACCACGTGGTCGAAGGAACACCTGGGCCGTCACAAGTACCCGCGCCGCGTGGAGTTCACCGAGGCGCTGCCGCTCGGTCCGAGCATGAAGGTGCTCAAGCGGGAGCTGCGGGCCCGATACACCGGCTGAACCGCCGGCGCAGGTGCCACCTGTCGAGACGCTCCTTACGGCGGCCGGATAGGTGGGCATAGCATCGGTTCCCGCATGAACACGATGACGCTCTGGCACATATCCGGCTGGGAGTTCGCCGCGCTCGCCCTCGCGGCCCTGCTCGTCGGCTTCTCGAAAACCGCGGTGAGCGGGGCCAACACGGTCAGCCTCGCCGTCTTCGCGGCTGTCCTGCCCGCCCGCGCCTCCACCGGCGTGCTGCTCCCGATCCTGATCGCCGGGGACGTCCTCGCGGTCCTCACCTACCGGCGCCACGCCCACTGGCCCACGCTGTGGCGGCTGTTCCCGGCGGTCGCGGCAGGAGTGGTCGTCGGCACGCTGTTCCTGGTGTGGGCGGACGACGCGGTCGTACGGACCTCGATCGGCGCGATCCTGCTGCTGATGGCCGGCGTCACGATGTGGCGGCGGCGCCGGGCCGGCACCGAGGACGAACCGGACGCCGTCACGACCCGGGCGGGCCGTATCAAGGCCCGCTCCTACGGAGTCCTCGGCGGTTTCACCACGATGGTCGCCAACGCGGGCGGCCCGGTGATGTCGCTCTACCTCCTGTCGGCGGGCTTCCGCAAGCTCGGCTTCCTCGGCACGTCCGCCTTCTTCTTCCTGATCGTGAACGTCTCGAAGGTGCCCTTCAGTGCCGGACTCGGTCTGATCGACGGCCGCTCGCTGCTGCTGGACGCGGCCCTCGTGATCTTCGTCGTCCCGGGTGCGTTCCTCGGCAAGTGGGCCGTGAACAGGATCAACCAGCGCCTGTTCGAGCAGCTCGTCATCGCGGCGACCGTCGTGGGCGGCGTGCAACTCCTACTGCGGTAGCCCGAGAAGCTCCGGAAGGCCGGCGAACGAGTCGATGACGTGGTCGGGTTCGCCGCTCGCGGCCCGGTGCGTCTTCGGCAGGTACTTGCCGGTCCTGACCAGCACCCCGGTCACCCCGGCCCGTTGCGCCGCGAGGACGTCCGACTCGATGTCGTCCCCGACCATCAACGCCTCCCGCGCGCTCACTCCGAGACGCGCGAGCGCCGCCCCGAAGAACGCGGCCGACGGCTTTCCCGTGATCACGGCCTCGGTGCGGGCGGCGGCCTCCAGCCCCGTCACGAAGGCCCCCGAGTCGAGCTGGAGACCCTCGTCGGTCCGCCAGTACAGATTGCGGTGCATGGCGACCAGCCGGGCACCGCGCTGGAGGTCCCCGAAGGCGCGGTTCAAGGAGGCGTAGTCGAACTCGGGACCGGCCCCGCCGAGGACGACGACGTCGGGCACCACGCCGGGATCGTCGACCAGGGTGACACCGGCCAGGTCCTCACGGATGTCGCCGCTGTTGAGCAGGGTGCAGCGCGCGCCCGGGAAGTGCTCCGCGAGGTGTGCGGCCGTCACCGCGGGCGCGGTCAGGATGTCCTCGGCGGCCACCGCGAAACCCGCGTCCGACAGCGTCCGGGCGATCGACGCCCGCGTGCGCGAGGTCGTGTTCGTCACCAGCGCCACGGGGAGACCGGCGTCGCGGATCCGGCGCAGGGCCCCGACCGCGCCGGGCAGCGGCTGCCACGACACCGTGAGCACCCCGTCGATGTCGATGAGAACCGCGCGTACCGACTCCATGTCTGGACGATACCGACGGCCCGCTCCGTCGGCCGCTCGGCGACCCGGCGGCCCTCCCGGTGCCGGCGTCCAGCCCTCAGTCCCGCGGGTTCCGGCGCAGCAGGTAGGTGTCCATGATCCATCCCTTGCGCTCCCGGGCCTCGGCCCGCAGCCGCTCGATGCGCGGGGCCGTCTCGGCGAGGGGACCGGACGCGAGGATCTCGTCGGGCGTGCCGATGTAGGCGCCCCAGTAGATGTCGATGTCCTCGTCGGTGTACTGCCGGAAGGTCTGGTGCGCGTCGAGCATGACGACCACGTCGTCCACACCGTCGGGGAAACCCTCGGCGAGGCGGCGGCCCGTGGTGATCTGGACGGGCCGGGCGACGCGGTTCAGCCCCGTGCGGTGCCGTGCCACCAGCGCGGAGACGCTGCTGACACCGGGGACGACGTCGTACGTGAACGGCACCGAGCCGCGCTCCAGGATCTCCTCCAGGATGCCGATGGTGCTGTCGTACAGCGCGGGATCGCCCCACACCAGGAAGGCGCCGCTCTCGTCCTCGCCGAGCTCCTCGGCGATCAGCCGCTCGTAGATGGCGGCGCGGGCACTGCGCCAGTCGCCGACGGCGGGCGAGTACGCCGTGCCTCCCGCGGACCGGTCGCGGTCCGGGTCGCGGGCCTCGACCAGTCGGTACGCCCCGTCCGGTATGTGCGTGTCGAGGATGTCACGGCGCAGCCGGACGAGGTCCGACTTCACCTCGCCCTTGTCCAGGATGAAGAACACGTCCGTGCTCCTCAGCGACTTGACCGCCTGCAACGTGAGCTGATCGGGGTCGCCCGCCCCGATCCCGATGACATGAATCTTTCGCACACCCAGAGTCTGCCGCACGCCACCGACCGTGGACGCACCGCACCTGGGATCGGGCCGGACGCCGGTCCGGCGCGGGTGTCAGGCGGCCCGCCCGGCCAGCCGCGGAGCCGATTCCCGCGCGTCGATCGCCGCGCCCTCACGCTCCACCGCGGCGGCCACGCCACGCGCCCAGGCGCCCAGTTCCCCGAGGTCCATTCCGTACGGCCGCTCCCGGCCGGTCAGCGCCGACCACTCCGCGGTGCCCCCGGCGCCACGCCGCAGCAGCCGGGCCCCGCCCGTGACGTTCCCGCGGGCCGCGTGGGTGAGCCCCACCGCGAGCTGGGCCAGAGCGCGCCACAGCGCGCGCTCCTCCTCGGGGCCGGACTTCCAGGCGTCCTCGAAGACCTCGTGCGCGTGGAAGGGCTTGCCCGCGTCGAGCAGCGCCTGCGCCTCGGCGACCGTCTCCTCGGGGGTGCGCACGACGCCCTCCGGCTGCCGTTCGACCCCGTCCGCGCCGTACGGCAGCGGCCGTCCGAGGCCGTCGCGCGGCCGGGCGCTGCGCGCGCGGCCCTCCGTGTCCCGGTCGCGCCCGTCGTCCTGCCGGCCCTCGGATGTTCCGCTCATGTCCCGATTGTCGCGCGTTCCGCGCCCCCTTCGGAGCAGCCCCCGGTGTGGGGTAAAGTTCTGTTCGCACGATCACGCGGGTCACCGTGGGTGAAGGCACCGGGACGTGGCGCAGCTTGGTAGCGCACTTGACTGGGGGTCAAGGGGTCGCAGGTTCAAATCCTGTCGTCCCGACCAGCATTGAGCCGGTCGGAGGCCGTTTTCTCAGCGATGGGAAGACGGCCTTTTCCGTTGCCTCCTTCAGGACAGCCGGCCGACGTGGGCGAGGGCCTGCCTCAGCAGGACCCCGTGCCCGCCCGGCATCTCGTCGATGACCAGCGGCGACGACGCCTCCTCGGGACTGAACCAGACCAGGTCGAGGGCGTCCTGCCGGGGGCGGCAGTCGCCGGTCACCGGGACGATGTAGGCGAGCGACACGGCGTGCTGGCGCGGGTCGTGGAACGGGGTGACCCCCAGTGTCGGGAAGTACTCGGCGACCGTGAAGGGCTGGAGGGAGGCCGGGACCCGGGGGAGCGCCACCGGTCCGAGGTCCTTCTCCAGGTGACGCAGCAGGGCGTCGCGGACCCGCTCGTGGTGCAGCACCCGACCGGAGACGAGGGTGCGGCTGACCGTCCCGTCCGGACCGATGCGGAGCAGGAGCCCGATGTGGGTGACTTCGCCGCTGTCGTCGACGCGCACCGGTACCGCTTCGACGTACAGGATCGGCATGCGGGCGCGGGCCAGTTCCAGCTCGTCGGGAGCCAGCCAGCCGGGCGTGGTTTCGGTCATGTCAGACATTGGTTGATCATACTTTCAGCGTGCCCTGCTTCGTGTGTTCCGTGTCACGTGTGCCGCTCGGAACAGCATGTCATCGTGATCCGCCGGACGTCACCGCCTTCGGGAAGTGCCGCGGCCGCGCGGTGACCACGAGCGCACCCTGCTCCGGCCGCACCGTGCCCACGACCGCGCCGGGCGCCCCGCGCCGCACGCGAGGACGGACCCCTGGTCCTCGAACTGCGCGCGCGGACGGTCTCGTGCCCGCGGCACATGCCTGGCAGGATGGCCTGCCGGACCAGGGGAGCGGTATGACGCCATTCACCACCGACATCACCCGCGCGGTCGTCACGAGCCTCGACCGTACGGCCGATCCGCGGCCGCGTGAGCTCCTGAGCCTGCTCACCCGGCCCCTCCACGAGCTCGCCCGCGGGACGGACCTGACGACGGGGGAGCGGGAACGCGCCGTCGCTGCGGCGCAGAAGTCCGGGGTGGTGGGCCCCGTCCGGCACGCCTGCTTCGACCTGGTACTGGAGCCGCGATGAGCACCCCCCTCGACTTCTCGTACGAGACCAGGCCCGCGCGCGTCGTCTTCCGGCCCGGCGCCTCGGTGACCGCGACGCCGGGAGAGGTCGCGCGGCTCGGACTGCACCGCGTGCTGGTGGTCTGCGGCAGCAGGGGCGAGGCGACGGCGCGGGCCGTCGCGGACGCGCTGGGCGGCGACTGCGTGGGGGTGCACGCCGAGGCGCTCATGCACGTGCCGGTGGAGGTCGCCGACCGGGCCGTCGAGGTGGCACGCGAGCTGGGCGCCGACGGATGCGTCGCGGTGGGCGGAGGCTCGGCGATCGGCCTGGGCAAGGCGATCGCCCTGCGCACCGGTCTCCCGCTGGTCGCCGTACCGTCCACCTATGCCGGATCCGAGATGACCTCCGTCTGGGGGCTCACCGAACACGGAGCCAAGCGCACCGGCCGCAACCTCGCCGTGCTGCCCCGCAGCGTCGTCTACGACCCCGAACTCACCCTCGGGCTGCCCGTCCCGCTCTCCGTCACCAGCGGCATCAACGCGCTGGCCCACGCCGCGGAGGCGCTCTACGCGCCCGACGCCTCGCCCCTCGTCTCCCTCATGGCCGAGGAAGGCGTACGGGCGATGGCCGCAGCGCTGCCCCGGGTGGCCGCCGCGCCCGGCGACCTCGACGCGCGCGGCCGCGCGCTGTACGGAGCCTGGCTGTGCGGCGCGTGCCTGGGCGCCACCACGATGGGGCTGCACCACAAGCTGTGCCACGTGCTCGGCGGCACCTTCGGCCTGCCGCACGCCGCGACCCACACGGTGGTCCTCCCGTACGTGCTCGCCTACAACGCCTCCGCGGCGCCCGGCGCGCTCACGGCGCTGTCCCGCGCCTTGGGGACGGACGACGTGCCCCGCGCCCTGCGCGAACTGGCCGCGACGCTGGGCGCTCCGCAGTCCCTCGCGGAACTCGGCCTGAAGGAAGCGGACTTGACGGTGGCGGCCGCGCAGACCGCCGCCCAGTCGTACCCCAACCCCCGTGAGGTCACCGCGAACGGCGTGCTGGGGCTGCTGACGGCGGCCTACGAGGGCTGGGACCCGCGGAGCGAGCCGTCGCCCTGAGGGCGCGGCGAAGCCTGCCCGAGCGGTCGTCGGCCACTCGGCCCGAGTGGTCGTCGAAGTCGGCCTGAACGGCCGTCAACTGCCGTCCGCGCGGGTGTGGTTGGTGCGACAGGGGCCGTTCGGCCGTACGTCGTCGGGGGCGTGGCGCACATCACCCCGCGAACGGACCGAAGGTGAAGCGGTGCTTCACAGGTTCATGACAGGCTCACCACTGGTTACCCGCTGGTAATCCACTGCCACCCCCCACCCCCCTCAGGACTGAACTTGCGTATCCGCAAGCGGCCCTTGCGTGCCGTCATGCCCGCACTCGCCGCATCCGCCCTCTTCCTCGCCGCCGGCTGCTCCTCGGAGCCCGCGGCCTCCCCGGCACCCGGACACTCCCGGGACGCCGGCACCTCCGGCCCCGCGGCCGCGGACGCCGACCGCCCGGCGGCGGCCGTGGTCGCCGCCCCCGAACCATCGGCCACCTCGACCGCCGTCGCGCGGGCGGGTGCCGGCGGCAAGGCCCGCAAGACCTCGATGAAGGTGAGGTCCTACGACAGCCGTACCCGACGGGCCGTCATATCAACTCCGGACAAGGGAGGTTCAGGCGGGAAGGTCACGTCCTCGCCGTCCCCGACCGGCGGGAGCCCGGAGCGTCCGCACCGCGCCGCCGTCGGCGACGTCATCGCCAGTGCCCCCGTGCCGGGCGCCCCGGACGGACTTCTCGCGAAGGTCACCAGGGTGATCGCCGAGAGCGGGGACGGCGCCGAGGTCCAGACGGCGCCGACGACCCTGGACGCCCTCCTCGGCGACGACGACGCCAAGGGTTCCGTGCCCGTCGACCCCGCGTCCTTCGACGTCGACCGGCTGCTGCCCGACGTCAAGGTCTCGTGGGCGAAGACCGGGAACGTGCACGCGGGCCCCGAGGGTGCCAAGGTCCCGCTCGGCAGCCTGCGCATCGACGTCGGGGCCCGGCTCGGCACGGCGGCGGGCGCGCCCGCCGAGGCCTCGGCATCCGTCTCCGGCTTCGTCCAGGTCGCGCCCGAGGTCGACTTCTCCTACGGCGGCGGGGCGGCCGGCTCCGGGCCCGGCGCCGCGTACCTCGGTGTCTCGGGGGACTGGACCTCGAAGTGGGCGCTGAAGGGGCGGGCCGCCGCGTCCGCCGACCCGGTCCGGGTGCCGTTCGCCAAGCTGCACGCCGACCCCGTGCTTCAGGTCGGCCCGATCCCCGTCGTGGTGAACCTCGATCTGACCTGTTACTTCCAGATCGCCGCCGACGGCAGTGTCACCGTGGACGTCGAGCAGGACCTCAAGGGCGACTTCAAGGCGGGCGGCACGTTCGGCACGGCCAAGGGGTGGACTCCCGTCGACGAGTCGCACATGACGAGCAGTCCGGTGCGCACCTCCGTCACGGCGACGGGCCGCGTCAAGGCGTCCCTCGGGGCGGAGGCCACGGTCGGCCTGTACGGCACGGTGGGCGTCACCGCCGATCTGGCGCCGTATCTCCGCGCCGAGGCCGCGGGTGCCTTCGGGAGCAACTCCGCCGCGGCGTCCGGGGGTTCGGCGGGCTCCGCGGCGAAGGCCGGTGCCGGGTCCGGCGGATCGTGGTCCGTGCACGGCGGCGTCGACCTGACCGGCACGCTGCGTGTCCAGCTGGGTGTGTTCGGCACCCCGATCCTGCAACGCAGCATCCCCCTGGGCACGTTGCACCGGGAGTGGACGCTCGCCGAGGGCAGGGCGTAGCCGGAAGGGTCCTTGCGGACGTCCCGGTCCGGCGGTGCAACAGCCCCGGGCCGGGACGTCGTCGCACGGCCAACCGGACTGCCCCGTCTGTCAATTGGTCCTCCCTTCATCGCTGTGACACCTCCCGACGCTGGCGTTCTCCGCATGCACCCTGGAAAGCTGATCTGGGCATGCCAACACGACCGCCTGGCCTGCCTGCCCCCACGCCGCGGTCCATCAGGAGGACGCAGTGAAGAGAAGCTCGCGGATCCGCAAGGCCTCGTTCATCCTCGGCAGCGCCGTCGCGCTGGTCGTCGCCGTCCCCGGCAGCGCGCTCGCCGACCCCCCGACGTCCTTGCCCGCGAACGCGGACGGACTGGAGCAGACGTTCCAGCCGGCCTACGACTACGACACCGACGGCTGCTACCCGACCCCCGCCATCGGCCCCGACGGCACCGTCAACGGCGGGCTCAAGCCGTCCGGCGCCCTCAACGGCCAGTGCCACGACTCCTGGGACCTGGACAACACCAACGGCTACTCCCGCGAGAAGTGCAACAACGGCTGGTGCGCCATCATGTACGGCCTCTACTTCGAGAAGGACCAGGCCGTCGCCGGCAGCGGCCTCGGCGGACACCGCAACGACTGGGAGCACGTCGTGGTGTGGGTCCAGGACAACGAGGCCAAGTACGTGTCCACCTCGGCCCACGGTGACTTCAACGTCTACGGCCGTGACCAGATCCGCTGGGACGGCACGCACCCCAAGGTCGTCTACCACAAGGACGGCATCGGCACCCACTGCTTCCGGCCCGCCAACTCCAACGACGAACCGCCGGAGAACCACAAGCACACCTGGCAGTTCCCCACCCTGGTCGGCTGGAACGGCTACCCCGCCGGACTGCGCGACAAGCTGAGCGCCTACGACTTCGGCAGCGCCCACTTCGGCCTCAAGGACGGCAACTTCAACTCCCACCTGGAGAAGGCCAAGCCGGCCGGTATCCCCTTCGACCCCAACGCCTGACCGGCGGGGCCGGTGGCGGTCGGCGCCTCGGGCGCCCCCTCCACCGGCCCCTGGTCACGGGGCCGCACCCCGGTCACCGGCGCAGGAGCCCCTCCTGGTGCCGCGGAGGACTTCCCGCACGCCGGGGGAGCACCTCCCCGAACCGCACGAGTTCGCCGTACACCGACGGATCGGCCTTCTCGGCGAGCAGCAGGTCGAGCACCGCGACCGCGGCCTGCGCTGGGGTCTGCACCTGGCTGAAGTCGGCGAACCACGGCCGCGAGAGCGCCGTGTCCACCAGTCCCGGGCACACCGCCGCGACCAGCATGCCGAGCGCCGGGTCGGCGTCCCGGCGCTCCGCCGCCACCGCCCGTACCGCGGCGACCTGGGCCACCTTCGACGGCACGTCGATCCTGCGGGGCCGGCCCAGGTCCTCCGCGGTGCCGTCGTGGACGGCCGCCCGCCAGGACGCGACCGCCGCCTCGACCTCGTCCAGCGACGCACCGTCGAACAAGTGGCGCAGCCGACACCGCCCGTGACGGGCCGGCCAAGCTGCACCTCGTCGCGGCCGGCTGCGGCCTGACCACCGTGCCCGCCTCACTGGCTCCGGCCGCCCGCCCCCGGGCGTACGGATCGTGACGGTGCGCGGCGGTCCCGAGGAACGGCGCCGACTCGTCCTGGCCCGCCTTCCGCGCCCCCTGCCGGAACCGGCGGCACGCCTGGCCGACGCACTGCGGGCCGCGGCCGCCGACCTGCACGGCGGGGATGACCGCCCGCCGCCCGCCCGGTTCCGCGCCCCGGACCGGCCAAGGCGGCCGTCACGACGCGTGCACGGCCATCCACGCACGTGCGGTAGGGTTTACCTGCACGATCACCCGGGGCAGCCCGGGTGGGACGCATCGGGACGTGGCGCAGCTTGGTAGCGCACTTGACTGGGGGTCAAGGGGTCGCAGGTTCAAATCCTGTCGTCCCGACAGCATGAAGGGCCTTCGCGGGCAAAAGTCCGCGGGGGCCCTTCGCACGTCGTCATCCGGCCTGGTGCCGAGCCCGCCGTCGCACCGCCCGGGCCCGCCGCGATCGCCCCGTCCGGCGCACTGCTGACGGCCGGACGCACCGGACACCCGCGAACCCGCCTCCGTCCACCGGTGGACGCACCGGAGTGCGAGGTGCCGATGGCCGAGAAAAACGCTTGGCCCGACCAGGTGTCCTCGCGGGAAAATGCCAATTCCGACCTGCCTGTACGCGCACATCGCCGCCCCCGAGAACCGCGTGGGGGTCCGTCGACGTACCCCGCCGGTCGGAGGGCGCCCCGGGCAGGGGTGCTCACCCGGACCGCAGTTCCGCACGGCCATCGAGGCGACCGCAGTTTTGCGGGAGCTCCCGTGGCGGGCTGCCACACGACGACACAGGGTTGGGATGGGATCGCCTGAATCGCGCGAGGTCTCCCCGGGCAGGGGCTCGGTGCTCCTCGCCCTTCGCTACTACGGACGGGAGTTGGCCCGGCTCCGGCGGCTGACGCTCCCCGCCATGCTGTTGCCGGCGCTCGGCAACATCGGCATCAACTACGTGGCGCCGCTGGTCGTCGCGAAGCTCGTCGGCCGGATCGCCGACGACGCCGACACCGGCTTCGGCTCCACACTGCCCTACGTCCTCGGCTTCGCCGCAGTGCTGCTGCTCGCCGAGATGTTCTGGCGCATCGGACTGCACTGCCTGAACCGTCTCGCCGCCCACGGCGTCGAGCGGCTCTACGTGATCGGCATGGACGAGCTGTTCGCCAAGGACGCCGCGTTCTTCCACGACAACTTCGCCGGTGCGCTGACCAAGCGGGTCCTGAGCTTCGCCTCCCGCTTCGAGGAGTTCGTCGACACGATGACCTTCCAGGTGGTGGGCAGGTTCGTGCCGCTGCTGTTCGGGTCGGTCGTGCTCTGGCGCTACGAACCGCTGCTCGTCGTCGGGCTGCTGCTGATGATCGCGCTGACGGCACTGTGCGCGGCGCCCCTCATCCGCCGCCGGCAGGCCCTCGTCGACCAGCGCGAGGAGGCGATCGCCCGGGTGTCCGGCCATGTCGCCGACAGCCTGATGAACATGGACACGGTCCGCGCCTTCGCCGCCGAGGAGCGTGAGGCCGCCGAGCACCGCTCCCGCGTCGCGACGTCACGACGGCTCACCCTGCGGTCGTGGGACTACGGCAACCTGCGCATCGACACGTTCGTCGCGCCGATGTCCGTGCTGACCAACGCGCTGGGCCTGCTGCTCGCGGTCACGCTCAGCGGCAGCGGACAGGGCGTGGAGACCGTCGTCGTCACCTTCACGTACTACACCAACGCGACGCGGATCATGTTCGAGTTCAACCAGATCTACCGCCGCCTGGAGAGCTCGATGACGGAGGCCGCGCAGTTCACCGCACTGCTGCTGACACCGCCGACCGTGCTCGACCCTGCGACGCCGGAACCGCTCACGTCCCGGCCCTCGGACGTCCGTTTCGAGAAGGTGACGTTCGCCCACGCGGGTGCGGAGCCGCTCTTCGCGGACCTCGACCTGGCCGTGCACAGCGGGGCGAAGATCGGCCTCGTCGGCCGTTCCGGCGGCGGGAAGACCACGCTCACCCGGCTGCTGCTGCGGATGACCGACATCGACGCCGGACGGATCCTGATTGGTGGTCAGGACATCAGCAGACTGCGCCAGGCCGACCTGCGGAGCCTGATCGCCTATGTGCCGCAGGACCCGGCGATGTTCCACCGCACGCTGCGGGACAACATCGTGTTCGCCCGCCCCGACGCCAGCGACGCCGAGATGCGCCGCGCGGCCGAGGCGGCCCACGTGACGGAGTTCGCCGACGCGCTGCCGGACGGCTTCGACACGATGGTGGGCGAGCGCGGCATCAAGCTGTCCGGTGGTCAGCGCCAGCGCGTCGCCCTCGCCAGGGCGATCCTGCGCGACGCCCCGATCCTGCTGCTCGACGAGGCGACCAGCGCACTCGACTCGGAGAGCGAGATCCTCGTGCAGGAGGCGCTGTGGCGGCTCATGGAGGGGCGGACCACGCTCGTGGTGGCGCACCGGCTGAGCACGGTCGCCGCGATGGACCGGCTCGTCGTGCTGGACCGGGGCCGGATCGTGGAGCAGGGCACCCACCAGGAGCTGCTCGCCTCGGAGGGCGCGTACGCGAAGCTGTGGCAGCACCAGTCGGGCGGCTTCCTCGACGACAGCCCGGCCCGCGCCGACCTGCGCTGACCTTGGGAGGCGGAGGCCGCACACGGAAGGCCGCAGCAGCACGCCCGCACACGGGAGGCCGTGCCGGACTGTTCCGGCACGGCCTCCCGTTGCTGGTCACGCTGTGGGGCGTGACCGAGGGTCAGCGGCGGTCCAGGACCGCCGCGAGAACCTCACGCAGTGCCGTCGCGGGATCCGCCACCGCCCCTTCCGAGCGCCAGGCGACGAATCCGTCCGGACGGACCAGCACCGCCCCGTCCGCGGTGACGCCGTGGACCGCGGCCCAGTCGGCGTCGCCCTCGGGGATGAGCTCCGCCTCGGGGCCCGCGCCGACCCGGTACGACTCGAGCGGCACGGACATCCGCCGCGCGACCTCCTTCGCCGCGGCGTGCCAGTCGCAGGCGCCGCCCGCCGCGCTCAGCAGCACCGGCGTCCGCTCGTACAGGTCGAGGGTGGAGACCCTCGCGCCGGAGCTGTCGAGCCACATGTGGGGCGCGCGGCTGCCGGGCTCGCCGTTCAGACGCATGCCCTCGGGCACGATCGGCAGCGCCGGGTCGGCACCGAGGACCGCGCCCCGCGGGTACCGGTAGGCCAGCGCCACGTTGAGGATCCCGCCACCGGGGCCACCGGGGCCACCGGGTCCACCGGGACCGCCCGGTCCACCCGGACCGCGGCCGGCAGCCGCACCGGGTCCGCCGGGTCCGCCGGGTCGTCCCGGACCGCGGCCGGCAGCCGCGCCCGGTCCGCCCGGTCCGCCGGGTCCGCCGGGCCCGCCGGGAGCGCCCTGGCCGGAGGGCGCACCGGGACCGCCCGGGCCCGCGGGGCCGCCGACTCCGGGCTCGGGCGTGTAGCCGGGGTGGCTGTGCTCGACGGAACGGGACGAGGCCCGCGCGCTCGTCGCCTGCGCGACCGGACGGCGTTCGGCGTCGTAGGACGTGAGCAGCTCGGGACCGGCCCAGCCGCCCAGTACCGCGGCCAGCTTCCAGGCCAGGTTGTGGGCGTCCTGGATACCGGTGTTCGAGCCGAAGGCGCCGGTCGGGGACATCTCGTGGGCCGAGTCGCCCGCGAGGAACACCCGCCCCTCCCCGTACCGTTCGGCGACCCGCTCGGCGGCGTGCCAGGCGGCCCTGCCGGTGATCTCCACATCGAGGTCCGGTACGCCCACGGCCCGCCTGATGTGCTCCGCGCACCGCTCGTCGGTGAACTCCTCCAGCGTCTCGCCGTGTTCGGGGTGCCAGGGGGCGTGGAAGACCCAGTGCTCCTTGTTGTCGACCGGAAGCAGGGCGCCGTCGGCGTTCTCACTGGTCAGATAGCACACGATGAAGCGCCGGTCGCCGACGAAGTCCGCGAGGCGGCGCGAGGTGAAGGTGACGCTCACGTTGTGGAACAGGTCACCCGGCCCGGTGTGCCCGATGCCCAGACTCTCCCGGATCGGGCTGCGCGGACCGTCCGCGGCGACGAGATAGTCCGCGCGGATGGTCGTGTGCTCGCCCGTCTCGCGGCTCTTCACCCGGGCGGTGACCCCGTCCGAGTCCTGCTCGAACGACATCAACTCCGTGGAGTAGCGCAGGTCTCCGCCCAGCTCCCGGGCACTGCGCAGCAACACCGGCTCAAGGTCGTTCTGGCTGCACAGGCACCACGCCGCGGGGCTGAAGCGGGCGAGCCCGCCACCCGGGTCGATCTGCTTGAACAGCCACTCGCCGGCATCGCCCACCAGGCTCGGCGTCTGCATGATGCCGTGGTTCTCCGCCAGGATCGACGCGGCCTCCTCGATGCGCCGTTGCACCCCGGCCACCCGGAACAGCTCCATCGTGCGCACGTTGTTGCCGCGCCCGCGGGGATGGATCGACGTCCCCGAATGGCGCTCGACAAGTGTGTGGGGCACACCCAGACGCCCCAGGAACAACGAGGTGGACAGCCCCACCAGGGATCCGCCGACGATGAGGACGGGCGTGTGGTGGCCGACCTCGCCGGCCTCTTCCGATCGGTTCATTGATCGCCTCCAGTGTCACCTGCGACACGAGTCAGGTTTGGGGATGCAGGTTCCATGCCCTGTGCGGGCCCGTTCGCGCGGTCGGGGCACCCGGATGACACGCGGTTCACTCGTCCGCACCGTGGGGCTCGCGCACTTCGGGACTCCCACTAACGATCGGCTCATGGCGACCCCGGCCTTTCGGGTACGGCGGTCGTTCCTGACCAATCGTGAAAGAAGAGAAGAGGTGTGCCGGATGACCACTTCGGGACGCATATCGCAGTCGGCGTTCGACGGCTCCAGGCTTCGGGTGATCCTGCTGCTGGACCTGTACGAAGGTGCCCAGCAGCAATTCCTGGACGCGTACGAGCACATGCGCAACCAGGTCGCTTCGGTCCCCGGCCACATCAGCGACCAGCTCTGCCAGTCGATCGAGAATCCCTCGCAGTGGCTCATCACCAGTGAGTGGGAGAGCGCCCCGCCCTTCCTCGCCTGGGTGAACAGCGAGGAGCACGTCGAGACCGTACGGCCGATGCACAACTGCGTTCGGGACACCCGTTCGATGCGCTACAGCATTCTGCGGGAGACCAGCCCGAGCCAGCCGCACGAGGCGACGCAGGGCAGGTCGGACATGCAGGTGGAGGCCCGCGTGGGTGACGGTGTGGCACGCCACGCCCTCACGTTCACCGTGAAGCCCGGTTCGGAGTCGAAGGTCGCCGAGATCCTCGCCGGATACCAGTCCCCCGAGGCACGGGTCGACGACACCACCCGGTTGCGCCGTACCTCTCTGTTCATGCACGGCAACCGTGTCGTGCGTGCCGTGGAGGTCGAGGGCGACCTGCTCGTGGCCCTGCGTCACGTGGCGCGGCAGCCGGAGGTACGGGCGGTCGAGGAGGCCATCAACCCGTACCTGGAGCAGGAGCGGGACCTGACCGACGACGACTCGGCGCGGGTCTTCTTCACCCGGGCGGCGCTCCCGGCGGTGCACCACGTGGTGTCCGGCGGGCCGGCCCCGGCCGATCTGCGGCGCCACGCGCTGTTCTACCCGGCCAAGCGGGGCTGCGGGATGGACCTGGCCCGGCTCCTCGCCCACCAGGACGAGGCGGCGGCGGACGACCCGAAGAGCCCCGTGTACGGCAGCACCGTGTTCCAGCGGGACGACATCGTCGTCCGTCTGATCGACGTCGTGGGCGACCTCGACGCCGACCCCGTCGCCTCCCTCGGCCTCAAGGGCCAGAAGAAGGCGGCGGAGCTGGAGCGACTCCTCGACGGTGCGGCCATCGGCGTCGAGGGCTCCCTGGAGACGGAGCGCAACATCAACCGCCTCCTGTCGCACGCCGACATGCTGCCCATCACCGACCGCAGCTCGGCCGACTCCTGACGGACAAGGCGGCCCCGCTACGGGGCCGCCCCACCCGTCCGTCACTGCAACACCGGAGGAAAGAACCATGATCAAGAAGCATCCACGCATCGTGGACCTCAGCGAGACAGAGCCCAACACCCGGCGCGGCGGCGACATCCGGGCCATGCTGACGCCCGCCACCGCCGGCTCCACCAGCGGCTTCATGGGGCTGGCCATCATCCAGCCCGGTGAGCGCATCGGCGAGCACTACCACCCGTACTCCGAGGAGTTCGTGTACGTGGTCAACGGCAAGCTGGAGGTGGACCTGGACGACGAGGCGTACGCGCTGCAGCCCGAGCAGGGCCTCCTGATCCCGATCAACATGCGGCACCGCTTCCGCAACGTCGGCGACACCGAAGCCCGCATGGTCTTCCACCTGGGCCCGCTCGCTCCCCGCCCGAGCCTCGGCCACGTCGACACGGAAGAGACCGACGCCGCCGTGCCCGGCCGCGCGATGGCCACCGCCGGAGCGGACCTGTCCGCGCCAGACAACGGACGGCCGTCCGAGCGAAGTGGGGCCATAAAGTGACCCGGCGGGTGGCCGTCACCGGTATCGGTGTGGTCGCTCCGGGCGGCACCGGAGCGACGGCGTTCTGGGACCTCCTCGCCAACGGCCGCACCGCGACCCGCGGCATCACGCTGTTCGATCCGGCGGGTCTGCGCTCGCGCATAGCCGCCGAATGCGACTTCGACCCGCTCGAGCAGGGCTTCGACCCCGACCTGCGAGACCACGCCGACCGGTACATACAGTTCGCCGTGGTCGCGGCCCGGGAAGCCGTACGCGACTCCGGACTCGACACCGGCCAGGAGAACCCCTGGCGCGTAGGCGTCTCACTGGGCAGCGCCGTCGGCGGCACCACCCGCCTGGAACACGACTACGTCCTGGTCAGCGAGCGGGGCCGACGGTGGGACGTGGACCACCGCACGGCCGAGCCGCAGCTGCACAAGGCGTTCTCGCCCAGCACGCTCGCCTCCGTCGTGGCCGAGCAGTTCGGTGCCCAGGGGCCCGTCCAGACCGTCTCCACCGGATGCACGTCCGGACTCGACGCGGTCGGCTACGCCTTCCACACCATCGAGGAGGGCCGTGCGGACGTCTGCATAGCCGGCGCGTCCGACTCCCCGATATCCCCGATCACCATGGCCTGCTTCGACGCCATCAAGGCGACGTCGCCGAACAACGACGACCCGGAGCACGCCTCCCGGCCCTTCGACGCGCACCGCAACGGCTTCGTCATGGGTGAGGGCGGCGCCGTCCTCGTCCTGGAGGAGTACGAGCACGCCCGTGCCCGCGGCGCGCACATCTACTGCGAGATAAGCGGCTACGCCACTTACGGCAACGCCTACCACATGACCGGTCTGACCAGTGAGGGACTGGAGATGGCCCGGGCGATCGACACCACGCTCGACCAGGCCCGTCTCGACCCCACCCTGATCGACTACGTCAACGCGCACGGCTCCGGCACCCGGCAGAACGACCGGCACGAGACCGCGGCGGTCAAGCGGTCCCTGGGTGCCCACGCCTACGACACGCCCATGAGCTCCATCAAATCCATGGTGGGGCACTCGCTCGGCGCGATCGGCGCGATCGAGGTGGTCGCCTGCGTCCTGGCACTGAAGAACCAGGTGGTGCCGCCGACGGCGAACTACGAGACCCCCGACCCCGAGTGCGATCTGGACTACGTGCCGCGCACCGCACGTCCGCGGAAGCTGAACAACGTGCTCTCCGTGGGCAGCGGGTTCGGCGGCTTCCAGTCCGCGGTGCTCCTGACCGGGCCGGGCGGGAGGAGCGGGAGGACAAGATGAGCACTGAGCGCCCCCGGGGTGCGGCCATCACCGGCATCGGTGTGATCGCGCCCAACGGCCTGAGCGCCGACGCCTACTGGAAGTCCGTCAGGGAAGGCCTCGGCGTGATCGACCGGATCACCCGCGAGGGATGCGGGCACCTTCCGCTCCGCGTCGCGGGCGAGGTCCGGGCCTTCGACGCCGCGGCCCTCATCGAGGAACGGTTCCTCGTCCAGACCGACCGGTTCAGCCACTTCGCGATGGCCGCGGCCGCCCTCGCCCTCGAGGACGCCGGGCTCGGAAACGGAGACACCGCGGAGCCCTACTCGATCGGCGTGGTCACCGCGGCCGGGTCCGGCGGCGGTGAGTTCGGGCAGCGGGAACTCCAGAAGCTGTGGGGACAGGGCTCCCGCTTCGTCGGCCCGTACCAGTCCATCGCCTGGTTCTACGCCGCGAGCACCGGCCAGATCTCCATCCGCAGCGGCTTCAAGGGTCCCTGCGGTGTGGTCGCCAGCGACGAGGCCGGCGGCCTGGACTCCATCGCCCTCGCGGCCCGCGTGGTGAGACGCGGCACGGACGCGGTGGTCGTCGGAGCCGCGGAGGCGCCCCTCGCCCCGTACTCGATGGTCTGTCAGCTCGGCTACCCCGAGCTCAGCACCGTGCAGGACCCCGAGCGGGCCTACCGGCCCTTCACCTCGGGTGCCTGCGGTTTCGTACCCGCGGAGGGCGGCGCCATCCTCGTCGTGGAGGACGAGGAGCACGCCCGCGAGCGCGGCACGCCCGTCCGGGCCACCGTGGCGGGACACGGCGCCACCTTCACCGGAGCCTCCCGCTGGGACAAGTCCCGTGAGGGACTCGCGCAGGCGATCCGGGTCGCCCTCGACGAAGCGGGCTGCGCGCCGGAGGAGATCGACGTCGTCTTCGCCGACGCCTTCGGCGTACCCGAGGCGGACCGTGCGGAGGCGCTGGCCATCGCCGACGCGCTGGGCGCGCACGGTACCCGCGTGCCCGTCACGGCCCCCAAGACCGGGATCGGGCGCAGCTACTGCGCGGCACCCGTCCTGGACACGGCGGCGGCGGTGCTCGCCATGGAACACGGTCAGGTACCGCCCACCCCGAACGTGTTCGACATCTGCCACGACCTCGACCTGGTGACCTCCAAGGCTCGCCCCGCCGAACTGCACACGGCCCTGGTCCTCTCCCGGGGACTCATGGGCTCCAACGCGGCGCTGGTCGTGCGCCGCGGCGGCGACTCTGCCCGGTAGGACCGGGCGGGAAGGGAGAACAGACATGATCACCGAAGTGACTGTCGGCGAACTGGCCACGCTGATGAAGAAGGCGGCCGGTGTCACCGTCGACCCCATGGAGCTCGCGAAGTCGTCCGACTCGCCGTTCGGCACCCTCGGACTCGACTCGCTCGGCCTGCTGGGCATCGTCGGCGAACTGGAGAACCAGTACAGCCGGCCGCTGCCCGTCGACGCGGAGCGCTGCAGGACACCGCGGGAGTTCCTCGACCTCGTGAACACCACCCTCAAGACTGGAGCCTGAAGTGGCCGGACACACCGAGAACAGCATCACCATCGACGCCCCTCTCGACCTGGTCTGGGACATGACCAACGACATCGAGAACTGGCCCCGCCTGTTCAGCGAGTACGCGTCCGTCGACGTCCTCTCCCGCGAGGGAGACTCGACGACCTTCCGCCTGACCATGCACCCGGACGAGAACGGCACGGTCTGGAGCTGGGTGTCGGAGCGCACCGTGGACCGCGCCGCTCGGACGGTGCGGGCGCGCCGCGTCGAGACGGGCCCCTTCGCCCACATGAACATCCGGTGGGAGTACAAGGAGACCGCCGACGGCGTCCACATGCACTGGGTGCAGGACTTCGCGATGAAGCCCGACGCTCCGGTCGACGACGACTGGATGACGGACAACATCAACCGCAACTCCGTCACGCAGATGGCTCTCATCCGCGACAAGATCGAAAAGGCGGCGCGCGAACGCCAGAGCGCGCCCGCCATGCCCCGCTGACCACAGGACGAGAAAGGACGACCCCCGATGCACCACGCCCTGATCGTCGCCCGCATGGCGCCCGGCTCGGCGCCCGCGATCGCCGACGTGTTCGCCGCCTCCGACCGCGGTGAGCTTCCGCACCTGATCGGCGTCGACCGGCGCAGCCTCTTCCAGTTCGGTGATGTGTACCTGCACCTCATCGAGTCGGAGCAGGACCCCGCGCCGGCCATCGCGAAGGTGGCCGGGCACCCCGAGTTCCGCAGCATCAGCGAGCAGCTGTCGGCGTACGTCAGCGCGTACGACCCGCAGACATGGCGCAGCCCCAAGGACGCCATGGCGCAGTGCTTCTACCGCTGGGAGCGGGAGCCCGCCTCCACCTGACCCGACGCAGCGACAGACCCGAGGCCGCCGGCTCCGCGACGAAGCGGAACCGGCGGCCTCGGGTCTACCGGGAACGAGCGGGGAGGATCAGGCGGGGGTGGTGCACTCGAAGGCGTGCAGATACGGGTTGACCGGGCGGATCTCGCCGATGACCAGGCCGGCGTCCGTCAGCCTGTCGACCATGCTCTGCCGGGTGTGCTTCGCGCCGCCCACGTTGAGCAGCAGCAGCAGGTCCATGGCCGTGGTGAACCCCATCGACGGGGTGTCGTCCACGAGGTTCTCGATGACGACGACACGGGCACCGGGCCGCGCCGCCTTCCGGACGTTCGCCAGCGCCCTGCGGGTGCTGTTGTCGTCCCACTCCAGGATGTTCTTGATGATGTAGACGTCCGCCTGGACCGGGATGTCCTTGCGGCAGTCGCCGGCCACGATGCGCACCCGGTCGGCGAGCGGGCCTGAGTCGCGCAGGCGCGGGTCGGCGTTCTCCACCACCCCGGGCAGGTCGAGCAGCGTGCCGTGCATCGAGGGGTGCTTCTCCAGCAGGCTGGCCACGACCTGGCCCTGGCCGCCGCCGATGTCCGCGACCGAGGACACGCCGCTCAGGTCGAGCAGGGCGGCGACGTCGCGCGCCGACTGCTCGCTGGACGTCGTCATGGCCCGGTTGAACACGTGCGCCGACTCGGGGGCGTCGTTGTTGAGGTAGTCGAAGAACTCCTTGCCGTACACGTCCTCGAAGACGTTGTGGCCGGAGCGGACCGCCTCGTCGAGCTTCGGCCAGACGTTCCACGTCCAGGGCTCGGTGCACCACAGGGCGATGTACCGCAGGCTCTGCGGGTCGTCCTCGCGCAGCAGCCGGGACATCTCCGTGTGGACGAAGGTGCCGTCGGGGCGCTCCGCGAAGACGCCCTGGCAGGTCAGGGCGCGCAGCAGCCGGCGCAGCGTGTTCGGCTGCGTCTTCACCGCCGCCGCCAGGTCCTCCACGCTCATGGGCTTGTCGTCGAGGGCGTCGGCCACGCCCAGGCGGGCCGCGGCCCGGACGGCGGCGGCGCGGGCCGCACCGAAAACGAGCTCCCTGAACCGCATGGACGGTGGGGGAGCCTGCTCAACCGTGGTCATCCATTGCCTCGCTTCTGCTGTCGTGCTCTGTGGGGGGTGGGGGGAGGGGCCGGTCAGCACATGCCGGCGGGCTGGGAGACAGCGCACCGGTTGCCGCGGAAGGTGTTGCCCTTGCCGGTGTCCCGGTTGGCCAGGTCGGCGGCGCCGTTGCGCAGCACGACGTTGTCGCGGATCACGTTGTTCTGGTTCTGCGCGCCGACGAAGCTCTTGAACAGGACGATGCCGCCGGACAGCGGGGAGCTGCCCACGTTGTCCTCGACCCTGTTCTTCGTCACGCGTGCGTCCTCGGCGCCGGTCAGGACGATGCCCGAGCCCTGGAGGAAGGGCAGGCGGGGGGTCTTGGCGCAGTACTTGTTGTTGGCGTGGACGTAGTTGTGGTCGACGCTCAGGGCTCCGACGCGCGGCTTGTTCTCGTCGCCGACGACGAACACGGCGGTGCAGTTGCCCGTGGCCTCGTTGTGGTCGACGCTCAGGTTGCGCAGCCGTCGCACCGTGACACCGATCCGGTTCCCGGAGGCCAGGTTGTGGCTGATCACCGTGCCCTTGGCGTCCCGGGCGCCCTCTTCGGTGTCGACGGTGTTGGACACGAACAGTCCGGCGTCGCCGTTGTTCCTGACGGTGTTGTGGCGGAACACGCCGCGGACGGACCGCTCCTGGGCGATGCCCCACTGGCCGTTCTTCTCGGAGGTCACGTTCCGGACGGTCAGGCGGTCGGTGCCGGACGCCCACAGGCCCTGCTTGGCGAAGCCGCTGAGGGTCAGTGACCTGACGGTGACCCCGGTGACGGGGTTGCGCTCGGTGCCCGTCACGCAGATGCCGTTGCCGGCCTTGGCGCACGCGCTGCTCTTGTCGGCCGTCTTCGGCACGATGACGGTGGACCGGGCGTCGGAACCGCGCAGCGTCAGGTTCGACACCGTGACGCTGACGCTCTCGTGGTAGGTGCCGGGGGAGAGGAGGACGGTGTCCCCCGGCCGGGCGGAGTTCACGGCCTTCTGGATCGACTCGCCGGGGCTGACCCGGTGCACCGTCAGGTAGTCGGCGGACGGGGCGGCGGCGCCCAGCCCCGATGCCACGACGGCCGCGGTGCAGGCGAGGTAGGCCATCTGTCGTTTGGTCATAGGCCGAAGCTATGAGGGGGTGTTCCGGCCCGCCACCGCTGATCCCCCAGGTGGGCAGCGCTTGTCGCCCTTCCGCGCGGGCGGTTCGGCCGTACGCGTGTCCGCCGCCCGCCGGCCGTGCCTTTCCCTGTGTCAGGGGGCCGCCGTGCCGGGCGGCTTCGGCCGTCCCCGCGGCGCGGTCACGGCCTGACGAGGGGAAGCTGACGCGGCACGCGCCGGGCGGGCGGCACCGGTAACTGCTCGACCCGGACGTCGAGCAGCGAGTGCCGGCAGTGGTACGAGGGGACGGTGTCGACGAGCAGCAGATACGTGATCGTCGTGCCGCTGCCGATCCGTCCGGGGCCGATGCTCAGCTCCGAGCCGAGCACCGAGACCGGCGGGGGCTGCGCCGCGCTCGGCTCCGACTCCGTGGTGACCATTTCGAGGTACGGCACGGCGAGGTCCACGCGGATGGGCTGCCCCCGGTCGAACGCGCTGCTCGGGATGTCGCGCCGGCCGGGGTTGGTGAGCACCAGCCGCACCAGGTGCGGATCGGTCAGCAGGGTGCCGTTGCGCCGGATCTCCAGACGGCCGCCGACGAGCTGGTGGACCAGCGGGTCGTGGCCCGTCGTGTACGTCAGGCGCCGCCTGGGGTGGGAGGCGCGCAGCGCGGCCCAGATCGCGCCGCCGCCCATGAGGACGGCCACGGCGACTCCGGCCGCGGTCCAGAAGGTCTCCGCGGTGTAGAAGGCGCCGGACGCGACGGGCGCGAGGGTTCGAACGTGGTACACGGGCAGCCCGACGCGCCGAGGGGCCGGCCGCGCGTCGTACTCCATTCGTACGTGCGGCAACGTTCCGGTACTTCCCTCACCGCCCCGGCCCGCCGACGGTCCCGTGCTGACGAAGAATCAGGGACGGCCCCCGTCGCCGTGGTCCGCCGCGTCCAGGAACGCGGTCCACTCGGCGGGGGCGAAGACGAGCGCGGGGCCGCCGGTGTCCTTGGAGTCCCGTACGGCGACGAGACCCTCGACGAAGGCGACCTCGACGCACGCGCCGTTCCCGGAACTGCGACGGCTCCTGCGCCACGCGGCGCCGCTCAGGTCGACCTGCCGGCCCGTCCGTCCGTCGTGCCTGCTCATGTGCTGTACATCTCCCTTGCGATCTTCTCCAGGGTGGCGGAGGTCTCCTGCGGATCGGGGGCCGCGGCCCGCACCAGGTCGAAGGTCTGGATGAAGGTGCGGACGTCGCGCTCCTTCTCCAGGTACACGTTTCCTGCGATGGAGTTGACGTAGACGACGGTGGGCGTGCGGGGCTCGAACTCCAGCAGGGAGAAGGTCCCGGCGAGCGCCGCGTGGGCGCCCTTCGCCGTCGGCATGACCTGGATGGTCACGTTCGGCAGGGCCGTCGTCTCGGCCAGGTGGGCGAGCTGGGCCGCCATGACGTCCCGGCCGCCGACCGGGCGGCGCAGCGCGCTCTCCTCCAGCACCACCCACAGCTCCAGCGGCTCGGGCTCGCGGGTGAGCAGCGCCTGGCGCTCCTTGCGGAAGCGCACCAGCTGGTCCACCTCGTAGGGCTCGTTCGGCCGGGCGGCGGCGATCACCGCGCGGGCGTAGTCCTCGGTCTGGAGCAGACCGTGGACGAACGTGGGTTCGTACGAGCGCAGGGCGCGGGCGTCGGACTCCAGGCCCGCGTAGGTGGCCATGCCCGAGGGCAGCACCTCCCCGTAGTGCGCCCACCAGCCCTGCTGCTGGGCGTCCTTGTGGATCTGCATGACCGTCTCGGTCTGCGCGGGGTCGGTGACGCCGTACCACTGGAGCAGGTCCCGGACGTCGCGTGCCTTGATGGGTGCCTGTCCCGTCTCCACGCGGCTGATCTTGGACATGGAGCACTCCAGGTGCGCCGCGACGTCCTCGATCTTCTTGCCCGCGTGCTCGCGCAGTCTGCGCAGCTCGGACCCGAGCTGACGGCGTCGTACGGTCGGTCCACCGGCTGTGGCCATCGTCCCTCCCCACACCGGACGTGCTGGCTTCTTGCTCGACGCAAGTGTGCCCGCCCGCCAACTCCCCTGTCATCCCTTTCAGTTGGTTCGAGACATTTGGCTGACGCACTTGCGTGGAGGAAGTCGCCCGGTCGCGCCGCGGCGTGCGCCCCCGACAGTACGAAACCGCCCCGGCCGGAGGATCCGGCCGGGGCGGCACGTCGCGGACCAGGTCCGCGGAGGTGTCACGGTCACGGACCGCACAGGGTCCGTGCGCGTTGCACGGTCACGGACCGGGGTCCGTGGCAGGGCGCGTGGATCAGGCGAGGGTCGCCAGCGCCTCGTTCCAGGTCGCCGACGGGCGCATGATCGCGGCGGCCTTGGCGGGGTCGGGCTGGTAGTAGCCGCCGATCTCGGCCGGGGAGCCCTGGGCCGCGATCAGCTCGTCGACGATGGCCTGCTGCTGCGCGGTGAGCGTCTCGGCGAGCGGGCCGAACGCCTTCGCGAGGTCCGCGTCGTCGGTCTGCGCGGCCAGCTCCTGCGCCCAGTACAGGGACAGGAAGAAGTGGCTGCCGCGGTTGTCGATGCCGCCGACGCGACGGGTCGGGGACTTGTCCTCGTTGAGGAAGGTCGCCGTGGCGCGGTCGAGGGTGTCGGCGAGGACCTGGGCGCGAGCGTTGCCCGTGGTCGTCGCGAGGTGCTCGAAGCTGGACGCCAGCGCGAGGAACTCGCCGAGGCTGTCCCAGCGCAGGTAGTTCTCCTTGACCAGCTGCTGCACGTGCTTCGGGGCGGAGCCGCCGGCACCGGTCTCGAACAGACCGCCGCCCGCCATCAGCGGGACGATCGACAGCATCTTGGCGCTGGTGCCCAGCTCCAGGATCGGGAACAGGTCGGTCAGGTAGTCGCGCAGCACGTTGCCGGTGACGGAGATGGTGTTCTCGCCGCGGCGGATGCGCTCCACGGACAGCTTCGTCGCCTCGACGGGGGACAGGATGCGGATGTCCAGGCCCTCGGTGTCGTGCTCCGGCAGGTACTGCTTGACCTTCTCGATGAGCACGGCGTCGTGCGCGCGGCTCTCGTCGAGCCAGAACACCGCCGGGTCGCCGGTGGCGCGGGCGCGGGTGACGGCCAGCTTCACCCAGTCCTTGATCGGAGCGTCCTTGGTCTGGCAGGACCGGAAGATGTCGCCCGCGGAGACCGTCTGCTCCAGGACGACGTTGCCGGCCTCGTCGACCAGACGGACCGTGCCGGTGGTGGGGATCTCGAAGGTCTTGTCGTGGCTGCCGTACTCCTCGGCCTTCTGCGCCATCAGACCGACGTTCGGGACGGTGCCCATGGTCGACGGGTCGAAGGCGCCGTTGGCGCGGCAGTCGTCGATGACGACCTGGTAGACACCCGCGTAGCTGCTGTCCGGCAGGACCGCGAGGGTGTCGTGCTCCTGGCCGTCCGGGCCCCACATGTGGCCCGAGGTGCGGATCATGGCCGGCATGGAGGCGTCGACGATGACGTCGGACGGGACGTGCAGGTTGGTGATGCCCTTGTCGGAGTCGACCATCGCCAGCTCCGGGCCCTCGGCGAGCTCGGCGTCGAAGGAGGCCTTGATCTCGGCGCCCTCGGGCAGGGACTCCAGGCCCTTGAAGATGCCGCCCAGACCGTCGTTCGGGGTCAGGCCGGCGGCGGCCAGGGTGTGGCCGTACGTCGCGAACGTCTTCGGGAAGAAGGCGCGCACCACGTGGCCGAAGACGATCGGGTCGGAGACCTTCATCATCGTGGCCTTGAGGTGCACGGAGAAGAGCACGCCCTCGGCCTTGGCGCGGGCGATCTGGGCGGTGAGGAACTCGCGCAGCGGCGCGACGTGCATCACGGACGCGTCGACGACCTCGCCGGCGCGGACCGGTACGGACTCGCGCAGCACGGTGGTGGAGCCGTCGTCGCCGGCCAGCTCGATGCGGAGCGCGCCCGCCTCGGAGATCACCGTGGACTTCTCCGTCGAGCGGAAGTCGTCGACACCCATGGTGGTGACGTTCGTCTTCGACTCGGGGGTCCACTTGCCCATGCGGTGCGGGTGGGTCTTGGCGTAGTTCTTGACCGACGCGGGGGCGCGGCGGTCGGAGTTGCCCTCGCGCAGGACCGGGTTCACGGCGCTGCCCTTGACCTTGTCGTAACGGGCGCGGATGTCGCGCTCCTCGTCCGACTTCGGGTCGTCCGGGTAGTCCGGAAGCGCGTAGCCCTGCCCCTGGAGCTCGGCGATCGCGGCCTTCAGCTGCGGGATGGACGCCGAGATGTTCGGCAGCTTGATGATGTTCGCCTCGGGCGTCTTGGCGAGCTCACCGAGCTCCGACAGGGCGTCCGCGATGCGCTGGCCCTCCGAGAGGAACTCGGGGAAGAGGGCGATGATGCGCCCGGCCAGCGAGATGTCGCGGGTCTCCACAGCGACGCCGGCCTGCGAGGCGTAGGCCTGGACCACCGGCAGGAACGAATACGTCGCCAGGGCCGGGGCCTCGTCAGTGTGCGTATAGATGATGGTCGAGTCAGTCACCGGGTGCTCCGCTCCACGTCTGCAACATTGCTCGACATCAAGATATCTCGTGAGCGACCCCGGTTCGACAGGGGTCCGCTCCGGTCCGCCGCGCGGCGGAGCCTTCACGGGCCGCCGGCCGCGCATGGCGACCGAGCGTGACGGCCGGGACACCGGTGACAGCAGTAACCACATGTGAACAGAGAAGTGAACAGAGAAAAGGCGTGCCGCAGGCAACCGCACTCTCCTCTCACGCGTACTGCAAGTGGATCGACCAGCACAGTCGATCACCACATCCGACGGCGCGGCACCCGACCCGGGCCGTCCGAACGAAAGCGGACCATGAGATATCGCACCAGAGTGACGGCCCCGGCCGCAGCACTGATAGGCACGGCCGCCGCGCTCGCCACGGGGCCCGCGGCCCACGCGCGGACCTCGGGCTTACGGGGTGACGGCGCGGGATCCCCGGGCGCGGAGACCCTCGGCGACCCCGTCTTCCCGGCGCTCGGCAACGACGGCTACCGCGTGGCGGCCTACCACCTCGACCTCGCGTACGACGCGGCCACCCGCCTCGTGGACGCCACCGCGACCCTCACGCTGCACACCACCCAGGCCCTGACCCGCTTCTCGCTCGATGCCCTCGGCCTGGACATCCGCTCCGTACGCGTCGGCGGCGCGCCCGCCGTCTTCGAGCAGGTGGAGGAGAAGCTGCGCGTCACGCCCGCCCGGATCCTGCCGGACCGGGCCCGGGTCACCGTCTGCGTCGAGTACACGGCCGACCCGGCCAGGAAGCTCGCGCACACCGCGTGGGTCCCGACGCCCGACGGGTTCGCCGTGTGCCCGCAGCCGAACTCCGCGCACACCGTCTTCCCGTGCAACGACCACCCCACGGACAAGGCGTCCTTCACCTTCCGCGTCACCGTGCCCGGCACGCTGCGCGGAGTCGCGAGCGGCACCCTGGTGCGCACGGAGAGCCTCGGCGGCGACCGGACCGCGTACACCTACCGCTCCCGCTCCCCGATCGCCACCGAACTCGTCCAGATCACGGTCGGCGACTACACCGTCACCTCACGGCAGGGACCGAACGGCCTGGCGCTGCGCGACGTGGTGCCGACCGCACGGGCCGCCGCGCTCGAACCCGCGCTCGCCCTGACCCCCGGCCTGCTGGAGTGGCTGGAACAGCGGCTCGGCGCGTACCCCTTCGAGACGTACGGCCTGCTGCCGTGCAACTCGGACGATCCGAACGCCTTCGACTTCACCGGCCTGGAGACGCAGACGCTGACGCTCTACAAGCCGAACTTCCTGCTCCAGGAGGAGAAGAAGATCGGCTCGCACATGATGCACGAGCTGGTCCACTCCTGGTTCGGCAACAGCGTCAGCCCGGCCAGCTGGGCCGACCTGTGGCTCAACGAGGGCCACGCCGACTTCTATGGGCTGCTCTACCGCTACGAGCGCGGCTGGCCCGACTCCCTCGGCCTGACCACCATGGAAGCCCGCATGAAGGACACCTACGCCAGGGGCGACCAGTGGCGGCAGAGCTCCGGGCCGGTCGCCGCGCCGAACGCCGCGAACCTCTTCGACAGCCAGCGCTACCTGGGCGGCGTGCTGGTCCTGTACGCGCTGCGTGAGGCCGTCGGCGAGGACGTCTTCAACCGCATCGAACGCACCTTCCTGGAGCGCCACCGCAACTCCGCGGCGACCACCCAGGACTACATGGCGGTCGCCTCCGAGGTCTCCGGCCAGGACCAGACCGGCTTCCTCGGGGACTGGCTGTACGGCACCAGGACGCCGCGCATGCCGAACCATCCCGACTGGACGGTCACCCCGGTGATCCCGGGCTTCGTCGCTCCCCGCAACCGCGGGAGCGGCCACTACCACGACGCGTCCGCCACGCTCTGAGCGGACAGGAGCCGGGCGGACGCGTTCCGCCCGGCTCCGTGGCCGTGCCGTGGCCGTACGTCCTGGCTACGGCAGCTTCGTGGCCTCGCGCTGGTGGGGGATGCCCGCCTCGGGGATGCCGGCCTCGGGGACGCCCGGTCCACCGGGTTGCAGAGCGACCGTGCGTGCGGGCGCCGGAATGCGGATGCCCTCCTCCCGGTAGCGCTTGTGCAGGCGCTTGATGAACTCGTGCTTGATCCGGTACTGGTCGCTGAACTCGCCCACCCCGAGGATCACCGTGAAGCCGATCCGGGAGTCGCCGAAGGTGTGGAAGCGCACGGCGGGTTCGTGGTCCGGCACGGCACCGGTGATCTCGGTCATCACTTCCGTCACGACCTCGCTGGTCACCCGCTCCACGTGCTCCAGGTCGCTGTCGTAGCCGACGCCGACCTGGACCGTCAGCGTCATCTGCTGCTCGGGCCGGGTGAAGTTGGTCATGTTGGTGCCGGAGAGCTGGGCGTTGGGGATGATGACCAGGTTGTTGGAGAGCTGACGGACCGTGGTGTTGCGCCAGTTGATGTCGACCACGTAGCCCTCCTCACCGCTGCTGAGGCGGATGTAGTCGCCGGGCTGGATCGTCTTCGACGCCAGGATGTGCACACCGGCGAAGAGGTTGGCGAGGGTGTCCTGGAGGGCGAGGGCCACCGCAAGACCGCCCACGCCCAACGCCGTGAGCAGCGGGGCTATCGAGATGCCCAGCGTCTGGAGGACGACGAGGAATCCCATCGCCAGCACCAGCACCCTGGTGATGTTGACGAAGATGGTCGCCGACGCCGCGACGCCCGAACGGGACTGCGCCACGGCCCGGACCAGTCCGGTGATCACCCGCGCCGCCGTCACCGTCGAGACCAGGATGAGCAGCACGGTCAGGGACCGGTTGACGTTGCGTCCGACGACCGAGGTCAGCGGCAGCACCGCGGCGGCCGACGCGACACCGCCGGCGAACGCCGCCCAGGGCACCAGGGTGCGCAGCGCGTCGACGATGACGTCGTCGCCGCCCCACCGCGTGCGCTCGGCGTGCTTGCCCAGCCAGCGCAGCAGTACTCGTAGAAGGAACGCCGCCAGCAGGCCGGCGGCGACGGCTATGCCCGCGACCATCAGGTCGTCCAGGGTGAGGGCGCGTTTCACCGGTGACCTCCCTCGTGTCCGGGACCGGGGAGAGGGCCCGCGGGCCGAATGCGCTGTGTCGTCACTTGCCACCTGCTCGAATCCGGGAATGCACGATCACGCCCGGACCGGTGTTCGCCGTCCGGGGCGAGCGCTCATCCTGCCGCATCCGGCTGTCCACCCGTCACCACCCCCGAACGGAACCGGCCTTGGCGGTCGGAGCACGCGGGACGGTACCGGCCTTGACGTCCAGAGCGTGCGGGACGGTACCGGCCTCGATGTCCGGAGCGCCCGGCACGCTACCGGCCTCGACGTCAGGGCGACGACACCCGGGCGGAAACCGGCTTCTGCGTCCGGACCGCCACCGGCGACGGCCCGGCGCTTCCGGCCGGTCCGTGCCCGCCCACCCCGGACATCGGGGTGGTGAGCTTGTGTCAGGCCGGGTCGAAGGAACCGTGGCGGCCCGCGCCCGCGCTGAAGCGCGCGGCTCCCTCCTGGCTCTCGGCCAGCACGCCCATGCCGTGCAGGAGTTCCGTGCGCATGGCGGCCTTCTCGACCAGTCCCTCCTGGTCGAGGACCGAGGCGCGGTCGCTGCGCAGGCACGCCTGCGGGAAGTCGGCGATCGTGGCGGCGAGGAGTTCCGCCTCCGCGCGGGCCCGGCCGGTCGGGACCAGGCGGTTGGCGAGGCCCGTCTCGAACGCCTCGCGTGCGGGCACCGCCCGCCCGGTGAGGATCATGTCCATCGCGCGACTGGTGCCGATGAGACGGGGCAGCCGTACCGTCCCGCCGTCGATGAGCGGCACACCCCAGCGCCGGCAGAACACGCCGAAGACGGCGTCCTCCTCGGCGACCCGCAGATCGCACCAGAGCGCCAGCTCCAGGCCTCCGGCCACGGCGTGGCCCGCGACCGCCGCGATCACCGGTTTGGACAGCCGCAATCGGGTGGGACCCATGGGCCCGTCGCCGTCCTCGGTGACCTCGTTGCCGCGCTCGGTGCCGATGGCCTTGAGGTCCGCGCCCGCACAGAACGTGCCGCCCTCGCCCCAGAGCACGGCGACCCTCGCCGTCTCGTCCGCCTCGAACTCACGGAAGGCGGCGGCGAGTTCGGCGGCGGTCGGTCCGTCCACCGCGTTGCGGGCGGCGGGCCGTGAGAGGACCACCGTGCTGACGTGCCCCTGACGTTCGACGCGGACGGCCATCGGTGGACCCCTTCCTTCGAACGATGCGTTCGGTGCGGGCCGAGGTTACCCGCGCCGGCGGCTCAGATCACCTTCCAGCGGACCAGCGCGCCCAGCGTCAGCGCCCCGGGCAGCAGCGGCAGCCACACCGTGATGATCCGGTACGCCAGGACCACCGCCGTCGCCACGGCGGCCGGGCCGCCCGCCGCGACGAGGGCGACGACCAGCGCGGCCTCCACCGAACCGATCCCGCCCGGCGTCGGGACCAGTGCGACCGCGGCCGTCGCGGCCAGATAGGCGACCGCCATGTGCGCGGGCGGGACCGGCAGCCCCAGTGCCTGCCCCACGGCCGCCAGCCCGGCCGCCTGGAGCAGCGGGAAGGCCAGCGATCCGCCCCACAGGGCGAGCGCCCGGGCGGGCCGCGAGTGCACCGAACGGGCCTCGGCGAGCGCGGTGCGCACGAAGGAGAGGACGGCCGTGCGCAGCCGCCGTACGAGGACGAGGACCGCCACCGCCGCGCACGCCGCCACGCCGACGCACAGCAGCAGCGGGCCGAGCGCCCCCTCGGGCAGCAGGCTGCCGAGCCGCAGCGCGCCCGGGAACGCGATCAGCAGTCCCACGAGCAGACCGATCCGGGCGATGGACTCCGCCAGCATGTACAGCGCGAGCGCGGCCGACGAGCGGGCGAGGGGCACGCCGCACACCGTCATGAACCGCAGATTGACCGCGCTGGCGCCCAGGCCCGTCGGCAGCAGGTGGTTGGCCGCGCCCGCCGCGAACTGGGTCGCGAGCAGCCGCCGTGCGGGCAGCCGCTCCACGACCGCTCCCTGGCGGGTGACGGCCGCCGCGACCCAGGTCAGGCAGGTCGCCACGGCCGCGGCGAGGAGCCAGGGCCACTCGGCGGACTCCAGATGGCCGAAGCCCTCGGCGAGCACCGACCGATGGCGTACCCCGACCACCAGGACCAGGGCGAGCGGGAGCAGACACAGGGCCGGCCGGACGGCAGGCCGCAGGGGGAAGCGTCGGGGGAGTCCCTGGGGGAGTCGTACCGCAGTCACATCGGGAGAGGTTTTCCACACCGCACCAACGTGGGGTTGCGGGAGCGGAGACGGCGGCTGACACGCCGGGCAAGGTGCGGGAGGGGCCGCTTCCCGGTGCTGAGGGCTCATGGGCTCCTTCGTGCTGACGGACGCGCGTGCGACGCGTGCGGACCCGGCACCGGACTTCCCCGCGAAGTCCGCGGACTTCTTCGTACAAGGCGGGATGCTTTTCGCACAACGTGGCGGATTCTTCGCCCGGTCATTGACCTCAACATTGCTTGAGGTCCTACCGTCTCTCCCATGAGCATGGAGACCACAGCCTGGACACAGCTGCACAGCGTCATGACCGCGCAGCAGGAGCGCCGGCCCTTCGCCCGCGCGACGCTGCGCCGCATCGGCGCCTTCGCCCGCCCGCACCGCCGCCGCATCGGACAGTTCGTGGGCCTCAGCGTGGTGACCGCGCTGCTCGCCGTCGCGACGCCGGTGCTCGCGGGGCACGTCGTGGACGCCATCGTGTCCGGCGGCGACGAGGACACCGTCATCCGCCTTGCCGTGCTCATCGCGGTCATCGCCGTCGCCGAGGCGGCGCTCGGGCTGCTCGGCCGCTGGCTCTCGTCGACGCTCGGCGAGGGACTCATCCTCGATCTGCGGACGGCTGTGTTCGATCATGTGCAGCGCATGCCGGTCGCGTTCTTCACACGCACTCGTACGGGCGCGCTCGTCAGTCGTCTCAACAACGACGTCATCGGCGCCCAGCGCGCCTTCAGCAACACCCTGTCCGGAGTGGTCGGCAACCTCGTGACGCTGCTGCTCACCCTCGTCGTCATGCTCACCCTGTCGTGGCAGATCACCCTGCTCGCGCTCGTGCTGCTGCCGGTGTTCGTGGCGCCCGCACGGCGGATGGGCGGCCGCATGGCCAGGCTCCAGCGCGAGGCGGCCGACCTCAACGCCGCCATGGGCACCCGGATGACCGAGCGCTTCTCCGCACCCGGCGCGACGCTCGTCAAGCTCTTCGGGCGGCCCGAGGAGGAGTCCACCGAGTTCGCGGCACGCGCCCGGCGCGTACGGGACATCGGCGTCCGCACGGCGATGGCGCAGTCCACGTTCATCACCGCCCTGACGCTCGTCTCCGCGCTGGCCCTCGCCCTCGTCTACGGACTCGGCGGCTGGTTCGCGCTGCGCGGCTCCCTGGAACCGGGCGCCGTCGTCTCGCTGGCGCTGCTGCTGACCCGCCTGTACGCGCCGCTCACCTCGCTCGCCGGAGCACGCGTCGAGGTCATGAGCGCCCTGGTCAGCTTCGAGCGCGTCTTCGAGGTCCTCGACCTGAAGCCGCTCATCGAGGAGAAACCGGACGCCCGCACCCTGCCCGAGGGACCCGCGTCCGTGGAGTTCGACGGCGTCCGCTTCACCTACCCGTCGGCCGACAAGGTCTCCCTCGCCTCCCTCGAAGAGGTCGCCGCGCTGGACACCCGGGGCGGCGCCGAAGTCCTGCACGGCATCTCGTTCCGCGCCGAACCCGGGCAGACCGTCGCGCTCGTCGGCTCCTCCGGCGCGGGCAAGTCGACCATCGCGCAGCTGCTGCCGCGCCTCTACGACACCGACGACGGCGCCGTCCGGGTCGGCGGCGTCGACGTCCGCGACCTGAGCGCCGTGACGATGCGCGAGACCCTCGGCATGGTCACCCAGGACGGGCACCTGTTCCACGACTCGGTCCGCGAGAACCTGCTGCTGGCCCGCCCGTCCGCGAGCGAGGACGAACTGTGGGACGTGCTGCGCCGTGCCCGCCTCGACGCACTCGTCCGTTCCCTGCCCGACGGCCTGGACACGGTGGTCGGCGAACGCGGCTACCGGCTCTCCGGGGGCGAGCGCCAGCGCATGACCATCGCCCGCCTGCTGCTGGCCCGTCAGCGCGTCGTCATCCTCGACGAGGCCACCGCCCATCTCGACAACACCTCGGAGGCAGCCGTCCAGGAGGCGCTCGCCGAGGCGCTGGAAGGGCGCACCGCCGTGGTGATCGCCCACCGGCTCTCGACCGTGCGGGCCGCCGACGTCATCCTCGTCGTCGAGGCGGGACGGATCGTGGAACGCGGCACGCACGACGAACTGCTGGAGGCCGGCGGCCGGTACGCGGAGCTGTACCGGACGCAGTTCGACCAGCACGCGGTGAACGAGGCACCGCGGGACGCGGACGTACAGGACATCGAGGCTGCGGGCGAGGCTGTGGCGTAACCGCCACGGCGGCCGGCCCGTGGCTCAGGCACAAGGACGGCCGTGGCCGTGGCCGCCGCGACGGGTGGGCTCGCGGCACCGGTGCCGCGACGGGCGGGACTGTGGCCTGCTGGTGCAGCGGCCGGCCCCGCGGTCCCGGCGGCGGACAGTGGCCGTGACCGCCGCGGCGGCCCGCCCCCGGCACGGGTGCCGCGGCGGGTGAGCCGGTGGCCGCCGCGGCACCGGCCGGGCCGTGTGGGGTCGCGCCCCGTCGCCGGGGGCGCGACCCCACCGTCCCCATGTCCCGCGCCCGGCGTCACGGATAGGGTGAGCAGTGATCGACACGCTGGGCGGGGGAGGAGCGGCGGACGGCATGGGCGGCGCCGAGGAGCGAACCACGACGGGACCCGCGCGACCGACCTCGAAGGACGTCGCGCGACTGGCCGGCGTGTCGCACACCGCCGTGTCCTTCGTGTTCAACGGCCGGGCCGAGGGCAACCTCTCGCCCGCCACCCAGGAACGCATCCGGCAGGCCGCCACACAGCTCGGCTATCGCCCCGACCCCGTCGCACGCGGCCTGCGCCGCCGCCGTACCTCGGTGCTCGGCCTGGTCACCGACGAGATCGCCTCCTCGCCCTTCGCGGGCCGGCTCCTGCGCGGTGCCATGGAGACCGCCTGGGGCAGCGAGAACCTGGTCCTGACCGTGGACTCCGGCGGGGACCCCGCCAAGGAGGAGGCGGCGGTCGCCGAACTCCTCGACCGCCGCGTGGACGGCATCATCTACGCCGCCATGTCGCTGCGCCGGGTCCGGGTCCCCGAGGGCCTGCACCGCACCCACTCGGTCCTCGCCAACTGCCTGCCGGACGACGACTCCCTGCCCGCCGTCGTCCCCGCCGAGCGGGCCGGTGGCCGCACGGCGGCCCGGCTCCTCCTCGACCAGGGGCACCGCCGGGTCGGCCTGGTGGGCGGCCTCGACGACATCGCGTCGACCGAACGGCTGCGCGGCTTCCGGGACGCCCTGCGGGCCGAGGGGATCACCGTCCCCAAGGAGTGGGTGGTACGGACCGGCGGGGAGATCTCCGGCGGCTACGAGGGCGCTCTGCGACTGCTCGAAGGCGCCGGCCGGGACCGGCGGCCGACCGGAATCTTCTGCTACAACGACCGGGTCGCGGCGGGCGTCCTGCACGCCGCGACCCGGCTCGGGATCGCCGTCCCCGACGAGCTGTCGGTGATCGGCTACGACGACCAGGAGCACATGTCGGCCTTCCTCACCCCGCCTCTGACCACGGTGGGGCTGCCGCACCGGGCGATGGGTGAGGCCGCGGCCCGGCTGCTCCTCGACGCGATCGACTCCGGACGCACGCCCCCGGCGACCGTACGGCGGCTCGCCTGCCCGCTGATCAGCCGCGCGTCGGTGGGACCAGCGCCCACCCCGTGACGTCGGCGTCCGCCCCGGTCACGGTGAGCTCGGCGGTGTCGTCGTCGCGCCGGTAGACCCGTTCGGTGGCCACGGCACGGTCGTCGACGAAGAGCTCGACCAGGGAGCCGTCCACGAGGATCCGTACGGTGGTCCGCGGATGCGGCGCCGCCAGCACGAGGGGCGCCGTGCTCCCGGGGCGCGGCCAGCCGCCGCGGTCCAGGACCACCGTGCCCTCGTCCGGGTCCAGACGGACCGTCAGTTCCGCTCCGGCGACGGATCGCAGCAGCGAGACCGTGGCCCGTGAACCGGCCGACACGCTCAGGTCGTACGCCTCGGGAAGCGGGCTCGGCCCTCCGGTACCGGTGACGAACGGCTCGTCCGCGCACAGCAGTTCGAGTTCCGGCGCCGGGGCGACCCGCAGGGAGCCGTCGGGGTGCAGGTCCACGACCCGGGGCGCCGTCAGGACACCGGCCCAGCCGCTCCGCTCGGTGTCGGTCCGCCCGCGTGCCTCCCACGACCACCCCCACACCAGGACCCGCCCCGCGTCCTGGAGCACGGCCGGCGCGTAGAAGTCGCGCCCCTGGTCGAACCTGCCGCCCGAACGCGTCACCAGGTGCAGACCACCCTCGCCGTCCTCCTTCAGACGACCCGTCAGATAGCCGCTGGCGCACGGATCCCCGTCCCACAGCGAGACGACGAGCACCCACTCCCCGCCGCGGGCGGCGAACAGCTGGGGGCACTCCCAGCCGACCGCACCGTCGCCGAACAGGCCTGCGGCCACGGGGTCGTTGCCGTCCAGGAGGACCCCGGCGAACCGCCACGCCGTCAGGTCGTCACAGTCGTAGAGCAGCACCGAGGGGGTGCCGTCCGCGTGGCCCGCCCCGACCAGCGCCCAGCGCCGCCCGCCGTACCGGAAGACGAACGGGTCGCGGAACATCACCACGTCCAGTCCCGCGGGCGGTCCGGGCACCACGGGCGCGGGCAGCGGCCGCCACGCGACCAGCCGGTCGTCGTCGGGGTCGGCGGCGCGGGCCAGACAGACGGCGCCGAGTCCGGTGTGCGCGTGGTCGATTCCCGTGTAGACGGCGGTGGGAACGCCGTCGTCGTCGACCACGCAGCCCGACCAGCAGCCCGCCTCGTCCGGGCCGCCGGGTGTCGGCGCGAGCGCGACCGGATGGTGCTCCCAGTGCGCGAGATCGGGGGTGGAGGCGTGGCCCCAGTGCACGTTCGCGTGCACCGGGGCGTCCGGGTTGTGCTGGTAGAAGAGGTGGTAGCGACCGCGCCAACGGAAAGGCCCGTTCGGGTCGTTGATCCAGTTCGCGGGCGGACGGACCCGGAAGCGCGGGGCGTGCGGGTCACGGGACGGAGCGGCGGGGCTCAACGGTTGACTCCTGCGGAGGTGATGCCCTCACGGAGAGGACGCTGGCCGACGACGAACACGGCGACGGCGGGAAGCATGGACAGGACGACTCCGGCGAGGACCACCGAGACGGAACCGGTGCCGAGATTGCCCTGGAGGGAGACCAGCCCCAGGGGCAGCGTGTAGTTCTGGCCGGAGGTCTCCAGGATCAGCGGCCGGAAGAACTCGTTCCAGTGGTAGTTGAAGGCCAGCACGCCGACGATCGCGAGACCGGGCGCGGCCAGCGGCGCGTACACGGACCGGAAGATCCGCCACGGACCCGCGCCGTCGAGCATGGCCGCCTCCCCCAGGTCCCTGGGCATGCCCAGGAAGTACTGGCGCATCAGGAAGGTCCCGAAAGCGGTCGGGAAGGCCGGGACGATCAGCCCGAGCAGCGTGTCCGTCAGGCCCATCGACTTCAGGACCAGGAACACCGGCACGATCGTGACCTGGAGCGGCACCATCATGGTCGCCAGGACGAGGCCGAACAGCGGCTTCTTGAAACGGAATTCGAGGCGCGCGAAGGCGTATCCGGCCAGCCCCGCGGTGATCATCTGCCCCACCGCGATCAGCGCGGTCACGAGCGTGGAGTTGAGGGCGAGCAGCCACACGTCGATCTGGTCGAACACCCCCCGGTACGCCTCGGTCGTGGGGTGCGCCGGAACGATCGTCGGCGGCAGGTCGAAGGACTCGGCCGGAGTGCGCAGGGACGTGGAGACGGTCCAGACGACCGGCCCGAGGGTCAGCAGCGCGCACACGGCCAGCACGGCGGCGCGCGCCCAGGGCGCCAGGGAGTACCGCACGCGGCTGGAGGTCAGGGTCGCTCGGCTCATGGAAGGCTCACCCGGCTCACTGGTAGTGGACGAAACGCCGGCTGAGCCGGAACTGGAGGGCGGTGACCGCCATGATCAGCACGAACAGCAGCACGCCCACCGCGGACGCCGTGCCGAAGCGGAGCTGCTCGAACGCGGTCTCGTAGATCACCATCACGACCGTGCGCGTGGAGTCGCCCGGACCGCCGTCGGTGAGGACGTACGACTGCTCGAAGACCTGGAGCGCGTTGATGACGCCGACCACGCACGCCACCAGCAGGGTCGGCGACAGCAGCGGGAGCGTGACGTGCAGGTGCTTGCGCAGACCGGTCGCGCCGTCGAGCGAGGCGGCCTCGTGGACCTCCTTGGGGATGTTGTTCAGACCCCCGACGAACAGCAGGAAGGAGAAGCCGAACTGCTGCCACACATAGACCAGGACGACCGTGGCCATCGCCCCGTGCTCCGACGTCAGCCAGGGCACGGGGGCGACGCCGACCAGGCCTAGCAGCCAGTTGACCACGCCGAAGTCCTGGTTGAAGAGGTACTTCATCACCACCGAGACGGACGCGGCGGACAGCACCAGCGGGAAGAAGAACGCCGAGCGGAACACCGAGCGCAGCCACACCGGCATCCGCCCGTTCACGGCCAGCGCCAGGGCCAGGGCGATCAGCAGTTGCAGCGCGACCGCCAGCACCATGAAGACGAGGGTGTTGCGGAAGGAGACCAGGACGGTCGAGTCGCCGAACGTCTCACGGTAGTTGGCGAGACCGGCCCAGCGCGGATCGTCGATCACGTTCCAGTGGAAGAGGCTCAGGACGACCGAACCGGCGATCGGGACGACCGTGAAGACCACGATCCCGACGACCGTCGGCGCCAGGAACAAGGACGCCAGCAGCCGCGTGCCCCGCTCGCGGCCACCGCGCCGTGCCGGGGCGACGGCGGTGCGGGCAGCGGCGGACGCCGGCCGTACGGCGGGTATGCGGGTGTTCGTCATGCGTCACGCTCCATGGCCGTCTCCAGGTCGTCCTGCATCCGGCGCAGCGCGGGACGCACCGCACCGGACGAGGCGAGCGCGGTCCCCGTGTGCTTGAGCAGCACCTGCTCGACCTCGGCGACCTGGGGCGGCGCGGGGATCGGCCCGGTGTCGGGGAACCGGTCGAGGGTGTCGTAGAAGACCTGCCAGTGCGCGGGGCCGGACTCCCGGTAGCGCTCCGCGGTCAGCATCGACCTGCGTGCCGGGGTCGTCTGGTTGGCCCTGAACAGCCGGGTCAGGGTGTCCTTGCGGGCCGCGTACTTGATGAACTCCCAGGCCTCGTCCTGCTTCGTCGAGGTGCGCAGCATGGCGTAGCCGGCGGCGCCGAACTGCATGCGCCGGGTGCGCCATCGAGGGAAGTACTGGACGTCGTAGTCGGCCGGCTTCATGCCGGCCAGATGCAGTCCGCCCGCCCAGAAGCCGCCGGCGGGCGTGACGCCGACCCGGCCGGTGGAGAACACGCCGACGAGGTTGCTGCCGTTGCCGCCCTCGGGGCGGGTGCACAGGTCGTCCCTGATGAGGGAGGCGAGGTAGTCGTACGCCTCCGCCACGCGGTCGTCGGTGGCCTGCGGGGTGGTCCAGCGGAATCCGCCGCCGCGGCCCCGGCGTTCGGCGGCCGGGTAGAAGGCGTCCCAGAGCCAGTCGCCGCCGGGCGCCTTGGACTCGGCGAGCAGGTTGGTGCCGTTGGCGAACAGCCAGGGCACGACGCCGCCCCACAGGCGGTTGGTCCAGAAGTACGGGGTGAAGTGCGAGTCGCTGGACTTCTTCATCCGCCGCAGCAGCGCGGTGAAGTCGTCGCGGGTCCAGTCGGCGGGCGGCAGACCGGTGCCAGCACGGGCGAGGACCTGCTTGTTGAGGTAGATGTCGGCCGCGTTGAACTCGACCGGCAGCTGGTGGAGGCTCCCCTCGTACATCATCGACTCGACCAGTGCGGGATGGACGTCGGCGAAGTACTCGCGCAGTTCGGCCGCGTCCCTGCGGACCCAGCGGTCCAGCGGCACGCCGAGCTGCCTCGCGAACAGCTGGACGCCCTCGGTGGCGACATAGACCAGGTCGGGGGCGGTGCCGGCGGCGATCTGGGTGAGGATCTTCGCGAAGAAGTCCGACCAGTCCACGGCCTGCACCGCGTTGACGCGCAGACCGATGTCGGGGTGGACGCTCCGGAAGCCCTCCCGCAGCGCGCGCACGGCGGCCGGGTCGAAGGCGGACCCGAGGGTGGCGACGACGAGGGAGCCGTCGTCGCGGCCGGGGATGTCAGCTCCGGTGAGCCGGTCCCAGCAGGCTGCGGTGCCTGTCAGGGCGGCGGCCCCCGCGCCGTAGGCGCCGTACCGCAACAGGGCCCGGCGGGTGAGGTGCGAGTCGGTCATCGAATGGGCCTAACTCGTGTTAGCCGAAAGTGATGCCCAGATGATGAAAAGCGCGTCACGCGCCTGTCAAGAGTCTCGGCGGCACTTGACCTTTAACGAGTTAGGTCTACAGTCCTGGAGCCACGGACCACTTGCACCGACCGTTCACGAACCGCCGTGACGTGCCTTCGTCGTGCCGTCACGCAGAAAAGGACGATGTGTGATGCGTGGAATCTCCAGGAGAGGCCTGTTCGCCGGATCGGCCGTGGGGGCGGCGACCGCCCTGCTGCCCGCCACCCCGGCGACCGCGAAGCCCGGGGCCGCGGCCTGTACGAGCTACCGTGCCCGCTACCACTTCACGGTTCCCGACCAGTGGAAGAACGACCCCCAGCGGCCGGTCTGGATCGACGGCGAATACCACTACTACTACCTCTACAACGCCGACTACACCGCCGGCGCCGTGGGCACCGCGTGGCGCCGGGCGACCAGTTCCGACCTGGTCTCCTTCAAGGACCGCGGCATCGCCGTACCGAAGGACACCACGCCCAACGGCGACGTCTGGTCGGGCTCCGCGGTCGTCGACACGGAGGGCACGGCGGGCTTCGGAGCGGGCGCGGTCGTCGTCCTCGTGACGATGTCGCCGCACGACGGCCCCACCGACCAGGCGCAGTACCTGTACTACTCCACCGACGGCGGCCGCAGTTTCACCCCGCACGGCACCGACCCGGTGCTGCCCAACCCCGGCGTGCGCGACTTCCGCGACCCCAAGGTGATCCGGGACGCGGAGCGCGGCCGGTGGGTGATGGCCCTCGCCGAGAACGACAGGATCGGCTTCTACCACTCCGACGACCTCAAGGCGTGGACATACGCCGGCCGCTTCGTCGAGGACGGTCTCGGCGTGCTGGAGTGCCCCGACCTGTTCCGCATCACCGCCCAGGACGGCACCCGGAAATGGGTGCTGGGCGCGAGCGCCAACGGCAAGGGCTCGGGACTTCCCAACACCTACGCGTACTGGACCGGTTCGTTCGACGGCACGACGTTCACCGCCGACGCGGGCGATCCCCAGTGGCTGGACCACGGCTGGGACTGGTACGGCGCCGTCACTTTCGAGAAGCGGGACGCGCACGGCACGCTCGACGAGACGACGCGGCACGCCATCGGCTGGCTCAACAACTGGGACTACGCGAACACCACCCCCACCATCGACTGCGACGGCTTCAACGGCACCGACTCGATCGTCCGCGAGATCACCCTGCGCAAGGACACCGGCGGCACCTACCACCTCGCCTCACGACCCGTCCCCGCGCTGGCCTCCCAGGTCTCGCGCACGGTGGACCTCGGCGACGTGGCGGTCGACGGCACGAAGGTCCTCACCTACCGGGGCACCTCCTACGAGCTGTCCTGCGAGATCACCTGGGACCGGCTCACCGGCGCGGGCGTGCAGGTGCGCCGTTCCCCCGACGGCGGACGGCATGTCGACGCCGGGATCTACACCGACTTCGCCTTCCTCAACCGCCGCTCCACGGTGAACCCCGACGCCTCCGGCAGGTGGCAGGAGAGCCACAGCCCCTTCGACCCGTCGGCGCGCACCGTGCGGCTGCGGATCCTCGTCGACCGCACGTCCGTGGAGATGTTCGTCGACGACGGGCGCCATGTGCATTCGTCGGAGGTGTTCCCGTACCTGATCGACGACCGGCTGGCGCTGTTCACCATCGGCGGGCCGGCCGTCTTCCGGAACACGGTGATACGGGAGTTCGCCGGGTGAACCCGGACGGGGCCCGACGCGGACCCCGCGTCCGTGACGCAGATCTCGGTGCGGCTGTGGCGGGGGTGTCCATACCCTGGTCCGGTTGCGTGTGCGGGTGAGGTGACGGTCCGCGACCGACGCGGTGTCGACTAGGCCGGCCGGCGGTCGGGACGACGCCCGGCCCGCAGCCGAACCTCAGCTGGGCAGCACGCTGTTGTAGCCTCAAAGAACAGCCCTTGACCTGCAGAAAGCGGGCAGGGAGCGAATGTCGGGAGTTCTGAATGCTGCGCACCATGTTCAAGTCCAAGATTCACCGCGCCACCGTCACCCAGGCCGACCTGCACTACGTCGGATCGGTCACCATCGACGCCGACCTGCTCGACGCCGCCGATCTGCTCCCCGGCGAGCTCGTCCACATCGTGGACATCACCAACGGCGCCCGGCTCGAGACGTACGTCATCGAGGGGGAGCGCGGCTCCGGAGTCGTCGGCATCAACGGAGCGGCCGCCCACCTCGTCCACCCGGGCGATCTGGTGATCATCATCAGTTACGCTCAGGTCTCCGACGCCGAGGCGCGGGCGCTGCGGCCGAGGGTCGTGCACGTGGACGGCGACAACCGCATCGTGGACCTCGGCACCGATCCGTCGGCGCCGGTGCCGGGCTCGGACCAGGAGCGCAGCCCGCAGGCTGTCTCCGCCTGAACCCGGCCGAGGGCAGCAGGACAGAGCGACCGAGGCCGCGACGACCCGAGGAGCGTCCATGAGTGACATCGAGATCCGCGACGACCGGGAGGCCGGCCGGCTGGAGGCGTTCGCCGGGGAGGAAGTGGTCGGCCACATCGAGTACTTCGTCCTCGAGACTCCCGCACGGGCGCTCGTCCCGGTGCACACCATCGTGGAGCCGGAGCACGAGGGCAAGGGCATCGCGGGCTCGCTCGCCCGGGAGCTGTACACGATCGCCGGACGTGAGGGCGTGGTCGTCGCTCCGCTGTGCCCGTACGTCGTGAAGTGGGCGGCCCGGCACCCCGAGGAGGCACCGGCGGCCGACCCGGAGCTGCTCAAGTCGGCGGTCCAGTGGCTCAAGGCGCATCCGGGACGGTTCTGATGACGCGGCCCGGACCGCTCGGCGCAGGGCCCGGACCGCTCGCTACGGGGCCGGAGTGGCCCGGGCCGCTCGCGCTGCTGCACACCTCGCCCGCGCACATCCCCGTGTTCGAGGCGCTGCGCGACCAGGACCACCCCGGGCTGGAGCTGCGGCACACGGTGTCCGAGGAACTGCTGGCCCGTGCCCGGGCCGAGGGGCCCGACTCGGTGGCCGCGGCGGTGCGGGCCGCACTCGACGCGGCCCTCGCCGACGGTGCGCGGGCCGTGCTCTGCACCTGCTCGACGATCGGCGCGGTCGCGGAGGACGCGGGCGCCGAGCTGCCGGTGCTCCGCGTCGACCGTCCGATGGCCGCCGCCGCGGTCGCCGCGGGCGCCCGGATCGTCGTCCTCGCCACGGTGGAGAGCACCTTCTCGCCGACCGTCGCCCTCGTCGAGGAGGAGGCGCGCCGCGCCGGGCGTCCCGTGGACGTGCGCACCGTGCTCGCCGGGGACGCGTGGGCCCTCTTCGAGGCAGGTGACACGGACGGCTACGCCGGCGCCGTGGCCCGGGCCGCCGACGCGGTCACCGGGGCCGACGCGATCGTCCTCGCCCAGGCCTCCATGGCCCCGGCCCAGCGGCTGACCGGCACCTCGGTCCCCGTGCTGTCGAGTCCGCGGCCGGGTCTCGCCGCGGGGGCGGGCGCCGTGCGGGCCGCGCGGAGTGTCGGCTGAGCGGGCGCCGTGCGCGCCGTGCGGAGTGTCGGCTGAGCGGGCGCCGTGCGCGCCCCGCGGAGTGTCGGCTGAGCGGGCGCCGACCAGACCCACCTGGTTGCCCATCCCTCACGCGACGGGGTGAGTGGGTGCGCCGGTGCAGGGTACGCGTGGGACAAGTCCAGGGCCGACGTACCGACTGGCTGGAGGACACCATGACGCATCCGTTCCCCGACCCGGTGAAGCCGGGACCCACCCCGGGGCCGGGCCCCGACCGCCCGCAGCCCTTCCCCGACCCCGTCCCCGACCCGGGTCCGCACCCCGGACCCGAGCCCGTGCCGACCCCGTCCCCGATCCCGAAACCGCCGGGCCCCGACCCGGTACCGGAACCGGATCCGCAGCCCGGGCCGATCTCCTGAACCGAGTCCGGCCCCGGGCACGGGCCGACGCCCCGCAGCGGGGGCGGAAGCCGAGGCTTGCCTAACAGAGGGTGAGTATTTCTCATCCCACAACTCCATTGCGTGACCGCCCGGTCCCTGTCAACGTGGTCTCCAGGGGCGCGTACGACGTGTCCCCGAGGGGCGTGTGGTACGGGGACGGGGGTCCGCGATGGGGGACGTGGCGCGCACGGGCGCGGGCGGTGCGGAGGCCGGGGGCGCCGAGGTCACGGACGCCGACGGCACCGGTGCGACGGAGGCCGGAGCGGCCCGCGTGAAGGCCAGCGGCGCCGGAGTCACGGGGCTGGAGGGCACCCGCGCGGAAGCCGGGCATGGAGGCACCGGCGCCGGTGGAGCGGCAGCCGGGCATGAAGGTGCCGGTGGAGCGGAAGCCGGGCATGAAGGCGGGGCCCGGGGGCGTCCGGCGCGGGTGGAGGTCGTGGAGCTGCTGGTGCCCGGACTCGGACCCGTCGACCGGGAGCGGCTGATCCGGCCTCCGGCGACCGTCGGGAGGGTCAGCGGCGACGAGAAGGCCGGCCTGTACCGGACCGTGGTCGACCTGAACAAGGCACCCCACAAGGTCGTGCGCGAGGTCTACGACTGGACGCGGCTCACCATCGGGGGCGCGTCCCGCGCGCTGTGGCTGTTCCTGATGCCCTTCCTGCTCATCAACCTCGTGGCGTGGATGCAGCCGCGCTGGCCCTGCGGCAAGGACAAGCGCTGGCGCAAACTGGCGGGCGGGGTCTACGAGTTCGGCGCCCGGCTGCTGGCGCTCTCGCTCACGGTGCTGGTGGTGGGCACGGTCGGCCAGCTGGCGATGGACCAGTTCGCCTGGCAGTGCAGCCCGCAGGCCGGCCAGGACGTGTGCGCCGCCGACAATCCGGCCGTCCGCATCCTTCGCTCCTGGGACACCGCGGGACCCCAGTGGGGATTCGTGGTGGCCGCCCTGGCCCCCGCTCTCGTCGTGTTCGTCCTGCTGCTCGCGGCCCGCGACACCAAGCAGGAGTATCTGCCGGTACTGGAGACCGTGTCGGAGGAGGAGGCCGAGCGGGCCCGGCTGCAGCGGGCCGGGAAGGGCGAGGACGGCCACCCGCTGGAGCTGCCCGGATTCTGGGAGCACAACCGCCGCGACCCCGGCATGGCCGCCCAGCACGTGTGGGCCGGACTCCTCACCACCGCGGGACTGCTCACCTGGACCCCGCTGCACCAGGACCTCCGCGGGAACGGCCCCGAGGGCCTCGGCCGCGCCCTGTTCGCGGTCATCCTGTTCATGACCCTGGTCCTGCTGATCTCCGTCCCCTGGGTGCACCGCAAGACCTGCGTGCCGCTGCCTCCGTCCTCGCTCCGGTCGCGGCTCCTGGAGCGGATCCCGCTCGTCCGGGGGAAGATCGGCGAACGCCGGGGCGGTGGGCGGTACTTCCCGTTGTGGCCCACGCACTATCCGATCGTCGCGGGCGTCCTCTGCGCCTGCGTCAACGTGGCCGCGGTGCTCTACTGCCTGGTCCCCGACCGGCGTTGGACCGTGGACCGGGTGCTGCCCGGGATGCAGGTGCAGTCGACGGTGCTGCTGCTCGTCCAGGCGTTCGGCGTCTGCCTGCTGACCCTCGCCTCCGTCGTGCTGCCGGTGGCCGGGACACGGCGCGGCATGGCGCTGCTCGGCCTCGGGGGACCGGCCATGGCGGTCCTGGCCTGCTTCGTGGCCTGGCTCTACACGACGGCCTCCTCCCAGTGGACGGGGTCCTGGCTCGCACGGCCCGGCAGGCGTACCGACGTGCCCCAGCCGGTGGACGTCATGGGCATGGTCCTCGCCCCCGTGCTGGTGCTCAGTGCGGTGTGCGGCGCGGTCGTGTTCGCCCTCGTCTGGTTCGTCCACGTCGCCGGGCCCGCCGCTCCGGGGCCCGGCGGACGGCCGGGGCCGGGCCTGGTGAAGCGGTTCGTCCGCGCGTACCGGGCGGACTCCCGGGAGGAACGCGACGACCGGCGGCACCTGCACGAACTCAGGGCCGCCCGGCGTAAGCACACCTATCTGCTGCGCGAGGCGGACTGGATGATGGGCACCGCCGCGGTCCTCGTCGTGGCCGTCACCGGAGCGTTCTACTTCCCGCTGGGGATCCGGCCGGGGCTGCGGGACGCGCGCGACCTCGCGGCCGGGGCGCTGGGCTCGCTGAGCATCCCCCTGCTCGCCGGGCTGGCCGCGCTGATGCTGCTGGCGTTCCGGACGCTGGCCATCCGCTCCGACATGCGTCAGAACGCCGGTCTCGCCTGGGCGTTCGGGGCGTTCTGGCCGCGCGCCGCGCACCCCTTCGCGCCGCCGTCCTGGACGGTCAGGGCCGTCCCCGAACTCGTCCACCGGCTGCACGTGCTGCTGAAGGACGAGCGCGGCCGGGTCCTCGTCCGGGCCAACTCCATGGGCACCGTCCTGGTGATGGCGGCCGTGTGGCAGCTGGACGCGGCGTTGCGCGCGCGGATCGCGCTGATCACCACGGGCTGTCCCGTCGGCATGTTCTTCTCCCGCAACTACCCCGCCTTCGTCTGCGTCGAGTCGATCGACGCGCTCGGCCCGCGCGGTGAGCGCCCCGGGCTGGCCGGATGGATCAACGTCTGGCGCGACACCGACCCGCTGGGCGGACCCGTCGGCATCGAGGACGTGGACGTCCGCTGGGCCGACGACGCGGAGGGCGCGGACGGGGGGCCGGGCGCGTACCGGCGTACGCGGGAGGCGCCGGTGTTCCCGCCGATCGAGGGCCATCGCGGCTACACCGGCGACAGCCGGCTGATGCCGCTCCGCAACCGGCTCCTGGCTGAACTGGTCGCATCCAACCCACCGGAGCCGACCACGGGACCGGAGCCGACAGCGCCGCCCGAGCGGGCCGGTTCGCCAGGGCCCACGCGCACGCCCGGGCCGACGGGTACGCCCGGGCCGACGGGTACGCCCGGGCCGACGCGCACGCCCGGGCCGACGAGTACGCCCGGGCCGACGGGTACGCCCGGGCCGACGGGTACGCCCGGGCCGACGCGCACGCCCGAGCCGACGGGCACGCCCGAGCCGGCAGGGGCGCCTGAGGCGATCGAGCCGCATGAGTCGGCGAGGGCGGGTGAGGCGATCAACTCGCCTGAGGCGACCGACTCGGCCGAGGCGGCCCACTCGGCCGAGGCGGCCGACTCGGCCGATGCGTACGGCACATCCGGCGCATCCGGCCCGACCGGCCCGGCCGGATCAATCGGACCGGATGCCCCCGCCCCCGTGGCCCACGTCAACCCCTCGGTCGTCCCCGGCCCCGGACGCGGAGAAGCCGCCCCGGCCCCGGGACGAGGCACGTGACGGCTTCCGTGACGGGTCGGCGCCCCTCGGCGCACCCTGGAGCACCGGCACCGGCACCGGCGTCAGCACCGGCACCTGCACCGGCACCGACGTCAGCACCTGCACCGGCGTGCACCTGCACCGGCGTCGGACGGCGGCACACCGGCGTGCGCTGCCGCGACGATGCCCGCGTGCTACGCCTCGACCTCCGACCGGTCCCCGCCCCACAGCGTGTGGAACGAACCCTCCCGGTCGGTCCGCCGGTAGGTGTGCGCCCCGAAGAAGTCCCGCTGCCCCTGCGTGAGGGCGGCGGGCAGCCGCTCGGCGCGCAGCGCGTCGTAGTAGGCGAGGGCGGCGGAGAAGCCCGGCGTGGGCACGCCCTGGCGGGTGGCCGCGACGAGCACCTCGCGCCAGTCGTCCTGGGCCGCGGCGATCTCCTGGGCGAAGGTCTCGTCCGACAGCAGGCTGGGCAGGTCGGGCCGGGCGTCGTAGGCGGCCCGGATCCGGTCCAGGAAGGCCGCCCGGATGATGCAGCCGCCGCGCCAGATGGACGAGACGGCGCCCAGGTCGATGTTCCAGTCGTACTCGTCGCTGCCCGCCTGGATCTCGTGGAAGCCCTGCGTGTAGGAGACGATCTTCGACGCGTACAGCGCCTGCTCCACGCGGTCGGCGAAGGCCGCGGCCTCCGCCTCGTCGAGCTGCTCGGCCTTCGGACCGGCGAGCCCGCGCGAGGCGGCGCGCAGGTCGGCGTGCCCGGACAGGGAGCGCGCGAAGACCGCCTCCGCGATGCCGGACACCGGCACGCCGAGGTCCAGGGCGATCTGCACGGTCCAACGGCCCGTGCCCTTCTGCTCCGCCCGGTCCTGGACGACGTCGACGAACGGCTGGCCCGTCGCCGCGTCCACGTGCGACAGCACCTCGGCGGTGATCTCGATCAGGTAGGAGTCGAGCCGGCCGGTGTTCCAGGTGCGGAAGATTTCGGCGATCTGCGCGGGGGAGTACCCGGCGACGTCGCGCAGCAGCTGGTACGCCTCGCCGATCAGCTGCATGTCCGCGTACTCGATGCCGTTGTGGACCATCTTCACGAAGTGTCCGGCGCCGTCGGGGCCGACGTGCGTCACACAGGGCGCCCCGTCCTTCGCCTTCGCGGAGATCTTCTCCAGCATCGGTCCGAGCGACGCGTACGACTCCTTCGAACCGCCCGGCATGATGCTCGGCCCGTGCAGCGCGCCCTCCTCGCCGCCGGAGACGCCCGTGCCCACGAAATGGATGCCCTGCTCGCGCAGGGCGCGCTCGCGTCGCCGGGTGTCGGCGAAGTGCGCGTTGCCACCGTCGATGATCATGTCGCCCGGCTCCAGGAGTGGGGCGAACTCCTCGATCACCGCGTCGGTCGGATCGCCCGCCTTCACCATGATCACCAGGCGTCGCGGCCGTTCCAGCGCGGCCACGAAGTCCTTCGCGGTCTCGGCCGCCACGAACTCGCCCTCGTGGCCGAACTCCTCGACCAGCGCGTTCGTCCGCGCCACGGTGCGGTTGTGCACGGCGACCGTGTAGCCGTTGCGCGCGAAGTTGCGGGCGAGATTGCGCCCCATGACCGCGAGACCCGTGACGCCGATCTGGGCTGAAGTGCTCATACGGTTGGCTCCTAAGGATCCTGGAATCGGTGTTGCCAGTCGTGCTCGTCAGTGTTGCCGGTCCTGCTCGGCCAGTATTGCCCCCTGCCATCCTGACGTGTGGTGGGTGGGTGCGCACGGGAACGCCGGGCCGCGTCGTGCGCCGCCCGCGGAGGTCGCACGGACCCGTCCGTGCGACCGGAGGCCGTGGCCGGGGCGCGGCCGGCCCGTCGACGGCCTCCGGACCGGTCGCTGCCTCGGGAATCGGCGCATCGACGGCCGTCGAACGTTTTGCGCCGCGCCGCCGAGCGGACGTCCGTGCCGTCGAACGGGCCCCGCGCGGGCGTTCCGCGCGGGCCGGCCGGCCCGCCGCGACGCCGCGGGAGGGCGGCGTGGAACGGGCCGACTCGCCCTCTCTACTGCGTCGGGTCGGTGGCCCACTGCACGAAGTACGGCCCGGACCGGCTCCGCCCGCCCCCGCGCCCGGTGCCGGGACGACGCGCCCGCCCCCTGCGTTGCACCGCTCAACCGCCGTTTCGGAGCGACCGGTTGCCGTCTTGTCCTGGCCTGTTCCGCACGCTTACTTTTGCCGCTCCTGACGCATGTCGAGGGGGCTCGCTCATGGCCGAACGCGGTCGGCACCGCCGGTATCAGCCGAACAGGATCAACCGGGCGTCGCTGACCGTCACGGCGGGTGGCGCGGGCATCGCACTCCCGCTCGTCGGGGCCGGCTCCGCCCACGCGGCCGACGTCGGCACCTGGAACAAGGTCGCCGCGTGCGAGTCCAGCGGCAATTGGAGCATCAACACGGGCAACGGCTACTACGGCGGTCTGCAGTTCACCCAGTCGACCTGGGAGGCGTACGGCGGCACGGCCTACGCGCACCGTGCCGACCGGGCCACCAAGGACCAGCAGATCGCCGTCGCCGAGAAGGTGCTCAGAGGCCAGGGGCCCGGCGCCTGGCCGGTGTGCTCGGTCCGCGCCGGGCTGACCCGGGGCGGCGGCACCCCCGACATCCACCCCGCCGGTACCGCGCCGCGGACGGCGCAGCGCACCGTACGGGACGTGAAGCCGCAGACGACGCCCCAGTCGCAGGCGGGCACCGCCGAGATGTACACCGTCGTCCAGGGCGACACGCTGTCCGGCATCGCCGACTCACGGCACGTCCGGGGCGGCTGGCAGGGCCTGTACGCCGCGAACCGCGGGACGGTGGGTGCCGACCCCGACCTGATCCTGCCCGGTCAGCGCCTCGACCTGCACGGCGCTCGCCGCACACCCGTCCGCAAGGAGCAGGCGCCCGCCCCCGCACACCGGTCCACGACCGACAGGACGAAGGCGCAGAAGACCGAGGAAGAGCGGGCCGAGCAGGAGAAGACCAGGCAGGAGAAGGCCAAGCAGGAGAAGGCCAAGCAGGAGAAGGCCAAGCAGGAGAAGGCCAAGCAGGAGAAGGCCAAGCAGGAGAAGGCCAGGAAGACTCCGTCCGTCGTCGCCCCCGTGAACGCGGCGACCGGGACGCCCTACCGCGCCGCCGGGTCGTCGTGGTCGAAGGGCTACCACACGGGCGTGGACTTCCCCGTGCCCACTGGCACGTCCGTGAAGGCGGTCGCGGCGGGCCACGTCGTCAGCTCGGGCTGGGGCGGCTCCTACGGCTACCAGGTGGTGATACGGCACGCCGACGGCCGCTACACGCAGTACGGCCACCTGTCGGCGATCTCCGTGAAGGCGGGGCAGAACGTCGTCGGCGGCCAGCGGATCGGCCGCTCCGGGTCCACGGGCAACAGCACGGGCCCGCATCTGCACTTCGAAGTGCGGACGGGGCCCGGCTTCGGGTCCGACATCGACCCGGTTGCCTACCTGAGGGCGGGCGGGGTCAGGATTTGACCCTCGTGCGGTGGTGGTTCACGAACGGGATCGGCAGGTAGGGCCCGCCGTACATGGCCGTGTAGCGGGGCAGTTCGTCGACCGCGGAGTCCTGCGACGCGCCCTGTGCCGCCGCGGTCGCCGGCGTCCGCCGCGGGGCCGGCAGGAGGACGTCCTCGACGACGGACGGCTCCGGAAGCCCCGCCAGGAGCTCCTCGACGTCCGCCTCGCCCGCCGTGAGGGCGGCGAGACTCGAGTCCGCCTCCGCGGCCGCGACGACCGCCAGGTCGGCGTCCAGCCCTAGAGGCACCTGGTCCGGCAGGGCCAGGTCGGCCGGGAGCACCGCTTCGGCGACGACGGAAACCTCAAGGGGTTCGCCGCCGAGACCCCGCGGGGTCGCTTCCTGCGTGAGCTGCGCCGGAACGGGCGCGCTCTCCGGACGGCTGCCGCCGATCCGCTCGGTCGTGAGGAGGATCAGCCCGCCCGCGGCGACGACGCCACAGCCCAGTGCGAGGGCGGTGCCGGTCGTGCCGTAGCGGAAGGTTTCGCCGAACATCGTGATGCCGACGGCCGCCGCCACCACGGGGTTCACCACCGTCAGGGTCGACAGCGGCGCCGCCAGACCGCCGCCGCGGTAGGACGCCTGCGACAGCAGCATGCCGGCCGTCGCGAAGACGCCGATCACGGCGAGGCTGGACAGGTCGGAGAGCGAGACCTGCTGCGACCAGTCCACGGCGACCGTCTTGGTGAACACCGAGGACATGCTGAACGCGACGCCCGCCGCCACGGCGAGCAGCACACTGCGCACCGCGGGGTGCCGGTGCGCGGCCCGTCCCGCCACCATCAGCGCGGCGACCGCGCCGGCGGAGACCAGGGCCAGTGCCACGCGCTCGGCACCGCCCAGGGACTGCGCGTCGGAGGAGCCTACGAGGGACAGCAGGCCCGCGAGACCCACCGTGGCCATGATGGCGCCGCGCCACGCGGTCGCCCCGGCCCTGCGGCCCACGAAGAGGGCCGCCATCGGCAGCGCGAAGACGATGGTCAGCGCGCCCAGCGGCTGTACGAGGCTCAGCGGTCCATAGGCGAGTGCCGCCACGTGCAGCAGCCCGCCGAGGCCGTTGAGTGCCACCGCGGCCCACCAGCTCGGCCTGCGCAGTGGTGCGTAGGTCTGACCCGGAGAGGTCAGGGCGACCTGCTCCTGCACGATCGCACCGCCTGCGTACGCGACGGCGGAAACGAACGAGAGCAGCACGGACAAAGCGAGGGCGCTCATGGGTCCCTCCTCTGCGTACGGCGTGGGCGCTCGGCCCGGCGCGACGAACGGTCGGCTTGCATGGGAACAACGATGCCCCGTGATTTAGTTCTCGTCGTCGTCCCTGAGCAGTCATTGGGTCCTACTGCCGATGGAGTACGAATCGCCCTCACTCCTCCCCAAGGTGGGCGACACGAGGCCCTGACCCGCTGGTGGTCACCCCTAGGGGGCTTGGTACTACTGCTCTTCGTGGACCTCGACCCCCGGCTCACGGCGCTCGGCGCGCTCGGCGGCTTCTCCGTACTACGCACCGGCGTACCGCCGCGCGGCCCGCTCCCCACCCTCCGGGAGGCCTACACGGCGACCTCAGAAGATGCCCGGGAAGATGTTTACGGGGATCCGGTAACTTTCCGCGTACGCAAGATCACGCAGAGTCTCCGGGCGCCCGAGGTGCGCGTCGCGGTCTCCGTGGCCCAGCAGGCCCTGGCCGCCCGGCTGTGGTCCGTCGCGCTCGGTGCGGCGGCCCTGTACGGACAGGTACCCGATCTCGACCCGGGGCTGCTGCACTGGGACCCGGACGGCAGCGCCCCGGAGGACCTGTGGCTGGCCGAGGTGCGGCCCCTGCCCGACACCGCCGTCGGCCGTCTCGTCCTGGACGCCCACCTCGCCCCGCTGGCAGCCGTCCTGCAGTCCCGCTACCACGTCTCACCAGGTCTCCTGTGGGGCAACGCGGGCTCGGCGCTGGCCGGCGCGGCACGCCAGCTAGACCGCTGGGCCGTGGCGCACGGGCGCAGTGACGTCGGCGAGCGGGCCCGGTCCCTCGCCGCCCGGCTCCTCACGGATCCCCGCCTCGCCGCCACCCTCGTCCCGGGGACGCTCCGGCGTCGCAGCTGTTGCCTCTACTACCGGCTGCCCGGCGGCGGGCTGTGCGGCGACTGCTGTTTCGACCGCCCGCCGCGCAGGAAGCCCGCCGGTCCCTGAGCGCGCCCGTCGTTCGCCACAGCCCCGACCGGCGGTCTTCCCCAACCGCCCCGACTGGGTGACCATGAGGGCACCAGTCGCCAGATGGGGGGTTCTGTGTGCGCGTGGGACTGCTGACCCGGGAGTACCCGCCCGACGTGTACGGCGGCGCGGGCGTCCATGTCGAGTTCCTCGCACGGGAGTTGCGCAGCCTCACGGAACTCGACGTGCACTGCTGGGGCGAGGGAGGCGCGGGCGGGGTCGTCCGCCACCGGCCCTGGTCCTCGCTCGACGGCGCCAACGACGCCCTGCGCACGTTCTCCGTGGACCTCTCCATCGCCGCCGCGCTCGAAGGTCGCGAACTCGTCCACTCGCACACCTGGTACGCCAACCTCGCGGGCCACCTCGGCAAGCTCCAGCACGGCATCCCGCACGTGGTGACCGCCCACTCGCTGGAACCCCTGCGCCCCTGGAAGGCCGAGCAGCTCGGCGGCGGATACGCCCTGTCCAGCTGGGCCGAGCGCACCGCCATCGAGGCCGCGGACGCCGTGATCGCCGTCTCCGGCGCGATGCGCGAGGACATCCTGACCTGCTATCCGGCCCTGGACCCGGCCAAGGTCCGCGTCGTGCACAACGGCATCGACACCGCGCTCTACCGGCCCGATTACGGCACGGACGTCCTGGACCGCATCGGCGTCGACGCCGGCCGCCCCTACGTCCTGTTCGTCGGCCGCATCACCCGGCAGAAGGGCGTGCCCCAACTGATGCGCGCCGTACGGGACATCGACCCTGCCGCGCAGGTGGTGCTGTGCGCGGGCGCCCCCGACACCCCGGAGATCGACCGTGAGTTCCGCGAGCTCTTCCGGGAGCTGAGCGCCGCGCGGGAGGGCGTGCACTGGATCCCGCAGATGCTGCCGCGCCCCGACGTCATCCAACTCCTCACGCACGCGGCCGTGTTCGTCTGCCCGTCGGTCTACGAACCGCTGGGCATCGTCAACCTGGAGGCGATGGCCTGCGGCACCGCGGTGGTCGCCTCACGGGTCGGCGGCATTCCCGAGGTCGTCGACGACGGGTCGACCGGCGTTCTCGTGCCGGTCGACGACGACTTCGAGGCGGGGCTGGCCCGCGCCCTGGACGCGCTGATCGCCGACCCGGACACCGCCCGGCGCATGGGCGAGGCCGGACGGGTGCGCGCGGTGCGGGAGTTCGGCTGGGACGCGGTGGCCCGGCGGACCGTCCAGTTGTACGAGGAAGTCCTCAAAGCGGGGTAACCATCGGACAGGCACAGTTCAGCGACAGGGCCGGTCCGGGACCGGGCACGGCCCGACCGGGCGTAGAGGGGCGGCGATCATGCGGCGCGGTGGGCCTTCGGTGCTGGGAATCGTACTGGCGGGTGGAGAGGGCAAGAGGCTCATGCCCCTCACCGCGGACCGCGCGAAACCCGCGGTCACCTTCGGCGGCACGTACCGCCTCGTCGACTTCGTGCTCTCCAATCTCGTCAACGCCGACATCCTGCGCGTCTGCGTACTGACGCAGTACAAGTCGCACTCACTGGACCGGCACGTGACGACGACCTGGCGGATGTCCAGCCTGCTCGGCAACTACGTCACGCCCGTCCCGGCACAGCAACGGCTGGGCCCGCGCTGGTACTTGGGCAGCGCCGACGCGATCCTGCAGTCCCTGAACCTCGTGTACGACGAACAGCCCGACTACATCGCGGTGTTCGGCGCCGACCACGTCTACCGCATGGACCCGCGCCAGATGCTCGCCCAGCACATCGAGGGCGGCGCGGGCGTGACGGTGGCCGGGATACGCGTGCCGCGCGCGGAGTCCTCGTCCTTCGGGGTGATCAGTCCGGGCTCCGACGGACAGACGGTGCAGGGCTTCCTGGAGAAGCCCGCCGATCCGCCGGGGCTGCCGGACGACCCGGGGTGCGTGTTCGCCTCCATGGGCAACTACATCTTCACCACCAAGGCCCTCATCGAGGCGCTCCAGCGGGACGCCGAGGACGAGCACTCCGTGCACGACATGGGCGGCTCGATCCTGCCGATGCTCACCGAGCGGGGCGAGGCGCAGCTGTACGACTTCAGCGACAACCACGTCCCGGGTGAGACCAGCCGGGACCAGGGCTACTGGCGCGACGTCGGCACCCTCGACGCGTACTACGAGGCTCACATGGACCTGATCGCCGAGCGGCCGGCGTTCAACCTGTACAACCGCAGCTGGCCCGTCTACACCCACTCCGGGCAGCTGTCGCCCGCGAGATTCAACGCCGGGGGCATCGCGGGGGAGTCCATCATCAGCGCGGGCTGCCTGATCCGCGGGCAGGTCACCCGGTCCGTGCTCTCCCCGGGCGTCGTCGTGGACCCGGGAGCGGTGGTGCAGGGGTCGGTGCTGCACGACAACGTGCACATCGGCCGGGGTGCCGTGGTGCGCGGCGCGATCCTCGACAAGAACGTCGAGGTGCCGCCGGGGGCGACGATCGGCGTCAACCCGGAGCGGGACGCGGACCTCTACACGGTCTCCAAGGCCGGGGTGATCGCGCTGGGCAAGGGCCAGCGCGTGTCGTAGACCCGCCGGTCCCACGGCCCCCGGTGCGCCTTTCCGGCACCGGGGCCGTCGCCGTGTCCGCTCGCCGCCACCATCCCGGCGTGCTGCGTGGGCCTGCGCCGGGTCCGGCCGCCGCCGTCGCGCCGTGCGGCGCCGTCCCGCCCTGTCAGGTCCCTGGACAGGAAGCGGAACCCCGTGTTGTCATGCCAACTGCTCTCGTTTACAACGTTGTTCAACACCTGCACGTGCCCACACACCCGTCCTCGACGAGGAGGATCCGTGCGCACCACCAGACTCGGAAGACTCAGGGGGCGCCTCGCCGCGCTGCTCGCCGTGGCCCTGGGCCCGGGCGGACTGGCCGCGGCGCCGGCGGCGGCCGACGACCCCGTGGAGATCCACGGGCTGAAGGGCGAGTACTACACCCAGTCCGCCCCCGGCGCCTTCGACTTCCACGAGCTCAAGGCCACCGGCTTCGACGCCCAGCTCGACTTCGCCGACCTCGAACCCCGGCTGCGCTTCACCACGGGCCAGGACAACGATGTCAGCGTCCGCTGGACCGGCAGGATCGTGCCCGAGAAGACGGGCCCCACCACCTTCTCCGTCATCGGTGACAACGGCTTCCGCCTCTGGATCGACGGCAGGCTCGTCATCGACCACTGGGTGGACGACTGGGACCGCGAACAGACCGCGCAGCCCGTCGACCTGACGGCCGGTCACGCCTATGACATCAAGCTGGAGTACTTCGAGCACTACGGCGGCTCCAACCTCCATCTGCGCTGGACCGAGCCGGGCGGCAGCAAGGTGCCCGTGCCGCAGTCGGCGTTCCGCCTGCCCGACGGCTACGACTACGACGGCGCCCTCGCCGCGACGGTCCTCGCCGACGGGCGCACCCTCAAGCTCGACTTCGCACGCCCCCTGGACCGCCTGCCCAGCGGCCTGACCGAGCACGTCAAGGCGGTCATCGGCGGCGCCGAATGGCCGCTCGGGAAGGCCCGGTCCGACCCCGCGGACCCCAGGTCCGTGCTCGTCGCGCTCAAGGAACCCGTCGTCGGCAACAAGACCGGCACCGCGCGCGGCACCGCCGACATCCGCTACGACGGCAACGGCGGACTCGCCGGCGGCGGGAAGGCGATCGGCGCCTTCTGGAGCAGCGGCCCCAACCGCTCCACGTACGAGTTGCGTACCCGGTGGGCCGACGACGTCGGACCGGACAACGCCCTGCCCGAGTATCCGAGGCCCCAACTGACGCGCACCGCCTGGAAGAACCTCAACGGCCGCTGGCAGTTCGCGGCGGCCGCGGCCGGTGAACGGCCGCCGGTGGGCAGGACCCTGGGCGAGCACATCCTCGTCCCGTACCCCGTGGAGTCACAGCTCTCCGGCCTCGAACGTCACGAGGACCGCATGTGGTACCGCCGCACGTTCACCGTCCCGGCGGACTGGCGGATCGGCTCCGGCAAGCGGCTGCGGCTCAACTTCGGCGCCGTCGACTGGCAGGCGAAGGTGTACGTCAACGGCGTCGAGGTGGCCGAACACCAGGGCGGCTACGACAAGTTCTCCGCCGACGTCACCGACGCGCTGAAACCGGGCCGCACCCAGGAGCTGATCGTCGGGGTGTACGACCCGACCGACGCGTCCGACGGGGAGAACCCGCCCGTCGGCAAGCAGCGCCTGGACCCGAGCGGCATCTGGTACACCCCGTCGTCCGGGATCTGGCAGACGGTGTGGATGGAACCGGTGGCGGCCGACCACGTCGACTCGCTGAAGCTCACACCGGACGTCCCGGCCGGCAAGGTCACCGTGGAGCCCAGGGGCGTGCGCGACGGACTGCCGTTCACGGCGACCGCCTACGACGGGAAGCGGAAGGTCGCGACCGCGACCGGGCGCACCGGGCGGCCACTCGCCCTGGACATCGCGGAGCCGCACCTGTGGTCCCCGGACGACCCGTTCCTGTACGACCTGGTGGTCACTGTGGGAGCGGACCGCGTCGACAGCTACTTCGGGATGCGGTCGATCGCCGTGCAGAAGGTCGACGGCACCCCGCGCACCCTCCTCAACGGCAGGCCCGTGTTCATGATGGCCACCCTCGACCAGGGTTTCTGGCCCGACGGTCTGCACACCGCGCCGACGGACGAGGCCCTCGCGTACGACCTGCGGATGCACAAGCAGCTCGGCTACAACGCGGTGCGCAAGCACATCAAGGTGGAGCCCGACCGCTGGTTCTACTGGGCGGACCGGCTGGGCCTGCTGGTCTGGCAGGACATGCCCGCGATGACCGCCGGGGTGAACCCGAGCGCCGCGTCGCGCGCCGAGTACGAACGCGAGATGAAACGGATGATCGAGGATCACGTCAGCAGCCCGTCGGTGGTCATGTGGGTGACGTTCAACGAGGGCTGGGGCCAGTACGACGAGGCCCGGATCGCCGACCAGGCCAAGGCCTGGGACCCGACGCGGCTCGTGAACGGCATGTCCGGCCTCAACCTCGGGGCGGACGGCGGCACCGGCGACATCATGGACGAGCACGGCTACCCGAGTCCCGCGCTGCCGCCCTCCCCGGACGGTGAACGCGCCCTCGTCAGCGGTGAGTACGGCGGTCTCGGCCTGGCGGTGCCCGGGCACGCCTGGTCCGTCCAGCAGTCGTACGTGGACGTGGACCCCGCGGCGTACACCGACGGCTATCTGGCCCGCCTCGACGAGGTGCGCGCGCTCGCCTGCCGCGGCGGCAACGGCGCGGTCTACACCCAGATCTCGGACGTGGAGGGCGAGCTCAACGGCCTCATGACCTATGACCGCCGGGTCGTGAAGCCGGACGTCGCCCGGGTGCGTGCCGCGCACGAGGCGCTCATCCGCGACGCGTCCCGGGCCGCGCCCGCGGGCTGCCCCGGAACCTGATCCGGCGCAGCCTCCCGGGCGGCCCGCCGGTCGCCCGGGAACCCGGCCGCACCCCCGTGCCGGGCTGCCCGCGCGGCCGCCCGGCAAGCCCCGCCGGCACCCGTTCCCGGAGCCGCGGGCCGACCGCGGGCCCCCGCCCGCGCCGCGGCCCCGGCACGGCCCACGGGCCGCCGGGAAAAGGGCCGGCCACCCCCGACCATCAGCATCACGACGTCGACCCACCGGAGGTCTCCCGCATGAGATGGACCCGGCGCCTGCGCCTGTTCACGGCCGGGCTGGTGACAGCGTCCGCGCTGTTCGCCCTGCCCACCGCACAGGCCGCCGAACCGAGCGACGGCCGCCTCACCGATCTGGTCAACGCGTTCATCGGCACCGAGAACGAGGGCAACACCTACCCCGGCGCCGCCGTGCCCTTCGGCATGGTGCAGTTCTCGCCGGACACCGGCCACAACACCGGCTACGACTACTCGCAGAACCACATCCGCGGCTTCTCCCTCGTCCATCTCTCCGGTGTCGGATGCGGCCTCGGCGGCGACCTGCCCGTGCTGCCGACCACGGGCGACGTCACGCGGACGGACTACGCGCAGTACCAGGCGGAGTTCGGCCACGAGAGCGAGAAGGCCGAACCCGGCTACTACCGCGTCGGCCTGAAGACGGGCATCGACGCCGAGCTGACCGCGACCGAGCGCACCGGCGTGCAGCGCTACACCTTCCCGGCCACGGACAAGGCCAACGTCCTGCTGAACACGGGCCAGTCGCTGCACAGGACGCTCTCCACCAAGGTCGAGATCCTCGACGACCGCACGGTGCGCACGGCGATCACCGGCAGCGGCTTCTGCCAGGACACCCGGCCCTACACCGTGTACACGATCACCCGCTTCGACCGGCCCTTCACGACCTCCGGCACGTGGAACGGCGACACCGTCACCGAGGGCTCCAAGAACACGGCGGGCACCGGACGCGCCGGCGCCTTCGTCCGCTTCGACACGACGAAGGACCGTACGGTCGAGGCGACCACCGCGCTGTCGTACGTGGACGCGCACGGCGCCGAGGTCAACCTCCGGTCCGAGGGCGGCCGTTCGTTCGACGCCGTTCGCGCCGGCGCCCACCGCGCGTGGGAGGACCGGCTCGACGACGTACGGGTCCGGGGCGGCGCAGACTCCCTGCGCCGGACCTTCTACTCGTCGCTCTACCGCTCCTTTTTGGCCCCCAACATCGGCAGCGACGCCGACGGCCGCTACACCGGCTGGGACCAGAAGATCCACCGCGCCCGGGGCTTCACCTACTACCAGAACTGGTCGCTCTGGGACACCTACCGCACCCAGTCGCAGCTGCTGTCCCTGCTCGCGCCGCGCGAGGCACGGGACATGGCGATCTCCGTCATCAAGATCGACGAGGAGAGCGGCTGGCTGCCCAAGTGGGGGTACGGCACGGTCGAGACGAACATCATGACCGGCGACCCCGTCACCCCGTTCCTCACCAACGCCTACCAGCAGGGCCTGCTCAAGGGGTACGAGGAGCGGGCCTACCGGGCCCTGAAGAAGAACGCCGACGGGGTGCCGCCCGCCGACTCGCCCGCCGTGGGACGCGAGGCGAACAAGGAGTACGTCGCGAACGGCTTCGTGCCCTACGTCAAGGACCGCCCCCACGCGAAGCCCGGCGACTCGGACTACGACCACGGCGCCTCCGCGACGCTCGAATACGCCCTGTCGGACGCGATGCTCGGGGCGATGGCGCGTGACCTCGGCCACGACGCGGACGCCGCCCGCTATGCCGCGCGGGCCCAGAACTACCGCAGGATCCACGACGGTTCGACCGGCTTCTTCCGCGCACGGGACGCCTCGGGCGCCTTCACCGGACCGGCGGACCCCGCCCTGAGCGAGGGCTTCCACGAGGGCACGTCCTGGCAGTACCAGTGGCTCGTGCCGCAGGACCTGCCGGGCATGGTCGGCCTGATCGGCGGCAAACAGGCGGCGAACGACCGGCTCGACTCGTTCTTCGCGTACGACCAGCTGCTGAAGGACCCGGCGAAGACCGCCCGGGAGGTGTGGGTCAACGGCCCGTACGACTACTACAACGCGGACAAGTACAACCCGCAGAACGAGCCCGACCTCATCGCCCCGTACACGTACCTGTCGACCGGGCAGCCGTGGAAGACGACCGACGTGGTGCACGCCGCCCTGACCCTGTTCACCGACGGGCCGACGGGCATGACCGGGAACGACGACCTGGGCACGATGTCCGCCTGGAACGTGCTCTCGTCCATCGGGATCTTCCCGGTCCAGCCGGGCTACGACACCTGGGGCCTGTCGACCCCCGTGTTCGAGCGGGTGGACCTGACCCTCGACCGGCGCTACTACCCGCGCGGCGCCCTGACCGTCACGGCGCCGGGCACCTCGGACGGCGAGCGGTACATCCGGTCGGCCCAGGTCGACGGGACACCGTACGACCGGACGTACCTGACCACCGACACGCTGCGGGACTCGCGCACGCTCGCCTTCACGGTGGGGGCCGAGCCGTCCGAGTGGGGGACGTCCGACGGAGCCGCGCCGCCCGCCCTGAACTGACCGCCGCCGCGCCGGGAGCACCGGTCGCGCACCACGAGCCCCACGAGGCTCAGCAGTCGCGCAAATGTCCCGCCCCTCACTCTTGGGGCGGGACTTAATCTGCTGTTAACTGTGCGTAGCTTGATCGTACTTGACCGTAATCGCCTGTCGGGGTTTGACTGCTTGTCTCCACCCCCGTCGTCGACGCGAGAGCAAACCTTTGACTTCAGATCCGCTGGCACCACTCGACCTGGCGTTCTGGAACATCGAGTCCGCCGAGCATCCCATGCATCTGGGTGCCCTGGGCGTCTTCACCGCCCACTCGCCCACCGCGGGCGCGCACGCCGCGGACCTGCTCGCGGCCCGCGCCGCCGCGGTGCCCGGGCTGCGCATGCGCATCCGCGACGTGTGGCAGCCGCTGGCCCCGCTCGCCTTCGGCAGCGCGACCCGCGAAGCCGCCCCCGACTTCGAACCGCTCGACCACGTCCGGCTGCACGCGCCGACGGACGACTTCCAGGCCGCCGCGGGCCGGCTCATGGAGCGTCCGCTGGAGCGCGGCCGGCCGCCGTGGGAGGCGCACGTCCTGCCCGGCGCGGACGGCGTCTCCTTCGCCGTCCTCTTCAAGTTCCACCATGCGCTCGCCGACGGCCTCAGGGCGCTGATGCTCGCCGCCGCGATCATGGACCCGATGGACATGCCGGAGCCCCGCCAGCGCCCCGCGGAGGCCCCCAGGGGACTCCTCCCCGACGTCCGCAAGCTGCCCGGCCTGGTCCGCGGCACCCTCACCGACGTGGGCCGCGCCCTCGACATCGGCACCTCGGTCGCCCGCGCCACCCTGGACGTGCGGTCCTCACCCGCGCTCACCTCCGAGCCCACCGGGACCCGCCGCACCGCGGGCGTGGTCCTCGACCTCGACGACGTGCACCGCGTCCGCAAGACCGTCGGCGGCACCGTCAACGACGTCCTGATCGCCGTCGTCGCCGGCGCCCTGCGCTGCTGGCTGGACGAGCGCGGCGACGGCAGCGAGGGGGTCGCCCCGCGCGCCCTGATCCCCGTCTCCCGGCGCCGGCCGCGCACCGCGCACCCACAGGGCAACCGACTCTCCGGTTACTTGATACGGCTTCCCGTCGACGACCCCGACCCGCTCGGACGGCTGCGCGCGGTGCGCACGGCCATGGACCGCAACAAGGACGCGGGGCCCAACCGGGGAGCGGGCGCGGTCGCGCTGCTGGCCGACCACGTGCCGCCGCTCGGGCACCGGCTCGGCGGGCCCGTCGTCGGACAGGCGGCCCGGCTGCTCTTCGACATCCTCGTCACGAGCGTGCCGCTGCCCAGCCTCGGCCTGCGGCTCGGCGGCTGCCCGCTCGCCGAGGTCTACCCCTTCGCCCCGCTCGCCCGCGGACAGGCGCTGGCGGTGGCCGTCTCGACCTACCGTGGCCGAGTTCACTACGGACTCGTCGCCGACGCGAAAGCCGTGCCCGACCTGGGGCTGCTGGCGCGTGCGCTGTCCGAGGAGGTGGAGACCCTGATCACCGCCTGCCGTTCCTGATCACCACGGGTTTGGCGCCGCGCACGATTGCTCCGTAAAATTCCGCCTTCGACAGCGAGCGCGGTTCGAACGCGGCGCACGGACCCGAGGAACGGCCAAGGCGATGACGGTGACAGAGGACGGCCAGGCGACCCCCGCCGTGGACACGGCAGAGGCGGCGGGGTTCTCGTACGGCCCCGGTATCGACCCGGAGCGGCTGGCCGTCTGCCTCAGCGTGCTCGACGAGCTCGACAAGCTGGAGGTCGACCACCCCGACGCCATCACCGTGCGCCGGGCCACCGCCGGCATCTACCGCACGGTGAAGCAGCGCCGCCGCCAGGAGCGCCGGGCCGCCAAGACCGCCCACGACAAGGCGGTCACCGAGGCCACCGCGACCGGCTCCGCCCAGCGCATCGACGACGAGACCGAGGGCATCCTGCCGTCGTCGGTCACCGAGGCGGGCCAGGTCGCCGGGATACTCCAGCGCCCCCGGTCCTGCTACACCTGCAAGGCCCGCTACGTCGAGGTCGACTACTTCTACCACCAGCTCTGTCCCGACTGCGCCCGGACGAACCGCTCCAAGCGCGACGCCCGCGCCGACCTCACGGGCAAGCGCGCCCTGCTCACCGGCGGCCGCGCCAAGATCGGCATGTACATCGCGCTGCGGCTGCTGCGCGACGGCGCCCACACCACGATCACCACCCGCTTCCCCAAGGACGCCATCCGCCGCTTCAAGGCCATGGACGACTCCGCGGACTGGATCCACCGGCTGGAGGTCGTCGGGATAGACCTGCGCGACCCGGCGCAGGCCGTCGCACTCGCCGAGCAGGTCACCGAGGCGGGTCCGCTCGACATCCTGATCAACAACGCGACGCAGACCGTGCGCCGTCTGCCCTCCGCGTACGCGGCCCTGGTCGACGGCGAGAGCGCCCCGCTGCCCGCCGGGGAGCTCCCCGCCCACCATGTCATCGGCGCCTTCGGCTCCGGAGCCGTCGACGGCATCGCCGCGCTGCCCCTCGGCAGCAGCGGACTGGACGCGCAGAGGGTCGCCGACCTCGCGCTCGTCGCGGGCAACGCCAGCGTCGCCCGGCACCTCGACGGCACCGCCATCGACGCCGGCGGCCTCGTCCCCGACGTCGTCGACACCAACACCTGGGTGCAGACCATCGACCAGATCTCGCCGGTCGAGCTCCTCGAGACCCAGCTGTGCAACTACACGTCGCCGTTCATCCTGATCAGCGCCCTGCGTCCGGCGATGGCGGACGCCGCGAAGAAGGCCGCCAGCGGCCGTTCCTACGTCGTCAACGTCTCGGCGATGGAAGGCGTCTTCGGCCGCGGCTACAAGGGCGCCGGACACCCCAACACCAACGCCGCCAAGGCGGCCATGAACATGGTCACGCGGACCAGCGCCCAGGAGATGTTCCAGACCGACGGCATCCTCATGACCTCCGTCGACACCGGCTGGATCACCGACGAGCGTCCGCACTACGACAAGCTGCGCCTCGCCGAGGCCGGTTTCCACGCCCCGCTCGACCTCGTCGACGGCGCGGCCCGCGTCTACGACCCCATCGTCCGCGGCGAGCAGGGCGAGGACCTCTTCGGCGTCTTCATGAAGGACTACGAGCCGGGCAAGTGGTGAGCGCGGGCGGGGGGCTCCGGGACGCCGCCGCCTTCCGGACCTCCGCCGCGTGACACGCCGTACGTCCCGGGAGCCGGACGGGGTACCTCCTCGGGTTCCCGGGCTCCGGCCCGCAGCGCCCGGCGCACGGCGACGGGCGCCACGAGTCCCGTCGCCGCGAACAGGGCGCCGACCACGTACCAGCCGGGCCGGCCCCGGCTGATGCACAGGGCGATGAGCAGCCCGGGGCCGAGAGCCCAGCGATAAGGGGTTGTTCGGCCGTGTCCCGTGTTCTCCGGCGTCCCCTGTCGCACGGGGTCGGTGGGCGGCGTTCGGCGTGCGCCCGCGGGGGCGGCCCCGGTGTGCCGGTGCCGTGGGTGCGCGGTCGCGGCTAGCCGGTGCCGGGCCCGGAGTCGGGGGTGCGGGTCCGCAGGCGGTCCTGGACGGCCCCGCCCGCCCCGCCCGGGGCGTACGCGGCCCGGACGCGGGTTCCGCCGTCGACCAGCAGGTCCGCGCCGGTGATCCACTCGGCCGCGTCCGAGGCCAGCCAGACCACCGCGCGAGCGATGTCCTCGGGCAGTCCCAGGCGGCCGAGCGGAAGTCCGGCCCCCAGTTCCTCCTCGCAGCCCTCCCACACGAAGCGGGCCATCTCGGTGCGGACGAGTCCGGGGGAGACGGAGTTGACCCGGACCTTCGGCGCCAGCTCGCCCGCGAGCTGGCGCGTCAGGTGCAGCAGAGCGGCCTTGCTGGTGCCGTACGCGCCCACCCGGGGGCCGACATGGCCGGCGCCCTCCGTGCAGACGTTGACGACCGCGCCGCCGTGCTCGCCCATCCACGCCCGCCAGGCGAGCTGGACCAGACGCAGCGGCGCCTCCACGTTGGCGGTGAACGCCGCGCGCCAGCGGTCCGGGTCGGCGTCCATCAGGGGGCCGTAGGGCTGATTGGTGGCCGCGTTGTTCACCACGACGTCGATGCGCCCGAACTCCGCGAGCGTGCGGTCCGTCAGCTCCCGCAGGTGCCCGGGGTCGGCGACCGAACCGGCCAGCCCGATGCCGCCCACCCGCCGTGCGGCCCGGTGCACCGCGTCCGCGTCCCGCGCGGTGACGCACACCCGGGCCCCCGCCCCGGCGAGCGCCTCGGCGACGGCGAGACCGATTCCGCGCGAGGCGCCCGTGACGATGGCGACCCGGCCCTCGAACCCGTACGGAGACGTCGGCGTCATCCGCGTACCGTCTCATGACGGACCGTCAGTCGACAGCCCCGAGCCGCGCGTGCTGTGCGGCGACCAGCTCCAGGACCGTGCGCCAGTCCTCCATGACCCCGGCGTCCAGACCGACCACCTTGCCCGCGTCGTCGGCCTGCCGCAGCGTCACCGCGTCCTCGGCCAGTGGATCGTGTTCGAACGCGGCCGCCTCCCGCGGTGTCATCGGTCCGCCCTGGCGGGTCAGCGTCAGCGCGCTCTGCGGGGACAGTGCCCGGCCCGGTGACGTGGCGGCGAGGTAACGCTTGGCCGTCACGTGCAGGCGGACCAGGCGGGAGACCCGCTCGCCGAGCAGGGGGCGGACCGCATCGGCGGCGTGGTCGGCGTGCCCGGCGTCGTCCCCGGGCCTGAGCAGGTGCCCGATGTCGTGCACCAGGCCGGCCACCTGGAGCTCCTTGTCACTGGGATGGCCGCGCCGCAGCAGCGCGGCGGTCTGCAGTGCGTGATCATGCAGATCGACAGGGTCGCCGCTGCGGTCCGGGCTGTCCCAGGCACCCCGGCAGGCGTGCAGCAGATCCATCAGCTCCTCGACGCTGCGCAGTTCCATGCGTCAGTCCTCCCGCGAGAAAAGCCGTTGCCGTGCGTCAGCAGATCATGGCCGCCTTGCGTTTCGGCCAACGGGACCTGAACTGCACGCCCGTGTTCGGAAGCGGCTCCGGTGCCGGTCCTGTCGGCTGCCGGTTCCCGAGTCGCCCATCGATGGTCGGAATTGAGCCAAATGGGTGGTGGCGAAGAGGGCATCATGTTTCAAATCGCCGCAGATCTGGGCCTGATGGGTGCCCCAGGACTTGTGACAGTAACGTTTTGTTTTCGGCCCCATCGAGCGGCCACCCGCTCATTTGGTTAACCTGTATCGGACGGACAGCCCTTCTGGTGTTCCACCCACACCCACGGTCCGTCCCGGGACAAGCCGGTCACCACGGCCTGCTCTCACACGAGTTACCGGCGCCACCGCGTCCTCTCACTGCCTTCGACTCAGACCCGAGCGGGCGTCAGGCGACCGGAGCGACGGTGGTGACGTCCCGAGGGTGACCCGACACATAAGGAGTGCGCGGTGACACCGGAGAAGAATCGCGATCAGCGCCCCAAGGAACAGACGGAGCGCACGGGCCGTGGGACCGAGAAGAAGCTCGGCAGCCTGGACGTGTGGGCCAGGTCCGCCCCGATCCGCCTCGCGGGGTACGAGGACGACCTCGCCGAGCCGCACATCCTGCCCAGCGTCGACTGACGCTCCGCGGGATGCACGTCGAGATCATCGTCGGCATGGGCGTGCCGGACTCACGCCCATGCTGATCAGAGAAGCCACGGCCGACGACTGGGCGAACATCTGGCCCTTCTGGCACCGTATCGTCGCCGCCCGCGAGACCTACGCCTGGGACCCGGACACCTCCGAGGAGGCGGCCCGCGTCCTGTGGGCGGGGCCGGGCAAGCACGTGTTCGTCGCCGAGGACGACTCCGGGACCGTGGTCGGATCGGCCTACGTCGCCCCCAACTACGGCGGCCCCGCCGCCCGGATCGCGAACGCCGGTTTCATGGTCGACCCGGACCACTCGGGACGCGGCATCGGCCGCGCGCTCGCCGAGCACATCCTGGCCGAGGCCAGGTCCGACGGCTACCGGGGCATGGTCTTCAACGCCGTCGTGGAGACCAACCCCGCCGTGGGACTGTGGACTTCGCTCGGTTTCCGGATCCTCGGCACGGTGCCGGACGCGTACGAGCACGCCCGGTTCGGACTGGTGGGGCTGCACATCATGTACCGGGATCTCTAGGGTCGCTCCTTCTGTACAGGGATCTCCAGGGCCGCTCCCTATGTACGGGGATCTTTGGGGCTGCTCCTTACGCGTCGGATCCTCCAGGGGCATCCCGTATGTACCGGGGCCTCTGGAGTCCGTACGCGTGTACCGGACCATCCGGGGCCTTCCCGGCCGGACAGGCCCCGGGGTCGTCCGCGCGACGGGAGGCGCCCGCGTCCGCGCGCTACTCCACGGGCGCGGTCCGCCGCCACGGGCGCGCCTGTTCCAGCCGGCCCGCCAGGTCGAGGAGCAGGGCCTCGGAGCCGGGCCGGCCCACGAGCTGCACCGCGCACGGAGCGCCGCCCGGCAGCGTGCCGAAGGGCACCGACATCGCCGGCCAGCCGGTCAGGTTCCACGGCGGAGTCATCGGCGAACAGGCGCTGTTGGCCACCAGATTGCGCAGCCAGCCCCGCTCGTGCCAGGCCGCGGCGGCCGGGCCGCGCCGGGCGAGCGCCGGTGTGAGCAGGACGTCGTGCTCCTCGAAGAACGGCTCCAGGCGCCGGCGCAGTTCCTCGCGGCGCCCGCTGGTGCGCACCCCGGCCACGAAGCGGCGTCCCACGGCGGCGTGCACACGGGTGCGCCGGGTGAGCCGGCGCGGGTCGAGGTCCTCGGCGTCCACGGCGGTGCCCGCCGTCCAGTGCGCGAGCGAGGTCGTGCCCAGCCACAGGGGATACGGCGGCTCGGCGGGCCGCACCTGGTGGCCCGCACCGGCCAGCGCCTCCGCGGCCTGCCGGGCCGCGGTCGTATACGGCCGGGTGACGCGCATTCCGGCCAGGGGGCTGCGCACGGAGAGGGCGACCTTCCGGGCGGTGGTCTCCCCGGGCTCTGCCGCCCCGCCGTCGGCGAGGACCGAGAACATCAGCCGCGCGTCCTGCACCGTCGTCGCCAGCGGGCCGTTCTCCGACATGCCGAACCAGTCGCCGTGACCGATGTCCGCCGGGATCACCCCGTGGCCCGGCTTCAGGCCGATGAGACCGCAGTGGGCGGCCGGGATGCGCAGCGAGCCCATGCCGTCGTTGCCGAGGGCGATCGGCACCATCCCGGCGGCGACCGCGGCGGCACTGCCGCCCGACGAGCCGCCCGCCGTGCGCGTGGTGTCCCACGGATTGCGGGCGGTGCCGTGCACGCCGTCCGTGGTGCCGAAGACGCAGAGTTCGGGCACGTTCGTCAGGCCCACGACCACGGCACCCGCGGCGCGCAGCCGGGCCACCGTCACATGGTCGTGGGCCGCGGGCGTGTCCGGGGTCGCGGCGGAGCCGTTGCGGTTCGACTCGCCCCGCACCGCGAGGTTGTCCTTGACCGCCACCGGCACGCCCGCGAGGGGGAGTCCGTCGAGGTCCCGCGCGGCCAGCGCCTCGGCCTCCGCGAGGGCGGACCCGGCCCGGACGGTGCGGAACGCGCCGATCCCGCCGTCGAGGCGTTCGATCCGCGCGAGATGCTCGGCCACCACCTCGCGGGGCGTGACCCGCTTCTCGCGAACGGCTGCGGCGATCTCGGCGGCGGTCCGGCCGACCCAGGTGGTCACGGGCGCTCCTAGGGCTCGTACGTGTGCGTCTCGTGGTTGCGTGCGCGCTTCCCGGTGCTCGTGCGCGAACGCTCACCCGAACTCGCGTGCGCGCGGGGCGTCCCCGCACGCCGACGAGTCCGTACTCGTGAGTAGTGCGAGGAGCACTCTGCCGGGGCCGGGGCGCCACGTCGAGAGGTACCGCCTCCCGGACCTGCGGCGCGGACCTCGCGGACCCCCCTGGCGCAGCTCTCACGTGAGTCCGGCAGCCGGGAGATCATCCGATCACTGCTCCAACTTCCGGTCCTGCGGGCCCCATTGACAGCTTTTTGTGGCGCATCAATCATCAGACATCCGATGAATGGAGCCGCTCATGAGCATGCATCCAAGACGTCAGGTACTGGGAGCCGCGGCGGGCGCCGCCGCGGCGGCCGCCCTTCCCCTCGCCGGCCCGGCACACGCGGGCAGCGCGGAACAGGGACGGCCTGAGCCGGCCGGGGCCGCCGGCGAGGCAGCCGCGGACCAGTGGGTCACGGTCCCCGATCCGGTCCCCGTCCCGCTCGACGCGCACTTCGACAACGACGGCCTCGACACCGCCGCGGCACGCGGCGGGAACTTCGACGGCTCCGGCTACACCTTCCCGGGTGAGGAGCTCCCGGCCGGCCCCGTCGAGGTGAACGGCACCGCCTTCCGGTTCCCCTCCTCCGGCGCGGGCGCCCGGAACAACGTGGTCGCCCTCGGGCAGCGCATCGACCTGCCCAAAGGGCGCTACCTGTCCGCCCTGTTCCTCACCGCGGGCAGCTACGGCAACGCCTCGGGCCAGGCCACCGTGCACTACGCCGACGGCTCCACGACGACCGCCGGACTCGGCGGCTCGGACTGGTACGCGGGCGGCGGTTCCCTGTCGGCGCCGTACCGCTACAAGCCGGACGGCACCAAGGACGCGCACCCCGTCGGGATCGGCACGGCGGAGGTCTGGATGGACCCGCAGCGCGAGGCCGTCGCCCTGACCCTGCCCACCACCGACCCCGCCGAGGAGAACAAGACCTCCCTGCACGTCTTCGCCCTGTCCCTGCAACCCGCCGCCCAGGGGCGGGCCCTGGCCCTGCGGGACGCGCACTCCACCTTCTCGCTCCTGGAGTCGAGCGGCGCCCAGAGCGTCGAGGCCACCGTCGTGAACGCGGGCTCCGTCACCCTCCTCGCCGCGGACCGGGTGACGGTCGGTGTCGACGTACCGGGCGCCCGCACCGTCGAGCCCGCGCACGTGACCCGCCTCGATCCCGGTGAGCAGGCACGCGTCAGGGTCGGCATCCGCAACCGCGTGGGCACGACACCGGGAACCGTCCGACGGGGCACGGTCACCGTCGGCGGACGCGGCGGCCGGGCCGCCTCCTCCGCCGCCGACCTCACGCTCGGGATCCCGGACTACCGGCCCACCGAGGAGTCGCTCTCCGGCCACCAGGCCCCCTACTGGTTCCACCGCGCCAAGTTCGGCATCTTCATCCACTGGGGCGTCTACTCGGTGCCCGCCTGGTCGCCCGTCGGCAAGCAGTACGCCGAGTGGTACTGGAACCACATGCAGAGCCCGGACAACGCCGTCCACGCGTACCACCGGGACACGTACGGGGAGGACTTCGCCTACGACGACTTCATCCCGATGTTCACGGCCGAGCGGTTCGACCCCAGGGCCTGGGTCGAGCTGTTCCGCGACGCGGGAGCCCAGTACCACGTGCTGACCTCGAAGCACCACGAGGGATTCGCGCTGTGGGACACCAAGGTCGCCGACCGCAACGCCGTGCGGATGGGCCCGAAGCGGGATCTGATCCGTGAACTCTTCGACGCCTCCAAGCGGTTCACGCCGGAACTGCACCGGGGCCTCTACTTCTCCATGCCCGAGTGGTTCAACCCCGACAACCCCTGGATGGGCCACGCCCCGCGCAATCCGTACACCCAGGAGCCCGTCCCGTACACCGGATACACCGCGGGCAAGGACTATGTGAAGGACTATCAGGCCCCGCAGATGCTGGAGCTGATCCACGGCTACGACCCGTCCGTGCTGTGGTGCGACATCGGCGGCGCCAACGACAGCCTGAACGTGCTCGCGGAGTACTTCAACCACGGCAAGAACCGCCCGCAGCCGTACGAGGTGGCCGTCAACAACCGTGCGGGCATCGGCTTCCACGACTTCACGACACCCGAGTACACGACGTACGAGAACACCGTCGTCGCCAAGTGGGAGTCCAGCAGGGGACTCGACCCGTTCAGCTACGGCTACAACCGGGCCACGCCGGACGCCGAGTACATGACCGCGGAGGAGGTCGTCCGCAGCCTCGTCGACATCGTCTCGAAGAACGGCAACTTCCTGCTCGACATCGGCCCGCGCGCCGACGGCACCATTCCGGAGATCATGCAGACCCGGCTGCGCGAGACCGGGCGCTGGCTGCGGACCAACGGCGAGGCGATCTACGACACCACGTACTGGTCGCGGATGGCGCAGCTCGGCGAGGACCTGCGGTTCACCGTGCGGCAGAACGAGGCCTTCTACATCCACTCGCTGGCCGCCCCCGGCGCCCGGCTGACCGTCGAGGCACCGGTGCCGGTCCGCGCCGGGGACAAGGTGACCATGCTGGGCCACGACCGGCCGCTGAGCTGGACGGTGCGCAACGGCGCGCTGGTGATCGACGTACCGGAGACCGCCCGCCGGGCGGGACGGTACGTGTGGGTGTTCAAGGTGGACCAGCAGGTGTAACGGGCGGGGGAGCGGGGCCCGGGATGCGCCGGGCCCCGCGGAGGCAGACATTGGAAGCACAGCCCGCGCTCACGAGGAGGACCTCACGTGACGCATCGTCCGTACGGAACCGGGACCACGCCCCGGTGAGCCCCGGCGCCCGCCCGCCGTCGTCGTCATGAGCCCGGACCGGCACCACCCGGCGCCGTCGCACGCGACGGCGCCGCCGCCCATGTCCGAGGCGGCATTCCGGTCCCTGTACGACCGGCTGCGCGCACCGGCCCTCGACGGCGGCACGGACCCGCGGCGCGGGACGCTGAGCCGTCTCACGCCCGAACGCGTGGTGGCCGCCGCGGCCGGGGTCCGGTCCGGGCGCACCGTGTCGCTCGCCGCTCCCGTCGAGACCAGCCCGGGCCCGGACGACCCGCACCCGGCGTCCCACTCGATGATCGCCCCGGCGGACGGGGACGCCGACGGGCACGGACTCCGGTTCGCCCTCGACAGATTTGCCATGAACGTGCACGGCGACGCGGACAGCCACCTGGACGCACTCTGCCATGTGATCTTCGACGGTGAGCTCTACGGCGGTGTCCCGGCGAGCACCGTGACCCCCGACGGTGCCGGCGCGCTGACCGTGGACCTCGTGCGGGACGGCATCGTCGGCCGCGGGGTCCTCTTGGACATCCCGCGTCTGCGGGGCGTGCCGTGGCTCGACCCCGGCGACGCGGTGACCGCCGACGAACTGGCAGCCGCCGAGGCCGCCCAGGACGTCACGGTCGGCCCGGGCGACCTGCTGTTCGTACGGGTGGGGCACCGCCTGCGGCGTCGCCGCCTCGGCCCCTGGGACGCGGCACGGGCGCGTGCGGGTCTGCATCCGACCGCGATGGACTTCCTGGCCGAGCGGGGCGTCGCCGCCCTCGGATCGGACGGCAACAACGACACGGCCCCGAGCGTCGTGGCCGACGTCGCGTTCCCGGTCCACGTACTGGCCGTGCAGGCCATGGGAATGCACCTCATGGACTACCTGGACTTCGAGGAACTCGTGCCGGTGTGCGACGAGTCGGGCCGCCGGCACTTCCTGTGCGTGGTCGCGCCCCTGCGGCTGCCGTCCGCCACGGGCTCTCCGGTGAACCCCATCGCCGTCCTGTGACGGACGGGACCCGACGGCGCTCCGGGTGCCGCGCCGCCGCGGGCCACGGCAACGAGTTCCCGCCCGAGGTCAATCACTACGTCGGCGGCAACACCAAGTTCTACGGTGCCGCGCTGTTCCGGCTGCGTCCGGAGGACTTCGGGGAACTGCGCCACCACGACGGCGTCTCTCCCGCCTGGCCGATCCGCTACGAGGACCTGGAGCCGTACTACACCGAGGCCGAACACCTCTACCTGGTGCACGGCCGGCACGGTGAGGACCCGTGGGAAGGCCCGTACAGCGGTCAGTACGCCTACCCGCCGGTCGAACACGAGTCGCGCATCCAGCAGTTGAGCGACGACCTGGAGAAGCAGGGACTGCACCCCTTCCACCTGCCGATCGGCGTCGACCTCACCCAGGACGCGAGCGGCGGGGCCACCCACTCCAGTTGCGGTCAACTCCGCGATCCTGCTCCTGGTCTCGGCGAACGACCGGCACCCGGGCGGACTGGCGAACAGCTCGGACGTGGTCGGCCGGCACTACATGCGCCACAACAACCTTGCCCTGATGGCGATTTCGAAGGAACTCAACGACACCCGGTTCCAGAAGACCCTGGCCCTGCACGACTGGCCCACGACCTCGACAACCTCTACGTCGTGGACACGAGCTTCTTCCCGAGCATCGGCGCGGTCAACCCGTCCCTGACGGCCATCGCCAACGCCCTCCGGGTCGGCGACCACATCGTCGAACGGCTGTCCTGAACCACGGCGGACGCCCCGCCTCCGACCGGGCGAAGTTCCTCAGCCGCCCAGCGCAACACCGTGGCTCCCGACATGCGCACACGCGTTCACGGTGGTCGTGTGACACCCGAAACCTCCGGGCCGCGGCCCGGCCGACCGGGTCCCGTGATCGAGGAGAGAGTCATCGTGAGTTCCGAGGGCGCACCTCAGGGCGTGGTCCCCGCCCACCTGCTCAAGGGCCAGAAGGCACTGGTGACCGGAGCCAACTCCGGGATCGGCCGGGCCACGGCCGTCGCCCTGGGCCGGGCGGGAGCGGACGTGGTCGTGAACTACGTGGCCGGCGGCGAGGAAGCCGAGAAGGTGGTCGAGGAGATCACCGCCTTCGGGGTGCGGGCCGCGGCCTACGAGGCGGACGTGTCCGACGAGGGCCAGGTCGTCGCCATGACGGACCGGATGGTCGAGGAGTTCGGCACCATCGACATCCTCGTCGCCAACGCCGGGCTGCAGCGTGACTCCGCCTTCACCGAGATGACCGTCGCCCAGTGGCAGAAGGTGCTGGACGTCAACCTCACCGGCCAGTTCCTCTGTGCCCGGGAGGCGACGAAGGAGTTCCTGCGGCGCGGCGTCGTCCCCGAGGTGTCACGCGCCGCAGGGAAGATCATCTGCATGAGCTCGGTGCACCAGATCATCCCGTGGGCCGGGCACGTCAACTACGCCTCCTCCAAGGGCGGCGTGCAGATGATGATGCAGACCCTGGCCCAGGAACTCGCCCCGAAGAAGATCCGGGTGAACGCGGTCGCCCCCGGCGCCATCAAGACCCCGATCAACCGCAGCGCCTGGGAGACCCCTCAGGCCCGCGAGGACCTCCTGCGGCTGATCCCGTACGACCGTATCGGCGACCCCGAGGACATCGCCTACGCGGTCGTCGCCCTCGCCTCGGACCTCATGGACTACGTCGTGGGCACCACCGTCTACGTGGACGGCGGCATGACCCTCTTCCCCGGCTTCGCCACCGGCGGCTGACACCCCTCGTCGTGCCGGCCCTGGAGAGACTCACATGCACATCGCTGTCGCCCTGCTGACGGACGCGCCGGCGCAGATGCTCCCGGCCAGATCGATGATGGCCTTCACCCTGGCCTCGCACATCATCCTCGTGCCGCTGGGCGTCGCGCTGCCGCTGATCACACTCGTCATGCACGGCTACGGGCTGCGCCGAGGAGACCCGGACGCACTGCTGCTGGCGCGGCGGTGGTCCGCGGTCATGGCGGTCCAGTTCGCCATCGGGGTCGTCACCGGCACCGTGCTGTCCTTCGAGTTCGGGCTGCTGTGGCCCGGCATGATGGGCCGGTGGGGCGATGTCTTCGGCATCGGGTTCGGCGTCGAGGCCTGGGCCTTCTTCCTCGAAGCCGTGCTCATCGCCATCTATCTCTACGGCTGGCGAAGGCTTCCGCCCCGCACCCACTTCCTGCTCGGCCTGCCCCTGCCCTTCGCGGCCCTGCTGGGTGCCTTCGGCATCCTGGCCGCCAACTCCTGGATGAACACCCCGCGGGGCTTCACCCTCGACTCCGCCGGCAACCCGGTCGACGTGAAGATCTGGAAGGCGATCTTCACGCCCATGTTCGGCCCGCAGTACTGGCATTTCGTCGTGGCGATGTTCGTGACGGCGGGCTACGTCGTGGCGGGTGTCTACGCGGTCGGTTGGCTGCGCGGGCGCCGGGACCGGTATCACCGGCTCGGCTTCGCCGTCCCGTTCACGGTGGCCGCGGTGCTCACGCCGGTGCAGTTCATGCTCGGCGACTCCATCGCCCGCCAGGTGTTCCACAAACAGCCGGTGAAGTTCGCCGCCATGGAGATCGTCTGGAACACCGACACCCATGTGCCGGAGTACCTGTTCGGCCGGCTGCACCCCGACGGCACGGTCTCCGGCGGCATCAAGATCCCCCAACTCGACTCGATCCTCGCCGGTTTCCGCCCCGACACGAAAGTGACCGGACTGACCTCCGTCCCCGCGAGCGACCGGCCCACCGCCACCCAGGCCACCATCACGCACTTCGCGTTCGACGCCATGGTCTTCATCGGCTCACTGCTGCTCCTGCTCGCCCTCTGGTACGGCGTCCTGTGGCTGTGGCGCCGTCGGCTGCCCACCTCCCCGTGGTTCTTCCGCGGCGCGGCGTGCGCGGGCGTGGCCTCCGTCGTCGCCGTCGAATGCGGCTGGATCACCACCGAGGTGGGCCGCCAGCCCTGGATCGTGTACGAGAACATGCGGGTCGCCGATGCGGTCACGTCGACGCGTTCCACCGCTCTGTGGATCACCTTCGGCATCGTCGTCGCGGTGTACGTCTTCGTCCTCGGGTCGTTCCTGGTGGTGCTGCTGAAGATGCGGACCCGCTGGCGCCTCGCCGACGAGCACTCCGGCCCCGCCACACCCGGGGAGACGCCGGAGACGGACACCCCGTACGGGCCGCGGTCCGCGGTCGCGGCGGCCGACACCGCCCGCACCGGCGGCGACGGACCCTCCTCCGCCCCGGGAGGCCGACCGTGATCGCCGGAGTCGTCGCCGTCGTCCTGCTGCTCGTGATCACCGCCTACGCCTGCGCCGGAGGCACCGACTACGGAGCCGGCTTCTGGGACCTGACCGCGGGCGGAGCCGAACGCGGCAAGCGCCCCCGCTGGCTCATCGACCACGCGATGGCCCCCGTATGGGAGGTCAACAACGTCTGGCTCATCTTCGTGCTGGTCATCATGTGGACGGGGTTCCCGGTCTTCTTCCAGCAGGTGTTCACGGCGATGTGGCTGCCCCTGGCGCTGGCCGTCGTCGGCACCGTCCTGCGCGGCGCCGGCTTCGCCCTGCGCAAACCCAGCCGGCGGCTGGCGGGCCGCCGGCTGTACGGAGCCGTGTTCGCCGTCTCCTCGCTGCTGACGCCGTTCTTCCTCGGCGCCGCGGCCGGGGGAGTGGCCTCGGGCCGGGTGACGGCGGGGACCATGGCGGCGACCGAGGCGTGGGCCAACCCCACCTCGCTCCTGTTCGGTCTCCTCGCCGTCGCCACGACCGCACTGCTCGGCGGTGTCTTCCTGGCGGCGGACGCCCGGCGCTTCGACGCCCCCGATCTCGACGGCTACTTCCGGCGGCGGGCCCTGGGCGCCCTGGCCGCCGTCGCCGTCCTCGCCCTGGTCACGCTGTTCGTCACGCACGGCGACGCCCCCCACCTGTGGCACGGGCTCACCCACGGCGTCGGCCTGTTCTTCGTCGTCGTGGCCGCACTGAGCACGCTCACGACGGCCTGGCTGCTGATGCGTCCCTCCGGAGGCTGGGCCCGGGTGAGCGCCGTCACCGTGGTCGCGTCGTCCGTCATCGCCTGGGGCATGGCACAGCGCCCCTACCTCATCCCGACGTCGATGACGATCGCGGAGGGCGCCGGTGCGCACACCACACTGCGCTGGCTGACGTTCGTCACCCTCGTCGCGGTCCTGCTGATCATCCCCGCGGTCGCCCTGCTCTACTGGCTGGACACCCAGGGCGAACTGGAGGGCCTCACCGACGCCGATCTGCGCCGCGGCGGCAGCGGCGGCAGCGGTGACGAGGGCTGACCGCATGGCGGCCGCGCACGGGGCACGCGGAGGAGCGACGCCGCGATGACCGAGGACGACATCCTGCTCGGCATCGGTCTGACCGTCCTGCTCGCCGTGGGCTCCCAGATCTTCGCGAGCCGGCTGCGGATCCCGGCCCTGATCGTGCTGCTGCCCGTCGGGTTCGCCGCCGGAGCCCTCACCGACGTGGTCCATCCCGACCGGCTCCTCGGCGAGGCCTTCTCACCACTGGTGTCGCTGTCGGTGGCGATCATCCTCTACGACGCCGGTCTCGGGCTGGACCTGCGCCATCTCAAGGGCGCCACGCGCAAGGTCGTCGTACGGCTCATGGTGACCGGCGTACTGCTCACCTGGGGAACCGTCCTCGCGCTGGGGCCCGCCCTGCTCGGTGTGCCCCTGGCCGTGGCCAGCGTGATCGGCGTCGTCCTCGTGGTGTCCGGACCGACCGTGGTCGGACCGCTGCTCGACCACGTCAGGCCGTCGGACAAGGTGCGGCGGATCCTGGTGTGGGAAGGGTCCCTGATCGATCCCGTCGGGGGCATCCTCGGCGCCGTCGCCCTGCACTCCATCGTCTCCGGCGGTCTCCAGGCCGGTCATTTCCGCTTCGGTGCGTTCGTCGCCGGCATCGCCGTCGGACTGGCCGGCGGCGCGGTCGGCGCCGCACTGCTGTGGTTCACCCTGCGCGTGCTCCGCCTCGGCGAGACGCTCGGCACGCTCGCCCAGCTGGGCACCGTCGTCGTGGTGGCCGCGGGCTGCGACATGGTGTTCGCCGACACCGGGCTCATCGCCGCGATCATCGCGGGGCTGACGGTCGCGAACCTCCCCGGCTTCGACCTGCCCGCCCGCCGGCCGTTCTTCGAGACGCTCGTCCAGCTGATCATCGGCCTGCTGTTCATCGCCATCTCGGCCACGGTGGCGCCGAAGGCGGTCCTCCCGGTCCTGCTGCCCACACTCGTGCTCGTCGCCGTGCTCGTCCTCGTGGTCAGACCGCTGGTCGCCCTGGTGTCCACCGCGGGGACGGACGTCGTCGCGCCCGAGCGCGCCTTCATCGGCTGGCTGGCTCCGCGCGGCATCGTCGCGGCGTCCACCGCCACGACGTTCGCCGCGTCGCTCGACGCCGCCGGCCTGCAGGGCGCGGACAAGATCCTCCCCGTCACCTTCCTGGTCATCGTCGGGACGGTCGTGGTCTACGCGCTGACGGTGAGACCGGTGGCCACCAAGCTCGGCATCGCCCGCCCCGAGCGCGCCCGCCCGTTGCTGGTGGGCGGCGCCCAGTGGGTGGTCGATCTCGCCCGGACACTGCGCGGCGCGGGACTCGACGTGCTGATGTGGGCCGGCTCCGCCGAGGACAGGAACCGCATCGAGGAAGCCGGGATCGAGCCGGCCGCCGGCGAACTCATGTCCGCGGCCACCGATCCGCAGGCCCGGCTGGAGGGTGTCACATCGCTCTACCTGCTCACGGACGACGACGATTTCAATGCGCTGGCCTCGATCGTCATGGCGGACAGCGTCGACGGACCGGTCCACCGCATCGGCCCGCCGCCCGACAGCCGGGGCGTCGTCGCCCCCTACACCGTCGGTGACACGCTCTTCGGCCCGGAACTCGCCCGGCACGACGTGGCGACCCGCTACGCGCGGGGCGCCCGGTTCCACGTGTGGCCCGCCACGGACCCGCCTCCGCCGGGCCACGAGACCCTGTTCGTCGTACGGCGCGACGGGCGGCTGGAGCCGGTCACCGGGGCACAGCCGGTCACCGCCGCGGCCGGTGACGCACTCGTCCTGTTCGGACCCGCGCCGGTGCCGGGCGGGCCGGTGCACGGCTGACCGGCTCCGGTCACCGCCGGTCGAGCGACGCGTTCAGCGTGATGGCGGCGTCGATGAGTGCGAGATGCGTGAACGCCTGTGGGAAGTTACCGAGTTGACGGCCTGTCAGGTCGATCTCCTCGGCGTACAGGCCCAGATGGTTGGCGTACCCCAGCATCTTCTCGAACACCAGCCGGGCCCTGTTGGTCCGCCCGGCGCGTGCCAGCGCGTCGACGTACATGAACGTGCACAGCGAGAAGGTGCCCTCCGTGCCGCGCAGCCCGTCGGGCGAGGCCGCGGGATCGTATCGGTAGACCAGACTGTCGCTGACCAGCTCCTCCTCCATGGCGTCGAGGGTCGAGATCCACAGCGGGTCCTCGGGAGTGATGAACCCCACCGTCGCCATGCGCAGCAGCGAGGAGTCGAGCACCTCACCGCCGTAGTGCTGGACGAAGGCCCGGCGTTCCTCGCTCCACCCCTCGGTCATGACCTGCTCGTAGATGTCGTCGCGCGCTCTGTGCCAGCGTGCTGCCGCCGCGGGCCGGCCGTTCGACTCGGCGAGCCGCAGAGCGCGGTCGAAGGCCACCCACGACATCACACGGCCGTACGTGTAGTTCTTGCGTCCGCCGCGGCTCTCCCACAGGCCGTCGCCCGCCTCGTCCCAGTGGTCGGCCAGCCAGTCGAGGTTCGTCAGCAGCGACGTCCATCCGTGGTGCCCCAGCTGGATTCCGTGCCGGTCCGCGAAGTGGATGCTGTCCAGCGCCTCGCCGTAGATGTCCAACTGGAGCTGGGTGGCGGCGCCGTTGCCGATCCGCACCGGCGCGGAACGCGCGTAGCCCTCCCAGTGGTCGAGGACCTGCTCCTCCAGATCGGAGGAGCCGTCGACCTTGTACATGATGTTGAGAGGTCCGGAGTCCCCGTCGCTGCCGGCCCGCTCCTTGACCCGGCTGCCCAGCCATCTGATGAAGGCCTTGGCCTCCTCGGTGAAACCCAGTCCCAGCAGGGCGTACACGGAGAAGGAGGCATCACGGATCCAGGTGAAGCGGTAGTCCCAGTTGCGCTCGCCGCCCAGTTGCTCGGGCAGTGCCGCCGTCGGGGCGGCCACCAGCGCGCCGCTGGGGGCGTAGGTCATCAGTTTCAGTGTGATCGCGGAGCGTTCGACCGCCTCCCGCCAGCGTCCCGAGTACCGCGACTGCCCCATCCAGGAGCGCCAGAACGTGACGGTGTCGTCGAAGAGCCGCTGGTAGTCGGCCAGACGGAACGCGTGGGGAGGCCCGTCGGCGCCCCACTCCAGGATCAGCCCGCGCTGCCGGCCCGCTTCGAGGGTCAGTGCGAAGTGCAGGTCGTCCTGCCGGTCCATGAGGACGTCGAGCATCTGCTCGTCCTCCGGTTCGCGGATGGAGTGCACGGTGAGTTCCGTGCCGTCCTGTGCGGCGAACACCGCTCCGTGCTCGGTGAGGTGCATGCGGTGGGTCTGGCGGCCGTAGTCGAACCGGGGGGCGACGGTGACGTCGAACGTCATGCTTCCGCGTACGCAGCGGACCATGCGGACCAGCCGGTGGCGGGACGTGACCGTCTTCCCCGTCACGGGCATGAAGTCGATCACCTCGCCGGCGCCCGCCTCGGTCATGAACCGGGTGACCAGGACCGCCGTGTCGGGGAGGTACAGCTGCCGGGTCGCGTACATCGCGTGTACCGGGCGCACCGTGCAGTGCCCGCCCTTCTCCTTGTCCAGGAGTGCGCCGAACACGCTGGGGGAGTCGAACCGCGGGACGCAGAACCAGTCGACCGTACCGTCGGCGGTCACCAGCGCCGCGGTCTGCAGGTCGCCCAGCAGGCCGTGGTTCTCGATCAGCGGGTAGTCGTCCATCGGCGCGCCCCTTCCGGTACGGGATCCACCCGAACGCACCCCCCTGATCAGCCTAAGTCGAGGGCCGGACTCCGTCCCGCCGGCCCGGAGCGGGGCCGGACGGGCGCGGCCCGGCCGTCCCGCCGCCCTCCCGCGCGGGTGCGTCCCGGCCTCCCGCGCGGACGTTACGGACGCTTCGGACGCCGGGCGGTCCTGCCGGCGACACGGCGCCACAGACGACGCTGGAGACGAAGGGTGAGCACCCCGACGCCCACGAGGACGACCACGTTGAGCAGCAGCTGGAGCAGCGACCCCCGGGCCTGGCGCCATTCGGCGAAGGCGACCGAGACGGCGATGTCGGAGGCGGCGGGAATCGTCGTCACGGAGATGAAAACCCCGAGCAGGGCGCTGCCGCGGGACTCGGTCAGCGAGACGATCCCGACGACGCCGGCGAGGAAGGCGACGACGACGGAGAAGAAGTCGGGCGTGTCGATGAGGTGGGAGACGGGTCGCAGACCCAGCTCGTAGGCCTGGGACTGGAGGTGGGCGGCGCGCGACAGCACGGCGAACACCAGGGTGACCGCGATGGCCAGCAGGAAACCGGCCGTCAGCGCGCGCACCCCCTCCCGGACCAGGCGCCGGTTGCCCTGGTCGAGGCCGAGGGCGATGCTGGTGATCGCCCGGTACTCGGGACCGACCACCATGGCGCCCACGATGAGGATCTGCGAGTTCGTCATGATGCCGACGGCCCCGATGATCCCGGCGATGACCAGGAACAGGTAGAAGGACGGCGGGTAGGTCCCCTCGGCCCGGATGCGGGCCTCGACCGCGGCCCACAGCGGCGCGTGCGCGCCGGGCCGGGAGGCCTCGATCCGCTCCGCACCGCGCGAGAACATCAGGTCCACGCCGTCGACGGCGATCGCCCCCGCACGGTCGACGCCCAGCTCGCGCAGGTCTCCCAGCACCGTGTCGGCGGCGCCCTTCAGCACGTCGCACTCGACCGCGTCGCCGTCCGGGACGCGAACCGATCGCACGACCACCACGTTGAGGACGCGATCGTCCGAGGTGAGCAGGTCGAGTGCGGGCCGGGTCAGCGCGGTCGGCATGACCATACGGAAGTGGATCACGTCCATCCGGGCCTCCGGCGGCCGGGAGCCGGACCGGCCACCAGTCGGGTGGGGTCCTGTAGCGCGACGGACCGCGGACGCCGGGGGCGGCCGTCCGGCGTGCGCTTCGGCATCGAACCGGTCGGCCGGGCCACCGGCCCGCCACCGCTCCGCGGGCACGCGCACCTGTCCGCCGTCACCCGGAGCGCTCCGTGCGGCCCGGCGCGGTACGGGAGCCACCCGCTCGCGCGCCCGGGCTCACCGGTCCTCATAGCCCTCGTCGCGCAGGCGTCGCCAGAGGTTCGTGCGGTGCAGTACGTACAGGGCGCCGACCAGGGAGAGGACCTGCAACCCGACGGCGAGCAGCCAGAAGACCACTCCGCTCTCCAACTCGTCCGTCAGATAGGTGAAGTTCATGCCGAAGTACCCGGTGAGGAAGGAGAGCGGCAGGAAGATGGTCGACACGATGGCCAGCCGGTTGATCACGCCGTTCTGTTCGCCGGAGACCAGGGACGTGTAGCTGGCGAAGGCGCGACGGGTGGCGTCCTGGAGGGACTCGATGTCCGTGAGCACCAGCCTGCACGCCTGCTGGAACTCCCGGGCGAGCCGCTGGCGTGCCTCGGGGAAGGTGCTGCTCAGCATGCGCCGCGTGATGATCTCGTCCATCGTCTGGAGGTAGGGCAGCAGCGAGTGGTGCAGGAGGGCCGCGCGCCGCCGCAACTGCGAGAGACGGTAGACCTGCTCCGCGCGACGGTTCTCGAACATCTCGTCCTCGAGGTCCTCCACCGTCAGAAGGGCCGCCACGGCGGCCCGTCGGAAGGTCTCCAATGCCGCCTGCAGCATCAGGAACAGCACGGCCACGGCGTCGTCGGGCCTTTCCTCCGGCATCTGCGAGGTGAGGTTCTCCAGTGGCTCGACCCGCCCCCGGTGGGCCGTGACCAGGTACCGCTCGGTGACCAGGACGTGGACATGGGCGACCCGGTCCTCCAGGTACATCGGTACGACGAAGGTCGCCCTGTCCCCCTGGTACTCGGCCCGCACGGGTTCGTCCTTCCTGCCGAACCAGGCGTAACGTCCGGCGTCGAGGCCGAGCTGGGGGGCGAGTGGCTCTTCGTCGGGTGCCGCTTCTTCGGGGAGCTCGACGTCGACGAGCACGAAGGCGGACGTGGCGAGCCGCGCACGTGCCTCCGCCGCGTCCGTGTGTGTGACGAGCCCCTCCGGCATCGACACCACCGATACGATCATCGCCCCTCACCGTCGTCACGAAGTCCGTACGTCCCACCGTGCGCACACTCGGGCGGGCACGCACGCGGACGGAGGCAGCCGCCCCGGAGGGTGCCCCGAACGGGTGAGATCGCGGGGAGCGAGGGGCGAGGGGCGAGGGGCGAGGGGCGAGGGGCGAGGGGGCGAGGGGCGAGGCAAGGCGCGGACGCAGGGCGCGGGTGCGGAGGGGAGCAGGCGGGACGCAGGGTGCGCGCGGAGTGAAGCAGCCGAGGCGCGGGCCGCGGGCGGGACGAGCACGGGACGCGGGGCGCGGGCGGGGCGCTCGCGGGACGCGGGGCGTATGCGGGACGGGCGCGTGGTACGGGATGCGGGGGCGGTCGCGGGACGCGGGGTGCGGGCAGGACGGGCACGGCGCAGGCGGCGCGGTGAGACGGGGCGGCCGATGGGCCGGCGGGCCGCCCCGGCCGGTCACGCCCCGCAGGGTCCCGTGCTGTCCCGCTCGATCAGGCGAGGCACCGGGACCTGCACGGTCCGCGCCGGACCGCCGTCGAGGAGCGCGGTCAGCTCCTGCGCGGCGGTGCGCCCGAACTCCACCGTGTCCCGGGAGAGCGCGGACAGCCAGGGCTTGACCATGCGGCACAGCGCGGAGTCCTCCCACGCCACCACCGACACCTGGCCCGGCACGGAGAAGCCCAGCTCGGTGGCGGCGGCGACGCCGGCGACGGCCATCACGTCGTTGTCGTAGACGAGCGCGGTCGGCGGGGTGCCGCCCTCCAACACGCGGCGGGTCACCGCGGCGGCCTCCGAGTCGGAGTAGTCGGTGGGCACCGAGCGGACCTCGGTCAGACCGCGCCGCACGGCCTCCGCGCGCAGCGTACGGATCCGCCGCTCGGTGTGGGCGAGCCCCGGCAGACCCGCGATGTGCACGATCCGGCGGTGGCCGAGCGAGTACAGCTCGTCGACGACCGCGGCCATCGCACCCGCGTCGTCCGCCCACACGGTCGACAGCCCGGGGTGCCGGGCGTCCGGCACGCCGCCGATCACCACGGCGGGCAGGCCCAGTTCGTCGAGCAGGTCCGGACGCGGATCGTCGACGCGCGGGTCGACCACCATCACTCCGTCCACCCGGTGCTCGGCCCACCAGCGACGGTAGACACCGCACTCGGCGTCCACGTCCTCGACCACCTGGAAGAGGAGGCCGAGATGACGCTCCGCCAGCACCTCCTGGATGCCGGAGATGAGCTGGAGGAAGAAGGAGTCGACGCCGAGCGTGTCGGCGGGGCGCGCCACCACGAGGCCGACCGTGGCCGCTCCCTCACCGGACAGCTGGCGTGCCGCAGTGCTGGGCCGCCAGCCCAGTTGTTCGGCGACCCGGCGCACCCGATCGCGCGTGACCTCGGAGACACCGGGCCGGTCGTTGAGCGCGAAGGAGACCGCGCTCTCGGAGACCCCGGCGCGCCGCGCGATGTCCTTCATCGTCGGCCGGCGCGCGGGTGACCGCTTGGCTGGCACCTGACCCCCCATTTCTCCGAGCCATGCACTAATGCGCTTGAGTGATCCAACCCTAAAGCGCATTAGTGAGAACCTGCAAGTGTGTGGTGGCACACCCCTGACCTGGACTAATGCTCTGCGGATTCATTTAGTCCGCCCGAATCCATTGACTTTCCCGAAGCGTGCCGGGCAAGGTCGCTGGCGCCACCTCCGCGCACCACCCGCCGACGCCGCAAGGGAGCCGTGTCACCGTGCCCATACCCCGCAGAGCCCTCGTCGCCGCCGCCGTCGCCCTCGTCCTGCCGCTGAGTGCCTGCGGCTCCGGGGACGACGCCGGCGGCTCCACGGACGCCTCCGGCAAGATCGAGGGCGACATCACCTTCCAGACCTGGAACCTGAGGGCCAACTTCAAGCCGTACTTCGAAGGCGTGATCGCCGACTTCGAGAAGAAGTACCCCGGCACCCACGTGAAGTGGATCGACCAGCCCGCGGAGGGCTACGCCGACAAGATCAGCGCCGACGCGGCCGGCGGCACCCTGCCCGACGTGGTCAACGTCTCGCCCGACCTGGTCGCGCCGCTCGCCAAGGCGGGCCTCGCGCTCGACCTCGACAAGTCCGCCGCGCAGTACAAGAAGGAGTACCTCGACGGCGCCTGGGCGAGCCACCAGATCCCGGGGATGAACGGGACCTACGCCTTCCCCTGGTACCTCAACACCGGGCCGCTGTTCTACAACAAGTCGCTCTTCAAGGAGGCCGGGCTCGACGCCTCCAAGCCGCCCACCACGTACGACGAACTCTTCACCGAGGCGCTCCAGCTGGCGAAGAAGAGCGACGGCAAGGTCGCCACGCTCGCCAACGTGCCCACCATCGAGGACTTCGGCCGCTATGGCGTCGAGCTCATGAACAAGCAGGGCACCGGCTTCGCCTTCAACGACGCCAAGGGTGTCGAACTCCTCACGAAGTACAAGGAGTTGTACGACGCCAAGGCGCTCGACCCGCAGGCCCTGACCGCGACCCCCGAGTCGTCCGGCAAGAAGTTCCTCACCGGTGCCGTCGCCATGAACCCGGGCAGCGCGCTGGACCTCGGAAACTTCAAGAAGCAGGCGCCGAACCTGTACAGGAACATCGGCATCACGGACCAGATCACCAGCACCGGCAAGGTGAACATGTACGTCATGGGCGTGATGGTCAACGCGCGCACCAAGCACACGCCGGCCGCCGTCGCCTTCGCGCACTACGTCACCGACGCGCAGAACCAGATGTCCTTCGCCAAGAAGGTCGCGATCTTCCCGAGCACGGCCGGATCGCTCGACGACCCCTACTTCACCAAGGAGGACGGGACCGACGAGACGCGGGTGCGCATCGCCGCCGCCAAGTCCTTGAAGAACGCGGTGAACTACACCCCGGTCCTGTTCAGCGAGCAGATGAAGACGGCGCTGCGCAACGAGGTCGCCAAGGCGCTGCAGGGCAAGGAGAGCCCCAAGGCAGCACTTGACAACGCTGTCAAGGCCTCCGACCGGCTGCTCCAGCAGCAGGGCTGATCAGGCATGGCGAGTCCCTCCAGTACCGCACGGGTGCCGCGCTCCGCAGCGCGGGGGCGGCACCCCGGCTCCGCGACCCGCGAGCAGGGCCCCGGCGCGCCCCGGCCCGGCTCCCGGGTGAGGCGTCAACTTCCCACCAGCCCCTGGCTGTTCGCAGCCCCGGGAATCCTGGTCGTCGGCGTCTTCATCCTCTACCCCTTCGTCTCCACCCTGGTGAACGCCTTCACCGACCGCCGGACCCTGATGCCCGGCGAGTACGTGGGCCTGGCCAACTTCCGGGAGCTGCTGCACGACGAGATGTTCTGGACCGGGCTGCGCAACAGCACGCTGTACGTCCTCGGGGTCGTCCCCGCGCTCGTCCTGCTGCCGCTGCTGCTCGCCCTGCTCGTCCAGAAGAACATCCCCGGCATCACCTTCTTCCGGTCGGCCTTCTACACGCCGGTGGTCGCGTCCATCGTCGTGGTCGGGCTCATCTGGGTATGGCTCCTGGACGAACGCGGCCTGGTGAACGCGCTGCTGGAGGCGATCGGCGTCGGCAAGGTCGGCTTCCTCAGCGACCAGTGGCTGCTCCTGCTGAGCGCCATGGCCGTCACGGTCTGGAGGGGCCTCGGCTACTACATGATCATTTACCTGGCGGCCCTCGCGAACGTCCCGCGCGAACTGCACGAGGCCGCCCAGGTGGACGGCGCGGGCGCCGTGCGCCGCTTCTTCACGGTCACCGTGCCCGCCGTCCGCTCCACCATGGTGCTGGTCGCCGCGCTCTCCTCGGTCTCCGCCTTCAAGGTGTTCTCCGAGGTCTACCTGATGGCGGGACCCGACGGCGGTCCGGCGGGCGAGGACACCACCCTCGTGATGCTCGTACAGCGCACCGGCACCGGGCTGACCGGCCGGGTCGGCTACGCCTCCGCCATCTCGGTCGTCGTCTTCCTCGTCACCGTCGTCCTGATGCTGCTGGTGCTGCGCGCCGACCGGAAGGAGGAGACGTGAGCGTCACCGAGAAGGCACGCCCCGCCGAGACACCCGTCACCGTCCACGCTCCCCGCATCCGGGACGAGCACGGCCGGCGCATCCGGGTGTGGGAACTCGTCCTGCGCTACGCGCTGTTGCTCGGTGTCCTGGCCCTCACCGTGGGCCCGTTCCTGTGGCAGCTGTCCACCTCGCTCAAGGGTCCGCACGAGGACATCTTCAGCTCGCCGCCGCGGTTCCTGCCGGGCGATCCGACCCTGCACAACTATCAGCGCGTCGCCGACACCATCCCCGTGTGGGACTACGCCCTCAACTCGCTGAAGGTGGCGGCGGCCAACGTGGTGACCAACTGCGTGGGCGCCGCACTCGCCGGGTACGCCCTCGCCCGGCTGCGCTACCGCGGCCGCAGACTCGCCACCCTGGTCTTCGTCCTCGCCATGCTCGTGCCGGCGGAAAGCATCATCATCGCCCAGTTCACGACCATGCGGGAGCTGGGCCTCAACAACACGCTGATCGGTGTCGTGCTGCCCGGCTGCATCGGCGCGATGAACGTCCTGCTGATGCGCAACGCCTTCCTCAACCTCCCCTACGAGATCGAGGAGGCCGCCTTCGTCGACGGCGCGAACGCCTGGCAGCGCTTCCTCAGGATCGCCCTCCCGTCGGTGAAGGGCACCCTCGCCGTGGTCGCGATCTTCGCCTTCATGGGCGCCTGGGACGACTTCCTGTGGCCGCTGATCGTGCTCAGCGACCCGTCGAAATTCACCCTGACCATCGGACTCAACTACCTGCACGGCACCTTCGCCAACGACGAACGGCTCGTCGCCGCGGGCACCATCATCGCCGTCGCACCCCTGATCGCCCTCTTCGCCTGCCTCCAGCGCTACTTCTTCCGCGGTGTGGGCGAGGGCGCCGTCAAGGGCTGACCTCCCGTACCACCGATTCCGCAAGGACCCCGCATGCCCCCTGCCGTGCGCTTCGGCGTCAACTACACCCCCAGCGAGGGGTGGTTCCACCACTGGCTCGACTTCGACCTCGACTCCGTACGCGCCGATCTCGACTCGATCGCCGCCCTCGGTCTCGACCACATCCGGGTCTTCCCGCTGTGGCCCCTCTTCCAGCCCAACCGGACGCTGATCCGGCCGCGCGCCGTCGAACAGCTCGTCGCGCTCGCCGACGCGGCGGCCGAGCGCGGACTCGACGTCAACGTGGACGGACTGCAAGGACACCTGTCGAGCTTCGACTTCCTGCCGGCGTGGACGCAGACCTGGCACCGGCGCAACATCTTCACCGACCCGGACGTGGTCGAGGCACAGGCGGAGTACCTGCGCACCCTGGCCGCCGCACTCGCGGACCGGCCCAACTTCATCGGGATGACGATCGGCAACGAGGTCAACCAGTTCGCGGCCGGCCCCCACCCCGACCCCGACCGGATCACCTCCGAGCAGGCCGGCCGCTGGCTGGACCGGCTGCTCACCGCCTGCGCCGACGGCGCCCCCGGCAAGCTCCACCTGCACGCCTCGTACGACGCCGCCTGGTACCAGGACGACCAGCCGTTCACGCCCGCGCACTCGGCACGGCTCGGCGCGGTCACCGCCGTGCACTCGTGGGTGTTCAACGGCACGGCGCAGCGCCACGGGCGTACGGGGGTCGCCACCGAGCACCACGCCGCCTACCTCATCGAGCTGTCCAAGGCCTGGGCCGACGACCCGCACCGCCCCGTCTGGCTCCAGGAGGTCGGCGCGCCCGCCCCGCTGATCCCGGCCGAGCACGCCGCCGCCTTCACCGAGGCGACCGTCGCGCACGCCCTCGACTGCCCCGGACTGTGGGGCGTCACCTGGTGGTGCTCGCACGACGTCAGCCGCGGCCTCGCCGACTTCCCCGAACTCGAGTACAGCCTCGGCCTGCTGACCAACGACCGGCGCACCAAACCCGCCGGCGAGAGCATCGCCCGGATCGTCAAGGAACAGCGTCCGGAGGCACCCGCACCGCGCACCACCGCCCTGGTCGTCGACACCGCACCGGGCCGTTCGGTCTGCGCGCCCGGCGGTGCCGTCTTCGAGGCCTTCGCCCGGCTGACCGCCGACGGGGCGAGGCCCACCACCGTGCTCGCAAGCCGCGCCGCCGACGCGGAACACCTCGCGGCGCGGGGCATCACCGAGGTCGTCACCCCGGACCAGGTCGTTCCGGACCAGGTCACCCGGTGACCGTGGCACCACCGCAAGCACCGTAGTCCGTCCCCCAACGATACGGAGCACACCGTGAACCTCAGCAGACGCACCGTCCTGCTCACCGCGGCCGGCGCCGCGACAGGACTCGTGCCGGGCCTGTCCGGTACGGCGGCCGCGGCGCCCCGCGGCGCCGCGGCGACGGCCGCCGCCCGGGACCTCCAGCCCTACGCGTCGTACTGGTACCCCGACTCACTGCCGTCGGGCACCCCCGGCACCGGAATCACCTGGCGCAGCCTCAAGGGCTGGCGCGCGGACAGCGACGCCGACCTGGCCTTCAACGCGGCGTCCGTGCCGCTCGCCGCGCGCTTCACCCCGACCCCCGCGAACACCACGGCCCGCTCCGGCCAGGCACGCATCCAGTCCCTGGTCTCCTTCGGGCCCACGTCGGCCAACCCCTCGCAGGGCTCGGCCGACGCCGACTACTACGCCCTCACCCACTGGGCGTACATCGACGAACTCGTCTTCTGGGGCGGCTCCTCGGGCGAAGGCCTGATCCTCGCGCCCAACGCCCCGATCGTGGACGCTGCCCACCGGCACGGGGTCCCCGTCCTCGGCAACGTCTTCCTGCCGCCCGTCGCCTACGGCGGACAACTCCAGTGGACCCGCGACCTGGTGCAGAAGGACGCGAACGGCCACTACCCGCTGGCCGCGCAACTGGTCGCCGTCGCCGCGGCGTACGGCTTCGACGGCTGGTTCGTCAACGCCGAGACCGGCGGCGGGAACACGGCGCTGGCCACCGACATGCTCGGCTTCCTGCGCGAACTGAAGTCCCTCGGCGCCGCCAGGGGACAGCGCGTCACCTGGTACGACGCCATGACCGTGAACGGCTCGGTGAGCTGGCAGGGCGCGCTGAACAACCAGAACAAGTCCTTCTTCCAGGCCGCGGACTCGATGTTCGTGGACTTCCGCTGGTCCGCCGGCAGCCTGGCCTCCTCCGGGACGACCGCGCAGCAACTCGGCCGCAGCCGTTACGAACTGTGGGCCGGCGTCGACGTCGAAGCGAGCGGCACCGGCGCGTCCGTGAACTGGGACGCCATCGTGCCGACCGGCAAGGCGCACGTCACCTCCATCGGCTTCTACCGGCCCGAATGGACCCGCAACCACCTCCCCGCGAACCGCACGCCCGGCGACTTCCACGCCGCCGACGACCTGTTCTGGACCGGCGCCTCCCTCGACCCCGCCAAACCGGACACCCATGCCGCCTGGCGCGCCCCGGCCGTCTCCGTCGCCGACCGCTCCACCGTCACCTCCGTCCCGTTCGCCACCTCCTTCAACACAGGCCACGGGCTGAAGTGGTACGAGGACGGAAAGGTCACCTCGGACTCCGCCTGGAACCATCTGGGTCTCCAGGACCGGCTGCCCTCCCGCCGCTGGGTGGTGCGGACCACCGGCCGCCGCCCCGCCGTCACCTTCGACTTCGCGGACGCCTGGCGCGGCGGCAGCAGCGTCCTGGTCGCCGGCACCCCGGACGCGCCCACCACGCTGGACCTGTACGCCACGCGCCTGCCGATCGGTCCGGACACAGTGGTCGAAGTGACCCACCGCACGGACGCGGGAAACCCCGCCCTGGAACTGGCCGTCGCCACCGCCGAACCGGGCACCGCGGGCGGCGCGCCCCCGTACACGTATCTCCCGCTGCCGGTGACGCCCGGCGGCGGCTGGCAGACCTCCACCGTGCGGCTCACCGGCCTGTCCGGCACCGTACGGGCGCTCGGGGTCCGGATGACCGGCGGCGGAGCGGTCCGCTGGCGCCTCGGCGCCCTCGCCGTCCGGGACGCGCCCGTGACCCCCGCCGCCCCGGCCGGCCTGCGCGTCACCGACGCTGACGGAGGCAGCCTGCGCCTCGCCTGGCAGGGCGCCCCCGGACCCGTACGCCACTACGAGCTGTACCGGATCCTCCCCGACGGCACGCGCCGCTTCCTCGGCGGCACCTGTCAGCGCGCGTTCCACGTCGGCGGTCTCGCACCCGAACAGGGCGAGACGGCCGCACGGTTCGAACTGCGCGCGGTGGGGGAGCTGTTCACCGTCTCCACCCCAGCCACGACCACGCACACCTGGTAGCCCGCACCCTCACCCCACGGAGCAATCTCATGCATGACGACCGCACCCTGGTCGAAGCCCGCCTCAAGCGCGTCCTGGACGAGCGCATACGTCCCGCCGTGTACCCCGAGTCCGTACCGCTGGACGTGGCCGTGTGGCATGCGCCCGGAGAGCCGGTACCGGTCGCCGAGGGAATCGCGGCGAGCGTGGAGCCGATCGAGGCGGGCGCGCGCTGGGGTGCTCCGTGGGGCACCAGCTGGTTCCGCGTCACCGGCACCGTCCCCCGGGCGTGGGCCGGCCGCACGGTCGAGGCGCTGCTGGACCTCGGCTTCGACGAGAACATGCCCGGCTTCCAGTGCGAGGGACTCGTCTACCGCCCCGACGGCACACCCGTGAAGGGCCTGAACCCGCGCAACCAGTGGGTACGCATCGGCGCGCCCGTCGAGGGCGGGGAGGAGGTCCGGCTGCACATCGAGGCCGCCTCCAACCCGGTCATCCTCGACTACCACCCCTTCCTGCCCACCCGGCTCGGCGACAGGGAGACGGCCGGCAGCGAACCGCAGTACCGCCTGGAGCGCATGGACCTCGCGGTCTTCGACGAGACCGTGTGGCAGCTCGTCGTCGACCTGGAGGTCCTCGGCGAGCTGATGGCCGAACTACCCCTGGAGTCCGCCCGGCGCTGGGACGTCCTGCGCGCCGTGGAGCGGGCCCTGGACGCGCTCGACCTCCAGGACGTCGGCGGCACGGCGGCCGCGGCACGCGAGCGGCTGACCGACGTGCTGTCCACGCCCGCCGCGCCCTCCGCCCACCGCATCAGCGCCGTCGGGCACGCGCACATCGACTCCGCCTGGCTGTGGCCGCTGCGCGAGACCGTCCGCAAGGTCGCCCGGACGACCTCCAACATGACCGCGCTGCTGGAGGACGAGCCCGACTTCGTCTTCGCCATGTCCCAGGCCCAGCAGTGGGCCTGGGTGAAGGAACACCGGCCCGAGGTGTGGGCCCGGGTCAAGAAGGCCGTGGCCGACGGGCGTTTCGTACCCGCCGGCGGCATGTGGGTCGAGTCCGACACGAACATGCCCGGCTCGGAGGCGATGGCCCGTCAGTTCGTGCACGGCAAGCGGTTCTTCCTCGACGAGTTCGGTGTCGAGAACGACGAGGCCTGGCTGCCCGACACCTTCGGCTTCGCCGCCGGTCTCCCGCAGATCATCAAGGCGGCCGGCTCCAAGTGGCTGCTCACACAGAAGATCTCCTGGTCGCAGACCAACAAGTTCCCGCACCACACCTTCCAGTGGGAGGGCATCGACGGCACCCGCATCTTCACGCACTTCCCGCCCGTCGACACCTACAACTGCTCCATGAAGGGCAGCGAGATCGCCCACGCGGCGGCCAACTTCAAGGACAAGGGCGTGGCCCGGCACTCCCTCGCGCCCACCGGCTGGGGCGACGGAGGCGGTGGCACCACGCGCGAGATGGTCGCCAAGGCGGCCCGGCTGCGTGACCTGGAAGGCTCCGCGACCGTGGTGTGGGAGACCCCCGGGGAGTTCTTCGCCAAGGCCGCCGCCGAGTACCCCAACGCCCCCGTCTGGGTCGGCGAGTTGTATCTCGAACTGCACCGCGCCACGCTCACCAGCCAGGCCGGCACCAAGCAGGGCAACCGGCGCAGCGAACACCTGCTGCGGGAGGCCGAGCTGTGGGCGGCGACCGCGGCCGTACGGACCGGGCTGCCCTACCCGTACGAGGCGCTGGACCGGATCTGGAAGACGGTGCTGCTCCACCAGTTCCACGACATCCTGCCGGGGTCGTCCATCGCCTGGGTGCACCGGGAGGCGCGCGCCACCTATCGCCGCGTCGCCGAGGAGCTGGACGGCATCATCGACGTCGCCCAGCGCGCCCTCGCCGGTGAGGGCGCGACCGACCTCGTGTTCAACTCCGCACCGCACGGCCGGGACGGGGTCCCCGCGGGCGGCGCCCGCACGCCGCGGATCGACGGTGTCGCAGCCCTCGCCCCGCGCGTCCAGGGCGGCTACGTCCTGGACAACGGCCTGCTGCGCGTCGAGATCGACGGCCGGGGACTCGTCGTCTCCGCGTACGACCTCACCGCCGACCGCGAGACGATCGCGCCCGGAACCGCCGCGAACCTGCTCCAGCTGCACCCCGACTTCCCGAACATGTGGGACGCCTGGGACGTGGACGAGTTCTACCGCAACACGGTCACCGACCTGGTCGGCACGGACGGGATCACGCCCGGCGAGGACGGCGTGTCCGTCCGGATCGTACGGTCCTTCGGCGCGTCGCGGGTCACCCAGGTGCTCTCGCTCGCAGCCGGCGAGTCCCGCCTCGACATCGACACCGAGGTCGACTGGCACGAGACGGAGAAGTTCCTGAAGCTCGCCTTCCCGCTCGACGTGCACGCCGAACGGTACGCGTCCGAGACCCAGTTCGGGCACTTCTACCGCCCCACGCACACCAACACCTCGTGGGAGGCCGCCAAGTTCGAGGCGTGCAACCACCGGTTCGTGCACATCGAGGAGCCCGGCTGGGGCGTCTCCCTGGTGAACGACTCCACATACGGCCACGACGTCACCCGGACCGTACGCGACACCGACGGGGGCACGACCACCACGGTACGTGTCTCGCTGCTGCGTGCCCCGCGCTTCCCCGACCCCGAGACCGACCAGGGCGTGCACCGCTTCCGGCACGCCCTCGTGCCGGGCGCCGGGATCGGCGACGCGGTGCGCGAGGGGTGGCGGATCAACCTGCCGGAGCGGCGGGTGAGCGGCGCGCACGAGGTCGCGCCGTTGGTGAGCGTCGAGCAGGACGCGGTCGTCGTGACCGCCGTCAAGCTGGCCGACGACGGGACGGGCGACGTCGTCGTCCGCTTCCACGAATCGCGCGGCGGCCGTACCCGGGCCACGCTCGTACCGGGCTTCGACGTCGCGACCGTCACGGTCACCGACCTCCTGGAGCGGCCGCTGGCCGACGCGACGGCACCGGGCCGCGACGGCGACCGGATCACCGTCCCGCTGCGCCCCTTCGAGCTGGTGACGCTCAGGCTGCGGCGCGCCTGAGCGAGGACGGGGACGCCCTGACGTGACGGGGAGGGCCCGCCGCACCGTGACACGGCCGCGGCGGGCCCTGCCCGTACGTCCAGGACGGGATCCGTGGCCGGGGCAGGCCCCGATCAAGTCCGGATCAGGCCCCGATCAAGTCCGGATCAGGCCCCGATCAAGTCCGGATCAGTCCCGGATCAGGCCCGGGGCGGACATCCCGGTCCGGAGAGGAGGAGGTGCGCGGTCGGAGCCGGCACGTCGGCCCGGGGCGGGCGGATGCGCGCGGGCACGGGGTTCGAGGAATGCGCCCCGGCCCGGTGTCGGCGGACGTTCTGGTGCGGGGTGGGCGCCCGGCCCGGTGCGGGCATCCCGGCCCGGTGTGGGCGGACGTGGCTGGTGCGGGGTGGGCACCCCGGCCCGGAGCGTACCGAGGCGCGGGCCCAGGAGCGCTCCCGGGGCGTGAGCACGGCCTGCTAGGCACCGAGTTGGCTGCGTAGCCACTCCTCGACCTCGCCCACGTGGGCGGCCGCCGCCGCCCGGGCCGCCTCCGGGTCGTGGGCCACCAGGGCGCGGTGGATCGCCGCGTGCTCCCGCCGGGTCCGCTCGAACGCCCCCTCCTCCTGGTAGCCGCGCCAGACGCGGGCCCGGAAGGTGCGGGAGGACAGACCTTCCAGGATCGCCGCCATCGTCTCGTTGCCCGCGGCCGTCGCGATGGCACGGTGGAACGCGAGGTCGTGGGCGATGATCTCCTCCGGGTCGTCCGTCGCGTTCATCGCCGCCAGGTGCTCCTCCACCTCGGCGAGCTGGTCCGGTGTGATGCGGGCCGCGGCGAGAGCGGTCGCCGTCGACTCCAGGATGCGGCGGATTTCCAGGAGTTCGACCAGTCGCGGTCCCCGGGACAGATCGGCCACCACGCCGAAGGTCTCCAGCAGGTCCCCGGCCTCCAACTGCGTGACGTAGATGCCCGAGCCGTGCCGCGCCTCCAGGACGCCGAGGACGGTGAGCGCCCGGATCGCCTCGCGCATGGAGCTGCGCGAGATGCCGAGCTGCGCCGCGAGGTCCCGCTCGGTCGGCAGCCGCTGGCCCGGTTCGAGGCGGCCCTCGCCGATCATCGCCTTGATCCGCTCGATGGCGCGCTGCGTCACGGTGCCCTTCTGCGGGGCCGACTCGGCCGACTCCGTCTCCTTGGCCAGGGTCTCGTCCACGCCACATCCTCCTGTTGCCGGGTGCGCCGCAGTCTAACCAGCCATGTGGTCCGACCACTACGGCCGGAAACCGTGAAAATCTGGCGACGGAGGGTGTTGTGACCCCGAAGTGGTCTGATAAATATTCGTCCCGGCTGGAAGAGGGACCTCCGGCCACGCATCCTGCTCGATCACGCTCGATGAGGAGCCGTCAGATGGCCGGCAGAACTGTGCGGAACAGGCGAACCACGTCGCGAGCGGCACGTGCGGCCCTCGCGGCAACCTGCGCGACCCTCGTGCTCGCGGCATGCGGCAGCACCAAGGACACCGCCGCCCCGGGCGGCGGAGGAGGCGACGGCACCGGCAAGGTCGGGGTGATCCTGCCCCTGCTGACTTCGCCGTTCTGGCAGTCGTACAACGACTACGTCCCCAAGATGGCGAAGTCCGAGGACGTGGACGCGCTCAAGACCGTCAACTCCAACAGCGATCCCTCGCAGCAGATCACCGACATCAACAACCAGCTGAACCAGGGCGTGAAGGGCCTCGTCGTGGCCCCCCTGGACAGTGCCGCGATCGCCGCCGGACTCGACCAGGCCGAACGCAAGGGCGTCCCGGTGGTCGCCGTGGACGTCGCACCCGACAAGGGCAAGGTCGCCATGGTCGTGCGCGCCGACAACGTCGCGTACGGGGAGAAGGCCTGCGAGTACCTCGGCAAGCAGGTCGGATCCGGCAAGGTCGTGCAGATCATGGGCGACCTGGCCTCCGTGAACGGCCGTGACCGCTCCGAGGCGTTCCGCAGCTGCGTCAAGAAGAACTACCCGAAGCTGAAGGTCCTGGAGATCCCCGCCAAGTGGGAGTCGGACACCGCGGCCTCCAAGCTGGACACCCTGCTCAACGCCAACCCCGACATCAAGGGCATCTACATGCAGGCGGGCGGCGTCTACCTCGCGCCGACCCTGCAGACCCTCAAGTCCAAGGGGATGCTGAAGAAGGCGGGCGAGGCGGGCCACATCACGATCGTCTCCAACGACGGCATCCCGCAGGAGTTCGACGCCATCCGCAAGGGCCAGATCGACGCCACCGTCTCCCAGCCCGCCGACGCGTACGCCAAGTACGGCATGTACTACATCAAGGCGGCGATGCAGGGGAAGACGTTCCAGCCGGGCCCGACGGACCACGACTCGGAGATCGTCAAGCTGCCCAGCGGCATCCTGGAGGACCAGCTGCCCGCGCCGCTGGTGACCAAGGACAACGTCGACGACCCCAAGCTGTGGGGCAACACGGTCAAATGAGTACACCACTGGTCGAGGCGCGGGGGATCGTCAAGCGGTACGGACCCACCGTCGCTCTCCAAGACGGCCGGCTCACCGTCCTTCCCGGTGAGTCGCACGCCCTCGTCGGCCGCAACGGCGCGGGCAAGTCCACCCTCGTCAACGTGCTCACCGGACTCCAGGCCGCCGACGAGGGCACCGTCCTCTTCGACGGTGAGCCCGCGCCCGCCCTCGCCGACCGGGACGCCTGGCGCCGCAAGGTGGCGTGCGTCTATCAGCGGTCCACCGTCGTCCCCGAACTCACGGTCGCCGAGAACCTCTTCATCAACCGGCAGCCCACCGGCAGGGGAGGCCTCATCAGCTGGCGTCGGCTGAGGACCGAGGCGGCCGAGGTCCTCGACACCTGGGACGTGCACGTCGACCCGGACGCGCGGACCGCCGACCTCAAGGTCGAGGACCGCCAAATGGTCGAGATCGCACGGGCGTTGAGCTTCGGCGCCCGGTTCATCGTGCTCGACGAACCGACCGCCCAGCTCGACAACCGGGAGATCGACCGGCTGTTCACCCGGATGCGCGCCCTCCAGGAGTCGGGGGTGACCTTCCTGTTCATCTCGCACCACCTCCAGGAGGTGTACGAGGTGTGCCAGACGGTCACGGTCCTGCGCGACGCCCGCTGGATCACCACCGCGCCGGTCGCCGAACTCCCGCGCCCGGCCCTGGTGGAGGCCATGGCGGGCGAGTCGATCGCCGAACGGCGGGGCGCCGACCGGACGGTGGCCGCGGACGCGCCGGTGATCCTCGACGTCGAGGGCCTCACCTCGGGCGCCTACGAGGACATCGACCTCACCGTCCGCCGCGGCGAGGTCCTCGGCCTCGCCGGCTCCAGCGGCAGCGGCAAGATCGAGCTCGCCGAGTCCCTCGCCGGACTGCACACCCCGACCGGCGGAACCGCGCGGCTGGACGGCGAGCGCCTGCCGTTCGGCGACGTCCAGGCCGCGCTGCGGGCGGGCGTCGGATGCGTGCCGCGCGACCGTCACGACCAGGGGCTCGTCTCCTCGATGAACGTCGGCGACAACACCACCATGACCGTCCTCGGTCGGCTCGGGCGCCACGGATTCATCGGCACCGACCGCAGACGCGCCTTCGCCGCCGACCTCATCGAGCGCCTCGACATCCACACCGAGGGCCCGGAGCAACCCGTCTCCGACCTCTCCGGAGGCAACGCGCAGAAGGTCGTGATGGCCCGCGCCCTCGCCTCGGACCCGCGTCTCCTCGTCCTCATCAACCCCACCGCGGGCGTCGACGTGAAGTCCAAGGAGTCGCTGCTCTCACGCATGGACAGCGCCCGGGAGGACGGCACGGCCGTGCTCGTCGTCTCCGACGAACTCGACGACCTGCGCCGCTGCGACCGCGTCCTCGTCCTCTTCCACGGCCGCGTCGTCGCCGAGCACCCCGCCGGCTGGCACGACCACGAGCTCATCGCCTCCATCGAAGGAGTGGACCATGGCTGACACCAAGGCCCCGCCGCTCACCCCCCTCCGGGCCCCGGACCCGCGTGCCGCCAAGACGATGCTGCTCCGCCGCGCCCGCGAACTCGCCCTCGTCCCGGCCCTGTTGCTGCTCATGGTGCTCGGAGCGTTCGTCAACGACTCCTTCCTCACCGAGCGCAACCTCATCTCGATCCTCGGCGCGTCGGCGGCCCTCGCCATGGTCGTGCTCGCCGAGTCCCTCGTGCTCATCACCGGCAAGTTCGACCTGTCGCTGGAGTCCGTCGTCGGCATCGCGCCCGCCGTCGGCGCGCTGCTCGTCCTGCCCGCGGCCCAGTCCGGCTGGGGCACCGAACTCCCCGCGGCGCTCGCCCTTCTCGCGATCCTCCTGGTGGGCGCGGCCATCGGCGCCTTCAACGGCATCCTCGTGGTGAAGTTCAAGCTCAACGCCTTCATCGTGACCCTCGCCATGCTGATCATCCTGCGCGGGCTGCTGGTCGGCGCGACCAAGGGCAAGACGCTGTTCGGGATGCCCGACGCGTTCTTCTCGCTGGCCACCACCACCTTCCTGCGCGTCCCGATGTCCGTGTGGCTGGCCGCCGTCGCCTTCGGCGTCGCGGGCCTGGTCCTCAAGTACCACCGCGTCGGCCGCGCCCTGTACGCGATCGGCGGCAACGCGGACGCGGCCCGCGCGGCCGGCATCCGCGTCGAGCGCGTCATGCTCGGCGTGTTCGTCGTCGCGGGCGTCCTCGCCTCGGTCGGCGGGATCATGCAGACCGGCTACGTGGGGGCGATCAGCGCCAACCAGGGCAACAACATGATCTTCACCGTGTTCGCGGCGGCGGTCATCGGCGGCATCAGCCTGGACGGCGGCAAGGGCACCATGTTCGGCGCCCTGACCGGCGTCCTGCTGCTCGGCGTCGTGCAGAACCTGCTCACGCTCGCCCAGGTGCCGTCCTTCTGGATCCAGGCCATCTACGGCGGGATCATCCTGGTCGCCCTCATGATCGCCCGCGTGACGACGGGCCGCGCCCAGGACTGACCCCCTTCGACTCCGTACGGGCCCTCCGTACGCCCCCGTCCCGGACCGAAAGGCCTCCCGTGTCCCCAACTGCCGCCCGTATCACCGCGGTCGACACCTACGACATCCGTTTCCCCACCTCGCGCGAGCTCGACGGCTCGGACGCGATGAACCCGGACCCCGACTACTCGGCGGCCTACGTCGTACTGCGCACCGACGACGCCGACCTTCCCGAGGGGCACGGATTCACCTTCACCATCGGGCGGGGCAACGACGTCCAGGTCGCCGCGATCGACGCGCTGCGCGGACATGTGATCGGCCGGTCCGTCGACGAGCTGTGCGCGGACCCGGGATCGCTCGGCCGGGACCTGATCGGCGACAGCCAACTGCGCTGGCTGGGACCCGAGAAGGGCGTGATGCACATGGCGATCGGCGCCGTCCTCAACGCCGTCTGGGACCTCGCGGCCAAACGCGCCCGCAAGCCGCTGTGGCGGCTGCTCGCCGACGCCGACCCCGAATGGCTGGTCGGCCAGGTGGACTTCCGCTACATCACCGACGCGCTGACCCCGCAGGAGGCGCTGGACCTGCTGCGCCGCGGGAAGGAGGGTGCCGAGCAGCGCCGGGCAGACCTCCTGGAGCGCGGCTTCCCCGCGTACACCACCTCGCCCGGCTGGCTCGGCTACGACGACGAGAAGCTCACCCGGCTCGCGGCCGAGGCCGTCACGGCCGGGTTCCGCCAGATCAAGCTCAAGGTCGGCGCGGACCTCGACGACGACCTGCGCCGCTGCCGGGTCGCCCGCTCCGTGGTCGGCCCCGGCATCAGGATCGCCATCGACGCCAATCAGCGGTGGAACGTCGACGAGGCGATCGCCTGGACCAACGCGCTCGGCGAGTTCCAGCCCTACTGGATCGAGGAGCCGACCAGCCCGGACGACGTCCTCGGGCACGCGGCCGTCCGCAAGGCCGTGACACCCGTGAAGGTGGCCACCGGCGAACACGTCCAGAACCGCATCGTGTTCAAGCAGCTCCTCCAGGCCGGCGCCATCGACGTCCTCCAGATCGACGCGGCCCGCGTCGGCGGGGTCAACGAGAACCTAGCCATCCTGCTGCTCGCCGCCAAGTTCGGTGTGCCGGTGTGCCCGCACGCGGGCGGGGTCGGACTCTGCGAACTGGTCCAGCATCTCTCGATGTTCGACTTCGTCGCGCTGTCGGGCACCACCGAGGACCGGGTGATCGAGTACGTCGACCACCTCCACGACCACTTCGTCGACCCCGTGGTGATCCGCGACGGCCACTACACGGCACCGTCGTCGCCCGGCTTCTCGGCCACCATGCGACCCGAGTCCATCGCGGAATTCACCTACCCCGGCGGTACTTTCTGGGCAGCCGACCTCGCGCAGCAGTCACGAACCGACCGGAAGGGGGCGGCCGCATGACGGACGCACAGGACTTCGACGGGCTCAAGGCGCTGGTGACCGGCGGTGCGTCCGGCATCGGACGGGCCACCGCGGACCTGCTCGCCGCCCGCGGCGCCCGGGTCGCCGTGCTCGACCTGGACCCGTCGTCGGTCGAGGGGCCACTGCTCGGCCACCGCGCCGACGTCACCGACGACGCCTCCGTCCGCGCCGCCGTGGCCGCTGCCGCCGAAGCCCTCGGCGGCCTCGACGTCCTCGTCAACAACGCGGGCATCGGCGCCCAGGGCACCGTCGAGGACAACGACGACGCCGAGTGGCACCGCGTCCTCGACGTCAACGTCCTCGGCATCGTGCGCACCAGCCGCGCCGCGCTGCCCCTGCTCCGGCGGTCCGCGCACGCGGCCGTCGTGAACACCTGCTCCATCGCCGCCACCGCGGGCCTGCCCCGGCGCGCCCTGTACTCCGCCACCAAGGGCGCCGTCCTGTCCCTCACCCTCGCCATGGCCGCCGACCACGTCCGCGAAGGCATCCGGGTCAACTGCGTGAACCCCGGGACCGTGGACACACCCTGGGTCGGCCGGCTGCTGGACGCCGCCGCGGACCCGGCCGCCGAACGAGCCGCTCTGGAGGCCCGCCAGCCCACCGGCCGGCTCGTGACGGCCTCCGAAGTCGCCGGTGCCATCGCCTACTTGGCGAGCCCCCTGTCCGGTGCCACCACCGGTACCGCGCTCGCCGTCGACGGGGGCATGCAGGGCCTGCGACTGCGGCCGGTGGGGCAGTGAGCGCGCTGGGAGGCAGCGGGGTCGAGGTCGGTGCGCTGTCCTTCGGCGGGGCGGCCATCGGCGGCCTCTACACCGAGGTCGCGGAGGAGCAGGCGTACCAGGCCGTCGACGCCGCCTGGGAGTGCGGCATCCGCTCCTTCGACACCGCGCCGCACTACGGCATCGGCCTCTCCGAACGGCGCCTGGGCGCGGCCCTGCGCGACCGGCCGCGCGCCGCGTACACCCTGTCCACCAAGGTGGGCCGCGTCCTGGAGCCGACCGACGAGGGCGGCGACGACCTCGCCCACGGCTTCGCCGTCCCCGCCACCCACCGCCGCGTCTGGGACTTCAGCGCCGACGGAGTGCGGCGGAGCCTGGACGCCAGCCTCGAACGCCTCGGACTCGACCGGGTCGACGTCGTCTACCTGCACGACCCCGACGACCACGCCGAACAGGCCTTCCGCGAGGGCTACCCGGCCCTGGAGGACCTGCGCGCGCAGGGCGTGGTCGGCGCGATCGGCGCGGGCATGAACCAGACCGCGATGCTCACCCGCTTCGTCGCCGACACGGACGTCGACGTGGTGCTGTGCGCGGGCCGTTACACCCTCCTCGAACACGGCGCCCTCGCCGACCTGCTGCCCGCGGCCGGACAGCGCGGCACCTCCGTCGTCGTCGGCGGCGTCTTCAACTCCGGTCTGCTGGCCGACCCGCGGCCGGGTGCGACCTACGACTACTCCGCAGCACCCGCGGAGGTCCTGGAGCGCGCCCTGCGGCTCAAGTCCGTCGCCGAACGGCACGGCACCACGCTGCGGGCCGCCGCCCTGACCTTCCCGGCCGCCCATCCCGCGGTCGCGAGTGTCCTGGTCGGCTGCCGCTCCGCGCACGAAGTCCGCGACTGCGTCGCACAGTTCACCACGAAGGTGCCCGCCGGCTTCTGGCACGAACTGCGCGCGGAAGGCCTGCTGCCCGCAGGCGCCCCCGTCCCCGTACCGGAGCCGTCATGAGAGTCGCCCTGCACACGAAGGTCCGCGCCGACCGGGTCGCCGCGTACGAGGCCGCCCACCGCGAGGTCCCCGAGGACCTGACCGCCGCGATCCGCGCCGCCGGGGCCACCTCCTGGACGATCTGGCGCAGCGGCACCGACCTGTTCCACCTCCTGGAGTGCGAGGACTACGGGCGCATGCTGGCCGAGCTGGAGAAGCTGCCGGTCAACATCGCCTGGCAGGCCCGCATGGCCGAACTCCTCGACGTCGTCCACGACTACTCCGGCGCGGGCGCCGACGCGGGACTGCCCGTGGTGTGGGAGCTGCCGTGACCGTCGACGCCCACCACCACGTGTGGGACCTGTCCGTCCGGGACCAGGACTGGATCACCGGGCCGGAACTCCAGTCACTGCGCCGGGACTTCGGGATGTCCGACCTGGAGCCCGAGGCGCGCGCCGCGGGCGTCGACCGGACCGTCCTCGTCCAGACGGTCACCGTGGCCGGGGAGACCCCGGAGTTCCTGGCCCTCGCGCGGGAGAGCGAACTGGTGGCGGGGGTCGTCGGCTGGACCGATCTGACCCGACCCGACGTCGCCGAGGAGCTGGCCCGGCTGCGCGAGCTGCCGGGCGGCGGGTACCTGAAGGGCATCCGTCACCAGGTCCAGGGCGAGTCCGACCCACGGTGGCTGCTGCGTCCCGACGTACGCCGAGGACTCGCCGCCGTCGCCGCGGCGGGACTCGTCTACGACCTGGTCGTGCTCCCGCACCAGCTGTCCGCGTGCGCCGCGGCGGCCGCCGACCACCCCGGACTGACCTTCGTGCTCGACCACGCGGGCAAGCCGCCGATAGCCCGGGGCGCCCTGGAGCCCTGGGCCGCCTCCGTCCGCGCGCTGGCCGCCCTGCCCAACACGGTCTGCAAACTCTCCGGACTCGTCACCGAGGCGGACCCGGCCGACTGGACGGTCGAGGACCTGCGCCCCTACGCGGACACGGTCCTGGACGCCTTCGGCCCCGCCCGCCTGATGTTCGGCTCCGACTGGCCCGTGTGCACCCTGGCCGCGACCTACGGACAGGTCGTCGACGCCACGCGGGAGCTGCTGTCCGGCCTCGACGGCGAGGAGACCGAGGCGGTCCTCTCCGGCACCGCCACGCGCGTCTACGGCGTCTGACGCGCCCGCCGTCCACCGGGACCGGTTCCCGCGAGCGAGGGGCGGACCCCACCTTCGCGCGCGGAGGGCCGTCAGTACGGCACGCGGCGCTCGGCGGCCGTCTCCAGGCGTGTCGGCGGCAGGAAGTCGCGTACGTACGTGCGGTGCCAGCAGGCGCCGGTCTCCCGCAGTTCGCGCCATGTCGTGTACCGGTAGCGGTAGAGGCGGGCGCGGACGTAGCGGGGCGGCGCGTCGGCGGGGAACGGCGAGCGGCGCAGCAGCCGCAGGGTGTCCCGGTCGTTCTCCAGCAGCCGCTCCACCAGACCCGCGAACCAGGCGCCGGCGTACGCGGGCGACAGCGCCGCGAACCACATCAGCCAGTCCAGCCGCAGATGGTAGGGCGCGAACTGGCGCGGCCAGTGGCGAAGGTCGCCCGGCTTGCCCTTGAACTCGTACTCCTGCCACCGCGAGTGCTCACGCGGCAGATCGTCCGCGGTGCCCTCGACGACCACCTCGTAACGCACCCGGCTGACACTGCCGAACGCCCCGTAGGTGTTGACCAGATGGAGCGGGTCGAAGGAGCGGTTCATGACCTGGCGCCGGGAGAGCAGATTGCGGGCCGGCCGGTAACTGAGCGCGAGCAGACCCGCTGCCACGGCGAGCACGACGACCTCGTACCAGAGCGGTGGCCCGGCGACGCGCGGGGCCGTGCCGGGGAACCGGACCGCCGACAGGGCCACCACGATGGTCGTCCAGTTCAGCCACGCGAAGTTCCCGGACAGCACCAGCCACAGCTGGGTGAGGATCATCAGCGAGGCGGCCGCGGTGGCGATCGGCTGCGGCGTGAAGAGGAGCACCGGGACGACGAGTTGGGTGACGTGGTTGGCGGCCACCTCGATCCGGTGGAACGGCTTGGGGAGATGGTGGAAGAACCAGCTCAGCGGGCCCGGCATCGGCTGTGTCTCGTGGTGGTAGTACAGGCAGGTCAGCTTCCGCCAGCACGCGTCCCCCCGCATTTTGATCATCCCCGCGCCGAACTCCACGCGGAACAGCACCCACCGCAGCAGGAACAGCACGACGATCGGCGGCGCCACCTCGTCGTTGCCGAGGAAGACCGCCAGGAAGCCCACTTCGAGCAGCAGGGACTCCCACCCGAACGAGTACCACGTCTGGCCGACGTTGACGATCGACAGGTACAGCGCCCACGGGACCAGCCACAACAGCATCCCGCCCCACAGCGGCAGCAGCGAGTCGGCCCCCGCGATCAGCGCCACCGACACCGCGCAGCCCGTCCAGGACCAGAGCGCGAAGAAGCGGTCCGAGTAGCGCAGATGGAACACGCTCGGCGCGGCACGGAACGGCACGCGCGCCACGAATCGCGGGACCGGCAGCATCCCGCGCTCCCCGAGCAGCGCGCGGAACTGCAGCGCCGCGCCCAGGAAAGCCATCAGGTACACGACGGCCAGCGCCCGCTGGAAGACCAGCCGGCTCCACCAGTACTCGGGGGCGACGAACCACTCCACGATGAGCGCTCCTCTCCCTTCCATTGTGACGCTGGGTGACCGCTTCGGCTTGCGTGACCCGAGCGGGCGACGCAGACAATGGTGGTCGAATTGCCCGGGATGAACGGGAGAACGTGGTGCACATACCCACCAGGGCCCTCGTCACGGCCTGCACGCTCGCGGCGGCGCTCCTCGTCGCCGGGTGCGGCGGCGACAGCGGCCAGGCCAGCGCGTCCGGCGCCTCGTCCGGCGAGGACGTCTACCTCCAGCCCGTCACGGACCGGGGGCCCGACCCCTTCACCGACTCCACCGCCACCGGCGGCGGGGCCGACCCGGGTGTCACCCGAACGCCGCAACCGGCGGCGAGCGGCGGCGCCTTCGCCCCGCGGGGCACGCTCGTCGTCCCGGGCTCCCTGTCGGGCCTGTACGGCGGCACCCGGAACACCGCGAGCTGCGACGTGGAGAAGGAGATCCGCTTCCTCGCCGCCGACGGGAGCAAGGCGCGCGCCTTCGCCGGGGTCGCGGGCATCTCCCGGTCGTCGGTCCCGGACTTCCTGCGCGGGCTGACCTCGGTCGTGCTGCGTGCCGACACCCGGGTCACCAACCACGGGTTCAGCGACGGACGGGCGACCAGTTTCCAGTCCGTTCTCCAGACCGGTACCGCCGTCCTCGTCGACGACCGGGGCGTCCCCCGGGTCCGCTGCGCCTGCGGCAACCCGATCGGCACGCCGGCCGCGCGCGGGAGCGGTTCGGGCACCCGCGGCACGCCCTGGTCGGGATATCGGCCGACCCAGGTCGTCGAGGTCGCCCCGGCGCCCACGGTGATCACCGGCCTCACGATCGTGGACGTCGACGACCACCAGTGGATCGAGCGCCCGACGGGGCACGACGGCCACCGACACGACCACGTCGTACCGGCGCCGGACGGTTCGGGCGCGACGGAGCGCCCCTACCGGTCGTCACCCGGTCCGTACGACTCGGCCCCGGGAGTCGGCCCGGACGGGCGGGGCACCGGTCCGGACTGCGGCACGCCGACCGCGGCCGCCCCCGTGCCGTCGCGGCCGACGGGCAGCGTCCCGGGCGGGACCCCGGGGACGGTCACTCCCGGGGCGCGGCCCCCCGGCGCGGACAGCGGTTCCGATCAGGCCGCGGCGGGCGCCGCGAGGTCCGGTCCCACGCGGTCCGGCCTCCCGACGGGTGCCCCCTCGGCCGGAGACCCGGTGGCGTGCGCCACGGCCACGCCGTCGGCGACGGAATCCGGGACCGCGCAGAGCCCGCCGGACAGGAGTGCCGCGCCCGGCCGGTCCGCGTCCGCGGTACCGCCCGCCCCGCCGAGCGACCCGGGTACCCCCGACGAGGACACGGGCCCCGAGACGGTGCCCGAGGATCCCGACGTCCCCGACGGCGGTGGGCTCGTCCCCGAGGAGACCGCAGACACGGACACGATCTTCGACGCGGCGACGGACGTGTTCGGCGGCTGACCGTCCGCTCGGCCCGGGGAGCCCGGAAACGGGCTCCCCAGAAGTCGAACAATCGGGCAAACCCTGACAAGGTGGCTCCATGGTTCATCGGGGAGCGAGCGCCCTGTCACTCCCGGACGACTGGCCCGCCCACCCGGATCCGATCCTGGCGCTCAACCGCATGGGCAGCTTCGACTGGGACCTGGACACGGGTCTGATGCACATGGACGCCCAGGCCCACGCGGTCTTCGACATGCGTCCGGGCGAGTACGACGGCAACCCCGCCACCCTGTCCGTGCGCGTGCCCGCCACCGAGTCGTACCGACTCGACACCATGGTGTCCCAGGCCCTCAAGGACGGCAGCGAGAACTACGGCGCCTACTTCCGCATCCGCTGCCGCGACGGCTCCCTGCGCTGGACGCACACCCAGGGCTGCATCCGCCGCGACGAGACCGGACGGCCACGCCGGATCATCGGCATCGTGCGCGACGCCACCGAGGAGCTGAGCGAGAGCGCTGCACGCCGTGAGCAGGCCGCCGAGGACGAGGCCCGCCGGCAGCAGACCAACGTCGTGCAGATCACCACCGCCGCGCTCGCCCACGCCCGCACCGTCCAGGACGTCATCGACGTACTGAAGGACTCCCACGGCGTCACCCACCTCGGTGCGACGAGCCTGGTCATGGGGCTGGTGGAGGCGGGCCGCATCCGGCTGGTCGCCGAAGGGCCCGCGGGCAGCTTCGTCCCCGGCACCCTGGTCACCCGCATCGACGAGCAGTACCCGATGAGCGAGGTCGTACGGACCCTCTCCCCGCGTTTCATCGATTCGCCCGAGGACTTCGCCGAGTCCTACCCGCTGCTGTGGCCGCACATCACCGACCTCGGGATCACGTCGGCCGCGTATCTGCCGCTCATCGCCCAGGCCCGCCCGATCGGCGCGATGGGCCTGCTCTACAACGACCGGCACGGCTTCTCGGCCGAGGACCGCAACGTCCTCGTCGCGCTCGGCAGCAGCATCGCGCAGAGCCTGCAGCGCGCCATGTTCTACGAGCAGGAGAAGGACCTCGCGCAGGGCCTCCAGCAGGCGATGCTGCCGCGCTCCATCCCCAGCGTCCCCGGCGCCGACGTCGCCGTCCGCTACCGCTCCGCCTCCCTCGGACGCGACATCGGAGGCGACTGGTACGACCTGATCCCGCTGCCCGGCGGACGCGTCGGCGCCGTCATCGGCGACGTCCAGGGCCACGACACGCACGCCGCCGCCGTCATGGGCCAGCTGCGCATCGTGCTGCGCGCCTACGCCGCCGAGGGCCACACCCCGGCCACCGTGATGGCCCGTGCCTCGGTCTTCCTGCACGAGCTCGACACCGACCGCTTCGCGACCTGCCTGTACGCCGAGGCGGACCTGTCCACGGGGGTGGTCCAGCTGGTCCGGGCCGGCCACATCGACGCGCTGGTCCGGCACACCGAAGGCACCTGCCGCAGGGTGAGCGTCGAAGGAGGTCTGCCGCTCGGCCTGTCCGCCGAGTTCGGGCGGCTGGAATACCCGGTCACCAGCATCGAGCTCGACCCCGGACACACCCTCCTGCTGTGCACCGACGGCCTCGTCGAGCAGCCCGGCACCGACCTCGACGACGGCATGCACACCCTGCGCGAGCTCATCTGCTCGGGCCCGGACGACGTCAGCGAGCTCGCCGACCGGCTGATCGACGTGGCGGAGGACCGCGGCGGCGACGACGACGTCGCGCTGCTGCTCCTGCGCCGCCGCGGCCTCACGGATCAGCGGTCGGGCGGACGGCTCCAGCAACACGTGGCCCCGGGCGACCCCGAGGCCCTCACCGAGGCGCGCCACATGATCCGCGCTGCGGTCCGTGCCTGGGGCGCGGGCGAGCGCGCCGACGAGATCGAGCTGGTCGCCGACGAACTGATCACCAACGCCCTCATGCACACCGAAGGCCCGGCGATCGTCACCCTGCGCGTGCTCACCGGGTCCGACCGCCGGCTGCGCGCCGAGGTGGAGGACGTGTCCAGCGCCCTGCCGCGCCGCCGGGAGGCCGGCGAGTCCGGGGTCTCCGGCCGCGGGCTCCTCCTCGTCGACCGCCTCACCGACGTGTGGGGTGTGGAGGCCCGCGGTGGCGGCAAGTGCGTGTGGTGCGAGTTCATCGTCCCGGAGCGGGACTGACCGGAACCGCCCCGGACCGGACCGCCCCCACCGGACCGCCCCGGACCGAATCGCCCCGGACGGTGCCGGACCGACCCGGACGGTGCTGAACCGCCCCGGACGGGACCGGCCCGACCCGGACCGGGCCGGGACCCGCCGCGTGCGCCCGGTGCGCCGGTGGGTTGTCGGTGCCGGATGGCACTCTGGACCTATGCCGGAACTGCCCGAGGTCGAAGCGCTCAAGGACTTCCTGACCGACCATCTCGTCGGCCGCCAGGTGGTGCGGGTGCTGCCCGTCGCCATCAGTGTCCTGAAGACGTACGACCCGCCGGTCACGGCCTTCGAGGGACGCGAGGTCACGGCCGTGCGCCGGTACGGCAAGTTCCTCGACATCGAGGCGGACGGCCTGCACTTCGTGACGCACCTGGCCCGCGCGGGCTGGCTGCGCTGGAAGGACACCCTGCCCGACGGGCCGCCCCGCCCCGGGAAGGGCCCGCTGGCGCTGCGGGTGGCGCTGGAGACCGGCGAGGGCTTCGACCTCACCGAGGCGGGCACCCAGAAGCGCCTCGCGGTGTACGTGGTGGACGACCCGGCCAGGATCCCCGGCGTGGCCCGGCTCGGTCCCGACCCGCTCGCCGACGACTTCGACGCGGCCCGCCTCGCGGCACTGCTGTCGGGGGAGCGGCGCCGGCTCAAGGGGGCGCTGCGCGACCAGAGCCTGATCGCCGGCGTGGGGAACGCGTACAGCGACGAGATCCTGCACGCCGCGAAGATGTCGCCCTTCAAGCTCGCCTCCTCGCTGACACCCGAGGAGACGGGACGGTTGTACGAGGCGCTGCGCTCCACCCTCACCGAGGCCGTCGAGCGGTCCCACGGGCTGGCCGCCGGGCGCCTCAAGGCGGAGAAGAAGAGCGGGCTGCGGGTGCACGGCAGAGCGGGCGAGGCCTGCCCGGTGTGCGGAGACACGATCCGCGAGGTGTCCTTCAGCGACTCCTCGCTCCAGTACTGCCCGACCTGCCAGACCGGCGGCAAGCCGCTGGCGGACCGCCGGATGTCGCGGCTGCTCAAATAGCGGCGCTCACGGGTGGCTCCCGTGGGGGCCTGGGTCTCCCGGCCGGAGGCCGGGGGCTCCGGCGAGCGCAGGCGTGGTCAGCGGGGCTTGAGGGTCACGAGGTGTTTGCCGTCGGTCGTGCGCACCTCGAACTGGCGGATGTCCTTGGGCCGCATCGCCGCACCGCCCTGCATGCTGGTGGTCCTGCCGTCGTTCGGCGGCTCCATCCAACTGGTCACCGTCTGCTCGGAGCCGTCCATGCCGACGACGACCAGCTGACAGGCCCGCGGCCCGCCGCTGTCCTTGACCTGGACGTCGACCTCGCTGCCCCACACCCGGTCCTGGGTCGTGACCTGGGCCCACACCCCGGTCCGCGTGTCCGTCGCGGAGATCTGGTCCGAACGCGGCTCGTGCGAGCTGACGATCGCGACCGCGGGACCGCCCACCGCGAGCACCACGGAGGCCGCCACGGCGTACAGCCGGCGCCTGCGCCCGGTGCGGTTCCGGGCGGCCACCTCGCCGAGCAGCCGGTCGAGCAGCCGGGGCCCGGGGGCGGCGAAGGGATGCACGGAGCGCGGAGTGGCTCGTCGGTACAGCATCAACTGCCGTGTGGCGGGGCGGAACTCACTCACCTGCGCCGAGCACTGGGGGCACTCCATGAGGTGATCCTCGAAACGGAAAGCCTCCGCCTCGTCCAGCACGCCGAGCGCGTAGGCGCCGACGTCGCGATGCCGTTCCAGGGACCTCATACCGAATACCGAATCCTCGTGGCCATGGTGCGGGGTGGGGGTGGTGTTGCTGTTGCCCACCGATACGCACCGGACCGGCGAATCATTCAAGACTCGTCCGGAATCGCGGACAAGACATTCGGAGCGGGGGGCCCCGCGGATTGGTGCGAGCCGAAAAAACTTTGCCCGCGCGTGCGGCACCGCCGCCTCGGCGGTGTTCCGGCGCCGTCTCAGAAGAGGTGGATCGCCAGATGCCCGAGCGGCAGCCCCAGCCGCCAGGCCGGCGTCCACACCTTCGGGCCGTCGTCCTCACCGGGCACGGAACCGCCCCCCGGCACCGCGTCCAGGTCGGGCGCGAGCAGCTCGGTCTCCTCCAGCCAGCGCCAGGCCGCCGCCGCCAGCTCCAGGTCCGGGGCGGGAGCGCCGGACGCGGTCGCCTCGGCAGTCCGCCGCGCCATGTGCTCACGCACCCAGTCCTGCCACGGCTGGTCGTACGCCGTCAGCGAGAGCCAGGTGTCGAGCTGGGTGACGACCCGGATGCCGGAGAGCTCGTCCCCGCTGTCGGCGAGGTAGATGGTCAGCGCCAGGGCGTCGCGCCCGGCGCGGAACTCGAAGGACGTGGGCGGCATCAGGTCGCCGGTCCGCAGCAGCTCGTCGGCGATGTACTCGGCGTACAACCAAGCCATGGGGACGGTGAGTTCGCCACCGCCGGTGCCGTCCGTGCTCTCTTGACCTCTGTGCAGCATCCCTTCCTGCCTTCCTCCGGTACGTGCGCGTCGCCCGAACCCGGGCCCCCAGTCCGGAACACGGATGAGGCAAGCTGATTGCTCAACCATGGTCCTCAGCAAGGCGCTTTACGGAGGTTTGACTCAGCCCACGGTTTCACCGCAGGTCGGCCGCGTATCCCGGAAGGACTCGGCGCAGGGCGCGCAGCGCGTAGTACGCGCGGGACTTCACGGTACCGGGCGGGATCCCCAGCGCTGCGGCGGCCTCCGCCACACTCGCCCCCTGGAAGTACACCAGCACCAGGACTTCACGGTGCTCGGGAGTGAGTGTCTTCACAGCCTCCCGTACGTCGAGCATCGCCGCCGACCGTTCGGCGTGATCGGCGCAGACCCGCGCGCTCTCCAGCACCGCGTCGCCGACCTCGGCGGGGCGCGCCTGACGGGCCCGGCGCGCGTCTATCGCGAGCCGCCGTCCGACGGTGAGCAGCCAGGGGCGTACGGAGTCGAAGTCGTCGGCGCGCAGTGCCTCGGGATGCTGCCAGGCGCGCACGAGCGTCTCCTGCAGCAGATCCTCGGCTCGCTGCCGGTCGCCGTCGGAGAGGCGGAGCAGCAGGGCGAAGAGGGGCCGGCCGTGCTCGCGCTGCAGCGCGGCCAGCTCGTGCTCGGCGGTCGTCCCGTGCGTGATGGTGGTGGTTCCGGCCGTCATGGCCCGTATGCCAGCGCGATGCGCGCCGCTCGGACAGGCCGGTCACACGGTTGTGCGGTGGGCGGTCGAAGCCGTCGGTGAACGGTGCGCCGAACGGTCAACCGGGTCCGGAGCGGCGTTCTCCGAACGGGCGCGCGGGGTCCGGGCCGCATTCTCCGAACGGGCGCGCGGGGTCCGGGCCGCATTCTCCGAACGGGCGCGCGGGGCTGGGGCCCGGGCCGCGTTCGCCGAACCGTAGCCCGGAGCCCCCGCCGGGGTTGGAGCCGGAGCCGGAGTCCGGGCCGGGTGCGACGCGCCCTCCCCGGCGCCCCGTCGCTCTGACGGGCCCGTCCCGGAGCGCCGGACGGGCTACCGGCGTGCGTTGCTCCTTGACTCCCGGCGGCCCCCATACGTGGATTCTTCTCAATTCATATCTGTTCATAAGGAAATCCGACTACATCGGGGCGATTCGATGAACGCACGCACACGACGGACCACCCTGACCCTCGCGGCCGTGGTCGTCACGGCACTCGCGGGCTGCCAGGCCCGGCACCAGGCCTCCGAGGCCTCCCCGTCCCGGCAGTCGTCAGGACAGCCTGCCGCGTCGTCGGCCGGGCATCCGGCGGCGCCCGGGCCCAGGACCGGGTTCACCCTCGTCGCCTCCGGGGACATGCTGCCCGACACCTCGATCATCGAGCGCGCGCAGTTCGACGCGGGCGGCCTGGGATACGACTTCCGACCCATGCTCGCGGGGGCCGGACCCGCGGTGTCCGGTGCCGACCTGGCGATCTGCCACATGAACGCGGTCTACGGCGGGGACGCCGACGCGTCCGGCTCCCCGGACCTCAAGGCGCCGCCGCAGATGGCCGACGCGCTGGCCGCGACCGGCTACGACGGCTGCGCCACCGCCTCGGAGCACAGCCTGGACGACGGCGCCGACGGCATCCGGCGGACCCTGGACGCCTTCGACCGCGCCGGCGTACGGCACGCGGGGTCGGCCCGCACGCAGGAGGAGGCGAAGGCCGTGACCCTGATGCGCGCCGGCGACGCCCAGGTCGCGCACCTCGCCTACACCGTCGGCCCGAAGGGCCGGTCGCTTCCCGAGGGGCAGCCCTGGGCGCTCGACCTCCTCGACCGCGACAAGATCGTCGAGGACGCCCGGGTGGCCCGCAGGGCGGGCGCCGACGTGGTCGTGGTGTCCCTGCACTGGGGCACCGAGTGGCAGGACGCGCCGGACGAGCAGCAACTGAAGCTGGCCAAGCAGCTCACGGCGTCCCGCACCGACGGGCGGGCGGACATCGACCTGATCCTCGGCACCCACGCGCACGTCCCGCAGGCGTACGAGAAGGTCGACGGCACCTGGGTCGTCTACGGCCTGGGCGACCAGATCTCCGGCGAGACGGACGACCGGGGGGTCCGGGACGCTCGGGGCAACGAGAGCACGATCGCGCGGTTCACGTTCGCGCCCCCGGCGCACGAGGGCGAGCGCTGGCCGGTGGCCAGGGCCGAGTTCGTCCCGCAGGCGTTCGACGTCGACGCCGGCCGTGTCGTCGACCTCAACGCCGCCCTGCAGCAGGGCGCCGACGTCGGCGACATGCGTGACCGGATCCGGGACGTCGTCCTGAGCCGGGGCGCGGCCCAGGCCGGGCTGGTCATGGCGCAGTGATCCCGCGCGGCCGGGGCGCCGTTCGCCGTCGGCCGGTCTACGGGACGACCGTGACCGGCCAGCGGCCCGCCTTCACCAGCCGGATCGCCACCGAACCGATGATCCGGTGCCCCGCCTGCTCGGACGCGCCGACCACCACGGCGTCCGCCTTCAGCTCGTCCGCGGCCTTCACCAGGCCGTTGTAGGGGTCGCCGCGGAAGGTGTGGAACTCCCAGCGCACCTCGAATATCCCCTTGACCCGTTCGGTCGCGTCACGGATGTACTTGACCAGGTCCTCGGCGATCTCGTCGGTCGTCTCCGCGACCGGCACCCCGAGCGCCGCACCCGCCGCCATCACCGGCTGGACGTAGACGACCGCGAGCAGCGCGCGCTGCCGTCTGGCCAGGCCTCCGGCATATGCCGCCGCGCGGAGCGACGAGTCGGAGCCGTCCACACCGACCAGGATGACCTTCGGCCCGTCCGTGCCCCGCTCGAACTGATGCGGCTCGGACTGAGGTGAGTGCTGCTGTTCCGTCACGGCTGTGAGGCTATCGGAATCTGCAGGTCCGGAGGCATTGCGGGACCGGGGGATCCTGCCCGGCCGGCGGAGCGGAATCCGCCCGCCGTGCGAGGGGTCCGGCGCGCCGGGCGCCCGGGAGCCGCCCCCGGCGGACGCACACCGCCCGAAGGCGCGGCGTCCGGTGGGGTGAGGGCGCCCGCTGGGCGGGCCGCGGGAGCTCGACGGGCGGGGGTGCGTCGGTCTTCCTACAGTCGGAACCATGAGTGCCACCGTGGACGCCCGTCCGCCGAAGGACTCGGCCGGCGCGGCGAGGCGGCCCGGGGCAGGCTTCCTCGACAGGGTCCCGGAGGGCTTCGCCACCTTCTTCGGCGCCCTCGGACTGCTCTGCCTCCTGCTCGCCCTCTTCGCGCCGCTGCGCAGGCTGCTGCGCCCGGTGGTGCGCTTCCTGGACCTGCTGATCGTGCCGGTCAGCGCCAACCTCGCGTACGCCGTCTTCCTCTTCCTGCTGGCCGCGGCGACCGCCGCCCGCAAGAAGATCGCCTGGTGGCTGGTGGTGGTCTACCTGGGCCTGCTGGTCCTGGTCGACATCCTGGGCGTCGCGGCGGGCCTGTTCGCGCAGTCGGTCCCCTCCCTCGTCGTCTGCGCGCTGCTGCTGGCGCTGCTGATCGTGGCCCGCGGCGCGTTCTACGCCGACTCCCGGCACGGCGCCGTGCGCCGGGCCCTCGTCGTCCTGCTGGCCGGGCTGGCCGTGTCGATCCTGGTGGGCTGGGGCCTGGTGGAACTGTTCCCCGGCACCCTGCCGCACGGGCAGCGACTGCTCTGGGCGGCCAACCGGGTCTGCGGCGGACTCGTCTCCGGGCAGTCGTTCGACGGACGTCCGCCCCGCTGGCTGTTCTTCCTCCTCGGGCTCTTCGGCGCCCTCGCCCTCCTCAACGCCGCCGCCACCCTCTTCCGCTCCCAGCGCCTGGAAGCGGCGCTGCGCGGCGACGAGGAGTCCCGCATCCGGGCGCTGCTGCGCACCTACGGAGCCGACGACTCCCTCGGCTACTTCGCCACCCGCCGCGACAAGGCGGTCGTCTTCTCCCCGAGCGGCAAGGCCGCCGTCACCTATCGCGTCGAGGCCGGCGTCTGCCTCGCCAGCGGCGACCCCGTCGGCGACCGCGAGGCCTGGCCGCACGCCATCGGCTCCTGGCTCGACATGGCCCGCCGCTACGCCTGGGCGCCCGCGGTCATGGGCGCCTCCGAGGAGGGCGCCAAGGCGTACGCCCGATGCGGCCTCGGCGCCCTGCAACTCGGCGACGAGGCGATCCTGCACGTCGGCGACTTCGACCTCGGCGGCCGGGAGATGCGGGTCACGCGCCAGGCGGTCAACAGGGTCAGGCGCGCCGGCGCCACCTGCCGCGTACGCCGTCACTCCACCCTCACCGACCAGGAGATGAGACAGGTCGTCGACAAGGCGGACGCCTGGCGCGACACGGAGACCGAACGCGGCTTCTCGATGGCCCTGGACCGGCTCGGCGACCCCGCCGACGGCGACTGCCTGCTCGTCGAGGCGCTGGGCGCCGACGGCCGGCTCCTCGCGCTGCTCTCCTTCGTGCCCTGGGGACCGGACGGCATCTCCCTGGACCTGATGCGCCGCGACCGCAGCGCACCCAACGGCGTCATGGAGTTCATGGTCGCCGAACTGTGCGCGGTGGCCGGAAAGTTCGGTGTACGGCGGATCTCGCTCAACTTCGCCGCGTTCCGCTCGGTGTTCGAGGAGGGCGCCCGCATCGGTGCGGGACCGGTGCTCAGGCTCTGGCGCCGGCTGCTGCTGTTCTTCTCCCGGTGGTGGCAACTGGAGGCCCTGTACCGCTCCAACGCCAAGTACCACCCGCAGTGGTACCCCCGCTTCATCTGCTACGGCGAGACCGGCGCCCTCGCGCGGATCGGCCTCGCCTCCGGCATCGCCGAGGGCTTCGTCTCCGTGCCGTCGCTGCGCAAGCTCTGGGGCAACGGGCACACCCGCGGCGCACCCGGACCCGCCACCGCCGAGGGCCTGCCCGCACCGTCGGCCCCCGGGGCGGGCGGTACGGAGGAAACCGGGACGGCGGAGCCGCACCAGGGCCTGCCCGAGCAGGTCCGGATCCGCCACCGCACCCTCGACCGGCTCCGCGCCGAGGGCACGGACCCCTACCCGGTGGACGTCCCGCCCCGCACCCACACCCTCGCCGACGTCCCGCAGGGCGCCGATGTCACGGTCGCCGGCCGTGTGATCCTCGTACGCGACTTCGGCGGCATCCTGTTCGCCGTGCTGCGCGACTGGTCCGGAGACCTGCAGATCGCCCTCACCCGGGCGGAGTCGGGCGCCGCGCTCGACCGGTTCCGCAAGGACGTCGACATCGGCGACCACATCACCGCGAGCGGTCTCGCCGGCGCCAGCGACCACGGAGAGCGGACCGTCTTCGCCACCTCCTGGCAGCTCACCGGCAAGTGCCTGCGCCCGCTGCCGGACAAGCGCCGGGGACTCGCCGACCCCGAGGCGAAGGTCCGCCGCCGCTACCTCGACCTGGTGTCCAGCCCGGACGCCCGCTCCGTCGTGCGGGCCCGCTCCACGGCCGTACAGGCACTGCGGCAGGGCCTGCTCGACCGCGGCTACCTGGAGGTCGAGACGCCGATGCTCCAGCAGATCCACGGCGGCGCCAACGCCCGGCCCTTCACCACCCACATCAATGCCTACGACCTCGACCTGTATCTGCGCATCGCGCCCGAGCTGTATCTGAAGCGGCTGTGCGTCGGCGGCCTGGAGAAGGTCTTCGAGCTGGGCCGCACCTTCCGCAACGAGGGCGTCTCCTACAAGCACAACCCCGAGTTCACGATGCTGGAGGCCTACCAGGCGTTCGCCGACTACGACGTCATGCTCGACCTCGCCCGCGAGCTGATCCAGCACGCGGCCACCGCCGCCTTCGGCACGCCCGTCGCACGCAAGGACGGCACCGAGTACGACATCTCCGGGCCCTGGCCCGTCAAGACGGTGTACGGCGCCCTGTCGGAGGCGCTGGGGGAGCAGGTCGACGCCGACACGCCGCTGGAGACGCTGGTGCGGCTGTGCGACCGTGCCGATGTGCCGTACGGGCCGAAGGACTCGCGCGGCGACGTCGTGCTGGAGATGTACGAACGGCTGGTCGAGGAGCGGACCGGGCTGCCCACCTTCTACAAGGACTTCCCGACCGAGGTCTCCCCGCTGACCCGGCAGCACCGCGTCGACCCGCGCCTGGCCGAACGCTGGGACCTCGTCGCCTTCGGCACCGAACTGGGCACCGCCTACTCCGAGTTGACCGACCCCGTGGAACAGCGCCGGAGGCTGACCGAGCAGTCCCTGCTCGCCGCCGGGGGAGACCCGGAGGCCATGGAACTGGACGAGGACTTCCTGGACGCCCTGGAGTACGCGATGCCGCCCACCGGGGGTCTCGGCATCGGAGTCGACCGGCTCGTGATGTTCCTGACCGGGCTGACGATCCGCGAGACACTGCCGTTCCCGCTGGTGCGCCGCCGCTGAACGGCAACCCCCTAGTCCCATCGGGTGTTTTCGTGGGTCCGCGCCGGTGTTGCTCAGCCGCGCCGCCCCTCCACGGGGTGACTCATGAGTCATGAAAAAGGATCAGCTGTTCACCCGGCGCCGGATGTTGATCGCCGGTGGTGCCGTCCTGGGTGCGGCCGGGGCGGCGGGCACGGCCCGAGTCCTGACGGCCGAGCCGGCCGCGCGGCCGGCGAGTGTCCCGCCGGGCCAGGGCCCGCAGTTGCGCACGGCGCTCAAGCCCTCCGCCTTCCGCCTGCAGCCGATGGCGGGATACGGACCGCCGCGGCACAGGCCGGTGAAGACCGCCGTCCGCCGCGAGCCGATCCTGCAGATGTCCGGAAGCGGCCGCCGCATGGTGCTGACCTTCGACGACGGTCCCGACCCGCGGTACACCCCGCACATCCTGAGCACCCTGCGCGAGTACGACGTGCGGGCCATGTTCTTCGTGTGCGGCGAGATGGCCGTCGACAACAAGGACCTGCTGCGCGAGATGGCCGACGACGGCCACATCGTCGGCAACCACACCTGGACCCACCCGCAGCTGACCGAGCTCTCGCGTTCCGCGATCCGCCGCGAGATCGAGCGCACCTGCGAGGTCATCGACGACGCCTACGGAGAGCCGCCCGCCTGGTTCCGCGCACCGTACGGCGCATGGAACCGGAACATCTTCAAGATCGGCGCCGAACTCGGCATGGAGCCGCTGGCCTGGACGGTCGACTCGCTGGACTGGACGACCCCCGGCACCCGCACCATCGTCGACCGGGTCGAGGAGGGCGCCGCCCCGGGCGTCGTGATCCTCTCGCACGACGCGGGCGGTGACCGTTCGCAGAGCGTGCGGGCGCTGCGCGAATACCTTCCAAAATTGCTGGACTCCGGCTACCACATCACCGTGCCGCACCGGAAATTCGTGTAGGGACGGCATGCGGGCATTCGCCCGCCCGGCCGGGAACGCTCAGCGAACCTCGACCAGGCGGGCGAACACCACGACATTCCCGTCGTAACCGTGCTGCTTGGAGAAACCGCCGCCGCAGGTGATGACCCGCAATTCCGGGGTGCCCTTGCTGCCGTACACACGGTCTCCGGGGAAATTGCTCTTCTCGAACACGTCGACGCCGTACACCTCGAACACGGCCGTCTTCCGGTCCTCGCGCAGGACCTCGATCCTGTTGCCCTTCTTGAGCGCCCCCAGTCCGTAGAAGACCGCGGGGCCCTGCGTGTTGTCCACGTGGCCGACGATGACCGACGTGCCCTTCTCGCCGGGCGAGACCGCGCCGGTGAACCAGCCGGCCAGGTTGGGGTCGTCCGGGGGCGGCGCGTCGACCCAGCCGCCGATGTCCAGGCCCACCGGCACGGCCGGGGCGTCGACCTGGATCGCCGGGATCTTCACCCGCTGCACCGAGGAGAACGGCAGACCGGACGGCCCGTTCGAGAAGGTGCCGGCCGAGGTGCGACTGTCCGCCGCGGCCGCCGAAGCGGGCTGCGGAGGACCCACGTCGAACTCACCGGAGCCATTTCGAATGAGTGCGAGGCCGGTCAGCAGAACAAGCGCTATGACGCCCCAAGGGGCGCGCTTCCTCCGCCTCTCCTCCTCTTCGGCCAGTTCGGACGCAAGCATTCGTCATCCCCTCTCGACATGGCCGTCGCCACGTCCGTCGAGCATATGAGAACGCTAATTCCAGCACGGCCGTCCGGCGACGGGACGCGGGCGAACGGGTGGCGGAGTACATCGGTCGTGAGCCATCCGAGTCCCCGGGACCAGGAATTTTCTGACGGTCCGTGACCTGCGGCAATATCCGATTGTGTGGAATTCCTTCGGCGTGTCCTCTCACCAGGACGGACCATTCTCGAAATGCGGGCCCGTGCCCGGCATCTGAAGGTCGGTCTGGGAGGCGCTGTCTCGCCGATCCACCGGGGACGGTTCCCGGGGCGTCTTCCGCGGAGGATCACATGCGCAACGCACGCGCCCTGGCGGCCTCGGCCGCCGCGGCCGCACTCCTCGGGACAGTCGCCCCGGCGGCTCTCGCCGACGGTATGGGCGGCGGCACGGGCACTCAGAACGGCACCATTGTGGGCGGCGGCACGGGCACCCAGAACGGCACCATCGTGGGCGTCGTGCCAGGCACCGGTGTGGTGCCGGGCAACGGCTTCGTGCCGGGGTACAACAACGGATTCGGCAACTACGGGTTCAACAACGGCTACAACAACGGCTTCAACAACGGGTTCAACAACGGGTTCAACAACGGCTTCAACAACAACCACGGTGGCAACAACGGTTTCGGGAACAACAACGGGTTCGGCAACAACCACGGTTTCGGGAACAACAACGGGTTCGGCAACAACCACGGGGGCGGCTCGCGGAACATCGTCGCCCAGCCCAACGTCATCGCAGCCGGGGGCCGGCTGACGGTGACGGTCGACGGATGCCGCAACGGCGGCACCATGACCTCGCCCGGATTCGGGCGCGCCACCCTCGCCCGGGTCCCCGGCAACAACGACACGGCGAGCGGAACGGCGACCGTGAACCGTGACGCGCGCCCCGGCCCGTACGACATCACCGTCAACTGCGTCGGTGTGGGCGCACTGACCCGCCCGAACGCCTACACCGTCATCGGCGGTGTGCGCGGTGGCCTCGGTGGCAGCACCACCGGTGCGGCGCCCGCCGACATGGCGATCGGCGGCGCTCTGGTGGCCTCGGCGGTGATCGGCGGCGGCGTCTTCTGGCTGCGCCGCAGGTCCGAGAAGAAGATCTGACCGGCGTCCCCCGGAAGAGAACCGGTCCCGTCCCCCTTCGGAGACCGTCCGTGCTCCTCCGGGACCCGTCGGCCCGCGCGGAGACCGCATGTGACAGCCCTCCGCCCCGGATGCCCCCGACAGGGCGGCCGGGGCGGAGGGTCGTGCCGCTCCGGCCGTGGGGCCCTCGGAGCCCGTCATGAGTCGTCGGGCGTGGCGCGGCGGCGCGCCACGTACCACGCGGCGCCGATGGAACCGGTGACGAGAGCCGCTCCCAGACCGATCTTCCGGAGGTCGAAGCCGTCGCTGCTGCCGCCGACACCGGCGTCGACACCCTGCTGCGCGGGGACGGTCGTCACGTCGGCCGAACCGCCGCCCGCGATGGCGAGATCCGTGTGACCGGTCGTGCCGCCGCAGGAGAACGTCACCTCGTACACGGCACCCGGCTTGGCGTTCCGGTCGACCACGACGGTGGCGGAGGACTGCGCCGCGGGGATGCTGACGGTGTCGAAGACGCCCGAGGAGACGGTGGCCGCGCCGCTGCAGCCGCCGCTGTCCCGCTTCAGCTGGAGCGAGACCTGGCCGCCCGCGACGACCGTCGAGGGCTGGACGGCGAAGCCGAACGGCGTGATGTCCGAGCCGCTGCCGTCGTCGGCGAGCGCGGCGGGTGCCGCGCAGGCCAGGAAGGTCACGACGAGCAGTGCGGCCGACGCGACGCGTATCGCGTGCATGGGGAAGCCTCCGGGTCCCGAGGAGCCTCGCTGCGGACCGTTCCGCTCGCGTCGGAGATGCGCCTCGACGGGACGAAACGCTAGGAAAGGGTGCGCGCGGGCGCGATCGCAGTCGCGCGAACGGGTCAGTCGTGTGGGCCGTACGGGGGATGGCGTACGTACGGCCGGGGGACGGGAGCGGCGTGGCTCCCGGCCCCCGGCCGCGTGGTGGTCATCGGGGTCCCGTCACCCGGTCAGGTGCGGGAACAGCGCGGTGAACGGCTCCGCCGAGGCGGCGATCCCCCTGCTGTAGGGCGCGTCGAAGTCCCAGATCAGGAAGAGCAGGAACGCGATCAGCGCGGAGAACAGCCCGGCGAGGATCAGCTCCCGGGCGGTGCGCCGGATCTGCAGCGCGAACACCATCCCGACGGTCACCACGGCGCCGGTGATCAGCCCGAACCACACCACGCCCGGCATGGTCGCCCCGGTCGAGTCGGCGCGGGCGCTGCGCGCGGCGTCCGCCGCCGTCACCTGGTCGACGAGCGGCTGGTAGGCCTGTGCCTCGAAGTCCGACTTCGGCTCGTAGTCGGTGACGTCCTGGCGGATGCGGTCGAGGAGCCGGGCGCCCTCGGCGGTCATCCGGCCCTTCTCCATCGCCTTCCACTCGGTCGTGACGACGTGGCCGGCATAGGCGTTGACGTCGTCACGGACGCGGTCGCGCACCTCGGGCGGGTAGACGCGGACCCGCTCCGAGATCTCGTGCAGGGCCTGGGCCTCCGCCTGCACATGGTCCTGTGCGGCGCCCCGGGCCTCCCAGACACCCGCGATGGCCAGCCCGAGAACGATGGCGTACACCACGCCGATCATCATCGTCATGTACTCGATGACGTCCGGGGTCTCGGACGGATCTTCGTCCTCGCGGGCCCTGCGGTGGCGTACGAGGACCACGATGAGTACGACGACGCACGCGGCCGCCATCGCGAGGGCGAGAACAAGCCAATCCGACAAGGTTGCCTCCTGGGGGTCAGCGCGGGCGCAGCGCCGCGACGGCGAGCACCGCGGGCGCGGTGATGAGCAGGGTGAGCGAGACGAGCGACGGCCCGCTGCGCGGTGGGTGCTTGTGCGGCGCGGCGTGGTACGCCGGATAACTCACCGGCGTCGGCGACGGCTTGGGGCGCTCGGGCGGCGGCTTCGGCGCCGGCGGGGGAGCGGCCCGTCGTACGACGGGCCGTGGCTCGGGCGCCGGAGGAGGCGGGGGCGGCGGAGGCGGCGGGTCGGGCTTCGGGGGACGAGGAGGCGCCGGCTTCGGCGGAGGCGTCGGTTTCGGGGGCGGGGTGGGCTTCGGTGTGGGGGTCGGAGTCGGTGTGGGCGGGCAGGGCGGCGTCGGCGTGGGGGTCGGGCACCAGGCGGTGTCCCCGGCCACGGCCACCGCGCCGCTTCCCGCGGCGGCCACCGCCGTGGTGCCGTCCGGGCCGGTCGAGGCGTACGCACAGGCGTCGGCCGAGGCCGTGCCGCTCGGCGCCCCGGCGAGGATCCAGGTGAGCGTCAGCAGCGTCAGCACCCGTATGACGAGGGCGGATCGGGTCCGCGGAGGTCCATGCACGACCGAGATCATGGAGCGATCGCGGCCCGGCCACGCCGGAGTGCCGGGGGAATGCCCCGAAGGGGGGACGCCTGCCCCGTCGCGGTTTGACGGCAGGCAGGGGGCGGGCCGGACAGGTCCGTACACGTGCGCCAGGGCGGCGCGGGCGGGGCGCGCGCTGTGGGTCCGCGCGCCTGCGGCGGAACGCGGGCCGAGCGCGCCGGTGACGTGCGCGCTCGCGCGCCGGGGCGCACACCGCGTCACAGGTTCCGGAAAGAATTTTGTGAGCCGGTTGAACACTCCCGCCACCCCCGCCCGTACCTAGGGCCATGCGCGGCGCAGCAGGGCGCTGCAACACTTATGCGAACAGCGGGAGTTACCAATGAAGACCTCCTGGCGGAGCGCCTCGCTCGTAGCGACAGCTGCGGCCGTGCTGGCGCTCACGACGGCGTGCGGTCAGGATCAGGGCGCCCAGTCGACGGGCAGCCAGAACGTGGGTGCGACCGCCGCCGCGGGTGATTACGGGACCGGCACCACCGTCGGCAATGGCTACGGCGCCGATTCCAAGGACCAGCAGAGTGCCGCGGCCCAGGCGGAATCCGCAGGTCAGCTCGATGTCACCGAAAGCACGAAGCTGGGCAAGGTGCTCACCGACAGCGCCGGCTTCACCCTGTACCGCTTCGACAAGGACACGGCCGAGCCGCCCAAGTCGAGCTGTGACGGCGACTGTGCGAAGGCATGGCCGCCCGTTCCCGCCGAGGGCGCCGAGGCGGCGACCGGCGTGGACAAGGCCCTGCTCGGCGAGGTGACCCGCTCGGACGGCACGAAGCAGCTGACCATCGGCGGCTGGCCGATGTACCGCTATGCAAAGGACACCAAAGCCGGCGACACCAACGGCCAGGCCGTCGGAGGCACTTGGTACGCCTCCGCCCCCGACGGCAAGAAGGCGACCCTGGCCGACCTGCCCGGCCTCTCCGTCCACAAGGACCCGAAGCTCGGCGACATCATCGTCGACAAGAACGGCATGACCGTCTACCGCTTCATGAAGGACCAGGCCTGGCCCGTCTCCAAGTCGGCCTGCACCGGTGCCTGCCTGGAGAAGTGGCCGGCCGTCGCGCCGGTTGCCGAGAACGACACCAAGGGCGTCAAGAAGAAGGGCCTCATGCCCTTCACCCGCCCCGACGGCATCAAGCAGATGACGGTCAACTGCTGGCCCATCTACACCTTCTCCGGGGACAAGGCTCCCGGTGACACCAACGGTCAGGGCGTGGGCGGCACGTGGTACGCCGTCGCCCCCGACGGAAAGCCGGTCGGCGCGCAGGAGTAGTTGATCATCTCCCCAGGGTTGATCGTCCCGCCCGGACAGCCACGGATCGCGGAAGGGAGTGGACGCAGACAGGCAAGTGTGCCGGACCAACGGAACAGCGCGCGCGACCCCGGTCCGCCCCCTCCGCACCGCAACGGAGGGGGCGGACCGTTCGGTGTGCCCGGACCGGCGCGACCGGGGTCGGCGTGCCGGGCAGCGCACCACGGCGGCCGGGTGACACCGGGTGCCGACGGATCCCGTACGCTGGCGGAAGTTGACGGAGTCCGTCCGGATTTCAAAGATTTCCGTGATCTCCGGCCGACGGTGAATGGCCGTCGGTGAAGCGGCCGATCACGGCGACTCTCCGGTCCGCGTGACCACGCTTCGTCACTCCTCCGAGCTTTTTTGGAATGCTTCGGGGCGATTTCGCAGGGGCGGCGCACTGCTTGTTCGTGAGCGGTTCGCGGGACGTCAATTCGGCACTTGCCCGAGGCAGTGACCGGGAACGGATGGTCAATTTCCGTTTTGGCTCGCCCGTTTGGCGGGCGATCAGTAGCCTCAGCTCGAACACCGGATCGCCTACGCCGTCGCCTACGCCTTGGAGAGATAGATGGAGCGTCCCGCCTGGGCCCCCCGCAGCATTGACATCTCGATGCCGAGCGTGTCCCGAATGTATGACTACTACCTGGGCGGTTCGCACAACTTCGAGGTCGACCGGGAAGCGGCACGCAAGGCGATGGAGTTCATGCCGGGACTTCCCAAGATCATGCAGGCGAACCGCGCGTTCATGCGGCGTGCCGTGCGCTTTGCCGCGGACGAGGGCATCGACCAGTTCCTGGACATCGGTTCGGGCATCCCCACCTTCGGAAACGTCCACGAGGTCGCCCAGTCGGCGAGGCCCGGCGCGCACGTCCTCTACGTCGACCACGATCCGGTGGCGGTCGCGCACAGCGAGGCCGTACTGCGGGACAACGACGACGCGGACGTCCTCGCCGCCGATCTGCTCAAGCCCCACGAGATCCTGGCGAGCCCTCAACTCCAGCGGCTGATCGACCTGAACCGGCCGGTCGCCCTGCTTCTCGTTGCCATACTTCACTTCGTGGAAGACGCGGACGACCCGTACGGAGCGGTGGCGGAGCTGCGCGACGCACTCGCGCCGGGCAGCCTGCTCATCGTCACGCACGCCTCGTACGAGGGGATTCCGCTCCCGCCGGAGCGGGCCGAAGGCGCGGTCGACGTCTACAAGAACATCCGCAATCCGCTGATCATGCGCTCGCGCGAACAGATCGCGCGGTTCTTCGAGGGGTACGACATGGTGGAACCCGGACTGGTGCCGATGCCGGACTGGAGGCCCGACACGGCATCGGAGGACGAGGATCCCTATTCCTTCTCCGGGTTCGGCGGCGTGGGGCGCACGGCGTGACCGCCGAGCCGGACGGGCCGGAAGACAGACTGCGGCGGTTCGCGACGATCTGGAGCCGGGCGGTGTTCCCGGTGACCTCGACGTCGCTGACCCGGCCCGAGTTCGAACAGCTGCTGATCCCGCTGGCCCGGCGGCTGAGCGACGCGCTGCGGGCCCGGACCTTCGAGGCGGCCGAGGGCCAGGCGGTCGGCGCCGCGCTCGTGGCCGCGCACTGCACGGACCCGGAGGCGCTCAGCCGCGCACTCGACTGCGTCGACGCCTACCTGGTGCTGTACTGCGGAGAGGACGGACCCCAGGAGGCGCTGCGGACCCGGTCCGCACGGCTCCAGCACGCCATGGCCGCCGGTTTCGCGCAGGCCCTGCGGGAGCGGACCCTCTCCGAACAGGAAGCCATCTCCCGTGCGGCGCTGAGCGCGAGGAGCGCGGTGGCCGAGGCGCTGCACGCCAGCGAGGCCCGCTTCCGCGCGGTCTTCGAGGGCGCGGCCATAGGAATCGGCATCGCCGACCTGGAGGGCAACGTCCTCCAGGTCAACGGGGCGCTGCTGCGCATGTTCGGCGGCTCCGAGCAGTTGATGCTCGGCCGCAAGGTCCCCGAGTGGACCCACCCCGAGGACGCTCCCCAGGTCTGGCGGCTGTACGAGGAACTGGTCCGCGGCGAGCGCGAGCACTACCACGTCGAAAAGGCCTTCTACCGGCCCGACGGCACGGCCCTGTGGACCAATCTGACGGTCTCCCTGCTGCGCGACGCGGACGGCGAACCCCAGTACCAGCTGGCGCTGATGGAGGACACCACCGAGCGGCGGCTGCTCAATCTGCGGCTGCGCTACGAGGCCACGCACGACGCGCTCACCGGACTGCCCAACCGCACCCTCTTCTTCGAGCGCCTGGAGAAGGCGCTGTCCGCGGGCGAGGGCCAGCGCTTCGGCCTGTGCTACCTCGACCTCGACGGCTTCAAGACCATCAACGACAGCCTCGGGCACGCGGCCGGGGACCGGCTGCTCGTCGAGGTCGCCGACCGGCTGCAGTCCTGCGCGACCGCCCCCGGCGAGATGGTCGCGCGGCTCGGCGGCGACGAGTTCGTCGCGCTCACCACCGGTCCCGGCACCGAGCACGAGGTCGACGAACTCGCCGGGCGCATCATGAACGCCCTCGTCACGCCGATCAGCATCGACGGCCGTGAGCTGACCGTGCGCGGCAGCATCGGCATCGTCGAGGGCCCGGCCGGGGAACGCGGTCCCGCCGAGGTGCTGCGCAGCGCCGACATCACGATGTACCGGGCCAAGTCCGCGGGCGGCAACCGCTTCGAGCTGGCGGACCCCGAGGCCGACGCCCGCGCCATCACCCGGCACGGACTGACCACCGCGCTGCCCGCGGCCCTGGACCGGGGCGAGTTCTTCATCGAGTACCAGCCGCTCGTGCACCTCGGCGACGGCAGTGTCCGCGGCGCCGAGGCACTGGTGCGCTGGCTGCACCCGCAGCACGGCGTCCTCGGCCCCGACCGTTTCATCCCGCTCGCCGAGCACACCGGCCTGATCGTGCCGCTCGGCCGCTGGGTCCTGGAGCAGTCCGTGCGCCAGGCCCGTGCCTGGCAGGAACGCCACGCCGACGCCGGCCCGCTGCGGATCAACGTCAATCTGTCGCCGTGCCAGCTGACCCACCCCGGCCTGGTGCAGGACACGGTCGACATCCTGGAGCGCGAGGGACTCGACGCCGACGCGCTGTGCCTGGAGGTCACCGAGTCCGCGCTGATCGGCGCCGACGACGACCTGCTGAAGCCGCTGCGCCGGCTCGCCGAGATGGGCGTCGACATCGCCCTGGACGACTTCGGCACGGGCTACTCGAACCTCGCGAACCTGCGCCGGCTGCCCGTGAGCATCCTCAAGCTGGACCGGTCCTTCACCCAGGGCATGCAGCAGTTCCCCGCGGACCCCGTCGACCTGAAGATCGTCGAGGGCATCGTGTCCCTCGCCCACTCCCTCGACCTCGCGGTCACGGTCGAGGGCGTGGAGACGGGCGCGCAGGCCGAACAGCTGCGGATACTCGGCTGCGACACCGCCCAGGGCTGGTACTACGCCCGCCCGGGCCCGCCGGAGCGCCTGCACGAGCTGGCGCTGGTGGACGCCACGGGCTGAGACCGCGGGCGTGCCGTGGTCTCCTGGAACGGGGCGGCCTCGCGCCACCGGTGCGGGCGCCCCGACTCCCGGCACACCCCCACGGGCAGGAGCTGAGCGGCATGGGCAAGGAACTCGAGGGCCGGACCGCCGTGGTGACCGGTGCCAGCAAAGGCATCGGGCTGGCGATCGTCGAAGCGCTCGCCGGCGCGGGAGCGAGGGTCGTCGCCGGATCCCGGACCACGACGAAGGAACTGGACGCGCTGGTCGAGCAGGGCTCGGTCGTCTGGGTCCCGGCCGACCTCGTCGAACCGGACGCCGCCGAGCGACTGGTCGCCGCGGCGGACGGGCGGATCGACGTCCTGGTGAACAACGTCGGCGCCGCCCCGGCCCGTACCGGCGGCTTCCTGTCCGTGACCGACGAGGACTGGCAGCGTGTCGTCGACCTCAATCTGCTGACGGCCGTACGGGTCACCCGGGCCGCCCTGCCGGTGATGCTGGACGCTGGCGAGGGCTCCGTCGTGACCGTCGCCTCGGTCAACGCCACCCTGCCCGACCCCCTGGTGATCGACTACAGCGCGAGCAAGGCCGCCCTCGTCGCCTTCTCCAAGGCGCTGTCGAAGGAGGTCGGCCCGCGGGGCATCCGGGTCAACACGGTCAGTCCGGGGCCGGTGAAGACCGAGCTGTGGCTCGGCGGCGACGGAGTGGCCGCGACCGTCTCCTCGGCCGCCGGGATCACGCCGGACGACGTCGTCGCGAAGGCCTCCGCCGCCACGGTCACCGGCCGCTTCTCGCTGCCCTCGGAGGTCGCGGAGACCGTGCTCTTCCTGGCGGGCGACCGCGCCCGCAACATCACCGGAAGCGACCTGGTCATCGACGGCGGGTTCATCCCGACCCGGTGACCGCTCGGTGGGCGTGCCCCGCCCGCCGCCCCGGCCCGCCGACCTCACCGGCCTGTCTTGGGCCGGTGACGGTCCCGCTGACGTGCCCGGCCCGTCGGACCCGGCGGATCCGGTCTCGGCCGGGTGACCGCTCGGTGGGCGTGCCCCGCCGGCCGCCCCGGCCCGCCGACCTCGTCGGCCTGACTTCGGCCGGTGACGGTCCCGCTCACCGCCCCGGCCCGCCGACCTCACCGGCCTGACTTCGGCCCGTGACCGTCCCGCAGGACCGCCCCTCCCGCCGCCCCTCGCGGACCAGCCCCCGACCGGGCGCGCTGCCTGTGGAAGGGCCGCCCGTCAGCGCTCCAGCAGCATCCGCTGGAGCTCGCGTGCCGCCCGCGGCGGAGCCACGTCGCTGCGGTGCGCGAGCGCGATCGTCCGGTGCAGCCCGGGCCGGGCCAGCGGGGTCACCCGCAGCCCCCGCCCGGACCGCGTCGCGACCATGCGCGGCACGACGGCCACGCCCAGTCCCGCGCGGACGAAGCCGAGCACGGCGTCCATCTCGCCGCCCTCGACGGCGAAGTCGGGCTCGAAGCCCTCGGCACGACAGGCGGCCACGGTCAGTTCCCGCAGGTCGTAGCCGTGCCGGAACATGACGAGGCGCTCGCCCTCAAGATCGGCGATGCGCACCGTACGGCCGGTGCCCGGCGCGGGCGCGTCCGGAGACGACACCACCACCAGGTCCTCGCGCAGCAGTTCCAGGGTGGTCAGCGCGGGAGACGGCGTGGGGAGGGGAAGGACGACGAGGGCGAGGTCCAGGGCGCCGCGCGCGAGTTCCCGTACGAGGTCGTGCGAGCCGCCCTCCTCGATGAGCAGCCGGATGCCCGGATACCGGTCGTGGAAGGCGCGCAGCACATCGGGGAGCAGGCCGGTGCACAGGCTGGGGGTGGCACCGAGGCGGACCCGGCCGCTGCGCAGCTGGGCCAGTTCCTGCACCTCGTGCCGGGCCGTGTCCGCGTCGGCGAGGATGCGCCGGGCCAGCGGCAGCAGCGCCTCGCCCGCGTCCGTCAGCGTGATGTTCCCCCGCGCCCGCTGGAAGAGGTCCGCCCCGAGCTCCCGTTCCAGCGCCTTGATCTGCTGGGACAGGGACGGCTGCGCGACATGGACGAGATCGGCGGCACGGGTGAAGTGCCGGGTCTCGGCGACCGCCACGAAGTACTGGAGCTGCTGGAACTGCATACCTCGACGATAGTCCATGCCTATGGAAACAAGCTGGACCATGTCTTGGACCGATCGGCCCTGTGGGCCCTAGCTTCGACGGCATGGCTCTGGCAACGCGGACGGACCGACGGTCGTCCATGGCGCGTACCGTGTGGGACAGCTCCGTCGGCAAGAAGACCGTGATGGCGGTCAGCGGCCTGATCATGCTGCTCTACCTGGTCGCCCACATGATCGGGAACCTGAAGATCTACTTCGGGGCCGGCGAGTTCAACGACTACGCCCACTGGCTGCGCACCATCGGCGAACCCGTCATGCACTACGAGTGGACCCTCTGGGTGCTGCGCGTGGTGCTGGTCGTCGCGGTCGTCGCGCACGCCGTCTCCGCCTACCAGCTCAGCCGCCGCGACATCAAGGCGCGCCCCAGCAGGTACGTGCACAAGAAGGCCCGGGCGAGCTACGCCACGCGCACCATGCGCTGGGGCGGGATCATCCTCGGCCTGTTCATCGTCTGGCACCTGCTGGACCTGACGACCGGCACGGTGCACTCCGGCGGCTTCCAGGAGGGCCACCCGTACCAGAACGTCGTGGACACCTTCTCCACCTGGTACGGCAACGTCGTCTACATCGTCGCGATGCTCGCGCTCGGCCTGCACATCCGGCACGGCTTCTGGAGCGCGGCACAGACCCTCGGCGCCGGCCGCCGCAGCCGCGACCGTGCCCTCAAGGCCGGCGCGAACGCCCTCGCGCTGGTGCTGACGGCGGGCTTCATCGCCGTACCCGTCGGAGTCATGACCGGAGTGGTGAGCTGACATGACCGTATCGTCCGAATACTCCGCGTACCCGACCGGTGAACCGGTCGCCGACGCCAAGGCCCCGCAGGGCCCGGTCGACGAACGCTGGGACACCCGCCGCTTCGAGGCCAAGCTCGTGAACCCCGCCAACCGCCGCAAGCACACCGTGATCGTCGTGGGCACCGGTCTCGCGGGCGGCTCCGCGGGCGCCACGCTGGCCGAACAGGGCTACCACGTCGTCCAGTTCTGCTACCAGGACTCGCCCCGCCGGGCCCACTCGATCGCCGCGCAGGGCGGTATCAACGCGGCGAAGAACTACCGCAACGACGGCGACTCCGTCCACCGGCTCTTCTACGACACCGTCAAGGGCGGCGACTTCCGCGCCCGGGAGTCGAACGTGCACCGGCTGGCGCAGATCTCCGTGGAGATCATCGACCAGTGCGTGGCGCAGGGCGTGCCCTTCGCCCGCGAGTACGGCGGCCTCCTCGACACCCGCTCCTTCGGCGGCGTCCAGGTCTCCCGCACCTTCTACGCCCGCGGCCAGACGGGCCAGCAACTGCTGCTCGGCGCCTACCAGGCACTGTCCCGGCAGATCGCCGCGGGCAACGTGGAGATGCACCCGCGGACCGAGATGCTGGACCTGATCGTGATCGACGGACGGGCACGCGGCATCGTGGCCCGCGACCTGATCACCGGCCGCATCGACACGTACTTCGCGGACGCCGTGGTCCTCGCCTCCGGCGGCTACGGCAACGTGTTCTACCTGTCGACGAACGCGATGAACTCGAACGCGACCGCGATCTGGCGCGCGCACCGGCGCGGCGCGTACTTCGCCAACCCGTGCTTCACCCAGATCCATCCGACCTGCATCCCGCGCACCGGCGACCACCAGTCCAAGCTGACGCTGATGAGCGAGTCGCTGCGCAACGACGGGCGCATCTGGGTGCCGAAGGCGAAGGGGGACACCCGCCCGGCGGGCGAGATCCCGGAGGAGGAGCGCGACTACTACCTGGAGCGCATCTACCCGTCCTTCGGCAATCTCGTGCCTCGGGACATCGCCTCCCGTGCCGCGAAGAACGTCTGCGACGAGGGCCGCGGCGTCGGCCCCGGCGGCCAGGGCGTCTACCTCGACTTCGCGGACGCCATCCGGCGGATGGGCCGCAAGGCGGTCGAGGAGAAGTACGGCAACCTCTTCGACATGTACGCCCGGATCACCGCCGAGGACCCGTACACGGTGCCGATGCGGATCTACCCCGCCGTGCACTACACGATGGGCGGTCTGTGGGTCGACTACGACCTCCAGACCACCGTCCCCGGCCTGTTCGCGATCGGCGAGGCCAACTTCTCCGACCACGGCGCGAACCGCCTCGGCGCCTCCGCCCTGATGCAGGGCCTCGCCGACGGCTACTTCGTCCTGCCCTCGACGATCAACGACTACCTCGCCCGCAACCCCCACACGGGCGAGGTGACCGACGAACACCCGGCCGTCCAGGAGGTGCTGGCGGAGACCGAGGACCGGCTGCGGCTGCTCCTCGCCGTCGACGGCGACCGCACCCCGGACTCCTTCCACCGCGAAGTCGGCGAACTGATGTGGGAGTTCTGCGGCATGGCCCGCACCGAGACCGGACTGCGCAAGGCGCTGGAGCGGATCCCGCAGATCCGCGAGGAGTTCTGGCGGCGCATCAAGGTCCCCGGCACCGGCGAGGAGTTCAACCAGTCGCTGGAGAAGGCCAACCGCGTCGTCGACTACCTCGAACTCGCCGAGCTGATGTGCCTCGACGCGCTGCACCGCTCCGAGTCGTGCGGCGGGCACTTCCGCGAGGAGTCCCAGACCCCGGACGGCGAGGCCGCCCGCAAGGACGAGGAGTTCTCCTACGCGGCGGCCTGGGAGTTCACCGAGACGGGCCAGGCCCCCGTCCTGCACAAGGAAGACCTCGTCTTCGAGTACGTCCACCCCACTCAGCGGAGCTACGCATGAAGCTCACCCTGCGCGTCTGGCGACAGAAGAACGCCGACGCCGAAGGCGCCATGTCCACGTACCAGGTGGACGACATCTCGGCCGACATGTCCTTCCTGGAGATGCTCGACACCCTCAACGAGGAACTCATCCTCAAGGGCGAGGACCCCGTCGCCTTCGACCACGACTGCCGCGAGGGCATCTGCGGCGCCTGCTCGCTCGTCATCAACGGAGACGCGCACGGCCCCGAACGCACCACCACCTGCCAGCTGCACATGCGGTCCTTCCAGGACGGCGACACCATCGACATCGAACCCTGGCGTGCCTCGGCCTTCCCGGTCGTCAAGGACCTCGTCGTCGACCGCTCCGCCTTCGACCGCATCATCCAGGCCGGCGGCTACATCACGGCCCCCACCGGCGCCGCGCCGGAGGCCCACGCCACGCCCGTGCCCAAGCCGGACGCCGACTTCGCCTTCGAACACGCCGAGTGCATCGGCTGCGGTGCCTGCGTCGCCGCCTGCCCCAACGGCGCGGCCATGCTCTTCACCTCCGCCAAGATCAACCACCTCAACGTGCTCCCGCAGGGCGCTCCCGAACGCGAGTCGCGGGTGCTCGACATGGTGGCTCAGATGGACGAGGAGGGCTTCGGCGGCTGCACGCTCGCCGGGGAGTGCGCGACGGCGTGCCCCAAGGGCATCCCGCTGTTCTCCATCACCAGCATGAACAAGGAGTGGCTGCGCGCGACCCGCTCGTCGGGCAAGCGTTAGCCGTACGTCGTTCGCCGTAAGGGTGCGGACGGGCGGGACCGGGAGTGGTGCTCATCCCCGGTCCCGCCAGGCACCCCCGCCGTCGGTAGGCTGCCGGCATGATCTTCGACAACAACGGGAGGGAGCGGTTCCTCGAAGCCGTCACGGACTTCGAGGCCGCTGTGCGCGAACGGGACGTCGACCGTTCGGAACGCGCGTTCGGAGAGTTGTACCGCCACTTCGGGGACGCGGGGGAGCGCGAAGTCGGCCGGGCGGCACCGCTGTTGGCCGCGCTGCTGCCCGAGGTGCCCCCGGGCCCGCGCGGCACCGTCGCCGTGCTCGTCGGGGCCTGCGTGGAGCGCGGCGCCGACGCCGGGCCCTGCGCGCCGCACGTCTTCGCCGAACTCGCCGAGACACTCGCCGCCGCCGGTGAATTCTGCGAACGCTGGGAGGAGACCGGCGGAGGGGACTTCCCCGACCCGGAGGGCGGTGCGCCGGACCCGGCGCTCTTCGACCGCGTCGGGGCGGAACCGGCCCTGGCCTGGATGACGCTGCCCCAGTTCGAGATGGCGTCCGTCGCCATGCTGAACCACGCCGGGGTGCGCGGCGCCCTCGACAGCGCCCTGCGCAACCGGCTGCTGCGTGCCACGCGGACCGTCGAGGAGGCGTCCGGACACCACTTCAAGTGCCTGACGTACGCCCTGCTGGCCCTCGACGAGCCGCTGATCGTGCTGCACCGCCCGACGGGAACCGGTTACGCGATGCGCATGCGGGGCATCGGCGACAACTTCCAGCTGCACACGCTGGTCGCCGACGTCCTCGTCGGCGGCGGCCACATACCCGGCCGCGCCCCGTCCGCGCAGGAGGCCGCGGTCTGCCGCGACCAGCCCGGACAGGTGCACACCACCGGCTCCTTCAACCTCGTCGCCCCCACCGGGGAGTGGGTGTGGAACGAGGGCACACCCAGCGACATCCCCGTCGTCGACGGCGTCCGGCTGCTCGTCCTCGACCCGCCGGCCTACGAGCGGAGCTGGCCCTCGGGCCGGTTCTTCCCGAACATGACGGGCGACCTCGTCCTGGAGCGGGTGCTCGCCGCCGAGGAGGCCGGGCGCCTGCTCGCCGGGTGCGTGACCAAGGACGGCTGACCGGGCCGGGGACCCGGCGTTCAACAACCCCACATCCACTCTCCTGGCACAGGTCACGCGCACGCCAACCGGCATCGGAAGAACAGGAGCGCACGGACCGAACACCGCTGGTCCGCGCCCGCCGCGCCGCCGAACCGGCCCGTGACCAGGAGAGTGCCATGACCGGCGTTTCCACCCTCGACACCCCGCCCCAGTCCGTCGCCCCCACCCGCTACACCGTCACCCTGGCCCGCGACGAGGCCGACGTGCGAGCCGCGCAGCGGCTGCGCCACGACGTGTTCGCCGGGGAGATGGGCGCCCTCCTGTCCACCCCGGAACCGGGCCTCGACGTCGACGCCTTCGACGCGTACTGCGACCACCTGCTGGTCCGGGACACGGTGACCGGCCAGGTCGTCGGCACCTACCGGCTGCTGCCGCCCGAGCGGGCCGCGATCGCCGGACGGCTGTACTCGGAGAGCGAGTTCGACCTCGGTCCGCTCGCCCCGATCCGCTCCGGGCTCGTCGAGGTGGGCCGCTCCTGCGTGCACCCCGACCACCGCGACGGCACCGTCATCGGACTCATCTGGGCGGGGATAGCCCGCTACATGGTCGAGGGCGGCCACGAGTGGCTCGCCGGCTGCTGCTCCATCCCGCTCGCCGACGGCGGCACCCTCGCCGCGGGCACCTGGGACCGTGTCCGCACCCGGCACTTGGCACCCGAGGAGCACCGCGTACGTCCCCTGCTGCCGTGGAGCGCCGAGGGCGTCACCCGGCCCGCCCGCACCGAGCTTCCCCCGCTGCTGCGCGGCTATCTGCGACTCGGCGCCTGGGTCTGCGGAGAGCCCGCCCACGACCCGGACTTCGGGGTCGCCGACCTGTACGTGCTGCTGCCGATGAGCCGGGTCAACCCGCGCTATCTGCGGCACTTCCTCTCCCTCGTCCCGGCGTGATGAGCACCCACGACGTGGGAGCACCGGGCCCGGGGGCACTCGGCGCGGGACCGGCCCGGCCGGGTGCCGGGAGCCCGGACCGGCCACACGCCGACGCACCCGGGCCCCGGTCCCGGCCGGGCGCCCCGCCGCCGGGCGCCCGGGAGCTGGGCGGAGCCGAAGCCGCCGCCCCGGAGCGAGGCGGTGCCGGAGCCGCCGCCCTGGACCGAGGCGGTGCCGGAGCCGCCGTCCGAGAGCGGGGTGGTGCTGGAGCTGCCGTCCCGGAGCGAGGCGGTGCCGGAGCCGCCGTCCGAGAGCGGGGTGGTGCTGGAGCTGCCGTCCCGGACCGCGGCAGCGTCGAAGCCGCCGCCCTGGACCGAGGCGGTGCCGGAGCCGCCGCACCATCACCCGCCGGCACCGGCAGCGCCTGGCTGCCCACCGCTCCCTGCTCTCCCGGGGCCTGCGTGGAGTCGACGGCGTCCTGGACCGCGGTGCCCCGCGCCGTGCTGCGGCTCGCCGCGGTCCTGGCCGTCGTCCTCACCGGGGTCCTGCTCGCTCCGGGGATCGCCCGGATGCGGGCGGTGCGACGGGACCGGATGATCCGCCGCTGGTGCCGGGCCGTCGTCCGGGTGAGCGGGGTACGGACCAGGATCACCGGGACCGCCGTGCCCACCGGCGGTCTGCTGCTCGTGGCCAATCACATCTCCTGGCTGGACATCCCGCTGCTCGCCGCGGTCCGCCCGGCGCGGATGCTCGCCAAGACCGAGGTGCGGGCCTGGCCCGTGGCGGGAGCCCTCGCCGCACGCGGGGGCACCCTCTTCATCGAGCGGGACCGGCTCCGCGCGCTGCCCGGCACGGTGACCCGCATCGCCGAGGCCCTGCACGCCGGCGCGGCCGTCGTCGCCTTCCCCGAGGGCAGTACCTGGTGCGGCCGTGCCCAGGGCCGCTTCCGCCGGGCCGTCTTCCAGGCCGCGCTGGACTCGGGAGCGCCCGTGCAGCCGGTGCGCGTCCACTACCGGTCGAGCGGCGGAGAGGAGAGCACCGCCGCCGCGTTCGTCGGCGACGACTCGCTCCTCGCGTCACTGTGGCGGGTCGCCACCACACGCGGCCTGGTGGCCGAGGTCGAGGTACGGCCACCGATCGCGTCCCGCAACCACCCGGACCGCCGGGGCCTGGCCGCGGCGGCGCAAGGAGCGCCGGACTGGGTGCGGGCGCAGACGGCGGTCCACCCCTGAAGCCTCAACTCCCTTTTGAAGAAGGTGATTTGGAGTCGATGGGTTCGGTGTCGATTCACCCGAAGCGGGGACGGGGGACCGGTGACTCGGCGATCATCCGTCCATGACGGTTGCACCGACGCCGACCTGGCCGATCTGCGGACACGGCGGCTGCCGCGGTGTCGTCGTCCCCCGGCGGGGGCGCTGCCTCGCGCACGTCGACGCCGCGGGGCGGCAGATCTCCCTGTTGTCGACCGCGGCGGGCAGCCCAGCCGACTACCGGGGGGTGCCGTTCACCCCGGAACTCCTCGAAGAGCTCCGCCGCAGGAGTCAGCGCATCCTGTACGAGGCCCGGTTCGAGCAGGCCGTGTTCACCGGGGACGCCGACTTCAGCGGGTTCCTCTTCTCGGGGCCGGTCGACTTCCGCGACGCGCGGTTCGAAGGGGCGGCGGACTTCACTCGTATCGGAGTGCGGGGCCACGCCGACTTCCGGCGGACGGCGTTCGAGGACGACGTGACCTTCGACCGGGGCGACTTCGAGGGGGCCGCGGACTTCTCCCGAGCGGAGTTCCGCGGCAGGGTCTCGCTGACGGGAACCCGGGTGGCGCGGGACGTGCGGCTGGACATGGCACGGTGCTCCGGGCCGCTCGAAGCCATGATCGTGAGCGGCAGCGAGATCCACCTGACCGGGGCCGTCCTGGAACGACCTGCCCGTCTGTACGCGGCCACACCTCGTCTGACCTGCCGGGACACGACGTTCCTCGGGCCGTCGACGCTGCGTGTACGGCGGACCCAGGTGGACCTGACCGACGCGAATCTCGCAGCCCAGGTGTCGATCCTCCAGCACTTCGGCCCCTTCTACCTCCCCGACGGCACGAACATGGAGGAGACGCGGCCACTGGGCTGGGGTTCCCCCTTCTTCGCCGAGCTGCTTTCGGTGCGAGGCGTGGACGTCTCCTTCCTCACGGTCGTCGACATGGGGCTGGGTCCCTGTCAGTTCTTCGGGGCCCACCATCTCGACCAGATCCGCATCACCGGCGAGAGCCTCTTCAGGTCGCCGCGGCCGGGCTGGGGCGTGCACGGCGGAATACCCCTGCGGTGGACCAACAGACGGGCCATGGCCGACGAACACCTGCTCCGGCAGCGGCTGGAGTCGAGCGACCGCAATCGGCGGGCCTGGACGGACATCGACGACGACCTCCCCGGCACGGTCATGGAGCCCGCCCACGTCGCCCAGCTCTACCGCCAGCTCCGCAAGGCCCTGGAGGACAGCAAGGACGAACCGGGAGCCGGCGACTTCTACTACGGCGAGATGGAGATGCGGCGCCTCGACAGGGCCGAGACGACCCGCGCCGAACGCTGGCTCCTGCACGCCTACTGGCTCCTCTCCGGCTACGGCCTGCGCGCCTCGCGGGCCCTCGCCTGGCTGCTGCTCGCGGTCTGTGTCACCGTCGTACTGATGCTCGGGCTCGGCCTGCCGGACAAGAGTCCCAGCCAGACCGTCACGGGAGATCTGCCCCCGAGCGGCGGCAAGGTCACGCTGGAGGTCGACACCCCGGATCCGGTGCTCACCCTGCCCGTCGCGGACCGGTTCACCCCGGAGCGGTTCGAGAAGACCCTGCGGATCGTGCTCAACTCCGTGATCTTCCGGTCCAGCGGACAGGACCTCACGACCTGGGGCACCTACACCGAGATGATCAGCCGCTTCACCGAACCGGTGTTCCTGGGTCTCGCCGTGCTCGCCGTCCGCGGCCGGATCAAGCGGGGCTGACCAACTGCCGTGCCAGATAAGGGGCGGTGCGGCTGCCCGCGGAACGTGCCAGCTCCGCCGGCGGTCCCGCCGCGACGATCTGGCCGCCCGCGTCGCCGCCGCCGGGGCCGAGGTCGATCACCCAGTCGGCGCCCGCGACGACCGACATGTCGTGCTCGACGACCACGACCGTGTGGCCCGCGTCGACCAGACCGTGCAGCTGGCGCATCAGCACCTCGACGTCGGCCGGGTGGAGGCCGGTGGTCGGCTCGTCGAGCAGGTAGAAGGTGTGTCCGCGGCGCACCCGTTGGAGTTCGCCGGCCAGCTTGATCCGCTGGGCCTCGCCGCCGGACAGCTCGGTCGCGGGCTGGCCGAGGCGGAGATAGCCGAGGCCCACGTCCTGCAGCGTGGCCAGACTGCGGGCGACGGCCGGGGTGTCCGCGAAGAAGCCGGCCGCCGCCTCCACCGTCAGGTCCAGGATCTGGGCGATGTTCTTTTCCCGGTATGTCACTTCGAGGGTCTCGGGGTTGTAGCGCGCCCCGCCGCAGTCCGGGCACGGCGCGTACGTGCTGGGCAGGAACAGCAGCTCGACGCTGACGAAGCCCTCGCCCTGGCAGGTCTCGCAGCGGCCACCGGCGACGTTGAAGGAGAACCTGCCGACACCGTAGCCGCGACGGCGGGCCCCGTCCGTCCCGGCGAAGACTTTGCGCACGACGTCGAACAGCCCCGTGTACGTGGCGAGGTTCGAGCGCGGGGTGCGTCCGATGGGCTTCTGGTCGACCGTGACCAGACGCCCGACCCCGTCGAGTTCCTCCGTCACCTCGCCGATCAGCGTGGACTTGCCCGAGCCGGACACCCCGGTGACCGCGGTGAACACGCCGAGGGGGAACTCGGCCGTGACCTCGCGCAGGTTGTGCCGGGTGACCGGTCCGACCTTCAACTGGCCCCGGGCCGGGCGGATCTCGCGTACCGGCGCGGGTGACCGGTCGAAGAGGAAGCGGGCGGTCGCCGACTCCGGCACGCCCTCCAGGTCCGCGACCGGTCCGCTGTGCAGCACCTGCCCGCCGTGCTCACCGGCGCGCGGCCCGACGTCGACGAGCCAGTCCGCGCCGCGGACGACGTCGAGGTGGTGCTCCACCACGAACACCGAGTTGCCCGCGCTCTTCAGCCGGTCCATGACCGTGAGCAGCGCTTCCGTGTCCGCGGGGTGCAGCCCGGCGGACGGTTCGTCGAGGACGTACACGACTCCGAAGAGCCCCGAGCGCAACTGCGTGGCCAGACGCAGCCGTTGGAGTTCGCCCGCCGACAGCGTGGGGGCCGGCCGGTCGAGGCTGAGATAGCCGAGGCCGAGCTCCACGACCGGTGCGACTCGCGACCTGAGGTCGTCGGTGAGGACCCGCGCCGCCTCTCCGCTGCCGTGCAGCGCCCGCACCAGCTCGGTCAGCGGCAGCGCCGCCAGCTCAGCGATGGTGTGCCCCGCGAACGTCACCGCCAGCGCCTCGGCCCGCAGCCGGCTGCCGCCGCACACCGGACACGGAGCACTGGTCAGGAACCGCTCCGCCTTGGCCCTCAGCGTCGGGCTCTTCGTGTCGGAGAAGGTCTTCATCACATAGCGCCGGGCGCTCATGTACGTGCCCTGATAAGGGCGTTGGATCCGCTCCGCTTCCCGCACCGGATGCACGGTGACGACCGGCTGCTCGTCGGTGAACAGGATCCACTCCCGCTCCCCGGCGGGCAGTTCCCGCCAGGGCCGGTCCACGTCGTGGCCGAGCGTGTCGAGGATGTCCCGCAGGTTCTTGCCCTGCCAGGCGCCCGGCCACGCGGCGATCGCGCCCTCACGGATCGACAGCGACGGATCGGGGACCAGCAACTCCTCGGTCGTACGGTGGACTCGCCCGAGCCCGTGGCACTCCGGGCAGGCCCCGGCCGCGGTGTTCGGCGAGAACGCGTCCGAGTCGAGCCGCTCCGCGCCCGGCGGATAGTCGCCCGCGCGGGAGAACAGCATGCGCAGCGAGTTGGAGAGATTGGTGACCGTGCCCACGGACGAGCGCGACGTGGGTGTCGACCGGCGCTGCTGGAGGGACACCGCGGGCGGCAGCCCCGTGATCTCCCCGACCTTCGGCGCGCCGACCTGGTGGATCAGACGCCGCGCGTACGGCGCGACCGACTCGAAGTAGCGGCGCTGCGCCTCCGCGTAGATCGTCCCGAAGGCCAGCGACGACTTCCCGGAACCGGACACGCCCGTGAAGACGGCGAGCACGTCCCGCGGCACGTCGACGTCCACGCCCCGCAGATTGTGCTCGCGGGCGCCCCGTACGCGGACGTACGGGTCGTGGGAACCGTGGGGGCTGGACATCGGGGAGACTCCTGTGGGGGCCTTGGGGCCGGTACGGCGGTGCGGCTCGGGGCAAACCCCACGATTCTAGGCCGGGGTCAGTCCCGCGACCCGGGCCAGCCCGCGATAGGAGTCGAGCAGGGCGTCCCGGTCGTACGTGCTCGACGTGACCAGTACCTCCTGGGCGCCGGTCTCCTTGATCAGCGTCGCCAGTTCGTCGGCGACCTGCTCCTCGGTGCCCGCGATGTGGCCGGTGAGTCCGGACTCGTAGAAGGCGCGCTCCCTGCCGTTCATCGTGAGGGTCTCCACCCGCTCGGCGGGAGGCAGCGGCGGGAAGGTGCCGTGCGTGCGGGAGTACGCCATCGACCAGGCCTCGGGGAGCAGCAGGCGGTGTGCCCGCTCGGGGGTCGCGGCGACCGCCACCGTGCCCGAGACGACGACGTACGGCTCCCGCGCCCAGACGGACGGCCGGAACGCCGCGCGGTAGTGGTCGACGCCGCGCAGCATCTTGTCCCGGTTCCTGAGGTCCCCGATGACCATGGGCAGGCCCGCCCGCGCCGCGATGCCGGCGCCCTCGCCCATGGCGAGCACGAAGGGCGGCACGGTCAGCCCCTCCGGCGGGCGCGCGTGCACGCCGGTCGGGGAGGTGCCGCGGAACCAGCCGAGGAGTTCGTCGAGCTGCGCCGCGAAGTCGTCGCTCGCGGCCGCGTCCTTGTCCCGCCCGAGCGCCTTGCGCACACCGTCCGTGAAGCCGACGGAACGGCCGAGCCCCATGTCGATCCGCCCGGGGAACAGGGACGCGAGCACGCCGAACTGCTCGGCCACGACGAGCGGCCGGTGGTTCGGCAGCATCACTCCGCCGGTGCCCACCCGTATCGTGCGCGTGGCCGCGGCGACGGCGGCGGCCAGGACGGTGGGCGCGGACCCGGCGACCCCCGGCACCCCGTGGTGCTCCGAGACCCAGATCCGGTGGTAGCCGAGAGCTTCCAGGTCCTGCGCCAGGCGCACGGTGTCACGCAGCGCCTCGGCCGGCTCGTGCCCCTCCCGGGTGCGCGAGCGGTCGAGTACGGAGAAACGGGTTTCCGCGATCACAGAGCTCACAGGGGGTTCAACGCGTGCGGGCCCTCAGGATTCCCGGTGCCGGTGCCGGTGCCGGTGCCGGTGCCGGTGCCGGTGCCCGTGCCGGTGCCGGTGCCCGTGCCGGTGCCCGTGCCCGTGCGTGCCTCGGCTGTCCGTGCCGGTAGCGGCGCCTGTGCTCGCGACTGCGACTGCGACTGCCACCGCGACTGCGACTGCGACTGCCACCGCGACTGCGGCTGCGACTCCGACAGCGGCCACGCCCGCCCCCGGTGCACGGGGGGGGCTTGGGTCGAACGTACATGCGAATGTGAACGCGAAGGCTCCTTCGCCGTCCCCGCACCGCGGACGCCCCGCGACGTCACCCGCACGCGCCCGGAGCCAGGCCGCTGCGGTCGCGCCCGGACGCGTACAGGCACACGATGCGAAGACGAACGTCTCGCTTTTTCACTGGAGTACTCATGGTCTGGATTCCTCAGATCACGGATCTCGTCGAGCGGCTCGGAGCGGCCGACCTCGCCGGTGCCCTGCGCGACCCGGACACGGCCACGGTGCCGGTGGCGCTCGACGACCCCGGCGCCGGGCGCATCTGCGGCGTGGGTGTCCTGGCCGCCTGGCTCGCCGAGCAGGAGCAGTGGCGGACGGAGCACGCCGCCGTCGTGGAGCCGGCCGCCGTCACGGTCACCGGACGGCGCGCCGTCGGCGAATGGGTCGTGCGCCTCGACGGACCGGACGGCGGACGCATCGGGCTTCCCGTGGCCGTCGCGGTGGAACCGGCCTCCACCATGCCGGTGCGGATCTACCACTCCCGATGGCCGCTGCTCGGCCGCCACGTCGTGCGGCCCCCGCTGGTGCGGCACGCCCCGGACGCACACGCCTCCGACGTCGTGGACGTCTACCGGGCGGCCCTCGCGGAGGGGGACGTCGCCGCCGTGGTGGCGGCCTTCGCGCCCGACGGCTACTTCCGCGAACCGTCCGGCGACACCCACCGGTACATCGGCACCGCCGCGCTCAACGACCTGTTCAAGGGCTTCTTCGCCGCGGGCGGGGGCGTCCCGCTGAAGCTGTGCACCGTCACGGACGACGGCACCCGCAGCGCCGTCGAGTACGTCTGCGACCGCTGGGGCGACGCCGACCTTCCGCCCCAGGCGGGCCTCGTCGTCTGCACACGCGGCGAGGGTGGCCTGATCTCGGCCGTGCATGTGTACGACGACGTGGAGGCGCCCGTCGAGTAGGGCTTCACCGGGCCTGTGGCGGGCAGGGAAACAGGTGGCCGCAGTGCCGCCATCCCACGGTGCGCGAGAGCAGGAGTGAGCATGCAGTACGTGAAGCTCGGTTCGACGGGCCTGGACGTGTCCCGGATCTGCCTGGGCTGCATGAGTTTCGGTCTTCCCGACCGCGGCGTCCACGAGTGGACCCTGGACGAGGAGGCCTCCCGCCCGCTGATCCGCCAGGCGCTGGAGGCCGGGATCAACTTCTTCGACACGGCGAACGTGTACTCGGACGGCACCAGCGAGGAGATCGTCGGCCGGGTGATCGGCGACCTCGCGCGCCGCGACGAGATCGTCATCGCCACCAAGGTGAACGGCGCGATGCACGACGGGCCCAACGCCCGCGGCCTGTCCCGCAAGGCGGTCATGACGGAGATCGACAACAGCCTGCGCCGCCTCGGCACCGACTACGTGGACCTCTACCAGATCCACCGCTTCGACCCGGCGACCCCCGTCGAGGAGACGATGGAGGCGCTGCACGACGTGGTCAAGGCGGGCAAGGCCCGCTACATCGGGGCGAGTTCGATGTACGCCTGGCAGTTCTCCAAGGCGCAGTACACGGCGCGGCTGAACGGATGGACGCGGTTCGTCTCCATGCAGAACCACTACAACCTCCTGTACCGCGAGGAGGAGCGCGAGATGCTGCCGCTGTGCGAGGACCAGGGCGTCGGCGTGCTGCCCTGGAGCCCGCTGGCCCGTGGACGGCTGACCCGGGACTGGGACACCGCCACGGCGCGCAGCCGGACCGACGAGTTCGGCCGCAACCTCTATCTGGACGGCGACCGCGAGATCGTCGACGCCGTCGCCCGGATCGCCGCCGGACGCGAGATCTCGCGTGCGCGGATCGCCCTCGCCTGGCTGCTGCACCGCAGCGTCGTGACTGCGCCCGTCGTCGGCGCCACCCGGCCGCTGCACATCGAGGACGCGGTCGCCGCCGTCGAGGTGGAGCTCACGGACAAGGAGATCGAGGAACTGGAGCGGGCCTACACGCCCAGGGCGATCAGCGGCCACTGAGCAGCGGAATTCCTGGTTCCCGGAATTGAGTGGCCCCGGCATCCCATTGGGAGCGCTCCCAATGGGATGCCTCAATGGGTCGAGCGCGCGTGCGATTCGGTGGCGGCGGGGTTTGTGAATTCCGTTTTCCCGGGACCCGCTGACATTCTGTCAATATCTCGGGCTGCCAGGGGAAAAGGAAATCGCCGGACCGCTTGTTCCGTCTCGGGAGCTTGTGCAAAGGTGTGCGTTGTCGGCGTGCAGACAATATTGTGCTGCCTTCTGTGCCCGTACGGTGCGGCCGTTCGTCCCCTTGCTTCACGAGTGCGGCCGGATTGCTTCACAGGTGCGGTCCGGGGTGGTCGTGCGCGGCGCGGCCCCCGTGGGTAGGCCGTCCGCCTTGCCGGGCGGTCTACATACCCATTGGTATGGACTAATTTCCGTGTTGCCTTTGGGAGGAAAGCGGACGTGAATGATGCCAGGCTGCCTCATTCCCCGGCTCCGACGCGGTCGTTCGAGGTATCGGATGAACGGCTCGCGGCCGAGATGAAGAAGAGCCAAGGGAACGCACCCGTGCACTATCCCGTCGGCGAACTGCTCGACCGCCACTGGGAAGCGGTGTACTCCTACGCACGCCTGTGCACTCACGGCGTACGGCCCGCCGGAATGCTCACCACGGGCGCATTCACCCGTCTGTTCGGCGAATCCCTGGACCAGTCGGGGCCCGGCGCCGCATGGCGGCCCCAACTCCTCGTCACCGTCCGGCGCATGGCCGCCGAGTGGCTCACCGACCAGCGGCGCGACATGCTCCACCCGAACCTGCTCGCCGGCTCGGACCGCGAGGACCGGGCCGCGGCACGGCTCCTCCCGCCGGAGGGCAGACGCCTGCTGTCCCGGGCGTTCCAGCGGCTGCCCGAGCCCGCCCGCTGCCTGCTGTGGCACATCGAGGTCGAGGCCGAGCGACCGGAGGTGCCCGCGGCCCTGCTGGGATTCGAGGCCGAGGACGTCCTGCCGGAGCTGGAGCGCGCCCGGGAACGCCTGCGCGCGGGCTGTCTGGAGATCCACCGCGAGCTGGCCCCCGAGCAGGAGTGCCGGCGCTACAACCGGATGCTCGACGTCTCCCTGCGCCGCCGCGGCGCCGGACTCGACCCCGATCTGAGCGATCACATGGCCCGGTGCGGTCACTGCCGCCACACCGCCGAACAGTTGGACCAGTTCAACCGCCCGCTGGGACTCCCGCTCGCCGAGGCCGTGCTCGGCTGGGCCGCGCGCGACTACGTCGCCTCCCGTCCCGGACGCGCCTCCGCGATCCCCGCGGCCGACGGGGTCCATACGGCCGACGAGGCCGCCGCCACGGCACCCGACCTCACCGGAACTCCCGCCGACACGGGGGTGCTTGCCTGGACCGGGACGCCCGCGGACGCGCCCGCCGTGCGCGAGGTCCCGCTGCCGCCGGGACTCCGCCCGCGCACCGCCGCGCGCGGCCGTGGCGCCGGCGACACGCGTACGCCCGCGCACCGGGCCCCCCGGGGACAGGGAGCCGGCACGCACAAGGCCCCCCGCCAGGCGCCGCGCCGCCGCGAGGTGGCGCTCGCCGTCCTCACCGTGAGCACCCTGATCCTGGTCCCGCTGGTCGTCTGGGCGGCCGGCACGAGCTCCGGCGGCGAGAACGGCACGGCCGACGGCACCGGCCGCTCGGACGCGCCCGGTCCGAGCCGGTCGCCCGGTGCGAAGCCCTCGTGGATCGGGACCGGAGCCCGGCCGGGCGAGACCGCGCGGGGACTGCTGCGCAACGCCGCGACCGGACTGTGCGTCGGCATCGTGGGCGACAAGCCCGCCAAGGGCGTGGAGGCCCGGCTCACCTCGTGCACCTCGGCGTCCGCCCGCCGGTGGACGTACGAGGCCGACGGACTGCTGAGCGACGCGGCGGACCCCGGCCTGTGCCTCGACTCCCACCTCGGCTACTCGGTCCGGCTGACCGCCTGCCCGGGCGTGTCGGGCCCCGGCGCGAAGGACCGGCGCTACGACTTCACCCTCCAGGGCGCGCTGGTGCCGCGCTGGAACCAGGACCTCGCCCTCGCGCCCGCCTCCGCCGACGACGGCGCGGCCCTGCTCCTCAAAGTCCGCGACGACGGGGCCGTCCAGCGCTGGGAACTCGACGCCTCCTCGCCCTCGCTCCAGATGGAGGTGGTCAACTGGGGCTCCGCCGACGGCGGACCGGACACCACCCCCGCACCGCCCACGGCATCCGCACCGCCCGCCGCCCACGGGTCGTCCCCCACCCCGTCGACCGCGCAGCCGGTTCCGGCGACCTCCGCCCCGCCGTACGAGTACTGCACCTCCCCGTACGCCTACTGCCCCGGGGACGGGCAGTACGGTTCCGGCCGCGACCCCGGATACGGCTACGGGGACTACGGATACGGCTCCGGACACGAGGGAGGGCTGGGAGGCCGCCGGTGAGTCCGGTACACCCCGCCCGCCCCGCCGCCGTACGGGAGACCGCCGAGCCGTCGGGCTGACGGCGGGCCCGAGCCGTCAGCCCGAGGCGTGCCCGAACCGTCAGGACGACGGCGTGCCCGAACCGGACGCCGTGCCCAGGAACTCCGCCCAGCCGCCGAGCGGGGACTGCCCGGGATCGAGAGTGCGCAGCTTCCGCAGGACCGCCGGGTCCTGCACCTCCAGCCACTCCACGAGCTGGCGGAAGGACACCATCCTGACCTCGTCGTGCTCGGCGATCCGTGCGATGGCCTGCTCGACGGCGTCCATGTAGATGCCGCCGTTCCAGCGTTCGAAGTGGTTCCCGATGAAGAGGGGCGCCCGGTTGCCCTCGTAGGCGCGGCGGAAGCCGGCGAGATAGCTGTCACGGGCCTGCGCACGCCACGCGTCGAACCGGGAACGGTCGCCGAGCGGATTCGCGTTCGACTGGTTGGCCATCAGGTTGTAGTCCATGGACAGGACCTGGAAGGAGTGACCGGGGAACGGGATGGACTGGAGCGGGAGGTCCCAGATCCGGCCGCCCTGCACCTTCCCGGGCCAGATCTGCAGCCCGCCGGGTGAGCTGGCGTCGTACTTCCATCCCAGGTCGGCGACGGTCGGCAGCAGGTTGGCCTGCCCCTCCAGGCACGGGGCCCGCCCGCCGATCAGTTCCTTGTGGTAGTCGAAGGGCAGCGGTTCGAGATCGGTGAAGCCGGTGTTCGTCTTCCAGCGGGTGACGAACCCGATCGCCTGCTCGATCTCGCTGCGCCACTCGGCGGGCGACCACAGGCGCACTCCGTCCGTACCGCAGAAGTGCCCGTTGAAGTGGGTGCCGATCTCGTGCCCCTCCAGCCAGGCGGCGCGTATCTGCTGGAGCGTGGCGTGGATGTGCCGGTCGGAGAGGTAACCGATCGCGGAGGCACCGACCGGGTGCTGCGGAGGGCGGTACAGGTGCTTCTTCGACTCCGGCAGGGTGTAGATGCCGCTGAGGAAGAACGTCATGGACGCCCCGTGGTCGGCGGCGACCTTGCGGAACCGGGAGAACAGCTTGTTGCTGAGCTCGCCCGCGCCGTCCCAGGAGAAGACGACGAACTGCGGCGGGCGCTCACCCGGCTTCAGCCGCCGCGCCTTCGGCTGCCTGGGCTGGGCCCCGGTGTCGGCGGTCGAACCGTCACCGATCGGCTTGGGCGGCTTGCTCCGCGACCCCTTTCCGTCGCCCTCGCCGGTATTGCCCACCGACCAGTCGTTCGCCGAGCAGGCGGAGAGCGCGCCCAGGGCGCCCGCCGATGCCGCCGCGGTCAGCAGCCGCCTGCGTGAGATACCGCTCATGATCGTCCCCCGGGTTGCTCGCCACGGCTCCCGCTCTGCGGCCGGAGCCCCGTACCTGTGACGCCCCGCTCTGTCCGGGTGCGTCAATCGGTGGGATGCGCGGCCATCCGGAAAGGGTCGCGTGATCCAGGACACGTAGCCGTTCCGTGACAAACCCCGCCGACCTGCGGGGCAGGTGGCGGGGCAGGGGGAATTGGGGCCGCTGGGTTCAGGTGCCGGTGCCCGCCCGGACGACCGTCAGGGACACCGTCGAGGCGTTGCCGGAGACCGGCACCTTGCCCTGCGTCCACGTCACCTTGAGCGGGTCCCTCTCGTCGGGGGGAGTGACGAGGAGGGCGGCGGGCGTCGCCGTCCTCGCCCCGCTGATCTCGGGGTTGGAGAAGGTCAGACCCGCCCACGCGCTCTGCCCCGGCGTCAGCGTGAGCGTCGTCGGCGATTCCGGGGAGCGCTTGGGGTCCGGGCCGAGCTGCTTGCCCGACGCGTCGACGAACGCGGCCCCGGGGAAGCCGCGCACGGTGCAGGTGCGCCCCGACTTGTTGGTCAGGACGACGGGGAAGTTCTCCTGCCCCGCGCCCGGGTCGTTGTTGCCCACGGACGCGCGCAGTTCGGAGGTGTGGCAGCGGCCGCCGCCCGAGGAGTTGCCCGAGGACGTGGGGGCCGCCCCCGACGTCGTACCGGACGCGGTGGCGGACCCGGCCGAGGTGTCGTCCCCGCCCGGGGTGGCCGTGCCGCTCGATCCGCTGTCCGCGGTCCTGTCGCCCGAGGCGGGCTCGGCGGTGCCGGAGAGCGTCTGCGGCGCGCTCTTCGGTGAGCCGTCCGTGCCGCAGCCCGTGAGCAGGCCGAGCACCGCGATGCCCGCGAGCACCGCCGCCCGTCGGGTGTGGGCCGAAGTGCGGTGCGCGGGAACCGCGTCGACCGGGTCCGTGTCCGCCGCCGCGCGCCGGAAGGTCGCCATGTCACCACTCCTTGGGAATCACCGCACGCGTTCCTCACGCGTACGCACGGCGCGTTGTGCCCCGTCACCCCTGTCCGATGCACCGGCACACGGAAAAGTTCGCGGGATCGGCGGGGAAAATGCGCCGGGCCGGACGCGACCGTTCAGGTGCCGACCCGTACGGACCCGATGACCCGGTCGGCCGTGTCCTGGTCCGCTTGCTTCTGACGGATCTGCACGTAGACCTGGGGCCGCGCACCGCCGCCCGCCGGGCTCAGCCCCGCCTCGACGACGGAGCCGCCGCTGCCCGGACAGTCGTCCCAGGTCCGGATCAGACCGTGCCAGCGGGCGCCGCTGTAGGCGCGGCTGCCCTCGTAGTGGCATCCGCTGTGCGCCAGTGCCCGCACCTCGGCGGCGACGTCGCCCTGCTCGCTGAGCCCGATGAAGGCGCCGCTGACGTCCGACCGGAGGTCCTGCCACCGGGCGAGGTCGTCCGCGACGGCGAGTCCGGGCTCCCGCCCGTCCCCGAGCCCCAGGGCGCGCGGATTCCAGCCGGAGTCCCGTATCTGACGGCCCCAGGCGTCCGGAACCCGCGCGGTGACCCGTCCCGTGCCGTCCTCGACCCGGACGGTCCCCGCCGAGGGTTCCCGCGTCGCGAGCGTGGCGGCGACGGTGACGGCGCCCGCGAGGACGGCGACGGCCAGCGCGGCGACCAGGCCGCGCCTGCCGCGCCGTCGTGCCGCCGGGGTCCCGCCGGGACCGTCCGCGGCCAGCCGTTCGAGTTCCGCCGCGAATGCGGCGGCGGTCGGCCAGCGCCGCTCACGGTCGGGTTCCATGGCCCGCATGAGTGCCCGCCCCACGTCCGCGGGGAGGTCCGCGCGAAGCCGGTCGGGTCGTACGACCTTGCCGGGCGGGCCCGGCACCGAGCCGGTGACGAGGTGGTGGCCGAGGGCGCCCAGGCTGTACACGTCGGCCCGCGCGTCGATGCCGGAACCGGGCTCGGCCTGCTCGGGAGGCGTGTATCCCGCGGAGCCCGCCGCCATGGTGAGGCCGGACGCCTGGGCCAGGCTCTTGGCCAGTCCGAGGTCGGCGAGCAGGACACGGTCGCCCCCGCCGGGCGTGCCGCGCAGCAGTACGTTGGACGGCTTGATGTCACGGTGGACGATCCCGGCCTCGTGCAGCGCGGCGGCTCCCCGGGCTGCCAGCGCGGTCAGCCGCAGCGCTTCGGCGACCGGCAGCGGACCGGTCCCGACGCGGTCGGCGAGGGTGCCGCCGTCGGCGTACTCCATGACGAAGTACGGCCTGCCGTCCGGGAGTTCGCCGATGTCGTAGACCTGCACGACCCGGCTGGAGTCGGCCCGGCGCAGCAGCCGGGCCTCGGAGAGGAAGCGCTCCCGGATGTCCAGGTGGTCGACCCAGTTCTCGGAGAGCACCTTCACCGCGACGGGCGCCTCCAGCACGTCGTCGTGGGCGAGCCAGACGACGCCGAAGCCGCCGGCACCCAGACGCCGGTCCAGACGGTAACGGCCGATCCGCTCCAGGGAGTGCATGCGACTATCATGCCTGGCCTCTGATCGACAGTGAGGGGAGCACTCGGTGCGGGACGCGGCGCGGAGCGAGGAGCTGGCCCTGCGGGCGGCGGCCGGTGACGAGGCGGCCCTGGACGGACTGCTCCAGGAGATCCGCCCCGAGGTGGTACGGCGCTGCGGACGCTTCCTGCCCTGCCGGGAGGACGCCGAGGAGGCCGCCCAGGACGTCCTGCTCCAAGTGGCCCGGAAGATCACCACGTTCGAGGGCCGCAGCCGATTCGGCACCTGGCTCTACACCGTGGTCGCGAACTGCTCCCGGCAGAAGTACCGGGAACTCAAGCGGCGGGCAGCCGAGCAGCCGGTCGCGATCGACGCCTCCCAGCAGGTTGATCCGCGCACCACGAGTGTCATCGCCGGTTCCCGTGTCGACCTGCTGGAGGCGCTGGAGCGTCTGGAGCGCGAACACCCGCACCTCGTGGCGCCGTTGGTCTACCGGGACATCTGCCAGCTGGAGTACGCCGAGGTCGCCGAGCGCGTCGGGATTCCCCTCGGCACGCTCAAGTCCCGGCTGTACGAGGCGCGCAAGCAGGTCAGGCCCTGGCTGGCGGAAGCTTCCTGACGAAGCCTCAATTCGGGTGCAGGGCAGAGGCGTCGGACGTGTCGGTGGGCCAGGGGCCGCGGGCGGGCGCGGCGCGGCCGGGGGACCTGCATAGGGTGGGCCCGTGAAGGAGACGAACAGCAGACCGCTCGCCGTGTTCGACCTGGACGGCACGCTCGCGGACAGCGCGCACCGGCAGCGGTTCCTGGAGCGCACGCCCCGCGACTGGGACGCGTTCTTCTCGGCGGCGCCGCAGGACCCGCCGCTGCCCGAAGGGATCGCGCTGGCGCTGGAGAGCGCACGCGAGTGCGAGGTGGTCTACCTCACCGGCCGCCCCGAGCGGTGCCGCCGCGACACCGTCGACTGGCTGGCCGCGCAGGGCCTGCCCGCCGGGCGTATCTGGATGCGGCGCAACGACGACCGCAGGCCCGCCCGCCGCACCAAGCTGGAGGTCCTGCGCCGGCTGGCCCGCGACCGCGAGGTCCGCGTCCTCGTCGACGACGACGAACTCGTCTGCACGGACGCCGAGCGGGCGGGCTTCAGGGTCGTACGGGCGCGCTGGGCGGCCACGTCGGCGGCGCTGAAGGACGCACAGGAGCGGGAAGGGCGGACCTGACCGAACCGTCGGGGACCCGGCCGAGGGGGGCCGGCTGGGGCGGCTCGACGGGACCGGGTCGGGTGAGGGCTCTCAGTCGCCCTCGTCCAGGCGGAAGCCGACCTTCAGGCCGACCTGGTAGTGCTCGATCCGCCCGTTCTCGATCTGCCCCCTGACCTGGGTGACCTCGAACCAGTCGAGGTTGCGCAGGGTCTGCGAGGCTCGGGTGATCCCGTTGCGGATGGCCTGGTCGACCCCCTCGTGGGAGGTGCCGACGATCTCGGTGACCCGGTACGTGTGTTCGGACATGCGGGTGCTCCTCTCCGTGGCGGGTGTGCCCCGCGTCATTCCACGGTGCCCCACGGTGCGACGGTCCGCGAGATGTCGGAGCGCACTGCGCGAGATGTCCGAGCGCACTGCGGAGAAAGTTGCTCCCCGGCCGCGCCCGGTGGGGCCTGGTGAGAGCCGTCCGCGCCCGGCTCCGGACGCAGCCTTCCGTAGTCGACCCTTGACGGAATGATTGGTCCATACCAAAATCCAGAACACCCGTGCGAGCGCCATGCTCGTCCCCCACGTCGGGCCCCCTTCCCCCTGTCCGCAAGGCAGAACAGGACCCCTCGTGAGACTCCGCCTCCTCGCCGTCGTATCAGCCACCGCGTTCCTGGCCACCGCCTGCGGAGCCCTGCCCGACAGCGGATCGGGGCAGCGGACGGTCACGGTGTGGCTGATGAAGGACAGCGCCTCCAAGGACTTCCTGAAGAGGTTCACCGAGGACTTCGAACGCACGCACGGCGCCCTGCGCCTCGACATCCGCATCCAGGAGTGGACCGGCATCGGCGAGAAGGTGCAGGCGGCCCTCAAGGAGCGGGACAAGTCCGCGCCCGATGTGATCGAGGTCGGCAACACCCAGGTGGCGCAGTACGTCGACGGCGGCGGACTGAGCGACATGACCCTCGAGTCCATGCGGGACTGGGGCATGAACGCCTGGCTGCCCGGTCTCGCCGAACCCGGCCGCTTCGGTACCCGCCAGTTCGGCGTCCCCTGGTACGCGGCCAACCGCGTCGTCATCTACCGCAAGGACCTGTTCGAACGGGCCGGCATCAAGCAGCCGCCGAAGAACCGCGAACAGTGGCTCGCCGCCACCGAGCGGCTCAACTCCGGCGGAAACCAAGGGATATACCTGGCGGGACAGGACTGGTACACCCTGTCCGGGTTCATCTGGGACGAGGGCGGCGACCTCGCCAAGGAGACCACCAGCGGCAATTGGGAGGGCACACTCCAGACGCCGGCCGCCGTGCGGGGCATGGACTTCTACCGGCGGCTCCAGACGCTCGGCGACGGGCCCGTGGACGCCGACGAGGAACACCCGCCGCAGTCGGGGGTGTTCGCCAAGGGCCGGGTCGCGCAGATCGTCGCCGTCCCCGGACTCGTCCAGGCGATCGAGCGCACCAATCCCGCGCTCAAGGGCAAACTCGGCTTCTTCCCCGTGCCCGGCAAGACCGCCGCCGCTCCCGGCGCGGTCTTCACCGGTGGCTCCGACCTCGTGGTGCCCAAGAACACGGACGACCGGGAGGGCGCGACGGCCGTCGTCGCCGCGCTCGCGGGCGCCAAGTGGCAGACCGAGCTGGCCCGCACGATGAACTACGTGCCCAACAAGACGACCCTCGCCGACGCCGTCGCGGGCGAGGAAGGGGCCGCGGCGATGGCGGCCGGCGCCGCCCACGGCCGCGCCACCCCCTCCTCGCCTCGGTGGGCCGCGGTCGAAGCCGACAACCCGATCAAGGACTACATGTCGAAGGTGCTGAGCGGCGCCGACCCGGAGGCGGAGGCCCGGCGCGCCTCCGCCCGCATCACCAAGACCCTGGCGGACGACGGCGAGTGACGCGGGGCGACGGGTGCCGTGGGACCTCGGGTGGCGTGGAGCCGGAGCACGCCGGTGCCGGGGCGGGTCCCTGTCGGCGCGCCCGCCCCGGCCCTTTCGGCGGTCCTGTCAGCGGTCCTGGCCCGCGACGTTCAGCGACAGCGCGAAGCGGCCCTCCGCGTCCGTCCACCAATGGGTCAACGCGAACCCCGCCGAGGCCAGTTCGGCCCGCACACCGTCCTCGCGGAACTTCGCCGAGACCTCGGTGCGCAACTCCTCGCCCCGCGCGAAGTGCACGGCGAGGTCGAGGGCGGGGATCTTCACCGTCTGAGCGGCCCGCGAGCGCAGCCGCATCTCGATCCACTCCTGTTCGCTGTCCCACAGGGCGACATGATCGAACGCGTCGGGATCGAAGTCCGCCTCCAGCTCACGGTTGACGACACTCAGCACGTTCTTGTTGAACGCGGCCGTCACCCCGGCCGCGTCGTCGTACGCGGCGACCAGGACCGACTCGTCCTTGACCAGGTCGGTGCCGAGCAGCAGCGCGTCGCCGGGCGACAGCAGCGCCCGTACGGACGCCAGGAACGCGGCGCGTTCGGCGGGCAGCAGATTGCCGATCGTGCCGCCGAGGAACGCGACGAGCCGCGGCCCGGGAGTGTCGGGCAGCGTGAGGGAACCGGTGAAGTCGGCGATCAGCGCGTGCACGCCGAGGCCGGGGCGTTCGGCGGCCAGCGCCTGGCCGGCCTGGGTGAGCGCGCTCTCGCTGACGTCCACGGGGACGTAGGTGTGCAGCCCGGGCAGCGCGTCGAGGAGATGGCGCGTCTTCTCGGACGAGCCGGAGCCCAGCTCGACGAGGGTGCGCGCGCTGCTCGCCCGGGCGATCTCGCCCGACCGGGCGAGCAGGATCTCCCGCTCGGCGCGCGTGGGGTAGTACTCCGGGAGCTCGGTGATCTTCTCGAAGAGTTCGCTGCCGTGCGCGTCGTAGAACCACTTGGGCGGCAGCGTCTTGGGCGTACCGGTGAGGCCGTGCAGGACGTCCGCGCGCAGCGCGGCGTCGGTGGCGTCCTCGGGGAGGGTGCGGGTCAGAAGGAACGGACTCACGTACGGGGCTCCTTCGGCTGTGCGGGTGCCATGTCGTCGTTCATGTCCTTGAGAGGGGTGAGCAGCACCTCGGTGCGGCTCGCCGTGAGCAGGGTGTGGTCGGGGACCTCCCGCCAGTGCGGGTCGTCGTCGTACGGCTCGGAGGCCACGACGGTGCGGGGGCCCGGCCCGGAGAGGTACCACAGGGTGTCGCCCCAGGCGGTCGCCACGATCGTCTCGCCGTTGGTGAGCAGCAGGTTGAGGCGGGAGCCGGGGGCCGCCTCGGCGACCTCCACGACCGTGTCCGCCAGTGCCTGCCCCTCGTCGTCGCCGCCGCGCAGCCGGTGCAGGACCAGCGCCCAGACGAGCGCGGAGTCGCAACGGGCCTCCAGCGACAGCACGTCCTGCGCGGGCAGGGTCGTGGCGAGCGGCGCGAGCGTGCCGGGCCACCCGGCGACCGCGCCGTTGTGGCTGAACAGCCAGGGGCCCGCGGCGAACGGCGCCGCCGCGGCCTCCCCGTCGGCGCCCGCCACGGTCGCGTCCCGGACCGCGGCGAGCAGCGCGGAGGCGCGGACGACACGGGCCAGGTCGGCGAACGACTGGTCGCCCCAGATGGGCACCGCGCGCCGGTAGCGGGCGGGCACCGGGTCCCCTGGGGCGTACCAGCCCACGCCGAAGCCGTCGGCGTTGACCGTCCCGTGCCGCTGCCGCCGGGGCGCCCACGCCTGCCGGAACAGGCCGTGCTCCGGCTCCACGAGGAGTGCGCCGAGGGGCTCCTCGGGCCCCAGGAACGCCAGATGACGGCACATCAGGCACTCCCGGGTCCGGCGTCGCGCGCGGTGCGGAACCCGCTGAAGATCTGCCGCCGGATCGGGTAGTCCCAGTTGCGGAACGTGCCCCGGCAGGCCACCGGATCCACGGCGAACGAGCCGCCGCGCAGCACCTTGTGCTCCGGCCCGAAGAAGACCTCCGAGTACTCCCGGTACGGGAAGGCCGCGAAGCCGGGGTAGGGCGCCAGGTCGCTCGACGTCCACTCCCACACGTCGCCGATCAACTGCCGGACACCCAGGGGGGATTCGCCCGCCGGATAGCTGCCGGCCGGCGCCGGGCGCAGATGCCGCTGGCCGAGGTTGGCGTGCTCGGGCGTCGGGTCGGCGTCACCCCACGGATAGCGCCGGGAGCGGTCGGCCGCCGGGTCGTGCCGGGCCGCCTTCTCCCACTCCTCCTCGGTGGGCAGCCGCCGCCCCGCCCAGCGGGCGTACGCGTCGGCCTCGTACCAGGAGACGTGCAGCACCGGCTCGTCGGGCGGCACGACCTCGGTGACGCCGAACCGGCGCCGCAGCCACTGCCCGCCCTCGCGGCGCCAGAACAGCGGAGCCTCGATGCCGTGACCCCGGACGTGGTCCCACCCCTCCGGGGTCCACCAGCGTTCGTCGCCGTACCCGCCGTCCTCGATGAAGGCCAGGTAGGCGGCGTTGGTGACGGGCGTGGTGTCGATGTAGAACGACGGCACGGTACGCCGGTGCGCGGGCCGTTCGTTGTCCAGCGCCCACGGCTCGGTGGACGTCCCCATCGTGAACGGGCCACCCGGGACGAGGACTTCGAAGGGCCCGGTGAACCGAGGCACGGGAGCGGGGTCCGGCGCCGTCAGCGCGGCCGGCCCGCGGCGCAGCTGATGGGTGATCAGCATGGTCTCGTCGTGCTGCTGTTCGTGCTGCGCGATCATCCCGAAGGCGAACCCCGCCTCGGTCAGAGGCGTGCCGCGGAACGCGGTGCCCTCCAGGACGTCCAGCGCCCGGCCGCGCACCTCGGCCGCGTACTTGCGGGCCTCCGCGGGCGGCAGCAGCGGCAGCGACGGGCGTTCGGCGCGCGGATGCTCGAACGCGTCGTACAGCCCGTCGATCTCGGGGCGCATGGCGTCGCGCCCCGCGACCGCGCGCAGCAGCCACAGCTCCTCCTGGTTGCCGATGTGCGCGAGGTCCCACACCAGGGGCGACATCAACGGCGAGTGCTGTGCGGTCAGCTCGGGGTCCTCCACGCAGGACGTGAGGAGCGCGGTGCGGTCGCGGGCCGTGGTGAGCGCGTCCAGCGCACGCTCCCTGAGCGACTCCGGGTCCGTGAGCGTTTCGGGGGCGGTCATGTGCGGATGTCCTTCCCGTGGAACTGACCGTACGAACGACTGTGCGAAGGATCGAGGATGCGGGCCGGAGAGTACCCCTGGAGGCTGCTGAGCAGATCGTCGGCGGGGCAGCGGCCGCGGGCCACGTAGCGCTCGGTGAACTCCGCGACGGCGTCCAGGACGTCCGTCGTGGCACCGAGCCGGGGCAGCGCCTCGGCCGCCGCCGCGAAACAGACGGTCGCGGCCTCCCGCAGCTCCGGATCGGCCAGACCGAACCGCGCGGCGTCCCGCCACAGCGGATTGCGCGGGGCGGCCAGGGGGCCGGCCCGCTCCGCGAGCGGCTTCACCGTCCGGTAGGCGGTCTCGGCCGCGTCCGGATCGTCGAAGAGCGCCGCCGTCACGGCGAGCGGCACGATCCAGCCGTCGTCGCCCGGCTGCGCGTCGATCATGCGCAGCTCCAGATGCCCGCGCGGCCGGACCGGCGGGAACAGGGTCGTCAGGTGATAGTCCAGATCCTCCTTGCGCGGCGGGCTGTCCGACCGCGTCCAGTCACGGAACGTCATGTTCTCGGGCACGTCCCAGGGGCCGCTCGACGCCCGTACGCACATCACCGGTGAGTCCAGGACGTGCCGGGCCCAGGCGGCGCGCGGCTCGACGCCCGGCGTCGGGGCGTCGGTGCGCCCCGGGTCCATGGCGGTCCACAGCGACTGGCGTGTGGAGAGCCAGCCGGTGCGCCGTCCCCGGGCCATCGGGGAATGGGCGAACGCGGCCACCAGGACCGCGCCCAGCTGGTGAGCCAGCCACCAGCGGCGCCCGTGGCCGAGCGGGCCCGGCTCCTCGTAGCCGGCGTCCAGGCACACCTGGACGGACGCGGAGGTGCACATCATGGCCCGGCCCTCGGGCCCCGCGCGGTCGAGATAGCTCTCCATGGCGTCGTACCTGGGCTCATGAAGAAAGCGGCGCGGCGGGTTCCACGGGTCCTGGCCGTAGCCGATCAGGCCGAGACCCGCCGCGCGCAGCGTCGCGCGGACGGCGTCGAGGTCGGCCGAGACGGACCCGATGCACTCCATCAGGGAGGCGGCGGGAGCGGAACTGAGCTCCAGCTGGCCGCCGGGTTCGACGGTGAGCGCCGAACGCAGGGGCAGGGTCCGCAGTGCGGCGTAGGCCGCTTCGAGTCGTGCGGAGGGGACGGGGAGCCGCGGCTGCCGCAGCTCATGGACGAGCCATTCCACTTCGACACCGAGGTACCGGGGCGGCCCGGTCTTGAAGCAGATGCCTCGGACCAGAGCGTCGACCTCGGCCTCGGTGACGACGGAATGGGACTCCGTACAGTCACTCACCGAATCGGACATGTAGGGATCCTCCTGAGATTCCAGCATGCCGCCGGCCCGGGATCTTGTGGGCCGGACCGGCAATCACCCGTCCCACCCAAGACCCTCGCGGCGGTTCGCACAAGGGTGCAGATCGCCGCTTTCGGGACCGCCAAACACTGTTTGCGGGGCCGCGAAACTCTGTTGCGCCGCATGACCAGCATCGCTCACGATGCGTTCATGGGCACGACGGGGGAGATCACGCAGGGAGCGCTCGCGGCACGTACGGGGGTCGCGCCATGAGCGCTCGCCTGCGTGCGACGGCACTTCGGACGGAGGAAATCGTCGCGGCCGGGGCCTATCGCGCCTCCGACGGACGCGAGGTCCCGATCGGCGCGGCCGTGGCGGCCGCTCGCGCCGGCACGAGGATGCACGGTCCGGAGCCGGTGGAGATCCCTGCGCTCGCCCCGCGGGAGACGGTCTTCGAGGTCACCGGCGAGAGCAGCCTCCAGGCCGCCCGCAGGCTCACCGGGGACGACCCCGTCGCCGTACTGAACTTCGCCTCGGCACGCAACCCCGGCGGCGGCTACCTGAACGGCGCGCAGGCCCAGGAGGAGGCCCTGTGCCGGGCCTCCGCGCTGTACACGTGCCTGGCCGGGGTCCGCGAGTTCTACGACCACCACCGCGCCCACCGCGATCCGTTCTACACGGACCGCGTGATCCACTCACCCGCCGTGCCCGTCTTCCGCGACGACCGCGGCGCCCTCCTCGACGCCCCGTACCACGCCGGATTCCTGACCGCCGCCGCGCCCAACGCGGGTGTGATCCTGCGCAGGACGCCCGAGCGCGCGGCCGATCTGCCGGGCGCCCTGGCGGTGCGCGCCGAGCGGGTCCTGGAGACGGCCGCGGCCCACGGCTACCGGCGACTGGTGCTCGGAGCATGGGGCTGCGGCGTCTTCCGCAACGACCCCGCACAGGTGGCGGACGCCTTCCACACCCTGCTGGGCGGCGACGGCCGATTCGCCGGCGCCTTCACCCACGTCGTGTTCGGAGTGCTCGACCGCACCCGCGGGTCGGTCACCCTGAGTGCTTTCGAACGGGCATTCGCGGAGCCGGCCGTGCCGCGGTAGCCGATCCGCTCACCGCCAGCCGTAGCGCTCCCGCAACCGGTGCACCACCAGGTTGAAGCGCATCCGGTCCAGGGCGCACGCCTCGCGCCGCATGCCGGCCTCGTGCAGCCGCAGCACCCGGTCCACGTCCACCCACGAGTCGCGCCCCGACCGGTCCCACGGACCGCTGCCGATCGGCACCCACTCACGGTCGCCGTCGTGCCGCTTGCTGGAGAGCTGCACGGCGAGGAACGTGCCGACGGCCTCGCGGGCGACGACGAGTACCGGACGGTCCTTGCCCCGTCCGTCGTTCTCCTCGAAGGGCACCCACGTCCAGACGATCTCACCGGGATCGGGGTCCCCGTCGTGCGCGGGGGAGTACTCGGTCCGCACCCGGCCCACCTCGCGGGGCTCGGCCTCGGTGGTCGCGGAGGGGCCGTGGCGGCCGGGTACGTCTTCGTCGGTAAAGGCAGTCACGCGGGCCACGTTAGAGCCTGCGGGGCGCGCACCGACGGGCAGGGCCGACCTCCGCCGACGGGACGCCGGCCCGCGGGCCCCCGGTACGAGGGCCCGCGGACACGCGACTTCGGGCGTACGGGAGCCAACTCCCGTACGCCCGAAGGTTCAGCGCCTCACCCCTCGTCGTTCTCCACGGCCACCTTCTCCGTGCGCGGCGCCGTGAAGCCGTTGAGCCCGGCGGCCGTGCCGTTCGGCGCGGTGCCGTTCTGGTTCATCGACGCGAGCAGCTGCCGGGCCAGACCCAGGCCGGTGCCGCCCATGGTGAGCGCCTTGGCGAACATGTCCGACATGCCGTCGGCCCCGTTGAGCAGGACCATGTGGTCGACGTTGCCGAACGCGCTCGCGCCCGCCTGGACGATCTCCGGCCAGTTCTCGGCGAGTTGCTGGGCGACCACCGCCTCCTGGTTCTCGGCCAGGGCGGCGGCCCTCGCCTTGATGGCCTCGGCCTCCGCCAGACCCCGTGCGCGCGTCGCCTCGGCCTCCGCCAGACCCTTGGCCTGAGCGGCGGCCGCCTCCGCCTCACCGGTGGCGCGGGTCGCCGTCGCGGCGGCCGCACCCCGCGCCTTCGTCGCCTCGGCCTCGGCGTTGGCGGCCGTCTTGACCCGGTTCGCCTCGGCCGCGGCGGCCAGTTCGGTCTCCTTGGCCTTGGCCTGGGCCGACGAGATGCGCGCGTCGCGGTCGGCCTCGGCGCGGGCACGGATCTCGTACGCCTTCGCGTCCGCGGGCTTGCGGACGTCCGCCTGGAGCTGCTGCTCGCGGCGGTGCGCCTCGAGTTCGGCGACCCGCGTCTCCTGGACGACGACGTCCTGCTGGGCCGCCGCGAAGGCGAGCGGTCCGGCCTGCTGGGCCTTGGCGGCGGCCTTGTCCCGCTCGGCCTGATAGCCGGCCTGGAGGATCTCGCTGTCCCGGGTCGCCTCCGACATCCGTGCCGCGGCCTGCTGTTCGGCCTCGGTGGCGAGACGATTCGCCTCGGCCTGCGCGATACGCGCGTCGCGCTGGACGGCGGCGGCGTGCGGCATGGCGAGGTTCTTGATGTACCCGGTCGGGTCCTCGATCTCGTGGATCTGCAGCGAGTCGACGATCAGGCCGAGCTTCTCCATCTCCGTACCGCACGCGGCACGGGTCTGACCGGTCAGCTTCTCCCGGTCGCGGATCATGTCCTCGACGGTCAACCCGCCGACGATGGACCGCAGATGACCGGCGAACACGTTGTGCACCCGCTCCGACATCAGCTTCTGCTGGTCGAGGAAGCGGCGGCCCGCGTTGGCGATCGACACGAAGTCGTCGCCCACCTTGAAGATGACCACGCCGCGCACCTTGAGCGGAATGCCCTGGTGCGTCACGCAGTCCACGGACAGCTGGGTCTCGTTGAGGTCGAGCGACAGCTTGCGCACCGCCTGCACGCCCGGCAGCACCAGCGTGCCGCGGCCCGTCACGATGCGGAATCCCATGCCTTCTTCAAGGCCCTCGGTCCGATGCTTCGAACCGGAGATGATCAGTGCTTCGTTGGGCTCCGCGACGCGCCACATGAGCTTGAAGACCACAACGACGAAGATCAGCGCGAGGACGACTGCCCCCGCGACGACGCCGACAACCATCGGCATACGCCCCCTTTGCATGGTGCCCTTTCGGCACCGAACGAACGGGAGTGTGCTCCTGCGCAAGGCCGGGGTACAGACGCTGACAGATCCTTGTCGCAATCTTGACGCATACCGCTCTCACCTGGGACGAAGGCCTCACATACGAGCTGTTGACGACGGTGCGCGGGGCACACGCCGACGGCCGGGTCGTCGCGTCACGGCGGTCGGTTCACGCAGGGAGGCGGAGGGCGCGGTCACCGGCTCACGCCCCGCGCCGTTGGGGCGCGGTCACCGGTCGATCCCCGCGTGGTGGGGGCGCGGTCACCGGTCGATCCCCGCGAGGTGCGGGTCGCGGTCGCCCGTGCACCGCGCATGCCGGAGGGCGCGGTCACCGGCTCACGCCCCGCGGCGGGCGGTGCGGAGCGATGCCGTGCAACGGAGGGCACCGCACGCCGAACTCCCCTGCGGCGCGCCCCGGTCGGCGCCGGTGCCGACCGGCGTCAGTCGTCGTACGCGGCCGACACGTACACCGTGCGCGGCGGCAGGTACTCCACCACCATCACGACCGTGCCCCGCTCGATGCGCTCCTTGGGCGTGGCGGGATACGCGAGGAAGTGCTCGGCGCCGCCACGCACCCGGACGATCACCTCGCCGACGAGCCCGGGCCCGACCGTGCCGGTCACCCGCCCCATCAAACCGACCATCGACACGTCGCCCATGGTCACAGAGTAAGGCCGGAACTCCCTCACGCCGCCGGTGCGTCCGCGGAGTCCGCGGGAGTCCGGTGCGGCGGCCACCGCTCGTGCCAGCGCCCGTCCGCCTCCAACTGCGCGGCCAGCGACACCAGCAGGAGTTCGCTGTTCGCGGGGCCCAGCAACTGCGCGCCCACGGGCAGTCCGTCACCGACGAAGCCCGCGGGCACGTTGACCCCGGGCCAGCCGAGAATGTTCCACGGCCACGCGTAGGGGCAGGCCGCGATCATGGCCCGGTCGGTGCCCAGGCCGTTGAGGTTCACCATCGAACCGATCCGCGGCGGGGGAGCGGCGGTCGTCGGCGCGAGCAGCACGTCGTACGTGTCGAAGAGCGCGCCGACCCGCCGGTGCAGGGCGGCCTCCGCCTTCCGGGCCGCCCGCAGGGGCGCGCCGCCGAGCAGCCTGCCCAGCCGGGCGGCGTCGAGGGTGCGCCGGTCGAGCAGGTCCCGCCGCGGCACCTCGCGCACGTGTTCGGCGAGTCCCGCCGTGGCACGCGGGATGAAGGTCAGGCCGATCCGCCCGTAGCGCGGCTCCGCCTCCTCCACCACGTGCCCGAGCTCCGCCAGCCGTTCCGCCAGGGCGACGACACGCGCGCGCACGGCGGGGTCGAGACGGGCGGGCAGCGCCGTGAACGGCGGCTTCAGCGACAGCGCGATACGCAGCCGTCCGGGGTCGCGCCCCACCGCGTCCTGGACACGCAGCGCGGGCGGACGGTGCAGATCGCCGTCGTGATTGCCGCTCGCCGCGTCCAGGAGAAGGGCCGCGTCCGCGACCGTGCGGGCCAGCGTGCCGTTGACCGTGATCCCCTGGAACGACTCCGGAAGCGGCCAGGTGGAGATCCGGCCGCGCTGCGGCTTGATGCCGACCAGATGCGTCCAGGAGGCAGGGATGCGCACCGAGCCCGCACCGTCCGAGCCCAGCGCGGCGGGAACCAGACCCGCCGCCACGGCGGCCGCCGACCCCCCGGACGAGCCGCCCGGGGTGTGGTCGTGGTGCCAGGGATTGCGGGTGGCGCCGAAGGCGGGCCCTTCGGTGAAGGGCCACTGACCGAGCTCGCACGTGTTGGTCTTGCCGACGACGACGGCTCCGGCCGCCCGCAGTCGGCGGACCGCCTCGCCGTCCCGGTCCTTCGGCGGGAAGTCGCCCGGACAGCCGAACGCGGTCGGCTCGCCCGCCACGTCCATGTCGTCCTTGACCGCCACCGGCACCCCGAGCAGGGGCCGTCGCACCCCGGCCGCCAACTCCGCGTCCGCGGCGTCCGCCTCGGCGAGGGCGGCCTCGGCGCGCACCACGCGGAACGCGTTCAGGGTCGGCTGCGTCGCCTCGATCCGTGCCAGCGCACGTTCGGTCAACTCCCTCGCGCTCACCTCGCCGTCGGCGAGGGCGCGGGCACATTCGGCCAGACCTGCGGCACGGTCGGGAACCATCCGGGACACCTCCGAAACTCTCTGTCTACTGAACGGTAACCTCCGGACGCCCCGAGCGGTACGGGAAGGGCAACTTCCATTGAGCCAAATGGAGTTCCGCACGTCACGGGGGCCTTGGACCCCCGGCACGGAGCGGCTCGCCGGCGTTCTGCAAGGATGCCGTACGTCATGGTGCAGATACCGAAGCAGTCCGCCCCGTCGTCCCCCGCCCAGCGCCCCGTGCCGACGAGCGCCGATGTGGCCCGTCTGGCGGGAGTGTCCCGCGCGACCGTCTCGTACGTCCTGAACAACACCAGCGCCGTCCGGATCAGCGAACCCACCCGCCGCCGCGTCCACGAGGCCGCCAAGGAACTCGGCTACGTCCCGCACGCCGCCGCCCGCAGCCTGCGCGCCGGACACAGCCGCATGGTCCTCATGCCCGCCCCGACCGTCCCGGTGGGCCCCCTCTACAGCCAGTTCTTCAACGAACTCCAATGGGCGCTGAGCCGCCTCGACTACACCGTCGTGCAGTACGGCGGTCTCGGCCTGCACGGTGACGAGGCGGCCCGCGCCTGGGCGGAGCTCCGCCCGGTCGCCGTCCTGGTGCCCGGCAGCGGCCTCGGCCCGGAGGGCCTGGCCGTCCTCAAACGGGCCGGCGCCCGCGCCGTGGTCACCCTGGGGCCCGAACGTGTCGAGGGCGCCCACGCACTGCTCATGGACCACGACCGCGTCGGCCACAGCGCGGGCGCCCACCTGCTGGCCCGCGGCCGTCGCCGGATCGGCGTAGTGATGCCCGGCGAATCCGGACTGGAGATCTTCTCCCGGCCCCGCCTCGACGGTGTCCGCCGCGCCCTGCGCGGCAGCGAGGCGTCCGTCACCGAACTGCCCCTCGCGTACGCGGAGGAGGACGCGGCCCGGCTCGCGGCGCGCTGGCGCAGCCTGGGCCTCGACGGCGTGTTCGCCTACAACGACGAGTACGCCATGCTGCTGATGCGCGCCCTGCAGGACGAGGGCGTCGGCATCCCGGACGAGACGGCCGTCGTCGGCGCCGACGACCTGATGCTCGGCCGCCTGCTGCGACCCCGCCTGAGCACCGTCCACATCGAGTTGCCGTCCGGCCGCGACCTCGCCGAACTGGTCGACCGCGCCGTCCGCCGGCCGGGTGCCGCGCCCGAGACGCACGAAGTCCTCGGCGCGCGGGTCGTGCACCGCGATTCGAGCTGAGAGAGGCTGGGCCCGCACCCGGGTCTGTGTGAGGCTGGGGGCTGTTCCCCGCGGACACCGGACACCGGACACCGGAGGCACGTCATGCGGACCACGGTCGGCATCATCGGCGGCGGGCCGGCAGGCCTGCTGCTGGCCCGGCTGCTGCACCGGACGGGGATCGACTGCGTCGTCCTGGAGAGCAGGACACGCTCCTACGTCGAACGGCGCCAGCGCGCCGGGATGCTGGAGCAGGGCACGGTCGACGCGCTGCGCGAGAGCGGAGCCGGTACGCGCCTCGGCGCCGAGGGCCTGGTCCACCACGGGATCGAGCTGCGCTTCGAGCGCGAGCGCCACCGCGTCGACTTCCCCTCGCTCACGGGCGGCCGTACGGTCACGATCTACGCCCAGACGGAGATCGTGAAGGACCTCGTCGCCCTCCAACTCGCCGACGGGCCACCACTGCTGTTCGGGGCGCGGGCGCTGGCCGTCGAGAAGGCGGAGAGCGAGGCGCCCGTCGTGCGGTTCGTGCACGAGGGCCGCGAGCTCACCCTGACCTGCGACTACGTGGTGGGCTGCGACGGCTCCCACGGCATCGCCCGTGACGCCTTCCCCGCGGAGGTGAGCCGCACGTACGCCCACGACTACCCCTACTCCTGGCTCGGCGTCCTGGCCGAGGTGCCACCCTCCTGCGAGGAACTCGTCTACGCGCGCGGCCCGGGCGGTTTCGCGCTGCACAGCATGCGCTCGCCGTCGGTGTCACGGCTGTACCTCCAGGTCCCGAACGGCACCTCCGGCGACGACTGGCCCGACGACCGCATCTGGGACGAACTCGCCGCGCGCTTCGCGATCGACGCCGACTGGCGGCTGGAACGCGGCCCGATCACCGCCAAGGGGGTGACCCCGATGCGCAGCCTCGTCCATGAACCGATGCGGTACGGACGGCTGTTCCTGGCGGGCGACGCCGCCCACATCGTGCCCCCGACCGGCGCCAAGGGACTCAACCTCGCGGTGTCCGACGTGCGGGTCCTGGCCCGCGGCCTCGCCGAGCTCTACCGCACCGGTTCACCCCAACTCCTGGACGCCTACTCGGACTTGTGTCTCGAACGGGTGTGGCAGGCCACCCGCTTCTCGTACGACATGACCAGGATGCTGCACGCACAGCCGGACGGGGACGCCTTCGACCACCAGGTGCAACTGGCACGGTTGCGCCGGATCACGGCATCCCGCTCCGCGGCGGCCGAACTGGCCGCCAACTACACGGGACTTCCGCTCACCGTGTGAGCCCGCCGGACCCACCGGTGACCAGAGAACGATCGGAGAGAGCCGTCATGCCGTTGCTCGACCCCACGAACTGGCAGTCCCGCCCCCTCTCGGGCGGCGGGCACACCGTCACCGAACCCGCCACCGGCGACTCCCTCGGCGCCGTCACCCTCGCCACCGCCGAGGACGTCGCCACGGCGGCCCGCACGGCGAGCGCCGCCCAGCCGGAATGGGCCGGGCTCCCGCACTTCGCGCGCGCCGCCGTACTGCGCAGGGCGGGGGACCTCTTCGCCGAGCACGCCGACGAACTGCGCGACTGGATCGTCCGCGAGTCCGGCTCCATCCCCGGCAAGGCCGACTTCGAACTGCACGTCGCCGCCCAGGAGTGCTACGAGGCCGCGGCGCTCGCCTCGCGCCCGGTCGGCCAGATCCTGCCGTCGGAGGCGCCCCGTCTGTCGTACACGCGGCGCGTGCCCGTCGGCGTCGTCGGCGTCATCGCCCCCTTCAACGCCCCGCTCATCCTGTCGATCCGCTCGGTGGCCCCCGCGCTCGCCCTCGGCAACGGCGTCGTGCTCAAACCCGACCCACGCACCGCGGTCTGCGGCGGCCTGGCACTCGCCGCCGTCTTCGCCGAGGCGGGCCTGCCGGATGGATTGCTGCAGGTCCTGCCCGGCGGTCCCGAGGCCGGACAGGCCCTCGTCGCCGATCCGCACGTGCCGGTGATCTCCTTCACCGGATCGACCGCGGCCGGACGCGCGGTCGGTGAGGCCGCGGGCCGTCACCTCAAGCGGGCGCACCTCGAACTGGGCGGCAACTCGGCCCTGATCGTGCTGGAGGACGCCGACATCGACGCGGTCATCTCCACGGCCGCCTGGGGCTCCTTCTTCCACCAGGGGCAGATCTGCATGACAACGGGCCGCCATCTGGTGCACGCCTCGCTCTACGAGGAGTACGTCGAGCGGCTCGCCGCCAAGGCCGATTCCCTCGCCGTCGGCGACCCCTACCGCGAGCAGGTGCACCTGGGACCGATCATCGACCGCGCCCAACTCGACAAGATCCAGGGGCTGGTGGAGTCGAGCACGGCCCACGGGGCGAAGCTCGCGGCGGGCGGCTCGCACGAGCGGCTCTTCTACCGGCCGACGGTGATCGCCGGAGTCGACGACACGACTCCCGCGTACACGGAGGAGGTCTTCGGCCCGGTCGCCCCCGTACGTCCCTTCAGCACACCCGAAGAGGCCGCGGCCCTCGCCTCCGCGGGACCCTACGGCCTCTCACTGGGCATCGTCACCCGGGACACCGCGCGCGGCCTCGACCTCGCCGAGCGCATCCCGACCGGCATCGTCCACATCAACGACCAGACCGTCAACGACGAGGCCGTCGCCCCCTTCGGCGGCATCGCCGCCTCCGGCACCGGCGCGCGCTTCGGCGGCGAGGCCAACCTGGACGCCTTCACCGACGTGCGCTGGACGACGGTGCGCGGCGACGTGGCGGCGTATCCGTTCTGAGGACGCGTGCGCGACGGGCCGGCGGTCCCGGGGGACCGCCGGCCCGTCGTCGGCTCACTGGCCGTTCTGCTGGGCCTGCTGCTCCGCGATGGACTTGCGGACCTCGTCCATGTCCAGCTTCCTGGCCTGCCCGATGACGTCGTCCAGGGCGGCCTCGGGCAGCGCCCCGGGCTGGGCGAAGATCGCCACCTGGTCCCGCACGATCATCAGCGTCGGGATCGACTGGATGTCGAAGGCGGCGGCCAGCTCCGGCTGCGCCTCGGTGTCCACCTTGGCGAACACCAGGTCCGGGTTGGCCTGCGCGGCCTTCTCGTAGACGGGGGCGAACTGACGGCACGGCCCGCACCAGGACGCCCAGAAGTCGATCAGGACGAACTCGTTGTCCGCGACCGTCTGGTCGAAGTTCTCCTTGGTGAGCTCCACGGTGCTGCTCATGCGCGTTTCCTTCTTCCTCGGGTCCGGATCGTACCGGTGTGCACAACGCCACCTTCCAGGGACGTATTCCGCGCACGTACCCATGTGGAAACGGCGCACACCACCGACCAGACTGGCCCCCATGACGGAAACGGAATCCATCGCCTATGACGTAGTGGTGCTCGGTGCCGGACCCGTGGGGGAGAACGTCGCCGACCGCACCCGCGCGGCCGGTCTGTCCACCGCGGTCGTGGAGAGCGAACTCGTCGGCGGCGAATGCTCGTACTGGGCGTGCATGCCCAGCAAGGCCCTGCTGCGCCCGGTGATCGCCCGCGCCGACGCCCGCCGCGTGCCCGGCCTGCGCCAGGCCGTGCAGGGCCCTCTCGACGCCCCCGCGGTCCTCGCGCACCGCGACTACTACACGTCCCACTGGAAGGACGACGGCCAGGTCGCCTGGCTGGACGGCATCGGAGCGGACCTGTACCGCGGCCACGGCCGGCTCGCCGGCCCCCGCACGGTCACGGTGGAGGGGCCGGACGGGACCCAGGTGCTCACCGCCCGGCACGCCGTCGCCGTCTGCACCGGAAGCCGCGCCCTCCTGCCCGACCTCCCGGGACTCGACCAGGTCAAGCCGTGGACCAGCCGCGAGGCCACCAGCGCGCACGCCGTGCCCGGACGGCTCGTCGTGGTGGGCGGCGGCGTGGTCGCCACCGAGATGGCCACGGCCTGGCAGGCCCTCGGTTCGCAGGTCACCCTCCTGGTACGCGGCAAGGGCCTGCTGCCGCGCATGGAGAGCTTCGCCGGCGAACTGGTCGCCGAGGCGCTCACCGAGGCGGGCGTCGACGTGCGCACCGGCACCTCGGTGGCATCGGTGACGCGCGAGGGCTCCACCGTGGTCGCCGTGACCGGCGCCGGCGACCGCATCGAGGCCGACGAGATCCTCTTCGCCACGGGCCGCGCGCCCCGCACCGACGACATAGGCCTCGACACCCTCGGCCTGGAACCCGGCTCATGGCTGGAGGTCGACGACAGCCTGCGGGTGACCGGCAGCGACTGGCTGTACGCGGTCGGCGACGCCAACCACCGCGCACTCCTGACCCACCAGGGCAAGTACCAGGCCCGGATCGCGGGGGCTGCCATCGCCGCCCGCGCCGCCGGGGTGCCCCTGCTGGAGTCCGACCCCTGGGGCGCGCACGCCGCGACCGCGGACCATTCGGCCGTGCCGCAGGTCGTCTTCACCGACCCGGAGGCCGCGGCCGTCGGCCTCTCCCTGGCCGAGGCGGAGCAGGCCGGCCACCGGGTGCGCGCCGTGGACGTCGACATGGCGTCCGTGGCGGGCGCGGGCCTGTACGCGGACGGCTACCGCGGCAAGGCCCGCATGGTCGTCGACATCAACCGCGAGATCCTCCTCGGCGTCACCTTCGTCGGCCCCGGAGTCGGCGAACTGATCCACTCGGCGACCATCGCCGTCGCCGGGCAGGTACCGATCAGCCGCCTCTGGCACGCGGTCCCGTCCTACCCGACGGTCAGCGAGGTGTGGCTGCGCCTCCTGGAGGCGTACCGGGGCTGAGGGGTCAGGCCAGGGACACCAGCTCCAGATACTCCTCGCTCCACAGGTCCTCGTCCGCGTCCGGGAGCAGCAGCACCCGGTCGGGACGCAGGGCCTCGATGGCGCCCTCGTCATGGGTGACCATGACGATCGCGCCCGGGTAGGTGCCCACCGCGGCCAGCACCTCGGCACGGGAAGCCGGGTCGAGGTTGTTGGTGGGCTCGTCCAGGAGCAGCACATTGGCGCCGGAGTGCACGAGACCCGCCAGGGCGAGGCGGGTCTTCTCGCCCCCGGACAGGACGCCGACGCGTTTGTCGGCGTCGTCGCCCGTGAACAGGAACGAGCCGAGCACCCGCCGCACCTCGCCGTCGGTGAGGTGCGGCGCCGCCGCGGCCAGATGGCCCCGGACGGTGCCGGCGGGGTCCAGCGTGTCGTGCTCCTGGGCGAAGTAGCCCAGGCGCAGCCCGTGACCGTGCACCACGCGCCCGCTGTCCGGGCTGTCCTGCCCGGCGAGCAGACGCAGCAGCGTGGTCTTGCCCGAGCCGTTGAGGCCGAGGACCACCAGTCGGCTGCCCCGGTCGACGGCCAGGTCCACCCCGCTCAGGACGTGGTGATCGCCGTACGACCTGGACAGCGCGACCGCACCGAGCGGCATCCGCCCGCAGGGAGCGGGTTCGGGCAGCCGGATCCTGGCCACCTTCTCCGCCCTGGTCACCGGTTCCAGGCCGGCGAGCATCCGGTCGGCGCGGCGGGCCATGTTCTTCGCGGCGACCGCCGTCGACACAGAGGCGCGCATCCTGTCGGCCTGCGCGTGCAACGCCGCCGCCTTCCGTTCGGCGTTCGCCCGCTCCCGGGCACGGCGGCGCTCGTCCGCCTCGCGCTGCGCGAGGTAGGCGTGCCAGCCCGTGTTGTGGACGTGCAGCGTGGCGTGGTGCGGATCCAGGTGGAACACGCGGTTGACGACGTCGGCCAGCAGCGAGGTGTCGTGGCTGATGAGCACCAGTCCGGCCCGATGGTTCGTCAGGAAGCCGCGCAGCCAGGCGATCGAGTCGGCGTCCAGGTGGTTCGTCGGCTCGTCCAGCAGCAGCGTGCCGTGGTCCGCGAACAGGATGCGGGCCAGCTCGACGCGGCGTCGCTGTCCGCCGGACAGGGCACCGACCGGCTGGTCCAGGACCCGGTCGGGGAGGCCGAGCCCCGCGGCCACCCGCGCCGCCTCGGCCTCCGCCGCGTAGCCTCCGCGCGCCTGGAACTCGGCCTCGGCGCGCGTGTACGCGTTCATCGCGCGTTCCGACCCGTCGGCCATCGCGGCCTCGGCCGCACGCAGCGCGCGTACGGCCTCGTCCAGACCTCGCTCCGACAGGATGCGGTCGGTGACGGTGACCGCGGGGTCGGCGGCGTGCGGGTCCTGGGGCAGGTAGCCGAGCGCCCCCGTCCGGGAGACGGACCCTGCCGCGGGCCGCGCCTGCCCCGCGAGGGTGTTCAGGAGGGTGGTCTTGCCCGCGCCGTTACGGCCGACCAGGCCGACGCGGTCGCCGGGGGAGACGTGGAAGGAGATGTCGGACAGCAGCAGACGGGCACCTGCGCGCACGTCGACACCGCGAACGGTGATCATGGGAATTCGCTCCGGGAATCAATCGGCAGAAGGACACACGTGTGGCGTGGAAGCGGGTCCTTGAGCTAAGAGATTCGGGGCGTAGACATGGGCCCAGGCTAACGAGCGCGGGTTCCGGACCGCCACCGGTTTTCGCTCCGCGAGCGGCAGCTGTGTCGGTCGTCAGGAGTACCGGATCTCGTAGGTCACCCGGTACCGGTGAGATCGGCCTGGACGGCCTCGTCCTCAAACGCCGGACGGGCTTGAGGGGTGCCGCCGGCTTCAGAGGGTTGCGGGCGTCCGGGGGTGTGCGCGTTGGCTCTCGTGGGTCGCCCGGTGCTGGTGGGGATCGGCCTGAACGGCTTCGTCCTCAAGCGCCGGACGGGCTGAGGGGTGCGGCCCCGGCTTTCAAGGTCTGCCTGACCCGCGATGGGCGCACCCGCAGTCGCCCCCGCTCTGCAGGGGCCGCACCCCGGACGCACCCGTGGTCGCCCCCGCGCTGCAGGGGCCGTACCCCGAACGCACCCGCAGTCGCCCTGTCACAGAAGGGGCCGTGCCGGTGCATCAAATGCCCGTTGCGGACGGCAACACGAACCCACCGCACTGAACCACCGGACCACACGACGGCTGCAACGGGCGGATCACCGGCACGGACCCGACCCACCCACCGGACCGAAGGCGCACCCCACCCACCGGACAGACGGCGCACCCCACCCACCGGACAGACGGCGAGGCCAGGCCCACCGTACCGACGGCGGCGAAACGGCCCGCACCCACCAACACACACCCCCCCCCGCGCAGCACCGCTCCCTCACCCGGGCAGCGAAAAGCCCAGGACCTCCGCAGCCCGTTCCGGCGTCGGCTGGTTCCAGAGTTCCGCCATCGCCTGGTTCGACGCCAAGGACCGCAACTCGGCGCGGTCCAGGTACAGCGTCCCGTCGAGGTGATCCGTCTCGTGCTGGACGATGCGTGCGGGCCAGCCGCTGAACACCTCGTCGACCTCGCGGCCCCGCTCGTCCAGCGCCCGCAGCCGCACCTGGGCATGCCGGTCCACGACCGCCTGCCAGCCCGGCACACTGAGGCATCCCTCGAAGAACGCGGCCCGCCCCGCGCCGACCCCCTCGTACGTCGGGTTCACGAGCACCCGGAACGGCTGCGGCACCCGCCCCCGCGCGAGCCGCACCTCCTCGGACACAGGAGCCGGGTCCTCGATCACGGCGAGCCGCAGCGGCACACCGACCTGCGGCGCCGCGAGCCCCACACCGGGCGCCGCATGCATCGTCGCGCGCAGCGCGGCGACGAAACGCGCCAGCTGCCCGGCGTCCAGCTGCCCGTCGAAGCGCTCGGCCGGCTGCCGCAGGACCGGGTCGCCGGCCGCGACGATCGGCAACGGGCCTTCGTGGTCGAGGAGTTCCTCGACCAGGTCACTCAGAGGACGGGACAGGCTGGAGTCACGTTCGGATGCCATCGCGCCAGGATGCCAAGACGGACCGCGCCGAGCGAGGCGGAGCCGGGCGAGTCCCGGACCTTTCTCCCGCACCACCTCCCCCACGCACCTGTGACCCACGCCACACAAGGCGTCGGGAACTCGATGCGACCACCCCCCGACTACTGGACCGCCACCCCGAAGGGGATCCCAACTCCCCGTCCCGTGGCCCCTTTCCGTCCCCTGCCCGACCGGAGACCCCGCCGATGCCCACCGCTCCCTCGACCACGACGGACGACCCCACGCCCGTCACATCGACCCCGCCACGAGGAATCCGGACCACGCTGCGCCCCCTGGTCCTGCGCCTGCACTTCTACGCCGGCGTACTGGTGGCCCCGTTCCTGCTGGTGGCCGCCGTGACCGGATTCCTCTACGCCGCCTCGTTCCAGGCCGAGAAGATCGTGTACGCGCACGAACTGACCGTGCCGGCCGGCGACCGCAAACTGCCGTTGTCCGAGCAGGTGGCCGCGGCCCGCAAGGCTCACCCCGAGGGCGCGGTCTCGGCCGTGCGGCCCTCCCCGGAGGCGGACGCGACGACCCGGGTGCTGCTCTCAGGCGTCCCGGGCGTGGACGCCGACCACACCCTCGCCGTGTTCGTCGACCCGTACACGGGGAAGGTGCGTGGAGCCCTGGAGCAGTACGGCTCCACGGGCGCGCTCCCGCTGCGCACCTGGATCGACGGACTCCACCGGGACCTGCACCTCGGCGAGAACGGTCGGCTCTACAGCGAACTCGCCGCGAGCTGGCTGTGGGTGATCGCGGGCGGCGGCCTGGTGCTGTGGTTCAGCCGCCGAAGGGAGCGGCGCAAGGTGCGCGGCACCACCGGACGGCGCCGCACCCTCGGCCTGCACGGCACGCTCGGCGTGTGGGCGGCCACCGGCTTCGTCATCCTCTCCGCGACGGGGCTGACATGGTCGGCGTACGCAGGGGCGAACATCGACGAACTGAGGACCTCGCTCGGCCAGGCCACGCCCTCCGTCTCGGCCACGACCGGCGGCGACCACGCGGCGCACAGCGGTGCGAAGTCCGGAGAGGCGGCAGAGCGAGACCTGGACGCGGTCCTCGCGGCGGCACGGGCCGAGGGGCTCGGCGACCCTGTCGAGATCGTCGCGCCCGCCGACGCCTCCTCGGCGTACGTCGTGAAACAGATCCAGCGCAGCTGGCCCGAGAAGCAGGACTCGGTGGCCGTGGACCCGGCGACCGGCGAGGTCACCGACGAACTCCGGTTCGCCGACTACCCCCTGCTGGCCAAGCTGACCCGCTGGGGCATCGACGCGCACACCGGCACGCTGTTCGGTCTCGTCAACCAGATCGCCCTGATGGCCCTCGCGCTCTCGCTGGTGCTGCTCATCGTGTGGGGCTACCGCATGTGGTGGCTGCGCGGCCGGGAGTCGGCTTTCGGGCGGCCCGTTCCGCGCGGCGCGTGGCAGCAGGTCCCGCCGCAGATTCTGGTCCCGGCCATGGCGGCCGTCGCGGTCCTCGGCTACTTCGTACCGCTGCTCGGCATCACGCTCGCCGCGTTCGTCGCCGTGGACGTCCTCCTCGGCGAGATCGCCCACCGCAGGGGGAGGCGAACCCCCGCCGGGTAGCGGGATCCGGCGAGCGGCCGGCGGCTCGCGGTGACCGGCGACCGCGGACACACAAGGGGCCGACCACCTCGGGTGGTCGGCCCCTGCGTCTCCGGCGGACCTTTCGAGTGGCCCCGCCGGACAAGCGGTCACACCTGCTCGAAGTCCCCCGCGAGCGCGGAGGCGATCCGCAGGTGCGACTCCGCCTCGTCGTGCCGCCCCTGGCGCTCGAGCGTGCGCCCCAGCATCAGCCGGGCGTAGTGCTCGACCGGGTCGAGCTCCACGAGCGCTCGCAGCTCCGTCTCCGCGCGGCGCAGTTGGGCCGAGTGGTAGTAGGAGCGCGCCAGCAGCAGCCGGGGTCCGACCTGCTCCGGCACCTCCTCGACCAGCCCACTGAGAATCCGCGCCGCGGCGGCGTAGTCCCTGGCCTCGAAGAACATCCGCGCCCGCTCCCAGCGCTCCGCGGCCGTTCCGTGGTCGTAGTACGTCGTTTCCACTGCTGACCTCCTTCGACGCTCCACAACCGAGGCGTTTGGTTGAATATTCCACAACCCTGCTGAGGGTGCCCCTTACGCCCCGACCGCCTCGACGTCGGCCGACTCCCCGTCGGCCAGCTCGGCATCGGCCCGCTCCGTGATCAGTGCCAGCACGCGGCCGGCCGTCGCGAGGTCCTCGGCCGGGATGCCGGCGTAGAGCCGGGACGCTATCGCGTTGCCGCCCGTGCGGACCGCTTCGAACAGCTCCCTGCCGCTGTCCGTGAGCGACACCTGGCCCGCCGCCGGCTCGTCCAGCAGCTGCCGTGCCGTCAGTTCCCCGACGGTCTCGCGGGCCAGCGACTCGTCGATCTTCAGGGCTCCGGTCAGGCGGCCCACGAGCCGGTCGCGTTCGACGGTCCCGCCGTTGTCGGAGACCGTGCGGAGGGCGACGGACTGGTTGAAGGTGGTGCCGGTGCGGGCCAGGACCTTCTCCAGGGCGGCGCGGCTCGCGTAGTGGGCGAGGCCGATGACCTGGCCGTTGACCGGGGGAGTGGTGGTGGTCATGACGACTCCTTCTCGGAATGCGGATCGGATGGATCGGAGGCGGCGGGCTCTTTCCATGTGCCGGACTCCCCGCGCGCGCCGGGCTCTTGCCACGTGCCGGGCTCCCCATTCGCGCCGGGCACTCCTGGCGCGGACGGCTCTCGCGTGGCGGGAGGGCGGCCCGGCGCGCGCGGATCGAGAGGCACGTCGAGCAGGGCGGCCAGCTCGGCGCTGAACGCCCGTGTGCGTTCCCCGTCGAGCCCGCCGAGGGGTTCGAGGAGTTGGTCCAGGAGGCCCTGGACCACCTTGACGGCGCGACGGGCGACAGCGCGCCCGTCCTCGGTCAGCGACAGCTGGACCGCCCGTGGGTCCGCCGGGTCCCGTACGCGGTCGACGAACCCGGCCGTCTCCAGCGCGCGGGCCAGCTTCGAGACGTAGAGCGGTTCGAGCCCGGTGTGATCGGCGAGGCGGCGCTGACTGGGGCGAAGCCCGTCCCGCTGCATGCCGTACAGCGACGCCATCAGCGAGTACTGCGCGTGGGTCAGGCCGAGCGGGGCGACCGCACGGTCGACCGCCACACGCCATTTCATCGACAGACGCCAGACGAGGAAGCCGGGCGTCGCCTTGCCGGGTACCGAACTCATGGCAGTTACCGTACATAGCTACTATGTACATGGCTACTATTTTCCCGTGGGTCCACCCGATGGCGTAGACGCCTGCGACCGAGGACCTAGGACCCCTGCCGTTTCTCGGCCAAGACCCCCCGTACGGCCGTCCGACGGCCTGACGCCAGGTCCTCGACAGGGCTAGGTTGTGCCCCATGAGCAATCTTGATCGCGAGGCGGTTCCCGCCCTCTGCGGTGGCCGCGGGTTCGTGGTGGCCGAGCCGGTGCGCGAACTCCTCAGCCCCCGCCGGGTCAAGCTCGGCGAGTCCACCGAAGTCCGCCGTCTGCTCCCCAACCTGGGCCGCCGCATGGTCGGCGCATGGTGCTTCGTCGATCACTACGGGCCCGACGACATCGCGGACGAGCCCGGCATGCAGGTCCCGCCGCACCCGCACATGGGACTGCAGACCGTCAGCTGGCTGCACGAGGGCGAGGTGCTGCACCGTGACTCCACGGGCAGCCTGCAGACCATCCGCCCGCGCGAACTCGGCCTGATGACCTCGGGACGGGCCATCAGCCACTCCGAGGAGAGCCCCAGGTCGCACGCCCGCTTCCTGCACGGCGCGCAGCTCTGGGTCGCCCTCCCCGACAGCCACCGCCACACCGACCCGCGGTTCGAGCACCACGCCGAACTGCCGGTCGTCACGGCACCCGGCCTCGACGCCACGATCGTCCTGGGCTCGGTCGACGGCGCGACCTCGCCCGGCACGACGTACACGCCGATCGTCGGTGCCGACCTGGCCCTCGCGCGGGGCGCCGACGTACGGCTGCCCCTGGAGCCGGACTTCGAGTACGCCGTGCTCTCCATGTCCGGCGAGGCCCATGTCGACGGTGTACCGGTGCTCCCCGGCTCGATGCTCTACCTCGGCTGCGGCCGCACCGAACTCCCCCTGCGGGCCGAGTCGGACGCGGCCCTCATGCTCCTGGGCGGCGAGCCCTTCGAAGAGGAGCTGATCATGTGGTGGAACTTCATCGGACGGACCAACGAGGACATCGAGCAGGCCCGGCAGGACTGGATGGGCGGCTCACGCTTCGGCGAGGTCAAGGGCTACGACGGCGACCCGCTGTCCGCCCCGGACCTGCCCCCGGTGCCACTGAAGCCGCGCGGCAGGGTGCGCTGACCTGTGGAGACGCCCGTGACTCCATGGCGTGGTCGGCGGTGTCGGCCCTGGCCGGCCGAACACTGACCCGACGCCGACTTCATCGACCGCCCGTCGGAGCAGGCCGACTCGACTGCGAATCCACCGACCGTTCCGCCGATTCGCGGCATGACTGAGGGGTGGATCGTCGCGGGCGACACCGCTCGCGTGCGCGTTCACACCGGCAGCAGCCTGGCGATCAGCGCGCTGAGCTGCCGTACGTTGCGGCACTCGTGCATCTCGACGAGCCCGGCGTACGCGGGTGCGGCGGAGTCGCCGGTGCCCCACTGGGAACGTGGTTCGGGGTTCAGCCAGTAGGTGCGGCGGGACCGCTCGGAGATGTCCCGCACGGCCGGCAGGTTCGGGTCGCTCATGTTCGTGCGGGCGTCACCGAGGACGAACACGGTCGTGCGGGGGCCCACGGCGTCGGCGTACCGCTCGGTGAACTCCCCGAACGCGACACCGTAGTCACTGCTGCCGTGCCACCCCGTCAGCGTCGCCTCGTCACGGATGCGGGCGCTCAGTCCGTCCGAGTCGGCCGCGCCGCGCTGCAGCAGGCCGGTCACCTCGTCGATCCGGTTGACGAAGGCGAACACCCGCACCTTGCTGAACTGGTCGTGCAGCGCCTGCACCAGCAGCATCGTGAAGTCGGAGAACCCCGACACGGAACCCGACACGTCGCAGACCAGGACCAGTTCCGGCCGGACGGGGCGACGCCTGCGCAGCACGGGCCGCATCGGCACCCCGCCCGTCGACAGCGAGCCGCGCAGCGTCCTGCGCAGGTCGATGGTGCCGCGGGAGGCCCGGCGGCGGCGCGCGGCGAGCCGGGTGGCCAGCTTGCGGGCCAGCGGCTGCACCACCTTGCGCAGTTCGGCGAGCCGGTCGCGCCCCGCGAAGAGGAAGTCGACCCGGTCGGCGGTCGGCGCCACCGCCCGCCGCGCGATCTCGTCCCGGCCGCGCCGCTCGGCCACCCGGCGCCGCGCCTCCGTGGCGACCTGCCGCCGGAACTCCTCGATGCGCCGCCGGATCTCGTCCTCCAGCAGCCGGTCGGTGAAACCGGAGGCGTCGCCGCGGGCACGGACGGTGTCCCGGACCCGGGCCATCAGGGTCTGCGGACGCAGCCGGTCCAGCGCCTGGTACGACGACCAGCCGTCACCGCCCGGCGTGGCGCCGTAGCCGCCGAAGCCGGCCACGGCCTCCTGGGCCAGCCGGGCCAGCATCGCCCGGTCGTCGGCGGCGAGCGCCTCGGCCAGCCGGTCGCGCAGGTCCTCCCGGTCCACCGTCGTGTCGGCGTCCAGGGCGCCGACGCGGCGCGGGAAGTACACGTCGAAGACCGGGTCGAACACCCGCCGCTGTCCGGGGTTGTGCAGCAGCGTGGCGGCCAGCCCCTCGCGCAGCCGTTCGCGGTCGGCGAGGCCGAGCGCCTCCAGGGCCTGCGCGGCGTCCACGCTCTCCCCGGTGCCGATGCGCACACCGTGCGAGCGCAGCGCGCCGACCAGGCCGGTCAGCCGTTCCGCGAGGTCCGCGGCGGGCGCCGGAGAGGTCACAGGGAGTCCAGGTCGAGCTTGGCCGCCGCCTTGAGGACGTCGTCCTGATGCTTGAGGATGACGCCCAGGCTGTCGCGTACGACGGTCTCGTCCAGGGTGTCCGCGCCGAGCGCGAGGAGCGTGCGGGCCCAGTCGATGGTCTCCGCCACCGAAGGCACCTTCCGCAGGTCCATCTCGCGCAGCGCGCCGACCACCCGCACCACGGACTCCGTCAGCGCCGCGTCGAGGCCCGGCACCTTCAGCCGTACGATCCGGCGCTCCAACTCCTCGTCGGGGAAGCCGATGTGGAGGAAGAGACAGCGGCGGCGCAGCGCTTCGGACAGCTCGCGGCTCGCGTTCGAGGTGAGCACCACGAACGGGCGGCGGGTCGCGGTGACGGTGCCCAGCTCGGGGACGGTCACCTGGAAGTCGCTGAGCACTTCGAGCAGCAGGCCCTCCACCTCGACATCGGCCTTGTCGGTCTCGTCGATGAGCAGCACCTTGGGGTCGTCCCCGCGGATCGCCGTGAGCAGCGGCCGCGGCAGCAGGAACTCCTCGCTGAAGATGTCGGTGCGCGTCTCGTCCCACGTCTCGTCCCGCCCGGCGCTGATGCGCAGCAACTGCTTGGCGTGGTTCCACTCGTACAGCGCCCGGGACTCGTCGACCCCCTCGTAGCACTGCAAGCGGATCAGCCGGGCCCCGCCGACCTGGGCGACGGCCTTGGCGAGTTCGGTCTTGCCGACGCCGGCCGGGCCCTCCACCAGAAGCGGCTTGCCGAGCCGGTCGGCGAGGAACACCGTGGTGGCGACGGCGGGCGACGCGAGGTAGCCGGTCTCGGCGAGGCGCGCGGTGACATCGTCGACGGACGTGAAAAGCAACGGGGCCTCCAGCTCGGCACGGGCCAGGTCGGGCCCCACTATCTAAGCGCTTGTTCACAGCTTCTGTCACCTGTGACGGCGCCCACGCCGGACGCCCGCACGGGGCACCCGCCGCACGCCCGCGCAGAGCACCCGCCGGACGCCCGCGCCGGGCACCCGCCCGAGGCGCACGCCGGGCACCCGCCGGACGCCCGGTCGGGCCGGTGACACCGGGACGCTCCGGTGTCACCAGCCGGTCAGCAGCAGATGGTTGAGGAGCAGGGCGAGCACGGCCTGCGCGGCGAGCCACCCGCGGGGCCGGGGCAGCAGCGCGCCCGCCGCGAGCAGCCACATCGCGAACGGCAGCCAGATCCGCTCCGTCTCCGCCTTGCTCATCCCGGACAGATCCGCGACGAGGAGGGCGAGCAGGGCGGCGAGCACGAGCAGCGCGAGACGGGCTTCCGGCACACTGCCGGGCATCCGGGGTCCCTTGCGGAGAACGGCCCGTAGCTCACCGAGCACGGGCGTCGCGCAGGCCCGTCGCAGCCCCGCCACCGTCGCCGGGCCCACGACCAGCACCGTGCACGCGAGGTTCGCCCACACCCAGTAGCCGTACGGCCGGATGCCGCCCGCGCCCTCGTAGTAGCGGGTGACCAGCAGTCGGTACGCCTCCCACCAGTCGAAGCCGAGCAGGGTGAACACCAGCGGCACGACCGCGGCCCCGGCGACGACATAGGGCAGCGGGCGCAGCCGACGGGAGCCGAGCAGCAGCGCGGCGGCGGCGATCGGCGCGAACAGTGTCAGCCCGTAGGAGAGGTAGCAGGTGAGGCCGAACAGGAGGCCGGAGGCGAGACCGCAGGCCCGGGGGCGGTGCCCGGTGACGGCGAGGGCGAGGAACGCGACGGCCCACGCGGCGACGGCCGCGAAGTAGCCGTCCGCGGAGGTGCCCATCCATACGGCCGCCGGGGCGAGCACGAGGAACGGCGCGGCGCGGCGGGCCAGTGCCTCCCCGCAGAGCACCCGCACGGCCACGAGGACCGCGGCCGGCGCGGCGGCCCCGACGACGATGCACCAGACCCCGGCCCACGCGCCGCCGCCCAGCCCGATCCGGTCCAGCAGGACGAACGTGACGGTGGCGGCCGGGGGATGCCCGGCCACATGGGCCGGCCAGTGGTCCGGCGAGTGGATCAGGATGTGGTGGGTGAAGTCCCGCAGCGTGCCCGGGATGTCGTGGAAACGGTCGATGACCTGGAGGTACTCGTACTCGGTCGTGAGGCGCCGCGCGATCCCGCGCTGCGGGCCGTCGACCAGCGCCAGGGCGAACGTCCATGCCAGGGCCGTGCCCCAGGCGGCCCACAGCAGGGCGCGCCAGGGCAGCCGGGCGGCGAGGCGCGGACCGTACGCGACGACGGCGACCGCCACGACGAGCGCGGCGGCGGTGCCGGGGCCCACGTGTGGTTCCCAGTGGGCGTACAGCGGTGGCCAGGACACGTGCAGGGTGCCGTCGCGGTGTTCGATCCGGTCGCCGATGAGGACGGCGGCCGCGACGAGCAGGGCGGCGGCCAGCACGGCGTACAGGTCACGGAGAAGATCGCGGTTCACACCGGCACGCTAGGCCGCGGCACCCCCTCGACCGCCGCCGCTCGTGCGGACGTCAGAGTTTCGTCATGGTTCGCGGCCCCTTTCGGGTGGTGCCGCGGGCCTACGGTCGGGCCATGCCTCGGTCTCCCTCCTCGCCCGCGTTCTGGCGCAGCCCGGTACGCGGCCCCTGGTTCACCGCCGTGCTCGGCGTCGTCCTGCTCGGCGGGATCACGGTGCTGTTCGTCACCGGGCTCGTGTCGTACGCCGCCTACAACCCGGATCTGTCGCCGGTCAACGACAAGACCCCGGACAAGGGGCTGCTCGGCTTCTACCTGTTCTCCTGGCCGACCGGCCCGGTCTGGCTGTACCGCCTCACCCAGGGCGTGCACGTGACGCTGGGCATCGTGCTCGTCCCCGTCCTGCTCGCGAAGCTGTGGTCGGTCGTGCCGAAGCTGTTCGCGCTGCCGCCCGCCCGGTCGCTCGCCCACGCGCTGGAGCGGATCTCGTTGCTCCTGCTGGTCGGTGGCGGGCTGTTCGAGTTCACCACGGGGATCCTGAACGTCCAGCTGGACTACGTCTTCCCCGGCTCGTTCTACCCGCTGCACTTCTACGGGGCCTGGGTGTTCTTCGCAGCGTTCGTGGCGCACGCCGTGCTCAAGACGCGGGCGGCCCTGCGCGCGCTGCGCCACCCGCACGACGAACAGGGCGACCTGGTCCCGCCGGACCCCGCCGAGCCCACCGTCTCGCGGCGCGGCGCCCTCGGTGTCGTGGGCGGCGGCTCGCTGCTGCTGTTCGTCACGACCGCCGGCCGCAGCTTCGACGGGCCGCTGCGCCGAACCGCCCTGCTCACGCCGCACGGTGGCCCCGAACCGGGCGGCGGACCCGCCGGGTTCCAGATCAACAAGACGGCCGTGTCACGGGGGATCAGCGCGAGCGAGACGACCGAGGAGGCGTGGCGGCTGGTCGTGCGGGGAGGTGGCCGCACGGTGCGGCTGAGCAGGTCCGATCTGCTCGGACTCCCGCAGCACAGTGCCGCCCTGCCCATCGCGTGCGTGGAGGGCTGGTCCACCTCCGACCAGTGGTGGCGGGGGGTACGGCTGCGTGACCTGGCGGCACTCGTCGGGTACGAGCCCCAGGCAGCGCCCGACGTCCTGGTCGAGTCCCTCCAGCGGCACGGCGCCTTCCGCAGCGCGGCGCTGCGCGACAACCAGGTGCGCGACCCGCGGTCCCTGCTCGCGCTCTTCGTCAACGGCGCGCCGTTGACGCCCGATCACGGCCACCCGGCGCGCGTCATCGTCCCCGCGGCGCCCGGTGTGCTCAACACCAAATGGGTGGCCCGAATGACGTTCGGGGACCTGTGATGAGGCGGCCCGTGGTGCGACGACCCGCAGTGAAACGATCAGCGATGCGGTGGCCCGAGATGCGGCGACCGGCACTTCGGTGGCCCGGTCCCGCGCTCTTCGGTACGCGGCGCCCGCTCCGCTCGTACGTCGGGAGCCCGCTGCAACTCCTCCTGCTCGCCTGCTCGTTCGCGCTCGCCGGCTACGCGGGGGTGCGGCTCCTCGCGGACGACTGGTTCGCCGTCGCGCTCTGGTTCGTGGGCGCGGCCGTGCTGCACGACCTGGTGCTGGTGCCCCTGTACGCGGGTGCCGACCGGGTGCTGACCGGGGCCCTGGACAGGGCCGGCCGCCGGGAGTGGACGGTCCACGTCCGTGTCCCGGCGGCGCTCTCCGCGCTCCTCCTGCTCGTGTGGTTCCCGCTCGTCACCGGGCAGGTCGCGGACCACTACCGGTCCGCGACCGGCCTGCCCGGCGACGGCTTCCTCGCCCGCTGGCTGCTGATCACGGCGGTGCTGTTCGGCGATTCGGCGGCGCTGCTCGTCCTGCGGACGTGGCGCGCCGCGCGGTCGGACCGGTTGCGCAGGGCGACGAAGGAGCGCCCGCCGGCCGCCCACTGACCCTCCGGGCGCCAGCCCGCGCGCACCCCGTGCCGCAACAGCGCCGGGGTGCCGACGCGGGCCCAGGGGAACGCCGGCCCGCCGCCGCCCTGGGCGTCGAGGGCCCGGACGACATGGACACTGACGCGTTCGTCGACGTCCACGTCCGGGAGCGTCTCGGCGAGCAGCAGGCCGCCGGGTACCACCAGCCGGGACAGCCGGCGCAGCAGGGCGGCCGGGTCGCCGCCGATGCCGATGTTGCCGTCGACGAGCAGCGCGGTGTCCCAGCGTCCCTCACCGGGGAGCGGTTCGAACACGGACCGGCGCAGCGCCTGTCCGCCGAGCCGCCGGGTCCGGGCCACCGCGGTCTCGCTCACGTCGATGCCCAGCGCGCGGTGGCCCCGGGCCGCGAGCTCGGCGACCAGCCGCCCGGGGCCGCAGCCGACGTCCAGCACGGCGCCCTCGCAGCGCCCCAGGAGCTGGAGGTCCACCGCGTCGGCCCGCGCGCACCAGCGTTCCACCTCCAGGGGCAGCAGCCAGCCGTCGGTCCGGCGCAGGAAGAGCGGGCCCCGGCCGCGCGCCAGGGCATCCGAGTACGGGTCGGCGCCCCAGGGGCCCGGTGCGCCGGCGCCCGGGGCGGCCGCCGACCGGTCCGGACCGGCGACCTCGGCGGTGGTGGTCTCGCGGGCGCCGTTCATCGGTCACCGGCCGCCGCTCCGAGGCGGCTCAGCTCCGCCGCGAAACGGCCACCTGGTGCCGAGGCGGCGACCGCCCGCGCGTCCGCGGCCGTGTCGACGTCCCGCAGCCGGGGCAGATCGCGCACCCGCAGTCCCGCGGCCGTGAGGCGGTCCCGCTGCACGGCGCCGGTGGTGGGCGTCGACATCGGAACGCCCCGCAGGAGCGCGGGATCGGGTGCGGCGAGCCCCAGAGCCCAGAAGCCGCCGTCCTCGGCCGGCCCGAACCAGGCGTCGCAGCCGGCGAAGTCCACGGTGAGCAGCGCGGGCGTCACCTGGGGCGTGTCCATCCCGATGAGCAGCGCGGGTCCGGTGCAGCCGGCGAAGGCCGCGGCCAACCGCTGGTCGAGCCCGCCCGCGCACTGCGGTACGACGTCGAAGCCGGGCGGCAGCCAGGCGCCCGGCGCACCGTCGAGCACCAGGACACGGCGCGCCGCGGGCGTCGCGGCCACCGCGCGCAGGGTGTCCACGAGCGCGGCTTCCGCGAGCGCCGCCGCCTCCCGGGGCGTGAACGGAGGCGTCAGGCGGGTCTTGACCCGTCCCGGCCGTGGTTCCTTGGCGATGACGAGGAGCGTGGTCACTGGTTGGTTCCTCCGGGGGACGGGGTGGCCGCGGGGACGGCGCCGGGCGGCTCGGCCAGCACACGGCGCATGTCCCGCACCGCGTGCCAGGTGCCGCGCCAGGTCCCCGTCACCTTGGACGCGCCGGTGCGCGGCAGATAGGGCACGTCGTGCTCGGTGACGCGCCAGCCGGCGTCGGCGGCGCGGACGACCATCTGGAGCGGGTAGCCGCTGCGGCGGTCGGTGAGGCCGAGGGCGAGCAGGGGTTCGCGGCGCGCCGCGCGGAGCGGCCCGAGGTCGCGCAGCCGCAGCCCCGTGCGACGGCGCACCATCCGGGCGAGCACGGCGTTGCCCGCGCGGGCGTGCGCGGGCCAGGCGCCGTGTTCGCGTGGGCGGCGCCGTCCGAGCACCAGGTCGGACCCGCCTTCGCGTACCTCGCGCACGAACGGCACGAGCAGCGACGGGTCGAGCGAGGCGTCGCAGTCGCAGAAGCACACGATGTCCGCGGTGGCGGCGGTGAGGCCCGCGTGGCAGGCGGCGCCGAAGCCGCGCCGCTCCTCGCGCACGACGGTCGCGCCGAGGGCGCGGGCCAGCTCCGCCGAGCCGTCGGTGGAACCGTTGTCCACGACGAGGGCGCGCCAGCCGGGCGGGATGCGGGCGAGCACCCAGGGAAGGGCCTCGGCTTCGTCCAGGCAGGGCAGGACCACGTCGACTTCCGGGTCCGGGGAGGGAGAGGTCGTCACGGCGTTCACCCTACGAACGCGAAGGGGAGATATCGGACTTCGGATCCTTACGAAACACGGACGTCGGACCGGGCCGGCGGCATCGGCGACGGGCCGGTGGGAGGCTGGACACATGCAGCAGCCGTACGAATCCGCAGGCACGCGGCGCCGGGACGCTCCGGCTCCCGACGGTCCAGGCCCCGACGGCCGAGCTCCCGACGGCCGTGACCCCGCATCGCGCGGCTCCGCCGAGCCCGCGGGACCGGGGCCGAAGACCTCACCGGAGGGCGCACCTCGCGATCCCGTGACGGCCGGACCGCACCGTCCGTCCGGCGCCGGACCGGACGCAGCCCCCGGACCTCGTACGCAAGAGGGCTCCGGGCACGGTGCGCACGACGGGGCCGGGCACGGGGGACACGAGGGCTCGGAGCACGGTGTACGCGGCGGCTCCGGGCACGGTGGACACGAGGGCTCCGGGCACGGTGGACACGGCTCAGAGGACGGTGGACACAGCTCGGAGGACGGTGCGCACGGCGGCTCCGGGCTCCGTGAGGCCGTACCCGCCGCGCGCGTTCCCGGCGGGTACGGGGAGGCCGCCCGTGTCCTGGTCGTGGACGACGATCCGACCGTCTCCGAGGTCGTCTCCGGCTATCTCGACCGCGCGGGATACCTGGTGGACCGTGCCGCGGACGGGCCGTCCGCGCTCGCCCGCGCCGCCGCGCACCGGCCCGACCTGGTGGTGCTGGACCTGATGCTGCCGGGCATGGACGGGCTGGAGGTGTGCCGCCGGATGCGTGGCCACGGCCCCGTGCCGGTCATCATGCTCACCGCGCGAGGTGACGAGGACGACCGGATCCTCGGTCTGGAGGTCGGCGCCGACGACTACGTCACCAAGCCCTTCAGCCCCCGCGAACTGGTGCTGCGCGTGGAGTCGGTGCTGCGTCGCAGCAGGCCCGTCCCGGTGGCCCGGCCCCTCGCCACGGCCGGACTGGCCGTCGACCCCGCGGCCCGTCGGGCCACCAAGCACGGCGAGGAACTCGCCCTCACCATCCGCGAGTTCGACCTCCTCGCCTTCTTCCTGCGTCATCCGGGCCGGGCCTACAGCCGCGAGGACCTGATGCGCGAGGTGTGGGGCTGGGACTTCGGCGACCTGTCGACCGTCACGGTCCATGTGCGCCGGCTGCGGGGCAAGGTCGAGGACGACCCGGCGAGCCCCCGGCTGATCCAGACGGTGTGGGGCGTCGGGTACCGCTTCGACGGCACACCCCGTGAGGAGGCGGTCCGTCCATGACCACCGCCCTGCCGCGCGAGGAGGCGGCCTGACCATGCACGACATACTGCTCATGGCGCTGTACGCCTTCCTGGGAGCCGCGGCCGCCGGGCTGCTCGGCGCGGCCGCCCTGTGGCTGCTGCGGCGACGGTCGCTCACCGCGTCGCTCGGCGTCGTGGCCGCGGTCGCCGTGACCGCCATGCTCGCCGGGACGCTCGCCGTGGCCTGGGCGATGTTCCTGTCCTCGCACGACCTGACCGTGGTGACCACGGTCGTCGCCATGGCGGCCGTGGTGTCCCTGGCCACCGCACTGCTGCTGGGCCGCTGGGTCGTGGCGCGCAGCCGGGCGCTCACCCTTGCCGCCCGTTCCTTCGGCGACGGCGGCGACTTCGCCGCGCCCGACGGCCCGGCGACCGCCGAACTGGAGGCCCTGGGACGGGAACTGGCGGCCACCAGCGCGAAGCTGGCGAAGTCCCGTGAGCGTGAGCGCGCCCTGGAGACCTCGCGCCGCGAACTGGTCGCGTGGATCTCGCACGACCTGCGTACCCCGCTCGCCGGACTGCGCGCGATGTCCGAGGCGCTGGAGGACGGGGTGGCGGCCGACCCCGAGCGCTATCTGCGCCAGATGCGCACCGAGGTCGAACGGCTCAACGGCATGGTGGGCGACCTGTTCGAGCTGTCCCGCATCCACGCGGGCGCACTCGCGCTCTCCCCGTCGCGCGTCTGTGTGTACGACCTCGTCGGCGACGCCCTCGCGGGCGCGGACCCGCTGGCCCGCGAGCACGGGGTGCGGCTGGTCGGCGACCGTGTCGAGTCGGTCCCGGTCGAGGTGGACGGCAAGGAGATGAGCCGGGTCCTGGGCAATCTGCTGGTCAACGCGATCCGGCGGACACCGGCCGACGGTACGGTCGCGGTCGCCGCCGAACGGTCGGACGAGGGGGTCGTGCTGTCCGTGACCGACGGCTGCGGCGGCATCCCCGAGGAGGACCTGCCGCGCGTCTTCGACACGGGGTGGCGCGGCACGAACGCCCGTACCCCTCCCGCCGGAGCCGGCCTCGGCCTTGCCATCGTCCGGGGCATCGTGGAGGCCCACCAGGGCCGGGCGGCCGTGCGCAACGTCCCCGGAGGCTGCCGCTTCGAGGTCAGACTGCCCACGGCCGAGGTGTGACCGGCACACGCGGGCGAGAGCGGGCCCCCGCGCAGGTGCGGCGGCGCTGCTCCCGGCGTAGCCGTGCGGTCACGGACTCCCGCACCGCTGCTTCCCGCTCAGCGTCTGCGGTCGCGGGCTCTTGTGCTGCTGCTTCCCGCGCGGCGCGTGCGGTCGCGGCTCCTGTGCTGCTGGTCCCCGCGCGGCGCGTGCGACTCCCGTGCCGCTGGTCCCCGCCCAGCCGCACGGTCGCGTACCCCCGCGCCGCTACTCCCCACGCAGCCGAGCGGTCGCGAACTCCCGCATTCCCTCGATGAATCCGACCTCGGCCTTCCAGCCCAGTTCGGTCCGCAGCCGCGTCGAGTCGGCGGTGATGTGCCGCACGTCCCCGAGCCGGTACTCCCCGGTCACCACGGGCTCGGGGCCCCGGGACGCCGCGGCGAGGGCCTCGGCCATCTCGCCGACCGTGTGCGGTTCGCCGCTGCCGGTGTTGTAGGCCGTGAGCGCGCCCGCGGGTGAACCCGCCTCCAGAGCGGCCACGTTGGCCGCCGCCACGTCCCGTACGTGCACGAAGTCCCGCCGCTGGCCGCCGTCCTCGAAGACGCGTGGCGCCTCGCCCCGGGCGAGAGCCGAACGGAAGAAGGAGGCGACCCCGGCGTACGGTGTGTCGCGGGGCATCCCGGGGCCGTACACGTTGTGGTAGCGCAGCGACACCGCGCTGCCGCCGGTGGACCGGGCCCACGCGGCCGCCAGATGTTCCTGGGCGAGTTTCGTGGTGGCGTAGACGTTCCGCGGATCGGCGGGGGCGTCCTCGCCGACCAGCCCCGGGGTCAACTCCGCACCGCAGCGCGGACACCGGGGCTCGAACCGGCCCGCGTCCAGGTCCGTCACGGCCCGGGGTCCGGGCCGTACCGCGCCGTGCCGTCCGCACGCGTAGGCGCCCTCGCCGTACACGACCATCGAGCCGGCGAGCACGAGCCGCCGCACCCCCGCGTCGGCCATCGCGGACAGCAGCACCGCCGTGCCGAGGGCGTTGCGCGAGACGTACTCCGCCGCGTCGCCGAAGCCCGTGCCCAGACCGACCATCGCCGCCTGGTGGCACACGGCGTCCACCGTCGCGAGGGCGGTGGCGACCGCGTCCGCGTCCCGCACGTCGAGGCCGTCGCGCAGGTCGAAGGCGAGCGGCTCGTGCCCCCGCGCCCGCAGCGCCCGTACGACATGGGACCCGATGAACCCGGCGTCGCCGGTGACCAGTACTCGCATGCGGCTCACGCTAGGGCGGCGGCCCCGCTCCACGGCAGCAGCGCGCCCGTCACGTCACGGCTCCGTAAGACCTCCAGGGCACGAGGCGACTCTCCCACCAGCGCGCCGGACGGGACGCGGGCTGCCGCTCGGACGCGCCCGACCCCGGCCACCGCTGAACCCGTGACCGCCCGCGTCCGTCCCTGAAAGGAGTGGGACGAGCGAAGCGAGGGGCGGGCCATGGGTGACGGTGAACTCGGCGACCGGCTCGTGTCGGCGGTCGCGGCAGGGGACGCCGAAGCGGTGTGCGCCACCACGGCCATCCGGACCCCGCGTCCGACGGCGGGTGCCGGACGTCCTCGCCGGAGACGAAGTGCCCCGCACGCCCGCGGCCTCGGCCGCGCTGCTCGCCCTCGTGCGGGACCCCGACCCCGAGGTGCGGAGGAGCGCGGGCGAGGCGGTGCCGGGGTGGGACGGCCCCGGCCTGGACGGACGCCACCCGGGAACTGCTCGTGCCGGCGCGGGACCCGCACCCGGACGTGCGCGGCGTCGCCGCGGAGGCCCGGCCGCGTCCCGGGACGACACACGCGCCGTCGCGGACGCGCTGGCCGCCCTGCTCGGCGAGGACGACCGGTCGGTCCGCCTCGCGGCCGCCCACGGGCTCGCCCGGCGCGACGATCCGCGCACGGCGGAGGCGATCGAGCGGGTCGGTCCGCTCGGGCCGGTGTTCGCCGAGGGCCACCGGGCCCGCGGGCTGTGGTCCTGGAAGCGGGAGCGGGAACGCCACGGGCACAGCGGCTGACTCCGGGTCCGTACCCGGTCACGCTCCAGCGTCGCCCGATCGCCGGGCGTCATATGATTCACGAATTTGTTTGCGTGTGTCGAGAGAGGGAAACTGGGAGAAGAGTGCTTCGGACAGGAGGCACGTCCGTGGGAGCCGGTGTGCCGGACCGCGGGTGTCTCCTCTCGGCCCCTGTGCGTGCTCTCCCATGGTGACTGTTCAGTCAGCACCTCCTGAGGGAGTTGTGAGCACCATGTCCGTCACGGCGAGAACGACGCATCACCCCCACGACGACGCCCCCGACACCACCGAAGCCTTCGAACGTCTGTCCATCCTTCCCGACGGTCCGCAGCGGCAGGCCCTGCGCGACGAACTGGTCAGGACCTGGCTCCCCATGGCCGAGCGCATCGCCGGACGGTTCCGCGGCCGGGGCGAGTCCGTCGAGGACCTCGTCCAGGTCGCCGCACTGGGTCTCGTCAAGGCCGTCGACCGCTACGACCCCGCCCTGGGGCACGCCTTCGAGAGCTACGCCATCCCGACCATCACCGGCGAGATCAAGCGTCACTTCCGGGATCACATGTGGATCCTGCACGTGCCGCGCCGGGTCCAGGACCTGCGCAACCGCGTGCGTGCCGCGCTCAAGGAGCTGTCCCAGACGATCCCGGGCCGGCGGCCCACCGTCACCGAGATCGCCGAGTGCGCCCACCTGTGCGAGGACGACGTACGGACCGCCCTGGAGGCTCTGGACAGCTTCACCGCCCTGTCGCTGGACGCCGATCTGCCGGGCACCGACGACGGGTACGCGCTGTCCGACGCCCTCGGTGAGCCCGACACCGGCTATGACCTGGTCGTCGACCGGGAGGCCGTGAAGCCCCTGCTGTGCGAGTTGCCCGAGCGGGAGCGGACCATCCTCTACCTGCGCTTCTTCCTCGGCATGACGCAGAGCGGCATCGCGCGGCAGCTCGGCATCTCGCAGATGCACGTGTCCCGGCTGATCAGCAATTCGTGCAGCACCGTGCGGGAACAGGCGCTCGCCGACGTGGCGTAGGCACCCCGGTGCCCGGTGCCCGGTGCCCGGTGCCCGGTGCCCGGTGCCCGGTACGCCGTACCGGCCGCCCTGCCGAGTCGACCCGGCAGGGCGGCCGGTGGCGAGCTCACTGCCGAACCCTCCCGGGAGCGGTTGGCCAGTGCCTCGCTCCTTCCGGACTACCGGGGAGAGAGCGATCGAAACACCCGCGCACCCGGGCGTCCGGGCTCACTGGGGCGGTGGCGCACCCGGGATCTCCGTGGGCCCGTACTTGTCGAGCGTCTCCTCCAGGACCGCGTGTACGTCAGCGGGCAGTTCTCCCTCCTGCCCCCAGACGATGATCATCTCCGCGACGGCGCGCAGCTTGATGTTCGTGTGCTGGGACACCTCCCGCAGGACGGCCCAGCCCTGCTCGGGTGTCACCCGGCCGAGCGCCACCATCATGCCGATGGCCTGGTCGACGACGGCGTGCGAGGTGACCGCTTCCTTCAACTGGTCGATCTCTTCCCGCAGTCTGCGCGGATCGTCGTCATCCGGACGGGCGTCTGGACTCATCGTCCCCTCCGGGCGGGGTGTGTCGTCGGGCAGGGCTCCTGGATCCATCGTCGCCACTGCACCGGGCGTGTGCCAACGCTGCGGAGGACATCGACCCGCCCCCGTACGGAGCCCGCGTCCCGCCCGACAAGTCGCCGTACGGAGCCCCTCGTCCCGCCCCCGACACGACAGGGGCAGCCGCTCGACGAGCGGCTGCCCCTGCCCGTACGCGATCACGCGGCCAGGGTCACGGCCTCCACCGCGGGTGCCCGCACGACGTGCCGGGCCGTGAGCAGACTCGTGCCCACCGTCACCAGCGCCGCGACCGCGACGACGCCGAGCCAGATTCCCGGTCCCCGGCCGGGCAGCAGGGTGTCCGACCGGACCAGCGTGAAGGGGAGGATCCCGGCGAGCCCGGCCAGCGTGCCGAAGAGGACGCCGGTCACCGTCAGGACCACGCTCTCCACGCCGACCGTCGCGAGGACCTGCCCCGGTGTCGCGCCGGCCAGCCGCTGCCGCCCGAACTCCCCGGACCGGTAAGTCGTCGCCGCGTACAGGGAGTTGACCAGCATCACACAGGCGAAGACCACGATGATCCCGACGACCACCAGATTCAGCGTCTCCAGGTTCTTGGCGTCGACGGACTTCGGCAGACCGGAGGCGTCGATCGCGTCGTTCTCGACGGCCTGCATGTACAGGGTCGCCGTCGCCACGCAGGTGAACAGGATCAACGGCATCAGGACCGCGGACAGTTCCGCGGCGCGGCGCCGCAGGTTCCGCACGGCGAACCAGCCGCTCGCTCCCGGCAGGGGCAGCCGGTCCAGCACGGCCGTCAGCAGCTTCGGCGACACCAGCGCGCACCCCACGGACAGCAGGATCGCGCCGTAGGCGGGCGGCGCCATCAGGGCGGCGTCCCGCGCCGAGAAGGCGAAGGTCGAGCAGACGGCCACGGCGCCGAGGGCCAGCGCCCCGTACGCGAGGAACCTTCGTGCCCCGCGCCGGGGCACGGTCCGCCGGGTGGCCCGGCGCACCGCGAGGAACGCCGCGCCCGCCGCCGCGAGCACCGTGATGTCGATGCCGGACATCAGCGCGACGGGACCGAAGGAGTAGTCCACCGACCGCGCCACCTGGCCGCTGTCCTGGAAGACGCCCAGCAGTGCGCGCCCGCCGAGCATCGCCGGACCGATCGCCAGAACCGCACCCACCAGCGCGATCACGACGGCCTCCCCGACGACCATCCGCCCGATCTGCGCGGGCGTCGCCCCGGAGCAGCGCAACAGCTCCATCTCGGCGCGGCGCCGACGGACATCGACCGTCAGCGTCGACGCCACCGCGAAGAACACCAGCAAGGTGCCGTACCCGCCGACGACGCTCGCCGCGGTGGACAGCGACTCCGCGCTCACCCGGTCGACGCCCGGCCGGCCGGCCGTGTCGTGCATCGAATGGAACGTCATGATGATCGCCGCGCCCAGGAACGCGGACAGCAGGGTCGCCGTGCAGCGCGCGGGACGCTTGCGCAGGGAACGCAGGGCCAGAGCGAACATCCCTCACACCTCCAGCAGGGCGTCGTCGCCGAGATGGGCCAGCCGCTCGGCCACCGCGTCGACCGTCGGCGCGTGCAGCTCGCCCGCAAGGCGCCCGTCCGCGAGGAACACGACGGAGTCCGCGTACGAGGCGGCCACCGGGTCGTGCGTCACCATGACCACGGTCCTGCCGTGCACCCGCACGGCCTCCCGCAGCAGGACCAGTACGTCCCGCGCGCTGCGCGTGTCGAGGGCCCCCGTCGGCTCGTCCGCGAAGATCACCCGGGGCTCGGTCACCAGCGCCCGGGCGATCGCCACGCGCTGCCGCTGTCCTCCGGAGAGCTGGTCGGGCAGATGTCCCAGCCGGCCGCCGAGCCCGACGGCCGTCAGCACCTCCCGCACCCGCGCCCGGTCGACGCGCCGGCCGGCGAGCTTGAGCGGCAGGATCGTGTTCTGGGCGACGGTCAGCGTCGGCAGGAGGTTGTACTGCTGGAAGACGAAGCCGATCCGGCTGCGCCGGAACCGTGTCAGCTCCGCCTCGCCGCCGCCGGTCATCTCCGCCCCGTCCACCCTCACGATGCCGCTGTCGGGCCGTTCGAGCCCCGCCGCGCACTGCAGCAGCGTGGACTTCCCGGACCCCGAGGGGCCCATGACCGCGGTGAACGTGCCGCGTGCCAGACCGAGCGTCACCCCGTCCAGAGCGGTCACGGCACCGGCCCCGGTCCCGTAGGTCTTGCCGACCTTGACCAGCCGCAGCGCCTCGGCGGCGGGGCCCGGGTCGTTCGTGCGTCGCGCTCGGTGAAACATCGTCATCACCCTCCGTCGGCACGCCCTGTGCCTCGTCCACGACGCTACGGAGAGCGGGGTCCGCCCACACTGGCCGCAGGACCCCTGTTCCGGGGTGTACCCAGCGACACCCCCGGACGCGGGCCACCCCGTACGGGTCACCAGAACGCGCCGGGCGCCGCCCGCCCCGATGGAATGGAGGGGTGACCGCGCCCCCCGACGACTGCCTGGCGCGCAACGAGTGGATCTGCGGCGAGTATCTGAGCACCCGCCGGCACATCCTCCTCGACGCGGTCGCCCAGCACCTCCAGCTCACCGCGGTCTCCGTCCTCATCGGACTGGCCGTCGCGGTGCCGCTCGCCGTGCTCGCCCGTCGCTGGGGCGTGGCCGCGGGCCCGGTCCTCGCGGCGACCACGGTCCTCTACACCATCCCGTCGCTCGCGATGTTCTCGCTCCTCCTGCCCGTCTACGGACTGTCCGCCGCGCTGGTCGTCGCGGGCCTCGTCCTGTACTCGCTGACCCTCCTCGTACGGAACATCCTCGCGGGCCTGCGGGCCGTCCCCGAGGAGACCCGGCAGGCCGCGCGGGGCATGGGGTACGGGCCCGTCCGGCTGCTGCTGACCGTGGAGCTGCCGCTCGCCCTGCCGGCGGGCATGGCCGGGCTGCGGATCGCCACCGTGTCGGCGGTGTCCCTGGTCACGGTCGGCGCCATCGTCGGCTTCGGCGGGCTCGGCAATCTCATCTACTCCGGCATGAACACCTTCTTCAAGGCGCAGGTCCTCACCGCGTCGGTGCTGTGCGTCGTCATCGCCGTCGCCGCGGACCTCCTGCTCCTCGCGGTGCAGCGGCTCATCACCCCCTGGACCCGGGCGAGCCGCGGATGAACACCCTGACCGGGGCCTGGGGATGGCTCACCGACCCCGCGCACTGGTCGGGCGACGACGGCGTCTGGCACCGTCTCGCCCAGCATCTCGTCCTGACGGTCGTCTGCCTGGTCGTCAGCTGCCTGATCGCGCTGCCCGTCGCCCTCGTCCTCGGGCACCTCGGCAGGGGCGGCGCGCTCGCCGTGAACCTCTCCAACGTCGGCCGGGCCGTGCCCACGTTCGCCGTGCTGGTGCTCCTCCTGCTCACCCCGATCGGAAGATGGGGCGAAGGGCCGACGGTCGTCGCGCTCGTCCTCTTCGCCGTGCCGCCCCTGCTCACCAACGCGTACGTCGGGATGCGCGAGGTCGACCGCGACGTGGTGCGGGCGGCCCGCGGAATGGGCATGACCGGCCGGCAGAGCCTGATCCAGGTCGAACTGCCCCTCGCCCTCCCCATGGTGCTGACCGGGGTGCGGATCGCCGCCGTCCAGCTCGTCGCGACCGCCACCATCGCCGCGCTCGCCGGCGGCGGCGGGCTCGGCCGGATCATCACCGCGGGATTCAATCTGGCCAGCACGCCCCAGGTCGTCGCCGGTGCCGTACTCGTCGCCGTCTTCGCCCTGCTCGTCGAGGGCGTCTTCGAGGTCGTCGAGCGGGTGGCACCGCACCGGGCGAGAGGCTCGCGGTGAGGAGACGCGCCGTACTGACCGGCGCCTTCTTCCTGCTCGCCGGCTGCGCCACCGGACCGTCGCTGGAGAACCGGGGCTCGGTCACCGCCCCGCCCGGCGACAGCAGGCATCTGGTCGTCGGCTCGGCCGGATTCACCGAGAGCGACCTGCTGGCGCAGATGTACGCGCTGCTGCTGAAGCAGGCCGGCTACCAGACGTCGACGATCACCGTCGCCAACCGGGAACTGTACGAACCGGCCCTGGAATCGGGCCAGATCGACGTCGTGCCCGAGTACGCGGCGACCTTCGCGGACTGGCTGAACGCCAAGACCCACGGTGCCGACGCGCGTCCCGTCGGCTCGCCCGACCTAGGAACCACCATGACCGCGCTGCGCGCACTGGCGACGCCGCGCGGGCTCACCGTCCTCGATCCCGGCAGAGCCGTCGACCAGAACGCCTTCGCGGTGTCCGCCGCGTACGCCCGGGAGCATCACCTCAAGACGCTCGGCGACCTCGGGCGGTCCGGTCTGAAGGTGCGGCTCGCGGCGGGCGACGAGTGCGTGCAACGGCCGTACTGCGAGCCGGGGCTGAAGAAGACGTACGGCATCGACGTCGTCGCCGTCGACCCGAAGGGCGTCGGCACCACCCAGGCGAAGCGGGCCGTGCAGAGCGGCCGGGACCAGATGGTGCTGACCACCACGACGGACGCCACCCTCGACGAGTTCGGGCTCGTCCTGCTGGACGACGACAAGCATCTGCAGAACGCCGATTACATCGTGCCCGTCGTCAACCGTTCGCGGGCCGGCGGCGAGGGCGTGACCAAGGCGCTCGGCAAGCTCAACGACGTCCTCACCACGGCCGACCTGGCGTCCCTGAACCGGCAGGTGGACAGCTGGCGACGGCTGCCCGAGGACGTGGCCCGCACCTATCTGCGGGACAAGGGGCTGCTGACCTGACCCGACGGGCCCCGCCTCGACCGGGCAGGTGCCGGGCGCACGACCCCTCCGGACGCGGTGACCGGATCGGTCCGGCGCGGCTCAGGCGTCCGCCACCGAGTCGAAGTCCACCTGACCGCGTGACACACCCCGCGCGTCCGCGTCCACCGACCTGCGCAGCGTCTCGTGCAGCTTGGCCGGGGTCAGCACGCCGAGGAAGCGCGCCCCGTCCAGTACGGCGACCCAGCCCGCGTCGTGCTGGAGCATGACCCCGAACGCCTGCTTCAGGGGAGCGCCCACGGGCACCCAGGAGTTCATCCGGTGCGCCAGATCGCGGACCAGGCCGCCCGCGCCGAGTTCGTCCCGGCCGACCCATCCGTGCAGATCGCCGCCGGCGTCGAGCACCACGGCCCAGCGGGCGCCTTCGGCCCGCAGCCGTTCCGCGGCCCGTCCGGCGCTCTCGTCGAGCCGCGCGATCGGCGGCTGCTCCAGGTCGTCGGCCTCGATGGTGGTCACCGACAGGCGCTTCAGGCCGCGGTCCGCACCCACGAAGTCGGCGACGTACGGCGTGGCGGGAGTACCGAGAACGGCGCCGGGCGTGTCGAACTGCTCGATGCGGCCCTGGCCGTACACCGCGATGCGGTCGCCGAGCCGCACCGCCTCCTCGATGTCGTGCGTGACCAGCAGCACCGTCTTGCGCACGGCTTCCTGCATGCGCAGGAACTCGTCCTGCAACTGCTCCCGCACCACCGGGTCGACGGCCCCGAAGGGCTCGTCCATCAGCAGCACGGGCGGATCGGCGGCGAGCGCCCGCGCCACGCCGACCCGCTGGCGCTGACCGCCCGACAACTGGTCCGGATAACGCGGTCCGTACGTCGCCGGGTCCAGGCCCACCAGGTCGAGCAGTTCGGCTGCGCGGGCCCGTGCCCTCGCCTTCTTCCAGCCGACGAGAGTGGGCACCGTCGCCGTGTTGTCGAGGATCGTCCGGTGCGGGAACAGGCCGACCTGCTGGATGACGTACCCGATGCGCCGCCGCAGCCGCACCGGGTCGACCGTGGCGATGTCCTCGTCGTTCACGAAGATCCGTCCGGACGTCGGCTCGATCAGCCGGTTCACCATCATCATGGTCGTCGTCTTGCCGCAGCCCGACGGGCCGACGAGCGTGACGAGTTCGCCCTCGGCCACCTCGAAGGAGAGGCCGTCCACGGCGGTCGTGCCGTCCGGATAGCGCTTGGTGACCTGCTCGAACCGGATCATTCCCTCACGCTATCCGCGTGCCGCGATCATCGCCCACCAGCGGCATCCCCGCGGGTCGAATGATGGATTCCGTTTTTGAAAAGTTTCAATCAGGGTGGCCGGATCCCCTGTTGCCACCCCTCCCGCAAGCGCGTTCCGTCGCGCGCTTCTGTTGAATTCTGTCTGACAGTTGCGTTGTTAAGGCGGTGGACAGCCGTCGCGCACGCCGCTAAGTTCGCCGCCAGCCGGAGTGAAACGTTACAACCAGCGTGCTCCGAGAGCCGAAGGGATGACGACGTGAACGAAGGAACGGGCAATGTGCGACGCAGAACGGTGCTCACCACGGCCGCGAGTGCCGGGGCCCTGGCGATGGCCGGAGGGGTCGGCGCGCCGGGCACGGCGCGAGCGGCCGCACCGGCCTCGGACGGGGCATCCGTCACAGGACTGACGGTGGAGCACCGGACCGACCCGCTGGGCGTGGACGCCGACAGACCGCGCTTCGGCTGGCGCATGGCGTCCGCGACCCGCGGCCGGCGCCAGAGCGCGTACCGGATCCTGGTGGCGACCTCGCCCGAACGGCTGACCCGCACCCGCGCCGACGTCTGGAACAGCGGCCGCGTCACGTCGGCCGACTCCGTGGCGGTGCCCTACGCGGGAGCCGCACTGCGGCCTTCCACGCGCTACTTCTGGTCGGTGAGCCTCTGGGACGAGGACGGCCGCGCCCTCCCCGACGCCCCGGCCGCCTCCTTCGAGACGGGCCTGCGCAGCACCGACGGCACGACGGGCTGGGACGGCGCCCGCTGGATCGGCATGGCGGGAAAGAAGCCGAACAGCCCGGGGGCGCCGCTGCTGCGCCGTCAGGTCCGGCTCCAGGGGCGGAAGGTGCGCGCGGCCCGGCTGTACGTGTCCGCCCTCGGCGTGTACGACGCCTACCTCAACGGGCGGCGGGTCACGGTGCCGCAGGGCGAGGGCACCACGCACGAACTGCTCACGCCGGGCTGGACGAACTACGACCGCACCATCAGCTATCTGAGCTACGACGTCACCGGCCTGGTCGCGGGGGAGCGGGCCGTCACGCTCGCGGCGGTGCTCGGCAACGGCTGGTACAACGCCCGGATATCCGACGGCAGCACCTACTACTCCAAGGACGGCAACCGCCTGGCGCTGAAGGCCAAGCTGCTGATCCGCTACACCGACGGCTCGACGCAGACCGTGGTGACCACGCCCGGTGACGACTGGCGGGCCACGGACACGGGCCCCTACCGCGGCGACGACATCTACGACGGGCAGACCTACGACGCGCGGGGGGACATGCCGGGCTGGACGGCGAACGGCTTCGACGACTCCGGCTGGCCGGGGACCGAGGAGGTCGACTTCGCCGGCCGGTACCCCGACGCGAAACTGGTCGCCTACCCCGGCGAGAGCGCACGGCTGATGCCCGAGTGGGACCGCAGGCCGCGGTCCGTCACCGTGTACACCGGGGTGACCGGCGAGGCGGGCAGCGCCAACGGACGTGGTCGCATCGTCGTCGACGCCTCCCGGTCGGTGACCGACCCCGCCGCGGCGGCCCGGGCAGCGGTCACGGTCGGCGACGGCGACACCGCGGTCTTCGACCTCGGGCAGAACATGGTCGGGGTGCCGCGCTACACCGTGCGCGGTCCCGCGGGCGCCGAAGTCACCTTCCGGTTCGCCGAGATGCTCAACGACGACAGCGCGGGCGCGGACGGCCCCGAGGGCTCCGTCTACCGGGCCAACCTGCGCTCCGCCAAGGCGACCAGCACCTACACGCTGCGGGGCGACACGCACGGCGAGACCCACCAGGACTCGCTCACCTTCTACGGATTCCGCTACGTCTCCGTCACGGCCTCCGGCGCCCCCGTCACGATCACCGGACTGACGGGCAAGGTCGCCACCTCCGCGATCCGCGAGACCGGCAGCGTCACCACGAACGACAGCTCGGTCAACCAGCTGATCGGCAACGTGCGCTGGGGCCAGCGCGGCAACTACCTCTGGGTGCCCACGGACTGCCCGCAGCGCGACGAGCGCCTCGGCTGGACCGGCGACACCCAGCTGTTCTGCAACACGGGCCTCTACAACGCCGACGCGGTCAACTTCCTCAGTCACTTCGAGGACAACCTGATCGACTCGCAGCAGATCTACGGCCTCGACGGCGCCCAGTTCACCGCCGTCTCGCCCGGCAACCGGTACAACGCGGCGGCTCCCGTGAGCGGTTGGGCCGACTGCGGTGTGGTGGTGCCCTGGACCGTCTGGCAGATGAGCGGCGACCGGACCGTCGTCGACCGCAGCTGGGCGGCCATGACCCGCTACCTGGACTGGATCCAGCGCAGGACCGGGGACAGCTACGCCGGTCAGGGCGCCCTGTTCGCCGACTGGCTCGCGCCGCAGAGCACCGGCACCCAGCTCATGAGCGACGTCTACTACGGCCACAGCACCCGGCTGATGGCGCAGATGGCCCGCGCGACCGGCCGGGACACCGAGGCCGACCGGTACGACCAGCTCTTCTCCCGCATCAAGCGGGCGTTCATCGCCAAGTACCTGAGCACCGAGGACGGGAAGCTCACGGTGCGCTCCAGCCTGGGCGGCAAGCCGATCATCGGCACGGACCCCGAGGACAACAGCCAGACCGCGCTGCTGTGGGTCCTCAGACTCGGTCTGTACGACACCGACGCGCAGCGCCGCGGACTCGTCGACCTGCTCGCGCAGAACATCGGCAACGACGCGGCCTACAAGGCGGCCCACCCCGGCAGCACCCGCGTGCAGTACGCGGAGAACACCCTGTCCGTGGGCTTCCTCGGCGTGAACGTGCTCGCCCCCGTCCTCACCGACCAGGGCCGCGCCGACCTCGCGTACGAGCTGCTCCACCAGGACGCGATGCCCTCCTGGCTGTACTCGGTGAAGAACGGGGCCACCACGGTCTGGGAGCGCTGGAACTCCTACTCCGAGGACGACGGCTTCGGCCCCGTCGAGATGAACTCCTTCAACCACTACTCCTACGGCGCGATCATGGAGTGGATGTACGAGAGCATGGCCGGCATCGCCAAGGACCCCGACCACCCGGGGTTCCGGCACTTCTTCCTGCGGCCCCACGTCGACCCCACGGGCCGTATCACCGAGGTGGCGGGCTCGCACGTCTCGCCGTACGGCGAGATCGTCAGCGCGTGGACGGTGAAGGGCCGGACGCTCTCCTACCGGGCCGTGGTCCCGGCCAACAGCACCGCCACCCTGCGGATCCCGGCCGCCGACGCCGCCACGGTGCGCGCGGGCCGGACCCCGCTGGCTCGGGTGCCCGGCGTGGAGTTCCTCGGATTCGAGGACGGCACCGCCTCCTACCGCCTGCCGTCGGGCGGTTACGAGGTCACGGCCGCCCTGGACTGAGCGGACACACGGACGGGGGCGGGCCCGCACGGTTCACCGCGCGGACCCGCCCCAGGTCGGCTCAGACCGCGCCCACCAGGATCACCTCCAGGGTGCGCGGACCGTGCACCCCCTCGACCCGGTCGAGTTCGATGTCGCTGGTCGCCGAGGGGCCGGAGATCCAGGTCAGCGGGCGCTGAGGAGCGAGCCGCGCGAGCCCCTGCGGCACCGAGGAGACCACCTGGTCCGGGACGCGCACGACGCAGATGTGGTGGTCCGGCACCAGCGTGATCCGCCGACGGCCCTGATCGGGGCCGCCGTCGAGCACGATGGTGCCGGTCTCGGCGATCGCCACCGCGCACGCGGTGACCACGCTGTCCACCCGGTCGAGCTCGTGCGGGGTGGTCTCGGCACGGTCCGCCACGCGCGTGACGTCCGTGTCCGCCAGCCACGCCTCGTCCAGGCCCGGCGGGACCACCACGGAGGCCGAACCGTGCTCCGCGAGCAGCCCGGCGATCACACCGGGCAGTCCGTCGGCGTCGCAACGGTGCACCAGCGCCCGGTAGTCGGCCAGGTTCTCGGCGAGCAGCTCGACCGTCTCCGCGACACTCCGCTGTCCGTGCTCGCGCAGATAACTCCGCTCCACGGCCTGGTCGTACGGCGTGTCGTCATGGCCCGTGTCCGCGAGCGCGCGCCGCACCCGGCCGAGGATCACATCCCTGCTGTTCACTTCGCGTCCTTTCCGCCCCGAGTGCGCTGCCACCAGTCGCGGAACGGCTCCGCGGGCACCGGCGGCAGATCACGGCTCGCGCTCCACGCCCTGCCGGGTCCCGGCAGCGTCCGCGGATGGAAGCGGCGTGTCCGCCCGGCGAGCCGCTGGCCGGTGCGCAGCGCGCCGGGGTGGCTGAACGCCCAGCGCGCCGCCCGCATCGCCGCCCGCTCGGCGGCGTGCCCCTTGGCCGGCTTGAGGACGACCTTGTTGCCCTCGCGGGTCACCGGGCCGCCCTGGGCGATCCGCTCCCGCAGGTGCACGAGCACCTCGGGAATGTCGATGGCGACCGGACAGACCTCGTAGCAGGCGCCGCACAGCGAGGACGCGTACGGCAGGGACGCGTCGATCTCCGAGGCGGTGCCCCGGAGTTGCGGGCTGAGGATCGCGCCGATCGGGCCCGGATAGACGGAACCGTAGGCGTGGCCGCCGGCCCGCTCGTACACCGGGCAGACGTTCAGGCACGCCGAGCAGCGGATGCAGCGCAGCGCCTGACGGCCGACCTCGTCGGCCAGCGTGTCGGTGCGGCCGTTGTCGAGGAGCACCAGGTGGAAGGCACGGGGCCCGTCCTCGTCGGTGGTGCCCGTCCAGGTCGAGGTGTACGGGTTCATGCGCTCGGCCGTGGAGGAGCGGGGCAGCGTCTGGAGGAACACCTCCAGGTCCTGCCAGGTCGGCACGATCTTCTCGATACCGACGACCGAGATCAGGGTCTCGGGGAGGGTCAGGCACATCCGCCCGTTGCCCTCGGACTCGACGACGACGAGGGTGCCGGTCTCGGCCACCATGAAGTTGGCGCCGGAGATGCCGACCTTGGCCCGCAGGAACTTCTCGCGCAGGTGCAGCCGCGCCGCCTCGGCGAGTTCGGCGGGCGTGTCGGTCAGCCCGTCGGGGGCGGGGCGGCCCCACTCGCTCATCTCCCGGGCGAAGATGTCGCGGATCTCGCCGCGGTTGCGGTGGATCGCCGGGACCAGGATGTGCGAGGGCCGGTCCTTGCCCAACTGCACGATGAGCTCGGCGAGGTCGGTCTCGTAGGCGCGGACGCCCTCCGCCTCCAGGGCTTCGTTGAGGCCGATCTCCTGCGTGGCCATCGACTTGACCTTCACGACCTCCGACTCGCCGGTCGCCCGGACCAGGCCGGCCACGATGCGGTTGGCCTCGTCGGCGTCGGCGGCCCAGTGCACGGTGCCGCCGGCCGCCGTGACCGACTCCTCCAACTGCACCAGGTAGCGGTCGAGATGACGGAGCGTGTGGTCCTTGATCCGCTTGCCCGCCTCGCGCAGCGCCGCCCAGTCGGACACCTCCGCGACCGCCTTGGCGCGCTTGGAACGGATGGTGTGCGTGGCGTGGCGCAGATTGCCGCGCAGCGTGGCGTCGTGCACGGCCTCGTGCGCGGCCTTCGGGAACGCCGGCATGCCGACGAACGTCCCGCTCATGCCCAGGGCTCCTCTTCCGTGCTCGCCAGGATCTCCGCGATGTGCACCGGACGCATGCCCGTGTCGAGGCGGGTCATCGTGCCGCCGATGTGCATCAGGCAGGAGTTGTCGGCCGCGCACAGCATCTCGGCACCCGTCGACGCGGCGTTGCGCACCTTGTCGGCGCCCATCGCGGACGAGACGTCGGAGTTCTTGACGGCGAACGTGCCGCCGAAGCCGCAGCACTCGTCGGCGCCGGGCAGCTCGCGCAACTCCAGTCCCCTGACGGCCTTCAGGAGGCGGCGCGGCCGGTCGCCCAGACCCAGGCTCCGCAGTCCGTGGCAGGTCGGGTGGTAGGTGACCGAGTGCGGGTAGTACGCGCCGACGTCGGTCACGCCGAGCACGTCGACCAGGAACTCCGTCAGTTCGTACGTCTTCGGCACGACCGGTGCCAGCGTGGTCGCGAGGGTGTCGCCGCGGCCTTCGGCCCGAGCCCGCTCACCCATCCGCGGATACAGCTCCCGCACCATCGCCCCGCAGGAGCCGGACGGGGTCACGATCGCCTCGTACTCCCCGAATACATCGGAGAAATGACGAGCGAGCGGTTCTGCCTCATGGCGATATCCGGTGTTGTAGTGCGCCTGTCCGCAACACGTCTGGTCCATCGGGAAGTCGACGTCGACACCCAGTCTGGTCAGCAGTTTCACCACGGCGCGGCCTGTGTCCGGATACAGCGTGTCGTTGACACAGGTCAGGAACAGAGCGACACGCATCGCAGCTCCTCGTTGTCGATCATCGGATGAGTGCAGCCTACGCGGCGGGTGTGCGGAGCGGGAGACGCCGCGCACCCGCCGCGTGCGGGGGGCAGGGGTCAGCGGGCGGCGAGCCGTTCCTCGGCAGCACGCCAGGCCGCGGCGTCGCCGCGCGGTTCGTACCGCCGCAACGGCTGGGTCCGGGCGAGCAGTCGGCGCATCTGCGCGCGGTCGCCCACCTGGCCGTGCGCCCGCGCCTGGACCAGGACGTTGCCGAGTGCGGCTGCCTCCGCGGGGCCCGCGACGACGGGCAGCCCGCAGGCGTCGGCGGTCAGCCGGCACAGCAGATCGTTGCGGGCGCCGCCGCCCACGATGTGCACGACGTCGACCGGGTGGTCGGCGAGGGCCTCGGCCTCGGCGACCGCGCGGCGATGGGCGAGCGCGAGGGAGTCGAGGATGCAGCGCGTGATCTCCGCGGGGGACGCGGGCACCGGCTGGCCCGACTCCCGGCAGGCGTCGGCGATCCGCTGCGGCATCCGGCCGGGCGCCAGGAACGCCGCGTCGCCCGCGTCCACGACCGACCGCAGGGGCGTGACCTCGGCCGCGGCCGCGAGCAGACCGTCCAGGCCGGGGTCGCCCCACTCGCGCAGGCACTCCTGGAGCAGCCACAGCCCCATGATGTTCCGCAGATAGCGGACCGTGCCGTCCAGCCCGAGCTCGTTCGTGAAGTTGGCCGCCCTGCTCTCCTCGGTGAGGACGGGCGCGTCCAGCTCCAGGCCCGCCAGGGACCAGGTGCCGGTGCAGATGTAGGCGAAGCGCTCGCCGGACGCGGGGACCGCGGCCACCGCCGAGGCGGTGTCGTGCGAGGCGACGGTCGTCACCGGGACCGGGCCGGTCAGCCCGGTCTCCTCCAGCACCCGCGGCAGCAGCAGGCCCGCCGGGTCGCCGGGCAGGCGCAGCGGCGCGAACAGCCCGAGGTCGATGCCGAGCCGTTCGGCCGGCCCGTACGCCCAGTCGCGCGTCCTCGGGTCGACGAGCTGTGTGGTCGACGCGTTGGTGAGCTCGGTCCCGGCCTCGCCCGTGAGCCAGTACGTCAGCAGGTCCGGGACGAGCAACAGGCGCTCGGCACGGGCGAACTGGGCGCAGGAGCGGGCCGCCGTCACCTGGTAGAGCGTGTTGAAGGGCGCGTACTGGAGCCCGGTCGCCGCGTACAGCTCCGCGGCGGACACGGTCGCCCACACCTTCTCCGCGACACCCTCGGTTCGCGAGTCCCGGTAGTGCACCGGGTTGCCGAGGAGCGCTCCGTCCGCGTCCAGCAGGCCGTAGTCGACGGCCCAGCTGTCGATGCCGACCGAGTCGACCTGGCCGGCGGCGCGCAGCCCGTCCAGGACGCCCGCGTACAGGCCGAGGATGTCCCAGCGCAGGCCTTCGGGGAGCCGGACCGGCCGGTTCGGGAAGCGGTGCGCCTCGGCGAGGTCCAGCGAGTCGGGCCCCACGCGGCCGACCATGACGCGTCCGCTGGACGCGCCGAGGTCGACCGCGGCGTACGCGCGGTGCACAGCCGTCACCGCAGGAACGCGGCGGCGACGCCCGCGTCGACCGGGACGTGCAGGCCCGTGGTGTGCGTCAGCTCCCCGCCGGTCAGCGCGAACACCGCGTTCGCGACATGCTCGGGCAGCACCTCCCGCTTGAGGATGGTCCGCTGGGCGTAGAACTCGCCGAGCTTCTCCTCCTCGATGCCGTAGGTCGCCGCGCGCTGCGCGCCCCAGCCGCCCGCGAAGATCCCCGACCCGCGGACCACCCCGTCGGGATTGACGCCGTTGACCCGGATGCCGTGCTCGCCCAGTTCGGCGGCCAGCAGCCGCACCTGGTGCGCCTGGTCGGCCTTGGTCGCCGAGTAGGCGATGTTGTTGGGTCCGGCGAAGACCGCGTTCTTCGAGGCGATGTAGACGATGTCGCCGCCGAGTCCCTGCCGGGTCATCACCCGCGCCGCCTCGCGCGAGACGAGGAACGAGCCGCGGGCCATGATGTCGTGCTGGAGGTCCCAGTCCTTCGCGGTGGTCTCCAGCAGCGGCCTGGAGATGGAGATGCCCGCGTTGTTGACGACCAGGTCGACGCCGCCGAAGGCCAGCACCGCCGCCTCGAAGGCCTCGGCGATCTGCTCCTCGGACGTCACGTCGACGGTGACGGCGACCGCCTTGTCGGGGCCGCCGAGCTCCTCGGCCACGGCGGCGGCGTTACCGGCGTTCAGGTCGGCGACGACCACACAGGCGCCCTCGGCCACCAGCCGGTGCGCGATCGCCTTGCCGATGCCGCTGCCGGCGCCCGTCACCAGCGCCACGCGCGTCGCGAGCGGCTTGGGCTTCGGCATCCGCTGGAGCTTTGCCTCCTCCAGGGCCCAGTACTCGATGCGGAACTTCTCCGCCTCCTCGATCGGCGCGTACGTGGAGACGGCCTCGGCGCCCCGCATCACGTTGATCGCGTTGACGTAGAACTCGCCCGCCACGCGGGCCGTCTGCTTGTCCTTGCCGAAGGAGAACATGCCGACGCCGGGGACCAGCACGATCGCCGGGTCCGCGCCGCGCATCGCGGGGGAGTCGGGCAGCGCGTGCCGCTCGTAGTAGGCCGCGTACTCCTCGCGGTACCCGGCGTGCAGCTCCTTCAGCCGGGCGACCGCCTCGTCCAGGGGCGCGGTCGGCGGCAGGTCGAGGACGAGCGGCCGGACCTTCGTGCGCAGGAAGTGGTCCGGGCAGGAGGTGCCGAGGGCGGCGAGCCGCGGGTGCTCGGCGCGGGCGAGGAAGTCGAGCACGACGTCCGCGTCGGTGAAGTGGCCGACCTGCGGGCGGTCCTCGGAGGCGATCGCCCGGACGTACGGCGCCAGCGCCGCGGCCCGGTTTCGACGGGCGGCCCCGTCGAGGGCCTCGTAGCCCTCGACCACCGGGCCGAAGGGCTCCGCCGCGCCGCGCTCGGCGAGGAACGTCTCCGCGGTGCGGATGATGTGCAGCGAGTTGCGCTCGCACTCCTCGGCGGTGGCGCCCCAGGCGGTGATGCCGTGGCCCCCGAGGACGCAGCCGATCGCCTGCGGGTTGGCCTCCTTGACCGCCGCGATGTCCAGGCCGAGCTGGAAGCCGGGGCGCCGCCAGGGCACCCACACCACGCTGTCGCCGAAGCACTCGGCGGTCAGCTTCTCGCCGTCGGCCGCGCAGGCGAGCGCGATGCCGGAGTCGGGGTGCAGGTGGTCGACGTGCGGCGCGTCCACCAGGCCGTGCATCGCGGTGTCGATGGACGGGGCGGCGCCGCCCTTGCCGTGCAGGCAGTAGTCGAACGCGGCGACCATCTCGTCCTCGCGCTCGACGCCCGGGTAGACGTCGGTGAGCGCGCGCAGCCGGTCCAGGCGCAGCACCGCGAGACCGGCCTCGGCCAGGGTGCCCAGGTCGCCGCCGGAGCCCTTGACCCACATCAGCTCGACGTCGCCACCGGTCACGGGGTCGGTGTCGGTGCCCTTGGCGGAGGTGTTGCCGCCCGCGTAGTTGGTGTTGCGGGGATCCGCGCCGAGCCGGTGCGACCGGGCCAGCAGAGCGGCGGCTTCGGGATGGGATGCCATGTTCCTGATCCTTCGGAGGTGAGAAGACGTGCCCGGGTGCGCACCCGGGGGAGGGCGCCCTTCAGGGGCGCGGGCGACCGCGCGACCGGGCCGAGGCGGTCCGCGGGTCGTGGGCGACGGTGCGGGGGCTATGCCCCCCAGCCCGCCTGCTGCCCGCCGACCCGCTCGGCGGCGATCCGCTCCGCCCAGCCGGACCGGCGGTAGGCGGCGACCGGGTCGGGGTCGAGCCCGAGCTCCGAGCGCACCTCGGCGAGAAGCGGTCGAACGTCCGTGTTGTAGGCGTCCATGAGCACCGCGTTGGCGGCGAGCACGTCGCCCTCGCGCTGCGCGGCGGCCAGGGCGTCGCGGTCGACGAGGAGGGCCTTCGCCGTGGCCTCCTGGACGTTCATCACCGAGCGGATGATCGCGGGGATCTTCGCCTCGATGTTGTGGCACTGGTCGAGCATGAAGGCGACGTCCGGGCTGAAGCCGCCGCCCCGGATCACCTCGTACATGATCCGGAAGAGCTGGAAGGGGTCGGCGGCGCCCACCATCAGGTCGTCGTCGGCGTAGAACCGGGAGTTGAAGTCGAAGGCTCCGAGCTTCCGCTCGCGCAGCAGCGTGGCGACGATGAACTCGATGTTGGTGCCCGGGGCGTGGTGTCCGGTGTCGACGACGACCTGTGCCTTGGGGCCGAGCTTGAGGCAGTGCGCGTAGGCCGTGCCCCAGTCCGGGACGTCGGTCGCGTAGAAGGCCGGCTCGAAGAACTTGTACTCCAGAAGCATGCGCTGGTCGTCGCCGAGCCGCTCGTAGACCTGGGCGAGGCTCTCGGCGAGCCGGTCCTGGCGCTCACGGATGTCGTCCTGGCCGGGGTAGTTCGTGCCGTCCGCGAACCAGAGCTTCAGATCCTTCGAACCCGTCGCGTCCATGATGTCGACGCACTCGAAGAGGTGGTCGAGGGCCTTGCGGCGCACCGACGCGTCCGGGTGGCAGACCGAGCCGAGCCGGTAGTCGTCGTCCTGGAAGGTGTTGGAATTGATCGCGCCCAGCTTCAGGCCGCGCTCCTGCGCGTGCTTGGCCAGGGCCTCGTAGTCGTCGACCTTGTCCCAGGGGATGTGCAGCGCGACCGTCGGGGCCGCGCCCGTGAACTCGTGCACCTTGGCGGCGTCGTCCAGCTTCTCCTGCGGAGTGCGGGGGACCCCGGGTTGCGCGAACACCTTGAACCGGGTTCCCGAGTTCCCGTACGCCCACGACGGCGTCTCGACGGCCTGGGTCTTGAGCGCGGCCTTCACCGCGGCGAGCTCGGTCACTTCGGGACTCCTACGACTTCGGATCTGAAAGGACTGCTGGGGCGGATCTCTTCGGGTGGGCCCCGGACGGGTCCGGACGGGCTCGTGGGACGGGCTGTGCGAAGAGCGTCTTGCGGTGCTTCCTGAGGGGCTGGTGGGACGGCTACCTGCGACGACTGTCTGAAACGATTCAGAAGGCGAAGCTATGAGCCGTCCGAGGGGCTGTCAACCCCTGCGGCGCAGACCGTTCTCCGTGACTCTGTTGTGACCTTTGACCATCGAAAAATTTCGACACGAACCCATTGACGTGACCTGGGTGACATGCCTAACGTCCCGGCAACCCAATTGAAACCTTTCACGACGCTGTGGGGCCGTCCCGCCGGCGTCGTCGAGGAGCCCCTCATGACCCACCCGTCCGATACGGGTCCGGCCCCCGTGCTGGCGCTCAAGGACATCTCGAAGTCCTTCGGCGCCGTGCGCGCCCTGCGGGACGTGTCCCTGGAACTGTTTCCCGGCGAGGTGCACGCGCTCGCCGGAGAGAACGGCGCGGGCAAGTCGACCCTCATCAAGACACTCGCCGGCGTGCACCGACCGGACGCCGGCCAGGTGCTGCTGGACGGCGAGTCCACCGTCTTCAACGGACCCGCCGACGCCCGCGACGCGGGCATCGCGGTGATCTACCAGGAGCCCACGCTCTTTCCCGACCTGTCGATCGCCGAGAACATCTTCATGGGCCGCCGGCCCCGGCGCGCGCTCGGCCGCATCGACCACAAGGCGACCCACGCCGCGACCCTGGCGCTGATGACGCGCCTCGGAGTCGAACTCGACCCCGACCGCCCCGCCCGCGGCCTGTCCATCGCCGACCAGCAGATCGTCGAGATCGCCAAGGCCCTCTCCTTCGACGCCCGCGTCCTGATCATGGACGAGCCGACCGCCGCCCTCACCGGCAGCGAGGTGGCCCGCCTCTTCGGCGTCGTGCGCACCCTGCGCGACCAGGGCTCGGCGGTGCTGTTCATCTCGCACCGCCTGGAGGAGATCTTCCAGATCTGCGAGCGCGTCACCACCCTGCGCGACGGCGCCTGGATCGCGAGCGAGCCGCTGGACGGCATGACCGAGGACGACCTGGTGCGCCGGATGGTCGGCCGCGACCTCGACGAGCTCTACCCGAAGCAGGACGTCCGGGCCGGCGAGGTCGCCCTGAGCGTGCGCCGGCTGACCCGCGAGGGCGTCTTCACCGACGTCTCCTTCGAGGTGCGGCGTGGCGAGATCGTCGGCCTCGCCGGCCTCGTCGGCGCGGGCCGCACGGAGGTGGCGCGGGCCGTGTTCGGCGTCGACCGCTGGGACGGGGGCGAGGTCGAGGTCGACGGCAGGAAGCTGACCAACGGCGCACCCTCGACGGCCATGGCCGCCGGACTGGCCCTCGTCCCCGAGGACCGGCGCGCCCAGGGCCTCGTGATGGACATGTCCATCGAGCGGAACATCGGCCTGACCGGCCTGCGCAGCACGGTGCGGGCCGGCCTGATGGACCGCGGTGCCGAACGCAGCCGTTCCCTCGACTGGGCCGTCAAGCTCCAGGTGAAGTACGCCAGGATCGCGGACACCGTCTCCACGCTCTCCGGCGGCAACCAGCAGAAGGTCGTCCTCGCCAAGTGGCTCGCCACCGGCCCCAAGGTGCTGATCGTCGACGAGCCGACCCGTGGCATCGACGTCGGCACCAAGGCCGAAGTGCACCGCCTGCTCAGCGAGTTGGCCGCCGACGGGGTGGCCGTCCTGATGATCTCCTCCGATCTGCCCGAGATCCTCGGCATGGCGGACCGCGTGCTGGTGATGCACGAGGGCCGGCTCACCGCCGAGATCCCACGCTCCGAAGCCACCGAGGAAACCGTGATGGCCGCAGCCACCGGGAGGGCCGCATGACGGTGACCGCTCCCAACCCCGCCCCCGCCGCCGAGGTGCCCAGGTCGAGCGGCACCCGGCTGGTCGACCGCGTCTTCAAGATGCGCGAACTGGCCATCCTGGTCGTCTTCCTGGTGATGATCGCCATCACCCAGGCGGGCAACAGCCACTTCCTGTCCGAGCAGGGCATCAAGGACCTGCTCCTGAACGCGACGATCCTCGTCCTGGTCGCCACCGGACAGTCGCTCGTCGTCATCACCCGCAACGTCGACCTGTCCGTCGGCTCGACGCTCGGCATCAGCGCCTTCGCGGCCGGCACCTACCTCCAGGGCGGCGGGAACCCCGTCGTCGCCGTGTTCCTCTCGGTCCTGCTCGGCATCGTCTGCGGACTGGTCAACGGAACGCTCGTCAGCCTCGGCCAGGTACCCGCGCTCGTCGTCACCCTCGGCACGCTCTACATCATCCGCGGCATCGACTCCATCTGGGTCGGCTCCCGGCAGATCACCGCGGCCGACCTGCCCGGCTCCTTCGTCGACTTCGGCTCCGGCGGCATCTCGGCCGTCCCCTACCTCGCGCTGATCGCGCTGGCGGTGCTGCTGGTCACCGCGTACTACCTCAAGCACTTCGGCAGCGGACGCGAGCTCTACGCGCTGGGCTCCAACCCGGAGGCAGCCCGCCTCGCCGGCATCCCCGTCCGCAAGCGCATCCTGACCGCGTACGTGGTGTGCGGAGGCCTCGCCGGACTCGCGGGCGCCCTGTACCTGGCACGCTTCGGCAATGTCGACTCCGGCACCGGGAACGGCTACGAACTCACCGTCGTCAGCGCGGTCGTGGTCGGCGGGGTCGTCTTCACCGGCGGTTCCGGCAGCGTCTACGGCGCCGCGCTCGGCGCCCTGCTGCTCACCTCGATCAACAGCGTGCTGCCCGCCCTCGGCGTCAGCTCCGTCTGGGTGCTCGCCATCAACGGCATCCTGCTCATCCTCGCCATCGCGGTCGACCGGGTCGTCGCGCTGCGCGTGGCCTCCGCACTGAAGAAGAGGAACGCCCGCCATGGCTGACTCGCCCCTCGCGCGCGCCGTCCGCTGGGACACGGTCGTCGGCGCCCTCCTCATCGTCCTGCTGCTGTTCTCCTTCGGCTTCGTCGACGGTTTCGGCAACGCCCTCAACCTGTCGTTCCTGATCGGCAACACGCTGCCCATCGCGCTGATCGCCCTGCCGATGACCCTGCTCGTGGTGGCGGGGGAGATCGACCTGTCGGTCGCCTCCACGGCCGGACTGTCCGGCGCGGTCATGGGAGCCCTGTGGAACCAGGGCATGTCCATCGAGACGATCATCCCGCTGTGCCTGCTCCTGGGCGTGGTGTGCGGCCTGGTCAACGGTCTGCTGGTGACCCGGCTCGGACTGCCCTCCCTCGCCGTCACGATCGGCACGCTCGCCGCCTACCGGGGCGTCGCGCAGATCGTGCTCGGCTCGGACGCCGTCACCGACTTCCCCACGCAGTACCTCGACTTCGCGGCCGGACGCATCGGCGACACGTTCCTCCCGCAGGCGTTCCTGCCCTTCCTGGTGCTGCTGGCCGTCGCCGTGGTCGTCCTGCACGCCACCCCGTTCGGGCGCTCCGCGTTCGCGGTCGGCGCCAACGAGGAGGCCGCACGGTTCGCCGGCGTCCGCGTCAAGCGGCAGAAGCTGATCCTGTTCGTCGCGACCGGCTTCATGGCCTCGCTCACCGGTGTCTTCTGGGCCCTGCACTACGCCAGTGCCCGGTACGACAACGCCACCGGACTCGAACTCTCCGTCGTCGCGGCCGTCCTGCTGGGCGGCATCGACTTCGACGGCGGCAAGGGCACGCTCGGCGGCGCGATCGCCGGCGTCTTCCTCCTCGGCGCCCTGCAGAACGTGATGAGCCTCCTGAACGTCTCCGCGCAGTCGCAGATCGTCGTCACCGGCGTCCTGCTCGTCGTCTCCGTGCTCGGCCCCCGGGTCGCACGGCAGATCTCCGTGGCACGGGCGGGCCGCAGGGCGGCCACGACACAGACGTAGCCGCCCCGCCCCCGCCCGCTCCACCCGCTCACGACTCACCCACCCGCTCACGACGTACCCGCACGTTCCCGGCGCACCAGCCGGACCGGCCGCCCGACGGCCGCCGGCCGTCCCCGGCCGGTCGCGCCGACGCGGCGGGGCCGCACACCCGGACAGTCCCGCGCCCCGTCGGGGGCGCACCCCCTCCCTCCCGAAAAGGACCCGCCATGCGCAAGTCGTCGATCCGTCGCAGCTGCGCGGCCCTCGCCGCCGTCACCTCGCTCGCCCTGGCCGTCACCGCCTGCGGTGGCACCACCAAGAACGACGTCAAGGACTCCGGCGGCTCGGCCGCCACCGCGGGCAAGGCCGACCCGAACGCGGCCACCAAGAAGGGCCTGACCGTCGGCTTCCTGCCCAAGCAGGTCAACAACCCGTACTTCACCTCCGCGGACAAGGGCGGCGAGAAGGCGCTCGAGGAACTCGGCTCCAGCTACAAGGAGGTCGGCCCGAGCAGCGCCACCGACACCAGCAGCCAGGTCAGCTACGTCAACACGCTCACCCAGCAGCAGGTGGACGCGATGGCCGTGTCCGCGCAGGACCCGGGCGCCCTGTGCACGGCGCTCAAGCAGGCGATGACGAACAAGATCAAGGTCGTCACCTACGACTCGGACACCAAGACCGAGTGCCGCAACGCCTTCGTCTCGCAGGCCAGCGCAGAGGACCTGGGCCGCACCGAGGTGCAGCTGCTCGCCGAGCAGATCGACTACAAGGGCGAGATCGCGATCCTGTCCGCCGCGCAGACCGCGACGAACCAGAACACCTGGATCGACTTCATGAAGGACGAGCTGAAGGACCCCAAGTACAAGGACATCAAGCTGGTCAAGGTCGCCTACGGCAACGACGACGCCCAGCAGTCCTTCCAGCAGACCCAGGGCCTTCTCCAGGAGCACCCCAACCTCAAGGGGATCATCTCCCCGACCACGGTCGGCATCAAGGCCGCGGCGCAGTACCTGTCCGGCTCGAAGTACAAGGGCAAGGTCAAGCTGACCGGCCTCGGCACCCCGAACGACATGCGCAAGTACGTCAAGAACGGCACCGTCGACGCCTTCGAGCTGTGGGACCCGGCGAAGCTCGGCGAGCTCGCCGCCCGCACGGCCGTGGCCCTGTCCTCCGGGCAGATCACCGGCAAGGAGGGCGAGACCTTCAAGGCCGGCGACATGGGCACCTTCACCATCGGCAAGGACGGCGTGATCAACCTGGGCAAGCCGACCGTGTTCGACGCCAAGAACATCGACCAGTTCGACTTCTGATTCCCAAGGGGTGCTGATGCAACGCGTGTGCTTCCTGCTGAAGGTCAGGGCGGATCGCCTCGACGAGTACCGCGAGCGGCACGCCGCCGTATGGCCCGAGATGTGCGAGGCGCTCTCGGCCACCGGCTGGCACAACTACTCGCTCTTCCTGCGCGAGGACGGCCTGCTCGTCGGCTACCTGGAGACCGAGGACTTCGCCGCGGCCCAGGCGGGCATGGAGGCCACCGACGTCAACGCCCGCTGGCAGGCGGAGATGGCGCCGTTCTTCGAATCGCTGGACGGCGCCCGACCCGACGAGGCCATGAAACCGCTCACCGAAGTCTTCCACCTCGCCTGAGCAGGACCCCTCGTATGAGACGACGCACTCCGCCCACGACGGCCCGCACGGACGGCCCGCGGTCCTTCGGGCGCACCGGCCGGACACCGCCGTACGGTGGCACAGGGTCCGACACCCACGCCGAGGCCGTCGCCGACGGGACAGCCGTCGCCGACGGCATGGCGGTCTTGCGGGACGCACGGGACGCACCCCTCTTCCCGGTCCTCCGGGAGAGGTCCGGCGGGACGACGCCCTCGTCACCGCGTCGCGGCACCGCACGGCGTCGGCGTCGGCCTGTCCGCATGACCACTGGTTCCGGCCCGTGCGCGGGTAATGTGAGGGCCTGCCCGCCGCTTCTCGTTTCCCTGGAGGTTTCCGCCTGATGGCCCAGTCGGTGGGTATCAAGGACGTCGCCCGTGCCGCCGGAGTCTCCGTCGGCACGGTCTCGAACGTGATCAACCGCCCCGACACGGTCGCCTCCGAGACCCGGGCGCGGGTCCTGTCCGCCATAGACCGGCTCGGCTATGTGCGCAGCGAGTCCGCCCGTCAGCTGCGGGCCGGGCGCAGCCGGATCATGGGCCTGCTCGTCCTGGACATGGGCAACCCGTTCTTCGTCGACGTCGCGCGCGGCGCGGAGCGCGCCGCGCGCGACGCGGGGCTCGGCGTGATGGTCTGCAACAGCGCGCAGAGCGCCGGCGAGGAGGCCGACTACCTGTCACTCTTCGCCGAGCAGCGGGTGCGCGGAGTGCTGCTGACGCCGACCGACGCGAGCGGGCGCAACATCGAGGCGTTCCGCCGCAACGGCATCCCGTTCGTGCTCGTCGACCGGGTCGCCGACGGCACCACCGAGTGCTCCGTCTCGGTGGACGACGTCGCGGGCGGCGCCCTGGCGGTACGGCACCTCGTGGACGCCGGCCACCGGTCCATCGCCTATGTGAGCGGCCCGCCCGGACTCAACCAGGTGCGGGACCGCCGCACGGGCGCCCTGAACGCGCTGGCGGAGGCGGGACTGGGCCCCGACTGTCTGCGCGAGCTGCCCACCGAACGCCTCGACGTGTCCGCGGGCCGCGACGCCGGCGCCCGGCTCCTCGGCCTCGCCGAGCGGCCCACCGCCGTCTTCTGCGCCAACGACCTGCTCGCCCTCGGCGTCCTCCAGGCCATGTACGCGGCGGGCGTCGGCGTGCCCGACGACCTCGCCATCGTCGGCTACGACGACATCGAGTTCGCCGCCGCCGCTGCCGTACCGCTGACGTCGGTGCGCCAGCCCGCCGTGACCATGGGCGCGCTCGCCGCCGAGCTGCTCCTGGAGGAGATCGAGACGGAGACCGCTCCGCATGAGCACCGCCGTGTGGTCCTCCAGCCGGAGCTGGTCGTGCGCCGCTCCAGCCTCTCGGCGCGCTGAGCGGCCGTTCAGTTGCCGGGCTGCCGCCGGGCGGCGGCCGCGACGGTGCGGGCTGAGCGGCTGTTCAGTAGATTTTCTTGATCCCCGGGCCCCACCGCCGCAGGAACATGTGCTCAACTGGGACACGGCCTGGAATCCGTACGTCTCGGGAGCCCTGTTGTCCGTCAGCTACCGTCAGCCCGGTGTGGTCCTCACCGACCACCGCTTCGCCGTGCCCCTCGACCACGACGACCCGACGGGGGAGAGCATCGAGCTCTTCGCCCGCGAGGTCGTCGCGAGCGACAAGGCGCACCAGGACCTCCCCTGGCTGGTCTACCTCCAGGGCGGGCCCGGCTTCGGCGCCAACCGTTTCATCGGCAAGCAGGCGTGGCTCGGCCGCGCGCTGCAGGAGTTCCGGGTGCTGCTGCTGGACCAGCGCGGCACCGGTCACTCCACGCCCGCCAACCGGCAGACCCTCCCGCTGCGCGGCGGCCCCCGCGAGCAGGCCGGCTACCTCGCGCACTTCCGCGCCGACTCCATCGTCCGCGACTGCGAGGCCATCCGGCCCCGGCTCACCGGCGGCGCCCCGTGGACCGTCCTCGGCCAGAGCTTCGGCGGCTTCTGCACGGTCCACTACCTGTCCGCCGCCCCGGAGGGGCTGAGCACCGCCCTCATCACCGGCGGCCTGCCCTCCCTGGAGGCGCACGCGGACGACGTGTACCGGGCGGCGTACCCGCGCATCGAGCGCAAGGTCGCCGCGCACTACGCGCGCTACCCGCAGGACGTCGAGCGGGCGCGCCGGATCGCGGAGTACCTGCTCCAGCACGAACCGGTCCTGAACGGCGGCTACCGCCTGACCGTCGAGGCCTTCCAGTCGCTCGGCATCCTGCTCGGCGGCAGCGAGGGCAGCCACCGTCTGCACTACCTGCTGGAGGAGGCCTTCGTCCGCACCCCGCAGGGCCCGGCGCTCTCCGACGCCTTCCAGGAGGACGTCCAGAGCCTGCTGTCGTACGCCGGACACCCCCTGTACGCGCTCGTCCACGAGGCCTGTTACGCCCAGGGCGACCGGCCCACCGCCTGGTCCGCCGAGCGGGTGCGCACCGAGTTCCCGCAGTTCGACGCGGCCAAGGCCCTCACGGACGACGGCCCGGTGCTGTTCACCGGGGAGTCCGTGCACCCCTGGACGTTCGAGGCCGACCCGGCCCTGCGGCCGCTGCGCGAGACCGCCGAGGAACTGGCCGCCCGCACCGACTGGCCGGCGCTGTACGACCCGGCCCGCCTCGCCGCGAACGAGGTGCCGGTCGCCGCGGCCGTCTACCACGACGACATGTACGTCGACGCCGAGCACTCCCTGCGCACGGCGCGCGACGTCCGGGGCGTGCGGACCTGGGTGACGGACGAGTTCGAGCACGACGGTGTGCGCGCGGGCGGGTCGCGCGTCCTGGACCGGCTGCTGGCGCTCGCGCGCGACGAGGTCTGAGATTCCCCGGTCCCCCCTAGAATTCTGACGGACTGTCAGAAGTCGTCGGAGTTCCGAGGGGGCACGGTGATCGACACCACGCGCACGGACATCCCGGAGGGCGAGGAGCGGCTGCGCCTCGACGTCGAGGACGACGGCATCGGCGTCCTCACCCTCTGCCGCCCGGCGAAGCTGAACGCGTGGAGCTGGGAATCCACCCGTCAGCTGGGCCTGTTCGCCGACCGGATCCGCTTCGACGAGTCGATCCGGGTGGTCCTGCTGCGGGCCGAGGGGCGGGCCTTCTGCGCGGGCATCGACGTCACGGCGCCGGGCGGGGCGATCACCGGCCGCACCGGCGCCGAGCGGTTCCGCAACTACTACGAGGGCATCCGCTGGGCGCACGAACGGTTCGCGGCCTTCGCCCGCCTGCCGCAGCCGGTCGTCGCGGCCGTCCACGGCCACTGCCTCGGGTTCGGCTTCGAACTCGCCCTCATGGCGGACGTCCGTGTCGCCGCCGACGACACGGTGTTCGCCCTGCCCGAGACCCGGCTCGGCGTCGCGGTCGACGCGGGCGGAGACCTGCGGATCGCGCGCGAGGCCGGAGCGGGGTGGGCGAAACTCCTCGCGCTGACGGGACGCCGGATCGACGCGGTCACGGCCGAACGCCTCCGTCTCGTCCAGCTCGTCACCGCGCCCGACGAGACGGAGGCGACCGCCCGCGGCCTCGCGGCGGAGATCGCGGCGAACGCGCCGCTCGCCGTGCAGGGCGTGAAGCACGACATCGACGCGTACACCGACGCCGGGCTCGGCGCGGCCCTCGACCGCGCCGCCGTCTCGGCGGCGCTCACGCTCACGTCCGAGGACGCCCGGGAGGGATACGCGGCGAAGGGCGCGCGCCGCACGGTCCGCTTCGAGGGGAAGTGACCGTCCGGGACCTGGGGTTCAACCGGTGAAGGGCCCCCGCCCCAACTGGTCCCGCAGCGGTACCACCGGCGGGCTGACCAGCTCCCGGCGCTGCCAGTTCGCGCCGTCCACCACCAGGGTGTGGCCCGTGATGAACCGGGCGTAGGGGGACGCGAGGAAGGTCGCCGCCCAGCCGAGCTCCCTCGGCGCGCCGACCCGGAGTGCCGGCTGGCGCGCGTCGTGCGCGCCGGCCCGGTCCAGCGGCCCGCGGATGTCCCCGGTCATGTCCGCGTGCGGCATGAGCCCCGGGACCAGCCCGTTGACCTGGATCCCGTACGGCCCCCACTCCACGGCCAGCGTCCGGACCAGGGCGCTCACACCGGCCTTGGCCGCGGCGCTGTGCGCGAAGCCGGGGCCGCCCGTCCAGGCGTACGACGCACCGACGTCGACGACCGAGCCCGGTGTGCCCGCGGCGAGATGGCGGCGGCCGAACTCCCGCGTCACGAGGAACGTGCCGGTGAGGGTGATGTCGAGGACCGCCCGCCACGCGTTGGGCGACATGTCCTCGGCGGGCACGGGGAAGTTGGCCGCGGCGTTGTTGACCAGCACATCGGGCAGGCCGCACCGGTCGAACACCTCGGCGACGCGACCCGCGTCCCGGATGTCGCACACGGCGGTCGTCACCCGTGCGCCGAGCGCCGTCAGCTCCTCGCGCGCGGACCGCAGATGTTCCTCGCCGCGGCTGACGACCACCAGGTCGGCGCCCAGTCGCGCGAACTCGGCGGCGATCGCCTTGCCCAGGCCCGTGCCGCCTCCGGTGACCAGGACCAGGGAGCCGTCGTACGTGCCCGGGGGCAGCGCGCTCGCACCGAGCGGCGGAGGGGCGGGCAGGCCGGGGAGGCAGGTGTCGTCCATGGCCGTCTCGATACCGCCTGCGCCGCCAGATCTCCAGAGACAGGGAACGCCTTCCGGCCGGACCGGGGTCCGCTCGGCACCCGTCACGGTGCGCGGAGCACGGGCGGTGGCGCGTCCGGCCCCGTGACGGCACGCCGCGGCCGGGCGGACGCGTGGTCCGGATGAGGGCGTCGCCCCAGTTCAGGGCGGTCCGATCGGCTCAGTACGCTGGGTGCATGCGAGAAGACAGGGGAGCGGCCCCCGGGCGGCGGCTGGAACTGCTGAAGGCCGACTGCGACGAGTGCTTCGGGCTGTGCTGCGTCGCCCTGCCGTTCTCACGCTCCGCGGACTTCGCCCTGGACAAGGACGCGGGCAGACCCTGCCCGAACCTGAAGACGGACTTCCGCTGCGGCATCCACACGCGGCTGCGCCAGGAGGGCTTCACCGGCTGCACGGTGTACGACTGCTTCGGCGCGGGCCAGAAGGTCTCCCAGGTCACGTTCGGCGGCCAGGACTGGCGCTCGGGCTCCGCGGCGCACGCCCGGCAGATGTTCGACGTGTTCCCGGTCGTCCGGCAGCTCCACGAACTCCTGTGGTACCTGACCGAGTCCCTGACGCTCCCCGCCGCCCGGCCGGTCCACGCGGACGCGCGCCGCGCGCTCGACGAGACGGAGCGGCTCACCCGCCTGAGCCCGCAGGAGCTGGCCGACCTCGACGTGGGCGCCCACCGCCAGGAGGTCAACGTGCTTCTGCTGCGGGTCAGCGAGCTCGCCCGCGCCGGAGTGGGCCGGGGCCGGAAGAAGGACCGCCGCGGTGCCGACCTGATGGGCGCCCGCCTCAAGGGCGCGGACCTGAGGGGCGCCGACCTGCGCGGTGCGTACCTCATCGCCGCCGATCTGGCCGGCGCCGATCTGCGCGGCGCAGACCTGATCGGCGCCGACCTGCGGGACACCGATCTCACGGACGCCGATCTGACCGGCGCGTTCTTCCTGACCCAGCCGCAGCTGAACGCGGCCCGCGGCAGCGCGGGCACCAGGCTTCCGGAGTCAGTCACCCGCCCGGGCCACTGGACCGCCCGCGGCTGAGGCCTCCCGCCGGACCGGAGCACGTCGCTCCAGTCGCAGCCGCAGCCCCTGCGGCATCAGCGTCAGCCGCTCCGCGACCCGCAGCCGGTACCCGGGGTCGGGCAGCAGCTCGTAGCGGCGCAGCAGCAGTCCGAGGACCAGCGTCGCCTCGTGCAGGGCAAACTGACGGCCGATGCAGGCCCGCGCCCCGGTGCCGAACGGTTTGAAGGTGTGCGCGGGCCGGGCCCGCACCGCCTTCGCGTCGAAGCGGTCGGGGTCGAACTGCTCGGCGTCGGCACCCCACACGTCGGGGTCGCGGTGCAGCATCGCCGTCAGGACCAGCGTCCAGGCGCCCTGCCGCATCGGATGGACGTCACCGAGCAGGGTGTCCTGCCGGGCCTCGCGCGCGAAGGCGGGTGCCGTCGGCCACAGGCGCAGTGCCTCGTCCAGGACGCGGCGCACGTAGCGCAGCTTGGCCACCTGGTCGTAGCCGGGCCGGTCCGTGTCGCCCCAGACGCGGTCGACCTCGGCACGGGCGCGCGCCGCGACCCGCGGGTGCAGCGCGAGGTAGTGCAGGGCGAAGGACAGCGCGCCCGACGTGGTCTCGTGTCCCGCGACCAGGAAGGTGATGACCTGCCGGCGGATGTTCTCCGGCGCCAGCCGTTCACCGGTCTCGGGGTGGGCGGTGTCCAGCATCCGGTCGAGCAGGTCGCCGTCACCGCCGCCGGAGCGACGGGCCGCGACGACCGCGTCCACCGTGCGGTTGAGATACGCGATGTCCGCCTCGTTGCGGCGTGCGGCGCCGCGCAGCAGCAGGGGAGCCAGGGGGCCGGGGATGCTGTTGAGCCGCTGCGCGTACGTCAGGGTGCCCACCATGGCGTTCACGAAGGGGTGCGGCCGGGAGCGCTCGAAGGAGCCGAAGTCGTGGCCGAAGCCGGTCCGGGCGATCGTCTCCAGGGTCAGCTTCGTCATGTCGCCCGGCACGTCCACCGCACGCCCCGCCGCCTGCTCCCGGTCCCAGTGGTCCGTCAGCCGCCCGGTGACGTCCAGCATCATCGGGTGGTAGCCCTCCATGGCGTCGCGGCTGAAGCCGGGGGCGAGGACGTCGTGCGCCAGCTGCCAGTTGGGCTCGTGGTTGTAGGCGGTGAACAGACCGTCCCCGGCCACCGGGCGCAGGTTCGCGACGCCCAGACCCACGTGCTTGGCGAACCGTGCCTCGTCCGCCAGGTCGGCGGCGAGGTCCGCTCCCCAGACGAAGACGATCTCCTTGCCGAAGATCTTGCGCCGGAAGATCGGCCCGAGCAGGTGTCCGAAGCGCATGGAGTCCTGGACCGGGGAGCGCGGGCTCACGCCCAGCACGTCGCCGGCCAGCGGGACACGGCGCGGCGGGTGCGGGATGCGGTGCAGCTCCGGCCAGCCCAGCTCAGCGCTGCGGAACCCCCTGGGCAGCGCGTCCTCCGTCGTCCGAGCCATCAGCCATCTCCCTTGTGCCTGGGACGGGTTGAGTCTGTTGTACGTGGGTTCAATAGCGGAATTCAGTCTGGTCCCGTTGTTGAACCGACGTCAAGTACAGTGCGGGCATGGCGGGGAAACAGGGGGAACGCGCACGGCGGCGGCTCAGCACCGAGGAGCGTCGTGAGCAGCTCCTGTCCGTCGGGGCGTGCCTGTTCTCGGAGAGCCCGTACGACGACGTGTGGATCGAGCAGGTCGCGGAGATCGCCGGCGTGTCGCGCGGACTGCTGTACCACTACTTCCCGACGAAGCGGGACTTCTTCGCCGCCGTCGTCGAGCGTGAGAGCGGCCGGATGCTGCGGATGACCGCGGCCGTGCCGGGGGTTCCGGTGCGCGAGCAGCTCGGCGCGGGCCTCGACACCTTCCTCGGCTACGTGGAGGAGCACGCGCACGGCTTCCGCGCCTTCCACCGTGCCGACGCGGCGGGCGACCAGGCGGTGCGCAGGGTCTACCGGCAGGCGCTGGCCGCGCAGGAGCGGCAGATCCTGGAGGCGCTCGCCGCCGACCCGGAGCTCGGCCGGCTGGCCGAGGAGCGCCCCGAACTCCGGATCGCCGTCCGCGGGTGGCTGGCCTTCACCACGGCCGTGTGCCTGGAGTGGCTGAGGGGTGCGGATCTGACCCGGGCGCAGGTGCGCGACCTGTGCGCGCGGGCGCTGCTCGGCGCCATCGATCTCTGAGGCGGTACGGCCCTCACGGGACAGCGCCCGGACAGGGGCGGTCCACGAACGGTGAGGCGTGGTTGGCGTACGCCCGGATCTTCGATAGGTTAGGCAAGCCTTACCTAAGGAGGAATTGATGGGTGACCGTCACGCCTGGACGGCCGCGCCCAGCGCGGCGGAATGTGCCCGGTCGATGCTCGCCGCGGCCTGGTCCTGCACGGTGACCGCGCACGGCGGCCGCGAGGAGTTCGTCGGCGCGCACACCGTCGCCGCGGACGGCCGGGTGCTCCTGCACGTACCGGAGGACAGCGCACTCCTCGCCGCCGCGGTCTGCGCGCCGCGCGGCGAGCCGTCCGCCGTCCTGGAGTTCGCCGACGCCGCGCCCGTACCGCTGCGCAACCGCATCCGCGCCCGGCTGTGGCTCGCCGGATGGTGCGTCCCCGAGGACGGGCAGCCGGCCTTCCGGCCGACGCGCGCCGTGCTGCGCCGCCCGTCCGGGACGGTCGTGCTCGACCTCGACGAGTTCGCCGACGCCCGCCCCGACCCCCTCGCCACCGCCGAGGCCCGGCTGCTCACCCACCTCGCCGAGGCCCACCCGGACGCGGTCGAGCGGCTGACCCGGCTGGTCGAGCCGGACAGCCTGCACGGCGCGGTGCGCGTCCAGCCGCTCGCCGTCGACCGGCACGGACTGACCCTGCGCATCGAGCGGGCGCGCGGCAACGGCGACGTACGCCTGCCCTTCCACGCACCCGCCGACGACGTGTCCGAGCTCACCGAACGCATGCACGTCCTGCTCACACAGGCGAGCTCGGCCTCCTGCCCGCGCCCCCTACAGCGGCAGCGCGCAGACGGCGACCGGTGAGGCGAACGGCTCGCCCGCGAGCCGCAGTGCGCCGTCCGCGGCGTCGACCTGGAACACGCTGACGGTGCCCGACCGCTGGTTCGCCGCGAACAGCAGCCGACCGTCCGGGGAGAACGCGATGTGGCGCGGGAAGTCCCCGCCCACCGGCACCGTGTCCAGCATCCTCAGCCGGCCGCCGTCCGCCTCGACGGCGTAGCGCGTCAGGCTGTTGTGGCCGCGGTTGGCGAGATACGCGTACGCCCCGTTCGCCGTCACCAGGATCTGGGCCGGGTAACTCGTGCCCTCGCCCGTGCCCGTGGACTGCGGATCGCCCACCGTGAGCCGCCCGGTGGACGGGTCGTAGTCGCAGACCGCGACGGTGTTGTCGACCTCGTTGGCCAGATAGGCGTGACGGCCGTCGGGGTGGAAGGTGAGATGGCGCGGGCCCGCGCCCGGCCGTGTGTGTGCCTGCGACACCTCGGTGAGCGTGCCTTTCGACCGGTCCAGCCGGTAGGTGTAGACCGTGTCGGTGCCGAGGTCGACGGCGAGCACGTGGTCGCCGTCCGGTCCGGTGATGAACTGGTGCGCGTGCGGGCCCTGTTGGCCCGGCCCGGGGGCCGGGCTGGAGTGCGTGACCAGGTCGGTGCGCTCACCGAGCGCGCCCGAGGCGTCGATCGGGTGCACGGCCACGCTGCCCGACTGGTAGTTCGCGCTCAGCAGCCAGCGCCCGCTCGGATGTACGGACAGGTGGCAGGGGCCCGCACCGCCGGTGGAGCGCGTGCCGAGCACCGAGGGTTTCTGGCCGCCGGCGCGCAGCCGTACGGCCGTCACGCCGCCGTCCTCGCGTTCGTCGACCGCGTACAGCGTGCGGCCGTCGGGGTGCGGTGCGAGGTACGACGGATCGCCGACGCCGGTGACGGTGCCGGCGCCGGTGACACGGCCCGTCGTCGGGTCGTAGGAGGCGATGCCGATCCCGGTGCCCCCGCCGTCGACCGAGGTGTAGGTGCCGAGGAACAGCGGGCGCGGACCGGGGCGGGAGCCGTGCGAGGGGGAGCGTGAGGCGGTCGGCGCGGGTGCGGCCGGAGCCGGCGCCGCGCCGGTCGTCCCTGTCCCGGGGGCGGCCGGCGCCGGCACCGTCGTCACGGCGGCGGCTCCCGCGAGCACGCCCACGAAGCGGCGCCTGGTCCAGCCGCCGCCCTGGCCCGGGGACGGTCGCGCGTCACTGCTCATGCCTGCACCTCAGGTGTCGATTGCCTCGGCCGTGACAGCCACCTTGGCGTGCGGCACCCTTCGCATGCAAGACCGGCAATGAGCGTTGCGTACTGCGCAACGCGCGGCCGTCCCTTGCGGCGTCTACCAGTCGCCGTCCTCGACCGGCTTGCCCGGCGCGTCCCCGAGCGGCTTGATCTGGTGCGGCGAGGGCTGCTGCCAGGGCTCGTGGTCGTCGCCCAGCCACTCGCCCACCGGCTGCACCGAACCCAGCGCGTCCGTCGGGGCCAGGTCCGAAGCGTCCTGGTCGTAGTAGTCGAACCAGGGGAGCCCCGCGCGCGTGTAGGCGGCGCGGTCGACGGGGGACGTCGGGGCCGCCTCGCCGGTGATCCGGCGCCACTCGGGCGGCGTCACGAGGTGGACGAAGACGCGCCCCGCCGGTTCCTCGGCCCAGGCCTTGAGCGGCCGGTCGTCACGGTAGACCTCCTGGCGCATCGAGCCGCCGACGCCGAGCCCCATCGCCGGGGCGCTCCGCGCACGCCCCGCCGGGGCCGCCGCGGGGGCGGGGGCCGCGCCCGGCGCCGCCGGTGCGGCCATCGGGTAGGCGGCGCCGTACGCACCGCCGGGCGGCGGCGGCATGAAGCTGCGCTCCTGGGCCCGGCGGCGCTCCTCCTCGCGCCACGCCGCCAGCTCCGCGTCATTGAGCGGGAAGGACTGGAGCTGGACGCCGCCCCACACCTCCTCGCCGGTGACCTGTCCCTCGACCGTGGCCCCCAGACCCAGCGGCACCGCCACGAACTGGCGGACCGTGCCCTTGCCGGAATTGATGCCGTCCAGCCACGGCTGGCGGGGCAGTACGACGTAGTTCTGCGGCTTCCGCGTGAGGCGGGAGCTCCACTTCTTGCCCGAGACCGCGCACACCTTGCCGACGCCGACCTGCAACGCCGCGGGCTCCGACGAGCCGGCGAAATTCAGCCACATCGCCTCGCGCAGATACACCGGCAGCATCACTCCGCCGCGTGACCGCCATGCGCCGGGCACGGTGTCCGCATAGTCCTCGACGCGGCGCACCGGGAACTCGCCGAGCCCCGGCGGCAGGGCATGCGTGCCGGTCTCGGGCAGTCGCAGGGTCCGCATGAACCGCACCTGCACCCCGCCCGGCAGTCGCAGCGTGTTCCCGTCGATCCGTACGGCTTCCTCGGTCATTCGACCGCCCCCTCCTCGTCGTACCGCTCCGCCGCCGGAGCGCCCCGGCGTCGTCACGCTGTCCTCAGCTAGAACGTCCGGAAGCAGGGGGGCGGTTCCGCTTGCGGCGCAGCCGCGGCGGCACGCGCAGCCGCTGCCGCAGCCGAGTGAGCCGGGGGCGGCGCTCACGCTGTTCGCGTGCGCAGCGGTCCAGCTCCTCCAGGAGCCTGCGGGTGCGGTGCTCGGTGTCCAGCTCGTCGATGAGGCGGTTGACCTCGGCCAGGAGCGCGCCGCGCAGCTGCCAGTGGCGGGCATCCCGCTGGACCTCCTCCAGGAACAGCTGCGCCAGCTTGTCCCGGGTGGAGGCGGCCGTGGTCAGCTCGGCGCTCAGCCGCTCCTCGGCGGACGCGGCACTGCGGCTCACATCGCTGGTCACCAGCACGGCGAAGCTGACGACGGCGTCGGCGACCTCGGCCAGCAACTGCTCCAGGACGGCTCCCGCCTGCGGCTCGAACAGCGGCTCCGGTTCACGCTCCTTGGCGAGGTCGGTGAGGCTGCGCGCGATGACCCGCAGGACCACGGTGCAGATCTCCAGGGTGTCCAGACCGGTGCGCAGCACGACCCGGTGCAGCAGTCCCTCCCGCACGCGCGGATTGAGCTTGAGGCTGTCCTCGGCCTGCCGCAGCGCCGCGTCCACCCCGCCGATGTCGTGATCGAGGCGGCGCGCCTCGTGCAGCCGCTCGGCGGCCAGCCGGAAGGGGGTGCGGCCCGCCGCCTGCTCGCCGACACGCAGCATCAGCTGCCGCATCCGGCGCGCGAGGTCCTCGATGGACTCGCCGGCCGCGCCGACCCACACCGGGGGCGGGAAGACGAGGTTGGCGCCGAGCCCCACGACGGCGCCGATCAGCGTCTCGACGACGCGGGCCCACGCGGTGTCGCCCACTCTGGTGACGCCGAGGACCAGCATCGCGCTGATCGCCACCTCGGGCACGAACTCGCTGACCCGGACGAGGTGTCCGGCGATCAGCGAGGCGAGGATGATCAGGCCCAGGCTCCACCAGGTCAGCCCCACCAGGCTGCTGAAGCCGATCGCGATGACGACGCCCGCCACCACGGAGTTCACCCGACGGACGCCGGTGGTGATCGTGGAGTACAGGGTCACCTGGACGACCAGCAGCGCGGTGAGGGGCGCGGTGAGCGGCGCGGGCTCGGGACTGAGGTGCACGGCCACGACGTACGCGATGGTCGCCGCGGCGGTCGACCGCAAGGTCTGCAGGACCACCGGCTCCCGTCGCCGCTTCACCATCCGGGCGACGCCGGCCGCCCACTCACCCTGTACCTCTCGCATCTCTGGCCTGTTCCCGTTCCACCGGTGGGCCGAACGTCCTCATTGCGGACCGAACCTGTCCGCAATCGAGCCTAGGTTGGTGTCATCAGCCGGAGGGACCAGGAGGGGACCGGAATGACCAACGTCCAGGGCGTCGAACTGCTCGCGCGGGCACACACCTACCTGCGGGAGGTCGCCGCGGCCGTGCCGGACGGCGGCTGGGGAGCGCCCACGCCGTGCAGCGAGTGGACGGCCCGGCAGGTCCTCAATCACGCGCGGCTCGACCAGCAGGCCTACGGCGCCGCGATCACCGGCGCCGGCCGGCCGGAGTCGGACCCCTTCCAGCCCGTCGACGGGCTGACGGCCGACGCGCAGGCGGAACTGGACAAGGTCCTGCGCGGGGTCGCGGACGCCTACGCGCAGCTGCCCGCCGACGCCGCGGAGGTGCCGACCCCGCTGGGACCGCTGCCGCTGCCCCTGGCCGCCGCGGCGGCCGCCATGGACGCGGCCGTGCACGCCTGGGACATCGCCGTCGCCACCGGGCAGGACGCTCCGCTGGACGAGGAGGTGGCCGACGGCATCTGGCTCGCCGCGCGGCGGCTCGTCGACCACCTGCGCGACTCGTTCGGGGTGTTCGCCCCCGCGCGCGAGGTGCCCGAGGGCTCCGGCCGGGCCGAGGCCCTGCTCGCCTTCCTGGGCCGGGACCCGCACTGGACGCCCGCCGCGTCCTGAGATCGCGGCGGCCCGGGAGGGACGTCCCGGGCCGCCGCGGCCGCCGACTTCCGTGGCGTGCTCCCGTGGCCCCGGCTTCCGTGAGCGAGCCCTCGCAGCCGTCGGCTTCCGTGGCGCGCTCCCACGCCCCGGGCCCGGTGTCGCGGCGCGTCATCACCTGTCACGGCATACGGGAAACGCGTTTCACCCTTTTGTATACGTGAATGCGTCGTCCTACCCTGGGGGCATGGCTGGAGCACCGGAGGCGCACTCGGGGTGGACCTTCCTCACCAACCATGCGCGCGTGCTCGCCGCGATCGCCGAGAACCCCCGGACCCGTATCCGCGACATGGCCGCCCGCTGCCGGCTCACCGAGCGTGCCGTCCAGAAGATCATTTCCGATCTGGTGCAGGAGGGGTATCTCTCCCGCACCCGTGTGGGACGCTCCAATATCTACCGCATCGAACCGGGGACCATCCTGCGTCACCCCGCGGACGCGGGCCTGAGCGTGACCGATCTGCTCGCCCTGCTGGCCCGGCACGACGCGCACCGCGGCGACGGGACGACGGGAGCGCAGACCGCCGAGTGAGGGCGCGTCAGCCCGTGACCCGGTCCAGGAACGCCGACAGGTTGTGCACGGTGCGGGCGATCTGCTCCGGAACCGTGAGGGTCTCCTCCAGGCGGGTCCCCGACGGCGGGAGCCGCTTGCCGCGCACGTAGAGGGAGCAGGCCAGGTCGGTGCAGATGTAGACGCCGACCGAATTGCCCTCGCGGCCCGCCGCGCCGGCCTTGCGGGCCGTCATCAGCGAGACGCCGCCGCCCGGATGGGTCGTCAGGCACAGCGAGCACATGCTGCGGTGCAGGAATCCGTGCCGTGAGGCGGGGCGGCGCAGCGCGATGCCGACGAGAGCCCCGTCCCGCTCGGTGACGAGGTGGCTGCGGTCGGGCGCCCCGGGATCTCGCCAGCCCAGGAAGTCCAGGTCGTCCCAGGGGAGTTCGTCGAGGTTCCGCGGAGTGGCGAGGCGCTTCGCCTCCCCCTTGGAGCAGTTGACGAACGAGGTGCGGATGTCGTGCTCGGTGAGTGATCTCATGGGGGAGGCCTTCCGGGGCGGAAACACAACCTAGGGGTACTAGGTAGAGCCCTAAGCTACCTAGTCGCGCGGGGGAGAACCAATGCATTTCGAGAACGGCCGCTCACCGCAGGAACGGGCCCTGCGCCATGTCGCGGCCCGTTCGAGCGGCCCGGCCGTCGACCCGGCGCTGCGGGTGACCCTGAACTTCCACCCGGACCGGCTCGTGGGCGGCGTCCCGGTCCTCGCCGCGATGGCCCGGGACGGCTCGTACCGCTCGCAGTTCGTGACCGGCACCAGCAACGGCGGCCTGACCGCGCACCCGGGCGGCGACCGGTGGCTCTGGGAGAGCAGGATCTTCGACCGCGCCTACGACACCGCGGCCCCGCGGGAGCGCCCGGTCTACGGCGGGCTGAACTTCCGCCGCCAACTGGTCGGCGCCTCGCCCCGGTTCGGCTCCTCGCACTTCCGGATGACCGGCGAAGCACTGCGCCGCGCCACCTTCTGCTACCCCGACAGTGCGGCCGAACCGGCGGCGTTCGGTGTGGCGGCCGGCATGAACCTCGTCGAACTGGCCGAGGCGGACAGCCGTGACGCGCTCGACGACTACATCGAGGCCCATGTGCACGGTCAGGTCCTGCTGGACCGGGACATGGAGGCACTCGTCCTCGACGCCTCCTTCCGGGGCACCCCCGTCGAGGCGGCCGCCCGGCGGCTGCCGTGCCCGGTCGAGTTCCACCCCGGATACCGGCTCACCGTCGAGGAACTGCGGCGCCACCCCGGCTTCCGCGGCCCGGAGTTCGTCGAACTGGGCGCGCGCATCGCCGAGGACGGACGACTCGATCCGCGGATCATCGGCGACGCCGCCCGCTCGGGCCGCCACGAGGCGCAGGACCTGAAGAAGGTGTGGCACTGCCTCGCCCGCTTCGGTGCGCCGGAGGGCGCGGGCACGGCGGTGGACGGCCGTGCGCCGGTTGTCGGGGCGCCGGGTGTGCGGTCGGCCGGCCCCGCGCAGGCGAGCGCGCCGGAGGGTTCCGGCGACCGGCGCTGACGACGGGCGACACCGCCGTGGCCCGGTGCGAGGCGTCGGACCGGCCCCGGAGAAAGGGGTTTCAGGCCGTCGGGCCCACCTGGCAGAGTGGGGCCCACGGACGACGAGGGGGACCCTGGTGGCGGTGGTGGACGGCTGGGAGCGGGCACGGCAGGTCCTCGACGGGGCGGGCCTCGCGCCCGGCCTGCTCGCCGGTCGCCGGACCCTCACGGGCGGGACGTACAACGAGGTCGAGGAACTGCGTCTCACCGACGGCAGCCGCTACGTGGTGAAGTTCCCGCCGCCGGCCACGGCACCGGGCCTGAGCCACGAACGGCGGCTCGTCGTCTCCGAGGCGGAGTTCTGCCGCGCCGCGGCGGCGACCGGTGTTCCCGTGCCCCGTGTCGTCGGCCCCCTTTCCGACGCCCACCTCCTCCTCACCCACTGCCCGGGTACCGCGTGGGGCGATTTCCCCGAGGGCGAAGAGAACGAGCTGCGCGGGGAGTTGGGCGGGCTGGTGGCCCGTCTGCACACGGTGACCGGCCCCGGGTTCGGCTACCCGTCCGGCGCGCTCGGCCCCCTGGCCGGCGACTGGCGCACCGCCTTCACCGCCATGTACGAGGCCGTGCTCGACGACGCCCGCCGCTTTCGCGCCTGGCTGCCCCGGCCCGTGGACGAGGTGGCCAGGACGGCGAAGGCCGCCCACGACCTGCTGGACGAGGTCACCGTCCCCCGCCTCGTCCACTTCGACCTGTGGCGCGGCAACATCCTCGTGGAGCGCTCGGATTCCGGATCGCGTGTCGGCGGGCTGATCGACGGGGAGCGCATGTTCTGGGGCGACCCGCTCGCCGAATTCGTCTCCCTCGCCCTGCTCGACGACATCGAGCGCGACCCGCATTTTCTGACGGGCTATCAAGAAGCTGGCGGTGAGGTGGTGTTCGACGCCGTTACGCGGCGGCGCCTGGCCCTCTACCGCAGCTACCTCTACCTGATCATGCTCGTGGAGACGGTGCCTCGCGCACCCGGTGACGCACAGGTCGCCCGGGTGCGCGAGGTGGTGGCGCCGCAGCTGACCGCCGCCCTCGACGAGGCGGGCCAGGCCCAGTGACCGGTCCCGGCCGCCGGCGGTAGACGCCGGGCACGGGACGGACAGGCCCTACGCCGCGCTGCGCCCCCTTCCCCCGTGCGCGCGGATGATCTCCGCGTAGCGGTGCCCGCTGCCCTTCACCGTGCGCCGCTGGGTCTGGTAGTCGACGTGCACGAGCCCGAAGCGCTTGTCGTACCCGTACGCCCACTCGAAGTTGTCGAGCAGCGACCAGGCGAAGTAGCCCGCGAGCGGAACGCCCTTGCGGACCGCTGAGGCGCAGGCGGCGAGGTGCTGCTCCAGGTACGCGACGCGCTCGGGGTCGTCGACCGTCCCGTCGGGGCGCACCACGTCGGGGTAGGCGGAGCCGTTCTCCGTGACGTACAGCTTGCGCGCGCCGTAGTCCTCCGTCAGGCGGAGCAGCAGGCGCTCGATGCCGTCGGCCTCGACCTCCCAGTCCATGCCCGTGCGATTGACGCCGAGACGCCGGACCGTGCGGACCCGCGGCGCCGGCCCGGTGGGGTCGTCGGCGACGGTGGACGGGAAGTAGTAGTTGAGGCCCAGCCAGTCCAGCGGCGCCGCCATCGTCTCCAGGTCGCCCGGCTGCTCGGGCAGTTCGACCCCGTACACCTCGCGCATGTCGGAGGGGAAGCCGCGGCCGTGGACCGGGTCCAGCCACCAGCGGTTGGTGTGCCCGTCCAGACGGCGTGCCGCCGCGACGTCCTCGGGACGGTCGGTGGCCGGCTCGACGCTCGCCAGGTTGTTGACGATGCCGATCTCGGCGCCGGGGACGGCGGCGCGGACGGCCTGGGTGGCGAGGCCGTGGCCCAGCAGCAGGTGGTACGAGGCCCGCACCGCGACCGCCAGGTCGGTCAGGCCCGGGGCCATCCGGCCCTCCAGGTGCCCGATCCAGGCCGAGCACAGCGGCTCGTTGAGCGTGGTCCAGTGCTTCACGCGGTCGCCCAGCCGCTCCGCGACGACAGCCGCGTACGACGCGAAGTGCTGTGCCGTGTCCCGCGCGGGCCAGCCGCCCCGGTCCTGGAGCACCTGCGGCAGGTCCCAGTGGTAGAGGGTCACCGACGGGGTGATGCCCGCCTCCAGCAGGCCGTCGATCAGGGCGTCGTAGAAGTCGAGGCCCTTCGGGTTGACGGGCCCGTCACCGCCCGGAACCACGCGCGGCCAGGCGACGGACAGCCGGTAGGCGTTGGTGCCGAGCCGGCGCATCAGCTCGATGTCCTCGCGCCAGCGGTGGTAGTGGTCGCAGGCGATGTCCCCGTCGTCGCCGTTGTCGATCTTGCCGGGCGTGTGCGAGAAGGTGTCCCAGATCGACGGCGAACGGCCGTCCTCCGTCACGGCTCCCTCGATCTGGTACGCCGATGTGGCCGTGCCCCACAGGAAGTCGTGCGGGAGAGCGGCGAGGTCGATGGTCACAGAAGTCCTCTCGGAATGGGGGGAGTCGGTCACTTGACGGCACCGGCCGTCAGCCCCGCGACGAGATAGCGCTGCAGGAGCAGGAAGCCGGCGACCACGGGGACGCTGACGACCAGCGAGGCGGCCATGATCTGGTTCCAGTACACGTCGTTGAGCGTGGAGTAGCCCTGGAGCCCGACGGCGAGCGTGCGGGTGGCGTCATTGGTCATCACGGAGGCGAACAGCACTTCGCCCCACGCGGTCATGAAGGCGTAGACGGCGACCGCGACGATGCCGGGGATCGCGGCCGGCACCACGACCCGGAACAGTGCCCCGAGCGGTCCGCAGCCGTCCACCAGGGCCGCCTCGTCGAGGTCGCGCGGCACCGAGTCGAAGTACCCGATGAGCATCCAGATCGAGAACGGCAGCGAGAAGGTGAGGTACGTCAGGATCAGCCCGCCGCGCGACCCGAACAGGGCGATGCCGGTGGCGTTGCCGATGTTGACGTAGAGGAGGAACAGCGGCAGCAGGAACAGGATGCCGGGGAACATCTGGGTCGACAGCACGGTGACCGTGAAGACGCGCTTGCCGCGGAACGAGTAGCGGCTCACGGCGTACGCGGAGAAGACCGCGATCACCACCGAGCACACCGTCGCGGCGCCCGCCACGATCAGCGAGTTCATGAAGTACTTCGCGAGCGGCACCGTCGACCAGATGTCGATGTACGGGCGGATCGTCAGCCCGCTGGGGATCCAGCGGAACTTCCCCGAGACGTCCGCGAGGGGCTTCAGCGAGCTGGAGACCATCACGTACACCGGCACCAGGACGAACCCGGTGAGCAACGTGAGGAAGATCCGCCGGGACCAGAGGAAGGACCGGGGCGGCGCCATCGGGGAGCGGCTGCGGGTCACGGTGCTAGACATCGGCCGTCTTCCTTCCTCGGGAGGTCAGCAGGAGGTAGACACCCGTCACGACCAGCAGGAACAGCAGCAGCAGGACGGACATGGCGGAGCCGGTGCCGAAGTTCCAGGTGACGAACGACGCCTGGTAGATGTGGACCGATATGAGGTCCGCTGCCTCCGGGGCGGTCTTGCCGAACAGCACGTACGGCGTGTTGAAGTCGTTGAACGTCCACAGGAACAGCACCAGCACCAGCACCTGGTTGACCGGGCGGAGCGACGGCAGCGTGATGCGGCGGATCTGCTGCCACATGCCCGCGCCGTCCAGGGCCGCCGCCTCGTAGAGCTCCTGCGGGATGTTCTGGAGGCCGGCCATCACGATCAGGAAGGCGAACGGCCAGCCCTTCCACACCGACACGGTGAGCAGGGCGATGAAGCTGTTGTCGCCGATGAGCCAGAAGGACGGCTTGTCGGTGAGGTGCAGCTGGTCGTGCAGGACGTGGTTCACCAGGCCGTTGTCGTGCTGGAACATGAACACCCAGGTGATCACGGCCGTGTACACGGGCAGCGCGTACGGGATGAGGAACAGCGCGCGCAGCAGCCCCCGGCCGCGGAAGGTGCCCTGCATGTAGATCGCGGCCGCCGTGCCGATCAGCCAGCACAGGCCCACCGACAGCAGCGTGAAGGTGACGGTGACGAAGAACGAGTCGAGCAGCGCCTTGCCCACGGGCGCGTCGAAATCGACCGACACCTTGTAGTTGTCGAGGCCGGACCAGGGCGCGGTGCCCCAGTCGCGGATGTAGAACTGCGTGAGCTCCTTGAAGCTCATCACGATGCCGATGACCATCGGCACCAGGTGGACCAGGAGTTCGAGGACCAGGGCGGGAAGGAGCAGCAGGTACGGCAGCCCGATGCGACGGATCCGCCCGGTGCGGCGCGGGTCGCGTGCCGCACCGGGGGAGTTCTTGCGCACCGTCCGCTCGGCCGCCTCTGCGGTGGCGGTCGTGGTGGTCATGTGGGTGCTCGCACTCACTTCTTCGGCATCTGCTGCTGGGCCTTGTCGAGCTTGGCCTTCACCGAGGCCTCGGTCACCGGACGGCCGGCGGCCGCGTCGGCGAACAGCTCCTTGATCGCCGTGCCGACGGCGGTCTCGAACTGGGACTCGTCGGCGACCTGCGGCAGCGCGGCGGCACTCTGCGCCAGGGTGTCCTTCAGGACCGCGTTCGACGGGGTGTTGAACGTGGCGTCGGACTGGGCGGCCTTGACCGGCGGGATGGAGCTGTACGCCGTGTTGAGGATCTTCTGCTCGGCGTCGCTGGTCATGAACTTCACGAACTTCGTGGCACCGTCGAGGTTGTCGGTGTTCTTGAAGACGGCCAGGTTGATGCCCGCGACCATCGAGTTGACGTTCGCGCCGGTGCCGGGGGTGCCGGACTGCACGGGCACCGGGGCGATGCCGTACGAGTCCTCGCTCATGCCCTGCGACTTGAGGTTGGCGGAGGCGGACTGCCACAGCAGCATCGCGTTCTTGCCCTTGGCGAAGTCGGCCACGGACTGGTTCTGCGCGTACTCGGCGTTGCCCGGGGCGATGATCTTGTCCTTCGCCATCAGGTCGACGTACTGCTTGACCGCCGCGACCACGCCGTCGTTGGTGAAGTCGGCCTTGCCGTCCGCGGTGAAGAAGTCGGCGCCGTGCTGCTTGGCGAAGACGAAGGCGTGGTGGATGTTCTCGGAGGGGTTGGAGCCCTCGGCGCCCAGCCCCCACTTGCCGCCCTTGGAGAGCTTCTTGCCGTCGGCGATCAGCTCGTCCCAGGTGGCCGGCGGCTTGGCGATGCCCGCGTCGGCGAACATCTTCTTGTTGTAGTAGAGGGCGTATGCCATCGAGTACAGCGGCACCGCGGCCGGGTCCTTGCCCTGGGCACCCGTGGAGCCGAGGGCCGAGTCGACGAAGCGGTCCTTGCCGCCGATCTTGCCGAAGTTCTTCGCGTCCCACGGCAGCAGGGCTCCGGTGGCCTGGAGGGAGGCGCTCCAGGTGTTGCCTATGTTCAGGACGTCCGGGCCCTGACCGGAGGTGGTCGCGGTGAGGATGCGGTTGAGCAGGTCGGACCAGGGGACGACCTCCAGTTTCACCTTGATCCCGGTCTGCTTCTGGAACTTGTCGAGCTCGGGCTGGAGCACCTTCTTGTCGATCGCGATGCTGGCGCCCTGGTTGGAGGCCCAGTAGGTGAGCGTCTTGGGGGAGTCGTTGGACCCGCCGCTCGTCGACGAGCCGCCGCCACAGGCGGTCGCGGCGGTCAGCAGGGAGATGGTGACCGCACCGGCGGCCGCGGCTCGGATTCTGCGCATGGCTGCTTGTGTCCCTTTCCCGGAGGGATGGCACGAGGGGCGCCCGCGTTCACTTCTCGAACGCCCCTCATGGCTTAATTTAGGACGTGAGTTAAGACCCGGAAGAAAGTCGCGTCAAGGGATCGCGCAGGGGTATCTTGCAGGTCGGGCAGGCCGGAAGGGAATCTCATGGCGGGGCGGAACGGGCGCACAGTACGTGACCTGCGGCGGGGCAATCGCACCGCCGTACTACAACGGTTGTATTTCGACGGGCCGATGAGTCGCTACGAACTGGGTCCGGTCACCGGACTGAGTTCCGGTTCCATCAGCAACGTGGTCGCCGAACTCGTCGCCGACGGACTGGTCGAGGAGGCCGGCAGCGTCGACTCCGACGGCGGCCGTCCCAGGACCCTGCTGCGCGTCGCGCCCGGCAGCGGCCACATGATCGGCGTCGACGTCGGCGAGACCCGCGTCCGCGTCGAGCTCTTCGACCTCACCCTCACCGAACTCGCGCGCACCGAAAGACCGTTGGAGCGCCAGGGCTACGACGTCGAGGTCATCGTCGGTCACATCCGCGACGGCATCGCCGAGGTGCTCGCCGCGACGGACATCGCGCCGGAGCAGCTCCTCGGCGTCGGCATCGGCGTCCCCGGCATCGTCGCCCGCACCCCGGACCGCGGAGCCGTGGTGCACGGCCAGACGATCGGCTGGGACGCCGTCCCGCTCGAGTCCCTGCTCCGCGCCACCTGCGAACTCCCCGACACCGTCCCGTACTTCGCGGACAACGGAGCCAGGACCCTGGGCCAGGCGGAGATGTGGTTCGGCGCCGGGCGCGGCGCCCGCAACGCGGTCGTCGTCCTCTTCGGCTCGGGTGTCGGCGCCTGCCTCGCCACGGAAGAGGTGGACAACGGCCGGTCCGTCGAATGGGGTCATCTGACCGTACGGGTCCGGGGACGCCGCTGCCGCTGCGGAGCCCTCGGCTGTCTGGAGGCGTACGCGGGTGCGGAGGCCCTCCTGGACCGCTGGCGCGAGGAGGGCGGCCGTCCGCCGGAGGACACCGACGAGGAGACCGCGCTCACCGCGATGCTCGCCGCGGCCTATCCCCCCGAGGACGCCGAGGACACCACGCCCGACCCCGTGGCCCTCGCCGTACTGGAGGAGACCGCCGAGTACCTCGGCGCCGGTCTCTCGGACCTGATCAACCTCTTCCAGCCCGAGCGCATCCTCATCGGCGGCTGGGCCGGCCTCCAGCTCGGTTCCCGCTTCCTGCCCGCCGTCCGCCGGTACGCGGCCTCGTACTCCCTGCGCTACCCCGCCGAACGCGTCACCATCGACCTCGGCAAACTCGGCCCGGACGCCGTCACGGTCGGCGCCGCGATCCTGCCTCTCGCCGACTTCTTCGCACGGGGCGGACGGCGCGCCGAGCCCGTACGGCAGGGCCCGTCGCCCGCATGGCGCACCGCCCTGGAGGAACGCGCCCCGCAGTGATCGCCGGCGACGGAGCCCCGTGTCCCGAAGGCCATGACCCGTGAGGTAATCGACCCACCCGCCCGCTCCCGGAACCATGAAGGGCACAGCGCACCGCCCGTCACGCCCCTGGACTCCGGGAGGACTCCCATGCCGTACTTCGAGAGCCCCGTCGATGGCACCCGGCTGCACTTCGTCGACTACGGTCCCGCCTCCGGACAGGTGATCGTCTTCGTCAACAGCTCCTACTTCGGCACCGAGATGTGGGAGTACCAGATGCTCCCGCTGGCCGAGGCCGGGTTCCGGTGCGTCGGGTTCGACCGGCGCGGGCACGGCCGGTCCGACGACGTGTGGGGCGGCTTCGACCTGGACAGCCTCGCCGACGACGTGGACGGGCTGCTGCGCCATCTCGACCTGCGGCAGGTGACGCTGGTCGGGCACTCCCTGGGCACCGCCGAGGTCGTGCGCTGCCTGACGCGGCACGGCGCCGGGCGGGTGGCCCGGGTGGCGCTCGTGGCGGGCATGGCGCCGGGTCCCGCACGCTCCGCCGACCATCCGGCGGGCGTGGACCCCGCGCTCGTCGAGGCCGGCAACGCGGAGTTCCGCCGCGACCGGGCCGCCTTCTTCGCGGACGGCGCCCGCGCGTTCTTCGCCCTCGACCTGCCCGGCAACGAACTCTCCGAGGCCTATGTGCAGTCGATGGTCGACCGCTGCCACGGGGCGACGGCCCGGGCCGGGGCGGCGCTGGGCGACCTGGTCGTCACCCTGAACGTGGCGCCCGAGATCGCCAAGCTCGACCTGCCCGTCCTCGTCGTCCACGGCACCCACGACGCGTCGGCCCCCATCGAGCTGACCGGTCGCCGTGCGGCGGAACTCGCGCCCGACAGCACCTTCAAGGTCTACGAGAACGCGGGCCACGGGCTGTTCGCCACGCACCGCGACCGACTGACCGCGGACCTCAAGGAGTTCGCGGAAGGCCGTTGAGCCTCCGGGGCGCGCGGCCCGCCGACCGGCGGGCCGGGCGCCCCGGCCGTACGGAGATCAGGCGAACGCGTTCACTCCGGTCAGCTCCGCCGACAGCTCCCACAGTCGCGCGGCCTGCTCGGGGTCGGTCGCGTGGGCGCACACGCCGACCCGGGTGCCGTCCTCCGGCGCGGGCTCGGCGATGTCGCAGTCCTCGCAGTACACGCCGCCCATGCCGGCCAGCTGCGGCGAGGTCGCGGCCCACACCTGGGTGGCCGCGCCCTGCTCGGGCGTCTTGAAGCCCTCGGGGTTCAGTGGGGCGCCGTTCTCGTCGATCCAGCCGCGCTCGACCATCTCCTCGCGCGGGAGGTGGCGCTGGAGCGGTGTGAGGATGCCGCCGGGGTGCAGGGCGAAGGCCCGTACACCGGACTCCTGGCCGAGCCGGTCCAGGTGCACCGCGAACAGCACGTTCGCGGTCTTCGCCTGCCCGTAGGCCTCCCACTTGTCGTAGCCGTTCGCCCAGTGCACGTCGTCCCAGCGGATGCCGGAGAAGTGGTGACCCGCGGACGACACCGACACCACGCGCGCGCCGCCCGGTGCGATCGCCGGCCAGAGCCGGTTCACCAGTGCGTAGTGCCCGAGGTGATTGGTCGCGAACTGGGCCTCCCAGCCAGGTCCCACCCGCGTCTCGGGGCAGGCCATGATCCCGGCGTTGTTGATCATCAGGTCGACGGTGCGGTCCGAGGCGAGGAACCGCTCGGCGAAGGCGCGGACGCTCTCCAGGTCGCCGAGATCGAGCTCCTCCACCTCGACCGCCTCGATGCCGTCCAGCGCCTCGCGCGCCGTGTCCGGGCGGCGGGCCGGGACGACGACCCGGGCGCCCGCCTTGGTGAGGGCGCGGGTCGTCTCCAGCCCGAGGCCCGAGTAACCGCCGGTGACGATCGCGAGTTTTCCGGAGAGGTCGATCCCGTTCAGGACGTCGTCGGCGGTGCTCCGGGCGCCGAAACCAGAACCGATCTTGTGCTGTGCAGTGCTCATGCTCCGCACGCTACGAATTGAAGTGAACTCGAAGTCAAGCGCGGCCCGCCCGGGCAAGGGAAAGGCCCCGACCGGACGGGGGAATCTCGGTCGGGGCCGTATGTGGGGGCCCGGATGGCGGTCGCCTCTCGGCGAAAGGCTCCACAGGGCTTCAGCCGAACGATCGTCCCTGTGGGCATGTGGTGAGGCCCGGGGACACTGTCCCATCCGCACCCACGAGTCGTTCAACGGGAAACTACCCGCGAGTGTTCCCCGGGGTCGAATCCGGCCGCGGTGATCTACGTCACGGGCCCGGTGCCCGGCCTGTCACGGTTTCACCGCGCCCAGGACCGGCGCCGGTGTCTCGCCGACCCGGCTGCCGGACGCGCCCCCGTCTCCGGGACCGTCACGGTTTCACCGCGACCGCGCCGAACTGGGGGACGACCGCCGCGGCGTCCCCGTCGGCGTGCCAGCGCGAGCACGAGACGAGTCCCGGCGCGACCAGGTCCAGGCCGTCGAAGAACGCGGCGATCTCCGCACGGCTGCGCGCGGTGATGGGCGGGGTGGCGTTCTCGTTCCAGAACTTCATCGCCTCGACGTTGCCCTCGCCGCCCAGGTCCGAGTCGGTGGTGGGGTGCGTCAGGACCAGGCAGCTGCCGGACGGGACCGCGGCCATGACCGTGCGCACGATCTCCCGCGCCTGCTCGGTGTCGAGGACGAAGTTGAGGATGCCGAGCATCATCACGGCGACGGGCCGGGTGAGGTCGAGGGTCGTGGCGGCCCCCTGGACGATGGTGTCCGGACGGTGCACGTCCGCGTCGATGTAGTCGGTGCTTCCCTCGGGCGTGCTCGTCAGCAGCGAGCGGGCGTGCACCAGCACGATCGGGTCGTTGTCCACGTACACGATCCGCGCCTCCGGCGCGATGCGCTGCGCGATCTCATGGGTGTTGTCCAGCGTGGGCAGCCCGGTGCCGATGTCCAGGAACTGCCGCACCCCGCACTCGGCCGTCAGGTGGGTGACGGCGCGGCCGAGGAAGGCCCGGTCCGCCCGGGCCACGTCACGGATCACCGGGAACATGGACGCGACCTGGTCGCCCACCGCCTGGTCGACCTCGTAGTGGTCCTTGCCGCCGATCCAGTAGTTCCAGACGCGGGCGTTGTGCGCCACGCCGGTGTTCAGTCGCGGGGACCCGCCGGTTGGGCTCTGGCTGTCACTCACGCGTTCTCCTCCCTGCGCGCCCCGGTCCCTCCCGGGCGCGTACGGCCGCCGTGGGCGGCACCGGACCGTCGCCGCCGACCGGCCGCCGCGTGCGGCACCCGACCGTCGCCGCCATTGTGCCGCCCGGTGATCACGACGTCCCGGGAATCCGCGCATGCGGCACGTACTCCCGTTCGACGGGCGGATCGCATGGGGCCGAGGGGCCGGTCGCGAGGGAGCGACGGGCCGGTCGCGCAGCGCCGATGGGCCGGTGGTCCATGGCCGAAGTGCCGGTGGTGCAAGGCCGAAGGGCCGGTCGTGCATGGCCGAGGGGCCGGTCGCGAGGGATCGACGGGCGGGGGCAGGGGCAGGGGACCGCGGGGGAGTGCGACCGCTGCCGGACGCGGGCCCGGCAGCAGGGCGGGTCCGTCCCGGTGGCGCGCGCCCGGTCGCAGGGCGGGGTCGTCCCGGTGGTCCGTGCCCGATCGCAGAGTGGGGGGTCGTCCCGGCGGTCCGCGTCCGGCCGCAAGGCGAGGCCCGTCCCGGTCTCAGGGCGGGTTCCGTCCCGATGGCCCGCGCCCGGTCGCAGGGCGGGGTCCGTCCAGGTGGACCGCTCCCCGCCGGGCTCCACGCCCGGCGCAGGTGCCGCCGGAGCACACGTCAGACGTGGCTCGCACGCTCCGGTGTCACCCGGTCCCCGGTCCAGGCCAGCAGTTCCTCGACGGTCCAGGTGGTCACCACGCGCTCGGCGGGCACCCCGCACTCCTCGGCCCGCACACAGCCGTACCCCTGCCAGTCCAGCTGCCCGGGCGCGTGCGCGTCGGTGTCCACGGAGAACAGCACCCCCGCGTCGACCGCACGGCGCAGCAGCCGGCGGGGCGGGTCGAGCCGCTCGGGACGGCTGTTGATCTCCACGGCCGTCCCTGATTCGGCGCAGGCCGCGAATACGGCGTCCGCGTCGAACTCCGATTCGGGCCGGCCGCGCCCGCTGACGAGACGGCCCGTGCAGTGTCCGAGCACGTCGGACAGCGGATTGCGCACGGCGGCCACCATCCGCCGGGTCATCGAGCGCGCGTCCATGCGCAGTTTGGAGTGCACCGACACGACCACGACGTCCAGCCGGTCCAGCAACTCCGGCTCCTGGTCGAGCGATCCGTCGTCGAGGATGTCGCACTCGATGCCGGTGAGCAGCCGGAAGGGCGCCCACTGCTCGTTCAGCTCCGCCACCACGTCCAACTGCTCGCGCAGCCGCTCCGGGGAGAGTCCGCGGGCCACGGTCAGTCGCGGGGAGTGGTCCGTGAGGACCGCCCACTCGTGGCCGAGCCGGGCCGCCGTCCGGCCCATGTCGCGGATCGGACTGCCGCCGTCCGACCAGTCGGAGTGCAGATGACAGTCGCCGCGCAGCAGTGCCCGCAGTGCTTCGCCGCCCCGGACGAGCGGCTGCTCGGTCTCGCCCTCCAGACGTTCCAGGTAGGCGGGCACCTCACCGGCGAGCGCCTCGCGCACGACCTGCGCGGTCTTCGGGCCGACGCCCTTGAGCGACTCCAGCGTCCCGGTCGCCGCGCGCTCCGCCACGCCCCCGGGAGGCAGGCCGGCGAGTACCGACTCGGCGGTCCGGAAAGCCCGGACGCGATAGGTGGGCGCCTGGGACCGCTCCAGCAGGAACGCGATGCGGTCCAGGGCCTCCAAGGGGTCCATTCGCCGCCTCCTTCGCTCCTGATCGCACCGGATCGGCCTTGATGCGCGTCCAGTCCGAGCCCCGGTCCTGATCCGCACTCCGGCTCTGCCGCACGCCCCCGGGGCGGTTCCTCCAGCGTTGCCCAGCCGTCGTGACCCCGCACGGCGGGGCGTGCGGCCGGCCGTGGCGTCCGTACGCCGTGGGCGCTCCGGCTGCTCACCGGCTGATCGCCCGGCCGCTCACCCGGCCGGGCGAAACACGCCGAGCCGCACCGTGGCCCCGTGGGAGTACGGTCCGGACGCGGATGCCCGCGGCGCTCGGCCGCTGATCCGCCGGAACCGCTCTACGCTCTATTCATGACCGAAATCGCGAGCCCCTACATTTCCCACCCGCGGATCATGGTGCTCGGAGTCCAGCCCGGAACGCCGCCGTTCCGGATCATGGAGATCGACGGCGAGGTCGTCGGCTCGGCGAAGGCGATCACCGACGTCCTGGAGACCGCAGCGGCCTACGGCATCACCGTCCATGATCTCGACGACCCCGAGGTGGTCCGCTGGGTGGGCGGAGACAAGCTCACCTGGACGCCGCACACCTAGGCCGCCCGAGCTCCGCCCCGGCACCCGGCTTCGCGCATCGGGCACCGGGAAACGCCGAGCGGGCAGGGACACCCGGCCGTGGGACGAGAGCGCCGCCCGGCCGTGAGACGGCACGCCCCAGTCGTGAGACGGCACGCACCGGCCGTGCGGTGGCACGCCCCGGCCAGGCGGCCCCCAGGCCGAGAGCCGGGGCGGCGTGGCGGGCCGAAGGGCGGCGGGGAGCGCGCGGACCTGCGGGTTTCGCGCCGTTGCGAGCCGGGGGAGCGCGAATGCCCCCACACCTCGCCAAAGATCATTATTCGGTGGGAACCGTGCATGGCCCCGATCCCGCGAGGGCACGTTGACCTCGCCGGGTGATCACGACGACCCCGGCGCCCCCTCGTCCCACCGGGAGTCGTCATGTTCCGTGGCTTCGCCGTGCCCGCCGCCGCCCTCGCCGGCACCGCCCTGGCGGCCTCGGCGCTCCTCGCGGCCCCGTCCGCGACCGCCTCCGAGGCCCGCCGCGCCGGAGACGTGTGCTTCTGGACCGCGGCCGGACAGCACGGCAGTTCCTGGTGCTACACACCACCGGGCTATACGGACGTGCCCGAGTTCCTGCACGACAAGGCCGCGTCCTTCCGCTCCACCGCGGACACCGCCGTGTACGCCATCGACTGGGGCCGCGACACCTGCCACTACCGGCTGATCCGTGCCCGCGACCTGGCCGACAACTGGCCCTGGGGAGCCCGCCTCGACGGCGTGGCGGACACGACGATGGGCTGCGAGGTCGGCTGAAACGTGAGCCGTCCCAGCCCACCACGGACCACGAAGCCGTCGACGCCGGTGCTCCTCGCGTTGCTGGGGGCGCTGACGCTGACGGGCTGCGCCACGGACGCGGAGACCGCACCCGGCGAGGACCCGCGCGGGGCGCTGACGCTGCCGGCCACCGAGCGCGGCAAGGACGACCTCATCGACACCGCCCAGCAGGTCCTCGTCGAACGCTGCCTGGCCGGCCAGGGGCTGACCCTGCGTCACGTCCCGTCCGGCCGCGACGGCTCGTCCGAGCGGGACCGCCGGCTTCAGGCGGCCCTGTTCGGCGCCGGCCGGTCCGAGCTGTCCGTCACCCTCGCCACCGGATACACCGTGACCGGTCACACCGACGGATGCCTGGCCGCCGCGCAGCGCGAGCTGTACGGCGACCAGCCGCTCTGGTTCCGCAGCCGCGTCGTCGTCAACAACCTCCGTGCCGAGGCCCAGCAGCGCATGGACCACGACCCCGACTACCACGCGGCGCGGGCCCGTTGGACCCGCTGCGTCACTCCGTCCGACGGGCCCCGGCCCGAGCGGCCCGACCCCGCCGTCTCCGCGCGCTGTGCCCGGGCGAGCGGCCTCGCCCGGCTCAGGGCCCGCCTGGAGCCGGCGCTGCTGAACCAGGTCCGCGCCGACCGGCGCGACCAGCTGACCACCTACCAGCGGCTGCGCACCCGCGCACTGCAGCGCGCGGCGGCCCTGTACGCCGCGCGGACCGTCCCGGTGAACCGACAGAAAGGCAGTACCACCTCGTGATCATGAAGCGCCTCGCCACCTCCGCCGCCGCGGTCGCTCTCGCCCTCGGCAGCGGACTGGCCCTCGCCGCGCCCTCCGGCGCGGCGGACTGCCCGAGCGGCGAGTTCTGCGCCTGGGAGAACGCCAACTTCGCCGGCCAGCGTGCCAACTGGTCGGGGGACGACGGCTGGTGGGAGAGCTGGATCGCCGACACCGACTCCTCCTGGGCCAATCACGGCATCTCGGCTCCGGGGGTCAAGGACCACGTCAAGGTCTACGAGGACGCCTATCAGGGCGGTGACATGACGATCTGCCTCACCCCCGGCGAGGAGGTCGGCTACAACGGCGTCGCCAACGACCGTGGAGACTCCCACACTTGGGCGATGAGCTGCTGACCGGCTCACCGGCTCACCGGCTGATCGGCTGATCGGCTCGATCGGCTGACCCGGTCCACCCGGCTCCGTCCGCCCGCGGTGGGGGCCGCGGGCGGGCGGTCGAAAGGAGGGAAGGGGGAAGGGGGAAGGGGGGACGGATCCGGCGTGGAGAGAACCGGGCCCGGGCGGTCGAACCGCCCGGCCCGGAACTCGTCGTGGGACCCGTACGAGCCGAGTGAAGGTCCGGGACGCCTCGGAGACGTCCGCCCGGGCCCGTTCGCCGCCCCTCCTCCGGGCCGACCGCCTCAGCGGTCGGCGGGCTGGAAGCCGCGCAGTCGCAGGCTGTTGCCGACCACGAAGACCGAGGAGAACGCCATGGCCGCTCCCGCGATCATCGGGTTGAGCAGGCCGGCTGCCGCGAGCGGCAGGGCGGCGACGTTGTAGGCGAAGGCCCAGAAGAGGTTGGACCTGATGGTGGCCAGCGTCCTGCGGGAGAGACGCATGGCGTCCGCCGCGACCCGCAGGTCGCCCCGCACGAGCGTCAGGTCGCCGGCCTCGATCGCGGCGTCCGTGCCGGTGCCCATCGCCAGACCCAGGTCGGCCTGTGCCAGAGCGGCGGCGTCGTTGACGCCGTCGCCGACCATGGCGACCGAACGGCCCTCGCTCTGCAGGCGCTTGACCACATCGACCTTGTCCTGAGGCATGACCTCGGCGATCACGTGCCCGGGCGCGATGCCCACCTCGGCCGCGACCGCCTCGGCGACCGCCTTGTTGTCGCCGGTCAGCAGCATCGGTGTCAGGCCGAGGGCGCGCAGCCGCTCGACGGCCTCCGGGCTGGTCTCCTTGACGGCGTCGGCGACCTCGAGGACCGCACGGGCCTCGCCGTCCCAGGCGACCGCGACGGCGGTACGTCCGGCTTCCTCGGCTCCGGCCTTGGCGCGCCGCAGTTTCTCGGGCAGGGCGATGACCCACTCGTCCAGCAGCTTCTCCCGGCCGACGAGGACGGCGTGGCCCTCGACGATGCCCTGGACGCCGAGCCCGGCGACATTCGCGAAGTCCTCCGGGGCGGGGAGCGTGCCCACCCGGGCGACGGCGCCGGAGGCGACGGCCTGGGCGACGGGGTGCTCGGAGGCGTGCTCCAGGGCACCGGCCAGGCGCAGGACCTCCGTCTCGTCCGTGCCGTCGGCGATGTGCACGGCGAGGAGCGTCATCCTGCCGGTGGTCACGGTGCCGGTCTTGTCCAGGACGATGGTGTCGACCCTGCGCGTGGTCTCCAGCACCTCGGGCCCCTTGATGAGGATGCCGAGCTGCGCGCCGCGTCCGGTGCCGACCATGAGGGCGGTCGGCGTGGCGAGCCCCAGGGCGCACGGGCAGGCGATGATCAGGACTGCGACCGCGGCGGTGAAGGCTGCGGTCAGGCCCGCGCCGTTGCCGAGCCAGAAGCCCAGGGTGCCGAGCGCCAGGGCGATCACGACAGGGACGAACACCGCGGAGATCTTGTCGGCGAGCCGCTGGGCGGCGGCCTTGCCGTTCTGCGCGTCCTCGACCAGCTTCGCCATCCGGGCGAGCTGAGTGTCGGTGCCGATCCGGGTGGCCTCCACGACCAGGCGCCCCCCGGCGTTCAGTGTGGCGCCGGTGACGGCGTCCCCCGTACCGACCTCGACCGGGACCGACTCGCCCGTCAGCATGGAGGCGTCGACGGCGGACGCTCCCTCGACCACCACGCCGTCCGTGGCGATCTTCTCGCCGGGCCGGACGAGGAACCGGTCACCGACCGCCAGTTCGCCGACAGGGACGATTTCCTCCCCGCCGCCACGCAGCACCGTGACGTCCTTGGCGCCCAGCTCCAGCAGCGCCTTCAGTGCCGCGCCGGCCTTGCGCTTGGAGCGCGCTTCGAAGTACCGGCCGGCCAGGATGAAGGCCGTGACACCCGCCGCGGCCTCCAGGTAGATGTTCCCGGCACCGTCGGTGCGGGCGATGGTGAGTTCGAAGGGGTGCGTCATGCCGGGCGTGCCGGCCGTACCGAAGAACAGCGCCCACACCGACCACAGGAATGCGGCTGACGTACCGACCGATATCAGCGTGTCCATGGTGGCGGCGCCGTGTCTGGCGTTGGTCCAGGCCGCCTTGTGGAAGGGCCAGGCGGCATACGTCACGACGGGCGCCGCCAGCGTCAGCGAGAGCCACTGCCAGTACTCGAACTGCAGCGCCGGGATCATGGCCGTCGCGATCACCGGTACGGCCAGGACCACGGCGGCCGTCAGCCGCCGGCGCAGTGGAAGCAGCTCGTCGGCGTCGTCCTGTGCGGGGCCACCGTCCGCTTCCGGTGCGGTGCGTACGGGTTCGGGCTCGCGCGCGGTGTAACCGGTGGCCTCCACCGTCGCGATCAGATCGCCCACGCTGACGTCCTCGCGGTAGGTGACCTTCGCCTTCTCGGTGGCGTAGTTGACGGTGGCCTCGACCCCGTCCATACGGTTGAGCTTCTTCTCGATGCGGGCGGCGCACGAGGCGCAGGTCATGCCGCCGATGGCCAATTCGACCGCGGCGGCACCGGGCGTGGTGGTGGTCATGTCTGCTCCTCGGAACGTACGGACCCTCGACGGTGCGAGGGGGTGGGGCAGGGAGGGGCCACGAAGTCAGGAGCCCCTCCCGGCTCTTGCTCAGGCAGTCACGCGTCCGGCGAAGTCGTAGCCGGCCTCGTCGACGGTCTTGGCGATCAGGGCGTCGAGCGCCTCGTCGGGCTCGGCGGCCGTCGTCACGGTGACCAGGCCGGTGCCGATCTCGACGTCGACCGCGGTGACTTCGTCCAAGCCGCCCACGGCGTCGGTGACGACGCCCTGGCAGTGCGCGCTGCCGATGCCCACGACCTTGTAGGTGGTGGTCGTGACCTGCGCGTCGGTGTGGCAGCTTCCGTCAGGGGTGCAGCAGTTCGGCATATGGGTTCTCCAGGACTGGCGGACGTAGGTGAGTCGTATACCCCGCGGGGGTATGTCGGGCAACGGCTCCATGTATACCCCCCACCCGTATTCAGGGCAAGCGTTCATCACGCTTGACTTCATACCCCCTGGGGGTATGTTGAAGGCGAGTTGGCCGTCCGTCATGAGCGGCCCGACGATGAGGAGTGAGCCATGAACACCGGATTGCGGATCGCCGTCTTCGCCGCCGCTCTCGCCGCGACGTTCGGCACCGCCTACGGCGTGGGCGGTGCGGTCGACGCGATCTCGCCCGAGCCGAAGGGCGGTGCGCACGAGGAGCATGAGGGTCGCGCGGGTGCCGGTCACGAGGAGCACGGCGGCGGCCCTGCTGCGACGGGCCCGGGGGGCCTCGAGGTCTCGAAGAACGGCTACACGCTCGACCTGAGGACCCCGCGTGTCGAAGCCGGCGAGAAGGCGGCTCTGCGCTTCGCCGTGGTGCGGGACGGAACCGGCCGCAACGTCACCGCGTACCAGCGTGAACACGGCAAGGAGCTTCACCTGATCCTCGCCTCACGCGACCTCACCGTCTACCGCCATCTGCATCCCACCCGGGCCGCCGACGGCACCTGGTCCACACCCGTGGAACTGCCCGAAGCCGGCGGCTACCGCGTGTTCGCCGACTTCAGGCCCGAGGGCGGCGAGGCGCTCACGCTCGGCGCGGACCTCGCGGCATCCGGAACGTACGCGCCCGCCGAGCTGCCGCGACGCAGCGCCACCGCCGAGGTCGACGGTTACGAGGTGACGCTCGACGGCACCCTGGTCCCGGGACGGGCCGAGGAGTTGACGCTGAGGGTGGCGAAGGACGGCAAGCCGGTCCGGGACCTCCAGCCGTACCTGGGCTCCTACGGCCACCTGGTCGCCCTGCGCTCCGGTGACCTCGCCTACCTGCACGTCCACCCCAACGGCGGGCCCGGCGACGGCAGGACCAGGCCCGGTCCGGAGGTCTCCTTCACCGCTACGGCGCCCAGTGCCGGCACGTACCGCCTGTTCCTGGACTTCCGGCACGACGGCAAGGTGCGCACGGCGGCCTTCACCGTGCATGTGGGCGGCGCGACGGACGAGTCCGCGACCTCGCACGGCGAGCCCGCCGAGCAGGGGGCCGGGCATACGCACTGAGACCCGGCCCCCTGCGGACCGCCGTGCGGCCGGCCGGAGGGAGCCCGATGTGCGAGCCGCTCCTCGCGGGCGGCCGACCTGCCGGCTGTGGGACCGAGGGGTGGGGCGCCGAGGGTGCCCCACCTTTGCCGTGCCCGCTGTCAGGTGCCCGCTGGGCTGTAGTGGTCCAGGAACATGGCGACCCCGTCACCGATGAGACGGTCCGTCAGGTCCTCGTCGATGTGCGTGCCATAGGAACTGAAGACCATGTGGGGGAAGACCAGCAGGCCGTAGAACTGGATGATCGCCACCGGGAGGTCGGGGATCTCCAGCCGACCCTGCTCGGCCAGGCCCTGCAGCGCACCCGCGACAGCGGGGTGGTGGCTCTCCGCGCCGCGATGCCGCCAGGCCTCACCCAGTTCGGGGAAGCGGTGGACCTCCGCGGCGACGAGCTGGCGCAAGGCGGTGACCTCGTCGTTCGTACGCACGGCATGGACCCAGGTCCGGGCCGCGTCGACGAGCGCGGTCCGCAGGTCCTCGGCCTGTGTCAGGCCTTCCAGCGCGGCCGCCGATTCCCCGGCGAGCGGCTCGTCGAGCGCGTCCGTGATGACCTCTGTGAACAGGGCTTCCTTGCTGCCGAAGTGGTTGTAGACGGTCACTTTCGACACGCCCGCCTCGGCCGCGATGGTGTCCATCCCCACGCCGAAGCCGTCCCGCAGGAACAACGAGCGAGCGGCCCGGACGATGGCCTGCCGCTTCATCTCCGCGCGGCGGCCGCTGGGGGGCTGTTTGACGCTGTCCACGCTCATGCGCCGACCCTAGCAGCCAACTGAACTGTACTGTTGAGTTCATATGAACTGAACGGTACGGTTCAGCTGGGGTGGCGACCGGCGCGCCGCTGCCTCCCTTCTCCTGCTGACCGCGGTGCCGGATCCGACCTCCGACACACGCCGGAAGGACCCGTCATGACCCATTCCGCAGCCCGTACTCCGCAGACGGACCGACATGACCACCCCCTGCCCGCCGACCCTCGCCGCTGGGCAGCCCTCGCACTCATCTCTCTCGCGCAGTTCATGCTGGTCCTCGACGTCACCGTCGTGAACGTCGCCCTGCCCGACATGGCTGCCGACCTCGATCTCGGCCGGTCGACGCTGACCTGGGTGGTCACCGCCTACACCCTCTGCTTCGGCGGGCTGATGCTGCTCGGCGGCCGGCTCGCCGACGCCCTCGGTGCCCGCCGCACCCTGCTCGCCGGACTCGCCCTGTTCACCGCGGCCTCGCTGCTGACCGGTCTGGCCCAGAACGCCACGACGCTGCTCGGCGGCCGGATCGGCCAGGGCGTCGGAGCGGCCCTGCTGTCCCCGGCCGCGCTCTCCCTCGTCACCACGACCTTCCACGGCACGGAACGCAACAAGGCCCTCGGCGTCTGGGCGGCCATCGGCGGCATCGGCTCGGCGGCCGGGGTGCTTCTCGGCGGAGCCCTGACCGACGGGCCCGGCTGGCCATGGGTGTTCTTCGTCAATGTGCCGGTCGGGCTGCTCCTGCTGGTCGTACTCCCCGCCTTCGTCCCGGCCCGCACCCCGCAGCCCGCACGGCTCGACGTGCCCGGCGCACTGCTCGTGACGGCGGGCACCGCCGCACTGATCTACGGCCTTGTGGAAGCGGGGGACAGCGGCTGGGCGGACGCCTCGACCGTGCTGCCGCTGGCCGGAGCGGTGGTCGCGTACACGGCCTTCGCGGTGGTCGAACGGACCGGCCGGGCACCGCTGATGGACCTGAGGATGTTCACCCGGCGGCCGGTGCTCGCGGGCGCGTTCCTGATGCTCGTCGCCACCGCGCTGCTGATCGCGTACTTCTTCCTCGGGTCCGTCTATCTCCAGCACATCCGCGGCTTCAGCCCGTTGGAGACAGGTCTGGTGTTCCTGCCCGTCGCCGTGGCCACCGGCATCGGCGCCCACCTCGGGTCCCGGCTCGTCGGCCGGATCGGCAGCCGCCCTACGGCCGCTGCCGGCATGGCCGTCGCAGCCGCCGGAACGATCCCGCTGACTCGGCTGTCGGAGACCGGCAGCGTCCACGCCGGGCTGCTGCCGGGCTTCGCCGTCGCCGCTCTCGGCCTCGGTGCGGTCTTCGTCACCGCCACGACGACCGCACTGGCCATGGTGGAGAACCAGGAGGCGGGGCTCGCCTCCGGCGTCGTCAACACCTTCCACGAGGTGGGTGGTTCGGTCGGTGTCGCCGTCGTCTCCACCGTCGCCGCCTCCGGCTTCGAGCGTGGCGCTGCGGGCGGTTTCGGCGACGCGTTCACGGTGTGCGCCGTGGCGGCCGGCGCCGGCGCCGTAGTGGCCCTGGGCCTTGTACCGCGCGGCAGGCCTCGGCCGACCGGGCCGCACGTGCACTGATCAGGGGCTGCCGCTCACCCGTGGCAAGCAGTCGCCAAGGGTCCGCCGTGAGCCCGGAGGCTTCCGGTGCCGTGATCGGCACCGGAAGCCGCACCCTGCACAGGCGACGAGAATCGGGCGGGCCGTCAGCCCACGGTCCACTTCTGGTTGGCCGCGCCGGAACACGACCAGATCTGCAGCCGGGCCCCGTTGGCGGAGTTGTTGTCCTTGACGTCCAGACACTTGTCGGCCTGCGGGTTCACGATGTCGTGCGCCCCGGTGACGGTCCACTTCTGGTTGGGGCCGCCGGTGCAGTCCCACAGCTGGACGGTCGTCCCGTCCGCGGTGCCGTTGCCGGTGACGTCCAGGCACTTGCCCAGTGCGCGCAGGGTGCCGTCCGAGGAGACCGTCCACTTCTGGGCGGCGGTGCCGTTGCAGTCGTAGAGCTGGACGGCGGTGCCGTTGGCGGAGTTCGCCCCGGCGACGTCCACGCACTTGCCCGCGAGGCCCCTGATGGGAGCGCCGGTGCCGCCGCCCGGACTGTCACCGGTGGTCACCTTCACCTCGTCCACGACGAGTTGCTGCGGGAAGGCGGTGGAGCCGTCCGGATCGCCGGGCCAGTAGCCGCCGACGGCCAGATTGAGGATCAGGAAGAACGGCTTGTTGAACACCCAGGTCCGGCCGCCCAGGTCGGCGGGGGTCCGGCGCTGGTAGACCGTGCCGTCGACCGACCAGGTGATCGAGTCGGGTGCCCAGTCGACGGCGAACGTGTGGAAGGCGTCCGCGAAGGCCTGGCCGTTCGGCAGGGAGTAGCCCGCGCCGATGCCGCCGGAGCCGGAGTAGCCGGGGCCGTGGATGGTGCCGTGCACGGTCGACGGTTCGAAGCCGACGTTCTCCATGACGTCGATCTCGCCGGAGGCGGGCCAGCCCACCTGTCCGATGTCGTTGCCGAGCATCCAGAACGCGGGCCACATGCCCTGCCCGCGCGGGATCTTCATCCGGGCCTCGACATGGCCGTACGTCGTGGTGAACTTCCCGGAGGTGTTGAGGCGTGCCGAGGTGTACTGGCAAGTGCCGTACCAGCACTGGTAGTTGCTCGGATTCTCCTTGCGGGCGGTGATCACCAGATGGCCCTGGCCGTCCAGTGCCGCGTTCTTGTTCCCGGACGTGTAGTACTGCCGCTCGTGGTTGTTGACGTTGTCGCCGGTCTCTATCTGCCACTTGGACGAGTCGACGGCCGAACCGGCGGGGCCGTCGAAGGTGTCCTGGAACGTCACCGCCGCCGCGGCTGCCGCCGGGGCGGCGGCGGGGTCCGCCGCCGCGGAGGTGCCGACGGCGGCGGACGCGACGAGCACGCCCGACAGGGCGGCGAGGAGACATCTGCGGAGCAGGCGCGGGGAGTCCATGACTCTCCCTTCCGTACGGCGACCCGTGTGACGGGTGGGCCGACTGGGGTGGGGGGTGCATGCTTCGCCTCTTGATTTAAGAAGTGAGGTAAGGACGTGTCAAGACTCTGGTCCGGACCAATAGTCGGGGGGTCGGATTCTCAGGCGCGACGGCGCTTGGGGTGCACCGCCCGTCCGAGCCGCCGCCCGAGCAGCAGGTAACCCACCAGCGCGCCCGAGGTGTTGAGGATGACGTCGTCGATGTCGAAGGCGCGTCCCGTGACGAACGCTCCCTGGGCCAGTTCGACCAGGAGCATGACGAGTGCGGTGAGCACCAGTACGCGCAGGAATCCCCGCGTCTTCGGCGCCAGCGTCGGCATCAGGATGCCGAACGGCACTCCGAGCAGCAGGTTTCCGCCGACCTGCTTCACGGCGTCGCGGAACTCCGGCTGGGAGAGGTAGGCGTGCAGCGAGCGGCCCGGATGGAGATTGCTGTGGACCAGCGCCTCCGAGGCCGGGGAGGGCTCCAGGGTCAGCCGGGCGAGCACGGCGGCAAAGGCCACCATGGCCGCGAACGCCAGCAGCATGACCAGCAGGCGCACGGGCAGCGGCAGCACCTTCGCGTCCCGCGCCGCCGCCGGTGTCCGGCCGCCTGAGGCCGAACTCGGTTTCTTGGACGCGGACTTGCGCCCCCACATCCAGGAATCGACCTTCTCCCCGGACCGGGCGGACCTCGATGACCGGCCGGACGTGGCGTCGCCGGTCCTGGCCGCCTTCCCGCGCCCGGTCCTGGCCGCCGCCTTTCCCTCCTTTCCCCCGCCGGACTTCGCCGCCTTCCCTCCGCCGGACTTCGCCGACGCCTTCCCGTCCGATTTCGCCGTCGTCTTCCCGCGCGCGGAGCCGGACGCCGACGCCGTCGCTCGCCTGCCGGACCTGACGGCACCGGTCAGAAATGCCGTACGGACCATGCGATCCTCCCGTTTTCAACTGCCCTCTGGGTAATCGCGGTTACCCGCGATCCCGGCAACGATGCCGGGCCGCGGGGGGGAGCGTCGTGCGGACGGTCGGGCCCTGAGGGCGCGCCGGTGCGCCGGCCCGTACGCGACCGGTTTCCTTCCGTGTTCCCGGGGCACTTCGGGCGTCGGCCCTTCGCGCGCCATCGCCGCCCGGACGGGCGGCGATGCTTGGATGGCGCAGCGGACATGTCCACCCAAAAACGGGCGATCGAGGGAGTGCGGAGGTGACCTGTGACGCCGTGTACGGCGCTGCGTGGCGTGCTCGAAGTCGTGGCCTGGTGGACCGTGCTCTTCCTGCTGTGGCTGGTCCTCATCGGCGCGGTGGACACCCTCGAACTGGTCGTGGGAGCCGCCGCGGCCCTCGTCTGCGCGGTCGCGGCCCGGGGCGCGCGCCGGGCGGTGGGCGGCCGGTGAACGGCTGGACGGCCACGGCGACGGCCGTGCTCGCCCTGGGCGGCGGAGCCGCGGTGTGGGGCGTCGCGACGGGCCCGCTCGGCCGCCGGGTCGTGGCACAGAACCTGTCCACGTCGCTGGCCTGCCCCGTCCTTCTCCTCCTCGCCCAGGGGTACGGCAGGCCGTCGTACGTGGATCTCGCCCTGGTCCTCGCCCTCCTCGGCCCCGTCGGCACCCTCGTGTTCGCCCGGCTGCTCGCCGAGGACCTGGAAGCGGATCCGCCCGGCGCCCGGGCGGCGACGTACGCGGTCGCGGCCTTCGGGGCCGCCGTCGTGATCGTCCTGTGCGCGGTCGCCGGGCCCGGCAGGGCGATGCTGAAGCTCCTGGTGACCGGCGCCCTGCTGGTCGGCGGGAACCTCGTCGCCTCCCGAGCCCTGGCCGGCGGATTCCCCGGGAGCCGTCATGGATGACCCGCTGATCGTGGTGGCGCTGCTGCTCGTCGCCGCCTGCGCCACCGCGGCCGTCGCCGTGCGCGATCCCGAGCGCCAGGCCCTCGTCCTCGCGGTGCTCGGTACGGCCCTGGCCGTCCTGTTCACCGTGCTCCAGGCCCCCGACGTGGCCCTCTCGCAACTGGCCGTGGGCTCCGCGCTGACACCGCTGCTGCTGATGCTGTCGGTGCGCAAGGTCCGACGGCGCGAGCGCGGCAAGGGGAGGACGCGGTGACGCGACGCGTGCGGCGGTGGGTCCTGGCCGTCGGCGGCGCGGGTCTGGCGGCGCTCCTCGTCGCCGCCTGCCCGGCGCTGCCGCCCTTCGGCGGTGCCACGCACCCGTACGGCGATCGGGTGGTCCGCGAGTCGCTCGCCCGGCAGACCGCCAACACCATCGCGTCCGTCAACTTCGATCAGCGTGCCTTCGACACCCTCGGCGAACTGGGCATCCTGTTCGCCTGCGTGATCGGCACGGTCGTCCTGCTGCGCCAGACCCGCGACGAGCGGCGCGCCGCACCGGAACCCGCCGCGGTGGCCCTCCCGGTGCGCCGGTACGCGCTGATCGTGCTGCCCGTCGCGCTGCTCACCGGCCTGTACGTCGTCGCGCACGGACAACTCAGTCCCGGCGGCGGCTTCCAGGGCGGGGTGGTGGCCGCGACCGCGCTGCATCTGCTGTACCTCGGAGCCGACTACCGCGCCCTGGAGAACCTCCGCCCGATCGGTCTCTACGAGGTGGGCGACTCGCTCGCCGCCTCCGCCTACCTCGTCACGGGCCTCGCGGGGCTGCTCGGCGGGACGGCGTTCCTCGCCAACACCCTCCTGCCGCACGGCACGTTCAACACCCTGGCGTCCGGCGGGACCGTCCCCCTCCTGAACGCGGCCATCGGCATGGAGGTCGCCTGCGCGGTCGTCGTGCTGCTCGCCCGCTTCCTGGACCAGGCCGTGGAGATCGAGAAGGAGAGCGGTTCGTGATGTCCGTACTGCCGTACCTCGTCGCCGTGTGGATCTTCCTGATCGGCTGCTACGGGATCGCCACCAGCCGGAACCTCATCCACGCCGTGGGCTGCCTCGCGGTCTGCCAGTCCGCCACGTACGTCCTGCTGCTCGCCGTCGGCTATCGCGACGGCGGCACCGCGCCCGTCTTCTCCGACATCGAACCGGGGTCGCGCCCCGTCGTCGACCCCGTCGTGCAGGCCCTCGCCCTCACCGACGTCGTCGTCGGTGCGACCGTCACCGCGCTGCTGCTGGCCCTCGTCATCCAGGTCTCCAAACGCCACGGCACCGTCGACCCCGACGAGCTCTCGGAGCTGCGCGGCTGATGAACCACCTGCTTCCCCTGCTCGTCGCGGCACCGCTGCTCGGAGCCGCACTGCTGGTCGCGGGCGGCCGCCGGCTGCCGCGCCCCGTCGCCGAACCGGTGGGCTGTCTCGTCTCCGCGGGCACGGCGGCCCTCGCGATCGTCCTGCTGCTCAACTCCTCGCCCCCGCTGGTCGAATGGGTGGGCGGCTGGGCGCCGAAGGACGGCGAGAGCGTCGGCATCGTCCTCGTCGGGGACGGACCGGGGCTGGGCATGGCCGCGCTCGCCTCCCTGCTGACCCTCGCGGCGCTGGTGTACTCGTGGCGCTACTTCGACGAACCGCCGCGCCGCCACGCGGGCTCCTTCCCCGCGCTGATGCTGCTGTTCCAGACCGGCATGTGCGGCTTCGCCGTCGCGGGCGACCTCTTCGACGCGTTCGTCTTCTTCGAGCTGATGAGCGTCGTGGCCTACGCGCTCACCGGACATCGCGTCGAGGAGGCGAAGGCCGTGCAGGGCGCGCTGACCTTCGGGGTCGTCAACTCCCTGGGCGCGTACGCCATGCTGCTCGGCATCGCCCTGCTCTACGCGCGCACGGGCGAGCTCGCCATGGTGAAGATCGGCCGGGGGCTCGACGCGCACGGAGGGCCGGACGCCCTCACCCTGGCCGCCTTCGTGCTCGTGCTGACCGGCCTGCTGGTCAAGGCCGCGGCCGTGCCCTTCCACTTCTGGCTGCCGGACGCGCACGCCGTGGCCCCCACGCCCGTGTGCATGCTGCTGTCCGGGGTGCTGGTGGAAATGGGCGCGTACGGCGTGTGGCGGGTGTACGGCACGGTGTTCGACGGACCCGGCGGGATCCCGGCGGCCGACGTGGAACGCGCACTGGTCGTCCTCGGCGTGCTCACGGGGGTGGTCGGCGCCGTCATGTGCTGGTACCAGCGGCACATCAAACGACTGCTGGCCTACTCGACCGTCGCCCACATGGGGCTCTTCGTGATCGGCATCGGTTCGCTCACCCCCGAGGCCGACGACGGGACCGCGCTGTACATCCTGGGGCACGCCGGCGTGAAGGCCGCCCTCTTCGCCTGCACGGGCATCCTGCTCGACCGGTACGGCAGCGTCGACGAGCACGCGCTGTACGGCCGCGCCCGGTCGTTGCGCGGGGTCGCCGTGCTGTTCGCCCTCGGCGCGCTCGGCCTCGCCGGACTGCCGCCCTTCGGCACCGGGCTGGGCAAGGCGGTCACGGAAGAGGCGGTCGGCGGCCCGCTGACCGTGGTGTTCGTCGTCGTGTCGGCGGTGACCGCGGGCGCCGTGCTGCGGGTCGCCGCGCGCGTGTTCCTCGGGGCCGGTCCCGAACCCCGCGACGTGTCCGCGTACGAGACCACCGGCATCCGTGAGGAGCCGGAGACCCGGCACCGGCTGAGCCGGGTACCGGACACGATGACCGTGGTTCCCGCTCTGCTGCTGGCCGGTTCCCTCGCCGTCGGCGCGGTGCCGGGCGTCGCGCGCCTGGTGGGGCACGCCGTGAGCGAGGCGGGATCCGGCGGGGCGGTCACCTCGCCCCACTGGACACCCGCCGGTGCGCTCCTCGGACTGCTCTCGACCGTGCTGGCGCTGGGCCTGGCCGCGCTCGCCGTGTCCCGTCCGGAGCCGTTCGGCGAGCAGCCGTGGACCGAGCCGCTGCGGCGCCTCCAGTCGGGCCACATCGGTGACTACGTGGCCTGGACGCTGGCGGGCGCGACCCTCATCGGCGCACTGGCACTGCCCGGCATCCTCTCCTAGAGGATGCCCTCCGGACCAGGCCGGACCAGGCCGTGGCGTCCGCCTGCCGTCGGCAGGACCGGTTCACGCGCCGTAGGTGACCGTCACCTCCTCGAAGCCCAGGGAGCGCAGCAGGCCCTGGAGCATGCCGGTGGTGTTCTCCTCGGCGCGCGCGGTCAGGCGGCTGTCCTTCGCCGCCTCACCGATGTGCTTGGCCGCGAGCCGCTGGACCGCCCGCTCGTCGTTCGGGTTGTCCGAGAAGACGTCACCGAGCCGGTCGAGGAGGCCACGCTGCTTGGAGACGGCGTACGAGTGGTCGGGGTCGAGCGCGGGCCTGCCCAGCGCGGCGTGCGGAAGCCGGAGCGTGGCCGACGTGCGGTCCTTGTCGACCGTCACGTCCTTCTCGCCGAGCTTGCCGAGGTCGACGTACGCGTCGACCGTGCCGGCGCCCACGTACAGCGTGCGGGTGCCGCGGATCGCGTCGGGCAGATACTTGGCGTCCTTCTCCAGGTCCACGACCACCTGGAAGTTGCCCGACGCGGCGTCGTAACGGCTGATGTCCTGGATCGACTTGAGCAGCGCGGGACCCGACCGGTCGTGGGTCTCGGTGCCGAACACGTCGTGCAGCCCCGGCAGAAGGGCCAGCCGCACCCCGGCGAACAGCACCACGAGCACCAGCACGAAGGCGCTGACCACCTTCGCCCAACCGGGCATGCGTTTGATGGACGTCGTCATGTCGACGGTCCTCCTTTCGACGACCCGGGTACCCCCCAACTGCCTTGACAGGCCCGCGTGTCGGGCCGGGAACCGGCGTCGCCGCGGTTCGCCGTACGCCGCGGACGCACGGTGTCCGCCTCCACCTACGGCACCGGCCGGAGCCCCCGCTCCGCACGATGCATCGGTCAGCGCGCGACCCGGACGGGACGGTCGCCGGACACACGCGACCACCAGACCCCTTCGCCGTGCGTCAGCCCCGGGAGCCGCACCTCGACGTCCCGCACCTTGCCGGCGGGCAGCTCACCCGTGACCAGCCACGAGGTGCGGCCGCCGGTCGTGGCCCCGAACTCCGCACCGCACGCCGCCAGCTGGGCCGTCACCGCGGCCAGGGCGTCGAGCGGGATCTCCACCTCGAAGGCGTGGTACGGCTCGTAGACGCGGGTCCCCGCCCGTTCCAGGGCCCGGTGCAGCACGACCGGGGTCAGCCCCCGGAAGTCGGCCGCCGTGCTGATCGGCGCCGCGAACCCGGAGCGGACGAGCGTGACCCGGTAGTCCGTCACCGGCCGGCCGCGGGGGCCGCTCAGCAGCGTGGCGTGCACCGTGTCCTCGATCGCCTGGTGGAACGCCCGGGGCAGCGCGCCGAGTTCCGTCTCGTACGTGAAGACTCCGCCGGAGCCGCGCGGTCCCGGTTCGACCCGCAGCCCGATCGTCGCCCAGAACCCGACGTGCCCGTGTCGCTGGATCTCCTCGCACGCCGCACCGGTGCCCACCGGGCGCTCCAGCAGCCGTACCCGGCTCGGCTCGAAGTCGGCCTCGATGCCGAAGTCCTGTGCGAGCGTGGCCGCGAGGACCTCCTTCTGGACCTCCCCGTACAGCAGCAGCGCGGTACTGCCCGACGCGGCGGGCCTGGCGTGCAGCAGCGGGTCCTGGTCGGCGAGGGCCAGCAGCGCGGCGCGCAGTGCGGCGGCCTGCTCGGGACGCCTGGCCCGGACCAGCGTCTCCAGGGTCGGGGCGGCGAACTGCGGCGCCCGGTCACCGGACGGGCCGAGCCGGTCGCCGACGCGGAGCGCGCCCGCACCACGGAGCACGGCGATGTTCCCCGGGGTGAGGCGGTCGGCCTCCGGCCGTCCGACCACCTGCATGCCGAGCGCCCGGCCGGGCACCTGCGCGGTCCGGCCGTCCGGCTCCCGCCGCCGGAACACGAGCCGCTGACGCTGCGTCACCTCGCCCTCGTACAGGCGCAGCCAGGCCGTGCGGTCGCCGCCCGGCCCCGGCCGTACGGCGAACACCGTGCCGCGCGGCTCACCGGAGGAGGGCGGCACCACGGTCGGGCCGGGGACCAGCCGGATCAGTTGCGCGACCAGATCCGCCACGCCCTGCCCGCCGATCGCCGAACCGAAGAGGACCGGATGGACCGAGCCGTCGACGGTCCGCGCGGCGAGGGCGGCCGCCAGCTCGTCCGGGGTCGGCGGCGGACCGTCGACCAGTGCCGCCAGCACACCGGGATCCACCTCGGCGAGCGTGCCGGCCGCGACGTCGTCGAGCGGCCGGGGCAGGACCCGGGCGTCCGGTGTGCCGAGGGCGCTGACACGGCTGAGCGGGACCACGTACGGCGTGAGGAGCCGCCGTACGTCGTCGAGGAGCGTGCCTTCGCGCGCCCCCGCCCGGTCGATCTTGTTGACGAAGACCAGGGTGGGCAGGCCGAGCCGCCGCAGCGTCCTCATCAGGACGCGCGTCTGCGCCTGCACGCCCTCGACGGCGGAGAGCAGCAGCACCGCCCCGTCCAGGACCTCCAGGGCGCGCTCGACCTCGGCGATGAAGTCGGAGTGTCCGGGGGTGTCGATCAGATTGATCTGGACGTCCCCGGCGCGGAAGGCGGCGACGGCCGAGCGGATCGTGATTCCGCGCTGCCGCTCGATCGCCCCGTCGTCCGTACGGGTGTCACCGGCGTCGACGCTGCCGAGCCGGTCGATGGAGCCGCCGTCGAACAGCAGCCGCTCCGTGAGGCTGGTCTTACCCGCGTCGACGTGGGCCAGAATTCCGATGTTCAGGGTGTGCATGTGTGGTCGAGTCCTCGGGAACAGTCGTCCGGTGGGGGCGCTGAGGTGTTCCGAGGAATCGGCGCATGTCGTTCTCCTGGGGGCCGGGCGGCTCTGACGCCGTCATCATGGCGCGGTCCGGGCGGTCGTCCGCAACCGAATTTGGCCCCGGTCGAGTGACCGGGAGGTCCCCAGTAGCATGAAACACGCACCCCGGGCCGATCTTGCCGCACGGCGCCACGGCCCGGTTCGATCATGCGAGGAGCGGTCGTGCGTGACATCGCCGTGTTCAGCGGTAGTGCCCATCCCGAGCTGGCCGCGGAGGTCTGCGCCCATCTCGGTGTCCCCCTCAGCCCGACCCGCGTCAGCCGGTTCGCCAACGACTGCCTGGAGGTCCAGCTCCAGGCGAACTGTCGTGAGCGTGACGTCTTCCTCGTGCAGCCGCTGGTCTCGCCGGTGCAGGAGCACCTGGTCGAGCTGCTGATGATGTGCGACGCGGCGCGGGGCGCGTCGGCGGGCCGGATCACCGTGGTCATGCCCCACTACTCGTATGCCCGCTCGGACAAGAAGGACATGCCCCGGATCTCCATGGGCGGCCGGCTCGTGGCGGACCTGCTGGTGGCGGCCGGGGCGAGCCGGGTCCTCGCGATGACGCTGCACTCTCCGCAGGTGCACGGCTTCTTCTCGGTCCCGGTGGACCATCTGCACGCCCTGCGCGAGCTGGCGGCGCACTTCCGCGGCCACGACCTGTCGCGTACGACCGTGGTGTCGCCGGACCTGGGCAACGCCAAGGAGGCCGCGGCGTTCGCGCGGCTGCTCGGGGCGCAGGTGGCCGCCGGCGCCAAGCAGCGGTTCGCCGACGACCGCGTGCGCATCAGTTCCGTCATCGGAGAGATCGCCGGACGCGATGTGATCGTGCTGGACGACGAGATCGCCAAGGGCAGCACCGTCCTCGAACTCCTGGACAGGCTGCGGGAACTGGGCCCCCGGTCGATCCGGGTCGCCTGCACCCACGGGCTGTTCGCGGCCGGCGCGCTCAAGCGGCTCAGCGAGCAGAGCGACGTCCTGGAGATCGTGTGCACGAACACCGTGCCGGTCCCGGTCGAGGAACACACTGAGAAGCTCCGCGTCCTGTCGATCGCGCCGGCGCTCGCCGAGGCGGTGCGGCGCATTCACAACGGTGAGTCCGTCAGCGCCCTGTTCGACGCGCCCCAGAGCGAATAGACAGGAGGGAGCGGAACTTCCCGCCCGTCCGCAGGGCCGGGGAAGCGGCCTGGTGCCCGGCCGGGAAGCCGCGAGCAACGCTCGGCGTCACCCAGGTGATCAGGAGGGCTCGCAGTGGCGAAGGCGAAATTCGAGCGGACCAAGCCGCACGTCAACATCGGCACCATCGGTCACATCGACCACGGCAAGACGACGCTCACCGCGGCCATCACCAAGGTGCTGCACGACCGGTTCCCCGACCTGAACCCGTTCACGCCGTTCGACCAGATCGACAAGGCCCCCGAGGAACGCCAGCGCGGCATCACGATCTCCATCGCCCACGTCGAGTACCAGACGGAACACCGGCACTACGCGCACGTCGACTGTCCGGGCCACGCGGACTACATCAAGAACATGATCACGGGCGCCGCGCAGATGGACGGCGCGGTCCTGGTCGTCGCGGCCACCGACGGGCCGATGCCGCAGACCAAGGAGCACGTGCTGCTGGCACGGCAGGTCGGTGTTCCGTACATCGTCGTCGCGCTCAACAAGACGGACATGGTGGACGACGAGGAGATCCTGGAGCTCGTCGAGCTGGAGGTGCGCGAGCTCCTCACCGAGTACGAATTCCCGGGCGACGACGTGCCCGTGGTCCAGGTCTCCGCGCTCAAGGCCCTTGAGGGCGACCCGAAGTGGAGTGTCTCCATCCTCGAACTCCTTGCCGCCGTGGACGAGTTCGTGCCCGAGCCGGTGCGCGATGTGGACCGGCCGTTCCTGATGCCGATCGAGGACGTCTTCACCATCACGGGCCGCGGCACGGTCGTCACCGGCCGCATCGAGCGCGGCGTGCTGAAGGTGCACAGCGAGGTCGAGATCATCGGTATCCACGAGCAGAAGACGAAGACCACGGTGACCGGCGTCGAGATGTTCCGCAAGCTCCTCGACGAGGGGCGTGCGGGGGAGAACGTGGGACTGCTGCTGCGCGGTGTGAAGCGGGAGGACGTGGAGCGCGGGCAGGTCGTCATCAAGCCCGGATCGGTCACGCCGCACACGGAGTTCGAGGCGCGGGCCTACGTCCTCTCGAAGGACGAGGGCGGCCGGCACACGCCCTTCTTCGACAACTACCGCCCGCAGTTCTACTTCCGCACCACGGACGTCACCGGGGTGGTGACGCTGCCCGAGGGCACCGAGATGGTCATGCCGGGCGACAACACCACCATGCAGGTCCAGTTGATCCAGCCGATCGCCATGGAGGAGGGGCTGAAGTTCGCCATCCGTGAGGGCGGCCGTACGGTCGGCGCGGGGCAGGTCACAAGGATCCGGAAGTAGCCTCCGCGCGGCTGAACGCCTCGTCGAGGGACGGGGAGGGCGGCAGCAGGCGTGCGAGACCGGTCGCCCGCAGGACGCGCAGCGTCAGCGGCTGGGTGCAGACGAGGTGCAGCCGCCCGCCGCGGGTGAGGACGCGCCGCCTGGCGCGGTACAGCAGGCGCAGGCCCGAGCAGTCGAAGAAGTCGGCGGGCCGCAGGTCGATGACGACCTGCGGTGCCGGGCCGCCGGTGACGGCGTCCAGGGCCGGGGTGATCTCCAGCGCGGCGAGGATGTCGATCTCCCCGTGGAACTCCAGGACGACATGTCCGCGGTCCTGGTGGATACGCAGATGCCGGGTCGGGGGTGCGGGGTCGTGCGGCACGAAGACTTCACCTCCAACCGGCAGCCGGCCCGCTGCCGAGGGCAGGGGCCAGTGAGACCGGGAGCCGGGCGACGGCGTCCGGCGCGTGAGGACACGCTGCCGGGCCGCCGGTGGTTGCAGAGCTCTTCCTTGCTCTGCAAGTTACCCCCGATGGAGTGAATTCCAGCATGTTCGATTGACATATGTCTTCGATTTAATCGGCGAGTCGCGCCGCGGACGCGTGGCGCGGGAGGACGGTGCGGTTCCGTCCGCCCCTCGCGCCACGGTTGCCAAGTCGCCCTGAAGGCACGGACGTTGGTGCCGGAGGAGCAGGTCGCGGGCGCGGCGCGCTACCGCGACCTGCTCGCCCGGCCTGGGTCAGGCGACGACGAGCACCAGCTTCCCCGTCGTCCGCCCGGTGTCACCGAGCGCGTGCGCCTCGGCGGCGTCCGCCAGCGGGAAGGTCTCGGCGACCGAGGCGCGCAGCCTGCCCGCCTCCACCAGCTCGGCGACCGCCTTCATCCCGGCGTGGTCGGCGTCGACGAGCATCTCGGTCGCGCGCACCCCGGCCTTCTCGGCCTGGGCCGGGAGCTCCTTCGAGCCACGCGGCAGGATCGTCACGAGGATTCCGCCCTCGCGCAGCGTGCGCAGCGAACGCTGCACGTAGTCGCCGCCGATGGTGTCCAGTACGACGTCGACGTCCCGGACCGCCTCGGCGAAGTCGGTGTCCCGGTAGTCGATCAGCTCGTCCGCGCCCAGGCCTCGCACGAAGTCGTGCTTGCCCGCGCTCGCCGTGCCGATCACGTACGCGCCGCGCGCCTTGGCGACCTGCACGGCCACGTGCCCCACGCCGCCGGCCGCGGCGTGGATCAGCACCCGCTGTCCGGGCCGCACGTCCGCCGTCTCCACGAGTGCCTGCCACGCGGTCAGGGACACCAGCGGGAGCGCCCCCGCCTGGACGTGGTCGATGCCGGCCGGCTTGTGCGCGAAGGTGCGGGCCGGCGCGGTCACGTACTCGGCGTGCGAGCCGTGGCCCCACGGGTAGGACAGCATGCCGAAGACCTCGTCCCCCGGCTTGAAGAGGGCGACGCCGACGCCGGTCGCCTCGACGACGCCGGAGACGTCCCAGCCGAGGACGAAGGGCGGCTCGCCGAGGAAGCCGCCCGTGGCGCGGTGCTTCCAGTCGGTCGGGTTGACGCCGGCGGCGTGCACCCGCACCAGTACCTCGTTGGCGCGGGGTTCGGGGCGCTCCACCCGTACTTCCTTGAGGACCTCGGGACCGCCGAGAACCTCCTGGCTGATGGCTCGCATCGTGTTCACAGTGCTCATGGTGTCCCAGCGTGCCGGGGTCGGCGCGGCAGGAAAATGGCACGATTGCCAATCATCGATAGAATCGTGCCATGGCAGTGGAGCGACACCGTGGCGAGCGGGACCTCGCCGGGCATCAGGACGACCGTGCCGGACGCGCCGAGGACGCCGGACACCGGCGACGGCGGGCCGGCGGCCGTACGGAGCGGGTGGTCGTCCTCGCGCTCGACGGCGTGTACCCCTTCGAGCTGGGCATCCCCAGCCGGATCTTCGGCGCCGCGGACGGCCGGTACGAGGTGATGACCTGCACCGTCGACGGACAGCCGGTCCGCACCAACGCCGATTTCTCGGTCACCGTCGACCACGGACCCGAGGTGCTGCGCACGGCCGGCACGGTGGTGATCCCCGCCATCGGCCCGGCGTTCGTCACCGCGTCGCTCTCCGGCGAGGTGTCCGCCGCGCTCGCGCTCATCGGCCCGGACACCCGCATCGTGTCGATCTGCACGGGCGCCTTCGTGCTGGCCGCGGCCGGCCTGCTCGAAGGGCGGCGGGCGACCACCCACTGGCAGCTGGTCGACCGGTTCCGCGAGATGTTCCCGCACGTCCCGCTGGACCCGGACGTGCTCTTCGTCGACGACGGCACCGTCCTCACCTCGGCGGGCGCCGCTTCCGGCATCGACGCCTGCCTGCACGTCCTGCGCGAGGACCACGGCAGCGAGCTGGCCAACAAGGTCGCCCGGTGCTGCGTGGTGCCGCCTCTGCGGGAGGGCGGCCAGGCCCAGTACATCGAGCAGCCCGTGCCGGACCCGGCCGCGACGAGCACCGCCGCCACCCGCGCGTGGGCCCTGACCCGCCTCGGCGACGCGCTGACCCTCACCGAACTCGCCGAGCACGCCCGGATGAGCCGGCGCACCTTCGCCCGCCGCTTCAACGACGAGGTGGGCATGAGCCCGGGCCGCTGGCTCATCCAGCAGCGCGTGGCCCGCGCCCGCCGGCTGCTGGAGTCCAGCGACCTCTCGGTGGACCGGATCGCCGGCGAGGTCGGCTTCGCGACGGCCGCCTCGCTGCGCCAGCACCTGCACGTGGCCATCGGTGTCTCGCCCCAGGCGTACCGGCGCACCTTCCAGGCGACCCGATAGGTCGCCCCTCGAACGAACCGCGCCGTCGCGGCGTCGAAGGAGGGAGACGGCAGCCGGAGGGCAAGGGGTGGGCATGCGCAAGGGACTCGCGGCGACGATGGTTCTGCTCGGTGCGGCCGCGGTGGGCTGCGGGGACGGGAACGGCGGCGGCCTCGTGGTCACCGGGACGCCGCCCGCGACGCCGTACACCGGTCCGCTGACCGTGCCCGTGAAGGAGGCGGCCGGCGAGGACGACGGCGAGGACAGCCCCCGTGCGGTGCAGGCGCGGTCGGGTGCGGCCGGGCGTGCCCTGGAGTGCGACGCGGAGATCTACTCGGGTGGCGGCAGCGACCCGTGGAGCAAGGGTGACGGTGGCTCGACGCCGGAGGAGGGCCTGCGGGCCTTCTTCGACATGGAGCAGCCCGAACTGCCCGAGTCCGGCTACCGGATGGAGCGCAAGGAGAAGGGACGTGTGCTGTTCTCGTACGACGTCGACGGCCGCACCAAGGTCGCCGTCGTCGTCGCGCTGGACCGCCCGCACCGCCCCGGCTGGGGCCCGGAGACCAGCGCGTCCTGCGACCCGGCCGAACTCCCCGCGAGCTTCACCGACTCGACCTGGTACGAGATCTGGACCGACCGCGACGGCCGGCGCGTGCCGGTCACGAAGGTGCACAGCTCCGTCGGAGCCGCGCACTGCGACTGGGAGAGCGCGCGCTTCCTCGCGATCGGCCGGGGCGAGGACGGCAGGCTCTACGCGCGCGATCCCGAAGGGTCCTGGACGGGATGCTCACCTCCGCGTACGACCCGGACGGCACCCTGCCGGCCGCGGCACGCGACACCGGCTACCGGTTCCACGACTGGCAGTTGTGGCTGACCGCCGGCGGGTCGAAGGCGTACGTCCGCACACCCGACGGGGTCGAGGTGTGGCCCGCGGTGAAGGAGGGCGTCGGCTGCAAGTGAGCCGTCAGCGGCTGCGGTGCAGGGCGACCAGCAACTGCCAGACCTGGTGGGCGATCTCGTCGGCGGTGCCCTCCAGCAGCCCGTGCAGCCAGTCCGCGAGCACCCCCGCGAAGGTGGCCGCGACGGCGGACGCGACGAGCGGGGCGTCCGGGGCGCCCACGAGGGTGCGTTCGGCCAGACTGCGGGCCCGCAGGTCGCGGTGCAGCACGCTGCCGAGCGGGCCGCCGCCGCCCGGACTCAGCAGCGCACGGTAGAGAGTGGCGTGCGGGGCGAGGCCGGCGAAGAAAGCGAGCAGGGCGGGCGGCGCCGACACCGGATCGGGCCGCCCGCGCCAGGCGTGCAAGGCCTCCACGGCGTCCCGTACGACATCGGCGCAGGCGTCGACGGCGAGCGCCTCCAGGTCCGCGTAGTGCACGTAGAACGTCGCCCGGCCGACTCCGGCCCGGCGCACCAGCGCCGCGACGCCGACCTCCGTCAGCGGCCGCTCGGCGCACTCCTCCAGCAGCGCCCGGCGCAGTCTGGCGCGGGTCCGGGCGGCCCGCGGGTCCCCGGACGTCACCGGGCGATCAGGACCGCGGCCAGGGCGAGCGCGCCGGGCAGGGCCTGTGCGAAGAGGATCCGGCGGTTCGCGGTGACCGCTCCGTACACGCCCGCGACCACGACGCACACCAGGAAGAAGACCTGGACGCGGAAGCCGGTCGGATCGTCCGCGACGAGCCCCCACACCAGCCCCGCCGCCAGGAATCCGTTGTAGAGCCCCTGGTTGGCGGCCAGCGGTGCGGTGGCCCGGGCCATCCCGGGGTCGAACCCGTGCAGGCCCCGTCCCGGCGCGCGCTCCCACAGGAACATCTCCAGGACCAGGATGTACGCGTGCAGCGCGGCCGCCAGCCCCACCAGCACGTTCGCGACCGTCTCCATCGTCAGCGGGCTCCGTCGTCTCGTATTTCTTGGACAGCTGTCCACTATAGCTGGACAACCGTCCAGGAAGTATGCCGGGGACGTCACACGGCACCTCCGGTTGTGGCGTCCGCTGCCGGGGTAGCGATGCACGGGATTTCCGTTACCTGAGGGGGAGTTGATGTGTCGGGCAGCCTCGCGCCGGCCGGCTGGAGCGGGAGTGAGCGGAGGATGTGGGCCGCCTTCCGGCGAGGGGAGTGGTTCACGCACCGGGGTGAGGTGCGGGCCCGCGTCGTGCGGAGACTCCTGCTGGCGCCACCGCAGGCCGAGGCGGGACACGTGCCGCGGCTCCGGCTCAGGAACGTGTCGATCTCCGGCCGGCTCGATCTGGCCGAGGCCGTCCTCGCGGGGACCCTGCGACTGCACGGCTGCCGCTTCGAGCAGGCTCCCTGCCTCGACGGCGCCACCCTCGGGGCGCTGGAGATGCGCGACTGCGAGCTGCCCGGACTGTCGGCCGTGGGCGTCACGATCGGCTGGAAGTGCGAGATCGCCGGGTGCGAGGTGCGCGGGCCCATCGACCTCTACGGCGCCTCGATCGGCGGCACCCTGCGCCTGGAGGGCAGCCGGCTGACGGGTCACGGGGAGCGGCGGGGCGAGGGCGCCCTGCAACTGCTGTGCGCCACCGTCGGAGGCGACGTCCAGGCGGGCACGGGGCTGCGCGTCGACGGCTGCACCGACCTCAGGGACACCTCCGTCCGCGGCAGCGTCGTCCTCAAACGCGCCGAACTGCGCAACCCGGCCGGCGCGGCCCTGAGGGCCAACAGGCTGCACATAGGAGGGGACTTCAACTGCCGGGGCGGCCTCGTCGCCGAGGGCACCGTCGATCTGTGCGACGCCCGCGTGGGCGGCGGCGCGCTCTTCCAGGAGGCCCAGCTCGACTCCTCGCACGGACCCGCGCTGCGGGCCCACGGCATAGACGTCGGCGCAGAGTTCAACCTGTGCGACGGGTTCACGGCGCGCGGCAGGGTCTCCATGAGCAGCATCACCGTACGCAGCCGTCTGTCCTTCAAGGACGCCCTCATCGAGGCGCCCGCCGGTCAGGCCGCCCTGATCAGCCGCCGCTCCACCGCCTCCGAGCTCGACCTGCGCTTCCGCGAGCCGGTGAAGGGCACCGTCGACCTCAGCCACACCCGGGTCACCGTGCTGAAGGGCACCCCGCCGCGCTGGCCCGTGGCCCTGCGCATGGAGGGGGTGGTCTACGACAGCCTGCTGCCCCAACTCCCGGCCGCACAGCGGCTTCCGCTGCTCACGCGCGACCCCGAGGGGTTCACCCCGCAGCCCTACGAGCAACTGGCCGCCTCCTACCGGCTGCACGGTCACGACGGCGACGCCCGCACCGTGCTCCTCGCCAAACAGCGGCGCCAGCACACCACACTGCCGTGGCCGGGCCGGGTGTGGGGCGGCCTCCAGGACATCACCCTCGGCTACGGCTACCGGCCCATGCGGGCGGTGTGGTGGCTGTGCGCGATCATGCTCAGCGGCAGCCTGCTGTTCACCCGATGGCCCCCGCAGGCGGTCGACCCGGGCAAGCCGCCCCACTTCCAGGCCGCGATCTACACCCTCGACCTCGTGCTGCCGCTCGTCGACTTCGGCCAGGAGCAGGGGTTCAGTCCGCGCGGCGGACTCCAGTGGGCGGCCGTGGTCCTCGTGTGCCTGGGCTGGCTGCTCGCGACGACGGCCGCGGCGGCCGCCAACCGGACCCTGCGCAGGGCGTGACGGCCCGCGTGCCTGAGCGGGACCCGGTCGCCGTGACCACCGGGCGCCTCACGCATCGGTACCTTGCGCGCGGGGGCGCTGCTTCTGGGCGCCGGCGACGGCCGACCGCGGCAGACGCGGGACCCGGCCGCCGTGACCGCCCGGCTCAGCGGGACTCGGCCGCGGTGCGCAGGGTCAGTGCCCGAAGGGCGAGCTGCATCTCGAACTGGGCTGCCGGATCGTGCAGTTGGTCCCCGAACAACTCGTCCAGCTGGCGCATCCGATAGCGCACCGTCTGCGGATGCACGGCGAGCCGTGCCGCCACCTCGCTCGCGTTGTGCCCGCACTGGAGCCAGCTGAGCAGCGTCTCCGCCAGCCGCTCCCGCTGCGGCGAACGCATCTCCACCAGCGGCCCGAGCCGCCGCTCGGCCATCGCGTCGACCAGGGCTTCGTCGCGGAACAGCAGGAGCGTCGCGAGATGGTCCTGGCAGCGCACCGGTTCCGCGCCCGGCAGGATGCCGCGCCGCGCCAGATCCAGCGCCTCGGTCGCCCAGCGCCACGACCGCGCGCCCTCCTGGAGTGCCACGGTCGGACCCATCGCCGCACGCAGTCCGTGCAGCGCTCCGGCGACCACCCGTGCCCTGCCCGGTCCGTCCGGGTCGGGCACGACCAGGACGGCGGGCTGGACGTCGAACCGTGCCAGGAACTCCGCGGGCACGATCGGCCGTACGGCCCCCGGCCGTGACCCCTGGTCGACGGCGACGACCGCGAGGGCCCGGGGCACCGGCCAGCGCGCCGAGTGCGCGAGATCGCTGATCGCCTCGGCCGACGCGGGAGGATCCGCGGTGAGCAGGTCGATCAGCCGGCTGCGGCGCTGCTGCAGCTCCCCGGCCGCGTGCAGCCGCGCCTCCGTGTAGCCCGCCGTCGTCGCGGCCGCCATCTCGTCCAGGTGCAGGAACAGCGCCTCGCCGAGGGCGGCCAGCACCTCGCGGGGCAGCAACTCCGCGTCGACCAGCGCGTTCACCCGCCGCCAGGTCACCCGCGCGCCGAGGCGCAGCGCGGACTGGAACGAGTCGAGACTGCGCCCCTCCTCCGCCTCGCCCCGCCCGATCCTCAGGTACGTCGCCTTCACCGGCTCCCAGTCGGTGTCCGGCTTCGCCATCCGCTCCAGGAACCCCTGCAGCGCGTGCTCCACGCCCTGGTGCACGACATGCATGTACGTGTCGTCGGTCGGCCGGGCGTACTCGGGGATCTCGGTCCTGATGGCCCGTACGACCTCTTCGGCGATGTCGGCGAAGAAGGGCCTGAGGTGGTCGTGCAGGTCCGAAGGGAACACCTTGAACGGACCGTTGGGCTCGTCGTCCACGGCTCGGGCTCCTCCTGCGCACGGGATCAGGGGTTCCGAGACGATACGACAGGCGACCCGTCCCGGCTCATCCGCCGCGGACGGACATAAGGGTGCGGTTCGTCACATCGCCTTTGTCAGCGAGCTGACAGAAGCGGCATGACGAACTGTCAGCGGACCGTCTAACTCGACCGGCGTCCGTCGGCGGAGGCTGGGGGAGACCACCCACCGCTCGCCTCCAGGGCGCAACAGCACTGCCCTACCCACGAGTTGGAGCCACCATGACCGCAGCCCGGCCCGGGGCCGACGCCTTGCTCACGGACCATCTGCGGTACTGGGCCCGCCGGCGCCCCCAGCAGTGCGCCTTCCGGCACGTCGAGTTCACCGGCTCCGCCTTCGAGGGACGGCACCGGACCCTGGGCTGGCGTGCCATGGACGCCCGCGCCCGTGCCGTCGCCGCCCGTCTGGTGACCCTCGCGGCGCCCGGCGACCGGGCCGCCCTGGTCATGCCGCAGGGCCTCGACTACGCGGCCGCCTTCCTGGGCTGTCTCTACGCCCGGGTGATCGCGGTACCGCTGTCCAGGCCACAACTCGCGGGCCACGACGCCCGACTGGCCGGCGTGCTCGCCGACTGCGAACCCGCCGTCCTGCTCTGCGACTCCGCCGACCTCACCTCCGTCGAGGCGTTCGCGCTGGACCACGACCTGCCCGCGGTGCCGGTCGTGCCCGTGGACCACCTGCCCATCCAGCGTTTCGGGTTCGACGAGTACGAGTCCGTGCCGGATCCCGACGAGACCGCCTACCTCCAGTACACCTCCGGTTCCACCCGCGACCCGGCCGGCGTGATGATCAGCCATGCCAACCTGGCCGCCAACGCCCGCGCGGCCCTTCACGCGTTCGTCGACGACCCCGGGGCCACCACGGCCGTCGGCTGGCTGCCCCTCTTCCACGACATGGGCCTCGTCCTCAGCGTCGTCGCTCCCGTCATGGGCGGGTTCCAGTCCGTCCTGATGGACCCCGTCGCTTTCCTGGAGGACCCGGCACGCTGGCTCCGCCTGCTCGGCTCGTACGACGGCACCGTGAGCGCGGCGCCGAACTTCGCGTACGACTACTGCGTGGCCCGCTCCGGTCCCGGCACCGCCGAAACGCTGCGGCTGGACCGGGTGCACGTCCTGATCAACGGCGGGGAGCCGGTACGGCCGGGGACCATCGACCGCTTCCATGCGGCGTTCGCGCCCGCGGGGCTCGACCCGGCGACCCACCGGCCCGCGTACGGACTCGCCGAGGCCACCGTGCTGGTGACGGCCGACACCCGCGCGACGGCCCCCACGACGGTGCGGTGCGACGCCGAAGCGCTCGCGGCGGGGCGCATCGAAGCGGCGTCGGAAGGGCCGACCGCCGACGGCGCGGTGGCCGAACTCGTCGCGTGCGGCCCGCCGGCCGGACAGGAACTGCTGATCGTCGGGCCCGAGGGCGAAGAGCTGCCGGAGGACCAGGTCGGCGAGATCCGCCTGGCCGGCCCCAACATCGCGCGCGGCTACTGGAAACGGGCCGATCCCACCCCCTTCGACCCGCGGGGCCGCCTGCGCACCGGCGATCTGGGCGCCCTGCACGACGGGCGGCTCCTGGTCACCGGACGCCTCAAGGATGTGATCGTCGTCGACGGACGCAACCACTACCCCCAGGACATCGAGGAGACCGTGCGCACCACCGTGGACCTCGTACGCCGGGACCGGCTGGCCGCGTTCGGGGCACCCCGCGCGGATGGCACCGGGGAGGACCTCGTCGTCGTCGCGGAGTACGACCGGGACACCGAACCCACGCCGGAGGAAGTGCGCGAAGCCGAACACACCGTGCGTGCCGCCGTGTCGGCGCGCCACGGGCTGCGCCTGGCGTCGCTGCTCCTGGTCCCCCCGGGCTCGGTGCCGCGCACCAGCAACGGCAAGCCGGCGCGCGCGGCCGGCCGGGCACGGTTCCTGGAAGGGGGGTTCGATCCCCGATGAGTCCCTCGCGCACCGAGATCCGGGCCGTGGTCGCCGGGCGGCTGCGCTCCTGGTACGCCCTCGATCCCGGCGAGATCGCCGACGACCGCCCGCTGGCCGAACTGGGTCTCACCTCGCGCGACGCGGTGACCCTGACGGCCCTGCTCGGCGAGGTCGTCGGACGTCGGCTGCCGGAGACCCTGCTGGGGGACACGCAGACGATCGACGCGCTCGTGGAGCGGCTGACGCGGGAACGGCCCGACGGACACGGGGCGCCGTGGCACGGCCCGCGAGCGGACCGGGACATGGACCGGGACATGGACCGGGCCGCCGTGGCCGTCGTCGGTGTGGGCTGCCGATTCCCCGGCGGTGCCGACACCCCCGACGCGTACTGGCGCCTGCTCAGGGAAGGCCGCGACGCGGTCGGCGCACTCCCGGACGACCGCCGGGACGCCGGCCCGCACCTCGCCGCCGCACCACGCTCCGACGGCTCGCCCCACGTGGGCCCGCCGCACGTGGGCTCGCCGCACGACGGCCCGCCGCACGAGGACGCGCCCCACGTCGGCCCGCCCCACGAGGACACGGCCCACGACGGCACACCCCTCGACGGCCCGCCGCACGAGGGCCCGCCCGACGACGGCTCGCCCCACGTGGGCACACCCCACGACGGCACGCCCCACGTGGGCCCGCCGTACGGCGGCTTCCTCGACGACATGGCGGGTTTCGACGCGGACTTCTTCCGTATAGGCGCGGACGAGGCCGCCGCCATGGACCCACAGCACCGTGTGCTCCTCGAAGTCGCCCGCGAGGCCCTCGACCACGCGGCGCTGCCCGTGACCCGCCTCGCGGGCAGCCGCACCGGGGTCTTCGTCGGCATCAGCGGCAGCGAGTACGCCCAGGTCACGGCGGGCGCGCCGGACACCTGGACGGCGGCGGGCACCGCGCCGGGCGTCGCGGCGGCCCGTCTCTCCCACGCCCTGGACCTGCGCGGCCCGAGCCTGGCCGTCGACACGGCCTGTTCCTCCGCGCTCGTCGCCGTGCACCACGCCGTACGGAGTCTGGCGACGGGGGAGAGCGACACCGCGCTCGCCGCCGGTGTGAGCCTGCTGCTCGCGCCCCGCGCCCCGCACCGTGCGGGAGCACTCGTGCCGGACGGCCGCGGGGGTGCGTTCGCCGCCGGGGCCGACGGGACCGTACGAGGCGAGGGCTGCGGTGTCGTCGTGCTGAAGCGCCTCGCGGACGCCGAACGCGACGGAGACCGGGTGCTGGCGGTCGTCCGGTCGACCGCCGTCAACTCCGACGGGCGCACCGGCGGTCCGGCGGCCCCCAACGCGGACGCCCGGCGCGCCCTGCTCGCCGAGGCGCACACCGACCCCGCGGACGTGGACTACGTGGAGACGCACGGCGTCGGCACCCCGCAGGGCGATCCCGCCGAGGCGTGTGCCCTCGCCGCGGCGCTGGCCTCCGCGCGCACCCCGGACCGGCCGCTGCTCGTCGGTTCGGCCAGGGCGAACCTGGGACACCTGAGGGCAGCGGCCGGCATCGCCGGGCTGATCAAGACCGTACTGGCCCTCCAGCACGGTGAGATACCGCCGCACCCGCACGTCACCCCGGCCGGCACCGGCGGCGGCCTGGAGGCGCTGGGCCTGCGCGTGGTCACCTCGGCCGAGCCGTGGCCGCGCCACTCGGGGACGGCCACCGCAGGCGTGTCGGCCTTCGGATTCAGCGGCACGAACGCACACGTCGTCCTCACCGAGCACCGCGCGCGCCCCCGGCCGGAGGGGCCCCGGACCGGGCCCGCGCTGCTGCTGCTCGACGCGCCGAGCGCGGAACGCGTGCGTGCGTACGCCGGTGAGCTCGCCGACTGGCTCCGTGCCGGACCCGGGGTGCGTGACGCCGACCTGTCCCGCACCCTGGCCGGCCGTACCGGGCGCGGACACCACCGCGCGGCCGTGGTGACGCGGGGCCGTGCCGCGACCGTGGAGGCGCTCGGCCGTCTGGCCGGGGGCGAGAGGTCCCCGCACGTGGTGACCGGAGCGGCGGATCCCCGCGACGGCGCCGGGACCGTGTGGATCTTCCCGGGCGAAGGCTGCCCATGGCCGGGCGCCGGCCACGAACTCCTGGAAACGGAACCGGCGTTCGCGGACGCCGTCGAGCGCCTGGAACCACTGCTGCGCTGGCACGCGGGCATCTCCCTGGCCGAGGGACTGGGGGCGGACGCCGACCTCTCCTCACCCGCCGTCGCGATGCCCGTCCTCTACGGTCTCCAGCTCGGCCTCGCCGCACTGTGGCGCTCCTTCGGGCTCGAACCCGCGGCCGTGATCGGTCACGCGGCGGGAGAGGTCGCCGCGGCGGTCGTGTCGGGGGCCGTCGACCCCGTCACCGGCGCGCGGATCGTCGCCGCGCGCGCCCGGCTCCGCGCCGGGCCGAGGTCCGACGGACCGACCCCGACGTCCGGCCGGCCGACAGGGGGCACGAGCGGCACGTCTGAGCCCCGACTCGCATGCATGGAAGGGGAGTTCGCGCGACAGCTGGGCGAACTGCCGGCGGCCGCCCCGGGCTGCGCCCGCTACTCGGCCTCGCTCGCCGACCCCCGGAACGCCCGGTACGACACCGCGCACTGGGAGGCGAACCTGACCGGGCCCGCCCGTCTGCCCGCGGCCCTCGGCGCGGCGGCCGAGGACGGGCACCGCGTCTTCGTGGAGGTCACCCCGGACACAGCGGGCCCGCAGCCGCCGGCCGGCACGCTCGTCGTCCCCACCCTGCGCGAGAACACCGACGACGCTCTCGCCTTCGGCACCGCGCTGGCCACCCTTCTCGTCAACGGCGTCCGCGTACCGGACCTGCGCGAACGCCTCGCGGGCCGCATCGAGGACGTGCCGCCGCCCCGCTGGCGCCATCGCCGTCACTGGTTCGGTGAGCAGGCCTCCGCCGCCTCCGGGCGGGACCCTGTGCTCGCCGCCCCGGACGGCGAGCACAGGCCATCGGCCTAGGCCGCGCGCGGCAGCGGAGTCATCTCCAGCCTGTCCGGCTTGACGGTGACGACGGCCTGGGGGCGCGGCGGTGAGGCGACGAGCACCGCATGCATGCCCATCAAGATCACTCGGCATCCCTGGTGCTCGGTCACATCCGGCGGCCTCGACGCCCCGTACCGTTTGCCACCGCGTTGTCGGCGTGGGGATTTGTCGACGTGGACGTGCCTGCCGGAGCGTGACCGAACACTCACGGGTGCCACGTGGGGGAGTTGATCCTTTAGGTGTCCAACCCGATAAGCTCCCGTGCGGCGCTGCGAGTTGACGCGAACACACTCGGTCGTCTCGCCCGGCGTTCCCTGACGCGTACGGCGCCTGCACACCCCCCCGTTCGAGCGTGTTGCTTTCGAAGGATGCAGATGGAACTTGCCACTCCGCCCCCGGCGGCGCGGGCACCCGTCGCCTGGTACAGCTGGTGGCTGATGCCCCTCGCCTTAGGTGCAGGCACGGTCGCCACCGCCGTCGCGGGCCCCGACCAGGTCCAGATACCCGCCACGTTCGCCGGCGCCGCGGCCACCGCGGCCGGCGCCGCCTGTGTACGCCTCCTCGTCCGCACGCAGTCCCAGCTGCGCCGCACCAACGGTGAGTTCCGCGCCTCGCAGGCCGAGCACTCGCAGCAGTGGCAGCAGCATGTGGCCGGTCTGGAAAGGAAGTTCACGGCCGAGCGATCCGGCCTCGAACACCGACTGACCGAGCAGGCCCAGGCCTTCGAGGCCCGGCTCACCGAGGAGACCCAGGCCTACGAGAGCCGGCTGGCCGAAGAGGCGAAGGCGTACGAGACCCGGCTCGTCTCCGAGAGCCAGGGCTACGAGGCACGCCTCACCACCGAGGCCGAGGTCTGGCAGGAGCAACTCGCCCTCCAGCAGGCAGCCGTGGCGCGACTCGCCGACGTCCAGCTGCCCGAGGCGCTCAAGCGGCTGCGCTCGGGCGAAGCCATCGACGACATCCTGGCCGAGCTCGCCGGGGAGTCCGAGGCGAGCCCCGAGCTGCGCGGCGAGCTGCGCAAGGTCCTGCGCACCGCACTGATCGGCATGGAGGAGGAGTTCGACCGCTCCACCTCGGCCGAACAGGCCGTCATCAGCATCGGCAGCCGCATCCACGTGCTGACCAGCAAACTGCGCGGACGCCTGCACGAGATGCAGGGCGAGCACGGGCGGCTGCCCGCGGTCGCCAGCGGCCTCATGGAGCTCGACCAGGAGATCGGCCCGGCCGACTGTCTCGCCGCCAGCATCGGCGTGCTCGGCGGCTCGGACCGGCCCGGACGCCAGTGGCAGGAACCGCAGCGGCTGCTCAGCGTGGTCCGCGGCGGTATCGGCCGCATCAAGGACTTCGACCGGATCCAGGTACGTCACCTGCCCGAACTGGGCGTCGACGGCGGCCTGGTGGACCATCTGACGCTGATCTTCGCCCACCTCCTCGACAACGCGGCGCGCTACTCGCCGCCCACCGAGCCCGTGGTCGTCTCCGGCAAGGAGGTCCCCAACGGCGTCGGCATCGAGATCCAGGACTCGGGCAAGGGCCTGAGCGAGGAGAAGAAGCGCGAGGCCGAGCAGTCCCTCACGGGCACCGCCGCGGGCCCCGGCCTCGGCGGCATCTCGGAGGACGCCAACCTCGGCCTGCGGGTCGTCGGCACCCTGGCGCGCCGCTACGGCATCCGTGTCACCTTCGCGGACTCGCCGTGGCTCGGCACCTCGGTGGTCGTCGTGGTCCCGCACAAGTACTTCAGCCCGCTGCCCGCCGCCGTCACCGAGCCGGCTCCGGCCGCCGCCGCGACCGCGCCGAGCACCGAGTCCACGACGCCCGCACCGACCACCGAGGACATGGACACCACTCCCGGCGGCCTGCCCCGGCGCAGGAGCAGGCGCAGTGACGCGACGACGGTGGACCGGCCGAGGCCTGCCGGACGTACGGAGGAGAACGTGGCCGCCGTACCGCCGGACGCGTCCTTCGCCGGCCTCGCCGCCTTCGCCACCGCCGGACGCGAGAGCGAACCGGCGCGCGAGACGACCGCGGACCGGGACCCGGCAGCCGGCGGCGAGCAGACCGCCGGGCCCGAGTTCAACGAGCACCGCACTGAAGAGAGCGACTAGTCCCATGACGCAACAGGGAACCGACGTGAGCTGGGCGCTCCGCGATCTGACGGAGAGCATCCAGGAGATCCGCTTCGCCCTCGTGGCATCGAGCGACGGCAAGGCCATCACCTCCTACGGCGCCGACGACCCCGACGACGTGGACCGTTTCGCCGCCGTGGTCGCCGGCCTCCAGGCGCTGGCCCAGCCCGTGGCCGAGCAGTTTCCCCAGTACGCGGGGCAGTTGCGGCTCGCGATGATCGAGGTCGACGGCGGCCACCTGTTCGTGGTGCGCGCCGGCGTGGAGACGTACCTCGGAGTGCTCGCCAAGGAAGGCCTCGACCAGGGTCTCCTCGGCCACCAGATGAGAGACCTGGCCCGCAGGATGGGTGAGCTTCTGGGCACCACTCCGCGCCTGGAGGAGCACTCTGGATGAGTGCTCCCCGCCCGCCCACGGACCCGTCCGGTCTCGAGCGCTACTACGTCCTCACCGGGGGCCGCAGCGGACCGGGCGGTTCGGCGTCGAGCCTCGACGTGGCGACCCTGATCGTCTCCCGCGCCGCTGCCGTCCCCGGCATGCAGCACGAGCACGAGGAGATCATCCGGCGCTGCCGCGATCCGCTGTCGGTGGCCGAGCTCGGCGCCCACCTCGGATTGCCCTTCAACATTCTCGCGGTGCTCCTGGCCGATCTGCTGGACGCAGGCCGCGTCGAAGCCCGTCATCCCATCCCGGCGTCAGGCGCCGGCAGCGGGCCCGACCTCGCGCTCCTTGAGGAGGTACTCAGTGGACTTCAAAGGCTTTGACCACCCCGACCGGCAGACGGCCGGGGGCCCCCGCTCGGTGAAGGTGATGATCGCCGGCGGCTTCGGCACCGGCAAGACCACCATGGTGCGGTCCGTCAGCGACATCAAGCCGCTGACCACCGAGGAGACACTGACCCAGGCCAGCGTGGACGTCGACAACCTGATCGGGGTGGCGGACAAGCAGGAGACCACCGTCAGCCTCGACTTCGGCAAGATCGGGATCAACGACCAGCTGCTGCTCTACCTGTTCGGGACGCCGGGCCAGGAGCGTTTCTGGTTCCTGTGGAACGGCCTGTTCAAGGGTGCCCTCGGCGCGGTGGTCCTGGTCGACACCCGGCGGCTGGCCTCCAGCTTCCGGGCCATCGAGGAGATGGAACGGCAGAACGTGCCGTTCGTCATCGCCCTGAACGTCTTCCCGGACTCCAAGGACCACCCGATCGAGGAGATCCGCGACGCCCTGGACATTTCGCCGCACACTCCGATCGTGGCCTGCGACGCCCGCGACCGTGCTTCCAGCCGTGACGTGCTGATCGCCCTGATACGCCACCTGCAGGAACGCTCTGCCGCCGCTATGGAGCCCCGATGAACGACCAGCCCTTAAACGGTCCCGACGCCCCCCGCGGCTGCCCGGTCGCGCACGGCGGCGCGAGCGACACCACCCGTCTGTACGGCCCGGACGCCGCTCTCGATCCGCAGGGGATCTACGCGCGGCTGCGCAAGGAGTACGGGGCCGTCGCACCCGTACTCCTGGAGGGCGACATCCCCGCCTGGCTGGTCCTCGGCTACCGGGAGAACCGCCGGGTGCTCGACAACGCACGGCAGTTCAGCCGTGACGCGCGCATCTGGCAGGACTGGAAGGACGGCCGTATCGAGGCCACCTCCCCGCTGATCCAGATGCTCGGCTGGCGCCCCGACTGCGTGTCCCAGGACGGCGAGCCGCACCGCAGGCTGCGCGGAGCCGTCACCGACAACCTCCAGACGGTCGCAGGCCGCGGCATCCGGCGCCACATCACGCATTTCGCGAACAAGCAGATCGACGCGTTCGCGGACGAGGGCAGCGCCGATCTGGTGGCCGACTACGCCGAGTACCTGCCGATGCTCGTGCTCACCCGGCTCTTCGGGCTGCCGGCGGGCGAGGGCCGCAATCTGGCCGTCTCCTGCGCCCAGGTCATCAAGGGCGGCGCGGACGCCGTGGTGCACAACGACCGCATCATGGAGATCCTCGCCGAGCTCGCCGAGCGCAAGAAGGAGGAGCCCGGCGCCGACTTCACCACCGGACTGCTCGGCCACCACGCGGACCTCGACGACGACGAGGTCCTCAGCCATCTGCGGCTGGTGCTGATCACCGCGCACACCACGACCAGCAACCTGCTGGCCCGGGTGCTCCAGCTGGTGCTCACCGACACCTCCCGGCTCGCCGGACTCGTCAGCGGCCAGCTGAACGTCTCCGCGGTCGTGGAGGAGGTCATGTGGAACACCCCGCCGCTGGCCGTCCTCCCGGGCCGCTTCGCCACCGTCGACCTCGAACTGGGCGGCCACCACATCAAGGAGGGCGACCTCCTGGTGCTCGGCCTCACGGCCGGCAATCTCGACCCGGAGATCCGGCCCGACGCGGGTGTGTCCGTCCAGGGCAACCAGTCGCACCTGGCCTTCAGCGGTGGCGCCCACGAGTGCCCCGGCCAGAACATCGGCCAGGCCATCATCGAGACGGCCGTCGACGTCCTCCTGCACCGGCTGCCGGGCCTGCGCCTGGCCGTGCCGGCCGACGAGCTCACCTCGACCGCCTCCACCTGGGAGGCCCGACTCGACCGGCTGCCGGTCGAGTTCGCCGCGCAGGCCACGGCGGTCTGACCGCGCGCTCGGCGCTGCCCGGCCGGACCGCTCCGGCCGGGCAGCGGCGCGTCAGACCGCGAGCAGGTCGTCCAGCGATCCCCTGCCCGCCAGTTCGGCGGTCGCCGCCGGGCCTTCCTTGGCAGCGGCGTAGCGGCCCGAGGTCAGGCCCCACTCGTAATTGCCGTTGATCCAGTGCTGGATGGCCTCTACGCCCATCCGGACCTGGGCCTGCTGCTCGGCGGTCAGCCGGAGCTCCTCGCACATCTCCGGCACGCGCGCCTCCAGCGCGAGGTACTCGTCGAGGCAGTCGGTGGTCATCCGATAGGCCTCGGCGGCGGCCTCCTCCCAGCCGCAGTCACGCTCGCGGTGCAGCACGGCGATCAGGTTGTGCCCGTCGCCCCGCCGCTTCTCGCGCTCGAAGGAGTGGATGTCGTTCATGAACCCGATGGTGTCGGCGGCGAGATCGCGCATCCGGACCATCAGCGGATGGGCCTGGACCTGTGCCGGCACCTCGAAGCCACGGCTGCGCTCACCGGCGTCGATGCTGTGGTGGATGCCCACCGTCCGGCGCCGGAACTCGGCGTACTCGGCGAGGCTCAGTGTGCCGGCCAGGTCCCGCGCGGCGAGGTCGACCTCTTCGGTGTGGGCCACCAGGAAGCGCCCCCAGGAGGCGGCGAACCGGGTCCGCCATGTCAGGGACATGCCATTCGAGAGATGGCCCCAGACCTCCGCCCAGGCCACGGTGATCGGGCAGCTGACGCGGGGAGCGGTCCCCGCGGGACGCAGCGGGGTGGCTATCAACTCCCTGGCGACCTCGGCTATCCGGTCCGCGCGGTCCGGTTGTCCCGTGTCGAACTGGTCGTCGAACAGGAAGGCCAGCGAGAACCAGTTCATCAGGACGACCATGTCGTCGGCCGAGGCGTGAGGATAGGTCCGTGCCGCCGCCTGGGGCAGGTCCCAGGACTGGTACTCCTCGAATCCGGCCTGGCTGCGCACCAGCCCCATGTCCCACACCCAGCGCAGGTGGCGCTCTCGGGCGTACTCCAGGTGCTCGCTGACGGGGGTCGTGAACGGGAGGTCGAACCTGACGTCCTGCGGCATTCGCGTCCTTTCCTGAGGCGATTCACAGGCCCCCGCCCCTGTGCACGGGCGATCGCTCTCGACGCCCGCTGACTCGAACTGTGCCTTTTGAGCCGGTAGTTGACGACTCAAGCGCGCTTCGAGACTGCCCAGAGCCTAAACGATCTATGGTGTGACATCCGTAACGCGTGATGCGGGTGTGAAACCAGAGACGCGCCCCTCATGACGCGAGAGCCGTGCCTCTCACGACGAGGGGCGCGCCCTTCACGACGAGGGGCGCGCCCCTCCGCAGAGGTGACGCGCCCCTCGCCCGTCCCGTCCCACCGTGTGGCAGGGGGCCGGGCCGTACGGAATCAGGCGTCCGGTGCCGCGTACACGCGCTCACCGCCGACATAGGTGAGCGCCACCCCGGTCCCGCCGATCGCCTCCGGCGGGCCCTGGTACGGATCGCGGTCCAGCACCACGAGATCCGCCAGCGCCCCCACCCGCACACGGCCCGTGTCGTCGAGGTGGTTGGCGTACGCCGAGCCCGCGGTGTACGCCGTCAGCGCGTCCGTCAGGCCGATGCGCTCGCCGGGCAGGAACACCGGTCCGGGCTCGTCGGGGCTCACCCGGTTGACGGCGACATGGATGCCCTGGAGCGGGTCGGCGCTGCTCACCGGCCAGTCGCTGCCCGCCGCCAGCCGTGCCCCGGAACGCAGCAGCGCGCCGAACGGGTACTGCCAGGAGGCGCGTTCGGGGCCGAGGAACGGGATCGTCAGCTCGTCCATCTGCGGCTCGTGCGCCGCCCACAACGGCTGGATGTTCGCCGTGGCACCCAGGTGCGCGAACCGGGGCACGTCGTCCGGGTGCACGACCTGGAGATGGGCCAGGTGCGGACGTGTGTCGCTGGGGCCGTTCGCCTTCCGGGCCGCCTCGACGGCGTCCAGGGCGTCGCGCACGGCCCGGTCGCCGAGCGCGTGGAAATGGCACTGGAAGCCGAGCGCGTCCAACTCCGTGACGTACGCGTGCAGTCGGTCCGGGTCGATGAAGCTCGTGCCGCGATTGGCCGTCGCGCAACCGCACTTGTCCAGATAGGGACTGAGCAGTGAGGCCGTGCCGTTCTCGGCGACCCCGTCCAGCATGAGCTTGACGCTGCCGGCGCTGAACCGGCCGTGCGCCGACGCGGCCCGCCGCTCCACGAGTTCGGGGATCTGCTCGGCGCCCCGCGCACGGTCCCACCACAGCGCGCCGACCACACGAGCGGTGAGCGACCCGTCCCGGGCCGCCGTCAGATACGCCTCGGACGGATCGTCCATGCCGAGGAAGGACCCGAGGAGCGCGTCCTGCCACGCGGTGATGCCGAGCGAGTGCAGATGCCGCTGGGCGTGCAGCAGCGCGGCGAGCCGGTCCGCCGCGGTGGCCGGCGGGGTGAGCCGGCCGACGGACTGCATCGCCCCCTCCTGGAGCATGCCGGTGGGCTCGCCCGTGGCGTCGCGCTCGAACCGGCCGTCGGCCGGATCCGGCGTGTCCCGGGTGACCCCCGCGAGCTCCAGCGCGAGGCTGTTGACCCAGGCGCCGTGATGGTCCCGGTTGGGCAGGTACACCGGCCGGTCCGGCACCACCGCGTCCAGCAGCTGCCTGGTCGGCGTACCGCCCTCGAAGGCCTCCATGGACCAGCCGCCGCCCGTGATCCACTCCCGGTCGGGGTGCGCGGCGGCGTACGCCCGGACGGCGGCGAGCGTCTCCTCGGCCGTCTTCGCCTCCGTGAGGTCGCACTGGGTCAGTTCCAGGCCCGCCGGGACCGGGTGGACGTGTGCGTCCTGGAAGCCCGGCAGGAGCAGGCGTCCGGCGAGGTCGACGACCTCGGTCCCCGGTCCCGCGAGGTCGTGGACCTCCGCGTTCCCGACGGCGGTGATCCGGTCGCCGGTCACGGCGACGGCCGTGGCGGTGCGGCCCTCGGGGGTGAGGACCGGGCCGCCGGTGAAGAGGAGATCAGCGTGCATGTTCGGTTCCTTGGTCGGACGGGATCAGCGGCCCGGGCGCGTCGGCGTCGGTGCCGAGCCCCGTGACGAAGTAGGGGGACCTGCGCACCCACTTCGCCCACGCGGCGGCCACGAAGCCGGAGGCGATCATGACAGTGGGGGTCAGCAGCAGGAACCAGCCGTTGTCCGCGCTGACTTCGAGATGGTCGGCCGAGGTGTAGAAGGAGTACGCGAGGTATCCGCCGAGCCCCAGTAGCGCCACCGCGCTCACCGTGGGCAGGACCACCGCCCGTATGCCCTGCCGCAGGTCCTCGCGCAGCAGCCCGCGAAAGCGCGCGGCGGCGGCGAGGGCGATGAGCGCGTACGACAGCGCGACGACGATGCCGACCGCGTTGACCGTCGCCATGATCATGTCGGCGAGCCGGGGGATCACCAGGGCGAGCCCGGCCACGGCCGTCGCCAGCGCGCCGATCAGCAGGGTGCCGGTCGCCGGAGTCCCGTACCGCGCGCTGACCCTGGACCACACGGGGCCGAGCGTACGGTCCCGGCTCATCGCGAACATCCCGCGCGCCGTGGGGATCACCCCGGACTGCAGCGAGGCCACGGCCGAGAAGAGCAGGGCCACCAGAGGCAGCGCCGCCAGCGGCTGGGCGGCCAGCCGTTCGCCGAAGAACGCCAGCCCCTCCGCGCCGTGCCCGGCCAGCTCCTGCTCGCTCAGGACGCGCTGGAAGGCCACGGAACCCAGCAGGAACAGCCCCAGCATCGTCACCAACGTGATCGTCCCCGCCCGCGAGGCGTCCCGCGGGTCGCGCACCTCCTCGTTCACCGTGAACGCCGCGTCGAAGCCCCAGTAGCAGAAGACGGACAGCAGCAGACCCTGGGCGAGCGCGGTCGTGGACGGGATGGCGAACGGGTCGAACCAGCTCAGGCTGAAGGGATGCGGTCCCGTCACGATGCCGTAGCCGCAGAAGCCCAGCAGCACCACGTACTCGAAGACCAGCAGCGCGCTCTGCAGCCGGGCCGCGGTGCGCACGCCGGTGACCGCGGTGAGCGTGACGGCGGCCAGGACCACGATGCCGACCGCGGTGGTCTGCGCGGTGGAGCCCGGGTCGAGCCGCAGACCGCCCAGGTCGTGCAGCCCCGCGTCACCGGCGAGCTGGAGCATCGCCGACCCCGTGACCGCCGTGGTGTACGCGAGGAAGGCCACCGTGGCCACGATGTTCACCCAGCCGACCAGGAAGCCCAGCCAGGGAGTGAGCGAACGGCCCACCCACGTGTAGCCGCTGCCCGCGTTCGGCTCCACCCGGTTGAGCCGCGAGTACGCGCCGGCGATGCCGAGGACGGGCAGGAAGGCCAGCAGCATGATGGCCGGCAGATGCAGTCCGACCACTCCCGCGGTCACTCCGAGACCGATGCCGATGCTGGTGGTCGCCGCCGTGCTGGAGGCGGCGATGGCGACGCCGTCGACGACGCCGAGGGTTCTGCGCAGGGACGGGGGATCCCCGCCGTACGGCTGCTGCGACATGTCCTGCTCCGATCGCACCCGGGGCCTGGGACCGGCCCGATGACCGGAAATGAAACTGCTCGGGCACTTAACAGGTCAACGCTGTTGACATAAGGTTCCGGCACCGGAAGGAGAGCACATGAACGACCGAGTCGTCCCGCCCGCCGCCCGTCGGCGCCGACGCCCCACCAAGACGGGGGTCGTGCTCTCCGAGGAGCTGATCGTCGAGACCGCGCTGCGGCTGCTCAAGGAGCACGGGGCCGACGCGCTCACCGTCCGCCGCCTCGGCCTCGCGCTCGGCGCCGACCCCACCGCCCTGTACCGCTACTTCCGTGACACCGACGACCTGTTGCTCGCCATCGCCGACGAACTCATCGGCCGTACCCTGCGCACCTGGCGGCCCACCGGCGACTGGCGCGCCGACCTGCGCGACCTGGGCCTGCGCATGCACGCGGACTACCTCGCGCACCCGCAGGCCGCGGTGCTCAGCTCCTACCGCGTCACGGGCCGCGTCCACGAGATCGAGGCGGTGGAGACGATCCTCGGCGTCCTGCGCGGGGCCGGCTTCCCCGACCCCGAGGCCGTACGGACCTACCACGCCTTCGTCGACCAGGCCCTGGCCTTCGCCGCCCTCGACGCGGCGAGCGTCGCCCTGCCACGGCCGGCCCGCGAGGCGGAGGCGGACGTGTGGCGGGCGACGTACGCCCGGCTGCCCGCCGACAGCCACCCGCACATCGCGGCGAGTGCCCGTCATCTGGTGGCGGACATGCGGCGCAGCGCCTACCCCGCCGCCCTGGACCTGCTGCTGACCGCCGCGGCGGCCCGGCTCGCGGAGATCGAGGGGCAGCCGAAGGCGTAGGGGGTGTCGTTTGGATCAGCTCGGGTCCGCGACGCCCGGCACGGCACCTCGCCGCGTTGTCGCCTCACCCGAGTACGCCCAGTACGCGGGTGAGGCTCCGCCTTGCGATGCACCGCACCATGCGCCGCGGCCTGATCCGACCTGATCCAAACGACACCCCCTGGGCGAACCCGGCGTGCACAGCGGGAAAGAGGGGCGAACAGCTGTGCCCGTCGCCGCGCTCGATCATGATGGTCGCGGAACCGTTCCGCACGTCGTCACCAGGAGGCTGCCCGACGATGAACCCGCCCGCCCGCACCGCGAAACAGCGCAAGCAGGACACCCTCGACCGGCTGGAGAACGACGTCGACGCCTGGGTGTCCACGGCCGACGGCGAGGGGGGAACCCCGTATCTGGTCCCGCTGTCCTACCTCTGGGACGGCAGGACCCTGCTGGTGGCCACCCCGGCCGAGAGCCCCACCGGCCGCAACCTGCGGGCGACCGGCAGGACACGCCTGGGCATCGGGGCGACCCGCGACGTCGTCCTCGTCGAGGGCACCGTGACGGCCCGGGAAGCCGCCGAGCTGCCGGACGGAGTCGGGGACGCCTTCGCGCGCAAGACCGGCTTCGACCCGCGGGAACTCACCACCCGCTACCTGTACTTCACCGTCACCCCGCAGCGCGTCCAGGCCTGGCGCGAGGTCGAGGAGCTCGCCGGCCGCGACCTCATGCGCGACGGCGAGTGGCTCGTGACGGACTGAATCCGGGGGTACCCGGGAAGACGGCGCGGCGGCGGCCGGATGCCGCCGCGCCGTCCCGGAACCCTACGGAGGACACATGGCACTGGTCACGGCAGGCGTCGTGGTGCTGGACTGCGTCGAGCCCGAGAAGCTCGCCGCCTTCTACAAGCAACTGCTCGAGGCCGAGGAGACGGACGCGTCGGCGAACCGCGTGGAGATCCGCGGCGCCGACGGCGTCCGGCTGGCGTTCCGCCGCGACGTGACGGCGACACCGCCGAGCTGGCCGCGCCCCGAGAACTCCCTCCAGGTGCACCTCGACTTCCTCGTGGAGGACCTGGACGAGGCCGAACGCAGGATCATCGGCCTCGGCGGCCGGCCGATCGAGACGAAGGACGCGGCCGGCCCCTTCGAGGAGCGGGGCTATGCCGACCCGGCCGGGCACTCCTTCACGCTGCGCTGCTCGCGCCCGACGGCGCCCAAACAGGGCTGAGGCGGGCAACGCCGAGGCGCACAGGGCCGGCCCGGCGGGGCGTGGTCCGTACGGAGTTCCGTCACGGATCACGCCCCGCCGGGCCGGTGCGTGTCAGTCCCGGCCGCCCTTGTCCGCGGACGGCCACACGCCGGTGGAGCGCTCGATGGCCTTAGCGCCCGTGCGGTCCACCGCGCTGCGCACGACGGCGAAGATCGCGCCCTGGACCGCGGCGGCCAGCAGGATCTCGCCCCAGCCGCGGTCCTTGTCCAGGGCGTCGGGAGCGTCGTCCTCGTGCCGTATCGCCTTCCACGCCTGCTGGAAGGCGAGCCCGGCGAGGGCACCGCCCGCCCAGCTCAGCGCCATGCCGACCGGCTTGTAGACGAGTTTGAGCTTCTTCTGCTGCTTCTTCCTGGACACCTGGGTCTCTCCGTTGCGTGTGCGGTCAGGGACGTCCGTGTGCCGGGACGCGTTCGTCCTCGGGCACCGGGCCCGGTGCGGTTCCCTCTCCGAAGGGCCGCCCGCCGAGCCGTTCGCGGTGATGGGGCGTCAGCCAGCCCGCCAGGTCCGGTCCGAGGGGGACGATCCCGGTCGGGTTGATGCCGGTGTGGACTTGGTAGTAGTGCCGTTTGATGTGGTCGAAGTCGACGGTGTCACCGAATCCCGGCGTCTGGTAGAGGTCACGGGCGTACGCCCACAGGACCTGGTTCTCCGTCAGTTTCCAGCGGTTGCACTTGAAGTGGCCGTGGTAGACGGCGTCGAAGCGGACGAGCGTGGTGAACAGCCGGATGTCCGCCTCGCTGATCGCGTCGCCGACCAGGTACCGGCGGTCCGCCAGCCGCCCGGCCAGCTGCTCCAGCCGACGGAAGACCCCCGCGCAGGCTTCCTCGTACTCCTCCTGTCCCGTCGCGAAACCCGCCCGGTACACGCCGTTGTTGACGTCCTCGTAGACGCCCGCCATGACGTCGTCGATCTCACCCCGCAGCCGTTCCGGGTAGAGGTCCGGTGCCCCTTCCCGGTGCAGGGCCGTCCACTCGGTGGCGAGATCCAGCGTGATCTGCTGGTAGTCGTTGGTGACCAGCCTGCCGCTCGGCACGTCCACCACGGCCGGCACGCTGACACCGCCGGGGTAGTCCTTCTCCCGTGCGTCGTAGGCCTCGCCGAGGAAGCGGATGCCGAGCACCGGGTCCCGGCCGTCCGGGTCCAGGGTGAAGCGCCAGCTCCGGTCGTCCTGGACGGGATCGGCCACCGCCAGCGACAGGGCGCCCTCCAGACCGAGCAGCCGCCGGGAGATCAGCGCGCGGCTCGCCCAGGGGCAGGCACGGCTGACGACCAGCCGGTAGCGCCCCGCCTCCACCGGCCAGCCGTCGCGGCCGTCCGCCGTGATGCGGTCCGCGAAGTGGCTCCGGGACCTTTTGAACGCCTTCTTGCCGAGACTCGCGTTGCCCGCGCTCTCGCCCATGGGGTCTCGCCTCCCTGCTGTGCCCTGCTACGGGTGCCCCGGTGAACGGGCTCGATTCAGGCCGCCACCACGGTGTGAGGTACGCGGACCCGGGAAGCCGGACGGGGTGCGCAACGACCCGACGAACAGGCCGAACGGCTCGCCCCCGGACCACCCGGACCAGCCGTCCCCTCCCCGTGGCCAGGACCGCCCGGAGCAGCCGTCCCCTCCCCGTGGCCAGGACCGCCCGGAGCAGCCGTCCCCTCCGCGAGACCGGGACCGCCCCGACCCCCGGGGCCGCCCCGATTCCGCCGACCGGCCGGCGCCTGCGGACCATCCGGCTCCCCCGGACCACTCGGCTCCATCGGACGGTTCGTCCTCCTCGGGCGGATCGGACCGGAAGACCCGGATCACCGTGCTGGTGGCACTGGGTGCCAATCTACTGATCGCCGCGGCCAAGGCGGTAGGAGGCCTGCTCGCGGGTTCACCGGCCCTCCTCTCAGAGGCCGCGCACTCCGTGGCCGACAGCCTGAACGAGGTGTTCCTCCTCGCCGCCCTGCGCCGCAGCCGCCGCCCCGCCGACAGCCGGCACCCCTTCGGCTACGGCAAGGAGCGGTTCTTCTGGTCCCTGCTGGCCGCGGTCGGCATCTTCGTCATGGGCGGCTGCTTCTCCTTCTTCCAGGGGATCGAGGCACTGCGCAGCGGCGCCGAGGAGTCCCTCGGGGGCTACCGCGCCGGGCTCGTGGTCCTCGGGGTGGCCTTCCTCGCCGAGGGCGCCTCCCTGTGGCGGGCGCTCCACCAGGCGCACCGGCAGGGCGGCACGGACGGCATGCGGGACCCCGCGCTGCGCACGGTCGTCGCCGAGGACGGCACGGCGGTGCTCGGCGTGGTCCTCGCCATGGCCGGCATGGCGCTGCACATGGTCACCGGCCAGGTCGTGTGGGAGGCCGCCGCCTCCCTCGGCATCGGGGTGCTGCTCATGTACGTCGCCCACCGGCTGGGCCGCGAGGCACGCGACCAGTTGATCGGCCGGGCAGCCGACGAGGAGCAGCGCGGCAGGATCCGCGCCCTGCTGGAGGCGCAGCCCGAGATCGACAGCGTGGAGGCGCTGCTCACCATGGAGCTGGGCCTGGACTCGACACTGGTCGCCGCGCGGATCGACCTCGTCCCCGGGCTCGACAGCGAGGAGGTGGAGGACGTCGCGGTGCGCATCAAGCGCTCCGTCGCCCACACCTTCCCGGATGCCGACCAGATCTTCCTCGACGTCACCGACGCGCGGACGGCACGGGCGGCCGCACGCGGCGCGCGGGCAGCGGAAAGCCCCGCCGCGACGGGGGAGCGCGGCGGGGCCTGACGCTCGGGTGCCCGGCACCCGGCGGATCATGCGCACCGATTCCAAGATTTTCCGGCGGCGGTACGGACCCCTGTGACGGCCCGGCGGTCCGGCCCCGCAGACGTGGGGATCAGGCCGACGGCTCCAGCAGGAAGACGGGGATGACCCGGTCGGTCTTCTCCTGGTACTCGGCGTACGGGGGGTACGCCGCGACGGCCCGCTCCCACCACCGGGCCTTCTCGTCGCCGCTGAGCTCACGGGCCGTCATGTCCTGGCGCACGGGGCCGTCCTGGAGCTCCACGTGCGGATCGGACAGGACGTTGTGGTACCAGACGGGGTGCTTGGGGGCGCCGCCCTGCGAGGCGACGACGGCGTACCGCCCGTCGTGCTCGACACGCATCAGCGGCGTCTTGCGGATCTTCCCGCTCTTGGCGCCACGGGTCGTGAGGATGATGACGGGCAGGCCCGTGTCGAGCAGCGTCGTCCCCTTGGTCCCGCCGGAACTCTCGTACAGCTCCACCTGGTCCCGCACCCACTGAGCCGGGCTGGGCTCGTACTCGCCCTCGAGCGGCATGGCTTCCGTCCCATCGTCGTGTCGTAGCCGGGTCGTGCTGTCGGCACGATTCAACACCAGAGCGGACGCCGATCGTCCGCAACGCCGCCCCGCGCGTCCTGTCGCCGGGCGGCCCCGGGCCGTTCACGGTGCCGCCAGGAGCATGCGGACGGCGAGCGCCGTGATCACCGCGCTGGACGCGAGCGCCGTCACCAGCCGTCCGCGGTGTCCGGTCAGGGCGCGGCCGAGCAGCGCTCCGCCACAGGCCAGCATGAGCTGCCAGCTCGCGGACGCGGCGAACGCGGCGAGCACGAACACCCCCTGCTCCAGGGGAGCCGCCGCTTCGGCGGAGCCGCTGCCGAGCACCAGCGCGGCGAAGTACACGACGGTGGTCGGGTTGAGCAGCGTGATGCCGAGCAGCGCCAGGTAGGCGCGGGCCGGCCGGGGCGGGTCCTGTCCCGTCCGGGCGGCCGATCGCCGCCCGCGGTACTGACGGACCGCGGCGGTCGCACCCCGGACCGCGAGCACGGCCAGGACGAGCGCCGAGGCCCACCGCAGCGGGACCATGACCGGCCGCAGCGTGGCCGCGAGCGCCGCACCGCCCAGTGCGGCGACCAAGGCGTACAGCCCGTCCGCGGTCGCGACGCCGAGCGCCGCGCAGGCGCCCGTCCGAAGGGACGTACGTGCGGTGAGGGACACTAGATATGTCGCGACGGCCCCGACGGGCATGGCGATGCCATAGCCCGCGACGAGCCCCGCGACGAGCGCGGCGGTCACGACCGAGGGAGCGAGGGCCTCCGCGGTCGGCCGGGCTGCTGCTGGACCCGCACCGGACGAGCGGCGGCGGAAGTCGGCGGCAGAAAGGCTTCGATCGTGGGCATGGGCAGATCCTCGGGCCACCGGATCCGCCCACGCAAGCCAATTACGCGGGGGCCGCGCCGAGGCAGATCAGGCCACGCGGGAGGCGCCGGGCCCGTCGCACGGGCCGGAAGTCCGAGGAAACAGGAGGTCCGCCGCACGGGCTTCGGACAGATCGCCGATCCGGGGCATCTGGCCGAACTTCGCGTGGCCGCCTAGATGCCCCGGGCATCTAATGAAGATCGGCAAGAGGGAACCAGCGCTTGCGAGGTCATCCATGACAGAACCCCTCACGACAGATCCGGTTGCCTTCCCCCAGGACCGCACGTGTCCCTATCACCCGCCCACCGCCTACGACCCGCTGCGTGAGGCTCGCCCGCTCTCACGGGTCTCCCTGTTCGACGGCAGGACCGTATGGGTCGTCACGGGCCACGGCGCCGCCCGCGACCTGCTGGCCGACCCGCGGCTGTCGTCGGACCGCACCCGGCCCGCCTTCCCGGCGCCGACACGACGGTTCGCCGAGGTCCGCAACCGCCGTGTCGCGCTGCTCGGTCTCGACGACCCCGAGCACCGCACCCAGCGGCGGATGCTGGTCCCGAGCTTCACCCTCAAACGGATCGCCGGTCTCCGGCCGCGCATCCAGGAGACCGTCGACCGCCTCCTGGACCGGATGGAGCGGCAGGGCCCGCCCGCGGAGCTGGTCGACGCCTTCGCGCTGCCCGTGCCGTCCATGGTCATCTGCGCCCTGCTCGGCGTGCCCTACGAAGACCACGACTTCTTCGAGGAGCAGTCCCGCAGGCTGCTGCGCGGGCCCACCGCGGCCGACACCGAGAAGGCGCGCGAGGCCCTGGACGCGTACTTCGGCACCTTGATCGACCGCAAGCACGGCGGACAGGGCGACGGGCTCCTCGACGAGCTCGTCCGGGAGCGGCTGAGCGAGGGGGCGCTGGACCGCGAGGAACTGATCTCGCTGGCCACGATCCTGCTCGTCGCCGGGCACGAGACCACGGCCAACATGATCTCGCTCGGCACGTTCACCCTGCTGAGGCACCCCGAGCAGCTGGCCGAACTGCGGGCCGATCCGGCCCTGATGCCCGCCGCCGTCGAGGAGTTGCTGCGCTTCTTGTCCATCGCGGACGGTCTGCTGCGCGTCGCCGTCGAGGACATCGAGACGGCGGGGACGACCATCCGTGCCGGCGAGGGCGTCGTCTTCTCCACCTCGGTCATCAACCGCGACGAGCACACCTTCCCGGAACCGGACGACCTGGACTGGCACCGTTCCACCCGCCAGCACCTCGCGTTCGGCTTCGGCATCCACCAGTGCCTGGGCCAGAACCTGGCGCGCGCCGAGATGGAGATCGCGCTGCTGTCGCTCTTCGACCGCTTCCCCGGGCTGCGGCTCGACGCCCCGGCGGACACCATCGCGTTCAAACCCGGGGACACGATCCAGGGGATGCTGGAACTCCCCGTGACCTGGTAAGAGGCTTTCGGGCATGAGCATCGAGATCTCGATCGACAAGAACGTGTGCATCGGCGCCGGACAGTGCGCGTTGGCCGCCCCGAACGTCTTCACACAGGACGACGACGGATTCAGCGAGCTGCTGCCCGGTCGCGAGGACGGCGGCGGCGACCCCATGGTGCGGGAGGCGGCGCGGGCCTGCCCGGTCGGCGCCATCACGGTGACCGGGACCTGAGGGCGGACGCCCCGGCCGTCACCGCTCCAGGAGGGCGAGCTCCAGGCGGCGCTGGCGTCCAGGATCGGCGATCACCTCGTACGCCGTGATCCGTTCGTCCTCGACCCTCGGGGTGAGGGCGATGAGCAGCCGTCCGCGCGGGGCGACGACCAGTCCCACGGTCCCGTCGACCAGCGCCGTCGCCGCGTGACGCGCCCGCTCCCGCAGGAGCGCCGTCTCCTCGGCGACCGCCCGCGCGCCGCGGACCACCGTCACCGTGCCGGCAGGCACGGTGACGGGGTCGGCTCACGCACACACCTATCGGGCTGCGGGAGACGCGCGTCGTGGTGGTCATGGCGCGCGGCGGGGGCTACGGACCGGGCGCGCCCCGCGGGGGCCTCGACTTCCAGACGCCCTCCCTGCGGGCCTACTTCCGCAGTCTCGGAGTGCCGGACGAGCGGCTCCTTCCGGTGGCCGCCGAGCTGACCCGCGCGCGGGAGGTAGCGCATCTCGCGGGCTTCGAGGGGCTCGCGGCGGCGTCGCTCGCGGCGGCGCGGGCGGAGGTCACGGCACTCGCCTCCTGAGCGGCACCCTCATCCCCTGCCGCCGTGCCGTGCCCCGCCGGCGGCGTCCTGCCGCCCGGCCGCCAGCAGCACGCGCGCCGCGTCCGCCGCCTGACCCGCCGGCTCCGCGCTCCGGGTGATGCCGGCGGTCACCATGGCCCCCTCGGCCAGCAGGAAGAGCCGGCCGGTGAGCACGGAGGGGAGCCCGGCGTCGGACACGAGGCCGCCCAGGTAGTCCCTGAACGCCTCCTTGTGCGCCGTGACCCGGTCGGTGACGCCGGGGGAGGTGGTGCCCAGTTCGCCGTACGCGTTGATCCAGGCGCAGCCGCGGAAGCCGGGCTCGGCGAACCACCGTCCCAGCCACTCGAAGACGGCCAGGATGCGCTCCTCGGGCTGCTCGTGGCGGTCGACGTGCTCGGCCAGCCGCCCGCGCCAGCGCAGGTCGCGCCGTTCCAGGTACGCCTCCACGAGCCGGTCCTTGGCGGGGAACAGCTGGTACAGCCGCTTGAGCGAGACCCCTGACGCGCCGCGGATGTCGTCCATCCCGACGCTCTGCACACCACGGCCGTAGAACAGCTCCTCGGCCGCGTCGAGCGCCTGCTCCCGGGCGCGGGCGAGGGCCTGGTCCCGGGCGGTCGTGCGGTCCATGCGGAGGTCTCCTTGACGTGAGAACGGTCGTTCTCTAGGTTAGCAGCCAGAGTGAGAACGGACGTTCTCAGTCGTGTTCCCGACACCGAACCGAGGAATCGCCATGACGGACCGCCCGCCCCTGCCGCCCTTCACCCGGGAGACCGCCGCCCAGAAGGTCCAGGCCGCCGAGGACGCCTGGAACACCCGGGACCCGCACAAGGTCTCGCTCGCCTACTCGCAGGACTCGGTCTGGCGCAACCGCGACACCTTCGTCACCGGCCGCGCCGAGATCGTGGAGCTGCTCACCGCGAAGTGGGCGCGCGAGCGCGAGTACGCCCTGCGCAAGGACCTCTGGGCCTTCGACGGCAACCGCATCGCCGTCCGCTTCCAGTACGAGGCGCGCGACGCCGAGGGCCAGTGGTGGCGCTCCTACGGGAACGAGCTGTGGGAGTTCGACGAGCACGGACTCATGACGCGGCGTGAGGCCAGCATCAACGACGTGCGCATCGAGGAGAAGGAGCGCCGGATCCTCGGTCCGCGTCCGGAGGCGGAGCGCGGGGCGTCCTTCCCCGTTCACTGAGGGCTGTTCCGTAGTCCCTGGTGGATCGGCGCGTGGCGTCGGATGCGGTGCATCGCAAGGCGGAGGGCCGTCCTCGTACTGGGCGTACTCGGGCGATCCGACAACGCGGCGAGGTGCCGTGGCTGTCGTCGTGCGCCCGCCAAGGACTACGGGACAGCCCTTAGGGTTTCCGCGTGAGCGAACACGCGGAAAAGCCCTTCCTCTACGTCGTCGTCTGCGCGGCCGGCATCGCCGAGGACGTCGGCGACCTGATCACCGCGGCACAGGAGCGGGACTGGGAGGTCGGCGTCATCGCCACCCCGCAGGGCCTCGGCTTCATCGACGCGACCGCCGTGCGGGAGCAGACCGGCCGCCCGATCCGCTCCGCCTGGCGCGCCCCCGGCGACCCGCGTCCGTTCCCGGCCCCCGACGCGGTGGCCGTCGCCCCGGCCACCTTCAACACCGTGAACAAGTGGGCCGTCGGCATATCGGACACCCTCGCCCTGGGCACCCTGTGCGAGGCGTACGGGCTCGGCGTCCCGATCGCCGTACTCCCGTGCGTGAACGAGGCGCTGGCGTCACACCCCGCCTACCGCGCGAGCGTCGAGCGGCTGCGGGGGATGGGTGTCCGCTTCGGGGACCCGTACTCCGGTGAGCCCCGACAGGACGGCGCTCGCCCGGAGTTCCGCTGGGAGCGGGTGCTGGACCTGCTCACCCCCGAGAACGCGGCGGCTCAGGGCCTGCGGTAGACGGTGATCGAGTGGCCGACGTCGTCGATCGGCCGGCTGGTGGCCAGCAGCGCCGCCAGCCGGTCGTCGGCCTTCGCGACCGAGGTGTCCGAGACGACGAGCAGCCCGTGCACGTCGTCCGGGTCCGCCGTGCGGGGATCGGCCGCGTGGATGCCGTACGCCGACGGCACGCCGGCACCCTTGTAGACGAGCCACACCTTCTCCCGCGGGTACCGCTCGCGCAGCCGGTCGGCGAGCCGCCCCAGGTCCTGCCCCCAGTCGACGTTCGAGTCGTGCAGGCGCAGCCGGGTCTTCGACGGCCCGCCGAACGCCTCGTTCGAGTACGGCAGATAGAAGGGGTAGGTCGCCAGCGAACTGACGGCGACGAACAGCACCAGCGCCACCGTGACCCCGCGTGCCCAGCGACGCCCGAAGGCCACGACGCAGGCCGCCGCGACCGCGAGGAACACCGGTACGAACAGGGCGTAGCGCACCCCGAGGTCGCGGGACCCCAGCATGGCCGTGCCCAGCAGCAGCGCCGGGGGGATCAGGACGTACGGGGCCGTGGGCCGCAGCCGGGGCACCATGAGCAGCGCGGCCGCCCCGGCCGCCCACAGCGCGAGCATGCCGAGCGGCGTCTTCACCAGCAGCGCCGCCGGAAGGTAGTACCAGAGCGAACCCGCGTAGAGACGGCCGAACAGGAAGCCCTGCCAGGTCGCGTTCTCGAAGCCGAACTGCACACGCATGCCGTCCCGGTACGGCCGAGGGAACGGCAGCGCGTCGACGAGCAGTGCGCGCAGGCCGTGCACCGGAGGCAGGTCCGCGGGCGCCGTCCAGCGCAGCCGCGGGTCGACCGCCAGATAGGCGGCCCACACCACGGCGACGGCCACCAGCGCCGTACCGGCCGCGCCCGCCGCGCCGAACCCGAGGAGCCGGACCCACCCCCGCCTGCCGGACGGCCCGTCCGCGGCCGGGCCGTCGACCGCCCCACTGTCCTCCGCCGGACCGGTGGTCGGCGGGCCGGACCGGCGCGCGTGCCACACCGACCATGCCGCCAGGAGCAGCAGCACCGGGACGGCGGGCAGCATGCTCATCTTGGTGGCGAGTGCCGCGCCCAGCGCCGCCCCCGCGAGCGGCAGGTGGAGGACCGGACGCCGCCGGGCCCGCCACAGCAGCCACACCGAGGTCAGCAGAAAGCCCGACGCGGGGACGTCGAGCGTGGCCAGCGAGCCGTGCGCGATCACGTCGGGCGAGAAGGCGTACAGCGCCAGCGCCGTCAACCCGCCCACCGGGCCTACGAGTTCCCCGGCGAACGCCAGAACGACCAGGCCGAACAGCAGCGTCAGCACCATCACCGGCAGCCGCGCCCAGAACATCATCCGCCAGGGGTCGTTGCCCGACTCGTACAGCACGCGCCGCCCGAGCTCCGTCTGATCACCCGTGAACCCCTCGTCCAGGTGCGGGTGGGCGAAGACCAGCCCGCTCGCGATGATCAGTTTGCCCAGCGGCGGGTGCTCGGGGTTGTAGCGCAGGCTGTGCTGCTGCGTGTACACCACGGCCGTACCCACGTAGACCGGCTCGTCGATCGTCGGGGTCTGCTGCACCGCCGTCGTGACCATCGCCACCGCCATCTGGGCCAGCAGCGCGACCACGGCCAGGACGAACAGCAGACGCCGGTGCCGCCGCGGCAGCCGCCGTCGCCGAGGGAGCTCCGCACCGCTCACCGGGAGCTGCTCGTCGTGCCTGCCGGCCAAGAATGTGGACATGCCCTTGGTTACGTCCGCTCCGTACGGGCCTGCTCATCCGGGAGCTCCCGGATTCGGGCGCGCACCGGTCCGCGGACCTGCCACGACCGCCCGGACGGACGGCAGGGAGACGAGTATGCACCGCGGCCCGTCCGGGCGCGTGCGGCACACGGTGGTTCCGTACGGGCCGCTCCGCGCGCCGGAGACCGGCGAGGAATCAGGTACCTCGCCCCGGGCCTCCGTCAGCGGGTCCTGCGTACGTAGTCCGCGCTGTCCGGTGTCGACACCAGCACATCGCGGCGCACGATGCTCAGCCGGTCACCGTAGCCCGAACGGGCCTTGCGCAGGCCGCTGTCCGTGTACTCGACGACCAGCACCCGGTCGTGGAACGCCTTCGCGTACTCCCCGCACTCGTCGTACTCGCCGCACTCCTCCGCCACCGCGAAGTCGAGCCCGGTGCGTGCCCGTACGCCCGCCAGCTCCACCGTGTTCTTCTGGCCGATGGCCAGGTGCCGGGCGTGCGCGCGGGCCGACAGCAGCGTGATGAACGCGGTCGCGTCGCCGGCGGTCAGCAGACGGTGCGAGCGCGTGTAGCTGTCGTAGTTGTCCGGCTCGACGGCGTCGAAGCCCTTGTCGGCGCAGTCGTCGATCCACCGGCCGACCCGCTCGGCCACCCGCTTGCGCTTGGCCGGCGTACGGATGTCGAGCAGAGCCTCGTCCCAGTCCTCGTCGACGACGACCTTGCCCCGGGCGTCCCGCAGCAGCAGGTCGGCGGGCCACTGCCCGCGCTCCTGTGGCTGCGCCTGGAAGGCGTTCACGTAGCAGACGTTGTAGAGGCCCGGTGCGGGGGACGCGGCACGGTCCCGGCTGACGACACGGACCCCGGCGGGCGGGGGATAGGCGCCGCCGATCTGGTAGTCGAAGTCCGCGTGCAGCGGCGGGAGTTCGACCGCGTCCTTGCCGGACCCCGCCGGCGCGGAGCCCTTCGGGGAGGCATCGGTGTCCCCGCCCGCGCCGCAGCCGGCCAGCGCCAGCACCAGCGTCAGGGCAGCCGCGGCCGTCCCCCTGACGAGGGAAACACGTGTGTCGGGCATGGTGCTCCAGCACTCGCGAGTACGACCCCGCCTCGGACGCTTCCCGCGATCCTGGCGACTTGGGCCGGACTTGAACGGAGTCCGCTACCGGCTGGGCGCACCTCTGGTGTGCCGGGTGACACCACGGCACGTGCAGGATCAAATCGTGTGATTGCGCCCGAGTCAAGGCGGCCGATCGGAACGCGCCGGTCACCCGACGGATACCCGGCGGTGCCGCCGGGGCCGATGCTGGCCGCACCTCGCGACCGGGACGCCCCTCACCGGAACGCGGCACATCGAGGAGAGCAAGCACACCATGACCATCGGAATCATCGGTGCCGGAGCCGTCGGCCGGGCCCTCGCCGGCCGGTTCGTCGCCGCGGGCGAGCAGGTCGTCATCAGCAACAGCCGCGGGCCTAGGTCGTTGCGGGGGCTCGTCTCCTCGACGGGGCCGGGCCTGCTGGCCGGCACCGTCGCCGAGGCGGCCGAGGAGGAGGTCGTCGTCCTCGCCGTACCGTGGCGGCGGCTGTGCGCGGCGGTGGCCGCGGCCGCCGTGTCCGACTGGCAGGAACGGATCGTCATCGACACCACCAACCCGTCCGGCCCCCCGATCGGCCACCCGCCCGGTCCGCCCGGCTCCGGGCCCGACGACCCCGGTGGCCGGACCTCCAGCGAGGTCGTCGCCGGCCTGGTGCCCGGATCCCGGCTGGTGAAGGCGTTCAACACGCTGCGGCCGGACGTCCTCGGCGCCGACCCGCGGACCCCGGCCGGACGGCGTGTGATCTTTCTCTCCGGCAACCACCCGGGCGCCAACGGCCGAGTGGCGCGGATCGCCGGACGGGTGGGCTGGGCGGCCGTGGATCTCGGCCCGTTGGCCGAGGGCGGACGGCTCCAGCAGGTCCCCGGCGGCCCGCTGGCCACCCTTCACCTCGTCATGGAGCCCTGATTCGGGGCTTATTGTCAGGACATGACCGGAGACCGTATCTCACTGGCCGTACACGATCACGGGGGCGACGGGCCGCCCCTGCTCCTGCTGCACGGCGCGGGGCGCACCCTCGCGGACTGGGCGGCCGCCGCCCCGCTGCTCGCCCGTCACCACCGGGTGCTCGCCGTCGACCTCCGCGGCCACGGTCTCTCGCCCTCCGGACCCTGGAACTTCCCCGGGGTGCTCGCCGACATCCAGGCGGTGCTGGAGGAGCACGACATCCCGGACGCGCTGCCGGTCGGGCACTCCCTCGGCGGGATGGTCGCCGTCCTGCACGCGCTGGCCCACCCGGACGCCGTACCGGCCGCGGTCAACCTCGACGGCTACGCGTGGGGCCGCCCCGACCAGTACGTGGGCCTCGACCCGGCGTACGTCGAGGAGCGGCTCGCCCAGGTGCGTCAGATGGCGGAGGCCGCGTCGGCCCGCGGTCCGCTGCCGGCCGACGGACTCGCGCAGGAACTCGCCAGGCAGCGCACGATGTCCGGACAGCTCGGCATCCCCTACGACCTGCTGGAGGCCGGCGTCCGGCGTTCCGTCATCGAACGGCCGGACGGGCGACTGGAGTTGAGGCCGGTACGCGACCGCGCACTGGAGATGCTCGCCGCGATCGAGTCGCTCGACCTGTTCGCCCTGTTCCGGCGGGTCCCCGTACCGCTGCTGCTGGGGCGCGCCCTGCGACCCGTACCGCCGGTCCCCGGCGTGGACTGGTTCGACGAGCTGATGGCCGCGTACGGCCGGGGGCTCGCCAGGGATCTCGACCGCCTGGCCGCCGAGCGCCCCGGAGTGCGCGTGGCCGGCATCGACGGCACCCACGCGATGCTCCTCGAGAACCCCCGGGGGGTCGCCGACGCGGTCCTCCGCTTCACCTCCGAGACGTTCCCGGGGCGTGCCGCATGACGCCGGCCGGTGACGAATGGATCGTCGGGCGCGAGCCCGAACTCGGCCTGCTCACCCGCCTGGTGGAGGAGCTGGCGGCGGGCGGGACGGCCTCCGTGGCCCTCGCGGGCGCTCCGGGCGCGGGCAAGAGCGTCCTGCTGGACGCCGCCGCCCGGCTCGCCCGGCGGGCCGGCGTACGAGTGCTGCGCTGCCGCGGCAGCGAGAGCGAGTCGCAGCTCGCCTTCGCCGGACTGCACCAACTGCTGCGGCCCGTGCTCGACCTGGCCGACGGACTGCCTGTACGCCAACGGGCCGCACTGCTCGGCGTGTTCGGACTCGACGACGCCACCGGCCCGGCGTCCGATCCGATGCTGACCGCGCTCGGCGCCCTGACGCTGCTGTCCGACGCCGCCGAACGCGGTCCCCTGCTGCTCGTGGTCGACGACGCGCACTGGCTGGACGTGGGTACGCTCGACGTCCTCGCGTTCGTGGCCAGGCGGCTGGAAGGCGAACCGGTCGCCCTGCTCGTCGCCGCCCGCGACACCCTCGTCCCCGCGCAGTTCACCCGCGAGATACGCCGCGTCACGGTGGAACCGCTCGACCGCGCGGCGGCCGGACGGCTCCTCGACCGCCAGCCGCGTCCACCGTCCGGCCGGGCCCGCTCCCGCGTCCTGGAACAGGCGGCGGGCGTACCGCTGGCCCTCGTCGAACTCGCCCGGGCCGTCGGGCGCGACCCCGAGGCCGCCGAGGGCGGCGCGCTGCCCCTCACCGACCGGCTGGAAGCCATCTTCGCCGCCGACCTGCCCGGACTGCCCGACAGCACACGGCGGTTGCTGCTCCTCGCCGCCGCCGCGGAGAGCGCCGAACTCCCCGCCATCCACGCGGCCGCCGGGGAGTCCGCCACCCCGGACGACTGGCTCCCCGCCGAACGCGCCGGACTCGTCCGCATCGACGACGGCCGCATACGCTTCCGGCACCCGCTGATCCGCTCCGCCGTCTACCAGGCCGCCACCTACGCCGAACGCCACACCGCCCACCGCAGGCTCGCCGACGCGCTCGCGGGCGACCCGGACCGCCGCGCCTGGCACCACGCGGCCGCCGCGTCCGGAGTGGACGAGGACGCCGCCCGGGAACTGGAGGACAGCGCGGCGCGGGCGCAGCGCCGCGGCGGATACGCGGCCGCCGCCACGGCCCTGGAACGCGCGGCCAGGCTCAGCCCCGACCCCGCCGTCCGCGCCCGCCGCCTGGTACGGGCCGCCACCATGGCGATGTACGCCGGACATCCCCGCTGGGTGGGGGAGATCAGCGCCCGCGTCGCCACCCTCACCGACGACCCCGAGCTGCTCGCCGAGGCCTCCCTGCGCGCGGGCTGGGCGCTCGCCGTGACTACCCAGTTCGCGAGCGCGCTGGGCTTCCTGCTGCCGGTCGCCGAAGCGGCCGCCGACACGCATCCCGGCCTCGCCCTCGACGCCCTCGGCACCGCCACCACCCCCGCGTACAACTCGGGCGCTCCCGAACACCGTGAGCGGATCCTGCGCACCCTGGAGCGGGTGCCGGCCCAGCAGGACGAGACCGCCCGCCTCTGGGTCCTCGCTGGCTGCGACCCCGTACGCAACCGGCGGCGGGCGCTCGCGCTGCTCGCCGACGGCTGGAGCGAACCCCTGCCCGAACCCGAGGCGGGCGCCGAGGTCGACGTCCCGCTGACCCGCATGGTCGTCGCGGGCGGCGCAGCCTGGGTGCTCGACGAGACCGCCGAGGCGGTACGCCTGCTCGGCGGAGCCCTGGAACACCTGCGCCGGTCCCCGACCTCCGGGGCCAACGCGACCGTCGCCCAGGCGCTCGCGCTGGCCCTGCACGAGAGCGGGGCCTGGGCGGAGTGCCGCGCGGCGCTCGACGAGGGGTACCGCACGGCGGCGGAGGCCGGACTGGAGAACGTGGCCGTCGGAGCGCCGCTGCTGCGCGCCACGCTCCTCGCGCTGAGCGGCGACACCGAGGCCGCCCGCGCCACCGTGCAGCGCGCCGTGCACGGCATCGACCTGCCGCACTGCCGCAGCCTCCAGGTGCGCGCGCACTACGCGCTGGGCGCCGCCGCGCTCGCCGAGGGCGACCACGCTGCGGCCTACGACCGCTTCCGGGCCGTCTACACCCAGGACCCGCAGCCCGCTCCCCTGCACTTCCACGCCTCCGACTACTACCTCGGCGACCTCGCGGCCGCCGCCGTGCGCACGGGGCGCACCGAGGACGCGCGGCTGGTCCTCGACGCGACGCTGACGCGGCTCGCCGAGGGCGAGGTGTCCCCGCGGCTGGACGCGATCGTGCACCGGGCCCGCGCCCTGCTCGCCGAACCGGACGACGCCGAACGGCACTTCGTCGCGGCGCTGGCGGATCCGGCGGGCGACCGATGGCCCTTCGAACGGGCCCAGGTCCGTCTCGACTACGCGGAGTGGCTGCGCCGGCGGCGCCGCGCGTCGGCGGCACGTCCGCTGTACACGGCCGCCCTGGAGGTCTTCGAACGGCTCGGCACCCGCCCGTTGGCCGAGCGGGCCCGCGCGGAGCTGCGTGCCGCGGGCGTCACCCCCGGCACCCCGTCGGCCACGGCGCGCGACGCGCTCGCCGAACTGAGTTCGCAGCAGATCCAGATCGCCCGCCTCGCGGCCGCGGGCCTGACCAACCGCGAGATCGGAGAACGCATCTTCCTGTCGCCGCGCACGGTCGGCTTCCATCTCTACCGGATCTTCCCGAAGCTCGGCATCACCGCGCGGGCGCAGCTGCGGGACGTGCTGCCCGAGGAGCCGTCCTGACCCGTCAGTGCGGGCCCGGCGGCGCGAACTCGGTGCCGCAGGGCCCCGCGCCCTCGCTCTCCGGCAGGGCGACGGGGGACCCGCTCATCGTCAGCGTCCGGTAGAAGCGGCCGATGCGGTGCGCGGAGCGGCCCGCGTAGTGGGCGATGAAGGAGCGGCGGAAGCGGTCGGTGCTGCGGTTGGGTCCGGAACCGTGCACGAGGCTGCCGTTGAAGAACAGCACGTCGCCGGGGGCCATGTCGACGGGTACGGGGGCGAGGCCGGGCGGCGGCGCGACGTACTCGCGCGCGAAGGACACCTCGGGGTCCGCCTCCTCGGGACAGAACAGGTCCATGCGGTGGGTGCCCGGCACGACCTCCAGACCGCCGTTCTCGCGGTCGATCGCGTCACAGGCGATCCAGGCCGCCACACAGGTGCCCGGCTCGACCCGCAGATAGAAGTTGTCCTGATGAAGCGCCTGGCCGCGGGCGCCGGGCGGCTTGAAGTAGAACATGCTCTGCGCGGCAAGGACCTCCTCGCCGAGCAGGGACTCCAGCACCTCGCGCAGCCGGGGGTCGAGCAGGAGGCGCAGCGCCAGGGCGCTGATGCGGTGCGGGTGCATGACGCGGGGATGGGTGTGCAGCGGGTCGGCCGGGCCGTCGCTCTCGGCGGCGCGGGGTTCGAAATGCCCCGGGACTGGTCCCGCGGCGTGCAGCGCGGTGAACTCGGCGCACAGTTCGTCGATCTCGGTGGTGCCGAACAGACCGCGCTCCACCACGAAACCCCGCTCCGCGAACTCGGCCCCCCACCGCCGCGGCCCGGAAGCCTTCGCGGAACGCCGAACCCCGCTGTTGTCCCCGACTGCCATGCGACCGCCCCTTCCGCCCGGTGTGCCAGGTGCCCCACGCTAGGCCGGTGCGCTCCACCGGAGGATGCCTGTGCGTGCTGACGAGTTGTCCGGGGCTGCCGCCCCGTCGCCGCCGCCCGGCCTGGTGACGATCGGCCGCTTCGACCAGCGCCCCGGCTACCGCGTCGACCGCCCGCGCGGTTCGGACAGCTGGCTGTTCACCTGGACCACCGGCGGACACGGGCTGCTCGAACAGGGCGCGGCCCGGACCGTGGCCGGTGCGGGGCACCTGGTGGTTCTCGGGCCCGGCACCGCGCACCGTTACGCCCTTGAACCGGGCGCCGGGCACTGGGCGTTCTGGTGGGCGCACTGCCAGGCCCGCCCCGCCTGGGTGGCCCGACTGCGGCCGTACGCGCTCACCGACGGGCTGTACGCGGTCGGACCGGAGACGGACGACACGGGACTCGGCGGGCGTGGGTCGGTCGCCGGAGGCACGAGCCCCGGCGGGCCGGACACCGGTGGGCAGGTCGCGGGCGGTACGGATACCGGTGGGCCGGACGCGGGCGGCGCGCAAGGCGGTGGCCCGGGACCCGGCGGCCCGGACATGCGTGGGCCGGTCGTCGGCGGTACGGAATCCGGCGGGTCGGAGGCGGGCGGTACGGGACCCGGTGGGCAGGACGCGGGCGGCGCGCAAAGCGGTGGGCCGGTCGCCGGCGGCGCGGGACCCGGTGGGCCGGACGCGACGGGCGCCGGTCCGCGTCGGAGCCGTATCGAGGCTGCTTTCCGGCGGATGTTCTCCGACGCCCGCTGGACGGGGGCCGGACCGCCACCTGGCCCGGTGCGTCCGGCCGCCGGCGCGGTCGCGGTGGCGCACGGCACCGCCGCACGGGAGCTGACGCTCTGTTCGCTGGAGGAGATCGTGCTGCTCGTCACGGCGCGGGCCGAGCACCGCGGCCCCGGCGTCGACGCGCGGATCCGGCACGCCGAGTCCCTGATCGCCGCCGACCCGAGCGTGCCGCACACCGTACGGTCGCTGGCCGCGGCGGTCTCCCTCTCACCGTCCCGCTTCGCGCACCTGTTCACGGAGCAGCTCGGCCGGTCCCCGATGCGGGCGCTGCGCGACGCGCGGCTGCTGCACGCGGCCCGGCTCCTCGAAGTCACCGGACTGCCCGTGGGACGCGTGGCCGCGGCCTCCGGCTTCACCAGCGCCTACCACTTCAACCGTGTCTTCCGGCAGCGCTACGGCATGCCGCCGGGCGCCTACCGGAACGCGGCGGTCACGGGTGCGGGGGAGGCGGCGGCAACGTAGCGACGTCCGGCGGCGATTCGGGCCACACCAGCAGCACCGGGCAGGGCGCGTGGTCGACGACAAATCGTCCGGCCGGTCCCAGACTGCGCGGACCGAGGTGCGCCCGGTCGCCGTCGCGGGCCAGCACCAGGAGGTCGGCGCCCTCGGCGGCGGCCACGACCTCCCGTTCGGCGCGCCCGGCGCGTTCCAGCCTCGTGGCCGGGCGGTCCAGCCGCTGCGCCGCCGCGTCGAGCAGCCGCGCGGCCGAGGTGGAGCCGAGCGTCTCCATCCGGTCGCCCGGGTCGGGCTCGGAGCGCGCGCGGCCGAGCAGTCCGGCGAACGCGCCGTGCGCCAGACCGGGCACGTCGGGTTCCGAGACGTGCAGCAGGACCACCTCGGCGGTGCCGGGCACGTGCCCGCGCACGGCGTCCACGCACGCCGGCCACGTCCCCTCGACCAGCCAGACGACCACCCGCATGCTCATCAGCCTCCGATGACCTGGAGAGACAACCACAGTGCCAGTACGGCGGGCACCAGCGCCGCGGGCACGGCGATCAGTCCCAGCCGCGTGAACTCCTTGAGATCGACGCCGTGTTCGTGCTGGTGCACGATACGCCGCCACAACAGCGTCGCGAGGGAACCCGCGTAGGTCAGGTTCGGCCCGATGTTGACGCCGAGGAGGACGGCCAGCACGGCGCCGGGGCCGGACGCCGCGGTCAGCGGCAGCAGGACGAGGACCGCGGGCAGATTGTTGATCAGGTTGGCCAGTACGGCGGCGAGCGCGGCGATGCCGAGCAGGGCGGGCAGGTCGCTGCCGTCCGGCAGGAGCCCGCCCAGCGCGTCGGCCAACCCGTTGTCGACGACCGCCCGGACGACGACGCCCAGGGCGAGGACGAAGGCGAGGAACGACGGCGCCGCGGCCTTCACGACGGAAAGCGGGGTGGCCCGGCGCCGCGCGAGCGCGCGCCCGGCCAGCACCAGCGCGCCCCCCGCCGCGGACCACGCCGGGTCGATGCCGAGCGCGGAGGCGGCGACGAAGCCCGCCAGGGTGCAGCCCACGGTGACCAGGGCGAACAGCGGGACCTCCGGCGGCTCCTCGGCACGCGGCTCGGGTGCCGCCGCGCCCAGGTCGTGGGCGAAGAAGCGCCGGAAGACCACGTATTCGGCGCCGATCGCGACCAGCCAGGGAAGGGCCATCAGCGCGGCGAACCGGGTGAAGCTGAGGCCGCTGGTGGTGAACGCGAGCAGATTGGTGAGGTTGGAGACCGGCAGGAGCAGCGAGGCCGTGTTCGACAGATGGGTGCAGGCGTACACGTGCGGCTTGGGGCGGGCTCCCATCCGGGCCGCCGTCGCGAATACGACCGGGGTGAGCAGCACGATGGTCGCGTCGAGACTGAGCACGGCCGTGATGGCGGAGGCGAGCGCGAAGACGGCGGTCAGCAGCCGCCCCGGACGGGCCTTCGCCCAGCGCGCCGTCCAGGCGCCGCAGGCCCGGAAGAGCCCCTCGTCGTCGCAGAACCGGGCCAGCACGAGCACCGCCGCCAGGAAGCCGATCACCGGCCCGAGATGGGCGGCCTCGGCGCAGACGTGGTCCAGGGGGATCGCGCCCGTGACGACCACCAGCGCCGCGGCCGGCACGGCCACCACGGCCTCGGGCCAGCCGAAGGGCCGGACCACCGCGCAGACGAGGACGACGACGAGCAGGGCGACGGAGAGGGCCTCGGCGAACGGGCTGCCGAGGGGGGCGGAGAGGGCCTGGGCGAGCGGGGTGCCGAGAGGGGCGGAGAGGGCCTGGGCGAGCGGGGTGCCGACGGCGGCGGGGCCGCCCGGGCCGAGCGGGCTGTTCAGAGTTCGGTCCTCCGAGGATGGTCGTGACGCCCCACCATCACATCAAACGCCCGGTGACCTGCCCCGCTGCGGCCGTCACTCCTCGCCGAGCAGTGTCAGCTCCGCCCAGATGGTCTTGCCCTCCGGCGTGTGCCGACTGCCCCAGCGCTGCGTGAGCTGGGCGACGAGCAGCAGCCCGCGACCCCCTTCGTCGAAGATCTTCGCCCGGCGCAGGTGCGGCGCGGTGTGGCTGCTGTCGGAGACCTCGCAGATGAGCGTGTCGGGGTCGTGGATGAGGCGCAGCCTGATGGGCGGTTCCCCGTACCGGATGGCGTTGGTGACGAGTTCGCTGACCACCAGCTCCGCGGTGAACGTCACTTCGCTCAGCCCCCAGTGGTCCAGCTGCTCGACGACCTGCTTGCGGATCGGGGCGACGAGGGCGGGGTCCGCCGGGATGTCCCAGGTGGCCACCTGGGACGCGGCCAGGCCGCGCGTGCGTGCGAGCAGCAGGGCCACGTCGTCCGTGGCGCCGCCGACGGGCAGCAGGGACTGGAGGATCGCGTGGCACGCCTCGTCCAAGGACTGCGACGGCTGCTCCAGGGCCCGGAACAGCAGCCGTCGTCCGGCGTCGTGGTCCCGGTCGCGGCCCTCGATCAGCCCGTCGGTGTAGAGGGCGAGCACCGTGCCCTCCGGCAGGTCGAGTTCCACCGCCTCGAAGGGCAGTCCGCCCAGCCCGAGCGGCGGCCCGGCGGGGAGGTCGACGAGGTGCGGCGGGCCGCCGGGGCGGAGGATGACGGGCGGCGGATGTCCGGCACGCGCGAGCGTGCACCGCCGGGACACCGGGTCGTACACGGCGTACAGACAGGTGGCGCCCATCTCGCCGGTGACACCCTCGGCCCCGGCCTCCACGGACAGCCGGACGACCAGGTCGTCCAGATGCGTGAGCAGTTCGTCGGGGGCCAGGTCGATGTCGGCGAGCGTGCGGACGGCGGTGCGCAGCCGCCCCATGGTCGCCGAGGCCTGGATGCCGTTGCCGACGATGTCGCCGACGACCATGGCGACCCGCATCCCGGACAGCGGGATCACGTCGAACCAGTCGCCGCCGACACCGGCGCGCGCCGCGGGAAGGTAGCGCGAGGCCGCGTCGACGGCCGCGGTACGGGGCAACGACTGCGGCAGCAGGCTGCGTTGCAGGGCGAGGGCGGTCTCGCGCTCGCGGGAGAACCGGCGTGCGTTGTCGATGCAGACGGCGGCCCTGGCGGTCACCTCCTCGGCGAGCAGGGCGTCGTCCGGGGTGAAGGGGTCGGGCCGCCGGTAGCGGGTCAGGACGGCCACGCCGAGCGTCTGGCCGCGGGCCTGGATGGGCACCGCCATCGTGGCGTGGATGCCGTACTCGGCGACGCGTCGCCCGCGCCGTTCGTCCTCGGACAGCCAGGTCCGCAACGCCGTCGCGACGTCCGCGGTGACGACCGTCCGGCCGGTGACCACGGCGTCCGCCTGGGGCGAGGACGCGGGGTAGACGTCGAGGTCACCGGGCTTGACGAGCGCCTCGGGGGAGCCGGGGAGCACCGACTGGTGGGCGGCCCGGCGCAGGGTGACCGGAGCGGTCGGCCGGCCGGCCGGCGGCTCGGTGCCCGGTTCCGGGGGGTCGAGCAGGTCGACGCGGACGAAGTCGGCGAGCACGGGCACACAGACATCGGCGAGCTCCTGGGCCGTCCGGGTGACGTCGAGGGTGGTGCCGATGCGCACGCTCGCCTCGTTGACCAGTTGCAGACGCTCGCGGGCCTTGTACTGCTCGGTGAAGTCGTGCGCGGCCACACAGACGCCGCGCACCTGTCCGTCGGCGTCGGTGAGCGGGGCCATCCGGGCCAGCCAGGCGTGCGGGCGGCCCTCGCCGCCCGTCCGCATGATGGTCTCCACATCACGGCCCCGTCCGGAGACGAGGACGTCGTACATGTCCTCCTCCAGCCGCTCGCCGGCCCGTTTGCCGCCGATCTCGGAGATCCGCAGACCCCGGATGCGGTCCTCCACGAGGCCGAGCACGCCGGCCATCGCGTCGTTGATCCCGAGCAGCCGCAGTCGTGTGTCGTAGACGGCCGTGGCGCACGGCGACTGGGAGAGGACCGCCCGGAGCAGCGGGTCGTCCCGGGGCGGCGGTTGCGCGTCCGTGAGGGGCGTGACGACGAACCAGCCGTCGCCCTCGTCGCGGCGGTGCGCCAGCAGCCAGACCGGCAGGACGCGTCCGTCCCGGTGGCGCAGCGGGAGGGTGCCGCTCCAGCGGTCGCCTGCGGGCACTGACGGTGCGGTGGCGACGGCGTGGTCCAGCAGGGCCGTCGCGGCTCGGCCCTCGACCTCCTCGGGCGCGTACCCCAGCAGTCGGCGGGCCCCCTCGCTCCAGTGGATCAGGGTTCCGTGCTCGTCGATGACCGCCCGTGCCGTGGCTGCCTCGTCGAGGTGGTGGACCGGGCTCATCGTCGCCACTCCATTGCGCACACTCACAGTGAACAAGCGCGTCACTCGGGTTCCAGCCTAGTGCGTGGGCGCCCTGCGCACCCCTGAACACGGGCCGACGGGACGACATCCGGAGGGCGTATTTCCGGCGGATGTGTTCGGTGGGTCGGAAGTGAGTTCCGCACCCTTGACGGCCGCGTGTGTCGCCTCGTCAGAATCTGTTTGTTCACGATCAGTTGTGATGACTTCTGGGTCCTGATGAGGGAGAGCCGCCGTGACGGTCACACGAAGAGCGGTATTGATCGCGGGCACGGCCGTGCCCGCGGCCGGCGCACTCGCGGGCGCCGCCGACGCCCGCGCCGCGGCCGGGCACACTCCGGGGCGGCACACCGTCGAACTGCGCGACGGCTGGCGTTTCGCGCTGGTCGACCCGGGCGGCGTCACCGACCCCACCGGCGCCTACGCGGACGCCGCGCGGCCGGGCTACGACGACTCGGCGTGGCGCGAGGTGGCCGTACCGCACGACTGGAGCATCGAGCAGACGCCCACCACCGAGCACGGCACCACCAGCGGGACGGGATTCTTCCCCGGCGGGCTCGGCTGGTACCGCACCTCGTTCACCCTGCCGCCCGGGTACGCCGGCAAGCGGGTGTCCGTGGAGTTCGACGGCGTGTACATGGACTCCTACGTGTACTGCAACGGCACCGAGGTCGGCCGTCACCCCTACGGCTACACGGGCTTCGCCCTCGACCTCACCGGACTGCTGCACACGGACGGCAGGACCGAGAACGTCATCGCCGTGAAGGTGCAGAACCAACTCCCCAGCAGCCGCTGGTACTCGGGCAGCGGCATCTACCGCGACGCACGCCTGGTCGTCACCGAACCGGTGCACGTCCAGCGGTGGGGCACCTACGTCACCACGCCGGAGATCACGAAGGAGCGGGCGCTCGTACGGGTGCGGACGACCGTCGTCAACGCGTCGGGCGCCCCGGCCGAGGTCCAGGTGATCTCCCGGATCCTCGACCCCGACGGCCGGACGGCCGCCCGGACGACCACCACGGCGACCGTCACCGAGCAGGCCGACGAGACCCACGAACTCTCCGTGCCCGCCCCCAGGTTGTGGGACTTCGCGACGCCGCAGCACCGCTACACCCTGGAGACCGAACTGCGCACCGGCGGCACGACCGTCGACACCTGCCGCACCCCCTTCGGCATCCGGTCCTTCCGCTTCGACCCGGACGAGGGCTTCCACCTCAACGGCACCCACGCCAAGATCAAGGGCGTCGACCTCCACCACGACCAGGGCGCTCTCGGCGCGGCCGTGAGCCTCGACGCGGTGCGCCGCCAGATGACCGTCATGAAGTCGATGGGCGTCAACGCCTTCCGGACCTCGCACAATCCGCCCTCCCCGCAGATGATCCAGGTCTGCGAGGAACTGGGGATCGTGATGATGGTGGAGGCCTTCGACTGCTGGCGCACCGGGAAGACGAAGTACGACTACGGGCGGTTCTTCGACGAGTGGTGCGAGAAGGACGCCACCGAGATGGTCCTCGCCGCCCGCAACTCACCCGCGGTGGTTCTGTGGTCCATCGGAAACGAGATCCCCGACTCGACCTCGACGGCCGGACTCGCCATGGCCGACCGGATCATCGCCTCCGTCAGGGCCGCCGACGACACCCGGCCGCTGGTGATCGGCTCGGACAAGTACCGGCGCCTGCCGGCGAAGGGCTCGGCGGCCGACCTCATGCTCGCCAAACTGGACGGGCTCGGCCTCAACTACAACACCGCCAAGTCGGTCGACGACCTGCACGCCGCCTACCCGCACCTGTTCCTCTTCGAGTCCGAGTCGTCCTCCGAGACCTCGACCCGGGGCGAGTACCAGGAACCCGAGCACCTCAACACCGGGGAGAACCACACCCCCGGCCGGCGGGCCACCTCCTCCTACGACAACAACCTCGCCTCCTGGACGATGAGCGGCGAGTACGGCCACAAGAAGGACCGGGACCGCAAATGGTTCGCGGGCGAGTTCCTGTGGTCGGGCATCGACTACATCGGCGAGCCCACCCCGTACGACGTCTTCCCGGTGAAGGCCTCCTTCTTCGGCGCCGTCGACACGGCGGGCTTCCCCAAGGACATGTACCACCTGTTCAGGAGCCAGTGGACGACCGAGCCCATGGTCCATCTGGTGCCCATGACGTGGAACCACGAGCCGGGCGACACGGTCGAGGTCTGGGCCTACGCGAACGTCGACACCGTCGAACTCCTCCTCAACGGCAGGTCCCTCGGCACACGCCGGTTCGACACCAAGAAGACCACCGACGGCCGCACGTACCTGGAGACCACCGAGGCGACCGGCGACGACAAGACCTTCACCGACGGCCCCTACCCCGGCAGCTACACCAGCCCCAACGGCAGCGCGGGCAAGCTCCACCTCACCTGGAAGGTCGCCTACGAGCCGGGCGAGTTGAAGGCGGTCGCCCGCCGCGCGGGCAAGGTGGTCGCGACGGACGTCCTGCGTACCGCGGGAGCCCCGCACGCGATACGCCTCACCCCGGACCGCACGTCGCTGCCCGCCGACGGGCGCTCCCTCGTGTTCGTGACCGCGGAGGTCGTCGACGCCCATGGCGTTGTCGTGCCGGACGCGGAGCACCGGATCGCCTTCGACGTCGACGGCGGCTCGGTCGCCGGACTCGACAACGGCCGGCAGGAGAGCGCCGAGCGCTACCAGGCCGCGACGCGCACCGCCTTCCACGGCAAGGCGCTCGCCATCCTCCGGTCCGGGACGAAGACGGGCACCCTGAAGGTGACGGCCCGGGCGGAGGGCCTGCGCAGGGCGACCACGAGTGTGCGCACCACCCGGGCCGGGTCGCGAGCGACCACTCCGGCGCCGGTGTTCGGGCCCGACCATCCGGCGGCCCCGAACTATCCGTACGCGGACGCCAGTTATTCGGGCCGCCCCGACACCCTGCCCGCCGCCATGCTCGACGGCGACGCCACCACCGGGTGGTCCAACGCCTTCCACAAGTCGGCGACGGCCCTGCTGCCCGCCTTCGACGGCCCCCGTGCCGAGGACTGGGTCTCGGTCACCTGGGCGCGCCCGCGCACCGTCGACCGCGTCGAAGTGTCCTTCACCGTCGACGCGGCCCACACCCAGCCCGCCTCCGTCGAGGTCTCCGTGTGGGACGGCGAACGGTACGTGCCCGTGAAGGGGGCGGTCCTCGACCGCGCCACCACGTCCGACGCCCCGACCGTGATCACCTTCGACGCGGTGCGCGGCTCACGGCTGCGTCTCGTCATGACCGGCGCCCACCCGGGAGCGGCCGACGGCGCGATCAGGATCAGCCGCCTGGAGGTCCCCGCCGCCTGACGGGCCGGCCGGGTGAGCGGGCGGCAGCCCGCGGCGCTCGTGCTCGGTCAGCGTGTGGAGCTCGGCACGGTCGAGGGGCCGGTGGACCTCGACGTACTCGCCGTGCGGCAGGCGTCTGACGACCCCTGTCGCACGGCCGTGCGCGACCAGTTCACGGTCCCCCAGCTGCAGGCCCAGACAGATGCGCCGGGTCACGACGAAGACGACGGCCGGCACCACCAGCAGGGCGATCCGCACCGTCCACGTCACGGTGTTGATCGACAGGTGGAAGCGCGTCGCCACGATGTCGTTGCCGCCGCCCGCGAGCAGGACCAGATAGAGGCTGATCCACGCTGCCCCCAGCGCGGTGCGCACCGGACGGTTGCGCGGCCGGTCCAGCAGATGGTGCTCGCGCCGGTCCCCGGTGACCCGGGCCTCGACGAACGGGTAGACGCCGATGAGGACCAGCAGCAGCGGGAAGACGACGATCGGTATGAGCACGCCGAGGACGAGGGTGTGGCCCCACAGCGTGATCTCCCAGCCCGGCATGACCCGCACCAGGCCCTCGGCGAAGCCCAGGTACCAGTCGGGCTGGGCGCCCGTCGACACCTGGTCGGCGCGGTAGGGGCCGTACGCCCAGACCGGGTTGATACTGGCGACCGCCGCGATCAGCGCGATGACACCGGACACCAGGAACAGGAAGCCGCCCGCCTTCGCCATGTACACCGGCATGAACGGCGTTCCCACGACGTTGCGTTCGGTCTTCCCCGGCCCGCCGAACTGGGTGTGCTTGTGGTAGACGACCAGGATCAGGTGCGCGACCACGAGCGCGGCCATGATGCCGGGGATCACCAGCACGTGGAGCGAGTAGAAGCGCGGCACGATGTCATGGCCCGGGAACTCCCCGCCGAAGAGGAACATCGACAGATACGTGCCGACGACGGGCACCGACAGGAGCGCCCCGTCCACGAACCGCATGCCGGTGCCCGACAGCAGGTCGTCCGGCAGCGAATAGCCGAACAGCCCCTCGAACATGCCGAGGAGCAGAAGCGTCCAGCCGAACAGCCAGTTGACCTCGCGGGGCCTGCGGAACGACCCCGTGAAGAAGTGCCGCATCATGTGCGTCAGCATCGCCGCCAGGAAGATCAGCGCCGCCCAGTGGTGGATCTGCCGGATCAGCAGTCCGCCGCGCACGTCGAAGCTGATGTCGAGGGTCGACGCGTACGCCTCCGACATGCGGATGCCGTTCAGCGGCACGTAACTGCCGTGGTAGACCACCTCGTTCATCGACGGGTGGAAGAACAGCGTCAGGTACACCCCTGTCAGGACGAGCACGACGAAGCTGTAGAGGCAGATCTCGCCGAGCAGGAAGGACCAGTGGTCCGGGAAGACCTTGCGCAGGTACTTGGCGCCGAAGGCGTGGATGCCGAGCCGGCCGTCGAACCAGTCCGCCACGCGCTCGCCGGACGACGCCGGGCCCGCGGGGCGTGCCGCGGGCCCGGCGTCGGGGTCCGCGGCTGTTCCGTGTCCACGGGTGACCGTCCCGTGCCGTTCGCCGGTCGTCATGACTGCCTGCCTTCCTGCGTGATCGTCTCCTCCTCGCGGCGCACGTGCGCGAGCTTCTCGGGGTTGGTGACGATGTAGACGTCGCAGACGTGCTCGCCGTCGGGCGCGAGGTTCATGACCATCACGGCGTACGGGGAATCGCCCTCGAAGATCACGGCGGAGTCGTCGCCGTTGACCCGCCGGTAGCGGATGTCGAGACCGGTCGCGCGGCGGGTCGCGTAACCGGCGAACAGACGCGCCACCTTGTCCCGCCCGTGCACCGGCCGCAGCCCGGCCCGCGGGGTCTTGCCACCGCCGTCCGTCCACACCGTGACGTCCGGCGCCAGGATCTCCATCAGCGCGGTGATGTCACCGCCCAGCGCGGCCTCCACGAAGCGTTCGGTCGCCTGCCTGCGCACCCGGGGGTGGGCGCGGTACAGCGGCCGGCGCGCGTGCACGTGCTGCCGGGCCCGGTGGGCGAGCTGGCGTACCGCGGCGGGGCTGCGGTCGAGGACTCCGGCGATCTCGGTGTGCGCGTAGCCGAACACCTCGTTGAGCACGAAGACCGCGCGCTCCAGCGGGGTCAGCGACTCCAGCACCACGAGCATCGCCAGGGACACGGACTCGGAGCGCAGGGTCCGGTCGTCGGCGGCGCCGGCGGGGGCCGGCTCGTCGAGCAGCGGCTCCGGCAGCCAGGGGCCCACATAGGTCTCCCGGCGGCGGGTGATGGCGGCGCGCCGGGCCAGCGCCTGGTTCACGGCGATCCGGACCAGGTAGGCGCGCGGGTTGGCGATCCCGTCCAGCGGGGAGCGGCCGGCGCGGCCCTGCCAGGACAGCCAGGTCTCCTGGAGCACGTCCTCGGTGTCGGCGACGCTGCCGAGCATGTTGTAGACGATCGCGAACAGCAGCTCGCGGTGGTCCACGAAGACCCGCGTCGCGCCGTCCGCGTCGCTCGGCCCGCCGTTTGCGGCGTCCGGCCCGCCCTTCGTGCCGCCCGCCCCGTCCTGCGTGCCGCCCGCCCCGCCGTTCGTGCCGCTCACCCAGCCGTTCGTGTCGCGCGGCCCGTCCTCCGGGAGCGTCCCCGAACGGCGGCCCGGGGACGCCCGGTCGGGCGTGCCGGACCTTTCGGCGCCGTCGGGTGACGCGCCACGCGGACGCGACCCTTCTTCGACGGCGCCGGCCGGCGCGCGACCCGCGACCGGCCCCACGCCGCCGGTCCCCGCTCGGTGGCTCTCGGACATGCCTCGCCTCCCTTGGTGTGCTCACTACTGCGAGGGGAGAAGGGGGTCCGAATGTGACACCCGACGGGCCGAACGTGACGTATGTCTCAGGACGCCTCTCCGGCGTCACACGCGTCGGCGACAGCGCCCTCTTGAACGCGAGTTCGCTGCTCCGGCACAAGGAGACACACATCGTGTTCAAGAAATGGCACGGCAACCCATGGGCGATCCTCGTCACGCTCTCCCTGGGGTTCTTCATGACCCTCCTCGACCTCACGATCGTGAACATCGCGATCCCCGACATGGGCCAGGACCTGGACGCCTCCCTCGACGAGATCCTGTGGGTCGTCAACGCCTACACCCTCGCGCTGGCCGTCCTGCTGATCACCGCGGGCCGGCTCGGCGATCTGCGCGGCAAGCGGAATCTGTTCATGACGGGCGTCGCCGTGTTCACGCTCGCCAGCCTGGCCTGCGCCCTCGCGCGGGACCCCGCCCAACTGATCGCGTTCCGCGCGGTCCAGGGGCTGGGCGCGGCGCTGCTCATGCCGCAGGGCCCGGCCCTCCTGGTCTCCGCCGGAGTCCTGCTGACGGGTGCGCTCTCCTGCCTGGCGGTACGCCGTCATCGCGGGCCGTCCGCCGACCCGCACGCCCTTCCCGTGTACGCACCCGAACCGGAGGAAGCCACCTCATGAGCATCGACCTCACCGTGATGTACGCCGCGCACGACGCCTTCCGGCGCGACCTGGAGCGGCTCGGCAAGGCGGCCGCGGACGGCACCGCCTTCTCGCCGCCGGTCCGGGCCGGCTGGGAGAACTTCAGGAAGCAGCTGCACATCCACCACACGGCCGAGGACAGCGACCTGTGGCCGCGCGTGCAGCGCAAGGTCGAGGGGCGCCCCGAGGACCTCGCGCTCCTCGCCGAGATGGAGGCGGAGCACGGCCGGCTGGACCCGCAGCTCGCCGCCGTGGACGCCGCCCTCATGGACCGGCTGGACGAACTCCCTGAACTCGTACGGGCGTTGACCATCACCCTCGACGATCACCTGGCCCACGAGGAGAGGAGCGCTCTGCCCCTCGTCCAGGAGGTGCTGACCCCCGCCGACTGGAGCGCCTTCACCGGGCGCATCCGCCAGACGCAGGGCCTGCGCGGGGCTGCCCTCTTCGTGCCCTGGATCGTCGACGGCGCCCAGCCCGCCGACCGCGCCGCCTTCTTCGGCACCATGCCGCCACCGGTGCGTGTTCTCAACCGCCTGTTCTGGGAGGCCGGTTACCGCCGGCGCGGGCTGTGGCAGACCTGACCGGACCGTGTGCCGACCGAGGCCCACGGGGGCGGACGGGCCCCGGCTCCCGAGCTGCCGGGCCCGGTCGGACGCCCGCTCCCTCCGACCGCCAACAGCGGGGCCGCCACCGGGCACGCTCCGCACGCCGAGCGTCTGCCGCGACCGCCGCAGCGGGCCGGGTGGCCGTGTGCGCCGGCGGCGCCCTGTGACGGGGGGCGGGTGGCCGACAGGGTCCGTGCCCGGCGGCGACCTGTGCTTGGCAGGCACCCCCGCCCGGGGCGGCCCCCGGTGGCCCCGTTCGCGCGGGTCCGATTCCATTTGTGGTCGAGCCCGGTCCGTCTGCGCAGGACCGTCCGGATTCCCGGCGGTCCGGCCGTCGGCCCCGGGTCCGTCATGCGGACGGAGCCGAGCCCGCCGGCGGCCGACCCTTCGAACAGGAGCAACCCCATGAACGCGAACCCCGCCGTACTCGGCGACCAGCTCGCCCGCGCGGCCCGCGCACTGCTGGCCCACGCCGGGCGGCCCGCACTGGACGGCAAGCGCGAACTGCCCACGCCCTGCGCCGACTTCGACGTCCACCGGCTCGGCGAACACCTCCTCGGCGCGCTCGTCATGGGCGAGCACGCCGCGGCGAAGGAGCCGCTGCCCGCCGACGCGCCGACGACGCTGAACCAGCCGCCCTGGGTGGTGTTCCCGCCGCTCGTCGACCGGCTCGTCGCCGCCTGGAGCGAGCCGGACGCCTGGCAGGGCGAGACGCCCTTCGGCCCGGACAGCTGCCCCGCCCCGTTCGCCGGGATGATCACCATCATGGAGCTGACGGTGCACGGCTGGGACCTGGCGACCGCCACCGGTCAGCCCTTCGCCGCGGACGACGACGTGGTCGCCACCGCGACGGCCGTCGCCACGCGGATCGCCGACGGTGCCCGCGCCGGCGGGGCCTTCGGCCCCGAGGTCGAGGCCGCCCCCGACGCGACGCCACTGGAGCGGCTGCTCGCCCTCACCGGGCGGAAAGCCGCCTGAGGGGCCCGGCGCCCGTCCCGACGACCTCACGGGCGGGCGCCCGACGGCGCCGGGACCGTCGGCCGCCCGCCGCTTCGACGCCGTGGACGAGGCACGCGAGCACGGCCCGCGCCCCGCCGTTCCGGTGGCCTGCGGGTACCGCTGCCCATAGCCGCTGACCAGGGGATATTTACGAGTAAGTACCCGAGCGGTACCGTGATGGCATGCCAGCTCTCAACGTGGAGTTCAGCGACCGCGAGCTAGAGGACCTGCGGCAGATCGCCAAGGAACGCGGTACGTCGATGAAGGCCCTCGTCCGGGAGGCCGCCGCGGCCGACATCGTGCGGTACCGGGCGCTCCAGGAGGGCGCGGAGGTGTTCCGCCGCTTCTTCGCCGCGCACGCGGACGAGTTCGCCGCGGCCTTCCCCGAGGACGAGCCGCCCGCCGGACGTGAGGGACGGGTCGCCTGACCGATGGCCCCCGTCATCCACATCGACGTGCCCTGGCTGCTCCAGCGTCACGAAGAGGTACTGCCCGACCAGCCCACGGTCAACGACTTCTCCGCGCTCGTCGCCGCCGTCGCCCGGCACCGCGTGGACCCGCCCCGCCTCGGCGTCGACTCCGACCCGGCCTGGCGGGCCGCGGCGCTGCTGCACACCCTGGCGCTGCTCAAGCCGCTGCCGGCCGCCAACGCCCGCTTCGCCTGCTCGGCGGCGGTGGCGTACATGTTCGTCAGCGGCGTCGGCATCGACCCGCCCTACGGCGCACTCGTCGATCTCACCCGCGACCTCATCTCCGGCAAGGCCGACGTCTACGGCGCGGCCGACCGCCTCCGCTCCTGGCAGATCTGAGACTCCGGTGCCCGAGGGGGCCGCGAGGCCGGTGCCGCCGCCCGGTCCGGGCCCCGCCCTCGGGGCCGCCGACCGAGGGCGGGAGGATCGGGGCCGGCGGCCGGTTTCGCGCGGGAGAGCCGCCGTCCTGCGCGGGGCCTCCGAGAAGGGCCGATTCCAGTGGACTACGGAGTTCCGCGCGCCGGGAGCGTGCGAGGGGCTCCGGCGCGTGCGCCCGGTTCACACGGGGCGCGTCGAATTTCGAAAGCCGGTGCGAGCGGGGCGAGTTGCCGCAGGATCTGACTTTATTTCAATGAGTCTGATGTTGCTCAAGTGCCTTGTTGGCCGTGAGCGTGTTGTGCGAGGGTGAAGTCCCTGCGCCGGGCCAATGGCCGGGTCTGAACCGCTGTTCGCCATTCCGAGTCGTCGGTGGGCTCGAAAAGCCCCTGACCGGCGGTCGTCGTACGGCCTTCGTCCTCGCCGTTTTCCCGACGCACCGTCAAAAAGGTATGCACCAACCAACGCTCCTTTTCGGCGGTCAGGAATTCTGTGTGCCACCTTGCACCTCGGAAGGAACCCGCTCCGTGCGCACCCCCCACCCCCCTCGTCCCCCTTATCCGCCCGGCGGCGTTCCCGGTGAATCCGACGAGAGCCTCGCCGCCCGGCTGAGTGGCGCGGCGCAGGACGCCGCCGCCCACCCCGTAGCCCTGCTGATGGCCCGGCACTGGCAGCCGGCGTACGACTACGCGGTCATCTGCCTCGCCTCCTCGGCACCCGCCGCCTCCATGGTGACGGCGACCTCCTTCCACCGGGCGCTCGACCGCCTCGGGGAAGGCGACTCCGCGATCGCCCTGCGGCCCGAACTCCTCGTGGACGTACGCGACACCGTCAGGGAGTGGTCCGCGGACGACCGGATAGCCGGAGTTCTGCCGGACCTGGGGAAACCCGCGGGGGGCCGCGGCATGCGCGCCGCGAAGTCCATGACGGCCGAAAATCGCAAGCTGGCGGAACGTGCTTTCCATACCCTGCCGGGACTGTCACGGTGTCTTCTGTGGCACACCGAGGTCGAGGCGGAGCCCATATCCGTACCGGCCGGTCTGTCGGGCATGGACACCGACATCGCGTCGGCCGCCCTGGAGCAGGCCCGCGAGCAATTCCGCGAGGGCTGCGTACGCGCCCACCGGGAACTCGCGCCCAGCAAGGAATGCGGCTTCTACAACCGCCTCCTCGACGTGCCGATCCGCCGCGGCGGGGCCTTGCTTCCCGATGTCCGGCAGCATCTGGCGGAGTGCTCGTACTGCCGGCACGCGGCAGAACAACTCGGCCATTTCGAGAGCAGGTTGGGAACACTGATCGCCGAAGCCGTGCTCGGCTGGGGCGCACAGCGCTATCTCGACTCACGCCCCGGGCGTGCGGGACAGCGCTTGCGCCCCCGTGGCGGTACCCCGTTCGGCGGACGGCTTCCGGCGAGCGGCGGGCGTGCCGGTGGCGGAGGCCGCCGCGGCGGGGACGGCGCGGCCGGACGGCCGGGAACCGGCGGGCGTCAGGGCAGCGGCGGGCGGCACCGCCTGCTCGGACAGTTCCCCACCCCGGGCCGCGGGGCGGCCCGGCAGGGCGAAGCCCCTCCCAAGGCCCTGCTGACCGGCGCCGGACTGTCGGCCGTCCTCCTCGCTACGGTCCTCGCGGCCGGCCTGTGGCCGCACGACGAGGGTGGCGCCGACCCCACGGCCTCCACGGGCGCCGGCAGCAGCCACAGCCTGTCCGAGGCCCCCGGCTCCCGGACCCCGCCCGCAGCCTCGTCGCCGCCCACCTCGGCGGGACTGCCGACGGGCATCGAGCAGACCCGGCTGCGCAACCTCGCCGCCGACCTGTGCCTGGACATCAGGGGCGGCAGCGCGAGACCCGGCGCAGAGACCGAACTCGCGGTGTGCTCGTCGGCCTGGACCCAGCAGTGGTCGTACGAGTACGACGGACTGCTGCGCAGCATCGCCGATCCCGGGCTGTGCCTGGACTCGCACGCCGACAACGGTGTCGTCCTGCTGCAGCGCTGTGTCGCCGAGAACGCGGCGCGCGGCAAGGACATGCGCTACGACCTCACCGTGCAGGGCGAGTTGCTGCCCCGCCGACGTGACGGGCTCGCCGTCGCACCGGCGTCGGACGACCCCGACACCGACGTCGTCGTCAAGGTCCGCGACGGCTCCGACGAGCAGCGCTGGCGCACCGACTCCCCGTCGGACCGCCCCAAGTCGCTGTCGGTCGCGGGCACGTCCGGCCCGTCGGCCCCGCCCGCGAGCGACGAGCCCACCGCCGGGGACACTCCCGCGCGGCCGGGCGAGGAACACGGCGAGCCGTCCGCCGAGGTGTCGGCCGACTCCGGGCCCACCACGGCGGAGCCCTACCAGGAGCCGCGCGCGGTGGCCGTCGGCGACGGCCACGACGACGCGGACCCGCAGCCCGTGCTGCCCCTCGGCCTGTCCGGACTCGTCGACGACACGGGGCTCCAGGACCGGGAAACCGCGCCCGCGACCGCACCGTGAGAGCGACGGCGCGACCGCACCGTGAGGGCGGCGGAATGACGACACCGTGAGAGCGGCGGAGTGACGGCACCGCGAAGCCGCGGCGCGCCGACACCGTGAGTCGCGGCGCGACGCCGGCGTCGGGCCGTGGCGCGCCGGCCCCGTGCCGGATCCCGCGCCGCGGCCTCACGGTGCCGGGGCGACAGCTCTACGAGACGACGTCCCGGGGCGGTTTGCCCGCCACGAAGTCGGCCGCGTTCTGGACGGCCGCCAGCGCGATCCGTACCAGAGTCTCGCGCGTGACACCGGCGACGTGCGGGGAGAGCACCACGTTCGGAGCCTTCAGCAACCGCAGGGCCGGGGTGGGCGGTTCGGGGTCGAACACGTCGAGGCCCGCGCCGGCCAGGGCGCCCGCCTCCAGCGCGTCCGCGAGGGCGTCCTGGTCGATCAGGGCGCCCCGCGCGGTGTTCACCAGGAACGCCGTCGGTTTGAGCAGCGCGAGCCGCTCGGCGTTCAGCAGATGCCGGGTCTCGTCGGTCAGGGGTGCGTGCAGCGTGACGTAGTCCGAGGTCCGCAGCAGTTCGTCGAGCCCGACATGGCGGGCCCCGCCGAGCCGGGCCGCCGTCTCCGCGTCGAGCGGCCGCGGACCCGCGTACACGATGGTCATGTCGAAGGCGACGGCGCGGCGGGCGACCTCCTCGCCGATGTGCCCGAGCCCCACGATGCCGAGCGTCTTCCCGGACAGTTCGGTGATCGACTGCTGGAGCCGCGGCAGGGCCCAGTCGGCCTCGACGAGGGCGGTGTGCGCGGGGACGAGCTGCTTGGCGAGGGCGAGCATCAGGGCGAAGGTCTGCTCGGCCACGTTCTGCTTCTCGGCCCCGCTGGAGCCGATGTTGCAGACCGGTACGCCCTCGGCGCGCGCCGCGTCCAGGTCGACGTAGTCGAAGCCGTGACTGGCGCACTGGATCAGCTCCAGGGCCGGTGCGGCGGCGATGTGCTCGGCGGTCACCGGGGCCAGACCGGTGATGACGACATGTGCCTCGCGGAGCGCGACGGGGTCCTCGTCGGTGGCCTCCACCACGGTCACCCGGGCCTCGCCGGGGAAGACGCCGGCGAGCGCGGCGCCCGCCGTCCGTCCGCCCACGTGCGGCGAGACGACGGCGAGGACGTTCTTCGGGTCGGTCATGCGCTGTCCTCGGTCAGGTCGTCGGGGCCGATGGTGTCCGGGCATGCGTGCCCGGACAGGGCGAGTGTCAGGTCGAACTCGGCGAGCAGGCAGCGGATGACGTGCTCTACGCCCGCCTGCCCGTCGAGGCCCAGCCCGTAGGCGTACGGGCGGCCGACGAGCACGGCCCGCGCGCCGAGCGCGAGCGCCTTGAAGATGTCGTCGCCCGTGCGGACGCCGCTGTCGAACAGGACGGTCAGCCGGTCGCCCACCGCTTCGACGACACGGGGCAGCGCGTCGGCGGCGGCCACCGACCCCGCCACCTGCCGGCCACCGTGGTTGGAGACGACCACGCCGTCCATCCCCGCGTCGGCCGCGAGGCGCGCGTCGTCCGGGTGCAGGATGCCCTTGAGGACGATCGGACCGTCCCAGTTCTCGCGCAGGAAGGCGAGGTCGGGCCAGGTCTTGCCGGGGTCCGCGAACATGCCCACGAAGTGCATCACGGCCGCGTTCGGGTCCTCGTGGACCGGCTTCGCCAGACCTGCCCGGAACGCCGGGTCGGAGAAGTAGTTGGCGGTGCCCACGCCGTGCAGGAACGGCAGGTACGCCTGATCGAGGTCACGCGGCCGCCAGGCCAGCAGGGGGGTGTCGAGGGTGACGAGCAGCGCGGTGAACCCCGAGGCCTTGGCCCGGTCCAGGAAGCTCCGGGTGACCTCCCGGTCCTTCGCCCAGTAGAGCTGGAACCACCGCTCCCCGTCGCCCATCGCCTCCGCGACCTGCTCCATGGGGGTACTGGAGGCCGACGACAGGATGTACGGGACGCCCTGCGCGGCGGCGGCCCGCGCGGCGGCCGGCTCGGCGCCCGGATGCATGATCGACAGGACGCCCACCGGCGCGAGCGCCAGCGGCGCGGGCAGCGCGCGGCCCAACACCTCCACGGACAGGTCGCGCTCGTGCACGTCACGCAGCATGCGCGGCACGATCCGGCGCCGGTCCAGAGCCTCCCGGTTGGCGCGTGCGGTACTGCCGCTGCCCGCGCTGCCCGCCACATAGCCGACCGGACCGGGACCGAGGCGCTGCTCGGTGAGCTCCTCCAGCCGGGTCAGATCGGTGGGCAGCCGGGGTACGGCACCCGTCATTCCGTTCAGATAGATCTCGTACTGGAAGTCGGCCCAATGCTTCGCCATCCGTACGTCCCGCCTCTCGTCCCTGAGACCGCGCTGTACGCCGACGATCCTTGCGACTGTGACAAGGTCCGTCCACCATGGTGCGCACATCGCGCGACTGGGACTATCACCAGGTGACAAACAGCAGGACGAACGCCGGCTCCCCTCCCGTGCCGGGGGCCGGGTCCGAGGAGCGGCCGGACACCGCGACGGGCGGGTCCCCGGCGGCCCGGGCCCGGGTCCGGCGCGACATGGTCGCCGACCCGAGGGTGGTGGAGACGGTCGTCGCGGCCGTCCACGCGCAGGTCCCGGTGTACGCGGCGCTGGACGACAGCCGGCTTCCGGAGGTCCGCGCCATCGCGGCCTGGGGCGTGGACAGACTGCTCCACCTGTGGGTGACCGACGGCGCCCTGGAACCCGCCGACCTGCGGCGCTTTCGCGGCATCGCGGCGGCCCGCGCGGCGGACGGGCGTCCCGTCCAGGCGGTGCTGCGCGCCTACCGCGTCGCGGCGACGGCCCTCACGGACGAGATCGCGGCCCGCGCTCCGGGGCTGGCGGCGGCCGACGCGTTCGCGCTCGCCCGCATGCTGCTGACCGCCCTGGACACACTCTCCGAGGAGATGGCCACGGCCTACGCCGTGACCAGCGAGGACCTCGCGGGGGACCGTGACCGGGCGCTGCGGCTGCTGCTCGACGACCTGATCGCCGGACGGCACGCCTCGGCGGGCGCGCTGACGGACCGGTCGGCCCGGCTCGGCGTCCAGCTCCCCGAGCCCTACTGCCTGCTGGTGGCGGAGACACAGGACCCGGGCGGCCCGGACCTGTCGTACGAGGCGGCGAGGGGACTGCTCGACGAACTCGGCGGCACGGGCACCTCACTGTCCACGATCCGCGGCTCCCGCGCCGTACTGATGTTCTCCGCCGCGGCCGTCGGCCGGGCGGGCGCCCTGCTGGCGCGCCGGGCCTGGCGCGGCTGCGCCGTCACCGGCGAGGGCCTGGACCGGGTCGCCGTCGCCCACCGTCTGGCCGCCGACGCGCTGGACACCGCCCCCGCTCACGCCCACCGTCCCGGCGGCCTCCTCACGGACGCCGACGCACAGGTCCTCGCCCTGCTCGCCGGCCATCCCGCGGCCGCCTCCGACCACATCGCCCGCCTGGTCCTCGGTCCACTCACGGACCCGGACCAGCGCCACCTCCTGGAGGCGCTCACCGCGTACATCGACACGGGTTCGGCGAGCGCCGCGGCCCGCGCCCTGCACCTGCACCCGCAGTCACTGCGCTACCGTCTGCGGCGCATCCGGGAACTGACGGCCCGTGACCCCCGCGACCCCTGGCACCGGCTGACCCTCGACGTCGCGCGCACCGTCGCGGCGCCGCGGACCTGACCCGGGAAGCCGCGCGCCGGCGAGCAGGGCCGGCGCGCGGGGTGGTGCGGTCAGCCGACGCGCGCGACCGCTCGCACCGGCGCCCCGTCGGCCGCGGGCAGCCGCAGCGGAAAGAGGAAGACCTCGACCTCCCGCGCGCCCACCAGCTGCTCCAGGCCGGTGAGGTTCTCCGCGATGACGCCTCCCGCGCCGCACAGGACGCGATGGGCAGGCAGGCCGAAGTCCGCGTCGGGGTCGCCGGGCCGGGGTGTGGCGTCGACGCTGAGCGCGTCGACGGCCACGGTGCGGACGCCCGCCTCCACCATCGCCTCGGCCGCCGCCGGGGTCAGCCACGGATGGTCCAGATAGCCGGCCGTGCCCCAGTGCGCCGACCATCCGGTGACGAGCAGCAGGATCGAGCCGGGCTCCAGGCGCAGCCGGCTGAGTGCGGGCGTGAGCAGCTCCGGCGTGATCGGTGACCGGGCCGGAAGCCCCCGGACGTCGGCCACGACGGCTCGGCCCGCGAACCGGTCCAGCGGCAGTGCGTCGAGCGTGGGCCAGGCGTCGTCGACGTGGTAGGGCGCGTCCACGTGCGTCCCGGACTGCGACCCCAGGTGCAGGCGCTGGACGTTGACCCCGTCCCGCGAGGCCCGCAGGGCCTGCGAGACCTCGACCTCCGGGTCACCGGGATACACGGGCATCCCGGTGACCAGAGGGACGGACAGGTCCAGCCAGCTCCCCATCAGCGGCCCTCGCCGGCGAGGGCCGGCGCCGGGTCGGCCGCCTCCGCGCCCGGACCGGTGATCGGCGGCACCGGGGCGTCGACGGTACGGGCGAACCGTGCGCCCTCGGGCCCGTACGCTGCCCTGGGCTCGGGGAAGATCCGCAGCAGGGCCAGGAAGAGCACCGCGGCCACGGCCAGCGACAGCGGCAGGCTGATGTCGACGCCGTTCGCCAGGTCGCCGAGCGGGCCGACGAACTGGCCGGGGATGTTGGTGAAGAGCACGCCGACCACCGCGGCGACCCACCAGGCCGTCATGCCGCGCCAGTTCCAGCCGTGCGCGAACCAGTAGCGGCCGCCGCGCTGGCGGCGGTTGAAGACCTGGAGCGCGTCGGGGTCGTACCAGCCCCGCCGGGTGTGGAAGCCGAGGATCATCACGACCATCCACGGGGTGGTGCAGGTGATGATCATCGTGGCGAAGGTCGAGATCGACTGCACCAGGTCGAACCCGAAGCGACCGATGAAGATGAAGGCGATGGAGAGCGCGCCGACCAGGAACGTCGCCTGGACCCGCGACAGCCGGGGGAAGACCGACGAGAAGTCGAGCCCGGTGCCGTACAGGGACGTCGTGCCCGTCGACATGCCGCCGATCAGCGCGAGCAGACAGACCGGCAGGAAGAACCAGCTCGGCGAGATGGCGAGCAGTCCGCCCACGAAGTCCGGGGCGGCCGGGTCGACGTACTTCGGCGCCTTGGTCGCGATGATGGAGGCGGTGGCGAGTCCGAAGACGAACGGCAGCAGGGTCGCCAGCTGGGAGAGGAAGGCGGCACCTATGACCTTGCGGCGCGGGGTGGCCGCCGGGATGTAGCGCGACCAGTCGCCGAGGAAGGCGCCGAACGACACCGGGTTCGACAGCACGATCAGCGCCGCGCCGATGAAGGAGGGCCAGAACAGCGCCTGCGTCGCCGAGTCGGCCGAGGACGTGAACACACCCGCGTACGACGGGTCGAAGTCCCCGGCGAAGGCGATCGCGCCGACCAGGAACAGCACGGTCGCCGAGGTCACCGCGATCTTGTTGACGAACAGCATGAAGCGGAAGCCGTACACGCACACCGCGAGCACCAGACCGCCGAAGAGCGCGTAGGCGACGGAGTACGAGAGCGTGCTGCGTTCCAGGCCGAACAGCCGGTGCGCGCCGCCGACCAGGGCGTCGCCGGAGCTCCACACGGAGATGGAGAAGAACGCGACGGCCGTCAGCAGCGACAGGAACGAGCCGACGACGCGCCCGTGCACGCCGAGGTGGGCGGACGAGGCGACCGCGTTGTTCGTGCCGTTCGTCGGCCCGAACACCGCCATCGGGCAGAGGATCAGCGCACCGACGACCACGCCGAGGAGCGTCGCGGCGAGCCCTTGCCAGAAGGAGAGCCCGAAGAGGATGGGGAAGGCCCCGAGGACGCAGGTGGAGAAGGTGTTCGCACCGCCGAAGGCGACCCGGAACAGGTCGAGCGGCGTCGCGGTGCGGTCCGCGTCGGGGATGCGCTCGACACCGTAGGTCTCGACCTCGGTGAGGGACGGCGGGGGAGTGGTCGGGGAGTTGTCGGACAAGAGTGCTCCAGCGAAGTGCCTGTACCCGGACGGGCGGTGGAGCGCGTTGTGGCGCGGTGAGAGGAAGGCCGGTGGCCGCCGCTGGGGTGTGCGGCGTGAGGGGACGCCTTCCTTGAAGGGGTGTGCCGACGCTACGGCGGCCTGTCAAGTGCACACCAGTGGGCGAATCATCCATCCCTCGCAGCCGCCCTGGAGCATTCGTCCATTGCGTGCCGGCCGCCGTCGGCAGAGGCGTGGAGCGCGGGTCAGCCGGGCAGGTCCTCGCCCTGAGTGGCGAGCCATCCGTGCCAGCGGTGGACGGCGACCGCGATCACCGGGCCGTCCGGCGGCCCGCCGCGGTACTGGGCGTACTTCTCCCGCAACGCGGCGACCGCCGTTCCGTACGTCTCCCGCGCACTCCCCTCCGGTGCGGCGGGCGGCACGACGCGTGCGTCACCGTCCGCCCGGACCCACCACAGGCGGCTCCAGTCCTCGTCGAACGCGTCCACGAGCAGACAGACGGCCGGGTGCGCCGCGATGTTGCGCAGCCGCTTCAGCCGCGGTGACCGCTTGGGCTTCCCGTCGACCGCGGTGACGATCTCGTCGCCGAGTACGGCGAACACGACCGGCACCAGATGCGGGCGCCCCTCGGCGTCCACGGTGGCCAGCCGCGCCACCCGCGCGGTGAGGAAGCGGCGTCGCGCCTCCGTCTCGTCCATGTCCGGCACGGTGAGCCTCCGGTCCTTCCTGTCGGGCGAAGGCCCGATGCCCCGGCGGGGGCCCGACGTCCCGGCGAAGGCCCGGCGTGCCCGAGATCCCCGGGGTCCCGGCGACGCCCGCCGTGCCGTCGGCGTACAGACGTGCCCTCGCCCGGATGCCCTCGCCCGGATCGGTCGGAACGGCCGGATCGGCCGGAACGGGGACGTCCGTTTGTGTCCGCTCCCAGTGTGGCGCGACGGCCGCGAGGCGGGGCCGTCCGTGCGGGGGAGGAGGGAGAACCGGTCACTCCTCGTCGGTGGCGGTTTCCCCGGGTCCGGTGTCCGGACCCTGCGCCCGTACGCGCTGCACATGCTCCAGCGACTCGCGCAGTTCCGCGAGCCAGTCGTCGGTGTGGCGCTGCACCAGCCGCACGCACCAGGCGAGGGCGTCGCTGCGGCTGCGGGCGACCCCGGCGGCGACCAGGGTGTCCAGCACCTGGCGCTCGGGCTGGCGCAGCCGTGTCATGACCGGCGCCGCGACGTGCGTGAACAGGGCGCGCTCGGCGCCGCACTCCACGCCCCAGGACACCTTCTTGCGGAACCGGTGCTCCGCCTCGCGCGCCACCGCGATCCGGTCCTCGCGGGTGCGCTCCCTGAATTCCTGGACGCGTGCCTCGACGGCAGCCTCCTTCTCGGCGTCCGATGCGCCGTCGCCGAGCCGGGGTTCGGGGATACGGCCGACGACCGTGATCTCCTCCCGGTCGACCGTGACCTCCACGAGGCTCTCGAAGAGATCGTCGGGCAGGCGGCCGGTGAACCAGCCGCGCAGCTTGTCGCGTTGCTCCGATGTAATCATGTAATCACCATTACTCTGCGGGCAAAAATGGGCAAGAGGGTCCGGTCGAAGTCCGCTGTGGGCTGAAGGCGCGGTCGGTGCGCGGCCCCGCCGGGGGCGTGCACGGGGGCGCAGCGGGGTTCCGGCGCGGGGTGAAGCGGAATGTTTCAGGCCTATTGCCGAGCCACGGAAATCTGGCCATGAGGGCCCGGCGGGCGATCAACGGTGGCTCAATTGCGGGGCCCAGGCGTTCGAATTCCGTGACTTCACGCCACTGCTTCAACACTCAAAGTTACTGAAACGCGTGGGGTCGATGTGTGTTTCTCGTGAGGACTCGGCAGACTCGCGCTCGCCGAACCGGCACCCGACCGAGCCGGTTTCGGATTCGATCGAGCGGAAGGATGCACACAATGCCGAACACCGCGCGTTGGGCAGCGACTCTCACTCTGACGGCCACCGCCGTCTGCGGACCCGTCATCGGTTCCGCCCACGCCGCCCCCGCCGCCGGCCCGTCCGGGCTCTACGCCCCGTCGGCCCTGGTGCTCACCACGGGCCACGGCGCCACCGCGGCCACCGTCACACCGGAGCGGGCCGTCACGCTGAACTGCGCCCCGACGGCCTCCGGCACCCACCCCGCCGCCGTGCAGGCCTGCGCCGAACTGCGCGGCGCCGGCGGCGATCCGGGCGCCCTGAAGCTCAGAGACGGCGTCTTCTGTACCAGGCAATACGACCCCGTGGTGGTCACGGTCGAGGGTGTCTGGCAGGGCAAGCGCGTCTCCTACGAACGCACCTTCGCCAACGAGTGCGTGAAGAACTCCTACGGGACGACCGTCTTCACGTTCTGAGAGACCGGGATCGCGAAGTCCCCGTGAAGAGCGACCGAGGTCCGTGACTGGGGAGTGCGGGCCACGTCGCGGGGACACCACGCGATTTCGCACCGAGGGTCGGCCGGACGGAGTGGGGCCGTCGGCCGGCCCTCGGCATTTCGTGTGCCCGGGATCTCCCCGGGTTCTCGGGCGGCCACGGTGCCCGGCGCGAGTGCCGGGAAGAACGAACTGCCGGCCGCCGCCGCGGATCTGCGCACGCGCCCACCATGGCCCCGGCGGCCCGCGCCGGGAAGCCGCTGCGCCGCACGGCGCAGCTCCGTCACCGGTCCGAGTCGCCCGGGATGCCGGCACGGACGCGACGCCGTAGCGGTGGAGCATGCGTGCACTGGGCGAGCTGGACGAGCGGCTGTTCACACGGGTGGCGGGGGCGCGGATGCCCGGAGCCGATCCGGCGCTGCGGCGGCTGAGCCACTCCGCCGACCACGGAGCGCTCTGGTTCGGCACGGCGGCCGGGCTCGCGGCCGCCGGTGGACGCACCGCCCGGCGTGCGGCCCTGCGGGGCGTCGGCGCGCTCGCGCTCGCCTCGCTCACCGTCAACACGGTCGTGAAGTGGAGCACCCGCCGCCCCCGGCCGCTGCTCGACCTGGTGCCGACGGTCCGTCACCTGCGCAGCCAGCCGCACACCACGTCCTTCCCGTCCGGGCACTCCGCCTCCGCCGCGGCCTTCGCCACCGGGGTCGCCCTGGAGTCCACGCGGTACGGCGCCCTGGTCGCGCCCTTCGCCGCCGCGGTCGCCTTCTCCCGTGTCTATGTGGGCGTGCACTACCCCGGGGACGTGCTGGCCGGGGTGGCGATCGGGGTCGGCGCCGCGGCGCTCACCTGCCGCTGGTGGCCGCCCCGCCAGGTCGTGCCGGGGAGGCAGCGGCCGGTCGCCGACGCGCCCGCGCTGCCCCGGGGCGAGGGGCTGGTCGTGTTCGTCAACAGCGGGGCCGGCTCCGACGCCCCCGCCATGTCCCGGCCCCCGGCCGAACGGCTGCGCGTGCTGCTTCCCGGGGCCGAGCTGATCGAGCGGGGCCCCGACGACGACTTCGCCGCACTGCTCGCCGAGGCCGTCGGCCGGGCCGCGGGGAGCGGGGGAGTCCTCGGCGTCTGCGGCGGGGACGGCAGCGTGAATGCCGCAGCCCGCGCGGCGGCCGAACGGGGCCTCGCGCTGGCGGTGTTCCCCGGCGGCACCCTCAACCACTTCGCCCAGGACCTGGGGGTGCCGGACTTCGAGGACACCGCGGACGCCGTGGTCCGGGGCGAGGCGGTGTCCGTGGACATCGGTGTGGCACGCTCGGCCGGCGGCGAGGACGTACGGTTCCTCAACACCTTCAGCATCGGCCTGTACCCCGAACTCGTCCGGATGCGTGAGCGGGCGCAGGAGCGGTGGGGCAAGTGGCCCGCCGCCGCGGTCGCCCTGGTCAGGGTGTTGCGCACCGCGACCCCCGTCGAGCTGAGCCTCAACGGCCGTCCGCGCCGCCTGTGGCTGCTGTTCGCGGGCAACGGACGCTACGTCCCCGAGGGCTTCGCCCCGTCCTACAGGCCGCGGCTGGACGACGGACTGCTCGACCTGCGCGTGGTGGACGGCGACCACCGCCTCGCCCGCACCCGCGTCGTCCTCTCCGCGCTCGCCGGGGCCCTGCACCGCTCCCGGGTCTACGGCGCGGAGCAGGTCCCCTGGGTGCGGCTGGAGAACGTGACGGGTACGGACTCCCTCGCATTCGACGGCGAAATCGCTGCGGCCGAGGCGTCGTTGAGCCTGGAGAAGGAACCCGGTGCGCTCGTGGTGTACCGGCCCGCGGTGTCGCACGACGAAGCGGCGCGGCAGGCGCGGCCGGCCGCCGGGACGGCGGGCCGGGGCGGACGCGCGAGGGGCCGCCGTCTCCCTGCTGACGGCGGCCCCTCGGACCAGGGGTGATCGGTCGGCAACCGATCACATGTGGACGACCGGTGCGGCCTCCGGGTCCTGCTCCGGCTTTCCGCGCCGGTAGAGCAGGAAGGCGATGACGGCGCCCGCGACGAAGAATCCGGCCGACCACCAGAAGGCGGTGGTGTAGCTCTCGATCGTCGACCGGGCCTGGACCAGCTTGTCGGTGGCGTCCTTGCCGGACAGGTAGTTCGTCGCGGCGCTCGCGGCGAGCGTGTTCAGCAGGGCCGTACCGATCGAACCACCCACCTGCTGCATGGTGTTGACGGTGGCGGAGGCCACTCCCGCGTCCTCCGGGGCGATCCCGCTGGTGGCCAGCGACATGGCGGGCGGCATCACCATGCCGAGGCCCGCGCCGATCAGCAGCAGTTGCGGCAGGACCGCGGTCGAGAAGGACGAGCCGATGTCGATGCCGGTCAGCCAGGCCATGCCGAGCGCGGCGAGCGCGAAGCCGGCGGGGATGACGGCCTTCGGGCCGATGCGCGGCACCAGCACGGTCGTGGAGACCTGGGCCATGACCATCAGGGCCGCCATCATCGGCAGGAACGCCACACCGGTCTTCGTCGGGCTGAAGCCCAGGTTCAGCTGGAGGTAGTAGGTGAGGAAGAGGAACACGCCGAACATGCCGGCACCGGTGATGAGCACGGTGATGAACGAGGCGGCACGGTTGCGGTCGAGCAGGACGCGCATCGGCAGCAGCGGGTGCGCGGCGACGTTCTGCCGACGGACGAACGCCGCCAGCAGGACCACGCCCGCGGCCAGGAAGCCCCAGGTGGCGGGAGAGCTCCAGTCGTGCGTCTCGGCGTTGGAGAAGCCGTAGACCAGCGAGAAGAGACCGGAGGAGACCAGCAGCGTGCCCGGCAGGTCGAGCTTGGACCCGGCCGCGTCGCGGTGGTTGCCCAGCAGCACCCAGCCGCCGGCGAAGGCGACGACCGCGAAGACGAGGTTGACGAACAGGGTCCAGCGCCAGTCGAGCGTGTCGGTGAGCACACCGCCGAGCAGCAGGCCCACCGCGCCGCCGGCGCCGGCGATGGCGCCGTACACGCTGAACGCCTTGGCGCGTTCCTTGGCGTCGGTGAACGTCGTGTTCAGCAACGAGAGCGCGGCGGGCGCGAGGAGTGCGCCGAAGACACCCTGCAGGGCACGGGCGGTGACGAGCATCCCGAAGCTGGTCGCCGCGCCGCCGAGTACGGAGGCGGCGGCGAAGCCGGCGACGCCGATGAGGAAGGCGGGCTTGCGGCCGAACAGGTCCGCGATGCGTCCGCCGAGCAGCAGCAGGGAGGCGAAGGCCAGGGAGTAGGCGGTGACGATCCACTGCCGGTTGCCGTCCGAGAAGCCGAGGTCGGCCTGGGCCGACGGCAGGGCGATGTTCACGATGGTCGCGTCGAGCACCACCATCAGCTGCGCGATGCCGATGATCGCGAGGATCCACCAGCGCCGGTTCGAGGCGGGCGCGGGCGGTGCTTCCACGGCACCCGCGCGGGTGCCGTCGGCCACGGTCTGAGACATGGGAGAACACTCCGGGGAAGGTCGCTCAGGGATGAGTGCACTAAACGAAACGGTTTCGTACACATCGACATCCCGAGACTAGACCCCGTCGAGCGAAACGGCAACGTTTCGCTAAGTGACCTGGGTCGCCCTCGTATGCCTTGACGGGCATATAACCAAAGAGGCATATTGAGGTCATGTCCGAGGCATCCCTGTGGGCCGCGCTCGCCGACCCGCACCGGCGCGCCATCGTGGCGCTCCTCCTGGAGCGCCCGCGCGCCGTCGGCGAGATCGTCGAGGCATGCGGTCTGAGCCAGCCCAGCACCTCCAAGCACCTTCGGGTGCTCCGCGACGCCGGGCTCGTGCGGGCGCGCCAGGACGCGCAACGCCGTGTCTACGCCCTCGACCCCGCCCCGATCGCCGAACTCGACGCCTGGCTCGCCCCGTACCGCACCCTGTGGAACGAGCGCCTCGACGCCCTGGGCCGACGCCTGGACGCCGCGGCGGGGGAGCCACCGGACGACCACGACACACTCTCCCCGAAGGACTGACCGCCATGTCCGCCGAACGCACCGACCTCACCGGCACCTACCTCACCCTGGACGACGGGCGCCCCGCCGTCCGCTTCAGCAGGACCTACGACCACCCCGTCGACCGGGTCTGGCAGTTCGTGACCGACCCCGACGAACTGGCCCGGTGGTTCCCCTCCCGCGCCGAGTTCGAGCTGCGGCCGGGCGGCACCGTCACCTTCAGCGGCGACCCCAACACGGCGGACTCCCAGGGCCGCGTCCTCGCCGTCGACCCGCCCCGGCACCTCTCCTTCGCCTGGGGCGGCGACGAACTCCACTTCGACCTCGAAGCCCTGGACGACAAGCGCACCCGCTTCACGCTCACCGACGTCCTCGAGGCCGCGGACACCGCCGCGCGCAACGGCGCCGGCTGGGAGGTGTGCCTCGCCGCCCTCGACGCGAAGGCCCGCGGTGAACACCCCGAGGGCCCGCATGCCGGCGCCGGAGCACCCTGGAAGGAGTTCTACCGCGGCTACCTCGACGCCGGGGTCCCCTCCGGCGCGCCCGTCCCGGGGCTCGACTGAACGGGCGGGCCACCGCAGCCGCGCCGTCCCGGCCTACTGCATCTGCCGTCGCACCAGTTCGTGCAGCCGCCCGCCGGTGTCCGCCAGCAGCTGCGCGGGCGGGCCCTGCTGGGCGACCCGGCCGTCCTCCATCACGATGACGCGGTCCGCGTCCATCACGGTCGACAGACGGTGCGCGATCACGACACGGGTGGCCCGCAGCGCACGGGTGCTCTCGATGACCGTGCGCTGCGTCTCGTTGTCGAGAGCGCTCGTCGCCTCGTCGAAGAACAGGATCCTCGGACGCCGGATCAACGCCTGGGCGATCATCAGCCGCTGGCGCTGACCGCCGGAGATCGCGCCGCCGCCGGAGACGATCGTGTGCAGCCCCATCGGCATCCGCTTGATGTCCTCGGCCAGACCCGCCATCTCGGCCGCGGCCATCGCCTCCTCGGGCGTGTACGGCTCGGTGCCGCAGATGCAGTCCAGGATCGACCCGGTGAACGGCTGCGCGTGCTGGAGCACGACACCGCACTGACGCCGCACGGCCGACTGGTCGAGAGCCGCCAGGTCCTGCCCGTCGTACAGGACGCTGCCCGATACCGGCCTGTCGAAGCCGATGAGCAGGCGCAGCAGCGTGGACTTGCCGCAGCCGCTCGGGCCGACGATCGCCACGAACTCGCCCGGCCGGATCTCGAAAGACACGTCGTCGAGGACCAGCGGACCGTCGTCGGCGTAACGGAAGGAGAGCCGCCGCGCCTCCAGGCCCCCGGACAGGACGCCCGGGCGCGTGTTCGCCGCGCGCACCTCCGGTGCCGCTTCGAGCACCGGCTTGATCTCCTCGAACATCGGCAGCGCGGCGGCCGCCGAGACGAACGCGCCGGTGATCTGGGTGACCGAGGTCAGCAGCATCGTCACCGACGTGCTGAAGGTGAGGAAGTCCGCCGCCGACAGAGAGCCGCGAGCCGGGCCGGCGAGCAGCATGAACATCAGCAGGGTGCACAGCGGCAGATAGACCGCGCCCATCACCGTGTTCAGGTTCTTGATGCGGCCCACCTTCTGCTGGAGCTCGCGGCTGCGCGCGAACTCGCCGGCCCAGGCGGCGTACGCGTAGTTCTCCGCCGCCGCGACCCGCAGCTTGGGCAGCCCCCGCAGGGTCTGGAAGGCCTGGTTGTTGAGCTTGTTGCCGAGCACGACCAGACGGCGCTGCCAGCGCACCTGCCACAGCCCCAGGCCGAGGAACCCGGCCGCGATGACGACGAGCATGGCGATCGCCGCCAGCGCCATGGGAACGCTGTACCAGAGCAGCAGCCCCAGATTCATCGCGCCGACCGTGCCCGCCTGCGTGAGCGTCGGGCCGACACCCGCGAGCAGGCGGCGGATGCCGCTGATCCCCATGGCGGCGCTGGCGAGTTCGCCGGTCGACCGGGACGTGAAGAACTTCGTCGGCAGGCGCAGCAGACGGTCCCACACCGCCGGCTGGAGCGTCGCCTCGATCCGCCCCTCCAGCCGCAGGATCGTGAGGTTCTGCAGCAGCATGAACGCCGCCGACACGACGCTGGTGAGCATCAACGCCAGACACACCTGCACGATGAGATCGTGCTGGGCCTTCGGCACGTACTCGCCGAGCACCTTGCCGGTCGCGATCGGCACCAGGGCACCGATCGCGACGGTCACCAGGCCGCTGACCGCGAGGCCGCGCAGATCCCCGCCGGTCCCGCGGAGACAGAACCGCAACAGCCCGAACGGGCTCGGTGTCCGCTCCGGCAGCGGCCGGTAGAACATCACCGCCCGCGGCTCGAACTCCGCCGCGTTGGCCTTCTCGACCGGGGTCTCCCGCCCGGAGGACGGCTGCACGGCCACATAGCCGCCGCGCCGCCACAGCAGGGCGACCGGCGCGCCGGACACGGCGCGGTGGCCCACCAGCGGGCCGATGTTGTCGCGCCACCAGCGCCCGTCCAGGCGTACTGCGCGCGTGCGGATCCGCGAGGCGAGCGCGATCCGCTCGACCGGGTCGAGCCGGTCGCTCTCGGTGCCGCTCTGCGCGGGCTCCGCGAGGTCGATGCCCGCGGTGCGGGCGACCAGCTTGCACGCCGTGTACGTGGCGTCCGCGTCGGCGGCGGTCGGACGCTTCGCCGACGACTTGCCGATGGAGGCCAGCAGGGTCCGGTCGGCCTGGGCACGGACCGCCTCACCGGCCTTGATGCCGGCCGCCGTACGGTCCTCGTGACTCGCCTCCAGCTGCTCGATCCAGCGGTCGAGCGTGGCCAGCAGCCGGTACTGCTGGTCGACCATGCCCTGCCACACGCCGGGGTCCATCAGCAGATCGGCCGCGGCCTCGGCGCCGTACAGCGAGCCGTACTGGACGCTGCCGGGCGGCACCTGCATCCAGAAGACGTCCTCGTCCGTGAGCGCGGCGGCGTTCTCCGTGGCCATCGGGGCCTGGAAGAGGATGGACAGGCTGCGCCCGACCCCGAGGGCGAGGGCGTACTCCAGCGGGCTGGACGTCGGAGGCACGTACTGCGGGTTGCCGTACTCGTCGTAGGACCAGGTCTCCGTGTTGACGGGCTGGTACAGCTCGCGCAGCACGATCCGGTGCACCACGCAGTCGCGCAACGGCCGTCCGACGAGCGTGTGCTGGGGACCCGCGACCGGGCCGAGCAGCAGCGAGCCCGCTTCGAGCCGGCCCAGATGGTGCCAGTGACCCTGCTGGACCGCGTCGACCGCGAACAGGTCCATGGCGCCCGCCGCGACCAGCCACAGCACCTGCGGACCCTCCAGGTCCAGCCGGTTGAGACCGGAGCAGTCGATCGGCGTACCCATGCCGCCGAGTGCGCCGAGGACGAGGTCCCCCTCGTGGACGCCCTCGTGAACCGTGGTCATCTCATCGCTCCTTGACCAGCTCGGCGTACGGGCCGCCGGCCGCCACCAGGGCGTCGTGCCGCCCGCGTTCCACGATCGTGCCGTGCTGGAGGACCACGATCTCGTCGCTGTCGCGCACCGTGCTCAGCCGGTGCGCGATCACCACACAGGCGCAGCCGCGCTTGCGCAGGTTGTCGATGACGAGCTGCTCGGTCTCCGCGTCCAGGGCGCTGGTCACCTCGTCGAGCACCAGGATGCTGGGCCTGCGCACCAGCGCCCGCGCGATCTCCAGACGCTGGCGCTGGCCGCCGGAGAAGTTGTGCCCGTCCTGTTCGACCCGGCTGTGGATGCCGCCCGGCCGGCGTGTCACGACGTCGTACAGCGCCGCGTCCTGAAGGGCGGACACCACCGCGTCGTCCGGGATCGACGGGTCCCACAGCGCGATGTTGTCGCGCACCGTCCCCTCGAAGAGGAAGACGTCCTGGTCGACGAAGGAGACGGAGGCGGCGAGCGCGCCGCGCGGGATGTCCTCCAGCAGCTGCCCGTCGATGCGGATCGTGCCCTCCCAGGGGGCGTACAGGCCCGAGATCAGCCGGGAGACCGTCGACTTGCCGCTCCCGGAGCCGCCGACCAGCGCGACCTGCTGGCCCGGCCCCACCGTCAGCGAGAATCCGCTGAGCAGCGGCTTGTCGAGCGGGCTGTAGCCGAACGTGATGTTCTCCAGTTCGACGTGGCCGTGCAGCCGGCGGGTGGACTCACCGGTGCCGGGGCGTGCGTAGAGCGGGTCGGCCTGGAAGTTCTCCACGTCCTTGAGCCGGGCGACGTCGGCCGCGAAGTCCTGGATGCGGCCCGCGACACCGTTGAGCCGGGTGATCGGCGCCGTGAAGCGGGTCACCAGGGCCTGGAAGGCGACGAGCAGGCCGACGGAGATGTGTCCCTCGACGGCGCGCAGCCCGCCGATCCACAGGATCAGCGCGGAGTTCAGCGTCGCGAGCGTCGGCGCGACCACGCCCAGCCACGCGCTCGGCACACCGAGGCGCTGCTGCTCCTCCAGCGTGGTGGCGTGCTGCCCGGCCCACTTGCGGAAGTAGCCGTCCTCGCCGCCGGTCGCCTTCATCGTCTCGATGAGCTGGAGCCCGGTGTAGGCGGTGTTGGTCAGCCGCGCGGTGTCCGCGCGCAGCTTCGCGGTACGGGTCGCGCGCATCCGGACCACCACGCGCATCGCCACCACGTTGAGCAGTGCGACACCGATCCCGACGGCCGTGAGCTGCGGGTCGTACGTGTAGAGCAGCACCGCGTAGAGCACGACCACGATCGCGTCCACGCCGGCCGCGGCGAGGTCGCGGGCCAGTGTCTCGGACACCGCGTCGTTCGACTGGAGCCGCTGCACCAGGTCGGCCGGACTGCGCTGGGAGAAGAAGGTGACGGGCAGCCGCAGCAGGTGCCGCAGGAAGCGGGCGCTGCTCAGCGTCGAGGAGATGATGCGCCCGCGCAGCAGATTCGCCTGCTGCAGCCAGGTCAGCACCACCGTGAGCAGCACCGAGGCGCCCATCGACGCGAACAGCACGCCCAGCAGCGAGGTCTGGCCGCCGATCAGATACGTGTCGATGTAGGTCCGGCTGAGCGCGGGCAACGCCGCGCCGACCGCCACCAGCAGGAGGCTGGCCAGCACGGCCGCCGGCATCGTGCCCGAGGTGCCCCGCAGTCGGGCCGGCATGGCGCCCAGCACTCCGGGCCTGCGCCCGCCCCTGCGGAAGTCGGGCCCCGGCTCCATGACCAGGACGACACCGGTGAAGCTGGTGTCGAAGTCCTCCATGGGGACGAAACGCCGTCCCTTGCCGGGATCGTTGATGTGCACGCCGCGCCGGCCGAAGCGTCGCCCCATGCCGTCGAACACGACGTAGTGGTTGAACTCCCAGAACAGGATCGCGGGCGCCTTCACCTCGGCGAGCGCGGCCGTGTCCATCTGCATGCCCTTGGCCGTCAGGCCGTAACTGCGGGCGGCCTTGAGGAGGTTGCTGGCGCGCGAGCCGTCGCGTGAGACACCGCACGCGATGCGCAGCTCTTCGAGCGGGATGTGCCGGCCGTAGTGGCCGAGCACCATGGCGAGGGAGGCCGCACCGCACTCCACGGCCTCCATCTGGAGCACGGTGGGGGTGCGCACCGTCTTGCGCCGCCCCTTGGGGACCGGCCGCTTGGGCGCGGGCGCGCGGCGTCTGCCCCGCACCGGCGGGGGGAGCGTGTCCTGGGGAGCGGTCACGGCAGGAGCCAATCGACGGGTCGCTGATCGGCCATGCGGATCGAACCCGTGGCCAGGGTCATGGAGGTGAGCGCGTACGGCGGGCCGTCCGCCGAGGACCACTTCAGGCCGCTCTTCGTGGCGGACGAACGGTCGAGACGCACCAGGACGGCCACCGGGCGGCCCTTCTTGGTGAACTGCTCGCCGAGCTGGCTGTCGCCGAGGTAGGCGGCGATCTGCTGCTGGGTCTGCACCGTCCGGCCGACGGACTTCACATGGCCGCGCAGCACTCCGTACTGCTGGGTCGGCACCGACTGGACGGTGAGGTCGACGGCGGCGTCCGCGGGAATGGTGGCGGCGTTCTCGGCGGGGACGTAGACCGTCGCGTAGAGCGGGTCGTCCGCGTGGGCGACCTTCTCGACGGCCGCGACGTTCGCGCCGGTCGAGATGATGGCTCCGATGGTGGCGACGAGCGCGGTGATCCGGCCCGCGGCGACGGTGCGGACGACGGCCGTCTCGCCCTGGGCGGTGCGCACCTTCAGCACGGGGGCGTTCGCGGGGAGCCGTTCGCCCTCCTTGGCGAGGACGGCGGTGACCTGGCCCGCGACGGGGCTCTGCAGCACGTAACTGCCCTGCCCGTGCGTGAGGACGGCCGATGCGCCGACCGTGGAGGTGACGGTGCCCGTGACGGCCCACACGGAGGCTGCCGCCATGGCGACGAGGGTCACGGAGAGCACGAGCCAGCCCTGCGGGCGGGCGAAGCGCACCGGAAGGTCGAGCTCCTCCGGCGACTGCAGCTTGGCGAGGGCCTGTTGGCGGAACTGCACGGGACTTCCCTCACCTGTTCGAGAGGTTCACGGCATCCGAGAGTCCCGGAACCGGGAAGCGGTTCCGGGACTCAACGGTGTGAAACGGGATCAGAGACCCGCGACCAGGCCGGTGACCGGGGCGGTGTTCAGGCCGGTCACGCCCTCGACGGTGCCGACGGCCGTGCCCACGAGGCCGGAGACCGGGGCAACGCCGTCGACCAGGCCGGTGACGGTGCCGACGGCGTTCAGCGCCAGGCCGCCGGAGACGTTGTCGAGGTCGGCGTCCGAGATCTCGGCGGTCTCAACACGGGGGGTGGAGTTCATGGTGGAACTTCCCTTCGTATGGATATTTCATAAGGGGGGAGCGGCCCCCTCTGGGGACAGATGACGGCCGCCGCCGCGGGGCTGCGACACCCGTTTCCAGGCGTGTGATGCGACCTCCGCGGTGCAACGGATCAAAGCACGGCCGCGGGGCACGCTTCCAATCAACCAGGGCTCTCACCTGGGAACTTGAGTGCACGACAGGTTCAACCGTGCAGGTGTGCGCACGTCTTTGCGGCGACTTCTTCACATGCTGCGCGGCATCCATTCGTGCACGCGCTTGCCGTCCACGGGCCGAATGGGACAGTCCCGTCGCAATGGCGCGGAGGGGGGCGCGCGGCTGTGCAGATCCCTCGCACACGGTGACTTGGTTGCGTAATGGATGTGCAGATTCGCTGAAGCCAGGATTCCGCTCGTGCTCGAAGACGATCCGTTACTGATCGGTAGCGGAACGTGTCAGCAGGCTCGCGGACGCGTTCGGCCGGGCGAACGGGCGTGTGTCGCGCGGCCTCGCGACGGTGTGCCGTGCAGCGTCCTGACGGGTGCCACGCGGCTCTGCGAGAGACAACGGACGGCTCTGTGAGAGGGATCGCGCTGCCCTGCGAAGGGGGGTGACTCTGCGAGGGCGGCCGGGCTGCCCCGTGACGGAGTGTCGGACGGGGCTCCCGGCCGCCGGCGTGCTCAGCCCAGCAGTGCGTACACCGTGCTCGCGCGTGCGGCGACCTCCCCGGACCCCTCGGCGGCCATCGTGATGTCGGCGAAGGCCATGCGGCGGCCGAGCTTGGTGAGGACCGCCTCGACCAGGACGTCCGCGTCCGTCACCGCCCGCTGGAAGCTCGTGGACTGCTGCACCGTCGTCATCGGGACGAACGCGCCGCGTGCCGCCGACACCGCGATCACGGTCGCCGTGTCGGCGGCGGCCATCAGCGCCTGCCCCGACAGGGAACCGCCCTCGCGGGACAGCCGTGCGGACCACGGCAGCCGCAGGACGGCGCGGCGGTCGCCCAGCTCCGCCACGGACAGGCCCAGATCCAGGACCCAGGGGGCGAAGTTGTCGTCGAGGATCTTGTCGGCTTCGGCAAGGTTCAGCGTCATACGGGGCATTGTTCCCCGACTCCCTGGCCGAAGTGGCCCTTTGCCTGGCATTCCGCGCCATCGAGTCGTCTGGATCCTGCCATTTGCAAAGGCAGTTGAACGCCACCGGCGGCACACGCGTATCAACCACCATCCAGGCGCCCCCCAGTCAGCTGCCGGACGGCGGCATCGACCCCGTCCCCAGGAGGTCAAGAGTTGAGTCACAAACGGATACCCAAGCGCAAGGCCGCCATCGCGGCGGGAAGCGTGGCGGCGCTCGGAGCTGCGGCCCTCCTGCTGCCCAACGCCAACGCGTCCCAGTCGAACGGCGACGACGCCACCCCGAAGACGTTCAAGGCGGGGGACGTCGCGGACGTCGCCTCGCAGCTCGCCGCGCAGCTGGGCCAGTCCTTCGCGGGCTCGTACTACGACGCGGGCAAGCAGCAGCTCATCATCAACGTCGTCGGTAACGACAGCAACGTCGTCAACCGGATCGAGAAGGCCGGCGCGGTCGCGAACGAGGTGCAGAACAGCACCGCCGAACTGAAGTCCGCCGCCAGAACGCTCAAGGCGGACGCGACGATCCCCGGCACCGCGTGGGCCGTCGACCCGAAGACCAACGAGATCCGCGTCACCGCCGACTCGACCGTCACGGGCGGCAAGTGGGACACCCTGGAGTCGACCGTCAAGGGTCTCGGCTCCGGCGTCGCCACCATCAAGAAGTCCGCCGGCACCTTCAAGACGTTCGTCGACGGCGGCGACGCCATCTTCGGCGGCGGCGCGCGCTGCTCCCTCGGCTTCAACGTCACCGCGGGCGACGGCAGCCCGGCCTTCCTGACCGCGGGCCACTGCGGCGTGGCCGCGGCCCAGTGGTCGGACTCCCAGGACGGCGCGCCGATCGCCACCGTGGACCAGGCCACGTTCCCGGGCGACGGAGACTTCGCCCTCGTCAAGTACGACGACCCCAACACGCAGGCCAACAGCGTGGTCAACGTCGGCAACGGCCAGTCCGTCGAGATCACCCAGGCCGCCGACGCCACCGTCGGGCAGCAGGTCCTCCGGATGGGCAGCACGACCGGTCTCAACGACGGCAACGTCACGGGGCTGGACGCCACCGTGAACTACCCGGAGGGCACCGTCACCGGCCTCATCCAGACCGACGTCTGTGCCGAACCGGGCGACAGCGGCGGCTCCCTGTTCACCCAGGACGGCAACGCGATCGGTCTGACCTCGGGCGGCAGCGGCGACTGCACCAGTGGCGGCGAGACCTTCTTCCAGCCGGTCACGACCGCGCTCCAGGCGGTCGGCGCCACCCTCGGCGCCGGCGGCGCCGGAGCGGGCGACGCGGGTGCGGGCGATGCCGGGGCCGGTGACGCCGGTGCCGGCGACGCGGGTGCCGGTGACGCGGGTGCCGGCGCGGTGGACCCGAGCGCGGGCGCCGGCGATCAGGCGGGTGCCGGTGACGAGGCCGGCGGCGCGGCCGACCAGACGGGCGCCGGCGAACAGGCCGGCGCGGGTGACCACGCCGGCGGGGCCGCCGACCAGAGCGGCACCGGCATGGACGACGGCTCGGGTCTGGTGAGCTCGCAGCCCTGACCCGGACGGCGAGCACCCCTGACGGTTCGGGAACGCGAGAACCCCGACGGTTCGGGAACGCGAGAACCCCTGACGGTCGACGGTCGTGGAGCACGGGCACCCCTGACCGTCCGGGGACACGAGAACCACTGACCGGCCGGGAACAGCCGTCCCGGCCGGCGGTGACAGCGGTCCGGCCCTCCGGCGGGAGGGCCAGACCGCCGCGTGTACGGGTACCCCGCGGAGCCCGCCGCCTCAGTCGTGGTCCCGTGCCCGCAGCAGGAGCAGCGCCACGTCGTCGAGCCGTTCCCGGGACTCCGTCCCGCCGTGCCGTACGAGGCTGTCCGCGAGCGCGTCGAGCGGCTGGTCACCGGTCTCGCCGAGCCGTCGGCCCAGGTCGGCGAGGGCGTCCTCGATGTCGACGCCGGGCGACTCGATCAGCCCGTCGGTGTAGAGCGTGAGCAGCGAGCCGGGTGCGAGGGGGACCTCCGTCGTCGGGTACCTGGCGTCGGCGTCGATCCCGAGCAGGGGCCCGCCGGCCAGGTCCAGCACCCGCACCTTCCCGTCCGGCCGCCGCAGCAGGGGCGGCGGATGGCCCGCGCGCGCCATGACGGCCACCTCGTGCGCGGGGTCGAGGCTCAGGTAGAGACAGCTGGCGAAGAGGTCGACGCCCAGGTCGATCAGCAGCCGGTTGGTGCTGCGCATCACCTCCTCCGGCGGCTGTCCCACCGTCGTGTACGCGCGGACGGCCGTACGGATCTGCCCCATCAGGCCCGCCGCGGTCACGTTGTGCCCCTGGACGTCGCCGATGACCGCCGCGGCCCGCCCCTGCGAGGGCACCAGGTCGTAGAAGTCCCCGCCGATGTCCATGCCCCGGGCCGCCGGGAGGTAGCGGGCCGCCGCGTCGATCGAGGGCAGCACGGGCAGGGAGTGCGGCAGCAGCGCCTCCTGCAGACCGTGGGCCAACTGGTGCTTGGCGTCGTAGAGGAGAGCACGCTCCAGCGCCTGCGCGACGAGACTGCTGAGACTGGTCAGGACGGCGCGCTCGTCCGCGGCGAAGGGGTGCGGCTGCGCGTACGCCAGGACGCAGGTGCCCACCGGACGCCCCGAGGCCACCAGCGGCAGGTACGCCCACGCGGCCATGCCGTCGGGCGACCTGCTCCGGGCCGGGTAGAGGCGCTCCAGCTGCGCCCGCGAGCCGAAGAACGCGGGAGCCCCGGTCTTCAGTGCCTGCGTTCCCGGCGTCGGGGCGGTGAGCGGCACCCCGTCGAGACGGTCCACGACCCGCGGGTCCGGGTATCCCCGGTGCCCGAGCACGTGCAGCCGCCCGGCCCGTGCGGCGAGGACGATCAGCGCCTGGCTGCCGACCGCGGGCGCGATCTCGTCCGCGACCAGCTGCACCACGTCCTGCACGCCCGCCGCCTGGGTGAGCGCGCTCGCCAGGCTCAGCACGTGGGAGATGGTCACCAGCCGCGGTGTGCCGTCGCCGGGCTGCGGGCCGGCCCGGGTCATCTCGGACACCGCGCGGGCCCGCGAGATCCGCACGCTCAGACCGGTCGTGCTCGGATACAGCCGGAACGACAGCCATTCGCCCGGCGGCCGCAGCGCCACGAACGAGGTCACCTGCTGGCTGAGCAGCGCGGCACGGTAACGGTCCTCGTAGACGGGGTCGTTGAGCCACGGCACGGACGCCCACAGCTGGGTGCCCAGCAGCCGGCCGACCGGCAGGCCGAGCAGCTCCGCCGTCGCCGGATTGGCGTAGCTGACCCGCCCGTGCAGGTCGAGCGCGCACAGCCCGTACGGCAGCCGCGCCACCATGCGGGTCGCCTCCAGCGTGCCCAGGGTGCCGGCCGTGGCTCCCGCGGACGGTGTCAGCAGGTCCGGTTCGGGGGGCACCGGCCGGCGTTCCTCGGCGGCACGCTCCAGACGCAGGGCGAGCCGGTCGCAGGCGGCGGTGAGCTGGACGCGCTCACGGTCGGACAGCTCCGGCGGGTGCGAGCCGGGCCAGGTCACGAAGACCGCGCCGTACGCCGTGTGCTCGGTCACCACCGGCATCGCGGCGAGCGCGAAGGGATAGGGGAGCACCACGGCGATCCGGGGATAGCGGCGGGCCATCTCCTCCTCGCCGCTCACCCAGATCAGCCGCCGGTTCCGCACGGCCTCCGCCACCGGGATCGGCGCGCTCAGCCCCACCCGCTCCCACGGCGCCGCGAAGGCCCGGGGCAGTCCCGCCATCACGGCCATCTCCAGCACCGGCTCGTGGTCCGCGAGCAGGTACACCGCTCCGGAGTGCGCGTGGACGTCGTCCAGCATCGAGGTCAGCGTCAGCGAGAGCAGCGGGCGTCCGACCGGCGCCGGCCGGCTCGCCGGTGCCTGCTTGGCCCCCTGCCAGTCGGACACGCCGACCACCTCCTCGCGGGGCCGCACGACTGCTCAGGGCACAAGGCTCTCTCCTGGCGCCGTATCGCGCACGGCGAGCGTGCCCGGCGGGCGGGCGCGGCACTACCCACGACGGCCGCGGCCATGCCCCCTGCTTCGAAGCAGGAGGCGGCGCGTGGGTGCTCCCCATGCGCCCCCGCGCACCCTCTTGGCCGGTTCTTCGCGCCCATGAACGGTCGCGAACGCCAACAATGGGCACGCGCTCAGGACGACAATGCCGTCGATCGGTCACCTGGAGGAGCCGACGTGATCCGGGTACTACTCGTGCACGACGCGTGTCTGGTGCGGCAGGTACTCGCGGAATGGCTGCGCCGAACGCCCGACCTCGGGGTGTACGACACCCCGTGGCGCAGCGCGCCCGGCCACGTCCGCTCGCTCGGGCCGGACGTCTGCGCCGCCGATCTGGACTGCGCCGACACGTACGGCATACCACCGCTCGCCGAACTGTGCGGGCGGGGAGCGGGGCCCGCGGCGCCGCGGCTGCTCGTGCTTGCCCGTGCGAACAGGCCCGGCCTGCTCAGGCGGGCCGCCGAGGCGGGCGCCCTCGGCTATGTCGACAAGGAGGGCTCGCCGGAGCGGCTGGTGTCGGGGATACGCCGCGTCGCCGAGGGGGAACGTTTCGTCGACGACTCATTGGGCTTCGGGTTCCTCAAGGCGGCACAGATGCCGCTGACCCGGCGCGAGCTGAGCGTGCTCTCCCTCGCCGCCGCCGGAGCCTCCATCGCCGAGATCGCGGGCAGCCTCCATCTGTCCCGCGGGACCGTGCGCAACTACATGGCGGCGATCACGCGCAAGACCGGGGCCCGCAACCGCGTCGACGCCATCAGGATCTCGCGGGGCGAGGGGTGGGTGTGAGCCCGCAGGCCCGCCGCCGATCAGGTCGCGGTAGAGCGACGAGCGCTCCAGCAGGTCCTCGTGCGCCCCGAGGACGACGCGCCGTCCGTCCATGACCAGCACGCGCCCGGCGCGACGCGCCGAGCTGACACGGTGGGCGACGACCACGAGCGTGCCGCCGGGACGCGCGGCGAAGGCGCGCTCCGCGCGTTCCTCCGCCACCGGATCGAGGTGACAGGTCGCCTCGTCCAGCAGCGCGAGCGGTGCGTACGAGAGATACGCCCTGGTCAGCGCGATCAGCTGGCGTTCGCCCGCGGACAGGGCGGACGGGTCGACCTCGGCCGACGGACCGCCCAGCCGGTCCAGCAGCCGCTCCATCCCGACGGTCCGGGCCGCCGCCCGCAGCTCCGCGCCCGGTACCGGGTCCGGCCGCAGGTACCCCAGGTTCTCGGCCAGTGTGCCCGTGAAGACGTACGCCTCCTGGGGGATGAGGACGCGTCGCCCGGTGGCCGCCTCGCCCGGCACCCGGTGGCCGTGCACCCGGATCTCGCCGCGCACCGGCTGCAGGAGCCCCGCGACGAGGCCGGCGAGTGTCGACTTGCCGATTCCGCTGGGGCCCACGACGGCCAGATGCGCCCCGTGGGGGAGCCGCAGGTCGAGGTTCTCGATGACGGGGGCGCTGCCGGGACCGTAGGCGAAGGTGACTCCGGTGAGGTGGAGGGCGGCGGCCCCGGTGGTGGCCTCCGGCGCGGACCCGGTGCGGCTCGTGTCCATGCGCGTGGACCAGGCGCGCTTCGTGTCCTCCGGCGCGGGCGCGGGCGCGGTGCGGCTCGGCCACTGCCGCGCCGGCCCGGTGGGTTCGGCAGGGCCCGGTCGGGGCCCGCGGGGCCGCGGGAGCGCCGCCGGGGTGGCCGGTGCGGACGTCGCGTTCGGGGCGGCCGGGGGCTCGGGCTCCGCAGCCACGGCCGGCGGGGCCAGGCGCTGGAGGACGACGGCCAGGCGGGAGCCGCTGGTGCCCAGGCCGTGGACCAGATTCTGCAGCGCAGGTAGCAGCGACTGGGCGACATAGGAGAGGGCGCCGACGAGCGCGCCCGCGGTGACGCCGTGCGCCAGCAGCCACGGTGCCGTGACGAGCAGCAGGACGAGGGGAAGCTGCCCGCCGACGGTCAGGGACGCCACGCGCAGCACGCCCCAGCGGGCCAGCGAACGGGCCGCCCGCGTCTCGGAGTCGACACGCGCCCCCAACTCGGCGCCCACCCGGGCCTCCGCGCCGGCCGCCGTGACGTCCCGCAGCCCCGCGCACACGACGCCCAGCCGGGACGCGAGCTCCTCGTCCGCGAGGAGGAACGTCCGCTGCCGGCGCGCCAGCGGACGCAGCGTCACCACGAACAGGGCCACCCCGGCCGCCAGCGGCGGCGCGACCATCAGCAGGAGCAACGGGTCGAGCGAGCACAGCCCGACCAGCGCCCCCGCGGACGTGAACAGGAACGAGCGCGAGACCATCACCAGACCGGCGAAGGTGTCCCGGGCGATCTCCACCTGCTGGGTCAGCCCCGACAGCGCCGCGCCGTCCCCGTCCCGCACGCCCCGCCCGACGACGTTCCCTACGAGCGCGTCCCGGAGGGGTTCGACGAGCGCGGCGACGGCCCGGTACACCCGGCTCGTGCCGTACGCCCCGGCCAGCACGGCGAGCACGGCGAGCGCGAGCCAGCCGAGCCCGACGTCCGAGCGCCCCGCCAGGAACCCGTCGTCCAGGGCCCGTGCGGGCGCGTACCCCATGAGGAAGGTCTGTCCGGTCTCCACCACCGACCAGGCGGCCAGCCGCACGACCACGGGCCACCGGGCGCCCAGGAACCGCAGCCCGCGCCGGTAGTACGGGGTCACGGCCGCTCCTCCCCGTCCCGTGCCGCCACGGACGTCCGGCGCGCACCGCCGTCGCGCTGCTGTTCCGCCGCGAACAGGGCCCGGTATCCGGCCAGTTGCCACAGCCGCTCGTGCGGCCCGCACGCCCGGACCCGGCCACCGTCCAGCCACACCACCGCGTCGGCCCGCGCGGCCGTGGACACCCGGTGCGCGACGATCAGCCGGCTGCTCCCGGGCGCGGGCCGGAACAGCACCTCGGCGATGTGGCGCTCGGTGACCGTGTCGAGGCTCGACAGGGCGTCGTCGAGGATCATCAGGCGGGCGTCCTGGGCGAACGCCCGGGCCAGGCCGAGGCGTTGGGCCTCGCCGCCGGAGAGCGGGGCATCGGCGCAGAGGGTGGCGTACCCCTCGGGCAGCCGGCGCACGAAGGTGTCCGCGCGGGCCGTGCGCGCCGCCGCCACCACTTGTTCCCGCGACGGCGCGGAGAGCGCGAGGCCGATCGTGTCCGCGACGGTGTCACCGAGCAGGGCGGGGCGTTCGAAGGCGTGGCCGACCGCTCCGCGCAGTTCGTCGCGGGTCAGTTCGCGCAGCGGCACCCCGTCGAGCAGGATCTCGCCGTCGTCCGGATCGGCCAGCCGGCCCGCGAGCGCCGCGAGCAGCGACTTGCCGGACCCGGACCGACCGACCACGGCCAGCGTGGACCCGCCGGGGACGACCAGGTCGATCCCGTCGAGCACGACACGCCCGGCACGCCGGACGCTCACCCCGCGCAGCTCCAGCCGGCCGTCCCCCGACGGCAGTTCACCGCTTCCGTACGGGATCGGCGGCTCCTCCAGCAGCTCACCGAGCCGTCGCGCGGCCGCGCGCGCACGGATCAGCCCGGACAACTGCCCTACCAGCACGCCCACTCCGGTGGCGAGCACCGCGTACCGGGACGCGGCGAGGACGTCACCGACCGACAGCCGGTGGCGTACGAGCAGGACACCGGCGACGGCCAGCACCCCGATCTGCAGGAGCGGCGCGACCGCGACCGCCTGAGCGGCGGCGCGCCCCTGGACCTGCCACATCCGGCGGCCCTCCCGGGCGAGTTCGGGCAGCGGGCGCAGGACGCGGGCCGTCTCCCGGCCGGCGGTGCCGCCGGCGGCGATCGTACGGAACCCGCCGAGCGCCTCGGCCAGACCTGCCGCGATCCGGCCCTGGGCCTCCTGGTAGCGAGCCACGCAGCGCGACGAGTCGCGGGCGAAGGCGCGCAGCAGCAGCGTGAGCACCGGGGCTCCCGCGAGGAACACCGCGGCGAGCAGGGGATCGACGAGCCAGAGCGCCACGACGGCACCGAGGGGGGCGGCGAGCGCGGCCAGCAGCGCGGCGGCGGTGGCGGGCGCCGTCCCGGCGTGGGCGGCGTTGCCGACCAGGCGTGCCACGAGATCACCCGGCCCGAACCGGCCCGCGGCCCGCGGTCCGACGGCCAGCACGTGCCCGGTGAGCAGTTTGCGCAGCCAAGCGGTGCCGCGGGCGTTCGTGGTCGCCGAGAGGACGGTCTCGACGGTGTCGAGCACGGCGAGCAGCAGGACGAGGGCGGCACACACGAGCACCCACGGGGTGGCCCGGCCGTCGCCCGGTCCGGAGAGCAGGAGATCGACGGCCCGGCCCAGCGCGGCCGGCAGCAGCAGGCTCGCGGCCGCGGCGGCCGTGGTCGTGAGGAAGAGGGCCGTGCAGCGGGCTCGGCTCTGCCGGACCGTCGCGCGCGGCAGTTGGGCCGGCGGAGTCGTGCGGGTGTCGTCCGGAGTGCTCACGCGGCGGAGCCCCTCCCGTTTCCGGCGCGGCGAAGGACCCCGGACGGCCCCTCCCCGCGGAGGGGAGAGCGCCGCCCGGGGCCGTGCCCGCGCAGTGACGTCAGAGACAGAGCAGTACGCTCGCGGCGGAGACGCAGGAGAGCAGGCTCACCGTGCTCGCGCCGCCGCCGCCCGTGTGCTCGTCGGACTCCATCGTCTGCAGGTCGAGAAGTGCCATCTCGTGTCCTTTCCCTTGGTCGGGGACGGGGTGTCGGGCCACGGCTCCGCCATGTCGCGCAGCCGTGTGTGGTTCACGACTCCGTCGTGTCGCGGAGCCGCGTGCGGGGGCCGCCGTCGAGCGGCGGCAGGAACGGCAGTCCGGAGGGGACCTCGTCGCCCAGGGCCGCGCCCAGTGCGAGCAGGCACCCTGCCGTTCCGGTGCCCAGGTCCATGGAGAGGCGCATCATCTGGTGTCCGGGGAAGGCCAGCCGGCCTCGGTACGCCATCGCGAACCAGCCGAGCCCGGCCACCTGTTCGGCGAGCCGCTCGGGGCGGGCCCCCGGAACGTCGGTGCGGCTGAGGTGCAGGATCATCCCGGCGCGGCCCTGGAAGAGGCCCGGCTGCGCGTAGAACCGCGAGGTCGCCGCGGTCAGGACGGCGGCGCGCGCCCGCTCGAACTCCGGTGGCGCCCCGTCGGGCGCGAGCGCCGCGTAGTCGTCGAGGACCATCCCCAGCCCGGCGCTGCCGTCCCCGAGATAGGGGAGCGTGCGCCAGCCCTCGTCGACCTCCAGGCCGCCGCCCTTCTGGACGACACAGCAGTCCAGGTCGAGCCGCAGCGCCGCGGCGGCCGCGTCGAGGAGCCCGGGGTCGCCGGTGGCCTCGTACCGCCGCAGCAGGAACAGCGCGGGGCCGCTCGCGCCGCGCAGCAGTCCGGCGCGCCGGCGGGGAGCGTCGGGCCGTGCCTCGGTGAGCCGTCCGACGAGCAGGTCCGCGGCCTCGGCGGCGCGCCGTCCCAGCTCCGGTTCGCCGGTCGCGCGGGCCAGATGGCCGAGGACCAGGCCGAGTCCGGCGAGTCCGCCGTGCAGGCCGGACGACAGGTTCTGCCATCGCTCCGAGAGGATCCGCTCGACCAGGTCGAGCGCCCGCCGCCGGTGGCCGAGCTCCTCCAGGACGTACGCGACGCCCGCGAGCCCGTCGTACAGGCCGAGCGGTGTGCCGACCGGCGGGGGATCGGTGTGGTCGAGCAGCCAGCGCTCACCCGCCTCGTAGCGCCCGGCCCCTGTAGCGGCCAGCGCGTACAGCACGCCCGCGGCCCCGTGCGCGAGTCCCAGCCCGCCGCCGTCGGAGAACTGCGCGATGTCGCCGGGGAAGAGCCGGTCGTCGCGCCCAGGAGTGGCCGACGCCAGGATCGCCGCGGCCATCGAGTCACGGCTGCGGGGCCAGTCGCCGGGGTCGGGGAGCGAGGAGACCGGTCCCCGGAGGGAGGCCGCGGACGGAGGCGCGCCCGCCCCTTGCTCCCCGGGGACCGGCGTGGACGGACCGGCGTGGCCACCGCCGCTCCTCGCGCCCGGCGCGCGCCGGCCACGAGCGTCGTCCGTGATCCCGGAGACGGCCTCCGCCGGGCCCCGACGGCCGTGACCGTCGCCGGTGATCTCGCGGACCGCCTCGGCCAGGAACTCCTCGGGCACGTCCGGGAACTGCCCGGCGATCACCTCCGCCAGATGGGCGGCCTTGTGACGGTCGACCACGAAGAGCGTGGTGACCGGCATGAACAGCGCGAGCCGCAGGCACGCCAGCGCGTACCGGTCGACGGCCGTGCCCGTCCGGTCCGGCGGCGCGAAGAAGCCCGGGTGGGCGACCACCTGACGGCCGTTCTCCTCGACCGGCGCCGCGGCCTCGAAGTCCAGCAGGCGCACGGACTCCTCGTCGGGCGCGACCATGATGTTGAAGACATGCAGGTCGTTGAAGACGATCCCGCGCCCGTGCACCGCCTCGACGGCCTCCTCGACGGCACGGTGGATGCGCAGCGCCCACGCGGTGTACGAGGCGACGGCCGCCGGGTCGGGTTCCGGGGTGAGCAGCGGGTGCCGCTCGGCGAAGTACGCGTTGAGGGGCCGCCCCTCGACGAAGTCCATGACGAGGAAGCGGTGGTCGCCCAGGGTGAACCAGTCCCGTACCTCCGGCACCACGCCCAGCCCGGACACCCGCTCCAGCGCGTACTTCTCCCGCTCCAGGCGGGCGATCGCGTCGGCGCCGTCCGCGGCGAGCCCGGCGTGCGGCCGGCCCTCCTTCAGGACGACCTTGCGCCCGTCACGGGTGTCCGTGCCGGCGTACACCCCGCCACCGTTGGAGAAGTGCAGGGCCTTCTCGATGCGGTACGGCAGTTCGCCGACGGTCGTCGTGTTCCGGGCCGCGAGCTGCGGCTCCAGGAAGGCGGGCAGGGTCACCCATTCCGGTACCTGGAACGAGGGCTGCCGCCGGTCCGGCACGAGCCGTCCTCCGCCGTCGCGCACGGCCGGGACGAGCGTGCCGCGCTCGTCGACGACGAAGGAGCGCGCGAAGGCGCCGTACCGCACGTAGAGCGGCCCCTCGCTCCAGCGCAGGTCGGTCAGGACGTACGGCCCCTCGAAGCCCTCCAGCAGGTCGCCGAGTTCGCGCAGCACCCGGTGGAGCTGTTCGTCGTCCGCCGGATAGACCGTCACGAACTTCCCGCTCGTGTCACGGGCGGCGTACTTGGCGTTGCGCAGGTGCAGCAGGTGCGGACCCGGCACGAACTTGAAAGGGATCAGCCGGGGCACGCAGTAGTCCCACACGATCCGGGCGATCTTCTCCGCGTTGTCCCGGGTGGCCGAGACATGGACCTTCCAGCCCTGGGCCGGCCCCGGCAGCGGAGCGCCGTCCGGGTCGACCGGCGTCAGCGTCAGCCAGTCGCCGATCCGCGCCGCGCGCCAGCCCTCCGGCACCTCGCGCGTCGCCGTCCGGTACGCGGGAGGAGCGCTCTCGCCGCCCGCCATCCGGTCCGGAGTCTCGTAGAAGTGTCTGTCGGCCAGCGCGTAGACCTCGTACCTCTTGTCCATGCCATGTCCCCCTCGACCCTGTGCCGACGAGCCTTCCAGCCGGCCGGGGGGCACGGACAGTCACGCCTGTCACCAGATCACCGTGCGGAACGCATGCGTCAAGACCTGTTCGAGCGCGTTCGATCATCCGGGTTCCCGTGCAGGCCCGACAGGTCCGGAACGGTCACAGGGGCTGCGCGAGCGCTCCGGAAGCGCTGTAATGACGGACGTGGTCAGTGAGGGCGCTACGGGACGCAGAACGCGAACGCCGCGTGCCGAACTTGCCCTCAAGACGCTTGCCGCCGACCTGGACCCGCGGGAGCGGCTGCGCCGCGTCCTCGAACAGGCGCTCGTCTTCACCCCCGCGGCCTTCGTCGCCGTCTACGCGCCGGGCCCGGGCGGTGACGAACTGCACCTCGCCGAGTCCGCCGGCGTGCCCAGGACGCTGTACGGGCTGCGCGACCGCTATCCCCTGTCCGGCGGATCCCCGGCCGCCGAGGCCCTGCGCTCGGGCCGGCCCCGCCACCTCGGGCCCGGGGAACTCGCCCGCTGCGCCGACGCTCCGCGGCTGTCGTCCCAGGACATCTCGCTCGCCGCGCACCCCCTGAGGGACGGCGGCTGTCTGATCGCCGTCACCGAGGACCAGGACGGCTTCGGCGGCGAGGACCGCGACTGCCTCGGCCTGGTCGCGGACGCCGCCGTCTGTCCGCCGCCCGCCGAGGCCGAGGGCGCCGAGGAACTGCCGACCAGCCAGTTCAGCCTCTCCATGGACACCGGGCACGTCGAGGTGGACGACGACGTGCTGCACCTGTTCGGACTGGATCCCGCCGACTTCGACGGCAAGGTCGAGACGCTGCTGTCGATGACCGTGCCCGAGGACCTGCCCTCACTGATGTCCACGGTGGAGGCGGACCACATGTCCATCGGCGACCGGGAGCTGGAGTTCCGCATCCTCCAGCCCTCCGGCGGGCACAAGTGGCTCCGGATGCGCGCACGGCTGCTGCCCGCGGCCGAGGGCGGCTCCGCGCGCCTCGTCGGCACCGTCTCCGACGCCTCGAAACTGCGGGCCGGCGTCAGCGACGTGACGCGCGTCCAGCGGCTCGCCGCCGCCCTGGCGACCGCCGGCACCGTCCGGGACGTCGGCAAGGCCGTGGTCGCGGCCCTGCGCAAACCCCTCCAGGCAGACCGGATCGCCCTCGCGGAGCTGGAGGGCGACCGCCTCGTCGTCACCGTCCTCGACCCGCCCGAGCCCGAGTTCTGGCCCGAACTGTGGCGCACCGAATGGCGCACGGAGTGGCCCGACGCGCCGGTCCGCGCGATGCCGACGCTCGCGACCGCCCTCAACGAGGGCCGGCCCGCCGTCTGGCCCGCCGGGGCACCCCTGGAACCCGCGCTCGCCGAGGTCGGACCCGGCGGCCTCGCCGTGCTGCCGCTCCCCGCGGGCGGACGCATGGCCGGAGCCTGCCTCATCGGCTGGGACACCCCGCACGAGTTCAGCCCCGAGGAGCGCGCCCTGCTCACCGCGTCCGCGGGCCTCGCCGGCCAGGCCCTGGTGCGCGCCCACGCCTTCGACGCCGAGCACGAACTGATCGGCATGCTCCAGCGCACCCTGCTCCCACGCCGTCTGCCACGGCTGCCGGGGGCGGTCGCCGTCGCCCGCTACCTGCCGACCACGGCGGGCCTGGAGGTGGGCGGCGACTGGTACGACGTGATCCCACTGCCCGACAACCACGTCGCCCTGGTCATTGGCGACGTCCAGGGGCACAACGCGTCCGCCGCGACCCTGATGGGCCAGATGCGCACGGCCCTGCGCGCCTACGCCGTCGAGGGCCATCCCCCCGACGTCGTCGTCTCGCACGCCAACCGGCTCCTGATGGACCTGGAGACCGACCTCTTCGCCACCTGCTGCTACGTCGACGTCGACATGGAGGAGGGCTCCGCCTGGTACGTCCGCGCCGGACACCTCCCGCCGGTGCTGCGTCACCCGGACGGCAGTACCGAGGTCCCCGAATCGGAGACCGGGCCCCCGCTGGGCGTCGTCGCGCAGGCCGACTTCCCGATGAGCCCGCTGCGCTTCCAGCCCGGCACGATCGTCGCGCTGACCACGGACGGGCTCGTGGAGTCCGTCGAGATCGACATCGAGGACGGCCTGGACCGGCTGGCCGGCGGCCTCGCGGCGTCCGACCCCGGCCACCTCGGGCTCGTCGCCGACGGACTGCTGGCCCACGCCAACCGCAGCGACGACGTCGCCCTGCTCCTGATGCGCTACGACGGCATGGCCCGGCGGCCGCTCCGCGAGAGCTGGACCATCTGGCGCGTCCCCGAAGCGGTCCGGCACGCCCGGCGCTTCACCAAGCGGACCCTGCGGTCGTGGGGTGTCGACGACGAGGTCGACGCCGTGCTCCTCGTCGTCTCCGAACTCGTCACCAACGCGCTCGTCCACACCGGCGGTCAGGTCAGACTCGACCTCACCCTCATCAACCACCGGCTGCGGATCGCCGTCGCCGACAACTCGCCGCGGACCCCGATCAAGCCCACCAGCATCGGCTGGGAGGCCACCGGAGGCCGCGGCATCCTCCTGGTCGAGGCCGTGTCGGCGGCCTGGGGGACGGTGCCGGTGAGCGGCGGCAAACAGGTGTGGAGCGAGATCCTGCTCGGCGAGTGACGGGCGGAGGGCGTGCGCCTGTAGCTCGGTGGGTGGCCCGCGGGCGGTGTGCGCCTGATTTCCGGTGGCGGCAGGTGGTGGGCGTGGGCGTGCCTTACGGCGGGTCCGCCGTCGGACCCGGGGTGGGGTCACCCGTGGACGGTGTGCGCCTGATTTCCGGTGGCGGCAGGTGGTGGGCGTGGGCGTGCCTTACGGCGGGTCCGCCGTTCGACCCGGGGTGGGGTCACCCGTGGACGGTGTGCGCCTGATTCCCGGTGGGTGACACCCTGGCTTCGTGCGCCTCCTGCTGATGTCCGACACCCACCTCCCGAAGCGGGCGAGACGACTCCCCGCAGCCCTGCTGGCCGAACTCCCGCGCGCCGACGTCGTCGTGCACGCGGGCGACTGGGTGGACACCGCCACCCTGGACCTGCTGGAGGACCGCTCCCGCACCCTCCTCGGCGTGTACGGCAACAACGACGGACCCGCCCTGCGCGCCCGCCTCCCCGAGGTCGCCCGCGCCGACCTGGGCGGCCTGCGCCTCGGAGTGGTCCACGAGACGGGCGCCGCCAAGGGCCGCGAGCAGCGCTGCGCGGACCGCTTTCCCGACCTCGACGTCCTGGTCTTCGGACACAGCCACATCCCGTGGGACACGACCGCCGCGACGGGGCTGCGCCTGCTCAACCCGGGCTCCCCGACCGACCGCCGCCGCCAGCCCGAGTGCACGTACATGACCGCGACGGTCACGGACGGGCGGCTGTATGAGGTGACCCTGCACCGGCTGCCGCCGCGCACGCCGGGCTCCGGGAGTTGAGCGGGCCGGGATGCCGGGTGCGACCCGGCCGACGGCACCGCCCGGGGTGAGGGCGGGCGACCGGTCAGCGGCGCCGCACGCGCCGTCGTACGCGCAGGAGCACCAGGACCGCCACGACGGCCGCGGCGACGGGCGCGAGGCGTTTGACGACCGGCACCCCCGCCGTGCCGAACAGGTCGATCGGCTCCGCCTCCGGACGCGCCGTCACCGCCGGCCCGTCGAGCCGCCCGGCCTCGGCGGGCGGCGCGGACCCGGACCCGGACCCGGAGCCGGACCCGGAGCCGGACCCGGACCCGGACCCGGACCCGGACCCGGACCCGGACCCGGACCCGGACCCGGACCCGGACCCGGAGCTCAGCTCGGCCTCTGGGGCCGCCGGCCCCGCGAACGGCGACCGCTCGGCTCCGCCCAGCCGTTCCGCGAGACAGTCGGCGAACCGCCCGACCAGCCTGTCTCCCACTTCTGCCATCACGCCCCGCCCGAACTGCGCCGGCCGCCCCGTCACCGTCAGATCGGTGCGGACCGACACCAGCGTGCCGTCCGCCCGTCCGTCCAGCGTGCCCGTGACCCGGGCCCGTGCCGTGCCCTGGCCGCGGGTCTCCTTGCCGGTGGCGACCAGCACCAACCGGTGGGCCTCCGCGTCCTGTTCCTCGAAGACCGCGCTGCCCCGGTACGTCAGGGTGATCGGCCCGACCTTGACCTTCACCGAGCCGGTCACGGTCTTGCCGTCGTACTCCTCCACCGTCGTGCCCGGCATGCAGGGGGCGACGCGTTCGATGTCGAGGAGCACGTGCCACGCCTCCTCGACCGGAACGGGGACCGTGAACTCGTGGTGCAGCTCCATCATTTCCTCCTGGACCGGAATCGCGCGGAGCCCGCCGGGACCCGGCTACCTCGGATGAATCGCCCCGGCCGTCGCCGTGAGGGGCGTCCCGGTGCCGCCCCAGCGCAGCGCGACGATCTCCGCGGCGACGGACACGGCCACTTCCTCGGGCGTGCGCGCGCCGAGGTCGAGACCGACGGGTGAGCGCAGCCGGGACAGTTCACGCTCGGTCAGGCCGGCCTCGGCCAGCCGTTCCCTGCGTTCGTCGTGCGTACGGCGGCTGCCCATGGCCCCGATGTACGCGGCCGGCCGGCGCAGGGCCTCCTCCAGCAGGGGCACGTCGAACTTCGGGTCGTGGGTGAGGACACAGATCACGGTGCGTGCGTCGGTCGTCGTCCCGCCCAGATAGCGGTGCGGCCAGTCGACCACGACCTCGACCCCCGGCGGGAACCGCTTCGGCGTGGCGAAGACGGGGCGGGCGTCGCACACGGTGACGCGGTAGCCGAGGAAGTCGCCGATGCGGGCGACCGCCGCCGCGTAGTCGATCGCGCCGAAGACCAGCATGCGCGGCGGCGGCGCGAAGGAGTGGAGGAAGACGCTCACCGCATCCTCACGGCGCTCGCCGTGCGGGCCGTAGTGCCGCTGTCCGGTGGCGCCGAGGGCCAGTTCGCCCCGCGCGTCGGCGGTGACGGCGACGTCCAGGCCGGACGTGCCGAGCGTGCCGGCCACCCCGCCGGCCCCTGCCGTCGCCTCGGCGGGCCGCGTAGCCGCGCCAGCCTGCGCCGCCGCGCCCGCGCCCGCCGCCGCGCCCGCGCCCGACCCCGTGCCCGCCGCCGCGCCTGTGCCTGAACCCGCACCCGCCGCCGCGCCCGTGCCCGCGCCCGTGCCCGCGCCCGCGCCCGTGCCCGAGTCCGAGTCCGACGTCGGGCTCGGTTCGGATTCGGGGTCCGGCCACACGGCGAGCGTGGCGCCGCGCGGCGCCGGTCCGTCGATCACCGTCGCGACGGTCACGGGGCGGCCCGCGGCCACCGACTCGGCCACCGCCGCGAAGGCCGGGTCGTCGGCCGGCGACACCCGGCGTACGAGCACCGTGATCTCGCCGCCGCAGGTGAGCCCGACGGCGAACGCGTCCTCGTCGCTGTATCCGAAGGTCTCCAGCCGCGCCTCGCCCGACGCGACGACCTCCCGCGCGAGTTCGAAGACCGCGCCCTCCACACAGCCGCCGGACACACTGCCCACGACCTCGTCGCCGGGGCCGACCGCCATGGCCGCGCCGGGGTCGCGGGGCGCGCTCCGGCTGACCGCGACCACCGTGGCGAGTCCGAAGGGTGACCCGGCCGCGTACCACTCGTGCAGCGCCGGGAGGATCTCACGCATCGTGCGCTCCCTCCACCGTGGGACACGTCTCCCTCAAGGGTCCGCTCCTCTCACCACCGCCGCCAGACGCTCCAGCGCGGCCAGGCTGTGCCCCTCGACGAACGCGTCCACGCTCGGCAGCGCGGCCGCCATCCCGGCGGCCAGGGGTGCGTAACCGGGGCGGGCCTTGCGCGGATTGGCCCAGATCACCCGGTGCGCGAGCCGGTGCAAGCGTCGCATCTGCCCCGCGAGCAGGGCCGGATCGCCACGCTCCCAGCCGTCCGAGAGCAGCACCACCACCGCCCCGCGCGCCATGCCGCGGCTGCCCCAGCGATCGAGGAAGCCCCGCAGCAGTTCACCGAGCCGGGTACCGCCGCGCCAGTCGGGCACGGCCGCCGCGAGGGCCGCCATCGCGGTGTCGGGATCGCGGTGCCCGAGTTCCCGTGTCACCCGGGTCAGCCGGGTGCCGATCGTGAACACCTCCGTGCGGGTGCCGCGCGAGGCGGCGTGCGCGAACCTCAGCAGCGCGTCCGCGTACGGGCCCATCGAACCGCTGACGTCCACGAGCAGGACGATCCGCCGCGGGCGCTCCAGGCGGGTGTGCCGCAGCAGCCGGGCCGGTTCGCCGCCGCGTCGCAGCAGCTCCCGGACCGTGCGCCGCGGGTCCACGTCGCCGCGCCGCGACGGGTGCCGCCGGGCGGAGCGCCGCGTCTCGCCGCAGGGCCGGAACGCGGCCAGCAGCCTGCGCAGTTGGTCCCGCTCGGCCGCCGTCAGCCCGGCGATGTCACGATGGCGCAGCACGTCGGCCGGGTCGGCCCGCACGGGTGTGGGCACGGCGGCGTCCCGGCCGGACCGTGTCGCCCCGCGCGGCACGGCCCCGGGCGCCCGCACGAACGCCCGTCGCCGGGCCGGCGGCACGGGGCGAGGCGGCGGCCCGCTCGTGTCCCGCTCGGCGAAGTACGCGGCGAAGACGCGGTCGTAGCGCTCCAGGTCGTCCCGGCTCCCGCACAGGGTGAGCCGCCCGGCCCAGTACACGTCGAACCGGCCGGCCGGGTCGAGGAGGGCGAGCGCGCCGAGCAGGGCCTGCACACGGTCGGGTCCCGCGTCGACCCCGGCCGCGCGCAGGGCCCGCGCGAAGCCCACGAGCACCGCGGTGGCGTCGGCACCGCCGACCGGTGCGGACGGCGGCGGGGAGCCGGCGCCGCCCCCGGGAGCGTACGGGGGCCGTGTGCCGGCGGCGTAGCCCGGCACGGCCTGCCGTCGGATCCCGGTGCGGCCGGAGCGCGGGTCGGTGCCGTCCACGCCGTCTCACCCCTCCCGTGCCGCGAGGATCGCCGAGAGATCCAGTCCCCGTGCCCGGTCCGCGTCCTCGCGGTACTTGAGGGCGGAGCCCAGCGTGACGACGGCCAGTTCGGCGTCCACCTCGGTCGCACCGAGGGCGTGCAGGGCCCGTGCCCAGTCGATCGTCTCCGCGACCCCGGGCGGTTTGAGGAGGTCCTCGGCGCGCAGCGCCTGCACCAGCGCGGTGACCTGCTCGGCGAGCCGGTCGGTGACCTCCGGGAGCCGCCTTCTGACGATGGAGAGCTCGCGGGCGAACCCGGGATGGTCGAACCAGTGGTACAGGCACCGTCGTTTCAGGGCGTCGTGCACCTCGCGGGTGCGGTTGGAGGTCACGACCACGACGGGCGGCGACTCGGCGCGCAACGTGCCCAGTTCGGGGACGGTGACCGTGTAGTCGGACAGCAGCTCCAGCAGGAACGCCTCGAACTCGTCGTCCGCGCGGTCGACTTCGTCGACGAGCAGTACGGACGGCTGTGTCTCCAGCGCCCGCAGGAGGGGCCGCGCGAGGAGGAACCGCCGGTCGTACAGCTCGGCTTCGAGCCGGTCCGCGTCCGTGACACCCGCCGTCTCGGCGGCCCGCAGATGGAGGAGCTGGCGCGGGAAGTCCCAGTCGTACAGCGCCTGGGACGCGTCGATGCCCTCGTAGCACTGGAGCCGGATCAGCGGGGCGCCGGTCGCCTCGGCGAGGGCGGACGCGAGCGCGGTCTTGCCCACGCCCGCGTCGCCCTCGCAGAACAGCGGCCGGTGCAGCCGCAGTGCCAGGAAGCAGGCCACGGCCAGCCCGTCGTCGACGAGATACCCCGTCTTCTCCAGGCGGGCCCGTACCTCGTCCGGACCGCTCGGGCCGTCCGTGGTCATGGCGGCGATGGGCTCCTCACCCCATCCCGGCGGCGGCGAGCACCGCGCGCCGGGTGAGCACCCGGGCGAGGTGCGCACGGTACTCGGGGGATGCCGACGGGTCGGACGAGGGACGGGTGCCGTCCGCCGCCGTCTCGGCCGCCCGACGCACCGCACCCACCGCGGTGGCGCCCTCCAGCGCCTCCTCGGCGGCCTCGGCGCGCAGGGGCGTCGAGCCCATGTTGGTCAGGCCGATCCGCGCCTCGGCGATCCGCCCGTTGTCCCGCCGCACGAGCGCGGCCACCCCCACGACCGCCCACGCCTGTGCGACGCGCTGGAACTTCTCGTAGTGGAAACCCCAGCCGTCGCGGGCCGGGATCTCCACCTGCAGCAGCAGTTCGTCGGGCCGCAGCGCTGTCTGGAGGTAGTCGACGAAGAACTCGCGGGCCGGGATGGACCGCCGCCCGCCCGGTCCCACGGCGACGAGGGTCGCGTCCAGCGCGAGGATCACGGCCGGCAGGTCGCCGGCCGGGTCGGCGTGCGCGAGGGATCCGCCGAGCGTGCCGCGGTGGCGCACGGCCGGGTCCGCGACGGTGGCGGTGGCCGCGGCGAGCAGCCCGGCGTGCCGGCGCACCCGCGGGTCGCGGACGACCTCGTGGTGGGTGGTCATCGCTCCGATGACCAGGGTGCCCTCGTCCTCGCGGATCCCGCGCAGTTCCGGTATCCGCCCCACGTCGACGACGAGTTCGGGGAACGCCAGCCGCAGGCGCAGCAGGGGCAGCAGGCTCTGCCCGCCGGCCAGCACCTTCGCGTCCTCGCCCGCGTCGGCGAGCGTACGTACCGCCTCGTCGACGCTCGTGGGCCTCGTGTACTCGAATGCCGGGGGAATCATGCCGACGCCTCCTTCGCGGACTCCGCGGACGCTGTGGGGCCGCCGGAGGAGTGCCCGTCGGACCGCGCGGCACGGAGGGCCTCCCAGACCCGCTGCGGGGTGCAGGGCATCGCCACCTCGCTCACCCCGAGCGGACGCAGCGCGTCCACGATCGCGTTGACGACGGCGGGCGTCGAGGCGATGGTGCCCGCCTCGCCGACTCCCTTGGCGCCCAGGGGGTTCGACGTCGCGGGCGTCTCCGTCCGGTCCGTCACGAAGGCGGGCAGATCGGCCGCGGAGGGCACGAGGTAGTCGGCCATCGTGCCGGAGACGAGGTTGCCCTCGTCGTCGTAGACGGCCTCCTCGAACAGGGCCTGTGCGATGCCCTGCGCGATCCCTCCGTGCACCTGCCCTTCGACGATCATCGGGTTGACGACCCGCCCGACGTCGTCGACGCTGACGTACGAACGGATGGTGGTCCGCCCGGTCTCGGTGTCGACCTCGACGGCGCACAGGTGCGTGCCGTGCGGGTAGGAGAAGTTGTCCGGGTCGACGAGGTGCTCGGCGTTGATGGTGGGTTCCATGCCGTCGGGCAGGTCGTGCGAGGAGAACGTCTCGAAGGCGATCTCCTGGATGGACCTGCGCGCCTCGGGCGATCCCTTCACCGAGAACACGCCGTGCGTGAACTCCAGGTCGTCCTCGCTCGCTTCGAGGAGGTGCGCGGCCACCTTCCGCGCCTTCTCCACCACCTTCTCGGCGGCGTGGTGGACGGCGGCCCCGCCCACCACGAGCGATCGGGAGCCGTAGGTGTCCATGCCCTGCGGAGCCGCCCTGGTGTCGCCGTGCACCACCTCGACGTCCTCGAAGGGCACCCCCAGCACGTCGGAGGCGATCTGGCTCCAGCAGGTCACATGCCCCTGCCCGTGCGGGCTGGTGCCGGTGACCACCTCGACCTTGCCGGTCGGCAGCATGCGGATGCTCGCCGCCTCCCAGCCCCCGGCCGCGTACCGCAGATCGCGGAGCACCCGGCTCGGCGCGAGCCCGCACATCTCGGTGTAGGTGGACACTCCGATGCCCAGACGCACCGTCTCGCCGCTCTCGTTGCGCTTGCGCTGCTCGGCGCGCAGTTCGTCGTACCCGAAGAGCGCGAGCGCCTTGTCCGTGGCCGCCTCGTAGTTGCCGCTGTCGTACGTCAGCCCCGCGATCGCCGTGTAGGGGAACTCCTCGTGGCCGATCCAGTTGCGGCGCCGCAACTCGACGGGATCCAGGCCGAGTTCCACGGCCAGCTCGTCCATGATCCGCTCGATGGCGTACGTCGCCTCGGGGCGTCCCGCGCCACGGTAGGCGTCCGTCGGAGTGCGGGTGGTGAACACGCCGGTGCACGTGAAGTCGTAGGCGTCCATCTTGTAGATCGCGGGGTACATGAACGCGCCGAGGATCGGGATGCCCGGAGTGACGAGCATCAGGTAGGCACCCATGTCGGCGAGCAGATCGACCTTGAGGCCGAGCAGCCTGCCCTCCCGGGTGGCGGCGATCTCCACGTCCTGGATCATGCCGCGGCCGTGGTGGGTGGCGAGATAGCCCTCGGACCGCGACTCGGTCCACTTCACCGGCCGTCCGAGGCGACGGGCGACGGCGAGGGCGAGGGCCTCCTCGCCGTACACCTGGAGTTTGGAGCCGAAGCCGCCGCCCACGTCCGGGGCGATCACGCGCAGTTTGTGCTCGGGGACCCCGGTGACCGTGGCGAGCATGATCCGCAGGATGTGCGGGATCTGGGTGGCGGAGTGGACGGTGTACTCGCCGGACGCGGCGAGCGGCGTGACGACGACCGACCGCGGTTCCATCGCGTTGGGGATGAGCCGCTGCTGCACATAGCGCCGGCGCAGGACGACGTCGGCGCGGTGCCGCACCGCCGGGTACTCCTCGCCGGTGGCCAGCGGCCACACGTAGCAGCGGTTGGTGCCCTTGTCGGAGTGGACCAGCGGCGCGTCCTCGGCGAGGGCGGCCTCCAGGTCGAGGACGGGCGGCAGGTGCTCGTAGTCGACCTCGACGGCCTCCAGCGCGTCGGCGGCGGCGTACCGGTCCCGGGCCACGACGACCGCCACCGGGTCACCGGCGTAGCGGACCTCGTCGACCGCGATCGGCGGGTGGTCGGGCAGCACCATGTCCTCGGTGACGGGCCAGGCGCAGGGCAGCGAGCCGAGGCCCGCGGCGACGTCGCGGCCGCTGAACGCGGCGACGACGCCGGGCTGTTCGAGCGCGGGCGAGACGTCGATCCGCCGGATGCGGGCGTGTGCCATCGGACTGCGCAGGATCGCCAGATGCAGCAGCCCGTGGACGTCGATGTTGTCGGTCCAGGTGGTCTGGCCCGTGACGAGGTGGGCGTCCTCCTTGCGCGGCCGGGACCGGCCGACCTCGCGTTCGGTGACCTGGTCGCTCATGTCGTGGCCTCCTGTCCGGAGGCGGCGAGGACCGCGCGCACGATGTTCTGGTAGCCGGTGCACCGGCAGAGGTTGCCCTCCAGGGCCTCCCGCACCTCCTGCGGGTCCGGCGCCGGGTTCTCGCGCAGGAGATCGCGGGCGGCCATGATCATCCCGGGGGTGCAGTAGCCGCACTGCAGCGCGTGCCGCTCGTGGAACGCCTTCTGCAGCGGATGCCACTCCCCGTCCCGGGCCAGGCCCTGGACGGTGGTCACCTCGCCCGAGTCGGCCTGGACCGCGAGCACGGAGCAGCTCTTGACCGTCTCCCCGTCGAGGTCCACCGTGCAGGCCCCGCAGTTGGAGGTGTCGCAGCCGATCGGGGTGCCGGTCAGGCCCAGCCGGTCACGCAGATAGTGGATCAGCAGGAGACGGGGTTCCACCTCGTCCTCGTACGTCGTGCCGTCCACCTTCACCGAGATACGGGTCATGTGCCCTCCCAGGGAACCGTGCGAGGGAATGGGTGCGGGGCGGCAGCCGCCCGAGCGGACATCGGCCGCCGACGTGATGGGCGTCACTCTAGGGCCGTGTTCCGGGTCGGGGGAGTGTCGCGGCAGGCATTTGTTGAGCGTTAATCCGTTGCCGTCGCACACGGCCGCCTGCTGCACTGCCGGGGAGGCGTCCACCGGATCGAGGAGCAGCGATGCGCACACCGTTCATGTCCACCCAGGAAGGAATCACTCCCACTTCGAAGGACATGACACCCGGTGCACTTGCTGAACCTGGGAATTCTGGCGCACGTAGACGCCGGTAAGACGAGCCTGACCGAGCGGCTGCTGCACTCGGTCGGAGTCATCGACGAGATCGGCAGCGTCGACGACGGCAGCACCCAGACCGATTCCCTCGCGCTGGAGCGACAGCGCGGCATCACGATCAGATCCGCCGTCGTCTCCTTCGCGATCGACGACGTCACCGTCAATCTCATCGACACCCCCGGTCACCCGGACTTCATCGCCGAGGTGGAGCGGGTGCTCGGCGTCCTCGACGGCGCCGTCCTCGTCGTCTCGGCGGTGGAGGGCGTCCAGGCGCAGACCCGTGTCCTGATGCGGACGCTGCGGCGGCTGCGCATCCCGACGCTGATCCTCGTGAACAAGATCGACCGGAGCGGCGCACGGTGCGCGCACGTCCTGGAGCAGATCGCCGAGCGGCTCACACCGGCGATCGTCCCGATGGGCGAGGCCGTCGCCCCGGGCACGCGCGCGGCCCGCTTCGCCCCCTTCGACGACGACCGGCTGCGCACCCCGCTGCTCGACCTGCTGGCGCGGCACGACGACGACCTGCTCGCGGCCTATGTCGAGGGCGACGTCACGCCCGGCCGGCTGCGCGCCGATCTCGTCCGGCAGACCGGGCGGGCCCAGGTCCACCCGGTGTTCCTCGGCTCGGCCGTGACGGGCGCGGGCATCGGTGAACTGATCGGCGGGATCAAGGAGTTGCTGCCCGCCGCCGAAGCCGACGGCGGGGGTCCGGTCTCGGGCACCGTCTTCAAGGTCGAACGCGGAGCGGCCGGGGAGAAGATCGCGTACGCGCGGATGTTCTCCGGGACGCTGCGCACCCGCGACCGGCTGACCGTCGGCGGCGGCGCGGAGGCGAAGGTCACCGCCATCAGTGTCTTCGACCACGGGACCGCGGTCCGTGAGGACGCCGTGGCCGCCGGCCGGATCGGCAAACTGTGGGGGCTCGGTGGCGTCCGGATCGGCGACGCCATCGGCGTGCCGCGCGCGACGGCGGCCGGACACCACTTCTCGCCGCCGACGCTCGAGACCGTCGTCGTCCCGGCGAGCCCGGCCGACCGCGGCGCACTGCATCTCGCCCTCACCCAGCTGGCCGAGCAGGACCCGCTGATCGACGTGCGGCACGACGAGGTGCGATCAGAGGTCTCCGTGTCGCTCTACGGGGAGGTGCAGAAAGAGGTCGTCCAGGCCACGCTGGCCGACGAGTTCGGTCTCGACGTCACGTTCCGCGAGACCACGCCGCTGTGCGTCGAACGGCCCGTGGGCTCGGGCACGGCCGTCGAGTTCAACAAGAAGGACCCCAATCCGTTCCTCGCGACCGTCGGACTGCGCATCGACGCGGCGGCGGTCGGTTCCGGCGTCTCCTTCGGCCTGGAGGTCGAACTCGGCGCCATGCCCTACGCGTTCTTCAAGGCGGTCGAGGACACCGTCCGCGAGACGCTCGGGCAGGGACTGCACGGCTGGGAGGTCACCGACTGCACGGTGACCATGACGCACTGCGGCTACTCGCCCCGGCAGAGCCACGCACACCAGGGCTTCGACAAGAGCATGTCCAGCACGGGCGCCGACTTCCGCGGGGTGACCCCGCTGGTGCTGATGAACGCGCTGCGCCGGGCCGGCAGCCAGGTGTACGAGCCGATGCACCGGTTCGTCCTGGAGGTCCCGGCGGACACGCTCGCGGCGGTGCTGCCCCTGTTGGCGAGCGGGCGTGCCGTCCCGCGGACCACGGAGGTGCGCGGTACGGCCTGCGTCCTGGAGGGCGTCGTCCCGGCCGCCCGGGTGCACGGACTGGAGCAGCAACTGCCGGGTCTGACACGGGGCGAGGGCGAGCTGGAATCGGCCTTCGACCACTACGCGCCGGTCGCCCGCGGCGCGGTCCCGGACCGGCCGCGCAGCGACCTCAACCCGCTGGACCGGAAGGAGTACCTGCTGAATCTGACGCGCCGGGTCGGTGGATGAGGAGTGCGGGGGCCGGCGGAACGGTCAACCGGCCGACGGTCCGGTCCAGTGCGCCTCCACATGGCCGAGGCGCACGCGCTGCGGGTGGTCGCCGACCGACACCGACACCCGCTTCTGCCCGGTGGCGAAGTCGATGGCGGTGACCTGGTCGGCACCGCTCTCGGAGACGACACAGTCCTTGCCGTCGCCGCTGACGGTCGCCCAGTACGGCTTGGACGCGGTGACGAGCGGGCCCTCCTGGAGGGTGTCGCGGTCGACGACGGTGGCGTAGTCGTCCATCGTGCCCGCGACGCACAGCCTGGTGCCGGAGGGATTCATCGAGATGCCGTGGTGGCGGGAGTCGTTCACCCACGTCGTACGGTCCGCGCTGGTGGCGGGGTTCTTCGGGAGGGTCTTCACCCGGGTGATCCGGTCGGAGGCGACGTCGTACTCCAGGAAGCCGTTGAAGAACGACACCTGGAAGTAGAGCTTGGACTCGTCGGGCGAGAAGACCGCGGGGCGGACCGCGTCCGAGTAGTCCTTGAGCCCGATCGCGTCGAGCCGCTCACGCATGTCGATGACCTTGACCTGCCGGAACGTGGTCGCGTCGACGACGGTGATGCGCCGGTCGCCCTTCGTCCAGTCCAGCCACGGGTCGTCGAGAGCGGTGTTGACGTCGCCGATGGCCATGTTCCAGATGTACTTGCCGTCGCGCGTGAAGATGTTCTCGTGCGGCTTGTCCCCGGTGGCGAAGGAGCCGAGTTGCCTGCCGGTGGTGATGTCGAGGACGTGCACGGTGTTCGCGGTCGACGCCGAGACCGCCACGCGCGTGCCGTCGGGGGAGACGGCCATGTGGTCGGAACGGTAACCGGACACCGGGAAACGCCAGTTGATCCGTCCGCTGGCCAGGTCGATCGAGACGACGTCGGCGAAGCTCGGGCGGGAGACCACCACGGACCTGCCGTCGGGCGTCGAGTACATGTCGTCGACGAACTGGTCGTGGCCCTCGCCGACGCCGTTGCGGATGGCCATGAAATAGATCCACTTGATGGGGTCGGCGTTGATCGCCGCGAGCCGCTCGGCCTTGTCCGGGATGACGTCGACACGGCCGATCTTCGCGAAGTCGCCGGTGGAGCGGATGACGTCGGCGGTGCCGTCCCAGTTGTTGCCGACGAACATCACCTCACGCAGGCCGGCGGCCGACGCCTGGGCCGGGTCCGTGCCGGCGGCGGTCGCCGAGCCGGCGAGCGTGAAGGTGAGCGTGAGGGCGGCGGCCAGAGAACAGAGGTGTCCGGGTCTGAGGACAGACATGGTTGGGTCCTTGTCGTTGTGGGGAGTGCGGGTGGCTTGGGCATGACAAGGGAAATTCTGAACACGCCCGCGTTCAGAGTTGACTTACTGGAAAGTAAGGAGGGGGCGGCTCTCTCCACAAGGGTCCGTACACGACAAAATCGTCAAGAGTGAACGACGCGTCGGCACAGGGGAGCACCCGCGCGCCGGAGAGCGGGGACGCTGGAGCTGTGAGTGCCGGAGCGGCTGGGAGGCGGGCATGACGGGCAGGCTCAGACAGCCGACCGGCCGCTACGGGGGCAGGACCGCCGCCGAGCGGCAGGCCGAGCGGCGCCGCCGGTTCATGGACGCCGCACTGCAGCTGTTCGGTGACAGCCCCGGCTTCCGGTCCACCACCGTCGCCGCGCTGAGCGAGGCGGCGGGACTGTCCACGCGCCAGTTCTACGAGGAGTTCCGCACCCTGGAGGACGTGCTGGCGGCCCTGCATCTCCAGGTCAACGACTGGGCGGAGGAAGCGGCGCTGGCCGCGCTGGCCGACGCCCGGGACCTGCCGCTCGCCGAGCGGGCCACCGCGATCTTCCGCGCGTACGCGGCGAACGTGACGGGCGACCCGCGCCGTATCCGCATCACCTTCGTCGAGATCATCGGTGTGAGCCCGCGGCTGGAGGAGCAGCGACTGGCCCGCCGCGCCCGCTGGGTGGACTTCATCTGCGCGGAGGCCGCCACCGCCGCGGCACGCGGGGAGGCGGCCGCGCGGGACTACCGCATCGCCGCCACCGCCTTCATCGGAAGCGTCAACGGCCTGCTCCACGACTGGCGCGCGGGCTGGGTGGACGCCACGCTCGACGAGGTGGTCGAGGAGCTGGTCCGACAGCTCCTCGCCATCCTGCGTCCGGCGGGCTGGCCGCCGACCGAGGACTGAGGAGTCCCTTCCCCGCTGGAGACCGCTCGCGCGCGGCCCGTGCGGGCCAGGAACCCGTCGGTTCAGGAGGTGGGCCCGTCGCCGTACCCGGCGCTCAGCGCGCCAGCCGGCCGATCGCGTCGGCGACCGGCCCCACGCCGTCCTCCGCGCCGATGTGCGCGGCCAGCGCGGTGGCGCGCCGCCGGTACGACGGATCGCCGGTGGCCCGCACCAGCGCGGCCGTGAGCCGTGCCGCGCTGAACCCCCGCATGGGCAGGGCGCCCGGTGACACACCGAGTGAGACGAGCCGCGTGGCCCAGAAACCCTCGTCGAACTGGATCGGCACGGGCACGGCCGGGACCCCGGCCCGCAGACCGGCCGCCGTCGTGCCCGCCCCGGCGTGATGCACCACCGCGGCCATCCGGGGGAAGAGCCGTGAGTGCGGGACCTCTCCGACCGTGAACATGTCGTCGCCGGTGGCGTGCAGTTCGCCCCAGCCCCGCTGGATCACCCCGCGCAGCCCGGCCGCTCGCAGGGCGCGGACGACGTGTGCGCTCAGCCGGCCGGGGTCGGGCACCGTCGCGCTGCCGAGGCCCACGAAGACCGGGGGAGGCCCGGCGTCCAGGAAGTCCAGCAGCGCGGCGGGCAGTTGCGCGTCGGCGCCGTCGTACGGCCACCAGTACCCGGCGACGTCGAGCCCGGCCCGCCAGTCGCGCGGGCGGCGCACGACGTGCGGGCTGAAGCCGTGGTGCACGGGCCAGCTCTGCCGTTCGCGGGCGCGGCGCACGGCACCGGGGCCGAGGCGCGGCAGGCCGAGCCGGCCCCGCAGGGTGCGCACGGTCTCGGCGAAGACCCGCTCCACGGCCATGTTCACCCCGTGTCCCGCGGCCCGGTTCACCGCGGGGCCCCACGAGCGGACCCCGGTCACGGGAGGCGCGAAGTCCCCCGTGGGGGCCAGCGGCTGGAGGTAGACGCCCATGCTCGGCAAGGACAGCCCCTCGGCGACGGTGTGCCCGAGCGGAGCCAGCGAACCGGACAGCAGCAACACGTCGCTGGCGCGGGCCGCCTCGACGAGGTCGTCGGCCATCCGCCCGACCAGCGCCCGCGCCATCCCGACGAGCCGGATCAGCTTTCCGGCCCCCGTGGTGCTGCGGTGCAGCCCCCGTCCGCGGGTGGATTCCAGCTCGGCGCGGGGATCGACGGGCAGGGCATGGAAGCCCACGCCCGAACCGGCCACCAGATACTCGAAGCACCCGTGCGTCACCAGGGTGACCTCGTGTCCGGCGCGCGCCAGTCCGTGCCCGAGCCCGGTGTAGGGCGCCACGTCGCCCCGCGACCCCGCGGTCATGATCGCTACTCGCACGACGGCCAGTATGGCGGGGTCCGAGGCCGATGGACCCTCACTTCCCGGCCGATGCGGCGTTTCCCGCCCGATGCGGCACCGTACGCCGCCCGACGCGCCCCGGCGCGCGGCTGTCCGAGCGCGACGCACGCCGAACGGGAGGGCCCCGGCGCGGCCCGCCGGCCGGGCCCGGCCGACCCGTCACGTGATGAATTGATTCGGCCATGGCGCGAAATCGCTCTAGCTCCCCTGCGAACCGGGTGATCGAATCGGTCCTCGATTGAACAGAGTGGTGGGGTGGGCTTGCGTGACTGCGGTGTCGTACGTGGATGTGCATCGGCGGATGGCCGCGGAGATCGAGGCGGAGCGGGAGGCGGCACTCGGGCTGCTCGGCCCGTCGGCCCCCTCCGTCCGGGCCGTCGTGGCCGCGCTCCTGCGGCACCGCACCTTCAAGTACCCCCTGTCGGTGCTGCCGCTGATCGTCCACGCCGCCGAGACCGGCGCGCTCGAACCGGCCCTTCCGCTGGCCGTCGTCCATGACCTGTGGTGGACCTCGGCCTGCTGCCTCGACGACCTCGCCGACGGTCAGGGAACCTTCGCCGCCGGCGACCTCGACGAGAGCGACGCGCTGCTCGCCACCGTGATCGGCGGAATCCCGCTGCCCCTGCTCGTCGTCCGGTCGGAGCGGATCCCGGAGCAGGTGCGCGGGGTCCTGTCGGCGGAGGTCGTGCGGTGCTGGATCGGTGCGACCGAGGGCCAGTTGAGAGACCTCCACGGCGACGCGGCCACCGCCACCCGTGCGTCGGTGGCCGCGGCGTACCAGGGGAAGTCCGGCGCCCCCTACAGCATGATCACCACCATGGCCGCGGAGCTGGCCGGCGCCGCGAAGCCGCGTGTGGAGCTGTGGCGCGAATTCGGCGACGTCTTCGGGATCCTCTGGCAGATCTTCAACGACCAGGAGGACATCCTGTCCGGTCGCGACGAGGACCTCCTGAACGGCACCGTGACCTATCTGCTCGCCTGCGCGCTGGAAGAGACCGCCCCGCATTCCACCGCCCGCGTCCTCGCGTTGCACACCGCGGCGCGGACATCGCCGCAGGCCCGGACGGAACTGACCGACGTGCTGCTCGCGCCGGCCGTGCTGCGCCGCTTCGCGCGGGACATCGACGAGTTCCGTCACCGGGCCCACCGCATTCTGGACGAACTGGGCGGCGACCAGGCCTTCGTGCCCGTCCTGCGCGACCTCGTGGACCGGTCGTCCGTCATGCAGCTCCAGCCGCGTGCCCTCACCGGGACCGCGATGGCCCTCTAAGGGGTTTCGTTCGGATCAGCCCGGGTCCGCGACGCCCGGCACGGCACCTCGCCGCGTCGTCGGACCACCCGAGTGCGCCCGGTACGCGAGTGATCCTCCGCCTTGCGATGCACCGCACCGGACGCCGCGGCCTGATCCGACCTGATCCGAACCAAACCCCCTAGCCCCTCGCCCCCGTCAGCAGCAGGACGGCCGGCGACACCACGGCGAGGGCCGCGCAGGTCAGGACGCCCGCGCACCAGCGCCGCCGCAGCCGGCGGTATCTGTCCTCGTACTCGGCCCGCAGCTCGCCACCGCGTCGCGCGACGTGCTGCCAGGAGCGCCGGGCGAGGACCACGTGCTCCGCCGCGTAGCGCTCCTGCACCTCCGTCCGCTGGGTGTCCGACAGCCAGGGCAGCGACCGGGCGAAACGCTCCGCCTCGGCACGCCCCTCGGCACGGGTGGCCTCGACGAGCAGATGGCCTTCGAGCTCGCGTATCAGCGGCGACGCGTCGAGCGGCTGGTCGTCCATGGCGGTCACCGGAGTTCCCTCCCGGCCGACGGCAGAGACATGTCCGCCGCCGCGGTGCCGGGATGGTGCAGGTCGAAGGCCGGGGATTCACTGCGGATGCGCGGCAGGGTGAGGAAGTTGTGCCGCGGCGGCGGGCAGGACGTCGCCCACTCCAGCGAACGGCCGTAGCCCCACGGGTCGTCGACGCCGACCGGCTTGCCGTACTTGGCCGTCCTCCACACGTTGTAGAAGAACGGCAGGAACGAGAGTCCGAGCAGGAAGGACGCGATGGTCGACACCGTGTTCAGGGCCGTGAGTCCTTCCACCGCCAGATAGTCGGGGATCCGGCGCTGCATTCCATTGGCGCCCAGCCAGTGCTGCACCAGGAACGTGCCGTGGAAGCCGGCGAACAGCGTCCAGAAGGTGATCTTCCCGAGGCGTTCGTCGAGCATCTTCCCCGTGAACTTCGGCCACCAGAAGTGGAAGCCGGAGAACATCGCGAACACCACGGTGCCGAAGACGACGTAGTGGAAGTGCGCCACCACGAAATACGAGTCGGACAGGGGGAAGTCCATCGGCGGGGAGGCGAGCATCACGCCGGTCAGACCACCGAAGACGAACGTGACGAGGAAACCGGTCGCCCACAGCATCGGTGTCTCGAAGGACAAGGAGCCCTGCCACATCGTTCCGATCCAGTTGAAGAACTTCACACCCGTCGGAACGGCGATGAGGAACGTCATGAAGGAGAAGAACGGGAGGAGCACACCGCCGGTGACGTACATGTGGTGGGCCCACACCGTCACGGACAGACCGGCAATCGCGATGGTCGCACCGATCAGGCCCATGTAACCGAACATCGGCTTGCGCGAGAAGACCGGGATGACCTCGGAGATGATCCCGAAGAACGGCAGCGCGATGATGTACACCTCTGGATGCCCGAAGAACCAGAAGAGGTGCTGCCACAGCAGCGCGCCCCCGTTCGCCGCGTCGAAGACATGCGCACCGAATGCACGGTCCGCCTCCAGCGCGAACAGGGCCGCCGCGAGGACGGGGAAGGCCAGCAGCACCAGCACACCGGTCAGCAGCACGTTCCACACGAAGATCGGCATGCGGAACATCGTCATGCCCGGAGCGCGCATGCAGATGATGGTGGTGATGAAGTTGACCGCGCCGAGGATGGTGCCGAAGCCGGACAACGTCAGACCCATGATCCACATGTCGGCGCCGACGCCCGGCGAGCGGACCGCGTCCGACAGCGGGGAGTAGGCGAACCAGCCGAAGTCGGCCGCGCCCTGCGGGGTGAGGAATCCGCCCACCGCGATCAGCGAGCCGAAGAGGTACAGCCAGTACGCGAACATGTTCAGCCGCGGGAACGCCACGTCGGGCGCGCCGATCTGCAGCGGCATGATCCAGTTCGCGAAGCCGGCGAACAGCGGCGTCGCGAACATCAGCAGCATGATCGTGCCGTGCATCGTGAACGCCTGGTTGAACTGCTCGTTCGACATGATCTGCAGACCGGGCCGGGCGAGCTCGGCGCGCATGAGCAGCGCCATGACACCACCGACGCAGAACAGCGCGAACGAGGTCACCAGATACAGCGTGCCGATTGTCTTGTGGTCCGTGGACGTCAGCCACTTCACCGCGGCCCGTCCCGGACGCCGTGGGCGCGGGCCCGCGGACGCGGGCGGCGCCGTCACCGTGTTGCTCTCCATGCCCCGCCTGTGTCCGGCCCTCGCCGCACCGTCACAATGGAGCGACGCGACGAGCGTCACACCGCAGGGTGTGACGTTCGCCCACCTGCCGGACACAGACGGATCATGAGCAACGACGAGACCTTCGCCGCTGCCTATCGCGAGCACTACTGGGCGGTCAGCCGCTACGTGGCGAGGCGACTGGACGGCCGTGGCAGTGATGTCGAAGAGGTGGTGGCGGAGGTCTTCACCGTCGCCTGGCGGCGCCGGTCCGACCTGCCGCCCTCCCCCCTTCCCTGGCTGTACGGGGTGGCGCGCCGCTGCCTGGCCAACGCGGTACGCGGATACGGACGCCGCCGCAGGCTGCTCGACCGGCTCGGCAACGACGAGAGCGCGCACGGCACCCAGGTGGTGGCCGGCCCCGGCTCCGACACGCCGGGCGACTGGGTGCACGAGGCCCTGGCCCGGCTCTCCCCGGCCGACCAGGAAGTACTGCGCCTCACGGCCTGGGAGGAACTCGCCGTCGACGAGGTCGCCGTCGTCCTCGGCTGCGGCAGCCGCGCCGCCGCGATGCGCCTGCACCGGGCCCGCCGCCGGCTCAGAGCCGAGATCGACCGTCTGCACATCACCCCCGTGGCCGCCGGCACCGCAACGCCCCGCCGCGACATCCCGAAGGAGCCCGGCCGTGGCTGACGAACTCGAACTCCTGCGCCGCGCCAACCCGGTCCCGTCCGCCGACCCCCGCTTCGGCGACCGCCCGCTCGACCAGCACGCCGAACGCCGGCTCGACCTGCTCCTGCACGACGGCGAACGCCGGCTCGACCGCCTCCCGCGCGGCGGCGAACGCCGGCCGAGCCCCCGGCATCTGCGCGGCTGGACCTGGGGCCTCGGGTCCGTGGCGGCGGCCTGCGTGGTCGTCCTCACCCTCATGTTCTCGGGCTCGGCCACCGCGCCCGCCGTGGCCGCACCGCGCCCGCTGGTCGTCGAGGCCGGCTCCGCCCCCGTGCCGCTCGACCGGATCGCCGATCGCGCGGCGGGCGCCGGGGACTCCCTCCGGCTGGTCCAGGGCACCCATCTGCAGGCATGGAGTCTCGCCATGACGTCCGGCCCCGGCGCCCGGCCGCCCGTCACCCTGCCCGAGGAACGCCTCGTCCGCTGGCAGGCCGACGGCAGCCACACGGAACTCGTCGTGGCCACCGATCCGCGCCGCCCGGGAAAGCCGGTCGTCACCGACGCCGACCCCGTGCCCCGCACCGTCGAGGACGGGCACGTCCTCAGCAGGCGGACCTATCCGCCGAGTTGGAGCGACGCCCCGCCCGTCGCCCGGCCGCCGCACGACGCCGTACGGCTGCGCGCCTACCTGGACGAGATCGACCGCACCGGCCCCCTGGACACCCCGGGACTCCTCGACGCCGTCGCCGGACTGCTGGACAACTGGACGCTCGGCACCCGGGAGAACGCCGCGCTCGTCCGGATCCTCGCCGACGCGCAGGGCCTGCGCCCGGCCGGTGCGGTCACCGACCGGCTGGGCCGAGCGGGACAGGCGTACGTGTACGACGACCGGGCGCACTCCGTCCGGCGGATGCTGGTGCTCGATCCGGACACCGGCGCCGTCCTCGGCCTGGAGGAGACCGTCACCCGGGACGACCCCGAGTTCGGGGTGAAGTCCGGGGACGTGCTGTCCTACCGCGCGTGGATGCGCTGACCGTGCCGCTCAGACGCCCGGCCGGCGTTCGGCCGCCGCCACGGTCTGCTCCAGCAGGACCGCGATGGTCATGGGGCCGACGCCGCCCGGCACGGGCGTGATCAGCCCGGCCCGTGTGACGGCCGTGTCGAAGTCGACGTCGCCCACGTTGCCCGGGTTGTAGCCCGCGTCGATCACGACGGCACCCGGCTTGACGTCCTCGCCGCGGATCAGCCGGGGCCGGCCCACCGCGGCCACCACGATGTCCGCCTCGCGCACGACCGACGCCAGGTCCTTCGTGCGCGAGTGGCAGTACGTCACCGTGGCGTCCCGTCCGAGGAGGAGCATGCCGACCGGCCTGCCGAGGATCGCGCTGCGGCCCACCACGACCGCCCGCTTGCCCGCCGGGTCGACGTCGTACTCGTCGAGGAGCCGCATGATGCCGCCGGGCGTGCAGGACACGAAGCCGGGCAGGCCGAAGCTCATCGCCGAGTACGAGCTCAGCGTCACGCCGTCGACGTCCTTGCGCGGGTCGATGGCCTCGAACGCCGCCCGCTCGTCGATGTGCGGTCCGACGGGGTGCTGGAGCAGGATGCCGTGCACGGCCGGGTCCTCGGAGAGCGCGCGGAGCGTGCCGACCAGTTCGGCGGTCGTCGTGGCGGCCGGCAGCGCGACGTGCCGGGACTCGATCCCCGCCTTGCGGCAGCGGTTCTGCTTCATCCGCACGTAGGTGACCGAGGCGGGGTCCTCGCCGACGAGCACCGTCGCCAGACACGGCGCCGCACCCGTGCGGTCCTTCAGGTCGGCGGCGCGCTTCGCGGTGTCCTCGACGATCCGGCGCGCGAGAGCCGTGCCGTCCATGAGCTGGGCCTGGGACATGAGCTGCTCCTCCTGAGCGCTGCTGACGATCGCCCAGGCGCGCGGCAAAGACCCGTTCGTCAGGCCGCTCCCCGGTGGTACTCCACCTCAGCGCCAGTCACGGCCCGCCGACCAGGGCAACTCCCGCGGGTGATCCGCCCGCGGCCGGTTCGGCCCGCCCGAGGAGGCGGGCCTCGTCGCCCGTGCCCGTGAGGCGGGCGGCCCACGCCGGATACGGGTGCGGCTCACCGGCGCCGGAGGGGCAGTCCTCGAACGGCGCGCGGTGCCGGAGGACGCGGGCGGGACCGGGCCGCGCGCACGGCCGAGCCCAGCAGTGAGGCGGAGAGCCGCAGACCTGCCGCGGAGACGGGTCGCGGCAGCCGGGCGGGGCGGGGGCGCGACCGGCCCATCCCCACACGCGCCGAGAAGGTCCAGGTCAGACGCGACGTGATCTGGACCTTCGGCCAGTGCCTTTCTACTCGTCCCATGCCTGGAGCAGAGTCTGGTCGACGATCTTGCCGTCACGCAGCGACATCATCGACGTGCTCAGCACCTTCACGCCGTCCGCGTACTCGCAGGACTCGGAGAAGGCGACGTGGTCGCCCTGGACCACGCACTGCTCCAGCTTGTGGGTCATGTCCCGGCTGTAGACGTCGTCGAGCATCTCGGCGATCTCGCCGCGACCGTGTTTCACCATCGGGTGGCTGGGCTGGGTGTTGCGGTCGACGATGCGCAGTTCCGCGTCGTCAGCGTAGAGCGACAGCAGATCCGTCGCAGTGTGTCCTTCAATGGCTCGGCGCAGCGCTTCGGTGTCGAAGGCGGGGCCTAGCGAGGTGCCCATGATGACCTCCTTGAAGGCCGCGGCCCGTCGAGGAGCGGGTCGCGAAGGGCCTCATCTCCGAGACTCCTCCGCCGCACGGTCCTCGGCAAGCGCAGCCGCTCCGATGAGCCTCTCGGGTGAGCGGAGCGTGACGGCCGTGTCCGCGGGGGACCGGCGCCGTTGCAGAAAGCATGATCTCAACACGACGTATGGTCGCCGCCATTGGTCTCGCCGTCGGAGTCACCGGACTCGCCGCGCCGATGGCGAGCGCGGCGGGCTCCGAGGCCGCGGACGCGGGGAAGCTGAACCCCGTCGCCGAACTCGACGCCCTCGCCCTGAGCACCGTCCCCGCCGAGCAGCGGGCGGCCATGCCGCTGCCGTCCCGCCAGCTCGCGGGCCTCAACCGGCTGAACGACCTGAACCAGCTGCACCAGCTCACCGACCTCGCCGCGCCCGTCATGGGCGTCGTCCCGGCCGTCGAGGGCTAGTCGGGCGGAGAGCCTGCCCAGACGAGCGCCGAGGGCCGGCCGGTACGAGCAACAAGGGCCTACCCGTACGAGCACCGGGGGCCGGCCCGTACGAGCACTGAGGGCCGGTTCGGTGGGCGAAGGCCTCTTCGCCCACCGGCCGGCCCTCTTTCTCGTGCCCGGGGCCCCGCCGCGTCACCCGGCCGTGGCGAGGAACTGTGTGGCGGCGAGTTCGGCGTACAGCGGGTCCGCGGCCACCAGTTCGCGATGCGTTCCCACCGCGCGGACGCGGCCCGCGTCCATCACGACGATGCGGTCGGCCATCGTGACGGTGGACAGCCGGTGCGCGACCACCAGGACCGTCGTCGTCCGGGCCACGTCGGAGACCGTGTCGCGCAGTGCCGCCTCGTTGACGGCGTCGAGCTGGGACGTCGCCTCGTCGAGGAGCAGCAGCCGCGGACGGCGCAGCAGCGCGCGGGCGATGGCGACCCGCTGGCGCTCGCCGCCGGACAGCTTGGTGCCGCGGTGGCCGACCAGCGTGTCCAGACCGCGCGGCAGCCGGGCGACCAGCCCGTCGAGACGTGTCGTCTTGAGCACGCGGACGATGTCGGCCTCGTCGGCCCGTGGATTGCCGAGCAGCAGGTTGTCGCGCAGCGAGCCCGAGAGCACCGGGGCGTCCTGCTCCACGTAGCCGATGGCGGACCGCAGCTGCGGCAGGTCCCATCGGTCCAGCTCCCGGCCGTCCACGGTGATGACCCCGGCCTCGGGGTCGTAGAACCGCTCGATCAGCGAGAACACGGTCGTCTTCCCCGCTCCGGAGGGTCCCACGAACGCGGTCATGCCGCGCGCCGGGACGGCGAACGTCACACCGTGATGGACGTACGGAAGGTCGTCGGCGTACCGGAAGCGGACGTCGTCGAAGGCGAGCGACGCGGGCTCGGCGCCGGGGGAGGGCAGTGGCGCGGGCAGCCCCACGGGTTCGGCGGGCAGCCGCATCGCCTCCTGGATCCGGGCGAGCGCGGCGGCACCCGTCTGGTACTGGGTGACGGCGCCGACCACCTGCTGGATCGGCGACATCAGATAGAACACGTAGAGCAGGAACGCCACCAGGGTGCCCACGTCCACGGCGCCCGTCGCGACGCGGGCCCCGCCCACCGCGAGCACCGTGATGAAGGCGATCTGCATCGCCAGCCCGGCCGTGTTGCCCGCCGCGGCCGACCACTTGGCGGCCCGGACGCTCTGCCGCCACGACTCCTCGGCCGCCGCGTGGACGACCGCCTCCTCGCGGTGCTCGGCTCCGGACGCCTTCACGGTGCGCAGCGCGCCGAGGATCCGCTCCAGAGCGGCGCCCATCAGCCCGACGGCGTCCTGGGCCTGCTTGCTGGCACGGTTGATGCGCGGCACGATCAGCCCGAGCACGGTGCCCGCGCACAGGATCACGGCGAGGGTGACCCCGAGCAGCACCGCGTCGACCAGGCCCATCATGACCACCGTCGCGACCAGGGTGAGCCCGCCCGTGCCGATGCCGACCAGGGAGTCGGTCGTCACCTCGCGCAGCAGGGTCGTGTCGGAGGTGATGCGGGACATCAGATCGCCCGGCTCGCTGCGGTCCACCGCCGGTATGCGCAGCCGCAGCAGATACGAGGACAGGGTGCGCCGCGCGCCCAGCACCACCGATTCCGCGGTGCGCCGCAGGACGTACGAACCCGTCGCCCCCACCGCCGCGTTGGTGACCACCAGCGCCGCCATCCCGAGCAGCGCCTGCCCGATGGGCCGGTCGTGCGACAGGTCGTCGATGAGGCCCCGCGCCACCAGCGGCAGCACCAGCCCGGTGGCGCCGGTCGTGAGCGCCAGCAGCGCGCCGGCCAGCAGGGCCCATCGATGCGGTCGTACGTAGCCGAGCAGCAGGCGCCACGCGGGCACGTCGGGCTGGGCGTCGGTGAGGCTCACGGCGCTCCTTGGCGTGAGTCGGTGCGGAGCACTCAGGCTACGTCCGGGCCCGCCGGGACCGGGAGCGGGCCAACTGCCTTGCGGGAGACCGCGGTCAGCGTGCCGCCAACGCGGCGAGGGTCGCGTCCAGATCGGCGGCCCGGGGCCGGTTGTGCGGCAGCCTGGCCAGCACGGCCGCCATGCCGCAGGTGTTGGTCAGGGCGGAGAAGACCAGGCCGCCGGCGATGCCCGCCGAGAGCAACTGCCAGGCGGGGTGCAGCAGTCCGAGTCCCAGCCCGGCCAGGACCACGCTGCCCGCGGTGAACCGGACCTGGCGCTCCATGGACCAGGTGGTGCGGGACCCGGTCGCGGGACGGTCCAGTTCGTGGCCCCGCGCGGTCCAGGCGCTGGTCCCGCCGGTGAGGGTCGCGGCCGTCACGCCGTGTTCGGCGAGCGTCTTCCGGGCGCTGTCGGAGCGCGCGCCGGAGGCGCAGACGACCAGCAGGCCGGACGTGATCTCCTTGAGGGCGGGCAGGGCGCGGTGCAGCTGGTCGAGGGGGACGTTCAGGGCGCCGGGCAGATGCCCGGAGGCGTACTCGCCGGGCGTGCGGACGTCGAGGACGGTGAGTTCGGACAGGCGGGTACGGGCCTGGTCGGCGTCGAGGGCCGGGGAAGTCGTCATGTCGGGTGTCATCCTTGCTCTTCGAGGGTGCCCCGGAGGGCGGAGTACGATACCCCTAGGGGTATCGGTGGAGGAGTGTTGTCGTGGACTTGGATCTCGCGGGTGCCGAGCTGAAGTCGGTGCTGAACCGGCTGCGTCGTGCGCAGGGACAGATCTCCGGTGTGATCAGGATGATCGAGGAGGGGCGCGACTGCGAGGACGTGGTCACCCAGCTCGCCGCGGCCTCCCGTGCTCTCGACCGGGCCGGATTCGCGATCATCGCCACCGGTCTCCAGCAGTGCCTGACCGATGTCGAGGACGGCGTGAAGAACGGCGAGGACAGGGACGCGATGCGTGCCCGGCTGGAGAAGCTCTTCCTCTCCCTGGCGTGAGGCGGTCCGCCGCCCGGCGTGCGGCCTCGCCGCCACCCGCGGGCCCCGCGGCGGCGCTCGCGGTACGGGGGTCTGCGGCGACGCCGGTGGTACGGCGGTCCGCGGTGACGCGGGCGGTACGGAGGTCCGCCGAACCGGTCGTCCCGTGACGGGCCCCGGTCATGCGACGGCGTCGATCAGCATGCACGCGGCCACCGCCAGCAGGACCCAGGCGAAGATCCGGCGCAGCGCGGCGCCCGGGACCTTCGCCGCCAGCCGTCTGCCGTCCCACGCGCCGAGGACCGCCGCACCCGCGAAGGGGGCGACGACCGCCCAGTCGAGCCGTTCCGCCGTGCCGGCGCGCGCCAGCAGTGCCGCCATCGAGTTCACGGTGATCACCAGCAGGCTCGTACCGACGGCGGCCCGCATCCGCAGACCCACCACACCGACCAGGGCCGGTACGGCGAGGAAGCCACCGCCCACGCCCAGGACGCCGGTCACCGCACCGAGGCCGGCGCCCGCCCCGGCGATCCGGCCGCGCCGCGGGGCCGGCGCGTCCGGTGCGCCCGACGACGGACGCAGCATCCGCACCGCCGCCAGCGCGGCGACCACCCCGAAGGCGGCCGTCAGCAGCCAGGACGGCAGCCGTCCGGCGACGGCCCCGCCCGCGGCGGCGGGCAGCAGCCCCGCCGCCGCGAACAGCGCGCCGGCCCGCCAGCGGACCGTGCCCTGCCGGGCGTGGGCGGCGAGCGCGGTCGCCGACGTCACCGTGACGATGACCAGGCTCGCGGTGGTGGCCGCGGAGGGCGTGAAGCCCAGCAGGTAGATCAGGGCGGGGACGGCGAGGACACTGCCTCCGCCGCCCAGTGCCCCGAGCGCCAGCCCGATCACGCCACCGGCGGCCAGGGCGAGGATCAGAGCGCTCACGCCGTGGGGCCGCCGTTCCCGTGCTCCCGGACCGAGGGCAGGCCTTCCCGCGCCCAGGCGCGCATGCCCCCGACAACGTCGACCGCGTCGAGGCCGCGGGCCGTGAGCAGCGCGACGGCGTCACGGGACCGCACCCCCGAGCGGCACACCACGACGAGGGGGCGGTGCCGCGCGGCCACGGGCAGGTCGCCTCCGGCGGTGAGCGCGGACAGCGGGGCGCTCACCGCGCCCGGTGCGTGCCCCCGCGCCCACTCGTCCGCCTCGCGCACGTCCAGCAGGACGGCCTCGGCCCCCGGGCCGGTGCGCTCGCTCGCCTCCGCCGGGGCGATCCGCGCCATGGGCAGACCGGCCGGGCCCGCGGCGGCGAAGGAGTCGTCCACGGCGACCACGTCACGGCCGGCGGCGTCGAGGACGGAGGCGGCGATGGCGGCCCGCATGCCTCCGGCGCAGTGCACCCAGACGGTGCCGCCCGGTATCTCGCCGAGCCGGTCGCGTATCTCGTGGACGGGGATGTGCACCGATCCGGCGATGTGGCCCTGGGCCCGCTCGGACGCCCGGCGCACGTCCAGGACCACCGTCCCGCCGCCGTACGCCCCCGCCAGATCGGCGAACCGGGCGCGCGGGAAGGAGCGAGGTTCCTCCCCCTCGCGCAGCCAGTCGGCGGGCGTGCCGGCGGCCGCGGCGGCGGGACGGTCGACGCCCACGCGGACGAGTTCCCGCTGGGCTTCGGCGATCCGCTCCGGTGACTCGGCGAGCAGGGTGACCGGCTTGCCCCACGGGAGCAGCCAGGCCAGGTACGTCGCGAGCTGCCCGTCGGCCTCGAAGTTGACGGACCCGGCGACGTGCCCTGCCGCGAACGCGACGCGGTTGCGCAGGTCGACGACCCACTCGCCGGCGGCGAGGCGCGCCGCGATCTCCCCGGCGTCCGCGGGTGCGGGCGGGGTGAGGTCGACCGGCGCCGGTCCTTGCGCGTTGGCCGGAGCCATGTGCGCGTAGTACGCGGGCACGTCGTCGAGTCCGGCGAGCAGGTCGGCCACGAAGGTGTCGACGTCCTTGACCAGCGCCTCGTTGACGGCGCGCTCCTGCCCGATGGTCGTGCCCTCGCCTGTGGCGGCACCGGCGGAGCAGAAGCTGCCGAAGCCGTGGGTGGGCAGCACCGCGGTGTCGTCGGGCAGCTCGGTGGCGAGCCGGTGCGCGGAGGCGTGCTGGGCCCGTGCCAGCTCCCCGGTCAGCCGTGGCTCGACCAGGTCGGGACGCCCGACCGTGCCGATGAGCAGGGAGCCGCCGGTGAACGCCGCCACCGCGTGTCCCCCCTCCTCCAGCACGTAGGAGGTGTGGTGCGGGGTGTGACCGGGGGTGGCCAGGGCGCGCAGGACCAGACCGGCGTCGACGTCGAACCGGTCACCGTCGGCCACCGCGACCCGCTCGAAGGCGACCCGTGCGCCGGCCGGCACCAGATAGGCGGCGCCGGTCAGCCGGGCCAGTTCCAGCCCCCCGGTCACGTAGTCGTTGTGCAGGTGTGTCTCCACGACGTGGGTGATGCGCACGTCCCGTCGGGCCGCCGCCGCGATCAGCCGGTCGACGTCCCTGGGCGGATCGACCGCCACGGCGCCCCGCGGGCCGCCCGCCAGATAGCCGCGGTTGCCCAGGCCCGGCACCTCGATGGTGTCGACGAAGAACACGGCAGCACTCCTTTCCTCGTGAACCCGCAGGGTGAGTACCCCCGGGGGTATATTCACGGTAGCAGAAGTACCCCCGGGGGTATCCGGCCCCTCTCGGGCCCGGGCGTGGTTCGCCTCAGCGGCCCACCCGGCGCGACCCCGGAGCGAGGCGGACGTGCGTCACCTGGTCTTCTACCGGTCGGTCACCCCGTAGGGTCGGTTGACGGAACGTCGACCTACGGAAGGGCTCAATCACATGGCGCAGGAAGTGCGGGGCGTGATCGCACCGGGCAAGAACGAGCCGGTGCGCGTCGAGACCGTCGTCGTGCCGGATCCGGGGCCCGGCGAGGCCGTGGTGAAGATCCAGGCCTGCGGGGTGTGCCACACCGATCTCCACTACAAGCAGGGCGGCATCAACGACGACTTCCCGTTCCTGCTCGGCCACGAGGCGGCCGGGATCGTGGAGTCGGTGGGCGACGGGGTCACGGACGTCGCGCCCGGCGACTTCGTCATCCTCAACTGGCGTGCGGTGTGCGGGCAGTGCCGGGCGTGTCTGCGCGGCCGGCCCTGGTACTGCTTCAACACGCACAACGCGAAGCAGCGGATGACGCTCAAGGACGGCACCGAGCTCTCGCCCGCCCTGGGCATCGGCGCCTTCGCGGAGAAGACCCTGGTCGCCGCGGGGCAGTGCACCAAGGTCGACCCCGCGGTGTCCCCGGCGGTCGCCGGCCTGCTCGGCTGCGGCGTGATGGCCGGCATCGGCGCGGCCATCAACACCGGGAACGTCGGCCGCGGCGACAGTGTCGCGGTCATCGGCTGCGGAGGCGTCGGCGACGCGGCGATCGCCGGGTCCCGCCTCGCGGGCGCCGCGAAGATCATCGCCGTGGACATCGACGACCGGAAGCTGACGACCGCCCGCGAGATCGGCGCCACGCACACCGTCAACTCCCGCGAGACCGACCCCGTCGAGGCGATCCGGGAGCTCACCGGCGGCTTCGGCGCCGACGTCGTCATCGAGGCCGTCGGCCGCCCGGAGACGTACCGGCAGGCCTTCTACGCCCGCGACCTCGCGGGCACCGTCGTCCTCGTCGGAGTGCCCACCCCGGACATGAAGCTGGACCTGCCGCTGATCGACGTCTTCGGGCGCGGCGGCGCCCTCAAGTCGTCCTGGTACGGCGACTGCCTGCCCTCGCGCGACTTCCCCATGCTGATCGACCTGCACCTGCAAGGGCGCCTGGACCTCGGCGCGTTCGTGAGCGAGACGATCGCGCTGGACGAGGTGGAAGCGGCCTTCGAGCGGATGCACCAGGGCGACGTGCTGCGCTCGGTGGTGATGCTGTGATGACCACCCGCATCGAACACCTCGTCACCTCGGGCACCTTCTCGCTCGACGGCGGCACCTGGGACGTCGACAACAACGTGTGGATCGTGGCCGACGACCACGAGGCGATCGTCATCGACGCCGCCCACGACGCCGACGCCATCGCCGAGGCCGTCGGCGACCGGCGGCTCACCGCGATCGTCTGCACCCACGCCCACAACGACCACATCGACGCCGCCCCCGCCCTCGCCGACCGCACCGGCGCCACCATCTGGCTGCACCCGGACGACCTGCCGCTGTGGAAGCTGACCCATCCCGACCGCCTCCCCGACGCCTGGCTCCAGGACGGCCAGGTGATCGAGGCGGCCGGCGCCGATCTGACGGTCCTGCACACGCCGGGCCACGCGCCGGGCGCGGTCTGCCTGTACGACCCAGGCCTGGGCACCGTCTTCACCGGCGACACCCTCTTCCAGGGAGGCCCGGGCGCCACCGGCCGCTCCTACTCCCACTTCCCGACCATCGTCGAGTCCATCCGCGAACGGCTCCTGGGCCTCCCGCCCGACACCGTGGTGCGTACCGGGCACGGCGACTCCACCACGATCGGGGCGGAGGCCCCGCACCTGAAGGAGTGGATCGCGCGCGGCCACTGACGCCGGTGCCCGGACCGACGCCGGTGGCCCGCCGCCGACGCCTCCCCACAGAGGCAGGCGAAAGGTCCCGGCGAATCCAGACAGGAGATGTCCGGCTTCCGGGAGACGCTCGGAGCAGCACCGGCGCGAAAGGCGGCGCCGGAACCACGCGTACGGAGGTCGGACATGCCGGAGCCACTGCAGGACACGCTGCGAGGCAGGATCGCCCTGGTCGCCGGGGCGACCCGGGGCGCGGGACGGGGGATCGCGGTGGAGCTGGGCGCGGCCGGCGCGACCGTCTACGTGACCGGGCGCAGCACCCGACAGCGGCGCTCGGAGTACGACCGCCCGGAGACCCTGGAGGACACCGCGGACCTGGTGACGGCCGCGGGCGGCCGGGGCATCGCCGTCCCCACCGACCACCTCGTGCCCTCCGAGGTCCAGGCCCTGGTCGCCCGCATCGCGGACGAGCAGGGCCGTCTCGACGTCCTCGTCAACGACATCTGGGGCGGCGAGCACCTCTTCCAGTGGGACACCCCGGTCTGGGAGCACGACCTGGACAAGGGCCTGCGGCTGCTGCGCCTGGCCGTCGAGACGCACGCCGTCACCAGCCACTTCGCGATGCCCCTGCTGCTGCGCCGGCCCGGCGGCCTCGTCGTGGAGATGACCGACGGCACCGCCGAGTACAACCGGGACAGGTACCGCGTGTCCTTCTTCTACGACCTCGCCAAGTCCTCAGTGCTGCGCATGGCGTTCGCCCTCGGGCAGGAGCTGGGGCCGCGCGGTGCCACCGCGGTGGCACTCACGCCCGGGTGGCTGCGCTCGGAGATCATGCTCGACACCTTCGGCGTGACCGAGGACAACTGGCGCGACGCCCTGGAGCGCGTCCCGCACTTCGGCATCTCCGAGACACCGTCCTACGTGGGCCGCGCGGTCGCCGCCCTGGCCGCCGACCCGGACGTGGCGCGCTGGAACGGTGAGTCGCTCTCCAGCGGGCAACTGGCCCAGGTGTACGGCTTCACCGACCGCGACGGCAGCCGCCCCGACGCATGGCGCTACCTCGTCGAGGTCCAGGACGCGGACAAGCCGGCCGACACCACGGGCTACCGGTGAGCCGCGCCCTGCCGCCCGGCTCCGAGTCGTCCGGGCGGCGGTGCCGCCCCGACGGCGGGGTCAGAGGCGCCCGTGGAGCGGCGGGACCTGCCACCCGGCCGGACGGGCCGTCGTGAGGGCCAGGTCGGCGCGGACCGCCACGTAGTACGCCTCGCGCACGGTGCGCTGGCGTTCGAGCAGGGCCTGCCAGGCGTCCGGGTCATGTGTCCCGTCGTTCAGGAACCGCTCCATCTCCATCACCACGACGGCCCACGCCCGGGCCTTCTCCACCACCACCGGGGTGCCCAGGAGCAGCAGGGCCTCACCGGCCGGGTCGCCGGCCTCCGCGGCCTCGGCCAGCAGGGGAGCCGCTTCGCCGGGCGACAGCGGATGCGGATGCGGATCGTTGCCGAGATGGGCCGCGACCCGGTACGTCAGCGTGACCGACTTCTTCAGGCAGCGCGCGTAGTCCGCGTACACCGTCAGCCGCCGCTCCTCCCATCGCGCCGTCTGCTCGCGGCGGAAGCGGGCCCGGTCTCCCCGGACGATCGCCAGGTATGAGCCGAGCGCGCCGATCACCACGCCGATCAGCGCCGGGAGTTGTTGTATGAAGGCGGACATGCGCGCACGGTATCTGTCGCCGTGACGATCATGGCAGTACCTTCCCTGCCATGACTGCGACGATGCGATTCGAGGGCCACGGAGTTCTGATCACGGGCGCGGCGCGCGGCATCGGCGCCGCCACCGCCCGCCGCTTCGTCGAGGAAGGCGCCCGGGTGCTCGTCACCGACGTGGACGTCGTCGAGGCGGAGAAGACCGCCGCCGCACTGCGTGAATCGGGCGGTCACGCCGAGGCGTTCCGCTGCGACGTGGGGGAGCGGGCATCGGTCGAGACGGCCGTCGCGCACGCCGCGGAGGCCTTCGGCTCGCTCGACGTCCTGGTCAACAACGCCTACCACTGCACCCCCGACGCCCCGCTCTTCGAGGACGAGCCGGACGACGTCTGGGACCGCGACCTCGACATCACCCTGTCCGGCGCCTACCGCTGCTCCCGGGCGGCCCTCCCGCACCTCGTGGCCTCCGGCCGGGGCGCCATCGTCACCATCGGTTCCGTCAACGGCATCCAGGACTTCGGCAACCACGCCTACAGCGCCGCCAAGGCGGGCCTCATGTCGCTGACCCGCACGCTCGCCGGTCACGCCGCGCCGCGGGGCGTCCGCGTCAACCTGGTGGCACCGGGCACCGTGCACACCACGGCCTGGGAGGGCCGGGAGGACCATCTCGCCGCGCTGGCACGGCTGTATCCGCTGGAGCGGGTCGGCAGGCCGGAGGACATCGCCGCCGCCGTCGCGTTCCTCGCCTCCAGCGACGCGGCCTGGATCACCGGTACGACGCTGCCCGTGGACGGCGGCCTGCTGGCGGTCAACACCGGCTTCCGGCATGCCCTCACCCTGCTCGACGGCACCCCGTAGCGGGAGCCCGGGTGTCAGGAGCCCCGCGGCCCGAGGTCGGCGCCATGGCGGCGCAGGGCGGCGAGCACCCGGTCGACGTCGCCCGCGGTGGTGCGCCAGTTGCTGAACGCCGCGCGCAGGGCGGGCGTTCCGCCGTACGACGTCGGAGTCACGAAGGCCTCGCCGGAGGCGGCGACCGCCTTCGCCAGCGCGTGGACCCGCTCCTCGGAGGGGTCGTCGGCCGGCGTGAAGCAGACGACGTTGAGCCGGACCGGAGCCAGGAGCCGCAGCTGGGGGATCTGTGCGATCCCCTCGCCCAGCCGCCCGGCGAGTGCGACGTTGCGTTCGACGATCTCGCGGTGACCCTCGCGCCCGTACGCCGTGAGCGAGAACCAGGCGGGCAGGGCGCGCAGTCGACGGGAGTTCTCCGGTGTGAGGTGCAGGAAGTCCGGGTCACCGGTGGGCGGTCCGAGGTAGGGCGACGCGTTGTGGAAGACCCGGACCTGGAGGTCCTGCCGGCGCGTGAACTGGACGGCCGCGTCGTAGGGGACGTTCAGCCACTTGTGCAGGTCGACGCAGACGGAGTCGGCCGCGTCGAGCCCGTCGACCAGGGAGGCGTACGACGGCGACAGGGCGGCGAAACCGCCGAACGCCGCGTCCACGTGCAGCCAGAAGTCGTAGCGCTCCCTGAGCGCGGCGATCGCCCGCAGGTCGTCGAAGTCGACGGTGTTGACGGTCCCCGCGTTCGCCACCACGACGGCGGGGCGCCCGCCGAGCGCGTCGAGGGCTTCGGCGAGCCGGTCGACGTCGACGGCCTCGCGGTTGCCCGGCAGCACCGGCACGGTACGCAGCCGGTCCCGTCCGATGCCCAGCACGGACAGCGCCTTGCCGATGCTGGAGTGCGGGCTGCCCGACAGCACCTCGACCGGACCGAGCGCGCCGACGCCCTCGCGCGAGACGGACACCCCGAGACGTTCGCCGAGCCATTCCCGCGCGATGGCCAGCCCGACCGTGTTGGAGGCCGTCGCCCCGCTCACGAAGGCTCCGGCATGGTCCTCGCCCAGCCCGAACAGCTCGCGCAGCCAGCTCAGCGTCTCCCGCTCCAGAGCGGTCGCCGACGAGTCGCCGCCGCCCGACACGTTCTGGTCGTAGGCGGCCGTCAGCCAGTCCCCGGCCAGCGCGGCGGGCGTGGCGCCACCGGTCACGAAGCCGAGGTAACGCGGGCCCGCGGAGCCGGAGAAGCCCGCGGACCAGCGGTCCGCGAACCGGGTCAGCGCCCCTTCGGCGCCCACGCCCACCTCGGGAAGCGACGCACGTGCGGGTGCCGCGTCGGGGCGGGCGACAGGACGTTCGGCGAGCCCGCCCACTTCCCGCGCGGCGAAGTCGCGGGCGGACTGGAGGAGATCGGGAAGCCGCTGGAGATCGTCGGCGAGAATGCGGTGCATGACGGCAGCGTAGGCAGGACCCGGGCGGCAGGTCCTGGTCCACTTGGGGAAAACTGGACCGATGGACACAGGGTTCGCGGCGACGCTCACCGGCTGGCGCGACCGGCGGGGCCCGCTCGCCGGGTCGCTGTCCGCGGCCGTCCGCGAGGCGGTGATCGACGGCCGCCTGCCCGCGGGGGCCCGACTGCCGTCCGAACGGGAACTGGCCCGCACGCTGGACGTCAGCCGGGGCACCGTCGTCGCCGCCCTCACCCTGCTGCGGGACGACGGCTGGCTGCACACCCGGCACGGCAGCGGCAGCGTCGTCCGGCTCCCCGCCCACCTCACCGAACGGACCACCCCGTGGTCCCTGGACCGGGGCGGAGCGGGCGACGCCGACCTCGATCTGAGGCTGGCCGTCACGGCGGCACCCCACGACGCCTACCTCGCCGCGCTGGGCCGCGCCGTCGAGCGCAGCGCGGCGCTGCTCGTCGACTCGGGCGTGGCGACCTCGGGCCTGCCCCGGCTGCGCGAACTCCTCGCCGAGCGCTACACCCGCTCCGGACTGGCCACCCGCCCCGAGCAGATCCTCGTCACCTCCGGAGCCCAGGCCGCGCTGACCCTGCTCACCGACCACCTGCACACCGACCGCAGGTCCCCGGTCCTGGTGGAGAGCCCCACCTACCCGGGGGCGCTCGCGATCCTCCGCCGGCGACGCGCACGGCTGCTGCCCGTGCCGGTGACGGCCGCGCACGGCTGGGACGTCGAGCGGCTGGCGCGGACCGTACGCGACCGCGGCCCCCGGCTCGCCTACCTGATCCCTGACTTCCACAACCCCACCGGCGCGCACATGGACGCCCACACCCGCGGGGAGATCGCCGCCCTCGCCGAGCGGCACGCCCTGACGGTGGTCGTCGACGAGACCATGCGCGACCTGGATCTGCGGACGCCGCCGCGCCCGGAGCCGCACCTCGGCGGCGCGGCGGCGATCCAGATCGGTTCGACGAGCAAGGTGCTGTGGAGCGGACTGCGGGTCGGCTGGATCAGGGCGCGCGCGGCACTCGTCGCCGAACTGGCGCGCAACCCGCTCCAGGCCCAGCTGTCGCCGCCGCCCCTGGAGCAGTTGATCGCCACCGAGCTGCTGGGCGACACCGACGGCCTCGCCGCGGTGCTCGCCGACCGGCGCGCCCGCCTGCGCACCCAGCGCGACCGTCTCGTGGAACTCCTCACCGGGACGGGCTGGTCGTGCACGGTGCCGGACGGCGGGTTGTCGCTCTGGCTGCACCTCGGCCCCGACACCCTGGCCACGGAGCTCGCGGCGCGGGCCGCGCGACGAGGGCTGGCGGTGTCGCCCGGGCCGTGGTTCGCCGCGGACCGCGCCACCCTGGCGCACCACCTGCGGCTGCCGTTCACGGCGACACCGGACGTCCTCACCCGGGCGGTGCGGCTGCTGACGCGGTGACCCGGTGACCGTGGCGACGCGGTGTCGCGCCTTCGCGTTCCGGCTCCGTGTGACGTGTGACGTGTGACGTGTGACGCGCGACGTTCCGCACGCGCCCGCCGCCCCCGACGGGCCGGGGCGGCGACGAGGAATGTCACCGTTTGGTCCCAGTGCGGCCGGCCGCACAACGTAGGCCCCCCGACGAGGGTCTAGCAGGCGGACGACACAAGAGAGAACAGGAAGAGGAAGGCCCGCCATGGGGGACATACGCAGACGGGGCGCCGTCGCGCTCGGGATCACCGGACTGGTCGCGCCGCTGACGCTCGCGCTGGGCGCCGCGCCCGCGCAGGCCGCGAGCTGCACCACGCAGACCGGCCCGTACCAGAAGCAGGTGGAGAAGTTCCTCGGGCGGCCCGTCGACGGCCGGCAGTCGACCACCGACTGCAAGGCCATCCAGGCCTTCCAGAACAAGCACGGCATCACCCCGAACATCGGCTACGCGGGGCCCGTCACCTGGGGCGTGATGGACCTCATGAACAAGCAGAAGGCCGTGGGGAGCAACCCCAACAGGGACGGCAAGTGCCCGGTCAACAAGGGGCGCATCGCCTGTGTGAACCTGACGCTCCAGCTCAGCTGGATCCAGGACGGCGACCGACTGGTCTACGGGCCGGTGCCGGTGCGCACGGGCCGCAACGGGTACGAGACCCGCACCGGTCTGAAGAAGATCTACTGGCGGGACATCGACCACGTCTCCAGCATCTACAACGTGCCGATGCCGTACAGCCAGTTCTTCGACGGCGGGCAGGCCTTCCACTCGGTCGGCCTCAGCATGTGGAACCCGCCGGGCTCGCACGGCTGCGTCAACATGACCACGACCACGGCCAAGAAGTACTGGTCGCTGCTGAAGAACGGCGACGACGTGTTCGTGTACGGCCGCAAGCCCGGCACGTGAGTGATGAGCTTCACGGTCCGTAATGTCGTTCGCTGTACCTTTACTCACAACGTCTTCACGTCAAGGACCGTATGCTTCACACCATGTCCACCACTCCTGATGCCGACACTCGGCGCTCCGCCGCCGAGGTCAACGAGGAGATCCGGGCCCTCTGGTTCCGGGCGGGCGGGACGTTGAGCATGGAGGAGCGGCGGGAGTACCAGCGGCTCGTCCTCGAATGGGCGGAAGCCGCCCCGCCGTCGCCCACCCGGGCGGCCTGACGGTTCGCGTCCCGGCACGGGGCTCCCCGAAGTCACCGGGGAGCCACCGCCTCGGGCCTCATCCCCAACTCTGCGCGTACTGCCGCCGATAGGCCTTGCGGTCCTGTTCCGTGCGGATGAACCGCGTCGCCACCAGCGCGACGAGACTGCCCGCGATGACCAGCAGTCCCGGCCCGACGTTCTGCGGGTCGGTCAGACGCGACACCAGCGTCTCGGCGTTCTCGGCGGCACCGCCCACCGGTTCCACGGCGCCCGGTGCGGCCGACCCCGGCGAGGCCGCCGCGCCCTGTGCGCCGGAAGCCGCCGTCGAACCCGTCGGCGAGGGAGACGCAGGGGCGCCCGACGACGCCTGGGGCTGCCCCGCGAGCCGAACCCCCAGCGCCGTCAGCGCTTTGGTGACCGGCTGGAAGAACGTCGTACCGCCGGTCCGGCAGTCACCGTTGCCGCCCGAGGTCACACCGAGCGCGATGCCCTCGGAGAACAACGGGCCGCCGCTGTCGCCCGGTTCGGCGCACACCGTCGTCTCGACCAGCCCGGTGACCGTGCCCTCGGGGTAGTTGACCGTCGCGTTGAGCGCGGTCACCTTCCCGTCGTGCAGCCCGCTGGTGCTGCCGCTGCGGAACACCCGCTGCCCGACCGCCGGATCGGCGGTACCCGTGATGCGGACGCCGTTGCCCCCGCCGATGGCGACGACATTGGCTCCCGCCGAGGTCTGCTGCCCGTCGTCGTACTGCACGAGCGAGAAGTCGCTCCCGGGGAACGCCGTGGTGACGGTGCGTCCGAGCTGCTGCCGGCCCGAGTTGTCGGCGAACCAGACGGATCCGGCCGGTCCGCAGTGCCCCGCCGTCAGGATGAACTCGGTGCGCCCGTTGGTCACGTTGAAGCCGGCCGAACAGCGCCCGCCGGTCGAGAACATGGGCTGCGCGCCGTTGATCCGGGTGGTGAACGCGCCCTGGGTGCGCTGCATGCGGACGGCGTCCCCGATCCCGTCGGCCACCTTCGTCATGCGTGACCAGTCGGAGGAGGAGACCGTGCTGTCGGCCCGCACCACCACCTCGTTCGTCGTGTAGTCCACGGCCCACGCCGTGCCCACCACCCGCGGCGCCGAACTCAGCGTCCGCGTGGCCGACTTGAGGTCCTGCATGCTGTGCCGTACGAGCTTCGCGCGGGCGCCTGCCTCCGTGACCTCGGCCGCCGCACCCGGATCGGTCACCGCGACGACGGGCCGGCCGTCGGAGCCGATCCAGTTGCCCGCGGTGCGCGAGCTGCCGAGCCGTGACACCAGCGCGGTGCCCGTGTCCACGGCCGCCTGGGCCCGGCTTCCCGCGGCACGCGACGTGTCGGAGGGTTCGCTCGCCATCGCTTGCGTCACCATCAGCCCTCCGCAGAGCAGCCCGCCGACGGCCGCGAGTCGCGCCCCCCGTCGGACGATCCGTCGTCGTGCGTGCCTCATCCATGGGCTCCCGAAGCCGAACGGCACGGCGTCATCGCCGCCGAGGGCCCCGGTCGAGAGCCCTCCCCTCATACGTGCGGGCACGCCCGCGTGTTCACCACGGAGCGCACCCCGGGCGGGGCACCGACCCGGCCGGCCCTCACCGGCCCGGCCCCGCCGCCCTTCACACCACACCCGGTGCCGCGCTGCCATGATGAGGCCATGCGCGTGCTGATGCCGGTCCCCGACCACGACTTCGACGTCACCGAAGTCGCCGTGCCCTGGCGGTTGTTGACCGAGGCGGGACACGACGTCGTCCTCGCGACGGAGCACGCGGGCACCCGTCCCGCGGCCGACCCGCGACTGCTCACCGGTGTGCTGTTCGGGCAGCTCGGCGCCGAACCGGAACCCCGGACGTTCTACCGGCAGCTCACCGAGGCGCCCGAGTTCCGCCGCACCGTCTCCTGGGCGGACCTGGACGTGGCGGAGTTCGACGGCCTGATCCTGCCCGGCGGACACGCGCCCGGCATGCGCCAGTACCTCGGCTCGTCCGTGCTCCAGCGGCGGATCGCCGACTTCTGGGCGCTGCGGCGCCCTGTCGGCGCGATCTGCCACGGCGTCCTCGTGCTCGCCCGCGCCCAGGATCCCGCCACCGGACGCAGCGTCCTGGCCGACCGCCGCACGACCTGTCTGCCCAAGTACATGGAACGGACGGCCTACTTCACCACCGCCTGGCGCCTCGGCCGCTACTACCGCACCTACCCCGCCTACGTGGAGGACGAGGTCAGGTCGGCGCTCACCGACCCCGGCACCCAGTTCGCGCGCGGCCCGCGCACGCTGACACGACGCGGTACCGCCGGCGACGACACGCACGCCTTCGTCGTCCGGGACGGCCACTACCTCTCGGCCCGCTGGCCGGGGGACGCCTACCTCTTCGGCCGCCGGTTCCTCACCCTCCTCCAGGACGCGGACGGGCGCTAGGTGTATTGGCCCGCAGCGTTGTTCACGCGGCTGATCGGTGGCTGGCCGCCGAGTGCGGTGTGGCACCTCGCCGCGTTGTCGGACCACCCGAGTACGCCCGGTACGCGGGTGGTCCTCCGCCTTGCGATGCACCGCACCGGACGCCGCGGCCGGATCCGACCTGATCCGAACGAAACCCCCAGGTGTCCTGAGTCGGGAATTCGCTTCAGATATCCGGCGAGGCGTTCAAGGATCTCGTCTGCGGTCTTCGTCCAGACGAAGGGTTTCGGTTCTTCGTTCCAAGTCTTGATCCAGTTGCGGATGTCGCGTTCCAGGGTCTGGACGTTCCTGTGGACGCCTCGCCGTATCTGTTTGTCCGTCAGTAGCGCGAACCACCGCTCGACCTGGTTGAGCCAGGAGGAGCTGGTGGGTGTGAAGTGCACATGAAAGCGGGGGTGTGCGGTCAGCCATCGCTGGATGGCCGGGGTCTTGTGCGTCGAGGCGTTGTCGCAGATCAGATGCACGTCCAGGTCTGCGGGCACCTCCTTGTCGATCCGGACGAGGAACTTCTTGAACTCCACGGCCCGGTGCCGGCGATGGATCTGCCCGATCACCTCGCCGGTGGCGGTATTGAGCGCCGTGAACAGTGTGGTGACGCCGCCGCGCACGTAGTCGTGAGTACGGCGTTCTGGCATGCCCGGCATCATCGGCAGCACCGGAGCTGACCGGTCCAGGGCCTGGATCTGTGTCTTCTCGTCCACGCACAGCACCAGCGCGTGCTCGGGCGGGGCGAGATACAGGCCGACCACATCGCGGACCTTCTCGATGAACTGCGGATCCTTCGAGAGCTTGAAGGTGTCCACCAGGTGCGGCTTGAGGCCGAAGGTCCGCCAGATACGTGTGACGGCCGACTGGGAGAGGCCCACTTCCTTGGCCATCGACCGCGTCGACCAGTGTGTGGCGTCCTTCGGCGTGGTCTCCAGTGTCTTGACGACCACTTCTTCCACCTGGGCGTCGGTGATCTTCCGGGGCCCACCTGGGCGTGGCTCGTCGGTCAGGCCCTCAAGCCGGTCCCGCACAAAGCGGGCCCGCCACCTGCTCACCGTGTGCTCCTCGACGCCGAGCAGAGCGGCAACGTCTCTGTTCGAGGCACCAGTTGCGCACTCCAGCACGATCCGGCACCGCAGGGCCAGAGCCTGCGAAGAAGTCCGACGCCTGGCCCAGCGGCTCAACGTCTCACGCTCGTCATCGGTCAGCACCAGCTCGGCCTTCGGCCGTCCCGTCCTCGCCACCCGGCCATCATGCCGAACCCACCCAGACTTACGCAGCGAATTCCCAACTCAGGACACTAGCCGCGGACGCGGGCGGTCACTTCCTCCCGCGTCAGATACATGTCCGTGTGCTCGAAGTCCTGCAGGGTGCCCTCACGGTCGTCGAGGAACCCGGTGCGCACGAAGTCGTCGCCCGCGACCGCGTTGAGCAGCCAGTTCACCCCGGTCCGGAACCGGGCGGTGCCGGTGCGCAGGGCGTACAGGTGGTACCCGCGGGCCACGACCTGTGCGGGCACGCCCTTCAGGTCGATGCCGAGCGGCTTGGACACCGCGTCGTGCCCGCCGAGGTCGACGACGAGCCCGAGGTCCTTGTGCCGGTACGGGGTCGTCGGCTGTCCGCGCAGCAGCGCCGTGACGTTCCTCGCCGCGTGCCGGCCCTGCCGTGCGGCGTGCTGGGCGGTCGGCACGCAGTACGAGCCGTCGCCCTTGGCGAGGTCGGGCACGGCCGCCGCGTCGCCCAGCGCGAGCACTCCGTCCAGCCCCGGCACCTTGAAGTCGGGCCCGGCGAGGATCCGTCCGCGCACGGTCTCCGCGCCCAGCGAGTCGACCAGGGGGCTCGCCGCGACACCGGCCGTCCACACCAAGGTGCGCGAGGGCAGCACCCGGCCGTCGGTCAGGGTGACCTTGTCCTCGGTGACGGAGGCGACGGACGTCTCCAGGGAGATGCGCACCCCGCGTTCGCTCAGCATGCGCAGGGCACTTGCGCCCAGCCGGTCGCCGAGTTCGGGCAGCAGCTTGGGGGCGACGTCGACCAGATGCCACTGGATGAGGCCGGGGTCGAGACGTGGGTGGTAGCGCTTGGCCGCGGCGGTGGTGAGGCGTTGCAGACAGGCCGCGGTCTCGGTGCCCGCGTAACCGCCCCCGACCACCACGAACTGAAGCCGTGCCGTCCGCTCCGCCTCGTCCGACGTGGCCGCCGCCAGGTCGAGTTGGCCGATGACGTGGTCGCGGAGGCACACGGCCTGGGCGAGTGTCTTCATCCCGCGCGCTTCGTCCAGCAGGCCCGGGATGTCGAAGGTGCGCGTCACACTGCCGGGGGTGAGGAGGAGGTAGTCGTACGACACGTCGACCAGCTCGCCGGTGATCTTGCGGACGACGCACACCTTGGCCTCGGGGTCGACGCCGATCACGCTGCCCGGCAGGAGTGCGGTGCGGCGCAGGATCCGGCGCAGCGAGGGCGCCACGGACTGCGGCGTGACGACACCGGCCGCGACATGCGGGAGCAGGGGCAGATAGAGCTGGTAGTCGGTCGGGCTGACGAGTGTGATCCGGGCGTCGCCTGGGGCGAGCGACCGCTCCAGTCCCCGCGCGGCCTCGACACCGGCGAAACCTCCGCCGACGACGACGATGTTCGGTGTGTCCATCCGAGCGCCTCTCTCCCTGTGGGGACACCGCGAGCCCAGGCTCACACGCGGCGGCCGCACATGCCACCCCGCGTCGCACGGGACCGGTGGGGCGGCAGGGGCGACCGGCGGGGGAGGGGCGGACGATCCGTGAGGGAGAGGCGGTGCTCCCTGAGGGAAGAAGAGACGCACGCGATTCTCTACCGATCAGTAACTGACGCTTCCCCCTTCGTACATCCTCAGGCACGATCATCACTGCCGCGGCGACGGGGCAGTGACCCCGCCACCGTGGCAGCAGCGGCGGGCGACAGCGGTCCCCCGCCGTTCCGACACGAGCAGCGCGGGGGTCCCGGTATCCCCGCCGCTCCGACACGAGTCAGGGGACGGGCATGGCAGGACGTGGCGTGGGGCGCAGGACGGTCGCGGTCTCGGCGGTCGTGGCACTGGGGATCGGCGGAACCGTCACCGCGGCCGGATCCGCCACCGCGGCGCCGGCCCGGGCGACGGCGAGCACGACGGCGGCCACGACGGCGTCGGTCGACTACGCCACCTGGCAGCGCGACGTCCGCGCCGTCATCGACCAGGCCGTGCCGTACGTCGAGCAGCGCACCGCGCACGCCGACGGGCAGAAGCTCGCGATCGTCTTCGACATCGACAACACCACGCTGGAGACCGACTTCCACCCCTGGTACCAGCTGCCCACCCCGGCGGTCGCGCCCTCGCTGGAACTCGCCCGCTACGCGCGCTCACGGGGCGTCGACATCTTCTTCGTCACCGCGCGCCCCGGCATCATCGCGAGCGAGACGAAGTGGAACCTGAAGGCCGTCGGCTACCCGGTCTCCGGTCTGTACGTCCGCGATCTGCCGGACCTCTTCGACGAGGTCAGCGCCTACAAGACCGGCAAGCGGGCACAGATAGAGGCCCTCGGGTACACGATCATCGCCAACGTCGGCAACAACACCACCGACCTCGTCGGCGGGCACGCCGAGCGCACGTTCAAGCTCCCCGACTACGACGGTCAGTTGTCCTGACCTCGCGGCCGAAGGGCGGTCGCCGAGGGCCGGGCAGTTCGCGCGCGGAGGGGGCTGCCCGGTGGCGGCGGCATAGACTGCCGCCCATGGACGAGGCCTCGCTGGACAAGCTCGGTTCGGGCAAGTACCTGCTGATCACCAGCTACCGCAAGAACGGGACCGGTGTCGCGACGCCCGTGTGGGTGGTGCGCGACGGCACGGCACTGGGCGCGTGGACCGCCGCGGACTCCTGGAAGGTGAAGCGGATCCGCAACCGGGGCGACGTCCTGGTCGGCCCCTGCGACGCGCGCGGCAGGCCGACCGGTGACCAGGTGCCCGCCACGGCCGAGATCGTCGACGCCGAGGCGACCGTCCGTTACCGGCAGCTCATCGCCCGCAAGTACGGTGTCGTCGGCCGTCTCACCCTCTTCGGCAGCCGGCTGCGCCGCGGCGAGAGCGGCACGATCGGCATTCGCATCACCCTGGCGTCCTGACCTTCACAGGCGTGGGGGCCCGCACTCTCCGGGCCCCCACGCCTGTTGCCGTTCGCGCGGGGCCCGGGCCCCCGACACGGCGGGAGCCGCCGTCGACCGGTCAGAGAATTGACAGGTGCATGACGCGAACACCTGGGCCCGGTCGCGCTCGTGCGGGTGTGCGTGGTGCGGGAGTTGGCCGGAAGTGTTCTGTGTGAGGCGTTGACTAGAAAGCGCTTACCCCATACGTTCCCGTTCAGCAGCATGACCCGCACGTGACATCTCATATACGAGACATCAGATCTCCGAGGCGCACCACCTGCATAAGTCGAGGGCACTTGACCTTCGGTGAGTCCCGTACGGACATGTCACGCGCCGCACGATGTTCAGAAATGCGCACGACGTACACAAGTATGACCTCGCATTCCTGAAGGGACACACCCGCATGCGTACTCGCCCCCCACGATGTCGCTCCCGCCGGCCGGTGCTCGTGGCGGCCACGGCGGCGGCACTGGCCGCCGCCACGGTCCTGGTCCTCCCGCAGTCCGCGGGCGCCGGCACCGGCACCGGAAAGCTCTGACCCCCACACCCGGAAGAAGGAATCGGGACATGACTCCCTCGGTACGTCCGCGCGCCCGTCGGCGCGCACTCATCGGCACCCTGGCCGCACTCGGCCTCACCTCCACCACGTTCCTGGCGAGCGGGCTGGCGGGCACCGCCGACGCGGCCGCGGCCTGGCCGACCCCCACCAGCAGCGTGCCCGTCAGCTCGACCATCTCGGTCTCGGGCACCTACGACGGCAAGCTCCAGCGCTTCTACGGCAGCGGTGACCTCGGTGACGGCGGTCAGTCCGAGGACCAGGACCCCCTGTTCAACCTGGCGGACGGTGCCGTCCTCAAGAACGTCGTCATCGGCTCGCCGGGCGCCGACGGCATCCACTGCGCGGGCAGTTGCACCCTGCAGAACGTGTGGTGGGAGGACGTCGGCGAGGACGCGGCCTCGTTCAAGGGCAAGTCGTCGTCCGCCACGTACACCGTCACCGGCGGCGGCGCCAAGTCCGCCTCGGACAAGGTGTTCCAGTTCAACGGCGCCGGAAAACTCACCGTGACCGGCTTCCAGGTGTCCGACTTCGGCAAACTGGTGCGCAGTTGCGGCAACTGCTCGACGCAGTACAAGCGCACCATCGTGGTCAGCGACGTGGATGTCACGGCGCCCGGCAAGTCGATCGTCGGCATCAACACCAACTACGGCGACACGGCCACGCTGAGCAAGATCCGCATCCACGGCGACAGCAGCAAGAAGATCAAGCCGTGCGTCCGCTACACGGGCAACAACACCGGTGCGGAGCCCAAGGAGACCGGCAGCGGCCCGGACGGCACGTACTGCAAGTACGCGACGTCCGACATCACCTACGGCTGAGGGCGCGCCCGTGGGCCGGCCGGAACGGGCGCGGATGTCGTCCCGGCCGGGCTGCGGGGGCCGACCGCGTTCTCCGGTCCGGTCTGCCGGCGGGGCCGATCGGGCCCTCGCGCCGGTCCGGTGGGCAGGGACGGCCGGACCGACCCGGCCCTCAGCCCCAGCCGCCGTAGGGGCCGTCGACGAGCTGGAAGACCGGCTGCCTGCGCACCGGGTCCTGGGCGGTGGAGAGTTGCACGCGGTCGCCGCTGTGGATGGTGGCGGGCGACCCCATGACCCGTCCCCGGACGGTGAACCCCTCCGTCATCTCGATGAGGGAGACATTGCGGGCGGCGGGGGTGTTGCGGTGGATCACGGTGGAATGACGCACGATGCCCGATCCCGTGCTCGACTCCGTCCGCAGGTCGCTGCCCTGGCAGACCGGGCAGAGGAGGCGTTGGTACATCGCCGTGCCGCACCAATGGCAGCGCTGGAAGAGGAGGATGTCCCCGGGCTGCTCGTCGCGGGCGGTCCCGAGCACGTCCGTCGCGGGAACGGGCCCCGGATGAAGGGCGATTCCTGGCTGGTACACGATGTCATCTCCCTGCGCTCGGCCGGAATCTGAGGTGCCCGGATCACCGTGCACGACGACAGAGTATGGCACTGAGTGTCACAGGTAAAGGCACTCGGTACCCTCAATATGGCCGGACCGGGGTCCGCCCCCGCGACGGTCAGTCCCGTCCGAGCGTGGACTCGATCTCCTGGACCACGCGCCACAGCGGGGCGTCGCGCCGGGAGACCACGACCACCACGTCGTCGTACTCCTGTGCCCTCGGGCCGCCGCGCGGGGACTCCTGCGGGTCGCCGAACGTCGCTCGCACGTACCCGAGCGCATGGTCGACCGCCGTGGTCGCGTCGCCCTGTCCGTCCGAACGCAGCCAGGACCGCAGGCCGTTGTTGTGTGCGGCGACCACGGCCGCGGCGACGACCTCGGCCCGCAGGGTGCCGTCGCGCCGGGCGGCCAGGCGTCCGCGCAGATACTCGGCCAGGGCCCGCTCGTAACGCCGGACGACCGAGAGCTCGTAGGCGCGCAGGCCCGGGACCTCTTTGGTGAGGCGGTAGCGCTGGACCGAGAACGTCGGGTTCTCGGCGTACATGCGCAGGACCAGCCGGGCGGCGTCGCACACCCGCTGCACCGGGTCGTCGTCCGCGTCGGAGGTGTCGTCGAGGAACGCCCTCATGTCCGCCAGGCAGCGTTCGTGGTCCGGGAAGACCACGTCCTCCTTGGAGGGGAAGTAGCGGAAGAACGAGCGGCGGCCGACGCCGGCGAGTGTCACGATGTCGTCGATCGTGGTCCGTTCGTAGCCGTGCTCCAGGAAGAGCCGGAAGGCCGCCGCGACCAGGGCGTCCCGCATGGGCGGCTTCGCGGCCGTCGCGTCGGAGGGCTCGCGGCGCCGGGGTCCGTCGTTCATGAACGGAAACTAACACCGAACCGGGTGATGTGGCACTGAGTGCACTCTCCAGAGGGAACTGAGTTCCATGGTGCGATGGTGTGGCGAGGGGTGCCGGAGAGCCTCCGAAATCGGGGCGGACCCTGTGATTCCTCATGTGGCTGAAATGTGATCACGCATGAAGTGCTTGTCTGTTCAACGAGGTTGACAGCCTCTCCACGGTGATCGACTATGTGGTCGCGCCGTGGCCCATGTGACCGATGAGCCCGGTGTTTCTTCGACCACTCACCCCCGGCGCGGCCCCCGGCTGCCTCGTGCTGCCCGCTGCCGCCGACCGGGGCACCGCACCATCGAGACGGGATCCGCATGTCCATAGCGAGACGTGTCACCCTGCGCTGCCTGCTGGGAACGGGCGCGGCGGCGCTCGCCCTCTCCGCGGCCACCACCACCGCCTGGGCGACGGGTGAGCCGGGCGGGGACGGCTGGGACAAGACCGCGGGCGGTTACGCCCCGGGCCAGGGCGCCGGCACGGCGACCGCGAGCGACCGCTGCCAGTTCTCCCTGGACGGGACGAACTTCTACGACTCGGTCCGCGTCGACGACGAGAGCCTCAAGCCCACCGACGACGGCAAGGTCCACATCAAGGTCCGCGCGGCCGACGACGCCGGCACCTGCACCGCTTCGCTCGCCGCCTACCGGACCCACGGCGCCACCTTCAAGACCTCCGGTGTGCAGGTCTTCCACGACTTCGACTCCGTGACGGTCAAGCCGGGTGCCACCGACTCCCTCGACATCTCGGTGCCCGACGCCGGCTGCTTCGCGCAGATCGACCTCTACCGGGGCGCCGTGAAGTTCGACGGCAAGCACGACGCCGAGGACGGCTTCGAGCACGGTGACCTGCCCGCGGGACCGGACCACGCGGTCATCAAGGACAAGCTGATCATGGCGTGGAACGGCGGCAAGAAGGACTGCACGGCGCAGCCGACCACCCCCGGGACGCCGGCCTCCACGCCGCCCGCCGGGACGCCGGGCACCCCCTCGCCGTCGGCACCCGCGACGTCGGCGGGCCCGGAGACGCCGTCGGCGCCCGAGACGTCCGCGACCCCCACCGCCCCCGAGTCCGCCCCGCCTGCCGCCACCCCGAACGGCGGTGCGTCGCCGAAGGAGGGCGACCTCGCCGAGACCGGCGGCGGCAACACCCTGACGATCGCGGCCGGTGCCGCGGCCGTCCTCGCGGCCGGCGCCGCGATCACCGTCGCCACCCGGCGTCGCCGTTCCACGGGCGCCCGCTCATGACGCTCGCCGTCAGCGCCCCCCGATGACGGGGCGCCGGCGCCAGGTCCGCGGTGACCGGTCATCAACTCCCCCGAGGTGACCGGTCACCGCCCCGTCGAGACCGGCCGTCGGCGTCCCCGTCCACGAGCCCCGGCACCCGTCGTCCGTACCGAGGTGCCGGGGCTCGTCCCCGTCGTGGCACGGGATCCGCGCGATTCCGGGGGATCACGCCATCCAGAAGAAGACCGCGGTCATCCGCTTGTCCTCCATCGTGCTGCCGCAGTAGTCCGTGGCGCTGTGCATCAGATTGGCGTGGTACAGCAGCAGGCGGTTGTACCGGTGCGGTACGCGGACGTCCTCCACGAAGGAGTCCGGTGCGACGAATCGCGTGCCCAGGGCCTCGACCAGGTTGTTGTGCGGCGCGGCGACCGTGTTCCCGCCGAGCCGGCCGCCGGGCAGGTTCTGCCGGAAGAAGCTGGTCCCGCAGTCCTTGGGCACGTTCGGATTGAGATAGAGGACGGCGGCGTAACGGCACAGCGCGCGGGAGTCCGTGTGCGGGCGCGGTTCGCCCTCGTCCTTGCCGACCACCTGGATGCAGTTGTGGTTCAGGGTGGCCCCCGTCGGCGTCGACCGCTGCCACAGTTCCCGCGCGCCCGTCGCCTTCTTCACCAGGCGTTCCACGCGCGTCAGTTCGTCCGGTTCGAGTCCGGGCATCGTGCGCAGGCCGGGCCAGCTCTCCGAGGTGTACGGATGACCCTCGACCCAGTCGTCCTTCGCGACGCACCGGGCCCGGACCGCGTCGACGTCGGGCAGCACGTCGTCGAAGACCCAGTAGTCCCGGTCGCGGGTGGGTTTGCGGTAGGGCAGAACCGGGAGCGCCGGCGTCCTCGGCGGGTGTGGGGGCATGCGGCCGACGATATAGATGAGTGATTCAGCGATCTCCAGAGAATTGGTCAACGTTCCACCAACTCGGCCTGCGCGCACGGCCGTCGGGCGGCGCTACACCTGCGGCGCCCGGAGCGACTGCTCCGCCCAGATGATCTTTCCCTCGTCCGTGTAACGGGTGCCCCAGCGCTGGGTGAACTGGGAGATCAGGAACAGCCCCCGGCCGCCCTCGTCGGTCGTCTTCGGGTGGCGCAGGTGCGGAGCGGTGGCGCCACCGTCGGACACCTCGCAGATCAGGGCCTGTTCAGAGATGAGCCGCAGCTTGAGGGGCCCGGCCGCGTGCCGGATGGCGTTGGTGACGAGCTCGCTCACGACGAGTTCGGTGGTGAAGGTCAGTTCGTCCAGACCCCAGGCGTTCAGCTGCTGGGCCGCCGCCTTGCGGGCGTCGGCCACGACCGCCGGGTCGACGGGCAGCTCCCAGGTCGCGACCTGACCGGCACCCAGCCGCCGGGTACGGGCCATCAGCAGCGCCACGTCGTCGTACGGCCGCGTCGGCACGAGTTCGTCCACGATGGTGCGGCACAGGTCGTCCAACTGCTGCCCGCGCGCCTCCAGGGCGCGGCGCAGCCGTTCCCGGCCGGCCTCCTGGTCCCGTGCCGCGCCGGGGGTGGCGAGGAGCCCGTCGGTGTGCAGCGCGAGCACCGTGCCCTCCGCGAGCTCCAACTCGACCGACTCGAAGGGCAGTCCACCCACGCCGAGCGCGGAACCGCGGGGCAGCTCGACGAACGACACCTGTCCTTCGGGGGAGATGAGCGCGGGCGCCGGATGGCCCGCGCCCGCCATGGCGCACTCGCCGCTGACCGGGTCGTACACCACGTAGAGACAACTCGCGCCGAGCGCCTGCATTCCGCTGGTCCGGGTGTCGGCGCCGGTGCCCTCCTCCCGGGCGGTGCGGCTGACGAGATCGTCGAGATGGGCGAGCACCTCCTCGGGGGTCAGGTCGAGATCCGCGAGGGTCTGCACGGCGGCCCGCAACCGTCCCATGGCCGCGGCCCCGTCGATGCCGTGACCCGCGACCTCTCCCACGACGAGGGCGACGCGGGCCCCGGACAGGGGGATGACGTCGAACCAGTCGCCGGCCAGGCCGGTCAGCTCGTCCGCGGGCCGGTAGCAGGCCGCGACCTGCACGGCGTCCAGTTCGGGGAAGCGGTGCGGGAGCAGATTGCGCTGGAGCACGAGGGCCGCGTCCCGCTCGCGGCTGTAGCGGCGGGCGTTGTCGATGCAGAGGGCCGCCCGGGCCACGAATTCCTCGGCGAGGCTCAGATCGTCCTCGTCGAAAGGGTCCTCGCGGGTGCGCCGGAAGAACGTGGTGATGCCCAGGGTGATGCCGCGGGCGCGGACGGGCACGATCATCACGCTGTGCAGCCCGAGGTCGAGGAAGGACGTGGGGCGGTCGCCGGGCGAGCCGGCCGTCCACACGGTGGACAGCGGGTCGAGGCGCTCCTCGGACCAGGACAGGCCGTCCGCCAGGCACCGGACCGGGGGAGACCCGGCGAGGTAGGCGGCAGGCTCGCCGATCCGCACCATGGTCTCGGGCACTCCGGCCCTGACCGACTGCTGGCCGGCCCGGCGCAGCGGCACCGCGTCCGCGTCGTCCCGCGGACCGGGTGCGGGTTCCGCTCCCTTGAGGACCGATTCCAGCAGGTCGACCGTGACGAAGTCGGCGAGTCCCGGGACCGCGACGTCGGCCAGCTCCTGCGCGGTCTGCACGACGTCCAGGCTGCGTCCGATGGACTCGCCGGCCCGGTCCAGCAGGGCGAGCCGCCGACGGGCGCGGTAGCTCTCCGACACGTCGACGACGGTGTAGTAGACGCCGATGGGACGACCGAGATCGTCCTCCAGCCGGATGAACGACATCGAGTGGGCCGACTGGCGGTGCGGCGCGGAGCGGACCCGGCCCACGTGCTCGTAGCCGACCACCTGCTCGCCCGTAGTCAGCGCCCGCAGCATCTGTGCCTCCAGCCGCTCGGCGTCCAGACCGGGCTGCACCTCGGCGAGCCGCCGGCCGAGCCGCTGCCGGGCCGGACCGCCGCCGAACTGCTCCAGTGCCGTGTTCGACCACACGTACCGCAGGTCCGTGTCCACGATCGCGATGCCCACCGGCGAGTGCGCGGCCATCCTCTCCAGCACCTGCCGGCTCATGTCCCAGCCGGGTCCGTCGCCCAGATCCGCGAGCAGCACCACCCACCGCGCCGGGCCGTCGCGGTGCTCCGCGGGAACGACCCGCACCATCAGCCGGAGGGCGCGCCCGTCGCGGTGCCGTGCGGACAGCAGCCCCGACCAGCCGCCGTCCGCGTCGCACCGCTCGGTGAGGTCCCGGACCCGCGCCGCGTCCTCGGGGAGGAGCAGGTCGGCCGCGCGGCGGCCCAGCACCTCCGTGGCGGGGTACCCCAGCAGCCGTTCCGCGTCGGCGCTCCAGCTGGTCACCGTCATCCGGGCGTCCAGCAGCAGTGGCGCGGCGTCCGCCATGTCGAAGCGCCGCCGCGCCGACACGTCCCGTTCCTCGCTCGCACCCACTACGACCCTCTCCGCTTCCCGAAGGTGGTCTTACCCCGTCATGCCCATTCTTCACGCCGCATGACCGGGCCGCGGTTTCGGCGAACCGGCTGACCGTATCGATCGCAAACGATCGATACGACTGTGGGCGTACAGTTGGCGCAGGGGATCACGCTCCGCGTCCGCCCTCAGTTCGTCCGTCCGGCCTTGCCCCAGGGGGAGCCCATGCGACTGCACGTCGACCAGCGCCATGAGCGGGTGCTCGAACTCGTCCGGGAGCGTGGCAGCCTCCGGGTGTCCGACCTCGCGGCCGAACTCGGCGTGTCCGCGGTGACCTTGCGACGCGACGTGGAGACGCTGGCCGCCCAGGGGCGGGTGCACCGGCTGCACGGCGCGGTGGTCTGGCCGGGCGACACCGCGGCCGAGCCCCGGCCCGGGCGCGAGGCCGCCGAGGGCGCCGTGATCGGGATGATCGTGCCGACCACCGGTTCCATCTTCGCGGACGTCGTCCGCGGTGCCCGCGAGGCCGTCGGCGCCCAGGGCGGCCGGCTGGTCCTGGGGATGACCGGCTACGTGGACTCCGAGGACGCCGTGCAGGCGGAGCACCTGATCGCGGGCGGCGCGCAGGGTCTCCTCGTCGCGCCCAGCTGGTTCGGCGGCGTGCCGCTCGGGGGTCAGGAGAAGTGGCTCCTGGACTGCGCGGTGCCGGCCGTCCTGGTCGAGCGGTCCGCGCCGGCCGGGAACCCGGCGGCCGGTCTGGACCGGGTGCGCACCGACCGGGCGCACGGGGCCGCCGTGGCCGTGGGCCATTTCGCCGCCCTCGGGCACCGCCGCATCACCGCGGTGCTCCAGGAAGGGCCGCACGCCGCACAGATCTCCTCCGGATACCTGGCGGCCGTGCAGTCGCTCGGGCTCGACGTCGACTCCGGCGCGCCGTCGGTCCGCGAGCACGGGGACTACGAGGCGAGCATCGACTATCTGGCGCAGGCCGTGGCGGAACGCGGGGTGACGGCCGCGCTCGTGCACAGCGACGAGGACGCGATCGTGCTGGTGCCCAAGCTCCAGGCGCGCGGCATCAGGGTGCCCGAGGACCTCGCGCTGATCGCGTACGACGACGAGGTCGCCGCCCTCGCGGACGTGCCCCTGACGGCCGTCGCCCCGCCCAAGCGCTCGGTGGGGGAGCTGGCCGCGAAGCTGCTGCTCCAGCGGCTCGCGGAGCGCGCCGACGGGCGGAGCGCCGCGCCCCGCCAGCACCTGGAGCTCCTGCCCGAGCTCAGGGTCCGGTCGTCCTGCGGCGGCGAGTCACTCACTTCCTGAACATTGAGCGATCGTTTTGATTGATTTGGTCGAACGCTCTTGACTCTGATCGTGTGCGCACAAAAGATGTCCTGCATCCGCCTCTGCCCGTACGAGGTCTCGTAGGAGCCGTGCCATGTCGCGCACTTCACGTTCGTTCCGCACAGCCGCCATCGCCGTCGTCGCCGCCCTGGGCATGCTCGCCACCGCGTGCGGCGGCGACGGCGGCTCGACCGACTCCCGATCGGACGGAAAGCCGGTCACCATCAAGTACTGGACCTGGACGCTCGGGGCCAAGTCGACGGTGGAGGCGTTCAACCGGACGCACAAGGACATCAAGGTCGAGTTCACCGAGATCCCCAGCTCGACCGAGGGCTACAGCAAGCTCGCCAACGCCGTGAAGGCCGGCAACGCCCCCGACGTGGCCACCATCGAGTACCAGATGGTCCCGGAGTTCGCGAGCCAGGGAAACCTGATCGATCTGACCGACTACGCCGGTGAGACGGTCAAGTCGAAGTTCCCCGCGTCCGTCCAGAGCCTGGTGACCTTCGGCGGCAGGACATGGACGGTCCCCTACGACGTCGCGCCGCAGCTGTACTACTACCGAACCGACCTGTTCAAGAAGTACGGCATCGAAGTCCCCAAGACCTGGGACGAGTTCAGGACCGCCGCGGCCGCGGTGAAGAAGGCCGACAAGAACGTCCGGCTGGCCTCCATGCCGAAGTCCGACCCGGCGCTCCTCGCCGCCCTGTCCTGGCAGGCCGGCGGCAAGTGGTTCACCACCGAGGGCGACGCGTGGAAGCCCGGCGTCGACGACGCGCCCAGCAAGAAGGTCGCCGCCTACTGGGACGGACTGATCAAGGACGACCTGGTGCAGTCCTTCACCGCCTACAGCCCCGAGGAGACCAAGGCCCGCGCCTCCGGCCGGACCCTCTCCTTCCTCGGCGCCTCCTGGTCCGCCGGAGGCATGAAGACCGCCATGCCCGACCTCAAGGGCAAGTGGGCCGTCGCCCCCCTCCCGAACTGGGGCACCGCGGCGAGCGGCAACTACGGCGGCACCTCCTACGGCGTCCTCAAGGGCAGCAGGCATGCCGAGGCAGCGGCCGAGTTCATCGAGTGGCTCACCACGAACCGCGCCGGCGTCGAGGCCCGGCTCGCCGACCTGGAGTCGCCGAGCAGCGCCCTGCCGGCCGACCCGCAGATGCGTGCCGTCGCGGCGGCGAAGTTCGACACCGCGTACCTCGGCGGCCAGGACCTCTACAAGCTCGCCTCCGAGCAGGTCGACACGATCGTCCCCGGCTGGACGTGGGGACCGAACCAGCTGGACGTCTACACCGCCGTCCAGGACGCCACGGCCAAGTCCGGCTTCGGCGGCGGCGTCACGGCCGGCCAGCGCAAGGCCGAGTCGGGCATCACGGAGCGCGGACTGAAGCTCGCCCGGTGACCCTCCGGGTCCGGCCGCCCGGCGGCCGGACCCCGTCACCCGCCCCCCGCAGCGTCCAGTCCGCCAAGGAGCCACCGTGGCAGCACCTCCCGCCCCGGCCGTGAAGACCCGGCCCCGACCCACGACGAAGCCGCCCGCCACCTCTGCCCTGCGGCGCAGTCAACGCCGTGCCGCGGCCCTCTTCGTCGTCCCGTTCTTCGTCCTGTTCGCCGCGGTCATGGTGGCACCCATCGGCTACGCCGTCTGGATGAGCCTCTTCCAGGAACACTCCTCGGGACTCGGCTTCGGCGGCACCCGACGGGTGTTCTCCGGAATCGGCAACTACACCAAGGCCCTCTCCGACGCCGGGTTCCGGGACTCCTTCGTACACATCGCGCTCTACTGCGCCCTGTACATCCCCGTCATGATCGGCGGCTCCCTGCTGCTGGCCCTGCTCCTGGACTCCGCGATGGCCCGCGCCAAGCGGTTCTTCCAGCTCGCGCTGTTCCTGCCGCACGCGATCCCGGGCCTGATCGCCTCGCTCATCTGGATCTACCTCTACACCCCGGGCCTGAGCCCCGTGCTCGACGGGATCAGCGCGCTCGGCGGCTCCTGGGACTTCTACAGCAACGACCATGTGCTGTCGTCCATGGTCAACCTCTGTGCCTGGCAGTGGATCGGCTACAACATGGTCATCTTCTACGCGGCGCTCCAGGCCGTTCCGCGCGAAGTGATCGAAGCGGCCGTCGTCGACGGCGCGGGAGCCCTGCGCACCGCCCTGCGGATCAAGGTGCCGCTGATCGCCTCCGCGCTCGTCATGACCGTGCTGTTCACCTGCGTGGGCGCCATCCAGATCTTCACCGAGCCCAAGCTGCTCAACCAGCGCGGAGCGCCCTCCGTCGACACCGAATGGTCGCCGACCCTGTTCATCTGGAAGGCCGGCTTCGTCCAGCACGACTACGGGCTCGCCGCCGCCGCTTCCCTGCTGCTCGCCCTGCTGGGCGTCGTCCTGTCCTACCTCGTCACCCGGCTCGGCAACCGCTGGAAGGCGGCCTCATGAGCATCCTCACCCGTCCTTCGAGCCCGCCGCGGACACCGGCCGCGCCGGGCGGCACACGGGTCGCCGTCCGGCCCCGCGCACGGACCGACGCCCTGCTCTCCAAGGCCGTCGTCAACGGCCTGCTGATCGTCGCCGCGTTCTACACCCTGATGCCCGTCACCTGGCTGGTCGTCGCCGCCACCAAGAACGACCGCGACCTGTTCGGCACGTCCGGGTTCTCCTTCGGCGACTTCAGCCTCCTCGCCAACCTGCACCACGTGTTCACCTTCAACGACGGCATCTACCTGCGCTGGTTCGGCAACAGCATCCTGTACTCGGTCGTCGGCTCGGCGGCCTCCACCCTCCTGTGCGTCGCCACCGGATACGCCTTCGACAAGTACGACTTCAAGGGCAAGGAGAAGCTGTTCGGCGCGGTGCTCGGCGGAGTCCTGGTCCCCACCACGGTGATCCAGCTGCCCATGTACCTGCTCGCCACCGAAGCCGGGGTGGTCAACACCTACTGGGCCCTGCTGCTGCCCGCACTCGTCAACCCCTTCGGCGTCTACCTGGCCCGCGTCTTCTCCGAGGGATACGTGCCGAACGAGGTCCTGGAGGCCGCCCGTGTCGACGGCGCCGGCGAGCTGCGCACCTTCGCCGGGATCGCCCTGCCGATGCTCGCCCCCGGCTTCATGACCATCTTCCTGTTCTCGTTCACCTCCAGCTGGAACAACTTCTTCGGTGCCCTCGTGATGCTGAACGACGAGAAGCTCTATCCCGTCAACCTCGGCCTGTTCATGTGGAACAGCGTCACCCAGCAGCAGCCCGAGTACTACTCGCTCGTGATCACCGGCTCCCTCGTCGCCGTCGTCCCGCTGATCGCCGCCTTCGTCTGCCTCCAGCGCTTCTGGCGCTCGGGGCTGACCGCCGGCGCGGTGAAGTGACCATGCCCGTACCGGAAGGCACCCTCCTGAACAGCTCGCCACGACCGGCCGGGACCCGCCGCCCGCGCACCGCCCTCGCCATGGGCCACGAGATCCACGGCTCCCTGCTCGCCGACGGCGCACTCGACCGCCTGAGCACGGTCGCCCGGTTGGACGGCTCCGGCCCGATCACCGACTTCGCCACGGCGGACGCCACCGAACTCGCCGCCGTCGAGGTGCTGTTCACCCACTGGGGCGCCCCGCGGCTGACCGAGGACGTACTGCGCCGCATGCCGCGGCTGCGCGCCGTCGTCCACGCCGCGGGATCCGTCAAGCACCACGTCACCGAGTCCGTCTGGAACCGCGGCATCAGCGTCTCCTCCGCCGCCGCGGCCAACGCCCTGCCCGTCGCGGAGTTCACCCTCGCCGCGATCCTCTTCGCCAACAAGCGGGTCCTCGACATCGCCCACGACTACGCGCGGACCCGCCGACAGCCCGAGCTGCTGCCGTACTTCACCGGACACGGCAACTACCACCGCACCGTCGGCATCGTCGGGGCCTCGCGCGTCGGCCGCCGGGTCGTCGAACTGCTGCGCCCCTTCGACCTGCACGTCCTCCTCCACGACCCGTACGTGGACGAGTCCGAGGCCCGCGCCCTCGGCGTCGAAGCGGTCGGCCTCGACGAACTCGTCCGGCGCAGCCACGTGGTGTCGATCCACGCACCCCAACTGCCCGAGACACGGCACATGTTCGACGCGCGCCGGATCGCGCTCCTCATGGACGGCGCGACACTCGTCAACACGGCACGTGGCTCGCTCGTCGACACCGACGCGCTGACCGAGCGACTGGTCTCCGGACGCATCCACGCCGTGCTCGACGTGACCGAGCCGGAGGTGCTGCCCGCCTCCTCGCCGCTCTACACGCTGCCCAACGTCCTGCTCACCCCGCACATCGCGGGGTCCCTGGGCGACGAACTCGGCCGCATGACGCACTGGGCCGTCGACGAAGTGCGCCGCTACGCCCAGGGACTTCCCTTCGTCCACGGCGTCGGACCCGACGAGCTGACCCGCTCGGCATGACACCGCCGTGCACGACAGCCCCCGCCCCATCATGAGAGGAGCGCCCATGCCGGACGCCGTCCACCGCGTCCTGGTCGTCGGCATCGACGGAGTACGCCTCGACACCCTGCGCCGCCTGCCCACCCCGCACCTGGACGCGCTCGCGGCGGACGGCTTCCTCGCCCCGGTCGAGGTCGACGACCGCACCCCCACCATGTCGGGCCCCTGCTGGGCGACGATCGTCACCGGCGTGGGCGTCGACAAGCACGGGGTGTGGAGCAACGACTTCGGCGGCCACCGCCTCGACGTCTTCCCGGACTTCGCGACCCGCCTCGCCGACCAGTACGGCCGCCGCACCTTCGTCGCCGCGGGCTGGCGGCCGCTCATGCAGGTACGGGACGGCGGACCCCTGTTCCGGGCCCCGTCGAGGACGGCGTACGTCTCGCCGGTGGCCGACACCCCCGAGGCCTGGGAGACCTGCGACGACCACATCACCGCGGAGGCGGCGCGTGTCCTGGCGGACGACGACACGGACGCCTCGTTCGTGTACCTCGGCGCCCCCGACGAGACCGCGCACGTCCTCGGCTGCGGCGACGCGTACGAGACCGCGGTGGTGCGTGCCGACGCCCGGGTCGGCCGCCTGCTGGACGCCGTGCGCTCACGCGCCTCGTACTCGGCGGAGCGGTGGACGGTCCTCGTCGTCACCGACCACGGCCACGTCGACGCGGGCGGCCACGGCGGCCGTTCCCCCGAGGAACGGACCGCCTGGCTGATCGCCGCCGGCCCCGGCGTCGGCACCACACCCCCGGCCGCGCCGCGCCATGTCGACGTCGCCGCCCAGGTGTTCGCGTCGCTGGGCGGCGCCGCCGACCGGCACTGGTCGCTCGACGGGCGGCCGTTCGCGCCGGCGTGACCGGTGCCGCGGTCAGCCGAGCCTGACCGTGACCTTCTGCGTGACCCCCGCCAGAGTTCTCAGATCGCCGAAGGTGAGGGTGAGGGAGGAGCCGGTGGTCGCCGAGGTGACGCTCGACGCCTTGGACGTCACCGAGGCGACGGCCCTGTTCCAGGTGAGGGTCAGGCCGGTCCGCATGCGCATCGGGTCGCTGACGCAGATCACGGCGCTGCCGTCGCCCTTCTCGCTGATCATCACGCAGCACGGGTCGCTCGCCGTGAGGGCGCCCACCGTGCCGCCGAACCAGAAGTTCACCCCGGTGAAACCGAGCGAGGGAACGCTCACGCCCTGCTGGTCGTCGGTGTTGGCGAGCACGGTCAGCCAGCCCGCGGCGTCGGCCCGGGCCTGTGTCGCGGCGGCGCTCGCGCCCGGCATCAGCACATAGGCGTACGTGGCGTCCGCCGGATCTGTGCCGTGATCGACGTACAGCGTCAGGTACTTGCGGTTCAGGACCGTCGTTGCCCCGCCCTTGTTGACGGCGCTCCACGTGCCGTCACGGCTGTCGCGCAAGGCCTTGACGGTGGCGCCGCCGGGGAAGACGTAGCCGCCGTGGCCCGCGAGATGCGCCCACCGGGTGGCGGTCAGCGTCTGCGACCACGGGTACGCGGTGGGCTTCGCCGTACCGTCGACGGTGAGGGCCGCGCCGCCGGTGGGCCCGAGATTGCGGTTGTCGACGGTCGACTCCACGGCCGCTCCGTCGGCGCACCGGATGCCCGCGCCCAGACAGACGATCGCGTCGTCCAGGCAGAACCATGACTTCTTCGCCAGCAGGGAGCTCTGCAGCCCCTTGAGGTACTGGCCGATCGCGGCCCGCTGTCCGTCCGTCGCGCCGCCCACCCAGTTCACGTCGGGCAGGGACGCACCCCAGTCGCCGCCCGCCGCGTCCGCGAGCACCTTGCGCGAGGCCGTGGTGCCGGGCAGCCGGTAGGGGTCGACGGTGGGCCAGAAGGCGTCGCTGTACTGGCCGTTGCAGAAGGTGTCGCCCCACCAGTAGAGCATCCCGGAGCCGGTGTGCCAGCCGTGCAGGTTCTCGCCGCTGCCCGTCTCGTAGTAGGTGATCCTGCGGTCGGCCATGCTGATCGAGGCGGCCCAGCCGGGGCGGCGATGGGTGGCCCGGGACATGCTGGTGAACAGCCGGTGCCCGGTCGGCTCGGCGATCGGCGAGACCGTCGTGTCGTCCAGGACTCCCTTGAGCCGGGCCAGACTTGTCAGACTCAGTGCGGGATCGTCCATCGGCGGGCTGTAGTAGTCGCGCTGCATCCAGCCCTTCACCAGCCCGCGCCAGCGCGCGTTCTCGGTGCTGCTCGCCCCCTGTCCGAGCAGCACGATCGAGGCGAGGACCGGATGGCCCCGCAGATGGTCGTCCTGCTGGATGTGTTTGGCGTCCGACGCGGACAGGCCCCGGCTGACGGCCCGGCCGGACACGCCGTCCATCACCAGACCGTTGTAGAGGAACGGCGCCCAGGCCTTCTCCACCGCGTCGAAGACGATCTGCCGGCCCGCGTCGGTGACCTCCCAGGCCGAGCCGGCGAGCAGGGCGAAGAGCATGCCGAGCCCGCCGAGCATCACCGAGCCGTACGAGCCCGTGTACGGGACGGTGGTGTGCTGGATGAACGAGCCGTCGGTGTACAGGCCGTCGCCCGTGGTGACGTACGGGAAGACGGGGGTGAGCGCGTCCCGGGCCAGCGCCACCTTGGCGGAGTTCGCGCCCACGACGCCGCGCAGCGCCAGCACCCGGCACAGGTCGACCCGGTTGGCGCCGGTGCTCGTCCCGCTGTAGGCGGCGACCGCCGAGTCCGGCACGAAGTGGTCGACCGCGGCCAGGTAGTCGGCGATCCGTGCCGCGGGCAGGGCGTCGTACATGAGGACGCAGACGTCGAGCAGGGCCTGCGGGGCGCCGATCTGCCAGCTGTACCAGTTGCCGTAGCGGGTCTGGTCCGCGTTGTAGACCTCGGAGTGGAGGTGGTCGAGGCCGGTGAGGATGTCGTCGCGCAGCCCGGTGTCGCCGGTCAGCCCGGTGCCCGGCAGGCAGTACGCCTGGGCGAGGGTGTTGAGCCGGCTGTAGCTGGTGTTCATGTTTCCGGAGTGGCCGTACGACTCCTGGTCGGTGTCGGGCTCCGGGTCGGCGTACACGAGGTCCGGCCACAGCGAGCCGGCGGCGGGGGCCATGGTGGACCGCCATGAGGAGGCCGTCGTGCCCAGGTCGGCGAGGCGGGTCCGGAACGGTTCGGCGGTGGGGCTGAATCCGTCACCCAGGATCAGGGTGCGCCACTTCGCGCGCAGGGCCGCGAACTCGTCCGCGGCCTCGGCGGTGTCGGTGATCCCGGCTGAGGTGAGGGGGGAGGCGCCGGCGGTGGTGTGCACCCCGAGCGCGAGAGCGGTGCCGCTGCCCGCGGCCAGGAAGCCACGGCGTGACCAACGAGTCGTCATGACGGCGGTTTCTAGCACGCTCACGTTCAAACGCTCAATAATTCTTACCGAATTGAGCGTATCGATCGTTCGGTGCATGGATGCGCGCACTGAACATCCGGGCCCGGACACCCGTACTCGTGTACGACGGTTCAGGCGCCCGCGGCAGCTACGACGCGGCCCTCACCGAGGCCGTCGCCCGCTTCCAGCTCTGGTACGGGATCCGGGGCGACGAGACCGGCGTCTACGGCGACGACACGCGCGCCGCCCTCGAATCCCGCACGCCGCGCTGAGGGATGTCCCGCAGTCCCTGGCGGGCGCACGACGACAGCTACGGCACCTCGCCGCGTTGTCGGACCGCCCGAACACGCCCAGTCCGAGGACGCCCCTCCGCCTTGCGATGCACCGCATCCGACGCCGCGCGCCGATCCACCAGGGATCGCGGGACAGCCCTCAGCGTGCCGCGGCCCTGAGCAGGACCCGCGCCATCTCGTGCGGCTGGGAGAACATCGGCCAATGACCGGTCTCCATCTCGACCAGGTCCCACCGCGCGCTCTTCAGCAGCTCGGCCACGTCGTCATTGGGGTCCTCGCCGTCCATCAGGCACTTGACGTACGTCGTCGGCAGCTCGTCGAGCGGACGGTCCAGCACCGCCGCGTCGGTCAGCGTGATGCCCGGCTGCGGCGTCGACCCGCCGGCGATCCGTGAGATCTGCTCGTCCGTGAGCCCCTGCCCGTCGTAGTCCGCGGCCGTCAGCGGCGGCCAGAAGCCCTGGTTCTCCTCGATCACCTCCTCCAGCCGTTCCGGCCCCTGCCACCACGTGGACACGAACGACTCGCCGTCCGTCGGGACATTGGCGTCGACGAACACCACGCGGGACAGCCGGTCGCCGATCCGCGCGGCGGCCTGACCGACCGGGATGCCCGAGTAGCTGTGCCCGACCAGGACGACGTCACGCAGATCGAGTCGCTCGATCTCGCCCACGATGTCCCGGACGTGGGTCTGCGGTCCGACCGGCGTGCTCTGCCTGTCCGCGAGGCCGGAGAGCGTGAGCGCATGAGCGCCGTGACCGGCCGCTCGCAGCTCCGGCACCACCTCGTCCCACGCCCAGGAGCCCAGCCACGCACCTGCCACCAGTACGAATTCCGTCATGCTCGCAACGTAGCGCAGAGGTCCGACAACTTCCCTAGCCGGCGTGGGATGTAGCCGTGAACTCCCCGACGGCCCGCGCGAGGGCCTCCGCCCGGTCCAGCGGGACGAGCGTGCCACGGTCGTCGATCTCGACGAGCCGCCCGCGGGGCAGGAGCTCGGCGCGGCGCCGGCCCTGCGGGGCCCCGCGGCGCGGGTGTGACGGCACGCCGCGGCGGGGCACCGGCGGCAGGTCAGGACGCCTCGTCCTCCAGGTCCAGGAGCGTGCGCTTGCGTTCCAGGCCGGCGGCGTATCCGGTGAGGGCGCCGGTCGCGCCGATCACCCGGTGGCAGGGCCGCACGACCAGCAGCGGATTGGCGCCGATCGCCGTGCCCACGGCCCGTACCGCCGCCCTCGAGGCGCCGATCCGGGAGGCGATCTCGCCGTAACTGAGCGTGGTCCCGTACGGGATGTCCTCCAGGGCCTGCCACACCCGCCGCTGGAAGTCGCTGCCGCTCGTGACGTACTCGATGTCGAAGCGGGTCAGCCGGCCGTCGAAGTAGGAGCGCAGCTGGGAGGTGATCTCGGCGAACGCCTCCGTGTCCTCGGTCCAGCCGTCCTGGACGACGGCGCCGTTCTTCTGGCCGGGCATCGAGAGCGAGGCCAGTGCCGTGCCGCCGTGCGCGGTGGCCGACTCCTCGCCCACGAGCAGCAGCTCGCCCAGTGGGCTGTCGAGGGTCGTGTAGACCGTCATCGGAAGTGTCCCTTCGTGAGTGTGCCTCAAGCGGTACCGGCGTCGCTTCACCAGCAATTCTGCCGCCTGCCGTGCGCACGGTCCGGCGGGATTCGGACACGTACCTGGAGCGGGGCGTGAGCCGCGCGCCGCGTTGCGCAGGGCCCCTTCGGTCCCTCCTGCGAGCGCACGGACGGGGAACCGACCGCACGCGCGGGACGTTCCGTCCGCGGCTGACGGCTGACGGCTGACGGCTGACGGCTGACGGCTGACGGCTGACGGCTGACGGCTGACGGCTGACGGCTGACGGCTGACGGCTGACGGCTGACGGCTGACGGCTGACGGCTGACGGCTGACGGCTGACGGCTGACGCCTGACGCCTGACGCCTGACGCCTGATGCTCGGGCCTCAGGTGGAGGGTGCCGGCACTGCTCGCCTCGCTGCGCGGGCCGAGGACGCGGCCACCGCCCGGCCCGCCGCTCCACCGCAGGATCCGGCACCGCCCGGCCGGGCCGCGCGGGACCGCGCGGATCAGCGCTCCGACGGGCGATGTGCGCCGGGCACCCGCACCGGAGCCGCGTCCGCGGTGATCTCCGGCCCGACGACCAGGTCGGCCCGGTCCCGGGTGGCGGCCACCAGGTCGGCGTTGCGCTGGTCCGTGCCCAGCACCCACGCCACCGCCGTGTCGTGGTCCTTGCCGAACTCCTCGTGCCGGGCGACCAGCCGTCGTACCCGGGCGGCCTCGTCCAGCTCGCAGAACCAGACCTCGTCCAGCTGCGACCTCGCGCGCGCCCAGGCGTCGTCGCGCAGCAGCAGGTAGTTGCCCTCGGTGACGATCAGCCGCGCGGTCCGCGGCACGGGCACGGCACCCGCGAGCGGCTGCTCCAGGGTCCGCTCGAAGCCGGGCGCGTAGACCAGCTCGTCCTCGTCCGCGCGCAGCCTGCGCAGCAGCGCCGCGTAGCCCGCCGCGTCGAAGGTGTCCGGGGCGCCCTTGCGGTCGCGGCGCCCCAGCCGGTCCAGCTCGACGTCCGCGAGATGGAAGCCGTCCATCGGCACGTGCGCGACCCAGTCGGGCCCGGCACCGTTCAGCCGCCGGACCAGACGCTCGGCGAGGGTCGTCTTGCCCGCCCCGGGGCTTCCGGCGAGGCCGAGCAGGGCGCGCCGTCCGGGACGGACGAGTGCGGCCGCGCGATCGAGCAGGTCGTCGAAGGTCATGCGGCGGTTCCGGCGACCCGGTCGGTCAGGGGCGTGAAGACGGCGCGTTCCATGGCCCCAGTATCCGTGTCCGGCCGCGGATGAGAAGCCGCGGATGAGAAGCCGCAGATGAGAAGCCGCAGATGAGAAGCCGCGGGCGAGAAGCGGTGGACGACGATGGGCGGGCAGCACGGCGCGCCCGCGCAGGGCGCGGCGCCCGGCCCCGCCGACCTGGTGTCCGGCGGGCCCGACCCGACGAACTACTCGCGGTGTGGTGCTCGCCACCCGTTGGCCGGATGATCTCGGGGCACACTGCCCTCATGACAGAGCTCGGTCTTCCGAAAGAAATCGTGGCCTGCCTCTTCGACCTCGACGGCGTCATCACCAAGACCGCCGTCGTCCACGCCGCCGCCTGGAAGCGGACGTTCGACGCGTTCCTGCGGCAGCGCGACGGCGAGGACTTCCGCCCGTTCGACGACTCCCACGACTACGCCGAGTACGTCGACGGACTCCCGCGCGCCGACGGCGTCCGCACCTTCCTCGCCTCCCGCGGCATCCATCTGCCCGAGGGAGCGCCGGACGACCCGCCGGACCGGGCCACCGTGCACGGCCTCGGCAACCGCAAGAACGACCTGCTGCTGGAGATGATCCGCACCGGCGGAGTCGAGGCGTACGACGGCACCCTGCGCTACGTCGAGGCGGTGCGCGCGCACGGACTGCGGACCGCGGTCGTCTCCTCCAGCGCCAACTGCCGTGACATCCTGCGCTCGGTCGGCGCCGAGGACCTGTTCGACGTGCGGATCGACGGGGTCGTCGCCGCGGAGCGCGGTCTGCCCGGCAAGCCGAAGCCGGACACCTTCCTGGCCGCCGCGCGCGACCTGGGCGTCGAGGCCGCCGAGGCCGCCGTCTTCGAGGACGCGCTGGCCGGCATGGACGCGGGCCGCTCGGGCCACTTCGGGTACGTCGTCGGCGTCGACCGCGTCGGACAGGGCGCCGCCCTGCGCGCGCACGGCGCGGACACGGTCGTACAGGATCTGTCGGAACTGGGGGAGCAGGCATGATCACCCACAGTTCCTACGGCGTCGACCCCTGGACCCTGCGCGAGCACGAACTCCACCTGGATCTGCTGCCGCAGAGCGAGTCCGTGTTCGCCCTCTCGAACGGCCACGTCGGCTGGCGCGGCAACCTCGACGAGGGCGAACCGCACGGCCTGCCGGGCTCGTACCTCAACGGCGTCCACGAGGTGCACCCGTTGCCTTACGCGGAGGCGGGATACGGCTATCCGGAGTCCGGGCAGACGGTCATCAACGTCACCAACGGCAAGATCGTCCGACTGCTCGTCGACGACGAACCCTTCGACCTGCGCTACGGCCGGCTGCGCTCCCACGAACGCGTCCTCGATCTGCGCACCGGGCTGCTCACCCGGACCTGCGAGTGGACCTCACCGGCCGGATCCACGGTCCGGGTGCGGTCCACCCGGCTCGTCTCCTTCACCCAGCGGGCGATCGCCGCCGTCGCCTACGAGGTGGAGGCCGTCGACGGCCGGGTCCGTGTCGTCGTCCAGTCGGAGCTGGTGGCGAACGAGCAGTTGCCGGGGCGGGACGGCGACCCGCGTGCCGCGATCGCGCTGGAGTCGCCGCTGAAGGCCGAGGAGCACTTCGCGGCAGGCCGGCGGCTGCGGCTCGTGCACCGCACGAGCGAGAGCGGACTGCGGGTCGCCGCGGCGGCCGACCACGCGGTCGTGGGACCCGACGGGACCGTCACGAGCAGCGAGAGCAGCGACGACGTCGCCCGGCTCACCGTCACCTCCGTGCTGACCCCGGGACAGCGGCTGCGCCTGGAGAAGTTCGTCTCCTACGGCTGGTCCGCCACCCGGTCGCTGCCGGCGGTGCGCGACCAGGTCGACGCGGCGCTCGCGGCCGCCGAGCACGGCGGATGGCAGGCGCTCGTCGACGAACAGCACGCCTACCTGGACGACTTCTGGGAGCGCGCCGACGTCGAGGTGGAGGGTGACGAGGAGATCCAGCAGGCGGTGCGCTTCGCCCTCTTCCACGTCCTCCAGGCGGGCGCCCGCGCCGAACAGCGCGCGATACCCGCGAAGGGGCTGACCGGCTCCGGGTACGACGGCCACGCCTTCTGGGACACCGAGACCTTCGTTCTCCCGCTGCTCACCTACACCTCTCCGGGAGCCGTCGCCGAGGCGCTCCGCTGGCGTCACAACACCCTGCCCGCCGCGCGCGAGCGGGCGGCCCAACTGGGCCTGAGGGGGGCTGCCTTCCCGTGGCGGACCATCGCCGGCTCGGAGGGTTCGGCCTACTGGCCGGCCGGTACCGCCGCGTTCCACGTGAACGCCGACATCGCCGACGCCGTGGTCCGCTACACCACCGTCACCGGTGACGAAGGGTTCGAACGGGACACCGGCGTCGAGCTGCTGGTCGAGACGGCACGGCTGTGGCGCTCGCTGGGACACCACGACTTCCAGGGCAAGTTCCACATCGACGGGGTGACCGGGCCGGACGAGTACAGCGCGGTCGCGGACGACAACACCTACACCAACCTCATGGCCCGCGCGAACCTCCTGGCCGCCGCGGACGTGGTCGACCGCCACCCCGCGCGGGCAGCCGAACTCGGCGTCGACGAGGAGGAGAGCGCGGCCTGGCGCGACGCCGCCGACGCCATGCACGTCCCCTACAACCACGAACTCCGCGTCCACGAACAGCACGCCGGCTTCACCCGCTACCAGCGGTGGGACTTCGCGGCCACCCGGCCCGACCAGTACCCGCTGATGCTGCACTTCCCGTACTTCGACATCTACCGCAAGCAGGTCGTCAAGCAGGCCGACCTCGTTCTCGCGATGTACAAGTGCAGCCCCTACTTCGACGAGGAGCACAAGGCACGCAACTTCGCGTACTACGAGCCCCTCACGGTCCGCGACTCCTCCCTGTCCGCCTGCTGCCAGGCCGTGATCGCGGCCGAGGCCGGTCATCCGGGCCTCGCCTACGACTACTTGGTGGAAGCGGCCCTGATGGACCTGGAGGATCTGGAGCACAACACCCGCGACGGCCTGCACATCGCCTCGCTCGCCGGCACCTGGACGGCCCTGGTCGCCGGGTTCGGCGGCCTGCGCCACCACGGGGACACCCTGGAGTTCGCCCCCCGGCTGCCGGAGAGGTTCAGCCGCCTCGCGTTCTCCCTGGAACTCCTCGGCCGGCGCCTGCGCGTGGAGATAGAGCCGGACGCCGCCACGTACACGCTCGCGACCGGTGAACCGCTGGAGATCCGTCACCACCGCGAGCCGTACACCGTCGACGGCGACAAGCCCCACCGCCTCGCCATACCGGCGCCGAGACTGCGCCCCGCCCCCGACCAGCCGCCGCACCGGCGGCCCAACCGTCAGGGGTGAGGCGCGGCCCGCACGGTCAGTCGCGGGTGACGGCCGGCGCGATGTCCTCGTGCCGCTCCACCGGGGCGGCACGGCGCAGCGTCGTCCTGGCCGCGGGCTTGCCGCAGAACGCCGATTCGAGCGTGCCGGCCATGGTGTTCAGCACGGCCGAGTTGTTGGAGGTGTTCGCCAGCGCGCTGACGCTGCGCTTGCCGTCCTTGGAGGTGAACGCGTACGTGTAGTAGCCCTGCACGGTGCCCGTGTGCCCGTACACGGACACCCCGCACGACAGGTCGCGGCGGCGCAGCCCGAGTCCGTACGCCGTGGTGCTGTTGACCTGCGTCCACTTCCGCATCTGCGTCAGCGAGCCGGACGACATGAGCTTCCCGCGCAGCAGTGCCGACAGGAAGGTGTCCAGGTCGTGCGTGGTGGAGATGATCGCTCCCGCGCTCTGCGCCCAGGACGCCGTCTGATCGGTGGAGTCGACCAGGGTCGCACCTGCCTCGTCGGGGGTGAGATAGCCGTGGGCGTGGGAACCGGGGATCGTCGTGCCGGGGTGGACGTACAGGGTGTCCGTGAGGTCGAGCGGCGCGAAGATGCGCTTCTGGTACTCCGTGCCCACGGCGTGTCCGGTGAGCTTCTCGATCAGCATGCCCGCGACGACGAAGTTGGTGTTCGAGTACGCGTAGGCCGCCCCGGGCGCGTTGGTGCGCGGCTTCTGGAGGGACAGCTTCACCAGGTCGCGGTAGCCGAACACCTTGTTGCGGACGGCCTCGAAGCCCGGGACGGTGCGGGCGAACATGTCGTTGGTGTAGTCGTACAGACCGCTGCGGTGGCTGAGCACATGACGGACCGTGATGCGGTCGTCGGGGAGCAGGCCCGGCAGATAGGTGTTGACCGACTTGTCGAGCTTCAGCTTTCCCTCGTCGACCAGTTGGAGCAGCACGACCGCGGAGAAGGTCTTGGTGACGCTGCCGACGCGGAAGCGGTCGTTCGTGCTGATGGCCCGTCCGGTGGTCCGGTTCGCGATGCCCTCGGCGATCCGGTGCACCGTGCCGTTGTCGTCGATCCGTGCCATCGCGCCCGGTGCTCCCTGGCTGATCGCCGTGCGCAGCACCTTGCGCAGCCCCGCGTCGTCGGGCGCGGGGGACGCGTCCGACGCCACGGCCCGTCCCGCCGTGGCGCCGCCCGTGGGCGTCGGTGTCGCGGCCTGTGCCGGGGCTGCCAGGAGGGACACCAGGACCGCGCCCAGCGCCGTACCCGTGCCCACCGTTGCTGAGACCATCTGATTCTTCTCCCGAGTGCTCTCGCCGGTGCGGAAGCCCGGCACGAACCGCACGCCGCGGATGCGGACGTCGGCTCCATCTCTACGCGCCGCGAGGGCGCGCGGGTTGCATTGCCCGGGGGTGAACCGGCGACGGTGAACCCGAATTGGTGAATCGCGGCCGGGTGACGGCCTGATCCCGCCCGTGGGACGGCCCGATCCGGCCGTCCCACGGGACGGGCGCGGAACGGCTGTGTCGGGTACGTGCCGGGGGTCCGGCGGTCAGCCGCCGAACAGTTGCGTCCAGTACGTGCCCGCCGGGCCGCCGCCCGCGAAGCCGATGCCTATGTGGGTGAAGTCGGGCTTGAGGATGTTCGCGCGGTGGCCGGGGCTGTTCATCCAGCCGCGGACGACCTCGGCGGGGGAGCGCTGTCCGCAGGCGATGTTCTCCCCGATGGTGCGGCGGGAGGAGCCCGCGGCCGCGGCCCGGTCCCAGGGCTGTCCGCCCTCGGGAGTGGTGTGGGAGTAGAAGGCGCGGGCCACCATGTCGGCGCTGTGCGCCTGGGCCGCCGTGGTGAGCGGGGCGTCGCCGGACAGCGGGCGCAGTCCCGCCGCGGCCCGTTCCGCGTTGGTGAGCGTGATGACCTCACGCGCGGTGCGCTCCAGGCCGGCGGGGCTGAAGGGCAGTGCCCACAAGGCCGTCCAGTACGGTCCGCCGGGTCGTTCCGCGGCGACGCGGGCAAGGCCCGCCTGGCTGAAGGCGGGGTCGCACAGGGTGCGCCGGGACCGTTCGGAGGACAGGCAGTACTCCACGAACTCGGCCGGGGTGCGCGGGCCGGAGACCAGATGTTCACCGATGGTGAGGTAGGGATATCCGGCGGCTGTGACGCGCTGGTAGACGGAGAGGCCGTCCGGGCCGTCGGCACCGAGCTGTCCGAGCGCGGCCATGGCACCGGCATGGGCGTGAGCCGCCGCCGTCAGGCGACTGTCGAGGGACACGGGCGGGGAACCGGCCGCGGCGCGGGCCGCGTTCACCGGGCCGAGAAAGCCGTGCGGGTCGGGCGCCGTCCCCGGGGGCACCCCCTGCGTCCGGGTCGCTGCGGGCGCCGCGGCGCGGACCGCGGTGCCCGGTGCCGTCGAGCGGGAGGCGCGGGGTGCCGCTCCGGAGGGCGTGCCGGCCGCGGGCGCGCCGGGTGCCGTGCCGTCGTCGGTGACATCGATTCCGAAGTCCCGTGCGATGCCCGCCAGCCCGTCGGCGTATCCCTGGCCCAGGGCGCGCAGTTTCCAGCCGGTGCCGCGTCGGTAGAGCTCCGCGAGCAGCAGCACCGTCTCCCGCTCGGGGCGGGGTGGGGTGAACCGGGCGAGCGGACGGCCGTCGGCGGCGGTGATGTGCAGGGTGGGCACGGGCAGCCGGCCCAGGGGTGTCGCGGGATCGGCGGGGCTGATCACCACGGTGACACGGCTCGCCCCGGGCCTCAGCGCGGCGGGATCCACGGTGAGCCGCTCGCCCGCGAGGCGGGCGCCGGGCGCGGTGGGCTGGTTGTAGAAGACGAAGTCGCCGTCGCCGCGCACCTGTCCGCTGTCGTCGGTGACGAGGGCGGACACGTCGAAGGGACCCGGCACCCTGAGGGTCAGGGTGCCGTCCGGCAGAGGCATGTTGCCCCCGGGAACCAGTTCGCTCATGTGCCGCCCGTCGACGTCGTGGTCCGTGGCGGCGCCGGGCGCGGGTTTCGCGCCGCGGGCCGTCGGACCGTCAACGGCCCGCCGGTGTGCGGGGGTTCCCGCCCCGGTCGGCGGACCGGTCGGCGGGCCGGTCGTCAGGGGCGGCGCGCAGGGAGCGCAGTGCCAGCAGCAGGACGCCGATGTCGTCCAGGTAGACGGGGTCGGGCAGCAGGTCGGTGGGGAGCACCAGGTAGGCGACGGCGCCCCAGAAGACCCAGCGTGACCCGGCCGGAAGCCCGGCCCGTTGCAGCCGGCGGCGGGTGCGGACGAGCCTGAGCAGCAGGGCGACCGCCACGCCGAGAGCGGCGGCGCCCAGGACCGCGACGACGAGCACCACTTTCCAGGTCGTGGAATCCATCGGTCCGTCCAGGGCTCTGGTAGGGCGGCCGGCCTCACGGCGCGGCCTTTGCCCCCTACGTGTTCCCGCCCGGGCCGTACGTACCGCCCTTGTCCACCGACCGGGTTCAGGTCCGCGGGGGACTGTCCACGAGGGCCTGGGTCACCGCGCGGATGCTGCGCGCGATGTGCTGGAGCTGCATGACCTCGGCGGCGTACAGCTTGATGGTGTGCTCGATGACGCCCTCGTGCAGGCCGAGGGCGGGGAGTTCGGCGCGGGCGGTCTGCAGGGCCGTCCGGGCCACCCGGATCTCGTGCTGCACCTGGAGCTGCGCGTGACGGGCCAGCAGGACGGGGTGCTTGAGCAGGACGGGGTAGCTGGCGTAGCGGGCCGGCACCAGCTCGCGCAGCCACTTCACCGCCGAGCGTTCCCAGTCGAAGCTGCCGGGGGTCTTGACCTGGCACGGCCAGTCCGAGGTGATCGGGGAGTACGTCAGGGCCATGTTCATCGCTTCCGGGTCACGTCGGCGGTAAGGGGTCGCGGGTTCTGGGGCGGCCCCGGTCTAGGGGATGGCCGGGGCCGCCACCACGGGCGCTCGCACGAGGCGGGGCCCGTTTGTACACCCGGGGCCCGATGCGGGTAGGAGCGGACGGCCCCGGGTGGTCCTGGTGCGTGAGCCGGGGTCCTCCCGGTCACGATCCGCGAGAAGTATTTATATATACCGCCGGATACGCAAGAACATGAAAACATTCATGCGCGCTTTGATGTGAATCATCCCGTGATGCCGTGGTGACGCGCGGTGCGCGTGAGAGCGGTTTGCACGTTTCGTCGGAGATACCGGCCCGTCGGTACGACTCGCCGTCCGCCGGACGGGGCCCGTCAGGTCCGCTCGGGCACCGCCGGTCCCGGTCCCGGCCGGTCCCGGAGCGGTCCGTCCCGATGCCGCCGGACCCGGCGCGGGCCGGTCCCGCGGTGCCTGATCCGGCGCCGTTCCGGGGCGGCGTGCTCCGTCCGGGTCTCCTCGCGACCGGGCCCGGGAGAACCCCGGGGCTCAGTCCCTGAGGAAGAACTGGTGCTGCTCGGCGACCTGCTCGTACTCCTCCAGGCGCGCCTGGGTGCGCTCCGGATCGGCGTCCGTCATGGCCTGGAGCAGCGCCGCCGACAGCACGACGGGCGCGGCGTACGAGTCGAAGACGAGCCGTGACCCGGTGCCGGTGGCGAAGGTGACGTCGGCCTCGTCGGCCAGCGGACCGAGCGCCAGGTCGGTGATCAGCGCGACCCGCAGTCCCGCGCTGTGCGCGACCCGGATGGCGGTGAGCGTCTCCTGCGCGTGCCGGGGCATCCCGAAGGCGAGCACCCAGGTGCCGCCCGCCTCACGCGACTGGAGGATCGCGTCGTAGGAGACGCTGCCGCCCCGGGTCACCAGCCGTACGTCGGGGTGGATACGGCGCGCGGCGTAGGCGAAGTACTCGGCGAGCGACACGGAGATGCGCAGGCCCAGGACCGTCAGGGGCGTCGACTCCGACAGCGCCCGGCCGAGGCGGATGATCTGGTCCGGGTCGGCGAAGTCGCGCCGCAGGTTCTCCAGGTTCTCGATCTCGGCGTCCACCGCCGCCTGGAGTTCGTTGCTCGTGACCTCCGCGGGCGTGCCCGGCGTGCTGCCGAGGGTGCTGAGCGCGATCGACTGGAGCTTCTCGCGGAGCGCGGGGTAACCGCTGAAGCCCACCGCCGCCGCGAACCGGGTCACCGAGGGCTGGCTGACGCCCACCCGCTCGGCCAGGTCGGTGATCGACAGGAACGCGGCCTCGGTGATGTTCTCGATCAGGTACTGGGCGATGCGCCGCTGGCCCGGCGAGAGCCGCGGCCCGTCGAACAGCTCCCTGAGCTGGGACGTGGGTGCCGCGCCCGCCTCCGGGGCGGTCTTTCCCGAGGTGATCGCTGACGCCTGTGCACGTGCCTGCTGCGGCGATGGCACCGGTGCGCCTCCTTCTTGTCCCACAAGAACTCAACATAGCTCACCAACCGTGCTGACCTGGGCGTGTATCGGCGCATGCGATGCGTGCGGTTTCTGTTTCACAGGCGCCCGCGGGGTACCCGCCAGACCATCACGACGTGCCGGTTCATCGCCGCGCGCGAGGCGCACGCCGGTGCGTCGACGCGACGGGAGAGGGTTTTCATGAGCGTGCAACAGATGCCCGCGTCCATGGTCCACGTGATGCTCGGCGACTGCTCGGCGGCCGATGCCCGGAGCGTTCTCGCGGTCCTTTCCGACGCCTTCGAGGCCGACCGGGAGGCCGGGGACGAGCCCCGGGAGTCCGGTGCGGGCCGCCCGACGGTGTGGACGGCGGACTTCGACGCCTCCGGTGTTCCGTCAGGCCGCGGCATGCCTGCCGCGGAACTTTCGGGGCAACCGACGGTCGAGGCACAGGGCGGCCCCTGCGAGGTGCGGCACCTGCGCGAGGCCCTCGGTGACGCATTCACCGTGCACGAGTTGGGCGTGGAAGCCGGAGACCAGGAGGTACAGATGAAACTGCGGCTGGAATCGGGTGCTGCGCACGAGACGCGACCGGTGTGAACGCCGGGGCGGTCGCCCGTGACGGCGGGCTCCGTGCCCGCCGCGCGGCGACGGGTTCGGTACGGGAGACGGCCGCGAGGGCGGGGCTGGTCGCCCGCGGGGTGATCTACGCCCTGGTCGGCGTACTGGCCCTGCGCATCGCGTTCGGCGACGGCGGACGGCAGGCGGACCGGGGCGGCGCGCTCGAGGAGATCGCCTCGAAGCCCTTCGGGGCCACGCTGCTGTGGGCGCTGGGCATCGGCGTCGCCGGCATGGCGCTGTGGCGCCTGTCCGAGGCCGTCTTCGGCGCGGCCGGGCAGGACGGCGGCAAGGCGGGCAAGCGGCTCATGTCGGCCGCGCGCTGCGTGTTCTACGCGTTCGTCGCCTACTCCGTGCTCCGGTTCGCCGCGGGCTCGGGCGGTGGTGGTTCGAGCGACGAGCAGTCCCGCGACGTGACGGCCCAGGTGCTCAAGATGCCGGGCGGTCAGTGGCTCGTGGCCGTCGCCGGCTCGGGGCTGGCGGTGGCGGGCGTGTGGATCGCCGCTCGGGCCGTCCTGCGCAAGTACCACAAGCATCTGAAGCTCGGCGAGATGTCGCGCCGGGTGCGCCGGGCGGTCGACACCGCGGGAGTCGGCGGCGGGACGGCGCGCGGCGTGGTGTTCGCCGCGGCCGGGGCCTTCGCGGTGCGGGCCGCCGTCGACTACGACCCGGACAAGGCGAAGGGGCTGGACGACACGCTGCGTGCGTTCTCCGACGCCCCCATGGGCCCGGTGCTGCTGGCCTGCGTCGCCGCCGGCCTCGTCCTGTTCGGGGTGTTCTCCTGGGCGCTGGCCCGCTGGCGCAAGGTGTGACGGAGCGACCGGCGAGCCATGCACGTCGTTCCGCATCCTGACTGTGGAGCGGAAGTGTGAACACCTACCAGTTCGCGACAACTTGACGATGCGCCATGGACAGTGCGGGAGACGGGAGTTGAGGATGAGGATTCCCCATCCGTAGGAGTTGTTCATATGCATAGACGACGCCTGCTCTCCGGCGCTGCCGCGCTCACCGCCGCGGCCGCCCTCACCCCCACCCTGCCGGGCACCGCGCGGGCCGCCTCCCGCGCGGTGCCCCCGGACGTTCCGCGGAGGGCCGAGATCACGGCCGTCCTGCGGCGCGTGGCCGACCAGTGGATCGGCGCGCACACGGACCCCGGCGACAACGGCTGGGCCAACGCCACCTTCTTCAGCGGACTCCTCGCCCTCCAGCGGCTGACGGGCAGCACCCGCTACCTCGCCTACGCCCGCGGCTGGGCGGAGAAGCACGCCTACGGCCTCAACGGCGGAGTGACCACCCGGCACGCCGACAACCACTGCGCCGGGCAGGCCTACCTCGACCTGTACGAGAGGGAACCCGAGGAACAGAAGCTCGCCGCGATCGAGACCTCCCTGCACCGCATGATCCACGAGGACCAGCCGGACAAGAACGACGACTGGTGGTGGGACGACGCCCTCCACATGGCGATGCCTCCCTTCGCCCGCATCGGCGTCCTGCGCGGGGACCCCGCGTACGGGGAGAAGCTGTACGCCCTCTACGACCACACCAAGCGAGCCGAGGGCGGCCCCGGCCTGTACGACGCGGCGACCGGCCTGTGGTACCGCGACAAGCGGTTCCTCCCGGGAGGGATCACGTCGCCGGCGGGCAGGCCGGTCCTGTGGTCCCGCGGCAACGGCTGGGTGGCGGGCGGGCACGCCAAGACCCTCAGGGCACTTCCGCGCGGCGCGCGGCACACCGCCGAGTACCGCGACACGCTGGTGCGCCTGGTGCAGGCCGTCGCCGCCGTGCAGCGTGCGGACGGCTTCTGGAACGTCAACCTCGCCGACGACACCCATCTGCCCGGTCCGGAGACCAGTGGCACCTCCTTCTTCCTGTACGGCACGGCCTATGCGATCGGCGCGGGTCTGGTCGGCCGGGACACCCACCTCCCGGTCGCGGTCCGGGCCTGGAACGGCCTCGTCGCCACCGCCGTGCACCCCGACGGCTTCCTCGGCTACGTCCAGAACGTCGGCGACCGCCCGGAGTCCAGTCAGCCCGTCACCTACGACAGCACCGCGAACTTCGGCGTCGGCGCGTTCCTGCTCGCGGGCACCGAACTCGCCCGTCTCGCCCGTTCCTGACTCCACCCGCACGGACAGGTGCCCCCGCGGCGCGCAGGCCGCGGGGGCACCTCGGACAGTCCGGTCAGGGCTGCGCGGTGAGCGTGAAACTCTGCGCCGGGGAACCGTCACAGGCGCGCTGGGTGAGCTGCACACCGCCTGCTCCGGAGCCGGCCGCGCTCAGGCACTTGCCGCTGTGCCGGGCCGTGAAGTGGTAGCGCCCGCCGCTCTCCCGTACGGGCTGCCACTGCTGGTTCTGGCCGTTCGACCAACTCCACAGCTGGAGCAGCGCGTTGTCCGCGGTCGAGCGGTCGGTCACGTCGACGACCTGCTGCGGATTGCCCCGGATGGCGATCCGCGAGAAGCCGCCGTCCGTCGAGCGGAACTGGAACTGCTGTGCCTGGGTGCCGTTGCAGGCGTACTGCTGGATCGGTGTCCCGTTCGCCGTGGCGGCCGAACGGGCGTCCACACAGGTGCCATTGGCGGCACTGGTCAGTGTGTACCAGGACGTCTCCGAGATCGGGTCCGCCGGTGGCACCGTGCCGTCGGCCCCGCCCAGCCACTTCAGGCCGTCCAGCAGGAACCGGTTCTGCGTCGCGCTCGCGAACGTGGACGACAGCGTGGTGTTCGTCGCGTAGTCCATGGCGTTGTGGCCGAAGTTCGCGTACAGCATGCGGTACTTCGTGTTGGTCCACAGGATCGGGTAGTAGCCGCTGTACCAGGTCTGGTTCGGGTCGGTGCCCAGCGGGAAGCTGCTGGGGTCGACGGAGGCCAGGATCTTGATGTCGGGGTTCTGCCGCAGGTCGTTCGACCAGCTGTACCACTCGCTGACCGACGAGGTGAACGTCGCGGGCAGGTTCCTGGTGGCGGCGTGCGTGCGGTCCTCGACCTTCAGGACGGCCGTGGTGGGGCCCCACGTGTTGGACCTGAAGTTGCCGCTGCCCAGGAACTGGTTGTGGTACCAGGGCCAGCTCTGCGCGTCGGTGGTGAAGGCGGAGACGTGGAAGCCCATCCAGGCGCCGCCCCCGCGCATGTACTGCTCGAAGCCGGCCCGCTGGGCGGCGGTCTGCGGCAGGTCGTCGAGGAACAGCACCACTTGGTAGGCGTTCACGCCGCCGTCGGCGAGGAGGTTCCAGTTGTTGCTGGCCGTGTAGGTGAAGCCGTTCTGCGCGGCCTGCCGCGGGAACCACTCGTTGGCCTCGTGGACGAAGCTGATGTGCGCGGCGTCCCAGGTCCCGTTGTAGAGGGCGAGCACCTTGAACGGCGCGGCCGCGGTGCCCGCGTGGGCGGCGGGAGGAGCGGCGAGGCCGAGCAGCGTCGCCAGCAGGAGGAGGACCCGCAGGGCCGCGCGTGCCGGCCCGGATCTGCTGATGCGCATCGGACGGTCCTTTCCGTACGCGTCAGGGGTAGCTGACGAGGTTGGCGACATTGGTGGCGGAGTTCGACGGTCCGCCGCGGTCGTTGACGACGTGCCGGATCGTCCCGGTGCCGCCCAGGGACACGGTCACCATGTCCTTGAAGCGGACGTTCGCGTTGTCGGGCGCCTCGATGGCGTGCTCGGCGGCGACGGAGGAGTTGACGTTGAAGTAGCAGTAGCTGCCGAAGCCGTACACCTGGTGACTCGTCACCGAGTTCGCGACCTTGTAGGCGGCGTAGCCCTGGGTCGAACCGTTCATCCAGGCCGCCTGGTTGGGCGGGTCGTAGGGCATCTCGTTCTGGTAGAAGTACGTCCGCCCGCCGTTGCCGTTCCAGATGGTCTGGTGCTTCTGGTAGTGCTCGACGAACAGGCCGTACATGGTGACGTCGTCACCGTTGACGACGAGGCCCGTGTCCGCGGTGTTGCTGGTCCAGCCGACGCCGCTGCCGTGGTCGGCGCGCCACAGCCACAGGTGGTCGCCGATGACGTCGTCGCTGTTGACGGTCAGGCTCGTGGTCGCCTTGCCGACGCCCGCGCCGCCGATCCGGAAGAACACGTCGTGCAGCGAGCTGGGGTCGGCACTGTGGTCGGCGGAGGAGCCGCTCGGTCCCATCTCCAGCAGCTGCGCCGAGTTGGTGGTCCCGGCGTCGATCAGCAGTCCCGCCAGCTGCACTCCGTCGACGTCGGCGACGGTCATCGCGGTGATGCCGTTGTCCGGGATGAGCGTGGCCAGGCCGAGGCCCAGCACCACGGTGTCGGCACGGGTCACCCGCAGTGTCTGGTCGAGATGGTAGACACCGGGCGTCACCAGCAGGTTCTTCCCCTGGGCGAGCGCGTCGTTCATCTGCGCGGCCGTCGCGCCCGGCTTCACGATGAAGAAATCGGACAGGGGCAGGGACGTCCCCGCCGGTGTGCCGCCGCTCCATGTGGTGCCGGAGGAGGCGGTACGCACGGAGGGCACGAACACCTTCCAGGCGCCGGCCGTGTCGACGTACAGGAACGGCTTCTCACGGGAGACCGGTGTCTGCGCGACCGTGGTGTAGGGCGGGTTCGGGAAGCTGTTGGCGGGAGCGTTCCTCGCCCCGACGAAGACCATGTTCCAGTTGGAGCCGGTCCAGTTCGACCACTCGGTGTTCCGCGACAGCCACTGCTGCTGCGAACCGGAGTTGACCTGGCCGTCGATCTTCGTGTCGGCCATGTAGCCGCCGCTGGACCAACCGCCGTCGTCCAGCGCGAGGTTGCCGCGCAGATGCATACGCCGGTACGGCGCCGCCTGCGACACCGCCCAGCGGTCGGAGCCGTTCGTCGGGGTCACCGACAGGTTCTCCGCCGAACGCCAGAAGTTCTGGGTCGCGTTGCCCTGGAACCAGTCCGCCTCCGCGTGCACCGCTCCCCGGACGGTCACGTCGTCCGGAGAGAGACCGAGACCCGCGACCTGGGTGTAGAAGCCGACGTCGGCGTTGGCGTCGTAGGTGCCCGGTTTGAAGAGGAAGGCCTTGCGCGCGGTGCCGAACTGGTTGGTCTCCTGCTGGGCGAAGGCCGCGTTCAGGCTGCTCTGGACGGTTGCGGCCGGAGTCGAGGGGTCGAAGACCGTGACGTTCGGGCCGAGGTCGGGGGTACCGGGCGGCGGCGTCACGTCGACCGCGTCGACGCGGAAGGACTGGGCCGCCGTGCCGTTGCAGGTGTACTGCTGGAGCTGCACGCTGTCCGCGGTGGAGGCGCCCGGGACGTCGAGGCACTTCCCGCTGTTGCGGTTCACGAAGCGGTAGGTCCCGCCGGCCTCGGCCACGGCCTGCCACTGCTGGTTGAGGCCGCCGCTGTACGTCCACAGCTGGACGAGGGCGCTGTCGGCCGTCGAGACGTCGGTGACGTCCCAGGTCCTGGTGCTGTCGGCGCGGTTGCCTACCTGGCTGTAGCCGCCCGAGGTGGCGGTGACGCGCCACTGCTGGGCCTGGCTGCCGTTGCACGCGTACTGCTGGACCGCGGTGCCGTTCGCCGTCCCGGCGGCACGCGCGTCGACGCACTTGCCGCTCGCGGCGCTGACCACGGTGGCCCATCCGGTGGGCAGCGCCGCGGCCCGGGCGGTCGCCTCGCCCGGCGCGGCGACCGCCACACCGGACACCGTCGTCGCCAGGAGGGCGAAGACGGACAGCACCTTCGCCGTACGGTGACGGCCGGAGTGTCTGCTGGATCTGGACACGGGTGTTCTCCTGCGCTGGTGGGGGGTGGGAAGGTCAGCCGGTGTACTGGGCGAACACGCGCGTGTAGTCCCAGTTCTGCTGGCTCACGCCGGAGCAGCTGTCGGCGACGCCGCCCGTGCAGGGCCGGTCGCGGTTGACGGACCAGAAGGTCAGCCGGGCCAGGTGGTGCTGCTGCGCGTAGCCGAGGATGGTGCGGAAGTCGGCCACGGTGACGGTCTCGTTCTGGTCGGTGACACCGTTCATGGAGGAGATGCCCATGCCGCGGTACGCCTGGTCGTCGCTGTAGCCGTAGGCGTTCTTGAGCGCCGTCTTCAGGCCCTCCGCGGCTCGCGTGGTGAGGGTCCCCATGTTCTGGCCCGCGCCGCCGAAGTCGAACGGCATGATGGTCCAGCTGTCCACGGACAGACCGGAGTTGGCGGCGCGGTTGATGAGGCTCGTGTCCGGCCCGCTCTGGCCGGTGCCTATGGTGACGTACACCTTGAGGCCCGGATTGCTCGCCTTGACGGTCTTGAGGGCGTCCACCGTGCGCTGCTGGACCGTCGGGTTGCTGTAGGCGTCGGCCTCGATGTCGATGTCGATCGCCTTGAGGCCGTAGGCGTTGATGACCTTCTGGTAGGCGGCCGCGAGCTCCCCGGCGCTGGAGCACGAACTCTCCAGCTTGTTGCCGCTGTAGCCGCCGAAGGACGGGATGACGTCGCCGCCGTTCGCCCGCACGGTGTTCACGGTCTGCTGGTCGACGCCGCCGGTGAGCGGACGGCTCCCGTCCCACTGCGGGTTGCAGTAGCCGTTGCTGAGCACGAAGGCCAGGGTGAACCACTTGACGCCGGTGGCGTTCATGACGGTGGTGGGGCTCGGCGGGTTGCCCCAGCCGTTGTACAGGTACGGGGCGACGGCCATCGGCGCGGCGGGGGCGGGGCCGCCGCCGGTGGGGGCGTTCCACTTCTGGTTGGCGGCGCCGGTACAGGTCCACAGCTGCACCGGCGTGGCGTTGGCAGAGGTGTTGCCGGTGACGTCGGCACACTTGTCGGCCTGCGGATTGACGAGGTCGTGGGCCGCGGAGACGGTCCACCTCTGGTTCGCTCCGCCCGTGCAGTCCCACAGCTGGAGCCTGGCGCCGTTGGCGGTCGAATTGCCCGTGACGTCAAGGCACTTGCCGAGCGCGCGGACGGTGCCGTCGGAGCCCACGGTCCACTGCTGGGCGGCGGTGCCGTTGCAGTCGTAGAGCTGGACGGCGGTGCCGTTGGCGGAGTTCGCCCCGGCCACGTCGAGGCACTTGCCGCCCAGGCCGGTGATGGTGCCGGTGGCGGCGGAGGCGGGTGCCGCGCTCAGGGCGCCGGCGGAGAGTGCGAGGGCTGCGGTGGTGAGGGTGGTGCGCAGCGCGGTGGAGCGCAGGAGGGATCGTCTGGCCATCAGCGGGATCACAGCCCTTCACGGGTGGCGGTGGGGGGGTGTACGGGCATGCGTACGCGGATGCGCACGCATGCCCGTGGGCGCGCGGGGAGGCGCGAGCGTTCATGTTCTTGAACGTGGGGCGTATTCATGGAGCGCTGGTGATCGGTGAACCTAAAGGTCTGAACCAGACACGTCAAGACATGAAGCAGAAACACTCTTCAATTCCTGAACTTGCGCAAGGAGTTGAAGAGCGGCCTCGTCACGGCGCGCTTCCGGCTCGGGCGAACGGCCTGCTCAGCGGGTCATGCTCGTGAGTCCGGGCGAACGGTGGGAGGCGTGGGGGAGTGAAGGGGGAGATGCCATTCACTTCTTGAACATCGGTCAGAGCCCGCCCGCCGGTCAGGCGTTGACACGATTCAGCCGCCTGCCCGGGCGCTGCACGAAGGCCGGGGGCGAGGCAGGGCGGCAGGCTTCGCGGACGCACAGGCTCCTTCCCGCACCACCGCGCGGACGCGCTGACCGGGTGGGTGCTCCGGCGTCCCAGGGACGAGGTGTCAGACTGGCGGCATGGAAGAGCGCGAATTCGGCAGGTCGGGTCAGCATGCTTCGGTCATCGGCCTCGGCACGTGGCAGCTGGGGGCCGACTGGGGCGAGGTGAGTGAACGGGACGCCCTGGCCGTGCTGGAGACGGCGGCCGAGTCGGGCGTCACCTTCTTCGACACGGCCGACGTGTACGGCGACGGGCGGAGCGAGGAGATCATCGCCACGTTCGTGCAGAGCAGGCCCGACCTCCATGTGGAGATCGCGACGAAGATGGGCCGCCGCGTCGAACAGATCCCGGAGAACTACGTCCTCGACAACTTCCGTGCGTGGAACGACCGTTCCCGGCGCAACCTGGGCGTCGACCGCCTCGACCTGGTGCAGCTGCACTGCCCGCCGACCCCCGTCTACTCCTTTGACGCGGTGTACGACGCCCTCGACACCCTCGTCGAGGAGGAGCGCGTCGCCGCGTACGGTGTGAGCGTCGAGACGTGCGAGGAGGCACTGACGGCGATCGCCCGCCCGAACGTGGCGAGCGTCCAGATCATCCTCAACCCGTTCCGCATGAAGCCCCTGCGGCAGGTGCTCCCGGCCGCACGGGAGGCGGGCGTCGGCATCATCGCCCGCGTACCGCTGGCTTCCGGCCTGCTGTCCGGCAAGTACACCAAGGACACGGTGTTCGCCGCGGACGACCACCGGACGTACAACCGCCAGGGGGAGTCCTTCGACCAGGGCGAGACGTTCTCCGGCGTCGACTTCGTGACCGGCGTGGAGGCGGCGGCCGAGTTCTCCGCGCTCGCCCCGGAGGGCTTCACGCCCGCTCAGCTGGCGCTGCGCTGGATCATCCAGCAGCCCGGGGTGACCACCGTGATCCCGGGCGCCCGGTCACCCGAGCAGGCCCGTGCGAACGCGGCCGCCGCGAAGCTCCCGGAGCTGACCGCCGAGACGCTGGCGGCGATCGACGACCTCTACGAGCGGCGGATCAAGGACCAGGTGGAGAGCCGCTGGTAGCGCCGCCGACCGCCGACCGCCGACCGGCGATCGGCGATCGGGGACCGGCGATCGGGGACCGGCCGGGTGGCCCGGTGCCGGTCGCGATCCGGTGGGACGGGCCGCGCGGTCGGACTCGGCTCGTCCCGGTCCGGTGGGACGGGCCGGGCGGCCCGGAACCCGTCCCACCGTGTCCGCCGTTCCCCGCTCAGCTGTTGACGTAGGCCGCGAGGTGCTCACCGGTGACGGTGGAGCGCGTGGCGACCAGGTCGGTGGGCGTGCCCTCGAAGACGACCTGCCCGCCGTCGTGGCCGGCACCGGGGCCGAGGTCGATGATCCAGTCGGCATGGGCCATGACCGCCTGGTGGTGCTCGATCACGATGACCGACTTGCCGGAGTCGACGAGCCGGTCGAGCAGACCGAGCAGCTGCTCGACGTCGGCGAGATGCAGACCGGTGGTCGGCTCGTCGAGGACGTAGACACCGCCCTTGTCCGCCATGTGCGTGGCCAGCTTGAGCCGCTGGCGCTCGCCTCCGGACAGTGTGGTCAGCGGCTGGCCGATGGTGAGATAGCCGAGCCCGACGTCGACGAGCCGTTCCAGGATGCGGTGCGCGGCCGGAGTGTGGCCCTCACCGCTGCCGAAGAACTCCTCGGCCTCGGTCACCGACATCGCGAGGACCTCGCTGATGTCGCGGCCACCGAGGTGGTAGTCCAGCACCGAGGCGTCGAACCGCTTGCCCTCGCAGTCCTCGCACGTGGTCGCGACGCCGGCCATCATCGCCAGGTCCGTGTAGATGACGCCCGCGCCGTTGCAGGTCGGGCAGGCGCCCTCGGAGTTCGCGCTGAACAAGGCCGGCTTCACGCCGTTGGCCTTCGCGAACGCCTTGCGGATCGGGTCGAGCAGTCCGGTGTACGTCGCCGGGTTGCTCCGCCGTGAGCCGCGGATCGGGCTCTGGTCGACCGACACCACACCCGCTTCGGCGGGGATCGAACCGTGCACGAGCGAGCTCTTGCCGGATCCGGCGACACCGGTGATGACGGCGAGCACCCCGAGCGGGATGTCGACGTCGACGTCGCGCAGGTTGTTCGTGCGCGCACCGCGGACGCCCAGCTTGCCGGAGGGTGTCCGTACCGACTCCTTGAGCGCGGCCCGGTCGTCGAAGTGCCGGCCGGTGATGGTGCCGCCGGTCCGCAGCCCCTCGACACTGCCCTCGAAGCAGACGCTGCCGCCCGCCGTCCCGGCGCCGGGGCCGAGATCGACGATGTGGTCGGCGATCGCGATGACCTCCGGCTTGTGCTCCACGACGAGCACCGTGTTGCCCTTGTCCCGCAGCCGGAGCAGCAGATCGTTCATCCGCTGGATGTCGTGGGGGTGCAGGCCCGCGGTGGGCTCGTCGAACACGTACGTCACGTCGGTGAGCGAGGAGCCGAGGTGGCGGATCATCTTGACGCGCTGCGCCTCACCGCCCGACAGGGTGCCCGCCGGCCGGTCGAGCGAGAGATAACCGAGTCCGATCTCCACGAACGAGTCGAGGGTGTGCCCGAGCGCGGTGAGCAGCGGCGCCACCGACGGCTCCTCCAGCGCGCGGACCCATTCGGCGAGGTCCCTGATCTCCATCGCGCAGGCGTCGGCGATACTGATCTTCTTGATCTTCGACGCCCGGGCCCCCTCGCTGAGGCGGGTGCCGTCGCACTCGGGGCAGGTGGTGAAGGTGACCGCCCGGTCCACGAAGGCCCGGATGTGCGGCTGCATCGACTCCTGGTCCTTGGAGAGCATCGACTTCTGGATCCGCGGGATCAGACCCTCGTAGGTCATGTTGATGCCCGCGATCTTCATCCGGGTCGCCTCGTGGTGGAGGAAGTCGTGCAGCTCCTTCTTGGTGTACTTGCTGATCGGCTTGTCCGGGTCGACGAAGCCCGACTCGCTGTAGAGCCGGTAGTTCCAACCGCCCGTCGTGTACCCGGGGATGGTGAGCGCGCCCTCGTTGAGCGACTTGGAGTCGTCGTAGAGCTGGGTCAGGTCGAGATCGGTGACCGAACCCCGCCCCTCACAGCGTGGGCACATGCCGCCGGTGCGCGTGAAGGTGGCCTTCACGGCCTTCTTCGCGCCGCGCTCCACGGTGATCGCACCGCTCGCCCGGACCGAGGGGACGTTGAAGGCGTACGCGCTGGGCGGCCCGATGTGCGGCTTCCCGAGCCGGCTGAAGAGGATGCGCAGCATCGCGTTGGCGTCGGTGGCGGTGCCGACCGTGGAGCGGGGGTCGCCGCCCATCCGCTGCTGGTCCACGGTGATCGCCGTGGTCAGACCGTCGAGGACGTCGACCTCGGGCCGCGCGAGGTTCGGCATGAAGCCCTGCACGAAGGCGCTGTAGGTCTCGTTGATCAGCCGCTGCGACTCGGCGGCGATCGTGTTGAACACCAGCGAGCTCTTGCCCGAGCCGGAGACGCCGGTGAACACCGTCAGCCGGCGCTTCGGGATCTCGATACTGACGTCCTTGAGGTTGTTCTCGCGCGCCCCGTGCACGCGGATCACGTCGTGGCTGTCGGCGGTGTGCTGGGCAGGCGACGGCGTGTCCGTCCTCGTGGCCTTGCTCATGGTGTCTCCATCTGTCGGGCGGAGCCGCCTGCGCGGCTCCGTCGGCGTCGCCCGGCTCGATCCGACCCTCTTCGAGCAGCACGTCCGGTCGTCCTCCGTCGGCGTGGTCGCGGCGACGTCCCCCTGTCTACCTGATCCGCGCCGTCCGCGGGGGCGCTACGGGCGGGCCGCGATCGCTGGGCGGCTCGGCCCGGCACGCCGCAGCACGTCGGGTCGCCCGCCCAGTCGCGGGCGGCACGGCCACGGACGCCGTACGGCTGCCCGGTCGGCTCCTGGACCGGTCCGGCCGGTGGTCGGGACCCGCCGGAAGACGTCGTCGTGGTGCGCGACGGCCATGGCGATCACGCTAGCCGCAACACGGTGACCGGGGCTTCTCCATTCCTGACCGGTCCGGCCGGCTGCTCCCGCACGCCCGCCGCGTGGTCCGTACGACTCCGTCGCCGACCGGGGCGCTGTGGCACACTCATCAGGTGAAACGGCAGGATCTCGACGACCTCGTCCGGCTGCGCAGGGCGCGCGACCGGATGGACCGCGACTATGCCGAGCCGCTCGACGTTCCCGCGCTCGCACGCGACGCCCTGATGTCGTCGGGCCACTTCTCGCGCAGCTTCCGCGCCGCCTTCGGCGAGACGCCGTACAGCTATCTGATGACCCGCCGCATCGAGCGGGCCAAGGCGCTGCTGCGGCGCGGCGACCTCACGGTGACCGAGGTCTGCTTCGCGGTCGGCTGTACCTCGCTGGGGTCGTTCAGCACGCGCTTCACCCAGCTGGTCGGCGAGAGCCCGAGCGCCTACCGCGGCCGCAGCCACGACCACGCGGCCCCCATCCCGGCGTGCATGGTCAAGATCCACACGAGGCCCGTCAGGAACGGACAAGCGAGCCCCGCCGCCCGGCCGTAGCGTGAGCGCCATGGATATCAGGCTCTCCCAATGCTTCATCGCCGTCGACGACCACGACAAGGCGATCGCCTTCTACCGCGACGTGCTCGGGCTGGAGGTGCGCAACGACGTCGGGTACGAGGGGATGCGCTGGGTGACCGTCGGGGCGCCCGCACAGCCGGACGTGAACATCGTCCTGGAACCGCCGGTCGCCGACCCGAACGCCTCACCGGCCGACAAGCAGGCCATGGCCGAGCTGATGGCCAAGGGCCTGCTGCGTGGCGTCATCTTCGCGACGGACGACTGCGACGCCACCTTCGAGCGGATCAGCGCCGCGGGCGGCGAGGTGCTGCAGGAGCCGATGGACCAGTTCTACGGCGTCCGCGACTGCGCGTTCCGCGACCCCGCCGGCAACCTCCTGCGGTTCACCCAGCCCATCGAGAAGTAGCCGTACCGCTGGTCCGCCGTACGCCCGGCCGCGCTCACCGTCCTGAGGGCCTTGCGCGGCGAGCCGGCCACCCCGTCTCCCTCACCGTCCTCGCGGCTTCGCGAGGGCGGTGAGCTGGCGGTCGTGCAGCCGGCTCAGCATCAGGACCGAGACGGTGGCGCCGACCAGGGCGCAGAACATGTCCCACTGGGTGTCCCACACATCGCCCTGGGTGGCCAGGAAGTCGTCGGCCGCGTGCCCGCCGATCACGGCCGCCGCCCACTCGAACATCTCGAAGACCGCGCTGAAGGCGAGACAGGCGCACACGGTCAGCGGCGCCAGCCAGCGACTCCCGCGCAGCGGTGAGGTCCGGCTGAGCAACTCCCGCACCAGGACGGCCGGCACGAAGCCCTGCATGAGGTGCCCGAACCGGTCGTACGGGTTGCGGTCGAGGCCGAGCGCGTCCCGGACCCAGTCGCCCAACGGCACCTGCGCGTAGGTGTAGTGGCCTCCCACGGCGAGCACCAGCGCATGCGCCGCGAGCAGGCAGCACAGCAGGTTCGTCAGCGGGAACCGGCGCCGGGTCAGTACCACCAGCGGCAGCCCGACCAGCACCCACACGGTCTCCAGCAGCCAGGTCGTCCGGTCGTGCGGACGCAGGCCGGAGAGGGTCAGGCCGGCCACGACGACCGCGACGAGCACGGCGGGGAGCGTGCCGCGCGGCATGCGTTCGCCGGATTCCGGTCGGCGGGCGGGCAGGGCGAGAAGAGAACCGGGCATGCGTGGGCTCCTTGGGTTCCAGGTGGCCCCATGGTGGTCGAGCGCGGCGGCGGGGGCATGAGTACGGCTACTCAGCACGGACCTGTGCGGCGGAGCGCCGGCGCCGGCGCTCCGCACCCCCGCGGGAACACGGTGCGGACGCGCTGTCCAGAACGGAACGAACATGTTCGTCACGTACTTGTTCGCGACGAACATGTTCGGTACCTTGGAAGGGTGACAGGACAGCACAGCCCACGCCCCAGCCGTCGCGAGCGCCCGGCGAAACCGGCCCTCACCCGGGACGGGATCATCGAGACCGCCGTCGCGCTGATGCGGGCCGAAGGCCTCCAGCGCGTCACCATGCGCCGTCTGGCGCAGGAGCTCGACACCGGACCGGCCTCGCTCTACGTCTACGTGCGCAACACCGCCGAGCTGCACGCGGCGGTCCTCGACGACCTGCTCGGCGCCGTCGACCTGACCCCCGTGGGCGCGAGCGGTGACTGGCGCGACCGGCTCGTGCGGGTGCTCACCTCCTACACGCACGTGCTGTTCGAGCACCCGGGCCTGGCCCGCTCGGCACTGGTGGCCCGCCCGTCCGGTGCGCGCTACCTCGATCTGCTGGACGCTCTGCTCGCCCTGCTCGGCGAGGGCGGAGTCCCCGGCGAGCGGGCCGCCTGGGCGGTCGATCTGCTGCTCCAGTTCGCGACCTCGACGGCGGCCGAGCACGCCCCGGGGGAGAAGGACCCCGCGGACGCGGAGGGTGAATGGGCGGCGCTGGCCGCGGCGCTGCGCGGCGCCTCGGGAGAGCGTCACCCCCATGTCGCCGCGCTCGGCGCCGAGTTGCTCTCCGGGCCCGGTGAGGCCCGCCTGGACTGGGGTTTCCAGGTCCTGATCAACGGCGTCCTGTACACGTCCAGGCCCGGGACGCCGGACGCGCCCTGACCGCGCCGCCCCCGGCCGTCGTCGCCATTCGTCACGCTTCACCGTCGCCTCGTTCCGGCGGTCACCCCTCACAAGGAGCTTTGTCATGCCCGAACTTCGTCATCACCCCATAGCCGTGATCGGCGCCGGTCTCGGCGGTCTCACGCTCGCCCGCGTCCTGCACCTGTACGGCATCGCCGCCGCCGTCTTCGATCTCGACGCCTCGCCCACCGCCCGCACGCAGGGCGGGATGCTGGACATGCACGAGGAATCCGGACAGGCCGCACTGCGGGCCGCGGGTCTCCACGAGCAGTTCCTCGCGGCCGTGCACGCCGGCGGCGAGGCGATGCGCATCCTCGACAAGAACGCCACCGTCCACATGGAGGACGACGGTGCGCAGGGCGAGCGGCCCGAGGTCTCCCGGGGCGTCCTGCGCGACCTGCTGCTCGACTCCCTGCCGGAAGGCACGGTGCGCTGGGGCGCCAAGGTCACCGGCGTCCGGACGCTCGACGACGGCCGCCACGAAGTGACGCTCGCCGACGGCGAGTCGTTCACCGCCGACCTGTTGGTCGGCGCCGACGGCGCGTGGTCGAGGGTGCGCCCCCTGCTCTCGGACGCCGTCCCCGAGTACGCGGGGGTCTCGTTCGTCGAACTGCACCTCCGCGACGCCGACACCCGGCACCCGGCGAGCGCCGCCGTCGTCGGAGGCGGCATGCTCTTCGCGCTCGGCGACGAGAAGGGCTTCCTCGGCCACCGCGATCCCGACGGCTCGCTCCATGTCTACGCCGCTCTGAGGGTGCCTGCCGACTGGGCCGCCTCCGGTGCCCTCGACTTCGCCGACCCCGCGGCGGCCAGGAAGGGTCTGCTGGAGCACTTCGACGGCTGGGACGACCGTCTGCGGGCGCTCGTCGCGGACGCGGACGGCGCGCTCGTCCCGCGGCCGATCCACGCGTTGCCCGTCGGTCACCGCTGGGACCGCGTGCCCGGTGTCACCCTGCTCGGCGACGCCGCGCACCTGATGTCCCCGTTCGCGGGAGAGGGTGCCAACCTCGCCATGCTCGACGGCGCCGAACTCGCCCGCGCCGTCGGCGACCACCCCGGCGACATCGAGAAGGCGCTGACCGCGTACGAGGCGGAGCTCTTCCCGCGGTCCGAGTCGGCGGCCCACGAGTCCGCGGCGAACCTCGCGCTCTGCTTCGGCCCGGACAACCCGCGGGCCCTCGTCGCCCGGATGAACTCGTACCGGCACGAGTCGGTGTGACGGTGCGCCAACTCCCCATCACACAGCGGGACATGTCGATGGACAGCTGATTTTCCGGACTCAAGAAAAGTTCCCCGAAGCGGGAACTGTTCTGGGAGGGTGCTGCGTTCATGTCACTGAGGATGAAGCTTTGGCCGAAGGTTTGGGTGTGAGAAGCGCACGCGCAGACCGGATCCGGGCGGACCCTCGAGTGACAAGCAAGCGGCAAACCCAGCAAAACGGAAACGAGCAAGCCGGAAACGACGCGATGTGATGGCCTTCACCCCGATGTGGCAGAAAGTGATGAATTCCTTACGGTCATGACACGTACGGGTGGGCGTCGAGCATTGTGAAACGGCGGGAGGATCTTTCGTGCGACCGTTCACCCTCAACTACGCCTTGCCCACAGGGCAGTCGGCCGCAGTGCCCCCCTACCACTTCGACGTGTCCCTGCAGTTGAACGTCCTGCCCGACGGCCGTCCCGCCGTCAGCGACCGCGCGCTCCTCATGGCCACCGGAACCACCACGTCCACGGCCGGTTCACAGACTCACTTCGACGACTGACGGCCGCCCGCGCGCATGACGGTCCTCATTCTCACGGCAGAGCAGGACGTCACCGCCGACATGGTGGTGGCCAGACTGCACGAACGGGGCGTGCCGATGGTGCGCCTCGACCCCGCCGACGTGCCCGGCAAGGCGGTGCTGTCGGCCGACTACGCCCACGGCGACTTCGACGGCTATCTGTCGGTCAACGGCCACGTGCTCAGCATGGGCGGCCTGCGGTCGGTGTGGGTGCGCAGGCCGGGCGAGCCGGCGGCGCACGCGCCCGAACCCTCGGCGTGGCTCACCGCGGAGACGCGGCAGGCGCTGTTCGGCATGCTCTACTCCGCGTCGACCCGGTGGATGAACCACCCGCGCCGGGCCGAGCAGGCCCGGCACAAGCCCTGGCAGCTCAGGGTCGCCCACAGCAGCGGCTTCGCGGTGCCGGCGACCATCATCACGACGGCACCGAAGGTGGCGAAGCAGTTCGTCGAGGAGTACCGGGACGTGGTGGTGAAGTCCGCCTCGGGCCCGCCTCCCGGCGAGCCGCCGGTGGCGCTGCCGACCACCCTGGTCGGTCCCGGCGCGGACTTCACCGGAGTCGCGGCGGGACCGGCGTTGTTGCAGCAGTACATCCCCAAGCGTGCCGACATCCGGCTGACCGGTGTGGGCACCCGGTTGTTCGCCGCTCGCAAGGCGGCGGTGCCGGGACAGGTCGACGGGCGGTTCGGCGAGACCGGGCACACCTGGGAGACCACCGCGGTACCCGAGCGCATCGCCCGGTCGGTCCACGACTACCTGGCCTTCACCGGACTCGCCTACGCGGCCTTCGACTTCGCCGAGGACGAGGACGGCGTCTGGTGGTTCCTGGAGTGCAACCAGGGCGGTCAGTTCGGCTTCGTCGAGCTGGAGAGCGGTCAGCCCATCGCGGAGGAGGTCGCGCTGTGGCTGTCGCAGCGACGACCCGATCCGCGTACGTCCAAGGCGCGTTGACGCACCTCGGCCGTGGGCCCCGGCCGGGACTCCTCGGGCAGGGCCCACGTCCGAGGAGTCCCGGCCGGGGCACGTGTGCCGGGAGCGTGCCGGAGTGCCCGGGTCACGGTGAAGCCGGCCGGAAGGACTGGAGGAAGACCTCCAGCGCCCGCCGGTTGGCCTTGCTCTCCCAGTCGTTCGCGGGGGTCGTCCACCTCAGGGAGAAACCCATGCGCCCGCCGAGGAGGAAGCCCCGGCCGAACGTGCGCTCGCGGACCCCGTCGGACTCCGAGAACCACTCCATGTCGGCGCCCCTTCGGCCGCGGTAGTCCACGGCCCGGATGTCACCCACCCGGGCGTAGCCGCTGGAGTCGCCGCGCAGCGACGGCTCCAGCGCGCTCCACACCGCGACGGGATCGGGGCCCAGGCGGGTGCTGTAGGTGACGGCCAGGGTGCGCGGGTCCCCGCTCGCTCCGAAGGTGACCCGGTAGGACCCGTCGGTGGACTTCTCGGTGCCGCGCGGCTTCCACCCCTCGGGCAGATCGACGGCGAACCCCTGGGGCGCCCGGTACGTGGCGAAGCCGGCCGGCGTCTTCGCGCCGGCCGTGGCGGACGGGGACGGCGAGGCCGGCCGGGCGGGGGACGAGGAGCCTCCCGAGGGTGGCCCCGACGGGTTGCCGGACGCGGACCGGGCGGGAGCGGCACCGGACGCCGACGTGTCGCCGCCGGGCAGCCCGCCCGCCGCGGCCAGCGCGGCGACGCAGGCGACGGTCACGGCGAGCGCCGCGCCCAGCAGGACCGGCCGGCTCACCCGATGGCCGCGGACCGTCCATCCCGCACTGCTGCGGAGCGGACCCGGTGGGCTGAAAAAGACGTGCGGCGGGACCGACTGCGTCGCCGTGTCGCCCTCGTCCTTGAGGACGCGGGTCAGGGACTCGCGTACGACCGGCTCGGGAACCCGCTCCAGCGGATCCCTGCGCAGCAGCCCCTGGATGGCAGGTCCGAGCGGGCCGGCACTGAGCGGGGCCCTGATCGGGAGCCGGTCCACCGCACGGAGCGTGGCCTCGAGCCGTCCCCGGTCCCGGATCGCGGGCCGCCCCTCGACCAGCGCGTACATGATCGCGCCCAGGGCCCAGAGGTCCGCGGCCGGCCCGGTGCCCTCACCGCGAGCCTGCTCCGGAGAGGCGTACGACGGTGCCGTGACACGCGGCGAGCCGGTGGCGCCCATCAGCCCGAACCCGCTGAGCGTGACGGTGCCGCGCTCGTGCAGGCACACCTGCCCGGGGCTGAGATCCCCGTGCGTCACGCCCTCCCGGTGGGCGGCCGTGAGGACGTCGAGGAGGCTCAGTCCGATGCGGGCCGCCCGGACGTAGTTCACGGGCCCGTGTCCGAGCAGCTCGGACAGCACGGTGCCCTCGGTGCGCTCGGTGACCGTCCACACGCAGTCGTCCTCCTCGAACACGTCGAGGACCGTGGCGACCCGGCCCGGACAGACCGTCGCCAGCAGTTCGGACTCGCGCAGGACGCGACGGGCGGTGCGGTGCTCCGCCTCCTCGCGTCGGTGTTCCGGCAGCCGCGACCGGGTCAGGGTGACCGGCCGCCGGAACTCGACGTCCTCGCCGTGCCAGCCGACGCGGCCCTCCTCCCCGTGGGCGACTTCGATCAGCCGGTACCGTCCGGCGACCAAGTCGCCCGTGGAGTCCTGCACCTCGACCATCGTCATCCCTCGCTGCACACCGGGCCGTCCCTTTCCCGGAAGTACGGCGGGTGTGACATGGAGTGTTCAACGGTGGGCGGCTTCGGAGCCCGGTTTCTTCCGCGGACCGGTGCTGCCGTCCGCGCGTGCGAAGAGTTCAGGCCACCGCCGCACGGTGGTTCACCGTGCCACGCCCTTGCCGATGTAGGAGTTCGCGAAGGTGGTCGCGGCGGCGGGCGAGCCCAGGATCCGCTTCAGCCGCGCGCCCGCGGATCCGGCCCGGTAGGCGTCGCCGGACGACGGCCCGTGGAGCAACTCCGCGAACCACTGCGAGAATTCCTGGTACTCCCAGACCCGCCGCAGGCTCGCACCCGAGTACGCGCTCAGCCCGCTGTCGTCGCCCGCCGTGAAATGGGCGACGAACGCGTCCGCCAGGAGCAGGGCGTCGTGCAGCGCCAGGTTCATGCCCTTCGCGGCGATCGGTGCCACCAGGTGCGCGGCGTCGCCCGCCAGGAAAAGCCGGCCGTACGTCATGGGTTCCACGACATAGCTGTGCATGTCCAGCACCCGCTTCTCGATGAGCCGGCCCTCGGTGAGCGCCGGCGCACCCGCCACCGACAGCCGGGTCCGCAGCTCCGACCACACCCGTGCGTGCGGCCAGTTCTCCGGATCCTCGCCGGGCCTGACCTCCAGGTAGTAGCGGGTCACCTCGGGGCTGCGGGCCATGTGGGCGGCGAAGCCGTTCGGGTGGATGCCGAAGACGACACAGTCGGAGGACGGCGGCGCCTCGGCGAGCAGCGCCAGCCACCCGACGCCGTAGTCGTACCGGGCGAGCGATCCGTGCTCCTGCGGCACACTGGCCCGGGTCACTCCGCGTGCGCCGTCGCAGCCGGCGACGAACTCGCAGTCGAAGCGGCGTCGTTCGCCCGTCTCCGGGTCCGTGTAGAGCACCGAGGGCCGGTCGCCGTCGAGGCCGTGCAGGGCCACGTCCCGCACGCCGAAGCGGATGTCGCCGCCCCGCACGTCGGCGTACTCGCGCACCAGGTCGGTCACCAGCAGGGGCTGCGGGTACACGAAGTGGCGGTCGCCGGTCAGCTCGGCGTAGCGGAACCGGTGGCGCTCGCCGTCGACGCGGAACTCGCACTCGCCCTGGGCCTGCGCCCGCTGCACGAGCGGTTCGGCGAGCCCTCTTTCCTGCAGGGCGCGGACCGCCCACTCCTCGATGAAGCCGGCCCGGGGCCGCTGTTCGATGAACTCACGGCTCTCGGTCTCCAGGACCACGCAGTCGACCGAGGCGGCGCGCAGGATGTTGCCGAGGGTGAGTCCGGCCGGTCCCGCGCCGACGATGACGACGGGGACGCTCTGTACGGATGTGACGGATGTGACGGATGTGGGGGAGGGGGGAATCACCCCAGCATTATGACGGTGGCCCGTCAAGCGCCGTCATCCCCCCGGGCGGTGGCCCCAGTTGACACGATGACGTGTCCGGCCTCGCCCGCCCGCGGGTGGGGGGATCCTCGGCGGGGCTCGCGCTGCGGGTGGGCGGATCGTCGGCGGGGCCTGCGGCGCCGGTGACGGGATCCTCGGCGGCGCTCGCGCCGGGGGCGGCGGGATCCTCGCCTGCCATGGACAGGTCCGAGCCCGCCCCGGAAAGATGTGGCATGCACGCGGTGCCGCTTCATCATGTCGCGGTTCCCGCACCTGGACCCAGCCCACCGTCCCGAGACCGGAGGCCGCCCGTATGAGCGCCCGTCCACTGCCTGTCAGCACGCCCGCCGAACAGGGAGTCGACCCGGCGGGCATCCACGCGTTCCTCGATGCCGTCGAGGCCGCCCCGGACATCGAGCCGCACGGCCTGATGATCCTGCGCCACGGTCATGTCGTGGCCTCCGGCTGGTGGGCGCCGTTCACGCCCGACCGCCTCCACCTGCTCTACTCGGTCAGCAAGAGCTTCACGTCCACGGCCGCGGGATTCGCCGTCGCCGAGGGGCTGTTGAACCTCGACGCCCCGGTCGTCTCGTATTTCCCCGAGTTCGAGGCGGAGATCACGGACCCACGCAGCCGGGCCATGCTCGTGCGCCATGTCGCGGCCATGGCCAGCGGCCACCTGGCCGAGACCCACGACGAGGCGGTGCGGAACGACCGACAGGAGATCGTCCGCGGTTTCCTGCGCATCCCGCCGGACCGCGACCCCGGCACCGTCTTCGCGTACAACCAGCCCGCCACCTACACGCTCGCCGCGATCGTGCAGCGGGTGAGCGGCCGGACACTGACCGAATACCTGCGGCCCCGGCTGTTCGACCCGCTCGGCATCGGCGAGGTCGCCTGGCAGCAGCACCCCGCGGGCCGTGACCTCGGTTTCAGCGGCCTGCACGCCACGACGGACGCGATCGCCCGCCTCGGCCAGCTGTACCTGCAGGACGGCGTCTGGGAAGGGCGGAGGCTGCTCCCGGCCTCGTGGATCGCCGAGGCCACCCGCGCGCACGTCCCGAACGCGGACGGTACGGCCGAGGGGGCGCGGTCCGACTGGCAGCAGGGGTACGGGTTCCAGTTCTGGCGATCCCGGCACGGCTACCGCGGGGACGGGGCGTTCGGACAGTTCTGTGTCGTCCTGCCGGAGCACGACGTGGTGATCGCGACGACCGCGGCGACCGAGCAGATGCAGGACCTGCTCAACCTGATGTGGCGGCACCTGCTGCCCGCGTTCGGCCCTGCCCCGCTTCCGGGCGGGGAGGACGACGGGTTGACGCGACGCCTCGCGCGGCTCGCCCTGCCGCCGGTGAAGGCGCATCCGGAACCCCCGGAGCGGGACGCCTGGGCGGGGACGGTGTTCGCCCCGGCGGGCGGCACCTGCGCGGCCCAGTGGAGCCTGACCGCCGTCGCCGTCGAGCGTGACGGGGTCGACTGGTGCCTCACGTTGTCCGAGGGGGACAGGCCGCTCGGACTGCGGCTCGGTGCCGACGGCTGGCGGGTCGAGACCGGCCGGGTCCCCACCGCGGTGAGCGGGGGATGGGCCGACCGGAACACCCTCGTGGCCGACGTGCTGTTCCTGGAGACCCCGCACCGTCTGACGCTGACCTGTTCGCTTCCCGAACGGACCTTCACCGCGCGCTGGCACACCACCCCGCTGGGCGGCGGCCGGCTGCGGTCGCTGCGCGCCCCCGTGACCGCACCCTGACGGCCCGGCGAAAACGCCAGGCCGCGCCACCCCTTCCGCCAGGTAGAAATATCTACCAACATGCATATGCCGAGGGCCTGATGGGCGACCGCGGGCCGCCAGGTCATGTTGGTCCGTCGCGCTCCGCGAGTGCGGCGGCACGTCCCGGGGGTGGTCCATGACGAACGCGATGTGGATGCAGAGTGTGGAGTGGCTTGCTGCGGCGGCCACGGATCCCCGGGCCTGCAAACGAGAGTGGGACCAGGGCAACGGCGGCGTGCTGCTGGAGGCCGGGCGCTTCTGGGACGTGGTCAGCGTGCCGGAACCACTGGGGCTGCTCGCCCTGGACATCCTGTGGTGCGAACCGCTGCGGGTCCCGGGACCCACCCTGGTGGACTCCGCGGCCCGCCGGGTCGGCTTCTTCCTGCCGCCCGATCCGGCCAGCCACTGGGTGGGGGACGGGCTGCGCCACCTCGGCCGCAGCTCGTGGATCGCCGTGCCACCGCCGTACAGGTCCGCGGGACCGCTGGAGTGGATCATTCCTCCGGACGGGACCGGCGCGCTGCACCTCGCCGTCCCGCTGGAGCTGGCGCTGCGTCAGGCCAACGGGACCCTCGCCGTACTGGAGCCCCTCGGCCAGGACTAGGGTCACCAGCCGGGCAGACCCCGGGGGACGGGCACGGCGGGCACGGTGGCCACCGCGGGCACGGACTCGGCCTCGTCCTTCTCCGGGGCCGGTGCGGCGAAGGTGGCCCACACCACCTGGTGGATCGCACGCCGCTCCGGCACCCCCCGGCCCTCGGCCCGCCATTCCGCGACGAGCTGGGCGTAGATCGGCGGATGGCCGCGCTGGTCGTCGATCGCCTCGGCGTACGGGCGGGCCGTGCGACCACCGGTCGGGACGCGCCGCAGGGCTGTGTGAGTGCTGTCCATGTGGGGGGCAACGCGCGTGTACACGCCGTTGGTACGCGACGGTGGCACCGCCCACCGGGTCGGGTGAGCGTGCCCCCCGTTCGGAGCAACGCGACCACCCTGTCGGCCGTACCCGTCACGCGACACGCCGGCCCGGGCGGTGCGCGGCCCATCGGAAAGCGGCGCGCTTCCCCGCTGCCTCGCGGTGCCGAGTCGCTACGCGGCCCCGTAGTAGTGGGCCTGGCCCCCGCGCCACTGCACCCACGACGGGTCGTCGAGGACGTCCTCCGCGTCGGGCAGGCCGGCCCTGCCGAGCAGTTCCATGAGGTCCTCGTCCGAGAAGGCCACGCCCAGATTCTCGCCCCGCGCGGTCACCTGGCGGCCGCTGGTACCCAAGGCCGGGTGCACGATCAAAGGAGCCCGTCCGGACATGTTTCCAGGATCGTCCCGTGCGCCGCCGCCCGCATCCGGACGGAGTCCTCAGCACGCCCCGCGGCGCGTTCTTGACGGGGAGGGCCGGAGGTCTAGAGTAGGCGCAAAGTGGTTGAATTGCCCAACAACTCGTGGTTACTTCCCGTGTGAGGAGCTTCCGATGAGCGCGGTGGACCTGGCAGCGATCGAGGCGGAACGCCGACGGATCAGGGACGCGCATCTGAAGGAGGACAGGCCCGCCAGCTCGGCCCGGGGCGTGCACCACGTCGCGCTGCTCTCCTCGGACGTCGAGCGGACGGTCCGGTTCTACCAGGGCGTCCTCGGCTTCCCCCTCACGGAGATGATCGAGAACCGCGACTACAAGGGCTCCACCCACTTCTTCTTCGACCTCGGCCACGGCAATCTGCTGGCCTTCTTCGACTTCCCCGGTCTCGATCTCGGCCCGTACCAGGAGGTGCTCGGCGGACTCCACCACCTGGCGATCTCGGTCGATCCCGCCACCTGGCGGCAGCTGCGCGAGCGGCTGGACGCCGCCGGGGTCGAGTACGCCGAGGAGAGCAGTACCTCGGTCTACTTCCGTGACCCCGACGGCGTCCGCGTCGAACTGCTCGCCGAACCGCTCGGCGAGATGTACGGCACCTCGGTCCTCTGAGGCGCGACGGGTTCCGGTGTGCCGCGTGCCCCGGCTCTACCGGGGAGCGCGGCACACCACCGACTCAGCGCAGCGTCTCGGCCCAGTTCGCGGGAACGCGTCCGGCGGGGCCGGGCGTCGGCTGGTCCGCCGGGTGGCACACCGGGGGAGCGAGCTCGGGCCCCGAGTCGTACAGCTCCGACGTGTCGTAGTTCCAGAACCAGCCCTCGCCCGGCTCGAAGCTGCGGATGACGGGGTGCCCGGTGGCCTGCGCGTGCGCGGTGGCGTGCTTGGACGGTGAGTCGTCGCAGCAGCCGATGTGGCCGCACTGGGCACAGCGCCGCAGATGGAACCACCATCCGCCCACGGCGTCGCAGTCGCCGCAGCCGGTGCCGCTCGGCGGGACGGACGGGTCGATTCCGTTCGGCGTGGTCATGATGACTCCTGTGAGGTGTCCGATGCCGTCAGCGGCAGTCGTACCTGGAAGCGGGTGTCGCCGGGCACGGACTGCACCTGAAGGCTCCCGTGGTGCTTGTTCACGACGATCCGCCACGAGATGTCCAGGCCGAGCCCGGTGCCCTCACCCACCGGCTTGGTGGTGAAGAACGGGTCGAAGATGCGGTCACGGATCTCCGCCGGCACCCCGGGCCCGGTGTCGCCGAACTCGACGAGCAACTGGTCCGCGTCGTGCGCGGTGCGCACCGTCAGCGTGCCCTCGCCGTCCATCGCCGAGACGGCGTTGTCGATGAGGTTGGTCCACACCTGGTTCAACTCGCCGGGGTAGGACGGGACCCTGGGCGCGCCGCGGTCGTACTCCTTGACGACCTTGATGCCGGAACCCATCTTCCCGGACAGCATCATCAGTGTGCTGTCGAGCAGTTCGTGCACATCGGCGACCTGGTAGGGCGCCCGGTCGAGCTGCGAGTACTGCTTGGCCGCGTCGACGAGGTGCGAGATGCGTGTGGTGGAGTCCGCGATCTCGTTCATCAACAGCTCTGTCTCGACGGTGTAGTTGAGCCACCCGATGGCCCCGGGAAGGATCTCCTCCTCGACGGCCGCGGCGACCTGCTCCAGCCAGTCGACGTCGAGGCCGCCCTGCACGAACGTCGGGGCTATCTGCCAGCCGCCCGTGAGACCGTGGTCGTCGAGCCAGTCGGTGAGCGCGTCCTCCCGGTCGGAGGCCTCCAGCGGGCTCAGGGACGGCGCCTTGGCGACCCGCTCGGCCGTCCGCTCCTGGATCTCGACGAGCGTCTTCAGCGCGTCGCGCTGGTAGGGCCCGGCGGCGATGACACCGAGCTTGTGCCGCATGTGCGCGACCCGGTCCCGCAGCGCCGAGGTGGCCCGCACGGCCGCCGCGGCAGGGTTGTTGAGCTCGTGCGTGAGGCCGGCGGACAGTGAGCCGAGCGCCAGCAGCCGCTCACGCTGATTGATGGTCCGCTGGGTGTTCTGCGTGCCGAAGAACATCCCCTCCAGCAGATGGACGGCCATCGGGAACCAGTCCCGCAGGACCGCCGCGAACGTCTCCGCGGGCAGCACGAAGAACCGCGAGGGCTCCGTGACGCGCACGGAGCCCTTGTACCGGGCCTGTTCCCCGCCGGTCAGATAGGCCTGCATGGCCCCCGAGTACGCACCCCGCTGGGAACTGCGGTTGATCTCCACGTCGTCGCCGCCGACCCGGCGCGACATCACCAGGGTGCCTTCGAGGAGCACGAAGAAGCAGGTGGCCGGCTCGCCCTCGCGGTAGACGTAACCGGGCTCGAACTCCTCGACCCGGCCCTCCCGGCACAGCCGGTCCAACTGCTCCGGGCTCAGCTTCTCGAACAGGAAGAGCGTGCCCAGCTCCGCCGCGTCGCACGGCAGCGGCCGCCCGCTCACGACTGCTCCAGATAACGGTGGACGAGCATGACGGCCATGGCTCCCTCTCCGACGGCGGACGCGACCCGCTTCGCGGACTCGGCGCGGGCGTCTCCCGCGACGAACACGCCGGGCACATTGGTCTCCAGGTGGTACGGCGGCCGGTCCAGCTCCCAGCCCCGCGGCGGCTGTCCGTCGGGCGTCATGTCCGGGCCGGCCATGATGAACCCGCGGTCGTCCCTGAGCACGGTCCCCTCCAGCCAGTCGGTGAGCGGGGCCGCGCCGATGAACACGAACATCCACTGGGCGTCGACGAGTTCGGTGTGCCCGCTCGCCACGTCGCGCAGCGTGAGCTGCTCCAGGTGGTCCGAGCCGTGCGCCGCCTCGACGACCGTGCCGGTGCGCACGCTGATGTTGGGCGCCTCGTCGATCTGCTGGATCAGGTAGTGCGACATCGACGCGGACAGCGAGTCGCCGCGCACCAGGATCGTCACGGACTTCGCGCCCCGTGCCAGATACATCGCGGCCTGGCCCGCCGAGTTCGCGCCGCCCACGATGTACACGTCGTGGCCCTGGCAGGCGGCCGCCTCGGTCAGCGCCGAACCGTAGAAGACACCACAGCCCGTCAGGTCGTCCAGTCCCGGCGCCTCCAGCTGCTTGTAGGACACGCCGGTGGCGAGGATCACCGAGTGCGCGGAGATCGCGGAGCCGTCCGAGAACCGGATGGTGCGCGACGCCCCGGTGACCTCCAGGGCGGTCACCTCGCGCGCGGTGAGGATCTCCGCGCCGAACTTCGCCGCCTGCCGCCGCGCCCGGTCGGTGAGCTGTGCACCGGACACGCCGTCGGGGAAGCCGAGATAGTTCTCGATCCGGGAGCTCTGCCCCGCCTGGCCGCCGGTCGCCGAACGCTCCACGAGGACCGTCCGCAGTCCCTCGGACGCGCCGTACACGGCGGCGCCGAGCCCGGCCGGGCCACCGCCGATGACGACGAGGTCGTAGAACTCCGCGGTCGGTGTCGTGGCCAGCCCGACCTGTGCCGCGAGATCCGGGTCCGCGGGCTCCACCAGCGGCGTGCCGTCCGGTGTGATCACGAGCGGCAGGCGGTCCCCGTTCTGCCCGGCCGCGCTCAGCAGCCGCTGCCCTTCCGGCGTGTCGGACGAGTACCAGCGGTACGGCACCTGGTTGCGGGCGAGGAACTCGCGGACCCCGGAGGTGCGCGCCGACCACCGGTGTCCGACCACCTTGCAGGTCGCCACGGGGCGGTAGTCACTGGCCCGCCAGGCGTCGAGCAGGTCGTCGAGGACCGGGTAGAGCTTCTCCTCCGGCGGGTCCCAGGGCTTGAGCAGATAGTGGTCCAGATCGATCACGTTGATCGCGTCGATCGCCGCGTTCGTGTCGGCGTACGCGGTCAGCAGCACCCGGCGTGCGCCGGGATACACGTCGAGCGCCTGTTCCAGGAACTCGATCCCGTTCATCTGCGGCATCCGGTAGTCGGCGAGGATCACCGCCACCTGGTCGCCGCGCAGCTTGAGCTCCCGCAGCGCGTCGAGACCGGCGTCCCCGGACTCGGCGCGCACGATACGGTGCGTCTCGCCGTAGCGGCGCCGCAGGTCGCGGGCGACGGCGCGCGACACCCCGGGATCGTCATCGACGGTCATAATGACGGTCCGCGCTGGACTGGCGGCCTGTGCCATGCGTCTCCCACCCCGAGCAGGTTCCATGTCTCCGGCCGCGCGGACGCCCCAGGGGTGCCGGTGGCCGATACACGCCCAATCGTATGTACGATCGGTCACCTTTGCTCGGGAACAGGGAGGGCGTGGCCGGACTGCGCGGTGTCCGCCTGCGTCGGAAGCCCCTCGCGGACCTTGGGCAGGATGTTCGTGACGTAGTCCTCGACCGCGGTGTCCAGGCCGATGTCGTGCTGTGCGCGCTCGGACAGGAACCAGCGGTGTTCGAGGAGCTGGTGGTAGATCTCCGCCGCGTCCATGGAGCCGCGCAGGTCCGGCGGCACGGCCCGCACGGTCGGGCGGAACACGTCCCTCACCCAGCGGTGGGCGAGCACCTCGGGCCGGGCCGCGAGGGGATCACCGGGGGCGTAGTCGTCCTGGGTGGCCATCCAGCTCTCCAGGTCGTTCAGGAGCCGGCGCGCCTGGTTCTCCTCGGTGTCGAGGCCGGTCAGCCGCAGCAACTGCCGCTGATGGTGGCCCGCGTCGACGACCTTGGGCACGAAGGTGACGGTGTCGCCGTTGCCGGAACTCGCGATCTGCATCTCGGCGACGTCGAACCCGAGGTCGTTCAGGCGGCGGATGCGCCGGTCGATGTAGTGGTGCTTGCCCGCCGGGTACACGGAGGTACGGGTCAGCTCCTGCCACAGGTCCCGGTAGCGGGCGCAGATCTCCATGCCGAACTCGATCGGGTCCACCGACGGGTGCAGCGCCCCGGCCGCCTCCAGGTCCAGCAGCTCACCGCTGATGTTGACGCGGGCGAGATCGAGGTCGTACTCCCGCTGCCCCTCGCTGAGCTGCGGATGGAGCTCCCCGGTCTCGGCGTCCACCAGGTACGCCGCGTACGCACCGGCGTCGCGCCGGAACAGCGTGTTCGACAGCGAGCAGTCGCCCCAGGCGAATCCGGCCAGGTGCAGCCGCACGAGCAGCACGGCGAGGGCGTCCATCAGGCGGTGCATGGTCGCCGGCCGCATCGTCGTCTCGAACATCGACCGGTACGGCATCGAGCCGCCGAGGTGCCGGGTGATCAGTACGGACTCCAGGGGCTCGCCCGCCGCGTCGGTGCGGCCCGTGACGACGGCCAGCGGGTCGACCGCGGGGATCGTGAGCCGGTCCAGGCTGAGCAGCAGCCCGTACTCGCGCACGGCCGGCCGCTCGGCGAGCTCCTTGACGGCCACCACCTCGTCCCCGGCGCGCGCGTAGCGCACGACGTGCCGGGAGATGCCGCGGGGCAGGGGCACCAGGAGGTGCTCGGGCCACTCCTCCAGAGGGAGCTGCCAGGGCAGTTCGAGCAGGAGCGCGGGGTGCTCCGGATTGGTGGCGCTGATCTGGAAAGCCATCGCTGGGCTGCCCTCACCTCACGGTCGAACACTGTTCCGGCCCCAGCATCTACGAATGATCCAGGCGACGGAAGACGGAGCGGGCGTTGCCCGAAAGGAACAGCCCGGTCGTCTCGTCGTCCAGTCCCAGGGCCGCGAGGTGCTCCAGTGCCCGAGCGGGCGTGATCATGGGGTAGTTGGAGCCGAAGAGGACCTTGTGCCGCCCCCGGCCGCGCAGGTACTCCACCAGCTCGGGCGGATAGCGGCGCGCGGTGTACGCGCTGGTGTCGATGAAGACGTTGGCGTGCTTGTCGGCCACCGCGATCATCTCCGTGGTCCACGGGTAGCCGATGTGCCCGCAGACGATGGCCAGTTCGGGGAAGTCGAGCGCGACCTGGTCGATGTACGGGATGGGCCGGCCGGTCTCGGAGGGGCGCAGCGGCCCGGTGTGCCCGACCTGGGTGCAGAACGGGACGCCGAGTTCCACGCACGCCGTGTACAGCGGGTAGTACAGCCGGTCGGTGGGCGGCAGTTGCCACAGCCACGGGACGATCCGCAGCGCCACGAAGCCCAGTTCCTCGACCGCCCGGCGCAGCTCCCTGACGGCCGCCACCGGCCTGGTCAGGTCGGCGCCCGCGACCCCGCGCAGCCGCCCCTCGGAGCTGGCCACGAAGGCGGCCACCTCGTCGTTGTCGATCAGCGGACCCTGCGGCCCGTACCAGGCCGCGGACAGGCCGGTCTCCACGTCGGCCGCCGCCATCGCGGCCACCGTCACCTCGACCGGCAGGGGCTCCGCCAGCCGTTCCATGCCCGTCCAGCGGCGCAGCGACTCGAACATCTCATGGTTGGAGTGACGCAGTGTGGGGTGCTGCATCCACACGTCCACGACCGGCATGTCCCGTGCCTCCCCGATCCGTGACCAAGCGTTTGCTCACCCCGACCCTAGGGGGCGGGCGCGCTTCCCGGCTACCGCCCCACGGCGTCCACGAGCGCCGTCAGCGCCGAGGCCACCCGGGCGAACCCCGGGCCCGCCGGGCCTCCCGGTTCGCTCATGTACACGTCCCGCCGGATCTCGACCATCAGCGCGGTGACGTCGGGCTCCCGCTCGTAGTGGCGCAGCGGCACATAGGCGCCTGAGAACGGGCTGTCGATGCCCACTCCGCCCAGGCCCGCGAACGCCTTCTCCGCCAGGGCCACCAGCTCCGGCGGCGTGTGGAAGGCGTCGGTGCCCAGACAGACCGGCGGGCGCGGGCCGTCGCCGTGCAGCTCGTACGGCAGCCGGGCGGTCGGGTACGAGTGGACGTCGACGATCACCGCGCGTCCGGTGGCGGCCAGCCGGTCGGCCACCGCCGCCGTCATCGCCCGCGCGTACGGGTGGAAGCAGCGGTCGATCAGCGGCCGCGGATCGACGTCCGCGCGGCGCAGCGGTGCCCGGTGCGTGGTGCGGGTGTAGACCGCGCCCATCCCGACGGCCAGCATCTCCTCCCGCTCGTCCGGGAAGCGCTCCGGGTCGACGACCAGGCGGGACAGCCGGTTGACGAACCGCCACGGCGTCAGCTGCGCCGACTCGGCCGCGGCGGCGGCCAGTTCGGCGGTGTGCGCGTCGGTGATGTGGTCCAACTCGCGTTCCAGCGCCTCGTCGTCGAGGACGATGCCCTCGCGCACCTGCGCCGGAACGCGCCGCGAGGAGTGCGGCACGTGCAGGATCACGGGTGAGTGGGCCGCGCCGGGCAGGAGCTCGAAGGGGGCCGGGGCGTCCAGTGTGTCCGGGCCCTGGGCGGGGGCCGGGGTGCCGCGGGAGGCGGTCGGGTCCGAGGTGCTCAGGGTGTCGTTCATACGAGATTCCTATCGCAGCCGGGCCCGGCGCGGCCCGGCCCGACCCGCCCCCCGGCCGAGCCGGGCCCGATCGGACCGCGCGCCCGCCCGGCCGTGCTCAGTGGCCGCCGCCGTGGCGCGCGTAGTGCTCGATGAGTGCCGCGCGTGTCGTCTCCAGCCGGTGGGCCAGGATCGCGCCGATCGTCCGGGTCAAGGACAGCTCCAGCGTCGGGTCCGCGTCGCACAGGGCCCGTACCTCCGCCGCGTCGAACTCGTAGGCGCGTACGGGGCTGAAGGCCTCGGCACCGAAGTCCCAGGTGTGCGGCGGGAAGAGCCACGACCAGCCGAGCAGGTCACCGGGGCCCAGGGTCGCGACCGAGATCCGTCTGCCCGCGATGACCTGCTGGAAGAGGGAGACCGTTCCGGAGCGGACCACCCAGAAACGGTCGGCGGTTCCCCCTGCCTCGAAGATCCGCCCGTCCGCGGGGAACGACACCTCGCGGGCCACCCCCATCAGCTGTTCGCGATGGGCGGGGGAGAGGGCGGGCAGGAGCCGGAGAGCACTGGGCATCGCGGACCTCCATCGCGCCGCCGCGCGACCGACGGGTGCGGCGGCCCGTGTCGTACCGGTGGTGTCCCGTCACCCTCTATTGGAGCCCGATCCGCGGATTCCGTCGCGCCGTGGAGGCGGCGGACCCGTCGTGAGGGGCCCGCACCGGCCACGTCAGCACCGTGAGTGCCAGGAGCGTCAGCACCCCGCCGACCAGGAACGTTCCGCGCACCCCGACATGGGGGAGGAGGGCGCCGCCGGCCAGCGCGCCCGCGGCGACGCCCGCGTTGAACGCGGCCGAGTTCGCGGCCAGCGCGAGTTCGGTACGCCCGGGCGCGTACCGCAGCACCTGACTCTGCGTGGCCATGAACGCGGGGCCCACCGACGCGCCGAGCAGCATCAGCATGCCGACCGTCACCGCCCGGCTGTGCCCGCCTCCCGCGTACAGGCCCAGCAGCGCCGCGGCCTGGGCCGCCACCGGCACGGTCAGCGTGGCGCGCGGGAAGTGGTCGAGCAGCGGCCCCGCCGCCGTCACCCCCACGATCCCGGCCGCCCCGAACACCAGCAGCAGCGCGCCCACCGAGCCCTCCGGGAAGCCGGCCACGTCGTCCAGGAAGACCGCGACGTAGGTGAAGCCCGCGAAGGCCCCGGTGACGGAGAGCGCCGTGGTCGCCAGCACCACGGCGAACCGCCGGGCGTCGGGAGCGGCTCCGTACGCTGCGTGCCCCTCCTCCGGGCGCGAGGTGGGCAGCGCGACGGCGATCGCCACCAGCGAGGCGAGACCGAGGGCGCCGAGGACCAGGAAAGGCACGCGCCAGCCGCTGTGCCCGCCGAGCCAGGTGCCCGCCGGAACCCCGAGGACGGTGGCCAGGGACCCGCCGACGGACAGCAGCCCGATGACGCGGCCGCGCCGCTCCGGCGGGAACAGTCCCACCGCGACGGGGCCCATCACCGCCCAGAACAGCGCCTGGGCGAGCGCGGTCGCGACCCGGGCCGTGAGCAGGACTCCGTACGAGACGGCACCGAGCGCCGACACCCAGCTGGCCAGCACGAGCAGCCCGAGCAGGCCCGCGAGCACGTGACGGCGCGGCAGCGAACGGGTGGCGAGCGCGACGGGCAGCGAGACGACGGCCACGGTCAGTCCGTAGCCGGTGACCAGCAGCCCGACGGACGCCGCCGGCACCCGCAGGTCCTCCGAGATGAGGGTCAGCAGCCCGACCGGCAGGTTCTCCGTGGTGTTGAAGGTGAAGGCGGCCAGCATGAGCGCCGCGACGACGACGGACCTGCGCCGGGGGGTGGGACGTGCGCTCGCCATCCACGGGCCTTTCTGCGGGAGACTGCCGAGGACCGGGGCCGTTGCGGCCAGGGCAAGCGTGCGGGCCGCTCGCACGGCCCTCTACTGTTTCGGGTGCAGCCGAATCGCTCCTGCCGGAGGCCGCCGTGTCGCCTCTTCCGGATGCGGCCTCCCGCTTCCCCCGGGCGCGGGCGGGCCGCACGCGTGGACGGCGGCCGAAGCATCCGCGAGCCCCGCCGAGGGGGCTCACCGGTACACGGGAGGCCCCCTTGCCGTTGACCCTGCGCCTGGGCACCGACGACCTCACCCGGTGCCGGTTCGCGGTGTCCCCGCTCTGCCAGACCCATGAGGCGCTCCGCCTGCTGCGGCGGCCGGCGCGGCACGCCTTCCACCGGGACTGGCTCCGGCGCGCACGGGGCGTCGTCGCCGGCCTGGACCTGTCCGAGCTGTGGCTCTACTTCCCCCGCAAGGGCGGCTACACCCCGGACTTCCTCGGACCGCCGCCCGAGGCACCGGACGGGTCCATCGAGGAGGAACTGGCGCGGATGCGGGCCACCGACCCGGCCATGGCCCGTACGGAGCTGGCGCGGTCCCTCGCCTGCACGCCGGGCGCGGCCCGCACCCCGTACGGACGCGCGGCGCTGGACGACCCGGCGGCGGCCGTACGCCGGCTCGCCGACCTCACCGAACGGGCCTGGCAGGCGCTGCTCGCACCGCACTGGGCACGCCACCGCGCCCTCCTGGAGGCCGACATCGCCCACCGCACCCGGCAATGGGCCGACGGCGGCCTCGAAGCGCTCTTCGGCGACCTGCACCCGGAGATCGGCTGGGCCGACGACACCCTCACGCTGCGCACCTACCCGGATCACGCGGAGGCACAGGGGGCCGACGGCCGCGGCGTCCTGCTGATGCCGAGCGTGTTCGTGCGCCCCGACGTGGTGAGCGGCTTCGCCCGGCCCTGGCAGCCCACGGTGATCTATCCGGCACGCGGCGCGGCCGGTCCCGGACCGGCGGGCGTCGAGGCACCACGCGCCCTGGCCCGGCTGCTGGGACCGCACCGGGCGGCGATCCTCGCCGGGCTCGCCACGCCCGCCTCGACGACGGACCTCGCCGGGCGGCACGGGCTGGCGCCCTCGTCCGTCTCCGCCCACCTGTCGGTCCTGCGGGAGGCGGGACTCGTGGTGCCGCACCGCCGGGGCTACTACGTCCTCTACGCGCGCACCACGCTCGGCGAGGCGCTGGCGGCCGGGGCCTGAACCCCTCGCGGCAGGCCACGACCTCCTCAGGGCTGTCCCGTGATCCCCGGCGGGCGCACGACGACAGCTACGGCACCTCGCCGCGTCGGAGGGCCGCCCGCATACGCCCGGTACGAGGACGACCGCCCCCTGACGTCGGCGGGGAGACCCCCACCGCCTCGCGATGCACCGCATCCGACGCCGCGCGCCGATCCACCGGGGATCACGGGACAGCCCTTAGACGAACCCTTAGACGTTGCCCCGCAACGTCACCGTGAAGTGCGCGCCGTCCGGGTCGGTGAGGACCGCCTCCGTCGAGCCGAGGCCCTGCTGGTGGGCCGTGCCTCCGTTGGCACGTGCCGCCCGCGCGCACGCCTCCACGTCGGAGACCGCGAAGTGGATCTGCCAGTGCGGCCGGATGGTGGGATCGGGTGCGGCGCCCACCGCCCCCGAGTGGATCCGCGCCACGATGTCGCCGCGACTGCGCAGCACGACCTCGTTCTCCTCGTAGTCGACCTCGCAGCAACCCGGGGAGGCGGACGCCCAGCCCAGTACTTCCCCGTAGAAGATCGCGGCGTCGAAGGCGTCCCTGGTGTGCAGCCGTACGAAGGCCGGAGCCGCGTGGCGCCAGGCCTCCCAGCCCGAGACGAGCTCGCCCTCCCAGATGCCGAAGACCGCCCCGTCCCGGTCCGCCAGCAGCGCGGCCCGCCCGGGCGGCAGCGAGATCGGCCCCACCGCGGTCGTACCCCCGCGTTCCTGGCTGCGGGAGACCGTCTCGTCCGCGCTCGACACGGCGAAGTACGGGATCCACGCGACGGCCGTCTTCGCCACGAAGTCGACCTCGGAGACGCCCGCCACGGGAATCCCGTTCACCCGGGCCACCCGGTACTGATCGCCCATCCGGGTACCGGAGCGCCACTCCCAGCCCAGCACGGCATGGTAGAAGGCTTCGGCGGCCCGCAGATCGCGTGTGGTCAGGCTGACCCAGCACGGTGCGCCGAACACCGACCGACTGGTGACGACCTCACGCTTGAGTGTTCCGTCGCTCTTCATGCCGTACCGTCCTGACCTCACTGGCCGGCAGCGGTCGCGGGCGGTGCCGGCCGAGGCCCCGGCACACGTGGGCCGAAGTCCCCGGCCTGCGCCGGCCGAGGCCTTCGGTGCGCCGTGCGGCGTCAGCCCAGCCGTGAGAGGCCTTCCGCGCGGAAGGCCTCGACTGTGTCAGTAGCACCTGCGGATCCGCTGTCCCATCGACTCCAGCATCCCCCGCCTCGGCTCCACGCGCACCACGCGGCGTTATCCGCGGGGCCGCTCGAAGGTCAGGAGCAGCCCCTCGACCGCGCCGGGACCTATCCGGCCCTTGACGTCGGCGGAGGTGATCGCCTTGAGCGCCCACCCGTCCCCGGCGTGCTTGTTCAGGACCTTCTCCAGCTTGTCGCTGTCCAGCGCGTCACCGATCAGCGACTCACGGAAGGTGACGACCTTGTACTCGTAGGTGTACGGGCTGCTCATGGCTGAGGTGTTCTCCTGCGTGTCGGGCGGTATGACCGGGCCCACCCAACCACGCCTGCGCGCCGTGGCACAGAGCCGGACCGGGCGCGCACGCATACCTTGGGTGAAGCCTTACGCGGTGCCGGGCCGCGGCACGCGTCCGACCGGCCTGACCGAGGGGGACACATGGAAGAGTCACGGACCAGCAGCCACATACCGGGCGCCGGGGGAACCCCGGAACGGACACATGACGCCGGGGACGGCCCCGGCCGCGCACCGGGCACCACGGACACCACGACCGCCTCCGGCGACGACGGCAGCGGCACCTTCGCCCGGCTGCGGGAGCGCGAGTTCGGCTATCTCGACGAAGGCGGGCACACCTACCTCGACCACACGGGTGCCGGGCTCCCGCCGCGTTCGGTCGTGACGGGAAGCGCGCGGCGGATCACCGGAGGGCTGTTCGGCAACCCGCATTCGGAGAGCCCGGCCTCGCGCGCCTCCGGCCGGCTGCTGGCCGAGGCCCGACGAGCGGTGCTGCGGCACTTCAACGCCGATCCCGCCGAGTACGCGGTGATCTTCACGCCCAACGCGACGGGGGCCCTGCGGCTGGTCGGCGAGGCGTATCCCTTCGCGCGCGGCAGCAGACTCGTGATGTCGCTGGACAACCACAACTCGGTGAACGGGCTGCGGGAGTACGCGCGGGCGCGCGGCGCGGCGACGACGTACGTGCCGGTGAGCGGGCCCGGCATGCAGCTCGACGAGAAGCGGATGCGGGCCGCCCTGTCCGCGGGGCGCGGGCTCGGCTTACCGTCCGGCAGGCTCCGCCCGTCGCGGGAACGCGCCGGGACCCGGCGGCGCCCGCCGCTGCGGGGCGGGGCGGAGGGCACCCGCCCGCGCGGCCTGTTCGCGTACCCGGCGCAGAGCAACTTCAACGGGGTGCAGCATCCCCTGGAGTGGATCGAACGAGCCCAGGAGCGCGGTTACGACGTCCTCCTGGACGCGGCCGCCTTCGTCCCGGCCAACACCCTCGACCTGGCCCGGTTCCGTCCGGACTTCACGGTGGTCAGCTGGTACAAGGTCTTCGGGCATCCCACCGGTGTCGGCAGTCTGATCGCCCGCCGGGAGGCGCTCGCCCGGCTCCACCGCCCCTGGTTCTCCGGCGGCACCATCTACGCGGTCAGCGCCCAGGCGCAGTGGCACGTCCTCGCCGACGACGAGGCGGCCTTCGAGGACGGCACGGTGAACTTCCTCGCCATCCCCGACGTGACGGCCGGGCTGGAGTGGATCGACCGCATCGGCATGGACCGTGTGCACGCCCACGTCACCGCCCTGACCGGCCGGCTGCTGGCCGGCCTGCGCGGGCTGCGGCACAGCGACGGCTCCCCGATGGTCCGCGTGTACGGCCCCGAGAGCGTGGCGGCCCGCGGTGGAACGGTCGCGCTGAACCTGCTCGGGGCGGACGGCCGGATCGTCGACGAACGCATCGTCACCCGCGACAGCGCCGCCCGCGGCATCTCCCTGCGCACCGGCTGTTTCTGCAACCCGGGTGCCGGGGAGGCGGCGTTCGCCCTGCCGCTCCGCCGGCTGCGCTCGGCCGCCCGCCGGCGGCTCGGCTCGCTGGAGGACTACCTGGACCTGCTCGGCCTGCCGACGGCCGGCGCCGTCCGGGTCTCCCTGGGCGTGTCGTCGCAGCCCAGGGACATCGAGACGTTCCTGGACTTCGTGACGGAGACGTACCGGGACCGGGTGCCGGGGGTCGCGGGGCTGGCCGCGCGGGTGGGCTGCTGAGGCGGGAGTCCGCGCCTCGCGTACCGGGACCCCGTCAGCGCCCGTCGCGGCTCCGGGCCGTTCCCTCACGGCACTTGCGCACCAGCACGGCCCACGTCACCGCCATGAACACCAGCGTGAAGCCCGCCAGGATCAGCCAGCCCCGGCTCGCCGGGTGGGCGAACGAGTCCCCGTACGAGGCCAGCAGGGGCGGGCCGAGAGGGGAGCCGCCGCCGCGCCACAGGGCCTCCAGGCCGACCCCGCTGCCCAGGGCCTCGAACGCCCACCGGTTGGTCATCGCCCAGCTGATCGCCTCCCCGGCGGCGGCCATCCGGGGCACCGGCACGAACGCTCCGGAGAACAGCACCTGGGGGAAGCAGAGCAGGGGCAGCATGAGCGTGGCCTGACCGGGCTCCGACACCGCCGCCGACGCCAGCAGTCCCAGCGCGAGCGCCGCCGCCGACGCGAGCAGACTCGACACGAACAGCGAACCGTAGGTGCCCCAGCCGGCCGGGGGCAGCCGGTCCAGCGCGCGCAGCACGACGAGCAGCAGCGCGTCCGCGGCGGCGAGCACCGGGAGCATGGTGGTGAGTTTGGAGGCGACGTACGGTCCGATGCGCAGGCCCGCCAGCCATTCGCGCCGCAGTACGGGCAGCTCGGTGCAGATCTGGAGCAGCCCGTAGGTCAGCCCGAAGAAGAACGCGCCGAACGCGATCCAGAACATGATCATCGCGGTCGAGCCCGGGTCCGGCGCCGCGGGGTCGAACGCGCCCGCGCGGAACAGCACCGCGAACATCGCCACGATCATCACCGGTGAACCGGCCAGTACGGCGACGGAGAGCCGGTTGTGCAGCAGCAGCGCCGTACCGCGGCAGGTCAGCAGGGCCCACTGGCGTACGGCCCCGATCCGTCCCGGCTTTCCGGGAGCCGGCACCGAGTCGGGCCGGGGAGCCGGCACCGCCCCGAGCACGCCGGGTTCGGCACGCGCGCCGGCCGCCACGGCCTCGTACACGTCCTCGACCGTCCCGACGCCGAACGCCTCGCACAGGGAGCCCGGCGGGCCCGAGCAGGCCACCTCGCCGCCGGGCGAGAGGAGCACCACGTGGTCGCAGCGGAGCAGATCGGCCGGGACGTGCGAGGTGAGCACCACGGTGGTGCCGCCCTCGGCCAGCTCCCGCAGCGTCCGCAGCAGCGCCGCCCCGGTCACCGGGTCCAGGCCCGACGTCGGCTCGTCGAGGAAGAGCACCCGGGGCCGGGTGAGCAACTCGACCGCCACACAGGCCCGTTTGCGCTCTCCTCCGCTGAGCGCGCGTACCGTGGTCGCGGCCCGGTGGGAGAGCCCCAGGGTCTCCAGGACCGCGTCCACCCGCGCGGCGACCGCCTCGGCGGGCGTACCGGCGGGCAGGCGCAGGCCCGCCGCGTACGCCAGTGTGCGGTGCAGCGGCAGGTCCAGGTGGATGATGTCCTCCTGCGGCACGAACCCGAACTCCGGCCCCGGCGGGCCGGGCCGCGCTCCGTCGTGCAGCACCTCGCCGTCGGCGGGGACACGCAGTCCCGCGAGCGCCTGCAGCAGGACCGTCTTGCCCGCTCCGCTGCTGCCGGCGATCACGGTGAGCCGTCCGGGTGCCGCGTCGCACGACACGTCGTGCAGCACACGCCCCGCCCCGCGCACCTCCACGCCGAGCCGGCGTGCCTGCACGAGCAGGCCCTCGACCCGGGGGGCGGGGCCGTCCGCGGTGACGGGTGGACTCGGCTGCATGGGAGTCGACATGGGGGCAGCATGCCAGGGGACGGCCGTGCCGACCCGCCGTACGGAGCAGGCGGGGAGCATTCGGCCGTACGGCGGCTTCCGTGTCCGCGGTGGGCATCGTCGCGCGGCCCCGTAGCGTTGGGGTGCGGTGGGCAGGTTCATGTCGACGGACCCGGGATGGCGCGATGTGCTGGAGTGCGACGGCCGACCTGGTGGCGGGCACCGGTGTGGCGGCCGTGGGGGTGGCGTGCGTGGCGCGGGTGCGCCGCTGGGGCGATCTTCCGCTGGCGGCACTGCCGTTGCTGCTCGGTGCCCATCAGATCGTCGAGTCCGTGGTCTGGGACTCGGGAGGGGGAAGCGGTCCCGCCGCACTCGCCTGGGCCGTGATGGCCCTTCCCCTGCTCGCGGTCTGGGTGCCGCTGGGTGTGGTGTGCGCGGTGCCGCGCGAGGCCCGGCCACGGGCGGCCGTCCCGCTCGCGGCGGGAGTGGCGACGGCGGTGGTTCTCGCCCATGCCCTCGCCACCCGGCCGGTGACGGCCGAGATCCGTGGCCACACCGTCGGGTACTCCGTGCACCTGCCCCACGCGGAACTCGTCGTCGCGGGCTATCTCGTCGCCACCGTCGGCGCGCTGCTGGTGTCCGGGGACCGCGGGCTGCTGCGGCTCGGCGCCGTGGTCGCCGTCGGCGCGGTGATCTGCTGGGCGCTGTGGCGGCTGGAGTTCGTCTCGACGTGGTGCGCGTTCGCGGCGGTGAGCTCGGTGGCCCTGTGGACATGGCTGCGCGGACGTCCGCGCGCAGGCGGCGTCGCCGTCGGGTGACGGAGGGCGTCCCGCCCGCGCCCGGAACGGGAGCGTCCCCCCTTGGGCCCGGGGACGAGCAGCGGTTAGCCTGTGCTCCGTGCCCCGGCTGCGACTTGGCCGAGTCCGGGCCCCGACAGCCACTTGGCCGAGTCCGGGCCTGCGAGACCGATGCGGCCCGTGAGGCGCGTATTCCCGGCGAGGCTGGTGTTTCTGGTACCAGGACCGGTGTTCCCCCGCTCAGGAGTGATCTGGTTGCGGTGACGCGCATCGCGCAAGGTGTACGCATGAACCAGATCACCAAGCAGCCGGCAGTCAGGAGCCGAGTGACGCCTCTGAGGTCCCTCCTGGGCGGCACGTACCTCCCGGGCCGCGACCGGGCCCGCCCCTTCCGGGTTCACCGGAACACGTTGTCCGAGTCCTCCCAGATCGACGGCTCGGTCGAGTCGTACTCCCGCGGAACCCGCGACGACGTCTGATACATCGCGTCGATCTCGGCGGCGAAGCGGCTGACGATCGCGTCGCGACGCAGTTTCATCGACGGCGTCAGCAGCCCGTTGGCCAGGTCGAAGGGCTCCGGGAGGACGCGGAACACCCGAATGGACTCCGAGCGGGACACGGTGGTGTTGGCCGCCGCGACCGCGCGTCTGACTTCCTCCCGGAGCTCGTTCTCCTCGCGGGCGTCCCGGGCCGAGGGCTCACTCCCGGCCCGGGATCCCCGCCAGTGCGCCACGAATTCGGGGTCCAGGGTGATCAGGGCTCCGACACAGGGCCGGTTGTCCCCCACGACCACGGCCTGGTGGATGAGCGGGTGGACCCGGAGACGCTCCTCCAGCGCGGCGGGCGCGACGCTCTTCCCGCCGCTGGTGATGATGACGTCCTTCTTGCGGCCGGTGATGGTCAGATACCCCTCGTCGTCGATCCGGCCGATGTCCCCCGTGGCGAGCCAGCCGTTGCGGAACGAGGCCTGCGTGGCGTGCGGATCGTTGATGTACCCCTGGAACACCGAAGGCCCCCACACGAGGATCTCCCCGTCGTCCGCGACCTGGACCTCCACCCCCGGCATCGGGCGTCCCACCGTGCCGAACTTCTCCCGTCCCACCGGCTGGGCCGTGATGCCGCCGCTGGTCTCGGTGAGCCCGTATCCGTCGTGCACGAAGATGCCGATCCCCGCGTAGAAGAGGGCGAGTTCGCGGTTGAGGGGGGAGCCTCCCGACACCGCGCCGCAGACGCGTCCGCCGAGCGCGGCACGCATCTTGCGGTACACCGTCTTCTCGTAGAGGGAGTGCTGCAGCCGCAGGTCGAATCCGGGGCCGGGCCCCGTGCCCAGCCGGTGCCGCTCCTCGGCGTGCGCGAAGTCCTGTGCGGTGCGCACGGCACGCTCGAACAGCGCGCCGCGGCCGGCCTGCTGGGCGGTCCGCAGGAAGTTCTTGAAGATCTTCTCGAACACGAACGGGACGGCGTACAGATAGGTCGGCCTGAAGGACAGGAGGGCGGCGGAGAGCGCCTCCTCGTGCAGGTCCGGCTCGTGGCCCATCATGATGCCGCCGCGCAGACACAGCCCCTGGATCATCAGCCCGTACACATGGGAGAAGGGCAGGAAGGCGAGGATGGCGGGCTGTTCCCCGGGAGGAGCGGCCGTGTGTCCCCAGCCCGCGAGGAGTGTGTCGCAGGGGCTGGCCAGGCTGCGGTGGGTCAGGGCGCAGCCCTTGGCGTGTCCCGTCGTGCCCGAGGTGTAGGCGATCACGGCGGTCGAGTCGGGCAGCACGATCCGGCGGAGCGAGTCGACCGTCGTCGCCGGTATCGCCTGGCCCCGCTCGGCGAGCTGCGCCAGCGCCCCGGTGTCCAACTGCCAGACATGGCGCAGGAACGGGAGCGACGCGCACGCGGAGCCGACCGTCATGACGCCCTGCTCGTCCTCGACGACCACGGCGACGCAGTGGGCGTCCTTGAGGATCCACGCGACCTGTTCGTGCGACGAGGTCGGGTAGATCGGCACGATCTCGGCGCCCACCGACCAGAGCGCGAAGCTGAGCACCGTCCACTCGTACCGTGTGCGCGCCATGATGGCCACGCGGTCGCCCGGACGGATACCGGACGTGACGAGCCCACGGGCGAGGTCGACGACCTCGTCGCGCAGTTCGGCGGCGGTGAACGGGATCCACTGCGCGCCGGACGCCGAGTCGGCGCGCCGCGCGATCTGCAGCAGGCCGGGCGTACGGCGTGCCGTGTCGAAGAGACTGTCGGCGAGTCCCCCCTGCATCAATGCCGTGGCCGGTGGAGAAACTTCGGACTGGTGCATTTCGCCGCTCCGCAATTCTCCTCGACGTGGCCTCACCCAGGCGCCGGTGCCGAGGAATCCCGAATGTAGCCGACACGGGCGGCCATCGTGCGCGATTCGGTCAGCAGTACGGACCGGCCGCGGAGCCGGGTGGTCGGGCACCCGGCCGGGAGCGGCGTTCGCCGCTCACCGGACCCCCTGTCCGGCTGCCGCGGGACGACCACGGCCGCGTCTCACGAGGAGGCCAGGTCCTCGGCGAGTTCGGACCTCCAATGCGCCGTCGTCCGCTGGTGGATGATGCTCGCGGCCGCTTCGGGGACCGGTCGCAGGATGAACGCGCGCAGCGCCCCGGCCGCGCCGTGGCGTATCCACCAGGCGTTCGTGTCGTCCTGCGACAGCGGCGATCCGTCGTCGCGCCACGAGGGCCGGACCGACTGCCGGGCCGCCCACGCCTCGGCGGCGAGGGTGCGCAGACGCAGGTCCAGGGCGTCGTCCGCCGTGAGCGGTACGCGCTCGCCCCGGCCGATCAGCTCCAGCGCGTCGGCGACCTCGGGGTAGGTGTCGATGTGGGTCTCCGCGGCCAGTCGCGCCAACTGGGCGGCGAAGGCCGCGCGCAGCCGGTCCGCGGGCGTCCGCCCGACGAGGGCCGCGAGATCGAAGTCCCGTACGAACGTGACCGGACTGCCGGTCTCGGGCATGTCGTCGAGCACCGGCAGCAGCAGTGCGCTCGTCAGCTCCGCGGCAACGACGTCGGCGGGCCGGTGGACGATGCCGAACTCCCCTTCCAGCGCGGCCAGTACCCGGACGTACGCGGCCTGTGAGCCGGGGAAGGGGTCGGTACCGACCCGCCGGGCGGGCTGGTCCGTGCCGGGGATGTCCACCCGGTCCTCGCGGGGCGACAGGACGTGGTGCAGGGCCTTCGGCCGCGCCATGCCGTCCTCGGCCAGGGTGACGGTCACCTCCGGGCCCCGCTTCGTCAGGGCCACCGCCCGGGTGCGCGCGGAGACCCGGCGCAGCACCTCGGGCCGGCCGAACTGCGCGGCGCCGGCCTCCTGCACCGCGTACGCCCATGCGCCGGCGGTGCCCGCCCGGACCAGCGGCCGGTGCGCCGCCCAGAGGGACTCGGCGGATTCCTCCGCGTGCTCGCGGGTGCGGGCGAGGACCGTCCCGGGCACCGCGCCGAGCCTCTCCAGCAGTTGGTCCGCGCCGATGCCCTCGACGAAGATCGTGTCGGGCTGGTACGGCGGTGGCGCGGGCGGTTCGCTCTGCCGTACCCGGACGAACACGAGACGCGGACCGTCCGCCTGCGGGGGCTCCGCGGGAGGCGCGGCGGGCGCGGGCGGCGCCGGTCGGGGTTCGCCGGCCGCGGCGGCGAGCGCGAGCGGCGAGCGCGGCTGCGGCACGACGGACGTCTCGTCGTCCCACAGCAGCGTGCCGTCCGCCACCACCGGTGTGCGGCCGCCGAACGTGCTGCCCCGCTCCAGGGCGTCGGCGTAGTCCGCGAGGACGTGCCGCAGGCTGGGCCACGAGGTGAACGACGGTGCGTCCTCGTCGAAATAGCGCCCGACACGGCCCCAGTGGGCGCCCGCGTGACAGGTGAGGAACAGTCCGTCGGAGGACTGCCGGCCGATGCCGAGCGTGATGAGCAGCCAGTCCTTGTGCCAGTACGACGCCAGCTCGTCGTAGTCCTCGTCGTCCTCGTCGAGCGGCTCGTCCTCGGCGAGGTCTTCGTCGAGGTCCGCGCCGATGCCGCGCAGGAACTCCGTGCTGCGGACGATGTCGGTGACGGAGGACAGCGGTCCGTAGTACGCGAGGACGGGGGTGCCGTCCACCGGCTCCACGCCGTCGTGGCAGCGCAGCGAGGCCTTCAGGTCGGGGTGGAACGCGACATCGAGCGTGCGCTGGGCGGCCTCGATGTCGGCCTGTGACGCCGGAGGCCGGAGCCGGGCGTGGCTCACCGGGGCGTGCGCGGCGAGCCAGGCGTCGATCCGTGCCCATGAGTCCTCGATGCTGGGAATGCTCATGGTCGGGACACTACGACGCGCCACTGACAGTCCACCCGGCAGCGGCCCCCCGGCGCCCCGGACGGCGAGCGGCCGCCGAACACGTCCACACCGGTGCGCAGTTGGCCGGCGGCGACGGGGAGGGCGCGGATTCCCCGGCGTCTCATTCCGAGCGGTGGCGGACGGCCGAGAGCAGGCGCCGCACCCCCACCGCATGGCCGCCGGTCCCCACGACGAGCCGTCGGTACAGCCCGCCGGCGAGTCCGGGGAACGCGGCCCGCGTCTCGGCCCTCAGCCGTGACCGTCCGGGGCCGGCGTCCTCCAGGCGGAAGATCAGGGCGTACGAGGAGAAGCGATGGCGGCCGGCGAGCACGAGTTCGCGCCCCGGCACCGCGGCGACCACCCGGAAGCCGGGGAACGCCGAGCCCTCGGCGAGGGGGCGCGGTCCGCGGGAGGTGCTGTCGGCGCAGCGCACGAGCTTCGCGTATCCGGCGGCCCCCGGACGGGAGAACGTCCGGCTCAGCACGGCGTCGAGTCCGCGCCAGACGGCGTCGGTCTCCGCGTCGACGACGGTCGCGTGCTCATCGACGTAGGGCAGTGCGGCGGTGTGCATCAACGCCTCCGTGAGGTCCGGCCGGTCGCGGCGAGCGCGGCCCTCCCTTCCGATGATGCCACTGCCCTCCGGCCTCCCTCGCCGAGGGTGCTTCAACTCCTGCGGTACGGCAGCCGTACCCGGAGCGTGGCGGCGACAGGGCACCGGGGCGGCGTGCCGGGACGGCGGCGCCGCGCGGGGTGCCATGACCTGCCGGGACGACGGCGCGCGGTGGCATCGGGGTCAAGTCACGTGAATGATCCTCCGTTCACCCTTCCGAGGGATGGCCTCGGGCTGCAAGACTCCGGAGCGTGCCCGACTTCGACATGCTCGTCATCGGATCCGGCCCGGGCGGCCAGAAGGCCGCCATAGCCGCGGCCAAGCTCGGCCGTCGGGTCGCCGTCATCGACCGCCCCGACATGGTCGGCGGGGTCTCCATCCACACCGGAACCATCCCCTCGAAGACCTTGCGCGAGGCGGTCCTCTATCTGACCGGCCTCACCCAGCGCGACCTGTACGGCCAGAGCTACCGGCTCAAGGAGGACATCACCGTCACGGATCTGACCTCGCGCACCGAGCACGTGGTCAGCCGTGAAGTCGACGTCATCCGCAGCCAGTTGTCACGCAACCACGTGTCCCTCTTCGCCGGCACCGGCAGCTTCCTGGACGACCACACCATCGGCCTGCGCGAAGCGAACGGCGACGAGAAGCAGTTGACCGCGGATCGCATCGTCATCGCCACCGGCACCCGCCCGGCCAGGCCCGCGAGCGTCGAGTTCGACGGCCGGACGATCCTGGACTCGGACAACGTGCTGAACCTGGAGCGGGTGCCACGCTCCATGGTCATCGTCGGGGCCGGCGTGATCGGGATGGAGTACGCCTCCATGTTCGCGGCCCTCGGCAGCAAGATCACGGTGGTCGAGAAGCGGCCCGGGATGCTCGACTTCTGCGACGTCGAGGTCATCGAGTCACTGAAGTACCACCTCCGGGACCTGGCCGTGACCTTCCGGTTCGGGGAGACCGTGGCCGCGGTGGAGCGCCATCCGCGGGGCACGCTCACGGTCCTGGAGAGCGGCAAGAAGATCCCCGCGGACGCCGTGATGTACTCGGCGGGCCGCCAGGGCCTCACCGACGAACTCGACCTCGACAAGGCGGGCCTGACCGCCGACGCGCGCGGCCGGATCAAGGTCGACGAGTACTACCGCACCGAGGTGCCCCACATCTACGCCGTGGGCGACGTCATAGGCTTCCCCGCGCTGGCGGCGACGTCGATGGAGCAGGGACGGACGGCGGCGTACCACGCCTTCGGCGAACCGGTGAGCCGGATGCACGACCTCCAGCCGATCGGCATCTACACCATCCCGGAGATCAGCTTCATCGGCCGGACCGAGGACCAGCTCACCGACGACTGCGTGCCGTTCGAGGTCGGCATCTCGCGCTATCGCGAACTGGCCCGCGGGCAGATCATCGGAGACTCGCACGGCATGCTCAAGCTGCTGGTCTCGCCCGACGACCGCAAGCTGCTCGGCGTCCACTGCTTCGGCACCGGTGCCACCGAACTCATCCACATCGGCCAGTCCGTGATGGGCTGCGGCGGCACCGTCGACTACCTGGTGGACGCCGTCTTCAACTACCCCACGCTCGCCGAGTCGTACAAGGTCGCGGCCCTGGACGCGACCAACAAGATCAGGCAGATCGACCGCCTCAAGGACTGAGCGGGCCGCCGCGCCCGCATCACCCCGACGCCCTGATCACCGCCCGGAGAAAGCCGAGATGAGCAGCGCAGCACCGATCGACCTGCGATCCGACACCGTGACCCGGCCCGATGCCGAGATGCGTGCCGCGATGGCCGCCGCCGAGGTCGGCGACGACGTCCTCGACGGCGACCCCACGATGCGCGCCCTGGAGGACCGGGCCGCCGAACTCCTCGGCGTGGAAGCGACCTTGTGGGTGCCGAGCGGCTCCATGGGGAACCTCGTCGCGCTCTTCCTCCACCTGCGCAGAGGCGACCGCTTCTTCGCCCCGCAGCGCGCGCACGTGCTCGACAGCGAGGTCGGCACGGCGTCCTGGCTCGCCGGGGGCATGCCGCAGCCGCTGCCCTGGACGGCGGGTCCGGGGCGGATCACCGCTGAGGACATCCGTGCCTCGGCGGTCGGCGGCGGAGCGTACTTCGCCCTGCGCAACCGGCTGTTGTGCCTGGAGAACACGCACAACGCGGCGGGCGGTACCACCACCTCGCCGCAGGAACACGCCGAACTGGTCTCCGCGGCCCGGGAGACGGGACTGCTGGTCCATCTGGACGGCGCCCGCGTCTGGAACGCGGCGGTGGCGCTGAAGACCGCACCCGCCGAGCTCACCCGCGGTGTGGACACCGTCCAGGCGTGCCTCAGCAAGGGGCTGGGCGCCCCCGTCGGATCGGTGGTCGGCGGCAGCGCCGACTTCGTGCACGAAGCCCGGCGGGTGCGCAAGATGCTCGGCGGGGGAGTGCGCCAGGGCGGTGTGCTGGCCGCGGCCGGACTTGTCGCGCTGGAGCGCGTCGACCGGCTCGCGGAGGACCACGACAACGCGCAGTTCCTGGCGAGCGGGCTGCGCGAGCTGGGCTGGGACGCCGCGGCACCCGAGACGAACATCGTCATGGCCGAGGTGCCGGACCCGGCGGGCGCGGTCGGGCGGCTCCGCCGGGCCGGTGTGCTCGCCCTCTCCCTGGGCGGCCGCCTGCGCCTGATCACGCACCGCGACGTCTCGCGGGACGACATCCGGCAGGCCCTCGACCGTATCGCCGCACTGTCCGACTGACCTGCCGGGCGGCACCGGGAGCGTCGGCCCCTGTCCGCCCGGACCACCCCGGAAGGCCACCCATGGCAGCCACCGCGCGCTTCCCGCTGGAACCCGCGCCCCTCCATGTCCCCGACGCCGTCCTCGACGACCTCAAGGCACGCCTGCGGCTGACCGGATGGTCCGACGACGCGGGCGCCCTCCGACGACCGTGCCCCGGCTGTCGAGGCCCCCACCGGCATCACGTTCGTCGGCTACGAGAACCCGCCCGGCGTCTCCACCGGGCAGCGCGTCGAGCACTGGCTCGCCACGGACCGTGCCGCCTGGTACCACCACGTCTACCTCACGGCACACGACGAGGGCGGCCACTTCATCCCCTGGGAGGTCCCCGACGCCTGGGTCGACGACCTGCGCCGCACCTTCCGCGGCCGTCGCGGCACCGCCCGGGCGGGTCCGCCACAATGACCGGATGATCGGCAGACGGACCACCTACCGCATGGCGGACGGCATACGCGTACCCGGCACCTGGCGGCACGCATTCATCCGCAACGGCGACTACCACCTCACCGACCTGTTCATCTACGCGGACGGACTCATCGACTGCTGGGGCCTGGTCACCCTGGAGGAGTTCGAGGAGAAACTGCGCAGCGGCTGGGTCGCCACCGAACTCCCGGACGGCGCCCGGGCGTCCGGCTTCGGGCTGGCCGCCTGGAAGTTCGGCGAGCCGCGCAGCTGGCACACGCCGGAGCTGCTGCTCGCCGAGGTGCGCGACACCATCGACGAGCTCAACGGGCGTCCGGACTCGACGGACCGGTGCCTGGCCGCGGTCGACGCCTTCCTCGCCGACCGGACCGAGGAGAAGCGGGCCGCCGCCCGTGCCGCCTACCTCGCCATCCCCGCGACGCAGCGCCACTACGCGCTCGGCGACATGGACCGCAAGGACTGGCCGCTCCAGGTCCTCGTGGCCGGAGTCGGCGGACACATGGAGAGACGCCCCGAGGTGGAGGTCACCCAGGAGGCCCACGACGAGGCGATCGCCTACTTCGAGGAGCGCGACCGGTGGATCGCGGAACGGCCCTCACGGGTCCTCGCCGACGGTCCCGCGGAGCCCGTGGCGCCCGCGATCCACCTCTACCAGAGCTATCCGCTCAAGCCGTCGGACGACCCCGGCACCAAGGGGCTGCGCAACGACTATCCGGCCCCCATCACGGTCGACGGCGTCACCTACCCGTCCGTCGCCCACGCGTACTGGGCACTGTCGATCGCCGACGCGGCCGTCGGCTCGGCGATCACGGCGGAGAGCAGCGTGTTCGAGGCCCGGAAGCTGGCCGTCGGCGCCCCGCTGCACGACGGCTGGGAGCACGCCCGCACGGCCGTCCTGACCGCTCTGCTGCGCGCCAAGTACGCGCAGCACCCGGCCCTGGCCCGGGCCCTGCTGGCCACGGGCGACGCCACCTTGGTCTACGACGACAGCGACTCCGCGTTCTGGGGCGACCAGGGCGGCCGGGGCCGCAACTGGACCGGACGTCTCCTCGAACTCGTCCGCTCCGAACTGCACGCCGGGAGCGCGGGCGTCCTCGCAGGGGCGACGGTCGCGCCCGGACCCTAGGGGGCGTCGTCCGGATCGGCCCGGGTCCGAACGACACTCCCTGGGCCCCGGGACACCCTGGCCCGGCGGCACCGGGTCAGGGCAGCGGGATGACCACCTCGTCCTCGACCGGCGGGTCGATCTCCTGCTCCCGGTTGCCGGTGGCGGCGAAGCAGCGCAACCGGACCGAGGACGGGGTGACGTCCAGACGCAGGAACGACTTGAAGAAGGGCGGGCTGTAGGTCGCCGAACCCGGCGAGAAGAGCTGGGTGTACGCCTTGCGCACCGGGAGGCGGAAACGCGAGGTGCGGTCGGGGCGCCCGCCCGCTCCCAGCAGGGAAGCCACCAGCCGGGTGCGCCGGGTGACCCGGACGGGCGCACCCGCGGACCGGGTGGGCGGGATGCCGAGCCGCTCCGCCATGACGGTCATGGCCTGCTCCTCGGTGAGGGTGAAGAAGCGGCGCATCCGCAGCCGGCGCCCGTAGAGCCTGCTGTAGAAGGCGAGCGAGTCGCCGCGCAGCGGGTAGCAGCGGAAGTCCGCTTCGGTGACCCGGGCGACGGAGACGCGCGGGATGGTGTGCGTGGCGTGCATGAACGCCCCGCCGCCACCGGCGACCACGTACTGCAGGGTGCGGTCGCCGACCTGTACGGGATAGCGCTGGTAGTTGTGGATGTCGCCGCCTATCGCGGCGACGTAGTGGTGCGCGGGGTCGCGCACGATGTCGTCGACGGTGCCGCCGCCCTCGATCTCGCACGGATGGTGCTCCGCGTCCACGTAAAGAGGCGAACCGGTGATCAGGATCTTGGGGGTGTCACCCGCGGACACCTCGCGCAGCCAGCGTCCCTGCTCGGCGTCGATCGTCCCGAGGAGACCGGTGTCGATGCCGATGATCCGCACCGGACCGGCGTCGACGGCCCAGTACGGCCCCGGCTGGACGGCCTGTTGGGCCGGTGCCGAGTGCAACGATCGTGCCTCGGCGAGCCGTTGCTCGTCCACTGTGCGCGGCGTGTGCCACAGCAGCGAACGCAGCCGGGCCCGCAGCGTCCGGCGCCGCCCGGTTTCCGGTGCGAGGGGTGGCGCGTCGCAGAAGACCCGCATGAAGCCGTGCAGGTCCTCGTACCAGTCGTGATTGCCGGGTATGGCGTATATGGGGGCCGGGTAGTCCCGGTACGGACCGTGGAACTTCGTGCCGTAGTCGTCGGTGCTGCCGACCGGATAGATCACGTCACTGGCGAGGACCGCGAAACTCGACCCCTGACTGGCCTTCAGAAAGCCGGGGACGACGGCGTATTGAGGCGCGTCGCCCTCTCCGGTGTCCCCGATCACCATGAAGGAGAAGTGGTCGGGATCGTCGCGCCGCACCACCGCGTCGGCGGGCGCGCCGGCGCTTCTGCGCTGCTCCACCCAGCGGGCGCGGGTACGGCCCGTGGGGTCCCCGAACCACGAGGCGAGCACGCCGTTGCGCGCGGGCCACAGAGTCCTCGGGTCGAGCCACGAGAGTTTCTCGACGCGGGAGGGCATCAGGCGCCGGTAGTCGCCGGGTTCCGGAGTGCCCCAGCCGGCGCCCCGGGCGGTGTCGCGTGAAGAGTCGGACATCGGTGAACGGTAACAACGATCTTCCCGGGCGCGGGAGGAGGGGGCAGGCCGTCGCCGCCCCCGGCATCGTCCGCAGGCGCTGCGCAGGCCGATGTGCGCACGCCGAGGGCCGGTTGACGAGTGATCAGGCCGTCGGCCGCCAGCCGAGTGCGGGGCCGAGCCGGGTCCCCATGTCGGTGAGGATCTGGACGTAGTCCTCGTGCTCGAACGTGAAGGGCAGGGCGAAGGCGACCTCGTCGATCTCCCGGAACGCGGCCTGGGCGTAGAGCCGTTCGGCGATCTCGTCGGACGTCCCGACGAGATCGGGCGCGAACATCAGGCGGGCCGGACCCTGCGGCGCGGCGGTGCGCGGCAGCCGCTTCTGCGCGTACTCCTCGTACTTCGCCCGCTGCGCCGAAGAGGCGCTGTCGGTGGGTATCACGACGAGCCCCTGCGAGACCCGGGCGCGGTCGCCGTCGGGGTGAGCGGCGCGGAAGGCCCGCACATGGGAGAGCTGCACCTCGGCGAAGTCCTCGGACTCCTCCGCCTTCACCACGCTGCTGGTCAGGAAGTTCATCCCGTGCTCGCCCGCCCAGCGCGCCGAACTCAGGCTGCCGCCGCCGTACCACATGCGGCGGCCCAGGCCGGGGGAGTGCGGCTGGACGCGGTCGGTGAACACCTCGAACCCCTCGACTCCGCTGAAGTCGCCGGCCGGCTTGCCGCGCACGAAGTCCAGCAGGCGTGCCACGCGTTCGTAGCCGAAGTCCTGGGCGTCGGCGGTGCCGGGATACAGCGCGTCCTTGACCTGGTCGTAGTGCATCGGCGGGCCGACGCTGATGCCCGGATTGAGCCGGCCCCCGGACAGCACGTCGACGGTCGCCAGGTCCTCCGCGAGCCGCAGCGGGTTCTCCCAGCCCAGCGGGGTGACGGCGGTGCCGAGTTCGATGCGGCTGGTGCGCTGGGAGGCCGCCGCCAGGACGGCGACGGGGGAGGAGATGCCGTACTGGAGGTGGCGGTGGCGCAGCCAGGCGCTGTCGAGGCCCAGCCGCTCGCCCAGTTCGATGATGCCGAGCGTCGACTCGTGACCGCGGGCAGGGTCGTCGGCGTCGAACAGCCCGATGGTCAGGAATCCGAGCTTCCGCAAGGGCTGTGAGGGCAGTGGCACGAGGCTCCTCCGTCGTCCGCGGCAGGTTCCGCCGAACATCTGCCTTGTTGCCATTGTGGCAGGTGACCACGGTGGGACGCCGGGCGCGGTGGCCCGGCTCCGGGCTCCGGACGGCGAACCGCCCGGACCCCTTGATACTCCGCCCGTGCGGTAGCAGAATCCGGGTCGGAGAATCGTGAATGAAATTTCACTGAGCGAACAGACAGGTGAACCTGCCGCACGGACCAGCGCGTGCCGTCGAAGCCACGTACCGAAGGAACCCGCACATGAGCATCACCCGAGACCTGCTGATCGGCGGCAAGGACGTGCCCGCCGCGTCGGGCCGCACCACCGACGACGTCGCCCCCTACACGGGCGAGGTGTACGCGTCCGTGGCCGCCGCCGGACCCGAGGACGTGCGGCGGGCCGTGGACGCGGCGGACGCCGCCTTCCCCGAGTGGGCCGCGCTCGATCCGTTCGCACGTCGCGCGATCTTCCTCAGGGCCGCCGATCTGCTGGACGCGCGCGGCGAGCAGGTGGCCGACATCATGGCCCGCGAGGCCGGCGGGACCCGGCCCTGGGCGCACTTCAACGTGGCGCTCGGGGCCAACATCCTGCGCGAGGCCGCGGCCGCGATCACCGCGCCGCGCGGCGAAGTGCTCAGCGCCCAGGAGGAGGGCGTGCTGGGTCTTGCCGTGCGTGAACCCCTGGGCGTGGTCGCCGCGTTCGCCCCCTGGAACGCGCCCGTCATCCTCGGCGTACGGGCCGTGGCGGCACCGCTCGCTGCGGGCAACACCGTCGTCGTCAAGCCCAGCGAGGACGCCCCGATCGCCTGCGGGCTCCTCGTCGCCGACGTACTGCGCGAGGCCGGGCTGCCCGACGGCGTCCTGAACGTGGTCACCAACGCCCCCGAGGACGCCGCCGAGATCGCCGAGACCCTGATCGCCGACCCGCGTGTGCGGGCGGTCGATTTCACCGGCTCGACCGGCGTCGGCCGGATCATCGGCGAGCAGGCCGCACGCCATCTCAAGCCCGCCGTACTGGAGTTGGGCGGCAAGAACGCCGTCATCGTGCTCGCGGACGCCGACGTGGACTACGCGGTCGACGCCGTCACCTTCAGCGTGTTCATGAACGCCGGGCAGATCTGCATGTCCGGCGACCGCATCCTCGTCCACGCGTCGCTGGCCGAGGAGTTCACCGCCAAACTGGCCGCGAAGGTGTCCGCGCTCCGGGCCGGTGACCCGTCGGACCCGCACACGGTCGTCGGGCCGCTCGTCACCCGCGCGGCGGCCGAGCGCGTGGCCGGACTGGTCCGGGAAGCCGTGGACCGGGGCGCCAGGGCGCTCGTCGGCGGCGGTGCGCCCGAGGGGGCGGTGCACCCCGCGACCGTGCTGACCGATGTGCCGAAGGAGGCGGACCTGTACTACGCCGAGGCGTTCGGCCCGGTCTGCGTGGTCGAGACGTTCGCCGACGACGACACCGCGGTCGCCCTCGCCAACGACACCGACAATGGCCTGACCTGCGGCATCATCACCGAGAACGCCACCCACGGCCTGGCGGTGGCCCGTCGCGTCCGCACCGGCATCGTGCACATCAACGACCAGTCCGTGGCCGACGAACCGCACGCGCCCTTCGGCGGCGTCAAGGCCTCCGGCTACGGGCGCTTCGGCGGACGCTGGGGCATCGAGGCCTTCTCCAGCACCCGCTGGGTCACCATCGCCACCCAGCACGCCCACTACCCCTTCTGAGCTCCGGCGCGCCGGAGCCGCCCCTGCCGAGGGCGGGCGGCCCCGGCGCGGACCGTGGTTCCGGCCGCCCACGTCACACGTGCGGCGGTCGACCGGCCACCGGCAGCCCGGGGGTGCGGAAGACCCGACGGTCCGAGTCGACCGCGAACACCTCGCAGCCGTCCCGCGCCGCGGCCCACTCGACGCCCTCCGCGCCCATCGCGAAGGCCGCCGTGGCGGTCGCGTCCGCCTCGGTGAGCGACGGCGCCACGACCGTGACGCTCAGCAGCCCCGTCGCGGGGCGGCCCGTGCGGCCGTCGAGGATGTGATCGCCGCGTTCGTAGCGCGCGGAGGTCGCCACGGCGCCGTCGGTGAGCTCCAGCACCGTGCACAGGCGGTCGGCCCGCTCGGGATGGCGCACCCCCACCCGCCACGGTCCGCCGGCCGTCACCACGTCGCCCCCCGCGTTGAGACAGATCCGGCGGGCCCCCGCAGCCCTCAGCAGGTCCGCGGCTCGCTGCACCGACCAGCCCTTGACCAGCGCGCAGGGGTCGAGGCCGCGCCCCGGCAGCCGTACGTCGAACGCTCCACCGCTCGCCTCCCGGTACTGCTCGCACAGGTCGAGGATCTCCACCAGATCCGCGCTCGGTTCGTGCGGGGCCGGCTCGCCCCGGTCCAGCCGGCACACCTCGCTGTCCGGCCGGTAGGGGCTGAACCGCGCGTCGACCTCGCGCAGCCAGGCGAACACCGGGTCCGCGACGTCGTCGCCGACGCCCTCGTCGTCGACCGTGACCGAGACCGGGAACCCCATGACGTGTTCGACGCGGCGCACCTCACGCCCCCTTCGCGTCGAGCGCGGCCTGGAGGGAGTGGACGTATCCCTCACTGGTGACCGTGGCTCCGGTCACCGTGTCGATGTCGGCGCTCTGTTCCTGGAGCGTCTCCTCGATCAGTTTCGGCACGGCCGCCGCGGTCTGCGGATGGTTCGGCCGGCGCAGCATGCGCACCGCGCTGATCCGGTCGCCCCGGAAGGTCACCTCCACCTGCACGGCGCCCTTCTCCGTGTCGACGACGGAGCCCCGCACGACCCGCGTCGCGCCGCCGGACGACGAGGACGGCGAGGACGGCGCGGACGAGGAGGAGGGGGCCGAGGACGACGGGACCGGCCCGGCCGCCTCACCGGCCGTCGCCCCGCCGCCCGGTTCGTAACGCCACAGCGGGACCAGGCCCGCCACGGTCAGGACCACCGCGGATACCGCTCGCTTCACGACGTCTCCCTCATCCGGCCAGGCTGAAACGCTCGGCGTGTATCTGCCGCCCGGGCACCCGCAGTTCGCGCAGGGTGCGCAGGACGGCGGCCGTCATGCCGGGCGGGCCGCACACGAAGACGTCCCGGTCGCGGACATCGGGCACGAGCCGCGCGATCGTCTCCGCGGACAGCTTGTCCGGAGTGGCCGGACCGCTGATCACATACAGCTCGGCACCCTTGGCGGCGGCGATCTCCCGCAGTTCGTCGAGGAGCACCGCGTCCCGCTCCGCGCCGACCCGGTAGAGGAGGACGGCATGCCCGTGCAACTCCTCCAACAGAGCCCGTATCGGGGTGATGCCCACACCGCCCGCGACGAGCAGGGTGTCCGCACGCGTGCGGTGCAGGGTCGTGAACGCGCCGTACGGGCCCTCGGCGAACACCCGCGTGCCGACCCGCAGATCCCGCAGCGCCGCGGTGCCGTCCCCGGCCGTCTTCACGGTCAGCCGCAACTGCCTGCCGTCGGGCGCGGCGGACAGCGAGAACGGATTGGCCTGCCACCAGCGATCCTCGGTGAGGAACCGCCACAGGAAGAACTGGCCCGCCCGCGCGGGCAGCCGGTCCAGATCCCGCCCCGTGACATAGACGGAGACCACGTCGTCGGACTCCGGCACGACGGCCGAGACACGCAACCGGTGCCGCAGGTTCCGCCGCACCGGGAGGACCAGCCGCCCCACGAACACCGAACCGAGCGCCGCGCCCCACAACCCCCACCAGTAGGCGGTCGCCACGGACGAGGTGGTGAAGGTGGTCCCCACCGCGACCTGGTGCGTGAACGCCAGGACCACCGCCACGTAGGTGTAGAGGTGGACGAAGTGCCATGTCTCGTAGGCGAGCCGGCGCCGCGCGAAACGGGCGGACACCGCGCCGACCACCAGGAACAGCACCAGGGCGACGACCGCGCGCAGCACGCCCTCGGCCGTCGTCGCCAGCTCCGTCAGCTCCTCCACCGGCCCCGTCGACGCGGGCCGCGCATAGCCGTGGACGATGAACACGACGTGCGCCGACAGCGTCCACACCAGCCCGAAGCCGATCCGGCGGTGCCAGGACGTCAGACGGTCCATGCCGATGCGGTGGTCGAGCCACGGCAGCCGGGCCACGAGGAACAGCTGGAAGGCCATCAGCAGCGCGCCGTACAGCCCGGCCAGCCGGCCCAGCACGATCAGCGCGTTCGACGCGAACCCGGCCCGGACGAAGAACACGGCGACCACGACCGCGTTCACCGCCAGCAGGGCGTACAGGCCGGTGCGGGCCACCGCCTTCGGGCGCACCGCCGTCGGCGGCGGCTGGACACGATCGACCGTGGTCACGGGGCAGCTCCTCGTTCAGGTGGGGAGACACCGAGCCTGCCGCGCGTACCCTGTCGTTTTCCTGTCGGCCGACTTTCAACTCCTTATCGATGTGGATCACCGCAGGCCCGGGGTATGGCGCCGCCGGACGCGTGACGCAGTATGAGCGGGTGGAAAAAGTGCGCCTCCTGGTCGTGGACGACGACCCGCCCATCGCCGACCTCGTCGCGACGGTCGCCCGCTACGAGGGATGGGACGCCGTCACGGCGTACTCCGGCGAGGACGCGCTGCGCAGGGCGGCCGAGTTCCACCCCGACATCGTGGTCCTCGACCTGATGCTGCCCGGCCTGGACGGATTCGCCGTCCTGGACCGGCTCCGGCAGTCGGGGACGATGGTGCCCGTCGTCTTCCTCACCGCCCGCGACGGAGTCGCCGACCGGGTCGCCGGCCTCACCCGCGGCGGCGACGACTACCTGGTCAAACCGTTCGCCGTGGAGGAACTCATGGCACGGCTGCGGACCGTGCTGCGACGCAGCGCGGGCCCCGGATTCCAGCGCTCCGTGCTGCGGGTCGCCGACCTGACGATGGACGAGGACACCCGCGAGGTGCGGCGCGGCGACCGGCTGCTCACCCTCACCCCGACCGAGTACGAGGTGCTCCGCTATCTGATGCGCAAGTCGCCGACCGTGCTGACCAAGGCGCAGATCCTCGACCACGTCTGGGAGTACGGCTTCGGCGGCCGCTCCAACGTGGTCGAGCTGGTCGTCAGCCGGCTGCGCCGCAAGCTCGACGACAGCGGCGCGCCCCTCATCCACACCGTGCGGGGCGTCGGGTACGTGCTGCGGCAGGTCGCGGAGTGACCCGCCCCGGGCGCGGTGCTGCCGGGCGGCTGCGCGACACCTACCGCCGGCTGCGCCTCGGCACCCGGCTCGCCCTGGGCATGGGCGTGCTGTCCCTCGTGGTGTTCGCCGTCGTCGGCACGGCCCTGACGACGTACATGAGCGACTACCTGGAACGCCAGCTCGCCGAGCAGCTCCAGCTCGTCCAGGTCACCCAGGCCAAGGACGCCGCCGCCCACGGCACCGTCCAGCGCCGCCCCTACTACGGCTGGTTCACCGCCGTGTACGACGTCTCCGACGGTACGGCCGTCCTCCGCAGGCCCGCCGACGTGCCCGCCGACACCGCCGAACTTGCCGCCGCCGCCCAGTCGCTCCCGCCCAAGGGCAGCGAGCACATCGTCCGCACCGTGCGGCTGGCGGGGGAGGGCGCCTACAAACTGCGCGCCTGCGAGGTCGAACCCGGCGTGGTGCTGGTCACCGCGGCGCCCATGACGGACCTCCAGGGCACCATGCGCCAGCTGATCGCCGTCCAGGTCGTCGCCTTCGCGCTCGCGCTGCTGGCGCTCGTCGTCCTCGGCCGGGCGGTGCTGCGCCGCGGACTGAGGCCGATCAGCGACATGGCGCACACGGCCCGCGCCATCACCTCGCACAACCTGACCGGCTCCGCCCGTCTCCCGGTGCGCGCCGGCGGCGGCAAGGGCGGCCCGGAGGTCGAGGAGCTGCGCACCGCCCTCAACACCATGCTCGAACACATCGACGACTCCCTCGCCGTCCGCACCGAGGCCGAACAGCGGCTGCGCCGGTTCGTCGCCGACGCCTCGCACGAACTGCGCACCCCGCTCATGTCGGTGCGCGGCTACGCCGACCTCTTCCAGTACGCCGCCGCGAACGCCCCCGAGGAACGGGACGGGCATCTGGCCCGGCTGCGCGCCGAGGCGGCCAGGATGGGCGTGCTCCTCGACGACCTGCTGCTGCTCGCCCGCCTCGACGCAGCCGAGGTGGAGACCCCGCTGCGTCTGGAGGAGGCCGATCTGGCGGAGCTCACCCGGGAGGCGGCGGACACCTTCCGTGCCGGGCACCCGGACCACAAGCTGACCGCGGTGGTCGGCCCCGCCCCGGTGCCGCTGAGACTCGACCCGCTGCGCGTCCGGCAGGTGCTGGACAACCTGCTCACCAACGCCGCCGTGCACACCCCGGCCGGCACGGAGGTGCACCTGGAACTGTCCGTCTCCTCCGGCACCGCGGTGGTGCGCGTCTCCGACGCGGGACCCGGCATACCGGCCGCCGACCAGGAACGCGTCTTCGACCGCTTCTACCGCGTCGACAAGGCCCGCAGCCGCGATCGCGGCGGCAGCGGCCTGGGCCTCGCGGTGGCGCGTTCGCTCGTCGCCGCCCACGGCGGCACCCTCGAACTCGTCAGCCGGCCGGGTGGCACGGCGTTCACCCTCGCGATCCCCCTCGAACCGTCCTCCCCGCCCGGAACCGTCGTGGCCCCGAGGACCCCGACCCCGTAGAACTCCCGCGCCCGTCGCCTGCTCCCGTCGACGGATCGCCGCCCCGCGTACGGCACGTGCGGAACAGCGGCCTCGCGTACCGCATGTGCGGAACAGCGGCCCCGCGTACGGCACGTGCGCAACAGCGGCCTCGCGTACGGCACGTGCGGAAAGGCCGCCCCGCGTACGGCACGTGCGGGAAATACGGGTGCGCGCGGCGCCGACCGCTGACAGGCTGCGCCGGTGAATCGCGAACAACTGTCCGGCATCGCCCACACCGACCACCCGATCAAGGCGCCCCTCGACGACGCATCCGTGCGCCGACTACTGGAACAAGCCCTGCCGCGCGGCGACGAACGCGTGCTGGACCTCGGCTGCGGCGGAGGCGAATGGCTGCTGCGCGCCCTGGCCGGCCACCCGCGGCTGCGTGCCGAGGGCGTCGACACGTCCGAGGAGGCACTGGCCCAGGCGCGCCGGGGTGCGACCGCGCGGGACGTCGGGGAGCGTCTGGCGCTCCACCACCTGCCGGCCTCGGACTTCTCCTCGCCGCACCCGTTCGACCTCGTGCTCAGCGTCGGCGCCACCCACGCCTTCGGCGGCCTGCTGCCCACCCTGGCCGCGGCGCGCGAACACCTCGCGCCGGGCGGCCGGGTGCTGATCGGCGATGCCTTCTGGGACCGGGCGCCCTCCCCGGAAGCGGTCGAGATGCTGGGGGAGTACGACGACCTGGCCACCACGGTGGACCGGGTCGTCGCCGACGGCTGGACCCCGGTCCACGGACACGTCAGCACCCGCCGGGAGCTGGACGACTACGAGTGGGCCTGCTGGGGTTCGCTGGCCTCGTGGGCCCTCGACCACCCCGCCGATCCGGACAGCGCCCAGGCGCTGGCCACGGCCACCGAGCGACGGACCGAGTGGCTGCGTGTCTACCGGGACTGCTTCGGGTTCGTCTGCCTGGTCCTGCGCCGCACGCCGAGCTGACCGGCGCGGGGCCCGCACACCGAGGTGTCCTCGCGCGGCCGGCCGGCCCGGGTGTGCGGCCCGGCCGGCCGCGCGAGCGGCGGCGGTCCTACGACGCGTCGCGCACCGTCCCGGTGAACGGCGGTCCCTCGTGCGGCTCACCGGTGTCGTCGTGGACCGTCGACCGCAGACGCACCGTCTCCTCCGGCTCGGCCACCCGGTCCACGACGGTGGGAAGGGTCAGCTCGGCGGCGGTGTGCCCCGCGGGCACGTCGACGAAGACGTACAGCTCCTCCACCGACGACAACGGTCGTGCCGGCAGAGGTTCCGCGCCGGAGTGGTCCCGCAGCCACCGCGGGTCGACGTCCGTGGTGGACAGTTCGGTGCCGCCCGCGACCGGAAGGACAGCGAAGGAGGCCTGGACGTCCGTGTCGGCCACCTCGGACAGGGACACCTTCCATCTCAGGCTCCGGCCCTCGGTCACCTGGTCGGCGACCGGAGTCACCCGGACGGCGGGCGCCGGGTCGTCGTTCACCGCGACGACGCCGCCCAGGTGCGCGCCGACCACCGCACCCCGGACCGCCTTCACGAACACGTCGTGCGCGACGTCGTAGCCGAAGCGGGTGTTGCCCCGTATCCGGACCCGTACGTCGATGGCGTGGCCGCCGGGCCGCACGGTCACCTCGCGCGCGCTCGTCTCGCCGGTCGCCGGATCGGCGACGAACAGCCGGACGGTTCCCCTGCCGTGCCCGGACACGGACACCGGCACGTGATAGGTCAGTGTGCCCGAGTCGCCCTCGGCGACCGACAGCCGGCCCACGTCGACACGGGGCATCTCGGCCGCCCTGACGGCGGGCAGCCCGGCACGCCAGCCCCACGCGTCCATCAGCCACGCCCGTCCCGTCCGGCTGCGCGGCACCAGTTCCAGGACCGTGACCCTGCGCAGATCGAGCCCGGCGCGGGTGGCGGCGGCCAGCGGCAGGCGGGCCTCCTGCCCCCAGAGGGAGGCGGTGCGGTCCGTCCCCGGCAGTCCGTCGAGCTCCAGCCGCCCCAGGACGGCCCGGCGGCCCGAGGCGTCGGCCACCGCCACGTCGAGCCGGGTGTCCCTGCTGTCGGGCGGCACGATCACCCGCAGCGCCAGCGCGTCGGACCCGGCCACGTCCACGGCGCGCGCCGCACGGACGCGTGTCGTGGTGCCGGGCGCCGTCCAGCGCAGTGCCACGGCGTGCCGGCCGGGCTCCTTCGAGGTCTCCCACATCACGAAGTGCGGGGAGCCGCCCCGCGCGCCGGGTCCGAGGCAGGCGGTGTCCACGTCGGTGTCCACCTGGTTGCAGAGGCGTCCGCCGTCCACGGTGACCCCGGCGTCCGGCAGGAACGCCGGTATGCGGCGTCCGCCGACCGCGTGCGTGAGCACCCGTGCGGGGCCGGCCGAGGGTGCGCGCCGGTTCGATCCGTCGAGCAGCGGCCGCACCCGGTCGTCACCGGCGACGAACACGCGTGCCGCCGCGGCCAGATACGTGGCACCGGCGGCCTGCTGCTGCCGTGCCGTCAGCCTGGTCGAGGCGGAGCGCGAGCACACCCGGTCCGGCTCGTCCCCGGACCAGAAGTCGTCCTCGGCCGGTGCCTGCGCCTGGCCCGGTGTCCACTCGCTGTTGAAGTAGTTGTGGTTGGCGCCGACCATGTAGACCGCGCTGTGCAGGGCCGCGCCGCGACCGACACCGCGCGTGCCGTCCACGTACATCTCGCCCTGGAGGTCGGACACGTCGCCGTCGCAGCCGGGCAATATCGTCATCGAGGGGACGTCGGGGGCCGGGTTCTGCCCGAAGAGGGTGGGGCCGATCAACACGGTGCCGCGGATGTGCCAGCGCACCGGGCCCCGGTAGCCGTCCTGGGCGGCCGGCGCGCGGTACAGGCTGTCGGTCGCCGCCCGGTTCACTCCCTCACCGCCGCGCGAGTGGCCCACCAGCAGGACGCGTGAGAGATCGGCGGGCGCCGCGCTCCGCACGATCCGCGGGGCCGAGGACCGGTGCGCGGCCCAGTCCGCCCAGCGGGCCAGGTGCTGCCGCACGAGCGACGACCGGGCCTGCGCGCCACCGTCCTCCGCCACGTGGTCCTGCCCGTTGACACCGTTGGCGGAGACGGACACCGTCACGTATCCCTGCGAGGCCAGCAGTTTCTGCGCCCGCAGATAGCCGCGGTGGCTGGGGACCGGTTTCGCACCCGCGGGGCACGGCCAGTCGCCGGTGATGTCGTCGCGGCCCGTGAAGCACGTGCCGTGGCGGCCGTGCAGGAACAGGGCGAGGGGGCGGTGCCCCGGGGCCGTCGCGGTGGGTGCGACCACCACCGCGCGCATCTCCACCGGCGCGGCGAATCCGGGCAGCCGTATCGGGTGGAGCGCGTACTCTCCCGTCACGGTCCGGTACGCGCCCGGCCTGCCGGGGTCGACCGGGTCGGCCGGAGGCCGGACGGGCGGCGTCGCCGCGAGGCCCGGCCGGCGGTCGTGCCCGCCCTTCGCCTCCTCCGGGGCGTCCAGACGGCGTTCGCCGGATCTGGCCCGCAGGTCGGTCAGCCGCTCGGTGCCGATGCCACGCAGCGGGAGCCGGAACGTCCGTCCGTCCCGCGACTCGTGGGGCCTGCCGAGGGTCTCGTCGCCGCTGTAGAACATGACACCGGAGTCGCTGGGCGGCACCGGCGCGTCCGCGCGCCAGACGAGGTGCGCCGCCGCACCCTCCCCGATGATCCGCCAGCCGTCCGGAAGCCGTCGGCCGGAATCCGTGGTGGCCGTGGTGGCTGCGGGGCGTACGGAACCGGCCGACGGCTGTTGCGCCTGTGCCTGTGCAGGTCCGGGCGATCCCGCGAGCGCCGCTAGTAACCCGGCAGCCGCGACCCCTGTTCGCCGGAATCGGATCAATTGCTTCTCCTCGTGGTCGGTCTGCTCCCCGTGCGTCCCGGGGACATCGCGGGACGCTCTCCGCCCCACGAGGACGGGAGCGGAGACGGCGGGGTTGCCTGACGGCACACCTACGGACAGAGGCAGAGGCACAGGCAGAGGCACAGGCAGATGCACAGGCAGAGGTACTGACGGACACTCAGGCCCGGGGTGCATTCCGGGTGACACGGGCGCGGATGTACGACGCGGTGCGCGCGGACCTCCGGAGCTCGCACCGCGCGGACGAGGGGACCGGCGTGTGGCGCGAGGCGGGCCGGTGCCCCGGCCGGTCGGGTTGCCGCCCGAGTCGTCACCTGGTTGGCGTATACGCATGGAGAGGTCCGCCGGCCGACCGGCGGTTCCGGTCGAGTTGTGCAACTCCCGGTGCTCCGGGTGCGGTGGAGGCCCCCGGACCGGCCACACACACGCAGGCGTCCGCTTTAGAAGGAATTTCACCTCTTGTGCGGTTAATTATGAATCGCCCTATCCTGATGCCGTCAGAGCTCCGGCAGTCGACGGCTGGTCACATGTGGCCGGCGGGAAAGCGGGCTTCCATGGCTGATCGACTTAAAAGGCTGGGGCTGGTCGGCGAGATGTCGGCCGAGTTCCTCGGCACCATGATCCTCATCCTCTTCGGCGTCGGCGTGGTGGCCCAAGTGGTCGCCGGTGGAGGGCTCACCGTGCCACCGGGCGGCCTCGGCAATCACGACAGCATCGCCTGGGCGTGGGGCATCGGTGTCACGATGGGTGTCTACGTCGCGGCCCGGCTGAGCGGCGCGCACCTCAACCCGGCGGTCACCGTGGCCCTGGCCACCTTCAAGGGGTTCCCCTGGAAGAAGGTGGCGCCCTACGTGGTCGCCCAGACGGCCGGGGCCTTCGTGGCCGCCCTCATCGTGCGCTGGAACTACTCCGAGGCACTGGCCAAGGTGGACCCCGGGCACACCGTCAAAACACAGTTCGTGTTCTCGACGCTGCCCGCCAACGGAAACACCAACCTGCCGGTCCACGAGTGGGGCGCCTTCCGTGACCAGGTCATCGGCACCGCCATCCTCCTGCTGCTGATCTTCGCGATCACGGACCTGCTCAACCAGCCGCCCGGCGCGAACATGGCCCCGTTCATCATCGGCCTGGTCGTGGTGGCCATCGGTATGGCCTGGGGCACCCTCGCGGGCTACGCGATCAACCCGGCGCGTGACTTCGGTCCCCGGCTGGCCAGCTTCATCACCGGATACGGCGGAGCCTGGCGAGATCAGTACGGCGCCATCTACTTCTGGGTGCCGATCGTCGGTCCGTTCATCGGTGGCCTGCTCGGCGCGGGCGTGTACAAGCTCTTCATCGGCAGGTTCCTGCCCACGGCTGAGCCGGAGCCCCCCGGACGCGTCCCGGCCTCCAAGGACTGACCCCCACACAAGAGGCGGCACACCATGGCGGACTTCGTGGGCGCGGTGGACCAAGGGACCACCAGCACTCGATTCATGATCTTCGACCACGCCGGCAACGAGGTGGCGAAGCACCAGCTGGAGCATGCCCAGATCCTTCCGCGCTCCGGATGGGTGGAGCACGACCCGGTGGAGATCTGGGAACGCACCAACTCGGTGATGCAGAACGCCCTGCGGCACGGAAACCTCGCCCCGGAGGACCTGGCGGCGATCGGCATCACCAACCAACGCGAGACCACCGTCGTCTGGGACCCGCGCAACGGCCGTCCCTACTACAACGCCATCGTCTGGCAGGACACCCGCACCGACTCCATCGCCGCGGCCCTGGAACGCTCGGGCCAGGGCGACGTCATCCGCCGCAAGGCGGGGCTGCCGCCGGCGACATACTTCTCGGGCGGCAAGATCCAGTGGATCCTGGAGAACGTCGACGGCGTCCGGAAGGCGGCGGAGCAGGGACACGCCCTGTTCGGCAACACGGACTGCTGGGTGCTGTGGAACCTGACCGGCGGCCCGCACGGCGGCATCCACGCGACCGACGTGACCAACGCCAGCCGCACCATGCTGATGGACCTGGAAACCCTCGACTGGGACGACGAGTTGCTGGGGTTCTTCGGCGTCCCGCGCTCGATGCTGCCGACCATCAACCCCTCGTCCCACCGCGAGGCCTACGGCGTGACGCGGACCACCCGGCCGCTGCAGGCCGCCATCCCCATCACCGGAGTGCTCGGCGACCAGCAGGCGGCCACCGTCGGACAGGTCTGCTACTCGCCGGGCGAGGCCAAGAACACCTACGGAACCGGCAACTTCCTGGTGCTCAACACCGGTACGGAGCTGGTCCGTTCACAGCACGGTCTGCTGACCACCGTCGCCTACCAGTTCGGCGACAGCCCGGCGGTCTACGCCCTGGAGGGCTCCATCGCGGTCACCGGGTCCGCGGTGCAGTGGCTGCGCGACCAGATGAAGATCATCAAGAACGCGGCCGACAGCGAGACCCTGGCCCGCACCGTCGAGGACAACGGCGGTGTGTACTTCGTGCCCGCGTTCTCCGGCCTGTTCGCCCCGTACTGGCGCTCCGACGCCCGCGGCGCGATCGTCGGGCTCGCCCGCTACAACGACAACGGCCATCTGGCGCGGGCCACGTTGGAGGCGATCTGCTACCAGAGCCGCGACGTCGTCGAGGCCATGGAGCAGGACTCCGGAGTCCACCTGGACGTCCTCAAGGTCGACGGCGGTGTCACGGCCAACGACCTGTGCATGCAGATCCAGGCCGACGTCCTCGGTGTACCGGTCAGCCGTCCCGTGGTGGCCGAGACCACGGCGCTCGGCGCCGCCTACGCGGCGGGGCTCGCCACCGGTTTCTGGCGGGACACCGACGAACTGCGCACCCACTGGCAGGAGTCCAAGCGCTGGGAGCCCCAGTGGTCGGACGAACAACGGGCGGAGGGATACGCCAACTGGAAGAAGGCGGTGGAGCGCACGCTCGACTGGGCCACGGTCGAATAGCCGACCCGGCCGGCTCACCCATCCCCGCGTCCCCGGCACGGCGCGGTCCGGTGGCACGACGAGTCCCCGACGGAATCCCCGTCGGGGACTCGCCTGTTCGGGGCGGGATGCCCGGCGGGGCGGGACGGGGATGCCGGCCGCGCGGACCGAAGGGGCGGGAGGGCCGTCGTGGTGCCCGCGGTCCGATGGGGGCCGGACGGCTGTTGCCGTGTCCGCGGTCCGAAGGGGAAGGAGGGCTGTTGCCGTGTCCGCGGTCCGAAGGGGAAGGAGGGCTGTTGCCGTGTCCGCGGTCCGAAGGGGAAGGACGGCTGTCGCCGTGCTCGCGGTCCGAAGGGGAGCCGGAGGGCCGTAGCCGTGCCCGCGGTCCGCCGAGGGCGGCCGGATACCGTCGTCCCTGCCGGGGTGCGATGTCCCGTCGGCCAGGCGCTGCACTAAGGTGCTCGCCGCGCCGAGCACGAGGGAGATCATGAAGACCGCGGCAGACTCACCGACGATCCGCAGCGCCCCACTGAGGGTCCCGGCCTTCCGGCGGTTCGTCCTCGCCAACCTGATCTCCGTCACCGGCTCGGCGATGGCTCCCCTCGCGCTCGCCTACTCCGTGATCGAGCAGGGCGGCGGCGCCGGAGCCCTCGGCGTCGTGCTCGCCATGAACACCGTTCCGACCGTCGCCTTCCTCCTGATCGGCGGAGTCCTCGCGGACCGGATGTCCCGGAGCCGGATCCTCTTCCTCGGCAATCTGCTCGCCGCCGCGGCCCAGGGAGCACTGGCCGCGACCGTCGCCACCGGCCACGCGACCACGACGTCCATCGCCCTCTGCGGCTTCGCGTCCGGAACCGCCGTGGCCTTCACCAGGCCGGCCGCCCAGGGCGCGGTGGGTCAGATCATCCCCGCGGAGCACCTCCAGCAGGCGAACGCCCTGCTCAGACTGCCGAGCAACGCGGTCAAGGTGCTCGGACCCGTCGTCGGCGGTCTCGTCGTCGCGACGGCGGGACCGGCCTGGGCCCTGGCGTGGGACGCGCTCACCTTCGCCGTCGCCGCCCTGCTCCTGCGCGGCCTGCGGCTGGACGCGCCGCCGACCGCGCACAGCGCCCTGGACGATCTGCGCGCGGGGTGGCGCGGTTTCTGGTCGCGTACCTGGCTGTGGACCTACACGGCCGCCGGAACGGTCCTCGTGGCCGCCTGGCTGGCCGGTTTCCAGCTCCTCGGGCCGCTCGTCGCGGCGGAAGGGTACGGCGGGGCCCGCGACTGGGGACTCGTCCAGGCGGCCTTCGCCTCGGGCCTGCTCGTCGGAACGCTCGTGTGCCTGCGCTGGAAGCCGTACCGCCTGCTCACCGTGGCGGTCCTGGCGAGCTCCGTGCTCGCCGTCCCGCTGTTCGCCTTGGGATGGGGGCTGCCGCTGCCGTTCGTGCTGTCGGCGGCCCTGCTCGCCGGGATCGGGCTCGACGTCGCGATCGTCGCGTGGACCACCGCCTTCCAGCACCACGTGCCGCAGGCCGAGCAGGGCCGGATGAGCGCGTTCAACAGCGTCGGCGAACTCCTCGCCATCCCGCTCGGCTACCTCATCACCGCTCTCGCGTCCGGCGTGTGGGACAACCGGACGATCCTCGTGGCGTGCGCCGGACTCGTCGTCGTGGCCGCCGTCCTCAACCTCTGCGTGCGCGACGTGTACCGCGTCAACCGCCCCGCGGACGTCACGTGACGGTGCCTGCGGGTGCGTGGCGGTCCCGCCTCACCTGGCCGGGCGGTCGACGGCGTGCGGCTGCTGCTCCAGATGCGAGGCGAGCACCGCGGCCTGGACCCGGCGCTGCACCCCCAGCTTGGCCAGCAGCCGGGAGATGTGGTTCTTGACCGTCTTCTCCGACAGGAAGAGCCGCTCGCCGATCTCACGGTTGGTGAGCCCGTCACCGATCAGGACGAGGATCTCCCGCTCGCGCGGGGACAGACTCGCCAGCTCGGGCGGCACACCGGGGCTCTCGGCCGGATCGGCGCGCAGGGAGCGCATCAGGCGGGCCGTCGTCGCGGGATCCAGCATCGACTGTCCCGAGGCGACGGTGCGCACCGCCGAGACCAGGTCGGAGCCCTTGATCTGCTTGAGGACATAGCCCGCGGCCCCCGCCATGATCGCGTCGAGCAGGGCGTCCTCGTCGTCGAACGACGTCAGCATCAGGCAGGCCAGGTCCGGCATCCGGCTGCGCAGCTCGCGGCAGACCGTGATGCCGTCGCCGTCCGGGAGACGCACGTCCAGCACCGCGACGTCCGGGCGCAGCGCCGGCCCGCGGGTGAGCGCGTGCTCGACGGTGTCGGCGTCGCCGACCACCGAGATGTCCGGCTCCGAGTCCAGCAGGTCGGTGAGTCCGCGTCGTACGACCTCGTGGTCGTCCAGCAGGAACACGCGGATCGGGTTCTGCTCCGTGAAAGTGCCTGGCTCGGTCATGACGACCCCTGGTTCCCCGACGGCGGACGGACTGTGGCCCCTCCCTCACGATCATTGCTCGCGTGGGCCGGATGCACCAGGGCCGACCGGCCCCACCCGCAGCGCGGACCCCGGGCGCTCACCGGTCGCCGCACCATGTCCGGTAGGCGGCCACCGCGGTGGGCAGCGTCGGGAAGACGAGGTCCGGCCCGACGGACTCCGCGAGTCCGTACGCCGTCAGATCGTCGAGGAGGTCCTGCTTGACGCGGGCCAGGGCGAACACGATCCCCCGGTCGGTGAGTTCGCGGCGTACGGCGTCGACGGCGTCGAGCGCGGTGATGTCGACCTCGACATTGGCCTCGGTGTTGAGGACGAACCAGCGGACGGGCTCGGTCTGTTCGTCGACGGCGGCCAGGGCCCGGCGGCGGAAGTCCTCGGCGTTGGCGAAGAAGAGGGGCGAGTCGTAGCGGTAGACGAGGAGGCCGGGAACGGTGCGCGCCTGCGGGTAGTCGTCGACGTCGTGCATGCCGGCCATCCCCGGTACCAGCCCCTCCACCGCGTCGTGCGGGCGTGCCACCCGGGTCAGCAGCTCCGCCACGGACAGCCCCACGGCGACCAGCACCCCGTACAGGATGTCCAGGGCGAGGACGCCCGCGAGACAGCCGAGCGCGAGCATGAGTTCGCGCCGCCGGAAGGAGGCCAGCCGGCGAAAGCCCGCCAGATCGATCATGCGGATCGCCGCGTAGACCACGAGCGCCCCGAGCACGGCGGACGGGGTGCGGGTGAGCAGCGGGCTGAGCAGGAGCAGTACGGCCAGCACCACCGCCCCGGCGACCAGGGAGTACGCCTGGCTGCGGGCGCCCGCCGAGGAGGCGAGGGCGGTGCGGCTGGCGCTGCTGCTGACCGGGAAGCCGTGCACGACCCCCGCACCCAGGTTCGCCGCGCCCAGCGCGAGGAACTCCTGGTCGGCGTCCAGCCCGGGCCCCTCGTCGTCGCGGTCGGCGAAGGCACGGGCGGTGAGGATGAAGTCGGTGTACCCGACGAGAAGCACACCGAGGGCGGGCAGCACCAGCTGGGGCAGTTCGCCCAGGTCCGGCACGGCGAGGCCGGGCAGCCCCGACGGAACCTCGCCGATCACCTGGACGTCGAACCGGTGGTCGAGATCGAAGGCCACCACGGCGGCGGTGCCGAGCACGACGGCGAGCAGCGGTCCGGGCACCGCGGGGAACCGCGGTGCCACCACGAAAAGGAAGACGAGCGTGGCCGCGGACAGGACGACGGTCGCCGGCCGGGCGTCGGGCAGGTTCCCGAGGAAGGACCACAGCTGCGGGAAGAACTCGGTGCCGGTCGTGCCCGCGCCGGTCAGCTTCGGCAGCTGATCCACCATCATGATCAGCGCAACGCCCGCGAGATAGCCGATCAGGACGGGCCGGGAGAGCAGATCGGCGAGGAAGCCGAGCCGCACCGCCCGCGCCACCAGACACAGCAGCCCGACCGTGACCGCGAGGGCCGCGGCCAGCGTGGCGTAGCGTCCGGGGGATCCGGCGGTGAGCGGACCGACGACGGTGGCGGTCATCAGGGCGGTGGTGGACTCGGGCCCCACCGAGAGCAGACGTGAGGAGCCGAGCAGCGCGTACAGCCCGAGGGCCGGCAGGATCGCCCACAGCCCGGCGACCGGAGAGAGCCCGGCGACACCCGCGTACGCCATGACCTGCGGCACGAGGTACGCGGCCACGGTCACGCCGGCCAGCAGGTCCCCCCTCAGCCAGGAGCGGCGGTAGCCGAGGAGGACGCCGAGGCCGGGCAGCAGACGTCTCCACTCCCGAACGCTCCCGGGCGCATCGTGGGTCATGTGCCGCCTTCCGTCCTGTGACATCAGCATCCACCGAGGTGCCCCGCACCGCGAGACGCGCGCCGATCCCGCCCGCACCGCCGCACCAACAGGCCGTGCCAACCGGGCCGTTCGGTCCCCCGGACGGTCCCGTCGGGCCGACTCTGCCCGGCCCCGTCCACAAGGCCCATGGGCCGGACGGTCCCGGCCCGGGACCAGTGGCCCCTGCACCCGCGGGCCCCCGGAACGTGACGCTGGAGCCGGATCCCCCGTCGCAGGAGGTGGAGGTCATGCCGCGCACCGTCACCGTGGGCCTCGACGGCTCGCCGGAGAGCCGGGCCGCCGCCGAGTGGGCGGCCCGCGAGGCCGGGCTGCGCGGCCTGCCGCTGAAGGTCCTGCACGTCTCGGAGCCGGCACCCCACACCATGGCCCGGGCCCCGTTCCTCGGAGCGGAGACACATCAGCACTGGGCCGAACGCGTCCCCCGGGACTCCGTCGAGGGCATCCGGCTGCGCCACCCCGGCATCGAGGTGACCGGCGAGAACGTCACCGGCCACCCCGTCCACGTACTGTGCGGGGCCGCCGCGACGGCGGACCTGCTCGTCCTCGGCACCCGCGGGCTCGGCGGGACCGGCGGACACGTGCTCGGCTCCGTCGGTATGGCCGTCGTGGCGCGCGCCGAACGGCCCGTGGTGCTCGTCCGGTCCGGCGAACAGGCCGCCGACGAGCACGAGAAGGACCCGGCCGGAGTACCGTCCACCGCCGCACCGTTCCGGCCCGTCGTCCTCGGCGTCGACACCGAGGACCCCGACGGGGCGCCGATCGGGTTCGCCTTCGACGCCGCCGTCCGCCGCGCCACGACCCTGCGGATCGTGCGATGCTGGAAGCCGGCGCCGTACCACGCCTACGGCACGTCGGCCGATGCCGGTCCGCGCGCGGCCACGGCGCCGTACGAGTCCGCCGCCCTGGCCGAGACCGTCGGCCCGTGGCGGCAGAAGTTCCCGGCTGTGGACGTCGTCGAGGAGTCCCGCTGCGGCAGCCCCGCGGTGTGCCTGGTCGAGGCCTCCCGAGAGGCCTCGCTGGTCGTCGTCGGACGGCAGGCCCGCCGCAGCGCCTTCGGCGCCCACATCGGTCACGTCACCCACGCCGTCCTGCACCACTCCACCGCTCCCGTCGCCGTCGTGTCCCACGGCTGACCGACCCACGAGGAGAAGGCACCGATGAAGGCAGCGGTCGTACGAACCGTCGGCGTGCACCCGGTCGAGGCACCACGCCCGGGCCCGTGCCGAGGCGGCGTCCGTGTCGCCGTCCGCACCGGGCGGTGAGGACGGTGGCCCGCCCGCTCGTGGTCGGTGTCGACGGTTCCGAGGCCACCCTGTGGGCGGTCGACTGGGCGGCCGACGAGGCCGCCCGCCGCAAGGTGCCCCTGCGGCTGGTGCACGCCTCGCTGTGGGAGCGCTTCGAGGGTGCCGCGCCCGCCGGCCTGGCGGAGAAGCCGGCGGAGCAGGTGATGGCCGAGAACATCGTCGAGGCAGCGGCGCAGCGCGCCCACCGACGCCAGGCCGGCGTGCCCACGTCCACCGACGTGCTGCCCGAGGAGCCGGCCTCCGCGCTCGTGCGGGAGAGCCGGAACGCCACCGCCGTCGTGCTCGGCACGCACGGCCGCGGCGGCCTCGCCGAACTGCTCCTCGGCTCCGTCAGCCTGAGCGTGGCCGAACGGGCGAGCTGCCCGGTGATCGTGCTGCGCGGCAGCGCCGACGACCGGGACCTCGCCGACGAGCCCGGCCTCGTCGTCCTGGGAGTCAAAGAGGCGGCGGCCGACTCGGCGGCGGCGCGGTTCGCGCTCCAGGAGGCGGAGCTGCGCGGAGTGCCCCTGGAAGCCGTACGGGCCTGGCGCGCGCACGGGCACGCACGGCCCGCTCCTTCGGCGCCCCAGGAGGGTCCGGCACCCACGCACGAGCAGCAGGCCGTGGAGGCGCTGAAGGCGGCGGTGCACGACGTCCCGAAGGCCGTGGAGGTGTACCGGCACGCCGTGCAGGGCGCCCCGCGCCCCGTGCTCCTGGCCGCCTCGCAGGACGCGGACCTGCTCGTGGTCGGCGCCCGGCGCGAGCGAGGACACGCGAGGCTCCGGCTGGGCCGCGTCGCCCGCGGCGTCCTGCACCACTCCGCCTGCCCCGTGGCCGTCGTGCCCGAGCGGTCGTGAACGCGGCGACGGGCCCCTCAGAGGGTCGCCGTGTGATCCGGCACGTACGTCTGCAGATCGCGCGGCGGGCGCTGGTACCCGGTCGACGCCGGCCGCTCCGGCAGTTCGAGGACCGGCGGCGGGACCTCGTGGTACGGCAGGGAACCCAGCAGGTGGGCGATCATGTTCAGACGTGCCCGGCGCTTGTCGTCGCTCTCCACGACGTACCAGGGCGCCTCAATGACGTCGGTGTGCACCAGCATCTCGTCCTTGGCCCGCGAGTACGCCTCCCAGCGGGTGAGCGACTCCAGGTCCATCGGCGACAGCTTCCAGCGCCGCACCGGATCCTCCAGCCGGCGCCGGAAGCGCTCCTGCTGCACGGCGTCGCTCACCGAGAACCAGTACTTGCGCAGCAGGATGCCGTCCTCCACCAGCATGCGCTCGAAGATCGGGCACTGGCGCAGGAAGCGCTGGTGCTCCTCCTTCGTGCAGAAGCCCATCACGTGCTCGACACCGGCCCGGTTGTACCAGGACCGGTCGAACAGCACGATCTCCCCGGCGGCCGGCAGCTGCTCCACATACCGCTGGAAGTACCACTGCGTGCGCTGGCGCTCGGTCGGCTTGGGCAGCGCCGCGATCCGCGCCGAGCGCGGATTCAGGTGCTCGGCCACCCGCTTGATCGTGCCGCCCTTGCCCGCCGCGTCGCGCCCCTCGAAGACCACGACCAGCCGGGCCCCCTCGGCCCGCACCCACTCCTGCAGCTTCACCAACTCCGTCTGAAGACGGAGCAGTTCCCGCTCGTACACCTTGCGCGGCAGCTTTGCCGCCTCATCGTCGGCCATGCCGCCTCCACCACCCGATGACCTAGTCGATGACTCCCGGAGGGTCACCCATGCCCAAGGTCGAACACCAGGACGCCACCGTACTTTCCGACGAGGAACTGCGCACCCTGGACGCCCACTGGCGCGCCGCCAACTACCTGGCGGCAGGACAGATATACCTGCTGGCCAACCCGCTGCTGAGCGAGCCGCTGCGCCCGGAGCACATCAAGCCGCGGCTGCTGGGGCACTGGGGTACCTCGCCCGGCCTCAACCTGGTGCACACCCACCTCAACCGCGTGATCAAGGAACGCGGACTGGACGCGGTGTGCGTGTGGGGGCCGGGACACGGCGGACCGTCCGTGGTCGCCAACTCCTGGCTGGAGGGCAGCTACAGCGAGACCTACCCGGACGTGTCGCGGGACGCCCCGGGCATGGAACGGCTCTTCCGGCAGTTCTCGTTCCCGGGCGGCGTGCCCAGCCACGTCGCCCCGGAGACCCCCGGCTCGATCCACGAAGGCGGCGAGCTCGGCTACTCGCTCGCCCACGCCTACGGCGCCGCCCTCGACAACCCCGGCCTGCTGGTCGCCTGTGTGATCGGTGACGGCGAGGCGGAGACCGGGCCGCTGGCCGCCTCCTGGCACTCCAACAAGTTCCTCGACCCGGTGTACGACGGCGCCGTCCTGCCGATCCTGCACCTCAACGGCTACAAGATCGCCAACCCGACGGTGCTGTCCCGACTCCCGGAGGCCGAGCTCGACGCACTGCTGCGCGGATACGGTCACGAGCCCCTCCACGTCACCGGCGACGACCCCGCCCAGGTGCACCGGGACATGGCCGCCGCCCTCGACGAGGCGCTGGAGCGCATCGCCGAGGTGCAGCGCGGGGCACGCGAGGAAGGCGTCACCGAGCGCGCGCACTGGCCCGTCATCGTGCTGCGCACGCCGAAGGGGTGGACCGGTCCCGCCGAGGTGGACGGCGTGCCGGTCGAGGGTACCTGGCGTGCCCACCAGGTGCCGCTGCCCGGCGTCCGGGAGAACCCGGACCATCTGCGGCAGCTGGAGGCCTGGCTGCGTTCGTACCGGCCCGAGGAACTGTTCGACGCCGAGGGCCGGCCCGTCGCGGACGTGCTCGCCTGCGTCCCCGACGGGGCGCGGCGGCTCGGCGCCAACCCGCACGCCAACGGCGGCGTCCTCGTCCGCGACCTCCCGGTCCCCCCGCTCGACGACTTCGCCGTACCCGTCGACAAGCCGGGGGCGACACTGCACGAACCCACCCGGGTGCTCGGCGACTTCCTCGAACGGATCATGCAGGACACGGCGCAGCGCCGGGACTTCCGTCTGGTGGGCCCCGACGAGACGGCCTCCAACCGGCTGCAGGCCGTCTTCGAGGCCAGCGGCAAGGCCTGGCAGGAACGCCGACTGCCCGTGGACGAACACCTCGACCGGCACGGACGCGTGATGGAGATCCTCTCCGAGCACCTCTGCCAGGGCTGGCTGGAGGGCTATCTCCTCACCGGCCGGCACGGGCTGTTCTCCTGCTACGAGGCGTTCGTGCACATCGTCGACTCGATGGTCAACCAGCACATCAAATGGCTCAGGACCTCACGGCAGTTGACGTGGCGTGCTCCCATCGCCTCCCTCAACTATCTGCTGACCTCGCACGTGTGGCGCCAGGACCACAACGGCTTCTCCCACCAGGACCCCGGATTCGTCGACCACGTCCTCAACAAGAGTCCCGAGGTCGTCCGTGTGTACCTGCCGCCGGACGCCAACACGCTGCTGTCCGTCGCCGACCACACCCTGCGCAGCCGCGACTACGTCAACGTGATCGTGGCGGGCAAGCAGCCCTGCTTCGACTGGCTGTCCATGGACCAGGCCCGGAACCACTGCGCGCGCGGCGCGGGCATCTGGGACTGGGCGGGCACGGAGAACGGCGCCGAACCGGACGTCGTCCTGGCCTGCGCCGGCGACGTGCCCACCCAGGAAGTGCTGGCGGCGGCACAACTGCTGCGACGACACCTCCCGCAGCTCTCCGTCCGTGTCGTGAACGTCGTCGACATGACCCGACTCCTGCCGGGTGACGAACATCCGCACGGGATGAGCGACTTCGAGTACGACGGACTGTTCACCCGGGACAAGCCGGTGATCTTCGCGTACCACGGCTACCCCTGGCTGATCCACCGCCTCGCCTACCGGCGCGCCGGCCACCGGCACCTGCATGTGCGCGGCTACAAGGAGTCGGGCACCACGACCACGCCCTTCGACATGGTGGTCCGCAACGACCTGGACCGCTACCGGCTGGTCATGGACGTCATCGACCGCGTCCCCGGCCTCGCGGTACGGGCCGCGGCGGTACGCCAGACGATGGCCGACGCGCGCACCCGCCACCACGCCTGGATCCGCGAGCACGGCACGGACCTGCCCGAAGTGGCCGACTGGACCTGGAGTTCCTGACCTCACGTCCCGGCCGCCTTCCGGGGGTCCAGGGGCTTGCCCTTGAGACTGAACCAGGTCGTCTTGCCCTCGTCGGTGGGCCGCACGCCCCAGGCGTCGGCGAGGGCACGGACGAGCAGGAGGCCCCGCCCGGACTCCGCGTCCTCGGACGCGACGCGGGGCTGCGGCAGATGGGTGCTGCGGTCACTGATCTCGACGGTCAGCTCGGTGTCCGTGCGGCACACATGCAGCCCGATCGGGCCCTGCGCGTGCTGCACCGCGTTGGTGAGGATCTCGGACAGCAGCAGACACGCGTCGTCCGTCCTGTCCTTGAGACCCCACGAGTCCAGCGCGGCGCCGAGGAAGCCGCGCCCGGCCGGTACCGACTCCGGCCGGGCGGGCAGATCGGTCGTGGCCGTGGACAGGGGCGCCGCCGGCAACTGGGTCAGCAGCAGCGTGACGTCGTCGTGGCCGTCGGCGTCGGGCAGCAGGGTCGTCAGCACATGGTCGGCGGCGGCTTCGAGGTCGGGCGTGTCGCCCGCGAGCTTGTCCAGGGTCCGGATGAGCTCGGAGAGCTGGTCCTCGATGTCGCTGCCGGGCGTCTCGATCAGGCCGTCGGTGTAGAGGACGAGCGTGGCGCCCGGCGGGATCGTCGTGCTGCACTGTTCGTAGATCATGTCGCCGACGCCGAGCGGCGCGTTCACGGGGGCCGGAATCGTCCGGGCGCCCTGCCCCGGGACGGTCACGAGCACGGGCAGATGGCCCGCGGAGCAGATCATCACCTCTCCCGCGTCGGCGGCGACGACCAGATAGCAGCAGGTGACGAGCTGATCGGGCACGCCCAGGTCGGCGACCACGGCGTCCAGGGCCTGCATGAGCTGTCGCGGCTGCATCCCGGTCTTGGCCAGCGCGTGGGCGGCGGACCGCAGTTGGCCCATCACGGCGGCGGCCTCCAGGCCGCGCCCCATCACGTCACCGATCAGCACCCCGACCCGGCCCGCGCCCAGCGGGATCAGGTCGAACCAGTCGCCGCCCACGCCCGCGCCCTGGGTGGCGGGCAGATAGCGGCTCGCCGTGACCAGCCCGGGTATGGCCGGCGGCGTCCCCATCAGGCTGCGTTGCAAGGTCAGGGCGATGTGGCGCTGCTGCTCGTACAGCTCCGTCAGTTCCGCCTCGGCGCGCTTGCGGTCGCTGATGTCGCGGACGATCGCGCACGCCCCGATGACCGTGCCGTCCGGCGCGCGGGTGGGCCACAGGGTCACGTCGACGTCGAGCATGTCACCGCTGCGCGTGAGCCGCAGGGTCTCGAAGTGCTCGACCTTCTCGCCCAGGCAGAGCCGGTCGAGGAGCGTGCCGATCTCGTCGTGCCGGTCGCCGGGCGCCAGCATCGACACGTGCTGGCCCACCGCCTCCGCCGAGGTGTAGCCGTACAGCCGGTGGGCCGCCGCGTTCCAGTAGGTGATGCGACCGTCGAGGGTCTTGGCGAGGATCGCGTCCTGCGAGGACTCGACCAGCGCGGCCAGTTCGTTGATGCGTTCCTCGGCGGCCTTGCGTTCGCTGACGTCGCGGACGGCGGCGGAGACGAGGAGGCCGTCGGCTGTCTCGAGGGGGCTGAGGCTGATCTCGACGGGGAATTCGGTGCCGTCCTTGCGCAGGCCGTAGAGGTCGAGTCCGGCGCCCATGGGGCGTACTTGCTGGTTGTGGGCGTAGCCGTTGCGGTGGGCGGTGTGGTGGGCGCGGAAGCGGCCGGGGACGAGGAGTTCGACGGGGCGGCCGAGGAGTTCTTCGCGGTGGTAGCCGAAGAGGGCTTCGGTCTGGGCGTTGACGAGTCTGATGGTGCCGGTGTCGTCGACGATGACCATGGCGTCCGGCGCGGCCTCGAGGAGTCCGCGGAACCGTTCCTCGGCGGCCTTGCGTTCGCTGACGTCGCGGACGGCGGCGGAGACGAGGAGGCCGTCGGCTGTCTCGAGGGGGCTGAGGCTGATCTCGACGGGGAATTCGGTGCCGTCCTTGCGCAGGCCGTAGAGGTCGAGTCCGGCGCCCATGGGGCGTACTTGCTGGTTGTGGGCGTAGCCGTTGCGGTGGGCGGTGTGGTGGGCGCGGAAGCGGCCGGGGACGAGGAGTTCGACGGGGCGGCCGAGGAGTTCTTCGCGGTGGTAGCCGAAGAGGGCTTCGGTCTGGGCGTTGACGAGTCTGATGGTGCCGGTGTCGTCGACGATGACCATGGCGTCCGGCGCGGCCTCGAGAAGCCCGCGGAACCGTTCCTCCGCGGCACGGGGTGCGCTCGTGTCCGTGCCGTCGTTGCACCGGCACCCCGGCCGGTCCACCATGCCGGCGGAACCGGACGCCACTGATTCGGCCAAGTCGCTCATGCCCATCCCCGATCCGCGGCTCATCATGAGTCGGCCATCTCAGCGCACCGCGTGCCCCGCCACACGGACATGTCGCTTAGTGACCCCACAACGGTCGAAACCGGCCGTCGGCGGTGCCTACGGTGACAACTCCGCTGCCACGTGGGTCCGGCTGCGGCAGCGGAGGAGTGACTTCAGGGGCCCGCGGTCCGCGGTGGTCAGGCGGATCGGAGCGGCGGAGTGCCGGCCTCCGGAGGGGCGAGGCGCGTGGTGAACCAGTCGCGGGCCAGTTCGGCGACCGTGGTCAGGGTGTCCGACTCGGCGAAGAGGTGGCCCGCTCCGGGGACCACGGCGAGGCGGTGCTCGCAGCGCATCCGGTCGGCGGCGAGCCGGTTGAGGCTGAGCACCTGCGTGTCGAGACCGCCGACGATGAGCAGGGTCGGGGCCCGGACGCGGGCCAGCGCCGCGGGGGAGGCCAGGTCGGGGCGGCCGCCGCGGGAGACGACCGCACCGATCGCGGGGTCGTCGGCCGCGGCCTCCAGCGCCGCCCCGGCGCCCGTGCTCGCCCCGAAGTAGCCCACCGGCAGGGCGGCTTCACGGCGCAGCCAGGCAGCCGCCGACTGGAGGCGGCCGGCCAGCAGGGCGATGTCGAACACGTTGTCCCGGTCGCCCTCCTCCTCCTCGGTGAGCAGGTCGAGCAGCAGCGTCCCGAGGCCGGCGCGGTTGAGGACGCCGGCGACGTACCGATTGCGGGGGCTGTGCCGGCCGCTGCCGCTGCCGTGCGCGAAGGCGACCACGGCACGGGCGGACTCCGGGAGCACGAAGCGCGCTGCCAGCCGCTCCCGGCCCGACGGCACCTCGACCTCCCGGTTCGGCGGTGGCGGATCCGGCGCGGGCGGGGCCGGGTCGGCCAGCAGCGCGGTGACCTCGTCGTCGGTGGTCTGGGCGAAGTCGTGGTACCAGGCGCCGACCGAGCCGAACCAGCGCTGGGGGGCGGGACACACGACCTCGTCGGCCACCGTCAGCAGGTGCGGAAGGGTCTCCTCCGGCGCGACCGGGACGGCGAGCACGACCCGGGCGGCCCCCTGGTCCCGCACCACCCGGCAGGCGGCCTCGGCGGTGGCACCGGTGGCCAGGCCGTCGTCCACGACCACGACCGTCCGCCCGGCCAGGGGCACCGGCGCACGGTCGGCGCGGTAACGGCGTACGCGCCGTGCCAGCTCGGCCCGCTCGGCCTCCTCCACGGCGGCCAGCTGCGCGGAGTCCACCCCGGTCGCGCGGATCACCCGCTCGTTCAGGACGCGGACGCCGTGCTCGCCGATCGCGCCGAAACCGAGCTCCGGCTGCCACGGGACGCCCAGCTTGCGCACCACCAGCACGTCCAGCGGCGCGCCCAGCGCCGCAGCCACCACATGGGCCACCGGGACGCCGCCCCGCGGCAGCCCGAGCACCACCGTGTTCTCGCTCCGCAGATGCTCCAGGTCCTCGGCCAGACGGCGCCCGGCATCCGTACGGTCCTCGAATCGCATACGGCACCTCCTCGCGCCCGCACCCCACGGGAACCGTTCCCCTTCCATTGCAGCGCGCTCGGGCCGAGTCGGCAGTCCGCGGGGACGCGGAGCGAGCCGCCCGGCGGGCCACGGGGGCCGGTCGGCCCAAGCGCGCGACGGAAGAGCGGGCCAGACTGGATCCGTGGGGCCGGTCCGGGTGCCCCACCGGAGCCCGGACCGCACCGGCCGTGCAGAGGCCGCCGGCCCCGGCTTCCGTGCCGACCAAGGACAGTAGGAGCGTCATGAAAGGCTTCGTCTTCCACGGTCCCGGACAGTCCGCCTGGGAGGACGTCCCCGACCCGGACATCAAGGCACCCACCGACGCGATCGTGCAGGTCGGCGTCGTCACCATCTGCGGAACGGACCTGCACATCCTCAAGGGCGACGTGCCCGAGGTGCGCCCCGGCACCGTGCTCGGCCACGAGGCCGTCGGCGTGGTCGTCGAGATCGGCGGCGACGTCGGGACCGTACGGCCGGGCGACCGCGTGCTCGTCTCCTGCATCAGCGCGTGCGGACGCTGCCGCTACTGCCGTGAGGCGATGTACGGCCAGTGCCTGGGCGGCGGGGGCTGGATCCTCGGCCATCTGATCGACGGCACCCAGGCCGAGTACGTGCGGGTCCCGTACGCCGACCTCTCCGTGCATCCGCTGCCCGGCGCCATGGCGAGCCAGGACGCCGTGCTGCTGGCGGACATCTTCCCCACCTCCTACGAGGTGGGTGTGCTCAACGGACAGGTCCGGCCAGGCGACACCGTGGCCGTCGTCGGGGCGGGTCCCATCGGACTCGCGGCGATCGCCACGGCCCGGCTGTTCGCGCCCGAGCGGATCGTCGCCGTGGACCTGGCCCCCACCCGGCTCGACGCGGCAAGGCGCCTCGGCGCGGACGCCGTGGCACTCGTCGGCGAGGACCCCGAGCAACTGATCGCCGACCTGACCGACGGACTGGGCGCCGACGTCGTCATCGAGGCCGTGGGGATGCCCGAGAGCTTCGAGCTCTGCACCCGCATGGTCCGGCCCGGCGGCCACGTGGCCAACGTCGGAGTGCACGGCAAACCCGCGACCCTGCACCTCGAAGACCTGTGGATCAAGGACGTGACCATCACCACCGGTCTGGTCGACACCTACTCCACGCCGACCCTGCTGCGGATGGCGACGGCCGGCCGGCTGCCGACCGGTGATCTCGTCACCCACACCTTCCCGCTCGACCGCATCGAGGAGGCGTACGACGTCTTCGCCGGGGCCGCCGACACCGGCGCCCTCAAGGTGGTGCTCGGCGGGGAGCTGCACGAGCTCGCCGTTCGCGCGGCCTGAGACCGGCCCGGGGCACGCAGGGCGGCGGCACGACATGAGAGACGGGACGGGCCGATGTACCCACACGACGGATTCCGCGAGCTCGACCGGCCGGAGTGCCTGCGCCGACTGGCCCTGGTGCCCGTGGGACGCATCGTCCACACCCGTCAGGCACTGCCCGCCGTCCTGCCGGTGAACTTCAGCCTGGACACCGACGGTGCGGTGCTGTTGTGCACCTCCGCGTCCTCCGAGCTGGTGCGCGCGATCGACGACTCGGTCGTCGCCTTCGAGGCCGACCAGGTCGACCCGGCCGCCAGGTCCGGCTGGAGCGTCGTCGTCACCGGGGCCGCCACCGTGGTCACGGATCCGGACGAGCACGCGCGGCTCGTCCGGACCGGGCCGCGCTCCTGGGTGTCGGCGCCGCGGGAGGTCTTCGTACGCATCGCGGCGGAGCTGGTCACCGGGCGTGAACTCGTCGGGGACGAGACGGCCGAGGGGGTGCCCTTCACCGTGTGAACGGCGGTCACAGGTCATGCGGGGCCGTCACTGTTCACACGGGGTGTCACCAGTCGTACGGGCACGGGCCCTCACGGGTCACGCGGGCACGGCCGTCACCGGTCATGCGTGGGCGGCCGTGACGGTGTCGGGCACCAGGTGAGGGCCGGCACCGGGCTCCGTGCGGACGGCCGGAACCGGCCACGCGCCCTCGGCACCCCCGGCCCCCTCCCACTACCGTGGCACATACCGCGAGGATCACCGTCCGCGCGTCGAGCGCACCCGGAGGAGCGCAGGTGGGAAGCCCCGAAGAGGCCCGACAGGCCCGCGTACGGCTGCCTCAGCTGAGGCTGGACGAACTGCTGGAGGAGCTGCAGGCACGGCTGGACGCGGCCCGTGGGACGCGCGACCGGGTGCACAGCCTCCTGGAGGCCGTGCTCGCGGTGGGGCGGGAGCTGGATCTGGAGCAGGCGCTGCGCAGCATCGTCCAGGCCGCGGCGGCGCTCGTCGACGCCGAGTACGCCGCGCTCGGTGTCATCGGCCCCGACGGCAGGAGGCTGTCGGCCTTCCACACGGTCGGCGTCACCGAGGAGCAGATCGCCCGGATCGGCGCCTATCCGGAGGGGCACGGCATCCTGGGAGAGCTGATCCGCCACCCCGAGCCGCTGCGCCTGGAGAAGATCTCCGAGCACCCCGCCTCCTACGGCTTCCCGCCCCACCACCCCCCGATGAACACGTTCCTCGGCGTCCCGATCCGGGTGCGCGACCAGGTCTTCGGCAACCTGTACCTGACGGAGAAGCGCGGCGGCGGCCCCTTCGACGAGGAGGACGTCTCGGTCACCCTGACGCTGGCCGTGGCCGCGGGCGTCGCCATCGACAACGCCCGGCTCTACGCGGAGTCCCGGCTGCGCGAACGGTGGCTGCGGGTCAACGCGGAGATCACCCACAGCCTGATGTCCGGGGCGGAGCGCACGGAGACCCTCGGGCTGATCGCCGACCGGGCCCGGGAGATCACCGGGGCCGCCCTGGCCCTCGTCGCGATGCCCATGGCGGATACCGGCTCGCTCACCGTCGAACTCGCCCTCGGACGCGAGGCGGAGGAGCTCCGAGGGCTGGTGCTGCCGGCCGACGACACCCTGATCGGCGAGGCGTTCTCCACCGGGACCGCCGCCACCAGCGCGGATGTCACCCACGAGGAGCGGGTCATGACCGGGCCGCTGCGGTCCACCGGACTCGGCCCGGCCGTGGCCGTTCCCATCGGCACCGGCGCGGACGGCGTCCGGGGCGTGGTCCTCCTCGTGAGGGAGAGCGACGGCATGCCGTTCTCGGCCAAGGAGACCGAGTCCCTCCAGGTGTTCGCGGCGCAGGCGGCGATCGCGATGGAGCTGGCGGAGCGCCGTCGCGACGCCGAGGAGATCGCGGTGCTCCAGGACCGCGACCGGATCGCGAGGGACCTGCACGACCTGGCGATCCAGCGGCTCTTCGCCACCGGCATGACGCTGCAGAGCGCGGGCCGCTTCATCGAGCACCCGGAGGCCTCGGAGCGGGTGCTGCGGGCCGTGGACGACCTCGACGAGACCATCAAGATCATCCGTTCGACCATTTTCGGACTGCGCACGCACGGGGCCACCACGGGATCCGGGTTGCGGGCACGAGTCGTGCGGCTCGCGGGCGAGGCCGCGCCGGTGCTGGGCTTCGCCCCCGGCGTGCGCATGGAAGGGCTGGTGGACACCGAGGTGCCGCGCGAGATCGCCGACCACGTCGTGGCCGTGCTCTCCGAGGCCCTGACGAACATCGCCCGGCACGCCCGAGCCGGCCGTGCCGACGTGGTCCTCAGGACGGACGGACGCGAGGTGCTGCTGTCCGTGACCGACAACGGCGTGGGCATCCCGGCGGGCGGCCGCCGCAGCGGTCTGCGCAACATGGCCGAGCGCGCGCAACAGCTCGGCGGCAAGCTGGAGTTGAGCACGCCCGAGGGTGGCGGGAGCACGCTGGTGTGGCGCGTACCGCTGGCGGAACGGGAGCAGCTGGAGGGCTGACCGTGCGGGGACCGACCGTACGGAGGCCGACCGTACGGGGACCGACCGTACGAGCCGGCCGCCGTCGCCCGGTGACGGAAGCGTTCCGGTACGGCCCGGTCCCGGTGACGGACCGCGTTCCGGGATCGGCGTCGCCCCGGGACCGGCCGCGTCGCCCCGGGACCGGCTGAGCCGAGACCGGCCCCGGGTCAGCCGCGGACGCCGCTGCCGTACGGGGCGTAGAGATCCAGGAGCCGGTTGCGCGAGGCCTGGAGCCGCTGAGCGACCACCCGGCCGACCCAGGTCGCCACCGCCCGCCCGAACTCGGGATCGCGGGCGCACATCGCCCGCACCGAGTCGGCGTCGAACTCGTGCGCCCGTACCGGGCTCGCGGCCTCGGCGCCCAGCTGCCACACGTACGGCGCGAAGTGCCAGGACCAGCCGACGAGTTCGCCGTGGCCGAGGGACTCGATGACGGCGGCGCGCCGTCCCGGAACGTGCAGGTCGAGCGCGACGGTCCCGCTGCGGATGATCCAGAAGCGGTCGGCGTGCCGGCCCTCCTCGAAGAGCCGCGTGCCGGACGGGAACGAGACCTCTCGGGCGAGACGCATCAACTGTTCGCGGTGCTCGGTCCCGAGAGCCGCGGTCATGGTGGTGGCGGAGGTCATGGCTCCGGCTCCCTTCTTCCCTGTGCCCGCAGCCGTTCGGTGAGTGCGTCGTGCCCTTCGGGGGTGGGGGAGGGCTGCTGCTCCCAGCCTGTGCCCGTGGTCCCAGCCTCTGCCCGGGCGGGACCGGGTACCACGGGCCGCCCGGACCCTTCCGGGGGCCGTTCGGCCCTGCCCGCACCGGCTCCACGCTCTCGCCCGCGGGGGAGTCGCACGGGCACCCGACCGGACCGCGTGCAGGGCCCCCGGGCCGGGGTCCGGTCGTGCCAGGTCCCCCGTGCCGTCAGGTGCGGTGGCGCAGGGGCCGCGCGGCCTCCGCCAGGCTCGGCTGGAGGCGGCGGGCGACATCGAGGTGGTCGGCGGTCCAGATGATGCGGACGGCGGTGGCCGGGCCACGGCCGCCCGTGTCGGACAGGTCCTGGCGCAGACAGTCGACCAGCCGTGCCTCCACCGCCGGGCTGCGGGGCAGCGGGTCCGGGACGGCCGCGCCCCGGCTCAGGGTGGCCGCGAGGTCCCGGTACCAGTCGGTGATCCGGCCCGCCGCTCCCACGATGACGAGCCGCGCGTCCGCCCGGTCCGCGGCGGTGTCCTGTCCGCCGGACCGCTTCCACAGACCCAGTACGGCGTCGGCGGCGAGCCGCAGACCCACGATGCCCGTGACCAGCGCGGTCATGTCGGAGAGTGCCATCGGCTTCGGGCCGCGCTCGGCCAGGTAGCTGCGGAAGGTGTCGTCGAGCCGGCGGGCGGCGGCAGCCGCGTCGCGCCGCTCCTTGAGGGGAGCGTCCGCCGAGACGGGCCCGGCGCCGCACAGCCCGACCGCGTACTCCACGGTCCCGGCCAGATAGCGGGCGCTCTCCGTGTACGCCTCGGCGAGCGCGCGGCTGACCGCGGCGGCGGCGCCACGCGGCCAGAAGAACAGGCCCATGACCACGCTCACCGCGCAGCCGAGGCCGATGTCCTGGATGCGCAGCAGCACGATCCGCCAGTTGGGGTCGTGGCCGATGTTGAACAGGATGACCAGGGTGACGGTGAACGCCGCCTGGCCGGCGGCGAAGGAGATGGCCGAGGGGGCGATGCCCGCGAGCAGTACGGCCACGGGCAGCAGGAACCAGAGCACGGTGCCGTGGTGGCCGATGAGGTGGAGCAGCCCCGCGCCGATGATCGAGCCCGCGATGGTGCCGGCGACGGCGCGAACGGCGTTCTGCCCGGTGTTGAGGGCGTTCGAGCGCAGCACCGACAGGGTGCCCAGGGTCACCCAGAAGGAGTGCTGGAGCGTCGTCACCTTGGCGAGGCTGACCGCGATGCCGAGGCCGAGCGCGCCGCGGAGGCTGTTGTGCAGCCACACGGACTGCGGCTGGAGGTAGGCGGCGGCCCGTTCCCGGGCCGCGGCCAGTGGCTTCGTCAGGGCCCCGGGCTCGCGGCCGAGGAGTGCCTCCGGCCAGCTGCGCCGGTCCGCGGCGGCGGCCAGGTCCACGTTGCGGGCGATCTGCAGCGTCGCGAAGCCGAGCTCCTGGGCCCGGAACGACAGATCCAGCACGCCGATGAAGGGGTGCACCTGCGTCCGGGTGGCCGTCCCGTCGTGGTGCGCGGGCAGCCGGGTGGTGGCGTTGGTCTCCATGTCGCTCATGGCCGTGCGCAGATCTCCCTGGGCGGCGCGCAGGGGGTCTGGCGAGTCGCGCGGGCGGTCGAGCAGCTCGGCCGATGCGTCGAGCAGACGGGCGGCGGCGCGCCGTACGGCATGGGCGTCGTCGTCGCAGAGCACCCGTTCCTTCTCGGGCGGCACGCTGTCGGCCAGGATGTCGCCGAGCCAGGTCAGCTCGTCGACCAGGCGGACGATGGCCCGTGAGCCGGCCGAGAGGCCGGTCGGCCGGTAGGGCGTGGCGTCGAAGACGGACCGCAGGTCGGCCGCCGCGGCGGCCGCCAGGTCGGCGGTGGCCCGGCACCGCGGGCCGCTCGCCGCGTCGGGCCCGCCGGCCAGCAGGGACGCGTCGGTGCGCAGTTGCTCGGCGGCGGCGCGGCACACCCGCGCGGCCGGTTCGGCCAGCGGGTCCCTGACCGGCCGGGGCCACAGCAGGGAGATCGCGAGCATGGCGGCGACGGACGCGATGCCGGCTCCGGCGAGCCGCGCGGGCAGCACGGACAGCGGCTCGGGCGAGGTCACCGGGAGGATGAAGGCCAGCAGGAGGGCGGTCGACGCGCCGGCGAGGACGGAACTGACCACGCCCGAGAAGAGCACCAGGAAGCCGATCACGACCGTGACGGTCACCGAGAGCCAGATCTGGAAGGCCACCAGGCTGCCGAGGCAGATGAGCACCCCCCAGGCCAGGGCGAGGCCGACGTGCGCCCGCAGCCGCTGCGTCATCGGTCCGGTGAAGTCGACGAACAGGAGCATCGCCAGCGAGCCGAAGGCGGCGTACGTCGCCATCGTCGGCGAGCCGATGACCTGGGTGCACAGCGCGAACAGGGCGGGCATCACGAGGGCGGCCCGCCCGGCGCGACGCGTCGCCGCGAGCTCGGGATCGTGGGCACGCAGCCACGAAGCGGCCGAGCCGTCGCGATGGATCCGGCCGGGTCTCCGCACCGCCCCGCACACCTCCCGTCGCCGGCATGTCCGCCCGTGCCCGGTGCGGACGTGAACACCCCCGCAAGCGACCATGCCACGCGAACGCCGCCGCTGCGCGGGATGGCCCCGGGCCGGGTGAACCGCGGCCGCGGGCGGCCGCGGCTCCGGGACCCGCGAACAGCCGCGCGCGGAGTTCTCTCAGACGACCGGCTGCCCGACGCCCAGCAGGTTCCCCTCGCTGTCGCGGAACCAGGCGCCGCGCTCCCCGCGGGCGTCCTTGCTCGGATAGTTCCCCTCGATCTCGGCGATGCCGTCCCGGGTACGGAACCCGGGCACGTCGACCTCCTCGAACACCACGCCCCGCCCCTTGAGTTCGGTCACGACGGCCTCGATGTCCTCGACCTCCCACCCCATCTGGGTGAACGTGCCGGGTGAGGAGCCCGTCGACCGGAACACCACGAAGTGCGTCCCGCCGCACCGGTACAGCAGCCCGCCGGGACGCTCGTCCACGGGTTCCAGACCGAGTTTCTCGGCGTAGAAGCGCCGCGCCCGGTCGAGGTCCCGGGCGGGCAGCCTGGTCGCCACGCGTCCACCGGCCAGTCCGTTCTGCTCGTCTGCGTCCATGGCTCCACTGTGCCCGGGCCGGGGCGCTGCCGCCGCCGGTGGCGGCAGCGCCCCGGGCTCGGGACCGCGGGTCATCCGGGAGCCGGGGAGCGGTCGAGCGTACGGACGAGGAGGAGCGCCACGTCGTCGTCGGGCTCGGGGTGCAGCGCGCTGATCAGGGTGTCGCTGGTCTTCTCCAGGGAGTGCCGGGAGCGCTGCGCCTGCTGGAGGAGCCGCGTCATCGCGTCCAGCGCGGTGTCGATGGACTCGGCGCGGTTCTCGACCAGCCCGTCCGTGTAGAGCGCGAGCAGGGATCCGGGCGGCATCTCCTGCTCCATGGTGGCGAAGGGGATGCCGCCGACACCGAGGGGCACGCCACCGGGGACTTCGAGGAGCTCCGCGCCGCCGTCGGGGCGGATCAAGACGGGCGGGAGATGCCCGGCGCTGGAGAGTTCGCAGGTGCCCTCGCGCGGATCGCACACCGCGTACACGCAGGTGGCGATGGTGTCGCCGAGGGAGCTCGCGATGTCGTCCAGATGGTGCATCAGCTCGGCGGGCGAGGGGTCCAGACGGGCCAGCGCACGGGTCGCGGTGCTCAACTGCCCCATGACGGCCGCGGCCTGGACGCCCTTGCCCATCACGTCGCCGACGATCAGGCCGGTCCGGCCTCCGCTCAGGTGCAGCACGTCGTACCAGTCCCCGCCGACCTCGCTCAGCGCCGGGAGATACCGGAACGCGATGTCGAGCCCCTCGTGGTCCACGGGCGCGGGCGGCAGCAGGCTGCGCTGCAGGGTCAGGGCCGCGCTGCGTTCGCGCCCGTAGAGGCGGGCGTTGTCCACGCTGATCGCGGCGCGCGCGGCGAGTTCGGAGGCGAGGACGCGGTCCTGCTCGTCGAACGGCCGGGAGTTGACGGTGCGGTACAGGCTGAGCGTGCCCAGCACTTCGCCGCGTGCCACGAGCGGGACCGCCAGGTAGGAGTGGACGCCGGCCGTGCGCAGGGTCTGCGCGGCGTGCGAGTCCCGGGCGATGCGGCGCATCATCCCGGAATCCACGTGTTCCACAAGGATGGGCCTGGCCTCCCGTACGCACTCGGTGATGATGCGGGTGGAGCCGTAGGTGGCCAGTTCCCCGACCGGGTCCGCGGCGTGAATGGCGTCCGTGAGGTAGCCGGCCGCCACCGCCAGTGCCCTGAACTCGGCGTACGCGTCGGGGCTGACCGAGGCGGTGGTGCCGTGGGTGACCACGGATTCGAGCACGTCGACCGCGGCCAGGTCCGCCAGTTGGGGCACCGCCACGTCGGCCAGTTCCCGGGCCGTCTGCTGGAGGTCCAGCGTGGTGCCGATGCGGACGCCCGCGTCCGCGATCACGGACAGCCGCTCCCGGGCCTGCGCGATCTCGGCGGCCGCCTGCTGTCGTTCGGTCACGTCGATGACGGCCATGGCCAGTCCGAGTACGCGGCCGTCGGCGTCCTCGATGCGGTGGTACGACTCGGAGTAGGCGCGGTCCTCCTTGTCCGCCGGTGTCCTGCCGACGGTCAGTTCGTCCAGCAGGGACCTCCCGCTCGCCAGCACCAGACGCATGCGCGCCTCGACGGCCTCCGTGTCCAGGTCCGGCAGCATCTCCCGGACGCGGCGGCCCAGGACCGCCTCCTCCGGCAGGCCGTTCATCCGTTCCATCGCCGGGTTGACGCCCACCCAGCGCAGATCGGTGTCGAACACGGCGATGCCGACGGGGGTCTGATGGACGAGGCTGTGCGACAGGGCCAGGTCCCGCTCCACGCGCCGTACCGTCGTGGCGTCCGCGGCCAGCCCCAGAAGATGGGCCTGGCCCTCACTGTCCCGCAGCCGCATGGTGCGGAACTCCACCGAGCGTTCGCTGCCGTCCCGGTGCTGGAGCGGGAACACACCCGCCCACCGTGCTCCGGAGCGCACCTGTGCGAACAGGTCACGGGCGCGCTGCCGGTTCTCCGGCGACACCAGCAGGTCGTCGGCCCGGTGGCCCAGGGCCTCGTGCGCGCGGTAGCCGAGCAGTTGCTCCGCTTCCGGGCTCCAGAGCACGATGCGGCCGTCGCTGTCGAGCACCACCGCCGCCACCTGCAGCTGATCCAGCAGCCCGCCGGGCGCCGCGGTGATCCCGTCGTCCTCACCGGTGGCATATCCGTGCATCCCAGCCGCTCCTTCCGGCGCGGCAGGGCACCGCCGAGATCCGTCCTGCGGGTTCTCCGATTACGTCACAGCGCGACCGGCAGGGCAACAGTTGTGCGAGGGGTCGACACATGATTCGCACACGCGGCGAGGGACGACGGCGGGCGTTTCCCGTACCGGGTGTGCGACCGTACGAGTGACGGTGCGGTGCACGCACCGAGGCACCCGGTCGACCGGGCCGGCCCCGCCCCCTGCGGTGCGCGGACGAAGCGGCCGGCGTCGTCCCCGGCAGGCCGCTCCGTCGTCAGACCACGGGCCCGCCCGGGCCGGCGTACGCCGTGTAGTTTGCCGGTGTGTGGTCGACGGGCAGGCCGGGCCGCCAGGCCGTGAGGATCTGGGCGGAGCACACGAACAGTCCGTCCGGCAGCGCGTCCAGGGCCCACCAGCGCCAGTCGCCGACGCGTTCCCCCGGCTGGTCGGCCGGTTCGCCGCGCCAGTGCGAGACCACGGCGCCGACGGTGACGCGCGGGACTCCGCCGGCGTGGTCGAGGAGTGTGCCCAGCAGGCGCACGTCGGCGGGGCGCGCGCAGTCCGGTCTCCTCGGCGAGTTCGCGTACGACGGTCTCCTCGAGGGATTCCCCGGGCTCCACGGTTCCGCCGGGCAGCTCCCAGGTCCCGTGCCGGTGGCGGCCCAGCAGAAGGCCGTCGGGTCCGTGCAGGATCGCGCCCACACCGAGCGCCGCGTGCGCGACCGGGGGCTTGTCGGTGCGGGGCCGGGACGTGCGGCGGGCGGGCCTGCGTACCTGGAACAGCAGAGAGGAGGCGTGGTTGTCGGCACCGGGCACGTCGAACACGTCGACCCGCTCCACCTGCAGTCCGTGCGCGACGAGCAGGTCCTCCCAGGTCTGTGGGGTCAGGACCCACATCCGGACGGTGAGGTCCGCGCCGCCCGCCGGCCGCAGGGTCTCCGCACGGGCGGCGACCGCCGTGGAGGGCCCCGTTCCGGCGGAGTTGGTGTGCAGCACCGTGAAGCACAGCCTCCCGCCGGGTTTGAGCGCCCCCGCCAGGGCGGGCAGCAGCCGACGAGGATCGATGTACGGGACGGCGTGGATGGAGTAGATCACGTCGTACGGCTCGGCCGTGCGCAGGTGCTCGACGGCGTCGCCGAGAACCAGCCGCAGGCCCGGCAGTTCGCCGTACCGGGCGCGGGCCCGGTCGATCTGGGAGGCCGAGGCGTCGACCGCGTCGACGAGCGCTCCGTGCGCACGCACGAGGTGCGCCGCGTGCCGGGCGGGACCACACCCGAGATCGAGCACACGCCGGCCCGCGAGTTCACCGAGCACCTCGGACCCGGGAGCCGCGTCCGTGCCGATCCCCCAGTCGATGCGGTCCACCTCCGCGAGGACCGTGGCCCGGCCCAGGTGATGCGTGCCATAGGCCTGCCAGGCCTCGGCATTGACCGCTTCGGCGTCGACCGCCGCGGAGTCCACCGTCCTGCACCTCCCGTACGAGGGGAACGCGGCACCGGTCGCGGTCCGCGTGTCGGGGACGCCGCCGCTCGAGGTGAACCGCGGACGGTCGTCCAAGGCCGCATTGTGTCCGTCCGTCGAGCCCGCCGTCCTCCGGATCGACGACCGCGACCGAATACGCGCCCGCCGGCGGGGAGCGGGCCCGGGCCGGCGGGAGTCAGCCCGCGTGCAGGCGACGGTGCAGTGCGTGCACCTGCTCCGTCAGCTCGGGCACCGGGCCCTCGACGATCACCCCGGGGGCCACCTCGTTGACCGGGAGAGGGCGCACCGGAGCGGCGGGCACCCCCAACTCCGCGAGCCATGTGGCAAGTTGCTCGGAGGAGGCGACGTACACGATGCGTCCGAGACCCACCCACGCATGGGCGGCCGCACACATCGGGCAGTGTTCGCCGGAGGTGTACACGGTCGCCGCGGCGCGCGCCTCGGGCGTCAGGTGCGCGGCGGACCAACGCGCCAGTTCGAACTCCGGGTGGCGGGTGTGGTCACCGCCCGCCACCCGGTTGCGGTCCTCGGCGAGGACGGTGCCGTCCGCGCCCACGAGGACGGATCCGAAGGGCTCGTCACCGGCCTCCAGCGCCTCGGCCGCCAGTTCCACACAACGGCGCAGGTACGGCAGTTCGCTGTCCTTCAGCACGGTCCGCGGCCTCCTTCCACAGTGATCTCCACAGGGCAGCGTAGGCGCTCGTCACGGTGCCGGGGCGGCAGGGACGACAGGGTGTCGGGGCGACCGGGCGGCGCGGCGGCACGGAGAACAGCGGCCGGCGCGCACCGGAGGCCGCTCACCGGGCCGCCGATACTCCGTTGCGGACACGACCGGCGTCGGCTACAAGTGATCTCCGGATCCCGGCCACCAGGGACGAGGACCGTGACGACGAGAGGAGGGATAGGCCGATGAATCCCATGACCGTCGCGCTTGTCGTCTCCCGGGGCGTGCGACGCAGCTGACCCCAGGACGGGACAGGCACTTTCACCGGAGTGTGCCGAGACCGTGGAACCGAACGAACCGACCATGCGCCCGATCACCGGACGCGAGGAGATCGACCTCTTCAACCGACTTCCCTACACCCTCAACGACGAACTGGCGGACGACCTGACCCACGGCCGCCGCCGGCCCGCGTGGATGTGGGTCGCGCTGCGCGGCGACCGGTTGCTGGCCAGGGCCGCCTGGTGGAGCCGCCCGGGGAGCGACACGCCGCTCCTTCTCGACCTCGTCGACGTCGACGACGGCCTCCCGGACACCGACCGGGTGGACATCGGCGTCCGGCTGTTGCGCACCGCGACGGCCGCCACCCTGCCCGAGGGCTCCCGCCCGCCCGAGTACGCGCGCTACGTCCCGCCCGGCTGGCGCGACGACGGCGACGCCCGGCGCGTCGTCGAGGACCGCATGACCATCCTGGAACGCGCCGGTGCCCGGCTCTTCGTCGAGCGGCTCCGCCTGGAGTGGCGGCCGGGCACCCCGGTCCCCGAGCCGAGCGGACGACTCGTGTTCCGGCCGGTCCGGGACGGCGAGGAACTGCTCGCCCTGATGACCTCGGTGCTGGAGGGCACCCTCGACGCGCACAGCCGCGACGACCTGACCCGGATGTCCCCGCGCGAGGCCGCCGTGTCGCACTACGAAGGGGAACTGGCCAAGTACGCCAGCCCGCGGGACTGGTGGCGTGTCGCGACCCTGCCCGGGGGCGATCCCGTGGGATTCGTGGTCCCGGCCCACAACGGGTACAACCCGATCATCGCCTACCTCGGCGTCCTGCCCGAACACCGCGGGCGCGGCCACATCGACGACATCCTCGCCGAGGGCACCCGCATCCTCGCCGGGCAGGACGTCCCCCGCGTCCGGGCCTCCACGGACCTCGGGAACATCCCCATGGCGAACGCCTTCCGGCGCGGCGGATACGCCGACTTCGGAGGCGAGATCAACATGACCTGGCGATGAGAGGAGCCCGGCACCCGGGGCCGAGAGGCCTCGGATGCCGGGTGCTTCCAGGAGCTTCACGTATGCGGCACCTCATGGTCCTTGCGTGCGGAAACACGCGAGGGATCTTCCGCATCGCCCCCCGGCCGTGCACAGTCGGGAGCCGTCGTGAAACGGCGTGTGCGACTTCGTCGGGAGGACTGTTGATGGGAGCTCACCACCGTGCGCGGGCGGCAGCGGAGGCGGCGGGGCCCGTGGCGGACGGGATCGGCCGTCGAAGGTTCCTGGGCTATGTGGTGGCCGCGTCGACGCTGACCGTCGCCGCCCAGCTCGGGGAGTCGGTCCTCGCCCCCGACGAGGCCGCGGCGGTGGTCCCCTCGGTGCCGGGTCCGGCCGAGATCTACGACCTCAACGACATGCTCACCCATGCGGCGCTGCCCACGGCGAACCTGATCACGATACGGGTCGAGGCCGACGGAACGGTGTCCTTCGCCCTGCCCCGGGCCGAGGTCGGGCAGGGCATCACCACGTCCAGCGCGATGCTCATCGCCGAGGAACTGGACGTGCCGCTGGACCGGATCCGGGTGACGCTCGCCGACGCGCGCCCCGAGCTGCTGTTCAACCAGCTCACCGGCGGGTCGAACACCACCGTCTCCACGTTCACCCCGATCCGGGTGGCCGCGGCCGTCGCCCGCGAGCGGCTCCTGAAGGCCGCCGCACTCGAACTCGGTGAGGCCGTCGGCATTCTGACCACCAAGGCGGGGGCGGTCGTCTCCTCCGTGACGGGCAGGAGTCTCGACTACGGCGAACTGGCCGCGAAGGCAGCTTCGGTGAGCACCGGTCAGGTGTCCGTCGCGCTCAAGAAGCCCGCCGAGTTCAAGGTCGTCGGGACCGCGCAGCGGCGCATCGACGCCCTGGAGGCGGTCACCGGACGCAAGAAGTTCGCCATGGACCTGCACGTCCCCGGCGCCCTGCCGGCCATGGTGTGCCGGCCGCCGACGATCAACGGCACGGTCCGGTCGGTGGACAACCTCGACGAGGTCAGGTCCATGCCCGGCATCACCGACGTCGTAACGATCTCCACCGGTGTCGCCGTCCGCGGCCGTACCTTCGGCCAGTGCATCGACGCGGTCCGCGCGCTCAGGGCGAACTGGGGCCCGGGTACCGCCGACGGCGCCTCCGACGACAGCGTCCGCGACGAGCTGCGCCGGGCCGAACTGCCTCTGCCCGCGCTCAACTTGCTCACGAAGGCCGTCGACGCGCGTTTCACCTTCCACTTCGCCAGCAACAGCGCCCTGGAGCCCAACTGCGCCGTCGCCGACGTCCGCGCGGACTCGGCGGAGATCTGGGCGAGCCTGAAGTCCCCGATCGTGGCCCAGGAGGAGATCGCGCTGAAGCTCGGTCTGCCCGTGTCCGCGGTCAAGGTGCATGTCACCGAGGGCGGCGGGTCCTTCGGGCGGAAACTCTTCCACGACGCCGCCGCCGAGGCCGCCGAGATCTCCCGGGCGATGGGCAAGCCGGTCAGGCTGATGTGGCACCGCACCGACGACTTCCGTCAGGGCCGCACCCACCCGATGTCCACGTCCCGGGTGCGCGCCACGTATGCGCTCGGAGAAGTGCTCGCCTACGACCAGCGGCACACCTCCGTGGCCACCGACTTCGGACACGGCGTCGGCGAGATCATCACCGCCGAGGCCGCCCGGCTGCCCGTCGGCGACCTCACCTTCTCCGAGACGATCTTCACGCTGACCCAGCAGACCCCGTACCACTTCGGTCTCGTGACCCAGTTGCTGAGCGAGACCGACAAGCGTTTCAACACCGGCTCCATGCGCAACATCTACTCGCCCAATGTGCGGTGCGCGCAGGAACTGGTCGTGGACGAGCTGGCCAGACGCATGGACAAGGATCCCTACCGGTTCCGCCGGGGGCTCCTGAAGGACGAGCGGGGGCGGGCGGTCCTCGACAAGGTCGCCGAGGTGGGGCGCTGGGGCCGGAGCATGCCCGCAGGCACCGCGCAGGGCATCGCGCTCCACCCCGAGTACCACTCCTACGTCGCGGTCCTCGCCGAGATCGACTGCCGGCCGGAGACGACCGGCCGGCAGATCCCCGACGCCTTCACCGGACCACGCGTCACCAAGGTCGTGTGCGCCGTCGACGTGGGTCTCGCCGTCAACCCCCGCGGCCTGGAGGCCCAGATGATGGGCGGCATCATGGACGGCATCGCCATCACCCTCACCTCCGGACTGCACCTGGAGAACGGTCATTTCCAGGAGGGGAGTTGGGACAACTACTTCTACACCCGTCAGTGGAACACGCCTCCGCAGCTGGAGATCGTCGTGATGCCCCCGACCACCGGTGAACCCGGCGGCGCCGGTGAACTCGCCGTCGCCGGTGCGATGGCGGCGGTGGCCTGTGCCTACGGCCGCGCGACCGGCACCATGCCGACCGTCTTCCCGGTCAACCACGCGGGGCCGCTCGGATTCGAGCCGCTGCCCACCACACCGCCGATCCCCGCGTCCCCCACCGACGGCCTGAGCCGCGCCTTCTAGGAGCCCCCGTGCCCGAACGCACCTTCATCCTCAACGGCAAGCCCGTGACCGTCGACATCGAGGACGACGTACGCCTGCTGTGGGTGCTCCGCGACGTCCTGGGCGTCACCGGGCCCAAGTACGGATGCGGTCTCGGCGTGTGCCAGGCCTGTACGAGTCACATCAACGGCAAGGCGTTCAACCCCTGTTCGGTGCCGGTGAAGGACATCGGCCGGGACGACGAGATCACCACCATCGAAGGCCTGCCCGCCACGGTCGGCAAGGACCTGCATCCGATGCAGGAGGCCTGGCTGGAGTACGACGTCGCGCAGTGCGGCTACTGCCAGCCCGGCCAGATCATGACCGCCGTCGCCAAGGTCCGCCAGGCCAGGGAGGAGGGCCGCGACATCTCGGAGGCGGACCTGGACGAGATCCGCAACATCTGCCGCTGCGGCACCTACCACCGCATTCGGGAGGCGATCGTGGCGGGTGCGAAGAGGTACTGAGCCGGCGGCGGACCGGGCGACTGCACGGCCCCGGCGCGCGCAGGTGACGGAATGCGTGTGCCCGGATGCCCAACAGCCGTGGCGGAGGGGGCTGTTGGGCCAGGAGTGTGGCAGCGTGGGGTCGTCGCCCCGTGGATCACAGGGGGGCGATCCGCCACCACGGGGACCGGAACACGACGACGAAGAGGTGACTCATGTCGAAGCCCCCCTTGCCCGAGGGTGCCGTAGAGATGCTGAAGAAGCCCAATCCGGCCGTCATCGCCACGGTACGGTCCGACGGGCAGCCGGTGTCCGCCGCCACCTGGTACCTCTGGGACGACGGCCGGGTGCTCGTCAACATGGACGAGGGCCGCAAGAGGCTGGAGCACCTGCGCAACGACCCCCGCGTCACCCTGACGATCCTCGACGCCGACAGCTGGTACACGCACGTCACCTTGATCGGACGCGTGGTGGAGATGCGCGACGACGAAGGGCTGGCGGCCATCGACCAGTTGTCGCAGCACTACGTGGGACACCCGTACGTGCAGCGGGGGCGCAAGCGCGTCAGCGCCTGGATCGAGATCGACCGCTGGCACGGCTGGGGCGGTTTCCGGGACAGCGGACAGGTGTCCGGCTGAGACCGGCGACGGGAGTTCCGCTCGTCAGCGCGGCGAATCCGGCGGAGCCGGAGAACGGCCCCTCGCCGAGCTGACCTCCCGAGTGCCGCGACCGGACGGGAGGCCGCTTCGGGCCACCTCCGGCTTGAGGTATGATTGTTCCACAGCAGGTCACCGCAACTGTCGGTGCCAGGCTATGCGTTGGTGGTCCAAGGAAAGACGTCCCGCTTCCTGCGGGGAGATGCAGGTGCAAGGCCTGCCCGGCGCTCCGGAACACACCCCATCGTCCGACCGGACGGTGGGGTGTGTGCGTTGCGGCGACGGACGCGGCACCCCCGGCCACCGTCGCCGCCCCGGCGGCCCGTCGCCGGCCCTCCGGCGCCCGGCCCAGGGCATGATGAGCGTCGTGGAATTCGAACCGTACCGGGGTGAGTTGGTGGCGTTCTGCTACCGGATGCTGGGCTCGTTCCACGAGGCCGAGGACATGGTGCAGGAGACACTGCTGCGCGCCTGGAAGGCCCGGGACCGGTACGACCCCGGCCGCGCCTCGATGCGGACCTGGCTGTACCGGATCGCGACCAATGTCTGTCTGACCTCCCTGGAGGGCCGCGGACGGCGGCCGCTGCCCTCGGGGCTGGGCGCGCCGGACGGCGACCCGGAGGCGCCGCTCACGCCCGCGACCGACATCCGCTGGCTCCAGCCGTTCCCCGACGGACGGTTCGACACCGAGTCGCGGGCAGATCTGCGGCTGGCCTGGATCGCGGCGACCCAACTGCTGCCACCGCGCCAGCGCGCCGTCCTCGTCCTCCGTGACGTCCTGGAGTTCACGGCAGCCGAGGTCGCCGGGCAACTGGACACCACGGCCGCCGCGGTCAACAGCGCGCTCCAACGCGCCCGCGCCGCCCTCCGCGACGTCGACGACGCGGCCGCCGTCGGCGAACCGGCCGACCCCGAGGTGCGGGCGGTGGTCCAGCGATACGTGGAGGCCTTCGAGGCGGCCGACGTTCCCGCGCTCGTACGGCTGCTCGCCGAGGACGCGGTGCTGGAGATGCCGCCGGTGCCGCTGTGGTTCCGGGGAAGCGGCGACTACGGCCGGTTCATGGAGCGCGTGTTCCGGATGAGGGGCCAGAGCTGGACCGTGCGGCAGTTGACCGCCAACGGGCAGCCCGCCCTCGCCGCCTACGCCCCGCGCCCCGGCGGCGGACACCTGCTGCACACGATGCAGGTCCTCACCGTCGCCGGGGGCCGCGTCACGCACAACGTCGTGTTCGCCGACCCGGGCGTCCTGGACTCCTTCGGCCTGCCCTCGCACCTCCCCGTCGGCTGATCGCGTCCGCGGCGATGAATCGGGCCGGTGTCGCCGGTACGTACTGGTGACACCGAATCGAAGGGCTTCGCATCATGAGCGTCATCGTCATCGAGTTCATCACCCTGGACGGAGTCGTGTCCGACCCGGACGGATCCGCGGGCACGCCGTCGGGCGGCTGGGCGTTCCGATATGGCCCGCAATCCGTCGCCGGGGACAAGTTCCGTCTCGGCAGCGCGCTGGACGACGGGGTCCTGATGCTCGGGCGCCGGACCTGGGAACTGTTCTCCCGGCTGTGGCCCGGCCGGGACGACCCGTTCTCCGCCCGGATGAACGCCGTACCGAAGCTGGTCGCGACCCGCACGCTCACCGACGTCTCCGCGTGGCAGAACTCGCGGGTCCTCGACGGCGACCTGGCGGACGCCGTGCGGAGCGAACGGCGTGACGTCGTCGTCACCGGCAGTCTCGGCGTCGTGCGCCGGCTGATGTCCCACCGACTCGTCGACGAATACCGGCTGTTGACCTTCCCCGTGGTCCTCGGCACCGGACAACGCCTCTTCCCCGCCGACGGGCCGCCCGCGGAGCTGGAATGCGTGTCGGTGGAACAGATCGGCGCCGCGGTCCTCACACGCCACAGGAGCACCGGCCGACCCCTCGCCCGGTAGCAGACCCCACGACCCTCGCTCCGTGACCGCCCGCGTCCAGTCACCTGACGGATCCCGCGCCGGTGCGGATCTTTCTACTGTCGACGCGGGCGGCAACCGCACCCTTCCGCGGAGGGGACCGCGGTGGCGTGCTCAGGAAGCAGCCCGGCACGGTGCGGGTGGACAATTGGGGCAGAGTACCGCCCCGGAACGGAAGGGGAAGCACGTGGCCATCGTCTCCCGCGGCTTTCACGGACGATCGAGACCTCAGGCCGGGCGGCTGCCACCGGGCCAGTACGAGACGTACGACTTCCCAGTGCTCTCGGCGGGGCCGACCCCCCGGATCGAGCGGGATGCGTGGGAGTTCACGGTCACCACGGAGGCCGGTGAACGGCACCGGTGGAGCTGGGCCGACCTGATGGGGCTCCCGGCCGAGCGGCCGACCGTCGACCTGCACTGCGTCACCAAGTGGTCCAAGTTCGACACCACCTGGCAGGGCGTGTCACTGGACCTGCTGCTGGAGGACGTGGAGACGGCCGCCGACTATGCCCTGGTCCACTCCTACGGCGGCTACACCACCAACCTGCCCCTGGAAGACCTTCTCGACGGGAAGGCCTGGATCGCCTACGGCTACGACGGCGACGACCTGCACCCGGAGCACGGCGGCCCGGCCCGCCTGCTGGTCCCGCACCTGTACCTGTGGAAGTCCGCCAAATGGGTGCGCGGCATCCAGCTGCTGCTCGACGACGAACCGGGCTTCTGGGAGAGCGCCGGCTACCACGACTACGGAGACCCATGGCGCGAACAGCGGTATCAGGGAGACTAGGCGACCGTCTGCGCTGGCGCGTGGGCACACTCGTCGAACGGCGGCCGGAGACGCCCGCCGCGAGCACCCTCGTCCTGGACGTGCCCGGCTGGCCCGGCCATCTGCCGGGTCAGCACGTGGACGTACGGCTGACCGCCGAGGACGGCTACAGCACGCAGCGCAGCTACTCGCTCGCCTCGGCGTCGGACACCGGCCGCATCGAACTCACCGTCCAACGCGTGCGGAACGGAGAGGTCTCGCCGTATCTGGCCGACGACTGGGCCGTCGGCGACGCCGTGGAACTGCGCGGGCCCGTCGGGGGCTGGTTCGTGTGGCGCGCCGACCGGACGGAGCCCGTCCTGCTGGTGGCGGGCGGCTCCGGCATCGTCCCGCTGATGGCGATGATCCGCGCCCGCCGTGCCGTGGGCAGCCGGGTCCCCTTCCGGCTCGTCTACTCGCTGCGCACTCCCGAGGACCTGATCTACGCGCAGGAGCTGCGCCGGGGCGATCCCGGACTGGACATCGCGTACGTCTACACCCGCAGCGCGCCGGACGGCCTGCGGCGCCCGCCCGGGCGGCTGGGCATCCAGGACCTGGCCGCGGCGGGCTGGCCCGCCGAGTTCGAACCCGCCGTCTACGTCTGCGGACCCACCGGCTTCGTGGAGCACGCCGCGGATCTGCTGGTCGACCTGGGCCACGACCCGGGGCGCATCCGTACCGAGCGCTTCGGCCCGAGTGGAGGCTGACATGGACGCATTTCCCGGCTCCGACGCCTACCAGGACGGAAACGTCCTGGCCGGGCCCCTCTCGGAGATCTTCACCGTGGACCTGACCGCCGCGACCGGCCGCTGCGCCGGCTGCGGCAGCACCGGCCCGCTCGCCGAGCTGCGGGTCTACGGGCCCGCCCCGGGCCTGGTGGCCCGCTGCTCGCACTGCGAACAGGTCGTCCTCCGACTGGTCCGTGGCCCCGAGGAGGCCTGGCTCGACCTGCGCGGCGCGGTCTCCCTGCGCATCCCGCTGCCCAACGCCTGACCTCGTCGGCCCGCGGCGCGCCCCCCGACGATAGATTTGAACACGTTCAAGTCTTGGGCGTAGGCTCGCACCGTACAGGGAGGGGGAGGCCCGTGAAGGTCGTCATACCCGGTGGGACCGGGCAGCTGGGTACGGTCCTGCGGCGCGCGCTGAGCGCCGCGGGACACGAGGTGGTCGTCCTGACGCGACGGCCGACGCGCCGGGGCGAAGTCCCGTGGGACGGACGGACCCTGGGCCCCTGGGCCGAGGTGATCGACGGCAGCGACCTCGTCGTCAACCTGGCCGGGCGCAGCGTGAGCTGCCGCTACACCGCACCCAACCTGCGCGCCATGATGGACTCGCGCGTGGACTCCGCCCGTGTCGTGGGAGAGGCGATCGCCGCGGCCGCCGCACCTCCCCGCGTCTGGATGCAGATGAGCACCGCCACCATCTACGCCCACCGCCACGACGCACCCAACGACGAGCGGCACGGCGTGATCGGCGGAGCGGAACCCGGCGTCCCCGGTTACTGGGCCTACAGCGTCGACATCGCCAAGTCCTGGGAGCGGGAGCAGGAACGGGCCGACACCCCCGGCACCCGCAAGGTGGCCCTGCGCTCGGCCATGGTGATGAGCCCCGATCCGGGCGGCGTCTTCGACGTGCTGCTGCGGCTGGCACGGCTCGGCCTGGGCGGACCGGTCGCAGGCGGCGCGCAGTACGTGTCCTGGATCCACGACCGCGACTTCGTGCGCGCGGTCGAGTTCCTGGCCGACCGGGAGGACATCGCCGGACCGGTGAACCTCGCGGCCCCGGCCCCGCTGCCGCATCGCCTGTTCATGCACGCGCTGCGCACCGCCTGGGGTGTCCCGGTGGGCCTGCCCGCGACCGGATGGATGGCCGAGATCGGTGCCTTCGCGCTCCGCTCGGACACCGAACTGCTGCTCAAGAGCCGGCGCGTCGTCCCGGGCCGCCTCGTGGACGCGGGCTTCACCTTCGGCCATCCGGAGTGGCGCCCGGCAGCCGACGATCTCGTACGACGGGTACGCGGCAGGCGGGGCACCGGCGTACGACGGCCCGTCGCCACCGCCGGGTGACACCGGCACCACGTGCCCGGACCGGTGCTCCCCACGGTGCGCGGGCCGTGCCGATCACGCGGGCACGGCCCGGCGGGCGACGACCCGACCGCGCGGCAGGCCGGGACCGGCGCTCCACGCGCCATGACTCGCACGCGCCCTGACTCCACGCGCCACGCCTCACGCTCGCTGCGACGCACACGCGCTGCGACGCACACGCGCTGCGACGCACACGCGCTGCGACGCACACGCGCTGCGACGCACACGCGCTGCGACGCACACGCGCCCCGACGACCGGGACATGGCACGCTCGAACAGGGGCGTCCGCGCGTGGAGAGGGATGCCGGTGGAGCTGGACGCGATCGCCGACGAGCTGTACGGGCTGCGGCCGGAGGATTTCGTGGCCGCCCGCGATGCCCGCGCGGCCGAGGCGCGCAAGGCCGGAGACCGTGCCCTCGCGGACGCGGTCCGCGCACTGCGCCGCCCCGGCCTGTCGGCCTGGGCCAGCAACCTCCTGGTACGCGAGCACCCCGACGAGATCGAGCCGCTGCTCCGGCTGGGCGAGACGCTGCGGGAGGCGCACCGTGCACTCGACGGTGCCCGGCTGCGCGAGTCGAGCCGCCGGCAGCGGGTCCTGGTCGGCGAGCTGGCGCGGCAGGCGCAGCAGTTGGCCGGGCGGGCGGGCCACGCGGTCGGCGAGGACGTCCGGCGCGAGGTCGAGGACATCCTGCACGCCGTCCTCGCCGATCCGCGGGCCGCCGAGGAGTGGCGGACGGGCCGGCTCGTCAGACCCTTCGGCCAGGTCGTCGGCTTCCCCGCCGTCGACGACGCGGCCGTACCCCGTCCCCCGGCCCGACCTGTTGCCGCGCCCCGCCACCGGGCCGGGGACGACAGCGACGGTGCCGAGGCGCGTCGCCTTCTCGCCGAGGCGCGGAAGGAGGCCGAGGCGGCCGAGCGGGAACTGCGCGCCCTGGAGGGCGAAGCGGCCACGGCGGCGCGCACGGCGGACGAGGCGGGAGCGCACGCCGACGGGCTCGGGCATCGCGTCGCCGAACTGACGGCGGAGCTGAAGAGCCGTAAAGACGAGGAACGCCAGGCCCGCGCCGCCGAACGGACGGCCCGGGACGAGGCGCGCGCGGCCGACCGTGCCCTGCGCGACGCCCGGCGGCGTGCCGAGGACGCCACGGCGCGGGTGGCACGGCTCGGCGGACAAGGACGGGGAAGCACAAGTGCGGGGCGTCGGCGGGTGTGACGCCGGGCCGCCCGGGGACACCCCTGGCGTCAGCTGACACCCCTGGCGTCAGCTGACACCCCGCTCGACGGCCGGCACCCCTTTTGCCCGTCACAGTCGCCTTTTTGCCCGTCACGGTCGCCTTGCCCGTCACGGTCGCCCGGACGGCGGCCCGGCCGTGCCGCGACGGCACGGAATCCGGTGGCGCCACCGCAGCCCTGGCGGGGTCGGCCCCACGGGGGCACGTGGGTCAGTTCCACAGGGGGTACGTCATCACCTGCGTGTAGCCGTCCGGCCGGCTCTCGGGGTAGTGCAGGCTCATCTTCGTGTAGTGCTGCATCTCCGGCTGCTTCTTCCACGACTGCGGGTTCTCCAGGCGCACGATCACCTCGTAGGCATGGAACTTGCCGGCCGCGCAGTACGGCTTGCAGTCGTTCACCATGTTGACGCCCAAGGCCGTCGCCGAGTTCGCGTCCCATTGGGTCCAGCGGAGCGAGGTGAGACGGCTGTTGCCGTCACCGCAGGCGAGCATGAAGTCGGCGGGGCGCACCTGGGCCTGCCAGAAGCAGTCGACGATGACGGGCCGGGTCGGCGGCCGGCCCGTGGTGCTCGCCGACGGAGACGGCTCAGGTGTGGCGGCGGAGGCCGTCGCCAGAGCCGCCACCAATGACGCGGCGGCGCAGAGCGTGGCCGCTGTCCTTGCTGTGTGTCTGCGCATCCGTACACTCCCGGCCGTTCGTCCTCGGCCCCCTGGCCGGTGTCCGGTCCCGCGGTCGCCGGCCCCGTCGACCTCTGTGCGGGCCACCGTGCGGGGCGGACTCCGGGCAGCGCTGCCGCCCTCGTTCGCCGGCGATCGTCTCTTTGTCGACGCTACGACCACGTCCTGTGATGCGCCACTCGTACGGAGTAACCCCGGCGTGACGCCGCGTGAGGGTCAGGCTCCGTCGGTCCGGACGGTCTGGGTGACCCGCCACAGACGGCGCGGCAGGTCGCCCTCCTCGAAGGCGTGCACCTCGTCGAGGGTCCAGCCGTCGGCCAGGGCGTCGACGAGGGCCCAGTCGAAGAAGTGCACGGCGAATCCGCCGTGTTCGAAGACGTCGTCGCCGTGGGCCGTGCCGGCGCCGAAGTGTGCGTCGCCGGTGTGGCGGACCGTGTAGACCAGGACTCCGCCGGGCCGCAGCACTCGGCGTACCTCGTCGACGACGGCGTGGATCTCCTTCGTGGACAGAGCCATGCACAGCAGCATGTGCGCGAAGACGGCGTCGACACACGCATCGGGGAGGGGGAGCGGCTCTCGGACGTCGTGCAGCATGGTCGTCACGCGTTCCTCCACCCCCTGCCCCCGGGCGGCGGCGCGCAGCTGCTCCAGGCCGGTGGCGGAGAAGTCGGTGGCGCGGACGGTGAAGCCTTCGCGGGCGAAGTACAAGGTGTCACGGCCGTGCCCCGCGCCCAGTTCGAGCACGTCCCGGGCACCCGAGGCCCGGAACGCTGCGGCGGCGTGGACGGCGGGTGCGGACGGGGCCTCGCCGTACATGCCGGGATGATCGCTGTACGTCCGCTGCCAGTGCCGTCGCTGCGCGTCGCCCAGTCCCTGCGGGTCTGCTGCCACCTGCGGTCCCTTCACCTCGTGCGACCCGACGGCCGCACGTCGCCGTCGCTCGGGCCAGCGTAGGCGAGCCGCCGGAGGCCGGCGGACCTGCGTTGTCAGTGCCGCCTCATACAGTGGAGGACATCCATCAGCCCATGCTGGCTGCGTGAGCTGGACCGCCCCGTCCCGGCGTGATGCACCGGGACGGGGCGCGGTACGGCGACGCTCGCGATGTGCCCCGGCGATCACGCTCCGATGCCACGCGACCCAGCTTCCATGCGCCTTACGCATATCTCATGGGTTGCAGGTGGTAGCTTCGGCGGAATGGGGATGAGTCTGGAGGACCGCGCGCGATCGGCGGTGGCCGCGCTCCTGCACGCGACCGGCGAGTCGCAGACCGACCTCGCCACGGCCCTGGGCGTGAGCCAGGCCCAGGTGAGCCGTCGTCAGTCCGGCACGGCCGCATGGAGCCTGGCGGACTGCGAGGCGGTGGCCGCGCACTTCGGCATCGACGTACTGGACCTGCTGGCCGGTCCGACGCGGGCCTTCGAGTGCCTGCCCGTCGGCCGCCGCCGTACGAGCGGCCGCCGCGCCCCCGCCGCCGCTCCGGCCGGGTCGAAAGAGGTGGCACGATGACGGACTTCGATGCGATCGACGCGCTGCTGGCCAACGCCAGGCAGGAGGTTCCGCTGCCGCCCGCCGAGGCACGGCGGCCCCTGCGCGAAGAGCTGAACCTCTCGCGCACCCAGGTGGCGCAGGCCCTCGGCGTCAGCCCCTCCACGGTCGGCGGCTGGGAGTCGGGGCGGGACCCGAGCGGCGAAGTACGCGAGAAGTACGCGTACTTCCTCGAAGGCGCGCGGGCCAGGCTTCGGGCCCGGGCCGAGGAGGAGGCGGCCCGGGCCCTCGCGTCCGCGGCCGGCACGGCGGCGTCCGACGGGACGGGTACCGACGCCGGTGACAGTGACGGCGTGGACGCGCCGGGCGACGGCCCGGCGGACGAGGTCGAGGTCCTCTCGACGCCGAGGCCCTGCATCCTGTGCGGCAGCCCCGCGCGCCATCAGGTCGCGGGTTTCCCGCAGCACCTGGATCCCGCGGAGTGCGCCCCGGACGCACCGGCGGACCCGACGAACACCGCGTCGGCGCGATCGGCCGGGCCTGCACCGGCGCGATCGGCCGGGCCTGCACCGGCGCGATCGGCCGGGCCCGCGGAGGCGCGGACGGCCGCAACCGCGCCCGCGGAGCCGACGGAGCCGACGGAGCCGCCGGCCCGTTCCCCGAGGGCCGCGGCTTCCGGCAGCCGGGGCGAGCCGGTGGCGGTCGTCCCTGTCGGCCGCCGTGTGCGGGCGGCCTCCGACACGCCCGATCCGATCGGCGCGGCCGTCGCCGAGGCGCTCACGACGCACCGGGGCGACACGGAGGCGGCCACGGCGGCACTCGTGAAGCGGGCCATCCCGGACGCCATGGCGCTGCTCGACGAGACACGCAAGGGCGGGCGGTACGACGTCGTCGCCCACCCCTGGATCCCGGACGTCCTGCGCAAGCAGACCGCACGCGGCCCGGACCGGATCTGGGAGGCCCGTCCCAAGTGGACCCGCCCCGAACTCCCCGCGGGCCCGCACGAGGTGACCGCGCTCGACATCAACGGCGCCTATCTGTCCGCGCTGAAGACGTATCTCCCGATCGGGCAGTTGGAGCACTCGACGGGAGGGGACCACGACCGCCGCCGCTCCGGCGTGCATCTGATCACGCCGCCCGCGTGGGACCACGAGGCGGTCCTGCCCAACCCGCTCGGCAGTCGCGACGAGCCCGGCCCTCTGTGGGTCACGGAGCCGACCTTGCGGCTGCTGCTGCGGCTGTCCGGACCGAAGTACGCACTGTGCGACCCGCCGGAGATCCACGAGTCGTTCACCTCGGGGGCGACGGAAGGGCTGCTGGAGAAGTTCCGCGTCGCCCTGAAGGACGCCCGCGACCGGGCGATCGCCGAGGACGACGAGGTGACCCTGGAGTACGTGAAGGCGATGTACTCCAAGTTCGTCTCGACGATGGGGGAGTCGAACTACAACCGGGAGCTGTACCGGCCGGACTGGATGCACCTGATCCGCTCCCAGGCGTTCGCCAATCTCTGGATGAAGGCGTACAAGGCGTACGACGAGGGCCTGATGGTCGTCCGTGCCATGGGCACCGACGAACTGCACGTCACCGGCGACTGGCGCGCGGTGTTCCCGGAGGGCCGGGGAGTCGCCGAGGTCAAGGTCAAGGACACCTACATGGTCGGAGAATGAGCAGGTCACGCCGCCGGTGGGGCCGGTCGGCGCCGTTCACGGTCGGCTGGGCCCCGGCCTGTAGCATGTCCGCGCACCGACGTGCGCTCTGCCGAAAATCCGTCAAGGGCCTACATGGTGGGTGGTGAGGGGAAGAAGTGCCGGAGAGGAACATCGAGTTCGGGAAGTTCGGGGCTCGCGGCATCAAGGGCCACGAGGCCGTCGCCCGTCAACTCGACGCGCTCGCGGGCTTCGTCGTCACACCGATCACGGCCCGGCGCGGCCTGGCGGCACGGCTGCACTACCTCACCCGGAGCGCACACGCCCGCGAGGCGGCCCGCGCGGCCGGTCTGACGGTCACCGACCGCACGCTCACGGCGTGGCTGGACGGCAGGCGCAGCCCCTCGAAGAGGAACCTCGAACGCATCGAGACCGCCTACCGGACCGTGCGCCGCCACAACGTGGCCCGCTATCTGCTCGCCCGCCTGAACCGCGAGGGCCGCGGCACCCGCGTCGAGTTCCACCCGCTCAACCAGTCCCAGGTGTCCCGCCCCCAGCAGCGCGTGGTCGAGTACCGCACCCTCAACGTCCGGCGCTGGGACCGCATCGTCGAGTCATGGGCCGTGGGCGACGAGGCCGCACTCGACGAGGCCTGGATCAGTGACGTGGTCGTCGACCTGGGCTCTCAGTGGGGCCAGTACGAGTACGTCACGAACATCGGCTTCGCGGCCTGACAGCCCGGCGGCCCGACAGCACGGCTGCCTCCTGAGGCGGCGGCCGGGCAACCCGGCAGCCCGATCGCCCGGACGGCCGGCGGCCCCCGTCAGCGCTCCCGAAACTCCCGAGAGCGCGTGCCGTCCTCGGCCTCCGCATCGTCCGGGAGGCGATACGCGGTGAGGGCGGCCGTGTCGTCGTGGAGGTGGTTGTCGCTGTAGATGAGCAGATCGCGGTGCAGCCGCTCCAGGAGTCGGTGGGGCGGCAGCGGCCCCCACGAGCGGATGCGATGGACGAGGGGATAGAAGGTTCCCGACGGGTCGCGGGCCTCGGTGACACCGTCGGTGTAGAGCAGCAACTGGTCCCCGGGACCGAACGGATGCTCCTCGACGTGGTAGGTGTCCCCGAGCAGCATGCCCAGGTTCAGGGGCGGTGCCGGGTCGTTCGTCTCCAGTTCGACGACCTTGTCGCCGCTGATGAGGACGGGCGGCGGATGGCCGCAGTTGACGATGCGCACCACGGCGTCGCCGTCGGGGATCTCCGCGAAGACCGCCGTGACGAACCGCTCCGCCATGTCGCTGCCGGGGAGCTCGGCGGCCCTGCGGCTCATGCTCGTCTCGACACGGCGCGCGAGGTCCGCGAGGTCCGCTTCGTCATGAGCGGCCTCGCGGAAGGCGCCGAGCAGCGTGGCGGCCGTCTCCACGGCGAGCAGGCCCTTGCCGCGGACGTCGCCGATCAGGAGACGGAGGCCGTGCCGGGTGGGGACCGCCTCGTAGAGGTCGCCGCCGATCCGTGCCTCGGCCGCGGCCGCCAGGTAGAAGGTGTCGACCAGAATGCGTCCGATGCGCTGCGGGACGGGCCTGACCAGGAGCCGCTGCGCGATCTCGGCCACGAAACGCACGGTCGCGAGCGTCCGTTCCCGTCGCTCCCGGTGGGCGGCCAGGATCGTGCCGAGTACGCCGACGACGGCGGTGCACACGTAGGTGGCGACGTAGTGGCGGTCCCACAGGTAGCCCACCTCGCGGCCCGCGCAGCACGGAGTGCCGGCCAGCACCCCTTCCAGTCCGACCGCGGCCAAGGTGATCGCGGCGACGGCGGTGGGGCCGTGGGCGAAGGCGGCGATGACCGGGAGGGCGATGATCAGGAAGCTCACCGGCCACTGCACCGGCGTGAGGGGTTCGAGGATCAGGACGAACGCGACGTAGAGGGCGGGCAGCCAGCGCATCCACGCCGGCGGTGCGGGCACCCGGAGCCGGTCGATGCCGCCGGGCTGTGTCGCGTCGGGCGCCGCGGTCCCGGCGCGTCCCGGCCACCTCACAGCCCGCTCCGGCACGGGGCGGACATGACGAGAAGGGGTACCGCCGCACCGGTCGGGCCCGTCCGGGCGTGGCCCGCATGTGCACCACACCCGGGAAGGCTCCACTCTTGCGGCCTGTGCACACGGACTCCCGGCGAGAAATGATCAGGGCGACCAGCCTGCTGCGCCCGGCCGCCGCATCGCCTTGATTGCTCCAGATCAGGGCATGTCAGGCGCTGCGCGGCCGTCGTCGAGTACGGGTGTCCCGGGGCCCCGCGGCGCTCGCGGATCGGTCCGGGGCCGGTCGCTTCGGGTGTCAGCCCGCGGGCAGGGTGGTCACCTCGGAAACCTTCAGGTCGACAGGCAGCGCGCCGGTGTCGAGCGTGGCGGCGAGCTGCTCGGCCGAGTGTCGGTCGAAGCTGCCGGCGATCTCGGCCTTGCCGCCCGTGATGCTCTGGTTGACGTAGGGGGCGCTCATCACCGTGCCGTCGAGCACGATCGCGAACTGGTTCTGCGGTGACTGGTTGGCGGAGAGCCGGCCGGTGACGTCGGCGAACTTGGCGCTGCCGGCCGAGGTGAAGTCGAGCTGTACGAGCCATCCGCTCGCGTTCTTGCCGAACTCCGCCTTCGCCGACTTGATGTCGGAGCCGCCCAGCGCGGCGGGGCCGAGCAGGTACTTGGAATCCCGGCCGGTGGCGTCGTCCTCGTCACCGCAGGCCACGACGGAGTCCTGAGGGCGGTCCTGCCGGTCCACCGGGTCCTGCTTCCCGGAGCAGTCGAGTGCGGTGAACCGCTTCTGGAGCGCGGCGTCGGCCGCGCCGCTCGCGTCCGCTCCGGCGCTCGGGACGGCCGAGGGATCGGTGCGAAGCCCCAGCCCCCGGGTGAGGGCCCGGCCCTGAGAGGGTGTCGGACTGCCGGACGGCTGAGGCGGGCCGGCGACGTCCACGGCCAGGACGGGGCGGAAGAGGAGTTCACCGGTGTCGCCCAGCGCTTCCAGACGTGTCCTGTCGGCTGCTCGTCCGGTGACGACGACGGCGTCGCCCCGCTCTTCGACCTCGGCGCCGGCGAGGTGTCGGGCGCGCTTGCGCATGCGGTCGGCGGTCCGGCGTACCGCGTCGGCGCTCAGTGGTGACGTCCCGGTGAAGGTGACCACCACGCGTCCGCCGCCCGCCGTGTCCGACGGCAGAGCGCTGCCGGAGTGTGCGGGGCCCGCAGCGGAGGCCCCGTCCTTCGGGCCGGTCGAGGATCCGGCGCAGCCGGAGAGAGACACCATCGCGACACAGGGGATGACGGCCGCATGCCAGGGACGAAAGGGACGCATGCGCGGATGGTCTCAGGGCCGGAATACCCGGTGTGCCGGAAGTCGGAGATTGTTCCTTTTCCTTCTGCAGCGTTTCCGTGGCTCGCTTCGTGTCCGCGTGTCTGAGCGCGGCGGTGGCCTGGGACGTTGCGTTTCGATCACCTCGCGGACCGCATGGGGAAATCCTCTTTACCCGGAGAAGGCCGCATGATCAGCTTCCCCTTTGTCATGTCTGCGACTTCTGGGGAGGGGGCGCGAGGGAGGGGCGTTCCATGCGGAGCACCGCAGGAGAGACGACACAGCCGTGCCCGGAGTGCGGGGCCGGGATACGCGGCGACAGCCGGTTCACCGTCTGGTGTGCCGCCTGCGACTGGAACGTGGATCCGGAAGGACCGCGTGCCGAGGAGGGAAGGGTGGAGCGGGCACGACGCGCTCTCGCCCGGCGACACGGTGAGAAGCTCTTCGCGGAGGTGACGGGCGGGGGCACGCTGCGCGCACGGCGGGACTCCGCCGCGATCCTCGCCCACGTCATCGCCCTCGCGGTCCACGGGGTCACCCTCGCGGCGGCGCTCGGCGGTGTCTGGTTCCTCGTACGGTACTGGGGCGGGCCGGGAATGCTGCTCGGCATCCCCCTCCTCCTGGCGGCGACGGCGCTCCGGCCCCGCTTCGCCCGGCTGCCCGAGAACAAGCCCGTACTGCTCCGCGCCGACGCACCGGCCCTCTTCGCCCTCGTCGACGAGATCGCCCAGGTGGCCGGGACCCGGGGCGTGCACGCCATCGCGGTCGACACGGAGATCAACGCGAGCGTCATGCCGTACGGTCTGCGCGGGCGCCGGCTGCTGACGTTGGGACTGCCCCTGTGGGAGATCCTCACCCCCCGACAGCGGATCGCCCTGCTCGGCCACGAACTCGGCCACTACGGCAACGGCGATGTCCGCCACGCCGCCGTCGTGCACACGGCCCTGCGGTCGCTGACCACCTGGCGCTACGTCTTCGCCCCCGTCCCGCAGCCGACCGGGATCGAGATCCTCGTCAACGTGGTCTACATCGTGCCGGGTCTGCTGGTGCAGGGCCTGCTCATGCTCCTCGACCAGCTGACGCTGCGCGCCGCTCAGCGGGCCGAGTACCTCGCCGACCGCGAGGCCGCCCACGCCGGGTCCTCCGAGGCCGCCGTGGGTCTCATGGACCGGATGCTGGTGGTGGACTCCGCCGAGATCCTGCTGCGACGCGAGGTCAACGCCCTGGCCATGTCGGGGCCGCGCTCCGCCCGCGAGGCCGAGCACCGCGCCGACGAGGTGTGGGAGCGGCTCACCGCGCACATGGCGTCCATCCCGGAACACGAGTACGAACGCCAGCGCCGTGCCGGGAGCCTGCGCGGGCACAGTGTCGACGCGACCCACCCGCCGACCCATCTCAGACGCGCCCGCCTGCTCGCCGACGTGCCCCGGGACGCGGCCGTCGCGCCGGACGACGACCGGGACCGCAGGATCGCCAGTGAACTCGCCGCGGCGCGCACCGCGGTGGCCCGCCGGCTGATCCGCGACGGTCTCGACGGCTGAGGCACGTCGCTCCGGGCGCCCGCGCGGGTCTGCGCGGGCACCGGGGGCGGGGCCGGGCCGGGCCGCCGTCCCCGCTCCGTCCGGCGGGGTCGCGCGGGGCGGTCCCGGGCCACCTCGGCGGCCCGGGACGCCGTCGTCAGGTGCGGTATCCGAGGATGGTCATCATGCCGCTCTCGGAGTGGTACTGGTTGTGGCAGTGCAGCATCCACAGGCCGGGGTTGTCGGCGTTGAAGTCCACGACGAGCTTGCGGTGCGGGTGCACGATCGCGGTGTCCTTGCGGGCCCGGGCGGAGTCGATGCCGCTGACGGCGAAGGTGTGGCCGTGCAGATGCAGCGGGTGCCACATGTTCGTCGCGTTGATGATGGTGATGCGGACGCGTTCGCCCTCACGCACGGGGTGGCGTTGCGTGATCGAGTAGGGGTGGTGGTCGAAGCCCCAGTTGAACTGGCGCATGTTGCCGGTGAGCGTGACGCGCATCTCCCGGTCCGGCTTGCGGTGGCAGAGGGCGACCGAGTCGTCGGGCACGAGCCGGCGGGCGGGCACGATCCGCCCGTCGAGTTCCTTCGGGTGCACGTCGGCCTGCGGCAGGGACTTCCTGCCCTGGCCGGTGCGCAGCACGGCCAGGGCCCTGGCCTTCTTGCCCTCCGCGAGCGCGACCAGCGGGAACACCCCGTCCTTGACGGTGACCAGGACGTCGTACCGTTCCGCCATGCCGAGCAGCAGGGCGTCCGTGGTGGTGTGCTGGACGGGGTAGCCGTCCGTGTGGGTGATGGTCATCTTGTGGCCGCCGAGCGCCACCCGGAAGGGGGTCTCGGCCCCGGCGTTGATGATCCGCAGGCGGATGCGCTCGCCGGGGCGGGCCCGGAAGACCGAGGGGGCACCGGGGAGACGCCCGTTGATCAGGTAGAACGGGTAGTCGACGCTGCCGCCCTCGCTCTCCAGGATGCGGCTGTGGCTGCCGTGCAGGACACGGTTGGGGCCGCTCGACCGGTCGCCCTCCCCTTCGTGGCCCGAGTGCTCCTCCCCGTTGCCCGTGCCCATGTCCATCGGCGCCCGGCGCTCGTTGCCGTGCAACTGCCTGAGCACCTTGTCCGGGGTGGAGCCCTGCACTCCGTCGAGCCAGTCGTCCAGGACGACGACCCATTCCTTGTCGTAGGACAAGGGCTCTCGCGGGTCCTCCACGATGAGCGGGGCGTACAGGCCGCGGTCGAGCTGCATGCCCGAGTGGGAGTGCAGCCAGTAGGTGCCCGGGTGGTCCACGGCGAAGCGGTACCGGAAGTCGGCGCCGGGCCGGATCGGGTACTGGGTGAGCCCCGGCACGCCGTCCATGTCGCAGCGCATGCGCACGCCGTGCGAGTGCAGGGTCGTCTCGGTCGGCAGGTGGTTGGCGAGGGTGAGGTCGAGGATGTCGCCCGACTTGATGCGCACCTCTCTGCCCGGCAGATCGTCTCCGTACGCCCATGTTCTGACCGATCGTCCGCCCAGGTCGACGGTGGTCTCGGTGGCGGTCAGCCGGAAGGTGCGGACGGGACCCGACCCGCGCCGCTTCTCCGCGGCGATGACCTCGGGACCGGACGGGTTCACGTATCCGCGTGGCCCCTCGGGGACGAAACCGTCACCGCCGCGTTGGGCGGATCCATGGCCGTCACCGGTTCCCGGCTGTGAGGTGGGTCCCGGGCGGGCGACGGTCCTCGGTGGTGACGCGGGCCTCGGACGGTCGACGGTCTGCGGGCGTGAGTCCGACCCGGAACAGGCGGCCAGGGCTCCCGACGTGGCGGCCGCGATCGAGGCACCGAGCACGGTGCGGCGCGAAGGTGTGTGCATGGGTGAATAACACACTTTTTGGCATGATATATGCGGGAATTCCGACGGCGCGTCTGATGAATCACGCACGGTGTTCGACGAATGGCACGGTTCGAACGTGCGTGTTTCACCCTGACGCGCCGGTCGTCGTGGCGCGGACGGGTGTCAGGCGGCCGGGTTGCCCAGGGGGCGCAGTTCGTCCGCGTACGAGACGGAGATGCGGCGCATCAGGCCGTCCTCGGTGATGTCGTACTGGCCCAGACGCCACAGCGGCGGCGAGTACGCGTGGATGGACACCGCGTCGTCCGTGGCCCCGGTGAGCCGGTGGATGTGCTCGGGGCCGAAGCAGAAGGACTCGCCGGCCCCGACGGTGACGGACAGATGACTGCCGCCTATGCGCGGATTGGACTCGCTCAGCGCGCCCTGCACAACGTTGACGGCGCCCGACGAGATGTCGTGGTCGTGCCAGCCGGTGTCGTTCGCCCGGGTCCAGCACAGCAGCCACACGTCGACGTACTCGTCACGGTGCAGGGATGCGTAGTGCCGTGCCTCGTCGGAGAAGGCGACCTGCTCGCGCCAGAGGTCGGGGCGGGCCGCGAGGGTGTCGACGAGTTCCTGGAGCTCACGCTTGTCCAGTGTGCGGTCCGGGAGGGAGTCGTACGTCATGCTGTTCCTCCTTCGAGGTGTCGTCCGTCCCGCGCGGGGCTCAGGAGCTCCCGTGCAGCAGACGGAGGGGATTGGTGGTGCGCAGGGCGTGCCGGGCGGCGTCCGCGCCGAGGTCGGGCACGACGGGCGCGGCGTAGGGGCGGTCGCTGCCGTTGACGATCACGTCGATGCCGACGGCCCGGACGAGGGCGTCCACGGCGCGCGTCCCGTACGAGGACGTCTCGTAGAAGACGCCGAAGTCGACCTCGCCGCGCCCGCCCCCGCGCGTCGCGAACCGTTCGCCGTGCAGGGGCGCCAGACCGGCCAGTGCGGCGAAGCAGACGCGCAGGCCCGGATGGCGCGCGCGGCCGAAGGCGCGGAAGGCGAACCAGGACGCGTGCAGCTGCTGGAGGTACGGGACCAGGGCGGGCCACCAGGGTGGGGCCTCGGCGCCGGGCGGAGCCTGGCCCGGGTGGACGAACAGGGGTTTGTCCAGGCGGACGAGGGTGTCCAGGAGCGGGGCGCACTCCCGCCAGCCCGCCGCGTCGAGCAGTGCGGTGGCGGGGAGCTGGAGGCCGACGCAGCCGCGGCGCAGCGCGCGCTCGACGGCTTCCGGGTCCGGCTCGGACAGACAGGCCGAGGCCCAGACGCCGAAGGGTGCGGGGAGGGCGAGGGCGCCGTCGTGGAAGGCGTCCAGCAGTGGCGTGGCCTCCGCCGCCGGCAGCAGCTCGATGCCCAGCGGGCTGGAGAGCGAGACGAGCGCCAGATCGAGGCCGTCGGCTGCGGCGAGAGCGGCGCGGGCCGCGAGGTCGTGATCGGCCGGGGCGACCTCGTACGGCGGCTCTCCCGCCAGGTGCAGGGTCCAGCCGTCGAGACGCGGCGGCGTGGTGCGGGCCCGCAGCAGCTCGACGAAGGCGGGCGGCCAGAAGTGCTGGTGGACGTCGATGAGCACGCTGGATCCTCGGGAAAATCCTTGCGGGGGCTGGGGGAGAGGCGAGGTTAAGCGCTTCAGTGATGCGTTTAACTTAACCGCTTAACAAGAAGGCGTGTCAAGCCTTCGCCCACGGATCGGACAGGTCCCGGTAGGCTTCCCGGCATGGCCAGGCCCAACAAACGCACCACCCTCAGGGAGGTGGCCGAGGCCACGGGCCTCTCCACCGCCGCCGTCTCCTACGCCCTGCGGGGCCAGCACGTCTCCAAGGAGACCGAGGAACGGGTGCGCAGGGCCGCCGCCGAGCTGGGTTACGAGGCCGACCCCATTGCGCGCGCCCTGGCGAGCGGCCGTACGAGCATGGTCGGCGTCCTCGCGGGTGACCTTCAGGACCTCTGGCAGCAGCAGTTGATGGCCGCCATCGGACGAGAGCTGCTGGTCGGCGACCGGTACGCGCTCATCGTGGACGCGGGCGGCGACCCCGACCGGGAGCTCGCACTCGCCAAACAGCTGCGCGACCAGCGGGTGGACGCGCTGCTCGTGTCTCCCGTGAACCCCTCGGCGGAGGACTGGGCGGCGATCGCCGACGCGCTGCCCGTGGTGGCCGTGGGGGACTCGCTGAACCGGGCCCGCACGGCGGGGCAGGTCATCTTCGACAACAGGGCCGGCATCGACGCCGTACTGGAGTATCTGCACCGGCTCGGCCACCGCAGGGTGACGGTGCTGACGCCCACTCGGCCGAGCACACCGGACCGGCCCGCCGACGTTTATGTCGGCGAGGCGGCCGACCGGCTCGGCCTGGAGGCCGAACTGGTCCCGTGTCCACAGGAGTTGAGCGAGGCGACGGCAGTGGCGCGGGGCGTCCTGGACGGCGGACGGCGCACCACCGCCGTCTTCTGCTTCTCCGACTCGCTGGCCTACGGGGTGTACGCGGCCGCGGCGGAGGCCTCGCTCACGGTCGGGCGGGACGTCTCCGTGGTCGGCTTCGACGACCACCCCGTCTCACGCGTGCTCACACCGCCGCTGACCACCGTCGACTGGGGGCTGGCCGAGATCGCCGCGGAGGCGGCACGGCTGACCGTCGCGGCGATCGAGGGCAAACGGGTGCGCCGGAAGCGGATCCTGTGCGCGCCACGGATGAGTGAGCGGGGCTCTGCGGTACGGGCGTGAGGAAGGCCCGGCAGGGGTCCGGACCGAGCGCTGCCGGGTGGTGCCGTACCTGGAGGGTGTCCGGGGTTGCCGGATGTGATCTCCGTCCGGTGGTGTCTGACGTGGCCATCGTCCGGTGGTGTCGGACGTGGCCATCGTCCGACGGCGTCGGAACTGATCATTGCCTGACGGCGGCGGACCGGCGGCTGCCCGGCGGCTGTGGACCTGTGGACCTGTGGCAGTCCGGCGGGGCCGGTGACGCGGGCTCGGTGTTCAGCTCGGCGACCGTGCCAGATGGTCGAGTTCGTCACCGATCGCCTCGCGCAGGTCGGCGTGCCGCGGTCCGAGGGCGTAGTCCTCCTCGCTCCACATCTCCCGCGGGTAGAGCCACACCGGCAGGCCCACCAGGTCCGCGGGCTCCCACTCGAACCGCGGCCACACGTGAGCGTGCAGGAATCCGTCGGTGTTCCCGAGGATCTCCAGGTTCACCCGGCGGAAGGCCGGGTCCAGCCGTCGGCAGGCGCGCTCGACGGCCTCGCCGAGACGGTCCATGTCGCAGAGGAAGGCCAGCCGCCTGCCCTTCGGCAGGTCCGACAGCCGCTGCACCGCGGGATCGTCCGCCAGGAGCACCGAGTACCCCGGCAGGAACTGGACGTCCCCGATCACCGCGAACCCCGCGTCCAGACGCCGCAGCACCGCGGGGTTCTCACCCCGCAGCGCGCTGCCGATCCGGTCCTTGCGCCACTCGTCGCTCATGAGCGGCGACTCTACCCACCGGCCGGCGCCGTACCGGGTGACCGCGACGGTCGGCGCGACGAGTGGCCCGGGCACCCGCGCGCCCGTCACGGGGCCCTAGGGGGTTTCGTTTTGGATCAGCCCGGGTCCGCGACGCCCGGCACGGCACCTCGCCGCGTTGTCGGACCACCCGAGTACGCCCAGTACGCGGGTGATCCTCCGCCGTGCGATGCACCGCACCGGACGCCGCGGCCTGATCCGACCTGATCCGAACGAAACCCCCTAGCCGCGGTCGAGGGCGGTGCAGACACACACCTTGTTGCCGTCGGCGTCGGCGAGCACGGTGAAGGACGGTGCTTCGGAGGCGTCGACCACCGTGCCACCCGCGGCCACGGCGGCCGCGATGCGTTCCCCGGCGACCTCCGGAGCCAGCCACAGGTCGATGTGCCAGCGCTGGCGCGGCGTGTCGTGCGCGTCGGTCCGCTGGAACCACACGTTGGGTACGCGGTTCGTCGGGTCGAGGACCGTGTCGAACACGGTGTTGCCCGGGTCGCCGGTCAGCAGCGCGGACCAGAACGGGCCGACAGCCGTGTCGTCGGCGGTGTCGAGGCCGAGCTCCACCTGCGCCACCGCACCCGGGGTGGCGGTGAGGTCGTGCTCCCGGGCGATCCCGCTGATCGTGCGGGCCAGATCGAGGTCCTGCGCGGTGATCCACCGACCGCCCCGGGTGTCGTCCTCGGACGACAGGGCCACGTCGACGCATCCGTGGCCCAGCCGGACCTCCGGGTCGCGCCCCGCGGACGCCGCGGCCTCCGCGACGGCGGCCACGAACGCGGCTCCTGCGACGATGTCCGCGACCGGATAACGGGTGGTGAGGGACTGGGCCAGCTTGCGCCAGTCGCCGAGTCCGTCCGCGACGGCGGCGAGGACGGCCGGGGTGCTGAGCGTCTCCATGGGGTCGATGATCCCAGCGGGGGCCGGACTTGTCGTCCGAATACGACGGCCGGCGCCGGCAACCGGGCCGGTGACCTGTAGTCCTGTCGGCAGGACACGGGACGTCCCGGCCGGAAGATGCGGCGAGACAGGACACGGGACGTCCCGGCCGGAAGATGCGCCGAGGCTGCGCTTCAGGGGTGAGGAGAAGGGGAGGACGCGGTGAGCAGGGTCTCGGCCGCGAAGGTGCGCGCGTACAGCACGGACCGGCCCGCCCGGTGCGCGCTGACCAGTCCGGCGTCGCGCAGCGCGGTGAGGCACTGCGAGACGGCCGGGGCCGAGAGCCCGGTGCGCAGGGCGAGCTCGGTCGTGGACGCGGGGGATTGCAGCTCGGCCAGCAGCAGGGTTCGTGAGCGGCCGAGCACGGCGGCGACGGCATCGGTGCGGGCGACGGGCCGCGATGCCCACAGCGTGCCCGTGCCGCGGGCGGGATAGGCCAGCTGGGGCGGATCCGGTGGTGTCACCCTGGTGAACAGTCCCGGTCCGGTGAAGACCGACGGGATCAGCAGCAGCCCGGCGCCGGCCGTCCGCCGGGAGAGCGGACGCGGCCGGGAGGACAGCCGCAGCGCGCTGTCGTCCCAACAGAGCGAGGGGTGCAGGTCGTTGAAGAGGCGGCCGACGCCGTGCTCGGCGACCAGGCGGGTCCTGTGGTAGACGTCGGCGTCGAGGCAGGTGCGCAGTCGCGCCCAGTAGGGAGCCAGCGCCAGGTCCCAGTACGCGGCGATCTCCTCCGTCACCCGGACCAGGTGGACGCTCGGCTCTGCGTACAAGTGGCCGAGCCGCGGCCCGAGTCGGCCTCGGACCTGACGGAGCCGGTCCAGCTCCTCGCGGACCCGGTCGTCCGGCGTGGCCCGGATCGCGGCCAGTTCCTCGTGAAGTGTGGGAGCAGGGCCGTCCGGTGCCGGGTTGAGGAAGTCGGGCACGTACCCCGACGGCGCGATCAGCGCGGCCAGCCATCCCCGGTCGAGCCCGGCGGCGGCCAGCCGTGGTCCCACCTGCCAGGCCCAGGTCCGGTGCACGGGGTGCGCGCTGCCGGAGCGCAGCAGCCGCACGCTGGGCCCCACCTCCCACATCGGCGAGACGACGAACCGCACACGCGCCAGATCGCCCACCGAGAACGCCAGCTCCGCCAGCACGGCCACTCCGAGGATTCACCCATGTCTTAATCAATGGCCCGGAGCCTACAGCGCCGAGAACATCCCGGCATGACCTCGACGACCATCACGGCTGCGGCAGCGGGCAGTTGGACCCTCGGCGACCTCACCGTCAACCGCATCGGCTTCGGCGCGATGCGCCTGACACAGACCGGTGCGGCCCTCACCCACGACGCCGTGCCCCGCGACCGCGGCCAGGCCATCGGCCTGCTGCGCCGCGCGGTGGAGCTCGGCGTGAACCACATCGACACCGCCGCGTTCTACTTCTCCTCGCTGCGCTCCGCCAACGAACTGATCAACCGGGCCCTGGCCCCGTACCCGGACGATCTCGTGATCACCACCAAGGTGGGTCCCGGCCGTCACCCGTCGGGTGCTTGGCTGCCACCCGCCACCCCCGAGCGCCTGCGCGGCCAGGTCGAGGAGAACCTGCGTCAACTCGGCCGGGACCACCTCGACGTGGTGAACCTGCGCATCATCGGAAACGACTCGATAGCCGAACGCTTCGGCGCGCTGGCCGAACTCCGCCGGGCGGGCCTCGTCCGACACCTCGGCCTGTCGAACATCCAGCCGCACCACCTCGCCGAGGCCCGCGCGATCGCGCCGGTGGTCTGCGTCCAGAACATGTACGGCATCGGCGTAGGGCCCGAACACGACGAACTCCTCCGCGCGTGCGGGCGGCGGAACATCGCGTTCGTGCCCTTCTACGCCATCGCCGGCACGGGACGGCAGGCCGGTGCGATCGGCACCGACAGCGACGAGGTGCGCGCCGTCGCACGCGCGCACGGAGTGAGCACGGCACAGGTCCGCATCGCATGGACGCTGCACCGGGGGCCGCACGTGCTGGCCATCCCCGGCACCGGCGACCCCGGCCATCTCGTCGACAACGTGGCCGCCGGCGCGCTGCGTCTGTCCGAGGACGATCTGGCCCTCCTGGACTCCGCCCATCGCGCCGGAACGTGACGGGCGTCGTGCCCGGCGCGAGCGCCGTCCGTCCGGCGGTCAGACGGAGGAGCGCACGAAGACGGGCTTGAGGTGCTTCTCCGGCAGCGCGTCGCGGAGTTGCTCCCAGTCGAGGACGTGCGAGACGACCCGCTCGGGAGCGACGCGTCCGGAGCGGGCCAGTTCGAGGGCGTCGGGGATGTGGTGGCGTACGTTGTCACGCGCGATGCGCAGGGTGACGCCGCTGAGGTACATGTCGAGCACGGGCAGCTCGCCGGCGCGGAAGTGATTGCCCGCCGACTCGCAGACACCCTCCGGCACCAGCGACCGTACGGCGAGGGCGAGTTGGTCGACGCGCCCGGTGGCTTCGACGGCGATGTCGAAGCCGTGCCGTACGGGTTCGATCTCCTCGGCGGTGGTGGCGCCGTAGCCGCGCGCGATCCTCGTGCGGTGCGCGGTGAGTGCCCGCAGGCACGCAGGGTGCCCGGTGCCGGCCGTCTCGATCGAGGAGCCCCCGGACACCGAGATCCCTCCCGCACTCGCCGCGGCCGAGGAGGTCTTCGAGAGCTGGGAGCGCCTCCTCGCCGCGTCCCTGCGCGAGCACGGCGTCGAACCCGCACGGGCCGCACGGCTCGCGACCCTCGTCGTGGCGGCCGTCGAGGGCACCGTGGCCATGTGCCGTGCCAAACGCAGCACACAGCCCCTCGACGACACGGCGGAGGAGCTTCACCTCCTGATCGCAGGGGCCGTGCGGGGCTGACGGGATCGCCGCTGCCGTGCGGGGCCGACGGGATCACCGGGGTCGTGCGGGGGTGACCGAGTGGGGGCCGTGGCCCGCTCAGTCGGGTCCGCGCGGAAGCATGAGGGCACGGACCCGCTCCTGCCAGCGGGCGACACCCTCCGCGTCCGTCGGCCAGCGCGTCCTGATCCGCTCCGCAAGATCCTTCGGGTCGGCGGCGAGGAACACCGCCACGGAACGCACACCGACCTGGACCAGGGCCAGCGCGAGGGCCACCGGCAGACCGGACCCGAACAACAGGGTGTGGCAGTCGGCGATCGGGGTCTCGGGAAGGTCCAGCGGGACGAGGGCGAGCCGCGCCGCCGGACGCCCCAGCAGCGTCGCCAGCTCGGCCAGGTCATGGATCCTCAGGTCTCGAAGCCTGCGCAGCTGGTACGAGTTGAGCAGTCCGAGTGGCTCCAGATCGACCGGTGGCGGCGCGGGCGTCGCGGCCGGCGCGCCCGGGGCGGGCCGCACGGTCAGCCGCAGCGGCTGCCCCTCCGGGGCCGCCGCGTCCACGACGCGCACCCGGAAGCGGCCCAACTCGTCCACCCCGGTGGCGACCGGCAGGGCGATCTCGACCTCGGCGTTGAACGCGCCGCCCGGTACCGGATAGTGCGACAGCTCCCGCTGCATGGCCCCCGCGGCCGTGGCGACGGACGCCGCGACCTCACCGAGGGTCGGCTCGGTCGTGAACGCCTCCGTCACGCTGACGTCGATGACGCCGGGCCCTGCCGTCGGGCGCGGCGGGAAGCGGACGAGAGCCGGGCGCGTCGGCAGAACCCGTCCGGCCCGGTCGAGTTGCACGAGGACGACGGGTGGCCACACGGTGTCGTCCGGCAGGGAGACCTCGGCGCTGAAGCCGCCCTCCCTGGAGCAGGCCGCACGCCCCCGATCCAGCAGTTCGCCCGCATGGTGCTGCCAGAGCGAGGCGGTGCACCCTTCGGCGGACGCGCCTCCGGGCATCCGCACCTGTCCCCGTACGGAGACGATCACCGCGGGGGTCCCGCAAGCGCGCCACCGACCGTCGTGCCGCCGACTCTCGCTCCGTGCTCGGCCGCACCACCGACCGCGGCGCCGACGAACCCCGCTCCGCGGGCCCCCGCGTTGCCGGGGGCCGCCGCGCCGGTGAGCCCCGCTCGGCGGACCCCCGCCGCTGGACCGCCGAGAGGCATGCCGTCGTCGTCCAGCGCGTCCGCGAAGTCGACCAGGGCCGTGGGCCGGAACACCACGGACACGGTCAACCGGGCTCCCCGCGTGTGTACTTCGATGCGTGTGCGGGTCAGGGCAAGCCCGTTCGGCGGCTGTCCGGTCTCCCCGAACGCCTCCAGCGACGCCCGGGTGTGCTCGTCCAGGACACGCTGTGTGCGCCGGAGAGAGCCGGCGATCGCCCCCAGCAGGGCCGGAAGTCCGGTCATGGGCGCACCTGCTCCCGCAGCAGGTCCTGGTGTGACATCGCCGGACGCAGCGGCGAGCCTCCCAGGACGACCACCGCGTCGTTGTAGAAGCGGGTGAACCGGTCGCAGTGCTCGCCCGTGCCGATGGGGAACTGGCGGAGCTTCCAACGATTCTGACTGCCCGTCTGGTGGTGGATTCCGCCGGAGTTGTAGGCGGCCGCGACCAGCGGAGGATCGTACGACGTCTTCGCCGACTGCCGTGCCAGGTAGGCGCACCCCGCCTCGATCGAATGGGCGCCGTCGAGCAGCCAGGCGCGGTCCACCGTCGTCCGCAACGCCTCGCGCGCGGTACTGATGAGGGTCTGCATCAGCCCCGGGCTGACCTTGTGGGGTGTCTGCTCGTCGCTCACGTAACCGGGTTCGAGACGCACGGCATCGGCCCGGCCACCGGACTCGGTGCAGATCGTGGCCACCACCAGCTCCGCCGGGAACCTGCGCCGGCGGGTCGTCTGGTTGATGGCGGCGCCGAACAGTCTCCACACCCGGGTCACGGTCGCGGGCTCGCCCTTGGTGCGTTCCACACCCGCACCCTCGACCTCCACACCCAGATCGGTCAGTCGCCAGCGCACGCCGTCGGCGAACGGGCGGTGCCAGTCCAGCAGATTCGTCGCCGCCACGGCTCAGAACCGCAGGGACATCGACTCGGAGACCAGGCCGAGCGACACCCGTATCGTCGCGTCCACCGGGGGTGCGCCGTTGTCGTACAGGGCGCCCGTCCGCTTGAGCGTGACGGTGATTTTGCCGTCCGCCCCGGTCGTCGTGGAGCTGAGCTCGTAGGCGAGCCCCGCGGGATCGACCCGGATGCTCAGCGTCCTCCCGGAGTTGGCGGACCCGTCCGGGCGCCTGCACTCCACGGTCAGCGTGGTCTGCCGTCCGATCACGACCGGCCTGTTGTCGGGATCCTTGCCGGCGATGTCCGTGACCGTGCCGCTGGACAGGACCAGCCGGGGCCCCTTCTGGATGACGAAGGGCCGGGGCAGCTGCACATCGGCGCGCGGTTCCAGAGTGGCCTCCAGGTGCAGGCTGCCCGCCGCCGTGTCGCGACTCACGGTGGAGCCGACGTTCAGGTTGGTGTTGCTGTAGCCGAACCCGCCGCTGACCGATCCGGTGACGTTGAACAGCCCGAAATTCGCGTTGGCCGCGGCATACGCGTACAGCGAGGAACTCTGGATGTTGAGGCCGTTCTTGCCGTTGAACTCGCTGACGCTCATGTCCGCTTCGAGGTACACCCGCTTCCAGGCGTACGCCGTCGGCATCAGGAAGTTGATGAGCGGCAGTTCCGACTCCAGGGCGTTTCCCTGGGTCATGACGCCGTCGTCGTTCAGGACCTGTTCGTAGATCGAGATCACACGGATCTTCTGTTCGGACAGCGCCTGCGCCGTCTTGACGAGCGACTTGTCCAGCTCGCTCTGGGCCTTGGCGACCGCGAGCCCGACGGCCTCCACGAACGACCCCAACGCCGGCCCGCCCTTGGCCAGTTCGTCGGTGACGTCGGACTCCGCCGCGACCTCCTGGTCGGCGGCCTGCGCGGCGAGGAGGACGTCCTGCCTCCTGAGCGCCTCGACCAGGCCCTCGGCGACGGGATGCTTCTCCACGGCGGTGCTCCGCTGCGGTGCCGTCTGCTTCGGTTTCGCTCCCTGCGCCTTCTTCTCGGCGGCCGGCTGCTGCGCGGGCTTCTTCGGATCGGTCACGGTCGTATCCCCCCTGCACACTCGGAACCGTCTTCCGAGCCCCCCAGTGTGTCCGCGCGGAGGGCGCGCAGGAAGCGTGCGGACACGGCCCGCGGGAGCATTCGCGGCAGGCGCGTACACCTTGTCGGCAAGGGCGGAGGCGGTCGTGACCTGCTGCTGTGCGGTGGGGCGGGAGGGGCTGTCGGCGGTGGCGAGTGTGCTGGGCGGGGAGGGGTGTGGCGCACCCCGAGGTGTCTCGCCGCGGCGGGAGCCGGGTGTGCGCTCGGCGGACCGGTGACAGTGGGCGGTGTGCCGTGAGAGGGTCCCGGTGTGACCGATGCTGCGGGTGGGGGAACGACCTCGGGGCGACCGGACGACCGGACGGCGTCCGTGCTGCGCTTCGCGACGGAGATCGTCGCCTGGGTGGCGACCCCCTGGGCGCTGGCGGATTACTCCTGGCTTCTCGCTGTGCTGTCCGTGGTCGTGCTGATCGGGCTTCCGACGGTCCTCTCCACCCCGGGGGACAAGGCGAACGTGATCGTCGCGGTGCCGGGTCCGGTCACCATCCTGCTCGTGCTCCTGCAACTCGCCGCCGCCGTGGTCTCGTCCTGGGTGGCCTGGCCCCTCTGGGCCGCGCTCGTGGTGAGCGCGATGGCAGCGGCCACGCTTCTGGCGGAGCGTCCACGCTGGCGGTGGCTGATCTCGCCCGAGCGGGTCGCCGCCTGAGACGGTGCCGTTCTCGGCACGACCGCCACCGGCCCCTCCTTACGGCCGGGTCGGCACGGAGGGACCGGCCAACGGGCGTCGAGCGAACGTGCGTTGAGGTGACGGTGCGCTCAAGTGAATGCCGCTGACAGCCGCGCAGCGGTGTCGACGGAGCGGGGGAACGGGAGCGTCGTCTCCCCCGTCAGAGGGAGGCACTTCCCCAACGAGCGGGATCTTCGCGCACCGGTCCGGCGGATGTACTGAAGCGGTCAGCGACACAGACCGTGGTGCCGCGCCGGGGAGTTGGTGACACCGGCGCCGCCCCGCTCGGGAAGGACTCAGGATGCGTACGTGGACGAGACGGCATCTGCTCGCTTCGACGGCTTCCGCGGCGGCCCTCACCGCCGCGGCGACCGTGACCGCGAACCCGGCGGCCGCGGCCGCACGTCCGGCCGGTCCCACGGGCGACGGTGTACTGGACGCCCTGCGGGCCCTGCCGGGACTCAGGGTGATCGAGGAACTGGCCGGGGCGGAGCCGGGCTACCGCTTCTTCGTCCTCGGCCTGCGCCAGCCCGTCGACCACACGGACCCCTCGGCAGGCTCGTTCGAGCAGCGCCTCACGCTCCTGCACACCTCCGTGGACCGGCCCACCGTGCTGTTCACCACCGGCTACGAGGCCGTGCTCAAGCCCAGGCGGACGGAGCCGGCCGTGCTGCTCGGCGGCAACCAGATCCAGGTGGAGCACCGGTACTTCGGCATCTCGCGCCCGGCGGCACACGGCTACGATTTCCTGACCATCCGTCAGGCGGCTGACGACCACCACCGCGTCGTGCGTCTCTTCCGCGGCCTGCACCGCGGGGCGTGGATCTCCACCGGTGGCAGCAAGGGAGGGATGGCCACCGTGTACCACCGCCGGTTCCACCCCCACGACGTGGACGGCAGCGTGGTGTATTCCGCCCCGAACAACGTCGACGACCGCGAGGACTCGGCGTACGTCCGCTTCCTGGAGACGGTGGGCACCCGCGAGTGCCGCGACGCCCTCAAGGAGGCGCAGCGGCAGATCCTGCTGCGCCGCGAGGGCATGGTCGCCCGGTACGAGGCCTGGGCCGCCTCCACCGGCAGGACCTTCCGTATCGTCGGCAGCGCCGACAAGGCCCTCGAAACCGCCGTCCTGCGGGCGCCGTTCATGTTCTGGCAGTACTCCGAGGCCCCGGACGCGGCCGTCATCCCCACCGCGACCGCGACCACCGACGAGTTGTACGCGTGGCTGGACGATGTCGCCGGGCTGGCCCTCTACACGGACACGGTCGCACAGGACTTCATCCCGTACTTCTACCAACTGGGCACCCAACTCGGGTACTTGGACGTCCCCCAGAGGCACTTGGCCGGGCTCCTGCGCCACCCGGGCGCCATCGAACCCCGCAATTTCGTCCCCCGCGACATCCCCATGACCTTCGACGCCGAGGCCATGCCCGACATCGACCGCTGGGTCCGCCGTCACGGCACCCGTCTGCTCTTCGTCAACGGCACCCAGGACCCCTCCGTCGCGGAGGCCTTCCGCCCCGGCCCCCGCGACTCCCGGGTCCTGTGGGCGGACGGCGGCAACCATCACGCGACCATCGCGGAACTGTCCCCGGCCGACCGTGTCGAAGCCACCGCCGCCCTCACCCGCTGGACCGGTGCCCCTCGCGCGGGTCGCCTCGGCGCCGCGGGGGCCACGGAGCACCCCCAACGCTGAGGCGACGGGACGCTTCAGGCCGCGAGGAGACGGTTGAAGAACGAGCGGTAGTGGTGCAGGGCCAGCCGCAGATCCTCGGTGTCGGCCTGTTCACCCCGGTTCCACTGGTCCTCGAGCTCCCGCTTGTGATCGGCGAACGTCGAGGCCAGCTCCTGCATCACGTCGGCCACGAGAGCGTCCGCGCTGTGCACGGCATCGCGCGGGTCGTCGACGAACTGACTCTGCGTCTCCTGCCAGCGCGCGCGGAACCCTTCCTCGTCCTGCCGGCTGAGGAGCTGTACGTCGTCGTCGCCCCGAGCGTCGCCGTTCTCCCGCGGAGCGTGTGCCTCTTCGGGTCGCGTGCGGGTGTCGGGGTGTGCGGCGGGGGCCGTCGCCGTGGGCGCGGTCCCCGCGTCCGCCGCGTCCGTCGCGGAGTCCGGGGTCCTGTCCGTCGCGGTGTCCGGGGGCGTACGCGTAGGTGTGTCCGAGCGCGTGGCGGAAGGTGGCTCCGAAGACCTGTCTGCCGGGGACTCCGAGGAGCTGCCCGCCGGGGTGACCGGGGCGCTGTCCGCCGAGCCCGTGCTCTCGCCGGGGAACATGGGCGCGTCGCGTCGGGCGTCGGTCGCCTCCTCGGTGCTCTCTTCGCGGGGCCTGGCGAGATCCTCGGTCGACAGGCCGCTCTTTCGGGCGCTGTCGGGTGTGCGTGCGCGTCGCATGTCTTCTCCGTTCCGGAAGCCTCGGTGTCTCGGACGGTGGCGGTCCGTGCGGCGGGTACTCAGACCCGGGCGTGGCGGGCGCCGCCGCCGTCGGAGAGCAGCTCCTCGAACAGGGCGCGATAGTGGACCATTGCGCCCCGCAGTTGTTCGGTGGTCGCCCTGTGCTCGGTGCTCAGCGCGTCGACCTCGTGGGCGGCCCGGTAGTGCTCGAGTGTGCGGCCGTGTTCGACCGAGAGGTCCTTGAGCTGCTGGTCGAAGTCCTGGGTGGGGTAACCGCGTTCGTGCATCAAGGACGTCACCAGGCGGTCGGCGTCGTGCACGGAGTCCTCGGGACGGTCCACGAACTCCTCCTGCACGCTGGTCCAGTCCCGCGCGTACCGGTCCCGGACGTTTCGGTCCAGGGGCTTGATGTCCAGCGAGTCGTGCCGCTTCTCGCGGGCCCTGAGCTCCCGTTCGGCCGCCGTGCGGCTGTCGGCCTCCTCCACCGTGCGTTCGTACTCCGGGCCGAAACGCTCGCGCAGCCGGTTGCGGCGCATGAGCATCGACACCACCACGGCGAGCAGGGCGATCACCACCACCACGGGAATGACGATGGCGAGGATTGTCCCTGTTGACATGGGGTCGCACCTCCCTCTTGGTGACCCTGATGTCCGACTCGTCACGACTTCCCATGGGTCTCCGGCTGAAACACGAGCGCCGCATCCGGGCGGCGCCGGCGCGTGGGTGTTCGCCTCTGCGAGGCCTCGTCCGACGCTTTCGACCGTGCCGCAGGAATCTCTTGGGGTGGGGGAGTATCTGTTCCACGTCCTGGGCGGACGCAAGCGAGTGAGACTGCTTCGGCGGCACGAGGACGGTCGACGTCCACGTACGAAGGCTCCGCGCGAAGCTCGGACCCGAGCACGAGTCGCTGATCGGCACCGTACGCAACGTCGGTTACCTGTTCGTCCCGCCGAAGATCGAGCGGGGTGCTGACGGCACACCGGCGAAGGGGGTCGGGCCGAGGACGGACCCGGCCCTGTCGGAGGCGGCGGCCGCGGAGCCGGAGGGCGCGGCCCTCCTCGACGGAACACCTTGGCCCTGTTCCCGCCCGTCCGGATGAACGGGACGCCGTCTCGGCGGGGGAAGTCGGCTCGGTGGTGCGTGCCGCCCCGGTCCGGTCGACGGGACCGGGGCCGAGCGGGCGCGCACGAGCGTGTGGCCCCCGCCGCGCCGTCGCTTGACTTGGAGGGCGCTCCAAGATCTAGCGTCGCCTTCACGAGCGCGTCGACGGTGCCGGAGCGCCCGCGGCGCGCGGGCCGACACGCGGGTCGTGGGACGGAGACCAACCGATGAAGGTGCTGGTGACGGGCGGGACGAGCGGGCTGGGACGTGCCATGGCCTCAGCCCTGGCCGAGGCCGGGGCGGCGGTCGCGCTCACCGGCCGGTCCGGCAGGCGGGCGGACGAGGTCGCCGCCGGGCTCGCCGGGGCGATCGGCATCGAGATGGACGTGCGCGACGAGTCCTCGGTGGCCGAGGCGGTCGACCTGGCCTGGTCCCGGCTCGACGGCATCGACATGCTCGTGAACAACGCCGGAATCGGCATGCGCACGGTCAACCCGCGCTTCATGACACACCCGCAGGGCTTCTGGGACGTGTCGGCCGACGGCTTCCGCGCGGTGATCGACACCAATCTGACCGGCTACTTCCTCGTGGCACGCGACGTCACCCCGCGGATGCTGGCCGTCGGCGGTGGCCGCATCGTGAACATCTCGGTGAGCGAATCGACCATGCACCGGGCCGGATTTGTCCCCTACGGACCCTCGCGCGCCGGCAGCGAGGCCCTGTCCCGGATCATGGCGGCGGACCTGCGCGGCACGGGTGTCACCGTCAACCAACTGCTGCCCGGAGGGCCGACCGTGACGGGGATGCTGCCCTTGGACTCCGTGCCCGAGGGACGGCAGTTCCTGGAGCCCGAGGTGATGGGGCCGCCCATCGTCTGGCTGGCGTCCGAGGCCGCCACCGGCGTGCACGACGAGCGCATCGTCGCCGGCGAGTTCGAGACCTGGCTGCGCGCACGGGACGCCGCGCGCGACGCGGATCCGACGGCGTAGCGGAACGCGCGACCGACGGCCCGCCGTTGTCAGGTCGTGCCGTCCGCGAAGGCTCCGTCGCCGGTGAAGGCCAGCCGGGCGAAGCGCTCACCGATGCGCCGATGCGTGGCGGCGTCCGGGTGGAGCCGGTCGGGCAGGGGCAGTTCGGCGAAGTCGGCCTCGCCGTAGAGGTCACGGCCGTCGAGGTAGTGCAGATGCGGGTCGCCGGCCGAGCGTTCCCGCACGATCCGCGCGAGTTCCGCGCGGATGACGGTGAGGGTCAGCTTCCCGCTCGCCGTCTCCGCCGGGTCTCCCATGGCCGCGAACCGGAGCCGTCCGGTACCGAGTGTGCTGAGGTCCGGGGCGCACGGGCCGGGGGTGTCCTCGTGGATGGGGCAGAGGATGGGCGACACGACCAGGAGCGGTGCAGTGGGGTGACCGTCCCGGATCGTGTCGAGGAAGCCGTGCACGGCCGGGGTGAACGCGCGCAGCCTCATCAGGTCCGCGTTGACGACGTTGATGCCGATCTTGACGCTGATCAGGTCCGCCGGGGTGTCCCGCAGGGTGCGGGCGGTGAAGGGGTCGAGCAGCGCGCTGCCGCCCAGACCGAGGTTGATCAGTTCCACCCTGCCGCGCGCGGCGGCGAGCGCGGGCCACGTGCCGGTCGGGCTCTGCGCGTCGGAGCCGTGGCTGATCGAACTGCCGTGGTGCAGCCACACCTTGCGGCCCGGGTCCGGCGCCGGCTCGACGGGGGCGTCGCTGCGCAGCGCGACGAGTTCGGTGCTCTCGTTGTGCGGGAGCCAGATCTCGACGTCCTTGACGCCGTCGGGCAGGTCGGTGAAGGCGAGCGTTCCCGCCGCGCCGGGCCGGTGATCGACGGTTCCGGTGGTCAGATCGATGGTCAGGACGTTGCCGCCGCTCACCGACGCCTGGCTCGTCAGACGTCCGTCGACGAGCAGGTCGTACACCCCGTCCGGACGGGCCGGGGCGCCGGTGTAGACCCGCTTGGTGGGCAGGACGTCCAGCTCCAGGGCGGTGGCCCGGGTGCGCAGGGCCAGCCGTACGCCGGACGGCTGGGACTCGGCCATGGCGAGCTGCCCGTCGGAGCACTGGGCACGGGCCCAGCCCGGCAGCCGGTGCGGCAGCACACCGTGCGCGGTGTGCTCCAGTTCTAGGGCGCCGCGCACGATCTCCGCGGTGATGGGCGTGCTGATCCAGTGGTGCTTGCTGTTCATCGTTCCTGCCCGGTGGTGTGGATCTCGGTGGTGCGGATGTCGGGATCTGCGGTACGGCGAGGGGCGGGCGGACTCCGGCCCGGCCCCGGGACCGCTCAGGAAACGGGCCGGCTCAAGAAACAGGCCGGCTCAAGACGCGGGCCGGCTCCGCAACAGCCCGTCGAGGTGGTCCAGCACCCATGACCAGGACTCCTCCGAGTCGGGAGCACTGTGGCTGAACCCTCCGGCCGTCTCCAGGCTGACGTAGCCGTGGAAGACGCTGCCCATCAGACGTACCGCGTGCGTCTGTTCCGGCTCCGTCAGGTCGTAACCGCGCAGGATCGCCCGCATCATCTGCGCGTGCTTGACCCCGGCGCTCGCCGCCGCCGTCTCCGGGTCGAGCCGCAGCTGGGCGGCGGCGTACCGGCCGGGGTGCTCGCGGGCGTAGTCGCGGTAGACGTTCGCGAACGCGGCCAGCGCCTCCCGGCCGGCGCGCCCGGCCAGGGCATCGGCCCCCCGTTCGGCCAGCTCCTCCAGGGCCAGCAGGGCGATCTTGGTCCTGAGGTCCTGCGAGTTCTTCACATGCGAGTACAGGCTCGCGACCTTGACGTCGAACTGCCTGGCCAGCGCCGAGACCGTCACCTGGTCGAAGCCTTCGCGGTCGGCCAGTTCGGCCCCTGCCCGGACCAGTCGTTCGGTGGTCAGTCCTACACGTCCTGCCATGACTATCCCTTCACGAGCCTGAGGCCATTATGCATTTGCCTAAAAGCTTTAGGCAAATTAGCGTACGTCTCATGAAGCCACTCACCGAGCAAGAGATCCGCGCCGCGTTCGTGAACTGCACCAAGGGCGAGGCGAAGCGCCTGTCCGTCCCCCGTGAGCTGGCCGAGACGCCCTGGGACGACCTCGACCACCTCGGCTGGCGTGACCCCCAGGCCCCCGACCGCGCCTACCTCGTCACCGAGCTCGACGGCCGGCCGAGAGCCGTCCGGCTGCGGGCCGGCAGCCCCGCCTTCGGGCAGACGCGGCGCAGCATGTGCTCGATATGCCTGACCACCCACACCGGAGGCGTCTCCCTGATGGTCGCCCCCAGGGCGGGCAAGGCCGGGCAACAGGGCAATTCGGTGGGCATCTACATGTGCAGCGACCTCTGCTGCTCGCTCTACGTGCGGGGCAAGAAGGACGCCGGACTCGGCGCCAGGCTCCACGAGTCGCTCACGCTGGAGGAGAAGATCGAGCGCACGGTGGTGAACCTGGCCGCGTTCATCGCCAAGGTGACCGCCTGACTCCGGCGCCCATTACCCCCCGGGTAATCGACCGTCGCGGTACGACCCGGCAGTGTTGTCCGTGCGGAGCGGCAGCCAAGTGCCGCGATCCGCACCGGACTTCGGTGCTCGAGTGCGGAGCGCCGCGAACAAGAGGAGACAGCGCATGCCCGCCTACGCCATCGCCAACCTGCGCCCGACCGCCGAGCCCCAAGAAGAGGTCCTGACGTACATGGAGCGCGTGCAGGACACCCTCGACCCGTTCGGCGGCCGGTTCCTCGTCCACGGAGCACCGGAGCGCGAGGTCCGGGAAGGCAGCTGGCCGGACGCGATCGTCATCCTCGTCTTCCCCTCCTTCGCCGACGCGCGGGCCTGGTACGACTCGCCCGCGTACCAGGAGCTGCTGCCCCTGCGCACCCGGCACATCGACGGCGACCTCCTGCTGGTCGACGGTGTCGCGCCCGGGTACCGGGCCGCGGAGACGGCACAGCACCTGCGGGCCGCGCGTACCGCGTCGTGAGGCCTCGGCGGGCGCCCGTGCCCGCCACGGTCACGCCCTGAAGCGGCGGGGCCGGATCCCGCCGGACGGCTGGGTACGCACCGCACGCCCCGCCGACGTCCGCGACGCCGTCGAGGCGGACGCCTGGGTGCACACCCCGCGCTCCGCGGACCTCTGAGTCACCCCCGAGGCCTGCCGGGACACCACCGCACCGGACGCCCGGCCCTGCCGGACGTCCGACCGCCGGCTGCCACCGCCGGTACGGGTCACTGCTCGCGCATGCCCCACGGAGAGCCGTACGCCGTCAGCAGGTCCAGGAAGGGGGCGGCCGGGAAGGCCTCCGGACCGAGGACGCCCGAACCGGTCCAGGCGCCGGTGGCGACGAGTTCGAGGGCGACGACCGGATTGACCGCCGTCTGCCACACCACCGCCTGGCAGCCGTACTCCGCCATCGACCACTGGTTGTCGACCACGTGGTACAGGTACACCTCGCGCGGTGCGCCGTCCTTGCTGCCGCGCACCCAGGTGCCCGCACAGGTCTTGCCGTGCATGCGCTCGCCCAGCGTCGCCGGGTCGGGCAGACAGGCCGCGACGACGTCCCGGGGCGACACGGAGACCGGGCCGTCGGCGCCCGGCACCGTCACCGGTTCCGTGCGGTCGAGCCCGAGTAGGTGGAGTGTCTTCAGCGTCTCGATGAACTCCCGCCCGAGGCCGTACTTGAAGGTGACGCGGCGGGCGTCGACCCAGCGCGGCACGAGCAGCACCTCCTCGTGCTCCACGTTCACGCACTCGACCTCACCGATGCCCTCGGGGAAGTCGAACACCTCGGGTTCGCTGAACGGCGCGGTGGTGAACCAGCCGCGCCCGGCCTCGTACACGACGGGCGGGTTCAGACACTCCTCGATGGTGGTCCAGATGCTGAAGGACGGCGCGAAGTCGTAGCCGTCCACGGTGAGGTTCGCGCCGTCGCGGACGCCGATCTCCTCGATCTCGTCGAAGAGTTCGTCGGCCGCGTACCGTGCGAACACATCGGACAGGCCCGGCTCGACGCCCATGCCGACGAGTGCGAGCGCGCCCGCCTTCTCCCAGTCGGCGGCCTCCGCGAACTGGGCGTCCCCGAGCTTGACCCCGCACTCCTCGTACGGCCGGTCCGGGTGCGGGCGGGACAGCGACATCGCCATGTCGAGATAGGCCGCGCCGCCCGCCCGTGCCGCCTGGAACAGCGGCATGACGAAGCGCGGGTCGGTGGCGTTCAGCAGCACGTCGCAGCGGTGCCGTGCCAGCAGCTCCGCGACCGCCGCGGTGTCACCCGCGTCGACACGGGCCGCCACGAACCGGCCGTCGTCGCCCACGGCCGCGACCGCGGCCTCGGCCCGGGCCGGGTCGTAGTCGGCGACCACCATCGCCTCGAAGAAGGTGCGCCGGGCCGCGATCCGGGTGATCGCGGTGCCCACGCCACCGGCGCCCACGAGCAGTACACGCATGGCAAGAACTCCCTGTCGGTCCTACGGAGAACGAGGCGCGCCCCTCGCGGCAGATACAACGCCCCGGCGTCCCGTAAGGTCAATGGCGTTGGCATAAGAGGTCCGCTGAGGAGGCCGCCGTGGCGAAACCCGTGGTGCCGGAGGAGAAGCGGCGACGCCGCCGCCCCACCCGGAGCGGCACCGTGCTGTCCGAGCGGCTGATCGTCGAGACCGCGCTGCGCATGCTCCGCGAGCACGGCAGCGCCGGCTTCACCGCACGCCGCCTCGGCCTGGCACTCGACTGCGACCCGAGCACGCTCTACCGCTACTTCCGGGGCATGGACGACCTGACGCTCGCCATCGGCGACGCCCTCATCGGGCGGGCCCTGCGGGGCTGGCGGCCGACGGGGCAGTGGCGGGCCGACCTGCGCGCCGTGGGACTGCGCATCCACGCCGCGTACGTCGCCCACCCTCAGGCCGCCCAGCTGACCGCCAGCCGTGTCAGTGGCCGGGCGAACGAGCTGGCGGCCGACGAGGCGGTGCTGGAGGTGCTGCGCACCGCAGGGTTCCCGCTGCCCGACACGGTGCGGATCTACCACGCCTTCATCGACCAGACGCTCGCCTTCGCCGCGCTCGACGCCGCCTCCCTCGCCCTGCCCAGCGCCGCGCTGCGCGCCGACGAGGCCATGTGGCGCTCCACGTACGCCGGACTGCCCGCCGCCACTCACCCCCGTATCGCCGAGGCCGCACCTCTGCTCGCCACCCGCATGGTCACCAGCGCCTATCCGACGGCCCTGGACATGCTGCTGGACAGCGCCGCCGCCCAACTGGCGCAGGGGTTGCCTCCGCGGCCGGGCCACGACTAAGACTCATGAGGTGACCGACGACGCCGATGCCGCCGACAGGACCGATGCGGCCGACAGGACCGATGCGGCCGACAGGACCGATGCCGCCGACAGGACCGATGCGGCCGACAGGACCGATGCGGCCGACAGGACCGATGCGGCCGACATGACCCATCACGCCGACACGGCCGACCCCGCCGAGACCGCACCCCGCTGGTCCCGCGTCGAGTCCTTCCTGCGCGCTCATGGGGCCGCCGGGATCCCCCACCCGGGAGGCACCCTGCTGGCACACCTGTGCCGTGTCCGGGAACTGCTGGCGGACTGGGGGGCCGACGAAGCGGTCCAGGCCGCGGGGATGTGCCACGCGGCCTACGGAACCGACGGCTTCGACCGGCACCTGCTGCCCGTCGCCGAGCGAGCGACCCTGGCCGAGGTCATCGGCGACCGCGCCGAGGCTCTGGTCCACCTCTACGGGAGCTGCGACCGCGGCACCGTCTACCCCCGGATCGACCCCGGCCGGCCCGTCGCCTTCCGTGATCGTTTCACCGGTCGCGAGCACACCGTCGACGACGCCGACCTGCGCGCGTTCCTGGAGATCACCGCGGCCAACGAGCTCGACGTACTGGCCCACAACGAGGAGCTCGCCGAGCGGTACGGCCCCGCTCTCTACCGGTTGTTCGACGGCGCGGGCCCCTTGCTGTCCACCGCGGCACGGGACGCCTGCGCCCGGCAGCTCGCCCCGCACGGCCCGGCGCCCCGAGCGGGGAAAACCATGCGCGACCCGGGAAACCGACGGACGACAGGTCGGTGATAGACGACCGGTCGTACACTGCTCTCATGGGACGCACCAGCGATGCCAGGAACAAGATCCTCAGTGCCGCGCAGACGCTCATCGAGCTGCGCGGCTATTCGGCCCTGGGCGTGGCCGAGATCTGCAAGGCGGCCGGTGTGCCGAAGGGCAGCTTCTACTACTTCTTCGATTCCAAGGAAGCCCTGGCCCTGGCCGTGATCGACGAGCACTGGGCCGCGCAGAAGCAGGCCTGGACGCGGATCCTCGGCAGCGACGCGGAACCGCTGCAACGGCTCCGCACGCTGTTCGAGGAGACGGAGGCCACCCAGCGCGCCGGTCAGCAGAGCTGCGGCACCGTGTCGGGCTGCATGTTCGGGAACCTCACGCTGGAGATGAGCAACCAGACCGAGTCCATCCGGGAACGGCTCCAGGAGATCTTCGAGGCACAGGTCGACATGGTAGTGTGCGACGTGTCT